>NZ_CP115659.1:0-5118956 GCF_027886705.1 Kosakonia oryzendophytica | reverse complement strand
GGCGGACTCCACTCGAACGAAAATCGATAAATAGTAAAGACAGAAACATTAATGTTTTTTGACACACATCGATAAGACCCAACCGGGTGACGTGCGAACCGCTATTTACGGTTTTTGCCCTGTTCACGATCCTGGATCGCGATCGGGACCGCGGATCATAGCGTAAACCGCGGCAGAGATCTTCTGTTTCTCACAGATTCTTCACGATTTATCCACAGGGCGATTCTGAACCGGGTCAGTGTAAACGATCCAGAGAGAGGAGCGGGACGATTTAGGCCGCATATTGGAAAATTTAATGAGTAACGACGATTTATTGCTTAAACGATCTAACGAAGATCCTGGAGGATCCTTGCGCTTTACTGCCGTCCCCGTATAATCCTGCCCCCGGCGCGTTATGCTCTTATGCAGTCGTCGAATGCTGCTTATTTTTCGCGCAATTATGTGCGAAAATACGTGCGCTATAAGGAAAGAGAATTGACTCCGGAGTGTACAATTATTACAATCCGGCCTCTTTAATTACCCATGGCTTGCGCGCCAGTCGTTCGATTTCCGTTCAGGCATACGCAAAAGTCAGTGAATTTATTCAAGTTTAGGTAGAAACCGCCATGAAACGCACTTTTCAACCGTCTGTACTGAAGCGCAACCGTTCTCACGGCTTCCGTGCTCGTATGGCTACTAAAAATGGTCGCCAGGTTCTGGCTCGTCGTCGCGCTAAAGGCCGCGCACGTCTGACCGTTTCCAAGTAATAAAGCTAACCCCTGAGTGGTTAAGCTCGCTTTTCCCAGGGAGTTACGTTTGTTAACTCCCACTCATTTCACTTTCGTCTTCCAGCAGCCACAACGGGCTGGCACGCCGCAAATCACCATCCTCGGCCGCCTGAATTCGCTGGGGCATCCCCGTATCGGTCTTACCGTCGCCAAGAAAAACGTCAAACGCGCTCATGAACGCAATCGGATTAAACGTCTGACGCGTGAGAGTTTTCGTTTGCGCCAGCATGAACTGCCGGCAATGGATTTTGTGGTGGTGGCGAAGAAAGGGGTTGCCGACCTCGATAACCGTGCTCTCTCGGAAGCGTTGGAAAAATTATGGCGCCGCCATTGTCGCCTGGCTCAAGGGTCCTGATCGGCCTGATTCGGGTCTATCAACGCCTGATTAGTCCGCTACTCGGGCCGCACTGCCGTTTCACGCCAACCTGCTCTCACTATGGAATTGAGGCATTGCGCAGGTTTGGAGTGATAAAAGGCAGTTGGTTGACAGTGAAACGCGTATTAAAATGCCACCCTTTACACCCGGGTGGAGACGATCCCGTCCCGCCAGGACCTTCTAAAACCAGAGAACACTAACGATGGATTCGCAACGCAATCTTTTTATCATCGCTTTGTTGTTCGTGTCTTTCATGATCTGGCAAACGTGGGAGAAGGATAAAAATCCTCCTCCGGCGCAACAGCAGACCACGCAGACTACGACCACCGCAGCGGGTAGCGCAGCCGACCAGGGCGTACCGGCCAGTGGCCAGGGGAAACTGATAACGGTTAAAACCGATGTGCTTGAGCTGACCATCAACACCCGTGGTGGTGATGTTGAGCAGGCACTGCTTCCGGCTTATCCGAAAGAACTGGGTGCCAGCGAGCCGTTCCAGTTACTGGAAACCACACCGCAGTTTATCTATCAGGCGCAGAGCGGTCTGACGGGTGCTAACGGTCCGGATAACCCGGCAAATGGCCCGCGTCCGCTGTATAACGTGGAAAAAGATGCGTTTGTACTGGCTGACGGCCAGAACGAACTGGCGATCCCGCTGACCTATACCGACGCTGCTGGCAACACATTCACCAAAACATTCACGCTGAAACGCGGTGAATACGCGGTGAACGTAGGCTATAACGTGCAGAACGCCAGTGATAAACCGCTGGAAGTGGCTACCTTCGGTCAGTTGAAGCAATCCATCAATCTGCCGTCACATCGCGATACAGGCAGCAGCAACTTTGCGCTGCATACCTTCCGCGGCGCGGCCTACTCCACGCCTGACGCGAAGTATGAGAAATACAAGTTCGACACCATTGCCGATAACGAAAACCTGAACGTCAGCGCAAACAGCGGTTGGGTTGCAATGCTGCAACAGTATTTCGCTACAGCGTGGATCCCGCGCAACGATGGTACGAACAACTTCTATACCAGCAACCTGGGCAATGGCGTTGCAGCCATCGGCTACAAATCGCAGCCAGTGAGCATCGCACCAGGCCAGACTGCATCGCTGAACAGCACCCTGTGGGTGGGTCCGGAAATTCAGGACAAAATGGCAGCCGCTGCACCGCATCTGGATCTGACTGTGGATTACGGTTGGTTGTGGTTTATCTCTCAGCCGCTGTTCAAACTGCTGAAATGGATCCATAGCTTCCTGGGTAACTGGGGCTTCTCCATCATTGCAATCACCTTTATCGTTCGTGGCATCATGTACCCGCTGACCAAAGCGCAGTACACCTCCATGGCGAAAATGCGCATGCTGCAGCCAAAAATTCAGGCCATGCGTGAGCGTTTGGGTGAAGACAAGCAGCGTATGAGCCAGGAAATGATGGCGTTGTACAAAGCGGAAAAAGTGAACCCGCTGGGTGGCTGTTTCCCGCTGCTGATTCAGATGCCAATCTTCCTGGCGCTGTACTATATGCTGATGGGCTCTGTTGAGCTGCGCCATGCGCCGTTCGCACTGTGGATCCATGACCTGTCCGCACAAGACCCGTACTACATCCTGCCGATTCTGATGGGCGTAACGATGTTCTTCATTCAGAAGATGTCGCCGACCACCGTGACCGACCCGATGCAGCAGAAGATCATGACCTTTATGCCGGTCATCTTCACGGTGTTCTTCCTGTGGTTTCCATCAGGTCTGGTGCTGTACTATATCGTCAGCAACCTGGTGACCATTATTCAGCAGCAGCTGATTTACCGTGGTCTGGAGAAACGTGGTTTGCATAGCCGCGAGAAGAAAAGCTCCTGATACGCGTTAAGATTCAGACAAGGCGGTCATCTGACCGCCTTTTTTATTTTGAGGTTTCGGAAAACAAACCATGAGCCATAACGACACGATTGTCGCCCAGGCAACCCCACCGGGACGCGGTGGTGTGGGCATCTTGCGTATTTCCGGCCGCCAGGCGCGCGACGTTGCGCAGGCGGTATTAGGCAAACTGCCAAAACCGCGTTATGCCGACTATCTGCCGTTCCTGGACGCTGATGGCGCAGCGCTGGACCAGGGCATTGCGCTGTGGTTCCCAGGGCCAAACTCCTTTACCGGTGAAGATGTACTGGAACTGCAGGGCCACGGCGGCCCGGTGATCCTCGATCTGCTGTTAAAACGCATTCTGACGCTGCCAGGGCTGCGTATTGCCAGACCGGGTGAATTTTCTGAACGCGCATTTCTCAACGATAAGCTTGATCTGGCGCAGGCTGAAGCCATCGCCGATTTGATTGATGCCAGCTCCGAGCAGGCAGCACGTTCAGCGCTGAACTCATTGCAAGGGGCGTTTTCCACCCGCGTGAATCACCTGGTGGAAGCACTTACTCACCTGCGCATCTATGTCGAAGCCGCGATCGATTTCCCGGATGAAGAAATCGATTTTCTCTCGGACGGAAAAATTGAAGCGCAGTTGCACAGCGTGATTGCCGATCTGGATGCTGTGCGCGCTGAAGCACGCCAGGGAAGTCTGCTGCGCGAAGGGATGAAAGTGGTGATTGCCGGCCGCCCAAATGCCGGAAAATCAAGCCTGCTGAATGCGCTGGCCGGGCGGGAAGCCGCTATCGTGACCGATATCGCCGGCACTACCCGCGACGTGTTGCGCGAGCATATCCATATTGATGGCATGCCGCTGCACATTATCGATACCGCAGGTCTGCGTGAAGCCTGTGATGAAGTCGAGCGTATCGGCATCGAACGCGCGTGGCTGGAGATTGAGCAAGCGGACCGGGTACTGTTTATGGTGGATGGCACCACGACTGACGCGGTTGACCCGGCGGAAATATGGCCAGATTTTATTGCCCGTTTACCGGCGAAATTACCGATTACGGTGGTGCGTAACAAAACGGATGTTACCGGCGAGCAACCAGGCATGAGCGAAGTGAATAGCCACTCACTTATACGCCTCTCTGCGCATACCGGCGAAGGCGTCGACACGCTGCGTCTTCATCTCAAGCAAAGCATTGGATTCGACACTAACATGGAAGGCGGGTTCCTGGCACGCCGCCGCCACCTGCAAGCGCTGGAAACAGCGGCGGAGCATCTGCAACAGGGTAAAGCGCAACTGCTTGGCGCATGGGCTGGTGAGCTGCTGGCTGAAGAGCTCCGCCTGGCACAGCAGAGCTTGAGTGAGATCACCGGCGAGTTTACCTCCGATGATTTACTCGGTCGTATTTTCTCCAGTTTCTGTATCGGTAAATAACCCTTTCCCACTGCTCACCGAACGGCCGTTTTAGCGGCCGTTTGCTTCCCTGGCGGCCAAATTTCGTAAAGTACGCAGGATTGGCTAAAGAAAATGTAAATATGGTCGCTTAGGACTTTTCAGATGCGAATTTCCGCATTAAAACCTATCCAGTATGGGCGATAATATTGATTATCGATTCGATTCATCCAGACCATTATCACGGAGCGAAAAATGGCTACGCATTTTGCAAGAGGGATTCTTTCAGAAGGACATCTCGTCTCTACCCGACTCCCGGTAACCTGTCATGACAGCGCTCGTCAGCTCCCCGAACATCGACGCTCACGTTTCCTCGCGTCCAGGGCCTTACTCGCCGAAATGATGTTTATGCTGTACGGCATCAGCGAGTTGCCGGAGATTGCTATTGAAGCCAGCGGAAAACCCGCCTTTGCCGACAGCAGCCTGCCGCAGTTCTCGCTGTCCTATGCCGGAAACATGGTGGGCGTTGCGCTAACAACAGAGGGTGAATGCGGTCTGGATATGGAGCTTCAACGCGCGACACGGGGTTTCCATAACCCGCACGGGCAAAAGCAGCCTCTATTCACAGGCAATGAACAGTTGTGGATCAATAACCAAAGCGATCCGAATGAAGCACAAACTCAGATTCTGACACTGCGCCAAAGCGTGATGAAGCTGATCCATCAGATGCAGGATGATCCCGGGCAGTTACAGCTTTTGCCAGGCTCCGGTCGACTTCGCGTGGCGCAACTGGCGCAAGTGGAAGTGATGTGTGATGCTGAAGACGTGTTGATTTGGTCGGTGGCCGTCGCCCCCGCCATCGAAAGCCTTAAAATCTGGGAATTTGATAGTCAAAAAGGGTGGCGTTACCTTGCCGATGTACAAACGCGCGCCAACGATCCCGCCTCCCGTCTGATGCGATTCACCAGCTTACCTGCCGAAAAAGCCCTGATCCTTAACTGATCCGTTAGCAAGGAGTCATCATGTCTGCTGAACTCAATGTTGTGACACTGCTTGGGAGTCTGCGTAAAGGCTCTTTTAATGCCATGGTTGCACGTACGTTGCCCAAGCTTGCGCCTGCGGGAATGACTATCACACCGCTGCCCTCGATTGCTGATATCCCACTGTATGATGCCGATATACAACAGGAAGAAGGATTTCCGCAGAGCCTGGAAGCCATTGCCGCACAAATCCGCGCAGCGGATGGTGTGGTTATCGTCACCCCTGAATACAACTACTCAGTGCCGGGTGGCCTGAAGAACGCCATAGACTGGTTATCACGCTTGCCGGAACAGCCGCTCGCCGGGAAACCTGTATTGATTCAAACCAGTTCAATGGGCGCAATCGGCGGTGCACGCTGCCAGTATCATCTGCGCCAAATCCTCGTCTTTCTCGATGCAATGGTGATGAATAAGCCTGAATTTATGGGCGGAGTCATCCAGAACAAAGTGGATCAGCAGACGGGGGAAGTGGTTGATCAAAGCACGCTTGATCATCTGAGCGGGCAACTTACCGCTTTCGGAGAGTATATCCAGCGCGTTAAGCGGTAATCGGTTTTCCCTCTCCCGGCAAGGGAGAGGGAAATGCAGATTAATGCGCGTCGATAAAGACGATTTTCAGCAAGAACAGCAGTGCGACAACAATGACGCACGGGCTGAGATCGCGCAGGCGCCCCGTCCCGATTTTCATCACACAGTAAGAGATAAAGCCCAGCGCGATACCTTCAGTAATGGAGAAACTGAACGGCATCATCACCGCAGTGATAAACGCAGGTACCGCTTCTGTCAGATCTTCCCACTTCACACGCGCCAGGCTGGATGTCATCAGCACACCAACATAGATCAGCGCACCCGCAGCAGCGTAGCCCGGCACCATCCCCGCCAGCGGCGACAGGAAGATAACCAACAGGAACAACAAACCCACCACAACGGCAGTCAGGCCGGTACGACCACCGACAGACACGCCGGAAGAAGATTCGATATACGCCGTAACAGAAGAGGTTCCGATAAAGGACCCGGTAACGGAAGAGATACTGTCAACGAACAGCGCTTGTTTCATGCGCGGAAACTTGCCGTTTTCGTCCACCAGCCCGGCTTTGTCAGTAACACCGATCAGCGTACCGGAGGAGTCGAACAGGTTCACCAGCATAAAGGAGAAGATCACGCCAGCCAGACCAATATTAAACGAACCGGCTAAATCTACGTTGCCAACCACGCTGGCCACACTCGGCGGTGCGGAAACAATACCGTGATATTGCACATCACCCAGCAACCAGCCCAGCAGCGTGGTCACCACGATGGAAACCAGCACTGCGGCGTGAATATTGCGGGATGCCAGAATCGCAATGATGAAGAAACCGAGGACGCCCAGCAGAACGCTGTGGGAAGTCAGGTTACCAATGCTCACCAGTGTTTCTTTGTTCGCGACAATGACACCGGCGTTTTTCAGACCCATCATGCCAATAAACAAACCGATACCGCTGGTGATCCCCACACGCAGGCTCACCGGAATATTGGCAATCATCCAGTAACGGACGCGGAAAAGGGTCAGCAGCAACAGGCCAACCGCCCCCCAGAAAATGGCACCCATACCCACTTGCCAGGACAATCCCATGGCGCCCACCACCACAAACGCGAAGAAGGCGTTCAGGCCCATCGCCGGTGCCAGCGCTACCGGCAGGTTGGCAACCAGTCCCATCAGGATGCTACCAAATGCAGCAATCAGGCAGGTGGTAACGAATACTGCGCTGGTGTCCATCCCGGCGACGCCCAAAATTTGTGGGTTAACAAAGACGATATACACCATCGTCAAAAACGTTGTGAAACCGGCGATCACTTCGGTACGTGCCGATGTGCCGTGTTCGCGCAGTTTAAACACGCGGTCAAGCAACCCCTGGCCCGATGCCTGGGTAGTGTGTTGTTGGCTCATTATCAATTTCCGGAATAGGAGGGAAAATTCGTCGCTATCCTATACCAAAATGAGACAATGTTGACGGTTATCACACACTTTTTTTCATTGAATTTGCTTATACGGCAACGATTGCGTCCCGCTATCTGCGTTAAGTAAACGTTAAACTCGCAACAAAACAGGAAACAGCATGTCCCACATTGAAGCGGTTTTTTTCGACTGTGACGGCACCCTGGTCGACAGTGAAGTAATTTGCTCACGCGCTTATGTGCATATGTTTAAAGAATTTGGCATCACGCTGGCGCTGGAAGAGGTCTTTAAGCGCTTTAAGGGTATGAAACTGTACGAAATTATTGATGTCATCAGCGCTGAATATGGCGTAGCTCTGGCGAAAAGCGCGCTGGAGCCAGTGTACCGCGATGAGGTCGCGCGTCTGTTTGATGCCGAGCTGGAAGTGATTGCCGGCGCGGGCGCACTGCTGGATGCTGTTAGCGTGCCGATGTGCGTGGTCTCCAACGGCCCGGTCAGCAAAATGCAGCACTCTTTAGGTAAACTGGGTCTGCTGCATCACTTTCCGGACACGCTGTTCAGCGGTTATGACATCCAGCGCTGGAAGCCCGATCCAGCGTTAATGTACCATGCGGCAAAAGCGCTGAATGTTAATCCGGTAAACTGTATTCTGGTGGACGACTCCACTGCCGGAGCACAATCAGGTATTGCGGCGGGTATGGAAGTGTTTTACTTCTGCGCCGATCCGCATAACCAACCTATCGATCACCCGAAAGTGACTACGTTCACTGATTTAGCGCAGTTGCCAGAGCTGTGGCGCGCACGCGGGTGGCATGTTACGCGTTAACCAAAACCACTAAACAGGACGTTTTTATGGCCCAGGCAACCCGACCACTTCCGGTCTTTAAATACCACCCACATCCCCTGGACACCGGGGTGTTTTCTGATGACAAAACGGTCACCTGCGCCTGCTGCCAGCAGCCGACCGCGATTTATTACACCAATCCGTTCTACACCACCGAAGAGATCGATTACCTTTGCCCGTGGTGTATCGCTGACGGCGCAGCCGCGCAAAAGTTTGGCGGCAGTTTTCAGGACGAATCCAGTGTTGATGGCGTTGAAGCGGAGTACGACAACGACGGCGAATTCACCGGGTTCAAAAATCCCTGGCCGGAAGACCGTCTCGTTGAGCTGACCGAACGCACACCGGGTTACTGCGGCTGGCAACAGGAGTACTGGCTGGCGCATTGCAACGACTTCTGCGCTTTTGTGGGGTACGTCGGCTGGAAAGAAATTGCCGATAAACTCGATCAGTTTGCCGACCTGCAAGCCGACTGCTATGCATTTGGTATGGACTACGAGAAACTGCCTGAGTACCTTCTCGATGGCGGCGACTGCCAGGGTTACCTCTTCCGCTGCCTGCATTGCGGAAAACTACGCCTGTGGGCGGATTTATCCTGACGGAGTATACCCATGCCAGAATTACTTGAGCGCTACCAGGGCACGCTTCTCGGCCTGGCAGCCGGGGATGCCGTGGGCACTGCCGTTGAATTTAGCCCGAAAGACAGCTTTCCCCCGGTAACGGATATGGTAGGCGGCGGCCCGTTTCACTTACAAGCCGGGCAGTGGACGGATGATACCTCTATGGCCCTGTGCCTGGCGGAAAGCCTGACGACCTGCCGGGGTTTTGATGCCAGAGATCAGATGAATCGTTATCTTAACTGGTGGAAATGGGGCTATTTCAGCTCCACGGGCCACTGTTTTGATATCGGTATGACTGTTGCGGGGGCGCTGCAAAAATTTGCCAGCGATGGCGAACCGTTTGCCGGTTCCAGCGATCCACGAACGGCCGGAAACGGGTCGTTGATGCGTCTTGCTCCCGTCGTGCTGTGGTATTTCCCGGATGCGCAGCAGGTGCTGGAGTATGCCGAAGCCTCATCGCGTACTACCCATGCCGCCCCGGAAGCCGTCGCCAGTTGCCGCTTATTTGCAC
The DNA here is from genome assembly GCF_027886705.1 of Kosakonia oryzendophytica. Taxonomy (NCBI): domain Bacteria; kingdom Pseudomonadati; phylum Pseudomonadota; class Gammaproteobacteria; order Enterobacterales; family Enterobacteriaceae; genus Kosakonia; species Kosakonia oryzendophytica. The sequence continues at coordinate 5,109,623 of NZ_CP115659.1, read as the reverse complement.
AGATGCTGATCAATGCGCTGAGCGGTATGAGCAAGCAGGAGATCCTGACACATATCCCGCAACTGCCGCAGCAAGAAAAGCTGCGCCACATCGCTGAAGGCCGCTATTTGCAGAAAACGCGAGCGGATATCGTTGGCACCGGTTATTGCGTACAGAGCCTGGAAGCCGCGCTCTGGTGTTTCGCAAAGGGCGGTGATTTTGAGGAAACGATTCTTCTGGCTACCAACCTTGGCGACGATGCCGATACCACGGCCGCGATTGTCGGGCAGTTAGCCGGCGCGTATTACGGCGTGAACGGTATTCCGCAACGCTGGCGCGATAAACTGTGGCAGTATGAGGATATCGATAATCTGGCGAGAAAACTGCTGGTGAAATCAGCCTGAGACACTCACCCCCTCCGTAGCGAGGGGGTGATATTGCTGCATTACTCTTTCGGATCTTTCCCGGCAAGCAGCTTATCCAGCTCATCACCGCCGACATGACGGAAGTCCTGCCCCTTCACGAAGTAGAAAATGTATTCGCAAATATTCTGGCAGCGGTCACCAATACGCTCGATAGAGCGGGCGCAGAACAGAGCAGTCAGGACGCTCGGGATAGTGCGGGAATCTTCCATCATGTACGTCATTAACTGACGCACGATGCCTTCGTATTCCTGATCCACTTTTTTATCTTCGCGGTAGATGCGTACCGCTTCATCCAGATCCATGCGGGCGAAGGCGTCCAGCACATCATGCAGCATTTGCACGGTGTGGCGGCCCAACGACTCCAGACTCACCAGAAGAGGCTGATGCTGCTGCGAGAATTTCTCCAGTGCGGTACGGCAAATTTTATCCGCCACATCGCCAATACGTTCCAGCTCAGCAATAGTTTTAATAATTGCCATGACCAGACGCAGGTCGCTCGCCGTAGGCTGGCGTTTGGCAATAATACACACACAGGCTTCATCGATGGTCACTTCCATCATGTTGACCTGTTTATCACCTTCGACGACGCGCTTTGCCAGCTCACTGTCCTGGTTGTGCATCGCGGTGATCGCATCAGAAAGCTGCTGCTCCACCATTCCACCCATGGTCATTACCTGAGTGCGGATACTTTCCAGTTCAGCGTTGAACTGCCCGGAAATATGTTTGTTAAGGTTGAGGTTGTCCATGGTTCAACTCCAAATGCCCGACAGATTTCACGTTAAAACAAGGCGTTTACGCCTTTGCGGTTCGGGCATATCAACCGTAGCGCCCGGTAATATAGTCTTCGGTTTGTTTCTTCTTCGGCTTGGTGAACAGATCATCCGTATTACTGAACTCAATCAGTTCGCCGAGATACATAAACGCCGTATGATCGGAGCAACGCGCAGCCTGCTGCATGTTGTGGGTAACGATCACGACGGTGTAATCCTCTTTAAGCTCAGTAATCAGCTCTTCAATACGACCCGTTGAAATCGGGTCCAGCGCTGAACAGGGCTCATCCAGCAACAGCACTTCCGGGCGAATCGCGATACCGCGTGCAATGCACAGACGCTGCTGCTGACCACCGGAGAGAGAGTACCCACTCTGGTGCAGTTTATCCTTGGTTTCGTTCCATAATGCGGCTTTGGTCAAAGCCCACTGCACGCGCTCGTCCATATCGGCGCGGGAGAGCTTCTCAAACAGACGCACGCCAAAGGCGATATTGTCGTAAATCGACATCGGGAACGGCGTCGGCTTCTGGAACACCATGCCCACTTTTGCACGCAACAGCGCGATATCCTGGGTATTGGTGAGGATGTTATCGCCATCCAGCAGGATTTCACCTTCAGCGCGCTGCTCCGGGTAGAGCTCAAACATCTTGTTAAAGGTACGCAACAGCGTGGACTTGCCGCAGCCTGACGGCCCGATAAACGCAGTCACCTGATTTTTAGCGATATCCAGGCTGATGTTTTTCAGTGCATGGAATTTGCCGTAATAGAAGTTCAAATCGCGAACCTGAATTTTGCCCGGCGTCGTATCAACCATACTCATTTATCTCTTTCCTCAACTCGACGCCGCTTATCGCCGCGTCGCAAAAAATTAACCGTGTTTACTCTTCGCGAAAATGACGCGCGCCAGAATATTCAGCAACAGTACACAGAGAGTGATAATCAATACCCCGGCCCAGGCCAATTCTTGCCATTCGGCAAACGGGCTCATAGCGAATTTGAAAATCGTCACCGGCAGGTTAGCGATAGGCTGCATCATGTCGGTACTCCAGAACTGGTTAGAAAGCGCAGTAAACAGCAACGGCGCGGTTTCACCCGCAATACGCGCAACCGCCAGCAGCACTCCCGTCATAATCCCGGAGACGGAGGCCTTCAGGGTAATCGCCGCAATCATCTTCCATTTAGGCGTTCCCAGCGCATACGCCGCTTCACGCAGGCTATCCGGTACCAGTTTCAGCATGTTTTCCGTGGTGCGGATAACAATAGGCACCTGCAACAGCGCCAGCGCAATCACGCCTGCCCAGCCGGAGAAGTGCTGCATTTGCGCGACCACAATGGTGTAAACAAACAGCCCCACCACAATAGAAGGCGCAGACAACAGGATATCGTTGATAAAGCGGATCACTTCCGCGAGCAGCGACTTACGCCCATACTCGGCCAGATAAATCCCCGCCATAATGCCCAGCGGTGTACCGATGACGGTTGCCCACAGAATCAGCAAACCACTGCCCGCCAGAGCGTTCGCCAGACCGCCACCCGCCGTATTCGGCGGCGGTGTCATTTCAGTGAACAGTGCCAAAGACATGCCATCAAAGCCGCGTGCCACGGTAGAAAAGAGGATCCAGACCAGCCAGAACAGACCAAACACCATGGTCGCCATCGACAGCGTCAGGGCGATACGGTTTTTCATGCGACGACGCGCCTGCATTTTGCGGCGCGACTCGGCTAATTGCACCGTGCTTTGCATTTCAAGCGTTGCCATCAGCGCGCCCCCTCGTTTTTCGCCAGTCGCAGGATCATCACTTTAGAAATGGCCAGCACAATAAAAGTGATCACAAACAGGATCAGTCCCAGCTCCATTAGCGCGGCAACATGCAGACCGGATTCCGCTTCGGCGAATTCGTTCGCCAGTGCGGAAGTGATACTGTTGCCCGGCATAAACAGCGAAGCGCTATCGAGTTGGTAGGTGTTACCGATGATAAAGGTTACCGCCATGGTTTCGCCCAGTGCGCGGCCCAACCCCAGCATAATGCCGCCAATCACCCCGTTTTTCGTGAACGGCAGCACGATGCGCCAGATCACTTCCCAGGTGGTGCAGCCAATGCCGTACGCCGACTCTTTCATCATCACCGGCGTTTGTTCAAACACATCGCGCATAACCGCCGCAATGTAAGGAATAATCATGATCGCGAGGATCACCCCGGCAGCCAGAATGCCAATACCGAACGCCGGCCCGGAAAACAGCGCGCCCACAAACGGAATGGTGGAGAGCACATTACCCACCGGCTCCTGGAAATAGGTGGCGAACAGCGGAGCAAAGATAAACAAGCCCCACATGCCATAGACAATACTGGGGATAGCCGCCAGCAGCTCAATCGCAATACCCAGCGGGCGTTTCAGCCAGTTTGGCGCCAGTTCGGTCAAAAACAGCGCGATGCCGAAACTCACCGGAACCGCGATCAGCAGCGCGATAACTGAGGTGACGATAGTGCCGTAAATAGGTACCAACGCACCATAAATGTCATTCGGAGCATCCCACTCTTTGGTCCACAGGAATGAGAAACCAAACTTCTGAATGCTTGGCCAGGCGGAGAAAATCAGAGACACAATAATGCCGCTGAGCAGCAATAACACAATCAGCGCAGCCAGTTTTACCAGTGCGCTGAAAATCATGTCGCCTTTTTTTCCCGGAGGGTTAAATGCCGGCTTGGTTGCAGCCATAAATTACTCTTCAGTTTAACGTCTTACGAATTTGCCCGAAGGCGCATGCATCGGCTTACGGGCCTACAGAGAATCTGTAAGGCGAGTGGTGTAAGCGCCACTCGCCATATTCTTCAATAATCTGTGATTAGTACAGTGCTTTACCGCTGCTGTCTTTCACATTTGCTTTCCATGCAGCGCGAACCTGAGTCACGACGCTTTCCGGAAGCGTGGCGTAGTCAAGTTCGTTAGCTTGTTTGCCGCCTTTTTTGTAAGCCCAGTCGAAGAATTTCAGGACTTCAGCGCCTTGCTCCGGTTTAGCCTGCTCTTTATGCACCAGGATGAAGGTGGTGGAAGTGATTGGCCACACATCCGCGCCTTTCTGGTTAGTCAGGTCCTGAGCGAAGGATTTGCTCCAGTCGATATTTTTTGCGGCGTTAGAGAAGCTGGTTTCAGTCGGGCTAACCGCTTTACCATCTGCAGACAGCAGTTTGGTGTAGGTCAGGTTGTTCTGCTTAGCGTAAGCATATTCAACATAACCAATGGAACCCGGCAGACGCTGTACAAATGCGGCGATACCGTCGTTACCTTTACCGCCCAGACCGGTCGGCCAGTTAACCGTGGAGCCAGAGCCAACTTTGGATTTCCACTCTTCGTTGACTTTCGCCAGGTAGCTGGTGAAGACGAAAGAGGTGCCAGAACCATCAGCACGACGCACAACCGCGATGTTCTGCGAAGGCAGTTTCAGACCCGGGTTGAGTTTTGCAATCGCTGCGTCATCCCATTTTTTGATGTTGCCCAGATAGATATCACCCAGCGTTTTACCATCCAGTACCAGCTCGCCGGATTTAATGCCCGGGACGTTAATAGCCAGTACAATACCGCCGATTACGGTCGGGAACTGGAACAGGCCTTCCTGAGCCAGTTTGTCATCAGCCAGCGGGGCATCGGAAGCACCGAAATCAACCGTTTTAGCCGTAATTTGTTTCACGCCGCCGGAAGAACCGATACCCTGGTAGTTAATCTTATTACCCGTTTCTTTCTGGTAGGTATCAGCCCATTTGGCATACACCGGCGCAGGGAAAGTTGCACCAGCACCGGTCAGGCTTGCCGCAGCATTGGCAGCAAAAGCGCTCAGAGATAAGGTCGCGGCGACAACAGTTGCGACAGTGGTACGCATAACGTTCATAATGTCTCCTGCAAGATTCGTAAATCGTTGTTTGAGTTGCTACTCGGAGCAAAATAGGACACTTTGATGACAGTTATATGCAATGATTGTTACTGTTTAATGACAGCAATGAAATATCCTTGCTGAATTATTAAAAACATTTATAAATCAATGTAATAACATTCAATTACCACAACTTCATTACACGAACATTTTCTTTTTATGACAATCCAAACGTAGCTGAAAATCCGGATTTGTCATAAAGCGCTGCCAGAATAAACGCCGCTATTCCGCCCCAGCTAACGATCCCTTTTCCAGTGATTTAGCAATCATCCGCCACCGATTTTCAGCGCGACAGCGCTACCAGGAAGAGGTAGCAGACAAGCCTCTGGTTTCGTATTTATATAGCTACGAAGTCGGACCATTGTTGATGCAACATAGTAAACCCTAAGGAATGATGATGATTAAATCAGTTGCTGTCGCTATCGGATTGCTGTCGTTTCTTCCTGCTACATACGGCAATGCCGCCGACAGGCCCGTATCTCTTGGCTCCTCCGGTTATCAGTCTGATTCGGTGATGGTTTTGCAGGGCACAGAACATGACACGGGTAACGCAACTATCGTCCCATCGGATTACCTGAGCGTAAATAAACTCAGAAACATTCAAGAGGATGCGCCAAAACAAAAAGAAGACATCGCTGATATGAAAAAAACGCTCTCGGAAATGGGGCGGGACAGAGAAAACCTGCAAAGACGCAATGATGAATTAAGCCGTAAAGTTGATGACATGCAACGCAGCATTAATTCGCTGGAAAACAAGCTTGATGAACTGAGCCGTAGGGTCAAATAAGTCAGGAGAGGTTGCCATCGGCAACCTCTTTTTTACGCTGCGGCTAACTGCCTGGCGCTTGCTGTTTATCGAACACAAACAGAATGTGTTGATCATCCAGATACTTAATATCCACTTTATTGCCTTTCTGTATTTTTGATGCGTTAAAGGCAGAAATGGTCTCTTTCCCTTCCACCGATCGGGTGGCCCCTCCTTCTTGCAATGCGAGCCGATATTTAATGTTAATGGTGCCATTGTCGTTTGAGCTGATGTAGCTGACCTCTTCGACGGTAGCCTGCAATTCATGGCCCTGTGTCTGGATCTTATGGTCACGGTTAAACAGATAGACGATATAAGCGACCATGCCGACGATAAATATTACCGAAAAAACGATAACAAACTTCATTTAATCAATCCCTTACATAAACATCGTTAAACCATGAACCGAGGCCATCACCTGACCGTATTGCATCATTGCATTGGTAAACGCTACCCGACCCTCGCTGGAGGCCAAATCAAAAGCCGACTTATCGAACTTCAGATTGGTTAATCCTACCTTGCTGATCGCGGTAGCCGTAAACGAGGCCCCCTCGGTGACCACCTTAAGGGTGGTAAAATCAAAAGAAAACAGGGAAACCGTCTCTTTATGGTCTTTATATTCAAGCGCTTGTGGCGTTTTAATGTGCACCTTTTCATCACTCGCAATGGTGATCAGTTTAGGGGAAGAGATTGTCGCACCCTGCGCTATTTTCTGGGTCCACGCCCCTTCTATGATGGTGATGTTATTGCCGGTGATCGTTTGTGTCAGGTTTTGCGAAATCGACTCTTGCCTGGAGCCGGTAATCAATGACGAGACGCCGTTATCAAAGGTATAACTCACCAGACCGGTAATATGCTGCGATGATCTACCGTCAATATCTTCAGTGCGGTTGCCTTTTACCGTCACCGTTTCACCCCCGCTGGTTACCCGCATCACACGGCCATTCGTAATGGTGGTTTCTTCACCATTACCTACCGTTCGGGTCTCTTTATCCGTCACTTCCGTCGTGCGCGTTGCATGGTATTTGAAGCCTGCGCGTTTCGTCACCTCATCATCAAGCTCACCCAAAACGGTCAGGCTACGGTTACCGTCGACTGTAATCACCTGATTATTTTCGACCGAGACATTCATGTCCTTTTCCGCATGCAAATCCATGCGCTCAGCGCCGAGTTTATCTTCAAACAGCAGATAGCTGGCGTTGTCGCAATTGCCGGTTTTTGAGCGCGTCATAAACCCCATTACCGTTGCGGCGGCGGGCAATGCCCAGGGCGGCATATTTGCTTCGTTATATACGCGCCCGGTCACCATCGGACGGTCGGGATCGCCGTTGATAAAATCAATTACCACTTCATCACCAACCCGCGGGATCTGAACACCACCAAATCCCTGACCGGCCCACGAACTGGATACGCGCACCCAGCAAGAGCTGGTTTCATCACTTTTCCCCAGCCTGTCCCAGTGGAATTTCACTTTTACCCGCCCGTATTTATCGGTCCAGATAGGTTCCCCCTCCGGGCCGACTACGCGAGCGGTTTGCGGGCCATATGTCCGCGGCCATGCGGTTTTTTGCTCCGGTCGCCAGGTCAGAGAAGCCGGGATCACGCTAAAGCTAATTAGCCGGGAACTGTCACCTTCATCACCGCTGGCATAGCGGTTTTCTTCAAACTGCAACCAGGTCTTTGTCACCAGATAGCGGCCATTATCCTGCATAAAAGGAGCATTAATGAGCTGAAAGGTATGCCCGGCCGCAATGCCAATAGCGGTGGCTGTTCCCGCGGTCTGCTGATGATCAACCTGCCAGCGTTCCTGCTTGATGCGGGCATAATATTCCCCGTCATTTTGCTCAACAAAACGCCCCGGCCATTCATACACATCAATACGGCCAGGCGACGGTGATGCGGGGTTCTGGCGAGCCTGGAAAAGCCAGGCATTTGGTTTACGAAAGTCGTAATCCTCGGTGCTGAAAATACCCGGCGTAACGCGATCTTCCATTGACCACTGACTAATGCCTTCAACATCCGCCACGCCGCCAGCCTGGGACTGTATATAGGGGATGACATCATAACCTGCTGCCGACGGAAAAGCAGAACCGGCGTCGGTAAGTACCAACGTATGGTTATCCGCTGCATGGCGAAAATACCAGGAGATACCTTCCAGCTCCATTAAGCGTCGGATGAAATCCAGGCTGCTTTCCTGGTACTGCACACAGTACTCCCAGACCCGATAACTTGCTGTGAGCTGATTATCCAGCTTTACCCCATGTTCACTCAGCATGGTCTGGACGATTTGCGGAACCGTCTGCGCCTGAAAAATACGCATGTTTCGCTCCAGCCGCATCGGCCAGAGATCCGACTCAACAGTGAGCTGATAGGCCGCGTAACGCTGCCCGGAAAGCTCTACGGAAGCGACTGCCACGCTGGTGGCTTTTCCGTTGAGATACCGTGTTGCAAGCGCGTCCTGGCCCGGTATTTCAACGCTGACGGATTGCCCCAATATCTGGCTTCTGTCTATTCGGGCATCTTGTCCGAGTACGGTAAGTTGATATTCAAAGGGTTCAGAGAGGGATTCACTGCCGGCCATTTTCCAGAAAAGCAGGTCCGGTGCGGCGGTGATTTTGACGGTTATGCGGGAAGACATTGATCATCTCCGGGCAGATTCAACGGTAGGCGAAACACAGGAGCGGTAAGTGCTCCAGCTGAGATAGCCAGCCGCGGAACATTCCGCGCAATGTCTGATTCCGGTAGTGCGAGTGTCGGGCTGACCATAAAAAAAATCCGGTATGCTTTTTAAAAAGCATGACCGGATTTGTTTACAGTACGGTTAAACCGCAGACCGTAACGGCGTTAGCGCCGCATTATCGGATTATTCTACTGTGACGGATTTCGCCAGGTTACGCGGCTGGTCAACGTCAGTGCCTTTGATCAGCGCAACGTGGTACGCCAGCAATTGCAGCGGCACGGTGTAGAAAATCGGCGCAATCATCTCTTCAACATGCGGCATCTCAATGATATGCAGATTGTCGCTGCTGGTGAAACCGGCATCCTGATCGGCGAAGACGTACAGCACACCGCCGCGCGCGCGAACCTCTTCGATATTGGATTTCAGTTTTTCCAGCAGTTCGTTGTTTGGTGCCACCACAATCACCGGCATATCGGCATCAATCAGCGCCAGAGGGCCGTGTTTCAGCTCGCCCGCCGCGTACGCTTCTGCGTGAATATAGGAGATCTCTTTCAGTTTCAGCGCGCCTTCCAGCGCAATCGGATACTGATCGCCACGCCCCAGGAACAACGCGTGATGTTTGTCAGAGAAATCCTCCGCCAGCGCTTCAATACGCTTATCCTGTGACAGCATCTGCTCAATACGACTCGGTAGCGCCTGCAGACCATGAACGATGTCGTGCTCGATAGACGCATCCAACCCTTTCAGGCGGCTCAGTTTCGCCACCAGCAACAGCAGAACCGTGAGCTGAGTAGTGAAAGCCTTGGTGGAGGCAACGCCAATTTCGGTACCGGCATTGGTCATCATCGCCAGATCGGATTCACGCACCAGCGACGACCCCGGAACGTTACAAATCGCCAGTGAACCAAGGTAGCCCAGCTCTTTCGACAGACGCAATGCAGCCAGTGTATCCGCCGTCTCGCCGGATTGGGAAAGGGTGATCATCAGGCTGTTGCGACGCACCGCCGATTTGCGGTAGCGGAATTCAGAGGCGATCTCCACATCACACGGAACACCGGCCAGCGCTTCAAACCAGTAACGGGAAACCATACCGGAGTTATAAGAAGTTCCGCAGGCAACGATCTGGATATGTTCCACTTTCGACAGCAGCTCGTTAGCATTCGCCCCCAGTTCGCTCAAATCCACTTCGCCGTGGCTGATACGGCCGGTCAGAGTATTTTTAATAGCATTCGGCTGTTCAAAGATCTCTTTCTGCATGTAGTGACGATAAATGCCTTTATCACCCGCATCGTATTGCAGACTGGATTCAATATCCGGGCGTTTCACCTGCGCGCCTGATTTATCGAAAACAACCACTGTACGACGGGTCACTTCCGCGATATCGCCCTCTTCCAGGAAAATAAAGCGACGGGTCACCGGCAGGAGTGCCAACTGGTCGGAGGCGATAAAGTTTTCCCCCATACCGAGGCCGATAACCAGCGGGCTACCGGAACGTGCAGCCAGCAGCGTACTGGGATCGCGGGTATCCATGATCACCGTACCGTATGCACCGCGCAGCTGCGGAATGGTACGCAGCACAGCCTCGCGCAGGGTGCCGCCCTGTTCCAGTTCCCAGTGCACCAGATGTGCGATCACTTCAGTGTCTGTTTCAGACACAAACACATACCCGCGCGCTTTTAAAACTTCGCGCAGCGGTTCATGGTTCTCGATGATGCCGTTATGCACCACAACAATATGGTCTGAAACATGCGGATGCGCATTGCCTTCAGAAGGTTCACCATGGGTCGCCCAGCGTGTATGAGCAATACCTGTCCCACCGTGCAACGGGTGTTCTTCCGCTGCCTGAGAGAGCATCTGCACTTTACCGAGACGACGCAGACGCGTCATATGCCCGTTGTTGTCCACCACTGCCAGACCGGCAGAGTCATATCCACGGTATTCCAGACGACGTAAACCTTCGAGAAGGATTTCTGCAACATCACGCTGCGCGACAGCGCCAACAATTCCACACATATTTTAAGATTCCGATTTTGGCATTATGCCTTTTGTTGTCGGTCAACCTGTATGCCCGTTTTCGGGCGCCCCGAGCCTTGTAGAGAGTGGGGTTATTTTTATAGGTACTGCCTTACGGGCGGAGGAATTATTTTTCCCCTCATCCCTGAATACTTGCCGGAAAGCGCTACGCTTATCCGGCCTAAAAAACGGGTTATTTCTTCTTCACCGGACGACGCCAGCCCGGTTTCTGCACCTGTGGCACGCGGCTTAACACCAGTTCATTTTCGCCTACGTTGCGCGTGACCGTCGTACCAGCCGCAATGGTGGCACCGTTGGCCACCGTAACCGGCGCCACTAACTGCGTATCAGAGCCAACAAACACATCATCACCAATCACGGTTTTGTGCTTATTTGCACCGTCGTAGTTGCAGGTGATGGTCCCGGCGCCAATATTCACATTATCGCCAATGTCCGCGTCGCCCAGGTACGTCAGATGCCCCGCTTTAGAGCTTTTACCCAGACGCGCTTTTTTCATTTCAACGAAGTTACCAACATGCGCGCCAGCCAGCAGTTCGGCCCCCGGACGTAAACGCGCGAAGGGACCAATGGTGCATGCGGCTTCCAGGCGGGCATCTTCCACGACGCTGTAAGGACTGATTTCGCAATCATCGCCAATTTCGCTGTTTTTGATCACGCAGCCTGCGCCAATCTTCACGCGATGGCCAAGTTTGACGCGCCCTTCAATAATGACGTTAGCATCGATCTCCACATCCCGCCCGTGCTCCAGCGCGCCGCGGAGGTCGAAACGCGCCGGATCGCGCAGCATAACGCCGGCAAGCAGTAGCCGCTCAGCTTGTTCAGCCTGATAAGCACGCTCCAGACGCGACAATTGCAGACGGTTGTTGACCCCTTCCACTTCACTCAGGCGTTGCGGATGAACAGCTGTAATTTCACGCCCTTCCTGATGAGCAAAGCCAATGATGTCGGTAATGTAGAATTCACCCTGAGCATTGTTATTGGTGAGTTGGCTAAGCCAGCGCTTCAGATCGCCGCCGTTGGCCACCAAAATGCCGGTGTTGATTTCTTTAATCAGGCGTTGAGCTTCGCTGGCGTCTTTCTGCTCGATAATCCCGGTAATCACGCCATTTTCACGCGTAATCCGACCATAACCGGTGGGATCGTCGAGTTTCACCGTCAACAGACCAATACCGCCCTGTGGCTTGGCGTCACGCAGGCGCTGCAGCGTATCAACAGAAATCAGCGGAACATCGCCATAGAGCATCAAAATGTCTTCGTCATCGGCGAAGAACGGAGCGGCCTGCTGCATCGCATGGCCCGTGCCCAGTTGCTCAGCTTGCAGCACCCAATTGAGTTTATCGTCGCGTAGCGTAGCTTTCAGCAGATCGCCGCCATGACCATAAACCAGATGAACGTTATTTGCGCCAAGATTTGTAGCAGCATCAATGACATGCTGGACCATCGACTTCCCTGCAAGGGTATGCAGCACTTTCGGGAGATCGGAATACATGCGTGTGCCTTTGCCCGCGGCAAGGATCACCACACTCATTTTTGTGTTCAACATACGCGTCCTGACTGTCATTTGAGTGAGAAGTTAAACTCTTTAGCGTTGAAAATACTACATATTTTGCAGCATAAAATGGAGTGTTGGTGAAACGCTCAACATCCACCTTTACAGTGCATTTGGAGGCTATTTTAACGGCAGAGTAAATGCGTTTGTCACTGAAAATTAGCGACGTTTCTCTCTGTCACTAATTTATACAAAGGGTTAGCTGTTTTTTTTTATCCTGAATAAAGATTAAACAAAAATAAAACACCGTTTTGATCATTAAAGAGTGTGACGTACAAAAAAGAAACAGTGTTTCATCCTGGTAATAATGGCGGGCAATGATTAATCAGGAGCATAAAATGAATTATAAAATACCTCTCGCCATAACCGTTTGCAGCTCACTTATCTCCGCTTCTGTACTGGCCACACCGGCTCCTGTATGGCGAGCCATTGCTTTCGGGCAATCAACTGACGTGAATTTTTCTTCTAACGTTCTGCCGGAAAAGATCGGCGTTAACGATGTAACTATCGACGGCAAGACACTTTCCGTTTCGGACCAGGCCGATCTCTCTAAACCCATCACACTCGAAAGCCGCGGCGGTAAAATTGCTAACTCTCATGATGGCCTGACCTACTTTTACACATCCCTGCCCACTGGCGAAAATTTTGTCTTACAGGCCACCGTCACCGTAGACCAGTTCGGTCCGGAAAATGGCGCCAAACCGGCGGCGCAAGAAGGGGCTGGCTTACTGGTTCGCGATATTATTGGCAACCCGCGCCAGCAGCCGCTGAAAGAGGGCTATGAGGAGTTCCCGGCGGCATCGAATATGGTGATGAATGCCATCATGACGCAGGATAAAAAAGACCATTTTCGCGTGAAAATACAGGCAATCGCCCGTGAAGGGATCAGCCACCCGTGGGGAGACGCTGGCGCGGCAATCACTAAAAAAAGTTACCAGGAAGAGGTGGATCTTCGCCAGACGCCCACCTTCCGCATGAAACTCGAGCGTACCAATGACGGTTTTATTAGCGCATGGGCTCCGCAAGGAAGCGATAACTGGGTAAGCCAGACAATTCCACATGCCGATTTGATTTCAGTACAGAACAGCGAGCAATATTACGTCGGTTTCTTTGCCTCACGTAATGCCAAAATTACCATCTCCGACGCCTCTCTGACCACCAGCAAAGCCCGAACGGTGGCATCCAAACCCTGGCAGGCAAAACCGTTGCCTGTTGTTGTGCAGATAGCCTCGCCTGCGCAAAGTATCAGTGAGAAATATACCGTTCAGGCACGCGCCAACTATGATGGTCTGTTTGCTGTGCGGCAAAACGAAGTGGTGATCGGTAATGATAAACCCGTAAAAGCGGGTGATATGTACACGCTCCCCGCGACGCTTTCAGGTGACACCTCCATGTTTGTGTTGACCTTCACCCCCACCAGCGGCGATGACAAAACCCCCGTTACGCAGACCATAAACGTAGAGAGAGCGACCGCCACAACCGCCACAACCCTCCATGTCGCCGCCGACGGAAAAACGGATGGCGAAGGTACGGCCGCCTCACCGCTGGATTTAGCCACCGCCATCAATCTGCTGCCGCCAGGTGGCACCCTTGCGCTAAAAGCCGGAGACTATGCGCGAACAGAAATCCCGCTCACAGCCAGCGGTTTGCTGGGGAAGATGAAGACGCTGCAAGCCGACGGCAAAGTGGTGATTCATGGGTTACAACTAGACGCCAGCTACTGGCATATCAAGGGGATTGAAGTCACAGACAAGAGCCTGCGTGTGCAAGGCAGTCACAACCTGATCGAAAAAGTGGTCGCCTGGCGTAATGACGATACCGGTATTCAAATTTCTTCGCCGGAAAATATCGGTCGACCATTATGGGCGAGCCACAACCGCGTGATCGATTCCGAGTCCTGGAGTAATGAAGATCCGGGGAAAATTAATGCCGACGGGTTTGCCGTAAAAATGCGCGTAGGCGAAGGGAACAAACTGGAAAGATGCTATGCCCACGACAACATTGACGATGGTTTTGATCTTTTCAACAAGATTGAAGATGGCGGCAACGGTGTTGTGGTGATCGAGAATTCAATTGCCAGTAATAACACCAGCAATGGTTTTAAACTGGGAGGAGAAGGGCAGCCTGTCGCTCATCAGGTTCGCAACAGCAAAGCAATCGGCAACCATCTGGACGGTTTCACCGATAATTTTAACCCTGGCAAGTTGGTGGTGGAAAACAATATTGCCGCGGATAACCAACGCTTTAACTTTATCTTCCGCCCCAGTCCTTACGGTGATGCCTCCACGCAAGGCGTGTTTAAAGGCAACATTTCTGTACGCAGTAAAGCCGGGCAGTATGATGATGCGGTGGTGGGGAATATTGACGCGACGAACTACTTTATCGCCAATGGCAAAAGCGTGAATGCATTGCAGCAAGAAGTGGACAGTAAAGCGGTACTGGCGGAACTGAAGATGTAGCCAGATGGCGCTCGCTTATCACACAACGGTAAGCGCAGCGCCACTCAGCGGATCAGCAGATTAGTGGTTGAACGTCCCGAAAGAGATGTTCATATTGCTGAAGAGAGCGATGATTTTGTTGATCAGTTTCATGATGGCTTCCTGATTTTGTCAGAGTTGATTTTTGTGATGAACCTCACAGAAAAGAAGTCTACGCCTCATTTTTTAACCGATCAATATTTTTGTGATGCGCATCACAAAATAATAAAACACGTTTTCAGTTCCATTTTTTCTGAAACGCAACCATAAAAAAAGCCAGTCTGGAAACCAGACTGGCTTTTTAACGTTCAAGCCGGTTTACATCGCTTTTTTAGTCAACTCGATAACACGCAGTTTCGCGATGGCTTTCGCCAGCTCCGCAGACGCCTGAGCGTAATCCACGTCACCGTGAGAGCTCTTAATGTGCTCTTCTGCTTTACGCTTCGATTCCAGGGCTCGCGCTTCGTCGAGATCCTGGCCACGAATAGCGGTATCAGCCAGAACGGTCACGCTGCTCGGTTGCACTTCAAGAATGCCGCCGGACAGATAGATAAACTCTTCATGACCGAACTGTTTAACGATGCGGATCATACCAGGCTTAATGGCGGTGAGCAGCGGTGCGTGCCCCGGGAAAATCCCCAGTTCACCTTCACTACCCGTTACCTGGATTTTCTCGACCAGACCAGAGAACATCTGTTTCTCTGCACTGACGACGTCCAGGTGGTAAGTCATTGCCATATCACCCTCCGATTAAGGCGTTAAAGTTTTTTGGCTTTTTCCACTGCTTCTTCGATGGAACCAACCATGTAGAACGCCTGCTCCGGCAGGTGATCGTATTCGCCTTCCATAATGCCTTTAAAGCCACGGATGGTGTCTTTCAGGGAAACGTATTTGCCCGGAGAACCGGTGAACACTTCCGCTACGAAGAACGGCTGGGACAGGAAGCGCTGGATCTTACGTGCGCGAGCTACCACCAGTTTGTCTTCTTCAGACAGCTCATCCATACCAAGGATGGCGATGATGTCTTTCAGTTCCTGATAACGTTGCAGCAGAGACTGTACGCCACGCGCGGTGTCGTAGTGTTCCTGACCCACAACCAGCGGATCCAGCTGACGGCTGGTGGAGTCCAGCGGGTCAACGGCCGGGTAGATCCCCAAAGACGCGATCTGACGGCTCAGTACCACAGTTGCGTCAAGGTGCGCAAAGGTGGTGGCTGGCGACGGGTCAGTCAGGTCATCCGCAGGTACGTATACCGCCTGTACGGAAGTGATAGAACCGGTTTTGGTAGAAGTGATACGTTCCTGCAGAACACCCATCTCTTCCGCCAGCGTCGGCTGGTAACCTACCGCTGAAGGCATACGGCCCAGCAGTGCGGATACTTCAGTACCGGCGAGGGTATAACGGTAGATGTTGTCGACGAACAGCAGAACGTCACGACCTTCGTCACGGAACTTCTCAGCCATGGTCAGGCCGGTCAGCGCAACGCGCAGACGGTTTCCCGGCGGCTCGTTCATCTGACCGTAAACCAGGGATACTTTGTCCAGAACGTTGGAGTCAGTCATTTCGTGGTAGAAGTCGTTACCCTCACGAGTACGTTCACCCACGCCCGCAAACACAGAGTAACCGGAGTGCTCAATCGCGATGTTACGAATCAGCTCCATCATGTTTACGGTTTTACCCACGCCCGCACCACCGAACAGACCGACTTTACCGCCCTTCGCGAACGGACACATCAGGTCGATAACTTTGATGCCGGTTTCCAGCAATTCCTGAGAGCTGGACAGCTCTTCATAGGACGGTGCCGCGCGGTGGATAGCCCAACGCTCTTCTTCACCGATGTCGCCTTTCATGTCGATCGGCTGACCGAGCACGTTCATGATACGACCCAGTGTTGCTTTACCAACCGGGACTTCGATCGGGTGCGCAAGGTCGTTCACTTCCAGACCACGACGCAGACCGTCAGAAGAACCCATGGCGATGGTACGTACGATACCGCCGCCCAGCTGCTGCTGCACTTCCAGCACCAGCGTCTCGTTACCATTCTTAACCTCAAGAGCATCGTACACGCGCGGTACGGCATCCTGAGGGAATTCGACGTCAACTACGGCGCCGATTACCTGGACAATTTTTCCAGTAGCCATCTTGAATCCTCTACGAATTAACCTGGTTATACCGCGGATGCACCACCGACGATTTCGGTGAGTTCCTGAGTAATGCTGGCCTGACGAGCTTTGTTGTATACCAACTGCAGCTCTTTAATCAGGCTGCCGCCATTGTCGGTCGCGGCTTTCATCGCCACCATACGTGCGGCCTGCTCGCTGGCCAGGTTTTCCACAACACCCTGATAAACCTGAGATTCAACGTAACGACGCAGGAGCGTGTCCAGCAGCGCTTTCGGATCAGGTTCGTACAGATAATCCCAGGATTTATGCTTCAACTCTTCATCTTCTGCGGCCGGTAAAGGCAGCAGCTGAGTGATGGTCGGAGCCTGAGACATGGTGTTGATAAATTTGTTGCTAACAATATAAAGCTTGTCGAGACGACCTTCGTCGTAGGCTTGCAACATGACTTTTACCGGGCCGATCAGTTCGGACAGGGAAGGGTTATCTCCCATGCCGGTTACCTGAGCGACAACGTTGCCACCTACGGAATTAAAGAAAGACACGCCTTTAGAGCCGATCATCGCGAGTTCGCTCTGAACGCCTTTATCGGACCATGCTTTCATATCCGCCAGCAGTTTTTTGAACAGGTTAATGTTCAAACCACCACATAAACCACGGTCGGTCGACACCACCAGGTAGCCCACGCGTTTAACGTCGCGTTCTTCCAGGTAAGGGTGCTTATATTCCAGATTACCGTTCGCAAGGTGACCAATCACTTTGCGCATGGTATCTGCATAAGGACGGCTGGACGCCATGCGATCCTGCGATTTACGCATTTTGGAAGCGGCGACCATCTCCATCGCTTTAGTGATCTTTTGCGTGTTCTGGACGCTTGCGATCTTACTACGTATCTCTTTTGCGCCGGCCATGAGCTTCTCCTCAATGCCTTGCGGCCTGCCCTAAGACAAGCCGCCAGACGTTACCAGGACTGGGTTGCTTTGAAGGAATCGAGGATGCCTTTCAGCTTGCCTTCGATTTCGTCGTTATAGCCACCGGACTGGTTGATCTCTTGCATCAGCGGAGCATGATCACGGTCAGCGTAAGCCAGCAGAGCGGCTTCGAAGCTACCGATTTTCGCCAGTTCCACATCTTCGAGGTAACCGCGTTCAGCCGCAAACAGCACCAGACCCTGCTGAGCAACAGACATTGGAGCGTACTGTTTTTGCTTCAGCAGCTCGGTCACTTTCTGACCGTGGCTCAGCTGTTTACGGGTTGCTTCATCCAGATCGGAAGCGAACTGAGAGAACGCTGCCAGTTCACGATACTGCGCCAGCGCGGTACGGATACCACCGGACAGTTTCTTGATGATCTTGGTCTGAGCTGCACCACCCACACGAGATACAGAAATACCCGGGTTAACCGCCGGACGAATACCGGAGTTAAACAGGTTAGTTTCCAGGAAGATCTGACCATCGGTAATAGAAATTACGTTAGTCGGAACGAACGCAGAAACGTCACCCGCCTGGGTTTCAATGATTGGCAGCGCGGTCAGGGAACCGGTTTTACCTTTCACTTCACCTTTGGTGAAGGCTTCAACGTATTCAGCGTTAACGCGGGATGCGCGCTCCAGCAGACGAGAGTGGAGATAGAATACGTCGCCCGGGAATGCTTCACGTCCTGGCGGACGACGGAGCAGCAGGGACACCTGACGATAAGCGACTGCCTGTTTAGACAGGTCATCGTATACGATCAGCGCATCTTCACCGCGGTCACGGAAGTATTCGCCCATTGCGCAACCGGCATACGGTGCCAGATATTGCAGTGCGGCAGATTCAGAAGCGGTTGCAACCACAACGATGGTGTTAGACAGCGCACCGTGCTCTTCCAGTTTACGCACCACGTTGGCAATGGTGGACGCTTTCTGGCCGATAGCAACGTATACGCATTTGATGCCGGAATCGCGCTGGTTGATGATCGCATCGATTGCCATCGCGGTTTTACCGGTCTGACGGTCACCGATGATCAATTCACGCTGACCACGACCGATTGGAATCATGGCGTCAACGGATTTATAACCCGTTTGAACCGGCTGATCGACGGACTGACGATCGATAACGCCCGGTGCGATAACTTCGATTGGCGAGAAGCCATCGTTATCAACCGGACCTTTACCATCGATTGGCGCACCCAGGGTGTTCACCACACGACCCAGCAGGCCACGGCCAACCGGAACTTCAAGAATACGGCCAGTACATTTAACCTTCATGCCTTCGGCAAGGTCAGCGTACGGTCCCATCACTACTGCACCCACGGAGTCGCGCTCCAGGTTCAGTGCGATAGCGTAACGGTTACCCGGCAGAGAAATCATCTCGCCCTGCATACAGTCGGCCAGGCCGTGAATGCGGATAACACCGTCGCTTACAGAAACAATAGTACCTTCGTTGTGAGCTTCACTCACAACACTGAACTGAGCAATGCGCTGCTTGATCAGTTCGCTGATTTCGGTGGAATTCAGTTGCATGCTCCAGTCCCCTTAAGACTGCAAGACGTCTGCAAGGCGTTCAAGACGGCCGCGAACGCTGCCATCAATCACAGTATCACCCGCTCGGATGATAACGCCTGCCATAACAGACTTATCGATTTTGCAATTCAGCTTCACTTTACGTGACAGTCGTTTTTCCATCGCTGCGCTGATTTTCGTGAGCTGCTCTTCGCTCAATGCGGTTGCGGACGTGACTTCAACGTCTGCTGTAGCCTCGCTGGCTGCACGCAAATGAACAAACTGCTCAAGAACATCAGGGAGCACTTTCAGACGTCCATTTTCAGCCATTACCCGAATCAGGTTCTGACCTTTGGCGTCCAGTTGCTCCCCACAGATGGCGATAAACGACTCAGCGAGCGTTTCCGGTGCTAATGCACCGGAGAGGAGCTCGGCCATTTGCTCGTTTTTAGTCACCTCGGCGGCAAACGCCAGCATATCCTGCCAGCGATCAACACTTTGGTTTTCAACGGCAAAGTCAAAAGCTGCTTTGGCGTAGGGGCGAGCTACCGTTACAAATTCAGACATCAGCCCCTCCTCCTTACAGTTCAGCGACCAGTTTATTCACGATGTCGCTGTTAGCAGCTTCATCCACGGAACGCTCAATGATTTTCTCGGCGCCAGCTACAGCCAGCAGAGCCACTTGTTTACGCAGCTCTTCGCGAGCACGTTTACGCTCGGCGTCAATTTCCGCCTGCGCCTGCGCCACGATTTTGGTACGTTCCTGCTCGGCTTCTGCTTTCGCTTCGTCCAGGATCTGAGCACGGCGTTTGTTCGCCTGTTCGATGATTACCTGAGCTTCTGCTTTCGCTTTTTTCAGCTGGTCGGTCGCATTGGCCTGTGCAAGGTCAAGGTCCTTTTTAGCTCGTTCTGCGGAAGCGAGACCGTCAGCAATTTCTTTCTGACGTTTTTCAATGGCAGCCATCAACGGCGGCCATACATACTTCATGCAGAACAGAACGAACAGGACAAACGCGATGGCCTGGCCGAGGATTGTTGCGTTTAGATTCACAGCACAATGCCTCTTATCTGGTTAACGTTCTAAACAATTGCTTGGAAAGCAACTCTTACTACGCGACAGCAAACATCACGTACAGACCCAGACCCACAGCGATCATCGGGATAGCATCCACCAGACCCATAACGATAAAGAACTGAGTACGCAGCAGAGGAATCAGATCAGGTTGACGCGCTGCGCCTTCCAGGAATTTGCCCCCGAGGATGCCGATACCGATCGCAGCACCGATTGCCGCCAGACCCATCATCACAGCGGCAGCCATGTACAGCAGATCCATATTCAGGTTTTCCATGACAGTCTCCAGTTTGTTTCAGTTAAAACGTAGTAGTGTTGTTAAAAATCAATGCTCTTCAGATGCCATCGACAGATAGACGATCGTCAGAACCATGAAAATAAAGGCTTGCAGCGTAATGATCAGGATGTGGAAAATGGCCCATGGCACATTCAGAACCCACTGTGACCACCACGGCAGAAGACCCGCGATCAGAATGAAAATCAACTCACCCGCGTACATGTTGCCAAACAGTCGCAGACCGAGAGAAACCGGTTTGGACAGCAGGCTCACGCCCTCAAGGATAAGGTTTACCGGAATAAATACCGGATGGTTGAACGGCTGGAGAGTCAGCTCTTTAGCGAAACCGCCAATACCCTTCATTTTGATGCTGTAGAACAGAATCAGGATAAATACGCCCAGCGCCATAGACAGCGTGATGTTGACGTCTGCAGACGGCACCACACGCAGCGCAGGCAGCCCCAGAACCTTCTCGCCGATAAGCGGGAGAAAATCGATAGGCAGCAAATCCATCAGGTTCATCAGGAATACCCAGACGAAGATCGTCAGGGCCAACGGAGCGATAAGTTTGCTTTTGCCGTGGTACATGTCTTTGACGCTACCATGGACAAAACCAATCACCAGCTCAATTGCAGTCTGGAATTTTCCCGGGACGCCGCTGGTGGCTTTTTTCGCTACGCTACGGAACATCATCAGGAACAACAGACCCAGTACCACCGAGAAAAACATGGAGTCGATATTGAGCGTCCAGAAGGTGGCCGGGGGGTTATGCGGATCCACCAGCGAGAACGTACGAAGATCGATCTGAAGGTTATTCAGATGGTGACCTATGTACTCCTGCGGTGTTGAGATTTCTCCTGCAGACATGATGCCTCTTACCCTTTGTTGTTAATTACAGCGGGTGCCAGTATCTGAACTACCAGCACCGAAACCCACGTGACTATCAGCGGCAAAAACGCCACCCTGAATACCGCCAGCGCCACCACCAGCAACACGAATGTCACCAACACCTTGATTGCTTCACCGAGGGCGAAGGTCCAGGCCACTCGGCCTTTAGCAGGTGTAAGCGCCTGATGACGCCAGGCAAAAATCATAAACAACATGTTTGGCAATAAGACTGCCATACCTCCGCACACGGCGGAAATGCCCCAGAAGGGGTCTTTGAGGCTAAACAGCAATCCACTTGCCATTACTGCCAGAAACTGAATAAGCAGAAGCTTGCGTGCAACGTTTCGACTAAAGAGCGACACAGACATCACGTTTCTTTACTCCTGCTCCCTTTGAGGTATGCCGCGTGTCGTATAAAACGTTCTTTAAGGCCCGGAGTCAAGCAGCAAAAAGCGGTCAAATTATACGGTTCGGCCTCGTGATTTCAAACAATAAGTAGCGAAAAGGTGAATAAATGTTTAAATAATTTTCCCGATGGCTATTTTTCAACTTTTGTCGAAACTGTGAACCTTCGGGCAAAACTGCAAATAACGCGAAAAACCTGCTACCAAAGCGTGCACCAGGTCACAAAACAAACATTTATGCGTCGGTCATATTAATCACGCCCGTAAATTGTGACTTTTCATCTTTCTGATATTTAAGACGAATTATCACAACTCTTTTTAAAACAGCCGCAAATATAACAAAAACGTTTCATTGACATTTATAATAATTATTTAACATCTATTTTTGATTATCAGCGCCGACTTTTAGCGCGCTGATATTTTCGCAGTTGACTATTCTTCCGGTGAAGAATAAAAATGACGTTAAAAGTCGGATAAATCCTGGTAAATGTCTGGTTAAATGTAACTGAACGTATCACCGCTTTTTATGTCGATTTTTAACATCCTGAGAACAGCACGAATTCTACATTTTTTGATAAAAATTAAACTTTATTTGCCTTAACAACCACCAGATGGCGTTCGCCTTCAAGGTGCGGAACATACAGTTTCTCAATACTTTCCACCGTAAATTCAGCAGGCAACAGAGAAATCTCATCGTCTGGCACCATTCCTTTCAGCGCGTAAAAACGGCCTTGCGCTCCAGGCAAATGCTGACACCAGCTCACCATGTCATTCAGCGAAGCAAAAGCCCGACTGATCACCCCATCAAACGGCGGTTCCGCAGGGAAGTCTTCCACACGGCTCTGCACAGGTGCGATATTTTCAAGATGCAATTCATGCTGGACCTGACGCAAAAAGCGCACGCGCTTGCCCAAGCTATCAAGCAGCGTGAAATGCGATTCAGGACGAACGATAGAGAGGGGAATCCCGGGTAAACCAGGCCCGGTGCCAACATCGATAAAGCGCGAACCCTGCAGATAAGGCGCCACCACGATACTGTCGAGTATATGGCGGATCAGCATCTCGTTAGGATCGCGTACCGACGTCAGGTTGTAGGCTTTGTTCCATTTGTGCAGCAGGTTGACGTAACCCACCAGTTGTTGCTGCTGGTGATCGGACAACGAAATGCCAGCTTCATCCAGCAGACGAGAGAGTTTGTTAAGCACGGTTGATACCCTGGGATTGCTATGCCCGGTAGACCGGGCATACGACGACGATTATGCGCTACGGCGCAGCATACCTTGTTTTTTCAACCATACCAGCAGAATGGAGATGGCTGCGGGAGTGATCCCGGAGATGCGTGACGCCTGACCGATGGAAGACGGTTTATGATCGTTGAGTTTCGCGATCACTTCGTTAGACAGTCCGTTCACCTGACGATAATCCAGTGTGGCAGGCAGCAAGGTGTTTTCATTGCGCTGCTGTTTCTCGATTTCATCCTGCTGACGCGCGATGTATCCCTCGTATTTCACCTGAATTTCCACCTGCTCAGCGGCTTGCGGATCGTCCAGACCAGGGGAGAATGGCGTCAGCTGCACCAATTGCTGGTAAGTCATTTCAGGGCGACGAAGCAGATCTTCACCGCTGGCTTCGCGAGACAACGGCGCAGTCAGCAGCGTATTAACCGCTGGCGCATGTTCAGAAGCCGGTGATACCCATTGTGATTTCAGGCGTTGACGCTCACGTTCAATGCTTTCCAGTTTCTCATTGAAGCGCGCCCAACGCGCATCGTCCACCAGGCCCAGTTCACGACCGGCTTCTGTCAAACGTAAATCCGCGTTGTCTTCACGCAGCATCAGGCGATATTCCGCGCGAGACGTAAACATACGGTACGGCTCTTTGGTGCCGAGTGTGCAAAGATCGTCCACCAGTACGCCGAGATAAGCCTGATCACGGCGTGGTGCCCAACCCTCTTTGTCAGCGGAGGCGCGTGCGGCGTTCAGACCTGCCAGCAACCCCTGCGCCGCGGCTTCTTCGTAACCGGTGGTACCGTTGATTTGGCCAGCAAAGAACAGACCATGAATGAATTTACTTTCCAGGGTCGGTTTCAGGTCGCGCGGATCGAAGAAATCGTACTCAATGGCATAACCCGGACGAACGATTTTGGCGTTTTCCATCCCTTGCATTGAACGGACAATCTGCATTTGCACATCGAACGGCAAGCTAGTGGAGATGCCGTTCGGATAAATTTCGTTAGAGGTCAGTCCTTCCGGTTCAAGGAAGATCTGATGCTGGTTGCGATCGGCAAAGCGCATCACTTTGTCTTCGATCGACGGACAATAACGTGGACCGATCCCTTCGATCACGCCGGCATACATCGGGCTACGATCGAGGTTATTGCGGATCACGTCGTGGGTTTTTTCATTGGTGTGCGTAACGTAGCACGGTACCTGGCGCGGATGCTGGGCAGCATTTCCCATAAACGAGAAGACCGGCATTGGGTTATCACCATGCTGCTGCGCCAGTACGCTGAAATCGATCGTGCGCGCATCAATACGCGGCGGTGTCCCGGTTTTCAGACGGCTTACGCGTAGCGGCAGTTCACGCAAACGGCGTGACAGAGGAATCGACGGCGGATCGCCTGCGCGGCCACCGCTGTAGTTATCCAGACCAATATGAATTTTGCCGTCAAGGAATGTCCCTACGGTCAGCACAACCGCTTTGGCGCGGAATTTCAGCCCCATCTGAGTAACGGCGCCTACCACACGATCGTTTTCAACGATCAGATCTTCAACCGCCTGCTGGAAGATCATCAGGTTCGGCTGGTTTTCCAGCGCGGTACGTACAGCCTGGCGGTAAAGCACGCGATCCGCTTGAGCGCGGGTTGCCCGGACAGCCGGGCCTTTGCTGGCGTTTAGTATTCTAAACTGAATGCCTGCCTGATCGATCGCTTTCGCCATCAGTCCGCCCAGGGCATCCACTTCTTTCACCAGGTGTCCTTTCCCAATACCGCCGATCGCCGGGTTGCAACTCATCTGCCCCAGCGTGTCGATATTGTGTGTCAAAAGCAGGGTCTGTTGACCCATACGCGCTGCTGCCATTGCGGCCTCAGTGCCTGCATGACCCCCGCCAATGATAATGACGTCAAAAGGATCCGGATAAAACATGGTGGTATGCCTCGCCTGAGCGGTTAGAAATTGGGTTGAAGCCCGGGTCGTGGATTCTACTCAACTTTAGTCCAGTGAGAAAGATCCGGATCCCGGGTATTAAAAAGAAGATCTTTTATGTAGAGAGATCTGTTCTATTGTGATCTCTTATTAGGATCGCGGTCGCTTGTGGATAAGCCGGATCATCACTTTAAGATCAATTCATTAGGCTGGATCATTAGCTGTGAATGATCGGTGATCCTGGGCCGTATAAGCTGGGATCAGAATGCGATGTTATACACAACTCAAAAAGTGAACACGCGTTATTCTTTGGATAACTACCGGTTAGTAAGACCTTTTAAGCAGAGTTATCCACATCTGATCGCACGATCTTTAATCATTGTTGAGTAAATTTTTCCAGGATCCCAACCATTCCTCTGCGGGATCTTCCGGAATATCGTGATCCAGAATGTTGATCTTCAGTGTTTCGCCGATCTGTCTGGCGCCGTTTGCCTTTAAAGACGCTTCCAGTTTTTCGATCGCCTGGCAGAAGGTGTCATATTCACGGCTACCAATACCGATCGCGCCAAAGCGAACCCGGGAAAGATCCGGTTTCTGTTCATTCAAATCATCCAAAAACGGCTGCAGGTTTTCTGGAAGATCGCCCGCACCGTGGGTTGAACTGACCACCAGCCATATCCCCTGCGGCGCAAGATCCTCTAGTAGCGGGCCATGTAACGTCTCAGTGCTAAAACCTGCATCTTCCAGCTTTTCCGCCAGATGTTCTGCAACATATTCCGCATTGCCAAGCGTACTGCCGCTAATCAGCGTGATGTCTGCCATGAAGCCCCGCTCCGTTTTATTCGCCATCCGGCGACAAATAGAGGTGCATTGTACGCTGTGAACGGGCTGGGATCTACCTGTGGACAATACGGGTATTACTCAGGGATGAAAACGCCCGGTTAAGGGCGGATGGTACGCATGATAGGGTTTTGCAGGGAGATCAATGTTTCGGTGGACTGAATTTCATCGATTGTTTGGATCTTGTTGATAAGTACTTGCTGGAGGGCATCGATTGATCGGCACATCACCTTTATAAAGATACTGTAATGGCCGGTGGTGTAATACGCCTCGGTCACCTCTTCCAGGCTTTCGAGTTTTGCCAGCGCGGAAGGGTAATCTTTTGCGCTCTTCAGAATGATGCCGATAAAGCAGCACACATCGTAACCCAGTTGCTTCGGGCTGACGTCAATGCGCGCACCGGTGATGATCCCGGCCTGCTTCATTTTCTCTACGCGAACATGAATGGTGCCGGGGCTTACGCCAAATTGTTTAGCCAGTTCGGCGTAAGCAGTACGCGCGTTCGCCATTAAGGCGTCGAGAATGCCGCGGTCCAGATTGTCGATCTGATAATTTTCCATAGGATTTTCTTATGAAGAATAGTGATTCTTTCCATTTTAACCTGTGATTTTATCGATTCAAAAGCACTGGTGGCTTTTTAATTGATGATTATTGAGTTGCGATGTCATTTTGTTGCTTAATTAAAAGCAACAGGACACAGGAGTTAAATAATGAAAACCGCTTACATCGCTAAACAACGCCAGATCGCCTTTGTGAAATCCTTTTTTTCCCGCCTGCTTGAAGAAAAATTGGGCCTGATTGAAGTGCAGGCGCCGATTCTCAGCCGTGTTGGGGATGGTACTCAGGATAATCTGTCCGGTAGCGAGAAAGCGGTGCAGGTCAATGTGAAGACATTGCCGGAGGCCCGCTTTGAAGTCGTGCACTCTCTGGCGAAATGGAAACGACAGACGCTGGGTCAACACGACTTCAGTGCCGGAGAGGGGCTATACACACATATGAAAGCCCTGCGTCCGGATGAAGACCGCCTTTCTCCGATTCACTCTGTTTATGTGGATCAGTGGGACTGGGAACGAGTGCTGGGTGACGGTGAACGCCATACCTCGACCTTAAAAGAGACCGTTCGAGCGATCTGGGCCGGGATCAAAGCCACGGAATCAGAAGTCAGTGAACGATTTGGTCTGGTGCCCTTTCTGCCTGAACAGATCCATTTTGTGCACAGTGAAACGCTGCGCAGCCGTTTCCCGGATCTGGATGCCAAAGGTCGTGAAAGAGCCATCGCCAAAGAGCTGGGCGCGGTATTTCTGATGGGCATCGGCGGTAAGCTAAGTGACGGTAAACGCCATGACGTTCGCGCGCCGGATTATGATGACTGGAGTACCGTGGCAGAAGGTGGCTTCAGCGGCCTGAACGGCGATATTCTGGTCTGGAACCCGGTACTGGAAGATGCGTTGGAACTCTCTTCCATGGGCATTCGCGTTGATGCGGATGCGTTAACACGTCAACTTAAACTGACGGGTGATGAAGACAGGCTACAGCTTGAGTGGCACCAGGCGCTGTTGCGCGGAGAGATGCCACAAACCATTGGCGGCGGTATTGGTCAATCCCGACTGACGATGCTGTTATTGCAGTTGCCGCACATTGGCCAGGTTCAATGCGGTGTGTGGCCGGAACACGTCCGCAAGCAGGTTTCCGGTCTGCTTTAACGCCGCCAGCGCCGCAGCAGGCGGCTACGCATCCCGGTATCGAAGCGCCAGATATGGTCGAAGATGCGCATGATGCCGGGTTTGCCATGCACGGACATCGCCACCGCATGAAAGCGATGCTGATGAACGTGTTGCAGTTCCTTCACTTTATTTACCACATCGTCCGGCAAACGCTGGGCGATAAAGTCAGAGATCACTACCGCATCGGCGTCGTACCATTCGCCGCCCTGCATGCGTTCCACGATGGCGCGGAAACAGCTCGCCAAATCGGTTCCGCCGCGAAAACGCTGACTGAGAAAACGAATTGCCTGCTCCAGGCCTTCAGCGCTCGTCAGTTCGTAGCGCACCACTTCACTGGAGAAAAGCATAATGTAGCAGCGCCGCTTATCGGCCAGTGCGACGCGCATCAACGCCAGGCAAAATGCCTTTGCACATTGTTCATTAAAACCGCCCATTGAACCTGAGGTATCGACACAGACGATAAAAGGTCCGCGCGGTTGTTCATCGAATTCCTGATGAATAACCGGTCGTTCGGTCACTTTTTCCCGCCATGCATCGCCGTGTAGCCGGTAAGTGAGTAACTGTTTTTCCACCAGCCGGCGATAAAACTCATATTCCAGCTCAGTGATCCCCAGTGTGGCCAGTTCGGGCGGCAACAGCCGCAACATATCATCGCTTTGATGCAGCCCGTCGACTTGCTCCGGAACCGTTGCCGGTTCACGTACCAGTGTACGGAATGTCTCCATTGGCGCATCTTTACGGGGGACGGATTTTGCTTCACGCGAGCGACCAAGCTGTTCGGCCAGATGCTGAAGTTCCGGCTGCTGATTGAGGAACTCACCATATTTAATGATTAACTGATAATCGCCGCGTTTAAGCTGCCCTGCACTCATATCCCATAACCGGCCTGCCGCATTTTCATTTTCAATCAGCACGGGCTCCAACTGACCGCTCAGGGTCATACGTTCCTGTACTTCACTGAGCAGCCGATCGCGTTCCTCATCCAGCAATTGCTGATTAAAGGTGGTGGTCTGCACCACAAGGCTCAGGCGCCAACGCTGTAAAAACAGCGTATGCAGCGCAGGTGTGAAGAGGGCGTTATCCGCTACCATCTGTCTGGCCTGGGCGGCATATGGCGAATGGAGCTTATCCAGTAACGCGAGAATTTGCGGCAACTGAACAATAAACTGCGATGTCGACAGGAGCTGGTTTTGTTGGTAACTCAACACTTCTTCTGCCAGTTCTGGCGGAACGTCGGTCTCTTTAAGGTGTTTTCTCAGCGCTTCACGCCAGCGGGGTACATCGTCAGTGATGGCCTGTTTCAGGCGAGGAAATTTTTCAAAAAACAGCGCCAGTTGCGGCGATGCCAGCAGGGCGACGATGAGCTCTTCAATCATCGCCTCCTCGCTGACGGTCATCATGACATTGAGGGTATCCAGCGTTAGCATTGACGCGCCTGTTGGATTTGCGCTCTGACGTCCTGCAAGCTGGCTTCAATGCGACCTAACCAGTCGCTGGCGATAAACAGGCATTTCTGCTGTTCGCTAAAACGGGTGTGCTGCTGATGCCAGGTGTTATCCAGCGCTTCAAGCTGTTGTTTGATCTCTTCCGGAACGTTTTCCGGCGTAGCACCCGGCAGCGCGAGGCGCGATCCCTGTAAACTGACGTCGCGGATCAGCAGATGCAGGCTGGTGTCCACTTCCAGATCAAGCGGTTGCGCAAAACCAATGCCGTTGAGCTTACCGCGGATCTCCCCGCCTTTTGTCAGCCATTGCGCCAGCGCATTGCGTTCAATGGTGACATGAATAACCTGCATATCGTGCAGTTTCAGCGGCTTTTGCAACAACAAGGTCAGTACCGGGTCGTCCAGATCTTCCGGCAAGTCATAATGCGGTCGACGGCTGAACATACCGCCCTGACGGCTGACTTTGAGCGCTGTTTTATCGCTTTGCTGTTGCTGAAGCCGCATATTCTGCTGAGCGATGCTGCTCAGTTGCGCCAGCATCGCTTGCTGCTGCCATGCGTGCCCGGTCATCAAAATATCTAACTGTTGTTGCAGCAGATTCATACTCTGCGCATCGTGCCACAGGCAGTCCTTCAGCAGGATCAAATCTATTGGCGCAACGGCGTCACGACCGCTAAAAAAGGCGCTGGATTGCAACAGTCGGATGGCCTTTTTCCATCGACGATCGGAAACATAAGGTGCGTTTGGTAAAGCATCAAGCTGCTGGCGCAGCGTATAAATCAGCTCAAAGACATGGTCCGGCAGTTTGACCTGCCCGATCTCGTGCTGCCAGTTGAGGTACTCTTCATCGGTGATCTGTAGCTCTTTCGCCACCGGATTGTCATTTTCATCCTGCTGACTGATCAGCATCGAGCGGAAGTTCCCCTTTTCCTGAACCTTGTCCAGCCACAGACGAATCAACATACGGTCATACAGCGCTTCGAGGCTGCTGTCTGCCTCCGGTAGTTCGTTAGACGCCGCCACCAGCAGACGCATAGGGATTTTCTCTTCGCTGGCACCGTTGCGAAAACGCCGTTCATTAATTGCGGTCAGCAAGGTATTGAGAATGGCGGGACCCGCTTTCCATATCTCATCCAGAAAAACGATTTCAGCTTCCGGCAGATAGCCACTGGTTAAGCGTTCATAGCGCCCTTCATCTTTTAGCGCCTGGATCGAGAGCGGGCCAAAAACTTCCTCTGGCGTAGAGAAGCGGGTCATCAGATATTCGAAGGCGCGGGCATGTTTAAAGGCGAATTTCAGACGACGGGCAATCAGACTCTTGGCGATACCTGGCGGGCCCAATAGAAATACGCTCTCTCCACTCAGGGCTGCCAGCAGGCATAGCCGAATGGCGTGGCTACGCTCAAAGAGGCCTTTCTCCAGCGCGCTGCTTAAGCGGGAAATTCTTTCAGCTAATAAATGCGAGTGAGCCATAATAGATTTGCGTCCTTTCGCCGTGTTATCCGGCTTGCAAAAGCGAGTATAGACGTTCCTGTAAGGGCTTGTAATAGACTGAAGAACAGCTTTATTTTCTTTGCTCCAGATTAACGTGGCCGCATTTAGGGGTACGATTTCGCAAATAATCGTGCATACTGTGCGCTTTTTGTGGGCCAAGGGACTAAGCACACATTTGTCATTTCAACAAAAGATTAGTCTATGAGCACTGATAATAAGCAATCGTTACCCGCGGTAACACTCGCGGCTATTGGGGTTGTCTACGGTGATATTGGTACCAGCCCGCTTTATACGCTTCGTGAATGTTTGTCTGGTCAGTTCGGTTTCGGCGTTGAGCGTGATGCCGTTTTCGGTTTCTTATCGCTGATTTTCTGGCTGTTGGTTTTTGTCGTCTCCATAAAATACCTGACATTCGTCATGCGGGCGGATAACGCCGGTGAGGGCGGGATCCTGACGCTGATGTCGCTGGCGGGGCGCAATACGTCTGCCAGAATGACTTCCGTACTGGTGATTATGGGGCTCATAGGCGGCAGTTTTTTCTATGGCGAAGTGGTCATCACCCCCGCAATCTCTGTTATGTCGGCTATTGAAGGGCTGGAAATTGTCGCGCCGTCGCTCGACTCATGGATTGTTCCGCTCTCTATCGTCGTCTTAACCTTACTGTTCGCGATCCAAAAACATGGCACCGGGCTTGTGGGGAAGCTGTTTGCACCGATTATGCTGGCGTGGTTTTTAATTCTGGCGGTTCTGGGTGCACGTGGGATTTTGTCTAATCCGGAAGTGTTGCAGGCACTGAACCCTGTATGGGCGGTCAATTTCTTCGTTCAGTACAAAGCGATCTCGTTTGTTGCGCTGGGTGCGGTGGTGCTTTCCATTACCGGGGTTGAAGCGCTGTATGCGGATATGGGGCACTTTGGCAAACTGCCGATTCGCGTGGCGTGGTTTATTGTGGTGCTGCCCTCTCTGGCGTTGAACTATTTTGGTCAGGGCGCATTGCTGCTGAAAACGCCGGAAGCGATTAAAAACCCGTTCTTTTTACTGGCACCTGAATGGGCGCTTATTCCTATGCTGATCATTGCCACCCTGGCGACGGTCATTGCCTCACAAGCCGTTATTTCAGGTGTCTTCTCACTGACCCGCCAGGCTGTACGTTTGGGTTACCTTGCCCCGATGCGTATTATCCATACCTCGGAAATGGAGTCCGGGCAGATCTATATCCCCTTTATAAACTGGCTGCTTTACTTTGCGGTGGTGCTGGTGATTGTCAGCTTTGAACACTCCAGTAACCTTGCGGCGGCGTATGGTATTGCCGTAACCGGGACAATGGTGCTGACATCGATCCTTTCTACCACGGTGGCGCGAAATAACTGGCACTGGAATAAGCTATTTGTTGCGCTGATCCTCACGTTGTTCCTGTGTATTGATGTGCCGCTGTTTTCGGCAAACCTCGATAAGATTGTTTCCGGCGGCTGGTTGCCGTTAAGCCTGGGTCTGGTGATGTTCCTGGTGATGACCACCTGGAAAAGCGAGCGTTTCCGTTTACTGCGTCGCATGCATGAACACGGTAACTCTCTCGAAGCGATGATTGCATCGCTGGAGAAATCACCGCCGGTACGTGTCCCCGGTACTGCGGTGTATATGTCCCGTGCGCTGAACGTTATTCCATTCGCTATGCTGCATAACCTTAAGCATAACAAAGTGTTGCATGAGCGTGTCATCCTGCTGACGCTGCGTACCGAAGATGCGCCTTATGTGCATAACGTTCGTCGCGTGCAGATAGAGCAACTCTCGCCAACTTTCTGGCGTGTTGTGGCCAGCTACGGCTGGCGTGAAACGCCGAACGTGGAGGAAGTGTTTCACCGTTGCGGGCTTGAAGGCCTCAATTGCCGCATGATGGAAACTTCTTTCTTTATGTCGCATGAATCGCTGATCGTCGGCAAACGTCCATGGTATCTGCGGCTACGCGGTAAACTTTACCTGGTGTTGCAGCGAAATGCGTTGCGCGCTCCCGATCAGTTTGAGATCCCGCCTAACAGGGTGATAGAACTGGGAACCCAGGTCGAAATTTAGTCCTGATTAAACCCCTCGCAATGAGGGGTTTTTGTTATTAATTGCTGTAAATTTTGCTTAAGCAAGAAAAGCTGTTTTTTTCATCATTTCCACAAGCGAAACGTTTCGATATCGATCACACTTCTGTAATGCCGGGATGGTTTTCTGAGCATTCTTCATACTACACTGCGTTCAGCGAAACGTTTCGCTAGTGGAGCATAAAATATGAAAAAAGGTCGTGTACTGAACGCTGACATTTCGTCGGTCATCTCTCGTCTTGGTCATACTGATACGCTGGTGGTGTGTGATGCCGGGTTGCCGGTGCCACGTAGCACACAACGTGTGGATATGGCATTAACACAGGGCGTTCCTTCCTTCATGCAAGTGCTGGAAGTGGTGACAACGGAAATGCAGGT
This sequence comes from Kosakonia oryzendophytica, assembly GCF_027886705.1. Taxonomy (NCBI): domain Bacteria; kingdom Pseudomonadati; phylum Pseudomonadota; class Gammaproteobacteria; order Enterobacterales; family Enterobacteriaceae; genus Kosakonia; species Kosakonia oryzendophytica. The sequence goes on along the minus strand of NZ_CP115659.1, from coordinate 5,076,620 downwards.
TGAGGCCGCTATCTTAGCGTCGGAAATTAAACAATATAATCCGCAGCTCCACGAAACGTTGCTCAGCCATATTGAGCAACTGCAACAACACCAGGGAAATACCATAGCCGTGCAGTACGTTACGCACGAGCAGTTCAAAAAACACACCGCGGACAGTCATGCGGTTATTCGCAGCGGGGAGTGTTCCCCGTTTGCGAATATCATTCTCTGTGCTGGCGTCACATTCTGAGGCCCTCATGGACGCGTTATTGCAACTCAAGGGAATCGATAAAGCATTCCCCGGCGTAAAAGCCCTCTCCGGAGCGGCGCTGAATGTTTACCCCGGCCGCGTGATGGCGCTGGTCGGGGAAAATGGCGCCGGTAAATCCACCATGATGAAAGTACTGACCGGCATCTACACGCGAGATGCGGGTTCGCTACTTTGGCTGGGGAAAGAGACCACCTTCACCGGTCCTAAATCTTCCCAGGAAGCCGGCATTGGTATCATTCACCAGGAACTGAACCTGATCCCGCAGTTGACCATTGCCGAGAACATTTTCCTTGGCCGTGAGTTTGTGAACCGTTTTGGCAAAATCGACTGGAAAAAGATGTTTGCCGACGCCGACAAACTGCTGGCGAAACTGAATCTGCGCTTTAAGAGCAACCGTCTTGTGGGCGAGCTATCCATCGGCGATCAGCAAATGGTCGAAATCGCTAAAGTGATGAGCTACGAATCGCAGGTCATCATTATGGATGAACCGACCGATGCCCTGACCGACACCGAAACCGAATCGCTGTTTCGCGTGATCCGCGAACTGAAAGCGCAAGGGCGTGGCATTGTTTATATCTCCCACCGAATGAAAGAGATCTTCGAGATTTGCGATGACGTGACGGTTTTCCGTGACGGGCAATTTATTGCCGAGCGCGAAGTTGCAACGCTGACCGAAGATACGCTGATCGAAATGATGGTTGGCCGTAAGCTGGAAGATCAGTACCCGCGTCTGGATAAAGCGCCGGGTGAAGTACGTCTTACCGTCGATAGTTTGTGTGGGCCGGGGGTGGACAACGTCAGCTTCACCCTGCGTAAAGGTGAAATTCTTGGGGTGGCCGGGCTGATGGGGGCCGGTCGCACTGAGCTGATGAAAGTGCTGTATGGCGCACTGCCGCGCACCAGCGGCTATGTGACACTCGATGGGCACGAAGTGATCACCCGCAGTCCGCAGGATGGGCTGGCAAACGGCATTGTGTATATCTCTGAAGATCGTAAGCGTGACGGGCTGGTGCTTGGCATGTCGGTTAAAGAGAACATGTCGCTCACCGCGCTGCGCTACTTCAGCCACACAGGTGGCACGCTGAAGCATAAAGATGAACAGCAGGCGGTAAATGATTTTATTCGTCTGTTTAATGTGAAAACGCCCTCGATGGAACAGGCCATTGGGCTGCTCTCCGGCGGGAATCAGCAAAAAGTGGCGATTGCACGCGGTCTGATGACCCGCCCGAAAGTGTTGATCCTCGACGAACCGACCCGTGGTGTGGACGTCGGGGCGAAGAAAGAAATTTATCAGTTAATTAACCAGTTTAAGGCCGATGGCCTGAGCATCATTCTTGTCTCTTCGGAGATGCCGGAAGTTCTGGGAATGAGCGATCGCATTATGGTGATGCATGAAGGGCGTCTCGGCGGTGAATTCACGCGCGAGCAGGCCACTCAGGAAGTATTGATGGCTGCCGCTGTGGGCAAGCTTAATCGTGTGAATCAGGAGTAAAAAAGATGACTACCCAGGCTGTTTCTGGTCGCCGTTATTTCACCAAAGCATGGTTGATGGAACAAAAATCGTTAATTGCCCTGCTGGTGCTGATTGCGATCGTTTCGACCATGAGCCCGAACTTTTTTACCGTCAACAACCTGTTGAACATCCTGCAGCAGACGTCGGTTAACGCCATTATGGCCGTCGGGATGACGCTGGTGATCCTGACATCGGGAATCGACCTGTCCGTGGGGTCTCTGTTGGCACTAACCGGTGCTGTCGCGGCTTCGCTGGTGGGCATGGAAGTGAATGCACTGGTGGCTGTTGCTGGTGCGCTGGCGCTTGGCGCTGCCGTGGGCGCGCTGACCGGTGCCATTGTCGCTAAAGGTCGTGTTCAGGCGTTTATCGCCACGCTGGTGATGATGCTGCTGTTGCGCGGTGTGACGCTGGTTTATACCAACGGTAGCCCGATCAACACCGGCTTTACGGATAATGCCGATGTGTTTGGCTGGTTCGGTATTGGTCGTCCTTTCGGCATCCCTACGCCGGTCTGGCTCATGGCGATAGTCTTTATTGCCGCATGGTATCTGTTGCATCACACCCGCCTGGGTCGTTATATCTATGCCTTAGGCGGTAACGAAGCCGCTACGCGTTTGTCCGGTATCAGCGTAGATAAAGTCAAAGTTATCGTTTACTCGCTGTGCGGCCTGTTGGCCTCTCTGGCGGGCATTATTGAAGTGGCGCGTCTTTCCTCGGCGCAACCTACTGCGGGAGCAGGTTATGAGCTGGATGCTATCGCCGCGGTTGTTTTGGGTGGGACCAGTCTTGCAGGCGGTAAGGGTCGTATCGTCGGGACGTTAATTGGCGCACTGATCCTTGGCTTCCTCAATAATGGATTGAATTTGCTGAGTGTTTCCTCCTATTACCAGATGATCGTTAAAGCAGTGGTGATTCTGCTCGCGGTACTGGTAGACAACAAAAAGCAGTAATTACCTACACAACAGGACTCATGAAAATGAACATGAAAAAACTGGCCACTCTGGTTTCTGCTGTTGCACTGAGCGCCACCGTAAGTGCGAATGCGATGGCAAAAGACTCTATTGCTCTGGTTATTTCTACGCTGAACAACCCGTTCTTCGTTTCGCTGAAGGATGGTGCGCAGAAAGAAGCGGACAAACTGGGTTATGACCTGGTGGTTCTGGACTCGCAGAACAACCCGGCTAAAGAGCTGGCTAACGTTCAGGATTTGACCGTACGTGGCACCAAACTGCTGCTGATCAACCCAACAGATTCCGACGCGGTGGGTAACGCCGTGAAGATGGCTAACCAGGCGAAAATCCCGGTGATCACCCTTGACCGTGTGGCCTCCAGTGGTGAAGTGGTCAGCCATATTGCTTCCGATAACGTACTGGGCGGCAAAATCGCCGGTGACTATATCGCCAAGAAAGCTGGCGAAGGCGCAAAAGTCATCGAACTGGCGGGTATTGCCGGTACCTCTGCAGCACGTGAGCGTGGTGAAGGTTTCCAGCAGGCGGTAGCTGCGCATAAATTCAACGTGCTGGCCAGCCAGCCGGCAGACTTTGATCGTACTAAAGGTCTGAACGTCATGCAGAACCTGCTGACCGCGCATCCGGACGTGCAGGCTGTGTTCGCACAGAACGATGAAATGGCGTTGGGCGCGCTGCGTGCGCTGCAAACTGCCGGTAAATCCGACGTTATGGTCGTAGGTTTTGACGGTACACCAGACGGTGTGAAAGCGGTAAATGATGGCAAATTGTCAGCGACTATCGCCCAGCTGCCAGAACAGATTGGCGCGAAAGGTGTTGATACCGCTGATAAGGTTCTGAAAGGCGAAAAAGTTTACGCGAAAAACCCGGTTGACCTGAAACTGGTCATCAAGCAGTAATATGGCGTTCTGGCCGTAGCAACACGCTGCGGCTTGTGGGACAACGTAAAAAAAAGAAAAGCATGGCACGCGCCACCGTCACCGGTGGCGCACTTTACGGACTCGTTCATCATGAAAACCGCAGGCAAACTCGTCGTCCTTGGTAGTATTAATGCCGATCACATTCTTAACCTTGAATCCTTCCCTACGCCGGGCGAAACCGTCACCGGTAGTCACTATCAGGTCGCTTTCGGCGGCAAAGGCGCAAACCAGGCTGTCGCCGCCGGACGCAGCGGTGCGGATATCGCGTTTATTGCCTGTACTGGTGATGATGACACCGGTACGCGGGTACGTAAGCAGCTGGAAAGCGACAACATTGATGTTGCTCCGGTAAGTGTTGTTGCTGGTGAATCTACCGGCGTGGCGCTGATTTTCGTTAATGGCGAAGGTGAGAATGTTATCGGTATTCATGCGGGAGCGAATGCGGCGCTCTCCGTAGAAAGAGTCGATGCACAACGCACGCTTATTGCGGATGCTTCTGCACTGCTGATGCAGTTGGAATCCCCGGTAGAGAGCGTGCTGGCTGCGGCCCGTATTGCTCATCAGAATGGCACGCTCGTCGCACTGAACCCGGCACCGGCACGTGAGCTCTCTGATGAGTTGCTGGCGCTGGTGGACATCATTACGCCTAATGAAACTGAAGCGGAAAAACTCACGGGGATTAATGTTTCCAGTGATGACGATGCCGCTCGCGCCGCGCAAGTGTTGCACGGTAAAGGTATCAATACCGTTATTATTACGCTGGGTAGCCGCGGCGTGTGGGCCAGCGTGAAAGGTGAAGGCAAGCGTGTACCCGGTTTCAAAGTGAAAGCCGTCGATACCATTGCCGCAGGCGATACGTTTAATGGCGCGCTGTTAACCGCATTGCTGGAAGCTAAACCGCTGGATGAGGCGATTCGTTTTGCTCATGCAGCGGCAGCCATTGCCGTTACGCGTAAAGGCGCGCAACCGTCTGTGCCCTGGCGCAACGAGATTGATGATTTTCTACATCAGCAGGGGTAACGCGTGGCCACGATGAAGGATGTTGCCCGCCTGGCGGGCGTTTCCACCTCTACGGTTTCCCACGTTATCAATAACGATCGCTTTGTCAGTGATGCGATTCGTGAAAAGGTGGACGCGGCGATCAAAACGCTGAACTACGCGCCCTCCGCCCTTGCGCGCAGTCTGAAGATCAATCAGACCCGCACTATCGGCATGCTGATTACCGCCAGTACGAATCCCTTTTATTCAGAACTGGTGCGCGGCGTTGAACGTAGCTGTTTTGAGCGTGGCTATAGCCTGGTGCTGTGTAACACCGAAGGCGATGAGCAGCGGATGAATCGTAACCTGGAGACGCTGATGCAAAAGCGTGTTGATGGGTTACTTTTGCTGTGTACCGAAACGCATCAGCCTTCGCAAGAGATCATGCGCCGTTATCCTTCTATACCCACCGTTATGATGGACTGGGCGCCGTTCGATGGCGACAGCGATCTGATTCAGGATAACTCCTTGTTTGGCGGCGATATGGCGACGCAGTATCTGATTGATAAAGGCTATACGCGTATTGCCTGCATTACCGGGCCGCTGGATAAAACACCGGCGCGTTTGCGTCTCGAAGGGTATCGCGAAGCGATGATTCGTGCCGGTCTGACCATTCGCGAAGGCGATGAAATTGAAAGTGATTTTGAGTTCGGCGGCGGGTTTGACGCGATGAAGTCGTTACTGGCGATGAACGAGCGTCCGCAGGCAGTGTTTATCGGGAATGATGCAATGGCCGTAGGGGCTTATCAGGCGCTGTATCAAGCGGGGCTGAAGATCCCGGAGGATATGGCTATCGTGGGTTATGATGATATTGAGCTGGCGCGTTATATGACGCCGCCGCTCACCACTATCCATCAGCCAAAAGATGAACTGGGCGAGCTGGCGATTGATGTACTGATTCACCGAATGGCAGAACCTGATCTGCAACAGCAACGGTTGCAGCTGACGCCGATCTTAATGACGCGCGGTTCCGCCTGATTTCCTGTTCCGCTCTTTTATCAGGTTGCGCCCATCTTTCGCTTTCAGCAGCATAAATACCAGTGCGGAAACCAGTGTAATCGCCCCCATCGTAATAAACGTATAGTGAAACTGTTCCACTGTATTGGCGCTATCAAACCCTTCATAAAAACGCAGTACCGCTGCACTGACTGCCACGCCCAGGCTTATCGACAGTTGCTGTGTTACCGCCAGCACGCTATTGCCGCTGCTGGCGTTGTCATCCGTTAAATCCGCCAGCGTAATGGTGTTCATGGCTGTGAACTGCGTGGACATCGCCATTCCCAGTACGAACAGCGGCAAAATCAGCATCCATACTGCCATTGACGGCGACTGGAGCGAGAACTGTGCAATCATCAAACCAATAAAAAGCGTGATGCCAACCAGTGTCTTGCGATAACCCAGACTGCGCAGTATTTGCGTGACGATGGATTTCGCCAGAATCGACCCCAGAGCGGTAGGGGCCATCATACAACCGGCGATCAGCGCCGGATAACCAAAACCAACCTGCAACATCAGCGGCATCAGAAAAGGAACACAGCCGGTTCCCAAGCGTGATGCAATATTGCCCGCAATGCCGACGGAAAAAGTATGTGTCCTAAACAGATTCAGTGAAATCAGTGGGGTCGGGTGGCGTTTAGCGTGGCGGATATAGGCCAGCAGTAACAAAATACCACTCAGGATGATGGCGAGCGCAATCCAGGTGGCAACCAGTTTTTCGCCAAACAGTTCCATCCCACTTGAGAAGAGCACGAGGCTTAAGCCAAACAGGAAAAAACCACCCATGTCGAAGCTACGTCGCGGGGTGGTGAAATTGGGCATATATTTGCGTGCGTAAAACAGTCCGGCAAGGCCAATGGGGATATTAATCAGAAAGATCCAGTGCCAGCTTGCCCACGTCACCAGAATGCCACCCATCACCGGGCCCAGAATCGGCCCGACCAGGCCTGGCATAGTGACAAAGTTAAGCACTGGCAATAATTCACTGCGCGGATAAGCGCGCAACAGCGCCAGACGGGCTACCGGCATCATCATTGCTCCGCCGATGCCCTGAATCACACGAAAGATTACCAGCATGGCGAGCGAGTTGGAGAGCGCGCAAGCCAGAGAGCCTAGCGTAAACAGACTCACGGCTAGCATAAATATCCGCCGCGTACCGAAGCGGTCTGCCAGCCAGCCGCTCATCGGGATGAGCATCGCCACGGTCAGTGTGTAACTAATAATGGCTGATTGCATGGCTAAAGGGGAACGATCAAGGCTGTGCGCGATGGCCGGTAAAGCAGTGTTGAGAATGGTGGCGTCCAGCGCCTGCATAAAAAAAGCCATTGCCGCAATCCACGGCAGACCAGCCATACTGCGTGCTTTCTTCTCTGTCATGCAATATCCCGTTATTTCGCCGTAGGGGCATAAGGCGTGGTCAGTAATATCTGGCATGCCCGGAATGCGCTTTCACCGTCGCTTTCCTGGATGGCATTCACAATCGCCTGATGAAGGTCGAGCTTGACCACTTCGTTTTGCGTTATAGAAGTAAAGTAGGTGTGATAAATAGAATGAAAGAGCGTGGAGAACGATATAAGGAAGGGGTTTTCACTCATGGCGTAAATATGTTCATGCCAGGCCATATCCACATCTATCCAGCGTTCGCGGTTAAAATCCTTTTTCAGAATCACCATCTCTTCCATTAATGTATTGAGATGCGCTTTTTGTTCCGCGCTGCCCAGAGTTGCCGCCAACAGGCACGCCTGAGGTTCCAGGCTGCTACGCATTACCAGAAAGTGTTGGATAACGGTTTCAACGTTCTCCTCGCTCATCCACCAGGACAATAATTCTTTATCCAGAAAGTTCCAGTTACCGCGTGGCATGACACGGGTGCCAATACGCGGACGGGGTAAAACCATTCCTTTTGCTGTTAATGTCTTTACTGCTTCCCTGATGGCGGTGCGGCTTACACCAAACTGCTCACCCAGCTCCATCTCTCCAGGCAGAATAACGCCTGGCGCATATTTGCCTTTCAGGATTTGTCGCGCCAGTTTCTCCGCCAGCACCCATGAGATGTTTTTCTGTGCGGCAAGTTGTTGTGCGTTTAAAGACATTTTCTCACTTCCTTTTATCTCGTTATCACCTGTTAGTATGCCATTCGATATATGTCAGTGGTGGTAAAAACAGCGAAATCAGCAATTCATGCCGCTTTTTGCCGCGCTTTGTTGAAAAAAAACGCGGTTGATAACTTTTTTTAAATTAGGGGTTGTCAGCCGGAATTAACTCCCTATAATGCGCCACCACTGACACGGCACAACGGCAAACACACCGGCCTGTCAGGTGAAGAAATCTGAAAATATTCAGTTGACTTCGCAGCGGGAAAGCGTAATATGCACACCCCGCGCCGCAGCGAAAACACAGCGGCACTGCTCTTTAACAATTTATCAGACAATCTGTGTGGGCACTCAAAGTGACATGGATTCTTGACGTCCACGGACGCTAAATGAATACCAAGTCTCACGAGTGAACACGTAATTCATTACGAAGTTTAATTCGATGAGCATCAAACTTTTAAATTGAAGAGTTTGATCATGGCTCAGATTGAACGCTGGCGGCAGGCCTAACACATGCAAGTCGAACGGTAGCACAGAGAGCTTGCTCTCGGGTGACGAGTGGCGGACGGGTGAGTAATGTCTGGGAAACTGCCTGATGGAGGGGGATAACTACTGGAAACGGTAGCTAATACCGCATAACGTCGCAAGACCAAAGAGGGGGACCTTCGGGCCTCTTGCCATCAGATGTGCCCAGATGGGATTAGCTAGTAGGTGGGGTAACGGCTCACCTAGGCGACGATCCCTAGCTGGTCTGAGAGGATGACCAGCCACACTGGAACTGAGACACGGTCCAGACTCCTACGGGAGGCAGCAGTGGGGAATATTGCACAATGGGCGCAAGCCTGATGCAGCCATGCCGCGTGTATGAAGAAGGCCTTCGGGTTGTAAAGTACTTTCAGCGGGGAGGAAGGTGTTGTGGTTAATAACCACAGCAATTGACGTTACCCGCAGAAGAAGCACCGGCTAACTCCGTGCCAGCAGCCGCGGTAATACGGAGGGTGCAAGCGTTAATCGGAATTACTGGGCGTAAAGCGCACGCAGGCGGTCTGTCAAGTCGGATGTGAAATCCCCGGGCTCAACCTGGGAACTGCATTCGAAACTGGCAGGCTGGAGTCTCGTAGAGGGAGGTAGAATTCCAGGTGTAGCGGTGAAATGCGTAGAGATCTGGAGGAATACCGGTGGCGAAGGCGGCCTCCTGGACGAAGACTGACGCTCAGGTGCGAAAGCGTGGGGAGCAAACAGGATTAGATACCCTGGTAGTCCACGCTGTAAACGATGTCGATTTGGAGGTTGTGCCCTTGAGGCGTGGCTTCCGGAGCTAACGCGTTAAATCGACCGCCTGGGGAGTACGGCCGCAAGGTTAAAACTCAAATGAATTGACGGGGGCCCGCACAAGCGGTGGAGCATGTGGTTTAATTCGATGCAACGCGAAGAACCTTACCTGGTCTTGACATCCACAGAACTTGGCAGAGATGCCTTGGTGCCTTCGGGAACTGTGAGACAGGTGCTGCATGGCTGTCGTCAGCTCGTGTTGTGAAATGTTGGGTTAAGTCCCGCAACGAGCGCAACCCTTATCCTTTGTTGCCAGCGGTCCGGCCGGGAACTCAAAGGAGACTGCCAGTGATAAACTGGAGGAAGGTGGGGATGACGTCAAGTCATCATGGCCCTTACGACCAGGGCTACACACGTGCTACAATGGCGCATACAAAGAGAAGCGACCTCGCGAGAGCAAGCGGACCTCATAAAGTGCGTCGTAGTCCGGATTGGAGTCTGCAACTCGACTCCATGAAGTCGGAATCGCTAGTAATCGTGGATCAGAATGCCACGGTGAATACGTTCCCGGGCCTTGTACACACCGCCCGTCACACCATGGGAGTGGGTTGCAAAAGAAGTAGGTAGCTTAACCTTCGGGAGGGCGCTTACCACTTTGTGATTCATGACTGGGGTGAAGTCGTAACAAGGTAACCGTAGGGGAACCTGCGGTTGGATCACCTCCTTACCTTAAAGAACCTGCCTTTGCAGTGCTCACACAGATTGTCTGATGAAAAGAAAGAAGCAAGGCGTCTTGCGATTGAGACTTCAGTGTCCCCTTCGTCTAGAGGCCCAGGACACCGCCCTTTCACGGCGGTAACAGGGGTTCGAATCCCCTAGGGGACGCCACTTGCTGGTTTGTGAGTGAAAGTCACCGGCCACCGTATCTCAAAACTGACTCACGAGTCATGTTTGAGATATTTGCTCTTTAAAAATCTGGATCAAGCTGAAAATTGAAACACAGAACAGTGTGAACTGTTCTGCGAGTCTCTCAAATTTTCGCAACTGAGGATGTTTCACGAAACATCTTCGGGTTGTGAGGTTAAGCGACCAAGCGTACACGGTGGATGCCCTGGCAGTCAGAGGCGATGAAGGACGTGCTAATCTGCGAAAAGCGCCGGTAAGGTGATATGAACCGTTATAGCCGGCGATGTCCGAATGGGGAAACCCAGTGTGATTCGTCACACTATCATTAACTGAATCCATAGGTTAATGAGGCGAACCGGGGGAACTGAAACATCTAAGTACCCCGAGGAAAAGAAATCAACCGAGATTCCCCCAGTAGCGGCGAGCGAACGGGGAGGAGCCCAGAGCCAGAATCAGCTTGTGTGTTAGTGGAAGCGTCTGGAAAGTCGCGCGATACAGGGTGACAGCCCCGTACACAAAAACGCACAGGTTGTGAGCTCGATGAGTAGGGCGGGACACGTGGTATCCTGTCTGAATATGGGGGGACCATCCTCCAAGGCTAAATACTCCTGACTGACCGATAGTGAACCAGTACCGTGAGGGAAAGGCGAAAAGAACCCCGGCGAGGGGAGTGAAAAAGAACCTGAAACCGTGTACGTACAAGCAGTGGGAGCACCCTCTGGGGTGTGACTGCGTACCTTTTGTATAATGGGTCAGCGACTTATATTCTGTAGCAAGGTTAACCGAATAGGGGAGCCGAAGGGAAACCGAGTCTTAACTGGGCGTTAAGTTGCAGGGTATAGACCCGAAACCCGGTGATCTAGCCATGGGCAGGTTGAAGGTTGGGTAACACTAACTGGAGGACCGAACCGACTAATGTTGAAAAATTAGCGGATGACTTGTGGCTGGGGGTGAAAGGCCAATCAAACCGGGAGATAGCTGGTTCTCCCCGAAAGCTATTTAGGTAGCGCCTCGTGAATTCATCTCCGGGGGTAGAGCACTGTTTCGGCTAGGGGGCCATCCCGGCTTACCAACCCGATGCAAACTGCGAATACCGGAGAATGTTATCACGGGAGACACACGGCGGGTGCTAACGTCCGTCGTGAAGAGGGAAACAACCCAGACCGCCAGCTAAGGTCCCAAAGTCATGGTTAAGTGGGAAACGATGTGGGAAGGCCCAGACAGCCAGGATGTTGGCTTAGAAGCAGCCATCATTTAAAGAAAGCGTAATAGCTCACTGGTCGAGTCGGCCTGCGCGGAAGATGTAACGGGGCTAAACCATGCACCGAAGCTGCGGCAGCGACACGAATGTGTTGTTGGGTAGGGGAGCGTTCTGTAAGCCTGCGAAGGTGTGCTGTGAGGCATGCTGGAGGTATCAGAAGTGCGAATGCTGACATAAGTAACGATAAAGCGGGTGAAAAGCCCGCTCGCCGGAAGACCAAGGGTTCCTGTCCAACGTTAATCGGGGCAGGGTGAGTCGACCCCTAAGGCGAGGCCGAAAGGCGTAGTCGATGGGAAACAGGTTAATATTCCTGTACTTGGTGTTACTGCGAAGGGGGGACGGAGAAGGCTATGTCATCCGGGCGACGGTTGTCCCGGTTTAAGCGTGCAGGTGTGTGTTCCAGGTAAATCCGGTTCACTTTAACACTGAGGCGTGATGACGAGGCACTACGGTGCTGAAGTGACAAATGCCCTGCTTCCAGGAAAAGCCTCTAAGCTCCAGGTAACACGAAATCGTACCCCAAACCGACACAGGTGGTCAGGTAGAGAATACCAAGGCGCTTGAGAGAACTCGGGTGAAGGAACTAGGCAAAATGGTGCCGTAACTTCGGGAGAAGGCACGCTGATATGTAGGTGAAGCGGTTTACCCGTGGAGCTGAAATCAGTCGAAGATACCAGCTGGCTGCAACTGTTTATTAAAAACACAGCACTGTGCAAACACGAAAGTGGACGTATACGGTGTGACGCCTGCCCGGTGCCGGAAGGTTAATTGATGGGGTTATCCGTAAGGAGAAGCTCTTGATCGAAGCCCCGGTAAACGGCGGCCGTAACTATAACGGTCCTAAGGTAGCGAAATTCCTTGTCGGGTAAGTTCCGACCTGCACGAATGGCGTAATGATGGCCAGGCTGTCTCCACCCGAGACTCAGTGAAATTGAACTCGCTGTGAAGATGCAGTGTACCCGCGGCAAGACGGAAAGACCCCGTGAACCTTTACTATAGCTTGACACTGAACATTGAGCCTTGATGTGTAGGATAGGTGGGAGGCTTTGAAGCGTGGACGCCAGTCTGCGTGGAGCCAACCTTGAAATACCACCCTTTAATGTTTGATGTTCTAACGTGGACCCGTGAACCGGGTTGCGGACAGTGTCTGGTGGGTAGTTTGACTGGGGCGGTCTCCTCCTAAAGCGTAACGGAGGAGCACGAAGGTCAGCTAATCCTGGTCGGACATCAGGAGGTTAGTGCAATGGCATAAGCTGGCTTGACTGCGAGCGTGACGGCGCGAGCAGGTGCGAAAGCAGGTCATAGTGATCCGGTGGTTCTGAATGGAAGGGCCATCGCTCAACGGATAAAAGGTACTCCGGGGATAACAGGCTGATACCGCCCAAGAGTTCATATCGACGGCGGTGTTTGGCACCTCGATGTCGGCTCATCACATCCTGGGGCTGAAGTAGGTCCCAAGGGTATGGCTGTTCGCCATTTAAAGTGGTACGCGAGCTGGGTTTAGAACGTCGTGAGACAGTTCGGTCCCTATCTGCCGTGGGCGCTGGAGAATTGAGGGGGGCTGCTCCTAGTACGAGAGGACCGGAGTGGACGCATCACTGGTGTTCGGGTTGTCATGCCAATGGCACTGCCCGGTAGCTAAATGCGGAAGAGATAAGTGCTGAAAGCATCTAAGCACGAAACTTGCCCCGAGATGAGTTCTCCCTGAGACTTTGAGTCTCCTGAAGGAACGTTGAAGACGACGACGTTGATAGGCCGGGTGTGTAAGCGCAGCGATGCGTTGAGCTAACCGGTACTAATGAACCGTGAGGCTTAACCTTACAACGCCGAAGATGTTTTGGCGGAAGAGAGACAATAATCAGCCTGATACAGATTATATTGACAGACCGGAAGGTGTGTTGATGACAGAATTTGCCTGGCGGCACTAGCGCGGTGGTCCCACCTGACCCCATGCCGAACTCAGAAGTGAAACGCCGTAGCGCCGATGGTAGTGTGGGGTCTCCCCATGCGAGAGTAGGGAACTGCCAGGCATCAAACAAGAAAAACCCTGACCGTAAGGTCGGGGTTTTTTGCTTTTATCCCTTGCGAAAAAATCGGGAAACTAGCCGGTAGAGCGCAACCAGCGCAAAATAAAGTCGACAATCTGTTCAAGATTGTTCAGATCCAGCACCGGAACGTTGATTTCCAATGATTCATCGCTGACCACAGCGATAACATGTTCATCCAATATGAGTTCTTGCAGACTGTGTCCACAGTTTTGCCGCCAAAGCAGGAGCTTTGCTACCGCTTCATGCTTAAACCCTTCCACCAAAACCACATCCAGTGTTGATGTATCCATCCGACTGACCAGATACGCCAGGTCCAGTTCAGAATCATCCGGTGTTTCTGTCATCAAAGCCCAGCGCTGAGAACTTGCCACCAGCGTTTGCGCCGCGCCAGCCTTACGCAATTCATAACTGTCTTTTCCTGGCTTATCGACATCCATATCGTGATGGGTATGTTTGATTAAACCCGGTCGGATTCCATGTGCACAAAGTGCCGGGATCAGTTTTTTTAGAAGGGTTGTTTTACCTGTACCGCTCCAGGCTGCAATCGCGAGTAAAGGGATCATGAATTCTCCTGCCAGTGAGCAAGATCGTCTGGCGTATTTACATTGGCAAATGCGATTTTCGCATCGCTAAAATCTACAGGGTGTCCGCCTGATTCACGCATAAACACCATTACTCTGCGTTCTCCACGCGCCAGGTAGTCTTGTAACGCTGGCAGAATGCGCCTGTTAATCAGAGCGATAGCCGGATGATCTCGCTCGCCATCATGCACCCACACCGCAGGGGCCTGTTGACGTTGAACCTGCAACCGGGCGAGAAGATTCTCTGGTACATAGGGCGTATCGCAAGGACAAAACAGAAACCACTCGCTGTCTATTTTCTGCATTACCGAAAGTATTCCTGCCAGCGGGCCAGGAAAATCATTCAGACTGTCAGGCACCACAGTCAGACCACTCGCGCGATAGATATCAAGGTTGCGGTTGGCGCTGATCACCACGTGTTCAACCTGCGGTCTCAGTCTCTGCGCGACATGTTGCCATAAAGGCTTGCCGTTCAGCTCCAGCAAGCCTTTATCTTTTCCCCCCATGCGTGAGGCCTTTCCTCCCGCCAGTACCACGCCGGTTACTGCGCTGCTGTCCGTCACAGTTATCGCCTCTTTTATTGTGGGATTGACCCTGCTAACGTGTCTGTACCAAGAGTAAGGAGCACGACCATGAAATGTAAACGCCTGAACGAAGTTATCGAACTTCTCCAGCCTGCATGGCAGAAAGAGCCGGAACTGAATTTACTGCAATTCTTGCAGAAACTGGCGAAAGAATCAGGTTATGACGGCGAACTGGCTGATTTAAGTGACGACATTCTGATCTATCACCTGAAAATGCGCGATTCATCGAAAGACGCGGTGATCCCTGGTATTCAAAAAGATTATGAAGAAGATTTCAAAACCGCTCTGCTGCGCGCCCGCGGCGTGATTAAAGAGTAAAAGCTTGTAAGCGGCGCCACCGAAAACGTTGCAAAATGATATCCTGAATCATTCGTTGTATTTTCGGATGACAGGATGACCTGTAACGCTTTTACTTTCCAGACACTACACCCGGATACCATCATGGATGCGCTGTTTGAGCAGGGGATCCGGGTGGACTCCGGTCTTACTCCGCTCAACAGCTACGAAAACCGTGTCTACCAGTTTCAGGATGAAGATCGCCGCCGTTATGTGGTGAAGTTTTATCGTCCCGAACGCTGGTCAGCAGAGCAAATCCTTGAAGAGCACGAGTTTGCTCTGGATTTACAGCGTGATGACGTTCCCGTTGCCGCGCCGCTTGCTTTTAACAACCAGACCTTGTTAACCCATAACGGCTTCTTTTTTGCGATTTTCCCAAGCGTTGGCGGCCGCCAGTTCGAGGCTGATAATCTTGATCAGATGGAGTGGGTGGGGCGGTATCTGGGGCGTCTGCATCAAACCGGCAGCAAAAAACGCTTCGCCCATCGACCGGACATTGGAGTAAAAGAGTATTTATTAGAACCTCGCCAGCTCTTTGAAACAACAGCGCTAATCCCGGCGGGTTTAAAAAGTGAGTTCCTGTCTGCGGTAGATAAGCTTATTGATGCTGTCATGGCGCAATGGCACAACCGCTTTAATCTGCTGCGCCTGCACGGTGACTGTCATGCCGGGAATATTCTCTGGCGCGACGGACCGATGTTTGTCGATCTTGACGATGCCCGCAACGGTCCTGCGATTCAGGATCTGTGGATGTTGCTGCATGGCGATAAAGCTGAGCAGCGTATGCAGCTTGAGATGATCGTTGAAGCTTATGAGGAATTCAGCGAGTTTAATCATGCCGAGTTAGGCCTTATTGAGCCGCTGCGCGCCATGCGGATGGTCTACTATATTGCGTGGCTTATCCGTCGTTGGGACGATCCGGCATTCCCCAAAAATTTCCCCTGGCTGAACAGTGAAGATCACTGGCGCAGGCAGACAGTGAGTTTCCTTGAGCAGGTAAAAGTTCTGCAGGAACCCCCTTTAGCATTAACACCCATGTATTAAACGGAGAGAGTTAACCATGAAGAAGATTTGGCTGGCGCTGGCAGGAATGATTCTGGCATTTAGCGCCTCTGCAGCGCAGATCACCGATGGCAAGCAGTTCATTACTCTGGATAAACCCGTGGCTGGCGAGCCGCAGGTACTTGAGTTCTTTTCATTTTACTGCCCGCACTGCTACGATTTTGAACGTGTATGGCATATTGCCGATGCGGTTAAGCAAAAACTGCCGGAAGGCACCAAAATGACCAAGTATCACGTAGAGTTTCTTGGCCCGCTGGGTAAAGAGATGACGCAAGCGTGGGCGGTAGCGATGGCGTTGGGCGTGGAAGATAAGATCACTGCGCCAATGTTTGAAGCGGTGCAGAAAACCCAGACCGTTCAGTCTGTTGCCGATATCCGTGACGTCTTTATCGCTGCGGGTGTGAAGGGGGAAGAGTATGATGCCGCCTGGAACAGCTTTGTGGTGAAATCACTGGTTGCTCAACAGGAAAAAGCGGCTGCCGATCTGCAATTGCAAGGGGTTCCGGCCATGTTTGTGAATGGCAAATACCAGATTAATCAGCAAGGCATGGATGGCAGTAGCCTGGATGCCTTCGTGAAAGATTATGCCGACACGGTGAAATTCCTGGTCGAGAAGAAGTAAAAGAAAACGCCGGTCACTGACCGGCGTTTTTGTATTGTGTCTTTATCGCGTCAATACGTTCGTCTTTATCTGCCCATAGTTTATTCAGCCACTGCTGAAAACCACGCTTAAAATTCTTATCACTGACGTAGTCCCCGTGTAGTTCTTCATTTACCGGGAGCAGGTTAATGCGTACAACAATGCGAGTCAGTTTACCGCTAAGCATATCCTGGAAAGGAGTCTTATCGTTTTCCGGGTAACATAACGTGACGTCTAGCAGCTTATCGAATTGCGTCCCCAGCACATTTAACGCCATGGCGATACCTGCGGCTTTTGGCGGCAGCAGGTTTTTATAAGGGGAACGCGTTTCGTTGCGTTTTTGTTCGGTAAAACGCGAGCCTTCAACAAAATTGACTATCGTGGTGGGGTGATGGCGAAACTTCTCACAGGAACGTCGTGTGGTTTCCACATCTTTGCCTCGGCGTTCAGGATGGCGGATCAAATACCCCCTGGAGTAGCGGCGCATAAATGGCATATCCAGCGCCCAGCAGGCAAGGCCGATAAACGGAACCCATGCAAGCTGTTGCTTGAGAAAGTACTTATTCATCGGGATATGTTTGCGAAACAGCACGCATAACACCACGATATCCGCCCAGCTATGATGATTGCAGATCAGCAAATACCAATTCTTTTTATTCAGGCTTTCCAGTCCTTCGACATCCCACTTCAAGTGCGGATTAAGGTACAACAGCCAGGAAAGCCCTTCGCACCAGCAGTACATCATAAAATTGCAGAAGGCTGAGATTGCACGCCAAAGCGCCGGAACCGGCAGTAATAGTTTGAGCATGCCGGCAATAATGATCGGCACGGAGCAAACAACAGTAACCAATATGGTGAGCAGGACACTCAACGTTAGAGTGAATACTGCAAGCAATCTCGACATAGTTAAATTATTCAGAAAGTTAGCTGCTGAAGGTGCACCAGAGAAAAGCGCAATGCGGGATTTTATCAGAAAACAGAGGACAGGAATGCTTAAACCTTGCTGGTAATACCTGGTTATGCTGGCACGGGAAAAACAAATCAGCTTTTCTTATATCCACATAGCTTAAATTGTCATCATAAAGCCATAAGGATCCTTTTTACTGTTTTAATTATATGAAATAAAAGGTTTTGTATAATCCTGCGATCTTAGTTAAGACACAAAAGTCCAGCCTGAAAGAAACTATACACAAACTTATCCACAGGTTGAATATGCGAGCGATCCCGACGATCGCGAAATCTTTGCCGCCAATTACCGTGAAAAATTCATGTTTCCCCCGGTCTGTGGCATCCTTGGACCATAAATTGATAAACAGGCACGGACATCATGGTTCAGATCCCAGAAAATCCCCTTATCCTTGTTGACGGTTCGTCTTACCTCTATCGCGCTTATCATGCGTTCCCCCCCCTGACTAACAGCGCGGGCGAACCTACAGGGGCGATGTATGGCGTACTGAATATGCTGCGTAGCCTGATTTTGCAGTACCAGCCGACACATGCCGCAGTGGTGTTTGATGCGAAGGGAAAAACCTTTCGTGACGAACTGTTTGAACATTACAAATCGCATCGTCCGCCAATGCCGGATGATCTGCGTGCGCAAATTGAACCCCTTCACGCCATGGTCAAAGCGATGGGATTGCCGCTGTTGGCGGTGTCCGGCGTAGAAGCGGACGATGTGATCGGTACGCTGGCCCGTGAAGCAGAAAAAATGGGTCGCCCGGTGCTGATCAGCACGGGTGATAAAGATATGGCGCAGCTGGTCACGCCAAATATCACTCTTATCAATACCATGACCAACACTATTCTTGGACCAGATGAAGTAGTCACCAAATACGGTGTTCCACCGGAACTGATTATCGATTTCCTCGCATTGATGGGCGACTCTTCGGACAACATCCCGGGTGTACCTGGCGTTGGTGAGAAAACCGCACAAGCGCTGCTGCAGGGGCTTGGCGGCTTAGATACGTTGTATGAGCAGGCGGATAAAATCGCTGGCCTGACTTTCCGCGGGGCGAAAACCATGGCGGCGAAGCTGGAGCAGAGTAAAGAGGTGGCTTACCTCTCTTATCAGTTGGCAACGATTAAAACCGATGTTGAGTTGGAGCTGACTTGCGAACAACTTGAAGTGCAGCAGCCCGTGGCGGAAGAGCTGCTTGGGTTGTTCAAACAGTATGAATTCAAACGCTGGATTACCGATGTTGAAGCCGGTAAGTGGTTGCAGGCAAAAGGGGCGAAACCGGCAACGAAACCTCAGGAAACCATTACCGTAGACGCCGATGCGGATATCCCGGCAGCGACGCTCTCTGCGGATAAGTACGTCACTATCCTTGATGAAGAGACATTGCAACAATGGATTGCAAAGCTGAAAAGCGCGCCACTGTTTGCCTTTGATACCGAAACCGATAGCCTGGACAATATCAGCGCCAACCTGGTTGGGCTCTCTTTTGCCACTGAACCTGGTGTTGCGGCGTATGTGCCGGTGGCGCATGACTATCTGGATGCGCCGGATCAAATTTCCCGTGAACGTGCGCTGGAGCTGCTCAAGCCACTCCTGGAAGATGAAAAAGCCGTTAAAGTCGGCCAGAACCTGAAATACGATCGTGGCGTTCTGCAAAATTACGGTATTGAACTGCGCGGTATTGTGTTTGATACCATGCTGGAGTCCTACACACTGGATAGCGTGGCGGGTCGCCATGATATGGACAGTCTTTCTGAACGCTGGCTGAAACACAAAACCATCACCTTTGAAGAGATTGCCGGCAAGGGTAAAAATCAACTGACCTTTAACCAGATCGATCTGGAACAGGCAGGTCGCTATGCAGCGGAAGATGCTGACGTTACCTTGCAACTGCATCTGAAGATGTGGCCGGAACTGCAAAAAAACGCTGGACCACTTAACGTGTTTCAGAACATCGAAATGCCGCTGGTGCCAGTGATTTCCCGCATTGAACGCAACGGGGTAAATATCGATCCTGCCGTATTGCATAAGCACTCGGAAGAGTTGACCCTGCGTCTGGCGGAGTTGGAGAAAAAGGCCCATGAGATTGCCGAAGAGTCTTTTAATCTCTCGTCCACGAAGCAATTACAAACTATTCTTTTTGAAAAACAGGGTATTAAACCGCTGAAGAAAACGCCGGGCGGCGCACCGTCTACGTCAGAAGAGGTGCTGGAAGAGCTGGCGCTTGACTACCCGCTGCCGAAAGTGATCCTGGAGTACCGTGGGTTGGCGAAACTCAAATCAACTTACACCGACAAATTACCGCAGATGATTAACCCGAAAACCGGGCGCGTACATACGTCGTATCATCAGGCGGTAACGGCGACAGGGCGTCTCTCCTCAACCGATCCGAACCTGCAAAATATTCCGGTGCGTAACGATGAGGGCCGCCGCATTCGCCAGGCGTTTATTGCGCCGAAGGATCATGTAATTGTCTCTGCGGACTACTCGCAAATTGAACTGCGCATTATGGCTCACCTGTCGCGCGATAAGGGCCTGCTATCGGCATTTGCCGAAGGGAAAGATATTCACCGCGCGACGGCAGCGGAAGTGTTTGGTCTGCCACTCGAAAGCGTCAGTAATGAGCAGCGTCGTAGCGCCAAGGCCATTAACTTTGGTCTGATCTACGGAATGAGCGCGTTTGGGTTATCACGTCAGCTCAATATCCCGCGCAAAGAGTCGCAAAAGTATATGGATCTCTACTTTGAGCGCTATCCGGGTGTGCTGGACTATATGGAACGCACGCGTGCGCAGGCGAAAGCTCGCGGTTATGTTGAAACCCTCGAAGGGCGTCGTCTGTACTTGCCGGACATCAAATCCAGCAATGCGGCAAGGCGTGCTGGTGCGGAACGCGCGGCAATCAACGCGCCGATGCAGGGTACGGCGGCGGACATTATTAAACGCGCGATGATCGCGGTAGACGCATGGCTGCAAAGTGAAAAACCGCGCGTTCGTATGATCATGCAGGTTCACGATGAACTGGTGTTTGAGGTGCACAAAGACGATCTTGAAGCGGTGTCGAAAAAGATCCATGAACTAATGGAGAGCAGTACCACGCTTGACGTGCCGTTGCTGGTGGAAGTCGGGAGTGGCCAAAACTGGGATCAAGCGCACTAAGTCCGCGGTGGATAAGCTTCTTTTTTGTAAGTAAGCAACAAATGACCGGGGGTTTTGTGATGATCATTAGAATTCCCTATGTAAATATTGAAAAGAAATTACAAAAAATGCTTTTTCCGGATCCAAAAAGGGAGTAGAGTTATTCGCGTAGGGTACAGAGGTAAGATGTTCTATCTTTCAGACCTTTTACTTCACGTAATCGGATTTGGCTGAATATTTAGCCGCCCCAGTCAGTAATGACTGGGGCGTTTTTTATTGTGCAAAATAAAGCAAAAACGCGGCGGGGGCCGCGTGGATGGAAGGAATTACTCGTTGCTTTCTTCAACCGGCGGCAGCGAGCTAAACCAGGTATCCAGCTTTTCACGCAATTTATCCACACCCTGTTTTTTCAGTGAAGAGAACGCTTCAACCTGAACGTCTCCCTGGAAAGCGAGCACTGCTTCACGCACCATATTGAGCTGCGCTTTGCGCGCGCCGCTGGCAAGTTTGTCCGCTTTAGTGAGCAGCACCAGCACCTGGAGATTGCTATCTACGGCCCACTGGATCATCTGCTGATCAAGATCTTTTAACGGATGGCGAATATCCATTAACACCACCAGACCCTGCAAGCACTGGCGTTTTTCCAGATACTCTCCGAGTGCGCGCTGCCATTTGATTTTCATCTCTTCCGGCACTTCTGCATAGCCATACCCCGGCAGGTCGACCAGGCGTTTCCCATCGGCGACCTCAAACAGGTTGATAAGCTGCGTACGGCCAGGCGTCTTTGACGTGCGAGCCAGGTTTCTCTGGTTTGTCAGCGTGTTAAGCGCACTCGATTTTCCTGCGTTGGAGCGGCCAGCAAAAGCCACTTCGATGCCGGTGTCGGCGGGTAAGTGGCGAATATCAGGCGCACTGGTAACAAAGTGCGTCTGTTGGTAATTCCAGTTAGTCAAAATGGTCGTCTCCATCAGAAAGCATGCGGCGATTATACCTGAACTACCGCAAAAGGCTGTTTTTCTCGTCAGAAACTCATTTGTGAGTCCTTGTCTCAAACGTTGTAAGAAATTGGCTATTCCTGCTATGCGAACTTTCAGAGAAGTTGCAGGCAACCGAAACCGGTAAACTATGTTAAATCAACGAGTTGGTTTTAAAGAATTTTCCTAATTTATCGGATCGAGGCATCTAACTGCTTGTTAGTTTCGCTCAGAAGGGTAAAGTAACTCGCAGGCCAGGAGGCTATAGAAGGAAGGATGACTCAAGGAGTGAGGGGTCAGGAGCGCCAGGAGGCGAAGACAGGACAAAACGTCTGGAGACGTTTACAAGGAAAAAGGAACCCCAACAGGGAATGTTCGACGCTAACGGAAAAACAGGGCTGGTTGATAGCGCACACGGAATGTAGAACCCATTATGGGTTAAGGGTCAAGAAAAAAGGCGACAGTTTGCACTGTCGCCTTTTTTCTTTGCTTGCTTTCTGCTAGATTCCGCCGCAATTCTATACTGAAGAAAACGACTTAAGACGACCATCATGAAAAAACCGTCCGCCCAACCACGCAGCAAAGTACGCCGTAAAACACGTGAAGAATTAAATCAGGAAGGCCGCGATCGCAAACGTGACAAAAAGCATCGCGGTAATGCTTCCGGCAGCCGCGCGAACGGTGGTGCTGAGTCTTCCGGCTCCGGCAAGGGTAAACCGCAAAAAGATCCGCGCATTGGCAGCAAAAAACCGATCCCACTGGGCGTTACCGAACCCCAGGTTAAAAAGCACCACAAACCTAAGAGCGAGAAACCTATGCTTTCACCGCAGGATGAGTTGGAGATGCTGGAAACGGATGAGCGCCTGGATGCGCTACTGGAACGTCTGGAAGAGGGCGAAACCCTGAGCGCTGAAGACCAGGCGTGGGTGGATGCCAAACTGGATCGTATTGATGAGTTGATGCAGAAACTGGGCCTCTCTTACGATGATGATGAAGATGAGGAAGAAGAAGAGCGCAAGGAAGATATGATGCGTCTGCTGAAAGGCGGCAATTAATCCTTTTCTATGGGCCTTCCCGTCCTGCTTATAACCCTTCCGGTTATATGTTATCTGGTGTGGTTATTCGTTAAACTACAGCGGTTGTCGCGGCGCAAAGTGTGGCTGCGCAACCGGCTTATGACCCGCAACGAGGTCAGGCCGGGCCGCCGGACCCGCCAGCGGCGTCATCGGAAGGAGTAAGCAATGTCAGAGCATGTGATCGACTGGGACCTGGCCCTCATCCAGAAATATAACTATTCCGGGCCGCGTTACACTTCATACCCTACCGCGCTGGAGTTTTCCGACGCTTACGGCGAAGAGGATTTTCAGCGTGCTGTTGCGCGTTATCCGGAGCGTCCGCTATCGCTGTACGTTCATATCCCGTTTTGTCACAAGCTGTGCTATTTCTGCGGCTGCAATAAGATTGTTACCCGGCAGCAGCATAAAGCCGATCAATACCTGGATGCGCTGGAACACGAGATCGTTCATCGTGCGCCGCTGTTTAAAGGCCGCCACGTCAGCCAGTTGCACTGGGGCGGCGGTACGCCAACTTACCTGAATAAAGCGCAAATTACCCGCCTGATGGGGCTCCTGCGAGGGCATTTTGCTTTTAACGATGACGCGGAAATCTCGATCGAAGTGGATCCCCGTGAAATTGAGTTGGATGTTCTCGATCATCTGCGCAGCGAAGGCTTTAATCGCCTGAGCATGGGGGTGCAGGACTTTAATAAAGAAGTTCAGCGTCTGGTTAACCGCGAGCAGGATGAAGATTTTATCTTCGCGCTGCTTAATCATGCCCGGAAAATCGGTTTTACTTCGACCAATATCGATCTGATTTATGGACTGCCAAAACAGACGCCGGAAAGCTTTGCCTTTACGCTACAACGCGTGGCGGCGCTGAGCCCGGATCGTCTCAGCGTGTTCAACTATGCGCATTTGCCGACGCTGTTCGCCGCGCAACGAAAAATCAAAGATGCCGATTTGCCTTCCGCACAACAGAAGCTGGATATTTTGCAGCAAACCATCACCTCGCTCACCACATCGGGTTATCAGTTTATCGGTATGGATCATTTTGCCCGCCCGGATGACGAGCTGGCCGTGGCACAGCGTAACGGAGTGTTGCACCGTAATTTCCAGGGTTACACCACCCAGGGCGATAGCGATCTGCTGGGACTGGGCGTTTCTGCCATCAGCATGATTGGCGACAGCTATGCGCAAAACCAGAAAGAGCTGAAACATTATTATCAGCAAGTAGACGAACGCGGTAACGCGCTATGGCGGGGGATTGCGCTGACCCGTGATGACTGTATTCGCCGTGACGTGATCAAAATGCTGATCTGCAATTTCCGTCTGGCGTTCGGTGCGGTGGAAAACGTCTGGGGTATCGATTTTCGCGACTATTTTGCCGAGGACTTGCGCTTGTTAGCGCCGCTGGCGGACGACGGGCTGGTGGTGGTTGATGACGCAGGGTTACAGGTCACGGCGAAAGGGCGTTTGCTGATCCGCAATATTTGCATGTGCTTCGACGCCTATCTGCGCCAGAAAGCGCGGTTGCAGCAATTCTCTCGGGTGATTTAGCGAGCGTGCTATCAGGCCTACAACATGGTGCGTAGGCCTGATAAGCGCAGTGCCGTCAGTAAGGTTAGCTAAACAGCCCAACCAACGCGGCGCAAAGCACAGCCGCGATGGCTGTTTGCGGTGTATGGCTTGCAGACGCGCCAGCTTCGACGCCTGTCGTAACCATATTGATGAATGATTCCAGCATGATGAACTCCCCCGTGAACGGGCAAGATCATACTTAACTGCGAGTAACAGTAAAGTGTGAAATTGCAGCAATTTGCACTGGCAATTCAATCTTTACATTTCTACTGCCGTCTACTCCATTCCCAGCTCTTTCAGCTTACGCGTCAGGGTATTGCGGCCCCAGCCGAGCAAGCGCGCCGCTTCCTGTTTATGCCCTTGTGTATGCCGCAGTGCGGTGGTCAGCAGCGTCCGCTCCATCTCTGGTTGCGCTTCAGAGAGCAGATTTTGATGACCGGAACGCAACGCGCGATCCGCCCATTGCGCCAGCAGGGTCGCCCAGCTGTCCGGCAGACTCTGTGATGGATTATCCGGCGCGGTCGTTTCGAAAAGCTCAGCAGGGAGATCCTGAATCAGGACTTCCTGACCTGCAGCCATTACCGTCAGCCAGCGGCAGGTATTTTCGAGCTGACGCACGTTCCCGCCCCAGGGCAGACGCGTTAACGCCGCTTCTGTTTCAGGGTGGAGTTGCTTGGTTTCCACCCCCAGCTCACGGGCTGCAACCTGCAAAAAGTGCCGCGCAAGGCGAGGGATATCTTCCCGACGTTCGCGCAGCGGTGGCAGGTGCACGCGAATAACGTTCAGACGATGGAATAAGTCCTCACGGAATTTCCCTTCCTGAACCCGCAGCTCAAGGTTCTGGTGCGTGGCTGCGATAATGCGTACATCGACTTTTACCGGTGCGTAACCGCCCACGCGATAGAACTGGCCATCAGCCAGTACACGCAGCAAACGGGTCTGCACATCCAACGGCATATCGCCGATTTCGTCGAGAAACAGCGTCCCCCCGTCGGCCTGTTCAAAACGGCCCTGACGCACAGTATTCGCGCCGGTAAAGGCCCCTTTCTCGTGACCAAACAGTTCAGACTCGATCAAATCTTTTGGGATGGCGGCCATATTTAGCGCAATAAACGGCGCCTTAACCCGTGGGCTATGGCGATGCAGCGCATGTGCGACCAGCTCTTTACCCGTACCGGATTCACCATTAATCAGCACGCTGATGGACGAGCGCGACAGGCGACCTATAATGCGGAACACATCCTGCATTGCCGGGGCTTCGCCGATGATGTCAGTTGTCGGGCCGCTGGCCTGTACATTACGCGGTTGCTGCTGTTCCTGATAATGGCTGATTGCACGCTCGACCAGCGCAACCGCTTCATCAATATCAAATGGCTTGGGCAGATAATCAAACGCCCCTTGTTGATAGGCGCTAACGGCGGCATCCAGATCGGAATGTGCGGTCATAATGATGACCGGAAGCATCGGATGGCGCTGTTTTATCTGTTTCAGTAACGCAAGTCCATCCATCCCTGGCATACGAATATCCGAAAGCAGTACATCAGGGGTTTTGGTGGTTAGCGCATCTAGCACTTCATTGGCACTTTCAAATGTTGTACAACTCAAGCCTGCCCCGGTGAGCGCGCGTTCAAGCACCCAACGGATGGAGCTATCGTCATCAACGATCCAGACTATCCCTCGTTGCATAAACACCTCTACTTCCGAATAGGCAGGTAAACCGAAAATTCGGTATGTCCTGGCCAACTGGTAAATTCAATTTTGCCAGAATGTTGATCGATCAAATTGCGTGCGATAGATAACCCAAGCCCGGTGCCGCCTTCACGCCCGCTCACCATTGGATAGAACAGGGTATCCTGGAGATGCGAAGGAATACCCGGACCGTTATCTTCCACATCTATTCTCGCCGCCAGGCGATAGCGCACACCGTGCAGCGTTAGCTGGAAAGCGGTGCGGGTACGTAAAATGATCTCGCCGCCTTCCGGGCCCAGCGCTTGCAACGCATTGCGGACAATATTCAGTAAAACTTGCTCGATTTGGTCGGGATCGTGAGCCAGTTCCGGCAGGCTGGGATCGTAATCGCGGACCAGCGTGACGTTATCCGGCAGCTCCATCGACACTAAATTCACCACACGTTCGGCAACCTTATGAATGCTTTCGGTCACATGCATTCCAGGCT
The DNA here is from genome assembly GCF_027886705.1 of Kosakonia oryzendophytica. NCBI lineage: Bacteria > Pseudomonadati > Pseudomonadota > Gammaproteobacteria > Enterobacterales > Enterobacteriaceae > Kosakonia > Kosakonia oryzendophytica. Next base: position 5,050,273 of record NZ_CP115659.1, on the reverse strand, counting down.
GCTGCGGGCCAAGCAGACGATCCACCAGGTTGCGCAGGCGGTCGGCCTGCTCAATGATCACTTTGGTATATTCCAGCAATGCCGGGTCGGGCAGTGCTTTACTCAGCAACTGCGCGGCGCCACGTAGTCCACCCAGTGGGTTTTTGATTTCATGGGCCAGTCCACGCACCAGGTCGCGCGCGGCGACTTGTTGGGCGTGCTGGAGCTGCTCCTGACTCAGACGTCGCTGGTTATCCATTGGCGCCATTTCCAGCAGGATCAAACCCTCCGGCAAACGTTGCGCCGTCAGTGAAAGTATGTGTGAACGCCCGTCAATGACGAGTGTTACTTCGTTATCGGTAAACCCCTGTCCGGCGTGCAGACTTTCCCGCATCAGATCGATGTTCAGTGAAAAGTAGCTCAGTAATTCAGGTAGAGGTGTGCCAAATAACTTACGTGAACTCTGCGCCAGTAATTGTTGCGCAGCCGGATTCGCGTAATGCACTGCCAGTTCATCATCAACCAGCAAGATGCTGTTGATTAAAGAATTGAGGATCTGCCCAGCATCGGGCAGCACGCCACTTGCCATTCAGCAGTCTCCCGGAAAGTTGCACTAATTTAGTGCAGTATAGCTTTTTATCGGTAAAAAGCGCGATAGATCAGGTTGTTGGTGGAGAAAAAAGCCCATCCTGGGATGGGCTAAAAAGTTCCACGGCAACAAATCCTCTGGCGTCTTTCTCGCCGTAACTGCGTTGGCTGCCTTCGCTCACCCCGGTCACATAGTTATCTATGCTCCCGAGGATTCGCTCAGTTGCCGCCTTACTACGACAAGAAGTCCGCTGAGTATTAAATTTATTAAACGCTGTAGTACAGTTCGAACTCTACCGGGTGCGGCGTCATGCGAACGCGGTCGTTTTCTTCGGTACGCAGAGCGATGTAAGCATCGATCGCGTCGTCAGTGAACACGCCGCCAGCAGTCAGGAACTCGCGGTCAGCGCTCAGTGCGTTGAGCGCTTCTTCCAGAGAGCCTGCAACCTGCGGGATTTCTTTCGCTTCTTCAGCCGGCAGATCGTACAGGTTTTTGTCCATGGCTTCGCCCGGATGGATTTTGTTTTTAATCCCATCCAGACCCGCCATCAGCAGTGCTGCGAAGCACAGGTACGGGTTCGCTGCCGGATCCGGGAAACGCACTTCAATGCGACGTGCTTTCGGGGAAGCAACCACCGGGATACGGATAGAAGCAGAACGGTTACGGGCAGAGTAAGCCAGCATTACCGGCGCTTCGTAACCCGGGACCAGACGTTTGTAGGAGTTGGTGGTTGGGTTAGACAGGGCGTTGATGGCTTTCGCGTGTTTGATTACGCCGCCAATGTAGTACAGCGCTGTTTCAGACAGACCTGCATATTTGTCGCCAGAGAACAGGTTGGTACCGTTCTTGGACAGGGACATATGGCAGTGCATGCCGGAGCCGTTATCACCGAACATCGGTTTCGGCATAAAGGTTGCGGTTTTACCGAAACGGTGCGCAACGTTGTGCACAACGTATTTGTAGATCTGAATTTCGTCCGCTTTTTTGGTCATGGTGTTGAAGCGGGTTGCCACTTCGTTCTGACCTGCTGTTGCCACTTCGTGGTGGTGAGCTTCAACAACCAGGCCCATTTCTTCCATCACCAGACACATGGTGGAACGCAGGTCCTGAGCAGAGTCAACCGGTGGAACCGGGAAATAACCGCCTTTCACTGCCGGACGGTGACCTTTGTTACCACCTTCGTATTTGGTAGAGGAGTTCCATGCGCCTTCGATATCGTCGATAGCGACGCTGGAGCCAGAAATTGAGCTGCCGAAGCGAACGTCGTCAAACAGGAAGAATTCCGGCTCTGGCCCGAACAGAACGGTGTCTGCAATGCCGGTAGCGCGCAGGTACTCTTCAGCACGTTTTGCGATGGAGCGCGGGTCACGGTCGTAACCCTGCATGGTGCCAGGTTCCAGAATATCGCAACGGATGATCAGTGTAGGTTCTTCGTAGAACGGGTCAATGACAGCGGTAGTCGCGTCCGGCATCAGCACCATGTCGGATTCGTTGATGCCTTTCCAGCCACCAATCGAAGAACCATCAAACATTTTACCTTCTTCGAAGAAGTCGGCATTGACCTGATGGGCTGGGATAGTGACGTGCTGTTCTTTACCTTTGGTATCTGTGAAGCGCAGATCAACAAACTTCACTTCGTGCTCATTCAGCATCGTCAAAACGTGTTCAGCGGACATACTTAAACTCTCCCGGATTTGTCATTGTCGTCGTGGTAACGAGGTCTTCAAATACTACGTAAACCTGGCGTTGTTGCCGTAAAATAGTTAAAGCGAAATCTATGCCAACTTTTAAATGCCCCTAAAAAGGCGTTATCATGCACGGTATCGTGCAAAAGGGCTGCACCATGATGGTTAAGCTGCACCAATATAGTGCTTCTATGTGAATATTGGGCACTATATTGGTGCAATTTTCGTTAAATGCCCCTTTTAACGCTCCGTGAAAGCGATCACAAAGCAACTCTGCAATACTTGTTTGCGGAGGATGTTTGTGATCCTGTTTAGTCCTTCGATTAATACGTGTACAATAACGCGCTATTTCTAATGCCTGAGGCAAAGTTGTGATCGAAAATCTGCGTAACATCGCCATCATTGCTCACGTTGACCACGGTAAAACGACCCTGGTTGACAAGCTGCTGCAGCAATCCGGTACGTTCGACGAACGTGCTGAAACACAAGAGCGTGTGATGGACTCCAACGATTTGGAGAAAGAGCGTGGGATTACTATCCTCGCGAAAAACACCGCTATCAAATGGAATGATTACCGTATCAACATCGTTGATACCCCAGGGCACGCCGACTTCGGTGGTGAAGTTGAGCGTGTTATGTCCATGGTTGATTCCGTGCTGCTGGTGGTTGACGCATTTGACGGCCCGATGCCGCAAACGCGCTTCGTGACCAAAAAAGCATTTGCCCATGGCCTGAAACCGATTGTGGTAATCAACAAAGTTGACCGCCCTGGCGCGCGTCCTGACTGGGTTGTTGACCAGGTCTTTGACCTGTTCGTTAACCTGGATGCGACCGACGAGCAGCTGGACTTCCCGATCGTTTACGCTTCTGCGCTGAACGGTATCGCGGGCATGGACCACGAAGACATGGCTGAAGACATGACCCCGCTGTACCAGGCGATTGTTGACCATGTACCGGCGCCGAACGTTGATCTGGACGGCACCCTGCAGATGCAAATCTCTCAGCTGGATTACAACAACTACGTTGGTGTAATCGGCATTGGTCGTATCAAGCGCGGTAAAGTGAAACCGAACCAGCAGGTCACTATCATTGATAGCGAAGGCAAAACCCGTAACGGTAAAGTCGGTAAAGTACTGACTCACCTGGGGCTGGAGCGTATTGATAGCGAAGTTGCAGAAGCGGGCGATATCATTGCGATCACCGGTCTGGGCGAGCTGAACATCTCTGACACCATCTGCGATCCGCAAAATGTAGAAGCGCTGCCGGCGCTGTCTGTTGATGAACCGACTGTGACCATGTTCTTCAACGTCAACACCTCTCCGTTCTGTGGTAAAGAAGGTAAGTACGTGACTTCACGTCAGATCCTCGACCGTCTGAACAAAGAGCTGGTGCACAACGTTGCGCTGCGCGTGGAAGAAACCGAAGATGCGGATGCGTTCCGTGTATCCGGCCGTGGTGAGCTGCACCTGTCCGTGCTTATCGAGAACATGCGTCGTGAAGGTTTCGAAATGGCGGTTTCCCGTCCGAAAGTTATCTTCCGTGAAATCGATGGCCGTAAACAAGAGCCGTTCGAAAACGTTACGCTGGACGTTGAAGAGCAACACCAGGGTTCTGTGATGCAGGCGCTCGGTGAGCGTAAAGGCGACCTGAAAAACATGAATCCGGACGGTAAAGGCCGCGTACGTCTCGACTACGTGATCCCAAGCCGTGGTCTGATTGGCTTCCGTTCTGAGTTCATGACCATGACTTCTGGTACTGGTCTGCTGTATTCCACCTTCAGCCATTACGATGACGTTCGTCCGGGTGAAGTGGGTCAGCGTAACAACGGCGTACTGATCTCCAATGGTCAGGGTAAAGCGGTTGCGTTTGCTCTGTTCGGTCTGCAGGATCGCGGTAAGCTGTTCCTGGGCCACGGTGCTGAAGTTTACGAAGGCCAGATTATCGGTATTCACAGTCGTTCTAACGACCTGACCGTTAACTGCCTGACCGGTAAAAAACTGACCAACATGCGTGCGTCAGGTACTGACGAAGCAACGGTTCTGGTTCCGCCGGTTAAGATGACCCTTGAGCAGGCGCTGGAGTTTATTGACGACGACGAACTGGTAGAGGTAACGCCGCAGTCTATTCGTATCCGTAAACGCTACCTGACTGAGAACGACCGTAAACGCGCCATGCGCGGTGCGAAAGAAGAGTAATACTTCTTCTTGCCAGTAATGAAAAAGCCGCTGAATCAGCGGCTTTTTTTATGGCGGTATGTTTGTCAGAAGCTGTATTTCACGCCCAGCATACCTTGTGTGTCACTGTAGCCTTTGGTCCCTACCTGCTGAGCAACGTTGCCCCACAGTGTCAGGTTTGGTGTAACCCGGCCTTCCACGCCTGCTTTCAGTTCAGCGATATTATTCGTACCGCTCATGCTGTTGCTTACATCATCCATTTTCACTCGTGTGGTCTGCGTGTTGTGGATCCAGTTAGCTTCAACAAATGGCTGCAACTGGCGGTCTTTACCTGCGTCAACCGGGTTACGATCGCTGAGGTAGGCTTTCACGCCAAGGCGGGTCATCAGATTGCCACTGCTTTCGTCTTTCACTTGTGTGCCGTTCTGCTCGCGATGAGCATCGGCTTTAACCCCCATCCAGACCAGCTGGGCTTTGGGTTGGATCCAGAAACTGCGCTGTTCATTTTCGCCGACTTTAACGCTGTAACCGGCTTCAACCGACGCGGTGATGCCCTTGGACTTATATTTTTCCGTCGCTTGTTCCTGGCCTGTTACGTCGTTATCAAACCAGTTGTAGAGTGCCCAGCTATCAACATAGGCACCTGTTTTGTCCGCTTCATTTGCATACCAGGTACCGTACAACCCTACGCTGTAACCCGAGGTTTTCCCGCTGGAGTGGTAGCCGGTAAGGTTCGATTTTGTGGTGTTATTACTGTTGGCATAGCCCGCCATTGCACCCACATGCCAGCGGTCAAGACCGTCAGTACTCCACTGCGCCAGATCGCCCCCCAGTTGCATAACATAGCGGTTGCCGCTGGTTTTTAACTGACCACTGCCGTCTTTGAAACGGGTATGACCACCAACATTACGCAGCCACAGACTGGTGACTTTCTTCTCGCCAGTGAGAATATCGGTGTACTGTGTTTCACCCAGGCGATCATGCAGACGAGTCATGAACAGTGTATTTGCCGCATAGTTGTTGGCCAGATAACTACCAAATTCAGGGCGATACTGATGCTCACCAGCCGGTGAAACCGGGTCAATCGACGGTGGTGCAATAGGGCGCCCGGGGTCGACAGGATCAGGCTCTGGTTCCACATCTTCGACCTTGCTGGTCAGGTACCAGTTGTTGGCTTTCTGCACCACGTTATAGTCGTAGCCCCCGGCGACGATACGGCCTGCTTTTTCAAAGGTACCGGCGGAGTTTCCCTCGACTTCGATAATTTCGATACCTTCAACCGTTTGTGCCCCTGTCCCGCCAATGTTATTAATGGCGACAAAGGTGTTACCAGCGGTATTCCCTTTGACAATCATTTTGTCTGTTTCAGAGGCGTCATCAGCCAGCACGGTATTAAAGGCGAGCGTACCACCGTTACCGGTGTAATCACCGTTCACCGTCAGCGTCTTCCATAACCCGTCGTTATCATGCAGAACATTCACCACCGCACCTGAATCCAGTGTCAGATTGGTCAGTGTCGAGCTGTCGGTCATATTCCAGACGGCATTGCTCATGGTGAGCGCTGTTGTTGCTGCACCGGTAATATAGGATGCGCCATCCCATAATGAATTGTCTCGCATGGAAAGCAGAATGGCGCTGTTATCGCCGGATGAGGAAATATCGCCATCAATGGTGAATCTTCCGCCGGTTGAAGCATCGATCACCCCACCGCTGACGGTCGACATTGCATAGTTATTGCTGGCTTTGTCACCGGCCATGGTAATGGCTGCACCGCCGGCCAGATTGATTTTCCCCTTCGACAACGCATGCAAGCCGGAGGATGCGGTACCGCTGTTGTTATTAATTGCGATTGATGCGTTATCGCCGAGATTGACGATCGCATTGGTGGCGTACACCCCATAAGCGTCAACACCGTTGGTTGTTATGGAAGCGTCTTCCGCTAAATTGACGATTGAATTGATGGCGTACACCCCATAAGCGCCAAAACCGTTGATTGTTATGGAAGCGCCTTCCGCTAAAGAGATCGTTGAAGAAACGTTGGCATAAATCGCGTTTGCGCCATCCAGATTGGTGGTGATATCGGCATTTTTGCCCAATTCAATCTTTGATGAGGCTCCTGCGTAAGCGCCATAAGCCAATTTACCGTACGTTTCAATTACTGCATCCTGTCCGAGGCGTATATAAGAACCGCTTTGGTATGCGCGAATACCTTCTGCATAGTTGCCGCGGGTAACGATATGTGCGCGATCGCCAAGAATAATATTATTTTTTGCCGCGGTGGCGTCCTTGATGGCATAAGCGGTAACGCCGCGCCCGGTGTTACCGGTGGTTTCAATATACGCATCGTTGCCAATGTAGATGTTAGCGGAACCAAGATAACCCTGACTAAAAGAGCTGTAACCTGCATTAATCCCGTCGCCACTGTCTCCGTTAACGTAAATTTTGGTGCGATCGCCCGTTATTACAAATACCGGATTATCAGGTGTATTGGTACCGTGTGTACGGATCCCATCAACGTCTTTACCGTTATTTGCCGCAACTTTGGATTGCGTATAAATCGTTAAGTCATCGCCAAATATGACGCCCGGGCTGCCAGTCGCCGAGTTCTGAATAACAGTCACGGTATGTTCAAATGCTTCGGCACCGGGGCCATTCAGCGTAATACCGTTACCATAAATTGGGATGCTGCCAGTGTTCCATTGATATACATAGTTAGGATCGCTGGTGTTTTTACTGTAATTTGCACTTGCGCCGGATGGAATAAGCGCCTGGATCTCAGCTGGTAAATCAGACACCAGTCCTGTTGCAGGCAAGTCATTGAAATTTAAATACGCTGCGTGGACTGGAATGAATATTGATGCCAGAGCCGCAGAAATAGCGATTGCTATCGGCGAATATTTTGTTGAATGTGACATATTTACCTCCCCGCAGGGAATAAGACACCCACCGCATTTGTATTGATATGTGGGTTTTTAAATTAAATATATAAATTTTGTGGCTGGTTCAGGATATAAGCTTTTGAATCGTCTTAAACCTCAATCTCTAATCACAAGATGTATCTACTCACGTCAAAATTTTCATCTTTTCAGTTAATACTTGCTCCTTTTCACGTTATGTGTTTTTCTGAAGCAAATATAAATTCAAATGATGTTATCTTTTAATCAATTAGTCTTATTAAATATTTTTAATTTTCATCTAAGAAATTAATTTTTAACTCTTTGTATTTTATGGGTTTTGGTGAGTTTCTTAGTTTGTTAAACCTATAGTTGTGGTGAATTATTTTTATTTTTTGCTAAAATTAATCTGCACCGTTTTAGGATAAATTGTTAAACGGTAGCCCTGCCGAGGAAAGGAAAAATTGTATCTCATTAATAATTTAGTGGAGTTTAACCCTGACAGTAAAAGCCTGACGAATCGCTTGACTGGACGAACTCTTCATTTGCAGTTACCGGCCAGCCTCTGTTTCCTCTATCTAATAACGCATCCTGGAGAAGTGATTTCTCAAAATGATTTGATGAAGGTTGGATGGGGAGACAGAAACGATGTCACTACGCCTAATGCGTTTTATCAGGCAATCCTTACTCTGCGTAATGCGCTGGAGGTAGCTGGTTTGCCTCGTGATGTGGTCAAAACCATTTCGCGACGCGGACTCACCCTTTCAAATACGGTAAGCGTTGAAGTGCTCAATACGCCACAAACCGTAGCAATACACACAGTTCCGCAACCGGTCGTGCAAATAAGCGAACCGGTACCGGTAATCAGCGCGAAAAAAAACTATTCACGTTGGCTTATCGCCAGTGTGGTGATACTGGTCCTGCTCAGCATAATAAATGGCTGGATGCTTTATAACGCCCACTTGCCAATGCCTTTTAAGGATTATCTTACTCTTAACACAACCCCATCTTCAGGCAATGACTGTCGAATATTTTACGCCGCGAATGAGCGTACTACGGAGTACTACACTAATTTACTTAATAAAAATACAGAGTTATGCGCAAATAACGATTACCTGTTTTTAACGGGTTACAGTCAGGCCGATCGTATTGTGGCGTTTGCCTGCGATAAAGATGCGCGAGTAGATAGGACGGCTTTTTGTTCCTCACATTATTTTTGGACGCGTGAGCAATGAAAAAAAATCTCAGCATGATGATACTGTCTGTTGCGCTATTAACCGCCGTCATAACCAGCGGTGTGCTCTTGTATTCTCATCTCACCGCACCGCCTTTGCAGTGCGTGGGAACAGCTGAATGGCATATCGGCCAAAACCGATTTGTTGGAACGCTCTCTTTTCGCATGAGTCATGGTAAAGGTATGGCCGTAATGACCGGTAAGCTCTTTGGCCAGCACGTTTCGGAGGTTAACCGGAGTATCTATTTCCATTACAGCCAACAACTGCGTTCGCGCGTGTTAAGCAATGATCGGATTGTGAAGACGTTCGCCGATACGGCAGATGAGGCAGATATAAAAGATACCTTGCCGGGTTTTTACCGGACGCCTGAACGATCGTTGAGCCTGATAATTGAGGAATATGCAGGGGCGTACCTTTTTTCTACCTCAAATGTGCCTTCTTTGTACTGTCGAAAAACGTAACGATGAAGATATGCTGAGTGTCCGACTATGCGCATAGTCAAAGCTGGCCTTTCCCGCTACAGTTAATTCTCCACGGCTGGCAAGGAGAGAGAAATGCTCTATATCTTTGATTTAGGTAATGTGATTGTCGATATCGACTTTAACCGGGTATTAGGTGCCTGGAGCGATTTCAGCCGCGTACCGCTGGCAACGTTAAAGCAGAGCTTTAACATGGGCGAGACGTTTCATCAGCATGAGCGTGGGGAGATCAGTGATGAGGATTTCGCCAAAGCGATGTGTGAAGAGATGGCGCTTCCTTTGAGCTACGAGCAGTTCTCTACCGGCTGGCAGGCGGTGTTTGTAGCTTTGCGCCCGGAGGTGATTGAAATCATGCATAAACTTCGCGCGCAGGGGCATCGGGTTGTGGTGCTGTCCAACACTAACCGTCTGCACACCACCTACTGGCCGGAACAATACCCGGAAATTCGTGCAGCGGCGGATCATATCTATCTCTCCCAGGATATGGGAATGCGCAAACCGGAAGCGCGTATTTACCAGCAGGTTTTGGCGCTTGAAGGTTTTTCTGCCGACGATGCCGTTTTTTTCGATGACAATAGCGACAATATTGCCGGTGCGAATCAACTCGGGATAACCAGTATTCTTGTCACCGGTAAAGCGACGATCCCCGACTATTTTGCGAAGCAGCTATGTTGAGAAATGCCCGGCATAAGGCGAAGCATCATACACGCCCGCTGTGGTCATGGTTGAAGTTGCTCTGGCAGCGAATTGATGAAGACCATATGACGACGTTGGCGGGGAATCTCGCCTATGTCTCCTTGCTCTCGCTGGTGCCTTTTATTGCTGTTGTCTTTGCGTTGTTTGCTGCATTTCCAATGTTTTCAGATGTTAGCCTTCAGCTGCGCCACTTTATCTTTGCCAATTTCATTCCTACCACCGGGGATGTGATTCAGAACTACATTGAGCAGTTTGTTGCTAACTCCAGCAAGATGACCGCTGTGGGTGCCTGTGGGCTGGTTATTACTTCGCTACTGCTGATGTACTCCATAGACAGCGCGCTGAACGCAATCTGGCGCAGTACGCGTGTGCGCCCGCATGTGTATTCGTTTGCGGTGTACTGGATGATCCTGACACTTGGGCCGCTATTGGCGGGGGCCAGCCTGGCGATCAGCTCTTATCTGTTGTCGCTGCGCTGGGCCAGTGAATTAAACAGCGTCATTGATAACGTGTTGCGCATTTTCCCGCTGGTTTTGTCGTGGCTCTCTTTTTGGCTGCTGTACAGCATTGTGCCAACCACCCGGGTACCAAATCGTGATGCGATTGTCGGGGCGTTTGTCGCGGCGGTATTGTTTGAATTGGGGAAAAAATGCTTTGCCTTGTACATTGCCATGTTTCCCTCTTACCAGCTCATTTATGGCGTGCTGGCTGTCATCCCCATTTTGTTCCTCTGGGTCTACTGGACCTGGTGTATCGTCTTGCTTGGCGCTGAAATAACTGTCACTCTCGGTGAATACCGAAAACTCAAAAAAGCAGCACAACAAGAAGAAGCAAACCAACCATGATTGCATTAATTCAACGCGTTTCCCGTGCGAGCGTTAGCGTGGCGGGTGAAGTGACGGGTGAAATCGGCCCGGGACTTTTGGTGTTGTTAGGGGTCGAAAAGGATGACGATGAACAAAAAGCGAACCGCCTGTGCGAGCGTGTGCTGGGGTATCGCATTTTTGGCGACGCAGAAGGGAAGATGAATCTCAATGTCCAGCAGGCTGGTGGAAGCGTGCTGGTGGTGTCGCAATTTACGCTGGCGGCGGAGACGGAACGCGGCATGCGGCCGGGATTTTCCAGAGGCGCAGCACCGGAAAAAGCGCAGGCGCTTTACGACTACTTTGTTGAACGTTGCCGTAGCCAGCAGATGGTAACGCAAACGGGACGATTTGCTGCGGACATGCAGGTCTCACTGGTCAATGACGGCCCCGTAACATTCTGGTTGCAAGTATGAGCCAGCTTGCGGCGTGGCCCCGGGAAACAAGAGAGAATACAGCTATGTATCACCTTCGCGTACCGCAAACAGAAGAAGAATTAGAGAATTATTACCACTTTCGCTGGGAGATGCTGCGCAAACCGCTGCATCAGCCGAAAGGCTCTGAGCGTGATGCCTGGGATGCGATGGCGCATCATCAGATGGTTGTGGATGAAGAAGGCAACCTTGTTGCCGTCGGGCGGCTGTATATCAATGCAGATAACGAAGGTTCGATTCGCTTTATGGCGGTGCATCCATCCGTGCAGGATAAAGGGTTGGGCACATTGATGGCGATGACGCTGGAGTCGGTTGCCCGTCAGGAAGGGGTGAAGCGTGTAACCTGTAGCGCCCGTGAAGATGCGGTGGCGTTTTTCGCAAAGCTGGGTTTTGTGAATGAAGGTGAAATCACCGCGCCACAAACCACGCCGGTGCGCCATTTTCTGATGATCAAGCCCGTCGCCACCCTGGATGATATTTTGCATCGCGGCGACTGGTGTGGGCAGTTGCAACAAGCCTGGTATGAGCATATCCCGCTGAGCGAAAAGATGGGGGTGCGTATTCAGCAGTACACCGGGCAGAAATTTATCACCACTATGCCGGAAATCGGTAACCAGAACCCGCATCACACGCTGTTTGCCGGTAGTCTGTTCTCGCTGGCAACGCTAACGGGATGGGGACTTATCTGGTTGATGCTGCGTGAGCGCCACCTCGGTGGCACCATTATCCTGGCCGATGCCCACATTCGCTACAGTACGCCGATAACTGGCAAACCCAGTGCGATTGCCGATCTTGGCTCGTTAAGCGGCGATCTCGACAGGCTGGCGCGCGGCCGTAAAGCCCGTGTCCAGTTGCAGGTCGAACTGTTTGGCGACGATAAGCAGGGCGCGATTTTCGAAGGCATTTACATTGTGCTGCCTGCTAAACCTTTCGGTTCGTATATTGAAGGTGGCAACGAAGAAGAGTAAGCGCATATTGCGCCTGTGTTAACAGGCGCTTTGCCCTTTTGTCGCATTACCCGGCAAAGAAAAACCACGCGTTTTTAATACACCCATCCTGCACTTCATAAACCGCCATATTTTCAATCACAGCATCGCCCATGCCGTAGATTTTTTCGTGATCGAAGACCTTATTGCCCATCACGGTGCGTGACAGTAGCTCAGCGCGTAAGGCTGGGTTGTTAAAGCGATGCTGTGCGTAAAAGTGGCGTAATGCTTCACGTCCTCGCAAAGCGGGTTCGTCTGATGGCATACGCCAGGCGGTAAAATTTTCACTAAAGCATGCGGCAAACGCGTCAATATCGTGCGCATTGTAAGCGGTAAACTGTTTTTCTACCGGGGTAACAACAGACATCTTCTTTCCTTGTGTTGTGGCGTTATGCCCGGGCGACGCGGGCGGCGACATCTCTAATGACATCTTTTGCCGCCTGGCTAATGCCTGCCAGCTGGAAGAAGCCGTGAATGACTCCCTGATAGCGTACCCCGGTGCAGGTGACACCCTGTTCCGTCATATGTTTATAAAGCGCCTCGCCTTCATCACATAACGGATCAAATTCGGCAGTGATGATATGTACCGGCGGCAGACCCTTAAAATCATCGCGCCATAAAGGACTGACATCCGCTTGCAAGCGGTCGGTGTCGCCAAGATACATGTCATAACCTGAGAGTAAGGCATCACGGGTTATCACATAATCAATGCCATTAAAGGTATAGCTATCAAAGTAGGCGGTAGCGTCCAGCATCGGATAAATAAGGATCAACTGTGCAGGCAGCCAGTTGCCCGCCGCCTTTAACCGCAAGGCCGTAACCAGCGCCAGATGCCCACCAGCACTGTCGCCAGCAAGGGTGATTTTCTCCCGGTTAATATTCAGTGCTTCGGCATTTTTCCATACAACATCAGCCCCTTTTTGCGCGTCGTCATGTGCTGCGGGCCAGGGATGCTCCGGAGCGAGGCGATACTGAACGGCAATGACCCGACAGCCGCTGTAATAAGCCAGTTGGCGAAGCTGATTATCGTGGGTGGCGAAACCGCCGCTAATAAAGCAGCCGCCGTGGTAATAAATCAGAGCTGGCAGCGATTCGCTGGCATCCAGCGGAGAAAAGACGCGCAGCGTTATGCCATCCAGCGTCGTATCTGCGACCTGTACGCGCGTTTCCGTCTCTCCGGCAAGTACTGTGCTGGCGATATAACTTGCGCGTCGTTCATCAATACTTTTTGCCCGCGCTGACGGGCGACCGGCGGCGATAAAGTCGCTCACCAGGCTGGCGATCCCCTTTTCCAGTGCCATTCCGATAACCTTTTATCTGTATAAATATCCAGTTTTATAGCCTGGTTTTAGCGAAATGGGAATGGACGGTGTTTAACAATCAGTGCCAACGGCAACGGGAAGCGAAGTACAGGAGGAGGGCGAGGCGCAGCCAACCCTTGCCCGGAGGTGGCAAGGGTTATGCTGTTTTATTCCCCTTCGCCAGGGAATAAGAACGGGTTGATGGAGCTGCGGGCAAAGCCTTCCTGCTCCATGCGAGCGTCGAGCACCAGCGAGGCCAGGTCATCTGCGACCGGCTCTACGTTTGGATCTTTTTCCTGATAGAGAATTTTCAGGTAGGTGCCGCAGTCGCCACAACTTTCCGCTTTAATTGCCGCTTGTTCGTTATCCAGCGACCAGTAGTGTAAGTCACGGGTTTGCTCGCAATTGCTGCATTTCACGCGCACCACATGCCATTCGGTTTCGCACAGGTTGCAGTGCAGGTAACGCAGACCCTGCGTCGTGCCAATGTGCACAACGCTGGAGACCGGCATTGAACCACACACCGGGCAGAACTGGCGCTGTTCGCCATATTCAGCGCGGGCTTTACCCGGGATCAACGTCGCCATTTGCGACCAATAGAGCGACAGCGCGGCCCAGATAAAGGGCGCTTTATCGCTGCTTACTGAGGCGAAGTCGGCAGCAAACAATGCGCTGGCCATCGCTTCCAGTTCTTGTGCAGAGGCTTTTTCCAGATTCTCGATCACGGCCAGCGCCGGGCCGCTCATTTCGGGTTTGAGCTCAGCAATCAGTGAATGCAGCAGCTTGTGCCAGTGCGCATCGCGCGGCAGCACGTGAATGTCCAGCGGCGGCTTACCCTGTTCAGCGGCTTCTTTAATGCGCGCCGTCAGGTCCATCTGCAAAGGATGGTCGTACAGCACCACTTCCTGAGCATGGGCGATCAGCGCGGCGAAGCGCAGGTAATCACCCAGCGGGTTACTCTCGGCCAACTCACGCAGACGTTCTGCGCGGCGGTTATAGAGATTTTTCAGTCTGGGGAATAATAACGGCGGAATCACTTCCGCCGTGCGTTTATCGCTCTTCTCCAGCGCATCTTGCGGGATTATGCGAATACTCATTCAGTCGATTTTTCCGTTGTCTTGCGAACTTCCCGGTACCAGCGCGGGTGATGTTTCTTCGCCCATGAGCTGGTAACCCAGCCTTCCACCATTGCGGTTATCGTGCCTTTTACCCACAATGCGGCGTAAATATGCACCATAATAACCACAATTAACGCGACTGCGGCAAATGAATGCACCATCAGGGCAATTCGGATCACCGGAATCGGGAATGCTGGCGCGAAGTAAGGGCGCCAGATAACCACGCCGCTTACCAGCAGCAACACCAGGAAAATAATGGCCGCCCAGAACACACACTTCTGGCCGAAATTATAGCGCCCGGTGTCACCCACTTCCTCATTGACGACAATCTTACGAATATTCTTCGCCCAAAAGATATCATCCCTATTGATGAGGTTATGGTGCCAGTAGCGGAAAAACATGATTATAAACGATGCGAACATCACCACGCCGACGAACGGATGGAGAATGCGCGCCAGCTGCGGCGTACCGAGAATGCCCATCAACCAATTGAAGGAGGGAAAGAAAAATCCCAGCCCACTCACCGCCGCCAGCACGAAACAGAAGGCGGTGACCCAATGGTTGATACGCTCAGGTGCCGTGTAGCGCACGATGGTGTCACGTTTTTTCATTTGCGCACCTCGTCTTTCTCTTCATGCAGATTGTCATCTTCTTCTTCTGCGCGGTTCGGACCGACACCGACATAGTGGAAGATACTGGCAGCGAAGGTCGCCGCAAAACCGACCGCCGCAAGAGGTTTCCAGATACCTTTCCAGAACTTCACGGTAGCGCTAATTTCCGGGTTCTCTGGTAAACCGTGGTACAGATTCGGTTTGTCGGCATGATGCAGTACGTACATAACGTGTGTACCGCCCACGCCAGCCGGATCGTACAGACCTGCGTTATCGTAACCACGGGTTTTCAGTTCCGCTACGCGTTCGCCCGCCAGTGTTTTCATATCCTCTTTGGAGCCAAAGTGGATAGCGCCGGTCGGGCAGGTTTTCACGCACGCCGGCTCCTGGCCTACGGTGACACGGTCAACGCACAGCGTACATTTGTAGACGCGATTGTCTTCCGGGTTTAAACGCGGTACGTCGAACGGGCAACCGGCGATACAGTAACCGCAGCCAATGCACTGTTCAGACTGGAAGTCGACGATACCGTTGGCATACTGAATGATAGCTCCTTCCGACGGACATGCCTTCAGGCAGCCAGGATCGGCGCAGTGCATACAGCCATCTTTGCGGATCAACCACTCCAGTTTGTCGTTCTGCTCTACTTCCGAGAAGCGCATAACGGTCCAGGATTTCGCAGTCAGATCTGCCGGGTTGTCATACACCCCGACGTTATGCCCCACTTCATCACGAATATCGTTCCACTCAGAACAGGCCACCTGGCAGGCTTTACAGCCGATGCAGGTGGTAACGTCGATAAGCTTCGCCACCTCCTGCTGGTGATCCCGCGCCTGTGGCGCGGGGGTGAAACCGTTAGTCGCGGAACGACGGATGATGTCTTGCGATTGATAAGCCATAAGTCGTCTCCGTTACACCTTTTCCACATTCACCAGGAACGCCTTAAACTCTGGCGTTTGGGTATTTGCATCACCAACGAAAGGTGTTAACGTATTGGCTATAAAGCCTTTTTTAGCCACACCCTCGTAACCCCAGTGGATAGGAATACCGATAGTATCGACATCTTTCCCGTTCACTTTCAGCGTGCGGATACGTTTGGTCACCACCGCCTTGGCTTTGATATAGCCACGGTTGGAGGAGACTTTCACGGTATCGCCCTGCACGATGCCCAGTTTGCCTGCCAGTTTTTCGCCGATTTCCACAAACTGCTCCGGCTGCGCGATGGCATTCAGCAGCGCGTGCTTGGTCCAGTAGTGGAAATGCTCAGTCAGACGATAAGTGGTACCAACGTACGGGAACTTATCGGCTTTACCCATCGCCGCCATGTCGTCTTTGAAGACGCGGGCGGCCGGGTTAGACACCACGTTCGGGTGCAGCGGGTTCGTGCCCAACGGCGTTTCAAACGGTTCGTAGTGTTCCGGGAACGGCCCTTCGGCCATCTTATCGATAGCAAACAGACGGCCCATTCCTTCCGGCTGCATGATAAACGGCCCTACATCACTGCCCGGTGCGGCGGCGCTGTAGTCCGGAACATCCACGCCGCCCCATTTCGCGCCGTCCCACTTCAGCAACTGACGTTTCGGATCCCAGGGTTTACCCTGCGGGTCAGCGGAAGCACGGTTATACAGAATGCGGCGGTTAAGCGGCCACGCCCATGCCCAGCCCAGCGTATTGCCAAGGCCGGATGGATCCGCGTTATCGCGACGCGCCATCTGGTTGCCGTCCGGCGTCCAGCTACCGGCGAAGATCCAACAGCCGCTGGAGGTTGTACCGTCATCACGCAACTGTGCGAACGAGCTGAGCTGCTGGCCTTTTTTCACAATCACTGCGCCGGTTGCCGGATCGGTGATGTCCGCCAGTGCTTTACCGTTGCTCTCCATTGCCACTTCTTCCGAAGCCGGTTCATGCGGTGTGGAGTAGTTCCAGGTCATGTTGAGAACCTGTTCCGGGCACGCACCACCCTCTTCGGCATACATCTTGCGCAAGCGCGTGAAGATACCAGCAAGGATCTCGCCGTCAGTCACTGATTCGCCCGGGCCATCCGCGCCTTTCCAGTGCCATTGCAGCCAGCGACCGGAGTTCACGATCGAGCCATTCTCTTCGGCAAAGCAGGTCGAAGGCAGGCGGAACACTTCGGTCTGGATTTTCGATGGATCGACATCGTTCGACTCGCCGTGGTTTTGCCAGAACGTTGAGGTTTCGGTATTCAGCGGATCGATAGTGACAAGGAACTTCAGTTTCGACAGCGCTGCCACGACCTTGTTCTTGTTCGGGAACGACGCTACCGGGTTAAAGCCCTGGCAGATATAGCCGTTAACCTGGCCTTTGTACATCATGTCGAAGTACTGCAGAACGTCGTAGCCCTTGTCCCACTTCGGTAACCAGTCAAAGCCCCAGTTGTTCTCCGCTGTCGCTTTGTCACCGAAGAAGGCTTTCATCATCGACACGAAGAATTTCGGGTAGTTACCCCAGTAGTTCACCTGGCCTTCCAGCAGCGGTTTTGGCGTGTTGGCAGCAAGGTAAGTCTGGAGGGTGGTCTGTTTTTCGTTGGGTAGCGTCATATAGCCTGGCAGGCTTTGCGACAGCAGACCCAGATCCGTCAGCCCCTGAATATTGGAATGGCCGCGCAAGGCGTTGACGCCGCCACCAGCCATCCCCATGTTACCCAGCAGTAGCTGGATCATCGCCATGGTGCGAATGTTCTGCGCGCCGATGGAGTGCTGTGTCCAGCCCAATGCATACAGGAACGAGGCGGTTTTATCGTGCACGCTGGTTTCTGCGATGTACTCGCACACCTTCAGGAAGTCCGCTTTTGGCGTCCCGCAGATGTTTTCAACCACGTCCGGCGTGTAGCGGGAAACGTGCTGTTTCAGCAGATTCCACACGCAGCGCGGATGGGTGAGGGTGGTATCGCGTTTGGCGAAGCCTTTCTCATCCAGCTCGTAGTTCCAGCTTGTTTTGTCGTATTTGCGTTTATCCGCGTCGTAGCCGGTGAACAGGCCATCCTCGAAGCCAAAATCTTCACGCACAATCAGGCTGGCGTTGGTGTAGGCCTCGGTATATTCGCGGTTGTATTTTTCGTTGGTCATCAGGTACAGCAACACGCCTGACAGGAAGGCAATGTCAGTACCGGAACGAATCGGCGTATAAAAATCCGCTACAGAAGCGGTACGCGTAAAGCGCGGATCGATAACAATCAGCTTCGCGCCATTATGGATCTTGGCTTCCATCGCCCAGCGGAATCCCACCGGATGCGCTTCTGCCGCGTTTCCCCCCATCACGATGATAAGGTTGGCGTTTTTCATGTCGACCCAGTGGTTGGTCATCGCACCGCGACCAAATGTAGGAGCAAGACTTGCTACCGTAGGTCCGTGTCAGACACGCGCCTGGTTGTCGACGGCTAACATGCCGAGTGCGCGGGTAAATTTTTGCGTTAAATAACCGGTTTCATTACTGGAAGCGGATGCACACAGCATCCCGGTGCTCAGCCAGCGGTTAACGGTGGTGCCTTCGGCATTTTTCGCGATGTAATTAGCGTCGCGATCGGCCTTAATCAATTTGGCGATGCGATCAAAGGCATCATCCCAGGTAATACGCTGCCATTTATCGGAGCCTGGCGCGCGGTATTCCGGATATTTCAGGCGGCTTTCCGAATGGATGAAATCCACCAGGCCTGCGCCTTTCGGGCAGAGCGCACCACGGTTCACGGGATGATCGGGGTCACCCTCGATATGGAAGATGGATGATTTGGCGTTTTTTGCACCGTCTCCGAGGCTGTACATTAACAGCCCACAGCCAACGGAACAGTATGTGCAGGTATTACGGGTTTCGCGGGTGCGCAGCAATTTATATTGCCGCGTTTCCGCCAGCGCAACGCTCGGGGCAAAGCCCAGCGCCGCTGCCGTCGTTCCTGCCATACCGCCAGCACAGATCTTAAAGAACTGCCTTCTGCTGACCTGCATGGTTTGCTCCTGGTTTCGACATTACTCTTATCGTTTTTACTTTGCGGTAGAAGGCGCAAAGGTTCAGAATTGCTGTTATTCCCTCTTTTCCTGAGGGATATGCGATTGAGGATACCACAATGTTGGTACGCTTGTTCGATGGTGGTTAAGGCAAAGTGAACGAATTGCGCGAAGAAAAGCACAAAAATGCAACATCAATCACAGGTGCTCGTCAGGTGTCCCTGTGGAAACGTGATGATTTGCAGCATGCGACGCCCGATATGCTGGCGGAAGAGGTTCCCGTTGCGTTGGTTTACAACGGGATTTCTCATGTGGTGATGATGGCATCGCCAAAAGACCTCGAGTGCTTTGCCATGGGGTTCTCCTTATCCGAAGGGATTATTGAAAACCATACGGAAATCTACGGCATGGATGTTGTCCCTTCCTGTCATGGACTCGAAGTGCAGATAGAGCTCTCAAGCCGTCGTTTTATGGGGCTGAAAGAGCGTCGTCGCGCGCTGGCCGGGCGCACCGGTTGCGGCGTCTGCGGTGTTGAGCAATTGAATGATATCGGTAAACCCATAGCTCCCCTTCCGTTCACTCAGACCTTTGATTTAGCCGCTCTCGACGTCGGACTGGCGCATTTAACCGACTTTCAGCCTGTTGGCCAGCTAACCGGCTGCACGCACGCGGCCGCGTGGATGTTACCGTCCGGTGCGTTAATCGGCGGGCATGAAGATGTCGGGCGTCATGTGGCGCTGGATAAGCTGCTGGGGCACCGCGCCCGCGAGAGTGAGCGCTGGTCGTCAGGCGCGGTGCTGGTTTCCAGCCGCGCCAGTTATGAAATGGTGCAAAAGTCCGCCATGTGCGGCGTTGAGATCCTGTTTGCGGTGTCTGCGGCGACCACGCTGGCAGTGGAAGTGGCACAACGCTGCAATCTGACGCTGGTGGGTTTTTGCAAGCCAGGCAGGGCGACGGTTTATACCCATCCGCAACGATTGGTTGGGTTATGAAATAGTCAAAAAATTTGAAAGATGACAGCAAATCCTTCCGCTTTTTGTTGAGTGATAACAGGTCTAGTATTTATTTCATCGAGGCGCGGTGCCTCACTCAAACAAACTAACGTAAGGGTTTATATCATGAAAAGCATCAAAACTTTTGTCGCAGTTATCGCTCTGGCTACGTCTTTCGGTTCTTTCGCTGCACAGTCTGTCTCTGCGACGGATACCACTCTGTCTGGTGCAGAAGCGAAAATCGCTGCTCAGGCTCAGCATGCTGGCGCATCGTCTTACCAGATCACCGAAGCGTATAACGGTAACCAGGTACATATGACTGCTGAACTGACCAAATAAGTCCTGTATTACTGTCGAAAGAGCGCCTGCGGGCGCTTTTTTTTTGCCTTACTGGATGCCCGCCATGCGCAGTAATGCGGTTACCACTGCGGCAGAGATGATCACCACAATCAGCGGCATCTTCCGCCAGGCAAGAAATACCGCAAATAATACCCCCAGCAGACGGGCCATTCCGGCGAAGTGTTCGCCTTCATATAACGTTGCTGCCAGTGCTACGGCGAACAGTAGTGTGGTGGCAGCATCGGAGAGCAGCGCTTGCGAGTGTTCGGAAAGCGCCAGCCGGTTGCCAAGCTTTGTCCCTCCCAGGCGCATCAGGTAGGTTCCCACGGAAAGAATAACGATACCGCCGATGATCAGCGAAACACTGGCCATTATTTTTTCCTCGTCAGTAAGCCCAGTAAGGAGAGCAGAACCGGTAATCCTACTGGCGTAAAGGGGACTGCCGCCAGTGACACCACCGCACCACTGGTGGCGCGAATAAACGTGGTTCTCTTTTTCAGTGCCGGTAGAACCAACGCCAGCAAAATAGCCGGAAAGACGGCGTCGAGGCCGATGGTCTCTGGTGTGGGGAGCAGCTTACCGACGGCTGCGCCGACCAGCACACCCCCTGGCCACAACAGGGCAACCCCCAGTCCACAAAGCCAGTAGGCCGCTTTACGCTGTTCCGGCGTTTTTTGCGACAAACCGAACACCACACTTTCGTCATTCATAATGTGGCAACCGAGGAAACCCACCGTGCCTTTGCCGACCAACTCACGTACCGTCACCCCGAAAGGTATATGGCGGGCGTTGACAAGCAGACCGGCAACAGCGGCCGCCAGTGGATTACCACCACTGGCGACAATGCCAATAAACATAAATTCGGATGCGCCAGCCAGCACCGACATCGAGAGCGCAAGGGGAACCCAGAGCGGAAAACCATAAGCCATGGCCAGTGAACCGTAAGAGACGGCGACCACGCCAACCGCCAGGCAGACGAGAATGATGGCCTTAATGGTATCGTCGCTGAGGTTTGAAATGTGTTTTTTGAACATAGATGATAACCATATCGAACGATTACTCATTATAATGAACATACCCGAATCGTTTTTCAAGATGAACGATTCGTTCTTTTTAATGAACGATGGAGTTGTGTATGACACAGCCAATCAGCGTTATTGCTAAAAGTCTGGTGCGTGAACGCTTGCGAACCGGGCTTTCACTGGCGGAAATAGCTCGTCGCGCCGGTATTGCAAAATCCACGCTGTCTCAACTGGAAGCTGGCAATGGTAACCCGAGCCTGGAAACACTTTGGTCCCTTTGTGTGGCGTTGGATATTCCTTTCGCGCGCCTGCTGGAGCCACAAAGTGCTAAAACACAGGTCATTCGCCGCGGTGAAGGTACCAAAGTGGTGGCTGAGCAGGCCAATTACCAGGCTATTTTACTTGCGACCTGCCCGCCAGGCGCGCGGCGCGACATTTATCTGTTACAGACGCAACCTGGTGCAGATCGTATTTCGCGGCCCCATCCGGTCGGTTCGGTTGAACATATTATTGTGACAAAAGGCCGGGCGCTGGTTGGGTTGACAGAAACGCCAGAAGAACTGAATGAAGGTGATTATATCTGTTATCCGGCAGATCAGGAGCATATCTTTAAAGCGCTTGAATCGGATACCCAGGCCATTCTGGTGGCAGAGCAGAATTAATATTCTACTATGGCGATAATGCATTGACGTTACTTGAACGTGTATCGCCATTTTTATTAGTTTTATTATTAATATTGATGCGGTGAATTTAAATTTTGATATTTAACTCAAATAATATGTATTTTGCGGGGTGGTATTACCAGATCATTAAATAAGTAAAGTTGCTTTACATCAATAATCCTCGTCTGTATGCTTTGCATCCAATATTAGAATCCGTTGCGTAATGCAATTTTTATGGTTTCGTACTACAACACATTGTAATGGAGGCATCGCATGCTCAGGATGAGTCATTCTATTTCGGTATTATTTGCTTTTGGTTTAATGAGTGCACCGTTGGTTTCTCAGGCCAACAATACTGTTTATTTCTTGGGGGAAGTGAGTGAACAAACCTGTACTGTTAAAATTAATAATAGTACAGCTTCACCTATTATCCTTTTACCTACAGTGAGTAAAAGTCAACTGGCCAGTTCTGGTTCAACTGCAGGCGATACGCCTTTTACTGTTACGTTGGATAACTGCAATTCTCAGGGCACTACTGCGGGTATTGTTTTTGTTGCGAATGATGTTGACGGTCGTGATTTGAAAAACATTGCTACCCATTCGCCTGCGACAAATGTCGCGATTCAGTTGTTAGAGGGTGCAACAGCATTAGATTTTACTGGTAATAAAGCGCAGACCTCAATGCAGAATATAGGTGGTGGTGCGACATCCGCCAATTTTGATATGGTTGCGCGTTACTATGCGACTGGTGTGGCAACTGCTGGTGCTGTTGAGGCTCAGGCGCAGTTTGCCGTGACCTATCTGTAATCATTTTCATGTGGTGCTGCTTCGGCAGCGCCATTTTCTGGTTTACATCAGCATGTTTAGAGATTGGTTAGTCAGAGTGTGGTTTGCATTATGTGCCCTTTTGCTGGTGTGCAGCGAGGTTTACGCCAGTGTGACAATGCTTGGCACCCGTGTTGTCTATCTTGCGGATGCAAAAGAGAAATCCCTGACATTTAATAACACCGGTGAAGCCCCGGTCCTGGTTGTGGCGTGGACAGATATTAATAATCCTGAGTCCACACCAGAAACGGCAGATGCCCCTTTTATTGTGATGCCACCTATTTTTCGTATTAATGGTCAGCAGACACATGTTATGCGGTTGAAATTCACCGGGAAAGCGTTGCCTCAGGATCGGGAGTCGCTTTTTTGGTTGAACTTTTTGCAGTATCCGGCAAAAAGCGATGCCATTAACGCTGAAAGTCATTTAACGTTGCTGGTAAAAAGTCGACTGAAAATATTTTATCGGCCACAGGGGCTCTCGCAAGATGCAAACAAAACACTCGATGTGATTAAGATCAGCAAACATGGTCAATCAATAGATGTAAAAAATACAACCGCATATTATATTTCTGTGCTTGATGCTTTCGTCGATGATGGCAAGAACCAAAAGAAAATTAAAAACACCGGAATGATTGCGCCTTATTCGTCTGTTCAATGGATATTGCCCGATCATAATGGAACTCATTTAACGATTAATGCAATAAATGATTATGGCGGAGTATTCAGTAAGGTTTATTCGCTTTCGCATTAAGGTTCTGATTCGATAATGAAAGTACTGTTCAGTTCGGATGATTTAAATGTATCAGTACCGTTTATATATTTGTATCTTATCCATCCTTATGGCAATGCAATCGCTAACCGCGATGGCGAAAGATAATAGTTTTTACTTTGATGCCTCTTTATTAAGGAACAGTGGATTATCCAGCGATGATCTACAGAAACTGAACGAGGATGCATTGATAGCGCCAGGTCGTCATTCTCTGGATATTTATCTTAACGGCACACTGATTACCCGCACCGAGATTTCGTTTTCACCACGTAGAGGAAAAGTTGAACCCTGCCTTTCTCACAAATTAGTCGCCATGCTGCGGCTGAAGTCATTACCAGAAGAGTCGGAAACCTCTTGCTACTGGCCTGACGATAACGTGATGAAAGGGACGACGGTGAAATTTGATCAGGCGCAGCTGCGTATGGACGTGTTTGCACCGCAGGCGTTGTTAAAAACCCTGCCCCGCGGCAGCGTGAGTGAGGAAAGTCTTGAAGCTGGGGAGAGTATGTTGTTTATCAATTACATGGCTAACCAGTACCACGTAACATCGCGTCGCTATAACTCTCACAAAATGGATTCCACCTGGTTAAATCTTAATGGCGGATTCAACCTGGGATTGTGGCGTTATCGTCAGCAATCAAACTTAAACTACAGCACCAGTGACGGCGGTCATTGGAACACCAGTCGTCGTTATATACAGCGCGCTATTTATCCCTTACGCAGCGAACTGACTTTGGGAGAAGGCTTCACCGACGGCCAGCTCTTTTCCGGTATTGGTTTTCGGGGAGTGCAGTTGTCATCGGATACGCGAATGCTGCCAGATGCTCTTCGTGGTTATGCGCCTGTCGTGCGGGGTATCGCAAAGACGAATGCAAAAGTCACCATCTTGCAGGACCAGACCACCCTTTATGAAACCACCGTAGCGCCAGGGCCTTTTACCATTGACGATCTCTATCCAACCCATTACGCGGGGGATTTAACCGTTGTAGTCACTGAAGCGGATGGCAGTAAAAGTACCTACAGTATGCCTTACTCTTCACTGGCGGAGTCGATTAGACCTGGTTTAGCGCGCTGGTCATTTACCGTAGGAAAAGTACAGAACATTGATGCAGGGAATACCTTCAGCGAAGCGGTTTGGCGACAGGGGTTGACTAACGCTCTTACGCTCAATGCTGGTAACCAATTGGCGACAGGGTATATGGCCTGGTCTCTCGGCGGCGTATATAGCTCGGCACTCGGGGCATTAGGATTGAACAGCTTTTATTCCCTGTCGAAGCAGATTGATGGCAACCGCGCAGGTTGGATGTTACGGCTGAACTACAGCAAAGCACTGCCGCAAAGCGGAACATTATTTACGCTGGCCGCGTCCCGATATGCGGCTCAGGGATATGCTGAGCTTTACGACACTCTGGGGTCGCGTTATGCACGCAGTCAGAGGCAACAGTGGCAATCACCCACCTGGAGACAGCGCAGCCGTATTGAGTTTTCCGCCGCTCAGCCACTTGCTTCGTTTGGCAATATTAATGCATCAGTATCATGGCAGGATTATAGCGATGGAAAACAAAGGGATAAGCAGTATCAGCTAGGCTGGAATAAGCTGTTTGATTATGGAATTTCGTTAAGTGTTACTGCGGCCAGAACCTATAACATTACACCGGGGATCGGCAATAACGCAGACGCATTCTCTTTACGTCGCCGTATGCAAACGATGTGGTCTATCTCTTTATCCGCTCCTCTTGGCCAGCGGCGTTATTCACCCGTGCTATCAACCAGTGTCAACCGTACGACGGGTAATGACGGAAGCGATGGTGGCTATCAGTCCACGCTGAGCGGAATTTATGGCGAGCACAATCCCCTGAGTTATAGCCTCAATTTTTCTGCGGATAAAAAAATGGAACAAGCTGGATGGGGAGCCAACCTCCAGCGCAGCTTCCCGTACGTCAATGCCGCAACATCCTGGTCTACAGCACGTAATTACTGGCAGGCGTCAGGATCGTTGCAGGGCTCCATTGTGGCTCATAAAGGTGGGGTGACGCTGGGTCAGTGGGTAGGAGATAGCTTTGCCTTGATTGATGCCCCCGGTGCCAGTGGTGCAGAGGTCATCGGTGGGCAGAGTGCTTATGTTGATGCATTTGGTTACGCGATAGCCCCTTCATTGGGCGCTTATCAAATCAACCAGATTGCGCTTGATCCGCGCAATATGACCGACAGCGTCGAGTTACAAACCATGAAAATGCAGGTCGCGCCTTATGCTGGCGCGACAGTGCGGTTACATTTCAACACCCTGCAGGGGCAAGCGATGTTGATCACCGCTCTGCGCCCGAACAATACCATTATTCCAATGGGAACAAGCGTATATGACGAATACAACAACAGTACAGGAATGGTGGGGCAGGCGAATCAGATCTATCTGCGCTCTCACGAAGAAAAGGGTGAGTTGCGGGTGCAGTGGGGGCGTAGCCCAGAAGAAAGCTGCCGCATCGTATGGCGCGCTCCCTCCTTGCCAGAGCCGCTGGCTCTGATGAGATTACCTTGCCGTTAATTCATGGAGTCTCCGATGACATTTATACGGATATGCTTGCTGAGTCTTTCTTTGTTTACCAGCTTGTCCCTGAATGCAAAGTGCGTGAAAGGGCCTGATTTTGTTCGTACAGAATTGAGTGGATGGGGCGTCAGTCTTGCGCTTGGCACCATTAACATCACGAATTCGGCGGTCCAGCCCGTGGGATCGCCTCTGGCTGCAAACGTGGTGAATTTTTACGATAACCCTCGTTACACAAAAGGCCCGGAAAGCATCATGTGGGTTTGTGATATCGCAGATAAAAATAATATCTACGAAATCATTGCCACAAACGGTAATGACCGCAACGGAGGTTTTTTTGATATAGGCGCGTTCGATGGTTATCCCAACTACTATGCGACGCTTTTCAGGAACGTGGCGATACGATTAACGCATGTGAATTCCGGTAGGGTTTTTACACGTAACTATCAGCGCATTCCAATGACGAATTATGTCGTTTCCCCGGATGGCCTGAAAATATATATCCGACTGAAAGATTTTAGCCCGATACGCGCCGATCTTATCCGGGTCAGCAGCACCACCTCAAGCGGGCAAGCGCCCTCAGATTACTGTGCAAAACGGGATCAGCTCACATCGGGTTCTTACACCTGCAACCAACCTAATGGATATGTCTCTTTTTGTTCTGAGGGCAGCCCGGATGCGTATTGTGATGTGGGTGATTCAGCCTATATCTATAACGGGTGGTGGAAGGACAACTGGATGAGTATCAATATGGGCGGTGTAGCGCCGATGGCGGAACTGGTATCGAAACGGACCTGCACCGCTAAAAGCGTCACGCCTGTCGTCACATTTCCTCCGATCACTGTCGATGCTCTTAACAATGGCGGCAAATCGCAAGGAACGTTTACCGTGAACATCCTCTGTGAAGGGCTGGCGGGAACCGGAACGGTTAGCGGCCTGACGGCGCTGGGCATGCAGGTACCTTATGAAAATTACCAGGCCGCATTGCGACTTAACCTTGTTAACAGCTCTGGCGGTGTCAGCTACTTGCTTCCCACAGACCTTGGTGTATCCGGTATGGCGAGTGGTGTTGGCATCCAGATCGCTAATGCCAATGACGGCATGATACGTAATTTTATTGGCTGGCAACGCTGTAATGCAGCCCCTTCCAATTGTGCCACCGGTGAAGCGGGAGGGTGGTATGACGCGCGGGAAGGCGCTCAGGTGGTCAATAATGGAGGAACATTAGGGATCAGCGAATATGCGATTAATTTCAATGCGTATCTTTCCCGCATCGGTAACCAGACCGTCCGCGCAGGTCAGGTCTATGCCAGTGCGCAAATTCTGGTGAAAGTGCAATGATGAAGCGCTTACTCGTGCGGGTTAGCGCGCTATTTCTGGCAGCGGCGTTTTCAGTTCACGCTGGCGTAACTGTGTCTTCTTCGCGGGTGATTTTTACCGAAGGCCTTGGGCAACAGAGCCTGATGTTGGTAAATACCAACGACTGGCCGGTGATGGTACAGACATGGGTAGACAACGGCGATGCTAACCCTGCGCCCGGCAGTGTTAAAGCGCCTTTTGTCTCCGTTCCGCCGCTCTTCTCCCTTGCTCCGCAAAGAATGCAAGGAATACGTCTGATCTACAACCAGTCACCGTTGCCAAAGGATCGCGAGTCTGTGTTCTGGCTCAATCTCTATGAGATCCCGCCAGGTTCACCAGCGCGGTCATTACAGGCACAGAGCGTGGTACTGACTATGAATACGCAAATGAAAATTTTCTGGCGTCCGAAAACGCTGGGTGCGCCTGAAAACCTGCCTGAGAAAGTCCACTTCAGGTTGGAAAACCTCAATGGAAAGTGGGAGATCATCTGCCAGAATCGATCGCCGTGGCATGTCTCATTTGCGGCGATCACTTTACTTGCCGCGAGTCATGCTTACGGTGTGGAACCGCAACCGGACATGATGGTGGTGCCCTACGGAGAAAAACGCTATTCCGTAGCGGCTGAGGCCGCAAAAACTCGCGCGTTACCTCTGCGGGTTCGCGCAGAACTCATTGATGATGCTGGGAATATCTCGGTGAGCGAATTTCCCCTCTCCGGTGAAGAGAGGGGAAAGTAATATGCCATCAGGCCAGATAAAACACCTCTTTAAGCTCCGCGCTAACCGGGCTGTTATCCGGATTGGCGGGCATCACATCACGCATATGTTTCCACCAGCGTTGGCATACCTCGGTATCGGCAACCGCATTCCAGCGTTCTTCTGATTCAATCTCCACGGTGGCAAACAGCAGATTGCGCGCTTTATCAAGGAATATCGCGTAGTGATGCGCACCTCCCGCTTTCAGCGCGGCTTCCAGTTCCGGCCAGATGGGATTATGACGACGTTCGTACTCTTCATGTGCATCGGGGTTCACCTGCATCACAAAGGCTTTACGGATCATAATGCCTCCAGGTACAGTTCACGGACTTCGTCACGGCTGGCGGTGCGAGGGTTACATGGTGCGCACGGGTCGGCCAAGGCTTTATCCAGCCAGCCTTCGATATCTTCTTTTGTGACGCCCAGTTTGCTGAAACCGGAAGGGATCCCCACACGCATGCTCAGTGCGCGAATGGCGTTAATGGCTTCCATGCTGGCGGTTTCGTCGCTCATTCCTTTGGTGTCTACCCCCATTGCCTGCGCGACGCGGGCAAAACGCGTTACGGCATTCGGGCGGTTAAAGTTTTCGATGATCGGCAACAGGATAGCGTTGCAAACACCGTGAGGCAGGTTGTGTGTTGCTCCGGGTTGGTGAGCCAGCGCATGCACCAGACCGAGACCGGCACTGTTAAACGCCATGCCCGCAAGATACTGACCAAACGCCATTTGCTCACGCGCGTCCAGATCATGGCCGTTATCCACCGCTTTCGGCAGCCACAGATTGATTAAGCGAATCGCTTCCAGTGCATTGGCATCGGTTAATGGGTGTGCGCCAACAGAAACATAGGCTTCAACGGCATGGGTCAGGGCGTCCATCCCGGTAGCGGCGGTCACAGAAGCGGGGATGTCCAGCATCACGCTGGCATCATCGACGGCGATATCCGGAATGATGTTAGGGTCGATGATCACTTCTTTGACCTGACGGGCGGAATCGATAATCACCGCATTGCTGGTCATCTCTGCCGCCGTACCGGCGGTAGTATTAATGGCGACCAGCGGCACGCCAGGGTTTTTTACTTTTCCGACACCGGAATAGGCTGTGGAAGGGCCTGGGTTGGCAGTGAGTATTTTCACCGCTTTCGCGGTATCAATCGGGCTGCCACCGCCAAAGGCTATCACGTAGTTGCAGCCGGTATTTTGATAGGCGGCATAGCCTTTCTGCACCAGCGCTTCG
Source organism: Kosakonia oryzendophytica (assembly GCF_027886705.1). NCBI lineage: Bacteria > Pseudomonadati > Pseudomonadota > Gammaproteobacteria > Enterobacterales > Enterobacteriaceae > Kosakonia > Kosakonia oryzendophytica. The sequence continues at coordinate 5,020,768 of NZ_CP115659.1, read as the reverse complement.
GTGGGGTTCGGAAATACTTCATCAAACAGATGGTAAGCCATGTTATGTTCCTTGAGCGCGGCGAACAGGCTATCCAGCAGTCCCATTTTCACCAGTTGCCCGTCGGTCACAATCAGCGCTTTACCCCACTGTTTGCTCGCCACCAGATTCACCATATCGCCAATCGCGCCTGCGCCATGCAGGCTGATTTTGGGGAGTGCTAACATAAAGCTCATGATTTACTCCTTGATTTGCTGTGATTTTTCCCGGTGGCAAGATTCCCTGTCGCCGGAGGTATTCTGTTTTATCCGCTGATTGGGTCAGCGCAGACTTACATTCGCCTGCGCTGGACGATCCGGCGGGTAATAATCGGCAGTGAAATCACCACGATCAGCATTGCGCCGACGACAATCGACATCACAATGCCCGGCACGTTGAGCAGGCTCAGGCCAAAAGTCACCATCCCCATCAGGAAGGCGGCAATGATCACGCCCACCATACTGCCGGCTCCACCAAGAATATTGACGCCGCCAAGTACCGCCATCGTCACCACGGACAGCTCCCAACCCAGCGCCAGCGTCGGGCGGGTACTGCCGAGGCGTGAGGTCAGCAACACCGCCGCCAGGCCCGCCATCAGCCCGACCAGGGCAAACAGGATCAGGTTATGCCGCTTAACATTGATACCGGAGTACCAGGCGCCGGTCGGGTTATTACCAATGGCGTAGGTCCGGCGGCCAAAGTTGGTTTTATGCAGCAGAAAGGCAAATATCGCCGCCAGCACAATAAACAGCGCAAACTCAAACGACAGCGCGCCCCATACATACCCCTGACCAAACCAGGCGAAGCTCTCAGGCCAGGTGTTCAACGCCTGATCGCCAAGCAGAATGTACGTAATGCCGCGATACAGGCTCATGGTGCCGATGGTGATAACAATTGAAGAGAGATTAAAACGTGTCACCAGGATGCCGTTACACAACCCGCACAGCAGACCGACACCCAGACCCACACACACTAACAGTGGCGTATTCATACCCGCCTGGGCGCAAAATCCCATCACCGTTGAGCTAAGCGCCATAGTGGACGCGACGGAAAGATCGATTTCCCGGGCGATAATCAGCATCGCCATCGGTAAAACGATGATGGCCTTCTCGGTAAAGTTGAATGTCGCGTCCGACAGGTTCCAGATATTGAGAAAGTAGGGTGAGGCGAGGGCGTTGGCCACAAAGACCGCCAGCGTTACCGCCAGTAAAAAACCTTCCCAGCACAACAGCCGCTGAAAGCGTGATGCTGCGGCGGGTTCCGGTTTTACCGCGTCGGACGTCAGTGTTTTGCTCATGATTTCACCGCCTGTTTCTGTCGCGCCAGTGCTGCATCACGCAGGATCAAGCGACCTTTGCGCTTGTTGCCGCGTTCGTTGAGCAGAACCGCAATCACAATCACCGTGCCGGAGATGGCCATTTGCCAGAAGGGAGAAATACCGATGACGGGCAGGGCGTTATTGATCACACCAAGAAACAGTGCGCCAAGCAGGCAACCCGTTACGCGCCCGGTTCCGCCCATGGTGCTGATGCCACCAATCACACAGGCTGCCACGACTTGCAGCTCAAAACCGTTCGCCACATCGACATACGCCACGGCGAAACGGGAAATCCACAGATAACCGCAAAAGCCTGCCAGCGCGCCGGAAAGGCAGAAGCTAATAAACTGCATTTTCCCGGCATTGATCCCGGTGTAGTACGCCGCAGTGGCGTTTCCGCCTGCGGTGTAGAGTGCGCGCCCGGTGCGGCTATAACGCAGGAAATACCCCACCAGCAGCAGCGCCGCGACAGCGCACCAGCTCAGTACCGGGAGCCCTAACACGCCCGATCGCGGCAGGCCGAGAAAATCAGCGCTCATTTGGTTGGCGTTCACCCAGCCGCCGCCGGAGAGTAAAAAGATCATCCCGCGATAGATGCTCATGGTGCCGAGGGTAACAACAATCGCTGGGATCCCCAGTTTCCACACCAGCAGGCCGTTGATCATGCCCATCACCAACCCGAGCACCGTCGCCAGCAGCAGCAGTGACCATACCGGCACATCCGGATGGTGGAAGTTAATCAGCGCGACAATCATGCCCGTCAGCGCCAGATTCGCCGCCATCGACAGATCGATCCCTTTGGTAAGCAGTACCATCATCTGCCCAAGTGCAAGAATGATCAGAATGGCGGTATCGTTGAACATTTCGACGAGATTGCCCGGACCGATAAACGAAGGCACCCGGCTGCCAATGACCAGCACCAGCAGCACAATCACCCCGGCCAGCAAGGCTTCACGGTGTTTAAGCAGTTGTTGCCACATTATGCCGCCTCCTTACCTGCGCCACTGGCAGCGCTGACAATGGTTTCCGCTGTGGCTTCACCTGCCTTGTATTCCGCCACCATCAGGCCTTCGTGCATCACAATGACTCTGTCCGCCATGCCCATCACTTCAGGCAGTTCGGAAGAGACCATGATCACCGCCAGCCCGTGTGCCACCAGTTCAGACATAAACTGATGCACCGCCGCTTTTGAGCCGATATCAATCCCCTTCGTAGGCTCATCGAGGATAATGACGTCCGGGTGGGTGGCGAGCCATTTGCCGATCACCACTTTTTGCTGATTGCCGCCAGAGAGGGTTTCCACCGCCTGCCGCCAGCTAAACGCTTTTACCTGTAAGCGGCGGGCATACTCATCCGCCAGCGCCGATTCGCGGGCATCGTTCAATACACCGTTGCGGTTTAATTTGCTGAGCTGCGGTAGGCTGATGTTCTGGGCGATGGAGAGTTCAATAATCGCGCCCTGCTTTTGCCGCTCTTCGGGCACACACACAATGCCCGCGTTAATGGCATCGGCGGGTTGGCGAAAATGCACGCTTTTACCATGCAGAATAATGGCGCCGGATGAGGGGCGTGAAACGCCGGATAGAGCCTGCATGAGCTCGGTGCGACCTGCGCCAACCAGGCCATAAAAACCAAGGATCTCGCCTTTGCGTAGCGAAAAGGTTATGTGAGCAAATTCGGTGGGATGGCACAGATCCCTCACTTCCAGCACCGTTTCACCTGGCTCACAATGCACTTTCGGCCAGCTCTGCGTCATGGCGCGCCCAACCATCATTGCCACCATTCGCTCTTCAGTGATGGCATTAATTGCGCCGGAATCGACATACACCCCATCCCGCAAAATGGTGTAGTGATCCGCCAGTTCAAAAATTTCATCAAATTTGTGCGAGATAAACAGGATCGCTTTACCTTCCTGTTTCAGGCGCTCGACGATTTGGTAAAACTCCAGAATCTCATGCTGCGAGAGTGCGGCGGTGGGTTCATCCAGAATGACCACCTGCGCTTCAAACGACAATGCACGGGCAATGGCTACCATATGCCGCTGCGCGATACTCAGTGTTTTTAAAGTAGCGTGCGGATCGATCTGTACTTCCAGCCGGGTGAGGATCTCGCGGGCTTGCTGATGCATCGCGGACCAGTCGAGTGTCTTCAGAAGCCCTTTATAGCGGTACTGGCCGACAAAAATATTCTCGGTCACGGAGAGTTCATCGAACAGAACCGTTTCCTGGTGAATGGCGGTGATACCCATCTTATGGGCGGACTCCGGCGTAGGGAGTGAAATGGGGATCGCTTTGTAGAGAATTTCGCCCTCTTCAGGTTGGTAAATACCGGTCATCACTTTGACCAGTGTGGATTTCCCTGCGCCGTTTTCACCAATGAGTGCGGTGACTTTTCCGGGCCAGAGATCGAGCTGTACATTCTCAAGGGCGCGCACACCAGGAAAGACTTTGGTGATGCCCTTAAGGGATAGCAATGGGGTGGATGCCGTCATGAATGTTCTCCGGGTCTTGTATTCCCTCTCCCTGCCGGGAGAAGGAGAAAGGGATCAGAAAATCTTTGAGAACTTATCAATGTTGCTGGCATCGTAGACGAAGGGCTCCGCCATTGCGCCGCTGCCGTCGGCATCCAGTTTGACCTTGCCGAGTTTGCCCATGCTGGCTTCGGTTTTGGTCGCCGTTCCTTTCACCAGATCATCGGCTAAATAGGTTGCTGCATAGCCAAGGTCGATTGGGTTCCAGATAGCGAAGCTTTTACTTGCGCCAGATTTAATTGCCCCCGCCATTTCAGACGGCAACCCAAGCCCGGTGACATACACTTTCCCGATCTTGCCCTGGTCTTTTACCGCCTGTGCCGCGGCAACAATCCCGACGGATGACGGCGAAACGATCACTTTCAGGTCCGGGTAGGATTTCAGCAGACCCACCGCTTCGCGGTAGCTCTTATCCGACAAGTCATCACCGTAGGCGACATTCACCAGGTTGATGGACGGGTATTTCGGCAGCACCTTTTTCATCTCCGCAATCCAGATATTCTGGTTGGTGGAGGTCGGAGTGGCGCTGAGAATAGCCACATCGCCTTTCTCGACGTTCAGCGCTTTTAGCGCGTCAGCGGCGAGTTTGACGTTGGTTTCGCCAATCAGAGCGTTATTGGATGGATTCAAATGGATCTGTCGCCCGGCTTTGGCGACGCCGGAATCCCAGGAAACCACTTTGATGCCGCGCTGCATGGCTTTTTTCAGTACCGGCACGACCGCATCCGGATCGTTGGCCGAAATGGCGATCGCATCCACCCCCTGGGCGATCAGACCATTCAGGACTTCGATCTGGGCTTCGGCCGTCGTGGTGGTCGGGCCGGTATAAATGACTTTGACATCTCCTAACTCTTTGGCTGCTTCCTGCGCGCCGGTGTTTGCTGCTTCAAAAAAGCCATTACCCAAAGATTTCGCCACCAGGGCGATTTTTACTTCAGCGACAGCGGAACCGGACAACGCCAGAATGGCAACGGTGAGGATCAAGCTTGCTTTTGTTTTCATTGCTTTTACTCCACATAAGTTAGTGTTTGTAGGGTTTGCAGGTGACAGTATTCGCCCCGTCTCAGTGAACGGGGCGCGATGTTGTTATTGGTACAAATCAATGGCGGATTGCAGCGGGGTCACGCCAAAGCGTTTGCCCAATGCAATCAGTTCTGCTTGCGAGATGGTCTGTTTCATTCCGCCCATCGAATAGATTTTTACCAGCACTTCCGCAGACTTCTCGGCGGTGTCGATCAGACCAAAGGTTTCATCCAGCGTCGGGCCGCTGCCAAAGACGCCGTGGAAGGGCCACAACACCAGCGAATGTTTTTGCATATCGGCGGCGGTGGCCTGGCCGATTTCGTCAGTACCTGGCACCATCCACGGCAGAATGCCTACGCCGTCCGGGAACACCACCAGACACTCGGTACTGCCTTCCCACAATTTGCGGGTGATGAGGTCGGCGTGGTTTTCCAACACGTAGGTCAGGGCAATCAGGTTGGTGGCATGACAGTGCATGATCACGCGATCGTTGCCGCCAGTGGCTTTAATACGTTCACAATGAGACAGAAAGTGTGCCGGCAGCTCGGAGGTCGGCACCGCTTCGTGAGTCAGCCCCCACAGAATGTGATAACCCGCACCGTCACTGTCCACCTTGACCACGCCTAAATTTGCTGCCGGATCGAGCTGTACATTGCGGAAGAATTTGCCGGAACCGGTGACGATAAACGGTGTGTTAGCCAGTAACGGCATCGGCTGGCTCAGTGCGATATAACGTGGCTTTTGATGAAAATCCGCGGCAAACGGGGCAATGTCCGCCTCGTCGAGACGCAACGTCAGGTTGCCGCCGTTGCGCTCATCCCACCCTTTCAGCCAGGCGTCGGAGGTGGCTTTGATCATGCCCTGGACGAACCAGGAATCAATAATGGTCTGCATAGTCTTGTGGTTCCTGTTAATACGGTGCGGGGTTTTCCCCTCACACTGACAATGGTTTTCTCCCTCTCCCTTGCCGGGAGAGGATTAAAAGGGTTACCCGCGTTTGCGTAATACGTTTTTCTCATATGCCCGCACGCTTTCCAGCCACTGGCTGCCTGCCGGGGTGTCATGGCGCTGGCAATACATTTCCCATACCGCCTGCCATGGCAGGGATTTCTGCTCTTCCAGCAATGCCAGACGCGCGGTGTAGTCGCCATCGGCTTCCAGTTGGCGCAGTTGATCAACCGGCTCCAGCAGCGCACGCAGCAGCGCTTTTTTCATATTGCGGGTGCCGATCACCCAGGCGGCGATACGGTTAATGGAGGCGTCGAAGAAGTCGAGGCCGATATGCACGCGGTCAAACAGTTTGTGGCGAATGATTTCACTGGCGATGGCCTGGGTTTCGTCATCCAGCAGGACCACGTGGTCGCTGTCCCAGCGTACCGGGCGGCTGACGTGCAGCAGTAAGCGCGGCACATACAGCATGGCGGCGGAGATTTTGTCGGAGATCACTTCGGTCGGATGGAAGTGGCCGGCATCCAGGCACAGGGCGGTCTGGCGGCTGGTGGCGTAGCCCATATAGAACTCGTTGGAGCCAACGGTATAGCTTTCCGCGCCTATCCCGAACAGTTTGCTCTCCACGGCATCGATATGGTGCGCCGGGTTCAGTTTTTCGCTGATTGCCTCGTCGAGCGCATTCAGCAGACGCTGGCGTGGTGCCAGGCGGTCGACGGTGACATCTTTCATGCCGTCCGGGATCCAGATATTCATCACCGACGGCGTCCCCAGTTGCTCGCCGAACCACGCAGAAACACGGCGGCTGGCTTTTACATGGTCAATCCAGAACTGACGGATCTCATCGTTCGCGTGCGAGAGGGTAAAGCCATCGGCGCTCAACGGGTGCGAAAAACAGGACGGGTTGAAATCCAGCCCCAGTTTGTTGGCTTTTGCCCATGCCACCCAGTTTTTAAAATGTTCCGGTTTGATTTCGTTACGCGCGACAGGTGCATCTGCTTCATGATAAATCGCGTGAAGATTAAGGCGTTTTGGACCCGGGATCAGACTCAGAGCCTGCTCCAGATCGGCACGAAGTTCCGTGGCATTGCGCGCTTTACCCGGGTAGTTCCCGGTGGCCTGGATACCACCAGTCAGGCTGCCTTCCGGGTTTTCAAAACCGGCGACGTCATCGCCCTGCCAGCAGTGCATGGATACCGGCAGGCGATCGAGCTGACGCAACGCCTCCTCGACATCAATGCCTACCGCGTCGAAACGCTGTTGAGCAATTTCCCAGGCTTGTTCAAGTTGAGTGGTCATGCGCATAGCTCCTTGGTTTGTCGTTTTTGCTGAAAGCGCGCGACATAGCGGGCGATTTCATTGTCAGGATTCGGGGTAAACGTCATCAGGGAGTGGTTCGCGACCACCACCTGGCGAAAATCATCAACATTGCTGAGTTCATCCAGCGTCATCAGTTGCACGCCGATATTGCCGAGCGTGGAGGCTTCTACCGGGCCAGCGACTACGGGCAAACCACAGGCATCTGCGCAGAGCTGGTTCAGCACCTGGTTCTGGCAACCGCCTCCCACCACATGCAGGCGAGTAAAGGGTTTGCCGCGCAGGCTTGCCAGCTCGCCCAGCACATCGGCATACAGCAGTGCAAGGCTGTCGAAGATACAGCGCGCCAGTTCAGCCGCGTTTTGTGGTATCTGCTGACCCGCTTCCCGGCAAGCAGCCTGGATTTCGGCGCTCATGTTGTCCGGGTTGATAAAGCGATCCTCGTTGGGGTTGATGATGAACTGGCAGGCGGGGAGCCGTTCCGTTTGGGCAATCAGTGCGGGCAGGTCGGCGATTGCCTGTTCTTTCAGCACACGTTGCAGCAGCCACAGCCCCATAATGTTTTTCAGCACACGGTAGCGGCCTTCTGCTCCGCCTTCGTTGGTGATATTGGCTGCCAGTGCGTGATTGCTGGTGTAGGGGGTTTTGCTCTCAAAACCCATCAGCGACCAGGTGCCGGACGACAAATAGGCGGCATCCTTATCCGCCAGCGGTGCGGCAATGACGGCGCTGGCGGTGTCATGGCTGGCGACGGCAACCACCGGGATGGCGTTATTCTGCGGGCAGATCCATTGACCGATCACATTACCCGGATGGGTGGGCGTGCCGAACCAGTGAGCCGGAACGCCAGCCCAGTCCAGTAGCGTACTGTCCCAGTTATCGGTGTTGATATTGACCAGTTGAGTGGTGGTGGCGTTGGTGTATTCCCAGTTTAGATTGCCGGTCAGTCGGTAACTGAAGTAATCGGGGATCAGCAGCGCATGAGTAGCCTGCTCCAGCAGTTCTGGCTGCTGTTCCGCCAGCGCACGCAGTTGATAAAGGGTGTTAAAGGGTAAAAACTGAATGCCGCTGCGCAGATAAATGTCGGTTTTGCCCGGCGATTGCATCGCACGTTGCATCACACCGTCGGTGCGGTCGTCGCGGTAGGCGATGGGCAAACCCACGCGTTCGCCCTGGCTGTTGATCAGCACATAATCCACGCCCCAGGTATCGATGCCGATGCTGTCTGGTTGAATGCCTTCTTCACAGACTTTGTGCAGCCCCAGACGGATCTCCGCTTCCAGGCTGTCGATATCCCAGCAATCGAAACCTTCTGTTTTTTGCAGACAGTTAACAAAACGGTGGATTTCGCGAAGGGTGAGTGTGCGTTGTTGGCGATCGTAACGCGCCAGCATTACACGTCCGCTGGAGGCGCCTAAGTCAACTGCAACACAATGGCGAAAAGTCATGATGGGGTCCTTCTTAGAGTCATTGCAGACAGTCTAAAAAAGGGCGATGTGCCGTACCTTCTTGTTACGGACAGTGGCGATTTCGCGCTGGCAAGAAAGCAAAGGTGAACGTGAGAGAGTTCACAGTTTCCAGTTCTGGTGGGGGTTGGGGCCATTGTGACCCTTGCCACATTTCCCGATCTTTCCGGCCGTTTCTTGAAAAAACGGCAGCCTATGCGCGAAATGCTGTCGAAAATTTAAGGTGAGGTTGCAAACCCTTAATTACTATTTTGAGAACTTTTCTCATTGTTGGGTTGGGGGTGAGTATGACCGTACTTCATAGCGTGGATTTTTTTCCGTCAGGTAAATCGCCTGTCGCCATTGAACCGCGATTACCCCAGGCGGCGTTTCCTGAGCATCACCATGATTTCCATGAAATTGTGATTGTTGAGCATGGCACAGGGATCCACGTTTTTAACGGTCAGCCCTACACCATCAGCGGCGGGACGGTCTGTTTTGTCCGCGACCATGACCGGCACTTGTATGAACATACTGACAACCTTTGTCTGACCAATGTTCTGTACCGTTCGCCGGATGCATTCCAGTTTTTATCCGGACTGAATCTGTTGTTGCCGCAGGAGCAGGACGGGCACTATCCCTCGCACTGGCGGGTGAATCAGCACACCCTGACTCAGGTGCGCGGTATCATCAGTCAGATGGAAGAGATGGATTTGGAGATGGATACTCACGGTATCGCCAACCGCGAGATCCTGTTTATGCAACTGCTGGTGTTACTGCGTAAAAGCAGCCTGCAAGAGGGCGCAGCAAACAACGACGCCCGGCTCAATCAGTTGATGCTGTGGCTGGAAGATCACTTCGCGGAGGATATTTGCTGGGAGTCGCTGGCAGAGCAATTTACGCTCTCTCTGCGCACGCTGCACCGCCAGCTTAAGCAGTCGACTGGCCTGACTCCGCAGCGTTATCTCAACCGTTTACGGCTTATCAAAGCGCGGCACATGCTGCGTCATAGCGACGAGAGCGTGACGGATATCGCCTTTCGCTGCGGCTTTGGCGACAGCAACCATTTTTCGACACTGTTTCGTCGCGAGTTCGACTGGTCACCGCGAGACATCCGCCAGGGGCGCGACACGCTGCTTCAGTAACGAGAAGGCTATCACCGATTTTTTGCCGTAGTTCCGCTAATAATCACAGGTTGTTCACGGCAGAGGTGACGTTGTGGCAGGCCAGTTAATTCTTCGTAAAGCGGACTTCTTCCCCCGCACCGGACAGGCGGTGGCGGTGGCGGATCGCTATCCGCAAAATGTCTTTGCCGAACATACCCATGAGTTTTATGAACTGGTGCTGGTATGGCGCGGCAACGGCCTGCATGTGCTTAACGATCGCCCGTATCGCATTACCCGTGGCGACCTGTTCTACATCCGCGCGGAAGATTGTCACTCTTACGCGTCGGTCAACGACCTGGTGCTGCAAAACATCATTTACTGCCCGGACCGGTTGACCTTGAACCTCGACTGGGCAGCGCATATTCCCGGGCTTAATGGCTCGCCATGGACGCCACACTGGCGCATCGGCAGCACCGGTATGGCGCAGGCGCGACAGGTCATTACGCAACTTGAGCACGAGAGCGGCAGACCCGATCCCCTCGACAATCTCATGGCGGAAACGCTGTTTGCGCAGTTGGTGTTGACGCTAAAACGCCACCGTTTTGCCACCGATAATCTTGCCGCTACCCACAGCGAAGCGCTGCTGGATAAGCTGATTACTGCGCTGTCCGGCAGCCTGAATCGCAGCTTTGTGTTGGAGCAGTTCTGTGAGCAGGAGCAGTGCAGCGAGCGGGCGCTGCGCCAGCAATTCCGCAGTCAGACCGGGATGACCATCAATCACTATTTGCGCCAGTTACGCATTTGTCATGCACAGTATCTGTTGCAGCATTCCGAGCAGATGATCAGCGAAATCGCCATGCAGTGCGGGTTTGAAGACAGTAACTACTTTTCGGTGGTGTTTAGCCGGGAAGTGGGGATGACGCCAGGTCAGTGGCGTCATCGTAGTCGTGTTGCCGCCTGATCAGTTGGCCATGCCGAGGCCAACGATATTGGCGGCGACGATGATCACCACGCAGCCCAGACTCAGTACGCTCACGGGGCGTCTGCCCGCATTGTTCCACTCTTTCAGCACCAGCCCGACGATACCGCCGCACAACACGTAGAAGCTCATGTGCAGCATCCAACTGATGTAATCATACTGCGCCGGAATACGCGCGTGACCCCAGGCGTAGAAGAAGAACTGCAAATACCACATCAGACCGCCCAACGCAGAGAGCAGGAGATTGCTGATAAGCAGGGGCTTCGCCAGCGAGAAGTCGGCTTTTACCGACAAGTTCTTCACTTTTGCCAGACGAATAAAGCAGAAACCGAGATTGACCAGCGCGCCGCCACCCATGATCACCACATAGCTTGGCAACGCCGTGTAGAGCGGATCGATACCGAGCGCCGCGGCGGCCTCGTGCATCGGTTTGGCGGCGTTCATGGCAAAGGACATCCCGGCGGAGAAAACGCCACACATGATGGCCAGCGCCAGCCCTTTTTTCAGGCTGAACTCTTCGGCTTTGATACCCATTTTGCGCTCTTTCAACTGGCCCGCACGGGTGACGATAGCCACGCCGATAAGGGCAACCAGCACGCCCAGCAGCGTCATACGACCGCCTTCGGTGCCAATCAGCACCGAGAAGTTACCGTTGATGATCGGTGTCATTAATGTACCGACAATCAGCGTAATGCCGATGGCGATACCAATGCCCATCGACATGCCCAGGTAGCGCATGGTCAGGCCATAGTTGATGTTACCGATCCCCCACATTGCGCCGAACAGGAACACCGGCAGCAGCGTGGAGGCACTGAACGAGCTGAAATAGGCCCAAAAATCAGGCAATAACAGCGCGCTGATTGTCCAGGGAAGGATCAACCAAGAGACGATGCCGCCGACTGACCACATGGTTTCCCAGGACCAATGTTTCACCTTTTTAAACGGGGCATAGAAACAGGCTGCACTGGCTGCACCTATCAAATGCCAGAAAATACCCATCGTAATCGCGTTACTCATTTTCAATCCTCTTTGTTTTTATCGCCGGGATACGAGCAGCCGACCCGATGAGTGTAAAAATCGGTCAGAGGATTAACCTTGAGGCGTTTGCCGCGTAACGGCGAGAGCTGGCAATCAGCGCGTTATAGAGGTGAGCAGCTTCACAATTTCAATAACATAACCAAAAGTTATAACCTTATAAAAACTACGGCATTGATAAACATTTTCAATATCATTTAATTAACTATAATGAACCAACTGCTTACGCGGCGTTAACATAGTAGCCGCTTACACCCTTAATGGAGATGATTATGAGCTATACATTGCCTGCTCTGCCGTACGCGTATGATGCCCTTGAGCCGCACTTTGACAAACAAACGATGGAAATCCATCACACCAAACATCATCAGACTTATGTGAACAATGCAAACGCAGCGCTGGAAAGCCTGCCGGAGTTCGCAAATCTGTCTGCTGAAGAGCTGATCACCAAACTGGACCAGCTGCCAGCGGACAAAAAAACCGTTCTGCGTAATAACGCCGGTGGCCACGCGAACCACAGCCTGTTCTGGAAAGGTCTGAAAAAAGGCACCACCCTGCAGGGTGACCTGAAAGCGGCAATCGAGCGTGATTTCGGTTCCGTTGATAACTTCAAAGCAGAATTTGAAAAAGCAGCAGCGACCCGCTTCGGCTCCGGCTGGGCATGGCTGGTGTTGAAAGGCGACAAACTGGCAGTGGTTTCTACTGCAAACCAGGATTCCCCGCTGATGGGTGAAGCGATTTCCGGCGCCTCTGGCTTCCCGATCCTGGGGCTGGATGTCTGGGAACACGCCTACTACCTGAAATTCCAGAACCGCCGCCCGGACTACATCAAAGAGTTCTGGAATGTGGTGAACTGGGACGAAGCTGCTGCGCGTTTCGCGGCGAAAAAATAAGGCTGTTTCGTCACTCACCGTAAGGTGAGGCAAAACCCCCGCCAGGCGCTGCCTACGGGGGTTTTTTTATGTCGTTAAACATTAGAACAGACAATAAAAACAATGATCCTAAAATAATGAAATATTGTTTCGTTATGCATGATTGATCACTTTTCTCTCCGGAAACGGGTTCTAACATCACCTCATCGGCGCTGAGCGTTTTCTGGTCGGCGCAGCAAAATCAGACGGTTTTGACGACAGGTGAAAATATGCAAATCAAACGTGCAATAGAGCGAATTCCGGGCGGTATGATGCTGGTTCCTTTGTTCATCGGTGCGTTGTGCCACACCTTTGCGCCGGGAGCGGGTAAATATTTTGGCTCTTTTACCAACGGCATGATCACCGGTACGGTGCCAATCCTGGCAGTGTGGTTTTTCTGCATGGGAGCGTCGATCAAGCTGAGCGCGACCGGTACGGTACTGCGGAAATCCGGTACGCTGGTGGTCACCAAAATTGCCGTGGCATGGGTGGTTGCGGCGGTGGCATCGCGCGTGATCCCGGCGCACGGCGTTGAAGTCGGATTTTTTGCCGGGCTGTCGACGCTGGCGTTGGTGGCCTCAATGGATATGACCAACGGCGGGCTTTATGCGTCGATCATGCAGCAATACGGCACGAAAGAGGAAGCCGGAGCGTTTGTGTTGATGTCGCTGGAGTCCGGCCCGTTGATGACGATGATTATTCTCGGTACTGCGGGTATCGCCCCGTTTGAGCCGCATGTGTTTGTGGGTGCGGTGTTGCCCTTCCTGGTGGGGTTCGCACTGGGTAACCTTGATCCGGAACTGAGGGAATTCTTTAGCAAGGCGGTGCAGACGCTGATCCCATTCTTTGCGTTCGCATTGGGTAATACCATCGATTTAAGTGTGATTGCACAAACCGGGCTATTGGGCATTTTGTTAGGTCTGGCAGTGATTGTGATCACCGGCATTCCGCTGATTCTCGCCGATAAACTGCTTGGTGGTGGGGATGGAACTGCCGGTCTGGCTGCCTCCAGCTCTGCGGGCGCGGCGGTCGCCACGCCGGTGCTGATTGCCGAAATGGTGCCGGATTTTAAAGCGATGGCGCCAGCGGCTACCGCGTTAGTGGCAACCTCGGTGATCGTCACCTCGATTCTGGTACCGATTTTCACCTCACTTTGGTCACGCAAAGTGAAAGGGGCAACCGCGGAAATCGCGATACGCAATACAGTGAAATAACGGCAGGCTGGATAGCGTTACGCATATCCGGCCGGTGTAGTTATTGAATCCCGAAGAGGCAATCAACCTGGCGGCACTGCTCCTCATTCAGCGCGCCGCCAGGGTTGCGCGCAATCGGCGTGCAGTAGCCAAACTTGCGTGACACCACGGTTTTAATGGTGGTAACAAAATCATCACCGATGGTGTAAATCGCCATAAATCTGCCTATCTCACGCTGTGCATCCTGTAGCGTCGGTAAATCGCCTTGTCGCCAGGCTTCGCGGGCTTTTACAAACAGCTCCGGCATGACGTTGTTCAGCCCGGAAATCACCCCGGCGCCGCCCGCCAGCAGGTTAGGAATATAATATTCGTCATACCCGGACAGTACGGCGAAGTCGTCACGTACTTTCTGCGTCGCGAGAATGAGATTACGTGTATGCGACTGGCAATCCACCGTGTCTTTAATACCGGCAAAATCCGGGAATTCCGCCGCCAGGGTTGCCACCAGGTCGGCGGTCAGATCGCAGCCGGTGCGTGCCGGAAAGTTATAGGCAAACCACTTACCACTGATCGCCTTACCCAGCGCGCGGAAGTAACTTAACAATTGCGCGGGCGTTTGCCCGTAATAATAAGGTGGCAGCACCATAACGGCTTCGTAGCCGGTGCGCCAGGCTTCATCGGCCATACTCAGAATATCGTTGAAGCAGGTCGACGAGACGTTGGCGACCATCGTACCGGGAGACATCGCCCGCGCTTTGCGGATCACTAATAGCCGCTCATCCATCGAGAGAGAGGCGAATTCACCGATGCTGCCCATCAGCAAAATGACATCAATTTTCGCCGCGTTAAGACGGGCAATATGTTTGCTCAGTCCGTTCAGATCGACTCGTCCTTCGCTGTCCATGGGTGTGATGGAAGGGCACCAGACGCCAGAGAATGGGGTTTCGTGGGTCACAGCACGGTCTCCTTAATGAATGAAATAGCGTTTCAAATATCAGGTTAAGTGATAGCACGTCTGTGGAGGCGGCATGGCAACCGGGGTCGCATTTCTGCACGTTTACTGCACAAAAAATGTGGTCTAATAGTGGCGTAAATCAACACTATCCAGGGAGAGAATATGCGCCATCCGGTTGACGTGTTTATTGGCAAAGTCAGGGATTATGCAGGGAGTCGGCCCAGCGCCATCGGCAAATTGCAGGTTGAGGGTGAACTGATGCTTACCGATACCGGGCTTGCAGGCGATGAGCAAGCTGAAAAGAGTTACCACGGCGGTGCGGATCGCGCGCTGTGCCACTATCCGCGGGAACATTATGCGTGGTGGGCTGCTCGTTTCCCTGAGCAGGCATCGCTGTTTTGCGCCCCGGCGTTTGGCGAGAACCTTTCCACCACGGGGCTGACGGAGCAAACGGTATTTATTGGCGATATTTTCCGTTGGGGTGATGCGCTTATCCAGGTGACGCAGCCGCGTTCCCCCTGTTTTAAACTCAATTTCCATTTCGCGATTAGCGATATGGGCGCACAGATGCAGGCAAGTGGCAAGGTTGGCTGGCTCTATCGGGTGATTGTTGCGGGGAGGGTATCCACAGATGCGCCGCTGGAACTGGCGTCCCGGTTGAGCGACGTCAGCGTATATGATGCTGCGGCCATTGCCTGGTATCAGCCGTTTGATGATGCGCAATATCACCGTTTGCTGTCGGCAGCGGGGCTATCAGCAAGCTGGACGCGTACGATGCAGAACCGGCGTATTCACGGCAAAATTGAAGATAATTCCCGGCGACTGTGGGGGAAGTAGCAAGATAGCGCCCCCTCCGTGAAGGAGAGGGCGGAGGGTTATGAGCGTTTGTATAACGGTAGCCAAAGCGTTAAGCGTAAACCGCCCAGCGGGCTATCGTCGGCTTTTACCCAGCCGCGATGCTGCTGGATAGCCGTTTCAACGATCGCCAGCCCCAGACCGGTTCCACCGGATTCCCGGTCCCGGGCTTCGTCAGTACGGTAGAACGGGCGGAAAATTTGCTCCCGATCTTCCGGGCTGACACCAGGGCCGTCGTCATCAACGTTTATGGTGATGCCGTCTTTATCGACGGCAAAACTCACTTCAATTTTGCTGTGCGAGTAGCGCAGCGCATTACGCACGATATTTTCCAGCGCACTTTCCAGCGCGTTCGGGTTGCCATACAGCGGCCAGGGACCCGGCGGGAAGCTGACCGTCAGGGATTTACCCATCTGTTCTGCTTCGAAAGCGGCGTTATCCAGCACCTCTTTCCACATCTGGTTGGCTTTGACCGTTTCACTCACCAGCGCGTTTTTTTGCTGATTCCGCGACATCACCAGCAGGTCGTTGATCATGCCGTCCAGCCGTTGTGCTTCGGTTTCGATCCGCTCCAGTTCTTTGCTTTCACCACTGCGACGGCGCAAAAGCGCGGTCCCCAACTGTAAGCGCGTGAGGGGGGTGCGCAACTCATGCGAAATATCAGACAACAGACGCTGTTGCGCTGTCATCATCCGTTCCAGCGCTGTCACCATCTGGTTAAAACTGGCCCCGGCGGCAAGAAATTCCTGCGGCCCGGCTTCCAGTTCAGGGTGCTGCCGCAAGTTGCCCTGTGCGACTTCATCCGCCGCGTTTTTTAGCTTACGCGCGGGTTTCGCCAGGCTCCACGCCAGCCATAGCAGCAGCGGCGAACTGATCAGCATCGTGACAATCAGCAATAACAACGGACGGTCAAACAGCAGGTTAATAAAGTCAGACTGTGAACTGCCGGCGGGGCGTATCAGGTAGAGCTGGTAGTTGTCTTCCCCGTCACGCACGGAGAAGGGCCCGACCATTTCGACCCGGCCATACTTTTTCTTCTGCGGATGGTCAGAGTTGTCCGCCTGGCCGATAAAGTTACGGATTATCTGCATTTCGTTGCGTTCGGCGCCGATAACGCGCCCTTCGCTGGTGACCAGCAACAGGCGTTGACCCGGTGGCGCCCATTTGTCGATAGCGCGGAAAAGCCTACGCCACCACATCAGGTCGTTCGGCGGGTCATTAGCCAGTTCCGCTTCGACATGCTGTTCAATCATCACGCCCTGACGTTGTTCGCTGTCCAGCAGTTCCGTCATTTGACGGGAGTCCAGCTTTGGCACCATCAAAACCAGCATCAACACCAGCGCCAGCGTTAGCCAGAAAATGGCGAAGATGCGGGCGGTCAGGCTACCTATCATGAAGCGGAAACCATCAGATAACCGCGCCCGCGCAGGGTTTTAAACCACGGATGCCCATCTTTGCGATCCGGCAATTTACGGCGCAGATTGGAAATGTGCATGTCGATGGCACGATCAAATGGCGTTAAGCGTTTGCCGAGCACTTCCTGACTAAGATGTTCACGGGAAACCACCTGACCAAGATGCTGCGCCAGCAGGTAGAGCAACGTGAATTCCGTTCCTGTTAGCTCCAGCGCTTGACCGTCAAAGCTGGCTTCCTGGCGACCAGGGTTCAGGCTCAGTGCATCCACTTCAAGCGTAGGCGAACCGTTGTCGCTGTTTTGTTGCTGCTCACTCCAGTGGGAGCGGCGCAAAATCGCCCGGATACGCGCGACCAATTCGCGATCGTTAAACGGTTTGGGCAGATAGTCATCCGCGCCCAGCTCAAGGCCGAGAACGCGATCAAGCTCACTGCCGCGTGCAGTCAACATAATAACCGGCGTCTGGTGTGTCTGACGTAGCTCTTTAAGGGTATCGATACCGTTTTTCTTCGGCATCATTACGTCGAGCAAAAGCAAATCAATACTGTCATCGAGGAGGTCAAGCGCCTGTTCCCCATCGTGAGCAACGAGCACATTAAAACCTTCCATGTCGAGTAGCTCTTTTAACAGGGATGTAAGCTCTCGGTCATCATCTACTAAAAGAATTTTATTCATTGTTTAAATACCTCCGAGGCAGAAATTACGTCATCAAGAGTCGCTAATCCATGACTTTACGTTGTTTTACACCCCCTGACGCATGTTTGCAGCCTGAATCGTAGACTGATTCTCGTTGATACGCGATACGGAAATATTACTGGAGCAGATGATGCGCAAAGTTACCGCTGCCGTCATGGCCTCAACGCTGGCGTTAAGTGCAGTTAGCCACGCCGCTGAAGTCGTAACAGGCGATAACTGGCATCCCATTGAGGGGCTTGCGCAGCGCAGTGTTCAGAGCCACATGTTTGACGGTATTAATTTGACCGAACATCAGCGCCAACAGATGCGGGATCTGATGAGACAGGCGCGGCACGATCAACCTCCAGTTAATGTTAGCGAAATGGAGACAATGCACCGCCTTGTCACCGCAGAAAATTTTGATGAAAACGCTGTGCGCGCTCAGGCGGAAAAAATGGCGCAGGAGCAGGTCGCCCGTCAGGTTGAAATGGCAAAGGTCCGCAACCAGATGTACCACCTGCTCACGCCGGAGCAGCAAGCGGTTTTAAACCAGAAGCATCAGCAACGGATGGAACAACTGCGTGATGTCGCGCAGTTGCAGCAAAGTTCCCCGTCGACAGTATTGAGTAGTAGCAGTACCCGGCATTACCAGTAACAAACCCTGTTTTCCTTGCCATAGACACCATCCCTGTCTTCCCCTCCATGATGGAGGGGTTTTTTTTGCCTGCTATTCCACCGCTTAATTTAGCCATTACTGCTGTTTGCCTTCCGTTATAATTCCCGCAGGACAAACAGGAGCGTTTATGAATCAATCCTATGGGCGGCTGATAACCCGTGCGGCAATAGCGGCGACAGTCACGGCATCGTCACTTCTTATCATTAAACTCTTTGCCTGGTGGCTCACCGGTTCAGTCAGTATCCTGGCGGCGCTGGTGGATTCGATGGTGGATATCGCCGCGTCGTTGACCAATTTACTGGTGGTGCGGTACTCGTTACAGCCAGCGGATGAAGAGCACACTTTCGGTCACGGGAAAGCGGAATCACTGGCGGCGCTGGCGCAAAGTATGTTTATTTCCGGTTCGGCGTTATTCCTGTTATTAACCGGCATTCAGCACCTGGCAAGCCCCAATCCGCTTAACGACCCCGGCATTGGTGTCGCAGTCACGGTGATTGCCCTGATCAGTACTGTGATACTGGTCACTTTTCAGCGCTGGGTTGTGCATAAAACCCAGAGTCAGGCCGTGCGAGCGGATATGCTTCATTATCAGTCTGATGTTATGATGAACAGCGCAATTCTCATCGCGCTGGGTCTGTCGTGGTATGGCTGGCACCGGGCAGACGCATTATTTGCGTTGGGCATTGGTGGCTATATTTTGTATAGCGCGTTACATATGGCGTATGAAGCGGTCCAGGCATTGCTGGATCGCGCGTTACCGGATGAAGAACGCCAGGAAATTTTCGGGATCGTTACCGCATGGCCAGGCGTCAGCGGCGCTCACGATCTTCGCACGCGGCAGTCAGGGCCGACCCGCTTTATTCAAATTCATTTAGAAATGGAAGATAACCTGCCGCTGGTTCAGGCGCATCTCATTGCCGAACAGGTGGAGCAGGCGATTCTGCAACGTTTTCCGGGATCGGATGTGATTATTCATCAGGATCCCTGCTCGGTAGTACCTCAAGGACGATAAGCAATTTAACGCTTTCGTATTTCGATGTAAAAAAGTGAGCCAGGGCAGCTTTTTGTGTATAAATTACCACCATTTGGGCTGACCTGAATCAATTCAGCAAGCAAGGATTGATATACTATTTGCATCATAGTTGTTCGCTCCCGTTGGGGAGTCGCTTCGGGCCACAGAATTTTATTTTGCATTCCTTAGTTCAGAGGTAGTCATGATTAAAAAAATCGGTGTGTTGACAAGTGGCGGTGATGCGCCAGGCATGAATGCCGCTATCCGCGGTGTCGTCCGTGCAGCATTGACAGAAGGTCTGGAAGTTGCAGGTATCTATGATGGTTACCTCGGCCTGTACGAAGACCGCATGATCCAGCTCGACCGTTACAGCGTGTCGGACATGATCAACCGCGGTGGTACATTCCTGGGCTCCGCTCGCTTTCCGGAGTTCCGTGAAGAGCATATCCGCGCCGTGGCTATTGAGAACATGAAAAAACGCGGTATCGACGCGCTGGTGGTTATCGGCGGTGACGGTTCCTACATGGGTGCGAAGCGCCTGACCGAAATGGGCTTCCCGTGCATCGGGTTGCCGGGCACCATCGATAACGACGTTGCGGGCACGGACTACACCATCGGTTATTTCACTGCGCTGCAAACCGTCGTTGAAGCGATTGACCGTCTGCGCGATACCTCTTCTTCTCACCAGCGTATCTCCATCGTTGAAGTGATGGGCCGTTATTGCGGCGACCTGACGCTGGCCGCAGCCATTGCTGGTGGTTGTGAGTTTATCGTTCTGCCGGAAGTGGAATTCAACCGTGAAGACCTGGTGGCAGAAATTAAAGCCGGTATCGCGAAAGGTAAGAAACACGCGATCGTGGCTATCACTGAACACATCTGCGACATCGACGAACTGGCGAAGTACATCGAAAGCGAAACGGAGCGTGAAACGCGTGCCACCGTGCTTGGTCACATCCAGCGCGGCGGTTCTCCGGTACCTTATGACCGTATTCTGGCTTCCCGCATGGGCTCTTACGCCATCGAACTGCTGCTGCAGGGCTACGGCGGTCGTTGCGTAGGTATCCAGAACGAGAAAATGGTTCACCACGACATTATCGATGCCATCGAAAACATGAAACGCCCGTTCAAAGGCGACTGGCTGGATTGCGCGAAAAAACTCTACTAATCGTGAAAACGCCCTCGATGACCGGGGGCGTTTTTTTACCCGCCAATATTCCGCAAAGTTATAGCCAATCTTTTTTTATTCTTTATTCATTGAATCTCTTTCTGGCACTCTGGCGTCATCAAAAATGCATAACCTGAAGAGAGTGGGCGATGAATAAATGGGGCGTGGGAATAACTTTACTGCTGGCTTCAGCCAGCGTTCTGGCGAAGGATATCCAGTTATTAAACGTGTCTTACGATCCAACGCGCGAGCTGTACGAGCAGTACAACAAAGCGTTTAGCGCGCACTGGAAACAAGAGACGGGCGACAATGTGGTGATTCGCCAGTCTCATGGCGGCTCGGGCAAGCAGGCAACGTCAGTCATCAACGGTATCGAAGCTGATGTAGTTACGCTGGCGCTGGCCTATGACGTAGACGCTATTGCGGAACGTGGCCGCATTGATAAAAACTGGATCAAGCGTCTGCCGGATAACTCAGCTCCGTATACCTCAACCATCGTTTTTCTGGTGCGTAAAGGCAACCCGAAACAGATTCATGACTGGAATGATCTGATTAAACCAGGCGTTTCCGTTATCACGCCGAACCCAAAAAGCTCTGGCGGCGCGCGCTGGAACTATCTGGCTGCCTGGGGTTACGCTTTGCATCAAAATGGCGGCGATCAGGCTAAAGCCCAGGAGTTCGTCAAAGCGCTATTTAAAAACGTGGAAGTACTGGACTCTGGCGCACGCGGCGCAACCAACACTTTTGTTGAACGCGGGATCGGCGATGTGCTGATTGCCTGGGAAAACGAAGCGCTGCTGGCAACTAATGAGCTGGGTAAAGACAAGTTTGAAATTGTCACGCCAAGCGAATCGATCCTTGCTGAACCGACCGTCTCCGTCGTAGATAAAGTGACCGAGAAAAAAGGCACCGAAAAAGTCGCGGAAGCCTACCTGAAGTATCTCTACTCGCCGGAAGGCCAGGAGATCGCCGCGAAGAACTTCTATCGTCCGCGCGATCCGCAAGTGGCTGCGAAGTACGCCAATGCCTTCCCGAAACTGAAGCTCTTCACCATTGATGATGAGTTTGGTGGCTGGACCAAAGCGCAGAAAGAGCACTTCTCTAACGGCGGCACCTTCGATCAAATCAGTAAACGTTAATCATGCCGATGAGCCGCCCTCGTAAGAGGGCGGTTCTGTTTTGGATCTGCGTAAAATCCAGGATTCCCGACTTCCCCCCCGTTTTGCGCTATCATTCCGGTTCTTTCAGCAAAGGAAGCGGAAATATGAAAACAGTTCGTCGCATCGCGATTGCTCTGCTGCTGGTGATATTACTGGCAGGAGCGGGAGCATGGTACTGGTTCACACACCACGGCAACCCGAATGTGTTACGCCAGATAGTCACCGAACAGTGCCTGCCGAATGCCCGTGAACACAACTCTCCTGAGCCTTGTGCGCAGGTGAATCTGAAAAGCGGCTATGTGCTGATGAAGGACCGCAACGGACCGTTGCAGTTTCTGCTGATGCCGACTTACCGCATTAACGGCACGGAAAGCCCGTTATTGCTGGATCCCAACACGCCGAACTTCTTCTGGCAGGCCTGGCAGTCCCGTGACGTGATGAGCAAGATGCGCGGTAGCCAGGTGCCGGACAACGCCATTTCTCTGACCATTAACTCGCGTACCGGACGCACGCAGAACCATTTCCATATTCATATCTCCTGTCTGCGCCCGGATGTGCGTGCGCAGCTTAATGACAATGCGACCCGTATCAGCAGCCAGTGGCTTGAATTCCCTGGCGGCCTGCTTGGTCACACCTATCTGGCGCGGCGCGTAACGGAAGCGGAACTGGTACAACGCAGCCCGTTTTTGATGCTGGCGGAAGAGGTGCCGGAAGCCAAAGCGCATATGGGACGCTTTGCGCTGGCGATAGCACAACAGACCGATGGCTCCTTTGTGCTGCTGGCAACGGAACGAAACTGGCTGGCGCTTAACCGTGCTTCAGCTGAGGAAATACAGGATCATCAATGCGATATCCTGAAATAACCCCACCATAATTCGCGTTTACTCCTCCTGCCTGTCGCCGTAGACTTGCTGAAAAAATCTACAGGAGACAGGCATGTCGTTCTGGCTAACTCACCCTCTGTTCCTTCCCTCTGCGATTGTCGGCATCACCATTGTGTTGTGGGCCACCTCGCTGTTACCTGAGTTCATTACCGCGCTGTTGTTCTTTACGGCGGCAATGGTGGCGAAAATCGCCCCGCCGGACGTGATTTTCGGTGGTTTCGCCTCGTCGGCATTCTGGCTGGTGTTCAGCGGGTTTGTGTTAGGTGTCGCTATCAGGAAAACCGGTCTGGCGGATCGCGCGGCAAGGGCGCTCTCGTCGAAACTGACCACATCATGGCTGCACATGGTCGCCAGCGTTGTCCTGCTGAGCTATGCGCTGGCGTTTGTCATGCCGTCAAATATGGGGCGTATTGCGCTGCTGATGCCGATTGTCGCGGCCATGGCGACGCGGGCGGGCATCCTCGAGGGCACACGCGCCTGGTACGGATTGGCGCTGGCTGTCGGGTTCGGCACGTTCCAGCTTTCCGCCACCATCCTGCCTGCTAACGTGCCGAACCTGGTGATGAGCGGTGCAGCGGAAGGCTCCTACGGCATTCACCTGAATTATTTACCCTATCTGCTGTTGCACACGCCGGTGCTCGGTATTCTGAAAGGGATGATCCTGATTGGCCTGATTTGCTGGCTCTTTCCTGGCCAGCCGCAGGCACCGCGTGAGCATACCGCGTCTGCACCGATGAGCCGGGAGGAGAAGCGGCTGGCCTGGCTGCTGGCGGTGGTATTGACGATGTGGGTTACGGAGAGCTGGCACGGTATTGGCCCGGCGTGGACAGGGCTTGCAGCCGCGTGTGTGACCTTATTGCCTCGCGTTGGCTTTATTAACGGCGACGAGTTTTCCAGCGGGGTGAATATCCGCACCTGTATCTATGTTGCGGGGATTCTCGGCCTGGCAATCACGGTGACGCAAACCGGGATCGGTAGCGCGGTAGGGGACGCATTACTGCATGTGATGCCGCTTGATCCCGCAAACCCGTTTACCAACTTCCTCGCGCTAACCGGCATTACGACAGCACTCAATTTTATTATGACGGCTAATGGCGTGCCGGCGTTATTTACCACACTGGCGCAGAGTTTTTCCGAGGCCACCGGTTTCCCGTTGCTGTCGGTGATTATGATCCAGGTCTTGGGGTATTCCACGCCGCTGTTGCCGTATCAGGCGTCGCCGATTGTGGTGGCGATGGCATTGGGCAAAGTGCCTGTGCGCGCGGGGATGCTGCTGTGTTTTGCGCTGGCGCTGGTGACGTATCTGGTATTGTTACCACTGGATTACGCGTGGTTTAGCGTGCTGGGGAAACTGTAAAACAATACCCTCTCCCGCCTGGGAGAGGGTAAACAGGATTACGCCTGTTTTGCTGCTTCTGCGGCTTTCACGATCACGGCAAATGCGTCAGCTTTCAGAGACGCGCCGCCAACCAGTGCGCCGTCGATGTCCGGCTGGGTGAACAGCTCTGCTGCGTTGCCTGCGTTTACGGAACCGCCGTACTGAATGATCACTTGCTCAGCCACTTTCGCGTCTGCTTTGGCAATGTGGTCACGGATAAATTTGTGAACAGCTTGTGCCTGTGCCGGGGTCGCGGATTTGCCGGTGCCGATAGCCCAAACCGGTTCGTAAGCAATGACTGCGCCTTCGAACGCCGCTGCGCCCTGCGTTTTCAGAACTGCGTCGATCTGGCGTGCGCACACTTCTTCCGTTTTACCGGCTTCGTTTTCTGCTTCAGTTTCACCGATGCACAGAACCGGGGTCAGGCCAGCTGCTTTCAGCACAGCGAATTTTTTGGCGATGAATTCATCAGATTCAGCGTGGTAAGTACGACGCTCAGAGTGACCGATGATGATGTACTTCGCACCAATATCTTTCAGCATTTCGGCAGAGGTTTCACCCGTGAATGCGCCAGACAGGTTAACGTCAACGTTCTGCGCACCCAGTACGATGTGGCTACCATCAGCAGCATGTTTAGCCAGATCCAGGTACATTTCCGGCGGCGCAATTGCAACGGCGCAGCCCGTAACGCCGGCCAGCTCGGTACGCAGGTTAGCAACCAGTTCGTTTACCATGTGGCGGCTGCCGTTCAGTTTCCAGTTACCCATCACTAAAGGATGTCGCATTTTTACTCTCCACGCGCTTGGCGAATTAAGGAATATGGCCGCCCCTCAGGGCAGCATGGTCTGTGAAACAGTATAGAGATTCATCCCCTGAAAGGCTTTGCTTTTTGTCATTTATTGTTGTCTTCGAGGGCCTCAGATAGCGCCAGCTTAATCGGTTCAACAGCGAAGGTCAGCCCCTTTTCGCCGTTATCTGCCACCACATAGCGAATCGGGCCTTCCGTTTCAGCGTAGTAAGGCTTGCTTTTGCCGTTAGTCAGCAACTTTTGCAGCTTTTGCATACTTTGCGCCGCCGTTAGCGTGGGCGTGAATGCGCGAATAAACGCCGCCATATACTCCTGCGCTTTGGCTTTCGCTGCCTTCTGTTCCGGGCCTTGTACCGGTAGCCAGGTTATCTGCATGGATTTGATTTTCAACGTGCCACGTTCCAGCGCCGTAGACGCGTAAAGGCTCTCGTTAATCTTTGTTGCTGCTCGCGTCAGGTTCTGATCACTGCCGTCAACAGCGCGGAACTCGCTCAGCGCCAGCGTGGGATTGTCGGTATTAAACCGCTCACGGAACTGGCTGATCGATTGATCAAAGGTCGGTGCGCCCGGCAGTAAATAGGGCGCAGTCGCCGCGGTTGGCGCGTCTTCCGCCATGACGGGCGAACAAAAGATCAGCGTTGAGAATAGCAGCCAAACCTGATAACGCCATGCTTTCATGAACATCGCCCTCTGTACAGTTTGCTCACGATTAAAACGATAACCGACTGGCTTGTCAAAAACTCCTGCCTCCAGGGTAAACTACGCAGCATTACGATAATAAGGAACCATACATGGGTATACAGCAGTGGTTGTTTTCATTTAAAGGGCGTATAGGACGCCGTGATTTTTGGGTCTGGATTGTCCTCTGGCTTCTCAGCATGACCGTTTTATTTGCGCTGGCGAACGGTGGAATGCTCGATTTCCAGATGGCGGCCTTTATGCTGGTGTGCCTGATCTGGCCGACGACCTGCGTCATGGTGAAACGCCTGCACGATAGAGGACGCCACGGTGCGTGGGGATTATTAATGGTGCTGGCGTGGATGCTGCTTTCCGGAAACTGGGCAGTCCTCAACGATACGCTGGAATGGGCGGTGGGCAGCCTGATCCCGGTGGTGATTATCGTGATGATGTTGATTGACCTGGGTGCGTTTATCGGCACCCAAGGGGAAAACAAATACGGTAAGCAGACGCTGGATGTGAAGTACCGCTGATCACCAGTAATGTTCCGCGGTGATATGTCCCGGTCGGCGGCGAAGATGCTTCGTCATCTGCCGGGTCTCTTTCAGCAGTTGCGTGGTATCGCGCACCATCTGGGGGTTGCCGCACAGCATCACGTGACTGTTCCCGGCGTTCATTGGCAGCCCGACCGCGTCTTCCAGCGCGCCGTTTTCAATGAGTGCCGGCACCCGCCCGGTCAGGGAACCTGAAATGGTCTCCCGGCTGACCACGGTCTGAATGCGTAATTTTCCTTCGTAGCGTTTTTGCAGCTCAAGCATTAACGGCAAATAGCTTAAATCCGCCGCATAGCGTACTGCATGCACCAGCACCAGATTTTTAAAGCGTTCGAGGTCTTTGCCTTCTTGCAGAATCGACAGATATGGCCCAATCGCTGTGCCGGTAGCCAGCATCCACAGCGTATCGCAGTCCGGCACTTCTTCCAGCACAAAGAACCCCGCGGCTTCGCTCACCACCAGCACTTCATCCCCCGGCTGTAAAGCTGCAAGACGCGGGCTGAGTTTGCCTTCAGGAACAATAACAAGGTAGAACTCAAGGTCGGGGTTGCCTGGCGCATTCACATACGAGTAGGCGCGCTGTACGCGCTCGCCGTCAATTTCCAGTCCAAGTTTAGCGAATTGCCCGGCGGTGAAGGGAAGAACGGGGGCATGAACGGTGAGACTAAATAATGCGTCGGTCCAGAACTGCACCTTTGTGACTTTTCCTGTTACCCAGTCCGCCATGGTTATCTCCTGTTCTGTTGCGTTGCCTTATCTTCGTGTCAACAGGCGAAGATTTCCAGCCCATCCGGGCCGGAAAGCTCAATTGAACAAATACCCTTACAGTATATGTCGTTGTACTTCAGGGTCTTTGCGATCCAGATAATGAATCGATTGAATACGGCGAATCGTGCGTGACTTGCCGCGGATCAGCAGCGTTTCCGTGGTGGCGATATTCCCTTTACGGCTAATGCCATCCAGCAGATCGCCTTTAGTGATCCCGGTGGCGGAAAAAATCACGTTGTCGCTGCGAGCCATATCATCCAGACGCAGGACGTGACCGGCTTCAATACCCATGCCACGACAGCGTTTTAACTCGATTTCACCGATGCGGCGATTCTCTTCGCTGTCGCCTTTAACCTGATGGCGCGCCAGCAAACGCCCCTGCATATCGCCATCAAGTGCACGGATCACCGCAGCAGACACCACCCCTTCCGGTGCACCGCCAATGCCATACAGCACATCCACTTCACTATCCGGCATACAGGTGAGGATCGACGCTGCGACGTCGCCATCCGGGATAGCAAAAACACGAACGCCCAGCGTTTGCATCTCTGTGATAGTGGCATCGTGGCGAGGTTTTGCCAGAATGGTGACCGTCAGTTCGCTCAGCGGTTTATTCAGCGCAGCAGCAACATTACGCAGGTTATCCGCCAGTGGCAGATTCAGGTCGATAGCGCCTTTTGCACCCGGGCCGACGATCAGCTTTTCCATGTACATATCCGGCGCGTTCAGGAAGCAGCCTTTATCGCCCACTGCCAGTACCGCCAGCGCATTTGCCTGACCCATAGCGGTCATGCGTGTGCCTTCAATGGGGTCGACGGCGATATCCACCGCATCACCCTTACCGGTTCCCACTTTCTCACCGATAAACAGCATTGGGGCTTCGTCGATCTCCCCTTCGCCAATCACAATGGTTCCGTCGATATTGACCTGATTGAGCATAATGCGCATAGCGTGCACCGCTGCGCCGTCCGCTGTGTTTTTATCGCCGCGTCCCAGCCACTTATAGCCCGCCAGCGCGGCGGCTTCGGTAACCCGGGAGAATTCGATGGCAAGTTCTCGTCTCATAACAAACTCTACAGTGAAAGAAATTGAGCGAAGTTTATCACAGCGAGCGAGGGAGGGTTGATTGGGCATAGCCCTCTCCCCACCGGAGAGAGGGCATCTGTTCGGGCGGGTTATTCGTCGTGATCTTCCCACGCCAGCGCACGTTTAACGGCTTTTTTCCAGCCGTTGTAACGGAAATTACGCTCGGTGGTTTCGATGCCCGGGCGGAATTCGCGCTCGATCACCGCTTTTTCCTGCAGTTCATCCAGATTCTGCCAGAAACCGACCGCCAGACCGGCGAGGTATGCCGCGCCAAGGGCCGTGACTTCACGCACTTCCGGGCGTTCCACGCGGGTGCCGAGGATATCCGACTGGAACTGCATCAGGAAGTTATTGGCAACCGCGCCGCCATCCACACGCAGCGCGTGCAAACGAATGCCAGAGTCAGCCTGCATCGCTTCCAGTACATCGCGAGTCTGATAAGCAATAGATTCCAGTGTTGCACGAATGATGTGGTTTGCGTTGACGCCGCGGGTCAGACCGAAGATCGCGCCGCGCGCATACGGGTCCCAGTACGGCGCACCCAGGCCGGTAAAGGCCGGTACGACGTATACGCCATTGGTGTCTTTCACTTTGGTGGCGAAATACTCTGAGTCGAAGGCATCGCTAATCAGCTTCATCTCGTCACGCAGCCACTGAATGGACGCTCCCGCCATAAACACAGCACCTTCCAGCGCGTAGTTAACTTCGCCTTTCGGGCCGCAACCGATGGTGGTCAGCAGACCGTGTTCCGATTTCACTGCTTTCTCGCCAGTGTTCATCAGCATAAAGCAGCCGGTACCGTAGGTGTTTTTCGCCATCCCTTCTTTCACGCACAGTTGGCCGAACAGCGCCGCCTGCTGGTCACCGGCAATACCGGCGATAGGAATACGAGTGCCGCCTTTACCACCGATATTGGTCTGGCCATA
Organism: Kosakonia oryzendophytica; assembly: GCF_027886705.1. Lineage (NCBI taxonomy): Bacteria > Pseudomonadati > Pseudomonadota > Gammaproteobacteria > Enterobacterales > Enterobacteriaceae > Kosakonia > Kosakonia oryzendophytica. The sequence goes on along the minus strand of NZ_CP115659.1, from coordinate 4,991,951 downwards.
CACTTCCGACGATTTACGCACTTCCGGCAGCATGGCGCGCGGGATATCCAGCGCTTCGAGCATTTTGTCGTCCCAGTCCAGGGTGTGGATGTTGAACAACATGGTTCGCGAGGCGTTGGTGTAATCCGTGACGTGAACGCGGCCCTGCGTCATTTTCCAGATAAGCCAGGTATCCACGGTGCCGAACAGCAGTTCACCGCGTTTTGCGCGTTCACGTGAGCCTTCCACGTGGTCGAGGATCCATTTCACTTTGGTACCGGAGAAATACGGGTCAACCACCAGACCGGTGGCGTTACGCACGTATTCTTCCATGCCGTCGCGTTTCATTTTTTCGCAAATATCCGCGGTGCGGCGGCATTGCCAAACGATGGCGTTGTAAATCGGTTTACCCGTTTCGCGTTCCCAGACAATGGTGGTTTCGCGCTGGTTTGTAATGCCGATGGCGGCAATTTCATCGGAATTGATATCGGCTTTGGCTAATACTTCCACCAGCGTAGAGCTCTGGGATGCCCAGATTTCCATCGGGTCGTGCTCAACCCAGCCTGGTTTCGGGTAAATTTGTTCGAATTCGCGCTGTGAAACGCTGATGATGTTGGCGTCATGATCCATCACAACGGCGCGGGAGCTGGTAGTGCCCTGGTCGAGCGCAACGATATATTTTTTGTCAGTCATGGTTATGTTCCCGTAGTCACATTACAGCGAAGCTTTTTGTTGAGTCGTGGAGGCGGTGCCTTTTTCTTCCGCCGCCACGCTGGTATTTGACGGCAGATGGCGACCAATCAGCTTGCGGTAGCCAAATGCGCCGAGCGCCGCGCCTACGATCGGCCCGAACAGCGGGACGAGGAAGTAGGGAATATCTTTGCCGCCGGTAAAGGCGACATTGCCCCAGCCTGCCAGCCAGGCGAATGCCTTCGGTCCGATGTCACGTGCCGGGTTCATGGCGAAGCCGGTCAGCGGGCCCATTGATGCGCCGATAACGGCAATCAACAAACCGATCAGCAAGGGTGCCAGCGGGCCACGCGGAATGCCGTTGCCATCATCACCTAACGCCATAATCACGCCCATCAGGACTGCGGTAATCACCATCTCAACGGCGAAAGCCTGCACAAAATTGATGTGCGGGTTGGGGTAAGTAGAGAAAATACCAGCCAGATCAAGACTTTCAACACTGCCGCGCACCATATTGTGCGTTTGTTCAAAGTCGAGGAAAAGATTGTAGTAAAGCCCGTAAACAAGTGCAGCCGCGCAAAACGCGCCGGCAAACTGAGAAATAATAAACGGAACAACTTTACGTCCGTCAAAACTCGCGAAGAGCCACAATGCAATGGTAACTGCCGGGTTTAGATGCGCGCCGGAAACCCCTGCGGTCAGGTAAATGGCCATTGCCACGCCCAGACCCCAAATGATACTGATTTCCCACTGGCCAAAGGTAGCTCCCGCCACTTTTAGCGCTGCGACACAGCCTACACCGAAGAAAATCAACAACCCGGTGCCGAGAAACTCGGCGATGCACTGGCCTTTTAAGGTTGATGTTTGACTCATAATCGGATCCTGCAAAAAGTTTAGTGGTTATTGTTAGCACGGAGGCCGAAGACCACCATGGTGTCGTGTAGACACAGTGTTAATTTATCGTTAACGAGCAAAAACGAGAAATATCGAAATCAAAATGTGTGTACTGCGTCAATAAAATGAGCGTTTTCGCGCGATGATGCGCGTTTTTGCACCATGAAGAAGTGTGAGCTGAATCATTTTTGTAACCTGGGTATTAACAATTTAGAGGTAGATCCCTTTCTTGCACCAGGAGCAGGCTGAAAAGTGTTGCAAAGCGCAAACAGCGGGGCTCTGCGCTGGACAGGGGCTGGTGGGCTTCATACAATCGGTAACAAGCAAATATGCTCATATTCATAAGGCGTCACCGGTATTCGGGACGAGGATTTTGTAAGACACGAATAATTCGAGCGGCAGGAGAGCTAACCCCCTGCAACTTGAAAGATGAAGTGTATATCCATCAACGCCTTGCAACTCAGGAGAGGTATGACAATGTCATTAGAAGTGTTTGAGAAACTGGAAGCAAAGGTGCAGCAGGCGATTGATACCATCACGCTGTTGCAGATGGAAATCGAAGAGTTGAAAGACAAGAACAACAGCCTGACGCAGGAAATTCAGTCCGCGCAGCAGAATCGTGAAGAGCTGGAGCGCGAAAACAATCAACTGAGAGAGCAACAGCACGGCTGGCAGGAACGTCTGCAGGCGCTGCTGGGCCGTATGGAAGAAGTCTGATTACGCTCCTGATTGGCTGCCAGACATAAGAAATAAGAAGGGCGCCTGAAGGCGCCCTCTCTTTTACTACTCGATATCCAGCGGGTCTTCCGACAGGATAATGCCCGTGTTGTCGGCGTAGAGATGGTCACCGGAGAAGAAGGTTACCCCGCCGAAATTGACGCGGACATCGCTTTCGCCAATGCCTTCGCCTGCGGCGCCAACCGGGATTGCAGCAATCGCCTGAATGCCGATATCCAGTTCTTCTAGGTCGTCCACCTGGCGCACCGCGCCATAGACCACAATGCCTTCCCACTCGTTTTGCACCGCTGTGCGGGCGAGATCGGCGTCAATTAACGCGCGACGTACGGAGCCGCCGCCGTCAACCAGCAGGATGCGACCACGGCCATTCTGTTCGAGCAGATCGTAAAGCAACCCGTTATCCTCGAAACATTTCACCGTGATGATTTGTCCGCCAAAAGACGACCGTCCACCAAAATTGGAGAACAGCGGTTCCACGACGTTGATCTCTTCCTGGTAGATATCACAAAGCTCAGAAGTATCGTATTTCATAGGCTTAACGTTTAGTTGCGACAAGAGTTGTCAGTATATCGCGCATCGCGCACTGTTGGCAAAATCATCAATTTTTAATTGACATTAATCAGTTAAAAATGCGTTTGACTGAGGATAATTCCAACTACAAACAACAGGTTAGTTAACAGTGCACCTTTTACCGTGCGTTCCAGCATGGGCGGCATCGCGCGCGGGTCGAGTTCACGCAGCACAAAACGCGCCTGTTTTATCAGCAGCGGGGCGGAAAGAATAAACAGCCACCCCCAGGCGCTGTGCAGCGACAGCAGATTAAACAATGCCAGGCATATCAGCGCGCCAACCAGTAAACCCGCGTGATAACGGCGAGCATTGATCGGCCCTAAACGCACCACCAGCGTATTTTTACCGTTTTCGCGGTCGCTATCGATATCGCGCAGGTTGTTGATATTCAATACCGCTGTGGCCAGCAGGCCGCAGGCAGTTGCAGGCAGGATCACGGCGGGAACCAGCATATGCGTTTGCAGATACCAGCTACCCATGACGCTGAGCCAGCCAAAGAAAATCAACACTGACACATCGCCAAGGCCAATGTAGCCGTAAGGGCGTTTGCCAATGGTGTAGGTGATGGCGGCGATAATTGAGAGCCCACCCAGCACCAGAAAACCAATAAAGTCGGCCATTGTCTGAGTGGCGGCGGTGACCAGCAACAACCCGGAGATGCAGCTCAGTATGATGATAATGATCAGCGCGCGCTTCATTTGCGCGAGGGAAATCGCCCCTTTCTGCATGCCACGCAATGGCCCGAGACGGTCTGGCTTATCGCTGCCTTTGACCGCGTCACCATAATCGTTGGCGAGATTCGAGAGAATTTGCAGCAGTCCGGCAGTGAGCAGCGCGAGCACAGCGACCAGCGGATCAAAAAAGCCCTGCCACCAGGCCAGTACCGTACCCACAACAATGGCGGCAAACGCCAACGGTAGTGTTTTCGGTCGCAGGCTTTCCAACCAGGCTTGAGTACGGCTCAGAGTTTGCGTTTCGTTCATAAATTAGGCCGACAAAAATGGGGGCATAAGCCCCCATCGAATGTGATGAAAACGTTGTGGCGATGATTATAAGATAAAACGGCTCAGATCTTCATCTGCCACTAAAGCATCAAGGTGTTTACTCACATAGTCGGCATCAATGATGATCGTCTGGCCACCCAGATCGCTGGCATCATAGGAGATATCTTCCATCAGGCGTTCCAGCACGGTATGCAAACGGCGAGCGCCGATGTTTTCCGTGGTTTCGTTCACCTGCCAGGCTGCCTGTGCGATGCGTTTGATACCGTCGTCAGTGAAGTCGATATTTACGCCTTCGGTCGCCATCAGCGCTTTGTACTGAACGGTAACCGATGCGTTCGGCTCGGTGAGAATGCGCTCGAAATCTTCTGCGGTCAGCGCCTGCAGTTCAACGCGGATCGGCAAACGGCCTTGCAGTTCCGGGATCAGGTCTGACGGGCTGGCAATCTGGAATGCGCCGGAAGCGATAAACAGAATATGGTCGGTTTTGACCATGCCATGTTTCGTCGATACGGTGCAGCCTTCCACCAGCGGCAGCAGGTCGCGCTGTACGCCTTCGCGGGAGACATCCGGACCGGAGGTATTACCGCGCTTACAGATTTTGTCGATTTCGTCGATAAACACAATCCCGTGTTGTTCAACGGCGTCGATAGCCTCTTGTTTCAACTCTTCCGGGTTGACCAGCTTCGCGGCTTCCTCTTCAATCAGCAGCTTCATCGCATCTTTGATTTTCAGCTTGCGCGGCTTCTGCTTCTGGCCGCCCAGATTCTGGAACATCGACTGAAGCTGGTTGGTCATCTCTTCCATGCCCGGAGGTGCCATGATTTCGACACCCATCGGTGCTGCGGCGAGGTCGATCTCAATTTCTTTGTCGTCGAGCTGGCCTTCACGCAGTTTTTTGCGGAAAGACTGGCGCGCCGCAGAAGGTTCTGCGGGCTGCTCTGGCTGGCCCCAGTTATTTTTCGCCGGTGGGATCAGCACGTCGAGAATGCGTTCCTCCGCCATTTCTTCTGCGCGGTAACGGTTTTTCTCGATCGACTGAATACGCACCATTTTAACGGCAGCATCGGTCAGATCGCGGATGATAGAATCCACTTCTTTGCCGACATAGCCCACTTCGGTGAACTTGGTCGCTTCGACTTTGATAAACGGCGCATTGGCGAGTTTTGCCAGACGACGGGCGATTTCGGTTTTACCGACACCGGTCGGGCCGATCATCAGAATGTTTTTCGGTGTCACTTCATGGCGCAGTTCTTCATCGAGCTGCATACGACGCCAGCGGTTACGCAGAGCAATCGCCACTGACCGCTTGGCAGCGTCCTGGCCAATAATGTGTTTGTTCAGTTCGCTGACGATTTCGCGTGGGGTCATTTCAGACATGGGAGATCCTTACGCTTCAGAGGATAATTCTTCGATGGTATGGAAGTGGTTGGTATAGATGCAGATGTCGCCTGCAATATCCAACGCCTTCTCAGCAATTTCACGCGCGCTCAGTTCGGTATTTTCCAACAGTGCACGCGCCGCAGCCTGGGCATAAGGCCCACCGGAACCAATGGCGATCAGATCATTTTCTGGCTGCACCACGTCGCCGTTGCCAGTGATGATAAGCGATGCCGTTTCATCAGCCACGGCCAGTAACGCCTCAAGCTTGCGCAGCATGCGATCGGTACGCCAGTCCTTTGCCAGTTCGACAGCCGCTTTCACCAGATGTCCCTGGTGCATTTCCAGTTTACGTTCGAACAGTTCAAACAGCGTGAAGGCATCGGCGGTGCCACCGGCAAAGCCAGCGATCACTTTGTCGTGATACAGGCGACGGACTTTTTTCACGTTGCCTTTCATTACCGTGTTGCCCAGTGTGGCCTGGCCATCACCAGCGATAACGACATGGCCGTTACGGCGTACGCTTACTATTGTTGTCACGAGCAGACCCCTTGGTTACAAATGCAGAATACAGACCCCGCAACAGTGTGCGGGGCAGATTGCAATTATAAATGGGGGAGATTTTGGGGGTTTCAACCCCCGGCGGCGAGACGGATGCAGTTTGTGTGGCCGGCCATTTTCAGGCGGCTAATGGTGGAGTCGGCATTCTCTTTGCCTTTCACCGGGCCTATCACAACGCGATTCCAGCCGTTGTTGGCGGTAATGCGTGAGTCAAATCCTTCAAACGCCAGTTGCGCACGAACGGTTTCGGCTTGATCCTGGCCTTTAAACGAGCCGCACTGTACCAACCAGCGACGATCATCTTTTTTCTCTGCCGTTTGCTGCTGTTTCGGCGCTTCCATCTCATGTGTGATGGGCGCGGCTTGCTGCGTTTTGGGCTGTGACGCCGTGTTGTGTGGCGGAGTCTGCAACAGATCCTGATACGGCTGTGACGTCGTAGCGGGTTTCTGCTGCTGCGTCTGACGCGGTGCCGTTGTGGCTGGCGCTGTGGTTTGCGCTGTACGCGCAGGTTGCTGAACCGGTTGTTCCGTTACGCGTGGCTGCGAACGCGGCTGCTGCACTGGCTGCGTTTGTGCCCATTGCTGCTGCTGTTGCATCTGCACCTGCTGCTGCGCCTGGCGCTGGCGTTGCAATGTTTGCTGGCGCTGCTCCGCAGTTTGCTCATTCCACGGCACTTCGTTGAGCTGCGTTGGCTGCTGGCGCATATCCGCCTGCATTTGCGCTAACAACTGGCGTTGTTCATCAGTGAGCTGGTCCGGGTTTTTCACTTCACCACCGGCTGAAGGCTCCGTGGGGGCCAGTACGCCAGGCTGGCGGCTTTCCAGCTCCTTGATATAGCGCCAGCGTTCTTCCGGTTTCGGGGGTAAACCGTTACCGGCGACTTTTTGATTTTGCAGCGATTCGGATTCTTCTTTTTTGTGGTGCGTAATGAAGTACAGACCACCGATAAAGGCAACCAGCACGGCGGCCGCAATGGCGACCATGGCTGGAGAGACCGCAGACTTGCTGCGTTGCTTGTTCCTTGAGCTACTCTTTTTGCGCCGCGAAGGAGCCGACTGGCTGCCGCGGCGTACATAATCTCGTTGTGCCACTATCGTTGTTTCGCTGTCTTTATTTCGTTTATCAGCCCGCCATGTTACTTAAGCGACGGGCTTTTGACCAGAAGCGGGAGTCTGAAAGCCCCGGCTTTACTTCAGTGCCTGGGTTGACCCGCGCAGAATCAGTTCGCAATCCAACAGACGCGATCCGCTGTTGACGTTATGGCCTTGCAGTTGCTCGAGCAGCAATAGCATCGATTCGCGGCCAATGTCGTAGCGCGGCTGTGCAACGGTAGTCAGTGGCGGGTCGCAGAACTCCGCCAGTGAAATGTTATCAAAGCCGATGATGGATAAATCCTGTGGCACTCTCAGCCCGCGGCGTTTGGCTTGCGAGAGCGCGCCGAGCGCCATGACATCGCTATGGCAGAAGACAGCTGTTGGCGGTTTCGGCAGCGTCATTAATTGTTCCAGCGCATGAGCACCCGCTTCGAAGGTGAAGTCGCCGCGTGCAATATAATGGGGGTCGACGACTACGCCTGAGCGACGCAATGCTTGCACGTATCCCTGCAGCCGATAGTGACACAGCGGCATCTCTTCCGGCCCGGCGATACAGCCAATCAGATGATGTCCTTGTTCCTGCAGATAATTGACGGCGTTAAACGCGGCGGTCAGGTTATCAATATGAACCGTCGGCAGTTCCAGTTCGGGAGCAAATTCATTCGCCATCACCATAGGGGGCAGATTGCGTTGCTCCTCAATACTGGCATCAAACGGCAGACGCGAACCCAGCAGCAGCATGCCATCGATTTGCTTGGTGATAATCAGGTCGATAAAGGTCTTTTCCTGCTGATTCTGATGGGCGCAGTCGCCAATCAACACCAGATAACCGTGTTCAGCTGCGGCAACTTCAATACCGCGAATAATTTCGCTGAAAAAGGGATCGCAGATATCCGGCACAATCACCAAAATGGTCCGGGATTCATTGCGTTTAACGTTGCGTCCCATTGACTGGGGCAAATAGCCCACTTCCATCGCCGCTTGTTCAACCCGATTGCGGGTTGCTTGCGACACTTTATCCGGATTCATTAACGCACGGGATACGGTTGCCGTAGATACCTTTGCTTTCATGGCAACGTCTTTCATGGTCGCAGCCGCAACCTGATTTTTGGGTTTCACCTTGTTCTCCTCGCATGCACGGCGCAGGCGTAGTCACATTTTTATCAGATAGTTAAGCCCTTCGGTTACAGAATTTTCATGAAAAGTGTGATGAAAGTTGAATTTTACGCGCTGCCTCGCAGCATTAGCCTTCGATAGGGTCGACATCCAGCACCCATTTCACCCGGCGCGCTTCCGGCAGAGTATTCACGAGCGCCAGTGCGCCGTTAACAATATGTTGTAGACGAACGCGGGAAGGGTGTTGTAACAGGATCTGCCAGCGGTATCGTCCGGCACGTTTAGCCGCCAGCGCGGGAACCGGTCCAAGGATCCACAATGGATTATCCGCCAGCGGGCTGGCCTGCAGCAGATTTCTCAACTGTTGTAAAAACAGGGGCGCGTGCTGGTTGTTTTGATCTTCGGCGCGGATCAGCACATGACTGGTCCACGGGGGTAATTGCAGGGTTTGCCGCTCTGCCAGCGCCTGTTCAGCAAAGGTGTCATAGCCTTTATGCAGCAGTGTCAGCAAGAGCGGATGTTCCGGATGGTGTGTTTGCAACACCACCTCACCCTGCTTTCCGGCACGGCCAGCGCGACCGGATACCTGGGTATAAAGCTGGGCGAAACGTTCGGCTGCGCGGAAATCCGCCGAAAACAATGCGCCATCCACATCCAGCAGTGCGACCAGCGTGACATCCGGAAAGTGGTGACCCTTCGCCAGCATCTGAGTGCCAATAAGAATACGTGCGCCGCCACGGTGGACTTCGGCAAGATGTTGCTCTAATGCCCCTTTACGGCTGGTGGTATCCCGGTCGATACGCGATACCGGCACACCCGGAAACAGGGGGGCCAGCGCTTGTTCCAGTTGTTCTGTGCCTAACCCCACAGGCAGTAAGTGCGTGGAGCCGCAGGAAGGACACTGGCGCGGCACAGGCCGCTGGCTATCGCAGTGGTGACAGCGTAAATGCTGCTGCGCCTGGTGGAAGGTGTAATAGTGATCGCAGCGGGGGCATTCTGCTATCCAGCCGCAATCATGGCACAGCAGCGCCGGGGAAAAACCGCGACGATTAAGAAACAGGATCACCTGATTGCCCGCCTGCAGATGCTGGCGTATGCGGTTGATAAGCGCAGGTGCCAGTCCGGCCTGTAACTGCTGGCCTTTCATATCCAGTACATGCTGTGTTGCCGGGCGCGCATTACCGGCGCGGCGGGTGAGTCGCAACAGATGATATTTACGCATCCGGACGTTATACAGGGTTTCCAGCGCCGGGGTGGCGGAACCAAGAATAATCGGGATTTGCTCGCTGTGGGCGCGGTAAACCGCGAGATCGCGGGCGTGGTAGCGCCAGCCTTCTTGCTGTTTATAAGAACTGTCGTGCTCTTCGTCGATAACGATCACACCGAGGTTTTTAAACGGCGTAAACAACGACGAACGGGTACCGATAACGATGGCGGCTTCGCCGCTTTTCGCTTTCTGCCATGTCACCAACCTTTCGCTGTCGTTCAGCCCGGAATGCAGAACCTCAACGGGCGCGTTAAAACGTTCACGAAAACGGGCGATAGTTTGCGGTGTCAGACCGATTTCCGGCACCATCACCAGCGCCTGTTTACCTTGCGACAGTACGTTTTCCAGCACGCTTAAATAGACTTCTGTTTTGCCGGATCCAGTAACGCCCGCCAGCAGCCAAGCGGAGAAACGATCCGCCGCGCTATGAATGGCCCCCACCGCTGTTGCCTGCTCAGTGTTTAACCGCAGCCGGTCGCCGCTTACTGAGAAGCTGTTGCGCCAGTCGCTAAAAGAGGGAGCTTCACTGTTCATCTCCGCCAGACCTTTCGCGCGCAATGCCTGTAAAGTGACGCTTTTAAGATCCAACGCGGCCAGTTGATGCTGCCAGATTTTTCCTTTACGCAGCGCCGATAACGCCTGCTGTTGCTTTGCCGACTTTACGCGATTGATGTCCGTCGCTTGTCCCTGCTCGGTGGCGAACCAGTATCCTTGAAACTCCGCGCTGGCTGGCTTTGTTTGCCGTAGCAGAACGGGGAGGGCATTAAACAGCACATCGCCGATAGGATGATGATAATAATCCGCTGCCCACAACAGCAGTCGCCATACCGGTGGAGAAAATGACGGGTCGCTGTCGAGTACCTCTTCAACACGTTTTAACTCTGTGAGCGGCAATTCGCTTTTGTCGCTGATGGCCACCACAATGCCAACGCGGTGCTGCGTACCAAAAGGCACACGCACGCGACAACCTGCGCTAACGGGCATGTCATCCGGCAGCAGGTAGTCAAAGGTGCGGGGCAAAGGTACAGACAGCGCAACGTGAGCGACGGGCATCTCATCTTCCTGACTTGAAAACTGGCGGGTTAGTATACACATTGTTAAGACTGGCGAGCTGATCAGTTTGCATGTGGTGGTTAATTTCTGTATGATTCGCCGCCTTTGGTGCGCTTTTGCAGTGCCGAAGATACACTTACACATTAACTCGCGTGGTGTCTGGCGTTAGGGCTGGAAGAGCGACGCGGCCTTAAACTGAGGTTTCCCATGAAAAAAGGTATTCACCCGAATTATGTTGCTATTACTGCAACCTGTTCTTGCGGTAATGTGATCAAAACCCATTCTACCGTGGGTCACGACCTGAACCTGGACGTGTGCGGCAAATGCCACCCGTTCTTTACTGGTAAACAACGCGTAGTTGATACCGGTGGTCGTGTTGAGCGTTTCAACAAACGCTTCAGCATCCCGGGCAGCAAATAAGTTGCCAGAAAAAAGCGCCGAAAGGCGCTTTTTTTGTCTCTGATGTTTCCCGATGAGCAAGAAAGGCGGATAACATCATCTTCCGCCTTTTTCGTTTTTATCAGTATTCCCAGGTATCCGGGTCGATACCCAGTTCACGCATAATCACTTTCGCCTCTTCCGGGATTTCGTCGCTGCGCTCTTTACGCAGATCTTCATCGTTCGGCAAAGGTTGACCGGTAAACGCATGCAAAAACGCTTCACACAGCAGTTCGCTGTTGGTGGCATGACGCAGGTTGTTCACCTGACGACGGGTACGTTCATCGGTGAGGATTTTTAACACCTTAAGAGGAATGGAAACCGTAATTTTCTTTACTTGTTCACTCTTCTTGCCGTGCTCAGCGTATGGGCTGATATATTCGCCGCTCCATTCAGCCATGAGATACCTTTAATCCTCTCAGTCATTAGTCTCAGTCTCAGGTGGCTACACCTGAGTCATAATCCCGCGTAGTTTACCGTAGAGTCATCAGCGTGACACGGTGTATCGCGTAACAGTGCCTTACTAAAGCATATAATTTTAACGGCTATTATGCCTTTGCTCAATCTATACGCAAAGAAGTTTAGATGTCCAGATGTATTGACGTCTATCGGCGCAGTGTTTACTCTGTTGCCAGACTTTTCATCCATTAAGCCAGGAAGCCTTCATCATGACGCGTAAACAGGCCACCATCGCAGTGCGTAGCGGATTAAACGATGACGAGCAGTACGGTTGCGTTGTCCCGCCGATCCATCTTTCCAGTACGTATAATTTCACCGGTTTTAATGAGCCGCGCGCGCATGACTACTCGCGCCGTGGTAACCCAACGCGTGATGTTGTGCAGCGTGCGCTGGCGGAACTGGAAGGCGGCGCAGGCGCGGTGCTGACCAATACCGGGATGTCGGCTATACACCTTGTAACCACCGTGTTTCTTAAACCAGGCGATCTACTGGTTGCGCCACATGACTGCTATGGTGGGAGCTATCGCTTGTTTGATAGTCTGGCGAAGCGTGGTTGTTACCGTGTACGGTTTGTCGATCAGGGTGATGAGCAGGCGCTAAAAAATGCGCTGGCGGAAAAACCGAAACTGGTACTGGTTGAAAGCCCAAGCAACCCATTGTTGCGCGTCGTTGATATTGCGAAAATCTGTCAACTTGCTCGTGAGGCCGGTGCGGTGAGCGTTGTGGATAACACCTTCCTGAGCCCGGCGTTGCAAAATCCTCTGGCGCTGGGTGCCGATCTGGTGCTGCACTCCTGCACCAAATACCTCAACGGGCATTCCGATGTGGTGGCGGGCGTGGTGATCGCGAAAGATGAAGGGATTGTCACTGAACTGGCATGGTGGGCGAATAACATTGGCGTCACCGGTAGTGCCTTCGATAGCTATCTGTTACTGCGTGGTTTGCGCACACTGTCTCCGCGTATGGAAGTGGCCCAGCGCAATGCGCAGGCGATAGTTGATTTCCTGAAAAAACAGCCGCTGGTGAAAAAGCTGTATCATCCCTCTTTGCCGGATAATCAAGGGCATGAGATTGCAGTGCGTCAACAAAAAGGCTTTGGCGCGATGCTAAGTTTTGAACTGGATGGCGATGAGCAAACGCTGCGTCGCTTTTTAAGTGGGTTATCGCTGTTTACGCTGGCGGAATCATTAGGCGGAGTGGAAAGTTTAATCTCTCATGCCGCTACGATGACCCATGCGGGCATGGCGCCGGAAGCGCGTGCCGCAGCCGGGATCTCTGAGACGCTGCTGCGCATCTCAACCGGTATTGAAGATAGTGAAGATCTAATTGCCGATCTGGAAAATGGCTTCCGGGTCGCCGCTGAGGGGTAAACATGAGTGTGATTGCGCAGGCAGGGACGAAAGCTCGTCAGCTGCACAAATTTGGTGGGAGTAGTCTGGCGGATGTGAAATGTTACCTGCGCGTGGCGGGGATCATGGCGGAATATTCGCAACCGGGCGACATGATGGTTGTCTCGGCCGCTGGCAGCACCACCAATCAGTTGATCAACTGGCTTAAATTAAGCCAGACCGATCGCCTCTCTGCGCATCAGGTTCAACAATCACTGCGCCGCTATCAAAGCGATCTGATCGGCGGTTTGCTGCCCGCGGATGTCGCCGACGGGTTAACCAGTGAATTTATCCACGATCTGGAACACCTGGCTGCACTGCTGGATGGCGGCATTACCGATGCGGTATACGCGGAAGTGGTCGGCCACGGTGAAATCTGGTCTGCGCGTTTAATGGCTGCTGTACTGAACCAGCAAGGTCTGGACGCGGCCTGGCTGGATGCCCGTGACTTTCTGAGAGCGGAGCGCGCCGCGCAACCGCAGGTAAATGAAGGCGAGTCCTGGCCATTACTGCAACAGAAACTGGCGCAGTTGCCGGGTAAGCGCATTGTGGTGACTGGTTTTATCAGCCGCAACGACGCAGGTGAAACCGTGCTGCTGGGGCGTAATGGTTCCGACTATTCCGCGACACAGATCGGTGCGCTGGCGGATGTCTCGCGAGTCACCATTTGGAGCGATGTGGCGGGGGTGTACAGCGCCGATCCGCGCAAAGTGAAAGATGCCTGCTTGTTACCGCTGCTGCGTCTCGACGAGGCCAGCGAGCTGGCGCGTCTTGCCGCACCGGTACTGCATGCCCGCACGTTGCAGCCCGTTTCCGGCAGTAATATCGACCTGCAATTACGCTGTAGTTACAGTCCGGAGCAAGGTTCAACGCGTATTGAGCGTGTACTGGCATCCGGAACCGGCGCGCGTATTGTCACCAGCCATGATGATGTTTGCCTGATTGAGTTTCTCGTGCCGGCAGGTCAGGACTTTAAGCTGGCGCAAAAAGATATCGATGTGGTGTTGAAGCGCGCTCAGGTGCGTCCGTTGGCGGTTGGTGCACATGCCGACCGTAATCTGCTGCAACTGTGCTACACCTCCGAAGTGGTGGACAGCGTTTTCAAACTGCTGGATGAAGCGGGTTTGCCGGGCGAGTTGCGCTTGCGTCAGGGGCTGGCGCTGGTGGCGATGGTGGGAGCCGGTGTTTGCCGTAACCCCTTGCATAGTCACCGTTTCTGGCAGCAATTGAAAGGTCAGCCGGTGGAGTTTATCTGGCAGTCCGATGAAGGGATTAGCCTGGTTGCGGTGTTGCGCGTAGGGCCAACCGAGAGTCTGATCCAGGGGTTGCACCAGTCGCTTTTCCGCGCGGAAAAGCGTATTGGCCTGATGTTGTTCGGAAAAGGCAATATCGGTTCCCGCTGGCTGGAGCTGTTCTCCCGCGAGCAGAGCGCGTTGTCGGCGCGCACCGGGTTTGAATTTGTACTGGCCGGAGTGGTGGATAGCCGCCGCAGCCTGCTGAGTTACGACGGGCTGGATGCCAGTCGCGCGCTGGCGTTTTTCAATGATGAAGCGGTCGAGCAGGATGAAGAAGCCTTGTTCCTGTGGATGCGCGCCCACCCTTATGATGATTTAGTGGTGCTGGATGTCACCGCCAGCGAGCAGCTTGCCGATCAGTATCTGGATTTTGCCAGCCACGGTTTCCATGTGATTAGCGCCAACAAACTGGCTGGCGCGAGCAACAGTGATAAGTACCGCCAAATTCACGATGCGTTCGAAAAAACCGGTCGCCGTTGGCTGTATAACGCCACCGTCGGCGCAGGTTTGCCGGTTAACCACACCGTGCGCGATCTGCGTGAGAGTGGCGATGCGATTCTGGCGATCAGCGGAATTTTCTCCGGTACGCTCTCCTGGCTGTTTTTGCAGTTTGATGGTTCCGTGCCCTTTACCGATTTGGTCGACCAGGCCTGGCAGCAGGGGCTGACCGAGCCGGATCCGCGCGTCGATCTTTCCGGGAAAGACGTGATGCGTAAACTGGTGATCCTGGCCCGTGAAGCGGGTTATGACATCGAACCAGATCAGGTTCGTGTGGAGTCGCTGGTCCCGGCAGGGTGTGAAGAGGGCTCGGTGGATCACTTCTTTGAAAATGGCGACGAGCTCAATGAACAGATGCTACAGCGCCTTGAGGCCGCCCGTGAAATGGGGCTGGTGCTGCGTTATGTGGCGCGCTTTGATGCCAACGGTAAAGCGCGCGTTGGCGTGGAAGCCGTTCGTGCTGAGCATCCGCTCGCGTCGCTACTGCCGTGCGATAATGTTTTTGCCATTGAAAGCCGCTGGTATCGTGATAACCCGCTGGTGATCCGCGGGCCGGGTGCCGGTCGTGATGTGACCGCTGGCGCGATCCAGTCGGATATTAACCGTCTGGCGCAGTTGCTGTAATCCTCCCTTTGCATCTACCCTCTCCTTATAAAGGGGAGGGTTTTATCTTCAGTTATGAATTTTTTTCATCTTCACTGAACATTCCTCACGAATAATGGTGATTTTCCAGTTGACGCCCTGACCGTTTTCCGTCATTTTTACATCTGGACGTCTAAACGTATAGAAGTTCACAAGACAACAGACAATGACATGCGATTGATGAGGTAAGGTATGAGCTTTTTTCACGCCAACCAGCGGGAAGCCCTGAATCAAAGCCTGGCGGAAGTACACGGCCAGATTAATGTTTCCTTTGAATTTTTCCCGCCGCGCACCAGTGAAATGGAACAAACCTTATGGCACTCCATCGATCGCCTGAGCAGCCTGAAACCCAAATTCGTTTCAGTGACCTACGGCGCTAACTCCGGTGAGCGCGACCGTACGCACAGTATTATCAAAGGCATTAAAGAGCGCACAGGGCTGGAAGCCGTGCCGCATCTGACCTGCATTGATGCCAGCCGCGACGAGCTGCGTGCTATCGCTCAGGATTACTGGAATAACGGTATCCGTCATATTGTGGCGCTGCGCGGTGACTTGCCGCCGGGCGGTGGTAAGCCCGATATGTATGCCGCCGATCTGGTGACGCTGTTAAAAGAGGTGGCGGACTTTGATATCTCGGTCGCTGCCTATCCGGAAGTGCATCCGGAGGCGAAAAGCGCCCAGGCCGATTTGCTCAACCTGAAGCGTAAAGTGGATGCAGGCGCCAGCCGTGCCATTACCCAGTTCTTCTTTGATGTGGAAAGCTATCTGCGTTTTCGCGATCGCTGCGCGGCGACCGGCATCGATGTTGAGATTGTGCCGGGCATTCTCCCCGTCTCTAACTTTAAACAGGCGAAAAAATTCGCAGACATGACTAACGTACGTATTCCGGCGTGGATGTCGCAAATGTTCGATGGGCTGGATGATGACGCGGAAACCCGCAAGCTGGTGGGGGCCAATATCGCGATGGATATGGTGAAAATTTTAAGCCGCGAAGGGGTGAAAGATTTCCACTTCTATACGTTGAATCGCGCTGAAATGAGCTATGCCATTTGCCATACGTTAGGCGTTCGCCCGGCGGTGTAAACCACCCATCAGGTCGGACGGCGGTTTTATACCCGCACCCGACCAGTAAAACGTTCTGCAGGCCCGATAACCGGGCCTGTTACGTTTAGACGCTTATTCCCACTCACCTAAGAAACGCTGACCGTACTGGTCGGCGACCAGCAGTGCGGCATACACCTGATCCGGCGTCGCGCCGCCCGGCATATTGTGAATGGTTTCCCCTTCAGCGCAGGCCGCCTGCGCCACAATGCGCATTTTCGCCGGAATATCGGTTTTGATATCCAGTTGCGCCAGCGTGATGGGCAGGCCCACGGTATGACACAGCGCTGCAACGGTTTCGATCTCTTCCATCGGCGCGTTTTCCAGCACGAGTTGCGTTAACGTGCCAAATGCCACTTTCTCACCGTGATAAAAGTGATGAGCGTCCGGGATCGCGGTTAAACCGTTGTGGATAGCGTGCGCCGCCGCCAGACCAACGCTCTCAAAACCGACACCACTGAGGTACGTGTTCGCTTCCACCACGCGTTCCAGTGCGGGCGTTACCACATGTTGCCCGGCGGCCAGCATCGCTTTTTCACCCTCTTCTATCAGCGTGTTGTAGCAGAGTTCCGCCAGCGCCAGTGCGGCTTGTGTACACTGTCCACCCGCCATGGTTTTTGCGCCACTGCGCGAGCAGGCGCGGGCTTCAAACCAGGTAGAGAGGGCATCGCCAATCCCCGCAGCCAGCAGACGCGGTGGTGCACCCGCGACGATTTTGGTATCGACGATCACACGATTGGGATTGTTCGGCAGCAACAAATAGCGGTCGAATTCACCGTTATCGGTGTAGATGACCGACAGGGCGCTACAGGGCGCGTCGGTAGAAGCGATGGTGGGCGCAATCGCCACCGGGATCTGCATGAAATGCGCCAGCGCTTTGGCGGTATCCAGCGTTTTACCGCCGCCGATGCCCAGTATCGCTCCGGCATGGGCGTTTTTCGCTACGCTGCGTAGCCTGTCGATTTCATTTTGTGAACATTCGCCGCCGAAGGGCACCACCTCGCATGCCAGCCCGGCATCCGCCAGACTTTTTTGCAGCGCTTCCTGAGCGAAACCGAGAACAAACTTGTCGCCGACGACCAGCCAGCGGTCGGACAGCGGTTTGAGATAGTCGCCGAGACGGGTGATGACGTCTGCACCCTGGATGTACTTACCTGGCGCCTGGATGACACGATCCATATACTGCCTCCTTACAAATTAAGGTTGCCAAAAGCCGTTTTCCAGTCCTGTTCAAACTTCTCCACTGCTGACTCTACCGCTGGCGTATTGAGCATTTGTTGCGCTACATCTAAAGGAAGGGTGATTGCTTCGCATCCTGCCAGCAGGCAGTCGAGCGCCTGGCGTGGTGTTTTGAAACTGGCGGCCAGTACCTTGCTCTGCGGCGCATGGAGGGTGAGCAGCGTTTGTAACTCCTGCACCATTCGAATGCCGTCGCCGCCCTGGGCGTCTACACGGTTGACATAAGGAGCAATATATTTCGCGCCCGCGACGGCGGCCAGCAACCCCTGAGCGGCGCTGTACACTGCGGTTCCCAGCGTGACAATGTTTTCTTTTTTTAATTGCTTGATGGCGGCAAGCCCTTCGGCAGTCACCGGGATTTTCACCACAATACCGGGCACGGCATTATTAAGGCGTTTCGCTTCCGCCACCATGCCTGCGGCGTCGCGACTCATGACCTGCGCAAACAGCGTTCCCTCCGGGCCGACAGCCTGTTGCAGGCGCGGTAAAACATCCCATACGGACGTTTTGCCTGCGGCGATAATACTGGGGTTAGTGGTGACGCCCGCCAGGGGATAAATGCGCGCCAGGCGTTCAACTTCCGCCACGTTGGCGGTATCCAGATAGAGTTCCATTGTGCTTCCTCATCGCTCGTTTCTGCTAACAGCATACGAGCGTCTCGCCCGGTGCCGCTATATCACAAAACTGCCAAATACTGGACAAATGTGATCGCCCTATTGAAGTGTGATTTACTTCACAAGTAGCTGGATGGCTTGGTAAAACAGGGCGAAAAATCGTGTCGGAGACAGAGAGACATTTCAGATCGTACAAAAATCCAGTGCATGACTGCTTTGTCCAGATCAGTTCTTGTCACTGAGCTGGCTATGGTAATGACGACGATATTCAGAAGGGGAACGTTCTGTATTTTTACGGAACAGGCGGCAGAAGTAGTTGCTGTCGACAAATCCGCACGCGTGCGCGACCTCTTTTACTTTCAGGTCGTAGCCTTTAAGCAGGGTTTTCGCATGTTCCAGCCGGGTATGATTCAGGTATTCGTTAAACCCGATGGCACCGGTTTTCTGGAAGAGATGAGAAAGGTAGTTGGGAGAGATGTAAAATGCCTGCGCGACAGCTTCACGGGTAAGCGGCATCGCATAATGTTCGTCGATATAGTCGCGAATGGCCTCGAACAACGCCTGACTGCGGGAAGCTGTCTGGATTTGGCTACCTAACAGATCATGACAATGGCTGAGCAGACTGGCGACGATCAGACGTGCGGTTTGTTGTTCGCGCGGTTGCATCTGCATCTCATGGAGCGTTTGCAGCAGGAAAGATCCGATACGCGGCCCGCGGCGGGCAACATGCTGTTTGGCCTGGTTCTGTAATGCCAGTCCATTCCAGTGCGTTACGCTAAAACTCAGTTGTTGCTTGCCGAACAATACGCTTAATGTGGTGGCCGGGGTCTGCCACTGCGGCAGGTTCCAGCCGCCGGCAGGCACATACAGAACGTCATGCTGCGTCATCAGCGTGGCTTCTCCCGTGACGCCAGCATCCATCAATACACCTTCAAGTACGATTTCCAGACGCGGGAAATCCACCTGAACCGCCTGCGCAGGCGCTGTACCGGTTGCACCGGCGAAGCAAATTTGCCGCAACGGCGCAGGGCCGTTAATCAGGCGGGAGAGAAGATGAGCGACATCGTGGTTCATGGTGTTCCTTGCGTTGCACGCGAAGGGACAACCTTAACTGCCAGCATAAAAAAAGGCCACAACACGTGTGGCCTTTTGCGATAACAGCGGGGAATTAGCCAGTATTACGCATACCTGCTGCAACACCGGCAATGGTGACCATCAGCGCTTGTTCAACGCGATGATCCGGCTCTTTGCCTTCTTCTTCGGCAAGACGTGAGCGATGCAGCAGCTCGGCCTGCAGTACGTTCAGCGGGTCGGTATAAATGTTACGTAGCTGAATAGACTCGGCAATCCACGGCAAGTCGGCCATCAAATGCGAGTCGTTGGCGATTGCCAGCACGACTTTGATATCGGCTTCTAACAGCTTACGCAGCTCTGCGCCCAGCGCCCACAGCTCTGGTTTCACCAGCCGCTGATCGTAATATTCCGCCAGCCACAGGTCGGCTTTTGAGAAGACCATTTCCAGCATCCCGAGACGGGTTGAGAAGAACGGCCAGTCGCGGCACATCGCTTCCAGCTCGCTTTGCTTGCCGTCTTCCACCACTTTTTGCAGCGCAGCGCCAGCGCCCAGCCATGCCGGCAGCATCAGGCGGTTTTGCGTCCATGCGAAGATCCACGGGATCGCACGCAGCGATTCCACCCCACCAGTCGGGCGACGTTTTGCCGGACGGGAGCCGAGAGGCAGTTTACCGAGCTCCTGCTCTGGCGTGGCGGAACGGAAATAGGGGACGAAGTCTTTATTTTCACGTACATAGCCGCGGTACATATCGCAGGAGATATCGGACAGCTCATCCATAATGTGGCGCCATTCGGTTTTTGGCTCCGGCGGCGGCAGCAGGTTGGCTTCCATAATCGCGCTGGTATACAGCGACAGGCTGCTGATGGTGATTTCCGGCAGACCGTATTTAAAGCGGATCATCTCACCCTGTTCGGTCACGCGCAGGCCACCTTTCAGGCTGCCTGGCGGTTGTGAAAGCAGTGCCGCGTGCGCAGGCGCGCCGCCACGACCGATAGAACCCCCACGACCGTGGAACAGCGTCAGTTCAATACCGGCTTTTTCGCAGGTTTTGATCAACGCATCCTGTGCCTGATATTGCGCCCAGCTTGCTGCCATCACGCCTGCGTCTTTCGCCGAGTCGGAATAGCCAATCATCACCATCTGTTTGCCCTGAATAAAGCCGCGATACCAGTCAATATTCAGCAATTGGGTCATCACATCGTCGGCGTTGTTCAGATCGTCCAGCGTTTCAAACAGCGGCGCGACAGGCAGGGCGAAACCAATACCGGCTTCTTTCAGCAGCAGGTGTACTGCCAGGACATCGGACGGTGTCTTCGCCATGGAGATCACATAGGCGGCGATGGAGCCACGCGGCGCTTCCGCGATCACCCGGCAGGTATCCAGCACTTCGCGGGTTTCATCGCTTGGCTCCCACTGGCGCGGCAGCAACGGGCGTTTCGAGTTCAGTTCGCGGATCAGGAATGCTTGTTTGTCGGCTTCGGACCAGCTCTCATAGTCGCCAATACCGAGATAACGGGTTAATTCGCCCAGCGCTTCGGTATGACGCGTACTTTCCTGACGAATATCAATGCGTACCAGCGGGACGCCAAAACACTTCACGCGACGTAATGTATCGAGCAGTTCGCCGTTGGCGATAATGCCCATGCCGCAGGCTTGCAGAGATTTATAACAGGCGTAAAGCGGTTCCCACAGCTGTTCGTTTTGCGTCAGCAGTCCTTCAGGTTTCGGCAACTTCTGACCTTTCAGACGCGCTTCCAGCCAGGCCTGAGTGGCCATCAGATCGCTGCGCAGCTTTTTCATCAGATAACGATACGGTTCGCGAGCACCTTCAGCGCCAGCCAGTTCCCGCAGCTCGTCGGTACACTCCACCATCGACAACTCGGAAATCAGCAACTGCACATCTTTGAGGAACAGGTCGGTGGCTTTCCAGCGGCTGAGCAGCAGCACATGGCGGGTGATATCGGCAGTCACGTTCGGGTTGCCGTCGCGGTCACCGCCCATCCATGACGTAAAGCGTACCGGCACAAAGTCGACCGGCAGCTTGTAATTGAGGTTCTCTTCCAGTTGTTCGTTCAGTTCGCGAAGGTAGTTCGGCACGCCTTCCCATAGGCTATTTTCCACTACCGCGAAGCCCCATTTGGCTTCGTCTACCGGGCTTGGACGATATCTGCGGATTTCATCGGTATGCCAGGACTGCGCAATAAGCTGGCGCAGACGGCGCATCAACTGGTGGCGCTCATAGTCGGCAATGTCAGTGTTATCCAGCTGTTTTAAGCAGGCATTCACTTCCACCATTTTATGGATCAATGTACGACGGGTGATCTCGGTCGGGTGTGCGGTCAGCACCAGCTCCAGCGACAGGGATTCCACGGCTTTAATGATCGTGGCTTCGTTAAGATTCGGTTGGTCTTTCAGTTTTCTGAGAGTGCGGGCAATGACTTCCGGGTTATTGGCGGCTTCGCCTTTCGCGGAGATGCTGTGGTATTGCTCGGCAGTGTTGGCAAGGTTCAGAAACTGGCTGAAC
The DNA here is from genome assembly GCF_027886705.1 of Kosakonia oryzendophytica. Classification (NCBI taxonomy): domain Bacteria; kingdom Pseudomonadati; phylum Pseudomonadota; class Gammaproteobacteria; order Enterobacterales; family Enterobacteriaceae; genus Kosakonia; species Kosakonia oryzendophytica. The sequence goes on along the minus strand of NZ_CP115659.1, from coordinate 4,970,335 downwards.
GCTCGCGCCACCGGCAGCAGCTCGTCATTGGAGAGATTCTGCAACGTGGTGAGCAGTTCCTGACGATTGGCTTCGTTACCGGCGCGAGAAGATTTGGACAGCTTACGGATTGTTTCTACACGGTCGAGAATGTTCTCACCCAGTGCATCCTTGATGGTATCTCCCAGCAGTTTGCCGAGCATACTGACATTACTACGCAAAGCGGAATATTGTTCGTTCATGTTACCCCAGACACCCCATCTCATTTTATTTTGTTATATCTGCCGTTGGGCAGATATAAGACACCGTCTTTTATAAAGCCACGTAAAACCCACCACGTCAATTGTTGCGAAATCGCTTCAGCAAACGAATAAATGCCGACAATTTACGAAATTTAATTCCCTTTCGGCCAGATAAGTATTGCTTATGAAAACGTGACAGCTGTCACGTCCCGACAGACGTAAAAAACCCCCTCACCGGGAGGGGGTTAGCAAGAAAAACGAACTCAGTGCCAGCAGAAATGATGCACAACTTGTGTAATCAGTTCACGCGTCGGTTTGATAAAACGCGTCTCAAGATATTCATCCGGTTGATGGGCCTGATTAATGGAGCCTGGGCCAAGCACCAGCGTCGGGCACAATGTTTGAATAAACGGGGCTTCGGTGCAGTAGTTAACGACCTCGGTTTCGACGCCGAGCAGTTTCTCCACCACGTCCACCAGTTGGTGGTCCGGCGGACATTCGTAGCCCGGAATAGGCGGGTGCAGTTCTGAAACAGTCAGGCGACCTGGCCAGCGGGAACTGACCGGCTCCAGTGCATCATTAAGCAGGCCGTTTAAATCATTCAGCGTCATGCCCGGCAGCGGACGGATATCCATATGTAGCTCGCAACACGCGCAGATACGGTTTGCCGCATCACCGCCATGAATATGACCCAGGTTGAGGGTGGGATAAGGCACGGTAAATGCCTCATAGTGATAACGCGCTTTCAGGCTGTCGCGCAGTTGCAGAATATGGCCAATAGCATCGTGCATGAGCTCAATTGCATTCACGCCGCGCGCCGGGTCGCTGGAGTGTCCGGACTGCCCCAGGATACGAATTGCATTAGAGATATGGCCTTTATGCGCGCGCACTGGTTGCAGCGATGTCGGTTCGCCGATAATGGCACAATCCGGGCGCAGTTGGGTGTTTTCTGAGAAATAGCGGGCACCCGCCATGCTGGTTTCTTCATCGGCTGTTGCCAGCACATACAGAGGCTTGCTCAGTTTTGTCACATCGACGTCACGCAGTGCGTCGAGAATGAAGGCAAAAAAGCCTTTCATGTCGGCGGTGCCCAGACCGTAGAGTTTGTTGTCATGCTCGGTCAGTGTGAAGGGGTCGCGCGTCCAGCGCCCATCATCAAAAGGCACGGTATCGGTATGGCCGGTTAACAACAGCCCCCCTGCGCCAGTGCCTGCGCTGGCGAGCATATTGAATTTATTGCGTGTGCCGGGCACAGGTTGCACTTCAACATTGAAGCCGAGGTCGCCAAACCATCCTGCCAGCAGATTGATTAAAGACGCATTGCTCTGATCCAGTGCTTCTTCCGTTGCGCTGATCGACGGTGTGGCTATCAGGGCGCGGTAAATCTCGATAAATGGCGGCAAATTCATTTTCATTGTTGACATACCTGAGTTCGTGATAGTATCAATATTCATGCACTAAATGTGAATAAAAATACATTAATGTTGAGCGTAAGGGAACCCATCCGGCGACTTGGCTCAGCGACGCGGGATTGACGCCTGGTCTCTCCCTGACACACATGACGTAAGAAGGTAAACCGCCCCAATGTTGAACACATTAATTGTGGGCGCCAGCGGTTACGCCGGCGCAGAGCTAGTGACCTATGTAAATCGCCATCCTCATATGAACATAACCGCTTTGACGGTTTCTGCGCAAAGTAATGATGCAGGAAAATGTATCTCCGATTTACATCCGCAGTTGAAAGGCATTGTTGATCTCCCGTTACAGCCGATGTCCGATATTGGTGAGTTCCTGGAAGGTGTGGATGTCGTCTTCCTGGCGACAGCGCATGAAGTGAGTCACGATCTGGCGTCGACATGCCTGGCGGCGGGTTGTGTGGTGTTCGATCTCTCCGGCGCGTTCCGCGTTAACGATCCTGCTTTCTACGAAAAATTCTACGGTTTCACGCATCAGCACGCCGATCTGCTTGCACAGGCGGTGTATGGGCTGGCGGAGTGGAATCACGAGCAATTGAAAAGCGCACAGCTGATTGCCGTGCCGGGGTGTTACCCGACGGCGGCGCAGTTGTCATTAAAACCGCTGATCGACGCTGGCGTGCTGGATCTGAATCAGTGGCCGGTGATCAACGCCACCAGTGGCGTGAGCGGAGCCGGGCGCAAAGCGGCGCTCTCCAACAGTTTTTGCGAAGTGAGCCTGCAACCGTATGGCATTTTCAACCATCGTCACCAGCCGGAGATCGCCACGCATCTCGGTACGGATGTGATTTTTACCCCGCACCTGGCGAGCTTCCCGCGCGGTATCCTGGAAACCATTACTTGCCGTTTAAAAACGGGGGTCACCCAGGCGCAGGTCGCTGAGCTGTTTAAACAGGCTTACGGCGACAAACCGCTAGTCCGCCTCTATGACAAAGGGGTTCCGGCGCTGAAAAACGTGGTGGGACTGCCGTTCTGCGATATCGGCTTTGCCGTGCAGGGCGAACATCTGATTGTCGTTGCCACGGAAGATAACCTGCTGAAAGGCGCGGCGGCACAGGCAATGCAATGCGCAAATATTCGTTTCGGCTATGCTGAAACCCAGTCACTTATTTAAATGAACAGGCGTGATGATGAATCCATTAATTATTAAGCTCGGTGGCGTACTGCTGGATAGCGAGGAAGCGCTGGAACGTTTGTTTACCGCACTGGTGCACTATCGCGAATCTCATCAGCGCCCGTTGGTTATTGTGCACGGCGGCGGTTGCGTGGTGGATGAGCTGATGAAACAGCTCAACCTGCCGGTGAAAAAGAAAAACGGTCTGCGCGTCACACCAGCGGACCAGATCGATATTATTACCGGAGCGCTGGCTGGCACGGCAAACAAAACGCTGCTGGCATGGGCTAAGAAACATCATCTTGCCTCCGTCGGTCTCTATCTCGGCGACGGTGATAGCGTAAAAGTGACGCAGCTTGACGAAGAGCTGGGACATGTTGGCCTGGCGCAGCCGGGTTCGCCGACACTGATTAACGCGCTGCTGGATGGCGGTTTCCTGCCGGTTATCAGCTCCATTGGCGTAACCGACGAAGGCAAACTGATGAATGTCAATGCGGACCAGGCAGCGACGGCGCTGGCGGCAACGCTGGGCGCAGACCTGATCCTGTTGTCTGATGTGAGCGGCATTCTGGATGGCAAAGGCCAGCGGATTGCCGAAATGACCGCGGCCAAAGCGGAGCAACTGATTTCGCAGGGCATTATTACCGATGGCATGATCGTGAAAGTGAACGCGGCACTGGATGCTGCCCGTACGCTCGGCCGCCCGGTGGATATCGCTTCCTGGCGTCACGCCGAGCAATTACCGGCGCTGTTTAACGGTACGCCGATTGGCACGCGTATTCTGGCGTAATCCATGATGTGCCCGATGGCGGTTACGCCTTATCGGGCCTGCGTGAACTGAACCTGTAAGCCGGATAAGCACAGCGCCATCCGGCAGTGAAATTCAAGAAATTAAGGAAGCATATTATGGCACTTTGGGGCGGGCGTTTTACTCAGGCAGCGGATCAACGGTTCAAACAGTTCAACGACTCTTTGCGCTTTGACTATCGCCTGGCGGAGCAGGATATCGTTGGCTCTGTGGCCTGGTCTAAAGCGCTGGTGACGGTAGGTGTTCTGACCCCGGTGGAGCAGCAGCAACTGGAAGAGGCGCTGCATGTGTTGCTGGAAGAGGTGCAGGCCAACCCGCAGCAGATCCTCGAAAGCGACGCTGAAGATATTCACAGCTGGGTGGAAGGCAAGCTGATCGATAAAGTAGGTCAACTGGGTAAGAAGCTGCACACCGGGCGCAGCCGTAATGATCAGGTTGCAACCGATTTGAAACTGTGGTGCAAAGACACGGTCAGCGAGCTGCTGGTGGCGAACCGCCAGTTACAGAGCGCGCTGGTGGTGACCGCAGAGAATAATCAGGACGCCGTGATGCCGGGCTATACGCACCTGCAACGCGCCCAACCGGTGACTTTTGCACACTGGGCGTTAGCTTACGTGGAGATGCTGGCGCGCGATGAAAGCCGTTTGCAGGACACGCTGAAACGCCTGGATGTGAGTCCGCTGGGCTGCGGCGCGCTGGCGGGCACGGCGTATGAAATCGATCGCGAGCAACTGGCCGGCTGGCTGGGTTTTGCTTCTGCGACGCGCAACAGCCTGGACAGCGTTTCTGACCGCGACCATGTGCTGGAACTGCTCTCTGACGCGTCTATCGGCATGGTTCACCTGTCGCGTTTCGCCGAAGATCTGATCTTCTTTAACTCCGGTGAAGCGGGCTTTGTTGAGCTGTCAGACCGTGTTACCTCGGGTTCTTCATTAATGCCACAGAAGAAAAACCCGGATGCGCTGGAGCTGATCCGCGGTAAATGCGGTCGTGTACAGGGCGCGCTGACCGGCATGATGATGACGCTCAAAGGCCTGCCGCTGGCGTACAACAAAGATATGCAGGAAGACAAGGAAGGGCTGTTCGACGCGCTGGATACCTGGCTTGATTGCCTGCATATGGCGGTACTGGTACTGGATGGCATTCAGGTGAAACGCCCACGTTGCCAGGAAGCTGCACAGCAGGGTTATGCGAACGCCACTGAACTTGCGGATTATCTGGTCGCCAAAGGGGTGCCGTTCCGCGAAGCGCATCATATTGTGGGTGAAGCAGTGGTGGAAGCCATTGCTCAGGGCAAACCGCTGGAAGAGCTGGCGTTGGCCGACCTGCAAAAATTCAGTGCGGTGATCGGTGACGATGTCTATCCGATTCTCGCGTTGCAGTCATGCCTTGATAAACGTGCCGCGAAAGGTGGCGTTTCTCCCACTCAGGTAGCGCAGGCGATTACCGATGCGAAAGCGCGGCTTGTCTGAGGTGAGTGGATGAACAGGGAGCCTGGCTATACGCCGGGCTTTTTTATGCAAAAAAAAAGCGGACACGGGGTCCGCAAAAGTTCACGTTGGCTTTAGTTGTTCAGAGAAACATAAGGGTAGGCAGTCTTCTCAAGGGGTCAGTTGAGGTCCCGCTTCGTTTCTGACGCCAATTATTAAACAGAATGCTTGATAGGGATAATCGTTCGTTGCTATGCTATCTATCGCCATGAACTATCGTGGCGACGGAGGATGAATAATGAATATTCGTGATCTTGAGTACCTGGTGGCGTTAGCTGAGCACCGCCATTTTCGCCGTGCAGCCGACTCCTGCCACGTCAGCCAGCCCACACTGAGTGGGCAGATCCGCAAACTGGAAGATGAACTTGGCGTGATGCTGCTGGAGCGTACCAGCCGCAAAGTGTTGTTTACCCAGGCCGGGTTGTTACTGGTGGATCAGGCGCGCACTGTACTGCGCGAGGTCAAAGTGCTGAAGGAAATGGCAAGCCAGCAGGGGGAGACGATGTCCGGCCCGCTGCATATTGGTCTGATCCCAACCGTTGGACCTTACCTGTTGCCGCATATTATTCCAATGTTGCACCAGACCTTCCCTAAGCTGGAAATGTATCTGCATGAAGCACAGACGCATCAACTGCTGGCGCAGTTAGACAGCGGCAAGCTTGATTGCGCAATCCTGGCGCTGGTGAAGGAGAGTGAAGCCTTTATCGAAGTACCGTTGTTCGATGAGCCGATGATGCTGGCAATTTATGAAGATCATCCGTGGGCGAACCGCGAGTGCGTGCCGATGTCTGATCTGGCCGGTGAAAAATTGCTGATGCTGGAAGATGGGCATTGTCTGCGCGATCAGGCGATGGGCTTCTGCTTTGAAGCCGGTGCGGATGAAGATACGCACTTCCGCGCGACCAGCCTGGAAACGCTGCGTAATATGGTGGCGGCTGGCAGTGGGATTACGCTGTTGCCAGCCCTGTCGGTACCGCGCGAACGCAAACGCGATGGTGTGGTGTATCTGCCGTGCATCAAACCGGAGCCGCAACGTACCGTTGGCCTGGTCTATCGTCCGGGATCGCCGCTGCGCAGCCGCTATGAGCAGTTAGCAGAGGCCATTCGTAGTTCGATGAATGGCCACTTTGATAACGCGTTAAAACAGGCGGTTTAAGCCATTTAGCGCCGCTACCCGATAGGCTTCCGCCATGGTTGGGTAGTTAAAGGTGGTGTTAACGAAGTACTCGATGGTGTTACCGCCACCTTTCTGTTCCATAATCGCCTGGCCGATATGAATAATTTCGGCCGCGCGCTCGCCAAAGCAGTGAATACCGAGGATCTCTTTGGTTTCCCGGTGGAACAAAATCTTCAGCGTTCCCACGTTCATCCCGACGATTTGCGCCCGTGCGAGGTGTTTAAACTGTGCGCGACCCACTTCGTACGGCACTTTCATTGCGGTAAGCTGCTGTTCGGTTTTCCCCACCGAGCTGATTTCCGGAATGGTATAAATCCCGGTCGGGATATCCTCAATCAGATGCGCGGTTGCTTCACCCTTGATCATCGCTTGCGCGGCAATACGCCCTTGATCGTAGGCTGCAGATGCGAGACTTGGGTAACCAATCACATCCCCCACGGCATACACGTGCGGCAGGGCAGTCTGGTACATACTGTTGACTTTCAACTGCCCGCGCCCGTCTGCTTCAAGACCGATATTGCCCAGTTGCAAACTGTCGGTGTTGCCGGTGCGCCCGTTGGCGTAGAGCAGGCAATCCGCTTTCAGTTTTTTACCGGATTTCAGATGCATGATCACGCCATCATCCAGTGGCTCGATGCGCTCGTACTCTTCGTTGTGGCGAATCACCACACCGCTGTTCCAGAAGTGATAGGAGAGCGAATCCGACATCTCCTGGTCGAGGAATGCCAGCAAGCGATCGCGCGTATTGATCAGGTCGACTTTGACGTTCATTCCCCGGAAGATTGATGCATATTCGCAGCCAATCACCCCGGCGCCATAGATGATCACATGACGTGGCTCATGGTGCATATCCAGAATGGAGTCGCTGTCATAAACGCGCGGATGGGTAAAGTCGACGTCCGCCGGATGGTAGGGACGTGAACCGCAGGCAATAACAAATTTTTCGGCGGTGAGTGTTTCGACGGTACCGTCGTGACACTCCAGTGCCAGTGTGTGATCGTCAACAAAATGAGCGTCGCCTTGCAGGATTTCACAGCGGTTACGCTCATAAAAACCCTGACGCATGCGTGTTTGTTGGTTAATCACGCTTTCAGCATGGTTCAGGATATCGGCGAAAGAGGAGCGGAGAAGGCGGGAATGGTCACTGTAGAGCGGATTTTGGTTAAATTCGATAATACGGCTGACCGCGTGGCGTAGCGCTTTCGATGGGATGGTGCCCCAGTGCGTACAGCCGCCGCCAACATTATGGTAGCGCTCAATTACTGCGACCCGCGCCCCCTGTTTAACCAGACCCATAGCAGCACCTTCGCCGCCGGGGCCGGAGCCTATTACTATTGCATCATAATCGTAGGAATGTGGCATGGTAAGGCTTACCTGTTCTTATACATAAAAACAACATAATACTAACATCAAAGCGGTGATAACCCAATTATCGTTGTGCTTTTTTCAGGGGTAAGAGAAGAAACCGCCCGTAAACAATCAGTCACAATCCAGTACAATCGGATTAGATTTATTCTCTGGTATAGTGCCAGCAGGCCATTGGAAGGATTCAAACATCGTGATGGGTGTAAGAGCGCAGCAAAAAGAAAAAACCCGACGTTCGCTGGTGGAAGCGGCATTCAGCCAACTTAGCGCTGAACGTAGCTTTGCCAGCCTGAGCCTGCGAGAGGTTGCCCGTGAGGCGGGCATCGCGCCGACTTCTTTTTATCGCCATTTCCGCGACGTGGATGAACTCGGCCTGACCATGGTGGATGAAAGCGGGCTGATGCTCCGCCAGTTGATGCGCCAGGCGCGTCAGCGTATTGCCAAAGGCGGCAGCGTGATCCGTACTTCCGTGTCGACCTTTATGGAGTTTATCGGCAATAACCCCAACGCGTTCCGATTGCTGCTTCGTGAGCGCTCTGGTACATCCTCTGCATTTCGCGCCGCGGTGGCACGTGAGATCCAGCATTTTATTGCGGAACTTGCTGATTATCTTGAACTCGAAAATCATATGCCGCGCGCGTTCACCGAAGCACAGGCGGAGGCGATGGTAACCATTGTTTTTAGTGCCGGCGCAGAAGCGCTGGATGTGGGCGCAGAACAGCGTCGGCAACTGGAAGAGCGACTGGTGCTACAACTGCGGATGATTTCCAAAGGCGCGTATTACTGGTATCGCCGTGAACAAGAAAAAATAGCGCATCAAACCGATGAGTGAAGGATGAGTGATGAAACAGTCAGGTCAAGATAAAGGTACGTTGCTGCTGGCGCTGATCGCTGGCTTGTCAATTAATGGCGCATTTTCGGCTATTTTCAGTTCGATTGTGCCGTTTTCCGTCTTTCCGCTGATTTCACTGGTGCTGACGGTCTATTGCCTGCATCAGCGCTATCAAAATCGCACGATGCCTGTTGGCCTGCCAGGGCTTGCCGCTGCCTGTTTTATCCTCGGTGTGTTGCTGTACAGCACCGTGGTGCGTGCGGAATATCCCGCTATTGGCTCCAATTTCCTGCCCGCTGTGTTGTCGGTGATTCTGGTGTTCTGGATAGGTTACCGCCTGCGTAACCGTAAACGCGACGAAGCGTCAGAGTAACGTAGCCCCCTCTGGCGATGAGGGGGACAACATGGGGCATTATTTCCGGGTGAGCAGCACACCGCACTCCATGTGGTGCGTGTACGGGAACTGATCGAACAGCGCCAGACGCGAAACCTCATGCGTCTGGCTTAATGTTTCCAGATTCTTACTCAGTGTTTCCGGATTGCAGGAAATGTACAGAATGCGTGGGTACGACTGCACCATCTTCTCGGTTTCTGCATCCAGCCCACTGCGCGGCGGATCGACGAAAATCGTCTCACACTGATAACTCTTCAGATCGATACCTTGCAGACGGTTAAAGGCCCGGACGCCATTCATCGCTTGGGTGAACTCTTCTGCCGACATGCGGATAATCTGCACGTTATCAATGTGATTTGCCGCAATGTTGTATTGTGCCGCTGCCACTGAGGGTTTCGCGATTTCCGTGGCCAGTACACGATCAAAATTGCGTGCCAGTGCCAGCGAAAAGTTACCGTTGCCGCAGTACAATTCCAGCAGATCGCCCGTTGAATTGCGGGTCACGTCCAGCGCCCATTCCAGCATCTGGATGTTCATTGCCGCATTAGGCTGGGTGAAGCTGTTTTCTACCTGACGGTAGATCATCTCTCTGCCGCCAACCGGCAATCGCTCGTCGATATAATCCCGATCAAGTTCGATTTTGGTCTTGGTGGCGCGGCCAATCAACTGCACATTCAGGTTTTGCGCGCGTAGCGCATCGCGTAAACGCGTCGCTTCTGCCTGCCACTCCTCATCGAGTTTTTTGTGATACAGCAACGTAACGACAGCCTGGTTACTGAGGGTGGTCAGGTAATCAATCTGGAACAACTTATGGCGCAGCGTTTTGTTGCCGCGCAGTGCGCCGATCATCACTGCCATAAGTTGGTTAATCAGCTCGCTGGCCGCCGGGAAGCTGTCTACGCGGATCCGGGACTTTGTCTGCTGATCGAAGATGATGTGGTAAAGATCGTCGCCGTCATGCCAGATACGGAACTCGGCGCGCATGCGGTAATGACTGGTCGGTGAGCGGAACACCTCCGGCAACGGCGCTGAAAATGGCGTCATCATTGATTGCAGACGCACGACTTTCTCGGCCAGCTGGGCTTCGTACTGTTCTGTCGGCAGGTGTTCGGGAGTCATGATGTTTCCTGAGAGATTAAGAATAACGCGGGGATTGTAGGTGTTGCGTACGGGATGTCCAGCCCCGGATGTTTTCTAAATACTCGCTTAGCAGTCTGGACATCCATATGTAACCGAATGTAGCATCCATGTTCCGGTCCTGTGAGTTAAAAGGGAACCCAGTGTAAATCTGGGGCTGACGCGCAGCGGTAAGGATCAGGTGAGATGGTCGCGCAAGCAGACACTGCCATAGGTGGGAAGTCGCCGTCTCGTTATACCCCCAAGCCCGAAGACCTGCCGGAATACGTCGCATTTGGTGACATCATCGCGTGCTATTGATGGAACCTGCGGCATCCTTTTACTTTGTGGATGCTCTCACAATGATTAAAAAAGCTTCGCTGCTGACGGCGCTCTCCGTCACAGCTTTTTCCGGCTGGGCGCAGGATAGCGGCTCAGACAATTTGGTGGTGACAGCAAACCGTTTCCAACAACCCGTCAATACCGTACTGGCACCGACAGAAGTTGTGACCCGTGAAGATATTGATCGCTGGGGAGCCAGAACCTTAACAGATGTGATGCGCCGTTTGCCGGGTGTCGATGTGGCTGAAAACGGCGGCATGGGACAAACCAGCTATATTTATATCCGCGGTGCGGAAGCGCGCCATACGCTGGTATTGATTGATGGTATCCCGTTGGCGAAGTCCGGCATTACCGGTATTGCTGATTTCAGCCAAATCCCTGTTTCTTTGATTGAACGTATCGAGATGATCCGTGGGCCGCGTTCTGCGGTCTATGGCGCAGATGCGATTGGCGGCGTGATCAACATCATCACCCAGAACGACACGCCGGGCGGCAAAGTTGAGGCTGGCATCGGTTCTAATCATTATCAGAAATACGATGCGACGGTTCGCCAGAAACTGGGTGAAGATACACTGGCAACCGTAGCGGGTTCCTTTACTGATACGCGTGGCTATAACATTCGCCCGCAATCCACTTACTCTGTGGATAGCGATCGCGATGGTTTCCGTAATAAAACCTTCTGGGCGGGTCTGAATCATCAGTTCAATCAGGAGATTTCAGGGTTTGTGCGTGGCTACGGGTATAGCAATAAAACGGGCTATGATGCGGGCTACACCGATGGTGGTGATGAGCGTCAGGTTTATAACCATACCTATGAAACCGGGCTGACTTACAGCGGCGATGTTTTCTCTTCACAACTGACCGGCAGCTATCAGCGCTATAAAGATTACAACTATGCCGGGCCGTTAGGATTATACAACGAGGGTACCTCGCTGGATGATATGACGCAGCGTAACCTGCAGTGGGGCAATAGCCTGGCGCTGGGTGCGGGGACGGTCAGCGCCGGTATTGACTGGCAGCAGCAGAAGTTGACCTCAGCAGATAACGACTACAGCAACAAATATAAGCGGAATAACACTGGTTATTACCTGACGACGCAGCAGAAGCTCGACACCGTGACGCTGGAAGGCTCTGTGCGTGGTGATGATAACGATCAGTTTGGCTGGAATGGTACCTGGCAGGCCGCGGCAGGCTGGGAGTTTGTACCGGATTACCGTTTTACCGTGTCTTATGGTACTGGCTTCCAGGCGCCGACGTTGGGGCAACTCTATGGGCAAGAGCGTCTCTTTATTCTCTCTAACCCGGATCTAAGTGCAGAAAAATCTCGCCAGGTTGAAGTGGGGCTGGAAGGCCTGACCGGGCCGGTTAACTGGCGCCTGTCTGCTTATCAGAACAAAATCAAGAACCTGATCGACTACTACTACGATGACGACACCTTTTTGGGCACCTATTACAATATTCAATCCGCGACCATTAAAGGGGTTGAGTTAACGGGTAGCTTTGACACCGGTGTGGTGAGCCATCGTATTACGCTGGGTTATCTTGATCCGCGCCGTGACAGTGATAATGAAGTGCTTGCCCATCGCTCGCGGCAGCAATTCAAATATCAACTGGACTGGACGATGTTTGGCTTGGATATGGATGCTGCGTGGCAGTACTTCGGCAAGAGCTACGATAACAACACCAACCAGTTTGCTGATACGCAGCGTCGTATGCCGTCTTACAGCTTGGTTGATCTTTCTGCTTCATATCCAGTGACCTCAAACCTCACAGTTCGTGGTAAAATCGCCAACCTGTTCGATAAAGATTACGAGACAGTTTATGGCTACCACACTGCAGGACGGGAATACACCTTGTCTGGCAGCTACACCTTCTGACGCGCGTCCTACCGTCCTGGTTTTTGACTCCGGCGTCGGTGGGCTATCCGTTTATGATGAGATCCGGCATCTCCTGCCGGATCTGCATTACATCTACGCATTTGACAACGTTGCTTTTCCATATGGGGAAAAGAGCGAAGCGTTCATCGTTGAGCGCGTTGTTGAAATTGTCACGGCTGTTCAGGCGCAATATCCACTCGCTCTTGCCGTTGTCGCCTGTAACACCGCTAGCACCGTTTCGTTGCCTGCGCTGCGCGAAAAATTCAGTTTCCCGGTTGTTGGCGTTGTTCCGGCCATAAAACCTGCTGCACGTTTAACGGCGAACGGCGTGGTGGGGCTGTTGGCAACGCGGGGAACGGTGAAGCGTCCTTATACGCACGAACTCATCTCGCGTTTCGCCAATGAGTGCAAAATTGAAATGCTGGGCTCGGCGGAGCTGGTCGAACTGGCGGAGGCAAAATTGCACGGCGAACCTGTTCCTCAGGAAGAACTGCGTCGTATTCTGCGCCCGTGGTTGCGGATGGCCGAGCCGCCAGATACCGTTGTGTTGGGGTGTACGCATTTTCCATTATTGCAGGAAGAGTTGTTGCAGGTATTGCCGGAGGGGACGCGGCTGGTGGATTCCGGCTCAGCTATTGCACGCCGTACGGCCTGGCTGCTCGATCATGAAGCACCGGATGCAAAATCGTCTGATGACAATATTGCTTATTGCATGGCGTTAACGCCTGAGACTGCGCAATTGTTGCCCGTCTTGCAACGCTACGGCTTTAAATCGCTCGAAAAACTGGCGCTTTAGGGTAGGTTTGAACAAAAAAGAGACGGTTGATAACTTTTTTTAAATTAGGGGTTGTCAGCCGGAATTAACTCCCTATAATGCGCCACCACTGACACGGCACAACGGCAAACACACCGGCCTGTCAGGTGAAGAAATCTGAAAATATTCAGTTGACTTCGCAGCGGGAAAGCGTAATATGCACACCCCGCGCCGCAGCGAAAACACAGCGGCACTGCTCTTTAACAATTTATCAGACAATCTGTGTGGGCACTCAAAGTGACATGGATTCTTGACGTCCACGGACGCTAAATGAATACCAAGTCTCACGAGTGAACACGTAATTCATTACGAAGTTTAATTCGATGAGCATCAAACTTTTAAATTGAAGAGTTTGATCATGGCTCAGATTGAACGCTGGCGGCAGGCCTAACACATGCAAGTCGAACGGTAGCACAGAGAGCTTGCTCTCGGGTGACGAGTGGCGGACGGGTGAGTAATGTCTGGGAAACTGCCTGATGGAGGGGGATAACTACTGGAAACGGTAGCTAATACCGCATAACGTCGCAAGACCAAAGAGGGGGACCTTCGGGCCTCTTGCCATCAGATGTGCCCAGATGGGATTAGCTAGTAGGTGGGGTAACGGCTCACCTAGGCGACGATCCCTAGCTGGTCTGAGAGGATGACCAGCCACACTGGAACTGAGACACGGTCCAGACTCCTACGGGAGGCAGCAGTGGGGAATATTGCACAATGGGCGCAAGCCTGATGCAGCCATGCCGCGTGTATGAAGAAGGCCTTCGGGTTGTAAAGTACTTTCAGCGGGGAGGAAGGTGTTGTGGTTAATAACCGCAGCAATTGACGTTACCCGCAGAAGAAGCACCGGCTAACTCCGTGCCAGCAGCCGCGGTAATACGGAGGGTGCAAGCGTTAATCGGAATTACTGGGCGTAAAGCGCACGCAGGCGGTCTGTCAAGTCGGATGTGAAATCCCCGGGCTCAACCTGGGAACTGCATTCGAAACTGGCAGGCTGGAGTCTCGTAGAGGGAGGTAGAATTCCAGGTGTAGCGGTGAAATGCGTAGAGATCTGGAGGAATACCGGTGGCGAAGGCGGCCTCCTGGACGAAGACTGACGCTCAGGTGCGAAAGCGTGGGGAGCAAACAGGATTAGATACCCTGGTAGTCCACGCTGTAAACGATGTCGATTTGGAGGTTGTGCCCTTGAGGCGTGGCTTCCGGAGCTAACGCGTTAAATCGACCGCCTGGGGAGTACGGCCGCAAGGTTAAAACTCAAATGAATTGACGGGGGCCCGCACAAGCGGTGGAGCATGTGGTTTAATTCGATGCAACGCGAAGAACCTTACCTGGTCTTGACATCCACAGAACTTGGCAGAGATGCCTTGGTGCCTTCGGGAACTGTGAGACAGGTGCTGCATGGCTGTCGTCAGCTCGTGTTGTGAAATGTTGGGTTAAGTCCCGCAACGAGCGCAACCCTTATCCTTTGTTGCCAGCGGTCCGGCCGGGAACTCAAAGGAGACTGCCAGTGATAAACTGGAGGAAGGTGGGGATGACGTCAAGTCATCATGGCCCTTACGACCAGGGCTACACACGTGCTACAATGGCGCATACAAAGAGAAGCGACCTCGCGAGAGCAAGCGGACCTCATAAAGTGCGTCGTAGTCCGGATTGGAGTCTGCAACTCGACTCCATGAAGTCGGAATCGCTAGTAATCGTGGATCAGAATGCCACGGTGAATACGTTCCCGGGCCTTGTACACACCGCCCGTCACACCATGGGAGTGGGTTGCAAAAGAAGTAGGTAGCTTAACCTTCGGGAGGGCGCTTACCACTTTGTGATTCATGACTGGGGTGAAGTCGTAACAAGGTAACCGTAGGGGAACCTGCGGTTGGATCACCTCCTTACCTTAAAGAACCTGCCTTTGCAGTGCTCACACAGATTGTCTGATGAAAAACGAGCAGTAAAGAATCTCTGCAGGCTTGTAGCTCAGGTGGTTAGAGCGCACCCCTGATAAGGGTGAGGTCGGTGGTTCAAGTCCACTCAGGCCTACCAAATTTCAGCTGATACTGCGTTGCGGCGACACTCACATACTTCAGTATGCTTCGTGTCACCCCGCCTTGTCTCAGCTGAAATTAAGGTTACAGAGACCACGATGGGGCTATAGCTCAGCTGGGAGAGCGCCTGCTTTGCACGCAGGAGGTCTGCGGTTCGATCCCGCATAGCTCCACCATCCTTTACTGTCCGGCTCAAAAAAAACTTCAGAGTGCACATTCTGTGTGTACTGCGAAGTTTTGCTCTTTAAAAATCTGGATCAAGCTGAAAATTGAAACACAGAACAGTGCGAACTGTTCTGCGAGTCTCTCAAATTTTCGCAACTGAGGATGTTTCACGAAACATCTTCGGGTTGTGAGGTTAAGCGACCAAGCGTACACGGTGGATGCCCTGGCAGTCAGAGGCGATGAAGGACGTGCTAATCTGCGAAAAGCGCCGGTGAGGTGATATGAACCGTTATAACCGGCGATGTCCGAATGGGGAAACCCAGTGTGACTCGTCACACTATCATTAACTGAATCCATAGGTTAATGAGGCGAACCGGGGGAACTGAAACATCTAAGTACCCCGAGGAAAAGAAATCAACCGAGATTCCCCCAGTAGCGGCGAGCGAACGGGGAGGAGCCCAGAGCCAGAATCAGCTTGTGTGTTAGTGGAAGCGTCTGGAAAGTCGCGCGATACAGGGTGACAGCCCCGTACACAAAAATGCACAGGTTGTGAGCTCGATGAGTAGGGCGGGACACGTGGTATCCTGTCTGAATATGGGGGGACCATCCTCCAAGGCTAAATACTCCTGACTGACCGATAGTGAACCAGTACCGTGAGGGAAAGGCGAAAAGAACCCCGGCGAGGGGAGTGAAAAAGAACCTGAAACCGTGTACGTACAAGCAGTGGGAGCACCCTTTTGGGTGTGACTGCGTACCTTTTGTATAATGGGTCAGCGACTTATATTCTGTAGCAAGGTTAACCGAATAGGGGAGCCGAAGGGAAACCGAGTCTTAACTGGGCGTTAAGTTGCAGGGTATAGACCCGAAACCCGGTGATCTAGCCATGGGCAGGTTGAAGGTTGGGTAACACTAACTGGAGGACCGAACCGACTAATGTTGAAAAATTAGCGGATGACTTGTGGCTGGGGGTGAAAGGCCAATCAAACCGGGAGATAGCTGGTTCTCCCCGAAAGCTATTTAGGTAGCGCCTCGTGAATTCATCTCCGGGGGTAGAGCACTGTTTCGGCTAGGGGGCCATCCCGGCTTACCAACCCGATGCAAACTGCGAATACCGGAGAATGTTATCACGGGAGACACACGGCGGGTGCTAACGTCCGTCGTGAAGAGGGAAACAACCCAGACCGCCAGCTAAGGTCCCAAAGTCATGGTTAAGTGGGAAACGATGTGGGAAGGCCCAGACAGCCAGGATGTTGGCTTAGAAGCAGCCATCATTTAAAGAAAGCGTAATAGCTCACTGGTCGAGTCGGCCTGCGCGGAAGATGTAACGGGGCTAAACCATGCACCGAAGCTGCGGCAGCGACACGAATGTGTTGTTGGGTAGGGGAGCGTTCTGTAAGCCTGCGAAGGTGTGCTGTGAGGCATGCTGGAGGTATCAGAAGTGCGAATGCTGACATAAGTAACGATAAAGCGGGTGAAAAGCCCGCTCGCCGGAAGACCAAGGGTTCCTGTCCAACGTTAATCGGGGCAGGGTGAGTCGACCCCTAAGGCGAGGCCGAAAGGCGTAGTCGATGGGAAACAGGTTAATATTCCTGTACTTGGTGTTACTGCGAAGGGGGGACGGAGAAGGCTATGTCATCCGGGCGACGGTTGTCCCGGTTTAAGCGTGCAGGTGTGTGTTCCAGGTAAATCCGGTTCACTTTAACACTGAGGCGTGATGACGAGGCACTACGGTGCTGAAGTGACAAATGCCCTGCTTCCAGGAAAAGCCTCTAAGCTCCAGGTAACACGAAATCGTACCCCAAACCGACACAGGTGGTCAGGTAGAGAATACCAAGGCGCTTGAGAGAACTCGGGTGAAGGAACTAGGCAAAATGGTGCCGTAACTTCGGGAGAAGGCACGCTGATATGTAGGTGAAGCGGTTTACCCGTGGAGCTGAAATCAGTCGAAGATACCAGCTGGCTGCAACTGTTTATTAAAAACACAGCACTGTGCAAACACGAAAGTGGACGTATACGGTGTGACGCCTGCCCGGTGCCGGAAGGTTAATTGATGGGGTTATCCGTAAGGAGAAGCTCTTGATCGAAGCCCCGGTAAACGGCGGCCGTAACTATAACGGTCCTAAGGTAGCGAAATTCCTTGTCGGGTAAGTTCCGACCTGCACGAATGGCGTAATGATGGCCAGGCTGTCTCCACCCGAGACTCAGTGAAATTGAACTCGCTGTGAAGATGCAGTGTACCCGCGGCAAGACGGAAAGACCCCGTGAACCTTTACTATAGCTTGACACTGAACATTGAGCCTTGATGTGTAGGATAGGTGGGAGGCTTTGAAGCGTGGACGCCAGTCTGCGTGGAGCCAACCTTGAAATACCACCCTTTAATGTTTGATGTTCTAACGTGGACCCGTAAACCGGGTTGCGGACAGTGTCTGGTGGGTAGTTTGACTGGGGCGGTCTCCTCCTAAAGCGTAACGGAGGAGCACGAAGGTCAGCTAATCCTGGTCGGACATCAGGAGGTTAGTGCAATGGCATAAGCTGGCTTGACTGCGAGCGTGACGGCGCGAGCAGGTGCGAAAGCAGGTCATAGTGATCCGGTGGTTCTGAATGGAAGGGCCATCGCTCAACGGATAAAAGGTACTCCGGGGATAACAGGCTGATACCGCCCAAGAGTTCATATCGACGGCGGTGTTTGGCACCTCGATGTCGGCTCATCACATCCTGGGGCTGAAGTAGGTCCCAAGGGTATGGCTGTTCGCCATTTAAAGTGGTACGCGAGCTGGGTTTAGAACGTCGTGAGACAGTTCGGTCCCTATCTGCCGTGGGCGCTGGAGAATTGAGGGGGGCTGCTCCTAGTACGAGAGGACCGGAGTGGACGCATCACTGGTGTTCGGGTTGTCATGCCAATGGCACTGCCCGGTAGCTAAATGCGGAAGAGATAAGTGCTGAAAGCATCTAAGCACGAAACTTGCCCCGAGATGAGTTCTCCCTGAGACCTTGAGTCTCCTGAAGGAACGTTGAAGACGACGACGTTGATAGGCCGGGTGTGTAAGCGCAGCGATGCGTTGAGCTAACCGGTACTAATGAACCGTGAGGCTTAACCTTACAACGCCGAAGATGTTTTGGCGGAAGAGAGACAATAATCAGCCTGATACAGATTATATTGACAGACCGGAAGGTGTGTTGATGACAGAATTTGCCTGGCGGCACTAGCGCGGTGGTCCCACCTGACCCCATGCCGAACTCAGAAGTGAAACGCCGTAGCGCCGATGGTAGTGTGGGGTCTCCCCATGCGAGAGTAGGGAACTGCCAGGCATCAAATTAAGCAGTAAACCGGTGTGAAAACCGGTAAAGTGACAAATTCGGTGGAGCGGTAGTTCAGTCGGTTAGAATACCTGCCTGTCACGCAGGGGGTCGCGGGTTCGAGTCCCGTCCGTTCCGCCACCCTATTTAGGGGCGTAGTTCAATTGGTAGAGCACCGGTCTCCAAAACCGGGTGTTGGGAGTTCGAGTCTCTCCGCCCCTGCCAGAAACAATCCTTAGCATTTATTTGCTAAGGATTTTTTTTTGCGTTTTTTTATCTCATTTCTGTGGAATACCATTCAGCATCCTTGCCTCACGGTTCAATCAATCACTTTGATCTTCAAGAGATCTTTGATCTGGTTTTGTTTGTCACTGTTCTGCAACCAGATGGCATAAAGCGGACGGGAAAGCGCCACAGTATCCGTCACCTGGTGTAAGCATTCTTTTTTATCTGCCCATAAGACAGGTAACCATGTACAGCCATTCAATTGAGTTAACTGGCGATGCGCAACTTCTGCCGAGCTCGTCGTCAATGTGGGCACATCATCGCTGGCAATCAATTCCACCTCATGCTGCTGGAAATCAGGCCCCCATTCCAGACGAAGGTAATTTAGCTCTGATTTTGTTTTTTCAGGTGCTGAGCAATACAGCGCCAGCGTGAAATGTCCCAGCAGCTGACTGCTGAACTCATCCATTTTGGGCGTCTCGGTGGTGATCAGCAGATCTAACTGACGCTCATGCAACTGCTTAACAAGCGATTGCCGCTGTGCAATACGCGCTTCAAACTGCAGATTACCGCCAAGATCATAAAGCCTGGTCAGCCAATCGCTTAGCATGCATTCCCACAGTGAAGCGCTGGCACCGATAGAAAATTGGTGATGACGTGAAGTGTGCGCGACTTCCTTCCTTGCTGCCTGCCATGTGTTCATTAACGTTTCTGCGTAAGGCAGAAGTTTTTCTCCTGCAGCTGTCAGACGGATGTTATTACGATGACGAGTGAAAAGATTGACTCCAAGCTGGTTTTCCAGTTGGCGAATACGAAAACTCACCGCAGATTGCGTCAAATAGAGAGCTTCAGCCGCCCGACCAAAGTGACGAGTCCTGCTCACTTCCAGGAAAGTTTTTAATAATTCCGTATCCACAGCTTTCTCCACAAAAATATTTGTCGTAATGATTTAAATGTTTTGTTTTACACTCTGTCAAGCGTAACTAATACTCCGCGCCATAAATAGCTCGGCCAAAGAATTAGGAGCGTGCAGGATGGCGGAAAGCTTTACGACGACGAATCGTTTTTTCGACAATAAAAATTATCCACGCGGGTTCTCTCGCCACGGTGATTTCACCATCAAAGAGGCTCAACTGCTTGAGCGTCATGGTTATGCTTTTAACGAGCTGGAGCTCGGCAAGCGCGAACCGATGACCGAAGAAGAGATGCAGTTTATTGCCGTTTGCCGTGGAGAACGTGAACCCAGCACTGAAGCAGAACGTGTCTGGATTAAGTATATGGCGCGCATTAAGCGTCCGAAGCGTTTTCATACCCTGTCCGGCGGTAAGCCGCAGACAGAGGGCACGGAAGACTACACAGATTCCGACGATTAAGACAAAGGGGCTGCGGCCCCTTTTTTTATCTCAGCATTTTTTGCAGATGAACAAATAGCCTGTCGATAGCACGGTAACTTAGCGCTTCCTGCAGGTGGCAACGCTGAATCCGTTCTTGCTGCTCCAGATCGGCAATGGTCCTTGCTACCTTCAGCAGACGCTGCCAGGCCCGCACAGACAGACCCAAACGTATTAATGTCTCTTCCAGCCAGTCGCTGTCCTCCCCGGAGAGTGAACAGAACAGCCTGGTTTCGCTACTCTCAAGCCGCGCGTTGAGTTTATTCTGACGAGCCAACTGGCGCGCTTGCGCGCTCACAACGCGGGCACGAACCGTTTCACTGCATTCACCTTTGACTTGCGTCTGACTCATTAGCCCGGCGACAGGAAGCGGTATCTCCAGCGAGAGATCAAAACGATCGAGAAACGGGCCTGATAATTTTGCCAAATAGCGTAACGTTTGTTCCGGCGTACAGCGGTTATGTTTCCCCTGATAGTGCCCTGTAGGGCTAGGGTTCATGGCGGCGATCAATTGGAACCGTGCCGGGTAGGTGACTTTCGCTCGTGTTCTGGAAATATCAATTTTCCCTGACTCAATCGGCTCGCGTAACGCATCCAGTACCCGCCTCTCAAATTCTGGCAACTCGTCGAGAAATAATACGCCGTTATGTGCCAGCGAAATTTCACCCGGACCGGGTATTGAACCTCCCCCAACCATAGCTGCGAGTGAGGCGCTGTGGTGAGGCGAACGGAACGGTCGCCGTCGCCAATGCTGGGTGAGGTTGGCGGCGTTTAACACACTCATCACCGCAGCGCTTTCCAGCGCTTCCTGATTGCTCAGTGGTGGAAGTAATCCACCTAACCGACTTGCCAGCATTGTTTTTCCTGTGCCGGGTGGTCCGATGAGCAAGAGATTATGTCCGCCGGCAGCGGTGATTTCCAGTGCCCGTTTTCCCTGTTCTTGTCCGATAACATCACTTAAATCTTCACTGTGCACTTCCTGAGGGAGGTGAAAAGGCTTCGGTGGTAACAATTGATGTTTGTCTTCCAGAAAGGCGCAGACCTCTTGTAAATGTCCAGCAACAAGGCATGCCTGCGTTTGTGCCAGGCTGGCTTCTGCTTCGTTCCCCTGCGCAAGGATGATGTTTCTGTGGGCTTTTAAGGCTTCCATCACACAGGAGATAGCACCAGGAACCCCGCGTAATGCCCCTGTAAGCGCGAGTTCGCCGACAAACTCGTAATGGCTTAACTTTCCGGTTGTAAGCTGCTCAGAGGCAGCGAGAAGCGCGATGGCAATAGGTAAATCGTATCTACCTCCTTCTTTAGGTAGATCCGCCGGTGCCAGGTTGATGGTGATCCGTTTAGCGGGAAACTCATAGCCGCTGTTGATAAGTGCGCTACGTACTCTGTCTCGCGCTTCCCTGACAGTCGTTTCTGGCAGTCCAACGATAGTCAGACCGGGCAGTCCATTGCTGATATGGACTTCTACCGTCACCAGCGGTGCGGCGACCCCCAGAACTGCCCGTGTGTAAATTACTGACAACGCCATAACACCTCCTTTTCGGGGCATTATCGGTTCTCAGTTTTGTCATTTCTCTGCTGTTTTTTTCTATTTGCGTGATGTTTCCCGTTCTTTCATCGCAAGCCTAAACACTTTTCACACTGTTGGAAGCGCGTTCGCATGATCAGTTATAGGGATGTTCAATCTCTGAACAGTGACATGAAAAAGTGAAATATTTTCACCCTTCTTTTTTGCTATATAAAACAAAGGTTTTTTAGCAACCTGTCGACTGCCTCGCAAAATAAGTCATAAATATTTCTTGTGTCTTGTCTCAAATCTGTGATAACTCTTTAGGCATTCCTTCGAACATGAAGCAAGAACGAACACAAATGACAGCCCTTCTACGAGTGATTAGCCTGGTCGTGATTAGCGTGGTGGTGATTATTATCCCACCGTGCGGGGCTGCACTTGGACGAGGAAAGGCTTAAAAAACAAGCCTTAACGAACTAAGACCCCCGCACCGAAAGGTCCGGGGGTTTTTTTATGACCTAAAAACATTAACGAGGAGCAGAGAATGAGTTGTAGCACAAAATTCTGTTTCTCCCGATATCCGGCGGGGAACTAACTATGAATGGGGCACAGTGGGTAGTACATGCGTTGCGGGCACAGAAAGTGGATACCGTATTCGGGTATCCGGGTGGCGCAATTATGCCGGTTTACGATGCATTGTATGACGGCGGCGTGGAACACCTACTGTGTCGGCATGAGCAAGGCGCGGCGATGGCAGCCATCGGGTATGCCCGCTCTACGGGTAAGACTGGTGTGTGTATCGCCACCTCTGGTCCTGGTGCCACCAACCTGATCACAGGTCTTGCCGATGCACTGTTAGATTCCGTTCCGGTCGTCGCTATCACAGGGCAGGTTGCAGCGCCGTTTATCGGTACCGATGCATTTCAGGAAGTAGACGTGCTGGGTTTATCCCTGGCCTGTACGAAACACAGCTTTTTGGTTGAGTCGCTGGAGGATTTACCCCGCGTGATGGCCGAGGCTTTTCACATTGCCAATTCGGGCCGTCCTGGTCCGGTACTGGTTGATATCCCAAAAGATATCCAGCTGGCAGTCGGTAATCTGGAGCCCTATTTCTCCACCGTTGAAGACGATGTTTCCTTTCCGCAAGAGCAGGTTGCTGACGCGTATCAGATGCTCTCTCAGGCTAAAAAACCGATGCTGTATGTCGGCGGCGGCGTGGGAATGGCTCAGGCTGTTCCGGCATTGCGCGACTTCCTTGCGGTCACAAAAATGCCGGTTACCTGCACACTGAAGGGGTTAGGCGCAGTTGAGGCGGAGTACGCTTACTACCTTGGCATGTTGGGTATGCACGGGACGAAAGCGGCAAACTTTGCGGTGCAGGAGTGTGATTTGCTGGTTGCCGTTGGCGCGCGTTTTGATGATCGCGTCACCGGCAAACTGAACACATTCGCGCCGCACGCCAAAGTCATCCATATGGATATCGATCCTGCGGAAATGAGCAAATTGCGTCAGGCGCACGTTGCGCTACAGGGTGATTTAAATGCCTTGCTGCCTGCGTTGCAGCAACCGCTGATGATTGACGAATGGCGTCAGTTCAACGCCGACCTGCGCCGCGAGCATGCCTGGCGTTATGACCATCCCGGTGAGGCTATCTATGCCCCTCTGCTGTTAAAGCAGCTTTCTGAGCGTAAACCGGAAAATAGCGTAGTGACCACCGATGTGGGACAGCACCAAATGTGGGCGGCCCAGCATCTGAGTTTCAATCGCCCGGAAAACTTCATTACTTCCAGCGGATTAGGCACCATGGGATTTGGTTTGCCTGCTGCGGTGGGGGCGCAGGTTGCCCGCCCGGACGATACGGTTATCTGTATCTCCGGTGACGGCTCTTTCATGATGAATGTTCAGGAGCTGGGCACCGTAAAACGCAAACAATTACCGCTGAAGATCATTTTATTGGATAACCAGCGCTTAGGGATGGTTCGTCAATGGCAGCAGTTATTCTTCAATGAACGTTATAGCGAAACCACCCTGACCGATAACCCCGATTTCCTTACGCTGGCCAGCGCCTTTGGCATCCCCGGCCAGCACATCACCCGTAAAGACCAGGTTGAAGCGGCACTCGACACCCTGCTTTCGTGCCAGGGGCCATATTTGCTTCATGTCTCAATCGACGAACTTGAGAATGTCTGGCCGTTGGTGCCGCCCGGCGCCAGTAACGCACAAATGCTGGAGAAATTATCATGATGCAACATCAAGTCGCCGTTGAGGCTCGTTTCAACCCGGAAACGTTAGAACGCGTATTGCGTGTGGTACGCCACCGTGGCTTTCAGGTGTGCGCGATGAACATGGAAACCGCCAGTGATGCGCGGAATATAAATATTGAATTGACCGTTGCCAGTCCGCGGCCTGTCGAATTACTGTTTAGCCAGTTGAGCAAACTTGTCGACGTTGCCAGGGTTGATATCCGACAGCGCGCCACATCATCACAATCACAACAAATCCGCGCATAAGCGCAATAGGAAGAACAATGACGACGAAAAAAGCAGACTACATTTGGTTCAATGGCGAGATGGTTCGGTGGGAAGACGCAAAAGTCCACGTGATGTCCCACGCGCTGCATTACGGTACGTCTGTATTTGAAGGCATCCGTTGCTACGACTCTCACAAAGGTCCTGTGGTCTTCCGCCATCGTGAACATATGCAGCGCCTGCAAGACTCTGCAAAAATTTACCGTTTCCCGGTTTCTCAGAGCACTGACGAACTGATGGAAGCATGCCGTGCCGTGATCCGCAAAAATAACCTGACCAGCGCTTATATCCGCCCATTGGTATTTGTGGGCGACGTGGGTATGGGCGTGAACCCGCCTGCAGGTTACTCCACTGACGTGATCATCGCTGCGTTCCCGTGGGGAGCTTATCTCGGCGCTGAAGCGCTGGATCAGGGGATCGACGCCATGGTGTCTTCCTGGAACCGCGTTGCGCCAAACACCATTCCGACAGCTGCAAAAGCCGGTGGTA
Organism: Kosakonia oryzendophytica; assembly: GCF_027886705.1. Taxonomy (NCBI): domain Bacteria; kingdom Pseudomonadati; phylum Pseudomonadota; class Gammaproteobacteria; order Enterobacterales; family Enterobacteriaceae; genus Kosakonia; species Kosakonia oryzendophytica. The sequence goes on along the minus strand of NZ_CP115659.1, from coordinate 4,945,675 downwards.
ACTACCTTTCATCCCTGCTGGTTGGTAGCGAAGCGCGCCGCCATGGTTATCAGGAAGGTATCGCGCTGGATGTGAACGGCTATATCTCTGAAGGCGCAGGCGAAAACCTGTTTGAAGTGAAAGACGGTATCCTGTTTACCCCACCGTTTACTTCTTCCGCACTGCCGGGTATCACGCGTGATGCCATCATTAAGCTGGCGAAAGAGCTGAATATTGAAGTACGCGAGCAGGTACTGTCCCGCGAATCTCTGTACCTGGCGGATGAGGTGTTCATGTCCGGTACCGCCGCAGAAATCACGCCGGTACGCAGCGTCGATGGTATCCAGGTTGGTGAAGGCCGTTGTGGCCCGGTTACCAAACGCATTCAGCAAGCATTCTTTGGCCTCTTCACCGGTGAAACCGAGGATAAATGGGGCTGGTTGGATCAAGTTAACCAATAAATACCCATCATACTTCAGGTTGTAAGTGTGTTGGCTGCACGCGTTCACCCCAGTCACTTACTTATGTAAGCTCCTGAGGATTCACTTGCTTGCCGCCTTCCTGCAACCAGAATGATTTAGGGTATACAGAGAAACATGGGGTGGCACGCACCATCCCATCTACAGGATAGACTGGGAGTTTAAGCATGCCTAAGTACCGTTCCGCCACCACCACCCACGGGCGCAATATGGCGGGTGCCCGCGCGCTGTGGCGCGCAACCGGGATGACCGATGCCGATTTTGGCAAACCGATTATTGCCGTCGTAAACTCGTTTACCCAGTTCGTGCCGGGCCACGTCCATTTGCGCGATCTTGGTAAACTGGTTGCGGAGCAAATTGAAGCCGCAGGCGGCGTCGCGAAAGAGTTCAATACTATTGCTGTCGATGATGGCATCGCGATGGGGCACGGCGGTATGCTTTACTCACTGCCCTCCCGCGAGCTGATTGCTGATTCCGTTGAATATATGGTGAATGCCCACTGCGCCGATGCCATGGTGTGTATTTCCAACTGCGACAAAATCACCCCGGGGATGCTGATGGCCTCCCTGCGTCTGAACATTCCGGTCATTTTTGTTTCCGGCGGCCCCATGGAAGCCGGGAAAACCAAACTCTCTAACCAGATCATCAAACTCGATCTGGTGGATGCAATGATCCAGGGCGCAGACCCGAAAGTCTCTGACGATCAGAGTGAACAGGTTGAGCGTTCCGCTTGCCCTACCTGCGGCTCCTGTTCCGGTATGTTTACCGCCAACTCAATGAACTGCCTGACCGAAGCGTTGGGCCTTTCTCAGCCGGGTAATGGCTCACTTCTCGCCACCCATGCCGATCGCAAAGACCTGTTTATCAATGCCGGCAAACGCATTGTTGAACTGACCAAACGTTATTACGAGCAGGATGATGCCAGTGCGTTGCCGCGTAATATCGCCAGCAAAGCGGCGTTTGAAAATGCCATGACGCTGGATATCGCCATGGGCGGTTCGACCAATACTGTTCTGCACCTGCTGGCCGCCGCGCAGGAAGCGGAAATTGACTTCACCATGAGCGACATTGACAAGCTTTCCCGCAAGGTGCCGCAGTTGTGTAAGGTCGCACCAAGTACGCAGAAATACCATATGGAAGATGTGCATCGCGCCGGTGGCGTGTTGGGTATCCTCGGAGAGCTGGATCGTGCAGGCCTGCTGAACCGCGACGTGAAAAACGTGCTGGGCCTGTCGTTGCCGCAAACCCTTGAACAATACGATGTGATGCTGACCAAAGACGAGGCGGTGAAAACCATGTTCCGCGCAGGTCCGGCAGGCATCCGAACCACGCAAGCATTTTCGCAGAATTGCCGCTGGGACACGCTGGATGACGATCGCGCTGAAGGCTGTATCCGCTCGCTGGATCATGCTTACAGTAAAGATGGCGGTCTGGCGGTGCTGTACGGCAACTTTGCGGAGAACGGTTGTATCGTGAAAACAGCGGGTGTTGATGACAGCAACCTGAAATTTACCGGCCCGGCGAAAGTGTACGAAAGCCAGGACGCGGCTGTTGAGGCTATCCTCGGCGGCAAAGTGGTAGCCGGCGATGTCGTGGTGATTCGCTACGAAGGTCCAAAAGGTGGCCCAGGTATGCAAGAGATGCTTTATCCAACCAGCTTCCTGAAATCAATGGGTTTAGGTAAGGCCTGCGCACTGATCACCGACGGTCGTTTCTCCGGCGGTACCTCCGGTCTTTCTATCGGTCACGTTTCACCCGAAGCGGCCAGCGGTGGCAACATCGGCCTGATTGAAAATGGCGACATCATTGCTATCGACATTCCGAGTCGTAGCATTCAACTGCAACTGAGCGATCAGGAACTGGCTGCGCGTCGTGAAGCCCAGGAAGCCCGCGGCGATAAAGCCTGGACGCCTGTCGATCGCGAACGTCAGGTATCCTTTGCGCTGCGCGCCTATGCCAGCCTCGCGACCAGTGCAGACAAAGGCGCAGTACGTGATAAATCTAAACTCGGGGGTTAATGATGGCCGAATCCCAACCCCTCTCCGCCGCCCCCGAAGGGGCGGAATATCTGAGGGCGGTGCTTCGCGCACCGGTTTATGAAGCGGCGCAGGTAACGCCGCTGCAAAAAATGGAAAAGCTCTCTTCACGTCTTGATAACGTCATTCTGGTGAAACGCGAAGACAGGCAGCCAGTGCACAGCTTTAAGCTGCGTGGGGCGTACGCGATGATCGCCGGGCTGACGGAAGAGCAGAAAGCAAGCGGCGTAATCACGGCTTCGGCAGGTAACCATGCGCAAGGTGTGGCAATGTCTTCCACCCGGCTTGGTATTAAATCGCTTATCGTTATGCCGGTCGCGACTGCGGATATCAAAGTTGATGCGGTACGAGGCTTCGGCGGCGAGGTACTGCTGCACGGCGCTAACTTTGATGAAGCCAAAGCTAAAGCCATTGAGCTGTCGCAACAGCAGGGTTTCACCTTTGTACCGCCATTCGATCACCCGATGGTGATTGCCGGGCAGGGGACACTGGCGTTGGAGCTTTTACAGCAGGATGCGCATATCGATCGCGTTTTTGTACCGGTGGGCGGCGGCGGTCTGGCGGCGGGCGTAGCGGTGTTGATTAAGCAACTGATGCCGCAAATCAAGGTTATTGCCGTCGAAGCGGAAGAGTCGGCCTGTCTGAAAGCCGCCTTGGATGCGGGCCATCCGGTTGATTTACCCCGTGTCGGGCTGTTTGCGGAAGGGGTGGCGGTAAAACGTATCGGCAACGAAACGTTCCGGCTGTGTCAGGCCTATCTCGACGACATCGTCACCGTGGATAGCGATGCGATTTGTGCGGCGATGAAAGATCTGTTCGAAGACGTTCGTGCTGTGGCTGAACCTTCCGGTGCGTTGGCGCTGGCGGGCATGAAAAAATACATCGCTATGCATAATATTCGCGGCGAACGACTGGCGCATGTGCTTTCCGGCGCTAATGTCAATTTCCACGGTCTGCGCTATGTCTCCGAGCGTTGCGAACTGGGTGAACAGCGCGAAGCACTGTTGGCGGTCACAATTCCGGAAGAGAAAGGCAGCTTTCTGAAGTTCTGCCAGTTGCTTGGCGGGCGTTCTGTTACCGAGTTTAACTATCGCTTTGCGGATGCGAAGGACGCCTGCATTTTTGTCGGCGTGCGCTTAAGCCGTGGGGTAGAAGAACGTAAAGAGATACTCGAACTGCTGCATAAAGGCGGCTATGACGTGGTGGATCTCTCCGACGATGAGATGGCGAAACTGCACGTGCGTTACATGGTCGGCGGTCGGCCATCTAAGCCGTTGCAAGAGCGCTTATACAGTTTTGAATTCCCGGAATCCCCCGGCGCGCTGCTGAAGTTTTTGCACACGCTCGGCACTCACTGGAATATCTCGCTGTTCCATTATCGCAGCCACGGTACTGATTATGGTCGTGTGCTGGCGGCGTTTGAGCTGGCGGATCATGAGCCGGACTTCGAAACCCGGCTCAATGAGCTCGGTTATGATTGCCATGATGAGACGCATAACCCGGCGTTCCGGTTTTTCCTCGCTGGTTAGTCGGTTAATGGTTGGGCAGGATTTGCCAGAAAGCACTGACAAGCGGCTCATGCAGCCGCTTTTTTTGTGCGCATACGCCCAGCTCGAACGGGGTTTTCTCGTCGCTGCGCTCAAGGATCATCACCCGATTGCGCACCGGTTCCGGGCTGTTTTCCAGCACCACTTCCGGAATCAGCGCTACGCCACAGCCTAATGCGACCATTGATACCATTGCTTCGTGGCCGCCAACGGTGGCGTAAATCGACGGGTTACTGATTTTATGACGACGAAACCACAGCTCAATGCGGCGGCGCACTGGCCCTTGATCCGCCATAATAAACGGCACCGTCGACCAGTCGGGATCTGGCTGCGAAACCTGGTTGCGTACCGGGCAGGGTAAGGCCGGGGCTATCAGCACAACAGCAAGATTTTCCAGCATGGAAAAAGCCACTGCGCCGGGCAAGGTTTCCGGTTTCCCGGCTATCGCCAGATCTGCTTCGCCAGTGACCACTTTTTCCATCGCGTCGGCGGCATCGCCGGTGGTGAGTTTGATTTCCACCGACGGATGTTCAGCACGGAAGCGATCGAGGATCGGCGGCAAATGGCTGTACGCCGCAGTAACGGAACAAAACAGATGCAACTCGCCGGAAAGGGAGGGGCCTTGCTGGTCTATCGTGTGGCGGAGTTGCTGATACTGCAATAAAGTTTGTTGAGCGAAAACGCGCAGTTCTTCTCCCGCTTCGGTCAGTGTGACGGTGCGGTTATCCCGCACAAAAAGCGGCTGGCCGAGATCCTCTTCCAGTCGCTGAATCTGGCGCGAGAGCGTGGAAGGGCTGACGTGCATGGCCCGCGCGCTACGGCCAAAATGGCGGCTTTCCGCCAAATGCAGAAAAGTTTTCAGGTCGCGTAAATCCATGAGACAGGCTCCACAAATTTGTATTGCAAAAATTGCAATGTCACATTGTTAATATATCAATTTAAGCAACGCATTTCCTGTCATATAGTGGGTTCAATCTCGCGAAACAGCGAACCGAACAATAAGCACGACAACACAACATCATGAGGTCTCACCATGGCTAACTACTTTAATACACTGAACCTGCGCCAGCAGCTGGCGCAGCTGGGCAAATGTCGCTTTATGGCGCGTGAAGAATTTGCCGATGGCGCAAGCTACCTTCAGGGTAAAAAAGTGGTCATTGTCGGCTGCGGCGCCCAGGGCCTGAATCAGGGTCTGAATATGCGCGACTCTGGCCTGGATATCTCCTACGCGCTGCGTAAGGAAGCGATCGCTGAAAAACGTGCATCCTGGCGCAAAGCGACCGAAAACGGTTTTAACGTTGGCACCTATGAAGAGCTGATCCCGCAGGCGGATCTGGTGGTTAACCTGACGCCGGACAAGCAACACTCTGACGTAGTGCGTTCCGTACAGCCGCTGATGAAAGATGGCGCGGCGCTGGGTTACTCCCATGGTTTCAATATCGTCGAAGTGGGCGAGCAGATCCGTAAAGACATCACCGTGGTGATGGTTGCGCCGAAATGCCCGGGTACCGAAGTGCGTGAAGAGTACAAACGCGGTTTTGGCGTACCGACCCTGATTGCTGTGCACCCGGAGAACGATCCGAAAGGTGAAGGTATGGCGATCGCTAAAGCCTGGGCTGCAGCCACGGGCGGCCATCGCGCCGGGGTTCTGGAGTCCTCTTTCGTTGCGGAGGTGAAATCTGACCTGATGGGCGAACAGACCATTCTCTGCGGTATGTTGCAGGCTGGTTCTCTGCTGTGCTTCGACAAGCTGGTGGCAGAAGGTACTGATGCCGCTTACGCGGAAAAACTGATTCAGTTCGGCTGGGAAACCATCACCGAAGCGCTGAAACAGGGCGGCATCACTCTGATGATGGACCGTCTTTCTAACCCGGCAAAACTGCGTGCTTACGCGCTGTCAGAACAACTGAAAGGCATTATGGCGCCGCTGTTCCAGAAACATATGGATGACATCATCTCCGGCGAATTCTCCTCCGGCATGATGGCTGATTGGGCTAACGATGATAAAAAACTGCTGACCTGGCGTGAAGAGACCGGTAAAACCGCATTCGAGACCGCACCGCAGTTTGAAGGCAAAATCAGCGAACAAGAGTACTTCGATAAAGGCGTACTGATGATCGCGATGGTGAAAGCGGGTGTTGAACTGGCGTTTGAAACCATGGTTTCCTCCGGCATCATCGAAGAGTCAGCTTACTATGAATCACTGCACGAGCTGCCGCTGATTGCCAACACCATCGCGCGTAAACGCCTGTATGAAATGAACGTGGTTATCTCTGATACCGCTGAGTACGGTAACTACCTGTTCTCTTATGCCTGTGTTCCGCTGCTGAAAGAGTTTATGACCACGCTGCAGACGGGCGATCTGGGCCAGGCGATTGCCGAAGGCGCTGTTGATAACGCGCAACTGCGTGATGTGAACGAAGCGATCCGCAGTCATGCGATTGAAAAAGTGGGTCAGAAACTGCGTGGCTATATGACCGATATGAAGCGTATTGCTGTCGCAGGCTAAAAAAGAGGTCGGGTAAGCGTTTCGCCAGCCCGACCTGCAGTAACGTAAGCCCGGTAAGCGTGAGCGCTACTGGGCTTTATATTAGTTGCGATACAGCACTTTGATAATGTGATAACCGAACTGGGTGTGCAGCGGGCCGGTCGGCTCCAGCACCGGGCAGGAAAACACCACTTTATCGAAAGCCGGTACCATCTGACCCTGACGGAATTCCCCTAAATGGCCTCCCTTTTTGCCTGACGGGCAAATAGAGTGTTTTTTCGCCAGTTTCTCGAAGTCGCCGCCGTTTTTGATTTGTTCCAGAAGATCCAGCGCCAGTTTCTCTTCTTTAACAAGGATGTGCAGTGCTGCTGCTGTTTTTGCCATGATCGTGCCTTGAGTGGAGGAGTTTGGGCTGGCTATACTACCACGCTGTTTATTTCCTTCCTGACTTTCATTGAGTGATTTTTTCTATGCGTTTAAATCCCGGACAACAACAAGCCGTCGAATTCGTCACCGGCCCCTGCCTGGTGCTGGCGGGCGCAGGATCCGGTAAAACGCGCGTGATCACCAATAAAATCGCTCACCTTATTCGGGGTTGCGGCTATCAGGCGCGACATATTGCAGCGGTCACCTTTACCAACAAAGCCGCACGCGAAATGAAGGAGCGTGTCGCGCAAACGCTGGGCCGGAAAGAGGCTCGGGGGTTGATGATCTCCACGTTCCATACGTTGGGGCTGGATATCATCAAGCGTGAATATGCTGCGCTGGGTATGAAATCTAACTTTTCGTTGTTCGACGATACCGATCAGGTCGCCCTCCTCAAAGATCTGACTGAGGGGCTGATCGAAGATGACAAAGTCGTCCTGCAACAACTGATCTCGGCGATCTCAAACTGGAAAAACGATCTGCTTACCCCGCAGCAGGCGGCCGCTCGCGCGATCGGCGAACGGGATCGTATGTTCGCCCATTGCTACGGTCTTTATACCGCCCATATGAAGGCGTGCAACGTTCTCGATTTTGACGATTTGATCCTGCTACCCACGCTACTATTGCAGCGCAATGAAGAGGTGCGCGAGCGCTGGCAGAACAAGATCCGCTATCTGCTGGTGGATGAATATCAGGATACCAACACCAGCCAGTACGAACTGGTAAAACTGCTGGTGGGCAAGCGCGCACGGTTTACGGTGGTAGGCGACGATGACCAGTCAATTTACTCCTGGCGCGGCGCGAGGCCGCAAAACCTGGTGTTACTGAGTCAGGATTTCCCGGCGTTGCAGGTCATTAAGCTGGAGCAGAACTACCGTTCTTCCGGGCGTATCCTGAAAGCGGCAAACATCCTGATCGCCAATAACCCACACGTGTTTGAAAAACGTCTGTTTTCGGAGCTCGGCTACGGTACGGAGCTGAAAGTCCTGAGCGCCAACCATGAGGAGCATGAAGCTGAGCGCGTGACCGGTGAGTTGATTGCCCATCACTTTGTGAATAAAACGCAGTATAAGGATTATGCCATCCTCTATCGCGGCAACCATCAGTCGCGGGTGTTTGAAAAATTCCTCATGCAGAACCGCATTCCGTACAAGATTTCTGGCGGCACCTCCTTTTTCTCGCGCCCGGAAATTAAAGATCTGTTGGCTTATCTGCGGGTGCTAACCAATACGGATGATGACAGCGCGTTTTTGCGCATTGTGAACACGCCGAAGCGTGAAATTGGTTCCGCCACGCTGCAAAAACTGGGGGAATGGGCAATGGTGCGCAATAAGAGCCTGTTTGCCGCCAGCTTTGACGTTGGGCTAAACCAGACGCTTACCGGGCGCGGTTATGAGTCTTTAACACGCTTTACCCGGTGGCTTGGCGATATACAGCGCCTGTCGGAGCGTGAGCCCATTGCTGCCGTGCGTGATCTCATTCACGGCATTGATTATGAATCCTGGTTATTCGAAACCTCGCCCAGCCCGAAGGCGGCGGAAATGCGTATGAAAAACGTCAATACGTTGTTTGGCTGGATGACCGAGATGCTCGAAGGTAATGAACTGGATGAGCCGATGACGCTGGATCAGGTAGTCACGCGTTTCACCCTGCGCGATATGATGGAGCGGGGTGAAAGCGACGATGAGTCCGACCAGGTACAACTGATGACACTGCATGCGTCTAAAGGCCTGGAGTTCCCTTATGTCTTTCTGGTCGGCATGGAAGAAGGCTTACTGCCGCATCAAAGCAGCATTGATGAAGATAACGTTGATGAGGAACGCCGTCTGGCTTACGTTGGCATAACGCGTGCGCAGAAAGAGCTGATTTTCACGTTGTGCAAAGAGCGTCGTCAGTACGGTGAACTGGTGCGCCCGGAGCCAAGCCGTTTTCTGCTGGAGTTACCGCAAGATGATCTGATCTGGGAGCAGGAGCGCAAGGTAGTCAGCCCGGAAGAGCGCATGCACAAAGGCCAGGCCAATGTGGCGAATATCCGGGCGATGCTGGCAAAAGCGAAAGGAAAATAAAAAAGCCCGGTACTACCGGGCCTTATCAACGCTTATTGGTTACCGGATTTCCAGCGCCCAGTGTACATAGCTCTGCCACTGGCTTTCCTGCTCGATCAACTCCGCACCCAGTGGATGGCCAGCCAGCCAGCCCTCAGGAAGTGTCAGTGTGAGTTTTTCACCCTGTGCGCTAACGGCAATGTCCGGCAACAGGTCGTCACGACGACGGTTGGCAAAGATAATCGCCAGACGCAGTAAACGGCACAGATGTTCCGCAACGCGTGGCGGTACGGCGTTTTGCTGATGCAATGACGAGAGATCAACCGCGTTGGTCTGGTTCAGCAGCAGTGTGGCAAGCAGTTTTTTCTGCGCTGGTGTAAAGCCAGGCAGGTCGAGATTTCGTACCAGCCAGGCGGCATGTAGCGGTGCCTGTTTGAACTCTATGCTGAGGCCGATTTCGTGAAGTTCGCAGGCAACTTTCAGGATATCGGTGCTGTAAGCATCAAGCTCCCATGCTTTTTCAACGCTCTGCGCAAAGCGTCCCGCCAGCGTGGAGACACGTCTTGACTGATCGGTGTCGATGATAAAACGGCGCTGAATATTGCGCAGCGTGCGGCTGCGAATATCCTGATCGACCGCCAGATGCAACATGCCGTAGACCAGACCTTCCCGCAATGCGCCACCGGCGAGCGTCATGCTTTCAATATTCATCTCAGTGAAAATGGCGATCAAGATCGCCAGGCCGCTTGGGAAAACCAGCGCACGCTCAAGCGTCAGGCCTTCAATCTCCAGTTCTTCAAGACGCCCGCACTGAATCGCGCGCTGCTTCAACTGCTGCAGTTTGGCGAGGGTGATGCGTTCATCCATCCCTTGCGCCATCATGATCTCTTGCAACGCCTGAACCGTGCCGGATGCGCCGACGCAGACTTTCCAGCCGTGGCGACGAAGCTCACCGGCGACCGGACGCAATACCTCGCGAGCCGCAAGCTCTGCCGCCTGGAAATTCTCCTGCCCGAGATTGCGATCGGTAAAAAAACGTTCTAGCCAGGTGACACAGCCCATCGAAAGGCTGAACAGCGATGTGGTTTGCGCGCCGGTGCCAGTCACCAGTTCGGTACTTGCGCCGCCAATATCCACGACAAGACGCTGATCGGCGCCGCCTGTTGTGTGGGCAACGCCTTGATATATCAGGCGCGCCTCTTCTTCACCGCTGATAACTTGCACCGGGCAGCCGAGGATCTCTTGCGCCTTATCGAGGAAAGTCCGGGCGTTAACCGCCAGACGCAGCGTGGCGGTTGCCACGACGCGGATTTGTTCTTGCGGGATATCCTGTAGTCGTTCAGAGAACAGCCGCAGACATTGCCAACCGCGCTCCATGGCTTCCTGAGAAAGATGATTTTCGCTGCTCAGGCCGGCGGCCAGGCGAACCTTGCGTTTAATGCGGGACAGCGTCTGGATACTGCCCGCCACCTCGCGTACAACCAGCATATGAAAACTGTTGGAACCGAGATCAATAGCTGCATAGAGCGAGGCGGAACCGAGCATATTTTTTTAACCTGAACGACGACGATTACGTGGTGCGCCACCACTGCGACGCGGGCCGTTGCCAGAGCGGGGGCGCGTCAGGCGTTTTGGCGGCGGCAGTTCGCTGAGCAGGGCATCCGGGTTGTATTTACTGACCGGAATGGAGTGGCCAATATAGGTTTCAATAGCGGGCAGGTTCAGCGCGTATTCTTCACAGGCCAGGCTGATGGAATTGCCGCTTGCGCCAGCGCGACCGGTACGACCGATACGGTGCACGTAATCTTCGCAATCGTCCGGCAGATCGTAGTTAAAAACATGTGTTACGGCAGGAATATGCAGACCACGAGCCGCCACATCTGTTGCTACCAGAATATCGAGATCGCCACGCGTGAATTCATCAAGAATGCGCAGGCGTTTTTTCTGCGCCACATCGCCCGTCAATAAACCAACACGGTGACCATCTGCGGCCAGGTGGCCCCAGATATCTTCACAACGGTGTTTAGTGTTGGCGAAGATGATTGCACGATCCGGCCACTCTTCTTCAATCAGCGTTTGCAGTAAACGCATTTTTTCATCATTGGACGGATAGAACAGCTCTTCTTTGATACGGTGGCCGGTTTTCTGTTCCGGTTCGACTTCCACGTATTCAGCGTTGTTCATTTGCTCGAACGCCAGTTCACGCACTCGGTAAGAGAGGGTCGCGGAGAACAGCATATTAAGACGCTGGTCGGTTGCCGGCATACGGCGGAACAACCAACGGATATCTTTTATAAAGCCCAGATCGTACATACGATCGGCTTCGTCCAGCACCACGACCTGGATCGCGCCCAGGTTAATATGGTTCTGTTTGGTGTAATCAATAAGGCGGCCAGTGGTGCCGATCAGAATATCGACGCCGCTTTCCAGTACTTTCAGCTGCTTGTCGTAGCCATCACCGCCGTAAGCCAGGCCCAGTTTCAGACCTGTCGCCTGCGCCAGGGGCTCCGCATCGGCGTGGATTTGCACCGCAAGTTCACGGGTCGGCGCCATAATAATTGCGCGCGGCTGGTTCACTTTGCGGTCTTCGATCGCCGGGTGAGAAAGGAGATAGTGGAACGTTGACGTTAAAAACGCCATCGTTTTGCCGGTACCGGTTTGCGCCTGACCTGCAACATCCCGGCCCGCCAGCGTCAGCGGAAGGGCCAGTGCCTGAATAGGCGTGCAATTATGAAACCCTTTATTTTCAAGGGCCTCAATCACTTTTGGGTGCAGGGCGAAGTCGGAAAACTTCTGTTCTGTTAAATGTGTTTTGCTCATAGTGTGGTAGAATATCAGCTTACTATTGCTTTACGAAAGCGTATCCGGTGAAATAAAGTCAACCTTTAGTTGGTTATTGTGGCATCAACACGTTGCTGTTTTATGCTACACCAACACGCCAGGCTTATTCCTGTGGAGTTATATATGAGCGATAAAATTATTCACCTGACTGACGATAGTTTTGACACGGATGTACTCAAAGCAAACGGGCTTGTTCTCGTCGATTTCTGGGCAGAGTGGTGTGGTCCGTGTAAAATGATCGCCCCGATTCTGGATGAAGTCGCTACTGAGTACGAAGGCAAACTGACCGTTGCCAAGCTGAACATTGACCAGAATCCAGGTACCGCACCGAAGTACGGTATTCGCGGGATTCCAACCCTTCTGCTGTTCAAAAACGGCGAAGTGGCGGCAACCAAAGTCGGTGCTTTGTCTAAAGGCCAACTGAAAGAGTTCCTGGACGCCAACCTGGCATAATCCGGGCTCAGCCGGCGCGCCAGCACTCCTATTTTATGTGGATCGCTGGACGCCCGGCTTCAGCCGTGCTAACTTTGTTTTGACTTCGTTTTGAACATACCTTAGTAGTTTGAATCTTGCATTACCCCGATACTTCCCGTAGAGCTGCATTGCCGCGAGAGAAGTAGACAGATTCCGGGCTTGTCACTCATTCCGTCTTATCGTTTCAGTTCTGCGTCCATTCCTGTGACCAGACGCCGATCGGACATGAGTTGATGGCCGTTAACAGGCATGGATGACCCTGCCATACCATTCACAACATTAAGTTCGAGATTTACCCCGAGTTTAAGAACCCACACCATTATGAATCTTACCGAATTAAAGAATACGCCGGTTTCTGAGCTGATCACTCTCGGCGAAAATATGGGGCTGGAAAACCTGGCCCGTATGCGCAAACAGGACATCATTTTTGCCATCCTGAAGCAGCACGCGAAGAGTGGCGAAGATATCTTTGGCGACGGTGTGCTGGAGATTCTGCAGGATGGATTTGGTTTCCTCCGCTCCGCAGACAGCTCCTACCTCGCCGGTCCTGACGACATCTACGTTTCTCCCAGCCAAATCCGCCGCTTCAACCTCCGCACCGGTGACACCATTTCAGGTAAGATTCGCCCACCTAAAGAAGGTGAACGTTACTTTGCACTGCTGAAAGTCAACGAGGTGAACTTCGATAAGCCGGAGAATGCGCGCAACAAGATTCTGTTCGAGAACCTGACGCCGCTGCATGCGAATTCGCGTCTGCGTATGGAACGCGGTAATGGCTCAACCGAAGACTTAACCGCCCGCGTTTTGGACCTGGCGTCACCCATCGGTCGCGGTCAGCGTGGTCTGATTGTTGCGCCGCCGAAAGCCGGTAAAACCATGCTGCTGCAGAATATCGCGCAGAGCATCGCGTACAACCATCCAGACTGTGTGTTGATGGTGTTACTGATTGACGAACGTCCGGAAGAAGTGACCGAGATGCAACGTCTGGTGAAAGGTGAAGTGGTTGCCTCCACCTTTGACGAACCAGCTTCCCGCCACGTGCAGGTTGCTGAGATGGTTATCGAAAAAGCCAAGCGCCTGGTTGAGCATAAGAAAGACGTGATCATTCTGCTGGACTCCATCACCCGTCTGGCGCGCGCTTACAACACCGTGGTGCCGGCATCCGGCAAAGTGTTAACCGGTGGTGTGGATGCAAACGCCCTGCATCGTCCGAAGCGTTTCTTCGGTGCAGCGCGTAACGTGGAAGAGGGTGGTAGCCTGACCATCATCGCAACGGCGCTGATCGATACCGGTTCGAAGATGGACGAAGTGATTTACGAAGAGTTTAAAGGCACCGGTAACATGGAGCTGCATCTCTCCCGTAAAATTGCTGAAAAACGCGTCTTCCCGGCCATTGATTACAACCGTTCCGGTACGCGTAAAGAAGAGCTGCTCACCACTCAGGAAGAGCTACAGAAAATGTGGATCCTGCGCAAAATCATTCACCCGATGGGTGAGATCGATGCGATGGAGTTCCTCATTAACAAGCTGGCGATGACGAAGACGAATGATGAGTTCTTCGACATGATGAAGCGCTCTTAGAACAAATAAACCCCAGATGCGCCACGTTTTTACGTGGCGTTTTTCATTTATGGGCTATACGCTATATGCACTGGGACAGGCATTGTCCGACACAGACCTCGTCAAAAGGATATATTCTTCGTATGAATTCCTCATTTGACTGAAAAACAAACAATAACGTCTGTGAATGACCTGCTTTCTCCTTTTATGGAGCGTGGCATCGTCGTTATACTGCCGGGATCAACATTCGCTGAGAGCATGCATTGTGAATTTACTCACTGCGTTTACTGAATTATTCAGTATCTTCTTGTTCACTACCGCCTTCTTGTTCTTCGCCAGGAAAATGGCGAAGTATGTGGGGTTGGTGGACAAACCTAACTACCGAAAACGGCATCAGGGACTGATTCCGCTGGTAGGGGGAATTTCAGTCTACGCTGGTATCTGCTTTACTTTTGCTATTACAAACGATTATATCCCTCACGCTGCGCTCTACCTGAGTTGTGCAGGGGTGCTGGTCTTTGTCGGCGCGCTGGACGATCGCTTTGATATTAGCGTTAAAATCCGTGCGGCTATCCAGGCCGGGATCGCAGTTGTAATGATGATGGTGGGCAAACTCTATCTGAGCAGCCTTGGTTTCATCTTCGGTTCCTGGGAGATGGTGCTAGGGCCATTTGGTTATCTGCTTACCTTGTTTGCAGTATGGGCCGCGATCAACGCCTTTAATATGGTGGACGGCATTGATGGCCTGCTGGGTGGGTTATCGTGTGTTTCCTTCGCCGCCATCGGCATCATTTTATGGTTTGATGGACAATTCAGCCTGGCGATTTGGTGCTTCGCAATGATTGCGGCGATTGTGCCTTATATTCTATTAAATCTCGGTGTCCTTGGCCGCCGCTACAAAGTTTTTATGGGTGATGCTGGCAGTACGTTGATCGGTTTTACTGTCATTTGGATTTTACTGGAAACCACCCAGGGTAAGACGCACCCCATCAGCCCGGTTACTGCGTTATGGATCATCGCCATTCCGCTGATGGATATGGTGGCGATTACCTATCGTCGGCTGCGTAAAGGCATGAGCCCTTTTTCACCGGACCGTCAACATATCCACCATTTGATCATGCGAGCAGGTTTCACTTCCCGTCAGGCGTTTGTGCTTATCACTCTTGCGGCTGCGCTGTTGGCGGCCATTGGCGTGGTGACGGAGTACCTTCATTTCATTCCAGAATGGGTAATGTTGGCATTATTTTTGCTGGCTTTCTTATTGTATGGCTACTGTATTAAGCGAGCCTGGAAAGTGGCGCGTTTTATCAAGCGGGTAAAACGCAGGATACGCCGTAACAAACACCAAAAATCAACACTAACCAAATAAAACCGGGAAAGCGATGATTCAACCAGCGTCGGAAGCAACTTCAACAGAAACGGAAAATGAACTGGATATCCGGGGCTTGTTTCGTACCCTTTGGGCGGGGAAATTGTGGATTGGAGGGGTAGCGCTGCTGTTTGCATTGTTCGCGTTAGCCTGGACATTTTTCGCGCCCCAGGAGTGGAGCGCCAATGCAATCACCGACAGGCCGACGGTCAATATGCTCGGCGGGTATTACTCTCAGCAGCAGTTTTTGCGCAATCTGGATGTCAAGGCCAACCTGGCATCAGCGGATCAACCGTCTGTCATGGATGAGGCGTATAAAGAGTTCATTATGCAACTTGCTTCCTGGGATACACGCCGCGATTTTTGGTCACAAACAGATTATTTCAGGCAGCGCCAGGTAGGGAATAGCAAAGAAGATGCAGCGATGCTGGATGAGCTGATAAACAATATCCAGTTCGCCCCTGGCGATGCGGCGCGTAACCTGAATGACAATGTGAAGCTTATTGCTGAAACTGCGCCGGATGCGAATAACTTGCTACGTCAGTATGTCGCTTTCGCCAGCCAGCGTGCTGCCAGCCATTTAAACGATGAGCTGAAAGGTGCGTGGGCGGCCCGGACTATCCAGATGAAAGCGCAGGTTAAACGCCAGGAAGAGGTGGCAAAAGCGATTTTTAACCGGCGCCTGCATAACGTTGAACAGGCGCTGAAAGTGGCTGAGCAGAATAATATCTCTCGCAATGAAACCGAGGTTCCGCCGGATGAGTTACCTGATTCGGAACTGTTTATGTTGGGCCGCCCAATGCTGAAGGCACGTCTGGAAAACCTGCAAGCAGTGGGGCCGCAATTCGATCTGGACTATGATCAAAACCGGGCCATGCTGAATACGCTGAATGTCGGCCCCACACTTGATCCTCGTTTTCAGACTTATCGTTATTTGCGCACGCCGGAAGAACCGGTAAAACGCGACAGCCCGCGTCGTGCCTTCATGATGATCATGTGGGGAATTGTTGGCGCGTTAACAGGAGCCGGGGTTGCATTAACGCGACGCCGTTCGGATTAAACGCCGTCTGCGATGAAGGCACCTTGCGCCTTCATCATCTACTCGAAGAGAATCGTTGTGAAAGTACTTACCGTATTTGGCACGCGACCAGAAGCCATCAAAATGGCTCCGCTGGTACATGCGCTGGCAAGGGATCCTGACTTTGAGGCGAGAGTTTGCGTCACTGCGCAGCATCGGGAGATGCTCGATCAGGTGTTGAACCTCTTCTCAATTGTCCCGGATTACGACCTGAATATTATGCGCCCTGGGCAGGGGCTAACCGAAATCACCTGCGGTATCCTCGAAGGACTGAAACCTATTCTTGAGTCTTTCCGTCCGGATGTGGTGCTGGTGCATGGCGACACCACGACCACTATCTCGGCGAGCCTTGCTGCATTTTACCAGCGTATCCCGGTTGGGCACGTGGAAGCCGGGCTGCGTACCGGTGATCTTTCATCCCCCTGGCCGGAAGAAGCCAATCGTACGTTGACTGGTCATCTGGCGATGTATCACTTTGCGCCGACGGAGAATTCTCGCCACAACCTGCTGCAAGAAAATATTGCCGATAACCGTATTTTCGTCACCGGTAATACGGTTATCGACGCGCTTTTCTGGGTGCGCGATAGCGTACTGAAAGACCTTTCGTTACATGGTGAGCTGGCGGCACGCTACCCGTTTCTCGACGAGAATAAAAAACTCATTTTGGTTACGGGTCATCGTCGCGAGAGTTTTGGTCGCGGATTTGAACAGATTTGCCACGCGCTGGCGGATATTGCAGCACAACATAACGATGTGCAGATCGTCTATCCGGTACACCTGAACCCGAATGTCAGCGAGCCGGTAAATCGTATCCTCAGCCAGGTTGAGAACGTCACGCTGATCGAACCGCAGGACTATCTACCGTTCTTGTGGTTGATGAATCATGCATGGCTGATCCTCACCGATTCGGGGGGGATTCAGGAAGAAGCGCCATCGCTGGGGAAACCGGTGCTGGTGATGAGGGATACCACGGAACGACCCGAAGCGGTCGAAGCCGGAACGGTGAAACTGGTCGGCACGGACCGCCAGCGCATTGTCGAAGAGGTTACGCGCCTGCTTCACGATAACGATGCCTGGCAGACCATGAGTCGTGCGCATAATCCGTATGGCGACGGGCAGGCTTGTCGTCGCATTTTGCACGCACTAAAAAACAATCGGGTAACACTATGAGCTTTACAACCATTTCCGTCATTGGCCTCGGATACATTGGCCTTCCTACCGCAGCGGCGTTTGCTTCCCGGAAAAAGCAGGTCATCGGGGTTGATATCAACGCACGCGCCGTGGAAACCATTAATCGCGGAGAGATCCATATTGTCGAGCCGGAACTGGATAACGTCGTAAAAGCCGCGGTAGAGGGCGGATATCTGCGCGCCAGCACCACGCCGGTCACAGCAGATGCCTACCTGATTGCCGTACCCACGCCCTTTAAAGGTGAACATGAGCCGGATATGGTTTATGTCGAAGCGGCGGCAAAATCCATTGCACCGGTGTTAAAAAAAGGCGCACTGGTGATTCTTGAGTCCACCTCGCCGGTCGGGGCGACTGAGCAAATGGCCGCCTGGCTTGCGGCCGCCCGCCCGGACCTTACCTTCCCACAGCAGGTCGGGGAAAAGGCCGACATCAATATCGCCTATTGCCCTGAGCGTGTGCTGCCGGGACAAGTTATGGTTGAACTGATTAAAAATGATCGAGTAATTGGCGGCATGACACCGGTGTGCTCGGCGCGCGCCAGCGAGCTGTACAACATTTTCCTTGAAGGTGAATGTGTGGTGACCAACTCCCGCACCGCAGAAATGTGCAAACTCACCGAAAACAGTTTTCGCGACGTCAACATCGCTTTTGCCAACGAGCTGTCGCTGATCTGTGCCGACCAGAACATTAACGTCTGGGAATTGATCCGTCTGGCAAATCGTCATCCGCGCGTGAATATTCTGCAACCAGGCCCTGGCGTGGGCGGTCACTGCATCGCTGTCGATCCGTGGTTTATTGTGGCGCAGAACCCGCAACAGGCGCGACTCATTCGTACCGCACGTGAGGTGAACGATCATAAGCCGCATTGGGTAGTGGATCAGGTAAAAGCCACCGTTGCCGACTGTCTGACCACAAGCGATAAGCGCGCGAGCGAACTGAAAATCGCCTGTTTTGGGCTGGCCTTTAAACCCAACATTGACGATCTGCGCGAAAGTCCGGCGATGGAAATTACACACAGTGTGGCGCAGTGGCACGGTGGCGAAACTCTGGTGGTTGAACCGAATATCCATCAGCTTCCTGCCTCGCTGACCGGTATCAGTAAACTGGTCAGCATGCAGGAGGCACTGGCACAGGCGGATGTGCTGATCATGCTGGTCGATCACAAAGAATTTAAAGCGCTGGATGGCCGCTGCATCACGCAGCGTCACATTGTGGACACCAAAGGCGTCTGGCGCTGATGCGCTAAGGAGACGAGATGGCTCTTCACGGCACTGTAGAAGAACTGGCATGGGAAAGCGCATTTTTTGGTATCCGCAGCGCTATCGTGCGTCTGCATCCTGAAGCGCCTGCGCTGAACGTCGCGGATTTCACTGGCTGGTCGCGTCTCCAGGTCAAATTGCCAGCGTCGCACACGCATACCCTCGATGCGCTGCAACAATTCGGTTTTCAACTGGTGGAAGGGGAAATCGACCTGTCATTAGCTGTGTCTGTTCAGGGATGCGATCCCCATGCAGAAGTGGCGAATGTGGACGATATCCCCGTGCTGCGGCAAATGGCATCGGAGACGTTTGTGCAGAGCCGTTTTCGCGCCCCGTGGTACCCGGCCGATGCCAGCGGGCGTTTCTACGCGCAGTGGATTGAAAACGCAGTAAAAGGTGTGTTTGACCATCAATGTCTGCTGTTTCGCCGCGAGGGCGGTGAAATCGCGGGCTTTGTCTCTTTGCGGCAGTTAAACGAGCATGAGGCGCGGATTGGCTTACTGGCTGGTCGTGGGATGGGCGAAAAATTAATGCAGGCTGCCAGCCACTGGGCACGGCAGCGGCAATTAACGCAGGTGCGAGTGGCAACCCAGCTTGGGAATACCGTCGCACTTAAACGCTATATTCAAAGCGGAGCGAATGTGGAAAGCACTGCTCTGTGGTTATACAGGTGACGTTATGATCCCCTTCAATGCACCCCCGGTCGTGGGGACGGAACTCGACTACATGCAGTCGGCGATGGGCAGCGGTAAATTATGCGGTGATGGCGGCTTTACCCGCCGCTGCCAGCAGTGGATGGAGCAGCGTTTTCACAGTGCCAAAGTGCTGCTGACGCCTTCCTGCACCGCCTCGCTGGAAATGGCGGCACTGTTGCTGAATATTCAGCCTGGCGATGAAGTGATCATGCCGAGTTATACCTTCGTCTCCACCGCCAACGCCTTTGTGCTGCGTGGGGCGAAAATTGTCTTTGTGGATATCCGCCCGGATACCCTGAATATTGATGAAACCTGTATTGAAGCGGCGATTACTGACAAAACCCGCGTGATTGTGCCGGTGCACTATGCCGGGGTGGCCTGCGAAATGGACACCATTATGGCGATTGCGAAACGCCATAATCTGTTTGTGGTGGAAGATGCTGCTCAAGGCGTGATGTCGACCTACAAAGGCCGGGCGCTGGGTACGATCGGGCATATTGGCTGTTTTAGTTTTCACGAAACGAAAAACTACACGGCAGGCGGTGAAGGTGGAGCAACGCTGATTAACGACCGCGCGCTGGTTGAACGTGCCGAGGTCATTCGCGAAAAAGGCACCAACCGCAGCCAGTTCTTCCGTGGGCAGGTGGATAAATACACCTGGCGGGATATTGGTTCGAGTTATCTGATGGCGGATCTACAAGCCGCGTACTTGTGGGCGC
This sequence comes from Kosakonia oryzendophytica, assembly GCF_027886705.1. Lineage (NCBI taxonomy): Bacteria > Pseudomonadati > Pseudomonadota > Gammaproteobacteria > Enterobacterales > Enterobacteriaceae > Kosakonia > Kosakonia oryzendophytica. The sequence continues at coordinate 4,925,489 of NZ_CP115659.1, read as the reverse complement.
AACTTGAAGCGGCTGACCGCATCAATCAGCAGCGCCTGGCGCTGTGGCAGAACTATTACGATGCATTGGCGCCGCTGGCGCGAGCCGGACGTATTGCGTTGCCCTCGGTTCCGGCAGACTGTGGTCACAATGCGCATATGTTCTATATCAAACTGCGCGATGAGGCTGACCGCAGCAAGCTGATCGCTTTCCTGAAAGAAGCGGAGATCCTCGCCGTATTTCACTACATCCCGCTCCATGCTTCTCCGGCAGGAGAAAAGTTTGGCGAATTCCACGGCGAAGATCGCTATACCACGCAAGAAAGTGAGCGTTTGCTTCGCTTGCCGCTGTTCTACAATCTGTCGCCTGTTAACCAGCGCACGGTCATTAGCACACTTCTGAGCTATTTCAGCTGATATGTCACTGGCAAAAGCATCGGTATGGACGGCGGCCAGTACGCTGGTGAAAATTGGCGCGGGCTTGCTGGTGATCAAACTTCTTGCGGTGGCTTTTGGGCCATCCGGTGTTGGACAGGCAGGTAATTTTCGTCAACTCATCACGGTGCTCGGCGTTCTCGCGGGCGCCGGGATTTTTAATGGGGTGACGAAATGGGTGGCTCAGCACCATGATGACCCGGCGCGTCTGCGCGTGGTGGTCGGGACATCATCGGCGATGGTGCTCGGTTTCTCTACATTGTTGGCGCTGATCTTTTTGTTTGCCGCTGCGCCTGTCAGTCAGGGTTTGTTTGGTCATACTCATTACCAGGGATTGGTGCGTCTGGTGGCGCTAGTGCAATTGGGTATCGCATGGGCGAACCTGCTACTGGCGGTAATGAAAGGGTTCCGCGATGCGGTGAGTAATGCACTGTCATTAATTATCGGCAGCGTCATTGGTGTACTGGCATGGTATCTCTGCTTCAAATTGGGAGGGTACCAGGGCGCATTGCTGGGGCTGGCATTGGTGCCTGCGTTGGTGGTGATCCCGGCGTTAGCGTTGCTCATTCGGCGCGGTGCGGTTCCGCTGGGTTTTTTCAAACCTCAGTGGGATACGGCGCTGGCGGGACAGTTAAGCAAATTTACGCTGATGGCGTTGATCACGTCATTTACCATGCCGTTGGCTTACGTGATGATGCGAAACCAGCTGGCTGCGCATTATAGCTGGGACGAAGTGGGGATCTGGCAGGGGGTAAGCAGTATTTCCGATGCTTACCTGCAATTCATTACCGCGTCGTTTACGGTTTATTTGCTGCCGACATTATCGCGCCTGGCGACAAAGCAGGCGATCTCCCGCGAAATCGTAAAGTCGCTACGTTTCGTTTTACCTGCGGTGGCGGCTGTCAGCCTGGCCGTCTGGTTGCTACGCGATGTGGCTATCTGGTTGCTGTTTTCCAGTAAGTTTACCGCCATGCGCGACCTCTTTGCCTGGCAATTGATCGGCGATGTATTGAAAGTGGGCGCTTACGTCTTTGGTTATCTGGTGGTCGCCAAAGCCTCGTTACGTTTTTATATTCTGGCAGAAATAAGTCAGTTCACCCTGCTGACACTGTTTTCCCGCTGGTTAATTCCCGCGCACGGTGCCGCTGGTGCGGCGCAGGCCTATATGGCCACGTATGTTATTTATTTCGCCCTCTGTTGCGGCGTGTTTTTGATTTGGCGTAAGAAGTCATGACTACACTCATTCACGTACTGGGATCGGATATCCCACACCATAATCAGACTGTGCTGCGATTCTTTAATGATGTGCTCGCGGCGTCGGGTGCATATGCCCGTGAATTTATGATCGTCGGGCGTGACGAAGGTCAGGGTACGGAATATCCCGCCCTGACATTGCATTTTTATCCCGGAAAGAAGGCGCTGGCGCGGGCGGTGATCGCGAAAGCGAAAGCCCAACGTCAGCAGCGTTTCTTTTTTCATGGGCAGTTTAATTTCGACATATGGCTGGCTTTATTAACCGGCGCAATAAAGCGTGAGCAGTTCTACTGGCATGCCTGGGGTGCCGATCTTTACGAAGTTTCGCACAGCCTTAAGTTCCGCCTTTTTTATCCGCTGCGCCGGCTGGCGCAGCGCCGTGTTGGGACTATTTTTGCGACCCGTGGCGATCTGGCGTGGTTTGCTCAGCGTAATCCCGGCGTGCGCGGAGAGTTGCTCTATTTCCCGACGCGCATGGATCCGGCGCTCAATGCCATGGCGCATGAACTGCAGCATGAAGGTCCACTGACGATTCTGGTGGGCAATTCCGGTGATCCAAGCAATGAACATGTGGCAGTGCTGCATGCCATTCATCGCCAGTTTGGCGATACGGTGAAAATCATCGTGCCAATGGGGTATCCGGACAATAACGACGCTTATATTGAGACGGTGCGGCGTGCGGGGCTGGCCTTATTCAGCGCGGATAATCTGCGCGTCCTCAATGAGAAGATGGCCTTTGATGACTATCTGGCTCTGCTGGGGACGTGCGATCTCGGATACTTTATTTTTGCCCGTCAGCAAGGGATCGGTACGCTCTGCCTGCTGATTCAGGCGGGTGTACCCTGCGTGCTGAACAGGGAAAACCCGTTCTGGCGCGATATGGTGGCGGAAGATATTCCCGTGCTATTTACCACGGATAACCTGAATGAGGCGGTAGTCCGTGAAGCCCGGCGGCAATTGATGGCGGTGGATAAAAACGCCATTACCTTTTTCAGCCCGAATTTTATCGCGCCGTGGCATAAAGCACTGCGCATAGCTGCGGGGAGTGCCGGATGAGCCCACTTGAATTCTGCGGACTGTTTATCCTCTGGTTACTGGCATCGCTGTTTATCGCCACGTTAACCTGGTTTGAATTCCGTCGCGTGCGTTTTAACTTTAACGTCTTTTTTTCACTGCTCTTTTTGCTGACATTCTTCTTCGGCTTTCCGCTGACCAGCGTGCTGGTGTTCCGCTTTAACGTGGGGGTTGCGCCGCCTGGCGTGATGATGCAGTCGTTACTTGCAGCAACCTGTTTCTACGGAATTTACTATGTGACGTATAAAACGCGGCTGCGCAAACATACTGCGCCGGTATCGCGTCGACCGCTGTTCACCATTAACCGGGTTGAGGCGAATCTGACATGGGTGATGTTAATGGTCATCGCTCTGGTCAGCGTCAGCATCTTCTTTATGCATAACGGCTTTTTGCTGTTCCGCCTGCAATCCTATAGCCAGATCTTCTCCAGTGAAGTGTCCGGTGTGGCACTTAAGCGCTTCTTTTATTTCTTTATTCCCGCAATGCTGGTGGTCTACTTTTTGCGGCAGAGTGCGCAGGCATGGCTCTTCTTCCTCGTCAGCACGGTCGCTTTTGGTTTGCTGACCTATATGATTGTTGGCGGAACCCGCGCCAATATCATTATCGCGTTCGCGATCTTTTTGTTTATCGGCATTATTCGTGGGTGGATCTCGTTGTGGATGCTGGCCGCTGCAGGTGTGTTTGGCATCGTTGGTATGTTCTGGTTGGCGATCAAGCGTTACGGACTGAATGTCAGTGGCGATGAAGCGTTTTATACGTTCCTGTACCTGACCCGTGACACCTTTTCACCTTGGGAAAACTTGTCGCTGCTGCTGCAAAACTACGACAAAATTGCCTTTCAGGGGTTGGCGCCCATCGTGCGCGACTTCTATGTCTTTATTCCGTCCTGGCTGTGGCCAACGCGTCCGAATATTGTGTTGAATACGGCCAATTACTTTACCTGGGAAGTTCTGAACAACCACTCTGGCCTTGCTATCTCGCCAACGTTGATCGGCTCTCTGGTGGTGATGGGCGGTGTTGCCTTTATCCCGCTCGGTGCGGTGACGGTGGGGCTCATCATTAAATGGTTTGACTGGTTGTATACTCTGGGCAACCGGGAAACGAACCGCTATAAGGCCGCAATCCTGTACAGTTTCTGCTTTGGCGCGATTTTCAACATGATTGTGCTGGCTCGTGAAGGGCTGGATGCTTTCGTGTCTCGCGTGGTGTTTTTCCTCGTCATCTTCGGCTTCTGCTTGTTGCTGGCGAAGCTGCTGTACTGGCTGTTTGATAACGCGGGCCTGATACACAAACGCGGTGAACGCGCGGCAAAACCCCTTTCCCAGATGTAAAGGATAAACATGACGGACAAGACTGCAGCGCCGCTGTATGACCTGCGTGGTCTGAAATTGATTGGCTGGCGCGATATGCAACACGCGCTGGATTATCTGTATGCGAATGGCGAGATCAGGCAAGGTACGCTGGTCGCCATTAATGCGGAAAAGATGCTGACGCTGGAAGATGATGCTCAGGTGCGAGCGTTGATCGAAGCGGCTGAGTTTAAATACGCCGACGGCATCAGCGTCGTGCGCTCCTTGCGGAAGAAGTTCCCGCGCGCGCAAGTATCCCGTGTTGCCGGTGCCGATCTGTGGGAAAAACTGATGGCGCGGGCAGGCGAAAATGCGACGCCGGTATTTCTGGTGGGTGGCAAGCCCGATGTGCTGGCGCAGACGGAGCAGAAACTGCGTGCACAATGGCAGGTGAATATTGTGGGCAGCCAGGATGGGTATTTTAATCCGGAGCAGCAGCAAGCACTGTTTGAGCGCATCCGTGATAGCGGGGCGAAAATCATCACTGTGGCAATGGGATCGCCAAAGCAGGAGATCCTGATGCGCGACTGCCGCACTGTCTATCCTGATGCGTTATACATGGGGGTTGGCGGAACGTACGACGTCTTTACGGGCCATGTAAAGCGTGCGCCTAAACTCTGGCAGCATCTGGGGATGGAGTGGCTTTATCGGCTGCTGTCACAACCGAGCCGTTTAAAGCGTCAATTGCGTTTGCTGCGTTATCTGCGTTGGCACTACAGCGGAAAACTCTGAACAACGTTGGCGGCGCAGCGTGCTGCCTTTTTTTCTCCTTCTGCTGTTTTATTGTGCAATACACCGATTTTTTTTATACATCATTTGCCATTTCTTCTGTTTTAAGAAACCATTCGCTCACTCATTGCAGTGCCGTGGTGTTTTTGGCGACAACCTTTTCCGGGTTAGCGCCGAATGGCCTGTTATGAGATGAGGGAAACTCATAACAATAACCCGCAGATCGGGCAAAGAAAGAAGCAAACACAACAGAGGATTTATGGCTGAAAACAAACCAGAGCTTCAGCGTGGACTGGAGTCTCGACACATCGAATTAATCGCCCTGGGCGGTACCATTGGCGTGGGGCTCTTTATGGGCGCCGCCAGTACCCTGAAATGGGCCGGCCCGTCGGTACTGCTGGCATACATTATTGCGGGTCTCTTCGTCTTCTTTATTATGCGCTCAATGGGCGAGATGCTGTTCCTTGAGCCGGTAGCGGGGTCTTTTGCTGTTTACGCGCACCGCTATATGAGTCCTTTCTTCGGTTATCTCACCGCCTGGTCTTACTGGTTTATGTGGATGGCGGTGGGGATTTCTGAAATTACCGCGATTGGGGTGTACGTCCAGTTCTGGTTCCCCGATCTTGCCCAGTGGATACCCGCGCTTATTGCGGTGGGGCTGGTGGCGCTGGCGAACCTCGCGGCAGTGCGTCTGTACGGTGAAATCGAATTCTGGTTCGCGATGATCAAGGTGACCACCATCATTGTGATGATCGTGGTTGGCCTGGGCGTTATCTTCTTTGGTATCGGCAACGGCGGGCATTCGATTGGTTTTGGTAATCTGACCGAACATGGCGGTTTCTTTGCCGGCGGCTGGAAAGGCTTTCTGACTGCGCTCTGTATCGTTGTGGCGTCCTATCAGGGTGTTGAACTGATTGGTATTACCGCCGGTGAAGCGAAAAACCCACAGGTTACGCTGCGCAGTGCAGTAAGTAAGGTACTGTGGCGTATCCTGATTTTCTATGTGGGCGCGATTTTCGTTATTGTGACGATTTTCCCGTGGAACGAAATCGGTACGAACGGCAGCCCGTTTGTGCTGACCTTTGCGAAGATTGGCATTACGGCGGCAGCAGGAATTATTAACTTTGTGGTGCTGACGGCGGCGCTGTCCGGCTGTAACAGCGGCATGTATAGCTGTGGTCGTATGTTGTATGCGCTGGCGAAGAACCGCCAACTGCCTGCTGCGGTGGCGAAAGTGTCTAAAAGCGGCGTTCCGGCGGCGGGTGTGACAATTTCCATCATTATCCTGCTGATTGGTTCCTGTCTGAATTACATTATTCCGAACCCGCAACGCGTGTTTGTTTACGTCTATAGTGCCAGCGTATTGCCAGGCATGGTGCCGTGGTTTGTGATCCTGATTAGCCAGCTGCGTTTCCGTAAGGCGCATAAAGAAGCTATTGCCAGCCATCCCTTCCGCTCAATGTTGTTCCCGTGGGCGAACTGGCTAACGATGGCGTTTTTGATTTGCGTGCTGATTGGTATGGGATTCAACGACGATACGCGTATGTCGCTGTTTGTCGGTGTTATCTTCCTTGCTGCGGTAACAGTGGCGTATAAAGTATTTGGTCTTAACCGACACGCTGTTACGCAACGGGTGAGTGAATAAGAGGCAAAATGCGCAAAGCATAACCAAACGCGCATTTTCTTCAAAAAAGCACTAGACAGCCGCGCCCGAAGTCCGTACTATCCACCCCCGCAACGGCGCTACGCGCCCGTAGCTCAGCTGGATAGAGCGCTGCCCTCCGGAGGCAGAGGTCTCAGGTTCGAATCCTGTCGGGCGCGCCATTTAAACCCGGCGCTTGAGCTGCGGTGGTTCGTGAAGTATGACGATACCGCGTGAAAAGATTTACAGTGGTGGCTATAGCTCAGTTGGTAGAGCCCTGGATTGTGATTCCAGTTGTCGTGGGTTCGAGTCCCATTAGCCACCCCATTATTTAGCAGTAAAAGTTTCGTGGAATGCGAAGGTGGCGGAATTGGTAGACGCGCTAGCTTCAGGTGTTAGTGTCCTTACGGACGTGGGGGTTCAAGTCCCCCCCCTCGCACCACAACTTAGATTGAACAAAAAATTCAAAAAGCAGTATATCGGCGAGTAGCGCAGCTTGGTAGCGCAACTGGTTTGGGACCAGTGGGTCGGAGGTTCGAATCCTCTCTCGCCGACCAATTTTGAACCCCGCTTTAGCGGGGTTTTTTGTTTTCTGATCTCCTCTTTTTTCCATTTCTTTGTATTTTCTCTCTTTTTCACCGTTGTTGCTTACAGACGACAATCACGCCCTTTCTTGTCGCCCGATGGAGACATTTAACGCATTGATATTTATGGTGTAAGTTGATTGCTCAGGGAAGTGTCGTTATGCGGCGACAGTTATGCATGATAAGCGGCTAATTATCATAGGGGAAAAAGGGGAGAAGGCCTGAATTGACTGACTTCTTAAAAGGTTGCGCGGGTTAACATTAGTTAATGCAAACCTGGCACGCTATGTGCAATAATATCACTGTAGATGCTCATTCCATCTCTTATGTTCGCCTTCTGGCTTCATAAACTCAGGAATGATGCAGAGCCGTTTACGGTGCTTATCGTCCACTGACAGATGTCGCTTCGGCCTCATCAAACACCATGGACATAACGTTGAGTGAAGCACCCATTTAGTTGTCAACAGACCTGTTTTAACGCCTGCCTGAGTCTTCCGGCAGGCGTTTTTTTATGGGTGGAGGGATAGGGATGCAGGTGGCGTTATTACCTTCCTGCTCCCGAATGACGCTGAATCAATTACCTGACGGGTTGTTTTGCAGAGTCAGCAACAGGCCGTCACGACGCATGGTCGCGGCTTCTTCCGGCTGGTGCAGGCGATCGAGGCAATCAGCGAGCCATGCATAATCGAACGCTTCCGGGCGCTGCTTCAGCGCCGCGCGGAATGCCAACGTGGCCTCCTGCCATTCACCATGTTTCATCAACGACTGACCAAGCGTGCTCCATAACAGCGGACGATCGCCCTGGGTTTTGATCTGCTGGCGCAACACTTTCTCGATCTGTTGCGGATTATTGGTTTTCAGCCGTGGGATCACCAGCACCAGACGATCATCATACTGACGTTTAAGACCTTCAAGGATAATGTCCTGCGCAGTATCGTGATCGTCACATTCGATCAAATGCTCGGCCATTGCCACTTGCAATACCACCTGCTGACGGGTTTTGCGGCTCTGGTTTTTCCACCAACTCTTCAGGCCTTCGCTGCCCAGGTCGGCACGTGCCTGGTCCATGATGCCAATCCAGGCTTGTTGTTGCAGCGCGTCGCGGTGCTCATCGTCACCGACATTGGCTTTTGCCATCGACGGAATGATATCCAGCAGCGATGCCCATGCGCCGGTGCGAATATATGCCTGCTCTGCCAGACGCAACACTTCCGGATGACGCGGCGTGATTTCCAGCAATTTATCCACGCCATGGCGTGCAGCATGGTTCTCATTGCGCGCCAGTTGCAGGCGAACGCGCGTGATTTCTACCGGGATAGGATCTTTTTCAGACAGCTCCGCAGCGCGCTCCAGATGCTGGTTCGCACGGGTTTCATCACCGCGCTGCTGCGCTGCTTCCGCCGCCAGCAGGTAGTTGACCATCGGGTGTTCGGCATGGTCGGCGTTTTTCGACATCAGCTTCTCTACCTGCTGATAATCGCCTTCCGCCAGTTTTAGCAACGCTTGCTCAGTCTGTTTACGGGCGCGGCGGCGCTTACGTCCCACAAACCAGCCGCGCGTATGCGCGCTGGTACGGAAAAGACGACGCAACAGCCATTCAAGCGCAAACATCATCACCAGCGCCAGCACCAGAATAATCACTAACCCCGTGACACTCGTCTCGATGTTGTAATTATCCGTCTGGATGAGGACATAGCCCTGATGCCCGGCGAGCATAGGGCCAAGAACGATCCCGGCAATTAACAGTGCAAAGAGTAACAGTACTTTCAGCATGTTTATTCTCCTTGCACTGCGTTGGCAGCGGGCGCTTGCTCAGAGGCAACGGCAGGTTGTGCCAGCAGATTTCGCACCCGGGTTTGCATCAGTTTTTCCAGGATTGGCTGGCTTTGCAGCGATGCGGGTAGCGTCATTGCAATGGTCTGCTGGCTTAGTTTATCGACCTCTTCAAGGAAGGCTTTCGTGGCCGCATCGTCGGTATCGTAGTAAGCGCGCACCCAGGTGGAAACATTGTCCAGCGCCTGTTTGTAGGTTTCTTCCTGATGACGGGGAACGGCCTGAGCTGCAACCAGCAGACGCGAGCGGATATTTTCACGCAGATAGATATCCTGATTTGGTGCTAACAGCGGCACGGCGGTTTCATCACGACGACGAATAGTGATAAAGCTGTCCATAAAGTTTTGCCAGCTTTTCTGCAGGTTCACACGCCATTCACTGATCGAGCCCGACAACTCATTACTGTCGGTATCCATCGGTGAGTCATCATCGTTGTTATCTGCAAGGCGCAGGTTATCAATCTGGTTGGACAGCTGGTTCAGTTTGAGGATCGCACCGTCATAATCCACCTGCGTAATGGCGGCGAGGCTGGCGATATCGTCAGTAATTGCACGGCGAGCGGTGATCAGGCTCGGATCGTTCATATCCGCCAGACTGGCGTCCGCACTTTTCAGCAGCGCCGCTGCGGTGGTGACGTCCTGATCGCTCCAGAGTTTGCGTCCGGCCAGTTTAACGAGAAAATCCGCCTGCGCCAGTTGCCAGGTTTTGGCATCGGAACCGGAGATAGTCGCCACTTTCTGCTGCACTTCATCAAGCTGTTTGGTCAGCGCATCCTGATGACGTTTGGCCTCGTCAAGCTGCCCGGCCTGCTGTTTGATAATGCCTTCCAGCTCGGCGCGTTGTTTATCCTGCGCTTGCTGCAACGCAATAACCTGATTGGCGATTTCGCCGTTATTGGTGTTCAGGGTGGAAACCTGCTGTTTAACCCAGCCATAAAGCCCGACGCCCGAGGCCAGCGCAATAGCGATGGCGATCGCGCTTAGCGCAAGGCTGGTCCTGTTCGCGCGACGGGCCTTCTCTGTTTTGCCCGGCGGCGTTGCACCGTCAGCCGTTTTGGTTTCTTCAACCTCGGCGGGGGAGTGTTGTTGTTCCGTCATCATGGCTTCCCATTATGAGAGTTATTGTAATGCGCGAAGCAGCGCATCGTTGTCTGCAGTGTCAGCGACCTGAATATCCTGCCAGCCCAGTTCCCGGGCGAGGTGCGCCAGACGTTCGCTAACCACCAGTATGCGGCAGCGAAGTAACCAGTTTTCCCGATACCAGGGAGGAATAAGCGAAAACAACTGTTGTATCATTTCGCCGCTGGTGACAACCAGCGTCGTCACCCCACGCGTATGCCAGCGCATGGCCTCTTCGGCGCCATTGTAGAACTTCGCGCTACGTTGATAACATTCGCAAAATTCCACTTCCGCACCGCGCGCCGCCAGCGTTTCCGCCAGCACTTCACGCCCACCGTTACCACGTAAGATTAGCGCATGCTTACCCTGAACATTTTGTAATTCAGGTAATTGTAGCAACACTTCACTGGTTTCCCGATCCAACGGATAACGCACATCTATGCCGGTCACCGTATGTAATGCCAGCGCAGTGCTACGGCCAATCGCGAAATAATGCGGCTCTTCGGGAAAACGTAGGCCTGCCTGTTGTAAATGTGCATGGGCAAATGTTACCGCCTGCTGCGACAGGACAAAAACCAGGTCTTCGGCGGTTAATGCGGCGAGTCGCCCGGGTAACGAGGTGAGTTCACGACCCGGCGTAAACTCGATAAGTGGGAAGCTCCAGGCCACTAGCCCCAGTGTGCGCAAGCGGCTCACTAATTCTTCCCCGGCCGGGGAAGGGCGAGTGACCAGAATACTCATTCGGGGGCTTCTCCGTTGTAGACATCGGCCAGAATGGCGCGGGCGCCATTATTCAGTAACTCTTCGGCCAACGAGATACCTAACTGCTCGGCGTCCGCCGGGTTACCGCGGCGCTCACCGCGCACCATGGTGGAGCCGTCTGGCGCGCCCACTAACGCGCGCAGCCAGATTTCTCCGTCCACCCATTCAGCATAGCTGCCAATCGGTACCTGACACCCACCTTCAAGGCGCGTATTCATTGCGCGCTCGGCTTTGACGCGCACGGCAGTTTCTGCATGATTCAGCGGTTGCAATAGCGCGCGGGTATGCGCGTCGTCCAGGCGGCACTCAATGCCGACTGCGCCCTGGCCCACGGCTGGCAGCGAGGTTTCCGGCGATAGCGCAACGCGCACACGCTCACCAAGGCCAAGACGTTTAAGACCGGCGACGGCAAGAATGATGGCGTCATATTCGCCGTTATCCAGTTTGCTCAGGCGTGTACCGACGTTACCCCGTAAAGAGCGAATAACCAAGTCCGGACGTTGCGCTGCCAACTGGCATTGACGGCGTAAACTTGACGTACCAACGATGCTGCCGGCAGGTAATTCATCGAGCGAGTTATAGCGGTTTGACACAAACGCATCGCGGGGATCGTCACGCTCGCAAATGGTCACCAGGCCGAGCCCTTCAGGGAAATCGACCGGGACATCTTTCATTGAATGCACGGCGATATCGGCGCGGTTTTCAAGCAGTGCCAGCTCAAGTTCTTTTACAAACAGACCCTTACCACCGACTTTCGCCAGTGGCGTATCCAGGATCACGTCGCCGCGCGTGACCATAGGCACCAGTTCAACCGTGAGTCCGGGGTGGTTCGCCTCGAGGCGTTCCTTAACGTAGTGTGCCTGCCAAAGCGCAAGAGGGCTCTGCCGTGTGGCAATTCTTAAAACATTGTCTAACATGCTTGTTACCGTCATTATCGTCCGTCGACCATCCTAACATTGTTGCTTTAGGGTGTCAGTGTCCACAGAAGATCGCTGGAGGGAGAGAAAGGCGTCGCGCCGCAATACAGGCGCAGCCAGGACCGTAATTAGGAATTTACAGACAGCGTTTACTGCTACACTGGTATGTAGCGCATCTTTCTTTACGGTCAATGAGCAAGGTGTTAAATTGATCACGTTTTAGACCATTTTTTCGTCTGCCTCCCTGAAGGCAAGGTCGAAAAACCGGTAACGGCTATTTTGGATTTTCTGTAAACATCAGGCGATATGTCTTGTACCTCTATATTGAGACTCTGAAACAGAGACTGGATGCCATTAATCAACTGCGTGTGGATCGCGCGCTTGCTGCCATGGGCCCTGCTTTTCAGCAGGTTTACAGTCTGCTGCCGACATTGCTGCATTATCATCATCCGCTGATGCCGGGTTACCTCGATGGTAACGTTCCCCAGGGCATTTGCCTTTACACGCCTGATGAAAACCAACTTCATTACCTGAACGAACTTGAACTGCATCGTGGTCTCCCGCCGCAGGAGTCGCCGAAAGGCGAGCTGCCGATCACCGGGGTTTACTCCATGGGCAGTACTTCTTCGGTCGGGCAAAGCTGCTCCTCTGACCTGGATATCTGGGTCTGCCATCAATCCTGGCTCGATAACGAAGAGCGTCAATTGCTGCAGCGTAAATGCAGCCTGCTGGAAAGCTGGGCGGCGTCGTTGGGCGTGGAAGTGAGTTTCTTCCTGATTGATGAGAACCGCTTTCGTCATAACGAAAGCGGTAGCCTCGGCGGCGAGGACTGCGGCTCCACGCAGCATATTTTGTTGCTGGATGAGTTTTACCGTACTGCTGTGCGCCTTGCCGGTAAACGTATTCTGTGGAATATGGTGCCGGGCGATGAAGAAGAGCATTACGACGATTATGTGATGACGCTCTATGCTCAGGGCGTATTGACCCCGAACGAATGGCTGGATCTTGGCGGCTTAAGCACGCTTTCCGCAGAAGAGTATTTCGGTGCCAGCCTTTGGCAACTCTATAAAAGTATCGACTCTCCTTATAAAGCCGTATTGAAAACGCTGTTGCTGGAAGCCTATTCCTGGGAATATCCCAACACGCGTTTGCTGGCGAAAGATATTAAACAGCGCCTGCATGACGGTGAAATTGTATCGTTTGGCCTCGATCATTACTGCATGATGCTCGAGCGCGTAACGCAGTATCTGGTCGCTATTGACGACACCGCTCGCCTCGATCTGGCTCGTCGATGTTTTTACTTAAAAGTGTGCGAGAAACTGAGCCGCGAACGCGCCTGTGTTGGCTGGCGTCGCGAAGTGATCACGCAACTGGTAAAAGAGTGGGGCTGGGACGATGCACGCGTGGCGATGTTGGATAACCGCGCTAACTGGAAAATCGATCAGGTGCGCGAGGCGCATAACGAATTGCTTGATGCCATGATGCAGAGCTACCGTAACCTGATCCGCTTTGCCCGCCGTAATAATCTGAGCGTTTCCGCCAGCCCGCAGGATATCGGTGTATTAACCCGTAAACTGTACGCCGCGTTTGAAGCGTTGCCGGGCAAAGTAACGCTGGTAAACCCGCAAATTTCGCCGGATCTCTCTGAACCGAATTTAACCTTTATCCATGTGCCGCCGGGCCGGGCCAACCGTTCGGGGTGGTATCTGTACAACCGCGCGCCGAATATGGATTCCATCGTCAGCCATCAACCGCTGGAATATAACCGCTATCTGAATAAGCTGGTGGCATGGGCCTGGTTCAACGGTTTGCTGACGTCGCGTACGCATCTGTTTATTAAAGGCAACGGCATTGTCGATTTGGCAAAATTGCAGGAGATGGTGGCCGATGTGTCGCATCACTTCCCGCTGCGCCTGCCCGCGCCAACGCCGAAAGCGCTCTACAGTCCTTGCGAAATCCGTCATCTGGCGATCATTGTCAACCTGGAATATGACCCGACTGCGGCGTTTCGTAACCAGGTGGTGCATTTCGATTTCCGTAAGCTTGATGTGTTCAGTTTTGGCGAGCAGCAAAACTGCCTGGTCGGCAGTGTCGACCTGCTGTACCGCAACTCGTGGAATGAAGTGCGTACCCTGCATTTCAACGGCGAGCAGGCGATGATCGAAGCGCTGAAAACCATCCTTGGCAAAATGCATCAGGATGCCGCGCCGCCGGACAGCGTGGAAGTGTTCTGCTACAGCCAGCATTTGCGCGGCCTGATTCGGACGCGTGTGCAGCAACTGGTATCCGAATGCATTGAGTTGCGTCTTTCCAGCACCCGCCAGGAGACCGGGCGTTTCAAAGCGCTGCGCGTTGCCGGCCAGACCTGGGGACTGTTCTTTGAACGTCTCAATGTGTCGGTGCAGAAACTGGAAAACGCGATTGAGTTTTACGGGGCTATTTCTCACAACAAACTGCACGGGCTGTCAGTGCAGGTTGAAACCAATCACGTCCAGTTACCGGCCGTGGTGGATGGTTTCGCCAGTGAGGGCATTATTCAGTTCTTCTTTGAGGAGACGGGCGAAGAGGGCTTTAACATCTATATCCTGGATGAGAGCAATCGCGCGGAAGTCTACCACCACTGCGAAGGCAGCAAAGAGGAGCTGGTGCGCGATGTGAGCCGCTTCTATTCGTCATCTCACGATCGCTTTACCTACGGCTCCAGCTTTATCAACTTCAACCTGCCGCAGTTCTACCAGATTGTGAATGTTGAAGGGCGTGCGCAAGTGATACCGTTCCGCAACCAGGCGATCACCGCCGCCACGCCGGCAAATCAGGACAACGACGCACCGTTGTTGCAGCAGTATTTTTCTTAAAGGAAGCGCCCGGATAGCCCGGGCAACCTGGATTAGCGGAAACTGACCGTCTCACCCGCCTGCTGGCTTGCCGCCTGCTCAAGCAGATCCCAGAATGTTTCGCCACTGCGATCGCAGACCCATTCGTCGCCTTTCAGGTCGAAATGGTAGCCACCCTGTTTGGTGGCCAGCCAGACCTGATGCAGCGGCTCCTGACGGTTAATGATAATTTTGCTGCCGTTTTCAAAGCTGATGGTTAACACGCCGCCATTAATTTCACAGTCGATATCGCTATCGCCGTCCCAATCGTCAAGACGTTCTTCAATGGTCAGCCAGAGGCCGTCGGCGAGGCGATGAAATTCACTGTCGTTCATTCTGTTTTCCCGTTTTTTATGATGGCAGCAGTATAACGCGAAACATTTCCCGTTGCCCTAAACGCGCAAACTCTTGCTTTTGTGTCTTCTCCTGCGATGATAGAACGCAGAAAGAACGAACTTACAGGCAACCTATAATGAAAGATGTATTTCGCACGCTGGCCGTATTGCTGACACTGTTCAGCCTGACGGGCTGTGGTCTGAAGGGGCCACTCTATTTCCCGCCCGCAGATAAAACCGCGCCACCGCCGACAAAAAACCAGACCAGTACCATCCAGTCGACCACGCCGGATCGTAACGATCGCGGTGATAACGGCTCGCCGACTCAGGTGAATTACTGACGTCACCGTTCTGTATCCGCGTAAATGGAGTAGATGATGCAGTTCTCAAAAATGCATGGCCTTGGCAACGATTTTATGGTCGTCGACGCGGTGACGCAGAATGTCTTTTTCTCCCCTGAGCTGATCCGTCGCCTGGCGGATCGCCATCTGGGCGTGGGGTTTGATCAATTGCTGGTGGTTGAACCGCCCTACGATCCTGAGCTTGATTTCCACTACCGTATTTTTAACGCTGATGGCAGCGAAGTGTCGCAGTGCGGCAATGGCGCTCGCTGTTTCGCGCGTTTTGTTCGCCTGAAAGGCTTGACCAATAAACGTGACATCCGCGTCAGTACGGCAAACGGACGTATGTTATTGAGCGTAACGGACGACGACCTGGTGCGCGTCAATATGGGCGAACCCAACTTTGAACCATCCCTGGTGCCGTTTCGCGCTAACAAAGCGGAAAAGACCTATATTATGCGTGCGGCGGAACAAACCGTATTGTGCGGCGTCGTATCGATGGGCAACCCACACTGCGTGATTCAAGTGGATGACGTGGATACCGCACCGGTAGAGACGTTAGGGCCGGTGATGGAAAGCCATGAGCGCTTTCCGGAACGCGCCAATATCGGTTTTATGCAGGTGGTAAAACGCGATCACATCCGCTTGCGCGTCTATGAACGCGGTGCCGGTGAAACGCAGGCCTGTGGCAGCGGTGCGTGTGCAGCCGTGGCTGTTGGCATTGCACAGGATTTGCTGGCAGAAGAGGTGCGCGTGGAGTTACCAGGCGGTCGACTTGATATCGCATGGAAAGGTCCGGGCCAACCGTTGTTTATGACTGGCCCGGCGGCACATGTCTATGACGGGTTTATTCATCTATGAAGCAACCAGGGGAAGAATTACAGGAAACGCTGACGGAACTGGAAGATCAGGCCGTTGTTGATTATTTGCTGCGTCATCCTGATTTCTTTATCCGCAATGCACGACTGGTGGAACAGATGCGCGTGCCGCATGCCGTACGCGATACCGTTTCGCTGGTAGAATGGCACATGGCGCGCTCGCGCAATCACATCAATGTGCTGGAAGAGAACATGACGCTGTTGATGGAACAGGCCAGTGCGAATGAAGGTTTGTTCTATCGTCTCCTGCGTTTGCAGGGGCGGCTGGCCTCTGCTCACAGTCTGGAAGAGATGCTCAATCGCTTTCACCGTTGGGCGCGTGATTTAGGGTTGGCGGGGGCAACGATCCGCCTGTTTCCCGATCGCTGGCGGCTTGGTGC
The DNA here is from genome assembly GCF_027886705.1 of Kosakonia oryzendophytica. Classification (NCBI taxonomy): domain Bacteria; kingdom Pseudomonadati; phylum Pseudomonadota; class Gammaproteobacteria; order Enterobacterales; family Enterobacteriaceae; genus Kosakonia; species Kosakonia oryzendophytica. The sequence continues at coordinate 4,909,007 of NZ_CP115659.1, read as the reverse complement.
GCCTTCTGGCTTTACTCATCTTGCACTTTCTCGCCAGGCTTTCGAACCGTTACGCATCCAGCGTCTGGGTCATCAACACCATTATCTCGGCTCCTTAAACGGGCCGGAGTTACTGCTGCTGTTGCCGGAGGCGAAAGCGATTGGTTCAGTGGCGTTATCGCTGATGGGACCAGACGGCGATCTCGGCGTGGTGCTGTTTAGCAGCCGCGATGTTCATCATTACCAGCAAGGGCAAGGTACGCAGCTGTTACAGGAAATCGCGCAGATGCTGCCGGATCTCCTGGAGCGCTGGGTCGAGCGCATATGACAGATTCTCCGCTCTTTCCGGCCGTGGCGAAATTTTTGCGCTATCTTGGCGTTGAGCGCCAACTCAGTCCCATCACTCTGCTTAATTATCAGCGTCAGCTTGATGCCATTATCGCTTTGACCGGTGAGATCGGTCTGAAAAGCTGGCAACAATGTGATGCTGCCATGGTGCGCGCCATTGCGGTGCGCAGCCGGCGCAAAGGGCTGGGCGCAGCCAGCCTGGCGTTGCGTCTCTCTGCGTTGCGCAGTTTCTTTGACTGGATGGTGAGCCAGGGCCAGCTGGCGGCCAATCCGGCGAAAGGTATCTCTGCGCCGAAAGCGCCACGACATCTGCCGAAAAATATCGACGTGGATGATATGAACCGGCTGCTGGATATCGATCTTAACGATCCGCTGGCGGTGCGTGACCGGGCGATGCTGGAAGTGATGTATGGCGCGGGTCTGCGTCTTTCTGAACTGGTGAATCTGGATATTAAGCATCTGGATCTGGAAAGCGGCGAAGTGTGGGTGTTGGGTAAAGGTAGCAAAGAGCGCCGTTTACCCATTGGCCGCAATGCGGTTATCTGGATCGAACACTGGCTTGATTTACGCGGGTTGTTTGGTGCGGAAGACGAGGCGCTGTTCCTCTCAAAGCTCGGTAAACGTATCTCTGCGCGAAATGTGCAAAAACGGTTTGCTGAATGGGGGATTAAACAGGGCCTGAACAGCCATGTGCACCCCCATAAATTGCGTCACTCCTTCGCGACCCATATGCTGGAGTCGAGTGGTGACTTACGCGGTGTGCAGGAGTTGCTCGGTCACGCCAATTTATCCACCACACAAATCTATACCCATCTTGATTTTCAACACCTTGCATCGGTGTACGACGCTGCGCATCCGCGCGCCAAACGGGGGAAATAATGCGTTTTTACCGCCCATTAGGTCAGATCTCCGCGATCACCTTCGACCTGGATGACACCCTTTATGACAACCGCCTGGTGATCCAACGAACGGAGCAGGAAGCGCTGGCTTTTGTGCAGAATTACCATCCGGCGCTGAACAGCCTGGAAAATAAAGAGTTTCAGCGTTTACGCCAGTCGTTACGGGAAACCGAGCCGGACATTTACCACGATGTGACCGAGTGGCGGCGACGTGCCGTTGAACGTGCAATGTTGAACGCCGGTCTGACGCCAGAAGAAGCCGCTCTTGGCGCGGAGGCATCAATGGTGAACTTTGCGAAATGGCGCAGCCGCATTGATGTGCCACAGGAAACCCACGACACACTGGCAAAGCTGGCCGAAAAGTGGCCGCTGGTGGCCATTACCAACGGGAATGCGCAGCCTGAGCTGTTCGGGTTAAGCGAGTATTTTGAGTTTGTTTTGCGCGCCGGACCGGATGGGCGCTCCAAACCGTTCAGCGATATGTATCACCTGGCCGCCAGACGTCTCAATGTGGCGCCTGGCGACATTTTACATGTGGGTGATGACCTGATAACTGATGTGGCGGGTGCGATCCGTTGTGGTATGCAGGCATGCTGGATTAAACCGGAAGGTACCGATTTATTGCAGGCTCCTTATAGCCGTTTGTTACCCCACGTGGAAATTTCACGGTTGGCATCCCTCACTACGCTGATATAATCACCAACAGCTCTGTATAAATTTCCAGTAATTTTCGCGACGGTGCCCATGGACGTTTCTTATCTGCTCGACAGCCTCAATGACAAACAACGCGACGCCGTAGCCGCGACGCGCAGCAATATGCTGGTGCTGGCGGGCGCAGGGAGCGGTAAGACGCGTGTGCTGGTACACCGTATCGCCTGGTTGATGACCGTAGAAAATTGCTCGCCGTATTCGATTATGGCGGTCACGTTTACCAACAAAGCGGCAGCGGAAATGCGCCACCGTATCGGTCAACTGATGGGCACCTCTCAGGGTGGAATGTGGGTTGGCACATTCCACGGGCTGGCGCACCGCCTGTTGCGCGCGCACCATATGGACGCCAATCTGCCGCAGGACTTTCAGATCCTCGATAGCGAAGACCAGCTCAGGTTGCTTAAGCGTCTGATTAAGGCTATGAACCTTGATGAGAAGCAGTGGCCGCCGCGGCAGGCCATGTGGTACATCAACGGGCAGAAAGATGAAGGCATCCGCCCGCATCATATTCAAAGTTTCGGCAATCCGGTGGAGCAAACCTGGCAGAAAGTGTACCAGGCCTACCAGGAAGCCTGCGATCGCGCCGGGCTGGTGGATTTTGCCGAGCTGTTACTGCGTGCCCACGAGTTGTGGCTGAACAAGCCACACATTTTGCAGCACTATCGCGAGCGCTTTACCAACATCCTGGTGGACGAATTCCAGGATACCAACAACATTCAATATGCGTGGATCCGTCTGCTGGCGGGTGATACCGGTAAGGTGATGATCGTCGGTGATGATGACCAGTCCATTTACGGCTGGCGTGGCGCGCAGGTGGAAAACATCCAGCGTTTCCTGAAAGATTTCCCCGGTGCGGAAACCATCCGTCTGGAGCAAAACTACCGTTCCACCAGCAATATACTCAGTGCAGCTAACGCCCTGATTGAAAATAACAATGGGCGGCTGGGGAAAAAACTGTGGACCGATGGCGTTGACGGCGAGCCGATTTCCCTCTACTGCGCGTTCAACGAGCTGGATGAAGCCCGGTTTGTGGTTAACCGTATCAAAACCTGGCAGGACAACGGCGGGGCACTGGAAAAATGCGCCATTCTCTATCGCAGTAACGCCCAATCGCGTGTTCTGGAAGAGGCGCTGTTGCAGGCGAGTATGCCATATCGCATTTATGGCGGTATGCGCTTCTTCGAACGCCAGGAGATCAAAGATGCGCTCTCCTATCTGCGCCTGATCGCCAACCGTAATGACGATGCGGCTTTTGAGCGCGTAGTGAATACCCCAACACGCGGTATTGGCGACCGCACGCTGGATGTGGTGCGCCAGACCTCCCGTGACCGTCAGTTGACGCTGTGGCAGGCAACTCGTGAGCTGTTACAGGAAAAAGCGCTGGCCGGGCGTGCTGCCAGCGCCTTGCAACGTTTCCTCGAATTGATTGATGCACTGGCACAAGAGACGGCGGATCTGCCACTACATGTGCAAACTGACCGCGTGGTGAAAGACTCCGGTTTGCGCATGATGTACGAACAGGAAAAAGGCGAGAAAGGCCAGACGCGCATCGAGAACTTAGAGGAACTGGTCACGGCAACACGCCAGTTCAGCTACAACGAAGAAGACGAAGATTTAATGCCGCTGCAGGCTTTTCTCTCCCACGCGGCACTGGAAGCGGGCGAAGGGCAGGCGGATACCTGGCAGGATGCTGTGCAATTGATGACGCTGCATTCAGCAAAAGGTCTGGAGTTCCCGCAGGTGTTTATCGTTGGGATGGAAGAGGGTATGTTCCCGAGCCAGATGTCGCTGGATGAAGGTGGGCGTCTGGAGGAGGAACGTCGGCTTGCTTACGTGGGTGTGACCCGTGCGATGCAAAAGCTGACTTTAACCTACGCGGAAACCCGTCGTCTGTACGGCAAAGAGGTGTACCATCGTCCGTCGCGCTTTATTGGTGAACTGCCGGAAGAGTGTGTGGAAGAGGTGCGTCTGCGCGCCAGCATCAGCCGTCCGGTCAGCCATCAGCGTATGGGGACGCCGGTTGCGCAGAGCGACACGGGTTACAAACTAGGCCAGCGCGTGCGCCACGCCAAGTTTGGTGAAGGCACGGTGGTGAACATGGAAGGCAGCGGCGAGCACAGCCGTTTGCAGGTGGCTTTCCAGGGGCAGGGCATTAAATGGCTGGTCGCCGCTTATGCGAAGCTCGAAGCCGTGTAACTTTCAGAAAAATATCATTATTTTGCAATAATCTGCTAGCCTTATACGCTGAAGGGCAAATATTGCTCTTTCGCGTTTCGTTGCGTGTTGACGCTGCATTTTTGCTGGCGTAACATGCGCGCACGATCACGCTAAGAGGACATTCGCCTTGGACACACCCAGTAGATACTGGCTCAATTTCCTGTTCTTCAGGAACAACTCCTAAGGCTATCTCCTCATGCTGATAGCCTTAGAGGTTGTCAGCGACCCGCTTTGTCCCCGTCGCGCTGAGTCAGGCTGTTTAATGGTCTGAAACCCCTGTCGTTTCTGTGTGCCCTCCGAACTGTCCGATATTTTTTGCATTGGGAGTCCCGGCCATGCTGAGCGCATTTCAACTGGAAAACAATCGTTTAACCCGCCTTGAGGCTGACGAAATCAAACACCTCGCCAGCTCTGTTTGGGTTGATTTGGTCGAGCCGGACGATGAAGAACGTACCCGCGTGCAAACGGAATTGGGCCAGAACCTGGCCACCCGACCTGAACTGGAAGACATCGAGGCGTCGGCGCGTTTTTTTGAAGACGAAGACGGTCTGCACATCCACTCCTTCTTCTTTTTTGAAGATGCCGAAGATCATGCAGGTAACTCAACGGTAGCATTTACCATTCGCGAAGGTCGCCTGTTCACACTGCGTGAGCGGGAACTGCCGGCATTTCGCCTCTATCGTATGCGCGCCCGCAGCCAGGAAATGGTGGACGGCAACGCTTACGAACTGTTGCTGGATCTGTTCGAAACGAAAATTGAACAGCTGGCGGATGAAATCGAAAACATTTACAGCGATCTGGAAAAGCTGAGCCGGGTGATTATGGAAGGTCAGCAGGGCGACGAGTATGACGAGGCGCTTTCAACGCTGGCGGAGCAGGAAGATATTGGCTGGAAGGTTCGCCTCTGTTTGATGGATACCCAGCGCGCGCTGAACTTCCTGGTGCGCAAAGCGCGTTTGCCGGCGGGTCAACTGGAACAAGCGCGCGAGATCCTGCGCGATATCGAATCCCTGCTGCCGCACAACGAATCGCTGTTCCAGAAAGTGAACTTTCTGATGCAGGCGGCAATGGGGTTCATCAATATTGAGCAGAACCGCATCATTAAGATTTTCTCGGTGGTTTCCGTCGTATTCCTGCCGCCAACGCTGGTGGCCTCGAGTTACGGGATGAACTTCGAATTTATGCCGGAACTGCACTGGAGCTTTGGTTACCCAGGGGCGATTATCTTTATGATCCTCGCCGGGCTTGCGCCGTATCTCTACTTTAAACGCCGTAACTGGCTTTAACGATCAAAAAAGGTTCAGCCTGCGCTGAACCTTTTTTATTCAGATGCTCCAGTCCTGGATACCCTTCGTTTTATAATCGTAATACCAGATGTTTGTTCGCATAGCGACAATGGCGTTTACCAGATAGCCCAGAAAGCCGACACCGGAAATAACCGCGAGCACGAAGACCACAACGTTAAGCACGATGACCAGCAGTGCCTTTTTCCATAAGCCAAGAATAAAGAGATAAATAAACGGAAAGAAAAAGGCGAAGTAGTTCATGGACACTTTTCTCTTCTGACCGAAAGTCATCCCTTTAAAGGCTTCTTTCCACGCCGGGGAAAGCCCCCAGAATGCGGGATAACCGTGCTTTTCAAAGAATGCGAAGCGAAACTTCCACTTGTCATTCAGCGATGCGTCATTCTGATAATCATAATTGCTGATAGTACTCATTTTCCTCTCCTAAATAGAAATCCTGTCTATTGAATTAGTTTGTTTTTTTATCTGGGTAGGCGCCAACATTAAGAAAAAGAACACCAGGCCGTCGTAGGCGAAGTAAATTCTCACGCCCAGCAGCATGCAGTCGTCATCGCCAACGTATCCGAGGCCGGCGACAACCAATGAAGCGAAATAAACGAGGATGGACGAAATAACGATATAACGGGCTTTTCCGCCGCTATCACGACACCGTTGCGCATTGATGTTGATCTTCACCCAGGTATAAATCAGGATGCAGAGTAGCGGCACAACGGGTATGCCAACCAGGCTGAAGAACGCCAGTAAAAAGATAATATGCAGAAGCAAAAAGATAAGGATATACGGCCCACGCATAAGGCACGTTTTGCCTGAAGGCAAAAAAATCCTGCGGATCATTTCCAATTCATCCTGAATGGCGTATATGACAAAGGCCGGGAATATAGCATTTCGTCATTTACATGCGATTAAGATAAATCTTAACTATGAATATTTTGCGTATTTATAGATAACGGGCGGCTCTATTCCGCCCGTTTAATTGATTATACCTTTTTGCGAAAACCGCGTTGGGTATAAATGGCATCGATGACAAAGATAGCCAGCGCAACCCAGATAAAGCCAAAAGTCACCATTTTATCTGTGCCCGGATGCTCGCCATAGAACAATACTGCCAGCAGGAACATTAACGTCGGCCCGATATACTGGAAAAAGCCGAGCGTCGACAAACGCAGACGTGTTGCCGCGCCGGTAAAGCAGAGCAGCGGTACGGTAGTGACGACACCTGCGGCGATCAGCAGCAGATTAAGCGACAGGCTGTTTTGTCCCATGTGACTGGTCGGGCTGTCCGTAATGCCGAACAGCCATATTGCTGCCACAGGCAGTAGCCACAGCGTCTCTACCAGCATGCCGGTTTGCGCGTCGACGGCGATTTTTTTGCGCAGCAAGCCATAGAACGCGAAGCTAAACGCCAGACCCAGCGCGATGATGGGTAACGAACCGAAGGTCCACAGTTGCACCAGCACACCGATACCGGCCAGTAACACCGCTAACCATTGCATAGGGCGAAAACGCTCACCCAAAAACAGCATTCCCAGCAGGATATTCACCAGCGGGTTAATAAAGTAACCCAGGCTGGCTTCCAGCATATGGTTGTGGTTCACCGCCCAAATAAACAGCAGCCAGTTACCGCCGATCAGCACGGCGGAAAGCGCCAGCAACAGGATCTTTTTCGGGGTATGCAGCAGAGCTTTAACACTGTTCCACTGTCGGCTAACGCTGATTAACGCCAGCATAAAGAAGAAAGACCAGATAACGCGGTGCGTCAGGATTTCGTCGGCCGGGACGTACCAAATCACTTTGAAATAGGCCGGGGCGACACCCCAAATAAAATAGGCGGCCAGGGCGAGTAACACGCCCAGCCGCGTCTGTTTTGCATCCATCAGGAAAACTCTTGGCTGAAATGAACCCTAATGTTACCCGATTTTACCGTCTCACCCCACCATATAAGTGGCGGTAGCGCTGGCGATATAGAGCTGCTCTTCGTTATGCAGCTCCACGCGAGCAACCGCCACTTTGTTGCCTGCGCGCAGCAAACTACTGCTGGCGGTGAAGCGGTTACCGCGCCCCGGGCGCAGGTAATCGACGCGCAAATCAATGGTGCCCATTCGCGATAAACGCTGGCGCAGCTCCTCTTCGCTGATGGTTTCATGACGCGTCAACGTGCTGCCGACGCACACCAGACCGGCAGCGACATCCAGCGCCGAAGCGATAACGCCGCCATGTAAAATGCTCTGTGCCCAGTTACCCACCATCATAGGCTGATTGGTGAAACTCAGCTGTGCGTACTCTTTTTCATAACGCTCCAGCTCCAGCCCTAACGCGCGGTTAAAAGGCATGTGGTAAACAAAAATCTCACCTACCGTTTTCAGAACTTCTTCCGCTGTGAGAACACCTGACATAATTATCTGATCCGATGAGTTAAGAAAATGTTGATAATATGCTTATCGTTTGTTGATTTCCACTTTCGGAACCGATACATGAGCAGTTACTCAATAAATATGTAGAATACTTTCTGGGAAGAAATTCACGTCAACAATATGTTTTGGGAGCACCACACCAATGCGGACCTCTCTGGGTTGGTTTTTCGCAGTGCTTGCGCTGCCATTTACGGTATACGCACAGGAAGCAACGGTAAAAGAAGTTCATGATGCGCCCGCCGTGCGCGGCAGCATCATCGCCAATTTATTGCAGGAGCATGATAATCCCTTCACGCTCTATCCGTATGAATCCAACTACGTTATCTACACGGATACCAGCGATCTGAACAAAGAAGCGATCCGATCGTATAACTGGTCAGATAACGCGCGCAAAGATGAGGTCAAATTTCAGCTGAGCCTCGCATTCCCGTTATGGCGCGGGATCCTTGGGCCAAACTCCGTGTTTGGCGGCTCCTATACGCAAAAATCCTGGTGGCAGCTTTCGAACAGCTCTGAGTCTTCGCCGTTTCGCGAGACAAACTATGAGCCACAGTTGTTCCTGGGGTTTGCGACCGATTACGAACTGGCTGGTTGGACACTGCGTGACGTGGAGTTCGGTTTTAACCATGACTCGAATGGCCGCTCTGACCCAACGTCCCGTAGCTGGAACCGCCTTTATACGCGTCTGATGGCGCAACAGGGCAACTGGCTGGTCGAAGTGAAGCCGTGGTATGTGGTGGGTTCAACGGATGATAACCCGGACATCACCAAATATATGGGCTACTACCAGCTGAAAATCGGCTACCAATTGGGTGATGCGATCCTCAGCGCAAAAGGCCAATATAACTGGAACACCGGCTATGGCGGTGCAGAAATTGGTTTAAGCTATCCCGTCACCAAACACGTGCGCCTTTATACCCAAGTGTATAGCGGCTACGGCGAATCGCTGATTGACTATAACTTTAATCAAACCCGTGTGGGCGTAGGCGTGATGCTTAACGATCTGTTTTAAAGCATTGCAGTTTCCGGCGCAGGCACTGAAAATAGCGCCTGTTTTTATTTCAGGCAGATGGGGTCATTGTGGCGCAGGCGGAAGTATTGAATCAGGAATCGCTGGCTAAACAGGTTTTGCAGGAAACCTTTGGCTACCAGCAGTTCCGCCCGGGCCAACAGGACATCATCGATACGGTGCTTGGCGGTCGCGACTGCCTGGTGGTGATGCCGACAGGCGGCGGGAAATCGCTGTGCTATCAGATCCCGGCGCTGGTATTGGATGGCCTGACGGTGGTGGTATCGCCGCTGATCTCATTGATGAAAGACCAGGTCGATCAACTCCTTGCCAATGGCGTGGCGGCGGCGTGCCTGAATTCAACGCAAAGCCGCGAGCAGCAGCTTGAGGTACTCGCAGGGTGTCGCAACGGGCATATCCGGTTGTTGTATATCGCCCCCGAACGGCTGATGCTCGACAACTTCCTGGATCAGCTTCGCCAGTGGAACCCGGTATTGCTGGCGGTGGATGAAGCACACTGTATTTCCCAATGGGGGCACGATTTCCGCCCGGAATACGCTGCGCTGGGTCAGTTGCGCCAGATGCTCCCCGCCGTGCCGTTTATGGCACTGACCGCCACCGCAGACGACACGACCCGCCGCGATATTGTTAACCTTCTGGGGCTTAACAACCCGCTTATTCAGGTTAGCAGCTTCGATCGTCCTAACATCCGCTACATGCTGATGGAAAAATTCAAGCCGCTTGATCAACTCCTGCGCTATGTGCAGGAGCAACGCGGCAAATCCGGCATTATTTACTGCAACAGTCGCGCGAAAGTGGAAGACACCGCCGCGCGTCTGCAAAGCCGCGGTTTTAGCGCCGCAGCCTACCATGCGGGTCTGGAGAACGATGTGCGTGCACGCGTGCAGGAGCAGTTCCAGCGCGACGATCTGCAAATCGTGGTGGCGACGGTGGCGTTCGGGATGGGCATCAATAAACCCAACGTCCGTTTTGTGGTGCATTTCGACATTCCGCGAAATATCGAATCCTATTATCAGGAAACAGGCCGCGCCGGGCGAGACGGCCTGCCAGCGGAAGCGATGCTGTTTTACGATCCGGCGGATATGGCATGGCTGCGTCGCTGCCTGGAGGAGAAACCCGCCGGGCCGTTACAGGATATTGAACGGCATAAACTTAATGCGATGGGCGCGTTTGCTGAAGCGCAAACCTGCCGCCGTTTGGTGCTGCTGAATTACTTTGGCGAAGGGCGACAGGAGCCGTGCGGCAACTGTGATATTTGTCTCGACCCACCACGGCAGTATGACGGTTTGCAGGACGCGCAAAAAGCGCTGTCGGCGATTTATCGCGTGAACCAGCGCTTTGGGATGGGGTACGTGGTGGAAGTGCTGCGCGGCGCCAATAATCAGCGGATCCGCGAAATGGGGCACGACAAATTACCGGTTTACGGGATCGGGCGCGATCATAGCCATGAGCATTGGGTCAGCGTGATCCGCCAGTTGATCCATTTAGGCTTCGCCACGCAGAACATCGCCCAGCACTCCGCGCTGCAACTCACCGAGGCCGCGCGACCGATATTGCGCGCGGATGTACCGCTGATGCTGGCCGTGCCGCGTATGGCGGCGCTGAAGTCAAAAGTCATGCAAAAAGCGGCCGTGGGTAACTATGATCGCAAGCTGTTTGCCAAATTACGTAAACTGCGTAAGGCCATTGCCGACGAAGAGAATATTCCACCGTATGTCGTATTTAACGATGCTACGCTGATTGAAATGGCTGAGCAGATGCCGCTCTCGCCCGGGGAAATGCTCAGCGTGAACGGCGTGGGAACGCGTAAGCTCGAACGTTTCGGGCAGGAATTTATGGCGCTAATCCGTGCCCATGTCGACGGTGAAGAGGAGTAGTCAGCCCGCAGGAAAAGTGCGAGGATAATGACTCACTGAACTCTTTCCCCGCGAGTTATCTATGTTGATGCTATTTCTCACCGTTGCGCTTGTGCACATTGTTGCACTGATGAGCCCCGGTCCGGATTTCTTCTTCGTCTCTCAAACTGCCGTGAGCCGCTCGCGTAAAGAAGCGATGATGGGCGTACTCGGTATTACCACCGGTGTCATGGTCTGGGCTGGCGTGGCGCTGCTCGGGCTGAACCTGATCCTCGAAAAAATGGCCTGGCTGCATAACATCATTATGGTGGGCGGCGGCTTGTACCTGTGCTGGATGGGTTATCAGATGCTGCGTGGGGCGCTGAAAAAAGAACAGAAAAGCGGCGATGTGCCGCAGGTTGAGCTGGCGGCCAGCGGTCGCAGCTTTATGAAAGGCTTACTCACTAACCTCGCTAACCCGAAAGCGATCATCTATTTTGGTTCGGTGTTTTCGCTGTTTGTCGGTGACAGCGTAGGCGCGGGCGCGCGTTGGGGCATCTTTGTGCTGATTGCGCTGGAAACATTCGCCTGGTTTACTGTGGTGGCTAGTCTGTTCGCCTTGCCGAAGATCCGTCGTGGTTATCAGCGTCTGGCGAAGTGGATCGACGGTTTCGCCGGTGCGCTGTTCGCCGGTTTCGGCATTCATCTGATCATCTCTCGTTAAGCCCGTTTTGCCCGGTTAGCGTTGCGCCACCGGGCATCATGTTCAGGCGTGCCTTGCGGAGGCCAGCAGCGCGCCGACCAGCATAAACAGCGAACCAAATACCTTGTTCAGCGCTTTCATTTGATGCGGACCTTTGATCCATACCGCGATGCGCTGCGCCAGCGTGGCATAACCAATCATCACGATAATATCCACCACAATGGTTGTGACGCCGAGTACCACATACTGCATCACCTGTGGCTGGTTTGGCACAATAAACTGTGGGAACAGCGCGGCAAGAAATACGATGCTTTTCGGGTTGGTCAGGTTCACAAACACCGCCCGCTTAAACAGACGCCCGCGCGACTGGGTTTGCGCCAGCGTATTGAGGTCGATAGCGCCTGCGGCGCGCCATTGCTGGATCCCCAGCCAAATCAGGTACGCTGCGCCCGCCCATTTCAACACCTCGAACGCCAGCACTGAACGGGAGAACAGTGTTCCCAGCCCCACGCCAACCAGCACAATATGAATGCCTAAACCGGTTTGCAACCCGGCAATGGATGCTGCCGCGCCGCGATAGCCATGGTTGATGGAGGTGGTCATGGTATTGATTGCGCCAGAACCGGGGGACAGGCTCAGGATTAAAGATGTCAGCAGGTAGGCAAACCACCATTCGAAGGTCATGAGAAACTCCCTGGATGTCTGTTTTTATGCCACAATACGCTATTGTCAGCGGAATTTGCTATTGGTCACAAAAAAACGATTTTACATGGCTAACAGGGGCGAAATCCCAATGTTTCGGCAAAAAACAGCATGGGAAACCAGAGAAAAAGCGTTCGCGGCTTTTACCATGGGGCCACTGATGGACTTCTGGCGCTCGCGTGAAGAGGCGGAGTTTACCGGTGTGGATGATGTGCCGGTGCGTTTTGTCCGGTTTCGCGCGCAGGGCAACGATCGTTTGATTGTCGTTTGCCCTGGCCGTATAGAAAGTTATGTGAAGTATGCGGAACTGGCGTACGACCTGTTCCACCTCGGTTTTGATGTGCTGATTCTCGATCATCGCGGTCAGGGACGTTCTGGGCGAATGCTGGCGGATACGCACCGTGGCCATGTGGTTAATTTTAGCGATTATGTCGATGATTTGGCGGCCTTCTGGGATCAGGAAGTCGCCAGCGGGTCGTGGCGTAAACGCTATATTCTGGCGCACTCCATGGGCGGCGCGATTGCTGAACTCTTTTTACAGCGCTATCCACAGGCGTGTGACGCCATTGCGCTGTGTGCGCCCATGTTCGGCATTATCATTCATCTTCCTGACTGGATGGTGCGCCCCTTGCTCGACTGGGCGGAGAGTTACCGCAGTATCCGCGAGGGCTATGCCATCGGTACCGGGAGCTGGCGCGCGTTGCCCTTCGCCATTAACGTGCTGACGCACAGTCGTGAGCGCTACCGGCGTAACCTGCGTTTTTATGCCGATGAGCCGAAGCTCCGCGTGGGCGGGCCGACCTGGCACTGGGTGCGGGAAGGCATTCAGGCGGGTGAACAGGCGCTGGCGGGTGCGGAAAAAGATACCACCCCAACACTGATCGTTCAGGCAGAAGAGGAGCATGTGGTGGATAACCGCATGTTGCAACGCTTCTGCGACATTCGCGCCGCGGCAGGCCACCCCTGTGAAGGAGGCAAACCGCTTGTCATTCAAGGCGCGTACCATGAGATCCTTTTTGAAAAGGACGCTATGCGCTCGGTCGCGCTCAACGCCATCGTCGAATTTTTCGACCGGCATAACTGATGACTTATTGAGGTTAAATTTTCTTATGTACCAGGTTGTTGCGTCTGATTTAGATGGTACCTTGCTCTCCCCCGACCACACACTGTCGCCTTTCGCCAAAGAAACGTTAAAACTGCTGACCGCGCGTGGCGTCAATTTTGTTTTTGCTACCGGCCGCCATCATGTGGATGTCGGGCAAATCCGCGATAATCTGGGCATCAAAGCCTATATGATTACCTCTAACGGCGCGCGCGTGCATGATACCGACGGCCATCTGGTCTTTACCCACAATCTGGATCGCGATATTGCCGCCGACCTGTTTGGTGTGGTGCATAACGAACCGGATATTGTGACTAACGTCTATCGCGATGATGAGTGGTTTATGAACCGTCACCGCCCTGACGAGATGCGCTTTTTTAAAGAGGCGGTGTTCCAGTACTCCCTGTATGAACCCGGAATGCTGGAGACAGACGGTATCAGCAAAGTCTTTTTCACCTGCGAAAGCCATGAAAAATTGCTGCCGCTGGAGCAGGCGATTAACGCACGCTGGGGCGATCGCGTGAACGTCAGTTTCTCTACCCTGACCTGTCTGGAAGTGATGGCGGGCGGCGTTTCGAAGGGGCATGCCCTGGAAGCGGTGGCTGGTGCGCTGGGTTACAGCCTGAAAGAGTGCATCGCGTTTGGCGACGGCATGAACGATGCCGAGATGCTGTCCATGGCGGGCAAAGGCTGCATTATGGGCAATGCTCATCAGCGCCTGAAAGAGTTGCATCCGGAGCTTGAAGTGATCGGCACCAATGCCGACAACGCCGTCCCGAATTATCTGCGCAAGTTGTTCCTTGATTGATTAATATTGACGTGTGGTTGCTTATTAACCACACGTCAACTAAAAACTCAAACTTTGCACAACTGAGTTCGCTACAATGTGTGTTCACTCTTCTGCGAGATATTCATTGTGGCGTTACTGATTATCACCACGATCCTGTGGGCCTTTTCCTTTAGCCTGATTGGCGAATACCTGGCCGGCCATGTCGACAGCTACTTCTCCGTGCTGATGCGTGTGGGACTGGCGGCACTGGTATTTTTACCGTTCCTGCGCGCGCGTGGGCACAGCCTGAAAACCCTCGGGCTGTATATGCTGGTGGGGGCGTTGCAACTGGGCATTATGTATCTGTTCAGCTTCCAGGCGTATCTCTATCTGACCGTGTCTGAATTCCTGCTGTTTACGGTCTTTACGCCGCTGTATATCACCCTGATTTACGATCTGTTGAGCAAGCGCGGGCTGCGCTGGAGCTACGCACTGAGCGCCGGGCTGGCGGTGATTGGTGCGGCGATCATCCGCTACGACAAAGTGAGCGATCACTTCTGGGTGGGACTGATTCTGGTGCAACTGGCGAACATCAGCTTCGCCATCGGCATGGTGGGTTATAAACGCCTGATGGAGACGCGCCCGATGCCGCAGCATAACGCCTTTGCCTGGTTCTATCTCGGTGCGTTTGTGGTGGCGATTATCGCGTGGTTTGTACTGGGCAACCCGCAGAAATTGCCGACGACGACGTTGCAGTGGAGCGTACTGGTCTGGCTGGGAGTGGTGGCGTCCGGGCTGGGTTACTTTATGTGGAACTACGGCGCCACCCAGGTAGACGCCGGTACGCTCGGCATTATGAACAATGTGCATGTTCCCGCCGGGTTATTAGTGAATCTGGCTATCTGGCAGGAACAGCCGCACTGGCCGAGTTTTATTATGGGTGGTGCGGTGATAATGGCCTCGCTGTGGGTGCATCGGCGTTGGGTCGCTCCGCGCTCCGCACAAACGGCAGATGATCGCAAGCGTGGTTCCGCGCTGAGCGAATAAACGCTTCCGTAATCGGCTGACGCTGCTCGCCATCGCGTACGGCAGCGTACAACCGGCTCCACAATCCTTCACCCAGGGTTTTGGTCACCACCAGACCCTGGCGTTCAAAACTCTCCACGACCCAGTGCGGCAACGCTGCTATCCCCATGCGGGCGGCCACCATCTGAATCAGCAGTAATGTGTTATCCACGCTTTTGAGCGACGGACTGATGCCAGCCGGTTGCAGAAAATGACGCCAGATATCAAGGCGGCTGCGCTGCACCGGGTAGATCAACAGCGTTTCGCCAGCGATATCATCCGGCGTGATGCGCGCTTTCGCCGCCAGTGGATGATCCGGTGCCACTACCAATCGCACCTCAAAATCAAACATCGGCGAATAGTGTAGACCGCTGCGCGGCAGGATGTCTGACGTCATCACCAGATCCAATTCGCCCTGTTGCAGCGCAGGCTGCGGATCAAACGTCACACCGGATTTGAAATCCATCTCAACCTGCGGCCAGTGCTGGCGGAAGTTCTCAAGCGCTGGCGTAAGCCACTGGATACAGCTATGGCATTCAATCGCGATACGCAGCGTGGTTTGCTGCGGTTCATTGCAGGATTGCAGCGCGCGACTGATTTGCGGCAGCACCTGATTGGCCAGTTGCAGCAGGATCTCTCCCTGCGGCGTAAAGCGTAATGGCTGGCTTTTACGGACAAAGAGCCGGAAGCCAAGGCGTTGTTCCAGATCGCTGAACTGGTGGGAAAGGGCGGATTGCGTCTGGTGCAGCGTCGCCGCCGCCGCCGCAAGCGACCCGCTGTTCCGTAACGCCTGTAGCGTTTTCAGGTGTTTAATCTCGATCATGAAAGTCCTTCACTCCGGCATGAACAATTTGCGCTTGAGGAATATACAGTACTTGCGAATTATAGATGTGTAAACATCTGGACGTCCAAAATCCTTCGTCTTTCGAATTAATGGTGCGTTGGCTTCACTCACGTCCCCCAGTCACTTACTTGAGTAAGCTCCTGGGGCTCCCTGAGTTTGCCGCCTTCCCTTAATCCGAAATACTTTGGATTAACCTATTGAAGAGGCTAAAAATGACAATTCTTAATCACACCCTCGGTTTCCCTCGCGTTGGCCTGCGTCGCGAGTTGAAAAAAGCGCAAGAAAGCTACTGGGCGGGTAACGCCACCCGTGAAGAACTGCTGGCGGTAGGTCGCGAACTGCGCGCCCGTCACTGGGAGCAGCAAAAAGCCGCAGGCATCGATCTGCTGCCGGTAGGCGACTTTGCCTGGTACGACCATGTTCTGACCACCAGCCTGCTGTTAGGCAACGTGCCGGCTCGTCATCAGAACAACGACGGCTCTGTTGATATCGACACCCTGTTCCGCATTGGCCGCGGTCGCGCACCCACTGGCGAGCCAGCTGCGGCCGCCGAAATGACCAAATGGTTTAACACCAACTACCACTACATGGTGCCGGAATTCAGTAAAGGCCAGCAGTTTAAACTGACCTGGACTCAGTTACTGGATGAAGTCGATGAAGCGCTGGCGCTGGGCCACAAGATCAAACCTGTACTACTGGGGCCGGTCACGTATCTGTGGCTGGGCAAAGTCAAAGGTGAACAGTTTGACCGTCTGAGCCTGCTGGCAGACATTCTGCCGGTTTACAAACAGGTACTCGCGGAACTGGCGAAACGCGGTATTGAGTGGGTACAGATTGATGAGCCCGCACTGGTGCTGGAGTTGCCACAGGCGTGGCTGGACGCCTTCAAACCGGCTTACGACGTGCTGGCAGGTCAGGTGAAATTGCTGCTGACTACCTACTTTGAAGGCGTGACCCCGAACCTTGACGTCATCACCGCGCTGCCGGTGCAGGGTCTGCATGTCGATCTGGTGCACGGCAACGACAATGTTGCTGAACTGCACACACGTTTGCCGACCGACTGGTTGCTCTCCGCCGGTTTGGTGAATGGTCGTAACGTCTGGCGCGCCGATCTGACGGAAAAATACGCGCAAATTAAAGACATTGTCGGCCAGCGTGCGCTGTGGGTAGCGTCCTCTTGCTCGTTGCTGCACAGCCCGATCGATCTGAGCGTAGAGACGCGACTTGATGCGGAAGTGAAGAGCTGGTTTGCCTTTGCGCTGCAAAAATGCCAGGAGCTGGCGCTGCTGCGTGATGCGCTGAACAGCGGCAACACAGAACAATTGGATGAATGGAGCGCCCCGATCCAGGCGCGTCGCCACTCCACCCGTGTGCATAACCCGGCGGTGGCCAGGCGTCTGGCGGCGATCACCGCGCAGGACAGCCAGCGCGGCAACCCGTACGCCAGGCGTGCGCAGGCGCAGCGCCAGCGCTTTAACCTGCCTGCATGGCCGACCACGACTATCGGGTCATTCCCGCAGACGACCGAGATCCGCGGTCTGCGTCTGGATTTCAAACAGGGACGTTTGGATGCGGGCAACTACCGCACCGGCATTGCCGAACATATCAAACAGGCCATTGTGGAGCAGGAGCGTCTTGGTCTGGATGTACTGGTACACGGTGAAGCCGAGCGTAATGACATGGTGGAGTACTTTGGCGAGCATCTGGACGGTTTTGTCTTCACACAAAACGGCTGGGTACAGAGCTACGGCTCCCGCTGCGTCAAACCCCCTGTCGTGATCGGCGATGTGAGCCGCCCGGAAGCGATCACGGTGGAGTGGGCGAAGTATGCGCAGTCACTGACTGACAAACCGGTAAAAGGCATGCTGACCGGTCCGGTTACCATTCTCTGCTGGTCGTTCCCGCGTGAAGATGTGAGCCGCGAAACCATTGCCAAACAGATTGCCCTGGCGTTACGTGATGAAGTGGCGGATCTGGAAGCGGCGGGCATCGGCATCATTCAAATCGACGAACCGGCACTGCGTGAAGGTTTGCCGTTGCGCCGCAGCGACTGGGATGCGTATCTGGCCTGGGGCGTAGAAGCGTTTCGTATCAACGCCGCAGTGGCGAAAGATGACACGCAGATCCACACCCACATGTGTTACTGCGAGTTCAATGACATCATGGATTCTATCGCGGCGCTGGATGCGGACGTAATCACCATTGAAACCTCGCGTTCTGATATGGAGTTGCTGGAGTCGTTCGAAGAGTTCGAATACCCGAACGAAATCGGACCGGGCGTGTATGACATTCACTCGCCAAATGTGCCAAGTGTAGAGTGGATTGAAGCGCTGTTGCAGAAAGCGGCGCAGCGCATTCCGGCGGAGCGTCTGTGGGTGAACCCGGATTGCGGTCTGAAAACCCGTGGCTGGCCGGAAACGCGCAGTGCGCTGGCAAACATGGTGAAAGCGGCGCAGAACCTGCGCCAGGCCTAAGCCTTCCCGCGTCGCCTGTTGTAAAACCGGCGACGCGTTATTTCCGTCGTGCATTAACATCCCGTCAGTAACATTTCTGTCAAATTCCCTTGTTTTAATCGTCGCAACGAAAACAAAGGGGATGAACCATGAGTAAAAAAAAGGCGTTAACGGCACTGTTGTTGGCGATCATGAGCACATCGGCTTTTGCGAAATCCACGTTGACCCTCTACACCAGCCAACCGACGGAAGATGCGCAGGTTACCGTCAGCGCTTTCGAAAAAGCGCACCCGGACATGGAAGTGAAATGGATCCGCGATGGAACCAGCAAACTCATTGCCCGCCTGCAAGCAGAACTCGCTGCCGGAGGCGCTGCGCCGGATGTGCTGTTGATTGCCGACAGTGTCACCATGGAGTCCCTGAAACAACAACACTTGCTGGCCCCTTATTCTTCGCCGCAGGCTGCGCGATTCGCTGCGCAACTCTATGATAAAGAAGGTTATTACTACGGCACAAAACTGATCACCACCGGCATTGCGTATCACAGCAAAGCCCCGGTCAAACCGACCTCCTGGCAGGATTTGCTCAAACCTGAACTAAAAAACATGACCACCTTGCCCAGCCCGCTTTACTCCGGCGCGGCGCAAATTCATCAGGCGACGCTGATGACGGATCCTGCGTTGGGTTGGGGCTACTACGAAAAGCTGAAAGAAAATGGCGCTATGCCGCAGAACGGTAACGGCGCAGTGATGAGCGCCATCACTTCCGGCAGCAAAGCGTATGGCGTACTGGTGGATTACATGGCAATCCGCGAAAAAGCCAAAGGTGCGCCAATTGAGTTTGTGTTCCCGAAAGAGGGCGTCAGTATCGTCACTGAGCCAGTAGCGATGCTGAAAGGCGCGAAAAACCCTGAGGGAGCAAAAGCGTTTATCGACTTTGTGCTCTCTGACGAGGGGCAAAAACTGGTGCTGCAACAGGGATATCTACCTGCTGATGCCGCACTGCCGGTACCCGCCGGTTTCCCGCCACGAGACAGCATCAAATTAATGCCTTTCGATGCGGTAAAAGCGCTGGCGGATACAGAAGCCAACAAAAAACGCTTTGCCGACTTGTTTGGAAATCGCTAACGGATGACCAGTATGACGCTGCGCCAGAACGCGGGTAGCGGCCCGGGTAAGGGGCTGATATGGCTATTATTATGCCTTGTCGCCTTGCTCAGCGTATTGCCGAGTCTGCGCTTGTTGCTCTCTGCGCTGCTTGACTGGCGACAGGGCAGCGACAGCAGTTTATGGCGCGTGCTAAGCAACCCGGCAACCTGGGCTGCGCTCTGGCACAGCGTCTATACCAGCGGGCTGGGTACGCTGCTTTCTCTGCTGCTGGGCGGCCTGTTCGCCTTTTGCCTGGCGTTGACCGACATCCGTATTAAACAGTTGTGGGTATTTCTGTTTATGCTGCCGATGATGATCCCCCCGCAGGTCACCGCCCTGAGCTGGCTACAACTGTTTGGGCCGGGGAGCATTTTGCTCAATAGCCTCGGGTGGGCGCCTGGTTTTGGCAGTGCCAATCCGCTCTACTCGGCTGAAGGGATTGCGCTCCTGCTTGGTATTCAGCACGCGCCGCTGGTATTTCTGGCGCTGCGCACGCAGTTACAGTCGCTGCCGAAAGAGCATATTGAAGCTGCACGCTTACACGGCGCGTCGCTGTGGCGGGTCTTTTTCGATATGGTATTGCCCTTGTGCCGCACTGCACTGTGGGCCGGTGCGGCGATTGCATTTGTCTCTGCGCTTGGGAATTTTGGCATTCCGGCGATGCTGGGGATCCCCATCTCGTATTTTGTGCTGCCTGTGCATATCTACCAGACGCTTTCCAGTTTTGGCCCCTCCATGCTCAATGATGTCGCCGCGCTGTCGGTGCTGATGGGGGGTGTAGCAATAGGGATTGTCACCCTGCAAGGGCATATGCAGCGGCGTTATGCCTTGCCGCTGATCGGCATGGCCGGACGGGCGCTCGGTTTTACGCTGGGTAAATGGCGGCTGGCCACGGAAGCTCTGCTGGCGGGAGTATTGTGCGCCATTCTGCTCGCGCCGCTGTTGGCGTTGATCGTCACGTCGTTGGTCCCCACGCTGGGCGTGCCGCTGAATCGCGATACGATCACCTTCGCGGCCTGGCGCGGTATTTTCGATGTGCAGAGTGCCACCTGGCGGGCACTGACCAACAGTCTTTTTTTGTCTGTTTCCGCCGCCGTTATGTTGATGCTGCTGAGCTTGCCGCTGGCATGGCTGCTGGTGCGCTATCCCAACCGTGCGCTGCGCTGGCTGCACAGTCTGATCGACATTCCCTATACGCTTCCTGGTGTGGTACTGGCGATTGCCTGCATTTTACTGTTCACCCGCCCATTACCGCTGCTGGATATCAGCCTGAGCGGGACGCTGACGATTATCCTGTTTGCGTATCTTGCACGTTTTCTGACGGTATGCCTGAAACCTGTGCACAGCAGTATGTTGCAACTGGATCCGGCCATGGAAGAGGCCGCCAGTCTGGCGGGGGCGAACTTCTCTCAACGGCTACGCCATATTGTGCTGCCGTTGCTGGCACCTGCGGCGTTTGCCGGGGCGTTGCTGGTCTTTTTGACCGCCGTAAATGAACTGACCGTGTCGGCGTTGTTATGGAGTGCCGGGAAAGAGACGCTCGGCGTGGTGATTTTTAACCTTGATGAAAGCGGCAATAAGGTGCTGGCCTCCGCGATTTCTGTATTGGTCGTGGCGCTGATCGCCATAGTGATGCTGTTGTTGAGCGCGCTTGGTCGCTACTTCCCCAAAGGAGTGATCCCATGGCAGAACTGAGACTGGAGCGCTTAAGTAAAGTCTTCGGCGGGCAAACCGTGGTGCGGGAATTAACGCTTACCCTTCCTCAAGGGGCGTTTACTGCGCTACTGGGACCGAGCGGTTGCGGCAAAACCACTACGTTGCGCATTCTCGCCGGGCTGGAGCAACTCAGTGCAGGGCGTTTGCTGTTAGGGGAGCGCTTGTTAGCGGATACCCGTACCCATGTGCCCCCGGAGCAGCGCGACATGGCGATGGTGTTTCAGTCCTATGCCCTGTGGCCTCATATGACAGTGGCGGAGAATGTTGGCTATCCGTTGAAGCTGCGTAAAGTACAAGGCGCTGCGCGGCAGAAACAGGTCATGGCGGCGCTGGAGGTGGTTGAGCTTGGCGCGTATGCCGCGCGTTCGCCGCAGGAACTGAGCGGCGGCCAACGGCAACGGGTGGCGCTGGCGCGTTGCCTCGTTTCTGAACCACAGATAGTGTTGCTGGATGAGCCATTGGCTAACCTCGATCGCCATTTGCGAGCCACCATGGAACAGACGTTCCGTGAGTTTCATCGTCGTACCGGCGCGACCTTTGTCTATGTCACGCACGATCAGGCAGAAGCCATGGCGTTAGCCAGCCATATCGCGGTGATGCATCAGGGTGAACTTAAGCAGTGGGGCGCGCCGCAGGCGCTGTATCAGCATCCTCACAATGCCTGGGTTGCCCGCTTTATCGGCAAGGGCAGTGTACTCTCACTCGCCACGCCTGCGGGCGTCAGGCAACTGGATAGCGCACTGTTACATGAGGGCTTTGGCGTGGGCGAGCGGCAGCAAGTCCTGATCCGTCCGGAGCATGTGCAGGTGGCTGATAACGGGTTGCGCGCGGAGGTGGAGAGTTGTGTCTACCAGGGTGAGCGGTACATGCTGGATTTGCGCTTGCACGATGGGCAAACACTGAGTGCGTTTCATCATTCGCCACTGCCGTTGCAACAGACGGTATCCGTTCGTCTGACCCAAGGCTGGCGTCTGGAGGCGGCGTAATGTGTCACCTCCAGCGCGATAACCTTATTTTTTTCCGTATTGCGCGAACCACACCAGCATCCGCTGCCAGCCATCTTTTGCTGACTCTTCGTGATAACTCGGGCGGTAATCGGCATTAAAGGCATGCCCTGCCTCGGGGTAAACCACGATTTCCGCATTGGCGTTGGCGGCGCGCAGGGCCTGGCGCATGGTTTCCACGGTGTCGACAGGGATCCCGGTATCCTGCGCACCATACAGACCCAGTACGGGTGCGCTGAGCCCGGTCGCGATATCCACCGGATGGTTCGGCGAGTTCAGCGATTTCTCCCCCACCAGTTTGCCATACCAGGCGACAGCCGCTTTCAGTTGCGGGTTATGCGCCGCGTACAGCCAGGCAATGCGCCCGCCCCAGCAAAAGCCAGTGACCATCAACTGGTGAGCATTCCCGCCGTTGCGCGCGGCCCAACTGGCGACATGATCGAGATCGGCCAGCACCTGCGCATCCGGCACTTTACTGACCAGACCGCTGAGCAGCGTCGGCACATCGGGAAAATCATTGGCGTCACCCTGGCGGAAATAGAGTTCCGGCGCAATGGCGAGGTAGCCTTCCAGCGCGAGCCGGCGGCAGATATCACGAATATGTTCATGCACGCCAAAGATCTCCTGCACCACAATCACGATGGGCAAGGGTGCGTCGGCATGTTTTGGACGTGCGTGAAAAGCGGGCATATTTTCGCCCTGGGACGGAATTGACGTTTCGCCTGCGATTAAGGCATCTTCCGGCGTATGTACAATAGTTGAAGCGTGAGGTGAAGCTGCAGGTGCAAAGCCCGGCTGTTTATCCGTTGTCATGGCATTCTCCATACCCTTTATTAGCGCTTCAATAACTATAGTCGGGAAGGCCTGTCGCGCGCGCAAATCACCCCGCTATAGACTATCTTTGCTGCTGAGTTGTCAGATGTAACATGTTAATGTGATTAACATCACTTTTTCATGGAAAACATGTGCAAACATTTTCATTCACGGTGATGCCAGTCACGAAATCAGGCGTATGCCTTCTGTAAAGTATCTTTTTACCTCTTCCGATAAAACCGACCACAGAGGAGTCTGTTATGTCCAAGTCTGATGTTTTTCATCTCGGCCTCACCAAAAACGATTTACAAGGGGCTACGCTGGCTATCGTCCCTGGCGATCCGGAGCGTGTGGAAAAGATCGCCGCGCTGATGGAAAAGCCGGTCAAACTGGCATCGCATCGCGAATTTACCAGCTGGCGCGCTGAGCTCGACGGCAAGCCGGTTATCGTGTGCTCTACCGGTATTGGCGGTCCGTCAACCTCTATCGCCGTGGAAGAACTGGCGCAGCTTGGTATCCGTACTTTCTTACGTGTGGGCACAACGGGCGCTATTCAGCCGCATATCAACGTGGGCGATGTGCTGATTACCACCGCTTCCGTGCGTCTTGATGGCGCCAGCCTGCACTTTGCGCCAATGGAGTACCCGGCAGTTGCTGACTTCTCCTGTACTACCGCTCTGGTAGCTGCGGCAGAGGCTATTGGCGCGACCAAACACATCGGTGTGACCGCCTCTTCCGACACGTTCTACCCCGGCCAGGAGCGTTATGACACGTTCTCTGGTCGCGTAGTGAGCCGTTTTAAAGGTTCGATGGAAGAGTGGCAGTCAATGGGCGTGATGAACTATGAAATGGAATCCGCCACGCTGCTGACCATGTGCTCCAGCCAGGGACTGCGCGCCGGGATGGTTGCCGGGGTGATCGTTAACCGCACCCAGCAGGAGATCCCGAATGCTGAAACCATGAAGCAAACGGAAAGCCACGCGGTGAAAATCGTTGTCGAAGCGGCACGCCGTCTTCTGTAACTCTCCCTTGTGATTTGACAGGCCGACGCGTTCGGCCTTTTCTTTTTGCGTACCTCCTCGCAGGAAAAGCCCTTCCAAACTGGACGTTTATACAGCACAATCCCCGATTGTATTGATGCGTAATCAGGGGGCGTGGTGGAGATTTCAATCATCGTTATGGTGGCGTTGGCGCTGGTGGGCCTGGTGGTCGGCTGGCTGGCGGCGAGCTGGCGCGGAGCGCAACAGCAGGCGGAGCTCCTCGCCGGGCAGCGCGATCTTTTTGGCGAACTCAGTGCCGCGCGGCAGCAGGTCGCTCAAAGCGAGCACTGGCGCAACGAGTGTGAACTGCTGAATAACGAGCTACGTAGCCTGCAACACATCAACAGTTCGCTGGAGGCTGACCTGCGCGAAGTTACCACCCGACTGGAATCGACCCAACTGCATGCGGAAGAGAAACTGCGTCAGATGCACAGCAGCGAGCAGCGCCTGACCGAACAGTTTGAAAACCTCGCCAACCGTATTTTTGAGCAGAGCAACCGCCGCGTGGATGAACAGAACCGGCAGAGTCTCAACGGCCTGCTGACACCGCTGCGGGAGCAGCTTGACGGTTTTCGTCGCCAGGTGCAGGAGAGCTTTGGCCAGGAAGCGCGGGAACGCCACACGCTGGCCCACGAAATTCGCAATCTTCAGCAACTCAACGCGCAAATGGCGCAGGAAGCCATCAACCTGACCCGGGCCTTAAAAGGCGATAACAAAACGCAGGGAAACTGGGGCGAAGTGGTGTTGACGCGGGTGCTGGAGGCTTCCGGTCTGCGGGAGGGTTATGAATACCAAACGCAGGTCAGCATTGAAAATGACAGCCGGGCGCGTATGCAACCGGATGTGATTGTCCGTTTACCGCAGGGTAAAGATGTGGTGATAGACGCCAAAATGACGCTGGTGGCCTATGAGCGTTATTTCAATGCTGACGATGAATTTACCCGCGAAGGCGCACTGCAGGAGCATATTGCGTCGGTGCGTAATCATATTCGCTTGCTGGGGCGTAAAGATTATCAGCAGCTACCCGGCCTGCGCAGCCTCGACTACGTGCTGATGTTTATTCCGGTTGAGCCCGCATTTCTGATTGCGCTCGACAGACAGCCCGAACTGATTACCGAGGCGTTGAAAAATAACATTATGCTGGTTAGCCCGACCACGCTGCTGGTGGCGCTGCGCACTGTCGCCAATCTGTGGCGTTATGAGCATCAGAGCCGCAATGCGCAACAGATTGCCGAGCGGGCGAGCCGTCTGTATGACAAAATGCGTCTGTTCGTTGATGACATGTCCTCGATTGGTCAGAGCCTGGATAAAGCGCAGGATAACTACCGTCAGGCGATGAAAAAACTCAGCGGTGGGCGCGGCAATCTGTTGGCTCAGGCTGAAGCTTTTCGTGGCCTGGGGGTGGAGATCAAACGCGAGATTAATCCGGAATTAGCGGCAGAAGCGCAAGCGCAGGATGAGGAATCCCGGCTGCGAGCGGGCCAGGACGCGTTAAACGATCATAATGAAGACAACACATTAGAGGCGGCGATAGCGGGCGACGCACCAGCCAGCAGCACATCGTCGGGTGGTTGAATCGTAGGGCAATCGCGCCCAATCTGTTACACTTCACGAACAAATTCTTTAATAGCAGGCACTGAGATGGTGGAAGATTCAAAAGAGACGACGCACTTTGGTTTTCAGACCGTCGCCAAAGAGAATAAAGCCGAGATGGTGGCGCATGTTTTCCATTCGGTGGCGTCAAAATATGACGTAATGAACGATTTGATGTCGATGGGCATTCATCGTTTATGGAAGCGTTTCACGATTGATTGCAGCGGCGTTCGCCGTGGGCAAAAAGTCCTCGACCTGGCTGGTGGTACGGGCGACCTGACTGCTAAATTCTCCCGTCTGGTGGGGGAAACGGGGCAGGTTATCCTGGCGGATATCAACGACTCAATGCTGAAAATGGGGCGCGAAAAACTGCGCAACATCGGTGTGATCGGTAACGTTGACTATGTGCAGGCGAATGCCGAAGCGCTGCCGTTCCCGGATAACACCTTTGACTGCATCACCATCTCTTTCGGTCTGCGTAACGTGACCGAAAAAGAAAAAGCGCTGCGCTCTATGTTTCGCGTGCTTAAGCCTGGCGGGCGTCTGCTGGTGCTGGAGTTTTCCAAACCGATTATTGAGCCGCTGAGCAAAGCCTACGACGCCTACTCCTTCCATGTGCTGCCGCGTATTGGCCAGCTTGTTGCCAGCGACGCTGATAGTTACCGCTACCTTGCTGAATCTATCCGTATGCATCCCGATCAGGAGACCCTGAAAGCGATGATGCAGGATGCTGGGTTCGAGAACGTCGATTATTACAATATGACCGCCGGTATCGTTGCTTTGCACCGTGGCTACAAATTCTGACAGGAGCGCGTATGCCTTTTAAGCCCATGGTGAACGCAGGCATTGAGCGTGCGCTGAATACGTTTCTCTACCGTGAAGGCGCGCTGAAACCAGCGCGTCAGCGTTTGCACGGCAAAGTATTGCGTATTGTGGTGCAGGAGTTCTCCTCGCCGTTTGTGCTGGTGTTCAGCGAACGGCAGGTGGATGTCCTGGGCGAGTGGGAAGGCGAAGCTGACTGCGCTGTTATCACGCAATTGCGTGTTCTGCCAAAGTTGCGTAACCGCCAGCAACTGACTGCGCTTATCCGCAGCGGCGAGCTGGAAGTGCAGGGCGATATCCAGGTCGTGCAAAACCTGGTGTCGCTGCTGGATCTTGCCGAATTTGATCCTGCTGAAGTGCTGGCACCGTGGACAGGTGATATTGCCGCAGAGGGTATCGGTAAAATTCTGCGCGGCGGTGCGCGTTTCCTTCGTCAGGGTTTTCAGCGCCAGCAGCGCTATGTCTCAGAAGTGCTTACGGAAGAGTGGCGTGTCGCGCCAGGTGCGCTGGAAGTCGCCTGGTTTGCGGAAGAGACGTCGGCCACCGAACGTGCGGTGGATGCGTTGACGAAACGCCTGGATAAACTGGAGGGCAAATGACGCCAGGAGAACTACGGCGCCTCTATTTCATCATCCAGACCTTTTTAAGTTACGGGCTTGATGAGCTTATCCCCAAAATGCGCATTACCCTGCCGTTGCGACTCTGGCGACGAATGCTGTTCTGGATGCCGAACCGGCACAAAGAGAAAGCCCTTGGGGAACGCCTGCGTCTGGCTTTGCAGGAGTTGGGTCCGGTATGGATTAAATTCGGGCAAATGTTATCTACCCGCCGCGATTTATTTCCTCCGCTGATTGCCGACCAACTGGCGATGTTGCAGGATCGCGTTGCGCCTTTTGATGGTCATCTCGCAAAACGCCAGATAGAGCAGTCAATGGGCGGTGTGCCGATTGAAACCTGGTTTGACGATTTTGAGATCACGCCGCTGGCATCTGCGTCGATTGCGCAAGTGCACACCGCGCGCCTGAAAGCGAGCGGTAAAGAGGTGGTGATCAAAGTTATCCGCCCGGATATCCTGCCGGTGATCAAAGCCGATCTGAAACTGATCTATCGCCTGGCGGGTTGGGTTCCTCGTTTATTGCCGGATGGTCGTCGTCTGCGCCCGCGCGAAGTGGTGCGTGAGTACGAAAAGACGTTGATCGATGAGCTGGATCTGCTGCGTGAAGCGGCGAACACTATCCAGTTGCGGCGTAATTTTGAAAACAGCCCGATGCTCTATGTGCCGGAAATTTATTCTGATTATTGCAGCCAGAATATGCTGGTGATGGAGCGCATCTACGGTATACCGGTGTCCGATGTTGCGGCGCTGGAAAAGAACGGCACTAATCTCAAATTGCTGGCGGAGCGTGGTGTTCAGGTGTTTTTCACCCAGGTGTTCCGTGACAGCTTCTTCCATGCAGACATGCACCCCGGCAATATTTTCGTCAGCTACGCGCACCCGGAAGATCCGCAATACATTGGTATTGACTGCGGTATTGTGGGTTCGCTGAATAAAGAAGATAAGCGCTATCTGGCGGAGAACTTTATCGCCTTCTTCAATCGTGATTACCGCAAAGTCGCCGAATTGCATGTGGATTCCGGTTGGGTGCCGCCAGAAACCAACGTTGAAGAGTTCGAGTTTGCGATTCGTACTGTTTGTGAACCTATCTTCGAAAAGCCGCTGGCGGAAATCTCGTTCGGTCACGTGTTGCTTAATCTGTTTAATACTGCCCGGCGTTTTAATATGGAAGTGCAGCCGCAACTGGTGCTGCTGCAGAAGACGCTGCTTTATGTGGAAGGTGTAGGGCGTCAACTCTACCCGCAGCTGGATCTGTGGAAGACAGCGAAACCTTTCCTCGAATCGTGGATCAAAGATCAGGTAGGCATTCCTGCCTTGATCAGAGCCTTTAAAGAAAAAGGACCGTTCTGGATCGAGAAAATGCCGGAACTGCCTGAACTGATCTACAACGGTTTGCAGCATGGTAAGCATTTGCAGCGCAGCGTTGATAAAATCGCCAGCGAACTGCAAACAAACCATATCAGGCAGGGGCAGTCACGCTATCTGTT
Organism: Kosakonia oryzendophytica; assembly: GCF_027886705.1. Lineage (NCBI taxonomy): Bacteria > Pseudomonadati > Pseudomonadota > Gammaproteobacteria > Enterobacterales > Enterobacteriaceae > Kosakonia > Kosakonia oryzendophytica. The sequence goes on along the minus strand of NZ_CP115659.1, from coordinate 4,880,396 downwards.
CGCGATTGGCGCGACACTGCTGTTAAGTGGAACGCTGTTGCTGATTAATCGACCAGACTGGGGACTTCATCCTTTATGGTTAATGGCGGGCGGTATAGCCGCCTGGCTGTTGGGCTGGCGCAAAACGCGCTGACGGTGACGGCGCTCGCGAGAGGCAGGGTATACACATGCAGCCCAGGGGATAATGTGTATACTGGGGCCTGTTTTTAACATCATCTCTTACAGAGGACTGTGTATGGGTGGTATCAGTATTGGGCAGTTATTGATTATTGCGGTCATCGTTGTACTGCTGTTTGGTACGAAAAAGCTCGGTTCCATCGGTTCTGATCTTGGCAAATCGATTAAAGGCTTTAAAAAAGCCATGAGCGACGATGACAAAGACGATAAGCAGGATCCATCCGCACAGGATGCTGATTTCACGGCGAAGTCTCTCTCTGAAAAGCCAGAGGACGCCAAAAAAGACGAAAAACGTCACGACAAAGAGCAGGTGTAACCCGTGTTCGATATAGGTTTTGGCGAACTGTTACTCGTATTTATAGTCGGCCTGGTGGTGCTGGGACCGCAGAGATTGCCTGTGGCGGTGCGTACGGTAGCAAGCTGGATCCGCACATTACGCTCGTTGGCGACTACCGTGCAGAACGAACTGACGCAAGAACTGAAGCTGCAGGAATTCCAGGAAAGCCTGAAAAAGGTGGAGAAAGCGAGCCTGGAAAACCTGACGCCTGAGTTAAAAGAATCCATGGATGAACTGCGTCAGGCGGCAGAATCGATGAAGCGCTCTTATAGCGTCAACGATCCTGAAAAAGCAAGTGACGAAGCGCATACTATTCATAATCCGGTTGTGAAAGATAATACTGCGCAGCATGAAGGCGTAACGCCTGCCGTCGCTGAACATCAGGCCAGTTCTCCGCAGCAAGCGCCCGACGAGCAGGACGTGCAAAAAGCGTCGGTGGCGAAAACGGCGGTGAAAGAGGTTGCGCCGGTTTCTGACTCTCCTTCTTCTTCAAGTGATAAAACCTGAACATGGCTGTAGATGATACCCAACCGCTGATCGCCCATCTTATTGAGCTGCGTAAGCGCCTGTTGAACTGCATTATTGCCGTTATTGTGATTTTCCTCGCGCTGGTTTACTTCGCGAATGATATCTATCAACTGGTTTCTGCGCCGCTGATCAAACAGATGCCGATGGGCGCGACCATGATCGCCACCGATGTGGCATCGCCTTTTTTTACGCCGATCAAACTGACGTTTATGGTCTCTTTGATCCTTTCTGCACCGGTGATTCTGTATCAGGTCTGGGCGTTTGTTGCGCCTGCACTGTATAAGCATGAACGCCGGCTGATCGTGCCGTTGCTGATCTCCAGCTCGCTGCTGTTTTACATTGGCATGGCATTCGCCTATTTCGTGGTTTTTCCACTGGCGTTTGGCTTCCTCACGCACACGGCACCGGAAGGCGTATTAGTTTCGACTGACATTGCAAGTTACCTCAATTTCGTCATGGCGCTGTTTATGGCGTTCGGCGTGTCGTTTGAAGTGCCGGTTGCCATTGTGTTGCTGTGCTGGATGGGAGTTACGACCCCGGCCGATCTACGGCAAAAACGCCCGTACGTGCTGGTCGGCGCGTTTGTCGTGGGGATGCTGCTGACTCCACCGGACGTTTTCTCGCAAACACTGCTGGCGATACCGATGTACTGTCTGTTTGAAGTGGGGGTCTTTTTTGCTCGCTTCTATGTCGGTAAGCGACGCATACCTGATGAAGAAAGCGAAACAGAAACCAGTGAAGAGTAATTACCAGCCGCCCATCAGGGCGGTTGTTGTATGGGGAAATGCATGTTCGACATTGGAGTGAACCTGACCAGTTCACAATTTGCCAAAGACCGGGATGAGACCGTAGCGCGCGCACAGGCGGCTGGGCTGGCGGGAATGCTGATCACCGGCACCAACCTGCATGAAAGTCAGCAGGCGCAACAACTGGCGCAGCGTTACCGTCACTGCTGGTCCACTGCCGGAGTGCATCCGCATGACAGCAGTGGCTGGACAGCGGAAACGGCCGATGCCATTCGTCAGCTTGCGGCATTACCTGAGGTGGTTGCTATTGGCGAATGTGGGCTGGATTTTAACCGCAATTTTTCCACGCAGCAGGAGCAGGAACTCGCTTTTACTGCGCAGCTTGCACTGGCCGCCGAACTGGCGATGCCGGTGTTTTTGCATTGTCGCGATGCACATCAACGCTTCCTGACGCTGCTGGAACCGTGGCTCGACAAGCTGCCTGGCGCGGTGTTGCACTGTTTTACTGGTACGGCACTGGAAGCGCAGGATTGTCTGGCGCGTGGGATGTACCTGGGCATTACCGGCTGGGTGTGTGATGAGCGTCGTGGGCTTGAGTTGCGCGATGTATTGCCGTTGATCCCCGCCGATCGACTGTTTATTGAAACCGATGCACCGTATTTGCTGCCGCGGGACCTCAAACCGAAACCGGCGTCACGGCGTAATGAACCCGCTATGCTGGGGCATATTCTTTCCACCGTGGCCGGGCTGCGCGGTGAAGATATTCACTGGCTGGAGGCGGTGACGGATAACAATGTGAAGCGGCTTTTTGGCGTTGATTTTTAGGCCGGTGTCAGGCTTTGCGAAAGTCTGTGTTTTTAACGCTTTGCAGCACCTGCTTGTTGAGCAGATGCAGTAGCAGCATCGAACGGGCCTCGCCGTCCGGCTCTTTAAAGATTGCCTGTAAACCTTCGAGTGCGCCTTCGGTGATGACCACATCATCGCCGGGGTACGGCGTATCCGGGTCAGTTACCCCTTCAGGCTGATAGACGGAAAGCTGATGGATCACCGACGAAGGCACTTTTGCCGGGTTCATACCGAAGCGGACAAAGTGGCTGACGCCGCGTGTGGCGTTGATGGTCGTGGTATGGATCACTTCTGGATCAAATTCCACAAACAAATAGTTGGGGAACAGGGGTTCATTGACCATCGTCCGCTTGCCGCGAACGATTTTTTCCAGCGCGATCATTGGCGTCAGGCAACCCACCGCCTGACGTTCAAGATGTTCCTGGGCGCGCTGAAGCTGGCCTCGTTTGCAATACAGTAAATACCAGGATCGCATAATGATTCTTTTCCTTAAGTTCGGGCGCAAGAATACCAAAACAGCGGCCTGATGGCTAAGGTGATTATAACGTGTGGCATAAAACGTCGTTATAATTCACGCCGATTTAACAAAAATACAGCAACCACCTGGCGAACACCGTATAATGGAGCGCTGATCTGGAGGCGATAATACACCGCATGAAATACCACGACCTACGCGACTTTCTGACATTGCTCGAACAGCAGGGCGAACTGAAGCGCATTACGCTTCCGGTTGATCCTTACCTTGAAATGACCGAAATTGCCGATCGCACGCTGCGTGCCGGTGGGCCTGCATTGCTGTTTGAAAACCCGAAAGGTTATACGATGCCGGTGTTATGCAACCTGTTTGGTACACCGCGTCGTGTTGCGTTGGGTATGGGACAGGAGGAGGTCAGCGCGCTGCGGGAAGTTGGCAAACTGCTGGCGTTTCTGAAAGAGCCTGAGCCGCCAAAAGGTTTCCGCGATCTCTTCGATAAGCTTCCCCAGTTCAAACAAGTCCTGAATATGCCCACTAAGCGCCTGCGTGGCGCGCCCTGTCAGCAAAAAGTATTGCAGGGTGACGAAGTCGACCTGACAAAAATCCCGATTATGCAATGCTGGCCGGAAGATGCCGCACCGCTGATTACCTGGGGGCTGACGGTGACGCGCGGGCCGCACAAAGATCGGCAAAACCTGGGCATTTATCGTCAGCAGTTAATCGGTAAAAACAAACTGATCATGCGCTGGCTCTCCCACCGCGGTGGCGCGCTTGATTTTCAGGAGTGGCAAGCTGCGCACCCGGGTGAGCGTTTCCCGGTTGCTGTGGCGCTGGGCGCCGATCCGGCAACCATTCTCGGCGCGGTAACGCCCGTGCCGGATACGCTGTCTGAATATGCTTTTGCCGGGTTGTTGCGCGGTACAAAGACCGAAGTTGTAAAATGCATCTCGAACGAGCTTGAAGTGCCCGCCAGTGCGGAAATTGTGCTGGAAGGGTATATTGAGCCTGGTGAGATGGCGGCGGAAGGCCCCTATGGCGATCACACCGGTTATTACAATGAAGTGGATAACTTCCCGGTATTTACGGTTACGCATATTACCCGCCGCGAAGATGCGATTTATCACTCTACTTATACCGGGCGGCCACCGGATGAGCCTGCCGTACTGGGCGTGGCGCTGAACGAAGTGTTCGTGCCGATCCTGCAAAAACAGTTCCCGGAAATCGTTGATTTTTATCTGCCGCCGGAAGGGTGTTCATACCGCCTGGCGGTGGTCACCATGAAGAAGCAGTACGCGGGCCATGCGAAACGCGTCATGATGGGTGTCTGGTCATTCTTGCGCCAGTTTATGTACACCAAGTTTGTGATTGTGTGCGATGACGATGTTAACGCGCGCGACTGGAATGATGTTATCTGGGCGATTACCACCCGTATGGATCCCGCACGGGATACTGTGCTGGTTGAAAACACGCCAATCGACTACCTGGATTTTGCCTCGCCGGTTTCCGGCCTTGGCTCAAAAATGGGACTGGATGCCACCAATAAATGGCCCGGAGAAACCCAACGCGAATGGGGACATCCTATCAAGAAGGACCCCGACGTGACGGCGAGAATCGACGCCATTTGGGATGAACTAGCCATACTAAATGCCGAAAAATAGACCCGACAGAGAGAGCGCATGACAACCTTAAGCTGTAAAGTGACCTCGGTAGATGCCATCACTGATACCGTATATCGCGTCCGTTTAGTGCCGGAAGCGGCGTTTTCTTTCCGCGCTGGCCAGTACTTGATGGTAGTGATGGATGAGCGAGATAAGCGCCCCTTCTCGATGGCCTCCACACCGGATCAGCATGATTTTATCGAACTGCATATTGGCGCGTCTGAGTTAAATCTTTATGCCATGGCGGTAATGGATCGCATCCTGAAGGACCGCCAAATCGTGATCGATATTCCGCACGGCGATGCCTGGCTGCGTGATGACGAAGATCGTCCGATGGTTCTGATCGCAGGCGGCACCGGGTTCTCTTATGTCCGTTCTATTTTACTGACGTCACTGGCGAAAAACCCGAACCGCGACATCACCATTTACTGGGGGGGCCGCGAAGAAAAACACCTCTACGATTTGGCTGAGCTGGAAGCGTTAACCGTGACACATCCGAATCTGCGCGTGGTGCCGGTCGTTGAACAACCGCCTGAGGCATGGCGCGGCCGTTCCGGAACGGTATTGGCGGCAGTACTGCAGGATTTTGGCTCGCTTGCAGAGCACGATATCTATATTGCCGGACGTTTTGAGATGGCGAAAATCGCCCGTGATCTGTTCTGCAATGAGCGCGGTGCGCGTGAAGATCGCCTGTTTGGCGATGCATTTGCCTTTATCTGATCTGTATTCGTCGTTGTCGCCGGAACGGCGTTGGCTGTTTTGCGGGTAACGGTAATAAAAAACCCGCCCCTGACAGGCGGGAAGAACGGCAACTAAATTTTCTTTGCATTCACCATGCCGGATAAGAGGCTTGCGCCGCCTTCCGGCATGGTCGCGATGACGAGAATCTGCTGTTATACGCGTTCAAACACAGTCGCGATCCCCTGACCCAGACCGATACACATCGTCGCCAGACCAAATTGGGCGTCTTTGCGTTCCATCAGGTTCAGCAATGTTGTGCTGATGCGTGTACCCGAGCAGCCCAGCGGGTGTCCGAGTGCGATAGCACCGCCGTTGAGGTTAATCTTCTCGTCGATCTGTTCCATGAGTCCCAGATCTTTAATGCACGGCAGGATCTGCGCAGCAAAGGCTTCGTTCATTTCAAACAGGTCGATATCGCTGGTTGCCAGCCCGGCCTTTTTCAACGCCAGTTTTGAAGCCGGAACCGGGCCATAACCCATAATCGATGGATCGCAGCCAACCACCGCCATTGAGCGTATGCGGGCGCGTGGAGCCAGCCCCAGTTCACGGGCGCGGCTTTCGCTCATTACCAGCATCGCCGAGGCCCCATCCGATAGCGCAGAAGAGGTACCGGCGGTTACCGTACCGCTCACCGGATCAAAGGCCGGGCGTAATGTAGAAAGGGCTTCAACGGTGGTTTCCGGTCGGATCACTTCGTCATAGTTAAACTGCTTCAGCACGCCATCTGCATCATGGCCTCCGGTCGGGATGATCTCCGTTCTGAACGCCCCGGATTGCGTGGCAGCCCAGGCGCGGGCATGGGAACGGGCGGCGAACGCATCCTGCATTTCACGGCTGATACCGTGCATACGAGACAGCATTTCGGCGGTCAGCCCCATCATGCCTGCGGCTTTCGCCACGTTACGGCTCATGCCCGGATGGAAATCCACACCGTGGCTCATCGGGACGTGACCCATATGTTCGACACCGCCAACCAGGCACACCTGCGCATCGCCCGTCATGATCATGCGTGCGGCATCATGTAACGCCTGCATCGATGATCCACAGAGCCGGTTAACGGTGACGGCCGGAACCGAATGCGGGATTTCCGCCAGCAGCGCGGCATTACGGGCAATATTGAAACCCTGCTCCAACGTTTGTTGCACGCAGCCCCAGTAAATATCGTCAATAGCTGTGGCATCCAGCGCCGGGTTACGCGCCAGCAGGCTACGCATCAAGTGGGCGGAGAGATCTTCTGCGCGTACATTGCGGAATGCGCCGCCTTTTGAACGGCCCATTGGGGTACGAATCGCATCGACAATGACAACCTGTTCCATTGTGACTCCTTAAGCCGTCTTCAGCTCGCCCACCGGGCGCGCAGGTTCAACTTCGGGGTAATAAGGCTCGTTATGGCGTGCTTTTTCACGCAGCCCTGCCGGGACCTCATACAACGGCCCGAGGTGCTGATACTGCTGCGCCATGTCGAGATATTTTGCGCTGCCGATCGTATCCAGCCAGCGGAACGCGCCACCATGGAACGGCGGGAAACCAAGCCCATACACCAGCGCCATGTCGGCTTCGGCAGGGCTGGCGATAATGCCCTCTTCGAGGCAGCGCACCACTTCATTCACCATCGGGATCATCATGCGGGCGATAGTGTCGTCGTCGCTGAAATCCTGTCGGCCTTTGCTGATCTCCGCCAGCAGGTTATCCACTGCGGCATCTTCTTCTTTCTTCGGCTTGCCTTTGCTGTCTTCTTTATAGCGCCAGAAGCCGATGCCGTTTTTCTGCCCGTAGCGGTTGGCGTCAAACAGCGCATCGATCGCATCGCGGTAATCTTTCTGCATACGCTGCGGGAAACCGGCCGCCATCACCGCCTGGGCGTGATGCGCGGTATCAATACCCACAACGTCTAGCAGATAGGCCGGGCCCATCGGCCAGCCGAACTGTTTTTCCATCACTTTGTCGACTTTGCGGAAGTCCGCGCCGTCGCGCAGCAACTGGCTAAAACCGGCGAAATAGGGGAACAGCACACGGTTAACAAAGAAACCGGGGCAGTCATTGACCACAATCGGGGTTTTGCCCATTTTACTGGCCCATGCCACCACTTTTGCGATGGTCTCATCGGAGGTTTTTTCACCGCGGATCACCTCGACCAGCGGCATGCGGTGCACCGGGTTAAAGAAGTGCATACCGCAGAAGTTTTCCGGGCGTTTTAGCACACTTGCCAGTTCACTGATGGGAATAGTGGAGGTGTTTGACGCCAGCACGGTATCCGGGCGCACCTGGTCTTCAGTTTCTGCTAATACCGCTTTTTTCACTTTCGGGTTTTCAACAACCGCTTCCACCACCACATCGGCACGCTCAAAACCAGCATAGGCCAGCGTGGGCTGGATGGTGGAAATCACACCGGCCAGCTTCAGACCGTCGATCTTGCCGCGCTCAAGCTGTTTATTCAGCAATTTACCCGCCTCGCTCATGCCGAGCGCGAGCGACTTCTCATTGATATCTTTCATCAACACCGGCACGCCTTTCCACGCGGACTGATAGGCAATGCCACCGCCCATGATGCCTGCACCAAGTACCGCAGCCTGTTTGGGCGTTTCTACATTTTTGGTCAGTTTCTTCGCCTGCCCTTTAACGTATTGGTCATTAAGGAAAATACCGACCAGTGCACGGGCTTCGTTGGTATGGGCCAGCGGAACGAAGCTCTGATTTTCCAGCTTCAGAGCCTCATCACGACCGAATTTTGCAGCGGCTTCAATGGTTTTTACCGCCGTAATGGGTGCCGGATAGTGTTTGCCAGCGGTTTGCATCACCATGCCTTTGGCAATGGTAAAGCTCATGGCGGCTTCAATTTTGCTGAGTTTCAGCGGTTCCAGCTTCGGCTGACGTTTGGCTCGCCAGTCGAGATCGCCCTTCATCGCCTGGCGCAGGATGGCTACTGCACCATCACGCAGTTTTTCCGGCTTCACAATGCCATCTACCAGGCCAATTTTCAGTGCCTCTTCGGCACCGACATCTTTCCCGGCAGCAATAATTTCTAATGCGCTATCTGCACCAAGCAGGCGCGGCATACGCACGGAACCGCCAAAGCCCGGCATGATACCCAGTTTGGTTTCCGGCAGCCCGATGCGCAGGTCCGGCGTCGCCAGGCGATAGTCAGTCGCCAGCACGCATTCGCAGCCGCCGCCCAACGCATAGCCATTGACGGCAGAAAGCGTAGGTACCGGCAAATCTTCCAGTCGGTTAAAGACGCTGTTTGCAAAATGTAGCCACTGGCTCAATTGCTCTGCCGGCACCAGAAACAGCGAAAGGAATTCGGTGATATCCGCGCCAACGATAAAGGCCGCTTTTTCGGAACGCAGCAGCAGCCCTTTTAAATCTGATTGCTTTTCCAACACGTCCAGCGCCTCACCGAGGCTGGCGACGGTAGCAGTATCAAGCTTATTCACTGAACCGGGAGCATCGAACACCAGTTCGGCGATGCCATCTTCCAGCCAGTTGAGGTACAGGTTATTGCCTTTGTAGAGCATGTCAGTCTCCTGAATCCAGCAAGGGATCTGGTCATACCAGATGAAACGGAGTGTGGTTTTTATGTTAATGAAATGCAAATGACTCATTAAATAATTGCTGGCGTGATCACGCTCGGTGGAAATCACCCAGCCGGAAGCAGGTGTGCTAAGATGCGAACACTTGAGGTCATAAAAAACAGAAGGAATAACGATGGACTCACTGGCGGCACTTTATAAAAATCATATTGTTACGCTACAGGAACGCACCCGTGATGTACTGGCGCGCTTCAAGCTTGATGCGTTGCTTATTCACTCCGGCGAGCTGTTTAACGTCTTTCTCGACGACCATCCTTATCCGTTTAAAGTGAATCCCCAGTTCAAGGCCTGGGTGCCGGTAACACAGGTGCCGAACTGCTGGCTATTGGTCGATGGCGTGAATAAACCGAAGCTGTGGTTCTATCTGCCGGTGGATTACTGGCATAACGTGGAACCCTTGCCGACCTCCTTCTGGACCGAAGAAGTCGATGTGATTGCGCTGCCGAAAGCAGATGGCATCGGTAGCTTGCTGCCTGCGGCCCGCGGCAACATTGCTTACATCGGGCCTGTGGCGGAGCGTGCACTGGGTCTGGATATCGCAGCCAGCAACATCAACCCGAAAGGGGTGATTGATTACCTGCATTATTACCGCGCCTACAAAACCGATTATGAGCTGGCATGTATGCGTGAAGCGCAGAAGACTGCTGTTATTGGTCACCGTGCTGCGCATGAAGCCTTCCAGTCCGGGATGAGCGAGTTCGATATCAACCTCGCATATCTGACCGCTACCGGTCATCGCGACACTGATGTGCCGTACAGCAATATTGTGGCGCTGAACGAACACGCCGCCGTGCTGCATTACACAAGGCTCGACCACCGCGCACCGGCGGAAATGCGCAGCTTCCTGCTGGATGCCGGCGCAGAGTACAACGGCTACGCTGCTGATTTAACGCGTACCTGGGCGGCGAACAGCGACACGGAGTATGCACAACTGGTCAAAGACGTTAACGACGAGCAATTGGCACTGATTGCCACCATGAAAGCGGGCGTTAATTACGCCGACTACCATGTTCAGTTCCATCAGCGCATCGCCAAATTGCTGCGCCGTCATCAAATTATCGTGGATATCAGCGAAGAAGCGATGGTGGAGCAGGACATCACCGGGCCGTTTATGCCTCATGGTATCGGCCATCCGCTTGGTTTACAGGTGCATGATGTCGCAGGCTTTATGCAGGATGACACCGGCACGCATTTGGCTGCGCCGTCGAAGTATCCCTATCTGCGCTGCACCCGCGTGATGCAGCCACGTATGGTGGTGACGATTGAACCGGGTCTCTACTTTATTGAATCTCTGCTGGCGCCATGGCGTGAAGGCCCGCTCAGCAAACATTTTAACTGGCAAAAAATCGATGCGCTGAAGCCGTTTGGCGGTATTCGTATCGAAGATAATGTGGTTATCCACGAAAATAACATCGAAAACATGACGCGGGATCTGAAGCTGGCGTAATGGAGAGCTGGCTGATACCGGCTGCGCCGGTCACCTTTAGCGAGGAGATCAAAAAAAGCCGTTTTATTACGCTGTTGGCGCATACCGATGGTGTTGAGGCGGCGAAGGCGTTTGTCGATGCTGTCCGGGCGCAGCACCCGGACGCGCGTCACCACTGTGTGGCATGGGTTGCGGGGCCGCCGGATGATTCACAGCAGTTAGGTTTTTCTGACGATGGTGAACCGGCGGGTACGGCTGGTAAACCGATGCTCGCCCAGTTAATGGGGAGCGGCGTCGGTGAAATCACTGCGGTGGTGGTACGTTATTATGGCGGTGTTTTGCTGGGGACCGGTGGTCTGGTAAAAGCATATGGTGGTGGTGTGCAACAGGCACTGAACCAGCTTACGACTCTCCGCAAGATGCCGTTAACCGAATATACTTTGTGGTGTGATTACGCACAGCTGGCCGGCGTCGAAACGCTGCTTGGGCAATTTGAGGGGAAAATTGTCGCAAGCGAGTATCAGGCTTCCGTGCATCTGCGGGTGGCGCTTCCTCACAGCAGACTGGAGGCGTTTTCGGCAAGGCTTGCTGATTTTAGCCGTGGTGCATTGCAATTGTTAAAAACTGAAGAATAATCCCCTCCTGATTTTCTGAACACCTAAGGAAGCGGCAGAGATGCATTTTCGCGCCATAACCCGAATCGTTGGACTGCTGGTCATCCTCTTTTCCGGAACGATGATCTTACCTGGACTGGTAGCCCTTATTTACCGCGACGGTGCGGGGCGAGCATTTACCCAGACCTTTTTTGTCGCGTTGATGATTGGTTCCATACTGTGGTGGCCCAATCGTCGCCAGAAAGGGGAACTGAAATCCCGTGAAGGCTTCCTTATCGTCGTGCTGTTCTGGACGGTGTTGGGCAGCGTGGGGGCGTTGCCGTTTATCTTTTCAGAAAGCCCCAGTTTGACGGTAACAGATGCGTTTTTTGAGTCCTTCTCTGGCCTGACGACCACAGGAGCAACAACGCTGATCGGGCTGGATTCGCTGCCGCATGCCATCCTCTTTTATCGCCAGATGTTGCAGTGGTTTGGTGGGATGGGGATCATCGTGTTAGCCGTTGCGATACTGCCGATCCTTGGCGTTGGCGGAATGCAGCTCTATCGCGCGGAAATGCCCGGGCCATTGAAAGACAATAAAATGCGCCCGCGTATTGCCGAAACGGCTAAGACCCTGTGGCTTATCTATGTCTTGCTGACGATTGCCTGCGCAGTGGCGCTGTGGTTTGCCGGGATGCCGGCCTTCGATGCTATCGGGCATAGCTTTGCAACGATTGCCATTGGCGGTTTCTCCACACACGATGCCAGCGTTGGCTATTTTAACAGTCCCACCATCAACACCATCATTGCCATTTTCTTACTGATCTCTGGTTGTAACTACGGCCTGCATTTCTCTTTGCTCAGTGGGCGCAGCCTGAAAGTTTACTGGCGCGATCCCGAATTCAGGATGTTTATCGGCGTACAGTTGACGTTGGTGGTGATTTGCACGGTGGTGCTGTGGTTCCACGATGTTTATAACTCGGCGGTGACCACCCTTAATCAGGCCTTTTTCCAGGTCGTTTCAATGGCGACCACCGCAGGATTTACCACCGACAGCATTGCGCGTTGGCCATTATTTTTGCCGGTGTTATTGCTGTGCTCGGCATTTATCGGCGGTTGTGCCGGTTCGACGGGGGGCGGGTTGAAGGTGATCCGTATCCTGTTGCTGTTTAAACAGGGGAACCGTGAGTTGAAGCGCCTGGTGCACCCGAATGCGGTTTACAGCATTAAGCTCGGCAATCGCGCGTTGCCGGAGCGTATTCTGGAAGCCGTGTGGGGGTTTTTCTCTGCCTATGCGCTGGTGTTTATTGTCAGCATGCTGGCGATCATTGCCACCGGGGTGGATGATTTCTCTGCTTTCGCTTCGGTCGTCGCAACACTGAATAACCTTGGGCCAGGGCTGGGGGTTGTCGCGGATAACTTTGCCAGTATGAATCCGGTGGCGAAGTGGATCCTGATTGCGAATATGCTATTTGGTCGTCTGGAGGTCTTCACGCTGTTAGTGCTGTTTACCCCCACTTTCTGGCGTGAGTAAGGAGCCTTACGTGAAAACATTGATTCTCTTTTCCACCCGGGATGGGCAAACCCGGGAAATCGCCTCTTATATTGCTTCCGAGTTGCAAGAGATCGGTACCGATACCGATGTAGTGAATTTGAATCGCGCGGAAGAGATAGACTGGGACCAGTATGAGCGGGTAGTGATTGGCGCATCGATTCGTTATGGACGTTATCATCCGGCGCTGGAACGTTTCGTGAAAAAACATCTGCAGAGACTGAACTCACTGCCGAGCGCGTTCTATTCCGTTAACCTGGTCGCCCGCAAACCCGAGAAGAGCTCGCCGCAGACCAATAGCTACGCCCGCAAGTTTTTACTCGCGTCGCCATGGCAACCGGATGAGTGCGCCGTGTTTGCCGGTGCGCTACGTTATCCACGTTATCGTTGGTATGACCGTCTGATGATTCAGTTAATTATGAAGATGACAGGCGGCGAAACTAATCCAACGAAAGAAGTGGTGTATACGGACTGGCAGCAAGTCGCGAGTTTTGCCCGCGAAATCGCTCACTTAAGCCGCAAATCGGCTGTTTAACCGGCGTTGCGGCGGAAAAATAAGCGAACGAAAACTTTTTTGAAATTTATGCTTGTCAGCCGGAATTAACTCCCTATAATGCGCCACCACTGACACGGCACAACGGCAAACACACCGGCCTGTCAGGTGAAGAAATCTGAAAATATTCAGTTGACTTCGCAGCGGGAAAGCGTAATATGCACACCCCGCGCCGCAGCGAAAACACAGCGGCACTGCTCTTTAACAATTTATCAGACAATCTGTGTGGGCACTCAAAGTGACATGGATTCTTGACGTCCACGGACGCTAAATGAATACCAAGTCTCACGAGTGAACACGTAATTCATTACGAAGTTTAATTCGATGAGCATCAAACTTTTAAATTGAAGAGTTTGATCATGGCTCAGATTGAACGCTGGCGGCAGGCCTAACACATGCAAGTCGAACGGTAGCACAGAGGAGCTTGCTCCTCGGGTGACGAGTGGCGGACGGGTGAGTAATGTCTGGGAAACTGCCTGATGGAGGGGGATAACTACTGGAAACGGTAGCTAATACCGCATAACGTCGCAAGACCAAAGAGGGGGGACCTTCGGGCCTCTTGCCATCAGATGTGCCCAGATGGGATTAGCTAGTAGGTGGGGTAACGGCTCACCTAGGCGACGATCCCTAGCTGGTCTGAGAGGATGACCAGCCACACTGGAACTGAGACACGGTCCAGACTCCTACGGGAGGCAGCAGTGGGGAATATTGCACAATGGGCGCAAGCCTGATGCAGCCATGCCGCGTGTATGAAGAAGGCCTTCGGGTTGTAAAGTACTTTCAGCGGGGAGGAAGGTGTTGTGGTTAATAACCACAGCAATTGACGTTACCCGCAGAAGAAGCACCGGCTAACTCCGTGCCAGCAGCCGCGGTAATACGGAGGGTGCAAGCGTTAATCGGAATTACTGGGCGTAAAGCGCACGCAGGCGGTCTGTCAAGTCGGATGTGAAATCCCCGGGCTCAACCTGGGAACTGCATTCGAAACTGGCAGGCTGGAGTCTCGTAGAGGGAGGTAGAATTCCAGGTGTAGCGGTGAAATGCGTAGAGATCTGGAGGAATACCGGTGGCGAAGGCGGCCTCCTGGACGAAGACTGACGCTCAGGTGCGAAAGCGTGGGGAGCAAACAGGATTAGATACCCTGGTAGTCCACGCTGTAAACGATGTCGATTTGGAGGTTGTGCCCTTGAGGCGTGGCTTCCGGAGCTAACGCGTTAAATCGACCGCCTGGGGAGTACGGCCGCAAGGTTAAAACTCAAATGAATTGACGGGGGCCCGCACAAGCGGTGGAGCATGTGGTTTAATTCGATGCAACGCGAAGAACCTTACCTGGTCTTGACATCCACAGAACTTGGCAGAGATGCCTTGGTGCCTTCGGGAACTGTGAGACAGGTGCTGCATGGCTGTCGTCAGCTCGTGTTGTGAAATGTTGGGTTAAGTCCCGCAACGAGCGCAACCCTTATCCTTTGTTGCCAGCGGTCCGGCCGGGAACTCAAAGGAGACTGCCAGTGATAAACTGGAGGAAGGTGGGGATGACGTCAAGTCATCATGGCCCTTACGACCAGGGCTACACACGTGCTACAATGGCGCATACAAAGAGAAGCGACCTCGCGAGAGCAAGCGGACCTCATAAAGTGCGTCGTAGTCCGGATTGGAGTCTGCAACTCGACTCCATGAAGTCGGAATCGCTAGTAATCGTGGATCAGAATGCCACGGTGAATACGTTCCCGGGCCTTGTACACACCGCCCGTCACACCATGGGAGTGGGTTGCAAAAGAAGTAGGTAGCTTAACCTTCGGGAGGGCGCTTACCACTTTGTGATTCATGACTGGGGTGAAGTCGTAACAAGGTAACCGTAGGGGAACCTGCGGTTGGATCACCTCCTTACCTTAAAGAACCTGCCTTTGCAGTGCTCACACAGATTGTCTGATGAAAAACGAGCAGTAAAGAATCTCTGCAGGCTTGTAGCTCAGGTGGTTAGAGCGCACCCCTGATAAGGGTGAGGTCGGTGGTTCAAGTCCACTCAGGCCTACCAAATTTCAGCTGATACTGCGTTGCGGCGACACTCACATACTTCAGTATGCTTCGTGTCACCCCGCCTTGTCTCAGCTGAAATTAAGGTTACAGAGACCACGATGGGGCTATAGCTCAGCTGGGAGAGCGCCTGCTTTGCACGCAGGAGGTCTGCGGTTCGATCCCGCATAGCTCCACCATCCTTTACTGTCCGGCTCAAAAAAAACTTCAGAGTGCACATTCTGTGTGTACTGCGAAGTTTTGCTCTTTAAAAATCTGGATCAAGCTGAAAATTGAAACACAGAACAGTGCGAACTGTTCTGCGAGTCTCTCAAATTTTCGCAACTGAGGATGTTTCACGAAACATCTTCGGGTTGTGAGGTTAAGCGACCAAGCGTACACGGTGGATGCCCTGGCAGTCAGAGGCGATGAAGGACGTGCTAATCTGCGAAAAGCGCCGGTAAGGTGATATGAACCGTTATAACCGGCGATGTCCGAATGGGGAAACCCAGTGTGACTCGTCACACTATCATTAACTGAATCCATAGGTTAATGAGGCGAACCGGGGGAACTGAAACATCTAAGTACCCCGAGGAAAAGAAATCAACCGAGATTCCCCCAGTAGCGGCGAGCGAACGGGGAGGAGCCCAGAGCCAGAATCAGCTTGTGTGTTAGTGGAAGCGTCTGGAAAGTCGCGCGATACAGGGTGACAGCCCCGTACACAAAAACGCACAGGTTGTGAGCTCGATGAGTAGGGCGGGACACGTGGTATCCTGTCTGAATATGGGGGGACCATCCTCCAAGGCTAAATACTCCTGACTGACCGATAGTGAACCAGTACCGTGAGGGAAAGGCGAAAAGAACCCCGGCGAGGGGAGTGAAAAAGAACCTGAAACCGTGTACGTACAAGCAGTGGGAGCACCCTCTGGGGTGTGACTGCGTACCTTTTGTATAATGGGTCAGCGACTTATATTCTGTAGCAAGGTTAACCGAATAGGGGAGCCGAAGGGAAACCGAGTCTTAACTGGGCGTTAAGTTGCAGGGTATAGACCCGAAACCCGGTGATCTAGCCATGGGCAGGTTGAAGGTTGGGTAACACTAACTGGAGGACCGAACCGACTAATGTTGAAAAATTAGCGGATGACTTGTGGCTGGGGGTGAAAGGCCAATCAAACCGGGAGATAGCTGGTTCTCCCCGAAAGCTATTTAGGTAGCGCCTCGTGAATTCATCTCCGGGGGTAGAGCACTGTTTCGGCTAGGGGGCCATCCCGGCTTACCAACCCGATGCAAACTGCGAATACCGGAGAATGTTATCACGGGAGACACACGGCGGGTGCTAACGTCCGTCGTGAAGAGGGAAACAACCCAGACCGCCAGCTAAGGTCCCAAAGTCATGGTTAAGTGGGAAACGATGTGGGAAGGCCCAGACAGCCAGGATGTTGGCTTAGAAGCAGCCATCATTTAAAGAAAGCGTAATAGCTCACTGGTCGAGTCGGCCTGCGCGGAAGATGTAACGGGGCTAAACCATGCACCGAAGCTGCGGCAGCGACACGAATGTGTTGTTGGGTAGGGGAGCGTTCTGTAAGCCTGCGAAGGTGTGCTGTGAGGCATGCTGGAGGTATCAGAAGTGCGAATGCTGACATAAGTAACGATAAAGCGGGTGAAAAGCCCGCTCGCCGGAAGACCAAGGGTTCCTGTCCAACGTTAATCGGGGCAGGGTGAGTCGACCCCTAAGGCGAGGCCGAAAGGCGTAGTCGATGGGAAACAGGTTAATATTCCTGTACTTGGTGTTACTGCGAAGGGGGGACGGAGAAGGCTATGTCATCCGGGCGACGGTTGTCCCGGTTTAAGCGTGCAGGTGTGTGTTCCAGGTAAATCCGGTTCACTTTAACACTGAGGCGTGATGACGAGGCACTACGGTGCTGAAGTGACAAATGCCCTGCTTCCAGGAAAAGCCTCTAAGCTCCAGGTAACACGAAATCGTACCCCAAACCGACACAGGTGGTCAGGTAGAGAATACCAAGGCGCTTGAGAGAACTCGGGTGAAGGAACTAGGCAAAATGGTGCCGTAACTTCGGGAGAAGGCACGCTGATATGTAGGTGAAGCGGTTTACCCGTGGAGCTGAAATCAGTCGAAGATACCAGCTGGCTGCAACTGTTTATTAAAAACACAGCACTGTGCAAACACGAAAGTGGACGTATACGGTGTGACGCCTGCCCGGTGCCGGAAGGTTAATTGATGGGGTTATCCGTAAGGAGAAGCTCTTGATCGAAGCCCCGGTAAACGGCGGCCGTAACTATAACGGTCCTAAGGTAGCGAAATTCCTTGTCGGGTAAGTTCCGACCTGCACGAATGGCGTAATGATGGCCAGGCTGTCTCCACCCGAGACTCAGTGAAATTGAACTCGCTGTGAAGATGCAGTGTACCCGCGGCAAGACGGAAAGACCCCGTGAACCTTTACTATAGCTTGACACTGAACATTGAGCCTTGATGTGTAGGATAGGTGGGAGGCTTTGAAGCGTGGACGCCAGTCTGCGTGGAGCCAACCTTGAAATACCACCCTTTAATGTTTGATGTTCTAACGTGGACCCGTGAACCGGGTTGCGGACAGTGTCTGGTGGGTAGTTTGACTGGGGCGGTCTCCTCCTAAAGCGTAACGGAGGAGCACGAAGGTCAGCTAATCCTGGTCGGACATCAGGAGGTTAGTGCAATGGCATAAGCTGGCTTGACTGCGAGCGTGACGGCGCGAGCAGGTGCGAAAGCAGGTCATAGTGATCCGGTGGTTCTGAATGGAAGGGCCATCGCTCAACGGATAAAAGGTACTCCGGGGATAACAGGCTGATACCGCCCAAGAGTTCATATCGACGGCGGTGTTTGGCACCTCGATGTCGGCTCATCACATCCTGGGGCTGAAGTAGGTCCCAAGGGTATGGCTGTTCGCCATTTAAAGGTACGCGAGCTGGGTTTAGAACGTCGTGAGACAGTTCGGTCCCTATCTGCCGTGGGCGCTGGAGAATTGAGGGGGGCTGCTCCTAGTACGAGAGGACCGGAGTGGACGCATCACTGGTGTTCGGGTTGTCATGCCAATGGCACTGCCCGGTAGCTAAATGCGGAAGAGATAAGTGCTGAAAGCATCTAAGCACGAAACTTGCCCCGAGATGAGTTCTCCCTGAGACTTTGAGTCTCCTGAAGGAACGTTGAAGACGACGACGTTGATAGGCCGGGTGTGTAAGCGCAGCGATGCGTTGAGCTAACCGGTACTAATGAACCGTGAGGCTTAACCTTACAACGCCGAAGATGTTTTGGCGGAAGAGAGACAATAATCAGCCTGATACAGATTATATTGACAGACCGGAAGGTGTGTTGATGACAGAATTTGCCTGGCGGCACTAGCGCGGTGGTCCCACCTGACCCCATGCCGAACTCAGAAGTGAAACGCCGTAGCGCCGATGGTAGTGTGGGGTCTCCCCATGCGAGAGTAGGGAACTGCCAGGCATCAAATAAAGCAGAAGGCCCAGTCGGAAGACTGGGCCTTTTTGCGTTTGGGCTTTCCAAACACCACAAGCGCTTACCCTCCGGATACGGTAAACTAACTGTGTTTTTGCATCAGGATAGCGCCAATGAACCACTCCCTTAAGCCCTGGAATACCTTCGGTATTGATCGTAATGCCCAGCAGATCGTTTGCGTCGAAAATACACAGCAATTGCTGGAAGCCTGGCAAGCCGCCGTACAGAACCA
This sequence comes from Kosakonia oryzendophytica, assembly GCF_027886705.1. Classification (NCBI taxonomy): domain Bacteria; kingdom Pseudomonadati; phylum Pseudomonadota; class Gammaproteobacteria; order Enterobacterales; family Enterobacteriaceae; genus Kosakonia; species Kosakonia oryzendophytica. The sequence goes on along the minus strand of NZ_CP115659.1, from coordinate 4,861,424 downwards.
GCAACCCGTATTGATCCTGGGTGAAGGTAGCAATGTGCTGTTTCTACAAGATTTTGCAGGAACGGTCATTATCAACCGCATTCGTGGAATCGATGTCGATGAAGAGGACGATGCATGGCTGCTTCATGTCGGTGCCGGGGAGAACTGGCATCACCTCGTGCAATTTACTCTCAACAACGGGATGCCTGGTCTGGAGAATTTGGCGCTGATCCCTGGCTGTGCAGGCTCATCACCAATCCAGAATATTGGCGCATATGGCGTTGAGCTACAGCGAGTCTGCAACTATGTTGATTGCATCAACCTCAGCAGCGGCGAGTCGCAGCGTTTGAGTGCACAAGCGTGCCGTTTTGGTTACCGTGACAGTATCTTTAAACACGAGTATCAGGATGGTTACGCCATTACTGCTGTGGGGCTGCGTTTATCAAAAAACTGGCAACCTGTGCTGACCTACGGCGACTTAACTCGTCTTGATCCTGCAACTGTAACGGCACAACAAGTTTTCGATGCGGTATGTCATATGCGCATGAGTAAACTGCCCGATCCGAAAGTGCACGGTAATGCTGGCAGTTTCTTTAAAAACCCGGTGGTGTCGCCGGAGCAAGCCAATAACTTATTAGAGGCGTTCCCGAATGCCCCCCATTATCCTCAAGCTGATGGCTCCGTAAAACTAGCCGCAGGATGGCTTATTGACCAATGCCAGTTGAAGGGGACTGCCGTGAAAGGGGCGGCGGTCCATCATTTGCAGGCGCTGGTGCTGATCAATACCGGTCTCGCAACCAGTGAGGATGTCATCCAGCTTGCGCACCTGGTACGTCAACGTGTAGGAGACAAATTCAACGTCTGGCTGGAACCAGAGGTCCGCTTTATTGGCTGTGCCGGTGAAGTGAATGCAGTGGAGGCGATTGCGTGAAGGACAATACGATCCCATTAACATTGATCTCTATTTTAGCGGATGGTGAATTCCATTCGGGTGAACAACTCGGCGAACGTCTGGGCATGAGCCGCGCAGCGATTAATAAACATGTTCAGACGCTACGTGACTGGGGAATTGATGTTTTTACTGTCCCAGGTAAAGGCTATAGCCTTCCGGAGCCTATCCAGCTACTGGATGAAACCATGATCAGCAGCCAAATTAAGCAGGGTAAAGTTGCTGTTCTGCCAGTAATTGATTCAACAAACCAGTATTTGTTAGATCGCCTCAGTGAACTTGATTCCGGTGATGCTTGTGTGGCGGAGTACCAACAGGCCGGACGAGGGCGCCGTGGTCGAAAATGGGTCTCTCCCTTCGGTGCAAATCTCTATATATCGATGTACTGGCGATTAGAGCAGGGACCGGCAGCTGCAATCGGCTTAAGCCTTGTGATCGGGATTGTGATGGCTGAGGTTTTACACGATCTGGGTGCTGATCAGGTGCGCGTTAAATGGCCTAACGACCTTTATCTTCAGGATCGTAAACTTGCGGGTATCCTCGTCGAACTGACAGGGAAAACCGGTGATGCTGCGCAAATTGTCATTGGCGCTGGTGTCAACCTGGTGATGCGTAAAGTACAAGCTGAAGACATCAGCCAGGGCTGGATTAATCTGCAAGAAGCTGGTGTGAGAATTGATCGTAACAAGCTTGCTGCACGTTTAATTACAGAACTGCGTACTGCATTGCAAACGTTTGAGCAAGAAGGGCTGTCTCCTTTTCTCTCGCGCTGGGAGAAACTGGATAATTTTATTCATCGGCCGGTGAAATTGATTATCGGTGAGAAAGAGATCTACGGTATTTCGCGTGGAATTGATGTGCAGGGTGCCCTGCTGCTTGAACAAGAGGGCGTAATTAAACCCTGGATGGGGGGAGAAATATCACTGCGCAGTGCGGAATAATAATCAAAGGGGAGCGTTGATGCTCCCCTTAGTGTTTATTTTCGCAGGCGCACTTGTTCAACAGCGTGATTGGCACTCTTGGTCATAATCAGACTGGCGCGTTCGCGCGTAGGCAGGATGTTTTCTTTAAGATTTAAGCCGTTAATCTCTTTCCACAGCGACATCGCAACTTCTATTGCTTCAGCTTCAGATAACTTCGCATAGTTATGGAAATAAGAATCCGGGTTAGTAAAAGCGCCTTCGCGGAACTTCAGGAAACGGTTAATATACCAGGTCTGTAAAAGATCCTCCGGCGCATCAACATAAATAGAAAAATCTACGAAGTCTGAAACAAACACATGGTGCGGATCATGAGGATAATCCATACCACTTTGTAAAACATTTAACCCTTCAAGAATAAGAATATCAGGATGCGTGACCGTTTTGTCACCATCCGGGATCACATCATAAATCAGGTGCGAATAAACCGGGGCGGTAACATTGGTCACCCCCGATTTAATATCGGAAACGAACTGCACCAGGCGATGCATATCATAGGATTGCGGAAACCCTTTTTTCTTCATTAACCCGCGATCTTTCAATACCTGGTTGGGATGCAGAAAGCCATCGGTGGTAATTAACTCTACCCGACGATGTTCAGGCCAGCGGCTGAGTAACGCCTGTAATACACGGGCGGTGGTACTTTTCCCTACCGCAACGCTACCCGCGATGCTGATGATATAGGGAATGCGCTGACCGTTCGTGCCCAGAAATTGTTCCAGCACGGCTTGTCGACGCAGGTTTGAACTAATGTAGAAATTGAGTAAACGGGACAGCGGAAGATAAATTTCGGCCACTTCTTCCAGAGAAAGGTCTTCATTAATGCCTTTTAACCTTGCGATTTCGCCCTCAGTCAATGTCATTGGCACGGAATCACGAAGTGCAGCCCACTGGCTGCGATTAAACTGTAAGTAAGGCGTCATTAACGTTTGCTCTTTTTTACTCATAAGCTTTTATCTGCCCACATTACCACTGACACGTATGCTTCCGACGCGCCGCGAGAGAGCGTCTCTTAAGGTAATGTGATGGCTCGACGTTATTGAAATAAGTTGGATCAATGGGCAGGAGGTTAACACCAGATGACAGGGAATAATATGAAAAATCGCGTCTGCGTGATGCTTTACGCGGAAAGCATCACGCTATTCACATTAGCTGGCAATAGATCGAACTGGCTGATTTACCGTAAATAAGCGTTTAAAATAAATCGCAGCAGGGTGGTAGTACCCGTCGGCGGAGCAGAGGTAATCCGGCATTTCTCCGAGGCAGCGGTATCCCTGTGAGCGGTAAAACGTTTCGGCCCCAGAGCCAGCCCGCACTTCAAGGGATAATATCCCACGCTGACGAGCACAAGCGCTTTTCTCAAGCTCAGCAAGCAACTTTTTGCCAATACCTTTACGCCTGGCACGGCGGTGAACCAGCAGCAATTTGATAGTGCCGCGATTAAGCGCTTCAGGCTGCATGTTTAGCGCCAGGCTGATACACCCCGCAACGCCTTGCTCATCTCTGGCTATCCAGATTAAGCGTTCGCCTCTTTGAATCTCGTCGCGCAGACGATAAAAGCTACTTTCTGCTTCATGGCGGCTGGTCGCACGCTGATATCCCACAGAGGCACCACCTTGCAACGTATCAAGCAGCAAGTCCGCAAGTTCAGGGCAATAGACCGGCAAGGTGGCTGCGTTTAACAGAACAATTTTCATCATTGTGCCTCCATTGAGGATGATATCCAGGAGATGCAATAAGTGATCCAATTCACATTTTCACGTCTGGCTTTGTCGGAACGACTGAAATGCACTACTTATCTGCACTACAACAACGCAATTGCACCCCTGTAAGGCAAGAAAAGAGAGTGATGCAAGGGGTAAGAAAAGAGGGATACCTATGAACAGACGGTTAAAAACGGTGGGTTTTTCTACTGGGTTGCATGAATTTACAGCATTTTGTTGAATGGTCGTGCAAAATGTGAGCGATAGAACGGTTTGTGCAATTTTTTTGTTGCATCAATCCCTCTGTCTCCCTAGAATGCGCGCTACTTGATGCCGACTTAGCTCAGTAGGTAGAGCAACTGACTTGTAATCAGTAGGTCACCAGTTCGATTCCGGTAGTCGGCACCATCAAGTCCGGTGGGGTTCCCGAGCGGCCAAAGGGAGCAGACTGTAAATCTGCCGTCACAGACTTCGAAGGTTCGAATCCTTCCCCCACCACCATTTTCGGTTACGCTAAAACGTAACCTGAGTTGGTGTCAGTAAGCGAATCAACTCAAAGGGAGAGTTTCTTCTCCCGACAATACAGAAAGCACTGGGTAGCCGAGTTTCAGGATGCGGGCATCGTATAATGGCTATTACCTCAGCCTTCCAAGCTGATGATGCGGGTTCGATTCCCGCTGCCCGCTCCAGACGTGCTGATATGGCTCAGTTGGTAGAGCGCACCCTTGGTAAGGGTGAGGTCCCCAGTTCGACTCTGGGTATCAGCACCACTTCACTTCTCCTCCCTGGTTTCTCTTCTGTTATTTAGCATTCAACAAGTCGGGCATGTTGCCTGGTTGATGTGGTGATATCACCGATTTATCCGTGTCTTAGAGGGACAATCGATGTCTAAAGAAAAGTTTGAACGTACAAAACCGCACGTTAACGTCGGTACTATCGGCCACGTTGACCATGGTAAAACAACGCTGACTGCTGCCATCACTACCGTTCTGGCAAAAACCTACGGTGGTAACGCTCGCGCATTCGATCAGATCGATAACGCGCCGGAAGAAAAAGCTCGTGGTATCACCATCAACACCTCTCACGTTGAATATGACACCCCGACTCGCCACTACGCGCACGTAGACTGCCCGGGCCACGCCGACTATGTTAAAAACATGATCACCGGTGCTGCTCAGATGGACGGCGCGATCCTGGTAGTAGCTGCGACTGACGGCCCGATGCCGCAGACTCGTGAGCACATCCTGCTGGGTCGTCAGGTAGGCGTTCCGTACATCATCGTGTTCCTGAACAAATGTGACATGGTTGATGACGAAGAGCTGCTGGAACTGGTTGAGATGGAAGTTCGTGAACTGCTGTCTCAGTACGATTTCCCGGGCGACGACACTCCGATCGTTCGTGGTTCTGCACTGAAAGCGCTGGAAGGCGAAGCAGAGTGGGAAGCGAAAATCATCGAACTGGCTGGCCACCTGGATTCTTACATCCCGGAACCAGAACGTGCGATTGACAAGCCGTTCCTGCTGCCGATCGAAGACGTATTCTCCATCTCCGGTCGTGGTACCGTTGTTACCGGTCGTGTAGAGCGCGGTATCATCAAAGTAGGTGAAGAAGTTGAAATCGTTGGTATCAAAGACACCGCGAAATCCACCTGTACTGGCGTTGAAATGTTCCGCAAACTGCTGGACGAAGGCCGTGCTGGTGAGAACGTAGGCGTTCTGCTGCGTGGTATCAAACGTGAAGAAATCGAACGTGGTCAGGTACTGGCTAAGCCGGGTTCAATCAAGCCGCACACCAAATTCGAATCTGAAGTTTATATCCTGTCCAAAGATGAAGGCGGCCGTCATACTCCGTTCTTCAAAGGCTACCGTCCGCAGTTCTACTTCCGTACAACTGACGTGACTGGCACCATCGAACTGCCGGAAGGCGTAGAGATGGTAATGCCGGGCGACAACATCAAAATGGTTGTTACCCTGATTCACCCGATTGCGATGGACGATGGTCTGCGTTTCGCAATCCGTGAAGGCGGCCGTACCGTTGGCGCGGGCGTTGTAGCAAAAGTTCTCAGCTAATCGCTGATAACATTTGACGCAATGCGCAATAAGAGGGCATCATTTGATGCCCTTTTTGTACGCTTTCGAACCAGAACCTGGCTCATCAGTGATTTTTTTTGTCATAATCATTGCTGAGACAGGCTCTGAAGAGGGCGTTAGTCCGAATCTCGCCAGAGCATTTCGGTTTGGTTGCCTCGCCTATGCGGGGCAAAAATGTTTGTCTGAATTCTTGTGACAGGTTGGTTTATGAGTGCGAATACCGAAGCTCAAGGGAGCGGGCGCGGCCTGGAAGCGATGAAGTGGGTTGTTGTTGCAGTACTGCTGCTCGTGGCTATCGTTGGCAACTATCTTTATCGTGACATGATGCTGCCGCTCCGCGCGCTGGCAGTTGTTATTCTGATTGCTGCAGCAGGTGGTGTCGCGCTGTTGACGACGAAGGGTAAAGCAACCGTTGCTTTTGCCCGTGAAGCGAGAACCGAAGTACGTAAAGTGATTTGGCCTACTCGTCAGGAAACGTTGCACACCACATTGATCGTGGCTGCGGTAACCGCAGTCATGTCACTGATCCTGTGGGGACTGGATGGTATTCTGGTTCGTCTGGTTTCCTTTATCACTGGCCTGAGGTTCTGAGATGTCTGAAGCTCCTAAAAAGCGCTGGTACGTCGTTCAGGCGTTTTCCGGTTTTGAAGGCCGCGTAGCTACATCGCTGCGTGAGCATATCAAATTACACAACATGGAAGAGTTATTTGGCGAAGTTATGGTACCGACCGAAGAAGTGGTTGAGATCCGTGGCGGCCAGCGTCGCAAAAGCGAACGTAAATTCTTCCCCGGCTACGTACTTGTCCAGATGGTGATGAACGACGCCAGCTGGCACCTGGTGCGCAGCGTCCCGCGCGTGATGGGCTTCATCGGTGGAACGTCCGATCGTCCAGCGCCGATTAGCGATAAAGAAGTCGATGCGATCATGAACCGCCTGCAGCAGGTAGGTGATAAGCCGCGTCCGAAAACGCTGTTTGAGCCGGGCGAGATGGTCCGCGTTAATGACGGTCCGTTTGCTGACTTTAACGGTGTGGTTGAAGAAGTGGACTACGAAAAGTCCCGCCTGAAAGTTTCTGTTTCTATCTTTGGTCGTGCGACCCCGGTAGAGCTGGATTTCGGTCAGGTCGAAAAAGCCTAAATATTCGGCGATCAAACGTTGCACAAGGCGCGAAATTGACATACAATTTCGCGCCTTTTGTTTTTATGGATTCCCTATCCGTAAAACGTATTTAAACATGGGGAGCCTTTCGGGGCGCTATACCCAAACGAGGAAATTGCAATGGCTAAGAAAGTCCAGGCCTACGTCAAGCTGCAGGTTGCAGCTGGCATGGCAAACCCGAGCCCGCCGGTCGGTCCGGCTCTGGGTCAGCAGGGTGTTAACATCATGGAATTCTGTAAAGCGTTCAACGCCAAAACTGATTCCATCGAAAAAGGTCTGCCAATTCCGGTAGTTATTACCGTTTACGCTGACCGTTCCTTCACTTTCGTTACCAAAACGCCTCCGGCAGCAGTTCTGCTGAAAAAAGCGGCTGGTATCAAGTCTGGTTCCGGCAAGCCGAACAAAGACAAAGTGGGCAAAGTGACTCGCGCTCAGGTGCAGGAAATTGCTCAGACTAAAGCCGCGGACATGACTGGTGCTGACATTGAAGCGATGACTCGCTCGATCGAAGGTACTGCTCGTTCCATGGGCCTGGTAGTGGAGGACTAAGAAATGGCTAAACTGACCAAGCGCATGCGCGTGATCCGTGACAAAGTTGATGCGACCAAACAGTACGACATCAACGAAGCCATTGCTCTGCTGAAAGAGCTGGCCACCGCTAAATTCGTAGAAAGCGTAGACGTTGCTATTAACCTTGGCATCGATGCGCGTAAATCTGACCAGAACGTACGTGGTGCAACTGTACTGCCGCACGGTACTGGCCGTTCTGTTCGCGTTGCCGTATTTACCCAGGGCCCGAACGCTGAAGCTGCTAAAGCAGCTGGCGCAGAGCTGGTAGGTATGGAAGATCTGGCTGAGCAGATCAAGAAAGGCGAAATGAACTTTGACGTTGTTATTGCTTCTCCGGATGCAATGCGCGTTGTTGGCCAGCTGGGCCAGGTTCTGGGTCCGCGTGGCCTGATGCCAAACCCGAAAGTTGGTACTGTAACGCCGAACGTTGCCGAAGCGGTTAAAAACGCTAAAGCCGGTCAGATTCGTTACCGTAACGACAAAAACGGCATCATCCACACCACCATCGGTAAAGTGGACTTCGACGCTGACAAACTGAAAGAAAACCTGGAAGCCCTGCTGGTTGCGCTGAAAAAAGCAAAACCGACTCAGGCGAAAGGCGTGTACATCAAGAAAGTTAGCATCTCCACCACCATGGGTGCGGGTGTTGCGGTCGACCAGGCTGGTCTGAGCGCAGTAGCGAACTAATATTCGCCTTTACGTGGGTGGTGGATTTGTCTACAATCTTCCCCCCATGTTTTACTAACGCGAGTTGGTAAAAAAACAGATTTGTTCGTTGGAGCCTGGCCTATCCAGGCCTCCGTCGAAGACCGCAGGTGTTTCGTTAGAAGCTTAATTCCCTGCGTAGACGGTGACAGAACCTGAAGAATATTTTTTAAGTACTCTTTGGCTTGTTTCTGCTCACCGTATTAAGACGCTCTTTTCTTTGAGAAGAGTGAAGTGAGTTCCAGGGCATGAGCCCTGGCAAACATCCAGGAGCAAAGCTAATGGCTTTAAATCTTCAAGACAAACAAGCGATTGTTGCTGAAGTCAGCGAAGTAGCCAAAGGCGCGCTGTCTGCGGTTGTTGCGGATTCCCGTGGCGTTACCGTAGATAAAATGACCGAACTGCGTAAAGCAGGTCGCGAAGCTGGCGTTTACATGCGTGTTGTTCGTAACACCCTGCTGCGCCGTGCTGTTGAAGGTACTGCTTTTGAGTGCCTGAAAGACGCGTTCGTTGGTCCGACCCTGATTGCATACTCTATGGAACACCCGGGCGCAGCTGCTCGTCTGTTCAAAGAGTTCGCGAAAGCGAATGCAAAATTTGAGGTCAAAGCCGCTGCCTTTGAAGGTGAGTTGATCCCGGCGTCGCAGATCGATCGCCTGGCAACCCTGCCGACCTACGAAGAAGCAATTGCACGCCTGATGGCAACCATGAAAGAAGCCTCTGCTGGCAAACTGGTTCGTACTCTGGCTGCTGTACGCGATGCGAAAGAAGCTGCTTAATCGCAGTATTCTTTGTAACGCATTCGCTTACGTATAAACTTATTCTGATATTCAGGAACAATTTAAATGTCTATCACTAAAGATCAAATCATTGAAGCAGTTGCCGCTATGTCCGTAATGGACGTTGTAGAACTGATCTCTGCAATGGAAGAAAAATTCGGTGTTTCTGCTGCTGCCGCTGTAGCTGTTGCTGCTGGCCCGGCTGCTGAAGCTGCTGAAGAAAAAACTGAGTTCGACGTAATTCTGAAAGCCGCTGGCGCTAACAAAGTTGCTGTTATCAAAGCAGTACGTGGCGCAACTGGCCTGGGTCTGAAAGAAGCTAAAGACCTGGTAGAATCTGCTCCGGCCGCTCTGAAAGAAGGCGTGAGCAAAGATGACGCTGAAGCTCTGAAAAAATCTCTGGAAGAAGCTGGCGCTGAAGTTGAAGTTAAATAAGCCAACCCTTCCGGTTGCAGCCTGAGAAATCAGGCTGATGGCTGGTGACTTTTTGGTCACCAGCCTTTTTGCGCTGTAAGGTGCCGGCAGCGTTTCACACTGTTTGACTGCCAGTAACCTTTACAATGCTTGTTTCTATCGACGACTTAATATACTGCGGCAGAAGAGATCTTCTGTGTAAACCGCAATGAAATGATTTAAGCGTGATAGCAACAAGCATTGCGGAAAGTGCTCCACTTTCCGGTCCAACAAAATAGTGTTGCATAAACTGTCCTACCGACGGACAGAGTGGGTCGACTTGTCAGCGAGCTGAGGAACCCTATGGTTTACTCCTATACCGAGAAAAAACGTATTCGTAAGGATTTTGGTAAACGTCCACAAGTTCTGGATGTCCCATATCTCCTTTCTATCCAGCTTGACTCGTTCCAGAAGTTTATCGAGCAAGATCCTGAAGGGCAGTACGGTCTGGAAGCGGCTTTCCGCTCCGTGTTCCCGATTAAAAGCTACAGCGGCAATTCGGAACTGCAATACGTCAGCTACCGTCTTGGCGAACCTGTTTTTGATGTTAAAGAATGTCAGATCCGTGGCGTAACATACTCTGCTCCGCTGCGCGTAAAACTGCGTCTGGTGATCTACGAGCGCGAAGCGCCGGAAGGCACTGTTAAAGACATCAAAGAGCAAGAAGTGTACATGGGCGAAATCCCGCTCATGACCGACAACGGTACCTTTGTTATCAACGGTACTGAACGCGTTATTGTTTCTCAGCTGCACCGTAGCCCTGGTGTCTTCTTTGACAGCGATAAGGGTAAAACCCACTCATCTGGTAAGGTGCTTTATAACGCACGTATCATTCCTTACCGTGGGTCATGGCTGGACTTTGAGTTCGATCCGAAAGACAACCTGTTCGTTCGTATCGACCGCCGTCGTAAGCTGCCGGCCACTATCATTCTGCGTGCGCTGAACTACACCACTGAACAGATTCTCGATCTGTTCTTTGAAAAAGTTGTCTTTGAGATTCGTGACAACAAGCTGCAGATGGAACTGGTGCCGGAACGCCTGCGTGGCGAAACTGCTTCTTTCGACATTGAAGCGAACGGCAAAATGTATGTTGAAAAAGGCCGCCGCATCACCGCGCGCCATATCCGTCAGTTGGAAAAAGACGAGATTCAGCATATTGAAGTACCGGTTGAATACATCGCAGGCAAAGTTGCTGCGAAAGATTACATTGATGAATCCACTGGCGAGCTGATTTGCCCGGCGAACATGGAGCTGTCGCTCGATCTGCTGGCAAAACTGAGCCAGTCTGGTCATAAACGTATCGAAACCCTGTTCACCAACGATCTGGACCACGGTCCGTACATTTCTGAAACTGTACGTGTCGACCCGACCAACGATCGTCTGAGCGCGCTGGTAGAAATCTACCGCATGATGCGCCCGGGTGAACCGCCGACGCGCGAAGCGGCTGAAAGCCTGTTTGAGAACCTGTTCTTCTCTGAAGACCGCTACGATCTGTCTGCCGTCGGTCGCATGAAGTTCAACCGTTCTCTGCTGCGCGACAGCATTGAAGGTTCCGGTATCCTGAGCAACGACGACATCATCGAAGTGATGAAAAAACTCATCGGTATCCGTAATGGTATCGGTGAAGTGGATGATATCGACCATCTCGGCAACCGTCGTATCCGTTCCGTGGGCGAAATGGCGGAAAACCAGTTCCGCGTTGGCCTGGTGCGTGTAGAACGTGCGGTGAAAGAGCGTCTGTCTCTCGGCGATCTGGATACCCTGATGCCGCAGGATATGATCAACGCCAAGCCGATCTCCGCTGCAGTGAAAGAGTTCTTTGGTTCCAGCCAACTGTCTCAGTTTATGGACCAGAACAACCCGCTGTCTGAGATCACGCACAAACGTCGTATCTCTGCACTCGGCCCAGGTGGTCTGACCCGCGAACGCGCAGGCTTTGAAGTTCGAGACGTACACCCAACTCACTATGGTCGTGTATGTCCTATCGAAACGCCTGAAGGTCCGAACATCGGTCTGATCAACTCCCTGTCCGTGTACGCGCAGACTAACGAATACGGTTTCCTCGAAACCCCGTATCGTAAAGTGACCGACGGTGTTGTAACTGACGAGATTCATTACCTTTCTGCAATTGAAGAAGGTAACTACGTTATCGCTCAGGCGAACACCAACCTGACGGAAGAAGGTCGTTTCGCAGAAGATCTGGTTACCTGCCGTAGTAAAGGCGAATCGAGCCTGTTCAGCGCAGACCAGGTTGACTATATGGACGTTTCCACCCAGCAGGTGGTTTCCGTCGGTGCATCCCTGATCCCGTTCCTGGAACACGATGACGCCAACCGTGCATTGATGGGTGCGAACATGCAACGTCAGGCGGTTCCGACTCTGCGCTCTGATAAGCCGCTGGTTGGTACCGGTATGGAACGTGCTGTTGCCGTTGACTCCGGTGTTACCGCCGTTGCTAAACGTGGCGGTACCGTTCAGTACGTGGATGCGTCCCGTATCGTTATCAAAGTTAACGAAGACGAGATGTACCCGGGCGAAGCGGGTATCGACATCTACAACCTGACCAAATACACCCGTTCTAACCAGAACACCTGTATCAACCAGATGCCGTGTGTCTCTCTGGGTGAGCCAATTGAGCGCGGCGACGTGCTGGCTGACGGTCCGTCCACCGACCTCGGTGAACTGGCGCTCGGTCAGAACATGCGCGTAGCGTTCATGCCGTGGAACGGTTACAACTTCGAAGACTCCATCCTCGTCTCCGAGCGTGTGGTCCAGGAAGATCGCTTTACAACTATTCACATCCAGGAACTGGCTTGCGTGTCCCGTGACACCAAACTGGGGCCGGAAGAGATCACTGCCGACATCCCGAATGTGGGTGAAGCTGCGCTCTCCAAACTGGATGAATCAGGTATCGTTTACATCGGTGCGGAAGTGACCGGCGGCGACATTCTGGTTGGTAAGGTAACGCCGAAAGGTGAAACCCAACTGACGCCAGAAGAGAAACTGCTGCGCGCGATCTTCGGCGAGAAAGCGTCTGACGTTAAAGACTCTTCTCTGCGCGTACCAAACGGTGTCTCCGGTACTGTTATCGACGTTCAGGTCTTTACCCGTGATGGCGTGGAAAAAGACAAACGTGCGCTGGAAATCGAAGAAATGCAGCTTAAGCAGGCCAAAAAAGACCTGTCTGAAGAACTGCAGATCCTCGAAGCTGGCCTGTTTAGCCGTATCCACAGCGTGCTGGTTTCCGGCGGTGTTGAAGCTGATAAGCTCGACAAACTGCCGCGCGACCGCTGGTTGGAACTGGGCCTGACCGACGAAGAGAAACAAAATCAGCTGGAACAACTGGCTGAGCAGTATGACGAACTGAAACACGAGTTCGAGAAAAAACTTGAAGCGAAACGCCGCAAAATCACTCAGGGCGACGATCTGGCACCGGGCGTGCTGAAGATTGTTAAGGTGTATCTGGCCGTTAAACGTCAGATCCAGCCGGGTGATAAAATGGCAGGTCGTCACGGTAACAAAGGTGTTATCTCCAAGATCAACCCGATCGAAGATATGCCTTACGATGAAAACGGCACGCCGGTAGATATCGTACTGAACCCGCTGGGCGTACCGTCTCGTATGAACATCGGTCAGATCCTGGAAACTCACCTGGGTATGGCTGCTAAAGGTATTGGCGATAAGATCAACGCCATGCTGAAGCAGCAGCAAGAAGTCGCCAAACTGCGCGAATTCATCCAGCGTGCCTACGATCTGGGCGCTGACGTTCGCCAGAAAGTTGACCTGAACACCTTCAGCGATGATGAGGTTCTGCGTCTGGCAGAAAACCTGCGTAAAGGCATGCCGATCGCAACGCCGGTCTTCGACGGTGCGAAAGAGTCTGAAATCAAGGAACTGTTACAGTTGGGTGGCCTGCCGACTTCCGGTCAGATCACACTGTTCGACGGTCGTACCGGTGAGCAATTCGAGCGCCAGGTTACCGTCGGCTACATGTACATGCTGAAACTGAACCACCTGGTTGATGACAAGATGCATGCGCGTTCCACCGGTTCTTACAGCCTGGTTACTCAGCAGCCGCTGGGTGGTAAGGCGCAGTTCGGTGGTCAGCGCTTCGGGGAGATGGAAGTGTGGGCGCTGGAAGCTTACGGCGCAGCATACACCCTGCAAGAAATGCTTACCGTTAAGTCTGATGACGTGAACGGTCGTACCAAGATGTATAAAAACATCGTGGACGGCAACCATCAGATGGAACCGGGTATGCCAGAGTCCTTCAACGTACTGTTGAAAGAGATTCGTTCGCTGGGTATCAACATCGAACTGGAAGACGAGTAATTCTCGCTCAAACAGGTCACTGCTGCCGGGGTAAAACCCGGCAGCGGAATGTGCTAACTCCGACGGGAGCAAATCCGTGAAAGACTTATTAAAGTTTCTGAAAGCGCAAACTAAAACCGAAGAGTTTGATGCGATCAAAATTGCTCTGGCCTCGCCAGACATGATCCGTTCATGGTCTTTTGGTGAAGTTAAGAAGCCGGAAACCATCAACTACCGTACGTTCAAGCCTGAGCGTGACGGCCTTTTCTGTGCGCGTATTTTCGGGCCAGTAAAAGACTACGAGTGCCTGTGCGGTAAGTACAAGCGCTTGAAACACCGTGGTGTGATCTGTGAGAAGTGCGGCGTTGAAGTGACCCAGACTAAAGTGCGCCGTGAGCGCATGGGCCACATCGAGCTGGCGTCTCCGACCGCCCACATTTGGTTCCTGAAATCTCTGCCGTCCCGTATCGGTTTGCTGCTGGATATGCCGCTGCGTGATATCGAGCGCGTTCTGTACTTCGAATCCTATGTGGTTATCGAAGGCGGTATGACCAATCTGGAACGTAACCAGATCCTGACCGAAGAACAGTACCTGGACGCGCTGGAAGAGTTCGGTGACGAATTCGACGCGAAAATGGGCGCCGAAGCTATTCAGGCCCTGCTGAAAAGCATGGATCTGGAGCAGGAATGCGAACAACTGCGCGAAGAGCTGAACGAAACTAACTCCGAAACCAAACGTAAGAAGCTGACCAAGCGTATCAAACTGCTGGAAGCGTTCGTACAGTCTGGTAACAAACCGGAGTGGATGATCCTGACTGTTCTGCCAGTGCTGCCGCCGGACCTGCGTCCGCTGGTTCCGCTGGACGGTGGTCGTTTCGCAACGTCGGATCTGAACGATCTGTACCGTCGCGTGATCAACCGTAACAACCGTCTGAAACGCCTGTTGGATCTGGCGGCGCCGGACATCATCGTACGCAACGAAAAACGTATGCTGCAGGAAGCGGTTGACGCCCTGCTGGATAACGGCCGCCGCGGTCGTGCGATCACCGGTTCCAACAAACGTCCTCTGAAATCTTTGGCCGATATGATCAAAGGTAAACAGGGTCGTTTCCGTCAGAACCTGCTCGGTAAGCGTGTTGACTACTCCGGTCGTTCTGTTATCACCGTAGGTCCGTACCTGCGTCTGCATCAGTGCGGTCTGCCGAAGAAAATGGCGCTGGAGCTGTTCAAACCGTTCATTTACGGCAAGCTGGAACTGCGTGGCCTCGCCACCACCATCAAAGCCGCGAAGAAAATGGTTGAGCGTGAAGAAGCTGTCGTTTGGGATATCCTGGATGAAGTTATCCGCGAACACCCGGTACTGCTGAACCGTGCACCAACCCTGCACCGTTTGGGTATTCAGGCGTTTGAACCGGTTCTGATCGAAGGTAAAGCTATTCAGCTGCACCCGCTGGTTTGTGCAGCATATAACGCCGACTTCGATGGTGACCAGATGGCTGTTCACGTACCGCTGACGCTGGAAGCCCAGTTGGAAGCGCGTGCGCTGATGATGTCCACCAACAACATTCTGTCTCCGGCGAACGGCGAACCTATCATCGTTCCGTCTCAGGACGTTGTACTGGGTCTGTACTACATGACCCGTGACTGTGTTAACGCCAAAGGCGAAGGCATGGTGCTGACTGGCCCGAAAGAAGCTGAGCGTATCTATCGCGCTGGCCTGGCCTCTCTGCATGCGCGCGTTAAAGTGCGTATCACTGAATACGAAAAAGATGCTAACGGCGAATTCGTTGCGAAAACCAGCCTGAAAGACACGACCGTTGGTCGTGCGATTCTGTGGATGATCGTGCCGAAAGGTCTGCCTTTCTCCATCGTCAACCAGGCGCTGGGCAAGAAAGCCATCTCCAAAATGCTGAACACCTGTTACCGCATTCTGGGCCTGAAACCGACCGTTATTTTTGCTGACCAGACGATGTACACCGGCTTTGCTTATGCAGCGCGTTCAGGTGCATCCGTTGGTATCGATGACATGGTCATCCCGGCGAAAAAACACGAGATCATCAGCGAAGCGGAAGCTGAAGTTGCTGAGATCCAGGAGCAGTTCCAGTCTGGTCTGGTAACTGCTGGCGAACGCTATAACAAAGTCATCGATATTTGGGCTGCGGCGAACGATCGCGTATCCAAAGCGATGATGGACAACCTGCAGACTGAAACCGTGATTAACCGTGACGGTGTTGAAGAGCAGCAGGTTTCCTTTAACAGCATCTACATGATGGCCGACTCCGGTGCGCGTGGTTCTGCAGCCCAGATTCGTCAGCTTGCTGGTATGCGTGGTTTGATGGCGAAGCCGGATGGCTCCATCATCGAAACGCCGATCACCGCGAACTTCCGTGAAGGTCTGAACGTACTCCAGTACTTCATCTCCACACACGGTGCGCGTAAAGGTCTGGCGGATACCGCACTGAAAACCGCGAACTCCGGTTACCTGACTCGTCGTCTGGTAGACGTTGCGCAGGACCTGGTTGTAACCGAAGACGATTGTGGCACCCTCGAAGGTATCACCATGACGCCGGTTATCGAAGGTGGCGACGTTAAAGAGCCGCTGCGCGATCGCGTTCTGGGTCGTGTGACAGCTGAAGACATTCTGAAACCGGGTACGGCAGACATTCTGGTTCCGCGCAACACGCTGCTGCACGAGCAGTGGTGTGACCTGCTGGAAGCGAACTCCGTCGACTCCGTTAAAGTGCGTTCCGTTGTATCTTGTGACACCGACTTTGGTGTATGTGCACACTGCTACGGTCGTGACCTGGCGCGTGGCCACATCATCAACAAAGGTGAAGCAATCGGCGTTATCGCGGCGCAGTCCATCGGTGAGCCGGGTACACAGCTGACGATGCGTACGTTCCACATCGGTGGTGCGGCATCTCGTGCGGCTGCTGAATCCAGCATCCAGGTGAAAAACAAAGGTAGCATCCGCCTGAGCAACGCGAAGACGGTTGTTAACTCCAGCGGTAAACTGGTTATCACCTCCCGTAACACTGAGCTGAAATTGATCGACGAATTTGGTCGTACCAAAGAAAGCTACAAAGTGCCTTACGGCTCCGTGATGGCGAAAGGTGATGGTGAGCAGGTTGCCGGCGGTGAAACCGTTGCAAACTGGGATCCGCATACCATGCCGGTTATCACTGAAGTGGCTGGTTTCATCCGCTTCACTGACATGATCGACGGCCAGACCATTACACGTCAGACCGACGAACTGACCGGTCTGTCTTCACTGGTGGTTCTGGACTCCGCAGAGCGTACCTCTGGTGGTAAAGACCTGCGTCCGGCGCTGAAAATCGTTGACGCTAACGGCAATGATGTTCTGATTCCGGGCACCGACATGCCGGCGCAGTACTTCCTGCCAGGTAAAGCGATCGTTCAGTTGGAAGATGGCGTTCAGATCAGCTCTGGTGACACCCTGGCGCGTATTCCGCAGGAATCCGGCGGTACCAAGGATATTACCGGTGGTCTGCCGCGCGTTGCGGACCTGTTCGAAGCACGTCGTCCGAAAGAGCCGGCAATTCTGGCTGAAATCAGCGGTATTATTTCCTTCGGTAAAGAGACCAAAGGTAAACGCCGTCTGGTGATCACGCCGGTTGACGGTAGCGAGCCGTACGAAGAGATGATTCCGAAATGGCGTCAGCTCAACGTGTTTGAAGGTGAACGTGTAGAACGTGGTGACGTGGTTTCCGACGGTCCGGAAGCGCCGCACGACATTCTGCGTCTTCGTGGTGTACACGCGGTAACGCGTTATATCACCAACGAAGTACAGGACGTTTACCGTCTGCAGGGCGTTAAGATCAACGATAAGCATATCGAAGTTATCGTTCGTCAGATGCTGCGTAAAGCCACCATCGTGAACGCGGGCAGCTCCGAGTTCCTCGAAGGTGAGCAGGTTGAATACTCTCGCGTTAAGATCGCTAACCGCGAACTGGAAGCGAACGGCAAAATCGGTGCAACGTATGCACGCGATCTGCTGGGTATCACCAAAGCGTCTCTGGCTACCGAGTCCTTCATCTCCGCGGCATCGTTCCAGGAGACCACGCGTGTGCTTACCGAAGCAGCCGTTGCGGGCAAACGCGACGAACTGCGCGGTCTGAAAGAGAACGTGATCGTGGGTCGTCTGATCCCGGCCGGTACTGGTTATGCGTACCACCAGGATCGTATGCGCCGTCGCGCCGCTGGCGAACTGCCGGCAGCACCGCAGGTAACTGCGGAAGATGCAAGCGCGAGCCTGGCAGAACTGCTGAACGCAGGTCTGGGTGGCTCAGACAACGAGTAATCGTTCCTGTAATAAAAAACCCGCTTCGGCGGGTTTTTTTATGTCTGCATTTCATGAAAACGCCGTTAAAAGAGTTCTCGATCGCGTTCCAGGACGCATACCGCAGGCATGTGTGACCAGAATAGGCCCGTGTTAATTAACCTGGTACTCAATATGTCACGCCTTTTTGTTCTGTTTCTTACGGTTATGCTCAGCAGTGCTGCCTGGAGCGAAACTGCTTTTCGCCAGTTGCGTATGGATGAGGAGAGTTCCCGTCCCCTTGAGGTTGCGCTCTGGTATCCCACTCTGCAACATGGTGCATTACAAACGATAGGGGACAATATCGCGTTCAGCGGCACACGAGCACTGCGCGATGCCGAACCCACATCGGGCGAGCATCCTCTTTTGCTGATCTCTCATGGCTATGGTGGCAACTGGCGTAACCTTAACTGGCTGGCGCAACGGATGGCCTTGCAAGGGTACATTGTGGCCGCAGTTGATCATCCCGGCACGACTACACGTAACCAGCATCCGCAGGATGCTCAGCAACTGTGGCTACGCCCGCAGGATCTGCTGCACGTAATGAATAAGGTGATCGCCACTCCCGCTCTTGCCGGGCGGGTGGATAGCCGACGTATTGCGGCGATAGGGCATTCGCTCGGGGGCTGGACGGTGCTGGAACTGGCGGGAGCCCGTTTTGATGCGCAGCGCTTTATCACGGATTGTCAGCAACATCCGATCCTGTCGGGGTGTAAATTGACAGCAAAACTGGGGATCGACCAGCCTCTGGCTGCCAGCAAGCTGGTGGCGGATGCACGTGAATCCCGCATTAAAGCAGTGGTTTCGCTGGATCTTGGGCTGGCGCGGGGTTTCCGTCCGGATAGCCTCCGGCAGATAACGGTTCCCGTTTTGATTATGGCTGCGCAGGCGGATAGCGACGCCCTGCCCGCCAGCCTGGAATCGGGGTATCTGGCTACGTATATTCCTGCTGACCGCCAGCGCTATCGCCGCGTTGAAGGCGCGACGCACTTTAGTTTTATGCAGATGTGTAAACCAGGGGCGGCAGCGCTGATTGAGCAAGAAGCACCTGGTGAGGGGATTGTCTGCGAAGATGGCGGTACGCTCAGCCGTAACGCGATTCACCTCCACCTGCTCAAAGAGATCAGCTCCTTTCTGAATCAGGCCCTGGATTACCAACCGCCGCGCGCCGGTAATCCGTTGGCGTCATCCCACTAATACGGGTGAACTCACGGTTGAAATTGGATTTCGTCGCAAACCCGGCGTCCAGCATGATATCCGTGACCGGGGCCGGGCTCTCCCGCAGTAAGCGCTGAGCATAATGGATGCGAAAGCGGTTGATCCATTGTGATACGTTGCAGCCGCGCACCTGGTTGACGGCTTGTGAGATTTGCCGCGCAGGGATGCCCAGTTTTCGCGCCAGTGCATTGAGTGTGAGATCGGTTTGCAGAAACCACTTTTCTTCATTAATGCGTGCTTCGATACGCTGGCAGAGATGTTCGGCCTCCTCATCACAAGGGCGATCTTCCTCGACAGGTTCTGCGATGTGGGGGGGAACAGGCGGTACTTTTTCCCAACTGTAGACGATGGCCAGACAGATAAAGGGCAGCAAAATCGCCTGGGAAAGTGCCACCAACTGCGGTGCTTGTTGCCCTTGATAAACGCCATAATCTACGGCGATAACTAAATCAGTCAGACCGGAAAAACAGAGAAAACAGCCAGCAATAAACGTCATTAATGAGGCGGGTCCGGCATCCTGTAAACGGGTGAAGATAAAGGCATCGGCCCCTTGTCGCGCGGTTCTAATCAATGCGCCGCCGTAGCCAATGAACAGCAGCATCAGTATGGCATCCGTCATCATTGGGGCGACGAGGTTGAGCAGCAACGCGATCAGGGGAGCAATCAGGTAGCGGGGGTTTTTTTGCAGCCTGTTTTGCGTGGTCAGACGTGCAAAGCAGCGCCACGCCAACGGCGGCAGCGCAATGGCAACAATCGACTGAAGCTGACGCAGAATAGCGGCATCGAACTGCCAGCGTAGCGCAGACATGAACACCAACAGCGCACAGCCGCTAATAAATATTGCCGCGCTGCGGTATCCCGATGTGCGTTGCAGGCAGACCTTCAGCAGCAAAATTATCAGAATAGAGAAGGTGTAAAAAGGAAACGGTACGGCGGGCATAGAAGACCTGTACGGGATGGCGTAAAAACGTAATGCTATGTTGTGCCATAAATTCACACGTAAAACACGTCACCACTTTTGGCAGCAACAAAAATGCCCGCGGCGCAGGCATTTTCATAAAGAGAGAGGATCAGTCGCGCAGTGGCAACCGACGGAACAATTCGATCATATCGCCAGCCAGATCCTGAATCACCATCGCGTTCATCAGGTGATCCTGCGAATGGACGGTGATCAGGTTGACCGGTAGTTTGCCGCTGCCCTCATCCAATCCGATCAGTTGCGTTTGTATTTTATGCGCAGTCTTCACATACTCTCGCGACTCTTCCATCGCTTGTTCCGCGCCGTCAAAATCACCTTTACGCGCCAGTTGCAGAGCCGTCAGCGCCTGGCTGCGCGCGGCTCCGGCATTAACCAGCAACTCCATAATGATGGTTTCTAACTCTTCCATGCGTTTACTCCAGTAATTTAAGGGCTTTTTCCAGTACGACATCACCCTTCATCATGCCGTAATCCATCATATCGATAACCGCAACTTTTTTACCCAGCGGTTCCGCCTGCGCCTGCAGCTTTGCCTGCTCGTATTTCACTTGCGGCCCCAGCAACACGATATCTGCCGTTGCAATCTCGTCCTTAAATTCTGCGACAGGAACCGCCTTAATAGAAACGTCGACGCCTTTTTTCTGCGCTGCGTCTTTCATGCGTTGCACCAACATGCTGGTGGACATACCCGCAGCACAACATAAAACGATGTTTTTCATAGTCAGCCTCGGTGTTGATGGGATAAGTGATAATGATCCTGCATCGCCGGGTTCAACAACCGCTTTACCATGATTGTGTGTATGGCATCACAAAGAATCCCTGATTTTCGTGAAACCGGTTACAGCTGTGGCGACATTCGTGGCATTAACCGCTATTTACTTGCAGGATCCGATTTTTACCTTGCTGTTTCGCTTTATAAAGCGCCTCGTCGACGCTGACGATAAGTTGCTCTAGTGGCTCCATATGCCACTCACCAATCCCGGCGCTGAAAGTGACGGTCAATCCTTCTTCACGCCAGCTCCGGCCTTCTACATTTTTGCGCCATTGTTCCAGCAAAGCAGTCGCATCCGTGAGTGATGTGTGTGGGAAAAGAACCGCGAACTCCTCGCCGCCGTAGCGATAAACCGAAAGGGTGTGCGGTTGCATCACCTGAATCCCTTCCCGCGCGACGTTACGCAGCACGATATCGCCGTTTAGATGGCCCCAGATATCGTTAATGGATTTGAAATTATCAATATCCACGAGTGCCAGGGAAAATGGCTGGTGATCATTCATCAGCGCAGCAATATCACCATCGAACGCACGGCGGTTTTTACAGTTAGTTAGCGCATCTATGGTTGCCTGTCGCACCCAGGACTGCTCGCGCTCTTTATTGCTGAGGATGGCTTTACTGAGCATGGCCTCAAGCTTTGGTGCCCGTTTTACATCACCGGTGTTTATCGAATTAATAATATTCATCAGTACCGTACGTGAGGCGTGGCGCAAATACAGACCAAACAGGATGATCAGGACGGCGGCAGTGCCAAATCCCCAGCTAACAATCAGCGTGGAGTGCCGGGTCAGGCTATCAAGCGTGGCGGTGGAAACCTTATAAATGGCGAACCAGTCCGGGTTGGTAAAGGAGTAGTAGTAATACCATGTCGCCGTTTTTTCGTCGTAGACCATCCCTTCACCACTGGTCATCGCTGACAGTAATTCCGGTCTGACGAAGGTTTTGAACAGCGCGCCACTGTCCGGATGCAGCATCGCTTTGCCTTCACGGTCAACAATAAAAAATTCGCCGGGCATCGGCGATTGGGTGGTACGCAGCGTAAAGCTCATTGAGGCGACGTCGAGGTGAAAAGCCAGCGTACCTTTAAGCTTGCCATCCGGCGTGATCACCGGCTTATAAATGCTGACTGTCGGATTGTGGGTAAAGTAATCCTCATAGGCGCTGGTGTAGTGGTTAAACATGCTGGCTTCCGCCTGATGCATAAACCACGGACGTGTTCTGGCATCAAACTGGTCGCTCTCGGCATTGGCGATCACCTGCGGAGCACGGAGGTGATCGCCACGCGAATCAGCCAGTGAAATCGAAGAGACTGATGGCATCAGCGCCAGCAATTGCATCAGTAATTTGAGCCCGTGTTCCCGATCGCCCGTTACCGTGGTGTCCAATTGATCGTCCTGGGCGAAGAAGGTGGCGGCGCGGTTCAGGATGTAGTCATTCTCGCGAAGGATCGACTGTGTGTAATTTAATGCCAGGTTATGGGTAAAGTTACGATTTATATCGTGGTATCTCTCCAGCATTTCCTTTTGCTGACTGAAGGTCACCAAAAAAGCGATGACGATAAAACTCACAAAAATCCCGGCGAAGCTCAACAGAATCGGGGTTGTGAACGAGAGTTGTCGACTGTGAATTTTCATATCCTTGATCATTCATCATTGAGGTGGCAGGTAAAGTATAAGGGGTTAGAGGAAAGATGAGGGTTACATCAACATCGAACATGCATGCCGTACCGGCATTTATTATGCGGTGATTATAACGCCTGCTAAATCGGTCATGACGAAATATTGTGCTCTTTCGCGACGTACCGGTTTTACCGGTGATGAAAAGGAATAATGAAAAGCGGAGCGGCCATGAGGGGATTTAGCCGCTCCGGTCAGTCTGATAACCTGACGCAAGAATAATGCCGGAGCGGGAGCGCTGGCGCGACTGCCCGATCCGGGTTTTACGCGATGTACCGTAAAATTTTACCCCGTTATCAGCGTGTTGCTGTTTTTTTGCGGCGCGCGTCCCAACCAGCTATCCCAATCTTTCCATACCGGTTGCAACCCGCGCGCCATCAACGCGCTGGCGACGTCTTGCGGTCGCCGACCATCGTGCGGGGAGAATTGTTCCAGCTCCGGGTGATTATCCGCATAGCCTCCGGGTTGAGTTTTGGAAAACGCGCTGACGTTATTGATAGCCAGCGGGATAACGTGATCGCGAAAATGGGGGGATTCGCGGGTCGAGAGTGACAGTTCGACATCCGGTGCCAGCAGGCGGAAGGCGCAGATGGTTTGTACCAGTTGGCGTTCATCCATGATCGATGCCGGCTCAATACCGCCAGTGCAGGGCCGTAAACGGGGAAATGAAATGGAATAGCGACTCTGCCAGTAGTGTTGCTGTAACCACAGCAGGTGTTCCGCCACCATATAACAGTCCACCCGCCAGCTGTCGCTCAGACCAATTAATGCCCCCAGACCGATTTTATCGATCCCCGCACGCCCCAGTCGATCCGGTGTTTCCAGCCGCCAGATAAAATCCTGCTTTTTACCCCGCAGATGATGTTTTGCGTACATGCTCTGGTGATAGGTTTCCTGATAGACCATGACGCCATCCAGACCGAGGGTTTTCAGCTCGGCATATTCTTCCTGAGCGAGAGGCTGAACTTCCATCTGTAATGAAGCGAACTGGCGGCGAATGGAAGGGAAATGGCGGCGAAAATAATCCATCCCCACTTTTCCCTGATGTTCACCGGTGACCAATAACAGATGCTCAAACCCCAGCTCACGTAGCGCGGCGCACTCGCGGGCAATCTCGTTCTCATCCAGCGTCTTGCGTTTCAGGTGATTGCTCATTGAGAAACCACAATAGGTGCAATCATTTGCGCAGAGATTGGAAAGATATAACGGCACATAGAAGCTTACCGTGTTGCCAAAACGCTGGCGGGTAAGTTTTTGCGCCTGCTGCGCCATCGGTTCAAGAAAGTCGCTGGCGGCGGGGGAGAGCAGCGCCATCAAATCTTCTCGCGTGATATGTGGTGCGTGGAGCGCCCGCTCGACATCCGCCGTAGTTTTGCTGTGGATCCGCAGACGAGTATCGTCCCAATTCAGTTGTCGCCAACGTTCGGTAAAGGTGGTCATAAGGCACTCTCCAGGAAACCGGTGAGCGGGCTGGTGGCGGTCGCGTAACGCTGCCGTGCGCCGGGTACGGCATCGCGCGCCAACGAACCGGCTTCTACCGCCAGGCGGAAAGCGCGTGCCATGGCGACCGGGTCGTCGGCCACGGCGATGGCGGTATTCACCAGCACCGCATCGGCCCCCATTTCCAATGCCAGGGCGGCATGGCTGGGCGCGCCGATGCCCGCATCGACCACCACCGGTACGCTGGCCTGTTCGATGATAATCTCCAGCATTGCGCGCGTTTCCAGCCCCTGGTTTGATCCTATCGGTGCGCCAAGCGGCATCACCGCTGCGCAGCCCACCTCCTCCAGCCGCTTACACAGGACCGGATCGGCACCGCAATAGGGCAGCACGACAAAACCCATTTGCACCAGTTTCTCTGCGGCGCGCAGGGTTTCTATCGGATCGGGCAGCAGCCAGCGTGCATCCGGGTGAATCTCCAGTTTTAACCAGTGGGTGCCGAGTGCTTCCCGCGCCAGTTGTGCGGCAAAGATAGCCTCTTCCGCATTTTTTGCCCCCGAGGTGTTGGGCAATAGCGTCACGCCCGCTTCACGCAGCGGCTGCAAAATACCGTCGCTGTGCTGGCGCAGATCGACCCGTTTCATCGCCAGCGTCACCAGTTCGCTGCCGGATGCGCGAATCGCCTCGATCATAAGTTGTGGCGCGGCGAATTTACCCGTACCGGTAAACAGTCGTGAAGAAAACGTTTTATCTGCAATACGTAACATCTCAACCCCCTGCAATAACCTGAAATAGCAGGATCCGATCGCCGTCCTGCACAAGATGGTCTTCCCACTGCTCGCGCGGCAGGATCTGTTCGTTTAACGCCAGTGCGACGCCCGGTTTTAACTGGTTGAGCTGGTTAAGCAGCGTGGCAATGGAAAGCCCGGAAGTGCAGCGCATCGGTTCGTCATTGAAGCGTATTTGCATCTTGCCCTCCGCAAACCGGACAATTGCTGGCGCGATGTAGTGCCAGGGTTCGCCAGAGATTGGTTCGGGCATCAAACAGGCGCAGTTCGCCGCTGGTGGTGTGCATGCCGCTCAACAATTTGACGGTTTCCAGTGCCTGCATTGCACCCATGATCCCCACAACCGGACCCACAATCCCTGCCGTGCGGCAGTTGCGTTCCGGTTCGCTTTCGTCCGGCCACAGGCAGCGATAGCAACCATGCTGCCAGGGCGGTGTCAGTACCATGAGCTGGCCGCCAAAACCGACAGCGCTGGCAGTAACCAGCGGGGTTTCCAGCGCGACGCAAGCTGCGTTAACGGCCTGTCGTGTGATCATATTGTCACTGCAATCCAGCACTACATCTGCCTGAGCAACTTGCTGGTGCAGCGCCTCGCCGTGTAAGCGTTGTTGCAGGGGAATCAGCGCAATATCGGGGTTGAGTTGCTGCAACCGCTGTGCGGTAACCAGGGTTTTTGGCTGATTGATATCGTCGGTGGTAAAGAGGATCTGCCGCTGAAGGTTGCTCAGATGCACAGCATCGTCATCCGCCAGCACCAGCGTGCCGATACCTGCACCGGCAAGGTACACCGCTGCAGGGGCGCCGAGGCCGCCAAGGCCGACAACCAGCACCCGGCTGGCAAGCAGCTTTTGCTGGCCGACAATGGCAATATCTTCCAGCAGGATCTGGCGGCTGTAGCGCATAAAATCGCGATCATTCATCGCCCACCCCCGCAAGTGTCAGCAACTGTTCCGTGGCCTGCCGCCAGTCTGCGGCCTGGGTGATGGCGCTGACCACCGCTATGCTGCCGACGCCTGTCGCCAGCACATCTGCTGCGCGCGAAAGGCTGATCCCGCCAATGGCGACCGTAGGGTAATCTCCCAGTCGCGCAACATGGCGCGCCAGTTGTTCCAGCCCTTGTGGCGCGGAGGGCATCTGCTTGGTCTGCGTCGGGAAAACATGGCCGAGTGCGATATACGAAGGGCGTGCCGCCAGCGCGATATCCATCTCCATATCGTCATGCGTGGAGACGCCCAGGCGCAGACCCGCCGCGCGAATGGCGCTTAGGTCGGCGGTTTCCAGGTCTTCCTGGCCAAGATGTACGCCGTACGCCTGGTGTTTTATGGCCAGCCGCCAGTAGTCATTGATAAATAACCGCGCGTTGTAACGGCGTCCCAGTGCGATGGCGGCAGCGACATCGTCTTCGACCTCAGGGTCGCGTTTGTCTTTGATACGCAGTTGCAGGGTGCGCACGCCCGCTTCCAGCAAGCGGGCGATCCACTCAACGCTGTCGACAACCGGGTAGAGCCCGAGGCGAAACGGTACCGGAGGAAAGGCGGGTTGGTACATCAGGCTTCCTCCTTTTTCAGGTAGATTTCCCCGCCGCGGGCGCGGAAGTCGTTCGACTTATCATGCATCCCGACTTCGATGGCCTGCGCCGCCGCGTAATCGCGCACTTCCTGCGAGATTTTCATCGAGCAGAATTTCGGCCCGCACATTGAGCAGAAGTGAGCGATTTTGCCGGACTCCTGCGGTAGGGTTTCATCATGGTAAGCACGGGCGGTAAAGGGATCCAGCGCAAGATTAAACTGATCTTCCCAGCGGAACTCAAAACGGGCTTTCGACATGGCGTTATCGCGGATCTGCGCGCCAGGGTGGCCTTTTGCCAGGTCAGCAGCATGGGCGGCGATCTTGTAGGTGATCAACCCCTGTTTAACATCCTCTTTGTTTGGCAGGCCCAGGTGTTCTTTGGGTGTGACATAACAGAGCATGGCACAGCCAAACCAGCCAATCATTGCCGCGCCAATACCGGAGGTGAAGTGGTCATAACCTGGCGCGATATCGGTGGTCAGTGGTCCGAGCGTGTAGAATGGCGCTTCGTGACAATGCTCCAGTTCTTCGGTCATATTGCGGCGGATCATCTGCATCGGCACATGCCCCGGACCTTCAATCATGACCTGCACATCATACTCCCAGGCGATTTTGGTCAGTTCACCCAGCGTATGCAGTTCGGCAAACTGCGCTTCGTCGTTGGCATCCTGGATCGAACCCGGACGCAGGCCATCGCCGAGAGACAGCGAAACATCGTATGCGGCGCAGATTTCACAAATTTCCCGGAAGTGAGTGTAAAGGAAGTTTTCTTGATGATGGGAGAGGCACCACTTCGCCATAATCGACCCGCCACGCGAAACAATGCCGGTCAGGCGCTGCGCGGTCATCGGGACGTAACGCAGCAATACGCCTGCGTGGATAGTGAAATAATCCACCCCTTGTTCCGCCTGTTCGAGCAGCGTATCGCGGAATGCCTGCCAGTTTAGATCTTCGGCGATCCCGTTCACCTTCTCCAGCGCCTGGTAGATCGGTACCGTACCGATTGGCACCGGGCTGTTACGCAGGATCCATTCGCGGGTTTCGTGAATATAGCGCCCGGTAGAGAGATCCATCACCGTGTCTGCGCCCCAGCGGGTTGACCACACCAGTTTTTCTACTTCCTCTTCGATGGACGAGGTCACGGCTGAGTTACCGATGTTGGCGTTCACTTTTACCAGAAAGTTACGCCCAATGATCATCGGTTCCGACTCCGGGTGGTTGATGTTGGCTGGAATGATCGCGCGGCCAGCGGCGACTTCATCGCGCACAAACTCTGGCGTGATATTTTTCGGCAGGCGGGCGCCAAAAGCTTCACCCGGATGCTGTCTGCGCAGCACTTCGCTACGAATACGTTCGCGGCCCATATTTTCGCGAATGGCGATAAACTCCATCTCCGGCGTGATGATCCCTTTGCGGGCGTAGTGTAGCTGGGTAACACGTTGACCAGCTTTGGCGCGGCGCGGGGTCAATAGCCCGTTGAAGCGCAGCTCATCAAGGCCTTCGTCCGCCAGACGTGCATTGGTATAAGCTGAACTGCGTTCATCAAGCGTTTCACTGTCATCACGCGCGGCGATCCAGGGGGCGCGTAACTTCGCGAGACCTTGCTGCACATCGATGGCGATTGCCGGATCGCCATACGGGCCGGAGGTGTCGTAAACCGGTACTGCTTCGTTCTCTTCAAACTGAGGGTGCTCTTTTGTACCGCCAGTCAGCGTTGGGCTGAGCTGGATTTCCCGCATTGGGATACGGATATCAGGTCGTGAACCGGTGACGTAAATACGGTGTGAATTGGGGAAAGCGGTGCCTTCCAGCGTGTCGATAAAGTGTTGCGCCTGGGCGCGTTGTTCACGGCGTGTAAGTTTTGCAGACATAGCTCATTCCAGAATTAAAAGGAGATGGCTTGTCAGACGACGGATGGAGTAATGGCAACAAACCGCCCGTAAGGGTGGTTGATGTGAATGGATTACTCTTGTTCCCTTCGCAGGTCTTAACCCGATCAGGTTCCGCGGATCCCGAATTAACGGTCTCAGCCTTTTCCACTTCATCTTTCGCGCCGCTTCGCGGCATTGCGAATTCTGTAGTGGAGAGATAGGCACTCCGACAAGAAAAACCCCCGCCCTCAGACGGGGAACTGCTTTTTAAACTACGCGTTACTTTTTAAGAATTCAAGCAGGGCGCGCCATGCCGGTTTCGTCATTGGCGCTCTCTTTGAGATTGTTATCAAAGGCCAGCACAATCAGTTTGTCTTCCAGTCTGAAGCGGGCCTCCAGCGCTTCGCCGATGTCGGAAAGCGCCTGTTGGAATTCCAGACAGTTATCATCGTCAATGGCGTTTTCCAGGCTGGTATCGTAATAATTCATGATTTCGATGGTGTTGGCTTCCAGCAGTGGATAGAGCTGGTTAGCGATTAAAAGTGGACTGCTCCCTTCCATTTCGCGAATGACGCGTTCATAAATACTGAAGTGACCTGCGGAGAGGTACTCCACCAGGTTGTGACAGAAATCGTCCAGCGCTTTTTCATTAAGCTGCATGAACGATCCTTTGCCAGGCTTAATGCCAACCAGATTGTAGTAAGAAACGAGAAGTTGCTTACGTACTAGCAGCCAATGGTCGACAAGTGTGTTACTTCCTCCAACGCGCTCTGTCAGGCTTTCTAACTGGTTTAGCATAATTGGCTCCGCAATATGTAAGTGAAAAAATGCTCACCCAAATGTAATAATAATGTTAACAAAATGCCAGTGAAGCTAAGGTAGTGCACCAAATGGTACGTATTATTGACGCACGGGATCATGGCTGGTGGATCGTAAGCCATGAACAAAAATTATGGTTGCCCGGTGGAGAATTACCACATGGGCAGGCAGGAAATTTCGATCTTGTGGGGCAGAGCGCGCTTCACATCGGCGAATGGCAGGGCGAACCGGTATGGATGATCCGCCAGAATCGCCGCCAGGAAATGGGATCCGTACGGCAGGTAATTGATCAGGACGTCGGGCTGTTCCAACTGGCCGGGCGCGGTGTGCAACTGGCGGAGTTTTACCGCTCACATCAGTTCTGCGGTTACTGTGGGCACACCATGCATCCGAGCAAAACCGAGTGGGCAATGCTGTGTGATCACTGCCGCGAGCGCTACTATCCGCAAATTGCCCCCTGCATTATCGTCGCCATCCGCCGTGATGACGCTATTCTTCTGGCGCAGCATACGCGTCATCGTAACGGGATTTACACTGTGCTGGCCGGGTTTGTTGAAGTGGGCGAAACCCTGGAGCAGGCAGTGGCCCGCGAAGTGATGGAAGAGAGCGGCATTAAAGTTAAAAATTTGCGTTATGTCACTTCCCAACCATGGCCTTTTCCTCAATCACTGATGACCGCGTTTATGGCGGAATATGACAGCGGTGATATTCATATCGACCCGAAAGAGCTGTTGGATGCGGGCTGGTATCGTTATGACGATTTACCCCTGTTGCCGCCGCCGGGCACCGTTGCGCGCCGTCTGATCGAAGATACGGTGGCGATGTGCCGCGCAGAGTATGAGTAAGGCGTATATACTGGCGACCTGACGCTTAAGGAACTGACAATGACCGAACTGAAAAACGATCGTTACCTGCGCGCGCTTCAGCGCCAGCCAGTAGACATGACGCCGGTATGGATGATGCGCCAGGCGGGCCGCTATTTACCGGAATATAAAGCGACGCGCGCGCAAGCTGGCGACTTTATGTCGCTGTGTAAAAATGCGGATCTTGCTTGTGAAGTGACGCTACAACCGCTGCGTCGCTATCCGCTTGATGCGGCGATCCTCTTCTCGGACATTCTCACCGTACCGGACGCGATGGGCCTTGGGCTCTATTTCGAAGCGGGTGAAGGGCCGCGGTTTACTTCCCCCATCACCTCAAAAGCGGATGTTGAGAAACTCCCGGTGCCGGACCCGGAAAGCGAACTGGGTTATGTGATGAACGCGGTGCGCACCATCCGTCGCGAACTGAAAGGCGAGGTGCCGCTGATTGGCTTCTCGGGTAGCCCCTGGACGCTGGCGACCTACATGGTGGAAGGTGGCAGCAGCAAAGCCTTTACCGTGATCAAAAAAATGATGTACGCCGAACCGAAGACGCTGCATCTGCTGTTGGATAAGCTGGCGCAAAGCGTCACGCTGTACCTTAATGCGCAGATCCGCGCCGGGGCGCAGTCGGTGATGATTTTTGACACCTGGGGCGGTGTTCTCACGGGGCGCGATTACCAACAGTTCTCGCTTTATTACATGCATAAAATCGTTGATGGCCTGTTGCGTGAAAATGCAGGTCGCCGCGTGCCGGTCACGCTGTTTACCAAAGGGGGGGGACAGTGGCTGGAAGCGATGGCCGAGACCGGTTGTGATGCGTTGGGGCTGGACTGGACAACGGATATCGCCGATGCGCGACGTCGTGTAGGACATAAAGTCGCCCTGCAAGGGAATATGGATCCGTCCATGCTCTATGCACCGCCTGCGCGTATTGAAGAAGAAGTGGCTTCCATTCTGGCGGGTTTCGGCAAAGGCGAGGGTCATGTGTTTAACCTTGGGCACGGCATTCATCAGGATGTTCCACCGGAACATGCCGGCGCATTTGTGGAGGCGGTGCACCGTCTGTCGGCCTCCTGGCATCAGTAAGGAGAGAATATGGATCTCGCGTCACTACGCGAACAACAACGTGAACTGGCTTCATCGGTGATTCATGAGGATCGCCTTGTGAACGATCCGCCGACGGTGATCGGCGGTGCGGATGTAGGTTTCGAGCAGGGTGGTGAAGTGACGCGAGCGGCCATGGTGCTGCTTTCGTACCCGTCGTTGGCGCTTATCGAGTACCAGGTGGCGCGTATTCCCACCACAATGCCTTACATTCCAGGTTTCCTTTCGTTTCGCGAATATCCGGCGTTGCTGGCGGCGTGGGAACAGCTTTCGCAAAAGCCGGATCTGCTTTTTGTTGATGGTCACGGCATCTCTCACCCGCGCCGCCTTGGCGTTGCCAGCCATTTTGGTCTGCTGGTCGATGTTCCGACTATTGGTGTGGCGAAGAAACGGTTGTGCGGCAAGTTTGAGCCGCTTGCCGACGAACCTGGTGCGCTCTC
This sequence comes from Kosakonia oryzendophytica, assembly GCF_027886705.1. Classification (NCBI taxonomy): domain Bacteria; kingdom Pseudomonadati; phylum Pseudomonadota; class Gammaproteobacteria; order Enterobacterales; family Enterobacteriaceae; genus Kosakonia; species Kosakonia oryzendophytica. The sequence continues at coordinate 4,829,868 of NZ_CP115659.1, read as the reverse complement.
GCCGCTGATGGATAAAGGTGAGAAGCTGGCATGGGTGTGGCGCAGTAAAGCGCGCTGTAATCCGTTGTTTATCACGACCGGGCACCGGGTGAGCCAGGATAGTGCTCTGGCGTGGGTGCAGCGCTGTATGAAAGGCTACCGCCTGCCTGAGCCGACGCGTTGGGCAGATGCAGTGGCATCCGGTCGTCCGGCGTTTACGCGTTGGCAGGCAATTCAGCGTGATATCAGGTAAACTGCGCCTAATACCGACTTTGAGAAGCGATCATGTTACAAAACCCGATTCACCTGCGTCTGGAAAAGCTGGAAAGCTGGCAGCACGTTGTCTTTATGGCCTGTCTGTGCGAACGCATGTACCCCAATTACGCCATGTTTTGTCAGCAAACGGAGTTTGGCGATGCGCAGCTCTACCGCCGTATTCTTGACCTCGTGTGGGAAACGCAGGTGGTAAAAGACGCCAAGGTGAATTTCGACAGCCAGCTTGAGAAGCTGGAAGAGGCGATCCCTGCGGCTGATGATTACGATCTCTATGGCGTCTACCCGGCGATCGATGCCTGCGTGGCGTTAAGCGAGTTGATTCACTCACGCCTGAGCGGCGAAACGCTCGAACATGCCATCGAGGTCAGCAAGACCTCTATCACCACCGTCGCGATGCTGGAAATGACCCAGGCGGGTCGTGAAATGACCGATGAAGAACTACGACTGAACCCCGCTGTAGAGCAGGAATGGGACATTCAGTGGGAGATTTTCCGCCTTCTGGCTGACTGCGAAGAACGCGACATTGAGTTGATCAAAGGGCTACGCGCAGACTTGCGTGAGGCCGGTGACAGCAATATCGGTATAAATTTGCAGCAATGAGACAATAAAACGTGATTTAACGCCTGTTTTGTCGTGCCATAAGGCTTCCCTTCGCACCCCCGTCTGGTCTACATTTGGGGGGCGAAAATAAGTGGCTATCGGTGCGTGTATGCAGGAGAGTGCTTTTGAGGCATTTCCGTCGCACTCGATGCTTAGCAAGCGATAAACACATTGAAAGGATAACTTATGAACAAGACTCAACTGATTGATGTAATTGCAGACAAGGCTGATCTGTCTAAAGCGCAAGCGAAAGCTGCACTGGAATCCACCCTGGCTGCTATTACTGAGTCTCTGAAAGAAGGTGATGCTGTACAACTGGTTGGTTTCGGTACCTTCAAAGTGAACCACCGCGCTGAGCGTACTGGCCGCAACCCGCAGACCGGTAAAGAAATCAAAATCGCCGCAGCTAACGTGCCGGCATTTGTTTCTGGTAAAGCACTGAAAGACTCTGTTAAGTAAGACAGCGTGGCAGTGAACAGTTTTGTCGAAGGGGCGGTCTCGCCCCTTTTGTCATTCTGGCGTCGCCCGTTGATGCTGGCTGGCGCGCTGTTGCTGGCTGCCTGCAGCCATGATTCCTCCCTGCCGCCATTCACCGCCAGCGGTTTTGCCGGTGATCAGGGCGCAGTGCGTATCTGGCGCAAAGATTCCGGTGGAGAGACACACCTGCTTTCCGCTTTTAGCCCGTGGCATCACGGGAACACAACGTTGGCTGAGTATCGCTGGCAAGGCGACGCGTTGACCCTCGTCGAACTCAATATCTACGGCACTCCCCCTGAACATATTCGCGCCCGGTTTGACGATCGTGGTGAGTTGAGCTTTATGCAGCGGGAAGTTGATGGTCAGAAGCAGCAACTCTCCAGTGACCAGATTGCACTCTACCGCTATCGAGCAGAGCAAATCCGCCAGACCAGCGATGCGTTGCGTCAGGGGCGTGTGGTGCTGCGTCAGGGACGCTGGCAGGCGAATCGCACGGTGCAGACCTGTGAAGGTGAGACGGTGAAGCCAGATCTGGATGTGTATGCGTTAGAGCGCATAGAACGCCGTCAGAACCACTCCTCAGCAGCGGTCAGCGTGGCGTGGTTGGAAGCGCCGGAAGGCGCACAGCTGTTGCTGGTGGCGAATGAGGACTTCTGCCGCTGGCAACCGACAGAGAAACATTTCTGATGCATCGTCAGGGTAAGCGCAGCGCCAGCCGCTGAACTGCTGGATGGCGGCTACGCTCCTTACAAGCCTACTGGACGGTTTCCTCTCTCCGTGAGAGAGAGGAAATCATTATTTGCCCTGCTCGCGTGCTATCGCACGGTAACCAATATCCCGGCGGCTGAAGCTGCCATCCCAGTGAATATCGTTCATCAATGCGTAAGCGCGCTGCTGTGCTTCCGCAACGGTATGACCCAATGCCGTCACGCACAATACGCGCCCGCCATTGGTCAGCACCCGGTCATCAGCGTCGAGTTTGGTACCCGCGTGGAACACTTTACCGTCCGCAGCTTCTTCCAGCGGCAGACCGTGGATCACATCCCCATTGCGATAATTGCCCGGATACCCGCCGGCAGCGATGACCACGCCCAGTGAGGCCCGTGGATCCCATTCAGACGTTTTCTCATCCAGCTTACCTTCGCAGGCTGCCAGGCAAAGCTCCACCAGGTCGGATTGCATACGCAGCATGATCGGTTGCGTTTCCGGGTCGCCAAAGCGGCAGTTGAACTCGATCACTTTGGGATTGCCGAGCTTGTCGATCATCAGACCGGCATACAGGAAACCGGTGTAGGTATTGCCTTCCGCCGCCATCCCGCGCACGGTTGGCCAGATGACGCGTTCCATGGTGCGCTGATGCACTTCATCGGTAACTACCGGGGCAGGCGAGTAAGCGCCCATACCGCCGGTGTTCGGGCCTGTGTCGCCATCGCCCACGCGTTTGTGATCCTGGCTGGTGGCCATCGGCAGGACATGCTCACCGTCAACCATGACGATAAAGCTGGCTTCTTCGCCATCGAGAAACTCTTCAATAACGATACGGTGACCTGCATCGCCAAAAGCATTGCCCGCCAGCATGTCGTTAACGGCAGCTTCAGCTTCTTCAAGCGTCATGGCAACGATCACGCCTTTGCCTGCGGCCAGACCGTCGGCTTTGATCACGATGGGCGCGCCTTTTTCACGCAGGTAAGCCAGCGCGGGTTCAACTTCGGTGAAATTCTGGTACTCCGCTGTTGGAATGTTGTGGCGGGCCAGGAAATCTTTGGTGAACGCCTTGGAGCCTTCCAGTTGCGCCGCGCCCTGCGTAGGGCCAAAAATCTTCAGGCCTGCAGCGCGGAATGCATCCACCACGCCAATCACCAGCGGGGCTTCCGGGCCAACGATGGTCAAATCAATTTTTTCGTTCTGCGCGAAATTTAACAACGCGGAGATATCGGTGGCGCTGATAGCGACGTTTTGCAGCGCAGGTTCAAGCGCGGTACCGGCATTGCCCGGAGCAACATACACGGTTTCAACCAGCGGTGACTGTGCTGCTTTCCAGGCTAGAGCGTGCTCGCGCCCGCCGTTACCAATCACTAATACTTTCATTGTTTGCTCCGTAGATTAATGGCGGAAGTGGCGCATGTCGGTAAAGATCATTGCAATGCCATGTTCATCAGCGGCGGCAATTACTTCGTCATCACGAATGGAACCACCCGGCTGGATAACACAGGTCACACCGACTGCCGCGGCGGCATCAATACCATCACGGAACGGGAAGAAGGCATCAGAAGCCATGGCGGAGCCTTTCACTTCCAGCCCTTCGTCACCGGCTTTGATCCCGGCGATCTTCGCAGAGTAGACACGGCTCATCTGGCCTGCGCCAATACCGATAGTCATGTTCTCTTTTGCGTAAACAATGGCGTTGGATTTGACGAACTTCGCCACTTTCCAACAGAACAATGCATCACGCAATTCTTGTTCTGTTGGTTGACGTTTGCTGACCACGCGCAGCTCATTTTCGGTCACCATACCCAGATCGCGATCCTGAACCAGCAGACCACCGTTGACGCGTTTGAAATCCAGACCAGCGACACGCTGCGCCCATTGGCCGCACACCAGAACACGCACGTTCTGTTTGGCTGCGGTGACGTTCAACGCTTCTTCGGTGGCAGAGGGAGCAATGATCACTTCGACAAACTGGCGGGAGATAATCGCCTGTGCAGTTTGAGCATCCAGCTCGCGGTTAAAAGCGATAATGCCGCCGAATGCAGAAGTCGGGTCGGTTTTATATGCGCGCTCGTAGGCATCCAGAATCGAACTGCCAACGGCGACGCCACATGGGTTGGCGTGTTTCACAATCACACAGGCAGCTTCGTTGAACTCTTTTACACACTCCAGCGCGGCGTCGGTATCGGCAATGTTGTTATAGGAGAGCGCCTTGCCTTGCAGTTGTTGCGCGGTGGCGACGGAGGCTTCCTTCACCTCTTCTTCTATATAGAAGGCGGCTTGCTGGTGGCTGTTCTCGCCATAACGCATATCCTGCTTTTTAATGAAGTTCAGGTTCAACGTGCGCGGGAAGCGACCAGCAGGCTCTTTGCTCTCACCGTGATAGGCGGGTACCAGACTACCGAAGTAGTTAGCGATCATGCTGTCGTAAGCGGCAGTATGTTCAAAGGCTTTGATCGCCAGATCAAAACGGGTGTCCAGCGTCAGCGATCCTTCATTGGCATCCATCTCATTAATGATGGCGTTGTAATCGCTGCTCTTGACAACAATGGCGACATCTTTGTGGTTCTTCGCTGCGGAGCGCACCATGGTCGGGCCTCCGATATCGATATTCTCTACCGCGTCTTCCAGCGAGCAACCTTCACGGGCTACGGTCTGGGCGAACGGATAAAGGTTAACAACGACCATATCGATCGGCGCGATCGCATGTTGCGCCATGATGGCATCATCCTGGCCTCGACGGCCAAGGATGCCGCCGTGCACTTTCGGGTGCAGGGTTTTTACACGTCCATCCATCATTTCCGGAAAACCGGTGTAGTCGGAGACTTCGGTCACTGGCAGACCGTTATCTGCCAGCAGACGAGCGGTGCCGCCCGTAGAGAGCAGTTCTACGCCACGCTGAGAGAGCGCCTGTGCGAATTCGACAATACCGGCCTTGTCAGAAACACTGAGCAAAGCGCGGCGGACTGGACGACGTTGTTGCATGGTAAATCCCCTGGATTTGACTTTAACAGAGAGTGTTAGGTGAATTTTAGGATCCTTATTGATCCAAAAACTCAGCTAACACCCCAGAAGGGGTGCGTTATTTTTGCGCGGGCATTGTAACGAAAACGTTTGCGCAACGCTCGCGAATTTTTGTCCTTTTACCGGATTGTGGATAACTCTGTGTGTAAATGGGTATAAAGGTGGGTTTTGCTGTGGAATGCAGCAGTCAGTCATTTTTATGTCATTTTTCTATTGCGGGGGACTGAGAACTCCCTATAATGCGCCTCCATCGACACGGCGGATGTGAATCACTTCACACAAACAGCCGGTTCGGTTGAAGAGAAAAATCCTGAAATTCAGGGTTGACTCTGAAAGAGGAAAGCGTAATATACGCCACCTCGTGACAGCGCTCCAGAGCGCGTCACAACTGCTCTTTAACAATTTATCAGACAATCTGTGTGGGCACTCAAAGTGACATGGATTCTTGACGTCCACGGACGCTAAATGAATACCAAGTCTCACGAGTGAACACGTAATTCATTACGAAGTTTAATTCGATGAGCATCAAACTTTTAAATTGAAGAGTTTGATCATGGCTCAGATTGAACGCTGGCGGCAGGCCTAACACATGCAAGTCGAACGGTAGCACAGAGGAGCTTGCTTCTCGGGTGACGAGTGGCGGACGGGTGAGTAATGTCTGGGAAACTGCCTGATGGAGGGGGATAACTACTGGAAACGGTAGCTAATACCGCATAACGTCGCAAGACCAAAGAGGGGGACCTTCGGGCCTCTTGCCATCAGATGTGCCCAGATGGGATTAGCTAGTAGGTGGGGTAACGGCTCACCTAGGCGACGATCCCTAGCTGGTCTGAGAGGATGACCAGCCACACTGGAACTGAGACACGGTCCAGACTCCTACGGGAGGCAGCAGTGGGGAATATTGCACAATGGGCGCAAGCCTGATGCAGCCATGCCGCGTGTATGAAGAAGGCCTTCGGGTTGTAAAGTACTTTCAGCGGGGAGGAAGGTGTTGTGGTTAATAACCGCAGCAATTGACGTTACCCGCAGAAGAAGCACCGGCTAACTCCGTGCCAGCAGCCGCGGTAATACGGAGGGTGCAAGCGTTAATCGGAATTACTGGGCGTAAAGCGCACGCAGGCGGTCTGTCAAGTCGGATGTGAAATCCCCGGGCTCAACCTGGGAACTGCATTCGAAACTGGCAGGCTGGAGTCTCGTAGAGGGAGGTAGAATTCCAGGTGTAGCGGTGAAATGCGTAGAGATCTGGAGGAATACCGGTGGCGAAGGCGGCCTCCTGGACGAAGACTGACGCTCAGGTGCGAAAGCGTGGGGAGCAAACAGGATTAGATACCCTGGTAGTCCACGCTGTAAACGATGTCGATTTGGAGGTTGTGCCCTTGAGGCGTGGCTTCCGGAGCTAACGCGTTAAATCGACCGCCTGGGGAGTACGGCCGCAAGGTTAAAACTCAAATGAATTGACGGGGGCCCGCACAAGCGGTGGAGCATGTGGTTTAATTCGATGCAACGCGAAGAACCTTACCTGGTCTTGACATCCACAGAACTTGGCAGAGATGCCTTGGTGCCTTCGGGAACTGTGAGACAGGTGCTGCATGGCTGTCGTCAGCTCGTGTTGTGAAATGTTGGGTTAAGTCCCGCAACGAGCGCAACCCTTATCCTTTGTTGCCAGCGGTCCGGCCGGGAACTCAAAGGAGACTGCCAGTGATAAACTGGAGGAAGGTGGGGATGACGTCAAGTCATCATGGCCCTTACGACCAGGGCTACACACGTGCTACAATGGCGCATACAAAGAGAAGCGACCTCGCGAGAGCAAGCGGACCTCATAAAGTGCGTCGTAGTCCGGATTGGAGTCTGCAACTCGACTCCATGAAGTCGGAATCGCTAGTAATCGTGGATCAGAATGCCACGGTGAATACGTTCCCGGGCCTTGTACACACCGCCCGTCACACCATGGGAGTGGGTTGCAAAAGAAGTAGGTAGCTTAACCTTCGGGAGGGCGCTTACCACTTTGTGATTCATGACTGGGGTGAAGTCGTAACAAGGTAACCGTAGGGGAACCTGCGGTTGGATCACCTCCTTACCTTAAAGAACCTGCCTTTGCAGTGCTCACACAGATTGTCTGATGAAAAGAAAGAAGCAAGGCGTCTTGCGATTGAGACTTCAGTGTCCCCTTCGTCTAGAGGCCCAGGACACCGCCCTTTCACGGCGGTAACAGGGGTTCGAATCCCCTAGGGGACGCCACTTGCTGGTTTGTGAGTGAAAGTCACCGGCCACCGTATCTCAAAACTGACTCACGAGTCATGTTTGAGATATTTGCTCTTTAAAAATCTGGATCAAGCTGAAAATTGAAACACAGAGCAGTGCAAACTGTTCTGCGAGTCTCTCAAATTTTCGCAACTGAGGATGTTTCACGAAACATCTTCGGGTTGTGAGGTTAAGCGACCAAGCGTACACGGTGGATGCCCTGGCAGTCAGAGGCGATGAAGGACGTGCTAATCTGCGAAAAGCGCCGGTAAGGTGATATGAACCGTTATAACCGGCGATGTCCGAATGGGGAAACCCAGTGTGATTCGTCACACTATCATTAACTGAATCCATAGGTTAATGAGGCGAACCGGGGGAACTGAAACATCTAAGTACCCCGAGGAAAAGAAATCAACCGAGATTCCCCCAGTAGCGGCGAGCGAACGGGGAGGAGCCCAGAGCCAGAATCAGCTTGTGTGTTAGTGGAAGCGTCTGGAAAGTCGCGCGATACAGGGTGACAGCCCCGTACACAAAAATGCACAGGTTGTGAGCTCGATGAGTAGGGCGGGACACGTGGTATCCTGTCTGAATATGGGGGGACCATCCTCCAAGGCTAAATACTCCTGACTGACCGATAGTGAACCAGTACCGTGAGGGAAAGGCGAAAAGAACCCCGGCGAGGGGAGTGAAAAAGAACCTGAAACCGTGTACGTACAAGCAGTGGGAGCACCCTCTGGGGTGTGACTGCGTACCTTTTGTATAATGGGTCAGCGACTTATATTCTGTAGCAAGGTTAACCGAATAGGGGAGCCGAAGGGAAACCGAGTCTTAACTGGGCGTTAAGTTGCAGGGTATAGACCCGAAACCCGGTGATCTAGCCATGGGCAGGTTGAAGGTTGGGTAACACTAACTGGAGGACCGAACCGACTAATGTTGAAAAATTAGCGGATGACTTGTGGCTGGGGGTGAAAGGCCAATCAAACCGGGAGATAGCTGGTTCTCCCCGAAAGCTATTTAGGTAGCGCCTCGTGAATTCATCTCCGGGGGTAGAGCACTGTTTCGGCTAGGGGGCCATCCCGGCTTACCAACCCGATGCAAACTGCGAATACCGGAGAATGTTATCACGGGAGACACACGGCGGGTGCTAACGTCCGTCGTGAAGAGGGAAACAACCCAGACCGCCAGCTAAGGTCCCAAAGTCATGGTTAAGTGGGAAACGATGTGGGAAGGCCCAGACAGCCAGGATGTTGGCTTAGAAGCAGCCATCATTTAAAGAAAGCGTAATAGCTCACTGGTCGAGTCGGCCTGCGCGGAAGATGTAACGGGGCTAAACCATGCACCGAAGCTGCGGCAGCGACACGAATGTGTTGTTGGGTAGGGGAGCGTTCTGTAAGCCTGCGAAGGTGTGCTGTGAGGCATGCTGGAGGTATCAGAAGTGCGAATGCTGACATAAGTAACGATAAAGCGGGTGAAAAGCCCGCTCGCCGGAAGACCAAGGGTTCCTGTCCAACGTTAATCGGGGCAGGGTGAGTCGACCCCTAAGGCGAGGCCGAAAGGCGTAGTCGATGGGAAACAGGTTAATATTCCTGTACTTGGTGTTACTGCGAAGGGGGGACGGAGAAGGCTATGTCATCCGGGCGACGGTTGTCCCGGTTTAAGCGTGCAGGTGTGTGTTCCAGGTAAATCCGGTTCACTTTAACACTGAGGCGTGATGACGAGGCACTACGGTGCTGAAGTGACAAATGCCCTGCTTCCAGGAAAAGCCTCTAAGCTCCAGGTAACACGAAATCGTACCCCAAACCGACACAGGTGGTCAGGTAGAGAATACCAAGGCGCTTGAGAGAACTCGGGTGAAGGAACTAGGCAAAATGGTGCCGTAACTTCGGGAGAAGGCACGCTGATATGTAGGTGAAGCGGTTTACCCGTGGAGCTGAAATCAGTCGAAGATACCAGCTGGCTGCAACTGTTTATTAAAAACACAGCACTGTGCAAACACGAAAGTGGACGTATACGGTGTGACGCCTGCCCGGTGCCGGAAGGTTAATTGATGGGGTTATCCGTAAGGAGAAGCTCTTGATCGAAGCCCCGGTAAACGGCGGCCGTAACTATAACGGTCCTAAGGTAGCGAAATTCCTTGTCGGGTAAGTTCCGACCTGCACGAATGGCGTAATGATGGCCAGGCTGTCTCCACCCGAGACTCAGTGAAATTGAACTCGCTGTGAAGATGCAGTGTACCCGCGGCAAGACGGAAAGACCCCGTGAACCTTTACTATAGCTTGACACTGAACATTGAGCCTTGATGTGTAGGATAGGTGGGAGGCTTTGAAGCGTGGACGCCAGTCTGCGTGGAGCCAACCTTGAAATACCACCCTTTAATGTTTGATGTTCTAACGTGGACCCGTAAACCGGGTTGCGGACAGTGTCTGGTGGGTAGTTTGACTGGGGCGGTCTCCTCCTAAAGCGTAACGGAGGAGCACGAAGGTCAGCTAATCCTGGTCGGACATCAGGAGGTTAGTGCAATGGCATAAGCTGGCTTGACTGCGAGCGTGACGGCGCGAGCAGGTGCGAAAGCAGGTCATAGTGATCCGGTGGTTCTGAATGGAAGGGCCATCGCTCAACGGATAAAAGGTACTCCGGGGATAACAGGCTGATACCGCCCAAGAGTTCATATCGACGGCGGTGTTTGGCACCTCGATGTCGGCTCATCACATCCTGGGGCTGAAGTAGGTCCCAAGGGTATGGCTGTTCGCCATTTAAAGTGGTACGCGAGCTGGGTTTAGAACGTCGTGAGACAGTTCGGTCCCTATCTGCCGTGGGCGCTGGAGAATTGAGGGGGGCTGCTCCTAGTACGAGAGGACCGGAGTGGACGCATCACTGGTGTTCGGGTTGTCATGCCAATGGCACTGCCCGGTAGCTAAATGCGGAAGAGATAAGTGCTGAAAGCATCTAAGCACGAAACTTGCCCCGAGATGAGTTCTCCCTGAGACCTTGAGTCTCCTGAAGGAACGTTGAAGACGACGACGTTGATAGGCCGGGTGTGTAAGCGCAGCGATGCGTTGAGCTAACCGGTACTAATGAACCGTGAGGCTTAACCTTACAACGCCGAAGATGTTTTGGCGGAAGAGAGACAATAATCAGCCTGATACAGATTATATTGACAGACCGGAAGGTGTGTTGATGACAGAATTTGCCTGGCGGCACTAGCGCGGTGGTCCCACCTGACCCCATGCCGAACTCAGAAGTGAAACGCCGTAGCGCCGATGGTAGTGTGGGGTCTCCCCATGCGAGAGTAGGGAACTGCCAGGCATCAAATAAAGCAGAAGGCCCAGTCGGAAGACTGGGCCTTTTTGCTATTGTTTAGCCTGCACTGACTGCTAAAAAACTGCTAAAGGAAGTCGCCATGGCTGTTCTGTATGTCCAACTTTATAAAAACCGCATGGTTGTACGCAATCTTAATACCCATCAACACGTTTCCGGCCAGAAAGCTTTCAGCAATCAGCGGATCCTGGTCGCCGATTTCTTCCTCGCCGAAAAACTGTTGCATGACCTCATCCAACAGTTGATTCCTCGTTCTTTCTGGCAGAGCCTGCTTCCCGGCATGGGGCGCCTCGAAATCCTGTCACATGCGTTAGAAATGAACGAAGGTGGCCTGTCTGCCGTCGAAGAGCGCGCTATCCTTGAAATGACATTTGGTGCATCGCATGGTAAATGTCGCAGCCCGCAGGTCATTGCCAGCCCGACTCCCCTCAGCGATCAACAAGTACTGGCGGCCCTGAGTCAGGCTAAAAAAACCGTTCCGGCAAGAGGCCGCAACGGTGAAATCATTCGCTAAACCAACGGGGCGGGACGTGAAAATTTCTCACCTTCCACTTGCGATCTCGACATTTTGACAATTCCTGGGTATCTTCGGCTATCTGGATGTCTAAACGTTTAAACGTATGCAGTGAGGATATAAGTTATGCCGATTCGGGTGCAGGACGAGCTGCCAGCCGTCAACTTCTTACGTGATGAGAATGTCTTTGTAATGACGACCTCACGCGCAACAGTTCAGGAAATTCGTCCGCTGAAGGTGCTTATCCTCAACCTGATGCCGAAAAAAATTGAGACGGAAAACCAGTTCCTGCGCCTGCTGTCGAACTCACCGCTGCAGGTGGATGTGCGTCTGCTGCGTATCGACTCACGCGAGTCGCGCAATACGCCCGCCGAACACCTGAACACCTTTTATTGCAACTTCGATGAGATCTGCCACGAAAACTACGATGGTTTGATCGTCACCGGCGCACCGTTAGGGTTGGTGGAGTTCAACGATGTTGCCTACTGGCCTCAGATCGAGCAGGTTCTGGAGTGGGCAAAAGATCACGTCACCTCAACGCTGTTTGTCTGTTGGGCGGTTCAGGCCGCACTAAACATCCTCTATGGCATTCCTAAGCAGACCCGCAGCGAAAAACTTTCAGGCGTATACGAACACCGCATTCTTCATCCTCATGCTTTACTGACCCGTGGGTTTGATGATGTATTTCTGGCTCCCCACTCCCGTTATGCCGACTTCCCGGCCGTATTGATCCGTGATTACACCGATCTGGATATTCTTGCGGAAACCGAAGGCGGAGATGCCTATCTGTTTGCCAGCAAGGACAAACGTATTGCCTTTGTCACGGGGCATCCGGAATACGATGCCAACACACTGGCGAATGAGTACTTCCGCGATGTAGATGCCGGTCTGAGTCCGGAATTGCCGTACAACTATTTCCCGAAAGACGATCCGCAGAACACGCCGCATGCATCCTGGCGTAGTCATGGTAATTTGCTGTTCATCAACTGGCTTAACTACTACGTCTACCAGATTACGCCATTCGATCTGAGTCATATGAATCCGACACTGGATTAAGCGTTTCAGCCCTGCATTCCAGGCGCCTTCGGGCGCCTTTTTTATTTCCGAAAATCACTTCACAGCAGCCTAAAAATATAATTCCAATGTTATCAGCAAGTTAAATTCATTTTAAATTAAAAATGGAAATTGTTTTTGATTTTGGAAAAAGAATTGGCCAGGATTGATCCTGCTGAACGAAAACTGCACACCCGATCTTCGTTCGCATTGGGAAATGTCTTCGATGCATAAATGAGGAGCCGTACCATGACACAACAGGCGACAACAACCGATGAACTGGCCTTTACGCAGCCCTATGGCGAGCAGGAAAAGCAGATCCTCACACCCGCGGCGGTGGAATTTCTGAGTGAGCTGGTCACCCGCTTTACGCCAAAACGCAATCAGTTATTGGCTGCGCGACTGCGCCAGCAACAGCAGATCGATGCCGGAACGTTGCCTGGTTTTATTTCGGAAACAACTTCCATTCGTGAAAGCGACTGGACTATCCGGGGTATCCCAGACGATTTGCTAGATCGTCGGGTGGAGATCACCGGGCCGGTTGAGCGGAAAATGGTGATCAATGCACTCAACGCGAATGTAAAAGTGTTTATGGCGGATTTTGAAGATTCGCTGGCACCGAACTGGGAAAAAGTGATCGACGGGCAGATCAACCTGCGTGATGCGGTTAACGGTACCATCAGCTATACCAACGAGGCAGGCAAAATCTATCAACTCAAGCCCAACCCGGCGGTACTGGTTTGCCGCGTTCGCGGTTTGCACTTGCCAGAGAAGCACGTCACCTGGCGTGAAGAAGCCATCCCCGGCAGCCTGTTTGATTTTGCACTCTACTTTTTTCACAACCATAAAAACCTGCTCGCCAAAGGCAGCGGTCCCTATTTCTATCTGCCAAAAACCCAGTCCTGGCAAGAAGCGGCATGGTGGAGTGAGGTCTTTAGCTTTACGGAAGACCGCTTTAACCTGCCGCGCGGCACAATCAAAGCAACATTGTTGATTGAAACCCTGCCAGCGGTATTCCAGATGGATGAGATCCTGCATGCCCTGCGCGACCATATCGTCGGGCTTAATTGCGGGCGCTGGGATTATATTTTCAGCTATATCAAAACGTTAAAAAATTACCCGGACCGCGTTCTGCCCGATCGCCAGGTCGTGACGATGGACAAACCATTCCTGAGCGCTTATTCCCGCCTGCTGATCAAAACCTGTCATCGTCGCGGTGCATTTGCCATGGGCGGCATGGCGGCGTTTATCCCCAGTAAAGATACAGAACGTAATAACTGGGTACTGAATAAGGTTAAGGCAGATAAAGAACTTGAAGCCAAAAACGGTCATGACGGTACGTGGATTGCCCACCCGGGTCTTGGCGACACGGTGATGGAGGTGTTTAACGCGGCACTGGGCGACAACAAAAATCAGTTATCGGTGAGCCGTGAAGAGGATGCGCCGATCACCGCTGATCAACTGCTGGCACCTTGTGAAGGCGAACGCACAGAAGAAGGCATGCGCGCCAACATTCGTGTGGCGGTGCAGTACATCGAAGCGTGGATCTCTGGTAACGGTTGTGTGCCGATTTACGGACTGATGGAAGATGCCGCCACAGCAGAAATCTCCCGTACCTCCATCTGGCAATGGATCCACCACGAAAAAACGCTGAGCAACGGCAAAGCGGTGACCAAAGCACTGTTCCGCCAGATGCTGGCTGAAGAGATGCTGGTTATTCAGGAAGAGTTGGGTGAACACCGCTTTAGCAGCGGGCGGTTTGATGATGCCGCACGCCTGATGGAGCAGATCACTACCTCCGATGAACTGATCGATTTCCTGACGTTGCCTGGCTATCGCCTGTTAGCGTAATTCACCCACCTGTCACACTATGGAGCATCTGTATATGAAAACCCGTACCCAACAAATCGAAGCATTACAAAAAGAGTGGACACAACCGCGCTGGGAAGGCATTCGCCGCCCCTATACGGCGGAAGAGGTGGTGAAATTACGTGGCTCGGTAAACCCGGAATGTACGCTGGCGCAACTCGGTGCCGCCAAAATGTGGCGCTTGCTGCATGGCGAGTCGAAAAAAGGGTATATCAACAGCCTTGGTGCATTGACAGGTGGCCAGGCGCTGCAACAAGCGAAAGCGGGTATTGAAGCTGTGTATCTCTCCGGCTGGCAGGTGGCGGCAGATGCAAACCTGGCCTCCAGCATGTATCCGGACCAGTCGCTGTATCCGGCAAACTCGGTGCCATCGGTGGTGGAGCGCATCAATAACACGTTCCGCCGTGCGGATCAGATCCAGTGGGCGGCAGGTATTGAGCCCGGTGATCCGCGCTTTGTCGATTATTTCCTGCCAATTGTTGCCGATGCCGAAGCCGGTTTTGGTGGGGTGCTGAACGCATTTGAACTGATGAAATCGATGATCGAAGCCGGTGCTGCGGCCGTTCACTTCGAAGACCAGCTTGCCTCGGTGAAGAAATGCGGTCACATGGGCGGGAAAGTGCTGGTACCCACCCAGGAAGCGGTGCAGAAACTGGTCGCCGCACGTCTTGCTGCAGATGTGCTTGGCGTACCAACCTTACTGGTTGCTCGTACCGACGCCGATGCCGCCGATCTGGTGACCTCCGACTGCGACCCGTATGACAGCGCTTTTATTACCGGTGAACGCACCAGTGAAGGTTTCTATCGTACCCACGCCGGTATCGAACAAGCCATCAGCCGTGGCCTGGCGTATGCGCCGTACGCCGATCTGGTGTGGTGCGAAACGTCAACGCCGGATCTTGAGATGGCCCGCCGTTTCGCCGAAGCCATCCACGCGAAATTCCCGGGCAAACTGCTGGCCTACAACTGTTCGCCATCGTTTAACTGGAAGAAAAATCTCGATGACAGCACCATCGCGCGTTTCCAGCAGGCGCTGTCGGACATGGGGTACAAATTCCAGTTTATTACCCTCGCGGGCATCCACAGCATGTGGTTCAACATGTTCGATTTGGCTCACGCTTATGCACAAGGTGAGGGGATGAAACACTATGTTGAGAAGGTGCAACAGCCAGAGTTCGCGGCAGGTAAAGAGGGCTATACCTTTGTTTCGCATCAGCAGGAGGTCGGTACGGGCTACTTCGATAAGGTGACCACCATTATTCAGGGCGGAACCTCTTCGGTCACCGCGCTGACCGGGTCGACGGAAGAAGCACAGTTCTGATCTGTTCTCCCTCTCCCCACCGGGGGGAGGGACCAATGAGGGAAAACTATGTCGCGTGGCCTGGAACTGCTGATTGCACAAACGATCTTACAGGGCTTTGATGCTCAATATGGGCGGTTTCTGGAAGTGACCTCCGGCGCGCAGCAGCGCTTTGAGCAGGCAGACTGGCAGGCCGTCCAGCAGGCCATGAAACAGCGTATCCACCTCTATGATCATCATGTGGGACTGGTGGTGGAACAGTTGCGCTGCATCACAGACAGCCAAAGTCCGGATGCCGCTTTCCTGTTGCGGGTAAAAGAGCACTACACCCAATTATTGCCGGACTATCCACGCTTTGAGATTGCCGAAAGTTTCTTTAACTCCGTCTATTGCCGTCTGTTTGATCATCGATCACTGACGCCGGAACGCTTGTTTATCTTCAGTTCGCAGCCCGAGCGGCGTTTTCGCACCATTCCACGCCCGCTGGCGAAAGCATTCTGGCCGGAGCGAGGCTGGGAGGCACTGCTGACCAAAGTCCTGTCTGATTTGCCGTTGCGTCTGCCCTGGCAGGATAAAGCACGTGATGTCGGCTATATCGCGGCGCATCTGACGGATGCATTTGGCCCGGAAACCCTGAACCAGTCGCATTTGCAGGTCGCAAATGAGCTGTTCTACCGTAACAAAGCGGCCTGGCTGGTCGGTAAGCTGATCACGCCTGCCGCGACGCTGCCCTTTTTGCTGCCGATTCATCGCAGTGATGACGGGGAACTGTTTGTTGATACCTGCCTGACCACCCACGCCGAGGCGAGTATCGTGTTTGGTTTCGCCCGTTCCTATTTTATGGTCTATGCCCCGCTGCCTGCTGCTACCGTGGAGTGGTTGCGTGAAATCCTCCCCGGAAAGACCACCGCAGAGTTGTACATGGCGATTGGCTGCCAGAAACATGGCAAAACGGAAAGTTATCGCGAGTATCTGAACTACATCAACGCCAGCGATGAGCAATTTATTGAAGCGCCGGGGATCCGCGGTATGGTGATGCTGGTATTTACACTGCCGGGCTTCGATCGGGTATTCAAGGTGATCAAGGACGTGTTCCCGCCGCAAAAGGAGATGAGTGCGGCTCATGTCCGCGCCTGCTATCAGTTGGTTAAAGAACACGATCGCGTCGGGCGCATGGCCGATACGCAAGAGTTTGAAAACTTCGTACTGGAAAAGCGGCAAATTTCACCGGCATTAATGGCGTTATTACAGGAGCAGGCACCGGGCAAGATCACCGATCTCGGCGATCGCATTGCGATAAGCCATCTCTATATTGAGCGGCGGATGGTGCCGCTCAACCTGTGGTTTGAGCAGGTCACAGGCCAGCAACTGCGCGATGCGGTGGAAGAGTACGGCAATGCTATTCGCCAACTGGCCGCCGCCAATATCTTCCCCGGCGATATGTTATTTAAAAATTTCGGCGTCACTCGACACGGGCGGGTGGTGTTCTATGACTACGACGAAATTTGCTATATGACCGAAGTGAATTTTCGCGATATCCCTGCGCCGCGTTATCCGGAAGATGAGCTCAGCGCTGAGCCCTGGTACAGCGTTGCCCCTGGAGATGTTTTCCCGGAGGAGTTTCGTCACTGGCTGTGCGCCGACCCGAAAATTGGCCCACTGTTTGAGGAGATGCACGCTGATTTATTACGTGCTGACTACTGGCGCGGGCTGCAAATGCGCATCCGCAACGGGCATGTGGAAGATGTTTACGCCTACCGCAGGCGTCAGCGCTTTAGCGTACGCTTTGGCGCAACCGCGCTACGGCAGGCGGGATAGGTCAGGTAAAGTAGTAACGCACCACATGGAAGAAAATGGGGGCGGCCAAACAGGCGAACAGCAGCAGACCGCGCTGCAGGGTAATATTTTCAACCCGCCAGACGGCGAGGAAGCCGAGACAAGAGAGTATCGCAAAGACAATGCTGAACAGCGAAATGGTGTCTGGCGTGTGACCCTTTTGGTGTAAATACCGGGCAGCGGCCGCCGCCCAGCGTGTATAGTGCGTCCGGAGCGGACGGCGCTCGTGAACTTCCCTGGTCATCGGACATATCTCGTAAGACGAGTAAAAAATGGACGGGCGGTATATAACTTTTTGAAGTTAACGCATTCCTCCAAATTCCAGGGTAACCTCTTTTGCCCCGCGGATCACCATCGCGCCCAGTTCCGTCACACGATCGTCGGTAATGCGCGACAGCGGCCCGGAGATAGAGATAGCCGCAAACGGCTGGCCGTGTTCGTCATAAATACAAGACGCCACGCAGCGCAGGCCGAGCGCATGCTCTTCATCATCGAACGAGTAGCCCCGTTTGCGCGTCTGGGCGAGATCCTCTTTCAGGTGCACTGGCGAAACCAGCGTCGCATGGGTGTAAGCATGCAGCCCTTTACGGTGCAGTAAGCTGCTGACCTGTTCATCATTCAGATTGGCTAAAAACGCTTTACCTGCGCCGGAAGCATGCATCGGCAATTTACCGCCAATGGGCGCTGACATGCGCATCAGTTGGGTACATTGCACTTGATCGATAATAATTGCCTGATGATCGCTTTGATCCAGTACGGCAAGGTTGACCGTTTCCCCGGACGCCTCCATTAATTTACGCAGGATCGGGTGCACAATGGCCATCAGGTTGCGGCTTTGCAAAAAGCTGCTGCCAACGATGAACGCATGCGCCCCCACCGACCAGTGGCCCAGATCGCCAACCTGGCGAACAAAGCCCAGTTGTTGCATGGTGGTCAGTAAACGGTGGGTAGTGGAGTTCGGCAAACCCGCCTGTTGCGCCAGTTCGGTCAGTGCGACGCTGCCGTGGGATTCGGCTATCCATTCCAGCAGTTTCAGGCCGCGGGTCAGTGACTGGACTTGCCCACCGGCCGGTGCGGCGGGAGTCGTGGCTTTTCTACCCCGTTTAGCGGGAACGGAAGCAACCATGGCTGGCTCCTTTTTCTGTATCGTGGAAATTATTTTCGTTTTAAGTGAGTATAACGCAACTCCGTTGCAGACTGATCGGATGAGTGATGCTGAACATCTCTCATGTTAACCCAGCGCCGCTTTTCCGGTCTGTTACTTTGTGCCAGTATGTCCTGCTGGCCTTTTGGCCTGATTGAGCGTTGTCGGGAGCACGTGTGAGCAGCAAAGTTGAGCAACTGAAACAGCAATTAAACGAAAGAATTCTGGTTCTGGATGGGGGCATGGGCACCATGATCCAGAGCTACCGTTTGAGTGAGCAGGATTTTCGCGGCGAGCGCTTCGCCGACTGGTCCTGTGATCTGAAAGGTAACAACGACTTGCTGGTGCTCAGCAAGCCGGAGGTGATTGCCGCCATCCATGACGCCTACTTTGCGGCGGGTGCCGACATCATCGAAACCAATACCTTCAACTCAACGACCATCGCCATGGCGGATTACCAGATGGAATCCCTGTCGGCGGAGATCAACTTTGCCGCGGCCAAACTGGCCCGTGCCAGCGCGGACAAGTGGACTGCACAAACCCCGGACAAGCCGCGTTACGTGGCGGGGGTGCTTGGCCCAACCAACCGCACTGCCTCTATCTCACCGGATGTGAACGATCCGGCGTTTCGTAACATCTCGTTCGATCAACTGGTCGCCGCTTATCGTGAGTCAACCAAAGCGCTGGTGGAAGGCGGATCGGACCTGATCCTTATCGAAACGGTGTTCGACACGCTGAATGCCAAGGCGGCGATCTTCGCCGTTAAAGAGGAGTTCGATGCGCTGGGCGTCGAACTGCCGATCATGATTTCCGGCACCATTACCGATGCGTCCGGGCGTACGCTCTCCGGTCAGACGACCGAAGCATTTTATAACTCGCTGCGCCACGCCGATGCGCTCACCTTCGGCCTGAACTGCGCCCTGGGGCCGGATGAATTACGCCAGTACGTGCAGGAACTGTCGCGCATTGCGGAATGCTACGTTACCGCGCACCCGAACGCCGGTCTGCCGAACGCCTTCGGCGAGTACGATCTGGATGCCGACACCATGGCCACGCAGATCCGAGAATGGGCGCAAGCGGGCTTCCTGAATATTGTCGGTGGCTGCTGCGGCACTACGCCGGAGCATATCGCTGCCATGAGCCGCGCGGTTGCCGGTTTGCCGCCGCGTAAGTTGCCGGACGTGCCTGTCGCCTGTCGTCTGGCGGGGCTCGAACCGCTGAACATTGGTGACGACAGCTTGTTTGTGAACGTGGGCGAACGTACCAACGTCACCGGTTCCGCTAAATTCAAACGTCTGATTAAAGAAGAAAAATACAGCGAAGCGCTGGACGTGGCGCGTCAGCAGGTGGAAAGTGGCGCACAAATCATCGACATCAACATGGATGAAGGGATGCTCGACGCGGAAGCGGCGATGGTGCGTTTCCTCAACCTGATTGCCGGTGAGCCGGATATTGCCCGGGTGCCGATCATGATCGACTCCTCCAAATGGGAGGTGATTGAAAAAGGGCTGAAATGCATTCAGGGCAAAGGCATCGTCAACTCCATCTCGATGAAAGAAGGGGTTGAGTCCTTTATTCACCATGCGAAGCGGGTTCGCCGCTACGGCGCGGCGGTGGTGGTGATGGCGTTTGACGAAGTAGGTCAGGCGGATACTCGCGAGCGCAAAATCGAAATCTGCCGCCGCGCTTACCACATCCTCACTGAAGAGGTGGGCTTCCCGCCGGAAGACATTATCTTCGACCCGAACATTTTTGCTGTCGCAACCGGTATCGAAGAGCATAACAACTACGCACAGGACTTTATTGGCGCATGTGAAGATATCAAGCGCGAACTGCCGCATGCACTCATCTCTGGCGGCGTCTCTAACGTGTCGTTCTCTTTCCGTGGTAACGATCCGGTGCGTGAGGCGATCCACGCCGTGTTCCTTTATTACGCCATTCGCAACGGTATGGACATGGGTATCGTCAACGCCGGGCAACTGGCTATCTACGACGATCTCCCTGCGGAACTGCGTGATGGCGTAGAAGATGTGATCCTCAACCGCCGCGACGATGCGACGGAACGTATGCTCGAACTGGCAGAGAAATACCGCGGCAGTAAAGCCGCCGACGACGGCGCTAATGCGCAACAAGCGGAATGGCGCAATTGGGATGTGAAAAAACGCCTCGAATATTCGTTGGTAAAAGGCATTACGGAATTTATTGAACTGGATACCGAAGAAGCCCGCCAACAGGCTGCGCGCCCGATTGAAGTGATCGAGGGGCCGCTGATGGATGGCATGAACGTGGTCGGCGATCTGTTCGGTGAAGGGAAAATGTTCCTGCCGCAGGTGGTGAAATCTGCCCGCGTGATGAAGCAAGCGGTCGCGTATCTGGAGCCGTATATCGAAGCCAGCAAAGAGCAGGGTAAGAGCAACGGCAAGATGGTGATCGCCACAGTGAAGGGCGACGTGCACGATATCGGGAAAAACATCGTTGGTGTGGTGCTGCAATGTAACAACTACGAGATTATCGATCTTGGCGTGATGGTGCCTGCCGACAAGATCCTGAAGACCGCGCGTGAAGAAAACGCTGACCTGATTGGTCTCTCCGGTCTTATCATTCCGTCGCTGGACGAAATGGTTAATGTGGCGAAAGAGATGGAACGCCAGGGCTTTACCATTCCGCTACTGATAGGTGGTGCGACCACCTCGAAAGCGCACACGGCAGTGAAAATCGAGCAAAACTATAGCGGGCCGACGGTATATGTGCAGAACGCGTCGCGCACCGTGGGCGTGGTGGCTTCCCTCCTGTCCGACACCCAGCATGATGATTTTGTGGCTCGCACCCGGAAAGAGTATGAAACCGTGCGCATCCAGCACGCGCGTAAAAAACCGCGTACACCGCCGGTGACTTTGCAGGCAGCGCGGGAGAACGACCTGGCTTTCGACTGGGCAAGCTATACGCCGCCAGTGGCGCACCGGCTGGGCGTGCAGGACGTGACCGCCAGCATTGAGACGCTGCGCAACTATATCGACTGGACGCCGTTCTTTATGACCTGGTCGCTGGCAGGGAAATACCCGCGCATTCTGGAAGATGAGGTGGTGGGTGAAGAGGCAAAACGCTTGTTTGCCGATGCGAATGAGATGCTCGATAAACTGAGTGCGGAAAAACTGCTCAATCCACGCGGAGTGGTGGGGCTGTTCCCGGCGAATCGCGTGGGCGATGACATTGAAATTTATCGCGACGAAACCCGCACACAGGTTCTGACAGTGGGTTGTCATCTGCGTCAGCAAACAGAAAAAGTGGGCTTTGCTAACTACTGTCTGGCGGATTTCGTTGCGCCAAAACAGAGCGGCAAAGCGGACTACATCGGTGCGTTCGCGGTGACTGGTGGGCTTGAGGAAGATGCGCTGGCAGAGGCCTACGATGCGGCGCATGACGATTACAACAAAATCATGGTGAAAGCCGTCGCCGATCGTCTGGCTGAAGCGTTTGCCGAATATTTGCACGAGCGGGTGCGTAAAGTGTACTGGGGCTATGCACCCACTGAAAACCTCAGCAATGACGAACTGATCCGTGAAAATTATCAAGGGATCCGCCCGGCTCCCGGCTACCCCGCTTGTCCGGAACACACTGAGAAAGGGACGATTTGGCAACTGCTGGATGTGGAAAAGCATACCGGCATGAAGCTGACGGAGTCTTTTGCGATGTGGCCTGGCGCGTCCGTTTCCGGATGGTATTTCAGCCACCCGGACAGCAAGTATTTTGCTGTGGCGCAGTTGCAGCGGGATCAGGTTGAAGATTATGCACGGCGCAAAGGCATGTCGGTGGCGGAAGTTGAACGCTGGCTGGCACCCAATTTAGGCTACGATGCGGACTGATTCCAGAAGGGCATTTTTTAATGCCCTTTTTCATTGTTATTTCATTTGTGCGAAACAATTGTGAAGCAAACATAATACAAATTGAAACTAAGAACATTCTTAAAAGTGGATATTTTCTTAGACCCTTGTTCACCTTCATGCGTATGATAGTCGTTCGGCTAAAAGGCAAGATTGCTTACTCTTTTGCGCTTCATTTAATTGTCATAAATTTAACTTAGGTGTTATGAAATGGATATTTATGATATAAGGAAAAGAAATCTATTGCCGAAGGATTTTGAAAACATCCTGGCCCCGGATATCGCGAAAAATATAATCAAAAAAGAATATTTTATTGAGAGCAGCCCGAATAATATTTTGGGCAGCATCGACGGTTATACCATAAAGCGACATCACGGTTTTAAATATGGATTGCCGCACGATCCGTTAGGTCATCAAAAAGAAAAACATATTGATAGTCTGGTGGATAAAGGCGTGGTGGTGGTCGCGCGACCGAATGTTAGTACGCGTAGCCGCTTCTATTATCCTTTCTTTATTGCCGAGAATGGTGATCTGTTTTGTGTGCAACCTCTGTCGTTTAACGCCGTGTTTATCAGAACGATTCTGAACGGTTTTAAAGACAGCGTGGCGATGCATGGCCGCCCGGCGCCAACGCGTAGCGGCTTTGCGCCAGTGACGCCGGAGTATGGGCCTGGCTACTGGAAAAACAGTGAAAATGATTACCCTGGCGTGAAAAACGCGGCGATGATGATGATCAACCGGGCAACCAGCATGGCTGATGAAGGGCGGGTATTTGGCTCCGAGGGTAAGGATTATATGAATACCGCGCGTAACAGCGTTCAGTTATGGACGCCCATCCCGGACAGCGTGACATCGGATACTCGCGAAATCCTCTTTACCCGTTCGGTTATCCGGCGTTATGGCGAGAAGCGCACAGTATCCCAGAAATATCCACAAGGGGAGGATGCCAGGGCGCAATCGGGCCAATCATGGCAATGGATTCCAGGTGTATGTGATGAGGATTATGAGTTTAAAAAATAACGTATTGGTCTTTTGGGGAATTATGGATGGGCTGGCATTAGTCAGTTATTTCTACTTTTCGCTGCAAAGTGGCAAGGTTCCTTTTTATTCCGATATAAGCAGTTTTTATACCCATTTTTCACAGTTGGGTGCCAGTGGTTTGATGGGGGGAATTATTCAGGTGATGTTTTTTATAAATATCGCACTGATCGTCTCGTTGTTTTTTTCATGCTGGTCGTTGATTGTGAAAAAAGATATTCATAGTATCTTCTTTATTGGGCAGGAAATAGCCCGTTTATTGTCGTTAAAATGTTCGTTAGCGTTGATCCCGTTGTTTATGCACTTCACTGGTTATAGTGCCGCGTGGGGAGCATTCCTGCTGTTTTTTGTGTCGGAAGCGTTGAAAATTGGTTCGGTGGTATGGGCCAAACGCCATCCCGTTCCGCACGCTGATTCCATGATTACCGGCTAAATCTCCGTTTCTGTCACAAAATTGTCATTTTCCCTTACAACTCAGAGGGCGTCAGCTCGGCGTCCTGCGTTTTTCCCGGCTTTAACGCCTTATACTTACTTCATAATGTTGACGTTATCTTCGTGGGTAACACGCAACGCATAACGATAAGGAGGACCGGACCCTGTGTTGACTTTGCTCCATCTGCTTTCCGCTGTGGCCCTGCTGGTATGGGGGACCCATATTGTCCGTACTGGTGTGATGCGCGTGTTCGGCGCGCGTTTACGCACGGTTCTCAGCCGAAGTGTTGAAAAAAAACCGCTCGCGTTCTGTGCGGGCATCGGTGTTACCGCGCTGGTGCAAAGCAGTAACGCCACCACGATGCTGGTGACCTCGTTTGTGGCGCAGGATCTGGTGGCGCTTACCCCGGCATTAGTGATCGTGCTCGGCGCGGACGTCGGGACCGCCTTAATGGCGCGTATTTTAACGTTCGATCTCTCCTGGCTGTCGCCGCTGCTGATTTTTCTCGGCGTGATTTTCTTTCTCGGACGTAAGCAAACCCGCGAAGGGCAACTGGGTCGCGTCAGTATCGGCCTGGGGTTGATCCTGCTGGCGTTGGAACTGATTGTGCAGGCGGTCACGCCAATTACGCAGGCGAATGGCGTACAGGTGATTTTTGCGTCGTTGACGGGCGACATCATGCTCGACGCGCTGATTGGCGCAGTCTTCGCCATCATCAGTTACTCCAGCCTGGCGGCGGTGTTGCTCACGGCGACGCTGACCACCGCCGGTATTATCTCTTTCCCGGTGGCACTGTGCCTGGTGATCGGCGCAAATCTCGGCTCCGGTTTGCTGGCAATGCTGAATAACAGTGCCGCCAATGCTGCGGCTCGCCGTGTAGCGCTCGGCAGCTTGCTGTTTAAGCTGGTGGGGAGCCTGATTATTCTGCCGTTTGTGCATATGCTGGCGACGTCGATGCAAAAACTGCCGCTCCCGGAAGCGGAACTGGTGATCTACTTCCACGTTTTCTACAACCTGATCCGCTGCCTGGCGATGGTGCCGTTTGCCGGACCGATGGCGCAGTTCTGTAAACGGATCATCCGCGAAGAACCGGAACTGGATACGCGTCTTAAACCGAAGCATCTCGACAGTTCCGCGCTGGATACCCCAACCCTTGCGTTGGCCAATGCCGCCCGGGAAACGCTGCGTATGGGCGATGCGATGGAGTTGATGCTGGAAGGGCTGCATAAGGTGATGCACGGTGAACCGCGACAGGGAAAAGAGCTGCGCAAACAGGCCGATGACGTCAACGTGCTGTATACCGCGATCAAGCTTTATCTGGCGCGCATTCCTCAGGGAGAACTGGCGGAGGAGGAGTCAAAGCGCTGGGCGGAAATTATCGAAATGTCGCTCAACCTTGAGCAGGCCGCCGATATTGTCGAGCGAATGGGCAGTGACATTGCGGACAAATCACTGGCGGCGCGGCGTGCTTTCTCCCTTGAGGGGCTGAAAGAACTGGATGCGCTGCACGAACGGCTGGTGGGGAATCTGAAACTGGCGATGTCGGTATTTTTCTCCAGCGATATCTCCAGTGCTCGCCGCCTGCGCCGCAGCAAGCACCGTTTCCGCATTATGAATCGCCGTTTCTCACATGCACACGTTGAGCGTCTGCATCAGCAAAACGTGCAGAGCATTGAAACCAGTTCGCTGCACCTTGGCTTGTTGGGTGACATGAAACGCCTGAACTCCCTGTTCTGTTCCGTGGCCTACAGTGTGCTGGAACAACCGGATGAAGACGACGAACGCGACGAGAATTGACCCGTGTTGTGCCGTGCCCACGGGCACGGCTTGTCTGGTTTTTATCGCTCATTGTGTTGAGCTAAAAACCACACTTTTACTGCGGTAGTGCACAAATTCGATTATATGGCGTAAAAATCCATTTTTATCTCTCCCGGAAGCCAGTTATATTCCGCTTTTACAGGAGAATGTATGCTGCCAACCCAATCAACACGTTTAAACAAATACATCAGCGAAAGCGGGATTTGCTCACGCCGCGAGGCTGACCGTTACATCGAACAGGGCAATGTCTTTATTAACGGCAAGCGCGCCGGTATTGGCGATCAGGTTGTTGCCGGAGACGTTGTAAAAGTGAATGGTCAACTTATCGAGCCGCGAAACGAAGAAGATCTGGTATTTATCGCGTTGAATAAGCCCGTTGGCATTGTCAGTACGACGGAAGATGGCGAAAAAGACAATATTGTTGATTTCGTTAATCACAGCAGCCGAATCTTCCCTATCGGTCGGTTAGACAAAGATTCTCAGGGGCTGATTTTTCTCACGAACCACGGCGATCTGGTGAATAAAATCCTGCGTGCCGGCAATGACCATGAGAAAGAGTATCTGGTCACGGTAAATAAGCCGGTTACCGATGAGTTTGTGCGCGGTATGGGGGCAGGTGTGCCGATCCTCGGCACGGTAACCAAAAAGTGCAAGGTGAAGAAAGAAGCACCGTTTACCTTCCGCATCACGCTGGTTCAGGGGCTGAACCGCCAGATCCGTCGTATGTGCGAACACTTTGGTTATGACGTCACTAAGCTGGAACGCACGCGCATTATGAACGTCAGCCTGACCGGGTTGCCGCCAGGGGAGTGGCGCGATCTTACGGATGATGAGTTGATTACGCTGTTTAAGCTGATTGAAAATTCAACCTCAGAAGCGAAGCCGAAAGCAAAAGCGAAACCGCAGGCGGCGAAAAAACCTGCGGTGAAAGTGGCAAAGCCCGAAGAGAAAAGCCGGGCCAAACCGGCGGGCAAACGCTTTACCCAACCGGGGCGAAAAAAGAAAGGGCGCTAATCAGCGTCTGCCGCGCGTTGAGGTGTTCGCAGACCAGGAAAACGTCGTGTTTTCGTCCGGTTTATAAGCCTGCTGTTTTTTCACCTGGCGGGCTTTCTTCGCAGCCACTTCACGCTGCGCCATCAGTTTATCGATGTACTCTTTCTTTACGTGATTCGCTTCAGAGTTGCTGAGCGGGCGCCCGTGTGCGATGCGCGCGCGGTCGAGCAGCGTTTTCAACTCCCGCTGCTCACTCTCTGTCATCTCTTTTTGCGTCAATCTGGTCAGTGCCATAAGACTCTCTCCCTGGGATGTGTTTCGAGTGTACGCGATGTCCAGGTATTGTACATGTGTGGGGCGCACAACTCTGGAAAGCGCCCCCACGTTGCCGATAAACGGTCATGTTACGCTTGATGCGCAGAGCACCGTACTGGACAAGCCTGGCAGACCGGTTATTCGCGCTCTGTCACCGCTTCTGTTTTCCGCCCATCCACCGGTTTACCGGACCAGTAGCCTGCCAGCAGTGAGCCGGACAGGTTATGCCAGACGGAGAACAGTGCACCGGGCAGTGCCGCGAGTGGCGAGAAGTAAATTTTCCCCAGTGCGGCCGCAAGACCGGAGTTCTGCATCCCCACTTCAATGGCCAGCGTGCGGCAGGTGGACTCGTCAAACCCGAACAGACGCCCACCCCAGTAACCACCGAGCAGACCGATGCTGTTATGCAGGATCACGGCGGCGATAACCACCAGACCGACCGATGCGATATACGAGGCGGAACCGGCAACCACAGCACTGATAATCGCCAGAATGCAGACCATCGAGAACGCAGGCAACCAGGGTTCCACAGCCTTGACCAGACGCGGGAACAGGTGGTGGATCACCAGCCCCAGGCCAATCGGGATCACCACAATTTGCAGGATGCTTAGCAGCATTCCCATCACATCCACCTGAATATGCGCATCCACATACAACCGCGTCAGCAGCGGCGTCGCAATCACGCCAACCAGGGTGGAAACCGACGAAATAGTCACGGATAGCGCCACGTCGCCTTTTGCCAGATAAATCATCACGTTTGACGCCGTACCGCTGGCGACGCTACCGACCAGCACCATTCCGGCGGAGAGGTCCGGCGGCATTTTAAATATCAACGCCAATAGCCATGCCGCCAGCGGCATCACCAGATAGTGCAGGAAAATCCCTGCCGCGACCGGTGCCGGGCGCGCCAGAACGCGTTTGAAGTCGTCGATTTTCAGGTGCACGCCCATACTCAGCATAATCAGCATCAGCAGCGTGGTGACCCACGGGCCGATGGCAATAAACGTCGGTGGGAAGTAATAGGCGAGGACAGAGAGCAGCAGTGCCCATAACGGGAACAGCCGCGTGAGAGTTGCGAGCATGTATCTATTCCTTGCGATTGTTATGTCGTGTCGTGTTGTCTTTTTTGTAATAAGGGTCGGGATCGGGCCCGACCATAGTTATTGTTTATCGTGCTAAGGAATATTATTCAAACGAATTATGATGAAGATGTTTTATGTTGCGCTACGCACGCTTTCCCAGCTTAACCCGAAGCGGGCAAGGTATTTGCGCAGGCGATCCGCATCATTTGGGTTCGCCTTTTTTTGCCGGGAAACCGCAAACAGTTCGCGCCCGGCTTCCGACAGCGTCTGACTGCGGCGGCAAATGGCGATCACGGTTTCCAGTTGGCGTTGATCAAAGAGATCAAGCGCGCTGAGATCTATCGGCAGCGCGGAAGAGACCGGTGCGCCGCGCCAGTGGTGCTCCAGGCGCTGTAGCTCTTCATCGACCAGCGCGAGCGTAATGCGCCCTTGCTCGGCCAGCGTGGCCATGCGCGCAATCGACGTACTGAGTTCGCGGAAGTTTCCCCGCCATGCCGCGTGTGGCGAACAGGCGAAAGCCAGGTAGCGCTCACGGGCATCTTTATCGAAACGGATTTGTGTCTGTTGCTCCAGTGCAAAACGTTGCAACTCATACTCAATATTGGGGGCGATATCCTCCCGGCGATCTGCCAGCCCTGGCAGCGCGAAGGTCCACATATTGATACGCGCATAGAGATCTTCGCGAAAGCGGCCGTCATCCACCCACTGCTGCATATTCCGGTGTGTCCCGGCGATCAACTGGAAGTCGCTGTGTACTTCTTTATCGGAACCGAAGGGGAAAAAGGTTTTCTCTTCAATCGCTTTCAGCAGCATGGCCTGCTCATCCAGCCCTAATTCGGCGATTTCGTCGAGAAACAGTACGCCGCCATCTGCTTCACGCAGCAGGCCAGTACGTGCCTGTTGTGCGCCCGTAAAGGCACCTTTCACATGACCGAACAGCGTCGACATGGCGTTATCGCCGCGCAGCGTCGCGCAGTTCACCGCCACCAGTCGCCCCGGCACCAGATGGCGTGACTGGCGTAGCTGGAAAATACGCTTTGCCAGAAACGATTTGCCCGCACCGGTGGGGCCTGTGAGCAGAATGGGTGCCGTTGAACGCAGCGCGACGCGTTCAATCTGATCGATAAGCCGGTTAAAGGTGGTGTTGCGGGTATCAATGCCGGATTTGAGAAACGACACCGATTGCTGTTGTTCACGCTGGAAACGGCTGGTTAACGTGGCGTAACGGCTTAAATCGAGATCGATCACCGAACAGACGCCAGCGGCGATCGCCTCATCAGACGAACCTTTTGCCGCCGGGCCGGTTTGCAACAGGCTGGCGGGCAGATAACGCGCTTCCGTCAGCAAAAACCAACAGATTTGTGCGACGTGCGTCCCGGTGGTGATATGCACCAGATACTCTTCGTTATCCGTATCGAACGGATAGTGCGTGGCGAAATCGAGAAAGGCGGCATACACCTCTTCAAAATCCCAGGGATCTTTAATCGTCACCGCATGCATGCGAACGCGGGTATGGGGGGAGAGTTGCGCAATATCGTCCGCAGCCTGTTGCGCCAGCCCTTTATCCCGCGGTTGATGCAGCAGTTCGAGACGATCGACAGGAAAATCTGGCTGCTGGCATAGCCCTACCGTTGGCCGCCATTTGCGAAAGCGGTTTTGCCGCTTTCCCCGTTTATCCAGCACCGTGCCCAGGACACCAATCACCACTCGACGCTTCATGTTTATCCTAAAAGATAAAAATAGATATTAAAGGATAAAAAATACCTTTCTGATGCGCAACCGCTCTGCACGTTGTTAAAAATAAAATATTTATTTATCAATAAATTAAAAATTTATCTGGCGGATTTTTTATGTTGGCACGTATCTGGCAATAACTACCCATGTCAGCATGCTGGGTCCGCAGGGGGTAACACTCCCCGCCGGCGCACCGGGAACGGCGTAAGTCGTTATCCAGGGGGCGTTCCGTCAGCAGAAAGACATGTGCGAAAAGTCGGTTTTCAATCGGGTTCGAATCCCGAATTCGCAACTCATTATCCCTTGAGATAACCATGATGCAGTACCCGGTAGCCAGCTGTACATGGCTACCCCCAACGACCGCCGGTAACGGCGCCGGGCGGCAGGCAAAACACCGTTTCCCCTGTGGTTTCGCCCCTGCATCCGCGGTCGTTAAGGCAAAACACGATTAAGGAGAGAGTCATGACCAATAAAATCACAATACGTAAAGGTCAGTTAGGTCTGCTGGCAAGAGAGGGCGACTATTATCAGGTGCTGGAAGCCGGTGAGCACCGCCAGCCATGGTTCAACAAGCCCGAGCTGCTGGTGGTGAATATTGACGGCAGCGATGTGGCGGAAGGCCTGGCGGAGTACCTGCGTCGTTTTCAGCCGCAATGGGTTGAGCGTTACTGCCTGGTGGCTGATATGGATACGCATGAAGCGGGCGCGCTTTACCGGGATGGCGTATTGCAGGAGATCCTGCCGCCCTCTACACGTCGCCTGTACTGGAAAGCGGATGAAACGCTGAAACTGGTGCGCATGGACACGCGTGACGTGAGCGTGCCGACAGAGATCCTCAATGCGGTGTTACAGCCGAAGCGCGGTGCAACGGTAAAAGGTCGCGATAACATTCTGGCGGTGCAGGTACCGGCATGGCATGTGGGTGTTTTAAAAGTGGATGGCGCAACACAGGGACTCTTACCGGCAGGTTTAAGCGGTTACTGGAAAGTGAACCACCTGGTCGAAGCGGACGTGGTGGATCTGCGCTTGCAGGTGCTTGAGGTGAGCGGCCAGGAGATCCTCACCAAAGACAAAGTGACGCTGCGCCTGAACCTGGCGGCGAACTGGCGTTATACCGATGTCCTGAGCGCGTTTGCGCAGTTAAGCAAACCGCTGGAGCACCTCTATCGTGAGTTGCAGTTTGCCCTGCGTGAAGCGGTGGGAACGCGCACCCTTGATGAGCTGCTGGCAGATAAGCAAATCATTGATGAAGCCGTTAGCGCGCAGGTGGCGGGTCGTATGGCGGCGTTTGGGATTGAGGTGGCATCGCTGGGTGTTAAGGACATCATTTTACCCGGTGAGATGAAAACCATTCTGTCGCGTTTAGTGGAAGCGGAAAAATCGGCGCAGGCCAACGTGATCCGCCGCCGGGAAGAAACTGCCGCGACCCGTTCGTTACTGAACACAGCAAAAGTGATGGAAAGCAACCCGGTAGCATTGCGCCTGAAAGAGCTGGAAACCCTGGAACGTGTAGCGGAACGCATCGATAAGATCTCGGTCTTCGGTGGTCTGGATCAGGTATTACACGGCCTTGTGAACATCAAAGGAAGCCATGATGCAAAATAACGATTATCAGTTGCTGGCGCAGGAGAACACCGCGCCGGTGAAAATGTGGACCCACGGCGTACCGGTAGAACCGGAAGCGCGTGAGCAACTGCTGAAGACGGCAAAAATGCCATTTATCTTCAAACATCTGGCGGTGATGCCAGATGTACATCTGGGAAAAGGCTCGACCATCGGCAGTGTGATCCCGACCAAAGGGGCGATTATCCCGGCGGCGGTTGGCGTGGATATTGGCTGCGGCATGATTGCGGTACGCACCTCGCTGTTGGCGGGGGATCTACCGGACAACCTGAGCGGATTGCGGAGCGCCATCGAGCAGGCCGTACCGCATGGCCGTTCGGTGAACCGTGCGAAGCGTGATAAAGGCGCCTGGGAAAATCCGCCCCAGGAAGTGAATAACCACTGGGCTTTGCTGGCACCGCGTTTTCAGCGTTTAACGGAGAAATACCCCCAATTGTTGAAAACCAATAATCATCAGCATCTGGGTACATTGGGAACCGGTAACCACTTTATTGAAATATGTCTGGATGAACAGCAGCGTGTATGGGTGATGTTGCACAGCGGGTCGCGTGGTGTCGGGAACGCCATTGGTAATGTGTTTATTACTCTGGCGCAGCAAGATATGCAGCAGCATATTGCGAACCTGCCGGACAGAAACCTGGCTTACTTTCAGGAAGGTAGCAAACACTATGATGACTATCTGGAAGCGGTGGAGTGGGCGCAGGATTTTGCCCGCCATAACCGTGAAGTGATGATGGCGCGGGTACTGGCTGTACTG
Source organism: Kosakonia oryzendophytica (assembly GCF_027886705.1). Classification (NCBI taxonomy): domain Bacteria; kingdom Pseudomonadati; phylum Pseudomonadota; class Gammaproteobacteria; order Enterobacterales; family Enterobacteriaceae; genus Kosakonia; species Kosakonia oryzendophytica. The sequence continues at coordinate 4,797,855 of NZ_CP115659.1, read as the reverse complement.
TCGAAGACCGTCACCAAACCCTTTATGACGCAGCAGGAAGCCGTAAATTGTCATCACAACTATGTGCAAAAAGAGACGCACTTTGGTGAAGCGGTATGGGTCACGCGTAAAGGTGCGGTTTCGGCGCAAAAAGGGCAGATGGGGATCATTCCTGGTTCGATGGGGGCGAAAAGCTTTATTGTCCGCGGGCTGGGTAATGAAGATAGTTTCTGTTCCTGTAGCCACGGCGCCGGACGGACCATGAGCCGTACGGCGGCGAAAAAACGTTTTACGGTGGATGATCAGATCCGCGCCACTGCGCATGTGGAGTGCCGTAAAGACAGCGATGTGATCGATGAGATCCCGATGGCTTACAAAGATATTGATGCCGTGATGGCGGCGCAGGCCTCGCTGGTGGAAGTGGTGCATACCTTGCGTCAGGTGGTGTGTGTAAAAGGATAAAAAGAAGGATAACCAGTATGGAATATCAAGGGGTTGACACCGCCATGCGAGAACGCGTGCGGCAAACGTTATGCGAGGTGGAGCGGAAATACCGCATAAAAGTGCTGTATGCCTGCGAGTCCGGGAGTCGTGGCTGGGGGTTTGCGTCGCCAGACAGTGACTACGATGTGCGGTTTTTGTATGTTCATGAACCCCAGTGGTATCTGCGGGTTGAACCGCAGCGCGATGTCATAGAACTGCCCATAGACGATGAGCTGGATGTGTGTGGTTGGGAGTGGCGCAAAGCGCTGGGGTTGCTGAAAAGCGCTAACCCAACCTTAATCGAATGGCTGGATTCACCGGTGGTTTATCAGCAGGAGGATGCCACGCTGGCGGCGCTGCGTACGCAGGTGCCGCACTGGTTTTCACCGGTCAGAGCACGCTGGCATTACTATTCGATGGCGAAGAAAAACTTTCATGGTTATTTGCAAGGGGAAGCGGTGCGGCTGAAGAAATATTTCTATGTGCTGCGCCCGTTGCTGGCAGTGCGCTGGATAGAAGCCGGCAAAGGAATGCCGCCGATGCGTTTTGCCACTCTGCTGGAGGGCAGCAACCTGGGCGCTCCCCTGCGTGCGGAAATCGATGAATTGCTGGTGTTAAAACAGCGGGCGGGAGAAGCGCAATACGGCCCGCGACGCCCTGTATTGCACGACTTTATCAAAACGGAACTGGCGCGCGGTGAAGTACCGGACGTGCTGCCGGAGAGCCGTAGCGGTAAGGTGAGCGATCTCGATCAGTTGTTGTACCAGACCGTGTTGTCTTCTTCGTGAACGTTGCCGGAGAGTGCTGCACTTACCCAGCCTGCTTACTCCCGCAGGCTGGGTAACGCGAAGTCACCCTCCGGCAGCATCGCCTGTCACTCAAAGAGATTATGGTGCAGTTTCTGCACCACTTGCTCGGCTTCTGCGCCCGGCACCAGGAAGCAGAGGTTATGGCTGGATGCACCGTAACAAATCATGCGGATGTTGAACGGATCCAACACGCCAAACACCTCTTTACCCACGCCGCACGCTTTCGACAAATCGTTGCCAATCAGCGCGACCAGCGCCAGGTTCTCTTCCACTTCCACGCGGCACAGTGATGAGAGTTCTGTCAGCAACCCCTGCGTGAGTAATGTATCGCCCGTAGACGTTGAGCCAGTGGTATCCAGCGTCAGCGCCACGCTCACTTCGGAAGTGGTGATCAAATCGACGGAGATGTTATGCCGCGCCAGAATGCCGAATACTTCCGCAAGGAAACCGCGGGAGTGCAGCATATTCAGGCTGTGCAATGTCAGCAGCGTTTGTTTGCGGCGCAGCGCCAATGCACGGAACAGCGGCGGGTTGTTGGTTTTATTGCACACCAGCGTGCCACCGGCTTTAGGCTCTTTGCTGGACCCCACAAATACCGGGATATCACTGCGTACCGCAGGCAGCAGTGTGGCAGGATGCAGCACTTTCGCACCAAAGGTCGCCATTTCTGCCGCTTCTTCAAAGGCGATTTCATCAATACGTTTTGCCGCTGGCACGACACGCGGATCGGTGGTGTAAATACCGGGGACGTCGGTCCAGATGTCGACACGCGTTGCGTGCAACGCTTCACCGAGAAGCGCGGCGGTGTAGTCGCTGCCGCCACGGCCCAGCGTAGTGGTGCGACCTTTGGCCTCGCTTCCGATAAAGCCCTGAGTGATCACCAGACCGTCGGTAAGGCGAGGCGCAAGCTGCTGCGCAGTCAGTTCCGCCAGCGCAGGGACGTCCGGCTCGGCGCGGCCAAAACGATCGCTGGTACGCATGACTTTACGCACATCAAACCACAGCGCCTGTACACTGCGTTCACGCAGCACTTCAACAAACAGCAGGGTCGACATCAACTCGCCGTGGCTAACCAGTTCATCGGTCAGGGCGGTGGAGGTAGCAAGCGAGGCAGCTTCTGCAAGCGTGCTGATGTTTTCCAGCAGGCGTTCAATCTCTTCGCGGATCACGTCCGGGTTGGACATCCGCTCCAGAATATCGAACTGAATTTTACGAATAGCATCGAGTTTGACGAACCGTTCACTGGCCTCCAGTCCTTCTGCCAGCGCGACCAGCAGATTGGTCACGCCCGCAGAGGCGGAGAGCACCACCAGGCGAACATCGGAATCGGAAAGCACCACGTCCGCACTACGGTTCATGGCATCATAATCGGCAACGCTGGTGCCGCCGAATTTGGCGACAACTAAATTAGACATAACAACCTCGTGTCAGGGGATCCACTATTTCAGCCATGGCACAAGGGAAGAGCGAAAAACGGGGTGGGCGCAGATAACAAAACAACTACGATTTCCCCAGAAGTGCTCCACCTTGCGAAACGCCCGACTGGGAACGTTTCTGGTGACAACCCAGAGGATTCAGCCTCTGTAGCCGATAACAAACGCTGCCAGGCGTTTTGCTATCTCGGCGTTGCTCCCCCTCAGGTGTTTTCTTCAGTTTGGCTCTTCCAACACCGTGTACCTGGGCAACGCGCCTCTTCTGGCTATTACCTTCGCCTTTCGCGCCGCAGCGGTGTTGGCTGCCTTCACTTACCCCGGTCACTTACCTGTGTAAGCTCCCGGGGATGCGCTCAGTTGCCGCCTTGCTGCAACGCGAAATGCGTTGGTAATAAATACCTTCGCCTTTCACGGCTCGGTAGTACAACACAATCGACTCCACGCGCACGCGGAGCGTGTCGTTATAAATAAAGCGTCAGCGGGTGCGCTGTCAACGACGGGATTATGCGGATTTTTCATGCTGCTTTGGTGATCAGTAAAATGCCTTATGTTGTGCGCAAACGTACCGTTTTTTGCTGGCGTTTTGCGCATTGCGCACCGGGTGCGAAACAAAAACCATCACAATTTTCCCTGGCAGGCGCTACAATCGACCGCAGTCACAATTCTCAAATCAGAAGAGTATTGCTATGAAAAACATCAATCCAACGCAGACCTCTGCCTGGCAGGCATTACAGAAACATTACGCTGACATGAAGGACGTTACTCTCGCGGAGTTGTTCGCGAAAGATGGCGACCGTTTTGGCAAGTTTTCCGCAACGTTCGACGATTTGATGCTGGTGGATTTTTCTAAAAACCGCATCACCGAAGAAACCCTGAACATCCTGTTGTCGCTGGCGAAAGAGACGGAACTGGCTGGCGCCATTAAATCCATGTTCTCTGGCGAGAAAATTAACCGTACGGAAGATCGCGCGGTTCTGCACGTCGCGCTGCGTAACCGTAGCAATACGCCGATTGTGGTTGATGGCAAAGATGTCATGCCGGAAGTGAACGCAGTTCTGGAGAAAATGAAAGCTTTCTCGGAAGCGATCATTTCTGGTGCCTGGAAAGGTTACACCGGCAAACCGATCACCGACGTGGTGAACATTGGTATCGGTGGTTCCGACCTTGGCCCGTTCATGGTCACCGAAGCACTGCGCCCGTACAAAAATCACCTCAACATGCACTTTGTTTCTAACGTCGATGGTACCCACATCGCTGAAGTGCTGAAAAAAGTGAACCCGGAAACCACGCTGTTCCTCGTGGCTTCCAAAACCTTCACCACCCAGGAAACCATGACCAACGCCCACAGCGCGCGCGACTGGTTCCTGAAAACTGCCGGTGATAATAAACACGTAGCGAAACACTTTGCGGCGCTTTCCACCAACGCCAAAGCAGTTGGCGAGTTCGGTATCGACACCGCGAATATGTTCGAATTCTGGGATTGGGTAGGTGGTCGTTACTCTTTGTGGTCCGCTATTGGTCTGTCGATCATTCTCTCTGTGGGCTACGACAACTTTGTGGAACTGCTCTCCGGCGCCCATGCGATGGACAAGCACTTTTCCACCACTGAGCTTTCGAAAAACCTGCCGGTATTGCTGGCGTTGATCGGCATCTGGTACAACAACTTCTTCGGTGCTGAAACCGAAGCGATCCTGCCGTATGACCAGTACATGCATCGTTTTGCCGCTTACTTCCAGCAGGGCAACATGGAATCCAACGGCAAATATGTTGATCGTAATGGCAACGCGGTGGATTACCAGACAGGCCCTATCATCTGGGGTGAGCCGGGTACCAACGGTCAGCACGCGTTCTACCAGCTGATCCATCAGGGGACAAAAATGGTGCCGTGTGACTTTATCGCACCGGCTAAAACCCACAATGCGCTCTCCGATCACCATCAGAAACTGCTGTCTAACTTCTTTGCCCAGACCGAAGCGCTGGCGTTCGGTAAATCCCGTGACGTGGTTGAACAGGAGTATCGCGATCAGGGTAAAGATCCGGCGACGCTGGAAAACGTTGTGCCGTTCAAAGTGTTCGAAGGCAACCGTCCGACCAACTCCATTCTGCTGCGTGAAATCACGCCATTTAGCCTCGGTGCGTTGATTGCGCTCTATGAGCACAAAATCTTCACCCAGGGTGCCATTCTCAACATCTTCACTTTTGACCAGTGGGGCGTTGAGTTGGGTAAACAATTGGCGAACCGCATTCTGCCGGAGCTGGGCGATGCCAGCGCAGTGTCGAGCCACGATAGCTCCACCAACGGCCTGATTAACCGCTATAAGTCCTGGCGCGCTTAATCCGGAAAGCGTCGCTTCGGCGACGCTTTTTTTCCTCTGCATTTATTACGTCCGGGTTTTATATATTGGTGCCCCGAACTTGCCGATATATAAGTAATGGCAATATTGATATTTTCATTATGGAAAGATTATAAAGAATAATCTGATTCGGTAATGTCGTAATGAACGATCAGGTTTATCCGAAAATGTCGTCAACGCCGTCGACCCTTGCTATAAATTTTAGGACTAGCCTCATTGCGTCACCTTTTTGCAATTATTTAATTGTTTGATAAATATCACATTTATTTTTTATTCATTTTCTTCCCAACCGCTAAATACCCGTTTTCCTAAAACTCACTCGCCTATTTCCCGGGGCGTAATTCATCTGCTTTAGTTGTGTATACTCGATCTCGCCTGAGTTTTTTCAGGTAAATCTCCATTCATTCAATGAAGGGATATTGATATGAAAAAAGTCCTGTATGGCATTTTCGCCATATCCGCACTTGCGGCGACCTCTGCCTTTGCAGCACCGGTATTAGTCGGTGAAGCAGCAGGGTCAGCAGCGACCTCTGTCTCTGCGGGCAGTTCTGCAGCGACGGGCGTTAGCACCGTAGGCTCTGCGGCGGGTGTCGCTCTGGCGGCAGTCGGTGGCGGTGATGGCTCCAACACTGGAACCACGACCACCACAACAACAAGTACCCGGTAATAGCGGGTGCATTAACTATAACCACACTTCGGTGTGGTTATTTCGCCCCTTTCGGAGAAGAGTCGTGAAGCGACCTGGAATCATTTTGCTTTGCCTGCTCCTTCAGGCATGTTCTGGCCCGATCAAAGGCCTGGGAACGTCGCTTTGGAATAGTGTGTTTGGTACCCCTGGTGCGCATCTGACAGATGACGAACTGCTCAATATGCCTTATGCCAGTCAGTACGTGCAGCTTAATGACGGCCCACAACTGTTTGTGGTGCTCGCTTTCGCGGAAAACGGGCAGCAGAAATGGGTGACCCAGGATCAGGCTGTCATCGTCACACAGAATGCCCGCATTGTGAAAACCCAGCTTGGCGGCGACAAGCTCGGCGGCGATAACCTCATTGAAGTGAATAACTTAAGCGCCGATCCGTTGGCCAAACCGAATCAGATTATTGATGGCACCCGTTGGACGCGCGTTATGGGCTGGTCACAGCATAAGCAGGTGCGCTATGCCGTCGCGCAGTCAGAGTTCCATTGGAACGGAACGGACACGATAAAACTGGCCGGTGATGAAACGGTTGTTCGCGTGCTGGATGAAGAGGTCACCACCGAAGAGAAAAACTGGCGTAACCGTTACTGGGTAGATGATGAAGGGCTTATCCGCCAGTCGGTACAGTCTCTCGGCGCGGGATTCTTCCCGGTGAAAATGACCCTGATTAAGGCGGCGAAAGAATGAAAACGTACGCGTTGCTTCCGCTATTACTCCCACTCTTTTCCCCGCTGGTGCTGGCGACAGGGACCGTCGATGTGTATGTCGCAGGCGATGCGACACCGAAAAAGCTCACCAATGCTGAGCATTTAGTCGACCTGGTTGGGCAACCCCGACTGGCGAACAGCTGGTGGCCTGGCGCGGTCGTCAGCGAACGACAGGCTACCATTGCACAGCAGGCGCGGCATCAGGCACTGCTGGAGCGCCTGAGTCGTCTTGCCGCTGACGAAGACGGTGATGCTGCAGCGGCCATTAACGCTCTGCGTCGGCAATTGCAGGCGATAAAAGTAACCGGTCGGCAAATCGTGCCGCTCGACCCGGACTATATCCGTCTACACCGCCTTTCTAACCGCCCTTTGCAAGGGGAATACACCCTGTGGGTTGGGCCGCAGCCTGACACGATTAGTGTGGTGGGATTGATCAGTAGCCCTGGCAAGAAGCCGTTCACACCCGGGCGGGATGTGGTGAGCTATCTGGATGATATGGACCTGCTAAGCGGGGCGGAACGCAGTTATGCCTGGGTGATTTATCCCACCGGTCAAACACAGAAAGTGCCGGTGGCGTACTGGAACAGACGCCACGTCGAGCCGATGCCCGGTAGCGTGATTTTCGTGGGTTTTGCGCCGGGTCTGTGGAGCAACGTTTATGACGAGCTCAATGCCGACATTCTTGAGTCCCTGACGCATCGGATACCGGAATAATAATGAAAAAATCGTTTGTAATAAGCCTGTTGGCGCTTGGAGTAAGCGCGGCCTGTCACGCAGAAACGTTTCCGGACCCGGTTGGCCCGTCCCAGTCTGATTTTGGCGGTGTGGGTCTGCTGCAAACCCCAACGGCACGTGTAGCACCAGAAGGCGAGCTAAGCCTTAACTACCGCGACAACAAGCAATACCGCTTCTACTCCGCTTCAGTGCAACTGTTGCCGTGGCTGGAAACGACGCTGCGTTATACCGATGTGCGTACGCGCAAATACAGTTCCGTGGAGGCGTTCTCCGGCGATCAATCTTACAAAGATAAAGCGTTTGATTTGAAAGTGCGGTTGTGGGAAGAGGGCTACTGGTTACCGCAAGTGGCCGTGGGTGCACGTGACGTGGGCGGTACCGGTTTGTTCGATGGTGAATATCTGGTGGCGAACAAAGCCTGGGGACCGTTCGATTTCTCACTCGGTATCGGCTGGGGCTATCTGGGTACCAGCGGCAATATCAAAAACCCGCTCTGTACCTACGACACGAAGTTCTGTACCCGTGATACCCGTTATAAAGCCGCAGGCTCAACGGATACGTCACAAATGTTTCGCGGTCCGGCCGCGCTGTTTGGCGGGGTGGAGTACCAGACGCCCTGGCACCCGCTGCGTCTGAAGCTGGAATACGAAGGCAACAACTATCAGCAGGATTATGCCGGTAAACTGCCGCAGCGCAGCAGCGTTAACGTCGGTGCTATTTACCGCGTTGCCGATTGGGCCGACATTAACCTGAGTTATGAGCGCGGTAACACCTGGATGTTCGGCTTTACCTTGCGCAATAACTTCAACGATCTGCGCCCTGCTTATATCGATAACTCACGCCCGAGATATCAGCCAGAGCCGCAGGACGCCATTTTGCAGCACTCCGTGGTGGCGAATCAGCTTACTCTACTGAAATACAATGCCGGTTTCGCAGACCCGCAAATTCAGGTAAAAGGCGATACGCTGTATGTCACCGGCGAGCAGGTGAAGTACCGCAATACCCAGGAGGGGATCGAGCGGGCTAACCGCATTATTATGAATGACCTGCCTGACGGTATTCGTACCATTCGCATTAACGAAAACCGGCTGCACTTGCCACAGGTGACCACCGAAACGGATGTCGCCAGTCTGAAGCGCCATCTTGAAGGTGAACCGCTGGGGCAAGATACGGAACTGGTGCAAAAACGCGTGACGCCAATCGTGCCGGAGAGTACCGAGCAGGGATGGTATATCGACCGACCGACGTTTGACTTCCATATCGATCCGGTACTTAACCAGTCGCTTGGCGGCCCGGAAGGGTTCTACATGTACCAGATCGGCGTGATGGCGACAGCGGATTGGTGGTGGACGGATCATCTGCTGACCACAGGAAGCCTGTTTGGTAACCTGGCCAATAACTACGACAAATTTAACTATACCAACCCGCCAAGGGACTCAGCGCTGCCGCGCGTTCGTACTCGCGTGCGTGAATATGTGCAGAACGATGTCTACGTGAACAACATGCAGGCGAACTACTTCCAGTATCTGGGCAATAACATTTATGGCCAGGTGTATGCCGGGTATCTGGAAACCATGTATGGCGGGGCCGGTGCAGAACTGATGTGGCGTCCCGTAGACAGTAACTGGGCGTTTGGCGTAGATGCCAACTACGTGAAACAGCGTGACTGGCGCAGCGCGCAGGACATGATGAAATTTACCGATTACAGCGTGAAGACGGGGCATTTCACCGCCTACTGGACGCCGTGGTTTGCACAGGATGTATTGGTGAAAGCCAGCGTCGGGCAGTATCTGGCGGGGGATAAAGGCGGCACGCTGGACATCTCCAAACACTTCGACAGCGGCGTTGTGGTTGGTGCCTACGCCACGATCACCAACGTGTCGGCAGCACAGTACGGGGAAGGGGACTTCACCAAAGGGGTTTATATTTCAGTACCGCTGGATCTCTTCAGTATCGGTGCCACCCGCAGTCGTGCTGGCATCGGCTGGACGCCGCTGACGCGTGACGGTGGCCAGAAACTGGGTCGTAAATTTGAGCTGTACAATATGACCAACGATAAAACGCTGAACTTCCAGTAAGCATTTCTTTCGCTGAACGTTACCGGACACCCCTCTCTCAGGAGAGGGGGTTATAGCTGGCGCAGCAACCGCGCCGGGTTTCCCGCATAAACCCCTTTCGTGGTAATCGATTTGGTCACTACGCTGCCTGCGCCGATAACTGCACCGTCGCAAATGGTCACCGCCAGAATCGTTGCGCCGCTGCCAATCGACACATCATTGCCAATCACAATGCGTCCCCAGCTTTCGCGGTCCGGATTGGGTTTGCCTTCGCGGAACATGTCGTTCGCAAACATCACCCCATGGCCGATAAAGCAGCGCTCGCCCACGGTCACGTATTCACAGATAAAGGTGTGTGACTGAATTTTGCTGCCGTTACCAATCTGCGTATTCCCCTGAATTTCCACAAATGGCCCGACGAAAACGCACTCACCCAGCGTACAGCCATACAAATTGGCGGGTTCGTAAATCACCACATTCTCACCGCAGGTGACGTTACGTACCCCGGTCTGGCGGACTTCCATTCTCACTCCTTAAATCGATTTGCCCAGAATATGCAATAGGCTCTGCTGAGAGGGGGTACTGAACACGGTATCCTTGAGATGCGTGAACCCCTGGCGGAGATAAAAACGGTATGCCTGTGGGTTGGCATCCAGCACTTCCAGCCAGAAAAAGGTTTCGCCCCGGCTTTTCGCCCTCCGTTCTATTTCCGCAATCATCTGTTCTCCATAACCTTTACCGGTTTTGCCGGGAAGCAGATAGAGCTTATGCAGCAGCGTACCCGCAAGGCTATCGCCCTCTCCGGTATAGTGCCAGGAGACTTTGGCGAATCCTACCGGCGCGTGATCCTGCGCGATAAACCAGTCACTGACATCACTTTGCAGGCTCTGCTGTAATGTGTTCAGGGAATACTCTTGCTGCAAAAAAGCCTGCAACTCATGCTGCTGATGCCACAGATGAGCAAAGTGGTGGGAATAACTGGCATAACCCATCTCGCTCAATAATGCGGCGTCATCCGGGCCTGCTTTACGTATTGTCAGCACTCTTTGGACCTCCATGCGTGAACGTTGACGATGCAACATGTCATCACGCGGTGTCACAAAATATAAGTAAATAATGTAGATCCAGATCACATTTCTGCGTTATACAGGAGGCTCGCCACTAAGCATGAGGTGCTGATATGACGTCGCTAACGCGTCCGCGCGCTGAGTATATTTCGACCATTTTGCAGACCGTGCTTAACCTCGGCCTGCTGAGCCTCGGCCTGATTCTGATTGTCTTTCTGGGGAAGGAGACGCTGCATCTGGCGGATGTGCTGTTCGCCCCTGTGCAAACCAGCAAATATGAGCTGGTGGAAGGGCTGGTGGTTTACTTCCTCTACTTCGAATTCATCGCGCTGATTGTAAAGTACTTTCAGTCCGGTTTTCACTTCCCGCTACGCTATTTCATCTACATTGGCATTACTGCGATTGTGCGCCTGATTATCGTCGATCATCAGTCGCCCATGGATGTTCTGATCTACTCGGCGGCGATCCTGCTGCTGGTTATCACGCTGTGGTTGTGTAACTCCAAACGGCTGAAGCGAGAATAAAAAAAGGGCGGCTGATTAAGCCGCCAAACAACAGTCACAAGTTACTCGTCATACTTCAGTCTGCTGCAGGGGCGTTGACTGCGCTTACTCATCCCAGTCACTTACTCGGGTAAGTTCTGGGATGTTCTCGCTTGCCGCCTTGCTGCAACCTGAATTATTTAGAGTGTCGGGTCATACAAGTTGAGGGTGCAGTGGCAATAACAACGATGAAACTTAACCTTTCACACCGCCTGCGGTCAGGCCGTTAACCAGCCAGCGCTGCGCAAGCAGGAAGACAACCGTAATCGGAATGGCGGACAATACCGCCGCTGCGGCAAAATCCCCCCACAGGTAGTTTTGCGGGTTGAGATACTGCTGCATACCCACCGCCAGCGTGTAGCTGTTTACATCACGCAGCAACAGCGAAGCGACCGGCACTTCGGTGATGGCAGCAATAAACGACAGAATAAACACCACCGCCAGGATCGGCACCGACAGCGGCAACAACACCAGACGGAACGCCTGCCACGGGGTGGCACCATCCAGCGCGGCGGCCTCTTCCAGCGAACTGTCGATGGTTTCGAAATACCCTTTAATCGTCCATACATGCAGTGCAATGCCGCCCATATAGGCGAAGATCACCCCACCATGCGTGTTCAGACCAATAAACGGAATGTACTGGCCCAACCGATCAAACAAGGCATAGAGCGCCACCAGTGACAGCACAGCCGGGAACATCTGGAAAATCAGCATGCCTTTCAACAACGTCGCTTTGCCACGAAAACGCATACGGGCAAAAGCGTACGCACAGGTCGTGGAGAGCGCGACAATCCCGACGGCGGTGATCCCGGCGATCTTCACCGAGTTCCACAGCCAGAGCAGCACCGGGAAGGGCGGCGGTGTCACGCGACCGTCCGCGTGTTCAACGCTAAAGCCCAGCGCCAGTCGCCAGTGCTCCCAGGAGATGGTTTCCGGGATCAAGCTGCCGGTGGCAAAGTTGCCTTCACGCAGCGAAATGGTGATCACCATCAGCAGCGGGAACATAATGGCGGCAATAAACACCAGCAATAACAGGTGAGTGACCAACAATCTCAGCTTTTGCGATTTCGCTTGCACCATAGCCATACTTTTCGTCCTCCTTAATCGAATTTCATGCGTGTGGCTTTCAGGTTGACGATAGCCAGCAGACCGACCAGCAGGAAAATCAGCGTGGCGATGGCGGCAGCAAGGCCAAAGTCCTGACCGCCGCCGCCTTCAAAGGCGATGCGGTAGGTATAACTCACCAGCAGGTCGGTATACCCCGCAGGCGTGGTGGTGCCGATGCGGTCCGGCCCACCGTTGGTCAGCAACTGGATCAATACGAAATTATTAAAATTAAAAGCAAAACTGGCGATCATCAGCGGCGTGAGCGGTTTGATCAGCAGGGGAAAAGTGATGCGGAAAAAGTTCTGCAACGGCCCGGCACCATCCATTGCCGAGGCTTCGTACAGATCGTCCGGGATCGCTTTTAACAGCCCCATGCAGAGGATCATCATGTAGGGGTAACCGAGCCAGGTATTGACGATCACGATCATCGTACGGGCCGTTGTTGGATCGCTGAACCAGGCCGGTTTGATGCCGAACAGCGTACTGAGCATCATGTTAATTTCGCCGAAGCTCTGGTTAAACAGACCCTTGAAAATCAGGATCGAGATAAACGACGGCACGGCATAGGGCAGGATCAGCAGCACGCGATAAATCGCTTTGCCTTTCAGCGATTCCCATTGCACCAGGCAGGCCAGCACCATCCCTACCGCCACCGTCAGCACCACGGTGAGGACAGAGAACACCACCGTCCAGATGAAAATGGCGACAAACGGTTTCTGGATGCCCTCATCGGTGAACACCCGTGTGAAGTTATCCCAGCCAATGGTGACGGTATAACCGGGGCTCAACTTTTCATTGCCCCAACTGCCATCGGCATTCACAGACTGGAAGAAGCCAATGTTGTTATTGGCCCGGTATTTCACGCCGTTCTGGTTATTGGTTAATGTGCCATCCTGCGCCAGCTGATAGAGCGGGCGGGTGCCAGAAAACTGGCGCAGCGAGCTCATGGCAACTTTGCTCTCATCCGGCAATATGGCGGTGAGCTGGTTCAGGGCCTGGCGCTGTTGGGTGATCACGCGCAGGTTGGCGCGCTCGCCAGCGGGCAGAGCCGTGACCTCTTTTAAGGTAATTTTCTGTTCTCCGCCGGGTTTAAACGCGTCGGAGAGGTAATTTTTTCCGGTGTCGCCATCAGTCAGCGCCAGTTGCCATTTGTCACCCACCGGGTACAGACCAAAATTGTAGGCTTTTCCTGCCTGGTAAGAGCGGTCAAGCAGGACTTGTTGTGCGCGCTCCTGGGTAAGCTGGTTGGTGCTGCTGTAGTTAGTAAAGGCAATGGCGATAGTGCAGATCAGGGGAAACAGCACAAACAGCCCCATCCCCGCCAGACCCGGATAGACATAACGCCAGGCATAGGCTTTACGGTTGGCGAAAATATAGAGACCCGCTGAACTCAGGATCAGCGTCGTTATGGCAAAAAGGTATTCCCCTTGGGCATACATCAAAACAACAAGGTATCCCACCAGTAATCCCATAAGGGCAATGGCCGCCCATGCGAGCTGCGGGCTTTGCCACCAGTGGCGTTTTCTTACAACATCCATGGGAAGTCCTTTTACAACGTTGAAAACGAATGTCAGGTGGCGCTGCGTTTACCTGATTTGTGCGTAGCGCCACCCGACATATTGCTTACTTGGTAATACGACCCTGTGCGTCTTTCAGGGCAGCATCGACGGTCTGACGACCGCTGACCGCATTGATAACGGCAGTACGGGTGGCGTACCAGAAGGCAGCCATCTGCGGGATATTCGGCATGATTTCGCCGTTTTTCGCGTTATCCATGGTGGCGGCAATGCGCGGATCTTTCGCTAACTGATCCTGATAGGTTTTCAACGCCACCGCGCCCAACGGTTTATCTTTGTTCACTTCTTCCAGACCCTGATCGGTCAGCAAGTAGTTTTCGAGGAACTCTTTTGCGAGTTCTTTGTTCGGGCTGGCGGCGTTAATACCGGCACTCAGCACGCCAACAAACGGTTTGGACGGTTTGCCTTTGAAGGTCGGCAGCGTGGCGACGCCGTAATTGATTTTGCTTTTATCAATGTTGGCCCACGCCCACGGACCGTTGATGGTCAGCGCGGTTTCCCCTTTGTTAAAGGCGGCTTCGGCGATGGAGTAATCTGTGTCGGCGTTCATGTGCTTGTCTTTAATCAGCTTCACAAGGAAGCCAAGACCGGCCTTCGCGCCAGCATTGTCGACGCCGACATCTTTCACGTCGTATTTGCCGTTTTCAAATTTGAACGCGTAACCCCCATCGGCGGCAATCAGCGGCCAGGTGAAGTACGGTTCTTGCAGGTTAAACATCAGCGCGCTCTTACCCTTCGCTTTCAATTCTTTGTCCAGCGCCGGGATCTCTTCCCAGGTTTTTGGCGGGTTTGGCAGCAAATCTTTGTTATAAATCAGCGACAGGGATTCCACGGCTACCGGGTAAGCAATCAGCTTGCCGTTGTAGCGCACCGCATCCCAGGTGAAGGGATACAACTTATCCTGGAAGGCCTTATCCGGCGTAACTTCCGCCAGCAGACCGGACTGCGCATAGCCGCCAAAACGGTCGTGCGCCCAGAAGATAATGTCCGGGCCATCACCGGTCGCGGCAACCTGCGGGAACTTCTCTTCCAGCTTGTCCGGGTGTTCTACGGTGACTTTGATACCGGTGTCTTTCTCAAATTTCTTACCCACTTCGGCAAGACCGTTATAGCCTTTATCGCCATTAATCCAGATGACCAGCTTACCTTCTTCGATCTTGGCGAGGGCAGAGGCGGAAAACATCATCGTCGCCACTGCGGACAATGCGAGGATGCGTGCGCCTGTTTTGATTTTCATATATCCCGTCCTTTAGGTGTTGTGCTCGTGGATACGTTCAGGTGGTTCGACGGGGATTAGTCTCCTTTTTTGACAAGCGCTTCTCATCCTCCTTAAACCTACGCCCCTGGGGGGATTTGTGTGATCCCTGTTACACAAATTTTTATTATGTGTGGCAGCGCACATAAAAATACGCCGGTTTTTGCAGCCTCCATCACGAAATTGCCCGCAGTCCCTCAGCCTGGGGGGCAGAGCTGCTTCTCTCATCCTCCCGCCTCCTCCCCCATCAAAAACCAGGGGGGTGGAGGATTCACACGCGATATTGATGCGCCATAGTCAGCCCACGTTGAATGTTTCTGTTGGTGACAGGTTGTAACGAAGGGAGAAGGGCATGGCGAGCGTACAGCTGCGTAATGTAACGAAAGCCTGGGGCGACGTGGTGGTGTCGAAAGATATCAATCTCGATATTCACGAAGGTGAATTCGTGGTGTTTGTTGGCCCGTCAGGCTGTGGTAAATCGACGCTGCTGCGCATGATTGCCGGGTTGGAAACCATTACCAGCGGGGATTTGCTGATCGGCGATACCCGTATGAATGATGTTCCTCCCGCCGAACGCGGCGTCGGCATGGTATTTCAGTCCTATGCGCTCTATCCGCACCTTTCGGTGGCGGAAAACATGTCTTTTGGCCTGAAGTTAGCGGGTGCGAAAAAAGAGACGATCAAAGCGCGTGTAACGCAAGTGGCCGAAATATTACAACTGGCCCATTTGCTGGAGCGTAAACCGAAAGCCCTTTCCGGTGGTCAGCGTCAGCGCGTAGCGATTGGGCGCACGCTGGTCGCCGAACCCCGCGTCTTCTTGCTTGATGAACCCCTCTCCAACCTTGATGCCGCCTTGCGTGTGCAGATGCGTATTGAGATCTCCCGTCTGCATAAACGCCTTGGCCGCACGATGATTTACGTCACCCACGATCAGGTCGAAGCGATGACGCTGGCCGACAAGATTGTGGTGCTGGACGCCGGTCGCGTGGCGCAGGTGGGTAAACCGCTGGAGCTTTATCACTACCCGGCTGACCGTTTTGTCGCCGGCTTTATCGGCTCGCCGAAGATGAACTTCCTGCCGGTAAAAGTCACTGCCACCGCCATTGAACAGGTGCAGGTTGAGCTGCCTAACCGCCAGCAAGTGTGGCTGCCGGTAGACAGTGCCAATGTGCGGGTCGGCGCGAATATGTCTCTGGGCATTCGCCCGGAGCATCTGCTTCCAAGCGACATCGCCGATGTCACGCTGGAAGGCGAAGTTCAGGTCGTAGAACAGCTTGGTCACGAAACACAAATTCATATCCAGATCCCCGCAATACGTCAGAACCTGGTTTACCGCCAGACCGACGTGGTGCTGGTAGAAGAGGGTGCCACATTCGCCATCGGCTTACCGCCGGAGCGTTGCCATCTGTTCCGTGAAGATGGCACCGCCTGCCGCCGGTTACATAAAGAGCCTGGCGTTTAAGCATTCCAAAAAACTTACACAGAGCCATTCGCGCCACCCGTTGATAAAGCGTGTGCGCGAAAGGCGATGTGTAAAAAGAAAAGCAATGATCTCAGGAGATAGAATGATGATTACTCTGCGCAAACTTCCACTGGCACTCGCCATTGCCGCAGGCATCCTGTCTGCACAGGCGGGCGCCGTCGACTTTAAAGGTTATGCCCGTTCCGGTATTGGCTGGACAGGCAGCGGCGGCGAGCAGCAATGCTTCCAGGCGACAGGTGCAGGCTCTAAATACCGTCTCGGTAATGAATGCGAAACCTACGCGGAATTAAAACTTGGTCAGGAAGTGTGGAAAGAGGGCGATAAAAGCTTCTACTTCGACACTAACGTTGCTTATTCCGTCGCACAACAAAATGACTGGGAAGCAACGGACCCGGCATTTCGTGAAGCCAACGTGCAGGGTAAAAACCTGATCGATGCTCTGCCAGGCGCCAACATTTGGGCTGGTAAACGTTTCTACCAGCGTCATGACGTACACATGATTGACTTCTACTACTGGGACATCTCCGGTCCGGGCGCGGGTCTTGAAAACGTCGATCTTGGCTTCGGTAAACTCTCTTTGGCTGCAACCCGTTCGACTGAAGCGGGTGGTTCCGCGACCTTCGCCAGCAACAGTATTTACGATTACACGGAAAAAACCGCCAACGATGTTTTTGACATGCGTTTAGCGCAGATGGCCGTTAACCCGGGTGGTACGTTAGAGTTTGGTGTTGACTATGGCCGCGCCAATACCCGTGACGGCTACCATTTATATGATAATACCGAAACGAAAGACGGCTGGATGTTCACAGCTGAGCACGTTCAAAGCATGCTGAAAGGCTATAACAAGTTTGTCGTGCAGTACGCAACTGATGCGCTGACATCGCAGGGCAAAGGGTTATCGCAAGGCTCTGGTATCGGTATTGAGAGCAACAGCAAGTTGCCTTATAGCGCTAATAACAACGGCAGCCTGCTGCGTATCCTCGACCACGGTGCTATCTCTCTCGGCGATCGTTGGGATTTGATGTATGTCGGTATGTATCAGGACATCGACTGGGATAACAACAACGGCACCAAATGGTGGACTGTTGGTGTGCGCCCGATGTTCAAATGGACACCGATCATGAGCACCCTGTTGGAAGTAGGCTACGACAATGTGAAATCTCAGCGTACCAACGACACTAACAACCAGTACAAAATCACCCTCGCGCAGCAGTGGCAGGCAGGCGACAGCATCTGGTCTCGCCCGGCAATCCGCGTATTCGCAACCTATGCGAAATGGGACGAAAAATGGGGCTACAACACCAGTGGTAACCCGGGCACTAACGCCAACTATGGTCTGGCAACCCGCAATGGTACGGGTGGCTCAAGCTTCGGCCGTGGCGACAGTGACGAATGGAGCTTTGGTGCCCAGATGGAAATCTGGTGGTAAGGGCTTTACTCGCGTAAACAGAAGAGGGGCGCAAGCCCCTCTGATTCTTACAAACAGCGCGCTATTGCCTGGCCAACGCTGTTTTGCATCCTGAAGGTGATTAAAATGAAAATGAAAAAAAACCTCATTGCCCTGTGCCTCTCCGCGGGTATGTTGGCGGGTGTACCGGGTTTTGCACTGGCTGATGTGAATATCGTGCCACAGAACACAACAGCAGCGCCGTCGATCCCGGCATCTGCACTCCAGCAACTCACCTGGACGCCGGTCGACACGTCCAAAAGCCAGACAGTTCGGCTTGCTACCGGCGGACAGCATCTGAATGTGCCGGGTATTACCGGGCCAGTTGCGGCATTTAGCGTGCCAGCTAACATTGGTGAGCTTTCGCTGACGCTGTCAAGCGATGTCAATAAAAACACTGGGGTATTTGCGCCGAACGTGCTGGTATTTGATCAGAATATGTCGCCTGCGGCCTATTTCCCCAGCAACTATTTTACCTACCAGGAACCGGGAGTGTTAAGCGCAGATCGACTCGAAGGGGTTATGCGCCTGACGCCTGCGCTGGGTCAGCAGAAGCTCTATATCCTTGCATTCACCACCGCGAGCGATTTGCAAAAAACCACCACACTGCTTGATCCGGCTAAAGCCTATGCTAAAGGCGTGGGTAATGCGATCCCTGATATTCCCGATCCGATAGCGCGTCATGTTGCGGAGGGTGTGGTGAACCTGAAAGTGAAAAACAGTAGCAACTCCAGCATTCTGGTAGGCCCGCTGTTTGGTTCCTCGGGCCCCGGCCCGGTCACCGTGGGCAATACCGCCGCGCCGGCTTATAGCACGCAACCAGCTCCGGCTGCCGCGCCCGCTGCGGCTCCTGCTCCAGTAGCGAAAAGCGAACCGATGCTTAACGACACGGAGAGCTATTTTAACCAGGCCATCAAACAAGCTGTTGCGAAAGGCGATGTTGATAAGGCGTTGAAATTATTGGATGAAGCAGAGCGCCTCGGGTCGAAAACCGCCCGTTCCACTTTTATCGGCAGTGTAAAAGGCAAGGGGTAACAGTCTCCCCACAATGCTGATATTTGCAGCAACTGGTGCGTCGCCTGACGCACCCTTTTTCCGGCGCAGCGGTGCGCTGTTGCACACCTGTTGCGCTGATGAAAACCGAATGAACTTTCCCCGCCCGTAAAGCCTGTTCTGCGATACAATAATCCTACGTTATGTACCGGAGAGTAAGGCATGTCTCACCCCGCGCTTACGCAATTGCGTGCGCTGCGCTATTTAGACGCGATTCCTGCGCTTGAACCGCAACTGCTGGACTGGCTGTTGCTGGAAGATTCCATGACGAAACGTTTTGAGCAGCAGGGCAAAACGGTCAGCGTGATGCTGATTCGGGAAGATTTTGTCACCGCAGACGAGATAACGCAGGAGCACGGCCTGTTGCCAGAGGAGTCGCGTTATTGGTTGCGCGAAATCATTCTTTGTGCGGATGGTGAACCCTGGCTTGCCGGGCGCACCGTGGTGCCGGAGTCCACTCTAAGTGGTCCGGAGCTGGCGCTGCAACAGTTGGGAACAACGCCGCTTGGGCGTTATCTCTTTACCTCTTCTACGCTTACGCGTGACTTTATTGAAATTGGTCGTCATGAGCAGCTCTGGGGACGCCGTTCCCGCCTGCGTCTGGGCGGGAAACCGTTGATGCTGACCGAACTGTTTTTGCCTGCGTCGCCGTTGTATTAAGAGGAATCGAAAATGGAGTGGAGTCTCACGCAGAATAAGCTGTTGGCCTTTCACCGGCTGATGCGTACGGACAAGCCGATTGGTGCGTTGCTACTGCTGTGGCCGACGCTGTGGGCGTTATGGGTGGCGACGCCGGGAGTGCCGCCGCTGTGGATTTTACTGGTCTTTGTGGCGGGCGTCTGGCTGATGCGCGCCGCCGGATGCGTGGTGAACGATTACGCGGATCGTAAGTTTGATGGCCATGTTAAGCGCACCGCGAACCGTCCGTTGCCCAGTGGTGCCGTGACGGAGAATGAAGCGCGAACCCTGTTTGTGGTGCTGGTATTGTTAGCGTTTGCGCTGGTGCTGACGCTCAACATGATGACCATTCTGCTGTCGGTGGCTGCACTGGCGCTGGCATGGGTCTATCCGTTTATGAAGCGCTACACGCATCTACCGCAGGTGGTGTTGGGCGCGGCGTTTGGCTGGTCGATTCCGATGGCGTTTGCCGCGGTCAGCGAGTCAGTACCGCTGAGTTGCTGGATCATGTTCCTTGCCAATATTTTGTGGGCTGTGGCTTACGACACGCAATACGCAATGGTCGACAGGGACGATGATGTCAAAATTGGTATCAAATCGACAGCGATCCTGTTTGGCCGTTTCGACACGCTGATTATTGGTATTTTGCAGCTTGCGGTGATGGTGCTGATGGCATCCATTGGCTGGTTGAACGGGTTAAGTTGGGTCTATTACGCGACGGTGCTGATAGCGGGGGGGCTGTTTGTCTACCAGCAGGTGCTGATTGCAGGCCGTGAACGCGACGCCTGTTTTAAAGCCTTTATGAACAACAACTACGTGGGCCTGGTGCTGTTTTTAGGGCTGGCGTTCAGTTACCTGCATTAATATTTCTCACCCCTCTCCTTTCGGGAGAGGGGTGTCTTACCTTCACGCTTCTGCTTGCGTTGCGCTCTCAATCGTTAAACGCACATCCGACGTAATCAGCTCCGCCAGCATCTGGTACACGCTTAATGTCTGCGCGGGTTCCGCATCGCCAGTATCGCTAATATAGCCTTCGTCACGCAGTGTCAGCACCAGCGTACTGAAGATCGCCTTATCGAAGAACTCCGGTGCGTTGATACCGTGCAGCACCGACAGACGTTGCGCCAGCGTACGGCTCTCTTTTTCCAGCGTACTGCGGTTCATCGACGGGTTCGCACTCAGCAGCCAGAAAGTAATGGCGTAACGTTGCAGCGTTTCGCGCGCGCCTGCGGCGAGCAATTGCAGCGTGCGCGAGTGCGCCGGGTTAATGCTCACACGATCGTCTTTCACCGTCAGCAGCCCCTGGCGCAGCAGCTCCTGGGTCAGGTTTTCCAGCACCTGCGCCAGCTCTGCTTTCTCCCAACGCAGGAACAACTCCGCTTTCAGCATCGGGTAGAGTAGCTCTACATGACGCAGAATTTCCTGTTGGGAAATGGCGCGATGCTGGGTCACGATAGCCGCCAGCAACGACGGCAGCATCAGCATATGCGCAATGTTGTTGCGGTAATAGGTCATCAACACGGCCTGTTCGCGCGGCAGAATGATGATATCGCCGATAGTATCTTTCTCGACTTCAAACTTGTTCATCTGCAACGCGTGATCGATAAGCTCACTGGCGCTGGCGGACGGCGTGGTTGAATCCGGCGAATAGGGCACATTACGCATGAGCTCAAGGTAGCAACTCAACTGCTCGGTTAACTGCTCCCGCGTCAGAGAGCGCTGACGCGATGCCAACAGTGCTGTACAGCACAAGTTCATGGCGTTAGCCGCACCCGCGTTGTTAATTCGTACCATCAGATCGGCGGCAATGCCGTTCACCGTCGGCGTTAACCATGCCGGACGGATAGCTTCAATCGGATCGATCGACTCGCGCCACTCCGGCACATGATGGTTCAGGTAGTTCATCAGCGAGATAGGCTCACCGAAATTCACATACCCCTGGCCCAGATTGCGCAGCTTGCTCAGGCCTCGCACCATCTGCAACAGACTCTCTTTCTCTTTCGTCGCCCCGCGCAGCTCTTTAGCGTAGGTGCCCACTTCCATCACGTGCTCATACCCGATGTAAATCGGCACCAGCGTGATAGGACGCGTACCGCCGCGCAGCATTGCCTGAATGGTCATCGACAGCGTACCGGTTTTTGGGTCCAACAAACGCCCGGTGCGGGAACGGCCGCCCTCGACAAAATATTCGACGGAATAACCGCGGCTAAACAGCTCACCCAGGTATTCACGAAACACGGTGGAATAGAGCTTATTGCCCTTAAAGGTACGGCGAATAAAGAACGCGCCCAGGCGGCGGAAAATCGGCCCGGCGGGCCAGAAATTCAGGTTAATGCCTGCGGCGATATGCGGCGGCACCAGCCCCTGGTGATAGAGCACGTACGACAGCAGCAGGTAGTCCATATGGCTGCGGTGGCAGGGCACATAGACAATCTCGTGACCATCATGGGCCAACTGGCGCACGCGCTCGGCGTTGTGCACATTAATGCCCTGATAGAGACGGTTCCAGGTGAAGCCGAGGATGCGGTCAGTCAGGCGGATCATCTCGTATGAGAAGTTCGCCGCGATCTCTTCCATCAATGCGATAGCATTTTGCTGCGCCTTATCGTGGGAGATTTTCTTGCTGCGCGCCTCATCTTCGACTGCTCGGGCAATTGCTTTGGATGAGAGCAGCTTATTAAACAGATCCTGACGCGCAGGCAGGCGCGGGCCAACTGCGGCAAGGCGTTGACGGGCGAAGTGCATACGCGCGACGCGTGCCAGTTTCTGCGCGATAATTTTGTCTGTGCCGTGTTCTGTCGCCATGCGACGCAATGAAACAGGCGGTGAAAAACGCACAAAGCTGTCGCGACCAAGCCAGGACACAGCGAAGAATTTCTGGATGCCGTTGAGCATGCGCAAAGGCGGGTTGACTTCGCCCTTCTCACGCCCGGGGGAGCGACCAAACATCACCGATACCGGTACCATTTGCACATCCAAATCCGGATGACTGCGGTGGAGATCCAGGTAATCATGGAACAGTTTGATGGATTCTTCTTTTGGCGTGTAATAGGTAAATACACGCGGCCCGCCGTGGATAAACACGTAACGCGGTAGCAGTGCGCCGTCGATTTCCAGCGGTTCCAGTGGGTCTGGCAACTCATGCGCCAGACACTGAGCGCGCAGCGTCATCAAGTCTGCCTTGGAGTTGTAAGGCAGCACATACATGATGGGACGTGAGGTATCGAGACCCAGTTCCTGTGCAGGTTCTGCGGGGATCGATTTACTTTTTACCAGCACGCTTAATGGTAAATTCAGTAATTTGTAGTAAATTCGTGGCCAGCCGGACATAAAGGATGTAAAGCCTCTGGGTTAATAGTGCCATTGCGCCGCAAGAATATCAGAAAGCGCGCATAATTTCTGTTGTACCTCTTCGTGCTTACATAGACATTGATGCTCATTAGATAAAAAGGTTCTTTTCATGGCCAATAATACCACTGGATTAACCCGGATCATTAAAGCGGCGGGCTATTCCTGGAAAGGCGTTCGTGCCGCATGGATAAATGAAGCGGCGTTTCGCCAGGAGGCCGTCGCGGTCGTGCTGGCCATTATTATTGCCTGCTGGCTCGATGTGGATCCCATCACGCGCGTACTGCTGATTGGTTCGGTATCGCTGGTAATGATCGTTGAAATCCTCAACAGTGCAATTGAAGCGGTGGTGGATCGGATTGGCGCGGAATTTCATGAACTTTCCGGGCGAGCGAAGGATATGGGGTCGGCAGCGGTGCTGATGTCTATCCTGCTGGCGCTGTTTACCTGGATCTCACTGCTCTGGTCGCATTTTCGATAACGCTTCCAGAATTCGATAACACTCTGGTTATTTGCTTAAATTTGGTTCCAAAATCACCTTTGACTGTATATACTCACAGCATAACTGTATATACACCCAGGGGGCGGAATGAAAGCATTAACGGCCAGGCAACAAGAGGTGTTCGATCTTATCCGCGATCGCATCTCCCAAACAGGTATGCCGCCGACACGTGCGGAAATCGCGCAACAATTGGGGTTCCGTTCCCCAAATGCGGCTGAAGAACACCTCAAAGCGCTGGCGCGCAAAGGGGTTATCGAAATCGTATCTGGCGCATCACGCGGTCTTCGCTTGCTGCTTGAAGAAGAAGACGATCTCGGACTGCCGCTGATCGGCCGCGTGGCCGCTGGTGAGCCGCTGCTGGCGCAGCAGCATATCGAAGGGCATTACCAGGTCGATCCTGCGCTCTTCAAACCGCATGCGGATTTCCTGTTGCGCGTGAGCGGAATGTCAATGAAAGACATCGGCATTATGGACGGCGACCTGCTCGCGGTGCATAAAACGCAGGATGTACGCAACGGCCAGGTCGTTGTGGCGCGTATTGAAGACGAAGTGACCGTTAAACGTCTGAAAAAACAGGGCAACACAGTTGAACTGTTACCGGAAAACAATGAGTTTTCCCCGATTGTTGTTGATCTGCGCGATCAAAACTTCACCATTGAAGGACTGGCGGTAGGCGTCATTCGCAATGGCGAGTGGCTGTAACGCCTCCCTTATTCGCTGCGGTGCTGTTTTACGCTCCGCAGCGTTAATGCCTTTCCCCGATCGATTCTGACGCTGCTATGCCGCTGCTGACTGCATCCGACAAAGCGCTGTGGCGACTTGCCCTGCCAATGATCTTCTCCAATATCACTGTCCCGTTGCTGGGGCTGGTGGATACGGCAGTGGTCGGGCATCTGGATAGCGCAGTCTATCTGGGTGGTGTGGCCATCGGCGCGACAGCGACCAGCTTCCTGTTTATGCTGCTGCTGTTTCTGCGAATGAGCACCACCGGGCTCACGGCTCAGGCATACGGTGCGAAAAATGCGCCTGCGCTGGCTCGGGCGTTAGTGCAGCCACTGCTGCTGGCGATGGGCGCTGGCGTGCTGATTACACTCTTACGCGTGCCACTTATCGATCTGGCGTTGCACATTACCGGCGGCAGCGCTGCGGTGCTGGAGCAGGCGCGGCGCTTCCTTGATATCCGCTGGTTAAGTGCTCCGGCATCGCTCGGTAACCTGGTGCTGCTGGGATGGCTTTTGGGCGTGCAGTATGCCCGCGCACCGGTGATCTTGCTGGTGGTGGGCAACGTTCTCAATATTGTGCTTGATGTCTGGTTGGTGATGGGGCTGGGCATGAACGTTCAGGGAGCGGCATTAGCAACGGTGGTGGCGGAGTACGCGACCTTTGCGCTCGGCCTGTTGATGGCACGACGTGTGCTGGTTATGCGCGGTATCACCTTCCCGGTGCTGAAGGCGGCCTGGCGCGGCGGCCTTGGACGCTTGCTGGCGCTTAATCGGGACATCATGCTGCGCTCGTTATTGTTACAGCTCTGCTTTGGTTCGATAACCGTGTTCGGCGCGCGTCTTGGCGGCGAAACCGTGGCGGCGAATGCGGTGCTGATGATGTTTCTGACGTTCACTGCCTATGCGCTGGACGGGTTCGCTTATGCAGTGGAAGCCCATTCCGGGCACGCTTATGGCGCGCGTGACGACACGCAGCTTAAGCTCATCTGGCACGCGGCATGCCGCCAGGCTGGTCTGGTGGCGTTGGCGTTCTCAGCGGTGTATGCGCTGGCCGGGGAGTCAATTATCGCGTTACTCACCTCACTGCCAGCCTTGCAAAACATGGCCGGGCACTACCTTATCTGGCAGGTGATCCTGCCGGTGGTGGGCGTGTGGTGTTATTTGCTGGATGGCATGTTTGTAGGCGCGACGCGCGGTGCAGAAATGCGCAACAGCATGGCGGTTGCCGCTGGAGGGTTTGCCCTGACGTTGTTGACGGTGCCGACGCTGGGCAACCATGGCCTGTGGCTGTCGCTGACGGTGTTTCTGGCGCTGCGAGGGCTGACTTTAGCATGGGTGTGGCGTCGTCACTGGCGCAATGGCACCTGGTTTTCCGGTATTGGCCACCCCTGACCCCTCTCTTTTCTTATACTTCTTTCTCCCGCCTCGTTAATACTGCTTTCTTTGTCGTAAATGGTTAAAGATTCCGAATATAAACCAACTGGCAGTATTCCTGACTACAATGATCAGTACGTTCAGCGTAACAGGAACGTAACTTTTAACCGAACGATAAGGAGTCAACGATGAACAAAGACGAAATCGGCGGTAACTGGAAGCAGTTTAAAGGTACTGTGAAAGAGAAATGGGGCAAGTTGACCGATGACGATATGACCGTCATCGAAGGCAAACGTGACCAACTGGTGGGTAAAATCCAGGAGCGTTACGGTTACGCAAAAGATGAGGCAGAAAAGGAAGTTACGGATTGGGAAAGCCGTAATGATTACCGCTGGTAACGGACATTGACCCTCAATGTGTTGATTTTGTGAGCGTTACCCTGCCCAAGTGGTACACGGATGTACCCTCCCTTTATCTTTCACGTTTTACCGGTGTTGGCTGCGCTTTCTCGCCCGGGTCACATACTGATGTATGCTCCCCGGAACGCGTACGCTTGCCGCCTGGGTAAAACGCGAAATCTTTCGGGATGTCCCGTTATCTTTGATGTGTTACCGGTGTTGGCTGCGCTTTTTCGCCCGGGTCACATACTTATTCCCCGGAACGAACTATCAGCGCTATTAACGCGGTTTTTTCTTTACAAGAATGCTGTGATCGTGATGGCAGTGCTCATGATGACGGCAGGCCTCCACTTCCACACAGGCGGCGCATAAACCGTGTGCTTCAATCACGTTATGGCGCAGGGCAAAACCCATCTTCGCCGCCAGCGCGTGCATAATATCTTCCACGCCTTCCGCCTGCTCTTCTTTCACCGACCCGCAGCGATCGCAAATAAACATGGCGGACGTGTGCGTCGGTTGATCAAACAAATGGCACAGCACATAGCTGTTAGTCGACTCTACCTTATGAACAAACCCTTGCTCCAGCAGGAAATCCAGCGCGCGGTAGACGGTTGGCGGCTTAGCCTGCGGCTCGCTGACGCGTAATAAGTCGAGCAGATCGTAAGCGCTGATTGCCCCTTGCTGCAGGCTCAGTAATCGCAGCACTTCAAGACGCTGGGGAGTCAGGCGCACATTGCGCTGCGCGCACAGCTTTTCAGCCTGCACTAACATCTCTTGCGAAGTGGTCTTATCCATGGGCGCTCTCTGTTTCGGGGGAAGCAATAAACCCGTACTTTACCATGTCCGGCGCGAAACGCCGAGATCGCGTCCTGGGATCCGTTTTTCGCCGATATATCCACGAACTCATCAGCGTCTTCTATAAATAATGAGTGTCATTAATCACAAAAATCACTTCTGTCGATTATTTTTCGTTCAGAAGATTTAGCTACTTTTTCCTATGTTATTCGCAGCAATAGAGCCTTCCTGTTTAGCAAATACTAATCAGGTTTAAAAAAAACTCATTCTGACTACGAGACGCATACTGTGAAAAAAAATCTCAAATTTTCGGTGGTCGCGATAGCTGTCTCCTTCGTTGTGGCAAATCAGGCGGGAGCAGCCAATACCTGGGCGGAAGCACGTAATGATGCAATGGGGGGAACCGGTGTTGCCTCCGCAAACTATGGCAGCGGCGCCCTTATTAACCCGGCACTGCTGGCAAAAGCCAAACCGGAAGACGATATCACCGTTATTCTGCCTAGTGTGCAGGCGCAAATTACCGATAAGGACAATCTGCGCGACGAAATCGACAATATCAGTGACAAAATCGACAGCTATCGCGATGTCGTTGATAACCTCACCGCCGCGCAATTTCTCGCTAACCCTCTGGGTACCATCGGTCAATTCCAGAGTGCTGCCAAAGACCTGGCGAATGAACTGACTTTCCTGAACGGGAAAACCGCGCGGGCCAAAGCGGCGGCGGGTATTGCTGTCAGCATTCCAAACGATGTGCTCTCGGTGGCTTTTGTCACCAAAGCCTATGCGCATGCCATTGTTAGCTCGTCGGTTGATCAGCAGGATATTACCTATTTACGCAGTATTCAGAACAGTACAACGGTTGCAGCAACTGAAGCGCTAAATGCCGTTGTGTCGCCAAATGGCAGCAATGAGATCACCAAAAATCTCAACTCCACGGCATCCGGTCGTGCGGCTGTTGTATCGGATTACGGCGTTGCGGTTGCCCGGCAGTTCGAGGTGGGCGGCATCCCTTTATCTCTGGGCGTGACGCCAAAGCTCCAGAAAACCTGGGTCTGGAACTACACTACCTCTATTTATGACTATCACAGCAGTGAGTGGAGCAATAGCCGCTATCGTACCGATGACACCGGCTTTAACGTGGATGTGGGTGCGGCGGCAGATTTAGGGGAAAACATCTCTGTTGGTCTGACCGGTACAAACCTGATTTCCCGTGATATCGACACCAAAGATGTCCTGATCCGCAACGGCAGAACCGGGCAGACGGTCAATTATAAAGACACTTACCAGATTAGCCCGGTGGTGACGGCCGGGGTGTCATGGCATAACGATCTGGTGACGTTAAGTGCCGACGGTGATTTAACCGAAACCAAAGGCTTTAAGAGCGAGAAGGACTCCCAGTATGTGGGCGTCGGCGGTGAAATTCGTCCGCTGAGTTGGCTGGCGGTTCGGGCCGGTTATCGCGCTGATGTGAAAGGCGATGACAAAAACGTCTTTACGGGTGGTGTCGGTTTCGCGCCGTTTAACCGGGTTCACGTCGATTTAATGGGGCTGGTAGGCGAAGACAAAACATGGGGTGCTGGTGCGCAACTTAGCGTGACATTCTAAGGTACAACCAGACGAAGACAAAACCGGCGGCGCGTGGCCTCCGGTTTTTTTACACGGTTATTTGTTGCTCAACGTATTAAAACTGGTCATCAGGTTACGGTAATCCGGAATATGGTTCGAAAACAGGTTACCCAGGCCTTCAATATCATTACGCCAGTCACGGTGTAATTCGCAGGCGATGCCAAACCAGGTCATCAACTGTGCGCCGGCTTTTGACATGCGATCCCAGGCCGAATGTCGCGTAATATCGTTGAATGTCCCGGATGCGTCGGTGACGACAAATACCTCAAAACCTTCTTCCAGCGCCGATAGTGCAGGAAAGGCCACACACACTTCCGTTACAACACCGGCAATGATCAACTGTTTTTTACCGGTCGCTTTTACCGCTTTAACAAAGTCTTCATTATCCCAGGCGTTGATATTGCCAGGACGAGCAATATACGGCGCATCAGGAAATTGCGCTCTTAGCTCAGGAACGAGAGGACCATTAGGGCCAGTTTCGAAGCTGGTGGTGAGAATGGTGGGAAGCTTAAAATATTTAGCGAGATCGCCTAATGCCAGAACGTTATTTTTAAATTTGTCTGGATCGATATCTCTCACTAATGACAGTAAACCCGTCTGGTGGTCAACGAGGAGAACAGCAGCGTTATTTTTATCGAGGCGAACATACGGTGTAGTCATCTTCTTTAACTCCTTTTACCCGTTACGGTGGTTAATAGCGTCAGGCTATTGACGAACATTTCCTATGCCTACCAAAAATGATAGGTGTCGATCGTGTTTTGTACAAGTTCATGCCGGTTATTGCGCTATCGGGTTGTACTGAATGCCATCGGGTTTAAGGTGTTCCATTATGCTAGAATGACGCCCCGCTATTTCAGGTGCCGTTATTTGCCTGACCTGGGCGGGCCTGATACCTCTATTTTTTAACTGCCAAAATTGCACGGTAATCCTACATGACAAAAAACCAGCAAACCCGCCTGATGCCCACCGATTCTGCTTATCACTGGTCTGGCAGGTTTAGCGTGGCGCCGATGCTCGACTGGACGGACAGGCACTGTCGTTACTTTCTGCGACTGTTGTCGCGTCAGACGCTGCTGTACACCGAGATGGTGACCACCGGTGCGATTATTCATGGTAAAGGCGATTACCTGGCGTACAGTGAAGAAGAGCACCCGGTCGCATTGCAGCTTGGCGGCAGCGATCCGGCGCAGCTTGCCCATTGTGCGAAGCTGGCTGAAGCGCGCGGCTATGATGAAATTAATCTCAATGTCGGCTGCCCGTCCGATCGCGTGCAGAACGGTCGCTTTGGTGCTTGCCTGATGGGAGAAGCGCAACTGGTTGCCGATTGCGTCAAAGCGATGCGCGATGTGGTCTCTGTTCCGGTGACGGTGAAAACGCGTATTGGTATCGACGATCAGGACAGTTACGAATTTCTCTGCGACTTTATCGGTACGGTTGCCGGTAAAGGTGAGTGCGAGTCCTTTATTATTCATGCCCGTAAAGCCTGGCTCTCCGGTTTAAGCCCGAAAGAAAACCGTGAGATCCCACCGCTGGATTACCCGCGTGTCTATCAGCTGAAGCGCGATTTCCCGCAGTTGACGATGTCGATTAATGGCGGGATTAAGTCGCTGGCGGAGGCCAAAGCTCATCTGGAACATATGGATGGCGTGATGGTGGGCCGCGAAGCCTACCAGAACCCGGGGATTCTGGCGTCGGTTGATCGGGAAATTTTTGGCGCGGAGGTCGGCGATGCCGATCCGGTGGCGGTTGTTCGCGCGATGTATCCCTACATAGAGCGTGAACTCAGCCAGGGGGCTTACCTGGGGCACATCACCCGCCACATGCTGGGCCTGTTCCAGGGGATCCCTGGGGCGCGCCAGTGGCGCCGCTACCTGAGTGAGAATGCTCACAAGGCCGGCGCAGATGTTGAGGTTGTTGAGAAAGCGCTCAGTCTTGTTGCTCAGGCGCGTTAAAAGTTCACTAAAACCTGGTCAAATTCACTAAAACCTGCACACCAGTGCAGGTTTTTTTATTGCTGAATCAGTAAGTTAAGGTTGGCATATTTCTTGTAATAGAAGAATGAGTTACCTGGTTTGTGGAGAGCGCTATGTTGGAACTACTGTTTATTATCGGCTTCTTTATTATGTTGTTGGTGACCGGCGTGTCGCTGCTGGGTATTGTGGCGGCGCTGGTTGTGGCAACCGCAGTGATGTTTTTAGGCGGGCTTTTTGCGTTGATGATCAAACTGTTGCCCTGGCTATTGTTGGCTGTTGCCGTGGTCTGGATCATTCGCGCTATCAAAGAACCGAAGCTCCCACGTTATCAACGCAATAACCGTTGGCGTTACTAAAGTATTGAGTGGTGCGTCACAACCCTGAAACATTTAGTGGCGCATTGCTTAGAACCGCATAGGATTTGCTTATCAAATCTGTCACTATCGCGACGTTAACGAATTCATCGCGCTGTACCCTACAATGCAGCCGAACTAAAAAAAGAAAGGGCTTCCTGCGGGAAGCCCTAATTCTTTCCGGCGATGAACTCAAGGGATCAATAAGCTTGAACCCTGGGTTGCACGGCTTTCCAGCACCTCATGTGCGCGCTGTGCATCCTTTAAAGCAAATTTCTGGCTCTCTGCCACATCCACTTTAATGACGCCGCTGGCAATCAATGAGAACAATTCATTGCTGGCTTCCTGCAACTCTTCCCGCGTGGTGATGTAGCCATTAAGGGAAGGGCGCGTGGCATAGAGCGAACCTTTCTGGTTGAGAATACCGAGGTTCACGCCGGTAACCGGACCGGAGGAGTTACCAAAGCTGACCATCAGGCCACGGCGACGCAGGCAATCGAGCGAGATCTCCCAGGTATCTTTCCCGACCGAGTCGTACACCACGCCCACCTTTTTGCCGCCGGTAAGCTCTTTCACGCGTTCGACCACATTCTCTTCGCTGTAGTTGATCACCTGCCAGGCACCGGCCTGCAATGCACGCTGCGCCTTTTGCGCTGACCCCACGGTGCCAATCAGTTTCGCGCCGAGCGCTTTCGCCCATTGGCAGGCAATAAGCCCAACGCCGCCCGCCGCCGCGTGAAACAGGAATACCTCGTCGGGTTTGATCTCCCAGGTTTTGCGCAGTAGGTAGAAGACCGTCAATCCCTTCAGGTAAGCGGCTGCGGCTTGTTCGAAAGAGATGGCATTCGGCAGGATCGCCGCTTTATCGGCAGGGACATTGTGTACCGAGCTGTAAGCGCCCAGCCCTGATTGCGCGTAGACCACGCGATCGCCCACCTTAATGTGCGTCACGCCGCTGCCCACTTTGCTGACGACGCCGGCTGCTTCGGTGCCCAGCCCGCTCGGCAAAGACGGCGGCGGGTAAAGTCCGCTGCGGATATAGGTATCAATGTAGTTGATACCTATGGCTTTGTTTTCCACCTGGATTTCGTTTTCCGCTGGTGCTGTGGGGGTAAACTCCACGGCTTTCAGCACGTCAGGGCCGCCATGCTTGTGAAATTCTATTCGTGTCGCCATGCTTCCTCCTGAACTCTGTGATAATCTTTCGAACCATTCATTACCTTGGTAGCTCCATTCACTATGGCAGGAAATAAACCCTTCAACAAACAGACTGAATCCCGCGACGTACAGCTTGAGGGGATGAAAGTGCCTCCGCATTCCATTGAAGCGGAGCAGTCAGTGTTGGGCGGTTTAATGCTGGATAACGAACGCTGGGATGACGTCGCCGAGCGTGTTGTCGCGGATGATTTTTACACGCGTCCGCACCGCCATATTTTCACCGAAATGCACCGCCTGCAGGAGATGGGCAAACCCATTGACCTGATTACGTTGGCGGAATCGCTGGAGCGTCAGGGGCAACTGGAGATCGTTGGTGGTTTCGCTTACCTGGCGGAACTGTCCAAAAATACGCCAAGTGCGGCGAACATCAGCGCCTATGCGGATATCGTGCGTGAACGGGCCGTGGTCCGTGAGATGATCTCGGTGGCGAATGAAATCGCCAATGCCGGTTTCGATCCGCAGGGGCGCACCAGTGAAGATTTGCTCGATCTGGCGGAGTCGCGGGTCTTCAAAATTGCAGAAAGCCGCGCGAATAAAGACGAAGGCCCGAAGAATATCGCCGATGTTCTTGAAGCGACCGTCTCGCGTATCGAGCAGCTTTTCCAGCAACCCCATGATGGCGTAACCGGGGTCAATACCGGCTATGACGACCTCAATAAGAAAACGGCGGGTTTGCAGCCGTCAGATTTGATTATCGTCGCGGCGCGTCCGTCGATGGGTAAAACGACATTTGCAATGAACCTCGTCGAAAATGCGGCAATGTTGCAGGATAAACCAGTGCTTATTTTCAGCCTGGAGATGCCATCTGAGCAGATTATGATGCGTTCCCTGGCGTCATTGTCGCGGGTTGATCAGACACGCATTCGTACCGGTCAGCTCGACGATGAGGACTGGGCGCGTATCTCCGGCACCATGGGTATCCTGCTGGAAAAACGCAATATCTATATTGATGACTCCTCCGGTCTGACCCCGACGGAAGTCCGTTCCCGTGCCCGACGTATCGCCCGCGAACATGGCGGCATCGGGCTTATCATGATTGACTACCTTCAGTTGATGCGCGTGCCGTCGTTGTCCGACAACCGTACGCTGGAAATCGCCGAAATCTCCCGCTCACTGAAAGCGCTGGCCAAAGAGTTGCAGGTGCCGGTGGTGGCGCTGTCGCAGCTTAACCGCTCTCTGGAACAACGTGCCGATAAACGTCCGGTCAACTCCGACCTGCGTGAATCCGGCTCCATTGAGCAGGATGCGGACTTGATCATGTTTATCTATCGTGATGAGGTTTATCACGAAAACAGTGACTTAAAAGGCATTGCGGAAATCATTATTGGTAAACAGCGTAACGGCCCTATCGGGACGGTGCGCCTGACATTTAACGGGCAGTGGTCGCGCTTTGATAACTATGCGGGGCCTCAATATGATGACGAATAAATTTCCGTCATCCTTCGTGCCGCAGGTGCGTTGACGGAGCCCGCTCACCCGGTCACTTAGTTTACTAAGCTCCCGGCGATCCCCGGGTTTATCTCCCTCCTGCGACACGAATGATTCAGGAAATTCTTTTAGTAAGGAATTGAAATGCAAGCGGCAACCGTAGTAGTGAACCGCCGCGCTCTGCGACACAATCTGCAACGCCTGCGCGAACTGGCCCCCGCCAGTCGACTGGTTGCAGTCGTGAAAGCGAACGCCTATGGACACGGTCTTCTTGAGACCGCGCGAACGCTCCCTGATGCCGACGCTTTTGGCGTCGCCCGTCTCGAAGAAGCCCTGCTCCTGCGTGCAGGCGGCATAACGCAACCGATCCTGCTGCTGGAAGGTTTTTTCAATGCCGAAGCGTTGCCGCTGGTCGCTGAACATCAGCTACAGACCGTCGTCCACAGCGAGGAACAGCTTAAGGCGCTGGAAACGACCCCTCTGAACGCGCCAGTCACCGTGTGGATGAAACTCGATACCGGCATGCACCGTCTTGGGGTGCACCCCAATGAAGCGGAGGCCTTTTATGCCCGCTTGTCGCAGTGTAAAAACGTCCGCCAGCCAGTGAACGTCGCCAGCCATTTTGCCCGTGCCGATGAGCCGGAGTGCGGCGCGACGGAACGCCAGCTCGATATTTTCACCACCTTTACCGACGGTAAGCCAGGCCTGCGCACGATTGCTGCCTCCGGCGGCACGTTGCTGTGGCCGCAATCGCACTTCGACTGGGTGCGTCCGGGCATTATTCTGTATGGCGTATCGCCGCTGGAAGACAAACCCTGGGGTGCAGATTTCGGTTTTCAGCCCGCGATGACCCTGACTTCACAGCTTATTGCTGTGCGCGAACATAAAGCAGGTGATGCTGTAGGGTATGGTGGCACCTGGCAGAGCGAACGCGACACCCGCCTGGGCGTGGTCGCGATGGGTTACGGCGATGGCTATCCTCGTGCTGCGCCTTCCGGTACGCCGGTGCTGGTTAACGGGCGTGAAGTGCCGATTGTGGGGCGGGTAGCGATGGATATGATTTGCGTCGACCTGGGGCCGGAAGCAGAAGATCGCGCCGGTGATAGGGTCGTGTTATGGGGCGAAGGGTTACCCGTTGAACGCATCGCTAAAATAACGAAGGTAAGTGCTTACGAACTTATTACGCGCCTGACCGCCAGGGCGACACTGAAATACATCGACTAAAAAGGATTGCCCTTTGTCTCCAATGGAAATCGCCGCCTGCCTGGCCTATGCCCTCTCTGTATGGCTTGCCGCGCGCAATAACATGCACACCTGGTGGACGGGGATTATCGGCTGTGTGCTGTATGGCTGGGTGTTTTACTCGGTGCAACTGTACGCGGACGTCACCCTGCAAGTGTTCTTTATTGCCAGCAGTATTGCCGGGTGGGTCAATTGGCTGAAAGGGAATCATGGCAGTGAACTGGCGGTGCGCAAAACGCCGATCGGTCGGCTGTTGCCCATGCTGGCTGGCGCGTTGCTGGTGGCGGGCGGTTATGCGTGGTTGCTGCACCGTTTTACCAACGCGTGGTCGCCGTGGCTGGATTCCGCCATCATGGTGTTCAGCGTGCTTGCGCAGTTCATGCTGATGGGGCGCAGGCTCGAGAGCTGGTATTTCTGGCTACTGGTCAACACCATTGCCGTACCGCTTTATGCGGCGCGCGATCTCTGGCTGACCGCCGGGTTGTATCTCGTTTTTTGGTGTAACGCATGGCACGGTCTGTACCAGTGGCGCAAGGCGCTGGTCGCGCGATGACACGTTTCGCCAGTGGACTGGTGGTGGGGAAGTTCGCCCCGCTGCATTGTGGTCATGAGCGGCTGATCAATGCCGCGCTGGCCCAGTGTGACCGCGTCTGGCTGATTAGCTATTCGCAACCGGAAATACCGGGTTGTGAGCCAGAAAAACGCGAACGCTGGCTGCGGGAGCGGTTTCCGCAATGTGAAATCGTTGTTCTGACCCCGGAGCGCGTTGCAAGCTGGGGGCTCGGTGCGTTGCCGCATAACGATGCTCCCGGTGACCAGCATCGGCATTATATGGCCGACCTCTGTTTGCAGGTTCTGAACTGCTGCCCACAAGCGGTCTTTACCGCTGAAGATTACGGCGACGGCTTTGCCCGCGTGCTCAGTGAACGTTTTGCTCAGCCTGTGGTGCATGTACGCTTACAGCGTGAGCAGGGCGCACAGGCACCTTCCGGCACGCTGATCCGGAGCGATGTCCACCGTTGGCGGCAGATGCTCTCGCCCAGTGTCTATCGGGATTTTGTTCAACGCATTTGCCTGCTGGGAGGTGAATCCACCGGTAAAAGCACTCTGAGCGCAGCCCTGGCGCAGGCGCTGGAGACGGTTTACGTGGCGGAATATGGCCGGGAGCGCTGGGAAGAAAAGGGCGGTGAACTGGCGTACGATGATTTGCTGATTATTGCGCAGACACAGGTAAGGCGTGAAGACGCGGCGCTAGCGGCCCGTTGGCTGGTATGCGATACCTCGCCACTCACGACGTTGTTCTATACGCTGGAGATGTTCGGCAAGGCGCCGGATGAGCTATACACACTGGCAGAGCGGCACTATCACTGGGTGGTGCTGTGTGAAGATGATTTTCCTTTTGTGCAGGACGGCACGCGGCAGGATGAAACGTTCCGCCAGCGGCAGCAGGCATGGTACGTTGACCAATTGACACAGCGCGGCATCCCTTTTCTTCGCGTGCGGGGTTCGGTAAACCAGCGCGTGGCACAAATCCTTACGGCTCTTCGCGGCTAACACGCTTATTTTTCGCCACTATCATTGCTGCTCTCGACCTTCCCTGACTTCCGGTTTATTGTGTGAGTTCATGCCTACTGTAAACCTGGAGAATACACGCGTGTTTCAGAAAGTTGACGCCTACGCTGGCGACCCGATCCTCTCTCTTATGGAGCGGTTTAAAGACGATCCGCGTAGCGACAAAGTTAACCTCAGTATCGGGCTCTATTACAACGAAGACGGCATCATTCCACGCTTGCAGGCTGTCGCCGAAGCAGAAGCGCGCCTCAATGCGCAGCCGCACGGCGCGTCTCTGTACCTGCCGATGGAAGGGTTGAACAGTTACCGTATGGCGATTGCGCCGCTGCTGTTTGGCGCGGACCATCCCGTGCTGGAACAAAAACGTGTTGCGACAGTACAGACGTTGGGCGGTTCCGGTGCGCTGAAAGTGGGTGCAGATTTTCTGAAACGTTACTTCCCCGACTCGGGCGTATGGGTGAGCGATCCGACCTGGGAAAACCACGTTGCCATTTTTGAAGGTGCCGGTTTTGTAGTAAGTACTTACCCCTGGTACGACAATGAGACCAATGGCGTGCGTTTCTCTGCTTTCCTGGAAAAACTGAATACGCTGCCGGCACAAAGTATCGTTCTGCTCCATCCTTGCTGCCATAACCCGACCGGCGCGGATTTAACCAACGCGCAATGGGATGACGTGGTTGAGGTTGTAAAAGCACGCAATCTGATCCCCTTCCTCGATATCGCGTATCAGGGCTTTGGCGCAGGCATGGAAGAAGATGCCTACGCGATTCGCGCGATGGCCCGTGCCGGGTTGCCAGTGTTGGTCAGCAACTCCTTCTCCAAGATTTTCTCCCTGTATGGCGAGCGTGTCGGTGGCCTCTCCATTGTGTGTGAAGACGCAGCTGCCGCCGATCGCGTACTCGGTCAGTTAAAAGCCACCGTTCGCCGTAACTACTCCAGCCCGCCGAATTTTGGTGCGCAGTTGGTAGCGACCGTGCTGGGCGATGCGGGGTTGAAAGCCTCATGGCTGGCGGAAGTGGAAACGATGCGCACCCGCATTCTGGCAATGCGCCAGGAACTGGTAAAGGTTCTGAAAGAGGCGGTACCGGGCGGTAATTTTGATTATCTGATCAAGCAACGCGGCATGTTCAGCTATACCGGTCTGAGCGCACAGCAGGTAGAAAGATTGCGTGAAGAGTTCGGTATTTACCTGGTGGCCAGCGGGCGTATTTGTGTTGCCGGTCTGAATAGTCGCAATGTGCATCGTGTCGCGCAGGCTTTTGCATCAGTGATGTAAGTACTTGCTCACATTTTCATCCTGATCCCCTGCTTTTCAGCAGGGGGTTATTCCCCCGTATTCTCTTATTCTATGGCTAATCCGCAGAAAATCCTTTGTTTCACCTGCCGCTGGGGTTATGGTCGGGTAGATTTTTGACCGTTCGCACCATTTATAAAACATAACGAGCTGATAATTTAGGGATAAATATGCGAAAGTTCACACTTGCCCTTGGCGCTGCCTGTCTGTGGTTTACGCTGGGAGGCGCTGCGGTTTATGCCTCCGCCCCCACACCCTCTTCTGATGGCACCAATGTGGCCAAACTGGCGGAACAGGCACCCATTCACTGGGTTTCCGTCGCACAAATTGAACGTTCGCTGGTTGAACGCCCACCAATGGCGGTAGGGTTTGATATTGATGATACCGTGCTGTTTTCCAGCCCTGGTTTCTGGCGCGGGAAGAAAACCTGGTCGCCAGACAGCGAAGCGTATCTGCATAACCCGGCATTCTGGGAAAAGATGAATAACGGATGGGATGAGTTCAGTATTCCCAAAGAGGTGGCGCGCCAGCTTATCGCCATGCATGTGAAGCGCGGCGACAGCATCTGGTTCATCACCGGACGCAGCCAGACAAAAACCGAAACCGTCAGCAAAACCCTGCAGGACGATTTTCTGATCCCGGCGGCGAATATGAATCCGGTGATTTTCGCCGGTGACCAGCCCGGGCAAAATAGCAAAACGCAGTGGCTGAAGGCGAAGCAGATCCGCATCTTCTATGGTGACTCAGATAGCGACATCACGGCCGCTCGCGAAAGCGAAGCACGGCCGATCCGCGTATTACGTGCCTCCAACTCAACGTATCGCCCGCTACCGCAGGCGGGAGCAATGGGTGAAGAGGTGATCGTCGATTCCGAATATTAGCCGGGGTTTACCTTTCGGCGCTATGCTGCACACTTAAGCAACATCATCTTTTCGGCTAAGGAGCAGTGAATGTGGTATCAACAAACTATTACGCTTGGCGCAAAGGCGCGCGGGTTTCACCTGGTCACGGAGGAAGTGCTCGGGCAAATCCGCGATCTTTCCCGTGTGCGGATCGGTTTGTTGCATCTATTGCTTCAGCATACTTCGGCCTCTCTCACGCTGAATGAAAACTGCGACCCGACTGTGCGTTACGACATGGAACAGCACTTTCTGGACAGTGTGCCGGATAACGCCCCCTATAAGCATGATTATGAAGGGCCGGATGATATGCCATCGCATATCAAGTCTTCTCTGCTTGGCGTATCACTATTACTGCCCGTGCAAAACGGGCGGGTACAGTTAGGTACCTGGCAGGGGATCTGGCTGGGGGAGCACCGCATTCACGGCGGCGCGCGGAACATTATCGCCACGCTGCAAGGGGAGTAGCGCCGTTCTCCCGGTATTTACTGCTTCTATCGTCAGGATTTGTAACGATCGCCGTTTTTTTCATCAATACACTACGCTTAAATGAGTCAACCGGGCCGATCGGACGATCCATCGCAACACGACGAGGAGAATCAACGTGACAATTTCGGAGTTACTGCAATATTGCATGGCGAAGGCGGGCGCTGAACAGAGCGTACATAGCGACTGGAAGGCGACGCAAATCAAGGTCGCCGATGTGCTGTTTGCGATGGTGAAGGAAGTTGAGGGTCGCCCTGCGGCGTCGCTAAAAACCAGTCCGGAACTGGCGGAACTGTTGCGTGAACAGCATCAGGATGTACGCCCCAGCCGCCACCTGAATAAAGCGCACTGGAGCACGGTGTATCTGGATGGTTCGTTACCGGACTCGCAGATTTACTATCTGGTGGATGCGTCCTACCAACAAGCGATAGAACGGGTGCCGGAACAGGTCCGGCACCAGCTGTCAGTGTGACGATTTCAGCATCGGCTTAAGAAACCGCGCCGTGTGTGAGGCTTCGCATTCGGCAACGGTTTCCGGTGTGCCGGAGACGAGGATTTCGCCGCCGCCGCTGCCGCCTTCCGGGCCGAGATCGACTATCCAGTCCGCAGTTTTAATCACGTCCAGGTTATGCTCAATGACCACAATGGTATTGCCCTGATCGCGCAATTGGTGCAGCACGTCCAGTAACTGCTGGATATCGGCGAAATGCAGGCCGGTAGTGGGTTCGTCGAGAATATAGAGCGTCTGCCCGGTTCCGCGTTTTGACAGCTCACGCGCCAGTTTCACACGCTGGGCTTCGCCGCCGGAGAGCGTGGTCGCTGACTGACCAAGACGGATATAGGTCAGCCCGACATCCATCAGCGTTTGCAGCTTACGCGCCAGCGCGGGCACGGCATCAAAGAACTCACGTGCTTCTTCGATGGTCATATCCAACACTTCATGGATAGTTTTGCCCTTGTATTTGATCTCCAGCGTTTCGCGGTTGTAGCGTTTGCCTTTGCACTGGTCGCACGGCACGTAAATATCCGGCAGGAAGTGCATCTCTACTTTGATCACCCCGTCACCCTGACAGGCTTCACAGCGGCCGCCGCGCACGTTAAAACTGAAGCGCCCTGGCGTATAGCCGCGCGAGCGGGATTCTGGCACGCCGGCAAACAGTTCACGCACCGGCGTGAATACGCCGGTATAGGTCGCCGGGTTGGAACGCGGCGTACGGCCTATCGGACTTTGGTCAATATCGATCACTTTATCGAAATGCTCCAGCCCGTGGATATCGCGGTATGGCGCTGGCTCGGCAATCGTCGCACCGTTTAGCTGGCGCTGCGCGATGGGGAACAGTGTATCGTTGATCAGTGTGGATTTACCCGAACCGGACACGCCGGTAATACAGGTAAAGAGACCGACCGGCAGCGTCAGCGTCACGTCTTTCAGGTTGTTGCCGCGTGCGCCGGTGAGTTTCAGTACTTTGCTCGGATCGGCCGGAACACGCCGTTTCGGGATATCAATTTTGCGTTTGCCGCTCATGTATTGCCCGGTCAGCGACTCCGGCACTGCCATAATCGCGTCCAGCGTGCCTTCCGCCACAACCTGACCGCCATGTACACCCGCGCCCGGCCCAATATCGATCACATGATCCGCTGCGCGAATGGCGTCTTCGTCATGTTCGACGACAATCACCGTGTTACCCAGATTACGCAGATGGATTAATGTGCCAAGCAGGCGCTCGTTATCGCGCTGGTGCAGACCGATTGAGGGTTCATCCAGCACATACATCACACCTACCAGACCTGCGCCAATCTGGCTTGCGAGACGGATACGCTGTGCTTCGCCGCCGGAGAGTGTTTCAGCAGAGCGTGACAGCGTCAGGTAGTTCAGTCCGACGTTAACAAGGAATTTCAGGCGGTCGCCGATCTCTTTCAGCACTTTTTCGGCAATTTTTGCCCGCTGACCAGAGAGTTTCAGGTTGTTGAAGAAGTCCATCGCATGACCGATGCTCATATCCGAAATGGTCGGCAGCGGCGTGTTTTCAACGAAGACATGGCGCGCTTCGCGGCGCAGACGGGTGCCCTCGCAGGCGGCGCATG
This sequence comes from Kosakonia oryzendophytica, assembly GCF_027886705.1. NCBI lineage: Bacteria > Pseudomonadati > Pseudomonadota > Gammaproteobacteria > Enterobacterales > Enterobacteriaceae > Kosakonia > Kosakonia oryzendophytica. Next base: position 4,757,076 of record NZ_CP115659.1, on the reverse strand, counting down.
GACGGTTGCTGATAAACTTCGCCAGTTCCTCGCGCACCGCGCTGGATTCCGTCTCTTTATAGCGGCGCTCCATATTATGCAGCACGCCTTCAAACGGATGACGGCGCACCGAGGTGTCACCGCGATCGTTCATGTATTTGAACTCAATCGATTCTTTACCCGAACCGGAGAGGATCACTTTCTGCACGCTGGCGCTCAGGCTTTCCCATGGCGCTTCAACGTCGAATTTATAGTGTTCCGCCAGTGACTTCAGCATCTGGAAATAGTAAAAATTGCGGCGATCCCAGCCGCGGATTGCACCGCCAGCCAGCGACAGTTCCGGGTTCTGAATCACGCGGTCCGGGTCGAAATATTGCTGCACGCCCAGACCGTCACAGGTCGGGCAAGCCCCGGCCGGGTTGTTGAAGGAAAACAGGCGCGGTTCCAGCTCGCGCATGCTGTAGCCGCAAATGGGGCAAGCGAAGTTGGCGGAGAACAACAGCTCCTCGGCGTTGGCATCGTCCATATCGGCAACCACCGCCGTGCCACCGGAAAGCTCCAGTGCGGTTTCAAACGATTCCGCCAGGCGCTGGGCCAGATCGCTGCGGACTTTAAAACGGTCAATCACCACTTCAATGGTGTGTTTCTTTTGCAGCTCCAGTTTCGGCGGATCGGAGAGGTCGCAGACTTCGCCATCAATACGCGCCCGGATATAGCCCTGGCTGGCGAGGTTTTCCAGCGTTTTGGTGTGTTCGCCTTTACGCTCTTTTATCACCGGAGCCAGCAGCATCAGGCGTTTGCCTTCCGGTTGCGACAGCACGTTATCGACCATCTGGCTGACGGTTTGCGCCGCCAGCGGCACATCGTGATCCGGGCAGCGCGGTTCGCCTACACGCGCGAAGAGCAGACGCAGATAATCGTGAATTTCAGTGATGGTCCCGACGGTGGAGCGCGGGTTATGCGAGGTCGATTTTTGTTCGATGGAAATAGCCGGCGACAGCCCTTCAATATGGTCGACGTCCGGTTTTTCCATCAACGACAGAAACTGGCGGGCGTAGGCGGAAAGCGATTCAACATAGCGGCGCTGCCCCTCCGCGTAAAGCGTGTCGAAAGCCAGTGAGGACTTGCCAGACCCCGACAGCCCGGTGACAACGATCAGTTTGTCGCGAGGGATGACGAGGTTGATGTTTTTGAGATTGTGGGTGCGGGCGCCCCGAACTTCTATCTTATCCAATCCATTCACCTTTTACCCGGAGGAACGCTATTTTGCCTGGTATGTTTGAAGGACAACCGGCGGTCAGAAACGGCTAATTATGACACAATTTAACCTGAATGAATATACAGTATTTGCATGCATCCTGGCAGCGAATATGTAAAAATGCGCTGCCGCGAGAGATCTCTGGAACCTGCTTCGCAGCTATCAATAAGCCATATGGAAATGGTACACTCGCGCGTTTACACTACTAAGAAACGTTTTCAGGAGACACGATCATGGCCAGCAGAGGCGTAAACAAGGTGATTCTCGTCGGTAATCTGGGCCAGGACCCGGAAGTACGCTATATGCCGAGTGGTGGCGCAGTGGCCAACATTACGCTGGCTACTTCCGAATCCTGGCGTGATAAGCAGACCGGCGAAATGAAAGAGCAGACCGAATGGCACCGCGTTGTGCTGTTTGGCAAGCTGGCAGAAGTCGCTGGTGAATACCTGCGTAAAGGCTCTCAGGTTTATATCGAAGGCCAACTGCGTACCCGCAAATGGACCGATCAATCCGGTCAGGAAAAATACACGACTGAAGTCGTTGTGAACGTTGGCGGCACCATGCAAATGCTGGGCGGACGTCAGGGTGGCGGCGCACCGGCAGGCGGCGGCCAGCAGCAGGGCGGTTGGGGCCAGCCTCAGCAACCGCAGGGCGGCAACCAGTTCAGCGGCGGCGCGCAGTCCCGCCCGCAACAGCAGTCTGCTCCGGCGCCGTCTAACGAACCGCCGATGGACTTCGACGACGATATCCCGTTCTGATTTTTCTTCATCAGAAAACAAAAAACCCCGCAATGCGGGGTTTTTATTGTTCAGCGGCTGAACATTACTTCGACACATCCGCACCGAAGTATTTCTGAGAAATACGTTCGTAGGTGCCGTCGGCCTTGATCTCTTCCAGCGCTTTATCAATCGCGGCTTTCAGTTCCGGGTTGTTTTTACGGATCAACACGCCAGATTTTTCAGCATTGTCTTCGGTGGCCACGATTTTCACCGGCGCAGACGGTTTGTGTTTTTTGAAGTCCAGGTAAGAGAGGTTATCGTTAATGGTCGCGTCGGCACGGCCCTGCACCACCAGATCGATAGACTGGTTAAAGCCATCGGTCGGCACAATTTCCGCGCCATATTTACGGGCGATCTGTGCGTAGTTACTGGTCAGTGAATGGGCGGATTTCTTGCCTTTCAGATCGTCAAAGCTCTTGATGCTGCTGTTTTTGTCATTCACGATCAGCACCGCTTTAGAGGCGATGTACGGCTCAGAGAAGTCATATTTTTTCTGGCGCGCTTCAGTAATGCCGACCTGGTTAATGACCGCATCGTAGCGATTTGCATCGATACCGGCGATCAGACCATCCCATTTACCTTCAACAAACTGCGCTTTCACTTTCAGGCGCTTGGCCACTTCCTGGCCGATTTCAACGTCAAAGCCTTCCAGCGTGCCGGACGCGTTATGGAACGTGAACGGAGGATAGGTGCCTTCGGTACCAATTTTCAGAACCCCGGCGGACTGGATTTTTGCCAGGTCGTCCTGCGCCAGCGCCGCGTGGGCGAAACCAAGCTGCATAACCCCTGCAATAACGAGTGTTGCGAGTGCTTTCATCTAAATCTACCCCAAGTGATTGTTATTGGTTCGCCCCGATCTCCGGGAGCGCAGTGCTTAAAGAGGCGATAAATTCCGCAGTACGCGGTTTTTTCGCGTGTGAAAAGAGGTCGTTGGCGGTACCGGATTCTACAATTTCCCCGGCTTCAAGAAACACCACCTGACTGGCGATATTGGCCGCCAGGCGCAGGTCGTGCGTCGCCATAATCATTGTTGTGCCTTCCTGCGCCAGCTGGCGCAGAACCGCCACCACTTCGCCGGAAAGTTCCGGGTCGAGCGCAGACGTAGGTTCATCACAGAGCAACACCGCCGGTGACGGCGCAAGCGCACGGGCAATGGCCACACGCTGCTGCTGCCCGCCGGATAACGTATTCGGCAGAGCGTCACGTTTGTGCAGCATGCCTACTTTCGTCAGCAACGCTTCACCACGCTGACGCGCACGGTCGCGATCCCATTTGTGCACGGTGATCAGCCCTTCGGTGATATTTTCCAGAACCGTCATATGCGGAAACAGTGCGAAGTTCTGGAACACCATCCCCGTCTGACGGCTGATGCGGCGAATATCCTGGCCTTTAATGCGCGCGTCCGGCGAAAAGGTGATGCTCTCTTTGCCAATGGTTAGCGCCCCGGCCTGAGGGATCTCCAGTAAGTTAATACAACGCAATAACGTACTTTTGCCGCTGCCGGACGGGCCAATCAGCGTGGTTACCGTGCCTTCTTCAATGGTTAAATTGATATTTTTCAGGACACGATGACCATCAAAACTCTTATCAAGGTTGGAGAGCGTTATCATTGACGGCTCCTTTAGGTGTCGTGCCCGCTAATTTCTGTTCAAGTTTGTTCTGCAAATGCGATAACACGGAACTGAAGAACAAATAAATGACGGCCGCCTCGCTATACAGAATCAGCGGTTCATAAGTCACAGCCGCAATTTGCTGCGCGGACAGGAACATTTCCGGCACCGTGATCACCGACGCCAGCGAAGTGTCTTTCACCAGCGAAATAAAGGTATTGGAAAGCGGCGGCACCGCAATGCGTGCGGCCTGCGGCAGGATAATACGGCGTAATGACTGCGCCCAGGTCATGCTGATGGCATGGGCGGCTTCCCACTGCGACTTCGGTACGGCCAACAGCGTAGCGCGGATCACTTCGGAGGTATAAGCCCCGATGTTAACGGTGAAACCAATCACCGCGGCCGGGAAGGCATCGATCGTAATGCCCGCGCTGGGCAGTGCGTAGAAGATCAAAAACAGCTGCACCAGCAAAGGCGTACCGCGGATCAACCAGACATAAAACCGGACCACCGGTTTCAAAAATCCCGGCCCGTACAGGCGCAATAATGCAATCACAAACCCCAGGGTCAGGCCGAGAACAAACGAGCTGAGGGTGAGGGGAATAGTGAATTTCAGACCTGCGGAAAGCATGGGCCAGAATGAATCAATTGCTAAGGGTAACCATGTTGGCACTGCGCACCTTCCGGACAGAGCGTGTTGCCAGAAAAATGCTGGCAGAATGTGAATATATATTAGCCCAGTTAATAATTCTGGCACCGTATTAGAGCGGATTATATGCCTTGAACCGAACGCGAAAACAAATATATCCGAATAACGTTATGCAGAAATGAGCTAAGCAATGCTTTTTTGATACATAGGCGCTTTTACGCTGCTTCCACTCTCGCTTCCGTTGCACCTTTTACCTCTTTTTTCCCCCTTTATCTGCACCAAAATGACGCCCATGCACAGTGCGTAATTTTTGATCAACCCATCTCTATCCCCATTTTTTCAGTGAGTTACAGGCTGGCATTTTTCTTGCAGTTCCATTTAGTGAAACTGAAGTCCCATTTTATGAGACCTTGCCATGTCCATTTTAGAAACGACAGCCAGCATTCTTAAATTGATGGTGGATCTGCAACGCGGCATCCGCATCAGCGATGTAATTACCCATCTTGGGATGCCAAAAAGCACGGCTTCCCGTGTGATGAGCCAGCTTGAGTCCTATGGCTATCTCGAAAAAGACGACGGGCAGGGCACTTTTCTGCCCGGTCCGTTGCTGATGTCGGCATCCCATCTGGTGAGTCGCCACATCACCCTCAGTGACCATGTTGACGCTGCGCTGCGCAGCCTGTGTGAACGCACCGGTTACACCGGCTATATCTCCATGCTGGATAACCAGGAAATCCTCGTATTGCGAGTGATTCATGGTCGCCAGGCGCTACCGGTGGTGACCTGGCCGGGTTCTCGTTCCCCTGCATGGGGAACATCGACCGGCCGGGCGCTGCTGGCGCGCTTCACGGACACGCAACTGCACGACTTTTTTGCCAGCCCGCTGGTGGTCTCGCAGCTCAGCGGTACGCCGCACGATGTCAGCATGCTGGTGGCGGCGGTTGCCCGCGCCCGGGATGCAGGTTACGCAACGGCAGTGAACGAATCGGTCGCCGATACGGCTTCCGTCAGTTGTGCCGTTGGCGACCCGGCCACCCACGAAGCCGTGGCGTTCTGCCTCTCTTTTCCCCAACAGCTTGCCACCCCTGAAGAGTTGCAACGGATAGCGACATTACTGAAAGAGACTGCCCTCACCATTGCCGGAAAAACCGGCGACACGCAGGTGATCGGTCCACTTTGATTTTTTCCTTTTGCCAATGCCAGGAGAATAACCGTGAGTCAAATCGCCCCTTCCGAAACGTTGCCAGCGCACAGCGAGAGCCATCCGCGTGCTTTTGCGCCTGCCACGTTGTTGCTGTTGTTGGTATTAAGTATCTTCGGCGCCGTGATTGGCGTGCAGTTACTGACGACCCTTGGTGTGACGCCGAATACCGCCATCATCGGCGCGATGGCGGCCATGATCATTGCCCGTATTCCATTACAGTGCTTTGCCCGTTTCCGCTCCATCCATATTCAAAACCTGGCGCAAAGCGCGACCTCCGCCGCCACATTTGGCGCCGCGAACTCCTTGCTTCTGCCTATCTCTATTCCCTGGCTGTTTGGCCATAACGAAATGGTGATGCCGATGTTTATCGGTGTGGCGCTGGCCATGCTGCTGGACGGTTGGCTGCTGTACCGTTTGTTTAATACCCGTATCTTTCCGGCAGAAGGGGCATGGCCACCGGGTATTGCGGCGGCGGAATCCATTAAAGCCGGTGATCAGGGCGGTAAACAGGCGGCATTGCTCGGTACAGGTATTGTGATTGGTGCGATTGGCTCGTGGTTCAAGTTTCCGATGGCGGCGCTGGGTACGGCGTTTATCGGCAATATTTGGGCGCTTGGCATGCTGGGTGTCGGTTTCTTATTGCGTGGTTACTCCGCACCGCTGTTCGGCATTGATATCAATAAACTCTATATTCCCCATGGCGTTATGGCGGGCGCAGGCGTTGTGGCGTTGTTCCAGATTATCCGCTTGATCCGCCAGAGCAACCGCGACAAAGCGGAGCGACATCAGGATGATGAAGCGCTGTCGTCGGCGCAGAATGCACAAATTGGCCAAACCATTCGTTTTGGCGCACTCGGTTTTATGGCCATTTCCGTGCTCATTGCGCTGGGCAGTGGTTTATATGCCCATCTTTCTTTGCCGTGGCTGGTGGCGTTTATGGTCTATGCCGCGTTTGCTGCTTTCCTGCACGAAATGATCGTCGGTCTCGCCGCGATGCACTCCGGCTGGTTCCCGGCGTTTGCCGTCGCATTAATCACTCTGCTTATCGGTATTTTGATGGGCTTCCCACCGGAAGCGCTGGCGATGCTGTGCGGTTTTTCCGCCGCCACCGGCCCGGCGTTTGCTGATATGGGGTATGACCTGAAAGCGGGTTGGATCCTGCGCGGTAAAGGCGAGCACACCCGTTTTGAACTGGAAGGACGTCGCCAGCAGTTGCTTGCCGCAATGCTGGCCTTTGTGGTGGCAATGCCCGTGGTGTTGTTTATTTTCCGCGACTATTTCGCGCAGGGACTGGTGCCGCCGGTGGCGAAAGTCTATGTCGCGGCGATCAACGCCGGGGTGTCACTGGATATTGCGAAATCACTGCTGATCTGGGCGATCCCTGGGGCCATTATTCAGCTGATAGGCGGTCCTGGTCGTCAGATGGGAGTGCTGCTGGCTACGGGTCTGTTAATCAACAACCCACTGGCGGGCTGGGCGGTACTGATCGGGATTGCTATTCGCGCCATCGTTTTGCGTGCGGGTGGCGAAGCGATGCGTAACAAAATCGAGGTGTTGGCGGCGGGATTGATCGCCGGTGATGCCTTGTTCAGTTTCTTTAATTCCGTCCTGCCGGGTGGCAAAAAGTAATCACGCAACATCAGAGAAAATAGTATGAGCTTACAACAAACATTACAGGTCTTTGCGTTACTCGACAGCGCATACGCCAGCGGCGATAAGGTGAAAGCCCTACTGGCCGAATACCGCAATATCGCGGTGAGTGTGAAAGCGGTCAGTGGCCCGAAAGGCAGCACCGACTTCGTTAAAATCGTGATTCCGGGTACACAAGGGAAACGCAGCGGCGGTACGGCACCAACGCTGGGGATTGTCGGGCGTTTAGGAGGGATTGGCGCACGTCCGGGGCGCATAGGTCTGGTGTCCGATGCTGACGGCGCAGTGGCTGCCGTCGCCAGTGCGTTGAAGCTGGCGGAAATGCAGCGTCAGGGCGATAGCCTGCCGGGCGATGTCATTGTCACGACGCATATCTGCCCGGATGCACCGACGCGCCCGCATGAGCCGGTCGATTTTATGGACTCGCCGGTGGAAACCGAAGACATGAACGAGCAGGAAGTCTCGGATGAAATGGATGCCGTGCTCTCTATCGACACCACCAAAGGCAACCGCATCATCAACCATAAAGGTTTTGCCATTTCGCCAACGGTAAAACAGGGCTATATCCTGCGTGTGTCAGACGATCTGCTGCGGGTGATGGAGATGACCACCGGGCAATTGCCTGTCACTTTCCCGATCACCACCCAGGACATTACCCCCTATGGCAACGGTGTTTACCATCTCAACAGCATTCTGCAACCGTCGATTGCTACCGCTGCGCCAGTGGTCGGTGTGGCGATCACGGCAGTGAGCGCAGTGCCGGGCTGCGGCACCGGCGCGAGCCATGAAACGGATATTGCGCTGGCGTGCAAATTTGCGGTTGAAGTGGCCAAAGAGTTTACCCGCGGCACCTGCCAGTTCTTCGATAGCGCAGAGTACCAGCGCCTGCTCGACCTGTATGGTTCGCTGGCGCATTTGCAAAAACGTCAGCCTGGGGTGTGAGATGGCTATTCGCACAATGGGCACCTTGACCATTGGTCAGGCGCCGCGCAGCGATATCACACCGATACTTGATGCCGCCTTGCCTTCCCATGTGAGGTGTCTGCATGCCGGTGTGCTTGATGGGCTGGATGACGCTACCATCGCGGCGCGTTTTTCGCCGCAAGCGGGCGACGCCCTCCTGACGTCACGCCTGCTGGACGGGCGCGCCGTGGTGATGGGCAAACCCGCTGTTGGTGCCGCGTTGCAGCAAAAGATCGTCGATCTGGAAGCACAAGGCTGCGAGATGATCGCTATTCTCTGTACCGGTGAGTTTCACGGCCTGCACAGCCAAAAAGCCTGGTTGATCGAGCCGGATCGGATCCTGCCGCCAGCGTTGAACGCGCTGGTCGGAGATCGCCGGGCAGGGATCCTCGTGCCGCTCGAATCACAAATCACCAGTGAGCTGGAGAAATGGCGCGGTGTGCACCAGCCCCCCGTATTTGCTATCGCTTCGCCCTATACTGCCAGCGAAGAAGAGGTGGCAAAGGCCGCCCGTTCGCTTGAAGCACAGGGCGCGGAAGTGATCCTGACTGATTGTATGGGCTATACCGGTTGGCATCAGGCGATTTGTGCGCGCCATACGGCGCTGCCGGTGGTGTTGTCCAATAAATTGTTGGCCGATCTGCTGCGTAACCTGCTGTAGCGGTAAAAGGAGACTGTGATGGATTTACTGTTGTTGAGTAACTCGGTGCTGCCGGGTTCCGGATATCTGGAATATGCCCTCCCACTGCTGAAAACGCAGTTTGGCGGGCGTCGTAAGGTGGTGTTTATCCCCTTTGCTGGCGTAACACAAAGCTGGGATGCCTATACCGATAAGGTGCGGCTTGCGCTGGCGGAACTGGATCTGTCGATCACGGGTGTGCATACCGTTGATGACGCGCCTGCGGCCATTGCCGCAGCAGACGTTGTGATGGTCGGTGGCGGCAATACGTTTCATTTGCTGAAACAGTGCCGTGAACGCGGGCTACTCGACCCGATCCGCCAGGCGGTGAAGAACGGGGCGTTGTATGTTGGCTGGAGCGCCGGGGCAAATCTGGCCTGTCCGACGATACGCACCACTAACGATATGCCGATTATCGACCCGGGCGGACTGGATGCGCTGAACCTGGTGCCATTGCAGATCAACCCGCATTTTACAAATGCGTTGCCTGCCGGGCATCAGGGAGAGACGCGTGAGCAGCGTATCCGCGAACTGCTGGTGGTTGCACCGGAACTGAACGTGATCGGTCTACCGGAAGGGGGATGGATCACCGTGCAGAACGGCCATGCACAGTTGGGTGGCGACAGGCCAGCGTTATTGTTTAAGGCCAATGAAGAGGCGATTACACTGGCTGCGGGTTACCGCTTTTTCTGAGGGATACACCCTGGTGGGGATCATTCGGGTATTAACCCATGGCGATGCGCATTTCATTGAGGAGCATGGACGTCTGATTCCGCTGGAGTATGTAGGGTATTGCATCGATCAGCCGCAACATTGATGAGCAGTGCGGCGAGCCTGTTTGCCAGCCAACGGGGTTAATACAGCTGGCCCGGAAACGGGCCTGCTGTGCTGTAATGCGTTTATTCTTTGCATTTAACAGCCTTCTTTTTACCCCATCAAAAATAATCCCAGCAATAAATTTATTTTTCCCGATATGGATTGAAGGCCGAAAAAATATATCATGCGTTGGTGTTCTGTTGGCTGAATCGAATAACCAGACAACCGCGAAAATAATAGGGAAATAAGTATTTTACTGATTTCAAATATATTATTTCTCATAATGAAAAATGGGACTATTCTTATCTTTCATTACATCTCAGTTTCAACTATATCCAGATAATATTAATTACATTGCCAGTGTTAGTGGACTCACAGCCGCGTATACATTGTTATCTATTGTCATTTCCGGTATTGAAGTCGCCTGAAGACAGGTTTGTTCCCGGAATATTCGCCTCTGTCAGTAAGGAACTCGTATGGTTAACCGGATAACCGTCCTGTTGTCCGCCGGGAGTGATTCGCTCTTATTCTGGATGTTAACAGGAGAGGAGAAACTCTCAGCGCCATTTCGTTTTCAGGTGGATCTGTTAAGTAAAGATTTCACCCTTGATCGGCAAAAATTGCTCGGTCAGAACATGACGGTGGTCATTCCGGGTCAATCAGGCGCTGAGCGTTACCTTTCTGGCAAAGTGACCGCTGTTGCCGTTCGTTCCGAAGAGTTGGACGGTACGCGCTACGCTGTTTATCAAACCACGCTGGAACCGGATTTCTGGCCCATGATGCGCGACCGCAACTTTCGCATCTTCCAACAGCAGCGCGTACCGGACATCGCCAAAACGCTGTTTACAGAATACAACGTTAACATCGAAGACAAGCTTACCCGCAGCTATCGGCAATGGGATTATTGCGTGCAATACGCAGAGAGCAGTTTCCATTTTCTGAGCCGTCTGCTGGAGCTTGAAGGTATCAGCTATTTTTTCCGTCACCATAAAGACGGTCACACGCTGGTGCTGATGGATGATTACTCTCAGGCGGAAGCGTTCCCTGGCTATGAGACCCTTCCCTGGCATGCGCAGGCGAGCGGCGGGGCGGTGAGCGAGGAGGGTATCAGCCAGTTACTGGCGCGGCATGTGGTCACGCCTGGCCTGTACAGCACGGACGACTATGATTTTCGAAAACCGCACGCATGGATGCTACAAACGCTGCAAAACCCGGTCTCGCCAACACCAGGGCGCATTGACGTTTATGACTGGCCGGGGCGTTTCGTTGAACATGGCGATGGTGAATCGTATGCCCGTATTCGCCAGCAGTCATGGCAGGCGGAGCAGCAGCAAACCCAGGGAACGGCTACCGCAACCGGCATTGCGCCGGGGCACACTTTTACGCTGATCAATGCGCCCCATTATGCCGACAACGCGAAATGGCTGGTGGTCGGCGCACATTACGCATTCGAAGAAAACCAGTATGCGTCTGGTGATACGGGTGAGGCAAAACACCGCATTGATTTTACTGTGATCCCCGCAGCGACGCCGTTTCGCCCGCCGGTGACGACCGATTGGCCTCGCACGTACGGGCCGCAGACCGCCCGTGTGGTAGGGCCGAAAGGAGAGTCCATCTGGACAGATAAATACGGGCGCGTAAAGGTGAAATTCCACTGGGATCGCGAAAGTCAGGGGGATGAAAACAGCTCCTGCTGGGTGCGTGTCTCCAGTGCCTGGGCAGGTCAGGGTTACGGTGGCGTGCAGATCCCGCGTGTGGGCGATGAAGTGGTGGTGGATTTTATCAACGGCGAGCCGGACAGGCCGATCATCATTGGCCGGGTCTATAACGAAGCCAGCATGCCGCCGTGGGAGTTGCCTGCTGCGGCAACGCAGATGGGCTTTATGAGCCGTTCGAAGGATGGCTCGCCGGATAATGCCAACGCCCTCCGTTTTGAGGATAAACCCGGTGAAGAGCAATTTTGGCTGCATGCCGAGCGCAACATGGATACCGAAGTCGAGAACGACGAAACCCATGATGTGGGCAGTAACCGGACGAAAACCGTCGGCAAAGACGAGACCAGCCATATCAAGCAAAACCGCACCCGCACCGTCGACGGCAATGAAACGGTCACGATTGGTCAGGATCGCAGTAAAACCATTAACGGCAATGAGACCACCACGGTGCAGCAAAACCGCACCGAAAGCGTGAAGGGCAATGAAACCCTCAGCGTGGATCAAAACCGCGATGAAACCATTACCGGCAATCACACCACCACGGTGAAAAGCAATAACACCGGTACGGTCGAAGGCAATCAGACACTGACAGTGGTGCAGGATCGCAGTCGTACCGTTCAGGGCAATGAAACGGTCAGCGTTCAGCAGAACCGGACCGTGAATGTCACCGGCAACCAGACGCTTGATGTCACCGGCAACCGCAATGTGACGGTGCACAGCAGTGAAGTGCGCACGGTGACGCAAAAGCAGGATGTCAGCATTGGTGCCGGGCGCACATTGAGCATTACCGGCGGCGATACACGTTTTACGCAAGGTAGCGTGGCGGATAGCGCCACGGATACGTTCCGCATCAATGTGGGGGAAAGCGGCATTCTGATCGGTAACGGCAGCGTGGAAATTACCGCAGGCGGATCGACCATCACCATTAATGCCGCCGGCGTTATGGTGAATGGCAAAAAAATTGAGCTTAACGCCTGACGGGGAATGTGAATGAGCACCGCGAAAAACCCCACCGAAAAAATGATGACCGACCTGGAGTTAAGCTGGCTGGATGCCAGTGAGCACTCAGCACAGACCCGCCTGTTTATCTGGCGGATCCCGGCGGGAGGAGAATCGCTGTTGGACGGTTTTATCGCGCTGCAACAGCACCCGGAAGGACGCACGCTGCCGGATCTGTTTCTTGGGCTGACAACGCCTTTTGAAACCGGCTTCGGTTACAGCGAGGCACTGGGCCGTGAATTTGTTGAACATTATGAGGCCACGCCAGATGTCGCAGAGTGGCAGGCGGAACCCTATCTACCGTGTTACTCCCCTGCACAGTTGCGCCAGTTGCTACAAGGGTTCGCCGACCGGTTTGCAGAAGATCTTCGCTACCTGGTGCTGGTGCTCAAACCTTCCGCCGTAAGCGACGACAGCGCATTAACACGCTGGCTTAACGGCTGGCTGGAACAGGGTGAACCCGCGCCGCGATTGCTGTTGATTGATACCGTTGAACAGCCGGTGTGGCAACCGCTGCTTGATGCACATCCCCATGAGGTTCAGCTGATAGTCGATGACATTGATGGCATGAAGGTGATGCACCAGACCGCACAGCAACAGACCGATCCCGATGGCGATCGTTTGCTGTTTCGCCGCTATCTGGCGGATGCGATGCTGCTGCTGGAAAAAGGCACTGCCGCGCAAGTGGCTGCGCGCGGCGACCTCGCGCTGGCGATTGCCCGGCAACGCGGCTGGGCCGATCAGCAGGCGATGATGCATAACCTGATAGCGGGCGGTTGGCTGAAGGGCAATGATCCTGCACAGGCGGTCGCGCACTACCGACAAGCACAGGATATCTCCGGTGAGATTGCCGAGCCAACGCTGAAAGGACAGTTGCGCACACAGAGTACGTTTGGTGAAGCCGGTGCGTGGTTTGCAAAGAAAGAGTATCTCCGGGCGGCGAAACGTTACCGTCAGGCCGCGCTGGAGGCGCAGGCGATCCCTCACCCGGTTTTTGAAATGGAAGGCTGGCGCATGTCTGGCTTTTGCCTCTGGCTGGCCGGGCATCGTCCAACGGCGATGGAGGAGTACGCCCGTGCGGTGAAGGCGGCGGAAAGCGTTCCTTTACCCGAACGCGGGCAAACCACGCTGCCGCTGGTGTTTCAGGATTTACTGCGTATACATGACAAACGGCGTACCGAGGCCATTGAAGCCTGTGCCGCGCGCTGGCAACGCGAGAAACGCGATTTAATCCAACAGACGGAAGCGCGATTGCCCGCGCAGCCGGGTATTGAACAGGTGAAGCAGGCGGAAAGCCGTCTGCAATTACAGCTTGAAGCCATGTTTACCGTGATCCGCGAAGAGCGGGAGAATCTTATTCGCCGCGGAGATGAAAGTTTTCGACGCGTTATCCGGCTGGCGCGGGAGAAACTGCACCCGCACTGGAATGGTTTGCCGGATATCGCCCACCCCTTTGATGCCCCACCCGGTGAGTGGCAAAGCCTGCCCGCATGGGGGGAAACCGACGTATTGTTATCTGAATCTGCAGGAAGCAACCCCTTATGAAGACCCGTATTATTACCATTGTTGTTGTGACGCTGCTCGCGCTGCTGTTTTTGAGTCTCTCCGATAGCGATCTCGCCACCGAGATCCGTACCTTCCTGCGCGCGCTATTGCGGGCTATGTTCTGAGGCGCGACTGATGCACTCCGGCGCTCACTTCGATCCGCAGCTTGGGCTGGATATTCACACCTACCCGTGGCCGCTACCGACACCCCATATCGGCATCGTGTTTGATGTGTTTGATTATCTCCCGCTGATTGGCACCACGGTGCACGTCAACAGCATTAAGCGTGCCAGCGCCGGAACGGGCGGGATTGCGGTGCATATTCCCGTGGGCGGAGCGTGGATCCCACCGCTGCGTGCACCGGGTGGTCCGCAAATCGAAGATGAGTTGTTTATGGGCAGTAAAACCGTCTCTGTGGACGGCGAGCCCTTCTCCCGCATCGGCATGCCGGTGCTGAGTTGTAATATTCTTGGCCTGATCCCGCCATTTCGCCTGAAACGCGCCACCAAGCCGAAGCCACTGTCACTGACGCTACCGCTGACCTTTAACCTGGCTATCCCCAACAATGTGATTGTGGGCGGGCCGCCGACCATCAACCTGATGGCGCTGCTGATGCGCGCCGGGTTAAGCGGCCTGGGTAAGGGCTTCAAAAAGTTGAAGAAGACGCCGCAGTGGCGGTTGTTTATGCGCCGTTTTCGCAAGCTTCGGCAAAAGCTGTTCCGCAATATGGATCCTGGTTTCCTGAAGTGCCGGGTCCTTCGCGCCGAACCGGTCGATATTCGTGATGGCAGCGTCAGCCTTGAGCACCAGGATTTTCTGTTGCCGGGGCGTCTGCCGCTGGCGTGGAACCGCACTTACTCTTCGGCGGATCTTGATGTTGAAGGGGTGTGCGGCCACGGCTGGTCGACGCCAGCGGATATCCGCCTGGAGGTGATGGTGGATGAAGGCATCGCCATGCTGACGCAACCGGAAGGGATGACGCTGTTTGCCGGATTGCCGCAGGTCGACGGGTATGAGCAGGGCATTCCGGGTTTGCCGGACGGTAGCCGATTGTGGCGGGAAACGGTTAACGGCGAAGTGCTGTGGCAGGTGGCGCAGGAGAGTGGCCCGCAACTGCAATTTAGTGGCGAACAGGGGGTGTTGCCGATCCGCCAGCTTGCCGATCGTAACGGCAATGGCTGGCGTTTTGAGTGGAACGGTAGCGAACTGCTGCAAATTCGCGAGTTCACCCATCAGGGAATGACCGCGCGTGAAATCCTCGTCACCCAGGAGAATCACCGCCTGCTCGCCCTGCGTTTGCGTAATGCGCTGGATGGCGACATCACGCCGCTGACCCGCTACGAATATGACGAGGAAGGGCAATTGAGTGCGGAGATCGATGCCCTGTCGCATCCGCGCCGTTTTTATTATCAGCAGCATCACCTGGTCAGTCACGTT
Organism: Kosakonia oryzendophytica; assembly: GCF_027886705.1. Taxonomy (NCBI): domain Bacteria; kingdom Pseudomonadati; phylum Pseudomonadota; class Gammaproteobacteria; order Enterobacterales; family Enterobacteriaceae; genus Kosakonia; species Kosakonia oryzendophytica. The sequence continues at coordinate 4,741,793 of NZ_CP115659.1, read as the reverse complement.
GACCGCAATGGGCAAGGGTTTCACTACCAGTACAACGACATCTGGCAAGTGGTGCATGCCTGGGGCGACGGCGGTGTCTGGGATTATCGGTTTGCGTATCACGACCTGCTTAACGAAGTGGAGATCACGGATTCACTGGGGCATGTCTCGCGCATTACCTTTGACGAAAACGGCTTGCCGGTGTCGGAAATCGATCCGCTGGGTGGCAACACCGTGTTCCGCTATGACGATTTTGGCCGCACGCTGGAGCTGATTGAGCCGGACGGCAGTAGCCATCGCTGGGAGTATGACGAACTGGGGCGCATGACAGCCGAATATATGGCGGACGGAAGCGTGATTCAGGCGACATATGATGCGTTTGGTGAGGTGTTGGCGCTGACCGATGAGAAGGGCGCTATCTGGCGTTCAGAGTATGATGCGCACGGGAATTTGATTGTCACGATTGACCCGACGGGCGTTGCTTCACGTTATCACTATGATCGCTTTGGGCAGCTTGCTGAGGCTCATAAACCCGGTTTGCCGTCGTGCTGCTATCGCTACGATCGTTTCGGTTTCCTGGAATCGGTAAGCCCTGGTGGGGCAGGTACCACCCGTTTCCGCCACGCCGTGCGCGGCACATTGATCGAACGTATTGATGCTGGTGAGGGGAGCACCCGCTATCACTGGGATAGGAAAGACCGGCTGGTGGCGACGGTGAATCCGGCAGGTGGCGAAGTCCGTATCGCTTACGATCGGGAAGATAACCCGGTTCACTTTACCGATGAACAGGGCAATGTAACCCGTTTCCGTTATAACGGCACCGGGATGCTGACCGCCTGCGAAACGCCCGATGGGGCGACGCTCGGTTACCAGTATGACCCGGAAGATCGGTTGTTGGCGGTGATTAATCAACGCGGTCAGCGCTGGCAATTGACCCGCGATGCCCTCGGGAGAGTGACGGCGGAAAGCGACTACTGGGGTCAGGTGACGCGTTACGGCTGGGACAGGGCCAGTCGCCTGATCAGCCGTGAAGATGCACTGGGGCGCAACGTGCGCTATGGCTATGACAAAGCCGGAAGGCTAAGCGAACGGCGCAGTGGTGACACGCTACAAGCGAAATATCACTATGATTTGTGCGGCCGGATGGTGCTATGTGAGAACCCCTGGCGCAGGCTGACATGGCGCTATGACGATGCCGGGCGGCTGCTACTGGAAGAGCAGGACGGTTTCCAGTTGCGTTACAGCTACAATGATCGCGGGTTGCTGATCGCGCGCGATAGCGACAGCGGCCATCAGGTGCGTTATGGACTGGATGAGCATGATCGCCTTGCGCAGGTGCAGCTTAACGATGACGCGCCCATTATTTTCACCTACGACGACAGCGGGTACAGGATCAGCGAGCAGCTCTCCGACGCAGTGAGGCGTAACTTCAGTTACGATCGACTTGGGCGGCTCACCTCGCAGCAGGTACTGCAAAACGATTTACCGCTATTTGCCAGCGGTTTTGCCTATGACCGCACAGGTAACCTGACGTTGCGCGAAGAGAGTTTGTGGGGCAGTGATCGTTATACTTACGATCCGGCCGGTCGGTTGATGGCGCATTCCTCACCGGATGGCGTGCTGCGGCAGTTTGTGCAGGATGCAACCGGGAACCATTTGCAGACGCAGACACGCGATGTGAACGACAGTGCGGGCGGCTGGTTCCGTGAAGGCATCCATCATGGCGTGCGCTATGTCTTTGACCGCGCAGGGGAATTGCGCCAGCGCCGCCATATGCAGGACGAGAGCGAAGAAAAAGAAGATTTTACCTGGGATGATCACCGCCAGCTCATTGCTGTGCGCAAAGGCGACAGCCTGGTGCGCTACGGTTATGACGGACTGGGGCGGCGGGTATTCAAACAGACCGCCACGGAAACGCACTGGTTCTACTGGCAGCGTGATGCGCTGGCAGGCGAGACTGTTGCCGCTACGCAAGAGCCGCTGGCGGCGTTAAGCATTTTCGATGCCGGTGGCAGGCTAAAACGGCAGAAAGCCCAGGCGACATTATTCAGCAGCATGCGTGAATATATCTACTATCCCGACAGCTTCCGGCCGCTGGCGCTGCTGACACAGGAAGGAGAGGCAAAACAGAGTTGGCACTATCACTGCGATCCGAACGGTGCGCCAGTGCGACTGACCTCGCCTGACGGGGAAATCGTCTGGTCGGAGAATATCGGTGTCTGGGGGGAAAAAGGGTATGTGTATGTTAACCGCATCGATAATCCGTTGCGCTTCCAGGGGCACTATTACGATGCGGAAACCGGGCTGCACTATAACCGCTATCGCTACTACGACCCGGCAATCGCCGCGTATATCAGCCAGGATCCGATAGGGCTGGCGGGCGGATTAAATGTTTATCAATATGCTCCAAATCCTCTCACATGGATGGATCCTCTTGGTTTAGAGGTGGTGCGTGTTTATCACTACACAAGCAAAGAAGGATATAATGCGATTATGGGTTCCGGTGTGATTAAATCCAGTGATCCTGGTGCCAGGGGACGCGGGTCGATTCAGGGTAAACCTAAAGGCGTTTATGTAACCAAATTGTCGCCAGAAGAATTAAATTCATCCGGGTTAAGAGGTAAAATGGGCCTGACGAAAGATAAAAGTACGCATTATATTTCTTTTGAGATTGATAGCAGTAAGGTAAAAACAGTAGACCGACAGAATACGTATCTGCGACTCTATATCGAAGAAGATATACCGCTGAGAAATGCCAATAATAAGTTGCGCGATGATGTTGTTCATGGCCTTTCTGGATGTAACTAATTTAGGAGCGATATATGGCTGAATGGACGGGTGTAATGTATGGGTTTTATACCAATAAACCGCTAGAGGACGTTTTTTCCTCGATGGCGGCGAAAGTAAAACCTGATGGTTATCAACATCAGCGCAACAGTGTGCGTGATGAAGAGTTTTTGCTGTTCTATAAAGATGAGGAAATGCTGAATTACCATCTGGAGAATGGTTATAATTTAGATATTGGCGGGGAAGGGTGTTTTTGCATTGAGGCGAAATCAGCCACGTTGAATGGCGCTGCGACCTTATTTGAGTTTGAAAACGACTCGGATTTTGAGCCTTATGATATAAACCTACGCTTTAATCATATTTATTATTATGTGCTCATTTTACCTGACTTTATTGATAGTGCGGATTTTTGTCAGAAAATATATAATTTATTTGTTAATGTTCTGGAAGAAAATTGATAAATATTCGATATATATCGATAAAGACAATAACAGCCTTGTTGTTTATAAAATGAAAGGCCGGATATACTGATTTACGGCCTTAAAAAAACGTGTTATTCGATGATAATACAACGCGTTGCTGCCAGAAAACTCCCTTCTCAATTTATCTTAAGTTGTATTTTCCTATTTTTTATGCTCGCAAAATTTTGATTATTTGATGAAACCATGCTAAACATGGTTATTAAGAACATAGTGAACGGTGCATGTTATTTAAACTATTGTCTGATATTGATGTGGTGCTTGTCGCTGATAACCCTGAATGGTTACATAATGTATTCAACTACCAATTATGTCTTGCGTGAGGGCACAATGTGTCTGGCATAAATGTGGCCTCAGATTAAATTTAGGATAAGAGCAGAATTTGCCTTTTTATCGCGTCAAAGCAAATAAGAGTTCGCCCGATTTCATTCTCCTGGGGCGGTCGACAATATGGTTCGGAGTTTTTTCACTCCACCCTGTTATTAAGGAGCGCATTCCAGTGCATGACTTATACGACGTAAACCCGGTTTTAGGCGATACCATCGATAAGATTGTCAAAGAGGGCGACAACGCAAGGCAGCGTGGCGATATGGAGAGCGCCCTCTCATTGTACGATAACGCCTGGGGGCTGGTGCCGGAGCCTAAAAGCGACTGGTTGATGCCTTCATTGTGGATCGCTTCCGGTTTTTGCTCCGCCTGGTTTGATAAAGGTGATTTCGTCCGTGCCAAACCCTGGGCTCAGTTTTTGTTAAATCTGCGAACCGACAGGGATACGGCACCTGCTATCATCATGGGCATGGTGTGCTATGAACTTAAGCAGTATGACGAAGCATACGAACATTTTCATCTTGCTTACGGTTATGGGAAAAAGAAGGCATTTCAGGGCCGCGAGAAAAAGTATCTCGACTTTTATCTGCTGGAACGCAAAAAAAAGTAGGTGTTCTTTTTCGGAACGGTTGATAACGGATTTTTAGCACTCAATAAGCAGCATACAGGCTTGCTGTAACAGAGAGTGGCGTGAAAGCATGGCCGCAGACCAGAGAATTATCGAACTGGTCTGAATGGCGATGCAAATTATATTTCTTATTATCAACTTCTTTTTGCGGTTGAGTCATTCAGCCTCGCATGTCGATATATTTCCGTGATGATTTTCCTTACCAATGCCAGGGTTGTTATTTGTGACTATTAGCATACATATCAATAATCTCAAAAAAACCTCTATATCTGTATAGTGCAATGCTTCGCTATTTTCGTTTTTTTACACTTTGACTTTTTTTACTATTTAAATTCCATAATAAGATTTTCCTTACGCATATATTTCTCCAGTCAGTGCTAGTAGTAAAAGCTCCCGCATAAAACCTGCCAATATGCCGATTGACAATAAGGGAGTCGCACTGTGAACACGTTGAAACCGCTGCTGGCCAGAAACCGTAGCTGGGCGCTATTAAAGCTGAACAGCGATCCGCACTATTTTGAGCAACATCTTCATCAACAACAGCCGCATTCGTTATGGATAGGGTGTTCCGACAGCCGTGTGCCAGCTGAGGTGCTAACCGGCTCTCATCCCGGTGAATTATTTGTTCACCGCAATATCGCCAATATGGTCGACCCGGCGGACGACAACTTTATGAGTGTGTTGCAGTACGCGCTGCATTACCTGAAGGTGCATCGCATCGTGCTGTGCGGCCATTACGGTTGCGGTGGCGTGCAGGCTGCACTGCAATTACCGCAGATGGCACTGGCGGACGAGTCTTCGGCGTTGTCGCGGCGTATTGGTCAACTGCGCGATGTGCTCGGGCATAAAATTGAGGGCGCCGCGCCCAAAACGCCTGATCCGGAAACCCTCAACCACCTGGTGGAAACCAACGTCATCACTCAGTTTTCGCGGCTGGTGCAGACACAACCGGTACTGGACGTGTGGCGCAGTCAACGCGAGCTGAATATTTACGGCTGCGTCTATGAACTGGCGACAGGCCACCTGAAGACGTTGATTGAGAAAACGGCGGAGGAGGCGGTATGAAGAGCAATGCATTGCGCCAGGATACGCTGGCCGGAGTGGTTGTCTTCCTTGTGGCGCTGCCGCTGTGCTTGGGGATTGCCCAGGCCAGCGGGTTACCGCCGTTTGTTGGTCTGCTGACCGGCATTATCGGCGGTTTGTTGGTCACGGCGCTCAGCCCGTCGCGCTTTGCTGTCAGCGGCCCGGCGGCGGGGCTGGTGACCATTGTGGTGGCTTCGGTTGATGCGCTGGGATCGTTCTCTGCCTTTCTGTTTGCGCTGGTGCTGGCGGGCGTCCTGCAACTGGCGATGGGACTTCTGCGCGCCGGACGCTTTATTACACTGGTTCCCGGCAGTGTTATCAAAGGTATGCTGGCAGCCATTGGTTTATTGTTGATTATGCAGCAGATTCCGGTTGCCTTTGGTGCGGTGGAAGAGAGCAGTTTACGCGCGATGTTCAGCGGTGAATTTGCGTTTTCACTGACATCGTTCGCCGTGGCGGCAGGGGGATTGTTGCTGTTGTGGTGCTGGGATTCACGGTCAATTAAGCGCTTGAAAAGCCTGGGTTGGATCCCCGGCCCGCTGGTTGCAGTGGTTCTCGGGTGCGCTGTGTCCCTGGTGCTTATCGCCACAGCGCCGCATCTGTTACCTGCGTTGCCGCGTATAACGTTGCCGGAGTTTGGCTCGTTTAGCGATCTGCTCGGCGAGCTGGAAGGGCCGGACTGGATGGCATGGCAAAATCCGGCCGTCTATACCGTGGCGATTACGCTGGCGCTGGTCGCCAGCCTTGAGACGCTGCTCAGCCAGGAAGCGCTGAAGAAGCTGCGCCCGCAAAACCCACCGCCGTCACCCGACAAAGAACTGGTGGCTCAGGGGGTGGGTAACCTGTTTTCGGGGCTCGTCGGAGCAATGCCGATCACGGCCGTGATTGTGCGCAGTTCGGTCAACGTCAGCAACGGCGCGCAATCAAAATTCTCGGTGCTGTTGCAGGGTGTACTGTTGCTCGTGTGCGGTTTGTGGTTCGGCGGCTTTTTGTCGGTGATCCCGCTGGCGAGCCTGGCTGCGGTGCTGCTCTATACCGGGTATAAGCTGGCGACGCCACGTCTGTTTATTGAGCAATTCCGCGCCGGGCCACAACAGTATGTCCCGTTTCTCACCACGGTGGTGGGGATCATCGCGTTTGGCATGCTGGTGGGTATTGCCCTTGGGTTGGTGATGCAGGTGGCGTTAAGCATCTATTACAGCCATCGCAATGCATTGCAACTGGCCCGCTTTGACGATCACTATGTGTTGCGTATTCATCAGAACCTGACGTTTTTGCACAACCCGCGTTTGCAGGCGCTACTGGCGAAGATCCCGGAGCGCAGTGTGGTGATTGTTGAGCATGACAACGCCCACTATTTCGATCCCGATGTTAAAGCGGTGTTGAGCGAGTTTGCCGAAAACGCGCCGCAGCGGGGAATTGAACTGAGTCAGTGGCCGGCAAAATAAACCGCAGTGAAAGCGCTCGCCGTGGCGGGCGCAACCTGCCATGCTGGGTGCTCTTTCCAGAGAGGGCGAAGACCATGTTGACCAATCTGCTGCAACACTTTCCCGCGACTGCCCGTGCAGGCGAAGAGGAGACGTTCGACGATCTGCTGGTGCGACCCGATGTGAAAATCGAACGGATCATCTCTACCGGGCAGGCCAGTCCGCCGGATTTTTGGTACTGCCAGCCGCAAGGAGAATGGGTATTGATACTACAAGGCGCCGCTGGTTTGCAGCTTGAAGGCGAAACGGAAGAACGTGTGTTGCAGGTGGGGGATTTTGTCAATATTCCGGCGCGTTGTCGCCACCGGGTGAACTGGACGCAGGCCGAACCGCCAACCATCTGGCTGGCGATCCATTATGAGCGGGCGGGTTAACTCAGTTATCGGGCAATAAAATGGGTTGCAGACGTTGCCATACCGCCGGGCTGGCAGCCCAGGCGTTGTTGCCTTGCGTCAGCCCATTCCTGGCGAGAAAGTCATTGTGCATGCCGCCTGCTTCTTTGATGATCACCAGACCCGCCAGCGCATCCCAGCTATGCAGGTGCGCCTCAAAGTAGCCGTGTACCTGGCCTGCGGCAACATGGGCCAGCATCAACGCACCTGCGCCGAAACGGCGGTGTTCAACGCCGTGTTCAAACAACGTTTCAATGGTGCGGGTATAGTCGCGCGGCGCAGTGCGGCTTGAACGCCCTAATCCCAGAACCACGGCATCGGGTGCCGGGTCGGTGATCGTCAGTTTCTGGTCATTTAAAAACGCGCCTTTCCCGCGTTCGGCGAAGAAAAACTCCTCGCGATCAGGCGCATAAATCACGCCCAGTTCAATGTGATTGCCCCTGACATAGGCGACGGAAATACACCAGTAATCCATACCAAGAATAAAGTTGGTGGTGCCATCAATAGGGTCAATAACCCACACTCCTTCACTGCCCGGCTCCAGACCTCGCTCTTCGCCAAGCAGGCCGTCCTGCGGACGCTGCGCTTTTAGCCAGGTGCGCAATGCGGTTTCCACATACACATCCGCCTGTGAAACAAAATCCTGGCGGCCTTTCTGTTCAATGGTCAGCCCGTTATCGCGAAGCTGTTTCGCCTCCTGACCGAGACGACGAATCAATGCGCACAGCGCGTGGGTAAACTGTTCTGTCATATCTGGACTCTTAGCCAATGCGTGGTGAGGTTTGTCGGTGAATCAGTTCCACCTTAACCCACTCAATGCGGGAAGGCTGCAACGGATTTTTTGCCCGCTCCAGCAGACGCGTCAATGCCCGGCGGGCGATCTCAGACACATCCTGATGCAAGGTGGTTAACTGGTAACTGAACTGACCGCTTTGCGGTGTGTTATCAAAGCCAATCAGGTGAAAATCCTGTGGGGCGAATTTGCCGCGCTGGCGCATGCCGTCGAGGAAGCCGCACGCCAGTTGCGCATTGGCGCAGAAAATACCTGCCGGTAATTCACCTGTCCATGCGCGGGCGGCCTGAAAACCTCCCTCGTAACCCTCTTCGCTGGCGGTGATGTCGCTTATGTGGCGTTGCGTATCCACACCGAGCTGATGCAGAGCCTGATAAAAGGCTTCGCCGCGCATCATCCCGGCCCAGGTGGATCCCCTATTATTCAGCCAGCCAAAACGGCGGCAGCCAGAGTGAAACAGCTGTTCTGCGGCCTGATATGCGCCGGAGTCATTATCCGAGCAGACAAAGTCCACCAGCGGAATATCCGGTTGGCGGTTAATGCCGACCACCGGGATCTGTTGACTGACACACTCATTGACCAGTTTTTCCGGCGGCTTGCCGGAGGTCACGATGACGCCGGACACGCGAAACTGGGTAAAGCGGCGCAGCGTTGGCGTCAGATCCTGCTCGCCGGTGATTTCGGTCACCAACGCCTGATAGCCGCGACGCTGGATCTCATGCAATAAGCCCTCCAGTAAGCTACTGCGAAACGGATCGCCAATACGTGCGACGATCACGCCGATCAAATGGCTGCGCTGGCGGTTCAGTCCCTGGGCAAGGAAATTGACCTGGTAACCCAGTTCCTGCGCCGCGCGCAGTACTTTTTCTTTGGTGGACGGGGAGATGCTGCCATTGCTGCTCAGGGCGCGAGAGACCACGGCGCGGGAAACGCCCGCTCGTTTTGCCACGTCCTCGGCGGTGACGGTCTGCTTACGCATTGTCTGACTCAATCTGTCGCCTCCGCATAAGGATTGAGATCGATGGTCATGCCATCCTGGCTGAGAAATAACCCTGGATGTGCCGCGCACGCCTGTGCCAGTGCCGGTAGCGCTGCATCATGACAGTGATACAAGCCCATGCGCGGTAAACGCAATTGTTCAAACAGCGCCAGACAGCCAGGAAAATCGCCGTGCGAGGCATCACTGGCGAGTGCGGTCAGCGACGCGCACTCCTGAAAGGCCAGGCTGGCGTGATGCATCAGCGCGGTGCTTTCCGGTGTCGGACGACCATCGCCACTGTAGAACAGTGCCTTATCACCCATCTCAATGCGCAACGCGAGGTTGGGGATTTCATGATGGGAAAACGCCGTGCGGATTTGCCAGCCTTGCCAGTGCCATTCGGGTTCGCTGTCTCGCCAGTCAATAGGAAAACAGAGGCCGCTCTCAGGCCAGTTCGCGAGGCTTGCCAGTTGCATCAACACCGGGCGCTGCTCGCGTTGCGACCAGATTATCAATGGTTTGCGGCGACCAAAGCTCTTCCAGTGATTGAGCAGCGCTGTCAGCCCGGTGCAGTGATCCGGATGGACATGGGTAAAGTAAATCGCATCGATGTCATTGACATCGCCACGCCGCTGCCAGAGTGCGCGTGGGATCGTGGGGCCACAATCGATCAGCCACTGGCGATGATCAGGGTCAGTCACGCAAATTGCCGAGGTATTTTGCTGCACGGAAAAGGCGCTGCCGCACCCCAGGACATCTATTTTCATTTCGCCCACCAAATTTATTGATGACTTAATCAAATTGTCACAAATAGACGACAAAGTAGGCTCACATAATGTCGGTGCAAAGTTGCATTTTTTTTACAAATAAATGAACACGTGTTCATCGACGCTAAAAAATCGAATAAAAGGATCGCCCGTGAGTTATTTGCAAATTGAAAATCTGAAAATTGGCTATGGCGATAAGATTGTTTTGCACGATATTCATTTGTCGGTAGAAAAAGGCGAAATGATTGCACTACTGGGGCCATCAGGTTGCGGAAAAACCACACTTCTCAATGCATTATGCGGATTCATTCCGGTGAGGTCGGGCGAAATAGCGATTGCCGGTCGAGACATTACTCACACTACGCCGGAACAGCGAAATATCACTATGGTGTTCCAGAGTTATGCGCTGTGGCCACACTTTACCGTTGCACAAAATATTGGCTATGGGTTGAAAGTTCGTCGCTGGAAAAAAGAGGCGATCCAACAGCGGGTAGAGGAATTATTAAAAATCGTCAATCTTGACGGTTATGCGGAGAGTAAAGTCACCGCGCTTTCAGGCGGGCAACGACAGCGTGTGGCGCTGGCGCGCGCGCTGGCCATTGAACCGGACGTATTGGTGCTTGATGAACCTCTGTCAAACCTGGACGCCAAAGTGCGTCTCAATGTGCGCCACGAAATAAAAGCGCTGCAAAAGCGGCTGGGATTTACCTCGCTGATTGTCACCCACGACCAGCAGGAAGCGTTGGTCATGGCGGATCGTATTGCGGTGCTTAACCGCGGTCGCATTGAACAAATCGGCACGCCGGAAGCGATTTACCACCGCCCGGCAACGCCTTTTGTCGCCGATTTTATGGGGGCCGATAACTGCATTACCCGTCAGGATGCGCGTGGGGAAACACTCTATTTTCGTAGCGCTGATGTGACCATTCACGGGGCATCTGTACCGCCTGACGCACAAGGATTATTGCTGGATGGCGTGGTGGAAGAGAGCGCATTTCTTGGTCACCAGTACCGCCATAGCGTGCGTTGTGACGGGCAGTTATTACTGGCGGATTCGCCACAATGCTGGCCCCCCCGCACGAACGTCATTTTGCATGTACCGCAGCCCGCGCTGCATGTTTTTGAAACTGCTTTGTAATGCCAACCGACACACTCTTTTCCTGGGGATACATCATGTCCGTAAAAACGAAACTTGCTGTACTGGCCACTCTCTGTCTGGGCTATGGAATACACGCTGCGAACGCCGAAACGGTACTCAATGTCGCGACGGCGGGCGATCAAAATATGGTGGACTACGTGAAAACCTGGCTGGGGCCGAAGTTTGAGGCTGCGCATCCAGGTGTGAAAGTGCAGGTGGTCGGAACCGGGCCGGGAGATGCCGGATCAAACAAAATCATGGAGAAACTGACCGCTCAGCAACAAAGCGGCGCGAAAAACTGGGATATCGACGTGGCGGTGGTTCACCAGGCTGTCGGGGGGCAACTGGTGGAAAAAGGATTGCTGGAGAAATACCGCCAGGCCATTAACACCGGTTCGATGGTCTCAGCGGAAAATGCCAAAAATGCTCTGGGCGTGAATGTTGATGGCTACGTGATGCCGATGTTTTTAAGTCAGACGGCGATCGCGTTTAACAGCGAGATGATCAAAACGCCGCCGAAATCTTATGACGAACTGGTGCAGTGGTCGCAACAGAACCCGAAAGCGTTTGGCTATAACGGCATTAAAAACGGCATGTCCGGTGTGAGTTTTGTGGTGGGTTGGATGTATGCCTATGGCACGGATGCACAGCGTTTGTCTGCGCTGCCGTATGACAAAGGTGTGGAAAAAGAGTGGGGGCAGGCCTGGGCCAAGCTGAAAGAATTTAATAAGAATGTGACCTTTACGCCGGGCAACGCCGGAACGCTGGATATGTTGAGCCGTGGCGAGATCACCATGGGGCCGGTGTGGGTGGATATGTTCTATAGCTGGAAAGATCAGGGCAAGCTTCCACCATCCATCAAGTTGGCGTTGATCTCCCCCGGCATGCCAGGCCAGCCAATGTATTACGTGGTGCCTGCACATGCAGCGCAGCCAAAACTGGCACAGGCGTTTATCGCGCTGGCCACCAGCCCGGACGTTCAGGCACAGGGGATCGTAAAACAGTTTAACTGGTATCCGGGTATCGATGCGCAATACGTCAAAGGCAAGCTGGATGAGGCCACCTGGCAGAAACTGTTTGCCGAAATTTCGCCGGAAGATTTGGCGAAATACGGTAAAAGCTTCCCGATTAACCCGTACTTCACCGATATCAAAGAAGGCTACGAGAGCCAGGTATCTAACTGATTAACCTTGGTGTCCGCAGCGCTGTGTCTGCGGGCATCTTTTTTGCGGCAACGACTCAGGTTTACCATGCGACACGCAATAAAATATTTACTGTTGGTTGCCCCGGCCACGCTGATGATTGCGGTGTTTTTTCTCTGGCCGTTGGGTTTTTCACTGATTTCCGCATTTACCCGCGAGTCACATCACCTGACGCTGATGCACTTTGCGAAAGTGCTGAGCCTGTATTCGAACGATATCCTGTTCACGGTAGTCATTGTGCTGGCATCGCTGGCGATCCTGCTGCTGCTGTCCATCACCCTTTCGGCGGTGATTGTCCTTTCGCCCTTTCGGGGGATCGTTAAAGCGTTGGCCTTTTTATATCGCCTGCCGTTGTTCATTCCCTTTATTGTCACTGCGCAGATGATGCGGACATTTCTGGCGAAAAACGGCCTGATGAATAATGCGCTGGTGGCTGCGGGCATACTTACCCCCATGGATACTACCTCGCTGTTGGGCTGGAGCGGGATCATCATTACCTTTGTCTGGAAACAGATGGCGTTTTCAACGTTGTTGATTTGCGGAGCGATGTCGGCGGTGGATCCGTCGCACATTCTGGCGGCGAAAAATCTGGGTGCGTCGCGGCTGCGCATGCTCTTCGATATTATTTTGCCGCAGGTGATGCCGACGATTGGCGTGGCGACAGTGCTCTCCACCGTGACCATGATGTCGGTGCTCTCGGTGCCGTTGATGATCGGCACCGGTACGCCAACGATGATGACCGTCGATATGGCGTTTCGTGTTAACTCCTATGGCGACTACCCGGTTGCCAATGCGATGGGGGTGATTTCATACCTGATTTGCGCCCTGTTGTCCTGGTTCTATTTACGCCACAGCCTGCAAGCCAAAGGAGTCAACTGATGAACCCTATTCGGTATAAAATTCACGGTAGCTTTATTCTGCAAACGCTGCTGTTGACGTTTCTGGTGCTGGCGCTGTTTGGTCCGCTGCTTAACCTGTTGATCTGGACGGTGGCGGAGAGCTGGTTCTTTCCCCATGCGTTACCGGGGCAATGGGGGTTGAAGTACTGGGGCCAGGTCTTTAGCCCTTACAGCGATGTTTCCGGATCGTTGTCGATCAGTGTACTGATTGCAGTGCTGGCGGTGATCGTCTGCCTGATCATTTCGGTGCCGGCGGGGTATGCGCTGGCGCAGCGATCCATGCCGTTGCGTGCCTTCTTTATGCTGCTATTTCTGATCCCGCAGGCATTTCCGAACCTGACGGTGTATATGAATGTGGCGCGTCTGTTTTATCAGTGGGGATTAAATGGCAGCGTTGCCGGTGTGGTACTGGTGCACAGTGTGCATGGTTTGATGTACGCCATCTGGATCAGCGTGGCGGCGTTTTCATCCGTCGATCCGCAGCTGGCACGCGCGTCGCGCAATCTTGGCGCGGGGCCGGTGTACACCTTTTTCCATATCGTCCTGCCGCAGGCCGCGCCCGGGCTGATTGCCGCCAGTATCTTTGTTTTTCTCGAGTCGCTGGATGAGTTTACTGCCACCTTCTTTGTTGGCGCGCCGGACATTACTACGCTGCCGATCCTGCTCTATACCGCCAGTATGTCCGGCAATTACCAGGTCTCATCCATTACGGCGTTGATTCTTTTGGTGCCGTCAGTGCTCTTTATGCTCATTATTCAAAGATTTATGCGCCCGGAAATGTTGTCGAAGCTGGGGAAATAGGGGGCGATATGTGCGCTGCTGGTGTGGTGAAGGTATGCTAACCGGCTGTTTGGAATGAAAAAAAGCGCCTGTCGGCGCTTTTTTTCATCAGGTAATGACCATCGGCCACTCTGGCGGTGCTTTGCGGGAGATTTCCTCCATCACCACAACCAGGTTGTGCCAGATATTGGAAAAGTCCACAACCGTCATGCCAAGCAGGCCGGTGGCAAACCAGCATGCTGCGGCCAAACCCAGACCGCTACTGATCACCGCAAGACCCACATAGTCTGCTCTGCGAAAGCGAATGTTCAGTGTACTGGCCATAAACATCAACACTGCGCTCAATATCTGCCAGCGCAACAACACGACGCTGGTGGTAAAGGTAGCCATGAAACCATCCTCAGAAGAATCAAATACCGGGCGGACTGGCGTTATGCACGAGTGGCAGAGATGACGCAGGCGTCCGCGGAGTAGCACAACAAAGTGAAACGGTGTTTTCCATTTCACGAATGTGTGAACTATATCACACTTGGTTGTTTATTCGCCAGTGTGAAAACAGGCCATTTTGTCTCTTTTTTCGTCGATATGTTGGGCTGCGTTATACCGCTATTGTCTTACGGTTATATTTAACCAGGATGGAAATTGATTTAACTTAAATTTATTGATACCGCGCCGTGAATATTTAGCAGACTTATTACTGCAATATTTACAGTTTACAAAACATCTATTATGCTTTTCTGGACAGTAGTCTCTACCTGTGAGTGATTATTCAGGGGATTTGATTTTAAGCGGCATATTCTCTACTGGCACGATTTCGTTACGTCGTTCAGTGTTGTTTTTTCGCCTGCTGTCTGGGCTAATTCGTGGGTGTGACTTTTCCTTCCTGATTCAATCATTCCAGGCCGGCCTGGTGCTTAATAACCTGCGAATGATAAAACATGAAAACAGAGATTTCCGCTGCACCTTTGGAAGATGGGACTGCGGCGCTGGCGCTGCTGGCGAAACTGATGCCGTGGCTAACCGGGAAACATTCGCTGGAAGAGATTCTTCATGCTATCAATGCGGCTTTGGGCGCAAGCCTGGTGTGGGTGCTGGTCGAGCAAGAGGGCGTGCCGCAATTCACCCGCGTGGGTGAGATAACATGCACATTGCAGGATGCGGTAACGTTGCTGGAACAGTCACAGTTACGACGGAATCTGCGTGCCTGGCGCGTTATTTGTTGGCGACGTCATGTCGGTACACTATTATTCCCTGAGAAAACTATCGTCGGTAATAAATTAAAAAGTGGCATCCTGTGTAAATTGCATGTGCAGGAGTCTGGTCTTAGTGGTTATTTCTTTGTGGCATTTCCGCAGTCCACTTTATCATTATCTGTCATGAAGAATGTCGTCATCATTTTAGTTGAAAAGCTAAAGAGTTTTCTTGTAGAGATTATTTCACGGGATCGCGCAGCAAAAGAGATACAACACGTTATCGAACAATATAAAGCGTTATTTGATCGCGCCCCGGTATTAATGAATTCCTTTGATAAAAATAACCGCTGTATTTTATGGAATGGTGAATGCGAACGTCTCTTCGGCTGGACGCTGGAGCAACTCAACCAGCAGCCCGATCCATTAGCATTGTTTTTCCCTGATCCACTGGTGCGTCAGCAAGTTCGCGCTTCGGTTAATACTTCACCGGCTGTCGACATGCACGAGTGGCACCCTGTACGCCGTGACGGCCAGGTACTGACGGTACTTTGGTCAAACATCCTGCTGCCCGATCATTCCATCCTCAGTATCGGGCTGGATATCACTGCGCGTAAAAAGGCGGAGCAGCAGATGGAGAGAAAAGCCACCATTGACGATCTGACGGGATGCTACAACCGATTTGCTATCCTGCAACATTTAAAAGCGTTGCTGGTCAGTTGTAATCCAAGCGATCCACGTAGTCATTTCAGTCTGTTAATGCTCGATCTTGATCACTTCAAGAATATCAACGATCGCTGGGGACACCTCACGGGCGATGCGGCACTGATCCATTTCTGCGATAAGATCCGTGAGCATAGCGATCCCTCCTGGTTGTTTGGGCGATTGGGTGGTGAGGAATTTCTGATTTTGATGCCGTACACCAGTAGCAAATCGGCATTGCGTTTTAGCCAAAAAATGCGTGCTACCTTAACGCAAACGCCATTATTAAGCATTGGTGAAAAGATCACCTTATCCTTTAGCGCTGGTTTAGTATTTGTCACCAGCGACCAGGTGGATACTTCAGTTTTACTTACGCTTGCAGACAATGCGTTGTACGATGCGAAGCGTGCCGGACGCAGTAAAACCGTGATTGCTGGAGCCTTTTGATAAATAAAGGAGGAATTATGAAGGAAACTCAAAATCCGCATGAAAAAATTTCCGCATGGCCTGTTCTTTTTTATCCTGTTGTTAGTTTGGCTTAATCAGCGATTCCTGGTTGCATTAAGTAAAAACTAACCTGAACTACGGATTAATATTTTCCCTAATATAAACATCGAGCCGACTTTTAGTTTGGCTTACGGTCGAATATTATCGTCATAACCAAATATTAGGTTTTTAATGATAAAAGTCAGTTGCTAATGTCGTATGATTCATGCAACGTAATCACCTGTTTATCAAAGCATCCTGCCGTACAATTAAAAGGCACATAAAATGCATGGATATAGGCGGACATGAATCATAGCGTGCGTCGCAAGATGCTCTGGGTCATTGGGATAATCCTGGTAGTACTACTACCAGTGATGCTCTCGCTATGGTTTGCGCATATCCGTGCGGTAAAAGAAACAGGCGAGCAACTCCACTCCTTTGCTCAATTGGCGTTAAATAAAACAGAAGCGGTAGTTCAGCAGGTGGATACGGCTCGTTTAGCCGCAGAGAAATATCAAGGTCAAATTTGTACGCCAGAGCATCGGGCTGCAATGCTCAATATCGTGCGCGGCAGTTTGTATGTCTCCGATTTAATTTATGCACGCAGTGGACATTTTTTATGTTCGAGCGTAATAACGCCCGAACAACCGTATGCTATTTCACCAGCTGAGTATAAACGCCGTCCTGATATTGCTATTTATTACTACCGGGATACCCCTTTTTACGCTGGCTATAAAATGGTCTACATGCAGCGTGGAAATTATGTTGCGGTGGTTAACCCGCTCGCCTATAGCGATGTCATGTCAGAAGATAATGAACTGGCATACGGTGTTTACGATACGGTAACCCATTTATTCTTCTCAGTGAGTCGTTCGACGGATATCGGCACGCTGTCAAAGCTGGTGAACCGGAACGACGCGACATTTCAGCAGGGCACGCGTTTTTACACCATTGCCCACTCTGACAAACGGCCGATTGCTATTATCGTGTCCACCTCCAGCGACCACTATCTTCAGGCCTTTTACCGCCAGGTGACGTTCACCCTGCCGCTGGGGATGGTCTGCAGCGTGATCATCTTATTAATATGGTCACGAACGCGGCAGGAATTTAATTCCCCGCGCCGTCTGCTCCATCGGGCATTAACGAAGCGCCAACTCTGCCTTCATTACCAACCTATTATTGATATCAAAAGTGGCACTTGCGTGGGGGCAGAAGCGTTGTTGCGCTGGCCGGGTTTTAACGGCCAGGTCATGAGTCCGGCTGAATTTATTCCGTTGGCGGAAAAAGAGGGCATGATCGAACGTGTGACCGATTATGTCGTCGATGAAGTCTTTAATGATTTGGGCGATTTTCTGCCGCAAGTTCCCGATCTCTACATCTCCATCAACTTATCTGCTGCGGATTTCCACTCTTCACGCCTGATTTCGTTAATTGCCAACAAAACCAGGGAGCATGCCGTGCGCGCCGGGCAAATCAAGATTGAAGTGACCGAACGCGGGTTTATCGATGTACCGAAAACCACGCCGGTGATTCAGGCGTTTCGCCAGGCTGGCTACGAAGTGGCAATAGATGATTTCGGCACCGGCTACTCCAATTTGCACAATCTCTACTCCCTTAATGTCGATATCCTGAAAATCGACAAATCCTTTATTGATACGCTCACCACCAACAGTACCAGTCACCTGATTGCCGAACACATTATCGAGATGGCGCAGAGTCTGCGTCTGAAGATCATTGCGGAAGGGGTGGAAACGGCGGAACAGGTGACCTGGTTGCTAAAACGGGGCGTTCAGTTTTGCCAGGGGTGGTACTTTGCGAAGGCGCTGCCGCCACAGGAATTCAAACGCTGGGTGCAGCAGCCGCCGTCGTTAAACTGATTGCCCATCAGGCATGATGTCGGTAATCGCTGGGGGTGCGGTCAAACTCCCGGCGAAATACGCGCGAAAACGTCTGCTGTGAGACGTACCCCAAATCCATCGCAATATCAAAAATAGGGCGTTGTGTCGTACGCAGTGCTTCCGCTGCCAGCAGCAAACGGCGCTGACGAATATAGTCGCCAAGCGTTTGATGCATTACGGTACGGAACATTCGTTGCAGATACCACTTTGAATAACCTGACTTTCTTGCGACAACATCAATGTTCATTGGTTGGTCGATATGTTCATCAATCCATTCAATAAGGGTCTGAATAATCTGCTGATGGGACATAAAGCTTCCTCATTTCCCGATTCGTCGTTTTGTCTGGGAGCGAGTATAATTCCTCAAGTTAACTTGAGGTAAAGAGGTTTTATGGAAAAGAGAATGCCGCGTATAAAAGCCCTGCTGAGCCCCGGTGAAGTGGCGAAACGTAGCGGGGTGGCTGTCTCGGCGCTGCACTTTTATGAGAGCAAAGGCTTGATTAAAAGTACCCGTAATACCGGTAATCAGCGGCGCTATACCCGTGATGTGCTGCGTTATGTGGCAATCATTAAGATTGCGCAACGCATTGGCATTCCACTGGCGACCATCGGTGAAGCATTCGGCGTCTTACCGGAAGGGCACACGCTCAGTGCAAAAGAGTGGAAACAGTTGTCGTCTCAATGGCGCGACGAACTGGATCGCCGCATTCATACGCTGGTTGCGCTACGCGATGAGCTGGATGGGTGTATTGGTTGCGGTTGCCTGTCGCGCAGCGACTGCCCGTTACGTAACCCTGGCGACCAGCTTGGGCAACAGGGTACCGGCGCGCGCCTGCTGGAAGACGACTGAGACGCATAAAAAACTAAAGCGCCCGTTGGGGCGCCTTAGTCGTTTTCCGGTCTTTGTCTTTCTCTCTATCCCGCTCTTCTGCAGGAGGGTTTCCCCCGACATCAGCACCCCTCGTCATGTTGGAGGTTCCGGGTTATGCTGACACTTTTAGTCTAGGTCACCGTAGCAGAATTGCCACTTTTTTGAGCAATTTTTTTCAGGTTTTTTTCTTCGCTCTTTCATCCGCAACGATGCCGATTTTCTATAGTTAATTCATATGGATCCTCGGGAGAAAAACATGCTTACGGTGCATCATCTGAATCAGTCCCGCTCACAGCGCATTCTTTGGGCTTTAGAAGAACTGGGCGTGCCGTATCAAATTGTTCGCTACCAGCGTGAAAAAACGATGCTCGCGCCGGCATCACTTCGCCAGGTTCACCCGTTAGGCAAATCGCCTGTCATCGAAGATAACGGGTTGATCCTCGCGGAGTCGGGCGCAATCCTGGAGTATTTACAGGAAACCTACGACACAGCGCAGCGCTTTAAGCCGCAGGCGATGCAGCAAAAGCTGGATTACCGTTTCTGGTTGCACTATGCAGAAGGGTCGCTGATGCCGCTGTTACTCATGAAGCTGGTTTTCGCCAGTCTGGGTAAACCACCGGTACCCTTTGGCGTTCGTAGTATCGGCAAGCTGCTTTCGTATGGTGTTCAGAAAGCCTGGCTGAACCGCCAAATCACCACGCATGCGCGTTTTCTTGAAGAGGAACTGGCGCACCATAGCTGGTTTGCCGGTGAGCAACTGAGTATGGCAGACATGCAGATGAGCTTTCCGGTCTTCGCGTTGCTGTCGCGCGGTGGGGTGGATAACCTGCCTGCCTTGCGGGCGTGGAAAAAACGCATCGAAATGCGCCCTGCCTGGCAACGCGCTATCGTGCAAGGCGGTCCGTTCGATCTTCCCGGTGGTTAAAATGATCCGAAAATGTTGCAAAGTTGCGCATCGACGATAACGTTTGCGCATCGGTCGGTGACTTCTTAATCACCATAAGCGAAATTTAGCGAAAAGCGGCAAAGTTCAGTTGAAAAGCGGTATCTAAACGCTGGATAATCGTTTGCCTTTTTTCGACCAACCGTTGTATGCGCGGAGTTAAACGTTTGCTTTTTTGTGGCCCCCTTGCCACAACGCAGCACAGGGAGATGACGTTTAACCGGCAGTGGACTGTCCACCACGCATGCGAACGAACAATAAAATTCTCAGGGGATGTTTCCTATGTCTACGCCTTCTGCGCGTACCGG
The DNA here is from genome assembly GCF_027886705.1 of Kosakonia oryzendophytica. NCBI lineage: Bacteria > Pseudomonadati > Pseudomonadota > Gammaproteobacteria > Enterobacterales > Enterobacteriaceae > Kosakonia > Kosakonia oryzendophytica. Next base: position 4,721,675 of record NZ_CP115659.1, on the reverse strand, counting down.
CGGTTCGCTTGACGCACTGTTTAAAATCTCTGCCCGCGGCAGTACTGTTCGTCAGGAAATCGTTGCTGGTTTAACCACCTTCCTGGCGATGGTCTACTCGGTCATCGTTGTTCCCGGCATGCTGGGTAAAGCGGGTTTCCCACCTGCGGCTGTATTTGTGGCCACTTGCCTGGTTGCAGGCATTGGCTCCATCGTGATGGGGCTGTGGGCGAACCTGCCGTTGGCTATCGGTTGCGCTATCTCTCTTACCGCGTTTACCGCGTTCAGTCTGGTGCTGGGTCAGCACATTAGCGTGCCGGTTGCGCTGGGTGCCGTGTTCCTGATGGGTGTGCTGTTTACCGTGATTTCCGCGACCGGGATTCGTAGCTGGATCCTGCGCAACCTGCCGCAGGGCGTTGCGCACGGAACCGGCATCGGTATCGGCCTGTTCCTGCTGCTTATCGCTGCAAACGGCGTAGGCCTGGTTATCAAAAACCCGCTGGATGGTCTGCCGGTTGCGCTGGGGCATTTCGCCAGTTTCCCGGTGATCATGTCGCTGATTGGCCTGGCGGTCATTATTGGTCTCGAAAAACTGAAAGTGCCGGGTGGCATTCTGCTGACCATTATCGGTGTGTCGATTGTGGGGCTGATTTTCGATCCGAACGTACACTTCTCCGGTATTTTCGCCATGCCTTCGCTGAGCGATGACAAGGGTAATTCCCTGATCGGTAGCCTGGATATTATGGGCGCGCTGAACCCGGTTGTGCTGCCAAGCGTGCTGGCGCTGGTGATGACCGCGGTGTTTGACGCCACCGGGACTATCCGTGCGGTAGCCGGGCAGGCAAATCTGTTGGATAAAGACGGTCAGATTATCGATGGTGGCAAAGCGCTGACCACCGACTCCCTGAGCAGCGTGTTCTCTGGTCTGGTTGGCGCAGCACCGGCAGCGGTATATATCGAATCTGCGGCCGGTACGGCGGCGGGCGGCAAAACCGGTCTGACAGCGATCACCGTTGGCGTACTGTTCCTGCTGATCCTCTTCCTCTCCCCGCTCTCTTACCTGGTGCCGGCGTATGCCACCGCACCGGCGCTGATGTATGTGGGTCTGCTGATGCTGAGCAACGTTGCGAAAATCGATTTTGCCGATTTCGTAGACGCCATGTCAGGCCTGATCACCGCCGTCTTCATCGTGCTGACCTGTAATATCGTTACCGGCATCATGATCGGTTTTGCCTCGCTGGTCATTGGCCGCGTGGTCTCCGGCGAGTGGCGTAAGCTGAACATCGGTACCGTGGTGATTGCGGTTGCGCTGGTTATATTTTATGCAGGCGGCTGGGCTATCTGATCGCGAAACGTGTTAACAATGGGCGACTCCGGTCGCCCATTTTTTTTGCCCACAGCCCGGTTTCTTTGCGTTAAGCTGGATGTTCTGGCATCAAGGTCTGAGGCCTTTATAACAACACATCGCAAACAGGGAACGCATGGAAATATTCTTTACCATTCTCATCATGACCCTTGTGGTTTCGCTTTCGGGTGTCGTCACCCGTGTTCTGCCGTTTCAAATCCCGCTACCGCTGATGCAAATCGCCATTGGCGCACTGCTGGCTTTTCCCACCTTTGGCCTGCATGTGGAGTTTGACCCGGAACTGTTCCTGGTACTGTTTATCCCGCCGCTGCTGTTCGCCGATGGCTGGAAAACCCCCACGCGTGAGTTTCTCGAACATGGTCGTGAAATCTTCGGTCTGGCGCTGGCGCTGGTACTGGTCACCGTGGTAGGTATCGGCTTCTTAATTTACTGGGTGGTGCCGGGGATCCCGCTGGTGCCTGCTTTTGCGCTGGCGGCGGTACTGTCGCCAACCGATGCGGTGGCGCTTTCCGGCATCGTCGGCGAAGGGCGCATTCCTAAGAAAATCATGGGGATTTTGCAGGGCGAGGCGTTAATGAATGACGCCTCTGGCCTGGTGTCACTGAAATTCGCCGTCGCCGTGGCGATGGGAACCATGGTCTTTACCGTGGGCGGCGCAACGGTTGAGTTTATGAAAGTGGCGATAGGCGGCTTGCTGGCGGGCTTTGTCGTAAGCTGGCTGTATGGCCGTTCGCTGCGCTTTCTCAGCCGCTGGGGCGGCGATGAGCCCGCGACGCAAATCGTCCTGCTATTTCTGCTACCGTTCGCCTCGTATCTGATTGCCGAGCATATCGGCGTTTCCGGCATCCTCGCGGCGGTGGCGGCCGGGATGACCATCACCCGTTCCGGCGTGATGCGTACCGCGCCGCTGGCGATGCGTCTGCGTGCAAACAGCACCTGGGCGATGCTGGAGTTCGTTTTTAACGGCATGGTGTTTCTGCTGTTGGGGCTGCAATTACCGGGTATCCTGGAGTCTTCTCTGGTGGCGGCGGAAGCCGACCCGAATGTTGAAACCTGGATGCTGTTCACCGATATCGTGCTGATTTACGCCGCGTTAATGCTGGTGCGTTTTGGCTGGTTGTGGACGATGAAAAGATTCAGCCGCCGTTTCCTTTCCAAAAAACCGATGGAGTTTGCCTCCTGGAGCGATCGCGAATTATTGATTGCCACCTTTGCCGGGGTGCGCGGGGCGATCACCCTTGCGGGTGTGCTCTCTATTCCGCTGTTGCTGCCCAGCGGCGATGTCTTCCCGGCGCGATATGAGCTGGTGTTCCTGGCCGCCGGGGTGATCCTGTTCTCGCTGTTTGTCGGTGTGATCGCGCTGCCGTCGCTGTTGCAGCATATTGAGGTGCGCGATCACGCGCAGCAGCATAAAGAGGAGCGGATGGCGCGGGCCGCCACGGCCGATGTGGCGATTGTGGCGATCCAGAAAATGGAGGAACGCCTGGCCGCGGATACCGAAGAGAATATCGATGATCAACTGCTGACTGAAGTCAGTTCGCGGGTGATTGGTAATCTGCGGCGACGTGCTGATGGGCGTAACAACGTGGAAAGCTCGCTACAGGAAGAAAACCTGGAGCGCCGTTTTCGCCTGGCGGCGCTACGCTCTGAACGCGCCGAGCTTTACCATTTGCGCGCTACCCGTCAGATCAGCAACGAGACGCTGCAAAAATTGCTGCACGATCTCGACCTGCTGGAAGCGTTGTTGCTGGAGCATAAGTAAAAAAACGTGCCGGATGGCGACGTTGCGCAGCCGACAAACTCAGACAGGTTTGTCGGTTTACTCCGCGTCACACCGTCCGGCGGTTAGAGCCAGAACCCTTTGCAGCACTCCAGCCACGCCTGAGCACTACGTGAAAGGTAAACCCCTTCGCGCCAAATCATCCCCAGTTGCCAGTGTAAATCGCTCTGTAACGGCAGCCAGCGCAGCGTCTGCTTATCTAACCGCTGGCATATCGGCTCCGGCAATATCGCAATACCCACACCGGCCTGCACCATGGCCGCAAGGAAATCCCACTGGCCGCTGCGCACCGCAATGCGCGGCTTCACGCCGTGCTGATTGAACAACTGCATTAACTGGCGGCTGAGGGCGAAATCTTCGTTATAAATCAGCAAAGGGTGCTCTCCCAGCTCTTCCGGTGTGACCACCTCGCGTTCAACCCACTCTCCGGAGCGCGGCACCAGCACACACATTGGGTGGCTGAACAGCGGCAGCGTCGACAGACCGCTCTCTTCTTCTATTGGCAGCGCCGTCATGGCCAGATCCAGATCGCCGCTGACCACCGCTTGTTGCACCACCAAACCGCCAAATTCAGAGATTTTAAGCTCTACGCCAGGGTAGCGCTGGCGAAACAGGCTGATCGGTCCGGCCATCAACATACCGACCATCGGCGGAATGCCAAGGCGTAACACGCCTTTATTCAGATGGTTAATGTCATTGAGTTCGGCTTCCAGTTGACGAAATTCCGCCAGGATCGCCACGCCGCGCTCAAACACCACTCGCCCGGTATCGGTAAGCAGAAGTTTGCGGCCATCGCGGATGATCAGCGTGCAATCCAGTTCATCTTCCAGATTCTTCAGCATTTTGCTGATGGTTGGTTGGGTGACAAAAAGACGTTCCGCCGCGCGAGTGAAGCTTTGCTGGCGAACCACCTCCACAAAATAACGCAGCGTTCGGATGTCCATAACTATTCCTTTCAACTATGCCCGCGATGATTTTAATTCATTTCTGTCACGCCTGGCGGCTCTCTATACTGAGCGCCTGCATATTTCATGGGAAATCAATATGGACGTGGCGTTAAGACGTGTTACGCCTGCCCTTGTGCGTCGTCTTCAGGTCCCGGTTCAGGTCGTACTGTACGCCGGGCTGTTCATCGTTGCTGAATACCTTGTCCAGTGGTTGCATCTGCCGTTACCTGCCAACCTGGTGGGCATGCTGCTTATGCTGGGCTTAATCGTGTGCCGGGTGATCCCGCTGAATTGGGTACGGGAGGGGGCGCGCTGGCTACTGGCGGAAATGTTGCTGTTTTTTGTGCCTGCCGTGGTCGCAGTGGTGAATTATGCGCAATTGTTGATGGTGGACGGTTGGCGTATTTTTGCCGTCATTGGCCTGAGTACGTTACTGGTGCTTGGCGCGACGGCCTGGGTAGTGGATAAGGTCTATCGCTTTGAAGTGAGTAGGCTAAAAAATGAGTGAGTTCTCATTAAGCGTACTGTGCCTGTTATTGACGCTGGGGTGCTATTTTCTCAATAAGCGTATTTACCGGCGTTTCCACACCTTGCCCTTAATGCCGCTGGTCTGCACGCCTGTGCTGTTAGTGTTGCTGCTGGTGTTTGGGCATATCTCGTACCAAAGCTATATGGGCGAGTCGCACTGGCTGATATGGTTTCTGGGACCGGCGACCATCGCTTTTGCCGTCCCGGTGTATGAAAACCTGGCGATCATTCGCCGCCACTGGATGTCGCTGTCCGCGGGGGTGATCACCGCTACCGTGGTGGCGGTCACCAGTTCGGTCTGGCTGGCGCGCTTATTCACATTGCCGGATGCGATCCAGCGTAGCCTGGCGGTCCGTTCGGTTACCACGCCGTTTGCGCTTGCTGCCGCGAAACCCCTTGGAGGGCAGCCTGATTTGGTGGCGCTGTTTGTTGTGGTGACGGGCGTGTTCGGCATGGCGGTGGGCGATATGCTGTTTCTGCGTTTGTCGATCCGCGAAGGGATGGCAAAAGGTGCAGGCTTTGGCGCGGCTTCCCACGGTGCGGGCACGGCGCGATCGTATGAGTTGGGGCCGCAGGAGGGCGTCGTTGCCAGCCTGGTAATGATGCTCTCTGGTGTGGTGATGGTGCTGAGTGCTCCGCTGGTGGCATGGGTGATGTTTTAATGCCCCGCCAGCGCTGACGGGGCGCAGGGGTTACTGTTTTTTCAGGCGGGCGACCAGTTCAAACTCGTTAAAATTAACCGGGCGCTGTTGCTGCATGGCGATATTCCCGGCGATGCCGGTCAGGATCGACATGGCGCCCGCGCGGTGATCGGCGGCGCGTTTTAAGGGATCATGACCCGGTTCGCCAAACAGGTCCGCCAGCATGGCATTATCGCCGCCGCCATGTCCCCCCTCGCCGAGGATAAAGTCTGCTTTCCACGGTGCGGCGAACATCGGGAAGACGGTAATGTCACAGGATTCAAGGCTGCCCTCATTGGCGCGCTCGCCTCCGGCGTTAACGTAAGATTTTTCGACGATTTTCATCTCCAGCCGCCCCTGACTGCCGTTAAAAACCACGTTGAGCCCTTCCCACGGCAGGTAAGTGTTCAGTGAATAGCTCAACTGGCACTGGTTCTGGTATTTCACCAGTACCGACAGCGTATCTTCAATGGTGATGCCATCGCTGAAGACGCTCTGATCGCGCCAGTAGTGGTCTTCATGCTCCGCATCCAGGTACAGCGCTTTCAGTTGTGGATTCTCATCCATGTGCAGGGCAAAGGGATCGTTTTTCGCAGCAGCATAACCATGGGCGCGTGGGTAAAAGTGGCTGATGCCGCGTTTTTCCGCGTTCTCTTTACCGTAAAAGCGCAGCCCGCCTTCGGCATAAACCCGAAGGGGATAGCTGTCGAGCCAGAAGTTCATCAAATCAAAATGATGGGTCGATTTGTGCACCAGCAATCCGCCGCTGTTGCGTTTTTCCCGATGCCAGCGGCGAAAATAGTCCGCGCCATGTTCGGTATTCAGCAGCCACTCGAAATGCACCGAGTAGACCTCGCCGATGGTGTTGTTCATCAGCAACTCGCGCACTTTGCTGTGGTGCGGCGCATAGCGATAGTTAAACGCCACGCGCACGGTATGCCCGGTCTGTTCAATGGCATCCAGAATGCGTAGTGCGCGCTGTTCATCAATGGTCATCGGCTTTTCGGTGATCACATCGCAGCCGGCATGCAGCGCCCGCACGATATAGTCATCATGGGTACGGTCCAGGGTGGTGACGATAATGATGTCCGGCCGGGTTTCCGCAATCATCGTTTCAAACTGCGCGGCTTTCCAGGTAGAAACCGGTGCAGCGCCTTCGTTTTTTAACAGCTGATTGGCGTACTCCATCCGTGTCTGGTTGCTGTCGCAAAACGCTACCATGCGGGCATTCTCTTTCCACTGACCACCAATGGCGGAGATATATAATCCGGCGCGCCCGCCAGTACCTACCAGCGCATATTTTTTCATCGCATCCTCGCAAGTCATAAATGAATTAACGTGTTGATGTATTAAAACGTTGTTTCAGGTTGGATTTTTTACTGTAGCGCGATGGCGGAAGAGGGGTACTGGCAGGTGGGGAAAATGTGATCCCCGGCCATTACTGGCCGGGGTAGAGCATTAATGTGCGCGGCCTTGTTCGATACCAATACCGGTCTGCGAACGGATAAACTGCGCGCGGAACAGTTCGCGCTCGCGGTTACCCTCTTCGGAGTTATCGGTGATGGAGAAGATCCAGATGCCGATAAACGCAATCGCAATGGAGAACAGCGCCGGGTACTCATACGGGAAGACAGCGGTAGCATGACCGAGGATCTTCACCCAGATAGTTGGGCCAAGCACCATCAGGATCACGGCGGTTAACAGGCCAAGCCAGCCGCCAACCATTGCGCCACGAGTGGTCAGTTTCGACCAGTACATGGAAAGCAGAATGATCGGGAAGTTGCAACTGGCGGCAATCGAGAAGGCCAGTCCGACCATAAAGGCGATGTTCTGGTTTTCAAACAGGATCCCCAGCAGGATAGCCACCACGCCAAGCACCAGCACGGTGATTTTCGAGACCTTCAGTTCCTGACGCTCCGTTGCACCTTTACGGAATACGTTGGCGTAGAGATCGTGAGAAACCGCAGATGCACCCGCCAGCGTCAGCCCGGCCACCACCGCAAGAATGGTGGCGAAGGCGACAGCGGAGATAAAACCGAGGAACAGGCTGCCACCGACCGCATTAGCGAGATGCACTGCCGCCATATTGTTGCCGCCAATCAGCGCGCCCGCCGCATCTTTAAACGCCGGGTTTGCGCCCACCAGCATGATGGCACCAAAGCCGATGATAAAGGTCAGGATATAGAAGTATCCCATAAATCCGGTGGCGTAGAAGACGCTCTTACGGGCTTCACGCGCGTCGCTGACGGTGAAGAAACGCATCAGGATATGCGGTAAACCCGCAGTGCCGAACATCAACCCCAGCCCGAGAGAGAGGGCCGAGACAGGATCTTTAACCAGCCCGCCAGGACTCATGATCGCGCTGCCTTTTGGGTGCACGGACATGGCTTCGCTAAACAGGTTATTAAAACTAAAGCCCACATGCTTCATCACCATAAAGGCCATAAAGCTGGCACCGAACAGCAGCAATACCGCTTTGATGATTTGTACCCAGGTGGTAGCCAGCATGCCGCCGAACAGCACATACATCACCATCAACACACCCACCAGTACGACCGCAACGTGGTAGTTCAGGCCGAACAGCAGTTCAATCAATTTACCGGCGCCGACCATCTGCGCAATAAGATAGAGCGCCACCACCACCAGCGAACCGCAGGCGGAGAGTGAGCGGATCGGACCTTGTTTAAGACGATACGAGGCAACATCGGCAAAGGTATAGCGCCCGAGGTTACGCAAGCGTTCGGCAATCAGGAACAGGATGATCGGCCAGCCGACAAGAAAGCCGAGCGAGTAGATCAGACCGTCGTAACCGGAGGTGTAAACCAGTGCGGAGATCCCAAGAAAAGAGGCCGCCGACATGTAGTCACCGGCAATGGCCAGCCCGTTTTGCAGGCCAGTGATATTGCCGCCAGCGGTGTAGTAGTCGCTACGTGTGCGGGTGCGTTTAGACGCCCAGTAGGTGATGCACAGTGTTAACGCCACAAACACCACAAACATGATGATCGCCTGCCAGTTGGTGGGCTGGCGTTGTACTGCACCGGTAATGGCATCGGCGGCGTTGGCTGTGAAAGGCAGTGTGGCGGCAAGCGCCGTCAGGACTCTCTTCATGATGCTTTTACCTCGTTCATCACCGCTTTTGTCAGACGATCAAACTCACCGTTTGCCCGCCAGACGTACACGCCGGTCAGCACAAACGAAATCAGGATCACACCAATGCCAATCGGAATACCACGCGTTACGCTGGTGCCTTCATGCAGCGGCGTACCGAGCCACTGTGGTGCAAAGGCAATCAACACGATAAAGCCGACATAAATAATCAGCATGATGATGGAAAGGATGAAGGCAAACCGTTGCCGTTTTTCCACTAACTCCCTGAAATGCGCACTGTTTTCAATCTGTTGATAAATATTATTCATCACAGAATTCTCCAGAGGTAAGGTCGAGGCGTTTTTTTGTACCCTCCCCCGAAGGGGAGGGCTGTAGGGGAATTACGATGGCATGGTGATTGCCTGCTTCTCTTCGAGCAGTTTCTCCACGACACCCGGATCGGCGAGCGTCGAGGTATCACCCAGATTACTGGTATCGCCTGCGGCAATTTTGCGCAGAATACGGCGCATAATTTTGCCGGAGCGGGTTTTCGGCAGCGAGTCGGTCCAGTGCAGGACATCCGGCGTTGCCAGTGGGCCAATCTCTTTACGCACCCAGTTGCGCACTTCGGTGTACAGCTCTGGCGAAGGCTCTTCGCCATGATTTAAGGTGACATAGGCGTAAATGGCCTGGCCTTTGATGTTGTGCGGAATGCCCACCACGGCGGCTTCGGCGATTTTCGGGTGCGACACTAAGGCCGACTCAATTTCCGCCGTGCCCAGACGGTGACCGGAGACGTTGAGCACGTCATCCACGCGTCCGGTGATCCAGTAGTAGCCATCTTCATCACGACGGGCACCGTCGCCACTGAAGTAGCGGTTCTTAAAGGTCGAGAAATAGGTTTGTTCAAAGCGTTCGTGATCGCCAAACAGGGTACGGGCCTGGCCCGGCCATGAATCGGTGATCACCAGGTTGCCTTCTGTTGCGCCATCCAGCGTGTTGCCTTCGTTATCGACCAGCGCAGGCTGAACGCCGAAGAACGGGCGGGTGGCGGAACCGGCTTTCAGTTGGGTTGCGCCCGGCAGCGGGGTGATCATAAAGCCGCCGGTTTCGGTCTGCCACCAGGTATCCATGACCGGGCATTTGCCATTGCCGATTTTGGACCAGTACCACTCCCAGGCTTCCGGGTTAATGGGCTCGCCCACGGAGCCTAAAATACGCAGTGACGAACGGTCGGTGCCTTCAATCGCTTTATCGCCTTCAGCCATCAGTGCACGGATCGCCGTTGGCGCGGTATAAAGAATGTTCACCTTATGTTTGTCGACCACCTGGCTCATTCGTGCCGGGGTCGGCCAGTTTGGCACCCCTTCAAACATCAGCGTAATTGCGCCGCAGGCCAGCGGACCGTACAACAGGTAGCTATGACCGGTGACCCAACCGACATCGGCGGTGCACCAGTAAACATCGCCCTGGTGGTAGTCGAAGACATATTTAAAAGTTGATGCGGCATACACCAGATAACCGCCGGTCGTATGCAGAACCCCTTTCGGTTTGCCGGTCGAGCCTGATGTATAGAGGATAAACAGGGGATCTTCTGCGCCGACGGCGACAGCCTGATGTTGGTCGCTGGCGTTAGCGGTCAGATCGTGCCACCACAGGTCGCGGCCTTCATGCCACTCCGTGTTGCCACCGGTACGTTTCAACACCACCACATGTTCAACGCTATTCACGTGCGGGTTTTTCAGCGCGTCGTCGACGTTTTTCTTCAGCGGGATAGTACGTCCGGCACGGACGCCCTCATCGGCGGTGATTACCAGACGTGAACTGGAGTCGATAATGCGCCCGGCAACGGCTTCCGGCGAGAAACCGCCGAAAATAACCGAATGCACAGCGCCAATGCGTGCGCAGGCGAGCATAGCGACGGCGGCTTCCGGCACCATGGGCATATAAATCGCCACCACATCGCCTTTTTTAATGCCGAGATCGACCAGCACGTTAGCAAAACGGCATACGTCGCGGTGCAACTCGCGATAGGTAAGGGTTTTGCTCTGGCTTGCGTCATCCCCTTCCCAAATAATCGCTGCCTGGTCGCCGCGTTCAGCGAGGTGTCGGTCCAGGCAATTGGCGGCAAGGTTTAGCGTGCCGTCTTCATACCATTTGATGGAAACATTGCCAGGGGCGAAGGAGGTGTTTTTCACCTTCGTATAAGGCGTGATCCAGTCGAGGATCTTGCCTTGTTCGCCCCAGAAAGCGTCAGGGTCTGTTACGGATTGCTGATATTTGGCCTCATACTGCTCCGGATTAATCAGGCAACGTTCCGCAATATTTGCGGGAATATCGTGTTTATGTATTTGGCTCATGGCATTTGCTCTCCTTGTAGGATGTTAATAATATGTCACGTAAAAGTTAATTGAAGAGCCCTTACCCGTTTTGTTTATTATTTGCGCGACAGATCACGCATTAATTGTATGGTATGAAAAAGCAGCAAAATAAATGCACTAGCGTGCATTGGAAGCAAAAAAAAGCGGCGCGGGGATAAAATAGATTCATAACAGCAGGTTATGAAAAGTGACAATTCGATTACCCTGGTAGGGTGGCCTGGCGGTATGTGAAGATAAGTCTCTGAAAATTTATCGCCTGATAGATAGGGTGTTTATTATTTTTTGTGTCAACTATTCACTTTTCTACTGAACAATCGCAGGCACGCTTCCCGCAATAAATTGTCAGCACGGCATTTTTCCTGCCTAAAAAATACGCAAATGAACAAATACGCGCTAATAATTTCCAAACGTAAATATTGGAATTGGGCTGGCTAAAAATTTTTTTATAACAAAAACTTATTTAACGTAACTAAAATAAAAGACGGTTTTTAGATAAAAATTCAGTCAAACCCCCTCCCGGTATAGGGTTGCGCGTTACACCCCGCAAATGGTACTGATAATGCGCATTAAAAAACCCCGCAATACCGTGCGACGCTAATCATACCCTTTCAGTATGTGTCGTTCCTGAGCATGGAATGGTGCTTCATTGAGGATGTCTGTAGTTATGAAAAACATGAAAGTCAGCCTGGCCTGGCAGATTTTGCTGGCCCTGGTGCTGGGGATTCTTCTGGGTAGTTATCTGCATTACCAAAGCGACAGCCGTGAATGGCTGATTGCCAATCTCCTGTCTCCGGCAGGCGATATCTTTATCCATTTGATCAAAATGATTGTGGTGCCGATTGTTATCTCCACGCTTGTTGTCGGGATTGCCGGTGTCGGTGATGCGAAACAGCTCGGGCGTATCGGCGCGAAAACCATCATCTATTTCGAAGTGATCACTACGGTTGCTATTGTTCTTGGCATCACGCTGGCGAATGTGTTCCAGCCGGGTGCGGGTATCGATATGTCGCAGCTGGCGACGGTGGATATTTCGAAATACCAAAGCACCACCGCGGAAGTGCAAAGTCACGCCCACGGCCTGATGGGGACGATCTTATCGTTGGTGCCGACCAATATCATCGCGTCAATGGCAAAAGGCGATATGCTGCCGGTTATCTTCTTCTCGGTACTGTTTGGTCTGGGGCTCTCTTCTCTGCCAGCATCGCACCGTGAACCGTTGGTGACGGTGTTCCGCTCAATCTCTGAAACCATGTTCAAAGTGACCCACATGGTCATGCGCTACGCGCCGGTAGGTGTGTTTGCGTTGATCTCAGTGACGGTGGCGAATTTCGGTTTTGCCTCGCTGTGGCCGCTGGCGAAGCTGGTGATCCTCGTCTATTTCGCCATTCTGTTCTTTGCCTTGGTGGTGTTGGGTATTGTGGCGAGAATCTGCGGGCTGAGCATTTGGATTCTGATTCGTATCCTCAAAGAAGAGCTGATTCTGGCGTACTCCACTGCCAGTTCGGAAAGCGTGCTGCCGCGCATTATCGAGAAAATGGAAGCCTATGGCGCACCGGCATCAATCACCAGCTTTGTGGTGCCGACCGGTTACTCCTTCAACCTCGATGGTTCCACGCTGTATCAGAGTATTGCCGCGATCTTTATTGCCCAGTTGTACGGCATTGATCTGTCGCTCGGGCAGGAGATTATTCTTGTACTGACATTAATGGTAACCTCAAAAGGCATTGCTGGCGTACCGGGTGTCTCGTTCGTGGTGTTGCTGGCAACGCTGGGCAGCGTCGGTATTCCGCTGGAAGGCCTGGCGTTCATCGCCGGTGTTGACCGTATCCTCGATATGGGCCGTACCGCGCTGAATGTGGTGGGCAACGCGCTGGCGGTACTGGTGATTGCGAAGTGGGAACACAAATTTGACCGCAAAAAAGCGCTGGCGTATGAGCGCGAAGTGCTGGGTAAATTCGACAAAACCGCCGATCAGTAAGCTTACTGAACCCCTTTTGGTGCATCCGCACGAAAAGGGGTTTTCTGTTATTCCGTTACGCCTCTCATTTCTTCTCTTCCGTATACCTAACTGATTGACACCGCTTATCTTAATGCCATGCTGGTTCGATATATTCACCAGAAGGATTAACGCTGAAATGACCACGCGTAAACCCGATGAGGAAAACAGCGATGCGGCGTATCGTCGCGTCCGGCTGGAAGATATCGCCACGCGTTGTGGCACCTCGCTGAGCACCGTTTCCCGCGCGTTATCCGGGGAAAAGGGCGTGAGCCAGGCGCTCCGTACCCGCATTCAGGACGTGGCCCGTGCGATGCGTTACGCGCCGGCACAAGAGATGGGGGGCACGCGCATCGTCCTGGCGGTGTCACAGGTGGCGATGCTTGATTACAGTCGCTATCAGTTCAGTTGGTATGTTCTGCAAGGGTTAAAAGAGCGAGCGAAAGTGATCGGCGTGGAACTGACGACACACGCGCTGAGTGGGGAAGATGACGATGCGATGCAAGCGCTGCTAAACGAACCCGACATTGGCGGTGTGCTGGCGTTGACCGTCGATGATCCGGTTTTTCTCAATGCGATGGCTAACCTGAAAAAACCAGCGGTACTGGTCAATAGCGAAGATCCCCTGATGCGCCTGTCCAGCGTTTTGCCCTGTAACCGTTCGGCGACCCGCATGGCCTGCGACTACCTGATCGCCCGTGGTCACCGCCATATCCTGTTTCTGACGCATCCCGGGCGGCGCACTATTGAACAGCGAGAAGAGGGCTGGCGCGAAGCGATGCGCTGTGCGCAATTATCCTGCGAAAGTGTGGATATTTTGAGCGTCACTGACTGGTTGCCGGAACTCGCTGAACAGGCGGTGATGGCGTGGTTTGCTCAGCATTCACACCCGCATACCGCCATCTTGTGCGCCAATGATTCGTTGGCGCTGGGGGCAATAGCGGGGCTGGACAAATTGGGTATTCGCGTGCCGGAGGATATCTCTGTGGTCGGAATGAACGATCTGCCGCAAGCGGAATTTGCCTCACCGGCACTCACCACCGTGCACCTGCCAGTACAGGAAATGGGAACGCTGGCGCTTGAGTTGTTGCAGGACATGATTGCGGGAACCCTTGAGATCCCGCGCCGTATTGAGCTGGCTTGTTCAATGGTGGAGCGTCAGTCGGTTTCGGTCGCACCATAAATCACCCGGCAGGCGTACCTGCCGGGCGGTACATCAGTCAAACTTCGCACGTTCCATTTTTGGTACTAACAACAAATACATCACACCCCATGCCACCAGGTAAGCGACCGAACTGATGGCGAACAGTGCCCAGTAGTTTCCGGATGCCTCAAGCACTGCGCCAATCACCGTAGAGAAGATAACGCTGCCGATCATGCCGAAGGTGCTACCAATGCCGACCACGGAACCGACCGCCGCATTGGGGAACAAATCTGAAACAGAGGTCAGTATATTGGCCGACCAGCCCTGGTGCGCGGCGGCGGCTAATCCGACGATAGCGACGGCTGCCCACAGGCTTTCAACCTGCGTTGCGGCAAAGATTGGGATCACCAGGCAGGCACAAATCAGCATGGTGGTTTTCCGCGCTTTGGCGGCGCTGAAGCCGATACTCATCAGCTTACCGGGCAACCACCCGGCGCCGAGGCTACCGACAATGGCGAACAGATAGATAACAATCAGCGGCAGACCCAGACCTTCCATTTGGATGCCGCGCGACTCGTTGAGCCATTTCGGCAGCCAGAACAGGAAAAACCACCAGATTGGGTCCGTCAGCATTTTGCCCAGCGCGAACGCCCAGAGCTGCCGGTATTTGAGTAAGTGCGTCCATTTAATGGCCGACACGTTCACAACTTCTTCTTTGTCCTGCCGGATCCACGCCAACTCTTCGGCATCGGCTTTGTCGCTGGCTTTGCCAAAAGCAAGGAACCACGGGATCAACCAGAGAAACCCAACGCCGCCGAGGATAAGAAATGCGCCATGCCAGCCATAGTGCAGTGCAATAAAAGGAATGAGCGCTGGCGAAATCACCACGCCGATATTCACCGCTACGCCAAGAATGCCGGTGGCGAGTGTGCGCTCCTTTTTCGGGTGCCAGTCAGAGATGACTTTCATTGCCGCCGGAAAGTTAGCCGACTCCCCCAAACCGAGGATCACCCGCACCACCATAAATCCCACCACGGTACCCACCACAGCATGCAGCATGGCCGCAGCGCTCCAGACCACCATCGCAATGGCATAGCTGATACGTGTGCCCAGCTTGTCGATAATACGCCCGCAAACCAGCGTACCGACGCCATAGGCAATGGTGAAGGCATTGACCAGCCAGCTGTATTCGATTTGCGTCCAGCCAATGTCTTTTTGCAGCATGGGGGCCAGCAAGCCCAAAATTTGCCGATCCATATAGTTGACGGTGGTGGCAAACACCAGCATGGAACAAACCAGCCAGCGGTAATTGCGCTTTGGCTTCGCGACCGCGCGTGCCGGGTTATGGATAGCATTTGGGTTAACGTCTTGTTGTGGTTTGCCAGCTACGCTGGCCTGCTTATCAATCTGTGTTTCCATAGGATCTCTCCAGACCCGGACAGCCTCTGGCCGGGTCATTAAGCGACAGGGGACTACAGAGGAAGTTCGCGGCTTTCGCCTGCAACGGTCCAGGTTTTGGGGTCCAGCACCCGGCCTTGCGCCTGTACTCTGCCGTCGGCGTGGAAGAACACCTCTCCGTATTGCGGATCGCGCACCAGCAGCACGCCATCCGCCTGTTCTTCTACCGCCAGACCGGCAACGTCGCGCTCAAAGGCGTCCAGCGACGTGATGTGTGGGTCGTCATTCAGTCGAATTAACCAGCAGGTTTCGCGCCCTGTCAGGCGGACCTCGCAATGGCGCGTTGGCCCATGTGTGGCGATCCCGAACGGCACATTGCCGCTGAGTTGCACCATGCCTTCGCCACCGCGCAACAGAATGCGATCGCCAGCGATACGTACCTCGCTGAATGCGCTTTGCGCAAGCCAGGCATGCGTGAAGTCGGGTTGCCCCGGATGGGTGCGAAAGGAGACCACCGCCAGCCCGCGATACTGCTGTACGCGCGGCAGGGTACCGCAGCCTCCCCAGTAAGAGGGGCGGCCAAAGCCACCGTGTAGCGTTTCGCCAGGATGGTTAATCCACAACTGTGCTTCCGGAATATCACCAATGCGCATATGCACTGGCGTCTCCTGGTAACCCCACTCTCCCCAGCGATACCCGGCAATGGAGCCCATGGCGACGTGGCGGGTTTTGTAGTGATAGAGCCGGGCAATGCGGTTAGCACCCTGAGCAAAATGCCACTCCAGTGCGTTATCGCCTTGCCAGACCGCGACCTCGGCTAACGCGGCTGGTAAGGTAATTTTTTGCTGGCGCATCAGTAGCGCGAGCTGGGGTAACGCATGGAAACGGCAGCCGTAGTTCCCTTTTCCCCACAGCAAACGGGCGATGGCGGAAAGCTCCAGCGAGCGTCCGGCGCGTAAAGTGTATTCGTATGAACGCCCCTGAGAGGCGGTAAGGATTCCCTGGTGGGCAGAACGGGCTATTTGTTCCAGCAGACGGGCAATAGCCCGCTGGCTACGCGTAGCAATCTCTGGGTCTTCGGCCAGCGCCGCCAGTGCGCTCAGACCTTTTAAATCAATGGGGAAGTAGGGCGCGGAGTTCCATTCCGCCATTTCGCACTGCTCAAAATGATCGAGCCATGCCAGCACGCGCGTGCGCCCGACATCGGCCTGATCGCGACCGGTACGTCCGGAGCGGACAAAGGTCGCTTGCGGGAAGTAACTGCCCGCGAGGTAAGCGGCGGTATGGAACAGCAGCGCATGGTTTTCCGAGAAGTACCACTGCACATCATTACCGGGTTCATCCATCCAGTAGCGAAAGTTGAGGATGGCATGATCGATTTTAGTACGCGTCGCTTCGGCAATCTGCTCACCCCAGACAATACGGCACCACAGCAGCGGCACTAGCGTGAAGTCGGCGCAATCGTGGCATGCTTCCACCGAGGGCAGTACCCCTTCCAGCATGGCATGTGTCTGTGTGTCGTTCAGGTTACAGGCCAGCCGTGCCAGGGCTTTTACACTGCTGTATTCCCCCTGTGTCGCGACATAGTGCAGCGCTTCATCAATACGCGCATCGAGTGTTGCCGGAACCTGGCGCTGTTGCTGCGCGTGGCAAATCTCGACACCCAGTGTGCGGGTAATGCGAAAGTCATCCTTTTCTAAGGTAATGATAAAATTACGGAAATCCGCCGGGAGGGACTCGCTCGGGGCAATGTCGACTACCTTCTCACCTTTTTCCAGCGTTAGCGCAATGTCGACAGGTTGATCAAGGGAGATAAAATCGCCGACGATGCGCACATGGAGCTGCAATGTTTCCGGCGCGACGGTGGGGAAGCATAAGCGAATGGTGCCAGCCGTATAGGTGGAGTGCTCGAACGACATACCTTCCAGCAAGTGTTCCATTTGCAGGGCAAGGGTGTCGACAACCGGCGTGGCCAGCGCCACGTGTAATGGCGCGCCGTGCAGGAAATCTAACTGAAAGAAGAAGCGGATATCGCGCTCCGCCAGGTCATCAAACCAGACGGCAATGTCGTTGAGCCCGGCCTGTAATGGCACGGTAAATTCAAACTGACTTTCCAGGTTGCGCTGATAGTCGGCTTTCCATGCGACCTCTTCACCGTTAACCGTGACAATGGCCGCACCACAGGTAGTCAGACGAAAGGTATAGTCGCCGTCCTGTTCGGCAACCAGGTGGGTTGCTGCCTGCGCACCGACACGGGTTGGACGAAACCAGAAACCGGAGAGATCGACGCGATCTGAACCGAAGGGAAACCACCATTTCGTCATCCGTACATCGCCAAAGGGTACGGGCTTTATCCCGGCAAACTGTTGACGGAATTCCGTACGACATGGATACGTATGAGGAATGAAATTTTTATGCTTGCTTAAAAAGAAGAACGGGTCCATTTCTCCTTGCATTGGCGCGTCGGCGACGTCGTAACACTGCGAAGAAATTGCTGATAATTGCCAGTAGCGAATAGCATTATTATTCGGTAAAGGGAAATAACAATAATGTCTGTGTTGAAGCATGGTCATTATTTACTCCAGATAGCAGAGGTGTTTTTTTATTTATTTTCTGACAGGCGGATGCCTTCGCTTAAACATAAAATGGCCAGCGCCTGACCATAACCTGTCGGTTGTAGCGGTATATCTTTATAAAATTGCAAAGTGCGTCCCATACGTGTGCCGTAGGACACATTGTTTACCGTGCCGTGGCTATCGATATTCTGTTGTACGGATGCCAGCGCCTTTAATCCGGCGTCTTTCCAGCGTGCATCGCCAATGCCCAGCCGGGCGCCTTTTAAGAGGCCATAACCGAATCCGGCGGTGGCCGAAATTTCTTCATAGCTGTCCGGATGATCCAGCAGGGTATGCCACGCACCGCTCTCTGCTTGCAGCGCAAGCAGCGCATTGACCTGCGCTTTCAGACACTCCAACAAGTAGTCGCGCACGCCACCGCTGATGTCAGTCAGTTCAATAAACTCCAGGATGCCAACGGTGATCCACGCATTGCCTCGGGCCCAGCGGGCACGGGCAAAATTGCTTTTTTCGGCGAAACTCCAGCCGTGGAACCATAATCCTGTTTGCGGATCGTTAAGGTAGCGGGCGTGCAGCAGGAACTGGCGAACGGCTTCATCAACCAGGTCCTGACGTCCAGAAACGGTGCCGTAATGACCCAGAAACAACACCACCATAAACAGGGTATCGTCCCAGATTTCCTTCTCGTTGATACCGTCTGACACCACGTGCTGGAAACCCTGTTCCGGTGTACGCGGCAGTTCGTTCATCACACGGTCGGCCCAGGCATCCAACACGCGTTGGTATTCCGGGTTTTGATTGTGCGACCAGAATAACGACAGCGGCAACATGGGGGCAGTGGTATTAATATTTAATGAAGGGAGCCCTTTTTCAATATTTTCCTGAAACCAGCGATCAATGATATTATAGATGTCGTCCTGTCGGGTAAATTCCCACAGTCTTACCAGACCAAATAAGCCGACCCCCTGAGGCCACTCCCAACTGGAAAAGGAAATATAGTCGCCGCGTGTTCCATCAAGATTTGGTTCATTGAATTTACCTTCATCTTTCAGGGTGGTAAATCCTCGTAGTAATAACGCTAACTGATTCTCAAGAGAAGCTGATTTCATTTTATTTCCTGTCATTAAAAAACACGTCATGACCTGATTAAATCACTTTGATTTTTTAATGCGCAATACGAAAATTTTTTGCGTTTTTATTCTGTGAGCTAATCGATCCTTGTTTTTTATGCGGCCAGACAGGAAAGTATGTGAAAACAATGTGTTATTGAAATAATGTTTCAATTTTCAAGTGAGGACGCAAAAAGTTTGCGTTGCAGGTGGTAATGACATGAGCGTGCATAAAAAAAGCGCAGTGGGTTTTACCCTCTGCGCGGCCAGGTGACCCTTTTTAACGTACTCCTCTCACCCCTTTGTGAATAATCGCCAGAAATGCCACACCCACGGGCACCAGTGAGCCCCAGAGTACAGCGTTCCAGCCAAACGCATTCAGCAGTGCGCCGGAGGAAAAGGAGCCGACGATCATCACGCCGAAAACAATAAAATCATTCAGCGATTGCACCCGGTTTTTCTCTTCGGGGCGGTGGAAGTCGATGATTTTTGCCGATGCGCCGGTGAAGCCGAAGTTCCAGCCCAACCCCAGCAGAATAAGCGAAACCCAGTAGTGCACCACCCCGGTTCCCGACAGACCCGCCGCCACCGACAGGGCGGTGATCAGCAACCCCGCAGCGCCAACCTGATTCGCGCCGAAGCGGTTAATCAGCTTACCGGTAAAGAACCCCGGGCCGTACATGGCGATCACATGCCATTGCAAACCGAGATTGGAGGCCTGTAGCGAAATGCCGTGCATATGCATCGACAGAGGGGCGGCGGTCATGAGGAAATTCATCACCATATATGAAATCGCGCCGCCGAAGACAGTGCGCGCAAAACCCGGCTGGCGGACAATGTCAGACAGTGGCCGCCCACCGCTGGCGGCTTCCGGCGTGGGAGGCGGTGATGTGACGCCCATCAGCACCAGCGCGGAGAGGGCTGCCACCGCCGCCTGGGCGAGAAAGGTGACGGCAAAGGTATGAGCAGGCCAAAGATCCAGCGTGGCGGTGACCAGCATTGGCCCGAGCACGCCTGCCGCTACGCCGCCTCCCATCACCAGTGACAACGCTCTGGCGCGTCGCTCTTTCCCCACGCCATCTGTGGCCGCGAAACGGAACGACAAGGCCACGGCGGCGTAAGCACCCCCCATAAACGCCGCCAGACAAAAGAGCGTAAATGTGCCCAGCACGACCGCCAGCGCAGCTGTCAACCCGGTCAGCACTCCCAGCGCCGTACCTGTCATAAATGCAGCCCGCCTGCCGTGGCGGCGGGCAAGTGCGCCAAACGGCAGAATGCACGCCGCCATACCCAGCACAAAGACCGTAACCGGCAGTGTGGCCAGTGTGCTGCTCGGGGCAATGGTGTTGCCGACAATTGCCCCGGTGGCGTAAAAGACCACTGAATTCGCCCCGGCCAGCGCCTGCGCCGTTGCCAGACGTATGATGTTCTTATTCTGCTGACTTACCGGCAGCTCTGTTTCTGCTAATTTCAAGGCGATACTCCGGAGGATCCTGTCCACGACATTACACGAGCGAAGGCGTCGCTGCACTCACATCCCGGATGACACTGTTGCTCGCGGCGACAATCATTGAAGAGGGAAGTATCAACCCATCTGGCGTGCCCGTTCCCCTGCCTGGCATCATAATTTCACACGTCGAAAAAGAAAGGCGTCATTCCTCTTTATATGTCATCGCGATCCAGAATAATTAATTCGCTTCGTATCTGTACTGAAATAAATAAAAAGCGGAGTGAATTAATCACTCCGCTTTAATTAGATGATTACGTTCGGTTATTAACCCAGAGCGCTTTCACGCAGGCGGGTTTTTAACTTATTGTATTCATCAATCACATACTGCTCAGCGGCGCGCTGATCGGCGATCGGCTCCACACGCACGGCGCAGTATTTGTACTCAGGCGTTTTGGTAATCGGGCTGAGGTTTTCCGTCACCAGCTCGTTACAGGCCCCAATCCACCACTGATAGGTCATGTACACAGCACCCTTGTTCGGACGCTCACTGACCTGCGCACGGGTGATGATCCGCCCTTTGCGCGAGTTCACCCACACCAGCGCTTCATCTTCAATGCCTAACCTTGCGGCATCGGCAGTGTTGATTTGCGCATAGCCCGGTTCATCCGCCAGCGCGGCCAGCGCGGCACAGTTACCGGTCATGGAGCGGCAGGAGTAGTGGCCTACTTCACGTACGGTAGACAGCACCATCGGATACTCTTCCGTCAGTTTATCCTTCGGCGCAACCCAGTCGCAGGTGAAGAACTTCGCCAGCCCGTTCGGGGTATCGAACTTCTCTTTAAACAGATAAGACGTACCCTGATCGGCATCCGATGTATCGCGACACGGCCACTGAATGTAGCCCAGCTCACCCATTTTTTCGTAGGTAGCGCCGTAGAAGTCCGGGCACAGATGACGCAATTCGTCCCAGATTTCCTGCGTGTTGTTGTAATGCATCGGGTAACCCATACGGGTAGCGATCTCACTGATGATTTGCCAGTCCGTTTTCAGATCCCACTTCGGTTCGACCGCTTTAAAGAAGCGCTGGAAGCCGCGATCCGCTGCGGTGTAGACACCTTCATGCTCGCCCCACGACGTGGACGGCAGAATGACGTCCGCCGCTGAGGCGGTTTTGGTCATGAAAATGTCCTGCACAATCACCAGTTCGAGCCCTTCAAACGCCTTGCGCACGGCTGACAGTTCGGCATCCGTTTGCAGAGGATCTTCGCCCATAATGTAAGCAGCGCGGACTTCGCCATGTTCCACGCGATGCGGCAACTCGCTGATGCGATAACCGGTATGCGCAGGCAGACTCTCCACACCCCAGGCTTTAGCGAATTTCTCGCGGTGCGCATCCTCTTTCACATACTGATAGCCAGGGAACGTATCCGGCAGCGCACCCATGTCACAGGCACCCTGAACGTTATTCTGACCACGCACCGGGTTAACCCCAACGTGGGCTTTCCCCAGATTCCCCGTCAACATGGCGAGGCTGGTCAGTGAACGCACGGTTTCAACGCCCTGATAGAACTGAGTGACGCCCATCCCCCACAGAATCGCCGCCGTTTTCGCGCCAGCGTACATGCGGGCGGCCTGGCGGATCTCCTGCGCGCTCACACCGGTAATATCCTCAACGGATTCCGGGGTGTAGCCTTCGACAATCTTCCGGTACTCTTCAAACCCCTCTGTACGGTTGGCGACGAACGCCTGGTCGTACAGGTTTTCTTCGATAATCACATGCCCCATTGCGTTAAGCAGGGCGATATTCGACCCGTTTTTCAATGCGACGTGCATATCGGCAATGCGCGCGGTTTCAATTTTACGCGGATCGCAGACGATGATTTTCGCCCCATTCTGTTTCGCCCGAATAATATGATTGGCGACGATGGGGTGAGAATCCGCTGGGTTGTAACCAAAGATAAACACTAAGTCCGTGTTATCTATTTCATTAATGGCATTACTCATCGCGCCATTACCGACCGATTGGTGCAGACCTGCAACCGAGGGGCCGTGTCAGACACGAGCGCAGCAGTCGACGTTATTGGTTCCAATAACGGCGCGCGCGAATTTTTGCATTATGTAGTTGGTTTCATTACCCGTACCGCGGGAAGAGCCGGTAGTCTGGATGGCATCCGGACCGTACTTCTCTTTGATCGCTTTTAAGCGCCCGGCGACATAATCGAGGGCCTCATCCCAGGATACAGACTCCAGTTTGCCGCCACGCTGGCGGCGGATCATCGGGGTTTTCAGACGAGGCGTCAGGATTTGGGTATCGTTAATGAAATCCCAACCGTAATAGCCCTTCAGACAGAGGGCGCCCTGATTGGTCTTCCCCTGTGCTGCCTCCGCCCGAACGATTTTGCCGTTATCGACCACCAGATGGATTTTGCATCCCGAGGCGCAATACGGGCAAACCGTGACGACTTTTTTCATCACTTTCGCTCCAGTTAACATTGTCGCCCCCCACTATGCATCTTCTATGCCATAGCGTTATTGGGGGTATTGCCTGATATTACGGTGGATTTTTGGTCAAAATACTGACGAAACGCAGCTCATCGTCAAAAGTGACGTGTCGAAAGGCGAGGGGATGTGACCGTGATTAAAAAAACGGCATTTATTCACTGCATTTATCTCTGGCTACCAACAGAATGGATCACACTTAGCCCAACGAAGCCTGCGGACGCAACTGATGAAACCTGCGATTTTGGTGGTGGATGATGATACGGCGGTGTGCGCACTGCTGGAGGATGTGCTTAACGAGCATGTCTTTACGGTCTATGTCTGTCATAACGGGCTGGATGCGCTGGCGCTGGTTGGCGAAAAATCGGATATCGCGCTGGTACTGCTGGATATGGTGCTGCCGGATCTCAACGGGTTGCGCGTATTGCAGCAGTTGCAAAAACAGCGGCCCGACCTGCCGGTTGTGATGCTTACCGGTTTAGGCAGCGAGTCGGATGTCGTGGTCGGGCTGGAGATGGGCGCAGACGATTACATTGGCAAGCCGTTTAATGCACGCGTACTGGTCGCGAGGGTTAAAGCAGTGCTGCGCCGCACTGGCGTACTGGCCGCCGAAACGCCTGCGGCGAAATCCGCCGGATTCCTTTTTAACGGCTGGCATCTCGATCCTGAACGCTGCGAACTGTTGAACCCGCAGCAGCAGCGGGTTGCCCTGACGCAGGGCGAATACAGTTTGTTGCTGGCGCTGGTGCAGAACGCGCGCCGTGTGTTGAGCCGCGAACAGCTGTTGACATTAACCCACAGCGAAAGCGTGGAGGTCTTTGACCGTACCATCGACGTACTGATTATGCGGCTGCGACGCAAAATCGAAGCAAATCCTCACCAACCCGGTTTTATCAAAACCTTGCGCGGCCTGGGCTACGTGTTTGCGGCGGATGTTTCCCATAACCATCAGGCAGCGTAGCTCCTTCATTCGCGCCTGGCGTTATGCCGAAAGATCCATCTCCTGTTGCAACGCCTCCAGCGTTTTTGCGCCATCAATCGCGTTGGCGCACAGCAGACTGGCGCGGGCGCAGGCGTGCGCCAGACGGACGCTGGCCTGCAACGACCATGCTTCATGGCAGCCATATAAAAACCCGGCGCAGAACGCATCTCCAGCACCAACGCTGCCGATAATTTCCGCCTGACTTAACATGCGCGAAGGGATCCACTCGCCAGCCTGTCCGGCAGCCTCGCCCCACGCGCCTTCCGGGCAGTGGATCACCACCCGTTGTTTCACCCCTGCTGCCAGCAGTTTTGCCGCCGCGCAGGAAATATTATCGATATGCGGCCCGTCGTCTGCGGTACGCATCTCCAGACCGCTGAATTCTCCGGCTTCCAGTTCGTTAATCACCAGGTAATCGAGATGCTTCAGGCACGGCAGCACCAGTGGCTGGTAGCGGGGATCGCCCTTGCGGGATACCAAATCCAGCGACGTTTCGTAACCCTGTTCACGCATTTGCGCCAGCAGCCGCGCGCTGCGAGTGCCAAATGTCTCGTCCGGCATATCCAGGCTGTCGAGCAGCAGTAAATAGCCGAGATGGAAGATTTTCATGCTGCTATCAAGGCGCTCGAAAGCAGGCAGATCCAACAGGCGATTAGCCCCTGGTGAATGGAAAAAGGTGCGCTGCCCGGTGGGATCGGTCATCACTTGTGACATGGAGGTCGGCGCGGCGTGGGTGCGTTGCACGTGCTGACGGTTGACATGGTACTGCTCAAGCATCGCCATAATATAGTCGCCGTCGCTGTCTTCACCCACCAGCCCCACCGCCTGCAATGGCATGCCGGTGTGCATTTTCGCCAGGGTCAGTAGTACATTAAGTGGTGCGCCGCCGGTCGACCGCTCGCTGTGGGTGATCTCCGCCAACCAGCCGCGCTCTGGCCATTGCACAATTTGGTGAACATGATCGACGAGCATATTGCCCGCTGCGATAACCCCTTTACGGTCCATCAGATTTGCCCCGCGCTGCCAAAGATACGCATCTGCCCGGCAACGGTATCGGTTATCGCTTCTTCGATACCCAGCAGCAGTTGCGCAAACTCGTCGTACAGCGGCTGGCGGTTCGCCATCTGCCGCTCAATGGCGCCCAGTGCCGCCTGCGACATACCAGTGTAAAAATTGATTTTGTGGATGCCGAGCGAAATGGCGCGCCGGAAATCCGCATCGCTGATGCCGGACCCCCCATGCAGCACCAGCGGCAGTCCGGTCTGTTGGCGAATCGCATCCAGGCGTTCAAAATCGAGTTTCGGCTCACCTTTGTATTTGCCGTGGGCGTTGCCGATAGCCACAGCCAGCGTATCGATACCGGTGCGATCCACAAAGTCCCGTGCCAGTTGAGGATCGGTAAAGTACGCTTCATCGGCGTGACCATAGAGCGCGCCGCCTTCATCACCGCCTACCGCGCCCAGCTCTGCCTCGACCGAAACGCCGACGGCGTGGCACATTTTCACCACTTCCCGGGTCTGACGAATATTCTCTTCATACTCCAGCGTGGAGCCATCGAACATCACTGAGCTAAAACCGAGACGCAAAGCGCGCACGACCGACTCAAAATGCAGACCATGATCGAGGTTCAGCACCACCGGAATGTCATGGTGAGCGGCTTCAAACTTCACGGCCTCAACCAGCGAATCCAGCGAGATATATTTAAAATGCACTTCGGCAATATTGATAATAAATGGCGAGCGCTCTTGCTTTGCTGCGGCGAACAGGGCGCGCAGGAAGTGGGAGTCGAGCACGTTGAACGCACCTAAGGCGTAGTGATGCTTGCGGGCGTGCGCCAGCCCGTCGGCAAGAGAAATCATCGGCATAATGGCCTCCTTCTACACCGGATAGTTAGCTCAGAAACAGGTGGTATTCGTTGCACAGCACCAGCTGTGCCGGTTCGTCTTCCAGCACGTGATTGAAACGATCAAACTGTTGCAGAAAGCGGTTGTCATGCTCGTCATCATTCACTGACGACACTTCGCCAACCAGCACATCGCCGAAGCCCGGTTCGCCCCAGAAGCTGTGATACAGCCCTGGTGCCAGTGTGATGCTTTCCCCTGGTGAGAGGCGCAACTGGCTGCCTGCTGCGTGAGTCTGAATGCAGCCATCAATGACCACGGTAACGTCGCGCATGTCTGTTTGTTCGTGCGCGTCGGCGTTCCACAGTTCAATAATTAAATTACCGCCGCCGCGATTAATGATGTCTTCACGTTTACGCCAGTGAAAATGCATCGGCGTGACCTGCGCGTCGCGCACATGCATGATCTTTTCTGCATAGCACTTTTCATACGGTGTGCCGTTGGGCGAACCGTTGCGCAGGGTAAACAGTGTGAGACCCTGAGCGGCGAAGTTTGATCCACCAAAGGCGGTGACGTCCCACCCCAGTTTCAGATCGAAGACTTCGCGCCAGGCTTCCCGGTCTAGTTGTTGCCATTTGGTCGGTGGAAAACTGGCGAACGGCGGCAGGTGCACATCATGCATCGAGAAAAACTGCCGCGTATGACCGAGAATTTCATTAATCGCAGAGCGTTTCATGGTATCCCCTGGGTTGGCGTTCCCTCTCCCTTGCAGGAGAGGGAGATGTACCTTATTTGACCGTCCAGCCTTTGTAGCTGCCGACATTCTGTTTATCGATCAGGGTCACCGGGATCAGCACCGGTTCTTTGGGTGCGGGTTTGCCCTGCAAGATGTCATAACCAATTTCCACCGCGCGGGCCGCCATCACTTGCGGATCCTGCGCCGGGGTGGCGACAAACAGTGAATTTTTACGTTTCAGCGCCTCTTCACCGTCCGGGCTGCCATCGACGCCGACAATAAAGAACTCGTTACGCTGCGCCTGTTTCGCGGCCAGATCTGCGCCGATCGCCGTCGGATCGTTAATCGCGAAGACGCCATCGATTTTCGGATTCGCAGCCAACAGTGAGGTCATCACCTCCAGCCCGCCTTCGCGGCTGCCTTTGGCGTTTTGGTTATCAGACAGCACCTTAATATCCGGGTGGCGTTTAAACTCGGTCTGGCAACCTTCGACACGGTTCTGTACCGCGGAAACCGGCGGTCCGTTGATGATCACCACATTGCCTTTGCCTTTCAGGCGGTCGGTAATGTATTTACAGGCGATTTCGCCCGCCTGGGTGTTATCGGAGGTGATCGTCGCGTCAGCGCCTTCTGCGGCAACGTCTACCGCCACCACCACAATACCGGCATCTTTGGCGCGTTTTACCGCCGGGCCAATGCCTTTGGAATCGGCGGCATTGAGAATGATCATGTCGACTTTTGCGGCAATAAAGTTATCAATCTGTCCCACCTGCTGGCCCAGATCGTAACCGCTGGAGACCAGCGTAACTTTGACTTTATCGCCCGCCAGTTTGCGTGCTTCCAGCTCCGCGCCTTTGGTGATCTGCACGAAGAACGGGTTCGCCAGATCGCCCACCGTGACGCCGATGGATTTCAAATCTTTGGCCTGCGCAAAAGGTGCACTGGCCAGCAGAGCGCCAGCGCAGAGCGCAGTGACAAGAGGTTTAAGACGCATGCTGTAATCCTCGCTTCTGTTTTGTAGGGTTTCGTTATGCTGCCTGATGATGCCGGGTGCGGTATTTGTCGATCAGCACCGCAATGATGATCACCGCCCCTTTGATCACCAATTGCCAGAAGTAGGAGACGCCCATCAGCGTCATCCCGTTATTTAGCGTGGCGATAATCAGCGCCCCCACCAGCGTACCGGTGATGGTGCCAATGCCGCCGACAAAACTGGTGCCGCCGAGGATCACCGCCGCGATCGCATCCAGTTCATAGCCCATACCAAGGTTGCCGTTGGCACTGTACAGCCGCGAGGCGCTCATCACGCCGCCCAGTCCCGATAACAGGCCGCTCATGCCATACACGAACAGCAGCACCAGCCACACTTTAATGCCGGTCAGCCGTGCGGCCTGCATATTGCCGCCGACTGCATAGATATGAACCCCGAGCGTAGTGCGGCGCAGAATAAACCAGCACAGCACCACCACCGCCAGCGCGATCACCACCAGCCACGGCACCGGGCCGAGGTAGTCGTTGCCCACCCACTCAAAACTGATATCGGAGTTGATAACCGTCGTGCCATCGGCCAGTAAATACGCCGCCCCACGCAGCGCCGTATAGGTGCCGAGCGTGACGATAAACGGCGGTAGCCCGGCAAACGCAACCAGCGCGCCGTTAAACATGCCGAGTAACAGACCGAGCATCAGCGCCGCCGGGACCGATAGCATGGCGAATTGCGGGATCAGTGACACCACCATTGCCGCTACCGCCGTGGTGCCGAGAATCGAGCCGACCGACAGATCGATCCCACCAGTGAGGATGATGAAGGTCATCCCGGCCGCCAGAACAATATTGATCGACGCCTGACGGGTGATGTTCAGCAGGTTGCTTTCGGTGAAGAAGTTCGGTGCGATAAAACCGAAAACGGCAACGATCAGTATCAAAATTGGCAGGATACCGACCGTTTGCATCAGATCGCCCATTAGCATCTTTTTAGCGGAGGCTGATTTCGCCACCGGCATAGCGGTATTGTTTTTGGAGTCAGTCATGAGGCACCGCCTGGTGATGAGAGTCGTTAACGCCGGTGGCCAGCGTCATAATGTTTTCCTGGGTGATGTTGTCGTTATGCAACTCGCCCACAATACTGCCTTCGCGCATGACGTAGACGCGGTCGCTCATGCCGACCACCTCCGGCAGTTCGCTGGAGATCATCAGAATGGCCACGCCCTGGCGCGCCATCTGGTTCATGATGCGGTAGATCTCGCTTTTCGCGCCGACATCGACGCCACGGGTGGGCTCGTCAAGGATCAGAATGCGCGGACCTATTGCGACCCAGCGGGAGATCAGCAATTTTTGCTGATTGCCGCCGGACAATCCGCCTGCCCGAACCTGCGCATGCGGGACACGAATGTTGAGCAATTTGATGGCGTCATCGGAGATAGTCTGCGCTTTTTTACGGTTAAGCATGCCCCAGGCCGCGTCGCGTTCCAGCGTTGCCATGGTGATGTTCTCCTGAGCAGCCAGTTCAAGGAACAAGCCCTGTTCTTTGCGGTTCTCCGTCAGGAAACCAATACCTAAATCAATCGCCGCGCGCGGGGAGTGGATCACTACCGGTTCACCGTCGATTTCGATCATGCCGCCGGTGGCTTTACGTACGCCAAAGATCAGTTGCGCCAGCTCTGAACGCCCGGCACCCACCAGCCCGGCCAGCGCGACAATTTCCCCGGCGCGAACGCACAAACTGACGGGCTGAATTTTTTCACCGTCGGTCAGGTGGTGAATGTTCAGCCGCGGGTTACCGAGTGGAATATCGCGCTCTTTATTAAACAGGTCGCTTAACGGACGCCCGACCATCATGCGTACCAGTTCGGAGGCATTCAGTTTGTCGCGCGTCAGGCTGCCAACATACTGCCCGTCGCGCAGCACGCTGACGCGATCGGAAAGTTCATACACTTCCGCCATGCGATGGCTGATGTAGATAATGGCCATTCCTTCGTCACGCAGGCGCAAAATGAGTTCAAACAGGCGGTGCGTTTCGCGGGAGGAGAGGGCGGCGGTGGGTTCATCCATTACCAGAATGCGGCTGTTGCGGTGCAGTGCGCGGGCGATTTCCACTTGCTGTTGTTCGGCGATGGTCAGTTTCATCACCCGGTCGGTGGCCTTAAAGTGGGCACCGAGACGGTCAATGACCGCCTGTGCCTGGGCTACCATCTCTTTGCGTTGTACCAGCCCGCCGCGCGCCAGTTCGCTGCCCAGGAAGATGTTTTCCGCCACGGTCAGATTAGGAGCGAGCTGCATCTCCTGGTAAATCAGGGTAATGCCCGCTGCCAGTGCATCTTTCGGCCCTTTGATGACGTAGGGCTGTCCGTCGATCAAGATCTCGCCGCTGGTGGCGCTGTAAGCGCCGGCAAGGATTTTCATCAGCGTGCTTTTTCCTGCGCCGTTCTCGCCCATCAGCGCGTGGATCTCACCGGGCCAGACGGTCAAATCCACCCCTTTGAGCGCAAAGAATTTGCCGAATGCTTTGGCAATATTGCGCATCTCCAGCACGGGCATGTTGCTCATGTCTTGGCTCCTGAGAAGAACGATATCCGCACTTCATCACACGTTAGTAAATGCAAAATGTCAGAAGCTGTTCATATTTGTCATAGTGACGTTAAAAAACTGTTTTAACTCTCTCCTGGAGCTGTTATGCCGTATCGCGCGAATTCGTTTTTCGTCAGCACACGTGGGCGACTGCTGTTCTTCAACTTGCTGGTCGTGGCGGTAACGTTAATGGTCTGCGGCGTGGCGGTGCTGGGTTTTCGCCATGCCAGCCAGATCCAGGAGCAGGTGCAGCAGCAGACGCTGGACGATATGACCAGCAGCATGAATCTGGCGCGGGATACCGCCAGCGTTGCCACGGCAGCGGTGCGGTTGTCGCAGGTGGTTGGCGCGCTGGAATACAAAGGTGAAGCGGAACGGCTGGAGGCAACCCAACACGCGCTCCAGTATTCGCTAAGCCAACTGGCGAATGCGCCGTTGGCACATCAGGAGCCACAATTGGTGGCGCAAATCACCCGGCGCAGCCATGAGTTGCAACAGAGCGTCACCGAGATGCTGCAACGCGGGCAGCGCCGCCATCTGGAGCGTAATGCGCTGCTCAGCTCGCTCTACCAGAACCAGAGTTATTTGCGCCACCTGCAAGAGGTGAATGCCCGTGATGGCGGCAATGTTCCTGATAAGCAACTGCTGGAGGAGATGGATCGGCTCATTATCGCTGCGATTCAGACCCCCTCACCACGTCCCACCGTCCGGCAACTCACTGATATCATGGGGCAGTTACCGCAGCGTATCGATAGTTCCGCGGTAGGATTTATTTTGCCGGATTTTAGCGCCGAACTGCGCAAGCTGGGGCCGCTGTCGCTCCAGCTTGAAGAGAGTGATTTGGCGATCAACTGGTCGATGTTTCATATCAAAGCGCTGGTGGCGCTGCTGAACAGTGATATCAACCGCTATGTTGCCGCCGTGGCGCAGGCCTCGGATCTGCGCACCGCTCAGCGTCATCAGGAGATGCGCTCCATCATCTTCTTTATCAGTGGATTTGCGCTGCTGGCGCTGGTGATCACCGGGTTTGCCGGGTGGTATATCTACCGTAATCTGGGTTCCAATCTGACGGCGATTTCTCGCGCTATGTCGCGGCTGGCGCATGGCGAACAGGATGTGTCGGTGCCTGCGCTGCAACGCCGTGATGAACTGGGTGAGCTGGCGCGCGCTTTCAACGTTTTTGCGCGTAATACCGCCTCGCTGGAGCACACGTCGAAGCTGCTAAAAGAGAAAAGTACGCAACTGGAAACCACCTTTCACGCCATGCGCGATGGGTTTGCGTTGTTTGATAACCAGGGCTGCCTGGTGGTGTGGAATCCGCAATATCCACTGTTGCTCGGCTTAACGGCGCAGGCATTACAGCGCGGTCAGCATTATCAAATGCTGCTGCGGCAGGTGAGCGATTTCCCTGCGCACGTGCAGGAGAATCTTGCCCGCCCGCTGCCGAAAGCGCAGGAGTTGCGGCTGGCAGACAACCGCACTATCGAACTGCGTTTCAGCCCGGTGCCGGGGCGCGGGATGGTTAACGTGGTGCTGGATCGCACGGAACGTAAGGGGCTGGAGGAAGCGCTGTTGCACAGCCAGAAAATGAAAGCAGTGGGGCAGCTTACCGGCGGTCTGGCGCATGATTTCAACAACTTGCTGGCGGTGATTATCGGCAGCCTCGAACTGGTGGATCCCGCTTCACCGGATGCCCCGCGCATTTCCCGCGCCTTGAAAGCTGCTGAGCGAGGGGCGTTGCTCACGCAGCGGCTACTCGCATTTTCCCGCAAACAGTCGCTGCATCCCCATGCGGTGGATATGCAACCTCTGTTAGAGAACCTTGGCGAGCTGATGCGCCACTCGCTCCCTACCACGTTGGTGCTGGACATTGAAGCGCAGCACCCGGCGTGGCCCGCCTGGATAGATGTCGGGCAACTGGAGAACGCGATCATCAATCTGGTGATGAATGCCCGCGATGCGATGGAAGGCCAAAGCGGAGTCATCAAGATCCGGACCTGGAACCAGCGCGTAACCCGCCGTGACGGACGCAAACAGGATATGGTAGCGCTGGAAGTAATCGATCATGGCTGCGGGATGTCGCAGGAGGTTAAAGCGCAGGTGTTTGAGCCCTTTTTTACCACCAAACAGACCGGCGGTGGGAGCGGACTGGGGTTGTCGATGGTTTACGGCTTTGTGCGTCAGTCTGGCGGTCGGGTTGAAATTGAGAGTGCGCCAGGGCAGGGCACGACGGTGCGTTTGCAACTCCCGCGTGCGACGGTGCAGGCACGCAGTCATGCAGAAGCTGACCAGGCGCAGGTGCGCGACACCAGCGACACGCTGATCCTGGTACTGGAAGATGAAGCCGATGTGCGCCAGACGCTCTGTGAACAGCTCCATGAACTGGGCTATCTGACGCTGGAGGCGGAAAACGGTGAACAGGCGTTGCAACTGCTGGAAGCCTCGCAAGAGATTGGCATAGTGATAAGCGATCTGATGCTGCCCGGACGTTTAAGCGGGGCCGACGTGATTAGCGCCGCGCGCCAGCACTACCCGCATTTACCGTTGCTGCTGATTAGCGGCCAGGATCTGCGTCCGGCGCATAACCCCGCACTGCCGGATGTTGAACTGTTGCGTAAACCTTTTACTCGTATCCAGCTCGCGCAGGCGCTGCGGCGAATTGCGGCATAAAACGGTGTTTAAATAGGGGACCCTGTTGCTGGCGAAGAAAAAAGAGCAGAATGAATTTAAGTATCTTATTTCCGGTGATGGTCTTCACATACCCGGAAATAACACTATTGTTCTTCATGTTAATGCCCGATAAATTATTTACATCAGGATTGTTACTCTCTTAAGGCTAAACCTGAAATCCGCACACTCCGTTTCGACGGTTTTTGGATTTCAGGTTTTTTTTTGTTTTTATTCATCATGAATAAACATGGGTAATATCGAAGTATAGTTGTAAATAATATAGGGAAGATAAAATGAAAAAATGGCTGTGTTGTAGTGTGCTTATTATTACCTCCTTTTCACTCAGCGCCCGCGACGTCACACTAACGATACTGCATACCGGTGATACGCACGGCCGGGGGATGAGCAAAGAGGGAATTGGGTACGGAAAAATAAGTGGTTATGTAAAGGAACGGCGTAATACAACAGATAACGTGCTGTTTCTGGACGTCGGTGATGCGGTTAGCGGCGTACCGGTTACGGATTTATCGCTCGGCGAGACAAATATTACCGCCATGAACATGATGGGCTATGATGCCTTTACGCCAGGTAATGCCGATTTTATTTTTGGCGGGCAGGCGTTGCTGACACTAAATAAAAAAGCCCGTTTCCCTTTTATCTCTGTGAATATTTTGTATCAAGGCAAGCCTGCATTTCCCCCTTTTATTATTAAAAATATTGATGGGATGAATGTGGGGATTATTGGTGTTTCTCCATTGAATGCCATGATGGCGACAACAGACAATAAACTGTCCGGTTTTTCGGTCACCGATCCTGTTACGGCGGTGAAAGCGACGGTTGCTGCAATCAAAAATAAAACCGATGTGATTATTGTGCTGGCGCATTTGGGCAAGGTTGACCCGGATGTGAATATCGACAAATTGATTGCCGCTGTACCGGATATTGATGTCGTTGTAGACGGTCACGACCATATTGAGGTGAGAAACGGTGTACAAGTGGGTCATACCATCATGGTCAATGCCGGGCAGTATGGCGACTTTCTGGGCGAGTTGACGTTAACCTTCAGGAATCACCATCGGGTGAGCTGGCATGAACGCCTGCTGGATAAAACGGCGCTTGCCGGTGTGACCGCCGATCGGGATGTTGAAACGTTTATCCACCAGCAACAGGCCCGGAACGCAGAAACGTTAAGCCGTATCGTGATGACATTGCCCTTTACACTGGATGGAAAACGCGAGCATGTACGTTCAGAGCAAACCAATTTTGGCGCGTTGCTGGCCGACGCGGAACGGGAATACGCCCGCGCGGATATCGCATTTACCGTGGGCGCTTTTCTGCGCGACAGCCTCAGTGCCGGGCCGGTGTCTTACGGGCAGTTGTTGAAGGCGCTGCCTTTTACGCTCCCGCTGGTTACCCGGGAGATGAGTGGGAAACAGATTAAGGATTTTATCGAACATAACTATACGGAAAAGCAGCTGATTTCCGGTGCTTATGTTCACGTGAGTGGCATGACCTTTGCGGTGGATTTCAGTCGGCCGGTGGGTGACAGGATGATCGACATTCGCATCAATGGCGCGCCGCTGGAGGTCAATCAAACCTACCGGGTCGCTTGTAACGAGCAGGTAAGCGATTACGGTATCCGCGAGATTGCCATCCGCGATCGGTATGAGGTGACGATGGCTTCTCTGCTGCGCGAATACGTAAATAAGCATACCAATCTGCCGATGCCGCAACCGCGCGTGCGTCTTATTCCGTAACGTCGGGGATTTGAGATTTCTCCGCTACTCGCCCGCTATGGCGTAAATTAACTTACAGCCAGTCACCTTTTGAGACTGGCTTTATGAAACGTTACGCGACAGCGCTGTTCGTCGGCGCACTCTCTCTCAGTGGTCAGATGGCCCATGCCGATATTATCGACGATGCCATTGGCAATATTCAGCGCGCGATCGGTGATGCGTATAACACCGATGGCAGTCGGGATGACGATCAACGCTATCAGGACGATAGCCTGCGTCGTGACGAACGCAGCCGGCGCTATGAAGATCGCCGCCGGCAACTGGAAGACCGACGCCAGCGGCTCGACGACCGCCAGCGCCAGCTCGATGAGGAGCGACGCCAGCTTGATGATGAACAGCGCAGGCTGGAAGACGATTACGACCGCTAACGGCGCTAGGCCGGAACGCGTACGCGAAGCCCAAGGCGCGCCGGAACTATATCTTCCAGCAGAGCGACCAGCTGCGGATCCATAAAGTGGTAATGATCGGGAATATCCAGCACATGCACCGGTTTATGCTGCATCAACCGGCCAAAGTCGGCCATGATCCGGCTCTTGTGCTGTTCTTCCATTACACAAATAACGTCTGCCCAGGAAAGAATGGCGGGCGACACTGTTTTTCTTGCCTGGCGTTGAGTCCCGGCGGAGCGGGCATTGAGCCCGGGATAGCGACGAAAAACCTGCTCAGCCGTCGGGCTGCGCCATTGGTTTCGGCTACAAATAAAAAGCACATTCATGGCAAGTTATTACTCATTAATGCCGCGTAGTGCGAATTACTACCTGATCACACGCGGGTATTGAAGACCCCGTTGCGTTGCGCGCAACAACTTTTCGGTGCGAGTCTGTACGCTTTATCCCTCAAACTACCTCTTTACAGGCTGCGTTTGCTTCTCCCGGCTCCATCGGGAAATACCGGGACGAATATATCCATATTGTGCGGTCTAATCCAGCACAATCCGCATGCCATCATACCCTGCTTCGAACCCCGTCGGCAGCGGGTTTTTCATCATCCATTGATCAAAGACATGACTGATATGGGTTAGGATCACTCGCGGACAGCGAATCACCGCATTCAGGGCGATAATTGTGGTCAAATCACTGTGATTTTTTGGCGTTTCCGGGCGGGGTTCATAACTACAATCTATGATAACCACCTGCGGATGATTATTGAGCAAGAACTTCAGCGTCTTGTCGGGCAGACCCGCCGTATCTGACAGCCAGGCCACCCGGCTGTGCGCGGTTTCAAGCAGATACCCGAACGTTATTTTCGAGTGATTCAGCGGCAAAGGCGTGACCTGCAACCCTTGCAGATCAAAGACCACAAACGGCTCAACGGTATGGCTGAAATCCAGCAAACCGGGGTGTTTAAAGAGATCGTCGCAGCCTTGCTCATCTGGTGGGCCGTAGACCGGGATTTTATCGCCCACGCCCCAGCGTAGCGGAAACAAGCCCTGCACATGATCCATATGGTAGTGGGTCAACAAAAATTGTTGAAACGCGCCTGCCGGAAAGTGCTCCATCAGGTCTTGGATACCCGCATCCAGTAGTGTTACCGTGTCGTTAAACTGAACGACGGCGCTACAGGGCTTGCGGCGATGCGCCGCGTTCTGCCGCGCGCGATGGCAGGCGGCGCAGTGGCAACCAAATACCGGCACTAACTGCGCGCCGCCCGTGCCAGTGAGGGTGATTGTTAAGCTCATACGACCCCTTACAACGGTTGGGTTCACGTAATCGGCGCAGACGCACTGCGCCGCCATCATTACGCACTTTTCCCTTGTTGCGCGCGTATCAGCGTGACCAGTCCTTCGACTGACTGTAGCAAACTTCCGTCATTATTGAGTGTCAGGCAACCTGTCGGGGGGTAGCGGGCTGCTCTTTCCAGTCGTGCGGCGATTTCCGCCGCATTTTCCCGCCCGCGTCTTTCCAGCCGCTGGCGTAAAATCTCCGCAGATACTTGTACATGCACCGGCACCAGCACATCGCCATACTGTGCCAGCGCCTGGGGGAGATGCCCACGAGAACCATTCACCACTACATCAAACCCGGTTTGCAGCCAGAGATCGATCTCTGCGCCAATGCCGTAGTAAAAGCCGTTGGCATGCCAGCTCAGCGTAAAAAGATGCTGTTCAGCACGGGTGAAAAACTCCTTTTCGCTCAGCGCAATATGGTTCTCGCTGCCCGCGCTGGCCGGGCGCGTGATATAGCGGTGCGCCACCAATAGCTGCGGATGCTCCCGCTGGCGAAGTGCCGCCAACAGAGTATCTTTCCCGGCACCGGATGGCCCCATCAACCAGATCAGTCTGCCCATCAGAACACCCGAGTTCCCTGACGCCAGACGTGATCGATATGCACATGGTCGCCTTTGTGATGTGCCAGCACCAGATCCGCCCGTTTCCCCTCGCCAATCACGCCGCGATCGCTAAGGTTCAGCGCCTGCGCCGGGTTTTTCGTTACCAGACGGATCGCCTGCGGCAGGGTGAAATCGTTCTCTTCGTTTACCGCAATGCGAAACGCGGCATCCAGCAGGCTGGCGGGATAGTAGTCAGACGACAGCACATCCAGCAGGCCGAGCTGCGCCAGCTTGTGCGCTGCCACGTTACCAGAGTGAGAGCCACCGCGCACAATGTTCGGCGCGCCCATCAGAATGCTCATACCATGTTCACGGGAGGCTTCTGCTGCTGCGAAAGTGGTGGGGAATTCCGCAATCACGCTGCCCAACTGATGGGACTCCACCACATGCTCACGCGTGGCGTCATCATGGCTGGCCAGCGGCAGGTGGCGTTCCCGGCAGTGGGCGGCAATCGCCAGCCGGTTTGGCTGAGACCACCGCGCCGCCAGTGCCAGTTGCTCTTGTTCAAACGCATCCATCTGTTCGTTGGTGAGATGGTATTTGCCCTGGTAGTAATCGCGGTACTTCTCATAGCTGGCGTACTGGCGCTGACCCGGTGAGTGATCCATCAGGGATACCAGCGTGACGGGTTCACGGCTGACCAGTTTTTCAAATAACGGCAGCGTGGTGTGATGCGGCAATTCGCAGCGCAGGTGCAGACGATGCTCCGCGCGGTTCAGGCCGCGTTTTTGCGTCTCTTCCACGGCGTTAATCATCTTTTCCAGATTCTCCAGCCGATCGCCGCCGTCGCGCACATCGCCAATCGCGACCGCATCCAGCACGGTGGTGATACCGCTGGCAACCATCAGCGCGTCGTGGCTGCTCATTGCCGAGTGTGCCGGCCAGTCCACTTTCGGGCGCGGCGTGAAGAATTTATCCAGGTTATCGGTATGCAGTTCGATAAGGCCCGGCAGCAACCAGCCGCCGTCACCATCGTGCGCGCCGGGCTGGCTGCTCTGGGTTTCGGCGAACGTGCGGATCATGCCGTCGCGGATCTCCAGCGATCCGCTAACCACTTCATTTTCAAGGATCAGTTTGACATTGTTGATGATCATGCGTGAATTCCCATCGGATACAGACGGTCGGCAACGTGTTCACGTACTGCGCCATCGTGAAAGATGCCGACAATCGCCGCACCGCGCGCTTTTGCCTGCGCAATCAGTTCAACGACGGCGGCGCTGTTTTTCTCATCCAGCGAAGCGGTAGGTTCATCGAGCAGCAAAATCGGGTAGTCGACAATAAAGCCGCGGGCGATATTGACACGCTGCTGCTCACCGCCGGAAAAGGTGGCGGGCGCGAGGTGCCATAAGCGTTCAGGTACATTGAGTCGCGCCAGCAACTGGCCCGCTTTCTGGGCACAGACATCGCGCGGCACGCCCTGTTCCAGCAGGGGTTGCATCACCACATCCAGCGCACTGACGCGCGGTATCACACGTAAAAACTGGCTCACCCAGCCGATAGTGTGACGGCGGACTTCCAGCACTTTACGCGCCGGGGCATGCACCAAATCCACCCATTCATCGCCGTGC
Organism: Kosakonia oryzendophytica; assembly: GCF_027886705.1. Taxonomy (NCBI): domain Bacteria; kingdom Pseudomonadati; phylum Pseudomonadota; class Gammaproteobacteria; order Enterobacterales; family Enterobacteriaceae; genus Kosakonia; species Kosakonia oryzendophytica. The sequence goes on along the minus strand of NZ_CP115659.1, from coordinate 4,683,267 downwards.
TTCACATGGATATGACCGGCGTCCGGCAAGTAGTTGGCATACAGGGAACGCAGCAACGTGGATTTCCCACTGCCGGAGTGCCCGTGCAGCACCACGCATTCTCCTGCATCCACACTCAGCGAGGTTTCGCGCAGTACGGGCAGACGCACGCCGTTTTGGTGGTGCAGGACAAAGGTTTTACTGACATTTTCCACACGTAAGACAGGCATTGGACACTCCTTAATTTTGTAATACCGAGGAGACCAGTAATTGGGTGTACGGATGATGCGGATCGTCGAGAACACGGTCAGTTAACCCACTTTCCACCACCTGACCCTGTTTCATGACCAGCAGGCGGTTCGCCAGCAGGCGCGCAACGCCTAAATCATGGGTGACCATCACCACAGCCAGGTTCATTTCCACCACCAGACTGCGCAGCAGATCCAGCAACCGGGCCTGGACTGATACGTCCAGCCCGCCGGTGGGTTCATCCATAAACACCAGCTTTGGCTGTGTGACGAGGTTGCGGGCAATTTGCAGACGCTGCTGCATACCGCCCGAAAAAGTAGTGGGAAGATCATCAATACGTGATGGCGGGATCTCTACATCGCTTAGCCACTGCTCCGCCGTGGCGCGGATGGCCCCATAATGGCGTGCACCGGTAGCCATCAGGCGTTCGCCAATATTGCCGCCCGCAGACACCTGGCGACGCAGGCCGTCCAGCGGATGCTGATGCACCACGCCCCATTCGGTACGTAGCAGTCGGCGGCGCTCGGCTTCACTCATGGCGTACAGATTGCGGTTCTGGTAGAGAATGTCGCCCTGCTGTGGCGGCAAGCGGGCCGAAATCGCGTTCAGTAATGTGGTCTTACCGGAACCGGACTCTCCGACAATGCCCAGTACCTCACCAGGCCAGAGATCGAACGACACATCGGTAAAACCTTTTCCCGGCGCATACAGATGCGAGAGGTGATTCACCGAAAGCAGCGGTTGGGTCATTTACGTAAAGCCTCGCTCTGTTGGCGGCAGTAATCGGTGTCAGAGCAGACGAACATCCGCTTACCGGTATCATCCAGCACCACTTCATCCAGGTAGCTGTGGGTCGAACCGCAGATGGCACAAGGGTGATCCCATTTTTGCGGTGCGAAGGGGTAATCTTCAAAATCGAGACTGACCACCTGCGTATAAGGCGGCACGGCGTAAATCCGTTTTTCTCGCCCGGCGCCAAACAGTTGCAGGGCGGGCATCATGTGCATTTTCGGGTTATCAAAAGCCGGAATGGGCGAAGGATCCATGATGTAGCGGTCATTGACTTTCACCGGCCAGGCATAGCGGGTGGTGAAGTTGCCGAAGCGGGCGATATCTTCATACAGCTTCACCTGCATTACACCGTACTCTTCCAGCGCATGCATGGTGCGGGTCTCGGTTTCGCGCGGCTCAATAAAGCGCAATGGCTCCGGAATCGGTACCTGGTAAATCAGAATGTGATCGGCGGTCAGCGGTGTTTCAGGAATGCGATGGCGGGTCTGTATCAGCGTGGCGTCTGCGGTGCGCTCGGTGGTTTCCACCCCCGTTACCCGACTGAAGAACTGGCGAATCGATACGGCGTTTGTGGTGTCGTCCGCTCCCTGATCGATCACTTTCAGCACATCGTCTTCGCCAATCACGCTGGCGGTAAGCTGAATGCCACCGGTTCCCCAGCCATAGGGCATGGGCATTTCGCGGCCGCCAAACGGCACCTGGTAACCGGGGATGGCTACCGCTTTGAGCAGCGCCCGGCGGATCATGCGTTTGGTTTGCTCATCAAGAAAGGCAAAGTTATAGCCGGTCAGCGCGTTAGCCACGGTGCTTCTCCTGTTGTAGCTGTCTGAGCAGGTCCAGTTCAGCCTGGAAATCGACGTAATGGGGGAGCTTGAGGTGTGAGACGAAGCCCGCCGCTTCGACATTATCCGCATGCGCCAGCACGAACTCTTCGTCTTGCGCCGGGCTACGCACCGGTTCACCGTAGTCGGCGGCTTGCAATGCGCGATCTACCAACGCCATTGCCATGGCTTTGCGCTCGCTCATGCCAAACACCAGCCCATAGCCACGGGTAAAATGCGGTGCCTCGTTCTCCGGGGCGACAAATCCGTTGACCATTTCGCATTCGGTCACCAGCAGTTCGCCAATATTCACGGCGAAGCCCAGCTCTTCCGGTACAATTTCCACCTCGACATAGCCACTGCGGATCTCGCCAGCGAAAGGGTGATTGCGCCCGTAACCACGTTGGGTGGAGTAGGCCAGCGCCAGTAAATATCCTTCGTCGCCGCGCGCCAATTGCTGCAAACGTGACGCCCGCGAACAAGGGAAAACCGGTGGCTGGCGGGTAATGTCATCCGGTGCTGTGCCGCTGTCCTGCTCGGCTTTTGCCAGTCCTTCATTGACCAGCAGGCTGAAAACATGCGGTGTGGCTTCCTGCGGGCGGGGCTCTGCGGTGCGCAACGGGGGAATGTCGCCTTCGGCAAGCAGGGCGAAGTCCAGTAACCGGTGGGTGTAATCATAAGTAGGGCCAAGCAACTGCCCGCCGGGAATATCTTTGTAGATTGCTGAAATACGGCGTTCTAAACGCATGTTTGCGCTGTCGATGGGTTCGCTAACGGCCAGACGCGGGAGCGTCGTGCGGTAAGCGCGCAGCAGAAAGATGGCTTCGACGTTATCGCCACTTGCCTGTTTCAGCGCCAGTGCCGCCAGCTCGCGATCGGCGATGCCCCCTTCGGTCATCACCCTGTCCACCGCGAGGTGGAGCTGTTCGGCAACTTGCCCGACACTCAGTTCCGGCAGTTCATTGTCGCCACGACGTTTGTGTTCCTGCAGAGCGTGGGCGGCGGCAATCGCCTTTTCGCCCCCCTTGACAGCAACGTACATCAGCACACCTCCACAAGTGTGGTTCTGGGGATAGCCAGCGCGCGGTCACCGCAGGTCAGGATCACATCGATGCCTGTCGGGAACGAGTGCGGACGGTCGGTAAACTCATCGGTAATACACTCCGGCAGTTGTGGCGCAATCATGCGCTCTTCCAGAATGCCAGGCCCGGTGAGGCGCAGCATGCGTCCGCCGCTCAAACCCGGCAGTTGCAAGATCAGCGTGGCGCTGGTTTCCGGGCTGCTGGCAGTACCGCCAGGCAGTGCGCTGAGCTGCAAGGCGCTTAGGGTGTGGTCCGCCACTGCGAACAGCGACTGTTGCGGTTGATCCACCAACGGTGCATTGGTATGAAAACGCAGATTCTGGCGGACCAGATCGTTGCTGAGCGTACCGGAGAGCCAGATTGGGGTGTCGTTGTCTACCAGCGTCAACAGTACGCTGGTAGAAGCTGCGTTGAGCGGCGGCCAGCCGTGTTTCAGTTGCGGCAGCGAGACAATGACGCCCGGCTCGCTCATGGCTTTTAGCAAACGGCGAAAACAGTGTTGGGCATCGTGAACCGCTGAGGCGAATGCGGGTTGTAAGGTCATGCGTTATCTCCGCGAACCAGAGTAAAGAAGTCGACCCGGCTGGCGCTGATTTCGGCCTGGCGCGCGTCAATACGCGCAGCGTGGTCTGCTTCCAGCGGGGCAATAAGGGTTTCCATCAGGGTCTGATAGTGGGTGGGATCCTGTAACAGTGCATCGCACACGGCGCAGCGTTCGGCATGGCCTTTATCGCGGCCCAATACCCAGCTAAAACCGAGTTGCCCGCCAGCAAGTTGAACCACTGCGCGAGTCAGGGTCGCATCGCCGGGAAAAAAACGGTCGCCGGTCGCGCCCATGCGCGCCTGAATTTGCACCAGCCCGGTTTGCGGTGCCCGTATTTGTTCATATTCCGGTGCCAGTCCAAGCGTGCGCATCCTCGCCCGCAGTATCTCCGGGGTGGAGCGGGCCAGCGTTGCCATCCAACGCTGACGGGTGGGGGTATCGAAATGCATTCAGTGCTCCATGGTGAATTCAATCATGTCGGCGCGTGTCAGGCTGACGGAGTACTCCGTTGCGTTGATTTCGCCTTCACGGTGATTAAGGGTGCGCACGCAGAGCAGCGGCGCCATATTGGGGATCTCCAGCCAACGGCTCTCTTTGGCCTGCGCGCGACGGGCGCTGATGCGTGTCTGGGTACGTTTCAGGTGGATACCGGATTGTTCGCGCAAAAAATCGTGCAGCGAACCGCTATTAAACTGTTGCAGCACCGGCCACAACGTCATGTCGCTGAAGTAGTGATCAATTAAACAGAGTGCTATGCCATTGACGCGTCGGCGGGTGCGCAAATGAATCACGTTATCGCCTTCCTGTACGCCTAACGCATCCGCCACAGTGCCGGATGCCGGGCGCAACACTGCCAGCAGGCGCTCGCTGGTAGGATGGCTGCCTTGCTCCAACAAGTTCTGGCTAAAGCGGGCCTGCGCATTGAGGGGATAATCGAACGGGCGCATCAGCACCAGTACGCCAACGCCCTGACGGCGCTGTACCCAACCTTTTTCTACCAATTGATCGATGGCGCGGCGTAGGGTGTGGCGATTCACCTCAAAGCGTGCCGCCAGTTGCTGTTCTGCAGGGAGCCAGTCGCCGCAACGATAGTTATTGCGCAGTTCCTGCTCCAGTCTGGCGGCAATTTCCTGATAACGTGTAGGATAACTGGTCGGATGTCTGGATAAGTGCATGGTCATCAACGCCCCGTAGGCCAGATAAGGTGTGGCCTTATGCTGCAGCGTTAATGTTTCATTTACGTTATACGCGGATTGCGAAGGGATGAATGCTGGGAGGGGTTGGGAAATTATCTGGCGGGAAGCTAACTTCCCGCCGATACATTAGTTCTTTTTAACAAATTCAGATTTCAGCTTCATCGGGCCGAAGCCGTCGATCTTACAATCAATATTATGATCGCCTTCCACCAGACGAATATTTTTCACTTTCGTGCCGATCTTCAGCATTGAAGAACTTCCTTTTACTTTCAAATCTTTAATTACAGTTACGCTGTCGCCGTCGGCTAACAGGTTGCCATTTGCATCCTTGACGATTAATTCGTCGGCGTCGTGGCTGGATTCGGCGGTGTTCCACTCATGTGCGCATTCCGGGCAAATGAACATGCCGTTATCTTCGTAAGTGTATTCGGAATCACATTGTGGACAGTGCGGGAGTTGCATAGGGGATTTCCTCAAAAGTACATACACGGCCAGCATTTAGCTGACACAAAAAGGCGCATTGCCTGAAAAGTCCGCAATTATACAGCAAAACCGCACATTTGCCGTTGTTATTGTTTTTTTTCATAAAGGATAAAAAAGTGATAGCGGTGACATAACCTGTCATTCGCTTAAGCGATGCTTATCGCAGAAACGTTGTGAGGATTATCTCATGCTTAATATTCGGAATATTTACGGGTGGAAATTGCCAGCATTTACTAATTCAGATATGGTGGCAGGGAGTACCTGATGTAATTAGCTACAAACTGTCATACCTGCTGCCTCCAGCGCCATTGGGGGATAATTACCTCTCAATTCGGGTGGGTAAATACATGACGATATATCCTGGCTGTTTCCAAAAATGCGCTACGCTGAAATTCTCTGGTTTTTTATGACCGGAGGGGTGTTGCTGTCATTTTTTGAGATAAAAATATCATTTCCTGATTCCCATCAGGTATTTATCTTTTCGAAGATATTTTCCACACGTAATTATAAAAGCCGAAACTTAACAAATAACTGCGCGGCTAAATAAAAGTAAGAAATTTGCGTTAAGGAAAGACTTTTAACATGCACACACAGACAATTTTTGAATTAAGCCAGGAGGCAGAGAGGCTGTTACAACTCTCTTTGCATAATCTCCAGGCGTTGAAAAAAATGCCGACGGCGACGTTTGATGAGACGAGCCTTCCTGGCACAGCAGAAAATGCCAACGTACTGCCTTTACATTTCAGTTCGCGCGGCGTTGAGGCACAACAGGCCACGCTGCACAATGAATTACGGAAAATCACCCGTCTGGAAATGGTGCTGGCGATCGTTGGCACCATGAAAGCCGGCAAATCGACCACCATCAATGCGATTGTGGGTACTGAGGTGTTGCCAAATCGCAACCGTCCCATGACGGCATTGCCGACACTGATTCGCCACACGCCGGGTCAGAAAGAGCCGGTGCTGCATTTTTCTCATGTGGGGCCGATCGATGCGTTGTCGCAACAGTTGCAGACACGACTGTTTAAGTACGATCGCGAAAAGCTGGCGCAAAAGCTGGAAATCGATAAAGACATGGCCGGTCTGCTGGATCGTATTGCCCAGGGGAATGCGTTTGACAAACACTACCTTGGCGCACAGCCGATATTTCACTGTTTGAAAAGTCTCAACGACTTAGTGCGGCTCTCGAAAGCGCTGGATGTGGATTTTCCTTTTTCCGCGTATGCCTCCATCGAGCATATTCCGGTGATTGAAGTCGAATTCGTGCATCTGGCCGGTCTCGATAAGCAACTCGGTCAACTGACGCTGCTGGATACCCCGGGGCCAAACGAAGCCGGGCAGCCCCACCTGCAAAAAATGTTGAGTGAGCAGTTAGCCCGTGCCTCCGCCGTACTGGCGGTGATGGACTATACACAGCTTAAATCGATTTCTGATGAAGAAGTGCGTCGCGCGATTTCCGCGGTTGGCCGCTCGGTTCCGCTCTATGCGCTGGTGAATAAATTCGACCAGAAAGATCGCAATAGCGACGATGAAGAGCAGGTTCGGGCGCTGATTTCCGGCACGCTGATGAAGGGGCAAATTAATCCGACGCAGATTTTCCCGGTCTCTTCTATGTGGGGATATCTGGCTAACCGGGCGCGCCACGAGCTTAAAAGCCAGGGACGCTTGCCACATCCGCAGGATCAGCGCTGGGTACAGGACTTTGCCGAAGCCGCTTTGGGGCGGCGCTGGCGCACAGCCGATTTAGACGATATCGAACATATTCATCATGCCGCCAACCTGTTGTGGGAAGACTCGCTTTTCGAGCAGCCGATCCGCAAGTTGTTGCACGCGGCCCATGCCAACGCATCGCTGTTCGCGCTGCGCTCGGCTTCGCATAAGTTATTGAATTACACACAGAGCGCCCGCGAGTATCTCGATTTTCGCTACCAGGGATTAACGGTGGCGTATGAGGAGCTGGAGCATAATATTACGCGTCTGGAAGAGGATATGGCGCTGTTGCGTACCAGCCAGGAGCGCGTTCGTGACGAAATTGCGCATGAAGTGGAAGAGGCGCTGGCGGCGGCGGAGACCTTTCTTCATGGTCAGCAGTTTGAAATCGTCGAGGCGATTGATGCCTGGTTCCACGAGGGAAAACTGGTGCGCATAGCGCGTGACAGCAAGGCCGATCTGCGTCTGAACGCGGGATTAACCCCGGACCAGCTTATTCTGGAAGATGAAGGTCAGGCGCAGATTGTGATCAGTAAAATCCGCTCAGGCTGTGAGACGATTTTACTGGCGGCGCAGGAGCGCATCAGCCGCGGGTTGGCTCTGCGTTTTGATGAACTGGAGCACACGCTGACTCGCTCCCTGAACGATACGATGCGTCCCATTGAAACCCGTATAAAAGAAGAGCTTAACCATGCGGGGTTTCGTGCGCGCATCAGTTTCCCGGCTTTCCAGCCCAGTACACTGAACTTTAACACCCGTTCGCTGTTTACCAACGTGATTTCGCCGGAAGATGTTCCCGCCGGGCAAGCAGCGCGGGCGAGCAGTGTGCGGGAAACGGTATCGCGCTGGCTGAATAACCCCAGTTGGGGCTGGGATGATTATGTGGTCACGCGTACCCGCTATGTCATCGATGTTGGCTCGTTACATCAGAAATTGATCAACCATATCGCGCATTTTTGTGAACAAATCCGTAAAGCTTTAGCCGCACAGGTCGATGTTTCTGTTACGGCAGGGATGGCAACATTTTTCGCCGAGTTCTCGTTAAGTCTCGCGGGACTACAGGAAAGTTTGCGTGACAGCCTGGCGATACGGCAGCAAAACGAATCGTCAGTATTGGCGTTGCGGCAGCATTTGCAGCACTGCATCCGGACGGCAAATTGGATCCACGAGGACGCTCGTCTGTTACGCGATGACATACAAACCCTATTCGCGGCAGATCAACCATGAAAAATCGACTTCTGGAAGGACCCGGACGCGTACTGGAAAGTATCCATCCGAAATTTATCGTGGATTTGGTGCAAGGCGTTGATGCGTCTCGTCAGTCAACAATCGTGCCCCAACAGCAGTTGTTCCGTGAGAGGCTGACGCAAGAGATCATGGCGCAAACGCAGCTGCGCCCGTGGGCTATGTCCGGTGTGTTAAACGACAATGATACGCTCCGCCTTGGGCTGGCTGAAAAACTGGCCAGTATGCTCGATCCTGGTCATCTGGCATTAACCCGCATTACTCAGCACCTGACGACTATGCAGCAAACCAGCCGCCCTGCCAGTAGTGCGACGCCCGGTTTACAACAACAGTACGATGAACTGATTGAGCATTTTAGCCAGCGTGCCGCGTGGAAAGAGAAAGCGCTGACGCAGCGTGGGTTAGCAGTGCAGGCGGGAAACCATAGTGAGCAGGTGTTTACCCACTGGCGTGCCGGGAGCTATAACGGCTGGTCGATGGCCGGGCGCTGTTATGTGGCGCTGGAAGAGTTGCGCTGGGGAGCGTTTGGCGATGCCTGCCGGCTGGCGAATGAAGATGTGGCGAATATGCTGAAAGACAATTTGCGTGTGATGGCGGCGGATTTTCTGGCTCAGGGCATTAATGCCGCACCGACCACCCGCCATTTTTATCATCAATGGCTGGCGACGCCGTCAACACCCGGGTTGATGGATTATAAAGATCTGCTGGGTTGGCTCGGCGACTGGTGCGATGCAGAACGTCATCCGGTTTGCTGGTCGGTGACGCAGAGCTGGCAAACAGTGGCGTTAGGGATGCCGCGACTCTGTTCCGCCACACGGATTGCGACAGCGATGGTGGAAGAGATTTTTGCTTAACCGTTGGTGTGCCCTGCAATTATCTGGCCGGACGGGTCGTTAATTGCAGGACATAGCGAACAACAAAAAGCCCCTGATGGGGCTTTTTTTGTGGGCGGTTAATGCCCGGTGGACTCGACGGCAGTTTCCGTTTTGTCTGTAGCGAGTGGAATAGTACCGAAACGCTTTGCATACAGTGCCGTGATGATCGGCACCAGAATCGCTGTCACAATCACACTGGCAGCAACCAGCGCCGTTGCGGAAGCGGCGATAGGCTGAAATGCCGGGTTAATCTGCGCGATAATCACCGGGTTAGCCACCGCTGCGCCAGCGGCGGAAGAGGCTGCCACACCGGCGGTACCGTTGCCGCCGCCGATCACGCGATCGGCAATGATCAGCGGAATACCGGTGATGATAATGACCGCCACACCAAGGAAGATACCCAGCAGACCGGTATCCAGAATCACGCTCAGATTGATGGTATTCCCCAGCGCGAAGCCGAAGAACGGGATCAGCACCGGCGTCGCCTTGCTGAAGAATGCGCGCAGGTCGTGATCGAGGTTACCGAGCGTAAAACCGATCAGGAACGGCAATACAGCGCCGACAAAGTGGTGTGGTTCAAAGGAGGCCAGACCTGCGGAGCCGAGGATCACCATGGTCATCAGCGGACCGGATTCCAGTGACATCAGCACAAATGCCCCGGACTCTTCTTTGCTACCGTACTGGTTCATCAGACTGGCGTACAGGCCGCCGTTGGTCATATCCATGGCGGAGACGATGGCCAGCACCGAGAGACCGGCGAAGAAACCGGTCTGGATCCCGGTGTCCGGAATAAAGGACGCAGCGATCATAGCAACGACCCATGCGACGGCGATTTTGGTCATCACCAGCGTACCGGATTTACGCAATACTGTGCCGGTGGCGCGTAAATCAATGGATGCACCAATACAGAAGAACCATACCGCCAGAATCGGTACTGTGCCGGTAATCATGCCTTTGGTGAAGGAACCGAAATACGCACCGGTATCCGGCGCAAGTGTGTTCAGAATAGCCCCTAATAGCAGCGGGACCAGCATCATCCCCCCAGGGATACGTTCAATTGTGGCCTTGATTTTCATAATGAGCCCTCATTTCTCGTCATCAGCATGAACGAGGAAAGATAAAAGTTAATATTCAATACTTTCAGAAAGTTAAATGATTATGTTATCGGTTTATTCGCGGCCATTTCCTGCCATCATTCGGGCTATGTGCCTTTGCCTGGCGCAGAACTGACGCTAACGCCGCTGTTTCTGCGCGTATCATCTGATCTTTGGAATATTGATTCAATAAGAATAAAACAGTGTTTTAGTTATCTTCCTCACATATTTTGTGTAAAGATTTTCTGATGTTTTATCAAATTAAATTGCTGTAAATGAGTTGTGAAAAACCAGACGTAAATAAAGGAAGCAGAGTAATAATCACGGTCGAAATGAGGTGTGTTAAAAGTGGGGATGATGATCACCGAGGAGAATGTGTGAATTTGATCACATTTTAAAACCCTGCTAGGGTAAAAAGGTCATTAACTGCCCAACAGGCGTCAACAGGTTCGGTTGTACAGGCTGCCCATGCCAGTGTAAGTAAACCTGCTACGCTTGAATAAGAAAGCTGAAAACGCTGTAAAAACGTCTGGCAATAAAAGGAAAGTCGGGCGGTTCGGGCGAAAGTCTAAAGAGGAAAAGATGCATGTTAAAAAGGAAAAAAATTAAACCGATTACCCTGCGTGATGTGACCATCATTGATGATGGCAAACTGCGTAAAGCGATTACCGCCGCCTCGCTGGGTAACGCCATGGAGTGGTTTGATTTCGGCGTTTACGGCTTTGTGGCCTACGCCCTTGGTAAAGTCTTCTTCCCGGATGCCAACCCCAGCGTGCAAATGATTGCCGCGCTTGGGACTTTTTCCGTCCCCTTTCTGATTCGGCCGCTTGGCGGTCTGTTTTTCGGCATGCTCGGCGATAAATACGGGCGGCAGAAAATCCTCGCCATCACTATTGTGATTATGTCGGTCAGTACGTTCTGTATCGGCTTGATTCCCTCTTACGCCACGATTGGCATCTGGGCACCGATATTGCTGTTGCTGTGTAAGATGGCGCAGGGCTTCTCGGTGGGCGGGGAATATACCGGGGCGTCCATTTTCGTTGCGGAGTACTCTCCGGACCGTAAACGCGGGTTTATGGGCAGCTGGCTGGACTTTGGCTCCATTGCCGGTTTTGTGCTGGGCGCGGGCGTTGTGGTGCTGCTCTCAACCATTGTAGGCGAAGATAACTTTCTGGAATGGGGCTGGCGTATTCCGTTCTTTTTAGCGCTGCCGCTGGGTATTATCGGTTTGTATCTGCGCCATGCGCTGGAAGAAACACCGGCATTCCAGCAGCATGTTGATAAGCTGGAGCAGGGCGATCGCCAGGGGTTGCAGGAAGGACCGAAGATCTCTTTCAAAGAGATTGCCACCAAACACTGGCGCAGCCTGCTGACCTGTATTGGCCTGGTGATTTCCACCAACGTCACCTATTACATGTTGCTGACGTACATGCCGAGCTACTTGTCGCACAACCTGCACTACTCCGAAGATCACGGCGTACTGATCATCATCGCCATTATGATCGGTATGCTGTTTGTGCAGCCCGTGATGGGGCTGTTGAGCGACCGTTTTGGTCGCCGTCCGTTTGTTTTGCTGGGGAGCGTTGCACTGTTTGCGCTGGCCATTCCGGCCTTCATTATGATTAACAGCAACATTATCGGCTTGATTTTCGCGGGCTTGCTGATGCTGGCGGTGATCCTGAACTGCTTTACCGGGGTGATGGCTTCAACGTTGCCCGCGATGTTCCCCACGCATATCCGCTATAGCGCACTGGCCAGCGCCTTTAATATTTCGGTGCTGATTGCGGGTCTGACGCCAACGCTGGCTGCCTGGCTGGTGGAAAGCTCTGACAATCTGTTGATGCCAGCTTACTACCTGATGGTGATCGCCGTGATTGGTCTTATTACCGGCCTGACCATGAAAGAGACGGCGAACCGCCCGCTGAAAGGCGCAACGCCAGCCGCGTCGGATATTCAGGAAGCAAAAGAAATCCTGCAGGAGCATCACGATAATATTGAGCAGAAGATCGAAGATATTGATGAAGAAATTGCGCAATTGCAGGAGAAACGCGCACGGCTGGTGCAGCAGCATCCGAAAATTAACGACTAGTCCGATGATGAGCGGATGGCGGCAACGCCATCCGTATCGTTATCAGCAGCCGGCGGCAATATAATCCCCGTTCGCACTTACCGGGATGACGGTTAAGAACAGCACCACCGCAAACAGTATTAACGCCACGCCCCCTGCCATTTTCAATAGCGGAACCACCTTGCTTAATTGACCTGCGTTGCCACCAAAAAAGGTCGCTGTGCTGTTGCGCGCATAGCGCACCGCCAGCGATAACCCCATGATGGACAGCGCAGTGCCTACCGCCATGGTCATTACCGCAGCGATGCCCCATGTCACGATACCCAGAGCGTTTGAGAACAGCAAAATCATGATCGCACCGCTGCACGGGCGCGCGCCAATGGCGAGGATCACACCCAGACGTGTTTTCCAGTCGCCTTGTGTTGCCGCACCAACACCGTGATGGCCGCAACCGCACCGATCGCTATGCTGATGCAGCGGGGCCAGGCTGTGAATGTTCAGTGCGCGCGGGCGCAGATCGTTGATTGCACGCCAGGCGACATAAGCGCCAAATCCGCCAATCATCACGGCGCTGACCTTTTCCACATACCAGCGGCTTTCGCTCAGATCGCCGGCGGCGAGATTAAACCCCACCGCCAAAATAAAGACGAACAGGATGGCGCTGACCCCCTGCATCAGACTGCCCAGCACCGGTACCACACGGGCGGCCATCTCGCTCTCTTTGTTGGTGCTCAGATAAGTGGTAACGATAAATTTACCGTGACCAGGCCCGATGGCATGCAGTACGCCATAGAAAAAAGCTCCGGTCAGCAGCCATAGCCCGCCGCCGTACTGATGGTTATTCAGTTGTAGCAGGTACATCACCAGATAACGGTGCAGGGTGATTTGCGTGGCCAGGCACCATTGCAGAAACGCGCCCCAGTGAGCATGGATCGTGAAGAGCGCAAACAGCGCGACAGCCAGGGCGGCAAAAGCCGCAGGCAAGCGCCAGTCGCGGGTAAGAGGTTGCGTGGTCATAAGCTTACGGGCAATGAAAGAGTGATGCCTGAAGTATAGGCGGCGAAGGACATCGGCTCCAGCCTTCGCCGCAGGGTGCGTCAGGAAGGAAGCAGTCGTTTATGCCAGCGTCCCAGCACCAATACCGTGGTCAACGAACCCAGCAGGGCGCAGAACATATCGGATTGCGTATCCCAGGGATCGCCCTGGGTGCCGAGAAACTCATCCGCTCCCTGACCCATCGACAGTGCAGCCCACCACTCAACCAGCTCATAGGTGGCGCTGATCGCCAATGCAATGCAGCAGACAATAAAGTCGAGCATTTTTCCGCCGCGCACATAGCGCCCGCGTAGCAGGATCTCCCGCGCCGCCAGCGCCGGAACCAGCCCCTGGAAGAAGTGGCCGAGTTTGTCATACGGGTTACGGCTCAGGCCAAACAGTTGTTGCACATCAAAACCAATCGGTACTTTGGCGTAGGTGTACATCCCGCCGACCATCAGAATGATGGCATGGAAAAAAATCAGCCCATATAGCAATGCGGTTAACGGGTAGCGACGCCAGGTGGCGAGCAGCAGGGGGACGACGATCATTACGGGCACCACTTCCATCAGCCAGGTGATACGGTCTTTCGCCATCAGACCGGTATAGACCAGAATCAGTGCCAGAAGGAGTGCAGCCACGTTCAGCGTGGTGCGGTTAACGCTCTTAATCATACGTATAGCCATTTCGGAAAAAAGATAACTATCAGTCCGATAGTGTTAAAAAACAATCCTGCGGGCAAAATGACGTTACTCCGTTTTCCACTTTCTCTTTTGCAGCAATCTTCCGGTTATATTCGCGTGTTGGTAAAGTGAACAACCGATACGGATGAGCAAGCAGAAGGGCATTCAGGGTGAGCGGGATCATTGATTATCAAATCGAAAAGTACAGTTTTGTGGAAGCCGCTGAAACACCACGCTTGACGCAGCAGTGGGCGGATGTGGCGCAGGAGTGTCTGCAAGTCCGCGCTGGAGCGGAAGAACGGTTACGCATTGCATTGCTGAATGTGGACTACGTGACCAGCTTTGAGCTCCCTTTCCGGTTATTGCTGATCCGCGCGCCGCAGCTGATCGCCAGCGTGCGGGATGAACTACAACTCAACCAGAAAAACGTCATTTTCAATGGCAAGCGCTTTGGCTGCGTCTATAGCCTGAAAAATGATCTGAGCGATATACCAGACGCTTTTCAGTACCGTCTGTCGACCCGCATCCGGCGTGTTGATCCGACCGGAACGTCGGCGACGCCTTACCAGCAAATCGCCAAAGAGGTGCGTGCCCCGCGAGAACGCCTGAAGATGGCGCTGGAGCAGGGTTTGCAGGTCACCGCACTCGATGCGTTGTTCTGGTTTGGCAGCCAGCGTATTGCCGCCGATATTCAGCGGCTCAGAAAAGCCGGTCTGCGAATCGCCACAGCCGAAACAGAGGTGTCCGATAACCTGACCGGCACCACCCGCAACGTTCCGGTTTACCGGAGAGAGGAAGGGTAAGTGAGTTTTGCGTGGCGGCACTCTCTTTGTTCTGCCGAAGGCGTGAAATAGTGCGGTATGTTTCGTTCGTTATGCCCTTATGGGGAGCTTCCGGGCTTCATGAAATGCGTTCAACCCTATAATGACTTTTCAGGGGATACGGTCCAGGTCATCTCAAACAATGGTGTGCTTATGAATGTCGGGCGGCAGCCCCAGGATAGGTTTCGATGAGCAGAGTGATAAAGTACGGCGTGATTTCCCTCATTCTGTTGTTGGCTGTGGTTTTTTTTAAATTTTCTTCTGTGTATATGGCAGACAGTGTGGATTACACCCCTTCCGACTGGCTGGAATACCGGTTGTTGACGCCAGATGAAATCAAAAATGCCCCTCATTTCAGTAAAATCGTTATGTTACATTTCCGGGCTGCTGATGGTCCTGCACCCGAGTCGAGTCAGATTGAGTACGACGGTCAGGCAGATACGGCTGGTATCCAGCGTTATCTTGAGTCACTTGGTTACCACGAAACAGAAGATCCTGTGATGGGGAAAATGTGGGTCAAGGGTGACAGCGATAAAGGGGCGTTCATTACGCAGACAGGAGAGTCGACAAAACTGACTTTTATCGAATAATCGAACGGAGTTCGATGAAGCGTCCGGAAGCAGAAAAGCAAAAACCCAGCCGTAGGCTGGGTTCTCTGAATAAGTGGTGCCCGGACTCGGAATCGAACCAAGGACACGGGGATTTTCAATCCCCTGCTCTACCGACTGAGCTATCCGGGCAACGGGGCGCATTAAACCTTAATCGTCTTAAGGCGTCAACCTTATTTCTTTAAATGCTAACCGGTTGCTCAACTTTGCGGCAATCTGTGCGATTCTGCGGCGTAAAACGGGAATTGCACAAATCTTCCAGACTTTTATTGACCGGCGAGGAATGCTAAAAAAACTGAAGGCGTTCCGGAGGCTTTATGGCTAATGACTGGCTGGAACTGCGGCAGCATGCAGATACCGGCATTGAAACAATTCGCGCCCACTTTGAAGGGCACGCATATGATCCGCACTGGCACGATAGCTACCTGGTGGGGATCACGCTGGCGGGCACCCAGCAGTTTCACTGCCGTCGCGAGCGCCATCGCAGCACGCCTGGCGACGCTTTTTTACTGGAACCGGGAGAGATCCACGATGGCGATGCGCCCGTCGCCGGCGGTTTTACCTACCTGACCTTTTATCTTGATGAACACTGGCTGAGCGATACATTACGCGGCCTGTATGAGTCGGTGCCGTCCAGCTATTCACTCCATTTTTCTCATACTATCGCCCGCGAACCGCAGTTGATCGGTGCGATTGCGCAGACCTTTTACGCGCTGCACCGCGAAGAGATGCGTATTGTCCAACAAAGTGCTATGGATACACTGCTTAGCCAGCTGACTCACCATTGCCAGTGGCATAAACGACTGCCTTCGCAGGTGCAAAGCGCGGCGATTGCTCACCGTGCCAGGGATTATCTTCATGCGCATATTGGTGACAATATTGGATTGTCGGACCTGGCGCGGGAAACCGGCACCGATCGCTTTACGCTGACGCGCTGCTTTAAGCGCGAATTCCACTTAAGCCCTCATGCCTGGCTTATTCAGCTTCGCCTTGCCACGGCACGCGCGCAACTGGCGCAGGGCGCACAACCGGCCAGCGTTGCTGCCGCATTAGGCTTTGCCGACCAGAGCCATCTCGGGCGCTGGTTTCAGCGGGCTTATCGCCTGTCGCCCGCGCATTACCGCAGGTTGTGCACAAATCTTCCAGACGATACGGAAAAATAACGCCACAGTCTGAGGCTCATGACTAAGGAGCCTGATTGTGAACCTGTTGCATAACTCTTTACCGTTTTTACTCTTCGCCTTTGTCGCCTCGATTACGCCAGGACCGACAAATATCCTGATCCTCGCCAGTAGCCAACGCTTTGGCGTTAAAGCGACGCTGCCCGCCGTGGTGGGCGCGTGTGTGGCGGCGAGTCTGATCGTTTTTATCTCGGGTGCGGGTGCCGGGGAGATCCTGCGGGATTATCCGCTGGTGCGTGAGGTGATGAGCTGGGCGGGCGCGCTGTGGCTAAGCTGGATGAGTTGGCAACTCTTTTCTGCTCCCGCCACAGATTTACAGGGCAACGCGCAGCGCCCCTTCAGCGGTCGGGCGGCGGCAATGTTGCAGTTGATCAACCCCAAAACCTGGATGATGGCGCTGGCAGTAGTGAGTCTGTTTGCCCCGCACAGCGGTCAACCGCTGCGCGAGGTGTCATTTCTGTCACTGTGGTTTTTACTGATCTCACTGATTTGCCTGAGTGCATGGACGTTGTTGGGCAAAGCGGCTAACCGGCTGTTTCGCACGGCGACATCCCTTATCTGGTTTCAGCGCGGGATGGCGCTCTGTTTGCTGGCTTCCGCCTGGGCGGGACTGTTTGGTGTTTAAGTCAGCGCGCCGCCCTGGCGACAGCGGGCAAAGCGCAAAATATCTTCTGCCAGCCGCTGAGCGGTATCGACATCGGCCTGGCTGCGGTTCACCAGCATCCGGCTCAGGCAGCCTTCCAGCACCAGTTCCATCTGCTTCGCCACCATAGCCGGATCGTCCACTTCCAGCCGGGTCAGCAATTCGTGCGTAAAGTCGTGGGCATCGCGTTTTTGCTGATCCGCCAGTTGATGGATGGGATGACCAGGATCGGGAAAGAAGCTGCAAGCGGCGATAAACAGACAGCCGGGATAGCGGTTATTACTGACGCATTCGGTCAGCGCACCGTAGCGTGCAAGGAGCTTCTGTTCACTGCTCAGTTCTTCATCCAACAAGAGCTGCCTGCGCCAGATATCCACCTTCTGGCTCAGATAGCGCAGGGCGTCATACAGCAGTGCTTCTTTATCCGGCCAGAAACGGCGGAACTCATCAATGGGGTAATCAATGCGTTCGGCGACCATCTCCAGCGTGGTGTCTGCAATCCCTTTTAATTCAAGCAACTGTAAAGTTTGGCTCAAAACGTCTTCGCGTTGCACGGTGATGCCTCCGTTATGTGAAGCGTATTCCCCCCACCAAGTGTTGTTTACGGGGCTTGATTGCGCAAATGTGAGGTAAAGGCAGCAGCGTCCATAAATCCGGTTACTCTGGCCGCAGGCTGCTCTTGCCCTTGGGTATCAAAAAACAGGATCGTCGGCAGGCCGAGCACGTTCAGGTGCCGCAGCAGGGCCGTATCCTGGGCGTTATTCGCGGTGACATCCGCCTGCAATAAGAGCGTATTTTTTAGCGCTGCCTGTACCTGCGGATCGCTAAAGGTGTACTTCTCAAACTCTTTGCAGGCCACGCACCATTCGGCGTAGAGATCCAGCATCACAGGGCGGCCATTGGCCTGCGCCAGCGCCTGGTTCAGTTCATCCACGGTTTTCACTGTCTTAAACGCCAGCGCTGCATGCGCCTGTGCGGCTGGTACGCCGAAAACCCAATCTTGTAGCGGTCGGGCACATACCAGCGCCGCGCCGAGCAGCGCAATTTGCAGCACGCGCACAATTGAGCGCGTTGCGCTGAGGCTGGTGATAAACGCCCAGGTGAAAAACGCGATGCCTAATAGCGCCCACAAGCGTAATCCCCAGATCTCGCCAAACACGCGCTCCAGCAGGAACACGGGCAGAGCGAGGATCACAAAGCCGAAGGCGATTTTGACCTGCTCCATCCACGGCCCGCTTTTCGGCAGCAGCCGGTTACCGAACACGGTGACCAGTATCAGCGGCAGCCCCATACCCAGCGCATAGAGATAGAGCGTACCACCGCCGAGCCACAGGTTGCCGCTCTGGGCAATGTACAGCAGGATGGCACTCAGCGGCGCGGTGGTGCAGGGAGAGCAAATCAGCCCGGCAATCGCCCCCATGACGAACACGCCGCCCATCGATCCGCCTTTCTGATGGTTACTCCACAGCGCCAGACGGGTTTGCAGGGAGGCGGGAAGCTGCAGCGTAAACAGGCCAAACATGGAGAGCGCCAGCAGACTAAACAGCACAGAGAGGCCGATCAGCACGTACGGATGCTGTAACGCGGCCTGGAACGACAACCCGGCGGCGGCAACCACCAATCCCAACGCGGTGTAAGTGAGCGCCATCCCCTGGACGTAGATGAATGCCAACAGTAATGCCCGTGGTGTGGCGAGACGTTGCTTGCCACCGAGTACGATGCCGGAAATCAGTGGATACATTGGCAATACGCAGGGCGTAAATGCAATGCCAATGCCGATCAGCAGTGCCCAGAGTGCGGAGAAGGGGAGTGTATTTCCCCTCACCCCGGCCCTCTCCCCCGAGGGGAGAGGGGGAACCGACGCTCCGGAGACGGCCGGGGGAACCGACGCTCCGGAGACGGCCGGGGGAACCGACGCTCCGGAGGCGTCAGGGGGAACCGACACTCCGGAGGCGTCAGGGGGAACAACCGTTCCGGAGGTAGCAGGGGGAACAGAAGTGGAGGTGTCGCGGGTGGTTGCCACCACATCCATCAGCGGCACGATTTTGGTTTCCGGCGGGTAGCAGAACCCGGCATCGGCGCAGCCCTGATAGGTGACGGTCAGCGTTGCGCCTTTCGCCGCCTGAGTCACCTTAAGCGGTACGCTCAGTTGCTGGCGGTAAATGTCTGTTTTGCCGTAAAACTCATCTTCGTGCCTCTCTCCTTCCGGTAGCGAAAGGGGGCCGATACTCGCCTGTGCAGGGGTAACGCGGATCTGCTGGCGATAAAGGTAGTAGCCTTTTTTCACCTGCCAGTTAAGGGTTAAATCATGCTGATGTTGCTGAAAATCAAAAACAAAGGCCTGATCGGCAGGCACAAAGTCAGAGCGGCCGGGCGCGTCAAACAATCCGGCAAAGGTGGATGTGCTGCACAGCAGCAGGATCAGCGTAAGGATGCGTTGAGCCATGAGAGGTAGTCGTAATCTCCGTGGGTAACGGGTAAGGCCAGTAATTCCGGGGTCTGATACGGGTGGTGCGATTTTATACAGGCGAAGAGATCTTCGAGATGGGCGGCGTCGGTTTTCAGCAATAGCTGAACTTCGTACTCTTGCTCCAGCTTGCCTTCCCAGTAATACAGTGACGTGGCGCCAGGTAAAATGGTGACACAGGCAGCGAGTTTATCCGCCAGCGTTTTTGCCGCCAGATCCTGAGCGGTGGCTTCATCCGGGGCGGTGCAGAGTACCACAAGGGCATCAGGAAGGGATGGCGTCAGGTTGTTGTCATCGTGCATAGAAACCTCCGCGTGATGTATCGAAAGGTCACTATACAGTGGCAGGGGTAATTTACCAACGAACGAGGAATGAAGAGGCGGCAGGTGCCTTTGCCCTGCCGCCGGTACATTACAGCATGATGCTGCCGAAGAGGAAACCAAAGCAGACGGAGAACACGACACCCATCGTGCCAGGGATAAAGAACGGATGGTTAAAGACAAAACGTCCGATGCGGGTTGTTCCGGTGTCATCCATCTGTACCGCCGCAACCAGTGTCGGATAGGTTGGCAGAATAAACAGACCTGAAACTGCCGCAAAAGAGGCGAGCGCGGTGAGCGGGGTAACGTTCAGCGCCAGCGCCATTGGCATCAGTGCTTTCGCCGTGGCGGCCTGAGAGTAAAGCAGCGCAGAAGCGAAGAAGAAGATTACCGCCAGCAGCCACGGATGTGCCTGGATAACAGTACCTGCGGTCTCTTTGATCCAGTCAATGTTGGCCGAAACAAAGGTATCGCCAAGCCATGCAACGCCGAGAATACAGATACAGGCGCTCATCCCTGCCTTGAAGGTGCTGGAGTTGAGGATGGTGCCAGTTTCAACTTTGCACATCAGGGTAATTAACGTCGCCACACTCAGCATAATAATCAGGATAGCGCTGGTGGTATTCATCAACGGTTTTTCTACCAGCCCCATGCTCGGGCTGTTGAGGATAGCGTAAACGACGACGCCTACGACGCCCAGCAAGAACAGCCAGACGGAGGTTTTGGCACCCGGCAGGATGTTAATGGTTTTGCCGCCACGCAGCATAATCAGCCCTTCGGCGAGTCGCGCCTGATAGACCGGATCATCTGAGAGCTTCGAGTTAAACAAGATGGAAACTAAAAAAGACATCAGCAGCACTGCCAGCAAGGTGGAAGGGATAACCACCCCCAACATATGCAGATAGCTGATTCCCTTTCCTTCCATCAGCGAGGACATATACACCACTGCTGCCGAGATGGGCGAGGCTGTGATAGCTATCTGCGCCGATACGACCGCGGTTGATAAGGGGCGGCAGGGCTTGATGCCTTGCTCTTTCGCCACTTCAGCAATAACCGGCAGCGTCGCCAGCGAGATATTACCTGTTCCGGCGAAGATCGTCAGGAAATAGGTGACGATCGGCGCAAGAATAGTGATGTATTTCGGGTTCCGGCGCAGTAATTTTTCCGTCTGGTTAACCAGGTAATCCAGACCCCCTGCCACCTGCATGGCGGAAATCGCGGCGATAACCGCCATGATAATAGAGATAACATCAAAAGGAATATTCCCCGGTTTTATACCAATAGCAGCAAGCACCAGTACACCAAGACCACCAGCATAACCTATGCCTATGCCCCCTAATCTGGCCCCCAGAAAGATAGCCAGAAGAACAATGATAAGTTCGACGAGTATCATAAGACTGTTTCCTTATTGTCAGTTAACCTGTTGATAAGTAATTGTTATGGATTGGTAACCGCACAACAAAAAAGGCACGCCATCCGGGCGTGCCTTTTGTCTGTTTAGCCGTAGGGGTTACTGTTCGCTTTCATCGGTATAACGTTTCGCTTTGTAGGCCGGGTGCATCAGGTTCTGCGCCGAGAAGATGTCGTCCAGTTCGGCTTCAGTCAGCAAGCCGCGCTCCAGCACCACTTCCCGTACGCTCTTGCCCGTTTCGGCGCAAATCTTGCCGACGATATCGCCGTTGTGATGGCCGATAAACGGGTTGAGATAGGTGACGATGCCGATGGAGTTGTACACATAGCCTTCGCACACTTCTTTGTTGGCAGTAATGCCGTTAATGCATTTTTCCAGCAGGTTGTAGCAGG
Source organism: Kosakonia oryzendophytica (assembly GCF_027886705.1). Lineage (NCBI taxonomy): Bacteria > Pseudomonadati > Pseudomonadota > Gammaproteobacteria > Enterobacterales > Enterobacteriaceae > Kosakonia > Kosakonia oryzendophytica. Next base: position 4,661,568 of record NZ_CP115659.1, on the reverse strand, counting down.
CATTGGTCAGGATATGAATCGACTCAAACATCGCCTGGCCGATTACCGGTTCCATCACGTTGAGCTGTAACTGACCCGCTTCAGAGGCCATGGTGACGGTGATATCGTTGCCGATAACTTTAAAGCACACCTGGTTCACCACTTCCGGCACTACCGGGTTCACTTTGGCTGGCATGATGGAAGAGCCCGCCTGCAACTCCGGCAGGTTGATCTCATTCAGCCCGGCGCGTGGGCCGGAAGAGAGCAGACGCAGGTCATTACAGATTTTGGAGAGCTTGACGGCCAGACGTTTCAGCGAGCTGTGTACCATCACATAGGCGCCGCAGTCAGACGTTGCTTCAATCAGGTCTTCCGCAGGTACAACCGGCAGGTTACTGACTTCCGCCAGTTTCTGCACCGCCAGTTGCTGGTAGCCATCCGGCGTGTTGAGGCGGGTACCGATGGCGGTCGCACCGAGGTTCACTTCCAGCAGCAGCTCGGATGTCCGCAGCAGGTTTTTGGTTTCTTCATTCAGCAGCACGTTGAAGGCATGGAACTCCTGACCGAGTGTCATCGGAACGGCGTCCTGCAACTGTGTGCGACCCATTTTCAGGATGTCCTGGAACTCAACGGCTTTACTCTCGAAGCCTTCGCCCAGTTGTTTAATGGCATCGACCAGTTTGACGATAGAGGCATAGACCGCAATACGGAAGCCGGTCGGGTAGGCGTCGTTGGTGGACTGGCATTTGTTCACGTGATCATTCGGGTTCAGGAACTGGTATTCGCCTTTCTGGTGGCCCATCAGCTCCAGGCCAATGTTGGCCAGCACCTCGTTGGTGTTCATGTTCACGGAGGTTCCTGCACCGCCCTGATAGACGTCTACCGGAAACTGATCCATGCATTTGCCGTTGTTCAGGATCTCATCACATGCGGCAACGATAGTGTTCGCGATACTTTTAGGGATGGTTTGCAGCTCTTTGTTCGCCAGCGCTGCCGCTTTTTTCACCATTACCATGCCACGCACAAACTCAGGTATGTCGCTGATTTTGCTGTTGCTAATGTAAAAGTTTTCAATCGCTCTCAGAGTATGCACGCCGTAGTAGGCATCCGCCGGCACTTCCCTGGTACCTAACAAATCTTCTTCGATACGAATGTTGTTTAACATGTGAACCTTCTTTTTCAAGCTACGAATGAATACACCAAACACACAGTATTAATGTGGTTATGTGTCTTTTCCGACCGACGATTATCCCCATAATCGGCCCGATACCCGGAATGATATGCTGATGATAGCGAAATGCCGTAATCTTGATCACTTATTATATTCGCCGTTGCATCATAATTATTAATATGTGAAATGAGTCACCGCTTCGTGACAAAGAGGACATTTTCATCCAGCGGGAAATTGAATTTTTCGTATTCGTCACCATCTCAGTAACCATGCGATTCGCAAACTCATTCAGACAGCCGCCACAGGGCGTCTGTCCGTCGACAGGAGAAGCCAGTGCGCTGGATACCGTTTATTGCCTTTTTTTTATACGTTTATATTGAGATTTCGATTTTTATTCAGGTCGCGCATGTCTTTGGCGTTCTGATGACGCTGATTCTGGTGATCTTTACCTCAGTGATCGGCATGTCGCTGGTGCGTAATCAGGGCTTCAAGAACTTTATGCTGATGCAGGAGAAAATGGCGGCAGGTGAAAGCCCGGCGGCTGAGATGATCAAAAGCGTGTCGCTGATTATCGCGGGTCTGTTGCTGGTACTGCCGGGGTTCTTTACCGATTTTCTCGGCCTGTTGCTTCTGTTGCCACCGGTGCAAAAACACCTGACGCTGAAACTGATGCCGCATTTGCGTTTTTCCCGTATGCCTGGTGGAGGTTTTGGGGCGGGGAGTGGTGGTGGAGAGACCTTCGAAGGGGAATACCAGCGCAAAGACGATCAGCGCGATCGCCTGGATAACAAAGACGACCGCTAAACAGGATGCCCGGCGACGCCGGGCTTGTTTTATGAGTGAACGGAGGGGGAGGCTGAGATCCGACGTTTGGGTAAAAAGAACCATAGCGCGGCAAGCATGAATATCGCATAGAGACTTTTCCAGCCGGGAACCACCAGCAACAGCAGACACAGCACGCTACCCACGATCGCCAGCGCTTTGTAGCGCCCCTTCAGCAACCGGCAGCCCGCGAGCATACACAGCAGATAAATAGTGATAAAAATCCCGTTCGCGTAGATGATCAGCGTATCGAGATTAATGCTGAATGCATAAATCGCGAGGGTGCAGACGATACAGCAGAGGATCACTGCGCTTAACGCATGTTGCGGTATCTGCCGCCCGGAGAGTCGCGCCAGCGCGCTATCCGGTTTGTACATTGCCTGTGACCACACCAGGCGGGCGAAGCTCTGAATGTAAATATTCAGGCTGGCAAAGCAGGCCAGATAACCAATGGTGCAGGCGATCCACAACGCTTGCTTGCCGAACAGTTCGACCACAATTACCGGTAATGACGCCGCCGCGCCCTGATCGCGCCAGAGGTCAAAGTGCAGCACTACCACGGTACAGCCCCAGTACACTGAACCTGCCAATAGCAGACCTATCATTAATGCACGGGGAAAATCGCGCTCCGGGTTTTTGAACTCTGAGGCCAGATGGGCGAAAGCCTCCAGCCCAACAAAGCACCAGAACATGACCGCCAGAGATGAGGACATCTCCGACAGCGATACCTGCGGTAGCGGCGGGAAGGGAATATCAGCGAAGTGAATACCGCCGCGCCACCAGATAGCGACAATCAGCGCAACAATCAGTAACGCAATGATCGATTGCAGATTGGCGCTGGAGCCAGCGCCGCGCGTGCCTAAAAACCAAATCAGCGCCAGCGTGCCTAACTCTGTCATCAGCAACTGCGATCCTTGCCAGCCAAACATGCCCTGCCAGAAACCGACGGCAATATGCAACGCGGCCGGTAACCCGACCGGGATCACGGAGAGGAACAGCCAACCCGTTACCCGCTCCAGACGTGGGCCAAACGCCATGCCGACAAAGTGTGCGACCCCGCCTGCGCTGGGAAAGTGGCGACCCAGCACGGCAAAAACAATCGCCACCGGAAATACCAGCGCTATCAGCAACGGCCATGCCCACAAACTACTGTTACCCGCAGCCACGGCGGCTAACGCCGGTACGGCAAAAACGCCAGTGCCAAGTAAGGAGGTGGAAAGCAACCCGATACCCTGGGCCAGCCCCAGTTCTTGTTTTAATCCGCCCATTGCCCCTGCATCACCCTCTGTCTGACTGACTTCAAGAAAAGGGATGTTATCACAATCGGTTTTTCTTATAGCTGGACCAGCGGTGCTGCTATTTTCCGCACTTATGCGCATTGATGCACTTTCGTAAATTTTTTTTGCTCTTCCCCCTTGAAGGGGGAAAAATCGACCCCCATCTCTCAGGTCACCAGCCGGAGAACCCTGTGCGGACCGGCGTCATCCATAACTGATAAAGACTTTCTCAAAGGAGAGCTATCAATGAGTATTCGTCCGTTACATGATCGTGTGATCGTCAAACGTAAAGAAGTTGAATCAAAATCCGCTGGCGGCATCGTTCTGACCGGTTCTGCAGCAGGCAAATCAACGCGTGGCGAAATCATCGCTGTCGGTAAGGGTCGCATCCTGGAAAACGGTACTGTGCAACCGCTGGACGTTAAAGTGGGCGATATCGTGATTTTCAACGATGGCTACGGTGTTAAAGCCGAGAAAATCGACAACGAAGAAGTGCTGATCATGTCCGAAAGTGACATTCTGGCAATTGTTGAAGCGTAATTTCACTCGCGAAACTGAACGAATTTAAGGAAAGAGAAAATGGCAGCTAAAGACGTAAAATTCGGTAACGACGCCCGTGTAAAAATGCTGCGCGGCGTAAACGTTCTGGCAGATGCAGTGAAAGTTACCCTCGGCCCGAAAGGCCGTAACGTGGTTCTGGATAAATCTTTCGGTGCACCGACCATCACTAAAGATGGCGTTTCTGTAGCACGTGAAATCGAACTGGAAGACAAGTTCGAAAACATGGGCGCACAGATGGTGAAAGAAGTGGCCTCCAAAGCGAACGACGCTGCAGGCGACGGCACCACCACTGCGACCGTACTGGCGCAGTCCATCATCACTGAAGGCCTGAAGGCTGTTGCTGCGGGTATGAACCCGATGGATCTGAAACGTGGTATCGACAAAGCTGTCGCTGCTGCGGTTGAAGAGCTGAAAGCGCTGTCCGTACCGTGCTCTGACTCCAAAGCCATTGCTCAGGTTGGCACCATCTCCGCGAACTCCGATGAAACCGTCGGTAAACTGATCGCGGAAGCAATGGACAAAGTGGGTAAAGAAGGCGTGATCACCGTTGAAGACGGCACCGGTCTGCAGGACGAACTGGACGTGGTTGAAGGTATGCAGTTTGACCGCGGTTACCTGTCTCCTTACTTCATCAACAAGCCGGAAACTGGCGCTGTAGAACTGGAAAGCCCGTTCATCCTGCTGGCTGATAAAAAAGTTTCCAACATCCGTGAAATGCTGCCGGTTCTGGAAGCCGTTGCGAAAGCAGGCAAACCGCTGGTTATCATCGCTGAAGATGTTGAAGGCGAAGCGCTGGCTACCCTGGTGGTTAACACCATGCGTGGTATCGTGAAAGTGGCTGCGGTTAAAGCGCCTGGCTTCGGCGATCGTCGTAAAGCTATGCTGCAGGACATCGCAACCCTGACCGGTGGTACCGTAATTTCTGAAGAAATCGGTATGGAACTGGAAAAAGCAACCCTGGAAGACCTGGGTCAGGCTAAACGTGTTGTGATCAACAAAGACACCACCACTATTATCGATGGCGTGGGTGAAGAAACTGCAATCCAGGGCCGCGTCACTCAGATCCGTCAGCAGATCGAAGAAGCAACCTCTGATTACGACCGTGAAAAACTGCAGGAGCGCGTAGCGAAACTGGCAGGCGGCGTTGCGGTTATCAAAGTCGGTGCAGCGACCGAAGTTGAAATGAAAGAGAAAAAAGCCCGCGTTGAAGATGCCCTGCACGCGACCCGTGCTGCGGTAGAAGAAGGCGTGGTTGCTGGTGGTGGCGTTGCGCTGATCCGCGTAGCAAGCAAAATCGCTGACCTGAAAGGCCAGAACGAAGACCAGAACGTGGGTATCAAAGTTGCGCTGCGCGCAATGGAAGCTCCGCTGCGTCAGATCGTGCTGAACTGCGGTGAAGAGCCGTCAGTTGTGGCTAACACTGTGAAAGGCGGTGACGGTAACTACGGTTACAACGCAGCGACCGAAGAGTACGGCAACATGATCGACATGGGTATCCTGGATCCGACTAAAGTGACCCGTTCTGCTCTGCAGTACGCGGCATCTGTAGCCGGTCTGATGATCACCACCGAGTGCATGGTGACTGACCTGCCGAAAAGCGATGCACCGGATTTAGGTGCTGCTGGTGGTATGGGCGGCATGGGCGGTATGGGCGGCATGATGTAATTGCTGCCGGGCACATGCGCAGGGTTTACCCTGTCGTGAGTTCAACAAAAAAGAGCGGGCTTATCCCCGCTCTTTTTTTATCTTTCATTTCCACTGAAATGCTGTCTGCGATGGGCTGCATTAATCACGGAGACGCTGAGCTGTCTCAGGATGCAGAGCTATTCGGTCAATAACCACCGTCCGGAGTGGGGCCATTAATGGTCAGGGCAAAAGTCAATGTCGAGCTAGCGGATGGCAGAGCCTAAACGTGCACTGTGGAGAGCACATTCGGTGCACCGTCGGACCTGTTCAGGCATTGTTTTATATCAATGTCGATCAGAATGGCGGCGCTGCAATACAGCCTGTGAACAAAATCGTTCCTTGTTCGACATTCAATGACGACGGAGGTTAATCCTCATATAACTCTGTCGCTTGCGATGGGGGTTCCCGCATTATTTTTCCTGATTTGTGCGGCCTGCGATGACGGCGTTTTTCTTTTGGTCATCTTTTTAGTATAAGGTTTACACACGGGCGACATGCGTCCAGCTCATTGATTATGGGGAATAACATGTACGTAAAATATTTAGCAGGGATCGTTGGTGCCGCGATACTGTTGGCCGGATGCAGCAGTAGCAACGATTTGAGCGCTGCCGGGCAGAGCGTTCGCTTTGTTGAAGAGAAACCTGGTGCACAGTGCCAGTATCTTGGCACCGCAACTGGCAAACAGAGTAACTGGCTTTCCGGGCAACACGGTGAAGAAGGGGGGTCTATGCGCGGTGCGGCAAATGCACTACGCAATCAGGCTGCAGCCATGGGTGGCAACGTACTTTATAGCGTAAACAGTCCAACTCAAGGCTTTCTGTCCAGTTTTGTTCCGACCGCCAGTGAAATGAGCGGCCAGGTTTATAAATGCCCGAATTGATCTTATTTATTTGCTCCCGTCAGCGATGACGGGAGTTAATCATCTTAGTCGTTTCTTTGTTATTTTATTTATGATTTAAAAATTCATTTCTATTATATTTTCAAGTCATTGATAAATTCCCTGAATATAAATTATCACGAAACATTGACCTGCGTCGTTATATTATCCTCTTTATGCTTTTTTATAGATTAAAGCGTAAAGCATTATCGCTGCGTGCCGATAGTCCCGACAGGATTCATTGCAAGATGAATTTTGCGGCGTGTTATTTTAATTATGATGGCGTTGGGAGCTTGTCATGAATATTACAAAGCGATTGTTGCTTGCGTTTTCGTTACTAATTGCCAGTCTGATTGGTACGAACCTTATTGCTATGATGTCGTTATCAGAAATAGGAAGCTCACAAAAGATCTTCCAGGAAAATACATTACCCAGTCTCGATGAGATAAATGCTGAGATGCTGAAAGTGACGAGTGTCCGCGCTCAGCTCTTTTTGCATGCCTTGACGGATGATGCAACAGAAATGGCGGAAATAAAACAGAATGCGTTGAAAATTTTCGACGAACTATACAGTATGCATCAGCATTATACGCAGAAGCTTACTGTGGATCAGAAAGATCTTGATCAGTCTAAAAAAACACTTGCCGATCTGGATAAATTCCGTGTGGTTATGGACAGTTATTTTAAATTATCCGAAGCGAATGATCGCTTGGCGGCGTCGAATGCCATGCGTAGTGGTGGTATTGTAGCGGATAATATTACCATCCTGATTAAGGACTTTTCCGATCAGGTCGCTTATAACACCTGGTTAGTCGATGAGGCGCAAAACAAGAGTGATAGCTTAATTTCTCGTTCGATGGTGTTATCTATTTCTGCAACGTTGGCTGCGACAATATTATTGGGCCTGTTTGGTTTAATAACGGTGCTGAATATTCGACGCCGCCTGAATGAAATGAAAGATGGCATGGTGAGTATTAGTGAAAAATTGGATCTCAGTTATACCATTCCTGTCGGGCGTATGGACGAAATTGGCCAGGCCGCCAATGCGTTTAATCAGCTGATAGGGCGCATGGCGGAATCTCTGAAGATGGTGCGTTCTGCTTCCTCTTCCGTCAATATCGCAGCCAATGAGATTGCATTAGGCAACAACGAGCTTTCCGCTCGCACGGAACAGCAATCGGCAGCGGTTGTTGAAACCGCCGCCAGCATGGAGGAGCTCAACTCCACGGTGAAACAAAATGCGAGCAATGCGCATCAGGCCAGCCAACTTTCTATCGCTGCATCTCAGGCAGCAACGCAGGGGGGCGAGGTGGTAAGCGCAACGGTTAATCGTATGAAAGACATTATCGGAAGTTCGAATAAAATTTCCGAAATAACGTCGGTGATCAACGGCATTGCTTTCCAGACCAATATCCTGGCGCTTAACGCCGCGGTAGAGGCTGCAAGAGCCGGGGATCAGGGGAGAGGGTTTGCTGTTGTCGCGGGAGAAGTCCGCTCACTGGCTCAGCGTAGTGCACAAGCGGCAAAAGAGATCGAAACTTTGATCAATGAGTCTGTTAACTACGTTGAAGACGGAGCCCGGCAGGTTGATCTGGCTGGCGAAGCCATGAGCGGGATTGTGCATTCTGTTATGCAAGTAAAAGATCTGATGCAGGAAATTGCCGCAGCGTCAGATGAGCAGGACCGTGGGATTACGCAAATCGCTCAGGCAATGTCAGAGCTGGATACCACAACCCAACAGAACGCATCTTTAGTTCAGGAATCTTCTGCTGCCGCAGCCAGTCTTGAAGACCAGGCGACGAAGCTACAGCAACTGGTTGACGTTTTCCGTCTGCCGGGGCAAAACGTTGTACATAAACCTGCGCCAGCCGTTAAGCATACTCAGATGAACCCAACCGTCGTCAGTGAAGATGATGGCTGGGAAAAATTCTAAGCGGTAGCGTGAGTTTGCTCCTGTCAGACTCGCAGATTTTCACGGCTATGCTCTGTCTCGTGGCATAGCCGTGTTTTTTAGCTCTGACGTAAGAGCAGGTCTAACGGGGTCTTACTTGGTTCACCGCCAATTTCACGGGCCAGTTTCGGTACCAGATAGCCTGAAATCTGCTTCAGCAAGTCGCGCATGATATTTCGCGCTTCCTCATCGCTCACCATAAAATGCGCCGCGCCCTGGACTTTATCCAGCACGTGCAGGTAATAAGGCATGACCCCCGCGTCGAACAGCGCATTACTCAGGTCTGCTAGCGTTTGCGCATTATCATTCACCCCGCGCAGCAACACACTTTGGTTCAGTAGCGTTACGCCAGCCTGACGCAGCCTGGACATCGCCGCACGGAAATCATCATCTATTTCTCTGGCGTGGTTAATATGATTAACCAGCAGGACCTGCAATGAAGAGTGCGCGAAACGGGCAACCAGCGTGTCGGTGATACGCGCCGGGATCACGATTGGTAAGCGGCTATGGATGCGCAAGCGCTTGATATGGGGGATCGCTTCCAACTGCTCAATCAACCAGTCCAGTTCATGATCTTTCGCCATCAGCGGATCGCCGCCAGAGAAAATAATCTCATCCAGTTCTGTATGCGTGGCGATATAGTCCAGCGCGCCTTGCCAGTTGCGTTTGTTGCCCTGGTTATCGGCGTAGGGGAAGTGACGGCGGAAGCAGTAACGGCAATTTACGGCGCAACCGCCTTTTACCAACAACAGGGCGCGGTTACGGTATTTGTGCAGTAATCCCGGGACCACACTGTGTTGTTCTTCCAGTGGATCGGCGCTGAACCCTGGCGCTGCAATAAACTCTTCTGCAGAGGTAAGTACCTGACGCAAAAGAGGATCGTTCGGGTTGCCTTTCTCCATTCTTGCCACAAAAGCGCGTGGTACGCGCAGGGGAAAAAGGCGTTTTGCTTCGCGTCCGGCCAGCAGTTGCGCATCCGGGTCTACATTTAAAATACGTAACAGTTCATCGGGATCGGTTATTACATCGGCAAGTTGCAATAACCAATCTTCTCTGGAAGGGGTTTTTAGGGTTACAATGTGTGCCATTTTTTTGGCTAAGCTACCAGTTAACAATTTCAGAGGGCCTTATGGCGACTTACTATAGCAACGATTTTCGTGCCGGTCTTAAAATCATGTTGGACGGCGAACCGTACGCGGTTGAAGCCAGCGAATTCGTGAAACCGGGGAAAGGCCAGGCTTTCGCACGCGTTAAACTGCGTCGTTTGCTGACCGGTACCCGTGTAGAGAAAACCTTCAAGTCTACCGACTCAGCTGAAGGTGCGGACGTTGTCGATATGAACCTGACTTACCTGTACAACGACGGTGAGTTCTGGCACTTCATGAACAATGAAACTTTCGAGCAACTCTCTGCTGACAAAAAAGCCATCGGCGACAGCGAAAAATGGTTGCTGGATCAGGCAGAATGCATCGTGACCCTGTGGAACGGTCAGCCGATCTCCGTGACTCCGCCGAACTTTGTTGAACTGGAAATCATTGAAACCGATCCGGGTCTGAAAGGTGATACTGCAGGCACTGGCGGTAAACCGGCTACCCTGAGCACTGGCGCAGTGGTTAAAGTTCCGCTGTTCGTGCAGATCGGTGAAGTGATTAAAGTGGATACCCGCTCTGGCGAATACGTATCTCGCGTGAAATAATCCTCACGACTTCGGCGTAGCGTCGTGCTACGCCGCTGAATTTCTCAGGGCCGGGATGATGAAACGTTTTGCGAAATTTCTCTCACTGATACTTCTTGGTTGTGCTCTTCTGTCTGGCTGCAATACCGCGCGCGGCGTCGGTGAAGATATCCAGAGTCTCGGTCATGTTATCTCCCGCGCGGCCAACTAAAACTTCACATCTTCTTAAAAATGCCTCTGTTCCGGTCACGTTCCGGAATCTTGTCTATGCTTAAGTGGCTAACAATATTGGTCACAAAAGGAAGATATTATGGTTAAGAAGACGATTGCTGCGATCTTTTCTGTACTGCTCCTTTCCTCCGCTCTGACGGCTTGTAACACCACGCGAGGTGTCGGTCAGGATATTTCTGAGGGTGGTAGCGCGATCTCTGGCGCGGCAACCAAAGCACAGCAGTAACCTCTATCGGTACGACGTCCGTCGTACCGTTAATTTGAATTTTCTGGCAGCGACAGGAACGGTGTAAATCGATTCCCCATGCCCAGTTTCATTCTGATATTGCGCTTATAGGTGTATACGGTTTTGCCGTTGATACTCAGCTTGGCGGCAATGGTCTGATTACTTCTGCCTTCCATCCACAGCGTTAACACTTTCTCTTCCTGCTTTGTCAGTAAGGGCGTGGCAACATGCGGCACTGCGCGCCCCGGGCGGGCGAGTACAAGTGTATCAATGACTTGTGCTAACTTATCCAGCGGTTCTGTTTTCAGCAATTTTGTTTTAACCATAAATTGCGCATAGATTTCTGAGAGTTGCGCATCTTCGCCGGATTCCAGCAGCATCACCTGATTAGCGTCGCCGCAGGCAGAAAAAAGCGAGGCAAGTTGTTGACTATGATGAATTTCGTTCTTAAAACCATGAAGGTCAGCGATCACTAAATCTGGCTGCCATTGCACAATATGTTCTCTCGCCAGCATCAAATTGTGCAGTGCGGTCACGAGGAATGATGCGGTGAACAAATCATTTTGATTGAGCCAGGATTCCATCCCTGAACGGGTGAAGTAACAACGGTCAATCACGAGAATCTTGAACATATTTTTCTTCGCAGTCAGGAGGTGGCGCACAACTTCCTGTATTCAGGAAAGCGATTCATCATAGGGTGTATATCTGCTGAATAAATGCCTGAATTCCGCTGCGAACAGTGGCTATTTCTTGCTTTTACCTCCTAAAATTAAGTAAGCACAAAAATGTTGAAATAATAATCTGGAATAGTCAGAATCTGACCCTCTTCAATCGCCTGACGGGACGACCCGCCAGTGTGCATGTTCAACGGGGACGGCCCCGCACCGGAGCCAATAATGTCCTGGTTTATTCTTCTTGTTGCAGGTCTTCTGGAAGTGGTTTGGGCCATCGGCCTGAAATACACACATGGATTCACACGTTTAACTCCCAGCATTGTCACCATCACAGCGATGGTCGCCAGTATTGTGCTGCTCTCATGGGCAATGAAAACGCTGCCAGTTGGTACAGCCTATGCTATCTGGACCGGAATAGGTGCCGTCGGTGCGGCGATTGCCGGCATCGTATTGCTTGGTGAATCAGCCAGTCTGGCGCGCGTTTTCAGTTTGTGTCTGATCGTGGCGGGGATTGTTGGTCTGAAACTCAGCGCTCATTAAGGCGCATGTTTAATCCAGAGTAATTTTTCTACGGCGAAACCCTGTCGCGACGCGATCTCCAGCATTTGCTGTTTAACCTTTGCGGGGAGGGATGGTGTGCGCGACAGGATCCACAGGTAGTCACGATCCGGTCCGCAGACCAGCGCATAGCGGTAATTATCATCCAGCGCGATAACATTGTAGCCGCCGTAGAAGGGGCCGAAGAAAGAGACTTTCAGCGCCGCAGTGCGTGGATTGCCGGTGAAATACGCCTCGCCCATTGATTGCTGCCACATGCCGCGATCCGGGTTATAGCCACGGTTTATGACGTTTAAGCCACCATCATCGCGCAGGCTGTACGTGGTGGTGACTTGCTCCAGACCGCTCTCGAAGCGGTGATCAAAACGGGCAATTTCGTACCATTTCCCCAGGTAGCGTTGCATATCAAAATTTTGAACAACCTTAACGCCCTCGGGAGGTGTGGGGGAACTACAGGCAGAGAGTAAAAACGCGGCTACAACAGCGAGGAGAAAACGCATAAGATTTTCCTTCCAGCATTTTCTTTCAGGTATAGACGCTGGGGGAAAATTTGCTCTCCTGCTTGCGCAGGAGAGCGACTGGCATCAAATAAAAATCACGCCGATCAAGGTGACCACGGTCAGAATGGCAGCAAGGCCGTAGAACACCCATTTACCGCTTGGTACGTGGATTTTTAAGTCATGCATCATATGGTGGATACGGTGCAAACCGCACCACACTGGCAATACAATCATTAAAAAGATAAAGGCGCGACCAACAAAGCTTTGCGCAAACGCCAGGACGCGCTCATAGCTCAGTGCTTCTGTGGGGTAGAGCCCCAGCGGCAGCAACACCCCCACCAGCAGGATAATCACCGGAGCAACAATCGCGCTCCACATACCGCCTGCGCCAAACAAGCCCCAGAATACGGGTTCGTCGGAACGTTTTGGATTCGGGTTAATCACCTTGGCCTCCTTACCAGAACAGTGCGACAAACAGGATCACGACAGTGACCACCGCTGTAACCGCCCAGAGCGTTTTAAGAACCGGCTCTGGCCCCATTTTTTCATCTTTCACGATGATGATCGTCGCTTTCGGTGCCAGCTCAAACCAGGTTTTCGTGTGCAGCAATGCAGCCGCCAGCGAAATCAGGTTAAGAACTACCACAATTGGGTTTTGCAGGAAGCCTACAAAACCGGTCCAGCTTTCCGGGCCATGTTTAAGGGCAAAGAGCCCGTAAATGAGCACAATGCTGAACCAGACTGCTGGCACTGCCGTTCCTTCACGCAGCATATAGAAGCGATAAAACGGCAGTTGTTTCCACCAGCTTGCGGGTACGGGACGAACCCAGGCTTTGCGTTTAGTCGTCATAATGCACTCCTTAGCGTGGTTTCAGAGTGGCGATAAGAAAGTCTTTCGAACTTTCCACCTTGCTCTGCTGAATAGCGGCAGCGGGATCGACATGCTTCGGACAAACTTCCGAGCAATAGCCGACAAAAGTGCAGCTCCACACGCCGTTCTGGCTGTTCAGTTGCCCCATACGCTCTGCTTTACCCTTATCGCGGTTGTCCAGATTGTAGCGATGCGCCAGCGTGATCGCCGCCGGGCCGATGAACTCAGGGTTCAGGCCAAACTGAGGACACGCGGCGTAGCACAAACCACAGTTGATGCAGCCAGAGAACTGGTGATATTTCGCCATTTGCGCCGGTGTCTGTTTCCCCGGACCCTGATCGGGCGTACGCGTATTGCCGATGACATAAGGCTTAATGGCTTCGAGGCTCTCGATAAAGTGGGTCATGTCGACCACCAGATCGCGCTCGATTGGGAAGTTCGCCAGCGCTTCCACCTTCATCCCTTTCTCGTAGTCGCGCAGGAAGGTCTTACAGGCCAGTTTGGGCACCTTGTTGACCATCATCCCGCATGAGCCGCAAATCGCCATACGGCACGACCAGCGATAGCTCAGGTCAGGCGCAAGGTTGTCTTTGATATAGCTCAGCGCGTCGAGCAGCGAGGTTGCTTCGTCGTAAGGCACATCGTAGAAGGCGCTGTGCGGTGCGTTGTCCACTTCCGGGTTATAGCGCACGATTTCGACTTTTAGATTTTTCATCTCAGCCATTGTTCGTCTCCTTCTTCTCGGTCGTTTCCGCCTCTGCGCCGTAAACACGTTTTGCTGGTGGCAGCGTGGTGATTTTCACGTCGCTGTATTCCAGCCGTGTTGCGCCGTCAGCGTCACGGAAGGCAAGAGTATGCTTGAGGAAGTTGACGTCATCGCGTTCAGTACAGCCTTCATCCAGACGTTGATGGGCACCGCGGGATTCTTTACGCGCCAGTGCGGAGTGCGCCATACATTCCGCCACGTTCAGACCGTGACCCAGTTCAATGGTGTAAAGCACATCCGTGTTGAAGACGCTGGAGGTATCGGTGATACGCACGCGTTTAAAGCGTTCCTGCAGCTCCGCCAGTTTATCCACGGTTTTCTGCATCAGCTCCGGCGTACGGTAGATACCGCAGCCTTCTTCCATGGATTCGCCCATCTCATCGCGGATTTTCGCCCAGCTTTCGTTACCCTGCTGGTTAACCAGCGCTTTCAGACGCTGTTCGACATCCGCCGCCTGCGCATTCAGCGCATCGTCATTTGCACGGCTTGCGGTAGCAGAACGTTCCATTGCGCGTTCACCGGCCAGGCGACCAAAGACCACCAGTTCCGCCAGTGAGTTCGAACCAAGGCGGTTGGCGCCGTGCAGGCCGACAGAAGAACACTCGCCCACCGCAAACAGCCCGGTGATACGGGATTCGCAGTTCTGGTCGGTTTCGATGCCGCCCATGGTGTAGTGTGCTGTTGGACGCACAGGAATCGGCTCTTTGATCGGATCGACCCCGACATAGGCTTTCGCCAGCTCGCAGATAAACGGCAGACGTTCCTTGATCTTTTTCTCGCCAAGATGACGCAGGTCGAGGTGCACCACATCGCCGCGCGGCGTGGAGATAGTGTTGCCTTTGCGCCATTCATGCCAGAAGGCTTGCGACACTTTATCGCGCGGGCCCAGCTCCATATATTTGTTTTTCGGTTCGCCCAACGGCGTTTCCGGCCCCATGCCGTAATCCTGCAAATAGCGGTAGCCGTTTTTGTTGACGAGGATCCCGCCTTCACCGCGGCAGCCTTCCGTCATCAGAATGCCGGAACCGGGCAGACCGGTCGGGTGATACTGCACAAATTCCATATCACGCAGCGGTACACCGTGCGCCAGCGCCATGCCCATACCGTCGCCGGTGACAATGCCGCCATTGGTGTTGTAACGGTATACGCGGCCCGCACCGCCCGTTGCCATTACCACGGCATTCGCACGGATTTGCACCAGGGTGCCTTCCATCATGTTCATCGCTACCAGGCCGCGAGCATGGTTGTCGTCGACCAGAATATCCAGCACAAAGTGTTCATCGAAGCGTTGGATTTGCGGAAACTGAAGGGAGGTTTGAAACAGCGTATGCAACATGTGGAAGCCGGTTTTATCGGCCGCGAACCAGGTGCGTTCGATCTTCATCCCGCCGAAGCGGCGCACGTTGACCGAACCGTCGGGACGGCGACTCCACGGACAACCCCATTGTTCAAGTTGGGTCATCTCTGTCGGGCAATGGTGCACAAAATAGTCGACGACATCCTGTTCGCAAAGCCAGTCACCGCCAGCAACGGTATCGTGGAAATGGTACTCGAAGCTGTCATGATCCTGGGCGACGGCGGCAGAGCCGCCTTCTGCAGCAACCGTATGGCTGCGCATGGGATAGACTTTTGAAATCAGTGCGATTTTAGCGTTAGGGTTGGCTTGCGCCGCAGCGATCGCGGTTCGTAATCCTGCTCCGCCTGCGCCAATCACAGCGATATCGGCTTGAAAGGTTTGCACGACATTCCTCCAGATTATTGTTGTTCCGCAACGATAAGCCTGAAGCGCTTGAGGTAGTTGCGGAAATGTTCCACTGCTCCTTTTTGGGTAAGCGCAGTATAACCGTAGGGATGGAAAGGAAATTTGATGTGTTCGATTTTTTTGCCGTTCTTTAGTGTGATGCATCATCGATATTGACAGATATCACCACATAAACGCCCCTCATTATTTATAGACGACATAAGTGAAAATTTTTTGTGCAAAATTTGTCTCTGCGGATCGATGCGGGTAGACTTCGTGCCCTTGTCTGAATTCGGAGAAAGCACCATGAGCGAGACGGCAACCTGGCAGCCGAGCGCATCCATCCCTAATCTATTGAAACGAGCAGCAATTATGGCTGAGATCCGGCGTTTCTTCGTCGATCGCGGCGTGCTCGAGGTGGAAACGCCCTGTATGAGCCAGGCAACGGTAACAGACATTCATCTGTTTCCGTTTGAAACCCGTTTTGTCGGACCGGGCCACTCTCAGGGGCTGAATCTCTATCTGATGACCAGCCCGGAATACCATATGAAGCGCTTGCTGGCTGCGGGTTGCGGGCCGGTATTCCAGTTGTGCAGAAGCTTTCGTAACGAAGAAATGGGGCGTCATCACAACCCGGAATTCACCATGCTTGAGTGGTATCGTCCGCATTACGATATGTACCGCTTAATGAATGAAGTGGATGATTTATTGCAGCAGGTGCTGGAGTGCCAGGCTGCGGAATCGATCTCTTATCAACAGGCGTTCCAGCGTTATCTGGACGTGGATCCACTCTCTGCCGATAAAACCCAACTGCGCGAAGTGGCGGCAAAGCTTGACCTGAGCAATATTGCCGACACGGAAGAAGACCGCGATACGCTGCTGCAACTGCTGTTTACAATGGGCGTGGAGCCGCAGATCGGTAAAGATCGTCCGACATTTGTTTACCACTTCCCGGCAAGTCAGGCTGCACTGGCGCAGATCAGTACCGAAGATCACCGCGTTGCTGAGCGTTTCGAGGTGTACTTCAAGGGAATTGAGCTGGCGAATGGTTTCCATGAACTCACCGACGCACGCGAGCAGCAGCAGCGTTTCGAGCAGGATAACCGCAAACGTGCGGCGCGTGGTCTGCCGCAGCAGCCGGTGGATGTGAATCTGCTGGAAGCACTGAAGGCGGGCCTGCCAGACTGTTCCGGCGTAGCGCTGGGCGTTGATCGTCTGGTAATGCTGGCGTTGCAGGCAGAAAGCCTGGCGGATGTTATTGCTTTTACCGTCGACCGGGCGTAACTGCTTTTTCGGGCCAGGGTTGAGAGATGCCTGTGTTCCCCTTGGCTTGCATTTATTCCCTTTAACATGGCGCTGAAAAGAGTGATATTCAGTGCTGGCTTCGATGGCGAGTGTTTCGGGGAATGAGGTGAGCAGAAAAGGGTGGATAGCTGGCTTAATCTGGTTCTGTTTCAGTATTGTCCTGATCCTGCTCTTATCCGTTCAGGATAAAGAGTGGCTTATTGACGGGAAAAATATAAAAAACATATGTGATTTAAAGGCATATGTCGAAAGTGAGGATATCCATGATGCCGGGATAGCCATTACGATCCCACTGTTTTTTCCGTTTGTTTATCTGTTAGTTTGGAAAAAACAGCATCATGGGTTCCTGTACCTGACTCTCTTCTCCATTTTTGCTTTCTGGTTGTGGCGTTTTTTCTTGCGTTATCAGTTTTGCCTGTAACCACCAGTCATCAATGTGATATCGCCGGGTGGAAGCGATAACCTTACCCGGCCTGGCAGGCACCTCGGGTGCCTGTTCTGCAAGCCGGGCAAGCATCGTGCCATCAGGCGCTGAATATTCTGCTCTACAAACTGCCCGCTGGCCTGCTGTTTTTACCTGCTGATGTCAGCGTACGCGCAGTGCGTTTACCGTCGAGACTTTCAAGGCGCATCTGGAACGGTGGGAACGGCAAATCAATGCCGTGCTCACGGAAGCCGGCCAGAATCAGCTGGTGGATTTCGTGGCGCAATGGCATACGGTGTCCCATCTCCGCAGCGTAAATACGCAGTTCAAACAGTTGCAGCCCTTGTTGCAGATCGACCAGGAACACTTCCGGTGCCGGGTTATCAATCACCAGCGAGCAGCGTGCGGCCGCAGTGTAAAGGATCTGCGTGACCTCTTCGCTGTTAGCATCCGCTGGCGCTGGAACCGTCAGCACCACGCGGGTCACAGAGTCCGACAGCGACCAGTTGATAAACTGCTCGGTGATAAAAGCCTTGTTCGGCACGATGATCTCTTTGCGATCCCAGTCGCTGATAGTCGTGGCGCGGGTGTTGATCTTTGTGATGCTACCGGTCAGATCGCGGATCGTCACGGTGTCGCCGATGCGGATCGGTTTTTCAAACAAAATGATCAAACCGGAGATAAAGTTGGCGAAGATCTCCTGCAAACCAAAGCCGAGACCGACACCCAGCGCTGCGACCAGCCACTGCAGTTTTGCCCACTCGATACCGATCATCGAGAAACCCACCAGCCCGCCAAACAGCATCAACAGATATTTGGTAATGGTGGTAATGGCATAACCGGTGCCAGGTGTGAGTTCAAGGTGCTGCAACAGCGCCAGTTCCAGCAACGCCGGGAGGTTACGCACCAGTTGTGTGGTAATGATAAACACCAGAATGGCAATCAGTACCGCGCCCAGCGTAATCGGCTCGAGACTTTCCACGCCTTGCACGGTCGAGGTCACGTCCCACAGCGTGATATTTTCAAGGAAGCCGAAAGCAGAATGAATTTCCGACCACAGCACTATGACCGACAGTAATGCGATCAGCATCAAAATAGAGCGCACCAGTCGCAAGGACTGCACGCTAATGGCATCAAGATCGACCTCTGCCTCATCGACATCGGCAACCCCTTCAGTGCTGGTCTGATGCGGCGGCTCATCTTCGCCGCGTGCACGCTGGGCGAGAATTTCCGCGCGGCGGTGACGGGCGCGTTCGAAGGCCAGGCGACGGCGCTGGATCAGCATCCAGCGACGGATGATGTGATAAACCACCAGCAGCAGGAACCAGATGGCAACGGAGGTTTCCAGTCTGGCCAACAGCGCCTGCGACGTGGCCAGATAGCCGATGGAGGCTGCGAGAATGGCAATCAACGGCGCACTCATCAGCAGGTTCCACAGCAGGCGGTTTGGCATATTGTCGCTGCTGCCAGCTTTATCCACGTACAACGGGATCCCGGCGCGTTTCAGGCTCAGTGTGACCAGCGCCAGTGCGCCGCAGATAAGAATAAAACAGAGCCTGCCCAGCGAACCGGAGAACTCCCGATCGTTGAGGTTATCAAACATGATCAGCGCCATGATCAACGGTACGATCAGGCCAATGCTCATCAGGTAATAACGCATACCGCGCGCGACGCGATTGCGCGGCCAGCCAAAGTGCGCGACGAACAAGCCGGTAGGGCGGGCAAAAGTGGCACAAATCATCACTACCCACAGCAATGGCACCGTCGCAGTTACGCCGTCGCCAACGGCGACGGCCAGGGGATAAGGCCAGGCTTCCTGTAGACCATAACCCAGCGTTGCCCATAGCACCGGCAAAGGCGAGGCGACGAGAATGGACCAGAACACTGTACGCATAGTGAGCCAGAAGTGATCCTGGGTGACTTTGCCCACACGGGCGCTGGAGCGCTCCAGGAAACGGGTAAAATGCCGGCGTGAGTAAATGCTGAATCCCACCAGTATCAAGGCACCAAACAGTGGGAACAACGTCTCTTTGCTGGTGAGCATCATCACGCTGGCCTTGCCTAACTGGCTGGCGGTATCCAGCGACAGCAGGCGGCGCAGATCCTGGACGATTTCAATCGGCCATGCGAAGGTGACCGGACTGACATCCGCCGTCCAGAACAGATAGCGGTGGGTCGCTTCGTTCACCTCTTTCAGCGCATCTTCCAACTGGCTATTAGAAACTTTCAGCTTGGTCAGCTCAAGGATCAGTGTATCGCCGCCCTGCAACAACGAATTCAACAGTTCGCGCTGAGTACGCAGCTGTGCTTCCAGAATACGATTCTGCTCGTTTGTGAGCGGTTGGCCGTCCGCCTGGCGAATTTGCCGTAGTTGTGGTTGCTTGTTCAGCAGATCCTCGTAACGCATGCGGTGCACGCGCAACTGCGCCATTTCGGTGTCCAGTTGCTGCGGTTTGGGCA
The DNA here is from genome assembly GCF_027886705.1 of Kosakonia oryzendophytica. NCBI lineage: Bacteria > Pseudomonadati > Pseudomonadota > Gammaproteobacteria > Enterobacterales > Enterobacteriaceae > Kosakonia > Kosakonia oryzendophytica. The sequence continues at coordinate 4,641,813 of NZ_CP115659.1, read as the reverse complement.
TTTCTGGTAAACGGGCAACCTGTGCGCGCAATGCTTCACCGAGCATATTTGATGCGCCCAGCCATTGGGATTGTTCACGCAGCGTATTGAGCGCCTGGCGCACCTGCAATGTCTGCCCGGTAGCCTGGCGCTGCTGAGACGCCACCAGATCCATGCGCTGCGCCTGTTGGTTAAGCGCCTGCGACAGCTCCCGGTTGATTCGGAACTGTTCAACGATACCGACAGGAAGATTATCGCTGTTCTCTGCCAGAAGTTCGGTGCTTTCCAGCGCCTGCTCTGCTTCACGCTGACGCTGGCTATTAAGCTGATTGCGCAAGGCTTGCAAATAAGTATCCAGTTGCTGGCTCTGTTTTTGCGCCAGCTCGGAACGCATGCGCGACAACTCCTGGCGGTTATTGGCCGACAGTTGCGCCAGTTCCAGTTCATCCACCAGCGCTTTCAGTTTCGCCGATTCTGCCTGTGCGCTGAGATTCTGCGCCTGCGCCAGCGGCGTTGTCGCATTTTGCGCCCCCAGGCGGCGTTCCACTTCGGTTACCTGCCGACGGGCGTCGGTTTGCTGCTGCGGAAGCTGGTTTAAGGAATCACTGATTTCCCGCGCACGCTCTTGTTCCTGCTGTGCCTGACGCGTTTTCTCCAGTAACTGGCTGCTGACTTGCAGGATCTCCTGGTTCAGCGCGTCACTGCTCATGCCCGCCGGGACGGATTTAGGCTCGTCGCGCAGGTTATCCAGTTGAGAACGCAGAGTGCGGGAAAGTTTAGGAAAATTATCAATAACGTGTTGGTATTGTTGAGCGCGCTCAAGTGAACCTTTACGTTCTTCGAGCGCGTTAAGTGCAGCCTGGAGCAGCTCCACGGTTTCAGCCTGGTCGGGCGTGTTCTTCGCCGCTTTGGCTTGCTCCAGTTCCTGCGTAATTTGTCTGGCATCGGGGGCCGATGCCGCCATGGCCCCCAGGCTGAGGCACCAGGCCATCAGAAATGTGATAATCAGGCGCACATCAGTCTTCCTGTTTGTGGATTAACCTTCGTCTTTCTTATCGTCTACCAGCGGGCTGGCGTCGTGTTCGGCGTTGATTTCCGCTTCCGACAAAGGGGCCTGTTCGGTTTCGACAGGGGCGAACGTTTCGGTGGACACCGCCAGCGGCTGACCGATTTTGGTGACCGACAGACTTTGCAACTGTTCTGCCAGTGCCACTTTGCCCGGCGCAAACAGGTTAATCACGGTGGAACCCAGTTTGAAGCGGCCCATTTCCTGGCCTTTCAGCAATGCGATGGCGCCTTCGCTTTCGCCAGCAGGCCAGGTCCAGCGCTTGATGATCCCTTCGCGCGGCGGCGTAATCGTACCGGCCCAAACGGTCTCAATGCTGCCGACAATGGTCGCGCCAACGAGAATTTGCGCCATCGGACCGAACTCGGTATCAAACAGGCAGATTACGCGTTCGTTACGGGCAAACAGGTTCGGCACGTTTTGCGCTGTCAGGTGGTTAACGGAGAAGAGATCGCCTGGGACGTAAATCATCTCGCGCAGAATACCGTTACACGGCATATGAACTCGGTGATAGTCGCGCGGAGAGAGATAGGTGGTGACAAAGCTGCCGTTACGGAACAGATCGGCCATCAGGTAGTTGCCTGCCAGCAGGGCTTCAAGGCTGTAGTTATGGCCTTTGGCCTGCAGGATCTTATCTTCTTCGATAGCGCCAAGCTGGCTCACCACGCCGTCTGCCGGCATCACCAGCACATTAGGATCGGTATTCAGCGGGCGAACGTCGTCGCGCAACGGGCGTACAAAAAAGTCATTAAAGGTGCGGTAGCTGGCGGTATCGGGCTTCTGCGCCTCTTTCATATCGACCTTGTAGTATTTCACAAACAGATCGATAACCAGTTTGGTCAGCCAGCCCGCGCGTTTGCTTGCGCCCCAGCCCGCCAGGCGAGTGAGCCACAGTTTCGGCAGAATGTATTGAAGCGAAAGTTTAAATGCGTTTAACAAGGTAGCCTCCAGGCCATTGTTTTTTGTCGTTCCTGATCCGCCGCCGGGCGCCGGATCCTTTTCTAAAAAGGGGACGATTTTAACGATGCATAGCTTAGTTGTCAGTCATCTGATTCAGAAAAGCTTTTACGCGTTTTTACCTGTGACATGCTTTCCAGGATGCGGTGATAATTTTCGAAACGGCTTTCAGCAATTTCGCCTTTTTCGACCGCTTCGCGAATGGCGCAACCCGGATCCGTATCATGTTTGCAATCCCGGTATTTGCACTGGCCCAGATAGTCATGGAATTCGACAAAACCGTTGAAAATTTGTTCCGATTCAAGGTGCCAGAGTCCAAATTCGCGAACGCCCGGAGAATCAATCACATCGCCGCCGTGCGGGAAGTGATAAAGACGTGCGGCTGTGGTGGTGTGTTGCCCGAGACCGGAGACGTCGGAAACGTCGTTGGTGAGGATCTGCTCCTCATGTAAACCGAGCAGTGTGTTAAGCAGGCTCGATTTCCCCACGCCGGACTGCCCGGCAAAGATGCTGATGCGGTTGGTCAGCGCCTCAATCAGCGGATTAAGCCCATTCTGTGCATGACTTGAGACCATGAGTACGCGATAGCCGATATTGCGGTAGATATCCATCTGCTCATTGACGAAATCCATGCCGTCCTCGTCCAACAGATCGATTTTGTTCAGCACGATCAGGGGCTCAACCTGTAAGGCTTCGCAGGCGACAAGGTATCGATCGATAATATTCAGCGACAGTTCTGGCAGGATCGCCGACACCACAACAATCTGATCAATATTGGCGGCGATGGGTTTTACGCCATCATAAAAATCGGGGCGCGTAAGCACCGTAGTGCGTGCGTGTACGGCTTCCACAATGCCTTTTACTGTAACGCCTTCCGCCGCTTCTTTGCCAGGACGCCAGACCACCCGGTCGCCGGTGACCAGTGAACGGATCGTGCGACGAATATTACAGCGATGCACTGCGCCGTCAGCGGATTCCACATCGGCGTGCATGCCAAAGCGGCTGATCACAACGCCTTCGGACGGATCGCCGAACAGGTTGTCATCATAGTCAGCTTTCTCCGTAGAGGTTTTCAGCCGGCGCTGGTGGTTCTCTTTAACGCGGCGTTGCTGCCCTTTGGAGAGTTTATTTTTACTCAATCGTGCTGGCTCCTGGTCGCCCTGGATGGGCAAAACAACTATGATACACGCAATTCTAGATGAATATAGTTACGCGAGAAGGGTGGAAAATAGCATGAGCGCAAATGAAAACAACCTCATTTGGATCGATCTGGAGATGACGGGGTTAGATCCCGAGCGCGATCGCATTATTGAAATCGCGACGCTGGTGACCGATGCAAACCTGAATATTCTGGCGGAAGGCCCGGTGATTGCAGTGCATCAAACCGACGCACAACTGGCATTAATGGATGACTGGAACGTACGCACCCATACCGGTAGCGGGTTAGTGGATCGTGTGAAGGCCAGTCAACTGGATGATCGCGCCGCGGAACTGGCCACTATTGCGTTCTTAAAAGAGTGGGTGCCAGCGGGAAAATCGCCCATTTGCGGCAACAGCATCGGCCAGGATCGACGTTTCCTGTTTAAGTACATGCCGGAGCTGGAGGCGTACTTCCATTATCGCTACCTGGACGTTAGCACGCTGAAAGAGCTGGCTCGTCGCTGGAAACCGGAAGTGCTGGAAGGACTGAAAAAACAGAATACACATCAGGCGCTGGACGATATTCGCGAATCCGTGGCTGAGTTGGCCTGGTATCGCGAACATTTTATTAAGTTGTAATGTTCATGCTTGCAGGGCCGTTTTTTTTGTTGGCCCTGCAAGCCAGTGCTGGCGTGGGTTTGCTGTAAAAGTGTGCGTTTTGTCGATTAAAGCAGCATTCAAACAAAAAAAGCGAAAATTTGCTTTCAGGGGCTTGCAGCAGGAAGGATTTCTCGTATAATGCGCCTCCCGTGAAGACACAGAAATGTGAAACACGGCATCACGAAATTTCAGTAAAAATGAGTTCTAACGTACTGAAAAATCGATGATAAGCGGGAATAGCTCAGTTGGTAGAGCACGACCTTGCCAAGGTCGGGGTCGCGAGTTCGAGTCTCGTTTCCCGCTCCAAAATTTGAAATGCACCATCCAAATTTACTGGTTCCGGCAATGAAGCTGAAACCGGATAAATATGCGGGAATAGCTCAGTTGGTAGAGCACGACCTTGCCAAGGTCGGGGTCGCGAGTTCGAGTCTCGTTTCCCGCTCCAAATTTGAAATGCCGAAAGGCACGCACCATCCAGATTTACTGGTTCCGGCAAGCAAGCTGGCCCAGATAAGTACGCGGGAATAGCTCAGTTGGTAGAGCACGACCTTGCCAAGGTCGGGGTCGCGAGTTCGAGTCTCGTTTCCCGCTCCAAATTTTCACATCAAATAATTATCCACAGCGGAAAGCTTCGCTGGGGACGTTTTTTATTTCCCTCAGGAAAGCGTTGTGAACAGACTTATCCACAGGGCCGCCTTTCATTCGCAACATAATAGTTACTTCGATGGGTGAATGAATTTTTTTTAACCCACTGTAAAATAAAAACAAAATAACATCGCAAATTGTTAATGTGATCACTTGACGAATTTGTGGTCATTGAATCGCAATGTGTTTTTTATTTTATTCACAAGCTGTGGATGGCTCAGGCGTCGCGCGGCAGACCTTTTTCCACCACTCTGACCAGCCGCTGCTGTTTCGGCATTTGTACCTCAACGCGGCAGGCGTTTCGCTTCTCTTTTTGCTGCGCAATCGCCCACTGTATGTGTTCATCAAGAAGTGGGTGCTCACCAAGACGCTGCTCCAGCGCCTGAATATTGGCTTCTTCCCATGGGGCATTTCCCAGGGCAACGGCAATATTACGCAGCCAGCGTAAATGACCAATGCGTCGAATAGCCGACCCTTCCGTCACTTTCAGAAAATGTGCCTCGTCCCAGGCGAACAGATCGATCAACGCGGGCGCATGCAGTGCTTTACGCGGGCTGAAATCGTCCTCCTTGGTCAGTTGCGAGTAGCGATTCCAGGGGCAAATGAGTTGACAATCATCGCAACCATAGATGCGATTGCCGATCAAGGGGCGCAATGCTTCCGGAATGGCACCTTCCAGCTCAATCGTGAGATAAGAGATACAGCGGCGGGCATCGACAGTATACGGCTCGACAATGGCGCCGGTAGGGCAAATCGTCATGCACGCCACGCAACGCCCACAGCCCTCTTCCACCGGTTTATCGACAGGCAGGGGTAAATCAATCAGCAATTCACCCAGAAAGAAAAATGAGCCCGCATCGCGGCTTAAGATAAGTGAGTGCTTACCTGTCCAGCCAAGCCCGGCTTTTTCTGCCAGAGGGCGCTCAAGAACAGGCGCGGAATCAACAAAAGGTCTAAAATTGAGCGAAGCACATTGCTGCGAAATAGTCTCGCCGAGCTTTTTGAGCCGGTTACGCAGCAGCTTATGATAATCGCGGCCCAGCGCATAACGGCTGACATAGCCGAGCGTTGGGTTTTTCAGCGTGCTGGCGAAAGCGGCGTTCGCAGGAAGGTAGTTCATGCGCACGCTGATTACGCGCAGCGTGCCGGGGAGAAGCTCGTGGGGGCGGGCGCGCATCATTCCGTGACGTGCCATCCACTCCATCTCGCCATGATATTGTTTATCCAGCCACGCCTGTAGCTTTGGTTCGCTGGCGCTGAGATCGGTATCGGTAATACCGACATGCTGAAAACCCAGTTCAGAGCCCCACTGTTTGATTTGTTGCGCTAAATAATTGAGATCGAGGGGCTGTGACATGACGGACCATAAAAATGAAGAAAATCGCAGCAAGTATACCACACTCCATCTGGCCTGCTGAGGACCTTAAACGCGCCGAAAAAGAGGCGGCGGACAGCTTCGGTATTACGCTTTATGAGCTGATGTTACGTGCTGGCGAGGCCGCTTTTACTGTGGCCCGGCAGCAGTATCCCGATACGCGTTGCTGGTTGGTGCTTTGTGGGCACGGCAATAACGGCGGCGATGGTTATGTGGTCGCCAGGCTTGCCGCCGCGGCGGGCATACAAGTGACATTGCTGGCGCTGGAGAGCAACAAACCACTACCGGAAGAGGCCGCGCAGGCGCGGGATGCCTGGCTTAATGCTGGCGGCGTGATCCATGCGCCGGACATTCTCTGGCCGGAACAGGTTGATTTAATTATCGATGGTCTGCTGGGAACCGGGCTTACCTGCGCGCCGCGCGACAATGTTGCCCAACTGATCGACCACGTAAACGCCCATCCGGCCCCCGTATTGGCGCTGGATATCCCCTCCGGGCTTAATGCTCAAACAGGTGCCGCGCCGGGCGCGGTGATTCATGCTCATCACACCCTCACCTTTATCGCGCTTAAACCTGGCTTATTGACGGGCAAAGCGCGGGATGTCGTAGGGCAACTTCATCATCATGCGCTGGGGCTGGAGTCCTGGTTAAACGGGCAAGAGACAGCATTAACCCGGTTTGATGCCAGCCAGCTTTGCCGCTGGTTTACGCCACGTCGCCCGACGTCACATAAAGGTGATCATGGGCGTCTGCTGATTATTGGCGGCGATCACGGTACCGCCGGAGCAATTCGTATGGCTGGCGAGGCAGCACTGCGCGCAGGCGCAGGCCTTGTGCGCGTGCTGACGCGCAGCGAAAATATTGCTCCGCTGCTAACCGCCCGCCCGGAATTGATGGTTCATGAACTGACCAGCGCCTCGATGGATGAGAGCCTGCAATGGGCGGATGTCGTGGTGATTGGTCCGGGACTTGGGCAGCAGGAGTGGGGCAAAAAAGCGCTACAAAAGGTAGAGAATTTCCGTAAACCGATGCTATGGGATGCGGATGCGTTGAACCTTCTGGCAATCAATCCCGATAAACGTCACAATCGCGTATTGACGCCGCATCCTGGTGAGGCTGCGCGTATGCTGAATTGCAGCGTGGCGGAGATCGAAAGCGATCGCTTGCTCGCCGCGCAGCGGCTGGTAAAACGTTATGCCGGTGTCGTTGTGCTGAAAGGCGCGGGTACCGTCATTGCAAATGCAGAGGGTGAAATGGGCATTGTCGATGCCGGTAACGCTGGTATGGCGAGCGGCGGCATGGGGGATGTTTTGTCCGGTATTATTGGCGCGCTACTCGGGCAGAAGTTGACGCCCTGGGATGCAGCCTGTGCGGGATGTGTTGCTCATGGCGCTGCGGCTGACAGGCTGGCGGCGCAATTCGGTATGCGCGGTATGCTGGCAACCGATCTTTTTACGGCGCTTTGGCGTGTTGTTAACCCGGATGTAGTTGATACAAAAGATGATTAATCGAGTTATTCCTTTACCTGATGAGCAAGCGACACTGGATCTCGGCACGCGTGTGGCGCAGGCCTGCACCGGTGCGACGGTGATTTATCTGTATGGCGATCTCGGCGCGGGTAAGACTACCTTCAGCCGGGGATTTTTACAGGCTCTTGGTCATCACGGGAATGTCAAAAGCCCGACCTATACCCTCGTTGAGCCGTACACGCTCGATTCGCTGACGGTGTACCACTTCGACCTGTATCGCCTTGCGGATCCGGAGGAACTGGAATTTATGGGCATCCGCGATTATTTTGCCAATGATGCCATTTGTCTGGTTGAGTGGCCGCAGCAAGGTGCGGGTGTACTGCCTGATCCGGATGTTGAAATCCATTTAGATTACCAGGCTCAGGGGCGTGAGGCGCGCATTCGCGCGGTATCCTCATCTGGCGATTCGTTACTGGCGCGTATGGCCGGTTGACAGGAAGGATAACGTGATGATCTCTCGCGTTAAAAGTTGGTTGGCGGCTGCGTTATTACTGCTTTGTACGCAGGCGGGGGCTGCAAGCCTGGCGGATATTCAGGTGTCCAACGGCGACAGCCAGGCGCGTATCACTTTCAGCTTTATGGGCGATCCTGAATATGCGTTTACGCAGCAGGATAAGCGCAGCGTCGCGCTGGATATCAAACAGACGGGCATTATCCAGGGTTTGCCGCTGCAGTTTAGCGGCAATAATCTGGTCAAAAGTATCCGTGCCGGGACGGCGAAAGATAATCAGTCGATCCGTCTGGTGGTGGATTTAACGCAAAATGGCAAAACCCGGGCGGTGAAACAGCAAAGCGGCGCGGGCTACAACGTGGTCTTTACGATTGATGCCGATGTGCCGCCACCGCCGCCACCGCCTAAAGCGGTGGTGCAGCGTAACGATACGCCGGTTTTTACCTCTCGCCCTGCGCAGCCTTCAACGCCTGCGCGCAATCCGTTTAAAGCGGAAAACGATCGCATTACTAGCGTGACCAGCAGTAATACGGTGACCCGCCCGGCGGTACAGACGCGCACTGCATCCGGTGACAAAGTGGTTATCGCCATTGATGCCGGACACGGTGGTCAGGATCCTGGTGCGATTGGCGCTGGCGGAACGCAAGAGAAAAACGTGACCATCTCCATCGCCCGTAAACTGCGCGCGTTGTTGAATGATGACCCGATGTTCAAACCGGTGATGACGCGCGACGGGGACTACTTTATTTCGGTGATGGGGCGTTCCGATGTGGCGCGTAAGCAGAATGCGAATTTCCTGGTTTCTATCCATGCGGACGCCGCACCAAATCGCGATGCAACCGGCGCGTCGGTATGGGTATTGTCAAACCGCCGAGCGAACAGCGAAATGGCGGGCTGGCTGGAGCAGCATGAGAAACAATCGGAACTGTTGGGCGGTGCAGGGGATGTGCTGGCCAATAGCCAGTCGGATCCCTACCTGAGCCAGGCGGTGCTGGATTTACAATTCGGCCATTCCCAGCGCGTCGGTTATGATGTCGCCACCAGTATGCTGGGTCAGCTTGAGCGTGTGGGTGCGTTACATAAGCGTCGCCCGGAACACGCAAGCTTAGGTGTGCTGCGCTCCCCGGATATCCCTTCTGTGCTGGTTGAAACGGGTTTTATCAGTAATTCTGCAGAAGAGCGATTGTTGGGAAGCGACAATTACCAACAACAGATCGCTGAAGCAATATACGGCGGTCTGCGTAACTATTTCCTCGCACATCCGTTGCAGTCTGCGCCACAAAGCGGAGGCGGGCAGACAGCCAGCGCCGCGGCACCTGCGAACGGTCTGCTTAACTAAGGATATTTTCATGCCGATACAGGTTCTGCCGCCGCAGCTTGCGAACCAAATCGCCGCTGGCGAAGTGGTGGAGCGCCCTGCGTCGGTAGTGAAAGAGCTGGTTGAAAACAGCCTTGATGCAGGCGCTACGCGAATCGATATCGATATTGAACGCGGCGGCGCCAAGCTTATCCGTATCCGCGACAACGGCAGCGGCATCAAGAAAGATGAACTGGCGCTAGCGCTGGCGCGCCACGCTACCAGTAAAATCGCCTCGCTGGACGATCTCGAAGCCATTATTAGCCTTGGCTTCCGTGGCGAAGCGCTGGCCAGTATCAGCTCTGTTTCCCGTTTAACGCTCACCTCCCGTACTGCTGAGCAGCAAGAAGCGTGGCAGGCTTACGCCGAAGGGCGTGATATGGCGGTGACGGTCAAACCCGCCGCGCACCCGGTGGGCACCACGCTGGAAGTGCTGGATCTGTTCTACAACACACCGGCGCGCCGTAAATTTATGCGCACGGAAAAAACCGAATTTAACCATATCGATGAGGTGATACGCCGCATTGCGCTGGCGCGTTTCGATGTCACCCTCAATTTGAGTCATAACGGCAAGCTGGTGCGCCAGTACCGCGCGGTCGCCGAAGGGGGGCAAAAAGAGCGCCGTCTTGGGGCGATTTGCGGTGCCGCCTTTCTTGAACACGCGCTGGCCATTGAGTGGCAGCACGGCGATTTATCCCTGCGCGGCTGGGTGGCGGACCCTAAACAGACCACGGCGGCTTTCGCTGAGATCCAGTACTGCTATGTGAACAGCCGAATGATGCGCGACCGGTTAATCAATCACGCCATCCGACAGGCCTGTGAAGATAAACTGGGTGCCGATCAGCAACCCGCTTTTGTGCTCTACCTGGACATCGATCCACATCAGGTGGATGTCAATGTGCACCCGGCGAAGCATGAAGTGCGTTTCCATCAATCGCGGCTGGTACATGACTTTATCTACCAGGGGGTGCTCAGCGTGCTGCAACAACAGTTCGACACCCCCTTGCCGCTAACGGATGAACCCGCCCCCCGCGCGTTACCAGAGAACCGAGTGGCAGCAGGGCGTAACCAATTCTCTCAACCGTTGGTCGCCCGTGAACCGGATGCTCCACGCATGCCAACCAGCGCTGCTCCGGCTTCCCGTAACAGCGGCAATACAGGCGCGACGCCCGGCTGGCCGCATGCACAACCGGGTTACCAAAAGCAGCAGGGCGCGCTGTATCGTCAGTTGCTGGATACGCCTGTTGTGGAGCGCAAAAGTGAAGCGCCACAGCCTGCAGCGCCCGCGCTGGAAGGGTACAGCCAGAGTTTTGGCCGCGTCTTAACGCTGATTGCGCCGCACTACGCACTGCTTGAGCGCAACGGGCAACTGGCATTGTTGGCGCTTCCCGTTGCGGAACGGTGGTTACGCCATGCACAGCTTTCTCCGGCCAATGCGCCGGCCTGCGGTCAACCGTTGTTGATTCCGGTGCGTTTAAAAATTTCTGCGCAAGAGCGCGCGGCGTTGAAACAGGCGCAGCCGGTGTTGGCAAAAATGGGCATTGAATTTGTACCGGATGGCCAGTACGTAACCATTCGTGCTGTGCCTTTACCCTTGCGCCAACAAAATTTACAAATCTTGATTCCCGAACTGATAGGCTACCTGGCGCAGCAGACAAGCATTGATGCGGCGAATATTGCCCAATGGCTGGCTCGTCATCTGGCGAGCGATCATCCGCAATGGAGTGTGGCGCAGGCGATTACCCTGCTGGCCGACGTCGAACGGCTTTGTCCGCATCTGGTGAAGTCCCCACCAGATGGTTTATTACAACCTGTTGATCTACAAACGGCGATGAACGCCCTGAATGATGAGTGAAGTGAGTAAGGCTGGCCTGCCTAAGGCTATTTTTCTGATGGGGCCGACGGCCTCGGGTAAAACGGCGTTAGCCATTGCGTTGCGTAAAGTTTTGCCTGTTGAGTTGATAAGCGTGGATTCTGCCCTTATCTATCAGGGCATGGATATCGGTACCGCAAAGCCGAATGCGGAAGAGTTACACGCCGCACCGCACCGGTTGTTGGATATTCTCGACCCGGCGCAGGCGTATTCCGCAGCGGATTTTCGCCGCGATGCGTTGGCGGAAATGCATGCGATCACCGAGGCAGGACGCATTCCGCTGCTGGTGGGCGGTACGATGCTCTACTTCAAGGCGCTGCTGGAGGGGTTATCACCCTTGCCATCAGCGGATGCAAAAGTCAGAGCGGACATTGAAAAACAAGCGGCAGAGCGTGGATGGGAAGCGTTGCACCAGCAGTTGCGGGAGATCGATCCGGTTGCTGCAGCACGGATTCATCCAAATGATCCGCAAAGGCTTTCCCGGGCACTGGAAGTTTTTTTCATTTCGGGTAAAACTTTAACAGATCTGACGCAAACGTCGGGAGACGCTCTGCCTTACCAGGTGCATCAGTTCGCCATCGCCCCGGCGAGCCGTGAACTGCTCCATCAACGCATTGAGCAGCGGTTTCATCAGATGTTGGCTTCAGGTTTTGAAGCAGAAGTGCGGGCGCTTTTTGCTCGCGGAGATTTGCATACGGAGATGCCTTCCATTCGTTGTGTGGGATACCGCCAGATGTGGTCGTATCTTGAAGGTGAGATTTCATACGATGAAATGGTTTATCGAGGTATTTGCGCCACGAGGCAGTTAGCCAAGCGACAGATGACATGGCTGCGCGGCTGGGATGGCGTTCACTGGTTAGAGAGTGAAAAGCCAGAAAAGTCTTACCAGGACGTGTTACAGGTTGTTCGTGCTATCGCAGGGTGAATGTGTACAATTAAGTCGTATCGTGCGCGAATTTTTTACGCAGTTTTCAGAGCCTTCGGGTTCTAAGTACAAAACAAGCATATAAGGAAAAGATAGAATGGCTAAGGGGCAATCTTTACAAGATCCGTTCCTGAACGCACTGCGTCGGGAACGTGTTCCAGTTTCAATTTATTTGGTGAATGGTATTAAGCTGCAAGGGCAAATTGAGTCTTTCGATCAGTTCGTGATCCTGTTGAAAAACACGGTCAGCCAGATGGTCTATAAGCACGCGATTTCTACTGTTGTTCCATCTCGTCCGGTTTCTCATCACAGCAACAATGCGGGCGGCGGTACCAACAGTAACTACCATCATGGTAGCAACGCGCAGGGCTCTGCACAGCAGGACGGCGAAGAAACCGAATAAGGTTTTTGCTGTTTATCTACATCGGGGAGCCAGAAGATCTGCGTTCCCCGCTGATCTTTTTTGAGGGTTTACGCTTGTTTGACCGTTATGAAGCCGGTGAGCAGGCGGTACTGGTACACATCTATTTTTCGCAAGACAAAGATATGGAAGACCTCCAGGAGTTTGAATCTCTGGTCTCTTCCGCCGGTGTCGAAGCAATGCAGGTGATTACCGGTAGCCGTAAAGCACCGCACCCTAAGTATTTCGTTGGCGAAGGTAAAGCAGTAGAAATTGCGGATGCCGTAAAAGCCGTGGGTGCCTCCGTTGTGCTCTTTGATCATGCGCTGACCCCTGCCCAGGAACGTAACCTGGAAAGACTGTGCGAGTGTCGTGTAATCGATCGCACCGGTCTGATTTTGGATATTTTTGCCCAGCGTGCTCGTACGCACGAGGGGAAATTGCAGGTTGAACTGGCGCAACTGCGCCACCTGGCGACGCGTCTGGTGCGTGGCTGGACCCACCTTGAGCGACAAAAAGGCGGGATTGGTTTGCGCGGTCCGGGTGAAACCCAGCTCGAAACCGACCGTCGTTTGTTGCGTAATCGTATTACCCAGATCCTGGCGCGCCTTGAGAAGGTTGAAAAGCAGCGTGAACAAGGGCGTCGCTCCCGCACGAAAGCCGATATTCCAACGGTTTCGCTGGTGGGTTATACCAACGCCGGCAAGTCGACGCTGTTTAACCAGATCACCGAAGCGCAGGTGTATGCGGCAGACCAACTGTTCGCAACGCTGGATCCCACGCTGCGTCGTATCGATGTAGCGGATGTCGGGGAAACGGTGCTGGCGGATACCGTAGGGTTTATCCGTCATCTGCCACACGATCTGGTGGCGGCATTTAAAGCGACCTTGCAGGAGACGCGTCAGGCGACGCTGCTGATGCATGTGATCGATGCTGCCGATCTCCGTGTGCAGGAAAACATTGACGCAGTGAATACGGTGCTTGAAGAAATTGAAGCGCACGAGATCCCGACGCTGTTGGTCATGAACAAGATCGATATGCTGGAAGAGTTCGAGCCGCGTATCGACAGGGATGAAGAGAATAAACCAATCCGCGTCTGGCTCTCTGCGCAGACCGGTGTTGGCGTACCACTGTTATTCCAGGCTTTGACGGAGCGTCTTGCCGGGGAAGTGGCGCAGCACACGCTGCGTTTGCCTCCGCAGGAAGGACGCCTGAGAAGTCGGTTTTATCAGCTTCAGGCAATAGAAAAAGAGTGGATGGAAGACGATGGCAGCGTAGGTATGCAGGTGCGTATGCCGATTGTTGACTGGCGTCGACTCTGTAAACAAGAACCGGCACTCGAAGAGTACGTCGTCTGACCGGCACAGGCCTGAAGATTTTTCCCCTTTGGGGGTGCCCGCCAGTTCGGGCATACACCGCACGATAGACATATATGGAGCACATACATGGCGTGGAATCAGCCCGGTAACAACGGACAAGACCGCGACCCGTGGGGAAGCAGCAAACCAGGCGGCAACTCTGAGGGAAATGGAAACAAAGGCGGTCGCGATCAGGGGCCACCTGATCTGGATGATATCTTCCGCAAACTGAGCAAAAAGCTCGGTGGCTTGGGCGGGGGTAAGAGCTCAGGCGGCGGCAATCCAGGTTCTTCTGGCCCGCGCAGTCATATGGGTGGGCGCGTTGTCGGCATCGTTGCCGCGGCCGCCGTGATTATCTGGGCTGCTACCGGGTTCTACACCATCAAAGAAGCGGAACGCGGCGTGGTTACCCGCTTTGGTAAGTTCAGCCACCTGGTGGAGCCGGGTCTGAACTGGAAGCCGACCTTTATTGATAATGTCACTGCCGTCAACGTCGAGTCCGTGCGTGAACTGGCCGCGTCCGGCGTTATGCTCACCTCTGATGAGAACGTGGTTCGCGTTGAGATGAACGTGCAATACCGCGTGACCGATCCGGAGCGTTACCTGTTCAGCGTGACCAGCGCCGACGACAGCCTGCGTCAGGCGACGGACAGCGCCCTGCGTGGTGTGATCGGTAAATACGTGATGGATCGCATTCTGACCGAAGGCCGTACCGTTATTCGTAGCGATACCCAGCGTGAGCTGGAAGAGACCATTCGTCCGTATAACATGGGTATCACCCTGCTGGACGTTAACTTCCAGGCCGCTCGTCCGCCGGAAGAGGTGAAAGCCGCGTTTGATGATGCTATCGCCGCCCGTGAAAACGAGCAGCAATATATTCGTGAAGCGGAAGCGTACACCAACGAAGTGCAGCCGCGTGCTAATGGTCAGGCGCAGCGTATCCTCGAAGAGGCGCGCGCTTATAAAACGCAGACCATTCTGGAAGCACAGGGTGAAGTGGCTCGCTTTGCGAAGCTGCTGCCGGAATACAAAGCCGCGCCGGAAATCACCCGCGAGCGTCTGTATATCGAGACCATGGAAAAAGTGCTGAGTCATACTCGCAAAGTGCTGGTGAACGATAAAGGTGGCAACCTGATGGTGCTGCCGCTGGACCAGATGCTGAAAGGTGGCAATGCGCCTGCGGCAAAGAGTGACAGCAGTGGCGCGAACAACTTGCTGCGCCTGCCGCCTGCGTCTAACTCTGGCAGCAGTGCGAACAGCGCCCCCGCAACGTCTGCGGGAGACATCATGGACCAACGCCGCGTTAACGCGCAGCGTAACGACTACCAGCGTCAGGGGGAATAACGATGCGTAAGTCAGTTATCGCGATCATCATCATCGTGCTGGTAGTGCTCTACACCTCCATTTTTGTGGTGAAAGAGGGTGAGCGCGGCATTTCACTGCGCTTTGGTAAAGTTCTGCGCGACGATGACAACAAACCGTTGGTGTTTGCGCCAGGCCTGCACTTCAAACTGCCATTTATTGAATCGGTTAAAATGCTGGATGCCCGTATCCAGACCATGGATAACCAGGCGGATCGCTTTGTCACTAAAGAGAAGAAAGATCTGATCGTCGACTCCTACATTAAGTGGCGCATCAGTGATTTCAGCCGCTACTATCTGGCGACCGGCGGCGGTGACGTCTCCCAGGCGGAAGTTCTGCTGAAACGTAAGTTCTCTGACCGTCTGCGTTCTGAAATCGGCCGTCTGGATGTGCGTGACATCGTGACCGACTCCCGTGGTCGTTTGACGCTGGAAGTGCGCGATGCGCTGAACTCCGGTTCCGCGGGTACTGAAGATGAAGTGTCGACCCCGGCGGCAGATGATGCGATTGCCAAGGCCGCTGAACGCGTCACCGAAGAAACGAACGGTAAAGTACCGGTCATTAACCCGAACAGTATGGCAGCGTTAGGTATTGAAGTGGTGGACGTGCGTATCAAGCAGATCAACCTGCCGACCGAAGTGTCCGAGGCGATTTACAACCGTATGCGCGCCGAGCGTGAAGCGGTAGCCCGTCGTCACCGTTCGCAAGGTCAGGAAGAGGCGGAAAAACTGCGCGCCACTGCGGATTACGAAGTGACCAAAACGTTGGCGGAATCTGAGCGTCAGGGGCGTATCCTGCGCGGTGAAGGCGATGCGGAAGCGGCGAAGCTGTTCGCCGATGCCTTTAGCCAGGATCCGGACTTTTATGCCTTTATCCGTAGCCTGCGCGCGTATGAAAGCAGCTTCGAGAGCAACCAGGATGTGATGGTGCTCAGCCCGGACAGCGATTTCTTCCGTTATATGAAGACACCGAGTTCCGCGACACGCTAAGATAGCGTCAGCGGTTTTCATGATAAAAAAACCACCGCCCGATTTAAGGCGGTGGTTTTCTTTTTGGAAGGATCAGAAATGAATTCAACAATATGGCTTGCCCTGGCGCTGGTACTGGTGTTTGAAGGCCTTGGTCCGATGTTCTATCCGCGCGCATGGCGTCGTATGATCGCCTCCCTGAGTTTGCTGCCGGATCATATTTTGCGTCGTTTTGGCGGTGGGCTTGTGGTTGCGGGAGTGGTTATCTACTACATGTTGAGGAAAACGATTGGCTGAAGCAAAAGCGGTTATTTTGCTGTCATTTTGCCCGGAAAAAGTGCTGAATCTGAAAAAAAGCGGTGGTAGAATCCATTTTTAAGCAAACGGTGATTTTGAAAAATGGGTAACAACGTCGTCGTACTGGGCACCCAATGGGGTGACGAAGGTAAAGGGAAGATTGTCGATCTTCTGACTGAACGGGCTAAATATGTTGTGCGCTACCAGGGCGGTCACAACGCAGGCCATACTCTCGTAATCAACGGTGAAAAAACCGTCCTCCATCTTATTCCATCAGGCATTCTTCGTGAAAACGTCACCAGCATCATCGGTAACGGTGTCGTGCTGTCTCCAGCTGCGCTGATGAAAGAGATGAAAGAACTGGAAGACCGTGGTATCCCGGTTCGTGAACGTCTGCTGCTGTCTGAAGCATGCCCGTTAATCCTCGATTATCACGTTGCGCTGGACGTTGCGCGTGAAAAAGCGCGTGGCGCGAAAGCCATCGGCACCACGGGCCGTGGTATCGGGCCAGCATACGAAGACAAAGTTGCCCGTCGCGGTCTGCGCGTTGGCGACCTGTTCGATAAAGCGACTTTCGCCGATAAACTGAAAGAAGTGATGGAATACCACAACTTCCAGTTAGTAAACTTCTACAAAGTGGAAGCGGTTGACTACCAGAAAGTGCTGGACGACGTGATGGCGATTGCTGACATCCTGACCGCTATGGTCGTCGATGTTTCCGATCTGCTGGATCAGGCACGCAAACGCGGCGACTTCGTGATGTTTGAAGGCGCACAGGGTACGCTGCTGGATATCGACCACGGTACTTATCCGTACGTCACCTCTTCTAACACTACCGCAGGCGGCGTCGCCACTGGTTCCGGCCTTGGCCCACGTTATGTTGATTACGTACTGGGTATTATCAAAGCTTACTCTACGCGTGTGGGTGCGGGTCCGTTCCCGACTGAACTGTTCGATGATATCGGCGAGTTCCTGTGCAAACAGGGTAACGAATATGGCGCGACCACAGGTCGTCGTCGTCGCACCGGTTGGCTGGACACCGTTGCGGTGCGCCGTGCGGTGCAGATCAACTCCCTGTCTGGCTTCTGCCTGACCAAGCTGGATGTGCTGGATGGTTTGAAAGAAGTGAAACTCTGCGTGGGCTACCGCATGCCGGACGGCCGCGAAGTGACCACTACGCCGCTGGCAGCAGACAACTGGGAAGGTATTGAGCCGATTTATGAATCAATGCCTGGCTGGTCTGAATCGACGTTTGGTGTGAAAGAGCGCAGCGGTTTGCCACAGGCAGCGCTGAACTACATCAAACGTATTGAAGAACTTACCGGTGTGCCGATCGATATTATCTCTACCGGGCCGGATCGTACGGAAACGATGATCCTGCGTGACCCGTTCGACGCATAATGCTGTTCCGGGGCGTGTTGATCGCGCCCCGTCTCCTCGCTTTTTTTACCCTTCTGTTCAAATAAATTAGCGGCCTGACAGCTGGCTGGTTTATCATCAATAGAGTTAATACCTGTGGGTATCTCACCCTTTCCCATTTATTGAGGTTGATGTGCAGTTAACAAGCTTTACCGATTACGGTTTACGCGCCCTGATTTACATGGCGTCGCTGCCGGAAGGACAAATGACCAACATTACTGAAGTAACGGAAACGTATGGTGTGTCCCGTAATCATATGGTTAAGATAATCAATCAACTCAGTCGTGAAGGCTATGTCGCGGCCGTCCGTGGGAAAAACGGTGGGATTCGCCTGGGCAAACCGGCGCAGGATATTCGTATTGGTGATGTTGTGCGCTCCCTCGAACCCCTTTCGCTGGTCAATTGCAGCAGTGAATTCTGCCATATCACCAGCGCCTGTCGCCTCAAAATGGCGCTTTCCAAAGCCGTGAAAAGTTTTCTCAAGGAGCTGGATAACTACACGCTTGCCGATTTGGTTGAAGAGAATCAACCGCTTTACAAATTATTGCTGGTGGAATGACGAAAATTACCGCCAGAGCTGACAACGGAGGAACCGCAATGTCACAAGATCCTTTCCTCGAACGCGAATCTGAAAAATACACCAACCCCATTCCCAGCCGCGAATTCATCCTCGATCACTTAGCAAAACGTGAAAAACCCGCCAGCCGGGACGAACTGGCCGTTGAGTTGAACATCGAAGGCGAAGAACAAAATGAAGCGCTACGCCGCCGTCTGCGTGCCATGGAGCGCGACGGACAATTGGTCTTTACCCGCCGCCAGTGCTATGCCTTACCGGAACGCCTGGACCTGCTGAAAGGCGTGGTCATTGGCCACCGCGACGGCTACGGCTTCTTGCGCGTAGAAGGGCGTAAAGACGATCTCTACCTCTCCAGCGAACAGATGAAAACCTGCATCCATGGCGATCAGGTGCTGGCACAACCGCTTGGCGCGGATCGCAAAGGTCGCCGCGAAGCGCGCATTGTACGTATCCTGGTGCCGAAAACCAGCCAGATTGTTGGCCGATACTTTACCGACGCAGGCGTGGGTTTTGTGGTGCCGGACGACAGCCGGTTGAGCTTTGATATCTTAATCCCCCCGGAAGAGATCATGGGCGCTCGCATGGGCTTCGTAGTGGTGGTGGAGCTGACGCAGCGACCGACCCGTCGCACCAAAGCGCTGGGGAAAATCGTCGAAGTGCTTGGCGATAATATGGGAACCGGTATGGCAGTGGATATGGCGCTGCGCACCCATGAAATTCCCTACCTGTGGCCGACAGAAGTTGAAAAAGAGATTGCCGGGCTGAAAGAGCAGGTGCCGGAAGAAGCAAAAGTGGGCCGCGTGGATTTACGCGATCTGCCGCTCGTTACCATCGACGGCGAAGATGCTCGCGACTTTGATGACGCCGTGTTCTGCGAGAAAAAACGTGGCGGTGGCTGGCGCTTATGGGTAGCAATTGCCGATGTGAGTTACTACGTGCGTCACGGCACCGCGCTGGACAACGAAGCACGCAACCGCGGCACGTCGGTCTACTTCCCGTCGCAAGTGGTGCCGATGCTGCCGGAAGTGCTCTCTAATGGTCTGTGCTCTCTGAACCCGCAGGTGGATCGGTTGTGTATGGTCTGCGAAATGACCATCTCAGCAAAAGGCCGTTTAACCGGCTTTAAATTCTACGAAGCGGTGATGAGTTCGCACGCGCGGCTGACCTATACCAAAGTGTGGCATATCCTGCAGGGCGATCAGGATCTGCGCGAGCAATATGCGCCGCTGGTGAAGCACATTGAAGAGCTGCATAACCTGTATAAAGTCCTCGACCAGGCGCGTGCAGAACGTGGCGGCATCTCGTTTGAGAGCGAAGAAGCGAAGTTTATCTTCAATGCTGAGCGTCGCATCGAACGCATTGAACAGACCCAGCGCAACGATGCGCACAAACTGATTGAAGAGTGCATGATCCTCGCCAATATCTCCGCCGCGCGCTTTGTGGAGAAAGCCAGCGAGCCTGCGCTGTTCCGTATTCACGATAAACCCTCTAACGACGCGATCACGGCGTTCCGCAGTGTGCTCGCTGAGCTCGGTCTGGAACTGCCTGGCGGCAACAAACCCGAGCCGCGCGACTATGCGGAGCTGCTGGAGTCGATTGCCGATCGCCCGGATCATGAGATGCTGCAAACCATGCTGCTGCGCTCTATGAAACAGGCGATCTACGATCCGGAAAACCGCGGCCACTTTGGGCTGGCGCTGCAATCCTACGCACACTTTACTTCACCGATTCGCCGTTACCCGGATCTGTCGTTGCACCGCGCCATTAAATATCTGCTGGCGAAAGAGCAGGGGCTGAAAGGCAACAGCACCGAAACCGGCGGCTGGCATTACAGCATGGAAGAGGTGCTGCAACTGGGCCAGCACTGTTCGATGACCGAACGTCGCGCTGATGAAGCCACGCGTGAAGTGTCGGACTGGCTGAAATGCGACTTTATGCAGGATCAGGTAGGCAACATCTTCCCGGGTGTGATCGCCAGCGTGACCGGCTTTGGTTTCTTTGTGCGCCTGGATGATCTCTTTATTGATGGTCTGGTGCATGTCTCTTCGCTGGATAATGACTACTATCGCTTTGACCAGATTGGTCAGCGTTTGATTGGCGAATCCGGCGGGCAGACTTACCGTTTGGGCGACCGCGTGCAGGTGAAAGTCGAAGCGGTCAATATGGACGAGCGTAAGATCGACTTCTCGCTGATCTCCAGCGAACGCGGTCCGCGCAATGTCGGTAAAACCGAGCGTGAACGCAGCAAGAAAGGCCCGGCAGGAAAAAAAGTCGCCGGGAAAAAACCGCCGCGCCGCCAGATGGGCAAAAAGGTGAACTTTGAGCCGGACAGCGCCTTCCGCGGCGAACCGGGGAAAGGCAAACCGAAAAAAGCCAAAAAACCGTCGGCGAAGACGCAAAAAATCGCCGCCGCCACCAAAGCAAAACGTGCGGCGAAAAAGAAAGTCGCGCAGTAATATTCCCGAACCCCTTCCTGTGAAGGGGTTTTTTTATGGTTAGTTATTTTCTGCAAATCGATATTTAGTATTTATCGTTAGCCTGCGCAGCCAGATGTATATAGTGAATACCCATCTCTTATTCACCGAATAAAAAACCGAAGCCTTTTCGCTTCGGCATATCTCTGTTTTGCAAGGAGCGATTATGCATCTGGCCCGTTTTCCCCGCCTGACATTAGGTCATTTTCCAACGCCGTTGGAACCTCTGAATAATTTAAGCGCGTTACTCGGTGGTCCCAAATTATGGATCAAACGCGACGACGCCACGGGTCTTGCGACCGGCGGCAATAAAACCCGCAAACTGGAGTTCTTACTGGCGGATGCGCTGGCATTAAACGCCGACGTCATCATTACCCAGGGGGCGACGCAATCAAACCATGTGCGCCAGACTATCGCCGGGGCGGCGAAACTCGGGTTACCGACCAAAGTGCTGTTGGAAAAGCGGGTAACGGATTTTGGTGAAGAGTATCAGCGTTCCGGCAACAACCTGCTGGACGACTTGCTCGGCGGCGAGATTGTCGCGCATCTGCCGGGCGGTACGGATATGCAGCAGGCCATGGAAGAGCTGGCGCAACAGTTGCGCGAGCAAGGGCACAACCCGTATGTCATTCCCGGTGGCGGTTCAAATCCAATCGGCGCGCTGGGCTATGTTGCCTGTGCGGAAGAGCTGCTTTTCCAGTCATCCCAGCTACGTTTGCGCATTGACAGCGTGGTGCATGCTACTGGCAGCACCGGTACACAAGCCGGGCTGGTGGCCGGGTTTAGCGCCACCAATAGCCAGGTGCCGGTACTGGGCATCAGCGTTCGCGCGCCGAAAGCGAAGCAGGAAGAGAATGTCTGGACGCTGGCATCACGTACTCGCGAACTGCTTGGCGTGAAGGGGGAACTGCCGCGCGAAGCGGTGGTGGCTAACAGCGATTACGTCGGCGATGGCTACGGTCTGCCAACAGAAAGCATGCTGGAAGCGCTGACGCTGTTTGCCCGTCATGAAGGTATTTTGCTTGATCCGGTCTACTCCGGAAAAGGCGCCGCCGGGCTTATTGATTTGATCCGTAAAGGCCACTTTAGTCGTGACGAAAACGTGGTGTTTATTCACACAGGCGGTTCGGCCGGATTATTTGGTTATCGTCAGGTGCTGGAGGCGCACGTCCGCCATGGCTAAGCCTTTTTTGCTTGGCGTGCTGGGCGGCATGGGGCCGCTTGCCACCCTGGATTTCCAGCATAAATTGCTGGATGCCACTCCCGCTGACAGCGATCAGCAGCAACTGCCATCGGTGGTCTGGAATGTGCCGCAGGTCGCCGACAGGCAAAAAGCCCTCGCCGGGTTGGGGCCATCGCCGTTGCCGCAATTACTGCTCGGTATCGAAAAGCTTAATCAGGCTGGTGTCAGCCATATTGTGATCCCCTGTAATACGGCGCATCACTGGTTTGATGAACTCAGTTACGCCAGCGCGGCACCGTTGCTGCATATTGTTGATGCCACCCTTGAAGGGCTGGTGGCGCTGCCGCAAAAACCACAGCGGGTAGGGCTGGTTGCCACACAAGGGACGCTGGATGCGGGTTGGTACCAGCGTGCGCTGGCGCAGAAGGGCATGGAGGTGTTGCTGCCTACCGCTGACGAGTTGCAGCAGTGGTTTGTGCCGGGCTGTTATGCGGTGAAGCGCGGTGCGTTGCCTGAAGGCGGCGAGTTGCTGAGTTTACAGGCGCAGGCACTTCTGGCTCGCGGTGCTGAGCAATTGCTACTGGCCTGTACCGAGGTGCCGCTTGCGCTGCGTGCGGTAGCTGCGCCGTTTCTTTCTCTGACCCACGATCCGGCGCAATTACTGGCGCAGCGCTGTGCGGAAATATGGCTTGAATATCGTCATTCTTATTTCCCGCATACCCAAAGCAATAATTGGAATAAATAAAAGAGCCGCCAGTGGATATAGTGATCCAGCGCTAATAATGTCGTCATTTAAAGGTTAAATAAAATGAAAAAAGGTCTCTGCTTATTATTGGCAGCGGGTAGCTTATGGGCCAGCACCAGCATCGCCGCCACGCCGACGGAAGTCCGTGTCGCGTATAGCGGCGGTTCACAAGTATTAATGCTGGCAAAAGCCGACGGCTCGCTGGATAAAGCCTTACACAGCCCGGTGAAATGGGTGCAATTTGCCTCTGGTGCCGATGCGTTAAATTATTTCGCCAGTAACGCTATCGATATTGCCAATTTCGGCTCCAGCCCGGCGACTGCGGGTATTGTACGAAAACTGCCGGTGGAAATTATCGGTGTATCGGGGGTGATTGCCAGTTATGAACGTTTAATTGGCAAAGATGGCATTAACACTATCCGTGATATTGAAGGTAAACGAGTGGCTTATCCGCCAAACTCCACTGCGCAATATGCGCTGGAAGCGGCGATAAGCGTTAACAAACTCGACCGCAGTAAAATAACGCTGTTGCCGCTGCGCCCGGCAGAGATGGTTGCGGCATGGAAACGCGGTGATATTGATGCCGGTTACGTTTGGGCACCGTTTGCCCAGGAACTGGAAGCTTCCGGTGGGCATCAGGTGTTCGCCACCAAAGATCTGCAAAAAGCGGGTTACCTGATTTACAACAACTATGTGGTGCGTAAAGCCTTCGCGGAGCAGTACCCGGACGCGGTGACGGCGTTCCTGCGTGTACATCAGCAGAAAGTGGATGAGTTCAAGAAAGATCCCGAACGTGCCGCTGCGATTGTCGCGAAAGAGGTGGGGGCACCAGTGACCACAGCCGCTAACACCCTCGGCGGGCTGGAATACCCGTCGCTGAGCGAACAAGGGACGGCAGCGTGGCTGGGTAACGGCACGCACACCTCCGACAGCGGTATTGGTAAAGCGTTGAGCAAGACCTCCGATTTCCTTGCCGGGATCGGTGAACTGCGTAAGCGCGATATCCCGGCCAACTGGGATGCGGCGATCGACTCCCGCTACATTCGCGATGCGGCGGCTACCGCGCAATGAAATTGAGTCAGCATATCGCTATCAGCGTGCTGTCGGTGGCGGTTTTCTTCATGCTCTGGCAAGTGGCGGCGACCCGGCAGTGGGTCGATCCACTGCTATTACCGTCATTGACCGACATTGGCCTCACGGCGGAAGAGCTGCTGGCGGACGGTTACCGTCAGGTGCCGCTGTGGCAGCATATTGTCGTAAGTCTGGCGCGTGCGCTGAGCGCTTTTGCCGTCGCCATTGCAATTGGTATTCCGTTAGGGCTGTTGATGGGGTTATCCGACGGTTTGTCCGCTGTGCTTAACCCCTTTGTGCAGTTTCTGCGGCCATTGCCGAAAATCGCCCTGATCCCGCTGGCGGTGGTATGGCTGGGGATTGGTGAAGCCTCGAAATTTTTCCTCATCTTTATCGCCACCTTCTTAAGCGTCGTGGTCGGCGCCAGCGCAGCGGTGGAGCGCATTGGCCGGGCGCGTATCCGCGTAGCGCAAACCCTCGGTGCATCCAGGAGGCAGATTTTCCTGCGTGTGGTACTGCCGGATGCGCTGCCGGAACTGTTTACCACCGTACGTCTGTCGATTGGCATCGGCTGGACCTCGCTGATTGCGGCCGAAATGGTGGCGGCCAGTTCTGGCCTGGGGTGGATGGTGATCAACGCCAGCTCTTATCTGCGCACCGACATTGTGATGCTCGGCATTTTGCTGCTGGGCGGCATTGGCTATTTACTGGATTTATTACTGCTGGGGCTGCAACGGTGGTTAGCGCCCTGGGCGGGGAAAGAGTGATGACGGCACATATCGCACTGGAAAATGTCTCCCTGACGTTTGCCGCTAAACCACAGCCGTTTACGGTGCTGGAAGATATTTCGCTGGCGTTGTCGCCAGGGGAATTTGTCGTGCTGCTTGGGCCATCTGGCTGTGGAAAATCCACCATCCTTAACCTGGTGGCGGGGTTTACAAAGCCAGACAGCGGGCAGGTGCTGGCGGGCGGTCAGACGGTGCAACAACCCGGCCCCTCGCGGGGGATGATTTTCCAGCAGCCGAACCTGTTTCCGTGGTTATCGGTGCTGGATAACGTCACCTTTGGCCCGCGGTTGGGAAAACATCACAAAGCGGAGGTGAACGCCCGGGCGCTGGAGTGGTTGGCGCGCGTTGGGCTCAAAGGGTTTGAACACCATGCACCATGGCAGCTTTCTGGCGGTATGAAACAGCGGGTGGCGCTGGCGCGCGCCTGGTTGCCCGGCCCGGATGTGCTGCTGCTGGATGAGCCGTTCGGCGCACTGGATGCACAAACGCGGCTGATGATGCAGGAGCTGCTGCGCGAAGCATGGCTGGAAACCCGTACCACGCTGCTGTTTGTGACCCATGATGTGGAAGAAGCGCTGTTTCTCGCCGACCGCATTCTGGTTATGTCGGCGCGGCCGGGCAAGATCGTTGAGGAAATTACGTTGCCGTTTGGCCGTGACCGTGACATTGAAACCCTTGTCGGACATCCTCAATACGGCGCTATCAAGCAGCATGTCCTGCACCGGGTCAGGCTGGAGGCGAAACGGCACCTGAGTTAGCGCGGGCGGGTGGTTCGTTCTGGGGCGTGTGTCGGGTATAATGGCGCCAGGTGATGACAATCACAGCCCAATAACGCGGCGCAAACCGCCCCAAATGAGTACCATCAATGAGTGAAATGATTTACGGCATCCACGCGGTGCAGGCCCTGTTGGAGCGCGCTCCGGAGCGTTTTCAGGACGTTTTTATTCTGAAAGGCCGCGAAGACAAACGTCTGCTGCCGCTGATCCACGCACTGGAAGCGCAAGGCGTGGTGATCCAGGTGGCGAGTCGCCAGTATCTGGATGAAAAAAGCGAAGGTGCGGTTCATCAGGGGATCATTGCACGCGTGAAACCGGGGCGTCAGTATCAGGAAAACGATCTGCCGGATCTGATCGCCAGTCTCGATCAGCCGTTCCTGTTGATCCTGGATGGCGTCACCGATCCGCATAACCTTGGCGCATGTTTGCGTAGCGCCGATGCGGCGGGTGTGCATGCGGTGATCGTGCCGAAAGACAAATCTGCTCAACTGAATGCTACCGCGAAAAAAGTCGCCTGTGGCGCGGCGGAAAGCGTACCGCTGATCCGCGTAACCAACCTTGCCCGCACGATGCGTCTGCTGCAGGAAGAGAATATCTGGATCGTAGGTACTGCCGGTGAAGCAGACCATACTCTGTTCCAGAGCAAAATGACTGGCCGTCTGGCGCTGGTGATGGGCGCTGAAGGCGAAGGTATGCGCCGCCTGACCCGCGAGCACTGCGATGAGCTGATCAGCATCCCGATGGCGGGAAGCGTTTCGTCGCTGAACGTCTCGGTCGCCACAGGCATCTGTCTGTTTGAAGCCGTGCGCCAACGCGGTTTGTAAGCGGCGAAGTACAGAGAAACCACCCTTATTCGGGTGGTTTTTTTTACCGTTAACGCTGGTACTATTCGCGGGCAGGTATTTCACCCTTATTGCGATGAAATGATCAGGATAGAAAAGATGGCATGGACTGTAGAAACACTGAGCGCAGCATTATTACAATCAGCAACGCTGGACGTAAATATTCAACGCGAAGCGGACGCTTTAATTCTGACGCTGGATGATTACGGCGACTTACAACTCAACGTGCTGCTGACCTCCCGGCAAATCATTATCGAAACCTATATTTGCCCGCTGAACGAAATTAAGCATCAGGATGCGTTTAATGCCTTCCTGCTGCGCAACCAAAAACTGTTACCGTTATCTTCTGTTGGCATCTCGCCTGTCGGCGGCGAAGAGTACTATGTCGCGTTCGGCGCACTGTCACTCAACTCGTCGATCGACGATATTCTGCTGGAAATCACCACGCTTGCTGAAAATGCGCTGGATCTCGCTGAATTAACAGATGATTTTACCCAATAACTGAGCTGGGAGTGATGGTATGGGAATTTTAAAAAGCCTCTTTACGCTGGGTAAATCGTTTATTGCTCAGGCGGAAGAGTCGATTGAAGAAACGCAGGGCGTACGCATGCTGGAACAGCATATTCGCGATGCGCGCACGGAACTGGATAAGGCAGGAAAATCCCGCGTTGACCTGCTGGCGCGCGTGAAACTGAGTAACGACAAGCTGGACGATCTGCGCGAGCGTAAAGCCAGTCTTGAGGCGCGTGCGCTGGAAGCGATGGCGAAAAATGTCGATGCGGCGCTGCTCAACGAGGTTGCAACGGAAATCGCCCGTCTGGAAAACGCCATTACTGCGGAAGAGCAGGTGCTGAGCAACCTTGAAACGTCACGCGATGCGGTTGAAAAAGCGGTCACGGCGACGGCGCAACGCATTGAGCAGTTTGAGCAGCAATTGGAAGTGATTAAAGCGACTGAAGCGATGCAGCGTGCGCAGCAGGCGGTGACGACGTCCACTGTTGGCGCATCTAACAATGTGGCGACGGCGGCAGAATCGCTAAAACGTCTGCAAACGCGTCAGGCTGAACGTCAGGCGCGACTGGATGCGGCCACCCAACTTGAAAAAGTGGCTGACGGGCGCGATCTGGATGAAAAACTCGCGCAGGCAGGCATTGGCGGCAGCGATAAAACCTCCGCGCAGGATGTACTGGCCCGACTGCAACAGCAACAAAAACAGTGATGCTCTCTTTTCTTAAAAACCTGCTGGGGCGGCCTGATGCGGCGGCCCCGGAAAGAGGTCCGCTTGGATTGCATCTGCACGCCGGGTTTACTATTGATACGCTGCTGTTTCGTTTGTGCGAAGAGGAATTGTTGGTCACGCTGCCCGGCGAAGAGTACACCATTGGCGCTTGCGGCAGCTTTGACCTGGGCGCAGGGTGCATGATCCACCGTTACTACACCACCGGCGATGAGTTCCTGCAAATCAGCACCTCTGGCGGTCTGGAAACCAGCAATATCGATGATATCAAGCTGTTCGTGTATGAAGAGAGCGCCGGTGTTTCCGGTGAGAAAACCTGGCGGGAGATGCTGAGCGCAAAAACCATGGGCAAGCCGTCGTTACGTTGGCGCGATTGCCTGTGGCAGCGCGTGTTTAATGCGGAAGAGCGCGCCGATATCGAGCCGATTTATACGCTGGAAACCGTCAACAACCCGGCTGGAGCATGCTGGGAAGTGCATAACTTTATGATGGCCTATCAGCGAGAAGTCACCGACGGTGTGTTTGAGTATCTCTTGCTGAACGGCGAAGAGACGTTTAATGAACAAAATCAGCCCGAGTGGATCTATTCGCGCGCGCTGGGTGTCGATATTCCCCTGACATCATTAAAGATCATAGGATAATTATGGGAACGGAAATTCATATTCTGGGTTCACTGCTGGCGTTTGGTTCGTATTTCTTTATTGGCATTGCCATGGTGCTCTTTTTTCTTTTTGTTTATACGCATATTACACCCCATGACGAATGGCGATTAATTAAAGAGAACAATATCGCCGCGTCGTTAGCATTCAGTGGTTCACTGTTGGGGTATATTATTCCTCTTTCCAGTGCAGCTATTAACTCTGTCAGCATTCCGGATTATTTAATTTGGGGCTTTATTGCACTGGTGGTGCAATTAATGGTCTACGGCGGTGTACGTCTGTATATGCCGAATCTGAGTGATAAAATTATTAACGGTAACACTGCCGCCGGGGTGTTTATGGGGGCGGCAGCGCTGGCGGGCGGAATTTTTAATGCCGCCTGCATGACATGGTAATGGACAAATCATGGCCAGAAAGAGAAAGACCCGGCAAAAAAATTATATTCTGTCGCCAGCGCAAAGCCGCAGCCAGCGCTCGCTTTTGTCACCGCCGAAAGAGCGTAAAAGCGGGCAATATCTGACACTGGCAATTATGGGCGGAGCCGCTTTCTTTGCGTTAAAAGGCTGCAGCGATCATAAAGATGATAACGATGGTGACGGCGTTTATTACACCTCCCAGCAGGATTGCGTCGACGACGGTAATACTGCGCAGGTGTGTAATGATGCGTGGAATAATGCGCGCATGAGCTTTGAGCAAGAAATCCCGACGAATATGTCGCAGCCCGCGTGCGTGCAGCAATATGATCATTGCTACTACGACAATATCGGTCAGCGCTGGATGCCAGTACTCAGCGGTTTTTTACTCAGTAAAGCCATCAGAAAAGACCGCGATGAGCAGTATAGCTACAGCAGCGGCGGCTCTATGTACTCTTCCCGCCCGGTGTGGCGTAACAGCGATGGCGACTATAGCTGGCGCTCCGGCGGCAGCACCAGTAATACCAGTGCGAGCAGCCACTATGGATACACCACCAAAAAGGCGACCACTTTTTCCCGTGGTGGTTTCGGGCGCTCCTCCAGCGCACGCGGAAGCTGGGGAGGATAACGATGCTACGACATGATGTTGCTGTTCGCCCCGGGCTTGAACGGATTGCTCGCGATCATGGTTTCGACTTCCATATTATTGATAACGAAATCTACTGGGACGAAAGTCGGGCGTACCGTTTTACGCTGCGGCAAATTGAGGAACAGATCGAAAAACCCACGGCAGAGTTGCATCAAATGTGCCTTGAAGTGGTGGATCGCGCCGTAGCCGATGAAGCTGTCCTGACACAGTTGGCCATCCCACCGCTCTACTGGGATGCCATTGCTGATAGCTGGCGCAGCCGCGATCCTTCGCTCTACGGGCGTATGGATTTTGTCTGGTGCGGCAAGGAGCCGGTGAAGTTGCTGGAATATAATGCCGACACGCCAACATCGCTGTACGAATCCGCTTATTTCCAGTGGCTCTGGATGGAAGATTCCCGGCGCAGCGGCGTTATCCCTCGCGATGCCGATCAGTACAATGCTATCCAGGATAAGCTGATCGCCCGTTTTGCTGAGATACAGGGGCGCCATCCGCTCTATTTTTGTTGCTGTAAAGATACTGAGGAAGATCGTGGAACGGTGCTTTATCTGGAGGATTGTGCGCGTCAGGCGGGTCTGGATACACGCTTTATCTACATCGACGATCTCGGGCTGGGTCTTGGCGGCGTGTTGACGGATCTGGATGACAATGTCATTCGTCAGGCCTTCAAGCTCTATCCGCTGGAATGGATGATGCGCGACGAGAACGGCCCCTTGCTATGTAAGCGCCGTGAGCAGTGGCTGGAGCCGCTATGGAAGAGCATTCTCAGCAATAAGGGGTTATTACCTCTGCTGTGGCGTTATTTCCCTCACCATCCCAACCTGCTGCCTGCGTGGTTTGATGGCGAAAAGCCGCTGCTGGCACCGGGTGCAAGCTATGTGCGTAAGCCGCTGTTTTCCCGCGAGGGGGGGAATGTCACCATCCTCGACGGTGCGCATAACGTCATTGATCACGAAGATGGCGATTATGGTAACGAGCCGATGATTTTCCAGGCTTTTCAGCCGCTACCGCGTTTTGGTGACAGCTACACATTGATTGGTAGTTGGGTGGTGGATGATGAAGCCGTTGGTATGGGCATCCGCGAAGACTGCTCGTTGATCACCAAAGATACCTCCCGTTTTATTCCGCATTATATCGCCGGGTAACTCCGCTTAGCTGCAGGCCCGGTGGCATCAGTGCAGCCGGGCGCATTGTGCTGGCACTCTTGCTGAATTATGTGAGTTGTTTCACGAATGTAGGGTGCAAAATCGTTGCCTTGTGACTCTACTCCCATGCAGTGTTTGCTCGGGCTGTCCATACTTATAGCGACTGCCACTGACGGAGGGACACAGCATGCAATGGCAAACGCATACGGTTTTCAATCAACCGACTCCCTTACATAACAGCAACTTATTCCTTTCTGACCGCGCACTGTATGATGCCGCGCTGCGCGAAGGCGCAGCATGGGATGCTGAACTGCTTGCCAGCATCGGCCAGCAGTTGGGCACGGCGGAGTCGCTCGAACTTGGACGACTGGCTAACGCCAATCCGCCGGAATTACTCCGCTACGACGCCACCGGCGCGCGACTCGACGATGTACGCTTTCACCCTGCCTGGCATTTGCTGATGCAGGGCATGTGCGCCAATCGTGTGCACAATCTGGCATGGGAAGAGGACGCACGCAGCGGATCGTTTGTCGCCCGTGCCGCGCGTTTTGTGCTGCATGCGCAGGTGGAATCCGGCACCCTTTGCCCCATCACCATGACGTTCGCTGCCATCCCCTTGCTGGTGCAGTCGCTACCAAAATCTTTTCACGGCTGGCTAAAACCGCTGCTCAGTGATCGTTACGATCCTCATCTGCTGCCTGGTGACCAGAAACGCGGATTGCTGATCGGCATGGGGATGACCGAGAAGCAGGGGGGATCAGATGTACTGAGTAACACCACCCGGGCAGAAAAGAGCGGTGATACGTACCGGCTGACCGGGCATAAATGGTTTTTCTCGGTTCCGCAAAGCGATGCGCACCTTGTACTGGCACAGGCAAAAGGCGGGCTCTCCTGCTTCTTTGTTCCCCGTTTTTTACCCGATGGTCAGCGCAACAACGTACGGCTGGAACGTCTGAAAGACAAACTCGGTAACCGTTCCAACGCCAGCAGCGAGGCTGAGTTTTACGATGCCAGCGGTTGGTTGCTGGGGGAAGAGGGTGAAGGGGTGCGGCAGATCCTGAAAATGGGCGGTCTGACGCGCCTTGACTGCGCGCTCGGTAGCCATGGTCTGATGCGTCGCGCGTTTTCCGTGGCGCTGTATCATGCCCATCAGCGGCAGGCATTCGGCAAAAACCTTGTCGATCAACCGATGATGCGGGAAGTACTCAGTCGTATGGCGCTACAACTGGAAGGGCAAACCGCCATGCTGTTTCGCCTGGCCCGCGCCTGGGACAACCGCGCGGATGAGCGGGAAGCATTGTGGGCACGGCTGTTTACGCCGGTGGCGAAATTCGCTGTCTGCAAAGCGGGTATTCCTTTTGTGGCTGAAGCGATGGAAGTGCTGGGCGGTATCGGTTACTGCGAAGAGAATGAACTGCCTCGCCTTTATCGCGAGATGCCGGTCAACAGCATCTGGGAGGGCTCCGGAAACGTCATGTGTCTGGACGTGCTGCGCGTGTTGGGTAAGCAACCGGGTGCGGTGGCGCTGCTGGTGGATGAGTTTGGCGCGGTGAAAGGCCAGGATCGTCACTTTGATCGTGCGTGGCGGCAACTGCAACAACGGTTGCGTAAACCGGATGAGGCTCAAGGGCGCGAAGTGGCGCAACAGCTGTGGTTACTGGGCGTCGGAGCGCAGATGCTGCAACACGCATCACCGCCGATGGCACAGGCGTGGTGTCGGCTGATGCTGGATACCCGCGGCGTGTCGCCAGTTGACGGGCAGGTACAAAACGACCTGCTGCTTCGCGCCACGGGTGGGGCCTGTTAGTCCATTTTCAAGCGGAACAGGCTCACCAGTTCCGTCAGATGCGCACCTTTTTCCCGCAACGTCCGGGCGGTTTCCTCACTTTGGGAAACCCGTCCGGCGTTGATGTGCGTGGCATCGCCGATATGTGTCATGGCCAGGTTCACCTGGTTGATACCTGCGGATTGTTCATGTGAGGCCTGGTTAATCTCATGCACAAGCTGATTGATATTGCCCATATGGCTGATGATCGACTGCATTGCCACACGTGTTGCCTCCGACTGCGCATGCCCTTCGCCCACTTTTTTCAGCGTATCGCCAATCAGCGCTTCAATCTCTTTTACCGCGTTGGCGCTGCGCGCGGCCAGCGCTCGCACTTCCTGCGCCACCACGGCGAACCCTTTGCCGTGTTCCCCTGCGCGGGCGGCTTCTACGGCGGCGTTCAGCGCCAGGATATTGGTCTGGAAGGCAATGGATTCAATCACATGGGTAATGTCGGCGATGCGCTGTGACGCGCCGCGAATGTCTTCCATGGTCGCGACCGAGTTATCCACGGTTTCGCCGCCTTTTTTCACTGCGTCGGTGGTTTCATTCACCAGATGCTGCGTTTGCTCCATATTGGCTGCATTCTGTTGCACCGTCGCAGTCAGTTGCTCAAGGCTGGCGGAGGTCTCCTCCACGCTGCTGGCCTGCTTGTTGATCTGC
Source organism: Kosakonia oryzendophytica (assembly GCF_027886705.1). Classification (NCBI taxonomy): domain Bacteria; kingdom Pseudomonadati; phylum Pseudomonadota; class Gammaproteobacteria; order Enterobacterales; family Enterobacteriaceae; genus Kosakonia; species Kosakonia oryzendophytica. Next base: position 4,609,005 of record NZ_CP115659.1, on the reverse strand, counting down.
TCACTAATCTCACCGCTGTCAGCGGCCAATGCAGTGGTGCCGAGATTGATCTCTGCTGCGGACTCACGGACTTGTAACACGATTTTATGCAGACCGTCGCCGATGCCGTTGATCGCCGCAATCAATTGCCCCACTTCATCATGACGATCGACATTCAGCGTGGCGCGCAGATCGCCGTCGGCATAACGTTGAGCAAGATCGATCACACTGCGTAACGGGTGGGTCAGCCAGCGACGAATGATCACCACAAAGAGTGCGGCAAAGAGCAGCGAAATCACGACGCCCGCCAGCAGGAATTGATTACGCATGCGGGTCACATCACTCAGCAAGATCTCTTTATCGACTTCGCCGACCACCGTCCAGTTCCAACCGGGCAGGGCTGTGTAAGACATCATTAATGTACGGCCCGTGGCATCCTGGCGTGCCAGTGTGCCGCTGCTGTTTTTCAGCAGGGTTTGCAAATCCTTGTCGTCCCACTGCGGGCGTTTGCCTTCGTCGGTGTCGTGGAACAGATAATTACCGTAGTTCTTGCCTTCGTTACGGTCGATCACAAAGAAATGACCGCTGTCGCCCAGCTTACGGCCGAGAATCTTATTACGCATCACGTCCCAGGAGCGGGTAATATCCACGCCGACAAACAGGATCGCAATGGTGTTGCCGCTGGCATCTTTGACCGGTTGATACTGGGTGATATAGCGCTTACCGAATAACAGCGCCAGGCCACGATAAAGCTCACCTTGCATCAGCGACGCGAATGCCGGGCTGGCGGGATCCAGTTTGGTGCCAATCGCGCGATCGCCATTCTCTTTGCGCAGCGAGGTCGCGACACGTACAAAGTCATTACCGCTGCGTACAAACAGCGTGGCAATGGCGCCCGTACGGTTCAGGAAGTCATCAGGGATCGCGTTATTGTTGTGCAGTTCGGTGTCGCCGGCCTTAAGCAGTGGCACATCAATGCCATTGATTTCGCGGCGCTGTTGCGTATCGATACTCAGTGGCTGCGGCAGAAAACTGCTAAACAAGCGCGTGTAGCTTTCTACCTCTTCACTAAGACTGCTGTTGAACATTTCCACCATATCCACCACGCCGGTGGACTGGTTATGCAGGTCTTCCATAGCCAGCGTTTCCAGTTGTTGGCTGGCTTTATTGCTCATCAGAAAAGTGAATAAAAGGAAAAGCGTTGCAACGCTTGCGCCAGTCAGCAGCGACAATTTTGCACCAAGGCCGGTGCGATGAAAGAAGGCGCTCATAATTTGTCCGTTGATCTGTGGGTGAGGCTCCTTCAACGGCACAAAGCGGATAACATTTAGCACATCAATGTAACAAGATGTAACATTGCGATTTCTTTACAATAACATAATCTTAGGGAAGGCAGGGGAATAAAAAAAGCCACCTGATTTAGGTGGCTTTTTGGGGGTTCAGGCATACAGAATGGCCTGCACCCGCCAGTTGTCAACCTGTTGATCTTCCTGCATTCGGACGATGCGATACCAGGAGGCTCCTTGCTCATCCGCTTTTAAGGCGATAACACGCTCCACGTCTTGTAGGCTCCCTGAGACATTGTTGACGGAGATCAGGCCGATTTCATTCAGCCCCGTCACGCAGTCTGCGCTGGCGAACTCTGCGGGCTGCGCTGTTGTATTAAGCATCCCTGTAGAAAGCAACAGTGAGTTTAAGGCAAGAGATCGTTTCATAGTCAGCTCCATTTTACGTTACCCCGAGACATTGCAGGGCATTCCATCGCACAACGGATTCCATCTCATCCTATTGTGCACAGGAGAACATCAATGGACGCAAAGCAGTGTAAATATCCTGAAAATCAATGCCTCGCTACTGTCGGTACAACAGGGCGCGTCCGTACCAGCGGCCGGGAATGATGGTGTCATCCAGCATCTGAATAACGTAATAATTCGCGTCTGCGGCGGCGGCCTTGGCCTTGATTTCACGTTCCACATCCATAGGAGATCCCAATACGGCAGCGCTCACCGAGCCGATTTCCCGCAGGCCCTGCGTCTGGTTGCGACGAATTTCCTGCGGATGGTCGCTGACCGGCGGTGCGGGTTGCGGGTTGCCGTTCAGTACTGAACAGGCGCTTAACAAAAAAACAAGCAGTACCGGCAGCAAGACACGCACTGTTTTCTCCCTTCTCCTGATAGCCATAGTGTAGTTCCTGATAAATTTCCCTTAGAGGGGAATGTTCCCGAACTGTTAGCTCGAGCACTAATTTCGAATGAAAGTATCCAGAAAGCGTAACCTATCTCTCAACGTCGCTAAATCCATAGATGAATTCAGACTTGCACCGCGTGTTCGCGGGTGGCATACCTGCACTATAGATCAAGGAGAGTGCGATGATTGAGCTTCAGACTGAACAATTTGCCGACGTGGAAGCGCTCCATGCTTTTCCGGCGGGAAAACAGGCGCAGCCGCTTCCCTGTGTGGTTTTTTATCACGGTTTCACCTCATCAAAACTGGTCTACAGCTATTTTGCTGTGGCGCTGGCGCAGGCTGGTTTTCGCGTCATCATGCCGGATGCGCCGGACCACGGCGCACGGTTTAGCGGCGATGTGCAACATCGGCTTGGCCAGTTCTGGCAAATCCTCCGCGGCAATATTGAAGAGTTTGCTGCACTGCGGGATGCGCTGGAACACCGGAAACTGATTGAGGGGCAGCGGTTAGCGGTTGGTGGGGCATCCATGGGCGGTATGACGGCGCTGGGTATTATGACGCATCACCCGGAGGTGCGCTGTGTCGCGAGCCTGATGGGCTCTGGCTACTTTACAACGCTTGCGCGCACGCTATTTCCACCACTGGCGGTGACAGACTCCGCGCAGCAGCATGAGTTCGACGCGATTATCGCACCGCTTGCCCGGTGGGATGTCAGCACCCAGCTTGCACGCGTTGCGGATCGTCCGTTGCTGTTGTGGCATGGCGAACAGGATGACGTGGTTCCGGCGGCCGAATCTTTCCGTTTACAGCAAGCTTTACAAGATAACGGGCTCGACAATCATCTGACATATTTGTGGGAGAGTGGAGTAACGCATCGCATTACCCCGCAGGCGCTGGAGGCAACCGTCCGTTTTTTCCTTCGCCACCTCTAAACGCGCAGAATTTTAATGCGCACTACGGGCAGCGGTAAGCGCGTCTTTTCTCAGGCGTGGCGGGGTTTTCTCCCCCGCCGATATTACTGCGCTTGTGGAGGGCGTGGGGCGATTCGCATACTTATCAGGGCGAGGATGCAGATAAGCGCACCCGCCCAGAACGTTGACGCCGCGCCGTGTGTTTCCCAGAGAATACCTGCGCCAAGACTTGCCAGCAGCAGGGCGATGCCGCTGAGCAGGTTGAACATGCCAAAGGCTGTGCCGCGCAGTTCCGCCGGTGCGGTCTGCGCGACCATGGTTGCCAGCAGGCCCTGCGTCATCCCCATATGTACACCCCATAAGGCGATGCCGAGCAGCAGCATGCTCCAGTGTTGGCTGAGAGCCAGTGCAATGTCTGCGAGGATCAGCACCACTAACCCAACCTGCAATAAATGGCTGTGGCTGATGCGATCTGAGAGTTTGCCGAACGGATAGGCCGTCAGCGCGTAGACGAGGTTCATGACGACCATCACCAGCGGAATGGTTGCCAGCGGGATCGCCATCTGCTGGGCGCGCAGTACCAGAAACGCTTCGCTAAAACGGGCGAGAGTAAAAATAAAACCGAGCACTACCACCCACCAGTAGGCTTTGCTCAGGCGTTTAAGATTATCGCGCCGAATAGGATTAGTGCGTTTGTTGTCTATCGGCGCTTTCGGTTCGTGCAGGCCAAAAAACAGCAATGCGACGGCCATCACGCCGGGGATCACCGCAATCCAGAATACGGTCTGAAAGTCGTCATGCCACAGCAACATAAAGGCGACCGCCAGCAGGGGGCCCAGAAACGCGCCAACGGTATCCAACGACTGGCGTAAACCAAAAGCGGCACCGCGGATCTCCGCAGGCGTTACGTCGGCGACCAGTGCATCACGCGGCGCGCCACGGATCCCTTTGCCAAGGCGGTCTATCATTCGCGCGCCAAACGCCATGCCGGATGAAGAGGCCAGCGCGAACAGCGGTTTGCTCAACGCGCCCATGCCGTAGCCCAGTAGCGCCAACCCCTTGCGTTTACCAATATAGTCGCTAAGCACGCCGGAAAAGACTTTCACCATCAGCGCGGTGGCTTCCGCCAGTCCTTCAATAAGGCCGATAATCACTACGCTTGCGCCGAGTGTAGTCGCCATAAACAGCGGCAGTAAGCTGTGGATCATTTCTGATGAGATATCCATCAGCATACTGACACAGCCCAGCACCCAGACACCTTTCGGTATCTGGCGTAATGTTGCAAAACGCCTGAACATGTTTTTCCCCGCCATGCTTTCACAATGCAGTCAGAGGATTATTAAACCTGCCAGCAGCTGATTTGATAAGACAGAAAGGGAAATAATTGTTGTCAACAGCGGCCCCAGGGCTGGGGCCGCAATATCCAGAAAGGAAAATGGTTATCTGCGTGTTTAGCGGTAGATATACGCACTGGCATGCAGGTTGCCGTTGCTACCCGGTTCGTGGGTCAGCATCGGTCGGTAATATTTGGCGTTTTGCGCGTCCGTTTCGTCATTGAGAGCCTGGTCTGCTTCACTTTCGGTGGCGAAGTTATGATTAATATAGATAACGCCTAAGCTGTGCACATCGTCCATGTTGCGGGCCTGGTGATTGTCGAGTTTGATTGCTGCTGCTGCATTCAGGCTTAGTAGCAAAGTTGTAAGTAAAATAGCGATGTATTTCATGATATTACGCTCCAGTACGACGTGAGTTATTCGTTTTTGAACTTCTCTCCTCCTGTGTGGTGAGGCCTGATTAAAGTTTACGCGTTCGCCTGAAAACGTATCGCGACCATTTCTGATGCTGTCGTTCAAAAAATTGCCATATCAGGCTTGCTTTAATTTTAAGCGGCGCTGGCCAGTTCTCTTTGCGCTTAGTGCGAATTATTTGCTCAATGAACTTGAGTTTGGTGAGGGAGGTAAGTATTATGACGCGTCAATTTTTCAGCCGACCTTTAACACGTTCCTTGCCTCCCCGGGATTCGGCTGACCCAGACAGGAGGCTGAATAATCCGTAAGGAGCAATTCGATGCGTCATTACGAAATCGTTTTTATGGTCCATCCTGACCAGAGCGAACAGGTTCCGGGCATGATCGAGCGTTACACTGGTGCTATCACTGGTGCGCAAGGCACGATCCACCGTCTGGAAGACTGGGGCCGCCGTCAGCTGGCTTACCCGATCAACAAACTGCACAAAGCACACTACGTTCTGATGAACGTTGAAGCACCGCAGGAAGTTATCGATGAGCTGGAAACAAACTTCCGCTTCAACGATGCCGTTATCCGTAGCATGGTAATGCGTACTAAACACGCGGTTACCGAAGCATCTCCGATGGTTAAAGCGAAAGACGAGCGTCGTGAACGTCGCGATGATTTCGCAAACGAAACCGCAGATGATGCAGATGCTGGGGATTCTGAAGAGTAATCCTTGATGGTTAACCGTCTGGAGTTGTCCGGCACCGTGTGCAGGACGCCGCTTCGTAAGGTCAGCCCATCAGGAATTCCTCATTGCCAGTTCGTGCTTGAGCATCGTTCTGTGCAGGAGGAAGCCGGTTTTCACCGGCAGGCGTGGTGCCAAATGCCTGTAATAATCAGCGGGCAAGAGAACCAGGCCATTACTCACAGTATAACGGTCGGTAGCGCAGTAACCGTTCAGGGGTTCATCAGTTGCCACAAGGCAAAGAACGGCTTGAGCAAAATGGTTCTGCATGCCGAGCAGATTGAATTGATAGATTCTGGAGACTAGCCAAATGGCACGTTATTTCCGTCGTCGCAAGTTCTGCCGTTTCACCGCGGAAGGCGTTCAAGAGATCGACTATAAAGATATCGCTACGCTGAAAAACTACATCACCGAAAGCGGTAAGATTGTCCCGAGCCGTATCACCGGTACCCGTGCAAAATACCAGCGCCAGCTGGCTCGCGCTATCAAACGCGCTCGCTACCTGTCCCTGCTGCCGTACACTGATCGTCATCAGTAATCGGTCACGGTCCATTAATACGACTTTGAGAGGATAAGGTAATGCAAGTTATTCTGCTTGATAAAGTAGCAAACCTGGGTAGCCTGGGTGATCAGGTTAACGTTAAAGCGGGCTACGCTCGTAACTTCCTGGTACCGCAGGGTAAAGCTGTTCCGGCTACCAAGAAAAACGTTGAGTATTTCGAAGCACGTCGTGCTGAACTGGAAGCCAAACTGGCTGACGTTCTGGCGGCTGCTAACGCTCGTGCTGAAAGCATCAATGCACTGGGCAGCGTTACTATCGCGTCTAAATCTGGCGACGAAGGTAAACTGTTCGGTTCCATCGGTACTCGCGATATCGCTGACGCTGTAACTGCAGCTGGCGTTAAAGTGGCTAAGAGCGAAGTTCGTCTGCCGAACGGCGTTCTGCGTACTGTTGGCGAGCACGAAGTGGACTTCCAGGTTCACAGCGAAGTATTCGCTAAACTGACTGTAAACGTTGTTGCTGAGTAATTTTTTACTCTAAACAATGTTGAAACGCCGGCCTTGTGCCGGCGTTTTGCTTTTCTGCGCGACCAGGACAGGCCATTTCGCCGTGTAGGGTAGCTATTTCAGACGCATTCTCTGATAATAAATTGAAACGCAATTTTATTTCTGAGATTTGTCATGGACACTGCTTTACCCACGCCCCTCTTTGCCCGCCGGAATGTGGCTTATGCCTGCGCTACGCTCTGTTGCTTGCTCTGGGGCAGTTCTTACCCGGCCATAAAAAGCGGCTACGAACTTTTTCACATTGCCACCGATGATATCCCGTCAAAAGTCGTGTTCGCCGGGTATCGATTTTTATTTGCTGGCGCGCTATTGCTGCTGTTTGCGCTGGCGCAGCGTAAACCGATAGGCAGGCTGACGAGTGCCCAGTTTGGGCAACTGACGATACTGGGGTTGACCCAGACGACCCTGCAGTACACCTTTTTCTATATTGGTCTTGCTTTCACCACCGGCGTAAACGGTTCGATCATGAATGCGACTGGCACGTTCTTTAGCGTTCTGCTGGCCCATTTTATCTATCAGAATGACAAACTCAGTTTTAACAAAGCGCTGGGCTGTATTTTGGGCTTTGTGGGGGTCATGTTGGTTAACTTCCACAGTGGATTACGTGACTTTAGCTTTGCCTGGCACGGCGATGGATTCATTATCCTGGCGGCGTTCATCCTTTCTGCTGCCACACTGTACGGCAAACGTATTTCTCAGACGGTCGAGCCGACGGTAATGACCGGCTGGCAACTGGCTATCGGCGGTATCGCGCTGTTGGCGGGCGGGTATTTGTCGGGCGGTGGGTTGGGCGTGCCTGGCGTGGCGGCGGTGGCGATCCTCGGCTACCTGACTTTACTGTCGGCGATTGCATTTGCGTTATGGAGCATGTTGCTGAAAGTGAACCGCGTAAGCATGATTGCACCGTTTAACTTCGTGATACCGGTTGCTGGCACCGTGTTATCCGCCATTTTTCTCGGTGAGAATATTCTGGAACTCAAATACGCGATTGCACTGGTGCTGGTCTGTTCAGGGATCTGGTGGGTCAATAAACGCGCCGGGTAAAAACGCTACCCGGCGGTGAAGTTAGCGGGCGCGAATAAAACTGCCGTCCGACTGGCGGGTGAACAGCACCGACTGGCCGCCGGTCTCAATGGTCAGTCCGGTCACGACGCCGTTGGCGTTCTGGCGAATTTTCACCATCTGCCCGCTTTGCAATGTGCTGAGCGGTTTACCGTCACCCTCTACTTTTGCCATCGCATACACATCTGTTGGCGGCAAGTTATGGTCACGAAACAGTTGCGCCAGCGTTTTCCCTTCTTCAACGCGATACGCGCGCCACTGCTGCTCAATACCGCCAGACGACGCGACCGAACGGTTCGGGGTAGCGGTGGGTTGCTGTTGTTGAATGGGCTGTTGCTGTTGCGGCTCGCTAAAGGGAGCTGTTTGCTGTGGCTCACTGACCACTGGCGGCGGTGTTTGCTCTGGTGCGGTTTGTTGCGTCGTTGTTGATGAAGGCAACTCAATCTGCGCTTCGCGGGGAGCGGATGAGGTGACAGTGGTCGTCGTATCCGTTGCCGGGAGCAGGAAACCTATCACCACCAGTAAAGCGGCGAGGATCAGGCCTCGACGGTGCATTGGCGGGAGCGGGTCCATCAGGCGAAAATGGTCCGGGGCGTGCCAGATTTTCGCCAGTGAAGGTTTCAGTTCAAAGCGCCCGGGCATGGCTTTCCTCCTGCTCCGCGTCATGTAATGTCCTGTCTCGTTGAGTATATACACGTTATGCTTTTAGCGTTGTTTCTCCGGCGGATAACTGCCTGATTGATGGTGTAAAGCGGCTTCTTGCGACCACAAATCAGGATTTATCCTGGTTTCCGTTATTCTTTCCCTTTCTCCGCGATTTGTCATCTTTCCTGAGACAAAGTTGTACCCGGCACAGCGCGACTGTTATGCTGCGCGCTACCTTAAAAAGCGATGGAAGGAAAACCCATGACAACCCCAACTTTTGACACGATCGAAGCGCAAGCCAGCTATGGCATTGGTTTACAGGTAGGACAGCAGCTGAGCGAATCCGGGTTAGAGGGGCTGTTACCGGAAGCGCTGGTCGCGGGGATCGCGGACGCGCTGGCAGGCAAACAACCTGCCGTACCGGTTGATGTTGTACATCGCGCGCTGCGCGAAATTCACGAGCGTGCCGATGCGGTTCGTCGTTCACGTTTTGAAGAAATGGCGGCGGAAGGCGTGAAATATCTGGATGAAAACCGTGAGCGTGAAGGCGTGAACAGCACCGAATCTGGCCTGCAGTTCCGCGTGATCAACCAGGGCGAAGGTGCTATTCCGGCGCGTACTGACCGCGTTCGCGTGCACTACACCGGTAAACTCATCGATGGTACGGTATTCGACAGCTCCGTGGCGCGCGGCGAACCGGCTGAGTTTCCGGTCAACGGCGTGATTGCCGGTTGGATCGAAGCTCTGACGCTGATGCCGGTGGGTTCCAAATGGGAACTGACTATTCCGCACAACCTCGCGTATGGCGAGCGTGGCGCTGGCGCATCCATTCCGCCATTCAGTACGCTCATTTTCGACGTGGAACTGCTGGAAATTCTGTAATTTCCCGCATGAATACCTCTCTCCGTCAGGAGAGAGGGTGTCTGACTGCGCTGATCGTTCGTTAATAAAACTATTATCAATACATTATCTTGCAAACTGCGCAATCGGGTGTATTTTTGTGAACTATTTCGCATTAAGTAAGTGATATGACACTCACTTTAAACAAATATTTAACATTAGATTTAATTCAGAGTATTCATCCCGCCGATTCTTACCTAATATCGTTGCGTCCTGGAAAGGGCGGAACGCGCAGATAAAAAAGGCCAGCAGAGCCCCAACACAACACAGACAGGAACTAAACATGGTAGATCAGGTTAAAGTCGTGGCCGACGAACAGGCTCCGGCTGAACAGTCGCTACGGCGCAATCTTACTAACCGACATATCCAGCTCATCGCTATCGGCGGTGCTATCGGCACCGGGCTGTTTATGGGCTCCGGAAAAACCATCAGCCTCGCCGGTCCATCGATCATTTTTGTCTATATGATCATCGGCTTTATGCTGTTTTTCGTCATGCGTGCAATGGGCGAGTTGCTGCTGTCGAACCTCGAATACAAATCGTTTAGCGACTTCGCCGCCGACCTGCTGGGGCCGTGGGCGGGGTACTTCACCGGTTGGACGTACTGGTTTTGTTGGGTGGTAACCGGTATGGCGGACGTGGTGGCCATCACGGCATATGCGCAGTTCTGGTTCCCCGGTCTGTCAGACTGGGTGGCAGCGCTGGCGGTGGTGTTTGTACTGCTGAGCCTGAACCTCGCGACAGTGAAAATGTTTGGCGAGATGGAGTTCTGGTTCGCGATGATCAAAATCGTCGCCATTGTGGCGCTGATCATCGTGGGTGTGGTGATGGTGCTGATGCATTTCAAATCACCGGCCGGCGTAGAAGCCTCTTTTGCGCATCTGTGGAATGACGGTGGCTGGTTCCCGAAAGACATCAGCGGTTTCTTTGCCGGGTTCCAGATTGCCGTGTTCGCCTTTGTGGGGATTGAGTTGGTGGGCACAACGGCAGCGGAAACCAAAGATCCTGAAAAGTCTCTGCCGCGCGCCATTAACTCGATTCCGGTTCGCATCATTATGTTTTACGTGTTTGCGCTGATTGTGATCATGTCCGTTACGCCGTGGAGTTCCGTGGTACCGGATAAGAGCCCGTTTGTGGAGTTGTTTGTACTGGTGGGGATCCCGGCGGCGGCAAGCATCATTAACTTTGTGGTGCTGACCTCTGCGGCCTCTTCCGCCAACAGCGGCGTCTTTTCCACCAGCCGCATGCTGTTTGGCCTTGCGCAGGATGGCGTTGCGCCTAAATCGTTCGGCAAACTCTCTAAGCGTGCCGTTCCGGCGAAGGGGCTTACCTTCTCTTGCCTGTGCCTGCTTGGCGGCGTGGCGATACTGTATGTGAACCCGAGCGCGATTGCGGCGTTCACCATGATCACGACCGTGTCAGCGATCCTGTTTATGTTTGTCTGGACGATTATTCTTTGCTCGTATCTGGTCTACCGTAAGAAACGTCCGCACCTCCATGAGCAATCCATCTACAAAATGCCGCTGGGCAAGTTGATGTGCTGGGTGTGCATGGCCTTCTTTGTCTTTGTGCTGGCGTTGCTGACGCTGGAAACGGACACCCGACAGGCACTGCTGGTGACGCCTCTGTGGTTTGTGGTGCTGGGCGCAGGCTGGCTGTATGCCGGTAAAAAGCGTCTGGCTGACCGTCAGCCATAAAAAAAGAGCCGCAAAGCGGCTCTAAACTTCCATGAATCAAGGGCGCTCTCGGGCGCCTTTATTTTTCGCCTGCGAGGGCACGCGGGAACAGATTATTGTTTTCCAGACTGATGTGTTCCATCAGATCATCAATCAGCGTATTAATGCCGTTGTACATCGCTTTCCAGGTGGTGCAGGCTTCTGGTGGCGGCGTCACGTTGTGCGTGATGTGCTTGATCACGTCCAGTAACTCACCTGCTTCATCATGCTCGCTTTCCATCACGCTGATCGGGCCCATCGCCTGTGACCCCATGCCCTGTTTGATCATCGGGAAAAGAATTTGTTCTTCTTTCATCATATGGCTGGAGAGTTCCTGGTGCAGCATCGTCAGGTATTTGGTTAAACCGCGTGGCACGTTAGGTTTGTCAGCGTGAACGCGCTCCACTTTGGTGGCTTGCAGGATCAGTTCCGGCAGCTGTTCGCGGTGGCGATCGTGGTAACGCACAATGATGTGATCGATGATTTCCGCCAGTCCCGCTGTGCGCCAGTCTTTGTCTATTGGCTGTTCCGCCAGCTTCGCCAGCTCTGCTTCGATAACCTCAATATCCAGCTCTTTGCGGGCCGCTGAGCGTCCCAGCGTTTGCTTACCGCCACAGCAGTAATCCATATCGTATTTACGGAACAGAGCGGAGGCGCGGGGGATAGAGAGCGCCAGCTCACCCAGGGGTTGATCGCGGAAAGCCATAGCAGTTACCTCATCGTGATATTATAAGTTGTATTTTAAATGCATCTTTTAGGCGATGATATACCCCTTTCGGGGCAGCAGGAATGGCCTTATGCCTTTCACAGGCAAAAAACCGTGATATTCATCACAAAAATTCTTTCGAAGTTAACATGTTGAATACAGATGGTTTTTCTGGAAAGTTTCGGATAAGGGAATGTTGCAAGATTAAACAACTCTGTCGCACTGCCGATACAAACACCTCAGACAATATCCTGCACTTACTATAGGCCTATGATGTTTAAACGAATTAAAGTTATTACATTGTTAATCATGGTGTTACTCGTGCTTGGCGCCATGCAATTGATCTCTGCAGGCGTGTTTATCAGCGCGCTCAATAACGATAAAAACAACTTCACCGTTTCCCAGGTTTCCAGCCAGAACGTTTCTGAATTTACCGATGCCTGGATCAGCCTTAACCAGGCGCGCGTGACGCTGAACCGCGGCATGCTGCGTCTGCAAAGCAGCACTGCCAGCCAGATTAACGGCGGGCAGCTCAGTGAACTGGCAAACAATGCCACTGAACTGCTGAATCAGGCACAAAAGCATTTCGACAAATATAAAGCCATTCCGGAAACCCCGGGCCTCGACAAGAACCTGTCGAAAGATCTGGAAACCCAGTATGGCATCTACCATGCCACGCTGACGGAAATGAACCGTTTGCTGATGGCCGGCAAGCTGGAAGATATGTTCCGCCAGAATGCCGAGCAGAAGCAGACCGCGATGCAAAAAAGCTACCGCACATGGCGTGATGCACAGACGGTGCTGGCGAATGAAGGCATCGTCGAGAACGAACGTGATTACCAGCGCATTATGTGGATCATCGGGCTTGTCATGCTGGTGGTGCTGGCGGTGATCGTCATGAGCTGGATTGCGATGCAGCGCGTCCTGCTGAAACCGTTGCATGAAGTGATGGGACATATTCGTCATATCGCCACCGGTGACCTGACGCACAACATTAATGCCGATGGCAAAAATGAGATGGCGCTGCTGGCGAAAAACGTGCAGGAGATGCAGCAGTCACTGGTGAAAACGGTGAGTGTAGTGCGTGATGGCGCAGACACAATTTATACCGGGGCGGGCGAAATCTCTGCCGGTAGTAACGATCTCTCTTCCCGTACCGAACAGCAGGCCGCTTCTCTGGAAGAGACGGCGGCCAGCATGGAGCAGTTGACTGCGACGGTGAAACAAAACGCCGACAACGCTCGCCAGGCAACGCAACTGGCGCTGAATGCATCCGGTACCGCTAAAAAAGGCGGTCAGGTCGTGGACGGCGTGGTGCGTACGATGGATGAAATTGCCGCCAGTTCGAGCAAAATTGCGCAGATCACCAACGTGATTGATGGTATTGCCTTCCAGACCAATATCCTGGCGCTGAACGCCGCCGTAGAAGCCGCCCGTGCGGGTGAGCAGGGGCGTGGTTTTGCGGTCGTGGCTGGTGAAGTCCGTACACTGGCGCAGCGTAGCGCTCAGGCGGCGAAAGAGATCAAAGGCCTGATCGAAGATTCCGGCAGCCGCGTCGATGCGGGGGCGGCGCTGGTTCACCAGGCGGGTGAAACCATGGCTGAGATCGTCAGCGCGGTAACGCGTGTGACGGATATTATGGGGGAAATCTCCTCGGCGTCTGATGAGCAGAGCCGCGGGATTGACCAGGTGGGCCAGGCCGTTGCCGAGATGGATCGCGTGACGCAGCAGAATGCGTCGCTGGTGGAAGAGTCTGCCGCCGCCGCTGCCGCACTGGAAGAGCAGGCCGCGCGCCTGACCGAAACCGTGGCGGTATTTAAGGTCAACCGCACACAGCGTGCCAAAACCACCGCGCTGCGGTCACCCGCCAGCATGCCGACAGTGAAAGCGGCGGAAAGCTTCCATGAAGCGAACTGGGAAACCTTCTAAACCGCGTTAACCCGGCTTCACCAGCCGGGTAATCGTCCCACCGCGTTACGTGGCATCACTCAGTGACGTAACGCGGGTTGTCACCGGTTTTGATAACACCGCTGTTACCACGCCACCCACCAGCAAGATAATGCCGCAAAAGGTCAATAGCGGCGGCATACTCTGGCGCAGCAGGAAGGTATACAGCAACCCGGCAAGGGTTTCGAAAACAATCAGCGGGCCGACAATCACTGTCGGCAGCCTCTGGCAGGCGATGTTCCAGCACAGCGTGCCAACCCATGAGCAAAACACCGCAATCACACACATCAGGCCAATAAACACCCACGGACGCGGGCCGAAAGGCAGAGCAAAGTCCGGCTGTTGTGCGGAGAGCCACAGCGTGGCGGCAATATACCCAACCAGCGACACGGGCAGCGTTACCAGCGCTTGTGCAGTGGCCCACATCATCGGATTTTTATCCGGGTTTTCCCGCAGCCAGCGGGCATTACGTAATGCATACCATGCCCAGCAGGCGACCGACGTAAAGGCCAGCGCAATACCCGAACCGTAGCGCCAGGCGCTGAAATCGGGCAAACCGTGGCGCAGTTCAGCAATGTTTACGCACCCCAACCCCAGCGCAATGCACACCAGTGCAGGCGACAGACGCCGCCACGAAAGCTTACCGTCTCGCTGGCTATAGAGCAGATTGGCACACACCGGGATCACCACCGGCAGCGTGGCGATAATCATGGTGGAGACCGGCGCGCCGGTACGCTGGATAGCACTGGCCAGGCAGACGTAATAAATCAGGTTGCCCATGATTGTCAGCCACAACGCAGTGACCCAGTCGCTGCGCGTCAACTGGCGCAGGCGCACGCGGCCCAGCCAGGCCAGCGGCAGAGCAATCAGCCCCAATGCCAGGTAGCGCCCGGTTGATTGCAGTACCGCCGGGTAATCCGGCACAATCAGCGGCCCGACAAAAATCAGCCCCCAAAACAGCCCGGCAAGCAGGGCATACAACACGCCACTCATCATCTTCTCATCCATTTTTCTCTTGTTCAGAACCAGTGTAGGGAAGTGACAGGCAGGAATATTGTATGAGGTTGCGCATTAACGGCGCGCGACCTGTTTCTGGTAGCGCACCGGCGTAATGCCGTAACGATGGGTAAAGGCGCGGGTGAGATGCGACTGGTCGGTTAAACCGGTCGCCGCAGCGACATCGGCGGCGGGCATACCCTGCGAGAGAAATGCTTTGGCGCGCCACAGGCGGATCGCCATCAGCATTTGGTGCGGGGTGACGTGAAAATGGGCTTTGAACTGGCGCTGGAAGTGATACGGGCTGAGCGCGGCGACATTTGCCAGCGCATCCAGCGTCAGACTGTGCATATAGTTATCATGCAGGTAGTCGCGCACACGATCAAAACGGTGCGCCCCCTCAGCACGCTGCGGCGCATGATGTGCCAGTGGGCGGAAAGTGTCGATCAGATTCAGCAGGATCCCCTGTTGTGCCAGCGGATCGTCGGTATGCCAAAGCGTGTGGATCTGCGTGCAGATCAGCCGGGTACGCAAGGGATCGTGACGCGTCACATCGCTAAACCACCAGTGGCGGATGCCGGTAACCTGCTCCAGTAATGCTGGATCCAGATAGACCATGCGGTAACGCCAGCCGTCGGCGGTTTCCGCTTCGCCAGTATGCAGCTCATCGGGGTTCATGGTGACGACGGAGTTAGCCGGGGCGACATATTGCGTGCCGCGATAACGAAAACGCTCGGCCCCTGTTTCAATCGCGCCAATGCCGAAGGCTTCATGGGTGTGCGGTTCAAAGGCGTAACGGGAGATATGCGCGTGGTACAGCTCGACCCCTGGCAGTAAATCCAGATGACGAAAACGGGCGCAATCTCGCTTGTCGTTAAACTGTTCTGGTACGCCTTCCACTCCGGGTTCCTCCGCACAGGCCATCTCTCTATTATTAGGGATGACCTGGCGGGAGGCTACAAAAATTAACCAGTCTGTAACGTTTACAGCATGGCGTCGACGCTGTCGGCAATCGGTGTGGTCGGGCGACCAATCAGTTTGCTCAACGTTTTGCTGTCGTCAAACAGACCGCCTTTTGCTGCACCGGCATCGGAGTCCGCCAGCAGATTCGCAAACGCCTCCGGCAGGCCCACCTCTTTCAGTGCAGCGGCGAAATCGGCTTCACTCAGATTCTGATACACCACGTTTTTACCGCTCGCTTTGCTCAGCAGCGCCGCCAGTTCGCTTAACGTCCAGGCGGTATCGCCCGCCAGTTCGTAGATCTTGCCGGCATGGCCCTCTTCGCTGATCACGCGCGCCGCGGCGGCAGCATAATCCGCACGGGTTGCCGAGGCGATTTTGCCCTCTCCGGCCGCACCGATAAACACCCCGTGCGCCAGTGCAGCAGGCGCGCTGGCGAGGTAGTTTTCGCTGTACCAGCCATTACGCAGCAGCGCATAAGGAATGCCGGAATCAGCCAGCATCTTTTCAGTTTCGATGTGTTCAACATGCAGGCCTAGCGGGGAGGTATCCGCATGCAGCAGGCTGGTATAGGCGATAAATTTCACACCCGCTGCTTTGGCGGCATTGATCACATTACGGTGTTGTACGGCGCGCTGGCCGACTTCACTGCTGGAGATCAACAGCAGTTTATCTACGCCGACCAGCGCCTGAGTGAGCGCAGCCTGGTCGTTATAATCGGCCTGACGCACAAGGATGCCTTGTTGGCTGAGATAGTCGGCTTTCGCCGGGTTGCGAACAATCGCGACAATCTGTTTCGCCGCCACGGTTTTCAGCAGTTCTTCTACCACAAACTGGCCCAGTTGGCCGGTCGCGCCGGTAAGTGCGATCATGGGTATTCTCCTTCGATTTCGGTGAGTGTTGTGGTACGCTATCACCTTAGCTAACTTTTAGTAAGTACGTACAAAAAGGTAAGTATGAAAAAAGAATCTCTCCCCCTGACGCTGAGTGAGCAAGTGCGCAATGGCAACTTGTTTGCAGAGCAGTGTCCCTCCCGGGAAGTGCTCAAGCACGTGACCAGTCGCTGGGGTGTGTTGATCCTGATTGCGCTGCGCGATGGCACCCATCGTTTTAGCGATCTACGCCGCAAAATGGGCGGGGTCAGCGAGAAGATGCTGTCGCAGAGTTTGCAGTGGCTGGAACAGGATGGCTTTATCAACCGTGTCTCTTATCCGGTGGTGCCGCCGCATGTGGAGTATAGTCTGACCCCGCTTGGTGAGCAGGTGGGGGAGAAGGTTGCCGCGCTGGCGGACTGGATTGAACTGAATGTTCCACATGTGCTGGCGCACCATGCCCAACAGGTGGCGTAGCTGCGTGGATCGGATAAAACGGCCGCCACCATCCGGCCTGCGGTTCAGGCCGGACAGGGCACTGCTGTTATTGGCTTAAATTGACTTTATAGACAGCAAAACCGATCTCGTCATTTGCTACTTTTTCCATTGGATATTGCGCCTTGTCTTTGATAAACGCGGCGGCTTTATCCGTTGGCGCGGTTTCAAAACGGATATCCAGCTTACTGTCAGTATGAATGGGCGCCAGTCGCCAGTTATTATCCGCTGCCGGGTGGATTTCACCGGCGCGTTTGGATTCGTCACTGATCCACTTTGCCAGCACCGCACGGTTCTCGTCCGGCGAGGCGAACGCGATATGGCTATCGCCGGTTCCGGCAAACTTGCCGCCGTACGCGCGGTAGTTATTGGTCGCGACGAGGAAAACGGCGTTGGGATCGACAGGTTTGCCGTTGAATGTCAGATCCTTAATGCGTTCCGCCTGCGGATTGATGCTCTGGCATTCACCGTCATAGCGCGCCGGTTGCGTGACATCAATCTGGTAATTAACGCCGTCGATCACATCGAAGTTATAGGTCCGGAAACCGTCCCAGTTCAGCAGGCTTTGCGGCTTATCACTGTGCGGATCAATACGGTTAAACTGGCCTGCTGAGCACTCCAGCCACTCTTTCACCTCTTTACCGGTCGCTTTGACCACCACCAGTGTATTCGGGTAGAGATACAAATCTGCGGCGTTGCGGAACGTCAGTTGCCCTTTTTCCACTTCAACAAAACTGGCGGGATCGTTTTTACGTCCACCGGCTTTAAACGGTGCGGCGGCAGAGAGGACCGGCAGTTTCGCCAGATCCGGATCGCCCTGAATAAAGTGCTCAACATAGGCTTTCTGCGCATTGTTCACCACCTGCACGGTGGGATCGTCCTGCACCAGCGACAAATAGCTGTACATATTGTCGGCGGACTTGCCGATCGGTTTACCGACAAATTCGCGGGTGGCGTCATGATCGTGTTTCAGGATTGCCACCAGTTTGCTGTCTTCGCCGACCAACGCTTTTTTCGCCGCGGCATCGTAAATAGGCCGTGCTTCGGTTTTGGCGTCGGCAACCTGCCATTTACCGGCGTCATTGTTCATCACCAGATCGACGACCCCCAGATGATCGCCCCACATGCCAGGCATCACTGCCGGAATGCCGTTCAACGTGCCTTTGGTGATATCTGCGCCTTTAATGGCGGCAAACTCTTTACTTGGGAATACCGCGTGCGCATGACCAAACAGAATCGCATCGACGCCCGGTACCTGGCTGAGGTAGTAGACCGAGTTTTCCGCCATGGCCTGGTATGGTTCCGCCGACAAGCCTGAGTGGGCGACCACCACCACCAGATCTGCGCCTTTGGCACGCATCTCCGGTACATATTTACGGGCCGTTTCGGTGATGTCGTTGACGGTCACTTTGCCGCTCAGATTGGCTTTATCCCAGACCATGATTTGCGGAGGCACAAAACCGATATAGCCGATGCGCAGAGTATGTGCTTTGCCGTCTTTATCCTGAACCGCCGTCTCTTTAATCAGGTAGGGGGTGAATAACGGTTTTTTGCTTTTCGCATCAATGATATTGGCGTTTACGTAGGGGAATTTCGCCCCTGCGAGCGCTTTATGCAGGTAATCGAGACCGTAGTTGAATTCATGGTTACCCAGGTTGCCGACAGCGTAATCCAGGGTGTTCATTGCTTTATAGACCGGATGCACCTGACCCGCTTTCAGTCCCTTGGCCGCCATATAATCGCCGAGCGGGCTTCCCTGGATTAAGTCGCCGTTATCCACCAGCACGCTGTTTTTGACTTCCTGGCGGGCGGCGTTGATCAGGCTGGCGGTGCGCACCAGTCCGAATTTTTCCGTCGCACTGTCTTTGTAGTAATCAAAATCCATCATGTTGCTATGTAAATCAGTGGTTTCCAGGATCCGCAACTCCACCGTCGCGGCCTGGACGCTTGCCGCGATCAGCGTGGCAAGAAGCGTTACACTAAACTTAATCATCAGAGGCATCCTTTTTCGATCTGGGCCACAAAAGAAAGTGTTATGTACATTTTGTTGCTTACAGAATTGTGAATACTGCCATAAAAGCGGGTAAAGAAAACGCAATCACTATCACAGATGGCAGATTCCGGCGTGATGCGATATAAGTAAAACAACGAGTTACAAACCACTGAACAGACAAGAGGTGGATAATGTTAGATGCAATTTGCCGGCTCGCGCGGGAAGCGGGCGACGCCATTATGCAGGTTTACGATGGGCACAAACCGATGGATGTCACCAGTAAGGTGGATGACTCCCCGGTCACCGCAGCGGATATTGCGGCGCACCAGGTGATTGTGCGCGGCTTGCAGGCCTTGACGCCAGACATTCCAGTGTTGTCGGAAGAAGATCCACCGGGTTGGGAAACGCGCCAGACATGGCAGCGCTACTGGCTGGTGGATCCGCTGGATGGCACGAAAGAGTTCATTAAGCGTAACGGTGAGTTTACCGTGAATATCGCCCTGATTGACCAGGGTAAACCGGTCATGGGCGTGGTTTACGCACCGGTGCTGAAAGTGATGTATTACGCCGCTGACGGGAAAGCGTGGAAAGATGAAGCGGGCAATCACCATCAAATTCAGGTGCGCGACGCCCGGCCACCGCTGGTGGTCGTCAGCCGTTCTCATGCGGATGATGAACTGAAAGAGTACCTGCACCAGTTAGGTGAGCACCAGACCACGGCGATCGGCTCCTCGCTGAAATTCTGCCTGGTGGCGGAAGGTAAAGCTCAACTGTACCCGCGTTTCGGGCCGACTAACGTATGGGATACGGCCGCAGGTCACGCAGTTGCGGTGGCTGCCGGGGCGCACGTTAACGACTGGCAGGGGCGTTCGCTGGATTACACCCCCCGCGAGTCCTTCCTCAACCCCGGCTTCCGGGTTTTTATTTACTGAGCAGCGTGTGCAGCAGGGCAATGACCTGCTGCACTTCTTGCTGGCTCAGCCCGCCATCTTTTGCGTACGCCACGCGCCCGTCTTTATCAAGTACGACAATCGCCGAGCTTTCCTCTTCCAGTTGCCAGGCTTTACGCGCCACACCGTCACTATCAACAATGAATTGTGACCACGGGTAGAGTTTCTTATTGCTCTCGATGCTGCTGCGCACGAACATGGCGCTGCCGGGAATGGCGTCATCGGTATTGATGATGGTGGTGGTCTGGTAACGATCGTGCGGCAGGTTGGCGGTTTTGATGGCTTCAATCAGCGCGGCGTTCTTCTCTTTGGCAGAGGTCCGACCGGCAATATGTTGCACAACCCGCACTTTGCCAGGAAGCTGGGCGCTATTCCATTTTTTATAGCTAAACTTGTCATTATCCAGTATCAACTCCCCTCTGTCGGCTATGCCCACAGGCGGCACACGCTGGTTGTTTTCAAAGTTATGGGCTGAAGCAACCAGCGGCAGTAACAGGCATGTCGCTGCCAGAATCTTACGTAGGGTCATGGTTTTTCCTTGTGTTTATGCAGGTGATCCGACCACTTAAGTGGTCATTTTAATCATATGTGCGATCAATCCGTTTTTCCCGCAATCAGGATGCCAGTTTGCGTGTGGACGCACATATCCGCACAAAAATGTGGATTTATACTGCATAGCGAAACGCACTGAAAAGAAAATTCTGAATAATTGTCATCAAAAGGTAAATAAACTTATACACACTATGTATCAGTGCGGTTCTGAACTATAGTCACTGAGCATTAAATTTGCGCTCATCAACGCTGGTCCGATTGTGGTACCGCAAGGGCGTAATGCTTTACAGGAGATAAAAGAATGAAAATTTTCCAGCGTTACAATCCACTTCAGGTGGCCAAGTACGTGAAAATCCTGTTCCGTGGACGGTTGTATATCAAGGATGTTGGCGCTTTCGAGTTTGACAAAGGCAAGATCCTGGTCCCGAAAGTGAAAGACAAGCAGCACCTGTCTGTGATGTCTGAAGTCAACCGTCAGGTTATGCGTCTGCAAACTGAGATGGCTTAACCAGTCGTGCTATGCAGTAGTTTAAGTACTATAAAAAAACGGCCCCGATGGGGCCGTTGACATTTTAGCGACGCGTCACGCTGCACCTTTCTCTTCCGCATCCGGCAGCTTTGGCGTGAGCAGCGTTGTACGCGTGTCGACACGCGTCACCAGCAGCTGATCGATTCGGTAGTTATCAATATCCACCACCTCGAACTTATAGCCCGAGAACTTCACTGCATCGGTGCGTTTCGGGATTTTACGCAGCATAAACATCATAAAACCGCCGATGGTTTCATAGTTGCCCGACTGCGGGAACTCATCGATATCAAGCACGCGCATGACGTCGTCAATAGGTGTACCGCCGTCAATCAGCCATGAGTTTTCATCACGGGCGACGATCATCTCTTCCACCTGGCCGACCAGGTCGCCCATCAGCGTGGTCATCACATCGTTAAGGGTGATAACTCCCACCACCAGTGCGTATTCATTCATGATAACGGCGAAGTCTTCCCCGGCAGTTTTAAAGCTTTCCAGCGCTTCGGAGAGGGTCAGCGTGTCCGGCACAATCAACGTGTTGCGGATCTGCACGCCGCTGTTGAGCGCCATGCTCTGATTCGCCAGTACGCGGTTAAGCAGATCTTTCGAATCCACATAGCCAACAACGTGGTCGATATCGTCGTTACAGACCAGAAATTTCGAGTGCGGATGCTCCGCGACCTTGTTTTTCAGGCTCTGCTCATCTTCGTGTAGATCGAACCAAATCACGTTTTCACGGGAGGTCATGGAAGAAGGGACGGTGCGCGATTCCAGCTCAAACACGTTCTCGATCAGTTCATGTTCCTGCTTACGCAGCACGCCAGCCAGCGCGCCCGCTTCAACCACCGCGTAAATATCGTCAGAGGTGATGTCATCTTTACGCGCCATCGGCAGTTTAAAGATGCGGAAGATGACATTTGCCAGGCCGTTAAAGAACCAGACCAGCGGACGGAAAACGAATAAACAGAAGCGCATCGGGTTGATGATACGCAAAGCCACAGCTTCGGGCGCAATCATACCGATGCGTTTCGGCGTCAGATCGGCAAACAGGATGAACATCCCGGTGACCAGCGAGAAGGAGATGATAAAGCTGAGCTGTTCGGCAAGTTCCGGAGAAACCACCCTGACCAGCAAGCTGTAAAACGCCGGAGAGAAGGCGGCATCGCCGACGATACCGCCAAGAATGGCGACAGCGTTAAGACCGATTTGCACCACGGTAAAGAAGGTACCGGGGTTTTCCTGCATCTTCAGGATGCGTTGTGCATTGATGCTGCCTTCATCGGCCAGCAACTTAAGTTTAATTTTTCTCGATGCGGCAAGCGAGATCTCGGATAACGAGAAAAACGCACTTACTGCGATGAGACAGAGTATGACTAAAATACTGTTTAACATAATTTATCCAGCCATTGACCGGATCCTCGGAAGGGTTTTTGAATATCCATGTGGTAAACACAATGAAAGCCGGCCCGAAGCGGTGGACCGGCAATTTCGAGAGCTAGTATAGCGTAAGCGTGTTACAGGCTACCAGCGGCTTAGTTTTTGCCCATTTTTATGGCGTATTTCCGCAAAATATTAAGGGTTAAGCTGCGGCGGCAGACAAACGCCAATACCGCCGATGCCGCAGTAACCATAAGGGTTTTTATGCAGGTACTGCTGGTGATCATCTTCCGCATAGTAGAACGGCGTGGCGGTTTTGATTTCGGTCGTGACCTGGCGATCGTCTCCGGCGCTGCGCATCGCGGACTGAAAACGCTCAAGGCTGGCGTGGGCAGCGTCGTTTTGCTCCGGCGTCAGCGGGTAGATCGCCGAGCGGTACTGGGTGCCGTGGTCGTTACCCTGGCGCATGCCCTGTGCCGGATCGTGATTTTCCCAGAACACCTGCAGCAACTGTTCGTAACTCACCACCTTCGGATCGTACACCACGCGCACGGCTTCAGCGTGGCCGGTCTGCCCACTACACACTTCACGGTAGGTAGGATTCGGTGTAAAGCCGCCGGTATATCCTGCCGCGGTGCTGTACACGCCCGGTAATTGCCAGAACAGGCGTTCAACGCCCCAGAAACACCCCATGGCGAACAGGGCAATCTCCATGTTTTCCGGAACATGGGTCATTGAATGCCCGTTAACGGCATGTAAACTGGCGACTGGCATCGGTGTATTGCGTCCGGGTAATGCATCCGATTGAGAAACAAGCTCTTTTTTATCAAACAGACTCACGGTGGAACCTCCCGGCGGGTCAAATTGCGGTTAAGGTTGTAACGGTGCGCGTGTTTTAACACAATAAGCACCATAAACAGACTAAATTTAAACATAAGAAATTTTGGGGTAGTCGTCCGTTTTTCAACCCATATTTTGGGTTTTTATCGGCTTGTGTTCCGCCACATTAGGCGGAGCAGGGCTTAGCGCGGAGCTGCGCTTACGTTTCCTTCCAGGGGTGGGAACAAGGATATTCAGGAGAGAACGTGCCAAAAATCCGTCTTTTATGTTTTGCCGGTTTGTTGCTGGCGAGCGAAACGGCTTTCGCCGCCAATGTGCGATTGCAACTGGAGGGGCTGACCGGAGCGCTGCAAAAAAATGTGCGAGCCCAGTTATCGACGATCCAGAGTGATGAAGTTACGCCTGACAGACGTTTTCAGGCACGCGTGGATGACGCCATTCGCGAAGGATTAAAAGCGTTAGGCTATTACGAACCTACCATTGATTTTGAACTGCGCCCGCCGCCGGAAAAGGGGCGACAGGTGCTGATCGCGCGGGTTTCGCCAGGCGAACCTGTACGGATTGGCGGCACCGATGTGATCCTGCGCGGCGGCGCGCGTACTGACAGTGACTACCTCGATTTACTCAAAACACGCCCGGCCAACGGCACGGTGCTCAATCACAGCGACTATGACGGCTTTAAAAAAAGCCTCACTAACGTCGCGCTGCGTAAAGGCTACTTTGATAGCCAGTTCAATAAGAGCCAGTTGGGCATCGCCCTCGACAGGCATCAGGCATTCTGGGACATCGACTATGACAGCGGCCAGCGCTACCGGTTTGGCGCGGTAACATTTGAAGGGTCGCAAATCCGCGACGAGTATCTGCAACATCTGGTGCCTTTTCACCAGGGCGATTATTACCAGACCAAAGACCTGGCGGAACTGAACCGACGTCTGTCTGCTACCGGCTGGTTTAAATCGGTGGTGGTAGCGCCGGAGTTTGATAAAGCGCGGAAAACCAAAGTACTGCCGCTGAAGGGCGTGGTCTCGCCACGTACGGAAAACACCATTGAAACCGGGGTGGGGTACTCCACGGATGTGGGACCGCGTGTGAAAGCCACGTGGAAAAAGCCGTGGATGAACAGCTACGGTCACAGTCTGACTACCAGCATGAGCGTCTCCGCGCCAGAGCAGCAACTGGATTTCAGCTATAAGATGCCGCTGCTGAAAAATCCGCTTGAACAATACTACCTGGTGCAGGGCGGTTTTAAGCGCACTGACCTGAACGATACGCAAGCCGACTCCACAACACTGGCGCTTTCTCGCTACTGGGATCTCTCCAGTGGCTGGCAGCGCGCCATTAACCTGCGCTGGAGCCTTGACCACTTTACGCAAGCCAGCGTCACCAATACCACCATGTTGCTCTACCCAGGCGTGATGATCAGCCGCACCCGTTCTCGCGGTGGCCTGATGCCGACCTGGGGCGACTCTCAGCGCTATTCGGTGGATTATTCCAACACCGCATGGGGATCGGATGTCGACTTCCTCGTCATGCAGGCGCAAAACGTCTGGATCCGCACGCTCTACGATCGCCACCGTTTTGTGGTGCGCGGCAACCTGGGGTGGATCGAGACCGGCGACTTTGATCGTGTACCACCGGATCTGCGCTTCTTCGCCGGGGGCGATCGCAGCATCCGTGGTTACAAATACAAATCCATCGCGCCAAAAGATGATGATGGCAAGCTGATCGGTGCCTCAAAACTGGCGACTGGCTCGCTGGAGTATCAGTACAACGTCACCGGGAAATGGTGGGGCGCGGCGTTTATTGACAGCGGCGAAGCGGTCAGCGATATCCGCCGGAGCGACATTAAAACCGGCGCGGGTGTTGGCGTGCGCTGGCAATCGCCTGTCGGGCCAATCAAACTCGATTTCGCCGTTCCGGTCGGCGACAAAGAGGAACATGGGGTGCAGTTTTACATCGGTCTGGGGCCAGAATTATGAGTTTATGGAAGAAAATCAGCCTCGGCGTACTGATGTTTATTCTGCTGGTGCTGGGGACGGTCGCCTTTCTGGTGGGAACCACCAGCGGGCTTCATCTGCTGTTTAAGGCGGCGAACCGCTGGGTGCCGGGGCTGCACATTAGTCAGGTCACGGGCGGCTGGCGCGATCTGACGCTGAAAAATCTGCGTTACGAGCAGCCCGGTGTAGCGGTGAACGCCGGGGAGATCCACCTGGCAGTGAATCTGGGGTGTCTGCGTAGCAGTAGCTTGTGCATCAACGATCTGTCGTTGAAAGAGATCAACGTGGCGATCGACAGTAAAAAGATGCCGCCAGCCGCTCCTGTGCAGGAAGAGGAGAGCGGGCCGCTGAACCTCTCTACGCCGTACCCGATTACGCTCAGCCGGGTGGCGCTGAACAATGTAAATATCAACATTGACGATACGACCGTCTCGGTGATGAATTTCAGTTCCGGGCTGAGCTGGGAAGAGAAAAACCTGACGCTGAAGCCCACCTCATTGCAAGGGCTGCTGATTGCGCTGCCGAAAGTGGCGCAGGTGGCGCAGGAAGAGGTGGTTGAACCGAAAATCCACAATCCGCAGCCTCAGGAGAAGCCGCTCGGCGAAACGCTGAAAGCGCTGTTTGCCAAACCCCTGTTACCGGAAATGACCGATGTGCATTTGCCGCTCAATCTCAATATTGAGTCGTTTCGCGGCGAGCAACTGCGACTCACTGGCGACACGGATATTCTGGTGCGTAGCCTGCTGCTGAAAGTGAGCAGCCTTGACGGGCAAATGACACTTGATGCGCTGGATATCGACTCGAACCAGGGGCAGGTGAGCGCGACAGGCCGCGCACAGTTGCGTGATAACTGGCCGGTGGATTTTACGCTTAACAGCACGTTGAATGTGGATCCGCTAAAAGGCGAAAAAGTGAAGCTGCACGTTGGCGGTGACGTGCGCCAACAACTCAATATGGATGTGAACCTCTCCGGTCCGGTGGACGTGACGCTGCGGGCGCAAACGCAACTGGCGCAGGCCGGTTTGCCGCTGGAGGTTGCGGTGACCAGTAAGCAACTCTACTGGCCGTTTACCGGCGAGAAACAGTATCAGGCAGATGACGTCTCGCTGACGCTGACCGGCAAGATGACCGACTACACGCTGGCGTTCCGTACCGCGGTGAAAGGGCAGGATCTGCCACCCGCCACCATCCGGCTTGATGCAAAAGGCAATGAGCAGCAAATCAGCCTCGATAAGCTGACCCTCGCGGCGTTGGAAGGAACCACTGAGTTAACGGCGCTGCTGGACTGGCAGCAGGCGATCAGCTGGCGTGGCGAACTGGCGTTGAACGGGATTGATACGGCAAAAGCTTTTCCGGCATGGCCGTCAAAACTGAATGGCCTGATCAAAACGCGCGGTAGCCTGTACGGCGGTAGCTGGCAGTTGGATGTACCGGAGCTGAAGCTGAACGGTAATGTGAAAAACAACAAGGTGAAGGTCGACGGGCAACTGAAAGGCAATAGCTATTTACAGTGGACCATTCCCGGTTTGCATCTGGAGTTGGGGCGCAACAGTGCGGATATCAAAGGCGAACTGGGGGTAAAAGATCTCAATCTTGACGCCAATATTGATGCGCCAGGCCTGGATAACGCACTGCCAGGACTTGGGGGGACGGCCAAAGGCGTCGTGAAAATTCGCGGCACGGTCGATGCGCCGCAAGCGCTGGCGGACATCACGGCCAATAATCTGCGCTGGCAGGATCTTTCCGTTGCTCGCGTGCGGGTCGACGGGGATGTGAAATCCAGCGATCACATCGCCGGGAAGCTCACTGTGCGCGTGGAGCGTATTGCACAGCCGGGTGTCAACCTGGGCCTGGTAACGCTGGCGGCTGAAGGGAGCGAAAAACAACACACCTTACAGTTGCGTGTACAGGGGGAGCCGGTTTCCGGGCAACTGGATCTGGCGGGGAGTTTCGATCGCCAGGCGCAGCGCTGGAAAGGCTCGCTCAGTAATACGCGCTTTGCCACCCCGGTAGGGCCATGGTCGATCAACCGGCCGATTACCCTGGATTACCGGAACCAGGAGCAGAAAATTGCCATAGGCCAGCACTGCTGGCTTAACCCCAACGCCGAGCTTTGCGTGCCGCAACCGATTGATGCCGGCGCGGAAGGGCACGCGCTGGTGAACCTTAATCGTTTTGACCTGGCCATGCTGAAGCCTTTTATGCCGGAGACCACCCAGGCGAGCGGTGTGTTCAGTGGCAAAGCGGATGTGAGCTGGGACACGACAAAAGCCGGGCTGCCGCAGGGGCAGGTTACGCTTGTCGGGCGTAACGTGAAAGTGACGCAGGTGGTGAACGATGCGCCGTTGCCAGTAGCGTTTGATACCCTGAACCTGAACGCCCAACTGCGTAACGACCGCGCCGATCTCGGCTGGCTGATTCGGCTGACCAACAACGGGCAGTTTGATGGTCAGGTGCAGGTAACCGATCCGCAAGGGCGACGTAATCTGGGCGGCAACGTTAATATCCGCAACGTCTCGCTGGCGATGGCCAATGCCATCTTCAGCCGGGGTGAAAAGGCGGCGGGTACGCTGAACGCCAATTTGCGACTGGGCGGAAACGCGCAGAACCCGCAGTTGTTCGGGCAACTGGGATTGAACGGACTGGATGTCGAAGGCAACTTTATGCCGTTCGAGATGCAGCCCAGTCAGTTGGCGATCAATTTCAACGGTACACGCTCCGTGCTTCAGGGCGTGGTGCGCACCGGCCAGGGGCAGATTAACCTCAGCGGCGATGCAGACTGGACCCAGATGAACAACTGGCGCGCGCGGGTGGCGGCGAAGGGCAGTAAAGTGCGCATTACCGTACCGCCAATGGTGCGGCTGGATGTGTCGCCGGATGTGGTGTTTGAAGCCACACCCAGTCTGTTTACGCTTAACGGCAGTGTGGATGTGCCGTGGGCACGCATCGTGGTGCATGACGTGCCGGAAAGCGCGGTCGGCGTCTCTGGTGATGAGGTAATGCTTAACGATCAACTGAAACCTGAGAAACCGCAAAGCGCCTCGATCCCGATTAACAGTAATCTGGTTATCCACGTTGGCAACAATGTGCGTCTGAATGCGTTTGGCCTCAAAGCACGGCTGACCGGCGACCTGAAAGTGGCGCAGGATAAGCAAGGGTTGGGGCTTAACGGGCAGATCACGATCCCGGAAGGGCGTTTCCACGCTTATGGTCAGGATTTGATTGTGCGTAAAGGGGAACTGCTGTTCTCCGGTCCGCCGGACCAGCCCTTGCTGAATATTGAGGCGATCCGTAACCCGGATGCGACGGAAAATGATGTTATTGCCGGGGTTCGTGTGACCGGGACAGCCGATGAACCCAAAGCGGAGATCTTCTCCGATCCGGCGATGTCGCAGCAAGAAGCGCTCTCCTACCTGCTTCGTGGGCAGGGTCTGGACAGTGAACAGAGCGATAGCGCCGCAATGACCTCAATGCTTGTAGGCCTGGGGGTTGCACAAAGTGGGCAGGTTGTGGGTAAAATCGGCGAGACGTTTGGCGTAAGCAATCTGGCGCTGGATACTCAGGGGGTAGGCGATGCCTCCCAGGTAGTGGTCAGTGGCTACGTGCTGCCGGGTCTGCAGGTAAAATATGGCGTCGGAATTTTTGACTCACTGGCGACTCTCACGTTACGTTATCGCCTGATGCCTAAGCTGTATCTTGAAGCGGTGTCTGGCGTAGATCAGGCACTTGATTTGCTCTATCAGTTTGAGTTTTAGCAATGCGAATATTTGTCTACGGCAGTTTACGAAGCAAACAAGGCAACAGCCACTGGATGACCAATGCACAGTGGCTGGGGGATTTTTGCGTCGAAAATCATCAGCTGTTTAGTCTGGGGCATTACCCGGGTGCGGTACCGGGCGAAGGAAGCGTACAGGGCGAAGTGTATCGCATCGATGCGGCAACGCTCGGTGAGCTGGATGCACTGCGCACCGCTGGCGGCGAATATAAACGCCAGTTGATCCAGACGCCGTATGGCAGCGCCTGGATGTATGTGTATCAACGTTCGGTTGAAGGCAAGACTTTTATCGAAAGTGGTAACTGGCTCGACAGAGATAAGTACCAGTAATCGTTGTTCTCAGAGAACCGCGCCGCAGGGCGCGGTTTTTTTATGCGTGATTGCCCGCACCGATGTTCATCCGTAACGCTTTAGCTTCATGACATCAGGCCATGCTGGGGCGAAAAAAAACCTCTGCACCGCATAAACGGTCAGAGGTTTTTCAGAAAAAATGGATTACTTCTTCGCAGCGCGTTCGAAAGAGGCAACGATTTCCGCTTTAGCGGCTTCGGCGTTGTCCCAACCGTCAACTTTCACCCATTTGCCTTTTTCGAGGTCTTTGTAGTGCTCGAAGAAGTGGGTGATCTGTGCTTTCAGCAGTTCCGGCAGGTCGTTCACATCTTTGATGTGATCGTACTCTTTGCTCAGTTTGGTATGCGGAACGGCAACCAGTTTCGCATCTTCACCGGATTCGTCCGTCATTTTCAGCACGCCAACCGGGCGGCAACGAATCACAGAACCCGGCTGCAGCGGGTACGGGGTCGGAACCAGCACGTCTACCGGGTCACCATCCAGAGAGAGGGTGTGGTTGATGTAACCGTAGTTGCACGGGTAGAACATCGCGGTGGACATAAAGCGGTCAACAAACAGCGCGCCGCTGTCTTTGTCCACTTCGTATTTGATCGGATCTGCGTTAGCCGGAATTTCGATAACGACGTAGATATCTTCTGGCAGATCTTTACCCGCCGGAACGTTCAGTAAGCTCATGTTTGTTTCCTTTAAAATGTGTGGCAAACAAGTGCCGGGTATTATAGCCAACTGGTGGCGAATGTCTTCGCCTGTTTTAATTTCCTCACATTTTCTACACGGTTTTTAGCATCTTTTTGTGACCATTTTGTCCATAACTGTAGCAGCATACTGAATAATATTTTGTAAGCGATTACAGTGAAATCTTCGCTACGTTTCAGGGCAGTAAATTTCTGCAATTTCAATGGATAATTGAGGTGCGTTAAAACGCCCCTTTTCGCGCGCCAGATCGCAACTGCCTCACAACAATTCATTCACTTTTCCGATTTGTGATGTAACGCATTTTGTTACATTTCCGATTGTCTATAGTTTTCCCCGCAGGTGAAGTTGTAGCCAACAATAACCCTACGAGGATGCTCTTATGTGGAAGCGCTTACTTCTTGTCACAGCAGTTTCGGCAGCCATGTCGTCTATGGCGATGGCCGCCCCGTTAACCGTAGGATTTTCGCAGGTTGGATCCGAATCCGGCTGGCGAGCCGCTGAAACCAACGTTGCGAAAAGCGAAGCCAGCAAGCGCGGCATTACGCTGAAAATCGCTGACGGTCAGCAAAAACAGGAAAACCAGATCAAAGCGGTGCGTTCGTTCATCGCTCAGGGCGTGGATGCCATCTTTATCGCTCCGGTGGTGGCAACGGGCTGGGAACCGGTATTGAAAGAGGCGAAAGACGCACAGATTCCGGTTTTCCTTCTCGATCGCTCCATTGATGTGAAAGACAAATCGCTCTATATGACCACCGTCACCGCTGACAACGTGCTGGAAGGCAAGCTGATTGGCGACTGGCTGGTGAAAACCGTGGCCGGTAAACCTTGTAACGTCGTTGAACTGCAAGGCACCGTCGGCGCAAGCGTCGCGATCGATCGTAAGAAAGGTTTTGCGGAAGCCATCTCCAAAGCCTCTAACATCAAAATCATTCGCTCTCAGTCCGGTGACTTTACCCGCAGTAAAGGTAAAGAGGTGATGGAGAGCTTTATCAAGGCGGAAAACAACGGCAAAAACATCTGTATGGTTTACGCCCACAACGATGACATGGTGATCGGTGCGATTCAGGCGATTAAAGAAGCGGGCCTGAAACCGGGCAAAGACATTCTTACCGGTTCTATCGATGGTGTACCGGACATCTACAAAGCGATGATCGATGGTGAAGCTAACGCCAGCGTAGAGTTGACGCCGAACATGGCAGGCCCGGCATTCGATGCGCTGGAAAAATTCAAAAAAGATGGCACCCAGCCGCCGAAGCTGACCATTACCAAATCGACGCTCTATCTGCCAGACACGGCAAAAGAAGAGTTAGAGAAAAAGAAAAACATGGGTTACTAACCCGCTCTCCACCGAGGAGAGTTCTGATAACCCTCTCCCCGCCGGGGAGAGGGCAGGATGAGGGGAAAACCCTGTGATCGTCCGGGAAATACCGTGAAGTGGAGAGGACCATGACCGACGAAGCACACCAGGAGATTTTGCGAACCGAGGGCTTAAGTAAATTCTTTCCCGGCGTAAAAGCGCTTGATAACGTCGATTTTAGCCTGCGTCGCGGCGAAATCATGGCCTTACTCGGGGAGAACGGCGCGGGGAAATCCACGCTGATTAAGGCCCTGACCGGGGTCTACCACGCTGATAAAGGCACTATCTGGCTGGAAGGCCAGGAAATCCGCCCGAAAAATACCGCCCACGCTCAGCAACTGGGTATCGGGACGGTTTACCAGGAAGTCAATCTGCTGCCCAATATGTCGGTGGCGGATAATCTGTTTATTGGCCGCGAACCGCGGCGTTTTGGTTTGCTACGTCGCAAAGAGATGGAAACACGCGCCACTGCGTTGATGGAATCCTACGGTTTCTCGCTGGATGTGCGCGAGCCGCTCAACCGCTACTCCGTGGCGATGCAGCAGATTGTGGCAATCTGCCGTGCAATCGATCTGTCGGCGAAAGTGTTGATCCTCGACGAACCCACCGCCAGTCTCGACACGCAGGAAGTGGAAATGCTGTTTACCCTGATGCGCCAGCTCAGCGCCCAGGGCGTCAGCCTGATTTTTGTTACGCACTTTCTCGACCAGGTCTACGAAGTCAGCGACCGCATTACCGTACTGCGCAACGGTGGTTTTGTCGGTTGCCGTCCTACCAGTGAACTGCCGCAAATCGAGCTGGTGAAAATGATGCTGGGGCGTGAACTGGACAGCAACGCGCTGCAACGCGCCGGCCGCACGCTCCTGAGCGAAAAACCGGTAGCGGCGTTTGAGGGCTTTGGTAAGAAAGGTGTCATTTCCCCCTTTAATCTTGAGGTGCGCCCAGGCGAAATTGTCGGTCTGGCCGGGTTGCTCGGCTCCGGGCGTACCGAAACCGCCGAGGTCATCTTCGGCATCAAACCAGCCGACAGCGGGAGCGCCACCATCAAAGGCAAACCGCAAACGCTGCGCTCACCGCATCAGGCGTCGTGCCTGGGCATTGGTTTTTGCCCGGAAGATCGTAAAACGGACGGCATTATCGCCGCCGCATCGGTCCGGGAAAATATTGTGCTGGCGCTACAGGCGCAGCGCGGCTGGTTGCGTCCCATTGCCCGTAAAGAGCAGAACGCCATCGCCGAACGTTTTATTCGCCAGCTTGGCATTCGTACCCCCAGCGCCGAGCAGCCTATTGAGTTCCTCTCCGGGGGAAATCAGCAAAAAGTGTTGCTCTCACGCTGGCTGCTGACCCGACCGCAATTCCTGATCCTTGATGAGCCGACGCGCGGCATTGATGTTGGCGCTCACGCCGAGATCATTCGCCTGATCGAAACCCTGTGCGCCGATGGTCTGGCGCTGCTGGTGATATCGTCAGAACTGGAAGAGCTGGTGGGCTATGCGGATCGGGTGATTATCATGCGCGATCGCAAACAGGTGGCGGAGATCCCGCTCGCTGAACTGTCGGTCCCGGCGATCATGAATGCCATTGCGGCATAAGGAGTAGAGTGTGATGCCTCAATCTCTTGGGAAAACCGGGGCGCCCAGGCGGCGTGTTAACTGGCCAACCGGCACGCCGCAACTGATAGCCCTGCTGCTGGTGCTGTTGGTGGACAGCCTCGTCGCGCCCCATTTCTACCAGGTGGTACTGCAAGATGGTCGCCTGTTTGGTAGCCCTATTGATATTCTTAACCGCGCCGCGCCGGTCGCACTGCTGGCGATCGGCATGACACTGGTCATCGCGACGGGCGGGATTGACCTGTCCGTAGGCGCGGTGATGGCCATTGCAGGCGCAACAGCCGCGTCAATGACCGTCTCCGGACACAGCCTGCCAGTGGTGTTACTGGCCGCGCTGGGAACCGGCGTCCTGGCCGGTTTGTGGAACGGTATACTGGTGGCGGTGCTGAAAATTCAGCCTTTTGTCGCCACGCTAATCCTGATGGTCGCGGGACGTGGTGTGGCACAGTTGATTACCTCCGGACAAATCGTCACGTTTAACGCCCCGTCACTGGCCTGGCTCGGCAGTGGTTCCCTGCTGCTGTTTCCGACGCCGGTCATTATCGCGCTGGTCACGCTGTTGTTGTTCTGGTTGTTCACCCGCAAAACCGCGCTCGGTATGTTTATCGAAGCGGTGGGGATTAACATTCGCGCGGCGAAAAACGCCGGGGTGAATACCCGCACGGTAGTGATGCTGACCTATGTGCTGAGCGGTGTATGTGCGGCGATAGCCGGGGTGATTGTCACGGCGGACATTCGCGGTGCTGACGCCAACAACGCCGGGTTGTGGCTGGAACTGGATGCGATCCTCGCGGTGGTGATTGGCGGGGGATCATTAATGGGCGGGCGTTTTAACCTTGTGCTGTCGGTAGTCGGCGCATTGATTATTCAGGGGATGAATACCGGGATTCTGCTCTCCGGTTTCCAGCCAGAACTCAACCAGGTGGTGAAAGCGGTCGTGGTGATGTGCGTGTTGATTGTGCAGTCTCCGCGCTTTATCGCGATGATTAAAGGAGTGCGCGGTCATGATAAAACGTAACTTACCGCTGATGATCACGTTGGGCGTCTTCGTGCTCGGCTATCTCTACTGTCTGACGCAGTTTCCGGGGTTCGCCTCCACGCGTGTGATTTGCAACATACTGACAGATAACGCCTTTCTCGGCATTATCGCCGTGGGCATGACGTTTGTGATCCTCTCCGGCGGTATCGATTTGTCCGTCGGGTCGGTCATCGCCTTCACCGGCGTATTTCTGGCGAAAGCCATTGGCGACTGGGGCATCTCGCCGCTGATAGCTTTTCCGCTCATTTTGATTCTGGGCTGTGCGTTTGGCGCTTTTATGGGGTTGCTGATTGATGCGCTAAAAATTCCTGCTTTTATCATCACCCTTGCCGGGATGTTTTTCCTGCGCGGGGTCAGTTACCTGCTGTCGGAAGAGTCGATTCCTATCAACCACCCGGTTTACGACACGCTCTCAAGCCTGGCCTGGAGAATTCCCGGCGGCGGCCGACTGAGTGCCATGGGATTGTTGATGCTTGGCGTGGTAGTGATCGGCATTTTCGTCGCTCACCGTACCCGCTTCGGTAACCAGGTTTACGCCATTGGCGGCAATGCCACTTCGGCGAACCTGATGGGCATCTCCACTCGCAGCACTACCATTCGCATTTATATGCTCTCCACCGGTCTGGCAACACTGGCGGGCATTGTCTTCTCCATCTATACCCAGGCGGGCTACGCGCTGGCGGGTGTCGGCGTTGAGCTGGACGCCATTGCGTCGGTGGTGATTGGCGGCACGCTATTAAGCGGCGGTGTGGGGACGGTGCTGGGAACGTTGTTTGGTGTGGCGATTCAGGGGCTGATTCAAACCTATATCAACTTTGACGGCACGCTCAGCTCGTGGTGGACAAAAATTGCCATTGGCATTCTGTTGTTTATTTTTATCGCGTTGCAACGTGGACTTACCGTGCTGTGGGAGAACCGACAGAGCTCTCCTGTTACACGAGTTAGCACAAACGCTACAAAATAATAACACACTGAAATCTTTATTTTTTCCTAAAGTAATTCCGTTAGCAGTCGATAACTGACGAATGGGCTTAATTTACGCCAAAAAGTATCACTGCTACCGGAATTCACATCATGCTTAAAACGCTTTCGATCCGTACTGGTTTACTTTCGTTGTTGGCTGTTATGACTCTCCTCCTGCTGCTGGTGAGCGGCATTGGAGTGTATGCACTGAATAAAAGTTCCTCATCGCTGGAGCGTATCAGTCTGTTGCAGGGCGAGAAGATGGCGCGCCTGAGCGAAGGCTATACCCAGATCTTGCGCGCCCGTAATGAAGCAGGCCAGGCCGTGCGTATGATGGAAGTCGGCTTGCTGGATGACGCGGCAAAATCGGTCAAGATGATTAACGCCGAAATCACCGAAGGCGAAAAATCCCTCACCAGTGTGATCAACGCAGGCGTCGAGGATGAAAAAGGCGCAGCGCTGTTGGCGCAGGTAGCGAAAAGCTACGGCGACTACGTCAGTCAGGGTATTACGCCGATGCAGGATGCGCTGAACAAACAGAGCGCCGACACCTATTATGAGCTGCTGGAAAGCAAGCTGATCCCTATCTCCCGTCAGTTCGACACGGATATGCAGGCTTTCCAGGTCTGGGGCGAAGCGCGCGGCAAAGCGGAAGTGACCGCCGTTCAGAGCAGCAAAAACGTGGTTATGATGCTGATTATGGTCGTGGCGCTGTTGGTAGCGGGCATTATCGTGCTGGCCTGGCTGGCGCTGCGTCATATGCTGCTCAAACCCCTGGAAACCTCTATACAGCAGCTTGAGCATGTGGCCGCTGGTGATTTGACGTCGACGACCACCGGGGCTGCCAGCGTCGAGTTCAACCGGCTTAATGCCGCAATTGAAGAGATGCGCCAGTCACTGGTCGATTCGGTGACGCGTGTGCGCGACGCCAGTTCGCAAATTGATACCGGCAGTCGTGAACTGGCCGCTGGCAACGTCGATCTCTCCCAGCGAACCGAGTCCACCGCGACATCGCTTGAGCAGACCGCCGCCAGCATGGAGCAAATCACCGCCACGGTGAAACTGAATGCCGACAACGCGGAGCAGGCGCATAAACTGGCACAGACCGTCTCCGATACCGCCGATCGCGGCAGCGAAATGGTTTGCTATGTCATTGAAAAAATGCGTGACATTTCCGGAAGCTCCGATCGTATCGCTGATATTCTTAGCGTTATCGACGCCATCGCTTTCCAGACCAATATTCTTGCGCTGAACGCCGCTGTTGAAGCTGCTCGTGCCGGGGAGCAAGGCCGCGGTTTCGCCGTGGTCGCGGGTGAAGTGCGTAACCTTGCCAGCCGCAGCGCCGAATCGGCGAAGGAGATCCGCGCGCTGATCAGCAGTTCGCAGGCGCACGTGTCTGAAGGCAGCGATCTGGCGATGCAGGCTGGCGAAACAATGGACGAAATCGCAGAAGAAGTGTTGCGAATGACCAAACTGATGCGCGAAATCGCTAATGCATCGCAGGAACAGAGCCGCGGTATTGAGCAGGTCAATATTGCCGTCAGCCAGATGGATGAAACGGCACAACAAAATGCGGCGTTAGTACAACAATCTTCTGCAGCCACGCGTTCGCTTGAAGAACAATCACGTGAATTGTTGCAGGCGATGGCGTCGTTCCGCCTGCAACCTCAGGAATAGATCAGCAAAGAAAAACGCACATTTGTGCGCTAAAAAAAACGCCACATAACGTGGCGTTTTCTCTTCTTTCCGGCATTACGCGTCCGGGAATTCACGCATATAGCGTTCAACATCGTCCACCATATGCTCATTGCCGACGAAGAACGGACGGCGCTGGTGCAGGCTTTCCGGCTGAATGTCCAGAATACGTACTTTACCGTCGCTGGCTTTACCGCCCGCCTGCTCGGCGAGGAAGGCCATCGGGTTGCATTCGTACAGCAGACGCAGTTTCCCTTCCGGGTGGCTGGCGGTGCTTGGGTAGAGGTAAATCCCACCCTTCAGCAAGTTACGGTGGAAATCTGCCACCAGAGAACCGATATAGCGCGTGGTATAAGGGCGGTTTGTCGCCTTATCTTCTTCCTGACAGAACTTCAGGTATTTTTTCACGCCCAGCGGGAATTTGATGTAGTTGCCTTCGTTGATGGAGTACGTGTTGCCACGCTCCGGGAAGCGCATACGTTCCTGGCACAGGCAGAAGACGCCCAGCGACGGATCGTATGTGAAAGCGTGAACGCCGCAGCCCGTGGTGTAAACCAGCATGGTTGAAGAACCATACACCACGTAACCGGCGGCAACCTGTTTGTTGCCCGGCTGCAGGAAGTCTTCCATGGTGACCGGCGTGCCTACCGGCGTAATACGGCGGTAGATAGAGAAAATGGTCCCGACAGAGACGTTAACGTCGATGTTGGAAGAGCCATCCAGAGGATCCATCAGCACCACGTATTTGGCGTGCTCGCAACCTTCGAAAACGACAATTTCGTCTTCTTCTTCAGAGGCGATGCCTGCCACGATATCGCGGGCGCGGAGTGCAGCTTTCAGTTTTTCATTGGCGAACAGGTCGAGTTTTTGTTGCTCCTCACCCTGTACGTTTTCAGCACCGCTGGCACCCAGGATATCGACCAGACCGGCCTTATTGATATCGCGATGAATGATCTTGGCGCCCAGTTTTATTGCCGACAGCAAAGCAGTCAGTTCACCCGTTGCATGCGAGAACTCATGCTGCTTTTCGACAATAAATTCACCTAACGTTTTCATAACACTTTCCCTGCATTTTTAATATGGAGTAAAGCGATTGTAGCCTGTGGTTTTCAGGTTGCCTGGCACAGCAAGTTCCGGATATTAAACAGCTCGCACCGTAACAGCCAGAGCTTTCGCAAACGAAAACGCAGGATACGTACAACTATACTAACAAAGATTAAAAACTTCGCGCACAGGTGAATCGCGCCAGCTCTATACGGATTATCCTGAAATGCATTTCTCTGACGTTAAACATATGAGTAAAATGTGCGCCAGTTTAAGAAAGGATAACGACGTATGCGCATTCATATTTTGGGGATTTGCGGCACTTTTATGGGCGGGCTGGCCATGCTGGCGCGCTCGCTGGGTCATCAGGTTACGGGTTCGGATACCAATATTTATCCGCCGATGAGCACCTTGCTGGAAAAGGAAGGTATTGATCTCATTCAGGGCTATGACGCAAGTCAGCTCGATCCCGCGCCGGATTTGGTGATTGTTGGCAACGTGATGAAGCGCGGAAACCCGTGTGTGGAAGCGGTGCTGGAAAAAAACATTCCCTATATGTCCGGCCCGCAGTGGCTGCACGATTTTGTCCTGCGTGACCGCTGGGTTGTGGCGATTGCCGGAACGCACGGTAAAACGACCACCGCGGGCATGGCGACCTGGATCCTCGAAGCCTGTGGTTACAAACCCGGCTTTGTGATTGGCGGCGTACCGGGTAACTTCGACGTCTCCGCGCGTTTGGGCGACAGCCCGTTCTTCGTGATCGAAGCTGACGAGTATGACTGCGCCTTCTTCGACAAGCGTTCCAAATTTGTTCATTATTGCCCGCGTACGCTGGTGCTCAATAACCTTGAGTTTGACCATGCGGATATCTTCGACGACCTGAAAGCGATCCAGAAGCAGTTCCACCACCTGGTGCGTATTGTGCCGGGGCAGGGGAAAATTATCTGGCCGGAAAATGACATCAATCTGAAACAGACGATGGCAATGGGCTGCTGGAGCGAACAGGAACTGGTGGGCGAGCAGGGCCACTGGCAGGCGAAAAAACTGAACACCGATGCATCCAGTTGGGAAGTGTGGCTGGATAATGCATGCGTTGGCCAGGTGAACTGGGGGCTGGTTGGCGAGCACAACATGCACAATGGCCTGATGGCGATCGCAGCGGCGCGCCATGTCGGCGTCGCCCCGGCGGATGCGGCCAATGCGCTGGGTTCCTTTATTAACGCCCGTCGCCGCCTCGAACTGCGTGGCGAAGCTAACGGCGTAACGGTGTATGACGACTTTGCTCACCACCCGACGGCCATTCTCGCGACGCTGGCGGCATTGCGCAGTAAAGTCGGCGGCACCGCGAAGATCATTGCCGTGCTGGAACCGCGTTCGAACACCATGAAAATGGGGATCTGCAAAGACGACCTGGCACCCTCTTTAGGCCGCGCAGATGAAGTTTACCTGCTGCAACCGCAGCATATTCCATGGCAGGTTGCAGAAGTGGCCGATGCGTGCGTACAGCCTGCGCACTGGAGCGCGGATGTCGACGCGCTGGCAGACATGATTGTCAAAAGCGCACAGCCGGGCGATCATATTTTGGTCATGAGTAACGGCGGATTCGGCGGCATTCACCAGAAACTGCTGGATGGGCTGGCGAAAAAAGCGGAAATCGCAGCCGAAAACGCCTGACCCCGTCAGTGCAAAGAAAAACCGCGCCCGGTATCCCGGCGCGGTTTTTTTATGGCTGCGGTTTACTCTTTTGCCATAGGCGTTTCAATGGCTTGTGGGGCTTTGCTGCCCTGAATCTCTTTCACGCGTTTTTCCACATCCGCCACCTGGCTGCTGTTATGCAGTAAGGTATAGGTCAGATCAAAGCGTGTGCTCTGACCCGGTTGTAACTGTTTCACACGTTTTTGCTGGCGTTCAATGGTGACCGGGTAGGCGTAGCTGGTGCCGGGTTCGATGCCAGTGACGTAGCCCTGTTTTTCCGTATCGGTGTTTTTCCACATCGTCAGCACCGGCAGTTGTTCGGTGTTGTAACTGATGGAGACGCCTTTATCGCCCGCTTTATTCAGCAGGGCGGCGACAGTTTGTTTATTGGCGTCGGCCAGCGGTTTGATGTTAAACACCATTTCGTCGAAGCCCTTGGTTGGCCCGGCGTAGGTTTGCCACTCTTTCAGGCCCCCTTTAGCATAATCGTTGAACGGGCTGACATTTTCGTACGGCGTGATAAAGCGAGCGCCTTGCTCAAGGATCGGTTTGCCGAAGTTACTGTGATAGATGATCTGGTAGTCGTGGGGGTAATCCGCGTGGTTGGTCAGCACATCAT
Source organism: Kosakonia oryzendophytica (assembly GCF_027886705.1). Classification (NCBI taxonomy): domain Bacteria; kingdom Pseudomonadati; phylum Pseudomonadota; class Gammaproteobacteria; order Enterobacterales; family Enterobacteriaceae; genus Kosakonia; species Kosakonia oryzendophytica. The sequence continues at coordinate 4,569,006 of NZ_CP115659.1, read as the reverse complement.
GCAGGCTGAAGCTGTTGCTGCCCGGAATATAGCGCAGTTCCATTTCGGTTTGCAGATCGGCTTTTTTGAAGGTGCTCTCTTTCACCAGCCCACGAATGCGGATCTCATACGGTGCGGTATCGCTGACGTCCACCGATACCTGTGATGCTGGTGTATTGCCCACTTTGCCATGCAGTGTGTAAATCTGTCCGTCTGCGGTGACCGGGTGGCCGGTCCATTCGTAACCGCAGCGCACCACCATCTCGTTGAAACCTTCCAGCCAGCCAAGGCCGTTACGGCTTTCGAGGTTGATAAACGCCGGGTTCACCACCTCTTTAACCGGAGAATTCCACCCCATATGCACCCCGAAGCCGTCGGCATACAGCAGGTTCATGCCGCGAGTGGGGCTCAGGGCAATGGTGAGCCCGTTTTTGCTGGTGATCTTGATAACTTTACTGCCTTCCTGTTTGCCGCCGTGCAGTACGATTTGCTCAATGCTGAACTGCTGTCCTTTGACGTTCAGCTGATCGCTGCTGATCCGCCAGTTTCCTTGTTCAATGCCGCCTTCAGCACTTGTCAGCACCCAGGTTTTCGCCATCACAGGGCCAGAAATAAGCAGCGCCAGCGCGGAAAGCATTACGGTTTTTTTCATCATTTATTCCTTTTATGCTGAATCGATTATGTGTACCACGGCTGAAATCTACGTTTTGCGCTGATAAGAAAATGTGATCCGTTTCATCTGATGAAAATGAGCAGCAACAAGAGGTTAAATAGTAGGAATTGATCGCATTTATTTATGAAATGCAAAATATTGATAGGAAAAATTTGTGAGATGCGTTGATTTTAGCTTTAACGATTCAGCTAAATACTCAGTGCCGAAATAGTAGCAGTGCGCGGCGGTAAACCCATGGGATAAATAACGGGATACATAAAAGAAACCCTCCCGGTAGGGAGGGCTACATGTGCGGTTATCAGGCTTCGTTATTCTCAGCCAGTTCGCGCAGATACTGGAAGATCAACCGCGCGGACTTGGGCGGTTTGTTGCCTTCTTTCTCTTTTTGGGCGTTACGGATAAGTGAACGCAATTGCTGACGGTCGGCCTCCGGCCACAGATTCAGTACATCGGGTACAGCATCGTCACCTTCTTCAATCAGACGATCGCGCAAATGCTCCAGCTTGTGGAAGAACGCGACCTGCTGATTGTGACGGTTTTTCAGCTTATCCAGCGCCTGGCGGATAGGATCCACATCGCGTTGACGAAGCATTTTGCCAATCAACTGCAACTGACGGCGACGACCCTCTTTCTTAATGCGCTGCGCCAGTTCAATGGCATCGCGCAGATCCGGGTCGAGCGGGAGTTTATCCAGCGCGTTTTTACCCAGTTCTACCATTTCTGCACCAAGCTGCTTTAACTCTTCAGCATCGCGCTTAATTTCACTCTTACTGACCCAGATGATCTCATCATCTTCGTCTTCAATATCATCACCGGGCACGTCGTCGAGCCAGTCGTCGGGCTGCTTTGTCATCTCAGGCTCCTTAAAAAAAGAGGCTAATGTTACCAGTTAAGGCGCGCACTGAAAAACGGTTCTCTGTTAGACTTCAAAGATTCTCTCCCTTAATTATGGCATTGGCGATGAAAGTGATCACACAAGTTGCACAACAACGCAAAGTACTGGAAGACGCAGTTACCACGGCGCTGGAGCTGGCCTCCGGGAAGGCGGATGGTGCGGAAGTGGCTGTCAGTAAAACCACCGGCATCGGTGTCAGCACACGCTACGGCGAAGTGGAGAATGTTGAATTTAACAGTGATGGTGCACTGGGCATTACCGTCTATCACCAGAACCGCAAAGGCAGCGCGTCGTCTACCGATCTCAGCCCGGATGCCATTGCCCGTACGGTGCAGGCGGCGCTCGATATCGCCCGTTACACTTCGCCGGATCCTTACGCGGGCGTTGCAGATAAAGAGCTGCTGGCCTTCGATGCTCCGGATCTCGATCTGTTCCACCCGGCGGAAGTGACGCCGGATGAAGCCATCGAATGGGCTGCGCGTGCGGAACAAGCTGCGCTGAAAGCAGACAAACGTATCAACAATACCGAAGGTGGGAGCTTTAACAGCCACTATGGCATCAAAGTGTTCGGCAACAGCCACGGTATGCTGCAAAGTTACTGTTCCACCCGCCACTCCCTGTCGAGCTGCGTGATTGCTGAAGAAAATGGCGATATGGAGCGCGATTACGCCTACACCATCGGGCGTGATATCCGCGATCTGCACACGCCGGAATGGGTGGGTGAAGAGTGTGCGCGCCGTACTCTGTCTCGCCTGTCTCCGCGTAAGCTGTCGACCATGAAAGCACCGGTGATTTTTGCCAGCGAAGTCGCGACCGGGCTGTTTGGCCACCTGGTGGGCGCGATCGCTGGCGGCGCGGTGTACCGTAAATCCACCTTCCTGCTGGATTACCTGGGCAAACAGATCCTGCCAGAGTGGCTGACGATTGAAGAGCATCCGCACCTGCTGAAAGGCCTGGCTTCCACGCCGTTCGACAGCGAAGGGGTGCGCACCGAGCGTCGCGATATTATTAAAGACGGCGTGCTGACCCAGTGGCTGTTGACCAACTACTCTGCGCGCAAGCTGGGGCTGAAGAGTACCGGGCATGCGGGCGGCATTCATAACTGGCGGATCGCTGGGCGCGGTCTCAGTTTTGAGCAGATGCTGAAAGAGATGGGCACCGGTCTGGTGGTAACAGAATTGATGGGACAGGGCGTTAGTGGCATCACGGGCGATTACTCGCGCGGCGCTGCCGGTTTCTGGGTGGAAAACGGGGAAATCCAGTATCCGGTGAGCGAAATCACCATTGCCGGTAACCTGAAAGAGATGTGGCGCGATATTGTTACTGTCGGTGACGATATTGAACAACGCAGTAATATTCAGTGTGGTTCAGTGTTACTCCCGGAGATGAAAATCGCCGGACAATAACTCCGTGGCGCTAAGAGCTGCGCCTTCAGCGTGATAATAAAAAAGGAAGTGAGCAATGCGTAAAAACCTGTTAGCAATCCTGGCTGTGTCGTCGTTGTTTATGGGTTCGGCGGTGTTTGCCGCCGATCTTGAGGATGATATGGGCACCCTGAGCGATAACCTCAAAGTGGTGCAGAAAACCAATGATGCCACCGAGCTGAAAGGCGCATTAACCAATATGCGCACCGCCGCGCTGGATGCGCAAAAAGCTACCCCGCCGAAGCTGGAAGGGAAAGCGCCGGATAGCGCCGAGATGAAAGATTATCGTCACGGCTTTGATGTGCTGGTTGGGCAGATTGACGATGCGCTGAAACTGGCTAATGAAGGTAAAGTGAAAGAGGCGAAGGCGGCTGCTGAAGGTCTGGCTAACACCCGCAACACCTATCACAAGAAGTTCCGCTAAGCATACCCGGCGGGGCTGCGGCCCCGCTTTACCAATAAGTAAACCTTATTCATCTCACACTTTTCCCCTTCGGTTCGCCGTTTTTTTATTCTCATTTCCACACCGATTTCCGCAACTTTTCTGCATTCCTGTGACCGTTGCCCAGTCAAAAATCTTCAGTGACCCGATTTCTGTGGCGCAGATCACTAAGACCTTCCGCCTTTCCACTTCGAAGTGGAAAACTCCTCGCTACAAACTCTTAACCTGCAACGTTAGCTTTATTCCGAAGCCATGAGTGGGGTAAGACGAGTGAATAACGGAGCGGTAATGAACGACGCGGAGCAGGCAGCGCAAACGGCAACCCTCGCACAGCGCATGCTGACGAAGGTGTTTACCTTGTTAAGCGATCAAGGCATCACGCCGAATGCAGTACAGCAGCAGATGCTGACCTCGCATGTCCGGGCAATGGCGCACCGTTCCGTGACGGGCGAACCGCTGCCGGAAGTGGACGCCAGCCTGTTTGATGAAATTTCAGCCGGGTCGATGGACCTTGCCCGCGAGGTGGTGGCGGCATTCGGCAATTTACCGGAAGAAGAAGCCTGGCTGCTGTCGGTGCACTTCGAAGTGGCGAAAGACAACCTGTAAGGAGCGAAAGATGGAACAAATTACCGTAGTGATTGGCGATCGTCTGGGTAAAGGCCAGAAAGTGGCCGCAGGCGTCGAAAAAGCAGGCGGCCGCGCGGTGGTTGTACCGGGCGTGGCGGCGGATATGAAACTTGGCGACGTGATGAAAGCGGAAAACGCCACCTTCGGCATTTCATTTTGCGGCAGCGGTGGCGCAGGCGCCATCACCGCGCAAAACAAACATGGTTACAAAGCGAAATACGGCATGCGCTCCGTGGAAGAGGGCGTCACCGCCATCAACGAAGGCTGCAACGTGCTGGGATTCGGTTTTATGGACAAAGAAGAATTGGGCGAGCGCCTGGTGCAGGCGTGGCTGAAAAAATACGGCGCATAACCATGAAAGAACAGTTCACCACCACGGTCAGGGTTAACGGCAAGGGCGATGCGAAAAATCGCGCCTTCGCCGATGCGCTGAGCCACGTTCAGGCCGCGGTGATGAAAGCGTCGCCGCATATTTTACTGCGTATCGAGCCACAGGATGTGCAGGTTGTTCATGCGCAGGAAACGACGCGGAAAGAGGCCTTTTTGTTCCTCTTCCTGCGTCGGGAAAGACGCACCTACAGCGTGGAGCTGGATGTGACCGTCAACGTGACCGCCATCAATCTCGATAAAGTGGATTTCGTCACGAAATAACTCAATGCATACCCGTGAGTCCGTTCCATCGGGTAGAAGAGGGCAGACTGATGTTCTTAATCATACTAATAAAATCACTCATCATCGGCGGCCTGGTTGGCGTCGGCGTGGGTGCCGGGGCTGCACGCATGTTCCACGCGCCGACCACTCAGGGTATGGGCGCATTTCGTACTTTGGGGGAACTGAACTCTTGCGAAGGGGATCCGGCATCGCACTTCTCCTTTGGCTTAGGGTTCTTCTTTAACGCCTGGGCGTCATCCGTAGCTGCGGGTTCCTTTACCCAGGACGTTGACCACCGCATTATCCCCAACTGGGGCGCGGCGGCGCTGATGGTGAAAAACCGTAACGTCGGCGAAACCCTGCACGATCCGAAAAAGATGGCCATCGCCTGTGGGCTGATCGGCATGGTGGTGGTCACCTTCCTCAACCTGACGGCCTCTTCCGTACCGGCGGCGCTGCAAGTCACGGCGGTGAAAGTGTTGGTACCGGCAGCAAACTTACTGGTGAATACCGTGATGCCGGTGATCTTCTGGCTGGCGGCCATCGACGCCGGTAAAAAATCCGGTTTCTGGGCCACCGTTTTTGGCGGCGCGGCGCAGTTAATCATGGGTAACGCCGTTCCGGGGTTGGTGCTGGGTATTCTGATCGGTAAAGGCGTGGAAGAGAGTGGCTGGAACCGCGTTACCAAAGTAATGATGACCGCGATTGTCGCCCTGTTTGTCCTGAGCGGTTTCTTCCGCGGCTTCGATCTGAAAATGATTGAGTCCTTCCACCTGAGCGCGCCGAACTGGCTTGAGCTCATCCACAACTCGCTCAGCGGCAAATAAGGAAAGACGATGGAACAGAATAAAGGCTTTTGGTACGCCGACTGGTCATTCCCGATTTTCGTCGGCCTGCTCTCTTCCGGCGTCTTTGCCGGGACACATATGTACTACCTGTACGGCATCGGCGCGTTCAACGAAGTGGCGTTTGTCTCGATGCTGCGCTCCGGTATGGACACTGGCGTATACGGAGCGGTGGCGGCGTTTGGTGCCAGCTTCCTGTTTGCCCGCATTATTGAAGGTTCGCTGGTGGGGATTCTGGATATCGGCGGCGCGATCCAAACCGGTGTCGGGCTTGGCGTTCCGGCACTGCTGCTCGGCGCGGGCTTTGTCTTCCCGGTGGCGAACTTTGTTGCCTCGCTGGCAACCGGTCTGGTGATTGGGGTGTTGATTGGTTACCTGATTATCCTGGCGCGTAAGTTCACCATTAACCAGAGCGACTCCACTTACGGCGCAGACGTGATGATGGGGGCGGGTAATGCGTCGGGTCGCTTCCTTGGCCCGTTGATTATTCTCAGCGCCATGACGGCCTCGATTCCTATTGGCATCGGTTCACTGGTGGGCGCACTGCTGTTTTACCTCTGGCAAAAGCCGATCACCGGGGGCGCGATCCTGGGTGCGATGTTGCTGGGTGCCATCTTCCCGGTGGCCCTCTGATACCCGCGGGCGCTACGGCGCCCGTTACTTCTGGAGATACGCATGTTTGATTTACTCCTGCGCCGGGCACGTCTGGTTGACGATACGGTGACGGATATCGCCATCAGTGCGGGTAAAATCGCCGCGTTGGGTGATATCAGCGGCCCGGCGGTGAAATCTGTTGATTTACACGGTGAACATTATGTCAGCGCCGGGTGGATCGACTCCCACGTCCATTGCTACCCAAACTCGCCGATCTATCACGATCAGCCCGACAGTGTCGGGATCGCAACCGGGGTCACCACGGTGATCGATGCAGGCAGCACCGGTGCGGACGATATTGACGACTTTTATACCCTCACCCGCCAGGCAACCACGGAAGTCTATGCGCTGTTGAATATCTCCCGCGTGGGACTGATTGCACAAAATGAGCTGGCGAACCTGAATAATATCGATGCCAGCGCCGTACGTGATGCGGTGCAACGCCACCCGGATTTTATCGTTGGCCTGAAAGCGCGGATGAGCAGCAGCGTGGTGGGTGACAACGGCATTACACCGCTTGAACGCGCGAAAGCGATACAAAAAGAGAACGGTGATTTACCGCTGATGGTGCATATCGGTAACAACCCGCCGAACCTCGACGAGATTGCCGATCTGCTCACCTCCGGCGACATCATCACCCACTGCTATAACGGTAAACCGAACCGCATTCTGACCCCCGGCGGGGAGTTGCGCGCGTCCGTTGCCCGCGCGCTTCGCCGCGGTGTGCGGCTGGATGTCGGACACGGCAGCGCCAGTTTTAGCTTTACGGTGGCAAAACGTGCGATAGCGTTGGGCATTTTGCCGCAGACCATCAGTTCCGACATCTACTGCCGCAACCGCATTGACGGCCCGGTGCGCTCACTGGCGAACGTGATGTCCAAATTTCTCGCCATTGGCCTGTCGCTGCCGCAGGTGATTGCCTGTGTGACCGACCACGCCGCCGAGGGCCTGCGCCTGAAACAGAAAGGGCGACTGGCGGTCGGTTATGACGCCGATCTGACCATTTTCGACCTGAAGCGCCAGCCAGTGCTGTTTACCGATGCGGAACACGAAAGCTTACAGGCTGAACAGTTAATCACGCCGTTGGCCGCCATTCGTGCAGGCCATGGCTATATGACCGAACAGGGGAGTGCGGAACATGCCTTCGATTTATGATAAGTACCAATTAAAACAGGTGATTAATGCCTCCGGGCGCATGACGGCGCTCGGCGTCTCCACCCCGCGCCCGGAAGTGGTTGAGGCGGTCCTTAGCGGCATGAATCACTACTTCGAAATGAAAGATCTGGTGAACAAGACCGGGGAGTACATCGCGAATCTGCTGGAGGTTGAGGGCGCGACGGTGGTCTCTTGTGCTTCTGCCGGTATTGCACAGTCGGTGGCCGCTGTACTGGTGAAAGAGAGTGACTGGTTGCTGGAAAACCTGCACAGCACGGTGATTGAGAACAACGAAATCGTGCTGCCGCGCGGCCATAACGTCAACTTTGGCGCACCGGTCGGCACAATGGTGGCGTTGGGCGGCGGTAAGGTTGTGGAAGCCGGCTACGCCAACGAATGTTCCGCCGATCAACTGGCGGCGGCGATCTCCCCGCGCACGGCGGCGATCCTCTATATCAAGTCCCACCACTGCGTACAGAAAAGCATGCTCAGCGTTGAGCAGGCTGTCGTGGTGGCGCGTAAACACGATCTGCCGCTGATTGTCGATGCAGCGGCGGAAGAGGATTTGCAGTGCTACTACCGCGCTGGCGCCGATCTGGTTATCTACAGCGGCGCGAAGGCGATCGAGGGGCCAACCAGCGGGCTGGTGATCGGCAAAACGCAGTACGTCGAGTGGGTCAAACGCCAGACGGCGGGCATTGGTCGGGCGATGAAAGTGGGCAAAGAGGGCATTCTCGGACTGACCTGCGCCATTGAACACTACCTTAGCGCCCGGAAAGAGAGCGGTGCGGAAATGGTCGCCAAAATGACGCCGTTTATCGACCAGCTTAATACGCTGCCGGGCGTCAGCGCGCGCGTCGTGTGGGACAGCGCCGGGCGAGATATTGCCCGTAGCGAAATCAAGTTCGACGAAGCGATAACGGGTATCGCCACAGGTGATTTAGTCAGCGCCCTGAAACAGGGGGAATACGCCATTTACTTCCGTGGCTATAAAGCCAATGAAGGCATTATCGAGGCCGATGTCCGTAGCGTAACTGCCGACCAACTGGCGGTTGTGTATCGCCGCATCGCCGAAGAACTGAACAAGGAGCAACGCCCATGAAACTGACCCCCAATTTTTACCGTGACCGTGTGTGCCTGAATGTGCTGGCAGGCAGTAAAGATAACGCCAGCGCCATTTACGAGGCTGCAGAAGGCCATGTGCTGGTGGGCGTCCTGTCGAAAAACTACCCGGACGTTGCCACGGCGGTCGCCGATATGCGCGACTATGCAGCGCGTATTGATAACGCGCTCTCTGTCGGCCTGGGTGCGGGTGATCCGAACCAGTCCGCCATGGTCAGCGCCATCGCCCGTGAGGTGCAACCGCAGCATGTGAATCAGGTCTTTACCGGCGTGGCAACCAGCCGGGCGCTGCTGGGGCAGAGTGAGACGGTGGTAAACGGCCTGGTCTCGCCAACGGGAACGCCAGGGCTGGTGAAAATCTCCACCGGGCCGCTAAGCAGCCAGGCTGCGGACGGCGTTGTACCGATTGAGACGGCAATTGCACTGTTAAAAGATATGGGCGGCAGCTCGGTTAAATACTTCCCAATGGGCGGTTTGACGTGCCGTGACGAGTATCTGGCGGTGGCTGAAGCTTGTGCGCGTTACGATTTCTGGCTGGAGCCGACTGGCGGTATCGATTTGGACAATTTTGGTGAGATCCTGCAAATCGCACTGGAGGCGGGAGTGCGTAAAATTATCCCGCATGTTTACAGCTCAATCATCGATAAGGCGAGCGGCGACACGCGTCCGGCGGACGTTTGTCAACTGATGGCGATAACCCAAAAACTGGTGCAGTAAACGCACTCCCTCTCCCTGTTGTGAGGGAGCAACTCAACCGTTGTGTCAGGAGCCATTATGACGACTGTTCGTTATCTACTTGCCGCTTCACTCTCTCTGCTGGCGACCCACGTCATGGCACAAACCGAATACGCCTGGGTGGGAACGTACAACCCGAATGGTGAAGGGTTGTACCGTTTCACCGTCGATCCGCAATCGGGAGTGCTTGGCAATAAAACGCTGGTCAGCACATTGCCGAACGCGGCGCAACTGACCGTGGCGCGCGATGGCAAGACGCTCTATCTCGCCAGCGAAGTGGAGCAGAGCGCGGTTCAGGCGCTGCGTATTGGCAACAATGGCGAGCTGAGCGTGCTCAATCAAGTGGCGTCTGGCGGGGCCGGGCCGGTCTATCTGTCACTAACGCCGGATGGCCGTTTCTTGCTGGTGGCGAATTACGTCAGCGGTTCGATTGCCGTGTTGCCGGTTAACGATGATGGCAGCCTCGGGGAAGCGGTGGACAAGCGGCAGGATCAGGGGGAACCTGGCACGGCAAAACCGCAAGCGGCGGTGGAAGGTAGTTTTGCGATAAGCGATCACAATGGTCCCCATGCGCATATGATTGCCGCCGATCCGAGCGGGAAATTTGTCTTTTCCACCGATCTGGGGCTGGATCGCATTTACCAGTATAAGTTTGATGGCAAAACAGGCGCGTTAACACCTAATGATCCACCTTTTATCAGTGCCTCTTCCAAAGGAGCCGGTCCACGTCACTTTGTTTTCACGCTGCAAGGCGACGGCCTGTGGCTGATTAATGAAGAGTCGTCGACGCTGACGCACTACGCGCTGAATAAAACCACCGGCACATTACAGCAGGGGGAAACCATTTCTGCGCTGCCGAAAGACTACAAAGGCACCAGTTTTGCCGCGGGTCTGGTGTTAAGCGCCGATGGCAAACAGTTGTATGTTGCCAACCGGTTGCATAACAGCATTGGGCACTTTACGGTGAAAGCCGATGGTTCGCTCACGCATCAGGACGATGTGTGGACACGCGGTGATTATCCGCGCACGCTGACGTTGGCGGCGAATGGGCGCTGGCTCTATGTGCTGAATCAGCGCAGCGATAACATCACCCGCTTTCGCGTGGAACCCAACGGAAAACTGCAATTTGAGCCGGATTACACCCCGGTGGGCAGTCCATCTCAGATGGTCATTTCATCTCACCCTTAAAGCCTGGAGAGCGATGTGCGATTCCCGAACCAACGTTTAGCGCAACTGTTTACTATGCTGCAAAACGAAACGCTACCGCAGGATGAGCTGGCACAGCGCTTGTCTGTGTCGACGCGTACTGTTCGGGCCGATATCACTGCTCTCAACGCGTTGCTGTTGCAGCACGGTGCGCAATTTGTGCTGACGCGCGGCAGCGGTTATCAACTAAAAATCGATGACGCTGCCCGCTATCAGAGCTTGCAGGCCACCCGCCCGCGTGCGTTGCGTATTCCGCGCAGTGCTCCGGAGCGGGTGCACTATCTGGTGGTGCGTTTTCTCACCTCCGCGTTTTCCCTCAAACTGGAAGATCTGGCGGACGAATGGTTTGTCAGCCGCGCCACGCTGCAAAACGACATGACGGAAGTGCGCGAGTGGTTTTCCCGCTATCGCCTGACGCTGGAAACCCGCCCGCGTCATGGTATGAAACTGTTTGGCAGTGAAATGGCACTGCGCGCCTGCCTGACGGATTTACTGTGGGAGCTGGCGCAACAGAATGCACAGAACCCGCTGATCACCGAAGATGCGCTCAATCCAGGCGTGCCGGAAGCACTGGCGTCTGTTCTGCACGATTGTTTTAGTCGTTATCACATTCGCCTGACTGACGAAGGCGATCTGTTTATCCGCTTGTATTGCGCGGTTGCAGTACGCCGTATCAGCGAGGGCTATCCGCTGTCGGAATTTACCGCCGATGATGGGGATGAGAACGTGCGCGACGCCGCACGGGATATCTCAGCCGCATTGCAACAACTGGCGGGGAAACCGCTGGCGGCGGCGGAAGAGCACTGGCTGCGAGTGCATATCGCCGGGCGTCGCGTGCAGGAACTGGTACCCAGCGCCATCAGCGCCGATGATGATGAAACACTGGTGAATTACATTCTTGGCTATATCAATAGCCACTATAACTACAACCTGCAAAACGACACACAACTGCATGCGGACCTGCTGACGCATATCAAAACCATGATCACCCGCGTGCGCTACCAAATCATGATCCCCAACCCGCTGTTGGATAACATCAAGCAGCACTACCCCATGGCCTGGGACATGACGCTGGCGGCGGTCTCCAGTTGGGGGAAATACACACCGTATGTGATCAGCGAAAACGAGATCGGTTTTCTGGTGCTGCACATTGGCGTGGGGCTGGAGCGTCACTACAACATTGGTTACCAGCGGCAACCGCAGGTGTTGCTGGTGTGTGATGCCGGAAATGCAATGGCGCGCATGATTGAAGCCGTGCTGGGGCGGAAATACCCGCAAATTGTGGTTACCCGCACCGTGACGCTGCGTGATTACGAGCAGTGCGCCACTATTGCCGAAGATTTTGTGATTTCCACTGCGCGGGTCAGTGAAAAAGATAAACCGGTGGTCACTATTGCGCCGTTCCCCAGTGAGTATCAACTGGAGCAGATCGGCAAACTGGTGCTGGTGGACAGAACGCGCCCGTGGATGCTGGAAAAGTATTTTGATGCGCTCCATTTCCGCATTATCGACGGTGAGATGGATCAGCAAACGCTGTTTACCACCCTCTGTGACCAATTGCGTGATGAAGGTTTTGTCGACGCAGAATTTCTCGACTCGGTCATTGAACGTGAAGCGATTGTCAGCACCCTGCTGGGGGAAGGCATTGCTTTACCGCACGCCCTTGGGTTGCTGGCGAAAAAAACCGTGGTCTATACCGTGCTGGCCCCGCAGGGGATCCGCTGGGGAGACGACACCGCGCACGTCATTTTTTTACTGGCGATCAGCAAAAGCGAGTACGAAGAGGCGATGGCGATCTACGATATTTTCGTCACTTTCTTGCGCGAACGCGCCACCGCCAGGCTTTGTGCCTGTGCAGACTTTGCCACGTTCAAACGCGTAGCAATGGAATCGCTCAGCCGTTTTTAGAACCTGTTGGGGATGAACGATACCGCAACACGCTTATACCGTGGCGGGGGGGTTATTTAAAGGTGTATACGCAGCTGGCGTGACGGTTTGGTTTTTGCTGTAGCGGTGGGCAAACGAGAAAACGCGGCCGCTTACCGGAATGCCAGCAAGCGGCTGCCGCGCTGTTTAGCGCAAGTGATGGACGACCTGGTTGCTGCTGCCTCGCCAGATCAGCATCGGGTCTTTCAAATCCTGGACAAATTTTCCGTCCACCAACACGTTGATCTGTGCGACTACTTCACGCTGTGCGGCGTCGAGTTCGTCCATCTTGTAGCCCGTCCAGACCCAGATATCCTTACCGGGGCATTCGGCGCGAATGCGGGTGACCAGTTTTAAAATATCCGGCACGTTTTGCGGGTGCAGTGGATCGCCGCCGGAGAGTGAAATCCCCTGCCGTTTAATGCGGGTGTCGTTGAGATCCGCGATTATGCGCTCTTCCATTTCGGCCGTGAACGGCACGCCGGAGTTCAGCCGCCAGGTGCTTTTGTTGTAACAGCCGGGGCATTCATGCACGCAGCCGGCGACGAACAGTGTGCAGCGGGTGCCGGGACCGTTGACAATGTCGACTGGGTAATATTGGTGATAATTCATTTTCGCATCTCATCCGCTTATCAATTGACGCCATCGCTGCGTTGGCTGCTTGCGCGCGCCCGGGTCACTTACTGATGTAAAGTCCCCGGGACACACGCAATTGTCGCCTTGTTCTGACGTCAATTGCGTTGCGGATATATAGCAGATTGATAGCGCAGTGCCATCGGGCAAATAGACGTTAACCCATCTGCCCGTTGCCGAGGTGTTTGACGCGGCGTTTCACTTCTTCCTGCTTCCCGGCGTTAAACGGACGTGCGTCCGGGCTGCCAAGATAACCGCATACCCGACGGGTCACCGACACGCGGGTGGCATCGTGGTTGCCGCATTTCGGGCAGGTGAAGCCTTTACTGGTGCACTCAAACTCACCGGTAAAACCGCACTCGTAACACTCATCAATAGGCGTGTTGGTGCCGTAATACGGCACATGCTGGTAGCTGTAATCCCAGACATCTTCCAGTGCACGCAGGTTGTGCTGAATATTCGGGTATTCGCCATAACAAATGAAGCCCCCGCTGGCTAACGGCGGGTACGGCGCTTCGAAATCGATTTTGTCGTACGGGTTAACCTTTTTCTCAACGTCGAGATGGAAGCTGTTGGTGTAGTAACCTTTGTCTGTTACGCCTTCCACCACGCCAAATTCGGCGGTATCGATACGGCAGAAACGGTCGCACAGGTTTTCGCTTGGCGTGCTGTACAGGCTAAAGCCGTAACCCGTCTCTTCTTTCCACTCATCCACCGCTTTACGCAAGCGTTCAACAATTGCCACGCCTTTGGCACGCAGGGCTTCGCTGTCATAAATATGTTTATTGCCGAACAGCGCGTTAATGGTTTCGTGAATCCCGATATAACCCAGCGAAATAGAGGCGCGACCGTTTTTGAAGATCGGTGCGATATCGTCGTCCGCTTTCAGGCGCACGCCGCAGGCACCTTCCATATACAGAATGGGGGCCACGCGCGCTTTCACGCCTTCCAGGCGGGCAATACGCGTCATCAGCGCTTTGCGCGCCAATTGCAGACGGCTGTCCAGCAGTTTCCAGAACACGTCTTCATTGCCTTTCGCTTCCAGCGCAATGCGCGGCAGGTTAAGGCTGATCACGCCCAGGTTGTTACGCCCATCGTGGATCTGCTCACCGTTCTCTTCATACACGCCCAGGAAGCTGCGGCAGCCCATCGGGGTTTTGAACGAGCCAGTGACTTTGACCACCTGATCGTAGTTCAGGATGTCCGGGTACATACGTTTGCTGGCGCACTCCAGCGCAAGCTGTTTGATGTCGTAGTTCGGATCGTCGAACTTGTGGTTCAGGCCATCGCGAATCGCGAAAACCAGTTTCGGGAACACGGCGGTTTTGCGGTTTTTACCCAGACCGGCAATACGATTGCGGAGGATTGATTGCTGGATCAGGCGTGACTCCCAACTGGTGCCCAGGCCAAAACCGAAGGTGACGAACGGGGTCTGGCCGTTGGCGGTATGCAGCGTGTTGACTTCATATTCCAGCGACTGGAAGGCATCGTAACACTCTTTTTCGGTGCGGCTGTGGGCATAACCATCGGCATCCGGAATATTCCATTCGGTCGCCACTTTGCGATGTTTTTCGAAGCTGGCGGTCACGAACGGTGCCAGGACTTCATCAATACGGTTAATTGTCGTGCCGCCATAGATGTGGCTGGCGACCTGCGCGATGATCTGCGCAGTAACGGCGGTGGCGGTAGAAATCGATTTTGGCGGCTCGATTTCGGCATTGCCCATTTTAAACCCGTGCGTCAACATGCCTTTCAGATCGATCAGCATACAGTTGAACATCGGGAAGAACGGGGAGTAATCGAGATCGTGATAGTGGATCTCGCCGCGCTCGTGTGCCAGTACCACATCTCGCGGTAGTAGATGCTGACGGGCATAGTGTTTGGCCACGATACCCGCCAGCAGATCGCGTTGGGTGGGGATCACTTTACTGTCTTTGTTGGCGTTCTCGTTGAGCAGTGCTGAGTTGGTCTGCTCAACCAGCCCGCGAATATCCTGGTTCAGGCGGCCGCGTTTTTCCCGCGCGATATCGCGGTCATGGCGGTATTCAATATAGGCGCGCGCCAGTTGTTTATGTGGCCCGGACATAAGCTGGTTTTCGACGGCGGTCTGAATCTCGCTGATATCAACCTGCGAGCGGCCCTGCATCTGGTTGCTGATAACTTCTGCGACGGTGGCGCAATAGTCTGCGTCATCGACTCCCGCTGCTTTAGCTGCACGCAAAATCGCTTCTTTGATGCGCTCTGATTTGAAAGGGACTTTACAGCCATCTCGTTTCATCACATGCGGTGTCATGATCACTCCATTTTAGAAAACAGGTTATCCACAATAAAGGACGCGCTGACTGGCTGATTATTCATTACTAAAACCAATGGGTTCGTCCCGTTTCGGCCCGCGTTATCCACAGCATGCATTGCTGTCCAGGCGGTATGCTTGTGTAGATCGTAGTCGATTAATACAACATATAGGGCCGGCGTGCATTCTAATTTCTATATATAGTGATTTGCATCAAACATGTTTACGTTTTTATTGACTCAGAACAAAGTAAAAATCTGATAGCACAGAGGACGGGCGACCTGGCGGAGTGTAAATTTTTCAATTCTCATTTTGACTAAAAATTCAACAAAAACAGCAGGTTTATGCCTGCTGTTTTTCTGTGCGAAGGGACAAAAATTACTCTTGCAGCCACCATACGGCTTCAAATGGCCGTAAGGTCATGTCGACGGGACGGGAAGCGGTTTCGGCATAGTTACTTATCAGTACCCGCCAGTCGCCTGGCAAGGCACCGGGCCGCCATGACTGGCATTCATCGCTGAGATTGGCGATAACCAGTAGCGTCTGTCCTTGCCACTGGCGGCGATAACACCATAAATGCGCGTGTGCAGGCAGGAGATCCTGGTAATCCCCCCACGTTAACAACGGCAGGGTTTTACGCAGACGGATCAAAGTCTGATAGGTATAAAATACCGAATCTGCATCGCTGACGGCATTTTCCGCATTGATTTCCCGATAGTTATCACAAAGCCCGATCCACGGATCGCCGGTGGTGAAACCGGCATTTTTGCGGGCCGTCCACTGCATCGGTGTGCGGCTGTTGTCGCGGGATTTACTGGCAAGTATCGCCAGCAATTCATCGGGTTCACGCCCGGCAGTGCGTAACCCGGCAAACATATTGAGGCTTTCCACATCGCGGTAATCGGTAATGCGGGAAAAGTGCGGATTGGTCATGCCAATCTCTTCACCCTGGTAGATATACGGCGTGCCTTGCATACCGTGCAGCACCATGGCCAGCATTTTAGCCGATGGCACGCGCAAGGCCCCCTCATCGCCAAAGCGCGACACAATGCGCGGCTGATCGTGGTTACACCAGAACAGCGCGTTCCACGCAACGTTGTGCATCCCTTGTTGCCAGTGGCGGAACAGGGCTTTCAGCGCGCCATAATCGGGGCGCGCCAGCATCCATTTTTCCCCGTTGGGGTAGTCCACTTTCAGATGATGAAAATTAAAGGTCATCGACAGTTCGCGGCCATCCAGCGCCGCATAACGCTGGCAATGATCCAGTGATGTGGAGGACATTTCTCCGACCGTCATCAGCGCGCGCGGCTGAAAGACCTCCCGGCTCATCTCCTGCAAAAAAGCGTGAGCGCGCGGGCCATCGGTATAAAAACGGCGACCATCGCCCTGCTCATCGTCGGGGAAATCCTGCGCTTTGGAGATCAGATTCACCACATCCAGACGTAAACCGTCAACACCGCGATCTGCCCAGAACGTGCAGACTTTTTTCAGTTCATTGCGTACCGCCGGGTTTTCCCAGTTGAGATCCGCC
The DNA here is from genome assembly GCF_027886705.1 of Kosakonia oryzendophytica. NCBI lineage: Bacteria > Pseudomonadati > Pseudomonadota > Gammaproteobacteria > Enterobacterales > Enterobacteriaceae > Kosakonia > Kosakonia oryzendophytica. Next base: position 4,552,215 of record NZ_CP115659.1, on the reverse strand, counting down.
TGTTCCGGGGCAAAAAGATGCAGGTAGTACTGACCGCTTTGACTGTGCCAGCGCCACGCGCCGCCGCCGAATTTTGAGCGCCAGTTATTGGGCGGCGTTTGGGGGACGCCATCACGCCAGATATAAAAAGAGCGGTAAGGGCTCGTGGGGTCCTGCGCTGCCTGGAACCAGGGGTGCTGCGTTGAGGTGTGGTTAAACACCATATCCAGCACCAGACGAATCCCGCGTTGATGAGCCTGCGCCACCAGTTCGTCAAAATCGTCCAGCGTGCCGTACAGAGGGTCAATGGCGGTGTAATTCGCCACGTCATAACCATTATCCACCTGCGGCGAAATATAAAACGGCGTCAGCCAGATGGCGTCTACACCGAGGGTTTGCAGATAGTCGAGTCGGGTGATGACGCCGCGCAAATCACCGGTGCCGTTGCCGGTCGTGTCCTGAAAGCTTTTGGGGTAGATCTGATAAATAACGCCGTTTTGCCACCAGTGGGGAAGGGTATTCATAACAATGTCCTGCGAAAAGGAAGGGGGCGCAACGGCGCCCCAAAAATTACACAATCTGCAATGTGCCGTGACGGAACTTACGCTGATAAATAAAGGAGGTCAGCGCCATGGGGATCATCACTGCGATAGCCATCGCCAGGGCGAAGACTTGCCAGAATGTCGGCTGAATAGAGAGGATCCCGGGTAAACCGCCGACGCCGATGCCATTCGCCATCACGCCATTCAGGCCGCACAGCAGCCCGGCGAGGCCGGAACCGATCATCGCGCACAGCATCGGGAAGCGGTATTTCAGGTTGATACCGTACATTGCCGGTTCCGTGACCCCCAGATAGGCGGAGATGGCAGCAGGAACGGAGATCTCGCGTTCATTCTGTTTACGGCTGGAAATAATGATGCCGACCACCGCCGAGGCTTGCGCAATATTGGAGAGGGCAATCAGCGGCCAGACTGGCGTTCCGCCCATGCTCTGGATCATCTGCATATCGATTGCCAGTGTGGTCTGGTGCACACCCGTGATCACCAGCGGCGCATAGAGGAAGCCAAACAGTGCCGCGCCGATAGGCGCAAAACTGCCGGTCATCAGATGACGCACGGCAAAGGCCACGCCATCACCAATCAGGCGACCAAACGGGCCAATCAAGGCGTGTGCAAGGAAGACGGCCAGGATCAGCGAACAGACCGGCACCACCACCAGATAGAGGTAATCCGGCACCAGACGTTTTAAACGGGTTTCGATCACGCCCAGCGCCAGCCCGGCCAGCAATGCCGGGATTACCTGCGCCTGATAACCCACTTTGGCGATGGTAAACAGGCCGAAGTTCCACACTTCCGGCGTTTGTGAGCCCAGCAGGTAGGCGTTCATTAACTGCGGGGAAACCAGCGTTACGCCCAGAACGATACCGAGGATCGGCGTGCCGCCCATTTTGCGTACCGCAGACCAGCAAATACCCACAGGCAGATAGAAGAAGATGGCTTCGCCAATTAACCACAGGAAGTCATAAATCGTCTTCAGCGCGGGTGACATCTGCGCCAGCGTCTGCCCGTTGCTCATGGGCACATCGCCAATCACGTTGCGAAAGCCAAGGATCAAACCGCCGCTGATCAGCGCAGGCAGCAGCGGAAAGAAGATCTCCGCGAAGTGCGAGATCAGGCGTTCGTGCCACTTCATATTCTGCCGTGCCGCCAGTTTAGCCTGCTCTTTATCGGCGTGGGCCAGCCCGGTGGCGACACGCAGCGCCTGATAGTAGTCGCCAACGTCGGTGCCGATCACCACCTGGAATTGCCCGGCGTTGGTGAAACAGCCTTTGACCATGGGTAACTGCTCAATAGCCTTCGGATCGGCAGCTGCCGGGTTGTTCAATACAAAGCGCAACCGCGTAATGCAGTGGCTGACGGTGGCGATGTTTTCCCGTCCGCCGACCCGCGCGATCAGTTGCTCGATGTCTGTTTGATTTACTTTGCTCATCATGGTGCCTCTGGGGGAGAAATGATGCGTAATGACCGGAGCAAAGCGTAACCGCGGGCAAAAAAATTGAAAATGGGAACGTTCCCGAAATTGGGCGAGGATCACAATAAACCGTTGGGAGGGGTGATCACACCAGGTGGGCGGGGATCACAATCTGTCGCGGATCAACGCGACCATTTACCTGATCGATCAACTGTGCGGCGGCCTTACGACCGGCTTCGGCATAGCCGGGATCGACGGTGATAATCTCCGGGTGCAGGAATTTCATTAACGGTGTGTTACCGACGCTGGCGAGTTGCAGGTTGTCGATGCGCTGCTCCTGCAGATATTTGCTGGCACCGAGTGCAAGGGTGTCTGTCGCGCAGAGCAGGGCGGTGGTCTGTGCGGTCAGCACGTGCGCCACATGTTCGTAACCCTGCTTCATGGCGAGGCCTGGCAGTACGGACAGCGGCTCCAGGTGATGCGTTTTACAAAACGCCAGGTACGCGTCGTGGCGGCGTTTGCCGGTGGTGATGTCGCTGTGCGGTACACCGATAAAGCTGATATGGCGATGCCCCTGTGCGTAGAGGTTCTCCATCAAGAGCTGAATAGCGCCTTCATCGTCATAACAGACGGAGGAAAAACCATCGGCATCGCGCGCCAGCAACACCAGCGAGGATTGCCAGGAGGCGAGCAGGGACTCTGTGACGCCGGTAAAACCGAACAGCACCACACCGTCGATATTGCGGCGGCTGAGCATCTGCAAATGCTCTTCTACCAGTTCCGGGGAGAACTGGCTCTCCATCATGATCGGATCGTACCCCTGCTCGTAAAACGCTGGCAGCATGGTCTGCACGGCAAGGTTTTCTGACAAGGAATCCAGACGGGAGACGATAATTGCCACCACTTTATCGCTCTGTCCGCGCATGGCGCGCGCCGAACGGGAAGGGGAAAAACCATGCTGATTGACGACGGCCTCAACCCGCTCGCGCGTACGCTGGCTTACGCCGCTTTCATTATTCAGCACGCGGGAGACGGTGGATTTACCCACCCCGCTTAAGCGCGCGATATCTTTAATGGTCAGCCGGTTTTGCATGCGTGAATCCCTCTCCGTTCTCAGGCGGTTTGCAGAATAAAGGAGTTTCGTCCTGGTTCCAACCGATCGGCAATGAGCAAAGTCTGGTTTACACGCTGCGTTGCTGCCTTTCAGCTATATGGATTGTTGTATGTATACGTTTCGTTTAATTCGACTGCGCTATGATACCGCACTGTAATCATTCACTCTTCACTACCTTACCGGAGGTCAGATGGATCCCGATCCCACCCCTCTCCCGCGACGGAGAAACAACCGGTAAGCCTGCTTTTGCTGCCTTACCGGATGCGTAAGGCAGCGACATTTTTTTTGTCCCTGCCAACCAGATGACACCTGCAGGCGTGGCTTTCCGTGCCTGCAACATAAGCACCCGCGTGATGCGGGGGCAAGGACACTGTTATGCTGAAAAACATTACCCGGCAGCTTTTCGCTCGCCTGAACCGCCATTTACCCCGCCGCCTGGTACAGCGCGATCCGCTGCCTGGCGCGCAACACATTGCGCATGGCGACATCCCCGCCTCATTAAGCGAACGCTGTCTGAACGTTGCCAACATGGAGCCTACGCTGCTGTGGCAAACGTTCGCCAGCCACCCGGAAGGGCTGAACCCGCAGGACGTTGAACTGGCCCGTCAAACGCACGGTGAAAACCTCATTCCGGCGCAGAAACCGTCGCCCTGGTGGGTGCACCTGTGGGTCTGCTATCGCAACCCGTTTAACCTGCTGCTCACCTGCCTGGGGGTGATCTCCTATGCCTCGGAGGATCTGTTTGCCGCCAGTGTGATTGCCTTGATGGTGGCGATATCGACGCTGCTGAATTTCCTGCAAGAGGCGCGCTCCACCAAAGCCGCGGATGCGTTGAAAGCGATGGTGAGCAATACCGCAACGGTATTACGGGTGGTTAATGAGAAAGGCGAAAACGGCTGGTGCGAGATCCCGATCGATCAACTGGTGCCCGGCGATATCGTAAAACTGGCAGCAGGCGACATGATCCCCGCCGATCTGCGTGTGATGCAGGCGCGGGATCTGTTTGTCGCACAGGCCTCGCTGACCGGCGAATCTCTGCCGGTTGAGAAAGTGGCCACGACGCGTCAGCAAGGGCAACAGAACCCGCTGGAATGCGACACACTGTGCTTTATGGGGACTAACGTCGTAAGCGGGACGGCGCAGGCGATGGTGATCGCCACTGGCGGTCACACCTGGTTCGGCCAACTGGCCGGACGGGTGAGCGAGCAGGAGAGTGAGCCGAACGCTTTCCAGAAAGGCATTGGCCGCGTCAGCATGCTGCTGATTCGCTTTATGATGGTGATGACGCCGATTGTGTTGCTGATCAATGGCTTTACGAAAGGCGACTGGTGGGAAGCTGCGCTGTTTGCCTTGTCCGTTGCTGTGGGTCTGACACCGGAAATGTTGCCGATGATCGTCACCTCAACGCTGGCGCGCGGTGCGGTGAAACTGTCGAAACAGAAAGTGATCGTCAAACATCTGGATGCGATCCAGAACTTCGGCGCGATGGACATCCTCTGCACCGATAAAACCGGCACGCTGACGCAGGATAAAATCGTGCTGGAAAATCATACGGATATCAGCGGCAAAAGCAGTGAACGGGTACTGCATAGCGCCTGGCTGAACAGCCATTACCAGACCGGGCTGAAAAATCTGCTGGATACCGCCGTACTGGAAGGCGTGGATGCGGATGCCGCACAAACGCTGGCCGCCGGCTGGCGCAAGGTGGACGAAATCCCCTTTGATTTCGAACGTCGCCGTATGTCGGTGGTGGTGGCGCAGCAGGCCGATGTGCATCAGCTGATTTGCAAAGGTGCGCTGGCGGAAATCCTCAGCGTCTGCTCCCAGGTGCGTTTTAACGGCGAGATTTTCCCGCTGGATGAGACCATGCTGCGGCGTATTGAACGTGTGACCAGCACCCTGAATCGCCAGGGATTGCGCGTGGTGGCCGTGGCGACGAAATACCTTCCGGCGCGCAGTGGTGATTACCAGCGTGCGGATGAGTCGGATCTGATCCTCGAAGGGTACATCGCTTTTCTTGATCCGCCGAAAGAGACCACGGCACCCGCGCTAAAAGCGCTGAAAGCCAGCGGCATCACCGTCAAAATCCTCACCGGCGACAGTGAGCTGGTGGCGGCGAAAGTGTGCCACGAAGTCGGGTTGGAGGTCGGCGATGCAGTGACCGGCAGTGAGATTGAGCACCTGGACGATGATGCGCTGGCACAACTGGCAAAACGCACGGCGCTGTTCGCACGCCTGACGCCGATGCACAAAGAGCGCATTGTCACCCTGCTGAAGCGTGAAGGGCATGTGGTGGGCTTTATGGGCGATGGCATTAACGACGCCCCAGCACTGCGCGCGGCGGATATTGGTATTTCCGTAGATGGTGCGGTGGATATTGCCCGTGAAGCGGCCGATATCATCTTGCTGGAAAAGAGCCTGATGGTACTGGAAGAGGGGGTCATTGAAGGGCGTCGTACCTTCGCCAATATGCTGAAATACATCAAAATGACGGCCAGTTCTAACTTCGGCAACGTCTTCAGCGTGCTGGTAGCGAGCGCGTTCCTGCCGTTTCTGCCCATGCTGCCGTTGCACTTGTTGATCCAGAACCTGCTGTACGATGTGTCGCAGGTGGCGATCCCGTTTGATAACGTTGACGACGAACAGATCGAAAAACCCCAGCGCTGGAATCCCGCCGATCTTGGGCGTTTTATGATCTTCTTTGGCCCGATCAGCTCCATTTTTGACATTCTGACGTTTTGTCTGATGTGGTGGGTCTTTAAAGCCAACGTGCCGGAAGCGCAAACCCTGTTCCAGTCTGGCTGGTTCGTGGAGGGCTTGCTGTCGCAAACGCTGATTGTGCATATGATCCGCACCCGCCGCGTGCCGTTTATTCAGAGCCGTGCGGCCTGGCCGTTAATTGCGATGACGTTGATGGTGATTTGTGTGGGGATTGTGCTGCCATTTTCGCCGCTGGCGGGTTACCTGCAATTGCAGCCGCTGCCGCTCTCTTACTTCCCGTGGCTGGTGGCGATTCTGGCAGGTTATATGACGCTGACACAGTGGGTGAAAGGGTTCTACAGCCGTCGCTACGGTTGGCAGTAATCAAACGTGGTGAGCCTGGTGGCGAACGGCCATCAGGCACCTTTGCTGCGCTTACCCGGCCAGACGCAGGCGTTTTACCGGGTAAGCGCGGGTCGCTTAGCGACGTACCGCGATCGCTTCGATCTCGATTTTTACATCTTTCGGCAGACGCGCCACTTCCACGCAGGAACGGGCCGGGAAGGTTGCGTTGTGCTCGGTAAAGAACGCTTCGTACGTCGCGTTTACTGTCGCGAAATCATTAAGATCTTTCACAAACACGGTGGTTTTGACGATGTCGCCTACTTTCAGACCTGCCGCTTCCACGATAGCTTTCACGTTGTCCAGCGACTGACGCGCTTGCGCGGCGATGTCGTCCGGAACGCTGCCAGTTTTCGGGTCGACCGGGATCTGACCGGAAGTAAGGAGCATATTGCCAAGATCAACAGCCTGTACGTAAGGGCCGATAGCTGCTGGTGCATTTTCCGTCGCGATAACTTTGGTCATAATAGTTCCTGAATGACTACGGTGATAAGGTTCCCCCACATTATAGGGAGGGGGAGGGGCTTTACCAACCGCAATTAGTTCGCCAGCACCACATGGTGCGAGAACTCTTTCTCACAATATTTGCACTTCAGGGCAATATCGTCAGCGCGCTGTTTCACCGCAAAGCTGGATGACACCGGCTCGGCATGGCTGATGCAGTTGCTGTTCGGGCAGACCAGCACGCCCACAATGTGCTCAGGCAAACTGGGGCGCGATTTACCCACCACTTCATAGTCGTCAATGCGGTTTACCGTGGCCTGCGGGGCATACAATGCCAGTTGGTTGACCTGCTCATCGGTCAGAAACGTGTTCTCGATCTTGATCAAATCTTTACGCCCCATCTCGCCGGAGGGCAGATTCAGACCAATAGTGATGCGCTGATCGGTTTCCGTCAGCTTGAACAGCGTCAGCAGTTTAAACCCGATGCGCGCCGGAATATGGTCAATCACGGTGCCGCATTTGATCGCTTCGACCTGCAGTTTATTATCGTGTGTCATTGTCGTGTTCCCCTTACAGAGCCAAATCGCGATTAAGTACCAGCGCCAGCAGCGCCTGGCGGGCGAAAATGCCGTTACCGGCCTGCTGGAAATACCAGGCATGCGGCGTTTTATCCACGTCGGTGGTGATCTCATCAACGCGCGGCAGCGGGTGCAGCACTTTCATATTGCTGCGCGCACTGGTCAAGTCGCTGGCGCGCAGAACGAATTGCGCTTTAACGTTGGCGTATTCCGACGGATCGAGGCGCTCTTTCTGTACGCGGGTCATATACAGAATATCGACTTCCGCCATCACCTCCTCAATGCTGGCGTGTACGCTCCAGGCCATGCCTTTTTCATCGAGCATATCGAGGATGTACTGCGGCATGGCCAGCGCGTCCGGAGCGATAAAGAAGAAACGGTTGCCGCTAAACTTCGCCAACGCCTGCGCCAGCGAGTGCACCGTGCGGCCATATTTCAGGTCGCCGACCATCGCGATATTGATATTTTCCAGCCGGCCCTGGGTTTCCTGAATGGTGAACAGATCGAGCAACGTTTGCGTCGGATGTTGGTTAGCGCCGTCGCCGGCATTCAGCACCGGCACGCCACCGGAGAACTCCGTGGCCAGCCGCGCGGCGCCTTCCTGCGGGTGGCGCATCACAATCGCATCAACATAGGTGCTGATAACCGAAATGGTGTCGGCCAGCGTTTCGCCTTTTTTACCCAGCGATGTGTTGCTGCTGTCTGAAAAGCCCACCACGCTCGCGCCGAGGCGATGCATGGACGTTTCAAACGAGAGACGCGTGCGGGTGGAGGCTTCAAAGAAGCAACTGGCGATCACCTTGTGTTTCAGCAGCTCCGGCTGAGGGGTTGCCTTCAGTCGCGCGGCGGTGGCGAGCACCAGTTCAAGTTCTTCCCGGCTGAGATCGTTTATGGAAATGATATGTTTCTGATATAGCGGATTAGCCATGGTTATCTCCTGACGACTGCGCAAAAAAAAGCCCCTCAATAGAGGGGCTGTGAATAGGATAAGCAACGGGAAAGGAAAACGGCAGGCCTGCGCCCTTTTTCAGACGCGGTAAGACAGTCTGTCGTACACACTGGACCATACTTCCTCCCGGCAAATTGTCCCGGATTATACGCAGCTGTTTTTGCGAATCAAGCGATTGATGCACATTTTACCCATGGCAAACGGTTCTATATGAATAATCATGCGATTTAAGCAGGTATTTAATCTGTTTATGCACCAGCGCAGTGCGTGCGACCTCACGCGGAGCCACCCAGACAATACTGCTTCCCGCCACCACGCCAAGCACCCCGGATAACTGGTGATAATCCAGAATACGCGCCACCGCGCGGCCGTACCCGGCAGCGGTGTGGATAAGGATAAATTCGCTGTTATGCTCCACGCTGACCACCATTTCCGAAATGGAACGGGCGGCGTCGGGCGCGGGGCGCGATTGCGGATTTACCGAATAAATTTTTTGTCCTTTGGCGTTGCGAATTTTGATGACGCCGAGCAACTTCAGCAGGCGGGAAACGGTAGACTGGCTGATACTGTCAAAGCCGTGATACTGAAGGTCACGGCGAATTTCCTCCTGGGAAAGGTAGCTTTTCTCGCTAATCAGACGCTGGCATACCTCCAGCTGTAGCTGCTCTTTCGCAGAATAATCTCCATATTCGTTCATGTTATTTTTCCCATTGATGTTGCCAAACCTGCCGTAAGCCGGATAAGCGACGCGTTATCCGGCATTCATTCACCCTTACAGCAGGGCTCCAAGGCTCAACGCCGCCATGATCAGAACAGTCAGGATCGCCAGCAGCGGCGCCACCCATTTCAGGTAACGCACATATGGAACATGCGCAATCGCCAGACCGCCCATCACCACCGCGGAGGTGGGCGTGACGAGGTTGACGATGCCGGATGCGGATTGATAGGCCGTCACCACCAGGTCGCGGTTGACGTTAGCGTAATCAGCGAGAGGCGCCATGATCGGCATCGTCAGAACCGCCAGCCCGGATGAAGAAGGCACAAGGAACGACAGCACCACTTCCAGCCAGTACATCACGTTGATAAACGCGATGGTGGATAACCCACTGACCATACCCTCGGCACTGTGTAAAATAGTGTGGGTAATCATCCCCTTATCCATGATCACCACAATACCGCGCGCGATGCCGATAATCAGTGCGACACCCAGCAGATCCCGTGCGCCGTTGATAAAGGTAGACGTCAGTTCCTCTTCGCTCATTCTGGCGATAAGCCCGATGATAATGGCACTGGCGAGAAACACCGCGGAGATTTCCGCCATCCACCAACCACGCACCGACACGCCATAAATCATGACCGCAAAGGCCACCACGAAGATAAGCAGGATCACTTTGCGCACCGGGGTAAACGCCAGCGTTTCCGCCGATTTATTGCCGAGAAAATACGCGCGATCTTCCTGCTGCTTATCTGCGAGAATCGAGAGCGCCGGGTTGGCTCGCACTTTGCGGGCGTAATGCATCACCCACGCCACGCAAATCATCCAGCCCACGACCAGAATCACCGCGCGCAGCATCATTCCGTGGGTAAAGGGGATCCCGGCGGCGTTGGCGGCGATCACCGTGGCGAAAGGGTTGATGGTGGAACCGAGCGTACCGATCCCCGCGCCGAGCAGGATCGTTGATGCGGCGACCAGTGGATCGAACCCGGCGGCCAGCATTACCGGCACCAGCAAGGTGTAGAACGGCAGGGACTCTTCCGCCATGCCATAAATGGTGCCGCCCGCGGCAAACAGCGCCATCAGGATCGGGATCATCCACTCTTCTCGCCCGCGTAGTCGCGTAGTGACGCGTTCAATACCCGCGTCGATCGCGCCGGTTTTGGTGACGATGCCAAGAAAGCCGCCGATGATCAGAATAAACAGCGCCACATCAATAGCACCCGCCTGGCCGCTCACCGGATCGTACAGGCCACTGATGGGGGCCATAATCACCGAAATAAGCCCCTGCGGGTGGGAGGCGACGTGGGCATAGGTACCGGCTATCGGCACCTCTTTGCCCAGAGCCGGATTGAGTGTCATTTGGTATTGACCGGCGGGGATCACCCAGCTCAGGGCGGCAACCACGGCGATCAGGAAAAAGAGAATGGTGTAAGCGGAAGGAAATTTGAACTTGCCCATGATGTTCTCCGTTACCCCGGCGCACCCTCGGCACGCCGGGGGAGTCGTTAGTCGCCGAGTGTCGCCACCATAACCGCCTTAATGGTGTGCATCCGGTTTTCTGCTTCGTCAAAGACGATAGAGTTGGCGGATTCGAAGACCTCTTCCGTGACTTCCAATCCTTTCAGGCCATAGGCCATCTCGATTTCGCTACCGACTTTGGTGTGCTCGTTATGGAAGGCGGGCAGACAGTGCATGAATTTGACATGCGGGTTGCCCGTGGCTTTCACGACCGCAGCGTTAACCTGATAGGGTTTCATCAGGCTGACGCGTTCTGACCAGGCTTCTTTCGGCTCGCCCATTGATACCCACACGTCTGTGTAGAGGAAATCGACACCGTGTACACCTTCGTCTACATCATCGGTGAGCGTGATGCGTGCTCCGGTTTGTTTAGCAATGTCGCGACAGCGGGCAACCAGTGTCTCTTCCGGCCAGAATGATTTTGGCGCGACCAGACGGATATCCATCCCCATTTTCGCTGCACCCACCATCAATGAGTTGCCCATGTTATTGCGTGCATCACCCAGATAGGCAAAGCTCAGGTCCGGCAGGGTTTTCCCTGGCGCATGCTCCAGCATGGTCATCAAATCCGCGAGGATCTGCGTGGGGTGAAACTCGTTGGTCAGCCCGTTCCAGACCGGCACGCCAGCGTACTGGCCCAGCTCCTCGACGATATCCTGCCCATAACCGCGGTATTCGATACCGTCATACATACGGCCCAGCACGCGCGCGGTGTCTTTCATCGACTCTTTGTGACCAATTTGCGAACCGCTTGGCCCGAGGTATGTTACCTGCGCCCCCTGGTCGAACGCGCCGACTTCAAATGCGCAGCGGGTGCGGGTGGAGGTTTTTTCAAAAATCAGTGCGATGTTTTTACCCACCAGCGTTTTCTTCTCGCGCCCGGCTTTTTTGTCGGCTTTCAGGGTGATTGCCAGATCGATCAGGTACTGGATTTCCGCCGGGGTGTAGTCCAGCAGTTTGAGAAAATTGCGGTTTTTCAGGTTGATAGTCATTGGGTAATCCTTTTTAAATGAAAGCGTTGTAGCCCCTCACCCTAACCCTCTCCCCTGAGGGGAGAGGGGACCGGTCCCGTTTCCTCTTCTCCATAGGGAGGTAAGGCGAGCTCTGTTTTCCCCTTCTCCCCGGAGGGAGAGGGACCGGTCCCGTTTCCTCTTCTCCATAGGGAGGTAAGGCGAGCTCTGTTTTCCCCTTCTCCCCGGAGGGAGAGGGGACCGGTCCCGTTTCCTCTTCTCCATAGGGAGGTAATGCGAGCTCTGTTTTCCCCTTCTCCCCCGGAGGGAGAGGGGACCGGTTCCGTTTCCTCTTCTCCATAGGGAGGTGAGGCGAGCTCTGTTTTCCCCTTCTCCCCGGAGGGAGAGGGGACCGGTCCCGTTTCTTCTTCTCCATAGGGAGGTAAGGCGGGCTCTGTTTTCCCCTTCCTTTTGGCGAGGTGAGACGAGCTCTGTTTTCCCCCTCTCCCCTCAGGGGAGAGGGTCGGGGTGAGGGGAAAAATCAGTGACGAATCAGCGTGCCCTTGTCTCCACTGAGGATGGACAACCCATCCGCCAGCGCGCCAATCCCGGCAATGCCGTTACAGGCTTCAACAAACTGGCTGCAGGCGGCGACTTTCGGCCCCATAGAACCCGCGTCAAACGACAGCCCTTGCAGGACTTCCGGCGATATCTGTGCCAATGGCCGCTGGGTCGGTTTACCCCAGTCGAGGTAAACGGCGTCTGCATCGGTGAGGATCAGCAGGGCATCGGCTTCTATCTGGCGGGCCAGCAGGGCGGCAGAGAGATCTTTATCGATGACGGCTTCAACGCCGTGATAGCCGTTGGCGTTTTCCACTACCGGTACACCGCCGCCGCCATTGCAAATCACCAGATGTTCGCGCTGGATCAACGCAGCAATCGCGTCGCTTTCAACAATGCGTTTGGGCTGCGGGGACGGGACAACGCGGCGGACGTAATGGCCGTCAGCCTTAAAGGTCCAGCCTTTTTCCTGTTGCAGGGCGGCAGCCTGCTCGTTGTTGTAGACCGGACCGATATACTTGGTCGGATGGCGGAACGCGGGATCGGCTGCGTCCACTTCCACCTGCGTGAGCAGGACGCTGACTTCGCGCTGGGGTAAGCGGTTTTTCAGCGCCTGTTGCAGCATGTAACCGATCATCCCCTGACTTTCCGCGCCGAGGATGTCGAGTGGGTAGGGAGTCACTTTGTCGTAGGCGCTGTTCTGCAACGCCAGCAGGCCGACCTGCGGCCCGTTGCCGTGGACCAGCACCACGTTCCACTGTTCCGTGAGCGCGGCAATGGTACGCGCAGCCAGATCGATATTCTGGCGCTGGATATCGGCTTCCAGCGGTTCGCCGCGTTTGAGTAGAGCATTGCCGCCAAGAGCGACAACCAGTGTGGGTTTCCTTTTCATGTTGGCTCCTTTAAATGCCATCTCGTTCCAGCGGACAGCTCATGCAGCGTGCACCGCCGCGTCCGCGTCCCAGTTCATCACCGGGGATCGGCAGCACAGTGATACCGGCCTTGTCATATTTTTCGTTGGTCCAAGTGTTGCGTTCGTAACCCACCACGACGCCAGGGCGCAGGGTCAGCACGTTATTGGCGTCGTTCCATTGCTCGCGTTCGGCTTCAAAGGCGTCGCCACCGGTGGTGATGAGGCGCACCTGATCAATGCCGAGCGCTTTTTCAATGGCATGCAACAGATCCTCTTCCTGGGTTCGTTGCAACCCGCCGCGCCCGTCCGGCGTCAGCGTCCAACACTGGGCGTCTTTGCGGACGACTTCGGGATAGACAGAGAAGGTGTCGACATCAATGTGCGTCATCACGGTATCGAGGTGCATGCAGGAGCGGTGTTTCGGCAATTCCACGGCGATCACGCGCTCTGCCTGGCGGTGTTTAAACAGGCTGTTGGCAAGGAACTCGACACCCTGCGGAGTGGTGCGTTCCGACATACCAATTAATACCGCACCGCGGCCAATCACTAATACGTCGCCGCCTTCGAGGGTGGCGTGATCATAATTAATATTCTCGTCGCCGAAGTATTTAATAAATTCCCCGTCGGCAAAAGCCGGGTGCCAGCGATATATTGCCCGCAGATTATTGGTCTCACGCTGGCGGGCTGGTTTGGCCATCGGATTAATCGAAACACCGTTATAAATCCAGCACGATGTGTCGCGGGTAAATAAGTGGTTGGGTAACGGCTTCATAATAAAATCATTGGCTGTATGGGTATCCACAACCATATTTTTAATAAATGCCGGGATTTCACCGTAGGTGAGTCCGCCGCTCAACCGGCGCGCCAGTTCGCGGTGCGGCATATCCGCCAGCCAGCCTCGTACATCGCTGGCAAAGGTGGGCCCGAGGCGATAATCGGAGATTTGCATCTCCAGCAACCAGGCTTTTGCTTCTGCAATATCAAGTGTTTGAGTCAAAAGGTCGGTCAACAGCAGGACTTCCACACCCTGTTCACGCAGCGTGTTTGCGAACACATCATGCTCCGCGCCCGCACGTTCAACCGATAACACATCATCAAATAACAACTCCTGACAATTTGAAGGGGTTAAGCGTTTCAGACTTAAATTTGGGCGGTGCAGCATAACGCTACGCAATTGACCAATTTCAGAACCGACGTAATGCTTTTCCATAATTATTCCTTTAACTGTTTTTTAAGAATAAAAAGGGGCGTGCCATGAACGCGATTTAATTTCATGGTGCGATAAGCTCAATTAATTTCATGGCTCATAGTAGGTGTCATTGGAATTAAAAATGTGAGCTGGTTCACGTCGAAATTGATATTGTCTGGCGAGTGTTCAAATGCATGATTCGCATCAGAGAACTGTTAATCAGCCTTATTACTAGGGTGAATGCCTACGCGTTAATGACTGTAATTATTCATGGTTGTTATAGATTTGTGTGGAATGATTGATTTTCTCTTTTTTGTAACGCATTGAATTCAATGCTTTTACTTTTCAATTCCGAATGGGTATGCATAAAAAAGAGGGAAATATTTCCTGAGGCGATTCAATTTAAAAATAATGCGTGAATTCAGGCGCGCAGAGTGGGAGGAATAAAGTGTGAAGCTCCCCCCTTTTTTTTAATAAACCATGCTTAATCAGTCACACAGCGCCTGCCGGATAACGTCTCTCGCTGGCTTTATGCATGATCTCTGCATAAATGCCGTCAGCGCCTTAACAGCTGTTTAACACCCGCTCCGATAACTATGCGCTGTCGCAAATCTCCTGCAAAAAAGGGTGGTATGGCAGTGGGAATTCTCGTATAACCATGTGAAATGAAACGCTGTTTTATATCGAGGATGTAATCATGATCGTTGGCAATATTCACAATGTACAAGCCTGGCTGCCGGAAACGTTGCGCCAGGCTATTGAACTGATTAAGCAGCATGTCACCGATGCCACGCCGATCGGCAAACATGAGATCGACGGCAGTCGCCTGTTTTACCTGGTATCGGAAGATATGACTCAGCCTTTTGCCGAGCGCCGTGCGGAGTATCACGCACGTTATCTGGATATTCAGATCGTTCTCAAAGGCCAGGAAGGCATGACCTTCAGTACGCAACCTGCGGGCGCGCCGGATACCGACTGGCTGGCGGATAAAGACATCGCCTTTTTACCGGAAGGCGTGCAGGAGAAGACGGTAGTGCTGAACGAAGGGGATTTTGTGGTGTTCTACCCTGGCGAAGTGCATAAGCCGCTGTGCGCGGTAAATGCCCCGGCACCGGTGCGTAAAGTGGTGGTTAAACTGCGGGTGGAATAAGAAAAGGCGCCCGGTCGCACAGTGCTGACCGGGCTGTATCGCGTTATTGACTCAGTGTCGCTACCATCACCGCTTTGATGGTGTGCATGCGGTTTTCCGCCTGATCAAACACAATGCTCGCCGGAGATTCAAACACCTCGTCAGTCACTTCCATTCCGCCGTGTAAACCAAACTCTTCCGCCATTTTTTTGCCAAGCGTGGTCTGATCGTCATGGAATGCAGGCAGGCAGTGCAGGAATTTCACCTGTGGGTTGCCGGTCAGCGACAGCATTTTGCTGTTAACCTGATACGGGCGCAACAGAGCGATACGTTCGGCCCACTTCTCTTTGGCTTCACCCATCGACAACCAGACATCGGTATAGATGAAATCAGCATCTTTTACGCCTGCGGCAATATCTTCCGTCAGCGTAATGTTTCCGCCGTTTTTCACCGCCAGCGCACGGCATTCCGTCACAAGGCTGGCGTTTGGCCAGCAGGCTTTCGGTGCAACCAGACGCAGATCGAGGCCCATCAACGCGGCGGCTTCCAGCATCGAGTTGCCCATGTTGTTGCGCGCGTCACCTGCATACACCAGCGTCATCTGGCTAAAAGCTTTGCCCGGCAGATGCTCACGCATGGTCAGCAGGTCCGCCAGCAGTTGTGTGGGGTGGAATTCGTCGGTTAAACCGTTCCACACCGGTACGCCTGCGTACTGCGCCAGCGTTTCTACAATCTCCTGACCGTAGCCGCGATACTGGATCCCGTCGTACATCCGGCCGAGCACGCGCGCGGTGTCTTTAATTGATTCTTTATGCCCGATTTGGCTGCCGCTGGAGCCGAGGTAAGTGACGCGAGCGCCCTGGTCAAATGCGGCAACTTCGAAAGAGCATCGTGTGCGGGTAGAGTCTTTTTCGAAGATGAGCGCGATGTTTTTGCCGGTAAGCTTCTGGACTTCCTGGCCTTTTTTCTTGTCGGCCTTCAGTTGCGAGGCGAGCTGCAGCAGGGAATGGATTTCAGCGGATGTAAAGTCGAGCAACTTCAAGAAATGTTTCTGATAAAACGTAGACATAATTTCCTCACATGGCTAAGGCCACTTATTGAATTAAAATTCAATTTATATGTATGAATATTCATTTGCAACCCCGAAGGAGAAATCTTTTCGGCAGAGAGTGGAGGCATTGGCGGCGGTGTGTGACAATAAGTGTATCTGCCACATTATGAGGAACGAGCCATGGCGAACCCGGAACACCTGGAAGAACAGCGCGAAGAGACGCGTTTGATTATTGAAGAATTGCTGGAAGATGGTAGCGATCCTGACGCGCTGTACACCATTGAGCATCACCTGTCGGCAGATGATTTCGAAACGCTGGAAAAGGTCGCTGTGGAAGCCTTCAAACTGGGTTACGAAGTGACCGAGCCGGAAGAGCTGGAGCTGGAAGAAGGCGATGTAGTGATCTGCTGCGACGTGCTGAGTGAAAGCGCACTGAATGCCGATCTGATTGACGCGCAGGTTGAGCAACTGCTGAACCTGGCGGAAAAATTTGAGGTTGAATACGACGGCTGGGGCACCTACTACGAAGATCCGAACGGCGAAGAGGGTGACGATGATGAAGATGAAGACTACATCGACGAAGACGATGACGGTGTACGTCACTGAGTGACCGTTGCGGCAGCGCCAGCTGCCGCAAGCAAGGAACAGCTATGGATTACCCGCAAATACTCTCCCCGGTTCGCGATTTTCTCCACTGCCCGACCCCACCATCCTGGATAGAGAAAGCCCGCGAACCGGCTATGTTGCCGCTCCTGCTGACCGATCATATGGTCTGTGAGCTGAAAGCGGCGCAAACCGCAATGCTGCTGGTGCGCAAATACGTAGCGGATAAACGCGGTTCTGATGCGCTGCTGGCGTGGCTCAAACCCTATGAAGAATTCACCTTTCGTGAAGGACCGGAGCCGGATTTTGTTGCGCTGCATAAGCAGATTGGCAAAAGCGCAATGCCGCAAACGGACGATAGCTGGGGGCAGGCGCTGATGAATAGCATGGTGTTGTTGATTAAAGAGGAACTGCACCATTTCTGGCAGGTGAGGGAAGCGATGCTGGCGCGCAACATCCCCTATGTCAAAATCACCGCCAGCCGTTATGCCAAAGGGATGCTGAAAGAGGTCCGCACACATGAGCCGCTGACGCTGATTGATAAGTTAATCTGCGGTGCCTATATCGAAGCACGTTCCTGCGAGCGGTTTGCTGCGCTGGCGCCATGGCTGGAAGAAGATTTACAGAAGTTCTATCTGTCGCTGCTGCGCTCCGAGGCGCGCCACTACCAGGATTATCTGACACTGGCACAGCAGGTATCACCCGTGGATATCACGCCGCGCGTTCGCCATTTTGGCGAGGTGGAAGCGGCGCTGATCTCAACGCCGGATACGGAGTTTCGTTTTCACAGCGGCGTGCCGGCGTAAAAACGCGCTGTAATATTACAGCGCTTTTAGCATGCGCACTTCACAGTCTACATGGCCGGTGCAGCCCAGCGGCCCGTCAATGTGCTCAAAGCCCAGGTGCTCATACAGACCAATGGCATCGGTAAGGAAAGCGGTGGTTTCCAGATAACAGCGGGTAAAACCCTGCGCGCGGGCGTGGTCGAGCGCCATTTGCGCCAGCTTTTTCGCCAGACCCTGGCCGCGAGCCCTGGGCAGGAAATACATTTTTTGCAGTTCGCAGATATCCGGTTCACTGCATTTTAGCGGCGCAACGCCGCCACCGCCGACGACATCGCCGTTTTGTTCCACTACCCAATATGCACAACCCGGGCGACTGTAGAGCTGATAAAGCTCGTCCAGTTCGGGGTCGGCGACGGTGTAGCCTTTATCGGCGGTGAGGCCATACTCCGCCGAAACCTGGCGGATCACCGATGCGATTGCTGCGTTATCTGTAGCAGCAATCCGGCGCATTTTCACCTCTACCGGAGCGGTCACATTCATTTCTGCACTCTGTTTTGGGGTTATGACGTGATCCTGCTTAATACCACCACAACGGCGTTCTGGCAAGACCAGGAATATTGGTCGCTATTATTTCGACTTTAAACTATTTAGACTTAAGAATGGACTTAACTCAACCGCAATATTGTTATGGTTGACTCTGTTTGTCTTGTTTTTTTACGATAAGGATTGTTATGACTTCCGAAACTCATGGTTCCGTAACGGCTCCCGTTCGCCATTTTCTCTTTCAGGGCAGTGGCAAAGGCTATTTCGCGGTATGGCTGGTGAATATTCTTCTTACCCTGATAACCGCAGGGTTATATTTACCCTGGGCATTAGTGCGTGCACGCCGTTATTTCTACGAGAATACTGAACTTGGCGGTGCGCGTTTTTCTTATCATGCCACTGGGCGTTCGATTTTTGTTGGCTGGCTCTGTCTGTTGGTGCTGTATGTGATTTTCCTGATAAACGTGGTGCACCAGAATGTTGGCCTGCAACTGTGCATGATTGGCTTATTCCTGATTTTCTTCCCGTGGCTGATTACTCAGGGGCTGCGCTATCAACTGCTGATGACGGAAATTAACGGTGTACGCTTCAACTTCTACGCCAGCCCGCTGCGCGCCTGGTGGGTGATGATGGGATGCCCGCTGCTGATTATTATCGCTTCAGTGGTGATCTTCTCCCTTTTTGCCTCTTCTGCTGTCAGTAGCGGTTCGTACGGCGCTATTTTCACTATGATTGGTATCGGTACGCTGGTATTAATGCTGGGGATCGCCATTATGCAGGGTGTATATACTGCGCAATGGTTTGGCATGCTGGTTAATAATCTGCAATACGGCAAACTGAAATTCGCCGGTGAATTTTCCGCGAAAAAATGCATCACGATTATTGTATTGTCGATGCTGTTGTTTGTGCCGTTTATCGCCGTTGTATTGTATATCATTATTCCGGCGTTCTTTATGATGACGCAGTATGCCTATGCGGCTGGCGATGACCCGGAACAGTTAGCACTGCTGATGGGACCGTTCTACGGAAAATTACTGTTCAGCTATCTGCTGTATATTGCCGGTGCGGTGGTTTGCTATATTTTCGCCTTTGTGAAGCTGCGTAATTACCTCTACAGCCAACTGTCGCTGGAAGGGGATATTCGTTTTTCTTCTACGGTGACCATCGGGCGCGTGTTCCTGATTTCCGTGACCAACCTGCTGGTGTGCTGCGTGACGCTGTTCCTGGCGTGGCCGTGGGCGAAAGTGCGCTTTACCCGCTATTTACTGGAAAATACGCACGTACACGGTGATCTGGAAGCGCTGCCGTTGGAAAAACACGACGTGCAACCGGCAAAAGATCCAGCGAATCTGCTGGCGCGTGGTTTGTCTTTCTATCCGGTAGTCTTTTAATCTGACCGCTTTTGCCGGATGACGCTCAATGTTTTATTCGGCCAGCCAATAAAAAAGCCGGGCATCAGAGCCCGGCTTTTTTTATGCAACGTGATTACAGCGCGGCGATAACGGCCTGCTGTTCAATCAGCTTCGCTTTCGCTTCCGCATAACCTTCCAGCTTCTCACGCTCTTTCGCAATCACCGCTTCCGGTGCGCGCGCGACAAAGCCTTCGTTACCGAGTTTGCTTTCGATACGCCCAATTTCCTGATCCACTTTAGCGACTTCTTTCGCCAGACGCGCCAGTTCGGCGTCTTTGTCGATAAGCCCCGCCATCGGGATCAGCAACTCTGCGCCGTCAACAATCTTGGTGACCGAAACCGGGCCTTTCTCGTCAGCAGACAGGATCGTAATGCTATCCAGGCGCGCCAGCGTTTGCAGGAAGCTCTGGTTATCGTTTACACGACGTTTTGCATCTTCGCTTGCGCTACGCAGCAACAGCTCCAGCGGTTTACCCGGAGAGATGTTCATTTCCGCACGGATGTTACGCACGGCAATGATCGCCTGCTTCAGCCATTCGGTGTCTGCCAGCGCGTTCTCATCTACCTGAGAGGCGTCATATGCCGGGAACGGTTGCAGCATGATGGTCTCGGCGGTGATGCCTTTCAGCACTTTCACACGCTGCCAGATGGTCTCGGTGATAAACGGAATGATCGGGTGCGCAAGACGCAGAAGACCTTCCAGCACGGTGACCAGCGTATTACGGGTGCCGCGCAATTCCGCTTCAGAGCCACCGTTCATGACCGGCTTGGTCAGCTCCAGATACCAGTCGCAGAACTGGTTCCAGGTGAACTCGTACAGGATGCCTGCCGCAATATCAAAGCGGAAGTTATCCAGCGCGTCGCGATAAGCCTTGATGGTCTGGTTGAACTCGGCGAGGATCCAGCGATCCGCCAGCGAGAGTACTTTTTCGCCGCCGTTGAAGCCGCAATCCTGATCTTCGGTGTTCATCAGCACAAAGCGGCTGGCATTCCACAGCTTGTTACAGAAGTTACGATAACCCTCCAGGCGCTTCATATCCCAGTTGATGTCGCGGCCGGTAGAGGCCAACGCCGCCAGGGTAAAGCGCAGGGCGTCGGTACCGTGCGGCTCAATGCCGTCCGGGAACTGTTTCTCGGTGCGTTTACGGATTTTTTCCGCCAGCTGCGGCTGCATCATGTTGCCGGTGCGTTTTTCCAGCAGATCCGCCAGCGAAATCCCGTCTACCATATCCAGCGGGTCAATCACGTTACCCTTGGATTTGGACATCTTCTGGCCTTCGTCATCACGAATCAGACCGGTCATATAGACGGTCTTAAACGGGACCTGCGGTTTGCCATCTTCGTCTTTGATAAAGTGCATGGTCATCATGATCATGCGCGCGATCCAGAAGAAGATAATGTCGAAGCCGCTGACCATCACGCTGGTCGGGTGGAACTGACGCAGTGCGTCGGTGTTTTCCGGCCAGCCGAGGGTGGAGAAAGTCCACAGCGCGGAGGAGAACCAGGTGTCCAGCACGTCTTCGTCCTGGCGCAGGGCGACATCGGCGGACAGGTTGTTTTCCTGACGCACTTCCTCTTCGCTGCGGCCGACGAAGACGTTGCCCTCGTTGTCGTACCAGGCCGGAATACGGTGGCCCCACCACAACTGGCGGGAGATACACCAGTCCTGAATGTCGCGCATCCAGGAGAAGTACATATTCTCGTACTGCTTCGGTACAAACTGGATATCGCCGTTTTCCACCGCTTCTACCGCCGGTTTCGCCAGTACGTCGGCACGGACGTACCACTGGTCGGTCAGCATCGGTTCAATAACCACGCCGCCGCGATCGCCGTACGGTACGGTCAGATCGTGCGGTTTAATCTCTTCCAGCAGGCCGAGCGCGTCTACCGCGGCGACCACCGCTTTACGCGCGGCAAAACGCTCCAGTTTCTGGAACTCCGCCGGGATGTCTGCCGGGTAAACGTCGGATTCGTTGCCGTTGGTGTCGTACACCTGCGCGCTTTCACGGATATCGCCGTCAAAGGTCAGGATATTGATCATCGGCAGCTTGTGACGACGACCAACTTCGTAGTCGTTAAAGTCGTGCGCCGGGGTGATTTTCACGCAGCCGGTGCCTTTTTCCATGTCGGCGTGTTCATCGCCAACGATCGGAATACGGCGGTTCACCAGCGGGAGCACCACAAATTTGCCGATCAGATCTTTATAACGCGGATCTTCCGGGTTTACCGCTACGCCGGTATCGCCGAGCAGCGTTTCCGGACGGGTGGTGGCGACCACCAGGTAATCTTTACCGTCGGCGGTTTTCGCGCCATCGGCCAGCGGGTAACGGATATGCCACATGGAGCCTTTCGACTCGCGGTTTTCCACTTCCAGATCGGAGATCGCCGTGCGCAGTTTCGGATCCCAGTTCACCAGGCGTTTGCCACGGTAGATCAGATCTTCTTTATACAGGCGGACGAACACCTCTTTCACTGCATTGGAGAGGCCTTCATCCATGGTGAAACGTTCGCGATCCCAGTCCACAGAGTTACCGAGACGGCGCATCTGGCGGGTAATGGTGCCGCCAGATTCAGCTTTCCACTGCCAGATTTTGTCGATAAAGGCGTCGCGGCCGTAGTCGTGGCGGGTTTTCCCTTCTTCCGCGGCAATTTTACGTTCAACCACCATCTGGGTGGCGATACCGGCATGGTCAGTCCCCGCCTGCCACAGGGTGTTTTTGCCCTGCATGCGCTGGTAACGGATCATGGTATCCATAATGGTTTGCTGGAAGGCGTGGCCCATATGCAAACTGCCGGTGACGTTCGGCGGTGGGATCATGATGCAGAAGCTTTCCTGGCTTTCATCACCGTTGGGTTTGAAATAGCCCTGCTTTTCCCACTGCTCGTACAGCGGCTGTTCGATATCTTTGGGGTTGTATGTCTTTTCCATTATTTCCAGGTTGCCGTGTTCAGGTTGAAACCGGCCACGCGGTAAGCTTTATAGCGTTCGCGCGCCAGTTGTTTCAGAGAGTCTTCGTAAGGGACGAAGTCTATCACTTCTGTGAAAGCGGTGGCAAAATCTGCAAATTCCACCCTCAGGCTGATCAGTACATCGCGTGGGCTGCTGCTGCGCTTTTGCGGCCAGGCCAGCTCAACCGGTGCACCACCGCGCGGACCTTCGCCCGACAGGTTGTGCGGCACGAAGCTTTCCGGCGGGCGCGCCCACAGGGCTTCATCCAGCCGGATAGCCTGTTGCTCATCGGCACAGGCGATCAACACGCGTTTGCCATTGCGCCAACGTTCTGCGGCAATCTCACACACCAGTTGTTCCACGGCGTTTAAGCCATCAACGGTGTTGTCGTTGTCCAGAAGATAGAACGTTGCAGTCTTCATAATATATGGGGTTTCTTGTGGTGGATTTAAATCTCATACCCTCACCCCGGCCCTCTCCTTAAGAGAGAGGGAGCGGTGATTCCCTCGCCCCTTTGGGGAGAGGGTTAGGGTGAGGGGGACTTTACATTACTCTTCGCCGTTAAACCCGGCGCGGTTCAGCAGGAACTGCGACAGCATTGCCACCGGGCGACCGGTCGCACCTTTGGCTTTACCGGAGCGCCATGCGGTACCGGCGATGTCCAGATGCGCCCAGTTATACTTGCGGGTAAAGCGCGACAGGAAGCACCCGGCAGTGATTGCACCGCCAGGACGGCCGCCAATGTTCGCCATATCCGCAAAGTTAGACTCCAGTTGCTCCTGGTATTCATCACCCAGCGGTAAACGCCATGCACGGTCGCCAGCTTGTTCAGAGGCGCCGATCAGCTCATGAGCCAGCGGGTTGTGGTTCGACAACAGACCCGTGATGTGGTGACCCAGCGCAATCACGCATGCGCCGGTCAGCGTAGCGACGTCAATCACCGCTTCCGGTTCGAAGCGTTCCACGTAGGTCAGCACGTCGCACAGCACCAGGCGGCCTTCCGCGTCAGTGTTCAATACTTCTACGGTCTGGCCGGACATGGTGGTCAGCACATCGCCAGGACGGTACGCGCGCCCGCCAGGCATATTTTCACAGCCCGCCAGTACGCCAATCACGTTGATCGGCAGTTGCAATTCGGCCACCATGCGCATCACGCCATAGACTGCCGCCGCGCCGCACATGTCGTATTTCATTTCGTCCATGCCTTCGGCAGGCTTGATCGAAATACCGCCGGAGTCGAAGGTCAGGCCCTTGCCGACCAGCACAATCGGGCGTGCCTCTTCAGACGGGTTGCCTTTGTATTCGATCACCGACATCAGCGATTCATTCTGTGAGCCCTGGCCCACCGCCAGGTAAGAGTGCATGCCCAGCTCGCGCATCTGCTGCTCGCCAATCACGCGAGTGACCACATTTTTACTGTAGGTGTCCGCCAGTTGGCGCGCCTGAGAAGCCAGATAACCGGCATTACAGATGTTGGGCGGCATATTGCCCAGATCTTTCGCGGCTTTAATGCCAGCAGCAATCGCCAGACCGTGCTGGATAGCGCGCTCGCCGCTGGTCAGCTCACGGCGGGTTGGCACGTTGAACACCATTTTACGCAGCGGGCGACGCGGTTCGCTTTTGTTGGTTTTCAGTTGGTCGAAGCTGTACAGCGTTTCTTTTGCTGTCTCTACCGCCTGGCGGACTTTCCAGTAGGTATTGCGGCCTTTAACATGCAGTTCGGTCAAAAAACAGACCGCCTCCATGGAACCTGTATCATTCAGGGTGTTGATGGTTTTCTGGATCACCTGCTTGTACTGACGCTCATCCAGTTCACGCTCTTTACCGCAGCCAATCAGCAAAATCCGCTCAGAGAGGACATTCGGCACGTGATGAAGCAACAACGTTTGGCCCGGCTTGCCTTCCAGCTCGCCGCGACGCAGCAGCGCGCTGATATAGCCGTCGCTGATCTTATCGAGTTGTTCGGCAATCGGAGAGAGTCGGCGCGGTTCAAAGACACCAACAACGATGCAGGCACTCCGCTGTTTCTCCGGGCTACCGCTTTTTACACTGAACTCCATGCACTACGCTCCTGAATCTTAAAGACAACAGCGGCGGCTACGGATAGAATTGCAAGCTTTCGTAACTCATGTCCGCTGTTGCGGTGACTTCGTGTTAATCTTAATGTTACTTCGGTTTCGGCACGTCAGAATCGGGTCTTACGCACGTATCCGCTGAGTATATTAATCTTAGCGATCATTTCGACGACTCAAGAGAATAAATGACGTTTAAGCCATGAAACAAGCGATTTTCCAGGAAAAAGACTGGTTTTTACGGGCGTAATTAAAGTGATAATCATAAGATATCTGGCGCGGGAGACGCTAAAAAGCCAGCTTGCGATCCTATTCATCCTGCTTTTGATTTTCTTTTGTCAAAAACTGGTCAAGATATTAGGCGCAGCGGCAGACGGTGAGATCCCCACCAACCTCGTGCTCTCGCTGCTGGGTTTGGGCGTGCCTGAGATGGCGCAGCTTATCCTGCCATTGAGCCTGTTCCTCGGCCTGCTCATGACGCTGGGCAAACTTTATACTGAAAGTGAAATCACGGTCATGCACGCCTGTGGCCTGAGCCGTGGCGTGCTGATAAAAGCGGCGATGATTCTGGCGCTGTTTACCGGCGCTATGGCTGCGGTGAACGTGATGTGGGCTGGCCCGTGGTCATCCCGCCATCAGGATCAGGTGCTGGCGGATGCCAAAGCCAACCCCGGTATGGCCGCGCTGGCGCAGGGGCAGTTCCAGCAAGCGACGGACGGCAACTCGGTGCTGTTTATTGAAGGCGTGGAAGGCAGTACGTTCCATAACGTGTTCCTTGCGCAAATCCGCCCGAAAGGCAACGCTCGCCCGTCGGTTGTGGTGGCGGACTCCGGCCACATTACACAGCATAAAGACGGTTCGCAGGTCGTCACGCTGAATACGGGGACGCGCTTTGAAGGCACGGCGATGCTGCGCGACTTCCGCATTACCGATTTCCAGAACTATCAGGCGATTATCGGCCACCAGACCGTTACGCTGGATCCTTCCGATACCGAACAGATGGATATGCGCACGCTGTTGAGCACGGATAACCCCCGCGCCAGCGCGGAGCTGCATTGGCGTTTAACGCTGGTGTTTACGGTCTTTATGATGGCGCTGATGGTGGTCCCGCTTAGCGTGGTCAACCCGCGTCAGGGGCGCGTGCTCTCCATGCTGCCCGCCATGTTGCTGTACCTGGTTTTCTTCCTGCTGCAAACTTCGCTGCGTTCGAATGGCGCGAAAGGCAAACTGGATCCAATGATCTGGATGTGGGGTGTTAACCTTGCTTATCTGGCGCTGGCGGTGGCGTTAAACATGTGGGATACGGTGCCGATGCGCCGGGTTCGCGCCCGTTTTGCCCGTAGAGGAGCGGTATAATGCAGGCTTTTGGCGTACTTGACCGCTATATCGGTAAAACCATTTTTACCACCATCATGATGACGTTATTCATGTTGGTGTCGCTCTCCGGCATCATCAAATTTGTCGATCAGCTCAAAAAAGCCGGGCAGGGCAGTTACGATGCGCTGGGCGCGGGGCTGTATACCCTCCTCAGCGTACCGAAAGATATTCAGGTCTTCTTCCCGATGGCGGCGCTGCTTGGCGCACTGCTGGGGCTTGGCATGCTGGCCCAGCGCAGTGAACTGGTGGTGATGCAGGCCTCCGGCTTCACCCGTATGCAGGTTGCCTTGTCGGTGATGAAAACCGCCATCCCACTGGTGTTGCTGACAATGGCGATTGGCGAGTGGGTCGCGCCGCAGGGTGAGCAAATGGCGCGTAACCAGCGTGCACAGTCGATGTATGGCGGCTCACTGCTTTCTACCCAGCAAGGCTTGTGGGCAAAAGACGGTAATGACTTTGTGTATATTGAGCGCGTGAAAGGCGACGATGAACTGGGCGGCGTGAGCATTTATGTGTTCAATAATCAGCGCCGTTTACAGTCTGTGCGTTATGCGGCATCGGCGAAGTTCGATACAGAACAGAAAATCTGGCGTTTGTCGCAGGTGGATGAGTCCAACCTCACCAATCCGAAGCAGGTGACCGGTACACAGACCGTGAGCAGCACCTGGAAAACCAACCTCACGCCGGACAAACTGGGCGTCGTGGCGCTGGATCCGGATGCACTGTCTATAAGCGGTCTGCACAATTATGTGAAGTACCTGAAGTCGAGTGGTCAGGACTCCGGGCGCTACCAGCTTAATATGTGGAGCAAAATCTTCCAGCCGCTTTCCGTGGCGGTGATGATGTTGATGGCGCTGTCGTTCATCTTCGGCCCGCTGCGCAGCGTGGCGATGGGCGTGCGTGTGGTGACGGGCATCAGTTTCGGCTTTGTCTTCTACGTGCTGGACAAGATTTTCGGCCCGCTGACGCTGGTTTACGGCATTCCCCCTGTGGTGGGCGCGTTGTTGCCCAGCGCCACATTCTTCTTGATCAGCTTGTGGCTGATGATGAGAAAAAGTTAATCAGTACATCAAGAGAGGCTGCGGCCTCTCTTTTTTTGGGTGCAAGGAGTCGCGCATGTTGCAGTGGGTTACCCGTACGGTTGTTCGTTTCTCTTCTATTTTCCTCTGCGGGATGCTGAGTTCGGTTCTTACGGTGGCGGTGATTGGCGCGCAGTGGTTTGCTTCGCTGGTTGGCGACAGTGTGGTGCTGGCAGTGGAAGTGCTGGTCACGCTGCTGGCATTGGGGCTGGTCAGTTGGCTGACCCGTCGCGCGGATGCGCTGGCGCGCGCCGTGGGGACTGTCCGGCCGGGTTCGCCGGAAGAGGTGCAGGCAGACCGGGTATTATCCCGCTTTGATACCGCTGAAAAAGCGCAGGAGTTCCAGTGCCTTATATTTCTCCCGCCCGCTATCGCCGGTTTTATTCTGCTGGATGAACGCCTTTCGCTCTATGTGCACGGCGGCCTGCTGATTCTGGCCATCGCCGGGGCCTTATGGCAGAGCCACCGTCTTGAGCACCTACGCCAATTACGCGGTTATACCACTGGCTTTGGGCGTACCGTACCGTAAGTCCTTCTCAGTAAAATCTGTTCTTAACGCGCTTCTTCGCACCAGAGGCTATGCTTTTGCATACCGTTTACCCATTAGTGGAAGACTATGTCCAGATTCTTTTTCAATGACCGCAAACAATTGGTCAATGACGCCATTGAAGGTTTAGTCATCTCAGCTCCGCACGGCAACCTCGTCCGACTTGATATCGATCCTGCCATTCGCATTGTCGCCCGCGCCGACTGGGATAAAAGCCGCGTGGCGGTGATTTCCGGCGGCGGTTCCGGACATGAACCGGCGCATGCCGGATTTGTCGGCAAAGGGATGCTGACGGCCGCCGTTTGCGGCGATGTGTTTGCCTCGCCCAGCGTCGACGCTGTACTGAATGCGATTGTCGCCGTCACCGGCGATCGCGGCTGTCTGCTGATTGTGAAGAACTACACCGGAGATCGGCTGAACTTCGGCCTGGCGGCTGAAAAAGCCAAACGCTACGGCCTGAAAGTGGAGATGGTGATTGTCGCTGACGACATCGCTCTGCCAGACAATAAACAGCCGCGCGGCATCGCCGGGACGGCGCTGGTGCATAAGATTGCGGGCTACGCCGCTGAGCACGGTAAGTCGCTCAGTGAAGTGCGTGATATCGCCCGCCAGGCTTGCGACAGTGTTTACAGTCTTGGCCTGGCAATGGAGACCTGCAACCTGCCGGGAAGCGACAGCGAAGAAGAGGAGCGCATTCAGCGCGGTAAAGTCGAACTGGGGCTGGGCATTCACGGTGAGCCGGGTGCCAGCGTGGTCGATACGCATAACAGCAAGGCGCTGATTGAGACGCTGGTGCAACCGCTCAAAGCGGCGGTGGGCGACGATCGCGTGGCGGTGCTGATCAACAACCTTGGCGGCGTGTCGGCGCTGGAGATGGCGTTGCTGACCAAAGAGCTGGCGCACTCGGCGCTGAAAGATCAAATTGCTTATCTGATCGGCCCCGCGCCGCTGGTCAGCTCGCTGGATATGAAAGGTTTTTCACTGTCGCTGCTGCGCCTGAACGGCGTGTTTGAGCAAGCAATTTGCGCCGATGTGCAGACGGTTGGCTGGCAGAAGCCGGTACCGTTCGCACCGATGAAAACGCAGCCGCATAGCGCCGTCTATACCGGGCTGGAGAGTGTACCGTCAGAGAACCCGCAGGTAAGGGCGCTGGTCAGCAGCGCGGCGCAGACGCTGATTGGCCTTGAGAACCGCCTTAACGCGCTGGATGCGAAAGTCGGAGACGGCGATACCGGCTCAACGTTCGCCGAAGGGGCGCGGGAGATCGTGCACCTGCTGGAGAGCGATGCGCTGCCGCTGAACAACACGGCGCAGTTGCTGCAACTGGTTGGCGAACGGCTGGCGACAGTGATGGGCGGTTCCAGCGGCGTGCTGATGTCGATTTTCTTCACGGCCGCAGGCCAGGCGGTGCACAACGGGACAGCGTTGTCGGATGCATTATTGCTCGGTCTGAAGCAGATGAAACATTATGGCGGGGCGGATCTCGGCGATCGGACGCTGATCGATGCGCTGCAACCGGCATTAGAAGCGCTGCGTGACAGCGGGCTGGATGCCGCCGTCACCGCTGCGAAAAACGGCGCTGCCAGCACCGCCACCATGCAAAAAGCGGGTGCCGGACGCTCGTCGTACGTCAACCGTGAAAATCTCGACGGCGTGAGCGATCCGGGTGCGGTTGCGATTGCCGAGGTGTTTGCCGCCATCGCGAAGTAACCCATCCGGATGGCGTTGCAGGCCCGGTAAGCGTGAACGCCACCGGGCCATGCGCCGAATAACGCGAGCGCATTCGGCCTGTTACGCTGTTAAAAATCCGCTTTTAATACCACGCGATAACGGGCTTTGCCGTCACGCACGTGCTGCAAGGCGTCATTAATTTGCGACATCGGGAACAGTTCGGTGGTCGGTGCCACTTTGGCGCGCCCGGCAAACTTCATCAGCTTACGCAACTCAAAGGGTGTGCCGGTGGCAGAACCGGAGACGCTGCGATCGCCTGCGATCAGGGTAAACGCCGGGACTTCCAGCGGCTTCAGCACCGCACCGACGGTGTGAAAATGCCCGCCATGGGTCAGCGCTTCAAAGTAAGGTTGCCAGTTCAGATCCACATTGACGGTGTTGATGATCAGATCAAACTGGCCAGCCAGCGCTTTCAGCGCGTCTGGATCGCGGCTGTTGACCACATTGTCTGCACCCATAATGCGCACTTCCGCCTCTTTCGACGGGTTAGAGCTGAACGCGGTCACCTCGCAGCCCATGGCGTGCAGCAGTTTGATGGCGATATGCCCCAGACCGCCAATACCGATCACCCCGACGCGGCTGGTGGCGGTGATGTGATGCATCAGCAGTGGTTTAAACACGGTGATACCTCCGCACAGCAGCGGCCCGGCGGTTTCGATATCGATGCTGTCCGGCAGGGGGATCACCCATTGCCAGTCGGCGCGGATCTTATCGGCAAAGCCGCCGCGATTGAGGATCGTCGGCACAGCGCCTTCTTTACAGTTGATGTGATCGCCGTTGATACAGGCATCGCAGTGCCCGCAGCTTCTGGCTGTCCAGCCGATACCTACACGCTGACCGACTTTTAAGCCTTTGTTTTGCGCAGCGCTACCCAGCTCCACGACCCGGCCAATCACTTCATGCCCGGCAACCAGCGGGTATTGGGAGAAGCCCCATTCGTTGTCGATCATCGACAAATCGGAATGGCAGATCCCGCAATAATCCACCTGCACTTCCACATCTTCCGCCGCCAGCGGGCCTGCGTCGTATTCCTGTAACTCCAGCGCAGCGCCGGCGTGTGGCGCGGCATAACTTTTAATGATGCTCATCATGGATTCCTTCGAGTTAGAGGGGGGACGCATGAAGTGTAGGGCATCTGGCGATCCCGTGGCAGCCTGTGCGCGCGCAGATAGCCCGTTTCGCCAAAACGATGCCCGCTGATGCACCGCCACCGCCCGTTTTTTCGGATTTTCCATAGGCCTATTTCGGCCTGTCGGCTGTGCAACAGAATGTGTCCGTACCATCCTCAAAGAGATGCCGTACACACCCTACAGGAGCAACGAAAAATGGCTGAACAACCGCAAAGCACCGGCGATGCCGGGGTGGCTTTAATCAAGTCTTTTGAAGGGCTCAGGCTTGAGAAATACCGGGATGCTGTGGGTAAATGGACCATCGGATATGGTCATTTGATCCTGCCGAACGAGAGTTTCCCCAGAGCGCTAACTGAGGCGGAGGCCGACGAGTTGCTGCGTGATGATCTTGGGATCACTGAACGCAGTATTCACCGGCTGGTGACAGTGGATTTAAATCAGAACCAGTTTGATGCGCTGGTGGCCTTTACCTTTAACCTTGGTGCCGGGAATTTGCAGACGTCCACGCTGCTCAAGCTGCTGAACCAGGGAGAGTATGCTCAGGCCGCCGATCAGTTCCCGCGCTGGAACAAAGCGGGCGGCAAAGTGCTGGCCGGACTGACCCGGCGACGCGAAGCAGAACGGGCGCTGTTTTTGAAAGCGTGAACGCGAACGACGTCTCATATATGCATTGTTCATTATGCGGCCTCATACACCTTATGAGGCCGATTGATTTCCCGTCCGGTTGCCAACAGACTGAGATGGCGCTGTTTTTTTCAGCACTTAGCGGCTTATGACAAGATCGTGACTTGCATAGCTGCCCGCGGCAGGTATAATCCAACACGTTTCCGCATCCCCTTCAGTGCCGAAGTGGCGAAATCGGTAGACGCAGTTGATTCAAAATCAACCGTAGAAATACGTGCCGGTTCGAGTCCGGCCTTCGGCACCAAGTCACTAAATTCCTTACAATACAGATAGTTAGACAATAAAATCTGTCTCTTTTGCCTGTAAGAAATGCTCTGTTATGTCCCTTGAAAAAGCCGCTGTGGTTGATAGTGGTAATTGGGATGTTAACTCATAGCGGCGTGTCGTTCCAAGCGTCAAACACGTACTGACTCAACTTGAAAGCTATGACGTAGCCACCGTCTCTAAACAATCCCACCACATTCATTTGTTCCACACTTAGCGCGGTGTCCCTTAATCGCCTGTCGTGATGATACGCAGTGGATAAACGAGCAAATGTTGGGAAGCCTAACCTGTCCGGGAAAGCGGCAGGCTCTGCCGTGGTGTTCGCCGTGCCATAAACGAACGGTACTCGATAAGAGAGCGAATGAGTGACATTTCTGACGATACGCCTACGGCGCAGTTTGTTTGGATACCCAACACGGCGCTTATGGCTAGCTATTGGTTGAATTTATATCTCCGCTGTACCTGTGGGGTAATGAAAACTTTTATGGGTGTGTTGTTGGCTCACCTATCGCGGTTTACACTACCGCCCAACATTGTATCGGCGATTACGGGCATAATGCTTGTTAGAATCATGTGTAAGAGGAATTGTTATGCCGCAGAAAAAGAGTAGCTTACCACCAACTGTTGAGAGGCTTCATCGCGCCGAACCTTTGGAGTTGGACGGTCCTACCCTTTTTGAGGGGGATGCTTTAACTGTATTGCGGAGACTTCCTAGTGGTTCGGTCCGTTGTGTTGTTACTTCTCCACCTTATTGGGGATTGCGTGACTACGGGATTGATGAACAGATTGGCTTAGAAAGTAGTATGCATCAGTTCATTAATCGCCTTGTGACCATTTTCGCCGAAGTAAAACGAGTTTTAAGTGATGATGGCACCCTTTGGCTTAACATCGGGGATGGTTACACAAGCGGTAATCGCGGTTACAGAGCACCAGATAAAAAGAACCCAGCCCGAGCTATGACTGTCCGGCCAGATACGCCCGAAGGATTGAAACCGAAGGATCTTATTGGTATCCCTTGGCGGCTTGCTTTTGCCCTACAAAATGATGGTTGGTATTTACGGAGTGATATTGTATGGAACAAGCCAAATGCTATGCCTGAAAGCGTGAAGGACCGTCCCACTCGCTCCCATGAGTTCTTATTCATGCTGACAAAATCTGAGAAATATTTTTATGATTGGCAGGCTGTGAGAGAACCAAGAGACAATGGTGGGCTAAGAAACCGTCGCACTGTTTGGAATGTTAATACGAAACCCTTCACAGGGGCACACTTTGCTACATTCCCACCTGATTTAATTCGGCCATGTATCCTTGCTTCAACTGAGCCGGGTGATTTTGTGTTAGATCCTTTCTTTGGCTCGGGTACTGTGGGGGTAGTCTGCCAAGATGAAGATCGACAATATGTTGGTATTGAGTTAAACCCTGAATATGTCGAGATTGCGGTTAATCGGTTGCAGGGTGATAAAACTAATGTGATAAGGATAGCGGCAGCATGACTGTAAAAATCACTTTCCCAGAACCGAAACAGCAGGTCGATTTTGCTTTAGCTTTAAAAAGATTTCGCGGTGTTTATCTTCAAAATGCGTTGTTAGAAACTGTGCGTAATATGGATATTGTCGCCCTTGATGCACAACTTGGTGAATATGTTCCCAAGGCGGATCTGGCAACCTTAGCCACATATGGGTTACGGGCCGAGCTTTTATTCCCTGTTCCCGCAGTGTTAGAAGCAAACCCTTATCTGTTGGGCTATTATCGTTTGCTAATGGGATATAGTCAGAAAGAATTTTATGGCAGAGATAAAGGGTTTGGTGTTGGTAGTTTCAAATCAATGGAAGTGAAGGGTGTTATTGGCAAACTGGCAAAACCCAAAATACCTGAATTATGTGCCGCTTTTTGCGGGGCTGCTTCTGCCCTTTTATCTGGAGTGGGGCCGTTACGCGTGAGCCGCGAATTGTTGGATGACCTGACTCTACTCACTGTGGGGCCGCAATTAAGAGGTGGGGCTAACAATCAACGCGGCACAAATGGTATTGTGTTAGTGTTTGAGATTATTCGAGAAATTGTTGCGCACGCTACCGCAGAGGTTCGAGAAAGTGCTATTGAAGTGAACAGTGCAACAGGTCGCCCGGTTCTCATAGAATTTGCAGCGGACCCAGACATAATCATCCGTGAAGAAATGACTCATCAGCATTACCGCAATGTCGTAGCTATTGAAGTTAAAAGCGGGACAGATGTTTCAAACATCCACAACCGTATTGGCGAAGCTGAAAAGAGCCACCAAAAAGCACGTGCTAGGGGTTATACAGAGTGCTGGACTGTGATTAATGTTTCGCGGTTGGATATGGTAAAAGCTCGTAGCGAATCCCCATCCACCGACCGCTTCTATTCTTTAACTGAACTCTCATTGCGCGAAGGGGAACAGTATGAAGACTTCAAAATGCGGGTTCTTTCTTTAACAGCAATTCCATCCGCACCGATTGCAACTAAGTAATAGCGTGAATGGCAAGTTATATAATAACAAACCTTGCCAAATGTGGCCTTTGTGGGGCTGGTGCTCACGAAGATAGGCATTCGTCCCAGAAGCGTGAACACTCCCCGTCTCAAGCCGCATTCTACCGTTAGCCTATAGCTGAATCCCCGGCTTGAAAAATTGCACGCTTATGGGTGCCCCTCCCTCGACGGTTAAGGCTTCAACTTCCCCCGTGCGCCTCTCCCAGCCGAAGGCTGGGCGGGCTGTATATCGATTTGCCTTC
The DNA here is from genome assembly GCF_027886705.1 of Kosakonia oryzendophytica. Classification (NCBI taxonomy): domain Bacteria; kingdom Pseudomonadati; phylum Pseudomonadota; class Gammaproteobacteria; order Enterobacterales; family Enterobacteriaceae; genus Kosakonia; species Kosakonia oryzendophytica. The sequence continues at coordinate 4,518,122 of NZ_CP115659.1, read as the reverse complement.
CTCTGTGGCGTTTATGACCCTGTTTCGCGTTCTGAGCGTGAGGCTGTGGGTTAGGGTTACTCTTCCCTTTAAACGCTAAATCACTCCTGAATCTCCACTGTTAAAGCACTTTGCGTTGATGCTGGGTGCTGCTCTTGCCTGCGCTTGTATCTGTCTCGTTTGGGTATACCTGATAAAGACATAGATACGCTGTCTCATTTGACTATCTATAAAACTCTATTGACTACACATTGTTGATGTGATCTCTTATAGATCTTGCTGTGGTATTTCATTGAGACTTAGGAGGGGAAGCATGGCACACAATGTGCTTATCTATTGCCGCGCCAGTACAGCAGAGCAACACGCAGACCGGGCGCTGGGCTTGCTGCGAGAGTTCGCCAGTGATCGGGGCTGGCCTGTACGGGCGGAGTACATCGAGAACGCCAGCGGTGCGAGGCTTGCTCGCCCTGAACTAATGCGCCTGCTGGATGATGCAGAGGCCGGAGAGGTCTTACTTGTCGAGAGCATCGACAGGCTAAGCCGCCTGACGCAAAAGGAATGGGCGACACTGAAACAGAGGATTCAGGATAAGGGGCTGGTTATCGTTGCCGTTGACCTGCCAACCTCGTGGCAACTACTGAACGATACTGCATCAGAGCTTACAGAGGGCATTCTGAGAGCTGTTAACGCAATGCTGATTGATATCCTCGCTACGATGGCACGAGTGGACTACGAGACACGCAGAGCACGCCAAGCGCAGGGCATCGAGCGTGCCAAAGCCGAGGGGAAATATAACGGGAAGTCTAAGGACGAGAGCGCCCGTGAAACTGTCCGCGCTATGCTTACCGTTGGGAATAAACCAGAGCACATCATGAAAGCTGCCGGGATAAGTCGTGCGACCTTCTACCGTATCAAGCGTGAGCTGGCCGCCAGCGTTACAGAGTGACAACCTACAGCCTGATTAGGTGCCAGCACTGGCCGTTACTGGGCTGTGGGTGATGGATGACCTACAGCTTTTGTATGTATATCAGAGAGTTATGTTATACGTTATGTCGTAATGCTATGATTCATAATGCATTTTCGTATTACTTGCGGCTCTTGATGCGAAGAGATGGCGGGGCTTTAGCCGTGCCAGACGATGAGCATCAAGATCAGATTGTGAATGTGATTCATCACTGAACAATTCGGGGGATGGGGAGGGAAGGGGATCAAGAGGTAATTGGTTACGTTAAGCCGCTGGGCTGCATCCTCTCTGTTCCCTGATTTACTTATTTCAGCGTACATGTGTACACTTAACCAATTATCTAGCCTCCCCTACTTACTTATCCTCCCCTCGGGAGGTACGCGCTGCACCTCGTTTACACGTCCCGTCCGCCTGCCGGAGACAGGGCTTCGCCCCTTCTCCAGACCTCTTCCCCTGCTGCGCTTCTCGCTGTGCTCCAGCCCGCTCCATCGCCTTTGGCTCATTCCCGACCTTCGCCCGCTGTGATGCTCAGCCCTCCACGCAACCGTGCTTGCCGGGCAGGCAACGCGGCGGGGAATAAGGTAGTAATAAAACCGACAAAGACCATAATTATGCTATTTTCTATTTAAATACAATGAGTTAAGTGATGAAAAGGTTATTTGATAGCTATTTCTGATCATAACTGACTGTATTTATTAATAAATTATAAAAGCATCTACACCGGAAAGCATAACGTAAATGACCAACTTTTGAGCTTCTAATCACCCTACTCGTCGTCTCTCTGCAATGCCCGCCGTGTCTGCGTTTCACCTAAATTAATGGATGAAAGTAACTGTACTGGACAAACAGAACACCGACGCGGTCAAGCTGCGCCCAGTTCTAACTTCACCTTCAATGGAGATCTTTATATGCCAACAGACTTACGCCGCCTGCTTGACCGGGCTGCCAATGTTGCACCACTGGACACAGCAATTGCAGATGCCCAGCAACTGGTTACAGATAAGATCGTTATCCCTCATTCCAAGCTATGCCCTGTCAAACAAAGACCTGTGAAGGCAGCACTTAACACTGATTCCGGGGAGTATTTCTACAATGCAGATGGCTCCGTTATGTCCTTTCGTGAGTGGAAAGAGGCGAACGGCATTGGCCGCAAGACACACGCCCGACGCGCTGATGCTGGACTTCGTCAGGTTATCCAGCCCGGCGATGCAACACACTGCCGACACGCTGAGATTGAGCAATGGCTGGACAAGAAGCCTGCTCGTTATGTTGAACCGCTACCGCCAGATTTTCCCGGTGTTCGCGTAGACGATGCCGCATTGAAGCCGCGCGAGCACGTTATACAGGAATCAACAACCGGACAGAATGCTTTTCTCAAAGCCTGCCGCGAGTTTCTTATTTGCGATGAGAAGACCATGCGTCGTATCAGTCGGGGCATGAGTAAACTGGAAGCGATGCGCAACGCAGATTTCAAACGCTACGGATACTCAGGGGAGTTTCGTCAATTGTGGTGTGGAGAGTCGAAGCCTACCGAAGATAGATTTAATAGCTCTAATCATCATTGTGACCCGAACGGCTTGGCTGCTTCGCCGTCTGTGCCGCCACTGAATACTGCGCCGTATGAGTTCCGCCCGCTGGCTCGCTGTGACCGAAACGCACGCGTTAGCCTGCTGCCACCTGATGGGCTGGAGTGGAGGCCGGGGCAGTTGTCTGTTGCTGATGCGATCTTTTCCCGTGGTGGTGATGTGCTGGCCGTTCTTCCTACGGGTTATGGCAAAAGTGCTGCCTTCACTTACCCATTGATTTATGAGTCCCGTGCTGGCGTTGGTCTGTCTGTAATCGTTGTTCCTACTAATACCCTTAAACGCCAGATTCTCCGACAGTTGCGGGAAGCGGGCGTTCACGCAGTGGCCTTTGGCGATAAGCTACCGAAGCACCGCAACGCGCAACAACTGGCGGGGCTGGCTGCCGGGGCGTTCCGTGTTGCTGTTGTTTCGCCTGAACATCTGGTTCCGTCGAATCAGGTTTTCGCGGCGCTAATGGCCTACGGTGTTGATCGTTTTATCATCGACGAAGCGCACACCGTTAAAGACTGGGATTTTCGGCCAGCTTACGAGGCAATGCAGCACTCGCTACAACATGCCTTTCCTTCGGCTCAGCGCTGCGTGTTTACGGCTACGCTACTACGTGAAAATGAGCGCGGTTTAATGGAGTCGCTGGGATGCCGTGGCGATTACGTTACATTCCGTGCTGATGTTGCTCGCGAGAATATCCAGTTGATTCCGGTCAGGCAGTGCCGCCAGCGATACCGCGCGGCTGTTGGTCTGGTCGAGGCTCTGCCGGAGGAAGAGAAAACGCTCATTCTCGTCAATGACCTTAAGACTTTGCGGGCGTACCTGAAACTCTTAGGCGACCGGGCGCGGTCATATCACTCGAAGACGATGCACCTGAGTAACGAAGAACGTCACGCAAACGCTGAGTGGTTTGCCACTACGCCGGGCGCAATTCTGGTTGCGACTAAAGCTTTCGGACTGGGGGCTGATGTTCCCGATATCCGTAACGTTATCGTGACTTACATTCCTGATGACCTGCCTGATCTCGTTCAGATGATTGGACGAGCCGGGCGCGATGGTCAACCTGCCCGAGCGTTTCTGCTGTGGTCATCGCTGGCGCTGGACGCTGCACCTGATGAGCTTGCTTACTTTTACCGCGCTGAAAACTGCAACTGGGATTACATCTCCCGCTTCCTCTGAGTTAACTGGCTCGCCTGTTTAAATTCTTTTCTGGAGAAAATTTGTATGTCTGATGAAACCGCGCTGCATCGCGCGGGGCGTTCTGACGCCCTGATTAATGCACAACTCGCCTTTGCCCTGAACGGATATTCATTTGACGGACTGGCGTCACGCCATGTTCACGCTCTTAACCGTGAGGCCATATTGCGCCGGGTAAGCTCGCCACTACAGCGGTATTGCCTGCTGAATGATTGCGAGCCGTGGGAATGCATCGCGGCGGTGTTGAACAGATTCCGACGCCGGGAGGATGGCTCTCGCGTTTGGCCGACCTACCGCATGGCTCGGGAGATCTTTAACGGAACTGTTCACCCGGATATTAAGACGCGCGATGAGATATTCCAGTCTGTACAACGCCGTCTCTTTTTACCAAAACCAGTACACGCCGAAGTAATTCAGTATCTGCGCGTAATGGGGCTGACAGGAGTTAATCCGCATGACTAAAACCGAGTTTGAAAATGAAACGTGGCGAATGAAAGGCTTGCTTCTTGGGGCGCTAATTCGCCGCCTTGAGGAAGACAAAGCTGGTGAGTCGCGCATGGCCGCAGCGGAGTTATCCAGTGCGGTCAACTTCCTTAAGGCCAATGCCGTAGAAGCGCCGGACACGTCATTTAACCGTGTATTTGAGGATGACGAGCAATGACACCCGCAGAGTTTAGAGCATGGTTTGCAAACCTGCCGCCGAACTACCAGAGCGCAGCACGAGCCATGTATGAAAGCGCCCGCAAGACGGGAACACATAGCGCTTCCAGCCTGTTACTCATTCGCTCGCTGATTGAAGATCAAATCAATTTCGATGGAGATTTTACTCTATGAGAGTTTTAAACCTGACCGATATCCAGCGCATTAATACCCTTGTGAAGCGCGACCTTCTCAATGTGGAGGAGGTTGTCGCTGCAACCGGATTCGACCCGGTAGATGTGGACGCGGTGCTGAGAGGCGTCTATGTCGACGATCTTGCCAGCCAGTGGAAGGACGACGCCGCTATCACACTGGAGGAATACAACGCTATCCGTAAGCGCTGGAAACCGGGGCGCGGTCACTGGGACACTGCACACGCTATTGCACGCGATTTTCTAATCCGGCCTGAAACTGTATTAGCTATCGCCCATTCCCGCTTTAGCAATGCCCACACCCACCCGATGCCGAAAGCTGTTAAAGCGAAGCCTGAGACGCCGCAGACGATGCGCCGCCTGTCTGGCGCTGATCTTGACGAAGCGCACAAGCTGGAGCGCTTTGGCTGGCCTGTTGCTGAGATTGCCGGAAAGCTTGAAATTCCAGTCGAAGCGGCTGCTCAAGCGCTGCGCCTGATGCGTAATCGCTGGAGCTATCCCGATATTTTAGAAGACGTTAACACGCGATACGGGGCTAAGTGATGGCAGAGGATAACGAACCACTGCATCCCGCAGTTAACCCTGATCTCTATGTGAATCTTGATGAACAACGCGAGGGATACGCGCCGATTGAATCACGGGGCTGGGGTGTGCTGACGCAGAACCTGACCGGGGAAGGGCGAACCGACTCCAGCCAAACGCTTAACCAGAATCGAAGACAACGCCCGCGCGGCTCTGTTGGTGAACGCCGTTGGCTTCGTAGGCATGGGTTACTTTAACGAGGAATTACCATGAGCAAAACCATTGTACTGTTGCCGCCCCGAAAGAATACCGACTGGGCTGCACAATTAAAGCTGATTTCTGAATCGCTTGAGGTGAGTCAGGCAGACCTTGCCCGCGCCTATCAGGTTGACCGTCAGGATATGGGGAAAGCGTATCACGGTGTACGCAAACTGCCGGAGCGATGTGTACCTGTTCATATGCTGCTGTTAGCGCAGGTTCACGACTTTAGAGCATTATCAGGAGAATAATTTATGTCTGATCAGAATGTTAATCCGTACCTTTCCGGTGCTGATGCTGCACCTCAGCAATCGCCATACATGGCCTCACCTGTGGGCGCTGACAATGGCGCATCTCGCTTTAGCGCTGTGCCTGCTGATGCTGATTTCCTCCGTACCCAGCCCGTTAATGGCAATGATGGCGGCCAATGGAATAATGGCAACATTGCTAATCAGCAAGACCAGAACGCGGACAGCGCCGGGGCGCAGGTGGGCGATACTATCCCCCTGATGGATGGAACAGCTATTGAGTACACCGCCGAGCTACAAGGTTTAATGGGGCAGTTTCACCAGTCCATAGAAAGCCAGCTAGGGCAGGGTACAGTTGACGCTATGTTGCAATTCGCTGGCACGCTCGATGCCGGGACTCAATCAACCCTTGAACGGATGGTTATGTCTGGCGACCCTGCACAGATGCAGCGGGCGGTTCAGTATCTGCAAGAGCGTATGGCTGGCGGTTCCATTACCGGTTACGTCCCGAACGGCCAGACCGCCGCGCAACCTGTCGGAATGTCTCATGCTGAGTTTATTGCAGCGTATGACCAGCTTTCGCAGTGGGCACAGCAATCAGGGTATGGCCCCGGCCATCGTCAGTACGACGAGCAATACCGCGCTCTGGTTGCGCAGCGCTCCGCTGGCAAACGTGCTGGCCGCTAAGCAATCGCCCGTCCTGTCTTCTCCGCGTCTTAACCTTACGTTTTAAAGCCTGAATCGCGTTGTACATCGCCAGATGTGCATTCGTACACCTGCGCCTGTAAAACGCGAAATTACCTCTCAAACACCACACATAAACCCACTTTGCATTGAGATCTGACAATGACCTTACTGACACCTGAAAACGTGGCAGCGGCTAGGGCTGCCCGTAGTGCGAGGATTGAACACTGGAAAGCCAACGCCAGCCAGCTTAAACAGGACTTTGCTGACGAAGCGCACTGGCGGCGGCTCGCCTCACTCTACGGCGTGCGTATGCCCTCGGCGTATGTTCCCGGCTCTGAGCTGCGATTGTTGCGCAGGGCGGCCAAACGCGCGGGCATCTCTGGTGCTGATATGCGCGATGCTTTTGGTGGGGGCGTTGCGCACCTGCACGAGCTTAATCCCCGCTGGCCTGCTTTCGCGCTTATCGGCCTGATTCTTGAGGTAGCTGCTGAAAAAGCTGCTGCCTGACCCGTCACATTCTCTTTTCCCATTTCTATAAATCGCGCTGGCTATCGCTGGCGCGGGAGCTATTCCTATGACTGACAATGTTTATACCCCTGATCAATTCCGCCCGCACTGGGGCGGTGTAGATGCTGACAACGACATTCACATTGAAGCGTATGACCGGGACGTTCAGACCCGTCTTGAGGCAAAGAGCGTCTTTCTGGCCGAGGGGTTGAGCACATACAAGCCGCTGAAAGCCAGCAACCAATACCGCATTGATCGCCTGAGTGGTGATCTTGAGGTGAAGGGCAGAACCGCAGGGCAATCGCTGGAGCCTACCGCTGTTAAGTCGGACAAGCTGATTATCTCTGTGGATACGCTGAGTTATATCCGCATCCCGATTGATTATCAGGATGACTGGACTGCACCCACCTTTCGCGCAGAGCTGAGCCGCAATATCGGCACTGCGCACGCTAAGTTCTACGACGAAGCGCATACCATCCAGTTAATCAAAGCGACTGACTTTGTACCGCCGCCGACACTGCAACCAACGTTTAACCCGCTTACGGATAACGTTGTCTCGCTCGACCTGACAGCGGGGAGCGCAGAGGACGCCGCAAACGAATTGGTTCACGCCGTCAAAGCGGCTGCTAATCGCTTCCTCACTGAGAAAGATATTCCGGTGGCCGAGCTGGTGCTTCTCATTGACCCTGCATGGTTCAGCATCCTGATGGAACATAAGAAGCTGATGAACGTCCGTTACAGCCGGGATAGTGGCAACGATTACGCATGGCGGCGCATCGGTTACGTGGCCGGGGTGAGAGTCATTGAGCTGAACAGCTACCCACAAGAGGCCATCACCGGGCATGAACTGGGCGCTGATTATGACGTTACCGCAGAGGAAGCGCTAACGCGGGCGACCCTGTTCCGGCCTGCATCTGTACTGGTGACAGTCGAAGCCCAAAGTATCACTAATCGCCAGTGGGATGATGAGCGCGAAATGACGATGGTGATGGACTCATATCGCCTGTTCAACGTTGGGCTGCGTCGCCCTGACTGCGTTATCAATTTCCGACAAGCTGTGTAACCGGAGGGGCTGAGTCATGGTTAATGATGCTTACGCCCCTGAGCTGTTGCGATCCCTTTTCCTGTATGACCCGGTGACAGGTCGCCTGCACCATAAAGCTAACCGACGCCGGGTTAAGGCTGGCTCCTATGCTGACTCCACCCGGCGAGCTGATGGCTATCGTCAAGTTGCCCTGCGACTCGATGGTAAACAGTATCAGCTTAAAGCCCATCGCGTGGTTTGGATTCTGGAGCATGGCTCTATTCCTGATGGTCTGCAAGTTGACCACATCAACGGTATCCGTGATGACAATCGCCTATGCAATCTGCGCTTGGTTACGCAGCGGGAAAACGACCAGAACCGACGCAAGGCAAGGGGGTGTAGCTGGAATAAGGGTTGTAGCAAATGGGAGGCTTACATACGCGTTGATGGTGTACTCCTTCACCTTGGCTTATTTACTACCGAAGCGGCGGCGCGTGCTGCCTATCTAAAAGCTAAAGCTAGATACCATCCCTCAACACCAGCCGATTTATTGCAGGTTGCCTAACCCTCGGAGGTTCCATTAATGACCGATGAAAAGCCAATTAAACCGCTGGCACGTGATGACCCACGCTGCCAGCGTTACGCCGAACTTTTGAAGCAGGCTGGCAGTATGATCATTCCCCGATTGCGTCCGGGCGATGCTAACAGTGTGATGAGCCAGCTTGCGACGATGCTCGGCGCACCTGTTCCGGTAGTCGGTGCTATGACGGAGCACGCCGCTGCATGGCGTGCCTGCCTGCTGGAGCAAGGGCTTGGCGATCTTCTGGATGGTATTAATAAGCAGGTGCTGACGGTCTTCTTTCTGCTCTGCTGGAGAGACAGCGCCTTACGAATGGCAGCTAAGCAAAAGGCACGGCTTACAGCGGCCAGCGAGGGTTTGACCATTGAGCAATACCGGGCAATGCACCCGGCTTACAGAGAGGATAAAGAAGATGATAACCACAATTAAATTAAGGTGGCGGTACATCGAGCCGCCGCCAATGACTGGCACACTTGCTGACCTGAAACAGTGGGTAATAGATACCGGAGAGCCTGAGCTTGAAGCTGAGTTTCGTAAGCTGCTGGGGCTAATGCGCCGCAATGGTATCAGTGACGAATGCGTTAATGCGTTGGCCGATGAGCTTTATGCTTTGGTACGCCAGCGCCAGTGCGAAGAATATGAAGCCTGCAAGCGGGCTTCATCTGACAATGGAGACTTTGAATCATGGTTACACGGACAGACCAGCTATTAAGAAAAGCTATGCGGGGCTATCTGGAACACCTTGGCAATATGCCACTGGCGGAACGGATTACAAACGCTGCTGCATTCGAAGATGTTTATCGCTCTCTGTTGAATGGTTCCGGGCGGCTGGAGCTGCGCCGCGCTGACGTGGCCGCTGTCCGTGTCTTCCTTTGGAATTATCAATACCGACGCTGTGCGGTGACAGGTAAGCCGCTGCGCCTTGCTTCTGCCGTGCTGGATCACTGCCACCGAACCGGGCGCGTGCGTGCTGTGGTTCATCGCTCTGCTAATGCGGCTGAGGGTGGGCGTTACATTGGGCGGACGTGTGGTGTTAGCGCTACGAATTTAAGGGCTATGATTGGCAGCTATCGCAAGCAATACACTGGTATTGGCGTGTTATATCCATAACTGCGGGGTAATAAAACCCCGCCGAAAAGTAGCGTAGCCACTCAAACAGGAATATTGTAGTAATGACAAATTGCATTAGTTAGTAGAGCTGGTGCAGCAGATGCCGCAATATTCAGCGTTCCCGCATATGCTTTACCAATCATATCACCAAGCCAACCTCCAAGTTTTCCGCCTAAATTATCCATAGTGGTAGGCACTGGAGATTCTTGTATAGCTTGATGAAGTGTTGTTATGTCTGCTTCTGAAACGCCCCACTCTTTTAGTTGTTTCTCCAGCGAATTAAAATCTCCTACTGTAATGGAGTTATTCTGGTTGATGTCCCCAGTATTCCCAGCACCAATACTGCCTGCATTATTAACTGCGCCATTAAAAATATTAGTATTGTTAACCGTCATAGGAGCTACCTCTTTTTCTGCCTGAGTGAACAATAACCCCTCACCCATAATCCCCTGTTTTTCTAATTCAAGTGACCAGTCAAGAATTTTGTTTCTTACAGTTGTGACTATGTGGGAACATTTTCCAGAACTAAAGAACCAGCATGTTTCAGGCCTTGAATCTTGGTTGTGATATAGCATTTCAGCCATTTCTAGTGGGATAGGGAGCCTTATATTTCCTTTTGTTCCCTCTGCTCGTATCATTGAGGCTATAGATTCCGTAAGTGTATAAGTAGTAAATTTACGCATAATTTTTGCGCTTATATTACCAAGATCAACTGGAATCCAGCCGTTAAAAGGGTTGTAGGCTTTTAACTGACCGTGCCCCGTCCTATATTCCGGGGCTGATGCAATCGTAGGATAGCCATTCAATTCATGCTCAATCCATCCTTTAACATCTTCCAGACCAAGCTTGACAGCTATCATTTTAGCTTTCATTAAAAGAGCAACAATATCAGTGTCGGGATCGCTTGCAAGAGCTTGAAGTTCAAGAACTGGTGAGTTAGCCATTTCAAGTCCTTAATGGTGTTTTGATAAGATATCTTACCCCTATCAAATTGCGCAGTCTAAGGTTGGTCGGTCAAACTCACCTGTACGTTATTTGCTTATTTCATCATTTGTGATTTGCTCGACATACTTCCTCGTCTCTACCGGGGAAGCTGCATTTTTTGAATATGTCTTAAAGCTTTCCGTACTTCCGCGCTCATGGCCGACCAGTAGCGCGATTCTATCCTCTGGCACTTGGGCGCGGTCGAGCTGTTGCACAAATGCATGGCGGAGTGAATGAAACACTTTTTTCTCTGCGGCAGGCTCGCCAAGAGCCTTACGCTTTGCCCGTGTGAATTGCTGCGTATGCCACGTTGAGCGCTTCCCATCCGCCCGGTCTGTAATTGACGCGTGATAGAACAGAAAGCCATTATGCGTGGTTTTGAGCAATGATTTCACGAGAGGGATTAGTTTGCTGTGTATTGGGACGATTCGCGCTGCGCTCTTGGTTTTCCCCTCGGTGATCTCAAAGCACAATACACCCTCGATAGTTTTAATGCTGCTTTCACGTAGCGTACATATCTCATTGATCCGCATACCGCTGTATGCACCAATAGCCGTTACCGCCTTCATCTCATCATCAAGCAAGGCATAGACCTTTGCCAGCTCTCCCGGTGCGAAGACTTCATAGCTGATCTTGCTGCTTTTTGCTTCGAGCGCATGGCCGCGCCAAGGATTGTCCTGTGGTGCATCGTGATAGCGATTGCGTGCCAGATCCCAAATCTGCGCCAGTGCGCTTATATAGTTCTGGATGGTTTGAGGCGCTCGCTCAGTTTTGAGCTTATCTAACCAGCCTGTAACTATGGTTCGGTTAATGTCCCGCAACTGAACATCTTTCTTTTTCAGGTGGGTTAACAACACCTCTACGGCTTTGTTGGTCTTGGAAAGCGTGGTTAGCTTTCTCTTCTCGCTGTATTGGAGAAGATACAGATCGCGCATTTTGAGTAGGGAAGGGCAAGCCTGAATCGACGTACCAAATGGCGCTGGGGTCTCCTTGGCGTACACACTGACACGGCGTAGCTCATCAATGATTTGATCGACGGATGAGCCGCCTTGCGGCTTTAGCAGATTCCGTAAGCGAGTCCATTCCAGAGCAATAGCATCTCGAAACAAACGCGCTTGACGTATGTCGCGTGTCCCTGTGCTTTTCATAAAGTAGCGCTTCCCTTGGAAAAGGTGGCGCATGTAGCTGGGAATAGCTATCCGCACGAGGTAATTCCCACAGGGATCTAAAACTAGATAACGATCTCTCTTGAAACTCATACAAACCCCGGTTATGTTGTCGGGGCTTTTTCATGGCTAAACAGTCTGTGAAATGTGCCGGGGTTATGAGCTTTAGTCTAGCTAGTTCAACGAGTTAACGATGCTTGTTGAAGTAAGTTAAGCCGCCTAAACCCGTGCCGGTTCGAGTCCGGCCTTCGGCACCATCGGAACATCAATAGACGTCAACGGACGTCTTTTTTTGTGCCTGAAATCCAGTATACGCAAGGCTTTCCTCGCTTTTTCACTCAACCTAAGTCAACCTGATTCAATCTACATCAACTTACTGATGTGGGTACAACTGCGGGTATATCCCGGTTCGATAATGTTTGTACCCACACAGAACCCTTGAAAGGATACTCATCATGGCTCTGAGTGATGTGAAGGTTCGTTCGGCAAAGCCTGAAGCAAAAGCCTACAAACTGACTGACGGTGATGGCATGGTTTTGCTGGTTCACCCTAACGGCTCCAAATACTGGCGACTGCGTTATCGCTTCGGTGGTAAAGAGAAGATGCTGGCGCTGGGGAAATACCCTGAAGTGTCGTTGGCGGATGCTCGGGCACGCCGGGATGAAGCCCGTAAGCTGTTAGCTAATGGTGTCGATCCCAGTGAGAACAAGAAAGCCGTTAAGGTAGAGCAGGAGCAAGAGGCGATAACGTTTGAAGTGGTAGCCAGAGACTGGCATGCCAGTAATCAGAAGTGGTCGGCAGCGCATAGTGCTCGTGTATTGAAAAGCCTCGAAGACAATTTATTTGCTTCAGTTGGGAAGCGAAATATCAAAGATATTGGTACTCGTGACTTACTGGTTCCAATTAAAGCAGTGGAAAAGTCAGGACGCCTTGAAGTGGCTGCGCGTCTTCAACAGCGAACAACGGCAATAATGCGCTTTGCAGTACAGAACGGCTTAATTGATTACAATCCTGCACAAGAGATCGCTGGTGCGATCGCAACAGCTAAACGAAAGCATCGCGCTGCGCTAGATCTCAACCGCATTCCTGAGTTACTTCATCGTATTGATCATTACTCCGGCAGGCCGTTAACCCGATTGGCTGTTGAACTCACTTTGTTGGTTTTTATCCGTTCAAGCGAGCTGCGTTTTGCCCGCTGGTCAGAAGTAGATTTTGATACTGCCATGTGGACAATCCCATGTGAGCGTGAACCGCTGGAAGGCGTTAAACATTCTCAGCGTGGTTCAAAGATGCGGACTCCCCATCTTGTTCCTTTGTCGCGGCAGGCTCTGGCTATTTTGGAAAAGATCAAAAGCATGAATGGGAACCGAGAGCTGATCTTCGTCGGCGATCACGATCCGCGTAAGCCGATGAGTGAGAACACGGTTAACAAGGCTTTGCGTGTGATGGGCTACGATACGAAGGTTGAGGTTTGCGGGCATGGTTTCAGGACTATGGCATGTAGTTCATTGATCGAATCGGGATTGTGGTCAAGGGATGCGGTAGAACGGCAGATGAGTCACCAGGAGCGTAACTCTGTACGAGCAGCTTATATCCACAAGGCGGAGCATCTGGGAGAGAGGAGGCTTATGTTGCAGTGGTGGGCTGATTATCTGGATGCCAATCGGGAGAAGGGAGTTAGTCCGTTTGATTTTGCTAAATTGAATTGAGACTGACTTTCATATTGTTAGGGGGCATTTGGTAAGCATTTTTGCCCAATTGTTCTCTAGATTACAAAGGCATTTGATTCATTATTGATCGTTGTCCCTGATATCTTTTTATGAGCTAACATTTGCCAACTACTAACTGTCTGTAAGGGCTATAAAAATAAAAACCGAGAAAGCAGGAACATCTCGTAGGAAACTGCATTGTGAGAAGCACCACTTGGTGAAATAAATTGCTCTCGAGAGATTTGAGCGGAGCCTGTTACCAGACTCCGCTTATCCGAATGTACAGGTAGGATGTGACTAAAAAACCGATTTTAGGACGTTCCGGTTATGTAGAGCCATAAATATTACACTATACCCGACTGCGATTACGGCAATAAGGGCAGACCCAGTTCTGCTAGGTACTGGTTATGTCGCTCCTTAATTGAAATGATCTTACCTTCGACGGCTAACAGGTCGGCATGTGAAGCGGTAAGATCTATTTCCTTCTCATCCTCAGCAGTACTAATGTAACGTGATACGTTCAAGTTGAACTCATGCTTCTCGATCTCTTCCATATCTACACGCCGCGAGTAACGTGGCTCTTCCTTACGGAATTGATAAGTGGTGATGATCTTGTCGATATGCTCATCTAATAGCTGGTTCTGACGCTTTCCTGGAGAGAAGTGCTCAGCTGCATTGATAAATAATACATCGTCAGGTTTTTTACACTTCTTTATCACCAGGATGCACACTGGGATACCGGTAGAGAAGAACAGATTAGCTGGTAATCCGATGACTGTGTCGATATGACCATCCTTAAGTAGCTTAGTGCGGATTCGTGCCTCGGCACCGCCACGGAACAATACGCCGTGAGGTAGGATAATCGCCATCACGCCGTCTTGTTTCAGGAAATGGAATCCATGCAGCAGGAAGGCGAAATCTGCCGCCGACTTAGGTGAAAGACCGTGGTTTTTGAATCGTGTGTCCTCGCCCAGCGCTTCACTCGGATCCCATCGGTAGCTAAATGGTGGGTTTGCCACCACTGCATCAAACTTCGGCATCTTGCCCGGATTGGTCTCACGCAGAATGTCCCAGTCATTAAGCAAAGTATCACCGTGGAAAATCTCAAACTCCGAATCCTTCACACCGTGTAGTAGCATGTTCATGCGCGCAAGGTTGTAGGTGGTGATGTTTTTTTCCTGACCGAAAATTTTATTGATCCCATGCTGACCCATTCGATGGCGCACATTTAGCAACAAAGAGCCAGAGCCGCAGGCAAAATCAAATACACTGTCAAGATGTGGGCGCTTGCCTGTGGCGGGTTCCTGCCCATCTAACGTGACGATTGCCGACAAAATGCTGGAAATTTGCTGAGGCGTGTAGAATTCACCAGCCTTCTTGCCTGAATCGGCTGCAAATTGGCCAATTAGATATTCATAGGCATCACCCAGGGTATCGCTGTCGGTGGAAAACTCGCGCAGTTCTTTAGCGATTTCGGCAATAACTTTGCACAATAAAGTATTACGCTCGATGTAGGTTTTGCCAAGTTTTTCTGAGGCTAGGTTAATCTCAGAAAATAATCCTCGGAATGTACTTGCGAAAGACTCTTCCTCAATATACTTAAACCCTTCCTGTAATGTGCTGAGTAATGTGGCATCTTGTATTCGTGCCATCTCAGCAATATTACCCCACAAGTAATCAGGTTTGATCACATAATGCACTTTACGGCGCATCTGTTGCTCAAACTCGGAGACATCTTCTAGGTTACTTTCGTACCAGCGTTGCAATGGTGTGAAAGTTGAATCCTCATTTTGCTGTGGGTAGTCTGACCCTAGCTCTTTTTGTGCGGCAGCCTCGTAGTTGTCCGACAAATAACGCAGGAACAAGAAAGCCAGCATATAGTCGCGAAAGTCGTCCGCATTCATTGCACCACGTAGTTTATTCGCAATAGCCCAAAGGGTTTTACCAAGTTTTTGCTTTTCAATATCTGTCATGTTATTTCCTGCTCTTTCTTTTCTAGAGCGACTTTTTGTGAAGTGATTTGCAAATTTCCATCAACTGATGCGCCTAAAATCTCCGGGAGAGCGAATTGAAATTCGGCTACAAAGTCTCTAAGAATTCGGCGAAACAATTCTTTTGTATCCTCACCCATTTGGGTTGGTTCATGTATGGCGTATTTACCATGGCTAAGAAGATTGAGTGCTCTATTATAGAGTATTCTGTCATCCTCATTATTAAGTGTCTTAAGGCAAAAAGAGATATTAGAGTGGCCGAAAAAAGAGGCTGTTTTCTCCATGATGCTACGCATCGCATTGAAGTGAAAAGTGTAGAGAGTACCTGAAGTGTGGAAAGCTGCACGCTGTAGTTCAGCAAGAGAAGCAACATGATGAAAAAAAGGCGTATCTTCTGTCGCACGCAATGTATATACTTCGCCGCCATTGGGACGGTGAAGGAAATAACGTTTGTGGGTCACTTTAGGCTCTCCCTCCTTTGATCTGCCAATCTCATTGCACATCACATTGAAGAAAAGAGCGTGATGGGAAGAAAAGATAATCTTAATTGGGGCAGACTCACCATTGCTGCCTTTCCTATTAGCTGCGCGCCGGAGAAGCTTGGCAAGATCGCAGGCAATGGCTACTGCGTTATTGTCGTCAAGGGAAGAAATAGGATCATCTATATAAAGGTATTTCACCCATTGGTAGGATTCATGTCCATCAAGCATACGTTCGCAAATAGCCATGAAAAGACACCAGACAAAAATATTTTGTTCACCCCTTGATATCTTGATGTTTTCTTCGTCACCTTTTCGAAAAGCTACCTGCCAATTTCCATAATCAATATCAAAATCAAAGTCGGCGTAATGGCTGACAAAACCAGCGATTGCTTCATCTAAAGCAAGCTCATCCATTGCTTTGAAGAACTTGGATTTATTGTTAAGCTGCAGATAGCGTACACTATCGCCATCCAAATCGTTTTCCCACGTAAATAGATCTTCCGTAAAGGCATTAAAATATAGAGTATCTGCTTTTCTCTCAGGGTTTTTCTTGGATTTCCGTTTTCCGGCATTCTTGAATTCCATAGAAAGCCGAGTTTTTCCGGTCCGGTTATAAGCATATATTAGGATTATGGTAGCCGGGCTCTTAATTATATTTTTCTGAGAAACGGTTTCCTTTTGATTCAGATCATCACGTAACCGGGTCACTACATTACGAAGGCTTTTGTAGGTTCGAATGCCACTCATATACTCACCTCAGCGAACTTAGGGAAGAGTTTTTGCATCAAGCCTTTCTTCCATGTCTTTAGAAGATAAACTTTGTGGCTTTGAGCCGCGATCAGGTCGTCAACGGAAGATAAACAATCGGCGATTTTCTGTTGTTCTTCTTGATCTTTGTCTTGGGGAATGACACATGGAACCTTCTCAAGACTCTCTATAGAAAGTCCTGGTTGGGCTTGTCCAGTGGCATAAGTATTCAAATTTAGGAATTTTAGGCAATAATAAAGCCAATCTGTACTTACTCCAGGTTTAGGCGTCGTTACAACTGCATGCTCGGTTGCATAAAAATTGCCATCAACAAGATTGACGTTCCCACATAAGGCACCTTGGCGGCCAATAAGTGAATACCTTCCTGACCGATTAAACTTCTTGGCATAACCACGTAGACCGTTACCACCATAGCAAGGGTAAAGGCCATCTGAAAATTCTTCTGAAAGATCGGCTGCAGCGATGAATTTCCCGGCTTGCATATGGCAAAGGTCGCCAAGCAATACCTGTCGCCACTCAGGATCTTTCTGAAACTTAGGAAACCGCAACCGTGCTATGGATTCGCCTTTGCGAGGAAAAAGCTGCTGCATCAAGCCATTTTTGTGAGTGTTGAGTCTATCCAGTTTGAGGGATTCGTTTGTAATAAGTTCATCAAGGGAAGACAAGCAGTCAGCGATCTTTTGTTGCTCTGCAAGGGATAGAGAACCACTAGGTAACGGTATTGGTATCGCCCTTATATCATCATCATTAACTTGTAGTGAGCCGTGAGCGCGAGCACCGATTGCGATACGATTTCTCAGCCAATTTCCATGCAGATTATTAAAAAAAAGTGCATCCAAAAAAGCAGGAATAACTAGCTTTTTATTTACGCGAAAACACGTAAATATGCTGTTCGGTACAGCAGCCCGTTCATCGCCGAGATAACAGGCAATAAAACCTTGCGGATATGCTTTTGTAGCACTTTTATTGTATGCGAAGTCATTCTTCTGCAGGATAATATAGTTTTTCAGAGAATTACCCGCAATGGTGCGACCAAGTTTCTCTTCCTGGCTAATAAGGCCAACCCCAGATGTAATTGTATAAGGCGTGCAGATAGTAGTACCAGCCCTTTCAGTTACAAATTGAGAGATTTCACCTAGTTCGATTGTGAACCATTCCCCCGCATTCCGAAATTCAGGAAATCTCAGCTGTGGCACTAGTGGATATTTTTGGTTTCCAGTCATACTACTTCTTCCTGTAGTACCATAAATAGACAGCGTGCGTTTTCATCGACAAAGTCGATAAGTGACCAGGAATCCATTTTCCGTAACCTTTGTACGAAATCTATACTTATCATCGTTCTTCCTCATAAGCCGCTAGACCAGCTATTTCTCGACCTTGCGAAAGTTTATGCAGTATTGGAGTTAATTCCTCCATAAGTGCCAACTCTTTCACTCTTCTGCTCTTCCAGTTGAGCCCTAACGGCTTCAGAAAGTCAGTGAGTTTTTCACCGTCGAAAATACATCGACGCATGATTTCATCTACAAACTCTTGAAGGGCATCGAGCGAAAGCCCGTGACGGTTGGCAATGTTGGCGAGTTCTCGTGTTTTTTTCTCTGCTTTGAATCTAGCAAAGCCATCACGTATTTGTTTTTCATTCAATGCCTCATCGGTTGGGAGACCTCGAATATACTCAGCAATCTCCTCACGCTCATCGATAAACTTGGCATCGGATTGGATCAGGCCGATGAGTTGCTCACGATTCATTGTGCTCTTGCCGGGTTTCTGTTGTGTCAGTTTTGCAATGAGATCCATTATATAATCGTAATCAATCACTGCGGAGGAGAAGAGAACAAACTCGAAATCAAGTTGTTGCACTTCAGATGGTGCTTGGTCACGATCTTGCTGTTCCTTTAGTTGTTTGGCCGTATCCAAGTATACGCCCTTGAACCCTTGCAACTGATCAGGTGGTACAATTTGCGCGATCAGTGTCTTTTGCTCATCGGTGAGATCTGTGTACTGATCAAGTTGCGTTTTTAAGCGCTGTACTTCCTTGAATAGGTTAACAAACTGTGCACGAGCCGCATCACCTCTAAGATTAGAAACCTCTTCCGGTGCATTAGCTAGGCCCTGTGAATGCATGTAATCTGCCAGCTTCTGGGTGGCGGTTTGTAGTGTGTCGATTACTTTGATAGCAGGATCTACGAGCCAGATTTCGCGAGGATTATCGATCTTCTCGCCGGAGAATAGTGCGATAGCCTCGTCTACTGACGTTTTCTGTTGGCGAAAATCAAGGATATTGCCGTAGGGCTTGCTGTCGTTAAGCACGCGATTGGTTCGCGAAAATGCTTGGATCAGACCATGGTGTTTGAGGTTCTTATCCACATAAAGCGTGTTGAGGTATTTGGAATCAAAGCCCGTGAGCAGCATGTCCACCACTATTGTGATGTCAATTTTTTGCGCAGCCGGAAAATCGACATTTGGATACTGTTGATCTTTGATGCGCTTTTGCACATCTTGATAGTACAGATCAAAAACGCTAATACGGTGGTTGGTGCCAAAGCGAATATTATAGTCTGTGATGATATTGTTGAGTGCTTCTTTCTTGCCTTCTGGATCCTGCTGATTGTCTTGCTTTTCCTGGGGCAGGTCTTCCTGAATCTGCTGTATATCCTTATTCCCCTCAGCTGGCGGTGAGAACACGCAAGCAATACTTAAAGGGCGAAAATCAGGGTCTTGCTCCGCTTGCTCACTTTGAATTCTTGTGAACAACTCGAAGTACTCGATGGCATCATTAATACTCGCAGTAGCCAGTATTGCGTTAAATTTGCGCTCATTAGTAGCTGCATCGTGCTTGGCCAGTATGGTCTTAATGACCTTAGTTTTGTCAATCCTTTCGCCGGGCTTGGGTGGCTTCTTGCCCTCGGGCTTGAAATGGTCCACATGAAAACGCAATACGTTGCGATCTTCGATAGCATGGGTGATGGTGTACTCATGCAGGCTGCGCTGAAACAAATCATCGGTCGTGCGGTAACTGGCCTTCTGATCTTCGATCTGCTGATTGTTGGCGTTTTGTTCAAAAATTGGTGTGCCTGTAAAGCCAAAGAGCTGGGCGTAGGGGAAAAAGTCCTTTATTGTTTTATGGTTATCACCAAATTGTGAGCGGTGGCATTCATCGAAGATAAATACTAAGCGAGCTTTGCGCAGTGGCTCTAGCCGCTCTTTGTAGTTACGTTTATTGGTACCGTCTAATGCCAAACCCAATTTCTGGATAGTGGTGACAATGACCTTGTCTGCATAATCGTCGGACAGCAAACGGCGCACCAATGTTTCGGTGTTAGTATTTTCCTCAACGCAGCCTTCCTGAAAACGGTTAAACTCTTCACGGGTCTGACGATCGAGGTCTTTTCGGTCTACCACGAACAGACATTTGTCTATGTCTGGATTGTCTTTGAGCAGGGTAGAGGCCTTAAAGGAGGTCAGAGTCTTGCCCGAGCCTGTGGTGTGCCAAATATACCCGTTGCCACAATTCTGGTTAATGCATTCGACAATGGCTTTGACCGCATAGATTTGATATGGCCGCATTATGAGCAGCTTCTGTTCGCTGGCTATAATAACCATATAGCGACTTATCATCTGACCCAAGGTACACTTTGCCAAAAACTTCTCAGCAAAACGGTCAAGCTGGGTGATTTTCTTATTGTCCTCGCTGGCAAACTGGTAGACAGGAAGGAAACGCTCGTCGGCATTAAAGCTGAAGTGTCGCTGGTTGTTGTTAGCGAAGTACCATGTATCGCTGCGGTTGCTGACGATAAAGAGCTGGATGAAACACAGCAGTGTTTTACCATAGCCATTGCTAGGCGCGTTTTTGTAATCCACGATCTGCTGCATGGCACGTCTCGGGCTTACGGCCAGCGTTTTAAGCTCAATCTGCACCATTGGTATACCGTTGATAAGCAGTATTACGTCGTAGCGATGATGGCTGTTATCGTTATTAATGCGTAACTGGTTGATTACTTCGAAGTCGTTTTTGCACCAGTCTCTAATGTTTACTAAGGTGTAGTTAAGCGGAGTACCATCGTCGCGCTCGAAACTGTTGATACTTCGCAGTATCTGGGCAGCGTTGTACACATCGGGCGTGATAATGCCATCGATCAGTCGCTGAAATTCGCTATCTGTCAGATGCACTCGGTTAAGTGCCTCGAATTTTTCACGAAAATTGGCTTTTAGCGTAGTAAGATCGCGGATATCGGGACGGTAGGTATATTTTAGGTCGCTGAGCTTAGCGATCAGGTCATTTTCGATCTGTTGTTCTGATGTTGCCATGAATCCTGCCCCAAATACCAAAAAAGTTATCCTAACTGTCACACAGATTTGTTAATGCCATTGTGTTTGAATGCCCTGAATTCTCTTTTTGACACCCTTCTATAATTATTACGCCACTACCCCCTTCAACTCGCCTACCTCGGACAACTGGAAGTTCCTTAGCCTCATACACGATTTGCGGAAATCTCTTACTCTCTCGAGCAGTAGACGGTGTCCTTGGGGACATACGGATGCCGGGCAACCTTTTCAACTGCAATCCACCGTTCTGAGTTTATGGGTGGGTAGTTGTTTTATCTGTTTGTGAGAGTCTTTTTGAGTCTATCATGGGTTTTACGCGTATGCATCTTCGCATAGCCGCAAGCTGCTTTGCGGTTGAGGTGTGACATGTTTAAGGAGACATAAAAGTCCCCGAACTGACTCAGCATTTTTATTTCTGAATGAGCCCTTTTTCCCCATAAAAACTGTTACTTTGGCTGTGTTATAAATCATCAGCTAAAGGTGCCAGCGTATTGTTGCCGAGAGATAATTTCCAGTTGCCCCTCTAGGTGACAGGCCTGGGGGCCATTTAACCACATCCCCGGCATGTGGTTTATTTCGTACTTCCACCGAATGAGCGTTCTTCCTTTCTGTATGCCTTCGTACGTTCTTTGGCAAAGTATTCCAGGTGGCTCCGTAACTTCAGTATCTGTTCCCCAAAGCGGTCCACCCGAAGACGCTCCAGATAATGCGGCGCATTGGTGAGGTTAACCAGCGTCCTGTACTCAGGGAATTCGAGCAGACCCAGCGCACTTAGCCAGGCCTCGCAGATGTAACTCCCCAGGTTATGGTCTTCTTTCGAATAATTCCCTAATCCATTAAACGTATCTTTGTTGACGAATATCGCCATGTGGTAGTGAGATTTACCGCTGGTTCCCACCTCACGTACCCAGACGTGTCTCAGGTCAGTTGGACAAACCTGATGACCTTCACGCTTACGTCGTTTCTGATGGGCTGTGAAACGAGCTCTCAGCGACCCAATTACTCGTTCCATCAATCCTGAACTAAGATCAGGGACGCAGGCAATACTGTCGCCTGTATCACGATGCTCAGGTAGCCTGAGTACGAAGATGAATACGGATGTCCTAGCGTGAGCTTTTGTCGCGAAGTTGATGATATCCGTAATACGATTCATATAACTCGTATTGATTTCCCCAAATTTACTGTTAGTCATAAGTATTACTCCTTTTGAGTCTGTTTCAGACGAGCGAAGTCCCTGCCAGAGCGAATGGCAGTAATGAATACATTGGTTGTTTGATATTTATGCCTTTCCTGGGTAGGGGGGGCGTTATTTTCCCGTTATTATCCCCTGGTAGTTATAACTTAAGAGTTAATATTGTTGTTTCTATTTGTGAGATGTGGCTCTCTTTTTGACATTTAACACATATCTTTTTGAATGTGTATTAAGGTATTTAAATTGAAATGATGCATGTGGATTGCATAAGCGGAATTATTACATGCACTCTGTTGATTTATATTTAATTAGTCAGTGTTGTGTGTTTCATACTAAAAACACATGAATTCCTGGAGATACATTTTAATCATTTTTCATATCTGCCTACATATCTGCCTACATATACCATTAGCTTGTTTACGTATGTTTATATGTATTTATATCTTAGGGTATTAGTCTCTTTACATATTATAATATATATACTGTACAACTGAATATAACTTATATACACAAAAGCCTTTCCACATGCGGGGCTTTATATTATAGGCGTTCAGAGTTTACTCCAGGGTTAGCAATTCAGAATATAAATAAAAATCTGATAATCAGGATATTCGGAAGTGCTCATGGACAACATCTGTTTTGTCCATTTATGCTTCTGCCAGGCCACCAGGAGCTAAGCCTTACTTCCACTATTTTCAGACATGCTCAGTTACCCCGGGAGTCTGCTATGCGCTGTGACCTGCTCCCCATTGATTAACACACGACGATGTTAGTAATGTCTTCATCAGCAACGTGAGGACATCCCCATGAAGAAGCGTTTTTCTGACGAACAGATCATCAGTATTCTCCGCGAGGCCGAGGCTGGCATTTCCGCCCGTGAGCTTTGCCGTAAGCATGCTATTTCTGACGCAACCTTTTACACCTGGCGTAAGAAGTTTGGTGGCATGGAAGTCCCTGAAGTAAAACGCCTTAAGTCGCTTGAAGAAGAGAACGCCCGTCTCAAGAAGTTGCTTGCAGAAGCTATGCTGGATAAGGAAGCATTACAGGTAGCGTTGGGCCGAAAGTACTGACGACAGACCACAAGCGGGAAGCTGTTGTAGTGATGTGTAAAGCGACGGGTCTGTCGCAACGTCGAGCCTGCAGGCTGACGGGTTTGTCCCTGTCGACCTGCCGCTATGAGGGGCAGCGTCCGGCGGTTGATGCGTATTTATCCGGGCGCATCACTCAGCTGGCGCTTGAGCGCCGGCGTTTTGGCTACCGTCGTATCTGGCAACTACTGCGACGAGAGGGTCTGCGTGTTAATCACAAGCGCGTGTACCGCCTTTATCATCTCAGCGGCCTGGGTGTTAAGCGCAGACGACGTCGTAAAGGCCTGGCAACAGAACGTCTTCCATTGCTCCTTCCTGCTGCTCCTAATCTGACGTGGTCGATGGATTTCATCATGGACGCACTGACTACCGGACGCAGGATCAAGTGCCTGACCTGCGTCGATGATTTCACGAAGGAATGTCTGACAGTCACTGCTGCCTTCGGTATATCAGGTATTCAGGTCACACGTATTCTGGACAGCATTGCGTTATTTCGTGGCTATCCGGCAACGATCAGAACAGATCAGGGACCAGAGTTTACCTGCCGGGCACTGGACCAGTGGGCCTTTGAGCATGGCGTTGAGCTTCAGCTTATTCAGCCGGGCAAGCCGACACAGAATGGGTTTATCGAAAGCTTTAATGGTCGATTTCGAGATGAATGTCTGAATGAGCACTGGTTCAGCGATATTGTTCACGCCAGAAAAATCATTAACGACTGGCGGCAGGACTATAACGAGTGTCGGCCTCATTCCTCACTGAATTATCTGACGCCAGCGGAGTTTGCAGCAGGCTGGCGAAATGGAAAAAACGAAGATAAACAAACCGATATTACTAACTGATTATTGTGGTTAATACTGGGGGCAGGTCAGCAGGGCGATTGAAATTAGAGAGAAACAGAAGCAAATCTTTCCATTCTTTTCGCCACTCAGTTTCGACTTTGCTCAAGGAGAAGGGCGTTAGCTCGGAATTACGAGCGCAGCTACTTGGGCATGTGCGCGGCGAAACGGAAACGGAGGTGCGATATAGTAAAGATCTCAAACCGATTCATATGATTGAAGTCGTCGAGAAAATTGATTTTTCGTTACCTGATATAGCGAAATTCAACATTCCTGACGGGCTGGATGCTGTCAGAGATGCCATTCGAAGAAAGAGAGATAAGTAAATAGAGTTCAAGTATGCATTAAACGATCTGTGTAGTATGAATAGTTTGATTTTTCAGATTATTACCTATTAGTGAAGTGTCGAGATACACATATCATTTTTGAGGGTTTATGCATAGAGGGATGAATAATGTCTTCAATACCTGTTGCCGGGCCGGGGATCGGTAACGTGCGCAACAATATGAAAGATGCTCGTAATCATGGTGAGCCAAGAGAGATGGCACTTCCATTAACCTATTATTGGTTTTACCAGAAAGTCCGCAATAAAGGTCCATGGGACTATAAGCAATTTGATCCCTATTGGGCCGAGTTCGGCAACTTCAATTTTGGTGCTGCTGGATATGCAGCTGGTATTCCGGCAAAAATTCTATTGATGGGTGCTGGCTGGGCGCAAAGTCGTGCCGGAACTTCAAGGCCAGAATGGAGTAGGTGGTATAAGGATGCACCTTACGGTGATGATCCACAGGATCAGTATTGGATAAGGGAAGGGGTCAAGTATGCCATTGAGAACGGCTATTAAGTGGTTTCATCGTGCACTGACAGCCATCTTACTGATCATTGTTACTGGTTTTGTGATGCTCAATTCAGGTGGTAATAACAGAGCAAAAGATAAACTGGTGAGTGCGCAACAAATTAGCGACAGCACCTGGCTTTATGTTACAGAAGATTCAGCTGGTGGGGCTACGGTGGCTGATTCTTATCGATATTACTTATCCGGGAAGCTGGAAGGTAATGTACCCGCCAGCCTTTCAAAACAGGCTCCATTCCTGGTTGCTGCGGGTAGTGCTGCGAATGTGAGTGCTGATGGGGATAACATCAATATTAAATACAGCGGCAAAGTTTTCTCATTCAGTAACTCCATCGTCTATGAGGCAAAGGGTGATACACATTTGCCGCACATTAATTTTCAGGCGAATAATTAGTGTGTGGACTGCCCCCACAACAGTAGACATTTCCTGTCCTCACGACGAGGCCTGTTCAAAGGTCTCCGGACTGACGCCGCCGAGGTGGCTGTGACGCCGGGCCCGGTTGTAGAACACTTCAATGTAATCGAAGATATCCGCCCGGGCCAGATCCCGGGTTTTATATATGCGTTTTCTGATCCGTTCTTTTTTCAGCGAACTGAAGAACGATTCGGCCACCGCATTATCCCAGCAGTTGCCACGCCGGCTCATGCTCGGCGCCAGGTTATTGGCCCGGCAGAAGCGCTGCCAGTCGTCACTGCCGTACTGGCTGCCCTGATCGCTATGTACGATAACCTCGCCGTCCGGTTTTCGACGCCACACGGCCATCATCAGAGCGTCCAGCGCGAGTTCGCGAGAGAGAGTGGGCTTCATCGACCAGCCAACCACGTTACGGGCGAAGAGATCGATAACCACCGCCAGATACAGCCAGCCCTGCCAGGTGCGGATATAAGTAATATCGGTGACCCAGACCTGATTGGCCCGGACAACGGTGAACTGCCGCTGCACGCGATTAGGGGCAACAACGGAAGGTCTGCCAGCGATACGACGCGGAGCTTTATAGCCGCGCATGGCTTTAATCCGGTTCAGTTGCATAATACGGCCCACCCGGTTTTTACCGCAGATTTCCCCGATTTCGTTCAGGTCGCCATGAACCCGGCGGTAACCGTATACGCCTCCGCTCAGTGAATAGGAGTCACGGATAAGCGCCAGCAGACGCTGGTTATCTTTATCCCGCGCGGAGACCGGGTTATGCAGCCACGCATAAAACCCGGCCCGGGCAACGCACAACACCCGACACATCGTCATGACACCCCATACAGTGCGGTGCTCATTGATAAAGCGGTACTTCAGTCGGGCTCCCTTGCAAAGTACCGCGCGGCCTTTTTCAGTATGTCTCGTTCTTCCTCAGTGCGCTTCAGTTGGGCCCTGAGCTTCAGGATCTCGCTTTTCGCTTCCAGTAAATCACGGGCATGCTGCTCGCTGTTATCGGGTTTAATAGCCCGTAACCACTTATAGAGACTGTGTGCTGAAACGCCCAGCCGGTCAGAAACTTCGGCGACGGAATAACCGCGTTCCGTTATCTGACGGACGGCTTCTTCCTTAAATTCAGGTGTAAATCGTGGTGTGCCCATACGCTCCTCCTATGCTCAAACTATAGGGCAGGATCGTCTATCGGGGCGGGGTCAGTCCAACTATAGGGCAGGATCGTCTATCGGGGCGGGGTCAGTCCAAACTATAGGGCAGGATCGTCTATCGGGGCGGGGTCAGTCCATCAACGGCTCGGAAGTGTCTGAATTATCCGTGGCGATTCAAATATGAACGTGACGAATGCGGTTACAAATATCACTAATAACGCTTTATTTATTATAAGTTGAGTGTTCACAATGACTTTTAAAAGCTTTTTTGCAAGTCTGTCAACCCTGGAGCTGGTATGTATGCTTTTTGGTATCGCAGCACCAATAGTTTGTATTCTTTTGATTTTTTTTACGTTTAGGGGCAACTCGACCAGCATCCGCGCAGCGACTATGTATCTGAAGCGCGATAAATGGCCTGGGGAGCTCCACAAATCCAGAGTTGAAGCATGGCAACAGACCAACACCATGTATGGAAATGACTACTTTTTCGACATTTTCTTCCATCTTGATGGTGTGCCGGAGCTTTACTCGGCTAAGGCCCTGATTATGCCTTCGCAAATGCATCTGTTACAAAAAGGATTACCTATTATTGTGAAAAAAGGGAAAAATAACCGCATGGCTGTAATGCAAATTGGGGAATAGTGAAGTCGTGGCAAATATTGCAATGTGGTTTCTCATTTTACTCTCCATAGCGATAGCGATCCTTGTGATTGTTGCTATGCGTAATACTGTCGTTTCTGAGCGTGAGAATGAACAAATAAAAAAGAAGGGCAACGAGGTCGTGGCTCTTATCACGCATTCCGAGCAAGATAACATTCAAAATGTTGAAGGGTGTCTTTCATTGCGTTTAACCATTCAGTTTATGGTTAATGAGAAGGAAATTAATGCAAAAAAAGATGTTATCGTCAAAATTTTTAATGCGGATGCATATCGGGTCGGGAAAAAAGTTACTATCCGTTACAGCGCAAATAATCCGGAGAAAATAGTTATCCTCGGGGATATCAAAAACTAAAATAGCGCCACACTCCGATCAAACTGGGAAATATACCGGAGTTCTATTACTGAGTGGCGCAGGGATTTTTGGGCAAGAAAACGGTTAATTTCACTCCCTACTTAGAACTCGAACGGGTGAGAGTCAGGGTGTGGTTCTCCGGATCTCTGAAAATTACGAAGTAGGGCGAAGGTTCTCCATCACGCTCCCACTGTTCTGTTGGTCCCTCTTGCTTCACTCTGATATACCCCAAAGAAGAAAGATAATCTCTGAGTGCTGCGATGCTAGCATTGGGTTCGTAAATGATGCTACTGTCATTTGGTTGCGTACCCTCCTGGGCCTTGAAGGCGAAGTGGTAATTTTTTGTAAGCTTCGGGGCATTACGTATCTCACGATCTGTATAGAGATAGTATGCCCAGAGATTTGAGCGGGTATAGCCTTCATGACGCTCAGCGACTTTCTGCATACTGCAGTCAATCAATATAAAGCCAGTGATGATAACCAGAAGTACTACCGCGGTTCTTTTCATTATTTTCATCGTCCAGTTACTCAATCGCAGCTAGTATGCCAGCAATTTTGTTAAGTGGGCGAGCGATAACATCATCAGGTGCTGATTTACCAGTATTTGGAAGGATCTAATATTTCTTTACGAGTGCTCAAATTAATTACCTCACATATCCTTGTGCAGAGAATTGGTTTATTTTTACTTAAGCGGCGCAGTAAGTAAATTAATCTGCATCCGATGCGGGGTTTTTAAGATTTTTATAATGATGTTCTATATAAGTGATAAATGAATGGCTTACATTCAGGCAAGTTAATCAATGAAATGCCTCCTTCCTTTTTTGTTGCTACCCGTTCATTCATCTGGCTTTTTGCTACCAATCACGATATAACAAATATCTATGGATGTTTAGATGTCTACACGTTTAGAAGGGTGATATGCAGACGCAACAGGAACCAGAAAAAGTACAGCTTAAGCGGACGATGAAAACCCGCCATCTGATCATGCTGTCGCTCGGCGGCGTGATTGGTACCGGGCTGTTTTTCAACACCGGTTATATCATTTCGACCACCGGGGCGGCGGGAACGCTGCTCGCTTACCTGATTGGCGCGCTGGTGGTCTGGCTGGTGATGCAGTGTCTGGGCGAACTCTCCGTGGCCATGCCGGAAACCGGCGCGTTTCACGTTTATGCCAGCCGTTACCTTGGCCCGGCGACCGGCTACACCGTCGCGTGGCTCTACTGGCTGACCTGGACGGTGGCGCTCGGCTCCAGCTTTACCGCCGCCGGGTTCTGCATGCAGTACTGGTTCCCGCAGGTCCCGGTATGGATATGGTGCGTGGTGTTCTGCGTGGTCATCTTTGGTCTGAATGTTATCTCTACCCGCTTTTTTGCCGAAGGTGAGTTCTGGTTCTCGCTGGTGAAAGTGGTCACCATCATTGTCTTTATTGTGCTGGGCGGCGCGGCGATCTTTGGCTTTATCCCCATGCAGGATGGCTCTCCCGCGCCGGGGTTATCGAACATTACGGTGGAAGGGTGGTTGCCGCACGGTGCGCTGCCGATCCTGATGACCATGGTCGCCGTTAACTTTGCGTTCTCTGGCACGGAACTGATTGGCATTGCGGCGGGGGAAACGGAAAACCCGCATAAAGCGATCCCGGTTGCCATTCGCAGCACCATTGCGCGGCTGGTGATCTTCTTTATTGGTACCGTGTGCGTGCTGGCGGCGCTAATCCCGATGCAGCAGGCCGGGGTAGAGAAAAGCCCGTTCGTGCTGGTGTTCGAAAAGGTGGGCATCCCGTATGCGGCGGACATCTTCAATTTCGTTATCCTGACGGCGATCCTCTCGGCGGCGAACTCGGGGTTGTATGCTTCCGGTCGTATGCTCTGGTCGCTGTCGAATGAAAACACGCTGCCGCGTTGCTTTGCTCGCGTCACGAAAAACGGTGTTCCGCTGACGGCATTGTCCGTGTCGATGCTCGGGGGTGTGCTGGCACTCTTCTCCAGCGTCGTCGCACCCGACACGGTGTTCGTTGCGCTGTCGGCGATCTCCGGCTTTGCGGTGGTGGCGGTGTGGATCAGCATCTGCGCCGCGCATTTTATGTTCCGCCGTCGCCATCTTCAGGCCGGAAAACCGCTGAGTGACTTGCAGTACCGCGCGCCCTGGTATCCGCTGGTGCCGGTGCTGGGTTTTGTGCTGTGCCTGGTCGCCTGCATCGGGCTGGCGTTTGATCCCAGCCAGAGAATCGCCCTCTATTGCGGGCTGCCGTTTGTCGCCCTGTGTTATGGTGCGTACTATCTGACCCGAACCCTGAAAACGCAGGAGCCTGAACATGTCGCAGAATAATCCGCTGAGCCACATCCTCGAAAAACAGCCGTTTATCGTGCTGGATGGGGCCATGGCGACGGAACTGGAAGCGCGCGGATGCAACCTCGCCGATAGCCTGTGGTCCGCCAAAGTGCTGATGGAAAACCCGGCGCTGATCCGCGAAGTACATCTCGACTATTTTCGTGCCGGGGCGCAGGTGGCGATTACCGCCAGCTACCAGGCCACACCCGCAGGCTTTGCTGCCCGTGGGCTGGATGAGGCGCAGTCGCTGGCGCTGATTGGTAAGAGCGTGGAGCTGGCGCGTAAGGCGCGCGAGGCGTTCCTCGCTGAAAAAAACAACGCGGGCACATTGCTGGTGGCCGGTTCCGTGGGGCCTTATGGCGCGTATCTGGCGGATGGTTCGGAATACCGTGGTGACTATGTGCGCAGCCATGAGGAATTTATCGCCTTTCATCGCCCGAGGGTGCAGGCGCTTCTGGATGCTGGTGCCGATCTGCTGGCTTGCGAAACGCTGCCGTCTTTTGCCGAAAGCAAAGCGCTGGCGGATTTGCTGAGCGAGTATCCCAGCGCCCGTGCCTGGTTCTCGTTTACCCTGCGCGACAGCGAGCATTTAAGCGATGGAACACCACTTCGCGAGGTGGTTAGCGTGCTGGCGGCCTATCCGCAGATTGTGGCGCTGGGCATCAACTGTGTTGCGCTGAAAGAGACTACCCCGGCGTTGAAACACCTGCAAAGCCTGACCGCGCTGCCGCTGGTGGTTTATCCCAACTCTGGTGAGCACTACGATGCCGTGACAAAAACGTGGTGCAGCCACGGTGACGCGAGTGAAACGCTGGCGGGCTGTTTGCCGCAATGGCTGGAGGCGGGCGCGAAGCTTATCGGCGGATGCTGCCGGACCACACCAAAAGATATCGCTGCGTTGAAAGCGGGATGGGAGAGCAAAGCGTAAAATGTTAGGCGCGTGATCTCAATGAACCCGGCGGTAGTGATAGCGCCGGGTATGCTCATGTGCAGGATTTATAATGAAGAGATTATGCTCCGCTTTCTCAGCGCGAGTTAATTGTTGTACCACAAGAGCAACTGCCATGGCATATCATCGGTGTGTTCAGGATAATGTCTGCCATTATCCTGATCTAAGGGCGAAAAATTGCCCGCAGTGACTCTACATCGCAGTTTTAAATTCGGTCGCGAAGTGACTTTATCGTTATTTGTGATGAGATGAATAATCGATATTTGTATGGTTTAATTCATATCATCTGTTTGCTTGTCTCTTCTATGAAAATAAAATCCGAATTTGTTATTTCTGCGTTTTCACACGGAAAAACAAAAATCCCTTTCCCCGATAATGGTGCGCAATAAAATGTGAACCAAAGGAAGGAACAATGACCACAGGAAGTGGAGAAGGGACTCTGCGGCTTATGACGCAGAGTGAGATTGTAATGGCGCGCCGGATTTATGGTGATTCGATTGTTTACAGCCGTGTCTGGGTACATTGTGACAGTTACTTACCTTTTGGCTGGCAACATCCAAAATTTGCGATGGCGCCAAATGGCGAACTTTGGTTCAGAAAAGAGCTCTATAAAGATGATTTTTCTGACATCAGCGTGGCTCTTATGGATAAGCATATATTTATTCATGAGTTAGGACACGTCTGGCAACATCAACATGGCCAGTGGGTACGTACACGAGGTTTGTTTAGCTGGGCGGCGAATTACTACTATAGGCTCGACAAGGAAAAACTTACAGACTACCCCCTTGAACAACAAGCATCTATCTTTGCCGATTACTGGTTAATTTTAGTCTATGGATTATCAACGTGGCTGGCGTTCCAACAACCTCGAGGTGGAGGTAAATATAGGGGAGATGATAATATCCACGACATTCCTGCATTGTATAAAAAGATCATCACCGGAAGAGGATCATGAGCAATGAAACCCTACCTGTTACTGAGCGCTGTTCTCTTGTTATCCGGTTGCCCGGGTTATTCTGATCGTATGGCGGATAGGGTTACTGCAAATGTGTCGCTCCGAAACGGGAGCATCTGTATTACATATCCCTCACAGTATGGCGATCGCATTATTGCTGCCGAGATATCCAGTGCTTCGGGCGAAACAGTAAACCACGCTTTCTATGAGAATCCCTTTATTCCTGATGGTGACCGTTGTCTGCCAACGTTGGGTTATGTGTTTAAATCGGGCATGAAGCATTCCGTTAATTACACGTTAGATAACACCCGATTCGATATGTGGAAAATAGTGACGGTAACGTTTGAGATCGATCCAGATGTACCGGGAAAAATCAGAATCGAACGATAAAAAAAGAAATGATGATAGTAATCAGAATAAGTGGACTGACTACGCAGAATATTGAAAAAGCGCCTTCACGCCAAAAGATATCGCTGCGTTGAAAGAATGGCGTGAGTCTTAAGAGTAACCTGCCGATAGCGGTCAATATTGCTGTACGTTGACCGCTATCGAAAAAAACTGAATACGCTGAGTATCTGTCAGTTAAATTTCACACTGTGTAATACCGTATCGATTTCATTTTTGCTGGCCTGGCTCGTGACGTTATAGGTAACGGTCAGCACAGCCGTTTTTTCCGCAAGCGGGAGCTGGTAGCTCTTCACCTCCCAGTCGTCATTGTCCAGGATACCTTTGCGATGAAACTCAGCAAGAAATGCGGGCGTGTTATTGACAGTGGATAATGAGCAGGTGACCGCGCTGGTGAGTGTGCTGTTGATCTTTTCCAGTGACGGCGTTAATGACGACGAGATCACTTCGCAAACATCGTCGATATTACTGCGGGTGAGGTGGAGTAAATCATCTTTTCCAAACGACTTATCCGTGAAAACCACTCTTACCGTCGCGGTGTTTAACTTGCCGTCTTTGTTTGCATTGGCGGAAAGCGAAATGGCTTTATCATCCCGGGAGATACCGGTTACAGACTCGCTGACTTTTTCAAGCTCTTTGGTTTGTTCTGCTGACATCAATACCCATGTTTCTGGCAGTTCAAGGCTCAGCCCGTAACCTGCCTGATGACGTTGGTAACCTTGATGAGGCGCATCAACGGCGGCGGCTGTCTGTGCGTGTGCTGCGTCTGTATTGGATGTTTCTTGTTTTGTTTTCTTGTCATCAGCGGCAAAGAAGAAAATAACGTTAACGACAATAACGAGTACTACCAGGAGCAAAAGCCCTTTTGTTTTGGTCATGACTATTCCATTTAATCGTACAGTGTTGTCCTGGCGGCATATCTTATAGGCTTACAGTTGGTGCGGCAATAAATGTATTTGTGGCATGTATATATATAGGCGCTGCCAATCATAAAATGTTATTTGCCCTGTGCAGATCTTTCATTCCTTAGTATTGGCTACAATTAAGTTGATTCTTAACCGAAATTCTTTGCCATTAAGAAACTCAATTCCAGCATCATGCTCAGTGCTACGACCACTGTTATTTCAATGAACCCGGTGTAAATTATAAAACTGAGCATGCCAACTTCTGGGCTTTACCATGAAAAAACTGTTTGTTGCGCTGCTGACGGTACTGTCGTTCAGCGCTGTTGCCGCTGACGCACAACGCCCTGATGCGGCGAGCCGTACTTATGCGCAAAATTATAAAGATGCTGCGTTAGCACTTTGTGTCGCAAAAGCGTATGCCAGTGAACCGGGAGCCAGTAAAGATGCTGCTGCCAGCGCCAGTGGTCTGGACAACTGGAGCGAATACGATGCGGAAAAAGGTGCGGGTAAGATGGGCGAGTTGGTTGATAAATATCTGGCCCGTGAATATCACTCCCATCAGGGGAACGACGTAAAACTGAACCTGATGAAATGCATCGATATGTATCACAGCGCCGGGCTTGAGCAGCAGGTCCGGGATTATGTTCCGCATCCGAAACGAAGCTGGATGCAGGACAACCCGAAGTAACGCTTATCTCTCAATGACATAAAGCCGCTTTGCTGCGGCTTTATTTACCCGCCACTTCCCGTCATTTTCCTTACACAGATCTCTCATACAGTAGCGCTATCTGTGATGAGGGGAGTAAGCGATGAAGCTCGTAAAATTAGCGGAAACCTGGATCGATCCGACGGTTCGCCTGCGCGAATGCAGGATCGGCCAACAGTGCGAAGTGCTCGCCAATAGCCTGATGGAGTACAGCATGCTGGGGGATTTCTCCTACTTGGGGGAGTACTGCACCGTAGCCGACGCGGAGATCGGTAAATTCACAGCAATTGCCAATAACGTACGCATTGGCGCGCCGAATCACCCGATGGAACGCCCGTCACAGCACCGCATTACCTATTGCCCGGAATACTACTCTGCCAGCGCCACGCGCGATCACGACTTCTTCGCCCGCCGTCGCGGCGACAGCGTCATTATTGGCAACGATGTATGGATCGGTCATGCGGCGATCGTATTACCTGGTGTCACTGTGGGCGACGGGGCTGTTATCGCCGCGGGTGCAGTGGTGAGCAAAGACGTTGCGCCGTACACCATTGTCGGCGGTGTACCGGCGAAAACTATTCGTTTGCGATTTTCCCCACAGGTTGCCCGTCAGTTGCAGCAAATCGCCTGGTGGAACTGGCCGCTCGAGACCATCATCGAGCGGCTGGCTGACTTTCAGGATGAACACATTGAGGTGTTTTGCGAAAAGTGGGGGAGCCAGTGAACCGTGCGGACGGTTCACTGAAGGTGAGTGATAATCAGATAACCATGCTGGCGAGCAGAATAAACAGCAATCCGGATATGGAGAGCAGTGTCGACATCAGCGTCCAGGAGAGTAATGTCTCTTTGGTGGTCAGCCCGAAGAAATCTTTAATCATCCAGAAGCTGGCATCATTGACATGAGAGCAAATGCAGGAACCTGCACCTGTCGCCAGCGTAATCAACGCGAGGTTGGTGTTTGGATGTGCAGCCAGTAGCGGGATGACCAGCCCTGCGGTAGAGATGGCCGCCACCGTTGCTGAACCCAGGCAAATCCTCAGGAAGGCGGCAACGCCCCAGGCCATCAGAATCGGGTTGATGTCCATTCCCGATACCAACGTGGAAATATACTGACCGACACCCGAGTCGATTAATACCTGTTTGAACGCGCCACCGCCGCCAATGATGAGCAGCAGACCGGCGATGCCGGCAATCGCCTTACCGCAGGAATCCATCAGTTCCGGGATGGTTTTTCCCCTGCCTACGCCCATTGTGTAGATGGCGAACAGCAGTGAAATCAGCATCGCAATGGTGGAGTTGCCTAAAAACAGCATGATATTAAAGAGCACACCTGGGTCGCCTGCATCTTTCGACCATGCCATCTGCATTATGGTCACCAGCGCCATCAAAATAACCGGCAACATGGCGGTTAAGAAGCTAATACCAAACCCTGGCATCTCGCTTTCACTAAAGGTGCGGGTTGCGCCAAGGGAAGCAATATTGCCCTCTTTTTTAAACGCTTCCGGGATCAGGCGCTGGCACACTTTATTCAGCAACGGTCCACAGAGAATAAAGCAGGGAATACCGACCGCAATGCCATAAATCAGCACCATGCCCACATCGGCACCATATTCTCTGGCGATCACCGTCGGGCCAGGATGGGGTGGCAGAAAACCGTGCGCCACTAACAGACCAGCCAGCATAGGCACGCACATATACATCGGCGAAATTTTGGCTTCGCGGGCGATGGCAAATAAAATGGGCACCAGCAGAATCAGCCCCACTTCAAAGAACAGCGCAATCCCGACGATAAACGCAGAACAGACGACGGCCCAGTCCAGCTTTTTCGCACCGAAATATTTCAACATTGTTAGCGCAATACGTTGCGCGCCCCCGGCATCGGCTAACAATCGGCCAAGCATAACGCCAAAGCCAAAGATCAGGCCGATATGGCCGAGCGTGC
The DNA here is from genome assembly GCF_027886705.1 of Kosakonia oryzendophytica. NCBI lineage: Bacteria > Pseudomonadati > Pseudomonadota > Gammaproteobacteria > Enterobacterales > Enterobacteriaceae > Kosakonia > Kosakonia oryzendophytica. The sequence goes on along the minus strand of NZ_CP115659.1, from coordinate 4,482,455 downwards.
CGCCAAGCCCGGACTCAACTGAAGCGACAACTTTACTGAGTTGCATTCCACTGGCGATGGCGACGCCTATCGACACAATAATTAAAGAAACAAAGGTATTTAATTTAATTCTTATGGTTAAAAGCAGGAGTACAGCAATACCTGCCACAACGATAAATAGTGGCATAACGACCTCTCATTATTCAGGTAATAACCCACCATAATCCAGGCTGTCGCGATATTTTCGTCAACAGTCTGAATTATTTAGGGTGAAGATGTTCTTATCGGTTTATTGTTTTCAGGATTTATTTATAGCGCCTCGTAGAGCTTCATTTATTTTATCGACGTCGTAAATACATCCGCGCCAGGTTCCTCCACTCACCGCCTGAAGCATGGCCCAAAGTCGCGTGTCGTCTGGCAGTTCAGGATCTGGCATCAGATCCGGATGGCTACTTCTGGCATGTAAAATAACGCTGGCTTCCTCCCGTGATGGTAATTTTTTATCGGTGCTGCTACCTAAGAAATTGACTTCTCCCTGGAGTTGGCGGCAGTCAATTTTAATTTCTATCAGATCCCCGGTGCGTAATTTCCCGATTGCACCTCCCGCCAGCGCTTCTGGCCCAACATGGCCAATACAGGCACCGGTAGAAACCCCGGAGAAACGGGCATCCGTAATCAGTGATACATATTTACCGTAAGAGAGGTGTTTCAGTGCGCTGGTAACCTGATAGGTCTCTTCCATCCCGGTACCAGATGGGCCAACGCCAATGATCACCAGGATATCTCCGGCTTTAATTTTATCGTGCTTGATATCGTAAATGGCTGTTTTTTCGGACGTGTAAACTTTGGCTACGCCTTTGTGGTAATAGATCCCCTGTTCGTTAATGACCGAGGCATCAATAGCCGTCGATTTTATTACCGAACCCTCCGGCGCGATATTCCCTACCGGGAAGGTGATCGTGGAGGTTAAGCCACGTTCGTGCGCCTGTTGCGGTGACATGATCACCTCATCCGGTTCGACCTGTTCCTGCGCACGTAGCAGTGCTTTAAAGCGCTGCCGGCGTTCCGAGTGCTCCCACCAGTCGAGGTTTTCTTTCAGCGTACAGCCCGTGACGGTCATGACCTCTTCGTGCAGCAAACCCAGGTTACGCAGGTGCAACATCACTTCCGGTACACCGCCCGCCATAAAGGCATTCACGGTAGGGTGATAAACCGGCCCGTTTGGCAGCACGCTCACCAGTCGCGGCACCCGTTTATTAATGCGGGTCCAGTCCTCGACGGTTGGAATACGGCAACCGGCCTGGTGAGCAATGGCCGGGATATGCAACAGCAGGTTCGTGGAACCGCCAAATGCGGCATGCACCACCATGGCGTTTTCAATCGCTTCATCCGTGAGGATATCTTTGGTGGTGATGCCGCGTTGGCTCAGGTGCAGTGCAGCCCGCGCGGAGGCTCTGGCGATCTCTTGCCAGACAGGTTCGCCGGAAGGGGCCAGCGCGGAATGGGGAAGCGCGAGCCCAAGGCCTTCCGCCACGACCTGCGATGTCCCTGCAGTACCCAGAAACTGGCAGCCGCCACCGGAAGAGGCGCACGCCTGGCAGCCCGCACGACGTGCGGCCTGTAGCGACAGTTCTCCGTTGGCGAAGCGTGCGCCAATGGTCTGTACCTTACCGTTGTCCTCTCCATGACGGGCAGGCAAGGTCGCACCGCCGGGGATCAGTACCGTCGCTGTGTCGTGCTGGGACGCCAGTGCCATCATGGTTGCCGGCAGGCCTTTATCGCAGGTGGCCACGCCGATAACCGCTTTTGCGCCGGGCAAAGAACGGATCAGGCGGCGCATCACCATGGAGGCGTCATTCCGGTACGGCAGCGAATCAAACATCCCGGTTGTCCCCTGCGTGCGACCATCACAAGGGTCGGAGACATAGACGGCATAGGGCAGAGCGTTGTGCGTCTTGATCACCTCTGCCGCCGCCTTCATCTGTATATCCAGCTCGTAATGCCCCTGATGAAGTGCCAGCGCAACAGGTTTGCCGTCTGCGCCGCGTAGTCCACCCAGCGTGCTGAGCAGTAAAATACCGTCCCGATCCAGTTCATCGGGTGTCCAGCCCATGCCCGCATTCATGGTCATGCCAAAAATGTCGCCGCTGGGGCGGTTAATCAACATGTCAGGTGTGAGCGGCAGTTCACCCTGCGGCCCTGCGGCATGGGTTCTGACGCAATAAATATCCTGGCTGTTGTTATCTAAAATATCGCGAACCGACATGGTGCCCCCTTATGGTTGTAAAATTCCCTGCGCCATCAATAACGCATGAACTTTCTCTTTTGCCTCTTCCGATGCCTCTAAGATAGGTGGCAGGCAGTATGTCTCCACGGGCAACCCAACACATTGCATTGCGTACTTGATGAGGGAGACGAACGGCGTTTCCAGGGAATAAATCGACGGTAATTGCAGCAGTTTTTTATTCAGCATGGCGGCAGTGGCGAGATCGTCATTGCGCCAGGCGTTATAAATACCCACGGATAAGTCCGGCGCGAAATTGGCGCTGGCGGTAATCGCACCCGCACCGCCCAATAGCAGCGTATTCAGTAAGTGATCATCGTAGCCACAGAACACCGCGAACTCAGGACGCACGGCTTTGACAGTGTTGATCATTGCGCGCAAGTGACCCACGCTGTCGATGGTGTCTTTGATGCCGACGATGTTCTCATTTTGCAGCGCCAGCCGTTTGACGGTCTCCGGCGTTAAGTCCTGACCGGTCAGATCCGGAAAGTTATAAATGATCACTGGCAGACTGACACTGCGGGCGATTTGCTGGTAATAATCGTCCAGATTGCGCGGGGCGACTTTCCAGTAATAGGGGTTAATTGCGACGATGCCGTCGGCACCACTGGCCTCGGCGTGGCGCGCCAGCTTCACGGCTTCGTCCGTCGAAGGGGAGCCGACACCAATTAATACGGGGACCCGCCCGGCAACCACTGCGATAGCGTTTTCGGCGAAAGCCATCCGTTGACTGGCGTTCATCTGGCTGAATTCGCCGCCGGTGCCCAGATAAAAAAGTCCGTCCACGCCTTTTTTTATGAGAAAATCAGCAACCTGTTGCATCGCTGTTTTATCGATTGTCCCGTCGCGATGAAACGTGCTGGAGACTGGCGGAATAATTCCCCTGAATGTCTTCATTACTTCAGTTTCCTTTTCTTAAATATTCGTTGTCATTCCTGTATCCCAGTCCATATGATATTTGTCCGGCGCATTGCCGAAGCAATTCCAGATAACCGTCGATCTTATTACCCGAATAAACAATCGGGTCACCCGATAAGGAGATCGCATAGTTAACCCGGTTATACATATTAAATACCGGCATACTTAAACAGACGGCACCATAAGTTGACTCTTCATTGTCGATGGCCCATCCCCGTAGTCGCGTTTTCTGTAACTCCTCCAGAAACAGTTTCTTATCGGTAAACGTATTGCTGGTGTGTTTTTTCAGGGTTAACGCATTTAAAAAATAATCAATCTCTTCGCGGGGTTTCCATGCCAATAATGCCTTGCCCAGCGCGGTGATATGCAATTCCAGTTTTTTACCAATCCAGCTTTTGCGTGTGGGTACAGAACTCGGGCTTTCGACTTTGTCGAGGTAGATGGCTGAATAACTCTCCATCGCGCCTAAATGGCACACCAGCCCGCTTTTCATCGACAGTTCCTGCATGGGGCGTTTGGTCACTTCGAAAATATTTTTCCGGTGTAACGCCTGACAACCCAGTTCATAATTTTTAATCCCCAGCGCATACTGGTTACTCTCGTTTTTAACCAAAAAGCCACAATCCACCATCACATTTAATAAATTAAGCAAGCTGCTTTTGGGAAGCTGAAATTCTTTTAACAGTTCCATATAGCTCGCCACGCCAACATAGGCGATGTGAGTTAATATTTTTTCTGCGCGAATCAGCGAATTACACCCTTTTCCCGCCATCATTTTGCCCTCTTGCTGTTGATATAAAGTTTATCCATCCGGGAGGGTGGAAAATATATAGAGTTCAACAGGCTGAACCGGGATGAAGGAATGAAACGTGATCTAATACGCAGTTTGACAAATAGAGGGATGAGTGCGGTTGTGCGCAAAGGGCAACCAACATATCGATAAGCGCCACACCACGCCACAGGTCAAAAACGGTTGAGAATGGCCTTACCTGATAAACGGCCTGGAGGGAATGACCGTTTCTTCCGCCGTCATGAAAACGCAAAATGACAAGCCGTGTAACAATCTCGACTGTGGTTGCTGCAGGAATTTGCTACGCTGAATGATAAAAATTACGAGTGATCCCAATGAAAATACTGATCTTTATTCTTATCACTTTTGCTGCCGGGGCTGCATATGCCGACACGTACCAGCAAATCACCACCAGTAACAAACCGCGTACGTTGGTCACCGGGCCGGATACGTTCAAAAACCGTCTGCGCTACTGGTTTTTGATGGATGATGGCAACCCTTCCGTCTATGAAGTCGTGGAAAAAAACCGTAAGGGAGAGTGGGTGAATGTGGTGCATCCTGATCAGAATCCGGTACTGATCATCAAAGGCAATACACTGCGTATTGAACACCGCGACGGCAATAAGCTGATAAGCATGGAGCAATTCGCAAGAACCACGGATTGATGCGTTTTTACTGAGGGAATAGACTAACGTTATCCCTGACATTGTTTAAGAAAAGGAGGTTGAAATGAGTCATGACTTTTTATATATGTTCGAATGTGATTACAGTTCCAGAACGCAAGAGAAAAAGTTTATCAAAGATATCCTTAATCATTTCGATAAAGATTATGCGACTATGGTCGGCCTTGTCGTGAACAATAATCCATATTGCCTTTCATTTCATGTTGCCGTGAATTTGCAAAAGGATCCTGTGTATTTTGAGCAATGGCTTCGTGATAATTATCCTGAAAAAATAAAAAGACATAATATGTTCGTAAAGGATATTTTACCCTACAACGTAGTAACATTGCTTAATGCAGAAATGGTCGATCTTTTTATAACTGCAAATGGTGGTGGACACCCGTTTCTTTGGTCAGAAAGAGATGTTCTGGAAAAAGAATACCCTCAATATATCGATTTCAAGAAAAGAGAAGCAAAGGTTTTTTTAAGTCATTCATCATTAGACAAAAACAATATTGTTTTTCCTCTACACTCTTACTTACAGGCCAACGATGTTGCGACATGGCTTGATACTTATGAAATTGACTATGGTGATAATATCGTTCTTAAAGTTAATGAAGGCATAGATAAGGCTGATATTGGTCTGTTTATTTTAACGGATAATTTTTTTGCTAAACGCAGTGGTTGGCCCTTGGCTGAATTCACAACATTTTTTATGAGCTTAATGAATTCTGATAAGAAAATACTGATGATCGATGCCGGTGTGTCACCTGAGAACATGTTGCCGATGATGAAATCATATCGATATCTGCGTTGGGACAACGGTTCTGGATTGCCGGAAATAGCGAATGCGGTGAAAAGAATCATGGCTAAATGAGCAGAACTGTCTAATCAAAATATCGGTGTTGTCGGTTGATCGCATTTCTGCTGCTGGCGTTAAGGCCCGTATTGTTAAAATAAAGCCAGGTAACCCCGGCCTTATCATAATCAAGCAAGGCAAACTCAGTGAAAGCGACGGGTAATATCCGCAACGCGTTGACCGAATTTCACTGCGGTATCCAGGTCGCCGGAGGCGATTTGGTCGGCACCGGCATCAGACGGAGACTGTACCAGCAGGCCGACGGAGCCGCCAAGGTTGTTAATGTCCTGGCGCGTCGCGGCCAGCGTGTTAGCGGGCAGCAGGCCGAGGCTGACCCAGATGCCGCCATGCTGTGACGCCAGGGTTTGCAGGTATTGCAGCGAAACCTGTTTGTCACCATTCAGGCTGGCGCTGTTGCTGAAGCCGGCAAACACTTTGTCCTGCCAGGCGCGAGTGAACCAGGCTTTGGAGCTGGCGTCGGCGAACTTTTTAAACTGCCACGGCACGCCGCCCATATAGGTCGGGGCACCAAAAATGATCGCCTTCGCGTCATTCAGCGCCTGCCAGTCGCTCTCCTGAATGTCACCATTATTATCTACTGCAATAAGCTGTGCATTCGCGCCTTCGGCCACTTTTTCCGCTACGGCTTTGGTGTGCCCATAACCAGAATAATAAACCACAACAATTGACATATTTTTCTCCTGTTAATGAGAGATAACTAACGCCATTCTTTTTCTTTATCGGCAGACAGGGCATATTTCCCCGCGCCCAAAAACATAATGCTCAGGCCACCCAGGAAATAGAGCGCCTCACTTTCCAGACCCCACGCACCAACGTCGGTCAGGGTAAAGAATTTACCCATGCCCACCAGTAATGTGGCGACCAGAATATTAAATGCGTAAATAAACGCCGCCTGGCGGGTAAACAGCCCAATAATAATCAGTAGCGGAGTGATGATTTCACCAATAAATACGCCGTAAGCGATAAACCCAGGTAATCCCTTCGCCGCCAGCATACCGGCGATCCAGCTTACACCATGCTGCACTTTGGCAACGCCGTGGAATAGCATCAGCACGCCAAAGGTCAGGCGCAGCAACAGCTTGCCAAAATCCGGGTGCGAAGTGAGGCTAATAAATGCCTGATTTAACCGCGTAATCATCCTTTTTCCTTTCAATCCTGTAGGAGAATTTTTGCCATTTCTGGCACCTTAGTATCAAATAGAAACTTAGGTTTGAGTTATACACACCCCGCTGCGGTTGCGGAAGAAGGCACCCAAAGGTCACTACGTTTCCTTGAGGAAACCTACTACGAGAATTTGTCGTTATGATTAAGCCGTCCATTCCTTACGATATTTATGATAACCGCTGCCCCACGCGCGACATGCTGTCGCGTCTGGCGGATAAATGGGCACTGTTAGTGCTGGCGCGCCTGGAGAACGGGCCGATGCGTTTTAACGGTCTGAAGCGGGATATTCGGTTGATCACACAAAAGGTACTGACCCAGACACTGCGCAAGCTGGAGCGCGACGGCATTATTGCCCGTGAAGTGTTCTATACCGTGCCGGTATCGGTTGAGTACAGTCTCACACCTCTCGGGCGCACGCTGACGGAAACCGTCTCGGTGCTGGCTCACTGGGTTGAACACAATATGGATGCCGTACTGGCTGCGCAGGCGGCATATGACGAGGCCAATGCGCCGAAAATAAAGGAACCCACGGTGTAACGAGGGTTCCACAATCTCCAACAAATAGTTAAGCCCGATCGGCCCAGGCGGGCATCGACGTCAGATAACGAACGGCGCGTTTGCGCGCTTCTTCGTTGCCCACGTTTTGCCAGGAATCGAGAAACTGCGCGAGACCGGATACGGCCTCTTCCCAGGACTTCAGGTTACCTTCGCTGTCGGTGCAGTAAGCACAATAGTGGTCACTCGGGCCACGGGCATCGGGTGCGGAAAGTGGCATTCCGCAGGAGTGGCAGTACTGTTCTGGGTGTGGCATGGTGCGCTCCTTGTTTTTGGGTTGGACAATAAATATACAACTCCGGCGAAGAGCATGTTGTCCCTTCGATCAAATAACCAGATAATTTTTATGGTTATAAGGCAATCGCTGTTGCCGTACACTTTCCTCTCACATCGCAAGGAGAACGCAATGACTGAGTACTGGTGGAAGGATCTTCGCGATCGCGACGACAGCTGGCAAGGACTGGAACTGAGGGTGCGTGCGGGCGACGGTCAGGCCATGGAGATGCAGAGTGGACACAACGGCCGCATGGCGTTGCAGGTAAACGGTGAAACGTTGTTCTGGGCAACGATGCTGAAAGATCACGCTGGCGTCTGGTTGGTGTTTAACGGGGAGCATCCCGCCCAGGCGTTGTTGCTGCCTGCGGTGACATCTGCGGATGTGGAGAGCGCGAAACGGGCCGGAGAATCGAACTGGCAAAGTCACTGGTGCCGCTATTTTGCGCGGCAGTTAATGGAAGCCCCTACGCCACTGTTACCGCCCGGCCGCTGGTTGCTGCGACCGATGGAGCAGGTAAAGCCGACCGCGCCCTATATCGTCAATAAGCCCCTGCCATTTGAGCAGTGGCGCTTTCAGACCCCTGCCAGCAGTGCACAGATCAGCGTCAATTGGGCGCTTTACAGCGAAGATTTTCCCGATCTGCAAAACCCGGAAAGAGTCACCTTTGTCGACTGGTGGTGGGGCGGCCATCTGCTGCTTGCCCGCTATCCGGTTGAGGCCAACAGCGGGCGGGTAAAATGGTGGCGCAAGAAGTGCCGTGAGAACGCACTGCCGCCGGTTCTGGTGTGGTTTATCGCCGGGCTGGCTTCGTTTGTCATCCTCGATGGGCATGACCGTTTGCAGGCGGCAATACATGAAGGCACGCAACCGCAATTTCTCGTACTCAGTGAACTGAGCGAGCAGGTCTATACCCCGAATGAAGAGACGCGGGAGCGTGTTTTACACTCGCTGGCTATTCAGCAGGAGAAGTGTAAAAAAACCGGTGCGAATATTGATGCCATGAATCAGTCGCTGCTGAATTTGTACGATACCCGCTATCTTTATGCGCAAACTCATAGCCGTGCAGTGCTGGGGGATGGGAAAGGCTGGGAACGCGCGGTGACCGCTTATTTGCAGCGCCACCAGCTCAACGACTATCTGCCGAAGATCCTGGCGCGAGAGGAATAATGCCATTTGCCATCAAAAATGGTCATTAACGGGTTCAGGTGCGTTTAAAAGGGTAACAACATTCAAGGATGAAAAGGAATAGCTCATGCGCACTATCAGTAAACACGCTGCGTTAATGTTTAGCGTGCTGAAGTGGGGGATATTATTTGTTGTCTCATTGGGTCTCGTGCTGTTTTTTTTGCTTTGGCTGATGCTTTCCAGTCTGGGCGAAACCACGGTGTACACCGAACAAAATTTATGGGATTACCACACACTGACGCAGGATGCGATTGCGCACGCCCCAAGAATCAGCGCGAATTATCACTTTGAGTTCCACAATGGTGATGGTTACCCATCATCGAATAGCATCATTTTTGAGGATGCCCGCAACATTGAGGCATTGCGGGATTACGTGAAAAGTATGGGTTACCAGCGGGACCCAAGCCTGACATACGGTGCGGAGGAATGGCGCAAACCGGGCGTGCCGGGGGCAAACACGTTTTCAATCTATTATGACCCTAAAACCCGGCAAGCGACGCTAAGTATTTTCTTGTGAAGTTGGTAAGTGCTCACCGGAGTAGTAGCGTCTGCATATCATCAACCGTTTACAGCACTCAGCAACGTACCCCGCTTCCCTGCGGGGTAACGCGGCGTTTTATTTCACGGCCTGCAGCGCCGTTTTCTCAACATACGGTTTCATCAGCGTGTCGGCTTCTTTCTGCGCCGCCTCGGCGGCAGCTTCCGGGGTGACTTTCTCGTCGTTCACCACTGCCGCAAGCTGGTTTTCCATCGCTTTACGTACGGCCACCGTTTCATAGGTCGAATACCACGGGTGCGCATACTGCAACTGTTCCAGCGCGATAGCGGCGCGCGGATCCTGCTTCAGGTACGCCTTCATCTCCGGCGTATCGTACGAGGCTTTGCGCGGTGAGAAGTAGCCGGTGAAGCGGCTCCAGGAACCGTTCACTTCCGGGCTTACAAGATAGGTCAGGAACTGATAAGCCGCTTTTTTCTGTGCATCGGAAATGCCCTTAAAGCTCACCAGACTGGCACCGCCAATCGGTACGGCGCGTTGCTCCTGCGCGGGCATCATCGCCACGCCCAGTTCGAAATCCTTGGTGTTCTCACGCATAAAGCCTAGTGCACCGGTGCTCAGCATCGCCATCCCCAGTTTGCCGGAGAAGAACGCCGCGCTGATCTGCTTGGAGTTCAGCACACCGGAGGGCATCACTTTGTCTTTGTAGATCATGTCCTGCCAGAAATGCAGCGCACCGATAGTGGTCGGGGCGTTGTAATAGACTTCGCCTGGGTAGTTTTCGTTGAAATAGTTGCCGCCGTTGGCGCGAACCAGCGAAGAGAAGATCCAGCCGCCGTAATCGTCGTTGGTGGAGGGCAGCATAATGCCCCACTGGCCTTTGCTCTGGTCGGTCAGTTTTTTCGCGTCCTCGAGCAGCTCTTTCCAGTTCTGCGGCGGTTGTTTGATACCCGCCTGACCGAACATCGTTTTGTTGTAATACAGAATCGGCGTCGAGTTGTGGAACGGAATGGCGTAAGTCACGCCCATCACCTGCGCGTTTTTGTGCATGGCCGGCCAGAACGCATTTTGCAGGAAATCACCCGCTTTTTGGTCGCCGAATTTAAACAACTCGTCCATCGGCAGGATCTCATCTTTCAGCGCCAGGTCGGTGGTGAAGTTGGCGGACATGATCACCAGCGCGGGTGGCTGGCCCGCTTTCTGCGCGGATTCGGCTTTCATTTTGGTGGTGTCATAGTTGCCGGTAAAAATCCCGCGTACTTCCACTTCTTTTTGCGAGTCGTTAAAGGCGTTAATAATTCGCGTCATCTCCATGGTCAGTTTGCCGTCCACCGGGGCGGGAAACATAAAGTCGATTTTCTCCTGCGCCAGCGCAGTACCGCTTATCGCAAGGGTGATGCTGTAAGTAAGCGCTCGCAACGTCTTTGTCAGAGGCTTAGGCATGGTCTCTCTCCTGGTGTAAGTTAAGCCGCGTTTCGGCATTAAAAAGATGACAATCAAGGGGTGAAAAACCGACGCTGAGTGTGTCCCCTTTGTTGGGAACATCGCCCCGGTGTCGGCGGATATAGCGCAGGTTGCCGATCGGCGTGCTGACGTGAAGCTGATAGTCAGCGCCCATCAGCTCCCGCTGAATGACGGTAGCGGGCAATACCAGGTGGCCTTCTTCCGGCGCATCAGTAATGTGCTCCGGGCGGATGCCCAGCCATACGTTATGTAAATCAGCGGCATGTGCGGGAAGCGGCAGACGCTGTTCACCCAGAAGTACCTCTCCGTTTGCGCACGGCAGTGACAGCAGGTTCATCGCCGGTGAGCCAATAAACCCGGCGACAAACAGGTTCGCCGGATGGGCATACAGGTGTTCCGGGCGGCCAACTTGCTGCACGTGACCACCGTTCATCACCACAATGCGGTCGGCCATCGACATCGCTTCCGTCTGATCGTGCGTCACGTAAATGGTGCTGGTCTTTAGCTGCTGGTGCATCGCCATAATGCTGTCGCGTACTTCCGTACGCAGACGTGCATCGAGGTTGGAAAGCGGTTCATCCATTAAGAACAGCGTCGGATTGCGCACGATGGCGCGCGCCATGGCCACGCGCTGACGCTGGCCGCCGGAGAGTTTCGCCGGTTTGCGATCCAGCAGGCTGTCGAGCTGGAGCATCTGCGCCACGCGATCCAGTCGCGGCTGCCAGCTGGCTTTCTCTTCGTTGCGCACTTTCATACCGAAGGTGATGTTGTCGCGCACGGAAAGGTGCGGAAACAGAGCATAGTTCTGGAAGATCATCGCAAAGTTACGCTCACGGGGTGAACGCGCAGTGATCTCTTCGTCGCCCAGCCAGATAGCGCCTTCGCTGACACTCTCCAGCCCGGCGATCAGGCGTAGCAGGGTGCTTTTACCGCAGCCAGAGGGGCCAACCAGTACCACAAACTCACCGTCGTGGATATCCAGCGACAGTGCGCTCAGCGCGGCTTTGTCCTCGAATTGTTTACTGACGTTTTGCAGTTTTAACATGTGCTTAGCGCTCATCTACCGGGCAACTGATCTTCTCGTCATACAGCCACGGGCCTGCGTAATGCGACAGAGGATGCTGGTAGCTGACCCATTGATCGCCGATCTGGCGGTGCATCAGGCATGAAGCAGGCGACAGATCGTAATACGGGCGGGTATCTTCATGACAATAGGGTACCTGGTGTACGGTCGCCGGAACGGTGGCGATCGTTGCCTGGCGGTACTGGGTCAGAGTCAGACTGTGGTTATGACCGCAGAAAATGCGGATCAGCGACGGGAAGCGCTCCACCAGTTTCAGTAGCAGATGGCCGTTTTCACAGGCGATGCGATCCATCTGCGCGTTACCCAGCGGCAGCGGCGGGTGGTGCATAAACACGGCGGTGGGTTTGTCGCCGCCCGCGATTAACTGCGCTTCCAGCCAGTTCAGCGTCTCGCTGGTCAGCCAACCTTTTGACTCCCCGGCGAGGCTGGAATCAATAAACAGCAAGCGGGTAGCGAAGTCATCGATGGCGTAGTGCATATTCTGCGGGTCGCTACCAAGCTGCGGGCACAGCGGGTGCAGGTACTCCAGAAAGTGGGCTTTGTTATCGTGATTACCCGGAATAACAAACAGCGGGTAGTCGAGCCCGCCGAGGATCTGGCGCGCCACGCGGTACTCTTCCGGGCGGCCACAGTTCACGATATCGCCGCTGACGATAACCGCATCCGGGCGTTCGCGCAGGGCATTCAGTTGGCAGACCACGTCGGCATTGCCCGCGTTAATGTCGATAAAGCCATACAGCTTCTCGTTCTGACTGCGAAAATGGGTGTCGGAAATTTGCGCTAAAAACATCACTGCACTCCTTATTTAATGCCGGAGAAGCCAAAGCTCCGGAGAAACTGTTTTTGAAAAGCAATAAACGCCACCATCAGCGGCAGGCAAACCATTAACGTTCCGGCGCTGATCATGCCCCACTGACCGCCGGACTCGGCGCCCATGGCGAAAGAGACCAGCCCGACTGTCAGCACTTGTTTGTCCGGATCGTTGAGCATCATCAGCGGCCATAAATACTCGTTCCAGTGGTAGGTAATGCTGACGGTGGCAAAGGCCAGCACTGAGGGCCATGACATGGGCAACATCACGCGGAACAGCACTTGCCACCATCGACACCCCTCCATCAGCGCCGCTTCTTCAATCTCTTTCGGGATGGCGAGAAACGCCTGGCGCATCAGGAAGACGCCGAACGCGGAAGCGAAATAGGGCATCATCACGCCCGTCAGGGTGTTGAGCAGGCCGAAGGTTTTCAGCGTCAGCATGTTGGGGATCATCATCACCACCGGCATGATCATCAGCTGCACCAGGAACAGTACGAACAGGGTCTGCTTGCCGCGAAATTCATGGCAGGCAAAAACGTACCCGGCGGTGGTAATGGTGATGAGCTGCACCGCAAAGGTGCCGAAGGCGAAAATCAGCGTATTGGCGTACAGGCTTAGCCAGTTGGCGCTGGCCCACGCGTCGCGGAAGTTATCCAGCGTCAGCGGCAAGCGCGGCAGAATCGATGCCATCCCCTCGCCAAAGGTGGTGGCGCTGAAGGCGGAAGAGAGCATCCAGATAAACGGGCTGATCCACAGCAGTGCGAGGCAGATCATTAACGCCGCGAGGGTGATCGGGCGTGAGTGGCGCAGACGCAACCACAAAGGACGACTCACGGACGGTGCACGCGGGATGGCGGGTGAAATCTCAACGCTCATAATGTGCTCCTCTCTCAAGCAGTTTCAGGTTAACCAGCGAAAAGATGAACAGGCCCGCCAGCGTCAGGAAGGTCGCGGCGGAGGCTTTGCCAAGATCGTGCGTGTCCCAGGCGAGGTTCTGGATGTAATAGAGCAACACGGTGGTAGCGTTATCCGGCCCACCGCGCGTCATTACGGCCACGTGGTCGATCTGGGTGATGGAGTAAATCAGCGCCGTGGTGATGACAAAACTGATGGTCGGGCGCAGCAGCGGTAGGGTGACCTTGAAGAACACTTGCGTAGCGGTTGCGCCCTCCATCACTGCCGCTTCCCGGGTAGATGCCGGAATGCTTTGTAACCCGGCCAGAAAGAACAGCATGTAGTAGCCAGCAAACTTCCAGACGCCGATCAGCGCCAGGGCGAATAGCGCACTGTTGCTGCGTCCGAGCCAGTTGTTGTTCATCGGGCCAAAAATCTGTGCCAGATAGTGATCGAGCATGCCGAGGCCGGGCATAAAAATGAACAGCCACAACGCCGCGGCGCTGACCATCGGGATAATCATCGGGAAGAAGAAAGCGGTGCGCAGCCAGCGGTTTATGCGGTGGTTTTCCCACAATGCCACCGCCAGTAACAGCGCCAGCGTCACGCCTGGAATAACAGTCAGCAGGATGTAAATCAGGTTGTTGAACAGGGATTGCCAGAAAACGGTGTCTTCCAGCAGACGGGCGAAATTGCCCAGTCCGACATAGGGGGCGTTGTCGCTTGCCATACGGGTGTCGAACAGGCTGTCATACACCGAACGCAGCAGCGGAAACCAGGTGAACAGGGCCAGGAACAGCAGCGATGGCGACAGGATCAACCACGGAAGCCAGTATTTTCTCATAAGCGTTTCAAAGCAAATTTACGGGTTTTGAAAGCCAGAGAGTCTGTGAAAGTAATGCTGCAAAAGGATGGCGTAAAGGTGACTGTTTAATGAACAGGTGTTCATTGAGGGCGTGCGTCGGGAGGGGAAGCGAAGTTGCTATTGGGCAATCCGGTGCGCAGACAAAAAAGCCCCGCATCATGCGGGGCAATCTCTAACACGCTTCATGGGTGATATCAGAAATCCATCTTCACCGTAAATTGCACTTCGCGTGGGGCGCCAATCTGGTTACCCAGATTATTGGTGGCGATAGACGAGGTGTAGTAGGTCTTATCGAAGATGTTTTTCAGGTTGACCTGTAAGGTCACCGGGTATTGCAGCTTCATTTTGTAAGCGGCAAACGCATCGGCAACAACGTAGCCCGGCAGGTAGTAATCTGCGCCGTTGGTGGCTGAACGGCGGCTTACACCGTGGCCACCGCCACCAAAGGTCAACGTATTGCCGGCAAACACGTTATGAATGTCGTACGTCAGGAACAATGAACCGGTGTGGCGCGGAACGTTCGGCAGCGGTTTCCCGGCGTAATCCGGGTCTTCCAGCACTTTGGCTGCGGTGTAGCTGTAGCTGGCGATCACATTCATGTTCGGCGTCAGCGAACCGGCCAGATCCATTTCCACGCCCTGCGAGCGTACGCGACCGGCGGTTTTCGCTACCGTTTCATTACCCACGATCTCGCTATACAGCACGTTACGCTTATGGATATCAAATGCGGTGATATTGGCGGTAACACCGTCGAACAGATCAAATTTTGCGCCAACTTCGTAAGATGTTGATGTCTCCGGCGGCAGATCGCCGATATAGCTGGCAATAGACGACTGCGGCATAAACGCTTTCGCCACGTTGCCGAACAGCGAAACCGACGGCGTCAGCTTGTACACCAGACCGAATTTCGGCGTCCATTTCTCGTCGCTGCTGTCGGTGTTGACGTTGAACGGGCGGCCCTTGCCCGCATACTGCGTGTAGTACTGATAACGCATCCCGGCTACCGCTATCCATTTGTCCGTCAGGTACAGCGCATCCTGTGCATAGGCGGAGTAACTCTCCTGTTGAATGGTCTGATCGCTGTCGGACGCCGAAACCGATGTACACTTGCTGGCCTTGCCGTAGGTCGGGTTGTAGATATTGAAATCTTTGACATTTTTACAGCGGATCATGTCGGTACGCAGCAGATCGTAATATTCATACGATACCCCCGTCAGGATCTCATTGTAGAAGCCGCCGATATCCACATTCCCTTGCAGATCCGCCCGCGTGCTGTACATGCGCTGGGTTGAGCCCTGGGTTGCGTCCACGCGGCGGGTCAGGTTGCCGGTTTTTGCATCGTAGGCCATCACGCGCGACTGGTTATCGCTGTACTTATCCTGGCTGTAACCGTACTCGACTTTCCCGGTCCATGCGCTGTTGAAGCGGTACTCGGCATTTAATTGCGCGATATCGGATTCGCCATCGGTGATGTTAAAAGGTTCATCAAAACGGGTTTTCCTGTCGACATTCACTGCCTGTTTGGTGGTGAGATCGAAGAGGGTGCCGCGATCAAACGGTGTTTGATAATCGCGGTGTGAATACATCACGTTGACGGTGGCGTTATCACCAAACCAGGTCAGCGACGGCGCAATAAAAGTGCTCTTTTCCTTGCCGAAATTGCGCCAGTAATCCTCATTCTGGTACTCGCCAATCAGACGATACGCCAGCCGCGTTCCCTCAATCGGGCCGGTGACGTCAAACTGCCCGGTGCCGCCGCCAAAACTGGACGAAGTGGCGGAGATCGTGCCGCCAAAGGTAGTTTCCGGGCGTTTCGTGACAACATTGATAAGCCCGCCGGGATCGAGGATGCCATACAGCGTGGAAGCCGGGCCTTTCAGCACTTCCACACGCGATGTAGCGGCATTAAAGCTGCGTGGCACCACGGTGCGCAGGCCATTGGTCATAATGGAGCCGTCACGGTTGGCACCAAATCCCCGGCGGACAAACGCATCCTGCGTACCGCCGAGCGTGTTGGTCTGCACCACGTTACTGACGTTATACAGCGCTTCATCGAGGCTGGTTGCGTGTTGATCTTCCAGCACTTCATCGCTCACCGTGTTGACCACCTGCGGGATATCCAGCATCGGCATTGAGGTCAGCGTAGCGGTGGAGGTATTCAGCGGTTGGTAGCCGGATGTCGCCTGTTTATCGGCGGAAGAGGCATCTGCCAGCACCGTAAGCGTATCGCCGTCGCTGGTCTGATCGGTTTTGGTCGCCGCGTGTGTAAAAGGGGTGAAGACCGATCCCAAAACGATCGCGGAGAACAGCGCGCGACCTTTCGGCCCGGTAATACAACGAGTTAACTCAGCCATGTAATCTACTTTCCCGAAAGGATCCTGCGAGCCATGCAGGAGTGAACGTATTTTTAGTCATTGCTCTTTTGCACCTGTCTACCCGTTAGCCGCTGCTTCGGCGTCGGATATGTAATTGAGAATCATTCAATCATGGTGTTTTGTAGTAGTAAATGGAAAAAGTGAGAATTTCGCTACAGCACTTCGTTGCGCCAGATCAGCCGATTTAAAGCCACTTTGTTAATGTGTAACTAATTGAATATAAAAATATAATATTAAAAATGTCAGATGGGGTTCTGTTGTAGTGACAGCCCTGTAAACGTTGCGGGTTTATCTCCTTATCAGGCTTGACTACTACAGTGGCAAACGGCAATATCGAAAAGAGAATGATATTTATTTTTATTTGTAAGGGTAGCGCGCGTCATGCCACAGTCAGTGGAAAATCTAACCGCAGAGCAAGGGATCGTACTGGACGCGTTATCCGCGGGCTATCACCAACAGGTTATCGTCGACAATATCAGCCTGGCCCTCCCAGCCGGGAAGATGACCGTGCTGGTGGGGGCGAACGGTTCGGGCAAATCCACGCTGCTTGGCACGATTGCCCGCATGCTGAAACCGCTTGGCGGCAGCGTGCTGCTTGATGGCAAAGCCATTCATCAACAGCCAACCAAAGCCGTCTCCCGGCAGTTAGGTATTCTGCCGCAGTCGCCAATTGTGCCGGAAGGATTGACCGTGTTTGAGCTGGTGTCGCGCGGACGTTTTCCATGGCAGAGCTTTATGCGCCAGTGGTCGGAAGACGATGAGCTGGCAGTGCAGGAAGCGCTCAATCTTACCGGGACCGCCGGGTTTGCCCATCAACCCGTCGACAGCCTCTCCGGCGGGCAACGTCAGCGCTGCTGGATCGCGATGGCGCTGGCGCAGCAAACGCCGGTGATCCTGCTGGATGAACCCACCACCTTTCTCGATCTGCGCTACCAGGTAGAGATCCTCGAACTGCTGCATTCACTGACGCGCCATCATCACCGGACAGTCGTGGTGGTATTGCATGATCTTAATTTTGCAGTGAACTACGCCGACACGTTGGTGTTCCTCAAACAGGGGCGCTTACAGGGCGTGCTCCACGAAGGGGATCCCTGCACGCCAGAGCTGATCAAAAACGTCTTTGACGTTGACGTGCAGATGTCGGTGAACCCGCTAACTGGAAAACCCTTCTTTATGCCCTTCCGTAAACCTTATGGAGACGGCGCGTGAGCGCTGTGCCGCTTGTCGCCCGCCGCCGTGCCGGGCGTACGGGGATGACGTTTGTCGTGTTACTGCTGCTGTTGCTGGCGGCGGGTATTGCGCATTTGGGGCTGGGGGCGCGTTATATAGCGCCGCCTGCGGTTATCCGGGCGCTGGTGGATTTTGATGCCCGTAATTTCGATCATTGCGTGATCGTCAGTCTGCGCTTGTTGCGTCTGGTGGCAGCACTGTTTACCGGCGCGGCGCTGGGTGTCGCCGGGGCGCTGTTGCAGTCAGTGATCCGCAACCCATTGGGCGAACCGCATATCCTTGGCCTCAATGCTGGCGCGGCGCTGGCCGTGGTGGCGACCACTGCGCTGGGCGTCAGTCTTGGGGATTCCCCTTTCAGCCGCCCGCTGATTGCCGCAGGCGGTGCCGCGGCGCTCTTCTCGCTGGTGATGGCTCTCTCTGCGGCGGGGCGTGCGGGGTTTACGCCGATGAAAGTGACGCTCTGCGGCGTGGCGCTGTCAACGTTTGCCTCCTCCATAACTGCGGCGATCCTGATCTTTGATGAACAGACGTTGTTGAGCATGCGCACCTGGCTGGCGGGGGATCTCGCCGGGTTGAACTGGGCGTTGATTCAGCCTGCAGCTTTTGCTGCGCTGGCCGGGTTTGTGTTGGCTCTCTGGCTGTCGCCATCGCTGAATATGCTGGCGCTGGGCGATAGCATGGCGCGTGGCCTGGGGGTGTCGCTGGTGCGCACCCGCGTGCTGTCGCTGCTGGCTATTGCGCTGCTGTGCGGTGCGGCGGTGTCGGTAGCCGGTCCCATCGGTTTTATCGGTCTGGTGGTGCCTCATATGGTGCGTCGGTTTGCCGGGGACGATTTGCGCGCCGTGGTGCCGCTGTCGGCGCTGGGGGGCGCGTTACTGTTATTACTGGCGGATATCGCTGCCCGGATGTTGCTGTCACCGCAGGAACTGGCGACTGGCGTGATGACCGCGTTGGTCGGTGCGCCGCTGTTTATTGTGCTGGCGGCGAGGTTTTTTAAATGAAGGGAAGGCTTCACCACACCGGGTTGTATGGTGTGCGTATCGGCGGTTTTTCCCGTTTGTTACGCCCACACGCGCTGCGTTGGCTTGCCGGGCTTGGTGTTCTGGCGCTGGTGCTGCTGCTCTGTGGTGTCACGCAAGGTTCGTTGCCCGTGCCGGCATCGGCAATAGGTCGCGCGCTGTTTTACTCTGCAACGCTTAGCGCAGAGCAGCAGTATGTGGTGTGGGATATTCGTTTGCCTCGGGTGCTGATGGCGCTGTTGTGCGGCGCGATGCTCGGTATGGCAGGGGCAGCGATGCAGTCGATAACCCGCAACGGACTGGCGGATCCGGGGCTGATTGGCGTGAAAGAGGGGGCCAGCGTGGTGGTATTAACGCTGGTGCTTGCGTTCCCAGCGGTGGGGTTGGTGTGGCGTCCGCTGGCGGGTATGGCGGGCGGTCTGCTGGCGGCAGGACTGGTTATGGGACTGGCGAGGGATGTCTTGCGCCCGCGTTTTGTCTTGCTGGGGATTGGCGTCTCCTGGACCTTTGCTGCCGGTATCGGCGTGTTTATGACCACCGCCGATGTGCGCGATGTGCAAACCGCGATGATGTGGCTGGCGGGAAGTCTGCATGCCGCCACCTGGCCGCTGCTGGTGGTCGCGTTGTGCTGGGCGCTACCTGCAATAGTGATCCTGCTGTTAACGGCGCGCGCCGCTGATGTGGCGTTGCTGGGAAAGCAGGCGGCAACCGGTCTTGGCGTCCGCCTGACGCGACTTGAATTGCTACGCATTACTGCCCCGGTGTTGCTGACCGCTGCCACGGTTTCTTGCGTCGGCAGTATGGGATTTGTCGGCCTGATTGCCCCGCATATGGCGCGTTTTCTGCTACGCGGCGGCCAGCGCGCGTTGCTGTGGGGCAGCGCGATGCTGGGCGGGTTGCTGGTGTTGCTGGCGGATTTGCTCGGTCGGCTGGCCTTTGCGCCATTGCAAATTCCCGCCGGGATTGTGATTTCACTGGTCGGCGGACCATTTTTCCTGTTGCTGCTGTGGCAGCGGCGGGATCGTTTATAGATCCTGAGGAGCCGTATGCGCGTACTTTTTTCACTTTTGCTGCTGGTAGGGTTAAGCGTCAGCGCCGCACAACCCTCGCAGGCTTTTACCGACGATCTGGGCCGTGTGGTAACCGTGCCACTGCACCCAACGCGGATTGTTTCTTTGCACGATCTCGACATCACCATCCCGCTGATCGAACTGGGTGTCCCGCCGGTGGCCAGTCACGGGCGTACGCGGCCGGACGGAACGCATACGCTGCGCTCCAGTGCCATGTTGACCGGCGTCGACTTTGATAACGCTGACATAAAATTTATCGGCTCGACGGATATTGATATTGAAGCGGTTGCTGCGGCGAAGCCGGATTTGATCATTACCGAACCCAGCCGTAATACGCCGGTCGAGCAACTGGAGAAAATTGCCCCGACGGTGAGCATCGATCATCTTGAAGGCGGCGCGCCGCAGATTTACCGCAAACTGGCACAACTGACCGGCACGCAGGCCAGGCTGGCGATCCTTGAGCGTCGTTACCAGGCGCAGATCGCGGCGCTGAAACAAACCATCGATACCCGTAATATTACCGTGTCGGTTATCCAGGCGAATAACGGCAAAATCAATGCCATGCACAGTTACCACTCTCTGGGACGCGTATTGCGCGATGCCGGTTTCCGTTTCCCGCCGCTGATCGATAGCATCCCTGATGGCGGTCGCATTGACGTCAGTGCGGAGCGCCTGCCGGAGCTGGACGCGGATTTTGTGTTTGCCACCTGGCGCGGAGATACCGGCGGTAAACCGCAAGATGAGATTGCGGCGATGGATGCCGTGATGCCGGGCTGGTGCGATTTTCTTCATGCCTGCCGTAGTGGCCGCTATGTGCTGATCTCGCGTGAAGAGGCGATCTCCAACTCCTTTGCCTCGCTAAGCCTGATGGTGGCGCAGGTGCAGTCGCAGATTGCCGGGCGGCCACTGCCAGTGACGAAATAAGGGCAACCAGCATGCTGAACACCAAAAAAGCAAAAGGCCGCGTGGATGTCTACGGTGAGCGCTTTCGGGCGCGGGCGCATACGCTGTCGCCGCGCTTGCAGGCCGTCGCGCGTTATATCAATGAAAACCGGGAAGGGGTGCTGGAGCATACCGCCATTGAAATCGCGGCGGCGACGCAGACCTCCGATGCGACGGTGGTACGCGCGATTCAGGCGCTGGGTTTTGCCGGGCTGCGGGATTTAAAGCAGACGCTGGAGCACTGGTTTGGCCCGGCTATCTCATCCGCCGAGAAGATGACCACCACGGTAAATGCGCTCTCCTGTGATGTGAATTCCGGGATCGATTTTGTGCTGGAAGGGCATCAACACACCTGTGACATCCTCTCCGCGCCGGATAACCGCTACGCCATTGCTCAGGCTGTCGCCTTACTGGTTGAGGCGCGTCAGGTGGCGATTTTCGGTATCGGCGCATCGGGCATTCTGGCGGAATATAGCGCCCGGTTGTTCAGCCGTATCGGGCTGCCTGCCACGCCGCTTAACCGGACGGGGATCGCCTTGTCGGAGCAGCTCATCAACCTGCAACGCGGTGATGTGATGATCATGATGGCGCAGAAATCGGCGCATCGCGAAGGGTTAACCACCCTGAAAGAGACGCGGCGGCTGGGCATTCCGGTTATTTTACTGACCAATGCTGTGGATTCGCGCTTTAGCCAGGAGGCGGATGTGGTGATCCACGTGCCGCGTGGCGGCGAGAAGGGCAAAATTCCGCTGCACGGCACGGTATTGCTGTGCCTGGAGATGCTCATCCTGTCGGTGGCGTCCGCCACCTCACAACGGGCCATTAAAACGGTGAAACGCATTAATGAGTTTCACCGTGGGTTAAAACCGGGTGGAAAGAAGGGCTAGGTGCAGGAAATAAACATCAGCGGCGACAGGCCAAAACGTGTAGCTAATTTCTTGATGTGATTGATGTTGAGCTGTCGCTCGCCGTTCAACACTCTTGAGACCATGGATTTGCCACCAATTTATCATTGTCTCTGGCTACGCTGCCGCCCGCCAATATGGATCACCATTGCAGCGCTGTAAGCCAGCACAATGGCGATACTCATTTTCCACATTGCTTCACCACCGAGCCCGGAAAGCGGTGTGGCGATGCCGCCAAAAACAAACATCAACATCCCCAGCAGCGCCGAGGCGGTACCTGAATGGCGAGCATCGACGCTGTTCATCGCCGCCGAACCGGCAATGGTCGAAATACCGCTATTGACCGCAACGGTGAAAAACAGCCCCACCAGCGCCAGCACCGCCATATTGAGCCAGGCAAAAACGGCAGTCATCAACGCCAGCAGCACCGCCAGCGCCAGACCGTTTTTTAACAGCGTCACGCCGCTGATATGCCGCGCCAAACGGGCGAAAATCAACGCGGAAAGAATCATCCCCACGCCGTTAACGCCAAACACCAGGCTGAACTGGATTGGCGTCAGACCGTATTCGTTTTGCAGGACAAACGACGAGGAACCGATATACGAGAACAACCCGGCCAGCATAAACGCCTGTATAAAGCAGAAGGTGGAAAACTGCCTGTTTTTCAGCACGATGAGCGACGTTATCAGCAAACTTTCACTGTGGCTTCTCTCCTGCAAGGTCTCCGTTAGCAGCAGTGTGGCGCAGAGCACCAGTACCACGCCGATGATCGCCATGGTCCAGAACA
This sequence comes from Kosakonia oryzendophytica, assembly GCF_027886705.1. Taxonomy (NCBI): domain Bacteria; kingdom Pseudomonadati; phylum Pseudomonadota; class Gammaproteobacteria; order Enterobacterales; family Enterobacteriaceae; genus Kosakonia; species Kosakonia oryzendophytica. The sequence goes on along the minus strand of NZ_CP115659.1, from coordinate 4,459,817 downwards.
GCGCGCGCCAGTGCAGCAACGACGTGATATACCCGCCGAGTATGGGAGAGACAATAGGGGCGATGCCGGTAATGGTCATCAGCAGGGCGAAAAACTGCGTCAGCTGCGTGCCTTGATACTTATCACGTGCAATGGCGCGGGAGAGGACGGAGCCGCCCGCGCCCGCAATCCCCTGAACAAAGCGCCAGAAAATCAATCCGTGTATAGCCTGTGTGCTGGCGCACAGTACCGACGACACGATAAACAGCAGCAGCGACAGCAACAGCGGGCGCTTGCGCCCCATCCTGTCACTTAGCGGGCCGAAAAAGAGCTGCCCAAGGCCCAGTCCAATCAATGACGCCGTCAGTGAGAGTTGGGTTAAGGTGTTGGTGGTGTCCATTTGCCGGGTAATATCCGGCAGGGCGGGCAGATAGAGGTCGGTGCAAATGGGCCCGATGGCCGTCAGCATGCCGAGTACGATGGCATACGCAGGGGATATCCGTGACATAACAAACTCCGAAAAGAGTGCGCCGGAAAAACCCGGCGCAAAACCATTAACGCACGCCGCCGCCCAGTGATTGCCAGAGGGTCACACGGTTTTCCAGATCGGTTTGCTGCAATGAAATCAGTGACGCCTGCGCCGTCCACAATGCGCGCTGTGCGGTCAGCACGGACAGGTAATCGCCGGTGCCGGCAGTGTACTGACGCCGGGCGATATCCAGCGATTTCTGCTCTGCCGCTGTGTACTGGCGCTGTGCATCAAGCTGTTCATTCAGCGTTTCACGACGGGCCAGCGCATCGGCAACATCTTTAAACGCGCTCTGAATGGTTTTCTCGTAAGTGGCGATCAACCCTTTCTTCTCCGCTTCCGCATAGCGCAGCTCTGCCGTATTTTTGCCGCCGGTAAACAGCGGCAGGGAGATGGACGGCGCAAATGACCATACTTTCATACCGTGGCTAAACAGGGAGGAGAGCGAGTCACTGCCCACGCCAGCGCTGGCGGTCAGTGAGATGGTCGGGAAGAAGTTTGCCCGAGCAGCGCCAATATTGGCATTGGCGCTCAGCAGATTGTGTTCCGCTTCCTGAATATCCGGGCGGCGTAGCAGAACGGAAGACGAGACGCCCGCGGGTGTCAGGGTGATGCTGTTATCCGCCAGGCTTTCCAGCGTTCCCGGCAGCAGTGAGTCTGCCACGGTGTCACCTGCCAGCAGATTGAGGGCGTTTTTATCCTGCGCCACTTGCGTCTGATAACTGGCGACGCTGGCGCGCGCCTGTTGGAATACCGCCATGGCATCGGCAATATCGCTCGCCGCTGCTACGCCAACCTGCTGTTTTCGTTTGACGATATTCAGCGAGTTTTGCGCACTTTCCATTGTCTGTTTGGCCAGCGCAAGATTACTGTTATCCGCCGCCAGGGTTATCCAGGCGGTGGTGATTTCCGCCACCAGACTGAGACGGGTGTTCTGCGCGGTATATTCACTGGCAAGCCAGGTTTCACGCTCAGCACGGGTCAGACTCTGGTTACGGCCGAACAGGTCCAGCTCAAAACTGGACACCGCGCCATCCGCTTCGGCGCTATTGGTCAGGCCGCTGGCAACAGTCCGGCTGCGGGTATTGCTCTGCTCGGCATTGACCGTCGGGAACAATGCTGAGCGGTCTTCCGCATACAGGGCGCGGGCTGCATCAATATCCGCAATCGCTTTTTGCACATCGCGGTTTTTGGTCAGCGAGTCGCTGACCACCTGTTTCAGGCGCTTATCGTTAACAATTTGCTGCCAGTCGGTGGCCACGGCTTGCGCCTGGCCGCTGCTCCCCGGTAGCGTCGCGGGGATCGGTGCCTGTGGGCGCTCATAGGTCGGGTCTAACGAGACGCAACCGGCGCTCAACAGGGCCAGAAAAAGAACACTGATACGCAACATAATTACTCCTGACGTGCGCGTTTACCGGCGAACAATTTTTTCACCAGTACAAAGAACAGAGGAACAAAGAAGATGGCCAGCAGCGTTGCCGTTAACGTCCCGCCGATAATGCCGGTGCCGATGGCGACGCGACTGTTTGCTCCGGCACCCGTCGCCACTGCCAGCGGCATCACCCCGGCGATAAACGCCAGCGAGGTCATCATGATCGGGCGCAGACGTGTACGTGCGGCGCGCAGTGCAGCGCGTGACAAGGAACTGCCTTGCTGCACCGCCGCTTCGGCGAACTCCACAATCAGGATGGCGTTTTTTGACGACAGGCCGATGGTGGTCAACAGTGCCACCTGGAAGTACACGTCGTTACTCAGTCCGCGCATCCACGCGGCAAGCGCAGCACCCAGCACACCCAGCGGGATCACCAGGATCACCGAAATCGGCACTGACCAGCTTTCATACAGTGCCGCCAGGCAGAGGAAGACCACCATAATCGAGATGGCGTACAGGCTCATGGCCTGGCCACTGGCGAGTTTTTCCTGCAATGAAAGACCGCTCCATGCCCAGGTTGTCCCCGCGGGCAAGCTGTCGGCCAGGTTTTCCATTTTGGTCATCGCCACGCCGGAGCTGAAGCCGGTAGCGTTTTCGCCCTGGATCTCATAGGCCGCTGAACCGTTGTAACGCACCAGCCTTTCCGGGCCGAACTCCCAGTGCGTGGTGGCGAAAGCAGAGAACGGCGTCATGTCATTGTTGCTGCCGCGAACATACCATTTATTGAGATCGGACGGTGCGGAGCGCGAGTCGCTGTCGCCCTGGATATAGACCTTTTTCACACGGCCACGGTCAGTAAAGTCATTCACGTAGGTGCCGCCCCAGGCGCTGGAGAGCGTATCGCTGACATCGCTCAGCGACAGGCCCAATGCCACGGCTTTATTGCTGTCGATATCCACCTGCAACTGCGGCATTTGCGGCAGGTCATTAGCGCGCACGGCGTGCAGTTCCACGCTCTGGTTCGCGCTGCCCAGCAACTGGTTACGGTACTTCAGCAACTGGTCACGATCGGTACCGCCGCTGGCCAGCAGTTCAAAGGTGAAACCGTTACTTTGACCCAGACCATCCACAGATGGCGGCGTCATGGCGAAGATGCTGGCATCGCGGATGCTGCTCAATTCGCGGCTGGCGCGTAACGCAATGGCCTGTGCGGTGTTTTCCGATCCCGCGCGCTGGGACCAGTTTTTCAACGAGACGAAGGCCATCCCGGCGTTCTGCCCGCTACCGCTGAAGCTAAAGCCGGTAACGGTAAAGATCGCTTCGGTGTTGGCTTTCTCTTTATTCAGGAACCAGTCGGTGACCTGGCTGGCGACCTCTTCAGTGCGGTTTGCCGTCGCGCCCGCTGGCAGAGTGAACTGCACCATGATTTCGCCCTGATCTTCCGTAGGCAGGAAGCTGCCGGGCAGTCGCCACATGACAAACGCCATTGCTGCGCAGAGTACCGCGTAAGTGCCAATGACCGTCACCGCGCGGCGCAAAACGTGCATAACACCGTGCTGGTATTGGTGTTCGGTATGGTTGTAGAAGCGGTTGAAGCCGCCAAAGAAACCTTTTTTATGCGGTACGCTGTGTTGCATCACTGCGCCGCACAGCGCGGGTGTCAGCGTCAGCGCCACCACCACTGACAGCGTCATCGCCGAGATGATGGTGACGGAGAACTGACGGTAAATCACCCCGGTCGAGCCGCCAAAGAAAGCCATCGGCAAGAATACAGCGGAGAGCACCAGCGCAATCGCAATCAGCGCGCCGGAGATTTCACCCATCGATTTGATGGTTGCTTCGCGGGCTGGCAGGCCTTCGTCGCGCATAATGCGCTCGACGTTTTCCACCACCACGATGGCGTCATCCACCAGGAGCCCTATCGCCAGCACCATGGCGAAAAGCGTCAGGGTGTTAATGGAGTAACCAAACAGCGCCAGCACGCCAAACGTACCCAGCAGCACCACCGGCACCGCCAGCGCCGGAATCAGCGTAGCGCGGATATTTTGCAGAAACAGGTACATCACGCAGACCACCAGCACGATGGCTTCGATCAGCGTTTTAACCACGTCTTCGACGGAGATTTTGATGAATTCCGTGCTGTCTTTCGGGTACGCCACGTCATAACCCTGCGGCATGCTATGGCGATACTCGGCGATTTTGTCCTTGACCCGCGTGGCGGTATCCAGCGCGTTAGCGCCCGGCGCCAGCATCACCGCCAGACCGGCCGCAGGGTGGCCGTTCAGTTTGGCAATGGCATTGTAGTCTTCACTGCCCATTTCGACGCGGGCGACATCTTTCACGCGCACTACCGCACCGCTGCTTTCACTCTTGATGATGATGTTCTGGAACTGCGCCACCGTTTGCAGGCGTGACTGGGCGCGTACGGTGGCGGTTAACTGCTGACTGCTGGACGATGGCAGTGCACCAATTTTACCGGCGGAGACCTGTACGTTCTGCGCTTCAATGGCGGACTGTACATCCGACGGCATCAGCGAGTAGGAGGCCAGTTTGTTCGGATCCATCCAGATGCGCATCGCGTATTCCGCGCCGAACACTTGCAGGCTACCGACGCCGTTCACGCGGGCCAGCGGATCCTGCATGTTACTGACCAGCCAGTCGGCAATGTCGGAACTGGTAGCACGATCGGTTTTATCGTACAACCCCATGATCAACAGGAAGTTGCTCTGGGATTTCACGACCGTCACTCCGGACTGGGTCACTTCGGTCGGCAAACGGGATTCCGCCTGCTGCACTTTGTTTTGCACCTGAACCTGGGCGGTATCCGGGTCGGTTCCCTGCTCAAAGGTAACGGTGATATCCACTTCGCCATCCGAACTGCTGGTGGAGGAGAAGTAGAGCAGGTTATCCAGCCCGGTGAGTTGCTGCTCGATCACCTGCGTGACGCTGTTTTCCAGCGTCTGCGCCGACGCACCGGTATAGGTGGCGCTGATTTTGATTGCTGGCGGCGCAACATCCGGATACTGCGCTACGGGCAGCGTGCGGATCGCCAGAATACCGGCCATCATGATCAGAATGGCGATCACCCAGGCAAAAACCGGGCGACGCACAAAGAAGCTGGAGAACATCAGGCTTTTCCTCCGTTCGCTTCCTGGACCTCAACGGCTTTTACCGTTGAGCCGGCGGCAACTTTATCGGTGCCTTCCACGATCAGCTTGTCACCGCTTTGCAGGCCGCTCACCACCAGCCATTTATTGCCGTAGGTGTCGCGGGTTTCGAGGGTGCGTTGTTCCACTTTGTTCTGTGCGTTGACCACCAGTGCGGTGGCGTTGCCTTTGGCGTCGCGAGTGACCCCTTGCTGTGGCGCGAGGATCGCGTTGTTCATCACCCCTTCTTCCACGCGAGCGCGAACAAACATCCCCGGCAGCAGTTGATGATGCGGGTTCGGGAACACAGCGCGCAGGGTGACGGAACCGGTCGCTTCATCAACGGCGACTTCGGTCAGCGCTAAACGCCCTTTTTCACTGTAGGTGCTGCCATCTTCCAGCGTTAACGTGACGCTCAGGGTATTGCTGTCGCTGGCGAGCGCTTGTCGGCGCAAACGCAGAAGATCAACGCTTGAGCGGGTGAGATCGACGTACATGCTGTCCAGCCCGCGCACGGTTGCCAGCGCCGTGGTTTGTTCCGCCGTTACCAGCGCGCCAGGCGTCACGGAAGAGATACCAATACGTCCGGCAATCGGTGAGGTGACGGTAGTCCAGTTCAGATTGATGCGTGCGGTTTCCAGTGCGGCTTTTTTCGAGGCCACGCTGGCGCGATCCTGTGCGCAGGTGGATTGCGCATCGTCGGCATCCTGGCGTGAAACACCATCCTCTTTCACCAATTGCGCGTAACGAGTCGCTTTCTGGCAGTCAGACGTTACCAGCGCTTGCGCTTGCTTCAGCGCAGCGTCGGCCTCATCAAACGCCGCGCGGTAGCTGGAAGGATCGATCTGGTAAAGCGCCTGCCCGGCCTTTACCGTATCGCCTTCCGTAAACAGGCGTTTCTGGATGATGCCGCCAACCTGCGGGCGGACTTCAGCGGACAACGAGGCAGATGTGCGGCCAGTCAACTGGCTGGCGATCGCGAGCGGCTGGCTTTTTAACGTCACTACGCCGACTTCCTGGACCGGTTGTTGTGCAGGCGGGGTGGCATTATCGCAACCAACTAGGGCGAGGGCGGCCACTAACGTTGTTTTTATTAACTTCATTTCTCTTTTTCCTGGCATGAGCGAAGCCTGCCCGTTTTTTTAAACAGGATAAGGCGCAGGCGGATGTGCTATATATTGGATATAGCAATATGTAGGGTAAGGTTTATATTCCCTTATTTTTTGAATTATTTATTTGTCTGCAAAAAGCATCGTGGAGATTTCCTGATACAACAATTGTAATTGCGTTGGGTCGCATTTTTGCGGTGTTAAACAGCGCAATGTGGTGCCTTCCATCAGTGCCGCCAGTAATTCCACGCAACAACGGATACGCTCTGTGCTCAGGTGCGGGTGTCGGCTTTGCATATAATTGCAGGCGTTTTCAAACATCCGTGCGTCGGCTTCGATCATCATGGCCTGAACCTGTGGATTGCGGGTCGCTTCTGCGGCCATCTCCAGCATCAGCGCATCATCATCCGGGCTCAAAGAGTGGCGCCAGGCCAGCGCTTCTGGCAGGTGGCTGGTCTCGGTCTTGTTTTCCATCTCCGCAATGCGGTAGTCGATGATGCGGCGGATCATCTCTTCAATGATCTCGTCCTTACTTGCGAAGTAACGGTAGATCTGCCCTACGCTAAGTTGCGCTTCGAGCGCGATTTGCGACATGCTGGCGGCATGAAAACCGCTGGTGCGAAAACGCCTGCGGGCAGCGGCAATGATCTCATCTTTGCGCTGCTGATGGCGCTGTTCCTGCGATGTTTTCGGCTGCATGTCGGATCCTCGTGAATTCGGTTTGAGAATGATCGTTCTCATCAGTAAATAGAGTAAACGAATTTATGTTTTACGAGTAAGTATTTTCTGCGCAAATAATGGCAATTTACAAAAATTGACGTTATGAAGAAATAATGAAGAAGTATGGAAAATTGCGCAGGAAAATAATAGCGAAATGCTGTGGAGTTAATTTGAAGGCATTGTGAGTTGTTGCAAATTAATTAAACCGGCGCAAGGTTATTACGCCAGTTTAATTAGGGATGTCACGCTTTGCTATGTTGATGAATAGCCAGACCTTGCTCGCCCGGCAGAATGTCTTCCCGCAGAGTTAACGCCGGGATGTCGTAATCGCCGCCGTTTTGCTGGCGAAATGGCAGCGGTGGTGTTTGCCACAGCGTATCCAGGCGTTCAGCCAGTTCGGCACAGTGTGCGGCATAGCGCGCTTCATCAATGCGGCTGCTGTGGTAAATCACCAGCGGTGGCAGCACCGTGAAGCCGGGGTAAAACAAGATGCCATGCTGGATCGGAAACAGGATATCGTTGATCGGACCATTGATGCCGCGCGGGCTGTAATGCGACGCCCAGCCGCCGGTGGTCACCAGCAACATTGCGCGCTTACCCGCAAGGCGACCTTCGCCGTAGCGATCCCCCCAATGGCTGTCGCTGTGTTCACCCACACCGTAGGCAAAACCACAGGCATAAACGCGATCCACCCACCCTTTCATAATGGCGGGCATGGAGAACCACCACAGCGGGAACTGAAAAATCACCGCATCGGCGCGTTGTAATTTCGCCTGCTCAGCGGCGATGTCCTCTGACTGTGTACCCTGTTCAAAGGCGTGTTTTGAATCGAGAGACGGGTGAAACACGTCGCCAATCGGGGCACTGCTGCTGTCGTTTTCGTCTAGCTGAGACTTCCATTGCATGGCATACAGGTCAGAGACCTCCACGCTGTGACCCGCACTCTCCAGATGCTGTACGGCAAACTCTTTCAGTGCCCCATTCAGGGAATGGGGCTGCGGATGGGCATAAACAATCAGTACGTTCATAACAACTCCCGGCAATAAGATTGAAGCTGCAGGGTAGGTGAGGCGGCGATATAGTAGAAATTAATTGCTGTTATCACAGGTATAGTTATGGTTAATCTTCATCGGCTGGATCTCAACCTGTTGCTGACGCTGGATGTGCTGCTCAGCGAGCATAATGTCACGCGTGCGGCACAGCGTTTGAATCTCTCTCAGCCCTCTGTCAGCGTACAGCTTGCGCGACTAAGGGAGATTTTTGACGATCCGTTGCTGCTACCTGGACCGCGCGGCATGCAACCCACGGCCAGAGCCGATGGTCTGCGTGAGCCGCTACGCCAGGCGCTGGATGCATTGCAACGCGCTGTTTCTCCGGTCAGTGAGTTCGACCCCGCTCAGGCGCAGGTGACCTGGCGCGTGGCGGCCACGGATTACACTGAAACGGCAGTGCTGCTGCCGTTGCTTGCCAGGCTGCGCGCCGCTGCACCGGCCAGCCGTCTGGCTATCTTTGAACTCAGTCCCGGACAGATCCAGCGCCAGGCGGAGCAGGGGGATATTGATCTCTTTTTCCATCTGCGCGATGGTTCGCCACCCGCTTTACACCAGCGATGGCTGTTTACCGAACGCTATGTCCTGGCGGGGCGCGTAAACCATCCGGCGCTACAGCGTCGGCCCACGCTTGAGCAGTTTTGCTCGCTCGAACATGTGATTGTGTCACCGGAGGGCGGCGGGTTTCGCGCGGCAACCGATCTGGCGCTGGCGCAGCGCGGACTGACGCGCAATGTGGTGCTGTCAGTGCCGCATTTCCTGTTTATGCTGGACGCACTGGCGCGAACCGATCTGGTGGCGGTGCTGCCGGAACGGCTGGTGGCGACGTCCGACGCATTAAGCGTGGTTGAACCGCCAGTTGAGCTGGCGGGCTTCGACATGCTGATGCTGTGGCATGAACGGCTGCACCGCGATCCGGGGCACAGATGGCTGCGCCAGCAGATCCTGACCTCGCTGGCTACCGGTTGAGCGTATTAAAATCCTATGATTCGCATGTGAGAATAATTCTCAATATTATTGAAGCGCTTCGGTGCCAATGGTAAGGTGTAAGCCATTTCGTCCCGCCCGGGACAAGGAAGGCGACAGGATCGCGACGGCTGCCGGCTATGCAAAAAACACACTTTTCGGTTGAAGACTTTATCGGGTTTGGCGAACGCTATGGCATCGATTATCGCTTCCCGGCGTTGTCCGGCGACAGTGCCTTTACTAAAGCGCAGCGGATGGTGATCCGCGGGGACGTGGAAGAGATGACACTCTCTTCTGGCCTCAATCTGACCCGTTCCGATATTCGCGTTCTTCAACCTTATGAAACCACATCGCTGCACAGTTGCCCGCTTTATATGCTGGTGGTGCTGGAAGGCTGTGTGATGCTGCGTCTTAACGGGCAGGAATTTGTGGTGCGCGCTGGCATGGCGTTTACCTCGCGCCTCAGCGAGCATCAGGTGATGAATGCCAGTCATCTGGCGGATTACCATTTGCGTACGCTGTCGCTGGGTGTCGATCCCGCCCGTTGCTTGCAGTCACCGTTGCTGATGGCGTTGTTGCAACAATGGGAAGCGGGCGGCGCGCCGACCTTCTTATGGCAGGTTCCGGCGTTTTTACTTTCGGGGCTGCACGCTGCGCAGCAGAGCGCCGGGCCTGGCCTGTCGCGTCAGTTGATGATGGAAGGGCTGATGTTGCAACTGCTGGGACAGGCGTTGTCTTGCCGCATGCAGGGCAGTGAAAAGCGTAGCGTCGCAACGTACAGTGAGCAGCACCGGCTGGAAAACGTGCGCCGCCTGCTCGAGCAAGAGCCGGAAAAAGCCTACACCCTTGATGCGCTGGCGCAGCTTGCGGCCATGAGCTCCAGCAGTTTGCGGGTGAAATTCCGCCAGGCTTATGGTCAGTCAGTGTTCGACTATCTGCGTGACTGTCGCCTTGAGCTGGCGCGCAGCTATCTGGCACAGGGATATAGTGTGCAGCAGGCCGCGTGGATGTCGGGTTATCAGCATGCCACCAACTTTTCAACCGCCTTTCGCCGTCGTTACGGCGTTGCACCCAGCGAAGTGCGCGTTTCCTGAACCCCTTCAGCTGATCGTGTAGATCCTCTTTTCTCTCCTGCAATAGGTTTCGTCACTGCGCATATGCGACTCGTCATTGCGCATAGCGAGGATGGAATCCAAAAAGGTAATAATTCTTATTTACAATAATAACGGCTTCTGGAGATTTTCATGTTCGCAAAAACGCGACTGGCGTTGATGATTGGCTGTATCACAGGTGGAATGAGCGGGTTGGCGGCGGCGGAAACCACAGCCACCCAGGATACTGTGGTGGTGACTTCGCAAATGCAGAGTGGCGCAACCAAGCTGGAAACGCCGGATATCGAAACGCCGCAGGCGGTTTCCATCGTGACGCGCCAGCAGTATGAAGAGCAGGGTGCTATTAACGTTCGCCAGGCAGTCAGCTACACGCCGGGCGTTTACAGCAACCAGATCGGCGCATCGAACCGTTTTGACTATATTGTGCTGCGTGGCTTCTCCGATGGCAGTCTGGATAATATCTATCTCGACGGTCTGAAGATGATGGGCGATAGCAATTCGCACAGTTCTCTGGTCATTGATCCCTGGTTCCTCGATAGCGTTGAAGTGGTGCGTGGCCCGGCATCGGTGCTTTATGGGCGCTCTTCGCCAGGCGGCATTGTGGCGCTGAACTCCCGTAAACCGTCGTTTGACCCCGGCGGTGAAGTTAAACTGTTTGCCGGTAACAATAACCAGCGCGGTGCCGCGTTTGATGTGACCGGCCCGGTGGATGACAGCGACCGCGTGGCGGTACGTTTAACCGGCATGACGCGCTATGCGGACTCCCAGTTTGATCACCTGAAAGAGCAGCGTTACGCCATCGCGCCCAGCCTGACATGGCGTATTACCGACAACACGCGTCTTGAACTGATGGCCTATCTGCATCGCGACCCCGAGGGCGGTAGCCACTCTGGCCTGCCTTATGAAGGCACAGTGGTTTCCCATGCCGGGCAGAAAATTTCCAATACCTTCTTCGAAGGGGAAGACAAATACGATAAGTATGATCGCCGGGAAAATATGGTTGGTTACAACGTCGAACATGCGTTCGACAGTGGCTGGTCCGTTCGCCAGAAACTGCGTTACCTCCGTACCAATGTCGATTTGAACCAGGTGTATGCCGCAGGCTGGCTAAACGACAGCGAACTGAATCGCGGCTATTCCGGCTCTGATGAATCGCTTTCGGCCATCACCCTGGATAACCAGATCGATGGCAGCATCGACACTGGCATGATCAACCACCGCGTGCTTTTGGGCGTTGATTATCAGCGTCGCAATAATGATGTTACGGCCTCTTACGGCAGTTTCCCGGCGATCGATGCCTTCAGCCCGGTCTATGGTGCCGATCCGTTGTCGATCACGGTCTACAGCCGCGAAAAGCATAAGCTGGAGCAAACCGGGATCTACGTGCAGGATCAAATGTCGCTGGACAGATGGCGGCTGACGCTGGGTGGTCGTCACGATCAGGTGAAGATCACGAACGTCAATAAGATCAATGACAGCAGCGATACGCTGGATCAAAACCACGTCAGTAGCCGTGCCGCGCTGATGTATCTGTTCGATAGCGGTTTTGCGCCGTACGTCAGCTACTCCACTGCGTTTACGCCAACCAGCTTTACTGATGAGTACGGCAAGATCCTCAAGCCGATGAAAGGGAAGCAGTGGGAGGCGGGGCTGAAGTTCCAGCCGGAAGGATCGCAGACGATGTACAGCGCATCGGTGTATCGGATTAATCAGGAAAATATTGCCACCAAAGTGGAGCCAACCGATCCGTATCGCTCGATTGGTGAAATCGAGTCTGAAGGTCTTGAACTGGAAGCGGTGGGGCAGTTGACGGATAACCTGAGATTGCAGGCGTCTTATACCTACAATGATATTCGCTACACCAGGAGCAGCGCGGAAGAGCAGGGCAAACGCGCCGTTTACGCGCCGCGCAATCAGGCCAGCGCCTGGCTGAGCTACGATGTGAAAACCGGCCCGTTAAAAGGTCTGACGGTGGGTTCCGGCGCGCGTTATGTGAATGGCATGACGTCCGATCGCCAGAATACGCACACGCTGCCTTCCTATACGCTGGTAGACATGGCAGTGGGTTACGATCTGGCGCAGGTGGGTCTGAAAGGATTGAGCGCGCAGGTCACAGTCAATAACCTGACGGACAAACGCTATATTGCCGCCTGTAATTCCCTCTCTTACTGCTATTTTGGCGCCGAGCGCAACATTGTGGGCAGTCTTTCCTACGCGTTTTGATACTTCTGCAGCCCGGTTTGCTACCGGGCTTTTCACAATCCGTTATTTTCTGCAGCCATGCTGCTTTCGGTAATATCGATTTTGAACGCCGATTTGTGATTTAAAAAAATAAAATAAGAATATAAGCGACACAAATTAAGGTCGACTTAACTAGTTTAATTTATTAATTTGCTTAACGATTTCTTAGTAAAAATCATCTATAATTCCCACACTGCGAATCGCTAACCTTGAAGAATATTTGCCATGGTTAATCGCCTTTTATTTGGTGGCCTTTTAATTTTATTAAACCTGTATGCCTGCAGCGCATGGGCGGTGAACTGCAGGCGTGCGGCAACACCACTGGAAAATACGATTTGCAATAATGACAATCTGCGCTGGCTCGACCAAACGCTGGATACTATCTATCGTTCAAGGTTGGATCATGACGATACCCGTTCAATACGCCAGCAATATGCTGCGTGGGAAGCCTCCCTGCAAACTTGCACAACGGATAACTGCATCCGCCGCGCTTATTACAAAGGCATCAATATGGTGTCAGACGTGAAAACGGATTTTACGTGGCAAGGGCAGTGGTGGAATATGCTCGCGCCCCATATGAGCGGCAGTGTGCTTCAGTTTAGCCGCAGCAGTGAATGGAGTATCGACACGGACATCCGCGTATGGGCCGGGGTTAACCGGCAAGAATTTACTGCTGAGGCACGTAAAGTCTACGGTATGGTACTGGTTGAAAATATTCACGATGTCAGCGACTGCTTAATCTTGATCATTCCCAAGCAGGATGGCGCTTTGCAGGTACACAGCAATGCAGAGTGGGGATGTCGGCTCATTATGCCCAACGGTGCGTTTATTGATGGGGTGTATCAGCCCGCAGAGAAGGATCCGCGTCCATCAGCGACGCTCTACTCGTTGGGGGTTCTCCCCACGGACGCGCTGGACCAGAAATTCCGTGCGCTGGTCGGGGAGGATTATCAGCAGTTTGTGGATACAGCCAATGTGTTTATCTACGAAAACGACCGGGACAATATGGGGGCGACGGTCGTCTCGATGTGGCTGCGCGGTGCGGCCAACCGACAAACCGCCATGATTATCTACACGCCACAGGGTGATATCTGGGCTGCACGCTTGTTTCCCCCTGCGCGACCGGGTGGAAAATTGCAACTGCATTACTTCACCACGCGGGAGGATAAAACTCAGGTGCCGCGTACACTGGATATCTGGAAAGAACGTTATCAGGATGAGTAAAACGCAGGGCGGCGCACCGCCCTGGCGATCAGTTCAAGTCCACTGCTTTGTGACCAAAGAACCAAGTGACGACAAAACCGCACACATACGAAACCGCCACGCCGGCTGCGTAGACCGCCATACCGGCGTAAATCCCCTGAGCTGACGTCATTAGCGGTAGGGCGACCAGACCGGACGGGCCAAACACAGTATTGAGGCCCACCGGCAACCCCAGCCATGCCACCAGGCCAATAAAGAAACCGCCGCATGCGCCACCAATACAGGCAGTAATGAACGGCTTAACACGCGGTAGCGTGACGGCGTAAATCAACGGTTCGCCAACGCCCAGAATGCCGGGAATGATCGCACCACGGATCTGGTTGCGGATAACAGAATGCGGCGGTGAACGGAAATAGAGCGCAAGCGCTGCGCCGACCTGACCACCCCCCGCCATAGCCAGGATCGGAAACAATGCGTTAAAGCCTTGCGCATCCATGAGCGCAAAATAGACCGGAATAAAGCCCTGATGTACGCCAAAAACCACGGCAATCAGGAACAGACCAGCCAGCACCGCACAGCCAAACGGGTTACCGTTCAGGTGCAGAAACAACCACGACATGCCCTTAAACAACTCACCGCCAATCGGCATTATCACTGTAAAGGCCAGCGCCCCGGTAATCAGCAGCGTCAGTAATGAGGTGAGGATCATGTCGAGGTTATCCGGCACGATTTTGCGTATTTGCCGTTCAATCCACGCGCCGAGGATGGCGGCGATCAAGACGCCAATAATATTGCCGCGCGGATCGATACTCATACCGAAGAAGTTATCGATACCGGAGAAATACCCACTGGTGGCCTGCGGGTTATAACCGAGTACAAACAGTGCAGCGATGATCGCGCCGTTAACGCCGCTGCCACCAAAGGCTTTCTGCGCGTTATAACCAATCAGGATCGGCAAAAATGTGAACAAGCCTTTGCCGAATATTTTCATATACCCCACCAGATGGCTGAGGGTTGCGCTCTTTTGCGCCGCGCCGCTCAGCAGACTTTGCTCGAGTAATGTGGCCACACCGAGCAGCATCCCGGCGGCGATAAAACCGGGGATCAGGGGGGTGAAAATCGTGGCGAATTTCGACAGGAACTGATGTACCGCGCTGGTCTGTTTTGCTTTCATCTGCTGTTTGGTGTCGCGCGCAACGCTTTGCAGTGTTGCGGCTTCGGCGGGGGCGTGTTCATGTCCAAGCAGCGTATTCAGGGTGTCTGCGGCGGTTTGTGCTTTCCCCGGACCGACAATAATTTGTAATTGATCATCACTGTTCACTACACCCAACACACCTGGCAGGGCTTTAAGGCTTTCATAGTCAACCTGCTCTTCATTGTTTAATGTCAGACGCAACCGTGTCATACAGTTGCCGCAGGTTTTAATGTTGTCTCTACCGCCGACCAACTCCACGATGTTCGCTATAAGCTGTCCCGTGATTTTCACCATCACTTTATCCCCGCATTAACCAGTGCCTGGCGGATAAAACCGCCGTTATCCTGGAGCAATTGTGTTGCTTGCGTAGCGCTGAGCTGGCCCAGAACCATGACGATCGCTGTTTTACAGTGGCCCTCACACGCTTTCAGCGCCAGAGAGGCCGTGTCTGCATCGCAGCCCGTTGCTTCCATCACAATATTGATCTGGCGTTGCACCAGCTTCAGGTTGGTGGCTTCCACATCGACCATCAGATTGCCGTAGACTTTACCGCTGCGGATCATGGCGCCGGTGGTGAGCATATTGAGCACCATTTTTTGTGCGGTGCCGGCTTTCATGCGCGAAGAGCCTGTGACTACCTCAGGGCCGACAATGGGTACAATGGCGATGTCGGCGATGCGGGCCATTTCGCTACCGTCATTGCAGGTCAGGGCGACCGTGGTTGCCGCAAGGCTTTTCGCATACTGCATGGCGGCGATCACATACGGTGTGCGGCCACTGGCGGCAATGCCAACCAGTACGTCATGTGCGTTGAAATTAAGCGCTTTCAGGTCATCGACGCCGAGTGTCAGACTGTCTTCAGCGTTTTCTACCGCCTGCAAAATGGCGCGATGCCCCCCGGCAATTAACCCTACCACTTGCTCACGCGGGGTGCCGTAGGTGGGGGGACATTCGCTGGCATCAAGGATCCCCAGCCGACCGGAAGTGCCTGCGCCACAGTAGATTAAGCGCCCGCCTTTGCGAAATGCCCCGACTATGGCATCGACCGCCCGGGTGATTGCCGGGATCACCTTTTCCACCGCCAGTGCCACTTTTTGGTCTTCAGCGTTGATTACCTTCAGCATCTCTTCGGTGGAGAGCATGTCAATATGGGCGCTCGCAGCGTTGCGACCTTCGGTGGTCAGTTTGGATAGATCAATGTTCATCAACGTCTCACTTAACTTTTCAGTGTGTACTTTGCCTGCCGCACTAATGGTGGCGCTGTATAAGGAATAATATATTATTAATAAGGATAAAAATAAGAATAATTTATTCAATCAGGCGGGTCAGCGCACTAAGTGTGATGGCGGTCAAATCATGTCTACGTAAAGGGCCGACAGAGTCGCACGGGAGGCCTGTGGCAGTGCGCGTTTTTCATTCTGAGCTGTCAGCAATGCACAGATAAGAAATTTATTAAATGATTATGTGTAATGGATGATTTTTTAAGTATCCATATGTTTTATATGGATTAATATTTTAATATTTAAGATTATTAAGACATTTTTTTCTCGAGCGGTATAATTCGTCGTGCTGAGATATAAGTCTTTTTTGCCCTATTCTGACTGACGGATAAAACGTCTGGCATGATAGGGCCTTTTTTTATATTTAACAGTTTCCTTGGTAAGTGCTAATGACGCATTTTATTGATTATGGCGGAAGTAAAGGGAATATATTTATTACTCACTCGGTTGCCAGCGAAAATGTTTTTTCATTAGCCCGCCGTCTTGCCAAATATCCAGTCCCGGTGTTGATTAGTGGTGAAACCGGAACCGGCAAAGAGTGCGTGGCCCGGTATATTCACGACAATGCTTATGCGCATGATGCACCTTATGTCGGCGTCAATTGTGCCGCCATCCCGGAAAATCTGCTGGAGGCGATGTTATTTGGCTATGAAAAAGGTGCCTTTACCGGGGCTGTGACCAGCCTTCCGGGAAAGTTTGAGCAAGCAAACGGCGGTACGTTGTTACTGGATGAAATCGGCGATATGTCGCCAGCGATGCAGGCAAAACTGCTGCGTGTCTTGCAGGAACAGGAGGTAGAACGACTCGGGAGTCGTCAATGCTTGCCGTTGAATATCCGCCTGATTGCGGCGACGAATAAAGATCTTCAGCGTGAAGTGGACGCAGGGCGTTTTCGCCAGGATCTGTTTTACCGCATTGCGGTGGTGCCGATCCACATTCCCCCGTTGCGGAGTCGCCCACAGGATATTCTGCCGATTGCCCGGTTTCTGCTGAACAAGTATCAGTCCTGTTTCCTGCGAAGGGTAAGTCTGAGTGATGAAGCCTGTCGGGCACTGCTGAATCATGACTGGCCTGGCAATATCCGCGAGCTGGAAAACGTGGTGAAGCGCGGTGTGATCCTTGCAGACGGCGACGAGATCAACGCCGCCGATCTGGGGCTGCCGACGCCCCACTCGCAGGCGAAACCGGGCGAAGCCATGATTTCTGATGTACGCCGGCACGGGCGCAATGCGGAGTATGACTACATCAGTGAAGTACTCAGGCAGCATCAGGGAAACAAAACCAAAACGGCTGCCGTTCTTGGCATTACTCCCCGTGCTCTGCGTTACCGCCTGGCGTCGATGCGTGAAAAAGACTCAGATACCTCGGGAAGGTAATCCGCAACATGAACCCATCGCGGATATATCAACGTGTATTGCCTGGCGCTTTTTTCTTTCTGTTTTTTGCCAGAAATAACAGTGAAACATACGGCACAATTATGGGCGTAAAAAAACCGGGAATCTGCGCTATCTGTTCATTGAACGTACGTTATCTGGCATCCAGCGGGTAGAGGAAAATGAGACCGTTTTGCATACTCACCAATGGGACGTTATCCGCCTCGTATTGCTGTATCCAGAAACCGCTGTGGGTTAGTAAATCCACATTCCCGTTAATCATGCGGCTATTCTGTGATGACATAAAATAGATAGGTGAGTAGCTGAAATAATAGGTTTGACCCTGCTGTCGGGTTCGCACAAAATTCCCTTTCAGGACGAACTGATTGTCATCAGGGCTGGTGATATTGCTCTGTATGGTATTTCCCTTCGTAGTCATGTGCGAGTCGTATAACTCCTTTTGGCGCAGCATCAGGTCATAGAAGCCAAACTGCGTAACTTCATCGACGTTTTGCTGTATGACCGCATTGGCGCGGTGTAATTGCGTACCTGATAGTGCGGCGAGAAGGGCTGTCAATATCAGCGCAACAGACTGTTTACGGCGTTTTGCAGGGAACCATTTCATTGAGCTTTCTCCGGGTTTCGCTGAGAATTAAGTTATTAAGCAGGGTGGCATTGGATCGCGAATGGTAGATCTGCATCGCCAATACTTTCTGCTGACAGATGTTATACAGGCGCAGGGTGTAATTCAGCGTCTGGTTTTCATCGTTATAATAAACGCTCATGTGAATTGATTTTGATTTAAGTTGTTGATTTATAGTGTAGTAAGTATCCCTTAATCGCAGGAAGGTTGTCTGTTGGAGGGGCTGATCGTTCTCGTGCCCGGGGACGGTAAAGATGCGGATATTGCTGTAAATATTTTTCGCTATTTCCCGCACTTCCGGTGCTTCACTGCGGGGAATAAAGGCGTAACCCAGTGCAGCGCTGCCCAGTGCAATAACCAGAAAAACCAGGACAACTTTCCATCG
The DNA here is from genome assembly GCF_027886705.1 of Kosakonia oryzendophytica. Classification (NCBI taxonomy): domain Bacteria; kingdom Pseudomonadati; phylum Pseudomonadota; class Gammaproteobacteria; order Enterobacterales; family Enterobacteriaceae; genus Kosakonia; species Kosakonia oryzendophytica. The sequence goes on along the minus strand of NZ_CP115659.1, from coordinate 4,441,515 downwards.
TTGTGCGCGTGACGGAAGCATCTGCGCCTCGCGTCGCACGGCAGGAGAAAGCGCATCAGGCAGCAGGGAATACGTATCCACCGGTTCATGTTCTATCGTATCCAAAGCCTCGTCGAACAGCACCTCTTCATCGTCCTGTGCGGGCAGCACATTGGTGAGATTGATCTCCTCTTCGTCTTTTTCCACCATCCGGCAATATTCCGCTTCCAGAACATATCCATGTTTCGGGATCGTGCGGATGATCCGTTGCTGCTTGCCGTCGTCCTCAAGTGCGGCGCGCAGTGCGTGAATGGCATTGGGCAGACTGTTATTGCCAATCACCCGGCGTTCCCAGACCAGCGTGGTCAGTTCCTCGCGCGTTAAAATTTTCCCGGCATTCTGTTGCAGGACATCAAGCAGTTTGAGCTGATAGGCGCCCAGGCGTTTTCGTTCTCCGGTCACTAAATGAAGAATAGATCCTGACGGGACATCAATCAGCCAGTTATTTATTGCACAATAATGTTTATTCATAAAATTGCATGGTGTTTTAACTGTCAGTCAGGGTTCGTTAGTACGATTGATGGTGGAGACCTGTCGGCATAAATAATGATTAATGCCGAAAGACGAATGGTTTTATTTCTCAATGCACTTAAGTGCTGTGTAACGAAATGCCGACACATGGTAAGCAGTTTAGTTTTTTCTTACTGTACATTTTTGCTCTCATTTCTTCCATAGCATGAATCGCAAAATATTTTTCGATAAACGTAGCGGCATTTTTGTTTCCGCAAAGATTTCCTTTCCGTGAATTTGTCGGAATTAAAACTTCCTCTTTTTTTCTTAATCTTTTGATTTTTAATATTTAAAACTCTGGCATGTGAGTTGCTTATTTCCGGCACTTATTAAAATGAAGGCTGGGCGAGTCAACAGGGAATTGATGAAGTATACAGATGCAAACATTTTAACCCCAACCGACGAAACGCGTTATCTCCGTGATTACTTACCGTTGGTGGGAAAAGTCGTCAGGCAGTTTGCCTGGCAAACCAGTGCCGTGCTGGATAAAGACGATATGCGGCAAATTGCGCTTATGGGGCTGCTCTCTTCTTTACGGCGCTACGGGCACCCGGACGATGGTTTTGCCGGCTATGCTATGCAACGCATACGCGGTGCCGTGCTGGATGAACTGCGCAAATTGGACTGGCGCCCCCGGCGATTGCGGCAACAAACGCACAAACTCAACGATGCGATACGCCTGTTGGCGAGTGAGCCTGGGAAAACACCATGTTTTACAGACGTTAGCTCACACCTTCGAATGACATTCGAATCCTGGCAGGCGTATTTGCAACTCTGTTCCGCTGGCGAACTGGAGAGTCTTGAAAATCTGCAAGAAAAGGATTCGTACCCCTCTTCGCTTGTCAGTCGCCCCCTTGAAGAGGAGATGCTGGTGGGGCGTATGTTACGGAGTGCGCTGGCGCAACTTGCTCCCCGTGAGCAAGCGATCTTCACGCTCTACTATCAGCATGAAATGAAACTGAAAGAGATCGGCCAACTGTTTGGGTTGACGGAGGCCAGACTGTGCCAACTTAATAAAGCTATTTCACGGAAGATCTACGCCGTTTTTACACAGGACACATAACCAAACGGCAAAATATTACGCCTCCAAGGCATTATGGATCGCCACGCCCAGGTGTTTGATGGCTTCACGGTTGGCTTCCGTCAGCGGCAGCGCACAGTTAAGTCGCAGGCAGTTACGATACTTACCGGAGGCAGAGAACAGTGAGCCTGGCGCAATCTGGACTTTTAACTGGCACAGGGCACGGGAAACACACACCATATCGACGGTCTCCGGTAATTCAACCCACAGCAGATAGCCCCCTTGTGGGCGGGTCACACAGATACCGCACGGGAAATACTGACGTACCCAGCAGGTATAGGTTTCGAGCTGATGCTGGTAGACCTGGCGCATGCGTCGTACATGGCGGTGATAATGGCCATCACGAATAAATGCCGCTACGGCCAGCTGTGTACCGGGCACGTTTGTGCCGATGGCAGCATATTTTTTATGCAATACCCGATCGAGATAACGCCCCGGTGCGATCCAGCCGACCCGTAGCCCTGGTGCAACAGTTTTGGTCACGGAGCTGCAAAACAGCACGCGGCCATCGATATCATAAGATTTAATGGTTGATGGTCGTGGATAATCAGTGGCCAGTTCGCCATAAATATCGTCTTCGAAAATCACAATGTCGTGGCGTTGCGCCAGCGACAGTACCGCCTTTTTGCGTGCCTCCGGCATGATAAACCCGAGCGGATTATTGCAGTTAGGCACCAGGATCACGCCCTTGATCGGCCACTGCTCCAGTGCCAGTTCCAGGGCTTCGATGCTGATCCCGGCATTGGGATCGGTCGGGATCTCAATCGCTTTAATGTCTAACCCACGCAGTAACTGCATGGTGCCGTAATAACAGGGAGATTCGACGGCAACAATGTCTCCCGGTTGGCAAACCGCCAGTAACGCCAGCGTGAGCGCGGCGTGGCAACCGCTGGCGATCACAATATCATCGGCGCTGAGCGACGTGCCGCCATCAAGCATCAGTCGGGCGATCTGTTCACGCAGTTCGCGGCGGCCGGGCAGCGTGTCATAACTCAGAACATCATGTAACTGGTGCTGTATGACGCGGTTCATTTCGCGCCATAGGTGTTTGAGCGTGGGCTGTGTGATATCCGGTGCGCCGCCGCCAAAAGGAATGATGGCCTTATCGGTGCGGGCATCAAGCAGCGTAAGCACTTCATCCCACTGGGTCACATCGACCGGGCGCTGCACCGGACGGGACATCGCGGGTACGGGCGGTTGCGCCTTACGCGGCGCGACGAAATAGCCAGAACGCGGTTGCGGGGTGATCAGTTGCAGGTTTTCCAGTACCTGGTAAGACTGCTGTACGGTGCTGATACTCACGCCGTGTTCCTGGCTCAGGCTTCGTACTGAAGGAAGTTTTTCTCCGGGGCGATAGAGCCCCTGCTCAATACGTTCCGCCAGCAGCGTGGCCAGATGTTGGTAGCGTGTCATGCTGTATCCTTTGATTCCACCATACAGATTTAAAAAGCAGTACAGATTTGGCCATTTTTCGCGATTCAGACACTGTTTTAAGCGATCTGTATGTTAAAGAAAAGTAATTTCTGAGTCTGTATTGTCACAGCCTTTCGCGGCGATGATAACGCTCTGTTCTGGTGAGGAGAGCGATAATGGAATTCTTTGAAAATCGACCGACGCGTCCGTGGATCGGGTTTGTTTTACTCTGGCGTAAATGGCAACACCTGCGGGAGCGCAGGCGCACGGCAAGGCTGTTGCGGGCACTCAGCGACGAGCAGTTAAAAGACCTGGGGTTGCGGCGTGAAGAGCTGTGGTAAGGACACTCTCGAGCGGAGATAACATCTTGTTATTTCCGCTCAACCTGCGTTGGGCTATGCTTAGCTCCATAACCTGAAGGGGAGAAAGCACATGCACGTTATGAATGGCAAAGACGAAGACGATAAAAAAGAGAACGAAACCGGCAACGCAACCCAGCTGATGCAGCAAAAACTGCTGGATTCCCGCTCTATTATCATCTCCGGTGAAATTAACCAGGCGCTGACGGAAAAAGTCGTCACGCAATTGTTGCTGTTACAGGGCATCAGCGATGCACCGATCAAAATTTACCTTAACAGTCAGGGTGGCCATGTCGAAGCGGCTGACACTATCCATGACATGATCAAATTTATCACCCCGGAAGTGCACATTATTGGCACCGGTTGGGTGGCCAGCGCCGGGATCACCATCCTGCTGGCGGCGAAAAAAGAGCATCGCTACTCGCTGCCGAATACCCGCTTTATGATCCATCAGCCGTTGGGTGGTGTGCGCGGTCAGGCGAGCGATATTGAGATTGAAGCCAAAGAGATCATCCGTACTCTGGAACGCGTTAACCGCATGATCGCCGATGCAACCGGCCAGCCAGTTGAGAAAGTGAAACAGGATACGGATCGTAACTACTGGATGAACACCAAAGAAGCGATTGATTACGGCATCGTTTCCCGCGTGGTGAAAACCTACGGTGAACTGAACCTCGATTAATCAGGCGCTGACGGGGAATAAAACCCACGTCCAGCCAGCATAAGTTGGCTGGACGTTGTTTATTGATCGCTCTGCGAGAACGTTTTCTGGTCTAAATCGAAATGCATATATTCCAGTGGCAGATGGTGTAGCGCCCGTAATCGCGCGATATAGGCATTATCTTCTGCCGTCGCCGGGGTAATTCCAACGATAACCATTTTTGTAATATGTATGCCGTTATCGTGCCAGTAGGCATATTCCAATAGCTGCCCGATGGCCTCACGGATGCAATAGGAAACGTGGGCATGGGTTTTTATTTCATAAAAAGAGTACGTGTTTTCATTTTCCTGCACAACAAGGTCGATGCGTGTCCCATACCCGGTATTTTGTTCCGTGCTTACCCGGTCTTCACCAACGTGCTGGCAGAGCGAAGTATATAATGCCTCTTGTATTGTATTGTGAATATAACTGATTTCTGCGCGATAACCACCGCCGCTGCGCTGGCCGCTCTCTGGTTTAGAGCGATGGCCTGCTTTAAAGTCGAACGCTGTTGCGCTGCGGGCTTGAAGAGGAAGCTCAACAAAATTAATGAGATTGTAATAATTTGATTTTACGGCCGGGTCAGTATGACTAAAAATATACGGCTCGCATAAGCGTAAGTTTTGCGGCTTAAACTTAATGGTAAAGAATTCGCTCTTGTCGATCGATCCTAATATATCGCCATCCACATCGACTTCGTTAAGCTGCGACTTCATTTCATCATACCAGCCATTATGCTGGTACTGTTTTACTATTCTGCGGGACTCCGCATGGGAAACCAGTTCAGCATTTAAAATCTCACCCAGCCAATAACGTGTATTGTTCCTTTTTTCATTTTTAATGGTGTATAAATTGATATCCATTACCTGACCATTGCGAACTAATCCTGCCAGGGATTGCAAATAGGCGTAATGATAGCCATCAATAAGTTTTTCCGTATCGAATAACCACTCTTCATGACCAAATCCATGCTGGTATTCGTAGCTACTGCTATTGATTGACTTTCCTTCCCGCCCGGACGGCGCACGCCAGTATTTGTCGTTCCAGCATATTCTTGAGAGCTTTTTCACTGTGAAAGTCCTTTTTGTTGCATTTATCATTGTTTTATAAAGGGTTATAAACCCTATCTTAGGACTCATGTCATCGGGGGAACAGCCACTATATGTTGCAGGTTTCATCTGTTCGCCCGTGATATGTGGACACGATCATCCTCCTGGCGCACAAGCGAAAAATACACTTCTCCCTGACACATAATTTCTGCACACTGTTTCCATTTCTCATTACGGAGTGATGGCATGAACAGCAGTATTAAGGCGACGCTGGTGATGGCAGCAGCGCTCAGTCTTCCCGCAATGGCGGAACACAGCGGCATCTCCTTTGAACATAAAGATTGGGAAGTGGTGTGTGACAACACGCTGACCTGCCGCGCGGCAGGCTATAGCGCTGAAGAAGAAGCCAGTGGCTCGGTGCTGATCACCCGTAAAGCCGGGCCAGATACCCCTGTTACGGTCGATGTGGTGCTGGCGGAGATGGAAGCCGATGAGGCAACGCCGCAGGCAAAACTGACGCTGTGGATCGACGGTAAATCACAAGGCGATGTCGCAGCGGAAGACAGCGACACCTGGCGATTATCGGACGAGCAGGCCAGCAACATGATTGCTGCCGTGAAAGGCAGTAGTAAGGTTGAGTTTACGGGCGGCGTGAAACCGTTTGTGCTGTCTGGCGAGGGGGCGTCCGCGGTGTTGCTGAAATTCGACGATGTGCAGGGGCGCGTCGGTACGCCCGGTGCATTGAGTAAAAAAGGGGATAAGGCAGAAAATAGCGTTGCAGCACCTGTTGCTGCGCCCGTTATCCAGGCAGTTGCCGTGGATGATGGTGAAGACCGCACGCTGAACGAGGCGGAAGTGAAAGCGCTGAAACCGCGCCTGCTGGCAACGTTATCTGGCGATAATGGGTGCGATCGTCTGTCATCACCGCAGGAAGCGACGGTCGAAGGAGATAACGATATTACCCTGACCCCGCTGGACAGTAAGCATGCGCTCATTTCCACCCTCTGCTGGCGCGCCGCGTACAACGAAGGTTATGGCTATTGGGTTATCGACAAGGCATTGAAAGGCAACCCGCAGCTGATCACCAACTCGGCATCGGACTATGCCGATGGCGCGATCTCGTTGGGCCAACGCGGTCGTGGGATTGGCGACTGTTGGGCGTCGGCGGAGTGGGTGTGGGACGGTGAAACGTTCCGTAAAAGCAGTGAGTCGACAACGGGCATGTGTCGCTATGTGCGCGCAGGCGGCACATGGGATCTGCCGGAGTTTGTTGCTGAGGTAAAAGAAGCAAACCAGGCAACGAAGCACGCTAATTGAGCCAGATGCTCTGAATGAAACACGGTAGCGACCAAACGCCCCGGTTTGGTCGCTGAGTATTAATTCTCACTGTCAACATTTGTGCCGGGAAAATCTATGTTAAACAGCCTCAATCACCTGACGTTGGCCGTCAGTGACCTGGACCGAAGCGTTGCGTTTTACCACGAATTGCTTGGCCTGAAACTGCATGCGCGCTGGGATAACGGTGCCTATCTCACCTGTGGTGAACTGTGGTTATGCCTCTCCGTGGACGCGCAGCGCACACCGATTTTGCCGCAGCACAGCGACTATACCCATTACGCATTCAGCATCAACGAGGGTGATTTCGCGGCCTTCGTTGCACGCCTGGAGCAAGCTGGCGTGGTGAGTTGGAAAGTGAATAAAAGTGAAGGCGACTCCTGGTACTTTCTCGATCCGGACGGGCATAAACTGGAAGCGCACGTGGGTAACCTGGCGCAGCGGCTGGCGGCCTGTCGCGAGAAACCGTACAAAGGGATGATGTTTTTTGATTGAAGAAAAGTGCGAATGACTTTCGCAATCCATGCTCTTTGCTCTCTCGTTTCTTGATACTTACCCTGATAACTATTAACTTACCCCTCCGTTGAATGGAGGGTGTCTCGATGACCGAAGATGTACTGTTTGCCCGTCGGCCGTTAGGGATGCGCATGGCGATGGTGGTGCGGCAGTGGCGCGCGACGATCGATCGCGCGCTGAATGACACAGGTATGACGCAGTCGAGCTGGACGGTGCTGATGCAGTTGCACCAGTTGGGCGACAATGTTTCGGTCAGTGAACTGGCGGAAGTGCAGGGCATTGAACTGCCGCCGCTGATGCGTACCCTCACACAACTGGAAAAACAGGGGCTGATTGCGCGTACGACATCGCCGTACGACAAACGCATTCGCCTGTTGGCGCTCACCGCCGACGGGCAACGCCTGCTGGAAAGGATCACGCAAGTGATCAACGCCTGCCAGGCGCGCGCCTCGGCCAATATCCCCGCTGCGGATCTGGCGGTATTTAGCGCGACTCTGAATCAAATCGCCTGTAATTTGCGCGTGATGCGCGAAGACGACACCCAAACCGAATAAGAAAATGATGACGCCAGAACAAAAGTTTGCCCGCTGGGTAAGGGTCAGTATTGCCTCTTTCCTGCTGATGTTTGTTTATTTTATCGTTGCGGATATCTGGATCCCGCTGACGCCTGACTCGACAGTGATGCGTGTCGTCACGCCGGTTTCTGCCAGGGTTTCCGGTTATGTAGCGCAGGTGTATGTACAAAACAATAGCCAGGTAAAAAAGGGCGACCTGCTGTTTGCGCTGGATCCCACGCCATTCCGTAACCAGATTGAGGCCAGTGAGATCGCGCTGGCGCAGGCGCGGTTGACCAACCAGCAACTGGATGCGCAGATCGTTGCCGCTCAGGCCAGCCTGAAGACCGCGCAGATCACCGCACAGAACGATCGCGTTACCTTTGAGCGCTATCAGAATCTGGGCGCGATGCACAATGTGTCTCAGTCCGACCTCGATAAAGTCCGCACGACCTGGCAGAGCAGCGTCCAGTCGGTGAACTCGCTCAATGCCAGGATTGATGAACTGACCATCGAGCGTGGTGAAAAGGATGATGCCCGTAACGTCACCCTGCAAAAATACCGTAATGCGTTGCAACAGTCGCAGCTCAACCTGAGCTGGACGCAGGTGAGGGCGGAAGTGGATGGCACGGTCAGCAACCTGCAACTGAGTCCGGGGTTCTATGCCTCTGCTGGCGGCGCAGCACTGGCGCTGGTGCATGAAAAAACGGACATTGTGGCGGACTTCCGCGAGAAGAGCCTGCGCCATACCCATACAGGCACCGACGCTGCAGTGGTGTTTGATGCGTTGCCGGGTCATGTGTTTAAGGCACATGTGACAAGCAGTGATGCCGGGGTTCTTGCTGGTCAGGAAGCGGTGAACGGTGAACTGTCCAAACCGGAAACCTCCAACCGTTGGGTGCGCGACGCGCAGCGTATGCGCATTCACGTGGCGCTGGACGAACCGTTGCCAAAGACGTTGCCGACCGGCGCACGCGCTACCGTGCAGTTGTATAACAGCGAGGGCTTTTTCGCACGGATCTTCTCTGGCCTGCAAATCCATCTGGTGAGCCTGCTGCACTATGTCTATTAATACGCTGGCGCGGGTTTTTACGCCGCATGGCAATATCGTTTACACCCCCAATGACTTTCGTCAAACCTTGCGCATTGTGTTTGCCGGGATGATCGCCCTGAGCGTGTCGAGCTTTTATAACACCCAGTACGGCGTGTTTTATGTGGTATACCCGGTGATGCTGTTATCGCTGGTGCCGGTATTTAATCGCCATGTGGCAAAGCAGTTTATCTTCAGCGCGGTACTGAACTGCATCGAAATGGTGTTTATTATCGGCTATTTGTCGCGTTGGCCGGTGATCATGACGCTGGTGGTATTCGCACTGTATGTGATGCGTTTTCGCTTTATGAGTAAAGGCGCGCTGTTCCTGTTCGGTTCGGCAGGCGTAGTGTGCCAGAGCACGATGCTCAACTTTATGAGCTACCCCGCCAGCGACTGGCACACGCTGCTGTTTTCCAATATCGAAGCCAGTGTGATGGCGGTGGCGCTGAGTGCGCTGATGAATTACCTGATCCCGGATGTGGAGCCGCGCACCCGCCCACCGTTGATCGAGAAAAACGCCGCCCGCGTGCGCCATGAATCCCTGCTTTCCGGAACGGTAGCAACGATGATTTTTGTTGTCTTCCAGGTAAGCGATCTGAGCGATTCCCTCTCCGCGCTGATGGCGGGGATCCTGATCCTCTTTCCCATGCATTATCGCGGATCGGTGCTGAGTTCATTGTGGCGCGTAGTGGGGGTGGTGCTCGCCTGTCTCTATATTCTGCTGGTGCAGTTGATCCTCTATAACCACAGCAGCCATATGCTGCTGATGATGCCGCTGATCGGTCTCGGACTGGCGTTTAGCGCGCGCTTGCACGTAATGGAAAAAGTCGGCGCTGGCGTCGGTTTTGCCAGTGTCACGACGATTGGCATTATGTTTGGTCAGAACTTGCACCCGGACACGGACCTGGTGTTCAGCGATTTATACCGCATCGTGTCTGTCACGGTGGCGCTGGTGGCGACGTTAACCATGGTGTGGTTGGTGCATTTGATGTTGAACCGCTTTGAAGCGACGCGGTTTGTGATTGAGGAGCAGTAGGCCGAAACAGCCCGATGGCACTGCGCGTACTGGGCCTCTGTTCGGATCTACGAAACCTGCACGAAATGCTCACCTTCGCAGCGATAAATTGCCTGCGTGACGTCGGGGATCATCCACTGCTCCACGTCGCTTGCGGTACTGTGAAAACGGATGCACAAACCGCAGCCGCCACGCAGAGTGCGTGGGATATCCTGTACGCGAAAGGGGATACCGGCGGCCTGCAACGCCTTGCGGGTTTGCAGCACACCGGGGGTGTTGTGGAACAGCAGCAGGTATTCAGCCATGGCGCTTTCTCTGCCGCTGGCCGATCAGCGCCGCCCCCACGGCACCGGCATATTGGGCGTCATCATGGGTAAACACCTCACTGTTCAGGTGCGATGCCAGCATGCGGCGAAAGGTGGTGCAGTGGCTGACACCGCCGGTAAATAACAAGGGGCCTTGTGTGGAAAGCCGGGCGATAAAATGGGCGCTGCGGCGCGCCATCGCATTGATTACTCCGGCGAGGATCGCCTCCGGTGCGATGCCCGCCGATCGCAGGCTGATCACTTCCGATTCGGCAAACACGGTGCACATGCTGGTGAGTGGATGCGGCTCGACGCCTTCGGTAATGTCATCAAGATGCTCAACCTGCGTACCCAGCGTGCGGGAGATGACATCGAGAAAACGCCCGGTACCGGCGGCACACTTATCATTCATCAGGAAATCAGTGAGATTGCCCTGCTCATCAAGCTGGATCACTTTGCTGTCCTGACCGCCGATGTCAATGACCGTACGTGCCTCGGGCAATAACAGCCGTGCGCCCAGCCCGTGGCAGGAGATTTCGGTGACCTGCTTGTCGGCGAAATCCACCAGTTGCCGTCCGTAGCCGGTTAGCGTTAGAAACGGAGGTTCAGCAAGCCCGGCGCGCAATGTCTCCCACGCTTCACCGATCGACGCAGCGGGGCGAAACGAGGTCGGGCAGAGGAAACGCCGTACGATGGTGTTGCCCTCCAGCAGAATACCTTTGGTGGTGGTCGAGCCGGAATCAATGCCTACGGTAAACGCCACGACCACTCCTTATAACATTTCAATAAATGCGGCAACGCGGGTGCTAAGTTGCCCGATGTCCGACGTCGAGTAATCCGTCTCAATAGCCATATATGGAATGTTGTGTTGTTGCCGCACATGGCGTTTGATGGCTAGGGACTCAACGGCGTAGGTGTGGCACGCCTGTAAAATGACATCAATTACGCCATCGGCCTGATACTCTTCCACCATCTGGCTGAGCAGTTTCAGGCGCTCATCGTTAGGCGAGATGCAGGAGCAACCGATCGCCAGGTACTTGTCGGTCAGCGCATCGTACACATCGCCGCTCTCGTCAACACAGCGTTCAGTGGCTTTCGCCCCGGTGCAGTTTTCGTAGCCCACCACCCAGCCGCCATTCTCTTCGATGGCGCGCACGACTTTCTCTGCCGCGCCGCCAATCGGGCAACCGGTGATCAAAATACGTGGGCGGGGATCCAGGCGTTTCCCGGCCAGCCATTCGTTGCGGATCCGTTCGGCCATGGTATTCAGCTCGTCGATCAGTGCTTCTTTGTCAAAGCGGAAGGTCGCGCCGTACACCACTTTCAGGATATCTGCACCGCTAAGTGCAGGCGGATTGAGCTGCCCCACGCGGTAGAAGTTTGCCAGCGCCTGGCGTTCACGGTTTTTCAGCGCAATGGCATCGCGCAGCGCTGCTTCGCTGATGGGCTGACCAAAACGGTGTTCGATCGCTTGTTGTAAGCGCAGGATCTCCGCTTTCCATAATGCCCGAGATGCAGCATCCGCCGCACTGTTCGGCAGTTGCATCACATGAACGGCTTTGAACGCTGCCATGTATTCGTACATTTTCTTTTTGCCGTCGCAGGTGGTTTCACCCACCACCAGATCGGAAAAGTAGAAGTAGGGGCATTTGTCGGTTTTGCCAAAGCCGTAGCTGCTTTTTATCAGCGGGCAGAGGTTACGCGGCAGATCTTTTTCCGCTTCTTCGATGGTTTCATCGTTGGTGGAACAGAGCGAGACCACTACGGCGCCTGCGGCCATCGCGATCTCTTGTGGCATAAAGGTGCAGTACGTGCCTACCAATGGGATGCCCTGCTCTTTCAGGTCCATCACGGTGAGAAAACCTTTCTGGCGGGCTTCGGAGAATTGTTCAAATACGTCCGGGAGTGCGGTGATAAGCGACATGATTTTCCTTCCCCGTGACACGGGAGATGTAAAAAATGGCCGCATTATAGTCATATAAAATGAAGGGGAATATTGATCTCCGGCGGCTGAAGCGCAGAAACGCTGAGAGTGAAACAGGCTCAGAGTATCTTCTTCAGATCCATCTCTTCCTGGATCCGTTCGCTGTAGAGCGCGTGCGTGCGAATCGCTTCCTCTATTCCTGCATTGTAAAAGGCGGGGCCAATCTGTTCGATGATAAAGTCGATAAAAAATTCCGCGTCAAACTGCCCCAGCTCCAGTTCGAAATGCGTTTCGCAGTACGCTTGCAATTTATTGCGTAATTGCTCACGCTCGCTGTGGGTGAGGGTAATGTCGGCCATGGCGTCTCCTTACAGAAGAATCAAAAAACGGTAATGTGCAGCAGCATGGGTAACTGTGAGAGCAGATAGAGGATCAGACCAATCGATCCACCGACCAGTGTGCCGTTGATGCGGATAAATTGCAGGTCTTTGCCTATATTCAGTTCGACCTGGCGCGACATGTCATGCGCGTCCCAGCTTTTCACCGTATCGCTAATATGGCGCGTCAGAAAGGCGGCGAAGTCCGGTGCGACCCGGTGCGCAGCCTGTTCAAGATGCTCATTCAGCGAGGCGCGCAGCGCACCATCCGCCAGCAGTGTTTCGCCAAACCATAACCCCGCGTCGGTAATGTGTTTTTTCATACGCGAATCGTCAGACTGCATGTCGGCTTTCATCCAGTTGCGCAGATCCGCCCACATTTCGCCCAGATAGCGATTAAAAGCCTCGTCGTTTTTCAGATAATCTTTGATGTTATCTGCCCGTTGCGCCATTTCCGGATCGGTTTTCAGATTGGCGATCAATTTCATCGTGGCCCGATCGAATGCCTGGCGAATCTGATGCGTACGGTCGGCGTTAATGTCGTCCAGCAGCGAGTTCACCGCGTCGGAAACCAGTTCCGCGCTTTGCTCACCGAGCCATTCGGTTGGCAGGATCTTCGCTTTTAACGGGTGATCGGTCTCCAGCCAGTGCACCACCTGGCGGGCAATAAAGGTGCGTGAGCTTTCACGCTGCAGCAGGGCAATTAACTGGGCTATCAGGCTATCCAGCAGCTTCTGATGGCGGTTGTTGCGCGTCAGACTTTCCAGTAACAGCGCACTGGTTTCCGTCAGATCGACTTTGTCGATGGCTTTATGCACTGCCCGGCGTAACAGGCGCTGAATACGGGTATCGTCGGCCATTTCCAGAAAGCCGCTCATCACTTGCAGTAAGTGTTGACCCACCCGTTGTGCGTTTTCCGGCTGGCTGAACCAGACGCCGATCAGCTGTGCAGGCTGATGACGATGGATCAACGCCACGAGTGACTGAGTATCAAGAAACTTTTCCTGTACAAACTGGCCGAGATTGTCGCCAATCCGATCTTTATTACGCGGGATAATGGCGGTATGGCTGGAAATAAACGGGATCGGCACGCGGCGAAACAGCGCCACTACCGCAAACCAGTCCGCCAGCGCGCCAACCATCGCTGCTTCGGCAATGGCTTTGACCCCGCTCACCCAGAAGTTGGGCGGCAGGAAAAGCGTGGTGACAAACGTTGCCGCTGCAACCAGCAACAGTGAGAGCGCCAGACGCTTGGCGCGCTTGAGTTCAGCTAATTTTTCCATGCGTTAAGCATAGAGCGAGACGAGGGGATGGTGCAAAGGTTGAATTTTGTAGCTACAATGTGGCTACAAAAATAAAGGAGGTTCTATGGATTCCGTTATCCGATCGCGTATCGACAGCGAACTGAAAGCGCGCGCCGGGCTGGTACTTGAGAGCTGTGGGCTCAACTGGAGCACGGCAATACGGCTGTTTGCTGAGCAAATCGTCAAAAGTGAGGGTATCCCGTTTGAGGTTACCCGCAAACCAACAGCACGCTTACGCAACGCGATGAGCGAAGCCAATGAGATCACCACACACCAGCATGGACGCTTTAATGGTGTTGAGCAGCTAATGGACAGCTTAAATGATGGGAAAGAGTAAACGCGCGCCACTTCCTTACCGTTCCGATTACACGAAAACATTTGTTAAAGCCTGGGCGCGTTACAACAAAGCGGGTCGCAGAGATATGCATGAAACGGCAGCAATTATGTCGATGGTGCTTTCTGGCAACCCGCTTCCGGCTCAATATAGCGATCATGCCTTAACCGGAAATATGCTCGGATTTCGTGAATTACATCTTGGTGGCGACTACTTATTGGTTTATCGCGTGGATGAGGCCAAACATCTGGTGGTGTTTACCGATTTGGGTACCCACGCTGAGCTCTTTGAGTAATTGCATTAGATGAATTTGCATAAAATCCACAGCCCAAACCCCATCAACACCACGCCCGCGATACGCTCTATCCAGTAAACGCTTCGGCGCAATCGGTTCTGTACTGCAGGTAGGCCGATAAGCGAGACGACGACTAAATCCCACAGCAGCACAACCATTATCATCCAGACGCCGCTGGCGGATTGCTGGAGTAGTGTCACGTCCGGCCCGAGAAGGGCGGTCATCAGCGCCAGGTAGAACAATGCATTTTTCGGATTGAGCAATGCCGAACCGAGGCCGAGCAGACACTGTTTGCCGATGGACGGACAGCGTTGCTGCGTTTCATCAAGCGTAAGGGCTTGTGGGCGGCTGCGTACTAACTGGCAACCTATCCATAGCAGATAAAGCGCGCCGAGCAACGCAATGGCGGTGAAGAGTACGGTGAAACGGCGTAACGCGCTCGCGCCGATAATCACCAGCAAAATATAGAGCGCGTTGCCGGAAGCAATCCCCACGCAAAGCCCGGCGCTGCCACGCAACCGGTAGCGAATGGCATAGCCCACCAGCAGGAAGAAATCCGGGCCCGGGCTAAGCAGGGCGACAAAATGCGCCAGCGCCAGTGAGGGAAACGCGGAAGGAAAAATGTCCATAGTGACCTCGGCAGTAAAAAACTGCGGTCACCTTAGCGGCATCGTGACGCTATTTATTGTCGGATATTGATCGGCCGATCGCGTACTGGCGCGGCGTGGCGGCGGTATAACTGACAAAGGTCCGGTGAAAATGGCTCTGATCGGCAAATCCGCTCTGATAGCCTACATCGGCCAGATTATCGCCGGCACGCAGGCGACTTTTGGCAAACTCCACGCGGGCGCTATTTAAAAAACAGCCTGGCGTTAGCCCGGTGTCCTGTTTAAAGGTGCGGATCAGCGTCTCTTTGCGCAGAGATAAAACGTGCGCCAGTTCATCCAGCGTCGGCGGTTGCTGTAAGTTGCTGAGCAGCGCGTCCTGCAACTGCTGACTGGTAGGGCGAAGTTGTGCCGGGTGCTGTGATGGGCAGGTGAGGGCGGTGAGCAAACGGGCGATAGCCGCGGGCAATGGGCCGGTTTGCCCGCTTTCGATTAACGAGACAATGTGCAGGTATTGCTGAAACAGTCGTGGATTGCGGATCACCTGCTGCGCACTGGTTGTCTGCGGCAGATAAAGCATATGGTAACTGCGTGACTGACCAGGTAACGGGTTACAGCTATGTGGCGTTAGCGGAGGAATCACGATCATATCGCCGGGCATCAGCAGGTATTCCCGTTCGTTACAGATGCAACGGGTTTGCCCCTCAACAATCGCGCCGATCGACAGTTCTGCATGGCGGTGGCGCTTATAGGCTTGCTGGCTGCGCCAGGTACTACGCAGTTCGACGCCTGGCAAGGTTTCCGGGCGGCAAAATGATTGCTCTATATCGCGCGTTATCGACATGGTTTGCCTCGTTAAGGTCGGTCTCTGGTATATCACACCCCGCTATTTATCGCGAAAGGCATTATGCAACAGCCGCCACATATGGTGGGCCGCAGGCGTAAAGCGTCGATCGGAGTTGCGCAGCAAATGGCACTGAGCGCTGCTGGCAATCGGGTGATCAAGCGGTACCGCCACTAACGTGCCCTGGCGAATCGGATCGGCGGCGGCGTACGCGGTCATAAACGAAATCCCCAGTCCAGCCTGGCTTAGCCCCATGGCAGTGGAGAACTGGTTGCAGCGATACGCCGGGTGAAATTGCAAGCCCTGGGTTTTAAACATCGCATTCATATGCCGTTGCAGGCCGAAATTTTCCGTCAGCGCAATGAGTTGATGCTGAGTCAATTCTTCAATAGTAATGCTCTTCCGTTGGGCGATAGGGTGTTGCGGCGAGACGACGGCACAAATCAGCCCCCATTGAAAGCTGTGGCGCTTGAGTTCCGGGGAGCCAATCGGGCCAAAGGCCAGCGCCATATCCGCATCGCCGCTGACTATGTCGTTGAGCATTTCCTGCATGCTGCCTACCACAATGTCGACAAAAACCTGCGGGTACGACTGCGCAAACTCGCGCATTACCCCTTCGATAAACGCGGTGATAAGCCCGCCGCCAATACGAACCGATATCGTGCCGCCGCGCATATGGCGCAGATCTTTCAGTTGGCTTTCCAGCTTTTCGCGCCGCTGGCGGCTGGCGAAGTAATCCTCAGCAAGCAGACGCCCGGCTTCAGTAAGCACCACGTTACGCCCGCGCCGTTCCAGTAAGGGGAGCTGTAATGCGCGCTCCAGTTGCGCAATCTGGCGGCTCACCACCGATGGGTTAACGCCAAGAATGTCCGCCGCGCGGCGGATGCCGCCCTGGTTGCCCACTTCATACAGATAACCGACCTGTTTGTCCTGAAACATCCGCCACATTCCTTCTTAACTGTTGACCTGAGAGCAACAATAACATCTTAACGCGGATATTTATCATCCGGATTGAATAGTGATAATCAAATTAACCGCCAGGTTTCAGAGGAAAACAGATACGAAAAATTAAAAGAGGCTTTTTGCACCAAAAGGGTGCCCAATGACGGTGAGAGATTATTTTATTAGGGTGGTTTCAGAAGTTAATTAAATAATTTTTCAGTAATTTTGCTTTTTATTCTCTGTATTTCGCGGGAAGGTTATTTATTGCGTAAAAAATCGCGGTAAAAGATTTTTATTTTATCATCGACCTGTTCAGGCATGGATCCTGCTTAGTAATAGAACATTGTCATCTGATTATTTTAAAGAGAGATGTTATGAGCGAATCGAAAACGCTGGAGCAACCCGCGAAAGCGCACGCGGATGAGTGGAAAGTCGGGCCTGGCGCCTGGATCTCCCTGGTGATTGTTCTGCTGGTTTTTTCCGGCTTCTTTTTCAAGGTTGAGGGTATGGCGTGGCTGGGAGCGTTTGACTTCACTACGCTGGGCGGCGCCTTTGGCACCATGAAGTCGCCGGAGACCAGCACCTTTATTGGCAGCGGCGGCATTAGTGCAAAAGCCGGCTTTCTGTTTGCGCTGTCGCTGGTACCAACGGTGATGCTGGCGCTGGGGCTGTTGGAGATTTTTACCCACTATGGCGCGATACGCGCAGCGCATAAGCTACTGACGCCATTGCTTAAACCGCTGCTCGGTATTCCGGGTTATACCGGGTTGGCGCTGATCACCGATCTGCAAAGTACCGATGCCGGGGCGGCATTAACCAAAGAGTTGTACGACAGCGAGAAAATTACCCGTAAAGATGTGGTGATTATGGGGGCGTGGCAATATTCCGGTGCCGGATTAATCAATAACTATTTCTCTATTGGTTCGGCAATGTTCGCCTCGCTGACTATCCCGATTATTATTCCGCTGGTGTTGATGTTTGTGCTGAAGTTTGTTGGCGCAGCCGTGGTTCGCCTGGCATTAAATACTGTCTATAAGAGGGATTTCGACCATGAGTAATACCGCCAAAGTCTCCGGTAATCCGTTCGATATTTTCGTTATCGGCGCGCGAAAAGGTTTTAATATCGCCATCAATAACCTGATGCCGAATGTATTAATGGCCTATGTGATCGCTGAAATGCTCAATTTATTGGGTGTGATGCAGATTATTGGTCATATTTGCGCACCGGTTATGGGGCTGTTCGGCCTGCCGGGCGAAGCCATTACCGTGTTGCTCACCGCCTGGCTCTCCTCCTCCGCAGGCACAGGCGTGGCGGTCAGCCTGCTGAGCAAAGGCCAGCTTGATGTCGGGCAAATAACCATTCTTGCACCCGCCATCTTTTTAATGGGTTCGCAGCTACAGTATATGGGCCGCCTGTTGGGCGTGGCCGATGTACCGAAGAAGTACTGGCCGTTACTGATGGCCGTCAGCATTCTTAACGCGGTTATTTCTATGCTGATAATGCGCGTTATTGCCTGAGTGAAGCACACCAAGGAGTAAGACGTGTCACGTACACTAGAGCACTTTAATTACCTGCATCAGATCCCAGAACTTGGGTTCGAAGAGTATAAAACCTCTGCTTATATCGCCGGGGTACTGGAGGCGGCGGGCTACCAGGTTACGCGCCAGATCAATAACACTACCGGCATCGTCGCCGTGCTGGACAGTGGCAAACCCGGACCGACTCTGGCGTTGCGCGCCGATATGGATGCACTCGGGCATATCATTGAGGGTCAACACGTTGCGCGCCACACCTGTGGTCACGATGGGCATTCTTCTGTGGTGCTGACGACGGCGCAGGAAGTGATGGCTGAAGGCGTAGTGAAAAAGGGCAAACTGAAGTTTATCTTCCAGCCCGCTGAAGAGCTGGGCACCGGGGCGATTGCCCTGACCGAAGGCGGCGTGCTGGACGATGTGGACATGTTGCTTGGTTTCCACCTGCGCCCGCTGGAAGAGTGTCCGATGGGCCAGGCCGTTCCGGCGATGTACTATTCTGCGTCCGCCACCGTTGAGGTGATGTTTCACGGCAAAGCAGCGCATGCTGCGCGCCCGCATTTGGGGGTGAACGCACTGGATGCCGCTGCGCACGCGGTGCAGGCGGTTAACGGTATTCACCTTGCGCCATCGCTCACCTGGAGCGCGAAAGCCACACGTTTTCTTTGCGATGCCGGAGTCACTAACTCCATTCCGGACAAAGCGCAGGTGTGTTGGGATCTACGCGCGGCAGAAAATGAGGCCATGGATGCACTGAAACCGCAGGTATTGCGTGCTATTGAAAGCAGTGCCGCGGCTTATGGTGCGCGTGCTGAAATCCGCGTTCTTAAGGAGATGCCTGCGGCGATCATTGATGATGAGGCAACTGACGTGGTTTCCCGCGCGATCCGCAGTGTGTTTGGCGACACCGGGCTGACCGCACCGAAATCGACGCCGGGTAGTGAGGATTTCTTCCACTACCTGCGCTTGCGCCCACAGGTGAAAGGTGGTTTCTGGGGGCTGGGCGCGAACCTGACGCCGGGGCTGCATCACCCGGAAATGCACTTTGACCGCGAAGCGTTAGCGCTCGGCGTGAAAGTATTTAAAGCCTGCGTGCAGGATGTGCTGGGCTGATACTCACTGCTTCCCATTGCTGCGGGTGGTAATCGTATTGTTGCCCGCAGTAGTTTCCACTGAATTGCCAGGTTTACACTTTGTTCTCCCCTCACCCTAACCCTCTCCCCATAGGGGAGAGGGGATCGTACGGTTCAGCGTTATTGTCCGGTTTCCCTTCCCATAGGGAGAGGGGATCGTACGGTTCAGCGTTATTGCCCGGTTGTCCTTCCCATAGGGAGAGGGGATCGTACGGTTCAGCGTTATTGTCCGGTTGTCCTTCCCATAGGGGGGGAGGGGATCGTACGGTTCAGCGTTATTGTCCGGTTGTCCTTCCCATAGGAGGGGAGGGGATCGTACGGTTCAACATTATCACCGCGGTTTGCTTATTTCCGTAGATCCGCAAACGCTGCTCTGATTTCCTCTTCCGGCAACTGCACGCCGATAAACACCAGTGTGCTGTGTGGGGATTCATCGCCCCACGGGCGATCCCAGTCGGCGCTATACAGGCGTTGCACGCCCTGGAACAGCAGACGGTTGGGCTCGCCATCGATCCAGAGCATCCCTTTGTAGCGCAAAAGTTTTTCCGCAAAGCTCAGCAGCAGGCTCTCCATCACGCGGGAGACTTCGCTGATGTCCACCGGGTAGTCCAGTTCGACGACGATCGAATTAATGTCGTTCTGCTTGTCGGCAATAAAGTGGAAGCGTGGTTTGGCCGCCACCACGTTCTCTTCCAGCATAAAACCGTTGGTATTAAATAGCTGCGCCAGCTCGATATCGCCGTGAGTGACGGTGTAAAGCGGTGCGCGGGCGTTAATGCGGCTCAGCCGTTCGCGCAGTTTTTCGCTCTCGCCAGCCACATCGGTTTTGGTCAGCAGAATGCGATCGGCATAACCGACCTGCGACTGCGCCAGCGTGAACTGGTTCATCTGCTCATCGGCATGCACGGCGTCAACCAGCGCGATCACGCCGTCCAGCAGGTAGCGCTGGCAGAGGATCTCGTGGGAGAAGAAGGTCTGAATGATTGGACCGGGATCGGCCATACCGGTGCATTCGATCACCAGCCTGTCAAAGGCGATATCACCACGATCGAGGCTATCGAGCAGGTCCAGCAGCGCATCTTCCAGTTCATTGGAACGACTACAGCAGATACAGCCATTAGTCAGGGTTTTGATTTGCGTGGCGCGATCGCCAATCAGTTGATCGTCGACGGAGACGTCACCGAATTCGTTTTCGATAACGGCGATTTTGTAGCCGTGCTGCTCGTTGAGAATATGGCGTAAGAGGGTGGTTTTGCCTGCGCCGAGAAAACCGGTCAGCAGGGTCACTGCAATGGGGGTCATACATTCTCCTTTAGCAACAGCGGACGCCGCCCTTGCCGTCGCCGCCATAACGCGCCTGCTGGCGTTCGCGGAAAAATTCTTCATAGGTCATGTACGGTTTGTCCGGATGGTTGGTGTGCATATGCTCAACATAGTTGTCATAGTCCGGGATGCCAATCAGCATCTTTGCCGCCTGACCGAGGTACTTTTTTGCTTCGCCTAAGTTACCAAACATTATTTGTTCCGGATATATGTGGGGGCCGGATGGCTCCCCCTTAGAGGGAGCCATCCGGCCTGGTTACATCAATGATGGGAGGAGGTTTTCACGCCGCCTTCCGGCACTGGCACATACGGCGTCTCTTTGTCGGTACGTACCTTGTTGTTACGTACGTTCAACCAGGTTTTGATGCCGTAGAAGATGATGCTGTAAACCACCACCAGGAACAGAATACTCAAACCGGCATTGGTGTAGTTGTTCACCACGATATGGTTCATATTGGCAATCTGTTGCGCCGTCAGCTCGCTGCCGCCCGCGGCAATCTTCGCTTTGTACTGGTTAGCCATATACAGGAAGCCTTCCAGTTGCGGGTTGGTGCTGAACAGTTTCAGGCCCAGCGCCCAGGTGGTGCACAACAGCAGCCACATGGCAGGAACCACAGTAACCCAGATGTATTTGGTGCGCTGCATTTTCACCAGGATAACTGTGCCGAGCAGCAGGGCAACGGCAGCCAACATCTGGTTAGAGATACCGAACAGCGGCCACAGGCTCTTCACGCCGCCCAGCGGATCAACCACGCCCTGATACAGCAGGTAGCCCCACAGGCCCACGCAGCCCGCAGTACCAATAATGCCGGCAACCAGCGAGTCAGTTTTCTTCAGAACCGGCACGAAGTTCCCCAGCAGATCCTGCAACATAAAGCGGCCTGCACGAGTACCTGCATCCAGCGCGGTAAGAATAAACAGCGCTTCGAACAGGATACCGAAGTGGTACCAGAAGCCCATATCCGCCATTGGCATGATTTTGTGGAACACATGAGCGATACCCACGGCCAGCGTCGGCGCGCCACCCGCACGGTTCAGTACCGACGGCTCGCCGATGTCTTTTGCGGTTTGCAGGATCTGTTCCGGCGAAATCACAAAGCCCCAGGAGCTGACCGTTGCCGCCGCATGTGCGGTGACATCTTTCAACTGCGCCAGAATCATCGGCGCATTCTCACCACCCAGTTCATGCAAGTTCGGCATAGTAATACCGAGGCCTGCCGGCGGGGTGTTCATCGCAAAGTAAAGGCCCGGTTCGATAATGGACGCGGCAACCAGCGCCATCACCGCCACAAAGGATTCCATCAACATTGCGCCGTAACCGATAAAGCGGGCGTCGGTTTCGTTCGCCAGCAGTTTCGGCGTGGTGCCGGATGCGATCAGCGCATGGAAGCCAGAAACGGCGCCGCAAGCGATGGTGATAAACAGGAACGGGAACAGCGCGCCTTTCCACAGCGGGCCGGTACCGTCAATGTACTGCGTCACCGCTGGCATTTTCAGTTCCGGGTTGAGGATCACAATACCCAGCGCCAGACCGACGATCACGCCGATTTTCAGGAAGGTCGCCAGATAGTCACGCGGTGCGAGGATCAGCCATACCGGCAGCAGTGCAGAGATAAAGGCATAACCAATCAGCGCGAAGGTGATGGTGGTGTCTTTAAAGGTCAGCGCCGGGCCCCAGTACGGATCGTGAGCGATAATACCGCCGAACCAGATGGAGGCCACCAGCAGCACAATCCCGATAACCGAGACTTCACCCACGCGGCCTGGGCGCAGGAAGCGCATGTAAATACCCATAAACAGGGCAATCGGCACGGTAGAGCAGACGGTAAACACGCCCCACGGACTTTCCGCCAGCGCTTTCACCACGATCAGAGCCAGCACCGCGAGGATGATGATCATAATCAGGAAGCAACCAAACAGTGCAATGGTCCCCGGCACGCGGCCCATCTCCTCTTTGACCATCTCGCCAAGCGAGGCGCCGTTACGGCGGGAAGAGATAAACAGCACCATAAAGTCCTGCACGGCACCGGCCAGTACCACGCCTGCCAGCAGCCATAGCGTGCCCGGCAGGTAACCCATTTGTGCGGCCAATACCGGCCCGACCAACGGACCTGCGCCCGCGATAGCGGCAAAGTGGTGGCCAAACAGCACGTAGCGGTTGGTTGGCACATAGTTAAGACCATCGTTATTGATCACCGCTGGTGTGGCGCGGGTCGGGTCGAGTTTCATCACCTTTTGGGCGATGTAGAGGCTGTAGTAGCGATATGCCACCAGATAAACGGAGACGGAAGCGACCACGATCCACAGGGCGCTTACGTGCTCGCCCCGCCGTAACGCAATAACCGAGAGACAGAAAGCACCGATAATCCCGAGGATCACCCAGGGCACGTGCTTGAAGAGTTTTTTAGTATCCATATCAGACCTGGCTTTTAGCAGAAAAAGAGAATCGGATGTGAGGTGTCGTAAAGGCTGTATGCTGGCCACGATCATGACAAATTACGCGCGCGAAACGGCGACGATTTGGTTGAGTGGTTAGAAATGGACGCTAAGCGGTAATGGAATCGGAGTGAGCGGTTTTTACACGCGCTACGTGGCGGAAAATGTGTGATGGCGATCACTCGGAACCCTTGGTGGGCGCGGGTTGAGTACGTTTCAGGTCGGCTGCATTACGACTATTGTTTTGGTGAATATTAGCACGATGAGCCATAAAGTTTTCTTATTCCAGGCCGAAAATCTTACATCTGTCTATATGGAAAGAGAAAACATGTTAAATCGCATTAAACTTGTGACCAGTTTGTTACTGGTATTAGGATTATTTGGCCTTTTACAGCTCACCTCCGGCGGCTTGTTCTTCAACGCGCTAAAGCAGGACAAAGAAAACTTCACCGTATTGCAAACCATTCGTCAGCAACAATCTACGCTGAACGCCAGCTGGGTAGCGCTGCTGCAAACCCGTAATACCCTGAACCGCGCGGGTATTCGCTACATGATGGATCAGAACAATATCGGTAGCGGTGCCACTGTGTCGGATCTGATGCAGATTGCCAGCACTTCACTGAAACAGGCGGAAGTGAACTGGGCTGCTTACCAGGCGCTGCCGCGCGATCCGCGCCAGAGCGACGAAGCCGCAGCAGAGATCAAACGTAACTACGATATCTATCACAACGCACTGGCGGAGCTGATCCAACTGCTGGGTGCCGGCAAAATTAATGACTTCTTTGACCAGCCGACACAGCGTTACCAGGACGGTTTCGAGAAACAATACGTCAACTACTTGCAGCAGAACGATTCCCTGTATGAAACTGCCGTCAATGCGAGCGAAAGCTCCTATGGTTCTGCGATATGGATCATTATTACCGTCCTGATCGTGGTACTGGCGGTGATCGTCGGCGTATGGGCAGGGATCAAACGTGCATTGATTGCGCCGCTGAACCACCTGATCGACAACATTCGCCATATTGCCGGTGGTGATCTGGTGCAGCGTATTGAAGTGCAGGGCTCTAACGAAATGGGCGTGCTGGCGGACAGCCTGCGTCACATGCAGAGCGAGTTGGTGCGTACCGTCAGCGATGTGCGTAACGGTGCGAACGCCATTTACAGCGGCGCGAGCGAAATTTCGGTGGGTAACAACGATCTCTCTTCCCGTACCGAGCAGCAAGCCGCATCGCTGGAAGAAACGGCAGCCAGCATGGAAGAACTGACCGCAACGGTTAAACAGAACGCCGAAAACGCCCGTCAGGCTAGTCATCTGGCATTGAGCGCATCTGAAACCGCGCAGAAAGGCGGAAAAGTGGTGGACAACGTGGTGCAGACCATGCGAGACATCGCCGCCAGTTCGCAGAAAATTGCTGACATTATCAGCGTGATCGACGGCATTGCTTTCCAGACCAACATCCTGGCGCTCAACGCCGCGGTAGAAGCGGCGCGTGCAGGTGAACAGGGGCGTGGTTTTGCGGTGGTTGCGGGCGAAGTGCGTAACCTCGCGCAGCGTAGCGCCCAGGCAGCCCGTGAAATCAAGAGCCTGATTGAAGACTCCGTTGGTCGCGTTGAACTGGGCTCCACGCTGGTGGAAAGCGCCGGTGAGACGATGGATGAAATCGTCAATGCGGTCACCCGTGTGACCGATATTATGGGCGAAATCGCGTCTGCTTCTGATGAGCAGAGCCGCGGTATCGACCAGGTGGGTCTGGCGGTTGCCGAGATGGATCGCGTGACTCAGCAGAACGCCTCGCTGGTAGAAGAATCCGCTGCTGCTGCCGCTGCGCTGGAAGAACAGGCCAGCCGCCTGACGCAGGCAGTTGCCGTGTTCCGCATTCTGCAGGAACAGCGTAAAGCGGGGGCCGCCGCTTTCGCCAAAGCCGCACCGGTTGCCTCCCAACCGCGTAAAGTGGCCGCGACGGATACTGGTGACAACTGGGAAACCTTCTGATTGTTCTCTGCGCCCTGTAGTCCAGGGCGCATTCTCTCCAGGCTTCGCCGTGCTATTCTCTGGAAAAGCATTCTGCGGAGAAGCCTTATGCACCTCATTGCCGTTCCTGCCCTTCACTACAGTTGCGAGCAACTGGCCGCGATTGTCGGCGACTGCTTTGAAGGCTACAGCGTGCCGTTTTCGCTGCCGCCTGCGGTCTTTGCCCAGCGCTTTATTGCCGAAGGATTAAGTCTGGTGGATTCTTGCGTCTGGCTGGCGGATGAAACGCCTGCTGCCGTGGCGCTGATCACCCGACGCGGCGTCTCCGCCCGGTTAGCGGCATTTGCAATTCGCCCCGCGTACCGGGCGAAAGGGCAAGGAAAACGTCTTCTTGCGCCGCTAATGGCTGCGTTGCGCGAGCGGGGTGTCGTGAACATGCAACTTGAGGTGATTCAGGAGAATCATCCCGCCGTGACGCTCTATCGCAATCTGGGCTTTGTGATGACTCAGGAACTATACGGTTTTCAGGGCGCTGCGGATGCATCTGTGCAATCGGTGGCGTTACAGGCGCTTGACCCGCTGGAGGTGGTGCGCAAAGCGACGGGCGAGAGCAATGCTATGCTGTCATGGATGGTCGATCCCCTTTCTTCAGTGTCACTGCCTGCGCTGGCCTTTGAGTACCGCAAACATGCGTATGCGGTATTGGCTACCCATATGGAGAAGCCGCAACTGCGGTTTATCTATGTTGAGCCGGAGTACCGGCGTAAAGGATTCGCCAGCGAATTACTGCGCGCATTAAATCAGCGTTTCCCCGGACTGAGCACCTCTGTGGTCGTGCCCGCCCGTTTTACGCCGCTATTTACGCGTGCTGGCTATCTCCTTATGCCGATCAGTCAGTATGAGATGAAGGCCGACCTGTAGCGGTCAGCCTTCGCGATCAACGATTTTGAGTTCAACAAGGCCAATGCCCAGCTTGCGCGGTGAGTGACCAAGAATATTCCCCTCATTGCTGGATTGCGGCGCAGGCGGGGCAATCACTAGTGTGTTGCTGCGCGATGGATTGCTGAAACTCAGGGTTGTGGTACTCAGCTCGCTTCCCAGGGTTAATGTTTGCTCTTCAGAACCCACGCGCACCGGGATGGGGCGGTTAGCGTTAGGGCCAAACGCTTTGGCGGTGATGACCAGCGCGAATTTTTCTGGCAACGGGTGGTCGTACTCAATCTTCACTTCGTCGGCAAGATTTGCGTTGGACCAGCGTCCCCAGCTCTCCGGACGGGAGAGGCCGCTGAAGTGTTTGACGTCTTCCGGCGCGCCTGCAACGTTAAATACAAAACTGTCGGCTTTATAACGGATGCTATCGTCGACGATCTTCAGCGTATCCACGTTATGTTGGTAGCGTTCAGCGCTGATCACCGTCTCTTGAAAGTCGGTTTTCCCTTTCCATTGTGCTTTATCCACCTGCTGGACGCGCTGTTCTCCGCCAAGCTGCCCTTGTGAAACGCACCAATCGGTAGAAAGTGCCAGATCCGGCGACCACAAGCGCGCCATTTTGTAGCACTGATCGATCCAGACAAAGTTGTCGCGCGGGGCGAAATCCGCCAACTGGAAACGTAGTGGTGCGGAATATTCGCTTTCCGGCAGGGGCTCAATACGTTTATCCCCGACGCGCACCAGCAACGGCAACCGGAACTGGCTCCCGGAGAACGAGACCATTTGTTTATTCTGGTCGATAGTGAACGCTTTCATCTCGTTCGGGAAGTTCCACAGGCGAATGATCTCCGGCTTCCAGGCCAGCACTTTCTCTTTCATATTCAGGAACACGCCGGACAGTGACTGCCCGGAGAGACTGCTACGCCCAAGGCCAAGGTAGTTATCCCCGCCAAGGATATCCAGCACGGTGGCACCATTATCCAGCGTGCTGCGTTTGATGCCGGAGATATCCTGCTGGGGTTCATCACCTCGGATCACAAAAAAGAGATTACTGCGATCTGCTTTGTTCAGATATTTCCATGCGGTGTTGTTCATCGCCAGGTGGTCTGACGACACGACAATCACCGTATCCTTAAACCATGGCGATGCTTTGATCTTGTTAATCAGCGCGGCAATATGCTGCTGGCTACAGGTGACGGCGCTGAAGGACTGATTCGGCTTGCCGTCGTAGTGGTAGCTTTTGCGCGTGCAGGTGCGGGAAATAAACCCGTCCGGGTGGTGAGTGTCCACCGTCAGGGCAAACAGAGAGAAGCGCTTACCGGCGCGGGAAAGCTCTTCATACTGTCGCCATACCGCATCCAGCACGGTATCGTCATAGAAACCCCAGTCATTGCGGTAGTTCGGGTCGTCAACCTGCTTTTTAAGCTCTTCTGCACCGGTGAGATAGTCAAAACCGTGCGATTTCAGGAACACATCTTTACCGGCAAAGCGCAGGTTTGCCCCCTGAATAAAGTGATTCTCGTAGCCAGAATTTTTCAGGATGTCGCCAAGACACAGGTTTTGCGGAAAGAAGGTGGAAACGGATGCGGAGGCATTACCTTCAAACGGTGCGAACAGCGGAATGCCGCACTGAGACGACACCATGCCTGCAATCGTGTAGTCCGTACCTGGCAATTGCTGGGTGTGACTGAAGTCGATGCTTTCCTCTTTCAACGCGCCCAGTTCCGGCGTAAGCCCCGGAAACGCCTCATCATTAAAGTAGGTGCGCTCCAGGCTTTCACCATAGATATAGACCAGATTCAGGTGCGGGGACGGAATCGACTTTGCCGGTTCTTTGTAGTAAGTCAGAAAATCCGGATCGCCGCCGCGCGTCTGGGATTTCACCAGTTCTGTAATTTGACGAAATGCCGGGCTGGCATCCACGGAACCAAGCGCCAGCACCAGAGCCAGCAAGCTGTAACCCATATGATGTGGACGATGACAACGACGGCTCAGTACCCAACCGAGTGCGCAAAATACGGCAAACAGCGCCAGCGCGAGGCCCGCGCCGGGAAGCAGGTATTTGCTGACGCCAGCACCGGTCAGGCTGTTGGTCAGCGTATAGAGTACCGCATCGTTAATACCATCGCCGGTAAAATAGTGGCTGGCAAATAAGGTGATATTTAACAGGATAAAGAAACCGAGGACCAGCAACGTAGCGGTGAACCACCAGGTGTTACGACCCGCTTTCCAGGCGTAAGTCGCCACGGAGGCGAGAAACAAAGCAACAGAAAGCAATTCAGACAACCGTCATCCCCCATCAATGCCAGACATGTTGCTGGCTATTAATCTTTGTAACAGGACGTACAATTTAATATTCATGTCACATACCTGCAATTGTAGTGTCACTTTATTCCCGGTTTATTCAGAATTGGTTTAGAAAGGCGGCAGGGTGATCGCCGTCGCTTTGGCGACGAAAAGGTAGGGCAGGGGAAGAAAACGCCGCGTTGAGAGCAACGCGGCACAGGGTCAGGAGAGGAAGTTGACGCCCTGTTTGAGAACGATATCGCAGGCTTTTGATTTCACTTTTTCCGCCAGCGGCGTGTTGCCAATATTACTCAGATTCAGTTGCTCACCGTTTTTGGTGTTCAGCATTCCCTGAATCCCTTCCAGATAGTTGGTGTCCTGTTTTTGTTCCGTTGTTCCCAGACCCAGTTTATCCAGTACCTGATTTTTCACGTTTTCAGTGTTGGTCAGCGAGGAGAGTTTGTTTTTGGCGCACCAGGTCATGATACCTGCGGCGTTGTTCATGGTTCCGGCGCTGAGCGCCTGGTTGCCGCCGTTAAGCAGGCCGGTCAGGGAGGAGAGCGACAAACCGCCTTGTTGCGAGGCAGAATTATTCTGGCTGAGCTGGCCGGCAGCGCTGGAAAGCGTGTCCTGCCAGGACGCCGCATGGGCAAAACCGGTAAACAGGGTGCTGCTGATAACAGCGGTGCAAAGCAGGCGTTTGGCGAATTTCATGTCGTGCAGATCCTGATGTATGACGAGAGCGCCCAGTATACACCCGGGCGCGGGAAGCCTACGGAGGGGAAAACTCTCAATACTCTTTGCCGGTGACGCGGCTGCGATAACTCTCCCAGTTGAAGATCACCCACAAGCTATTGCCCAAGCGCATCCTGTCCATGACGCGTTCGCCCAGCAGTTTGTTCATCTCATCAAGGTTGCTGTTGGTCAGCATGCCGGTTGGGCGTTTGGATGATGAGCGGCGGTCGACAATCTGGTTAATGATCACTTTTTCGTAGCGGGACTCGGTTTGCATACCGATCTCGTCGATCACCAGCAGATCAACCGAACTTAAATCGTTCAGTAACTGCTCTTCGCTGCTTTCACGGTTGCCGAATGTCTCTTTCATGGCAGACATAATGTCGGCAACGGTAATGATCAGCACCGATTTGCCGCGTAATAACAACTCGTTGCAAATGGCGGCCGCAAGGTGATTCTTACCGGTTCCTGGCTTGCCAGAAAAGATAAAGCTGGCGATATTGCCCTCAAACTCTTCGACATATTGCCGTGCCTGACTCAGGGCGCGCATCTGACCTTCGGTTTCAATGCGGTAGTTGTCGAAGGAGCAGTTTTGATGAAGCGGACGAATGCCGGAGCGGTTAAAGGTGCGCTGCATTTTCATGGCGCGGTTTTCACGCTCCAGCGCCGCCGAACGGATTTCGCCCTGTTGTTTCTGCCAGGCCATTAACTCTTCGCCTGTTTTAAATGCAGGTTGGGTATTGGCGGGCATCATTTTTTGCAGACGTTTCATCAATTCGCCGACGTTTTTCATCGTTATCCTCTAAAGCCTGGTGGGATTTGACTGTCCGGTTCTGAAAGGGTGTTGATATCGCGCTTTGCTGCGCCATTCTGGCTGGCACGCCCTATTTGCAGGCTACGCGCCAGTTTTTGCTGCCATTGTACATGGTGGAAGACTTTGCCTTCCGCCTGCCAGTATGCGACGAAAGACGCCAGTTCTTCCGGCGTAACCGGCTGCGCCAGCGCGATGCCCCATAGCGCGGCCAGACGCTGGAAGTCAGCATCGGGCTGCCAGCCCGCATACATAGCAAATTTCCCCATTGGCACGTTTACCGGCGCGGCGCTGGGTTCTTCGTAGAACTGCGCATCTAATGCAATATCGCTGGCCGGGCGCGAAAGCTGCGCCTCCAGCGCCAGCAATTGCTCGAGTCGCTGTGGCGTAACGGCATAAAACGCGGGGCTGTTATTGGCAAAAACGGCGATTGCGCCACCTTCCGTGCGGGCCAGTACGCTGGCATGATCGCGCATAAGCTCATCAATGCCGATGACATTTGACGTCAGAATTCTGGAAGACATAACGCGTTCTCAAACTGGAATACAACGGATACGGTGCACTGCGTTTTCCACGCAGAGATAATGACACATAGTAACACAGGGAAGGGAAAGGACAGTACAGCAGGAAAAAGCCGGGTTGCCCCGGCTCTGAAGCGGTTATGCGATAATGTTCAGGGTCACATCGATGTTACCGCGGGTCGCGTTGGAATACGGGCAAACGATGTGCGCTGCGTCGACCAGTTTTTTCGCTTCTGCCGCGTCCATCCCCGGCAGGTGAATGTTCAGTTTGGCTTCGATACCAAAACCGGTTGGCAACGGACCGATACCCACTTCGCCTTCGATAAAGGCGTCTTTAGGCATGGCGATTTTGTCGCGGCCGGCAACAAATTTCATTGCACCGAGGAAGCAGGCGGAGTAGCCCGCAGCAAACAGCTGTTCCGGGTTGGTCACTTCACCGCCCGCACCGCCCATCTCTTTCGGTACGCCCAGTTTGACGTCCAGTACGCCGTCAGAAGAGGTTGCGCGGCCATCACGGCCGCCGGTGGCTTTGGCTTTGGCGGTATAAACGACTTTTTCTAAAGACATGACAGGTTCCTTATTATCTTGAGTGCTTGCTATAAAATAGCGTGCTATTTATCTGTTGGCGAAAACGCCCGTAAGGGCGCTTAAGCCAGGTGAAACCGCTGACGAAGTTGTTCCAGTTGCTGTTTGATGTCCCGCAGGGTTGCGTTGTCACACGCCATCGCGCAACTGATCGATTCCGGAATAGAGGCGGCTTGTTGCTGTAACGCGCGCCCACTTTCGCTTAATGTGATCACCACCTGACGCTCATCCTGGCGCGAACGCTGACGTGAAATCAGCCCGGCGCTTTCGAGGCGCTTTAACAGCGGCGTGAGTGTGGCGGAATCCAGAAACAGGCGTTCGCCAATGTCCGACACGGTCACATCGTCTTTCTCCCACAACACCAGCATGACCAGATATTGCGGATAAGTCAGGTTCATCGGCGCCAGTAGCTGCCGGTAAAGCTTATTCAGAGCCAGGTTTGTTGAGTAAAGCGCAAAGCAAAACTGGTTATCTAACGCGAGTTGCGCGTTCGGTGTCGTTTTCGTCTTCATGCAACGAATTTATATAGTGTGCGATTTAATTGCAAGTTATTTTTTGCGGGCAGGTATAACACAGCACAACCTGCACCGCCATGTTACGGTAATACTGACGCTGCGCGGTTGGCTCCTCCTTCTCTTCAAACATTGAAAAAGAGTCGCTCTGTTTGCCACGCAGTGAAAGCTGAGGCTGCTCATCAGGCGGTGAACATAATCTGCAAATAGAGGTTTTCTTTGGTTTTGACGTGATACACCACCCTCCGCTGGGGTGCTCGCCCGTTCGGCAATTTGTTCCATACGTACGACATTCAAACCCTTTTCCTCAGGCAGGGTGATGATCACCACGGCGGCGACAGAAAACAAATCTCAAACGCGTGGGCGTTTGCGGTAGATCCACAAGCCGGGGATCGATAGGCCAATAGAGAGCGCCCCCACAATCGACGATGCCTTAAGGAAGTTGGTCAACAGCAGGATCATTAACTCTTCGCTGTAGCCGAAATGACCAATTTTCACCGCTGAAATCATTGCCGTGTACGCGGAGATCCCTGGGAACATAGGGATTACCGCAGCGACGGTAAATACTTTCGGATGCGCCAGATACCAGCGCGACCAGCGAATACCAATACTGCCCACCAGCATAGAGGCCACGAACGTTGACCATTCAATGTTAAAACCCCAGTGCATCATGGCAAAGCGCGATCCGTGACCAATGGCCCCAAGAAGCGCACACCAACGCAGGGCGCGATGGGGAACATTAAATACCATGGCAAACCCAACGGCGGGGACTGCGGCCAGCACCATATCTTGCGCTAGCGCCACAAAAAACAGGATCACATCCATCCGCGTAGCCCCCATAACGTCATCGCCATCACCACGCCAATGCAGGTTGCGAGCGTTAATAAGCTGGCGATGGCCCAGCGCGCCAACCCGGTATTGATATGGCCTTTAAACATATCGGCGACGGAATTAATAAGCGGGAACCCCGGTACCAATAACAAAACACTGGCGGCCATGGCTACCGTTGATGAGTGGAGAAAATTCGGCAGAGTGAGCATCAAGCCCGAAACCGTCGTTGCAACAAACGCGGTCACACAGAAGTTAATTTGCGGGTGCATGTGCCGATTTGCCAGCACCAACCGTACATACATCGCAACGCTGCTGGCGCAAAAAGTGATAAATGCACCGTCCCAACCGCCATTATTGAGCTTGCAGAAGCAGGCGCAGGAAAGGCCTACCATCAGGGTGACCAGCCAGCGCGGGTAACGCAGTGGCTTTACCTGGGCAAAGCGTTTTTCAACGCCTTTTAGATCCAGTAGCTTGTGTTCGGTCAGGATCACAATGTGTTGTACCTCCGTCACGACATGCATATTGATTCCGCGATCGCTGTTCTTGCGTGTGGAGGTCAGGCATTGCCCGTCTTTGATGGTCGTCAGGACGATGGCATTGGATGAAATTAAACTCTCTACGCTGTCCATGCCCAGCGCCAGTCCCAGACGCGTTGATAACTCTTCCACCAGCGCGCTCTCTGCGCCGTGCTGTAACAAGAAAAGGCCACACTGAATACACAGGCGTGTAATTGCCCGCTGCGATGACTGGTCTGTTTGCATGGTTACCCTGGTACTGTTTGCAAAGGCGCTCACAAGAAGGGGGAGCGAAAAGTCTATATTTAGCACAGAATATGGGCTGAAGGGCGCTAAAGTAGATCAAGAACTGTGCATTAAATCACGATGAAGGCGTTTCATGATGCATTCCCGTTGTGGGTTAAGACCAGTTCAGGTCTGTTAGGGTATTAATGTTCTCATTGTGGAAAAACATGATTAATGAGCAGGTTAGGTATAAATTAATCTTAATTATTTATTAAATTTATGGGTTTTATCTTAATTATCCACGCATTGATTGTTTTAATTTCTTATTTTATTTTTTAATAATATCCGGGGTGTTTGAAAGGGCGTTGTGTTATGTTGACACATGAGTGGGCAATACTATAATTTTACAACGTTATATTTAATTGCTAATCATGCATTTTACTAATTTTTCACCGCGTCATCCTGACGAGATGTGGGACTATTTCGCATTAATTTCATCAGTCAAGTAAATATTAATAACGAGAATTGATAGAGCTCGCGAATGGAAGCGGAGGTTTTATGCTATCACTAAACAGTAAACATGGGGTTATTATAAGTCGAATGCCAGTATTCAGCGCCGGAATAGAGGGCATAGTTGCCCGACATTTTACTGAATATGAATTGGCCTGTTATTCATCCATAGAGGAGATTGCGCTGCAAAAATTACAGTGCGCCAGTATGGTTATTGTCGATTTAACAGGCGAACAGCGGTATGCGCGCAGAAATTGTCAGCAATACTATTCACTGCTCTCGCAATGCGATAATGCGCACTGGATTTTCTTTGTCTCCGGTAGCCTCTATCCGGTTGCGAAACAGCTTCTTTTACGTTCGCACACAACGTTACTTTCTGATGAGGCGTCGATTGCGGGCATTGTCACGACTATTCATGCGAGCTATGAGAAAAATGGAAAAATCAGCCAGACGCTTTTGATGCCCGCTGAAGAATTTATGGAAGAGAATTCTTCGATGGGAGATGCACTGACATTTTCCGAGCGAAAAGTATTACGTCTGTTGGGAAAAGGGTGGGGAATAAATCAAATTGCAACACTGCTAAAAAAGAGCAATAAAACTATCAGTGCGCAAAAAAATAGTGCAATGCGCAGATTATTACTGCGCAGTAATGCGGACCTGTACACATGGATTAATAGTACTCGGGGAATGAAAGAGCTCAATTTAGGAACGGCATACGGAGAGCGGAAAGAATGGGAAAGAATTGCACGAAAAGAAACGTAGCCATCATCGAAAAATGCATAATGAGTGAAGTGGGATTGCAAAATTTATTGAGTGATCCGACATATTGTCAATACTCGTTTCATTTCTATAAAAATTTTGCTGAATTCCGTCAGGCACTCAAACAGACGTCGTTTTTTTCTATCATTTATTCTCTTTTTGGACTGCGAGAAGAACGGCGTGAATGTTTAATGGGGCTGCATCTACTTTCATACTCGCATCCCGGTGTA
This sequence comes from Kosakonia oryzendophytica, assembly GCF_027886705.1. Classification (NCBI taxonomy): domain Bacteria; kingdom Pseudomonadati; phylum Pseudomonadota; class Gammaproteobacteria; order Enterobacterales; family Enterobacteriaceae; genus Kosakonia; species Kosakonia oryzendophytica. The sequence continues at coordinate 4,407,074 of NZ_CP115659.1, read as the reverse complement.
CAGCGTATCGTTCTGGTTGAGGACGATCGAGAGGCGCAATTGGTGGGGCTTTTTTCATCGTTGCGATTGCATGGCATTTTGAGTAAAACAGCGCCGTTGCCTCTCTTATTGGAGCAGCTTGCAACGCTCTTCGGTGAAACCCGGCATATCAATGACAATATGCTTAATCATTGGTATGTGAGCCAGTGTCGTACGCTCAGCCCGACGGAGCGGGCAATATTGAACTGTATGACGCGCGGTCTTTCCATGGCTGAAATCGCTTCACAGCTGGATCGCAATGTTAAAACCATTCGTGCGCACAAATTTAACGCGATGACAAAGCTGGGTGTTACGTCTGATGTGAGTTTGCTTAACGCTGCAGATATTCTGACATGGATGCCGCACGTTTACGGTCAGTATCCCAATTAGCCTTTCGCTTCTGGTGCGCCAGGCATCAAACCTGGCGCTGGTGCAACGAGACTACAGGCACACATCTATCCATTTGGCGCGGGTCAGTTCCGCCATTCTTTCTGGCGAGATACGCACGGCGCTGTGGATGGCTCCGGCAGCTGGCAAGACTTCCGGGTACTGTTTCAACGACACATCACAATATATTGCCAGAGGGTTTTCCAGACCGAATGGGCAGACACCGCCAACGGGATGGCCGGTAATCGTAACCACTTCGTCACTACTTAACATTCGCGCTTTCGCGCCGAAAGTATTTTTTAGCTTTTTATTATCCAGGCGCGCGTCGCCTTTGGCGACCACCAGAATGACTTCATTTTTTACTTTTAACGACAGTGTCTTGGCGATTTGTCCCGGCTCCACATGATGTGCCGCAGCAGCCAGCGCGACGGTTGCCGTGCTTTGGCTCAGTTCGATGATATCGATGTCGGGGGCATTGTCGGCAAAAAATTGCCGCACAGACTGCAAACTCATGATGTTCTCCTGCTTAAAACCGCTATTAATCTGTCACAAGCACGTTATTGCTGTAAATATCCCTCCTTAACAAACGCCTTACAACCAGATTATCGATCGCCTTCACAATCGCGGAAACCGGTTACAGTAACCGGTTGCAGTGTCATCAACCCGGGTTAATACTCATTTTGTCACTTCCCTCTGCCCAGAAAATTAAATAAAGAGCCGTCTATGAACGTATCCTGTTTCGTTGTAATGCTGGTTCAAACAACCACATGGTTTCACAGAGAAAAAATGGATCGCGACGCGGCAGAATATTCGCTGGTGCGCTTACTTTGTTAGTCTGACAGGAGATCTGCTATGTCTGCCAACCATGCTGCGTTTAACCTCATTTTCCGGTTTATAGAAAACTACGTCAGCCCGATTGCCGGGCGAATCTCTTCCCAACGCCATGTGATGGCCATCCGTGACGGGTTTATTTCCGCAATGCCGTTTATGATTGTGGGCTCGTTCCTGCTGGTCTTTGCCTATCCGCCATTTTCGCCGGACACCACCTGGGGTTTCGCCCGTGGTTGGCTTGATCTTGCGAAGCAGTATGAAGGGCGGATCCTTACGCCTTTCGATATGACGATGGGCATTATGTCTATCTATATCTGCGCGGCCATTGCTTACAATCTTGGTAAGCATTATGTGAAGTCGCATCAGTTGGATCCTTTTATGTGCGCCATGCTATCGCTGATGGCTTTCTTATTGGTCGCAGCCCCAAAAACCAACGGTACGCTGCCGGTGGATAGCCTTGGCGGCACCGGTATTTTCACCGCGATCCTGGTGGCGATTTATTGTGTGGAAATGATGCGTTTTCTAAAAGCGCATAACATTGGTATTCGCCTGCCCGATCAGGTGCCGCCGATGATAAAAAACTCGTTTGATTTGCTCATTCCTGTGCTGGTGGTAGTGCTGACGCTTTATCCGTTGAGTCTGCTTATCCAGACGCAGTTCAATATGCTGATCCCGCAGGCCATTATGGCGCTGTTTAAACCCTTGGTAGCGGCAGCGGATTCATTACCGGCCATTCTGCTGGCGGTGATCATTGGTCATTTACTGTGGTTCGCCGGCATTCATGGCGCTGCGATCGTTTCCGGTATGCTGCAAATGTTCTGGTTAACGAACCTTGGTTTGAACCAGACCGCGTTGGCGCAGGGCGCGCCGTTGCCGCATATCTTTATGGAAGCGTTCTGGACCTTCTTTATTGTGATTGGTGGCTCCGGGGCGACGATGGGGCTGGTCTTTTGCTACCTGCGTAGCCGTTCGGTACATTTACGCTCCATCGGGCGTTTGAGCGTCGTACCGAGTATGTTCAACATCAATGAGCCGGTTATTTTTGGCACACCCATTGTAATGAACCCGGTATTCTTTATTCCTTTCCTGCTGGCACCAACGATCAACGCCATCATTGCCTGGGCGGCGATGAAACTGGATCTTATCGGCAGAGTGATTTCCGTTGTGCCCTGGACCGCTCCTGCGCCTATTGGCGGCGCGTGGGCGCTGGGTTGGGATTTCCGGGCAGCAATTCTCGTGGTCTTGCTCGCTTGTGTGTCTGCGGTTATCTACTATCCGTTCTTTAAAGTGTACGAAAAACAGTTACTGGAACAGGAAGCAGAAGAAGCACAGCGCGCAGAAGACGATAAGCAGGTTGCATAAAGGCACAAGGAAAACAAAGGGGCGGAATAACCGCTCCTTTGTTTATGTTAACGTGCAGTCGCCGCACTGCTGGACATCTGGCAGACGATAGCGCTGGCAGCAAGTGCGGCGCACCAGTACACCGTCCCGCAGCACAACGGTGCGCCACAGCGGGTTGTCGCTGCCATCGGCAAGTTGTTTTTCAAAGAAGCAGGTCTGACGCAGCGCTGCGACACGCCCCTCACCAAGCACGGGGATCATATCCCCCAGGCACCAGTTAATCAGATAGCCCGTGTTGCTCCAGATAAGCTTACCGTTGATGTCTCCGGTGGCTTCCAGCGCCTGTACGACCGGGAGCATAGCGTATGTCGTCAGCGCGGAAATTCGTTGGGCATCGTTACAGGACGTTAATACGTCATCGGGCTGCACATCAATCCAGAAACACGCGGCACGGCCGGTTTCGTGAAACTCGACATGGAAATGTTCAGGTGTAAGGTCGATTGCGCGTTCCTGCATCAACAGCGCCAGTAGCAACGGCGGTACCATCAGCCCGAGATACCATTGCGCCCATAGTGATAACAGTGGCTTGTTTTCTCGCGGCTGCGTTAGCTGGTTGCGATAGATATGATCGGAATAGGTCGCAATAAGCGTTTGTAACGCGCTACCGCGTGACCATTCTGCCAGCGTCATGGTTTGGTAAGGTGCGGGTTCATTGAGATGAATAAAATCAAGCAGATATTCGCGATGGCTGGAGATAGTTTCCCGTACGGCATTCGCCAGCGAATCGCGCTCATTGTTGAGGCTCCCTCGCCAGGTAGCATTTTCAGCAATCGTTGCGGTACGTGAAGTCATGGCAGTAGCAGGATAAGAAATCTAAATGATAATGATTTTTAATCCTAACCACGGATAAAATCGATAGCAAGGTGTTTATCGTAAAATTAGCGCGGGAGCGCCTCAGGCGGGCTGTAATTCTTCACTTACGAGGATGTTGTTGCGCCCCATATGTTTGGCTTCATACAGCGCTTTATCGGCACGGGAAAGAGACGCTTCGATATCATTACCCAGCAATGGCGCAATCCCGATACTGACGGTGACGTTTGTGGCGACGCTTTCATTAAACATATGCGGAATTTTCAGATCATACACCTGCTGGCGAATACGTTCAGCGGTACGGCGTGCATCTTCCTGTTCTGCGTTATTAAGCAGGATCATAAATTCTTCGCCACCGAAGCGGGCAACAATATCGCGTGAGCGTACGGCATTGCGCAAGGCGGCAGAGACACGGATGAGCGCCTGATCCCCCATCATGTGGCCGTAATGATCGTTATAAGCTTTAAAGTGATCGATATCGAGAAGCAGCACATAGCGAGGGCTATCATCTACCGCCAGCATATTGTCGAGTTTATGCTGCAAACCACGGCGGTTGTACAAACCGGTCAGCGGATCCAGCATGCTCAAATCATTGAGTGTTTTGCGCTCCTGCATCAGCCGATTCATTAATGCCTGGGCAAAATGATCATTACGCTTTTGAATTGCATGCTGAATAGAGATGCCCAAAACCGGCAGTGCAAAAGAGTAGATCATTCTGAATTCGTTCTCTCCACTGCTTAGCCACAAACAGCTGACGAATACCGGTAACGAGTGAAATAAAAAGGCGAGGATATTATTTGAAAATGCAATGGTGCCTATAAACAGGATGCTCAACAAGGCGATCAGTAGAAAGGCATCAGCATTATCATTTATTAATCTGACTTTAGTGATTACATGCCACGCCCATAGACAGCCAAATATCAACGCAATAAGGGTGATATTAATTTTTCGGCTAGGAAAATAGTGGTGTAGCACTGGCAACACCAGGCTCGCCGCGAAAATGATGCATACGGGGATCGTCAGAATACGCAGGTGAGAGAGCGGCAGAGCGATAGAAAACAGCGCTGAGATCGCATTGAGTAACAGAAATAGACGCAGGGACAATCGATATTTCTTGTTACAGAGAGATTGCCAGGTTTGTAATGTCATACCTAAAAATCGTTGTTTATCCGTAATCTAACGGCGTGCTGATAGTCAAAAAAAGAAAATGTAACGCGATGAAACAGTTATCGCGAAAAATTAGTGATTTGGATTTTCATTTAAGTGGCGCTTAATTTATCACCTTACTGAATGCCTGTCATTAGAAGATGAGTGATCTTCATACTGACGCTTCGTATCGGGCTGACAAATGAGAAAACATATCATATGATATTGGTTATCATTATCGATATGAGAGATGAAAGCATGTTGCAGCGCGCGCTGGGGAGTGGATGGGGGATTGTCTTACCAGGCATTGTTGTGGCTATTCTGGCGCTTGCCGATCTGTCAGTTAACGCCTGGCGGGGAGTCATTGTGCTTGGTCTGTTGCTCACGCCAGCAATGCTGTACCACAAACGTTTACGGCATTTTGTGCTGCTGCCTTCAGGTGTTGCGCTGGTCGGTGGAATGATGCTGCTGCTGATGAATTTGAAAATGGTGTTGTAACAGGAGAGTCATACAGGGAGGGTATAAGATATCTGGTGCGAGGGGGGGGACTTGAACCCCCACGTCCGTAAGGACACTAACACCTGAAGCTAGCGCGTCTACCAATTCCGCCACCTTCGCACAGTCATCTTACTTTTTGATATTGCCTCGTTGGTGCGAGGGGGGGGACTTGAACCCCCACGTCCGTAAGAACACTAACACCTGAAGCTAGCGCGTCTACCAATTCCGCCACCTTCGCACAGTGCGAGCAATATCAGCGTGGTTTATGGTGCGAGGGGGGGGACTTGAACCCCCACGTCCGTAAGGACACTAACACCTGAAGCTAGCGCGTCTACCAATTCCGCCACCTTCGCATACCATCGATACTCTTGAAGTATCGCTACCACGGAGGCGCATTCTAGATGTTTTCAACTTTTCGTCAACAGTTAATTAAGCCAACGGAAGCTGATTGCTGTAAAAATGGGCGCTGAGACGCAGAGGAAGTGTAACCCGGTGAGTCGCACCCACCGGGAACAGCGATTATTTTATCGCCTGGCGTGTCATCACCGTACGGTAGACTTTAAAACGGCCGGTTTGTGCAATGACTTCATGGAAACCAAACGTCTGATCCAGTACATCCGGATACGGCAGGAAGGCGTTAGCGACAATACGCAACTCACCGCCACTGTTCAGGTGGCGAACGGCACCGCGAATCAGCGTCTGTGCAGCTTCCTGACTGGTCTGCAAACCATCGTGGAACGGCGGGTTGGAGATGATCATATCGAAACGGCCAGTCACTTCTGAGAAGACGTTGCTGGCAAACACATCCCCTTCGAAACCGTTCGCCGCCAGCGTTGCGCGACTGGCCTCTACCGCCGGAGCAGAGACGTCGCACAGCGTCAGACGCACTTTCGGCGAGTGGCTCGCCAGTACCGCCGCCAGGACACCTGCGCCGCAACCTACATCCAGCACTTTGCCCTTAGTATGCGGGGTAAAGGTCGACAACAGCAGCTGGCTGCCGACATCCAGCCCGTCGCGGCTGAACACGCCCGGTAGCGTTTTAATGGTCAAATCATCCAGTGCATATTCACCCCAGAATTCGTCCGGGTTGAAAGCTGGCGTTTTTTCCAGGCGGCCATGATACAAACCGCAGCGGCGGGCACTGTCGACTTTGTTCAGTGGGCAATACTCTGCCAGCATCTGCTCAGCGCTGCGTACGCCGCTACGGTTCTCGCCGACCACGAATATGTCGGCACCCACAGGCAGCAAGGAAAGCAGATTCATCAACTGAAACTGTGCTTCCGGTTTGTTCTTCGGCCAGTAATAAACCAGCGTATCGCAATCGCCAACCGTTGCGCTGTCGGCAACCAGACTATAGCGAGCGTGCTCGCCCATTTGCTGGCTTAGCGTTTGCCACTGGTGAAACTGTTGAGTCCAGGCGCGGCTTTCCGCGGTGTCCAGACGAGCGGGCAGGTCATCCTGCAAATCACCGGCAAAAAGAATGCGGCTGGGTTCGAAATCATCACTGTGGCGCAGCAAGACTTCACTTGCCGGGGTAAAAGCGGACATGGGGGGTTCCTCGTTAAATTCTGGCGGCGATTATACACGTTATCCTTCACGCTGCCTCTTTGTTGGCGTCGTCTTCGGCCCCCTGTCACTTACTGGTATAAGCTCCCGGGGTTCCTCATCCTTGCCGCCTCGGCGCATCGCGAATGATTGTGTGTACAGGGTGAGTATCCTTCACGCTATCTCTTTGTTGGTTGTGTCTTAATGGCGAACAGGCGCTGAGTTTGTTATATTTGCGCGCCTGACATACAGGAGTGTTTTGCTATGACTTCCCGACGCGACTGGCAATTACAGCAACTGGGCATTACCCAGTGGACTTTGCGCCATCCCGCGGTGTTGCAGGGTGAAATCGCCATCTCGTTGCCTGCGCATATCCGGTTGGTGATGGTTGCGTCCACGCTGCCGGCACTGACTGAGCCGCTGGTGAGTGATGTCTTGCGCGCGTTGACCATCACTGCGGATCAGGTCTTGCAATTGACGCCGGATCGCGTCGCGATGTTACCCCCCGGCAGTCAGTGTAATAGTTGGTTGCTGGGCGTCGATGGGCCGCTGGTGCTGGGCGGAGCACAAGTCTCAACGGCTCCGTACGATGAATTACGCGGCAACCCTGCGGCATGCGCCGCGTTATGGCAACAAATCTGCGAACATGAACACGATTTCTTCCCTCAGCACGACTGATTTAGCCCGCGCTTACGCGATTGAAACCCGGGCGCATGCTTTCCCCTGGAGCGAAAAAACACTCGCCAGCAATCAAGGTGAACGCTATCTCAACTATCGACTGATGGTGGGTGATGACATGGCGGCATTCGCCATCACCCAGGTCGTGCTGGATGAGGCCACGCTGTTCAATATTGCCGTCGATCCGGCCTGGCAACGTAAAGGATTTGGCCGACAACTGTTGGAGCATCTCATCCGCGAACTGGAATCCCGCGGCGTACTGACGCTGTGGCTGGAAGTGCGGGCCTCCAACACCGGCGCGATCGCGCTGTACGAAAGTTTAGGATTTAACGAGGCGACGATTCGTCGTAATTATTACCCCACGGCCAACGGGCGCGAGGATGCGATAATTATGGCGCTGCCTCTCTGATAATAAAGGTGATGTAATGAAATGGGACTGGATACTCTTTGATGCTGACGAAACGCTGTTTACGTTTGACGCGTTCGGTGGCTTACAACGGATGTTTCTTGACTATAGCGTGACATTTACCGATCAGGACTTTGCCGAATACCAGGCGGTCAATAAACCGCTATGGGTGGATTACCAGAACGGTGCGATTAGCGCTCTGCAACTGCAGCATCAGCGTTTTCAGGGCTGGTCTGAGCGTCTGAATGTGCCTGCAGGTTCGCTTAATGATGCGTTTCTCAACGCAATGGCCGAAATTTGCGCGCCATTGCCGGGGGCGGTATCGCTGCTTGATAGTCTGCGAGGCAAAGCGAAGCTTGGCATCATCACCAACGGATTTACCGCCTTGCAGCAAATTCGCCTGGAACGAACCGGCCTTCGCGACTATTTTGATTTATTAGTGATTTCCGAACAGGTGGGTGTCGCCAAACCCGATCCTAAAATCTTTGATTACGCACTGCAGCAGGCCGGTAACCCGGATCGTGCGCGGGTATTGATGGTGGGCGACACGGCGGAATCAGACATTCTGGGGGGGAATAACGCCGGGCTGTCGACCTGCTGGTTGAATGCGCACGATCGCGCTTTACCGGAAGGTATTAACCCAACCTGGACCGTGACCTCTCTAACCGAACTGGAGCATCTCCTGTGTAAACATTGATTGTCTGCACTCAGCCGTTGAGTACAATAGCCGCATTTTTCGTATTTCATCGCGTGGCCTGAGGCCGCGCAATTACACAGAAGATTTTCATTATGACGTTGTCTCCTTATTTTCAAGAGGTGGCGAAGCGCCGTACGTTCGCTATCATCTCGCACCCCGATGCTGGTAAAACCACCATCACTGAAAAGGTGTTGCTGTTCGGACAGGCGATCCAGACTGCCGGTACGGTAAAAGGCCGTGGTTCCAGCCAGCATGCAAAATCCGACTGGATGGAGATGGAAAAGCAACGTGGTATTTCCATTACCACCTCCGTAATGCAGTTCCCGTATAAAACCAGTCTCGTTAACCTGCTGGATACCCCCGGGCACGAAGACTTCTCCGAGGATACCTACCGTACGCTGACGGCAGTGGACTGCTGTCTGATGGTGATTGATGCCGCAAAAGGCGTTGAAGACAGGACGCGTAAGCTGATGGAAGTCACCCGTCTGCGCGACACGCCGATCCTGACGTTTATGAACAAACTTGACCGTGACATCCGCGATCCGATGGAGCTGCTGGATGAAGTGGAAAATGAGCTGAAGATTGCATGTGCGCCGATCACGTGGCCCATTGGCTGCGGCAAACTGTTCAAGGGCGTTTACCATCTTTATAAAGACGAAACCTACCTCTATCAGACCGGTAAAGGGCACACCATCCAGGAAGTCCGCATTGTTAAAGGGCTGAATAACCCCGACCTCGATAGCGCGGTGGGTGAAGACCTGGCGCAACAGCTGCGTGATGAGCTGGAACTGGTGCAAGGTGCTTCCAACGAGTTCGATAAAGAACTGTTCCTGAGCGGCGAAATGACCCCGGTATTTTTTGGTACCGCGCTGGGTAACTTTGGCGTGGATCACATGCTTGATGGTCTGGTGGAGTGGGCGCCAGCGCCGATGCCGCGTAAAACCGATACCCGTGAAGTCACTGCCAATGATGAGAAATTCACCGGCTTTGTGTTTAAGATCCAGGCCAATATGGATCCGAAACACCGCGACCGCGTGGCGTTTATGCGTGTGGTGTCCGGGCGTTATGAAAAGGGCATGAAACTGCGTCAGGTGCGTACCGGTAAAGATGTGGTGATCTCAGATGCGCTGACTTTTATGGCGGGCGATCGCTCTCATGTAGAAGAAGCCTATCCGGGCGACATTATCGGCCTGCATAACCACGGTACCATTCAGATTGGCGATACCTTCACCCAGGGCGAGATGATGAAGTTCACCGGCATTCCGAACTTTGCCCCGGAACTGTTCCGCCGTATCCGTCTGCGCGATCCGCTGAAGCAGAAACAACTGCTAAAAGGCCTTGTCCAGCTTTCTGAAGAAGGTGCGGTACAGGTCTTCCGTCCGATTGCGAATAACGACCTGATTGTTGGGGCGGTCGGTGTGCTGCAGTTCGATGTGGTGGTGTCACGCCTGAAGAGCGAGTACAACGTGGAAGCGGTGTACGAATCGGTCAACGTCGCCACCGCGCGTTGGGTTGAAGGCACTGACGTGAAGAAATTTGAGGAGTTCAAACGTAAAAACGAAATTCAGCTGGCCCTTGATGGCGGCGATAACCTGACGTATATCGCACCAACTATGGTCAACCTGAACCTCACTCAGGAACGTTATCCTGACGTCACCTTCCATAAAACCCGCGAGCACTAATCCTTGCGCGGAGCACGGTGTACGCCGTGCTCCATCACTTTTCCTGTCTTATTAGCCCGTTGCGGAAAGTTCTTAAAACCTGCCGTTTTTTCCTCTATTGCTCATTTTTTAACCGTTTGTCCGGGTTTTTTGGCAAGCGTGATCTATATTTAACAAAGTGATGACATGTTGGGTGGATAAAAGTCCTGTTCATTGCGTGTTTAATGGTCTTTTATTCACCCTTCCCATTGCGAATTGATATTAATAACTGCTTCAGGGCGATGTGTGACGGTGTTGTGACCGAAGCCATTGATTTCTGAACTGGGTGAGATTCACCACAGCAGTAGAGCAGCCACTGTTGCTGCTTGTAGCCCAAATTGTGGGCAAACCAATAGGAATGACATCGATGATTATGACAAGACTGAAGATTTCAAAAACTCTGCTGGCTGTGATGCTGGGCTCGGCTTTGGCAAGTGGTTCAGTCCTCGCGGCAGATACCACCACTGACAAAGCGCAAAACACAGCGTCCAGTGCAGGCGAAAAAATCGATAGCTCTATGAATAAAGTCGGTGGTTTCATGGATGACAGCTCCATCACCGCAAAAGTAAAAGCGGCGCTGGTGGATCATGAGAGCATTAAGAGCACCGATATTTCCGTCAAAACCGAGAAAAAGGTGGTTACGCTGAGCGGCTTTGTTGAGAGCCAGGCGCAGGCTGAACAGGCTGTTGCCGTGGCCAAAGGCGTGGAAGGAGTAGCGTCCGTCAGCGATAAGCTGCACGTTCGTGACGGTAAAAATCAATCAGTAAAAGGTTACGCGGGTGATACCGCAACAACCAGTGAAATCAAAGCCAAACTGCTGGCAGACGACGTTGTACCTTCCCGTAAGGTGAAAGTCGAAACCACTGATGGTGTGGTGCAGTTATCCGGTACGGTAGATTCACAAGCCCAAAGTGAACGCGCGGAAAGTATCGCCAAAGCAATAGATGGCGTTAAAAGCGTGAAAAACGATCTCAAAGTTAAGTAACGGTTCCTCAAAATGTCACAGCCCGGCGCTTGCCGGGTATGACCAACACGTACCCGGAAAACCGCGAGTGAGCATCCTGAGCGCTCACTTTATAGCGGTCGACATTAACTATGGTTAAGGAGAGTCTTATGTTTCGTTGGGGCATTATATTTCTGGTTATCGCGTTAATTGCCGCCGCCCTGGGTTTTGGTGGTCTTGCAGGTACGGCCGCAGGCGCAGCAAAAATTGTCTTCATCGTCGGTATTATCTTGTTCCTGGTTAGCCTGTTCATGGGCCGCCGGCGTCCATAGCGTATTACGCGCTTAAATTTCGGTTACATTAAAGCCAGTCCCTGTGACTGGCTTTGCTGTATCAGCAGGGGAATAATTGCGTTACTTTGTGCGATAACGCATCAGAAAGGAAAGCAGAGTGGGGCAGTATATTCCCGTAACGCTCGGCAACATTGCGCCGCTGGCGTTAAAACCATTTCGTCCCGGTCGTCTCGCACTGGTATGCGAAGGCGGCGGTCAGCGTGGCATTTTCACCGCCGGGGTGCTGGATGAGTTTATGCGCGCGGAATTTAACCCTTTCGATCTCTACTTTGGCACGTCTGCCGGTGCGCAGAATCTTTCAGCCTATGTTTGTAACCAGCCAGGCTATGCGCGCAAAGTCATTATGCGCTACACCACCAAACGGGACTTTTTTGATCCGGTGCGGTTTGTCCGTGGCGGTAACCTTATCGATCTCGACTGGCTGGTCGAGTCCACATCAAGCCGGATGCCTCTGGCGATGGATCACGCTGCCCGCGCCTTTGACACAGGTAAGGCCTTTTATATGTGTGCCTGTCGCCAGGATGACTATACGGCAGAATATTTCTCCCCGACGCATCAAACATGGCTGGATTTGATTCGCGCCTCCAGCGCTATCCCCGGCTTTTACCGTCCGGGTGTCATGCTGGACGGGGTAAACTATCTGGACGGCGGCGTCAGCGATGCCATCCCGGTGCAGGAAGCGGCGAAACGCGGAGCAAAAACGATCGTGGTGATCCGCACGGTGCCCTCGCAGATGTACTATACGCCGCAGTGGTTTAAGCGGATGGAACGCTGGTTGGGAGAAAGCAGTCTTCAGTCGCTGGTCAATCTGGTGCAGCATCATGAGAAAAGCTATTTAGCGATTCAGAAATTTATCGAAACCCCGCCGGGTAAGCTGCGTATTTTCGAAATCTATCCTCCAAAACTGTTGCATAGCATGGCATTAGGCAGCCGTTTACCTGCGCTGCGCGACGACTATAAACTTGGCCGATTGTGCGGGCGTTATTTCCTCGCTACGGTGGGTAAACTGCTGGCGGAGACGCCGCCGATCATGCGCCACCCGCCCGTGCCTGCGACCCGTGTGGTGCCGCCAGCACCGGTGGCTAACGATGCTATTGATACGCCGCTGGTTATTGCACCGCAAGCCAATGATTTTCCCATTAATAAAGAGGATACGGCGTGAGTTTTCGCTTTATCGATACGCACTGCCATTTTGATTTTCCGCCCTTTACCGGAGATGAAGCCGCCAGCATTGCCCGCGCAGCCGAGGTGGGCGTTGAGCGCATTATTGTTCCGGCCATCAGTGCAGACTACTTTGCCCGCGTTTGTGATTTGGCTTCTCAGCACACCGCGCTCTACGCCGCGCTGGGGCTGCACCCGATTGTAATTGAAGCACATACGTCGGAAAGCCTTGAAAAACTGGCGCATTACCTTGCCGCAAAGCCGGAAAAGGTGGTGGCGATAGGGGAGATTGGCCTCGATCTGTACCGTGATGATCCGCAGTTTAGTCGCCAGCAGCAGTTTCTGGATGCGCAACTACAACTGGCGAAACGCTTCGATTTACCGGTGATCCTCCACTCCCGTCGTACCCATGACAAACTGGCGATGCATCTGAAAAAACAGGATCTGCCGCGCCGGGGCGTGGTACATGGCTTTGCCGGAAGTTTACAGCAGGCGCAGCGCTTTATTGAATTGGGCTACTGCATCGGCGTGGGTGGCACCATAACCTATCCGCGCGCCAGTAAAACCCGCGACGTTATGGCGCGTTTACCGTTGTCTGCGCTGTTGCTGGAAACCGATGCCCCGGATATGCCGCTCAATGGTTTTCAGGGGCAACCTAATCGTCCGGAACAGACGGCGCGGGTCTTTGACACACTCTGCGAACTACGCCCGGAAGCACCCGATGTCATCGCACAGGCGTTGCTGGAGAATACGCGCCGGCTCTTTTCATTAGAGATATAGCGCCGGGAGCAGCACCGTTGTGACGCCACGTGCCAGCAGCGCGTCGGCCAGGGGTTCAATATCGTCGGCAGTTGCGCTGCGCCATGTTGCTGCCGTGCCGTAAACGCCGTGGCGATGAAACGCATTCAGACGTACGGGCACATTCCCTAACTGGTGGATAAACGCGGTAAGCGCATCAATGTGCGTCAGATAATCGCAGTGCTCCGGGATCAGTAGCAGGCGCAGCTCCACAAGCTTATTTTCGGCTGCCAGCAGGCGCAGACTGGTTTTTACCTGCGTATTCTCTCGCCCGGTAAGAAAACGGTGATGCTCGTTGCTCCAGGCTTTCAGATCGATCATTGCGCCATCACACACCGGTAACAGCTTACGCCAGCCGGTTTCACTGAGCAGGCCATTGCTGTCCACCAGATTTTTCAGATGGCGTAATGACGGATCCGCACGCATTGCGGTAAACAGCGCATGCAGAAAGGATAGCTGCAACGTGGCTTCGCCGCCGCTTACCGTGAGGCCTTCAATAAACAGTGCGGCGTTACGGATGTGAGCCAGTACGGCGTCCACACTCATTAGCTGCGCCATGGGCGTGGCCTGTTGTGGGCACCCATGCAGACAGGTGTCGCACTGCTGGCAAATATGCGCATGCCACTGAACCTGGCCGCCCGCCAGCGTTAATGCCTGATGTGGGCAAGTGGGCACGCATTCACCACAGTGATTACAACGCCCGATTGTCCACGGATTATGGCAGTTCTTACAGCGCATATTGCAGCCCTGTAAGAACAACGCCAGGCGGCTTCCCGGACCGTCGACGCAGGAAAAGGGGATGATCTTACTGACGAAAGCGCATCTGCTGTTCATAGCTTATTACGCGGGGTTGTCGTTCAAGGATGTGTGTGTGGCGTGCAGCTTCTTCACCCAACCAGGTGGTATTCGTTCGTGAACCCTCGGCGCGGTATTTTTCCAGATCCGAGAGGCGGACCATATAACCGGTGACCCGCACCAGGTCGTTGCCCTGCACATTAGCGGTGAACTCGCGCATCCCCGCTTTGAATGCGCCAAGGCACAATTGCACCAGCGCTTGTGGGTTACGCTTGATGGTCTCATCGAGCGTCAAAATGTCGCTGATACCTGCCTTGTACCATGCGTGGTGCGGCGCGACGGTCAGTAAATGTGTGATCGGATCTGGCTCCTCGCCATACGGCAGACGCGCCCCCGGCGTAGTACCCACATCGGAGCTGATGCCGGACTGCGCATGTAACATCGCGCGTTGTCGCCAGCCATGTTTCACCGGCGTGTTTTCTACAAAATCCGCCAGTTGTTTGCTTATGCGGTAGCCAAGGGCGTTGGCTTGTTCATCTTTGCCGTAGCATGCGCCCGGCAGGCTTTTCTCACACAGAATGTTTACCGCTTCTGCTAACCCATACATACCAAACATGGGCACAAAACGATTGGCGTCGATCAGACCCTCCCGCACCAGGAAGCTATGCTCAAAGAAACCAGATTGCTGGTAGAGAAAGTCACAGCGGGCATCAATGATGGCGATTTGTTGACGGCAGTAGTGGGGAAGCTGGCGGCTGAAAAAATCCTCCAGCGAGTCACTGCGTTGAGCGATGACTTTCAGATTGAGCCGCACCAGTGTGCTACCGCCGCCGCCCAGAGGCAGGGAATTGTAACAACTGACGATGCCATAACCGCCTTTTGTGAAAATATTATCATTCACCGGACCATTCGCAATATGCGGTTTGCTGCAAGTACAGATATTTTTCGCAACAGTCAGCAGCAGGTCATCAGGGGTGATTTGCGGATCATAAATAAAGGTGAGGTTGGGTGAAACCTGCTGTAGATCGGCATCCGCGCGCAAAATGGCGCGGGTAATGGGCGTGTCATATGGTCCAATATTGGCGTGCATAAACGCATCCGGCAGAGTTCTGTCGAGATAGCGCCAGAAACGTTTTATTCGGATATCGACTTCTTCTTGTGTTAGAATTCTAACATATGGTTGCAGCAGGGCATCCAGTTGCCCGAGGTAAACCGGCATGGAGGTTACCGACGGAACATGGTGATAAAGGATGGTCAACAGCGAGAGAGCGTCATCCAGATCCTGAGCGCCTTCCAGTTCCAGCCAGGCGGAACCGTTGGCAAGGAATTTGGCGTAATCAGGCAGAACGTAGCGTGGTTTGTACGGGGCATGTCCCTCAAACATATCGCAGATAGCGCCCTCATCAAGCGCCGCACGGGCGGCTTCTGGCAGAGCAGGATAGGGCAAGCTGTTCTCCGCCTCCAGGGCGAGAAAATGGCGTTTTTGTTCCACCGTGAGCGTTGGGCTGGTGACAATCTGTTGGCAACGCGACAGTGATAAAGGATCAACAGTCTCGGACATTATCGTTCCTCTCCTTCCTTAAGTGGTGCAGAGAGTCTAAGAAAATCGCTGTCTGTCGCTTTTGATCCCTGCCTACAGAAACGCAACCATGGTTGTTTTGAGCTTAATAATTTGATGAATGTCTCATTATGGTTTTGCAAAACTGCATTCAGTTTTCATTAACTGTGATGGGTGTCGAAGTGTAATGGTGGGTTAATGTTAGAATATTAACAGACCCGAACAAGAAATCGGCATTACGCCGTCGGAGAGAATATGACTGATTTAACTGCAAGCAGCCTGCGTGCGTTGAAACTGATGGACCTGACAACCCTGAACGACGATGACACCAATGAAAAAGTCATCGCGCTGTGCCATCAAGCGAAAACAGCGGTAGGCAACACGGCCGCGGTTTGTATTTACCCGCGTTTTATCCCGATTGCGCGTAAGACTCTGAACGCGCAAGGTACGCCGGATGTGCGCATCGCGACGGTCACGAACTTTCCACACGGTAATGATGATCTTGATATCGCGCTGGCTGAAACCCGTGCAGCCATTGCTTATGGCGCTGATGAAGTTGATGTGGTGTTTCCGTACCGCGCGCTGATTGCCGGAAACGAACAGATTGGTTTTGATCTGGTTAAGGCCTGTAAAGAGGCATGCGCAGCGGCGAACGTGTTGCTGAAAGTGATCATCGAAACCGGTGAATTGAAAGAGGAAGCGCTGATCCGTAAAGCCTCTGAAATTTCTATCAAAGCCGGTGCAGATTTCATCAAAACCTCTACCGGCAAAGTGCCGGTGAATGCCACCCCGGAAAGTGCGCGCATTATGCTGGAAGTGATCCGCGATATGGGCGTTGAGAAAACCGTCGGTTTTAAACCCGCAGGTGGCGTACGTACGGCAGAAGATGCGCAACAGTATCTGGCGATTGCCGACGAGCTGTTTGGCGCGGATTGGGCTGATGCCCGCCACTACCGTTTTGGCGCGTCCAGCCTGCTGGCAAGCTTGCTGAAAGCGCTGGGCCACGGCGACGGTAAAAGCGCCAGTAGCTACTGATGATTGCCTGATGGCGCTTCGCTTATCAGGTTGACCAAACCTGTATTTCGCCGGGCCGGTTCCGTGGCCCGGTCCTCTCATTCCTCAGGGGGTACCATGTTTCTCGCTCAAGAAATTATTCGAAAAAAACGCGATGGTCTCGCGCTGAGTGATGAAGAAATCCGTTTCTTTATCAACGGAATTCGCGATAACACCGTTTCCGAAGGGCAGATTGCCGCCCTCGCCATGACCATTTTCTTCCACGATATGACCATGCCGGAACGCGTGTCGCTGACCATGGCGATGCGGGATTCGGGCACCGTTCTGGATTGGAAACAGCTTGATCTCAACGGTCCGGTGGTCGACAAGCACTCCACCGGCGGTGTTGGCGACGTGACATCGTTGATGCTCGGCCCCATGGTGGCGGCCTGCGGTGGCTATATTCCGATGATCTCCGGGCGCGGCCTGGGCCATACTGGTGGCACGCTCGACAAACTGGAAGCCATTCCGGGGTTTGACATCTTCCCGGACGACCAGCGCTTCCGGGACATCATCAAAGAGGTTGGTGTAGCGATCATCGGGCAGACCAACTCCCTTGCGCCGGCGGATAAACGTTTTTATGCCACCCGCGACATTACCGCGACGGTGGACTCTATTCCGTTGATCACGGCATCGATTCTGGCCAAAAAACTGGCAGAAAGCCTGGATGCGCTGGTCATGGATGTGAAAGTTGGCAGCGGCGCATTTATGCCGACATATGCCCTTTCCGAACAACTGGCGGAGGCGATCGTGGGCGTAGCCAATGGCGCTGGCGTGCGAACGACTGCGCTGCTGACCGATATGAATCAGGTGCTGGCGTCCAGTGCGGGTAACGCAGTGGAAGTGCGCGAAGCCGTGCAGTTCCTGACCGGTGAATATCGCAATCCACGACTGTTTGATGTGACGATGGCGCTGTGCGTGGAGATGCTGATCTCCGGCAAACTGGCGAAAGACGATGCCGAGGCGCGGGCGAAGTTGCAGACGGTGCTGGATAACGGCAAAGCTGCGGAGGTATTTGGCCGCATGGTTGCCGCACAGAAAGGCCCGGTCGATTTCGTGGAAAATTACGCCAAATACCTGCCGACCGCGACGCTGAGCAAAGCGGTTTATGCCGAAGATGAAGGGTTTATCAGCGCCATGGATACCCGCGCGCTGGGCATGGCGGTGGTGTCGATGGGCGGCGGTCGTCGCCAGGCTACAGACAGCATCGATTACAGCGTTGGCTTTACAGAGATGGCCCGTTTGGGCGAGCGCGTGGATGGCCAGCGACCGCTGGCAGTGATTCATGCAAAAGACGAAGCAAGCTGGCAGGATGCGGCACAAGCCGTTAAAGCCGCGATTGTGATTGGCGACAGTGCGCCAAAAGAGACACCGACGGTCTATCGCCGCATCACCGAATAGCGATATACTGATCTGATCGCTTTTTTACAAAGCACAAGGTACGGAGAACATATGAAACGTGCATTTATTATGGTGCTGGACTCATTCGGCATCGGCGCGACTGAAGACGCGGATCGCTTTGGCGACGTGGGTTCCGATACCCTCGGTCATATTGCTGAAGTCTGTGCTAAAGGGGAAGCCGACACCGGACGTAAAGGTCCGCTGAACTTACCCAACCTTACCCGCCTGGGCCT
The DNA here is from genome assembly GCF_027886705.1 of Kosakonia oryzendophytica. Lineage (NCBI taxonomy): Bacteria > Pseudomonadati > Pseudomonadota > Gammaproteobacteria > Enterobacterales > Enterobacteriaceae > Kosakonia > Kosakonia oryzendophytica. The sequence continues at coordinate 4,388,662 of NZ_CP115659.1, read as the reverse complement.
GGCAAAGGCACATGAAGGGGCAACGGGTTTTATCCCTGCTGGGATGGACGCCAGTGCGGAAATCGTCGGGGCTTATGCCTGGGCGCACGAACTCTCTTCCGGTAAAGATACGCCGTCTGGTCACTGGGAAATCGCCGGTGTGCCGGTGCTGTTTGACTGGGGTTACTTTAGCGACACCGAAAACAGCTTCCCGCAGGAACTGCTGGATAAACTGGTGGCGCGCGCTAACCTGCCAGGTTATCTCGGCAACTGCCACTCTTCCGGTACGGTGATCCTCGATCAACTGGGTGAAGAGCACATGAAAACCGGCAAACCGATTTTCTACACCTCGGCGGACTCGGTGTTCCAGATTGCTTGCCATGAAGAGACCTTTGGTCTCGATAAACTGTATGAACTGTGTGAAATTGCCCGTGAAGAGCTGACCGAAGGCGGCTATAACATTGGTCGTGTGATTGCGCGTCCGTTTATTGGTGATAAAGCGGGTAACTTCCAGCGCACTGGTAACCGTCATGATCTCGCGGTGGAACCACCGTCAGCCACCGTGCTGCAAAAACTGGTGGATGAGAAAGCGGGCCATGTGGTTTCCGTTGGCAAAATTGCCGACATCTATGCCAACTGCGGCATTACGAAAAAAGTGAAAGCCACCGGGCTGGATGCCCTGTTTGACGCAACCGTGAAAGAGATGAAAGACGCAGGTGATAAGACCATCGTCTTTACTAACTTCGTTGATTTTGACTCATCATGGGGCCATCGTCGCGATGTCGCCGGTTATGCGGGTGGTCTGGAGCTGTTCGACCGTCGTTTGCCGGAACTGATGGAGCTGGTTGGCGAAGACGATATCCTGATCCTGACGGCGGACCACGGTTGCGATCCGACCTGGAAAGGTACCGATCATACCCGTGAGCACATTCCGGTACTGGTTTACGGTCCGAAAGTGAAACCTGGCTCGCTGGGTCACCGCGAAACGTTTGCGGACATTGGCCAGACGCTGGCGAAATACTTCGGTGTGTCTGATATGGAATATGGCAAGGCCATGTTCTGATGATTTTGGGCGGGATATTCCCGCCCTTGCTGCTTTAACGACAACGACATAAAGGAATTGACGATGGCTACCCCACATATTAATGCAGAAATGGGCGATTTCGCTGACGTAGTGTTGATGCCGGGCGACCCGCTGCGCGCAAAACACATTGCCGAGACGTTCCTCGAAGACTACCGCGAAGTGAACAACGTGCGCGGCATGCTGGGTTATACCGGTACCTATAAAGGCCGCAAAATCTCCGTGATGGGCCACGGTATGGGCATTCCGTCCTGCTCTATTTATACCAAAGAGCTGATCACTGAGTTCGGTGTGAAGAAAATCATCCGCGTGGGTTCCTGCGGTGCGGTGCGTATGGACGTGAAATTGCGTGATGTGGTGATCGGGATGGGTGCATGCACGGATTCCAAAGTGAACCGCATTCGTTTCAAAGATCATGACTTTGCCGCGATCGCTGATTTCGACATGGTGCGTAATGCCGTCGATGCAGCAAAAGCGCTGGGCGTAGATGCGCGCGTGGGCAACCTGTTTTCCGCCGATCTGTTCTACTCGCCGGACGGTGAAATGTTCGACGTGATGGAAAAATATGGCGTGCTGGGCGTAGAAATGGAAGCTGCGGGTATCTACGGCGTGGCGGCGGAGTTCGGGGCGAAAGCGCTGACTATCTGCACCGTTTCCGACCATATCCGTACTCATGAGCAGACCTCTTCTGCTGAGCGTCAGACGACCTTCAACGATATGATCAAAATTGCGCTGGAATCTGTCCTGCTGGGCGACAAGGCGTAAGTTTCTCTTCTAAGGGCAGGTTCTCTGCCCTTTTTTATCTCTTCACGAAACTGTTCATGCGCATTCACCACTGTCGGGGGCTGTTAACGCACCGCGCTGGCAATCCACGCCGAAAGCTGGCGTAGCTCCTGTTCCTGTTCCGGGAAATCCACCAACAGTGCGTCACACTCCTGCGCCAGCATGTCCGCCCGGTACAGGCAGCCCTGTAAACGCGCAGCCAGCGCTTCCAGCGGTGCCGGGTTCAGGCTGTCGGTAAACACCTGCGTGCGAGTGATGTGGCCTTTCTCAACGTCAAAATGCAACTCCACACCGCCCCAGCTAAAACGCTCATCCAGCAGATGGCTAAATGCGGGAGCCTGGCCAAAGTTCCACTCCCAACTGCTCTGGCGTGCGAAGGTTTCGGCGAAATTGGGCAGATCCGGCGTTTTATCCGGCGAGATAATCTCCGCGTCTACACGCTCACCGTAGTGAGCAAAAAACGCCTCTGTCACCGCGTCGCAAATTTGCTCGTGGGTAATGCCTGGCAGCAGATCCACCAGGTTCGCCACACGCCCGCGCACGGAGGTGATACCTTTGGCTTGCAGCTTTTTTTTGTCCGGATTCAGATAGTTAGCCAGACGACTGAGATCGGCATTTAACAGCAGGGTACCGTGGTGGAAACCCCTGTCTTTGGTTTCGCGGTATGCAGATCCAGAGACCTTGCGGTCGCCTTCTGCGGTTTTGACAACCAGATCGTTGCGCCCGGAAGCCTCCGCCACGATACCAAGCGAATTCAACGCATTGAGCACGATCGCCGTAGAGATAGTTTTATCGTATTCCGGTTTCCCGGCCATAAAGGTAAAGCAGGTATTCCCCAAATCGTGGAACACCGCACCGCCGCCGCTGCTACGACGCGCCAGGCGCACGTTGTCTTCTTCCATGCGCCGGGTATTGCACTCTTTCCACGGGTTTTGCGCCCGCCCGATCACCACCGTATCGGCATTACGCCACAGGAACAGCACCCGCTGCGTGGCGGGCATCTGACGGAAGATGCACTCTTCAACCGCCAGGTTGAACCAGGGATCATAAGAGTCAGAGATGAGCAGACGAAGCGTCGACATAGCAGATTTCCTTTCTGTAACATTCAGTTATCTTACCGGAGGCGGACCACTACTCTTTCTTTTCGGGTTCTTCTTCTTCCGGTACGGATTTGTTCGCCGTCAGCAAGAACGGCGATTGCTGCCAGCGGGTGCGTTTACCCTGTAATAAGGTGCGCGCCAGAATCACACCAATCGCCAGCGAGAGTAGTAGCATCAGGCGCAGAATATTGGTGGTGTTATCCACCTGTTTCGCCTCGGTCGCCAGCGTGTGCGTATCCAGCGTCAGGCGCAGGTAGCCCAGAGGACCGCTTTTACCCTGAATGGGTTCGACGATCTGTTGATTAAAGTAACCGCCCGCTTTTTTGCCATCCAGCGCCAGTCGGTCGCGGACATCAATGCTTTCGCCGGAACGTGCAACCAGATCGCCTTCGGCATCGTATACGCCCGCATCAAGGATGCGGCTCTCTTCGGTTAACTGATGCAGCACGATGCCGATGCGTTTTTCATCCGGGGTTTCGGTGCGCATCAACGGCGCGAGATTGAGCGTCACCTGGCGCGCCAGCGTTCTCGCCAGCTCTTCAAGCTGCGGGTTACGCTGGCGTTGGTGGTTTTGACTGAACCAGGACGCGCCCTGCATGAGCGCCACCAGTAACGCCAGACAGATCAGCACTGTCACTGCGCGGTGCAGTCGAAATTTAAGTTTTGCGCGAGCCATATTCCACCTGTTGAAAATTTAAGGCTTAATGTTGCCAGAAGCGCTGGTTACAAGGTAGCCTCATGCGTTATTTTCCCCTCCGATGCTTTCTGGCGCGAACGTTTTTACAGGAGCTTTAATGCCGAACAGTTTGACCTGGTGCGATCTGCCCGATGATGTTTCTCAGTGGCCGGGATTGCCGCTCTCTTTAAGTGGTGATGAGGTTATGCCTCTGGACTATCATGCTGGTCGTAGCGGCTGGCTTCTGTATGGGCGTCATCTGGACAAACAACGCCTGACAACCTACCAGCGTAAACTGGGTGCCGCCATGGTGATCGTCGCGGCCTGGGATGTGGAAGATTACCAGGTGATCCGACTGGCAGGATCATTAACGCCGCGCGCTTCCCGACTGGCGCACGATGAAGGCATGGACGTTGCGCCGCTGGGGAAAATCCCGCACTTGCGCTCGCCTGGGCTGCTGGTGATGGATATGGATTCCACCGCGATCCAGATTGAGTGTATTGATGAAATCGCCAAACTGGCAGGAACGGGTGAAATGGTGGCGGAAGTCACCGAGCGCGCGATGCGCGGCGAGCTGGATTTTACCGCCAGCCTGCGCAGCCGCGTGGCAACGCTGAAAGGTGCGGATGCCAATATTCTGTTGCAGGTCCGCGAAAAACTGCCGCTGATGCCGGGGTTGGTGCAACTGGTGTTGAAGCTGGAAACGCTGGGCTGGAAAGTGGCGATCGCCTCCGGCGGTTTTACTTTTTTTGCGGATTATCTGCGCGACAAACTGCGCCTGACGGCGGCAGTGGCGAACGAACTGGAGATCATGGACGGCAAATTTACCGGCCAGGTGCTGGGGGACATCGTCGATGCGCAATATAAAGCCAGAACCCTGAAACGCCTGGCGGAAGAGCACGAGATCCCAACGGCGCAGACGGTCGCGATTGGCGATGGAGCGAACGATCTGCCGATGATCAAAGCCGCCGGGTTGGGTATTGCTTTTCATGCCAAGCCAAAGGTGAATGAAAAGGCGGAAATTACCATCCGTCACGCGGATCTGATGGGCGTATTCTGTATTCTTTCCGGCAGTATCAATAAGAAATAGAGGTGAGTGTGGCGAAAGCTCCGAAACGCGCGTTTGTCTGTAATGAATGCGGTGCAGATTACCCGCGCTGGCAGGGGCAGTGCAGTGCCTGTCATGCCTGGAACACCATTACGGAAATACGTGTTGCTGCGTCGCCCACCGTGGCGCGCAATGAGCGTCTCGCTGGCTATGCCGGCAGTGCGGGCGTATCGAAAGTGCAAAAACTTGCCGATATCAGCCTTGAAGAGCTGCCGCGCTTCTCTACCGGTTTTAAAGAGTTTGACCGTGTGCTCGGCGGTGGCGTTGTGCCCGGCAGCGCTATCCTGATTGGCGGAAACCCTGGCGCGGGCAAGTCCACGCTGCTGTTGCAGACGTTGTGCAAACTCGCCGAACAGATGAAAACGCTGTATGTCACGGGTGAAGAGTCACTGCAACAGGTGGCGATGCGTGCTCACCGACTTGGATTACCGACGGCCAACCTGAATATGTTGTCGGAAACCAGTATCGAGCAAATCTGCATGATCGCAGAGGAAGAGCAGCCGAAACTGATGGTGATCGACTCCATTCAGGTCATGCATATGGCGGATATCCAGTCATCGCCGGGCAGTGTCGCGCAGGTGCGTGAAACAGCGGCTTACCTGACGCGGTTCGCTAAAACACGCGGCGTGGCGATTGTGATGGTCGGCCATGTGACGAAAGACGGTTCCCTGGCGGGACCGAAAGTGCTGGAGCACTGCATCGACTGTTCGGTACTGCTTGACGGTGATGCGGATTCCCGTTTCCGTACGCTGCGTAGCCACAAAAACCGTTTTGGCGCGGTTAATGAACTGGGTGTGTTCGCCATGACCGAGCAGGGGTTGCGCGAAGTGAGCAATCCCTCGGCCATTTTCCTCAGTCGTGGCGATGAGGTGACTTCCGGCAGCTCTGTGATGGTGGTGTGGGAAGGTACCCGTCCGCTATTGGTAGAGATTCAGGCGCTGGTGGATCACTCAATGATGTCAAATCCCCGGCGGGTTGCAGTAGGTCTGGAACAAAACCGTCTGGCGATCCTGCTGGCGGTGCTGCATCGTCACGGTGGGTTGCAGATGGCGGATCAGGACGTGTTTGTGAACGTTGTTGGTGGGGTGAAGGTCACCGAAACCAGTGCTGACCTTGCACTATTGCTGGCGATGGTTTCCAGTCTGCGCGACAGACCGCTGCCGCAGGATTTGGTGGTGTTTGGCGAAGTGGGGCTGGCCGGTGAGATCCGCCCGGTGCCAAGCGGCCAGGAGCGTATTTCGGAAGCCGCCAAGCATGGTTTCCGCCGCGCCATCGTTCCGGCGGCGAATGTGCCGAAAAAAATGCCGGAAGGGATGCAGATTTTCGGTGTGAAGAAGCTGGCGGATGCGTTAAGCGTCTTTGACGACTTATAATTGGCTAATGATTTTTGCAGGAGGCAATAATGTCGTCATTTGACTACTTAAAAAACGCCATTCGTCAGAAAGGCTGCACGTTACAACAGGTGGCGGATGCCAGCGGTATGACCAAAGGCTATTTGAGCCAGTTGCTGAACGCCAAGATTAAAAGCCCCAGCGCGCAAAAGCTGGAAGCATTACACCGCTTTCTCGACCTTGAATTTCCCCGTCGTGAGAAGAATATCGGCGTGGTGTTCGGCAAATTTTATCCGCTTCATACCGGGCACATCTACCTGATCCAGCGTGCCTGTAGCCAGGTCGATGAGTTACATATCATCCTTGGCTATGATGACACCCGCGATCGCGAGTTGTTTGAAGACAGCGCAATGTCGCAGCAGCCGACGGTAAGTGACCGTCTGCGCTGGTTATTGCAGACCTTTAAGTACCAGAAAAACATTCGTATTCATGCCTTCAATGAAGAGGGCATGGAGCCGTATCCCCACGGCTGGGATGTCTGGAGTAAGGGTATTAAGGCGTTTATGGCCGGGAAAGGTATTACGCCGAACTGGATTTACACCTCAGAAGAGGCGGATGCGCCGCAGTACTTGCAGCATCTGGGCATTGAAGCGGTGCTGGTGGATCCTAAGCGTACCTTTATGAATATCAGCGGCTCGCTGATCCGCGAGAACCCGTTCCGCTACTGGGAATATATCCCAACGGAGGTGAAGCCGTTCTTCGTGCGTACGGTGGCGATCCTCGGTGGTGAATCCAGTGGGAAATCGACGCTGGTGAATAAGCTCGCCAATATTTTCAACACCACCAGCGCATGGGAATTTGGCCGCGATTATGTGTTCTCGCATCTCGGCGGCGATGAAATCGCTTTACAATATTCCGATTACGACAAGATTGCGCTGGGGCACGCTCAGTACATTGATTTTGCAGTAAAATATGCGAATAAAGTGGCGTTTATTGACACCGATTTTGTCACTACGCAGGCGTTCTGCAAAAAATATGAAGGGCGCGAGCATCCGTTTGTTCAGGCGCTGATTGATGAATACCGTTTCGACCTGGTGATCCTGCTGGAGAACAATACGCCGTGGGTTAATGATGGGCTACGCAGCCTTGGCAGTTCGGTGGATCGTAAAGAGTTCCAGGATATGCTGGTGTCGATGCTGCGGGAAAACAACATTGATTTTGTGCGGGTGGAAGAAGCGGATTACGATTCGCGCTTCCTGCAATGCGTTGAACTGGTGAAAAAGCTGATGGGGCCGTAGCCCCATCAGATTTATTTCGCGATACGTTTGTACTTCATTCGTTTCGGCTCCAGCGCGTCTGCGCCCAGCGTACGTTTCTTGTACTCTTCGTATTCGGTGAAGTTACCTTCAAAGAACTCCACTTTACCCTCATCCTGATAATCAAGAATATGGGTCGCAATGCGGTCGAGGAACCAGCGGTCGTGCGAGATAACCATCGCACAGCCCGGGAACTCGAGCAGGGCGTTTTCCAGCGCGCGCAGGGTTTCAATATCCAGGTCGTTAGTCGGTTCATCGAGCAGCAGAACGTTGCCGCCAACCTGCAGCAGTTTCGCCAGATGCAGACGACCGCGCTCACCCCCTGACAGCTCACCTACGCGTTTGCCCTGATCGGTGCCTTTGAAGTTGAAGCGACCAACATAGGCGCGGCTTGGCATTTCGGTGTTGCCGATACGCATGATATCCAGCCCGCCTGAGACTTCTTCCCATACGGTTTTGCTGTTGTCCATCGCATCACGGAACTGATCCACCGACGCCAGTTTTACCGTATCACCCAGGGTGATGCTGCCACTGTCTGGCTGCTCCTGACCTGACATCATACGGAACAGTGTCGATTTACCCGCACCGTTCGGACCGATAATGCCGACAATGGCCCCTTTGGGTACGGAGAACGACAGATTATCAATCAGCTGACGATCGCCGTAGGATTTGCTGAGGTTGCTGACTTCCACCACTTTGTCGCCCAGACGCGGTCCTGGTGGAATAAACAGTTCGTTGGTTTCGTTACGTTTCTGGTATTCGGTATTGTTAAGCTCTTCAAAGCGCGCCAGACGGGCTTTGCCCTTCGACTGACGGCCTTTCGTACCCTGGCGAACCCACTCCAGCTCTTTCTCAATGGATTTGCGGCGCGCCGCTTCCTGAGAAGCTTCCTGCGCCAGACGCTGATCTTTTTGTTCCAGCCAGGAGGAGTAGTTGCCTTCCCACGGAATCCCTTCGCCGCGGTCCAGTTCAAGGATCCAGCCTGCAACGTTATCAAGGAAGTAACGGTCGTGGGTGATCGCCACCACGGTACCTTCGAAGTCGTGCAGGAAGCGTTCCAGCCAGGCCACGGATTCCGCATCCAGGTGGTTGGTGGGTTCGTCAAGCAGCAGCATGTCCGGCTTTTCCAGCAGCAGACGGCACAGTGCCACGCGGCGGCGTTCACCCCCGGAGAGGTTGGCAATTTTCGCATCCCAGTCCGGCAGACGCAGCGCGTCTGCGGCGCGTTCAAGCTGCACATTCAGATTATGGCCGTCGTGCGCCTGGATAATCTCTTCAAATTTCCCTTGCTGTGCGGCAAGCTTATCGAAGTCAGCATCCGGCTCAGCGTATTTGGCATACACCTCATCCAGACCTTTCAGCGCGTTAACCACTTCAGCCACAGCTTCTTCTACAGATTCACGTACCGTCTGTTCCGGGTTAAGTTGCGGCTCTTGCGGCAAATAGCCGATCTTGATTCCCGGCTGCGGACGGGCTTCGCCTTCAATGTCTGTGTCGATGCCGGCCATGATGCGCAGCAGGGTAGATTTACCGGCGCCGTTAAGACCCAGCACGCCGATTTTTGCGCCAGGGAAGAAGCTTAGCGAGATATTTTTCAGAATATGACGTTTCGGCGGGACAACTTTGCCGACACGATGCATGGTATATACGAATTGAGCCACGTTGGACTTCGCCTCTTTTTATCGTCATAGAAGGAGTATTCAACAGCGGAGTGTAGCCGTTTTCGACGCTTAAGCCCAGCCAGCTAAGCCCGGAGTGTTAAATCCCGTGAGAAAGGTAAAAAAGTGTTCGGAACATGGCGCGTTAAGGCCTGCCCGGTTAGCATTACATCATGACGCGGCATGACGCTGCCACTAAGAGAGAATAAGAGGAAAGAGCTGTGCAGAGAGCTAAACATACCGCCTGGCGATTTGCGGCGGCCTGCGTTTGTTTGCTGTCCCTCAGCAATGCGGCGCGTGCGGATTCACTGGATGAACAACGTAATCGCTACGCGCAGATCAAAACTGCGTGGGATAACAAACAGATGGATGTGGTGCAGCAACTGCTGCCGACGCTGAAGGCCTATCCGTTGTACCCCTATCTTGAATATCGCCAGATCACTGATGATCTGATGAATCAGCCCGCGATCACCGTCTCCAATTTTGTGCAGGCTAACCCCACGTTACCGGCGGCGCGTGCGCTGAAGTCCCGCTTTGTCAATGAACTGGCCCGCCGCCAGGACTGGCGAGGACTGCTGGCGTTCAGCCCGGAAAAACCGACCACCACTGAGGCGCAGTGTAACTACTACTTTGCTAAATGGAGCACCGGTCAGGCGGAAGAGGCCTGGGCCGGAGCAAAAGAGTTGTGGCTGACCGGCAAAAGCCAGCCGAATGCCTGTGACTCGCTTTTTGGCGCGTGGCGAGCCTCGGGTGCTCAGGATCCGCTAGCGTTCCTGGAACGCATTCGTCTGGCGATGAAAGCAGGCAATACTAAACTGGTCACACTGTTGGCCGGACAGATGCCGTCGGACTATCAGACTATCTCAACGGCGATCATTAATCTGGCCAACGATCCCGGTACGGTGATGGATTTTGCCCGTACAACCGGCGCGACCGATTTTACGCGCCAGATGGCGGCGGAAGCTTTTGAAAGTGTAGCGCGCCAGGATGTGGAGAATGCCCGGTTGATGATCCCGTCGCTGGTGCAGGCGCAACAGTTAAACGACGAACAAACCCAGACTTTGCGCGATATTGTCGCCTGGCGCTTAATGGGCAATGACGTCACCAGCGATCAGGCACGCTGGCGCGATGATGCAATCATGCGTTCGCAATCCATTTCGCTGCTCGAACGGCGCGTGCGTATGGCAATTGGCGATGGCGACCGCCGTGGGCTCAATACCTGGCTTTCCCGTTTGCCGATGGAGGCGAAAGAGAAAGATGAATGGCGATACTGGCAGGCGGATCTGTTGCTTGAACGCGGGCGAGACACGGAGGCCAAAGAGATCCTGCACGCACTAATGCAGCAGCGTGGCTTCTACCCGATGGCCGCTGCTCAGCGTCTGGGTGAGGATTATCCGTTGCAGGTGGATAAGGCACCGGGTAACCCCGATCCCGCGTTGGTCCAGGGCGCGGAAATGGCGCGCGTGCGTGAGCTAATGTACTGGGGGCTGGATAATACTGCCCGTAGCGAGTGGGCCAATCTGGTGACCAGCCGCAACCAACAGGAGCAGGCGCAACTGGCGCGTTACGCGTTTAATCAGCACTGGTGGGATCTCAGCGTGCAGGCCACCATTGCTGGCAAACTGTGGGATCATCTGGAAGAGCGTTTCCCGCTGGCCTACAGCGATCTTTATGCCCGTTACACCCGCGGCAAAGGGATCACCCAGAGCTATGCGATGGCAATTTCGCGCCAGGAAAGCGCGTGGAACCCCGCAGCACGTTCGCCAGTCGGGGCCAGCGGTCTGATGCAACTTATGCCTGGTACCGCAACGCACACGGTGAAGATGTTCAACATTCCAGGGTACAGTAATGCCAGTCAGCTCTTTGATCCGGAAACCAATATCAATATCGGTACCAGCTATCTGCAATATGTTTATCAGCAGTTTGGTAATAACCGTATTTTCTCCTCTGCCGCGTATAACGCCGGACCTGGACGTGTGCGTAGCTGGTTGAACAACAGTGGCGGGAAATTGGATGCGGTGGCGTTTGTTGAAAGCATTCCGTTTTCTGAAACCCGTAGCTATGTGAAAAACGTCCTCGCCTATGATGCGTACTATCGTTTCTTTATGGGTGAGAGAAAGCCTGCTGTGTTCAGTGATGCTGAATGGCAGCGCCGTTACTGATTTCTGTGGTTTATGCTATGCTGTGTACTCGCTTAAGAGTACACAGCACTGAACCCTGAGAGTGGCGGTAAATTATGACTCAGCAATCCCCTTATTCAGCAGCAATGGCCGAGCAACGCAACCAGGAGTGGCTGCGTTTTGTTGAACTGGTCCGGCAGTCTTATGAGAAGGATCTGCATATTCCGTTGCTTAATCTGATGCTTACACCGGACGAGCGTGAAGCATTGGGCACCCGAGTACGGATTATCGAAGAGCTGCTGCGTGGTGAGATGAGCCAGCGTGAGCTGAAATCCGAACTCGGTGCGGGCATCGCGACGATTACCCGTGGATCGAACAGCCTGAAGGCCGCGCCAGCGGATTTACGTTTGTGGCTGGAAGAGACCTTACTGAACGGTCAACGGTAAATCGCATTGTGAAACGGGCTGAGCGCGAGGATCACCGCCTGGTGGTAGACGCTCGCGCGGGTCAGTTTCCCGGCGGTGAACACGCCGATCGCGCCGTCCTTACGGCCAATTTCATCGATGCCTGTGTGGTGTGACATCACCGGTCCCAACGCTTCTCCTGCTCGTACTTTCTCCAGGATCACCGCCGGTAACGGAAGCGTAGCCGAGCGGGCTTCTCCGCGCTGGTGATGATTTTCAATCACCACCCAGCTAAAGGTGCTGTCGCCGTCTATACCGGCTTCAATGGCAACCCAAAAATCCGCTTCGGGTCGGATTTGCCGCGCGTTGGTAACACGATTTCGTGCGCCAGCCCGCGTTTCGTCACTGCCAAACGGCTGTTCCGGGACGCCACTATCGACGGAGACGGACTCAATATGGCAGGATCCCTCCCCGAAGATCTCGTTAAAAGCGTGCAGAATCGCCCGAATTTTTGCGGGATTGGTGGTAGCTGAGACAACATGGTGCATAATCTATACTTGGCTTGTCCGAAACGAGACGCGTTCTTTACTCCGGGCAGAGGCCTTCCTCAGAGAATAAATTCATCGCAGTATAATGGATAAAAAAGCATGTTACAGGTATACCTTGTTCGCCACGGTGAAACGCAGTGGAACGCCGAGCGTCGTATTCAAGGCCAGTCTGACAGTCCGTTAACCGACAAAGGGGAGCAGCAGGCCCGGCAGGTGGCTGAGCGCGCCAAAGCGTTAGGCATCACCCACATCATCGCCAGCGACCTGGGTCGAACGCGTCGTACGGCTGAAATTATCGCTGATGTTTGTGGCTGCGGAGTCACGCTTGAGCCGCGCTTACGCGAGCTGGATATGGGCGTGCTGGAGCGTCGCCACATCGAATCCCTGACGGAAGAAGAAGAGAGCTGGCGTCGCCAACTGGTGAATGGCACAGCGGATGGTCGTATTCCTGATGGTGAGTCTATGCAGGAGTTAAGTGACCGCATGCATGCGGCGCTGGCAAACTGCCTCGAACTGCCGGAAGGCAGCCGCCCGATGCTGGTCAGTCACGGTATGGCGTTGGGCTGTCTGGTCAGTACAATCCTTGGGCTTCCTGCCTGGGCTGAACGCCGTTTGCGTCTGCGCAACTGCTCCATTTCCCGTATCGATTATCAGCAAAGCCCGTGGCTGGCATCCGGATGGGTGGTGGAAACCGCAGGAGACGTCTCGCATCTGGACGCTCCCGCGCTGGATGAGTTGCAGCGTTAGCGGCGAATAGGCACCAGAAACTCGCAGCGGATGTGCGCTGGCGGCTCGCGGTCGCTCTCGCTGCCATCATGCTGCGGATAAAAGTGCTCAATATCCTGCCCTTTGCGGCGCGTAAGGTTGAGCATTGGCATACAGGTGCCATACACCGTCAGGATAAATGCCTGTACGCCGTCTGGGGAGCCTTCGTAGGAAAACGCGACATAATCGCCGCCTTCCAGCAGCACAGGTTCGGCGTTATTCAAATGCCCGTTCGCCATCTCCGGTGTTAGCGCTGTTGTGTAAAACACTTCCTGTTCGTCATCTTTTTCCAGGCTCGGGCGCGGTTCATGCAGGCCGTACAACTCAGACGGGATGGTCGGAGAGTTACTTAAAAAGTCACGCCAGAACTGAATACGCATCTGATTACGGAAATCAGAGATCTCTTCCAATGAACAGGTATAACTCTGTGTTGTACCAATCAGGTGCATCGGTGGCAGCGTAACGAATTCATGCTTCGGCAGGGCAAATTCCCCCAGACGCATTGGCGGGCGGATGCCAAAAGCACTCCAGTCTGGCGAACGGCGGTAAAGTGCCGGCGTAACGGCAAACTGTTTTTTGAAGGCTCGGGTAAAAGTTTGTTGTGAATCAAAGCGGTATTGTAGAGCTATATCCAGGATTGGGCGGGCGGTAAGACGCAGCGCAACGGCAGACTTCGACAAACGACGTGCACGGATATACGCACCGATGGCATGGCCCGTTACGTCTTTGAACATCCTTTGCAAATGCCACTTGGAATAACCTGCTTTTGCCGCCACATTGTCTAAAGACAAGGGCTGATCCAGATGGCCTTCCAGCCAGGCAAGTAAGTCGCGAATGATCCCAGCCTGATCCATATAATATCCTCTTCCTTAAAACAGCGGTTAACGCTTGATACAAGGGACGGATGATAGCGGGTTTTTTTTGCTTTAGCATTCAGTGTTTTTTTTGTGCACTGATGCGCATTGTGACTGATTTTCATCATAAATTTTGTAAATTGGTGATCTTCAAACGAATTCTCATCATAAAGATGAATAGTTACGTAACGTAATATTCAAAAATGGTAACAATATGAAATACACAAAGTTAATAGTTCCTGCATTGTTGTTGACGACGCTGAGTGGCGCACACGCAGAACAGATTGGATCGGTGGATACCGTCTTCAAAATGTTTGGCCCCGATCATAAGATCGTGGTTGAGGCATTTGATGATCCGGACGTGAAAAACGTAACCTGCTATATCAGCCGGGCGAAAACTGGCGGTATCAAAGGCGGCCTGGGGCTGGCGGAAGATACCTCCGATGCTGCGATCTCTTGCCAGCAGGTAGGGCCGGTTGAGCTGACGGATAAAATTAAGAGCGGCAAGGCGCAGGGCGACGTGGTTTTCCAGAAGCGTACGTCGCTGGTGTTCAAGAAATTGCAGGTTGTGCGCTTCTATGATGAGAAACGTAACACTTTGGCCTATTTAGCCTATTCCGATAAAGTGGTGGAAGGCTCGCCGAAAAATGCATTGAGCGCGGTACCGATCATGCCATGGAGTAAGTAACAGAATGCCTGGAGTGCAACCGCTGATCTGGCTGGTAGAAGATGAAATCAGCATCGCTGAAACGCTCATTTACATGTTGCAACAAGATGGGTTTAGCGTCACCGCCTTTGAGCGTGGACTGCCGGTTCTTGATGCCGCAGCACAGCGGTTACCGGATCTGGTTATTCTGGATGTTGGCCTGCCGGATATCAGCGGTTTCGAATTGTGTCGGCGGCTTCTGGCGCATGCGCCAGCGCTACCGGTGTTGTTCCTGACGGCTCGCAGTGATGAGGTGGATAAACTGCTGGGGCTGGAGATGGGCGCGGATGATTACATCGCGAAACCCTTTTCTCCACGGGAGGTCTGCGCCAGGGTGCGTACCGTACTGCGCAGGCTGCAAAAGTCGACGCTGCACAGCGATATGTTGCGGGTAGGGCAGTTTGAACTTGATGAAGCCGCCGCGCTGATTCGCTGGTGTGGTGAACCTTTGCTGCTGACGCGCTATGAATTTCTGTTGTTAAAAACGTTGCTCCTGGCGCCCGGGCGCGTTTTCTCCCGCCAGCAGTTAATGGATCAGGTATGGAGCGACGCGCAGGAGAGTTTTGATCGCACCGTCGATACCCATATCAAGACGCTGCGCGCCAAATTACGTGCTATCAATCCGGAAAGTAATCCGATCAATACGCATCGTGGTATGGGCTATAGCCTGGGGATCCGCTGATGCGTATAGGCATGCGTTTGCTGCTGGGCTACTTTCTTATCGTTGCGGTGGCGGCGTGGTTCGTGTTGTCGATTTTTGTTCAGGAGATCAAACCCGGTGTGCGCCGTGCAACGGAAGGTACGCTCATTGATACCGCGACGTTGCTGGCGGAACTTGCCCGTGAGGATCTGCGTACCGGCCATGCACAAGATGGCAGACTGGCGCAGGCGTTCTCAACCCTCAATCATCATCCGATCAATGCCCATATCAGCGGTATCCATAAAGTCCGCAATGAGTACCACGTTTATATGACCGATGCTGCGGGGCGTGTGGTGTTTGATTCGGCCGGGAAAGCATTAGGCGAGGATTATTCCCGCTGGAATGATGTCTGGCTTACGCTGCGTGGGCAATATGGTGCGCGCAGTTCGCAGGCTGTCGCTGGCGAGCCGCAAAGTGCGGTGATGTATGTTGCCGCACCGGTGAGCGATGGGGGGCGGATTATCGGTGTTGTTAGTGTCGGCAAGCCTAACAGTGCAATGGATCCGGTGATCAAACGCAGCGAGCGACGGATCTTATGGGCCGGTGGCGCGTTGTTGGGGATTGCATTGCTGATTGGCGCGGTGATGGTGTGGTGGATCAATCGTTCCATTGGCAAACTGGCGCGTTATGCTGATTCTGTAACGGAGGATCGTCCGGTTCCACTGCCGGAGTTGGGCAGCAGTGAGCTACGCAAGCTGGCGCAGGCGCTGGAAAGCATGCGTGTGAAGCTGGAAGGTAAAAATTACATTGAACACTATATTTATGCACTGACGCACGAGCTTAAAAGCCCGTTGGCGGCCATTCGTGGCGCGGCGGAGATTCTGCGTGAGGGGCCGCCGCCCGATGTCGCGTTGCGTTTTACCGACAATATCCTGCGGCAAAACGCACGTATGCAGCACCTGGTGGAAAAACTGCTGCATCAGGCCAAGCTGGAAAATCGCCTGGAAATTGCGTTTATGCCTGTTGATGTGGACACGTTATTTCGCCAGTTACAGGAGCAGCGCAGTGTCGCGCTTGCTGCGAAAGGATTGACGCTTCACTGCGAGCCGGGAAATGTCCAGGTGGCGGGAGATAGCGAATTACTGGCACAGGCGCTGGGTAATCTGCTGGATAACGCTATTGACTTCACGCCAGCCGGCGGTGTGGTGACGCTTCGTGCCAGCGATGAGGGTGCGGCGCGGGTGCTCTCAGTCAGTGACAGTGGTTCAGGTATTCCGGAGTATGCGCTGACGCGCGTGTTTGAGCGTTTTTACTCATTGCCACGGGAAAATGGGCAGAAAAGCAGCGGCCTCGGGCTGGCATTTGTTCGGGAAGTCACCCGTTTGCATCACGGTGAGATTATTGTGTCGAATCGTGCACAAGGCGGTTGCGAAGCCCGGCTGACACTTCACCCTCACTTCACATAACTTCAAATCCTTCACACATAGCCTCGCTACTCTGCGTACATCACAAAGGAGAAGGCTATGTTGAAATCCCCCCTGTTCTGGAAAATGTTAACCCTCGCGGGTTGCTTCTGTGTTCTGCTGATTCCGCTGACAATGCTCAGCAGTCTGATCGGTGAGCGCGCGAACTACCGTAATGACGTGACAGATACGCTGCGCCAAAGCAGTGCCGGCGCGCAGAAATTGATTGGCCCCTTGATTGCTGTTCCGGTAACGGAAACTGTAATTTCAATGGAAAGCGCTGGCGATAAAGATGCGCCAAAAGAGGTGCGTCGTAAGCACAGTTATATACGCATGTGGTTGCCGGAGTCGCTGATGGTCAACGGCACGCAGCAGGTCGAAACGCGCAAAATTGGTATCTACGACGGGCAAATCTGGCATAACGAGATAGATATCAAAGCAGAGTTTGACCCAAAGCGGTTGGATATAAAGCCCGGCGAGAACATCACCCTGGGTGAGCCGTTTATGGTATTAGCCGTTAGCGATGCCCGGGGAATTGGTCAGATACATACCACCCGCCTGAACGGCGAGGCGCTGAGCGTGGAACCCGGAACCGGGTTGATGAGTGAGTTGCAAGGGATCCATATGCCGCTTGCGGTGGAAAGCGTGAATAAACCCCTGCAACTGTCAATGTCCCTTAATCTGAGCGGCACTGGCGCGTTCTCGGTAGTGCCATTGGGCCGTAACAGTGAAATGACGCTGAATAGCGACTGGCCGCATCCGGGGTTTATGGGCGATTTCCTGCCTGAAAAACGGGAAGTGAGCGCCAGTGGTTTTCAGGCACACTGGCAAAGTAGCTGGTTTGCCAACAATCTGGACAGTAAAGTGCGCGATAACATCAGGCTTGCCGCCAGCAACGACTGGGTTCTGCCTGCATTTAGCGTCAATATCGCCACACCAGCGGATCAGTACCAATTAACTGACAGGGCTGTGAAGTATGCCGTGTTATTGATTGTACTGACATTTCTTGCGTTCTTTGTTTTTGAAAGCTTAACCGCGCGGCAGATGCACCCCATGCAGTACATGCTGGTTGGGCTGTCGCTGGTGATGTTCTATCTGGTGCTGCTGGCCTTGTCTGAACATACCGGATTTACGCTCGCCTGGATCATTGCCAGCCTTCTTGGCGCATTGCTGAATGGGATCTATCTGCAGGGTGTGATGCGAAGCTGGCGCGCCAGTTTACTGTTTACCGCTGCGCTGCTATTGCTGGATGGTGTGATGTGGGGGTTACTGAATTCAGAGGATAACGCGCTACTGCTTGGCACAGGCGTCTTGTTTGTGGCGCTAAGCACGGTAATGTTCCTGACGCGTAAACTCGACTGGTACAGGTTGTCGGCGGGCAGAAAAAAGACGAATGAGCCTGTCGCGGATGCTGAAGACGCATTACGTATCTGGAAATAAAAAAAGCGGCGCTGAGCGCCGCTTTTTCGTCTTTATTCACTTATTCCTGCAAATCGCCGCAGAAACGGTAACCTTCGCCATGGATGGTGGCGATGATTTCCGGCGTATCCGGGGTCGATTCAAAATGTTTGCGAATGCGACGAATGGTCACATCCACAGTACGGTCGTGCGGTTTCAGCTCGCGACCGGTCATTTTTTTCAGCAGTTCTGCGCGGGACTGAATTTTGCCAGGATTTTCGCAGAAGTGCAGCATCGCGCGGAATTCGCTGCGCGGCAGCTTATACTGCTCACCGTTCGGGCTGACCAGCGAACGGCTGTTGATATCCAGTTCCCAGCCATTGAATTTGTAGCTATCGACGCTGCGGCGTTCTTCGCTAACCGTGCCCAGGTTCATGGTACGGGACAGCAGATTGCGCGCACGGATAGTCAGTTCGCGTGGGTTGAACGGTTTGGTGATGTAGTCGTCTGCACCAATTTCGAGGCCCAGAATTTTATCGACTTCGTTATCACGCCCTGTCAGGAACATCAGCGCCACATCCGCTTGTTCGCGTAATTCACGCGCCAGCAGCAGGCCGTTTTTGCCTGGCAGGTTGATATCCATAATCACCAGATTGATATCATTGTCCGAAAGGATCTGATGCATTTCAGCGCCATCAGTCGCTTCAAAGACATCGTAGCCTTCTGCTTCGAAAATGCTTTTTAACGTGTTGCGTGTTACCAACTCGTCTTCAACAATAAGAATGTGCGGGGTCTGCATGTTTGCTACCTAAATTGCCAACTAAATCGAAACAGGAAGTACAAAAGTCCCTGACCAGCCTAGTGCATGTAGAAAATTAACATGACGGCGTAACATGACTAAAGTACGTATTGCGTTCTTGATGCACTTTCCATCAACGTCAACAACATCATTAGCTTGGTCGTGGGTACTATCCCTCTGAACCCGACAGTGTCAAAAACGGCTGTCATCCTAACCATTTTAACAGCAACATAACAGGCTAAGACGTAAATGACACCCAATAAAACTACGCTTCGTTGACATATATCAAGTTCAATTGTAGCACGTTAACAGTTTAGCGAAATCATGATAGCTAATTGCTAGCGTTTATTACAATTCTACAATAAACCAACTAGTTGCGAATATTAATTGATAAACACGACGAATCCAACACTATGGCAAGAACCTGTATTAAAATGCCATGAATAAACATAGGGATAAGTCCCTTCTGTTAACATCTTAGCAGGTAATATCACGCGTACACAGTTTAGCTTTTTTTAACCGTTATCAGGGGCTAAATCAGTGATTCCTGTTACAAAATTGTAAATTCGTGACGCGTAATATGCTGACATTGGTCATATATTGACGCGTGACTTCAGTAAAACAGAGAAGGTCAAATGAAGCTGGCAGTTGTGCTTGTTTCCCCTGCCCGAGCCGAAAATGTCGGTGCGGCAGCCCGGGCGATGAAAACCATGGGGTTTAGCGACTTACGTATTGTCGACAGCGATGCGCACAGACAGGAGGGCGCGCGCCGTGTTGCGCACGGCTCTGGCGATATCCTTGATAATGCTAGAACTTATTCGACACTGGCCGACGCGCTGGCCGATGTTTCGTTTACGATTGCGACCACTGCGCGCAGCAGAGCAAAGTTCCATTACTACGCGACGCCTGTGGAACTGGTTCCGCTTTTAGAAGAAAAAAGCACATGGCTTAGCACCGCGGCGCTGGTTTTCGGGCGGGAAGATTCGGGGCTGACAAATGAAGAGCTGGCATTGGCGGATATTTTAACCGGTGTGCCCATGGTGGCGGATTATCCTTCCCTTAATCTGGGGCAGGCGGTGATGGTTTACTGCTATCAATTAGCGTCGTTAATGCAACATGCTCCTGAAGGAGCAGCCCAGGTTGATGGTAATCAACTGCGGGCGCTGCGATTACGGGTACATGCTTTGCTGGAAAAATTAGCGGTTGCGGACGATATCAAAATGGCCGACTGGCTGGATCAACGTCTGGGGCTGCTGGCACAACGCGACACTGCCATGTTGCATCGATTGCTCCATGATATTGAAAAAAAATTGACCGAGTAAGCTGCTGTGATAAGTTTATTTTATAGTTAAAGTCACTGCGAGAGAAGGCCGTCCTGGTCTGAACAGGTTGTTTGGTAATCAAGTTTTAGCGTAGTTGCAACTGTTTAAAAAACAACCAAAATGAAAAATAAATTGACTTAAGCAGGCAGATACTTTAACCAATAGAGGATACAGCACAGACAGATAACAATGACAGAGCACACAACATCCATGACACGCATCAGCACGATTATCACCATTACAACCATCACCATTACCACAGGTAACGGTGCGGGCTGACGCGTACAGGAAACACAGAAAAAAGCCCGCACCTGAACAGTGCGGGCTTTTTTTTCGACCAAAGATCAAGGGGTAAAACCATGCGAGTCTTGAAGTTCGGCGGTACATCAGTGGCAAATGCGGAACGGTTTCTGCGTGTTGCCGACATCCTGGAAAGCAATGCCAGGCAGGGGCAGGTAGCAACCGTACTCTCTGCCCCGGCGAAAATCACTAATCACCTGGTTGCGATGATCGAAAAAACGATCGGTGGCCAGGATGCATTACCGAATATCAGCGACGCTGAACGTATTTTTGCTGAACTTCTGCAAGGACTGGCGGATGCGCAACCAGGTTTCCCCCTCGCACAGTTAAAAGCCTTTGTTGAACAAGAGTTCGCGCAGATCAAACACGTTCTGCACGGTATTAGCTTGTTGGGGCAGTGCCCGGACAGCATTAACGCCGCGCTTATCTGCCGCGGTGAGAAATTATCCATAGCCATCATGGCGGGTTTGCTCGAAGCGCGCGGACATAAAGTGAGTGTGATCGATCCGGTTGAGAAGTTACTCGCCGTTGGTCACTACCTCGAATCGACCGTTGATATTGCCGAATCCACTCGGCGTATCGCCGCCAGCCGTATCCCGCAGGATCATATGGTGTTGATGGCGGGGTTTACCGCCGGCAACGAGAAAGGTGAACTGGTCGTGTTGGGCCGTAATGGTTCTGATTACTCTGCAGCAGTGTTAGCGGCCTGCCTGCGTGCTGATTGTTGCGAGATCTGGACGGATGTTGATGGGGTTTATACCTGCGATCCGCGACAGGTGCCGGACGCCAGGTTACTGAAGTCGATGTCGTATCAGGAGGCCATGGAGCTCTCTTATTTCGGCGCTAAAGTTCTTCACCCCCGCACTATCACCCCTATCGCCCAGTTCCAAATCCCTTGCCTGATTAAAAACACCGGAAACCCGCAAGCGCCTGGCACGCTGATCGGCGCGACGTCGGATGAAGACGGTCTGCCGGTAAAAGGGATCTCCAACCTGAATAATATGGCGATGTTCAGCGTTTCCGGTCCGGGCATGAAAGGTATGGTCGGCATGGCAGCGCGCGTATTTGCAGCGATGTCGCGCTCCGGTATTTCGGTCGTGCTGATCACGCAGTCCTCTTCTGAGTACAGCATCAGTTTCTGCGTACCGCAATCGGATTGCGTTCGCGCTCAGCGCGCCATGAACGAGGAGTTTTACCTGGAGTTAAAAGAAGGCCTGCTGGAACCGCTGGCAGTGATGGAGCGTCTGGCGATCATCTCTGTTGTCGGCGACGGTATGCGTACATTGCGCGGGATCTCTGCCAAATTCTTCGCGGCGCTGGCTCGCGCCAATATCAATATTGTCGCGATTGCACAGGGCTCTTCCGAGCGTTCAATTTCTGTTGTCGTCAGCAATGATGATGCCACTACTGGCGTGCGTGTGACGCATCAAATGTTGTTTAACACCGATCAAGTGATTGAAGTGTTTGTTATCGGCGTCGGGGGCGTGGGCGGTGCGCTGTTGGAACAGATCAAACGCCAGCAGACCTGGCTGAAGAACAAGCATATCGACTTACGCGTTTGCGGCGTGGCGAACTCCAGGGCGTTGCTGACTAACGTACACGGTCTGGATCTGGATAATTGGCGTGAAGAGTTGGCTGCCGCGAAAGAGCCTTTCAATCTGGGGCGCTTGATCCGCCTTGTGAAAGAGTATCACCTGCTTAACCCGGTGATTGTGGATTGTACTTCGCACCAGGCCGTGGCCGATCAATATGCCGACTTCCTGCGTGAAGGTTTCCACGTGGTTACGCCGAACAAAAAAGCCAACACCTCGTCAATGGATTACTATCATCAGCTGCGTCGCGCAGCGGAGAAATCCCGTCGTAAATTCCTGTATGACACCAACGTTGGTGCGGGTCTGCCGGTGATTGAAAACCTGCAAAATCTGCTCAATGCTGGCGACGAATTACAGCATTTCTCCGGCATTCTCTCCGGTTCCCTGTCGTTTATCTTCGGCAAGCTGGATGAGGGAATGAGCCTGTCGGCAGCGACCAACATGGCACGCGAGATGGGCTATACCGAACCGGATCCGCGAGACGATCTTTCCGGCCAGGACGTGGCGCGTAAGCTCTTGATTCTGGCTCGCGAAACGGGCCGTGAGCTGGAACTGGCGGATATTGTGATTGAACCGGTATTACCTGCCACTTTTGATGATTCCGGTGATGTTGAGAGTTTTATGGGGCGTTTGCCGCAGCTTGATGATGCGTTTGCAGCGCGTGTAGCAAAAGCCCGTGATGCAGGCAAAGTTCTGCGTTATGTTGGCAATATTGAGGAAGACGGTACCTGCCGGGTGAAGATTGCCGAAGTTGATGGTAACGATCCGCTGTTCAAAGTGAAAAATGGCGAGAATGCGCTGGCATTCTACAGCCATTACTATCAACCGCTTCCGCTGGTATTACGCGGTTACGGTGCGGGTAATGATGTGACGGCGGCGGGTGTGTTCGCCGACCTGCTCCGCACCCTGTCATGGAAGTTAGGAGTCTGAGATGGTAAAGGTTTATGCTCCGGCCTCCAGTGCCAATATGAGCGTGGGTTTTGATGTACTTGGTGCTGCCGTAACGCCCGTTGATGGCACCTTGTTGGGCGACACCGTTTCGGTGGAAGCGGCGGATCATTTTAGTCTGCAAAATCTCGGTCGTTTTGCCAGCAAATTGCCGAGTGAGCCCCGGGAAAATATCGTCTATCAATGCTGGGAGCTGTTCTGCCGGGAGATTGGTAAGTCGGTTCCGGTGGCGATGACGCTGGAAAAGAATATGCCGATTGGCTCCGGTCTGGGCTCCAGCGCGTGTTCGGTCGTTGCCGCATTGGTGGCAATGAACGAGTTTTGCGGGAAACCGCTGGGTGATACCCGGATGCTGGCGCTGATGGGCGAACTGGAAGGGCGCATTTCCGGCAGTGTGCATTATGATAATGTCGCGCCCTGTTTCCTCGGCGGTATGCAACTGATGATCGAGGAAAGCGGCATTATCAGCCAGCAAGTGCCAGGCTTTGATGAGTGGTTATGGGTGCTTGCCTATCCGGGCATTAAAGTCTCGACAGCGGAAGCCCGGGCAATTTTGCCGGCACAGTATCGCCGTCAGGACTGTATTGCTCATGGTCGTCATCTGGCAGGCTTTATTCACGCTTGCTACAGCCGTCAGCCAGGTCTGGCGGCAAAATTAATGAAAGACGTGATTGCCGAACCATACCGCATGAAATTGCTGCCGGGGTTTGACCAGGCACGGCAGGCCGTGGCGGATATCGGCGCTGTGGCGTGCGGGATCTCCGGTTCCGGCCCAACGTTATTTGCACTGTGTGACAAACCGGACACGGCCCAACGCGTGGCTGACTGGCTGGGTAAACACTATCTGCAAAATCAGGAAGGCTTCGTTCATATTTGCCGGCTGGATACGGCGGGCGCACGAGTAGTGGGATAACCAATGAAACTCTACAATTTAAAAGATCACAACGAGCAGGTCAGCTTTGCGCAGGCCGTCACCCAAGGGCTTGGCAAAAATCAGGGGCTGTTTTTCCCTCACGATTTACCGGAATTCAACCTGACGGAAATTGACGAGATGCTGAATCAGGATTTTGTCACCCGTAGCGCGAAAATCCTCGCTGCCTATATCGGTGATGAAATCCCTCAGGATGCGCTGGAAGCACGTGTTCGTGCGGCTTTTGCCTTCCCGGCGCCGGTGCGTTCGGTTGAAAGCGATGTGGGCTGCCTGGAACTCTTCCACGGGCCGACTCTGGCGTTCAAAGACTTTGGTGGGCGTTTTATGGCGCAGATGCTGAGCGCCATCAGCGGCGATAAACCAGTCACTATTTTGACCGCAACGTCAGGGGATACCGGAGCGGCAGTGGCGCATGCATTCTATGGCATGAAAAACGTCCGCGTTGTTATCCTCTATCCACAGGGCAAAATCAGCCCATTGCAGGAAAAACTATTCTGCACGCTGGGTGGTAATATCGAAACGGTCGCTGTTGATGCGGACTTCGATGCCTGCCAGGCTCTGGTAAAACAGGCTTTTGACGATGAAGAGTTGAAAGCGGCGCTGGGGCTGAACTCAGCGAACTCGATCAACATTAGCCGTCTGCTGGCGCAGATTTGTTACTACTTTGAAGCGGTTGCACAACTGCCTCAGGAAGCGCGCAACCAACTGGTTGTCTCTGTCCCCTGCGGTAACTTCGGTGATTTGACCGCCGGCCTGCTGGCAAAATCCCTCGGCCTGCCGATCAAACGCTTTATTGCAGCGACCAATAGCAACGACACGGTTCCACGCTTCCTGAAAGAGGGTGAGTGGAAGCCAAAAGCGACCCAGGCCACGTTGTCTAACGCTATGGACGTCAGCCAACCCAATAACTGGCCGCGCGTCGAAGAGTTGTTCCGCCGTAAAATCTGGCGTCTCAATGAGTTGGGCTATGCCGCAGTGGATGATGAAACCACCAAAGCCACGATGCGTGAGCTGCAGGGCAAAGGCTATATTTCCGAGCCGCATGCGGCCATCGCCTATCGTGCGCTGCGCGATCAATTGAATCCGGGAGAATACGGTCTGTTCCTTGGGACTGCGCACCCGGCGAAGTTTAAAGAGAGCGTAGAGGAGATCCTGGGGGAACCGTTAGCGCTGCCAAAAGAACTGGCGGATCGCGCGGACCTGCCGCTGCTGTCCCATCAGTTGCCTGCGGATTTTGCGGCATTACGTCAGTTAATGATGCGTAACGCGTAATTTCTCTGTTTCCCCCCTGTACTGGCGGGGGAAATGGGGAGAAATTATGTAGAGATCTGGCAGGGAAAAAGCAGAAATTCCCAATAAATGCGCAGGGTTAGAGAATAGGATTGCGCCAATAACAACGCAGGCAGGCGTTACGTAATCTCCTCACATCGGCCCACTACGGGCTGGATGATGCAAAGGAGTAACCTATGTTGAAACCTGTAATGTTAGCGCTTTCCATGATGTTGGTGGCTCCCCTTGCGGTTCAGGCCGCAGAAATCACGCTTGTGCCGGCAGTGAAACTGCAAATTGGCGACCGTGACAATAGCGGTCACTACTGGGATGGTGACCACTGGCGCGATCACAGTTGGTGGAAAAAACACTACGAATGGCGTGAAAACCGCTGGCAACCGCACGGCCACTTTGACGATCGTCGTGATGATCCCCGCGATCATCACGATGACCACCGTGGCGACCCGGAGCAGGAGTGGCAGCGCCACCCGTAACCTTTATCACCCTCTCCCGACCGGGAGAGGGTAACTTTTACTGTTCGTGGCGCTTAAACACCATTTCGCCTGTTACCGAAGCCTCTTCATCAAAGAAATAACCTTCGCTGTTGAATCCGGTTAACTGCTCAGGCTTCGTTAAACGATGCTCAATGATGTAACGGCTCATCAGGCCGCGCGCTTTCTTGGCATAGAAACTGATCACCTTAAATTTACCGTTCTTCTCATCAAGGAATACGGGCTTAATCAGCTGCGCATTCAGTTTTTGCGTTTTAACGGAACGGAAGTACTCATCAGAAGCCAGGTTCACCACCACGTTGTCGCCTTGCGCAGCAACCGCTTCATTGAGTTTGTTAGTGATCACATCGCCCCAGAATGAGTACAGATCTTTGCCTTTGGCGTTCTCGAGACGGATGCCCATTTCCAGGCGATAAGGTTGCATGAGATCCAACGGACGTAGCACGCCATATAAGCCAGACAGCATCCGCAGATGCTGCTGCGCGAAGTCGAAATCCGCGTCGCTGAATGTTTCAGCCTGAAGCCCGGTGTAGACATCGCCTTTAAAAGCCAGGATCGCCTGGCGGGCGTTATCCGGTGTGAAGTCTGGCTGCCAGTCATGAAAGCGGGTGGCGTTCAGGTCGGCCAGTTTATCACTGATGCCCATCAACGTTTTGATTTGCGGCGCAGAGAGTTTGCGCGCGATCTTAATCAGTTGCTGCGAATAATCCAGCAGCTCCGGCTGCGTATAACGCGTAGTCGCCAGCGGGCTTTGGTAGTCGAGTGTTTTAGCAGGTGAAATTAAAATCAGCATACTCAGTCCTTGCTGTGCGAGAAATTTCCGCTGACTTTAGCAAAAAAAAGAACAAACTTGATCGATAGTTGCGATTAGCGCTACGAACGGGGAATGTCATCCCAGGCGCCTGGCGCCAGTTGCCGGTTAATATCCGGGTAGCGCTTGGGATCAAACACTGGCATGACGCCCAGCTTGCGCTGGCGCATATAATCGCGAGCCAGCAGCCTCACCACCGGGGACAGGAGCAGAATCGCAGTCAGATTGATCATCGCCATCAGCGCCATCACCACATCTGCAACGTGCCAGATCAGCGGCACGTTGATCACCGCGCCCAGCAACACCATCACCATGACACAGGTACGTAGCAGCAGGATATTTCGTCGGCTGTTGCGCCGCAGGAAGACAAGGTTATTTTCCGCGTAGATGTAATTGGCGACGATGGAAGTCAGAGCAAACAGAATCACGATAAGCGCCACAAAACCCGCGCCCCAGCCACCGGTGAGCGATACCATGGCCTGTTGCATTAACTGAATGCCGCCGTACGTGTCAGTGGCCGGGGTGACGCCTGCCAGTAATAGCACCAGTGCGCTGGCGGTGCACACCAGGAAGGTATCCGTTAATACGCCAATCATCTGTACTATGCCTTGCGCAGCGGGGTGCGGCGGCCATGATGCCGCGGCTGCGGCGGCATTGGGTGATGACCCCATGCCCGCCTCATTGGCAAACATACTGCGCTGAAAACCACTGGTGACGGCCTGGCTCAAGGTGTAAGCCATTGTGCCTGTTGCGGCCTCCTGCCAGCCAAAAGCGCTTTTAATGATGGTGATAAAGACCCCTGGCAGCAGATTCGCGTGCCAGAGGCTGATGCCAAAGCCCATGATAATCCACGTAAACGCCATTATCGGCACCATCCATTGCGTTAACCGGGCTACGCCTCTCAGACCTTTAACGATAAACAGGAAAGAGAATGCGGCCAGCAATGGACCGGTAATAAATCCCGGCACCTGCCAGGCATAGTGTATGGCGCGTGCGACAGCGCTGGATTGAATGGTATTAAATACCAGCCCATAGGTAAGCAGCAGAAAAACAGAGAACAGCACGCCCATCCAGCGCATGCCCAGCCCTCGTTCCATGTACCACGCCGGTCCCCCGCGTAGCTGGTGGCTGGCATCTCGCTCCTTGTAGAGCTGCGCCAGCGAGCACTCAGCAAAACTGGTTGCCATGCCGATGATGGCGGAAACCCACATCCAAAAAATAGCACCAGGGCCGCCTGTGGTAAGGGCAAACGCGACGCCCGCAAGGTTACCGCTGCCCAACCGCGTCGCCAGACTGAGGCATAATGCCTGATACGAAGAGAGCGTGCCGGGTTGCAATAAGCGACTGCTTTTCAGACTTAGCCCAAAGTCCGTGATAAAGCGAAAGGGAACAAACCGGGTGCGAAGCAAAAACCAGATACCCGCTGCCGCCAGCAGGTAAACCATTAAGGAGCCCCAGAGTATTTCGCTGATAAATGAGAAAAATTCTGGCATTAACGTCCCTCTTGTTGATGCCGGTAATCTGGTCCTGCAGCCTGTTGCAGGCGATGAATCCACTGAGTTTACCATACAATATTCACAGCATTGTCTGCGGTTGCGCTCACAGTGCGTCGTGATATCATCGGGGCAGACCGGTTACATCCCCCTAACTAGTATACTCGTCATACTTCTCGTTCAGGTGCGCTGGCTGCGTTTGTGATTCCGGGTTTCCGGATGACGAATGCGCTGTTGGTCTTAACGTGATTTATTCAGGGTATCGTTTAAAGAGAAACATTATCATGACGGATAAATTGACCTCCCTGCGTCAGTACACAACAGTCGTGGCTGATACCGGAGACATCGCGGCAATGAAGCTTTACCAGCCGCAGGATGCAACAACCAACCCTTCTCTGATCCTTGGCGCTGCTCAAATCCCGGAATACCGCAAGCTGATTGATGATGCGGTGGCGTGGGCGCGTAGCCAGAGCAGCGATCGTGCGCAGCAGGTGGTTGACGCGACGGATAAGCTGGCGGTGAACATTGGTCTGGAAATCCTGAAACTGATCCCTGGTCGTATTTCTACTGAAGTTGACGCCCGTCTCTCCTATGACACCGAAGCCTCTATCGCGAAAGCGAAACGTCTGATCAAAATGTACAACGATGCTGGCATCAGCAACGATCGTATTCTGATCAAACTGGCCTCCACTTGGCAGGGTATTCGCGCGGCTGAGCAACTGGAAAAAGAAGGCATCAACTGTAACCTGACGCTGCTGTTCTCTTTCGCCCAGGCGCGTGCCTGTGCTGAAGCGGGCGTTTTCCTGATTTCTCCGTTTGTTGGCCGTATTCTTGACTGGTACAAAGCCAATACCGATAAGAAAGAGTATGCGCCGGCCGAAGATCCGGGCGTGGTTTCCGTAACCGAAATTTATCAGTACTACAAACAACACGGCTATGAAACCGTGGTGATGGGCGCAAGCTTCCGTAATACTGGCGAAATCATTGAACTGGCGGGCTGTGACCGCCTGACTATTGCTCCGGCATTGCTGAAAGAGCTGTCTGAAAGCGCGGGCAGCCTTGAACGTAAACTGGCGTACACCGGCGACGTGAAAGCACGTCCGGAGCGTATCACCGAAGCGGAATTCCTGTGGCAGCATAACCAGGATCCGATGGCGGTAGACAAACTGGCGGACGGTATCCGCAAGTTTGCCGTTGACCAGGAAAAACTGGAAAAAATGGTTGGCGACCTGCTGTAATCCTCATGCGTGGCCGGGTTCCGGTCACGCTTACTTTTCTCCGCTCTGTTTGACTCTCCCCTCAGCGTGTATCATTTCCGTATATCTCGGTTTTTTTGAACGGAATGAATATGGACACACTACGCATTGGTTTGGTTTCTGTTTCCGATCGCGCCTCCAGCGGCGTTTATCAGGACAAAGGCATCCCCGCTCTGGAAGAATGGCTGGCGAGCGCGTTAACCACGCCTTTTCACATTGAAACCCGCCTGATCCCCGATGAGCAGAGCATCATTGAACAAACCCTGTGTGAACTGGTTGATGAAATGAGCTGCCATCTGGTGCTGACCACGGGCGGAACCGGGCCCGCGCGTCGTGATGTAACGCCGGATGCGACGCTGGCAGTCGCC
The DNA here is from genome assembly GCF_027886705.1 of Kosakonia oryzendophytica. Lineage (NCBI taxonomy): Bacteria > Pseudomonadati > Pseudomonadota > Gammaproteobacteria > Enterobacterales > Enterobacteriaceae > Kosakonia > Kosakonia oryzendophytica. The sequence goes on along the minus strand of NZ_CP115659.1, from coordinate 4,359,131 downwards.
GATCGCGAAATGCCGGGGTTCGGTGAACAGATGCGGCAGATCAGCCTTCATTTTGTGCCAACCGCGATTCTTTCCCGCCAGGTGGGGGTTATTCGTAAACAGGCGCTGATTCTCAATTTACCCGGCCAGCCGAAGTCCATCAAAGAGACGCTGGAAGGCGTCAAAGCAGAAAACGGCGAAGTGAAGGTGCCTGGTATTTTTGCGAGTGTACCGTATTGTGTACAGCTGCTTGACGGGCCTTATGTGGAGACCAATGCGCAAGTTGTAGCATCTTTCCGTCCCAAAAGCGCAAGGCGCGAAACATTATCCTAAAGAATGGGATTGTATGACATAAGTGATGCCAGTGCTGGAGTGTTGATTTATTTACGATATAGTAATTTTTAATTTACATCGTGCGTAATAATTAAATCAGCACTTCCTCTTTACAAATGGTTGATTATGTCAAATTACACTCGCCCACTGAACCGACAGGACTATAAAACTCTGACCCTTGCCGCACTTGGTGGCGCGCTGGAGTTTTACGACTTCATTATCTTCGTCTTCTTCGCCGCGGTTGTTGGCGAGCTCTTCTTTCCTGCTGATATACCGGAATGGCTGCGCCAGGTACAAACCTTCGGTATTTTTGCCGCAGGTTACCTGGCGCGTCCGCTCGGCGGTATTGTGATGGCGCACTTTGGCGATTTAGTCGGGCGTAAAAAGATGTTTACCCTGAGTATCCTGCTGATGGCGCTGCCGACGCTGGCGATTGGTTTACTGCCAACCTATGCCTCTATGGGGATCCTCGCGCCATTATTACTGCTGCTGATGCGCGTTTTGCAGGGCGCGGCTATTGGCGGTGAAGTGCCGGGGGCGTGGGTGTTCGTTGCTGAACACGTTCCGGCGCGGCGCATTGGCATTGCCTGTGGGACGCTGACTGCTGGGTTGACGGTGGGGATCCTGCTGGGTTCGGTCGTGGCGACGCTGGTGAATACCAGCATGACGCAGCAAGGGATCCACGATGGCGGATGGCGTATTCCGTTCCTGCTCGGCGGGGCGTTTGGTCTGGTAGCGATGTACCTGCGCCGCTGGTTGCAGGAAACACCGATTTTCCTCGAGATGCAACAACGCAAAGCGTTAGCGCAGGAGCTCCCGGTGAAATCTGTTGTGCTGAAGCATAAGAAAGCGGTGGTGGTCAGCATGCTACTGACCTGGCTGCTATCCGCCGGGATTGTGGTTGTGATCCTGATGTCGCCGGTGTGGCTGCAAAAACAGTACGGGCTTGCTCCGGCACTGACTTTACAAGCGAACAGCGTCGCTACCGTTATGCTGTGTTTCGGTTGCCTTGCCGCCGGACTGCTGGTGGATCGTGTTGGCGCCAGCCGCACCTTTATTGTCGGGAGCATTCTGCTCGCCTGCTCCAGCTGGTTTTTCTACCATCTGGTTGGCCCCCATCCTGAATACCTGTTTTTGCTTTATGGGTTGGTCGGGCTGTGTGTCGGCGTGGTGGGCGCGGTGCCTTTTGTGATGGTACGTGCATTCCCTGCGGAGGTCCGTTTCACGGGCATTTCCTTCTCTTACAATGTTTCCTACGCCATTTTTGGCGGGCTGACGCCGATTGCGGTAACCATGTTGATGGGCGTCTCGCCAATGGCTCCCGCCTGGTATGTGTTGGCGCTATCGCTAATGGGGCTGGCACTGGGGATCTGGTTGCGCCAGGATCTCTACTATGAAGATCGTATTGCAGGGCCTACAGTACAGCAGTCATAAAAAACGGAGCCGCAGGGCTCCGTTCTTATTCATACGATTGCATGACAAATCAGTGTTTTTCACCAATCGGCAATACGGTACGGTCAAACTGTTCGTTGAGCACTTCGCCCATTGCCAGATAAATGGCGCTGGCGCCACATACCAGACCGATCCAGCCAGCGACGTGGACGATGTTTTCGTTATCAGCCAGGTGACCCACAGCCAGCAGAGCAAACAGTACGGTCAGGCTCAGGAACACGAACTGCAGCATGCGCGCGCCTTTCAGGGTGCCAAAGAACATAAACAGCGTGAACACACCCCAAATGCCCAGATAAACGCCCAGGAAGTGGCCGTTCGCCGCATCCGCCAGCCCCATTTTCGGCAGCAGCAGGATAGCAACCAGCGTCAGCCAGAAAGAGCCGTAAGAGGTGAATGCGGTTAAACCAAAGGTGTTGCCTTTTTTGAATTCAAGAAGGCCAGCGAAAATTTGTGCAATACCACCATAGAAAATGCCCATAGCCAGGATAATGCCATCCAGCGGGAACATGCCAATATTGTGCAGGTTAAGCAGAATAGTGGTCATGCCGAAGCCCATTAAGCCCAGCGGAGCCGGATTAGCCAACTTAGTGTTGCCCATAATTCCTCAAAATAAATCAATTTGAATGGTGAAATGAAAAGTCCCCGCATCACTATTGAGGAAGCGAGGCGCGGCATCATAATTAGCGCCAATAAGCCTGTCTATGATCTGAACAGGTGGAAATTAAAAAATTTTTTATCCCTCCCCCTTGATGCGTGACGTTACGACCCCATCTTGTAGTCAACCGCAGTATGTGGGCCTGAAAAAAAACGATACTGGGCAGTTGAAACCGCACGTTTCGCCCTTATTACAGGTTCACAACCACATGTTGACCGAATTTTTAGTGGAGACGTTTAGATGGGTAAAATTATTGGTATCGACCTGGGTACTACCAACTCTTGTGTAGCGATTATGGATGGCACTCAGGCACGTGTGCTGGAGAACGCAGAGGGCGACCGCACCACACCTTCTATCATTGCCTACACACAGGATGGCGAAACTCTGGTGGGTCAGCCGGCTAAACGTCAGGCAGTGACGAACCCGCAAAACACCCTGTTTGCGATCAAACGCCTGATTGGCCGTCGCTTCCAGGACGAAGAAGTTCAGCGTGATGAATCCATCATGCCGTACAAAATCATTGCTGCCGACAACGGCGACGCATGGCTTGACGTAAAAGGCACCAAAATGGCGCCGCCGCAGATTTCTGCGGAAGTCCTGAAAAAAATGAAGAAAACCGCGGAAGATTACCTGGGTGAGCCGGTAACTGAAGCTGTTATCACCGTTCCGGCTTACTTTAACGATGCGCAGCGTCAGGCGACCAAAGACGCCGGCCGTATCGCAGGCCTGGAAGTCAAACGTATCATTAACGAACCGACCGCGGCGGCACTGGCTTACGGTCTGGATAAAGAAACCGGTAACCGTACCATTGCGGTATACGACCTGGGTGGCGGTACGTTCGATATCTCTATCATCGAAATCGATGATGTTGACGGTGAAAAAACCTTCGAAGTTCTGGCAACCAACGGTGATACCCACCTGGGTGGTGAAGACTTCGACAGCCGTCTGATTAACTACCTGGTGGAAGAGTTTAAGAAAGATCAGGGTATCGATCTGCGTAACGATCCACTGGCGATGCAGCGTCTGAAAGAAGCTGCAGAAAAAGCGAAAATCGAGCTCTCTTCTGCACAGCAGACCGATGTGAACCTGCCGTATATCACTGCAGATGCAACCGGTCCGAAACACATGAACATCAAAGTGACTCGTGCGAAACTGGAAAGCCTGGTGGAAGACTTGGTAAACCGTTCCATCGAGCCGCTGAAAGTTGCACTGCAGGATGCTGGTCTGTCTGTTTCCGACATTCACGACGTGATTCTGGTCGGTGGTCAGACACGTATGCCGATGGTGCAGAAAAAAGTTGCCGAATTCTTCGGTAAAGAGCCGCGTAAAGACGTGAACCCGGACGAAGCTGTTGCTATCGGTGCTGCGGTTCAGGGCGGTGTTTTGACGGGTGAAGTGAAAGACGTTCTGCTGCTGGACGTTACCCCGCTGTCGCTGGGTATCGAAACCATGGGCGGCGTAATGACTGCGCTGATCAACAAAAACACCACCATCCCGACCAAGCACAGCCAGGTGTTCTCTACTGCGGAAGACAACCAGTCTGCGGTAACCATCCATGTGCTGCAGGGTGAGCGTAAACGTGCGTCTGATAACAAATCGCTGGGTCAGTTCAACCTCGATGGCATCAACCCTGCTCCGCGCGGTATGCCGCAGATTGAAGTCACCTTCGATATCGATGCCGATGGTATTCTGCATGTCTCTGCAAAAGATAAGAACACCAACCGCGAACAGAAAATCACCATCAAAGCCTCTTCTGGTCTGAATGAAGAAGAGATCGCGAAAATGGTGCGTGAGGCAGAAGCGAACGCTGAGTCCGATCGTAAGTTCGAGGAACTGGTGCAAACCCGTAACCAGGGTGACCATCTGCTGCACAGCACGCGTAAGCAGGTTGAAGAAGCGGGCGACAAACTGCCGGCAGAAGACAAGACTGCTATCGAGTCTGCACTGAGCGCGCTGGAAACGGCACTGAAAGGCGAAGACAAAGCTGATATCGAAGCGAAAATGCAGGCGCTGGCGCAGGTTTCCCAGAAATTACTGGAAATCGCACAGCAGCAGCACGCACAGCAGCAAGCAGGTGCTGATGCTTCCGCGAACAACGCGAAAGATGACGATGTTGTTGACGCCGAGTTCGAAGAAGTAAAAGACAAAAAATAATCGCCCTTATGCAGGGTAGATAACCAGCACGGGCGTCGGAGTTCTCTCCACGCCCGTGCTCGTATGTTAAGGGGCAGATAAACCGATGGCGAAGCAAGATTATTACGAGATTTTAGGCGTTCCGAAAACAGCGGAAGAGCGTGAAATCAAAAAGGCGTACAAACGCCTGGCCATGAAATATCACCCGGACCGCAATCAGGGCGATAAAGAGGCCGAAGCCAAATTTAAAGAGATCAAAGAAGCCTACGAAATCCTGACCGATGCCCAAAAACGTGCGGCTTACGATCAGTATGGCCATGCGGCATTTGAGCAGGGCGGTGGCGGCGGTGGATTCGGCGGCGGCGGTTTTGGCGGCGGCGCGGATTTCAGCGATATATTCGGCGATGTGTTTGGCGATATCTTCGGCGGTGGCCGTGGTCGCCAGCGCGCGGCACGGGGTGCTGACCTGCGCTATAACATGGACTTAACGCTGGAAGAAGCGGTCCGTGGCGTCACAAAAGAGATCCGCATTCCGACTCTGGAAGAGTGCGATGTTTGTCATGGTAGCGGCGCGAAAGCAGGCACACAGCCGCAGACCTGTCCGACCTGTCATGGTTCCGGCCAGGTGCAGATGCGTCAGGGCTTCTTTGCTGTACAGCAAACCTGTCCGCATTGCCAGGGGCGCGGTACGCTGATCAAAGATCCATGCAACAAGTGCCATGGTCATGGTCGTGTAGAAAAATCCAAAACCCTGTCCGTTAAAATCCCGGCAGGTGTCGATACCGGCGATCGTATTCGTTTGAGCGGTGAAGGCGAAGCGGGTGAACACGGTGCGCCAGCAGGCGATTTGTACGTTCAGGTACAGGTGAAACAGCACCCGATTTTCGAACGTGAAGGTAACAACCTGTACTGCGAAGTGCCGATCAATTTTGCTATGGCGGCGCTGGGCGGTGAGATTGAAGTACCGACACTGGACGGTCGCGTGAAGCTGAAAGTGCCAAGCGAAACCCAAACGGGCAAACTGTTCCGTATGCGTGCCAAAGGTGTGAAATCTGTACGCGGCGGCGCACAGGGCGATTTACTGTGTCGGGTCGTCGTAGAAACGCCAGTCGGTCTGAATGAGAAACAGAAACAACTGTTGAAAGATCTGCAAGATAGCTTTGGTGGTCCGACGGGCGAACATAACAGCCCGCGTTCTAAAAGCTTCTTCGACGGTGTGAAAAAATTCTTTGATGATTTGACGCGTTAAGCGAGATCACCAGATATTTATCAGGCCCGGCTTTTGCCGGGTTTTTTTTACGCTTTCTCATTGCTCGGAAAAAAGGAGTCTATAAGCAATAATAATCTGTTTTTAGCGAAGAGTTGACGAGCGTAAGATAGCTGCCACGACGTTACAGGGATCGGGAGAATAAGATGAAGTTATTACAACGTTTTTTTAACAGTGACGCCTCCGGCGGCATTGTCCTTATCATTGCGGCTGCGCTGGCGATGTTATGCGCCAACCTCGGCGTTACGCAGGATTTATACAACTCTTTTCTACAAATGCCTGTCGAGCTGAAAGTCGGATCGCTGGAAATCAAAAAAGACATGTTGCTGTGGATCAACGACGCGTTGATGGCAGTCTTTTTCCTGATGGTCGGACTGGAAGTGAAATATGAGCTGGTTGAAGGCACGCTTGCCAGCCGTCAGCAGGCGGTTTTCCCCGTCATCGCTGCACTCGGCGGCATGGTTGCACCGGCGCTGATCTTTTTGTTGTTTAATTTTCACAATCCGCTGGCGAGCCACGGCTGGGCAATTCCTACAGCCACAGACATTGCATTTGCCCTCGGTGTGCTTGCCCTGTTGGGGAACCGGGTTCCGCCCGTGCTGAAAGTGTTTCTGATGGCGCTGGCCATCATCGATGATCTCGGAGCGATTATCATCATTGCGCTGTTCTATACCAGCGATCTCTCCACCATGGCGCTGGGTGTGGCTGCTGCTGCTATCGTCGTGTTGGCCATTATGAATGCCCTGAATGTCCGTCGTATTGGCCTCTACATGCTGGTCGGTGTTGTACTTTGGACGGCAGTATTGAAATCCGGCGTGCATGCAACTCTCGCAGGTGTTGTCGTTGGCTTTTTTGTTCCGCTGCGTGAAGAGAAAGGTGTTTCACCCTTACATCAACTGGTGGATGCCATTAATCCGTGGGTGGCATGGCTCATTCTGCCGTTGTTTGCTTTCGCCAATGCGGGCGTTTCCATGGACGGCATGTCGCTCTCCGGGCTGGCTGATGTGCTGCCCTTGGGAATTATTGCGGGTCTGGTTATCGGTAAGCCACTCGGTATCTCTATTTTCTGCTGGCTGGCGCTACGTGCAAAACTGGCGAAACTGCCGCAAGGCGCGGTATTCAGTCAAATTATGGCTGTGGGCGTGCTGTGCGGTATTGGTTTTACCATGTCTATCTTTATCTCTTCACTGGCCTTCGGCGATGCACATGCGGAGATGATTGCCTGGAGTAAACTGGGCATTCTCACCGGTTCTGTCATCTCGGCAATACTCGGTTATTGCCTGTTGCGTACGCGCATTGCCCGCCCTTAATGCTTGGCGTCGGCAGGGAGTGAATCATCGATGTCTTATATTAATTACAATCATTTGTATTATTTCTGGCATGTTTATCGTGAAGGCTCCGTCGTTGGCGCGGCGGAGGCACTCTGGCTGACGCCGCAAACTATCACCGGGCAGATCAAAGCGCTGGAAGAGCGGTTGCAAGGCAAACTCTTTAAACGTAAGGGGCGTGGGCTGGAGCCGACAGAACTGGGTGAATTGGTGTTTCGCTATGCGGATAAAATGTTCACCCTGAGTCAGGAAATGCTGGATACCATTAATTACCGTAAAGAGTCCAATTTGCTCTTTGATGTGGGGGTCGCCGATGCGCTCTCTAAACGGCTGGTGAGTGGGGTGCTGGACGCTGCCGTACAGGACGGGGAACAAATTCATCTGCGCTGTTTTGAGTCTACCCACGAGCTGCTGCTTGAGCAATTAAGCCAGCATAAACTGGATATGATCATCTCTGATTGCCCAATCGATTCCACGCAACAAGAGGGGCTCTTTTCCGTGAAGATTGGTGAATGCAGCGTCAGTTTTTGGTGTTGTAATCCGCCGCCGCAAAAACCATTCCCGTTTTGCCTGGAAGAACGTCGTTTATTGATACCTGGCCGACGCTCAATGCTCGGACGCAAGTTGTTGAACTGGTTTAACGTCCAGGGGTTACAGGTGGAAATCCTCGGGGAGTTTGACGATGCCGCGTTAATGAAGGCGTTCGGTGCAGCGCATAACGCAATTTTTGTCGCACCATCGCTGTATATTCACGACTTTTATGCGGACGAGCGCATGGTAGAGATAGGGCGGGTGGATAATGTGATGGAGGAGTATCACGCCATTTTCGCGGAACGGATGATCCAGCATCCGGCGGTGCAGCGCATTTGTAATCGAGATTACTCAGGGCTCTTCTCACCGTTACGGAAATAAAAAACCCGCCAGGAGGCGGGTTTTTCACAAAGCCAACAAGCGGGCAATTAAGCCAGTTTGCTGATCTGCGCGGCCAGGTTAGCCTTATGACGCGCTGCTTTGTTTTTGTGGATCAGACCCTTAGCGGCCTGACGATCCACGATCGGTTGCATTTCGTTAAATGCATTCTGCGCAGCGGCTTTGTCGCCAGCTTCAATTGCAGCGTACACTTTCTTGATGAAAGTACGCATCATTGAGCGACGGCTAGCGTTGTGCTTGCGAGCCTTTTCAGACTGAACGGCGCGCTTCTTAGCTGATTTGATATTAGCCAAGGTCCAACTCCCAAATATGATCTATATGGACAATTCAAAGGCCGGGGAATATGCCCTTTTAGCCTTCTTTTGTCAATGGATTTGTGCAAATAAGCGCCGTTAATGCACGACGCTACGTTACGTAGTGATGGCGCAGGATTCTAACAGCTTGCGTGTCGCGAATACAGCTTTTCCACCAGAAAAATCGCTATCAAGGCCAGATTTTCATACCTACAGGACACAGCCTGATGAAATCCTTCTCCTTTCTGCTTTGTTAAGGCAATCGTCGGTTAACGTCGCACGCTGTACAAGGTATAATCCGACGATTTTCACTGTTTTGAGCCAGACATGAAGCTGATACGCGGCATACATAATCTCAGCCAGGCACCGCACGGGTGTGTGCTGACTATTGGTAATTTCGATGGCGTCCACCGTGGCCATCAGGCGTTATTACAAGGGCTTGGCGAAGAAGGCCGTGCTCGTGGGCTACCCGTGGTGGTGATGATTTTTGAACCACAACCGCTGGAACTGTTTGCTGGCGAAAAAGCGCCTGCACGCCTGACGCGTTTGCGGGAAAAGCTGCGTTGGCTGGCTGAATGCGGCGTGGATTACGTGCTGTGCGTGCGTTTCGATCGCCGTTTTGCAGCGCTGACCGCACAAACGTTTGTCAGCGATCTGCTTGTCGATCGTCTTGGCGTGAAATTTCTCGCCGTCGGTGATGATTTCCGCTTTGGCGCTGGTCGCCAGGGGGATTTCTTGTTATTACAGAAAGCGGGCGAGAAGTACGGCTTTGACGTTATCAGCACACAAACCTTTTGTGAAGGCGGTACTCGCGTAAGCAGCACGGCGGTGCGGCAGGCGTTGGCTGACGATAACCTCGAACAAGCTGAAACGTTACTGGGCCATCCTTTCAGCATCTCCGGGCGCGTGGTGCACGGCGATGAGTTGGGGCGGACGATAGGTTTCCCGACGGCGAATTTACCGCTGCGTCGTCAGGTCTCCCCGGTTAAAGGGGTGTATGCGGTAGAAGTGGCTGGACTGGGCGATACTGTCCTTCCCGGCGTTGCCAATATCGGCACTCGCCCGACAGTCTCTGGTGTACGTCAGCAACTGGAAGTGCATTTGCTGGATGTTGTAATGGACCTCTACGGGCGCCATATAGATGTAGTACTGCGTAAAAAATTACGCAATGAGCAGCGATTTGCCTCCCTCGATGAACTGAAAGCGCAAATCGCCCGAGATGAGGTAGCGGCCCGCGAGTTTTTTGGGCTATCTAAACCGGCTTCTTAAGGCCTGGTGGTATTAATCAAACCGAAATACGGAACCGAGAATCTGATGAGTGACTATAAATCTACCCTGAATTTGCCGGAAACAGGGTTCCCGATGCGTGGCGATCTCGCCAAACGCGAGCCGGGGATGCTGGCGCGTTGGACTGATGATGACCTGTACGGCATCATCCGTGCAGCGAAAAAAGGCAAAAAAACCTTCATTCTGCATGATGGCCCTCCTTATGCGAATGGCAGCATTCATATTGGTCACTCGGTTAACAAGATTCTGAAAGACATTATTGTGAAGTCCAAAGGACTCGCAGGATATGACTCGCCTTACGTTCCGGGCTGGGACTGCCATGGCTTGCCGATCGAGCTGAAAGTGGAGCAGGAGTTCGGGAAACCGGGCGAGAAGTTCACCGCCGCCGAGTTCCGCGCCAAATGTCGCGAATACGCAGCCACGCAGGTTGACGGTCAGCGCGCTGATTTTATCCGCCTTGGCGTGCTCGGCGACTGGTCGCACCCGTATCTGACGATGGACTTCAAAACCGAAGCTAATATCATTCGTGCGCTGGGGAAAATCATTGGTAACGGCCACCTACATAAAGGCGCGAAACCGGTGCACTGGTGCGTTGACTGCCGCTCTGCGCTGGCGGAAGCGGAAGTGGAATATTACGACAAAACCTCTCCGTCCATTGATGTTGCATTCCACGCGGTTGATCAGGCTGCGGTAAAAGCCAAATTCGGCGTATCGTCGGTTAATGGCCCGATTTCGCTGGTTATCTGGACCACCACCCCGTGGACACTACCAGCCAACCGCGCGATCTCCCTCTCACCAGAATTCGACTATGCGTTGGTGCAGGTTGATGGTCAGGCGCTGATCCTGGCGAAAGATCTGGTTGAAAGCGTAGCAAAACGCATCGGCGCTGCAGACTACGCTGTTTTGGGCACCGTGAAAGGTTCTGAACTGGAACTGATGCGCTTTAAACATCCGTTCCTCGACTTTGATGTGCCAGCGATCCTGGGCGATCACGTTACGCTGGATGCCGGTACCGGTGCGGTGCATACCGCCGGCGGTCATGGCCCGGACGACTACACCATCAGCCTGAAATACGGTCTGGAAATTGCTAATCCGGTCGGCCCGGACGGCGCGTATCTGGCCGGGACCTATCCTGCGCTGGATGGCATCAACGTCTTCAAAGCCAACGACATCATCGTCAATATGCTGCGTGACAGCGGCGCACTGTTGCATGTCGAAAAACTGCAGCACAGCTATCCGTGCTGCTGGCGTCACAAGTCGCCGATCATCTTCCGTGCGACGCCGCAGTGGTTTGTCAGCATGGATCAAAAAGGCCTGCGCGCGCAGTCTCTCAAAGAGATCAAAGGTGTACAGTGGATCCCGGACTGGGGCCAGGCGCGTATCGAATCCATGGTTGCTAACCGCCCTGACTGGTGTATTTCGCGTCAGCGTACCTGGGGCGTGCCGATGTCGCTGTTTGTTCACAAAGACACGGAAGAGCTGCATCCGCGTACTGAAGAGCTGATTGAAGCCGTTGCTAAACGCGTTGAAGCGGAGGGGATCCAGGCATGGTGGGATCTCGATCCTCGTGACATCCTGGGTGACGATGCTGACAATTATGTGAAAGTGCCGGACACGCTGGACGTCTGGTTTGACTCCGGTTCAACCCATGCTTCCGTTGTGGATGTGCGCCCGGAATTTGCCGGTCATGCGGCGGATATGTATCTGGAAGGTTCGGATCAGCATCGTGGCTGGTTTATGTCTTCCCTGATGATTTCTACGGCAATGAAAGGCAAAGCGCCATACCGCCAGGTGCTGACACACGGTTTCACCGTTGATGGCCAGGGACGCAAAATGTCCAAATCCATCGGCAACACCGTGTCGCCGCAGGATGTGATGAATAAGCTGGGTGCAGACATTTTACGTCTGTGGGTGGCGTCGACCGACTATACCGGCGAAATGGCGGTGTCGGACGAAATCCTCAAACGTGCCGCCGACAGCTATCGTCGTATCCGTAACACCGCGCGCTTCCTGCTGGCGAACCTGAACGGTTTCGACCCGGTAAAAGATATGGTGCAGCCGGAAGAGATGGTGGTGCTGGATCGCTGGGCGGTTGGCTGCGCGCAAGCAGCGCAGGAAGATATCCTGAAAGCATACGAGTCCTACGACTTCCATGAAGTGGTACAGCGTCTGATGCGCTTCTGCTCCATCGAGATGGGCTCGTTCTACCTCGACATCATCAAAGACCGTCAGTACACCGCAAAAGCAGACAGCGTTGCGCGTCGTAGCTGCCAGACCGCGCTATATCATATCAGCGAGGCGCTGGTGCGCTGGATGGCACCGATCCTGTCCTTCACCGCTGATGAAATCTGGGGATACCTGCCGGGCGATCGTGAGAAGTATGTTTTCACTGGTGAGTGGTACGAAGGCCTGTTTGGTCTTGCTGAAACCGAAGCCATGAACGATGCCTTCTGGGACGAGTTGCTGAAAGTCCGCGGCGAAGTGAACAAGGTGATTGAACAGGCGCGAGCTGACAAGAAAGTCGGTGGTTCTCTGGAAGCGGCGGTAACGCTGTTTGCCGAACCTGAGCTGGCGGCGAAGCTGACAGCGCTGGGGGATGAATTGCGATTTGTCCTGTTGACCTCGGGTGCGAAAGTTGCGGATTATGCCACGGCTTCTGCGGACGCCTGGCAGAGCGATGTGCTCAAAGGGCTGAAGGTCGAATTAAGCAAGGCCGAAGGTGAGAAATGCCCGCGTTGCTGGCATTACACTACCGATGTCGGTCAGGTGGCGGAACACGCAGATATCTGCGGACGCTGTGTAAGCAACGTCGCCGGTGACGGCGAAAAACGTAAGTTTGCCTGATGAGTAAACCGATCCTTTCAACAGGGCTGCGCTGGCTATGGCTGGTCGTGGTTGTGCTGATTATCGATCTGGGCAGTAAATACCTGATCCTCCAGAACTTTGCTCTGGGGGATACGGTTTCTCTGTTCCCGTCTCTTAATCTGCATTATGCGCGTAACTATGGTGCCGCATTCAGTTTTCTGGCTGACAGTGGTGGCTGGCAGCGCTGGTTTTTCGCGGGTATCGCTATAGGCATCTGCGTGGTGTTGGCGGTGCTGATGTACCGGGCGAAAGCCTCGCAGAAACTGAATAACATCGCTTATGCGCTGATTATCGGTGGTGCGTTGGGTAACCTGTTCGACCGTTTGTGGCATGGTTTTGTCGTCGATATGATCGATTTCTATATGGGCGACTGGCATTTTGCTACGTTTAACCTTGCTGATACCGCGATCTGTATCGGTGCGGCGTTGATTGTGCTGGAAGGTTTCTTACCCTCCGCGGCAACGAAAAAACAGGCGTAATCCGTCAAAGCAGTGCAGGCCCGGTTGTGGGCCGGATAGCGTTGTGTCATCCGGCAATGAAAATGCAACCGGGCAGTATCACTGCTCAAAACATAAGAGCAACCTGCATGTCTAAATCCGTACAAAGCGATAGCGCAGTGCTGGTGCACTTTACGCTGAAACTTGAAGATGGCTCTCTTGCTGAGTCAACCCGCAATAACGGCAAACCGGCGTTGTTTCGCCTTGGTGACGGTTCACTTTCCGAAGGGCTGGAACAACATCTGCTGGGTTTGAAGGCCGGTGAGAAAAAAGCGTTCTCTCTCGAGCCGGACGCCGCATTTGGTACGCCGAGCCCGGACCTGATCCAGTATTTCTCCCGTCGTGAGTTTATGGACGCCGGAGAACCTGAAGTTGGTGCGATTATGCTTTTTACGGCAATGGACGGCAGTGAAATGCCCGGCGTGATCCGTGAAGTCAACGGCGACTCTATTACCGTTGATTTTAACCACCCGCTGGCGGGCAGAACCGTCCATTTTGATATCGATGTGCTGGAAGTCGATCCAGCGCTGGAGGCATAAATGCAGATCCTGTTGGCTAACCCGCGCGGTTTTTGCGCCGGGGTTGACCGCGCTATCAGCATTGTTGAAAACGCGCTGGCCATCTACGGTGCGCCGATTTATGTGCGCCATGAAGTGGTGCATAACCGCTACGTCGTTGATAGCCTGCGCGAGCGTGGCGCTATTTTTATTGAGCAGATCAGCGAAGTGCCGGATGGCGCGATCCTCATTTTCTCCGCCCACGGAGTTTCCCAGGCGGTGCGTAATGAAGCAAAAAGTCGCGATCTGACTGTCTTCGATGCGACCTGTCCGCTGGTCACCAAAGTCCATATGGAAGTTGCTCGTGCCAGTCGACGCGGCGAAGAGGCGATTCTGATTGGTCATGCTGGTCATCCGGAAGTGGAAGGAACTATGGGCCAGTACAGCAACCCGGAAGGGGGCATGTATCTGGTGGAATCGCCGGAAGATGTCGGAACGCTGAATATCAAAGACGCGGGCAAGCTGTCATTTATGACGCAGACCACACTTTCAGTCGATGACACGTCTGCTGTGATTGATGCGCTGCGTGAGCGTTTCCCGCAGATTGTTGGCCCGCGTAAAGACGATATCTGCTATGCCACCACCAACCGTCAGGAAGCCGTGCGTGCGCTGGCTGAGCAGGCCGAAGTGGTGCTGGTCGTCGGCTCGAAAAACTCCTCCAACTCCAACCGCCTTGCTGAGCTGGCGCAGCGTATGGGGAAACGGGCATATCTGATTGATGACGCGTCTGATATTCAGGAAGTCTGGGTGCAAAACATTGCCTGCGTTGGCGTGACGGCAGGCGCATCCGCACCGGATATTCTGGTGCAGCAAGTGATTGCGCGTTTACAGGCGCTGGGTGGCGGCGAGGCCATTCCGCTGGAAGGGCGTGAAGAGAATATTGTTTTCGAAGTGCCAAAAGAGCTGCGCGTGGATGTTCGCGAAGTCGAATAACGTTTTTACCCGTGCCTTATGCGAAGATGCCAGACTCAGTCTGGCATTTTTTTTAATAATCTTGTGGAGGTGTTATGCGCCAGCCGATCATTCTCGACACCGACCCCGGCATTGATGATGCTGTTGCCCTTGCTGCGGCCTTGTTTGCGCCGCAGTGCGATCTCAGGTTAATCACCACCGTTGCCGGCAACGTTTCGCTGGAAAAAACCACCCGTAACGCGTTGCAACTACTGAATTTCTGGCAGGCCGACATTCCGCTGGCGCAGGGGGCGGCAACACCTTTGCTGCGACCTCTTTACTGTGCAGCCGATGTCCACGGCGAGTCCGGAATGGAGGGATACGACTTTGTTGAGCACCCGCGCCAGCCGCTGGCGAAACCGGCATTTCAGGCGATCCGCGACGTGCTACTGGCATCGCCGGAGCCGATAACGCTGGTCACCATCGGTCCGCTCACCAACATTGCGCTATTGTTGTCGCACTACCCGGAGTGCCAGTTCAACATCCGCCGACTGGTGATGATGGGCGGTTCCGCCGGGCGTGGCAATTTTACTCCGAACGCTGAGTTTAATATTGCTGTCGATCCGGAAGCCGCCGCCCGCGTGTTTAACAGCGGTCTGGAAATTGTGATGTGTGGGCTGGACGTCACCAACCGGGCGACATTAACCCCCGAGTTTCTGGCGACGCTGCCCACGCTAAACCGCTCGGGCCACATGTTACACGCGCTGTTTAGCCACTACCGCAGCGGCAGCATGACAACGGGATTGCGGATGCACGATCTCTGTGCGATTGCCTGTCTGGTTCGCCCTGAGTTGTTTACGCTGAAATCCTGTTTTGTGGCGGTAGAAACCCAGGGACGTTATACCGCCGGGACCACCGTGGTGGATCTTGACGGCAAGCTTAATCAACCGCCAAACGCGCGGGTAGCGCTGGACATCGACATAAACGGTTTTCGCCACTGGGTGGCGGAAGTGCTGGCACTGGCACCCTAAGAGGCCATTTTTTCAGTCAGGTAATCGATCATTGCCCGCATGCGGGCGGGCATATGTTTGTTACGCGCCCACAGTAGCCACAGTTCTCCGGTATAGCTGCTGATGAATTCCCATTCCGGCAGGAGTTGCACAATCTCGCCGCTGTTGAGTGATTCGCGGGCGGTAAACAGTGGCAGGCTGCCAATACCAAGATGTTGCTTAACAGCATCCAGTCGCACGCCAGTGTGATTCGCGGCATAACGTCCCCGTGTCTGAATGGTTTCCACGTTGTCGCCGCGACAGAATTTCCAGCGCGAATCCGTTGGCGTCTCGCCAAGGCTTATACAGCTGTGGTCGCGCAATGCCTGCGGGTGAGTTGGCGTACCATGCTGGCGCAAGTATTCCGGTGTCGCGCAGATAACGTGCGTCACTGGCATCAGCGTTCTGCCATAGAGTCCGGGGGAGGGAGAATGGGTTATGCGCAGCGCCAAATCAACGCCATCGTCGATCAAATCCATATAGCGGTCTTCAAGCCGCAAACAGATATCCACTTGCGGGTAGCGCTGAAGAAACTCAGGTATCAGCGGGTGAATAACAAAACGACCAATGGCTTTGGGAACGCTGACGGTCAACTTACCCTGCGCGATGCTCTGCATACTGCTACCAGAATCCATGGCCTGGCGTGCGGCATCCAGCATCTCCACTGCATGGTCATATACCATTTTTCCAGTGGCGCTGAGCGCCAGTTTGCGGGTGGTACGGTGCAACAACTTATTGCCTAACTCACGTTCCAGTCGCGTAACGCTACGGCTGATTGCCGAGGGTGTCGCGCCAGACAAGCGAGCGGCCGCGGAAAAACTGCCCTGATCAACGATGCAGACAAACGTCGCAAGATCCGGAAGCAGGCTCAGATTCAGATTCATTTGTGCGTCTCAGGCAAAAGTGCATTGAATGGCGATGTAATTATCGCTGCCAGTGAATTGAATATACTCTGCCTCTTGAGAGGAGGACACCCCATGACTGAACGCCTTTATTACACCAGCGATGTGCTGGAATGTACTGCACAGGTGCGACGCTGCGATCAACAAAGCGAAGAGCACTATGCAATTGTGCTCGATAAAACAATTTTTCATCCGCAGGGCGGGGGACAGCCCGCCGATAAGGGATGGATCGCCGGGATTCCGGTTGAGACTGTTTTGCAACAAGGTGATGACGTTGTGCATATTCTGGCCCAGCCATTGGCGGCAAATGCGGTCAGGTTAGAAGTCGATGCCCTGTGTCGGGCACTGCATGCGCGTCTGCATTCCGCCGGGCACCTGATTGGTTATGCCGGAGAGCAGTATGGCTGGCGGCCCGTAAAAGCGCACCACTGGCCGGGGGAAGGGCGCATCACCTTTGCTGCCGGGGAGAATGCCCGCGAACCGGAGATTCAGTGGCTGGATGAGTTCATTGAAGGCTGGCGGTCTGCGGCATTGCCCCGTCATATTGCCTTTGAAGATGGGCGTCGCAAAGTGCGCTTTGGCGATCTCCCTGCCTATGATTGCGGCGGTACGCATGTCGCTTCGTTGGCTGAACTGGGTTCGGTGGTGATCGGTAGCGTTAAAATGAAAAAAGGTCAGCTTATCGTCAGTTACACGGTGCAATAAGCCATAACGTCTGAGTCTGCTTCGTCGTATCATGCCTTTTACTGATATTTCTGGCTGTATATCATTAAATTCTAATTATCGGCGTTTTCGGCTGGTGGCCCCGTCGCGGGCTGGTTAATCTGGAAACGATTCTCACGCATTTTTTTAACAAAAGAGTACAACTATGCATGATGCACCAATCCGCGTAGCCATCGCGGGCGCTGGCGGGCGTATGGGCCGTCAGCTGATTCAGGCGGCACTGGGAATGGAAGGCGTGGAGCTTGGCGCCGCGCTGGAGCGCGAGGGATCTTCCCTGTTAGGCAGCGACGCGGGCGAACTGGCCGGTGTGGCTAAAACAGGCGTAGCCATACAGAGTAGCCTTGAGGCGGTAAAAGATGATTTTGATGTGTTTATCGACTTCACTCGTCCGGAAGGAACGCTGAACCATCTCGCTTTCTGCCGTCAGCATGGCAAAGGCATGGTCATCGGTACCACCGGGTTTGATGATGCAGGTAAGCAGGCAATCGCTGATGCTGCGCAGGAAATAGGGATTGTTTTTGCCGCGAACTTCAGCGTAGGCGTAAACGTCATGCTGAAGCTACTGGAGAAAGCAGCAAAAGTGATGGGCAACTATACCGATATCGAAATCGTTGAAGCCCATCATCGTTACAAAGTCGATGCCCCGTCAGGTACCGCGCTGGCAATGGGCGAAGCGATTGCGCAGGCACTGAATAAAGATTTAAAAGAGTGCGCCGTGTACTCCCGCGAAGGTCACACCGGCGAACGTGTTCCAGGCACAATTGGTTTTGCGACCGTGCGTGCAGGCGATATCGTCGGCGAACATACGGCAATGTTCGCCGATCTTGGCGAACGTGTCGAGATTACGCATAAAGCTTCAAGCCGCATGACGTTCGCTAATGGCGCAGTGCGCTCCGCTTTGTGGCTGAAAGGAAAAAATAAGGGCCTTTTTGATATGCGAGACGTGCTTGATCTCAATAATTTGTAAGTTTATTACCCATCGTGATGTGGTTGTTGCAGTCATAGTGACTTGATTGCAAAGGGCAATATTTTATTGCCCTTTTATTTTTTCACTTTCAAGGTGATTTTGCCAAGAGTCATCTAAAATTATCAATCTTCCCCGTATTTTTTGTTTCATAATTGTAAATTTTGACCATCTGGTCTACTTTTTACGTTATGGCACAACCCGTAAGCAATTTTCTTGCGGCGCAAGCGTTTTCCTGGACGGTTTATCTGATCTTTTTGTCTGTTAAAGCCAGTAAACAAAGGCAGTGGCGTAAAAGAATAAGAAAAATATGCGAGATAAGTTGACTTTTAACCGACATCTCTCCAGAATGCCGCCGTTTGCCAAAAATCCACGGCCAGCAAATTTGCATTGATTCATCATCTGCATTTGAATTAATATGCAAATAAAGTGAGTGAATATTCTCTGGAGGATGTTTTGATTAAGTCAGCGCTATTGGTTCTGGAAGACGGAACCCAGTTTCACGGTCGGGCCATAGGGGCAACGGGCACGGCGGTTGGGGAAGTCGTTTTCAATACTTCAATGACCGGTTATCAAGAAATCCTCACTGATCCTTCCTATTCCCGCCAAATCGTCACTCTTACTTATCCCCATATCGGTAATGTTGGCACCAATTCCGCTGACGAAGAATCCTCTCAGGTACATGCGCAAGGCCTTGTCATTCGTGACCTGCCGCTGATTGCCAGCAACTTCCGCAATACCGAAGATCTCTCTTCTTACCTGAAGCGCCATAACATTGTGGCCATTGCTGATATTGATACCCGTAAGCTGACCCGTTTGCTGCGCGAAAAAGGTGCGCAAAACGGCTGCATTATCGCAGGCGACAATGTTGATGCCGCTGTGGCGCTGGAGAAAGCGAAAGCCTTCCCGGGCCTGAACGGTATGGATCTGGCGAAAGAAGTGACCACCGCAGAAACCTACAGCTGGACACAAGGAAGCTGGACACTGGCGGGCGACCTGCCGCAGGCAAAAAAAGAGAGTGAATTGCCGTTCCATGTAGTGGCTTATGACTACGGTGCGAAACGCAACATCCTGCGCATGCTGGTGGACAGAGGCTGCCGCCTGACGGTGGTTCCGGCGAAAACGCCTGCCGCAGATGTCCTGAAACTCAATCCGGATGGGATTTTCCTGTCTAACGGTCCTGGTGACCCGGCGCCGTGTGGCTACGCTATCGACGCGATTAAAACGTTCCTTGAGACGGAGATTCCGGTGTTCGGCATCTGTCTCGGCCATCAGTTGCTGGCGCTGGCGAGCGGTGCGAAAACTGTGAAAATGAAATTTGGTCACCACGGCGGTAACCACCCGGTAAAAGATATCGATAACAACACGGTGATGATTACCGCGCAGAACCACGGTTTTGCCGTCGACGAAGCCTCTATGCCTGCTAACCTGCGCGTAACGCATAAATCGCTGTTCGATGGCACGCTGCAGGGGATTCATCGCACCGACAAACCGGCATTCAGTTTCCAGGGGCATCCGGAAGCAAGCCCGGGGCCGCACGATGCCGCGCCGCTGTTCGACCATTTTATCGAGTTAATTGAGCAATACCGCAACACCGCCAAATAATCAGGAGAACAAGAGCCATGCCAAAACGTACAGATATAAAAAGCATCCTGATCCTTGGCGCAGGTCCGATTGTTATCGGCCAGGCGTGTGAGTTTGACTACTCTGGCGCGCAGGCCTGTAAAGCCCTGCGTGAAGAGGGCTACCGCGTGATCCTGGTGAACTCCAACCCGGCGACCATTATGACGGACCCGGAGATGGCGGATGCCACCTATATTGAGCCTATCCACTGGGAAGTGGTGCGCAAAATCATCGAAAAAGAGCGTCCGGACGCTGTCCTGCCGACCATGGGCGGCCAGACTGCGCTGAACTGCGCGTTGGAGCTGGAGCGCCAGGGCGTACTGGAAGAGTTTGGCGTGACCATGATTGGCGCGACTGCCGATGCAATTGATAAAGCAGAAGATCGCCGTCGCTTTGATATTGCGATGAAGAAAATCGGTCTCGATACTGCCCGTTCCGGCATTGCGCACACAATGGATGAAGCGCTGGCGGTGGCGGCAGATGTCGGCTATCCGTGCATTATCCGTCCTTCCTTTACCATGGGCGGCACCGGCGGCGGCATCGCTTATAACCGCGAAGAGTTTGAAGAAATTTGCGCCCGCGGCCTGGATCTTTCCCCAACCAATGAGCTGCTGATTGACGAGTCGCTGATTGGCTGGAAAGAGTACGAGATGGAAGTGGTGCGTGATAAGAACGACAACTGCATCATCGTCTGCTCGATTGAAAACTTCGATGCCATGGGGATCCACACCGGTGACTCCATCACCGTTGCGCCAGCGCAAACGCTCACCGATAAAGAGTACCAAATCATGCGTAACGCTTCGATGGCGGTACTGCGTGAAATCGGCGTAGAAACAGGCGGTTCCAACGTACAGTTCGCGGTAAACCCGAAAAACGGCCGTCTGATTGTAATTGAGATGAACCCGCGCGTGTCCCGCTCCTCAGCGCTGGCGTCAAAAGCGACCGGCTTCCCGATTGCTAAAGTCGCGGCGAAACTGGCAGTGGGCTACACGCTGGACGAGCTGATGAACGACATCACTGGCGGTCGTACCCCGGCATCGTTCGAACCTTCTATCGACTACGTCGTGACCAAGATCCCGCGCTTCAACTTCGAGAAGTTTGTTGGTGCCAATGACCGTCTGACCACGCAGATGAAGTCTGTGGGCGAAGTGATGGCGATTGGTCGTACACAGCAAGAATCGATGCAGAAAGCGTTGCGTGGTCTGGAAGTGGGCGCAACCGGCTTTGACCCGAAAGTTAGCCTTGACGATCCGGAAGCGCTGACCAAAATCCGCCGCGAGCTGAAAGATGCCGGCGCAGAGCGCATTTGGTACATCGCGGACGCATTCCGCGCAGGCCTCTCCGTGGATGGCGTGTTTAACCTGACCAATATCGACCGCTGGTTCCTGGTACAAATTGAAGAGCTGGTGCGTCTGGAAGAGCAGGTTGCGGAAGTGGGCATCAACGGTCTGGATGCGGACTTCCTGCGCCAGTTGAAACGTAAAGGCTTTGCTGATGCGCGACTGGCGAAACTGGCTGGCGTACGCGAGGTGGAAATCCGCAAGCTGCGCGATCAGTATGACTTACACCCGGTTTATAAACGCGTGGATACCTGTGCTGCAGAATTCGCCACCGATACCGCGTATATGTACTCCACCTATGAAGAAGAGTGCGAAGCCAACCCGAACCAGGATCGCGACAAGATCATGGTGCTAGGCGGTGGTCCAAACCGTATCGGTCAGGGTATTGAGTTCGACTTTTGCTGCGTACACGCCTCGCTGGCGCTGCGTGAAGATGGTTACGAGACCATTATGGTCAACTGTAACCCGGAAACCGTGTCGACCGACTATGACACTTCCGATCGCCTCTATTTTGAACCGGTTACCTTCGAAGACGTGCTGGAAATCGTGCGCATCGAGAAACCGAAAGGCGTGATTGTGCAGTACGGCGGTCAGACGCCGCTGAAACTGGCGCGTGCGCTGGAAGCCGCTGGCGTGCCGGTAATTGGCACCAGCCCGGATGCCATTGACCGTGCGGAAGACCGCGAGCGTTTCCAGCATGCGGTTGAACGTCTGAAACTGAAACAGCCCGCTAACGCCACGGTAACGGCGCTGGAGCAGGCGGTTGAGAAAGCAAAAGAGATTACTTACCCGCTGGTCGTGCGTCCTTCTTATGTGCTGGGTGGTCGCGCGATGGAAATCGTCTATGACGAAGTGGATCTGCGTCGCTACTTTATGACGGCTGTCAGCGTCTCCAACGATGCGCCGGTACTGCTGGATAAATTCCTCGACGACGCGGTGGAAGTGGATGTCGATGCGGTGTGCGATGGTGAAAATGTGCTGATTGGCGGCATCATGGAGCACATCGAGCAGGCTGGCGTACACTCCGGCGACTCCGCCTGTTCCCTGCCAGCTTATACCCTGAGTCAGGAAATTCAGGATGTGATGCGCCAGCAGGTGCAGAAACTCGCGTTCGAATTGCAGGTGCGCGGTCTGATGAACGTGCAGTTTGCCGTGAAAGATAACGAAGTCTACCTGATTGAAGTGAACCCGCGTGCCGCGCGTACCGTACCGTTTGTCTCCAAGGCGACTGGCCTGCCGCTGGCGAAAGTTGCTGCGCGCGTGATGACCGGTAAAACGCTGGTGCAGCAGGGCCACACCAAAGAGATCATCCCGCCGTACTACTCGGTGAAAGAAGTGGTGCTACCGTTCAATAAATTCCCGGGCGTCGATCCGCTGTTAGGGCCAGAAATGCGCTCGACCGGTGAAGTGATGGGCGTGGGGCGTACCTTCGCGGAAGCGTTTGCCAAAGCGCAGCTCGGCAGCAACTCCACGATGAAGAAACACGGTCGTGCGCTGCTCTCTGTGCGTGAAGGCGACAAGGAGCGTGTGGTGGATCTGGCGGCGAAACTGCTGAAACAGGGCTTCGAGCTGGATGCGACTCACGGGACGGCGATTGTACTGGGCGAAGCGGGCATTAATCCGCGTCTGGTGAACAAGGTGCATGAAGGGCGTCCGCACATTCAGGATCGTATCAAGAATGGCGAATACACTTACATCATTAACACCACTGCGGGTCGCCAGGCGATTGAAGACTCCAAACTGATTCGCCGCAGCGCACTGCAGTACAAAGTACACTATGACACCACACTGAACGGTGGCTTCGCGACGACCATGGCACTGAACGCGGATGCAACGGAGAAAGTGATTTCGGTGCAGGAAATGCACGCACTGATCGGTAAGTAATCGACCTCTGGCCCGCTTCCTGGGCCGGATTTGCTTATCCTGATTCACAGGCCTGATGGCGTTTTACTCATCAGGTCTGTGATACCTCACGCTTTCCATTCTCTTCAGAGTGTTCTGCATTTTCCCCGTTACTCAGTGAGTTAACCTAAAATGGGTTAACAGATGAATGAAATACACTGAAAAGCAGGGAGATAACCATGCGAACGAAACTTCTTATGACTTCACTCTTTACTGCCGCTGCACTGTTTACCGTAGCCGGGTGTTCTTCGAATCAGGCTGTACGTACCACCGACGGTAAGACCATTGTCACCGACGGAAAACCGAAAGTGGATGATGACACCGGGCTGGTTTCCTATAAAAATGCAGAAACCGGTAAAACCGAGCAGATTAACCGCGATCAGGTAAAAAACATGAGCGAGCTGGATAACTGATCCGCGAATGTGGTGCGGTGGCGATTGCCATCGCACGCCTCTCCCCTTATTCCCACACAGATTGCCGCTTTTAGCCTGACGATTAACTGTCTACACTCAAAGAAAAATAAGGCAGTGAAGACAGGCTGATCGATGATTCTGATTATTTATGCACATCCCTATCCGCAGCACTCCCATGCGAATAAGCGGATGATTGAATTGGCACGGACGCTGGAAAATGTCGAAGTGCGTTCCCTCTATGAGCTCTATCCCGATTTTAATATCGACGTAGCCGCCGAGCAGGAGGCTGTTTCCCGTGCTGATCTGATTATCTGGCAACATCCAATGCAATGGTATGGCGTCACGCCGTTGCTCAAGTTGTGGATCGATAAAGTGTTGTCGCACGGCTGGGCTTATGGTCACGGAGGTACGGCGTTACACGGTAAGAGTGTGATGTGGGCGGTCACCACCGGCGGAGGGGAAAATCATTTCAATATTGGTTCTCATCCGGGGTTTGACGTGCTGTGCCAGCCGTTACAGGCCACAGCGCTTTATTGCGGGTTGAACTGGCTGCCGCCCTGCGCGGTGCATTACACCTTTGTCTGCGATGATGAAACGTTGCAGGCGCAGGCGCGTCATTATAAACAACGTTTGCTGGAGTGGCAGGAGGCGCAACATGGATAGTCATTCCTTAATTCAGGCGTTGATCTACCTTGGTTCGGCGGCACTGATAGTGCCTATTGCCGTCAGGCTGGGGCTAGGGTCTGTGCTCGGCTATCTGATAGCCGGCAGCGTGATTGGTCCGTGGGGATTACGGTTGGTCACCGACGCTGAATCTATCCTGCATTTCGCCGAAATCGGCGTTGTGCTGATGCTGTTTGTGATCGGCCTTGAGTTGGATCCGCAGCGGCTATGGAAGCTGAGAGCCTCGGTGTTTGGCGGTGGCGCGTTGCAAATGGCCAGTTGTGGGCTCCTGCTGGGCCTGTTTTGCGCGCTGTTAGGCCTCCCCTGGCCGGTAGCATTGTTGATTGGCCTGACGCTGGCACTCTCCTCAACCGCTATTGCGATGCAGGCGATGAATGAGCGTAACCTGACGGTGTCGCAAATGGGACGCAGCGCTTTTTCGGTGTTGCTCTTCCAGGATATCGCCGCCATTCCGCTGGTGGCGATGATCCCACTTCTGGCGGCGAGCGGCGCTTCTACCACGCTGGGAGCATTCACGCTTTCGGCGCTGAAAGTGGTTGGCGCGCTGGTGCTGGTTGTTTTGCTGGGGCGCTATGTTGCCCGTCCGGCATTGCGCTTTGTCGCGCGCTCTGGCCTGAGGGAAGTGTTCTGCGCCGTGGCGCTCTTTCTGGTCTTCGGTTTTGGTTTGTTGCTGGAAGAGGCGGGTTTGTCGATGGCGATGGGGGCATTTCTGGCTGGCGTATTGCTCGCCAGCTCCGAATACCGGCATGCGCTGGAAAGCGATATTGAACCCTTCAAAGGTTTGCTGCTCGGGTTGTTCTTTATCGGCGTTGGCATGTCTATCGACTTTGGCACACTGGTAACACACCCCTTGCGGATTTTGTTGCTGCTGGTGGGCTTCCTGGCCATTAAAAGTGCGGTGCTGTGGCTGATTGCCCGCCCGTTGAAGGTGCCCGGTAAGCAGCGACTATGGTTTGCGGCATTGTTGGGTCAGGGGAGCGAATTCGCCTTTGTGGTGTTTGGCGCGGCACAAACGGCGCAGGTGCTCGATAGCGAGTGGGCAAAAGCGTTAACGCTTACCGTCGCGCTCTCAATGGCGGCGACGCCGCTGCTGCTGGTGCTGTTAACTCGTCTGGAAACAGCGGGCTCACAGCAGGAGCGCGAAGCCGATGAAATTGATGAAGAAGAAGCGCGGGTGATTATCGCCGGGTTCGGGCGTTTTGGTCAGATTGCCGGGCGCCTGTTGCTCTCCAGCGGCGTGAAGATGGTGGTGCTCGATCACGATCCGGATCATATCGAAACACTGCGCAAGTTCGGCATGAAGGTCTTTTACGGTGATGCCACGCGGGTGGATCTGTTGGAGTCTGCCGGCGCAGGGCGCGCGGAAGTCTTGATCAATGCGATTGACGATCCCCAGGCCAGCCTGTTGCTGACAGAACTGGCGAAAGAGCACTTCCCCGATCTGCAGGTGATTGCCCGTGCGCGCGATGTTGATCACTATATACGGCTGCGCCAGGCCGGTGTTGATAAACCGGAGCGTGAAACCTTTGAGGCGGCGCTGAAAGTGGGGCGCATCGCACTGGAAGGGTTAGGCCTGGGTTCGTATGAAGCCCGTGAGCGTGCCGATCACTTCCGCCGTTTCAACACCCGGATGGTGGAGGAGATGGCACAGGTCGAAAACGATGCGCTGGCGCGGGCGGCGGTATTCAAACGCACCAGCGCGATGCTGACGGAAATTATTGCAGAAGATCGCGCGCATCTGTCGCTGATTCAGCAACATGGCTGGCAGGGGACGGATGAAGGGCGGCATACCGGCGATCCTGGTGATGAGCCCGCAGTGAAACCACAGGTCTGACGGCATTATCGGGTAAGCGTTTGATTCAAAAACGGTGGAACGCTGGCGATACAGTACTGTGCTGTGGTGTCGCCAGCAGAATGAAAAATTTTCTCATTCTTTACCTTGCCCACCGTCGACGAAAGATTGCGCTTTCCGTATAGTGGCGACAATTTTTTTGCATCCAGGAATGAATGAATGATCAGTTTGATTGCGGCGTTAGCGGTGGATCGCGTCATTGGCATGGAAAACGCGATGCCGTGGAATTTACCTGCCGATCTGGCCTGGTTTAAGCGCAATACCTTAAACAAACCGGTTGTGATGGGGCGTCTGACGTGGGAATCCATTGGTCGCCCGCTGCCAGGCCGTAAAAACATTGTTATCAGTAGCCAGCCAGGCACAGACGATCGTGTGGTGTGGGTGAAATCTGTCGATGAAGCGATTGCCGCCTGCGGTGATGTGGAAGAGATCATGGTGATCGGCGGCGGTCGCGTTTACGAGCAGTTCCTGCCGAAAGCGCAGCGTCTCTACCTGACGCATATCGACGCGGAAGTGGAAGGCGATACCCATTTCCCTGACTACGATCCGGACGATTGGGAATCGGTATTTAGCGAGTTTAACGATGCGGATGCGCAGAACTCGCACAGCTACTGCTTCGAGATCCTGGACCGCAGATAATACACGTCCCCGGCTTTATGCCGGGGACTGCTTTCAGGAGGCGATCGCCTCGTCTTCACCCAGATCCATTTGGCGGTTAGAGGGTTGCACAAAGTAGGCTTTGTCTTCCCAGCGCAGGCAGGTTAACACGCCGCCCCAGCAACACCCCGTATCCAGGCCGTAGATCCCTTCTGGTGTCCCTTCACCTTCCAGCGAAGCCCAGTGACCAAAGACAATGCTGTACTCCTCTGACACAGGGCCTGGGATGGAAAACCACGGTTTTAACGGTGCGGGAGCATGGGCAGGAATGTCTTTGCAGTACATATCAAGCTGCCCGTTTGGGAAGCAGTAGCGCATGCGCGTTAATGCGTTGGTGATAAAGCGCAGACGAGCAAGTCCACTCAGTTCCGTTGACCAGTGGTTGGGTAGATCGCCATACATGGCGTCCAGAAACAGAGGATAGGAGTCGCTCGACAGCACGGCTTCAACATCGTGCGCGCAATGTTTGGCCGTCTCGAGGTCCCACTGGGGCGTGATCCCGGCATGAGCCATCACCAGTTTTTTCTCTTCGTCGACCTGGAGTAGCGGCTGGCGGCGCAGCCAGTTAATCAGTTCATCGGCATCGGCGGCTTCCAGGAGCGGAGTCAGCCGGTCTTTCGGCTTATTGCGGCTGATGCCTGCAAAGACGGCCAGCAGATGCAGGTCGTGATTTCCCAGTACGACACGTACGCTGTCGCCAAGGGATTTGACAAAACGCAGCACATCCAGTGAGCCAGGCCCACGGGCAACCAGATCGCCGGTCAACCATAAGGTATCCTGGCCGGGGGTAAAGTCGACCTGTTTTAACAATGCGATCAGTTCATCATAGCAACCATGAACGTCGCCAATAAGATATGTAGACATTGTGTATTAATGGATCAGTGTAGGAACGGCGAGCCGGAAGACCGGGATGGAGATGCGAAAGAGGTCCCCTTGCGCATCGATCATTTCGTAGTGGCCTTGCATGGTGCCCAGCGGCGTTTCGATAACCGCGCCGCTGGTGTACTGGTATTCGCCGCCGGGTTCGATGTGCGGCTGTACGCCGACCACACCTTCGCCCTGAACTTCCGTTTCGCGGCCATTTCCATTTGTGATCAACCAGTAGCGTTTCAGCAACTGGACAGGGGTTCGCCCCAGGTTCCGGATAGTAATGGTGTAAGCAAAGACATAACGTTCATCGTCGGGAGCGGACTGAGACTCAATATAGACGCTTTGCACCTGAATACAGACTCGGGGCGAATTGATCATACGTTAACTCTCCTTCGGCGGCGGATTATCAGCCAGGTAGTTCGCCAACTGGCAATATTGCGCAACAGAGATATTTTCTGCACGCATCGCCGGATCGATACCCAGCGATGTCAACACGTCGACGGTAAACACATTACCGAGGCTGTTGCGGATAGTCTTGCGACGCTGGTTAAAGGCTTCCGTAGTGATGCGGCTCAACACGCGTATATCTTTTACCGGATGCGGCAGTGTCGCGTGCGGAACCAGGCGAACCACGGCTGAATCCACTTTTGGCGGCGGCGCAAACGCCGTCGGCGGCACTTCCAATACCGGAATGATCTGGCAATAGTACTGCGCCATGACGCTTAATCGACCATACGCTTTACTGTTTGGTCCTGCAACCAGGCGATTGACCACCTCTTTTTGCAACATAAAATGCATGTCGGCAATGGCATCAGTATAGCTAAACAGATGGAACATCAGCGGTGTAGAGATGTTATACGGCAGATTGCCGAAGACGCGCAGTGGCTGACCCAGCGTCTGAGACAATTCGCCAAAGTTCATGGTCATTGCATCTTGCTGATAGATAGTCAGTTTTGGCGCAAGAAATGGGTGCGTCTGCAGGCGCGCAGCCAAATCGCGGTCAAGTTCGATGACCGTCATTTTATCCAGACGTTCACCGACGGGCTCCGTCAGCGCGCCAAGACCCGGGCCGATTTCGACCATGGCCTGACCTTTTTGCGGGTTGATCGCCGAAACGATGCTGTCGATCACGAACTGGTCGTGGAGAAAGTTTTGCCCGAAGCGTTTGCGGGCTAAGTGGCCCTGATGGACGCGATTATTCATTGAGTATTAACAATCATTTTGATGGCGAGATTAAGCGCCGTAATAAAACTGCCGACATCCGCTGTTCCCAGGCCTGCGAGTTCAAGCGCGGTGCCATGGTCAACGGATGTGCGAATAAAAGGTAAACCGAGGGTGATATTCACGCCGCGGCCAAATCCCTGGTATTTTAGCACGGGCAGGCCCTGATCGTGGTACATCGCCAGCACAGCGTCGGCATTATCGAGGTATTTGGGTTGAAACAGCGTATCGGCGGGCAATGGGCCACTTAAGTTCATCCCTTGCGCCCGCATTTCATCCAGCACCGGAATGATGGTATCAATCTCTTCGGTGCCCATATGGCCACCTTCGCCCGCATGCGGGTTAAGACCGCAAACTAAAATATGCGGCTGGCGGATGCCAAACTTTTGTTGCAGGTCACCGTACAGGATGCCGATCACTTCGCGAAGCAGTTCCGGCGTGATCGCGTCAGCTACCGCCTTGAGCGGCAAATGGGTGGTGGCCAGCGCAACGCGTAGCTCTTCGGTGGCCAGCATCATCACCACTTTGGCGGCGTGCGAGCGCTCCTCGAAGAACTCCGTATGCCCGGTAAAGGGAGTTCCGGCATCGTTGATCACGCCTTTATGCACGGGACCTGTGATCAATGCGGCAAATTCACCGTTCAGGCAGCCATCGCAAGCGCGAGCCAGCGTTTCGACAACATACGGACCGTTTTGCGTATTCAACACGCCGGGGGTAACTGTAGCGCGCAGAGACAGGGGCAACACGGTCAGTGTCCCGGCCTGTTGCGGCGCGGCGGGGGCGGCGGGAGCGTACTCCCGCAGCACCAGCGGCAGACCGAGCAGGGCAGCCCGCTCGGTTAGCAGCGTCGCATCTGCACAGATAACCAGTTCAACCGGCCAGTCGCGCTGGGCGAGTTGCACCACCAAATCCGGGCCAATCCCGGCGGGTTCGCCGGGAGTGATAACGACACGCGCTGTTTTCATTAGTTGCTCAAAATTTTCACGTAGGCGCTGGCGCGTTGTTCCTGCATCCAGGTTGCCGCTTCTTCAGAGAACTTACGGTTCATCAGCATACGGTAGGCTCTGTCTTTCTGCGCCGCGTCGGTTTTATCAACGTTGCGGGTATCAAGCATTTCGATCAGATGCCAACCGAAAGAGGAGTGAACCGGGCCGCTCATTTGCCCGCGTTTCAGTTTCATCAACGCGTCACGGAAAGCGGGATCGTAAATGTCGGCCGCAGCCCAACCAAGATCGCCTCCCTGGTTCGCTGAGCCTGGATCCTGAGAGAACTCTTTTGCCGCGTTAGCAAAGGTGGTTTTGCCACTCTTGATATCGGCAGCGATTTCTTGCAGTTTCACTCGAGCTTGATCGTCGCTCATGATCGGCGATGGTTTCAGCAGGATGTGACGTGCGTGCACTTCGGTAACGGAAATACTCTGGCTCTGACCACGCAGATCGTTCACTTTCAGAATGTGGAAACCCACACCAGAACGGATGGGGCCGATCACATCGCCTTTTTTCGCCGTGCTTAATGCCTGGGCGAAAATACTTGGCAGTTCCTGAATACGCCCCCAGCCCATCTGACCGCCTTTCAGCGCTTGCTGGTCGGCAGAGTAAGTGATAGCGAGTTTTCCGAAGTCATTGCCACTACGGGCTTGTTCAACAATAGAACGCGCCTGGCTTTCGGCTTCGTTGACCTGATCAGAAGTTGGGTTTTCCGGCAGCGGAATCAGGATATGGCTCAAATTCAGCTCGGTGCTGGCGTCGTTCTGGTTGCCCACTTGCTTCGCCAGCGTTTCAACTTCCTGCGGCAGCACGGTGACGCGACGGCGAACTTCGCTGTTGCGCACTTCGGAAATGATCATCTCTTTGCGGATCTGGGCACGGTAGGTGCTGAAGTTCACCCCGTCGTAAGCCAGGCGGCTGCGCATCTGATCCATCGTCATATTGTTTTGTTTCGCAATATCGGCGATGGCAGCGTCAAGCTGTTCGTCAGTGACTTTGACGCCCATCTTCGTGCCCATCTGCAGAATGATTTGATCCATGATCAGGCGTTCAAGGATCTGATGGCGCAGTGTGGCGTCATCAGGTAACTGCTGGCCTGCCTGTCCTGCGTTAGCCTTCACAGATTGCATCAAACCATCAACGTCACTTTCAAGCACCACGCCATTGTTCACGACAGCGGCGACTTTATCTACAACCTGAGGCGCAGCAAAACTGGTATTCGCAACCATAGCGATACCGAGAAGCAGCGTTTTCCAGTTCTTCATACCTTTTCCATTTCAATTAACCGCAATGCGGATTACGTTGCAAATCAAACAGATCACATTGAACTACGGTACGGCAGAATGTTTGAACGCAGCATTTGTTGCGTGCCCAAACCGTAGTTGGAACTCAAGCCGCGCAGCTCAATGTTGAAACCGATGCCGTTGTCATACTTGCTTTGGTCATTTTGCCAGCCGTTAATTTTGCGTTCATAGCCAACGCGAATGGCATAACAGCAGGAGTTATACTGTAAACCTAACATCTGATCGGCCGGTTTACGGGTATTAGTATCGTAATAGTAAGCGCCGACGACAGACCAACGGTCTACGATCGGCCAGCTTGCTGCCATACCCACCTGCGAAATACCGTCTTTGTATTGCGCCACTGACGCATAACTTGGCAGTGTTGCCTGAATGTATTCCGGGCTGGCGTAACGGTAGCTCAGTTGCACCATACGGTCTTCATCACGGCGATATTCCAGCGAGGTGCTGCTGTTCGCGATGTTGTTCAGACGAGTGTCATACTGCACCCCGCCGCGCAGACCCCAGCGATCGGAGATGCGCCAGTACGTGTCTCCCGCCCACACCAGCGAACCCGTTTTGTTATCTTTCTCCCAGTTAATGTTGTCATCACCGGTACGGGACTCGGTGAAATAGTAGATTTGACCAACAGAAACGTTAAAACGTTCAACTGCCGCATCATCATAAATGCGGGATGTGACGCCGGTAGTGACCTGGTTCGCGGATGCGATACGGTCGAGGCCGCTGTAAGTACGATCGCGGAACAGACCGCTATAGTCAGATTGCAGCAGCGTCGAGTCGTAGTTGTTGATATGGCTCTGATCGCGATACGGAACGTAGAGATACTGGGCACGTGGCTCCAGCGTTTGGGTATAGCCTTCCGCCCAGTTCATATCGCGCTCGAAAACCATTTTGCCGTCCATTTTGAACTGCGGCATAACGCGGTTTACAGAACTTTTATAGTCTGTTCCGTTTTCTTCGTTATAGGTATCCAGATTGCTCTGCTGGTAGTGAGTGGCCAGCATTTTGACTTCGGTATTCAGGTTGCTCCACTCATTCGATACCGGCAGGCTTAATGTCGGCTCCAGGTGAACACGCGTCGCTTCAGGACGATTGGAGTTGGAGCTCACGAAGTTTACGGCCTGGCCATAAATATGGGCATCGAATGGCCCCAGATTGTTCTGGTACCAGTTCACATCCAATTGCGGCTGTGCGGAATAGGCGTCGCTGTTACTGCGGTTAAAGACCTGGAACTGTTTGGTGGAAACCGTGGCGTCAAAGTTTTCCACCGCGTAGCCGACGCTGAATTTCTGCGTGGCGTAACCGTCGGTGCTGGAACCGTATTTGGACGAGAAGTCGTTAAAATAGCTGGCATCGCTGACTTTGGTGTAGTCAACGTTAAAACGCCATACCTGATCCATTACCCCGGCATGTTGCCAGTAGAATAGCCAGCGATGGCGATCGCCTTCGGTAGGGTACTCATCCTGATACACTTTATCCGACGGCAGGTAGTCAAATTCGATTAGACCAGCACCGGCTTGCGTCAGATAACGGAATTCGTTTTGCCACTGTACGCCGCCGCGTTTATGCATATAGTGCGGGGTAATTGTGGCATCAAAGTTTGGTGCAATGTTCCAGTAGTACGGCAGATAAAACTCGAAGGAGTTGTTGGTGCTGTACTTGGCGTTCGGGATCAGGAAACCTGAACGGCGTTTATCGCCGACCGGCAATTGCAGATAGGGACTGTAGAACACCGGAACCGGCCCCAGCTTAAAGCGCGCATTCCAGATTTCAGCGACCTGTTCTTCGCGGTCATGGATCACTTCAGTACCCACTACGCTCCAGGTATTGGAACCTGGCAGACAGGAGGTAAAAGAACCATTTTCCAGAATGGTGTAGCGGTTTTCCCCACGCTGTTTCATCAGGTCGGCGGTGCCGCGCCCCTGACGTCCCACCATTTGGTAGTCACCTTCCCAGACGTTAGTATCTTTCGTATTTAAATTCGCCCAGGCTTTAGGACCTTTCAGGATGACCTGGTTGTCGTCATAGTGCACATTACCCAGTGCATCCACTGTGCGTACCGGATCCGCCTGACCTTCCGCCTGCTGTTGATGAAGCTGGACTTCATCCGCCTGTAAGCGGCTATTACCCTGATTCACATCCACATTGCCGCTGAAAACGGCATTGTCCGGGTAGTTGCCCTTCGCATCATCGGCGTTGATGGTCACCGGTAAGTTGTTGGTGTCGCCCTGCACCAGTGGGCGGTTGTAGCTGGGAACGCCAAGCATACACTGCGAGGCAAGATCGGCTGCCAACCCCTGCTGGCTATAGAGAGCAGAGCCAATCATGGTGGCCAGGAGGGTGGGGATACGTTTTTTCATACGTTGTATTTGTTGTTCCGTCATCTGTGGCTTTACGCTGGCAAACGGTCAGAGACTAACTTACTCACCTTTGCAACGCTAGTGTTAATCCTGCCCGCGTTCGAGCCAGGTCAGAGAAGACTGTGCCTGTGCACGGCATAGAATGACGGGTATGATAAAGCAAATTTTAGCCGACGGCATGACGATTTGGGGAGTATATGCAGTATTGGGGAAAAGTGGTTGGTGTGGTCATTGCCCTTTTCGTGGGCGGCGGCTTTTGGGGCGCGATTCTGGGACTCATTATCGGGCATATGTTTGATAAAGCCCGCAGCCGGAAAATGGCGTGGTTTGCCAATCAACGTGAACGTCAGTCGCTCTTTTTTGCCACTACCTTTGAAGTGATGGGGCATCTGACCAAATCGAAAGGCCGTGTCACCGAAGCCGACATTCAGGTAGCCAGCCTGTTTATGGATCGGATGAACCTGCATGGCGAATCGCGTACGGCGGCGCAGCAGGCTTTTCGCGTCGGCAAAGCGGATAATTACCCGCTACGGGACAAAATGCGTCAGTTCCGCAGCATCTGTTTCGGGCGCTTTGATTTGATTAGGATGTTTCTGGAAATTCAAATCCAGGCCGCCTTTGCCGATGGCACGTTGCACCCCAGCGAACGGGATGTACTGTACGTGATTGCTGAAGAACTTGGCATCTCGCGCATGCAGTTCGACCAGTTCCTGCGCATGATGCAGGGTGGGGCGCAGTTTGGTGGCGGTTACCATCATCAGCAACAACAGACGGGCGGCGGTTGGCAGCAGGCGCGGCGCGGGCCTACGCTGGAAGATGCCTGTAATGTGCTGGGGGTTAAAGTGTCTGACGATGCCACCACCATCAAGCGTGCTTACCGTAAATTAATGGGCGAACACCATCCGGACAAACTGGTGGCGAAAGGTTTACCGCCAGAGATGATGGAAATGGCGAAGCAAAAAGCGCAAGAAATACAGAAAGCGTACGAACTTATCCGCGAGCAGAAGGGCTTCAGGTAAGCGTGAGAACCCCCGACCGTCGTCAGGCCGGGGGGAAGATTCAGAAATCGGCCGGGGCTTTAAAGGTCATACTGTTGCCGAACGCCGGGTGGGTGATGGTCAGTGTTTCTGCATGCAGCAGTAAACGCGATGCCATCGCCAGCGCTTCCGGTGGAGCATAAAAACGATCGCCAAGGATGGGGTGTCCCAGCGCCAGCATATGCACACGCAATTGATGCGAACGACCGGTGATCGGCTTCAGACGCACGCGTGCCGTTCCATCCTCATCCGTACTCAGCACTTCATATTCGGTCTGCGCCGTTTTGCCGGTTTCATAACAGACCTTTTGTTTCGGGCGATTCGGCCAGTCGCAAATCAGCGGCAGATCTACCAGACCTTCCACGTTTTCGGGATGGCCCCAGACACGCGCCAGATACTGTTTTTTCGGCTCGCGCTCGCGGAACTGACGTTTTAACTCACGCTCTGCGGCTTTGGTGAGCGCCACCACAATCACACCGCTGGTCGCCATATCCAGACGATGCACGGATTCAGCCTGCGGGAAGTCGCGCTGAATACGTGTCATCACGCTGTCTTTATGCTCGTCCAGACGCCCCGGGACCGACAACAAGCCGCTGGGCTTGTTGACGACCATAATATGCTCATCCTGATAAAGAATGATCAGCCAGGGTTCTTGCGGCGGATTGTAGGGCTCCATCATCATGGTCGGCTCCGTTACTGATGCGTCACAACGATTAATCGCAGCGCATCCAGGCGCCATCCCGCTTGCGACAGGCTTTCCATAACATGCTGGCGGTTGCTTTCGATGGCAGCCAGTTCGTCATCGCGAATGTTCGGGTTGACCGCTTTCAGCGCTTCCAGGCGTGAAAGTTCCGCAGACAATTTTTCGTCGGCTTCGCTGCGCGCTGCGTCGATCAGTTCACGTGCGGCCGCTTCCACCTGCGCTTCACCTTTTTGCAGGATGGTATGCACGTCCTGCTGTACGGCGTTGATCAGCTTGCTGGCCGTATGGCGATTAACCGCGCTGAGTTGACGGTTAAAGCTTTCGAATTCCACCTGCGCCGCCAGGTTAGTGCCGTTTTTGTCCACCAGCAGGCGGATAGGCGTTGGCGGCAGGAAGCGGTTAAGCTGCAACTGCTTCGGCGCTTGCGCCTCCACAACATAAATCAGTTCCAGCAACAGCGTACCGACCGGCAAGGCTTTGTTTTTCAACAGCGACAGGGTGCTGCTACCGGTATCGCCTGAGAGGATCAGATCCAGACCGTTGCGGATAAGCGGGTGTTCCCAGGTAATAAATTGCGCATCTTCGCGAGAGAGGGCCACATCACGCTCAAACGTGATGGTGCAACCGTCTTCCGGCAGGCCCGGGAAATCCGGCACCAGCATATGGTCTGATGGCGTCAGGACGATCATGTTTTCACCGCGATCGTCCTGGTTGATGCCAATGATATCGAACAGGTTCATCGCAAAGCTGATCAGCGCCGTGTCATCGTCCTGTTCGGCGATGCTCTCCGCCAGCGCCTGCGCTTTTTCGCCGCCGTTAGAGTGGATCTCCAGCAGGCGGTCGCGGCCCTGTTCCAGCTGTGCTTTCAGCGCATCGTGCTGCTCGCGGCAGGATGCGATCAGCGCTTCAAAGCCGTCGGTGTTCTCCGGTGCAGCAAGGTAATTAATGAGCTGGCCGTGCACGCTATCATAGATGGCGCGGCCAGTCGGGCAGGTGTGCTCGAACGCATCCAACCCTTCGTGATACCAGCGCACCAGCACGGACTGTGCGGTTTTTTCCAGATAAGGAACATGGATTTGAATGTCGTGCGCCTGACCAATACGATCCAAACGCCCAATACGTTGTTCCAGCAGATCCGGGTTAAACGGTAGATCGAACATCACGAGATGGCTGGCAAACTGGAAGTTACGGCCTTCAGAACCGATTTCGGAACAGAGCAGCACCTGTGCGCCGCTGTCTTCTTCACCAAACCAGGCCGCTGCGCGGTCGCGTTCGATAATGGACATTCCTTCATGGAAAACCGCCGCACGGATGCCTTCGCGTTCGCGCAGAACCTGCTCCAGTTGCAAGGCGGTTGCCGCTTTGGCGCAGATCACGAGCACTTTCTGCGAGCGGTGACTGGTTAAATAGCCCATCAGCCACTCGACACGGGGATCAAAGTTCCACCATGTGCCGCTATCCCCTTCAAACTCTTGATAAATCTGCTCCGGGTAGAGCATATCGCGAGCGCGCTCTTCCTGGCTTTTACGCGCGCCCATAATGCCGGAGACTTTAATTGCAGTCTGGTACTGCGTTGGCAACGGCAGTTTCACCGTGTGCAGTTCGCGTTTCGGGAAACCTTTTACGCCATTACGGGTGTTACGGAACAGCACACGGCTGGTGCCATGGCGATCCATCAACATGGTGATCAATTCCTGGCGAGCAGCGGCCGCACCCTCACGATCGCTGTTGGCCGTCTGCAGTAACGGCTCAATATCCTGTTCGCCAATCAGATCACCCAGCGTATTGAGTTCATCATTATTCAGGTGATCACCCGCCAGCAGCAGCGCGACAGCATCGGCAACCGGGCGGTAATTTTTTTGCTCTTCAACAAATTGGGCAAAGTCGTGAAAACGGTTTGGATCCAGCAAACGCAGACGCGCGAAGTGGCTTTCCATCCCTAACTGTTCCGGCGTGGCGGTCAGCAGCAGAATGCCCGGTACGCGTTCAGCCAGTTGCTCAATCGCCAGATATTCCCGACCCGGCTCGTTTTCACTCCACACCAGATGGTGGGCTTCGTCGACGACTAACAGATCCCACTCAGCCTCACACAGATGCGCCAGGCGCTGTTTGTTACGGCGTACGAAATCCAGCGAGCAGATCACCAGTTGTTCAGTTTCAAACGGGTTGTCCGCATCGTGCTGCGCTTCAGCGTAACGCTCATCATCAAACAGTGAGAAACGCAGGTTAAACCGGCGCAGCATCTCCACCAGCCACTGATGTTGCAGGGTTTCCGGCACCACGATCAACACGCGCTCGGCCGCGCCGGAGAGCAACTGTTGATGCAGGATCATCCCGGCTTCGATGGTTTTCCCAAGGCCCACTTCATCCGCTAACAGCACGCGCGGCGCATGGCGGCGACCCACGTCGTGGGCGATATGTAACTGGTGTGGGATCAGATTGGTGCGCTGACCACGCAGGCCGCTCCACGGCATGCGGTACTGTTCACTTTGGTATTTACGGGCGCGAAAACGTAAAGCAAAACGATCCATGCGATCGACTTGCCCGGCAAACAGGCGATCCTGCGGTTTGCTGAATACCAGTTTACTGTCGAGCAGCACTTCACGCAGGACGATGTTGTTCTCTTGCGTATCCAGGCGGGTACCGGTATAGGCGAGCAGACCGTTTTCTTCTTTTACCTCTTCAACCGCGAGTTGCCAGCCTTCGTGACTGGTTACCGTATCGCCGGGGTTAAACATCACACGGGTAACCGGCGAGTCGCTGCGTGCGTACAAACGGTTCTCACCTGTGGCAGGGAACAGCAGAGTGACCGTGCGCGCATCCATTGCGACGACTGTACCAAGTCCGAGTTCGCTTTCCGTATCGCTAATCCAGCGTTGACCAAGTGTAAAGGGCATAAATGAACTCTATATCTCAAATTTCAGGCAATAGTTCGTCACCGCCTTAGGGCAGGCGGGCATAAATTTGGGTCCAGGAACAGGAAGGGCGCTATGGTACTGGATGACACCACGTTCGTATAGACTGAATTGTGTGGCTTTAAAATAATCCCAGTTGCCCTGTCAGTAGTGTAGCAAAATCGTCGTCAATGAAAGGGAGAATTCCTTCCGCAACCGGTTGAAGTTGTTTACTGAGATAGTGATCGTAATCCAGCGGCGAATGCTGATAGTCCACTGGCTCAGGGCCGCTGGTGGTCCAGACATAATGGATGGTACCTCGGTTCTGATACTGCGCAGGACGGCCGCGTTTACGGTTTTCTTCATCCGCCAGCCTGGCGGCGCGAACATGCGGCGGTACGTTGCGTTCATAATCCTTCAGCGCTCGGCGCAGGCGTTTGCGATAGACCAGTTGTGCATCCAGTTCGCCCGCCATCAGGCTGGCGATGGTTTCGCGCACATAATCCTGATAAGGCTCATGACGAAAAATGCGCAGGTAAAGGCTTTGCTGGAAT
This sequence comes from Kosakonia oryzendophytica, assembly GCF_027886705.1. Lineage (NCBI taxonomy): Bacteria > Pseudomonadati > Pseudomonadota > Gammaproteobacteria > Enterobacterales > Enterobacteriaceae > Kosakonia > Kosakonia oryzendophytica. Next base: position 4,320,629 of record NZ_CP115659.1, on the reverse strand, counting down.
TGTTGCGCCAGCGGGGTCCAGTCGGTGCGCACGGTTTCCAGTCCTTTAAACACCATGCGCTGGTTGTCGCCTTCCTGAATCAAACCGGCATAACGTTTTTTACTGCCCAGTTCGGTGCCGCGAATCGTCGGCATTAAAAAACGACAAAAATGGGTTTCAAACTCCAGTTCCAGCGCGCTCTCCAATCCCTGTGCTCGAAGATGCTCAGCCCACCATGTGTTTACCTGTTCAACCAGCGAGTTGCCAATGCGCGCGGCTTCTTCCTCGCTGTGCGGTTTTTTGAGCCAGACAAAGGTCGAGTCCGTGTCGCCATAAATCACGTCATAACCCTGTTCTTCGATCAGCGCTTTGGTCTGACGCATGATCGCATGGCCGCGCATGGTGATCGACGAGGCCAGGCGAGGATCGAAGAAACGACAGGCGCTGGTGCCGAGTACGCCATAAAAGGCATTCATAATGATCTTCAGCGCTTGTGAGAGCGGCTTGTTGCCCTGGCGCTTGGCGTCGTCCCGCCCGCGCCATATTTGCCCGACGATTTCCGGCAGGCAGTGTTTCTCTCGCGAGAACCAGGCACCCAGAAAGCCCTCTGTGCTGTGGACGTTATCCGGATGCGCCATGCCTTCGACCAGGCCGACAGGATCAATCAGAAAAGTGCGGATAATCGAGGGGTAGAGGCTCTTATAATCGAGCACTAGTACCGAGTCATACAGTCCGGGACGTGAATCCATCACATAGCCGCCGGGACTGGCCTGCGGCGGCACCTCTCCAAGGTTGGGTGCCACAAAACCTGCGCGGTGCATACGGGGAAAATAGAGGTGGCTAAATGCGGCGACTGAACCACCATGTCGGTCAACTGGCAAGCCGTTGACTGTCGCACGTTCCAACAGAAATGGCATGATCTCGGTTTTATGGAAAATGCGCGTGACCAGCTCGCAATCTTTCAGGTTGTAGATGGCGAGCGCGGGTTTGTCTTCGGCAAAGCGTCGATCGATTTCATCCATCCGATCCCACGGGTTATCAATGGCTTTCCCTTCACCGAGCAGTTCCTGCGATACGGCTTCCAGGGAGAAAGACGAGAAATTCCAGAAGGCGGACTTCAGCGCTTCAATACCGTCGATAATCAACCGGCCGGTGGCCTGTGCAAAGAAGACGCCATTTTTAAAGCCGTGTTCTCGCCACTCCAGTTCGCTGCCCTGACGGCCAAGCGTCAACGGGACACGATAACGTTCAGCGCTTTTTTGCAAAACCCGCAGATCGAACTGCACCAGGTTCCAGCCGATGATCACATCCGGATCGTGTTGAGCAAACCAGGCATTAAGCTTTTCCAGCAATTGCGGGCGACTGGCGACATACTCCAGATCGAAATCCACCTGCTGTGGGTTGCCATTCTCTGGCCCGAGCATATAGACCGTGCGCTGCCCACAGCCTTCAAGGCCGATGCAATAAAGCTCGCCATGGCGGCTGGTTTCGATATCCAGCGAGACCCATTTCAGCGTCGGGCGGTAGTGCGGGTTGGGTTTAAGGCGTGCATTGACCAGCGCCGTTCCCTGAGTCTCGCCATCGGCCCACACTGGCGCGGTAATAAAGCGTTCCATCAGAAAGCGTTCAGGCGGGCGCACATCGGCTTCATACACGGTGACGCCGCCCTCGCGCAGCGCTTTTTCGATACGCATGAGCTGGCGATGGCCACGGCAGTAGAGGCCATATACGGGTTGACGGTGGAAGTCCGACAGAGTCAGGGGCGTTAAGCGCCAGTGGTTTTCACTGCGCAGCAGGAGTTTGGCTTTTTCCACATGGGCGGCGGGAATAAACGCGACCGATTCCTGCGGCGGCAAGACCACGCGCAGCGGGCCGCTGTCTGTCGCCAGCCAGAACTCCACCTCGGTGCCGCCGGGGGTATCCCGCCAGTGTCGGGTTAATAAAAAGCCTTCTCGCGCTTGCGCCACAGCGTTCTCTCATAAAACAAAACCAGGCAAGATTATAGCCTGGTTCGGTGTGATAAGCTGTGGTTTTATACAGTTATTGCCCGTAATAGGCTTTGGCGCCATGTTTGCGCAGATAGTGCTTATCCAGCAGGGTCTGCTGCATCGGCGGCAGGCGGGGTTCGAGCTGACGGCAGAAAATGCCCATGTAGGCCACTTCTTCCAGCACGATGGCGTTATGCACGGCATCGTTGGCATTTTTGCCCCACGCAAACGGCCCATGGGAATGCACCAGCACACCGGGCATTTGCGCCGGATCGATCCCTTTCCTTTCAAAGGTTTCGACGATCACATTGCCGGTTTCCCACTCGTATTCGCCGTTAATCTCTTCATCGGTCATCTTGCGCGTGCAGGGGATTTCACCATAGAAGTAGTCAGCATGCGTGGTACCGGTCGCCGGGATCGGTTGACCCGCCTGCGACCAGATGGTGGCATGCCGCGAATGGGTGTGCACAATGCCGCCAATTGTCGGGAAAGCCTGATACAGCAAGCGGTGGGTGGGCGTGTCCGATGACGGTTTTTTCTGCCCCTCGACCACTTCTCCGGTGGTGATGTCGACCACCACCATATCATTGGCGGTCATCACGCTGTAATCAACGCCAGAGGGTTTAATCACCAGCACGCCTTTGTCGCGATCGACGGCGCTGACGTTGCCCCAGGTTAGGGTGACCAGGTTATGTTTTGGCAGCGCCAGGTTGGCTTCCAGCACCTGACGTTTGAGATCTTCGAGCATACTCCTCTCCTGAAAACATTACCGGATGGCGCTGAGCCTATCCGGCCTGCGGGTTTGTCAGCCCGGTGAATGAAGCGTCACCGGGCGTAAGCGCGAAGATTTAACGTTTTGAACCGTAATAAACTTCGTTCCAGCGCAGGGCATCTTTAAATGCCGGCAGGCGGGTATCGTTATCGATGACGGTCAGCTCAATATCGTTCAGTTCGCTGAACTGGCGCATATCATCGAGGGTTAGCGCCTGACTAAAGACGGTATGGTGCGCACCACCGGCGAGGATCCAGGCTTCCGATGCGGTAGGCAGGTCCGGCTGCGCTTTCCACAATGCGTTAGCGACCGGCAGTTTCGGCAGATCATGCGGAGTTTTCACCGCGTCCACGCAGTTCACCAACAGGCGGAAACGATCCCCCAGATCGATCAGGCTGGCGTTAATCGCCGGGCCGGTTTGGGTAGAGAAGATCAGACGTGCCGGATCGGCTTTGCCGCCGATACCAAGATATTGCACATCAAGGATCGGTTTTTCATGAGTGGCGATGCTTGGGCAGACTTCCAGCATGTGGGAGCCCAGCACCATGTCGTTGCCATTTTCGAAGTGATAGGTGTAATCCTCCATAAAGGAGGTACCGCCTGCCAGTCCGCCGGACATCACTTTCATGATGCGCAACAGCGCAGCGGTCTTCCAGTCGCCCTCGCCAGCAAAACCGTAACCTTGTTGCATCAGACGCTGTACCGCCAGACCCGGTAACTGTTTCAGGCCATGCAGATCTTCAAACGTGGTGGTGAAGGCATGGAAGCCGCCCTCTTCAAGAAAGCGTTTCATCCCCAGTTCAATACGGGCAGCATCCAGGACGTTCTGACGTTTATCGCCATGAACCTGTGCCGCCGGGGTCAGGCGATAGCTGCCTTCGTACTCATCCACCAGCGCGTTAATATCACCATCGCTGACGGCGTTAACCACCTGCACCAAATCACCCACGCCCCAGGTATTGACTGAAAAGCCGAACTTGATTTGTGCCGCGACTTTATCGCCCTCGGTCACCGCCACTTCGCGCATGTTATCGCCGAAACGCACCACTTTCAGATGACGGGTATCCTGTTTGGATACGGCCTGACGCATCCATGCGCCGATACGCGTATGGGCGTGTTTGTCCTGCCAGTGGCCAGTCACAACGCTGTGTTGCAGACGCATACGCGCACCAATAAAGCCGAACTCGCGGCCGCCGTGCGCGGTCTGGTTAAGGTTCATAAAGTCCATATCAATGCTGTCCCACGGCAGGGAAGCGTTGAACTGGGTGTGGAATTGCAACAGCGGTTTGTTGAGGATGGCCAGGCCGTTGATCCACATTTTGGCCGGAGAGAAGGTATGCAGCCACACCACCATCCCGGCGCATTTGTCGTCGTAGTTAGCGTCGCGGCAAATGGCAGTGATCTCATCAGGCGAGGTTCCCAGCGGTTTCAGCACCAGCTTACAGGGTAATTTCGCTTCGGCATTGAGGGCGTTGACCACCTGTTCGGCATGCTTCGTCACCTGTTTCAGGGCTTCCGGCCCGTACAGGTGCTGGCTGCCGATGACGAACCACACTTCATAATTGTCGAAAATAGTCATGATCTTGTCCTTAATGAGTTAAAGCGGCCTGCGAGACTGTCGCGGCTGAAGGGAGATAGTGCTGTTCGGCGCTCTTCGCCCACTGCTGATAGCGACGATAGAGCTGTTCAAACTGTTGCGCCTGCGGTGAAGGCTGCAGGGTTTTTTCGACAGCGCTGGCCATCTTCTGCTGTGCCGACGGGATATCCGCATGGACTTCCGCCGCTACGGCCGCAAAGATTGCCGCGCCCAATGCGCAACATTGCTCGGAAGCAACCACCTGAAGCGGACGGTTGAGCACGTCGCAGCAGGCTTGCATTACGCCGATGTTTTTGCGTGCAATGCCGCCCAGCGCCATGACGTTGTCAACGGCGATCCCCTGTTCGGTAAAGCACTCCATAATGGCGCGCGCACCAAAGGCGGTTGCGGCAATCAGGCCACCAAATAGCGCAGGCGCATCGGTACCCAGATTGAGGTCAGTAATGACGCCTTTCAGGCGTTGATTGGCATTAGGTGTGCGCCGACCGTTAAACCAGTCGAGCACCACCGGCAGATGTTCAAGAGAAGGATTTTTCACCCATGCGTCAGTCAGTGCGGGCAGAAGCTGTTTCTGGCTGGCTTTGATGTGCGTTTTCAGTTCCGGATGCTGCAGCGCCAGTTGTTCCAGCGGCCAGCCAAGGATGCGACCAAACCAGGCGTAAATATCGCCAAAGGCAGATTGACCGGCTTCCAGACCAATAAACTGCGGAACCACACTGCCGTCGACCTGACCGCAAATACCTTTTACTGCGCGATCGCCCACGCTCTGTTTGTCGGCGATCAGAATGTCGCAGGTTGACGTACCAATCACTTTTACCAGCGTGTTCGGTTGTGCTCCTGCACCAACGGCGCCCATATGACAGTCGAACGCTCCGCCGGAGATCACTACGGATTCGGAAAGCCCGAGGCGTTGCGCCCATTCAGCGGTCAGTGTGCCGACCGGTAAATCTGCGGTGTAGGTTTCGCGAAACAGCGGCCAGTCCAGATGTTTATTGATGATGGGATCCAGCGCGTCGAAGAACGATGCCGGAGGCAGACCACCCCAACTTTCATGCCACAAGGATTTATGCCCGGCGCTGCAGCGGCCGCGACGAATGGCTTCCGGACGTGTGGTGCCAGAGAGCAGGGCGGGAACCCAGTCGCAGAGCTCAATCCATGATGCAGCCGCCTGGGCGACAGCACTGTCGGCGCGGGTTACGTGCAGGATTTTTGCCCAGAACCACTCACTGGAGTAGATACCGCCAATATAACGGGAGTAATCCGTGCTACCAGGTGTGTGGCACAAGCGGGTAATCGCTTCTGCTTCTTCAACGGCAGTGTGATCTTTCCACAACACAAACATGGCGTTCGGGTTGTCGGCGAATTCGGGTCGCAGCGCCAGCACACGCCCTTCAGCATCAATGGGTGCCGGTGTTGAACCGGTACTGTCCACACCAATGCCTTTGATTTCCGCTCGCTGAGCATCGCTTAATTCCGCCAGCACTGTTTTGAGCGCGGCTTCCATCGACTCAATGTAATCCCGCGGGTGGTGACGGAACTGGTTATGCGGTGCGTCGCAATAGCGCCCTTCCTGCCAGCGTGGATACCATTCCACACTGGTGGCGAGCTCCGCCCCGGATGTGCAGTCTACCGCCAGCGCACGTACTGAATCGCTGCCGAAATCGAGGCCAATTGTGATTGCCATTGTGTTGCTCCATAAGAATAACCGTTAGCAAAAACATAGTGAGCGGCGGCAAAAACCGTCAGGCAGGATCCGCTAATCTTATGGACTAAATTGCTATGGCATCGCAAAGTGTGACGCCGTGCAAAAATTCGATGTGGACATTTCTGCCACCTTTATAGACACTTTCGTTATCCCTTTTAACCCTGCGTGAGGGCGTCGAAAAGGCGTAATCGCTTTTGTCTGGCGGGATTAAGTCATCACCGGGTTTACACCATTTTTTCGCAGATGGCGGAGAAGTGAAGGGATTATCAATATGGACAATTGGTTTCTTTGCCGAGCACGGGAGTATTGCGTTTATGGCTGAATCACAAAATGATCCACTGCTGCCTGGCTACTCGTTTAATGCGCATTTGGTGGCAGGTTTGACACCCATAGAGGCGGGCGGTTATCTCGATTTTTTTATCGATCGTCCGTTGGGGATGAAAGGCTTTATCCTGAACCTCACCGTGCGCGGTGAAGGGATTGTGAAAAACCACGGTAAACAGTTTATCTGTCGCCCGGGTGATATGTTGCTCTTTCCGCCTGGAGAAATTCACCATTATGGTCGTCATCCGGATGCCTCTGAATGGTATCACCAGTGGGTTTACTTCCGCCCGCGTGCCTACTGGCACGAATGGTTAAGCTGGCCGACGCTATTTGCCCAAACCGGTTTTTACCGCCCGGATGAGCCGAATATGGCGCGTTTTCGCGAGCTTTTCGCGCAAATTATCGATGCCGGGCAAAGCGCCGGTCGCTATGCGGAGCATCTTGCGATCAACCTGTTGGAACAACTGCTGTTGCGCAGAATGGAAGCGATCAACGAATCGTTGCATCCGCCGCTGGATAACCGTGTGCGCGATGCCTGCCAGTACATCAGCGATCATCTGGCTGATAACCATTTTGATATTGCAGGCGTTGCGCAGCATGTCTGCCTGTCGCCTTCGCGACTTTCGCATCTGTTTCGCCAGCAACTCGGGGTGAGTGTGCTGAGTTGGCGTGAGGATCAGCGCATCAGTCAGGCGAAACTGTTGCTCAGCACGACGCGCATGCCGATTGCCAGCGTCGGGCGTAATGTCGGGTTTGATGATCAGCTCTACTTTTCGCGGGTGTTTAAAAAATGTACCGGAGCCAGCCCAAGCGAATTCCGTGCAGGATGTGAATAATTCGTAAAGATTGGCAATGGTAGGTTCTGAAAAAGGATATAGCCTGTAAAATTTTCAGATAATTGAAGGCTTGACGCTTCCGGCTCTCCTCCGGAGAATCCGGCCTTCGTTGCTGAACAGGACAGGTTATGGAAGCACTGCTGGAACATTTTATTACCCAATCCGCCACATACTCCCTGGCGGCGATTGCGCTGGTGGCCTTTTTCGAGTCGCTGGCGCTGGTCGGGCTGATCCTGCCCGGCACGGTAATGATGGCGGCGCTGGGCGCGCTGATTGGCAGCGGCGAAGTCAATTTCTGGCAGGCATGGTTAGCGGGCATTGTCGGTTGTCTGCTGGGCGACTGGATCTCGTACTGGCTGGGCTGGCGTTTCAAAGCCCCGTTGCACCGCTGGTCGTTTATGAAAAAGAACAAAGCGCTGCTCGATAAAACCGAACACGCACTGCATCAGCACAGCCTGTTCACCATTCTGGTGGGGCGTTTTGTCGGGCCGACGCGCCCACTGGTGCCGATGGTGGCGGGTATGCTGGATCTGCCGGTCAGTAAATTCCTGCCGCCGAACATTATCGGTTGCCTGCTGTGGCCCCCTTTTTACTTCCTGCCCGGCATTCTGGCAGGGGCCGCAATCGATATTCCTGCGGAGATGCAAAGCGGCCATTTCAAATGGTTGCTGTTGCTGGCGGCACTGCTGCTTTGGCTGGCGTTCTGGCTGTGTTGGCGTCTGTGGCGCTCGGGTAAAGCCGGGATCGATCGTTTAACCCCATACCTGCCTCGCCAGCGTTTACTTTGGCTGGGACCGGGGATGATGGGCGCAGCGGCGATCGCTGTTTTCACGCTGATGGAACACCCGCTGATGCCGGTTTACCTCAACATTCTGGGCAAAGTGATCCGCGGTTACTGACCGTGAATGCCCAGTAATGCAGAGACCGCCGGTTTGCCGCTCAGCAGGTCGGTGGTCTTCCCATCCCAGGCGATACGCCCATCTGCAACAACCAGCGAACGCTCAGCAATGCGCACAGCGTCCTCAACACTGTGCGAGACCATCAGTAGCGTTAATTGCTGACGACGGCACACGTCCTGCACCAAAGCCAGCATCTCCTGACGTAGCGCCGGATCGAGGGCAGAGAAGGGTTCATCCAACAGCAGCAGCGGTTGTTCGCGCACCAAGCAACGGGCAAGCGCCACGCGCTGACGCTGGCCGCCGGAGAGCTGATCTGGCAGTCGATCCAGCAGTGTCTCCAGTCCCATTGTGGCGGCAATCGTGGCCAGTTTCTCCTGTTGATTGTGATTCAGTTTCAGCCCCGGGTTAAGCCCAAGGCCGATGTTCTGGCGCACGGTCAGGTGGGTAAACAGGTTATTTTCCTGAAACAGCATGGATACCGGGCGCTGTGATGGCGGCGTCGACGTGTGCGTGATGCCCTCTATCATCAACGTGCCGCTGGCCGGGGTCAGAAACCCGGCAATCAGATTCAGTAACGTACTTTTCCCGGCACCGCTGGGGCCGAGAATAGCGATGTGCTCCCCCCGTTCGACGGAGAGCGTGAAGCGCATCGGCAGATGCTGGTAAAGCCAGGTGACATCAATCAGTCTTAGCATGGCGGCCCGGAAGTTTTTCAATTACGGTGAAGAGTGCAAAACAGAGCAGCAGCAAAAGCAGTGCGGTGACGGCACCATCCTGGCTGCGGTAAGCGCCGATTTGCTGATACAAATAAAACGGTAAGGTGCGAAAGTCGTCATTGCCAAACAGCGCCACAACGCCAAAATCACCAATGGAGAGCACGCAGGCAAAGGCCAGCGCCTGCGCCAGCGGGCGTTTCAGCGCTGACAGTTCTACCACCCTCAGGCGCTGTAAACCCTGCATGCCCAGCGATTGGCATAGTACGCTATAACGCGCTGTCACATCACGCATTGGGTTTTCCAGCACTTTCAGGGCGTAAGGGATCGCCATCAGCGCGTTGGTGAAGATAACGATGCCATCAGCAGAAGTGGGGACGCCAATGCTGCTGTTGAACAGCAAAAAGAAGCCGGTCGCCAGGACGATCCCCGGCATTGCCAGAATCAGCATCCCGCTCAACTCCATGGCTTGCCCGGCGAGCCGCCGCTCACGTGCGCGTAGCTCGCGGCTGCTCCACAGCAACATCATGGTCAGCACAACACACACTATCCCTGCAGCCAGCGCAATGCGCAGGGAGGTCCACACCGCCTGCCACAGTACCGGTTCAGACAGCACTCTGAGTAAGCTCAGGTTGAAGCCATCAACAATCACCGCCAGTAACGGAGGGAGAAGCAGCAACAGCGCCAGGACGATCAGGGTGATATCGGTTATCCGGCTAAACAGCCGATCTTCCGGGTTACGCCAGCCCTGGATCTGATGGCTTCCGACGGCAATCGCTTTGCTCAAGCGTTGACTAAGCAGCACGAGGCCCAGGCAGCAGACCATCTGGATCAGCGCCAGCATCGCGGCACGGGAGGGATCAAAGTCGAAACTTAATGCCTGATAGATAGCCAGCTCAATGGTGGTCGCCTGCGGCCCACCGCCCAGCGACAGCACCGTGGCAAAACTGGCGAAACAGAGCATAAAAATCAGCGCGGCGACCGCCGGGATCTGGCGGCGCAGCCATGGCCATTCCACAAAGCGGAAAAAGGACCAGCCGCGCATGCCCAGTTGTGCTGCCAGTTGCCGCTGCTCACCGGGGATTTGTTCCAGCGACTGCAGCAACAAACGCGACGCCATCGGCAGGTTAAAGAAAATATGGGCTAATAAAATGCCCTGCAAACCATACGGCGAGAAGGTCCATTCCAGCCCAAGCGTGTGGCAGAGCGCGGCAAGCCAGCCCTGGCGACCATACACGCTGAGGATACCGAACACGGCGACCAGTACCGGCAGGATCAGCGTCATTGCGCACAGGCGCAGCAGTGCGAGTCGGCCAGGAAAGCGGCGTCGGTAGAGCGCGCGGGCAAGGAAAATCGCCGGGACGACCGAAAACAGGGCGGAGAGAAATGCCTGCCAGAAGGAAAAACGCACCACATGCCACAAGTAGCTGTCCCGCAGGAAAGCGATAAGTTCAGTCGCCGGTGCGTTTTGCCAGAGTGCGAAAAATGCTGCCAGCGCCACCACCACCAGGAGGGTGGCGGCGGTGACACCGGGGAGCAGCCAGCCTGCAATTAGCGGCTGACGGCGCGTTGCCATGTATTAATCCAGCCCGCGCGCTGTGCAGCGACATCCTGCGGGCTATATTCGAGAGAGGTTTGTGGTTTCACCAGCGTTTCAAAACCGGCAGGTAGCGTGACATTGCTCACCGGATACATCCAGTTGCCCGTGGGAATGGTGTTCTGGAAAGAGGGCGAAACCATAAATTTGAGGAACTTCCCGGCCAGTTCAGGCTGTTTGCTGGCGGTGGTGCGTGCGGCAACTTCTACCTGCAAATAGTGACCTTCGCTGAAATTCGCCGCCGCATAGTTATCTTTTTTCTCTTCGATCAGATGGTAAGCCGGCGAGGTGGTGTAGCTCAGCACCAGGTCGCTTTCCCCTTTCAAAAACAGACCGTAGGCTTCGCTCCAGCCTTTGGTGACGGTGACCGTTTTCGCCGCCAGTTTCTGCCAGGCTTCCGGGGCTTTGTCGCCATAGACTTTTTGCATCCACAACAGCAGACCCAGACCAGGCGTACTGGTGCGGGGATCTTCGTAAATCACGCGCCATTTTTGATCGCTTTCGACCAGCTCTTTCAGGCTTTTCGGTGGGTTTTTCAGCTTATTTTTATCGTAAACAAAGGCGAACCAGCCATAGTCAAACGGGACAAATGTTTCGTTCTTCCAGCCGCCAGGGACGCTGATCGCATCAGTGGATACGCCGCTTTTGGCGAACAGGTTTGTCTGCGTTGCGGCTTCCAGCAGGTTATTATCCAGCCCCAGCACCACGTCGGCTTTGCTGTTTTTACCTTCCATGCGCAGGCGGTTAAGCAGCGAAACGCCATCTTCCAGCGTCACGAATTTCAGTTCACAGTTACAGTCGGCTTCAAAGGCTTTTTTGACCGCAGGACCCGGCCCCCACTCGGCAGCGAATGAGTCGTAGGTGTAGACGGTCAGTACAGGTTTGGCAAAAACAGGCGCTGCGATCAGCAGCAGGAATGGCAATGATTTTTTTAACACTTTGCACCTCAAAATAGGTGGCAAAGGATTTTGAGTAATAGCCTCAAATCCCTTCGCCGGCGTTATCCGGATCAGGTTCGACGGGTATTTTCTCAGCACGCGCCTGTGGCGCAGCACCCCGTTGAGAACGCCGCTATTGTAATGATTTGGTAAAAAATGCGAAAGCCTTATGGATCCGGCGGCGCAAACCAGGCGGATTTAAAATCGAACCAGCCTAAGGTGTTCATACGCAGACCGCGCATGGAACGCTGGCCCTGGATCATTAACCAGTGATGAATAAGCGGCACAATGGCTTTGCTGGCCAGCAGTTGCTGCGACCAGACGGCAAGATTCATTTCCCCTTTGCGCCACTGTGCGGCATCCGCCTGCCAGTCACGCTGAATACAGTGTTGTACTAACGGGACCTCATACAGGTTAGCAAACACCGAGAAATCCAGCGGCAAGGTAAAGTTGGCGCTGTTGAGCCAGATATCGCTGTCGGCATCACCGCGGTGCCACTCCTCGTAATCCACTTCCTGAACGATCAGCTTCACACCTTGCTGCGCCAGTAAGGTACTCATGGTGCGGGAGAGGGCTTCGTGTTCATTATGTTCGCGATAAAACGTCAACGTCAGGGTTTCCAGTCCTGCGGGTTTCTCTCCACTGCCGGGGCGCGCATGATGCCAGCGTGGCAGCAGGCCATATGCCGGGAACCAGTAACGTTGGTATTGTTCGTTGGCATGCCACAACAGATTGGTCGGCGAGAGAATCTTGCTGACCCATTCTCTGACTTCAGGGTTGGCGCCACGGCTGGAACGGGCGTCGAACAGCAGATAGTAGCAGCCCTCTTCGAGGCGGCTTTCCACGGCTTTTTCGCCGTCGGTCGGTCCCTCCAGTGTCAGGCCGTTGGTCGGTTCATCGGCCAGGTCCGGTAAAACCCAGACGTTGACCTCATCAATCAGGGCGCGAAAGCCGAAGTAATCGTCAAAAGCATGGATCTTTAACTGATTGCTGGTATTCCGCGTGACGGCGTAAGGACCGGTGCCAATCGGCTGACTGGCAAAATTGCCCAGCGTGTTCCACTCACGCGGCAGGATCATCGACGGGACGTAACCCATTAACCAGGGGAGCCAGTTATCCGGTTGCGTGAGATGAATATCCAGCGTCCACGGCGTGGGTGAGAGCACTTCGCGAATGTGGGAGTAAAGCGGCAGCGCGGTTGCACGCTGGAGCGAGGCAATCACATCGCTCATATCTAATTCACGGCCGTGATGAAAATGGATGCCGGGGCGTAAATAAAAGCGCCAGTGCAGAGGTGATATTAACGTCCAATGGTGGGCAATATCCGCTTCCAGTTCCCCATTTTCCTCATTTATACGCGTCAGTGCACTGAAAATTTGCCGCGCCATGTGGGTTTCAGAACGCCGCAAAGCCGTTCCGGGCAGCAGGTTGCGCAGTGGCCGGTAATAGAGCACGCGCAGGATATGTCGACCGCTACGGAAGCTGCGACCGAGATGAGAGACCAGCATCTGACGAACGGCGGTTTTATCCCCCACCAGTTGCACAAGCTGATCGATACGATCCTGCTCCAGCAGGTCTTCGGCGCGCTGCTGTTGCAGCGCAAGGCCGGTATAGAGGAAAGTCAGGCGCGATCGTTTGCCGCGTCCGGCTTCCGCATCCCACGTTAGCCACCCGCGTTGCTGCATGGTATTCAACAGCGTACGCATGTGTCGCCGCGAGCAACTGAGCAGATCCGCCAGCTCATTGAGCGTTGTTTCCTGGGATTTTCCATCGCAGCATTGCCACAGACGGATGAACTGTTGTTGCAGGCGACCGGACGACATAAAAGGGGAACTCCTGACAGAAACTCAGCAATTTATTAATCCCTATATTAAGCCAATAATTCTCCGTGATGAAAGCGAGGAGGTGATTATGAAAGGATCATCCACACGGCGATTTTATCTGGACTATTTTCTCGCCACGCAGGATGCATGCTGGCTCGCCTGTCAGAGCGCAAGGCTGCGCCTGAAAATGCTGGAAGAATTGATGCAGTGGGACGTGACAACGCCGATCCGGAAAGGCTGATTCGCGGCCATCATGTGTGACTGAGTATTAGGTGCTAATCACCTGCGCCAGCAAAATCTTTTTTGCTGGCTTTTTTCATTTATTATTTCAACGCTTTTTTCGCCTTTGACAAGGAATTGCTCATGCTCTGGTTGATGACGATGGGACGCCGCCTGAACGGTGTGTATGTCGCTTTTATGATCGTCGCATTTATGATGGGAGTTGCCGGGGCTGTGCAGGCACCGACGCTCAGCCTGTTTCTAAGCCGCGAAGTGGGTGCGGAGCCTTTCTGGGTTGGACTCTTTTATACCGTCAATGCGATTGCCGGGATCCTGGTGAGCCTCTGGCTGGCAAAGCGCTCCGACAGCCAGGGTGATCGCCGGAAATTGATCCTCTTTTGCTGCCTGATGGCGGTTGGCAATGCATTGCTCTTCGCGTTTAACCGCCATTATCTGACATTAATTACCTGCGGTGTATTGCTGGCCTCACTGGCTAATACCGCCATGCCGCAGCTTTTTGCGCTGGCCCGTGAGTACGCAGACAGTTCCGCGCAGGAAGTGGTGATGTTCAGCTCGGTCATGCGTGCGCAACTTTCCCTGGCCTGGGTCATCGGCCCGCCGCTGGCGTTTATGCTGGCGTTAAATTACGGCTTTACCGCCATGTTCACCATTGCTGCCGGGCTATTTGTGATTAGCCTGGTGTTAATTGCTTTCTGGTTGCCTTCGGTCACGCGTATTGCGCAGCCAGCCGACGTGGCGGTAACGCAGGTAGGGGGCTGGCGTGATAAAAACGTACGCATGTTGTTTATCGCCTCCACGCTGATGTGGACCTGCAATACCATGTACATTATTGATATGCCGCTGTGGATAAGCCTTGAGCTTGGTCTGCCGGACAAGCTGGCCGGGATCCTGATGGGAACGGCGGCTGGGCTGGAGATCCCGGCGATGATCCTGGCGGGTTATGTGGTTAAACGCGTGGGCAAGCGGCGCATGATGGTGACTGCGGTCGCGGCGGGCGTGCTGTTCTATATGGGATTACTGTTTTTTCATAGCCAGACGGCATTGTTGGTATTGCAACTGTTTAACGCGGTGTTTATTGGCATTGTTGCCGGGATTGGTATGTTGTGGTTTCAGGATCTGATGCCGGGGCGCGCAGGTGCGGCAACGACGTTATTCACCAACAGCATCTCAACCGGTGTTATCCTGGCGGGCGTTATCCAGGGCGCGCTGGCGCAACGTTTTGGTCATGGCTCGGTGTATGCAGGGATTGCAGCGATTTCAGTGGCGGCGTTGCTGCTCACCAGTCGGGTCAAAGATGTGTGAGTGGCTGGCAGACCTGCGTATCGAGCAAAACGCCACCCGGCATTACACCGGATGGCGGTTCATTTAGCCCATAAAAGCTGGCTGTTTGTTTTCGTATGCGGCAATAGCGTCTTCATGCTGCAACGTCAGGCCGATGCTGTCCAGACCGTTCAGCATGCAGTGGCGACGGAAGGCGTCAAGCGTGAAGCTGTAAGACTTGTCGCCTGCTTTTACCACCTGCGCTTCCAGGTCAACCTCAAACGTAATGCCCGGGTTGCTTTGCACCAGTTTGAACAAGGTATCCACCTCTTCATCGCTCAGCGTAACCGGCAGCAACTGGTTGTTGAAGCTATTGCCATAGAATATGTCGGCAAAGCTCGGGGCGATAACCACCTTGAAACCGTAGTCGGTTAGCGCCCACGGTGCGTGTTCACGTGAGGAGCCGCAACCAAAGTTTTCGCGCGCCAGTAAAATCGATGCGCCTTTGTATTGCGGAAAATTCAGCACGAACTCCGGGTTCGGCTGCTGGCCCTGATCATCGAGAAAACGCCAGTCGTTGAACAGATGCGCGCCAAATCCTGTACGGGTGACCTTCTGCAAAAACTGCTTCGGGATAATGGCGTCGGTATCGACGTTAGCGGCATCCAGCGGAACAACCAGACCGGTATGTTGGGTAAATTTCTCTGCCATGGTGGTCTCCTTATTGCTGCAGGCTGCGAATATCAGCGAAATGGCCGGTAACTGCGGCGGCAGCCGCCATGGCCGGGCTCACCAGGTGCGTGCGCCCGCCGCGGCCCTGGCGGCCTTCAAAGTTACGGTTACTGGTGGATGCACAACGCTCGCCTGGGTTCAGGCGGTCATTGTTCATTGCCAGGCACATAGAGCAGCCCGGCAAACGCCATTCAAAACCGGCTTCGATAAAAATCTTATCCAGGCCTTCGGCTTCTGCCTGCGCTTTCACCGGGCCGGAGCCTGGAACCACAAGGGCCTGTACGCCCGGTGCGACTTTGCGCCCTTTGGCGATTTCTGCCGCTGCCCGCAAATCTTCAATACGTGAGTTGGTGCAGGAGCCGATAAAGACTTTATCGATCGCCACGTCGGTCAGCGGAACGCCGGGTTTGAGGCCCATATAGGCCAGCGCTTTTTCCGCCGAGGCGCGCTCTACCGGATCGGCAAAGGAAGCCGGATCGGGAATTTTGTCGGTGACGGAGATAACCTGACCTGGGTTAGTGCCCCAGGTCACTTGCGGCGCAATCTCTTCCGCCTGCAGTGTTACCACGGTGTCGAAGACCGCGTCTTCATCGGTTTTCAGGGTCTTCCAGTACGCGATGGCGTCGTCAAAATCTTTGCCCTTCGGCGCGTGCAGACGGCCCTTCACATAGTTGAACGTGGTTTCATCCGGGGCGACCAGACCTGCTTTTGCGCCCATCTCAATGGCCATGTTGCACAGTGTCATACGGCCTTCCATGCTCAGGGCGCGGATCGCCTCGCCGCAGAACTCCACCACATGCCCTGTACCACCTGCGCTGCCAGTTTTACCGATAATCGCCAGCACGATATCTTTCGCGGTGATACCCGGCGCGGCTTTGCCTTTCACTTCGATTTTCATGGTCTTCGCACGACCCTGTTTCAGGGTTTGCGTTGCCAGTACGTGTTCAACTTCAGAGGTCCCGATGCCGAAGGCCAGCGCGCCAAATGCGCCGTGCGTTGCGGTATGAGAGTCGCCACACACAATGGTCATGCCCGGCAGGGTAATGCCCTGTTCCGGCCCCATCACATGGACGATGCCCTGATAAGGATGGTTCAGGTCATACAGCTCAACGCCGAACTCGTTACAGTTTTTGATCAGCTCTTGCATCTGGATGCGCGCCATCTCGCCTGAGGCGTTGATGTCTTTGGTCTGCGTGGAGACGTTGTGATCCATGGTAGCAAAGGTTTTACCCGGCTGACGAACCGGACGATGATGAGCGCGCAAGCCATCAAAAGCCTGCGGTGACGTCACTTCATGCACCAGATGTCTGTCGATATACAACAGCGGGGTTTCATTTGGCGCTTCATAGACCACATGGGCGTCAAACAGTTTTTCATACAAGCTCTTGGCCATGATCATACCCCTTCAGTGACATAGCGGGCGATGATGTCACCCATCTCATCGGTACTAACGGCGGCAGCGCCGCGGGCTAAATCGCCAGTGCGTACACCTTCTTCTAAAGCACGGTTGATGGCGCTTTCGATGGCGGAAGCCGCATCGTCAGCGTCCAGGCTGTAGCGCAGTAACAGCGCCAGCGACAGGATCTGTGCAATCGGGTTAGCGATATTTTTACCGGCGATATCCGGCGCTGAGCCACCAGCCGGTTCATACAGACCAAATCCTTGTTCGTTCAGACTGGCCGAAGGCAGCATACCCATGGAGCCCGTGATCATGGCGCATTCATCAGACAGAATGTCGCCAAACAGGTTTGAACACAGCAGCACATCGAACTGGGACGGATCTTTAATCAACTGCATGGTCGCGTTGTCGATATACATATGAGCCAGTTCAACATCCGGGTATTCCGTTGCGATTTCGTTGACGATTTCGCGCCATAACAATGATGTCTGCAGGACGTTGGCTTTGTCGATAGAGTGCACTTTTTTACGGCGCTTGCGTGCGGATTCAAAGGCGATACGCGCGATACGCTCGATCTCAAAACGGTGATACACCTCGGTATCAAACGCTTTTTCGTGCTGGCCTGTTCCTTCGCGCCCTTTTGGCTGACCGAAGTAGATACCGCCGGTTAATTCGCGCACGCACAGAATGTCGAAGCCATTTGCTGCGATGTCTTCGCGCAGCGGGCAGAATGCTTCCAGACCCTGGTACAGTTTGGCCGGACGCAGGTTGCTGAACAATTTAAAGTGCTTACGCAACGGCAGCAGCGCGCCGCGTTCCGGCTGCTGCGCCGGGGGCAGGTTTTCCCATTTCGGACCGCCAACAGAGCCGAACAGAATAGCATCAGCCTGCTCGCAGCCTACAACCGTTGCCTGTGGCAACGGGTTCCCGTGGCGATCAATCGCGATGCCGCCAACGTCATAATGGCTGGTGGTAATGTGCAGGCCAAAACGGTTACGCACGGCTTCCAGTACTTTCAGGGCTTGCGCCATGACTTCCGGGCCAATGCCATCGCCCGGCAACACAGCAATATGGTAATTCTTCGACATCACACGGTTTCCTTGTTGTTCTCTTTGTTCTGAGCTTTGCGTTGCAATTCTTGTTCAACTTCCGCAGCACGCCAGATGCTGTTCAGCACGTGCACCATGGCCTTGGCGGAGGATTCAACAATGTCGGTCGCCAGACCGACGCCATGGAAACGACGGCCGTTATAATTCACCACGATATCCACCTGGCCCAGTGCGTCTTTGCCGTGGCCTTTGGCGCTCAAGCCGTATTTCACCAGCTCAATGTCGTATTCGGTGACACGGTTAATGGCCTGATAGAGAGCATCGACCGGACCGTTACCGTTGGCAGCTTCTGTTTTGATTTCGTCTCCACAGGCCAGTTTCACCGAGGCGGTGGCGATATCGTTGGAACCAGACTGCACGTTGAAATAGTCCAGACGGAAATGTTCTGGCTCTTCCTGCTGCTTGTTAATGAACGCCAGAGCTTCCAGATCGTAATCAAAGACCTGGCCTTTTTTATCCGCCAGTTTCAGGAAGGCGTCGTACAGGTTATCCAGATTGTAATCGGCTTCTTTGTAGCCCATCTCTTCCATACGGTGTTTTACTGCCGCGCGACCTGAACGGGAGGTCAGGTTCAGCTGTACCTGGTTCAGACCGATGGATTCCGGGGTCATGATTTCGTAGTTTTCACGGTTTTTCAGCACGCCATCCTGGTGAATGCCGGAAGAGTGGGCGAAAGCGCCGGTACCGACAATCGCTTTGTTCGCCGGGATCGGCATGTTGCAGATTTGACTAACCGTCTGGCTGGTGCGCCAGATTTCATGGTGATTAATACGGGTGTGCACGTTCATAATGTCTTTGCGCACTTTAATCGCCATGATCACTTCTTCCAGTGAACAGTTACCGGCACGTTCGCCGATACCGTTCATTGCGCCTTCTACCTGGCGTGCTCCCGCATGCACTGCCGCGATGGCGTTGCCCACTGCTAAACCTAAGTCATCGTGGGTGTGAACGGAGATAATCGCTTTATCAATATTAGGCACGCGTTCATACAGGCCGGAGATGATGTTGGCGAATTCAAAGGGCATGGTGTAACCGACGGTATCCGGAATATTGATGGTTTTTGCCCCTGCGTTGATCGCCGCTTCCACAACGCGCGCCAGATCGTCAATCGGTGTACGGCCTGCATCTTCACAGGAGAATTCAACATCGTCGGTATAATTGCGCGCACGTTTTACCATATAGATTGCACGTTCAATGACTTCATCCAGCGTGCTGCGCAACTTGGTGGCGATGTGCATGGGGGAGGTGGCGATAAACGTGTGTATACGAAATGCTTCCGCCACTTTTAACGATTCTGCTGCGACATCGATATCTTTTTCTACGCAGCGGGCGAGGGCGCAAACCCGGCTATTTTTCACCTGGCGCGCAATAGTCTGTACGGATTCAAAATCACCCGGGGACGAAACCGGGAAACCGACTTCCATCACATCGACACCCATACGTTCCAGCGCCAGGGCGATTTGCAGCTTCTCTTTCACGCTCAGGCTTGCCTGTAACGCCTGTTCGCCATCGCGTAATGTGGTATCGAAAATAACGACTTGCTGGCTCATGGTTTAGGTCCTTTTTCTCTTAGGTCGCCTCGCTACGAGCATAAAAAAACCCGCGCCAAGGCGCGGGTTCTTAGTCTTAAACTGGAAGACGATTCAACTCTGAATATCGCCCACCGGTCTACCGCGCACGAGAGATGCGTTTAGTAGTAGTAGACCAGCGAAACCGACGTTGCGAATCATGAATCATGCTCCAGATGAATGCGATATGCTTTTAGTGGTACTGGATACGCCGAACAATGTCAACCCTTGCCGCTAAAAATGGCCCTTGGTTGACTCGGATTATTTTATGGCTGGTTAGTCAATTATTCTGCGTGAAAAAAGAAAAACAAAATTACTGGTTGTATGTTAAGGCCAGTTTTATTGTCATTATCGGATTGACATGATCCACGGAGCCGCGGAAACAGGACTTCCTGAGATGAAATGGTGGCGTGCGTCATAATAGTTGTTTAACTTAAGTGTACTCAATAAAATGAGCATTAATTTTATTGGACATAAGCGATAGCGTTGTCAATTATTTTATGATGATAGTTACGTTGCTTTTATAATTCAGAGGTATTAATTCGCATTCGGAATAGATAATATTGCTGTTGCTTTTTTTTATTTGTTTTGTGCACTTAGCTATCGGGCTTTATATAATCCTAATTTGCTGTGGCTCACTTCTAATAATGCTATATGCATGATAAATCATCTTCCTGAATATTATTATTATACAAGCGAAGGGAGCTTATCATGACGACAGCATGCAACACTCCAGGGAAAGTCGTTGATAACCATAAGATTAGTGAGGTAGGTAAGCCACAGTTACGTTCCGTTGATCTGAATTTACTCACCGTCTTTGACGCGGTGATGCAAGAACAAAACATCACCCGGGCAGCGCATTCGCTCGGTATGTCACAACCTGCGGTGAGTAATGCCGTTGCACGGCTTAAGTTGATGTTTAATGACGAGCTCTTTGTTCGTTATGGACGGGGGATCCAGCCGACTACACGCGCATTTCAGCTTTTTGGCTCCATTCGACAGGCCTTGCAATTGGTGCAAAATGAGTTACCAGGCTCCGGTTTTGAACCGGTGACCAGCGAACGCGTGTTTAATCTTTGTGTCTGCAGTCCGCTTGATAATTTTTTAACATCCATAATTTACAAAAATGTTCAGAAACTCGCCCCCAATATTCATTTAGTGTTCAAGTCTGCGCTTAATCACAATACTGAACATCAATTGCGTTACCAGGAAGTTGAATTTGTGGTCGGCTACGAAGAATTTCGTCGCCCGGAGTTTTCCTGTGTACCGCTTTTTAAAGATGACATGGTGCTGGTTGTCAGTAAAAAGCATCCGCGAATTGATGCAATCATCACAGAAGCGGACGTTTTTAATGAGCAGCACGCCGTTGTTTCCCTCGAACGCTATGCTTCTTTTAGCCAGCCCTGGTATGACACGCCCGAAAAGCAAAGCCGCATTGCTTATCAAGGGATGGCGCTGACCAGCGTGTTAAACGTGGTTTCACAAACCCACCTGGTGGCCATTGCGCCGCGTTGGCTCGTGGATGAATTTGCTGCGAGTCTGGAATTACAGGCGCTTCCGTTGCCTCTTCGGCTGAAAAGCCGAACGTGCTACCTCTCCTGGCACGAAGCGGCGGGGCGTGACAAAGGCCATCAGTGGATGGAAGAGGTGCTCGTCTCTGTCTGCCGCCGCTGACATGCCTTCAATAAACCAGGCTTTAAACGCCTGGTTTATTCTGCCTTGATTTTCACTGCCAGTATTTTGTCCTGATTTTCGTCTGTAGTGGCGTCGGTGTTCGCGTTAAAAATGCATGAATTACTGAACATGCTGCGGTTCGGATGATGAATGGTCATCGTCTTTGCTTATCACAGAGGTTTCCACCAATTCTTGTTTGTGGACTTCGTTTTTCCTCTTTTCCGGCGGGTGGGCGGCGACGGTTTGCTGATTGCTTGCCAGATTTTGAGCGGTTATGGTAACTGCCATTCATAATCAGAAGGCAGGGACTTCCTGTTCTGTACAGTGCGACAGTGCGGAAATGATTTTCGCTGTCAATCGACAAACGAAAGCCTGGAGGCAAACCATGGAGATGTTGTCTGGAGCCGAGATGGTCGTCCGATCGCTTATCGATCAAGGCGTCAAGAAGGTGTTCGGTTATCCCGGAGGCGCGGTCCTCGATATCTACGATGCCCTGCATACTATTGGCGGTATAGAACATGTATTAGTACGCCATGAACAGGCTGCAGTACACATGGCTGACGGACTGGCGCGAGCCACGGGGGAAGTCGGTGTGGTGCTGGTGACTTCCGGTCCGGGGGCGACAAACGCTATCACCGGTATTGCCACGGCGTATATGGATTCGATTCCATTGGTGGTGCTGTCCGGGCAGGTGGCGACCTCTTTGATTGGCTATGATGCTTTTCAGGAGTGCGACATGGTGGGGATTTCCCGCCCGGTAGTGAAACACAGTTTCCTGGTTAAGCAAACCGAAGACATCCCCGGAGTATTAAAGAAAGCGTTCTGGTTGGCGGCCAGTGGCCGGCCGGGGCCGGTGGTCGTCGATTTGCCGAAAGACATCATGAATCCGGCTAACAAGCTGCCTTATGTCTGGCCGGAGTCGGTCAGCATGCGTTCCTACAACCCCACTACGCAGGGGCATAAAGGGCAAATCAAACGCGCCTTACAAACGCTGAGCGCAGCTAAAAAGCCGGTTATCTATGTTGGTGGTGGCGCGATTAATTCCGCCTGTGAAACTCAGCTGCGCCAGCTTGCGGAAAAGCTCAATTTACCGGTGGTATCGTCTTTGATGGGGTTGGGCGCTTTCCCGGCGTCGCACCGTCAGTCGCTTGGCATGCTGGGTATGCATGGCACCTATGAAGCTAACATGACCATGCACAACGCCGACGTTATTTTTGCGGTGGGCGTACGTTTTGACGATCGCACAACCAACAACCTGGCAAAATATTGCCCGGAAGCCACAGTGCTGCATATCGATATCGATCCTACCTCTATTTCTAAAACGGTGCAGGCGGATGTGCCTATCGTGGGGGATGCGCGGCTGGTGCTGGAGCAAATGCTGGAGTTGCTGGAACAAGAGACCTATCCGCAATCGCCAGATGATATTCGCGACTGGTGGCTGCGCATCGATCAGTGGCGTGCGCGACAGTGCCTGAAATATGACACGCAAAGTGAGAGTATCAAACCGCAGGCGGTGATCGAAACCATCTGGCGTTTAACTCATGGCGATGCGTATGTCACGTCCGATGTCGGGCAACACCAGATGTTTGCGGCGCTCTATTATCGCTTTGATAAGCCGCGGCGCTGGATCAATTCGGGGGGGCTGGGCACTATGGGCTTTGGTTTGCCTGCGGCGCTTGGCGTAAAAATGGCCTTCCCGGATGAGATGGTCATCTGTGTCACCGGGGACGGCAGCATCCAGATGAATATTCAGGAGCTTTCTACGGCGCTGCAATATGAGTTGCCGGTGCTGGTGCTGAATCTCAACAACCGTTACCTGGGGATGGTGAAGCAGTGGCAGGATATGATCTATTCTGGTCGCCATTCGCAATCTTACATGCAGTCGCTCCCGGATTTTGCTCGCCTGGCGGAAGCGTATGGTCACGTAGGTATCAATATTACGCGTCCGGAAGAGCTGGAACAGAAGCTCGCGCAGGCGCTGGAGCAGGTGAAGAATAATCGCCTGGTATTTGTTGATGTTACCGTTGACGGTAGTGAACACGTTTATCCGATGCAGATCCGCGGTGGCGGCATGGATGAGATGTGGTTAAGCAAAACGGAGAGGACCTGATTATGCGGCGGATACTGTCTGTCTTACTGGAAAATGAGTCAGGTGCGTTATCGCGCGTGATTGGTCTGTTCTCACAGCGTGGCTATAACATTGAAAGCCTGACGGTTGCGCCCACGGACGATCCCACATTGTCGCGCATGACGATCCAGACCGTCGGCGATCAGAAAGTGCTGGAACAAATTGAAAAGCAACTGCATAAACTGGTCGATGTCCTGCGTGTGAATGAGCTGGGGCAGGGGGCTTACGTTGAGCGTGAGATCATGCTGGTGAAGATCCAGGCCAGCGGCTACGGGCGCGAAGAAGTGAAGCGCAATGCAGAGATCTTTCGCGGTCAGATCATTGATGTTACGCCTTCTATTTATACGGTTCAGCTTGCCGGCACCAGCGATAAGCTGGACGCATTTTTAGCGACCATTCGTGACGTGGCAAAAATCGTTGAGGTTGCACGCTCCGGCGTGGTGGGGTTGTCACGCGGTGATAAAATCATGCGTTAAGCGTGATTAGCCTTCAGCATTTAAAGGCCTGACATCCGGTGTCGGGCCTTTTTTTTGCGAAATCAGATGGAACCAGAGACGAAAGCGGTTGCCGCAGTGCCTATTCTGCGCTTAGATGTTATGGAAATTAGCCTATATCCCTAAAAAGGTTATGGAGTGCACTATTTTAAGGGGAAATTGTGAAACTGGATGAAATCGCCCGGCTAGCTGGCGTCTCACGAACCACGGCAAGCTACGTCATCAATGGTAAGGCGAAGCAATATCGTGTCAGCGACAAAACCGTTGAAAAAGTCATGGCCGTCGTTCGTGAGCATAACTACCACCCGAATGCGGTAGCGGCTGGGTTGCGAGCAGGACGTACTCGCTCTATTGGGCTGGTTATCCCCGATCTCGAAAATACGAGTTACACCCGTATTGCTAACTATCTGGAACGGCAGGCCCGTCAGCGTGGTTATCAGTTGCTGATTGCCTGTTCGGAAGATCAACCTGATAACGAAATGCGCTGTATTGAACATCTCCTGCAGCGCCAGGTGGATGCGATCATCGTTTCCACTTCGCTGCCGCCGGAGCATCCTTTCTATCAGCGCTGGGCAAATGACTCTTTCCCCATTGTCGCACTGGATCGTGCGCTGGATCGTGAACACTTCACCAGCGTGGTAGGTGCCGATCAGGACGATTCAGAAATGCTGGCGGCAGAACTGCGCAAATTCCCGGCTGAACGCGTGCTGTACATGGGCGCGCTACCCGAGCTGTCGGTCAGCTTCCTGCGTGAGCAAGGGTTCCGCACCGCCTGGAAAGACGATCCGCGCGAGGTGCAGTATCTCTACGCTAATAGCTACGAGCGGGAAGCCGCGGCTCAGTTGTTCGAAAAATGGCTGGAAACGAACCCGATGCCACAAGCGCTGTTTATCACTTCGTTTGCGTTATTGCAGGGCGTGCTGGATGTGACCTTACGCCGCGACGGTAAACTGCCGTCTGATTTAGCCATTGCGACCTTTGGCGATCACGAACTGCTGGATTTCCTGCAATGCCCGGTGCTTGCTGTTGCGCAGCGTCATCGTGATGTGGCTGAGCGTGTACTGGAAATTGTGCTGGCAAGCCTCGACGAGCCGCGCAAACCGAAAGCAGGTCTGAGCCGCATCCGCCGCAATCTCTACCGTCGCGGGATATTAAGTCGCGTTTAATCATCGACATTAAAGGCAGCGGCAGCTGCCTTTTTTGTTTTGGTGACTGTCTTTAATCATTTTATTGCTTTTCATCTTCCTAAGATAAATCCTTATTTTTTATCAGGTGGCTTTTTATTTATTCAGGTTGTTTCTTTAAATCCAATTTTTATGTGTTATTGAGAAGTAACTGAACATGATTTCTGTATTAAATTGTTACATCTGAAAAAAGAGCGCAATTGCCGAATTAACAACCGCTTCTGGCAGACAGATTTTACCATCTCTCATCTGCCGCCACGCTAAGTGCAGCCGCACGTAACTGGCACTGTTCAGGTGCGTCAATATGTCTTAAAATGCCGCCCGCGTCGCAAACTGACACTTTATATTTCGCGCGCAGAAATTGAATGGTTTTAAACGCCGGTGCGCATATTCTGTTTTTTTTCTTGCAAATATTCATGACGTTAATTTGCCTCGTAAGCTGAGCAGTAATTCACCAACGCAGATATTCACTGCGAATAAGGGATCTTTTGCTCTGGTTAGCCTTTGCGCTGGCTTGACAAGCTTTTCCTCCGCTCCGTAAACTCCCTTGGTGGGATTTTGTGGGATAAAGTGGTGAAAAAGATCACCTGGGGGTGAACCGGACATGTTCCGTGGCGCGACGTTAGTCAATCTCGACAGCAAAGGGCGGTTATCCGTTCCGACCCGTTATCGGGATTTGCTGCAGGAGAATGCTTCCGGTCAGATGGTGTGTACCATTGACATCCGTCACGCATGCCTGCTGCTTTACCCTCTGCCCGAATGGGAAATTATCGAGCAAAAATTGTCGCGTCTGTCGAGCATGAATCCGCTTGAGCGGCGCGTACAACGTTTATTGCTGGGACACGCCAGCGAGTGCCAGATGGATAGCGCTGGGCGTTTATTGATCGCACCTGTTTTGCGACAACACGCCGGGCTGACCAAAGAAGTGATGCTGGTCGGGCAGTTCAATAAATTTGAGCTGTGGGACGAAACGACCTGGTATCAACAGGTCAAGGAAGATATCGACGCTGAGCAATCGGGTTCCGAAGCGCTTTCGGATCGATTGCAGGATTTGTCTCTGTAAAGATGATGGAAAATTTTAAACACACGACGGTGCTGCTGGATGAGGCCGTTAATGGCCTGAATATTCGTCCGGATGGCATTTACATCGATGGCACTTTTGGTCGCGGTGGTCACTCGCGCCTGATCCTCTCCCGTCTGGGAGCGGCAGGACGCTTGCTGGCGATCGATCGCGATCCGCAGGCGATTGCTGTAGCTCAAACCATTGATGATCCTCGCTTCTCCATCATTCATGGACCTTTCTCTGCGCTTGCTGATTATGTCAGCGAGCGTGACCTTATTGGCAAGATCGATGGAATTCTTCTCGATCTTGGCGTTTCTTCACCGCAACTTGACGATCCTGAACGCGGTTTCTCTTTTATGCGTGATGGGCCGCTGGATATGCGTATGGATCCTACGCGTGGCCAGTCCGCAGCCGAATGGCTGCAAACCACTGAAGAAGCCGATATTGCCTGGGTGTTGAAGACCTTTGGCGAAGAGCGTTTTGCCAAGCGTATTGCCCGCGCCATTGCTGAGCGTAACCGCGTTGACCCGATGACCCGCACAAAGGAGCTGGCGGAAGTGGTTGCGGCGGCGACACCGGTGAAAGACAAGTTCAAACATCCCGCGACCCGTACCTTCCAGGCGGTGCGCATTTGGGTGAACAGTGAACTGGAGGAGATCGAGCAGGCGCTAAAAAACTCGCTCGGCGTGCTGGCCCCGGGAGGGCGGCTTTCGATTATCAGCTTCCATTCGCTGGAAGACCGGATTGTAAAACGCTTTATGCGTGAACAAAGCCGGGGCCCGCAGGTTCCTGCCGGGTTGCCGATGACCGAAGAGCAACTCAGGAAACTGGGTGGCCGTCAGTTGCGAGCATTAGGAAAGTTGATGCCGGGTGAAGAAGAAGTGGCTGAAAACCCACGTGCCCGTAGTTCAGTTCTGCGTATTGCAGAGAGGACGAACGCATGATCGGCAGAGTGACAGAGACCCTGAGCAAAATGAAAGGATCGTTAGGAAGCAACGAGCGCCATGCTTTGCCTGGCGTGATCGGCGACGATCTTTTGCGATTTGGGAAACTGCCACTCTGTCTGTTCATTTGCATCATCATGACGGCGGTGACGGTGGTGACCACCTCTCACCACACACGCTTATTAACCGCGCAGCGCGAGCAGATGGTTCTCGAACGTGATGCGCTGGATATCGAGTGGCGTAACCTGATCCTGGAAGAGAACGCGCTTGGCGATCACAGCCGGGTTGAACGGATCGCGACGGAAAAGCTGCAAATGCAGCATGTCGATCCCTCCCAGGAAAATATCGTGGTACAGAAATAGTGACGAATAAGGAATCACGCGACGCATGAAAGCAGCGGCGAAGACGCTTAAACCGAAACGCCAGGAAGAACAGGCCAACTTTGTGAGTTGGCGTTTTGCGTTGCTTTGCGGTTGCATTTTACTGGCGCTGGGATTCCTGCTTTGCCGGGTCGCGTATTTGCAAATCGTCAACCCGGATATGCTGGTGCGTGAAGGGGACATGCGTTCCCTGCGCGTTCAGGAAGTCGCGACATCGCGCGGGATGATTACCGATCGCTCCGGTCGTCCGCTGGCGGTAAGTGTGCCGGTAAAAGCCATTTGGGCCGATCCGAAAGAATTACACGATGCTGGCGGCGTTACGCTGGATAACCGCTGGAAAGCCCTTTCCGACGCGCTGAACATGCCGCTCGATCAACTTGCTGCGCGCATTAATGCCAACCCCAAAATGCGTTTTATCTATCTGGCCCGCCAGGTCAACCCGGATCTGGGCGACTACATCAAAAAACTCAAGCTGCCGGGCATCCACCTGCGGGAAGAGTCTCGCCGTTACTACCCGTCCGGGGAAGTAACCGCTCACCTCATTGGCTTTACCAACGTTGACGGCCAGGGGATTGAAGGGGTCGAGAAAAGTTTTGATAAGTGGTTAACCGGGCAACCGGGCGAACGTATTGTGCGTAAAGATCGCTATGGCCGCGTTATCGAAGATATTTCTTCAACGGACAGCCAGGCTGCGCATAACCTGGCACTGAGCATCGATGAGCGCTTGCAGGCGCTGGTCTACCGTGAACTGAATAACGCGGTGGCTTTTAACAAAGCAGAGTCCGGTAGCGCGGTGTTGGTGGATGTTAACACCGGTGAGGTGCTGGCGATGGCGAATAGCCCCTCGTATAACCCGAATAACTTCACCGGTACGGCGCAGGATGCCATGCGCAACCGCGCTATCACCGACGTCTTCGAACCGGGTTCCACCGTTAAGCCCATGGTGGTAATGACCGCGTTGCAGCGCGGTGTGGTGAACCCGAACACGGTGTTAAATACCGTGCCTTATCGTATTAACGGCCATGAAATCAAAGACGTGGCGCGTTACAGCGAATTGACCCTCACCGGGGTACTACAGAAGTCGAGTAACGTTGGTGTGTCAAAACTGGCGTTAGCGATGCCCTCCTCAGCGTTAGTAGATACTTACTCACGTTTTGGACTGGGAAAAACGACCAATTTGGGGATGGTCGGGGAACGCAGTGGCTTATTTCCTCAAAAACAACGGTGGTCTGACATAGAGAGGGCCACCTTCTCTTTTGGCTACGGGCTAATGGTAACGCCGTTACAGTTAGCGCGTGTCTACGCAACGATTGGCAGCTATGGCATCTATCGCCCGCTGTCGATTACCAAAGTTGATCCGCCCGTGCCGGGCGAACGTGTCTTTGCCGAGCCCATTGTGCGCACTGTGGTGCATATGATGGAGAGTGTTGCGCTGCCAGGCGGCGGCGGGGTGAAGGCAGCCATCAAAGGGTATCGCATCGCTATCAAGACCGGTACAGCCAAAAAAGTCGGTCCGGATGGTCGCTATATCAATAAATACATTGCTTACACCGCTGGCGTCGCGCCAGCCAGCCGCCCGCGCTTTGCGCTGGTGGTGGTCATTAACGATCCGCAAGCGGGTAAATACTACGGTGGCGCCGTGTCTGCGCCGGTCTTCGGTGCCATCATGGGCGGCGTTCTGCGCACCATGAACATTGAGCCGGATGCGCTGACCACGGGCGAGAAAAGTGAGTTTGTAATTAATCAAGGCGAGGGAACAGGTGGCAGATCGTAATTTGCGCGACCTTCTCGCTCCGTGGGTGCCTGGTGCGCCGGAGCGAGCACTGCGGGAGATGACGCTCGACAGCCGTGTGGCTGCATCGGGTGATCTCTTTGTGGCGGTGGTCGGTCATCAGGCGGACGGGCGTCGTTATATCCCGCAGGCGATTGCGCAAGGTGTTGCTGCCATTATTGCTGAAGCGAAAGGCGAAGCAAATGACGGTGAAATTCGTGAAATGCACGGCGTGCCGGTCATTTATCTCAGCCAGTTAAATGAGCGCCTTTCTGCGCTGGCGGGCCGTTTTTACGGTGAGCCTTCTGAACAATTACGCCTGATTGGCGTAACCGGCACCAACGGTAAAACCACCACCACACAACTGCTGGCGCAATGGAGTCAGTTACTGGGTGAAACCAGTGCGGTGATGGGGACCGTGGGTAACGGTTTGTTGGGCAAAGTCAGCCCAACGGAAAATACCACCGGCTCTGCGGTGGATGTGCAGCACGTGATTGCCAGCCTTGCGCAACAAGGGGCAACCCTTGCGGCGATGGAAGTTTCATCACACGGTTTGGTGCAGCATCGCGTTGCCGCATTGAAATTTGTCGCCTCCGTATTTACCAATTTAAGCCGCGATCATCTTGATTATCACGGTGATATGACGCAGTACGAAGCGGCGAAATGGCTGCTGTTTTCCTCGCACCACTATGGTCAGGCGATCGTAAACGCCGATGACGAAGTGGGGCGCCGCTGGCTGGCGAATCTGCCGGATGCGGTCGCGGTATCGATGGAAGATCATATCAACCCGAACTGCCATGGCCGTTGGTTGAAAGCTGTGGCGGTGGAGTATCACGACAGCGGTGCCACGATTCGCTTTGATTCCTCATGGGGTGAAGGCGAAATTGAAAGCCGTCTGATGGGCGCATTTAACGTCAGCAATTTGCTGCTGGCGTTGGCAACGCTGTTGGCGCTGGGTTATCCGCTTCATGACTTACTGAAAACGGCCTCCCAACTGCAGCCGGTTTGTGGGCGTATGGAAGTGTTCAGCGCACCGGGCAAACCGACGGTTGTCGTTGACTATGCCCATACGCCGGATGCGCTGGAAAAAGCGCTGCAGGCGGCACGCCTGCACTGCACCGGCAAACTGTGGTGCGTGTTTGGCTGCGGCGGCGATCGTGATAAAGGCAAACGACCACTGATGGGCGCCATTGCGGAACAATTTTCGGATGTGCCCGTGGTGACGGATGACAACCCGCGCACGGAAGAGCCCCGGGCCATTATTAATGACATTCTTGCCGGGATGCTGGACGCAGGCCGCGCCCATGTAGTGGAAGGTCGCGCAGAAGCGGTGACCAACACTATTATGCAGGCCAAAGAAAACGACGTGGTGTTGCTGGCTGGTAAGGGCCATGAAGATTACCAGATTGTCGGTACGCGTCGTCTTGATTATTCCGACCGCGTGACGGCCGCACGTTTGCTGGGGGTAGTGGCATGATTAGCGTAACGCTTGGCCAGCTTGCCCACATTCTACAGGCAGAATTACACGGTCAGGATGTCACCGTTGATGCGGTGACCAGTGATACCCGCAAATTAACGCCGGGTTGCCTGTTTGTAGCGCTGAAAGGTGAACGTTTTGATGCCCATGACTTTGCTGATAAAGCCAAAGAGGGCGGTGCTGGCGCGCTGTTGGTCAGCCGGAAACTGGATACTGACCTGCCGCAACTGGTGGTGAAGGATACCCGGCAGGCGTTTGGCGAACTGGCGGCATGGGTTCGCCAGCAGGTTCCGGCTCGCGTTGTCGCACTGACGGGATCTTCCGGCAAGACCTCGGTAAAAGAGATGACCGCAGCCATTCTCAGCGAATGCGGGAATACCCTCTATACCGCGGGGAACCTCAACAACGATATCGGCGTGCCGATGACGCTGTTGCGTTTGACCAAAGAGCATCAGTACGCGGTGATTGAACTGGGGGCTAACCACCAGGGCGAAATCGCCTGGACCGTAGGACTGACCCGCCCGGAAGCGGCACTGGTGAATAACCTGGCGGCGGCGCATCTGGAAGGTTTTGGTTCGCTGGCGGGCGTGGCAAAGGCCAAAGGTGAAATTTACACCGGGCTGCCGGACAACGGCATTGCCATTATGAATGCCGATAACAACGATTGGCTGAACTGGCAGAGCATCATCGGCGAACGCAAAGTCTGGCGCTTCTCGCCGAATGCGGCGAACAGTGATTTTACCGCGACCAACGTTCATGTGACCTCTCACGGTACGGAATTCACGTTACAAACGCCGGGCGGCAGCATTGACATCACGCTACCGTTGCCGGGCCGCCACAACATTGCCAATGCACTGGCGGCGACCGCGCTGGCGATGGCGGTTGGCGCAAGTCTCGATGCGGTGAAGAAAGGGCTGGCGAATCTGAAAGCCGTACCTGGTCGCCTGTTCCCGGTGCAGTTAAGCGAAAATCAGTTACTGCTGGATGACACTTATAACGCCAATGTCGGGTCAATGACCGCGGCAGCACATGTGCTGGCCGAAATGCCTGGCTACCGCGTGATGGTGGTGGGTGACATGGCTGAACTCGGTGATGAGAGTAAGGCCTGCCACATTCAGGTTGGTGAAGCGGCAAAAGCTGTCGGTATCGACAAAGTACTGAGCGTGGGAACGTTGAGTCAGGCATTAAGTTCCGCCAGCGGCGTTGGCGAGCATTTTAACGATAAAGCGGCAGTAGTGGCGCGTTTAAAAACGCTGATTGCCGAACAACAAATTTTGACCATTTTGGTTAAAGGTTCACGTAGTTCCGCCATGGAAGAGGTGGTTCGCGAATTACAGGAGAACGGGACATGTTAGTGTGGCTGGCCGAACATTTGGTCAAATATTATTCAGGCTTTAACGTCTTTTCTTATCTGACGTTTCGCGCCATTGTCAGCCTGCTGACCGCGCTCTTCATCTCATTGTGGATGGGGCCGCGCATGATTGCCCGCCTGCAAAAACTCTCTTTTGGCCAGGTTGTACGTAACGATGGCCCGGAGTCACACTTCAGCAAACGTGGCACTCCCACGATGGGCGGCATCATGATCCTCACCGCCATCGTTGTTTCCGTGCTGTTGTGGGCTTATCCGTCTAACCCGTACGTCTGGTGCGTGCTGGTTGTGTTGGTGGGCTACGGCGTAATTGGTTTTGTCGACGACTATCGCAAAGTCGTGCGCAAAGACACGAAAGGGCTTATCGCGCGCTGGAAATATTTCTGGATGTCAGTCATCGCACTGGGTGTGGCCTTTGCTTTGTACCTTGCTGGCAAAGATACGCCAGCGACCGAACTGGTGGTGCCGTTCTTTAAAGATGTTATGCCGCAACTGGGCTTGCTCTACATCGCGCTGGCCTACTTTGTGATTGTCGGCACGGGTAATGCGGTCAACCTGACAGATGGTCTGGATGGCCTGGCGATCATGCCCACCGTCTTTGTTGCCGGTGGTTTTGCGCTGGTGGCCTGGGCAACCGGGAACATGAACTTTGCGAACTACCTGCATATTCCTTATCTGCGCCACGCCGGGGAATTGGTTATCGTCTGTACGGCGATTGTTGGCGCAGGATTGGGTTTCTTGTGGTTTAACACTTACCCGGCTCAGGTCTTTATGGGTGATGTGGGATCGCTGGCACTGGGTGGTGCGCTAGGCATTATCGCTGTGCTGCTGCGCCAGGAGTTCCTGTTGGTGATCATGGGTGGCGTATTTGTGGTGGAAACACTGTCGGTCATTTTGCAGGTGGGTTCCTTTAAGCTGCGCGGGCAGCGCATTTTCCGTATGGCACCGATTCACCACCACTATGAACTGAAAGGCTGGCCAGAGCCGCGCGTGATTGTGCGTTTCTGGATTATTTCGCTGATGCTGGTGCTGATTGGCCTGGCAACGCTGAAGGTACGTTAATCATGGCAGATTACCAGGGTAAAAAAGTCGTCATTATCGGTTTAGGCCTGACGGGTCTTTCCTGCGTGGACTTTTTCCTCGCGCGCGGCGTGACGCCGCGGGTGATGGATACGCGTGTTTCACCGCCGGGACTGGACAAGCTGCCCGAAGAGGTGGAGCGCCATCTTGGTAGTCTCAACGATGACTGGCTGCTGGCGGCGGATATGATCGTCGCAAGCCCCGGCATCGCGCTGGCTCACCCTTCTTTGAGTGCGGCGGCGGACGCGGGTATTGAGATCGTTGGCGATATCGAACTGTTCTGCCGCGAAGCACAAGCGCCGGTGGTGGCCATTACCGGTTCCAACGGTAAAAGTACTGTAACGAAGCTTGTGGGTGAGATGGCCGAAGCGGGCGGCGTTAATGTTGGCGTCGGCGGCAATATTGGTCTGCCTGCACTCATGCTACTGGATGAAGCGCGTGAGCTGTATGTCCTGGAGTTGTCCAGCTTCCAGCTCGAAACCACTTCCAGTCTGCAGGCTGTAGCGGCAACCATACTGAATGTGACGGAAGATCATATGGATCGCTATCCGTTTGGTCTGCAGCAGTATCGCGCCGCGAAGCTGCGTATTTATGAAAACGCGAAGGTGTGCGTGGTCAATGCGGATGATGCACTCACCATGCCGATTCGCGGCGCGGACGAGCGCTGTGTCAGTTTTGGCGTGGATGTGGGCGATTATCATCTGAACCGCCAGCAGGGGGAAACCTGGCTGAGGGTAAAAGGTGAAAAAGTCCTGAACGTTAAAGAGATGAAACTGACCGGGCAGCACAACTACACCAACGCGTTGGCTGCGCTGGCGCTGGCCGATGCCGCAGGTTTACCGCGTGCCAGTAGCCTGAAAGCGCTGACGACATTTACCGGTCTGGCGCATCGCTTCCAGTTGGCGCTGGATCATAACGGGGTGCGCTGGATCAACGACTCGAAAGCCACCAATGTGGGAAGCACCGAAGCCGCGCTGAACGGTTTGAACGTTGACGGTACGCTGCATCTGTTGCTGGGTGGTGATGGCAAATCCGCCGATTTTTCGCCGTTGAAGCGTTACCTCGGTGGCGATCGCGTGCGTTTGTACTGCTTCGGCCGTGATGGTGCGGAGCTGGCAGCGCTGCGACCGGAGATCGCCGATCAAACCGATACGATGGATCAGGCGATGCGCCTTATCGCTACGCGTGTGCAACCTGGCGATATGGTACTGCTGTCACCGGCGTGCGCCAGCCTGGATCAGTTTAAGAATTTTGAACAACGGGGCGATGTCTTTACCCGTCTGGCGCAGGAGTTAGGTTGATGCGTTTAACTCTCCCCCGCCCGCGAATGCCGCGCCTGCCAGGATTTGGGATCCTGGCGTGGCTGTTTGCGGCATTAAAAGGCTGGGTGATGGGATCCAGAGAGAAAGATACCGACAGCCTGGTGATGTATGACCGCACGTTGCTGTGGTTGACCCTGGGCCTGGCGGCTATCGGTTTTGTGATGGTGACCTCGGCGTCAATGCCGGTGGGGCAACGTCTCACTAACGATCCCTTTTTCTTTGCGAAACGCCATGCGTTGTACCTGTTTCTTGCATTTTGCTCGGCGATCATCACGTTGCGGTTACCGATGGAGTTCTGGCAGAAGTACAGCTCTGTGATGCTGATCGCGGCGATCATTATGTTGCTGGTGGTGCTGGTTGTGGGAAGCTCGATTAACGGTGCGTCGCGCTGGATCGATCTTGGTTTGATGCGTTTTCAGCCTGCGGAGTTCACCAAGCTGTCGCTGTTCTGTTATCTGGCGAACTACCTCGTGCGTAAAGTCGATGAAGTGCGTAACAACCTGCGCGGCTTCCTCAAACCGATGGGGGTGATCCTCGTGCTGGCAGTATTACTGCTGGCGCAGCCGGACTTGGGTACTGTGGTGGTGCTGTTTATTACGACGCTGGCGATGCTGTTCCTGGCAGGGGCCAAATTGTGGCAGTTTATCGCCATTATCGGTATGGGTATTTCGGCAGTAGTGCTGTTGATCCTTGCAGAACCGTATCGTATCCGCCGCGTGACGTCGTTCTGGAACCCGTGGGAAGATCCGTTTGGTAGTGGTTATCAGTTAACCCAGTCGTTGATGGCGTTTGGTCGCGGCGAACTGTGGGGGCAAGGGCTGGGCAATTCGATACAGAAACTGGAGTACTTACCGGAAGCGCATACCGACTTCATCTTCTCCATTATCGGCGAAGAGCTCGGTTATATCGGTGTGGTGCTGGCACTTTTAATGGTATTCTTCGTCGCTTTCCGCGCCATGTCCATCGGGCGTAAAGCGCTGGATATCGACCACCGTTTCTCGGGTTTTCTGGCGTGCTCTATTGGTATCTGGTTTAGCTTCCAGGCTCTGGTTAACGTAGGTGCGGCCGCAGGTATGCTGCCGACCAAAGGGTTAACATTGCCGCTGATCAGCTATGGCGGTTCCAGCTTATTAATTATGTCGATGGCGATTACGCTGTTGCTGCGAATAGATTATGAAACGCGTCTGGAAAAAGCCCAGGCGTTTACACGAGGTTTGCGATGAGTGGTCAACCGAAGCGGTTAATGGTGATGGCAGGCGGCACCGGCGGGCATGTTTTCCCCGGGCTTGCGGTCGCGCACCATTTAATGGATCAGGGCTGGCAAGTACGCTGGCTTGGAACCGCGGATCGCATGGAGGCCGATCTGGTGCCTAAACATGGGATCGAGATCGACTTTATCCGTATCTCTGGCCTGCGTGGCAAAGGGATCAAGGCGCAATTGCTGGCGCCGGTACGTATTTTCAACGCCTGGCGTCAGGCGCGCGCGATTATGCAGCGCTTTAAACCCGACGTAGTGCTGGGGATGGGCGGTTATGTTTCAGGCCCTGGCGGCCTGGCGGCCTGGTCGCTGGGGATCCCGGTGGTGCTGCATGAGCAAAACGGCATTGCCGGTTTGACCAACAAATGGCTGGCGAAAATTGCCACCAAGGTGATGCAGGCATTTCCTGGCGCTTTCCCGAAAGCGGAAGTGGTGGGGAATCCGGTTCGCGTTGATGTGTTGGCGCTTCCGTTGCCGCAGCAGCGTTTACCGGGGCGAGATGGTCCGGTGCGTGTACTGGTTGTCGGCGGCTCGCAAGGTGCGCGTGTACTGAATCAGACCATGCCGCAGGTGGCGGCAAAGTTGGGTGAATCGGTGACCCTCTGGCATCAGAGCGGTAAGGGCGCACAGCAGGAGGTTGAGCAGGCTTACGCCTCTGCCGGGGCGCCTCAGCATAAAGTAACGGAATTTATTGACGATATGGCGCAAGCCTACGCGTGGGCGGATGTGGTGGTTTGCCGTTCCGGTGCGCTGACGGTCAGTGAAATTGCTGCTGCGGGTTTACCGGCGTTGTTTGTGCCGTTCCAGCATAAAGATCGGCAGCAATACTGGAATGCGCTGCCGCTGGAAAAAGCCGGTGCGGCGAAGATTCTGGAACAACCGCAATTCACCGCTGACGCGGTGGCGGCGATCCTCGCAAGCTGGAACCGCGAAGCATTACTGGATATGGCAGAGCGCGCGCGTGCGGCGGCCATTCCGGATGCCACCGAACGAGTGGCGCATGAAGTGAGCCTGGCAGCACAGGCCTAAATACTGGCGGCGCCTGTTGCGCCGCGCGAATTTGAAGTAGTCGATGGCGTTTAGAGAATGAATACACAAGAACTGGCGAAACTGCGTTCAATC
This sequence comes from Kosakonia oryzendophytica, assembly GCF_027886705.1. Classification (NCBI taxonomy): domain Bacteria; kingdom Pseudomonadati; phylum Pseudomonadota; class Gammaproteobacteria; order Enterobacterales; family Enterobacteriaceae; genus Kosakonia; species Kosakonia oryzendophytica. The sequence continues at coordinate 4,283,884 of NZ_CP115659.1, read as the reverse complement.
GTGCCCGAGATGCGTCGCGTCCGGCACATTCACTTCGTTGGCATTGGCGGTGCCGGCATGGGTGGTATTGCCGAAGTCCTGGCCAACGAAGGCTATCAGATCAGCGGTTCCGATCTGGCCCCGAACCCGGTAACGCAACAGTTGACGTCACTTGGCGCCACTATTTATTTCAATCACCGCCCGGAAAACGTGAGTGATGCCAGCGTTGTGGTCGTCTCCAGCGCCATCTCTTCCGATAACCCGGAGATCGTTGCTGCGCACGAGGCGCGTATTCCGGTGATCCGCCGTGCGGAGATGCTGGCGGAGTTAATGCGTTTTCGTCATGGTATCGCCATTGCCGGGACGCACGGTAAAACCACCACCACTGCGATGGTGGCAAGTATTTACGCAGAAGCGGGTCTGGACCCGACGTTCGTCAACGGTGGGCTGGTAAAAGCCGCCGGGGTACATGCGCGCCTGGGTCACAGCCGTTATTTGATTGCCGAAGCAGATGAGAGCGATGCTTCTTTCCTGCATTTACAACCGATGGTGGCCATTGTCACTAATATCGAAGCCGACCATATGGATACCTACCAGGGCGACTTTGAAAATTTGAAAACGACGTTTATCAACTTCCTGCACAACCTGCCGTTCTATGGCCGTGCAGTGATGTGTGTTGATGACCCGGTGATCCGTGAACTGCTGCCGCGCGTGGGCCGCCAGACAACGACCTACGGTTTTAGCGACGATGCGGATGTTCGCGTTGAGAATTATCGCCAGATTGGGCCGCAGGGGCACTTCACGCTGGTGCGTCAGGATAAGCCGGAACTGCGTGTAACGCTAAATGCGCCGGGCCGTCATAACGCCCTGAATGCCGCCGCCGCAGTTGCCGTGGCGACAGAAGAAGGTATTGAAGACGAGGCTATTCTGCGTGCACTGGAAAGTTTCCAGGGAACCGGGCGTCGTTTCGACTTCCTGGGTGAATTCCCGCTGGAAGGTGTGAATGGCAAACCGGGTACCGCCATGCTGGTTGACGACTATGGCCATCACCCGACCGAAGTGGATGCCACCATTAAAGCAGCGCGTGCGGGCTGGCCGGATAAAAAACTGGTGATGGTATTTCAGCCTCATCGTTATACCCGTACCCGCGATCTGTATGACGACTTTGCCAATGTGCTGACACAGGTCGATGCGCTGCTGATGCTGGAAGTGTATCCGGCGGGTGAAGCGGCGATCCCGGGTGCGGATAGCCGTTCGCTGTGCCGTACGATTCGTGGTCGCGGCAAGATCGATCCGATTCTGGTATCTGATCCAAGCCAGGTTGCGGCAATGCTGGCACCGGTGCTGACGGGTAACGATCTGATCCTGATCCAGGGCGCCGGCAATATCGGCAAAATCGCCCGTAGTCTGGCGGAGAGTAAACTGAAGCCGCAGACCCCGGAGGAGAGTAATGGCTGAGAAAGTCGCTGTTTTGCTCGGCGGCACCTCCGCGGAGCGTGAGGTTTCGCTCAATTCCGGTGCTGCGGTAATTAGCGGCTTACGTGAAGGCGGCGTGGATGCGCATGGTGTTGATCCGCGCGATGTCGATGTCACTCGCCTGAAAGAGATGGGCTATAGCAAAGCGTTTATCGCGTTGCATGGTCGCGGTGGTGAAGACGGTACGCTGCAGGGGTTACTGGAACTGACCGGTGTGGCCTATACCGGTAGCGGCGTGATGGCATCGGCGATTTCGATGGATAAATTACGCAGCAAGCTGCTGTGGCAAGGGGCGGGGCTGCCGGTTGCGCCTTCTGTTGACATCACGCGTGATGCGTTCGAAATAGGCCTAAAAAATGATGATATTCAACGCATTGACCAACTGGGGTTACCCGTTATTGTCAAGCCCAGCCGCGAAGGCTCCAGCGTTGGAATGTCCAAAGTCGACAACAGTGATGATTTGCATGCAGCTTTAGCGCTTGCATTTCAACATGATGATGACGTTCTGATCGAAAAATGGCTGAGTGGACCCGAATTTACCGTGGCGATACTCGGAAATGAAATTTTACCGTCGATCCGCATTCAACCGGCGGGAATCTTCTATGATTATGAGGCGAAGTATCTCTCTGATGAGACGAAATATTTCTGCCCATCAGGTCTGGAAGAGGAGCGTGAAGCGGTTTTACAGTCCCTGGTGCTTAAAGCCTGGCGTGTTTTAGGTTGTCGCGGGTGGGGGCGAATTGATGCGATGCTGGATGGCGACGGTCAGTTTTACTTGCTGGAAGCGAACACCTCGCCGGGGATGACAAGTCATAGCCTGGTGCCGATGGCGGCGCGACAGGCTGGGCTGACCTTCTCGCAACTTGTGGTTCGCATTCTGGATCTGGCGGAGTGATATGTCTCAGGCTGCACTGAACACGCGAAACCGTGACGAGGAAGCGCTATCGGCTTCCCGACGGAATAATGGAACGCGTCTTGCAGGCATTGTGTTCCTGCTGGCGGTGCTGTGCACCGTGTTTGTTAGCGGCTGGGTGGTGCTGGGCTGGATGGACGATGCGCAGCGGTTGCCATTGTCGAAACTGGTAGTGACGGGCGATCGCCATTACACGCGCAATGATGATATTCGCCAGACGATTCTGGCGTTGGGCGCGCCAGGCACCTTTATGACGCAAGACGTAAACATTATTCAGAGCCAGATAGAGCGTCTGCCCTGGATAAAACAGGCAAGCGTTCGCAAGCAGTGGCCGGACGAATTGAAGATTCATCTGGTTGAATATGTACCCATAGCACGGTGGAATGATCAGCATATGGTTGATGTGGACGGCAATTCTTTCAGCGTGCCGGCCGAACGAACCAGTAAACAAGTTTTACCGATGTTGTACGGTCCCGAAGGCAGCGAAAGCGAAGTTTTACAGGGCTACCGCGATATGGGACAAGTGCTGGCAAAGGATAAGTTCACGTTGAAAGAAGCGGCGATGACCGCACGGCGTTCATGGCAGTTAACGCTGAATAATGACATCAAGCTTAACCTGGGCCGTGGCGATACGATGAAACGGCTGGCACGCTTTGTTGAACTCTACCCGGTTCTTCAGCAGCAGGCGCAAACGGATGGCAAAGAGATAAGCTACGTGGATTTACGCTATGACTCAGGCGCGGCTGTAGGCTGGAAAGCGGCCCCTGTTCAGGAACCGAATCAGCAGCAAAATCAGGCACAACAGAATCAGGCACAGGCAGAGCAACAATGATCAAGGCGACGGACAGAAAACTGGTAGTTGGACTGGAGATTGGCACCGCGAAGGTAGCCGCTTTAGTAGGGGAAGTTCTGCCCGATGGCATTGTGAATATCATTGGCGTGGGAAGTTGCCCGTCCCGTGGGATGGACAAAGGTGGCGTAAACGATTTGGAGTCGGTGGTGAAGTGCGTGCAACGTGCCATCGATCAGGCTGAACTGATGGCCGATTGCCAGATTTCCTCGGTCTACCTTGCGCTGTCGGGGAAACATATTAGTTGCCAGAATGAAATTGGTATGGTGCCGATTTCAGAAGAAGAAGTGACGCAGGAAGACGTTGAAAACGTGGTGCATACCGCTAAGTCGGTACGTGTACGTGATGAACACCGCGTTTTGCATGTCATTCCGCAAGAGTATGCCATTGACTACCAGGAAGGCATCAAAAACCCGGTAGGTCTGTCTGGCGTACGTATGCAAGCAAAGGTGCATTTGATTACTTGCCACAACGACATGGCGAAAAACATCGTGAAAGCGGTTGAACGATGTGGATTAAAAGTTGACCAACTTATTTTCGCAGGACTGGCTTCCAGCTACTCCGTGTTAACGGAAGATGAGCGTGAATTGGGGGTCTGCGTTGTTGATATCGGCGGTGGTACAATGGACATGGCGGTCTACACTGGCGGTGCGCTGCGTCATACCAAAGTGATCCCTTACGCAGGGAATGTGGTTACCAGCGATATTGCTTACGCTTTCGGTACACCGCCAAGCGATGCAGAAGCGATCAAGGTTCGTCATGGTTGCGCGCTGGGTTCGCTGGTGGGTAAAGATGAGAGCGTTGAGGTGCCGAGCGTGGGCGGACGTCCGCCGCGTAGTCTGCAGCGTCAGACGTTAGCGGATGTTATTGAACCGCGCTATACCGAACTGCTCAATCTGGTGAACGACGAAATTTTACAGTTGCAAGAACAGCTTCGCCAGCAAGGGGTGAAACATCACCTGGCGGCGGGGATTGTATTGACCGGCGGTGCGGCGCAAATTGAAGGGCTGGCGGCCTGCGCGCAGCGCGTATTCCATACGCAGGTGCGTATTGGTGCGCCGCTCAATATTACTGGCTTAACCGATTATGCCCAGGAGCCTTACTATTCAACGGCGGTTGGGCTGCTTCATTACGGGAAAGAGACCCATTTGAGTGGTGAAGCGGAAGTAGAAAAACGTGTGTCAGTTGGCTCGTGGTTCAAAAGAATCAATAGCTGGCTGCGAAAAGAGTTTTAATTTTTTTCAGAGACCGCCGAAAATTAACGGTCTCAGGCGACAGGCACAAGACGGAGAGAAACTATGTTTGAACCAATGGAATTAACCAACGACGCGGTGATTAAAGTCATCGGCGTCGGTGGCGGCGGCGGTAATGCCGTGGAACATATGGTGCGCGAGCGCATTGAGGGTGTTGAATTCTTCGCAGTGAATACCGACGCGCAGGCGTTGCGTAAAACGGCGGTAGGTCAAACCATCCAGATCGGTGGTGGTATCACCAAAGGTCTGGGCGCTGGGGCAAACCCTGAAGTTGGCCGTAACGCGGCAGAAGAAGACCGTGAAGCACTGCGCGCTGCACTGGAAGGCGCTGATATGGTCTTTATCGCTGCGGGCATGGGCGGCGGGACCGGTACTGGTGCTGCACCCGTTGTCGCCGAAGTGGCAAAAGATCTGGGTATCCTGACCGTTGCTGTGGTGACCAAGCCTTTCAACTTCGAAGGCAAGAAGCGTATGGCATTCGCTGAGCAGGGTATTACTGAACTGTCGAAGCATGTTGACTCGCTGATCACTATTCCGAACGATAAACTGCTGAAAGTGCTGGGTCGTGGCATTTCTCTGCTGGATGCTTTCGGTGCCGCTAATGACGTGCTGAAAGGCGCAGTGCAGGGTATCGCAGAGCTGATTACGCGTCCGGGTCTGATGAACGTTGACTTTGCAGACGTGCGTACAGTGATGTCCGAAATGGGCTATGCGATGATGGGCTCCGGCGTTGCCAGCGGTGAAGACCGTGCGGAAGAAGCCGCCGAAATGGCGATTTCCAGCCCACTGCTGGAAGATATCGACCTGTCTGGCGCGCGTGGCGTGTTGGTTAACATCACCGCGGGCTTTGACCTACGTCTGGATGAGTTCGAAACTGTGGGTAATACTATCCGTGCCTTTGCTTCGGATAATGCGACTGTGGTTATCGGTACTTCTCTTGATCCGGATATGAACGACGAACTGCGCGTGACTGTGGTTGCGACCGGTATCGGTATGGACAAACGTCCGGAAATCACACTGGTGACAAACAAACAAGCGCAACAGCCTGTGATGGATCGTTACCAGCAGCACGGCATGCAGCCGATGCAGCAGGAGCAGAAATCCGCGAAAGTGGTTAATGACAATGCGCCGCAGACCACTAAAGAGCCGGATTATCTGGATATTCCAGCGTTTCTGCGTAAGCAAGCGGACTAAGAATTTGCTGGAAGTTGGGCTTCTTCGCTCTTTGTGCTAAACTGGCCCACCGATTGTGTTATACACTTTGGTAGGATTGGTAATTAGGCGAGATTAAACGATGATCAAACAAAGGACACTTAAACGTATCGTTCAGGCGACTGGTGTCGGTTTGCATACCGGCAAGAAAGTCACCCTGACGTTGCGCCCTGCGCCGGCAAATACCGGGGTCATCTATCGTCGCACTGACTTGAATCCACCGGTAGACTTTCCGGCTGATGCTAAATCTGTGCGTGATACTATGCTCTGTACTTGTCTGGTCAATGAGCATGACGTGCGGATTTCGACCGTCGAGCATCTGAATGCTGCTCTGGCGGGGCTGGGTATCGACAATATTGTTGTTGAAGTCGATGCGCCGGAAATTCCGATTATGGATGGCAGTGCTGCACCGTTCGTCTACTTGCTGCTGGATGCAGGGATCGAAGAGCTGAACAGCGCCAAGAAATTTGTGCGCATCAAAAACACCGTACGTGTTGAAGACGGCGATAAATGGGCTGAGTTTAAACCGCACAATGGTTTTTCTCTCGATTTTACCATCGACTTCAATCACCCGGCGATTGATGCAAGCACGCAGCGCTACGCGATGAACTTCTCTGCCGACGCATTTATGCGCCAGATTAGCCGCGCGCGCACCTTCGGTTTCATGCGCGATATCGAATACCTCCAGTCCCGTGGATTGTGCCTGGGCGGTAGCTTCGATTGTGCCATCGTAGTTGACGATTATCGCGTATTGAACGAAGACGGTCTGCGTTTCGAAGATGAATTTGTTCGCCACAAAATGCTGGATGCAATTGGCGACCTGTTCATGTGTGGTCACAACATCATTGGTGCGTTTACGGCGTATAAATCCGGTCATGCACTGAACAACAAACTGTTGCAGGCTGTTCTGGCAAAACAGGAAGCCTGGGAATATGTGACTTTCGAAGACGAAGCAGAATTGCCGCTGGCGTTCAAAGCCCCGTCTACGGTTCTGGCATAACACCATAACTGCAAAAATCGACTGGTTAACCTGGCACTCTCTCCGGTCAGGGAGACCAGTCGTTTTTATTTGTATGCTATCAACACCCCTCTTTTGATTCCCTTCCATTCTGATCAGAACTCTTGCGGCGCGATCGCTGTTTTCGTAACCACTTTTATCCGTCAGGCACCGGAATACTGCTGCGGTACAGGCGGCTTTAGTGGTAAAATCCGTGCGCAAAAGGACACATACAGAAGCTAATTCGGGTAAGCGTTATTTTTGGGTGGAGCAAGTGAGCGGAATACTGACGCGCTGGCGACAATTTGGTAGACGCTATTTTTGGCCGCATCTCTTATTAGGGATGGTCGCGGCGAGCCTTGGCTTGCCTGCGCTTGCTGGTAGCGCCGAGCCCACGCAAACCCCACGTGAAACCACCCGTAATCACGACAGCACCGGCAGGGTTAATTTCACCAGTCTTGCTCTGCTGGAAGCTAATCGCCGTCCTAATTTTACTGTCGATTACTGGCATCAACATGCCATCCGCACCGTTATTCGTCATCTTTCGTTTGCCATGGCACCTCAAACACTGCCGGTTGCAACGGAAGAGCCACTGCCGATTCAGGCCCACCATCTCGCTTTATTGGATACGCTCAGCGCGTTACTGAATCAGGAAGGCAAACCGCCGGCGATTGTTCACCTGGCAATCCAGACAGCCGCTATACCTGACGTCGCGTTCCGTATCTCCACCTGGTTAGGTCAGGTGCAGGGTATTCGTGCCGGCCCTCATCGCCTCAGCTAAAAAAAGAGTCCTTTATTCATTTTTTTAGCTCCGCAGAGCGGGGCGTTTGAGATTTTTATTATGCTTATCAAATTATTAACTAAAGTTTTCGGTAGTCGTAACGATCGTACACTGCGCCGTATGCGTAAAGTCGTGGCCCAAATCAATGCCATGGAACCGGAAATGGAAAAGCTCAGCGATGATGAGCTGAAAGCCAAAACCGCAGAATTCCGTGCGCGCCTGGAAAAAGGCGAAAGCGTTGAGAGCCTGATCCCGGAAGCCTTCGCCGTGGTGCGCGAAGCAAGTAAACGTGTTTTTGGCATGCGTCACTTCGATGTGCAGCTGCTGGGCGGCATGGTTCTCAACGAGCGTTGCATCGCAGAGATGCGTACCGGTGAAGGTAAAACCCTGACGGCAACCCTGCCAGCTTACCTTAATGCCCTGAGTGGCAAAGGCGTCCATGTGGTTACCGTCAACGACTATCTGGCTCAGCGTGACGCTGAGAACAACCGCCCATTGTTTGAATTCCTGGGTATGAGCGTGGGTATCAACCTGCCGAACATGCCTGCTGTTGCCAAACGTGAAGCCTATGCTGCCGATATCACCTACGGTACCAACAACGAATACGGCTTTGACTACCTGCGCGATAACATGGCATTCAGCCCTGAAGAGCGTGTGCAACGTAAACTGCACTATGCGTTGGTGGATGAGGTGGACTCCATCCTTATCGATGAAGCGCGTACCCCGCTGATCATTTCCGGTCCGGCAGAAGACAGCTCCGAGCTGTACAAAAAAGTCAATAAAATCATCCCGCATCTGGTTCGTCAGGAAAAAGAAGACTCTGACACTTTCCAGGGTGAAGGCCATTTCTCTGTAGATGAAAAAGCGCGTCAGGTTACACTGACCGAACGCGGTCTGGTGCTGATTGAAGAGCTGCTGGTCAAAGAAGGCATCATGAACGAAGGCGAGTCACTGTACTCTCCTGCCAACATCATGCTGATGCACCACGTTACTGCGGCACTGCGTGCACACGCATTGTTCACCCGCGATGTGGATTACATTGTGAAAGACGGCGAAGTCATTATCGTCGACGAACACACCGGCCGTACCATGCAGGGGCGTCGCTGGTCTGATGGTCTGCATCAGGCGGTGGAAGCGAAAGAAGGTGTGGATATCCAGAACGAAAACCAGACGCTGGCGTCCATTACCTTCCAGAACTACTTCCGTTTGTATGAAAAACTGGCGGGTATGACCGGTACAGCAGATACCGAAGCGTTTGAATTTAGTTCGATTTATAAACTCGATACCGTGGTGGTCCCCACCAACCGTCCGATGATCCGTAAAGATATGGCGGATCTGGTCTATATGACCGAAGCGGAAAAAATCCAGGCCATCATCGAAGACATTAAAGAACGCACCCAAAATGGCCAGCCAGTGCTGGTTGGTACGATCTCGATTGAGAAGTCCGAAGTGGTTTCCCATGAGTTGACCAAAGCGGGCATCAAGCACAACGTTCTGAACGCCAAATTCCACGCCAAAGAGGCGGATATTGTGGCACAGGCGGGTTACCCTGGCGCAGTCACCATTGCCACCAACATGGCAGGTCGTGGTACCGATATTGTGCTGGGCGGAAGCTGGCAGGCGGAACTGGCTGAAATCGAAGAGCCAACCGCAGAGCAAATCGCCAAAGTGAAAGCCGACTGGCAGGTGCGCCATGATGCGGTACTGGCTTCTGGTGGTTTACACATTATTGGTACTGAGCGTCATGAGTCTCGTCGTATTGATAACCAGTTGCGCGGTCGTTCTGGCCGTCAGGGGGATGCGGGTTCCTCCCGTTTCTATCTTTCGATGGAAGATGCCTTGATGCGTATTTTCGCCTCCGATCGTGTCTCTGGCATGATGCGTAAACTGGGGATGAAACCGGGCGAAGCGATTGAGCATCCGTGGGTTACTAAGGCCATTGCTAATGCGCAGCGCAAGGTGGAAAGCCGTAACTTCGATATTCGTAAGCAACTGCTGGAATATGACGATGTTGCTAACGACCAGCGTCGTGCAATTTACACCCAGCGTAACGAACTGCTGGATGTAACCGATGTCAGTGAAACCATCGCCAGCATTCGTGAAGATGTTTTCAAAGCCACCATCGATGGTCATATTCCACCGCAGTCGCTCGAAGAAATGTGGGATGTTCCTGGCCTGCAGGAACGCCTTAAAAATGATTTCGATCTCGACCTGCCTATCGCTGACTGGCTGGATAAAGAACCGGATCTGCACGAAGAGACGCTGCGTGAGCGTATCCTACAAAGCGCCATTGAAACCTATCAGCGTAAAGAAGAGGTGGTTGGCGCTGAAATGATGCGTCACTTCGAGAAAGGCGTGATGCTGCAAACGCTGGATTCGCTGTGGAAAGAGCACCTGGCCGCGATGGATTATCTGCGTCAGGGCATCCACCTGCGCGGCTACGCGCAAAAAGATCCGAAGCAGGAATATAAACGCGAGTCCTTCGCGATGTTCGCCGCGATGTTGGAGTCACTGAAATATGAAGTGATCAGTACGCTCAGCAAAGTCCAGGTGCGGATGCCGGAGGAAGTCGAGGCCATGGAACTGCAGCGCCGTCAGGAAGCCGAGCGTCTGGCCCAAATGCAACAGTTAAGTCATCAGGATGATGAGACTGAAGCTGCCGCCGCACTTGCCGCGCAGACGGGCGAACGCAAAGTGGGGCGTAATGATCCTTGCCCTTGCGGTTCCGGTAAAAAATATAAACAGTGCCACGGCCGTCTGGCATAACGCATTGAAAATAATAAAAAGGCGCAGAACTCTGCGCCTTTTTTATGGAGTCTGCATCATGAAAATACTGAACATCGCTGTTGGGATCATTCGTAACCCGCAAGGGGAAATTTTTATTACGCAGCGCGCTGCCGATGCGCATATGGCGAATAAATGGGAATTTCCTGGCGGAAAAATTGAAGCGGGTGAAACGCCGGAGCAGGCAATGATCCGCGAACTTCAGGAGGAAGTCGGTATTACGCCACTTCAGGCCGAACTGTTTGATAAGCTGGAATATCAGTTCCCCGATCGCCACATCACCCTGTGGTTCTGGTTGGTGGAAAGCTGGGAAGGAGAGCCATGGGGTAAAGAGGGACAGCCGGGTCACTGGGTTGCACAACACTCCCTTGATGCTGACAAATTTCCCCCGGCAAACGAGCCGGTGATAGCCAGGCTACTGGCTGGCTGACCCTGATGTTGCCTGCCAGGCAAGCGCCAGCAGGCAACAGTGCTTAATGCTGTTCTTCACTCCAGTCGTCGCTGTCCGACAGATTGCCCTCGCTGGGGATACGTTTCTCTTCTGCTGCCCACTCGCCCAAATCAATCAACTGGCAACGTTTCGAACAGAACGGGCGAAACGGGCTGCTCTCTCCCCAGACAACAAGCTTTCCGCACGTTGGGCAGTTTACGGTGATTTCTTCAGACATTTTTACTCCTTAACAGCAGGCCAGTTCAAAATCGAGACGCTCGGGAACCACACCATGCTCGCTGTCCAGCGGCATAAAGCGAATGGCGAAGCGGCTCTTATGGCCGGAAATTTGCGGGTATAGCTGCTCTTCCAGCGACAATTGCAGACGCAACAAATCGGCGTCATCGCCGTTATCCTGATAAAAACCGTTCAGGCTGGTCTGACGGCGGAACGGTGCGGCATTGCGGATCAAATCGAGGATCAACGTCAGGGTTTGCGTCAGCGGCGTCAGGCTGTCCAGCCAGACCGCGATTTGCGCATCCCGCATTTCCTGCGGCAGGTGCAGCCACATATGCAGCGTCGGCAAATCGAAGCTGCAGCATCCACCGGGAATACTCAGACGCTGGCGTACCAGACCTATCAGACGGTCTTCGCGCAATTGTTGGCCAATACGCGGTGCACTCATCAGAACGGCTCCGCTTGCTTTTAATTGCTGGCGGACAGCTTCAATTCGGCTCAGATCCACACCGGGAACATCACTCCATGCCTGTAATTTACGCTGCTGGCGCTCCAGCTCTTTCAGAAGCTCGGTGCGGGTATCACCGCGTTCAAACACATCCAGTAAATCCCCAACGTTACGGAAAAAGTGTAACGCATCGGCATGGTCACTCAGCGGTAAATGGACAGAAAGCTGTTGCAGTAAAAACTCGACACGCAACCAGGTACGCATCTTTTCGTTAAGCGGATGTTCAAAAAGGATGTGGGTGTGCATTACGGTTTTTCCTGTGAAACGGCCTGCCGGGCATACGCCAGATATGCGGTGTGCAGGCGGGCAACATCCGATGCTATCGCATCCGGTGCGCCATTATTGTCAATAACATCATCCGCGACGGCAAGTCGCGCTTCGCGAGTGGCCTGGGCCGCGAGAATATTTTTAGCATGTTCGCGGCTGACGCCATCACGCTGCATGGTGCGTGAAATCTGTGTTTCTGGTAAGACGTCAATAACCAAAACCCGATCGGCTTTGTGATGCAGCTGATTTTCCACCAGCAACGGCACGACCCACAACACATAAGGTGATGTCGCCTGGGCAATCTTACTCTGTGTTTGCTGGTGAATAAGCGGATGGAGTAACTCATCCAGCCAACGTTTATCCGCCGGAGAAGCGAAAATACGCTCGCGTAATAAACGTCGATTGAGCGAGCCATCCGCGAGGATCATGTCAGCGCCAAAATGTTCCGCAATAGCGCTTAATGCATGAGAGCCAGGTTCCACTACCTGACGGGCGATAATATCCGCGTCGACAACATTAACGCCAAGCGCTGCGAAGGCATTCGCGACGGTGCTTTTACCGCTGCCAATACCGCCGGTTAATGCAACCGTATACCCCATTACGCCTAATCCCAAAATAGTCTGTCGCATATCACAATCTGCGATCTTTATTCTGCCCGCAATGCTATTTTTCGCGACCGTCCTGAATACGGGAAAACGCAAAAGATTAAATATGTTTACGAGCTTAATCAACAGGTTGTGATTTAACCAAACGACATTAAAACCCGTTCGCCTAATCTTGCCTGTTCACCAGGTAAATTTATAGGATTGTAGCGTAAAAAAAGAGAATTTCGCAGTCTTGCGCGGCCCTTATTAGCGCGTATGATAGCGTCACTGGAGTTGTGAGTTTGTACTTTCGCCATTAACCCCAGGAATCCGCACATGCGTATTGAAGAAGATCTGAAGTTAGGTTTCAAAGACGTTCTTATCCGTCCTAAACGTTCCACCCTTAAAAGCCGTTCCGATGTTGAGCTGGAGCGCGAATTTACCTTCAAACATTCAGGAATGCGCTGGTCTGGCGTACCGGTTATTGCCGCTAATATGGATACCGTTGGCACCTTTGCAATGGCGAAAGCGCTGGCTTCGTTCGACATCCTTACCGCCGTGCATAAACACTATTCCGTTGAAGACTGGAAAGCCTTTATCCAGCGTGAACCGGCTGACGTACTGCGTCATGTCATGGTTTCAACCGGGACATCAGATGCCGATTTCGACAAGACAAAGCAGATCCTTGCGTTGCATCCGTCGCTGAATTTTGTCTGTATCGACGTGGCGAACGGATACTCTGAGCACTTTGTGCAATTCGTTGCCAAAGCACGTGAGGCCTGGCCGGATAAAACTATCTGCGCGGGTAACGTTGTGACCGGTGAAATGTGTGAAGAGCTGATCCTTTCCGGTGCGGATATTGTCAAAGTTGGCATTGGTCCGGGCTCAGTGTGCACCACACGTGTCAAAACCGGTGTCGGCTACCCGCAATTATCCGCAGTGATCGAATGTGCCGATGCCGCGCATGGCCTTGGCGGACAGATTGTCAGCGATGGCGGCTGCACGGTACCGGGTGATGTAGCAAAAGCGTTTGGCGGCGGCGCAGACTTTGTGATGCTCGGCGGTATGCTGGCGGGCCATGAAGAGAGTGGCGGCGCCATCGTGGAGGAAAACGGCGAGAAATTCATGCTGTTCTACGGCATGAGTTCAGAGTCTGCAATGAATCGCCACGTTGGCGGCGTTGCAGGTTACCGTGCGGCGGAAGGCAAAACCGTCAAACTCGCGTTACGCGGCCCGGTGGAGAACACCGCGCGTGATGTTCTTGGCGGCCTGCGTTCAGCCTGTACATATGTCGGTGCTTCCCGCCTGAAAGAGCTGACCAAACGCACGACCTTTATCCGCGTTCAGGAACAGGAAAACCGCGTTTTCAACAGCCTGTAATGGGGTTGCAGGCGCACTGTGCTGCGCCTGCATTAACCTGTACCGCCCATCGCATCGCCAAGATGAAAGATAGGCAGGTACATGGCTACCACCAGCACGCCAATAATTAACCCCGTCACCACCAGTAGCAGCGGTTCTAATACGGAAGCCAGTTCATCTGCCTGATGCTGCGTCTGTTCACTATGATGCCGCGCCAGATTCTCCAGCATGGTATCCAGCGCCCCGGAGATCTCCCCGGTATGGATCAACTGAATACACAACGGGGTGAAGTTGCCACTCTTTGCCAGCGCCGTAGAGATAGCCGCGCCGAGGGTGATATCCTGGTGTGCCTGTTGCAGCACGTCTCGCCAGTAAGGGCAGGTTAAGGTATCCCTGACATTTTCCAGCCCTTGCAAGAAGGTGATTCCAGAACGTTGTGTGAGTGACAGCACGGTAAATATCTGACTCAGCCGTTGTCCACGCACCAGTTTACCGACAGCAGGGCAGCGGAGCAGCAGACGCTGCCGGTAGTGCAGCCATTTCATCTGACGGCGCAGTAAGGTCATCGTACATACCACTAGCAACGTAAGTGCTGATAATGGCAGAGCGCCTTGCTGCATCAGTGTAGCGCCGGCAATGACTCCCCGCGTCAGCCCAGGCAAGGGGGTATTGAACGTCTGGTAGATAGCCGAGAACTCCGGCAGCACCAGATACACCATTGCAACCACGATTGCCGCGGTCAGAGAAAGAATAATGAGCGGATAACGCAGCGCCTTTTTTACTTTCAACGCCAGCGCTCGCTGTGCCTGTTGCTGGCTGGCCAGTTTAAAACAGCACTCATCCAGCTTTCCTGTTAGCTCACCGGTATGGACCATCGCTGCCCAGAGTGGAGGAAAAACTTCTGGCCACTGGCGCAGCGCTGTTGAAAAGGTTTCTCCCTGTTCCAGCGCCTGCGCCAGATGGTGCAACAATGCCTGCCATTGCCTGGCTGGATGTTGCTGTGCCAGCAACAACAAGCCTTCCGGTAAGGTGAGCCCCGCCTGCAACAATGTCGCAAGCTGGCGCAGGAGCGTACAGCCATGTTCCGCACGCCACAGTGAACGTCTTACCGGCCTGCGCTTGAGCGTCAGGGGATGGATCTGCCGGTGATAGAGTGTTTGCATTGCGGCATTACGATTTTCGCTCCAGTGCGCACCCTGTTGTAATGCCCCTGCGTTATCGATTCCGGACCATTGCCAGAGGTATTTAGTCGTCATTTGGTAAACCCAATATGCGCACCAACTCTTCCAGCGTCGTCAATCCTTGTTCCACCGCCAGGCAGCCATGCTGAAACAGCGTCGTCATTCCCTCCGCACGGGCGCACTGTTCGATTTCGGCCGCACTTTGACCACTGGTAATGGCCTGGCGGACATCGCGGGTAATGGAGAGCACTTCAAACAAGGCGACTCGCCCATAAAAGCCGTGATAGCACCGATCACACCCTTCTGCGCGCCAGCGAGGTAACGGTCGAGGCCACAGGTTGCCGGGGAGTCGGGTATTTTCCGTGGTCAGTTTCCGGCAATGGGGGCAAAGTTTACGTACCAGCCGCTGGGCGATGACCAGTGATAGCGCCGAGGAGATCATCCAGCGTGCCACCCCCATTTGCTGGATACGCACCAGCGTTTCGCTGGTGGAGTTTGTGTGCAATGTCGATAAAACCAGATGCCCGGTTTGCGATGCTTTGATAGCAATCTCCGCTGTTTCGCCATCACGGATCTCACCAACCATAATAATGTCCGGGTCCTGGCGCAGCATGGCGCGTAGTACGCCCTGAAATGTCAGCCCAGCGCGAGGATTGATTTGCGTCTGATTCAGCCCATCCAGAGGGATCTCTATGGGATCTTCTACGCTGCAAATGTTGACCTCCGGTCTGTTTCGTTTTTGCAGCGCGCTGTAGAGCGTTACGGTTTTTCCGCTGCCTGTCGGGCCTGTCACCAGCAACAGCCCCTGAGGTTGCGCCAACGCTGCGGTAAAGAGTGCCAGTTGAGCATCCGTCATACCGAGTGCAGCCAGATCCAGGGCCTGACTAACCTGATGCAACAGACGTAGCACCACTTTTTCACCGTGTCTGCAAGGCAACGTTGCGATACGAAATGAGATCGATTGCCCGGAGAGTTCCACACTGAACTGTCCATCCTGCGGCAGGCGACGTTCGGCGATATCAAGATTGCCAAGCACTTTCAGCCTTGCGGTCAGCGTAGCGGCTAAATTGCAGGAAAGGGGAGAGAGCGGGTGTAAAACGCCGTCGACGCGTAACCGTATGGCATAACAGGTTTCTCCGGGCTCGAAATGAATATCCGATGCCCGTAAGATCAACGCTTGTTTCAGGGTTTGATCGAGAATTTCCGCTGCGGCACTGCTTTCTTCCCCCTGTGCCGGGGGGTGAGTTTGCACTGCCATTTGTTGATGCTTGTCCATTTGATCTTGCGTCCAGCAACGGATATCGACTCGTTGCTGGATGGCAAAGCTGAGTGATTCCATTAACATGGGGCTGGGATTATCCACCACGGCAATGGTCAGAACGTCGTCTGCGCAATTGAGCAATGCGGCGTTATGACGCTGACAGAGCGCAATCAGTTTATCGTGTTTCATCACGGCTCCTTACGGACGTCCGGTGCGAAAAACATCTTCGCAGGCCTGTTGCAATGCGCTGTCTGCATTTGTATTACAGCTTCGCGCCCATCCCTTCATACCCTCGGCATCGCTCCATTGCGGCGTCATGATTACGCTGAGTCCGTTGAGGCTTTCCTGTCCGGTCAGTGAGACCACGCCTTTTGCAACGCTCATGGCGGCGACGTAACGCGTGGTGGTCGGGGCTGGTATGCCATTGTTGCTGGCATCACAATTGTCAATGCCGCCGCGTTCCAACGCACACAGCTCAATGGCGGTGCGATAAGGAACAAAGGTTTGCAACATGTCAGTCAGTGCAGCTTTACGCAGGTAATTTTGATAAGCGGGAATGCCGATAGCGCTCAGGATGGCGATAATGCCGATTACCACCATCAGCTCGATTAAAGTAAATCCTTGTTGTTTGTTCATCTCTGGCTCCTTGTGTAGAGCCGCTACTTTGTCAGCACGTTACGGGGACGGCGAGGTGCAAAAGGGACTTCGGGAAAGCGCCTTCCTGCTTTTTTGACAGGCTTGCAGAGCGCAACACATTGTTTGAGAGGAAGGGCGCAAAAAAAACGGGCCTGCGGCCCGTTTAGTTATGCAAGTGGGATTAGCGAAAACGCATCGACAGGTCGAGGGCGCGCACATGTTTGGTCAGTGCGCCTACAGAGATGTAGTCAACGCCGGTTTCAGCAAATTCACGCAGGGTTTCCTGCGTCACATTGCCGGAAACTTCCAGCCGTGCTTCGCCGTTGGTGCGCTTCACGGCCTCACGCATTTGGTCGGTATCGAAGTTATCCAACATGATGATATCGGCACCCGCTTTGAGCGCATCGTCGAGTTCTTCGAGGGTTTCTACTTCCACTTCTACCGGCACATCCGGATGCAGCCAGAAAGCTTTTTCCACTGCCTGGCGTACGGAACCCGCGGCAATAATGTGGTTTTCTTTGATCAGAAAGGCGTCGGAAAGACCAAGACGGTGATTGGCACCACCGCCGCACAGGACGGCATATTTTAGCGCTGTGCGCAGGCCCGGCAGGGTTTTACGCGTATCCAGCAACTCAGTTTTTGTGCCGTCCAGCAATTTGACATAGCGGCGAACTTCGCTGGCGACGCCTGACAGGGTTTGCACAAAATTGAGAGCGGTGCGTTCGCCCGTCAGTAACACGCGGGACGGCCCCTCAAGTTCGAATAAGGGTTGATTGGCATGAAGAGTATCGCCATCGGCAACGTGCCAGGTAAGCGTCACATCATCGCCTGCCAGTTGAATAAAGACTTCTTCCACCCAACGCTTTCCGCAAAAAACGCCGTCTTCGCGGGTAATGATCACCGCATGCGAGCGGTTTTCTGGCGGTAACAATTGCGCGGTAATGTCATTATTCGCGTCGACTTCTCCGCCCAAATCTTCGCGCAATGCCTGGGCGACGGCGACAGGGATATCCAGTTCGATACGTTTGAGCAGTGCGTCACGTCGAAGGTCGGGGTTATAGCGGCGAGGCGGCATGATAAACTCCAAAAAAGGTAACGAATCACAAAGTTAGGCTATGTCTTGTTCGGGGATGCCATTACGGTACACAGCGCAAACATGCTACTCTGAAGCGTGTTTCAGCACCATCCTCTAAAAGGAGTTCCTTATGCAGCTACGCAAGGGCTGGCTGGTGGAAGCGCGGCATGTACCGTCTCCCCATTTTGATTGCCGCCCGGACGATGAGCAACCTTCATTGCTGGTGGTACATAATATTAGCCTACCTCCCGGCGAGTTTGGTGGCCCGTGGATAGATGCGCTGTTTACCGGCACTCTGGATGCCAACGCCCATCCCTTTTTTGCTGAGATTGTTCACCTGCGTGTTTCCGCACATTGCCTGATCCGCCGTGATGGCGAGGTTGTGCAATATGTGCCTTTTGATAAACGCGCCTGGCATGCAGGCGTTTCATCCTGGCAGGGGCGGGAACGCTGTAATGATTTCTCGATTGGCATTGAGCTGGAAGGCACGGACACGCTGCCCTATACCGATGCGCAATATCGGCAACTGGCGGAAGTGACACGAACGGTGATTGAGCTTTACCCGTCGATTGCCGACAATATGACCGGGCACAGTGATATTGCCCCTGTGCGCAAGACGGATCCCGGACCAGCTTTTGACTGGGCGAGATTTCGTGCGCTGGTCGCCGGTTTGTCAGAAAAGGAGATGCCATGACGTTATTCACCATGCTGCTGGTGCTGGCAGCAGAACGGTTGTTTAAACTGGGAGAACACTGGCAACTGGATCACCGTCTGGAAGGGCTGTTCCGGCGGGTAACACACTATTCGATGTTAAGAACGCTGCTGATGGCGGCACTGGTGATGCTGGTTACCTTTTTGATCCTGCGTGCACTGTCGGGATTGTTTTTCAATGTTCCGCTGCTGGTGGTGTGGATCCTTATTAGTCTGTTGTGCATTGGCGCGGGGAAAGTCCGATTGCATTACCACGCCTATCTTAAAGCTGCGGCGCGTAACGACAGCCACGCCCATAACGCGATGGCCAATGAATTGACGTTAATCCACGGTGTGCCTCCGGGGTGTGATGAGCGTGATTTTTTGCGCGAGCTGCAAAACGCGCTCGTATGGATCAACTTCCGTTTTTATCTTGCGCCGCTGTTCTGGCTGATCGTCGGGGCTTCCTGTGGGCCGGTGCTGTTGGCGGGATATGCCTTTTTACGCGCCTGGCAATCATGGCTGGCGCGCTATCAGACGCCAACTGAGCGTCAACAATCCGGGATTGATGCGATCCTGCATGTGCTGGACTGGGTGCCGGTACGTCTGGCGGGGGTGGTGTACGCGCTGGTGGGGCATGGCGAGAAAGCCTTGCCAGCCTGGTTTGCCTCTCTTGGCGATCGCCACACATCGCAGTATCAGGTGCTGACCCGCCTTGCGCAATTCTCACTGGCGCGCGAGCCGCATCTGGATAAAGTTGAAACGCCAAAAGCGGCTGTGTCGATGGCGAAGAAAACGTCGCTGGTGCTGGTGGTTGTGGTGGCACTGTTGACCATTTACGGCACGCTGATGTAGTCAGCGCGCCGTCGTATCACGCATGGTCCGCAGGTGGGATGCCGAAGTCAGGCATCCCGTTTTCTTGCCAACGAACGAGCTTCAGGCGGGTATGGCGGTTTGGATCGTAGAGCGGGTCACCTTCGATGTCGGTGTAATTGCGTGCGTGGTATACCAGCACGTCTTCCCCTTCCGGTGTCTGTGTAAAGCTGTTATGCCCGGGGCCATACTGATGGTTTTCATAGCTGGTTTTGAATACCGGCTGCGGCGCTTTATGCCAGTTGGCCGGATCCTGTGGATTGGCAGCGATATCAATCCATAACAGTCCCATACAATAATTTTCATCGGTGGCACTGGCGGAGTAGCTGATAAAGAGCCTGTCGCCGTGGAACAGTACCGCCGGGCCTTCATTCACCAGAAAACCCCTGCACTCCCAGTCGAACTCCGGTTTACTTAACATCACCGGTTCGCCTTTGAGGGTCCACGGATTTTCCATTTCCGCCAGATAGAGGTTCGAATTACCCGCAATATCCGGCGCTTTTTGCGCCCACAGATACCAGCGTTTCCCCTGATGGACAAAGGTGGTCGCGTCCAGCGCGAAGGTATCAAACGGCGTTTTCACCTGACCTTTTTCAACCCACCGACCGGTTAGCGGATCGGCGTCGGTACACTCCAGAACGAACATGCGGTGTCGGAACATGTTCAGCTCATCCAGCGCTTTCGTCCATGTGGCGGCAAAATAGAGATACCATTTCCCATCAATATGATGCAGCTCCGGTGCCCAGATAAGCTCGCTCATTGGCCCGGTCTGCGGTTTACGCCATACCACCACACCGGCCGTCTGGCGTAGCCCTTCCAACGTACTGGCGCGGCGGATTTCCAGCCGGTCATACTCCGGCACCGAGGCGACAAAGTAGTAAACATTGTCATGGCGCAGAATATACGGGTCAGCGCGTTGTTCAATAAACGGGTTCGGCCAGGTGCTCATTATGCTTTCCTTACGTTGTCACCAGACGGCACATGCTGACGTTCGGTCAGTTCATGGTAGTTAATCCGGCGTTTTTCCAGATCGTCCTGAATCCGTCTCATCGTTTCGCGGTCGACTTTCAGTAAACGGACGACGCCTGCCGTGATCAGGTAACCGACGCCAGGGATCACGGTAAAGAGCAGCATGATGCCGTTAATTGCCGTGTCGCTTTGCTGTTTGGCGCCTGCGTCGTAGCCATACCACGAGAGCAGGAAGCCTACCATTGCGCCGGCTATCGCCAGCCCTACTTTCAGGAAGAACAGGTTACCGGAGAAGCTGATGCCGGTAATGCGTTTCCCGGTTTTCCATTCACCGTAATCGTCCACGTCAGCCATTAACGACCAGTGCAACGGTGAGGGGATCTGGTGCAGAATATTCAGCAGGAAGTAGAGCACCACAATCAGCGTCGTGGCGTGTGGGTCAAAGAAGTAGAACGCGCAGGAGAAAATAGCCAGCACGATATTGGTCCAGAAGAAGACTTTCAGTTTGCACCAGCGGTCAGTCAGCACTTTCGCCAGCATACTGCCGAACATCATGCCCACCACGCCAAGGCTGATAAATAAAGTAGCAAAATGGGTGCTTTCTCCCATCACCCAGGTGACGTAGTACATGGTTGCCGCCATGCGGATAAAGCCGGGGCAAACGTTACACAGCGTCAGCAACAAAATGCGCACCCACTGGTCATTTTTCCACACGTCTTTGAAGTCCTTTTTCAGGTCGTCATTGGTGGGAACGGCCGGGTGAATACGTTCACGCACGGTGGCAAAGCAGAACAAAAACATACACATACCAATGAATGCCAACACCGTCATCGCCATCTGGTAGCCTTTGGCTTTGTCTGCACCGCCGAACCATTCTGCCATTGGCAGCAGCGTCAAAGAGAGCAGCAGGGTAGCGATACCGACCATCACAAAACGGTACGACTGACAGGCAACGCGCTCTTTCGGATCGTTGGTGATCACACCGCCCAGGGAGCAGTAGGGAATGTTGATCGCGGTATAGGTCAACGACAGCAGGAAGTAGGTGATAAACGCGTAGATCACCTTACTGTTATAGGTCCAGTCGGGGGTGGTGAACATTAATACGCTGAAAACGGCATACGGCAAAGCTATCCACAACAGCCATGGGCGAAAACGTCCATATTTACTTTGCGTACGGTCGGCGAGGGCACCCATTAAAGGATCTGTCACCGCATCAATTACACGAATCGACAGCAGTAATACCCCGACCAGTGCAGGGGCGAGGCCGAAGATATCCGTGTAGAAGTAGTTAACAAACAACATGATGGCGCCAAAAATGATGTTACATCCGGCATCGCCCATGCCATAGCCAATCTTCTCTTTAACAGACAGCTTATTGTTGTCCATTGCCGCTTCTCCCATTGAGATGTGGAAGAATTATTTGCCTGGAAATTTGACTTTGCGCAGCAGGATAAGGCCACAGTGATGGACAAAATGGCTATGTAAAAGAAAGTGTGAGGAAGGTAACACAGTGATAATACCCCTCTCCCGGGCGGGAAAGGGGTAAGAGGATAAGGATTAATGCGCTTTTACGGCTTTAGCGTTTTTCTGTTTGAGCATGTAACCCACGCCAAGAACCACAATCCATACCGGGATCAGCCATACCGAGATAGCCATACCTGGGGTCATCAACATGATCACCAGCACCGCAGCCATAAACAGCAGGCAGATCCAGTTGCCTAACGGGTAGAACAGCGCCGGGAAGCGCGGCGTCACACCTTGCAGCTGTTTCGCACGGCGGAAACGCATGTGCGCGAGGCTGATCATCGCCCAGTTGATCACCAGTGCGGATACCACCAGCGCCATCAACAGACCGAATGCTGACTCAGGCGCCAGGTAGTTGATCAGTACGCACAGTGCCGTCACGACCGCTGAGACCAGAATGGTGTTCACTGGCACGCCGCGTTTATCCACAGAGAGCAACGCTTTTGGTGCGTTACCCTGTTGCGCAAGACCGAACAGCATACGGCTGTTGCAGTAAACGCAGCTGTTGTACACCGACAGTGCAGCGGTCAGTACCACAATATTCAACGCATTGGCTACAAACGTATCGCCCAGTTCATGGAAGATCAGCACAAACGGGCTGGTATCCGCCGTTACGCGCGTCCACGGCAGCAGCGAGAGCAGTACCGCCAGCGAGCCCACATAGAAGATCAGAATACGGTAGATGACCTGGTTGGTGGCTTTGGGAATGCTCTGTTCCGGGTTGTCGGCTTCAGCGGCGGTAATACCCACCAGTTCCAGGCCGCCGAAAGAGAACATAATGATAGCCATCATCATCACCAGTCCGGTAAAACCGTGCGGCAGGAAGCCGCCCTGTTCCCACAGGTTACGCACGGTCGCTTGCGGGCCGGCGCTGCCGCTAAACAGCAGCCAGCCGCCGAAGACGATCATGGCGACCACGGCGAAGACTTTAATGATGGCGAACCAGAACTCCATTTCCCCAAACACTTTTACGTTGGTCAGGTTAATGGCGTTAATGATGACGAAGAAGGCGGCAGCGGAAGCCCACGTTGGGATCTCTGGCCACCAGAACTGAATGTATTTACCCACGGCGGTCAGTTCCGCCATGGCCACCAGCACATAGAGCACCCAGTAGTTCCAGCCGGAAGCAAAACCGGCAAAGCTCCCCCAATATTTGTAGGCAAAATGGCTGAATGAACCGGCAACCGGCTCTTCCACGACCATTTCACCGAGCTGACGCATGATCAGAAATGCAATAAAACCGGCAATGGCGTAGCCCAGAATAATACCCGGACCCGCGGACTGAATGACTGACGCGCTACCCAGAAACAGGCCAGTCCCGATAGCACCGCCCAGCGCGATAAGCTGAATATGGCGGTTCTTAAGGCCGCGCTTTAGCTGATCGCCGTGCTGTTGACCTTCCATTATGAAACCTCGTGTGTGGTTGTTATGTATACGCTGTCGTTTGCGTGTAAGCGATAAATTCCATTTTTTGTAGTTTTTAGTTTACGAAATGTTGAAGCGAATTTTCGTCCATCCCTTTCGTATGGCTCAGAATAGTGGTAAGCGCCGGGGAATGCATCTGCTTTATGAAGGTCTAATGACGACCTGGTGAAAAAGAAACCATTTGTCAGTAACCCGCCTGTAACCATTCTTAAGTAAAACTAATAAATTATGCAATTTATGTGAATATAAATTCAGTTATTTATTAACTGAATCGGTTCATATGCCTTAATTATCGTTTCAGGAAAGTTAAAACTGCCTCTTTCGTGGTAAACGGGTCATTTGTGCAAGGTTACATCTTTGAAACGTCATTTCTGTAACATTGTTAAAATGTGCGTGGTTTCCTGATTTCAATCAAAACCTGTATGGACATAAGGTGAATACTTTGTTACTTTAGCGTCACGAACATGAAATTGGTAAGACCAATTGACTCTGGGCGAATGGTAGAGACAAGGAACAATGGCCTACAGTAAAATCCGCCAACCAAAACTCTCCGATGTGATTGAGCAACAACTGGAGTTTTTGATTCTTGAAGGGACATTACGTCCCGGTGAAAAATTGCCTCCAGAGCGCGAGCTGGCTAAACAGTTCGATGTTTCTCGTCCTTCACTGCGTGAGGCCATCCAGCGGCTCGAAGCGAAAGGTTTGCTGCTTCGTCGTCAGGGTGGTGGAACCTTTGTCCAGAGCAGTCTGTGGCAGAGCTTTAGCGACCCGCTGGTCGAGCTCCTGACCGATCATCCCGAATCCCAGTTTGACCTGCTTGAAACTCGCCACGCGCTGGAAGGCATTGCCGCCTATTACGCCGCGCTCCGTAGCACCGATGAAGACAAGGTACGTATTGGCGAACTGCATCAGGCGATTGAGCTGGCGCAGCAGTCGGGCGATCTGGATGCTGAGTCCGATGCTGTCGTGCAGTATCAAATTGCCGTCACCGAGGCGGCGCATAATGTGGTGCTGCTGCATCTGCTACGCTGCATGGAGCCCATGTTGGCGCAAAACGTTCGTCAGAACTTCGAATTGCTGTACGCACGCCGTGAGATGCTCCCGCTGGTTAGCAGTCACCGTTCCAGTATTTTCGCGGCGATCATGGCCGGGCAACCGGAAGAAGCGCGCGAAGCGTCGCATCGTCACCTGGCGTTTATTGAAGAGATTTTGCTGGATCGCAGCCGCGAGCAGAGCCGTCGTGAACGCTCGCTTCGTCGGTTGGAGCAGAGAAAGAATTAATATTTTCTGGTGCAGTTTGTACCGGAAGAGTTGTAACACCAGCGCCAAACTTTAGCGCGCGGCAACTAAACGCAGAACCTGTCTTATTGCACTTTTGTTGTTCAGTCATGATGAGAATGCAATGGGACAGGTTCCAGACAAATCAACGTATTAGATAGATAAGGAATACCCCCCATGTCAGAACGTTTCCAAAATGACGTGGATCCGATCGAAACTCGCGACTGGCTACAGGCGATCGAATCGGTCATCCGTGAAGAAGGTGTTGAGCGTGCTCAGTATCTGATTGACCAGCTCCTTTCTGAAGCCCGCAAAGGCGGCGTGAAAGTGGCAGCTGGCACAGGGGCGAGCAACTATGTAAACACTATTGCCGTTGAAGATGAACCGGAATACCCGGGCAATCTGGAACTGGAACGCCGTATTCGTTCAGCTATCCGCTGGAACGCAATCATGACCGTTCTGCGTGCGTCCAAAAAAGACCTCGAACTGGGCGGCCACATGGCTTCCTTCCAGTCTTCTGCGACTGTTTATGAAGTCTGCTTCAACCACTTCTTCCGTGCCCGCAACGAGAAAGACGGCGGCGACCTGGTGTACTTCCAGGGCCATATCTCTCCGGGCATCTACGCGCGTGCGTTCCTGGAAGGTCGTCTGACTGAAGAGCAGATGAATAACTTCCGTCAGGAAGTTCACGGTAAAGGGCTGTCGTCTTACCCGCACCCGAAACTGATGCCGGAATTCTGGCAGTTCCCGACCGTATCCATGGGTCTGGGCCCGATTGGCGCTATCTACCAGGCGAAATTCCTGAAATATCTGGAACACCGTGGCCTGAAAGATACTTCTGAACAAACCGTTTACGCTTTCCTGGGCGACGGTGAAATGGATGAGCCGGAATCTAAAGGCGCTATCACCATCGCAACCCGTGAAAAACTGGACAACCTGTGCTTCATCATCAACTGTAACTTACAGCGTCTTGATGGCCCGGTTACCGGCAACGGCAAAATCATCAACGAACTGGAAGGCATCTTCAGCGGTGCTGGCTGGAACGTAATCAAAGTCATGTGGGGTTCCCGTTGGGACGAACTGCTGCGTAAAGACACCAGCGGCAAACTGATCCAACTGATGAACGAAACCGTTGACGGCGACTACCAGACTTTCAAATCCAAAGACGGCGCTTACGTGCGTGAGCACTTCTTCGGCAAATACCCGGAAACCGCAGCGCTGGTTGCTGACTGGACTGATGATCAGATTTGGGCGCTTAACCGTGGCGGCCACGATCCGAAGAAAATTTACGCTGCACTGAAAAAAGCGCGTGAAACCAAAGGTAAAGCGACCGTTATCCTCGCCCACACCATCAAAGGTTACGGCATGGGTGATACCGCAGAAGGTAAAAACATCGCTCACCAGGTGAAGAAAATGAACATGGACGGCGTGCGTTATATCCGCGACCGTTTCAATGTACCTGTCACCGACGAGCAGGTTGAAAACCTCTCTTACATCACCTTCCCGGAAGGGTCTGAAGAGCACAAATACCTGCACGAACGTCGCCAGGCGCTGAAAGGCTACCTGCCGTCACGTCAGCCGAACTTCACCGAGAAACTTGATCTGCCGGCTCTGGAAGACTTCTCTCAGCTGCTGGAAGAGCAGAACAAAGAGATCTCCACCACTATCGCTTTCGTTCGTGCCCTGAACGTGATGCTGAAGAACAAATCGATCAAAGATCGTCTGGTTCCGATCATTGCCGATGAAGCGCGTACGTTCGGTATGGAAGGTCTGTTCCGTCAGATTGGTATCTACAGCCCGAACGGTCAGCAGTACACCCCGCAGGACCGTGAGCAGGTTGCTTACTACAAAGAAGACGAAAAAGGTCAGATTCTGCAGGAAGGTATCAACGAACTGGGTGCTGGCGCATCCTGGCTGGCGGCTGCGACCTCTTACAGCACCAACAACCTGCCGATGATTCCGTTCTACATCTACTACTCCATGTTCGGGTTCCAGCGTATCGGCGACCTGTGCTGGCAGGCAGGCGACCAGCAGGCTCGCGGCTTCCTGGTTGGCGGTACCTCCGGTCGTACCACCCTGAACGGTGAAGGTCTGCAGCACGAAGATGGTCACAGCCACATTCAATCGCTGACTATTCCGAACTGTATCTCTTACGACCCGTCTTACGCGTACGAAGTGGCTGTCATCATGCACGATGGCCTGGAGCGTATGTACGGTGAAAAACAAGAGAACGTTTACTACTACATCACCACGCTGAACGAAAACTACCACATGCCAGCGATGCCGGAAGGCGCCGAGGAAGGTATCCGTAAAGGTATCTACAAACTCGAAACCGTTGAAGGCAGCAAAGGTAAAGTTCAGCTGCTGGGCTCCGGTTCTATTCTGCGTCACGTGCGTGAAGCAGCACAGATCCTGGCGAAAGATTACGGCGTCGGTTCTGACGTCTACAGCGTAACTTCCTTCACTGAAC
The DNA here is from genome assembly GCF_027886705.1 of Kosakonia oryzendophytica. Classification (NCBI taxonomy): domain Bacteria; kingdom Pseudomonadati; phylum Pseudomonadota; class Gammaproteobacteria; order Enterobacterales; family Enterobacteriaceae; genus Kosakonia; species Kosakonia oryzendophytica. Next base: position 4,256,872 of record NZ_CP115659.1, on the reverse strand, counting down.
TGGCGCGTGATGGCCAGGATTGTGAACGCTGGAACATGCTGCACCCGCTGGAAACCCCGCGTGTACCGTACATCGCCCAGGTGATGAACGATGCTCCGGCTGTAGCGTCTACTGACTATATGAAACTGTTCGCCGAGCAGGTTCGTACTTATGTACCGGCTGATGATTACCGCGTACTGGGTACGGATGGCTTCGGTCGCTCCGACAGCCGTGAAAACCTGCGTCACCACTTCGAAGTTGATGCTTCTTACGTGGTCGTTGCAGCACTGGGCGAACTGGCTAAACGTGGCGAAATCGACAAGAAAGTGGTAGCGGAAGCCATCACCAAATTCAACATCGATGCAGAAAAAGTTAACCCGCGTCTGGCGTAAGAGGTAAAGAGATAATGGCTATCGAAATCAATGTACCGGACATCGGGTCTGATGAAGTTGAAATCACCGAGATCCTGGTCAAAGTGGGCGACAAAGTTGAAGCTGAACAGTCGCTGATCACCGTAGAAGGCGACAAAGCCTCTATGGAAGTCCCGTCTCCGCAGGCTGGCGTTGTTAAAGAGATCAAAGTCTCTGTTGGCGACAAAACCGAGACCGGCAAACTGATCATGATTTTCGATTCCGCCGAAGGTGCAGCAGCCGCTGCACCTGCTCCGGCAGAAGCGAAGAAAGACGCCGCGCCAGCAGCAGCCCCGGCCGCTGCGGCAGCCAAAGAAGTTAACGTCCCGGATATCGGCGGTGACGAAGTTGAAGTCACCGAGATCCTGGTGAAAGTCGGCGATACCGTGGCTGCAGAACAGTCCCTGATCACCGTTGAAGGCGACAAAGCGTCGATGGAAGTTCCGGCACCGTTCGCGGGCACCGTAAAAGAGATCAAAATCAACACCGGCGATAAAGTCTCTACCGGCTCGCTGATCATGATCTTCGACGTTGCGGGTGCAGCACCGGCTGCGGCTCCGGCACAAGCGGCAGCTCCGGCTGCGGCGAGCGCACCGGCAGCTGCGTCTGGCCCGAAAGACGTCAACGTACCGGATATCGGCGGCGATGAAGTTGAAGTGACCGAAGTGCTGGTGAAAGTGGGCGACAAAGTCTCCGCTGAGCAGTCGCTGATCACCGTAGAAGGCGACAAAGCCTCGATGGAAGTTCCGGCACCGTTCGCAGGCACCGTGAAAGAGCTGAAAGTGAACGTGGGCGACAAAGTCTCCACTGGCTCTCTGATCATGGTATTCGATGTGGAAGGCGCTGCGCCTGCTGCGGCTCCGGCTGCTGCACCTGCTGCCGCTGCCCCGGCCCCGGCTGCTCAGGCGGCGAAACCGGCTGCCGCTCCGGCGAAAGCAGAAGGTAAATCCGACTTCGCAGAAAACGATGCTTACGTCCATGCCACTCCGCTGATCCGTCGCCTGGCGCGCGAATTCGGTGTGAATCTGGCGAAAGTGAAAGGCACCGGTCGTAAAGGCCGTATCCTGCGCGAAGACGTTCAGAATTATGTGAAAGACGCGGTTAAACGCGCTGAATCTGCACCTGCTGCCGGCGCAACCGGTGGTTCTCTGCCGGGTCTGCTGCCGTGGCCGAAAGTGGACTTCAGCAAGTTTGGCGAAGTCGAAGAAGTCGAGTTGGGTCGTATCCAGAAAATTTCTGGCGCTAACCTGAGCCGTAACTGGGTGATGATCCCTCACGTTACGCACTTCGATAAGACCGATATCACCGATCTGGAAGCGTTCCGTAAACAGCAGAATGCCGAAGCTGAGAAGCGCAAACTGGATGTGAAATTCACCCCGGTTGTCTTCATCATGAAAGCGGTCGCTGCTGCACTGGAACAAATGCCGCGCTTCAACAGCTCGCTGTCTGAAGATGCACAGCGTCTGACGCTGAAAAAATACATCAACATTGGTGTGGCGGTGGATACCCCGAACGGCCTGGTTGTTCCGGTCTTTAAAGACGTGAACAAGAAGAGCATCACTGAGCTGTCACGTGAACTGACGGTGATCTCGAAAAAAGCGCGTGACGGTAAGCTGACTGCTGGCGAAATGCAGGGCGGTTGCTTCACCATCTCCAGCATCGGTGGCCTGGGTACTACCCACTTCGCGCCGATTGTTAACGCGCCGGAAGTGGCTATCCTCGGTGTCTCCAAATCAGCCATGGAGCCGGTCTGGAACGGTAAAGAGTTCGTACCGCGTCTGATGATGCCAATTTCGCTCTCCTTCGACCACCGTGTGATTGACGGTGCGGATGGTGCGCGCTTTATCACCATCATCAACAATATGCTGTCTGACATCCGCCGTCTGGTGATGTAATCGAAAAAGCCGGCCTGACGGCCGGCTTTTTTCTGCTAATCTCATACTGCTTATGGGGTTATCAGGGGCAAAGGACAAATCGTTTGCCGTTTGTTGTTTCAAAATTGTTAACATTTTTGTAAACTGCGGGCGGATAGAACGTCCCGGTGGATGAAGGGCGACATGAAGTACCCCTGACCGCCGGAAATCAATAAGAGGTCATGATGAGTACTGAAATCAAAACTCAGGTCGTGGTACTTGGGGCAGGCCCGGCAGGTTACTCTGCTGCCTTCCGTTGCGCTGATTTAGGTCTGGAAACCGTCATCGTTGAACGTTACAGCACCCTTGGCGGTGTGTGTCTGAACGTGGGTTGTATCCCTTCTAAAGCGCTGCTGCACGTAGCAAAAGTTATCGAAGAAGCCAAAGCGCTGGCTGAACACGGCATCGTTTTTGGCGAGCCGAAAACCGATATCGACAAAATTCGTACCTGGAAAGAGAAAGTTATCACTCAGCTGACCGGCGGTCTGGCGGGGATGGCGAAAGGCCGTAAAGTTAAAGTGGTTAACGGTCTGGGTAAATTCACCGGGGCGAACACCCTGGAAGTTGAAGGCGAAAACGGTAAAACCGTGATCAACTTTGACAATGCAATCATCGCGGCGGGCTCCCGTCCGATTCAACTGCCGTTTATCCCGCATGAAGATCCACGCGTATGGGACTCCACTGACGCACTGGAACTGAAATCCGTACCGAAGCGTATGCTGGTTATGGGTGGCGGTATCATCGGTCTGGAAATGGGTACCGTGTACCATGCGCTGGGTTCAGAGATTGACGTGGTTGAAATGTTCGACCAGGTTATCCCGGCTGCTGACAAAGATATCGTTAAAGTCTTCACCAAACGCATCAGCAAGAAATTTAACCTGATGCTGGAAACCAAAGTGACCGCCGTTGAAGCGAAAGAAGACGGTATCTATGTTTCCATGGAAGGCAAAAAGGCCCCGTCTGAAGCGCAGCGTTACGATGCCGTGCTGGTGGCCATCGGCCGTGTGCCGAACGGTAAAAACCTCGACGCAGGTAAAGCCGGTGTGGAAGTGGACGACCGTGGCTTTATCCGTGTTGATAAACAATTGCGTACCAACGTGCCGCACATCTTTGCTATCGGCGATATCGTCGGTCAGCCAATGTTGGCGCACAAAGGCGTGCACGAAGGCCACGTGGCCGCCGAAGTTATCGCCGGTAAGAAACATTACTTCGATCCGAAAGTTATCCCGTCTATCGCCTACACCGAGCCGGAAGTGGCATGGGTGGGTCTGACCGAGAAAGAAGCGAAAGAGAAAGGCATCAGCTACGAAACTGCCACCTTCCCGTGGGCAGCGTCTGGTCGTGCTATCGCTTCTGATTGCGCAGACGGTATGACCAAACTGATTTTCGACAAAGAGACGCACCGTGTTATCGGTGGCGCGATTGTCGGTACCAACGGCGGTGAGCTGCTGGGCGAAATCGGACTGGCGATCGAAATGGGTTGCGACGCTGAAGATATCGCGCTGACCATCCATGCTCACCCGACCCTGCACGAATCCGTGGGTCTGGCGGCAGAAGTGTTCGAAGGCAGCATCACTGACCTGCCGAACCCGAAAGCGAAGAAAAAATAAATTTTCGCCACGTTAAAGCGCCTCTTCGGAGGCGTTTTTTTTTCGCCGTTTTCGTGAGCGGGTAGAGACTTTCACTGCCAGGGTATAAATATTACGCAGATTTTGCCGATATTACCCTCTGTCGACCATTCCCGGCGAGAGAAGGAGTTTTATCGTCATGATCAACGGCCTCAACCTATCGTCGCTCTCTTCTGCGGCGCGTGTTACCCCATCGTCCACAGTGAACACCTCGGCGCGTACCGCCAGCAGTAACACCACTTCTGCGGGTGCAACGGCATCGGCAAAAGTGATGTTTGGCAGCCAGACCGCGGAAATCGCCGCAGTATATAGCCTGTCGCCAAAGAAAATCAGCGCCAGTCCCTCTCTGCAAAACAATGCCACAATCCAGGAATTGATGCAGTCTGCAAAGGGGAGCAACTCTGTTTCCGCATTCGGCAGTCTGGGCAGCGTGCTGCTCAGTAACCTGAAAGAAAATCGCGCCGATTTCACCCAGGCGCTCTCCGGCGTCGCGATGAACGGGAGTGGTGGAAATGAATCCGCCATCACGCTGGATATCGTCACGCAATCTGGCTCCACCGTTCATCTGATCATGACCCAGCAGGACGATGGCATGGCGGTGGAGGTCAAAACGGAAGGCGACAGTCTGAATGATGACGAAGCTGATGCTGTCGCCAAACTGGGTGAGTCGTTGCAAAAAACGTTATCAGGGCTGGGCCGCAACCCGCCTGAAGTCGACGTGAAGGGGTTAACGCAGTTTGATAGCAGTGTGCTCAAATCCGTGGATTTAAAAACGGATATGCGTACTGGCGACACATCGCTGCAATCACTCAATTTCCATGCGGACATGAAAGAGCGCTGGATAGCCTATGAAGATAAGGATTTCTCGCTGAAGATGAGCAGCGATCTTTCTCAATCCGGGCTGTCTGGCGACTATGCACAGCAGCAAAGTGCGCTGAATGCCTACGACAGCAAGTTTGATAAAGCGCGCATTGCCGGTCACGGTGATCGGGCGCAGATGGAAGCGCTGAAGTCGGTATTCCGCGCGTTAAATACCACGACGGCAAACGATGAGTCATTAAAAGTGGGCGTGGCGGATATTCGCGTCGGCGACAATGGTAAATCGCAGCTAAGCGGGCTGAATGACTTCTCTTTATCACTGACGCAAACGGAAAAATCCATCAACCCGCTGCATGAAGAAGAGAAAGATCGTTTTTCCTACCAGGCTTCGCAAACGACTGAAGAGGCCGTCGCCAGTGATGGGTCAAAAACCCTGAAGCAGACTGCGCGAAGCCATACCAGCGCCGCCTGGCATCAAGCGCTAGACCCCTCTTTCCCGCTGTCGCTGAACGGCATGAAGTCCTCGCAGAACTACTATTACCACTTGCTGGAAAATGATGACGAGAGCAGTACTACCCTCAATTACACCGCGCGTGGGCAACTGGCGAGTGTGGGGCATCACGAGCAGGTGAATAACCGCGAAACGGTGAAAAAATATGTGATGGGAGAACTGGTTGATCAGACCGTTAACCCGGAGCAATACACACGCAACAATGTGGTTTCCTTGCTACGAACGCTGTCACAATAACGTCATAAAAACGGTCCTTTGGGGCCGTTTTTTGTTTTTTATGCCGTCGATTCTGTTCCCTAAAAACCGCCTGTCCTCTGCTTTATTCCGCCTTTAACGATTCAGCTAATTTTTTATGTTGCTTTTTTGTAAACAGATTAACACCCCCCGTAAATCCTGCTATGCTGCCGAACGCGGTTCGCGGATTTACCCTACAAACTGCTGTCTCACAGGAGAGTGAAGAGAAACGCCTGCCGCATTATGACAATGAGAGCGAGGAGAACCGTCGTGCTAGAAGAATACCGTAAGCACGTAGCTGAACGTGCCGCTGAGGGGATTGCGCCAAAACCATTAGATGCAACCCAAATGGCAGGCCTTGTCGAGCTGCTGAAAAACCCGCCTGCTGGCGAAGAAGAATTCCTGATTGATCTGCTGACTAACCGTGTCCCGCCAGGCGTTGATGAAGCCGCCTATGTCAAAGCGGGTTTCCTTGCTGCCATCGCTAAAGGCGACGCCACCTCCCCACTGGTCACCCCTGAAAAAGCCATTGAACTGCTGGGCACTATGCAGGGCGGTTATAACATTCACCCGCTGATTGATGCGCTGGATAGCGACAAACTTGCGCCGATCGCCGCTAAAGCGCTGTCCCATACGCTGCTGATGTTCGACAACTTCTACGATGTGGAAGAGAAAGCCAAAGCGGGCAACGCCTACGCGAAACAGGTGTTGCAATCCTGGGCCGACGCAGAATGGTTCCTGAGCCGTCCGGCACTGGCCGACAAAATCACCGTGACGGTATTTAAAGTTACCGGCGAAACCAACACTGATGATCTCTCTCCGGCACCGGATGCCTGGTCCCGCCCGGATATCCCGCTGCACGCGCTGGCGATGCTGAAGAACGCCCGTGAAGGCATTGAGCCGGATCAGCCAGGCGTTGTTGGCCCGATCAAACAGATCGAGGCGCTGGCGAAAAAAGGTTTCCCGCTGGCCTATGTCGGCGATGTAGTCGGTACCGGTTCTTCCCGTAAATCCGCCACCAACTCCGTACTGTGGTTTATGGGCGATGACATTCCGAACGTGCCGAACAAGCGCGGCGGCGGTCTGGTGCTCGGCGGTAAAATTGCGCCTATCTTCTTCAACACCATGGAAGATGCGGGTGCGCTGCCTATCGAAGTGGATGTGAACAGCCTCAACATGGGCGACGTGATCGACGTGTATCCGTTCAAAGGTGAAGTTCGCAACCATGAAACCGGCGAACTGCTGGCCAGCTTTGAGCTGAAAACCGACGTGTTGATCGACGAAGTGCGCGCCGGTGGCCGTATCCCGTTGATCATCGGTCGTGGGCTGACAACCAAAGCGCGCGAAGCGCTGGGTCTGCCGCACAGTGATGTGTTCCGTCAGGCGAAAGACGTGGCGGAAAGCAGCCGCGGCTACTCGCTGGCGCAGAAAATGGTAGGTCGCGCCTGCGGCGTGGCCGGTATCCGTCCGGGTGCTTACTGCGAACCGAAAATGACCTCCGTGGGTTCTCAGGACACCACCGGTCCGATGACCCGTGATGAACTGAAAGATCTGGCATGCCTGGGCTTCTCTTCCGATCTGGTGATGCAGTCTTTCTGCCACACGGCGGCCTATCCGAAGCCTGTGGATGTGACCACACATCATACGCTGCCGGACTTCATTATGAACCGTGGCGGTGTTTCCCTGCGTCCTGGCGACGGCGTAATCCACTCGTGGCTGAACCGTATGTTGTTGCCGGATACCGTCGGTACCGGTGGTGACTCGCATACCCGTTTCCCGATCGGTATCTCCTTCCCGGCGGGGTCTGGCCTGGTGGCGTTTGCTGCCGCCACTGGCGTTATGCCGTTGGATATGCCGGAGTCTGTGCTGGTGCGCTTCAAAGGCAAAATGCAGCCGGGTATTACCCTGCGCGATCTGGTGCATGCCATCCCGCTGTATGCCATCAAACAAGGCCTGCTGACCGTTGAGAAGAAAGGGAAGAAAAACATCTTCTCTGGCCGCATCCTCGAAATCGAAGGTCTGCCGGATCTGAAAGTCGAGCAGGCGTTTGAGCTGACGGATGCCTCTGCTGAGCGTTCGGCTGCCGGTTGCACCATCAAACTGAATAAAGAACCGATTATCGAGTATCTGAACTCGAACATCGTGCTGCTGAAGTGGATGATTTCCGAAGGCTACGGCGATCGTCGTACGCTGGAACGTCGTGTACAGGGCATGGAAAAATGGCTGGCGGATCCTCAACTGCTGGAAGCCGATGCTGACGCAGAGTACGCGGCGGTCATCGACATCGATCTGGCGGACATCAAAGAGCCGATCCTCTGTGCGCCGAACGATCCGGATGACGCGCGTCTGCTGTCAGACGTGCAGGGTGCGAGCATCGATGAAGTCTTTATCGGTTCCTGCATGACGAACATCGGCCACTTCCGTGCCGCCGGTAAACTGCTGGACAGCCATAAAGGCCAGCTGCCGACCCGCCTGTGGGTTGCGCCGCCGACCCGTATGGATGCCGCACAGTTGACGGAAGAAGGGTATTACAGCGTGTTCGGTAAGAGCGGTGCGCGCATTGAGATCCCGGGCTGCTCCCTGTGCATGGGTAACCAGGCGCGTGTGGCGGACGGTTCGACTGTGGTATCCACGTCCACCCGTAACTTCCCGAACCGTTTAGGTACCGGGGCGAACGTTTACCTGGCATCTGCGGAGCTGGCAGCAGTTGCTGCGCTGACCGGTAAACTGCCGACGCCGGAAGAGTACCTTAACTTTATGTCGCAGGTGGATAAAACCGCTGCAGACACCTACCGCTACCTGAACTTCGACCAGCTTAATCAGTACACTGAGAAAGCAGATGGTGTGATTTTCCAGACCGCGGTCTGAGTACCAGAGCCACCCTTCGGGGTGGCTTTTTTCTTTCCCCTCGCGCTGCAAAAAATCGCTTTTTAAGCGCATCAAATGTCGATGACTGACATGTCGAAAACGCGGCTATCGCCGCCATCATTATGCGTCTTCTGCGCCACAGCAACCCGGCGGATGATTTCTGCGCAGGCGAAGCGCTTTCGCACGGATATTTTTCGTTGCTTCCCGTTAGTATGCTTTTTTTCTGGCAGTGTGCTGCGATAATTACAGCATAGGCGGGCCATCAGGCCGGCAGGAGGAAGCGATTATGGATTACGAATTTCTGCGTGATGTCACCGGCATGGTGAAGGTGCGAATGTCGATGGGCCACGAAGCTGTCGGGCATTGGTTTAATGAAGAAGTGAAAGAGAACCTGGCCTTACTGGATGAAGTGGAGCAGGCGGCGAAAACGGTGAAGGGCAGCGAGCGCTCCTGGCAACGTGCCGGGCATGAATATACGCTGTGGATGGATGGCGAAGAGGTGATGGTGCGCGCCAACCAGCTTGAATTTTCCGGCGATGAGATGGAAGAAGGGATGAGCTATTACGATGAAGAGAGCCTGTCGCTGTGCGGCGTAGAGGATTTTCTTCAGGTGGTGGCCGCCTATCGCGAATTCCTGAAACAGCGATAGTTAAGGGAGCCTCCGTGCTCCGTCGCAGGTTATACGGCTGGAATATTGCGGCCGTAGTAGATCTCGCGCATCTCTTTCCACAACGCTTCTGTGATCTCTTTGCGTTCTTCTGTAGTCAGGTCTTCCGGTTTGGTATGGAACATGTAGTGCTTAAGATCGAACTCTTTAAGCAACATCTTGGTATGAAAGATATTTTCCTGATAAACGTTCACATCCACCATGTCGTACAGTGATTTCATGTCATCAGACATAAAGTTCTGAATCGAATTAATCTCATGATCGATAAAATGCTTCATGCCATTAATGTCGCGGGTAAAGCCGCGCACGCGGTAATCGACCGTGACAATATCTGACTCTAACTGGTGGATCAGGTAATTCAGCGCTTTGAGCGGAGAGATAACGCCGCAAGTGGAGACCTCGATATCGGCGCGGAATGTGCACAAACCTCCCTCAGGATGGCTTTCCGGGTAGGTATGGACGCAAATATGGCTCTTATCCAGATGGGCGACCACGGCTTCCGGCAGCGGGCCTGGGTGTTCGGTTTTATCAATAAGCTGCGGGTCGACGGGTTCTTCGCTCACCAGAATGGTCACGCTCGCGCCCTGCGGCTCGTAATCCTGGCGGGCAATGTTCAGGATATTAGCACCGATAATATTGCAGGTTTCGCTCAGGATCTCTGTCAGACGGTTGGCGTTATAGAGTTCATCAATATAGGCAATGTAGCCGTCACGCTCTTCCGCCGTCTTGGCGTAGCAGATGTCGTAGATACAAAAACTCAGGCTTTTCGTCAGGTTGTTAAAGCCATGCAGCTTCAGCTTTTTCAATTTTCATCACCTCCTTAGGAAGACAGGGCGTCTTGCACATATTGTGGCAAGGCGAAAGCCGCGGTATGAATCGCCGGATTATAGTAACGGCAGGTTATTGCGGCAGTATGGAAACGGGCGGCGATGATCCCGGTTGAGAGGTGGCGCAATGCTTCGTTATCCGTCGCCCAGGCAAACGTCATGATGCCGCCGTAGTAGGTCGGAACCGCTGCCTGATAAAAACTGACGTCGCTAAAATAGTGACTCAATTTGCGATAACTGCCGGTGACCTCCTCTTGTTGCAGAAAGCTTACGCCATTCTGCGCCACGAAAATCCCGCCCGGGTTCAGACAGCGTTTACAGCCTTCATAAAAGGCGGAGGTGAACAGGCTCTCCCCCGGACCGATAGGATCGGTGCAGTCAGAAATGATCACGTCGAATGTCTGGCGGGTGTGGTTAACAAAATTGACGCCATCGTCGATCACCAACTGAAAACGGGGATCGTCATACGCCCCGGCGCTGTGATTCGGCAGATATTGACGGCAGAAAGAGACGACGCCGGCGTCGATTTCCACCATGGTGATGGTGGCAATATTTTTATGGCGCGAGACTTCACGCAACATGGCGCCATCGCCACCGCCGATGATTAACACATCTTTTGCATGACCATGAGCCAGCAGCGGAACATGGGTCATCATTTCGTGGTAGATGAACTCATCACGTTCGGTGGTCTGAACAACGCCATCCAGCGCCATTACGCGACCAAACGCGGCGTTCTCGAAGATGACCAGATCCTGATGATCGGTTTTCTCGTGATACAGCACGTTATCAACGGCAAAGTATTGACCAAAGTGGTCGTGCAGGGTTTCGTGCCACACGGGGTTGTCGGCCATAGGTTGCTCCTTTGTTAACACCGCGAAAATGGGCGCAACATCATAGCTAACTCTGACCGTGGTTGCACGGTCAGAATATCACCGTTATCCCGTCTTGCTTCGTGTCGCAGCGCGGCCAGAAGCAAGATGGAACAGGGGACGATTATTTAACGTAGGCGAGAAGGCTAAGGGAGTCGCGAGCGAGGGCTTTACATTTTTTGGCGGTAGGAATACCGATGCCGCTCAGGTCGCGGTAGCTATCTTCACCCAGCGATTTCATATCCCAGGTGTCATAGTTGCTGAGATCCCACTGGTTTTGCTGGGCGAAAAAGACCAGTGCGCGACGGATCTGCCCGTTAGGCAAGTTGTTATAGCCGCAGTCGTTTTTCAGAAATACAAACACGGCCGTCAGATCGGCCATATCTTCAGCTTCGGATTCACTTAGCGCATAACTGTTTGCGGAGACAGCCAGCAGGCTGCCGAGGACTACTGTTCTGAAAAACGTCTTCATTATTTCTACCACGGCGTAACGGAATTTAAACGTTAGCACAGTCCTGATAGGGCGACGATATTTATTATTATCTGATTTCTTGACCTTCCGGCAGGGGGAGGGTTTATGCTCAAAATATCGCCTGCAATTGATAAGGAAATGCCCATGCAACGCCGTGATTTTTTGAAATATTCCGCCGCGTTAGGCGTAATGAGCGCGCTGCCACTGTGGAGCCGATCGCTGTTTGCCGCTGAACGCCCGACACTTCCCGTCCCGCCACTGCTCAGTCCCGATGCGCAAAACCGTATTCAGCTTACGGTACACGCAGGGGAAACCCTGTTCGGCGGTAAATCTGCAACCACCTGGGGTTACAACGGCTCACTGCTAGGGCCTGCGCTTCAGCTCCGTCAGGGCCGCGCCGTTACAGTTGAGATCCGTAATACACTGGCCGAAGAGACCACCGTGCACTGGCACGGCGTTGAAGTTGCAGGGGAGGTTGATGGCGGGCCGCAAGGGGTAATCAAACCCGGTGGTAGCCGTACGGTAACCTTTACCCCTACGCAACAGGCGGCAACCTGCTGGTTCCACCCACATCAACACGGTAAAACCGGTCGCCAGGTGGCGATGGGGCTCGCCGGGCTGGTACTGATTGAAGATGATACGCTTCGCCAACTGCGCCTGCCGCAACAGTGGGGCATTGACGATGTTCCGCTGATTATGCAGGACAAAAGATTTACCGCGCAGGGGCAAATTGATTATCAGCTTGATGTGATGAGCGCAGCCGTGGGCTGGTTTGGCGATACCTTACTGACTAATGGCGCGGTGTATCCCCAGCATGCCGCACCACGAGGCTGGTTACGTCTGCGTTTGCTCAATGGCTGCAATGCGCGTTCGCTTAATGTTGCCGCCAGTGATAAACGCCCGCTGTATGTGATAGCGAGCGACGGCGGTTTGCTAAGTGAACCTGTCAAGGTCAATGAATTACCGATGTTGATGGGGGAGCGGTTCGAGGTATTAGTGGATATCAGCGACGGTAAGCCCTTCGATATTGTTACGCTGCCGGTACAGCAGATGGGGATGACGGTTGCGCCGTTTGACCAGCCGCAGCCGGTGCTGCGTATTCAGCCGTTGCAGGTCACCGCTTCCAGCATATTGCCCGATAAGCTCGCATCGTTGCCCGCATTGCCACCGCTCGAAGGGTTAACACAACGGACGCTGCAACTGTCGATGGACCCGATGCTCGATATGATGGGGATGCAGGCGTTACAACAGAAGTACGGTGACGCGGCAATGGCCGGCATGATGATGGGCCATGGGCAAATGAACCATACCCAGAGCGGGAATATGCCGATGAGCCACGGGCAGATGGGCTCGATGCAAATGGATCATGGTCAGATGAACCATGGCGGAATGAAGAGTGATCATGGTGCGATGAACCACGGTAACGGTGGGTTTGATTTCCACTCTGCCAACCGGATCAACGGCAAAGCCTTCGATATGACCACACCGGCGTTTGCGGCGCAAAAAGGGCAGTACGAACGCTGGGTGATCTCGGGCGAAGGCGACATGATGCTGCACCCTTTCCATATTCACGGGACCCAGTTCCGTATTCTGTCAGAAAACGGGAAACCGCCTGCGGCGCATCGTGCGGGCTGGAAAGATACCGTGAATGTCTACGGGGCACGCAGTGAAGTGTTAGTTCGCTTCCAGCATGACGCGCCAAAAGAGCATGCTTATATGGCGCACTGCCATCTGCTGGAGCATGAAGATACCGGGATGATGTTAGGGTTTACGGTGTAAAAAAGCCGGAGGGCGTCAAAACGCGCCTCCGGCTGGAGAGTGAGCGGCCCGGTACGCAACCTCGCTACCGGGCTTGCATTCTCTTTATTTGGCGTCATCCGGCAGTGCATAGGCGACGATATAGTCGCCCATTTTGGTGCCGAACGATCCGTGACCACCAGCGGAAATGACCACATACTGTTTGCCATTGACTTCATAGGTCATCGGCGTGGCCTGACCGCCCGCTGGCAATCGACCTTGCCACAGTTTCTCTCCGTTGCTCATATTGTAAGCGCGCAGGTAATTATCAGCAGTTGCCGCGATAAACAGCACATTACCCGCTGTGGAGATCGGGCCGCCAAGCATCGGCATCCCCATATTGAACGGTACCGGAACCGGCATCGGGAACGGCATGCTGTCCTGCGGCGTACCAATACGTTTTTTCCACACCACCTGATTGGTTTTCAAATCGAGAGCGGAAATGTAACCCCATGCCGGTTGTTTACACGGCAGACCGAACGGTGACAGGAACGGGTTCAACGTGACGCCATACGGTACACCGTACTGCGGCTGGATGCCTGACTCAGAACCGGTGCCTTTCGCGTCTTTCGGCGGTTCCATCGGGTTACCCGGACCGCGCGGGATCAGTTTCGACACAAACGGTAGTGCCATCGGGTTGGCAATGGCGACCTGGCGATGCGGATCGACAGAGATGCCGCCCCATTCGAACATCCCCAGGTTACCCGGGAACACCAGCGTGCCCTGTTCCGACGGTGGGGTGAAAATGCCTTCATAGCGCATCTGGTGGAACATGACGCGGCACACCAGTTGATCGAACATGGTGGCACCCCACATGTCCGCCCCGCTGAGATCTTTCTTCGGACGGAAGCTCAGATCGGAGAACGGCTGGGTAGGGGTGACGTAATCACCTTTGGCAGCCCCTTGCGGTACCGGTTTTTCCGGCGCGGGCACGACCAGTTCGCCATTACGACGATCCAGTACGAAAATGTTGCCGGTTTTCGCCGGAGCATAAATCACCGGAACCGTTTTGCCGTTGACGCTGATATCCGCCAGCGTTGGCTGCGACGGCATATCCATGTCCCACAAATCGTGGTGAACGGTCTGGTAGCTCCAGGCCAGTTTGCCGGTGGTCGCGTTCAGCGCGACGATTGAGCTGGCGTAACGCTCCTGCTCGGGTGTGCGTTTACCGCCCCAGATATCCGGCGTGGTGACGCCCATCGGTAGATAGACCAAATCCAGCTTCGCGTCATAGGCGGCAGGCGCCCAGGAATTCGGCGAGTTGACGGTATAATGGTGTTCATCGGCGGGGATCGCATTTGGATCTTTCGCACCCGGATCGAAGGCCCACAGCAGTTTACCGGTATTGATATCGAAACCGCGGATGACCCCTGAAGGCTCCCGGGTGGAGAAGTTATCCGTTACAGCACCGGCAATGATAATCACCTTATCGGTGACGATTGGCGGCGAGGTGGGCTCGTACATGCCCGGCGTGGTCACCGGCATATTGGTTTGCAGGTTGAGAATGCCTTTATTGGCAAAGGAGTCACACGGCTTACCGTTATCCGCGTTGATAGCGAACAGACGACCATCATTCACTGGCAGGATAATACGGCGCGGGCAATCCGCCACCACATCCGGGCTGGCATTGTCAGCGGTCGCTTCATGATAAGAAACGCCACGGCAGGTGACATGCTGGAAGCTCGGATTGGTATTCAGTTGCGGATCAAAGTGCCATTTCTCTTTACCCGTGGCGGCATCAAGGGCGAACAGACGCTGGTGCGCCGTACACAGGAACAAGGAATCGCCGACTTTAATGGGCGTCACTTCGTTGGTAATTTCACCGGGATCGTTTGGCAGTTTCAGATCGCCGGTGCGAAACACCCACGCTTCTTTCAGATTATGCACGTTATCGGCGTTGATCTGTTTCAACGGCGAGTAACGCTGCCCTTCTTGATTACGGCCGTAAGCGGGCCAGTCACTGTCAGCAACTGTAGAGATGGCCTGTGCAGGCGTACTTTCTGCGCTCAGCGTGCCGTGGATCTCTTGCGGATCGTTAAAACCGGCCCACGTCAGAATGCCGCCACTGACCAGCAGCGTCACCACCAGCGCAGCGACCGCGCCACGGGCGGGGACAACTAATCGCCGCCAGACAAAGGGCAAGATTAGCCAGATACCGAAGAAGACCAGGATGTCACTACGCGGTGTGAGCGCCCAAAAATCGAAACCGACTTCCCACACGCCCCATATCATGGTGATCAGCAACAGGGCGGCATACACCCCTAATGCAGCACGCTGACCTTTCCATAACAGCCAGGTCACCGCCAGCATTACCAGGCCTGCGATAGGGTAGTACCAGGAGCCGCCAATGGCGACCAGCCAGGCTCCGCCGATTAACAGATACAGCCCGCAAAAGGCTGCGAACAGTGCCGTCAGCGTCACCAGACGCCGCGGCTGTTGCGTTTTTGTTTCTGCCATAAAAAGACACTCGTCTGTTTGTTAATATTTTGATAGCAATTCATTATAGGAGTTAACAAGTGTGATCGTCATCACAAAATGAGCTTTGTCGCGGAATGGCACCTAATAATCTTTTTGCTGGTATACTGCGCATCTTGCGTTTCAATTACCGGCGCTCTCAACCGGTGTTGAATGATTTACGATTTAAATCATATGGTTAGTTAAAATGAAACACACTGTTGAAGTGATGATCCCGGAAGCGGAGATCAAAGCGCGTATCGTTGAGCTGGGTCGTCAAATCACTGAACGTTACAAAGATAGCGGCAGCGAAATGGTACTGGTGGGGCTGCTGCGTGGATCGTTTATGTTTATGGCTGACCTGTGCCGTGAAGTGCAGGTTTCTCACGAAGTCGATTTTATGACCGCCTCCAGCTACGGCAGCGGCATGTCCACCACCCGCGATGTGAAAATCCTTAAAGATTTGGACGAAGACATTCGCGGCAAAGACGTGCTGATCGTCGAAGACATTATCGATTCGGGTAATACGCTGTCGAAAGTGCGTGAAATCCTCAGCTTGCGCGAGCCGAAATCGTTGGCGATTTGCACCTTGCTGGATAAACCTTCCCGCCGTGAAGTGGACGTACCCGTTGAGTTTGTCGGCTTTTCCATTCCGGATGAGTTTGTGGTGGGTTACGGCATTGATTATGCACAGCGCTATCGCCATCTGCCTTATGTTGGCAAAGTGGTCATGCTGGAAGAATAAAAAAATCGGGGCCGACGGCCCCGATTGTTATTTGTGATTGCTGTGTTTCTGACTGAGGTTAGACACACCCTGACGGTAACGCTGTTCCAGCGTTTCGCGGTTAGTCGCGGTGACATCCAGATCGCGCAGCAGGCCATCATGAATACCGTAGGCCCAGCCGTGAATGGTCACTTTCTGTCCACGTTTCCATGCGGACTGCATGATCGTCGAGTGACCCAGGTTATACACCTGTTCCATGACGTTCAGTTCGCACAGCGTATCGAGACGACGCTCCGGCGGCATTTCGCCAAGCAGCGAGCTATGTTTAAACCAGATATCGCGAATATGCAGCAGCCAGTTGTTGATAAGACCCAGTTCCGGATTTTCAACCGCGGCCTGGACACCGCCGCAGCCATAGTGGCCGCAAATGATGATGTGTTCAACTTCCAGCACATCCACGGCGTACTGAACCACGGAGAGGCAGTTCAAATCCGTGTGGATCACCAAGTTGGCAACATTTCGGTGAACAAACAGTTCGCCAGGTTCGAGGCCGGTAAGGCGTTCGGCAGGAACGCGGGAGTCAGAGCATCCAATCCATAGAAAGCGCGGCTTCTGTGCTTGTGCCAGTGTTTCGAAAAATCCGGGATCTTCTTCAACCAGCATTTTTGACCATAGTGCATTATTGCTGATGAGTGTATCTATGTCTTTCATGGAAGTTAACAACCTGTAACCAGATAAGTGCGTTGCGCTAATATAGGTTAACTCCAACTCTTTTTAAACCACACATCGAGTGTGAGAAAACAGGTAAGTGATAATTCATGACCATTGCACTGGAGCTTGAGCAGCTTAAAAAAACCTATCCGGGCGGCGTTCAGGCGCTGCGCGGCATTGATTTGAAAGTAGAAGCAGGCGATTTCTATGCACTTCTTGGGCCGAATGGCGCAGGAAAATCCACCACCATTGGGATTATCAGTTCGCTGGTGAATAAAACGTCCGGGCGCGTCAGTGTCTTTGGTTACGATCTGGACAAAGACATTGTTAACGCCAAGCGCCAACTGGGGCTAGTGCCGCAGGAATTTAACTTTAACCCGTTTGAAACCGTCCAGCAGATTGTGGTGAACCAGGCTGGTTACTACGGCGTGGATCGTAAAGAGGCGTTAGTTCGCAGCGAAAAATACCTGAATCAACTCGATCTGTGGGAAAAACGTAACGAACGTGCACGAATGCTTTCCGGCGGCATGAAACGTCGTTTGATGATTGCCCGTGCGCTGATGCACGAGCCGAAACTGCTGATCCTCGACGAGCCAACTGCAGGCGTGGATATTGAATTACGTCGCTCAATGTGGGGCTTTCTGAAGGATCTGAACGATAAAGGCACCACCATTATTCTGACCACCCACTATCTGGAAGAAGCCGAAATGTTGTGCCGCAATATTGGCATTATTCAGCGCGGCGACCTGATTGAAAACACCTCAATGAAAGCGCTGCTCTCTAAGCTGAAGTCAGAGACCTTTATTCTCGATTTAGCGCCGAAAAGCCCGTTACCGAAGCTGGAAGGGTATCAATACCGGCTGGTGGATACGTCCACGCTGGAAGTGGAAGTTCTGCGTGAGCAGGGGATAAATAGCGTGTTCAGCCAACTTAGCGCGCAGGGCGTGCAGGTATTGAGTATGCGTAATAAAGCCAACCGTCTCGAAGAGCTGTTCGTCACGCTGGTGCATGAGAAAAAAGGAGAAAGCGCATGATGCAGCTTTTTTGGGTGGCGCTGAAGAGTATCTGGCACAAAGAGATCCAGCGTTTTATGCGCATCTGGGTGCAAACGCTGGTGCCGCCGGTGATCACCATGACGCTCTATTTTATTATTTTCGGCAATCTGATTGGTTCGCGCATCGGGGAAATGCACGGTTTTACCTATATGCAATTTATCGTGCCGGGGTTGATCATGATGGCGGTGATCACCAACGCTTACGCCAATGTGGCCTCGTCTTTCTTTAGCGCGAAATTCCAGCGCAATATAGAAGAGTTGCTGGTTGCTCCGGTGCCGACGCATGTCATTATCGCCGGTTATGTCGGCGGCGGCGTGGCGCGCGGGCTGTGCGTGGGTGTACTGGTGACCGCCGTATCGCTGTTTTTCGTGCCATTTCAGGTGCATTCATGGCTGTTCGTCGCCCTGACGCTGCTGCTTACCGCAGTGCTGTTTTCACTCGCCGGTTTATTGAACGCAGTTTTTGCGAAAACGTTTGATGATATCAGCCTGATCCCGACATTTGTGCTGACGCCGCTGACCTATCTTGGCGGGGTGTTCTATTCATTGACGCTGCTGCCGCCGTTCTGGCAGGCGCTGTCTCATCTGAACCCGATTGTCTATATGATAAGTGGGTTCCGCTTTGGCTTCCTTGGCATTACCGATGTACCGCTGGTAACCACGGTCGGTGTACTGGTGGTATTTATCGTCGCCTTTTATCTGCTCTGCTGGTATTTGATCCAGCGCGGGCGGGGGCTGCGCAGCTAAAGTCGGATCTGGCTCTCTTCTCCGGGGGAGAGCCAATCCCCAGGATTAGCGTATTTTTTGTACTAAAAAGAGCCGTTGGTATTGGTTTCTGCTTTGTTACACTGGGCTCACTTTCTCAGACCGGTTCGTCTCATGTCTCGTTTGATTACCATTCTGTTGCTGCTGATAACCTGTAGCGCTTCTGCCAGTATTGTGAGTGAACAACGTGTTCCTGCTCGCTATATGCAAACCACCGAAGATGCGGATATCTGGGCGCAAGTTGGCGACAAAGTGGTTACCGTCGGCAATATTCGCGCCGGGCAAATCATCGCCGTCGTCCCGGGGGCGGAAGATTACTATGCATTTCGCTTCGGCTTCGGCAGCGGGTTTATCGACAAAGGGCATTTGGGGCTGGTTTCCGGCAATCAGCGCGTGGAAGATAGCCTTGGCGATCTGAACAAGCCGCTCAGTAACCAGAATCTTATTACCTGGCAGGACACACCGCTCTATAACGCACCGGATGTGACCAGTGAGCCGTTTGGCACGCTGGCGGAAAATCTGCGTTACCCGATTATTGATAAGCTCAAAGATCGTCTGAACCAGACCTGGTTCCAGATCCGCATTGGCAACCGACTGGCGTGGGTAAGTAGCCTGGATGCCCAGGAAGACAATGGCATTCCCGTGCTGACGTACCACCATATTCTGCGTGATGAAGAGAATACCCGTTTTCGCCATACCTCGACCACCACATCGGTGCGTGCGTTTACGAACCAGATGACCTGGCTGCGCGATCAGGGCTATACCACCTTGTCCATGTATCAACTGGAAGGCTATGTGCGTAACCGTATGAATTTGCCGGCGCGTTCGGTGGTGATCACCTTTGATGATGGGCTGAAGTCCGTCAGTCGTTATGCCTGGCCTATCCTGCGTGCATATAATTTCAAAGCTACGGCGTTTATTATCTCGTCGCGCATCAAGCTGAAACCACAGCCGTGGGATCCGAAAACGCTGCAGTTTATGAGCGTGTCAGAACTATACGATATCAGCGATGTGTTTGATGTGCAGTCGCATACCCATTTTCTGCACCGGGTCGACGATGCCATGCATCCGATTCTACTGAGCCGCAACTATCACAATCTTCTGTTTGATTTTAAACGTTCACGCCGCGCGCTGGCGCAGTTCAACCCGCACGTGCTTTACCTGGCGTACCCGTTTGGCGTGTATGACGATAAAGCGGTAAAGGCGGCGAATGATGCCGGTTTCCATCTGGCGGTCACCACGGTACGTGGAAAGGTAAAACCTGGGGATAATCCGTTCTTGCTGAAACGACTGTATGTGCTAAGAACGGATTCGCTGGAAGCGATGTCGCGGCTGATCAGTAATCAGCCGCAGGGTTAGGGCATCAGGCAACCTGAACCGGCACGGCTTTGGCCGTGCGTTTCATCTCATTGTCGCCATCGAAATAAGCCACTTTTGGCTGCCAGCTACGGGCAACCTCATCCGGTACGGTGACGTAGCTGGCGATGATCAGGATATCGCCGACATCTGCGCAGTGCGCTGCCGCACCGTTAACCGAAATAATTTTTGAGCCGCGCTCACCGGCAATCGCATAGGTGGAAAAACGTTTCCCGTTGGTCACGTTGTAAATATCAATGGCTTCGTATTCCAGAATACCAGCCGCCTCAAGGAAATCCTGGTCAATGGCGCAGGAACCTTCGTAATGCAGGTCGGCCTGTGTCACTTTGACGCGGTGGAGCTTGCCTTGCAGCATTGTGCGAATCATAAGTTAAACCCTACTGATAAGTAACCTGAAAGAGGGGGCGGCTCCATGCGTATCCCCCCGTACGGCGTGCCACGTCTGCATGAGCAGAGGCGGCGTATTGCCCATTTTTTTACCCCGCCTGATGGGCGAGTTCAACCACTTTATTGTCGATAAGCCGCGCCTGACCAAGCCATGCCGCCATCAACACCACTGCCCGCTGGCTGCTGTCGGATAACGCCAACAATGTGTCTGCATCGCGGATCTGGATATCATCGGCGCGTAAACCGGCGTCATTGACCTCCTGCTCAGCAATCGCAATCAGCTCTTCGCAGTTACGCTCGCCTGCCTGCAGTTTATCAGCGAGCACGTTCATTACTTTGCTGAGCGCCGGAGCGATTTTGCGCTGATCGGCGGTGAGGTAACCATTACGTGAGCTCAGTGCCAGGCCATCTTTTGCCCGCACGGTGGGCACGCCGACAATCTCAATGTCGTAGCCCATATCCGCCACCATTTTGCGAATAAGCTGTAACTGCTGGTAATCCTTCTCGCCAAAACAGGCGATGTCCGGCTGCACCATGTTAAACAGCTTACTAACGATGGTGGATACACCCCGGAAATGACCCGGACGGCTTGCGCCTTCCAGCATGGTGGAGATGCCGGGTACGTCGACATAGGTCTGGGTATCGGTGCCTTGTGGGTAAATTTCCGCAGGGGCAGGGGCAAAGACGATATCCGCTTTGCGTTTGTTCAGCTTTTCACAATCTTCCTGCAGGGTGCGCGGGTAACGCGCCAAATCATCCGGCCGATCAAACTGCATCGGGTTAACGAAAATGCTCACTACCACCACATCGGCACGGGCTTTGGCTTCATCAACCAGTTTCATATGCCCATCATGCAGGTTGCCCATGGTGGGCACCAGCGCAATGCGTTTACCTTCCAGGCGTAGTCGGCGGATATGCTGACGTAGCAGCGGGAGGGTTTCAATAATCAACACAACAGGACTCCTTAATGGAAACTGTGTTCTTCGCCCGGATAGACGCCGGACTCAACTTCAGCAACATACTGCCTAACGGCGGCGCGCATGTCGCCTGCTTCATTCAGGAAATTTTTAGCGAATTTAGGAATGTGGCCGCCGGTAATACCGAAGGCATCGTGCATGACCAGAATCTGACCATCAGTGACGTTGCCTGCACCAATACCAATCACCGGGATATGCAACGCATCGGTAATACGCTGCGCCAGCTCAACCGGTACGCATTCCAGCACCAGCAACTGCGCGCCTGCGGCTTCCAGCGTCAGCGCATCATCAAACAGTCCCTGTGCGGCATCACCGCGCCCCTGGACTTTATAGCCGCCGAAAATATTCACCGATTGCGGGGTTAACCCCAGATGCCCGCACACCGGCACGGCACGTTCTGTGAGCATTTTGACGGTAGGTGCAAGCCAGGCGCCGCCTTCGATTTTGACCATATTGGCGCCGGCGCGCATCACCACAGCAGCGTTCTCAAACGCCTGCTCCGGCGTGGCATATGCCATAAATGGCAGATCGGCAAGCAGCAGGCAAGCCGGTGCGCCACGGCGTACGGCCTGAGTATGGTAGGCGATATCCGCCACTGTTACCGGCAGGGTGGAGTCATGACCTTGTACCGTCATCCCAAGCGAGTCGCCCACCAGCATCACGTTAATCCCCTCTTCGGCAAACAGTTTCGCGAAGCTATAGTCGTAAGCAGTGATGGTTGCGAAGCGTTTCTTTTCCTGCTTGCACTTGTGCAGCCAGGAGATGGTGGTCGGTTTCATAGCGTTTCCTGATAGTCCAAAACGAATCTTGGCGCATTCTAACAGCAACACTCAGGTGGGCAATGATTTTAGACAACCCGTGGGATGCGGGTGGGCAGAAAGGAAATATTACCAGGCGTCAGGTTTCGGAGCGTTAAGTTGCGCCAGTACTGACCGCAGGGTGATGCCATCCGGGAACACGCACTCTGGCGCGATTTCAAACAGCGGCCACAGCATAAAGCCGCGGTTTTTCATGTCGTAATGAGGGACAGTCAGACGGGGAGTATTCAGCGTTAATTCACCGAACAGCATAATGTCCAGGTCAAGCGTACGTGGTCCCCAGCGCTCTGCTTTGCGCACGCGGCCCTGCTGCAACTCAATACGCTGGGTATGATCGAGCAGCGCTTCGGGCATGAGTTCGGTTTCCAGCGCCACGGCGGCGTTGAGATAGTCCGGCTGATCCTGCGGGCCGAGTGGGGGAGTGCGGTAGAGTGAGGAGACCGCCACTATCCGGCTTTGCGGGATCTCCCCAATGGCCGTTATGGCGGCATTAACCTGGTCGAGCGGTGATGCCAGATTGCTCCCCAGCGCAATATACGCGACTGTCACGCACTGCCCTCACGACGCGGCGCGCGTTTGCGTGGGCGACGATGACGACGGCGTTCAGCCGGTTCATCACCCAGATTATCCAGCATATCTTTTTGTGCGGGCGGCGCAGAAACCTGGAATTCACCCCACCATTTGACCAGTCGTTGCAGCTCACCGTTGTTTTCGGCATCGGCGCGCAGCGCCATCAGGTCATAGGCAGCGCGGAATTTGGGATGTTCCATCAGTTTCCAGGCGCGTTTCCCCTGACGACGGGACATACGCAACTGCAACTGCCAGATATCGCGAATCAGCGTAGTGATGCGCTTCGGAATAGCCAACGAACGACAGGCTTCGTCCAGCACATCATTCATCGCCAGCGCAAAAGCGTCGTAATAGGCCAGCCCGCCTTCTTGTGCGATGCGCTGGGCATTCTCCAGTAACGGATACCAGAACATGGCAGCAAACAGAAACGCCGGGTTAACGCGCATATCATTGCGGATGCGGTTATCCGTGTTCTTCAGCACCTGTTCGATAATATGCTCCATCGGGCTATCGCCGTTTTCGGTGAAATAGCGCGTGATGGTCGGGAACAGCGGCTGGAACAGACCGTATTCGCGCAGCAGCCGGCAAGTTTCGTAGCCGTAGCCTGCCTGCAACAATTTGAGCGACTCCTCAAACAGGCGCGCTGGCGGTACATCGTTGATCAGGGTGGCGAGACGCGGGATGGGTTCGGCGGTTTCTTCGCTGATACGCATGTTCAGCTTGGCGGCGAAACGTACAGCGCGCAGCATGCGTACCGGATCTTCGCGGTAACGCGTCTCCGGGTTGCCAATCAGTCGGATCACGCCGTCTTCCAGGTCGCGCATACCGCCCACATAATCGCGAACGGTAAAATCGGCTACGCTGTAATAGAGGCTGTTAATGGTGAAGTCACGGCGCTGGGCATCTTCTTCAATGGAACCGAAGATATTGTCGCGCAGCAGCATACCGTTTTGCCCACGCTGAGAGGTGGTGCGATCGGTTTGTTGATCGTCATGGTGCCCGCGAAAGGTGGCGACTTCGATGATTTCCGGCCCGAACATCACATGTGCGAGACGGAAACGGCGACCAACCAGGCGGCAGTTGCGGAACAGTTTACGTACCTGGTCCGGGGTGGCGCTGGTGGTGACGTCAAAATCTTTTGGTTTTTTGCCCAGCAATAAGTCGCGCACGCCGCCGCCTACCAGGTAAGCGTCGTAGCCCGCTTTATTCAGACGATAGAGCACCTTGAGCGCGTTTTCACTGATATCTTTGCGGGAAATAGCGTGCTGCTCACGCGGAATAACCGTCATCTGTGGTTGGGCCATAGCCTCAACGACCATGCTCTCTTCGCGGCTCAGCACCTTGCGGCAAAAATTAGCGACTCGGGTAAAAATAGTACACCTCGGTAAGTGTCAAACGTCAGGACAAAAAAATAGCGGCTAA
This sequence comes from Kosakonia oryzendophytica, assembly GCF_027886705.1. Classification (NCBI taxonomy): domain Bacteria; kingdom Pseudomonadati; phylum Pseudomonadota; class Gammaproteobacteria; order Enterobacterales; family Enterobacteriaceae; genus Kosakonia; species Kosakonia oryzendophytica. Next base: position 4,232,619 of record NZ_CP115659.1, on the reverse strand, counting down.
TCATAGCTCAGCGCGAGGCATTTGAGAATGCTGTATTCGCACACGCTGCTCCCGGAACGCGGGAAAGCGCCCAGTTCGCCACTGCCCTTTTCAGCAATGCCTCAATGCTGAGATCCTGCCATTCTTGTGTTACATCCTGGTTCAGGAATTGTAAAGCCATGATTATTATGGGGCGCGGATCGCCGCCAGGCAAGGCAGGCGCATGGTTCTGCTTGGAGAGCTTATTTCCCTGCTCATTCAGCGCCAGCGGCAAATGAATGTACTCTGGTGTCGGCCAGCCGAAGTGTTGATAGAGAGAGATTTGCCGCACTGTAGGTTCGATCAAATCCGCACCACGCACAATCTCGGTAACCCCCTGAAAATGGTCATCCACCACCACCGCCAGGTTGTAAGCAAACAGCCCATCACGACGATGAATAATAAAATCTTCCCGCGCCAGTTTTTCATCGGCAATGATATGACCGCGCAGTTTGTCATCAAAGGCCAGCACCGGATGCTGTTGCATCAGGCGTACAGCCGCGTTTTCCGGGCCGTTATGGCGGGTACGGCAATAGCCATCATAAGTGCCGCCTACACTTTGAATCCGCGCGCGCGAGCAGGTGCAGTAATAGCTTAATCCTTCACGTTGCAACGTGGCGAGCGCATCGCGGTAAGCTTCATGACGTTGTGATTGCCAGAGCACATCGCCGTCCCACTGCAGGCCATAATGTTCAAGCTGACGCAGGATGGTGTTTGCCGCACCGGGAATTTCACGGGGAGGGTCAATATCTTCGATGCGTACAAGCCAAAGGCCTTGGCTGGCACGGGCTTGCAGGTAGCTGCCAAGCGCAGCAATCAGCGAACCAAAATGCAGTTCACCAGAGGGAGATGGCGCAAAGCGCCCAATATAGTGTGATTCAGGTTCAGGCATATCAACAGGCAAAAAAATATAGGGCGGGAATAAATCCCGCCGTATAAGGCGCAGCCACAGTGTTGTGGTGTGCCGTCAGTGATAACGGGTGATTAACCCGCCATCTGTTTTTCGCGGATTTCCGCCAGCGTTTTGCAGTCGATACACAGATCGGCGGTCGGACGCGCTTCCAGGCGGCGGATGCCAATTTCCACACCGCAGGATTCACAGAAGCCGAAATCTTCGTCTTCCACTTTTTTCAGCGTCTTCTCGATCTTTTTAATCAGCTTGCGCTCGCGATCACGGTTACGCAGTTCGAGGCTGAACTCTTCTTCCTGTGCGGCACGATCAACCGGATCAGGGAAGTTTGCAGCTTCGTCTTGCATATGTGTGACGGTGCGATCGACTTCATCCCTAAGTTGATTACGCCATGCTTCAAGAATGCGCTTGAAGTGAGCCAGCTGGGCTTCGTTCATATACTCTTCGCCCGGTTTCTCTTGATACGGCTCCACCCCAGCGATGGCGAGAATACTCAGGGACGATGTTTTACGGTTTTGCCCTTCTTGCATGTTGCTTCTCCTTAACACGCACTATCGATCCCCGGTTGGGGGAAAAATCAGGCCGCTATAAATAACAGATGCTTTTCCGGATGGCAAATATCTAAACGTAACACTTGACAACCCTGTGAAGAAAAGCGTATTTGCGCACGCGACCAGAACACTTATTAGTCAAACGTCTGCCTTTAATAAACGGTGAAAGGCACCGGCAAACTCAGAGTGATGTTATCGGCAGAAAGTTCCGCTTTATAAGCGAGAATTTCCACCCCCTGACGTTGTGCGTCATTCAACAAACGTGCGTATTCCTCATCAATATGGCGCGCTGGAGAAAAATGTTCAACGGCTGAGTGCAAGACGGCAAACAGGATTACAGCGCGATCACCATTAGCCGCCACGCTCATTAATTCCCGCAGATGCTTCTGACCCCGGAGAGTGACCGCATCCGGGAAAAAGCCTGACTGCTGCTCGGCGAGCGTGACCGATTTCACTTCAATATAGCAGTTGCGGCGATCATCCGCCTGTAGCAGAAAATCAATTCTGCTACGTTCCGCACCATATTTTACTTCGCTTTTCAGCGCGCTATAGCCGGTCAGTTCTGGCAGGCTTCCGGCGAGGATCGCCTCTTTGGTCAGCGTATTTGCGCGCAGCGTGTTGACGCAAATAAATGCCCCTTGCCGGGTTTGCGTTAATTCCCAGGTGTGCGCATATTTGCGTTTAGGATTTTCTGATGTGGAATACCACACCGTGTCGCCAGGTGTGGCGCAGCCGGTCATTGCGCCGGTATTGGGGCAATGCAGCGTCAGCGTTTCGCCCTCTGGCGTAATGACATCGGCAAGAAATCGTTTATAGCGCTGAATCAGCGTGGCGGGTTTTAGCGGCGGGGAAAACTGCATAGGCGATCCTTATTGTTATGGTTTTAATGGCCAGCGGTTGAGCGCCGTATAACGGGTGCGTCCGTTGATAAACTGCGATTCATACAGCGCAAACGCCCCAACCGGAAAGGTCCAGCGAAAACCCGGCGGCGGAATAGCCACCGCCTGACCGGCGTCGCGCAATAGCGTGATATGCGGGTGGAAAGGCTGCGGACTTTGGTAACAACCGCTGCGGGAAGCCTGCGCGCGAAGCATATCCGCCAGCTGTAGCAACCCGCGCGGCGGCTGACGCGCACCAAGCCAGACCACGCGCGATCGCAGCCACTGCCCTGCATCATCCAGTGTCAGCGTAAAACCAGGCTGCTGTATCCGTCCGGCAAGCGTTTCCAGCGCCCGCTGTTTCTCCGCGCTGATATCACCGAGAAATGCCAGTGTCAGATGGAGGTTGGCAGCGGCGATGGGGCGCCCGGCGTCGGCCGGAAAGTGCTGCGCGCGCCAGTGCACCACCTCTGTCTGTATCCCGGCGGGTAACTCAATGGCAAAAAACAGCCTTTTGGATTCGGACATGCGCTCCCCGGTAATGGCTCGGTAATGATTTGCGGCGATGGTATACTACTGCGCTGTTCTATGTTAACCCTCAGGAGCTTTTGTGTCCTTATTGCCGGTCGCCGCTGTTCTTCCCGATATCCTTTCTGCGTTGCAACGCGCCCCCCAGGTGCTATTGAGCGCGCCGACCGGGGCCGGGAAATCCACATGGCTGCCACTGCAATTGCTGCAACAGGGCGCTATTGAGGGGCGTATTTTACTGCTGGAGCCGCGTCGCCTCGCAGCCCGCAATGTTGCGCAGCGGCTGGCGGAACTTCTTAATGAGAAACCCGGAGAAACGGTTGGCTATCGCATGCGGGCGGAAAGCTGCGTGGGGCCAAACACGCGGCTGGAAGTGGTCACCGAAGGGATCCTGACGCGCCTGATCCAGCACGATCCGGAGCTGAGCGGCGTGGGGCTGGTGATACTGGATGAATTCCACGAACGCAGTTTACAGGCCGATCTGGCTCTGGCGCTGCTGCTGGATGTTCAGCAGGGGTTGCGTGATGATCTCAAATTGCTGGTGATGTCCGCGACGCTGGATAACGCGCGCTTGCAGGCGTTGTTGCCGGATGCGCCGGTCGTCGTTTCGCAGGGGCGCGCCTGGCCGATTGAACAGCGCTTCCAGGCACTGCCGGCGCATCAGCGTTTTGACGAAGCGGTGGCGCAAGCGACCGCCGAGTTGTTGCGCAGTGAGCCAGGTTCACTGCTGCTGTTTTTACCGGGTGTAGGTGAGATCCTGCGCGTTCAGGAGCAGCTCGCTTCCCGCGTGGGCAATGATGTTGTGCTCTGCCCGCTGTATGGCGTGCTGCCGTTAAGCGAACAGCGTAAAGCGATTTTGCCGCCCCCGACCGGGCAACGAAAAGTGGTGCTGGCGACTAATATTGCCGAAACCAGTCTGACCATTGAAGGCATACGGCTGGTGGTGGATAGCGCACAGGAACGCGTTGCCCGTTTTGACCCTCGTACTGGTTTAACCCGGCTGATCACGCAGCGTATCAGCGTCGCCTCAATGACGCAGCGTGCCGGGCGTGCAGGCCGTCTTGAACCCGGGATTTGTTTGCATTTACTGGGCAAAGATCAGGCGGAACGCGCCGCGGCGCAAAGCAGCCCGGAAATACTCAACAGCGATTTATCCGGCCTGTTGATGGAATTATTACTGTGGGGATGCCAGGATCCCGCCCGGCTTAACTGGCTGGATATGCCGCCTGAGGTAAACCTCGCAGCGGCACGCAATCTCCTGAAACAGTTGCAAGCGCTGGATGAAGGGCGCTTAACAGCGTCAGGCCGGAAGATGGCGGCGCTCGGTAGCGATCCGCGTCTGGCAGCGATGCTGGCCTCGGCGAAAGGTGATGATGAGATAGCTACTGCGGCGAAACTGGCGGCCATTCTTGAAGAGCCGCCGCGCGCAGGAAATAGCGATCTCAGCACGGCGTTCGCGCGTCAACAGGCGAACTGGCAGCAGCGCGCACGCCAGCTTGCCCGGCGGTTGAAAAGCCAGGCCGGTGAACCGGACAGCGATGCGCTGGCACCGCTGCTGGCCAGCGCCTTTGCCGATCGTATTGCGCGCAGGCGAGGTCAGCAGGGGCGTTATCAACTGGCGAACGGTATGGGGGCCACGCTGGACGCTGACGATGCGCTGGGCCGCCATGAGTGGCTGATTGCTCCGCTGCTATTGCAAGGGAGTCAGTCGCCGGATGCCCGTATTCTGCTGGCGCTGCCGCTGGATATCGACGCGCTGATTGCCCGTTGCCCGCACTTATTGCAGCAGTCAGACACCGTTGAATGGGATGACGCACAAGGCACGTTGAAAGCGTTCCGCCGGAGCCAGATAGGACAACTGACGGTAAAAGTGCAGCCGCTGGCAAAGCCGTCGGAAGAAGAATTGCATCTGGCGATGCTCAATGGCATCCGTGATAAAGGGCTGCGGGTGCTGAACTGGACGCCGGAAGCTGAACAGTTGCGTTTGCGATTACACTGTGCGGCGAAGTGGCTGCCGGAGCAGACATGGCCCGCCGTGGATGACGCTTCGTTACTGGATTCATTGGAGCAGTGGTTGCTCCCGCACATGGGGGGGATCCGTTCGTTGCGCGATCTGAACGCACTGGATGTTACGCAGGCGTTACAAACCCTGTTGCCGTGGTCATTACGTCAACGGCTGGATAGTGAGCTGCCTGGGCATTACACTGTGCCGACCGGAAGCCGGATAGCCATTCGCTATCATGAGGATAATCCGCCGGTACTGGCAGTTCGCATTCAGGAAATGTTTGGTGAAGCCACCACGCCCACCATTGCGCAGGGGCGCGTGGCGCTGGTGCTGGAGCTGCTTTCTCCTGCGCAGCGACCGCTGCAAATTACCCGTGATTTAGCGGCGTTTTGGGCCGGTTCCTGGCGCGATGTGCAAAAAGAGATGAAGGGGCGCTACCCGAAACATGTCTGGCCGGACGATCCGGCGAATACCGCCCCCACGCGGCGGACGAAAAAATACTCCTGAGCCGGTCAGTGTTTGCCGTCCGGCGCGGGTGAAAATTGAGAGATTTCTTCTTCTGCCTCTGTGCAGAAGAGTTGAGAATCAGGCCCTTGCGCCTGAAAGTTGCGGAGAGTAAAGCATGGCGGGGAATGACCGCGAGCCAATTGGACGCAAAGGTAAACCAGCGCGTCCGGCAAAAGAGAAGATCAGTCGTCGTCGACTCCGGGAAGAGGAGTATGACGAGTACGAAGATGATGACGATGAGGATGAAGAACCGATGCCGAAAAAAGGAAGAGGCAAAGGCCGGAAGCCCCGGGGTAAACGCGGCTGGTTCTGGCTGCTGTTGAAAATCTTCATTGTCCTTGCCGTGCTGTGCGCCATTTATGGCGTCTATTTGGATCAAAAGATCCGCGCCCGTATCGACGGCAAAGTCTGGCAGTTGCCCGCAGCGGTCTATGGTCGCATGGTCAACCTTGAACCGGATATGGCGGTCAGTAAAAACGAGATGGTGAAACTGCTGGAAGCCACGCAGTACCGCCAGGTGACGAAGATGACGCGTCCCGGCGAGTTTACCGTGCAGGCGAAAAGCATTGAGATGATCCGCCGTCCGTTTGATTTCCCGGACAGTAAAGAAGGGCAGGTGCGTGCGCGTCTGACGTTTGATGGCGATCGTCTGGAAACCATCGAAAATATGGACAGCAACCGCCAGTTCGGTTTCTTCCGCCTCGATCCGCGTCTGATCACCATGCTCTCGTCGCCAAACGGCGAGCAGCGTCTGTTTGTTCCGCGTAACGGATTCCCGGATCTGCTGGTGGATACCCTACTGGCAACGGAAGACCGCCATTTTTACGAACACGATGGCATTAGCTTCTACTCCATTGGCCGTGCGGTACTGGCTAACCTGACGGCAGGCCGTACCGTGCAGGGGGCGAGTACGCTGACTCAGCAACTGGTGAAAAACCTGTTCCTCAGCAGCGAGCGTTCTTACTGGCGTAAAGCTAACGAAGCCTATATGGCGCTGATCATGGATGCCCGTTACAGCAAGGATCGCATCCTTGAGCTGTATATGAACGAGGTTTACCTGGGGCAGAGCGGCGATAACGAGATCCGCGGGTTCCCGCTGGCGAGCCTGTACTATTTTGGTCGTCCGGTGGAAGAGCTAAGTCTTGATCAGCAGGCGTTGCTGGTTGGGATGGTGAAAGGGGCCTCGGTCTACAACCCATGGCGCAATCCAAAACTGGCGCTGGAACGCCGAAATCTGGTGCTGCGCTTGCTGCAACAGCAGAACGTGATCGACCAGGAACTGTATGACATGCTGAGCGCCCGTCCACTCGGCGTGCAGCCGCGCGGTGGGGTGATTTCACCGCAGCCGGCGTTTATGCAGATGGTGCGTCAGGAGCTGCAGGCGAAGCTGGGCGACAAAGTGAAAGATCTCTCCGGCGTGAAGATCTTTACGACTTTTGATTCTGTGGCGCAGGATGCTGCCGAAAAAGCGGCGGTGGATGGCATTCCGGCGCTGATTAAACAGCGCAAATTGACCGACCTTGAAACCGCGATGGTGGTGGTAGACCGCTTTACCGGCGAGGTGCGGGCGATGGTCGGTGGCGCGACACCGCAGTTTGCCGGTTATAACCGTGCGATGCAGGCGCGTCGATCGATTGGTTCACTGGCGAAACCGGCGACCTATCTGACCGCGTTAAGTCAGCCGAATCAATATCGCCTGAATACGTGGATCGCGGATGCGCCGATCTCACTGCGCCTGTCCAATGGCCAGGTGTGGGCACCGCAGAACGATGACCACCGTTTCAGTGGTCAGGTCATGCTCGTGGATGCGCTGACCCGTTCTATGAACGTGCCGACCGTTAACCTCGGGATGGCGATTGGTCTGCCGGCGGTGACGGATACCTGGGAAAAACTCGGTGCGCCGAAAGATCAGCTGACGGGAATGCCATCAATGCTGCTTGGGGCGCTGAACCTGACGCCGATTGAAGTGGCGCAGGCATTCCAGACGATCGCCAGCGGGGGGAACCGCGCACCGCTTTCCGCGCTGCGCTCGGTGATCGCTGAAGACGGCACCGTGCTCTATCAAAGCTTCCCGCAGGCCGAACGTGCAGTACCAGCGCAGGCGGCGTATATGACGCTGTGGACCATGCAGCAGGTTGTGCAACGGGGTACGGGCCGTCAGCTTGGCGCGAAGTATCCGGGGCTGCACCTGGCGGGTAAAACCGGGACCACCAACAATAACGTCGATACCTGGTTTGCCGGTATTGACGGGCGTGAAGTCACCATTACCTGGGTGGGGCGCGACAATAACCAGCCGACCAAATTGTATGGCGCCAGCGGCGCAATGGCGATTTATCAGCGTTACCTGGAAAACCAGTCGCCGATCCCGTTAGATCTGACGCCGCCGGAAGATATCACCACGATGGGCGTCGACGATATGGGTAACTTTGTCTGCGGCGGTGGCGGTACACGTCAGCTGCCGGTCTGGACCACTAGCCCGGAAACGCTGTGTCAGCAGAACCAGATGCAGCCGCAGACGGGTAACCCGTTTGATTCGTCGACGCAGCCGCAACAGCAGCCACAACAACCACCACAGCAACAGCCGCAGCAGGAGCAGAAAAGCGATGGCGTAGCGGGGTGGATCAAAGAGATGTTTGGCGGCAACTAAGCCATGACAGTGCCATCAAACCCCTGGTCGAAGGCCGGGGGTTTTCTTTTTCGTCGTCTAAAACATCCGGATAACGCGATAGTAAATTCCTTTTAATAGCCCTTTAACTCCCCGTTTCTATCTGGTTATTTCTTCATCCTTTAAGCCCGTTCAGACGGCGCGTTGCTTGCTATACAGGCAACCGTTCGCCTATTATGCTGCGGTCATAATAATAATTATCGTTTACGTTATCATTCACTCATTGATCCAGAGAGAAAACAATGGCGCGTCCCAATACTGCTCAGCCAGTCAACACCTCGCTGCGTAAAATCGCAGTAGTTGTAGCCACAGCGGTTAGCGGCATGTCTGTTTATGCACAGGCAGCAACGACCCAAAAAGAAGAGACCATCACCGTCACCACCGCTGCCCCGCAGGAGAGCGCATGGGGGCCGGCGGCGACGATCGCGGCGAAACACTCTGCGACCGCCACCAAAACGGATACGCCGCTGGAGAAAACCCCGCAGTCTGTTTCCGTGGTGACCAGCGAAGAGATGCAAATCCGCCAGCCTGCTTCCGTAAAAGAGGCGTTAGGCTATACACCCGGCGTTGTCGTGAGTAACCGCGGCGCGTCCAATACTTATGACTTTGTGAGTATCCGCGGGTTTACCTCTGTTGGCCTCAGCCAGAACAATTATCTGGATGGATTGAAACTGCAGGGTAACTTCTACAACGACGCAGTCATCGATCCCTATATGCTAGAGCGTGTTGAACTGATGCGTGGGCCGACTTCTGTTCTCTATGGAAAGAGTAATCCGGGTGGCATTATTTCCATGGTTAGCAAACGTCCGACCACAGAACCGCTGCACGAAGTCCAGTTCAAGATGGGGACGGATAATCTGTACCAGACAGGGTTTGATTTCAGCGATGCGCTGGATGATAACGGTGAATTTTCCTACCGTCTGACAGGTGTCGCCCGTTCTAACGATCAGCAGCAGGTTAATGCGAAGCAAAAACGTTATGCCATCGCGCCCTCTTTTACCTGGCGTCCTGACGATAAAACCCGTTTCACTTTCCTCTCTTACTTCCAGAATGAGCCACAAACTGGCTACTACGGATGGTTGCCGAAAGAAGGAACTGTTCAGCCGTTGCCGAACGGTAGCCGTATTGGTACTGACTTCAATGAAGGCGCGAAGAACAACACTTATTCCCGTAACCAGAAAATGGTCGGTTATAGCGTTGAACATGGTTTCGATGACACCTTTACCCTGCGCCAGAACTTGCGCTTCTCTGAGATGAAAACAGATCAGCAGAGCGTATACGGTACAGGTATTGCGGCCGATGGGCATACCCTTAATCGCGGCACTGTTGTCGATAATGAGCGTCTCCAGAACTTCAGCGTCGATACGCAGTTACAGAGTAAATTTTCCACGGGTGCAGTTGAGCATATTCTGCTGACCGGCGTTGATTTCATGCGCATGCGTAACGATATCAATGCGACATTTGGTAGTGCACCGTCTATCGACCTCTCTAATCCTTATACACCGGAAGATTTCACTTTTGGTGATGCCGCGCCTTACCAATTGAACGAAACCAAACAGACCGGGATCTACGCCCAAAACCAGGCGGAGTGGGATAAGTGGGTCTTTACGCTGGGTGGTCGTTATGACTGGTCAAATCAGCAGACGACCGTACGTGCCGATGGGGGTTCTGTCGATCGCAATGACCACCAGTTCACCTGGCGTGGTGGTGTTAACTATCTCTTTGATAACGGTATTGCGCCCTATATCAGCTACAGCCAGTCTTTCGAACCGAATGCATTCGATCTCTATAGCACGCCGCGTATGGCTTTTGCTCCTTCAAAAGGCGAGCAGTATGAAGCCGGTATTCGCTATGTACCGAAAGATATGCCGATCGTACTCAGTGGAGCGGTGTATCAGCTGACGAAGACCAATACGCTGACTACCGACCCGAATAATACGACGTTACAGGTTCCATCAGGGGAAGTGCGTTCGCGTGGTGTGGAGCTGGAAGCGAAAGCAGCGTTGAATGCCAATATCAATGTGACCGCGTCTTATACCTATATCGATGCTGAATACACCAAAGATACCAATCTGAAGGGTAATCATGTCGAGCAGGTGCCGCGCAACATGGGATCCCTGTGGGGCGATTACACCTTCCATTCTGGCGTATTGTCTGGCCTGACGCTGGGCACAGGAGGACGCTTCATCGGTTCAAGTTACGGCGCTCCGGATAACGCATTCAAAGTGGGCAGTGCGACGGTGATGGATGCTGTTATCAAGTATGACCTGGCTCGTCTGGGTATGGCGGGTTCTAGCGTTGCTTTGAATGTAAACAATCTGCTTGATCGCGATTATGTTTCCAGCTGCTTCCAGGCCTATGGCTGTTTCTGGGGCGCAGAGCGTCAGGTAGTGGCGACAGCAACCTTCCGCTTCTAATCTCTCTTCGGGCACGGTTCGCCGTGCCCTTTGACAAGTTGGCTACTATGCAGGAAAAGAACACGCTTCCCGACACGACATTTCAACTGAACGGTGTGAGCTTTAGCGTACCCGGTCGTACGCTGCTCCACCCGTTATCTTTGCGTTTCCCCCCCGGAAAAGTCACCGGGTTGATTGGTCATAACGGTTCCGGCAAATCCACGCTGCTCAAAATGTTGGGCCGTCATCAGCCACCTTCCGGCGGCGATATTCTGCTGGATGAGCAGCCGTTGGCGAGCTGGAACAGTAAAGCCTTTGCCCGCAAGGTGGCGTATCTTCCTCAGCAACTGCCGCAGGCGGAAGGGATGACTGTACGTGAGCTGGTGGCGATTGGTCGTTATCCGTGGCACGGTGCGTTGGGGCGTTTTGGTATTGCTGATCGGGAAAAAGTTGAAGAAGCGATAGCGTTGGTTGGGTTGAAACCGTTGGCGCATCGCCTGGTGGACAGCCTTTCCGGTGGTGAACGTCAGCGCGCGTGGATTGCCATGCTGGTGGCGCAGGATAGCCGTTGCCTGCTGCTTGATGAGCCGACTTCCGCGCTGGACATCGCGCACCAGGTTGATGTGTTGGCGCTGGTGCATCGTCTTAGTCAGCAGCGTGGGTTAACGGTGATTGCTGTCCTGCACGACATTAATATGGCGGCGCGATACTGCGATTATCTGGTGGCACTGCGCGGCGGTGAAATGATCGCGGAAGGGATACCGGATGACTTAATGCGCGCCGACACGCTTGAACACATTTATGGCATCCCGATGGGCATCCTGCCGCACCCTTCCGGCGCCGCACCGGTGAGTTTTGTCTACTAATGGCCCAATTACCTCAGATTAGCCGTCGTCGCCTGCTGACGGCGATGGCGCTCTCTCCCTTACTGTGGAACATGCGCAACGCGCAGGCGGCGTCTGTCGACCCGCACCGTATCGTTGCCCTCGAATGGCTACCCGTTGAGTTACTGCTGGCGCTCGGCGTTGCGCCCTATGGCGTGGCAGATGTGCATAATTACAACGTGTGGGTTAACGAACCCGCACTGCCTGACGCGGTGATCGATATCGGGCTGCGGACAGAGCCTAATCTCGAACTGCTGACGCAGATGAAGCCCTCTTATCTTGTCTGGTCCGCAGGCTATGGCCCGTCAGAAACCAAACTGGCGCGTATTGCCCCAGGGCGTGGTTTCACCTTCAGCGATGGTAAAAAACCGCTCACGATGGCGCGCCACTCCCTTAACGAGATGGCGCAGTTGCTGAATAGGGAAGCGGCTGAGAAAACACATCTGGATGCGTTTGATGCGTTGATCGACGGGACAAAACCGCATTTCGCCCGCCGTGGCAACCGCCCGTTGCTGATGATCACGCTGCTGGATCCCCGCCATGTACTGGCGTTTGGTCCGAACTGCCTGTTCCAGGAAGTGCTTGATAGTCTGGGAATTCGTAATGCCTGGCATGGTGAAACCAGCTTCTGGGGCAGTGTGGCAGTGGGTATCGACAGGCTGGCGGAATACAACGATGTGGATGTGCTCTGTTTCGATCACGGCAATGACCAGGATATGCGCAAGCTGATGGCGACGCCGCTCTGGCAGGCGATGCCTTTTGTGCGTTCCGGACGTTTCCAGCGCGTGCCGGCTGTCTGGTTTTATGGTGCGACGCTGTCAGCGATGCACTTTACTCGTGTGCTGGATAACGCGCTGGGAGGGAAGGCATGAGTCGTCGTCTCTCCCTTTTCCCGATACTGCTACTGGCGCTGTTATTTGCTATCGCCGCAGGGCTGAGTTGGTCCAATTTAAACATTGCGTTGCCGCGAGCGCAGTGGGGTGAGGCGCTGCGTGCGCCAGACATAGACCGTATCGATCAAATGCTGTTCCACTACAGCTTGCTGCCAAGGCTGGTAATTTCCCTGCTGGTGGGGGCGGGTCTTGGGCTGGTGGGCGTGTTGTTCCAGCAAGTATTGCGCAACCCGTTGGCGGAACCGACCACACTTGGCGTGGCGACCGGCGCTCAACTGGGGATCACCGTCACCACACTGTGGGCGATACCGGGCGTGCTGGCTTCGCAGTTTGCTGCACTGGCGGGTGCGTGCGCTGTGGGCGCGCTGGTGTTTGGCGTGGCCTGGGGCAAACGGTTATCGCCGGTGACACTGATCCTTGCCGGGCTGGTGGTGAGTCTTTATTGCGGAGCAATCAACCAGTTGCTGGCGCTGTTTCATCACGATCAGCTGCAAAGCATGTTCTTATGGAGCACCGGTACGCTGACTCAGACCGACTGGAGCGTGGTGCAGCGTCTGTGGCCACAACTGGCGGGCTGCGGTCTATTAACGTTGTTGCTGCTGCGTCCGCTGACCCTGATGGGGCTGGATGATGGTGTCGCACGTAACCTCGGACTGGCCTTGTCGCTGGCCCGGCTGGCGGCGCTGACGCTGGCGATCGCCCTGAGTGCCTTACTGGTGAATGCGGTGGGGATTATTGGTTTTATCGGCCTGTTTGCGCCGCTGTTGGCAAAAATGCTCGGCGCTCGCCGTTTACTGGCGCGACTGGTGTTGTCGCCGTTTATTGGCGCGCTCATCTTGTGGCTTTCCGATCAACTGGTCTGGTTGCTGACCCGGGTATGGATGGAGATCTCCACCGGCTCCGTGACCGCGTTGATTGGCGCACCGTTGCTGCTGTGGCTGTTGCCGCGCCTGCGCAGCATGAGCGCACCCGCGATGAACGCCGGGGATAACGTTCCCGCTGAGCGTCAGCACGTGCCGGGGTTTGCCTTCGGGGGGCTGGTGTTGCTGTTGCTGGTGATGTGGGGGGCGCTGGCATTCGGTCGGGATGCGCAAGGCTGGCACTGGGCCAGTGGTGCGTTATTGAATGATCTTCTGGAGTGGCGCTGGCCGCGCATCATCGCGGCACTCACTGCTGGCATCATGCTGGCTGTTGCGGGTTGCATTATTCAGCGCCTGACCGGTAACCCGATGGCCAGTCCGGAAGTGCTGGGGATCAGCTCCGGTGCGGCGTTTGGCGTGGTGCTGATGCTCTTTTTCGTGCCGGGGAACGCCTTTGGCTGGCTGATGCCCGCCGGGAGTCTTGGTGCCGCGGCGACGCTACTGATTATCATGATTTCTGCCGGGCGCGGCGGGTTTTCACCGCACCGCATGTTACTGGCCGGTATGGCGTTAAGCACGGCGTTTACCATGCTGCTGATGATGATGCAGGCCAGCGGCGACCCGCGAATGACGGCGATCCTGACGTGGATTTCCGGTTCAACCTATAACGCCTCCGGTGAGCAGGTATGGCGCACCAGTGCGATGATGGTGGTGTTGCTGGCGTTGACGCCGCTGTGCCGTCGCTGGCTGATGATTTTACCGCTGGGGGGAAATACCGCTCGGGCAGTGGGAATGGCGCTGACATCATCGCGTGTTGCGCTACTGCTGCTGGCTGCGGCCTTAACGGCCACGGCGACGATGACCATTGGCCCGCTGAGCTTTGTCGGGCTGATGGCGCCGCATATTGCACGGATGATGGGTTTTCGCCGCACGATGCCGCATATGCTGATTTCAGCACTGGTGGGGGGCGTGTTGCTGGTCTTTGCCGACTGGTGCGGGCGGATGATGTTATTTCCGTATCAGATCCCGGCAGGGTTGCTGTCGACCTTCATTGGCGCGCCGTACTTTATCTATTTGTTGAGAAAGCAGAGCCGTTAATATTCCCCCTCTCCCTGGTGGGGAGAGGGGAAAGAACATCAGAGTTTCGCGAATACGCGGCGAGCGGCATCGATAGTATTGTCGATATCTTCTTCGCTGTGTGCGACAGACATGAAGCCCGCTTCAAACGCAGACGGCGCAAGGTAAACGCCTTCTTCCAGCATCAGATGGAAGAACCGTTTGAAACGTTCAACATCGCATTTCACTACATCCTGATAGCAGGTCACGCTTTGCGCATCGGTAAAGAACAGGCCGAACATACCGCCGACATGGTTCACAACCAGTGGGATGCCTGCCTGCTGAGCGGCATCAAGCAGACCATTGGCCAGTTGGGTGGTCAGTTCGGTCAGGGTAGTGTGGATGCCAGGCTGAGCCACTTCGGTTAAACAGGCGTAGCCCGCCGCCATCGCAATCGGGTTACCGGACAGTGTTCCCGCCTGATAAACCGGGCCGGTGGGTGCCAGTGCATCCATCACCTCGCGGCGACCGCCAAATGCGCCGACCGGCATGCCGCCACCGATGATTTTGCCAAGGCAGGTCAGGTCCGGTGTCACATCGTAGTACGCTTGCGCCCCGGCCAGCGCCACACGGAAACCGGTCATCACTTCATCGATGATCAGCAGTGCGCCAAATTCATCACACAGCGCACGCAGGCCTGGCAGGAATTCCGGCTGTGGCGGAATGCAGTTCATATTGCCTGCCACTGGCTCAACTATAATGCAGGCGATATCCTGCGGATATTGTTCAAAGGCTGCGCGCACGGAAGCGAGATCGTTGTAGGTGCAGGTGAGGGTATGTTTGGCGAAATCCGCCGGAACGCCAGGTGAGTTCGGCTGGCCCAGCGTCAACGCGCCGGATCCCGCTTTTACCAGCAGGCAATCCGCGTGCCCGTGGTAGCAGCCTTCGAATTTGATGATTTTATCGCGACCGGTAAAGCCGCGCGCCAGGCGAATCGCACTCATAGTCGCTTCCGTCCCGGAGTTCACCATGCGCACCATATCCATCGTTGGCACCAGTTCTGTCACCAGTTCCGCCATTTTGACTTCCATTTCAGTCGGTGCGCCAAAGCTCAGCCCGCGGCTGGCGGCGTCGATTACCGCATTGCGAATGGCCGGATGGTTGTGCCCCAGCACCATTGGCCCCCAGGAGCCGACATAATCGATATAGGCTTTGCCATCGACATCGTATAAATAAGCGCCGTCAGCACGCTCGATAAACAGCGGCGTACCACCCACGCCGGTAAAGGCGCGAACCGGTGAGTTGACTCCGCCCGGGATCAATTCACGCGCTGCGTTATAGAGGTTTTCAGACTTACTCATGTTTTCATTCCTGGTTGGTGGAAAAATCAATGCCCGTCATTCTATGTGAT
This sequence comes from Kosakonia oryzendophytica, assembly GCF_027886705.1. Classification (NCBI taxonomy): domain Bacteria; kingdom Pseudomonadati; phylum Pseudomonadota; class Gammaproteobacteria; order Enterobacterales; family Enterobacteriaceae; genus Kosakonia; species Kosakonia oryzendophytica. The sequence continues at coordinate 4,217,057 of NZ_CP115659.1, read as the reverse complement.
TACAGGAAGGTTATGCACGCCCTGGCCGGTGGAATGACATATTTTGCAGGGATTTTAGCCGCGACGCGGGAACCCCGGTTCGTTACAATGCCCGCTGTATTTGTCTTATCTTTTCTCATCTATGACTCCTGAAACCACCTCATTTGAACAGCAGCAAGTGGAACGTCGGCGTCGCAGGAATATTTTGCGTCACTTGTTGCAACGCGATAAAACGCCGCTGGCGATATTAATAATGGCTGCCGTCGCGGGAACGCTGACTGGATTAGTGGGCGTCGCTTTTGAAAAAGCGGTCAATTTCGTCATCAATACCCGGACTGGCGCGCTCGCCCAGGTGGCGGATAACGCGTGGCAGATTTGGTCACTGGCTTTCATTGGCTCCGCTCTGTTGGCGATGGTGGGGTATTTTTTGGTTCGCCGCTTTGCGCCGGAGGCTGGCGGTTCCGGTATTCCGGAAATTGAAGGCGCACTGGAAGAGTTACGTCCGGTACGCTGGTGGCGCGTACTGCCGGTTAAATTTATCGGCGGTATGGGAACACTTGGCGCAGGCATGGTACTTGGCCGGGAAGGCCCGACGGTGCAGATTGGCGGTAATATTGGTCGCATGGTGGCGGATCTGTTCCGTATGCGCAGTGCAGAGGCGCGCCATACGCTACTGGCGACCGGTGCAGCGGCAGGCTTGTCAGCCGCGTTCAATGCGCCCTTGGCTGGGATCCTTTTTATTATTGAAGAGATGCGCTCCCAGTTTCACTACAACCTCATCTCCATTAAAGCCGTGTTCACCGGTGTGATCATGTCGAGCATTGTGTTTCGCCTGTTTAATGGCGAAGCCGCGGTCATTGATGTTGGCAAACTTAGCAATGCGCCGGTCAACACACTCTGGCTCTATCTGGTGCTGGGGATGATTTTTGGCTGCGTAGGGCCTTTGTTTAATACGCTGGTGCTGCGTACTCAGGATCTTTTTCAACGTATTCATGGTGGCCAGACGACCCGCTGGGTGCTGATCGGTGGGCTTATCGGTGGTGCTTGCGGCGTGTTGGGGCTGATTGCCCCGGCGTTTTCCGGTGGGGGTTTTGCTTTGATCCCGATAGCGGCAGCCGGGAACTATACTGTTGGGGTGTTGCTATTACTCTTTTTGATCCGTGTTGCCATGACGCTGCTGTGTTTCTGTTCGGGTGCACCGGGGGGAATATTTGCGCCGATGCTGTCGCTGGGTACGGTGTTGGGGATGGCTTTCGGCAGTGCGAGTGCAGATCTTTTTCCGCACTATCAACTTGATGCAGCAACGTTTGCTGTCGCGGGCATGGGCGCGTTACTGGCTGCTTCGTTACGCGCGCCGCTGACCGGGATCGTGCTGGTTCTGGAAATGACAGACAATTATCAGCTTATTCTGCCAATGATTATCACCTGTCTCGGTGCGACACTGTTAGCACAGTTCCTTGGCGGCAATCCGCTCTATTCCGCAATCCTGGCACGTACGCTTGCCAGGCAGGAGGCGGCCGGTGTTGAGGCGTCGCGGCGGGAGAATACTTGAACGATTTAATAGCGTATTGGATAATAGCCAACAATGATCGGGTGACTATTTGCCCGGATCGCAGTAGCAATGGGAGCAAGACATGAGTGATGACGTAGCGTTGCCGCTGCAGTTTACCGATGCAGCAGCCAACAAAGTAAAAAGCCTGATCGCAGATGAGGAAAATCCAAACCTGAAACTGCGTGTCTACATCACCGGTGGTGGTTGCAGTGGCTTCCAGTATGGTTTTACCTTTGATGATCAAATCAACGATGGCGATATGACCATTGAGAAACAGGGCGTTGGCCTGGTGGTTGATCCCATGAGCCTGCAATATCTGGTAGGTGGTTCGGTCGATTATACCGAAGGTCTGGAAGGTTCCCGCTTTGTGGTCACCAACCCGAATGCGACCAGCACCTGCGGCTGCGGTTCTTCGTTCAGTATTTAACGAACCCGGCAGGTATAAAAAGCCGTGTCATCGACACGGCTTTTTTGTTATCGGCCCGGTTCATCCAGGGCGAACGTCGGTAGCTTCAGATGCCAGCGAATGGCCGCCAGACGAATCACCAGCGTAACCACCATGCCCAGCATACTGGCTGTTTCCAGCGGAATGGTAAAAAAGTGAAACGCAGTCGCATGCACAATGCCGCCGGCGATACAGGCAGTGGCGTAAATTTCGGTACGCAGGATCATCGGCACTTCCCGCGCCAGAACGTCACGGATTATCCCGCCGCCCACACCGGTGACAACGCCCATACAGATGGCGACCAGCGGCCCGGTTTCGGCCAGAAAGGCCTTATTCACGCCAATCCCGACAAACACCGCCAGACCTACGGCGTCCAGCACAGGGAGTATCCACTTCGGCAGGCGGCGCGGCTGACGCACCAGAATAATGGTCAGCATGCAGGTCACCATGGCGACCACCAGATCGGTAGGATCGGTTACCCAGAATACCGGCCCGTGCGCCAGCGCCATATCGCGGATCGTCCCGCCGCCAACTGCGGTAACCACGCCGAGCACCAGCACGCCAAACGGATCCATCCGCAATTTTCCGGCAAGCAGGACGCCTGAGATGGCAAACACGGCAGTGCCGATAATATCCAGCCAGTAGACGAGCATGTGAATTCCCCGGTTATTTCACCTGCGCAAGGGCAGTACAGAGTTGTTGAGCGGCGAGGATAATACGCGGGCTTGCGCGTTCAAACCAGTCGCTGTGTAGAGAAATAATCGGTACATCGAGCTGGCTATGCCAGAATTGTTCGATATTGGGAATTTCACGCGCCTCTCCGGCGACCACAATCGCCTGCGGCTGGCGGGCTAATACTTGCTCGCGGCTGACCTGCGGCCAGGGCACGCGACTGGCGGCAAAGATGTTTTCGCCGCCGCACAGCTCCAGCACCTCGTTCTGAATCGAACCTTGCCCGCTGGTGAACAGCGGCTGTGCACCAAATTGCAGGAACACGCGTTTTTTCGGCTGGTTTGCATAGCGCGCTTTCAATTCGTCATAACGTGCCATCAGCTGTTGCGCCGCTTGTCGGGCCTGCTCAGGATGCGGGCTGTAGGGCTCAAGCGCGCGCAGCGTCTCTGCAACTTGTTCGATGGTGATGGCATCCACCCACATCACGGTAACGCCAAACTGCTTCAGTTGATTGACCTGCCGTTCAGTGTTGCCTCCGCGCCACGCCAGCACCATGTCGGGTTTCAATGCGACAATGCGTTCGAGGTTGATGCCTTGCCAACTGGCGACTTGTTCAATATGCGCGGCTTCGGGAGGGTAATCGGAATAGCTGCTCACGCCGACAGGCGTAATCCCTGCGGCAAACAGCAGTTCTGTATTGGCCGGTGAGAGCGAAATCACGCGCGGCGCGGCGAACAGCCACGCCGGCAGCAGAATAAGCAGGGCGGCAAGCGCCCCGAGTGAACGATTAGCCACGCGCCAGGTTCTGCACCAGGGTTTCTACCATCAGGCTTGATTGTTTCGCCGCGACGGCCAGGAACTCATCAAAGCTCAGGTGCGACTGTTGATCTGCCACGTCGGAGATGGCGCGAACCACAACAAACGGCACGCCAAAGTTATGGCAAACATGCGCAATGGCGGTGGCTTCCATTTCCACGGCGATGGCTTGCGGGAAGTTGTGGCGGATTTTCGCCAGACCCACTGAACCATTGATAAAGGCATCGCCGCTGACAATCAAACCGCGCACGGCGTGCAGATCCAGTTGCGCGATACAGGCTTCTGCGGCGGCAATCAGTTTATCATCGGCTTTAAAGCCCGCCGGGCAGCCCGGTAACTGGCCGTACTCGTAACCGAAAGCCGTCACGTCGGCATCGTGATAACGCGCTTCGTCAGACACCACGATATCGCCTACTTTCAGCGTTGGCGCCAGACCGCCCGCAGAACCGGTATTGATAATCACATCCGGCTGGCAGCGCTCCAGCAGCAACGTTGCGCCCATGGCAGCAGCGACTTTGCCAATGCCCGACTTCAGCAGTGCAACGTCAGTGCCATTCAGCGTACCGGTGTAGATTTCGCTCCCGCCAATATTCAGGGTCTGACGGTTCTCGATTTTGTCACGCAGCAGCGTAACTTCTTCTTCCATTGCACCAATAATGCCAATTTTCATGGAGATACTCGCTAATGTGATAAGACAGAATTACGTTTTCAGGGCATAGTCTATCATGGCATACACAATTGCATGATATCCCGTGACGCTTCGCACAGGAGAGAAAATGGCAGAGATCGACTTTCGCAACAAAATAAACTGGCACCGTCGTTATCGTTCGCCGCAGGGCGTGAAAACCGAGCGTGAAATCCTGCGTATTTTTGAAAGCGATCGCGGGCGCATCATCAACTCCCCGGCCATTCGGCGGTTGCAACAAAAAACGCAGGTTTTCCCCCTGGAACGCAATGCCGCGGTACGTACACGCCTTACCCACTCCCTGGAAGTACAACAGGTGGGACGCTACATCGCCAAAGAAATCCTTAGCCGCCTGAAAGAACTGAAGTTGCTGGAAACTTACGGGTTGGATGAACTGACCGGACCGTTTGAAAGCATTGTTGAAATGGCGTGCCTGATGCATGACATTGGCAACCCACCTTTCGGCCATTTTGGCGAGGCGGCAATTAATGATTGGTTCCATCAGCGGCTGGTGCCGGAAGATGCGCTCGGTCAACCGTTATCGGACGATCGCTGTGAAGTGGCGGTGTTGCGCCTGCATGAGGGCGAAGATGGGTTAAATGCGCTACGTAGAAAAGTTCGTCAGGATTTAAGCCATTTTGAAGGAAACGCGCAGGGGATCCGCCTGGTGCATACGCTGATGCGAATGAACCTGACCTGGGCGCAGGTCGGTTGCATATTAAAATATACGCGCCCTGCATGGTGGGTTGGTTCTCCTCCAACGTCGCACAGCTATTTAATGAAAAAACCAGGTTATTATTTCAGCGAAGAAGCCTATGTTGAGCGCTTACGTAAAGAATTAAACCTGGATACTTACAGCCGCTTCCCTTTGACGTGGATAATGGAAGCCGCTGATGATATTTCTTATTGCGTCGCCGACTTAGAAGATGCGGTAGAAAAACGTATTTTCACGGCGGAACAACTTTACCAGCATCTTTATGATGCCTGGGGAACACATGAAAAGGGCTCGTTGTTTGCTCAGGTGGTCGAAAATGCCTGGGATAAATCTCGTGTGAATTCCATGAGCCGCAGTGCGGAAGATCAATTCTTTATGTATCTGCGGGTCAATACCCTTAATAAGCTGGTGCCCTACGCTGCACAGCGCTTTATTGATAACCTGCCCCAAATCTTCAGCGGTGAATTCAACCATGCGTTGCTGGAGGATGATAGCGGATTCAGTCAGCTACTTGAATTATATAAAAATGTCGCCATTAAACATGTATTCAGCCACCCGGACGTTGAGCAGCTTGAATTACAAGGTTATCGCGTCATCAGTGGGTTGCTGGATATTTACCGCCCGTTGTTACAATTATCGTTGGCGGATTTTACTGAGCTGGTGGAAAAGGAGCGTCTGCGCCGCTTTCCGATTGCATCGCGTCTGTTTCATAAACTGTCGACGCGCCATCGATTAGCGTATGTAGAAGCGGTCAGTAAATTATCGCCCGATTCGGCGGAGTATCCGGTGCTGGAGTATTATCATCGTTGTCGATTGATTCAGGATTATATCAGCGGTATGACTGATTTATATTCTTGGGATGAATATCGTCGTTTGATGGCAGTGGAATAACCCCGTTGTTTTGTAAAGAACGACAATAAATTTTTACTTTTTGCCGAAACGACATCCCGGAACTTCAGGCTATAAATCGACTCTGAGTGGTACATACACAGCAGTTTGTTTGCGTTAATCGGTAATGAGATAGAGACACATGAAAAAAACCACGTTAGCAATGAGTGCACTGGCCTTGAGTTTAAGTTTAGCGCTGTCTCCTCTGTCAGCTACGGCGGCGGAAACAGCATCTTCAGCTACCCCGTCGCAACAAATGCCGAGCCTTGCGCCGATGCTGGAAAAAGTGATGCCTTCGGTGGTGAGTATTAACGTAGAAGGCAGCACGACGGTGAATACCCCGCGTATGCCACGTAACTTCCAGCAGTTCTTTGGTGATAATTCACCGTTCTGCCAGGACGGTTCTCCGTTCCAGGGCTCGCCATTCTGCCAGGGCGGTCAGGGTGGGCAAGATGGCTCCGGCGGTGGTCAGCAGCAGAAATTTATGGCATTGGGCTCCGGGGTCATTATTGATGCCGCCAAAGGCTATGTTGTGACCAACAACCACGTCGTGGATAACGCCAATACCATTAAGGTTCAGTTGAGCGACGGGCGTAAATTTGACGCTAAAGTGGTGGGTAAAGACCCGCGTTCCGACATCGCCCTGATCCAGATTCAGGATCCGAAAAACCTGACCGCTATCAAGCTGGCGGATTCTGACGCCCTGCGCGTGGGTGACTATACGGTAGCGATTGGTAACCCGTTCGGTCTGGGTGAGACGGTGACTTCCGGGATTGTTTCCGCGCTTGGCCGCAGCGGGCTGAATGCTGAAAACTACGAAAACTTTATCCAAACGGATGCGGCGATTAACCGGGGTAACTCCGGTGGTGCACTGGTCAACCTGAATGGTGAACTGATCGGGATTAACACCGCAATCCTCGCGCCGGACGGCGGCAACATTGGTATCGGTTTTGCCATCCCGAGTAATATGGTGAAAAACCTGACCGGCCAGATGGTTGAGTTCGGCCAGGTACGCCGTGGTGAGCTGGGGATTATGGGGACTGAACTGAACTCCGAGCTGGCGAAAGCGATGAAAGTCGATGCCCAACGCGGGGCGTTTGTCAGCCAGGTGATGCCGAATTCCGCCGCCGCGAAAGCGGGTATCAAGGCGGGTGATGTGATCACCTCGCTGAATGGCAAACCGATTAGCAGCTTCGCCGCACTGCGTGCTGAAGTGGGTTCAATGCCAATTGGCAGTAAAGTTGCTCTTGGCCTGTTGCGTGACGGCAAACCGGTGAATATCACGCTGGAATTGCAGCAGAGCAGCCAGAACCAGGTGGATTCCAGCACCATCTTCAGTGGCATTGAAGGCGCGGAAATGAGCAACAAAGGCAAAGATGCTGGCGTGGTGGTTAACGCAGTGAAAGCGAATACCCCTGCGGCGCAGATTGGCCTGAAAAAAGGGGATGTGATTATCGGTGCTAACCAGCAGCCGGTGAAAAATATCGCTGAGTTGCGCAAAATCCTCGACGGCAAACCGTCTGTACTGGCGCTGAATATTCAGCGTGGCGATACCTCCATTTATCTGCTGATGCAGTAATCTGTAAAACCCCTCTTCCTCCCTGCGAGGAGAGGGGCTCCTTCTGTTTTGTGAAGCCTTCCACAACTCCATACTTCTGAATGCTGCTTTGTGCATATGCACAGTGCGCGCTATGGTTTTCTCCCATATGCTTGGGCTCTGCTCACGGGAGGGTTACATGGCTGGCTGGCACCTTGATACCAAAATGGCACAGGATATCGTGGCGCGCACGATGCGCATCATCGATACAAACATTAACGTCATGGATGCACGTGGTCGCATCATTGGTAGCGGCGATCGCGAACGAATTGGGGAATTGCACGAAGGTGCGCTGTTAGTTCTCTCCCAGGGCCGCGTGGTGGACATTGATGATGCGGTCGCGCGTCACTTGCATGGCGTACGTCAGGGGATCAACCTGCCGCTACGACTGGAAGGCGAAATTGTCGGCGTTATCGGTTTGACCGGCGAACCGGAAACGTTGCGCAAATATGGCGAACTGGTCTGTATGACCGCTGAGATGATGCTGGAACAATCCCGTTTGATGCATCTGCTGGCACAAGACAGCCGCTTACGTGAAGAGCTGGTGATGAACCTGATCCAGGCGGAAGAGCATACGCCCGCATTAACTGAATGGGCGCAGCGCTTGGGTATCGATTTAAACCAGCCGCGTGTGGTGGCGGTCGTGGAAGTCGACAGTGGTCAACTGGGCGTTGATAGTGCCATGGCCGAATTGCAGCAGTTGCAGAATGCGCTGACTACGCCGGAACGCAACAACCTTATCGCGATTGTCTCGTTAACGGAGATGGTGGTGCTCAAACCGGCGCTCAATCAGTTTGGTCGCTGGGACGCGGAAGATCACCGCAAGCGCGTTGAGCAGTTGATTACCCGCATGAAAGAGAACGGCCAACTGCGTTTTCGTGTTGCGCTTGGCAACTATTTTACTGGTCCTGGCAGTATCGCCCGTTCATACCGTACCGCGCGCACCACGATGATGGTGGGTAAACAACGGATGCCGGAAAACCGCAGCTATTTCTATCAGGATCTGATGTTGCCAGTATTGCTGGACAGTTTACGTGGCGGCTGGCAGGCGAATGAGCTGGCGCGCCCGTTGTCACGGTTAAAAGCGATGGACAACAATGGCCTGCTCAGGCGCACTTTATCGGCCTGGTTCCGCCATAACGTACAGCCGCTGGCAACGTCCAAGGCGCTGTTTATCCACCGCAACACGCTGGAATACCGTCTCAATCGCATCTCTGAACTGACCGGGCTGGATTTAGGGAATTTCGATGACAGGCTACTACTGTATGTGGCGCTGCAACTGGACGAGCAACGTTGATTTGATATTTCTTACCCGGCCTGTGGAAAGGCTCCGCAGACCGGGTAAGCACGACACGGTTATTTCCCGCGCGTTAATTTCTCAAGATCCGACTCAATTTCATTGATCTTGTTGGTAACCACGCTTTCAAGGTGACGCAGATCGTCAAGGATCTTACGTTTCAGATCCACTTCGGTACGATCGCGCTGGCAGATTTGATCTAACTCATCAATGACATAGCGCAGGTTAGGGCTGATCTCCTGAACCTCTTTATACCCCTGGCCGACACCGTCAGCGACCACGGTTTTACGCTGACGCGGGTATTTAAACTTCACGCTCTTGGCAAAAAACTCGCCTTTGTCCTTATGAAAATAGATTTTCAGGATATCGTTGTTCGCTTCCTGGCGGAGGCTGTAACGATCAATTTCATCGGGATTGGTAATGCCTAAACTTTTCAGATTATCGTACATAGCGGTACCCTTAAGCTCAACATAACCTATGAATAATTAACGAAAAAATCTATTTTTTCCACCTGCGCGTACTAAAAAGGCGGGACAGGTCACCCTCTCCCGAAAAGGGAGAGGGGAAAGACTTAATCGATGGTGCGCAGGAGTTCGTTGATACCCACTTTGCCACGCGTTTTCGCATCGACTTTTTTCACGATAACAGCACAGTAGAGGCTGTATTTGCCATCTTTGGATGGCAGATTGCCGGAAACCACAACGGAACCCGCCGGTACACGGCCGTAGTGAATTTCGCCGGTTTCGCGGTCATAAATACGGGTGCTCTGACCGATATACACGCCCATGGAGATAACCGACCCCTCTTCAACGATAACACCTTCCACCACTTCGGAACGCGCGCCGATAAAGCAGTTATCTTCAATGATAGTCGGGTTTGCCTGTAATGGCTCCAGTACGCCACCGATTCCCACGCCACCGGAGAGGTGAACGTTTTTACCAATCTGCGCACAGGACCCTACGGTTGCCCAGGTATCCACCATGGTGCCTTCATCGACATAGGCACCGATATTAACGTACGACGGCATCAGTACAGTATTACGGGCGATAAACGCACCCTGACGAACCGCAGCCGGCGGCACGACACGGAAACCTTCTTTTTGGAAACGCGCTGCATCGTAGTCGGCGAATTTCATCGGCACTTTATCGAAGTAGCGGCTTTCTGCACCGTCGATAACCTGGTTATCGTTAATGCGGAAAGAGAGCAGAACCGCTTTCTTCAGCCACTGGTGAGTGACCCATTGACCATCGATTTTTTCTGCGACGCGCAGGGCGCCGGAATCGAGCAGAGCAATAACCTGGTTGACCGCTTCACGGGTAACGGTATCCACATTGGCCGGGGTGATCTCTGCGCGACGCTCGAAAGCGGTTTCAATAACGTTCTGTAACTGCTGCATTGTTAAGCTCTTTCCATCTGTGTAAAAAAATCATCACCCTTTATCGTTTGGATTGAGGGCCTCTGTCAACCGTTGTTGCACCTCCTTTTGCAGCGCATTATTAAGGCCACGCCGGTCGGCGGTTGCGATTATAAATAAATCTTCTACTCGTTCACCAATTGTTGTAATTCTCGCCCCGTGCAACGAAATTCCAAGGTCGGCAAACACCTGGCCAACGCGTGCGAGCAAGCCGGGTTGATCGAGTGCAATCAATTCAAGGAAGGATTTTCTGTCGGTATGGGTCGGCAGGAAATTCACTTCCGTGTCGACGGTAAAGTGACGCAATTTGGCTGGCTGACGTCGTGGCTGTGGCGGTTGCCAGGTGTGTTGCGTGATAGCCTGCTCTAAACCAAAGCAGATGGCATCGTGACGATCGGCGGAGAGCGGGCTGCCATCCGGTTCCAGCACAATAAAGGTATCCATTGCCATGCCGTCACGGGTGGTGAAGATCTGTGCGTCATGGACGCTGAGATTACGTCTGTCGAGTTCGGCACATACTGCGGCAAAGAGGTAAGGTCTGTCGGGACTCCAGATAAAGATCTCTGTGCCGCCACGGGTTGCCTGAGGACTAAGCAGGATCAGCGGTTTGCTTAAATCATGCGCGAGCAGGTGCCGGGCATGCCATGCCAACTGGTTTGGGCTATGGCGCACAAAATAGTTGGCGCGGCAACGCGCCCAAATCTGATGCAACTGCTCCTCATCAATATTGTCCATACGCAGCAACGCCAGTGCTTGTAATTGATGATGACGCACCCGTTCACGCATATCCGGCGTGTTTTGCATGCCACGGCGTAGCTGTTTTTCAGTGGCGAAATAGAGTTCGCGCAACAGGCTCTGCTTCCAGCTGTTCCACAGGGTTTCGTTAGTGGCGCAAATATCCGCAACGGTCAGGCAGACCAGGAAGCGTAACCGGTTCTCCGTTTGCACCTCTTCAGCGAACTGCTTGATGACTTCCGGATCCTGAATATCACGGCGTTGGGCGGTTACCGACATCAGCAAGTGATGGCGGACCAGCCAGGCAACCAGTTGCGTTTCTCGGGAGTTCAAACCGTGCAACTCGGCAAATTTCAGCACATCCTGTGCCCCCAGTACGGAGTGATCACCGCCGCGTCCTTTCGCGATGTCGTGGAACAGTGCGGCAATCAAAATCAGTTCCGGATGGGTCAGACGCGGCCATAGCTCTACACATAAGGGATGCTTATTACGTGTCTCTTCTTTAGCGAAACTTTCCAGCTTCAATAACACGCGAATGGTGTGTTCATCGACCGTGTAAGCATGAAACAGGTCAAATTGCATCTGACCGACGATATGCGACCATTGCGGCATATAGGCCCACAATACGCTGTGGCGGTGCATCGGTAGCAGGCCGCGACTGACAGCGCCCGGGTGGCGCAGCATACTGAGGAAAATAGAGCGCGCTTCGGCGATGTAGCATAACGGTTGTGTCAGATGGCGACGGGCGTGTCGCAGATGACGCAGGGTAGTGGAGTAGATGCCGGTAATCGTGCTGTTGCGCACCATGATATAAAACATCCGCAAAATCGCCTGCGGCTCGCGAATAAATAATGTCTCATCGCGCAGATCAATCAGTGTGCCGCGTAGCTGGAACTCATCATCGATCGGACGCGGCTTTTCATCAGCCGTGAGCGCCAGTATCGCTTCATCGAAGAGCTGGAGTAGCATCTGATTCAGTTCCGTGACACGACGTGTAACCCGGAAGAAATCTTTCATCATATGCTCAACCGGCTGGTTGCCTTCGCCGACATAGTTCAGCCGCTGGGCGACGCTTAGCTGGCGATCAAAAAGCAAGCGATTATCGTAGCGGTTCAGTTCCAGGTGCAGGGCGAAACGGATGCGCCACAGCAGATGCAGACACTCGTTCAGTTCATTACGCTCAGCTTCGGTGAGGAAGCCGAAGCCGACCATTTCATCGAGCGATGTTGCGCCAAAGTGGCGACGAGCCACCCATTGCAGCGTGTGAATATCGCGCAGGCCGCCGGGGCTGCTTTTAATGTCCGGCTCAAGGTTGTAGCTGGTGCCGTGGTAACGCTGATGACGCTCATTTTGTTCGGCCACTTTCGCCGGGAAAAACGTTTCCGAAGGCCAGAAATTGTCGCTGAAAATATGCTTTTGCAGCTCAAGAAACAGCGCCACATCGCCAATCAACAGACGTGACTCAATGAGATTCGTGGCGACGGTTAAATCCGACAGCCCCTCCTGTAGGCATTCATCCAGCGTGCGCACGCTGTGACCTACTTCCAGTTTTACGTCCCAGAGAAGTGTTAGCAGTTCGCCAATCTTTTGCGCCTGCTCATCGGGCAGTTTGTGGCGACTGAGGATCAGCAGATCGATATCAGACAAGGGGTGCAGTTCACCGCGACCATAGCCGCCAACCGCCACCAGCGCGACGTCGTTGATATTGCCAAAACCGTACTCCAGCCACAGGCGTTGCAGCAGCTGATCGATAAATTCGGTACGTGCTTCAATCAATTGCTCGGCGGAAATACCGGCATCAAATACATGCCCCAGCCACCGCTGGAAGGCGTCGATATGGGCTTTGATCCCCGCACATTGCAGCGCGTCCTGGGGCCAGACGCCAGGATACTCAGGCTGGCCGGGAAGGGTGGGTTTGACGGTGTTGACGAATTGTTCTGACAAGGTATTGCTCATTATTAGCCACCCGTGTGGAGTGAGGATCACTAACAAAACAAAGTAAAAGAGATAGTCAGAAATGAAAAGTCGTTTATACGTATGACGAAGAGGTTGGCAGGGCAAAAAAAACGACCCGCAGAGCGGGCCGTAGACAAGAGCGTAACGGCGGAGATTAAGCGGCCGTCAGTACCGCGTCGATGGAGTCATCTTTGCGCAGGGTCAGGATCTCACAACCCGTTTCTGTCACCACGATCGTGTGCTCATATTGTGCCGACAGGCTGCGATCTTTGGTTTTCACCGTCCAGCCATCTTTCATGGTGCGAATGCGGTAATCACCGGCGTTGACCATCGGTTCTACGGTAAAGGTCATACCGGCCTGTAACACAACGCCGCCGTCATCTGCATCATAGTGCAGCACCTGCGGTTCTTCGTGGAAACCACGACCAATGCCGTGTCCGCAGTATTCGCGCACCACGGAGAACCCTTGCGCTTCTACGTATTTCTGAATAGCCGCGCCAAGGGTACGCAGACGGATGCCCGGCTTCACCATGCGCAGCGCCAGGTAGAGGCTCTCCTGGGTGACGTGGCACAGGCGTTCGCCAAGGATTGTTGGTTTGCCGACGATAAACATTTTGGAGGTGTCGCCGTGATAGTCGTCTTTGATAACGGTCACGTCGATGTTGACGATATCACCATCCTTCAGCAGTTTTTCGTCATCCGGAATACCGTGACATACCACTTCATTAATAGAGATACAGACGGATTTCGGGAAGCCGTGGTAACCGAGGCAAGCGGAGATCGCGTGTTGCTCATTGACGATGTAGTCATTGCAGATGCGATCCAGTTCGCCGGTGCTGACGCCCGGTTTAACATACGGTTCGATCATTTCCAGCACTTCGGCGGCCAGACGACCGGCAATGCGCATTTTTTCGATTTCTTCAGGAGTTTTAATTGAGATAGCCATGGAGTGCGTCCATCAGTGTCGAATTTTTCGACTATACCAGGATAAGTGTTGTTCATGGTAACAGTCGGGCAAGCTTTGTGCCAAATTGAGAATCATTAACAGCACACCGCGTCAACAACTATTGGTGTCCGGCAGTGTTTTGTGATATAAAGCGCGCCGGACTTCCGTTCCTGTTTTGGGATGGGAGCCACAAATCTCACTTTGTGTAATAACACACACGTATCGGCACATATTCCGGGGTGCCCTTCGGGGTCGGTAATATGGGATACGTGGAGGCATAACCCCAACTTTTATATAGAGGTTTTAAACATGGCAACTGTTTCCATGCGCGATATGCTCAAGGCTGGTGTTCACTTTGGTCACCAGACCCGTTACTGGAACCCGAAAATGAAGCCGTTCATCTTCGGTGCGCGTAACAAAGTTCACATCATCAACCTTGAGAAAACTGTACCGATGTTCAACGAAGCCCTGGCTGAGCTGAACAAAATTGCTTCTCGCAAAGGCAAAATCCTGATCGTTGGTACTAAACGCGCTGCAAGCGAAGCGGTGAAAGAAGCTGCTCTGAACTGCGACCAGTTCTTCGTGAACCATCGTTGGTTGGGCGGTATGCTGACTAACTGGAAAACCGTTCGTCAGTCCATCAAACGTCTGAAAGACCTGGAAACTCAGTCTCAGGACGGTACCTTCGACAAGCTGACCAAGAAAGAAGCGCTGATGCGCACTCGTGAACTGGACAAGCTGGAAAACAGCCTGGGCGGTATCAAAGACATGGGCGGTCTGCCGGACGCTCTGTTCGTTATCGACGCTGACCACGAGCACATCGCAATCAAAGAAGCAAACAACCTGGGTATCCCGGTATTTGCTATCGTTGATACCAACTCCGATCCGGACGGCGTTGACTTCGTTATCCCGGGTAACGATGACGCAATCCGTGCTGTTAGCCTGTACCTGAATGCCGTTGCTGCTACCGTTCGTGAAGGCCGTTCTTCGGATCTGGCTACTCAGGCGGAAGAAAGCTTCGTAGAAGCTGAGTAATAAGGCACGCTCTCTGAGCCCCTTATTGAGCAGGTAGTACCGAGTTTGGTTAGGGGGCCTGTTTATGGCCCCCTTTTTCACTTTTAAGCCTGTTTGGTTCCCCGAACCAGGCAGGTCATATCTCTCCCGAGGATTAAAGAATGGCTGAAATTACCGCATCCCTGGTAAAAGAGCTGCGTGAACGTACTGGCGCAGGCATGATGGATTGCAAAAAGGCTCTGACTGAAGCGAACGGCGACATCGAGCTGGCAATCGAAAACATGCGTAAATCCGGTGCTATCAAAGCAGCGAAAAAAGCAGGCAACGTTGCTGCTGACGGCGTGATCATCACTAAGATCGACGGCACCTACGGTATCATTCTGGAAGTAAACTGCCAGACTGACTTCGTGGCGAAAGATGGTGGTTTCCAGGCATTTGCAAACAAAGTGCTGGATGCTGCTGTTGCTGGCAAAATCACTGACGTTGAAGTTCTGAAAGCTCAGTTCGAAGAAGAGCGTGTTGCACTGGTTGCTAAAATCGGTGAGAACATCAACATCCGTCGCGTTGCTTCCCTGGAAGGCGAAGTTCTGGGTTCTTACCAGCACGGTGCGCGTATCGGTGTTCTGATTGCAGCTAAAGGCGCGGATCAGGAGCTGGTTAAACAGCTGGCTATGCACGTTGCTGCAAGCAAACCGGAATTCGTTAAACCGGAAGACGTGTCTGCTGAAGTGGTAGAAAAAGAGTACCAGGTTCAGCTGGACATCGCCATGCAGTCTGGCAAACCGAAAGAAATCGCAGAGAAAATGGTTGAAGGCCGCATGAAGAAATTCACCGGCGAAGTTTCTCTGACCGGCCAGCCTTTCGTTATGGATCCGAGCAAAACTGTGGGTCAGCTGCTGAAAGAGCACAATGCTGACGTAACAGGCTTCATCCGCTTCGAAGTGGGTGAAGGCATCGAGAAAGTTGAGACTGACTTCGCAGCAGAAGTTGCTGCAATGTCCAAGCAGTCTTAATCACTAAAAAGGAGCCGCCTTAGGGCGGCTTCTTTTTATGCCCTTCATCTGAAAATCAGCCAACACGCTAGTGTTTGCGCTGACAGGCGACGTATCATAGCGCCAGTATTAATCCGTCCAATTGTTGACAGTCTCAGGAAAGAAACATGGCTACCAATGCAAAACCCGTCTACAAACGCATTCTGCTTAAGCTGAGCGGCGAAGCGCTCCAGGGATCCGAAGGCTTCGGTATTGACGCAAGCATTCTTGACCGTATGGCGCAGGAAATTAAAGAGCTGGTTGAACTGGGAGTTCAGGTTGGCGTGGTGATTGGTGGCGGTAACCTATTCCGCGGCGCGGGACTGGCAAAAGCAGGCATGAACCGTGTTGTGGGCGATCACATGGGTATGCTGGCAACGGTGATGAACGGCCTTGCGATGCGTGATGCGCTGCATCGTGCCTATGTAAACGCACGTCTGATGTCCGCGTTTCCGTTGAATGGTGTCTGTGACAATTACAGCTGGGCGGAGGCTATCAGCCTGTTGCGCAATAACCGCGTCGTGATTTTCAGCGCCGGTACCGGTAACCCGTTCTTCACCACCGATTCCGCAGCTTGCCTGCGCGGTATCGAAATCGAAGCCGATGTTGTGCTGAAAGCAACTAAAGTAGACGGCGTGTTTACTGCCGATCCGGTGACCGATCCGACTGCAACGCTGTGTGAACAACTGAGTTACACCGAAGTGCTGGATAAAGAACTGAAAGTGATGGATCTGGCGGCCTTTACGCTGGCCCGCGATCATAAACTGCCGATTCGCGTGTTCAATATGAACAAACCCGGCGCGCTGCGTCGCGTGGTAATGGGCGAAAAAGAAGGCACATTGATTACGGAATAATTCCCGTAAGCAATAAATAAAGGTAAGATTCCGCTTTAATTTATTGAGCCGTTCTTTCTGGCATCTCACGATGCCAGAATGTTGAACAGGGCTATACTTAGCACACCCGCAACCAGGCGTGCCTGTGTATGGTCTGCCTGCGACAAGATTTCAAGGATCCGTAACGTGATTAGCGATATCAGAAAAGATGCTGAAGTGCGCATGGAAAAATGCGTAGAATCGTTCAAAACTCAAATCAGCAAAGTGCGCACTGGTCGCGCTTCCCCGAGCCTGCTGGATGGCATCGTTGTGGAATATTACGGTACGCCGACGCCGTTGCGCCAGTTGGCAAGCGTAACGGTGGAAGACTCCCGTACGCTGAAAATCAACGTGTTCGATCGCTCAATGAGCCCGGCCGTTGAAAAAGCCATCATGGCATCTGATTTGGGCCTGAACCCGAACTCCGCAGGGAGCGATATCCGCGTTCCGCTGCCAGCGCTGACCGAAGAACGCCGTAAAGATCTGATCAAAGTTGTTCGCGGTGAAGCTGAACAAGCACGCGTTGCTGTACGTAACGTCCGTCGTGACGCGAACGATAAAGTGAAAGCTCTGCTGAAAGACAAAGAAATCAGTGAAGACGACGATCGCCGTTCACAGGATGACGTGCAGAAGCTGACCGATGCTGCCATCAAGAAAGTGGATGCGGCGCTGGCGGATAAAGAAGCAGAGCTGATGCAGTTCTGATTCTATAAAAACCGACTAAAACGCCGTACAGAGAGCCATTACAGTGGCTTTGCTGGCGGCGTTTTGCTTTTTATTCTCGCAACGTTGTGAGCGTTTCATGAAGCATTTAACTCTTCTGGGCTCAACGGGTTCTATTGGTTGCAGCACGCTTGATGTGGTTCGCCACAATCCCGATCGTTTTTCCGTTACTGCGCTGGTGGCAGGCAAAAATGTTGCCCGTATGGTTGAACAGTGTCTGGAATTCACCCCACGTTTTGCTGTGATGGATGATGTACAGAGCGCGCAGCAGGTAAAAATCGCTTTGCAAGAAACCGGTTGCCGTACTGAGGTGCTGAGCGGTCAGCAGGCGGCTTGCGAAATGGCTGCACTGGGCGATGTCGATCAGGTCATGGCAGCCATTGTCGGTGCTGCCGGGTTGGTGCCAACGCTTGCTGCGATTCGCGCAGGCAAGACGGTATTGCTGGCGAATAAAGAGTCGCTGGTGACCTGTGGTCGCTTGTTTATGGAGGCAGTGAAGGAAAGCGGCGCGCGGCTGTTGCCGGTGGATAGCGAGCATAACGCTATTTTTCAGAGTTTACCGGAAACAATTCAGCAAAACCTGGGGTACGCTGATCTTGAGCAGAATGGCGTTTCGTCTATTCTGCTTACCGGGTCTGGTGGTCCATTTCGGGAGACGCCATTAGCGGATCTGGCGGCGATGACGCCGGATCAGGCATGTCGCCATCCTAACTGGTCAATGGGACGTAAAATTTCCGTTGATTCAGCCACTATGATGAATAAAGGTCTGGAATACATTGAAGCACGCTGGTTGTTTAATGCCTCTGCCCGCCAAATGGAAGTGCTGATCCATCCGCAATCGGTGATCCACTCCATGGTGCGTTACCAGGATGGCAGTGTTTTAGCGCAACTGGGTGAGCCGGATATGCGTACGCCTATTGCACATACGATGGCCTGGCCTGATCGTGTGCCTTCGGGTGTGAATGCCCTCGATTTCTGCAAACTGAATTCGCTAAGTTTTGCTGCGCCCGATTATGATCGTTATCCCTGCCTGAAGCTGGCCATTGATGCTTCAAGCGACGGACAGGCAGCGACAACCGCATTAAATGCAGCAAACGAGGTCACTGTTTCGGCATTCCTGGCGTCCGCGATTCGTTTCACGGATATAGCCGCTCTGAATCTGTCTGTTCTGGAGCAGTTGGATTTACGTGAACCGCAAAGTATCGACGATGTATTGTCTGTGGATGCCCAGGCTCGTGAAGTCGCACAAAGACAAGTGACGCGCTTCGCAAGCTGGTGATATTACAGCCATGAGTTACGGTGCTATTTGTTAGCGTTCGGCTTCGGTGATATAGTCTGCGCCACCCAATAGCCAGTTTGTCATATGGGTTGTTGGGTTAGCCGTGGTTTACACGGCTTTTTTGCGTAAAGGCTTGTGTATTCCTGAGTACCGCTCAATCCTTTTCAGGGACTAAAACGCGTTATGTTGTCTGCTAACCAACCGATAAGCGAAAGTTTGCCAACGCATGGCTGCCGCCATGTAGCGATAATTATGGATGGCAATGGTCGCTGGGCGAAAAGACAAGGGAAGCTCCGGGCCTTTGGTCATCGGGCTGGAGCAAAGTCTGTTCGCCGTGCGGTATCTTATGCCGCCAATAATGGTATTGATGCGCTGACGCTTTATGCTTTTAGTAGCGAGAACTGGAACCGCCCGGCGCAGGAAGTCAGTGCGCTGATGGAGCTGTTTGTGTGGGCGCTGGATAGCGAAGTGAAGAGCTTGCATCGTCATAATGTGCGTTTACGTATCATTGGCGATACCAGTCGTTTTAATACGCGTTTGCAGGATCGAATCCGTAAAGCGGAAGCGTTAACCGCCCAGAACACCGGGCTGACGTTGAATGTCGCGGCGAATTATGGTGGTCGCTGGGATATTGTTCAGGGAGTCCGTCAGTTAGCAGTGCAAGTGCAGGAAGGGTTATTACGCCCGGATCAAATTGATGAAGAAACGCTGAATAAGCAAATCTGCATGCACGAACTGGCTCCCGTTGATTTAGTGATTAGGACTGGTGGGGAACATCGCATAAGTAATTTTTTACTTTGGCAAATTGCCTATGCCGAACTTTACTTTACTGATGTTCTTTGGCCCGATTTTGATGAACAAGACTTTGAAGGTGCGCTACATGCCTTTGCCAATCGAGAGCGTCGTTTCGGCGGCACCGAGCCTGGTGGCGACAAAGCCTGATGGGGGTTGCTTTTGCTGAAGTATCGCCTGATTTCTGCTTTTGTATTAATACCAATTGTTATCGCAGCACTTTTTTTGTTGCCTCCGGTGGGGTTTGCTATCGTAACGCTCGCCGTTTGTATGCTCGCAGCGTGGGAATGGGGGCAATTAAGCGGCTTCACATCTCGTACTCAGCGGATCTGGCTGGCGGTATTATGCGGGCTTCTGTTGGCGTTTATGCTGATTATGCTGCCGGAATATCATCACAATGTTCACCAACCCATGGTCGCGGTCTCATTGTGGGCTTCGCTGGTCTGGTGGCTGATTGCCCTGGTGCTGGTGCTGGGTTATCCGGCATCCGCTGCGTTGTGGCGTAAGTCAAAAGTTCTGCGTCTGATTTTTGGCGTACTGACGATTATTCCTTTTTTCTGGGGTATGCTGGCGCTCCGGGTCTGGCACTACGATCAGAATCACTATGGCGGTGCACTGTGGCTGCTGTATGTCATGATCCTGGTGTGGGGGGCGGATTCAGGCGCGTATATGTTTGGTAAATTGTTTGGCAAACATAAGCTGGCCCCGAAAGTGTCTCCAGGTAAAACCTGGCAGGGTTTTCTGGGTGGGCTGCTGACCGCTGGCGTTATTTCATGGGGATATAGCGCCTGGGCGGATCTGGATGTTGCGCCTTCAACACTTTTAATTTGTTCAGTGGTCGCGGCACTGGCGTCAGTGCTGGGCGATTTAACGGAAAGTATGTTCAAACGTGAAGCTGGAATAAAAGATAGTGGTCATCTTATTCCGGGTCATGGCGGTATACTGGATCGCATTGACAGCCTGACAGCGGCAGTGCCTGTATTTGCCTGTCTGTTACTGCTGGTTTTCAGGACGATTTAACGGAAGGTTTTATGCTGAGCATTCTCTGGAATCTGGCGGCGTTCATCGTTGCACTTGGTGTGTTGATCACCGTGCATGAATTTGGCCATTTCTGGGTTGCTCGCCGCTGCGGAGTGCGGGTTGAGCGCTTTTCCATTGGTTTTGGTAAAGCGCTCTGGCGCCGTACGGATAAACACGGCACCGAATTCATTATCGCTCTTATTCCGCTGGGCGGTTATGTCAAAATGTTGGATGAGCGTGTCGAGCCGGTTGCACCGGAGATGCGTCATTATGCATTTAACAATAAAACAGTCGGCCAGCGCGCCGCTGTTATCGCCGCCGGCCCCATCGCCAATTTTCTCTTTGCTATCTTCGCCTACTGGTTGGTCTTTATCATCGGTGTTCCTGGCGTTCGCCCGGTAGTTGGCGAAATAACGCCCAACTCTATTGCCGCAGTCGCGCAAATTGCACCTGGCACGGAACTAAAAGCGATTGATGGTATCGAAACGCCTGATTGGGATGCTGTGCGCTTACAGTTGGTGTCTAAAATCGGCGACAGCCAGACGACGATCAGCGTAGCGCCTTTCGGCAGTAACAATCGTCAGGACAAAGTGCTGGATTTACGTCATTGGGCTTTTGAACCTGATAAAGAAGATCCGGTTTCGTCACTGGGGATTCAGCCGCGTTCAGCGCAGCTAGAACCGGTGCTTGCAGAGGTTCAGCCTAACTCTGCGGCCAGCAAAGCAGGTTTGCAAGCTGGCGACAGGATCGTTAAAGTCGATGGTCAGCAGTTAACGCAATGGATGATGTTTGTGGCGCTGGTTCGTGATAACCCCGGCACATCGTTAGCCCTGGAAGTAGAAAGGCAGGGGAGTCCCTTGTCTTTAACGTTAATACCGGATACAAAGCCGGGTAACAAGGCAGAGGGTTTTGCGGGCGTTGTGCCCAAAGTTATTCCGCTGCCAGACGAATACAAGACAGTACGCCAGTACGGGCCATTCAGTGCCATCGCTGAAGCTACGGATAAAACGTGGCAATTGATGAAGCTGACGGTCCGTATGTTGGGGAAATTGATCACCGGTGATGTAAAACTGAACAACCTCAGTGGGCCGATTTCGATAGCTCAAGGGGCTGGGATGTCAGCGGAGTTCGGGTTGATTTATTACTTGATGTTCCTCGCTTTGATAAGCGTGAACCTGGGTATCATTAACCTGTTCCCATTACCCGTTCTTGATGGCGGGCATCTGCTGTTTTTAGCGATCGAGAAGCTGAAGGGCGGACCGGTATCCGAGCGAGTTCAAGACTTTAGTTACCGCATTGGCTCTATTTTGCTGGTGCTGTTAATGGGGCTTGCACTTTTCAATGATTTCTCTCGCTTGTAAGAGAGTTTGTTAGGAAGAACGCATAATAACGATGGCGATGAAAAAGTTGCTCATAGCGTCGCTGCTGTTTAGCAGCGCCACCGTATACGGTGCTGACGGGTTCGTAGTGAAGGACATTCATTTCGAAGGCCTGCAGCGTGTCGCCGTTGGTGCGGCCCTCCTCAGTATGCCAGTACGCCCTGGTGATACGGTGAATGATGAAGATATCAGTAACACCATTCGCGCACTGTTTGCCACTGGCAACTTTGAGGATGTTCGCGTCCTTCGCGATGGTGATACGCTTCTTGTCCAGGTGAAAGAACGCCCGACAATCGCCAGCATCACCTTCTCCGGCAACAAGTCGGTGAAAGATGACATGCTGAAACAGAACCTTGAGGCTTCTGGCGTGCGTGTGGGCGAGTCACTGGACCGCACAACCCTGTCCGATATTGAAAAAGGGTTAGAAGATTTCTACTACAGCGTCGGTAAATACAGCGCCAGCGTTAAAGCTGTTGTGACACCGCTGCCGCGCAACCGTGTTGACCTGAAGCTGGTTTTCCAGGAAGGCGTGTCTGCGCAGATCCAGCAGATCAACATTGTAGGTAACCACGCATTCAGCACCGAACAGCTGATCTCCACCTTCCAGTTGCGTGATGAAGTTCCGTGGTGGAACGTCGTCGGCGATCGCAAATATCAGAAACAGAAACTGGCTGGCGATCTGGAAACACTGCGCAGTTACTATCTGGATCGCGGTTATGCCCGCTTTAATATTGATTCGACGCAGGTCAGCCTGACGCCGGACAAAAAAGGAATCTACATTACCGTTAACGTGACTGAAGGCGATCAATACAAGCTCTCCGGCGTGCAGGTTAGCGGTAATCTGGCTGGCCACTCCGCAGAGATTGAAGGTCTGACGAAGGTCGAACCTGGCGAACTGTATAGCGGTGCCAAAGTGACCAAAATGGAAGACAGCATCAAAAAACTTCTTGGTCGCTATGGTTATGCCTATCCGCGCGTTCAGACGCAGCCGGAAATCAACGATACCGATAAAACGGTTAGGTTGCGCATCAACGTCGATGCCGGCAACCGCTTCTATGTGCGTAAAATTCGTTTTGAAGGCAACGACACCTCTAAAGATTCCGTACTTCGTCGCGAAATGCGCCAGATGGAAGGTGCATGGCTGGGCAGCGATTTGGTTGACCAGGGCAAAGAGCGCCTCAATCGTCTGGGCTACTTCGAAACGGTAGACACTGAAACGCAGCGTGTTCCCGGCAGTCCGGATCAGGTTGACGTTGTCTACAAGGTTAAAGAGCGCAACACCGGTAGCTTTAACTTCGGCGTAGGTTACGGCACGGAGAGTGGGGTCAGCTTCCAAGTTGGCGTACAGCAGGATAACTGGCTGGGTACAGGTTACTCCGTCGGCATCAGCGGTACCAAAAACGATTACCAGACGTACTCTGAGTTCTCGGTCACTAACCCATACTTTACGGTTGATGGTGTCAGTCTCGGTGGCCGTATCTTCTATAACGACTTTAAAGCTGACAATGCGGATCTCTCTTCGTATACCAACAAGAGCTATGGTCTGGATGGCACCCTTGGGTTCCCGATCAACGAGTACAACACCCTGCGTACAGGTTTAGGTTACGTTCATAACTCCCTGTCCAAAATGGAACCGCAGGTGGCGATGTGGCGTTACCTTGATTCCGTAGGGCAGAACGCCAGCCGGACGGATGACAATAACGGTTACTCGGCTGACGACTTCACCTTTAACTATGGGTGGACCTATAACAACCTCGACCGTGGTTATTTCCCGACGAAAGGCTCACGTATTAACCTGAACGGTAAAGTGACCGTTCCGGGGTCTGATAACGAGTTCTACAAAGTCACTGTCGATACGGCTTCCTACTTCCCTATTGATGACGATCACAATTGGGTCGTTCTGGGGCGTACTCGCTGGGGATATGGTGATGGCTTAGGTGGTAAGGAAATGCCATTCTATGAGAACTTCTATGCGGGTGGTTCAAGTACCGTTCGTGGCTTCCAGTCCAATAACATTGGTCCGAAAGCGGTTTATTATGGCAACACGGGCTTGGAGAACTGTAACCAGTCCGGCGGTTACTGTAAATCTAATGATGCGGTGGGCGGTAACGCAATGGGTGTCGCCAGCGTTGAGCTGATTACGCCTACGCCGTTTATCAGTGACAAGTATGCAAACTCTGTTCGTACGTCCTTCTTCTGGGATGCGGGTACGGTTTGGGATACAAACTGGCAAAATACCGCAGAGATGAAAGCACTGGGCATTCCGGATTATAGTGATCCGAGTAATATCCGTATGTCTGCCGGTATTGCTTTACAATGGATGTCCCCATTGGGGCCGTTGGTCTTCTCCTACGCCCAGCCGTTTAAAAAGTACGATGGAGACAAAGCGGAACAGTTCCAGTTTAACATTGGTAAAACCTGGTAACGTATCGCTGCAAAGGAATGTATCAGCAGTATAGTGATGGCTGAGGCCTTGGATAGAAGGCCCGGCCACGCAAAGAGCTGTACCTCCGGGTACAAACGGGATGGTAAGGAGTTAATTGTGAAAAAGTTGTTATTAGCTGCAGGTTTCGGTTTGGCAATGGCAGCGTCCGCTCAGGCAGCAGACAAGATTGCGATTGTTGATATGGGTAACCTGTTACAGCAGGTCGCGCAGACTTCCGGCGTTTCTCAGACTATGAAAAACGAATTCGGCGGCCGCGCCAGCGAACTGCAGAGCATGGAATCCGACCTGCAAGCCAAAAAACAGCGTTTGCAGCGTGATGGTTCCACGATGAAACCAGCCGATCGCACTAAGCTGGAAAAAGAACTGGCTGCCGGTGGCCAGGCATTTGCTCAGAAAGCGCAGGCTTTCGAACAGGATCAGGCTCGTCGTTCTAACGAAGAACGCGGTAAACTGGTTACTCGTATCCAGACTGCAGTGAAAAAAGTTGCTGCGGATCAGGGTATCGATCTGGTTGTTCCTTCCAACGCCGTTATTTACAACAGCAATGATGTCAAAGACATCACCGCTGATGTACTGAAACAGGTTAAATAAGTAATGCCTTCAATTCGACTGGCTGATTTAGCTCAGCAGTTGGATGCAGAACTACACGGTGATGGCGATATCGTCATCACCGGCGTTGCGTCCATGCAATCTGCTCAAGCAGGTCACATCACTTTCATGGTAAATCCAAAATACCGTGAGCATCTGGCTGCATGCCAGGCGTCCGCCATTGTTATGACGCAGGACGATCTTCCTTTTGCCAGGAGCGCAGCGCTGGTCGTCAAAAATCCGTACCTGACTTATGCGCGT
Source organism: Kosakonia oryzendophytica (assembly GCF_027886705.1). Taxonomy (NCBI): domain Bacteria; kingdom Pseudomonadati; phylum Pseudomonadota; class Gammaproteobacteria; order Enterobacterales; family Enterobacteriaceae; genus Kosakonia; species Kosakonia oryzendophytica. Next base: position 4,191,955 of record NZ_CP115659.1, on the reverse strand, counting down.
ATGGCCCAAATTCTGGATACCACGCCGCAACCGGCGCAAAACATTGCCCCTGGCGCGGTGATTGATGCAACGGCAACGCTGGGTAATAACGTCTCGATTGGCCCGAATGCGGTGATCGAATCCGGCGTTACGCTGGGTGATAACGTGGTTATCGGCGCTGGCTGTTTTGTCGGGAAAAATACGAAAATTGGCGCAGGTTCGCGCTTGTGGGCCAATGTTACCATTTACCACGAGATTGAGATCGGCGAAAATTGCCTTATTCAATCCGGGACGGTGATTGGTTCTGATGGTTTTGGTTACGCCAACGATCGCGGAAATTGGGTTAAAATTCCACAGCTTGGCCGCGTCATTATCGGCAACAATGTTGAGATTGGTGCCTGCACGACGATCGATCGCGGGGCGCTGGATGATACCTGCATCGGCCATGGCGTCATCATTGATAACCAGTGCCAGATTGCACATAACGTCGTGATTGGCGACAATACCGCGGTTGCGGGCGGCGTCATTATGGCGGGTAGCCTGAAAATTGGCCGTTACTGCATGATTGGCGGCGCCAGCGTAATCAACGGGCATATGGAAATTTGCGACAAGGTTACCGTAACGGGGATGGGGATGGTCATGCGTCCTATCACTGAGCCTGGAGTTTACTCTTCGGGTATCCCGCTGCAGCCTAACAAAGTGTGGCGTAAAACCGCAGCCCTGGTGATGAACATTGATGATATGAGCAAGCGCCTGAAAGCAGTCGAGCGCAAGGTTAATCAACAAGAATAATCAATCACCGTTTAACGCGTTTAAATCCCGGCCTGTGGGCATTCTCAAGATTGCCGCGGGCCGTGTTATTATTGCCTTTTAGTATATTTGGACAGGAAGAGTATTTTGACTACTGACACTCATACTCTGCACATTGAAGAGATTCTTGAACTTCTGCCGCACCGCTATCCGTTCTTGTTGGTAGACCGTGTGCTGGATTTTGAAGAAGGTCGTTTTCTGCGCGCAGTAAAAAATGTTTCGGTCAACGAACCGTTTTTCCAGGGGCATTTCCCTGGCAAACCGATTTTCCCGGGCGTGCTGATCCTCGAAGCAATGGCGCAGGCAACCGGTATTCTGGCGTTCAAAAGCGTTGGAAAACTGGAGCCGGGTGAGCTGTACTACTTTGCTGGCATCGACGAAGCGCGCTTTAAGCGCCCGGTTGTGCCTGGCGATCAGATGATCATGGAAGTCACTTTCGAAAAAACCCGCCGCGGCCTGACCCGTTTTAAAGGTGTTGCGCTGGTAGACGGTAAAGTTGTTTGTGAAGCTACTATGATGTGTGCACGTAGCCGGGAGGCCTGATACGTGATTGATAAAACCGCCTTTATTCATCCAACCGCCGTTATTGAAGAAGGCGCCATTATCGGCGCTAACGCTCATATCGGCCCATTCTGTATTGTGGGACCCCACGTTGAAATTGGTGAGGGTACCGTACTGAAGTCTCACGTTGTTGTGAATGGCCACACTAAAATTGGTCGCGACAATGAGATTTATCAGTTCGCCTCCATCGGCGAAGTTAACCAGGATCTTAAATATGCTGGTGAACTGACTCGCGTGGAAATTGGCGATCGCAACCGCATTCGCGAAAGCGTCACCATTCACCGCGGCACAGTACAGGGCGGTGGCTTGACGAAGGTGGGGAGCGATAACCTGCTGATGGTCAATGCGCACGTTGCGCATGACTGCACTGTGGGTAATCGCTGCATCCTTGCGAATAACGCTACGTTGGCGGGGCATGTCTCCATTGACGACTTTGCAATTATCGGCGGCATGACCGCAGTGCATCAGTTCTGCATCATTGGTGCGCATGTGATGGTCGGTGGCTGCTCCGGTGTCGCACAGGACGTTCCGCCGTATGTGATCGCTCAGGGCAACCATGCCACGCCGTTCGGTGTGAACATTGAAGGCCTGAAACGTCGCGGCTTTAGCAAAGAAGCGTTAGTGGCTATCCGTAACGCGTATAAATTGCTGTACCGCAGCGGCAAGACGCTGGAAGAGGCGAAACCGGAGATTGCTGAGCTTGCGGCGAAGCATCCGGAAGTTGATGCGTTCCTGCAGTTCTTCGACCGTTCAACGCGCGGTCTGATTCGTTAATGGTCGACAATCGTCCTCTTACGATAGCCCTGGTCGCCGGAGAAACCTCCGGCGATATTCTTGGTGCCGGTCTTATTCGAGCACTGAGAGCGCGTGTACCCAATGCCCGCTTTGTCGGCGTTGCGGGGCCGCGTATGCAGGCGGAAGGGTGTGAAGCCTGGTATGAGATGGAAGAGCTGGCGGTAATGGGCATCGTTGAGGTGTTGGGGCGCCTGCGCCGGTTACTGCACATTCGCGCCGATCTGACCCGACGCTTTAGCGCACTGAAACCGGACGTGTTTGTCGGTATAGACGCGCCGGATTTCAACATTACCCTCGAAGGCAATCTGAAAAAGCAGGGTATCAAAACGATTCACTATGTCAGTCCTTCCGTCTGGGCGTGGCGGCAAAAGCGTGTTTTCAAAATAGGCAGAGCCACTGACCTGGTGCTCGCATTTCTGCCTTTCGAAAAAGCGTTTTATGACAAATTCAATGTACCGTGCCGTTTTATTGGTCATACCATGGCGGATGCAATGCCGCTGGATCCGGATAAAAATGCAGCCCGGGAACGCTTAGGTCTTGCCCGGGATGTGCACTGTCTGGCGCTGTTGCCGGGTAGCCGTGGCGCTGAAGTTGAGATGCTGAGCGCCGACTTCCTGCGTACAGCGCAGCTGCTCCGTGCGCGTTATCCCGATCTTGAAGTGGTTGTACCGCTGGTTAATGCCAAACGTCGCGAGCAGTTTGAACGCATCAAAGCGGAGGTCGCGCCGGAGTTACCTGTGCATCTGCTTGATGGTATGGCGCGCGAAGCCATGATCGCCGCCGATGCCGCACTATTAGCCTCCGGCACTGCGGCGTTGGAATGTATGCTGGCGAAGTGCCCGATGGTCGTTGCCTATCGCATGAAGCCGTTTACGTTCTGGCTGGCAAAACGGCTGGTAAAAACGCCTTATGTCTCGCTGCCAAACCTGCTTGCCGGGCGTGAGCTGGTTAAAGAGCTGTTGCAGGAGGCGTGCCAGCCGCAAGCATTGGCTGAGGCGCTGGAACCGTTGCTGGCGAATGGCAAAACCAGTAACGATATGCATGAAACTTTCCGCGAACTGCATCAGCAGATTCGCTGTAATGCCGATGAACAGGCGGCGGATGCGGTGCTGGAGCTGGCAAAATGATGGAGTTTGTTTATCCACACATGCATTTGGTTGCCGGTGTGGATGAAGTAGGGCGCGGCCCATTAGTGGGCGCGGTGGTAACGGCGGCGGTGATCCTCGATCCTGAACGTCCCATTTTCGGCCTTAACGATTCGAAAAAATTATCCGAAAAACGCCGTGTGACGCTCTACCATGAAATCAAAGAAAAGGCGCTGGCCTGGAGTCTGGGGCGCGCGGAGCCACATGAAATTGACGAGCTGAATATTCTGCATGCCACCATGTTGGCCATGCAGCGAGCCGTCGCCGGGTTGGCAATCAGTCCGGAATTCGTACTGATAGACGGCAACCGTTGCCCGCAACTGCCGATGCCATCGCTGGCGGTGGTAAAAGGCGACAGCCGGGTAGCGGAAATTAGCGCGGCATCAATCCTCGCGAAAGTCACGCGTGATGCCGAAATGGCCGCGCTCGATCTGACATTTCCTCAATATGGTTTTGCGCAACATAAAGGGTATCCCACAGCTTTCCATCTGGAGAAGCTGGCGGAGCATGGCGCAACCGAGCATCACCGACGCAGCTTTGCGCCGGTTAAACGCGCGTTGGGCCTTGTGTCCTGATTCTGGTGACGTTAAAGGAATCTGAAAATGGCTGAACCACGTTTCGTACACCTGCGGGTGCACAGCGACTATTCCATGATCGATGGGCTGGCGAAAACCGGGCCGCTGGTGAAAAAGGCGGCCTCGTTGGGCATGCCTGCGCTGGCGATCACCGATTTTACCAACCTGTGTGGTCTGGTGAAGTTCTACGGAACGGGGCACGGGGCGGGTATAAAGCCCATCGTTGGCGCTGACTTTCATGTGCAATGCGACCTTCTTGGCGACGAGCTGACGCAACTGACCGTCCTTGCTGCCAACAATGTTGGCTATCAGAATCTGACACTGCTGATATCACGCGCCTACCAGCGGGGCTACGGTGCGCAAGGGCCGTGGATCGATCGTGACTGGTTGCTGGAACTCAACGAAGGACTGATCCTGCTTTCCGGCGGTCGTATGGGGGACGTCGGGAAATGTATGCTTCGCGGCAACAGCGCGCTGGTTGATCAGTGCCTGGCTTTTTATATTGAGCATTTCCCCGATCGTTATTACCTGGAATTGATCCGCACCGGGCGCGCTGACGAGGAAACCTGGCTGCATGCTGCGGTGCAACTGGCGGAAGAACACGGTTTACCTGTTGTCGCCACCAACGATGTGCGTTTTCTTGAGGCAGGCGATTTCGACGCGCATGAAATCCGTGTTGCCATCCATGACGGCTTTACCCTCGACGACCCCAAACGCCCGCGCAACTACTCTGCCCAGCAATATATGCGCAGTGAAGAGGAGATGTGCGAGCTGTTTTCCGACATTCCGGAAGCGCTGGAGAACTCGGTAGAAATCGCCAAACGTTGTAATGTCACCGTGCGTTTGGGCGAGTATTTTCTGCCGCAATTTCCGACCGGTGAAATGACCACCGAAGACTTCCTGGTTACTAAGTCAAAAGAGGGGCTGGAAGAGCGTCTGAAATTCCTCTTCCCGGATGAAGAAGAGCGCCTTAAACGTCGCCCGGAATATGATCAACGTCTGGATACTGAACTCCAGGTGATCAACCAGATGGGGTTCCCCGGCTACTTCCTGATCGTGATGGAGTTTATCCAGTGGTCGAAAGATAACGGCGTACCGGTAGGGCCAGGACGTGGTTCTGGTGCGGGTTCGTTAGTGGCCTATGCGCTGAAAATTACCGATCTCGATCCGCTGGAATTTGACCTGCTGTTCGAACGTTTCCTGAACCCGGAACGTGTCTCAATGCCCGATTTCGACGTTGACTTCTGTATGGAGAAGCGCGACCAGGTAATTGAGCACGTCGCGGACATGTACGGGCGCGACGCGGTATCGCAGATTATCACCTTTGGTACCATGGCGGCGAAAGCGGTTATCCGTGACGTGGGGCGCGTTCTCGGTCACCCGTACGGCTTTGTCGATCGTATTTCCAAACTGGTGCCGCCAGATCCGGGCATGACACTGGCGAAAGCCTTCGAAGCGGAACCGCAACTGCCGGAAATTTACGAAGCAGACGAAGAAGTTAAGGCGCTGATTGATATGGCGCGCAAACTGGAAGGGGTGACGCGAAACGCCGGTAAACACGCCGGTGGTGTGGTGATCGCACCGACCAAAATCACCGATTTTGCACCGCTGTACTGCGACGAAGCCGGTCAGCACCCGGTTACCCAGTTTGATAAAAACGATGTGGAATACGCGGGGTTGGTGAAGTTTGACTTCCTCGGACTGCGCACGCTGACCATCATCAACTGGGCGCTGGAGATGATCAACGCCCGCCGCGAAAAACAGGGGCAGCCGCCACTGGATATCGCCGCCATCCCGCTGGATGACAAGAAAAGTTTCGACATGTTGCAACGCTCGGAAACCACAGCGGTATTCCAGCTTGAATCCCGCGGCATGAAAGATTTAATTAAGCGACTGCAGCCGGACTGCTTCGAAGATATGATCGCACTGGTGGCGCTGTTCCGTCCGGGGCCGTTGCAGTCGGGCATGGTGGATAACTTTATCGACCGCAAACACGGGCGCGAGGAGATCTCTTATCCGGATGTGCAGTGGCAGCATGAAAGCCTGAAACCGGTACTGGAGCCAACCTACGGCATTATCCTGTATCAGGAACAGGTCATGCAGATTGCCCAGGTCTTGTCGGGTTATACCCTTGGTGGCGCAGATATGCTGCGTCGTGCGATGGGTAAGAAAAAGCCGGAAGAGATGGCAAAGCAGCGCGGTACGTTCGAAGAAGGGGCGAAGAAAAACGGCGTTGACGGCGAACTGGCGATGAAAATCTTTGACCTGGTGGAGAAATTCGCCGGTTACGGATTTAACAAATCGCACTCTGCCGCCTATGCTTTGGTGTCATATCAGACGCTGTGGCTAAAAGCCCACTACCCGGCTGAGTTTATGGCGGCGGTAATGACGGCGGACATGGATAACACCGAGAAAGTAGTCGGTCTGGTGGATGAATGCTGGCGCATGGGGCTGAAAATCCTGCCGCCGGATATCAACTCAGGTCTTTACCATTTCCACGTCAATGATGACGGGGAAATTGTCTACGGCATCGGTGCCATTAAAGGTGTGGGTGAAGGCCCAATCGAAGCGATCATTGAAGCGCGTAATAGCGGTGGTTACTTCCGCGAGTTGTTTGATCTGTGCGCACGTACGGACATTAAAAAGCTGAACCGCCGCGTGCTTGAAAAATTGATTATGTCCGGGGCGTTTGATCGCCTTGGCCCGCATCGCGCAGCGCTGATGAACTCGCTGGGTGATGCGTTGAAAGCGGCCGATCAGCACGCCAAAGCGGAAGCGATCGGCCAGGCGGATATGTTCGGTGTGCTGGCGGAAGAGCCGGAGCAAGTTGAGCAGTCCTACGCCAGTTGCCAGCCATGGCCAGAACAAGTCCAACTGGATGGCGAACGGGAAACGTTAGGTTTGTACCTGACCGGGCACCCGATCAACCAGTATTTGAAAGAAATTGAGCGCTATGTCGGAGGCTATCGGCTGAAAGACATGCATCCGACCGAACGTGGAAAAGTGACCACGGCGGCGGGGCTCGTCATTGCTGCGCGGGTTATGGTCACCAAGCGCGGCAATCGTATCGGCATCTGTACGTTGGATGACCGTTCCGGGCGTCTGGAGGTGATGTTGTTCACCGACGCACTGGATAAATACCAGCAATTGCTGGAAAAAGACCGCATACTTATCGTCAGCGGACAGGTCAGCTTTGATGACTTCAGCGGCGGGCTTAAAATGACCGCCCGCGAAGTGATGGACATTGACGAAGCCCGGGAAAAATATGCCCGTGGGCTTGCTATCTCGCTGACGGACAGGCAAATTGATGACCAGCTTTTAAACCGACTCCGTCAGTCTCTGGAACCGCACCGTTCGGGAACCATTCCAGTACATCTCTACTATCAGAGGACGGATGCGCGTGCGCGTTTACGCTTCGGCGCAACGTGGCGCGTCTCTCCGAGCGATCGTTTACTTAACGATTTGCGTGGCCTCATAGGTTCGGAGCAGGTGGAACTGGAGTTTGACTAATACAGGAATACTATGAGTCTGAATTTCCTTGATTTCGAACAGCCGATTGCCGAGCTGGAAGCGAAAATCGATTCTCTGACCGCCGTTGGCCGTCAGGATGAAAAATTGGATATTAACATCGACGAAGAAGTGCATCGTCTGCGCGAAAAAAGCGTAGAGTTGACGCGCAAAATTTTCGCCGATCTTGGTGCGTGGCAGGTTGCCCAGTTGGCTCGCCATCCGCTGCGTCCATACACCCTGGATTATGTCCGTCTGGCTTTCGATGAGTTCGACGAACTGGCAGGCGATCGTGCCTATGCAGATGATAAAGCCATTGTTGGCGGTATCGCGCGTCTGGATGGTCGTCCGGTCATGGTTATTGGCCACCAGAAAGGTCGCGAAACCAAAGAAAAAATTCGCCGCAATTTCGGTATGCCGGCGCCGGAAGGTTATCGCAAAGCGCTGCGCCTGATGGAAATGGCTGAACGCTTTAATATGCCGATCATCACCTTTATCGACACACCTGGCGCTTACCCAGGCGTGGGCGCTGAAGAGCGTGGTCAGTCCGAAGCGATTGCCCGCAACCTGCGTGAGATGTCTCGCCTGAATGTGCCGGTTATCTGTACCGTGATCGGTGAAGGCGGTTCCGGCGGCGCACTGGCGATTGGCGTCGGCGATAAAGTGAATATGCTGCAGTACAGCACCTATTCCGTTATCTCGCCGGAAGGGTGTGCTTCTATCCTGTGGAAAAGCGCAGATAAAGCCCCACTGGCCGCAGATGCAATGGGCATTATCGCCCCGCGTCTGAAAGAGCTGAAGCTGATCGATTCCATTATCCCGGAACCGTTGGGCGGTGCGCACCGCAATCCGGAAACAATGGCAGCGTCGCTGAAAGCGCAACTGTTGGCTGATCTGGCCGATCTGGATGTGCTGAGCAAAGACGATCTGCGTAACCGCCGTTACCAGCGTCTGATGAGCTACGGCTACGCCTGATAGTGCTGCAGGCCGGAGAGGCGGAGCGCCATCCGGCAGAAATAACGAGCTGCACCTTGTGTGCGGCTTTTTTTATATCTGCGGTTTACCTCAGCTATGCTTAGCTAATGATTTTAAGGAGGTAGCCGTGAATATTATTGCCATCATGGGACCGCATGGCGCGTTCTACAAAGATGAACCCATTAAGGAACTGGAGCAGGCGTTACAGGCGCAAGGGTTTCAGATTATCCGGCCGCAAAATAGCAACGACTTACTGAAGTTTATTGAACACAACCCGCGCATCTGCGGGGTGATCTTTGACTGGGATGAGTATTCCCTCGATTTGTGCAGTGAAATCAATCAACTTAATGAGTACCTGCCGCTTTACGCTTTTATCAACACACACTCGACCATGGATGTCAGCGCACAGGATATGCGTATGGCGTTGTGGTTTTTTGAGTACGCGCTAAGCGCCGCCGACGATATTGCGACGCGTATCGGCCAGTACACGCAAGAGTACCTGGAAAACATTACGCCACCGTTTACCCGGGCGCTGTTCACCTATGTTAATGAGGGTAAATACACCTTCTGCACGCCGGGGCATATGGCGGGTACTGCATACCAGAAAAGCCCGGTTGGATGCCTGTTTTACGACTTTTTTGGTGGCAACACGCTGAAAGCGGACGTGTCGATCTCGGTGACGGAACTGGGATCGTTGTTGGATCACACCGGGCCGCATCTCGAAGCGGAAGAGTACATTGCCCGCACGTTCGGCGCAGAGCAGAGCTACATGGTGACCAACGGCACCTCGACGTCGAATAAAATTGTGGGGATGTATGCGGCGCCCGCCGGTAGCACCTTGCTTATCGATCGTAACTGCCATAAATCGCTGGCCCATCTACTGATGATGAGCGATGTCGTGCCACTTTGGCTGAAACCGGGTCGTAACGCGCTGGGGATCCTCGGTGGGATCCCGCGCCGTGAGTTCACCCATGCCAGTATTGAGCAAAAGGTGGCGAATACTCGCGGAGCCCACTGGCCAGTGCATGCGGTGATCACCAACTCTACGTATGATGGGCTGCTGTATAACACCAATTGGATCAAACAGACGCTGGACGTTCCATCGATCCACTTTGACTCCGCCTGGGTGCCGTACACCAATTTTCACCCGATCTATGCAGGCAAAAGCGGTATGAGCGGTGAACGGATGCCGGGCAAGGTCTTTTTTGAAACCCAGTCGACGCACAAAATGCTGGCGGCCTTCTCACAGGCATCGCTGATCCACATTAAAGGCGACTATGACGAAGAGACGTTCAACGAAGCGTTTATGATGCATACCACCACCTCGCCGAGCTATCCATTGGTGGCCTCAATTGAGACGGCTGCTGCGATGCTGCGCGGTAACCCTGGCAAACGACTGATTAACCGTTCGGTGGAACGTGCACTGCACTTCCGCAAAGAAGTGCAGCGTTTGAAAGAGGAAGCAGAGGGTTGGTTTTTCGATATCTGGCAACCCGAAGAGATTGATGAAGCTGACTGCTGGCCGGTTGCGCCGGGAGAGAGCTGGCACGGTTTTCGGGAAGCTGATGCCGATCATATGTTCCTTGATCCGGTGAAGGTCACTATTTTAACGCCGGGGATGGATGAGCGGGGAAACATGAGTGACGAGGGGATCCCGGCTGCGCTGGTGGCAAAATTTCTCGACGAGCGCGGTGTGGTGGTCGAAAAAACAGGTCCATATAACCTACTGTTTCTGTTCAGCATTGGTATTGATAAAACCCGCGCTATGGGTTTGTTACGCGGCTTGATGGAATTTAAGCGCGCCTACGATCTGAACCTGCGAGTGAAAAATATGCTGCCGGATCTCTATGCCGAAGATCCGGATTTCTACCGCACGATGCGGATTCAGGATCTGGCGCAGGGGATCCATCGGCTTATCCGCCAGCACGATCTGCCTCGATTGATGTTGCAGGCGTTCGACGTGCTGCCGGAAATGAAAATGACACCGCATGAGGCCTGGCAGCGGCAGGTCCAGGGCGAAGTTGAAACCATCGAGCTAGAGAAACTGAGTGGCCGCATCTCCGCCAATATGATCCTGCCATATCCGCCTGGTGTCCCGCTGGTGATGCCCGGCGAGATGATTACGGAAGCAAGCCGGCCAGTGCTCGATTTTTTACTGATGTTGTGTGCGATCGGCCGCCACTATCCCGGATTTGAAACCGACATTCATGGCGCGAAGCGTGATGAGGAGGGGGTATACCGGGTACGAGTCCTAAAAGTCCACTGATCTGTTGCGGTCAAATGCGGGCAGAGTTAACGTGCTGGGAGGAATAAAAAGGAGCGATCATGCTGGGTTTAAAACAGGTTCATCACATTGCTATCATTGCCACGGACTATGCCAAAAGCAAAGCCTTCTACTGCGATATTCTCGGTTTTACGCTGCAAAGCGAAGTCTACCGGGAAGCCCGCGATTCCTGGAAAGGCGATCTCGCGCTGAACGGGCATTATGTGATTGAGCTGTTTTCGTTTCCCTTTCCACCCCATCGTCCCAGCCGCCCTGAAGCCTGCGGCTTGCGCCATCTGGCGTTTAGCGTCGAAGATATTGATCAGGCAGTGGCGCACCTTCAGGCGCATGGCGTAACGTGTGAAGCGATCCGTATTGACCCGTATACCGATAAACGGTTTACCTTCTTTAACGATCCTGATGGCCTGCCGCTGGAGCTTTACCAGCAGTAATACTTGCCACACAAAGCATTGCCCGGTAACGTGCCGGGCAAGGTTTCCGTTTTGATAACTGCAATGACCACACCCCTTTTCGATTCGATGCCAACCACCGCGCGCCAGTTTCTGGTGGCATTTAGTGGTGGGTTGGATTCGACCGTATTGCTGCACACGCTGTGGTGCTTGCGTGAACAACAGCCAGATATCCGTCTGCGCGCTGTCCATGTGCATCACGGTTTGAGTTCCCATGCCGACCATTGGGCGCAGCACTGTGAGCAGGTGTGCGCGCGTTGGCAAATCCCGTTAACGATAGTGCGCGTGACGCTGGTGAATAATGGCGAAGGTATTGAGGCACAAGCGCGTAATGCGCGTTATCAGGCCTTTCGCCAGACGTTGCAAGCCGGAGAAGTCCTGCTGACTGCCCAGCATTTAGACGATCAGTGTGAAACGTTTTTACTGGCGCTAAAACGCGGTAGTGGGCCCGCCGGGCTTGCCGCAATGCCGGAAAGTTTGCCGTTTGCCGGAACACAGCTTATTCGCCCGCTTCTCAATCACACGCGACAGGCGCTGCATCAGTGGGCGCTGGCACATGATTTATGCTGGATCGAAGATGAAAGTAATGCCGATGCCAGCTTTGATCGTAATTTTTTACGCTTACAGATTTTGCCCTTACTGACCGCCCGCTGGCCGCATTTCGCCTCGGCCACAGCGCGTAGCGCTGCGCTGTGTGGAGAGCAGGAACAACTGCTGGACGAACTGCTGGCCAGCGAACTGGCGATGGCGACCACTGCCGAAGGCGCACTGAATATTGCCTCATTGCTGGATCTCAGTGAGGTAAGACGTAATGCGTTGCTGCGTCGCTGGTTGGCGCAGCAGGGAGCCGCGATGCCCTCGCGGGCGATGCTTCACCGTTTATGGCAGGAAGTGGCATTAGCCCGTGATGATGCTGAGCCCGCGCTGCGGCTGGGAGAATATGACGTTCGCCGTTATCACGGCAACTTATGGTGGAACAAACGGCGTATTAGCCAGCGAGGGACACAGCTTGCGTGGGCCTGCGTGACTGAACCACTGATCTTACCGGCGGATCTGGGGACGCTGTCATTGCTGGCTGGCGGTGAATTACGTGCACCGCAGGCGCATGAAGCTGTGTCGGTACGTTTCCAGGCTTCAGGGTTACTGCACATTGTCGGGCGTAGCGGTGGGCGCAAGCTGAAGAAGATTTGGCAGGAGCTTGGCGTTCCCCCCTGGCGCCGCGATACCACGCCGCTGCTGTTCTATGGTGAAACATTGATAGCGGCGGCAGAGGTGTTTGTAACACAAGCGGGTATCAAAGAAGCGGGTCAGAACGGCGTGCAGCTGGTGTGGAAGCAAAGATAACGGGCAACATGCGCTGCCCGCAAAACAATCAGGACTCGCTCACCACAACGGTGCCGATTTCGGGATGGCTGAAGCTGGCAATTTTGTCGAGACGCAGTTCGCGCGCGGTGCCCGCCACGTCGACCACCAGATACTCCACATTTTTACGTGAGACTAAATCGTTGGCTTTGGCACTGAGCTTCTCGCCGTCTTTCAGTTCCAGCGCCAGTAACAGATGATGCTGGCAGGCGAGCTCAAGGTTGTCATAGTCATCACAGTTGATGGGTTGATAGGCATCATTCATTGACATAATCGCTCACCAGTAAGTTCGCGGCAGCGTACGCCGCCTTTTCCCTGACCGACTCTGAAAGGGTGTCATCCGACGCCATTTCATTTAGCACTTTCAATACGCATCCCAGCGCGTCCGGGATATACCCGAGATCTCCGCTGGCAATTTCTGCATAGCGTTTACGCACTAACTCACAATAATTGTTCACATCACCTCCTGTCAGCAACCTGACTTTACTGTGAGATAACACTAAGCCTACGAACATACACTCTGTTTAGCAAGGTGACTATACCACAGCTTGTTAATCATTATCAGAGTGATGAATACCTGCACGCCCAAGAGATAACAGCGCTTTATGCCGGGATTCGTTACAATAGCGACCATTTTATGAAGGAGTGGTGTTATGGCGCTAAAAGCGACAATTTATAAAGCAATGGTCAACGTTGCCGATCTCGATCGTAACCAATTTTTAGATGCCTCATTGACGCTGGCACGCCATCCTTCCGAGACACAAGAGCGCATGATGCTGCGTCTGCTGGCCTGGATAAAGTATGCCGATGAGCGTTTGCACTTTACTCGCGGGCTGAGCGCAGAAGATGAGCCGGAAGCCTGGCTGCGCAATGACTATCTGGGTATTGATCTGTGGATCGAGTTGGGCCTGCCGGACGAAAAGCGGCTGAAGAAAGCCTGTACCCAGGCAAAAGAGGTGGCGTTATTTACCTATAATTCACGCGCGGCGCAAATTTGGTGGCAGCAAAATCAGACGCGCTGCGCGACGTTCAGCAACCTGAGCATCTGGTATCTTGATGATGCGCAACTGGCCGGGCTGAGTGGCTTTGCCGACGATCGCACCATGAATTTACAGGCAACGTTGCAGGATGGCGCTATCTGGCTTTCCGACGACAGTCAGAACCTTGAGATCCACCTTGAATCCTGGCAGCAGTCGTAATGATTGAGATTTCCCGTGCGGTTGCTATTGCCGAGGACGAACTGGAGATCACCGCAGTTCGCTCGCAGGGGGCGGGTGGCCAGCATGTTAACAAGAGTTCAACGGCCATTCACTTGCGTTTTGACATTCGGGCCTCCAGCCTGCCAGAGTATTACAAAGCACGTTTACTTGATGCTTCGCACCATCTGATTAGCAGCGAAGGCTGGATAGTGATAAAAGCGCAGGAGTACCGCAGCCAGGAGATGAATCGCGAAGCGGCGATCGCCCGCCTGGTGGCGTTAATAAAAGAATTGACGGTGGTGCAGAAGAGTCGTCGTGCTACGCGTCCGACGCGCGCCTCGAAAGAGCGTCGACTCACGACGAAAGCGCAAAAGTCTTCCGTGAAAGCGCTACGTGGAAAGGTTCGTCGTCATGATGGCTGACGGACTTCAACAGAACGATTCATAAGGAATAACGAGTGAATAAGGCGATTTTGTCGGCGGTGGTGGGAGGATTGCTTTTCGCCCTCATCGGATGCAATAACCGCGGCGATGTTGAAATGGTGCAGCCCACGCAGGTTGAAGAACTGAAACCGATGCAGCAGAGTTGGCGCGGCGTGTTGCCCTGCGCGGATTGTGAAGGCATTGAAGCGTCTCTGTTTCTGGCCAAAGACGGTAGCTGGGTGATGAACCAGCGCTATCAGGGCGGAAAAGCGCCATCCGTTTTCGGTTCGTACGGCAAATGGGCGCGCACGGCGGATAAACTTATTCTGACCGATACACACGGTGAGAAAACCTATTTCCGTGCTAAAGGCGAAGCGCTGGAGATGCTGGACAGAGAAGGCAATCCAATAACCTCACAGCTTAACTACACTCTCCAACCGGTGAAAGCCGCACTGCCTGCTACGCCAATGGCGATGCGAGGTATGTATATGTACATGGCCGATACCGCCGTCTTTACCGATTGTGCCACGGGTATGAAAGTGGCCGTTGCCAGCAATGCGCAGCTTGAACGTGATTATGCCGCAGCGCGCGGCACAGAGACCAAACCCATTTTGCTGGTGGTGGACGGGCATTTTGCCGTGGAGCCGAACCCGGATACTGGCGCGCCGCAGAAGGTACTGGTGACAAACAGCAAAGGCAAGTTTGACGCGAAAAAGAACTGTGACGACTAATCCTGCGTTGTGTTAGCCGCAATAAAAAAGCCCCGTCAGGGGCTTTTTGTTGTCACCCCTAAACCACCTCCTGGGGAGGTGGTGATTGATCCTGTAAGGCTATAGCCTGAAGAATGCCCATGCCGGAATATCTCTGCTTACTCACCACAAGTAAAAGGAGACAAACCGACATGGGGCTTTACAGGAGTTCATCACATGTATATTGGCGTTGTAAATACCACATAGTCTGGACGCCTAAGTACCGTTTCAGAATCCTGAAAGATAAGTTGGGCAAGGAACTTTACAGGACAATCTACATTCTCTGCGGAATAAAGGATTGTGAGGTTCTGGAGCTAAATGTTCAGCCAGATCATGTACATCTGGTCGTAATAGTCCCGCCGAAAATCTCGATATCAACTCTAATGGGGCATCTGAAAGGTCGCAGCGCAATCAGACTCTACAATCGTTTCCCACACATAAGAAAGAAGCTATGGGGCAACCACTTTTGGTCACGTGGCTACTTTGTAGATACTGTCGGTGTGAACGAGGAAATTATCAGACGATATGTGAGGCATCAGGAGAAAACGGAACAAATACATGAACAGCAAATGGAATTGCTAGAGTAGTAAGCGGAAAGTGACAATAGCCCCCCTTACAGGGGGCATTCTCAAAAGCCACCTTCTAAGAAGGTGGTCTTTTACTGTTGTGGCGCTTAGCCTTTGATGGCGTTAACCAGGTAGTCCAGGATATCACCGGTTTTGATCAGCTGCTTCTCACCGCTGCGACGATATTTGTATTCAATGTCGTCGTTGTCGAGGTTGCGATCGCCAATCACGATGGTGTGAGGAATACCGATCAGTTCCATGTCGGCAAACATGACACCCGGACGCTCTTTACGGTCATCCATCAGCACTTCAATACCCTGCGCGCGCAGCTCAGCGTACAGTTTTTCCGCCAGTTCCTGTACACGGTAGGATTTGTGCATATTCATCGGCAGAATAGCGACCTGGAACGGGGCAATCGCATCCGGCCAGACGATACCGCGCTCGTCATGGTTCTGCTCAATCGCTGCGGCAACCACGCGGGTAACACCGATACCATAGCACCCCATGGTCAGGATCTGGTTACGGCCATCTTCGCCCTGCACCGCAGCGTTCAGTGCCTGGGAGTATTTGGTGCCCAGTTGGAAAATATGACCGACTTCGATACCGCGTTTGATCAGCAGCGTACCTTTGCCATCCGGGCTTGGATCGCCGGCAACCACGTTGCGGATATCTGCAACAACCGGGGTGGCCACATCGCGATCCCAGTTAATGCCGAAGTAGTGCTTACCATCGATATTCGCACCGGCGGAGAAATCGCTCATGGCCGCAACGGTACGGTCAATGATCACCGGAATCGGCATATTGACCGGGCCGAGAGAGCCAGGGCCTGCATTGACGACCGCACGGATTTCCGCTTCGGTGGCGAAGGTCAACGGCGCAGCAACCTGCGGTAACTTCTCGGCTTTGACTTCGTTCAGTTCGTGATCGCCGCGTATTAACAGCGCAACCAGCGCAGAACCGCTCTCTTCCGTGGCTTTCACCAGCAGCGTTTTAACGGTTTTCTCAATTGGCAGATTGAACTGTTCCACCAGCTCGGCGATGGTTTTTGCATTCGGCGTATCAACCAGCGTCATTTCCTGCGTCGCGGCGGCGCGCGGCTCTTTCGGTGCCAGCGCTTCAGCAAACTCAATGTTAGCGGCAAAATCAGAGGAGTCAGAGAAGATCACATCGTCTTCACCACTTTGCGCCAGTACCTGGAATTCGTGCGATGCGCTACCGCCAATTGAACCGGTGTCCGCTTGCACTGCGCGGAAATCCAGATCCATACGGCTGAAAATTTTGCTGTAAGCAGCGTACATTGCATCGTACGTTTCCTGCAGGGATTCCTGAGAAGTATGGAAAGAGTAAGCATCTTTCATCAGGAACTCGCGGGAGCGCATCACGCCAAAGCGCGGGCGCACTTCGTCACGGAACTTGGTCTGGATCTGGAAGAAGTTCAGCGGGAGCTGCTTGTAAGAGTTCAGTTCATTGCGGATCAAGTCCGTGATCACTTCTTCGTGGGTCGGACCGAGCACAAACGGACGTTCGCCGCGATCGACAAAACGCAGCAGTTCCGGACCATATTGCTCCCAACGACCGCTTTCCTGCCACAGATCCGCTGGCTGCACGACTGGCATCGACACCTCAATCGCACCGGCGTTATTCATCTCTTCACGCACGATGTTTTCGACTTTTTTCAGAACACGCACACCGGTCGGCAGCCAGGTATACAACCCGGAGGCCAGTTTGCGGATCATCCCGGCGCGCAGCATCAGCTGGTGGCTGATGACTTCGGCGTCGGCAGGCGTCTCCTTCAGGGTGGAGAGCAGATATTGGCTAGTACGCATCTTGTTACGGTTCCATTTGGACAATTGGAGCAGGCCCGGAGCGGACCTGACACAAAAAAGTGGTTTAGTTTATCAGCCTGGCAGAGATGCCAAAAGAGAGGGGAATAAAATTAGCGTGCTTCGAGTGCAAACACTTCGAATCCCGCATCGGTTACGCGCCAGCGCACGTTAAAATCCAGCAGCCAGACAGCATAGGTTTTCCCCTGCTCTTCATCTTTACGGTAAGCCGGTCGCGGATCCTGCGCCAGAACGTCAACCAAAAAGGCTTTTAACTGCGGGTAACGCGTTGCCAGTTGCGCCTCAATTTCCGCCGTGAAAAAGACCGGAATATCTGCGGTCGGAGCCTGTTGCGCGTAGCTGGCTTGCGCATTGGGCAGCGCTTCGGCAAATGGCAGGTACGGTTTGATATCCACGACCGGCGTGCCATCGACCAGATCCAGACTGCCCAGTTGCAAGATAACCTGATCTTTATGGCAACGAATACCGTTGAGTTCAACCAGCGACATGCCAATCGGGTTAGGGCGGAAAGTGGAGCGGGTGGCAAACACGCCCATGCGTGCATTGCCGCCGAGGCGCGGAGGGCGCACGGTCGGGCGCCAGCCGCCTTCCATCGTTTGATGAAAAACGAAAAGAACCCATAGATGACTGAATGCTTCCAGGCCGCGTACGGCTTCGGCCTGATTATAGGGGGGAAGTAAGTGAAGTTCGCCGCCACCTTGTTTCACCAGACCAGGCTGGCGCGGCACGGCAAACTTCTCTTTGTACGGCGAACGAATAACGCCTATTTGTTCAAAAGCAAAGCTACTCATTTCGCCGAAATATTGAGGGCGGAACCGACGCAAATGGCCTGACGGTAGCAACCCGGAGTGCCGCTGGTGACTTCACAGCTATGCAGCAGAACGGCGTTGGCTTTCATTTTTGACGCGTTGATTTGCATGCGTTTGCGCGCAGTCGGGATATTCGGCGGAGAGTCCTGGTTGCTTGCCTGGCAGGAGTCACCGGAGACTTCTCCCAGATCACGGAACGGTTTTCCGACTAACTCTTCAGCGTTGGTGATAATCCGTACCGGCGTGGGACGAACGACTTTCGGCTTTTCCGGCTCGGCTTTCGGTGCGACTGCAGTGCTTTTTACAGGTTCGGCGGGAGATCTGCTTAGCAAGGAACAGCCGCTTAGCATCAGTGCTAATAAACAGATCGGTAAAGCACGCATAATATATCCTCAATGAAATGTTCTAAACGCGGCTTATTGAATCAGGCGCGTGCACAAATGACAAGACGGGCTTTCGCCCGCCTTGAATGATATTACAGACAGAGGAGATTACCAGCCTTTCACAGCGCCGCCGTTGAAGACTTTGTTTGCCGCTTCATTCACTTCGTCAGACTGGTATGCCTGGACGAATTTCTTCACATTTTCCGCGTCCTTATTGTCTTCGCGGGCGACGATCAGGTTTACGTACGGGGAGTCTTTATCTTCAACGAAGATACCGTCTTTTGCCGGGGTCAGGCCGATCTGGCTGGCATAGGTGGTGTTAATGACTGCCAGCGCGATTTGCGCATCATCCAGTGAACGTGGCAGCTGTGGTGCTTCCAGTTCAACAATTTTCAGGTTTTTCGGGTTCTCAGTGATGTCCAGTACGGTCGGCAGCAGACCAATACCGTCTTTCAGTTTGAGCAGACCCTGCTTCTGCAACAGCAGCAGAGAACGGCCCAGGTTAGTCGGATCGTTCGGCACCGCTACCTGAGAGCCGTCCTGCAACTCAGAGAGTGATTTGATTTTTTTGGAGTAGCCTGCAATCGGGTAAACGAAGGTGTTGCCGACCGGAACCAGTTTAAAACCGCGATCTTTGATCTGCTGATCCAGATACGGTTTATGCTGGAATGCGTTGGCATCGATATCACCTTTGCTCAGTGCTTCGTTCGGCAGAACGTAGTCATTAAAGGTTACCAGTTCAACATCGAGACCATATTTCTCTTTGGCGACTTTCTGCGCCACTTCTGCAACCTGCTGTTCAGCGCCTACAATCACACCGACTTTAATGTGATTCGGATCCTTTTCATCCTGGCCGCAGCCGACCAGCGCCAGAGATCCAAGCAGCGCGCCGACTGCCGCAAAGGTCTTGAATTTAAAAGCCATGTTATTTTCCTTACTATCAGAGTCGTTATGTTGTGTGTCACGTTATTTGTGCGTTACAGCCCGGACGATACGATCGCCCGCGAACTGAATGAGGTAAACCAAAACCACGAGCAATATCAGTACGGTATTCATCACTAATGGATTGTAGGTCACATAGCCATATTGGATACCCAATTGGCCCAGACCGCCTGCGCCCACGGCCCCGCCCATTGCGGAATAACCCACCAGCGTGATAAGCGTAATGGTCGCGGCGTTGATCAGGCCCGGTAACGCTTCTGGCAGCAGTACCTTACGGATAATTTGCATCGGCGTGGCCCCCATCGCGCGGGAAGCCTCAATTAAGCCTGCCGGCAGCTCAAGCAGGGTGTTTTCCACCATACGGGCAATAAACGGCGCGGCACCTACTGTTAGTGGAACAATTACCGCATACAAACCAATAGAAGTGCCGACAATAATGCGGGTAAAGGGAATCATCCATACCAGTAAAATGATAAACGGAATGGAGCGAAACACGTTAACCAGCGCTGAAATCACCCGATAGAGCCCCGGATTTTGCATAATCTGACCTGGACGGGTGACGTACAGCAGCACACCAAACGGCAGACCAACGACAAACCCCAAAAAGCCTGAAGCAAAGGTCATAAACAACGTTTCCCAGATGCTGCGGGCAAAGAGCCACATCATTGCCTCAGACATAACCGAGTACCTCTACTTTTACATGGTGTTCCTGCAGCCAGGCGATGGCTGCTTGCGTATCTTGTTGAGCGCCGTGCATCTCTGTCAGCATAATGCCGAACTTCACGCCGCCTGCGTAATCCATCTGCGCGCTGATGATATTGTTGTTCACATTGAAGCGGCGCGCTGTTTCCGACAGCAGTGGCGCATCCACTGATTGGCCGGTAAATTCCATACGCAGCATTGGCACGCTATCTTTATGTGGTTCGGCTTGTAAGCGCTGCAGGTAATCTTCCGGGATATCCAGATGCAATGTGGACTGAATAAATTGCTGTGCCAGCGGCGTTTTCGGGTGTGAGAAGACCTCGCTCACCGTATCCTGTTCAATCAGTTCACCATTGCTTATCACCGCGACGCAGTCGCAAATGCGTTTTACCACATCCATTTCATGCGTGATAAGCAGGATGGTCAGGCCCAGACGGCGGTTAATGTCTTTCAGTAACTCAAGAATAGAGCGGGTGGTTGCGGGATCCAGCGCGCTGGTGGCTTCGTCGCACAGCAGTACTTTTGGGTTGCTGGCCAGCGCACGCGCGATGGCGACACGTTGTTTTTGCCCACCGGACAGGTTTGCCGGATAGCTATCATGCTTATCGCCTAAACCCACCAGCTCAAGCAGCTCTTTCACCCGGCGATGGATCTCTTCACGCGGAGTGTTATCCAGCTCCAGCGGTAAGGCCACATTGCCGAATACGGTGCGGGAGGCGAGTAGATTAAAGTGCTGGAAGATCATGCCAATCTGGCGGCGGGCTTTGGTTAATTCCGCTTCGGAAAGTTGTGTCAATTCCTGGCCATCAACCAGCACGCTGCCTTGCGTTGGGCGTTCAAGCAGATTGACGCAGCGGATCAGCGTACTTTTACCGGCGCCTGAGGCGCCAATAACGCCATAAATTTGGCCAGCAGGAACATGCAGGCTGACATCTTTCAGTGCCTGAATTGTGCGGTTCCCCTGCTGGAACACTTTGGTGATATTCGAAAGTTTAATCATCAGATTATTTTTATCGTATAGGAGTGAGCCGTGGCATTTTCTTCTGCCGGTTACGGGGGATGCCCGTAAACACAGCGGATGGTAAGGCATCCAGACGTCTAAATCAATGTCGCTCTGCGCGATGAGCACTTTCCTGCGTAGCGAAACATGAGATACTAGGCATATAGGCCTTTTTCAGGAGTAAACCCGTGGCAAAGTCAGTACCCGCTATTTTCCTCGATCGTGACGGCACGATTAATGTCGATCACGGCTATGTCCATGAGATCGATAACTTCGAATTTATTGATGGTGTCATTGACGCCATGCGCGAATTAAAAGAAATGGGATTTGCCCTGGTGCTGGTCACGAACCAGTCTGGCATTGCGCGCGGTAAATTCACCGAAGAACAATTCGAAACACTGACGGAATGGATGGACTGGTCGTTGGCTGACCGGGGTGTTGATTTGGATGGTATCTATTATTGTCCGCATCATCCGCAAGGTAGTGTAGAAGAGTTCCGTCAGGAATGTGATTGCCGTAAGCCGCAGCCGGGGATGCTTATCTCGGCGCGCGATTACCTGCATATCGATATGGCTGCTTCTTATATGGTGGGTGATAAAATTGAAGATATGCAGGCGGCGACTGCGGCTCAGGTCGGAACGAAAGTTCTGGTGCGGACCGGCAAGCCTGTGACGCCGGAAGCGGAAAACAGTGCAGATTGGGTGATTAATAGCCTGGCAGAGCTGCCTGCTGCTATCAAAAAGCACCAAAAATAACCGTTGTGATGAAAAGATGAGCGGTTGAAATAAAAATGCATTTTTCCGCTTGTCATTCCTCTCCGGCTCCCTATAATGCGCCTCCATCGACACGGCGCTCAGCGAACAACAACTCGCAGCGACGGTAAGTCGAAAGAGAAAAATCCTGAAATTCAGGGTTGACTCTGAAAGAGGAAAGCGTAATATACGCCACCTCGTGACAGCGCTCCAGAGCGCGTCATAACTGCTCTTTAACAATTTATCAGACAATCTGTGTGGGCACTCAAAGTGACATGGATTCTTGACGTCCACGGACGCTAAATGAATACCAAGTCTCACGAGTGAACACGTAATTCATTACGAAGTTTAATTCGATGAGCATCAAACTTTTAAATTGAAGAGTTTGATCATGGCTCAGATTGAACGCTGGCGGCAGGCCTAACACATGCAAGTCGAACGGTAGCACAGAGGAGCTTGCTCCTCGGGTGACGAGTGGCGGACGGGTGAGTAATGTCTGGGAAACTGCCTGATGGAGGGGGATAACTACTGGAAACGGTAGCTAATACCGCATAACGTCGCAAGACCAAAGAGGGGGACCTTCGGGCCTCTTGCCATCAGATGTGCCCAGATGGGATTAGCTAGTAGGTGGGGTAACGGCTCACCTAGGCGACGATCCCTAGCTGGTCTGAGAGGATGACCAGCCACACTGGAACTGAGACACGGTCCAGACTCCTACGGGAGGCAGCAGTGGGGAATATTGCACAATGGGCGCAAGCCTGATGCAGCCATGCCGCGTGTATGAAGAAGGCCTTCGGGTTGTAAAGTACTTTCAGCGGGGAGGAAGGTGTTGTGGTTAATAACCACAGCAATTGACGTTACCCGCAGAAGAAGCACCGGCTAACTCCGTGCCAGCAGCCGCGGTAATACGGAGGGTGCAAGCGTTAATCGGAATTACTGGGCGTAAAGCGCACGCAGGCGGTCTGTCAAGTCGGATGTGAAATCCCCGGGCTCAACCTGGGAACTGCATTCGAAACTGGCAGGCTGGAGTCTCGTAGAGGGAGGTAGAATTCCAGGTGTAGCGGTGAAATGCGTAGAGATCTGGAGGAATACCGGTGGCGAAGGCGGCCTCCTGGACGAAGACTGACGCTCAGGTGCGAAAGCGTGGGGAGCAAACAGGATTAGATACCCTGGTAGTCCACGCTGTAAACGATGTCGATTTGGAGGTTGTGCCCTTGAGGCGTGGCTTCCGGAGCTAACGCGTTAAATCGACCGCCTGGGGAGTACGGCCGCAAGGTTAAAACTCAAATGAATTGACGGGGGCCCGCACAAGCGGTGGAGCATGTGGTTTAATTCGATGCAACGCGAAGAACCTTACCTGGTCTTGACATCCACAGAACTTGGCAGAGATGCCTTGGTGCCTTCGGGAACTGTGAGACAGGTGCTGCATGGCTGTCGTCAGCTCGTGTTGTGAAATGTTGGGTTAAGTCCCGCAACGAGCGCAACCCTTATCCTTTGTTGCCAGCGGTCCGGCCGGGAACTCAAAGGAGACTGCCAGTGATAAACTGGAGGAAGGTGGGGATGACGTCAAGTCATCATGGCCCTTACGACCAGGGCTACACACGTGCTACAATGGCGCATACAAAGAGAAGCGACCTCGCGAGAGCAAGCGGACCTCATAAAGTGCGTCGTAGTCCGGATTGGAGTCTGCAACTCGACTCCATGAAGTCGGAATCGCTAGTAATCGTGGATCAGAATGCCACGGTGAATACGTTCCCGGGCCTTGTACACACCGCCCGTCACACCATGGGAGTGGGTTGCAAAAGAAGTAGGTAGCTTAACCTTCGGGAGGGCGCTTACCACTTTGTGATTCATGACTGGGGTGAAGTCGTAACAAGGTAACCGTAGGGGAACCTGCGGTTGGATCACCTCCTTACCTTAAAGAACCTGCCTTTGCAGTGCTCACACAGATTGTCTGATGAAAAACGAGCAGTAAAGAATCTCTGCAGGCTTGTAGCTCAGGTGGTTAGAGCGCACCCCTGATAAGGGTGAGGTCGGTGGTTCAAGTCCACTCAGGCCTACCAAATTTCAGCTGATACTGCGTTGCGGCGACACTCACATACTTCAGTATGCTTCGTGTCACCCCGCCTTGTCTCAGCTGAAATTAAGGTTACAGAGACCACGATGGGGCTATAGCTCAGCTGGGAGAGCGCCTGCTTTGCACGCAGGAGGTCTGCGGTTCGATCCCGCATAGCTCCACCATCCTTTACTGTCCGGCTCAAAAAAAACTTCAGAGTGCACATTCTGTGTGTACTGCGAAGTTTTGCTCTTTAAAAATCTGGATCAAGCTGAAAATTGAAACACAGAACAGTGCGAACTGTTCTGCGAGTCTCTCAAATTTTCGCAACTGAGGATGTTTCACGAAACATCTTCGGGTTGTGAGGTTAAGCGACCAAGCGTACACGGTGGATGCCCTGGCAGTCAGAGGCGATGAAGGACGTGCTAATCTGCGAAAAGCGCCGGTAAGGTGATATGAACCGTTATAGCCGGCGATGTCCGAATGGGGAAACCCAGTGTGATTCGTCACACTATCATTAACTGAATCCATAGGTTAATGAGGCGAACCGGGGGAACTGAAACATCTAAGTACCCCGAGGAAAAGAAATCAACCGAGATTCCCCCAGTAGCGGCGAGCGAACGGGGAGGAGCCCAGAGCCAGAATCAGCTTGTGTGTTAGTGGAAGCGTCTGGAAAGTCGCGCGATACAGGGTGACAGCCCCGTACACAAAAACGCACAGGTTGTGAGCTCGATGAGTAGGGCGGGACACGTGGTATCCTGTCTGAATATGGGGGGACCATCCTCCAAGGCTAAATACTCCTGACTGACCGATAGTGAACCAGTACCGTGAGGGAAAGGCGAAAAGAACCCCGGCGAGGGGAGTGAAAAAGAACCTGAAACCGTGTACGTACAAGCAGTGGGAGCACCCTCTGGGGTGTGACTGCGTACCTTTTGTATAATGGGTCAGCGACTTATATTCTGTAGCAAGGTTAACCGAATAGGGGAGCCGAAGGGAAACCGAGTCTTAACTGGGCGTTAAGTTGCAGGGTATAGACCCGAAACCCGGTGATCTAGCCATGGGCAGGTTGAAGGTTGGGTAACACTAACTGGAGGACCGAACCGACTAATGTTGAAAAATTAGCGGATGACTTGTGGCTGGGGGTGAAAGGCCAATCAAACCGGGAGATAGCTGGTTCTCCCCGAAAGCTATTTAGGTAGCGCCTCGTGAATTCATCTCCGGGGGTAGAGCACTGTTTCGGCTAGGGGGCCATCCCGGCTTACCAACCCGATGCAAACTGCGAATACCGGAGAATGTTATCACGGGAGACACACGGCGGGTGCTAACGTCCGTCGTGAAGAGGGAAACAACCCAGACCGCCAGCTAAGGTCCCAAAGTCATGGTTAAGTGGGAAACGATGTGGGAAGGCCCAGACAGCCAGGATGTTGGCTTAGAAGCAGCCATCATTTAAAGAAAGCGTAATAGCTCACTGGTCGAGTCGGCCTGCGCGGAAGATGTAACGGGGCTAAACCATGCACCGAAGCTGCGGCAGCGACACGAATGTGTTGTTGGGTAGGGGAGCGTTCTGTAAGCCTGCGAAGGTGTGCTGTGAGGCATGCTGGAGGTATCAGAAGTGCGAATGCTGACATAAGTAACGATAAAGCGGGTGAAAAGCCCGCTCGCCGGAAGACCAAGGGTTCCTGTCCAACGTTAATCGGGGCAGGGTGAGTCGACCCCTAAGGCGAGGCCGAAAGGCGTAGTCGATGGGAAACAGGTTAATATTCCTGTACTTGGTGTTACTGCGAAGGGGGGACGGAGAAGGCTATGTCATCCGGGCGACGGTTGTCCCGGTTTAAGCGTGCAGGTGTGTGTTCCAGGTAAATCCGGTTCACTTTAACACTGAGGCGTGATGACGAGGCACTACGGTGCTGAAGTGACAAATGCCCTGCTTCCAGGAAAAGCCTCTAAGCATCAGGTAACACGAAATCGTACCCCAAACCGACACAGGTGGTCAGGTAGAGAATACCAAGGCGCTTGAGAGAACTCGGGTGAAGGAACTAGGCAAAATGGTGCCGTAACTTCGGGAGAAGGCACGCTGATATGTAGGTGAAGCGGTTTACCCGTGGAGCTGAAATCAGTCGAAGATACCAGCTGGCTGCAACTGTTTATTAAAAACACAGCACTGTGCAAACACGAAAGTGGACGTATACGGTGTGACGCCTGCCCGGTGCCGGAAGGTTAATTGATGGGGTTATCCGTAAGGAGAAGCTCTTGATCGAAGCCCCGGTAAACGGCGGCCGTAACTATAACGGTCCTAAGGTAGCGAAATTCCTTGTCGGGTAAGTTCCGACCTGCACGAATGGCGTAATGATGGCCAGGCTGTCTCCACCCGAGACTCAGTGAAATTGAACTCGCTGTGAAGATGCAGTGTACCCGCGGCAAGACGGAAAGACCCCGTGAACCTTTACTATAGCTTGACACTGAACATTGAGCCTTGATGTGTAGGATAGGTGGGAGGCTTTGAAGCGTGGACGCCAGTCTGCGTGGAGCCAACCTTGAAATACCACCCTTTAATGTTTGATGTTCTAACGTGGACCCGTGAACCGGGTTGCGGACAGTGTCTGGTGGGTAGTTTGACTGGGGCGGTCTCCTCCTAAAGCGTAACGGAGGAGCACGAAGGTCAGCTAATCCTGGTCGGACATCAGGAGGTTAGTGCAATGGCATAAGCTGGCTTGACTGCGAGCGTGACGGCGCGAGCAGGTGCGAAAGCAGGTCATAGTGATCCGGTGGTTCTGAATGGAAGGGCCATCGCTCAACGGATAAAAGGTACTCCGGGGATAACAGGCTGATACCGCCCAAGAGTTCATATCGACGGCGGTGTTTGGCACCTCGATGTCGGCTCATCACATCCTGGGGCTGAAGTAGGTCCCAAGGGTATGGCTGTTCGCCATTTAAAGTGGTACGCGAGCTGGGTTTAGAACGTCGTGAGACAGTTCGGTCCCTATCTGCCGTGGGCGCTGGAGAATTGAGGGGGGCTGCTCCTAGTACGAGAGGACCGGAGTGGACGCATCACTGGTGTTCGGGTTGTCATGCCAATGGCACTGCCCGGTAGCTAAATGCGGAAGAGATAAGTGCTGAAAGCATCTAAGCACGAAACTTGCCCCGAGATGAGTTCTCCCTGAGACTTTGAGTCTCCTGAAGGAACGTTGAAGACGACGACGTTGATAGGCCGGGTGTGTAAGCGCAGCGATGCGTTGAGCTAACCGGTACTAATGAACCGTGAGGCTTAACCTTACAACGCCGAAGATGTTTTGGCGGAAGAGACGCAATAATCAGCCTGATACAGATTAGATTGACAGACCGGAAGGTGTGTTGATGACAGAATTTGCCTGGCGGCACTAGCGCGGTGGTCCCACCTGACCCCATGCCGAACTCAGAAGTGAAACGCCGTAGCGCCGATGGTAGTGTGGGGTCTCCCCATGCGAGAGTAGGGAACTGCCAGGCATCAAATTAAGCAGTAAACCGGTGTGAAAACCGGTAAAGTGACAAATTCGGTGGAGCGGTAGTTCAGTCGGTTAGAATACCTGCCTGTCACGCAGGGGGTCGCGGGTTCGAGTCCCGTCCGTTCCGCCACTCATTTTAAGAACCGTATCTCTTGCGAGGTACGGTTTTTTTTCGTCTGTGACTTATAAAATAAAAGGGTAATTAAGCCCTTTTATCAATCACTCCCAGCGCTTCAACAACAAACTGGCATTGACACCACCGAACCCAAAACCATTCGATAACGCGTAGCGCATGCTGAGTGGACGCGCTTTCAGCGCCACCAGATTAACGCCATCCGCTTCATCATCAGGGGTGTGTAGATTTAGTGTTGGTGGAGCAATCTGTTCACGTAAAGCCTGAATGGTAAAAATCGCCTCGATCCCGCCGGCTGCGCCGAGCAGGTGACCTGTTGCAGATTTTGTTGACGTTACTGCCACTGGGGTTGAGCCAAAAACGCTTTTGATGGCGGCCAGCTCACCTTTGTCCCCTACCTGTGTTGACGTTGCATGTGCATTGATATGCTGGATATCTTCTGCTGTGATGCCTGCCTGACGGATCGCGGCTTCCATTGCCCGGCGTGCTCCATTCCCGTCTTCGGGGCCGGCGGTCAGATGATAAGCATCCGCGCTGGTTCCATATCCCACCAACTCAGCCAGCGGTGTTGCTCCACGCGCCTGCGCATGCTCCAGCGATTCAATGACCAATAATCCAGCGCCCTCTCCCATCACAAAACCATCACGATCGCGATCAAAAGGCCGGGATGCGGTTGCCGGAAAGTCATTAAATCCGCTGGAAAGCGCTCTGGCAGCGGCAAATCCCGCGAGGCTAACCCGATGAATGGCCGCCTCACTGCCACCACATAATGCGATATCTGCTTCACCGCTACGGATCATCCGTGCAGCATCACCTATTGCCTGTGCGCCTGCGGCACAGGCTGTAACAGGCGCGCCAATGGGACCGCGAAAGCCATGCGCAATAGAGACATGTCCTGCTGCCAAATTAGCCAGAAAAGAGGGAATGGTAAATGGAGAGAGGCGGCGAGGTCCGCGTGAATCCGTGATCTGTACCGCATTGGCAATCTCGTTAAATCCACCAATACCGGTCGCAATCACCGTGGCAGTGCGATCCTTTTCCGTTTGATCTTCGGGAAACCACCCAGCCTGGGTTAGCGCCTCATGGGCGGCAACCAACGCAAACTCGATAAAGCGATCCATCTTTTTGCGCTCTTTTGCGGGAATAACCGACAGAGGATCGAAACCATGCTGCGGATCGTGTTCGACAGAAGGGACCTGGCCCGCGACTTTGCAGGGAATATCATCAACGATATCGTCAGGCAGACGAGAAATCCCCGATGTTCCCTGTAGCAGAGATTGCCAGACATGCGACACGCCACACCCCAGTGGGCTGACTATGCCCATTCCCGTCACAACGATGCGTTTTTGCGAAACGCTCATACTCAATTCTCCTTAGTTATTACTACGCCTGTGGCTTTTTCATGAATGGCACAAGCAGCGCGGCAATCAAAAAACCAGCCATGATTAAATAAAACGTATCCGAGAACGCTTCTGTTCGGGCTTCACGCAATGTAAGTGCTGAAAGATTTTTCAGCGCTGTGCTGTCGGCAAGGCCGGGATAAATACCCATCTCCATCAGCCTTGTGATACTTCCCTGAAGAAAATCAGTCAGTGAAAGATTGGTATTATTCAGATGATCGGCAAGACGACTATAGTGCAAATTGGTACGGTCATTGAGCACTGTTCCGCACAAGGCAATACCAATGGCGCCGCCCAGATTGCGCATCAAATTAAACAACCCGGACGCCAGTTTCAGACGTGCAGGCGGAAGGCTGCCGAGGGTTAGCGTGACGGTTGGCGCAACGGCAAACTGTTGAGAAATGCCTCTAAAAGCCTGTGGTAACAGTAATTCTTTTGCACCCCAATCATGAGTTATTGGGATGAAGCTGTACATCGAGGCGGCAAAACCCAGCAACCCGACCATCAACAACCAGCGTAGATCGATGCGGTTAGCCAGCCATGCATATAAGGGAATAGAAAGCACCTGAAACAAGCCTGTCGAGAAAACGGCCAGACCAATTTCCAGTGCGCTGAAACCGCGTACCGTACCCAAAAACAGCGGCGTTAAATAGATCGTAGCAAAGATGCCAACACCTGCCATAAACGAGAAGTAACAGCCAAGGGTAAATGTTCGGTCTTGCAGTGCACGCAGATCCATAACCGGCTGGGGATGACGTAACGTCCGCACAACAAACGCGATGCCGCACAACAGGGCGATCCAGCCGGTCAACGCCAGGGTATTGTCATCAAACCAGCCCCAGCGCGGGCCTTCCTCCAGCGTGTACTCCAGGTTGCCAAGGGAAACCGCCAACAACACGATGCTGAGGTAATCCGCACCGCGCAATAACGAGGGATCGGGCGTGTCGATGTTGACCAGTAGCGGCACCGCAAAGGTAATGTAAATACCCGGCACGATATTGACGAAGAATAACCAGTGCCAGTTGAAGTTTTCTGTGATCCAGCCGCCTACTGTCGGGCCAAGCGTCGGTGCAAGCGAAGCCAGTCCACCAATAGTTGCGGCGGCGATCACTCGTTGCTTGCCCTGGAAAAAAGCAAAAGCGGTGGTGAAGACTAATGGGATCATCGACCCGCCCGCCAGCCCTTGCAGGCCCCGAAAAACAATCATGCTCTGAATGTTCCACGCCCACCCACATAGCACGCTCATCACGGTAAACCCCGCCGCTGAAGCGGCAAATAACCAGCGAGTGGACATCACTTTTGCCAGCCAGCCTGAGAGAGGAATGATGATGATCTCGGCTATCAGGTAACTGGTCTGTACCCAGACAGTTTCATCGTCGCCAGATGAAAGCCCGCCACCGATATCCCGTAAAGAGGCGGAAACGATCTGGATATCGATAAGCGCGATAAACATTCCGATGCACATTGTGGCAAAGGCAAACACCTTCTTACTGGCTGATAACGGCATTTCATGCTGCCGGTGCAAGGCAACGCTGACACTCATTGCGTGCTCTTTTCATCAACGGTGACAATCACCGATAAACCCGGCCGCAGCACATCGAGCGTGGCGGCTTCACCATCCAGTGCGATACGCACGGGAACCCGCTGGACGATCTTGGTGAAATTGCCCGTGGCATTTTCAGCGGGAAGAATACTAAAGCGCGATCCTGTCGCCGGGGAGACGCTGGTGACGCGCCCGCTAAAGGTATGACCTGGCAATACATCTGCAACAACAGTCGCTCTTTGCCCGGGAAGCATGTGCGCCAGTTGACTCTCTTTAAAATTGGCATCGATCCACAAGCCGTGTGCCGGTACGAGAGAAAGCAACTGGGTGCCGCTATTAACATACGATCCTGACCATGCCCGTCGGTTACCCACCACACCATCAAACGGCGCACGGATCTCGGTATAACTGAGGTTTAGTCGTGCCATATCGAGACTGGCTTGTGCCTGCATCAACGCGGCCTGCGTCTGTTTCTCGCGCGCATCCAGCACGCTCAACTGGCGCTCTGCCACCCTCTGGTCAGCCAGGGCTTTACTCTCTTGCGCCTGTGCCTGTCGATAATCCGCCGCTGCATTTTCCCGTACCTGGGCAGAGACTGCGCTGGACATGACCAGCGCGCCATAGCGCCGGTTATCGTTGGCGGATTTTTCTGTTGCCGCCCGTGCGGCTGCCAGCGATGCAGTGGCTCCTTCTATTGCCGCCAGTTGTAATTGCCGGGAGGCTGCCACATCTGCCAGCGCTGCCTGTTGGGCGGCCACTTCGCCAAGCGCTTTTGCCAGTGCAGCCTGGTAATCACGATCGTCAAGTTGTACCAGCAGGTCGCCTTTCCTGACCGCCATATTGTCCTGTACAGCAATGTGCTGGATATAACCGGAGACTTTCGTGGAAATGGCGCTGATGTCGCCGCCGACATAGGCATCATCTGTGGATTGCATAAAACGCCCGCTATGCCACCAGTAAGCGCCATAACCTGCAGTTGCCAGTAATGCTGTGGTAATGAACAAAAGCATTAGCGCTTTTTTCTTACTTCTCTGGGTCATGATG
The DNA here is from genome assembly GCF_027886705.1 of Kosakonia oryzendophytica. NCBI lineage: Bacteria > Pseudomonadati > Pseudomonadota > Gammaproteobacteria > Enterobacterales > Enterobacteriaceae > Kosakonia > Kosakonia oryzendophytica. Next base: position 4,160,487 of record NZ_CP115659.1, on the reverse strand, counting down.
GTCACCCATATGCTGCTGCGGTAAAAATTTTTGCCCTGTATCACCCGCGCGTTTGCGTTGCAAATAACCATGGCGATAGTGAATAACCGGCGAAGCAGCGGGACCGGGAACCAGCGTGTATTTTTCCGGTGTAATGGGATCTCCAGTGGTTTTATCAACCATGATGGCTTCCACCGGACGCTGAGTTGCATTCTCAACGAGTTGAATCTGCGGTCCTTCCGGGGAGAAGTAACGGTTGCCCCATTGCGCCAGTGCCAGCAATACCGGGCGAAAATCGCGACCGCGCTCGGTCAGATGGTATTCATAACGCGGCGGAGTGTTGCTGTAACACACCTTTTCCAGCAGGCCGTCTTCAACCAGCTCTTTCAGGCGACGGGAGAGAATATTCGGTGCGACATTGGTGCTTTTTTGAAACTCATCAAAGCGGGTAAAACCGGAAAATGCGTCGCGCAAGATAATGATGCTCCAACTGTCGCCAATACGGCCCAGACTGCGGGCGATAGGGCAAGGGGCAGTGCAAAGGGGTTCATTTTTCATCTTCAGACCAGAGAACAGTGCAGGATTTGTACTCACGGTGACATAGTGACTTTCAAAATGCAAGTCACTCACGGTGCTAAACTGCGCACACTATTGCTGTTGACGCAAAAATCCTCTGCTTTTTTGGCTCTTTTTCCCGGTGAAATGACTGGTAATAATCTGCGCACAATTTTGGAAAGCGATGAAAAGAGGAATTTTTATGTCTATCCCTGCATTTGGTCTGGGTACCTTCCGTTTAACGGATGAAGCGGTGATTGCTTCCGTTACTCAGGCGCTGGAACTGGGTTATCGTGTGATTGATACCGCGCAGATTTATGGTAATGAAGCGGCGATTGGTAAAGCGCTGGCTCAGTGCGGTATCCCGCGTGAAGAGTTGTTTATCACCACCAAAATCTGGACGGAAAACCTGGGCGAAGACAAACTGATCCCCAGCCTGCAAGAGAGCCTGCAAAAACTGGGCACCGATTATGTTGACCTGACCCTGATCCACTGGCCCTCTCCGGGCGCAGCAGTGCCGGTTGCCGTTTCAATGCAGCAGTTGATGACAGCGAAAGCGCAGGGGCTGACTCGCCAGATTGGGGTATCTAATTTCACGATCCCATTAATGGAGCAGGCGATTGCGGCTGTGGGGGTAGAAAATATCGCCACGAATCAGATAGAACTCTCTCCTTATCTGCAAAACCGCAAAGTGGTTGACTGGGCGAGTCAGCATGGCATCCACATTACTTCTTACATGACGCTGGCTTATGGTAAAGCGCTGAAGGATGCTGTGATTGGCCAGATTGCGCAGAAACACAATGCCACACCGGCACAGGTGATTCTTGCCTGGGCGATGGGCAAAGGTTATGCAGTGATCCCGTCGTCCACCCGACGCGAAAATCTGGCGAGCAATCTGCTGGCGCAGTCGCTGAAACTGGATGCAGAAGACAATGCCGCGATCGCCGGACTGGAGTGCAACGATCGTCTGGTTAGCCCGGAAGGTCTGGCACCTCAGTGGGATTGAGGCATAAAACAACGGGAGCGCTTGCTCCCGTTACTGTTAGTGCGGCACATGCTCGCTGATAAAATCGATAAACGCGCGAATACGCGTGCTGACCGCCCGGTCGCTGTAATATACCGCGCTGAAGGGCATTTCTACCGGCAGGCGTTTATCCGCCAGCACCTCCACCAGTTCCCCGCTGGCCAGCTCTTTGTCGATCATATAGTCCGATAAACTGGCGATGCCATTGCCGCTCAGGCACAAATGTTTGAGCGTCTCTCCGCTGTTGGACGAAATATCCGGTGTCGCTTCATACAGTTGACCATCCGACGAGGCAACAGGCCAGGTGTTAAGTGAGGCCGGTTCGGTAAATCCCAGACAGATATGATCGGCCAGCGCATCCACTGATTCCGGCACGCCGTAACGGGCAATATATTCAGGTGAGGCAATAATCTTACGATAACTTTTGAACAACGGACGGGCTCGCAGGCTTGAGTCGGTGAGCTTGCCCACACGGATCGCGACATCGACTTTGCGCTCAATCAGGTTGATAAACGTCTCGCTGGAGACCAGCGACAGGTTGATTTCCGGGTAGCGTTCGCGAAAGGGTTTAATCAGCGGCATCAGGAAATGCAATACCACGGGCGTTGCAGCATCAATACGTAGCGTCCCGCGGGGGATAGATGTGGTTTCCATGACTTCCGTTTCCGCTGCCGCCATCTCCTGCAATATATTTTGTACGCGACGGAAATAGCGTTCGCCTTCTTCTGTCAGGCTGAGTTGGCGGGTGGTGCGATTAAGCAAATTTACACCAAGCTTGTTCTCCAGCTTTTTGACTGCCCGGCTGATCGCCGAATTGGCCTGCCCCAGGCGTTCCGCTGCCCGGCTGAAGCTGCCGCTTTCGACAACCGCGACGAAGATGGCGAGCTCTTCCGACGTCGTTTTCATTTTTGCCTCTGTAGCAATATTTCAGCGATATTTTTCATTCCTGTGCTATTAAATCATGTTGCCTGCCATGATGCTATGCCGCCTGTATGGCGAAACGTCATTAAGTACTCACTCACCTTAACTGATAGCTTTTCTGCCTATTGGCGTTGAAACTGTGCGCTAAAATCCCTATAACAGAATGAGCACCAGGGAACCGGGTGCGAAAATCAACGAGGTTTTAAGCCGAAAGTGCCAAAAAATACCTATGCCATGCGATATGTTGCCGGACAGCCTGCGGAGCGTATTTTACCGCCGGGGTCTTTCGCGAGTATTGGTAAAGCGCAGCCTGCTGGTGTGCCCCTCAGCAGTGATGAAAAAATCCGCGTGCTGGTGTGGAATATCTTTAAACAGCAACGTGCGGAATGGCTCTCGGTATTGCAGAACTTTGGTAAAGACGCCCATCTTGTCCTGCTACAGGAAGCACAGACCACGCCGGAGCTGGTCCGGTTTGCGACCACTCACTATCTTGCCGCCGATCAGGTTCCTGCTTTTGTTTTGCCGCAGCATCCGTCTGGCGTGATGACGCTGTCGTCTGCACACCCGGTTTATTGTTGCCCATTACGCGAGCGTGAGCCGATTTTACGACTGGCAAAATCAGCGCTGGTGACCGTTTACCCCTTGCCCGATGCGCGCAACCTGATGGTGGTAAATGTGCATGCGGTCAATTTCAGCCTCGGCGTTGATGTGTATAGCAAGCAATTGCTGCCGATTGGCGATCAGATCATGCGCCATGTCGGGCCGGTGATCATGGCGGGGGATTTCAACGCATGGAGCCGCCCGCGAATGAATGCGCTCTATCGCTTCTCGAGGGACATGTCCCTGCGTCAGGTGCGATTTACTGATGACAACCGCCGCCGGGCGTTCGGTCGTCCGCTGGATTTTGTGTTCTACCGTGGTTTGAATGTGCAGGAGGCCTCGGTGCTGGTGACACGCGCTTCCGACCATAATCCGCTGCTGGTGGAGTTTAGTCCGGGGAAAACAGAAAAGTAATGGCAGATGAGGGGCGAAAAAAAAGCACCGGGGGAATCGGTGCTTTTTTATTGGATACTATCAGGAGTCCGGTGTGGCGCTGTTCTTCACGAAAAGCGTCAACTGATCGCCTGGCTGCAGATTGTCAGTATCACTGTTCCAGCGCATCACATCTTTAATGTTCACGCCGTGACGTTTCGCAATACTGGACAACGAATCGCCTTTGCGCACGCGATAAGTAATGCTATCGCCGTTGCTGGCAAGACGCTGTGCACTGCTGCCTGCGCCAACCGTCAGATTCTGGCCCACTTTCAGATTCGCCCCGCGAAGGTTATTCCATTGCTGGAGATCCTTTGCGGTCACGCCAAGGCGTGATGCGATAGCAGAAAGCGTGTCGCCTGAGCGAACCGTATAACTCCGGCTGGTTAACGGCGTATTACTATCCGCGACCAGCGTTGGTTGTACGGCGGCGATTTCGCCGGATGCCAGCGATTCACGCAGCTGATCTGCATGTTTCTGCGGCACCATCACGTACTGTGGCCCTGCTGAACCTAACGTTGTGCCTTTAACGCCTGCGTTGAAGGCTTTCAGCTTGTTCACGGAAATACCCGCCATCTCTGCCAGCTGCTCAACCTCAACCGGGCTGCTCAGTCTGACACGCGCCAGTGCACGGCTTTCGTCTGGTGTTGGCAGACTCACGCCATAGCGTTTGCTGTTCTTGAGAATATCGCTCAAGGCCAGCATTTTTGGCACGTAAATCCGGGTTTCCTGCGGCAACGAAAGCGACCAGAAATCCGTGGGTTTACCCCGCGCTTTGTTCGCTTTTATTGCCTTCAGTACGCGACCTTCACCGCTGTTGTACGCTGCGACAGTTAATAACCAGTCGCCGTCAAACATACGGTTAAGACGCTGCATCATGTCGAGGGCGGCGGTAGTCGACGCCACAACATCACGACGCGCATCGTAGCTGCGTGTCTGTTTTAAACCATAATTTCGCCCGGTGCTCGGTATGATCTGCCAAATGCCAGCGGCATTGGCGCCAGACGTCGCATGTGGGTTAAAAGCGCTCTCCACTATGGGTAGTAGTACCAGTTCCATGGGCATGTTACGTTTTTTAACTTGCCCTGCTATCCAGTACATATACGGCTCTGCCCGTAAAGTTACATCGTGGAGATAGCTCTTATTGCTTAAATACCTTAGTTTCTGTTCGCGAATCCGGCCATTTTCCGGAATTCCCATCTTTAGCTCGTCGCTAATGAAAGCCCACAAGTCACTGTTGCTCTGGGCGGCGAATGTTCCATCGTCCATCCACCGCGCCTGACTGGTAAACTTTCCCGCTTCCCCTTGACCAGCTGCAGAAAGGCTCTGTGCGTGCTGTTGGACCGTGCCATCATGTTTTGAGGCCTGGCACCCCACGAGCAGGACAGAGGCGATTAAGATCGCTTTTGCCTTCATGTGTGTGTCAATAGTAGTTGCTTAAAAGACGAGCGATCATAACGGCGAAGTTTTCAAAAGGCAACCCGGAAATGTCAGAAGTTATCTTTCTTTGCCCTTAACCATGCGAAACGCTCCTCTGGGTGTTGCAAATTTGTTTCTCTGTTAATTACATCAATTAAATCAGCATCTTCCGTGCGTAAAAATAGATTAATTCGCCGTTCATTTTTCAGAATTACTGGGAGGGTTTTTTGATTTTTTGCACGTAACTCCTTAACTTTTCGATAGTATTCGTTAAGTGCAAGATCCTGCGGGAGAATGCTCACCGCAAACTTCATATTTGCTAAAGTGTATTCATGTGCGCAACAAATGACCGTATCATCCGGAAGTGCGTTAATTTTACAAAATGATTGATACATCTGCTTTGCCGTCCCTTCAAAGAGTCTTCCGCATCCCCCTGAAAACAGCGTGTCACCGCAAAACAGATAAGGAAAACTGAAGAAACAGATATGTCCTAAAGTGTGACCTGGCGTGGCGAACACAGAAAATTCGTGGCCCAAAATCGTCATTGTATCGCCTTCTGCGACGACCTGGGTCGTTCCCTTATCTTGTGTTTCCGCGGGCCCATATACCACTAGCGCAGGAAAATGCTGGCGTAGTTCTTTTACACCGCCAACGTGGTCGTTGTGATGGTGGGTCAGCAAAATCGCTTCTGGTTGCCAGTTATGCTCTTGAATGGCGCTCAGTACCGGTGCAGCTTCACCTGGATCGACAATCAGGCAACGTCCGTTATCGTTGTTCAACACCCAGATGTAGTTATCCTGAAATGCGGGAATACTGTTAAGATTCATAAATTACCTCTCAAAGCGTAGCGGAAGGTTGTGATGAAACCGGCAAGGACTCCTCAAACATTCGTAGCACCTGCAGGTTGGGGTGAGCTACCCAAAGGTGCATATTATCGTGAGGCGCTGGAGGGAGAACTTAAACCGTGGCTGGCAAAAATGTATGGATTTCATTTGCTTAAGATCGGTAATCTCAGCGCGGAAATCAATGTCGAAAGTTGCGCTATTTCTCATCAGGTCAACGTGTCACTGAACGGCGAGCCTGCTCAGGTTAGAGCTGACCCTCTGCATTTACCCTTCGCGGAGAAATCGGTGGATGCTTGCCTGCTGGCGCATACACTCCCTTGGTGTACCGATCCGCATCGCCTGTTGCAAGAGGTCGACCGCGTATTGATCGACGACGGTTGGCTGGTGATGAGCGGGTTTAACCCTATTAGTCTGCTTGGCTTATGTAAAGCCGTGCCGTTTGTTCGCCGCAACCCGGTAGTCAGAAGCCGGATGTTTACCCTCATGCGCCAGCTCGACTGGCTGTCGCTGCTTAATTTCGAAGTCTTACATTATAGCGGTTTTCGCGTGCTGCCCTGGACAAAACAGGGAGGAAAGCTACTCAGCACGCACTTACCGGCGCTGGGGTGTATGCAACTGATTGTTGCGCGCAAACGCACCATTCCTTTAACGCTTAACCTGATGAAACAGAGCCGTAACAAACCCCGAGTTCGTCAGCCGGTTGGTGCAACGCGCCAGTCTTAACCCTCGGGTTGATACCCAACATCTTCCTGAGTAGGGTTCATCGCCGCGTTACGCGCCAGTTCATCGCAGCGTTCGTTTTCCGGATGACCTGCGTGGCCTTTGACCCACTCCCAGCGAATTTGATGCTGGCTGAGCGCGGCATCCAGACGTTTCCAGAGATCGACATTCTTCACGGGTTTTTTCTCTGCCGTTTTCCAGCCGCGTTTTTTCCAGTTGTGGATCCACTGCGTAATCCCCTGGCGCACATACTGGCTGTCTGTGCTTAGCACCACTTCGCAATGCTCTTTTAATCCTTCCAGCGCAACAATCGCTGCCATCAGTTCCATGCGATTATTGGTGGTGAGGTGGTAGCCTTCGCTAAAGGTTCTCTCATGCTGGCGATAGCGTAAAATCGCACCGTAGCCACCGGGGCCTGGATTGCCAAGGCAAGATCCGTCGGTGAAAATTTCTACCTGTTTAAGCATCTCTGGTAGACTTCCTGTGTTTAAAACGACAAGTCTGACATAAATGGCCGCTATGAGCACTGCAATTACACGACAGATCGTCCTCGATACCGAAACCACCGGTATGAACCAGATCGGCGCCCACTATGAAGGGCACAAGATTATTGAAATCGGCGCGGTAGAGGTCGTGAACCGCCGCCTGACCGGGAACAACTTCCATATCTACCTCAAGCCTGATCGGCTGGTGGATCCGGAAGCGTTCGGTGTTCACGGCATCGCCGACGAATTCCTGCTGGATAAGCCCACTTTTGGCGATATCGCCGATGAATTTATTGATTATATCCGCGGCGCGGAACTGGTGATCCATAATGCATCGTTTGATATCGGCTTTATGGACTACGAGTTCAGTAAGCTGAATCGCGGCATTCCGAAAACGGAAACGTTCTGTAAGGTAACCGATAGCCTGGCGCTGGCGCGTAAGATGTTCCCTGGCAAGCGCAACAGCCTTGATGCGCTCTGTGCGCGTTACGAAATCGACAACAGCAAACGTACGCTGCACGGGGCGTTACTCGACTCCCAAATCCTTGCTGATGTTTATTTGATGATGACCGGCGGCCAGACATCGATGAAGTTCTCGATGGAAGGCGAAGGGCAGTCGCAGACCGGGGAAATTGGGATCCAGCGTGTTGTACGTCAGGCAAGCAAGCTGCGGGTTGTTTTAGCCAGTGATGAGGAGGTGATGGCCCATGAATCCCGCCTCGATTTGGTACAGAAAAAAGGTGGAAGCTGCCTGTGGCGGAGCTGAATCACATTGTAATTTCTGTAAAAACATTATTGCGGGCGATTTTTGCAGCAAACGATTCAAAACACCGGAAAAAGCGTTGACGGCGTCAGGTGCAATCCGTAATATGCGCCTCGTTCCCTGAAGGGAACACAACGCGGAGCGGTAGTTCAGTCGGTTAGAATACCTGCCTGTCACGCAGGGGGTCGCGGGTTCGAGTCCCGTCCGTTCCGCCACTATTCAGAAGGCCTGAATCAGCAATGATTCAGGCCTTCGTCGTTTTTACTCTTTCGCCGCCACACGCTGTGTGTTGAACGCGCGGCTAACCTCTTCACGTTCATGGCGCGCCAGCCAGCGATAGCAACCCGCCCCCAGGAATGCACCGATAAACCAGCTAAAGTTGGCCACTTCATGCAGCGCTGGAATAAAGCTGATAATCAGGCCCACCGCGACCGATGGCGCCAGCGCGGCAATTGCTTTCGGGTTAAAACCATTGTTGTACCAGTAGCGCCCCTGCGGTGAGACGCTGAACAAATCGTCGACGAACACCTTCCCGCGTTTGATCAGATAAAAGTCCGCCAGCAGGATGCCAAACAACGGCCCGATAAACGCACCCAACACATCCAGCGTGTAGTGAATGAGTTCCGGTGACTGGAACAGGTTCCACGGTGTCAACAGTACTGAACCAACAGCGGCAATCATGCCACCGGCGCGGAAGCTGATTTTCTGTGGTGAACAGTTGGAGAAATCGAACGCCGGGGAGACGAAGTTCGCCACGATATTGATGCCGATAGTGGCGGTGATCATCGTCAGCAGGCCAATTGCCATCGCCAGGCTGTTACCCACATGGCTCACGGTCTCAATCGGGTCGGTGATCATTTTGCCGAACAGAGACTGCGTACCGGAAACGATCACCACGGTTACAATCGAGAACAGCAGGAAGTTGAACGGCAGGCCCCAGCGGTTGCCGCGGCGGATCTCCTGCATGCTCTTGCCATAGCGAGAGAAGTCACCAAAGTTTAACAGCGGCCCAGAGAAGTAAGAGACCACCAGCGCCGTGGCAGTGATCATCTGCCAGGTTTGCTCTCCTGCGGTCAGTTGTTTGCTGGCAAGCGTAAAGGAGATCCCCTCGAAGCCCGTCTGGTAGAGGATCCAGCCTGCCAGCGCCATCATCACCACATACACTGCCGGACCGGCGACATCGATAAAGCGTTTAATTGCACTCATTCCATGCCAGAACACCAGCGCCTGCAATACCCACATAATGCCGAAGCAAACCCAGCCAAGATGAGAGAGGCCAAGAAAATGGCCGGTTGTCATTGGGGCAAGTTCTGGCCAGAACTTCAGGAGCACCAGCATCAAGGCATTAGCAGCAAGGTAGGTCTGAATACCGTACCAGGCAAAGGCGATAAGTCCACGGATCACTGCCGGAATATTCGCGCCAAATACGCCGAAGGACTGGCGACAGATCACCGCATACGGTACGCCCGCCATTTGGCTGGGTTTAGCAACGAGGTTTGCGCACAACTGCACAATACAAATTCCCAGCAGCAGGCAGAGTAAGACCTGCCAGCTCGCAAGACCCAGGGCAAAGAAGCTGGCGGCGACCACATACCCGCCCATGCTATGAACATCGGACATCCAGAAAGAGAAAATATTGTACCAGCTCCAGTTCTGGTCGCGTGTGGGGGCCAGATCCTCATTGGTGAGGCGTGGGCTGTAACGTGCATCGTAATTAGGTTCAACATTTGGCATGGATTCTGCTCCACTGCATACAGATAGTGACGTGTTGTCTGTACGCTCACGTTGCATTAACCAGGCCAGGTTTTAATTTTTTGTATACAAAATAAATTAATGATGTATACAAAAATAGAAAGGCTAAGTAACAAAGGAACGTCAAAATGAATCATCAGATGGGGCTGCAGACCCCTTCGGATCTGGAAGATAAAGAGAATTTCATCTGGCAGTCGTTGATGACCGCGATTGTTGAGCATCAATTACCGCCTGGCAGCAAGCTGCCGGAAGAAGCGCTGGCGGAAGTCTTTGGAGTGAGTCGCACAGGGATCCGTAAGGTGCTGACGCGCCTTGCAACAGTGCAAATGATCACCATGACGCCCAGACGTGGTGCATTTGTGGCGCATCCGGGCGTTGAAGAGTCAAAGGCCATCTTCACCACCCGCAAAATGATTGAGTGCGCCAACCTGTCTCAGGTACTGGAGCATTTACAGCCGCCGCACTTGGTGGGACTGGAAAAAATTGTTGCGCTGGAAGAAGAGGCGCATCAGCGCCACGATGGCGCGGCGGCGATTCGCCACTCAGCCGCTTTTCATATTCAGTTGCAGGCGATTTCCGGCAATGCTGTGGTAACCGATATTATCACCACCCTTGCACAGCGTTCGTCGCTGGTGATTGCTGCCTGGGGCGCGCCATGGCAACGCGGGTGCCGCTGCGACGATCATGACCAGTTAATTGCGCTGCTGCGTAAAAAAGCACTGCCCGCGCTGAGTGACGCCATGGCCCATCACTTTGATCATATTGTTTCCAGCCTGCGTTTCGAACGCAGCGGCGAAACGTTGCCTGATTTTGCCCGCCTGTTTGGTACCAGCGGAGAACATCGATGAGTGAATTTTGTATACAAGTTATTAATCCTAATACCAGTCCGGAGATGACCCATACCATCGCTATGGCGGCCCGCAATGTGGCGTTGCCTGGCACAACCATCCTTGCCAGCTCTCCCTCTCAAGGGGTGATGTCTATTGAGGGGCATTTTGATGAAGCCATTGCTGCGCTGGGGGTACTGGAACAGATTAAACAGGGCAAAGCGCAGGGCGCTCAGGGGCACGTGATTGCCTGCTTTGGCGATCCGGGACTGCTGGCGGCGCGTGAGCTGGCCGCCGGTCCGGTGGTTGGCATAGCCGAAGCGGCAATGCACATGGCAACGCTGGTGGCGACACGCTTTTCAATCGTTACCACGCTGCCGCGCACGGTGATTATTGCCCGCCATTTATTGCGCCAGTATGGCTTTGAACATCACTGCGCAGCGCTGCATGCGATCGATTTACCGGTACTGGCGCTGGAAGATGGCACGGGTCTTGCTCAACAAAAGGTACGCGAGCGTTGTATACAAGCAAAACGCGAGGATAACAGCGGCGCAATCGTGCTGGGGTGTGGCGGTATGGCCGATCTCGCGGGGGCGCTAACCCAGGAGTTGGGTATTCCGGTTATTGATGGCGTCACCGCGGCGGTGAAGATGGTGGAATCCCTCCTCGCTCTTGGGCTGGGCACCAGTAAATACGGCGATCTCGCGTATCCCAATAAAAAGCCGCTTTCCGGATATTTCGAACAGCTTTGCTGAAAGCGGCACTGAATAAAGAGGTCGACATCAGTATGCAATCAGCAATGGACAAACCTTTCTGGCACTTTACCGCCGATTATCCGCGCGATATGGCGGGTTACGCGGGAAAACCGCCTCACGCACAGTGGCCGGGTGGGGCGCGTATTGCGGTTCAGTTTGTCCTTAATTTCGAAGAAGGTGGCGAAAACCATGTGCTTCACGGCGACAGTGGCTCGGAGCAGTTTTTGTCTGACATTATTGGCGCTGCCAGCTACCCGGCACGTCATATGTCGATGGATTCACTCTATGAGTACGGATCGCGCGCGGGTTTCTGGCGTATTCACCAGGAGTTTCAGAAACGCGGCCTGCCGTTAACGGTGTTCGGCGTGGCAATGGCGCTGGCGCGTAACCCGGCTATCGTCGATGCAATAAAGAAAGCCGACTACGATGTCGTTAGCCACGGCTGGCGCTGGATCCATTATCAGGATCTGGATATCCAGACTGAGCGTCAGCATATGCAGCAGGCGATTGAGATCCTGCAAGCCCTGTTCGGCAAAAAGCCGCTTGGCTGGTATACCGGGCGCGACAGTCCAAATACCCGCAAACTGGTGGTTGAACAAGGAGACTTTCTCTATGACAGCGATTATTACGGGGATGATTTACCGTTCTGGACGACAGAGGCGGGTAGGCCGCACCTGATTGTGCCCTATACGCTGGATGCCAACGATATGCGCTTCGCCACTGCGCAGGGGTTTAACACCGCCGAGCAGTTTTACACCTATCTGAAAGACAGCTTTGATGTGTTGTATGAAGAGGGCGAAACTGCGCCCAAAATGATGTCGATTGGCATGCACTGCCGGTTACTGGGGAGACCGGGGCGTTTTCGCGCGTTGCAGCGGTTTCTCGATTATGTGCAGGGCCATGAGGATGTGTGGATCTGCCGCCGCCAGGATATTGCGGAACACTGGGTGAAACATCACCCGTTCAGAGGATAATACCCCGCTAAGGCCCGCCACCCGGTGGGCCAGGTTAACGCGTCAGTCGCAACTGTTGCAGGTTGCCATCCAGTTGTAAATCGGTTTGCAACCTCGCCACCTCCCGGCAGGTAAATGCCATCTCTTTGTGTACCTGTAACTTCTGTCGCCATTTTTCCGGCACCTCATCCAGATGGTCATACAGAGCTTCAAGAGTAGGAAAGGTCGTGAGTAGCTGGGTGGCGCTCTTCGGACCGATCCCGACGACACCCGGCACTTTCGAGCTGCTGATGCCCGCCAGCCCCCAGTAATCCGGTAATTGCTGGGGCGTTACGCCATACTCCTGCGCAATAAAGGGCGCATCCAGCCAGCGTTTCTGGAAATAGTCACGGATGCGGATTGTCGGTGAGAGTAGCTGGCAATAACCCTTGTCGGTGGAAACGATGGTTGCCTGTTGCCCGGCTTGTGCCATTTTTACCGCCAGTGTAGCGGCAAGATCATCTGCTTCATTACCTGGCGTTGCCCAGCAACGAATACCGCGTTGTTCAAAGGCGGCGCGCAATGCGGGCATCTCGCTGTGTAATGAGTCTGGCATGGGCGGCCGGCCTGCTTTGTAATCCGGCAATCTCTGGTGGCGCCAGCCCTGCGCGCGGGCTTCATCATCGAATACCGCCACCGCATGCGTAGGCTGACTGTGCACAATCAATTGTTCCAGCGCGTGCAGGCAGGTATCTACGCAGGGTGATCCCTGTACCGCGTGGATCCGGCGGATCAGATTGAGTGCGTCGACAATTAACAGATGAGCCACAGATACCCTCCTTGAAATCGTGCGCTAAGGGTAACATCGCAGGCATTGCGAGGCTATGAAACGGGAAACAATCAGGAAGATGCCTCGCAAAACGAGGCATCCTGAGCGGGGGTTAGTCGCAGGTAACGATTTTCATGGCCAGGCCACCGCGTGAGGTTTCGCGGTATTTGGCATTCATATCTTTACCGGTTTCATACATGGTTTCGATGACTTTATCGAGACAGACGCGCGGTTCACTGGTGCGGCGCAGCGCCATACGGGCCGCGTTGACTGCTTTCACGGAAGCAATGGCGTTTCGCTCGATGCAGGGCACCTGCACTTGTCCGGCCACCGGGTCGCAGGTCAAACCGAGGTTGTGCTCCATCCCGATCTCCGCTGCGATGCAAACCTGCGCCGGGCTACCGCCGAGCAGTTCCGCCAGACCTGCTGCCGCCATTGAGCAGGCAACGCCCACTTCGCCCTGGCAGCCCACTTCGGCACCGGAAATGGACGCGTTCATTTTATACAGCGAGCCTATCGCGCTGGCGACCAGTAGGTAACGGGCCAGCGAATTGGCGTTCACCTGGCGGATAAACTTGTCATAGTAGGCCAGCACGGCAGGAACAATCCCGCAAGCACCATTGGTCGGCGCGGTAACCACGCGGCCACCCGCGGCGTTCTCTTCGTTAACCGCCAGCGCAAACATATTGATCCAGTCAACGACCGCCATCGGATCGGTGGTCGTTTTGTCGCTGCTGACCAGCATGCGGCGTAGTGCAGCGGCGCGTCGCGGTACACGCAGTTTACCCGGCAACACACCTTCGGTGACAATGCCGCGCTCAATCCCGCCGCGCATCACATCCCACACGCGGGCAAGGTGCTGTTCCAGCTCTTGTTTGCTATGCAGCGCCAGTTCGTTTTGCATCATCAGGCCGGAGAGCGACAGGCCGGTATCACGGCAATGTTGCTGTAAATCTGCTGCGGTTTTGTAAGGGTACGGAACCACGACCGGCGCACTGTTGCTTTGGCCGAAGTGCTCTTCATCGACGATAAAGCCGCCACCGATGGAGTAGTACGTCTGGCTGTAGAGAACGTTGTCGCCCGCCAGTGCGGTGATGCGCATACCGTTTTCATGCAGAGAAAGATTGTCAGCATGGAAATTCATGCACTGATCGACCGGGAACTCCACTTCATGTTTGCCGTTTGCCAGTAGCAAGCGACCGTGGGTATTTACATCCTGAATAAAGCCCGGAATGGCATCGATATCAACGCTGTCCGGCAGGTTACCCGCCAGGCCCATAATAATGGCGATATCGGTGTGGTGGCCTTTTCCTGTCAGGGAAAGGGAACCGTAAACATCCACGACCACACGGGTTACGTCATGCAACATGTTGCGGGCAATCAGGTCGTCAGTGAATTGCTTACCGGCTTTCATTGGGCCAACGGTGTGTGAACTGGAGGGACCAATACCGATTTTAAAAATGTCGAATACGCTGATCATAACGCATTATCCATTGCAAAGAGGAACGCGCCGCCCATGACGGACGGCGCGAAAAGATTAGCTGAACAGGGAGAAGAAGATCGCGGAGATAGCGATAAGGCCCATGATAACAATGAAGATGTTGCTGATGCTGCCGCTGTATTTACGCATAGCCGGTACTTTGGCGATGGCGTACATCGGCATCAGGAACAGGATCATCGCAATGATCGGGCCGCCCAGGGTTTCGATCATGCCCAGGATGCTCGGGTTCAGCGTGGCCACCGCCCAGGTGGTCACCAGCATAAACAGCGCGGTAATGCGGTTCAGCTTGTTGATTTCGATGGTTTTGCCTTTGCTGCGCAGAGACTTAATAACCATACCGTTAAAGCCTTCACGCGCGCCCAGGTAGTGGCCGAGGAAGGACTTGGTGATGGCGATCATCGCAATGATCGGTGCCATCCAGGCAATCAGTTCCACATTAAAGTGGTTTGCCAGGTAAGAAAGGATAGAAATGTTCTGTTCTTTCGCGGCGGCGAGATCTGCCGGAGAGAGGCTCAGCACGCAACTGAACACGAAGAACATGACCGTCAGCACCATCATGATGTGCGCGAACGCCAGGATGCGGGAGCACTTACGCTCTGCATCTACGCCGTACTCTTCACGTTTTGCCACAGCAAAAGAGGAGATGATCGGTGAGTGATTAAACGAGAACACCATAACCGGAATAGCCAGCCACAGGGTCATCCACAGGCCGTGACCGGTTGCCGATGCGCTGCTCAGAGACAGGGTTTCCAGTGCTGCGCCGTTCCACTGCGGGATCAGGTATACCGCCAGCAGCATCAAGGCGATAACAAACGGGAATACCAGAATACTCATCGCTTTTACGATCATCTGCTCGCCAAAACGCACGATAGTCATCATGCCGACAATCAGGATCAGGGAGAGAATAGCGCGCGGCGGCGGCGTCATGCCCAACTGGTGGGTCATAAAGCTGTCGACGGTATTGGTGATTGCCACGCTGTAAACCAGCAGGATCGGGTAGATAGCAAAGAAGTAGAGCAGGGTAATCAGTTTACCAGCACCAATACCAAAGTGTTCTTCCACCACTTCGGTGATGTCCTCGCCCGGGTTTTTACCGGATAGCACAAAACGGGTCAGGCCGCGGTGTGCGAAGAAGGTCATAGGGAAGGCAATAATCGCCATGATAATCAGCGGGATAAGTCCGCCAACGCCGGCGTTAATTGGCAGGAATAATACACCCGCGCCGATGGCGGTGCCATAGAGGCCCAGCATCCACATGGTGTCGGTCTTACGCCATGAACTGCGCGCTTCAGTCGAGGCCAACGTGCTGGTTTGAGTCGTTTCCATTGATAAATCTCCTGGGAAAAGCAAAATGCTGCCATAACGGGTAAAAAACCGTGCCCGAGACGCCAGCGGTAATATTAAATCCGGTCAATTACGGTTTTTTTATAATTTCTTTCCGTAATTATTTGCGGCGGAAAGATACATTTATGTTATGACTCTATCAGTGATCGGGATCCCAATTGCAATAATCTACTTTTTATGTGGGTGTATTTAGACCATATCGCTACTTAACGATCATGATGTGAGATTTATGGGCGCGAAGGCTATCACTGGCAAGATTTGCGATCAAACCCACGCAATTGAAAGAAGATAAACGCGCTGTTAACTGCCTCATTTACAGTGATTTATCGACGATAAAAGCCATTGGATTGGATGAATTCCTGGTGGAGTAGACGGCGTTACTGAAAAGAGATGTTTTAGGTATAAGGGCGACTTATTGGTCGCCCTTGGCGATCAGGAGCAGATTTCGTAGCAGGGGATATAGGCGGAGCCAGGCAATTTCATACGGTGTTGGGCGACAAAACCTTGCAGTAAATCGTCCATGCGGCGCATCATTTCGCTATCACCATGAATTTTATACGGCCCGAACTCTTCGATAGCCCGGATACCCATCTCTTTCACGTTACCCGCCACAATGCCGGAGAACGCGCGACGCAGATCCGCTGCCAGCACTTCTACCGGTTGATCCGGATAAAGTTTAAGATTGGCCATATTTTCATGGGTTGGTTCGAACGGCACTTGCAGGTCTGGCGAAACCCGTATTGACCAGTTGAAACTGTAGGCATCGCCAGTATTGCGGCGGTTCTCTTTCACCAGTGGCATCGCTTTTTTCATCTGACGGGCCACTTCAGCGGCATCGTTAATAATGATCGTGTAGTGACGGCGCGCGGCTTCACCCAGCGTATTGACAATGAATTCATCCAGTACGCGGAAGTAATCCGCACTCTCTTTCGGCCCGGTCAGGATCAACGGCAGCACCTGATCTTTGTTGGCCGGATTCATCAGGATCCCCAACAGATAGAGCAACTCTTCCGCCGTACCCACGCCGCCCGGGAAGATGATGATGCCATGCGCGATACGGACAAAGGCTTCCAGGCGTTTTTCAATGTCCGGCATGATGATCAATTCGTTGACCAGCGGGTTTGGCGGTTCGGCTGCAATGATCGACGGTTCGGTCATGCCGATAAATCGCCCCTCTTTATAGCGTTGCTGCGCGTGACCAACGGCGGCGCCTTTCATTGGTGCTTCCATGGCGCCTGGCCCGCAGCCGGTGCAGATATTGAGCTCTCGCAGACCAAGCTGGGTTCCCACGCGGCGGGCGTAGAGGTATTCGGTCTCGTTGATCGAGTGACCGCCCCAGCAGACAACCATACTGGGCGCTTCGCCCACGTGCAGCGCACGGGCGTTACGTAAAATAGAAAAGACCAGGTTGGTAATGTGGATGGAGCTTTCCAGATCCAGA
This sequence comes from Kosakonia oryzendophytica, assembly GCF_027886705.1. Classification (NCBI taxonomy): domain Bacteria; kingdom Pseudomonadati; phylum Pseudomonadota; class Gammaproteobacteria; order Enterobacterales; family Enterobacteriaceae; genus Kosakonia; species Kosakonia oryzendophytica. Next base: position 4,143,363 of record NZ_CP115659.1, on the reverse strand, counting down.
TGCTGGAAACGCCCGGCGTTATTAATTTGCCCGTTAACGAACAGAATATCGCGCAACACAGCGAACAGGTTAGCCTGCAATGAACGGATAATCCGCCCATCAACAAAGGCCTCTTCCGGTGGGTTTATCAGTTCCAGCTTTACGCCGCGTTCACGGCGTAATACGTTGATATCAAAACTTTCGTAGCGAGAAAGCAGCTCTTTGCTGTTGTCCGTCAGGCTCCCTGAGTTCAACACAGCGAGCGAACAGTTGCGAAACAGTTGGTACAAGTCGCTGCTGGCCGTGCGTTTAAGCATATCGACTTCCAACTGCGACAGCATATCCATGGAGCCAAGCGGGCTAATATGTGTAATCAAGTGAACTCCTTACGGGACGAAAATTTTATATTCCCTCCTGATTACAATAGCCCTGGCTTATGACGTTTAACAACCCGCGCGCGAAGTTTTACTGGCGCACCAGGCGACCCGTAGCCGGAATGAAATCGGTATTGGTGCGCCATGGGTTGATATCCAGTCCGCCGCGACGCGTGTAACGCGCATAAACGCTCAGTTTTTCCGGTTGGCAGAAACGCTGAATGTCGGTAAAAATCCGCTCGACGCATTGCTCGTGGAATTCGTTGTGATGGCGGAATGAGACCAGATAGCGCAGCAGTTTCTCACGGTCGATCTTCGGCCCACGATACTGGATCTGCACAGATCCCCAGTCCGGCTGGTGGGTGATCAGGCAGTTTGATTTCAACAGATGACTGACCAGCGTCTCTTCCACCACTTTTCCACTGGCGGCATCGGTGAGTAACGCTGCATCAAAAGCGTAGTTATCTACGGCAATATCCTGATCGTCGATGCAGGTGCCATGAAAATGCGCGACAGGTTGGCCTTCAAGTTCATCAAGGCGATAGAGCGCAACGGTAACCAGACCTTGCGCACAGGCGCTCAGATCGCGCTCCAGCGTGGCGCGCACCTCGTCCCAACTGGCGAAACGCGTCTGGTTAAAGCTGTTGAGATAGAGTTTGAAACTCTTTGATTCCACCAGGTTCAGGCTGGCGTAATCCAGCTCAACATGGCCTACGGCGACCTGCGGCAGACCTTTAGCATTCAGCCAGGAGAGCTCATACAGCGTCCAGATATCTGCTCCGCGAAACGGCAGATTATTAGCCGTTAATCCCAGCGGATCGCGGTTTAATGAACGGGGAACACCCTGAAGCAGAGTGGCGTCGTAGGTGTCGCGGTAAGAAGTGGTTTTGCCCAGCGTCAGGCCAGAGAGGGCCTGATGGTTATCATAAGAAGACATGTTTCATCGCCATTTTGCAGGTAGACTATGCCGCAGAGTTTATCCTGGCTTATGTTAAGAGAGAAATCGGTGGAAAAAGAAACGGCCCTGGCTCTGGAAGCCTTTACCCAACGTTACTGCGATGCATGGCATGCGCAACGCGGCAGCTGGCCTGAGAGTGAAGCGCTTTATGGCGTGCCTTCGCCGTGCATTATTTCTTCGACTGATAAGAGCGTTTTCTGGCAGCCTAAACCGTTCCTACCCGAACGAAATGTAAACCCTGTTGAACAGGCGATGGATATTGTGGTACAATCTGCGCTCCACGCGTTCTATACCACACAATTTGCCGGTGATATGACGGCGCGTTTTGCTTCTGAAACCCTGATATTACTGCAAACCTGGAGTGAAGATGACTTCCGGCGCGTGCAGGAAAACCTGATTGGTCATCTGGTCACGCAGAAAAGGTTGAAGCTTTCTCCTACACTTTTTATTGCCACGCTCGACAGTGATCTCGATGTGATTTCGCTGTGCAATCTGAGCGGGGAAGTCATTAAAGAGACGCTGGGAACGCGTCAGCGGGTTGTTCTGGCACCCGATCTGGCCGCTTTTCTGAACCAGCTCGAACCCGTTGTGTAATCCCCTATACTACTGTTGTTGTGAGAGATCTCTTACATGACCTGTAGGAGATCGCCTGTTCTAATTCCTTAACATCTTTACGACATCTCATGTAAAGCCATTATGAATTAATGAGTTACAGATAAAAATCTGATGTTTCACTCTTTCATTCAAAAGTTTATTTGCATTAAGTCTTCTTGTAAGACGAAACAGAATGGGTGATTCTATCTCTGTCGACACGGAGTCTGACAACGAAGCGTACATTAGGATGATGTTGCTTCATGGACACACCAGAAGGTGCTGCAGGGAAGGCTTCATGATGAAGCGAGAGGAAAACGCAGGAACGCGTTAAGGGACACCTCCAGGATGGAGAATGTGAGCCGGTAGGGATGGTCGGCGGATCAGGATGATCAAGGACACGCTTTAAGGACAAAGCTATGTCACATCGGGGTGGTGTGAGCATGATGCGATGTTTAAGGATGAACAGGTCAGGAGACCGCAGGAAAAGTTGTCACGGATGAGCAGGGAGCACAATAGGTAGCTGGATTGCTGCAAAACGAACCGGGAGCACTGTTTTTACAGTGCTCCCTTTTTTTATTTGCCCATCTCTTTGGTATCCTGCGCGCCAGTCTGTTTTATTTCGGGGTTTTTATGACGCTTCATCTTCGCGTGCGTCAGCAGCTTGAGCTTCTCGAAGCCCTGCTGCGCGAACGCCAGCTTTGGCAAACTACGGTTCCGCAAGCCAGCGCTTTTGAAAGCACTCAACCTTTTTGTATGGACACGCTCGAGCCATTCGAATGGTTACAATGGGTGTTGATCCCGCGTATGCACGCGCTGCTGGATAGTGGGCAGCCGCTTCCACAGGCTTTCGCCGTTGCGCCCTATTACGAAATGGCGCTGGACGCGGCCCATCCTCATCGCGAGATAGTGCTCTTGCATTTACAGCAACTGGATGCACTGTTTACCGGCGACGGTAACTGATGCTGGAGATTATTTACCAGGATGAATGGCTGGTCGCGGTCAACAAGCCATCGGGCTGGCTGGTACACCGTAGTTGGCTGGATCGCGACGAAAAAGTCGTGGTGATGCAAACGGTGCGTGACCAAATCGGCCAGCACGTTTTCACCGCGCACCGTCTCGACAGGCCGACTTCCGGCGTTTTGCTGATGGGGTTATCCAGCGAAGCGGGGCGTCTGCTCGCACAGCAGTTTGAGCAACACCGGATCCAGAAGCGTTATCACGCGGTGGTGCGTGGCTGGCTAATGGAGGACGCGTTGCTTGATTATCCCTTGGTTGAAGAACTCGATAAAGTTGCGGATAAATTCGCCCGCACCGATAAAGGCCCGCAACCGGCCGTGACCCATTATCGCGGGCTGGCGACCACCGAGATGCCCGTTGCCACTGGCAAGTTCCCGACTACCCGCTATGGGTTGGTTGAACTGGAGCCAAAAACCGGCCGTAAACATCAGCTGCGGCGCCATTTAGCCCATTTGCGCCATCCGATTATTGGTGACAGCAAGCACGGGGATTTGCGGCAAAACCGCAGCGCAGCGGAACACTTTGGTTGCAACCGGTTAATGCTGCACGCCAGCCAGTTAACGCTGACGCATCCGTTTACCGGCGAAGCATTAACGTTGCGCGCCGGGCTGGATGATGTCTGGATGAGGGCAGTGTCGCAGTTCGGCTGGCAAGGACTTCTCCCTGATAATGAAAGGGTTGAGTTCTCCGGTCTGAGCGTTCACGATGAGAAAAATCAGACATCACCCAAGGAGTGAAGAGCATGGCGGAGATCGGAATTTTTGTTGGCACCATGTACGGTAATTCGCTGTTAGTGGCGGAAGAAGCGCAGGCGATCCTCACGGCGCATGGTCATAAGGCCACCGTCTTTGAAGATCCCGAAGCCGCAGATTGGGACGGCAACAACGATCGGTATGCGCTGGTGGTGACATCAACAACCGGGCAAGGGGATTTACCGGACAGCATCGCGCCGCTCTTTCACTATCTGCGTGATACCGTAGGCTATCAGCCGGCGCTACGTTACGGCGTAATTGCCTTGGGCGACAGCACATATACGCATTTCTGCGGTGGCGGTAAGCAGTTCGATGCGCTGCTGCAGGAGCAGGGCGCTCAGCGCATTGGCGACATGTTATTGATTGACGCCAGTGAAGATCCGGAACCGGAAAGCGTCTCCAACCCGTGGGTCGAACACTGGGCAACCCTCCTTAAGTAAGAATTTTCCCTCCCCCCTACAGGGAGGGAAACCCCTTTGAACCTGTTCTGATGGTTCACCGTGATGCAATCCGCATGACGATAGCGACCACTTATTATGCCTCTGACTGAATCGAGTAAGCTTCTGGCAATTGCCCTTAATGCCCTGCTCATTTGCCGGGATAAAAAGTGCATCTCCACGGGGTCAAGCGACCTGTTTCACATTCTTTAAAACCGTCCGCTTTTTGCCCTTCTGCAAGGGGTATGGGTTTTCATTTCCGTGAAGTACTCCCCACGTGCCTGGGCTAATGCAATAAACCACCGGGCGGAGGGCAGCGAATGTTGTGTTGTTGCACGGTGAGTGTTGGTAAGGCGCTTTTTATACTTTTCTCGCCAGTTAAAAAAATGCAGTCCGCAGGGGATAGCGACCCAGGCATGGAAACTGCAAAAAACACAACTACATCATCCTGTCTACCCCTACTGGTTGTGCCGTACAGGATGAATGTACATGAACATTTATGCTTCGGGAGTACAACCATGAGTACATTTAGCCAGGCGGCGAGCGGTGCTGAAAAGCGCACGAACGCACGCTACTGGATAGTGGTGATGCTGTTTATCGTCACATCCTTCAACTACGGCGACCGCGCCACGTTGTCGATTGCCGGTTCGGAGATGTCCAAAGCCATCGGTTTGGACCCGGTTGGAATGGGGTATGTCTTCTCTGCGTTTTCATGGGCCTATGTCATTGGTCAGATCCCGGGCGGCTGGTTGCTGGACCGCTTTGGCTCTAAACGTGTCTATTTCTGGTCTATCTTCACCTGGTCGCTGTTTACCTTGTTACAGGGTTTCGTCGACGTCTTCAGCGGCTTTGGCATCATCGTTGCGCTCTTCACCCTGCGCTTTATGGTGGGGCTGGCAGAATCACCTTCCTTCCCTGGCAACAGTCGTATCGTTGCGGCCTGGTTCCCGGCGCAGGAGAGGGGCACGGCAGTGGCGATTTTTAACTCTGCTCAATACTTTGCCACCGTTATTTTCGCACCGATCATGGGTTGGCTGACACATGAAGTGGGCTGGTCGCACGTCTTCTTCTTTATGGGTGGTCTGGGCATTCTGATCAGTCTACTGTGGCAGAAAATGATCCACGAGCCGAATCAACACCCGGGCGTGAATAAGAAAGAGCTGGAGTACATTGCCGAAGGCGGCGCGCTGATCAATATGGATCAGAAAAGCAATAAAGAACGTGTTCCGTTCTCTGAAAAATGGGCACAGATCAAACAGTTGCTGTGTTCACGCATGATGATCGGCGTGTATCTGGGTCAGTACTGTATTAATGCCCTGACGTACTTCTTTATCACCTGGTTCCCGGTGTACTTGGTGCAGGCGCGAGGGATGTCGATTCTGAAAGCAGGCTTTATCGCATCGATCCCGGCGATTTGCGGTTTCACCGGCGGGGTGCTGGGCGGGATCATTTCTGACTGGTTAATGCGCCGCTATGGCTCGCTGAACCTTGCCCGCAAAACACCCATCGTGCTGGGTATGCTGCTCTCGATGAGCATGGTGTTCTGTAACTACACTGATTCAGAAATGCTGATTATCGCCTTTATGTCGCTGGCGTTCTTTGGCAAGGGCATCGGTGCGCTGGGTTGGGCGGTGATGGCGGATACTGCGCCGAAAGAGATCAGCGGCCTGAGCGGTGGTCTGTTCAATATGTTCGGTAACATTTCCGGCATTGTTACGCCAATTGCGATTGGCTACATCGTGGGCACCACGGGTTCGTTCAATGGCGCGCTGATTTACGTGGGGATCCATGCGCTGGTGGCGGTAGTGAGCTACCTGGTGGTGGTCGGTGATATCAAACGTATTGTACTGAAACCTGTGACAGGACGTTAATGATGAACACACAAGCAAGCCCCATTATCACAGAGATGAAAGTCATTCCCGTCGCCGGGCATGACAGCATGCTGATGAACATCGGCGGCGCACATAACGCGTATTTTACCCGCAATATAGTGGTCCTCACTGATAACGCCGGTAATACCGGCGTCGGTGAAGCCCCCGGCGGCGAGGTTATCTATAAGACGCTGGTCGATGCCACGCCGATGGTGGTGGGGCAGGAAGTGGCGAGACTGAACAAAGTGGTTCAGCGTGTTCACAAAGGCAATCAGGCCGCTGACTTCGATACCTTCGGTAAAGGCGCGTGGACGTTTGAGCTGCGTGTTAACGCTGTCGCGGCGCTGGAAGCCGCTCTGCTCGACCTGTTGGGTAAGGCGCTGAATGTGCCGGTATGTGAACTGCTTGGTCCCGGAAAACAGCGTGATGCGGTAACGGTGCTGGGTTACCTGTTCTATATTGGCGATCGTACCAAAACCGATCTGCCGTACCTTGACGCCACGCCGGGCAGCCATGAGTGGTATCACCTGCGCCATCAGGAAGCAATGAACAGCGACGCGGTGGTTCGCCTGGCCGAAGCTTCGCAGGATCGTTACGGTTTTAAAGATTTCAAACTGAAAGGCGGTGTTTTGCCGGGTGAGAAAGAGATCGATACCGTACGAGCGCTGAAAAAACGGTTCCCGGATGCGCGTATCACCGTCGATCCCAACGGTGCCTGGTTACTCGACGAAGCTATCAGCCTGTGCAAAGGCCTGAATGATGTGCTGACCTATGCAGAAGATCCGTGCGGTGCGGAGCAGGGCTTCTCCGGGCGTGAAGTGATGGCGGAATTCCGCCGCGCTACCGGTTTGCCGGTTGCCACCAATATGATCGCCACTAACTGGCGTGAAATGGGGCATTCAGTGATGCTGAATGCAGTGGACATTCCGCTGGCCGATCCGCACTTCTGGACGCTTTCTGGTGCGGTGCGCGTGGCCCAACTTTGCGACGACTGGGGATTAACCTGGGGTTGCCACTCCAACAACCATTTCGATATTTCTCTGGCCATGTTCACCCATGTTGGCGCTGCTGCGCCGGGTACACCGACCGCCATCGACACTCACTGGATCTGGCAGGAGGGCGACGCCCGTCTGACCAAAGAACCGTTGCAAATTCGCCAGGGCAAAATCGCCGTACCGGATGCGCCTGGGCTGGGTGTGGAAATTGACTGGCAGCAAATCGAGAAAGCGCACGCAGCATACAAAAAACTGCCTGGCGGCGCGCGCAATGACGCAGGCCCAATGCAGTACCTCATCCCTGGCTGGACGTTTGACAAAAAACGCCCCGTTTTCGGACGTCATTGATAGACCAAAAGGATAAAAAATGAGCACACATACTTCTACCCCCGTTGTCTCTTCCATGCAGGTTATTCCGGTTGCCGGTCATGACAGCATGCTGATGAACCTGAGCGGCGCGCATGCCCCGTTCTTCACCCGCAATATCGTGGTGATCAAAGACAACGCAGGACATACGGGCGTGGGTGAAATTCCCGGCGGCGAAAAAATCCGTAAAACGCTGGAAGACGCCATTCCACTTGTGGTCGGGAAAACACTGGGTGAGTACAAAAACGTGCTCAATACCGTTCGCCATACTTTTGCCGATCGCGATGCCGGTGGCCGTGGCCTGCAAACCTTTGACCTGCGCACCACTATCCATGTGGTGACCGGTATTGAAGCGGCGATGCTCGACTTGCTCGGACAGCACCTTGGGGTGAACGTTGCCTCCCTGCTTGGCGAAGGCCAGCAGCGCAGCGAAGTGGAAATGCTTGGCTACCTGTTCTTCGTGGGCGACAGCAAAAAAACGCCGCTGCCTTACCAGAGCCAGCCGGATGACAAATGCGACTGGTATCGCGTACGTCACGAAGTGGCGATGACCCCGGATCGGGTTGTGCGTCTGGCGGAAGCCGCCTACGAGAAATACGGTTTTAACGATTTCAAACTGAAAGGCGGCGTACTGGCCGGTATGGAAGAGGCTGAAGCGATTTCCGCGCTGGCGAAACGCTTCCCGCAGGCGCGTGTGACGCTGGATCCAAACGGCGCCTGGTCGCTGGATGAAGCCATCAAAATTGGTAAGCACCTGAAAGGTGTACTGGCCTATGCGGAAGATCCGTGTGGTGCAGAGCAGGGCTTCTCCGGGCGTGAAGTGATGGCGGAATTCCGCCGCGCAACCGGTCTGCCGACTGCCACCAACATGATCGCCACTGACTGGCGTCAGATGGGGCACACCCTGTCTCTGCAATCTGTGGATATTCCGTTGGCGGATCCGCATTTCTGGACCATGCAGGGCTCAGTCCGCGTCGCCCAAATGTGTCACGAGTTCGGCCTGACCTGGGGCTCACACTCCAATAACCACTTCGATATTTCGCTGGCGATGTTCACCCACGTTGCCGCCGCTGCGCCAGGCAATATCACCGCGATCGATACACACTGGATCTGGCAGGAAGGCAACCAACGTCTGACCAAAGAACCGTTCGAAATCAAGGGCGGGATGGTACAGGTACCGAGCAAACCGGGTCTGGGCGTTGAGCTGGATATGGACCAGGTGATGAAAGCCAATGAGCTGTATCAGAAACACGGCCTCGGTGCGCGTGATGATGCCATGGGGATGCAGTACCTGATCCCGAACTGGAAGTTTGATAACAAACGTCCGTGCATGGTGCGTTAACGGGGGATCGCCAGTCCTTGCGGGGGCTGGCATTTTCCTCAGGCTTCCGGGTGTATGCTTGCGGCAGTGAATATGCGTAAGGATGGCTTATGAAAATTGTTATCGCACCTGACTCTTATAAAGAAAGTTTGAGTGCTTTGGATGTAGCGACCGCCATAGAGAGTGGCTTTCGCGAGATTTTTCCCTCAGCGGAATATGTAAAAATACCGGTTGCAGATGGCGGAGAAGGGACAGTTGAAGCCATGGTTGCCGCGACCGAAGGGCGCATCGTGAACGTGACGGTGAAGGGCCCACTTGGCGAGCAGGCTAACGGTTTTTATGGTCTTTCCGGCGATGAAAAATCTGCCTTTATTGAAATGGCGGCGGCCAGCGGGCTGGAAAAGGTGCCTCCGGCGAAACGCGATCCGTTGGTGACCACGTCCTGGGGAACCGGCGAATTGATCCGCCACGCGCTGGATGCGGGCGTGAAACATATCATCATTGGCATCGGAGGCAGCGCCACGAATGACGGTGGTGCAGGCATGGTGCAGGCGCTGGGCGCAAAATTGTTGAATGGCAAGGGTGAGCAGATTGCGTTTGGCGGTGCGGCGCTGGAGACGCTGGAACGTATTGATATCAGCGAACTGGATAAACGTCTGGCACATTGCCGTATCGAAGTGGCTTGCGACGTGACCAATCCACTCACCGGTAAAGAGGGCGCGTCGGCGGTATTTGGTCCCCAGAAAGGGGCGACGCCTGAGATGATCTCCCGGCTGGATGATGCGCTGGGGCGTTATGCGAAGATCATCGCCCGCGATCTGGATCTGGATGTCCTCAATCTGGCTGGCGGCGGTGCAGCCGGGGGAATGGGCGCGGCGCTGTACGCCTTTTGCGGTGCGGAACTGCGCCACGGGATTGAGATCGTTACCGATGCGCTTGATCTGGATAAGTACGTTGCGGATGCAGATCTGGTGATCACCGGGGAAGGGCGGATAGACAGCCAGACCGTGCACGGAAAGGTGCCAGTAGGGGTGGCGAAAGTGGCGAAACGTTACCGGATCCCGGTCATTGGTATCGCTGGTAGCCTGACCGCTGATGTAGGTGTGGTGCACAGCCACGGTATTGATGCGGTTTTCAGCGTCATCTACCGGATCTGTTCGTTGGATGATGCGCTGGCGAATGCCAGAGAAAACGTGCGCATGACAGCGCGTAACGTGGCGGCGGTGCTGAAAGCAGGTCAGACAATATAGCCTTTGTTTGCCGGATGGCGCGAAGACGCCGATCCGGCAACCTCACTACCCAATCAATCTCCGCGCTTCGCGTACCACATTGTCCATTTCATCCAGTAGCTCAAGAAACTCCGGCTCCAACTCCTCGGCCGGTACGCCGCTGCGTAACTGATGCTCGATAAGCTGGCAGAGGTTTTTCAGGCGCGGAACACCGCTATACCCGCAGCTACCATGCAGTTTATGGATCCCTTCCGACAGCCCCTGTGGTGACTCTCCCACCAGTTGCTCTTCCACCTGATTGCGGATCTCCGGCAGAAACTCCACCAGCATTTGCAGCATCTCCCGCGCCAGATCGGTTTTCCCCGCCGCCTGCCGTAAGGCCAACTGCCAGTCGAGCGTCACATCTGCATTTACCACCGGTTCTGCATGCGGCGTCTCTGGCTCCGGCGGCGTTAACCAGGAGCTGATGTCCGGGCCGGGTTTATAGCGCAGCAGCAGGTTGTGCAGCTTGTCTTCTTCAATCGGTTTCGCCAGATAGTCGTTCATTCCTGCGCTCAGTAATTTTTCTTTCTGTCCCGCCATGGCATGCGCCGTTACGGCAATCACCGGCGTTTGCTGCTGGTGAGGTAACTGGCGGATCAGCTCACAGGCGCGGATGCCGTCCATATCCGGCATCTGGATATCCATCAGGATCAGATCAAATTGCAACTGTCTGGCGCGCTCAAGGGCCTGCATACCGCTGTCGCATAGCTCAACGTGCTGGACCTGATCCTCAAGCAGCGCGCCGATCAATTTCAGGTTCGCCGGGTTGTCATCTACCGCCATCACTGACATCGGCAGTTTGCTTTCGTTAGGTACAAAGGTCTGGGTTAAGCGTGTGGAACGGCAATATTCCGTGAGCGCAGGTAGCAGACGTGTGGGCGTCAGCGGTTTCAGCAGACAAGCCGCCGCGCCATCCTGTTTGAGCTCTTCCGCGTTCACTTGCGCATGGCAAGGGAGCGCCAGCAAGAGATAGTCCGTCATGGCCGCCGCCCGCGCGAGGCGGTCATGCTGCATGTTCAGCGGTTCGCGAACGGTGACCGGAATCGCCATCAGCAAAATATCGTAATGATCCTGCGGCAATGCGGAGAACGACGGACTGTAAACCACCTCCAGCGGCGTTTCGCTCAGCACATCCAGCGTACTTTGCGCTGCGGTGGCGTTCGGCTCAACATACGCCAGCCGTTTGCCTGCCAGGCAACCTGTTGCAGGCGCTTCGGTAATGGCATTTGGGTTGAGATCGAGATTGATATGGAACCAGAAGGTGGAACCACGGTTTGGCTGGCTGTGGAACGAAATATCGCCCCCCATCTCATTCACCAGTTTCTGTGTGATCACCAGGCCCAGACCGGTGCCACCATGGCGACGGGAAATACTGGCGTCAGCCTGACGAAACGCCTGGAATAAACGCGACTGGTCACGCTCAGGGATTCCGATGCCGGTATCGCGGATCTGCACCTCAATCTGCACTTTGTTATTACTGATCGCGCGTTTCTCCACGACCACATCAATGTTGCCATTTTCGGTGAACTTGATGGCATTACCTACCAGATTGGTAATGACTTGCTGTAAACGCAGCGGATCACCAATCACATTATCCGGCACATCGTTTTTGATATTCAGCGTCAGCTCCAGCCCTTTATCGTGGGCGGAGTGCGCCAGCAGGATCACTACCTCATCCAGCGTATTGCGCAGCGGGAAAGGAATGCTCTCAAGGATCAGTTTGCCTGCTTCCAGTTTGGAGAAGTCGAGCACGTCGTTGATGATGGCCAGCAGGTTATTGGCCGAACGCTCAATAGTGAGCAGGTGGTCGCGTTGTGTGGGGTTCAGCTCCGACTTCAGCGTCAGGCGGGTAAAGCCAATCACCCCATTCAGCGGTGTACGCAACTCATGCGACATGTTGGCAAGGAACTCTGATTTGATGCGTGCGGCTTCTTGTGCACGTTTTTTGGCCAGGTCCAGTTCAACGTTCTGGATCTCCATCTGCTCCAGCGTTTCTCGCAGGTCGGAGGTGGACTGATCAATATTGTGCTGCATCTCTTCGTGGTAGGCCGCCAGCGACATGGCCATCGAGTTGATGCCGTTTTTCAACATATCCAGTTCACCGAGCATAAAGCCTTCAACACGGCTATCAAGCTGCCCGCGACGAATACGGTCTACGGTATTCACCATATTACGGATCGGACTGGTGACATCGCGCATCAGACGCCAGCCGAAAATCAGCGCAATGCCGATACAGAACAAGATCATCAGACTGGAGATAAAAATCTCTTTGTACTGCTGTAAACGCACGGCTTTCAGATCGAGTTCCAGCGCGACATAACCGAGCATATTGCCGGTAATTTTATCTGCCGGAAGTGAGGTGTTCGCTGGCGCGTAGCCTTCTGAAAGGATCGGCGTACGCAGCACCATCACATCGCCGTGGCGGGTCACGCTTAATTTGCGCGGGAAAGGCTGCCCCTCCGCCAGTTTCAGATCGTCGCCATCAAGCTGGAAATTCGATGAAACAAACACATCGTTCTTGCCGTCGTAAATGGAGATAGCTCGCACTATATCCGAATGACGGCGGTGCAGAACGCTAATAAGCTGACCAATAGCTTCTCTGTCCTGCAACGCCATACTGTATTCGCTGGAGACCGCCAACGGTTCAATAATGCTGGCGCCGGCATCTTCCAACTGACGCTGTAAGTCGTTGTAGCGGTGAACAACAAAAAAGATGCTGAGCAACACACCGATAAGTACGGTGGGGGCCAGGATCAGAATCATCATGCGTGCGCGCAAGCTGTAGTTGGTCATGGAATTCCGTTATGGGAGAATAAGGCCATTAATCGGTAATGAGATATTTCCAGGCAATGGCGCAATTCTACTCTGCAAAACGACGCGTGACGACTCGTCAAACACTAACGGTAACCGTAAATGATCTTGATCCCTTTGGTCAGGGCGTTGCGCGCCATAATGGTAAGGCGTTGTTTGTTCCCGGACTTTTGCCTGGCGAGACGGCAGAAATCACGCTGAAAGAGGACAAACGGCAATTTGCGCGCGGTGAGGTAAAACGCCGCCTGAACGACAGCCCGGAGCGTGTAGCGCCCGTGTGCCCGCACTTTGGCGTTTGCGGGGGGTGCCAGCAGCAGCACGCCAGTGTTGCACTGCAACAGCGCAGTAAAAGCGCCGCGCTGGCACGTTTGATGAAACACGATGTCGAAGAGGTGATTGCCGCTCAGCCGTGGGGGTACCGCCGACGCGCACGCTTAAGCCTGAGCTGGCAGTCAAAAACGCAACAACTGGCGATGGGCTTTCGTAAAGCGGGTGACAACGACATCGTCTCTATCACGCGTTGCCCGGTGTTGGTGCATCGGCTTGAAGCATTGCTCTCCCCGCTGCGCGAATGTCTGGCGCAGTTGAAAGCGGTGCGTCATCTTGGGCATGTTGAATTGGTTGATGCAGACAACGGTCCGCTGATGGTTTTACGCCATACCGGCCCGTTAGCCACTGATGATAAAGAAAAACTGGAACGGTTTTCGCATTCTCATGACCTGGCGCTGTATCTGGCGCCGCAAAGCGAGATACTGGAACATGTGTGCGGAGATGTTCCCTGGTACAGCTCTGAAGGGCTACGCTTAACGTTCAGTCCGCGGGATTTTATCCAGGTGAACGACGGAGTGAACCAACAGATGGTCGCCCGTGCATTGATGTGGCTGGATGTACAGCCAGACGATCGCGTACTGGATCTGTTCTGCGGAATGGGGAATTTCACGTTACCGTTGGCGAAACGCGCGGGCAGTGTCGTCGGCGTAGAAGGCGTTGCCGGGCTGGTGGCGAAAGCGCAGCAAAACGCGCAACAGAATGGCTTGCACAATGTGACATTTTTTCATGAAAATCTGGAAGATGATGTCACAACGCAGCCGTGGGCCAGGCAGGGTTTTGACAAAGTGTTGCTCGATCCTGCGCGCGCCGGTGCTGCAGGCGTGATGCAACATATTATAAAATTGTCGCCGCAGCGGGTGGTGTACGTTTCCTGTAATCCCGCCACCCTTGCCCGCGACAGTGAAGCGCTTTTACATGCGGGTTACCAGATTCAGCAGTTGGCGATGCTGGACATGTTCCCGCACACAGGCCACCTGGAGTCGATGGTGTTGTTTGTGAATCACAAATGATTAATTTCGGCTTGTCGAGTTCGACAGGCCCGGTCCCTGAAAGGAGAGGACAATGGTTGCGGTACGCAGTGCGCATTTGAACAAAGCGGGTGAATTCGATCCGGGAAAATGGATCGCGAGTCTGGGGATCACCAGTCAACCGTCGTGTGAACGCTTAACCGAAACCTGGGAATATTGTCTGCGCCAGACGCAAGGGCATCCCAATGCGGAAATACTGCTGTCGCGCGGTATCGAGATGGTTGAAATCCTCTCCATGCTGAGTATGGATACGGACACATTGCGTGCGGCGCTCCTGTTCCCGCTGGCGGATGCCGAAGTGGTCAGCGAAGAGGTGTTGCGTGAAAGCGTGGGCGCTTCCGTCGTTAACCTGATTCACGGCGTACGCGATATGGCCGCCATCCGCCAGCTTAAAGCCACCCACACCGATTCTGTCTCCTCCGAACAGGTGGATAACGTCCGCCGTATGCTGCTGGCGATGGTGGATGATTTCCGCTGCGTGGTGATCAAGCTGGCTGAACGTATCGCGCACTTGCGCGAAGTAAAAGATGCGCCGGAAGATGAACGCGTGCTGGCGGCCAAAGAGTGTACGAATATCTATGCGCCGTTGGCGAACCGCCTCGGGATCGGGCAACTGAAATGGGAGCTGGAAGATTACTGCTTCCGCTATTTGCACCCGGCGGAATACAAACGCATCGCCAAACTGTTGCACGAGCGGCGTATCGATCGTGAACACTATATTGACGAGTTCGTCGGCCATTTGCGTACGGAGATGAAAAACGAAGGCGTTAAAGCCGAGGTATATGGTCGTCCGAAACACATTTACAGCATCTGGCGCAAAATGCAGAAAAAACACCTCGCTTTTGACGAGCTGTTTGATGTGCGCGCCGTGCGTATTGTCGCTGAACGCTTGCAGGATTGTTACGCGGCGTTAGGGATTGTCCATACCCATTACCGCCATTTGCCGGATGAGTTTGATGACTATGTCGCCAACCCGAAACCGAACGGTTATCAGTCGATCCATACCGTGGTACTGGGGCCGGGCGGGAAAACGGTGGAGATCCAGATCCGTACCCGCCAGATGCATGAAGACGCTGAACTGGGTGTGGCGGCGCACTGGAAGTACAAAGAGGGTACAGCCGTTGCAGGCAGCCCACGTTCCGCTCATGAAGACCGTATTGCCTGGCTGCGTAAACTGATCGCCTGGCAGGAAGAGATGGCCGACTCTGGCGAGATGCTTGATGAAGTGCGCAGCCAGGTGTTCGACGATCGGGTGTATGTGTTTACGCCGAAAGGGGATGTAGTGGACTTACCGGCAGGCTCCACACCGCTGGACTTCGCTTACCATATTCACAGTGACGTGGGGCACCGCTGCATCGGCGCGAAAATTAGCGGGCGCATTGTGCCCTTTACATACCAGTTGCAGATGGGCGATCAGATTGAAATCATCACTCAGAAGCAGCCAAACCCAAGCCGCGACTGGCTGAACCCGAACCTCGGCTATGTGACCACCAGCCGTGGGCGTTCGAAGATCCACGCCTGGTTCCGTAAACAGGATCGTGACAAAAACATCCTGGCCGGGCGGCAGATCCTCGACGATGAGCTGGCGCATCTGGGCATCAGCCTGAAAGAGGCGGAAAAACATCTGCTGCCGCGCTACAACTTTAACGAAATGGAAGAGTTGCTCGCGGCGATTGGCGGTGGGGATATTCGTCTTAACCAGATGGTGAACTTCCTGCAATCGCAGTTCAATAAACCGAGCGCAGCAGAGCAGGATGCCGCCGCACTGAAGCAGTTGCAGCAGAAAACCTATACGCCGCAAACCCGCAGTAAAGACAACGGTCGCGTGGTGGTGGAAGGCGTGGGTAATCTGATGCACCATATTGCACGGTGCTGCCAGCCGATCCCGGGGGATGAAATCGTTGGTTTTATCACTCAGGGGCGTGGGATCTCGATTCACCGCGCCGACTGCGATCAGCTTGAAGAGCTGCGCACGGTCGCGCCGGAGCGCATCGTGGAAGCCGTCTGGGGCGAAAGCTACTCGGCAGGTTACTCGCTGGTGGTGCGTGTTACCGCCAACGATCGCAGTGGCTTGCTGCGCGATATCACCACGATCCTCGCCAACGAGAAGGTGAATGTGTTGGGCGTCGCCAGCCGCAGCGATACGAAGCAGCAGCTAGCCACTATCGACATGAATATCGAAATCTATAACCTGCAGGTGCTGGGCCGCGTGCTGGGTAAACTTAACCAGGTGCCTGATGTGATCGACGCCCGTCGTCTGCACGGCGGCTGATTTTCTCTTCACTCAACTCCTCTCCCTGCGGGGAGAGGAGCAACGTTTTATGATCAGGGATTTCTCATGACTCAAATCGACCGTTTGCTCGGGATTATGCAACGCCTGCGCGACCCGGAAACTGGCTGCCCGTGGGACAAAGAACAAACCTTCGCCACCATCGCGCCGTACACGCTGGAAGAGACGTATGAAGTGCTGGACGCGATTTCCCGTGAGGATTTTGACGATTTGCGCGGTGAGCTGGGCGACTTGCTATTCCAGGTGGTGTTTTACGCGCAGATGGCGCAGGAAGAGGGGCGTTTTGATTTCAACGACATTTGTGCCGCTATCAGCGACAAGCTGGAGCGACGCCACCCGCATATCTTCGGTGATGCGCACGCGGAAACCAGCACGGAAGTGCTGACTCGCTGGGAGCAAATCAAAAGCGAAGAGCGGGCGGAAAAGGCGCAACATTCGGCGCTGGATGATATTCCCCATAGTCTGCCAGCGTTGATGCGCGCGCATAAAATCCAGAAACGCTGTTCTACCGTCGGCTTTGACTGGACTACCCTCGGCCCGGTGCTCGACAAAGTCTATGAAGAGATTGATGAGGTGATGCACGAGGCGAAACAGGTCGTTGTGGACGATGCGAAACTGGAAGAAGAAATGGGCGATTTGTTGTTCGCCACGGTCAATCTTTCCCGTCATCTTGGGGTAAAAGCAGAAACCGCGCTGCAAAAAGCCAACCTCAAGTTTGAACGCCGTTTCCGCGAAGTTGAGCGTATTGTCCGCGAGCGCGGGCTGGAAATGACAGGCGTGGATCTGGAAACAATGGAAAATGTCTGGCAGCAGGTAAAACGCCAGGAATATGATCTTTAACGGATTTGTTCCAGTAAGCGCTATTTGTGTGATTTTTAAAATAACAAGCGCTTGATTTACGTCAAAAACATTTACCTGAAAGTGGCTATTTTCACACTCCTTATATTTGTTGAAACGCCTTGAGAATCGCCTCTTCGAGTCATTCGGGTCGCAGCAAGGCGGCAACCGAGCGAATCCCGGGGCACAGAGAAAGACTCCGTGAACGGGGTAAGCGAAAGAAGCCAACGCAGATGCGGCCTGAAGAACGAAGGAGAGGGTTAATGAAAGTTTGTGGCACAAGCCATGATCGGGTATACTGCTTTCCCGTCCTGGTTATTCCATCGTCTTTTAAACCTAACTTCTCAGGTTCAGCATGACAACGAACTATATTTTTGTGACCGGCGGGGTCGTATCCTCTCTGGGTAAAGGCATTGCCGCAGCCTCCCTGGCAGCCATTCTTGAAGCCCGTGGCCTCAACGTCACCATGATGAAACTCGATCCGTATATCAACGTCGATCCGGGTACAATGAGTCCAATCCAGCATGGCGAAGTGTTCGTTACCGAAGATGGCGCTGAAACCGATCTGGATTTGGGTCACTACGAGCGCTTCATCCGCACCAAGATGACCCGTCGTAACAACTTCACTACTGGCCGCATCTACTCCGAGGTTCTGCGTAAAGAACGTCGTGGCGATTATCTGGGCGCGACCGTACAGGTGATTCCGCATATCACCAACGCGATTAAAGAACGCATCATTGCTGGCGGTGAAGGCCATGATGTAGCGCTGGTGGAAATCGGCGGCACCGTTGGCGATATCGAATCTCTGCCGTTCCTCGAAGCCATTCGCCAGATGGCAGTAGAAGTGGGCCGCGAGCGCACACTCTACATGCACCTGACGCTGGTGCCGTACATGGCGGCTTCCGGGGAAGTCAAAACCAAACCAACACAGCATTCTGTAAAAGAGCTGCTGTCTATCGGCATCCAGCCGGATATTCTGATTTGTCGTTCCGATCGCGCGGTTCCTGCTAATGAACGCGCAAAAATTGCTTTGTTCTGTAACGTTCCAGAAAAAGCTGTGATTTCTCTGAAAGACGTCGATTCCATTTATAAAATCCCGGGCCTGTTGAAATCTCAGGGGCTGGACGATTATATTTGTAAACGATTCAGCTTGAACTGTCCGGAAGCAAACCTGGCCGAATGGGAACAGGTGATCTACGAAGAAGCGAATCCGTCAGGGGAAGTCACCATCGGTATGGTCGGTAAGTATATTGAACTGCCGGACGCCTACAAATCAGTGATTGAAGCCCTGAAACACGGTGGCCTGAAAAACCGCGTGACCGTCAACATCAAGCTGATTGACTCGCAGGATGTGGAAACGCGCGGTGTCGAAATTCTGAAAGGTCTGGATGCTATCCTCATTCCTGGCGGCTTCGGCTACCGCGGTGTGGAAGGCAAGATCGCTACCGCACGCTATGCGCGTGAAAACCAGATTCCTTACCTGGGCATTTGCCTCGGTATGCAGGTGGCGTTGATTGAATTTGCTCGTAATGTAGCCGGGATGGAGAACGCCAACTCGACGGAATTTGTGCCAGACTGTAAGTACCCGGTTGTGGCGCTTATTACCGAATGGCGTGATGAAGACGGCAACGTCGAAGTCCGTTCGGAGAAGAGCGATCTCGGTGGCACCATGCGCCTCGGCGCACAGCAGTGCCAGCTTGACGATGGCAGCCTGGTTCGCCAGCTGTACGGTGAGCCGACTATCGTCGAGCGTCATCGTCATCGTTACGAAGTCAACAACATGCTGTTGAAACAAATTGAAGCTGCAGGTCTGCGCGTTGCGGGCCGTTCCGGTGATGATCAGTTGGTCGAGATCATCGAAGTGCCGAATCATCCGTGGTTCGTCGCTTGTCAGTTCCATCCGGAATTTACATCTACGCCGCGTGACGGGCATCCGCTGTTTGCAGGCTTTGTGAAAGCCGCCAGCGAGTACCAGAAGCGTCAGGCGAAGTAAAAAGTTACAACAGCAACGCGTACCCCAGGGTACGCGTTGTTTGTCTGGAGTTTTAGTTTAACTTGTACTGAGGAAAACCTAATGTCCAAAATCGTTAAAGTCATCGGTCGTGAAATCATCGACTCCCGTGGTAACCCGACTGTTGAAGCCGAAGTACACCTGGAAGGTGGTTTCGTCGGTCTGGCTGCTGCGCCGTCAGGTGCTTCCACGGGTTCCCGCGAAGCGCTGGAACTGCGCGATGGCGACAAATCCCGTTTCATGGGTAAAGGCGTACTGAAAGCGGTTGGCGCGGTTAACGGCCCGATTGCTCAGGCAATCCTTGGCAAAGACGCCAAAGATCAGGCTGGCATCGACAAGATCATGATCGACCTGGACGGCACCGAAAACAAATCCAACTTCGGCGCGAACGCAATCCTGGCTGTTTCTCTGGCTACTGCTAAAGCTGCTGCTGCTTCTAAAGGCCTGCCGCTGTACGCACACATCGCTGAACTGAACGGCACTCCGGGCAAATACTCCATGCCGGTACCGATGATGAACATCATCAACGGTGGTGAGCACGCTGACAACAACGTCGACATTCAGGAATTCATGATTCAGCCGGTTGGCGCGAAATCCCTGAAAGAAGCAGTACGTATGGGTTCAGAAGTGTTCCATAACTTGGCTAAAGTACTGAAATCCAAAGGCATGAACACTGCTGTGGGTGACGAAGGCGGCTATGCGCCGAACCTGGGTTCCAACGCAGAAGCGCTGGCTGTTATCGCTGAAGCGGTTAAAGCAGCAGGTTACGAGCTGGGTAAAGACATCACCCTGGCGATGGACTGCGCAGCGTCTGAGTTCTACAAAGACGGTAAATACGTTCTGGCTGGCGAAGGCAACAAAGCGTTCACCTCTGAAGAGTTCACCCACTTCCTGGAAGATCTGACCAAACAGTATCCGATCGTTTCTATCGAAGATGGTCTGGACGAATCTGACTGGACTGGCTTTGCATACCAGACTAAAGTCCTGGGCGACAAAATCCAGCTGGTTGGTGACGATCTGTTCGTAACCAACACCAAAATCCTGAAAGAAGGTATCGAGAAAGGCATCGTTAACTCCATTCTGATCAAATTCAACCAGATCGGTTCTCTGACCGAAACGCTGGCTGCGATCAAAATGGCGAAAGACGCAGGTTACACCGCTGTCATTTCTCACCGTTCTGGCGAAACTGAAGACGCAACCATCGCTGACCTGGCGGTAGGTACTGCGGCTGGCCAGATCAAAACTGGTTCTATGAGCCGTTCTGACCGCGTTGCTAAATACAACCAGCTGATTCGTATCGAAGAAGCGCTGGGTGAACAAGCTCCGTACAACGGTCGTAAAGAGATCAAAGGTCAGGCATAATCGCCTCAGCCTTACATGAAAAATGCCAGTCGATTGACTGGCATTTTTTTTTGTCACCCCTAAACCACCTCCTGGGGAGGTGGTGATTGATCCTGTAAGGCTATAGCCTGAAGAATGCCCATGCCGGAATATCTCTGCTTACTCACCACAAGTAAAAGGAGACAAACCGACATGGGGCTTTACAGGAGTTCATCACATGTATATTGGCGTTGTAAATACCACATAGTCTGGACGCCTAAGTACCGTTTCAGAATCCTGAAAGATAAGTTGGGCAAGGAACTTTACAGGACAATCTACATTCTCTGCGGAATAAAGGATTGTGAGGTTCTGGAGCTAAATGTTCAGCCAGATCATGTACATCTGGTCGTAATAGTCCCGCCGAAAATCTCGATATCAACTCTAATGGGGCATCTGAAAGGTCGCAGCGCAATCAGACTCTACAATCGTTTCCCACACATAAGAAAGAAGCTATGGGGCAACCACTTTTGGTCACGTGGCTACTTTGTAGATACTGTCGTTGTGAACGAGGAAATTATCAGACGATATGTGAGGCATCAGGAGAAAACGGAACAAATACATGAACAGCAAATGGAATTGCTAGAGTAGTAAGCGGAAAGTGACAATAGCCCCCCTTACAGGGGGCATTCTCAAAAGCCACCTTCTAAGAAGGTGGTCTTTTACTTGGCTTTTTGATACCGACTATTTGAAATCGACTTCCATCTGTTGCGGGATAGACAGACCGTGCGTCGTCTGTACACAGCGGGCGATATAATCGGTAAAACGCGGCGGCTTCGGCATCCCCATGCTGAGCAGTTTATCATTGCTGAAACGTACGTTCAGTTCAGCAAAAGCGCCATACAGACGCATGGCTTTCAGCATCAGGCGTTCATTACACGGCCCGAAAATATCTTTCAACTCGCGGCGCATTTTCACTAAGGTTTCATAGCTCACCTGGGCGTATTTATCGCCGACCGGAGCTTTCTCCAGTGCTTTGGCCATCGCGCGGTCGATATCCGCAAAGCGCACACTGTTCTCTTCACCTGCAGAAATGTGCACCACTTCACCGTTAGCGATCTGGCCTTTAAGCAGCATCAGCAGTGCATCGGCGCAATAATCGACAGGGATAACGTCGATGCGATCTTCCAGCGAGCAGATAAATTTTTGCAGCATCAGCCCCATGCTAAAGACCCAGAAAATGCTGGTGGAAGGCTGGCAACCATGGCTGGTATGGCCGACGACGATAGACGGGCGTGCAATGACCAGCGGCAACTGCGGGCACTCTGTACGCATCAACTGTTCGATGGTGGACTTAGAGCGGGTATACGTGACCAGGTGCTCGGCATTCTCGCGAAATTCTGCGCTTTCCGGCACCAGGGAGTCGGGCTCCGGCGTGCACGACATTGCCGTACCCACATGCAGAAAACGTTGTAATCCTGTGACCTGAGACATGCGACGGGCAAAGGCCAGCGTGCCTTCGACGTTCACTTTCCACACCAGCGGGTTATTACCGAATGAGGCGACCGCTGCGCAGTTCAGCACATGCGTGACCGACTCCAATCGCGGATCATCCAGAAATCCCTCCGGTTCGCCCAGATCACCAAGCAAAACCTGATCGGCGGTCAGTCGCTGCAATGTCTCTTCGCTGAGGTTAAATTTGCGCATATTAGACTTCACGCGCTCAATACCGGCTGCGGCATCGTTCGCCCGAACCAGCAGCAGCAAATTCATCGCGTCATTGCCATTAAGGATTTTTTCTAATACTGCCCCGCCAAGAAACCCGGTCACGCCTGTTATCAATAATGTATTCACGAGTGCTATCTCATCATGGTCGATTTGGCGGATTTTAGGCACAGAAAGCTAAACGCTATGTAAATAAGATGGCGGGGTTTGTGGGGGCTTCTTAAGCTTATTTTAAGGTACGTACGAAAGGGGATTGAACTTTGACAATGAAGCGCAGCGAAAAATTCACCCGTGAATAATGAAATAGTTATCTGGTTGATTTCGTGCTGGTTATTTTTACCGGAAAGCGCCGGTATTTGCCCGCGCAGATAATTCAAAGTGTAAGATAAATAATATTTGGTTACATCATTTCTGACCTGGTTAAATAATCGCGTTGCAGGGAAATCCCTGCAACGTAATAGCCATACACTGAGCGTTACACGGCGAGTTTACCAATTGCCTGATGAACCGCCGCCATCGCTTGAGCCACCATCCCCCCCGGAGCTGGAACTGTCACTGCTGCTATGGCTTGTGCTATCGCTACTGCTGTAATGCGTGGTGTCGGTGCTGGTCCAGACGGTGGCGGCGCTACTCAAATGATTGCTTTGGCGGCTCTCGCGGTATTTCTGCCGCCCTGCGGCACTCAGGCGCTGAGGATAAATAAACAGGACGCCGAGCACCATAATGAGTATGGCAACCGGAATCGAGCCGCTGAACCAGACATAGGGCATCAACCACGGTGCCTGGTCACTGAAAAACAGCAGTATCAGCGTCAGCGGGCAGGCAACAACGAACAGTGCTGCTAATAACCGCAGCCTGCCGGTTACCGTCAGGAAAATGATCACCACCGCCAGCGCCAGCAGACTCTTCCACAGGGAAAAATACGCAGATATCTCCTGCCAAAATGTCGGTGGTTCCGCTTTGGGCAAAGGCTGGCTGGCAAGTACGGTACTGATCCCTTCCACACCCTGGGTGATCCCTGTTGCCAGCTCGCCGGATTTAAAGGGCGGAATGATGTACTCATTAATGATTCTGCCTGCCAATGCGTCCGTAAGCATTCCTTCAAGCCCGGTTCCTACCTCGATCCTGACATGGCGGTCCTGCCATGCGACCAGCAACAATATGCCGTCATTACGCAGGGCATTGCCTAATCGCCATTGGTTAAACACCCGCCAGGCAAATTGCTCAATAGTGTCGTTGCCGGTGCTTTGTACCACCAGTACGGCAGTTTGCGTGCCGGAGCGCTCATTGAGTATATTCACCTGGTGGTTAAGCTCTGCCCGTTCCCATGAGGTCAACAGTTCATCCGGATCGTTAACAAAGCCGTTCATCGGCGGAATCGGGGAGGCCAAAGCCTGAGCGGCAAAGCCTGTCAGTACCAGCAACATTGCCAGTATGCGCGCCATATGCATCATCCTTGCAGGGCAATAAGAGAGGAATTACCCCAGCATAATAGCGGCTATTCTTCCGCTATGACAATTTGCCATTACTGATAGTCATTCATTTCAGCGGTTAAAAGCGCTCCCGGCGCGGGTGGCGCAAATGGCACATGATCGGTGGGCGGTAATCTGCAATAATTACTTCTTTAAACTTCCAGTAAGAGTGATGATGCAGTACCCGATTAATGAGATGTTCCAGACCTTGCAAGGCGAGGGTTACTTTACCGGCGTTCCCGCTATTTTTATTCGTTTACAGGGATGCCCGGTGGGGTGCGCCTGGTGCGACACCAAACACACCTGGGATAAGCTTGCGGATCGGGAAGTGTCGCTGTTCAGCATCCTTGCGAAGACTAAAGAGAGCGATAAGTGGGGCGCGGCGAACAGTGAAGATCTGCTCGCCATTATTCAACGCCAGGGCTGGACTGCGCGCCATGTGGTGATTACCGGCGGCGAACCCTGTATTCATGATCTGATCCCGCTGACGGCAACGCTGGAGAAAAATGGCTTTAGCTGCCAGATAGAAACCAGCGGCACTCATGAGGTGCGCGCTTCGCACACTACCTGGGTGACGGTGTCGCCAAAGGTCAATATGCGCGGCGGCTATGAAGTGTTACAGCAGGCGCTGGAGCGCGCTGATGAAATAAAGCACCCGGTAGGACGTTTGCGCGACATTGAAGCGCTGGATACCCTGCTGTCGCAGCTTGCTGATGATAAACACCGGGTGATCGCCCTGCAGCCCATCAGCCAGAAAGAGGACGCGACGCGGTTATGTATCGAAACCTGTATCGCCCGTAACTGGCGGTTGTCAATGCAGACGCACAAATATCTGAATATTGCCTGATACATAAACCCGCCAGCGGCGGGTTTATTGTTTACGACGAGTGGATCAGCCGCGGTAGACGCACCCGGCGGTGCAGGTCTCTTTCACCATCACCGCGCTAAGCAGCGGCACGACGGGCTTCATCTGATCCCAAATCCATTTCGCCAGCACTTCGCTGGTTGGGTTTTCCAGTCCCGGGATCTCATTCAGGTAGTAGTGATCGAGTCGGTCGTAGAGCGGTTTAAACGCCGCTTTCAGCTCCGCAAAGTCCATGATCCAGCCGGTATAAGGATCCACCTCGCCGGTGATCTCCAGGCGCACCATAAAAGAATGGCCATGCAGACGACCGCACTTATGCCCCTGCGGTACATGCGGCAGATGGTGAGCGGCTTCAAAGGTGAAATCTTTAAACAAGGTGGTAGACATAATGCACTCTCTGGCTAAAAAAACCGCCGCATGGTAGCGGAAATGACCTTTTTTAGCATTAATTAAAATCACTAAAAGCGGTCAACATCGTCCAAATAGAATGTAACGTCTGTTTTTTATATGAAATTCAAAGAGTTGATTAACCTGTTTTAGTGTTAATAACTATAACCAAAACAGGTTAGTTCTTTTGGTTATTTGTTATTTCCAACCTTTCTTTAATTGTTATTATCCCCACCGTTAACCTTAGTTTCACTTCGGTTTTTTCTACATTATAACCCCGCAGGATTTTGCGCTGCTGCCCACCCGGAGGCGTCGTGAAAAGCGAAGGGGAATTTGCTACTGGAACATAACGACGCATGACGACTCAGGTCCCACCTTCCGCGTTGCTCCCGCTCAATCCGGAGCAACTGGCGCGCCTTCAGGCGGCCACCACTGATTTAACACCCACCCAGCTTGCCTGGGTTTCTGGCTATTTCTGGGGCGTGCTGAACCAGCAGTCTGGCGCGGCGACGGCTGCACCGACCCCTGCTGCGGTGATCCCGGCCATTACGCTGATTTCCGCTTCGCAAACCGGCAACGCTCGTCGCGTCGCCGAAGCGCTGCGCGACGATCTGCTGGCGGCAAAACTCAACGTCAATCTGGTCAACGCCGGCGATTACAAATTCAAACAGATCGCCAGTGAAAAACTGCTGGTGGTCGTGACCTCAACACAAGGGGAAGGCGAAGCGCCGGAAGAAGCGGTTGCGTTGCATAAGTTCCTGTTCTCCAAAAAAGCGCCGAAGCTGGAGGGCACTGCGTTTGCTGTCTTTGGTCTTGGCGATACCTCGTATGAATTCTTCTGCCAGGCCGGGAAAGATTTCGACAGCAAACTGGCGGAACTGGGGGCAGAACGCCTTCTGGATCGCGTCGATGCGGATGTGGAATACCAGGCGGCGGCGACCGAGTGGCGTGCTCGCGTGGTTGACGTACTGAAAGCCCGCGTACCGCAAGACACGCCTGCGCAGGCGGTAGCGAGCGCAACCGGGGCTGTGAATGAGGTGTTCTCCAGCCCATACAGCAAAGACGCGCCGCTCACCGCGAGCTTGTCGGTAAACCAGAAAATCACCGGGCGTGATTCTGAGAAAGATGTTCGCCATATCGAAATCGATCTGGGTGACTCGGGGCTGCGTTACCAGCCAGGCGACGCGCTGGGGGTCTGGTATCAAAACGATCCCGCACTGGTGAAAGAGCTGGTTGAACTGCTGTGGCTGAAAGGCGACGAGCCGGTCACCGTCGACGGCAAAACGCTGCCGTTGGCAGAAGCGTTGCAGTGGCATTTCGAACTGACGGTTAATACGGCCAACATCGTGGAAAATTACGCCACGCTGACCCGTAGCGAGTCCCTGCTGCCGCTGGTGGGCGATAAAGCGCAATTGCAGCACTATGCTGCCACCACGCCGATTGTGGATATGGTGCGTTTCTCCCCCGCGCAGCTGGATGCTGACGCGTTGATTGGTCTGCTGCGCCCACTGACGCCGCGCCTCTATTCGATTGCCTCTGCGCAGGCGGAAGTCGAGAGCGAAGTGCATATCACCGTTGGTGTGGTGCGTTATGACGTTGAAGGCCGCGCCCGTACGGGGGGAGCCTCGGGTTACCTTGCCGATCGCGTGCCGGAAGAGGGAGAAGTGCGGGTGTTTATCGAGCATAACGACAATTTCCGCCTGCCCGCTAACCCGGAAACCCCGGTAATCATGATTGGCCCCGGTACAGGTATTGCACCGTTCCGTGCCTTTATTCAACAACGCGCAGCCGAGGAAGCGCCTGGTAAAAACTGGCTGTTCTTCGGTAACCCGCACTTTACGGAGGATTTCCTCTATCAGGTGGAGTGGCAGCGTTATGTGAAAGAGGGCGTGCTGAACCGTATCGATCTGGCCTGGTCCAGAGATCAAAAAGAAAAAGTCTACGTACAAGACAAACTGCGCGAACAGGGCGCAGAGCTGTGGCGCTGGATCAATGACGGTGCACATATTTATGTCTGCGGCGACGCCAATCGCATGGCGAAAGACGTTGAGCAGGCTTTACTGGACGTGATTGCCGAATTCGGTGCGATGGATGCCGAAGCGGCGGATGAATTTTTAAGTGAGCTGCGCGTTGAGCGCCGTTATCAGCGAGATGTCTACTAATGAGCGAAAAACATCCAGGCCCACTGGTGGTCGAAGGAAAACTGGCGGATGCCGAGCGTCTGAAAGAGGCGAGCAACTACCTGCGCGGCACCATTGCTGAAGATCTGAACGACGGTCTGACCGGTGGTTTTAACGGCGACAACTTTCTGCTGATCCGCTTTCACGGCATGTATCAGCAGGATGACCGCGATATTCGCGCCGAGCGCGCTGAGCAGAAACTGGAGCCGCGTCATGCCATGATGCTGCGCTGTCGTCTGCCGGGCGGCATTATTACGCCAAAACAGTGGTTGTCGATCGATAAATTCGCGGCGGACAAAACCCTTTATGGCAGCATTCGCCTGACTAACCGCCAGACGTTCCAGTTTCACGGCATTCTGAAAAAGAACGTGAAACCGGCGCACCAGATGCTGCATGAAGTCGGTCTTGATGCGCTGGCGACCGCCAACGATGTGAACCGCAACGTGCTTTGCACTTCGAACCCGATTGAGTCGGAACTGCATGCTGAAGCCTATGAGTGGGCGAAAAAACTCTCTGAGCACCTGCTGCCACGCACCCGCGCGTATGCCGAAATCTGGCACGATGCTGAGAAAGTCGCGACCACGGACGAAGAGCCGATCCTCGGTAAAACCTATCTGCCGCGTAAATTTAAAACCACGGTGGTGATCCCGCCGCAGAACGATGTTGATCTGCACGCCAATGATATGAACTTTGTGGCCGTGGCGGAAAACGGCAAACTGGTGGGCTTTAACCTGCTGGTCGGCGGCGGTCTCTCTGTGGAGCACGGCAATAAGAAAACGTACGCCCGTACGGCGAGCGAATTCGGCTACCTGCCGCTGGAACATACGCTGGCTGTCGCGGAAGCGGTGGTGACCACGCAGCGTGATTGGGGCAACCGTACCGATCGTAAAAACGCCAAAACCAAATACACGCTGGAACGCGTGGGTGTCGATACCTTTAAAGCGGAAGTCGAGCGTCGCGCTGGCATCAAGTTTGAACCGATCCGCCCGTATGAATTTACTGGCCGCGGCGATCGTATCGGCTGGGTGAAGGGGATCGACAATAAATGGCACCTGACGCTGTTTATTGAAAATGGCCGTATTCTGGATTATCCCGGCCGCCCGTTGAAAACCGGCATGCTGGAAATTGCTAAGATCCATAAAGGCGATTTCCGCTTAACCGCCAACCAGAACCTGATTGTGGCGGGCGTCCCGGAAAGCCAGAAAGTGAAAATCGAAAAACTGGCCCGTGCGCACGGGTTAATGGACGCGGTCAAACCGCAGCGTGAAAACTCCATGGCCTGCGTGTCGTTCCCGACCTGTCCGCTGGCGATGGCGGAAGCCGAACGTTTTCTGCCCTCTTTCGTTGATAAAGTGGAAGCGGTGATGGAGAAACACGGCGTGGGCGATGACCACATTGTGCTGCGTGTGACCGGCTGCCCGAATGGCTGTGGTCGCGCGATGCTGGCGGAAATCGGCCTGGTCGGCAAAGCGCCGGGGCGCTATAACCTGCATATTGGCGGTAACCGTATTGGTACGCGGATCCCGCGGATGTACCGTGAAAACATTACGGAAACGGAAATTCTCAACGCGATTGATGAGCTGGTCGCACGTTGGGCGAGTGAACGCAAAGAGGGTGAAGGCTTCGGCGATTTCACCATCCGCGCTGGCATCATTCGCCCGGTGCTCGATCCCGCGCGGGATTTCTGGGAATAACGCAGCCTGTAAGCCTGATAAGCGTCGCGCTATCAGACAACGAACACAGTGAGGAACGTATGTCCAAACTCGATCTTAATGCGCTGAACGCGCTGCCAAAAGTTGAGCGAGTACTCCAGCTTGCCGAAACGAATGCGCAGCTCGAAACGCTGAGCGCTGAAGCGCGTGTAGCCTGGGCACTGGAAAACCTGCCGGGCGAGTATGTGCTCTCATCAAGCTTCGGTATTCAGGCGGCGGTAAGCCTGCATCTGGTCAATGAGGTCTGTCCAGGCATTCCGGTGATCCTCACCGATACCGGCTATCTGTTCCCGGAAACGTACCAGTTTATCGACGAGCTGACGGACAAGCTCAAGCTTAACCTGAAAGTCTACCGTGCTGAGCACAGTCCGGCCTGGCAGGAAGCGCGCTACGGTAAACTGTGGGAGCAGGGCGTTGAAGGCATTGAAAAGTACAATGACATCAACAAAGTTGAGCCGATGAACCGTGCGCTTGCAGAATTAAATGCGCAAACCTGGTTTGCCGGGCTGCGCCGCGAGCAATCCGGCAGTCGCGCCAATCTGCCGGTATTAGGCATCCAGCGCGGCGTGTTTAAAGTGCTGCCGATTATCGACTGGGATAACCGCACGGTATACCAGTACCTGCAAAAACACGGTCTGGGCTACCATCCTCTGTGGGATCAGGGTTATCTCTCGGTGGGCGATACCCATACCACCCGTAAATGGGAGCCGGGTATGGCGGAGGAAGAGACCCGCTTCTTCGGCCTGAAACGCGAATGCGGGCTGCACGAAGGTTAATACATCTCCCCCTCCTGCGTAGGAGGGGGCTTTCTCACCCCATCAAACTCACATGCGCTGCGACAATGCGCCACCCCCATGGGAATTTCACCCACGTCTGCATCTGCCTGCCCACGCGTTCGCTGTTCTCACGGGTAAATTCCGTACTGGCCACCGCCATGTCCTCGCCAAAAGTGGTGATGGTGGTATTGCGTAACAATCTGTCCAGCCCGGCGGAAGGGCGTGAATGTCGAAAGTCACGAATGGCGGCAATGCCATAGAGATTCTCTGTCGCACCATAACGCACGGTGCGCTCATCGTCCCAGAACAACTCATCCAGTACGTCTATATCATTGCTTATCAGTGCCTGCTCATAGCGGTAAAAGGCCGCGGTCACTTCGTTGAGGATCGCCGGGCGATCGATATTGTCTCGGTTCATGTTGCGTCCTGTGGATAAAGTATTCCGGCTTGTTCGAGCCGCCATGCTGCCTGTAAACAGCGGGTTTCTTGCCAGGGCGCACCAATAATCTGTACACCAATCGGCAAACCGCTACGGGTTTTTACCGGTACGGTGACCACCGGCAGACCAAGGAAAGAGATCGGTTGTGTCAACATACCCATACTCGCTTTCACCGGCAGATCCGCCCCGTTAATACGCATGGTCGGCGTACCAATCGGTGTTGCGCTACAGGGCGTTGCCGGCGCGAGCAGCAGGTCAAGCTGTTGAAACAGCGGCAAGGTTTTATCGCGAAACCAGGCGCGGAAACGCTGTGCCTGGGTGTACCAGGCTGACGGCGTCATGGCCCCGGCCAGCAGACGTTCGCGGGAGTTCGGTTCAAAGCGCGACGCTTCAGTGCGCAGTGCGGGAAGATAGTGATTTCCCCCTTCCGCCGCTGACAACAAAAACGCCGCTGAACGCGCCAGTTCGGCTTCCGGTAGCGTCACGGTGCGATCTGCGCCCAGCGCCTGGGCTACGGTGTTTACGGCCTGCCGCGCATCGTCATCGCACCAGGTTGAGAAGTAGCCATCCAGCACCGCACAGCGTAGCGCGTTGCCTGCGACAAGACCTGGCAGAGCAATATCGGCGGTGCGTGTGGACTGCCAGCGATCATCGTTATCACGCCCTTGCAACGCATCATACACACGCGTCAGATCCTCCGCGTTGCGTGCCAGTGGGCCAATATGATCGAGGCTGGCGACAAACGGGTGGCTACCGGTGCGGGAGAGACGACCAAACGTGGGTTTCAGGCCATAAATACCGCACAGCGACGCTGGTACGCGAATCGATCCGTTGGTATCGGTACCGAGGGCAAAATTGACCATACCCGCTGCCACAGCCGCAGCGGAGCCACCGGACGATCCACCTGCCACACGTTGCGGATCGCGCGGGTTGCGGGTTGCGCCATAGTGACTGTTTTCCGTGGTGAAACCGTAAGCATAGGCGTCCATATTCAGCGCTCCGGCAAGCGTCGCCCCGGCGCGGGTGAGCTGGCGTATGGCAAAGGCATCCTGGGTGGCCGCCGGTTGGGTACTGAACAGTTCGGCTCCGGCAAGGGTAGTGATCCCGGCGATATCAAACAGGTTTTTTACCGCATAAGGCACGCCTGCCAGCGCAGGCAGTGGTTCACCCTGGGCGATGCGCACATCAATACGCGCCGCTTCCACCCGTAAGCGCGACGCGGTGATATCGGTAAACGCATTAAGTTGCGGGTTGTGCTGCTCAATGTGCGCCAGGGTGCGCTGCGCCAGTTCGCTGGCGCTAAAGGTTTTCTCTCGCAGCCCGCGTTGAATATCACCAATCGATAAGTTCATAGGCGGTACTCCCCGGCGCCTTCCTGGCGGTGTGGTAAGGGGAAGGCCATTAACGGTTGCGCCATGGCGGCGATACGGGTGAGCTGTACTTCCAGTTCCGCGCGACGGGCATCGTCCAGCGGCACTGCCAGCAGTTGCTCCATCAGCCGGATGTAGGTGGGCCAGTCAAAATCAGTGGTGTTCATCTTTGCTCCTTAAAAACCGGCTGCGCTGCCATTGCTGCGCGGATCGAAAGCCCCTTCCAGCATGCCATTGGCATGGCGAAGGATAGCGCCAGCATGCCCGGTGGCTTCGCTTAAGCCGGGCAGCCACTCCACCTCATGCCCCATCTTGCGTAGTGCGAGAAATGTCTCTTCGCTAAAACCGCTTTCCAGTTTCAGGCTTTCCGACGCCTGTCCCCAGGTGCGCCCCAGCAGCCAGCGCGGTGCGCAGACCGCCGCCTGTAAAGGCATTCCCTGCATCACATGGCGGGTAAAAATGGCGGCCTGGGTTTGCGGCTGACCGTCGCCGCCCATCGTGCCGTACACCATGGTGCGCCCGTCGTTGAGCCGCGCTGCTGCGGGATTTAAGGTATGGAAGGGTTGCTTGCCCGGCATTAACGCCAGCAAATGCGACGGATCGAGGCTAAAGGCCGCGCCGCGGTTTTGCAGCAGAACGCCGCTCTCCGGTAGCACCACGCCGCTGCCAAATTCATGGTAAATGCTCTGGATAAACGAGACCGCCAGACCGTTTTTGTCGATCACGCCCATCCACACCGTATCCCCCGGCCCTTTGCCTTGGCCCCAGGGCGCTGCGCGCTGTTCGTCAATGCTGTCAGCCAGCAGCGCCAGCGGTGCTTGCTCGAGCAGGCTTTGTACCGGCAGCGTGACGTGGCGCGGGTCGGTAATGTAGCGGTCACGCAGGCCGAAGGCTTTTTTGGTCGCTTCCACAATACGGTGGATGGTTTGCACGTCGTTCGCCTGGGCCATGTCCAGATGATCGGTGATGCCGAGGATGGCCAGTGACACCAGCCCTTGCGTGGGCGGCGTCATATTAAATACCTCCCCCTGGCTGTGCCGGAGTTTTAGCGGTACGCGGCGCTGAGCACGGTGATGTGCCAGATCCTGGGCGGTAATAGGGATGCCCAGTGCTTGCATCTCATCGGCCATCAGTTGCGCGAGCCCCCCGCGATAAAAGCTGTCCAGCCCCTCGGTGGCGAGTCGGGTCAGGGTGCGGGCCAGCGTTGGCTGGCAAAAACGGCTGCCTGCCTGCGGCGCGGTGCCTTGTGGCAAAAAGGTACTGGCGAAACCGGGCACGTCCATCAGTTCCTGAAATTTATTTTGGCTGGCGCTGGCCTGGGACTGTGTGACCGGAATACCGTCCGCCGCGTAGCGAATGGCATCGGCCAGCAGGCGCGACAGGGGTAACGGCGCTGCGCCCAGCGAGGCGGAAACCGCTAATGCCTCATCCCAGCCGCTGAGCGTGCCGGGTACGGTAAGGGCGGCAAGCGGGCCACGATGAGGAATATGGGAATGTCCGGCATAAAACGCCTGAGTTGCCCGCTGCCCGGCTGCGCCGCTGGCGTCAATGGCTAACGGTTCGCCTTCCGGCGGCACAATCAGCCAGAAGCCGTCGCCGCCAATGCCGTTCATATGCGGGTAGGTCACCGCGATGGTCGCGGCAGCGGCAACCATCGCCTGAATGGCATCACCGCCGTGGCGTAAAACCGACAGCGCCGACTCGCTGGCAAGATGGTGCGGAGTCACCGCCATGCCAGAGGGGGCCATATTACTTTGCATCGTCACGCTTCCTGTAGTCTTGGGTAAGTGGAGATGACTAAGCAAGAGCTGTTCCAGATTGACGACAAGCGTTTCACTGTGTCAGCTTATCGTGAAACAAAAGTTGCAGGAGAGGCTATGCAGCAGCTGGATGAACGTCTGCGGGAGTGTTATGACCAGCTTTCCCCGCAGGAACAACGTGTTGCGTCATTTGTCATTGATCACTTTGACGATCTGGTGAGCTATAACAGCGCTGAACTGGCGCGGCTCAGCGGGGTGTCGAAAGCCACCGTCAGTCGTCTGTTTAAACGGTTAGGCTACGATCGTTTTAAAGAGATGCGTGATGAGTTACGCAGCCTGCGCCAGAGCGGAATGCCGCTGACGGAGAACCGCGACGCCGTACAGGGTAATACGTTGCTGGCGCGTCATTACAAGCAGGAGATGGCAAACCTGACCCAATGGGTCAATGCGCTCGATGCCGGGCACTTTGCCGAAGTGATTAGCGCACTTGGCGAGGCCCGTCGGATCGTGATCATTGGCCTGCGCAACAGTGCGCCGGTCGCGCTGCATTTGCGTCAGCAACTGCTGCAAAGCCGGGGCCAGGTGATGGTGCTGCCGCAGCCGGGGCAGACGCTGGCGGAAGAGTTAGTGGATATCACGCCTGCTGATATGGTGGTGATGGTCGCGTTTCGCCGCCGTCCACGCGTGGTGCGGCCGGTACTGGAGGCGCTCTATCAGCAGGGCGTACCGGTGCTGGCGATCAGTGAGCCGCAGGCGACCCGTATCAAAGCGCTGTGCCGCTGGCATATTGGCTTGCCGCTGGACAGCGTCTCGGCATTTGATAGCTACAGCTGTGCCATGAGCCTGGTGAATTTACTGGCGAACGCCTTGCTGCATACCACTCTCACCGCAGGGCGGCAGCGCATTCATCAGATCGCATCGTTGTACACCGACCTGGATGAACTGGAACAACGGTAATGCACTTTAATGGTGCTTTTGCACCACAATGATGATGCATGGCGGGGCATTTAGCGTCCCGTTTTTTTTGACTAAATGGTCGTAGATTCCAAGTTATTCCTATGCTGGCTTCATCTTTTTGTCTGTGGCACATTAGTTGCAAAAATAACATTAAAGAACCTTTTGTTTCATCATCTGTGCTGTCGCACATCAAAGGATGCGCCCATGTTCGATTTTCAGCAGTTCCCGCAAATAAACCCGCCTCAACGCTTGTTAATGGGGCCGGGGCCGATCAATGCCGATCCGCGTGTGCTGCGCGCCATGGCAAGTCAGTTAGTGGGGCAATACGATCCGGTAATGACCGGCTATATGAACGAGGTGATGGCACTCTACCGCCAGGTGTTCCGCACGCAAAACCGCTGGACGATGCTGGTGGATGGCACTTCCCGCGCGGGCATTGAGGCAATCCTCGTGTCGGCCATTCGCCCGGGAGATAAAGTGCTGGTGCCGGTGTTTGGTCGATTTGGTCATTTGCTGTGTGAAATTGCCCGTCGCTGCCGTGCGGAAGTACACACGATTGAGGTTCCCTGGGGTGAGGTCTTTACGCCAGACCAGATCGAAGATGCGATCGTTCGGGTTAAACCGCGCCTGTTGCTGACGGTGCATGGCGACACTTCCACCACCATGCTACAACCGCTGGAGCACCTCGGTGAGATCTGCCGCCGTCACGGTGTACTGTTTTATACCGACGCAACCGCCTCGCTGGGCGGTAACGTGCTGGAGAGCGATGCCTGGGGGCTGGATGCGGTCTCCGCCGGTTTGCAAAAATGCCTGGGCGGCCCGTCCGGTAGCTCGCCGGTGACGCTAAGCCCGGCGATGGAAGCCGCGATCCGCGCGCGTAAATGCGTGGAGCAGGGGATCCGTACCGAGGCACATCAGGACGGCGCAGATGAGATGATCTACTCCAATTATTTCGATCTTGGCATGGTAATGGATTACTGGGGGCCGGAACGCCTGAACCATCATACCGAAGCAACGAGCATGTTATTTGCCGCCCGCGAATGCGCCCGCATTATGCTGGAGGAGGGCATGGACGCACTCATCGCCCGCCATGAACTGCATGGACGTGCGCTGCTGGCGGGCATCCAGGGCATGGGGCTGACGGTATTCGGCGATATCAGCCACAAGATGAATAACGTGCTGGGGGTGATGATTCCGCAGGAAGTGCAGGGCGAAGAGGTGCGTAAACGGCTGCTGGAAGATTTCCATATTGAGATCGGGACGTCGTTTGGTCCGCTACAGGGCAAGATCTGGCGTATTGGCACCATGGGGTATAACGCGCGGAAAGATTGCGTTCTGCAAACCCTGACGGCGCTGGAAGCCGTGCTTAACCGCCTGGGGTTGCGCACTGTTCAGGGGGCTGGCATGCAGGCCGCGTGGGATATCTACGACGGAGCGAACGGATGATGACCGCCGAGGAGGCCGCCCGCGCCGCAGAGCGGGTGATGGCGCGCTGCGACGAACTCGCGCGTATCAGTGAAACGCCGGGGCAGCTCACCCGGGTCTATCTGTCGCCCGAGCACCTGCGAGCTAACGCATTGGTCGCCTCGTGGATGCAACAGGCGGGTATGCGCACCTGGCAGGATGCGGTGGGCAATATTTGTGGGCGCTACGAAGCGGCATCGGAAGGTGCTCCGGCGGTGCTGCTGGGGTCGCATCTTGATACCGTGCGCGATGCCGGGCGTTACGACGGCATGCTGGGTGTGTTGACCGCCATTGAAATTGTCGACGGGCTGCACCGGGCAAACGTGCGTGGAACCCAGGCGATTGAGATTGTGGGCTTTGCCGATGAAGAAGGCACCCGTTTTAATATCACGCTTCTTGGCAGTCGCGGTCTTACCGGAAGCTGGCCTGCTGAATGGCTGGCCTGTGAGGACGCACAGGGGATAAGCGTGGCACAGGCGCTGGCACACGCCGGTCTTGATGCGACGCGTATTGGCGATGCGCAACGCCCGGCGGCGGATTTCTCGGCTTATCTGGAGTTGCATATCGAGCAGGGGCCGGTGCTTGAGCAGGAAGATCTGGCGATCGGCGTCGTTACGGCCATTAACGGTGCCCGCCGTTTGCATTGCCGCTTTACCGGCGAGGCCGGGCATGCTGGCACTGTACCGATGAGCCATCGCCGCGATGCGCTTGCCGCCGCGGCGGAATGGATGGTATTGATTGAGCATGCTGCGCGGCAAGCTGGTCCTGAACTGGTTGCGACCGTGGGAACCTTGCAGTGTGAACCCGGTGCGGTGAATGTGATCCCCGGCGTGGTGTCGCTGACGCTGGATATCCGTAGTTCCGATGACCCACAGCGTGAAGCGTTACTGAACCACTTACTGGCGCAAGCCATGCGCATTGCAGAACAGCGTGGAGTGGCGTTTAGCCACGATATTTTTTATACCATTGCCGCCACGCCCTGCGATGGCGAATTGCGCGACAAGCTGGCTGATGCGGTGCGAAACGTTCAGCGGCGTGTGCTGCTGTTGCCCAGCGGCGCGGGTCATGACGCGATTGCCATTGCCGAACGCTGGCCATCGGCCATGCTGTTTGTGCGCTGTGAAAAAGGCATTAGCCATCACCCGGCGGAAAACGTCATGGTGAGTGATGTGGCACTGGCGCTTCGGGCAATGAGCCTGACAGTGCGGGAATTGGCGCTGACGCCATAGCGCGTTGCGGCTTAACACAGCCGCAGCGTGGTGTTTTCAAGAATGCTGGAAAAGATGTCCATCACTTCTTCACGCCCTGGCAACGCATCGCTCTGGCCGCTGTGGTGCTGGCTCAGCCAGTAAAGCAGCATGCTCAGAATGCGCCGCGTTTTCAGTCCGGGCAACTCTGCCGCCGTTGCGATGCGCGGCGCGAAACGATGGGCCAGTTGCGGCAGGATGTCGCTCAGGCACACCATTGAGCCATCCAGTAACCGGCCATAGTCCGCGCAAAACTCCCCTGTGCGGGAGGCCCGCAGGTAGAGATAAAAGAGTCCGGCGGGCGGCTGGTGCTTATTTTCCGTAAACCAGACGACGGTGCGGTGTTCAAGATGGTCGATGGTTTTATCCAGATCCTGATAGATGATGTCCTGATACATAATCAGCTCCCCTTATAACCCGTTGATTCTTTATCCACGTTGTCGTCATGCCTGACCTGAACATGTATCATGGATCGGATACACTATGATAGATTGTGTTTATTTGTGCAAGGTTGTGTTAATTTCGAGGGCTGAGTGTGACCGACTACAATGCATTGCCTGAGCAGAGGCAAGCGCTGATCCATCAGATGCTGATCGACACGGGCCGGGTGATTGGCGTGGATGTTGCCCGTCAGTTAGGCGTGTCCGAACATACCATTCGCCGCGATTTACAGGAGCTGGCGCGAAAGGGGCTGTGCAAAAAAGTGTATGGCGGCGCTGTCAGCCAGCTTAAACAATCCGCCAGCTTTGAAACGCGCGTTGCAGAAAATGTGGAAGAAAAAGAGCCGATTGCCCGCCGATGTGCACAAATGATCAAGCCCGGCAGCTGCATTTTTATTGATTCCGGCTCTACCTATCTCTTAATGGTGAACTTTATCCCGCATGAAATGGAGCTAACCATTGTGACCAATTCCCCCCAAATTGCCGCTGCGCTGAGCAGTCGCAAAAGCGGCGAACTCATTATGCTGGGTGGGAAAGTGAACCCGCTGGTAGGGAGTGCATTGGGTTCAGAGACGGTGAATCAACTGCGCAATATGCTTTTTGATCAGGCGTTTATCGGCGTCTGTGGGCTGGATCCGCAGGCTGGACTCAGCGCAGCCTATTACGATGATGCCTGTTTCAAAAAAGAGGTGTTTAACCAGAGCAATGAAGTGATTGCCGCCGTCACTGCCGACAAAATTTCGCAGGTGGCGCGCTACAAGGTCGCGGGTTGTGAGGAGATCGACATTGTTGTCGCCAGCACACAAACTCCCACGCACAGCTTCCGTCATACCAGCCTGCGGTTTGAGGTGGCGGAATAGCATTGCTCGGTTGTGTTAAGTTGTGTTGATTTATCGTCATTGCCTGCCCAGGCATCCGGCCTGCCTGCACCAAACCCATTCGATCCCTTTGCAAGCCCGATAAGCACAGCGCTATCGGGCGTCATCATCGGATAAGGGGTAATGCCTTCTCCGCTCACCGTCATCAAACCCGTTTGAAGCTCTGCCCCCTTTTTAGTGCATCGTTTGCACGCTAAGTGTGCGTTTTGTGTACAGCCTGTTTTGCGTGGCGAATGCCCGTCAGTGCAGGATCAAAAATAAACATTATCAAATCAAAGCATTAACAAAAATTTCAAAAACATGACCGAACCAATGCCAGATTGGTTCGGTAATTGCTTTATTCATCGCGGGTAGTGCAAATGCGTTTTTATTTAACCATTTGTAATTTAATAAAAAATAACGCTAAACGCGGATGAACCAATATGGAAAGACCATCACGCTATCTGGCAAATTCCAGTACAGCGCTTGAACAACTTCGTGGGCTTATTCACCAACATGAGTCAACACCAGGGACTCCTCTGCCCACAGAACGCGAACTGGCGGAAAGCCTGGGCGTCGGGCGACGCGAAGTGCGCCGCGCGCTCGATGTGCTGGAAGAAGAGGGGCGTATCTGGCGTAAACAGGGTAAAGGTACCTTTATTGGCCCTGCCGCGCCCGTCGCACCGGCTGCAATCCAGGGGTTGGTGCAACAAACCAATATGCTGGAAGTGATGGAAGCGCGTTTGCACATAGAACCGGGTCTTGCGCGGTTGGCGGCGTTGCGCGCCAGCAACGAGCACCTGGCGCTGATGCAACGCATGCTGGAACGCATCAATAACGTCAGTCCGGACGATCCGGATCTTAATGAGCTGTGGGACAGCGCTTTTCACCGGGCCATCGCCGAAGCGGCGGGAAACCGCTTGATGCTCGGTCTTTTTGACACCCTTGACGCGGTGCGCCGCGAACCTGGCTGGCACCATCTGCGAGAGTTGGCGCGTACCCCGGCAAAAGTGGATCGCTATAACGATCATCACCACCGGATTATGCACGCCATCCGGGAACGGCAGCCGCATGTTGCAGCGGCTGCGATGCGTGAGCACCTGCTCGATCTGCAACATGCCCTGATGCAGGCCATTCATCTCGGGGACGATACGCCATGACAACTCTCCCGCATAACGAGGCCGCGCCGGTATTGCGGCTGCATAATCTGAACGTGCAATTCAGCAGCTCGCCTGTCAGCGTGCTGGATGGCATTTCGCTGACCATAAACAGTGGCGAAACGCTGGCCTTGGTGGGGGAATCCGGCTGCGGCAAAAGCATTACCTCACTGGCGCTGATGGGGTTACTGCCCGGCAGCGCACAGATCGTCAGCGGTGAGATGCAATTTCGCCAACATGACCTACGCCACCTCTCTGCCCGCGAGTATGCCAACTTGCGCGGCAATGAGCTGGCAATGATCTTTCAGGAGCCGATGACTTCCCTGAACCCGGCGTTCACCCTTGGCGATCAGCTTAGCGAAGCGGTGATGCGCCATCAGCACCTTTCGCGCCAGGCGGCGAGGGACGCGGCGTTACAGATCCTTGAAAAAGTCCAGATCCCGGCGGCGGAAATGCGTCTGAAGGCTTACCCACACCAGCTTTCTGGCGGTATGCGCCAACGCGTGATGATCGCCATGGCGCTGATTAATAAGCCGCGTCTGTTGATTGCCGATGAACCCACCACGGCGCTGGATGTGACTATTCAGGCGCAGATCCTGGCGCTGCTCAACACCCTGAAAGCCGAAACCGGCACGGCGGTATTAATGATCACCCATGATCTGGGTGTCGTGGCAGAAGTCGCCCAGCAGGTGGCGGTAATGTACGCCGGACAGGTGGTGGAGCAGGGCAGCGTGGCGGCGATTTTTGCCGATCCGCAACACCCTTACACCATTGGGTTGATGGGATCGATACCTTCACTCGGTGCGCGCAAAGGTCAACTCTCCACCATTCCCGGCGCGGTGCCGCTGCCGGAGGCGATGCCGAAAGGGTGTCGTTTCGCCACGCGTTGCCCGTTTGCACAATCCCGCTGCCATCAGGAAAAACCTGCACTACAGCCGCTGGGGCCGGGCCATCAGGTGGCCTGTTTCCGCGCCCCCCTTGAAGAGCATATTGCGCCGGGAGAAACCGCATGAGCACACCGATCCTTGAAGCGCTCGATCTGAGCAAACGCTTTGCCGGGCCAACACGGCTGTTTGCGCCGAAGCGTTACGTGACCGCAGTCGATCGCATCTCGTTGCGTGTTTACCCCGGTGAAACTCTGGCGATTGTCGGCGAATCCGGCTCCGGAAAATCCACCCTTGGTCGCCTGCTGCTGCGTTTGCTAAGCGCTTCTGAAGGCCGCGTTTATTACCAGGGAGAGGAGATCACCCATGCCAGCGGCTCGCGCCTGAATCAATTGCGTCGTGAACTGCAAATTATCTTTCAGGATCCCTTTGCTTCGCTGAACCCGCGCATGACCGTGGAGCAGATTGTGGGTGAGCCGCTGTGGTTACACCAAAAAATGGGCAAAGCGGATCGCCAGGCACGGGTCGCTGAATTGCTTAGCACCGTGGGGTTGCCGGCGGCCTGGGCGCGGCGCTACCCGCATGAGTTCTCCGGCGGACAGCGCCAGCGTATTGGCATTGCCCGCGCGCTGGCGTCCGGGCCGAAACTGCTGCTCGGTGATGAACCGGTTTCCGCGCTGGATGTCTCCGTACAGGCCCAGGTGGTGAATCTGTTAGAAGATCTCAAGCAGCAGCTTGGGCTGACGTTGATCATTGTGGCGCACGGTCTGGCGGTGATCCGCCATATGAGCGATCGCGTGGCGGTAATGTATCTTGGGCAAATTGTAGAGATGGCGCGTGTTGATGAGATTTTCGATGCGCCATTGCACCCTTACACCCAGGCATTGATTGCCTCCGCACCGCAGACGCAGCCAGGTCTTGCGCGGCAAACGCCACTGTTGCAAGGCGATTTACCCAACCCGGCCAGCCCGCCACAGGGCTGCCGTTTTCATACCCGTTGTCCCTATGTCACCGAAGAGTGTCGTCAACGCGAGCCCATTACTCAGGTGCTCGACGGCGGTCGTCAGGTCTTCTGCCATCGTTGGCAAGAGATCAACCGCGATCGCAGTGTGATTCATATCGCTCCGCCCTCCGCCGCGTTCCTGCGCCGTCGCGCTCTGTTTGAACAGGCGGCCTCTCACACCTCTCCTTAAAGGAATATGTTAATGATTGTGCGAAATTCTCTTTTGACCGTTCTGGGAAGTGCCATGTTGCTGGGCGCGGCGTTACCTGCGCAGGCTGAAAATGTGCTGCGCATTGGGCTGGGAGCCGATCCGGATATGCTCGATCCTCATCTGGCGCGCACCTACTATGGCCGCTTTGTGTTTGCTTCGCTGTGCGACCGGTTAGTGGATGTCGATGAAAATCTTCACGTGAAGCCGGGTCTGGCAAAGGACTGGTCGTGGAGTGACGATGGCAAGACCCTGACCATGAATTTGCGCGAAGGCGTCACCTTCCATGATGGTGAAAAGTTTGATGCAGCGGCGGCTAAATTCAGCCTGGATCGCGCGCTGACGCTGCCGGGTTCGCTGCGCAAAAGCGAAATCTCCTCCATTGA
This sequence comes from Kosakonia oryzendophytica, assembly GCF_027886705.1. Classification (NCBI taxonomy): domain Bacteria; kingdom Pseudomonadati; phylum Pseudomonadota; class Gammaproteobacteria; order Enterobacterales; family Enterobacteriaceae; genus Kosakonia; species Kosakonia oryzendophytica. The sequence continues at coordinate 4,101,515 of NZ_CP115659.1, read as the reverse complement.
ATCCGTTGAAGTGAGCGGACCGCTGCAAATCACTCTGCATCTGAAAACGCCGGACTCCGCGTTGTTAATGCAGCTTACCGATCGTGCCGGGGCGATGCTGGCACCGGAAGCGGCGAAAAAGCCGGACTTTGCTGCGCACCCGGTGTGCTCCGGGCCGTACAAGTTTGACAGCCGCGTATCGCAGGATCGCATTGTCCTGTCGCGCTTTGAGAATTACTGGAACAAAAGCGCGTATCACTTCGACAAAGTTATCTACCTGCCGATCCCGGATGCGTCCGTGCGGCTGGCAAACCTGCGCGCCGGCGATCTGGATCTGACAGAAGGCATTGCGGCCAGTGATGTAAAAACCGTGCAGAACGACAGCAAGCTTCAACTGGAGAAAGTGACCGGGCTGGGTTACCAGGGCATCACCTTTAACATCAACAATGGCAAGGTTGCGGCTAACGATCCGTTTAAAGATGCCCGCGTGCGTGAAGCCTTCTCGCAGGCCATCGACCGCGAGGCGCTGAATCAGGTGGTATTTGAAGGTCTGTATGCGCCGGCAAACCAGGCATTTTCCCCTGTCAGCCCGTACCACGTGAAGCTGCCAGTGCCGCCGCGCGATGTGGAAAAAGCCAAAGCGTTACTGAAAGCGGCAGGGGTTACCACACCGTTGACGGTCTCAATGCTGGTGCCGAACAACCCTATCTCACAGCAGGTCGGCCAGGTATTACAGGCCATGACCGCCGAAGCCGGTTTTAACGTTAACCTGCAAATGACCGAGTTCGCCACCTTGCTGGACAGGCAGCAAACCGGTGATTTCCAGCTCAGTTTCTCCGGCTGGTCGGGACGCCCGGATCCGGATGGCAGTATTTTTGGTTTTATTCACAGCAAAGGCACGCTTAACGATGGCCGCTACAGCAATGCGCAGGTTGATGAGTGGCTGACGCAGGCACGTTTGCATAACGATCCGGCGATTCGCCAGGGGCTGTATGAAAACGTGGTGAAACAACTGCAAACCGACATGCCGATTGCCTATCTCTACTTTGAGCCGCGTCTGTTTGGCCTTAACAAAAGCGTGCAGGGCTTTAAACCTTATCCGGACGGCATTGTGCGTCTGGCGGGGCTGACGCTGGCGAAGTAACAGGTATTGAGGAGCTACCATGCTGGAACTGATTTGCAAACGCCTGCTGCTCGCCATTCCGACGCTGCTGTTGGTCAGTATGATGGTTTTCGGGTTGCAAAAACTGCTGCCCGGCGATCCACTGACCGCCATGCTTGGCGAGGAGCGCAACCCGGCGGTGATCGCGCAGTTGCGTGCCGAGCTGAACCTGGATGCGCCGATCCCGGTGCAGTATTTCAACTGGCTGACCCGTGCGCTACAGGGCGATCTGGGTGTTTCGTTACGCACACAGGAACCGGTAACGCACCTGATCGCCGCCAAGTTGCCGGTGACGCTGGAAATGTCGCTGCTGGCGATGATCATTGCGCTGGTGTTCGGTATCAGCATGGGGATTCTGGCGGCCGTCAACCGTCATAGCTGGGTTGACCACGGTGCGAACTTTGTGGCGATTTCCGGGATTTCGGTGCCGCATTTCTGGTTGGGGATTTTGTTGATCCTGATTTTTTCCGTCAACTTGCAGTGGCTGCCCGCGTCCGGTTTTGTGCCGTTTAGCGAAGATCCGTTACAGAACCTGCGCACGTTGCTGCTGCCTGCGCTGGTGCTGGGCACCGGGCTGGCGGCAACGCTGATGCGGCATACGCGCGCATCCATGATTGCTGTGCTGAAGGCCGATTACATCCGTACGGCGCGCGCCAAAGGGCTGTTGCCAAAAGCGGTGATCATGAAGCACGCGTTTCGTAATGCGCTGGTGCCGGTTATCACCCTGACGACGCTGCTGTTTGGCGAATTGCTTGGCGGCGCGGTGCTTACTGAGCAGGTGTTCACCATTCCCGGCTTTGGCAAGATGATTGTCGATTCGGTGTTTAACCGCGACTACGCGGTGGTACAGGGTGTAGTGCTGGTGGTGGCTATCGGCTTCTTGCTGCTTAACCTGCTGGCCGATGTGTTGTATGTGCTGATTAACCCGAAAATGCGGAGCGAATAATGGCCGAACTGACCACCAATCGTGTCGCGGCTTCGCTGCCGCACGCGGAAAACCGGGTATTGAAGGCATTTCTTGCCAACAGGAGCGCCGTCATTGGTGCGGTGATCGTCGGCGTATTTGTGTTGATCGCGCTGCTGGCTCCGTGGATCGCGCCGTTTGATCCGGTAAAGGCGAATTTCCTGGCCGTGCGTAAACCGCCTTCGGCGCTCTACTGGTTTGGTACGGATGAACTGGGGCGGGACATTTTATCGCGCATGATTTGGGGGGCGCGCACCTCGCTGCTGGCAGGCTGTGTCTCGGTGGTGATCGCCGTGGTGATTGGCGTGCCGTTGGGGCTATTGGCGGGCTACTTCCAGGGTCTCTGGGATGGAGTGATCTCGCGCGTTATTGAGGCATTACTGGCCTGCCCGTTTCTGATTATGGCCATTGCTCTCGGCGCGTTTCTTGGTCCCAGCCTGACGAACGCCATGATTGCGATAGGCTTGTCGGCGATGCCCATTTTTGCCCGCCTGACGCGGGGCCAGGTGATCGCCATTCGCAATGAAGAGTACATCGACGGCGCACGCGCGATTGGGCTGCCGGACCGCTGGATAATCGTGCGTTATGTGTTGCCAAATGTGATGTCGCCGATCCTTGTGCAGGCCACGCTGGCGATTGCGTCGGCGATCATCACTGAAGCCAGTCTCTCTTTCCTTGGCCTTGGGCAACAGCCGCCGGATCCCTCCTGGGGGGCGATGCTCAATACTGCCAAAGGTTTTCTGGAACAAGCGCCGTGGATGTCCATCTTCCCCGGTGTGGCGATTTTTCTGACCGTGCAGGGATTTAATTTACTCGGCGATGGGCTGCGCGACGCGCTCGATCCGCGCCACGACTAAGGAGTTTCGATGACCAAAGCGATAGATTTTAATGTCGGTTATGCCTCACAGCGCGCGCCGATGATGGGGCGTAATGCGGTGGCGACCTCCCAGCCGCTGGCGGCGCAAGCGGGAATGCGTATGCTGATGCTCGGTGGTAATGCCGTGGATGCAGCGATCGCCACGGCAATGGCCTTGACGGTAGTGGAACCAACCGGCTGTGGCATTGGCAGCGATGCGTTCGCCATTGTCTGGGATGGGAAGGCGTTGCAGGGGTTGAACGCCTCCGGGCGCTCCCCGGCAAGCTGGCATGCGGATATGTTCGCGGGTAAAAAAGCGGTGCCGGAACTGGGTTGGGACGCGGTAACGGTGCCCGGAGCGGTATCCGGTTGGGTGGCGCTGGCAGAACGTTTCGGTTCGCTGCCGTTAACCACGCTGGCGCAGCCTGCGATTGAGTATGCCCGTGACGGTTTTCCGGTGTCACCGCTGATTGGCCATCTGTGGCAGCGCGGTTACCACAAGCTGAAGGATCAGCCCGGTTTCAGCGCCTGTTTTGCGCCGCAAGGGCGTGCGCCTGCTATTGGCGAAATCTTCCGTAACCCGGCACAGGCCCGTTCGCTGGAGCTGATCGCACAGACCAACGGCGAGGCGTTCTATCGCGGGGAACTGGCGCAGAAAATAGCCGCGTTTGCCAGAGCGCATGGCGCGCACCTGAGCGAGGCGGATCTGGCGAACCACAAAGCGGATTGGGTGACGCTGCTGTCACGCGAGTTTGCTGGTGGTTCGGTGCATGAGTTGCCGCCGAACGGGCAGGGGATTGCGACGCTGATTGCGTTGGGCATCCTTGAGCAGTGCGATATTGGCCGCTATCACCCGGACTCGGTACAGTCGCTGCATCTGTCGATTGAAGCGATGAAACTGGCGCTGGCGGATCTCGACCGCTATGTCGCCGATGAAGACCATCTGGAATTTGCGGCTGAACGGTTGCTCAGTGACGATTACCTGAAGTCGCGCGCGGCATTGATCAATCCGGATAAAGCCTCGGACTTTGTCTACGGTGAACCGACGCAAAGCGGTACCGTTTACCTTTCCACCGCTGATGCCAGCGGCATGATGGTGTCGTTTATTCAGTCTAACTATATGGGGTTTGGCTCTGGTGTAGTGGTGCCGGATACCGGCATCAGTTTGCAAAACCGCGGCTGCGGCTTTGTGCTTGATCCCAACCATCCGAATGCGCTGGCGGGTGGCAAACGACCGTTTCATACCATCATTCCCGGCTTTGCGCTGGGCGCAGATGGCAAGCCATTGATGTCATTTGGCGTTATGGGGGGGCCGATGCAGGCGCAGGGGCATATGCAAATGGCGCTGCGTATTATGCTGCACAGGCAGAACCCGCAGGCAGCCATTGATGCGCCGCGCTGGCGCGTGGTGCAGGGCCGGGACGTCTCCGTTGAGGCAACGTTCGACCGCAATGTGATTGCGGGGTTGCGCGAGCGTGGGCACCAGATTTCGGTGGAAGACCCGCTGGCGGGCTATAACTTTGGCGGTGCGCAAGTGGTTTATCGCATGGCGGAAGGCCACTATGTGGCAGCGACAGAAAGCCGGAAGGATGGTCAGGCACTGGTGAGCTGATGCCCTGATCTTCCCCTCCCTCTGAGGGGAGGGGAATTGGACGGTGCAGGGTTAACCCAGGGTAAACGGGTCTGCATCCTGCCACGCGGGGAATTTCTCGCGATACTCCTGCAACGCGCTTAATGACAGCTCAGCGTCAATGCGCGTGGCCTGATGCGGTTCGGCGGTGGCGATGATTTCGCCCTGCGGGCTGATAACCCGGCTGTCGCCGCGGTAGTGGTGACCATTGCCGTCGGTGCCGACGCGGTTGCAACCCGCTACCCAGGCAAGGTTTTCAATGGCGCGGGCCACCAGCAAAGATTGCCAGTGCAGTGAGCGCGGCGCTGGCCAGTTGGCCACATACAGCAGCAGGTCGTAATCATTGCGGTTGCGCGACCATACCGGGAAACGCAGGTCATAGCAGACCAGGGGTAGAATGCGCCAGCCGCGCCACTCAAACACCACCCGCTCGTTGCCCGCTTCGTAATGATGATGTTCATCGGCCATGCGGAACAGATGGCGTTTATCGTAGACATGCACGTTGCCGCCCGGCTCGACCAGCAAAAAGCGGTTTACCGGCCCGCGATCGGTTTGCAACGCGGCACTCCCGGCGATCAACGCATTGGTCTGGCGGGCTTTGTCATACATCCACGCCACCACCTCATCCTGTGGTAGAGACTGTTTTGCGGCTTCCATCGCAAAGCCGGTGGTAAACATTTCTGGCAGTACAATCAGGTCACGCCCGGTGACGTCTTCAAGCTGAATGTCGAAATGGCGCAGGTTGGCTGGCCCATCCATCCAGACTAACGGTTGTTGTAACAGCGTAATTTTTAAACCAGGCACAGTATCGACTCCCCGTAAGACAGCATTTTCACACTGTAGCATGAGGCGTAATAAAAAAACCCGCGAAATGCGGGTTCAGGCATGAGAGGAAAAAGGGGGGGGGGGGCGCTTGCGCCCCCTTTGGTCAGGCGGCTTCTATCTTACGCACCTTTTCCGGCGCGGCGACCACGGGTTGAGTGGCCAGAGCATCTGGCTCGAAATCATCGACGTTAATGCTGCGCAGACGGCTGGCCTCGGCTTTGATAAGCAGCGCGGCTTCTTCCTGATTGATAAGCCCTGCGCTTAGCGCCTGCTGAGCCAGTTCATCCAGACGTGTGAAGGGCAGGTTTTTGCCCAGCTCTTTGCACACGCGCTGATGGATAGGATCCGCCGCCATAACATCCAGCAATGCCTCTTCCAGCAGACCCAGCGGGTTGTGCTCGCTTGCCGCCAGATACTGCCCGCGACCGATGCGTGAGCGGGTGGCGCTTGGGGTTTGCAGGATCTTCGCCACTTTATGGTCCAGCTTATCCGACGGTGCACGATAGTGGCGTCCGGTCGGGAAGATAACCAGGCTCAGCGCGCCGGCGACAAAACGGTTCGGGAAGTTTTCCAGCAGATCGCTGATGGCCTGTTCCGCCTGATACAGCGCGTCCTGAACGCCCCAATGCACCAGCGGCAGATCCGCTTCCTGGCGACCTTCGTCGTCATAGCGTTTCAGTACCGCCGAGGCGAGATAGAGCTGGCTTAAAATATCCCCCAGTCGTGCGGAGATACGTTCGCGACGTTTCAGACTACCGCCCAGCACGGCCATGGACACATCCGACAGCAGTGCGAGGTTGGCGCTCAGGCGATTCAGATGCTGATAATAGCGTTTTGTGACGTCACGGGTTGGCGTGGCGCTGGTTAAGCCGCGCGTCAGGCCAAGCCAGAAACTGCGCATTTTGTTGCTGCCAACATGACCAATATGTTTGAACAGCAGTCTGTCGAAGGCGTCCACATCGTTGTTCTGCGCGGCGGCCATCTCTTCTAGTACATACGGATGGCAACGGATCGCACCCTGGCCAAAGATCATCATGGTACGGGTCAGAATGTTGGCCCCTTCCACGGTGATGGCGATCGGTGCGCCCTGGTAAGCACGGGCGAGGAAGTTGCTCTCGCCGAGCATAATGCCTTTACCGCCTGCGATATCCATCGCATCGATGATTGACTGCTGACCACGATGGGTACAGTGATATTTAACAATCGCCGACAGCACGGCAGGTTTTTCACCGAGCATAATGCCGTACGTGATCAATGAGGCTGCGGCGTCCATTGCATAGGCGTTACCCGCAATGCGTGCCAGCGGCTCTTCAATCCCTTCCATTTTACCAATCGACACTTTGAACTGACGGCGGATGTGGGCATAAGCACCAATTCCCAGCGCGATGGATTTCACACTGCCGGTAGAGTTGGACGGCAGGGTGATACCGCGTCCTACAGACAGACATTCCACCAGCATGCGCCAGCCCTGACCGGCCATTTTCGGCCCACCAATGATGTAATCAATTGGCACAAAGATATCGTTGCCGCGAGTCGGACCGTTCTGGAACGGGACGTTAAGCGGGAAATGACGACGACCGATTTCTACCCCAGGCGTTGAGGTAGGGATCAGCGCACAGGTGATTCCGAGCTCTTGTTCGCCGCCCAGCAGTTTATCCGGGTCGGAGAGTTTAAACGCCAGACCGAGTACGGTGGCAATCGGTGCGAGCGTGATATAGCGTTTGTTCCAGGTCAGGCGCATGCCAAGCACCTGCTGGCCCTGCCAGTCACCCATACACACCACCCCGGTATCCGGAATGGCGCCCGCATCGGAACCCGCTTCCGGGCTGGTCAGCGCAAAGCAGGGGATCTCCTGTCCACGCGCCAGACGCGGCAGATAGTGATCTTTCTGCGCTTCGGTGCCGTAATGTTGCAGCAATTCACCCGGACCGAGGGAGTTCGGTACGCCCACGGTGATGGCGAGAATACCGGAAACGCCCGCCAGTTTTTGCAGCACGCGGGCCTGAGCGTAAGCGGAGAATTCCAGACCGCCGTACTCTTTTTTAATGATCATCGCGAAGAAGCGGTGCTCTTTTAAGAATGCCCACAGCTCCGGCGGAAGATCGGCCATTTCGTGGGTGATCTGGAAATCGTTCGCCATACGGCAGGCTTCTTCCACCGGGCCGTCGATAAACGCCTGTTCTTCGGCGGTCAGGCGGGGCTGCGGATAGTTGTGCAGTTTTTTCCAGTCCGGGTTACCACGGAACAGGTCGCCTTCCCACCAGGTGGTCCCGGCGTCGATGGCTTCTTTTTCCGTGCGGGACATCGGCGGCATCACTTTACGAAAACCGCGGAATACGGGGGCGGAAATCAGCGCTTTCCGCATTGGCGGCAGGTTAAACGGCACCAGGATGATCGCCAGCGGCAGCAACACCCAGATAGACCACAGGCCGGATATCCCCAGCGCGGCGGTCCACGCCAGTAAAATCAGGCTGCTCAGCAGCAGGTTCACCCGGTGGTAAAACAGCACCCCGAGCAGTACAACCGTAGCGATAAGGCTCAACGTCATCATAAAGAAAAGCTCCCTGTCTTGTAGGAGGTCTGACCACTTGTGATGATATGGTTGTAGTGGATGCGAAATCTTTTATCAATGCGTTTACAAAATAATTACAACCTGGTTCACATTGTTGAGGGCATTTCGCGCACGGAAAACGAAAACCCCCGGTTGCAGGTAAGGCTTTAGCTTCTCGCCCGGCATGCTATCCGGTAAACTCCCCGGTGTTATTTACATTTATGCTGAAGGATATCCTCATGTACCAGGATCTGATTCGTAACGAACTGAATGAAGCGGCGGAAACGCTGGCGAACTTTCTGAAAGATGATGCCAATATTCACGCTATTCAGCGCGCGGCGGTCTTGCTGGCGGACAGCTTTAAAGCCGGCGGCAAGGTGTTGTCCTGTGGTAACGGTGGCTCGCATTGCGACGCCATGCACTTTGCGGAAGAACTGACCGGGCGCTATCGCGAAAACCGTCCGGGCTACCCGGCGATTGCGATTTCCGACGTCAGCCATCTCTCCTGCGTCAGCAATGACTTCGGTTACGATTATGTTTTCTCCCGCTATGTTGAAGCCGTAGGCCGTGAAGGCGACGTGCTGCTGGGGATTTCCACTTCCGGCAACTCCGGTAACGTCATCAAAGCCATTGCCGCTGCGCGTGAAAAAGGCATGAAAGTGATCACCCTGACCGGTAAAGACGGCGGCAAAATGGCCGGTAGCGCGGATATCGAAATTCGCGTACCGCATTTCGGTTATGCCGACCGTATTCAGGAGATTCATATCAAGGTGATTCATATCCTGATTCAGTTGATCGAAAAAGAGATGGTTAAAGCTTAATTAATAAGGCTATTTTATTTGCCATTTTGACACCGGGCAGTGCCCGAAATCCTCACGTACTGCATGTACGCTCCGGTTTCTGTGCGCTGTCCGTGCCCAAACTGACTGCAACAATTACGCCTTCTCTGGTAAGGGCGCTGTGTGGGGGTGTGTATGTGCGAACTGCTCGGGATGAGCGCCAATGTGCCAACCGATATTTGCTTTAGTTTTACCGGGCTTGTTCAGCGTGGCGGCGGCACCGGGCCGCACAAAGATGGCTGGGGCATCACCTTCTATGAAGGCAAAGGCTGTCGCACGTTTAAAGATCCGCAACCCAGCTTTAATTCCCCCATCGCTAAACTGGTGCAGGACTACCCCATTAAGTCCTGCTCAGTGATAGCCCATATTCGGCAGGCCAACCGTGGCGAAGTGGCGCTGGAAAATACCCATCCGTTTACCCGCGAACTGTGGGGCCGTAACTGGACCTATGCCCATAACGGGCAGCTTACCGGGTATAAGTCTCTGGAAACCGGTAATTTTCGTCCGGTGGGAGAGACAGACAGTGAAAAAGCTTTCTGCTGGTTGTTGCATAAGTTAACGGAGCGTTACCCGCGTACGCCGGGCAATATGGCTGCGGTCTTTAAGTTCATTGCGGCACTGGCGACGGAACTGCGGCAGAAGGGTGTTTTCAATATGCTGCTGTCGGACGGACGCTATGTGATGGCGTTTTGTTCCACCAATTTGTTTTGGATCACGCGTCGCGCGCCGTTTGGTGTGGCGAAACTGTTGGATCAGGATGTGGAAATCGATTTTCAGCGGGAAACCACACCCAACGATGTGGTTACCGTGATTGCCACACAACCGCTAACCGGCAATGAAACCTGGCACAAGATTATGCCAGGTGAGTGGGCGTTATTTTGCCTGGGGGAGCGTGTAGTTTGACGCCAGCTGCGGCTGCGTCGACGTGTTGAGCGGTTTGTTTACAACGTAGCGGCCATCCACGACCGAGACTACCGGCGGCTGGTGGGTGGCGGCGAAATAGTCGTAGCCGGGCTTCAACTGCTTCCAGAAATCCGCATAGGTTGAATATTTATGACGCTGCATGTTGGCATCAGTCATGCGGAACGGATAAATGCTCAACTGCACATTCGGTTGCCCGAATACCAGCGCGGCGGTGACAAACTGGAAGATCTCGTCGATGCTTGAGTCCGTCATGGCATAGCAGCCAATCGAAACGCAGGCACCGTGAATCATCAGGTATTTGCCTTCATAGCCATGAGCGCGGTCATAATTGTTCGGAAAACCAATATTGATGGCTTTATAAAAACGGCTGTCCGGCTTGAGCTGGCTGCGCTGCACGGAGTAAAACCCCTCCGGGCTTTTAAAATCGCCCTGGCGCTGTTTGGGACCTAACCCGCCGGAGTAGTTACAAATTTTATAGCTGTCCAGCAACTGGTACTGCTCGCCCATTTTGACGTAAAGATCAAGGGTGCGCTCTTCTTTGAAGATTTGGATATAAACCGGCGACCCCATCAACTGCTGCTTATATTCTTTGCTGACCGGCGTGATTGAACCATTGCTGCTCACCAGGCCAGCAAACGAGACGCACGGAATCAGAAGCATCGCAATAAATAATGCGATTTTGCGCATACTACTTGTTTCCTTGATAAAGCTAATACCACATTGCCAGGACGGCAAAAGACGCCCAAAATTCAGACTATTCTGTTTTGGAGCGCCCACATTAGCATTACGGCATTTTTTCGCAAGCCCCAATACACGTCATCCTTCACGCTACCTCTTTGTTGGCCGCGCCTTCGCACCCCGGTCACTGACTTGTGTCAGCTCCCGGGGATACTCAGTCTTGCCGCCGCGATGTAGCGCGAATGATTTTGTGTATAACACGTCACTCTTCCGCTACCTCTTTGTTGGCCGCGCCTTCGCACCCCGGTCATTGACTTGTGTCAGCTCCCGGGGATACTCAGTCTTGCCGCCGCGATGTAGCGCGAATGATTTTGTGTATTACAGGTCACTCTTCCGCTACCTCTTTGTTGGCCGCGCCTTCGCACCCCGGTCATTGACTTGTGTCAGCTCCCGGGGATACTCAGCCTTGCCGCCGCGATGTAGCGCGAATGATTTTGTGTATAACACGTCACTCTTCCGCTACCTCTTTGTTGGCCTTTCGCCAAGCTGTCGCGCAACGGATTGTGTATTCGTTTGCCGTTTGCTTGCCGGTTATTCTGGCCGTATAAGCGTTGAATTAATAGCGAGATCGTGATTTTCCTCCCCGTTTTTCGCCCTGGCTTCTCATTTCATTTGAATGTGCTGTATACTTATCCAGTGTTCTGTGAGGGCGTACGCATGCGCAAAATCATTCATGTCGATATGGACTGCTTTTTCGCGGCGGTAGAAATGCGCGATAACCCGGCCCTGCGCGATATTCCCATCGCCATTGGCGGCAGCCGTGTTAAACGTGGCGTTATCAGCACCGCCAATTATCCGGCGCGCAAATTCGGCGTACGTAGCGCCATGCCAACGGCGATGGCATTAAAACTCTGTCCGCACCTCACCTTGTTACCGGGTCGTTTCGATGCCTATAAAGAAGCCTCCAACCAAATCCGTGAGATTTTTTCCCGTTACACTGCGCTTATCGAACCACTTTCGCTGGATGAAGCCTATCTCGATGTGACCGACAGCCCGCACTGCCACGGCTCGGCAACGCTGATGGCGCAGGAGATCCGCCAGGCTATTTTTAACGAGACGCAGCTCACCGCCTCCGCGGGCGTCGCGCCGGTAAAATTTCTTGCCAAGATCGCCTCCGATCTCAATAAACCCAACGGGCAATATGTGATCACGCCAGCGGAGGTGCCCGCGTTTTTGCGTACGCTGTCGCTCAGCAAAATCCCGGGTGTCGGAAAAGTGTCGGCGGCAAAGCTGGAAAGCATGGGGCTGCGCACCTGCGAGGATGTGCAAAACAGCGATCTGGCCATGTTGCTCAAACGCTTTGGCAAGTTTGGTCGCATATTATGGGAACGCAGCCAGGGGATTGATGAGCGGGAAATAAACAGTGAGCGCCTGCGTAAATCGGTCGGCGTGGAACGTACGCTGGCGGAGGATATTCACCACTGGGAAGAGTGCGAGGCGATTATTGAGCATTTATATCCCGAGCTGGAAAGACGGCTGGCGAAAGTCAAACCGGATCTGTTAATTGCCCGCCAGGGGGTAAAACTGAAATTTAATGATTTTCAGCTCACGACTCAGGAGCATGTCTGGCCGCGTTTAAATAAAGAGGATCTGCTGGCAACGGCGCGTAAAACCTGGGATGAGCGCCGCAGCGGGCGTGGTGTCCGGCTGGTGGGGCTGCATGTCACTCTGCTCGATCCCCAACTTGAGCGGCAACTGGTGTTAGGTCTATAAAAACTACCATAAATAACGGTAGCAATTTAATATTGGCTTCTCTATCATCCCCGGCGTTTATTCATTCCACGTTACTGCAAAGGAGGTTCACCATGACACACCATGCCCTGATTTCTCTTTGCAGACCTTTCCAGGATTAATTCTCCGTCATATTGCCCCTGGTTACGTCTGCCAATTCCTTTTATTTTTCTGCATATGGATTGGTATATGGGCAATTCTATTTGTCATATCTCAGAAGCAATTTCGTATATTGCTTCAGAAAATCTTTGGATCGAAGGTTCAGCGATTCAACAATTACAAACCACGGCTGCATTGCCGGGTATGATCCGTGTGGTGGGGATGCCGGATCTGCACCCTGGGCGCGGCTACCCCATTGGCGCGGCGTTTTTTTCCACTGGGCGTTTTTACCCGGCGCTGGTGGGTAATGATATTGGCTGCGGCATGGCGCTGTGGCAAACGGACTTACCGCTGCGTAAATACAACGCCGATAAGCTGGAAAAACGGCTTGGCGCATTGGGCGATACCGCCATGCCTGAGTGGCTGGACAACGTTGTCCCGCAGGCATTTCAGACGCATCCGTACCGCGCTGCGTTGGGCTCAATTGGCGGCGGCAACCACTTTGCCGAATTGCAGCAGATAGACAGCGTGACGGATGCCGTGACGTTCGCACAATATGGGCTCAACGATCGGCAGTTGCTGCTGCTGGCGCACAGTGGCTCACGGGGGTTGGGGCAGGCGATCCTGCGTCGTCACATCGCGATGTTCTCCCATGATGGGCTGGTAGAGGGCAGCGATGCCGCCCGCGACTATCTGACGGAGCATGATGATGCGCTGAACTTTGCTCGCGTGAATCGCGATCTGATTGCCCGGCGTATTCTCGGGCAGATCAACGCGGATGGTGCGCCGGTGCTGGATGTAGCGCATAACTTTGTACAAGCATGCACCGTGGGCGACATGTCGGGCTGGTTGCACCGCAAGGGCGCTACGCCGGACGGTCAGGGGCTGGTGGTGATCCCCGGTTCGCGTGGTGATTACAGCTGGCTGGTTAAGCCGGTGGTAAGCGAAACGAGCTTGTTCTCGCTTGCGCATGGCGCGGGACGTAAATGGATGCGTACCGAGTGCAAGGGGCGGTTGTCGGGGAAATTCACTCCGGCGCAGCTCTCGCGTACGGCGCTTGGCAGCCGGGTGATCTGTCGCGATCGTCAGCTGATTTATGAGGAAGCGCCACAGGCGTATAAATCGGTCGATAGCGTGATGGATTGCCTGGCGGACGCCGGGTTGATCGCGCCGGTGGCTCGTTTGCGTCCGGTATTGACGCTGAAGGTTAGCAGGGAGGTGGGCGAATGATGCTATTGCAACTCTCTTCCGCACAGGGGCCAGATGAGTGTTGCCTGGCCGTGGGGAAAGCATTATCCCGTTTAATGGAAGAGGCCTAGGCGCATAATGTGGCGCTGGCCGTGGTGGAAAGGGAAGCCGGGCGCCATGACGGCGCTTACCGTTCAGTACTGGTTTCACTGGATGGTGCAGACGAAAAGGCGCTCAGCGCGCGCTGGTGCGGCACGGTGCAGTGGATTTGCCCGAGTCCGTATCGCCCACATCATGCGCGGAAAAACTGGTTTATTGGTGTAGCGGCGTTTACGCCGGAGAGTCAGACGCTGAGCCGTGAAATTCGCTTTGAATCGCTGCGCTCATCCGGTCCTGGCGGGCAGCACGTCAATAAAACGGATTCCGCCGTGCGCGCGACACATATCGCGACAGGCATTAGCGTGAAGGTGCAGTCGGAACGCAGTCAGCATGCCAACAAACGGCTGGCGACGTTACTGATTGCTCACCGTCTGGAGCAGATACAGGATGACCAACGCGCAGCGCTGAAGTCGGAACGGCGTTTGTTCCATCATCATATTGCGCGGGGAAACCCAACGCGGACCTTTAAAGGCATGGCGTTTAGCGCACAGTAAACGCAGAAAGAAAATGTCCGCGCCGGGCGGCGCGGACAGCAGGCTTATTTCGCCGGAATGGCTTTCAGCAGTTCGGTCAGCAGGGTCCAGTAGTGGCCCACGCTTTCGATATGCACTTGCTCATCCGGAGAGTGCGGGCCGGTAATGGTTGGCCCAATCGACACCATATCCATATTCGGGTACGGTTTTTTGAACAGACCGCACTCCAGACCGGCGTGGATCACCTGAATGTTCGGGGTTTTGTTGAACAGACGTTGATAGGTTTCACGCACCAGCGCCATCACCGGTGAATGCGCGTCCGGCTGCCAGCCTGGGTAACCGCCTTTCGGGTGGGTTGTTGCGCCCGCCAGCGCGCCCAGTGATTCCAGCATGCTCACCACGTAATCTTTACCGGTATCCACCAGTGAACGAATCAGGCAGACAATCTCAGCATTGTTATCCTGCAGCGTGACCACGCCTACGTTGAGGGAGGTTTCCACCACACCTTTGGCGACATCCGAGTTGCGGATCACGCCATTCGGCATGGCGTTCAGCAGACGGATAAATGTATCGTGCGACGCGGTGGTCAGCGCTGCTTTATCGCTGTTTGCGCTCGCCAGCAGAACGGTCAGGTTTTTCTCTTTCATTTCCAGTTCGTTCTGCAGGATCGCCAGGTAGTCGTTGGCCAGCGTTTTCAGTTGCTCAGCTTTATCTGCCGGTACGGCCACGGTAGCGATAGCTTCACGCGGAATGGCATTACGCAGGGTGCCGCCAGTGAAATCCAGTAGACGCAGATCCAGCTCTTGCGCATGACCGGCAAGGAAGCGCACCAGCAGTTTGTTGGCGTTGCCAAGTCCGACATGAATTTCCGCGCCGGAGTGGCCACCTTTCAGGCCTTTCAGCGTCAGTGTAAACGTTGCGAAACCCGCAGGAACGGGTTCACGGGTCAGCGGCAGGTCGGTGATAAAGTCGATGCCGCCCGCGCAACCCATGTAGATTTCACCCTCTTCTTCAGAGTCGGTGTTAATCAGAATATCGGCCTGCAACCAGTTGGGCTGTAAACCGAACGCGCCATCCATGCCCGCCTCTTCGGTCATGGTCAGCAGCACTTCCAGCGGACCGTGTTTTACACTGTCATCCGCCAGCACCGCCAGCGCGGAAGCCATACCGATGCCGTTATCCGCACCGAGCGTGGTGCCGCGTGCTTTCACCCATTCGCCATCGACATACGGGCGAATCGGATCGGTGGTGAAGTCGTGCACCGTGTCGTTGTTTTTCTGCGGCACCATGTCCAGGTGCGCCTGCAATACCACCGGTTTACGGTTTTCCATTCCGGCCGTGGCGGGTTTACGGATCAGGATGTTGCCAACCTGGTCGCGCTCCGCGTGCAATCCTTTTTCCTTTGCCCAGCCCATGATGTGTTCGGCCAGCTGTTCTTCGTGGTAGGACGGGTGAGGAATGGCGCAAATGTTGGCAAAAATATCCCACAGCGGCTGTGGAGATAGTTGAGACAGTTCAGACACAATGAGTCTCCTTACAAAGGACCTGCTAAACATTGCCTTACAGGTCACAGGGTTAAATAAACGACGTCGCAAGAGACCTTGCGAGATGGCGTTGAGAATAACACTTATTGTCTGTTTGCGAGCACAGGAAGATGTAAAAAGCACCTGCATTGCCGGGTAACACTGGTTTTTACCGCTTCAGATCTCTATAATCTCGCGCAACCTATTTCCCCCTAGAATACTTTTTAAGCCGTAAAACACAGGCTGGGACACTTCACATGAGCGAAAAATACGTCGTCACCTGGGACATGTTGCAGATTCACGCACGCAAACTGGCCGCCCGACTGATGCCTTCTGAACAATGGAAAGGCATTATCGCCGTTAGCCGCGGCGGTCTGGTGCCGGGTGCATTGCTGGCGCGTGAACTGGGCATTCGTCATGTTGATACCGTATGCATCTCCAGCTATGACCACGATAATCAGCGTGAGCTGAAAGTGTTGAAACGCGCGGAAGGCGACGGTGAAGGTTTTATCGTCATTGACGATCTCGTGGACACGGGCGGCACGGCGGTGGCTATCCGTGAAATGTATCCTAAAGCGCATTTTGTGACCATTTTTGCAAAACCGGCTGGTCGTCCGCTGGTGGATGATTATGTCATTGATATCCCTCAGGATACATGGATCGAGCAACCGTGGGATATGGGTGTGGTCTTTGTTCCGCCTATCAGCGGCCGCTAATTCCCTGCGCACGTTATGCTAACGCCCGGTTTGACCGGGCGTTGTTCTTTTCAGGGCGCGACAGGTTACAATAACCTCCAGTGATAGATACATGGAGGCTGCGCGCAATGTCACAGTCAAATCTCAGCGAAACCCTGTTCAAACCCCGTTTTAAGCATCCGGAAACGTCAACATTGGTGCGCCGTTTTAACCCGGGCACGCAGCCACAAATGCAATCCACGCTGGATGGCAAAAACGTGCCGCACTGGTACCGCATGCTAAACCGGCTGATGTGGATCTGGCGCGGTGTGGATGCGCGGGAGATCCTCGAAGTGCAGGCGCGTATCGTGATGTCTCAGGCCGAACGTACCGAGCCGGAGCTGTACGATACGGTGGTGGGCTATCGCAATGGTAACTGGATCTATGAATGGTCCGTGCAGGCGATGCTCTGGCAGCAAAAAGCGATGCAGGAAGATCGTGTCGACGTGAGCGGCCGTCACTGGTTGCATGCCTGTAGTTTGTACAGCATTGCCGCTTACCCCCATATCAAAGGCGATATGCTTGCCGAACAGGCGCAGGCATTGGCCAATCGTGCCTATGAAGAAGCCGCGCAGCGTTTACCCGGTACCATTAAAGAGATGGAGTTTGCCATCCCTGGTGGTGCGCCGGTGACCGGCTTTTTGCATATGCCGCCCGGCGAAGGGCCTTTCCCGACGGTGTTGATGTGTGGCGGGCTGGACAGTCTGCAAAGCGATTATTACACCCTTTATGAGCGCTATTTCGCGCCGCAGGGCATGGCAATGCTGACACTGGACATGCCGTCTGTCGGTTTCTCCTCCAAATGGAAATTGACCCAGGAGTCGAGCCTGCTGCATCAACATGTGTTGCAGGCCCTGCCGAATATTCCCTGGGTCGATCACACGCGTGTTGCGGCGTTTGGCTTCCGTTTTGGTGCTAACGTGGCAGTGCGCCTTGCGTATCTGGAAGCGCACCGTCTAAAAGCGGTGGCTTGTCTTGGCCCGGTGGTACACGCGCTGTTGAATGAGCCGTTACGGCAGGGGAAAGTCCCGGAGATGTACCTGGATGTGCTGGCCAGCCGGCTGGGTATGCATGATGCGTCTGACGAAGCGTTGCGCGTTGAACTGAACCGTTATTCGCTAAAAACCCAGGGCTTACTGGGCCGGCGCTGCCCAACGCCGATGCTTTCTGGCTTCTGGCAGAACGATCCGTTCAGCCCCGAAGAGGAGTCGCGGTTAATCACCTCGTCATCTTGTGACGGCAAACTGTTAGAGATCCCGTTTAACCCGGTGTATCGCAATTTTGATAAGGCGTTGCAGCAAATAACCGGATGGATCAACCACCATTTCCGTTAATAGATTGATAAATTCTATTGATTTGGTAAAACAGTTGCTTCACAAAAGGAGATCGCAATGACGTTACCGAGTGGACATCCGAAAAGCAGATTGATCAAAAAATTTACTGCGCTTGGGCCTTATATCCGCGAAGAGCAGTGCGAAGATAACCGCTTTTTCTTTGATTGCCTTGCCGTTTGCGTCAACGTAAAACCGGCACCGGAAAAGCGTGAATTCTGGGGTTGGTGGATGGAAATGGAAGCGCAGGAAGGCCGTTTTACCTACCGCTATCAGTTCGGTCTGTTTGACAAAGAAGGTCAGTGGAAACCCACCGCGATTAAGGATCAGGAAGTGCTCGATCGTCTGGAGCACACGCTGCGTGAATTCCACGAACGCGCACGCGATATGCTGGCTTCACTTGAGCTGAAGCTCGAACCCGCCGAAAACTTCAAAGAAAACCTGAAACTCCCCGCGTAACGCCCTCCATAAAAAAAGCCCGATCGCAGCATGCGTATCGGGCCGGGACTGGCACAGGCCAGTTTGTACCTAATCCGGTTAAACAAATGCCCTCTTGTGAGGGCATTTCATATAACGAGGGTGTAACGGGTACAACAACTTAGAACTGGTAAGTCACGCCAACAGCCACGATGTCGTCGTTCGCGAGACCCAGTTTGTTGTCGTCTTTGAGCTGGTTGATTTTGTAGTCAACCATCGCAGAGAAGTTTTTGTTGAAGTAGTAAGTCGCGCCAACGTCGATGTAGTTAACCAGATCTTCGTCGCCAATGCCGTTTTCCATGTCTTTGCCCTTGGTCAGGACGTAGCCCAGGGACGGACGCAGACCGAAGTCAAACTGGTACTGAACCACGGCTTCAAAGTTCTGCGCTTTGTTAGCAAAGCCGCGAGTAGAAGAGACCGGTGTCATGTTGTAAGACACGGCGTACATGGTGGCAAGGTACAGATTGTTTGCGTCGTATTTCACGCCGGTTGCCCAGGCTTCGGCTTTCTCGCCGCGACCCAGCGCCATGGTGTTCTGTGCGTTGGTACGGTCAGAGTTAGCATAAGCGCCGATAAGGGTAACCGGGCTACCGCCGAAGTCATAGGCCAGAGAAGTACCCCAGCCGTCGCCATTTTGTTTGATGACGCTGCTGCGGCCGTTTTCGTTTTTACCCTGGTATTGCAGGGTCATATCCAGACCATTAATGGCACCGAAAAAGTCGGTGTTGCGGTAAGTCGCAACGCCAGTGGTACGTTTGGTCATGAAGTTATCGGTACGGGCCAGGGAGTCGCCGCCGAATTCCGGGAACATATCGGTAACAGAGGCTACGTCGTACAGCACGCCCAGGTTACGACCGTAGTCGAGAGAACCAAAATCTTTGATTTTCAGACCAGCAAACGCCAGACGGGTTTTCTGACCTGACGTTGTTTCGTCGTTGTTGCCCGCAAATTCAGCTTCCCAGCGACCAAAACCGGTCAGCTGATCGTTAATCTGGGTTTCGCCTTTAAAGCCGAAACGCACGTAAGTTTTGTCACCGTCGTTGGTGGTATCATCGCTGAAGTAGTGCATGGCTTTGACTTTGCCGTACACGTCCAGTTTGTTGCCGTTTTTGTTATACACTTCTGCTGCGTGAACAGAAGCAGATGCGACAACGCTCATCACCATTAATGCCAGAGTGCTCTTCTTCATTTTAAATTCCTGATTTAACAAACGCGCTAATATTCGCTGGGTCTTTTGGCCCCGTGAAAAAACAGGAAGGGTTGTAACGCTGCGAAATTAAAGATTTATGACAAATTCAGAATATTTTTAAAAATGTATGTTTTTTTGTGTTTGCCATAAAAGTGTCAAATCCTGCCGTTAGGCTTGCTGATCCCGCGCAACAAACGCGAGGCTATTTACACTGGCAGTTGGCAAGCGCCTTGAGTCCTGTTACAACGTCTGATTACATTCAGTTATCGTATATTTTCCTTATAACGGCAGAGAATCATGAGTGACAGCCAGACGCTGGTGGTAAAACTCGGCACCAGTGTTTTAACAGGCGGTTCCCGTCGCCTGAACCGCGCCCATATTGTGGAGCTGGTGCGCCAGTGCGCGCAGCAGCATGCCGCCGGGCATCGTATTGTAATTGTGACGTCCGGCGCGATTGCCGCCGGGCGCGAGCACCTCGGTTACCCGGAGCTGCCTGCGACTATCGCTTCTAAACAGTTGCTGGCGGCGGTAGGGCAGAGCCGTTTGATTCAACTGTGGGAACAGATGTTTTCCATTTATGGCATCCACGTTGGTCAGATGCTGTTGACCCGCGCCGATATGGAAGACCGTGAACGTTTCCTCAACGCCCGCGACACCCTGCGCGCGCTGCTGGATAACAACATCGTGCCGGTGATCAACGAAAACGACGCCGTCGCCACCACTGAAATTAAAGTGGGCGATAACGATAATCTCTCTGCGCTGGCGGCCATCCTCGCCGGTGCGGATAAACTGCTGCTGCTGACCGATCAGCAGGGACTGTTTACCGCCGATCCGCGTAATAACCCCGATGCTGAGCTGATTCAGGATGTTTATGGCATTGATGATGCGCTGCGCGCCATTGCCGGCGACAGTGTTTCTGGCCTTGGCACGGGCGGTATGGGCACCAAACTGCAGGCTGCCGATGTGGCGTGTCGCGCGGGCATCGACACCATTATTGCCGCTGGCAGCAAACCGGGCGTGATTGGTGATGTGATGGAAGGCATCGCCGTGGGCACGCGCTTCCACGCTCAGGAGTCTCCCCTCGAAAGCCGTAAACGCTGGATTTTTGGTGCGCCGCCGGCGGGCGAGATCACCGTCGATGAAGGCGCTACCGCCGCCATTCTTGAGCGCGGCAGTTCGCTGCTGCCAAAAGGCATTAAAAGCGTGACAGGCAACTTCTCCCGTGGTGAAGTGATCCGTATTCGTAATCTTGAAGGCCGCGACATTGCCCACGGCGTTAGCCGTTACAACAGCGATGCGCTGCGCCGTATTGCGGGCCATCACTCGCAGCAGATTGACGCCATTCTGGGCTATGAGTATGGCCCCGTCGCTGTCCACCGCGACGATATGATCACCCGTTAAGGAGCAGAAGTATGCTGGAACAGATGGGCATCGCTGCGAAAGCAGCATCGTATAAGCTGGCATTGCTCTCCAGCCGCGAAAAAAACCGCGTGCTGGAAAAAATAGCCGATTACCTTGAAGCCCAGTCGGAAGCGATTTTACTGGCAAACGAGCAGGATTTGCTGGAAGCCCGTCGTAACGGGCTGAGCGATGCGATGCTCGATCGCCTGGCGCTGAACCCGGCGCGCTTAAGCAGCATTGCTAATGATGTGCGCCAGGTTTGTAAGCTTGCGGATCCGGTCGGCCAGGTGATCGATGGTGGTCTGCTGGACAGTGGCCTGCGCATTGAGCGTCGGCGCGTGCCGTTGGGCGTGATTGGCGTGATTTATGAGGCCCGTCCTAACGTGACCGTTGATGTGGCCTCGTTGTGCCTGAAAACCGGCAATGCGGCGATCCTGCGCGGTGGCAAAGAGACCTGGCGCACCAATGCGGCCACGGTGAAGGTTATCCAGCAAGCGCTGGAAGAGTGCGGTTTACCAGCGGGTGCTGTCCAGGCGATTGAAAGCCCGGATCGCGCGCTGGTCAATGAAATGCTGCGCATGGATAAGTACATCGACATGTTGATCCCGCGCGGTGGTGCAGGACTGCACAAGCTGTGCCGCGAGCAGTCGACGATCCCGGTGATCACGGGCGGTATTGGCGTGTGCCATATTCTGGTGGATGATTCGTCGGAGATCGCGCCCGCGCTGAAGGTGATTGTTAACGCCAAAACTCAGCGTCCTAGCACCTGCAACACCGTCGAAACGCTGCTGGTGCATAAGGGCATTGCGCAAACTTTCCTGCCTGCATTGAGCAAGCAGATGGCGGAAAGCGGCGTGACGCTACATGCGGATGAACAGGCGCTGGCGCTGTTGCAAAACGGTCCGGCGAAAGTTGAGGCAGTGAAGGCGGAGCAGTACGACGATGAGTTTCTGTCGCTGGATCTGAACGTGAAAATCGTTGCCGATCTGGATGACGCCATCGCGCATATTCGCCAGCACGGCACCCAGCACTCTGATGCGATCCTGACCCGTACGCTGGGCAATGCGAATCGCTTTGTGAACGAAGTGGACTCCTCTGCCGTGTATGTGAATGCTTCCACGCGCTTCACCGATGGTGGGCAGTTTGGCCTGGGCGCGGAAGTGGCCGTGAGCACGCAGAAACTGCACGCACGCGGTCCAATGGGGCTGGAAGCGCTGACAACCTATAAGTGGGTGGGCTTCGGCGACGATACCATTCGTGCTTAATTGAAGAAGGGTGATGCAAAAGTAGCCGTTTGATTCTCAAGGGCATTGACGCATCACCCTCTTAGTTTTAACCTTCTACTCCGTGGTTCACGCTCGTGAACGCATCGCAGGGCCGATATAGCTCAGTTGGTAGAGCAGCGCATTCGTAATGCGAAGGTCGTAGGTTCGACTCCTATTATCGGCACCATTTCAAGCTCTTCCCAAGTCTCCAAATTACTCAACACATAACCCCTTTCGTCTCTTCGGGTATCAGCCTGGTGGTATGCATAGGGACAACGGCAATTTGATTTTGCATCAGCCTGGGTTTTATCTCTATCATGCCTGCCCGTGGTGTAGAGGGTCTGATGGCTTAGGGTCGTCTGGATGTTCGTGGTTTTCCTGAAGTTAGTCACAGGGGGGTGAGATGAAAATCATCCTGTTTATTGTCGTGTTGATTGCGGTGTTCTTTTTAATTCCTGATCGTTGGGTGGACGAAACGTTTATGCGTTATATCCCTATTGAAGGAGATGGTGAAGTCGCAATGGACGACTATGAGTCCAAACTACTGCTCATCGAGCTTGGTCTCTCTGCTGTGATTGCTGCGCTGCTGGTATGGGGCTGTCGCGTATTCAAACGCTGATGCAATCCTCTCGGCCATCAGGCTGAGGGGCATCGTTCTTTCTTTGATCAAATCAGTGGAGCGTGACGAGCTTACTGTTCGCTTTCGCGGAGCCTTTGCCGGGAAACTGTTCTATCCCAAACCTTACGATTTTCTTCCTGTGTTTTACTGAAAATTTCAGATAAAGAATAATTAAATGCTTTTTTGTACGGTTGTTAACAATAGCCATATCCACAAGAAATAAATTGGGGATAATTTTATCGGTTAGATAATCCAGTTTGATTTTATAGGACGTAATTTTGGAGAGCTTTAGGGAAATGTATGAGACTATTCTTTCTGACGCTTTTTTAACAAAAGTAGAAGAGATGGAGTTCAAGGATACTCCTGAACCAAATTTTTTCGATATAGGCGGTTCTGGCTATCTGGAGAATCCTACTTCAGATATCATGTCTGTATTTATGGGGTTAGATCCTAATATCCAACCCTGGTTATTAAAAGCTTTACTGCAATTGTTTGGGCAAGATGTTGATAATATAGATTTCTCATCGCTACGAGTACAACGAGAAGTTGCCTGCGAGAATGGTGAGCGGCTTGATATTGTTATTATTCATGACGATTTTATCATTGGCATTGAAAATAAAGTTTATCATGAAGTAAATAATCCATTTGAGATTTATGAAACTTGTTTGGAAAATCTTACTGATAATGATCAGAATATCTATAAGTGTATTTTGAAACCGGCAACGAATAAGTACCCAGTATTATGTGACTGGAAGGTGATAACTTACTCTGAGTTAGTTGATGTTGCATTATCCCGGATAGGTAAAGACATCGTATACGAATCAGTAGATAAATGGTTTTTCTTCTATAAAGAGTTTTTATCACATCTGTTAGCGTTGAGTGAAGATAAAGTGAGCAGCGTTATGAATAACGAACAATCTGATTTCATTACCCATAATTTCGAACGTCTTTTAAAAGCGAAAGAACTCCTTGCCTTCTTTGAGGACGCGGTGTACCAGGAGGGCAAAGATGTTGTCGCAAAAATCTTACCTGATAGCACTATTGTCAGAAGCGTTAATAATCGTGCTGGAGATTATAAGGCATTAAACTACAAACCTGCTGAGTGGGGAAACGGCAGTTCGTATATCACGTTAGTCTACCGTCCGGCCAAAGAAGATACTGGAATTGAGTTTTATGTGAATG
The DNA here is from genome assembly GCF_027886705.1 of Kosakonia oryzendophytica. Lineage (NCBI taxonomy): Bacteria > Pseudomonadati > Pseudomonadota > Gammaproteobacteria > Enterobacterales > Enterobacteriaceae > Kosakonia > Kosakonia oryzendophytica. Next base: position 4,077,676 of record NZ_CP115659.1, on the reverse strand, counting down.
GTGAAATAAGTATTAATGAATATCCTGAGTTATCCTCACTTAAAAATGTAGTGGATTCGCTAATTGAAAAAGATGAATTCATTAAAACAGCCAGTGTTGAGGATTCTGGTGTTTATTTTTCAAAGAATGAACGGCACCTCACATTGAGTTTTTGGGGATTAACAAAAGATAAAGCCGGCGCAATGGCACTACTTCGTGATATGACTATATGGATGAAGGATAAAATTTCTTTTGCTGCCAAAGTATCCGGTTCTGAAAAGTAATTAAATTGAAAGAACCTTTTAAGCCAGAGACAATGGTATTGTCTCTTTTATAGTAAAGATAAAAAACATCGTACTCTGGCGATACTATAAATTCCAGCCAATATAAGTTGGTCAGCGGTTTATTATTCCTGCGTGTCCTGAACCTTCGATAACATAATAAACCGCGATATCATCCCCTCACATTTGGCATTGGCAGTGACGCAAAGTAACACGGGGGATCAGAACGAAATCGCCGTTTCTTCTTGCGTAACAATGCCTTCGAATAGGGTGAGTTCCTCCAGTTTGCTGTGGATCCACTGCCGGGAAAATGCTTGCCCCAGGCTGTCGAGCAGATAGGGACATTCCTGAAAAACGGCGATTGCCTGGTGCTGAAATAGCGGTAAAGGTGGGGCTTCGCGCAGAATATCATCCACTGAATCACCATCGATATTCTCCAGACCATACAGTATGCCGGTCAGGATGGTGGCCATCACTAGATAAGGATTAGCATCAGCGCCAGCAAGTCGGTACTCGATGCGACGATTCTCTTCGCTGGAGCAGGGAATGCGTAATGCGGCGGAACGCGTGTTGTAACCCCATGAACTAAACAAGGGCTCGTCCAGGTTTCTGCGCAGGCGGCGAAAAGCGTTGACACCAGGAGCCATTATCGCCAGCGACGCAGGCATAAGATGAAGTAGTCCGGCAAGGCACAGGCGCGTCATCTCGTTCAACTCGTTGGCAGGAGAGGCAAAGAGGTTATTACCCTGTCTGTCATTCAGGCTGATATGAAAATGCAAGCCATTACCAGCAAGCAGGGAAAAAGGTTTCGCCATAAAATTGGCCTTGTAGCCAAATTCATTAGCGATCACGCTGGTTAATCTGCGTAGCGCGAGGACATTCTCGCAGACCTCAACAACCTGATGAGAGTGGCGCAGGTTAAGCTCGAATTGCGCAGGCTCTGCTTCGCTGACAATCCCCGTTAATGGCAGATTCTGCGCAGCCGCCATCTCCTCCAGGCGCTCGATGAAGGGGGCGTACGCAGAAGGGACGGCCATGTGGAAGCATCCCTGGCTGCGCATTGCCTGAGTCTGCTTGTCGATAAGGTAAAATTCAATCTCCGGTGCGATCACCGGATACAAACCATGGTGATGGAACCGGCGAACAACATTTTCCAGAATCACCCTCGGCTCAAGCGCATACGGTGCGCCGCTGGCATCCTGCATGGATAGCAAAAGCTGGGCGTTCTCCTGGGTATCGTAAGCGGAGGGGCGCAATGTCCCTTTTACCGGCAGGCAAACCCGGTCGGGCTCATCCAGAACCTGCTGATCAGCTGTAGAGCAGACCACCTTACCTTCCCGATCCATTGAGTAAACAGATTGCGGGAAATAACACCCTTTTGCCGCAGAAAAGAGATCCCCGACGGCAATTCGCTTTCCTCTGAATGTTCCGTTGATATCGTTCAGATAGATATCAACGTGTTTTGTTGCCGGATAGTGTAAAAGATAGGTTTGCACTTCTTGTTGAAATTCGCGCTGGAATTCATTCTCAGCATTTCCTTTTTCTTTAGACACAACGTCAGCAATCTGGGACGTTTGTGATAATGTCAAAAGCGTGCGGATGTTCTGTAAAAGTGGAAACTTCAGCATTGTGTTCATTGTTATCTTTCAGCTAAGCCTGGCGGCGACAGCAGGAGTATAAAAAACGGCAATGCACATTGATATAAAAAACACATAAAGAATAAAATGGGTTAAGTAAAAAAAGTATAAATTTAAATGGCTGTGAAACTGTGTCAGTTAACGATGTTTTTTGGGGGGTAAATTATGTAACATTTTTAATGATGTGGTTTTATAACGGGTAAATTAGGCTGTTTTTTTAAAGGCTAATTTAGCAATGAAAAGTATGTGGTTGGGAATGACGAATAGAACCCTGGCTGGAGTTTTGTTATATTAAGCCCGGTCAAATAATGACTATTGCCTTTCATAAAGGGATTTTTCGATGCGAACACGTAAGGCATCACGACTACTGATTATCAACCCGGCCAGTCAGGTACTCCTGTTCCGTTTCGTGCACACGGATGATGCTTTAGCCGGTAGTGCATACTGGGCGACGCCTGGCGGTGGGGTTGAACAGAATGAGTCTTTTGCTCATGCAGCGTTAAGAGAACTTCGCGAAGAAACCGGGATTATCCGGGACGTTATTGGGGAAAGCGTGGCGGAACGAACGTTTGAAATGTTACTACCCAGTGGAGAGAACGTTCTGGCCATAGAGCAATTTTATTGGGTAAAGGTTGATGGCAGTGATATAAGCCGTGAGGGCTGGAGTCGTCATGAAAAAGCGGTTATGCATCAACATCGCTGGTGGAATGTAAACGAGCTTAGTGAAACAACGGAAACGGTATACCCGACTGATATTGCTAAAATAATCGAGAATGTTATACAACGTTAATCACTCTTACCTCATGCCGCCAGACCGGGAGCTGGCATCTTTACTGCCGGTTCTGCATCGTGTTGGTCTCAACATTCCCAAAGACTAAACGCTTTGCCTGATTATTTATTCTTTACTGAATTTATCCTCTGCATTTTAGCGCCTTATCAAAATAACGCTTTGATTTGTCATTTTTAAAGTCTCTATCCAAACCGCCGATAACACTAGCAAGTAGTGTTGATGTTGCATGATGTAGATGAAAAAGAACGGGCAAACGGATGATGATTTCGACTTTTCTGCCTGATGGAGTCATCAACATTCAGAAAGCGTGAAGCACGGGCAGAGGGCTGCCCGCAAGGTGTCAAAATTGATAAGAATTCTAAAAAAAAGAGTGTCTGTATCCATAATGACATTAGCGCTATCGTTGATCTTTTTTTATGGCATTGCGCAGATCATTTCCTATGCATACGTCCATGAAAAATTAGAAAAATATGCCGAATCGATACTTACACGAAGTAATAGTCTCATCTCGCAGGTGAAGGAAATTGATGCTCTGCGCAATGAATTCGCTGTCTACAGTCCGTGCAGCGATCAGTATTTGCATTCCCTCAGAAAACGCTTATGGCCATACCCGCTGATCAAAGATATCTCATACATCAAAGACGACAGGGTGATCTGCTCAGCGCTGTGGGGCAAGTTTACTGTTCCTCTTTCGCTGAACGTGTTCAGAAATAAAGTTGACCGGGCGGGTTATACCTGGATTTTTGATGCCATGATAGAGGAGGGTATTACTGCCGATATCCTTTATACTGATAATTTTGCCATTACCGTATCGCCTTTTGCTTTTCAGCGCTTCTGGGAAGATGCGGATAAGATGAATTTTAATGCTATTGTCGGCGATAATAATCATGAGTCTCATTTTTTCAGGATAGGAAAAGATATTAACAAGCTTGAAGCCATAGAACATGGAAGAGAACAAGCGTTATCTTTTATTTTGATAAGAGCCTGTAATTCAGTAAATGACATTTGTGTTATCGCTGGAACACAACTTCCTTTCTTTTTTTACGGTAATGTTTATGCATTGGTTTTCTTGTTAAGTATTTCACTGGTGATTGGCCTGCTTGTCAGTGCGCTTATTATTAATAATCTTGAGAAAAACCAGTCGTTGCTTTCCCGGCTGGAATATGCAATAGACCACAGAAAATTGCATTTTGTTTATCAACCTATTTATCGGGTGAAAAATAACAGCCTCATTGGCATTGAAGCGCTGATCCGTTGGAATGATGATAAAGTGGGGAATATCGGCCCTGATATCTTCATTCCTCTCGCAGAGCAAAATGGCTTAATAAATAAAATTGGATTGTATGTTGTTGAGAATTCAATAAAAGAGTGTGCGTCGATTTTACAGGAACATGCTATAACGCTCAGCATTAACGTCAGTTGCTCTGATATTTGCTCTGAATTGTTTCGTCAAACGCTGGTCAACACCATGCAGAAAGAGGGGATTTCCGGTGGTTCTCTCATGCTGGAAATCACCGAGAGACAAAGTGCGAGTATCGAAGAGATCAAGCAGTCTGTTGAATTTTATCAATCGCAGGGCATTCTCTTTGCCCTTGATGACTTCGGGACCGGCTATTCGAATCTGAGCTGGTTATCCTTACTTGATGTCGATGAAATAAAGATTGATAAATCGTTAACCGATTCTATCGGCACCGAATCAATCAATAAGCATATCCTTCCCGGCTTGATTGGTATGTTCAGGAATATGCCGCGAATAGTGGTGTTCGAAGGGGTTGAAAATGAACTGCAATACCAGTTCCTTAAAGAAAATTTGCCGGAGTGCTGTGCTCAGGGGTGGTACTTTTCCCGTGCGGTAGAGCTTACCGGGATAGAGGCAATACTGCGTGATGACAAGGCATGATGCGTAATTATCCTTTCATGCATGCGATCCCTCCTGTTCCCAACACGGCTGTCGCTCGCCAGTTTAAATCTGAGGTTGAATAAAGTGGAAAAACCTTCCACACGATAGCTGGTTTCGTAGGGAAGGCTTATTTCTGAACGCTACTCTGGTTGCCCGAATCGGTTACCGGTTATTCGCTGCATAGTGAAAGTAGTCAAAATCTGCATAGCGATGTTCGCCGGTAAAATCCTGGCAGCACATTCCTACAAACGCGCCAGTGAAACGCTCGATGCCTCTTTCTTTGAAATATTCATCGGAGAGTTTACTGTATTCCACATAGTTCCCTACCGGGATCCATGTCTCTTCATCCAGAGAATAGTAATAATTAGCCCGGTCGTCTTGTACGTTAACCCGAAGATAAACATAGCCTTCACGCGCTATTTTTATGCCTTCACCGGTTAGCATCGAGAACCTGTTGAGGTCATTGACCATCAAATTCACGGTTCGCTCTCCGCTCTCATCGCAGGAGAGATACAAATAAATGTAATTTGTGGTGTCGTAAAAACAGACTAAGCCGGCCATCTGTTGGAAAGAATGCGGGTTGAAATCAACACAGGTCTGCGCGGTGAACGCAAAATCCGTCTGTCTTCTGGCTACCAGACTTTGATAATGGTGTGAACTCAACGATTCATGGCCCCGTAAACGCAACCATCCTTTTCTCTCATCGAGCGTGCACATATCCTCGCTTAATGGGATGCGTAATGACTGATAGTGCAGCGGGAGCGTTGGTGAATCAAACTCATCCCGTACGGGGGGGGCAGGCCATGCACGCTCTTCCAGTTGTGTGTGCACCGTCATTTCTGGCGTTGTTTTACCATTCACCAACCGTAGCCAGCCATCATCACTCCAGTAAACCTGTTGAATAGCCGTTTCACGACCCATTGGGCTGCGTCCTTTTGATGGCAGCGGTCGGCCGCACAGATGCACGATAAACCATTCCCCAATGCTGTTTTCAAACAAATCCGCATGCCCGACTCTCTGCAATGGCAAACGACAGTCATAACGTGACGTCATCATCTGGCCGACAGGATCGGTTTCATAGGGCCCAAACAGATGACGTGAACGCGCTATCGTGACGCCATGATTGTAAAACGTCCCGCCTTCGGCGGTTAACAGATAAAACCAACCGTTGATTTCATAAATATGCGGGCCTTCAGTGATGCCTAACGCGCTACCCGCATAAATTTTGCGGCATTCGCCCACTAATTTTTTCGTCTGCTCGTCATATTGCTGAATTATTATACCGTTCCATTTCGGGAAGCCGGGTTCGCCGCCATCCATATGGCTCATCTCCATACTCACCAGCCATTTGGTGCCATCGCTATGATGAAACAGAGACGGGTCGATTCCGCGGCTGTGAAGATAAACAGGTTCAGACCATTCGCCTTCGATATCATCCGTGGTCACCATATAGTTATTGGTGTCCCAGAAACGCCCCGCGACATTTTTCACATCCGTAAAAATGAGATAAAAACGTCCACCATCATGACTCAGACAGGGCGCATATATGCCGCCAGAATCGGGATTGCCGATCATATTCAACTGACTTTTCCGATTAAGCGGATAGGCGATCCGTTGCCAGTTTTTTAAATCGTAGGATTTATAGAGACAGATACCAGGAAACCATTCAAATGTCGACGTGGCAACATAGTACGCGTCTCCGACTCTGATAATGGATGGGTCAGGATTAAAGCCAGGAATTACCGGGTTAGTAATTGTTGTCATAAATGACTCCCTACAAGGTAAATATGAATAAATTAGCGACTGTATTTTGTTCTTACACCATGGTTGTCGCCGGTTCGGTATACACAGGATCGTTTCGATAGTGGGTCATAATAAAAAACATCATGACAACACAGATAGCAGGGATAACCGTAAAGATCAGCCGGACGACCAGAACGGCCATATCCGTCTGTACGGCGGCACTTCCCACATAACCGCCAACGGTCAGTAACCAGCCGATAATCGCGCCGCCAACCGCAATACCAATTTTAATGGCAAAGAGATTGGTAGAGAAAACCAGGCCGCTAAGCGATATTCCCGATTTTTTCTCGACATTATCGATAATATCGCTCAGCAGACTCCATTGCAGCGGCGCTGAGCTCGCGTCGATGAAATGAATTACGCTGATGATAATGCAGATTGCTATAATGTATTCAGACGGAACCATAAACAGCGCTACCAGGACGACGGCCTGAAGAAGTAACGACGTTTTGTATGACACTAACCGATCAAATTTTCCATATAATGAAGTGGTGAACACCGCGCCAATAAACCGGGTGCCGAGAATGACTAATAAAATAGTGCTGGTTAAATCGGGGCGATTCAAATAATAGTGAACAAAGTACATGGCGCCGCCCGTTTTTAATATCCCGGCGATAAGACTCACGATGTTAAGTGCAAAGATGCATCGCCAGTTATGATCCTTAATAAGAACCGACAGTTCTTTATAAATGCCACTAAATTTCCGCGTTTTGTCGATCTCTTTACGGTGATGTTCTTTGGTCATGGAAAAACAAGCGAAGAACAGCACGGTACTCAGGCCTCCCATGATGATCATGGCCCAGAAGTAGCCTTTTTGCAGATCGCCATTGCCTAAAATTTTCGTTAAAGGCAGGGCTATAACGGAGACAATAATGCCGCCTAACGCCGCGAAAGCAAAACGGTATGCCTGAATTGACACCCTTTCTTTTGCATCCTGGGAAATATTATTGATTAATGCGCAGTATGGAACGTTTACCAGTGAGTAGAATATGGATAGAGTCGTATAAGAAATATAAGCATAGATAATTTTACCTGTTTCACCTAATTCGGGTGTGTAAAAGGTTAATGCGCCAAAAATACCAAAGGGTAACGAGAACCATAATAAATAAGGCCTGAACTGACCATGCCGGGTTTGAGTGTGATCGGCAATATAGCCGATATAAATATCGGCGAACGCATCAAATACCCTGACGAAAAGAAACATAGTGCCCATATGAAAAGCGCTAAGCCCATACACATCAGTATAAAAATAGGCCATGAATAGCATGATGGTTTGCCAGATAATATTCGATGCGCCATCGCCGATTCCATAGCCAATCTTTTCTTTGAATCCGATTCTATTCATAACTATACCTTTTCATAAGGAGTCTAAAATAGCGTTAACGCGAACAACTCTGTTACCTGATGAAAAGGTAATTCTGATTAATCATAAAAAATGTATCGACGAGGCTTTTTTATATAATTTTTTTGCGCCAGCATGGCCGTAACGATCACACTTAACGTAAAAACGTGAGAAAGAGGTATCAAACCGTTCATTAGCGGTTTTTGTGAAGTTGCACGCTGGTGAGGCTATGGTTCCTGAATTTTTTCGGGGTAACGCCAATGAGTTTTTTGAATTGAAAACAGTAATATGCCGCATCTGTAAATTCGCACTGATAAGCGATATCGGTAATGCTTAGCGCGGTATTGCGCAGCATATCGACGGAGCGGGCGATTTTCTTGCGTAACAGATACTCTTTAAAGCTGATATGCATGATTTTTTTGAACGTCCGGGAGAAATGGCATGAAGAGAGGCCTACAGTGTCGGCGGCTTCATGCAAACTGATATTCAAAGAGGTTCGTTTTTCCATTTCCTCCATAAAATTAATCATTTTTTCAAATAATGAGAGATTGTCTTTCTCCGGTGATATTGCCTGTGCGCTGGAGGCACACTGAAAAACAGTATTGAGTAAGAGGATCATTACCGGGTTGATGTCGTCTGTTGAAGGTTCGGTTTCATGCGCCTGTGCCAGCCACTTGAATAAAAACTGTACTCTCTCAGCGTACAATTCATTGGGTTGAGTTATGATTCCAATGTGTGGATTCATGGAGGGAATTGGATATTTTAATCTGTTGAGTACAGCCCGATCGTACTGAAAGAGAAAACGCTCATGATCGTCGGTGTATTCCAGCGCCATATCATGGAGTACCAATGGGCTAACATAAATTAACGTATTGTCTTTTATCGCGAATTTTTCACTGCCAATACTGTAACTGCCCTGCGCTTTATGGAACCACATAATTTCATGCTCCAGATGCATATGTGGTTTGATAGCTAATCCCTCTTCCGGGACGGCTTCTCCTGCGCGTAAAACGTAATCCAGTTCTGTCGACGTTTCTAAATTTTCAAAAAAATGATCTTCATTGATTAAGTTTCGCATAATGGCTGTCGTTAGCGTTAATGTCTCATCCTTGTGTGTCGCCATTATAGCCGTCACTCGTAGCGGATAATGTTAGCCGGATCGAGCGTCGCTGATGAACACCTCACTTCCAGTTTCCTGGCGGCTGCACTGAAAATATGAGCTCCCGAACTGGTGCGGGTAGCGTAAAGCAGGGCATAAAGCCATACCCTAAACAGCAGTCAATTCCGCCTGTTTACACAAAAAAAAGACCCCGGTGGGCCGGGGTCTTTGTATCGGGTGAAAATATGCCGCTACCCGCGTGCTTAGCTGCGGTTCTCTTCAATAAAGTGTGCGAGATCCGCCGGGGTTTTCAGCACGGTCGCCACTTCGGTAGGCGGGATCATGCAGCCATAAACATCCTGCACTTCCAGCACCATATCCACCGCCAGAATCGAGTCGAGGATATCGGACTCAATCAGCTCATCGTTAAAGCCCACTTTGCGGGATAAGATCTTTTCAAACAGCGCGAGAATTTCTTGTTCCATCTCTATTTCCTGAATCATCAGTTCGTGCGGGCATGAGTGTCCAGCAGCTTACGGTCAATTTTGCCGTTGGGATTGAGCGGCAAAGCGTCTTTGATAATGATTTGCGAAGGCACCATATAGGGCGGGATCACCTTCGAGAGCGATGTTTTTATCGCTTCCGGTGCCAGCTTCGTTACACAGAATGCTGCAATACGCAGCACACCGCCGCCGGATTTCATCAGCGGCAGAACCACCGCTTCACTGATACCGGACATTGCCAGCAGGCGGTTTTCGATCTCGTTGATCTCGATACGGTAACCATTCAATTTAATCTGGCTATCGTTACGCCCCTGGCAGTAAAGCAGCCCATCTTCGTAGCCCAGGTCGCCGGTTCTGTAGCCACGGAATGCTTCGCCCTCACGGTGCAGCAGCTTCTCGGCGTTCTCTTTTGGCAGCCCGAGATAACCGCGCATCACATTTTTACCCCAGATGATCAGCTCGCCTTCCGGGGTAATTTCCATTCTCGAGTCCGGCATCATCGTGCCAACCGGCAGTAGATCGTTCTCGCTGTTCAGGATCTCGTCGGTGATTTCAATCACCGTTGTGGCGATGGTCGCTTCCGTTGGGCCATAGGAGTTAAGAATTTTGGCCTGCGGAAAGCGGCGGCGTAACTGTTTGACCAACGCCTTGTTCAGCACCTCGCCAATAAACACGAACACGTTGAGGTCGGGCAGGTATTCGCTGTTGAACTGCGGCGAGAGCAGACGCTGGTAAGCAAAGGAAGGCGTGGATACCCACACGGAAACCTGATTGCTTTTCAGGCGATCGAGCCAGTTGTCAGCGGCAATATCCTCTTTCGCATTCAGTACAATATGCCCGCCAGTGGCCAGGTTCGCCAGCAGCGGAATCAAAGAGAGGTCGAAGCTGAACACCGCATGGTTCATCAGCACCGGCGTCGGCGGCAGTGAAAAGTCCTGGCGAACCCATTTCATAAAGTGCCACAGGCTTTCGCGCCCGATCTGCACACCTTTGGGTTTGCCGGTGCTGCCGGAGGTGAACATGATGTACGCCAGGTCCTGCTCTTCGAGTGGTTTGCCGGTTTCACCGATCGCCACGAACTGCCGGGTGGCAATGTCGTAGTACCACGGCGCGCTTGCCAGCGAGCATATCTCTTTCAGCCGTTCCTGCGGATAAATGCAATCCACCGGGATATACGGAATGTTATGCAGCAGACAGCTATAGATGGCCACAGCGAACTCCGCCTGCTGGTGGCCGTACAGCACCACTGGCGTACCGGCGGGTAACTGGCACTGCTGTAAGCGTTGTGACCAGTCTGTCACGGCGGTGGTAAGCTGTTGCCAGGTCAGGGCTTCATCGCTGCCGCTGATGGCCAACTGCTGTGGATTCGCGGGATCAAGTAATGCCGCACGCAGGAAATCCTGCAATTCCTGAAGCTCGGTGTGAAGGTTCATAGAGGTGACATTCCGCTAAAGATGTAAAGAGAAGCCGCAGCACTTGCCAGCGTTAAAATGCGGCCCAGGAAGATAACCACCGGGTTTTGTAACCCGGTGGTCAGCGCCGGGCTGCGTTTGGCTGACCACTGAAGCATGTTGTGCGCAACGGAAATAGCGCCAAACAGCGCGCCGCTGATAACATAGTGCCTTTCGAGCCCGTTCCATGCTCCCATACAAAACAGCGTGCAGAAGATACCTATGTTCTGCGCCAGCGTTTTGTTCTGACGGAAAAAGTCGAGCTTCATTAAGTTCATATAAATCGGCATAAAGACCACGTCTCTCAGCCATTCAGAGAGACTGATGTGGAAGCGTCGCCAGAAATCCTGCGGGTTTTTCGCCAGAATGGGCATATTGAAGTTCGCCGGAATATTCAGGCCAAACAAGCGCCCGGCACCAATCGCCATATTGCTGTAACCGGCAAAGTCGAACCACAAATAGGCGCTGTAAGCCAGCGACATCACCACCCCTACACTGAGGGTAAACGGACGATGGCTCCACGACTGGATCACCAGGTTGTCGATAAGCATTGCGAAGAGAAACTTCTGCACGATGCCGGTAAAAATTTGCTCCATTGCCGTTAAAAACTGCTCACGGGTCAGGCTAAATACCGGTTTATTAATGTCCGTCACCCAGGTCCGCCAGCGATACATGGGACCTGCCAGAATAATAAATGGCATAAACAGGTAGCAGAAATAGTGCAGAAAATGACGGCCATCTTTTTTGCTGCGGTACAGCAGAACATCAATGGCGCGGAAGGTCATAAACGATAAGCCGATCATGCCCCAGTGATTGTTAAGGTGTAGTTTCACCAACAGCAGCGGCAGCAGCGTCAGGGTGACTGCCTGCCAGGTTTTCAACCAGCCTTTCTCTTTTAAGGTGACAATGGCGTAAAAGCTGAAGAAGACCGCGACGGGAACCGCGTAATCTCCCTGGAAGATATAGCCCCAGGCGACCGCGGCCAGTACGGAAAATGCGGATAAATAGGTCAACCGGTAGTGCAATACGCGGTTAACCAGCGCGAAGATCAACGCCGATGAGAACAGGTATAAAAAAAACGTTCCGGAGCTGTACATCATTCATTCCTCAGAACTTTTGATATTCAAAATGCACTTTCAAACTCATGCTCTCATCCACCGAAGACCACGCGATGATGGTGACCGCCAGCAGGAGATAAAGGAAAAAAAGGCGAATAGCATTTTTCATCATTTAAAACTCTCCAGAATAAAGCGGTCCATCGGTACCCATGCCAGGTCGGTTGGGTGCAGGCGATCCCAGTTCCAGCCCTCCTGATAAGGCATGGAGTACATATCGAGGTAAGGGATCTGATTTGCCTGCAGAATTGCCGTTGCCTGAGTCACGGCGGGCTGCACCAGTTCCGGGTTCTGCACGGCCCGCCGGTTGATGGCATCAATAATGACCACGACCTGAACATGGCGCGATTTCAATAACTTGATAGTGGCTTCAAACGCCTGTATTTGTGCCGGAACGACAGGTGAGTCATCCCACACTTCCGGTTTTTCGCCCGGTTCATAAATGGATTTGTCCATCCACAGCGTGGCGGCGCTTTGCTGACGATATGCGTTCAGCTCGCGGGCATGAGCCAACTCTTTATCCCAGTCCGGTGTTACGACGGATGTGGGGTGTTGCGGCCACGGTTGAGTCTCTTCCGGCTCAATGTGTAGCATTGCCAGCCAGTCGTTTTTAATCAGTGTGCAGAAATTAGCAAACTGGAAACTCACTTCCTGCCAGATATTTTCCGCGTGCCAGCCATAAATTTTCATTTGCGAAAAGGTTAAATGGCTGATCTCTTTTTTATCAATATTGCGTAAGTAATTGACCAGGAAGGGGCGCGCTTGCTCATCCTGGATTAATGGATTAAACACGGGGGCCGGGAAATTATCTGCAAAAATAGCGGGCGGAACGCCGAATGAATAAAAACTGTCCGGTGAAAGTAACAACACCACTTTACTGTTTGCATTAAGGTCGTTTTTAAAACGTGAGAACAGTAAAAAATGTGTAACACTATCATCGAAGCTGTCACCAAATGCGACCACCGGACGGTGCAAATCATTATTAAAGTAATTATATACAGCGTAATGTTCATCTTCTGAGGTGGCGACTTCAGAAGCGCCGATGAAAAAAATCGCATTGCCCTGTAATGCATGAGAAATAGTGGCTATTTTTTCAGCTTGTTCTTTTTGTGTGCCTGCCATTGATTTAATCAACGGCTGAAATGTAAGCGGCGGATCAAAGCTGTTCACCAGCGGGTGAACACATAAAAACAGGATGGCAAGGGCCGCCATCGAGATATGTAGGCAGAGTGTATTTTTAAGTTTCATTATAATATTAAGAAAGCATAATATTTATTTGTTTAAAGTTTGTTGCTTTTTATCTTCACAGCAAACCGACCTCTATGTTCACGACACTATATACCAGACGCCTCACAGATGATGAGTGTTGCTGTGTAACGGTATGTACAGATTTGATCTGGCGTCATATTACGGGGTGAATCTTCATGCGGGCGGTGTGGACGTGGAGGGGAAACGGCTTGGCGTAGCTCTCGCGAATGAGAGTCATACGCGCTACGCCCATCCCAATGGCAAACAGCAATAAGGATCGGCTTAGCGTTCGCCCGGTTTCAGTGTTTGATTACCAGGCAAATTATTGATCTTCCCATCGCATTTTATACTCCGTCGGCGGGATGCGATTATGTTTGCGAAATATTTAAGTGAAATAGACCGGGTCGCCATAACCCACTGATTGAACAATTTTAAATATGGGTAATAACCTTGACGGGATAAGTCAACGCGCGCGGTTTATTCGTTGTTGTTCACGCCAGGCATAATGGTAACGCCGAAATCTTTTTTACGCAGATGCGCTAAGCGGGAAGGGGATTGAAACTCCATGCTGGTGAGTTTTCGACTTTCAATTCTTCATCAATGTGCCTGTGCTGCCGGCACCGTGACCCGGGTTGGTCTATGTCGGGAATACTTTTATCCCACTTTAGCCACTCCAGTCAGCAGGGACGCGGAGTAAAGTAAATCCACAGATGATCCCGTGTTCGCGATGTTCGTCGCACGATGCCACACATTATCGGAACCTGGATACAGGGGGGCCCGCAGCACATTCTCTTTTCAGTGAGGCCGTTGTCATAAAAAACGCGTTATCGATTAGTCACAATCGGCTATCCGCAGATGACTGTGAAAGGGGGACAGGTTCTACAGCGGGGAAGATAAAGCGCCTCAGACAAGAGGCGCTTTTTTACCTGTGCTCCTTACTGGTTGTCTGTCCGGGCGCGAACATGGCTCAGTCCGGTGTGATTGATACGATATGGCTGACCATTCACCGACGTGATCAGCTTCTTGCTCCTGAGTTTTTTAAACACCGCAAGCGTGCAATCGCTGAGCAGCAATCCTTCGCGGGTGTAGCATTCAACGGTGGTAATACGGCCTGATGCATCGCGGATATGCGCTATGCGTCCGCCTTTGGCGAGAACGTGTAAGGTACGTTGTTCCGGACGGGATAAATTCATACTGAAAACCTGTTCATCATCATGAGCAAAAACGAGCCAACACCCGCAGGTGTTCGCGTAAGGTTTAAGCGCAGCGATAATCAGTCCGGCCTGTGCAGGTCGGGACGCTGATTATCTGATGATGACATTCTCCAGCATCAAAGCCTCGGTGAGTGTGGACAGGAATAACGTGATGGATACTATCACAGCCCGTTGAGGGGGAAATCAATCCACCGCCGAAGTGTGACGGGATACGACAATTGGCGTTAGTAGAGCACACCACAGTGTCTCAATGTGGTGCAGTGGCGACAGAGAAAAGAATGGAATAAGGCCGTGCAATGAGGGGGATAATTGTTTTTTGGCTTTGGCACGGAATATGATGGGCATTCAAATAATAAAGTAAGAAGGTTATATGAAACGCACTCTTTTCATCGTTCCTCTGGTCTTTCTCTCTTTCACTTCACACGCCAAAACCGTGGCTGATTTTATTAATGGCTGGCCTGAACTGGCGACGAGTCCAACCATCAGGGCTGCTATTCAGCAGGGCGCGATTGGTAACGCGGGTCTGGATGCAATGAGCAACGGGGCAACAAGTACGACGCTTGGCGACGAGGCGCAGAAATTGCTGGCTGAAAATGGCTACGACTATGCGCAAGCCGCATTACGGGATTTAGCCACGACAGGCTGCGGCGAGAACGGTCTGGCAGAGGTTTATGGGCTGCGCGAAAAAGATTGTCAGGCGATCATTAAAGTGGATGCGCAAATAGAGTGATGCGCGGTAACGCCATCACAGCCCGGCAGGCGGCACGTCTACCGCCCGCCGGGAAACATCAATGATGTAGCATTTCCTCGACCACTTGCGCTTTGGTCATATTGTACGGGTAGTATGTCGGCCAGTTATCCATCTCTTTGAGCAGCGCTTCCTGTGAGACATTCCCCATGAAAATGTGGAAATGTTGTGACCGGCGCGGCGCGATAATATGGTCGCTGAACTGCACATATTTTGGCGCTTTTGACTGGCTGTCTGTGCATTCAAACAGGTAACGAACGCCTTTCTTACCAGAGGCATAGGTGAGGATTTTGTACCCGGCGTAATCATAACGGCAACGATTCACCGTATTGCCAGAGTGAAATTCGATTACGTTGTCTTCGATGCCGATCATCTCAACGTTTGTCGCGTAGCCTTTTTTATAATAAGCCCGGTACTCTTCAACGGTTTTGTCACCCTGTTTCGCTTTTTTCTCCAGCACCGGATCCAGATCGCCATTGAGCAGGTAAGGTTCCAGCGATTGCCAGATACCATCCCAGTCGCTCAGCGCTCTGTCTTTTACCTCTTTATTATCAAAAATGCCTTCGCTGGCTTTGCGTTCAACCTCCGACAGCGGTTTACCGTGATGGTGATCGTGGGCAACGCTTTGAGCGCTACCAAGCAACATGCCCATACCGAGTAAGAACGCGGATTTCTTCATGATCATCGTGTAGTCCCTGGTTATCCTTTGTGACAAAATGAAATGTTATAATATAACAATTGATTTTGCCGCCTATGTCAACACAGAGAAAATCGTTAGCGATTTTCCTTACGCTTACTGCACGTCCTGCGCTTGCCTGGAAAGTGAAAATCGTCAACAATGCGCGCTAAGGTGATGGCGTTCCACCTTACCCAACCGCTTCCCTGAGAAGCTGATGACGCCTGATATGACTCTTTAACGGAGGCATGTCGGGCGTTTTAAATTTTCCCCTCCCGGCATGTCTCCATCATTCGCACGATTAATGAGGAAAACATGCTGAAATCTTTATTTGCTGTGATGATCGGGGGTTCTGCGGGCTGCGTTATCCGCTGGTTGCTCTCCATTCGGTTGAATGTTCTGTTTCCCAATCTGCCACCCGGCACCTTACTGGTGAATCTGCTTGGCGGGTTAATCATAGGTGGCGCGCTGGCGTTCTTTACCCGGCAGCCGAATCTTGATCCCACTTGGCGACTGCTAATTACCACCGGTTTGTGCGGCGGCATGACGACCTTTTCAACATTTTCACTGGAGATCTTTGCATTGCTGCAAACAGGGGATTATCTGTGGGCAATGACCTCCGTGTTGGTGCATGTGGTAGGAGCGATTTTGATGACGGCTTTGGGATTTATGGTGGTTAACGCGTTGTTTTGATCGATGTGGCAGGGAGAATCGTGCGTTCTCCCTGCGTTCAGAATTACCGCTTCGGTAAATTCTGCGGAAATAAATAACATTTTTTGATTATTTCTTTAGAAGATATATCGACGTTTAACCCCTTTATAAATATAAGTTTTATTTTAAATGCAACATATGCATCTAAATGTAAAAATAAGCTGCGTAATTTTTATTATGATTAATTTTATGAATGCCGTTGACTAATTTTCATTAGCAACCAAACTTAAATCTCTAACGCGATCGATTAAAGTACTTAATGACTTTTTCGGTTACAAGTAAAGTACCCACTGGAGATATAATATGGCGGAACATAGAGGCGGTTCTGGAAATTTCGCAGAAGATCGTGAAAAGGCTTCTGAAGCAGGACGTAAAGGTGGACAGCACAGCGGGGGCAACTTTAAAAATGATCCCGAACGTGCATCCGAAGCCGGTAAGAAAGGCGGCAAAAACAGTCATGGTGGTGGCCGTAAATCTGAGTCCTGATAGTGACTTATGGTAGTCAGTCATCATTAAAATGGTATGTGAATAACAAGCGGGTCGGAAACGGCTCGTTTATCTCGTTATGTTGAATGTGATATTTCGTTAACTGATTCTTTATTGTGAAATTAATAGATGGCGACCTGCATAATATTATGTGACGGTAATCTTTTGCAAAGATTATTGCTCATTAGCACAAAGTGTACATTGCTGTGCTATGAAATAAATACCTGAGTAGAATGATGAGAGAAAATAAACAAGAAAACCCCAGTGAGATAATGCCCATCGAAGGGTGTGAGAATTTTCTGTATATCGACCCTAACAGAATGATATCAACGCTTATTTCTATTAATGAGGCAGCCGTATCCCTTCATCTTACCCCACGCCAAAAGCGTCTGGTTGACAAAATCGCTAACCGGATACAGACGCAGCAAGAAGATAATTCGCCATAACAGCGCGATATTCCTTTACGGAGAAATAGCGAAAAATCACCCTCAGGAGCAGGAAATCCGCTCTGTGTCTGAAGGTATGCAATTGCCTGGTTATTGCTCACAATGAGTCTGCTAATTATTTGCAAAATGTTTACAAGAATATCGTTATAAAACAACTTGTTGTAGTGAAATATAACGATCTTTGGGAATGATTTTTTTCATGGTGATTGCCTTGAAGTTATCCAAAAAATGTTTATATTTCATGCAGTTCTACAATTTACCAAACCCTGGTGTCGCACTTGCAACCGCTCAGTCTGAGCGGTTTTTTTTGTCTGCCGCCTGGCTTCTTTTCGCTGCGGGCATCTATAGTCAAAAGACGGAAGGCAACAAGGAGGATCCTGTGCTGAAAGTTGAAAAAGATGATCCACACAACGCACCCGAGTCCGGCGATAAGAAGCCGCAACCGGTGAAAAAGTAACAAAAAGGTCGCTACGGCGACCTTTTTGTTGCCCACGCAACAGGCTATTTTCTGCGTGTTAGCAAAGGAGGGAACTTCAACGGGCCTGAGACGCGAAGCGCTGTTTTGCGCCTTATCCCTCCCTACATGCTTTTCTCCACATGGCCCAGCGGTTTTTCCGGGAAGCAGTAGTCGCGTACGCGGCGTTTTAATTCTGCGGCATCGGGGAAACCGCTATCCTGCTTGCGATCCCAGATAACGTGACCGTCAATATCGATAACAAAAATCCCGCCGGTGCCCGGCTTCAGGGTGACCGCATTGAGATCGGTACTGAAGGTATGCAGTAATTCCTGCGCCATCCAGCTGGCGCGTAGCATCCAGTTACACTGGGAGCAATAATGCAGAGTGAGGGTGGGTTTGCTCATTTTATCGTCACCGTAAGCGCGTAGTAGACAACCATTGTAGGCAATGTATGGGGAGGAATGTGAGGAATAATTAAGTTATTGCAAGTGATAATTATTATCATTATTATCTGGCTCGATAAGATGAGAGTTGGCCATCAGTGTCGGGTGCAGACACGGCACAATTCCACGTACGACTGGAAGTAAGCAGTGAGCCTGATACTAATAACACCAGGGCTTACAAATACTATGTGTAAATCGCAATTTTCCCGGCCTCGCTTTAGCAAGCGCGTGCTGGTGACTTCACTACTCGCAGCGCTGTATCAGACCTCCGCCAGTGCGGCTGATACCCCCACAATTTCCGCCAACTCCCAGCAAGATACCGCTGAAGAGATGGTCGTCACAGCGCCTGCGCCGGTATTAAAAGCCGGGAGCGACCATTCGGTCAGCGCGCAGGATCTGCAAAATAAAGGCGCGAAAGATTTTGGCTCCATCATGCGCTATGAGCCGTTGATCAGCGCCACCGGCGCCAGCGGCGGTTCCGGCAACGGGAAAAGCGGCTTCGATCGCGGCGGTTACACCGGCTATAACATTCGTGGTCTGGAAAGCAACCGTGTCGGCATTGATGTTGACGGGATCCCTCAGCCCGATGCCACCGGCCGCAGCTATGTCAGTCGCGCAGGTCTGAACACTTTCGGCATTGGCCGCGATTACATCGATCCGTATATGTACGGTAGCGTTGATATTCAGTCCGGCGCGACATCAACGGATAACGCCAACACCTCGATTGGCGGCAACGTCTCCTTTAAACCGAAATCCGCCGACGACTATCTGCGTCAGGGGAAAGAGACCTACTTTGGTTATCAGAGCGATTACGACTCCGCAGACCGTAGCTGGCACAACGGCATAACCGGCGCGGCCGGGGACGACACTCTGCGCGGCATTTTTGTCTACAGCCGCCGCGACGGTCAGCAGACCCGCAACAACAGCGGCACTCTGGACGCTTATCCGGCGAACTGGCACTCCGATGCGATGATGGCCTCCGGGATCTGGCAGCCCAATGAGGCGCACAAACTGACGGCGACGCTGGATTATTACCACAAGACCAACCACACCCACTACGATAGCTGGAACAGCAGCGGCAGCACGATCCTCGGTGATGCGCAGCAAACCAGCCAGACCCGGCGCTGGGGCGTTAGCCTGAAAGATGACTGGACGCCAATGAACGACTGGCTCGATAGCATGTCCAGCAAAGTCTACTACCAGCACACCGAGGCGCATGACCGCACCTGGATGCCGGACAGCACCACCGGTACGATGGAGACGGTCTACTCCAACTATGATACCGACACCTGGGGCATTCAGAATGCGCTGGCGAAAACGCTCGGTCGTCATGATCTGAGCGCAGGCTTTAACGCCAGCACCAGCAAAACCGAGCGCCCGTTTAGTCAGTCGCCGGTACCGAGCGTCTACAGTGTGATCATGCAACCGGAAGCGAACAGCCGCAGCTACACCGTGGGCGCGTTCGTGCAGGATCAGATTAACTTCGATGCAGATGGCCACCACTTTGCCATCATTCCCGGCGCGCGCGTTGTGCATCAGTCCACCAAACCGGATAACCTCTCCAGCCTGACGACCAACAGCAGCGTGCTGACGGAGTCGTCCGTCTCGTCGTTGTACGGTAAAAATTCAGACACCCAGTTGCTGCCGTCGCTGACCTTCCAGTACGACCTCACGCCGCGCCTGATGACCTACCTGCAATATAAACGCGGGGCGGAGTTCCCGAACGCCAGCCAGTTGTACGGCTCCTGGAACCTGGGTTCAAGCTATGCCGGACGTGGGCAGTATGCGTTGATTGGCAACACCGATCTGAAAACCGAAACCAGCAACAACCTGGAATGGGGCATGAAGGGCGACGTCACCGACGGAGTAACGCTGCGTACGGCGCTGTTCTACAACAGCTATAAAAACTTTATCGCCTATACCCGCTACACCCGTTCAGGCAATCCGGATAAATTCACCAACGTTCCCTCCAATATTTACACCACTTATCAGGCGGAAAACCGCGACAAGGCCTTTATCTATGGCGGTGAAGTCAGCGCGAAATTCAACGTTGGCACCTGGTTCGAACAACTGAACGGCCTGAGCGCCACGCTGGCGTACGGCTATACCCAAGGGAAGTCCAAATCCAGCTACTCCGGCGACAAATACGTCGATCTCGACAGCGTCGCGCCAATGAAAGCCATCGTCGGCGTTGCCTGGGATGATCCGGCAAAACGCTACGGCACTGCGCTGACCGCCACCTTTGTCAAAGGCAAGCAGGCGACCGCCACCAACCGCCAGTCCTACACCAATACCGGCGGTGCATTGGGGGATTCCAGTGTCGAGTATATGCGCGTGCCGGGCTACGGTCTGCTGGACTGGACGGCGTACTGGCAGGTGGCGAAACACGTCAAGGTTAACGGCGGCGTTTACAACATCACCGATCGTAAGTACTGGGACTACCTGAACAGCCGTACTCAGGAAGAGTCCACCAACCAGAATGCCTACGATAAAGCGCTGGCGGTGATGCCGGGACGCACCTGGCAATTGGGCGTCAATGTCGACTTCTAAGACGATGTTATCGCTCGGGCAGCCCGGGCGAATAGGTCTCCACCGTTAACGTTTCTCCCCGGTATCGCTGCCGGGGTTTTTCACATCCTAAAGGACGCTATGTTTATGCCTGCATCTGCACACGACTTCGCCGCCATCTGGCGTCAGTATCAGACCATCAAAACGCAAGAACCGGCAAAATACGCCCGTGACATCGCCAGCGAGATGGCGATCAGTGAAGCGGAATTAACCCACTCCCGCGTCGGGCACGATGCGGTGCGCCTGACGGGCGACGTGCGCGACATCCTCGCGGCACTGGAACCGGTGGGCGAGATCAAATCGATCTGCCGCAATGACTATGCGGTACACGAGCAACTGGGCGAGTTTACCCATCAACATATCAGCGAACACGCCGGGCTGGTGCTCAACCCGCGTGCGCTCGATCTGCGTCTGTTCCTCGGTGAATGGGCCAGCGTGTTTCACCTCTGCGAACAAAGCCCGCGCGGCGAGCGCCAGAGCATTCAGTTTTTCGACCGCCAGGGCGATGCGCTGCTGAAGGTTTACACCACGGCGCGTACCGATATGGCGGCATGGGACGCAGTGCTCAGCCGTTTTCGCGCCACCTCTGCGCAGCCGTTGACGATCGTCGCCGCCAAAGCGACTCAGTATGCGCACGCCGTCGACGCCACCGCGCTGGATCAGGCGTGGCGGGCGATGACCGATGTCCACCAGTTTTTCGGGTTACTGAAAAAGTACAACCTCTCTCGTCAGCAGGCGTTCCGGCTGGTGGGCGACGATCTGGCCTGCCAGGTCAGCAATGACGCGCTGCCGACCCTGCTGGAGAGCGTATTGCAGGACGGCAATGAAATCATGATCTTCGTGGGGAATCGCGGCTGCGTACAGATTTTTACCGGCGTGCTGGAGAAGCTGACGCCGATGAAAGGGTGGATCAACATTTTCAACGAAACCTTCACCCTGCATCTACGCGACGCGGGGATCGCCGAATGCTGGGTCACCCGCAAGCCGACGGACGGCGGTCATGTCACCAGCCTTGAGCTCTTCGCCGACGATGGCGTGCAGATAGCGCAACTGTATGGTCAGCGCAGCGAAGGTCAGCCGGAACAAGCGCAGTGGCGGGCACAGATTGATGCCCTGATCGGCAAAGGAAAAGCAGCATGAAAACAGTACTGATGTTGTTGTTAGCGCTGCCGCTGGCGGTCAGCGCGGCGGCAGAGAAAATCGTCTCCCTTGGTGGCGACGTCACCGGCATTGTGTACGGGCTGGGCGCGCAGGCGCAACTGGTGGGGCGCGACAGCACCAGCACCTGGCCTGCGCAGGCGCAAACAGTGCCGGATGTGGGGTATCTGCGGCAGCTCAACGCGGAAGGCATTCTCTCGCTACGCCCGACCGTGGTGCTGGCAAGCGCCCAGGCGCAGCCGTCGCAGGTGCTGCAAAAAGTGCAGGAGAACCATGTCCGGGTGGTCTCTGTGCCGGGCGGCTACACGCTGGCGGATATCGATAAAAAAGTCGCGGTGATTGCGGCGGCCATCGGGCGCACCGCCGCAGGCGACGCGGTGCGTAAAACACTGGCGGCGGAGATTGCCGCACTGCCCGCGCAGCCGGTGAATAAGCGGGTGTTGTTTATTCTCAGTCATGGCGGCATGGGGGCGATGGTTGCCGGACAGGAGACGGCGGCGGACGGCGCTATCCGCGCGGCAGGTTTGCAGAATGCGATGCAGGGCTTTGCCCATTATCGCGCCCTGTCGCAGGAAGGGGTGATCGCCAGCAAACCGGACCTGGTGGTGATCTCCGCCGACGGGGTGAAAAGTATGGGCGGTGAAGCGAGCCTCTGGGCGCTGCCCGGTCTGGCGCAAACCCCCGCCGGGCGCAATAAACAGGCGCTGATCATTGATGATACGGCGTTGCTGGGGTTTGGCCTGAGTACGCCGCACGCGGTGCTGGAGTTGCGCCGTAAAGCGGAGCACACGCCAGAATGAGTCGCGCCGTGTCCCGCATACTCTGGGGACTGCTTCTGCTGCTGTTGGGGCTGACGATGCTGGCGACCACCCAGGGGGCGATGCACTTGCCGCTCGCAAGCTTGTGGTCTGCGGGGGATGAGGGGCTGCGTCAGATCTGGCTGACTATCCGCCTGCCGCGCGTGCTGCTGGCGTTGCTGGTCGGCGCGGCGCTGGCGCTCTCCGGCTGTGTGATGCAGGGACTGTTTCGTAACCCGCTTGCCGATCCGGGGTTGCTGGGCATCAGCGGCGGCGCGTCGCTGATGGTGGCGTGCTGGCTGGTGCTGCCGGTGTCGGTTCCGGTGCTGGTCGCGCTGTACGCACCGATGCTGGCAGCATTTATTGGCAGTCTGGCGGTGATGGTGGTGATTTATCTGCTCAGCAAAACAGCGGAGAGCGGGCTGTCGCGCCTGTTGCTGGTGGGGATTGCCATTAATGCGCTGTGTAACGCGGGCGTGGGCGTCCTCTCCTGGATTAGCAACGATGCCCAGCTACGCCAACTTTCGCAGTGGGGAATGGGCAGTCTCGGGCAGACAGAGTGGTTAACGCTGGGGGTTGCTGCGACGTTGATCCTCCCGGCTTCGGTGGTTATCTGGCGGGTGGCGCAGCCGCTTAATCTGCTGCAACTGGGGGAGGAAGAGGCGCACTACCTCGGCGTCAATGTTCCTGCGCTTCAGCGGTTACTGCTGGTGTGCAGCGCGCTGCTGGTGGCCACGGCCGTCGCGATCAGCGGCATTATCAGCTTTGTCGGACTGGTGGTGCCACATCTGATGCGCATCTGGCTGGGACCGGATCACCGCGGGCTGGTGCCGGGTTCGTTATTGACAGGGGCCGGTCTGCTACTGATTGCCGACACGGTCGCACGCACGGTGGTTGCGCCTGCCGAGATGCCGGTGGGTTTGCTCACCAGCCTGCTGGGCGCGCCCTGGTTTTTGTGGCTGATCTTCCGACAAAGGAGAACTGCACGTGGATAACACCTTAATCGCCACCCATTTGCACCTGAAGGTTGGCGCACGGCAACTGATTGAGGATGTGTCGTTAACGCTGACATGCGGTGAAAGGGTGGCGCTCATTGGCCCTAACGGTGCAGGAAAGTCAACGCTGCTACGCTTGTTGACCGGTTACCTTCCAACGGCTTCGGGGGAGTGCTCGCTTGCCGGGCGCGCGCTCAGCCAGTGGTCGCCTGCGGCACTCTCCCGCCATCGCGCAGTGATGTTGCAGCACACGCAACCGGGGTTCGACTGGCCCGTAGAGGCGATTGTTGCCATGGGGCGTGCGCCCTGGGGGCAAAAAGGCGAACGCGACATTGTGCAGCAGGTGCTGGCGCTGACCGGTTGCGATGCGTTACGCGGACGGCGTTATACCACCCTCTCCGGCGGTGAACAGCAGCGGGTACAACTGGCGCGCAGCCTGGCGCAACTCTGGCGTGACGATGCCCCTGAAGGCTGGTTATTTTTGGATGAACCCACCTCGGCGCTGGATCTCTACCATCAGCAGCAGTTATTGCGCTTGCTGAAGCGGCTCACACAGAAAGGAAAACTGCATGTCTGCGCCGTGCTGCACGATCTGAATCTGGCCGCGCTGTGGGCGGACCGCATCCTGTTGTTGCATAACGGCAAGCTGGTGGCGCAGGGCGCACCGGGAGCGGTTATCCAGCGCGCAGTCATTGCCAAATGGTATGGCGCAGATGTGCTGGTCGGCGAACACCCGGGCGGGGATGCGCCGCAGGTCTTTCTTTCCGCCTGACAGGCGTAGCGCGGGCGGGCGCAGGGAGGATGACAACCGCGTATTTTTGCTACAGTTTAGGGTGATGAACTGAAGCGGAGATCTGCGATGACCTTACCGCCACTGCAGGCGCTGATCTGTTTTGAAGCTGTAGCACGACACCGGAGCATGAAAGAGGCGGCGCAAGAGTTACACATTACTGCCAGCGCAGTGAGTCAGCAAATCGCCAAACTCGAAGCCTGGGTCAATGTGCGGCTGTTTATGCGCGGCCCGCGTTTTCTGACGCTGACGACGGAAGGGCAGATCTATCTGCGTGAAATCCAGCCTGCGTTTAATCAACTTTCCAGGGCGACGCAGCGGCTGATGGACTCCGGCTGGCAGACGACGGTGACCGTCAGTTGTACGGCCGAGATCGCCAGCCAGTGGCTGTTACCCCGTCTGAAGGGGTTTGAGTACTATCATCCGGGTGTGGAAGTGATCATTAACACCACTCACCGCACCGTTGATCTGCGCAGTGAAGGGATCGATTTTGCCGTGTGTCATGAGGCGCATGCCACGGCGGAATGGATGTCGCACCGGCTGGTTCACGCGCCCAGGTTGCCAGGCGGCAATATGGCGCTGGTGTATGATAAAGCCGCCATTTTGCAGCCGGTTTGCTACGATTTCCGCGACTGGTTGCTGGAGAAAACCGAGGCGGATAACCCGTAACGCCAAAAACGCCGGGTTGCGGCTCCGTCCGGGCGCTACCCGCCAAGGTACATCTTTTTCACCTCCGGGTTAGCTAACACTTCCTGCGCCGCCCCGCTCAGCACGATTTTGCCGTTTTCCAGCACATAAGCCCGATCGGCAATGGTCAGCGCCGCCGTGGCGTTTTGCTCCACCAGCAGAATAGTAATGTTCTCCTCGCGCAACTGGCGAAGGGTGGTGAACAACTCGCCGACAATCTTAGGCGCAAGGCCCAGGCTCGGTTCATCGAGCATCAGCAATACCGGTTCGCTCATCAACGCGCGGGCTATTGCCAGCATCTGTTGTTCACCGCCGCTCAGGGTACCCGCCATCTGCTTACGTCGCTCCTTCAGACGCGGGAAGAGGGTAAACATGCGATCCCGCAGGCGGGTGAAGTTCGCCAGGTTGTTATAGGCCCCCATCCGCAGGTTCTCTTCGATGGTCAGGTTGGTGAAGATTTTTCGGCCTTCCGGCACCAGCGCCAGTCCTTTTCGCACAATATGGTGCGTCTGGCTGCGCGAGATATCCTCATTGAGAAAGTTCACCGTGCCGGTGGAACGCACCATGTTCACAATACCGTTCAGCGTCGAGGTTTTCCCCGCGCCGTTACTGCCGATCAGGGTGACGATCTCCCGGTCATAGATGTCAATATCCACCCCTTTCAGCCCTTGAATGACGCCATAAAAGACGTTTAACTCCCGTGCGCTAAGCATAACGTACCTCTCCCAGGTAGGCGGCGATCACCTCCGGATGTTGGATCGCGTCCGCCATCAGACCGCTGAACAACGGCTTGCCGTACTCCAGCACCATCACGCGCTCACAGAGCGCGTTAACGAATGGCATATCATGCTCAATCAACAGCACGCTTAACTGGTAATCCTTGCGCATGCGGAAAATCAGCCCGGCCAGATCTTCGGTCTCTTTTGGGTTCATCCCGGCGGCGGGTTCATCCAGTAACAGCAGCTTTGGCGCAGTGGCCAGCGCACGGGCGATCTCCACTTTACGCTGGTTGCCGTAGCTCAGGTTGGTGGCCTGTACATTGGCATAGTCGGCAATACCAATGTAGTCCAGCAGTTCCATCGCTTTTGCCCGCGCGGCGCGTTCGGCCGGAAAATAGCGTCCAATATGCAGCGCCGCTTCCAGCAGGGAGTAGCGGCTGGCGTGATCCAGCCCGACCATCACGTTCTCCAGCACCGTCATGGAATTAAACAGCCGGATGTTCTGAAACGTGCGCGCAATACCGGCATTCACCACCTGGTTAGGCTTCAGCCGTTTGATGGATTTTCCCGCCAGCGTCACGCTGCCGCTGGTGGGTTTATAGTTGGCGGTGATGACGTTAAACAGGGTGGTTTTGCCTGCGCCATTCGGGCCAATCAGGCCGAAGATCTCAGCTTCGTCCACGTGAAAACTTACTTTGTCGATGGCCCGCAGCCCGCCAAACTGCATCACAATGTCCTGCACCTGCAAAATGACGTTACTTGCTGTCATGACGGCTCCCTTTACGTAATTGCCACACCTCTTTCTTGCCAAACAACCCTTCGCGGGCGAACAACATGATCAACAGCAGCAGCAGGGAGAACACCACCATGCGCAGCCCCGGATAAGAACCGAGATCGTGACCAAACAGCGACAGCGGTTGATCGAGAAAACGCAGCCACTCGCCACTGCCGACCACCACAATGGTGCCGAGCAGTGCGCCGGTGGTGCTGCCCAGGCCGCCAAGCACAATGATGATCAGCAACTGGAAGGTGAGCATAAAGTCGAACAATCCCGGCGAGATGGTGGTCAGCAGCGAGGCCAGCAAACCGCCGCCAATCCCTTCAAAGAACGCACTGGTGGCAAAGGCGCAGGTTTTAATGCGAAATGTATTAATGCCCATTGCAATGGCAGCATCTTCATCATCGCGGATGGCCTTCATCATGCGGCCGTACTTTGACCATACCAGTTGCAGGATCATCCCGGTGGCAAGCAGGGCGATAAGCCCACACCAGAACAGCAAATGCGGCTGTTGCGGAATATCGTTGAGCCCAATCGCGCCGTTGGTGATTTGCGGGTTATTAATCGCGAGGATCTTGATAATAAACCCGAAGCCCAGCGTGACGATCGCCAGATAGTCGCCGCGCACACGAAACACCGGGAAAGCCAGGCACACCGCCAGCGCGGCAGCGCACAGGCCGCTTATCAACAACGCTGGCAGAAAACTGGCGTGCAGCAGCAAAATAAAGGGGCTGGGGGCCGCCATTTCGAACATATCCAGTTTGCTGTCGCTGGAGAGAATAAACAGCGCAGTGACATACGCGCCAACGGCGACAAAACCGTTCGGCTCCAGCGATAACTGCCCGGTGACGCCGTTAATCAGGTTGTAGCTGACCGCAAGGATCATAAAGACGAAAACGGTGCTGATAACCCGGACAATGTAATCGTTAAACAGCGTATTGATGGCGACCAGTAGCGCAATAGTGATGAGGATAATCAGCAGATTGCGCCCCTGCGCGGCAAGCGTCGTTGTGGGGTTGCGCATCAGAAACGGCTCCTTTCCAGGCGTTCATCACCCATAATGCCAACCGGGCGGAACAGCAAGACCAGAATCAAGAACATAAAAGCAAAGGCGTCTTTATAGCCGCCCAGTTCGGGAAAGAGGGCGACGGCGACCACTTCAGTAAAACCAAGAATAAAGCCGCCGAGTACCGCGCCGGTCACGCTTCCTATACCGCCAAGCACCGCGGCTGCAAAGGCTTTCAGGCCAATCAGCACGCCCATTAACGGGTCAATCGTCGGGTAACTGATGGAGTAGAACACGCCACCCAGCGCGGCAAGACTGCTGCCCAATGCAAAGACCAGCGAAATAATCCGGTTGGCGTCAATGCCCATCAGTCGCACGGTGTTCACGTCAAACGCCACGGCGCGGATCGCCATACCATAGCGGGTGCGATAGAGCAGCCAGAGGATTGCCAGCAACAGCAGGATGGTGATCAACGGCACGATCCACGCCACGTTGGTAATGATTATCTGCCCGAAGGTCTGAGTGCTGTTGAAATAGTCCGGCGCCGAAAAAAAGCGGGAACTGCCGCCAAACAGGACGTTGAACAGATTTTCGAGAAAAAAACTCACCCCGATGGCTGTGATCAGCATTGAAATTTTCGATGCCTGGCGCAGGGGGCGGTAGGCGACCCGGTCAATAAACATGCCCAGCAGGCCGCATAAACCGAGGGTCAGTAAAATGGCTACCCCAAAGGGTAGCCCAATTGATGAGAACAGAAACAGCGTGGCGAATGCGCCGACCATCATGACGTCCGCATGGGCGAAGTTGATCAGGCGCAGCACCCCGTAAACCATGGTGTAGCCAATGGCGATCAGCGCGTACATGCCGCCCAGACTCATGCCGTTGACCACCTGCTGGAGAAAAATGGCACCATCCATTGAAGCACCTCTTGTTAACAACGGCCTGTCACTGCGTTAAGGATTAACCACAGTCTTAAAGGCGAGCTGACCATCTTTCACTTCGTTGATCACTGCGCTGCGTACCGCATCGCCATCTTTCAGCGTCAGTACGCCGGTCACGCCCTGGAAGTCTTTGGTGGCGCGGATTTTTTCGTTAACACACACACGGTCATGTGGGTCATTGCACTGGTTCATAGCGTTGACGATCACGTTGTAGGCATCGGCCGCCATTGCGCCCCAGGTGTGGGTCGGAGAGTTAAATTTCGCTTCCCACGCTTTGATAAACGCTTCGCCGGAAGGCGTCTGCTCTTTGGCGTTGGGCGAGTAGTAATCGGTGGTCATATAGCCATTAACCGCGTCTTTACCCACGTCAAAGAATACCGGATCCGCCGCCAGCCCATCGCCGCCGACCACCGGTTTATCCAGACCGAGTTGTTTGGCCTGAACGGCAATCAATGCGCCTTCGGTGTAGTAGATAGGCATGTAGATCATGTCGACGTTTTTGGCTTTCACGCTGGAGAGCTGCGCTTTGAAGTCTTTACTGCCTGACGGCGCTTGTACTTCGATGGGAATGGTGCCGCCGTTTTTCAGGAATTGCGTGCGGAAGGCTTTTGCCAGGCCGACGGAGTAGTCGTTGCTGCTATCAAATACGATGGCGGCTGTTTTGGCGTTCAGATCACGGGACGCAAGGTTCGCGCCGACCACACCCTGGAAGCTGTCGGAGAAGCAAACGCGGCTGACATAGGGGTGGTTACGGGTGACGCGGTCGTTGGTGGCGGTGGAGGAGACCAGCGGCGTTTTGGTGTCATCGGCGATTTTGACCATCGCCAGGGTATTGGAGGAGGTGACTTCGCCAATGACGGCGTCGACTTTATCACTGGAAACCAGGCGCTGCATGGCGTTAGCGGCTTCCACCTTATCGCTTTTGTCGTCGATCACCACCAGTTTGATGGTATCGCCGTTTTTCAGCGTCGGCGTAATGCCCTGGATCAGTTCGAGACCTTTTTGCGACGGTTGGCCGTAACCGCTCAGTGCACCGCTAAGTGGCAGCACCACGCCGATTTTCACTTCCGCCGCCAGCGCACTGTGCGCGCCCACCAGGCCAGAGACCAGTACCGCCATTAAAGAGACTTTCCCACAAAAACTCTTCATTGTTACCTCACCGTCCGTCAGTTGATTGTTTATGTTTAACCATCAATTACCGCGTAACACTGATGAATACCGATGCGCCTGGAGAAATAGCCAATAACGCATAATGTTTTTGATTTATGGCGCTAAATTACGAAGGGTTTTACTGTCAATAACGAAATCAACCTTACATCCATTAATTAGATTTTTCTCATCCATTCTTCTTATAGATTTAACGGGCGCAATAGCACTGTTTTGGTGCGCTAAAATAGTGCGTGTGCGCTCTGTTGGTGCGCTAATACAATCATTGTGAGAAGGATCAAAATAATTATTTGACACCATTAAGGCCATAAGTGGATTTAAGAAAGAAAATGTTTTTTGCGGATTTTAATAAACGCATCAGCAGAATAAAAAACCAGATAATTGCAATAAATATGGTAAATAACGCCTGTTTTTGTCGCTATTGACAATAATAAAACCCTTGTTATTTTGTATTGGCAGTCAGCTTATTACCTGTTTTTTCGGAAATGTTATTTCTGCGTTAATTATTTTTGTTCAGCCTTATTCTGAGGACGGTAAATAATGAATATTCAAAAGCCCTATCTGCTTTTTCTTGGTGATGCGCACGACCAACTGGCAGCGAAAGTTGCCGATGGGATTAAACAATGGCACCCGGAATATTGTGTGGGCCAATACCGGATGGCGGAATGCCATGCCGATTGTCATGTCCCGGATATGGATATTAACGCAGCGGTAAAAGCCGGTGCGAAAACGCTGGTAGTGGGCGTTGCGAACCGTGGCGGCGTTATTTCACCGGCATGGGTCTCTATTCTCAGCCAGGCGCTGGAAAGCGGTCTGGATCTGGCTGCCGGGCTGCATAATAAACTGGCTGATGTCCCGGAATTAAAAGCGCTGGCCGATCGCCTCGGGCGCTCACTGTTTGATGTACGCCATCCGACCCAGCACTATCCGGTTGCCAGCGGGCGTAAACGCAGTGGTAAGCGACTGCTGCCGGTGGGGACAGACTGCTCCTGCGGCAAGATGTATACCGCGTTGGCCATTGAAAAAGAGATTCTGGCGCGCGGCGGTAAAGCCACCTTTCGTGCCACCGGGCAGACCGGCATTCTGATCAGCGGCAGCGGGGTCAGCATCGATGCGGTGGTCTCCGATTTTGTCTCTGGCGCGGTGGAAACGCTGTCGCCGGATAACGATGCCGACCACTGGGATATTATCGAAGGTCAAGGGTCACTGTTCCACCCTTCATTCGCGGGAGTGACCACCGGGCTTATCCACGGTGCGCAGCCGGATGCACTGGTGCTGTGTCATGAACCGACCCGCACGCATATGCGCGGTGTCGATTACCCGATTCCCGACCTCAGTGATTGCATGGCGTTAAGCCTGAAAATGGCGCAACTGACCAATCCGCATGCCCGGTTTGTGGGGATTTCCGTCAATACCGCCGCGCTGGATGAGGCGCAAGCCGGTGCGTTAATGGACGCGCTGCAACAACGCCTCGGTCTGCCGGTAGTGGATCCCTTCCGTCAGGGTGTCGGGGCGATCGTTGATGCGCTGGCGGCGCTGTAATGGAACTCTCCGTTACGCATGAACGCTGGCCGCTGCGCCAGGCGTTCACCATTGCTCGCGGCAGCCGCACCGTTGCGGATGTGGTAGCGGTGGCCTTAACGGTTAATGGCGTCACCGGGCGCGGGGAGTGTCTGCCGTATGCCCGTTACGGCGAGTCGGTAGAGAGCGTGATAGCGCAGATTGAGCAGATGCGTGCTGCGCTGGCGAACGGCATGACCCGTGACACGTTACAGCTTGCGCTCCCGGCGGGGGCGGCGCGAAATGCGCTGGACTGCGCCTTCTGGGATCTGGAGTGTAAACGCGCCGGGCAGACCATCTGGCAACGCACTGCCAGCCAGCCGCCGCGTCATTTGCAGACCGCGTATACCCTGTCACTGGATACGCCAGAAAAGATGCAGCAGGCGGCGCGGGAAAATGCCTGGCGACCTCTGCTGAAGCTGAAACTGGCCGATAATCAGGATGGCGCTCGTGTTGCGGCGGTACGCGAGGGCGCGCCGCATGCGCGGCTGATTGTCGATGCTAACGAAGGGTGGGATGAACATCTCTACCTGCACCAGGCCACTGCGCTTGGCAAACTTGGCGTCACGCTGATTGAACAGCCGCTCCCGGCGGGTAAAGACGCGGTGCTGGCGCAACTGCCGCACCCTGTTCCGCTGTGCGCTGATGAGTCCTGCCATGATGTGGCATCACTGGCGCGCATTGCTGGCTGCTATGAGATGATCAACATCAAACTCGACAAGAGCGGCGGGCTAACCGAAGCGCTGCGCCTGAAGGCGGAAGCCAGGCGGTTGGGGTTACAGGTGATGGTGGGCTGTATGGTGGCGACTTCGCTGTCGATGGCACCTGCGGTGGTGGTGGCACAAGGCGCGAGCGTTGTCGATCTTGACGGTCCTTTGCTGCTGGCGAAAGACCGCGAACATGGGCTGCATTATGAAGGCAGCGAACTTTTTCCCCCGACGCCTGCCCTGTGGGGCTGACGCCGAAAATCAAGGAGAGGGTGATGTCACGCACGGTATATGTGAACGGCGAGTTTCTGCCGGAAGAGGCGGCGAAAATATCGGTTTTCGATCGCGGGTTTTTATTTGCCGACGCAGTGTATGAAGTCACGGCGGTGGTTAACGGTAAACTGGTCGATTTTAACGGCCACTATGCGCGGCTGGTGCGCTCCTGCACCGAACTGGGTTTAACGCTACGGCTGGATGAGCACGCCCTGCGTGACATTCACCAGCGGCTGATTGTGGAAAATGCGCTACAGGAAGGGGGCATCTACCTGCAACTGACGCGCGGTAATGGCGGTGATCGTGATTTCCACTATCCGCCGGCTGACACGCCCCCCACGCTGGTGCTGTTTACGCAGGCGCGTGCAGTGGTGGATCATCCCGCCGCCAGTAAGGGGATTCGCGTCGTGACCTGCCCGGATATTCGCTGGCAGCGACGAGACATTAAAACCGTGCAGTTGCTTGCGCCCTGTATGGCGAAAGCCTTCGCCGAAGCACAAGGTGCGGATGACGCCTTCCTGGTGGAAAATGGTTATATCACCGAGGGCAGCTCCTGTAACTGCTATATCGTGCAGGCGGACAACACCGTGGTGACACGCCCGCTCAGCAACAGCATTCTGCACGGGATTACCCGTAAAGCGCTGGTGCGGCTGGCGGAGGAGCACGGTGTGACGATCGAGGAGCGGCTCTTCACCCCGGAGGAAGCGCGCAACGCGCGTGAGGTGTTTATCAGCTCGGCGACGACCTTTGTCTGGCCGGTGATCGCCGTTGACGGGCAGACCATCGGTGACGGGAAGCCCGGACCTGTCACCCTGTTGCTGCGGAAGATCTATTTGCAGATGCTCTGAGCCATCCCCGCCACATTAAATGACCGCCCGGCGGAGCAGGGCTGGCACAGGATGCTGGCGGGCTATGTTAAAAAGAGGCGCAGCAGGGCGGGGTAAAACAGGTGAAGGGGGCAGAAGGTGATTAACGGTTCGCGTGTGCAGGGGGAAAATAAAAAGCGCTTCGTTAAAAGCGCTTTACCGGTTTGTCAGTGGTGAGCGGGCATACGTGGTGTAACCCGACCATGCAGCGCGGGATTGTCGCTTTCGTCCTTCAACCGTACGCCGGTCAGGCGGCGTAAAAAAGCCTGTTCCAGCAACCACGCCAGTTTAAAGGCGGCGGCATCGTAGCCCAGCCCTTCCGGGCGAATGTTCGAAATGCAGTTGCGCTCGGACTCAATGCGTTGCCGCTCGGGTTTCCAGGTCAGGTAAACGCCAAGGCTGTCCGGTGAGGATAAACCTGGGCGCTCGCCGATCAGGATCGCAACCGCCTTACTGCCCAGCGTTTCGCCGATGTCATCGCCCAATGCCACGCGAGACTGGTGCGCCAGCACCACCGGACCAAGCGAGATTCCCAGCGTCTGTAAATAGGGCAACAGGGCGCTGATGAGTCCCACCGACTGACGGTGTACCGCATGTGACGACAACCCGTCGCCAATGACCAGCAACAGATCATGAGCAGGAGGGCGGTGCGCCGCCAAAGCCTGGCGGCTCTCGTCGCTGAGCATTCTTCCCAGATCCGGGCGATTGAGATAGGTGTGTCTGTCCGGGGCGGCGCTGTGAGCCTCCAGCGTGTTCAACCCCCGTTCATGTAACTGGTGCGCCAGCGTTTCGCTGTCGAACGGTTGGTGAATGGCATCGCGCGCCTGTGCATGGGCCAGACCGAAGTTAAGCACTTCGCGCGTGGGCAAACTGGCTCCGCTGCGGCCAAGCGCGATACGCGCATCAGTGAATTCGCGCAACAGTGTCCAGGCATCGGGACCGTTCATACATGTGCTCCTTGCGGTAATGCAGCCAGCAGCGGGTGGTTTGCACCGGTCAGGCGAAGCTGCCCGTGGGTGTCGATAATCTGCATGCGGGTAAGCCATGCGGCGAACTCGGGAGCATGTTTTAGTCCCAGCAGGCGGCGGGCGTAGAGCGCATCGTGAAACGAGGTACTCTGATAATTGAGCATGATGTCATCCGCCCCTGGCACGCCAATCAGGAAGGTCAGCCCGGCAGTGCACAGCAGCGTTAGCAGGGTGTCCATGTCGTCCTGATCCGCTTCGGCATGGTTGGTATAGCAGACATCACAGCCAATCGGCAGCCCCATCAGTTTGCCGCAGAAGTGATCTTCCAGCCCGGCGCGGATGATCTGTTTGCCGTCGTAGAGATATTCCGGGCCAATAAAGCCGACCACAGTATTCACCAGCAACGGGTTAAAATGCCGGGCGACGGCATAGGCGCGCGCCTCACAGGTCTGCTGATCGACGCCGTGATGGGCATTGGCGGAGAGGCAACTGCCCTGGCCGGTTTCAAAGTACATGACGTTGTTGCCCAGCGTGCCGCGTTTCAGGCTTAATGCCGCTTCGTGCGCCTCCTGCAACAGGGCGAGATTGATGCCGAAACCGCTGTTCGCCGCTTCGCTGCCCGCCACCGACTGGAACACCAAATCCACCGGTGCACCGCGTTCGATCAATTGCACGGTGTTGGTGACATGGGTCAGTACGCACGACTGGGTGGGAATAGCGAAGCGGTCAATAATGTCCGCCATCATATGATTGAGCTTTTCCAATACTGGCAGGCTGTCGCTGGCGGGGTTGATGCCAACGACGGCATCTCCTGCGCCGTACAACAACCCATCAAGCATGCTGGCGGCGATACCTTTCAGATCATCGGTCGGGTGGTTGGGCTGCAAGCGCACGCTGAGATGACCCGGCAGACCGATGGTATTACGAAAGCGGGTAATCACGCTGCATTTGCTGGCGGCGAGGATCAAATCCTGGTTGCGCATCAGTTTGCTGACGGCGGCGGCCATTTCCGGGGTGATGGCGCGGGCAACATGGCTCAACATGGCTGTGTCAGTGCTGTCCGCCAGTAGCCAGTCGCGAAAATCCCCCACCGTCAGGTGGGCTATCAGCGCGAAAGCGGCGCTGTCGTGAGTATCAATAATAAGGCGCGTGACCTCATCCGTTTCATAAGGAATTAACGGGGTGGCGAGGATATCGCGCAGCGGCACATCCGCGAGGGCGATTTTTGCCGCCATTCGCTCTTCCGCCGACTGCGCCGCCACCCCGGCCAGCACATCCCCGGATCGCGCCGGGGAGGCTTTTGCCATCAGTTCTTTGAGGCTGGCGAACCGGTAGGTACGGTGCGCCAGAGTGGTTTTATACATTGATACTCCTCAGGAAATGGCGCGCAGTTGCGGATCCAGGCTGGCGCGTTCGCGGGCGTGCGCCGTTTTACGGAACCACATATAACCGCCGAGCATCATAATGGCGAAGATCAGCGCCAGCAGGGTGTTGTACCAGACCATCGCCACCAGGCAGAGCACTGCCATGCCTAAGGCGAATGCGGGCGCGTACGGGAACAGCGGTGCTTTAAACGGGCGCGCCAGTTCCGGCTCGCTGCGGCGTAGTTTGAACAGCGCCGCCATCGAGGTGATATACATAACAATAGCCCCGAATACCGACATCGTCACAATACAGGCGGTCAGCGGCATACCGCTTATGGTGATTAATGAGTCAGAGAAAATCGCGGCAATCCCGACCACGCCACCGGCGAGGATGGCCAGATGCGGGGTGCGGGTTTTGCGATTCAGATTCGCCAGGCTTGCCGGCAGGTAGCCCGCGCGCGCCAGCGAGTAAATCTGGCGGGAATAGCCCATGATAATGCCGTGGAAAGAGGCCACCAGACCGAACAGGCCCAGCCATACCAGCATGTGCAGCCAGCCGCTGCTGTTGCCGACCACCACTTTCATCGCCTGCGGCAGCGGATCGTTAATATTGGACAGCGCACGCCAGTCGCCCACACCACCCGCAAACATCATTACTCCTACTGCCAGCACTGTCAGCGTCAGAATACCGCCACCCAGCGCGCGCGGAATGGTGCGTTGCGGATCTTTGGCTTCCTCTGCCGCCATGGATGCGCCTTCAATGGCCAGGAAAAACCAGATAGCAAATGGGATTGCGGCGAACATGCCCGGCAGCGCCAGTCCGCTGAAGCTGTCTGCGCCCGCCCAGCCGTTGGCGGTGAAGTTGCTCCAGGAGAAGCCCGGTGCGACCACGCCCATAAACACCAGCAGCTCGAAAATCGCCAGCAGGGTGACAATCAATTCGAAGGTCGCGGCGATCCCGACGCCGAGGATGTTCAGTGCCATAAAGATGATGTACGCCCCGCAGGCTACCCATTTGGGATCGAGCGACGGAAACTGTACATTCAGATAAGCCCCGATCGCCATGGCGATCGCTGGTGGGGCAAAGACGAACTCAATCAGTGTGGCAAACCCTGCAATAAACCCACCCGTCGGCCCGAAAGCGCGATAGGCATAGGCGAATGGACCACCGGCGTGCGGGATCGCGGTGGTCAGTTCGGTAAAGCTGAAGATGAATGCGCAGTACATGGCTGCAATCAATAATGCGACGATCAGAAAGCCCAGCGTGCCTGCCTGCGACCAGCCGTAGCTCCAGCCAAAGTACTCCCCGGAAATGACCAGCCCGACGGCGATCCCCCACAGCCGGAAGCTGCCCAGTGTTCTTTTTAGTGTTGTTTGTGTGCTCATAGTGTACTGCCTCGCCATTGAATACCTTGCTATAACGATTGCAAAGGCAGTGCCAGAAAAAAGAAGTCTTATTATTCATTGTGTTAGGCGTGAGTAATCAATCTGACCCGCTTGCAGGCGTATTTTTGGTGCACGCGCTGCCCTGCAATGGTGAAGTTTGCGCGACTGGAGGATGTGTTGCTTAAGCGTAAATTTATTGCCGCGGGGTTAGGAAAATAATTAATTGTTACAAGGTGGAGGTGTTTTGTAGCTAATAAAGACAAATTAAATGCGAATATTCTTAAGTTATTATTCTTATTGCAGGCTTTAATTATATTATTGTAGTTTAAAATATTGA
Source organism: Kosakonia oryzendophytica (assembly GCF_027886705.1). Classification (NCBI taxonomy): domain Bacteria; kingdom Pseudomonadati; phylum Pseudomonadota; class Gammaproteobacteria; order Enterobacterales; family Enterobacteriaceae; genus Kosakonia; species Kosakonia oryzendophytica. The sequence continues at coordinate 4,040,280 of NZ_CP115659.1, read as the reverse complement.
ATTGCTTCACATTAACTTAACATGTTGATTTTATAGTTTGATTTAATAATTTTTTGTGAACTATTTCGCATATTATTCAGGCACGAGCCTGATGTTAAATGTAATCCATGAGAATCAGTTGACCTGAATTGTCCGGCAATTTAGTTTGTAGCAAAAAAATTCAGTGCAATTTTCGGGTATGTTTAACGAAGGAGGAAATAATGGCCTGGCGTCCTATTTTATATGTGATTTTTACGCATAATCCGCGACTTAATAGTCGACGGGCGCATCTGCGTCTGGTGCATGGGTAATATTCCCTCTTCCGGCAGGAAGAGGGAGAGGCGAGTAGCTAACTGGCTTTCTGCTCGGGGAGATGTGCGGCAATATAACGTTCGTAGCGGTTGGCTTTCAGGTAGGTCAAATCCACCAATACCAGACCATCGACACAATTGTTGAATTCCGGATCGCAGCCAAAATCAATAAACTGTACGCCCCCCGTTTCACACAGTTCGGAATACTGTTTATACAGCGGTGGAATACCGCAGCCCAGATTGCCAAGCAGCGATTTCAGACGCGTCAGATCTTCGGTGTAATCCTCACCGGTAAACTGTGCCAGCACGTCCGGCATGGTGGCAGGCCACGGGCGACGTGACGCGGCCAGCGGCCAGGTCGCCGGGAACCACAAACGGTAGAATGCCACCAGCAGATCCCTTGCCGCAGGCGGCATACCGCCGGAAATTGACACCGGGCCAAACAAGTAGCGGTATTGCGGATACCGCGCCAGGTATGCGCCAATTCCCGACCAGAGATAGTCCAGACCACGACGTCCCCAGTAACGCGGCTGAATAAAGCTGCGTCCCAGTTCAATGCCGTTACGCAGCACGTCCGCCATCCGATCGTCATAGTGGAACAGACTGTGGCTATAAAGCCCTTCAATGCCGCGGGCTTCGACCTGCTGTGCGGTGGGCATAAAGCGATAAGCGCCGACGATTTCCAGATCGCTCTCATCCCAGAGGATCAGGTGCAGGTAATCGTCGTCATATTTATCCGTATCGCGACGTTTACCGCTGCCTTCGCCCACCGCGCGGAAGGCAATCTCCCGCAGCCGTCCCAGCTCGCGCAAGAGCGGCGCATCTTCCTGCCCCTTGCGCTGCCAGAGGTAGATAATTTTGCCATCCGCCGTGTGGCCAAGGCACTCGGCGTTATTGAGTTCACGGCGCAGGGTGATCCGCTCTTCCGGGCGCGCAATGGCGCACTCGGTTTTGAAGGGGCCGGGCAATCCCTTGCCCAAACGCAGGACATGCTTGCGACACTTATCGGCCAGTTCCCGTGAGGAGAGTTGCGGCGTATGCCAGCTATTCCAGGGAATGCGCTGACCGATTTTGATCGGCAGGTTGCTGTTGCGGCGGCGAAACATCTGCTGCATCAGCAGCAACAGCGGTAGCGTGTCCGAAACCATTGCGCTTGCGTAGAACAGTGCGCTGTTACGGGCATCGATCCAGGCCGGTAGCAGCGGAGCGCGGAATTTATTTGCCAGTTTGATAAAACCGGTATGCCAGCTTTTATCGCGGATACCTTTACGCGTTACGCGTGAGACTTCTCCCGCCGGGAAGAAAATCAGCACACCGCCTCGTTGCAGATGATTCTCCATCTGTTGTAGCGACGATTTACGCGTGCGTCCTCCCATGTTATCCACCGGAATGAACAGTGAACTGAGTGGCTCCAGGTGGGTCAGCATACGGTTGGTGACCACTTTGACATCGCGGCGAACACGGGAAACGGCATACATCAGCGCCAGCCCGTCGAGCGTACCGGTGGGGTGGTTGGCGATAATGACCAAGGGGCCATGTTCGGGGATCTGTTCAAGATCGTGAGCAGGAACGGTGCAGCGGATCTGCAGGTGTTCAAGCACTTGCTCAACCATATCCAGCCCTTTCAGGTGGGGATGGCGTTCCGCAAATTGCTGGAACTCGCGTTCATAAAGCAGTCGTCTGAGCAGATTCTTTTGCCAGGGTGCGGGTCTGGCCTGTGGCCAGAGGTCGTCGAGTACATTGTCGAGACTAAACATGGTGGCTTCTCCTCCCGTCTTGCGAAGACAGTAAAGGGAGAAGATGACGTTTACGTTTCATTACAATGAACATATGACAATACAAAATGGCATGTTTTGTCACATCTACCCTCTCCCGGCGGGAGAGGGCGAAAGGCAGGGCTAACTCAGAGGATACCGCGTTCGGCGAGGTCGAGGGCGAAGTAGCTGAAGATCAGATCCGCGCCTGCACGCTTGATTGCGCCCAGGCTTTCCAGCACCACTTTATCTTCGTCGATGGCACCCGCCAGCGCGGCGAATTTGATCATCGCGTACTCGCCGCTCACCTGATAAGCACCCAGCGGCAGCCCGGTGCGCTCGCGAACGTCACGCAGAATGTCCAGATACGCGCCCGCCGGTTTGACCATCAGGCAGTCTGCGCCTTCGGCCTCGTCGATCAGCGACTCGCGAATCGCCTCGCGGCGGTTCATTGGGTTCATCTGGTAGGTTTTGCGATCGCCTTTCAGCGCAGTGCCTGCCGCTTCACGGAACGGGCCGTAGAACGACGAGGCAAACTTGGTTGAATAAGACATGATGGCTGTGTCGGTAAAGCCTGCCGCGTCCAGCGCCTGGCGAATGGCTTTTACCTGACCGTCCATGGCAGCGGACGGCGCGATGAAGTCTGCGCCTGCGGCTGCGGCAACCACGGCTTGTTTACCCAGATTGAGCAGGGTCGCGTCGTTATCCACACCGTGGTCGCACAGCACACCACAGTGACCGTGCGAGGTGTATTCGCAAAAACAGGTGTCGGACATCACAATCATCTCCGGCACGGTCTCTTTGCAGATGCGCGACATACGCGCCACCAGGCCGTTTTCCTGCCAGGTATCGCTCCCCGTCTCGTCGGTATGATGAGAAATACCGAAGGTCATGACGGAGCGGATCCCAGCCCTGGCGATGCGTTCGATTTCACGAGCGAGGTATTTTTCCGGAATGCGCATGACGCCTGGCATGGCCTCAATGGCTTTGTAGTCGTCCAGCTCTTCTTCAACAAAGATCGGCAACACCAGGTCGTTTTTGCTCAGTGTTGTCTCTTCAAACATAGCGCGCAGCGCGGGGGATTGGCGCAGGCGGCGAGGGCGAGTGATTAAATCGGTCATGGTATGCCTGATATTTGTGGAACAGATAGTGCCATTGTAACTGAAAAGAGGGGGCGCTGTTTTACCAAAATCGCTGTTAAATACCGGGGCAAAGGCAGATGCTGTCTGCCCCGGTTATTGCCTCAGGAGGCGGGAACCACGTGCGGTTTGTTGTTGCTCAGTTCACTGACCAGGTCGTTGACGCCGTCGCTCATATTGGTAAAGCGCGTCAGCGGCGAGCGGGTGATCACCACAAACACTCCGACGTTATGCTGTGGCACCATGGCCATATAAGTGATAAATCCACCGCCGCCACCGGTTTTCTGAATGATGCCAGGGTGCCCCTCTTTCGGTGCCATATACACCCAGCCCAGACCCAGCGCGTCCGCTTTACCGGGGACATCCATCCCGATCACTTTCGTCAACTGATTACGCGGGTAAATCAGCGTCTGCATACGGTCGGCCTGACTGTTGCGGGAGTAGAAATCCGACGAGAGGAACTGTTGCATCCAGCGCATCATGTCGCCGGGCGTGGAGTAAACACCGCCACTGCCGACTGCCGCCAGCGTATTGTTACAGGGGCTGGCACCTTTTTCGGCCACCATCAGGCGTTTGCACTGATCCGGTGAGGGCGTAAAGGTGGTGTCTTTCATGCCCAGCGGGCGCGTGATCTGATCTTCAAACAGTTGGGGATACGGTTTCCCCGCCGCTTTTGCCAGCGCATCGGCCAACAGATCAAACGCCAGGTTGGAGTAGGCGGCCTGCGTACCGGGCGCGAATTTTAGCGTGGCGGTTGAGAGCCAGTTCCAGCGCTGTTCACGCGTTGGCCAGACAAACACATCGCGGTGCGCCGCGCCGCCGGGTTGTTCACGGGGCAGGGCGCTGGTGTGCGTGGCGAGATTCACCAGCGTAATGGGCGTGCCCTGGTAAGTCGGGACGCGAGCGCCCGGCGGTGCATATTTACTTAAGGGATCGTCCAGACGCACGATACCTTGATCGAGCAGTTTCACCAGCATCTCGCTGGTCATCAGCTTCGACAGTGAGGCAATACGAATCACCGAGTCCAGTTGTGGGCGTACATTATTACCCGGTCGGGTTTCGCCATAACTTCTGAATACGCGCTGATTTCCGTCAATCACGACGATCGCCATTCCTGTCGCGCCGCTGCCAAAGTAAATATGGTTGGCGTAGCGATCGACGATATCCGAAGCAAAAACCGGGTCAGGAGAGTGTTGCGCCGCCCGGGCGGTGGTCAGGCTGAGTGCGCACAGCATCGCAGAAAAAAGCAAACAACGTTTCAACGAAGGGGTCCACAGAATAATGGGAAAGGTAGAGCGTATTTATACTACTTAGCGTCCCGTTGCAAAGCCCTAATAAGCGTATTCTTTCGCCCTAATACGTAACGATGGGTAAATATGAAATTTTTTCCCTATGACTGCGCCCGCATGCGCATGTGATAACCTCTCTCTTTCCCGAAAGCAGGAGTCAGAGAATGGCAGGTAAACGGGTAGTGATGGTGGTGGATATGCAGAACGGGGTGTTCGCAACGCCACGTATTCAGCGCGAGCAGTGCGTGGCGCGCATCAACCAGTTAATAGCCGCCGCAGACACGGTGATCTTCATTCAGCATGCCGAAGCGGGTGGACTGGAAGAGGGCAGCGCCGGGTTCGATTTGTTGCCGGAACTGAACCAACCTGCGGGCGCGCTGTACGTCACCAAGACTGCCTGCGATGCGTTCTACAAAACGCAGTTGGAAAGCGTGTTACGTGAGCAGGATATTGACGCCTTTGTCATGTGCGGTTGCGCCACGGACTACTGTGTTGATACCACCCTGAAAAACGGCGCCAGCCGCGGCTATGCGATAACGGTGGCGCAGGATGCTCACACCACGGCTAACCGCCCGGCTGCGCAGGCGGCAACGTTAATTGAGCACTATAACGACGTGTGGCGAACGCTCACCGTACCGGGCAATCCCGTGCGGGTGAAACCCGTCGAAACAATTGTTCACGAATGGCAAACGAACTAAGGGGTTACCCTTAGGTCTGAAGAGATTATCCGGCGTCGCATTTGCGGCGCTTTTTTGTCACAGCGCGTTTTAGCGCGGTGCAAAATCCTGGTACACAGCATGTGTGGTAAATAATAAGAAGTAAGCAGGAGAGCACGATGTTTAAGTCCTTCTTCCCCCGGCCGACGCTGTTCTTTTTGTCGGCTTTTATCTGGGCCGCTATCGCGGTCATTTTCTGGCAGGCAGGCGGTGAAGCCTGGCTGATGCGTTTAATGGGCGCATCGGCGGACGTGCCAATCAGCGCCGCACGTTTCTGGGCCCCTGGCTATCTGCTGTTCTATGCCTATTATGCGTTCTGCGTAGGCGTATTTGCGCTGTGCTGGTTTACCCTCTCGCCGCACCGCTGGCAGCGCTGGTCGATTTTAGGCACCGCGCTGATCATCTTTGTCACCTGGTTTTTGGTGGAAGTCAATGTGGCCATCAATGCCTGGTATCAACCGTTTTATGATCTGATCCAGACTGCGCTTAGCGCGCCGAATAAAGTGAGCATCGGTCAGCTCTATAGCGAGATTGGCGTGTTTCTGTGGATCGCATTAATTGCCGTGACGGTTGCGGTGCTGAACAATTTTTTTGTCAGCCATTATGTGTTTCGTTGGCGCACGGCGATGAACGAATACTATATGGCGCACTGGGATCACTTGCGTCATATCGAAGGGGCGGCGCAACGTGTGCAGGAAGACACGATGCGTTTTGCCACAACGCTGGAAGATATGGGCACCAGCTTTATTAATGCGGTGATGACGCTGATTGCGTTTTTGCCGGTGCTGGTGGCATTGTCGCCGCATGTGCAGCAACTGCCGATCGTCGGGCATGTGGCCTACGGGCTGGTTATCGCCGCCGTAGGCTGGGCGTTGCTGGGAACAGTGTTGCTGGCCTTTGTCGGTATCAAGCTGCCAGGCCTGGAGTTTAAAAATCAGCGTGTGGAAGCGGCATACCGCAAAGAGCTGGTGTACGGTGAAGATGATGCCGGGCGTGCAAGACCAAATACCATTAGCGAGTTGTTCTCTGCGGTGCGGCGTAACTATTTCCGTCTCTATTTCCACTATATGTATTTCAACATCGCCCGTATTCTGTATATGCAGGTTGATGTGGTGTTCGGCCTGATTGTGCTGTTCCCGACCATTGCCGCCGGGGCCATCACCTTCGGTTTGATGCGCCAGATAACTAACGTTTTTGAACAGGTACGCAGTTCGTTCCAGTATTTAATCACCTCCTGGTCGACGCTGGTGAGCCTGATGTCTATCTATAAACGTTTACGCAGTTTTGAGCGTGAACTGGATGGGCAGGAGATCCGGCCCGTGCCCTCTATTTTTGGTTAATACAAGGAACGGTATGTCTTACGTGCCCCGTTTTTCCTGGTTGCTGGCGGCATTGATCCTCGCTGGCTGTTCGACGCAAGGCCCGGTATCGCAGAAAGAAGTGGAGAAAGAAAAAGAGCGGGAGAGAGCACAACCGCTGGATGTGGCGAGCGTTGTGCGTCAGAAAATTCCCGCCAGCGTGAAAGACCGAGAAGGCTGGGCACAGGATCTTGCCACGACATTTAGCAGCCAGCAGCTTGCGCCTACGCTTGAAAACATCTGTTCAGTGCTGGCGGTGGCGCAGCAGGAGTCTAACTATCAGTCCGATCCCATTGTGCCTGGGCTCAGTAAAATCGCCTGGAAAGAGATCGATAAGCGCGCCGAACGCATGCACATTCCGACGGTGCTGGTGCATACCGCGCTAAAAATCCCATCGCCGAATGGCAAAAGTTACAGCGAACGGCTGGATAAAGTGAGAACCGAAAAAGAGCTGAGCGCCGTTTTTGACGACTTTATTGGCATGGTGCCAATGGGCCAGAAACTGTTCGGTTCCCTGAACCCGGTGCGTACCGGGGGGCCGATGCAAATCAGCGTCGCTTTCGCCCAGCAGCATACGGACGGTTATCCGTGGAAAATGGAAGGCACGGTGCGCCAGGAAGTGTTTAGCCGTCGCGGTGGGTTGTGGTTCGGGACGTACCATTTGTTGAATTATCCCGCCAGTTATACCGCGCCGATTTATCGCTTTGCGGATTTCAACGCCGGTTTGTATGCCAGCCGTAACGCGGCTTTCCAACATGCGGTCAGCATCGCGACCGGGGTGAAACTGGCGCTGGATGGCGATCTGATCCTCTACGGCAGCAGTGATACCGGCAGTACGGAACGGGCTATTCGCAAACTCGGTCCCCAGCTTGGGATGAGCGATCGCGATATTCGTCGTCAGCTGGAACGCGGTGATAGTCAGAAGTTTGAACAGACCACGCTGTGGCGCGAAGTGTATCGTCTGGCGGAGAAGAAGAGTGGAAAAACGCTGGCGCGTGAGATGTTGCCAGGCATTCAGTTAGAAAGCCCGAAGATCACCCGCAATCTGACAACCGCATGGTTTGCAAAGCGCGTGGATGATCGACGGGCAGCCTGCATGGCGCAGAATTAACGTAAGTGGTGTCGTCGCCAGCGCAGGACAAGGGCGATGACGCCAAGTACGGCGCTTCCCGCGATAAACGGCACAAGGCCAAAGATCGTGCCTACGCCGAGCCCCATCTCCACCTGGGGACGGGACGCGTCCTGCATCTGCATCAGGTGTTCAAACACACCTGGTGCGTGTACCAGCAGGTTCAACAACTGGGCGCCAGCCCAGAAGCAGAGCAGAACGAACACAGCATAAGCAATATTACCCGGCCTGGAGGCGTCACGTTTTTTTGCACCCGTGAAGGGTTTTGACAGTGTAAAGTCAGCCATAAGACCTCCGGTACTCTTTACAATTTAACAACAACCTGACACGCAAAGTAATGGGCTCAGTGGCCTCAGTTCGGGGTAATTTTGGCAGTTGTACCGCTTTGTCAACATCAGAAAGGTGATAATTTCGCCCCGGGAAGGATCCCGGTTGATCTATTTTTGTACGCGCTCACATTTCTGTAACGTTTTAATTACTATCGCAACATTTCAGATTTAACGCATACGCCACAGACCCGACGCGCGCGTTATGCGATGATGCCGTTTTAACTGCCGGAGTTGTCATGAAGCTGCCTGTGAAAATCCGCCGTGACTGGCACTATTACGCATTTGCGATTGGGTTGATTTTTATTCTGAATGGAGTGGTGGGATTGTTGGGGTTTGAGGCCAAAGGTTGGCAGACTTACGCGGTAGGGCTGGTCACCTGGGTCATCAGCTTCTGGCTGGCCGGGTTGATTATCCGCCGCCGCCCCGATGAAGAAGAGACGGCGGATAAGCCAGAGTAACACTTAATCGTTTACGGAAATTTTTAGCGCGCTGTTGGCCTGATGGCGCGCAATCGCCAGTTCAATCAGACGCGTAATCAGCTCAGAATAACCAATGCCGCTCGCCTGCCACAGTTTCGGGTACATGCTGATGTTCGTGAAGCCCGGCAACGTGTTGATCTCATTAATAATGACCTCATTATCCGGCGTCAGGAACACATCTACTCGCGCCATTCCTTCGCAGCCCAGCGTCTGGTACGCCTGCACCGCAATGTGGCGGATTTTGTCGTTGATCACCGGATCAATCGCCGCCGGGACGACAACCTGCGCACCGTTATCATCGATATACTTGGTGTCGTAGGCGTAGAACTCGCTGTTCAGCACAATTTCGCCGCAGGTACTGGCCTGGGGGTCATCGTTACCGAGCACCGCACACTCGATCTCGCGGCCTTTGATGCCTTTTTCTACTACCACTTTTTTGTCGAATTCAAACGCCAGGCGCACTGCTTCATGGTACTGGGCTTCGCTGGTGACTTTGCTGACGCCAACGGAAGATCCCTGATTCGCTGGTTTGACAAACATCGGCAGCCCAAGTTTCGCTTCCACTTCGCTGAAGCTGATCTGTTGACGATTTGCCCGTGTCAGGGTAACAAAAGGCGCGATCGCCAGCCCGGCATCGCGCAGCAAGCGTTTAGTGACATCTTTATCCATGCAGGCGGCGGACGCCAGCACATCAGAACCAACGAACGGCAGGTTCGCCAGACGCAGCATGCCCTGAAGGGAACCATCTTCACCCAGCGTACCGTGGACAATCGGGAAGATCACATCAACATTCGGCAACGGCGTGCTGCTTTCTGCTTCGATCAACTGCTGTTGCTCGATACCTGGCACCAGCGCAACGCTGTTTTCAGAAGGATTAAGCGCGATGTGCGCCGGATCGTGCGCGTTCAGCAGGTAATTATTCGCGTCGCTGATATGCCACTGACCCTGTTTATCGATCCCCAGCAGCACGACCTCAAATCGCGATTTGTCCATCGCGTCGACGATATTTTTCGCCGATTGCAACGACACTTCGTGTTCCGCCGATTTACCGCCGAAGACCACCCCTACCCGCAGTTTTGCCATTTCTACGTTCACTCACACTGATTCACAAAGCCCATACGATAGCACGTCAAAACGCACGATTCGCGGCCTTCTGCCATAATGTTTTTTGTATACCTGAAGGGGGAGACGTGAGAGGGAAAAGCCTGATTGCGCTGAGCTGTGTGCTGGCGTTGATTTTTATCAGTTATCGCTACCTGCCGTCTTACTACAATCCGTTTGCCCCTCTGCAACTGAACGATCCGCCGGGGCGCATGACACAGTACAAACTTCGCCGTTTGTCCCCGCAAGCCTGTACCGCGCTGTTAACCCTGGCTCGTCAGCAACAGATGATCTCTGTCCGGCCAGTGGCGGATAGTCAGGGCGACTGCCCACTCAGTAATGTGGTGCGGGTGCAGGACTTTGGCGCGGTAAAACTGAACAACAGTTTTCTGGCGAGTTGCCCGCTGGCGCTTAGTTCGGCGCTATTTGTGCAGCAGCAAGCACGACCGCTCACTGAGCGCTTTATGGGCAGTGCGTTGGTTCGAATTGATCATCTTGGCAGCTATGCCTGCCGCAACATTTACAACCGCGCAGATGCCCGGCGTAGCGAGCATGCCAGCGCCGACGCGTTGGATATCAGCGCTTTTCATCTGGCGAACGGCCAGCAGGTAACGGTGCTGAACGGCTGGCGACAGGCGCGTACGCAACCCTGGTTACGGGCAATGCTGAGCGCCAGTTGTGGTTACTACGGTAACGGATTGGGGCCAGAGTATAACGCCGCACATGCTAACCATTTCCACCTTGGCATGCGTGGCTTTGGTTTATGCCGTTAAAGCATAAATCACTGTGATTTATGTGGTTTTTTTATCGGATCTCCGCCATGTCCGACACTTAGCAGATAAAACACCAAAGTTCTGTTAAACGCATCTCTGGCGACCCATCTGGTGCACGTTATTGTTAATCTGTGCACTGATTGTCAAAACCTGAATAATTACGCCTGTTTATGGAATCCTGGAAGGTTAATCTTATCTCGGTGTGGTTTGGATGCTTTTTTACCGGCCTCGCCATCAGTCAAATTCTGCCGTTTTTGCCGCTGTACGTTGCACAATTAGGCGTGACGTCCCACGAAGCGTTGTCGATGTGGTCAGGTCTGACGTTCAGTGTGACCTTCCTGGTGTCGGCCATTGTCTCGCCGATGTGGGGCAGCCTTGCGGATCGTAAGGGCCGCAAATTGATGCTGCTGCGCGCTTCACTGGGCATGGCGATTGCCATTCTGTTGCAGGCCTTCGCCACCAACGTCTGGCAATTGCTGTTACTGCGTGGAGTCATGGGGCTTACGTCAGGGTATATTCCGAACGCGATGGCGCTGGTGGCCTCCCAGGTACCACGCGAGCGCAGCGGCTGGGCGTTGAGTACCTTATCCACTGCGCAAATCAGCGGTGTGATTGGCGGGCCGTTGATGGGCGGTTTTCTTGCCGACCATTTAGGGTTGCGGATGGTCTTCTTGATCACCGCCTTGTTGTTAATGATCAGCTTCCTGGTGACGCTGTTTCTGATTAAAGAAGGCGTCAGGCCGAAGGTAAAGAAGGGCGAACGCCTCAGTGGCAAAGCGGTTTTTTCAACGCTGCCTTATCCTGGCCTGGTGTTTAGCTTGTTTGTCACGACGCTGGTGATCCAGTTGTGTAACGGTTCGATTGGCCCGATTCTCACCTTATTTATCCAGTCGCTTGCGCCACATACCACGAATATCGCGTTTCTCAGTGGCCTGATTGCCGCCATTCCGGGGGTTTCTGCGCTGATCTCCGCACCGCGGCTTGGCAAACTGGGCGATCGCATTGGCACGTCGCGCATACTGATGGGCACAATGGGTATTGCCGTGGTGCTGTTTTTTGCCATGTCATTTGTTACCTCGCCGCTGCAACTGGGGATCCTGCGTTTTATGCTGGGGTTCGTCGATGGCGCTATGTTACCCGCCGTGCAGACGCTGCTGTTGAAATATTCCAGCGATCAGGTAACCGGGCGAATTTTCGGTTACAACCAGTCGTTTATGTACCTTGGCAATGTCGCCGGGCCGCTGATGGGCGCGACTGTATCGGCCGTAGCCGGTTTCCGTTGGGTATTTGCTGCCACCGCTGTGGTGGTGTTTATTAATCTCTGGCAATTGGGTCTGGCATTTCGTCGCACCCGCCGTTGAGAATATAAACGAGCCGGGAAGATATTCCCGGCTTTTCTATAATGTTTTCTTATATAAATAAGCTGCCGTTTGGAATTAATAATTTGGGGCTAACTAACGCCTTAAATTAATCCGCTCTGATTTGCCATAGAAACGTTTCGTTACTCGCGCTTTTTAAATTCCCGTAAGCATTGTGAGAAAATCCGCAAAAATAATACATGTATCTACTTTGCAACATCTGGGCAGAGTGTTAACGTCGTCGAATATCCCATCAGGAAATAGCGCTATGAAAAATCTCATTGCAGAGTTGTTGGTGAAGCTTGCCGAAAAAGAAGAGGAATCGAAAGAGCTGGTCGCCCAGGTTGAAGCGCTGGAAATTGTCGTGACGGCGCTGCTGCGCCATATGGCGTCTTCTGAGCAACAGGCGTTAATTCAAAGTATCGAAGGGGCATTGGATGAAGCTCGCCCTGGCTCTCACGTGCCCAGTAAGGATACGGAGTTGCTGCAACAGTACGTAAAAAAGCTGTTAAGGCACCCGCGCAGCTAACCCCCCGATACACCGACAGGACTGTCATCTGACTGTCATGCGCGCTGCCTATAGTCGCTCTGTTTTATTTTCTTTAAGTATTTGTACATGGAGAATATTAAAGTGAAACAGAGCGTATTATACCTTTCTTTATTACCACTGTTATTTACCCCTGCTATTTATGCTGATACTACCTCTACCGCTGTGCTTGATAATCGTGCTGCTCAGGGGGATATTTCTGCGCCAGGCGGCGCGCGCCGTTTGATCGGCGACCAGACCGCTGCGCTGCGCGATTCGCTGAATGACAAACCGGCAAAGAATATTATTCTGCTGATTGGCGATGGTATGGGCGACTCCGAAATTACCGCAGCGCGAAATTATGCCGAAGGGGCAGGCGGTGCGTTTAAAGGCATCGACGCATTGCCATTAACGGGACAGTACACCCACTACGCGCTGGACAAAAAAACCGGGAAACCTGACTACGTGACGGATTCCGCTGCCTCTGCTACGGCGTGGAGCACGGGTGTCAAAACGTATAACGGGGCGCTCGGCGTCGATATTCACGAAAAAGATCACCCGACTATCCTCGAAATGGCGAAAGCAGCAGGCCTGGCGACCGGTAACGTCTCCACGGCTGAATTGCAGGACGCGACGCCTGCGGCGCTGGTTTCGCACGTGATCTCTCGTCGCTGCTATGGCCCCACAGTGACCAGTGAAAAATGCGCCCTCAACGCGCTGGAAAAAGGCGGTAAAGGGTCGATTACCGAGCAGTTGCTGAATGCCCGTGCGGATGTGACGTTGGGCGGCGGAGCAAAAACTTTTAACGAAACGGCGACAGCGGGCGAATGGCAAGGAAAAACGCTGCGTGAGCAGGCGCAAGCGCGTGGTTATCAACTGGTAGGTGACGCATCAACGCTGGCGGCTATCACGGAAGCAAACCAGGCTAAACCGCTGCTGGGGCTGTTCTCTGATGGCAACATGCCGGTGCGCTGGGAAGGGCCGAAAGCCTCTTTGCATGGCAATCTCGATAAGCCCGCGGTGACCTGTACGCCGAACGCAAAACGTACCGGCAGCGTACCGACGCTGGCGGCGATGACCGAAAAAGCGATTGAGCTGCTGAACAAAAATGAGAAGGGCTTCTTCCTGCAGGTTGAAGGTGCTTCCATTGATAAACAGGATCATGCGGCGAACCCGTGCGGCCAGATTGGTGAAACGGTCGATCTCGACGAAGCGGTGCAGAAAGCGCTGGAATTCGCGAAGAAAGACGGTAACACGCTGGTGATCGTCACGGCGGATCATGCTCACGCCAGCCAGATCATCGCGCCGGACAGCAAAGCGCCGGGTCTGAGTCAGTTACTGAACACCAAAGATGGTGCGGTAATGGCTATGACATACGGCAACTCCGAAGAGGAGTCGATGGAGCATACCGGTGCGCAAGTTCGCATTGCTGCCTATGGCCCGCATGCCGCGAATGTGGTGGGACTGACCGATCAGACCGATCTGTTCTATACCATGAAAGCCGCGCTGAACCTGAAATGATTGCTGCCCGGCGGTAAATCTTTGCCGCCGGGTGGTTATTTCTCTGTTTAGGACCATCCTTAAAGAGCCACACTGACAGAAGGATGGTGCGATGAAAATAACATTCTTGGTTACCCTCGTATTCGGTCTGCTGTTTGTCACGGCGCTGGGCGCCGCCGAAAAAAATCTTACCCCTCAGCAACAACGTATGACCCTGTGTAATCAACAGGCTACGGCGCAAACGCTCTCAGGCGATGCCCGTAAGCACTATATGAGCGACTGCCTGAAGAACACCAAAACAGAACCCGGTCAGAAAAGCCTGACGCCGCAGCAGCAACGCATGCGCGAGTGTAATGCGCAGGCAACGCAGCAATCGCTGAAGGGCGACGATCGCAGTAAATTCATGAGCGCCTGCCTGAAAAAACAGGGCTAAAAAAAGGGTGAGCGGTTGGCTGCGCTCACCCTCCTGTACCTGTCTTCTCTACCTGGTTGCCCGCTGGCCAATCTCTGCCAGGCTTAACAAGTGAGCAACGTTCTCTTTTTCCCTCTCCTCGTGGTTGTGCGCTGTCTGGCGTGACGCCCGTTTTTGCAACACTGACACGGGAGCAATATGATGAACTATCAATACGTTACCGATCTCAATTCCTTGCCGGAAAACCAACCGGTAAAAGTGGATGTGGCGGGAACCTCCCTGATCCTTATCCGCTCGCTTGGTCAGGTTCGTGCCTTTCAGAGCAAATGCCCCCATGCGGGCGGGCCGCTGGAAAAGGGGGCGATTTGCGACGGCAAACTGGTGTGCCCCTGGCATAAAGCCGCGTTTGATATTACCAATGGCGAGTGGCGCGAACCGCTGGCGTTGACCAACCTCAAGCAGTACCCGGTGCTCATTGAGCAAAACCGTGTATTAGTGAACCCGCGTCCAAGTTCTCCCGCCAGCAGACCGAACATTCGCGGCGATCGCCCGCAAACAGCGGTGATCCTTGGCACGGGGGCCGCAGGCAGCGCAGCGGCGATCACGTTGCGTGACGCGGGTTTTTCGGGGCATCTGATCCTGATCGATAAAGACGATGGCGCACCTTATGATCGCACGGCGCTGAGTAAATTTGTCCCCGCCGGTAAAATGAAAATCAGCGAGGTTCCCCATCTACTGGATGACGCATTTTACAGTCAGCCCGGTGTTGAGTGTCTGCGCGAAGAGGTGACGGCGCTCGATTGCCACGCGCATCAGATAACGCTTGCTACCGGGCGGTCTGTTCACTACGACAAATTGTTACTGGCGACAGGCGGCCAGCCAGTGTGGCCCGAGATCCCCGGTAATCACCAGGCGGGTGTGCATGTCTTACGGGATATTCATCAGGCGCAGCGCCTGCTCAACGAGGTGGAGCAGGAGCAACAACTGGTGGTGATCGGCAACAGTTTCATCGCCATGGAACTGGCGGCGGCGCTGCGTAACCAGGATATTGATGTCACGGTGCTGTCGCGCCATGCGCTGCCGTTTGTACCGCAATTTGGTGAAGAGATAGGGCGGCGTTTCCGGGAGCTACATAAGCAAAATGGTGTGAAATTTATGACCGGCGAGCCGGTCGCGCTGGAAGGAAATGGCCATGTGCAGGGGGTGAAGCTGAAAAATGGTCACACCCTGCCTGCGCATGTGGTGGTCTTCGCGACAGGTGTGCGCCCCGCCACGGAGTTAGCCCACGATCTGCCCCATGAACAAGACGGTAGCCTGAGCGTGGATGAAACCCTGAGCGCCGCACCGGATGTTTGGGCAGTGGGCGATATTGCCAGCTATCCGGCGCCAGAAGGGCGCAGACGGATTGAACACTGGCGCGTGGCACAGCAGCAAGGGCATATTGCAGCGCTGAATATGCTGGGCGAACATCATGCGTTTGATCGGGTGCCGTTTTTCTGGACCACCCACTTTGGCACCCGTTTCGAGTACCTTGGTTATGCCCGCGAGTGGGACAGCATCAAAATGCTCGGTTCGTTTGATGATAAACGTTTTGCTGTGCTATACGGCGAAGCGGGAGTGTTAAAAGCTGTATTAAGCTGTGGCGAGTACAGCGCGACGGCGGGGTTACTGTTGAAAATGCAGCAGCCTGTCAGTATTAATGTTGCCAGCGAAATACTGGCCTGACAGGCGCTGAAACCCTCTCCCCGTTGGGGAGAGGCGGCGAGTTACTTGCTGAGTTTATCGGACTTTGCCATGCAGGCTTCGATGGCCTCAATGACCGCCGAACGGAAGCCTTTCTCTTCCAGTACTTTTACCGCTTCAATGGTGGTGCCGCCAGGGGAGCAGACCATATCTTTCAGCTCGCCCGGGTGTTTGCCGGTTTCCAGCACCATTTTGGCTGAGCCCATGACCGCCTGTGCGGCAAATTTGTAAGCCTGCGCGCGCGGCATCCCACCCAACACAGCAGCATCCGCCATCGCTTCGATAAACATAAATACGTAAGCGGGCGCGGAGCCGCTCACGCCGACGACCGGGTGGATCATCGGTTCGGCAATCACTTCGGCTTCACCAAAGCAGCGGAAGATATTGAGGACATCAGCGGTCTCTTCCGGCGTCACAAGGGCGTTTGGCGTAATGGAGGTCATCCCGGCGTTCACCAGCGAGGGAGTATTCGGCATAGCACGCACAATTTTACGATCGTGGCCGAGTGCGCGCGCCAGTTGATCGAGCGTCACGCCGGCGGCAATTGAGACAACCAGCGTCTCTTTATTCAGGCTGGACGCTACTTCACTCAGCACTTTCACCATGATGTTCGGCTTAACGGCACCAAAGACGATGTCGGCGATCTGCGCCACTTCCTGCGCGCTTTGCGCCGCATTGATGCCAAACTGATCGTGCAGGGCGGCGACTTTATCGGGTGACGGGGTGTACACCCAGATTTGTCCTGGCAGAACCTGGCCGCTGGAAATCAGGCCACCGAGGATCGCCTTACCCATGTTACCGCAGCCGATAAAACCGATTTTTTTTTCCATCACGTCTGTCTCTCTGCTTGTAATTGCTTGTGGCATATAGCTTAACGTGGATTTCCGCGCAGGGCTAAAGCTTCTGCGACGATCGCGCGACTTTCCCCGACGGGGAATTAAAGCGACAATGCAGCGCAATCAAAAGGAGCAACTATGGCGATTTGGGTCGATGCGGACGCCTGTCCGAACGTGATCAAAGAGATTTTATTCCGCGCCGCTGAGCGCACGCAAACCCCCCTTACGCTGGTGGCTAACCAGAGTTTGCGCGTCCCACCGTCGCGAGTGATCCGCACGTTGAGAGTGCCGGCAGGGTTTGATGTGGCCGATAACGAAATTGTGCGGCTGTGTAGCGCAGAGGATTTGGTGATCACGGCGGATATTCCCCTGGCGGCGGAAGTGCTGGCCAAAGGCGCTGCGGCGCTGAACCCGCGCGGTGAACGCTATACTGAAGCCACCATTCGTGAAAAACTGACCCTGCGTGATTTTATGGATACGCTGCGTGCCAGCGGTATCCAGACAGGCGGCCCGGATAGCCTCTCGCAGCGGGATCGTCAGCAGTTCGCCGCGCAACTGGATAAATGGCTGCTGGAAGTTAAGCGCCGCCAGACAGAATAATTTTTGCACAACCTCGCGTAACAGGGTATGGTTTGCCGCCTTGCGGGCTTGCCAGCCTGTGATACATTCAGTAATGTTGCCGCTACATATGTTGCCACGTAATCTTTACAGCCACACTCGTTATCAGCTCTGGGTGAAATGAGATTATCCTCCGTGGTGGACATAAAAGTGTAACGTAAATTTTACGGTGAATATTGTACTAGTTAAGTGGTATCATTCGCTGTCTCATTATCCGTCCTGTGTTGCGTAGGACCCGGAGGAAACACCAGTTCATGACGCTACCCATTTTTTTAGTTGGCGCACGCGGTTGCGGTAAAACCACCGTGGGCCTGGCGCTGGCGCTGGCGCAGGGATGTGAGTTTATCGATACCGATCACTGGTTGCAGGAAGAGGTTAAGCAAAGTATTGCGACCATTGTTGATAATGAAGGGTGGGATGGATTTCGGGCAAAAGAAACGGCGGCGCTGGAGGCGGTAACCGCGCCCGCGCGGGTGATCGCCACCGGAGGCGGCATTGTTCTTAGCGAATATAACCGCCGTTTTATGCGTGAAAAGGGTGTGGTGATCTATCTGTGTGCACCGGTGTCTGTACTGGCCGATCGGCTGGAAGCTTTCCCGGAAGAGGGGCAGCGCCCAACGCTAACCGGCAAGCCTATCAGCGAAGAGGTGAGTGAAGTGCTGGCGCTCCGCGATGCGCTATACCGTGAAGCTGCACACTATGTGGTGGATGCCGCACTCCCGCCGGAGCAGGTGGTGACGGACATTGAAGCGGCATTACAGCTGGCTCGCGCCAGTTAGCGAAACGTTTGTCTATACTTAATAGCCCGACCGATAAAAAAGGAAGAGCTATGCCGACGAAACCACCCTATCCGCGTGAAGCCCGCATTGTTGCCGTTGAAAAAGGTACAGGCACTCAGACGGTTACCTGGTACCAGCTACGAGCAGATCATCCTAAGCCCGATGCATTAATCAGTGAGCATCCTACCGAACAGGAAGCGCTGGATGCTAAAAAACGCTATGAAGATCCGGAGAAAACCTAAGCCGGATAGTCAACCAGCGGTATTATTTTCTGAAAATTTTAGAAACGGGCTTACGTCACATTTTGGGGCTGGCTGATCGCCCCTCAGTTGGTATATTTCATTAATTACTGGAATCTACATGAACACGGGAGCGGTCCGTTTGCCCTACGTGCAGTGGCATCTGCTATGGCAGTGGTTAACGCATAAGCAGTCAGAATGATTGAAAGGCGGAAAGCAGAATGAGTGCGACTTTGGCGATCCTCACCATTGGTGTGGTGCCGGTAGAAGAGACCTTACCGCTCCTGACAGAGCATGTGTCAGCGCAGCAGATCACCCATATCAGCCTGTTGGGTAAAATGTCTCCCGATGAGGTGCGCAGTGAATATCGCGTTGAAGCAGGCGACGTCGCTATTCCTACGCGTTTGCAGGATGACAGCCTGGGAATGCTCTCTCGCGCAAAAGTCGAGCGCGACCTGCAAAGCATCATCGAAGTGCTGGATAACCAGGGTTACGATGTGATCCTGTTACTGAGTACGGCAGATATTCAGGGGCTGGTCGCGCGTAATGCCATCCTCGTAGAGCCGCAGCGCATTATCCCTCCTTTGGTGGCCTCCATTGTCGATGGCCACCAGGTCGGCGTAATGGTGCCGATCCCGGAATTGATGGCGCAGCAAAAAAGAAAATGGCAGGTGCTGGAAAACGAGCCTTACTATGTGCTGGCCCATCCCTGGCTGGCGACAGAGTCTGAATTGATCAGCGCCGGAAAGACGCTACTGGAGCAAGGCGCAGATGTGTTAATGCTCGATTGTCTCGGTTTCCATCAGAAGCACCGCGATTTACTCCAGAAAGCGCTGGATGTTCCGGTTTTATTATCTAATGTACTGGCGGCGCGCCTCGCGTCAGAACTGCTGGTCTAGGCCGCAGTACTGCGCAATTTCGCGTGACAGAAGCAAAGCACGGCCTCTATATTGTTTTTTCATACATTTTTTAAAAGGGCCAGTTCATGCTTCAAAGTAACGAATACTTTTCCGGTAAAGTGAAATCCATTGGGTTTACCAGCAGTAGCACTGGCCGTGCCAGCGTAGGTGTTATGGCGGAAGGGGAATACACTTTCGGGACTGCGCAGCCTGAAGAGATGACGGTAGTGAGCGGCGCGCTGAATGTGTTGCTACCCGGTGAAACCGTATGGAAAGTCTATAGCGCCGGCGACGTGTTCAACGTGCCAGGCCACAGTGAATTCCATTTGCAGGTCGCGGAACCGAGCTCTTATCTCTGCCGCTATTTGTAAATCATGCCGCCGGATGACGACTCTGCCTTAGCTGACCTGCACGTCATTGTGCAGGATTGATAAGGTGGCGCGCCATCCGGCAAGAGCGGTTTAGCGTTGCGCTTCGCCGCCTAAACCTTCCACCAGATTTTGAATCAATGCCGCCAGCTCGCCGGTCATCAGAATAAAATCGGCATCAAAGCGCTGCGCATAATCATCCCGGTCGATATCTTCGTTCTGATCGCGCAGTTCGTCAGAGAACTTCAGGCGCTTAATGGAACCATCGTCGCACATCAGGAACTGGATGCGTTGCTGCCAGTCGAGAGCCAGTTTAGTGACCACCTTGCCGGCTTCAATATGAACGGCGATTTCGTCACTCACCAGATCCTGTTTTTTCGCGCGGATCACGCCGCCATCTTCCAGCATCGCTTTGAGTTCAGCTTCATCCAGTAACTGAAACCCTTGTGCAACAGTGCCGGAGCGGACCCACTCAGTTAGCGTCAGTTCAATCGGGTTCTCCATCGCCAGCGGAACCACCGGCAGAGAACCGAGGCTTTTACGCAGCAATGCCAGCGTATCTTCGGCTTTTTTGGCGCTGGCGCAGTCAACCATAATTAAGCCGTTGACGGTGTCGATCCACATCATGGTCTGGCTGAAGCGGCTGAACGCGCGCGGCAACAGGGAGTGCAGCACTTCATCTTTCAGGGAGTCTTTTTCCGTTTTTTTCAGTTTACGGCCCTGTTCAGCTTCGAGACGGGAAATTTTGGCTTCCAGTGCTTGCTTGACCACCGGCGTCGGTAGAATTTTTTCTTCTTTGCGGGCGCAGATAACAATCTGGCCATTAGCGGTATGGGTCAGCGCGTCGCTGTGTGAACCCATCGGTGGAACCCATCCGGTTTTCGCCATATCCTGACTACCGCATGGAGTAAACGATAGTGGGGCAAGCTGTTTTTCCATCTCTTCCGCACGCAGCGCAACATCGCGGCTGAGACGGTATACCATTAAATTTTTGAACCACAGCATGATTTTTTCCACGGCCTTGTCGTTAAATGCAGCGGGCATGATAGCGAATTGTTGTCGTCGTTGCATTGCTAATGCGTGGTCCACTATGAGGAGTTTGATGTGCGTATCGGTATCGATTTAGGTGGGACAAAAACAGAAATTATTGCGCTGGACGACAGCGGCAACGTGTTATTTCGCCATCGTCAGCCCACGCCGCATGATTATCTGCAAACCATAGAGCTGATTGCTTCGTTGGTGGATCTGACGGAAAAAGAGACGGGCCAGAGCGGCACGGTCGGTATGGGGATCCCGGGGTCGATTTCGCCCTACACCGGGGTGGTGAAAAATGCGAACTCCACGTGGCTTAACGGTAAACCGTTCGACAGGGATTTGAGTCAGCGGCTGAACCGTGAAGTGCGACTGGCCAATGACGCTAACTGCCTGGCGGTATCTGAAGCCGTGGATGGCGCAGCGGCAGGCGAGCATACCGTTTTCGCTGTGATTATCGGCACCGGTTGCGGTTCCGGTATTGCGATTAACGGGCATTCACACATTGGGGGTAATGGCACCGCGGGAGAGTGGGGGCATAATCCGCTGCCGTGGATGGATGACGACGAGCTACGTTATCGCGCTGAAGTCTCCTGCTATTGTGGTAAACAGGGGTGTATTGAGACGTTTATTTCCGGCACCGGTTTTGCGACCGATTACCACCGTTTGGGGGGGCAGCCGTTAAAGGGAAGTGAGATTATTCGTCTGGCGGAAGCGCAGGATCCGGTGGCGGAGTTAGCGTTGAGCCGTTATGAGCTACGGCTTGCCAAGTCGCTGGCGCATGTGGTCAATATTCTCGATCCGGATGTGATTGTACTCGGTGGTGGGATGAGCAACGTGGATCGTCTGTACCAAACGGTGCCAGGGTTGGTGAAAAACTGGGTCTTTGGCGGCGAGTGCGAGACCCCGATCCGTAAGGCGCTGCACGGCGATTCCAGCGGCGTGCGTGGCGCGGCCTGGTTATGGCCGCTGGGCGAGTAATCAGTGAGTGTATGAGTGTGCAGGCCTGATGGCACTTTGCTTATCAGGCCTGCCCGTCAGCGCGACAACACCGCGTATTTGCCGTCGAGTTTGCTGTAACCCAGGCCGTTGATCTTCTTCACTTTGATCTGCACCGGAATACGCTCTTTCATTGCTTCGACGTGGCTGATAACGCCAATGGTCTTGCCGCTGGCATTGAGGGCGTCCAGGGCATCGAGAGCGGTATCCAGTGTTTCGCTGTCCAGGGTGCCGAACCCCTCATCCAGGAACAGCGAATCGATGCGGGTTTTGTGACTCACCAGGTCGGACAGTGCCAGTGCCAGCGCCAGGCTGACCAGGAAACTTTCGCCGCCGGAGAGCGTGCGCGTATCACGCACGGCGTCCGCCTGCCAGGTGTCTACCACTTCCAGTTCCAGCGCTTCGCTGGCTTTGCGTTTCAACAAATAGCGGCCATGCAGGCGAGTCAGCTGATTGTTCGCCAGCCACACCAGATTATCCAGCGTTAAGCCCTGCGCGAATTTGCGGAACTTATCTCCCTCTTTGGAGCCGATCAACGCATTCAGATGCCCCCAATCGTCACAGCGCGCGGTGGCCTGTTCTATCTCCTGCAATACGTTTATCTGGCGCTGGCGGTTATCGCTATCCTGCTTCAGTTGCTGGCGAAACTCGCCCTGGCGAGTGGTATTTTCCCGTAGCTGGCGACCGAGTTGTTCCAGCACCGAGCTGGCACTCTCCGTTGTGCTATTGAGGTCCATTCCGGCGGGACGTTGCGCCTGGTGCGCCGCGACAGCCTGCTCAGCGCTGGCGGCAAGCGCCTGCTTCTGTTGGCAATCGCGTTCAAGTTGCTGCCGTAACTGCTCCAGCCGCTGACGTTCGCCCTCATCCAGCAAGGCGGCGAGAAACGCCTGTTGATCGGCAAACACACTGTTTTTCAACGCGTCGGAAAACTGGTTTTCCAGCGTCTTTTCATTTTCGCTCTGCTGGGCAAGCTGGTGTTGCAGCGTTTGCCATTGGCTGTGCAGCGAAATGCAATCATTATGCACCTGGCGCCAGCCCTCAAGCGGGAAGGTCTGTTCATCAACGGCTATCTCATCGGCGGGGAGCGTGTCGATAATGGGCGTTAGCAACGCCATGCGCTCATGCAGGGCGACAAGCTGTTGTTGTTGCTGTTGCCACTGATCCGCTTCCTGCGCACGTGCGGCCAGCCACGCTTCCTCTTCGCCTTCCGGCGGCAGACTCAGCGCCAGCGGCTGCAAGGCCTCGGCGAGACTGGTGCGACGACGAACCACCGCCTGCTGATAATGTTCGCTTTGCTGATGTAATTCGTGGATCTGAAGTTGCAGTGTCTGGCGCTGATTGAGCAAATACAACTGATGCTCATACGCGTCCTGCGCGCTTTGCCAACTGGTCAGCTCGCGATGCGGTTCCAGTATCACGTTCAGCTCTGCACAGGCTTTCGCCCATGCCTCTAGCAACGCTTTCTCATCTTGTTGCAGCGTTGCAATTTCGCGCTCATCTTTTTCATAGCGCTCGGCGAGCCCTTTCAGCCGCTCGCCGAGCGCAACGCCTTCCTCTTTGACCTGGCGGACTTCCAGATCCAGCGCGTTACGCCGGGCCTGGTTAACACCCGGTTCGAGCGTCTGATAGTGCGCAATTGCCGGGTGCTCTGTTGCGCCGCACAGCGGGCAGGGATGACCCGGTTGCAGACGGGCGCGCTCGCTCTCCAGGTCTTTGATGCGGTTTTCCAGCTCGCAAATGGTAGTGACCTCACTCAAAAGCTGGTTTTTTTCTTTATACACCTCGCGCTTGCGCGCCAGTCCGGCGCTGAGCGTCTCCTGTTCAGCCTTCAGGTCGAGCAAGCTTTGCTGGCGCAGACTTAATTGCTTGCGCAGCGGCGCAAAACGGGCGTGCAGGGCGGTCAGTTGCTGGCGCAGCGGGCGGTTTTGCGCGCACTGGTGCATGGCAGCGGCTGTCTCTTCCACACTGAGTTCCAGCGTGGCGATCGGCAGAGTACGCAGTTTGGTTTCATGACTCTGGATGCGCTGTTGCAGACTCAGCCACTGCTTTTTCTCATCGTCCAATTGATTAAACAGCGCCCGCCATCCGGTCAGCTCGCTTTGCCAACGCTGGAAACGCGCATGTTCGTTCAGCCAGATCTCCAGCGTTTTGTGCGTGGCTTGCAGGGTGGTGAGCTGTTGCAGCGCGCTGGCGCGGATGCGTGCACGTTGAAGCAAACGGGCCTGTAAGCGAGTGTTTACTTCTTCGCTCTGGTTGCGAGTGCGAAGAAGTGCGTTGCGTTGTTCTTCCAGTCTGTCCCAGAGGGGGCGAAGCTGTTGTGCTGGTTGTGCGCGTTCCAGCGCGGCCAGTTGCGGCTGTGCACGGGTCTGCGCCTGTTGCGCCTGTACCAACGCTGCCTGCGCCCGGCCTCTGGCGGCGCGCAGTTCGCCATCGCGGTTCAGCCAGTTTGCCTGCGCCTGGGCGCTACCTAGCTCTGCCATGATCTGCTGTTCTTGCGAAGTGAGCGCCTGCAAACCTTGCTCGAGCTGGTGGCGTTGCTCATCATTCAGTATCACTACCCCTTCGGCCTGTGCCTGTAATGTTTCCAGCCGGGTTTTTGCCGCTTTGTGTTTCTCAAACACCCGGGCGGAAATCTGCCCATAAATTTCGGTGCCGGTCAGTTCTTCCAGCAATTCTGCTCGCTCGCGAGGTTTCGCATTGAGAAAGGCAGCGAATTGCCCCTGTGAGAGCAGCATCGAACGGGTAAAGCGCCCGTAATCCAGCCCGGTCAGCGAGGCAGTGAGATCGAGTTTATCTTTGACTTTGTCGGCGAGAATTTTCCCGTCGGCGCAGGTGGCCAGCTCCACACGAGGTGCTTGCAGATTGCCGTCCGGCAAACCGCGGGCGCGACTCTGGCTCCAGAATGCGCGGTAGGCCACGCCTTTTACCTCAAACTCCACCTCTGCCAGACAGTCGGCGGTGTCGCGGGTCATTAAATCGTTTTGCGATTGTGACAACGTACTGAGACGCGGCGTTTCGTGGTACAGCGCCAGGCAGATGGCATCCAGCAGCGTGGTTTTGCCCGCCCCGGTCGCGCCGGTAATGGCAAACAGACCGTTGCTGGCAAAGGGCTCTGCGGTGAAGTCGATTTTCCATTCGCCTTTCAGCGAGTTAAGGTTTTTCAGCCGCAAACTGAGAATTTTCATGCTTCTTTCTCCTCGTCCAGCGCCTGCAATGTTTCGCTGAACAGCGCCTGTAATCGCCCCTGCTGCGTCTCGTCGAGTTCCTCCTGTGCGAGGCGACGGGCAAATACCTCTTCGACTTTTAATTCATTGAGGGTCTCACGCAATTCACCGGCCAGTATGCGTTCCCGCTGCTCGCGGCTACGGCGAACCAGCAGGACCTCAACCGGGAGGTCTTCCGTCACCTGCTGGATTTTCCGTTGCATGTCGGCCAGGTATTCGGCACTGACAATTTCGATATCCAGCCAGACTGGCGCATCACCAGGTTTGTCGCGCCACTGTTCAAGCTGGCGGCAAATCTCAGCAAAATCGCCTTTGATAACCGCCAGTGCCTGCGTGGCGGGAACATCCAGTGCGGTAACGTCGGCCAGTTTGCCTGCGTCAAAGGTCACCAGATTGACGCTTTTGCTTTTGCCGGTTTCGTCAAAACTGAGTGGGATCGGCGAGCCGCAATAGCGGATGCGCTCATCACCGCCAATCTTTTGCGCCCGATGAATATGCCCAAGGGCGATATAGTCGGCGGGCGGGAAGTTCTGCGCCGGGAATGCATCCAGCGTGCCGATATAAATATCGCGTACGGCGTCGCTTTTACTGGCACCGACGGTGGTTAAGTGGCCGCTGGCGATGATCGGCAGTGGTTTATCGCCGCGCAGCTCGCTGGCTGCGGTAAATTGTTGCTGGTAATACGCGGTGATCGCCGCCAGCAGGTGTTGCTGTTTTTCCTGCCCGGACAATCCTGCCTGGCTGACCAGAAGGTCGCGCGGGCGCAGGAAGGGCACCGGGCAAAATATCGCGCCCGGTTCACCGTTGCGGCGGTAAAGCCAGAAAGGTTCTACGCCTGCGCTGGCGACGACGGTAGTTTTCAGATAGGCGAGGATCTCTTTCGATTCGTTGAGCGTGGCCACCGAATCATGGTTGCCTGCCAGCACCACTAACTGGCAGCCGGTTTGCTGAAGTTTGACCACAAAACGGTTATACAGCTCACGGGCATAGCTGGGCGGGGAGCCGGTGTCAAAAACATCGCCCGCCACAATAATGGCGTCGACCTGGTTCTCTTCCGCCGCAACCAGCAGCCAGTCGAGAAAAGCGGCGTGTTCAGTGGCGCGGCTCTTGCTGTAGAAGTTTTGACCCAGGTGCCAGTCAGAGGTGTGAATAATGCGCATAGCGGTTCCGTGGCAAAAAAGCATAAAGCAGATTATAAACATTAAGCAGATGAGGGACATAACCTGGCGAAAATAGGGACTGTCATATAGCGCTCGCTGGGGTCATCTGGCGGTCATGTTATTCATAAATCTGTCACAAAACTGACGCATAATGGCGCCGCTATATATATTGATGACTTAAATAAGACAGGGCAAATTATGGCGAGACGAATTCTGGTCGTAGAAGACGAAGCTCCAATCCGGGAAATGGTGTGCTTCGTGCTCGAACAAAATGGTTTTCAACCGGTGGAAGCTGAAGATTATGACAGTGCGGTGAACCAACTTAATGAACCCTGGCCCGATCTTGTTTTACTGGACTGGATGTTGCCTGGCGGTTCCGGAATTCAGTTTATTAAACATCTCAAACGTGAAGCGATGACCCGCGATATTCCGGTCATGATGCTGACGGCGCGCGGCGAAGAAGAGGATCGCGTACGCGGTCTGGAAACCGGGGCCGACGACTACATTACCAAACCTTTTTCACCCAAAGAGTTGGTCGCGCGTATTAAAGCGGTGATGCGCCGCATTTCGCCGATGGCGGTAGAAGAGGTGATCGAAATGCAGGGCCTGAGCCTTGATCCTTCTTCTCATCGCGTGATGACCGGTGAAAATCCCCTGGATATGGGGCCGACAGAGTTTAAACTCTTACACTTCTTTATGACCCATCCGGAACGCGTTTATAGCCGTGAACAGCTGTTGAACCACGTATGGGGAACCAATGTGTATGTTGAAGACCGGACGGTGGATGTGCATATTCGTCGTCTGCGCAAAGCGCTGGAACACAGCGGCCACGATCGTATGGTGCAAACAGTGCGCGGCACGGGATACCGTTTTTCGACCCGTTTCTGATATTTAACAGGAGTGTGACGCGTGCTGGAACGGCTGTCATGGAAAAGGCTGGTGCTGGAGCTCCTCCTTTGTTGTATCCCCGCCTTGATTCTCGGCGTCATGTTTGGTTACCTGCCGTGGTTTTTGTTAGCCGCTGTAACCGGGTTGCTGATCTGGCATTTCTGGAATTTACTGCGTCTTTCGTGGTGGTTATGGGTCGATAAAAGCATGACTCCGCCGCCCGGAAAGGGAAGCTGGGAGCCGCTGTTATACGGGCTGCACCAGATGCAGATGCGTAATAAAAAACGCCGTCGCGAGCTGGGAAGCCTGATTAAACGCTTTCGTAGCGGCGCGGAATCGCTGCCGGACGCCGTGATCCTCACCACCGAAGAGGGGGCGATTTTCTGGTGTAATGGCCTGGCGCAACAGGTGCTGGGTTTGCGCTGGCCGGACGATAGCGGGCAGAATATCCTTAACCTGCTGCGCTATCCGGAATTTACGCAGTATCTTAAAAAACAAGAATTTAGCAAACCACTGAATCTGGTGCTTAACTCCGGTCGCCACCTGGAGATCCGCGTGATGCCTTACAGCGAGGAGCACCTGCTGCTGGTGGCGCGTGACGTGACGCAAATGCATCAACTGGAAGGGGCGCGGCGTAACTTTTTTGCCAACGTCAGCCATGAATTGCGCACGCCATTAACGGTGCTGCAGGGCTATCTGGAGATGATGCAGGAGCAGACGCTCGAAGGCGCACCGCGGGAGAAAGCGCTGCACACCATGCGCGAACAAACCTCGCGGATGGAGGGGCTGGTGCGTCAGTTACTGACGCTCTCGAAGATTGAGGCTGCACCGACCTTGCCGCCCAACGAAACCATTGATGTGCCAATGATGCTGCGGGTCGTGGAGCGGGAAGCGCAAACCCTGAGCCAGCAAAAGCATCACTTCCATTTTGAGGTCGATAGCGCGCTGAAAGTACTGGGTAATGAAGAGCAACTGCGCAGCGCGATTTCCAACCTGGTCTATAACGCCGTGAACCACACGCCAGCAGGAACGCAGATTACCGTGCGTTGGCAGCGTGTGCCGCTGGGGGCGGAGTTCAGCGTTGAAGATAACGGTCCCGGCATCGCCGCCGAGCACATTCCTCGTCTCACTGAGCGTTTCTATCGTGTGGATAAAGCCCGCTCCCGGCAGACCGGCGGTAGCGGCCTGGGGCTGGCGATCGTGAAACATGCGGTAAATCACCACGAAAGCCGCCTCGAAATTGTCAGTACTCCCGGCAAGGGAACGCGCTTTAGCTTTGTTCTGCCGGAACGTCTGGTTGCCAAAAAAGCCGCGTCCTGACGCGGCTGTCAGCTTATCTTTCCAGCGACCTCTGTTACCAGGCCGCTTATTCCGATGTTTTCTTCCCCCTGAAACGTATTTTGTACGGATGCTGCTTTTTTGTTCGCATGATCAGCCATGTGTTTTTCTTATAATTGGAGTTATTAACTGCTATTAATTTCATAGGCAGTATAAGCATCTGGTTTTGCGATCCCACCTTGCCTTTAAACGTTATAAGCGTTTAAATTGCGCCCCGTATATTGTCAGACCAACTGTATTTGCGTGGTAAATCGAAAAACTATTCTTCGCTACGCAATGCATAGAGCATTTCCCGCTGACTTTCCGCAACATTGGCGCGGTATCGTCCGGTCTGGAAAGGCGAAAAAAACATCATTTTTACGACACCACATCCACAGGCAGTAAAAAAATATGACCCATCACTTAAAACCACGCGACATTGTTGCTCTGGGCTTTATGACATTTGCCCTCTTCGTCGGCGCAGGTAACATCATTTTCCCTCCCATGGTTGGTTTGCAGGCCGGTGAACACGTCTGGACGGCGGCGCTGGGATTTCTGATCACCGCTGTGGGCTTACCGGTGCTTACCGTAGTTGCTCTGGCGAAAGTCGGCGGTGGCGTAGATAGCCTGAGTTCGCCGATTGGTAAAGTGGCGGGCGTCTTGCTGGCGACGGTGTGCTACCTGGCGGTTGGGCCGTTGTTTGCCACGCCGCGTACGGCGACGGTGTCGTTTGAAGTGGGTATCGCGCCGCTGACCGGGGAGGGCGCAATCCCGTTGCTGATTTACAGCGTGATCTATTTTTCTCTGGTGATCCTGATCTCCCTCTATCCGGGCAAACTGCTGGATACCGTAGGCAATTTTCTTGCGCCGCTGAAAATTATCGCGCTGACCATTCTCGCCATTGCCGCGATTATCTGGCCTGCCGGCCCTATCAGCCATGCGCTGGAAGCCTACCAGACTGCGCCGTTCTCTAACGGTTTCGTCAATGGCTATCTGACCATGGATACACTGGGGGCCATGGTGTTTGGCATCGTTATTGTCAATGCCGCGCGTTCGCGTGGCGTCACCGAAGCCCGTTTGCTGACCCGTTATACGGTGTGGGCGGGGCTGATGGCAGGCGCAGGGCTGACGCTGCTCTACCTGGCGCTGTTCCGTCTCGGTTCCGACAGTTCTGCGCTGGTTGAGCAGTCGGCTAACGGCGCGGCCATTCTGCATGCTTATGTTCAGCATACCTTCGGCGGAGCAGGCAGTTTGCTGCTGGCCGCGTTGATTTTTATTGCTTGTCTGGTGACGGCGGTTGGCCTGACCTGCGCTTGTGCGGAGTTCTTTGCGCAGTATCTGCCGCTCTCTTACCGCACGCTGGTTTTTATTCTGGGCATCTTCTCCATGGCGGTCTCCAACCTGGGGCTGAGCCATCTGATTCAGATTTCCATTCCGGTGCTGACCATGATCTACCCGCCGTGCATCGTACTGGTGGTGCTGAGCTTTACCCGCTCTTTATGGAACAGTTCCACACGCGTTATTGCACCGGCCATGTTTATTAGTCTGCTTTTTGGTATCCTTGACGGCGTGAAAGCGTCTGCGTTTGCAGAACACCTTCCGGCCTGGACCCAGCGATTGCCGCTGGCGGAACAGGGACTGGCCTGGCTGATGCCAAGCCTGGTGATGGTGGTTCTGGCGGCAGTCTGGGATCGTGCTGCAGGTCGGCAGGTTACTTCCAGCGCCCATTAATCGCGGCATACACGGCTTTTAACCACGGAGTAGCGCACTCCGTGGTTTTTTATTTTTGTGTTGAATAATGGCAGTGGAAATGATGGAAAGTACTAATAAGCTGAAGCGTGGGCTAAGCACCCGACACATTCGCTTTATGGCGCTGGGTTCGGCAATTGGCACCGGCCTGTTTTACGGCTCCGCAGATGCAATCAAGATGGCTGGCCCAAGCGTGTTGCTGGCCTACATTATTGGTGGTGTGGCTGCGTATATCATTATGCGCGCACTGGGCGAGATGTCTGTGCACAACCCCTCCGCCAGCTCCTTTTCTCGTTACGCTCAGGAAAACCTCGGTCCGCTGGCAGGCTATATCACCGGCTGGACGTACTGCTTTGAAATCCTCATTGTCGCCATTGCCGATGTCACCGCGTTTGGTATTTACATGGGCGTCTGGTTCCCGACTGTGCCGCACTGGATTTGGGTGCTGAGTGTGGTGCTGCTTATCTGCGCCATCAACCTGATGAGCGTCAAGGTCTTCGGCGAACTGGAGTTCTGGTTCTCCTTCTTTAAAGTTGCCACCATTATCATCATGATCGTGGCCGGTTTCGGCATCATTATCTGGGGGATCGGCAACGGCGGGCAGCCAACCGGGATCAGCAATTTATGGAGCCATGGCGGTTTCTTCAGTAATGGTTGGCTGGGTACGGTGATGGCGCTGCAAATGGTGATGTTCGCCTATGGCGGCATCGAGATTATCGGTATCACCGCCGGGGAAGCGAAAGATCCGGAGACATCGATTCCGCGCGCTATCAACTCGGTACCGATGCGTATTCTGGTGTTTTACGTCGGTACGCTGTTTGTGATCATGTCTATTTACCCGTGGAACCAGGTAGGCACTGACGGAAGCCCGTTTGTACTGACCTTCCAGCATATGGGTATTACTTTTGCTGCCGGTATCCTGAATTTTGTGGTGCTCACTGCCTCGCTTTCGGCGATTAACAGCGATGTGTTTGGCGTGGGACGTATGCTGCACGGGATGGCTGAGCAGGGCAGTGCACCGAAGATGTTCGCCAAAACGTCGCGCCGCGGGATCCCCTGGGTGACAGTGATGGTGATGACTATCGCGCTGTTGCTGGCGGTATATCTTAACTACATCATGCCGGAGAACGTTTTCCTGGTGATCGCCTCACTGGCAACCTTCGCCACAGTATGGGTATGGATCATGATTTTGCTGTCGCAGATAGGCTTCCGTCGCCGTCTGTCAGCTGACGAAGTCCGTGCGCTGAAGTTTAAAGTTCCGGGCGGGGTGGCAACCACCGTTGTTGGTCTGATTTTCCTGGTCTTTATCATCGCGCTGATTGGTTGGCACCCGGAAACCCGCATCTCGTTGTACGTGGGGTTCGCGTGGATTGTGCTGCTGCTGATTGGCTGGGCATTTAAACGCCGTAACGCGTAATTGTCGAAACAAGCCCGCGAAGCAACGCGCCAGCGGGCATAAGGTCGGTACACAAAGCGGGTTTACACGACCGGGGTTAATACTCTCCCGTCAGTAAAATAACTGACCAGGTTATTGATGGTGAGATCTGCCATCGCCTGGCGTGTTTCCGCCGTGTTGCTGGCGATGTGCGGCAGCAACACCACATTCTGTAAATCGCGCAGTGCGGGCGGGATATGCGGTTCCTGCTCGAACACATCCAGCCCGGCGCCGCGCAGTTTCCCTTCCTGTAACACTGCAATTAACGCCTCTGTGTCCACCACACTGCCGCGCGCGATATTCACCAGAATGCCCTCCGGCCCCAGCGCTTCCAGTACCTCGCGGTTGATAATATGGTGCGTCTTCGCACCGCCCGGCAGGGTCAATACCAGAAAATCCACCGCGTTTGCCAGACTGACAAGGGAATCATGACGTTGCCACTGGCGGTTGCGCGCCTCACGGGGGCTGAAGTAGTGAATCGGCATCCGGAATGCGGCAGCGCGTGCGGCGACATCATGGCCAATGTTGCCCATCCCGACGATACCACAGCGCTTACCGCTCATTTTCCACGCACCGGGAAAGGCGGCATGCTCCCATTCACCTGCCCGAGCAAAACGATCGGCGGCGCAAATTTTACGGGTTACCGCCAGCATCAACGCCAGTCCGGTATCCGCCACGCATTCGTTAAGGACATCGGGCGTATTGCTCACGTGAATGCCACGGCTGCGGCAGGTATCGAGGTCGGTGGCATCGACGCCAACACCGAAACCACTAATGACCTCCAGCGCTGGAAGCTGCCCGATCAACGCCGTGCTGATGCCTTTTGCCGCGCGGGTTAATGCTCCGCGGATAACGTGCCCGCGTTCGCGCACCACCGCTTCTGCACCGGGTTGCCAGTATTGATGCACCACAAAATGCTGTTGCAGGGTATCGATCATCGGCGGAGGGATTTCACTGATGACGAGGATTTCCGGTTTACTCATGATCGCTCTCTTATCACGCTATAGTTTTTATCAGTATAAAAACCCGCCAGAGGCGAGACTTCGGGCATCGGCACGAAGCGGGCGTGAAAAAACTCACGCAAATGCCCGGTGAATATCCCGTCAGATCACATCTGCGCCCCGTCTCTCACCCCCGGAAAAAAAGCGAAAGAAGGAGGCGAGACGGCAAGGGCTGTGAAAAAGTGGCGTCATTTTGAACGAAGGGGATTGTTAATGTTGAACGCATGGCACCTGCCGGTTGTTCCGTTTGTCAAACAGCACAAAGACCAGCTCATTATCACCCTCTGGCTGACGGGGACATCGTTGCCCTCACGGGTAACGCTACGGGTGGAAGTCGATAATGAAGAAACCCCGCTGGCGATGCATCGCGCACGTCACACCATCGGCAATGGTGTAACCGTCTGGCGGGCGGCGGTGGATCTAAAGAGCGGGCAGCCGCGCCGCCGCTACAGCTTTAAGCTGTTGTGGCAGGATAAGCAATTGTGGTTTACCCCGCAGGGATTCAACCGCTTTCCGCCCGCCCGGCTGGAGCAATTTGCAGTGGATGTACCGGATAACGGCCCGCAATGGGTGGCCGACCAGGTGTTTTATCAGATCTTCCCGGATCGTTTTGCCCGCAGCCAGACGCGTGATGCCGATCAGGATAATGTCTATTACCATCACGCCGCGGGCCAGTCGATCGTATTGCGCGACTGGGACGATCCGCTGACGGAAGAAGCCGGGGGATCCACCTTTTATGGCGGCGATCTGGACGGTATCAGCGAAAAGCTACCGTATCTGAAAAAGCTGGGCGTGACGGCACTCTATCTTAACCCGGTCTTTGTTGCGCCCAGCGTACATAAATATGACACGGAAGATTATCGCCATGTTGATGCGCAGTTTGGTGGCGATCAGGCGTTGCTGCGCTTGCGCCACAACACCCAAGCCCTGGGGATGCGGTTGATCCTCGACGGTGTGTTTAATCACAGCGGCGATTCTAACGCCTGGTTCGACAGGCATAATCGCGGCACGGGGGGCGCCTGCCATAACCCGGACTCTCGCTGGCGTAGCTGGTTCAGCTTTGATGATCAGGGGCACGCCCGTGACTGGCTGGGTTACCCGAGCTTGCCGAAGCTGGATTACCAGTCATCGACGCTGGTTGATGAAATGTATCAGGGTGAGGACAGCATCGTTCGCCACTGGCTAAAAGCGCCGTGGCACATGGATGGCTGGCGGCTGGATGTGGTGCATATGCTGGGGGAGGATGGCGGCGCGCGTAATAATCTGCTGCACGTTGCCGGTATTGCCCGGTCGGCGAAAGAGACCCAACCGCAGGCGTATATCGTTGGCGAACATTTTGGCGATGCACGTCAGTGGCTGCAAGCGGATGTTGAAGACGCGGCGATGAACTACCGCGGTTTTACGCTGCCGGTATGGGCGTTCCTGGCAAATACCGATAACGCGTATGATCCCCAGAAAATGGATGCGCAAAGTTGCGCGGCATGGATGGATAACTACCGTGCCGGGTTGTCGCATCAACAGCAACTGCGCATGTTCAATCAACTCGATAGCCATGATACGCCGCGCTTTAAGACGGTTCTGGGTAACGATGTCGCCCGTTTGCCACTGGCGGTGGTCTGGTTGTTTAGTTGGCCCGGTACACCCTGCATCTACTATGGCGATGAAGTCGGGCTCGATGGCGCAAACGATCCCTTCTGCCGCAAACCCTTTCCGTGGGACAAGAAACGGCAGGATACCCGCTTACTTGCCCTCTACCAACGGATGGCGAAATTGCGTGCCCGTAGCCAGGCGTTACGCTACGGCGGTTGTCAGGTTGTGTATGCGCAGGAAAACGTGCTGGTGTTTGTGCGCGTTTATCAGCAGCAGCGGGTACTGGTGGCGATTAATCGCAGCGAAGCGTGTGAAGTGGTGCTGGAGGATTCACCGCTGCTGCACGGGAAAAACTGGCGGCTTAAAGAAGGTACAGGTACGCTACAGGATGATGTGCTAACGCTACCGGCGATTAGCGCTTCTGTTTGGTCTGCCTCCTGAGCTGAAGCGCGAAAAGGGGGCTTTGCGTCTCCCCTTTAGCGAAGGCGAAATACATGGATGGTCTTTTATTCTTCGGCGCGGTCGTGCTGTTTTTTGCGCTGGTGGTGGTGCCGATTGTGGCAATCACCGCCTGGCGTCGCAGCGTGGCCACGCAGGATGAACTCACCCGGTTGCGCCAGCGGCTGAGTGTGCTTGAACAGCGGTTGGTCAATGCGCCGGTCAACATTGATCCTGCGCCTGTTGCGGCGCAGCCGTTGCCGGTTAGCGAGGCTGTTGTCATTAGCGAACCTGTTGAGGTTATGCAAACTGGTGAACCGGTGGCGGTGTCGCCCTGGGGCCGTAAAGTGGACGGCCCTGCGGTGGCTAAGATCGAGCCCGTTGCATCACCCGACGTGGTCTCACCTAAAAACGAAACCGCCTCCTGGGGGCTGGTCTCTTCCCTGGTACGCTGGTTTATGCAGGGCAATCCACTGGCCAAACTGGGGATTGTGCTGTTGTTTATCGGCCTCTCTTTTCTGCTGCGTTATACCGTGGAGTATTCGCTTTTCCCGCTGGAGTTGCGCCTTGCCAGCGTCGCGCTGGCGGCGATGGTGCTGCTGGGGCTGGGCTGGCGTTTACGTCATAAACAGACGGTATTTGCCCTGATTTTGCAGGGGGGCGCGGTTGGTGCGCTCTATCTCACCGTGTTTGGCGCATTCCGGCTGTGGCAAATGCTGCCGATGATGCTGGCTTTCGTTCTGCTGTTGGTGATTTGCGCGGCGAGCGTGGGGCTGGCGGTATTGCAAAAAGCACTAAGTCTGGCGCTGTTAGCGAGTCTGGGCGGTTATCTTGCGCCGATCTTGCTCTCGACCGGCGACGGCAGCCACATTGCGCTGTTCTCTTTCTATTTACTGCTTTCGGTTGGCATTCTCGCCATCAGCCTGTGGCAGCACTGGCGTGAGCTGAATTTGCTGGGCATGTTCTTCACCTTCGGCGTTGCCGGTGTGTGGGGAATGCAGCGTTATCGCCCGGAATTTTACCTGAGCTGCCAACTGTTCCTGATGGTCAATATTGTTATTTTCGGCGTGTTAAGCGTGGCGTTATCCCTGCGTGCGCAGCGGCGGGGTGAACGTATTATCGATGGCGTATTGCTGTTTGCGCCGCCGTTGGCGGGCTTCGGTATGCAGTATGCTATCACGCAACACTGGGCCTACGGCCCGGCCTTTAGCGCCCTCGGTTTCGGTCTCTTTTACCTCGCGCTGGCTTCACTGGCACTGAAGCGTTATCCGACAACGGCGAAACCGCTGGTACTGGCAGCGCTGGCGCTGGGCGGCGCGTTTGCCACGCTGGCGATTCCGCTGGCGCTGTCGGCGCGCTGGACATCCATGGCCTGGGCGCTGGAAGGGCTGGGGATCATATGGCTTGGCGTGCAGCAGAACCAGCGACGCATGAGCTACAGCGGTACGGCCTTATTGTTACTGGCGTTGTTCAGTGCGCTGTGGGCTGCGGCGGATGGTCTGCCTGCGCTCTCGGTACTGATGATTTTCGCTGTACTGAGCGGCTGCTGGCTGGCGGGGGCGCTGTTGTGGCGCGGTATACGGCGCGAA
The DNA here is from genome assembly GCF_027886705.1 of Kosakonia oryzendophytica. Lineage (NCBI taxonomy): Bacteria > Pseudomonadati > Pseudomonadota > Gammaproteobacteria > Enterobacterales > Enterobacteriaceae > Kosakonia > Kosakonia oryzendophytica. The sequence continues at coordinate 4,004,223 of NZ_CP115659.1, read as the reverse complement.
GTCAGCTGGTTGTTGCTGGCGGGCGGCATTCTGTTCTGGATCATTGCTCTGGGTGGTGCGGCGAAACGGATGCTGGTTGCCGATGCGCATGCCGCGTTTGTGGTGTTGGCGCTGTTGTCTGCATCCGTCTGGCTGTGGCGAGCGGCGCAACAGCGTTTGCGCTGGTCAGAGCTGGGCTATGCCCGCTGGTTGCTGTGGCCCGCGATGGTGATGGCGCTGCTGTATCAGATTACCGTGCAGGGGCATATTCTGGCGGGCGGATGGCAAAACCTGGCCTGGTGCGTTGCGCTGCCTTCGGCGCTCATTCTGCTGTACCGGGATAGCGAAATGGTGCCTGTGCGTTTGTCGCAAGGGCTGCATATTTCGCTGTTCTGGCTGTTGCTGCTGGCAGCGGGCAGCGAGCTGTGGTGGTTTGTCGGATCGCTTGGCTGGGGCTTTGAACCCTGGCGTGCCGGTTTGCCGATGGCGGCGGGCGGTATCGTGATTGTGCTGGTGATGGCGGCGATCCGAAGAGAGAGGTGGCCGGTGCGCGTCTGGCCTGCATTGTATGGCGCGTTGGCGCTGTTACCACTGATCCCGCTGCTGTTAGGGTACTTGCTTTATGCCAACCTTGGGGACGGCGTGGTACGGGAACTGGCGTACCTGCCACTTATCAACCCATTGGAAGAGGGCGCCGCTTTTGCGTTGCTGGGGTTGTGGATCTATAGCCGCTTTGCTGAAACACATTATTCAGCGTGGGTGCCACAGGTATGGCGAGCACGCCCGTGGGCGATTGCGGCGCTGGCTTTCTGGTGGCTTAATGGCGCCTTATTGCGCGCGCTGGCCTGCTACGGAAACGTGACGTGGGATGCAGGCAGTTTGTGGCAGTCTCGCTTGATCCAGACCTGTTTCGCCCTGTTCTGGATGTTGATTGCGCTGGTGGTGATGATCCACGCTACGCGTCATTCCAGCCGTCGGCAGTGGTTGTGCGGCGGCGTTTTGCTCGGTGTCGTGCTGCTCAAACTGATGCTGGTGGACAGCGCTGGTGGCGGTGGACTGGCACGGGCGATTGCCTTTATTGGCGTAGCCGTGCTGGTGTTGATTGTCGGTTATTTTTCGCCGCTGCCGCCAAAAGCAGCAACGGAGCAGGAAAAGGGAGAAAAACAATGAGAGGGGTATTCGCATTACTGGCGGTGGCGTTAATGGGGTGCACATTGCCCGCGTTAAGCGGCGAAGAGATCCCCGAAGCGCCGCAAGATTATGCCTGGGGCGCGGCACTCGATCTGCCGGAGACCGCATCCTGGTACCGCGTCGACCTGCCTTTGGATGTCTATGCCCAAAGCACATGGCCGGATCTGCGCGATGTGCGGATCTTTAATCATGATGGCGAACGGGTGCCGTTTACGCTGGAAACGCAGCAAACAGCCGCGGCTGAGCCAGCGCCGATCCCGCTACGGCTTTTCCCGCTGGATGCCTCTCCGGTAGAAACGGAGAACGAAGGGCAAAGCGTGGTACGTCTGCGGTCTGCCAGCGGGATTGATATCCGCATTGAAGGGGAGACGGCGAAACGCCTCGGCCAGAGCTATTTGCTGGCGTTGCCGGAAAATCTGCCGCAGAGCTTTACACTGGCACAGTTGAAGCTGGTATGGGATGCGCCGGTAAAAAACTGGCAGGGCAAGGTGTCGCTGTTTTATAGCAGCGATATGCGTGACTGGGATCTGCTGCAACAGGATTCGCCGGTCATGGAACTGACCAGCGGTGCGGATCGGTTGAAACTGGATCAGATTACCGTCAATCAAACGTTCTCGGCCGACGGTGTACGTTATCTGCTGATGGTGTTTGACACGCCGAAGTTGCCGGTCACGATAACGCACGCCAGCGCGACGCTGGGGAGCGAGCCGACGCCGTTAGAGCAGGTACAAATGGCCGCCGAGGGGCAGCGTATTTCCGCCAGCGAAGCGCACTATCAATGGGCGCAGCCACAGCCACTGAGTGCGCTGTCTGTGACGCTTGTAGACGACGGCGTGTTACCCGTTGAAATCAGCTGGCGCAGTGCAGTGAACGCGCCCTGGCGCAGCCTCACTAAAACGGTGCTGTGGCAGCTTAACGGGCAATCCTCCGTCCCTGTGCCCATGCCGGATGAACCGGTGCAGGCGGTGCGGATTGTGACGCTGGATGCCCGCTTACCGGCATCATTGCCGCAGGTGAACGGTAGCCGCGATCGGCAAACGGTACTGTTTAATGCGCAGGGCAAAGGGCCGTTTATGCTGACATGGGGCAACAAGGCCGCGCAGCCCGCAGCGGTAACGCTGGATGCGTTGATCCCACTGGCGTTGCGTAAACAAATCGATGTAGAGGCAATACCGCAAGCGCAGCCTCAGACGCGCGCGACGCTGGGTGGCGAGGCGCGGCTGACAGCGACATCACCTGCGGAGCGGCAGGCAATGTGGAAAACACTGCTGGTATGGGGTGTGCTTGTACTGGGGGTGGCAGCGCTGGCGTGGATGGCGCTGCGCATCTGGCGGGAAGCGAAACCGCGTTAGTTTTCGTGCAACAAAAAAGGCCCGCGATGCGGGCCTTTTAGCAAAACGTTGCCGGTTACAGGCTGGAGACGTTTTCGCTCAGGTATTTCGCGACGCCGTCCGGAGAGGCGTTCATTCCCTCTTTGCCTTTTTCCCACTGAGCCGGGCACACTTCGCCGTGCTCTTCGTGGAATTGCAGCGCATCAACCATACGCAGCATTTCATCAATGTTACGTCCCAGCGGCAGGTCGTTTACCACCTGGTGACGCACGATGCCGTCTTTGTCGATCAGGAAGGAGCCGCGCAGGGCAACGCCGGCGTCCGGATGTTCAATACCGTAGGCTTTCTGGATTTCACGTTTGATGTCAGCAACCATTGCGTATTTCACCGCGCCGATACCGCCTTTTTCCACCGGCGTGTTACGCCATGCGTTGTGAACAAACTCGGAATCGAAAGAGACACCAACCACTTCTACGCCACGGCTTTGGAATTCGGCATAGCGTTTGTCGAAGGCGATCAGTTCTGACGGGCAAACGAACGTGAAGTCCATCGGCCAGAAGAACAGAACGGTGGCTTTACCGTGGGTGTGCTGTTTGAAATTGAAGTTTTCAACGATTTCACCGTTGCCCAGTACGGCGGCAGCAGTAAAGTCCGGGGCCTGACGAGTCACCAGTACCATAAGTACTCCTTTGATTTACAAGGTTAATAGAACGCAACGCGGGGGATTATAGGGAGAGGTGACGGCCTGCTCAAAGCGCCACTGCCAATCGCTGAGATAGGTATTGGCTATTGAACGGTTCTTTTTTATCGTTATAAAGATAATGGCTATGGGCAAAAGCGCAAGCGTTATAACGACCGGGCGTTCGCCTGGGCGATCATCCTGGGGTAGAAATCCCAAAATAAACGCTCCAGCAGCGCGTAATTGGCGTCCAGATCCTGCCAGGAATCGCGCAGTGCTTCAAGGCGTGGACGGCGGTTGGCCATGCCGTTGAGTACGTTCTGAATAAAGTGCATGTCACGGTAGCGTTCCATCCAGCGTTCTGACCACAGGTAATTGTTCAGATTGACGAAACGCGGCGGGGAGTCGGGCAGGATGGTGGCCACTTGCGCGTGGGCGTAACGGATAAACGCATCCAGCGGCAAATCAGGCGATACCTGTGCCCAATGGCGTGACAGGAAGTGATCCCACATCACATCGAGTGTGATAGGCGCGACCCGGCGCGTTTGCGGGCGGAAAGCTTCACGGGCAATTTTCACCTCCGGTAGATTGTCGGTCATCACATCGATACGGCGGTGCAGATGAATACCGTCGACGATCGCTTGCGGGTAGAGATTCTCCGGATTGCCGCGCACAAAATCCGCCAGCAGGTTGCCGGGAAGGGAGCTGTCAGCCAGATGGGCAAGGTGCAGGTGTGCTAAAAAATTCATCTCTATTGTTTATCCAAAAGCGGCTAACGGTTGCAGCGAAAGGGCGTGCGCACTAGACTACCCGCCTCTTAAATATGTATCGAGTTAGTGTCATGCGCGTTGCCGATTTTTCCTTTGAACTACCTGAATCCCTGATTGCCCATTACCCGCAGCCCGAGCGCAGCAGTTGCCGCTTATTGTCGCTGGATGGCCCAACAGGCGCGCTGACGCATGGTACTTTCACCGATTTACTCGATAAGCTCAACCCCGGCGATCTGTTGGTGTTCAATAACACCCGCGTTATTCCGGCGCGTCTGTTTGGCCGCAAAGCCAGCGGTGGCAAGATTGAAGTGCTGGTCGAGCGCATGCTCGATGATAAACGTATTCTGGCACATATCCGCGCGTCTAAAGCACCGAAACCCGGAACAGAACTGTTGCTGGGCGATGGGGAAGATATTCCGGCAACCATGGTGGCGCGCCACGACGCGTTATTCGAGGTGGCATTCCATGACGAACGACCGGTGCTGGATATTCTCAACGCCATCGGCCATATGCCACTGCCACCGTATATCGACAGACCCGATGAGGACGCCGATCGCGAACTCTACCAGACCGTTTACAGCCAGAAACCCGGTGCGGTAGCTGCACCGACAGCGGGTCTGCATTTTGATGAACCTTTGCTGGCGCGTCTGCGTGAGAAGGGCATTGAAATGGCCTTTGTCACCCTGCATGTCGGGGCCGGGACGTTCCAGCCTGTGCGTGTTGACAGCATTGAAGATCACATCATGCATTCTGAGTACGCTGAAGTGCCGCAAGAGGTTGTGGACGCGGTGCTGGCGGCAAAATCCCGGGGTAACCGTGTGGTGGCGGTCGGTACTACCTCCGTGCGCTCGCTGGAAAGTGCCGCGCAGGCGGCGAAGGATGCGTTGATTGCCCCGTTCTTCGGCGATACGCAGATCTTTATCTATCCGGGGTATCAGTACCAGGTGATTGATGCGCTGGTCACCAACTTCCATTTGCCTGAATCGACGCTGATTATGCTGGTTTCCGCTTTCGCCGGTTATCAACACACCATGAATGCGTACCGCGCCGCAGTTGCGGAGAAATATCGCTTTTTTAGTTACGGTGATGCGATGTTTATCACGTACAATCCGCAAGCTCTTTTAGAGCGTCCTTAACAAGGCTATTTTACTTGCCATTTTGCACCTGGGCAGTGCTCGCACAAAATGTCATGACATTTTGAACGCCGCTTGCGGCGGCTCTTGGGGGCGAGCGAAGGGAGTAATCCTCACGTACTGCGTGTACGCTCCGGTTGCTGCGCGCTGTCCGCGTCCAGATTGGTAGTGCCAATAACGCCTTGCGTGCGGATTGGTCAATTCGACGTTGTGGAGTGATTCCGCAACAGGTTAGTTATCATCAGACTGTTTCTCTGATGTTGGAGAAGAAATGAAATTTGAACTCGATACTACCGACGGGCGCGCGCGCCGCGGCCGCCTGGTGTTTGAGCGTGGCGTTGTGGAAACGCCGGCATTTATGCCCGTGGGCACGTACGGCACCGTAAAAGGGATGACGCCGGAAGAAGTGGAAGCGACCGGTGCGCAGATTATTCTGGGCAACACCTTCCATTTGTGGCTGCGTCCGGGCCAGGAAATTATGAAGCTGCACGGCGATCTGCATGATTTTATGCAGTGGAAAGGGCCGATTCTCACCGATTCCGGCGGCTTCCAGGTTTTTAGCCTTGGCGATATCCGTAAGATTACCGAAGCGGGCGTTCATTTCCGTAACCCGATCAATGGCGATCCGATTTTCCTCGATCCGGAAAAATCGATGGAGATTCAATACGATCTCGGTTCCGATATTGTAATGATTTTCGACGAATGCACGCCTTACCCGGCAGATTGGGACTATGCAAAGCGCTCCATGGAGATGTCTCTGCGTTGGGCGAAGCGCAGCCGTGAGCGTTTTGATGGCCTGGGAAATAAAAATGCGCTGTTTGGCATTATTCAGGGCAGTGTTTACGAAGATTTACGCGATATCTCAGTCAAAGGTCTGGTAGAGATTGGCTTTGATGGCTACGCTGTCGGCGGTTTGGCTGTTGGCGAGCCGAAAGAAGATATGCACCGCATTCTGGAGCACGTCTGCCCGCAGATCCCGGCTGACAAACCACGATACCTGATGGGGGTGGGGAAACCGGAAGATCTGGTTGAAGGCGTGCGTCGCGGTATTGATATGTTTGACTGCGTTATGCCGACGCGTAACGCCCGTAATGGCCATCTGTTTGTGACCAATGGCGTGGTGAAAATCCGTAACGCGAAATATAAAAGCGATACCGGCCCGCTCGATCCCGAGTGTGATTGCTATACATGTCGCAATTATTCGCTCGCCTACTTGCATCATCTTGATCGTTGCAACGAAATATTGGGCGCGCGTCTCAATACCATTCATAACTTGCGGTTCTATCAGCGCTTAATGGCTGGTTTACGCAAGGCTATTGAAGAGGGTAAATTAGAGAGCTTCGTAGCGGATTTTTACCAACGTCAGGGTCGACCGGTTCCACCTTTGAACGTTGATTAATTTAATAATGAGGGAATTTGAATGAGCTTTTTTATTTCTGATGCGGTAGCCGCAGCAGGCGCGCCGGGACAGAGCAGCCCGATGTCTCTGATCCTGATGCTGGTTGTGTTCGGTCTGATTTTTTACTTCATGATCCTCCGCCCGCAGCAAAAACGCACCAAAGAGCATAAAAAGCTGATGGACTCCATCGCGAAGGGTGATGAAGTACTGACCAACGGTGGTCTGGTGGGGCGCGTAACCAAAGTAGCGGAAACCGGCTACATTGCTATTGCGCTGAACGACACCACTGAAGTGGTCATCAAACGTGACTTCGTAGCTGCCGTTCTGCCGAAAGGCACCATGAAGGCGCTGTAATCTATCGTTTTCCCAAAGGGAACTGCCGTGTTAAACCGTTATCCTTTGTGGAAGTACATCATGCTGGTCGTCGTGATTATCGTCGGCCTGCTTTACGCACTTCCCAACCTGTATGGTGAGGATCCGGCTGTTCAGATCACTGGCGCGCGCGGCGTCGCCGCCAGTGAGCAAACGCTGATCCAGGTCCAGAACGATCTACAAAAAGAAAAAATTAACGCGAAGTCTGTGGCACTGGAAGAGGGCGCTATTCTTGCTCGCTTCGATTCTACCGATACGCAACTCCGCGCCCGCGAAGTACTGGTCAGTGCGTTAGGCGACCAATACGTTGTGGCGCTTAACCTTGCGCCGGCAACGCCGCGCTGGCTGACCTACATTAAAGCCGAACCGATGAAACTCGGCCTCGACTTGCGTGGCGGCGTGCACTTCCTGATGGAAGTCGACATGCAAACAGCGCTTGGCAAACTGCAGGAACAGAATATCGACAGCCTGCGCAGCGATCTGCGTGATAAAGGCATTCCTTACACCACCGTGCGTAAGGAAGATAACTATGGCCTGAGCATTCAATTCCGCGACAGTGCAGCGCGCGATCAGGCAAATGCTTATCTGACAAACCGTCACCGCGATCTGGTGATCTCTAACCAGGGCGACACCAGCCTGCGCGCGGTGATGAGCGATGCGCGTCTGAGTGAAGCGCGCGAATATGCGGTTCAGCAGAACATCAATATCCTGCGTAACCGTGTTAACCAGCTCGGCGTTGCCGAACCGCTGGTGCAGCGCCAGGGGGCTGACCGTATTGTGGTTGAGCTGCCAGGTATTCAGGATACAGCGCGTGCTAAAGAGATTCTTGGCGCGACCGCAACGCTGGAATTCCGTCTGGTTAACAGCAGTGTGGATGCTTCCGCAGCCGCCGCTGGCCGTGTACCGGGTGATTCTGAAGTCAAACAGACGCGTGAAGGTCAGCCGGTTGTCCTGTACAAACGCGTGATCCTGACGGGTGACCATATCACCGATTCGACCTCAAGCCAGGATGAGTACAACCAGCCGCAGGTCAACATTTCGCTGGATAGCGCAGGCGGCAATATCATGTCTAACTTCACCAAGGACAACATCGGCAAGCCGATGGCGACCCTGTTTGTGGAGTACAAAGACAGCGGTAAAAAAGATGCTAATGGCCGTGCGGTGCTGGTGAAACAGGAAGAGGTGATTAACATCGCCAATATCCAGTCTCGTCTCGGCAACAGCTTCCGTATTACGGGGATTAACAATCCGAACGAAGCACGTCAGCTGTCGCTGTTGTTGCGTGCTGGTGCGCTGATTGCGCCGATTCAGATTGTTGAAGAGCGCACCATTGGTCCAACGCTGGGTTCACAGAACATTACTCAGGGTCTGGAAGCCTGCCTGGCGGGTCTGGTGGTCTCCATCATCTTTATGATCTTCTTCTATAAGAAGTTTGGTCTTATCGCGACCTCTGCGCTGGTGGCTAACCTGGTGTTGATTGTCGGTATTATGTCCTTGTTGCCTGGCGCAACGCTGACCATGCCGGGGATTGCGGGGATCGTGCTGACGCTTGCGGTGGCGGTGGACGCCAACGTACTGATAAACGAACGTATTAAGGAAGAGCTGAGCAACGGTCGTTCGATCCAGCAGGCTATCCACGAAGGTTATCAGGGCGCATTTTCGTCTATTTTCGATGCGAACATCACCACGTTGATCAAAGTGCTTATTCTTTACGCGGTAGGTACGGGTTCAATTAAAGGGTTTGCGATCACTACCGGTATCGGTGTGGCGACCTCAATGTTCACCGCCATTGTCGGCACACGTGCCATCGTCAACCTGTTGTACGGCGGCAAACGCATTAACAAGCTGTCTATCTGAGGAGTGCGTTGTGGCACAGGATTATACTGTTGAACAATTGAACCACGGCCGTAAAGTCTGGGACTTTATGCGCTGGGACTACTGGGCTTTTATGATTTCCGGCGGGCTGCTGATCCTGTCCATCGTGGTGATGGGCGTTCGCGGCTTTAACTGGGGCCTGGATTTTACCGGTGGTACGGTTATCGAAATTTCGCTGGAGAAACCAGCGGATATGGATCTGATGCGCGATGCGCTGGAGAAAGCGGGCTTCAAAGAGCCGCTGCTGCAGAACTTCGGCAGCAGCCGCGACATTATGGTGCGTATGCCGCCTGCACAGGGTGAAAGCGGCGGACAGGTGCTGGGCAGCAAGGTTGTGAGCGTCATTAATGAAGCTACCAGCCAGAATGCCGCAGTGAAGCGCATTGAATTTGTCGGCCCGAGCGTGGGGGCGGATCTGGCGCAAACGGGCGGCATGGCGCTGCTGGTCGCGTTGATCAGTATTCTGGTGTATGTCGGTTTCCGCTTTGAATGGCGTCTGGCGGCGGGTGTGGTTATCGCGCTGGCGCACGACGTGATCATCACCATGGGCGTGCTGTCGCTGTTTCATATTGAGATTGACCTGACCATTGTGGCATCGCTGATGTCGGTGATCGGTTACTCTCTTAACGACAGTATCGTGGTATCTGACCGTATCCGTGAGAACTTCCGTAAGATCCGTCGCGGTACACCGTATGAGATCTTTAACATCTCGCTGACGCAGACCCTGCATCGTACTTTGATCACATCCGGTACGACGTTGGTGGTGATCCTGATGCTGTATCTCTTCGGGGGCGCAATGCTTAAAGGCTTCTCGCTGACTATGTTGATCGGTGTCTCCATCGGTACAGCTTCTTCCATTTACGTCGCCTCCGCACTGGCGTTGAAAATGGGTATGAAGCGCGAGCATTTGCTGCAGCAGAAAGTTGAGAAAGAAGGGGCGGATCAGCCGTCCATTCTGCCGTAAGCATTTGTTTATTGATAAAAACCGCAGCTCAGTCTGCGGTTTTTTTTCGCCAGGCGATCGCTCCTGACAGTATGCTGTCAGGAGGGGGACGGCAAACTCTCCTTGCTGACTAAACAGAAAGGAGATGAACATGAACACATTAATTAACTGGTTTGAACTGCCGGTACAGCAACTCGATCGCGCTGTGGCGTTTTATCAACATGTATTGGGCGGCGAATTTCGTCGTGAGACGGTAACAGGCATTGAGATGGCGGTATTCCCGCATATCAAACCTGCCACGGGGGGCGCGCTGGTAAAAGGCCCGATGTTCCAGCCAGCGAATGGTGGCGCAGTGGTTTACCTCGCGACGGAAGATATTAACGCCGCACTTGAACGCGTGCGTGAGAAACAAGGGGAATGCTGCTTTGGCCCACAGGTATTACCGGACAATATTGGTACCATTGCGCTGATTATCGACAGTGAAGGTAATCGGGTAGGTTTGCACCAGCCTGCATAATATACTTTGAGCCTGCGCATCCCGCGCAGGCTGATTTTCCCGGAAAACGACCATGAGCCGCCGTGCCGATCGTCTGTTTCAGATAGTACAAGTCCTGAGAACCCGCCGACGCGTTACGGCCGCCTTGCTGGCCGAGCGACTGGAGGTTTCTGAACGCACCATCTATCGCGATATCCGCGATTTATCACTGTCGGGCGTGCCGGTTCAGGGCGAAGCCGGAAGTGGGTATCGCCTGATGCCCGGTTTCGATCTCCCGCCATTGATGTTTACCAGCATGGAAGTGGAGGCACTGATCGCCGCGATTGGGATGCTGCAAACCTGGAGCGGTGATGTGCTGGCGCAGGCTGCCGGTTCCGCGCAGGAGAAACTGCTGGCGGTGTTGCCGTACGATAAACGCATCGCGGCTGAACGTAACCGCATTATTTCACCGAATTTTGACAGATTTCCGCAGGTTCGCGTCTGGTTTGATGTGATTCACCAAGCAATGCGCCTGCATCAGGAACTCTATCTGCACTACCAGGACGAGAAGGGTGACGTTTCCGAACGGGTGATCCATCCGCTGGGATTATCCTTTATGGGGGCGACGTGGGTACTGGTGGCGTGGTGTGAACTGCGTGATGCTTACCGTTGTTTTCGCCTGGATCGTTGCCAGGGCGTGACCTTTACCGGGAAAGCATTTGCCGAGCGGCCTGATCGCTCAATGCAAGAGTTTATCCGCTTGCAGAAAGAAGCCTACGCGAAATAAAAAAGCCGACCTTGCGATCGGCTTTTCGGGCTGGATGCGCTGGCCGTGGCTGAACGCCACCCGGCAAGCGTCATCACGGGATCAGAAGTTGTAACCCACCACCAGGTAACCACCCCAACCGGTAGAACGCGCGCTAAAGTCGCCTGCGCCCCAATTCAGTGTGGCATCATCTTTGAACTGACCGCCATTGTGCCAGTAACGCGCAACAACAGAGTAATGCCAGTGGTCGTAGCCCAGGGAGAGGATATGACTGGATGCGATGGAGTTGTTGGTACGCTGCTGCTCACCGTTAACATAGTAACGGCTGTCGCCCAGGTCTGAACCCCAGTCAAAGTTGGTAAAGCCGATGTAGCTCAACTGGCCGCCCCACAGCGTGGTGATCGGGACAAAGTATTTCACTTTGAAACGGTAGCCATCCCACTCGTTCTCGTTCGTGGCACCGTAGTTCTGCCACTGGTATTTCGCATACACGTTCAGAGACAGGCTCATCGGCAGACCGGTGTCGATGTCGGTACCCAGACCCATGTACCAGGTGCTCTGGCGACCCGATGCGTTGCGGCCCATGTCGTAGATGTAGTTATTGGCGATGTACCACTCTTTGAACGGGCCAAAGCTCAGGTCAGTGCCGGTCAGTTTATCAATGGAGAAACGCGGTTCGATTTCCATAAACAGCGGAGAGCCGTGGTTCCAGATCCCCTTCGCACCGGTGTTACCCCCGAAGAATACCGGCGCATCCATATAGCCGTAGAAATCAAACCAATCTTTCTTGGCGAACGCTTCATATTCCAGGTAGGTATCGTTACGCGGGACAGGTCCGAAACGGGTGTGATAACTCCCCACCACGTTTACGCTCTGGTGCCACCAGTCGGAAAGATATTCAGGTTTGCTGTTATCCGCTGCGTTAGCAGTGAAAGAAGCGGAAAGCGTCAGAGCAGCACTGGCTGCGAGGATTATTTTTTTCATCATTTCGCCACTGATTGAGATCCCAGACGGGAGTGAAAGAAAGCACGCATTGAGTTTCTAAATGTTTCATATTTCTGGACGCCTATTATAAGTATCCGCGCTCACAAAAATATGTGTTGTTTCACATTACTGACACATACGTAATCGATTGCGTTCACGTTTGCGTGTAATAAACGAGGGCGATTGTACTGGCATTTATCAATATTGCAAATTCGTGAATGTGATGACGGGAGGAAAGAAAAGAAGATAAAGCGTGACAAAAAGCAAGTAGGGGCGACAACGTCACCCCTGACGACTTACTGCAAATTGGCGGGCTGAATGTCGTGAATGCGCACAAAGCCTAACTGATCCGGCGTAATGCCGTTGAGTTGCAGCGGAATGTCCACATCGCTTGGCGCAAGCGTGCTGGCAGGCGCATTAATCAGCTGATTCTGCACATTCACTTCCTGATAGTTTTCGGTTGTCCCCTGAATCTGTCCCCACTCAACGGTACCACTGAAGGCGGGAAGTGGATCGTTGGACTCGCCCTGAATACGCAGCACGATGCGGGTGCCGCCAGCGTTTGGCGCAATGTTTTGCAATGACATGCGCAACATACCAATCTGGCTGTTCAGGCGAGCCGGGGTGTTCGCACCCGGTAACAAATACACGCCGCTGCCGGATTTGGCATTCAGGGTATTTTGCTGGGTGATTTTGACCGTTTCTTTATTCAGTTTGCTCATTTCGTTGTTCAGTGTGCTGACGCTCTGATGCAACTGTCGGACTTCGCTTTGCTGGGCGCAGGCACTGAGGGCAAAAAGGCTTCCCAGTAAGAGTGTTCTTAGGTAACGTCTTGTCATTGTGTCTGTTTCCTTGAAAATGAGGATCGCTGTAATGGTAGACAGCAACGCTGTGGTTGCCATCGATCCATTGTCTCAAAAACGGTCTGCCTTTGTAGTCATGCCAGTTCGGGGTAAAATAGATTTCAGTTAACTCTAACGTCAGGACACTGTATGCATTGCCCATTCTGTTTCGCCGTGGATACCAAAGTAATTGATTCTCGTCTGGTGGGTGAAGGTTCTTCTGTTCGCCGCCGCCGGCAGTGTCTGGTCTGCAACGAGCGTTTCACCACCTTCGAAGTGGCGGAACTCGTGATGCCGCGGGTGGTAAAGAGCAATGATGTGCGTGAGCCGTTCAATGAAGACAAACTGCGCAGCGGTATGTTAAAAGCGCTGGAAAAACGTCCGGTAAGCGCGGATGACGTGGAAATGGCGCTGAACCACATTAAATCGCAACTTCGCGCAACAGGCGAACGCGAAGTGCCGAGTAAAATGATCGGTAATCTGGTGATGGAGCAGCTTAAAAAGCTCGATAAAGTGGCTTATGTTCGCTTTGCTTCCGTCTACCGCAGCTTTGAAGATATTCGCGAGTTTGGCGAAGAGATCGCTCGTCTACAGGACTAAGCATGCAGGACGAAATGTATATGGCCCGCGCGCTGAAACTGGCGCAGCGCGGTCGTTTTACCACCCATCCGAATCCGCGCGTCGGCTGCGTGATTGTGAACGATGGCGAGATCGTTGGTGAAGGTTTTCACTATCGCGCAGGTGAACCCCATGCCGAAGTGCATGCACTGCGTATGGCAGGCGATCGCGCCCGCGGCGCAACGGCGTATGTCACGCTGGAGCCGTGCAGTCACCATGGCCGTACGCCGCCGTGCTGCGAAGCGCTGATTGCCGCAGGCGTTGCTCGCGTTGTCGCGGCGATGCAGGATCCCAACCCGCAGGTTGCCGGTCGCGGCTTGTACCGCCTGCAACAGGAAGGCATCGAGGTCAGCCACGGGCTGATGATGAGCGAAGCAGAAGCGCTGAATAAGGGCTTCCTCAAACGCATGCGTACCGGGTTCCCTTATGTGCAGCTCAAGCTGGGGGCGTCGCTGGACGGCCGCACCGCGATGGCGAATGGCGAAAGTCAGTGGATCACCTCGGCGCAGGCACGTCGCGATGTACAGTTATTGCGTGCGCAAAGCCATGCCATTCTGACCAGCAGTGCAACCGTGCTGGCAGACGATCCCGCGCTGACCGTACGCTGGGCGGAGTTAAACGCCGACACGCAAGCGTTGTATGCACAGGAAAATCTGCGTCAGCCAGTGCGTATTGTTGTCGACAGCCAGAACAGGGTCACACCGCAGCACCGCATTAGCCAGCAGGCAGGAGAAACCTGGTTTGCCCGGACGAAAGCAGATGATCGCACCTGGCCGCAAAGTGTGCGGGAGATCATCGTACCGGAGCATAACGGCCACGTGGATCTGGTTATGCTGATGATGTTGCTGGGAAAACAGCAAATTAACAGCGTGTGGGTGGAAGCCGGTGCGAATCTTGCTGGCGCGTTGTTGCAGGCCGGGCTGGTGGATGAACTGATTATTTACCTCGCGCCTACACTACTTGGCAGCGACGCGCGCGGGTTATGCGTATTGCCGGGACTGTCGGCGCTGGTCGATGCGCCACACTTTAAATTCAATGAGATACGTCAGGTTGGCCCGGATGTCTGCCTGCATCTTACCCACGCGTGATGCCTGCTGTAAAAGGGAAGCAGCGCGTAAAATATTATGATAAAATCCGCCCCCCTGCGGGGTCCGAACTGAACCTGTGAAGGATATGTATGAACATTATTGAAGCCAACGTCGCTGCTCCTGACGCTCACGTCGCTATCACCATCGCGCGTTTCAACAACTTCATCAACGACAGCCTGCTGGAAGGCGCGGTTGATGCGCTGAAACGCATCGGTCAGGTGAAAGACGCCAATATCACCGTCGTGTGGGTGCCAGGCGCCTACGAACTGCCGCTGGCGGCAGGTGCGCTGGCGAAAACCGGCAAATACGATGCGGTGATCGCGCTTGGCACAGTGATCCGCGGCGGCACTGCGCACTTCGAATATGTTGCTGGTGGCGCAAGCAGTGGCCTGGCGCATGTTGCACAGGATAGCGAAATTCCTGTCGCGTTTGGCGTGCTGACCACTGAAAGTATTGAACAAGCCATCGAACGCGCTGGCACTAAAGCCGGTAATAAAGGCGCAGAAGCTGCGCTGACCGCGCTTGAAATGATTAATGTATTGAAAGCCATTAAGGCCTGATTTTTTGTAAGGGGAATTCCGTGAAACCTGCTGCTCGTCGCCGCGCCCGTGAGTGTGCCGTCCAGGCGCTTTACTCCTGGCAGTTGTCCCAGAACGACATCGCTGATGTTGAATACCAGTTCCTGGCGGAGCAAGACGTTAAAGATGTTGACGTCCTGTACTTCCGTGAACTGCTGAGCGGGGTGGCGACCAATAGCGCATATCTCGATGGCTTAATGAAGCCGTACCTGTCCCGCATGCTGGAAGAGCTGGGCCAGGTCGAGAAAGCGGTATTGCGTATCGCACTGTTCGAACTGTCTAAACGTGATGATGTGCCGTATAAAGTGGCCATCAACGAAGCTATCGAACTGGCAAAAACCTTTGGCGCTGAAGACAGCCACAAGTTTGTTAACGGCGTGCTGGATAAAGCCGCTCCTGCGATCCGTCCCCACAAAAAGTGATCCGTAAGCCGGTGATAAGCGTTGCACTTTGCTCGCTTGTCCCGGCTTTTTCTTTTTTCTACCGAGGCATAACGTATGGCATGCGGCGAATTTTCCCTGATTGCCCGTTATTTTGACCGTGTACGTCATTCCCGTCGCGATGTAGAAACCGGCATCGGCGATGACTGTGCTCTGCTCAATGTTCCCGAAAAACAGACACTGGCAATAAGCGTGGATACGCTGGTGGCGGGCAACCACTTTCTGCCGGATATCGATCCGGCCGATCTGGCGTATAAAGCGCTGGCGGTTAATCTTAGCGATCTGGCTGCGGTCGGTGCCGATCCGGCGTGGATGACGCTGGCGTTGACCTTACCGGACGCGGATGAGGGCTGGCTACAGGCCTTCAGTGATAGCCTGTTTGAACAACTCAGCTACTACGATATGCAACTCATTGGGGGTGATACCACCCGCGGACCGTTGTCGATGACGATTGGTATTCATGGTTATGTGCCGGTTGGGCGCGCCATGAAACGCGACGGCGCAAAACCTGGCGACTGGATTTATGTTACCGGTACGCCGGGTGACAGCGCCGCCGGGCTGGCGATTTTGCAGCAGCGTTTAGCGGTGAAAGACCGCGAAGACGCAGCTTATCTGCGCCAGCGCCACCTGAGACCGACACCGCGCCTTCTGCATGGCCAGGCGCTACGCAATCTTGCCAGCTCGGCAATCGACATTTCTGATGGTCTGATTTCCGATCTGGGCCATATTCTGCACGCCAGCGGTTGCGGGGCGCGTGTCGACCTGGATCTGCTGCCATATTCAGACGCTTTCCGCCGCCATGTAGAGAAAGAGCAGGGGGTGCGTTGGGCGCTTTCCGGTGGTGAAGATTATGAACTGTGCTTTACCGTGCCGGAGCTGAACCGCGGCGCGCTGGATGTGGCTATCGGTCACCTGGGTGTGCCCGTGACGTGCATAGGGCAGATGAGCGCCGATGTGGACGGGCTGCATTTTACGCGTGATGGCAAGCCCGTTACGCTCGACATGAAAGGATATGACCACTTTGCCGCGCACTAAAGACGTCGCCAAAAGCCGCCTCAATTTACGCAATCCCTGGCATTTGCTGGCTACCGGCTTTGGCAGCGGTTTGAGCCCGATAGTACC
The DNA here is from genome assembly GCF_027886705.1 of Kosakonia oryzendophytica. NCBI lineage: Bacteria > Pseudomonadati > Pseudomonadota > Gammaproteobacteria > Enterobacterales > Enterobacteriaceae > Kosakonia > Kosakonia oryzendophytica. The sequence continues at coordinate 3,987,638 of NZ_CP115659.1, read as the reverse complement.
AGGAACAATGGGCTCGCTGGCATCGATTCCTTTCTGGTGGGGGATGACGTTTTTACCCTGGCAGATCTATTCACTGCTGGTGATGCTGGGCATTTCCATTGGCGTTTATCTTTGTCACCAGACGGCAAAAGATATGGGCGTACACGATCACGGCAGCATTGTCTGGGATGAATTCATTGGGATGTGGATAACGCTGATGGCATTACCCACCAATGACTGGCAGTGGGTGGCTGTGGGGTTTGTGCTGTTCCGTATTCTGGATATGTGGAAGCCGTGGCCGATCCGCTGGTTTGATCGCAACGTTCACGGCGGGATGGGGATCATGGTGGACGATATTGTTGCCGGGATCATCGCCGCCGGGCTGCTGTACCTGATTGGCCACCACTGGCCGATCGGACTGATTTAATTGGATTGTGCCGGAGGGCTAACGCCTTTTCTGGCAGCGAAATATACCGGCCCGGTAAGCGAAACGCAGCCGGGCCGTTTATTATTTAAACCCCACCACCGGATGTGGCTGATACGGCGTTTCGAGTTCGGCGATGTGTTCCGGCTTCAGCGTTAAATCCACCGCACCCAGCAGTTCGTCGAGTTGCTCTTCCCGGGATGCGCCAATAATCGGTGCGGCAATACCCGGTTTGCTTAACAACCATGCCAGCGCGACTTGCGCGCGTGAGGCCCCTGTCTCTTCAGCCACACCCGCCAGGCGTTCTGCAATCTGCGCATCGTTTTCATCGGTTTCGCTGTACAGCGTTTTACCAAATTCATCGGAGACCAGACGGGCAGTGGTTTCTCCCCACGGACGGGTTAAACGACCACGCGCCAGCGGACTCCAGGGGATCACGGCAATCCCTTCTTTGTAGCACAGCGGCAGCATGTCGCGCTCTTCTTCACGGTAGATCAGATTGTAGTGATCCTGCATGGTGACAAAACGCGCCCAGCCATGTTCTGCCTGGAGCGACAACGCCTGGGCAAATTGCCGGGCATGCATGGAAGAGGCCCCGATATAGCGTGCTTTACCGGCTTTCACCACATCGTTAAGCGCTTCGAGGGTTTCTTCAATCGGTGTGGTGTAATCCCAGCGATGGATCTGCAGGAGATCAACATACTCCATGCCCAGACGTTTAAGGCTGTCATCAATGGATCGCAGGATCTGCGCCCGGGAGAGGCCTTCCGCCAGATCCCCCACCTGGTGATAGACTTTGGTGGCAACAATCACCTCATCGCGGCGGGCAAAATCGCGCAGTGCACGACCAACGATCTCTTCACTGCTGCCGTCAGAGTAGCTGTTCGCGGTGTCGAAAAAGTTGATGCCGCCTTCCAGCGCGCGCCGGATAATTGGGCGGCTGCTCTCTTCCGGCAGTGTCCAGGCGTGTTTCCCCCGGTCAGGTTCGCCAAATGTCATGCAGCCAAGGCAAAGGCGGGAAACCCGAAGATCTGTTTTTCCTAATGTGTTGTATTGCATGGTTCCACTCCTGCTCGTCAAAACTTACGTTTAAGCATAGCAGGAGTGGAAAGGGGGAGGGTCAGGCCAGCCAGTTACGGATGCGGGCTTCAATGCCTGCGGCATTCAATCCCAGATCTGCACGCGCTTCATCCTGAGTGCCCTGAGGGATAAAGAAGTCCGGCAGACCAAGATTCAGTACCGGCACCGGTTTGCGGTGAGCCATCAGTACGTCATTCACACCGCTGCCCGCGCCGCCAATAATGGCATTCTCTTCCAGCGTGACCAGAGCGTCATGGGTGGCGGCGGTTTGCAGAATCAGCGCTTCATCCAGCGGCTTAACAAAGCGCATATCGATAAGCGTCGCGTTAAGCGCGTCTGCTGCTTTTTCTGCTTCCGGCAGCAGGGTACCGAAGTTGAGGATCGCCAGTTTCTCACCACGACGTTTCACCAGCCCTTTACCGAGAGGGAGTTTTTCCAGTGGTTGCAGCGGCACGCCAACAGCGTTGCCCCGCGGGTAGCGCACCGCGCTTGGCCCCTCTGCATAGTGATAACCGGTGAACAGCATCTGGCGACACTCGTTTTCGTCGCTCGGCGTCATGATCACCATATCGGGAATGCAACGCAGATAGGAGATATCAAAGGCACCCTGGTGCGTTTGGCCGTCAGCGCCGACAATCCCAGCGCGATCGATAGCGAACAGCACCGGCAGTTTCTGGATCGCCACATCGTGGATCACCTGGTCATAGGCGCGTTGCAGGAACGTCGAATAGATCGCCACGACGGGTTTATAACCGCCAATGGCCAGGCCCGCAGCAAACGTCACTGCATGTTGCTCGGCGATGGCGACATCGAAGTATTGATCCGGGTATTTGCGTGAAAATTCCACCATACCGGAGCCTTCACGCATGGCCGGGGTGATCGCCATCAGCTTGTTATCTTTGGCGGCGGTCTCACATAACCAGTCGCCAAAGATCTTCGAATAGGAGGGCATTCCGCCGCTGCTTTTTGGTAATGTTCCGCTGGTGGGATCGAATTTTGGCACCGCGTGGAAGGTGATGGGATCTTTTTCAGCCGGCTCATACCCGCGGCCTTTCTTGGTCATGATATGCAGGAATTGTGGGCCTTTCAGGTCGCGCATATTGCGCAACGTTTGCACCAGCCCCAGCACGTCGTGCCCATCAACCGGGCCGATATAGTTAAAGCCCAGTTCTTCAAATAGCGTACCCGGTACGACCATACCTTTGATATGTTCCTCGGTCCGCTTGATCAGCTCTTTGATCGGCGGTACGCCGGAGAGCACTTTTTTACCCCCCTCGCGCAGCGTGGAGTAAAGTTTGCCGGAAAGCAGTTGCGCCAGATGGTTATTCAGGGCACCAACGTTTTCGGAAATCGACATTTCGTTGTCGTTGAGCACCACCAGCATATCGGGGCGAATATCCCCGGCGTGGTTCATGGCTTCGAACGCCATTCCGGCGGTGATAGCGCCGTCGCCAATCACACAGACGGTGCGCCGCTGCTTGCCCTCTTTCGCGGCCGCGACGGCAACACCTATCCCGGCGCTGATGGAGGTGGATGAGTGGCCCACGCTCAGTACGTCATATTCACTTTCGCCACGCCACGGGAAGGGGTGCAGGCCATTTTTCTGCCGGATAGTGCCGATTTTATCCCGGCGTCCGGTCAGGATCTTGTGCGGATAGGCCTGATGGCCAACGTCCCAGATCAACTGATCAAAGGGGGTGTTGTAGACGTAGTGCAGCGCAACGGTCAGCTCAACCGTGCCAAGCCCGGAAGCGAAGTGCCCGCTGGAACGGCTCACGCTATCCAGCAGGTAGCGACGCAGCTCGTCGCACAGCTTCGGCAGGCTCTCTTTCGGCAGCAGACGCAACTCTTGTGTGGTATCAACCAGCGCCAGCGTCGGGTATTTGGCTATATCAAAACTCATCAGCAACTCGTTATAGCATGTTGGTTTATTTATCACGCTGGATTATGTAATTCGCCAGTGCTTCCAGTGCCGTTGTATCCAGTGATTGCGCCGACAGCTGGCTTAGCGCCTGGCGGGCATCGTCAATCAGGTCGCGGGCTTTTGTCCGGGCTTGCTCAAGGCCCAGCAGTGCGGGATAGGTGCTTTTACCAAGTTGCTGATCGGCGCCCTGGCGCTTACCAAGCGTCGCAGTATCGCCGACAACATCCAGAATGTCATCCTGAACCTGGAAAGCCAGACCGATGTTTTCCGCATAGCGATCGAGCAACGGCAATGCTTCCCGGCCTTTGTCGCCAGCGCTTAACGCTCCCATTCTTACCGCTGCGCGGATCAGTGCGCCGGTCTTATGGCGATGGATCTGTTCCAGTGCTTCCAGCGAAACCTGCTCGCCTTCTGCGGCTAGATCCAGAGCCTGACCGCCGCACATCCCGGCCACACCGCTGGCGGTAGCCAGCTCTGAAACCAGACTCAGTCGATCGCGGGGGGCGACTTCCGGCATGGGCGCATCGGCAAGGATCGAGAACGCCAGCGTTTGCAATGCATCTCCCGCGAGGATGGCATTGGCTTCGCCAAACTTGATATGGCACGTTGGCAAACCACGGCGTAAATCGTCGTCATCCATGGCGGGCAGATCGTCATGGATCAGTGAATAAGCATGGATGCACTCCACCGCAGCGGCGGGGGCGTCCAACGTTTGTCGGCTCACGCCGAACATGCCGCCGGTGGCATAAACCAGAAATGGACGCAGCCGTTTACCACCTAATAGTGCGCCATATTGCATGGCCTCAACCAGAGGAGTGTTCTGAAAGGGCAACGGATCGATAAAACGGCGCAGCGCGTCGTTGGCCTGATCTACACAGGTTTGCAGCTGTTGGTTAAAATCCATTTACTCGGTATCCGGTGCGAAAGGCGTAAGCGGTGCTTCTTCGTTGTCGGACAACAGGATCTGCACGCGTTGTTCCGCTTGTTGCAGTTTTACCTGTCCCTGGCGCGCCAGTTGCACGCCACGTTCAAATTCATTGAGCGCCTCTTCCAGCGGGAGATCGCCGCTTTCAAGACGAGTGACAATCTGTTCCAGTTCGCTCAGCGCAGTTTCAAAACTGGCCGGTGCGTCATTTTTCTTTGGCATAGTGAATGTCTGACTCTTCTGTTTTCCGACTCAATCCAATGACGTTATGGTAGCGAAGTCGCGGAACTAAGCAAATAACGCGCAATGGTAATGCGTTGCACAAGATCTTCGCGATGGTGGTATACTTGCGCGCCTGGATGCAGCCGTGGGTATGGGCTGCTGTATTTTTCCCTTCACAGGCCCTACGGGCTTGCCAACGAACCATTGCCGCCATGAAGTTTATCATTAAATTGTTCCCGGAAATCACCATCAAAAGCCAATCTGTGCGTTTGCGCTTTATTAAAATTCTTACCGGGAACATTCGTAACGTTCTGAAACAGTATGACGAGACGCTTGCTGTTGTCCGCCACTGGGACAACATTGAAGTCCGCGCCAAAGATGAAAACCAGCGTCTGGTTATCCGCGATGCACTGACCCGCATCCCGGGTATTCACCATATTCTGGAAGTGGAAGACGTCCCTTTCACTTCTCTGCACGATATCTTTGAAAAAGCGCTGGTGCAGTACCGTGAACAGATTGAAGGTAAAACCTTCTGCGTACGCGTAAAACGCCGCGGTAAGCACGAATTCAGCTCCATTGAAGTGGAACGGTATGTCGGCGGCGGTCTGAATCAGCATGTTGAGTCGGCGCGTGTCAAACTGACTCACCCGGATGTGACGGTTAACCTCGAAATTGAAGACGATCGTCTGCTGCTGGTTAAAGGTCGTTACGAAGGTATCGGAGGTTTCCCGATTGGCACCCAGGAAGATGTGCTGTCGCTGATTTCCGGCGGGTTCGATTCCGGCGTTTCCAGTTATATGCTGATGCGCCGTGGCTGCCGTGTGCACTATTGCTTCTTTAACCTTGGCGGCGCGGCTCATGAAATCGGCGTTCGCCAGGTGGCGCATTATCTGTGGAACCGTTTTGGTAGCTCGCACCGCGTGCGTTTTGTGGCGATTAACTTTGAACCTGTGGTCGGCGAAATCCTCGAAAAAGTGGATGACGGCCAGATGGGCGTGGTGCTGAAACGTATGATGGTGCGCGCGGCGTCAAAAGTGGCCGAGCGCTACGGCGTGCAGGCGCTGGTTACCGGTGAAGCGCTGGGCCAGGTCTCCAGCCAGACGCTGACCAACCTGCGCCTGATTGATAACGTGTCTGATACGTTGGTGCTGCGTCCGCTGATCTCTTACGACAAAGAGCACATCATCGACCTGGCACGTGAGATTGGTACCGAAGATTTCGCCCGTACCATGCCGGAATATTGCGGCGTGATCTCCAAAAGCCCGACGGTAAAAGCGGTAAAAGCGAAGATCGAAGCGGAAGAAGCGCATTTCGATTTCGCGATTCTCGATCAGGTAGTCGCGGATGCCAGCAACATCGATATCCGTGAAATCGCCCAGCAGACCCAGGAAGAGGTGGTTGAGGTTGAAACGGTTAGCGGTTTTAGCCCGAACGATGTCGTGCTGGATATCCGTTCTATTGATGAGCAGGACGATAAGCCATTACAGCTGGAGGGGGTCGACGTGGTTTCGCTGCCGTTCTACAAGCTGAGCACCAAATTTGGCGATCTCGATCAGAGCAAAACCTGGCTGCTATGGTGTGAACGTGGTGTGATGAGCCGTCTTCAGGCGCTCTATCTGCGCGAGCAGGGCTTCCAGAACGTGAAGGTTTATCGCCCGTAAGTGAAGACGCCGGATGGGGGGCAAACACCGCCATCCGGCATAAAACTTATTCGTAGTAATTATAAATCCCGGCTGCCATCACCAATTGTGAGGCCACTTCATGGGCTTTCTCGCGTCCAACCAGCAGATCGATAATCTTCAACCCAAAATCAATGGCAGTACCTGGCCCCTGGCTGGTGAGTAAATTGACCCGCGGATCCCACACCACACGTTTATCCTGCCACTGATCGGCCGGAATGGTTTCTTTAAGGCCCGGAAAACCGGTCATATTGCCGAGCGGGAAAATTTCGTGCGGCACCAGTACGGTGCCTGCCGCCGCGCAAATCGCCGCGACAATACGCCCGGAAAGATGAAACTGGCGCACCGTTTCTACCAGTAACGGACTGTCACGGAAACACTCCGCGCCTTTCAGCCCGCCAGGCAGCACGATAATGTCGTAATCGCCATCCGCCACGGCAACCAGCGGCGCATCTGCCAGCAGTTTAACGCCGCGGGAACAGGTAATGGTCAGGTTGCCATCGCTGGCGACGCTGGCGGTGGTGACGTCAATACCGCCACGTACCAGCAGATCGATAGTGGTAACCGCTTCGGTCTCTTCACTACCAGGGGCGAGACATATCAGAGCCGATGCGCTCATACTCACTCTCCTTACGTTTAATCATTTCATACAAACGGGCATTTTCCGGCACCGTGATGCCATGCGCACGCGCCCGTTTGAGTAAATAGCCGGTGATATAATCACACTCTGTGTGGCGCATCGCGCGCACATCCTGCAACATTGACGAGATATTTTCCGCCGTATTTTCAATGATCTGATGAACATAAGACAGCAAATCGTCCGGCGAGATATGGTGCCCTTCGCGCTCAATCACTGCGGCCACTTCGCGGGTGACTTTCTGGATCTCATCCGGAAAATTCCGCAGGTCGCCATTTTTACAGTCACGTAGCGCGGTCAACGGGTTGATCACGCAGTTCACCGCCAGCTTGCGCCACAGCGCCGGGCGAATGGTGTTATGCCAGGCGACGTCTGGCAGCACGTCCTGCAGAATATCTGCCAGGTAACTGAAGTCACCGTCCTGCTGCCGCGCTGGCCCAATGTGGGTTGTTCCACTGGCGACATGAACAATCACATTACCGTCACGACGGGCGGCATGGGTCGTAGTGCCGATCAGCAGAGGATTGGGCAACGCTTTGAGTTCTTCTACGGTGCCCATGCCGTTATGGATCAGTAAAACGGGCGTTGTTGGGGCGAGCATGGAGGCAAGGCCCTTCACCGCATCGGACACCTGCCACGCTTTTAGTGTGACCAGCAGTAAGTCACTGCGGGCCAGAAATTCAGGATCGTTGGCCGTCAGGGATTCGTTAAAAATGGAGCCGTCGTCATCCACGACATTCACACTGCAAAACGGTTGTGGAACACGTAACCATCCTTGTACTTCATGTCCGTGCTTACACAAGGCTGTTAACCACAATTGCCCTAAAGCACCGCATCCGAGTACGGTAATTCTCATTTATCCTCCTCACCTGCAACTGCGCCAGGTGTTGCTTCAACCATTATAGCGCTGTCAGCTAAGCTTCCAGTATTACAAGTTGAGTTATGCATCGTTGCGGGTATTATGCATCGCAACAAATACAGAGGGAGAAGAAAAGATGCCATCTTTCGATATTGTTTCCGAAGTTGAAATGCGTGAAGTGCAAAACGGCGTAGAGAATGCGACCCGTGAACTGGCAACACGCTTTGATTTTCGCAACATTGAAGCCACTTTCGAACTGAACGAAGAAAAACAGACGATTAAGGTACTGAGCGAATCAGATTTTCAGGTTAACCAGTTGCTGGATATCCTGCGCGGTAAACTGCTCAAACGCGGCATTGAAGGCGCGTCGCTGGAGGTGCCAGAAGAGTTTGTTCACAGCGGCAAGACCTGGTTTGTGGAAGCGAAACTGAAGCAGGGCATTGATGCGCCGACAGCGAAGAAAATCATCAAGCTGATTAAAGACAGCAAACTGAAAGTGCAGGCGCAGATCCAGGGTGAAGAGATCCGTGTTACCGGAAAATCCCGTGATGATCTCCAATCCGTCATGGCACTGGTGCGCGGCGGCAATCTGGGGCAGCCGTTCCAGTTCAAAAACTTCCGCGATTAATCGCACAATTACCCTCTCCCGGCAGGGGAGAGGGTAACGGGCAGAGTTAACCGGCGAGAGCCTGTTCGACCTCAAAACGGTTGGTCACTTTGCTGTCGATTTTGACATAAGCACTACGCTCTTCCGCCACGACCATGACTTCACTTACCCCGGCTTTGGCTTGCAGACGCTGCGTTAGCGCCGCATCGATCGCGACATCATCCGGAATAGCGATACGCAGGCTGCTGACATAAGGCGGCTCTTGCATTGTGCCGGCAACCAGTAACCAGACCGCTGCCAGCAACGCCCCAGCCAGAAATACCGTTTGCGAGTCGAACAACCCATCCACCCAACCGCCCAGCGAACCGCCAATAGCCACGCCAATAAACTGGCTGGTGGAGTAAATCCCCATCGCCGTCCCTTTGTAACCCGCCGGGGCTTCTTTACTGATTAACGACGGTAACAAAGCTTCCATAAGGTTAAAGGCAAGAAAGAAAAGCTGGACCCCGATAACGATTTCCCAGAAATGCGGCCCGGCACCCCACAGCACGATTTCAGCAATCAGCAGCAACGCCACGCAGAACAGGAATACACGCTTCATGCGGCGTTTCACTTCGGCATAAATAATAAACGGCACCACTGAGACGAAGGAAACCAACATGGTGGCCAGGTAAATTTTCCAGTGTTCCGCTGCGGGGAAGCCTGCTGATTCGAGCTGACCGGGCAGAGCCACAAAGGTCGACATCAGTAAAATATGCAGGCACATAATGCCAAAATTAAGCTTCAGCAATTTGGGATTGACCATCACCATACGGAAACAGTCTTTCACCATGCCCGATTCGCGGTTACGCACGTGATACTGGCTGTTCGGTACCACCCACAGGGTCAGCGCAATACCGGCCAGCGCCAGTCCGGCAATCATCCAGAACAGGGCATGCAGACCCAGTTGATGGGTGATTATTGGACCCAGCACCATGGCGATGGCGAAGGTCACGCCAAAGCTGACGCCGATAAACGCCATCGCTTTTGTGCGGTTTTGTTCACGGGTGAGATCGGAAAGCAACGCCATAACGGCGGCGGCAATGGCACCGGAGCCCTGTAATGCGCGGCCAAGGATAATGCCCCAGATCGAATTGGAGAGTGCGGCAATGACGCTGCCGACGACAAAGATTGCCAGCCCACCGACAATCAGCGGCTTACGCCCGATCCGGTCCGATAGCAGGCCAAACGGAATTTGAAAGACCGCCTGCGCAAGGCCGTAAATGCCAATTGCCAGGCCTATCAGGGCTTCGCTGGCGCCCTGCAGCGCCATACCATAGGTGGTGAGAACGGGCAGGACCATAAACATGCCAAGCATGCGCAATGAAAAAACAGTCCCTAAACCCCAGGTGGCGCGCAACTCGCCTGGTGTCATCTTGTAATCGTTCATTACTACCTCAAATTGAAAACCGGACATAGTGTAGTGCGGGGGCAGGGCGGGGTAAATAACAGCTTGATTAACAAATATTACCCTTCTGTTTCGGGGCGGCAGAATGAAAAAAGGGTGCCGAAGCACCCTTTTATATAGCGGTATGGATCACCAGACGTAGGTCAGCAGACTGTGCGAATCGGGCACCATAAAATCGACGGACATCATCACGGAGAGCGAAGTAATAGCGACAATCGAGAAGACGAACAGTTTGCGCGCCCACACTTTGTCATCCGCCACTTTATAGCCGCGCAGCGCCATCCCTAACCACCAGAGGCTTACTGCCGCGGCAACCACCAGGTATTTATAACCGGCGTAACCGCCCAGTGAGAGCATCAGCGTGGCGATGGCGAACGCGAGGATATACAGCGTGATATGGTTTTTGGCTACGGAAATGCCCTTGACTACTGGCAGTACCGGAATGTTCGCCGCCTGATAATCCTTAAAACGGAAAATCGCAATGGCGTAGGAGTGCGGCATCTGCCAGAGGCTAAAAATAGCCAGCAGGATAAGTGCACCGCTGTCGAACTCGTTGGTTACTGCGCAGTAGCCAATCACCGGCGGCGCAGCGCCGGAGAGAGAGCCAATCAGCGTACCGTAAACGGAGTGACGTTTCATATACAGGCTGTAGACGCCCACATACACCACGAACCCCATCACCCCCAGCCAGCAGGCCAGCGGATTAGCACCAAACCACAGCAGCATAAAGCCAGCAATACCCAACAAGGTGGCGTACACCAGCGACACGTTTGGCGAGATCAACCCTCTGACCAGCACACGGTTTTTCGTCCGCTCCATCTTTTTATCGATGTCGCGATCGATGTAGTTGTTGAAAACACAACCCGAGGCGACCACCAACGACACGCCAATCAGCGTGTAGACGAACAGGGGATAGTCAATGTGGCCTTTGGAAGCCAACAGGAACCCCCCGATCACGGAGATCAGATTGCCAAAAATAATGCCCGGTTTCGTTACTTGCAGGTATTGCTTAAACATACTCGCCGCTCTTAGTGAACCATCATGTTGTAGTTCAGGTTCCACATAATCCAGATTGAACCCACTACCAGGATAGCGATGATAATCACGGTAAAGATAAAGGCGGTAAGGTTCCAGCCTTCATCAGACTTGGTGTTCATGTGCAGGAAGCAAACCAGATGCACCAGAATCTGTACGACGGCGGTGATCAGGATGGTACCCAGAATCACCGGCTTCGATGCAGACCCGCTCATCACCATCCAGAACGGGATCACCGTCAGGATGATCGACAGGATAAAACCTGTCATGTAGGTTTTTACGCTGCCGTGGGAAGCGCCATGATCGTTAGTATGACTCATTACATCGCCCCCATCAGATAGACAACAGAGAACACGCAAATCCACACCACGTCCAGGAAGTGCCAGAACAGGCTCAGGCACATAATACGGGTACGGTTAGTGCTGGTCAGGCCGCGACGGGATACCTGGAACATCAGTACCGCCATCCAGATCAGGCCAGACGTCACGTGCAGACCGTGGGTACCGACCAGCGCAAAGAACGCTGACAGGAAGCCGCTACGATCCGGACCCATGCCTTCGACGATCAGGTGGTGGAACTCGTAGAGTTCCATCCCGATAAAGCCTGCACCAAACAACCAGGTCAACGCCAGCCAGGAGACAACCTGGCTTTTGTTGTTTTTGTACATGGCGATAGCCGCCATGCCGTAGGTGATGGAGCTGAACAACAGCAGCGCTGTTTCGACCAGAACGAACGGCAGTTCAAAGATATCCTTGCCGGTCGGACCGCCTGCCGTGCCGTTCACCAGAACGGCATAGGTCGCGAACAGACAGCAGAACAGAATGCAGTCGCTCATCAGGTAGATCCAGAAACCGAAGACTTTATTCGGTCCTGCATCATGATGCCCATGTTCGTGCGCGTGGGCGTGCGCGTTGGTCAGAGTATCAGTTGCCATTTTTCAGCCCTGCTTTAGTGATCTCATCGAAATGCTGGTTTTCCAGTTTCTCGATTTCTGCAACCGGTACGTAGTAATCCACGTCCTCGTCGAAGCTTTTCACAATCCAGCTAATTACGATGCCCGCAAAACCGACAATCGCCATCCACCAGATATGCCAGATCATGGCGAAACCAAACACCGTGGCAAAGGCCGCGATAACAATACCGGCGCCGCTGTTTTTCGGCATATGAATTTCTTCATAGTGCGCAGGCTGTTTGTACGCTTCACCTTTCTCTTTCATTTCCCAGAACGCATCACGCTCGTGAATGTGCGGAACATGGGCAAAGTTGTAGAACGGCGGCGGAGAGGAGGTTGCCCACTCCAGCGTACGGCCACCCCACGGGTCGCCCGTCAGGTCGCGGTTTTTCTCGCGGTCGCGAATCGAAACGACAATCTGAATCAGCAGGCACAGGATACCGATGGCAATCAGCGCGGCACCGCATGCAGCAACGATCAGCATGCTATGGAACTGCGGATCGATCTGCTGGCTCAGACGACGGGTCATGCCCATAAAGCCCAGCACATACAGCGGCATAAAGGCCACGAAGAAGCCGATGATCCAGAACCAGAAGGCGCGTTTACCCCAGGTTTCGTTCAGGGTGTAACCGAAGGCTTTCGGCCACCAGTACGTCAGACCTGCGAAGCAACCGAACACCACGCCGCCGATGATCACGTTATGGAAGTGCGCAATCAGGAACAGGCTGTTGTGCAGTACGAAGTCTGCGCCCGGAACCGCCAGCAGCACACCGGTCATCCCACCAACGGAGAAGGTGACGATAAAGCCGATGGTCCACAGCATTGCAGAGTGGAACACAATGCGGCCCTGATACATGGTGAACAGCCAGTTGAAGATCTTCACCCCGGTCGGGATGGCGATAATCATCGTGGTGATACCGAAGAAGGCGTTAACGTTCGCACCGGCGCCCATGGTGAAGAAGTGGTGCAGCCAAACGATAAACGACAGCACGGTAATACACACGGTTGCCCACACCAGTGAGGTGTAGCCAAACAGGCGTTTACGCGAGAAGGTGGCGGTAATTTCGGAGAACACCCCGAACACCGGCAGCACCAGAATGTACACTTCCGGATGGCCCCAGGCCCAAATCAGGTTGATGTACATCATCATGTTGCCGCCCATATCGTTGGTAAAGAAATGGGTGCCCAGATAGCGATCCAGGGTCAGCAACGCAATGGTAACGGTCAGAATCGGGAAGGATGCGATGATCAGCACGTTAGCGCACAGAGACGCCCAGGTGAAGACCGGCATTTTGAACATTGTCATGCCCGGCGCACGCATCTTCAGAATGGTCACGAAGAAGTTAATACCGGTTAACGTCGTACCGACACCGGAAAGCTGGAGGCTCCAGATCCAGTAATCAACCCCGACGCCAGGACTGTATTCAATTCCCGACAGTGGCGGATACGCCAGCCAACCTGTCTGCGCGAATTCACCCACACCCAGAGAGATGTTAACCAGGATAACGCCGACGACTGTGAACCAGAAGCTCAGGTTGTTCAGGAACGGGAATGCAACGTCGCGCGCACCGATCTGCAACGGAACCACGAGGTTCATCAGACCGATAACGAATGGCATTGCCACGAAGAAGATCATGATCACGCCGTGAGCGGTGAAGATCTGATCATAGTGATGGGGAGGCAGGAAGCCTGCTTCGCCCGCCGAAGCCAGCGCCTGCTGACTACGCATCATCACAGCATCAGCAAAGCCGCGCAGCAGCATAACAACCGCGACGAGGACATACATAATGCCAAGGCGTTTATGGTCAACCGAGGTCAACCATTCTTTCCACAGCCAGGACCACTTACCGAAGTAAGAGATCAGGCCGACTACCGCCAGACCACCGACGATAATCGCAGCGATCGTAACCATGATAATGGGTTCATGGTACGGCACTGCATCCAGTGTAAGTTTTCCGAACATCGTTTTCTTCCTCGGCCCCTTAGTGAGAGCTTTCCGCGTGGCTCATGTCCATGCCTTCCATCCCTTCGTGCTCGCTATGCTCGCCCGCAGGTTGGGTCATGTCCATGCTCTTGCCGTGGCCCATAAATTTGTTGATAACGTCTTTAAACAAATCGGGTTTCACGCTGGAGAAGTATTCAACCTTGTTGTATTCGCTTGGCGCAGCAATCTTCTCGTATGCAGCCATATCAGCAATGGCGTTTGAAGATTGTTTTGCTGTGGCGACCCACTGGTCGAATGCGGCGCGGTCCGGCGTAGCAATGGCTTTAAACTTCATACCGGAGAAGCCTGGGCCGCTATAGCTGGCGGAGATGCCATCATAGGTGCCGGCTTCGTTGGCGATGAGATGCAATTTGGTTTGCATACCGGCCATCGCGTAAATCTGGCTGCCCAGACGTGGGATAAAGAACGAGTTCATCACGGAGTTGGAGGTCACTTTGAATTCCACTGGCGTGTTCGCCGGGAAGGCGATCTCGTTCACGGTGGCAATGCCCTGTTCCGGGTAGATGAAGAACCATTTCCAGTCCATCGCGACCACTTCAATCGTAATTGGGTGTTCGTCATGTACCAGTGGTTTGCTCGGCTCGAGCGAGTGGGTGGTTTTCCAGGTTAATACTGCGAGGAACAGGATGATCAGAATCGGCACCGTCCAGACCACAGCTTCCACTTTATTGGAGTGTGACCAGTTAGGGCTGTACTTCGCATCTTTATTGCTCGCACGGTACTTCCAGGCGAAACCAACGGCCATCAAGATGGCGGGAATAACGACAATCAACATCAGGCCAAAAGCCGTCAGTATCAGCGAACGTTGCTCCAGTCCAATCTGTCCTTTGGGGTCAAGAAGTGCAGAATCGCAACCACTGAGTAAAACAGTGCCGGCGATTAATGACAACCATCCCAAACTTTTATTGTATTTCCTGAGTCTCATTTAACGACCTCAATTCCACGGGATCTGGTGGCGCTTAAAGTGTGCGGGCATTTTACGGAAAGGTTACGTTACTGTAAACATGATTGGCATTGTGTCAGTAAGGTGTTACTGGGTTCTGCCGTTTATGTCACACGGAATGCAACAATCTGTAAAATCGGGCATTCGCACAGCCAGAGTTTGAGATTATAACGAAAATATTACATTACAATCAGCGTTGAGGGTAAATTGGTATAACCAATCAATCAAATAAACATTTAATTAACATTTATCCAGCAATTACTGCACATTATTGGAACTAACGTGAAACGCAATAATTAATTACAGTGCTGAATCGTTAAAGAATAGACTTTAATTTAAAGGGCACAAAATAATTAAAGAAAAAGTATCCGTCACACGATAAATAACGATTATGTCGCAATGTAAATAACGCTTATTTATTGACCGTAATAATAACGACGGTGAATTGTTTTGCGGCGTTCTTATCTTCTGGTTTGATTTTAAAACGATATATTGCGGGCCTGTCATGGCGAAGGAATGAAGTTGTGAGAGAAGAAAATATATCTCCCATTATTGGCATCGATTTGGGCACTTCTAACAGTGCTGTCTCCTGGTTTGAAAACGGCTCTCCGCGGCTGATCATGGGTTCGCAGGGGGAACGCTTAACGCCATCCGTTGTCGGGCTGGATGATGAAGGGAATCTGATCATCGGCGCGGCGGCCAAAGCCAGGCTTGTCAGCCATCCACAAATGACCGTCGCCAGTTTCAAACGCTATATGGGCACCGACAAAACATGGACGCTCGGTAAACGCCAGTTCCGTGCGGAGGAGTTGTCTGCGCTGGTGTTGCGCAAACTCAAAACGGACGCGGAAGTCGCGCTGGGCTGCCCGGTAAACCGTACGGTGATCACCGTTCCTGCCTATTTTAACGATGCGCAACGTAAAGCGGTAAAGGCTGCCGGGAAGCTTGCTGGTCTTCATGTTGAGCGCCTGCTTAATGAACCGACAGCGGCAGCGCTTGCGTATGGACTTGCCGACAATAGCGAACAAAAATTTCTGATCTTCGATCTTGGCGGCGGCACCTTTGATGTGTCGATTGTCGATATGTTTGAAGGGGTTATTGAAGTCCGCGCCAGCAGTGGCGACGCCTGGCTGGGCGGCGATGACTTCACCGATGCGATTCGTCAATGGATGCTGGCGCAGTCGCCTGCGCTTGCCGATGTGCCTTTAACCTGTGCGGCTGAACTGACTGCCCTGGCCGAAACGATCAAACAGACGCTGAGCATGCAGGACAGCGCGGCGGCACAGCTCACTTATGCCGACGTCACACATCAGTGGACCTTGCAGGCGGAAACTTTTGCGGAGTGCGCTGCGCCTTTACTGGCTCGGCTGAAAAAGACCGTTGTGCAGGTGCTACAGGATGCGCAGTTTGATGCGCGCGAGCTCGATCATATTATCCTCGTGGGCGGCGCAACACGTATGGCCTTGGTGCGCCAGTTGGCAACGCGTATGTTTGGCCGCTTCCCGCGTAATGAACTGAACCCGGATGAAGTCGTAGCGTTGGGGGCAGGTGTACAGGCCGGGCTTATTGCTGAAGATCGTGCGCTGGATGATATCGTGCTGACCGATGTCATGCCGTATTCGCTGGGCGTTGCTGTCGGTAAGCGGCTGGAAGGCGGCAACATCGACGCGGGGTATTTTATGCCGCTGATTGAGCGTAATGCCTTTGTACCGGTCAGCATCGTGGAACGCTTCTCTACATTACAGGATAACCAGCGGGTAATTGAGATTGCGGTTTATCAGGGCGAAGCCCGGCGGGTCAGTGACAATTTACTGCTTGATCGTATGCAAATCGATATTCCCGCACGTCGCGCCGGAGAAGTGAGCGTTGATGTGCGGTTTACCTACACGCTGGATGGCATTCTTGAAGTGGAGTGCACCCTGGAGGGGGGGACACAGACATCGACGATGATCATCGAAAAAGCGCCGGGTGTATTAAATGAAGAAGAGATTGCCGAACGCCTGCGTCAGCTTGATGGCCTGAAAATGCACCCGCGTGATGTGCCGGAAAATCGTCAGTTGCTGGCTGAGGCCTCTCGCCGTTATGAGCAGCTTTTGGGGGAGCGCAGACTGATGCTGGATCACTACACCAGTCAGTTTGAAATGGCGCTGAACAGCCAGGATGTGCGCCATATCGCCAGCGCACGCGAAGCGTTACGCCAGGTGCTTGCGCAGTTTGATGACGGGATGTGATGTGATGACGATTTGGGAAACGTTGGGCATTGATGCCACCTCGGATGATGCGGCTATCCGCCGCGCATATGCTCGCCAGCTTAAGCTGCACCGTCCTGACAAAGATCCTCAGGGGTATCAGCAATTGCGGGAAGCCTTTGACCTGGCAAAGCAGTATGTCAGTGGTATGGCCCGATGGCAGACCGACGCTGTAGAAGAGGACGATCAGCCTGTGGCTGCATCCTCTGCTACAGAAGATTACCTGCAACTTCTGGAGAAACATCACGACATCGATTTGCACCCTGGCTGGCAGCATGATGCGCTGGAAGATGATGCGGAGCGTTTTTCCGTCAGGTTGTTGTCGGATGAGCACTCTACCCTGAATGCGTTAAGGCATTATCTGGAATATGAATTGCCTGATGCGCTGGAGGCGCGCAGTGTTTTCAGCCAGGCGCTTGCACAGGCATTAAGCCAGCGTGAAGGGATAACACGCGGACTGATTAATGCCGTTTCCGAAATCATGGGCTGGGGGCTGGAAAACTACCGTGCCCGCCAGTTATCGGGTCAGGTCATTGAGGCCCTCGAAATGCAGATTGCGCTTAGCGAGGCCAATGACTATTGGGTGTTTCTTTCCCGACAGGGCGATGAGGATGGCGACCGTCAGGCAAAGCTGGCATGGCGGATACTGAGCGGCGAGATCAGGACATTACCCTGGTGGACGAGGTTAATCCCCGGTTTTATTCAGGTGTTAACGGGGCAGCTTTCAACCATCAAGCAGTATCATCCGCAATTACTCGCTCGAGTGAACCCGGCGTTACAACAGTCACTCGCCACACCGACGCTTGCGGTAAGCTGGGATGGCATTGTTGTGCTCTGGTTCTGGGGATTTTCACTCTGGCTGGAAGTTTCACGGTCACCGTCGGCCATCTGGCAGGCTGCGGCGATGCTGGTGATCATTGTGATCTATCTGTGGGGCGTGCCCCTTCTTCTGGAAGGATACGCACAAAGGAAAGTGTTAGCGCGTGTGCTGTTGCCTTTCTTTTGGTTGCTGGGATGGGTAATCATGGCCGTGCCGCTGTTTCATCTCGGTCAACTGCTGTTTTCCTATCCACCCACCGAAAAGGGCCTGGCGCGACTCGTGATGTTTGGTTTGATCCTGGCCTACCCCGCCTGGTGGCTGATCCGCAGTAATCTCTACCGCTGGTACGCCATGCCCCTGAAAGGCGTCTCCACGATGATCATGCTACCGATCCTGTTTCTCCGGCATTTTTCGCCTACCATGGCGGCCGTTGGGATATTACTTTTGCCAATATTCTTCAGTCATGTCATTCGTTGGTTGTTTTTCTTCGGATAATCAGCCCTCGCGCTTGCCATTGGTGCGGCAAGCGCGATGCTTAGATGAGATGCGTCTTACGTAGCGCCAGCAAATCCAGAACGCAGCCGAAAAGTATGCCTGCAATAGCCAGCGACGCGCCCCATTCCAGTAAACGCACGCCAAACGCCCACTCCGCAAGGCCGATGGCGTTCACAATCAGCACCACCAGCCAGCCTCCCAGCAACAGGCAACCCACACTCAATATACGCAATGCCAGTTGGTAGGCCGCTGCGTATTCAGTACGTCGCATAAAGCTTTCGGTGCGCTGTGTAAACTCTAGCGTTTTCTTGCACATCACCAGCAGTACCAGCCCCGGCACGGCGGCAACAATAGAAAACAGGTAGAACGTTGACCAATTGTATGTCTCCACAAACCAGCCGGCGAGAGGACCCACATATACCCGACCCACGGCGGAGAGCGCCGAAAGCAGGGCAAACTGTGTCGCGGAGAAGGACTTATTGCAGAGCGACATTAGCAACGCGACGAAGGCTGCCGTTCCCATGCCGCCGCACAGGTTCTCGAAAAACACGGCTGCGCCCATGGTGATAATGTCTTTAACCGTCACCGACAGCAGCCAGTAACCGGCATTGGAGATGGCTTGCAGTACGCCAAATATTAGCAGCGCGCGAAACAGCGACAGTCGCTGCATTAATACGCCACCGAAGAGGGCACCGACGATGGTGGCGGCAAGCCCCAGCGTTTTGTTAACCACGCCAACTTCGCCCGCATCGAAACCGACGCCGCGAATCAAAAACGTGGTGGTCAGACTCATGGCAAAGGCATCGCCCAGCTTATAAAGGACAATCAACAGCAGGATCAGCCAGGCATTATTACGTCCAAAGAAATCACGCAGCGGTTCGACTACCGCGCGCTCCAGCGTTTTCGGCACCGGGATCACATCTGTTGGCTCCGGTGCCATCAGCGTGGAAATAATGCAAGGGATGAGTAGCGCCGCCATGAGCCAGTACATTCCCTGCCAGCCCAGCCAGCGATCCGCCAGCCACAGCGCCAGACCGCCAGAAACCAGCATCCCGAGACGATAACCCAGCACGCTTATTGCTGCGCCAGCCCCGCGCTCTTCAAAGGGCAAGACATCCGTTTTCCAGGCATCGAACACGATATCCTGAGAGGCGGAGCAGAAGGCGATAATCACTGCCAGCGCCGCCATCCAGCGCAAGTGATGGGTCGGATCGAGAAAGCCCATACCGGCGATAGCGACCAGCAACAGAAGCTGGGTCAGCAGTAACCAACCGCGACGTCGCCCCAATACAGGCGGGGTATAACGATCCATCAGCGGTGACCACAGAAATTTAAACACGTAAGCCTGGCCGACGAGGGAGAAGAATCCGATGGTTTTTAGATCGATGTTCTCAACGGTCATCCATGCCTGGAGCGTGCCGCTGGTTAACGCGAGTGGCAAACCGGAAGCAAAACCGAGTATCAGCAAGATGGCTGATTTAGGTTGGGTGAATATGCGTAAGTAGTGACTGGACATGAGTGAAAAACTGGCCCGGAAGAACCGGGCCAGAAACGGATTAACGGGCGTTTTGCTTGATGAAGTCGTGAATGCTGGTGTCCTGAGACATATCAGCAATGGTGTCGGTCAGCACGCTGTTAACCGCATTCGCAATTTTGGTGTTGGTGGCGTCAAAAGCGCCTTCAACGTTGTAGCTAGCGCGATAGTTCTTGGTCATCTTGTTGCCATTTGCTGCGGTAGCGATGATGGCGATATCTGCTTTCGTGGCGATGCTATAACGCACGTTGCCCTGGGAAACGTCGGCATACAGTTGGTTAACAATGATTTGCAGGTTAACTGCGCCGTTCGGCCCAATCATATAGCCGCGCGCGGTCATCTGTTTCTCCAGCACTTCCTGCAACAGGAAACGCAGATCGCGAGACGCCGTCAAGGTCACCAGTTGGTTGTCGCGGGTCACTTTGGCCAGTGCCTGATCCTGACGTTGATCCGCACCGTTAATGCTAACGGTAACACCCATCAGGCTCGGATCCTGCTGCGGCAGGGAGATTTTCGGAGAAACGTCAATAGTGGATGGCGGGGTAGCGCAACCAGCCAGCATAAATAATGCGACCAACGGGAAGAGAAGTTTTTTTAACATGTTCATGCTCTCAAGGGATCGTAAGCTTTTATGGAGAAAATTCTCGCCATCATAACATCGCCGCCGTCAAGGGGAAGTCCTCAACGCATGTAAATTCATCGTCTTGTCCTTTTTTTCGACGCCAATAACCTCTTTAACCGCACTGGCGGGCAAAAGTGATGACGGTTTTAGTAGAGATCATCCGCTTGAGCGACAAAATAAGACGAACGCTAATTTTTTGTTGTTTTATTGTTACGGAGACGGTAAAAGCGGCTAACATTTAAAGAGATGGCTGGCATCTCAGCGTTGTCGGAGGTGTATATCATGATGATGCGTGAACAAATTGAAGAAAAACTAAAAGCTGAATTTGAACCCCTGTTTCTGGAGGTTGTTGACGAGAGCTATCGCCACAATGTTCCTGCCGGTTCTGAAAGTCATTTCAAAGTGGTGCTGGTAAGCGATCGTTTTACCGGCGAACGTTTTCTCAACCGCCATCGCATGATTTACGGTACGTTGACAGCAGAACTGTCTTCAACGGTGCATGCACTTGCGCTGCATACCTATACCCATAAAGAATGGGAGGGGTTGCAGGATACCCTCTTCGCCTCACCGCCCTGTCGCGGAGCCGGAACCCACGCCTAGAAAACCAGGTTGCAACAGGCTGAACTTTTCCAGTATGTTGCATGCAGATTATGTGAAAACGGCCTACGGGCCGTTTTGTTTTGTCTGAATTTTGAGCGAGAAACGCAATTTTTTGAGCGAAATTGCTTCAGAAGTGTGAAAAATGGCGCAGCTTTGCGGCATTCCCGTTCTCGACTCATATCTGTGATGCCGCTATAATGCTGCGTCTTATTTTTCGGAATGTCTCCGGGATGATTCTGACGACAGGGAATGTATATCTGATTTGAGAGAACATTCCGGTTCTGCAAAGCGAAAAGGTTTGCTTCGCAGAGTAGAGTTGACCGAGCACTGTGATTTTTTGAGGTAACAAGATGCAAGTTTCAGTTGAAACCACTCAGGGCCTTGGGCGCCGCGTAACGATTACAATCGCTGCTGACAGCATCGAGACCGCTGTGAAGAGCGAGCTGGTCAACGTAGCGAAAAAAGTTCGCATTGACGGCTTCCGTAAGGGCAAAGTACCGATGACCGTCGTTGCTCAGCGTTATGGCGCATCCGTTCGCCAGGACGTGCTGGGCGACCTGATGAGCCGTAACTTCATCGACGCCATCATCCAGGAAAAAATCAACCCGGCTGGCGCACCGAACTACGTTCCGGGCGAATACAAACTGGGTGAAGATTTCACTTACTCCGTTGAGTTCGAAGTGTATCCGGAAGTTGAGCTGAAAGCGCTGGACACCATCGAAGTTGAAAAACCGATTGTCGAAGTGACCGACGCTGACGTCGACACCATGCTGGAAACTCTGCGTAAGCAACAAGCGACCTGGAAAGATAAAGATGGCGCTGTTGATGCGGAAGATCGCGTTACCGTTGATTTCAGCGGTTCTGTAGATGGCGAAGAGTTCGAAGGCGGCAAAGCCACTGATTTCGTACTGGCTATGGGCCAGGGCCGTATGATCCCGGGCTTCGAAGACGGTATCAAAGGCCACAAAGCGGGTGAAGAGTTCACTATCGATGTGACCTTCCCGGAAGAATACCATGCTGAAAACCTGAAAGGTAAAGCAGCGAAGTTCGTCATCAACCTGAAGAAAGTTGAAGAGCGCGAACTGCCGGAGCTGACCGAGGAATTCATCAAACGTTTCGGCGTTGAAGATGGTTCTGTTGCAGGTCTGCGCGCTGAAGTGCGTAAAAACATGGAGCGCGAGCTGAAAGGTGCCGTGCGTAACCGCGTGAAATCTCAGGCTATCGAAGGTCTGGTTCAGGCTAACGAAATCGACGTGCCTGCTGCGCTGATCGACAGCGAAATCGACGTTCTGCGTCGTCAGGCTGCACAGCGTTTCGGCGGCAACGAGAAACAGGCTCTGGAACTGCCGCGCGAGCTGTTCGAAGAGCAGGCTAAACGCCGCGTTGTTGTTGGTCTGCTGCTGGGCGAAGTGATTCGCACCAACGAACTGAAAGCTGACGAAGCACGCGTGAAAGGTCTGATCGAAGAGATGGCTTCTGCCTACGAAGATCCGACCGAAGTTATCGAGTTCTACAGCAAAAACAAAGAGCTGATGGACAACATGCGTAACGTCGCGCTGGAAGAACAAGCGGTTGAAGCGGTTCTGGAAAAAGCGAAAGTGACTGAGAAAGCCACTTCCTTTAATGAACTGATGAACCAGCAGGCTTAATCGACTATCTGCGATAGCTAAAAGCAATAAGCCCGTCACCTGCAGGTGACGGGCTTTTTTTATCGCATCGACATTATCAGATCTGTGCTAAAAGAGCGTTTCAGTGTTAGCGTAACAGCAAAAGATTGTTATGCTTGAAAACAGACAGTGTCATCCCCACTAAGGGAATAGTGACAGTATCACTCTGGCTGATTTCCGTCCGTGAGCGGTCATAGTCAGACCCGACTCACTCAAGTACAATCAGTACAGCAGGTTTGTTTATTTTTATATCCAGGAGACGGAAATGTCATACAGCGGCGAACGAGATAACTTTGCACCCCATATGGCCCTGGTGCCAATGGTTATTGAACAGACCTCACGTGGTGAGCGCTCTTTTGATATCTACTCCCGTCTTCTCAAGGAACGCGTGATTTTTCTGACCGGCCAGGTCGAAGACCATATGGCGAACCTGATTGTGGCGCAAATGCTGTTTCTCGAAGCAGAAAACCCGGAAAAAGACATTTACCTGTACATTAACTCACCGGGCGGGGTGATCACCGCCGGGATGTCTATTTACGACACCATGCAGTTTATCAAGCCGGACGTCAGCACCATTTGTATGGGGCAGGCCGCGTCAATGGGCGCATTCCTGCTGACGGCTGGCGCAAAAGGCAAGCGTTTTTGCCTGCCGAATTCACGCGTCATGATTCACCAACCGCTGGGCGGTTATCAGGGACAGGCGACGGATATTGAGATCCACGCCCGCGAAATCCTGAAAGTGAAAGGGCGCATGAATGAACTTATGGCGCACCACACGGGTCAATCATTAGAACAAATTGAACGAGATACTGAGCGTGACCGTTTCCTTGCTGCGCAGGAAGCCGTGGAATATGGTCTGGTTGATTCAATTTTAACCCATCGTAACTAATGCCCTGGCTGCATGTGCCGCTATACTATTCAGTACAAGCGGCATAATGCTTGAGTAACGTTTTGCGCCTGGAATGGCATTTGCGTCGTCATGTGCGGCACAAAGAACAGATAAGAGGTTTTGACTCATGACAGATAAACGCAAAGATGGTTCGGGCAAACTGTTGTATTGCTCTTTTTGCGGCAAAAGCCAGCATGAAGTGCGTAAGCTGATTGCCGGGCCGTCAGTGTATATCTGCGACGAATGTGTTGATCTGTGTAACGACATTATTCGCGAAGAGATTAAAGAAGTTGCGCCGCACCGGGAGCGCAGCGCGCTGCCGACCCCGCATGAAATTCGCCATCATCTTGATGATTATGTAATTGGTCAGGAACAGGCGAAAAAAGTGCTGGCGGTTGCGGTGTATAACCACTACAAACGCTTGCGCAATGGCGACACCAGCAATGGTGTGGAACTGGGCAAAAGCAATATCTTGCTGATCGGGCCGACAGGTTCCGGTAAAACGTTGCTGGCGGAGACACTGGCGCGTCTGCTGGACGTTCCGTTTACGATGGCCGACGCCACTACGCTGACCGAAGCGGGCTATGTGGGTGAAGACGTCGAAAACATTATTCAGAAGCTGCTGCAGAAGTGCGACTACGACGTACAGAAAGCCCAGCGCGGGATTGTCTACATCGATGAGATCGACAAAATTTCCCGTAAATCTGATAACCCGTCAATTACCCGTGATGTTTCCGGTGAAGGCGTGCAGCAAGCGTTGCTGAAACTGATTGAAGGCACCGTGGCTGCCGTTCCGCCGCAAGGGGGACGCAAACACCCGCAGCAGGAGTTCTTGCAGGTCGACACCTCTAAGATCCTGTTTATTTGCGGTGGTGCATTCGCTGGTCTCGATAAAGTGATTTCTCATCGTGTTGAAACCGGCTCCGGCATTGGTTTTGGCGCGACGGTGAAGGCCAAATCAGAAAAAGCCAACGAAGGCGAACTGCTGGCACAGGTTGAGCCGGAAGATCTGATCAAATTTGGTCTGATTCCTGAGTTTATTGGTCGTTTGCCGGTAGTGGCGACGTTGAATGAACTGAGCGAAGAAGCGCTGATCCAGATCCTGAAAGAGCCGAAAAACGCCCTGACTAAACAGTATCAAGCGTTGTTCAACCTGGAAGGCGTGGATCTGGAGTTCCGTGACGAAGCGCTGGACGCCATCGCCAAAAAAGCCATGGCGCGTAAAACCGGCGCGCGTGGTCTGCGTTCTATCGTTGAAGCCGCGCTGCTTGACACCATGTACGATCTGCCGTCGATGGAAGATGTTGAAAAAGTGGTGATTGATGAGTCGGTGATCGGCGGGCAAACCAAACCGTTGCTGATTTACGGTAAGCCGGAAGCGCAGCAAGCATCTGGTGAATAATTCATCAATTCATACAATCAGTTAATTAAAAAGGGGGGATTTTATCCCCCCTTTTATTTTTCCGTATTCCCGCCGTTGAATGTGTGGGAAACATCCCCATATACTGCTTTACATGTTAATGGTGCGTGTTGCACAGTCACGTCACCTGATTACCTGGCGGACTTTAAACTAAGAGAGAGCTCTATGAATCCTGAGCGTTCTGAACGCATTGAAATCCCCGTATTGCCATTGCGCGATGTGGTGGTTTATCCGCACATGGTCATTCCGTTATTTGTGGGACGGGAAAAGTCTATCCGTTGTCTGGAAGCGGCCATGGACCATGATAAAAAAATCATGCTGGTTGCGCAGAAGGAAGCGTCAACGGATGAGCCGGGTGTAAACGATCTTTTCACCGTCGGGACCGTGGCGTCTATTTTGCAGATGTTGAAACTGCCTGATGGCACTGTAAAAGTGTTGGTCGAAGGGCTGCAGCGTGCGCGCATCACGACACTTGCTGATGACGGCGAACACTTCTCTGCGAAGGCAGAATACCTGGAATCACCCGCCATTGACGAGCGTGAACAGGAGGTTCTGGTTCGTACAGCCATCAGTCAGTTTGAAGGCTATATCAAGCTGAACAAAAAGATCCCCCCGGAAGTGCTGACGTCGTTGAACAGCATCGACGATCCGGCTCGCCTGGCGGATACCATCGCTGCGCATATGCCGCTGAAGCTGGCGGATAAGCAGTCCGTGCTGGAGATGTCCGACGTGAATGAGCGTCTGGAATATCTGATGGCAATGATGGAATCTGAAATCGATCTGCTGCAGGTTGAGAAACGTATCCGCAACCGCGTCAAAAAGCAGATGGAAAAATCCCAGCGTGAGTACTACCTGAATGAGCAAATGAAAGCCATTCAGAAAGAGCTGGGTGAGATGGATGATGCGCCGGACGAAAACGAAGCGCTGAAGCGTAAAATCGACGCGGCGAAAATGCCGAAAGAGGCGAAAGAGAAAGCCGAATCCGAGCTGCAGAAGCTGAAAATGATGTCGCCGATGTCTGCGGAAGCGACGGTCGTGCGCGGCTATATCGAATGGATGGTGCAGGTACCCTGGAACGCCCGCAGCAAGGTCAAAAAAGACCTGCGTCAGGCGCAGGAGATCCTCGACACGGATCATTACGGCCTTGAACGCGTGAAAGACCGTATTCTTGAGTACCTTGCGGTACAAAGCCGTATGAACAAACTCAAAGGGCCGATCCTGTGTCTGGTAGGGCCGCCGGGGGTAGGTAAAACCTCTCTGGGCCAGTCCATTGCGAAAGCAACAGGGCGTAAGTACATCCGTATGGCATTGGGCGGCGTGCGTGACGAAGCGGAAATACGCGGTCACCGTCGTACCTACATCGGTTCTATGCCGGGTAAACTGATCCAGAAGATGGCGAAAGTGGGGGTCAAAAACCCGCTGTTCCTGCTCGATGAAATCGACAAAATGTCGTCTGACATGCGTGGCGATCCGGCTTCAGCACTGCTGGAAGTCTTGGATCCGGAGCAGAACGTGGCGTTCAGCGATCACTACCTGGAAGTGGATTACGACCTCAGCGATGTAATGTTCGTGGCCACCTCTAACTCCATGAATATCCCGGCGCCACTGCTGGATCGTATGGAAGTGATCCGTCTTTCCGGTTACACCGAAGACGAAAAACTGAACATTGCCAAACGCCATCTGTTGACAAAACAGATTGAGCGTAACGCTCTGAAAGAAAACGAATTAACGGTGGATGACAGCGCAATCGTCGGCATTATCCGTTACTACACCCGTGAAGCGGGTGTGCGTGGTCTGGAGCGTGAAATCTCTAAACTGTGTCGTAAGGCGGTTAAACAGCTGCTGCTGGATCCGTCCCTCAAACACATCGAGATTAATGGTGACAACCTGCATGACTATCTGGGCGTTCAGCGCTTCGACTATGGTCGCGCTGATGACGAAAACCGCGTGGGTCAGGTCACCGGTCTGGCGTGGACGGAAGTTGGCGGCGACCTGCTGACCATCGAAACCGCGTGTGTACCGGGTAAAGGCAAACTGACTTATACCGGCTCACTGGGCGAAGTGATGCAGGAGTCTATCCAGGCGGCGCTTACGGTCGTGCGCGCGCGTGCGGAGAAACTGGGCATTAACGGTGATTTCTACGAAAAACGTGATATTCACGTTCACGTTCCGGAAGGGGCGACGCCGAAAGATGGCCCGAGCGCAGGTATTGCGATGTGCACCGCACTGGTTTCCTGCCTGACCGGTAACCCGGTTCGTGCGGATGTGGCGATGACGGGTGAAATAACCCTGCGTGGTCAGGTTCTGCCGATCGGCGGTTTGAAGGAAAAACTGCTGGCTGCGCACCGGGGTGGCATTAAGACTGTTCTGATTCCTTACGAAAACAAACGTGACTTGGAAGAGATTCCGGATAATGTCGTCGCTGATTTGGATATTCATCCGGTTAAGCGTATTGAGGAAGTTTTGAGCCTTGCGTTGCAGAATGAACCCTTTGGTATGCAGGTTGCGACGGTAAAATAGTGACCTCGCGCAAAGTGCGTTGATAAAAACAAGGCTGGTGAGTGATTTCGTACTTGCCAGCCTTTTTTTGTATAGCTAATTTAGATTGCTGGTTGGGTGTGTCATCAACAACTGGTGTTGTAAGGGCATGAGAGGCCTGATATAACTGCTGCGCGGTCGCGCTGTGAAGGATGCAGGTGCGATATAAATTATAAAGAGAGGAAGAGAAGAGTGAATAAATCTCAACTGATAGACAAGATTGCCGCAGGTGCTGATATCTCTAAAGCTGCGGCTGGACGTGCGTTAGATGCTTTAATTGCTTCCGTGACCGAATCACTGAAATCCGGGGACGATGTGGCACTGGTAGGTTTTGGTACTTTCGCGGTTAAAGAGCGTGCTGCCCGTACTGGCCGCAACCCTCAGACCGGCAAAGAAATTACCATCGCCGCAGCGAAAGTTCCGGGGTTCCGCGCAGGTAAGGCACTGAAAGACGCGGTAAACTGATCGTTTATCCCTTGAGGGATAGCGGTAAATATCAAGGGCGCATCGCGAGATGTGCCTTTTTTTTTGTCCGAATGTACTTTCTGCGAGTTTATCCGCATTGTGGGCTAACAATTGCCCCGTTTTCTTGTCAGAATACGCGTTCACGCGCAGCGGGCAACTGTGCTGCCTGAGATATAAAGTCACCTACAGCGGAGTGTTGTTACACCATGATGGACAATTTACGCGCGGCGGCGAATCACGTCGTGCTCAAAATCATTCTGGGTTTGATTATCGTGTCATTCATTTTGACTGGCGTGGGTAACTACCTGATTGGCGGTAACAATAATTATGCCGCAGAAGTTAATGGCCAGGAGATTGGCCGCGCACAGTTTGAAAACGCCGTGACCGGTGAACGTAACCGTATGGCACAGCAGTTGGGCGATCGGTTTTCCGAACTGGCTGCTAACGAAAACTACATGAAATCTGTACGTCAGCAGGTGCTTAATCGCATGATTGACGAAGCGCTGCTGGACCAGTACGCCAAAAAATTACACCTTGGTATCAGCGATGAGCAGGTGAAAAAAGCCATTTTCTCGACCCAGGCTTTCCAGTCCAATGGCAAATTTGATAATGCCCGTTTCAACGCTCTGGTAAATCAAATGGGCATGAGCGCCGATCAATACGCGCAAGCATTACGTAACCAGTTAACCTCCCAGCAGTTGATCAATGCGGTCGCAGGCACCGATTTTATGCTGAAAGGTGAAACGGATGAGCTGGCGGCGCTGGTCGCTCAGCAGCGCGTTGTGCGCCAGGCGGTGATTGACGTTAATGCACTGGCGGCCAAACAGACTGCCAGCGATCAGGAAATTGCCAGCTATTACGATCAGAACAAGAGCCGTTTTGTTTCGCCAGAGCAGTTCCGCGTGAGCTACATCAAGCTGGATGCGGCCGCGATGCAGGAAAACGCCAGTGATGCGGAAATTCAGGCTTACTACGATCAGCATCAGGATCAGTTCACTCAGCCACAGCGTAATCGTTACAGCATTATTCAGACCAAAACGGAAGACGAAGCCAGGGCCGTACTGGATGAGCTGAATAAAGGCGCTGATTTCGCAACCGTCGCAAAGGCGAAATCGTCTGACATTATCTCTGCCCGTAATGGCGGTGATATGGGATGGCTGGAAGAGGGTACAACCCCGGATGAGCTGAAAAACGCCGGTCTCAAAGAGAAAGGCCAGCTGTCTGGTGTGATCAAATCTTCTGTCGGTTTCCTTGTTGCGCGTCTTGATGACATTCAGCCCGCGCAGATTAAGCCGCTTAACGATGTGCGCAGCGAACTGGCAGAGAAAGTGAAGCAGGAAAAAGCGCTGGATGCCTGGTATGCACTGCAACAGAAAGTGAGCGAAGCCGCGAGCAATGATAATGAATCTCTGGCCGGCGCAGAGCAGGCAGCAGGTGCTAAAGCCGTGCAGACCGGGTGGTTTGGTCGCGATAATCTGCCGGAAGAGCTGAACTTTAAACCCGTGAGCGACGCTATTTTCAATGGTGGTCTGGTTGGACAGAACGGCGCGCCAGGCAGTAACTCCGATATCATTACTGTTGATGGTGACCGCGCATTCGTGCTGCGTATTACCGACCACAAAGCTGAATCCATCAAACCGCTGGATGATGTAAAAGCGCAGGTTAGCGAGATCGTGAAGCATACCAAAGCAGAGCAGCAGGCGAAGCTGGATGCGGAAAAACTGGTTAGCGACCTGAAAGCGGGTAAAGGTGATGATGCACTGAAAGCGGCAAATCTGAGCTTCAGTCAGGCAAAAACGCTGGGCCGTGTCAGCCAGGATCCGATCAGCCAGGCTGCCTTTAACCTGCCGTTGCCAGCGCAGGATAAACCCTCCTTCGGCACTGCCAGCGATCAGCAGGGCAACGTTGTGATTATCGCGCTGGATGAAGTTAAAGCAGGCAGCATGCCGGATGCGCAGAAGAAAGCGATGGTTCAGGGCATCACGCAGAATAATGCGCAGATCGCTTTTGAAGCACTGATGAGTAATTTGCGTAAAGAAGCCAAAATCAAACTTGGCAGCATGGCTGAGCAGCAGTAAGCCGCAAGAGGTTCGAAGAACCTCTCAAAAATTTGCAACGTTTTGCAATCTTCAAAGGCCGCTTTCGCGGCCTTTTCCATTTTATGATTTTGCCGTTTGTCCGTTCTTACTCTCCTGGGTATCGTTGCCTTGCTTTTGAAAACAAAGGAGAAAACAGGATGAAACATGGAATCAAAGCACTTTTAATTACCCTTACCGTTGCGTGCTCGGCTCTGAGTTATAGCGCCCTTGCCGCACCAGCAGCAGGGGCAAAACCGCCGATTACACAGAGCAAAAGCGATGCCTCTTCTTCACTACAGGCAAAAGCGCAGGATTCAGCAAAAACCACGGAAGAGGAGGGTGGTGCCCGGATCAGCATTAATAGCGCAAGTGCGGAAGAGCTGGCGAGAGTGATGAATGGCGTCGGTCTTAAGAAGGCACAAGCTATTATCAGCTACAGGGATGAATACGGTCCCTTCAAGACGCTGGAGGATCTTAAACAGGTGCCAGGAATGGGGGGCGCGCTGGTTGAACGCAACCTGGCGCACCTGAAACTGTAAGGTGCTTGCGTAGTCGAAAATCTTTGCCAGAATAAAGAGGTCATACCAGTATGACCTCTGTCTCTATAACAATAAACGGTAAAGGTTAACGCGCTATGCAGACTCAAATCAAAGTTCGTGGTTTCCATCTTGATGTGTACCAGCACGTCAATAATGCCCGCTATCTTGAATTCCTCGAAGAAGCACGCTGGGACGGACTGGAAAACAATGACAGTTTTAAGTGGATGACCGCCAACAACATCGCTTTTGTGGTGGTCAATATCAACATTAACTATCGTCGTCCGGCGGTGCTTGGCGATGTGTTAACCGTGACCAGCCACGTTCAGCAGATCAATGGCAAAAGCGGGGTGTTGAGTCAGGTCGTTACGTTAGATCCGGAAGGGCAGGTCGTAGCGGATGCGCTGGTGACATTTGTCTGTATCGATCTGAAAACCCAAAAAGCGCTGGCGCTGGAAGGAGAGCTACGGGAAAAATTGGAAAAGATGATCCGTGAAGGCGACTGAGTAAATACACAAATCGTATTGCCAGTTTGCAGACCGGAACGGTCACCACGAGCCCGGTCTGCATATCCGTATTATTTCAGGCCTGTTTTTTGTTTCATTGTCGCCATCACGCCGGATTTATCCGCCAGGTAGTGTTGCAAGCCGTTTGCGCGCAGATTACAGGCTGCGCAATGGCCGCAGCCATCGCCTTTGATACCGTTATAACAGGTCAACGTTTCGCTACGCACCAGATCCAGTTTGCCCCAGTAATCGGCCAGCGCCCAGGTTTCGGCTTTATCGATCCACATAAGCGGCGTTTCGAAGCGGATATCTTTCGCCAGCCCCAGGTTTACGGCATGGTTAAGCGCTTTGACAAATTCATCCCGGCAGTCCGGATAACCTGAAAAGTCTGTTTCACACACGCCAGTGATCACAGCTTCAGCCTGCACCTGATACGCATACACCGCCGCCAGCGTCAGAAACAGAATATTGCGCCCTGGCACAAAGGTATTCGGGATGCCGGTGGCGTCGGGTTGATAGTCCGGCACAGGAATGCTGTCGCGGGTCAGACTGCTTACCGCCAGTTCATTTAGCAGGGTGACATCCAGCACTTTGTGGGCACGTGCGCCAAGCACCTGCGCCAGTTCCCGCGCCACGTCGATTTCGGCGCGATGACGCTGGCCATAATCAAAGGTGACACAGTGAACTTCATCATATTGCTGCAATGCCTGAACAAGGCAGGTTGTGGAATCCTGTCCGCCACTAAACACAACAACGGCACGTTTCATAATTCTTCCTGGCAATCACAAATAAAACACTATGGTAGCGCGTGCCGCCGACAGCGACCAGCTTCTTCACCGCGCGGGGGCCGGTATCCAGGCTTCGGCAAAATCGAACCAGCCGCGGGTATTCAAATGAATCCCCTCAACACCGGGCGGCGCACTGATACGGTACTGATAATTAAACAGTGGCGTCAGGATCGCATCATTCATTAGCGTGTTGAACACATCCTGTAGCGCCAGATTACGTTCTCGTTCATCGGCTTGACGTTGTACGGCGTCCAGGGTGGTTTGCAGATGAGCAACGTGTGGCGCACTCATCAGGTTTGGCCACAGTGGATCGCAGCGCAGCCATTGTTCAAGGGCATATTCCGGCGCTTCGCCAATTAAGCGGTCTCCCATCATCAGATCGGCAGATGCCAGTTGAGTACACCCATCCCAGTTTTTACCGTCATGGAAGAGAAGCGTCAGTTCGCAGCCGAGCGTGGCGAGATAACGCTTCAACTGTTCTGCCATAGTGTGGAGTTCAACCGGTAAATGGTAGAGCAAAGTGAGTTTTTCGGGCAGAGGTGCGTTTTGTGGCGGCCAGTCCGGCATTTTCCAGCCAGGCAATAATTCACGGGTGGGATTGATCAGGTTTTCATCCAGCGGCAGTGTCTGTAACAGCGACGTATCGTGAATAATTTGCACCAGACGGCGTAATTGCGCCTGACTCAGTCGCGCGCCCGGTCGTTGAGCAAGGTAACAGAATCCCAGGCTGATGCTGTTACTCACGGGTTGTAAATGCTGAAGCTCATCCGGTTCGCCAATAGCAATTTCCACCGGGTGCCGACAACTGGTGCCCAGATCCCGATCAAACAGTTGCGGCGTGATCCAGCACTCGACGGCTTTTAGCAACGGATGACCCAAATGATAGTGATCGTGGCTCTCCAAGCGCACCAGTTCCCGACTAAAGGTCAACAGTCGAAATGGGCCGGTGCCGATGAGGGGGTGCTGCGGATGCGCAAGGCAACTGACATAACTGGCAAGACGATGTGCCAGCCAGTAGTCAGGTCGGTGCAGTGTAAAGGTCAGACACCAGGGATGTGTGATCTCAATGCCGTCGACGCTGGCGAACAACTTACGAAGCGCAGGCAGCTCTAGCAACAGCAGTAATCGTTGCTGTAATTGCCCGGCGGTGACGGCATCGCCATTGTGCCAGTGCAGGGTTGAGTGCAGATGGAAACGCCAGGACAGACCGTCATTGCTGATATCCCAGTGGTGCGCCAGATCGCCCTGCGGCAGCGTGCTGCGTGGCGTAAAGCGGGTCAATCCACTGAAAATTTGCCCGGCAAGATGTTGTTCCGCGCGGCCCGGAAGAAAACCAGGTACCAGAGGATCCAACGGTCGATAGTAGGGAATACGTAACGTAGGTGTTTCGTTTTGCCAGAAACCGCCGAGGAACGGATTGAGCAAAGTGCGCAGGTCGTCGGCATCAAGCTGTGCGAGAGCCAGCGCATTTTGCTGCTGTCCGGTGTTCAGTGCCTGTTCCAGCATTTCGCTTCGCAGCGATTCAGGCGTCACCCGGAAATGCAGCTCACCCCGTTTACCGCGCCCGGACTGCGATTGCCAGCTTAACCATCCTGCCTGCTGCATCTGTCGCAGTAGCGTGCGCATATGACGCTCACTGCAAAAGCAGCGCGCTGCCAGCTCGGCGACGCTCACGGATTGCGCTTCGCCATCTGTGGCGTGCCACAGTCGCTGGTACTGATGGAGTCGATTGAGTTGTCGCATAAACCCGGAACAATAATTTTTATCTATTCAGTATTACTTCCGTATATATCAGGCAATACTGGATAGCAACACAACGGCACCCTATTCGGAGAAATATTTATGGCTCGTCTGGCCGCTTTTGACATGGATGGCACTCTGTTAATGCCCGACCATCGTTTTGGCGAACAAACACTGGCTACGCTCCGTCGCCTGTACGATCGCGAAATCACTCTGGCGTTTGCCACCGGCCGACATGCTCTTGAGATGCAGCGCATCACCCGAAGCCTGGCGCTGGATGCATTTCTGATTACCGGCAATGGTACCCGCATCCACTCCCGGGAAGGTGATGTGCTGTATCGGCAGGATCTGGATCCGGAAGTGGCAGATCGGGTGCTGCACAGCAAATGGGAAACCTCAGCTACCGTTCATGTTTTTAATGACTCGGGCTGGCTGACGGATCGCGTCTTTCCGGAAATGCTGGAAGCGCATATGCAAAGCGGTTTTACCTACCAACTGGCAGATCTCAAGCGGTTATCGGCTTACGATGTCACCAAAATCTGTTTTGTTGGCGAGCATGATGATCTTTGCCGGCTGCGTATTCAGCTTAATGAGGCGCTCGGCGAGCGCGCGCATTTATGCTTCTCCGCAGAATATTGCCTGGAAGTACTGCCGTTAGGCTGCAATAAAGGTGCCGCGCTGGCGGTACTGAGCGCGTCGCTGGGTTATACGTTGCAGGATTGTATGGCGTTTGGCGATGCGATGAATGACCGGGAAATGCTTGAAAGCGTGGGCTACGGCATGATTATGGGCAACGCCATGCCGCAACTGCGGGCGGCATTGCCTCATTTACCGGTTATCGGGCACTGCCGCGATCAGGCGGTGTCTCACTTTTTGACACACTGGCTGGACACACCACATCTTCCTTATTCCCCCGAATGACGACGATTTTTCCAGCAAGCCGGGTAACTGTTACCCGGCTTTTTTTATGCCTGGACCAGACGGGTAATTTCTGCGCTCCAGGGCGTAATATCGCCCATGTTGGCCGCCACCCACTGTGGGTTGTAATAGCTATCGAGGTAGCGGTCGCCGCTGTCGCACAGCAGCGTCACGATAGCCCCACGACGCCCTTCGGCACGCATCCTCACAGCAAGTTGTAATGCGCCCCACATATTGGTGCCGGTAGACGCGCCAACTTTACGGCCCAGTTGCGTTTCCAGCCACTGCGCGGTGGCGACGCTGGCGGCATCCGGTACGCGCAACATTTCATCCACCACATCGGCAATAAATGAAGGCTCCACGCGCGGGCGGCCTATCCCCTCAATTTTACTGCCCACCGGGCTGCGCAAACTGGCGTCGCGCTGTTGCCAGTAATCAAGAAAGACTGAGTTTTCCGGATCCACCACCAGCAACTGTGTGTCATAGCCCTGGCTACGAATATAGCGGCCAAGGGTGGCTGAGGTGCCGCCTGTTCCCGCGCTCATGACGATGTAATCGGGCTGCGGATAGGGTTCGTTTTTCATCTGCCGGAATATGCTGTCGGCGATGTTATTATTGCCTCGCCAATCGGTGGCGCGTTCAGCATAGGTGAACTGATCCATATAGTGACCATTCAACGTTTTCGCCAGCCGTTCAGATTCGGCGTAGATCTCACAGGCGCTATCCACAAAGTGACAACGGCCGCCGTAAAACTCAATCTGTTCAACCTTGCGTTTCGCCGTGCAGTAGGGCATGACTGCGATAAATGGCAAACCCAGCAGGCGGGCGAACCAGGCTTCTGAAACGGCGGTGGAACCGGAAGAGGCTTCTATAATCGTCGTGCCTTCTTTGATCCAACCGTTACACAGACCGTACAGAAACAGTGAGCGTGCCAGACGATGCTTCAGACTGCCGGTAGGATGGGTGCTTTCATCTTTCAGATAGAGATTGATCCCCGGAAAACCCGGCAGCATCAGCCGAATCAGATGCGTATCTGCTGAGCGCTGTGCATCGGCGTTGATCTCGTTAATGGCGTATTTAACCCAGCTATTCATGGTGCGTTTCCGTTTGTCATTTTGTGCCCAGTCTAGCGAAAGCAGAAGAAAAAAAGGTTGCCTTTTAGCCTTTGATATAGACTCTAAGGAGAAATTTTTTCTCCCGGAGTGGGATATGTTAGATAAAGTTGACCGTAAGCTCCTTTCGCTGCTGCAACAGGATTGTTCGCTCTCTTTGCAGGCGCTGGCAGATGCCGTTAATCTGACCACCACGCCCTGCTGGAAACGTCTGAAACGCCTCGAAGACGACGGAATATTGCTCGGTCGTGTGGCGGTACTGGATGCCGAAAAGCTGGGCTTAAACCTGACCGCTTTTGTGCTGATCAAAACCCAGCATCACAGTAGCGAATGGTATTGTCGCTTTGTCAGCGAAGTGACGCAGATGCCTGAAGTGTTGGGTTTCTGGCGTATGGCGGGGGAGTATGATTACCTGCTGCGGGTGCAGGTCGCGGATATGAAACGCTATGATGACTTCTATAAGAAACTGGTCAACAGCGTGCCGGGGCTGTCAGATGTCACTTCTAGCTTCGCCATGGAACAGATAAAATACACCACGGCTTTGCCCATTGAATAACCCTCCCGGTTGTTAACCGACAGCCGGAAAATCACGTTCAGGATGTAACCGCGTGCGATTATTTGCTCAGTTAGGCTGGTATTTTCGCCGGGAATGGCGACGCTATCTCGGCGCAGTAGCCCTACTTATTATCATAGCCATCCTTCAGCTTATTCCGCCGAAAGTGGTGGGCGTTATTGTGGATGGCGTGACCGAACACCATTACACCACGCAACAGGTGTGGATGTGGGTGGGCCTGCTGGTCATCGTCGCGGTGGTCACTTACCTGCTGCGCTATGTCTGGCGCGTCTGGCTGTTTGGTGCGTCTTATCAGCTGGCCGTTGAATTGCGCGAGGATTTTTACCGCCAGCTAAGCCGCCAGCATCCGGAATTCTATTTACGCCATCGTACCGGTGACTTGATGGCTCGCGCGACGAACGATGTGGATCGTGTGGTGTTTGCCGCCGGGGAAGGCGTGCTGACGCTGGTAGATTCACTGGTGATGGGCTGCGTGGTGCTGGTAGTGATGTCAACGCAAATCAGCTGGCAGTTAACACTGCTGTCGTTATTGCCAATGCCAATTATGGCGCTGGTGATTAAGCGCTACGGCGATCAGCTGCATCAGCGCTTTAAACTGGCGCAGGCGGCGTTCTCCGCGCTGAACGATCGCACGCAGGAAAGCATGACCAGCATCCGCATGATCAAGGCGTTTGGTCTGGAAGATCGCCAGTCTGCGCTGTTTGCCAGTGAAGCGGCGGATACCGGCGCGAAAAATATGCGTGTGGCGCGCGTTGACGCCCGTTTCGATCCAACCATTTATATTGCCATTGGTATGGCGAACATGCTGGCCATCGGCGGCGGAAGCTGGATGGTAGTAAATGGCAGCTTAACCCTCGGGCAACTCACCAGTTTTGCCATGTACCTTGGGTTGATGATTTGGCCGATGCTGGCGCTGGCCTGGATGTTTAATATTGTCGAGCGTGGTAGCGCGGCCTATAGCCGTATTCGCGATATGCTGGCAGAGATGCCGGTGGTGAAAGATGGTAGCCAGCCCGTGCCGGAAGGCCGTGGCAACCTGACTATCGCCATTCGCGAATTCCGTTACCCGCAAACGGAACAACCTACGCTGAACAATGTGAGTGCGGTGCTGAACCCAGGGCAGATGCTGGGCATTTGCGGCCCGACAGGCGCAGGGAAAAGTACGTTACTGTCGCTAATTCAGCGCCATTTTGATGTGACTGACGGGGACATCCGTTTTCACGAAGTGCCGCTGCCGCAGCTTAAACTGGATGCCTGGCGCAGTCGTCTGGCAGTGGTGAATCAGACGCCGTTCCTCTTTTCCGATTCCGTCGCCAGTAATATTGCACTGGGTAAACCGGGAGCGACGCAGGAAGAGATCGAGCATGTGGCCCGACTGGCCAGCGTGCATGAGGATATTTTGCGTCTGCCGCAGGGCTACGCCACCGAAGTCGGTGAACGCGGCGTAATGCTCTCCGGTGGTCAGAAACAGCGTATCTCTATTGCCCGCGCGTTGCTGCTTAATGCGGAGATCTTAATTCTTGACGATGCGCTCTCCGCCGTGGACGGGCGCACCGAGCATCAGATTCTGCACAATCTGCGCCAGTGGGGAGAAGGACGAACGGTGATCATCAGTGCCCATCGTCTGTCGGCGCTGACGGAAGCCAGCGAAATTTTAGTAATGCAACATGGGCATATCGCTCAGCGTGGTCAGCATGAGCAACTTTCCCGCCAGCCAGGCTGGTATCGTGACATGTACCGTTATCAACAACTGGAAGCTGCGCTGACGGATGCGCCGGAGGAGGCCATCGATGCGTAATTTTGGTAAACAGTGGCCAACACTGAAACGGCTGCTGAAATATGGCTCGCCATGGCGAAAATCCTTGTTGAAAGCGGTATTAATGCTGTGGGTCGCGGCGGCGGCGGAAGTCTCTGGCCCGGCGTTGATCAGCTACTTTATCGACAATATGGTGGCGAAGAGCTATCTGCCGTTAGGGCTGGTGGTGGGGATGGCGGCAGTGTATGTCGGCCTGCAACTGTTGGCGGCGTTGTTGCATTATTCGCAGTCGCTACTGTTCAACCAGGCGGCGGTGGGGGTAGTGCAACAACTGCGCACCGACGTGATGGACGCCGCGCTACGTCAGCCGTTAAGCGAGTTTGATGTTCAGCCTGTCGGGCAAATTATCTCCCGTGTGACCAACGATACGGAAGTGATCCGCGATCTGTACGTCACAGTAGTGGCAACGGTGTTGCGCAGCGCCGCGCTGATTGGTGCGATGCTGGTGGCGATGTTCAGCCTTGACTGGCGCATGGCGCTGGTGGCGATGGCGATCTTCCCGGCTGTACTGATCGTGATGCTGATCTATCAGCGTTACAGCACGCCGATTGTGCGGCGGATGCGCGCGTACCTGGCGGATATTAATGACGGTTTTAATGAAATCATTAACGGTATGAGCGTGATCCAGCAGTTCCGTCAGCAGACGCGATTTGGCGAGCAACTGGGCGACGCCAGCCGTTCACATTACCTCGCGCGTATGCAAACCCTGCGGCTGGACGGCTTTTTGCTGCGCCCATTGTTGAGCCTTTTCTCTGCGCTGGTGCTGTGCGGCTTGCTGATGCTGTTCGGTTTCTCTTCTCCGGGTACGGTTGAAGTCGGGGTGTTGTACGCCTTTATCAGCTACCTTGGTCGTCTGAATGAACCCTTGATTGAACTGACTACTCAGCAGTCGATGTTGCAGCAGGCGGTGGTCGCGGGTGAGCGCGTATTTGAGCTGATGGACCGACCACGCCAGTCTTACGGTGATGATGATACGCCACTGCACAGCGGCGCCATCGACATTGAAAATGTCTCTTTTGCCTACCGCGAAGATCAGCAGGTGTTGCAGGACATTTCCTTGCACGTTGAACCACGCAGCTTTGTTGCGCTGGTGGGGCACACGGGTAGCGGTAAGAGCACGCTCGCCAGCTTACTGATGGGATACTACCCGTTAACGCAAGGGGAAATCCGTCTCGACGGTCGCCCGCTGTCTACGCTTAGCCATGATGCATTGCGCAAAGGTATCGCAATGGTGCAGCAGGATCCGGTAGTGCTGGCTGACAGCTTTTTCGCTAACGTGACGCTGGGGCGTGATATCAGCGAAGCGCAAGTCTGGCATGCGCTGGAAGTGGTGCAACTGGCGGAGCTGGCACGGGGGATGAGCGAGGGTATTTATACGCGGCTGGGTGAGCAGGGCAATAATCTGTCCGTTGGACAGAAGCAGTTGCTGGCGCTGGCGCGTGTGCTGGTGGATACGCCGCAGATCCTCATCCTGGATGAGGCGACAGCCAATATCGACTCCGGGACTGAACAGGCGATCCAACAGGCGCTGGCCGCTGTCCGGGAACAGACAACGTTAGTGGTGATTGCCCACAGATTGTCGACGATTGTCGAGGCTGAAACCATTTTGGTGCTCCATCGCGGCCAGGCTGTTGAGCGCGGTACGCATCAACAATTGCTTGCGGCGAAAGGACGCTACTGGCAGATGTATCAATTGCAACTGGCGGGTGAAGAGTTGGCGGCCAGCGCGCGCGAAGAGTCGCTTATCGCGTAATGCACCAAAATTAAGCACGCCACTGAGACTCTTCTCTGTTGGTGCAAAAAAGTAACGCACCATGCACTATCGTGGTGCGTTTTTCTTTGCCAGGAACATTCCGAACCATTACCTGCGTTTTGCCTTTTTCACCTTTTCCCCGTCCGCACGCACTAACAAACTGAAATCCTCCCCGTTTTCATTTTTGGCACACCGCTTGCAATATCTCTTATGTATTAGCTGCGGCCATTATCGAATTTCGACTGGAGGGGGATCTATGAAGCTGGTTACCGTGGTGATTAAGCCATTCAAACTCGAAGACGTTCGTGAAGCACTGTCTTCTATTGGTATTCAAGGGCTGACCGTAACAGAAGTAAAAGGTTTCGGACGTCAGAAGGGTCATGCCGAGTTGTACCGCGGTGCGGAATATAGCGTCAATTTCCTGCCGAAAGTGAAAATTGATGTGGCGATTGCTGATGATCAGCTTGATGAAGTGATCGATGTCATCAGCAAAGCGGCCTACACCGGAAAGATTGGCGACGGCAAAATTTTCGTTGCCGAGCTGCAACGCGTCATTCGTATTCGTACCGGCGAAGCCGACGAAGCGGCACTGTAATACCAGGCACACAGTGATAGGGATGGAAAAATGAAGAACACAACATTAAAAACAACGCTCGCTTCCCTGGCACTCCTGCCGGGTCTGGCAATGGCGGCTCCCGCTGTTGCGGACAAAGCGGACAACGGCTTTATGATGATCTGCACCGCGCTGGTGCTGTTCATGTCGATTCCGGGCATTGCGCTGTTTTATGGCGGTCTGATCCGTGGCAAGAACGTCCTCTCCATGCTGACGCAGGTTACCGTAACATTCGCACTGGTGTGCGTTCTGTGGGTGGTTTACGGTTACTCGCTGGCGTTCGGCACCGGCAACGGCTTCTTCGGCAACTTTGACTGGGTGATGCTGAAAAATATTGAGCTGACCGCTGTGATGGGCACCATTTATCAGTACATTCATGTTGCGTTCCAGGGCTCTTTCGCCTGCATCACAGTCGGTCTGATCGTTGGCGCGCTGGCAGAGCGTATTCGTTTCTCTGCGGTGCTGATTTTCGTGGTGGTATGGCTGACGCTTTCCTATGTGCCGATTGCGCACATGGTATGGGGTGGCGGTTTGCTGGCGACTGATGGCGCGCTGGACTTCGCGGGCGGTACCGTTGTACATATCAACGCCGCTATCGCCGGGCTGGTCGGTGCTTACCTGATTGGCAAACGTGTGGGCTTTGGCAAAGAAGCGTTTAAACCCCACAACCTGCCGATGGTCTTCACCGGTACCGCGATCCTGTATGTCGGCTGGTTTGGTTTCAACGCCGGTTCTGCCGCTGCGGCGAATGAAATCGCAGGCCTGGCATTTGTGAACACGGTGGTGGCAACGGCTGCGGCTGTGCTCTCATGGGTATTTGGTGAGTGGGCAATGCGTGGTAAACCGTCTCTGCTGGGGGCTTGTTCTGGTGCTATTGCCGGTCTCGTTGGCGTAACCCCGGCTTGTGGTTACATTGGTGTGGGTGGTGCGCTGATC
Organism: Kosakonia oryzendophytica; assembly: GCF_027886705.1. Taxonomy (NCBI): domain Bacteria; kingdom Pseudomonadati; phylum Pseudomonadota; class Gammaproteobacteria; order Enterobacterales; family Enterobacteriaceae; genus Kosakonia; species Kosakonia oryzendophytica. Next base: position 3,946,251 of record NZ_CP115659.1, on the reverse strand, counting down.
CTCGGTCTGATTGCTGGTCTGGCAGGTCTGTGGGGCGTTACCGCACTGAAACGTATGCTGCGTGTCGATGATCCATGTGACGTATTTGGTGTGCACGGTGTATGTGGCATCGTCGGTTGTATCCTGACCGGTATCTTCGCCTCCACGTCTCTGGGCGGCGTAGGTTATGCCCAGGGTGTCACCATGGGCCACCAGGTACTGGTGCAGTTAGAAAGTATCGCTATCACTATTGTGTGGTCCGGTGTGGTGGCCTTTATCGGCTACAAACTGGCCGACATGACAGTGGGTCTGCGTGTACCGGAAGATCAAGAGCGTGAAGGTCTGGATGTGAACAGCCATGGCGAAAACGCCTACAACGCCTGATTGAGTGACGTTATCTCCTGAGCATAAAAAAGCCTCCCGATGGGAGGCTTTTCATTGTCACCCCTAAACCACCTCCTGGGGAGGTGGTGATTGATCCTGTAAGGCTATAGCCTGAAGAATGCCCATGCCGGAATATCTCTGCTTACTCACCACAAGTAAAAGGAGACAAACCGACATGGGGCTTTACAGGAGTTCATCACATGTATATTGGCGTTGTAAATACCACATAGTCTGGACGCCTAAGTACCGTTTCAGAATCCTGAAAGATAAGTTGGGCAAGGAACTTTACAGGACAATCTACATTCTCTGCGGAATAAAGGATTGTGAGGTTCTGGAGCTAAATGTTCAGCCAGATCATGTACATCTGGTCGTAATAGTCCCGCCGAAAATCTCGATATCAACTCTAATGGGGCATCTGAAAGGTCGCAGCGCAATCAGACTCTACAATCGTTTCCCACACATAAGAAAGAAGCTATGGGGCAACCACTTTTGGTCACGTGGCTACTTTGTAGATACTGTCGGTGTGAACGAGGAAATTATCAGACGATATGTGAGGCATCAGGAGAAAACGGAACAAATACATGAACAGCAAATGGAATTGCTAGAGTAGTAAGCGGAAAGTGACAATAGCCCCCCTTACAGGGGGCATTCTCAAAAGCCACCTTCTAAGAAGGTGGTCTTTTACTTTCTGGCGATTAACCACGATTACGCATCACGCCTTCCTGCACTGTGGAGGCGACCAGCACACCATCCTGAGTGTAAAACTCGCCGCGAACAAAGCCGCGCGCGCTGGAAGCCGAAGTACTCTCCACGCTGTAGAGCAACCACTCGTTGATATTAAACGGACGGTGGAACCACATAGAGTGATCGATGGTAGCGACCTGCATACCGCGCTCAAGAAAACCCACGCCGTGAGGCTGTAGGGCAACCGGTAGGAAATTGAAGTCAGACGCGTAACCCAGCAGGTACTGATGGACACGAAAATCTTCCGGCACGGGACCATTGGCGCGCACCCATACCTGACGCTCAGGACCGGCAACATGGCCTTTCAGCGGGTTATGAAACTCAACCGGGCGGATCTCCAGTGGTTTGTCGCTGATGAATTTCTCTTTGACCATTGGCGGCAACAGATGGGAGAGATCGCGGGCGATCTCCGTTTCGGACTTCAACGAGTCCGGCGGTGGCGCAGAAGGCATGGTTTTCTGATGTTCATAACCTTGCTCAGGCGCCTGAAACGAGGCGGTCATATAGAAAATCGGCTTGCCATTTTGCACGGCCGCCACCCGACGGGCGCTGAAACTGTTGCCATCTCGCAGGACTTCCACATCATAGACGATAGGTTTTTGACTATCGCCCGGACGTAAAAAGTAGCTGTGAAAGGAGTGAACCAGGCGGTCAACGGGCACGGTCTCTTTGGCAGCATACAGCGCCTGACCGACCACTTGCCCACCAAATACCTGGCGCAGGCCTAAATCTTCGCTCTGTCCACGAAACAGACCTTCTTCAATTTTTTCCAGATTCAATAATGCCAGCAGATTCGTAAGCGCTTGACTCATAGTTTCCTCAGATAAATAACAGCCGACAAAGCGAATGCTCTGTTGATTATAACCTGGAAATGAAAGTGGTCTGATGGGTGCAATAATCTGAATAGTAGGGGGTTTACAGGAAGAAATCGCGGGTATGTGCCACACTTGTTCTCGTTACGATGGTTTAACCACACATCCTGGCGGGCGCGATCCTGCCGGTGCATTGACGATAAGGAGAATTCAATGAAACTCGTGCACATGTTAAGTGGTTTAGCAGTGGCTGTTGCACTGTCCGCCTGCGCCCATAAGGGCGGCGATATTCCAACGCCTGCACCCAACCCGAATGCGCCTGCGGCGACCAATAAACCCGCCATTGCGCAACCTAACGTTTCCGGTACGGTTTGGATCCGCCAGAAAGTGGCGCTGCCGCCGGACGCCGTATTAACCGTCACGGTTTCTGATGCGTCACTGGCTGACGCGCCGTCGAAAGTGATTGCACAAAAAGCTGTGCGTACCGAAGGCAAACAAGCGCCGTTCAGTTTCGTGCTGCCGTTTAACCCGGCGGATGTTCAACCCAATGCGCGTATCCTGCTGAGCGCGGCGATTACCATTAACGACAAAATTGTCTTTATTACCGATACCGTTAAGCCGGTTATCAACCAGGGGGGGACCAAAGTTGATCTGACGCTGGTGCCGGTACAGCAAACCGCCGTACCGTTGCAGCAGAGCGGCGGCGCAGCAACGACGGTGCCGTCAACGTCACCCACGCAGGTGAACCCTTCTTCCGCCACGCCGGCACCGACACAGTATTAATCCGCACCTTTGCTCCTCTCCTTTGGGGAGGAGCCTTCAATAGTTCCAGCGGTAGCGCTGCATATCGATTTGCCCATTCCCGGCGACCACCACCCCCTCTGCCAGCAACGCCTGACGCTGACGTTGTAAATCCGGCCCGGTCAGTGATATTTGGCCATGACGATTTACCACCCGGTGCCACGGCAGCGTACTGCCTTCTGGTAAGCGTTTGAGTACGCCGCCCACTTGCCGTGCGGCGCGTGGTGAGCCTGCCAGTTTTGCCACATCGCCATACGTGGTGACGCAGCCCTCCGGAATAGCAGCGACGATTTGCCAGACGCGCTGCGGAAACGAATCCTCTCTTTCCATAATCAGTTCCTGAAGAGTGAATTGGCAGCATAAACAGCCTTGTGGATGCTGTGAAGAGTGGATTGTGCAAGAAACCAGCATCCGTCCGGGCATGGCTTGCAATTGCCACCCCGGACAGGGATAATGCGCCAGCGCGTTGGTTAACAACGCTCTCAATGGGGGCTCTGTTGGTTCTCCCGCAACGCTACTCTGTTCACCAGGTCAGGTCCGGAAGGAAGCAGCCAGGGCAGAGGACGTGTGTGCCGGGATGTAGCTGGCAGGGCCCCCACCCATTTCTGCACAATACCTTAAATATACCGGGTATCCCGTGCGGCTGCTTCAGCAGCATTGAATCCACGAATAATGATATCTTTCATGACGTTAGTATTTAACTCGCCTGGGTTTGACTGTTCACGTTGTAATGCGTCGGTATAAGCGATACGCCATGTATTACCGATTATTGTTGCCAGTAAATGAGCCGTTGGATCTGTGGCTTCCTCTCCTGCACTTTTCGCCATCATGCGTCCCAGTTTTTTGCTGATCTCATCAAATTGCAATAATGCATAGTTCAGAAGCGACGGGCTTTCTGCTACAACTTGCCAGAACTTCACAACACCCTCATGCCTCATCGTCATTTGATGCTTTTGGTCAAATAACTCCTCTGTTAGTTCCCGTAAAGCAGCAACAGGCGAGCGAGCTTCTCGTTGCCTCAAGGTTTTTTCCAGTAGCTCACACAGTTCATCGAGGCGATCGAAAAAAAGCTCTTCTTTGCGGGAGAAGTAATTCGATACCGTCATTCTGGATACATCGGCTGCAAGCGCCACATCCGCTACCGTGACATTCTCGAAACCGTGTTCGAAGAATAGCTTCGTTGCCATATCGGAAATGTGTTGGCGTGTGAGACGTTTCTTTTTCTCACGCAATCCTTCCGATTTGGATGGTTTCATCGATTCTCTCCTTTCGTTCCGCGGGATCTTTTTCTTGAAATTATACTTGGCATAATTTTATACTCGATATAAATTTTTATCCAATAAACATTTTCTGCAAGTGAACGATAGTCACTGTCCCAAAGCCTGTGTAGTGCAACCGCAGAGATCGGGGGCATCGCAATGCGGTGTTTTGGTTAACTCTATGTTTTTTATAATATATCGGGAGAAAGACGTGTCAACCTCAACACCTGCGTTATCACTTTTAGCACAAGACGATACCGAAAACCTTACCCGTAAAAACATGTCCCTTTGGAAACGGCGCATCGTGCTCGTAGGACTCCCAGTCCTTGCCGGTTGTCTGTGCGCCCTGGCCTGGTGGTGTTTTGTTGGAAGATTCTATGAACAGACCGATGACGCTTACATCAAAGCCGATAGCGTATCCATCTCATCAAAAATAGGGGGATATGTCGAAGATGTGCTCATCAGTGATAACCAGACCGTGCGAAAAGGTGAGCCTCTGCTCCGTCTTGACAGTCGTCAGTATCGCGTCGCTATTGATAAGAGTCTGGCAAATATTGCCAATCTGGAAGCTGGCAAAGTACAGGTTGAAGCACACATGTCGCAACTCGAGGCACAAGTGATTCAGGCTACCGCTCAACAACGCGTTGCCCGGCTTGCCGCTGAGCACGCAGACAGTGAGTTGGCCAGATACCAGCCGTTGGTGAAAGCGGGTGCCAGTACCCGTCAGCAACTTGATGAGCGGGAAAACGCTCGTCAGCAAGCTTATGCACAACTGCAGGCGCTTGATGCCGGAGTGAAAGTTGCCCAGGCTAAGCTCGTGGAAAGTCGGGCACAGCACCAGGCTTATGTCGCGCAACTGGAGGGCGCGAAAGCGGATCTCCAGCGTAATAAGCTCGACCTGGAGGACACCGTGTTACGCAGTACCCAGGATGGGCAGGTAGGTGATTTAGGCGTACGGGCCGGGCAATTTATCCAACCGGGCGGACGTTTAATGTCAATTGTGCCCCTACGCCATGTCTATGTTATTGCCAATTTCAAGGAAACGCAGGTGGGTGGAATGCGAAAAAATCAACCCGTACGTGTCCATATTGACGCGTTTCCAGGTAAGACATTTACAGGTTATGTCGATAGCTTTGCCCCCAGTACCGGGTCTGAATTCGCCTTATTGCCACCGGAAAACGCCACAGGAAATTTCACGAAGATAGTGCAACGTGTACCGGTTCGTATCCGATTAGATAATCTTACTCTGCCTGCGGCCGTTATCCCGGGATTATCAGTCAGTGTCGAAGTCAACACGCATGAAAAACAGGCTGAACATGGTTGAGAAAAATAAACACCTGGTGAATGCCACCCTCACTGACTGGATTGCTGTCGCCGCGGGAGCGACAGGCGCATTAATGGCCACGCTTGATATCTCCATTACGAATTCGGCATTACCACAAATTCAAGGTGCTATTGGTGCAACAGGGACAGAGGGAACCTGGATATCGACAGGATATATGATGTCCGAAATTGTCATGATCCCTATGGTTGCCTGGCTGACCAGACTGCTTGGTCTGCGTAATCTGCTGGTAATAAATGCCTCTCTCTTTATTTTTTTCTCCTTTTTATGTGGGATGTCCACGAGTTTACCGATGTTAATTGCTGCCCGCGTGGGGCAGGGACTCAGCGGTGGCGCGATGATACCGACAGCACAATCTATTGTTCGAACGCGTCTTCCGCTTCATCAATTGCCTACGGGTATGACAGCATTTGGTTTGACGGTGATTATGGGCCCATTACTTGGGCCTGTTGTAGGTGGATGGCTAACAGAAAACGCAAGTTGGAGCTGGTGCTTTTTTATTAATGGCCCGATCTGTCTGGTCATGTTACTGATGCTGATGTGGGGATTACCGTCTGAACCGATCAGACCTAACGCATTTATCGGCACTGACTGGATAGGCATCAGCGGGCTGGCGCTAGGGTTGAGTAGTCTGATTGCTTTCCTCGAAGAAGGGCAGCGGCTGAACTGGTTCGAATCCACACTCATTTGTTGGCTCTTTCTGTTTTCGCTGGCAGGTGCGGGATTAATTTTGCTATCGCAAAAATATGCCAGACAGCCAATATTGCGTCTGTCGTTGCTGAACAATCGCCATTTCTCTTCGGTAATTATCATCATCTTTACCACCGGGATTGTGATGTACGGCATTGCCTATCTGGTTCCTCAGTTTCTCTCTCAAGTCGCGGGATATAATGCTGAGCAGTCCGGGCAGATATTACTATTAGCGGGAATCCCGGCACTGCTTTTAATGCCTGTACTTCCCCGGCTTGTCACAAAGATAGACAGTAAATTAATCATCATTCCCGGATTATTACTGTTCGCGGTAAGTTGTCTGTTGGATACAGGTCTTACATCACAGAGCACGGGTGAAAATTTTATCTTTTCGCAGCTTGTACGTGGCTTTGCGCAGATGCTGTGTATGATGCCACTCAATCAGGCTGCAATGGCCGCAGTATCTAAAGAGGAGTCCGGAGATGCTGCAGGGTTATATAATATGGCGCGTAACCTGGGCGGTGCCGTAGGGTTAGCGTTCATCGGCACTTTTTTAGATCGGAGACAGTTATTACATAATGCGTTGTTACGTCAGTCAGTGCATGCCAGTTCATCCGTTGTTCAATCTCACATGAATGCGCTTTCTGCAGCATGGGGGAATAATGGGAGTGCTGAGGCAAAAGCGATGGCACATTTAGCTGGTCAGATTTCGAAACAATCGTTAGTTATTTCCTATAATGAGACATATCTGTTGTTAATGCTATTTATGTTTCTGTGTGTGCCGTTAGCTTTTTTATTAAGGCGCAGGTGAAATATTTTAAAAATTGCATGGGTATAATAATGATAATGTAATCTTGTGGGCTTAAATATAATCTTGGCAGGAGGATGATAATGAACTTAGCGAACCAGGTTATTGAATCATTGCTTGCCTGGATTGATGATAATCTCGGTCTCCCGTTGAGGATAGAAGATATTGCTGTGCGTTCAGGTTATTCAAAATGGCATATACAGCGCATATTTTTTCTCAATACAGGAACTAGTATGGGACGATATATCCGTAACAGAAAATTGGAAAAAGCTGCACAGGATTTATGTATAAGCAATGACAAGATAGGCGTTATATCAGAGCGTTATGGTTATGATTCTCAACAAACGTTCACGCGCGTTTTTACAAAAAAATATCACCTTTCGCCAGGCAATTACAGAAAGTGGAAACAAGACATTGATTAGTTTGAGAGACGTTATTCAGCGATAGTAATGAGGTGCTCTGACCAAGCGGACTCTTTCTTGTTACTGTACGATTTTTAAATCGTAAGGGTAGAGGCATCCCCTTGTGTAAAACGAACAGTTCCGTTTGCTTAGGTCGTGTTGTTATCCATTTAAATTATAATGAGAAAACTTCATTTTGTTACATTTATAGCGACAAAAAATGACTGGCAGTGTTTAAAAGTCTTGACAAATTTAATCCCATGGCTAAATTTGAGCGACTGCTCTAATTCCAGAGATGTCATGAGAAGAGCGGATTTGTGACGTTTTTTATAAACAATACATGACCAGGGATTTACTCATATGTCCTACTTTAAGCAAGCAGAAAACCATATGAAAACAAAGGCAATAACAATGGTATTGGCTTCTGTTTTTGCCATTTTCTCCACTCCGACTATGGCTAAAGATGACGCGGCAGAAACTTACAATATCGCTGTTTACAGAGGAGCGGCAGGATGCCCGGGTTGCTCTGAAATGGTCGTCAAATCTCTGGTCAATACCGGGCTACGATTGCATATTTCTTATATTGGCGAAAAAGAAAAGCTCAAGCTCAGCAGTCAAACGCTGAAGGATTTTGATCTCTATATTCAACCTGGTGGTGGTCAGGATATACCGGGATCGTATAAAGCTCTTGGCAATGAGGGAGCAGAGGCTATTCGTCAGTTCGTAGAAAACGGGAACGGTTTTCTGGGTATTTGCATGGGGGCATATCTTGCTGATAAAGACTGGATAGGACTAATTGATGCGCCACTGGAGTCTGAGGTGGGTAGACCGGGTTCTCACGTCTACGATCAGGGAGATTATACGCTGCAACTGAAATGGGATAATAAGCGCGAACCGTTTTACTATCAGGACGGTCCCTATCTCAATAGCAGTACTGCAAGCACTGGTTTCCAGCCGGTTGCTTATTACGAGAATGGTGATATAGCCATCGCTAAATATAAATATGGAAAAGGTGTTGTTGTCCTGTCAGGGCCACATCCTGAGGCCGATGAGACATGGATTGATACCACAATGCCAGGCAACACAACAGCGGAGAGTAAAATGCAGCGTCTATTGCGTTATTTTGATGCAAAAAAGCGTCAGGCTCAAACCGATATGTGACAGCTCGCTCAGGGATTGTTTTTAAGTATCTTAAAAGAAAGATGAGATATTTCACTAAGAAAAGATATGCGTTTTTTTTCTGAGTAATCGAGGATCAACATGCTGGAATAGCCATCTATTAACGCATTTATCTGTCTGGCTGCTATAGCGACATCTTTCGTAAGAAATTCGCCATTATTCACGCCAAAGCGGATGATTTCCTCAAGGATAGTGATCCACTGAAGAGACTGATTATGCACTAAATTAGCGTAGTCGGCATCACGTGCAGCCATTGGCCAGAGCTCAAGATAGAGCAACCAGTGTGCTGAAGGCGCATCAGGTAACAGATTCTGGATATAATGATGGACTTTGTCGGTCGCAGTCATATTTTCCTGGGCGCTCAAAGAATCATGGCATTCCTGTATATCGGTATCCAACATATATTGAATAGCCGCTTTTTTCAGCGTTTCCCAGTCCCGATAATAATGGTAGATATGGCTTCTGGAAATATTAAGCTTTTGCGTTAAATCACGGGTTGAGACGTTGCTGACCCCTTTTTCTCTGAAGAGCTGCAGAGCGGCTATCTTTATCAACTCGGAGAAATTTGCCGTTTTCAACCTTTCGCCTTCTTAATACATGAAAGATTTAATCATAACATAGCTTCATATCTCTGCCCACCTGGCGACGGCCTCCCGCCCAGGTCGACAAATCAGCTCGGTTATTGGAGCATATCAGACGATTTTCGCAAAAATGCACAGGATAAACAGGAAGGGAAATGCGTAACTTTTTAATGGTATTAGCGTTATCAATCTCTACGGCATCTTATGCAGCCAGCCTGCAATCGGGGATTTACGAAGGACTGCTACTTGCGGTTTCCCCGACAGGGGATGTCACGGGTTACTATTCTGAAACCCTGGGGCAAGGTGTCACCCGTAACTGCTCTTTTGCGCTGGCGGGAAAAGTGAGCGCAGTGCAGGAAGCGGATATCCGCAGCTGGTCATCAGACGTACTGCCGGGGCATATTGCGGCAACGAAGAACGGCGTCGTGTTGCGTATTCCGCAGGGGCAAAGTCATGACGGCTGCATCAATGTGATGGTGCCGCTGATTGATGAAGGGCTGGAATTGGAACGCACACGCCAGACCCGCTGGTTGTCGATGACGGAAGTCAGCGGTGAGAGGGTCTATTTAAGCAACTCACCGGATGTTGCAACGCGGCGCAAAGCGTGGCTGGTCAAAGGCGACGTGGTCGGCGTGGTCAAAAACCAGTCTGGCTGGACGCAGATCGAGTTTGTTAGCGAAAGCGGCAAAACCACCGCTGGCTGGGTAGAAAGCAGCAAAATCAAACCCTTAACACCGCCCGCAGCATGATTCTCACACCATACTCCTTTTTACCAGCGTGTGGTGCTGATTCAGTGTTCTCCACAGAGGTTTGAGCCGCAGCAGTGCGTGCTCAAGCTCTGCCGAATCCAGCGAGAAGGGCATCCGCAAATAGCGCTCAAACGCACCGGGCAGGCCAAAGCGCGTGCCTGGACCGAGATGGATGCCAATACCCTCTGCCCGGGCGGCAAACAGTGTCGACAGCCTGTCAGGGAGTTCTACCCAGAACGAGAGCCCGCCATCCGGCGTCTGAAAATGCCAGTCGGGAAAGTGCGTCTGCATCAATGCAGCGCAACGATCGCGACGTGTTTTGAGCATCTCCCGACGTGCCGGTAAGAAGGTACGCGCGTTCTCCATTAACCACTGCGTCGCCAGTTGTTCCAGCAGCGGTGACCCCAGTTCCAGGGTATCGCGAGTCTGGGCAAGGGTCGCAATGGTGCGTGATGAGGCGCGGATCCAGCCCAAACGCAGTCCTCCCCAGAAACTTTTACCCGCTGAACCAAGCGTAATGACCGTTCCTTGCGGATCGAATGCCGCCAGCGGTGGTGGCGGTGACGCGTTATACCAGAGGTCCACCATCGTTTCATCCACCACCAGTGTGGTGCGGGTACGTGCGGCAATGGCTGCGATCTCCGCGCGCGTGGCGCTGTCCATGCAACGCCCGGTAGGGTTATGAAAATCAGGCATCAGGTATGCCAACCGCGGCGCGGTCTGCGCCAGCGTGGCGGCAAAGCCGTCGGTGTCCCAGCCGATTTGCGGGAGCGATACGCCAACCGGCCTGCAGGATGCCCCCTGAATTGCGGCAATAGCCAACGGGTAGGTGGGATGATCGACCACCACGCGATCGCCAGGCCCGGTGAGCATCCGTAGCACCAGCGCCAGCCCACTGAGTGCGCCATTAACGATCATCACTTCATCAGCCTGTGTGGGTAAGCCGCGTTCGCTATAGCGCGCGGCAATCGCTTCACGCAGCGACAGCAGGCCGAGCTGACCGTATCCCGTTTGTGACAACCACGGCGTCATAGCGGTCAGCGCATGGGTATAGGCTTGGTGAATTTCCGGGCCAGCGCTGAGGGCGGCGGTGGAGAGATCCAGCGCCATTCCCGCAGTGCTGAGTGTCGGAACGCTGCGATTGTCCGGCAGGATCACGCGTGAACCGCTGCCATGGCGGCTTTCCAGATAACCTTCATCACGCAGGTGCGCCAGCGCACTGGCAATGGTGGTGCGGCTAACATCCAGGGTTAATGCCAGCTCCCGCTCTCCCGGCAGGCGAGTATCCAGCGCCAGTCTGCCATCGAGGATCAGCAAGCGCAGGGCATCGGCAAGCTGACGCCAGAGCGGTGTGCGTGAGGGGGCTTGCTGCCAGCGTCCCAACAGGCGCTGTAGCGATTGACTACCCAATCGGCGGGATGACATATGCAGTCCACTATTTGAAAACTGGACATTAATCATAATGCCATTTCCGGTAAAGATAAAAGCCAGAACAGCCGGAGAACAATGATGCTACGTCGATTACTGCAACTTTATATTGGTTTAAGCTTATACGGTCTTTCCACCGCCATGTTCGTGCGCGCAGATTTGGGCGCCGATCCGTGGAACGTGTTTCACCTTGGGGTAGCGAAGCTACTCACGATGGATATTGGCACGGTGATGATCGTTACCGGCGCGCTGGTGCTGCTCTTCTGGATCCCGATTCGCCAGCGGCCTGGGCTCGGAACCATCAGCAACGTAATTGTGATTGGTCTGGCGGCGGATGCCGCGCTATCGCTGATGCCTACGCTGGAGACATTACCCGCTCGCGGTGTGCTGCTTGTGTTTGCGGTGATCGTAAACGCCCTCGCCACCGGGATGTATATTGGGGCGGGATTTGGCGCAGGGCCGCGCGATGGATTGATGACTGGGATCCACGCCCGCACGGGCTGGTCGGTACGCAGCGTACGCACAGCTATTGAAGTGTCGGTGTTACTGATTGGCTGGTTACTGGGCGGTACGGTTGGCGTCGGCACAGTGCTGTACGCACTGGCGATCGGCCCGTTGATCCAGATTTGTCTGCCGTGGTTTCGCCACAAACCCCAGCAAAAACCTGCATCACCAGCGGAAGTTGTGAGCTAACGGAGGAAGTGGCATGTCGCGTTATCCTCCGTCCATACCCTAAATTTTGTAGTCAGCCTACGGGTTTACTTTACAAAAGGGATGGAGGATTCTGGGGGGAGATAAGCATGTTCTTAGTCCCCATTAAAAGGAACGCGAGCAGCAGCAACAACTTAACCCGTCCATGCAAACGCTATATTGCACGATGCCGACAACCACATACTGCAATAACATTGGCTGGCAGACCGTTTGTAAGACCGATTAAGCCGGCGTACCTTTCATAAAGGAGCAATGGTGTATGGCAACCCCCAGGCTTGAAACAGCACGACTGATCCTTGAACCCCTGGCATCGGAAGATGCCGCGCAAATCCAGCGCATTTTTCCCCGTTGGGAAATCGTCCGGTACCTGATTGCCAGTGTACCCTGGCCCTATCCGGATGATGCCGCACAACAGTATGTTGATAATGTGGCGCTGGCGTCGAGCAGAGAGGGAAAAGGCTGGTACTGGACGCTACGGCGCAAAGCTTCACCGCAGACGTTGATGGGGGTTATCTGTCTTATGGATATTCCGGACAACAACCGCGGCTTCTGGCTGGCGCCGGAGTGGCAGGGGCAAGGATATATGATGGAAGCCTGCCGGGCGGTGACTGATTTCTGGTTCAACGTCCTGGATCGCGATGTCCTGCGCGCGCCTAAAGCCGCAATCAATACCCGTTCACGGCACATCTCCGAGCGTAGTGGTATGCGGCTGGTCCGTCTGCAAAAGGGCGACTATGTGGCGGGGGAACTGGAGACCGAGTTGTGGGAAATCACCCGTGAGGAATGGCGTAATATGCATCGCTGAAACTTGTCAGCCGTGATGGCTGGCGGGTTTATTTCCGCTTTTCGGGGATTTATTTATTCGCTTTGCGTTTGCCTGTCATTTTATTGAAATATTACCTTCATTTTATTGTCATAAAAATAAGGCAGAATTGTTGTGGGAATTTTTTAAGTTGTTATAAATTTGAAATATATTTCTGGATCACTTTCATAAGTTCGTGTATTAATTAGCGTGCTTATTCACACAGAAGGGATAATCATGACCAGTGCCGTATTGAATGTAAAAATTGATGAAGCGCTAAAAGAAAAACTCCGCCATTACGCGGAAGTGAATAGTGAAAATCTCAGCACGGCGACAGAGAAACTGCTGCTGGTGGCATTTCAGGCAGTGGAAGAGGCGGGAGTATCGGAAGAAGATGTTGATAATCAGCATACTGAAGAAGAAAATACCGCTCCGTTAAATCCCAAAGAAATCAAAGCACTACGCAAACTTCTGAAGAAGAAAAAATGACCCAACAACTGCTCGAAACGGCCAGCAACTATAGTGAAGCCTGCGAGATGTTGCGCTCCGGCTTTGTAAAACAAGTTCGCCTGGACTGGAATATCGGAAGCGATGAGTTCTTTCGCATTGCATCTGACTGGTGTGACGCTGGCGCGAAAATAAAAAAAGAGGGAAACAGTTTTATTATTTCCATTAAGGGATTCCCTATTCCACGTCAGCAGTAATCTTTTTGTCATGAAATCGTCACTAAATTTGCATTCAAAAATGTGAGCATGGTCCGACAATAACAATACATAACCATCTCAAAACACATTAAGGACGATGTTTACGGCGGGCCGATTATGGCTCGTCGCTATTTCTTTTTGTCGATTTCGCCACTATTTCCTCCTGTAATGTATTCACCCTGACCGCTCTCACAGGCGCTATCCGGTAAAACGGGTATACTGGCGCAAATTGTTTGCAGCCAGGAAGCATCATGAAAACTATCACCCTTTACGATGTCGCGAGTTTAGCGGGAGTCTCTTATCAGACCGTTTCCCGTGTGATCAACGATGCTGCGCATGTCTCTGCGCGAACCCGTGAGAAGGTGCTGGCGGCCATGGCGGAGCTGCATTACGTTCCTAATCGTGGCGCACAGCAACTGGCTGGCAAACGCAGTAAAACGTTGGGATTGCTGACGACCGATTTGGCGTTGCATGCTCCTTCGCAAATCGCGTCTGCCGTTAAATCCCGCGCCGGGCAGGCCTCCGCCAGCGTGATTATCTCCATGCTTGAACAGCACGACGCCGCCAGTTGCGTGGCAGCATTGCAAGAGTTACTGGCGCAGCGCGTGGAAGGGGTGCTGATCAATGTGCCGTTGGATGATGCATTGGCGCAACAACTGGCGGCACAGGTGCATCCCACGCCCGTGCTGTTCCTCGATGTGGGTGAGACGGCGGGGGTTAATAGTCTGGTGTTCGATGCCAGGCAGGGTGCGCGTCTTGGCGTTGAGCATCTGTTGGCGCTAGGGCATCGCCGCATTGCACTGTTGGGTGGGCCGGAAACCTCGGTCTCCGCGCGGGCGCGTTTTACCGGTTGGGTAGACGCGCTGGCAGACGCGAACCTGACCCCGTGCGCCAGTGCTTGTGGCGACTGGAGCGCGGCGTCCGGCTATGAAAAAGCGCATGGTTTGCTCAGCGCCGCTGCGCAGCCCCCGCAGGCCATTCTGGTCGCGAACGATCAGATGGCCCTTGGTGTGATGCGCGCCTGTGCAGAAAAAGGAATCGCTGTACCCGGGCAGATTTCGGTGGTGGGGTACGATGACACCGCCGACAGCGCGTGGTTTTCTCCGCCGCTAACCACCGTACGGCAGGCGTTTAAAGAGGCAGGTGAGCGGAGCGTTGACTGGCTGCTTAACGCTTCTGAGCAGGACGCAGTAAGCCAGATCTGTTTGCCTGTGACGCTGATTGAACGTTTGTCCACCGCACCGGCGCAAACGCAGGAGGTCAGTGGTGAAGCGCTGGCCCGGCGCTTACATGAGCTGGCGCAACTGGCGGTACTTTTGGATCGTCGCTAACGCTTATGTGATCGCATTCGCTTTCGGTGGATCCATGGCTTTACCTGGGGTGAAAAGTGCGTCATTGTAATCTAGATTGTGAGCGCTTCGCAAAATGAGGTTTCTATGTCTGCTTCCGCATTACGTACGTTGATTTCCCGCCGTGACTGGGAAAACCCGGTCATCACCCACTGGCATCGTTTACCGGCCCATGCCCCAATGCGTAGCTGGCGCGATGAGCAGGCGGCGAGAGATAATGCGCCATCGTCTGCGCACCGTTTGCTTAATGGTGAATGGTACTTCCGCTTTTTCCCCGCGCCGGAGGCGGTGCCGGAGCGCTGGATAACGGAAGAGTACGACGATGCGGTGGCCATGCCGGTTCCGTCTAACTGGCAGATGCAGGGATTTGACACGCCGATCTATACCAACGTGACCTACCCGATTCCGGTTAACCCGCCCTTTGTGCCGCAGCAAAACCCGACGGGTTGTTACTCGCTCACATTTGAGATGACAGCGCAGGCGTTGGCGCAGGGACAAACGCGTATTGTGTTTGACGGTGTTAACTCGGCTTTTTATCTCTGGTGCAATGGTCAGTGGATCGGTTACTCCCAGGATAGCCGCTTACCAGCGGAGTTCGATCTCAGCGATGTTCTGCATGTCGGGCAGAACCGGCTGGCGGTAATGGTGCTGCGCTGGTGTGACGGCAGTTACCTGGAAGACCAGGATATGTGGCGTATGAGCGGTATCTTCCGTGATGTTTCGCTCCAGCATAAACCGGCGACGCACATTGCGGATTTCCACCACACCACCGAGCTGAATGCAGAGTTTACGCACGGGCAGGTAAAGGTGGATCTCCGGCTCGCAGGAGAATATAGCGCGTGTCAGGTTGACGTTGCGCTGTGGCATGGTGAAGAGAAAATCGCCCAGGCGCAGCAGGCACCCGGCAGTGCCATTGTCGATGAACGCGGTGCATGGGCAGAGCGCCTCAGCGTGTCGCTGCCCGTCTCCGATCCACTGCTGTGGAGCGCGGAAACGCCGCACCTTTACCGCCTGACGCTAACGCTGCTTGATGGACTGGGGAATGTACTGGAAGTTGAAGCCTGCAATGTGGGCTTTCGCAAAGTGGAAATCAGCAACGGTTTGCTGAAACTTAACGGTAAACCGCTGCTGATCCGTGGGGTTAACCGCCACGAGCACCATCCGGAAAACGGCCAGGCTATCGATGAAGCGACGATGCGCCGCGATATTGAGCTGATGAAACAGCACAACTTCAATGCGGTGCGCTGCTCTCACTATCCAAATCATCCTCTGTGGTACAGTTTGTGTGATGAGTACGGTCTATATGTGGTGGACGAAGCAAATATTGAAACCCACGGTATGACCCCAATGAGTCGCTTGTCGGACGATCCGCAATGGTTGCCGGCCATGAGCGAGCGCGTTACGCGTATGGTGCTGCGCGATCGCAACCATCCGTCGATCATTATCTGGTCGCTGGGTAATGAATCCGGTCACGGTGCCAGTCATGATGCGCTGTACCGCTGGCTGAAAACCACCGATCCCACCCGCCCGGTGCAGTATGAAGGCGGCGGGGCGAATACCGCCGCGACCGATATCATTTGCCCTATGTATGCTCGCGTCGATGAAGATCAGCCGTTCCCGGCGGTGCCGAAATGGTCAATTAAGAAATGGATCGGCCTGCCGGATGAAACGCGGCCACTGATTTTATGCGAATACGCCCATGCCATGGGCAACAGCTTCGGCGGCTTCGCCAAATACTGGCAGGCATTTCGTGAAACCCCGCGTTTGCAGGGCGGCTTCGTCTGGGACTGGGTTGATCAGGCTCTGACAAAAACCGATACCAACGGGCAATCATTCTGGGCCTACGGCGGCGATTTTGGCGATACGCCGAACGACCGCCAGTTCTGTATGAACGGATTGGTCTTTCCCGATCGGACGCCGCACCCGGCGCTATACGAGGCGCAGCGCGCGCAACAATTTTTCCAGTTCCGACTGCTCAACACCACGCCGTTAGTCATTGAAGTGGAAAGTGAATACCTGTTCCGCACGACCGATAACGAGTATCTCCGCTGGGCTGTTGTCCGTGATGGTCTGGTACTGGCTCAGGGTGAGATCACGCTGGCGATCGCCCCACAGGGCAAACAGCAGATCGCGCTGACCATTCCCGAGCTGGAGAGTGCGCCGGGCGAAGTATGGCTGAATGTTGACGTGTACCAGAAAGCGGCAACGCTCTGGTCGGACGCCGATCATCACTGTGCCTGGGATCAGTGGCGTTTGCCGTCGCCGCTCTTTATTGCGCCGCGTAAGACGGTTTCTTCCCGCCCAATGCTTGTTGTGAGTGAAGATGAGTATGTGATTCATCATCGTAACCAGCGCTGGCAGTTTTGCCGCCGTAGTGGCGACCTGATCCAGTGGTGGCGAGATGAGCAACCCACACTGCTTACACCGCTGAGGGATAGTTTTGCCCGCGCGCCGCTGGATAATGACATCGGCATCAGCGAGGTGACGCGTATCGATCCCAACGCCTGGGTTGAACGCTGGAAAGCGGCGGGTATGTATGATTTGCGCGCTGAATTGCTGGCTTGCGAGGTTGAAGAGCACGCTGCTGATATCGTCGTCACGACCACGCACTGTTGGTCAGGAGCCGGTAAAACCGGGTTTGTCAGCCATAAGCGCTGGCGTATTGATGGCGAAGGGGTTTTACACGGTGAGGTAGACGTACAGGTGGCGACCGATATCCCGCCGCCAGCGCGTATCGGGCTGGTCTGTCAGTTATCCGAGGTGCAGGCGTCGGTTAGCTGGTTGGGACTGGGACCTCACGAAAATTACCCTGACCGTAAACTGGCGGCGCGCCAGGGGCGATGGACGCTGCCGCTTGCCGCGTTGCACACGCCGTATATTTTCCCGGGCGAAAATGGTCTGCGTTGCGAAACCCGCGAGCTGCATTACGGTGCGCATCATCTGAACGGGGATTTCCATTTCTCCCTTGGCCGCTACAGCGACAAACAGTTGCGTGAAACGACACATCACCATTTGTTGCGCGAAGAAGCGGGCTGTTGGCTGCATCTGGATGCGTTCCACATGGGTGTTGGCGGTGATGATTCATGGAGCCCGAGCGTGTCGCCGGAGTTTATTCTACGTAGTGAGAGAGTGCGTTACGCCTTTTGCTGGCGGCAGGACTAAACTTATCGGGCCTGATGCGGCAGGACCCTCCTGCCGTGCAGTCACTTCGGGGGCTGACGCATGAAGTATGTCGATGGTTTTGTGGTTGCGGTTCCGGCGGACAGAAAAGACGCGTACCGCCAACTGGCAGCGAAGGCGGCACCGTTATTTAAGGAGTTTGGTGCCACGCGTATTGTGGAGTGTTGGGCGGAAGATGTGCCTGCCGGGAATATCACTGATTTTCGCATGGCGGTAAAAGCGGAAGACCACGAAGAGGTGGTCTTCAGTTGGATCGAATACCCGTCAAAAGCCGTGCGCGATGCGGCAAACCAGAAAATCATGACCGATCCCAGAATGCGTGAACTGGGTGAGGAGATGCCATTTGATGGTAAGCGTATGATCTACGGCGGCTTTGTCCCCATTCTTGATGAGTGAGCTGGCCCTCAGGACACTTTGGTGAACAGCGCTTTGCGTTCCATCACCTCACCATCGGTACGGAATACGCCCCCGCCCACATAATGCAGCGTTTGTGGCCATTGGGGCTGGGGGTTAACCCGTGCGGCGACCACTTCAAAAATGAAAAAATTATAGTTATCCACCATGGCGTCATCGTAGAGGCGGCATTCAAACTGGCCGTAACACTCGCCAATGGACGGCGCGCTGACCTTTTCGCTCTGTTCTGCCGTCAGGCCAAATTCGGCAAACTTATCGACTTCATCGCCGGTGCAATTACCGATACGGGCTACGGTGTCGATCATCTGCGCATCCGGAAGGTTTATCACACATTCGCCGCTCTGTCGGATGCGCTCAAAGCTGGCGTTGCCCGCCGAAATCATGCAGCCGACTAACGACGGTGAGAACTCCAGAATCGTGTGCCAACCTAAAGTCATTATATTGTTTCGCCCTTGCCAGTGGCTGCTTAAGAGCACCACCGGGCCGGGTTCCAGCCAGTGCCGGACATCATGCAGCGGCCAGGATTGCTTTTTCATCATGCTTCCTCCGCGTGTTTAACCACTGTTAACAGTAGCAAACTCAGCAGGACAGCAGATTATTTTCCGCCCAGTGGATAAATTCTTCGGTCGGTAGCGCTTTGCTGTACAACCATCCCTGACCATATTCCACGCCATACTCCGTGAGCCACTGCAACTGGCCTTCGGTTTCAATCCCTTCGGCGACCATCGCCAGCCTCAACGCTTTTGCCATCTCGATGATATGCGGTGCCACGGTTTTGTACTCCAGCGCATCCACAAAGGACTTGTCGATTTTGATGATATCGACATCCAGGTTTTGCAGATAGCTGAGGCTCGAGTAGCCGGTGCCAAAATCATCAATGTAAATGGCGTGTCCCGCCTGGCGTAATCGCTGTATCGCCGGGTTGCTCACGGCCGGGTCAGCAAAGCCGCGTTCGGTCAGTTCAAACGCCACCTGGGCCGGGGAAAGTTGCCACCGTTCGAGCTGGTGCGCCAGCAGTGCCGGAAGGGCAGGATCCAGCAAATCGGAGGGTTCGAGGTTTATCGAGACATGCTGTTGGGGGTGTTGCTGCAACCAGCGCCCCAGATTGTTAAACACCGTTTCGATAATCAGTTGTGTGAGTTGCGGCATCAAACCGCTGCTGACTGCCAGCGGGATGAAGATATCCGGCGCGAGCAGATTTCCGTCCTGTTGTCGCCAGCGCGCCAGGGCTTCTGCGCCAACGATTCGCCCGCTGTTCAGCGCGACAATCGGTTGATAAACCATGCTGATTTCACGGCTGCGGATGGCATCCTGCAACTGATATTTTGGCGATTGCAACCGGCGCAGTATCCGCAGCAATAGCAGCGCAATCAGCATGCTCATCAGTAAACCAAAGGGCAGCCAGATCACCAGCAACCGATGCCAGTTTTGCGCCAGCGGAGCAAGCGATGCCCAGGTGACAATCGCCAGTCCCATATCCGCATCTCGCAGTATGGCGTAAGCCGATCCATCGACTTGCATTTTCTTTGGTCCATCCGGGGTGATTTGCGTCAGTACTTGCGGATCCAGCGTTGAACTGCCTGCGATGATCTGGTGCGTTTTCGTGCTGATCAACGCCACATTCACCGGCCAGGAGCCAAAAGAGAGCACGTCAATAAACGACAGCGGGTCGGTCATCACTACATAATGGTCGGTGCCAATGGCAATCATATATTGCGACAAACCCAAATCGTTATGACGCGTAAGCCAGGCGCGAAAGCCGTCGTCGGTGATTTTTTCTGGCTGCGGAAACGGCGGAACGTGGCTGTCTATCTCCATCGATGAGCACTCGGGTTGCAGCCCGTTCATGAAGATGACTTCCCGTACATAGCGCCAGGACCAGGAGATGCGACGCATCGCCAGCAGATGCGCTGGGGTGCAGCGCTCGCCCTTGTAGCTTTCCAGCTGCCGGAGCGCGTCCTTACTCTGATTGACGACGCGCTGGGTGCGCATATCTGCCAGTTCTGAGTAAGTGTCCAGCTCATTCATAAACGTTTCTTCAGCCTGACGGTGCGTGAACCAGATGCTCAGCGCCACAGGCAGAAAAAAGGCGAGCACCAGCACGCCTGTAATAAGACTCACCAATCGTCGGTTCGTCATCACCAAAAATCCCTCTTTGATACTGATAAACGTAGAGTATCTTTAACTTGCTGATGTTATAACACGCCGCAGTGATTGTTTTCTTTCAGGATCGGATGGATGAAGAAAAAAGATTTCGTGACGCAGGATTTGCTAAGCAAAATTTATCAAATCAGCGAACCAGGACCGCGCAAATTGCCTCCGGAAAGACAACTGGCGCAGGAGTATGGCGTATCGCGTTTTACCATCCGTCAGGCGATGGAAAAACTGGCCAGTATCGGTGTTGTCCGCATCGTGCAGGGGTCCGGTATCTGGATAAACGAGAAGGCGCGCAATAACCCGATGGTGTACAACTCGATCACCGAAAAGCGTTTTGATCAAATCCGATTCCGCATGATTAGCCTGCATAAAAAACGTCCGAGCCGCGATGAACAACAAATCTTTGGTCTGACTGAAGAGAGCTTTATCTGGCAGTTTTGCCGCCTGCGTTTTGTGGATGACGTGGCGGTGCAAATTGAAATATCCAGCATGCCGGTACGGGATTTCACCGATCTGAATCAGCAAGTGATTGAGCGCTCGCTACAGCAGTATGTGCTCAGTAAGGGCTATCGCATTTCTCACCTGCTGACCACGTACCGCGCGGTAAGCGTGAGCCGTGAACAGGCGGCGCTATTAGGGTGTAAGAAAGGCAGCCCGGCGATGCACATCAATAATCGCGGTATTCTTGAAGGCGGGCAGGTGTACGAAATCAGCGACATTATCGATATCAACTACACCTGCACGTACGTTATTCCTCACAACCGTGAAAATCTGACCTTCCGCCAGGGCGGTGGGGAACGCTAGGGCGTGTGGATCGCGCCATCGGCGATCCGGCTTTGCGTCCACTCATGCGGACGATAACAGCCCGGAAATGCGCGTGCGCGTTCTTCATTAAAGCCCACGCCGATACCCGCTGTTTCCGTGGCGTAAACAAAGCCATCTTTTACCACTGGCGCGCCGGGGAAAACGTCGTCGGTGCTGGCAGAGCGGGGGATAAACTCCTGAATTGCCGCATTATGCAGATGAATATTGAGATGTGTATTCACCGCCACGCCAATGGGTGTCATATCGCCCGGACCATGCCACGCCAGGCGTACGCCGAAGGCCTGGCAAAGGATGGCCAGTTTAACGGCTGGGGTGATGCCGCCAATCTGTGAAATATGGCAGCGGATAAAATCGATGCGGCGATTCACAATCAGATCGTGCCACTCAGCCGGGTTATTAAAGAGCTCCCCCATCGCCAGCGGTACAGTGCTGTGCTGGCGCACCTGATCCAGCCATGCGCTTTGCGCGGGGGGCAAAATATCTTCAATAAAATAGGGTTGCCAGGGCTCCAGTTGCTTCGCCAGTTGCACCGCTTGCTGTGGGAACAGCCGTTCATGAACATCGTGCAGAATGTGCAGGTGATAGCCATATTTTTCGCGCAGCGCTTTAAACATGGCGACGGTGTTGGTCATATATTCCTGCTGATCGTAATACGCGCCGGAGGCCGGGTTTTCCGGTGTATGCATTTTCGCAGGCGTACCGCCGTAAAAACCGAGCTGACAGCGGATATGGCGATAACCTTGTGAGATCAGCGTATCCACCGAAGCGAACAATGCCTCCAGCGTTTCGCCGCTGGCATGACTATAAGCAGCGATGGCATCGCGGGATTTTCCCCCCAGCAATTGATAGAGCGGCATACCCGCCAGTTGGCCTTTGATATCCCATAACGCCATATCCACGCCGGAGATGGCGTTATTCATGATGGGGCCATTACGCCAGTAAGCGTTGACGTTCATCATTTGCCACAGGTCTTCAATGTGGTTGGCGTCACGTCCGATAAGCAACGGTTTCAGGTACTCATCAACCAACGTTTTGACCGCCAGCGGGCGCTGCTGGAAGGTTGCACAGCCGTGCCCCGTCACGCCTTTATCGGTTGTGACCCGTACCGTTACCAGATTATGGCGGTCGGGACGCGTAATAAAACATTCGATATTTTCAATAAGCGTTGGCGTCACGGGATCTCCTTTATTGCGTGAAATAAGCGACTGAACACTATTATCTTCGCCCTAATTTTGCGGAAAGGTAAACCACTTTGTGGAATAAATTTTTTGGTCTGTTATTTATTCTTTTATTAATTAAAAACCGTACCAATTATGGTTATTGAACGTTTTTATTGCCTTATGTATGGTTAATTGTGATGGGGTTCATATTTTATTGGTTTGTTTTACGATGTGGCTTTCTCTACCCTTTAGAGCAATGACTAAAACGACAACATTCCGGCAGGGGTTTTTATGGGGACGCAAGAAGCCATCAGCAATATTATTCGCCTGGTTGGCGGTCGAGATAATATCAACAACGTCTGGCACTGCATGACGCGGTTACGCTTTGACTTGATTGACGATGACAAAGTGGACCAGGGCGAAATCAAAAAACTGCCAGGCGTGCTGGGTGCGCAGTTGCAAAGCGACCAGTTCCAGATAGTGATTGGCCCCAAAGTGAACAGTTGGTACGAACAACTGCTCGCCATGCTGGGGAAAGCGCCGGAGCATGCGGCAGGGCAGGGGAAAGCCCGTAAAAGCCTGGTGTCGATGTTCATGGATACTGTTTCCGGCGTGTTCGGGCCGATTGTGCCCGCGATTGCCGGTGCCGGGATGATCAAAGGCCTGCTTGCCGGATTGATTGCGCTGAAAGTGGTTTCGGCGAAGAGCGATACGGTGGTGATCATCGATTTGATCGCCAGCGGCGTTTTCTATTTTCTGCCCTTTTTCCTGGCCGTATCGGCAGCGAAGATCTTCAAAACCAACGAGTATCTGGCCGCGGCGATTGCCGCTTGCCTGATGTACCCGTCGTTGATTGATGCCGCGAAAGCGCTGGCGGCGCATCAGGACGGCGCAATAAGCGCGTTCTGGTTGCTGAGCGCCGTTCCGGTGTCGGTGTTTAACTATTCGGCCAGCGTGATCCCAGTGATCTTTTCCATACTGGCGCTCAGTTATATTCATCGCTGGGTCGATAGCATCATGCCGGATGTGCTGAAAACGGTCTTTACGCCCACCCTAACGCTGTTTCTCGGTGCGCTGGCTGCGCTGGTGGTGATTGGTCCGATTGGCATTTACCTGGGCAAAGGGCTGGCGCTGTTTATCGAAGGGCTGTTTGGTGTCTCCGCCAGTTTTGCCGGGTTAATTGTTGGGGCGATCCGCCCGGTGGCGATCCTCACCGGCATGCACCATGCAATGACACCGATTGCGCTGCAAAATTTTAGCGAACGCGGCTACGACATGCTGATGCCGATGATGTTTATGGCCAATATGGCGATTGCTGGTGCAACGTTTGCTATCTGGCGCTTGAGCAAAAACCGCCAGGATAAAACAATTACGCTATCAGCAGCCATCTCTGCTCTGTTGGGGATCACCGAGCCGGCGCTGTTTGGCGTACTGACGCGCTACAAAAAAGCGTTTATCGCCGCCACTGTCGCCAGCTCGCTCGCCTCTGCGTTTATTGCTTTCTTTGGCGTGCGGTTGTATGGCTATATTTTGTCGAGCATTTTCAGCCTGCCCGCCTACATTGGACCCTATTTTATCTTTGCCGTTTCCGGGGTGGCGATAGCGCTGGTGCTGTCGTTTATCCTTACCACCCTGCTGGTGGGCAAAGAGACGCAGGCCTAAGTTACCGTCGGTGCGCCAGTCGGCGCACCAGGCGCTCTCCGGTCATTTGCACCCCCTGCACCATGGCAACCAGTATGATCACCGTTCCGGCCATCACCTGATCGTTAAACCGCTGATAGCCATAGCGAATCGCCAGATCGCCCAGACCGCCGCCGCCAATGACCCCGGCCATCGAGGTAAAACCGATCAGCATCACCACGGTTAAGGTGATTGCCGCCAGCAATGTCGGCAAGGCTTCTGGCAATAATGCTTTGCCGATCACATGCCAGATATTGCCACCCATCGACAGAATGGCTTCTATCCGCCCATAATCGACTTCATCCAGCGCGCTTTCTGTCAGGCGGGCAAAAAAGGGAAACGCGCCAATGGTCACTGGAACCACCGCCGCGGTGCTGCCAAGCGTGGTGCCGATCAGCAAACGAGTGAAAGGGATCAAGGCAATCAGCAGTACGATAAACGGCAACGAACGACCAATATTGATCAGCGCACCCAGGATGGTGTTCACTTTTGGCATGGGTGCCAGGCCATTACTGCGGGAAATAAACAACAGAACGCCGACCGGCAGACCGATCAGGATGGTGAAAAACGCCGCCAGACCAACCATATAGAGGGTTTCCAGCGTACCGTTGACCAGTAATGGCCAGAGATCTTCCCAGTTCATGCGACCACGCATAATGGCCTCCCGTCGAAACCATGGCGGGCGAGGAAATCCCGCTCGGCCTGAGGATCATGCAATAACGCCTGACGCAGACGCGACCAGGGGGCGATCAGCAAATCGGCGATCCGCCCGCTTTCAACCACTTCGCCGTTTTCCAGCAATGCGGCGTGATCGCAAAGGGTTTTCACCACCTCCAGCTCATGGGTGATCAGCACAATTGTCAGTTTTAACTGTTGGTTGATATCGGCAAGCAGTTGCAACACTGAGGCGGTAGTTTCCGGATCTAACGCACTGGTGGCTTCGTCGCACAACAGGACATCCGGTCTGGCGGCCAGCGCTCTGGCAATGCCAACGCGCTGCTTCTGGCCCCCGGAGAGCTGAGAAGGAAAAGCCTGTGCTTTTTCGCTCAGACCGACGAGATAAAGCAACTCGTCAACGCGAGCCTGGCGCAACACCTTCGGTACGCCAGCGATTTCCAGCGGCACGGCGACGTTATCGGCTACCGTGCGTGAATGCAGTAAATTGAAGTGCTGGAAAATCATGCCGGTACGCAGACGGTGCTCTCGCAGCCCGGCTTTATCCAGTTGCGTAATGTCGCTGCCATTGACAATAATGCGGCCCGTCGTGGGCCGCTCCAGCAGATTCAGACAGCGGATCAGCGTGCTTTTACCCGCGCCGCTGCGCCCGAGGATGCCGTAAATCGCCCCTTTCGGCACGCTTAACGACACATCTTTTAACGCCGGTCGGCCAGCTCCGGCGTAGATTTTACTCAGCCCTTCAATCTCAATCATGACTGCGGCGCGACCGGGATGACCGAGCCGTTGTACTGTTTACGGATAAACTCCGCCACCTGCGGCGAGGTCAGATCTTTCGCCAACTCCTTGATGCGTGGATCGTTCGCCAGTTGCGGGTTGGTGACCAGAATATTGGCATACGGGTTGTGGCTGGCGCTTTCCAGTCCCAGCGCATCTTTCGACGGCGTTAAACCTGCTTCCAGCGCATAGTTGCCGTTGATCACTGCCAGGTCCACATCATCCAGCGAACGCGGGATTTGCGGTGATTCCACCTCAAGGATCTTCAGGTGTTTCGGGTTTTCGGCAATGTCTTTCGGGGTTGCCAGCGTAGTGGCCGGATCGGTAAATTTCGCCGCCAGTTTAATCAGTCCCTGGCTTTGCAGCAGGAACAGCGCACGGCTTAAGTTGGTGGCGTTGTTGGGAACGGCGACAGTGGCGTTATTTGGCACGGATTTAAAATCTTTGTATTTATGCGAATAGATGCCGAGCGGTTCAATATGCACCGTGGCAGCGACGGCAAAGGTTTTACCCAGTGCTTTTTCCTGATCTTTCAGATAGGGCACATGCTGGAAATAGTTGGCGTCGACATCACCATTTGCCAGCAGCTCGTTGGCGTTGGCGCCGCTGGTCAGTTCCACCACTTTCAGATCCAGCTTCGGATCAATCTTTTTGATGTAGTTAAGAATTTCGGCATGCGGAACCGGATCGGCAGCGACACGCAACGCGTCGGCCTGCGCGGAAGTCCATACCAGTGAAAGAGACAGTGCTACCCCTGCCAGAGTAAAAGCGGCATGTTTCATGATGTGTGTTCCTGTGTTGTTATGGTCAGACGATCAATTGTTCTGTGCGTTCGCGCAGCACATCGCGGTAATAACGTTCTGCAACATCCGGATGGGATCGCAGGCGTCCCTTGAGGTAATTCCATCCCACATCGCGCAACAGTGGATTGTGCGGATCGCTCTCCGGACCGTGGGCTTCCTGTGCCAGGATGGGCGGCAGGGTGTAAACCGGCACGACGGCATCCAGTTGCGCGCCGAGGAAGAACGCAATGGAGAGGCGCTGCTGATTGGCTGGAGGAGAAACAACCCGATGCACCGTGGCGCGCAAATAGCCGTTGGTCGCCAGTTCCAGCAACTCACCAATATTCACCACAAAGCTGCCGGGCAGCGGCGCGGCATCGATCCAACGACCTGGTGCTACTTCGACCTGTAACCCTTTCTGTTGATCCTGCAACAGAAAGCTCAGGAAACCGGAGTCTTTATGCGCGCCCACACCTTGTGCGCTTTGCGTCTCTTGCTGGCCGGGATAGCGAATCAGCTTGATATGCTCATTGGGTTTGTCGCCATACAGTGCGTCAAACGCTGTCGCGGGCAGTTGCAGGGCTTCGGCAAAAGCGCGTAATAAACGGATCGCCATCGTGGTCATGGCACGTTGCCAGTTGAGCAGCGCTGGTTTTAATGTTGGCAGCGCTTGCGGCCACAGGTTGGGGCCTTGCAGGCGTCGCCAGCCGGGATCATCATCGCTAAGCAATAATGCCGGGCGTTCTGCGCCAATATCGAATTGTTCGCGCCAGTCAGGTTGCCCACGGGTCAGTTCAGACGCGGCACGGTTGTAGCCGCGAAAATGGGGTGAGTGGATCATCGCCACCTGCTGTTTTTGCTCATCAGGGAGGGCGAAAAAACGTTGAGCTTCACGCTGGACAGCGTGCTGGAGTGCGTCGTCGACGCCGTGATTAATCAGGTAGAAGAAGCCAATATCGCGCGCGGCGTGGCGCAGGTCGGTAAGAAACGCGTCGCGTTCAGCGCCGTGGTAGCGGGCAAGATCGAGGATCGGTAATGTCGTTGCGTTCATTGTGTTCTCCGAAGGCAATAGATAACGGTTTTGTGTGCAATTTCAGGGTTCGGGGACAACAACAGCGCATTTTTCATTCCTCACAGTGGGTAATGTTCACAGCTTGCCTGATGGCAACGTATTCAACCAATAACGTTCTTTTCTAATTTATGACCAGGCAGGATCATGTGCTTTTGCAAAAAACGCATAACGCGGATCGCTTGAAATGCGAAATTAAGTTGGGTAGACTTTTGTTATGTTATAACAAAACAAAAGAGCCCATAATGAGACCTGATATCCATCCCCACTACCGGACGGTGGTGTTCCACGACACCAGCGCAAATGAATACTTCAAAGTCGGATCCACCATCAGGACGGACCGTGAGATCGAACTCGACGGGGTCACTTACCCGTATGTGACCATTGACGTGTCATCCGCTTCGCATCCGTATTACACCGGCAAACAGAAAGTGATTGCGAACGAAGGCAGCGCGGCACGTTTCCAGCAGCGTTATGGCCGTTTTTTCACGGATAAAAAGGAATAAACCATGCAGGTGCTGAACTCGTTGCGGAGCGCAAAACAACGCCACCCTGACTGCCAAATCGTCAAGCGCAAGGGGCGTTTATATGTGATTTGTAAATCCAATCCGCGTTTTAAAGCGGTGCAGGGCAAAAAGAAAAAACATTAAGCGCGTAATGACGCCAGGGTGAAACGTTGCTTGCCATCGGCGGTGAAGTTGTCGACGGCAAGCCAGCGTTGCAACGCCTGATCAACCTGTGGCCATTCACTGTCTATTATTGAAAACCAGTCAGTGTCGCGGTTATGGCCTTTCGTGACCAGCGCCTGGCGAAAACGACCTTCAAACTGAAAACCGAGCCGGAGCGCTGCCTGGCGTGATGGCTCATTCAGACTATTACATTTCCACTCATAGCGACGATACCCCAGCGTATCGAAGGCGTAGCGCATCAGTAGCCACTGCGCTTCGGTTGACGCAGGAGTGCGTGACAGCAGCGGAGAAAAATGCACGCTGCCTACTTCCATCACACCGTTTTTCTCATCAATACGCATCAGTGACAAGCTGCCCACCGGCGAGTCCGTTCGCTTATCGATAACGGCAAAATGCAGCGGATCGCGCAGTTCACAGACACTGGTTACCCACGCACGAAACGAAGCTTCATCTTTATCCGCTTCACGCAACAGCCACGTCCAGCTACGTTCATCTTCTGCCTGTTGATGCGCCTGAAACAGGGCGCTGGCATGCCGGGGGGCAAGCGGTTCAAGGCGACAATAACGTCCCTCCAGCACAATGCGCTGAGGGAAAGGGCGGGGTTGCCAGTTGGGTAATGCACTGCCGATGGGTTGTTGATAGTGATTTAACGGACTCATGGTGCCTCCTTTTCGCTGAAGGGGCAGCGTAGCGCCGTGCTGGTTCCATAAAAAGAACCATGAGGATATAGTTTTATGGGGCCACGAAGAGACATGAAATGAATATTCCGGAAGAGGGGTTGTACGCGCTGCTGCGTCAGGCTTTGGCTGCACGAGTGGGAGTAACGCGGCAACGAGCGTTATATGTGGCATTGCGTGATGCGGTGCTTAGCGGTGCGCTGAAGGCAAACAGCCAGTTGCCGGGGTCGCGGGTGTTGGCGCAGGCGCTGACGTTGTCGCGCAATACGGTGAATGCGGCGCTGGAGCAACTGGCGATTGAAGGGTATGTGCTGCGTGACAGACAGGGAACGCGAATATTAACGCTGGCGAACACGGACGTCAGGCCTGAGAGCCCGCCGCCGGTGGCGCTGGCCCGGCGTGTGCAGGCGTTGCCCGGTGGTATGCAACGGCACTCACCGGCGTTGGCGCTGACGCCGGGCATTCCTGCGGTGAATTACTTTCCGTTGGCTGTATGGCGGCGCTTGATGGAGCGTGTATGGCGCGGCGAAGGCTGCGCATTGTTGAACTATGGCGAGTCGGCGGGCGAATTACGTTTACGTTCCGCCATCGCCCGTCACCTGGCTATCTCTCGTGGCATCAATTGTGAAGCGGAACAGGTAGTCATTACCGAAGGGGCGCAGGAAGCACTCATGCTCTGCGTGCGTTTACTCTGTGATGAGGGGGATCATGCCTGGGTTGAAGAGCCGGGCTATGGCGGCGTGAAAAGCGCATTTTTGTCTGCTGGCTTACAGATTAGCGGCAGACCCATTGATGACGAAGGCATGGTACTGAGTACTGGCGCGGCAGCTCCGCGTATGATTTATACCTCTCCATCTCACCAGTATCCCCTTGGTCAGGTAATGAGTGCGACGCGGCGTCTTGCGCTGCTGGATTATGCACAGCGAACGGGGAGCTGGATTATCGAAGATGATTATGACAGTGAATTCCGTTATCCCGGCGATCCTATTCCGGCCATGCTTGGCATGCGGTCCCATCCGCCGGTGGTGTATATAGGTACCTTCAGTAAGACGCTGTTTCCGTCGTTGCGTATTGGATTTATGGTGATGCCACCGGCGCTCGCACAGGTGGCCGGACCGGCGATCAGCAGTTTATTGCGGGGTGGTCACCGCGGCGAGCAGCTCACGCTGGCGCGCTTTATTGAGGACGGGCATTATGCGCGCCACCTGGCGGCAATGCGCCGTCTTTACCGCAAGCGGCAGGGGAATCTGCTGGCGGCGCTGCGTCAAGAGATGACGGCTGCGCATCGCGTTTATGGTGGCGGCGGGGGGATGCATTTAACGTTGTCTATCCCGGGAATTGATGATGTAGCGGTGGTGCGTGAAGCGCGGAAAGCACAGCTTGCGCCGCACGCATTAAGCCGCTTCTGGTTGCATCCAGACGCGGCATCCAGCGGGCTGGTGTTGGGTTACGGCAACACATCCGCCAGCCAGTTTGTTTCGGCAGTGCGTACCCTTAACCGCCTGGTTGTACAACAGCTGGGCGGGTGAGGGTGAACACGTCGTAAAACGAGAGTTCGCCTTTGCGCTCTACCATTTGCTGTAACTGATATTTGTGCCCTGCATCAACATGAGGCGAATGCAGGATGGCATCAATCAGCGTGGAGGGCACAAAACGGGTGTTGTACCACTCGCCGTTATAGCAGACGCGAAAATCGAGTACATCGATATCGTCATAATGATAACGGGGATAAACGTCGAAAAAGAAAAAGGCGTTAAAGGCAATAAAGAGAACCACCAACAGCCAGACGGAGCCGGACAGGGTTTCTGATTGCAACATGACCGCAAGCGTTGCCAGCCATGCCACGTACATGCCAATAAACAGGCCCGGATGTTTGCGAATAAAACTGATGCTGAAGCGTGGACGGTTATCCCGTTTCTCACGCTGGTTGATCTCTTCAATCGTTTCGGTGAGCAGCCGTTGTATCTCTGTCATTGTTGGCCT
This sequence comes from Kosakonia oryzendophytica, assembly GCF_027886705.1. Classification (NCBI taxonomy): domain Bacteria; kingdom Pseudomonadati; phylum Pseudomonadota; class Gammaproteobacteria; order Enterobacterales; family Enterobacteriaceae; genus Kosakonia; species Kosakonia oryzendophytica. The sequence continues at coordinate 3,915,460 of NZ_CP115659.1, read as the reverse complement.
TTACTGATACGGTTTTGCAGGTGGACAAACTATTTTAAGTTGCCACTTTGTGTGAAAAAAGTAACAGTTTTACCCCAAAAAACGATAACAGTTACTGAATCGGGGAGGCCAGCATTTTAATCATGCGGGCTGGATTGCCGCCGACTACTGCATTAGCAGGAACGTCTTTCACCACGACCGCCCCCGATGCAATTACCGCATTATTACCGATCGTTACGCCAGGATTGATCACGGCCCGGCCGCCAATCCACACGTTGTGGCCAATGCTGACAGGCTTGCCATATTCAATACCGCTAATGCGTTCAACTGCATCGAGCGGATGCGTTGCGGTATAGATGTGCACGCCAGGCGCCAGCATGCAATTATCGCCAATATGGATAGGGCAGACATCAAGCATGACGCAGTCAAAATTGGCATAAAATTCTTTGCCGAGAAAAATATTGTAACCATAATCGCAGCGGAAACTGGGTTCAATATAAGCGCCATCGCTTTGCCCGAGGAGTTCCGCCAATATGGCTTTGCGTTCGGCTTTTTCTTCAGGCGCTGAATGGTTATAACGATGAAGCAGTTGGCGGGCGCGGAGTCGGTCTGCACGCAGCGTTTCATCTGCGGGCTGATACGGCAAGCCTGCCACCATTTTCTGTTTTTCTTCATTCATCGGGATCGGATACACCTGTCAATGAGGCTGAACGCTGTGTTACAGAAAAAAACGTAAATAAACAGTACAGAGAATTAGCGAACAAATTTCCACACGGAGGAGGGGATTTTGTCATAAAGCTTATTCATAGTCAGCTCTGCCAGCCGGTGATCGGCTGCAGAATAAAACACCGCAAGTTCATCATCTGAAAGTTCGTATTTATTTTTTTCAATTACGCGTTCTAATGTATCAATTGTCTGACAACGCCGTAACCGCATCAAATAATCAATTTTTGTTAATGGTTTTTCGGACATACTTTCACCTTAGTGTTGAAATATTAACAAGAGTGACTAACAGGATTAGCCTTGCTCACATTGACGAAGCAGCGGAACAGTTTGTTGCCTGTTTTACGCCATTTCTGTAAGTCTTGTGTATTTATGCCATAGCTGCTAAACAACATAAACGTATCATCAAGGTATTCGTCTATCTGTGCAATCAGCTTATTATCTTCATTGTACTTAATTTTATAATTGAGCGCGAAGGTTGCGATGTGCTCGATCAGCTCGTTTAGCTGCAGATTGATTGCTGAAGTAGGATCGTTAACCCAGCCATGATGGCTCTCTTCGAGATTAGCGAGGCAATCATGGTACAAAGTTTCGCAGAGAAATTTGAGCTGTGCGATATCATGCCTTTTCGGCGAGTATTCGTCCATAACGCATCCCCTTCTGAGTGGTAATTTTTTTACTAACCGAACACCGTATCGGGATGGGTACTTCTGCTCTGACCAGAGACTAATGCTGCGCTGTTGATTGATTATAACTATAAGACAGTCCTAATAGAATTTCATTGCGCTATTACGAAAAATTACAATTATTGCCTTTTTCTGCCGGTACGGGATGAAATAATTGCACGATTAGAGGGCGAATTTTGTTGTGTTTATGAGCGTTATTGCCAGAGGTTCCTTAGGATTCATTAAGTTAGCGCTGTTTGAATTATTCCACTGTAGCGAATAATTCAGCCAGGATTATTCTTACTTAAACAGAATGCAGATGATAATTAAGAATAATACCTAAGAGATAAGATGTGCCTCAAATACACAGTAATTATATGCCTTATATCTTTCGCATGAAATAAACAAACTGACAATAAGTTCTTTCCTGGCGTGAACCGTGAAATGAAAAAGGCCGCTACGCGCGGCCTTTTCTAATAATAGATACCTGGAGGGTATCAGTGCTGCTCAACCTTATGGCTGTGCTCAATGTCTTCGCTGCGGCGGCTAAAACGGCGACGCACCACCACAAAGAACACCGGGACAAAGAAAATAGCCAGTACGGTTGCGGTGATCATCCCGCCCATTACGCCAGTACCTACGGCGTTCTGTGCACCGGAACCTGCACCGGAACTGATAACCAACGGCAGTACCCCGAGGATAAACGCCAGTGACGTCATCAGAATGGGGCGCAGACGCATACGGACTGCTTCCAGCGTTGCTTCAATCAGCCCTTTGCCCTCTTTATCCATCAGATCCTTGGCGAATTCGACGATAAGTATCGCGTTCTTCGCCGACAAGCCAATGGTTGTCAGCAGGCCAACCTGGAAGTAGACGTCATTAGTCAGGCCGCGGAACGTCGCGGCGAGTAGTGCACCCACAACCCCCAACGGAACCACCAGCATCACTGAGAACGGAATAGACCAGCTCTCATACAGTGCCGCCAGACACAGGAATACGACAATCAGCGAAATAGCGTACAGCGCAGGCGCCTGGTTACCCGAGAGACGTTCCTGGAAGGACATCCCCGTCCAGTCGTAGCCAATACCGGTCGGCAGTTTGCTGGCCAGTTGCTCCATCATCGCCATCGCCTCACCGGTACTCCTGCCTGGCGCTGCCTGTCCAAGCAGTTCCATGGAGGGCAGACCGTTGTAACGTTCCAGACGCGGCGAACCATATTCCCAGTGCGTGCTGGAGAAGGCCGAGAAGGGAACCATCTTCCCATCGCTTGCACGGACATACCAGTTGCCGATATCGCTTGGCAACATACGGTATTTCGCCTGCGACATAAGGTAGACTTTTTTCACGCGACCACGGTCGATAAAGTCGTTAACGTAACGACCGCCCCAGGCTGCGCCCAACGTTGTGTTGATATCGCTGATGGAAACGCCCAGCGCTGTGGCTTTCTCCTGATCGATGTCGATTTTGAACTGCGGTGTATCTTCCAGACCGTTAGGGCGTACGCCTACCAGTAAGTCAGGATGCTGGGCAATTTCACCGAACAGTTGGTTACGGGCTTGCATCAGCTTATCGTGGCCCAGGTTAGCCTGGTCGATCAGCTGGAAGTCAAAGCCGGTTGCCGTACCCAGTTCCACAATCGCCGGCAGGTTAAAGGCGAACACCATCGCATCTTTAATTTGCGCGAAATGCCCACTTGCACGACCTGCAATCGCCGGAACTTTGTTCTGCTCACCAGGACGTTCATCCCAGTTTTTCAGCGAAACGAACGCCAGACCGGTGTTCTGCCCACGACCTGAGAAGCCAAATCCGTTAACGGTAAACACGGAGTTAACGTTGTCTTTCTCATTTTCCAGATAGTATTTCGTGACTTCATCCAGCACTTTCTGCGTACGCTCTTGCGTTGCGCCCGCAGGCAACTGGGCCATGGTCAAAAATACGCCCTGGTCTTCGTCAGGCAGGAACGAGCTGGGCAGACGAACGAACAGAATCGCCATTCCCGCAACGATGAGAATATACAGCAACAAATAACGACCGGTGCTGCGCAGGATGTTGCCCACGCTGTCGGTGTAGTGATGCGTGCTCTTCTCAAACATGCGGTTGAACCAGCCGAAGAAGCCTTTTTTGCCTTCACCGTGGTCGCCTTTGGCAACCGGCTTGAGCATCGTGGCGCACAGGGCTGGCGTCAGGATCAACGCGACCAGCACCGACAGTACCATCGCGGAAACGATCGTAATGGAGAACTGGCGATAGATTGCCCCGGTCGAACCGCCGAAGAAGGCCATCGGGATAAATACCGCCGACAGCACCAATGCGATACCAACCAGCGCACCCTGAATCTGCCCCATCGAACGACGTGTCGCCTCTTTTGGCGGCAGGCCCTCTTCCATCATCACACGCTCGACGTTTTCCACCACCACGATGGCATCGTCCACCAACAGACCTATCGCCAGCACCATACCGAACATGGTGAGGGTGTTGATGGAGTAGCCAAAGGCGGCGAGTATCGCGAACGTCCCGAGCAGTACCACCGGCACCGCGATCGTCGGGATCAGCGTTGCGCGGAAGTTTTGCAAGAACAGGTACATTACGAGGAACACCAGTACGATCGCTTCAACCAGCGTTTTCACCACTTCGTTAATCGAGATTTTAACGAACGGGGTGGTGTCGTACGGGTAAACCACTTTCAGACCATGCGGGAAGAACGGTTCCAGTTTGGCAATCGTGGCACGCACCGCTTCTGCGGTATCCAGCGCGTTAGCACCGGTCGCCAGTTTGATCCCTAGACCGGCCGCTGGCTGGCCATTGTAACGAGCGACAACGTCATAGCTTTCGCCGCCGAGTTCAATTTTCGCCACGTCGCGCAGGCGAACCTGCGAGCCATCGGTGTTCACTTTCAGCAGGATCTTGCCGAACTCTTCCGTTGAGGTCAGACGGGTCTGCGCGATGATGGAGGCGTTCAACTGCTGCCCTTTCACCGGCGGTGTACCGCCTAACTGACCGGCTGCCACCTGGGCGTTCTGCGCGGTAATGGCGGAGATCACGTCAACAGGCGTCAGTTGGAAATTGTTGAGTTTGTTCGGATCCATCCAGATACGCATTGCATATTGCGCACCGAACAACTGAACGTCACCCACACCAGAGGTACGGCTGACCGGATCTTTAATGGTCGCACCGACGTAGTCAGCGATATCTTCCTGCGTCATGGAACCGTCGGTACTGATCATACCGAGAACCATCAGGAAGCTACTGGATGACTTCTCAACACTCACGCCTTGCTGCTGTACTTCCTGCGGCAGCAACGGCATAGCCAGTTGCAGTTTGTTCTGCACCTGAACCTGCGCGATGTCCGCATTGGTGCCGGAATCAAACGTGATAGTGATTTGCACCGTACCAGAGGAATCACTGGTGGAAGACATATAGAGCAGGTTATCGATACCGTTCATGTTCTGTTCGATAACCTGCGTCACGGTATCCTGCACCGTTTTCGCATCAGCACCCGGGTAAGACGCGGTGATCTGAATTGCAGGCGGCGCAATCGTTGGATATTGCGCTACCGGCAATTTGAGGATCGACAACGCCCCCGCCAGCATGATGATAATCGCGATAACCCATGCAAAAATGGGGCGATCGATAAAAAACTTAGCCATGTCTTAACGGCTCCTGTTTAAGTTAAGACTTCGGTTTCTCTGACTGGCCGCCGGCCTGGGCTTGCTGTTTATTGTCAGATGTCACTTCCTGGGTTTTAACCTGCACGCCCGGTTTGACTTTTTGTAAGCCGGAAATAATCACGCGATCGCCGGTTTTAAGGCCATCAGTAACCAGCCATTTATCGCCAATTGCCTGGCTTGCGACGATGTTCCGGATTTCAACTTTGTTGCCTTCTCCAACCACCATCGCTGTTGCATCGCCACGCGGGGTACGGGCTACGCCCTGTTGCGGCACCAGCAACGCATTAGGGTTAGTGCCTTCTTCCAGTTTGGCGCGGACGAACATGCCTGGCAGCAACGTGTGATCCGGGTTCGGGAACACCGCACGCAGCGTGATTGAACCGGTAGTCTGGTCAACCGTCACACCGGAAAACTCAAGCGTACCGCTTTGTGAATACTGAACACCGTCATTTGTTACCAGCTCCACTTTCGCTTTGCCGTTGTTCTGGGTCAGCGTGCCGTTCGCCATCTCTTGTTTCAGACGCAGGAAATCATTACTGGATTGGGTCACATCCACATAGATAGGATCAAGCTGCTGTACGGTAGTCAGCGCAGTGGCTTGTCCGCTCTGCACCAGCGCGCCTTCCGTTACTGTTGAGGTTCCGGTGCGTCCGCTGATTGGCGAGGTGACTTTTGTATACGCCAGGTTGATACGTGCGGTTTCAACGGCAGCTTTCGCGGCCACAACCGATGCGTCTGCCTGTTGCGCATCTGCCAGCGCAGTATCGTAATCCTGTTGACTGATGTACTTCGTGCCTAACAGTTTTTTATAGCGATTCACCGTCATTTGAGCGATGTTGGCCGCCGCCTGTGCTTTGGCCAGATCGCCTTTCGCACTTTCGTAAGCAGCCTGATACGTTGCGGGATCAATCTGATAGAGCGAGACACCTGCTGCAACGTCACTGCCTTCAGTAAAGTTGCGTTTTAAAATAATGCCACTGACCTGAGGACGCACTTCTGCAATGCGATACGCCGTGGTTCGGCCAGGTAATTCCGTGGTGATTTGCAGAGGTTCTGATTTTAGCGTGACAATGCCAACTTCCGGCATCTGGCCCGCTCCCTGCTGCGCAGGTTTATCATCACATCCTGTAAGCGCTAAGCTGCCCGAAAGCATCAGAACGGCCGCCAGAGGCGTAAACCCTCTGTTTTTGTTCATATGTAAACCTCGAGTGTCCGATTTCAAATTGATCAATGGATCAAATGCCCAAAAACCCATTGCTGCGTTTATATTATCGTCATGCTATGGTACAAACATTCACAAATGTATGTAAATCTGACTCCTGTAAATTCACTAACATATGGCACGAAAAACCAAACAACAGGCGCTGGAGACGCGACAGCATATTCTTGATGTCGCCATGCGGCTCTTTTCCCGGCAGGGTGTTTCCTCTACTTCGCTGGCGGAAATTGCGCAGGCGGCAGGAGTGACTCGCGGCGCGATTTATTGGCACTTCAAAAACAAGTCGGAATTGTTCAGTGAAATCTGGGAGCTGTCAGAGTCCAGTATTGGCGATCTTGAGATTGAGTATCGGGCAAAATTCCCCGACGATCCACTCTCTGTTTTAAGAGAAATATTGGTTTATATCCTTGAAGCGACTGTTGTTGAAGAGCGGCGTCGTTTAATGATGGAGATCATTTTCCACAAATGTGAGTTTGTTGGCGAAATGGCGATTGTGCAGGAAGCGCAGCGTAATTTGAGCCTTGAAAGTTATGATCGTATCGAGCAGACGCTGAGAGAATGTATCCAGGCAAAATTGCTGCCGGCCAACTTACTGACGCGGCGTGTGGCCGTGCTGATGCGCGCGTACATATCCGGGATAATGGAAAACTGGCTCTTTGCACCGCAATCCTTTGATTTAAAAAAAGAAGCGCGTGACTATGTAGCGATCCTGCTGGAGATGTGCCAGCTCTGCCCGACACTACGCAGCGATCGCGAGACGCTAAACGCGTAAACCGTAAGCCGCCAGGATTTTTCCTGGAGGCTTCTCACTGTTCTAGGTTGTTGTCTAACTGCGTGATATTCTTCGCGCGTGGTCATCCCGACCACCTTTCCCGTACAGAAACCGATCACGCAAATTATGTCGCACAACAACCGCACGCGTAATACGTTCGCAGCTTTTGCTGCCGCGTTGTTTCTTGTCATCGCAAGCCTGCTGGGCAATGTTGCCTGGGCGGAGACGAGTAACGACTTACCTTCCCGCACCGATGTGCAAAATCAGCTCAACGCACTGAATAAGCAAAAAGATCACTCGGCGCAGGACAAACGGGTCATTCAGGATTTGACCGAGACGCTGGATGCCCTCGATAAAATTGACCGGGTGAAGCAAGAAACCGCATTGCTCAAGCAGAAAGTCGCCCAGGCGCCGGAGAAAATGCGCCAGGCAACGGATGCGCTGAATGCGCTGGGCGATAAAGACAATGACGACGAAACGCGTAAGACGCTGGCGACGCTCTCTTTGCGTCAGCTTGAATCCCGTATGTCGCAACTGCTTGAAGATTTGCAAACCGCACAGAACGATTTATCCACCTATAACAGTCAACTGGTGTCGCTGCAGACGCAGCCAGAACGTGTGCAAAACGCCATGTACACCGCGTCGCAGCAGTTGCAGCAAATCCGTAACCGCTTGAATGGCACGTCGGCGGGCGAAGGGGCGTTGCGACCTACGCAGCAGGCGCTATTGCAGGTACAGCAGGCGTTATTGAATGCGCAAATTGAACAACTGCGTAAAAGCCTCGAAGGCAACACCACACTCCAGGATACGCTGCAAAAACAACGCGACTATGTCACGGCAAACGGTAACCGTCTTGAGCATCAGTTGCAGTTGTTGCAGGAGGCGGTAAATAACAAGCGTCTGACGCTAACGGAAAAAACCGCGCAACAAGCAGTAACGCCGGATGAAACCGCGCGTATTCAGGAAAACCCGTTGGTGAAGCAAGAGCTGGAGATCAACCATCAGTTGAGCCAGAAGCTGATCACCGCAACGGAAAACGGCAACTCGCTGGTGCAGCAAAATATCAAAGTGAAAAACTGGCTGGACCGCGCGCTGCAGTCTGAACGCAATATCAAAGAGCAAATTGCGGTTCTGAAGGGGAGCCTGCTGCTGTCACGCATTTTGTATCAGCAACAGCAGACGCTGCCGTCGGCGGACGAACTGAAAGATATGACTAACCGCATTGCGGATCTGCGTATCGAACAGTTTGATGTCAACCAACAGCGTGATGCCCTGTTCCAGAGCGATGCCTTTGTTGCCAAACTGGAGGAAGGTCATCAGAGCGACGTCAACGATGAAGTGCATGATGCGCTCCTGCAAGTGGTGGATATGCGCCGTGAGTTGCTGGATCAACTGAACAAGCAACTCGGCAACCAGCTGATGATGGCCATTAACCTGCAGGTTAACCAGCAACAACTGATGAGCGTTTCCAGGAGCTTGCAGGATATCCTGACCCAGCAAATCTTCTGGGTAAACAGCAACAAGCCTATGGACTGGGACTGGTTTAAAGCCTTCCCGCATGCCTTACATGATCAGATTAAATCCACGAAGATCACCGTTAACTGGGAGAAAGCCTGGCCTGCGGTGGCGATTGCCTTCCTGGCCGGTTTACCGCTGTTGCTGATTGCTGGTCTTATCCGCTGGCGTCTGAACTGGCTGAAAGGGTATCAGGCGAAGCTGGCAGACCAGGTCGGGCAGCTACGCACTGACAGCCAGCTCCATACCCCAAAAGCGATTCTGATCGATCTGATCCGTGCGCTGCCGGTCTGTTTGTTGATTCTGGCCATCGGTCTGATTCTGCTTACCATGCAGCTTAATGTCAGCGAGCTGTTATGGGCTTTCAGTAAAAAACTGGCGTTGTTCTGGCTGGTGTTTGGCCTGTGCTGGAAGGTACTGGAAAAGAAAGGCGTGGCGGTCAACCACTTCAATATGCCTGAGCAGCTTACCAGCCACTGGCGTCGGCAGATTGTGCGCATCAGCCTGGCGCTGTTGCCGCTGCATTTCTGGTCAGTGGTGTCGGAGCTCTCTCCGCTGCATCTGATGGATGACGTTGCCGGGCAGTTTGTCATCCTGCTTAACCTGTTGCTGATCACCGCGCTGGTCTGGCCGATGTTCCGCGAAAGCTGGCGCGACAAAGAGTCCCACAGCATACGCCTGGTGACGGTTACCGTGCTGGCGATTGTACCCATCGCGTTAATGGTGCTGACTGCAACGGGCTACTTTTACACCACGTTGCGTCTTGCCGGTCGCTGGATCGAAACGGTCTACCTGGTCATTATCTGGAACCTGCTTTACCAGACGGTATTGCGTGGTTTGAGCGTTGCTGCCCGTCGTATTGCTTATCGCCGCGCGCTGGCGCGTCGCCAGAATATGGTGAAAGAGGGGGCGGAAGGCGCGGAGCCGCAAGAGGAACCGACCATTGCGCTGGAACAGGTGAACCAGCAGACATTGCGTATCACCATGCTGGTGATGGTTGCGCTGTTTGGCGTGGTGTTCTGGGCAATCTGGTCTGATTTGATCTCGGTGTTTGCCTATCTCGACAGCATTACCTTGTGGCACTACAACGGTACGGAAGCGGGCGCGGCAGTAATGAAGAGCGTGACGCTGGGGAGTCTGCTGTTTGCGGTCATTGTCTTTATCGTGGCTTGGGCGCTGATCCGCAACTTACCGGGTTTGCTGGAGGTGTTGATCCTCTCGCGGCTTAATATGCGCCAGGGGTCATCTTATGCGGTGACCACCATCCTCAATTACGCCATTATCGCAGTCGGTGCAGTTACGGTGTTCGGCTCGTTAGGGGTATCGTGGGACAAACTGCAATGGCTGGCAGCAGCGTTATCCGTAGGTCTGGGCTTCGGTTTACAGGAAATCTTCGGTAACTTTGTTTCCGGCCTGATTATTCTGTTCGAACGCCCGGTGCGCATTGGCGATACGGTGACCATTGGTACCTTCTCCGGCACCGTCAGTAAAATCCGTATTCGTGCCACCACCATCACCGACTTTGACCGTAAAGAGGTGATTATCCCGAATAAAGCCTTCGTTACAGAGCGTCTGATCAACTGGTCGCTGTCCGATACCATTACCCGCGTGGTGATTCGTCTCGGTGTCGCTTATGGTTCCGATCTGGATAAAGTGAAAAAAGTTCTGCTGAAGGCGGCGATGGAACATCCGAAAGTGATGCACGATCCAGAACCATCAGTGTTCTTTACCACTTTTGGTCCGAGCACACTGGATCACGAGCTGCGTCTGTATGTCCGTGAACTGCGCGATCGCAGCTACACGGTGGATGAGCTCAATCGCACAATCGACAGACTGTGCCGCGAGAACAACATTGATATCGCCTTTAATCAGCTTGAAGTGCACCTGCGTAATGCAAAAGGTGATGAGTTGACTGAAGTGAAACGCGATCTGAAAGGGGATGACCCGACACCCATACAACAGGCGTGATTTCCTTCCAGGCCTTCTCCCGTCACGGGAGAGGGCCTAACAGGATTCCAGTTTCTTCTCAAAATCCCGCTTCACAATCTCCAGTGCTTTTAACACCAGTTCCGGTGCCATCTCATGCTGTTCCAGCAACATAATCAAATCGACGGCCAGTTTGACTTCATCCGGGGCGTTTTCCAGTGACATGCTTACTCCTTGATTAACGGGTTATCTGCGCCAGTACACGCTCGATGTTATCCAGAGCGCTGCGGCATCGGGCAAGCCTTGCGGCTAACGCGGCCACTTCGTTATGCAATTGTTGCTGCTCGGCAAGCGTTGTCGCCTGACTTAAACGCTGCTCGCGCTGCTGCTGCATTTCCAACAGCCGACGTTCATAGTCTTGATGCTGTAAGCGCTTACGCTGCCAGCGCGCCACTGCGGGAGATGCATGATCCCATTCACGCAGCGACCAGACGGCGCTCTCGCGGGTTAAGGCGGCGATTTGCGCGGTCAGGTGTTCCGCCAGCCAGACGACCTGGGCAAGGCTGTTATTGTCAGCGGCATGGCGCAATGCCTGCATGTTATCCGCAATTTCATCCACATAAGCCTGCATGTGCGTACTGCGGGTACGGAAAAGGTGCCGATCGAAGCGTGGACTTACGGTCGCATGTTGCGCCAGCGGGGCGGCCTGCTGGCGCAGGACTGCCAGTTGCTGTTCCAGCCTCTGTAAAAGCGCGGCACTTTTCATGGATCTTCCCCTGTTAATTGACCTTCCTGTGCTACATTAGCCGTTCGTCTTGATAACGATTCGCATTATGCAACGTACTATTTTAATCATCATTGGCTGGCTGGCGGTAGCGCTTGGTACGCTTGGCGTGGTATTGCCTTTGTTGCCAACGACGCCGTTTATCCTGCTTGCGGCGTGGTGTTTTGCGCGTTCGTCGCCGCGTTTCCACCACTGGCTGCTCTACCGCTCCTGGTTCGGCGGCTATCTGCGTCACTGGCAGCAATACCGCGCAATGCCGCCCGGTGCAAAGCCGCGCGCTGTTGCTGTTATTCTGCTGACGTTCGCTGTTTCATTATACGTAGTGAAGATGATGTGGGTGCGCATTCTGCTGTTGTTTATCCTGGCCTGTTTGCTCATTTTTATGTGGCGTATCCCGGTGATTGATACAAAGCAACAAAAACCGTAAAGCGCAGCGAAGGCAGTTGCAATTGTCGCGCTCAGCCAGTAAATTCGAGCGTTTTCGAGCACGGGTGCGGCTGGTTAAATGTTAATCAGTGGTTACACTAAGCCTTAAAAGCGCGTACCGTGAGTAACACCGTTTCTATCAGGCAAATATCCATGACAGCGACTGCGCAGCAGCTTGAATTTCTTAAAGACAGCATCAAAAGCATTCAGGATTACCCGAAGCCGGGCATCCTGTTCCGTGATGTCACCAGTTTGCTGGAAGACCCGAAAGCGTATGCTCTCAGCATTGAATTGCTGGTTGAACGTTATAAAAACGCCGGGATCACCAAAGTAGTAGGGACTGAGGCGCGTGGTTTTCTGTTTGGCGCACCGGTTGCGCTGGGGCTGGGCGTCGGTTTCGTACCGGTGCGTAAACCGCGTAAACTGCCGCGCGAGACAATTTCCGAAAGCTATGAACTTGAGTACGGTACTGACCAGTTAGAGATCCATGTAGACGCCATTCAGGCCGGCGATAAAGTGCTGGTGGTGGACGATCTGCTGGCGACGGGCGGCACCATTGAAGCCACCGTGAAACTGATCCGTCGTCTGGGCGGTGAAGTGACCGATGCGGCGTTTATTATCAATTTGTTCGACCTTGGCGGCGAGCAGCGTCTGGAAAAACAAGGCGTTACCTCCTACAGCCTGGTGCCGTTCCCGGGGCATTGATTCTTCTGCCCGCGCATTCATCCTTCGGGCTTGCGCCTGAGGGATGAAGTGTATTAACAGCATATGCTGTGTTAGCATTATCCTTTCGTAAATTCACCTTCCAGCGTTTCAGAGCCTGCCAATGAGTTATCAGGTCTTAGCCCGAAAATGGCGACCACAAACTTTTGCTGACGTCGTCGGCCAGGAGCATGTGCTGACTGCACTGGCGAACGGTCTATCTTCAGGACGCATACACCATGCGTACCTGTTTTCCGGCACCCGGGGCGTCGGGAAAACCTCTATTGCCCGTTTGCTGGCGAAGGGGCTGAACTGCGAAACCGGCGTCACCGCAACGCCTTGCGGCGTCTGCGATAACTGTCGGGAAATCGAACAAGGGCGCTTTGTTGATTTAATTGAAATTGACGCCGCGTCACGCACCAAAGTTGAAGACACGCGCGACCTGCTGGACAACGTGCAGTACGCACCGGCGCGCGGTCGTTTCAAAGTCTATCTGATTGACGAAGTGCACATGCTCTCGCGCCACAGCTTTAACGCGCTGTTGAAGACGCTTGAAGAGCCTCCTGAGCACGTCAAATTTCTGCTGGCGACCACCGATCCGCAAAAACTGCCGGTGACTATTCTCTCCCGCTGCCTGCAATTTCATCTTAAGGCGCTGGATGTCGATCAGATCCGCAGCCAGCTTGAACATATTCTTGATGAAGAGAAGATTGAGCATGAGTTGCGCGCGTTACAACTGCTGGCGCGCGCCGCAGACGGCAGCCTGCGCGATGCGCTCAGCCTGACCGATCAGGCGATCGCCAGCGGGGACGGTAAACTCTCTGCGGCGGTGGTCAGCACCATGCTGGGCACGCTGAACGACGATCAGGCGTTATCGCTGATTGAAGCGGTGGTTGCCGCCAATGGCGAACGCGTAATGGCGCTGGTGAATGAGGCAGCCTCCCGTGGAGTCGAGTGGGAAGCGCTACTGCTGGAAATGCAAACGCTGATGCACCGCATTGCAATGGTTCAGTTGACGCCTTCGGCGCTCGGCAGCGACATGGCACCCGTTGAACATCGCGTGCGTGAACTGGCCCGCACGGTGCCGCCAACGGATGTGCAGCTCTATTACCAGACGCTGTTGATTGGCCGCAAAGAGCTGCCTTATGCGCCGGACCGTCGGATGGGCGTTGAGATGACACTGTTGCGCGCGTTGGCGTTCCATCCGCGGACACCGCTGCCTGCGCCTGAAGCCGTGCAACACGCTTTCGCGCCAGTTGCCCCCACTGCGGTGATGACACCGCAACAGGTCGCACCCGTAGCGCCTCCAGCCCCGCCGCACCATGATGCACCGATGCCGGATGCGACCAGCCAGGTGCTGGCAGCACGCAGGCAGTTGCAGCGAGCGCAAGGAACCGACAAAGCAAAAAAGAGTGAACCGGCAGCCGCTTCCCGCGCGCGGCCGGTGAATAACGCCGCGCTGGAACGACTGGCGTCGGTGACTGAGCGCGTACAGTCACGCCCGGCACCGTCGGCGCTCGAGCAGACGCCTGCGAAAAAAGAGGCCTATCGCTGGAAGGCCACGACCGTTGTTGAAGAAGTCAAAGACGTCGTTGCCACGCCAAAGGCGCTGAAAAAAGCGCTGGAGCATGAAAAAACGCCGGAACTGGCGAAGAAGCTGGCGGAAGAAGCCATTGAGCGCGATGCCTGGGCCCGCGAGGTCAGTCAGCTTAAACTGCCCAAACTGGTCGAACAGGTGGCACTCAATGCCTGGAGCGAGCAGGATGGCGAGCGTCTGTGTCTGCATCTGCGCAGTTCACAGCGTCACCTTAATTCGCAGGGTGCGCAGAAGGCCCTTAGCGATGCGCTGAGCGAATTACGCGGTACGGCGATTGAACTGACTATCATTGAAGATGATAATCCGGCGGTGCGTACACCGCTGGAATGGCGTCAGGCGATTTATGAGGAGAAACTTGCGCAGGCGCGTGAGTCGATTATTGCGGATAACAATATCCAGACCCTGCAGCGGTTTTTTGATGCAGATCTGGATGAAGAGAGTATCCGTCCCCTTTGACGGGCAGCTCCGGCTACCCGTTTTCAACCCTGAATGTGACTTATCACTCTGGTTAGTCACCACAGCTAAAGAGAGAAGCCTATGTTTGGAAAAGGCGGTCTGGGCAACCTGATGAAACAGGCCCAGCAGATGCAAGAAAAAATGCAGAAAGTGCAGGAAGAGATCGCGCAGCTGGAAGTGACAGGCGAATCCGGCGCGGGTCTGGTGAAAGTGACCATCAATGGCGCGCATAACTGCCGCCGCGTGGAGATCGATCCGAGCCTGCTCGAAGACGACAAAGAGATGCTGGAAGATCTCGTTGCCGCTGCATTCAACGATGCCGCTCGCCGTATTGAAGAAACGCAGAAAGAGAAGATGGCTTCTGTCTCTTCCGGTATGTCTCTGCCGCCAGGCTTTAAGATGCCGTTCTGATGCAGACCAGTCCGCTGTTAACGCAGCTTATGGAAGCGTTGCGCTGCCTGCCGGGCGTTGGCCCGAAGTCGGCGCAGCGTATGGCGTTTACGCTGCTGCAGCGGGATCGCAGCGGTGGTATGCGCCTGGCGCAGGCGCTTACCCGGGCAATGTCGGAAATTGGTCATTGTGCGGATTGCCGTACCTTTACCGAGCAGGAAGTCTGCAATATTTGCAGTAATCCCCGCCGTCAGGAAAACGGTCAAATCTGTGTGGTGGAAAGCCCGGCGGATATCTACGCCATCGAGCAGACCGGGCAGTTTTCCGGTCGCTATTTTGTGCTGATGGGGCATCTGTCACCGCTGGACGGTATCGGGCCTGATGACATCGGGCTCGACAGACTCGAACAGCGCCTGGCATCGGAAAAGATCCAGGAAGTGATCCTCGCCACCAACCCAACGGTGGAAGGGGAGGCAACCGCCAACTATATTGCGGAGCTGTGTGCGCAATATGGTGTGGAAGCCAGCCGTATCGCCCATGGCGTGCCGGTGGGCGGTGAGCTGGAGATGGTCGATGGCACCACGCTGTCGCATTCGCTGGCCGGTCGCCACAAGATTCGTTTTTAACCAAACGGAGGCAGAAATTTTTGCCTCCGCTTGAAAAGTGTTACGCCTGTCCCCACTTCTCCCTCAACGCATTTTTTTACCTTGTAAATGGCATTGTTGAGGTTTTCCCAATGAAAGGACAAGAAACCCGTGGTTTTCAGTCAGAAGTAAAACAGCTTCTGCACCTGATGATTCATTCTCTCTATTCGAACAAAGAGATCTTCCTGCGAGAGCTTATCTCCAACGCCTCCGATGCGGCGGATAAACTACGTTTCCGCGCGCTGTCCAACGCTTCACTCTATGAAGGCGATGGTGAGCTGCGCGTACGCGTCTCTTTCGATAAAGAGCAACGTACGTTGACGATTGCTGATAACGGCATCGGGATGACCCGTGATGAAGTGATTGACCATCTGGGAACCATCGCTAAATCCGGCACCAAAGCGTTCCTTGAATCTATGGGTTCCGACCAGGCAAAAGACAGCCAGTTGATTGGTCAGTTTGGTGTGGGGTTCTATTCCGCTTTTATCGTTGCCGATAAAGTCACCGTGCGTACCCGTGCGGCAGGAGAGAGCGCAGAAAACGGCGTCTTCTGGGAATCCGCAGGCGAGGGGGAATACACCGTTGCCGATATCACCAAAGCCGATCGCGGTACCGAAATCACCCTGCATCTGCGTGAAGGGGAAGATGATTTCCTCAATGATTGGCGTGTCCGCTCCATCATCAGCAAATATTCCGACCATATTGCGCTGCCGGTAGAGATCGAAAAACAGGAAGAGAAAGACGGCGAAACCCTCGTTAGCTGGGAAAAGATCAACAAAGCGCAGGCGCTGTGGACCCGCAACAAGGCTGAAATCAAAGACGACGAGTACAACGAGTTCTACAAGCATATTGCTCACGACTTTACTGACCCGCTGACCTGGAGCCACAACCGCGTCGAAGGGAAGCAGGAGTACACCAGCCTGTTGTACATCCCGTCGCAGGCACCGTGGGATATGTGGAACCGCGATCATAAGCATGGTCTGAAACTGTATGTGCAGCGCGTATTTATCATGGACGACGCCGAACAGTTTATGCCGAACTATCTGCGCTTCGTGCGGGGGCTGATTGATTCCAACGACCTGCCGCTTAACGTCTCCCGTGAAATTCTGCAGGACAGCAGCGTGACCCGCAATCTGCGTTCAGCGTTGACCAAACGTGTTCTGCAAATGCTGGATAAACTGGCGAAAGATGACGCGGAAAAATACCAAACCTTCTGGCAGCAGTTCGGTCTGGTGCTGAAAGAGGGGGCGGGCGAAGACAGCGGTAATATTGAAGCAATTGCCAAACTGCTGCGCTTTGCTTCTACGCACACCGACTCTTCAGCGCAAACCGTGTCGCTGGAAGAGTATGTGTCGCGCATGAAAGAAGGGCAGGAGAAAATTTACTTTATCACCGCCGACAGCTATGCCGCTGCGAAGAGCAGCCCGCACCTGGAGCTGCTGCGTAAGAAAGGCATCGAAGTGCTGCTGCTTTCGGATCGCATTGATGAGTGGATGATGAGCTACCTGACCGAGTTTGACGGTAAGGCATTCCAGTCTGTGGCGAAAGCCGATGCGTCGCTGGAAAAACTGGCTGATGAAGTGGATGAAAGTGCAAAAGAAGCCGAAAAAGCGCTGGAACCGTTCGTTGAGCGCGTGAAAACGCTGCTGGGCGAGCGCGTCAAAGAGGTGCGTCTGACGCATCGTCTGACCGACACGCCTGCGGTTGTCGTCACCGACGCGGATGAAATGAGCACCCAGATGGCGAAACTCTTCGCCGCTGCGGGCCAGAACGCGCCGGAAGTGAAATACATCTTTGAACTGAACCCGGATCATCCGCTGGTGAAACGTGCGGCGGACACCCAGGATGAGGCGCAGTTTAAGGAGTGGGTCGAGCTGTTACTGGATCAGTCCCTGCTGGCTGAGCGCGGTACGCTGGAAGATCCGAACCTGTTTATCAAACGCGTAAACGCGTTGTTGATGGCGTAAGGTTCTGCGTTACCCTCATCCGCGCGGTGGGGGTAACACTTTATTTCTCTCATTCATTCTCATTAACCGTTTCAGCCGTCCCGCCTTCCTTGAGCCATCCTCGTTCTGGTGGTATCTTTTAGCGCTTTTGAAAAATTGAACCAACATTTGAGGGGATTTCCGCAATGCGTATTATTCTGCTTGGCGCTCCAGGCGCAGGTAAAGGAACTCAGGCGCAGTTCATCATGGAGAAATACGGTATTCCGCAAATCTCCACCGGCGACATGCTGCGTGCGGCTGTGAAATCCGGCAGCGAGCTGGGCAAACAGGCCAAAGACATCATGGACGCGGGTAAACTGGTTACTGACGAACTGGTTATCGCGCTGGTAAAAGAGCGCATTGCTCAGGAAGATTGCCGCAACGGTTTCCTGCTCGATGGCTTCCCGCGTACGATCCCGCAGGCTGATGCCATGAAAGAAGCGGGCATTGCGGTGGATTTCGTACTGGAATTCGCCGTGCCGGACGAACTGATTGTCGACCGTATTATTGGTCGCCGTGTCCACGCTGCCTCTGGCCGCGTTTATCACATCAAATTCAACCCGCCGAAAGTCGAAGGTAAAGATGATGTGACCGGCGAAGATCTGACCACCCGTAAAGACGACCAGGAAGAAACCGTGCGTAAGCGCCTGGTGGAATACCATCAGATGACCGCGCCGCTGATCGGCTACTACCAGAAAGAAGCGCAGGCGGGCAACACCCAATACGCCAAAGTTGACGGCACCAAAGCCGTGAACGAGGTGCGCGCTGAACTGGAAAAAATCCTCGGCTAATGCCTCTCTCCCCGGCTCTCTTGCCGGGGAGTTTCAACAATCACTGCAATTGGTTCCGTTTACGCGCGTTTCGGCTACAATTATCAACCAGTTAAATGGTTAAGAGGCGCGAATGAGTCAGGCGAAAACGGGCATTTTGTTGGCCAATCTTGGCACCCCCGATGCACCCACCCCCGAAGCAGTTAAACGCTATCTGCGGCAATTTTTGAGCGACAGACGCGTTGTGGATACTCCGCGATTGTTGTGGTGGCCGCTGCTGCGCGGCGTGATCCTGCCCCTTCGTTCTCCTCGCGTGGCAAAACTTTATCGCTCCATCTGGATGGAAGAAGGTTCGCCACTGATGGTTTACAGCCGCAGGCAGCAACAGGCGCTGGCGGCGCGACTACCGGATGTGCCGGTTGTGCTCGGCATGAGCTATGGTTCTCCTTCGCTGGAGAGCGCGGTCGATGAGCTGCTGGCGCAGGACGTTGAGCATATTGTGGTGCTGTCGCTCTATCCGCAATACTCCTGCTCCACCGTCGCGGCGGTATGGGATGAACTGGCGCGAATTCTGGCGAAAAAACGCCATATTCCCGGCGTCTCCTTTATTCGCGATTATGCCGATGACACGGACTATATTACGGCGCTGGCAAACAGCGTTCGTGCTTCTTTTGCGCGACATGGCGAGCCAGATTTACTGCTGCTCTCTTATCACGGCATACCTCAGCGCTATGCTGCCGAAGGGGATGATTACCCGCAGCGTTGTCGCGATACCACCCGCGAGCTGGTTTCCGCACTCGACTTGCCGCCGGAAAAAGTGATGATGACCTTCCAGTCCCGCTTTGGTCGCGAACCCTGGTTAACCCCCTATACCGATGAAACGCTGAAAATGCTTGGTGAGAAAGGCGTGAAGCATATTCAGGTGATGTCACCGGGTTTTGCTTCCGACTGCCTGGAGACGCTGGAGGAGATTGCGGTACAAAACCGTGAATTTTTCCTCGAAGCGGGCGGGGAAAAATATGAGTACATTCCGGCGCTTAATGACACGCCGGATCATATCGAGATGATGGTGAATCTAACGGCGAAATATCGTTGATCGCGCGGCGGGCCGTGAGTGTGTTACCATCCACAGCCCGAATGTTGATCCCTTATCGCAACCATGAAATTTCCCGGTAAACGTAAATCCAAACACTATTTCCCCGTCAACGCCCGCGATCCGTTATTGCAGCAAATCCAGCCTGAGAGTGACGTCAGTACCTGCTGGGTGGTTGGCATTGACCAGACGCTGGTGGATATTGAGGCAAAGGTGGATGATGCGTTTATTACGCGTTATGGCCTGAGTGCCGGGCATTCTCTGGTGATCGCGGATGACGTTGCCGAAGCACTGTACCAGGAACTGGTGCAGGAAAACCTGATCACCCACCAGTTTGCTGGTGGCACCATCGGCAATACCATGCACAACTACTCGGTGCTGGCGGATGACCGCTCGGTTCTGCTTGGTGTGATGTGTGAAAACGTGAAGATTGGCAGTTATGCCTACCGTTATCTGTGCAACACCTCCAGCCGTACCGATCTGAACTATCTGCAAGGGGTAGACGGCGCGATTGGTCGTTGTTTCACCCTGATTAACGACAGCGGCGAGCGTACGTTTGCGATAAGCCCGGGCCAGATGAATCAACTGCGTGCCGACAGTATCCCGGAAGCGGTGATTGCAGGGGCTTCTGCGCTGGTGCTCTCCTCTTACCTGGTGCGCTGCAACCCCGGTGAACCGATGCCAGAGGCAACCCTGCAAGCGGTAGCGTATGCCAAAAAGCATAATGTTCCGGTGGTGCTGACGCTGGGTACCAAATATGTGATTGCTGATAACCCGCAGTGGTGGCGCGATTTCCTTAAAGAGAACGTCTCCATTCTGGCGATGAACGAAGAGGAAGGGCATGCCCTGACGGGCGAAAGCGATCCGTTGCTGGCCGCCGATAAGGCGTTGGATTGGGTTGATTTGGTGCTCTGTACCGCCGGGCCTGTCGGTTTGTATATGGCAGGCTTTACGGAAGACGATGCGAAACGCAAAACGCAACACCCCCTGTTACCGGGCGCAATTGCCGAATTCAACCAGTTTGAGTTCAGCCGCGCGCTACGCCACAAAGATTGTGAACACCCGCTGCGTATCTACTCGCACATTGCGCCCTATATGGGCGGCCCGGAAAAAATCATGAATACCAATGGTGCAGGCGATGGTGCATTGGCCGCGTTGCTGCATGATATCACTGCCAATAATTATCACCGTGCCAACGTTCCCAACTCCAGTAAGCACAAATTTAACTGGCTGACCTATTCGTCGCTGGCGCAGGTCTGTAAATACGCCAATCGCGTAAGTTACCAGGTGCTGAATCAGCATTCACCACGCTTAACGCGTGGCTTGCCGGAGCGAGAAGACAGTCTCGAAGAGGCGTACTGGGAACGTTAATTTTCCAACAGTGATTTGATGAAAACCGGTAAAGCGCTGCTTGCCGGTTTTTTTTATGTGCGTGTATCAAAGGGTGGGTTCTATGTAATAAAGAAGCAGGCTATGCGCCTGCTTCTTTGCTTCTTAACCTGTGACCGCCTCTTCAACCGGCGGTTTCTCCAGCAGCGTATACATAGTATTGGCGATCTCGCGCTCACCCATCACGACCTGATTTGCGCCGCGTTCAGTGATGTAATCCACCTCATCGTCATAATGCGCACGGGCAATAATCTCAATGTGCGGGCATTTTTCCCGGGCGCTGGCGACAATTTCTCCGGCCTCATAACCGTTGGGGATGGTCAACAGCAGCCAGCGTGCGCAATCCAGATGCGCCAGGTTCATAATTTCTTCGTTCGCGGCATTCCCCAACACTGCGCGGATACCACGCTCTCGCAGTTCATCCACACGGGTTCGCGAGGTTTCAATCACCACCAGCGGGATGCCCTGCGCCATCAGTTTTTCACCCAGCAGGCTGCCCACGCGACCAAAACCAACCAGTAACGCGTGATTGCAGATGTCCACCGGGATCTGTTTCTCTTCTTCAATCGCTTCTTCCAGCGTTTGCTCTTCCAGCGTCTCGGTTTTATCGAGGTATTTCTCCAGCGTCGCAAACAGTACCGGGTTGAGCATAATGGATAGGATCGCACCCGCCAGCACCAGGTTTTGACCCGCCTGCGGCAGCAGATCCAGCGCCATTCCCAGCCCGGCAAGAATAAAGGCAAACTCACCGATTTGCGCAAGGCTGGCGGCGATGGTCAGCGCGGTGCGCGGCGAGTGGCCGAACAAACGCACCAGGAAGAAGGCGGCAACGGATTTACCGAAAATGATAATCGCCAGTGTACCCAGCACGGCCAGCGGTTGCTCAATCAGGATCAGCGGGTCGAACAACATACCGACGGAGACAAAGAACAGCACCGCGAAGGCATCGCGCAGCGGCAGCGTATCGTGCGCGGCACGGTGGCTCAGTTCGGATTCGTTCAGTACCATTCCGGCAAAAAAGGCCCCGAGCGCGAAAGAGACATCAAACAGTTCGACTGCGCCAAACGCGATGCCCAATGCCAACGCCAGCACGGAAAGGGTAAACAGTTCGCGGGAACCCGTGGCGGCGCTGCGCGCCATAATCCACGGTACCAGACGGCGGCCGACCAGCATCATAATGGCAA
Organism: Kosakonia oryzendophytica; assembly: GCF_027886705.1. Taxonomy (NCBI): domain Bacteria; kingdom Pseudomonadati; phylum Pseudomonadota; class Gammaproteobacteria; order Enterobacterales; family Enterobacteriaceae; genus Kosakonia; species Kosakonia oryzendophytica. Next base: position 3,893,573 of record NZ_CP115659.1, on the reverse strand, counting down.
TAAACGCCACCACTTTGCCGATGGTAATGCTCATATCGAGGGCCAGCGATGCCAACCCGACATCGCCTTTTTCCGTCATGCCGGCGATGGCGGGCAACAGCACCAGCGTTAATACCATCACCAGGTCTTCGACAATCAGCCAACCGATGGCGATTTGCCCGCGCTGGCTATCAATAAGCTGCCGCTCCTCAAGCGCGCGCAGCAGCACAACGGTACTGGCGGTGGAGAGACACAGCCCAAACACAATACCGGTCATTAACGACCAGCCAAGCGTTGCGGAAAGCGCCATACCCAGAAGCGTGGCGACAGCAATTTGCGCGATCGCTCCGGGAATGGCGATGGACTTTACCGCCATCAGATCCTTCAGTGAAAAATGCAGGCCGACGCCAAACATCAGCAATATCACGCCCAGTTCAGCCAGTTCCGGTGCCAGTTGCGTATCTGCCACAAAACCGGGCGTAAAAGGACCGGACAGCACACCCGCGAGTAAATAGCCCACCAGTGGCGAAATCCGGAGTTTGTTGGCAAGCATGCCGAGAATAAAAGCGAGCACAAGGCCGCCGACAATGGTGGTGATTAGCGGGGTGGCGTGATGCATTCCGTCTCCTTTCGTTGATGCGGGGATCCCAGGGCGATAAGGCGTAACTGCGTTACAGTTTATGACAATTTTGGCCAGTATGTTTATGAATAATTGTTGAATTATGAAGAAAATGGCAATTTGGACGAAATAAATCGCCAACCGGGTCTTCCGTAACAGAAATCGTGCGCCAGCGGCATGCCAGCAAGAAGGAAGGCGGCCAAAGAGATATTTTGGCCGCAATGAAATCAGGCTTCGGGGCGGTTATCAGGCAGGAATATCGTCAGGATCCCCAGCAATGGGAGGAAAGCACATATTTTATAGACCAGATCGATACTGGTGTGATCGGCAATCAGCCCCAGCACCGCTGCGCCAAGGCCACCCATGCCGAAGGCAAAGCCAAAAAACAGACCGGAAACCATACCGATACGACCCGGCAGCAGCTCCTGCGCATAGACCAGAATGGCTGAAAACGCCGACGCGAGAACAAAACCAATGATTACCGTCAAAATGCCGGTCCAGAACAGCGTTGCATAGGGTAAAACGAGCGTAAACGGCGCGACGCCGAGGATAGAGCCCCAAATAACATATTTTCGTCCAATTTTGTCGCCCAGCGGCCCGCCAACCACGGTTCCTGCCGCGACGGCAAAGAGAAAAATAAACAGGTGCATCTGCGCGTTTTGCACTGACAAATCGAACTTATGCATCAGATAAAAAGTGAAATAACTGCTGATGCTCGCCATATAGAAGTATTTCGAGAAAATCAGGATCAGTAATACACAAACCGCCAGCACCACCTTGTTTCGCGGCAGCGGATTCATCACTGAAACGGATTTTTTACCTTTATTGACCCGATGTTGCGCGGCATACCAGCGGCTGACCTGCAACAACACAATAATCGCCAGCAGTGCAGCAAGGACAAACCAGGCGACATTACCTTTACCGTACGGAGCAATAATCACCGCCGCCAGCAGCGGGCCGAGAGAACTGCCAAAATTTCCTCCCACCTGGAAAATGGATTGTGCCAGACCGTGGCGCCCGCCAGACGCCATGCGTGCTACACGGGAGGATTCCGGGTGGAAGACCGATGAGCCCGTACCGACCAGAGCGGCAGCGATCAATACCGTACCGAAGCTCCCCGCCAGCGCCAGCAACACCAGCCCACTAAGGGTAAAGCACATACCGATGGGCAGAGACCACGGCATCGGGTGCTTATCGGTCCAGTAGCCCACCACAGGCTGTAACAGCGAAGAAGCAATCTGGAAGGTCAGCGTGATCAGGCCAATCTGCACAAACGACAACGAAAAATCGGCCTGCAATAACGGATAAATGGCCAGCAGCAGGGACTGGATCATATCGTTGAGCAGATGCGAAAGGCTGATCGCGCCAAGAATACCGAACGATGTACGCGCGGCAGGGGGTGTCTGCTGCGTTTCACTTATTGCCATAAATACCACGTATGTTGATAAGAAGAGGTGGAGAGTGTCAGAAAGGTAAATCGTTATCTGGCTAACATACCTGTGCTGAAGGTTTGAAGGAAGTCGCAATGCTGAAAACGTATTTGTCTATTATCCTTAGGCACTGTAATTTCTCAGTTTTATTAATGGGGTCAGGGAGAGAAGCATGCAATTGATAAAGAAGAGTATGGCGCTGGCGTTGCTGGCGGCGATGGGGCTGGCAAGCTGGCAGGTACAGGCTTACGAGCAGGATAAAACCTATAACGTCACCATTTTGCATACCAACGATCATCATGGTCACTTCTGGCGCAGCGATTACGGCGAATATGGACTGTCGGCGCAAAAAACGCTGGTGGACGGCATCCGTAAAGAAGTGGCCGCCCAAGGCGGTAGCGTATTGCTGTTGTCCGGTGGCGACATTAATACGGGGGTTCCGGAGTCCGATTTACAGGATGCGGAGCCCGATTTTCGCGGCATGAATCTGATCGGTTACGATGCGATGGCGGTCGGTAACCATGAGTTTGATAACCCGCTTAGCGTGCTGCGTCAGCAAGAAAAATGGGCCAAATTCCCGTTCCTCTCAGCCAATATTTACCAGAAAAGCACCGGTGAGCGACTGTTTAAACCGTGGATGATCTTCAATCGCCAGGGTCTGAAAATTGCGGTGATCGGCCTGACAACCGACGATACCGCAAAAATCGGCAATCCGGAGTTTTTCACCGATATTGAATTCCGTAAACCCGCGGATGAAGCCAGGCTGGTGATTGATGAGCTGAAGCAGAATGAAAAACCGGATGTGATCATTGCCACCACTCATATGGGGCATTACGACAACGGTGAGCATGGCTCCAATGCGCCGGGCGATGTCGAAATGGCGCGCAGCCTGCCGAAAGGCGCACTGGCAATGATTGTGGGTGGTCACTCACAAGACCCGGTATGTATGGCCTCGGAAAATAAAAAGCAGGTCAATTATGTGCCTGGTACGCCGTGTGCGCCGGATCAGCAAAATGGCATCTGGATTGTGCAAGCGCATGAATGGGGCAAATATGTGGGCCGCGCCGACTTCCAGTTCCGTAATGGCGAGATGAAACTGGTGCGCTACCAGCTTCTCCCGGTCAACCTGAAGAAGAAGGTGACTTACGACAACGGCCAGAGTGAACGCGTACTCTACACCCCGGAAATTGCAGAGAACCCGCAAATGCTCTCCCTGTTGACCCCGTTCCAGAACAAAGGCAAAGCGCAACTGGAGGTCAAAATCGGCAACACTAACGGTCACCTGGAAGGCGATCGCAGCAAAGTGCGTTTTGTGCAAACCAACCTGGCGCGCGTCATCCTGGCAGCACAAATGGCCCGCACCAACGCCGATCTGGCGGTGATGAGCGGTGGCGGCGTTCGTGACTCGATTGAAGCAGGCGACATCACCTATAAAGATGTGCTGAAAGTGCAGCCTTTTGGCAACACGCTGGTGTATGTCGATCTCGACGGTAAGGCATTGACCGACTACCTGACAGCAGTCGCGCAGAAAAAACCGGACTCCGGGGCATATCCGCAGTTCGCTAACGTCAGTTTTGTGGCGAAAAACGGCAAACTGAGTGATGTGAAAATCAAAGGCGAACCGATTGATATGGCAAAAACCTACCGCCTGGCGACCCTGAGCTTTAACGCTACGGGTGGTGATGGTTATCCGCGCCTCGACGATAAAACCGGTTATGTGAATACCGGCTTTATTGATGCCGAAGCGCTGAAAGAGTACATCCAGAAAAATTCACCGCTGGATGTGAATGCTTACGAACCGAAAGGTGAGGTGAGCTGGCAGTAACCCGGCCTCAATCGCGGCGGGCGATATCGGCAAATTTTGCGTCCAGCATCTTTGCCAGATCGCTCGCCGCAAGTTCAATATCCAGCCCCCGTTTGCCGCCGGAAACATAAATCGAGGCAAACTCTTGCGCGGGCGCATCAATCAGCGTCGGCAGCCGTTTTTTCTGCCCCAGCGGGCTAATACCGCCCACCAGATAGCCGGTCGTGCGCTGCGCCACCATCGGGTCGGCCATATCCACTTTTTTTGCGCCGAGCGCTTTGGCGACCTTTTTCAGATCCAGTTGCCCGGCGACAGGCGTCACCGCGACCGCCAGATGTTTCATGTCGCCATTGATCGCCACCAGTAGCGTTTTGTAGACCTGGTCAGCATTCAGTCCCAGTTTACGCACCACTTCGTCACCAAAATTGGTTTCATTGGGGTCGTGATCGTAGGTGTGCACCTGAAACGAGACGTTGTTTTTTTCGAGTAATTTCACGGCGGGAGTCATAGCAATCCTTCTTACCACAGTAATCTGACGCGACCAGCATACGCCTTTGTTGGCGCATGAAAATAGTACCATCTTGCGCTATTGCGCCATTCTCTGTCGCAGCAGTAAGGGTAAATTGCCGTCGCCATACAGATGCAGTGCTCCGGCGGCAACGACATAGCGTCCCGGCGGCAGGGCAAACAACTGCTCGCACCATGCCTGGTTACGCTGTTGCATCAGTACTTCATGCAGCGGCTGGCTAAACGTACCCGGCAGTTCCATTTCGTTTTCCGCTGGCGCGTGTTCCAGCCACCAGCTCATCATGACCTGCAATAAGCGCGCATTATCATGCCAGTGGGTGAGTGTATCCTGTAGCAGTTCATTACCTCCATCCGGTAATGCACGCAGGAGGTCAAGCTGGCTGCTGGTGCCCTCCAGTTCGAGGATCCTGACCTGGTATTGTTGCGCCGCGCGCAATAACTGGTAATCGATGCCGTACTCCGGGCGTAACCCCAGGCGCTGAGCTTGCGTTGCCTGCAACACCAGCGCGATATGCCAGGCGGGACGGTGTTCAAACTCCTCCCGCGAGAGCGACAAGGTTTGCAGCGTCTTATCCAGTTCCTCCAGCAAGGCAGGGGAAAGGCGTTGTTCAAGGGGGGCGACAGGGGGAAGATTATCGAAAGGGGAATCGGAACCCGCGACATCGGCTTCCACGATCAGCGCATCGGCCTCGCGCAATTTTTGCAGCAGGGCATCAGGCAGGGGCGACATACCCTGCGTCCCCATATGGATGCTGCCGACCAGATGCAACAACCGATTACCGGGCAGCGTAATATCCTGAGCGGGCCAGCGATAACGGCGCACCAGCAGCGCACGAAAAAACGTTTTCAAGCGTTGAAACAGGGCCATACGCGCTTCCTGAAAAGAAAACGCCATGCTAACGCGCAGCGCAGGAAGGTGTAAACCCCGCCGGTGACCGGCGGGGGAAAGGTTATTGACGCGGTGTGAAACGCAGCAGGCGGTTGGCGTTGCTCACCACAGTAATGGAGGAAAGCGCCATTGCCGCACCCGCCACCACCGGGTTGAGTAATGTGCCGGTCAGCGGCCAGAGAATGCCTGCCGCCACCGGAATGCCCAGCGAATTATAAATAAACGCCCCCAGCAGGTTCTGCTTCATATTGCGCAGCGTGGCTTTGGCAATCGCCAGTGCATCCGCAACACCCAGAAGGCTGTGGCGCATCAACGTGATTGCCGCCGTCTCAATCGCCACGTCGCTGCCGCCGCCCATGGCGATACCAACATCCGCTTGTGCCAGTGCGGGAGCATCATTGATACCATCGCCAATCATCGCCACCTGGCGACCCTGCTGTTGCAGTTTTTTAATGGCGTCGGCTTTACCGTCCGGCAATACACCGGCAATCACGTCATCAATGCCTGCTTCCTGCGCAATGGCCTTTGCAGTTGTGGGGTTGTCGCCAGTGAGCATCACCAGTCGGTACCCGGCGCGGTGTAAACGTTGCAGCGCGTCAACACTGTCTTCACGCAACGGATCACGAATGGCAAACAGCGCCGCAGCTTCGCCGTCGATTGCCAGCAGCACAGGTGTTGCACCGCGGCTGGCTTGTTCGCTTATCTCAGCCTCAAGCGCGTGCGTATCAACGTTCTGTTCAGCCAGTAGCGCCTGATTACCCAGCAGAACGTTGCGCCCGTCTATCTGGCCGCTGACGCCCAAACCGCGCAGTGTGCGGAATTGATTAACCTGCGGTAGCGTTTCGGCGGCAGCTCTGTCCAGGATCGCCCGCGCCAGCGGGTGGCTGGAGCCCTGTTCCAACGCAGCCGCCAGACGCAGTGCAGTGTTTTCATCGACGGAGAGCGTTTTAATGCTCACCACTTCAGGTTTACCGAGGGTCAGTGTGCCCGTTTTGTCAAACACCAGGGTATCCAGCGTACTGGCGCGTTGCAGCGCATCGGCATCACGGATCAGCACACCAAACTCCGCAGCGCGGCCGACACCGGAAATAATCGACATCGGTGTCGCCAGTCCCAGCGCACAGGGGCAAGCGATGATCAGCACGGTAGTAGCGATCACCAGCGTATAGACAATCTGCGGCGACGGGCCGAAGAAAAACCAGATGGCGCCGCTCAACAGTGCGATTGCCACCACCACCGGCACAAACACGGCAGAGATACGGTCGGCAAGCTGACCTATTTCGGGTTTACTGCTTTGCGCCTGGCGCACCATGCGGATGATGCGTGACAGGGTGGTATGGCTCCCTACGGCGCTGGCGGTAAACAAGACGCTACCGTCTTGCACCACGGTTCCGGCATGAATGGTGTCGCCGTCGCCTTTTTCCTGCGGGATCGGTTCACCGGTGAGCATCGCTTCATCGAACCAGGCCTCTCCCTGGCTGATTTCACCGTCCACCGGAACCCGATCGCCGGTCGTCAGACGCAGCGTCATCCCCGGCTGCACCTCAGCCAGCGGCACGCTTTTCTCACCGTCGGCGGTCACGACACGCGCTGTTGGCGGGGTTAAATCCAGTAAGCGCTCCAGCGCTTTTGATGAACGCTGGCGCGCACGCGCCTCCAGCATATGACCGAGATTAATCAGGCCGATGATCATCGCGCTGGCTTCGTAGTAGAGATGCCGCGCTTCCATCGGGAACCAGTGGGGCCAGATGTTGACGCTCATCGAGTAGAGCCAGGCAGCACCCGTGCCGAGTGCCACCAGCGTATCCATGGTGGCGCTGCCGTTACGCAGGCTTTTCCATGCGCTGGTGTAAAAATGACCACCCGCTACCACCATGACGGCGAGGGTGATAAGACCGATAACCAGCCACAGCGATCGGTTGGCGTCGGTCACCATCATATTGTCGCCCAGCATCCCCCATACCATGATCGGCACGCCAACCAGCAAGGCAACAATGGCCTGCCAGCGAAAGCGTTTCAGGGTGGCGAGGGCGGTTTCTTGCTGACGTTCACGCCGTTTAACGTCATCTTCAATGGCTTCTGCGCCGTAGCCGGCCTGCTCGACGGCGTTGACTAATTCTGTGGCGGGCGCGCTGCCCATGACCAGCGCGGTGCGCTCCGCCAGGTTAACCCGTGCCTGTGTAACGCCGGGGACTGCCTGCAAGGCTTTTTGCACCCGGGAGACACAACTGGCGCAGCTCATGCCGTTGATCAACAGCTGTTGGCTGTCGTCAACGTTATCGGCTGCCGGAAGCTCAGAAGTGGCCGCTGTCAGTGCTTCCGACGGGAGTGATGACTCTGCCAGCGGTTTAGCCTTTGGGTGGCTTACGCTCGCACCGTAGCCGGCTTCCTGTACGGTGGCGATTAACGCGTCAGCGCTGGCGCTACCGGTGACTTCCGCACGTTCAATGGTGACCTCTGCATGTTCGACGTCCGGTCGTTTTTCCAGACTCTCTTTCACGCGTTTAACGCAATGGCCGCAGGAGAGGCCATCAAGGGTTAGCTCTATAGTGTGAGACATACTCGATCTCCTTAATGATGATGCTGAATAGTGACTGTGATGAAGCTTAAACCTTCCATCAAGGGGAAGGTCAAGGGCGATCCGCAAAGAAGGTGGGCGTTGTCCTCTGCTCTGCAGCGCTGCTGCAGAGCATCACCATAAAAAAGCCCCGCGATATGAGCGGGGCTTAGGGCTGATTGGGTTGCGTTAATAGAGCTTCTGCTCGTAATGGTTTCCGGCGTCAACGACTCGCCATATTTTCCATTTGCCCTCTTCCTTACGCGTCCATACCTGAAGATGTTTTGCCTTGTTATTTTCAATACCCAGCGAAACGTCCAGTTTCATGCTGTCTCCGTCTGGTTTGGCGGGGGAGACATTAAGGCGCGCAATCCATGCCGGGTCATAGTCCTGGCAATAGGTGAAATAATCTGAGCCCAATAATTCCTGTTCAGGCATGTCATAAATAACGGCCATTCGCGCCAGTAATTTCTTCGATGCCCATTGCTGCATGGTTTTCGTTTTAATCAGTTCATCCGGCGGCGTTTTGCCAAATTCATTCAGATAATAAGTGTAAAACGCCGTGATCTCTTTCTGTACATCCGTTCCGGTGTTTGCACTTGCGAAAGGAAGGTAAAGCGCCAGCAATAATGACAGTACGTAACGCATCATTTTTTCCTGTAGATAACATACGGTGGGTGGAATCTGCGATAGCCGGGGCCGGGGTACATGTCCCGTTGTTTAAAATCTGAATACCAGTTTTTGCCGTCAAACATCGTCATATGGCCACTGATATTACCGCCTGGATAAGGCTGGATAATGGCAACATCGCCTTTTTCCGGCGCAGCCGAAGCGGGTAATGCTGTAAATCCTGCTTTTAACAGCGAGTCACCATAATCTTTGGCATCGCCTGTTCTGATAAGGTTGATTCCGCCTGCCGATATGGCCTGACGTGTGTAGGTAGCACATTCTGAGCGCGATTTCGCTCCGGCATGTTTCACCAGGTACGCCACCGCTGCATCTTTATCCCATGCCATAAACATCCCTTTAGAGAAAAGAGTAAACATAAGGTATCACAAAGCGCAGCCATGCTACCGAACGCTAACAGGCTGAAAATAAGAGTAATCTTATTTAATGGCAAAGTTCGGCTGCTGATGCAGGAGCGGTTATTTCGCGCGAACGCGCGTTGTTACCGGGAGAGGCCTGTCGGGCGAGAATAAAAAATAAAGCCCCGCATAGTGCGAGGCTTGACGCGTAAAGAGGGCAGATCATTAACCGTATTTACGGGCAAATTCCTGATCGGAATTGCACAGGTAAATAATAAATTCGATAAACGCGATGATGGAAGGAATAAAGGTCCAGCAGAACAGGAGATAAAGAATACCCTGGCCTGTTTTCCCTAAATAAAATTTATGCACGCCAAATCCACCAAAGAAGAAAGCAAGCAGTGCGGCGGTAATGCGGCTTTTGGTTCCCGCCACGGCCTGTGGTGCGCCGCAACTCGGGCAGGCAACCGCTTCTTTATGAATTTCCTTTCCGCAACCACGGCAAAACGCCATATCACTCATAACAACTCCTGTGTGTAAATCATTTATCATTCTTTGAAACATCCGGCCACATGTTATAGCGAAGCGGTAACAGGGGTAAATAAAAAATGTATTGGCAACAATGATATATTTGTTTTGGCATAGTATGCCGCTTACTATTGTGCGCCTGACGTCAGGTCGGGTTAAAGACCCTATACTCTATGTTGTGTCGGGGTAATCATGCGGTATGGTCGGAAACACGGACTGCAAGGGGGAAATGTGAATATCAGCGATGTGGCAAAAAAAACCGGTTTGACCAGCAAAGCGATCCGTTTTTATGAAGAAAAAGGGTTGGTCACGCCGCCGTTACGCAGTGAAAACGGCTATCGCAGCTACACGCAACAGCATTTAAATGAGCTGACCCTGCTACGTCAGGCACGCCAGGTTGGATTTAACCTTGAAGAGTGCGGCGAGCTGGTCACCCTGTTTAACGATCCGGCCCGCCACAGCGCGGATGTGAAAGCGCGCACATTGCAGAAAGTGGCGGAGATCGAACGGCATATCATCGAATTGCAGCAGATGCGTACGCAACTGTTGGCGCTGGCGGATTCCTGCCCCGGAGACGACAGCGCAGACTGCCCGATTATTGATAACCTTTCGGGCTGCTGCCATCACCACGCGAAGGGTTAAGCATAAAGATCACCGTACCGCGATACCATGACGAAGCGGCAATACGCCGCTCTTCGTCACGGTTCCACTGGCCGTTTTGCACCACGCCCAGTTTAAATGGCAAACGCAGTCCGGACAGCGCAGGCAGGTAGGCAGTGTAATTGTCCACCGTGCTGCGCCCCTGGTAGCTTTGCACCACCAGCTCATCCACCGGCAGGGCGTTCAGCGTTTGCACATTGCCGGTTTTCGCCCAGTCCAGTAACCCGGTCACGCCCAACGCATACTGCGAGGGTAGACTCTTTCGCACCCGGCGCAAAAACTGTGCGTAATCCTCAAGCTGATGTGTGGCCGCGTCAAAATCTATTTGTAATCCTACAACAGCATTCCCGGCGTCGTGCCAACGCGCCAGCAGGCGAGTAAGACGCAGCAGGAGAGCGTCCGGGACATCCAGCGTGGTAAAGCGAACGGTTAGCCAGATACGCGGAAACGTCATCCGGTTGATCGGCAAGCCTTTACGTTCAAATACCGCATTGCCCGCCAGGACAACGACATCGCCCTGGTGCAGATAAACGGTATCCGCATTGCGTAATGCTGCTGTGGGACGGACGCCAGACCACAGCCAAAACGCCTGGCTACCCTCTGCCGCGAAGGCAGAGGGAGTAAGAAGCACGGCAAAAAGAGCGATCACCAGTAATATTTGAGATCTCTGGCCCATACGCTTCCAGGATAACGGCTCTTCAACTGTTGGAACCAGGCTTTACGCACCGCTTTATCGACGTCTTTGCCGCCACAATCGTTATAACCGGAGGGGGCATAGCACATGACCGCCCGGTACAGTGCATAGCTTTTATCTTCGGGTTCGGCTTTGGCATCGGCGATAACCTGCTGATATATGGCAAGACGGTGCGGCACGCCGGGGCGTTCTTCTGCGTGCGTCGCGACGTCGAGCACGTCATTACCGCCGCGATCTTTCTCCAGCGTCACGCGGGTTTGCGTAGTCCGGAAGAACTCACCCAGACAATTCAACGCGTGAGCATCGTGCGCTTTCTGGCTCAGGGTAGTGACGGTAGTCTCCAGCGGCGCGCAGAAGTATGCGGTCTCTTTCTCCGTGCCTTTCCAGCCAAAGGTACTCAGCTTCACATCATCAAATGCCTCGTCAGCAACCGGCGGCGTAATGGCAGCCACTAGGGACATATCCTGCAACCAGTCGGCGTAATGACCCTCAGTCAGATCGCGCGTCAGTAACGTGTGCAGGGCGATGGTGCGCTCTTCTTTATTGGGCCCGTGCGTGGCCTGCTGGCGTAGCAACTCCCGCGAGGCCTGCGTTTTCAGCACCAGCGAACGGTAACGCAAATTGGTCACCCGGCTGTCTGCGGCAAAAATCTGCGCCTGCGCATCACTCTCTACCAGCGTGGCCGCCAGTTTTGCTTGCAGAAGCTGTTGTTGTTCAACATCTTTACTCAGATCCAGCAGATGCAGCCAGTGCGCCTGCGCGGCGGGCCACTGTTTTTGCGCCATCAGCGCATCGCCATACAGCACCTGCTCGCTGAAGGCGAGAATATTGTGCGGGGGGAGAGACGGGGCGGGCGTAATAGCGTTCTGCACCGTGGCGTAATCCTGCTTGCTCCAGGCCAGCATCAGGCGCAGGTAATTCCACAGATCCGCATGTTTGTTCTTCTCAAAGTCGGCTTTCAGACTGTCGAGCCATGCCTGATCCACACAATGGGAACGTCCGTCGCAGGTGTTATTACGCATCAGCCGCAGCGTCTGCACAAACGTCAGCAGCGAGGCGTCTGGCGCGGTGAGAAAGGCGTCGCTTCCCCAGGTGAGATCCTGGCTTATCAGCTTGTTGTCGCTCTCGGCGATGATATCCACCAGCGCATCGGCGTTTTCGGTTTGCGCCAGTGCCTGCTCATAGAGCTTCGCCAGCGCATTTCCATCCTGTAAATACCAGTTAATACGGCGCAGCATCCCTTGTGCGGAGTCGGCGTAGCGCCCTGTCGGCCAGGTTTTCAGATAGCTTTCTGCGGCCTCCCGCGCCTGCTGTGCGAGGGCTTTATCCACTTTATGGACATCGAAATCGCCATACTCGCCGTTGGCATTTGCGCTACTGGCATTGAGCGCATTGCGCATCAACATATAACTGGCCGTCTCGGCAAGCCACGGCTGCTGGCTGGTTTTGAGGGTCGTAAATATCTGCCCTGCGGCGTCAAAATCGCCTGCGTAGAACGCATTCGCGCCTTGTAAATAGGCCTGAAATCCCTGTGCTGGCGATCCTTGCGGGAATGAAAGTGCTTTTACCGTTTGCTCGCTGGCTTCTGTGCCGTTTACGGCCATACGCGCTTTTGCCAGAGCCTGACGTTGCTCATGGCTCAGTGAGGTATCAGCGAGCAGTGCGGCGAAAAAGGCGGAAAGCGTTTCGTCATTACGCGAAACAAAGCGATTTTCCAGTTCATCTTGCTGGATCGTTGCATTACTGGCTTCCTGGAGATCGGCACCCTGCGCGGTCATGCGCTGAAGCACGGCATCCGTTGCGGCATCAGGATCCAGCCCCAGCGCCGTCATCTGGTGATGCAGTGTCTCTTCCACCGGTGTTTCTGCGGTAGTCGTGGCTGTCGGCGGCTGGCTGGTCGGGTTATCCATATGGATGCCGAAATAGAAATCCCGGCTACGGGTGATGTCTGCCGGAACGGGTTGGCGTAGCGGCGTAAAGTTTTTCGGTTCATCCACCAGACGCAGCAGATTATCGCGCGTGTCTGTGTTGATGGCGAGTACCGGCGGACTGACGATAAAACAGCCCGCGTGACCCCAGGGGCAGTAATCCATATCAAACGACGCCAGCGCCGGAGCACTGGCGGCAAACGCCAGGCATACGCCCAGCGCAAGATGGCTTTTGGGTGCGATCACGTCGGATCCTTGTGGTGTTATTATTTGCTTACGGCTTTTATGCGCAAGGTGATGCCTTCTACGGCAATCACTTCCACATGCTGGCCGGCGGGTAAGTCTTCCTCGGCGCTGACAGGCCATGAACTGTCGCCGACGCGCATATGACCGCGGCCGTTAACCAGCGCGGTATCCAGTTGAAAACGTCGGCCTGTCAGTTGCTGCCCGCGCAGGTTAAGCGACGCGTCAGCGGGCTGTTGCTGCTTCACCCGGCGCGCCAGCCATTGCCACCATAGCCAGGCAGCCAGCATGGTCAGTACGGCGAACAGCACGCCTTGCCACTCCCAACTAAACGGTAAAACCCACGCCAGTAATCCGGTGAACACGGCTGCTACGCCGCTCCATAACAGGTAGCCATTACCGCCGAGCATTTCGGCGGCAAGCAGCAACCCGCCGAGCGTTAGCCAGGCAAGATAAGTATGTTCGAGCAGCAGCGGGATCATCGTTTATTTCGCTCGCTGGCGCTGTCTTTGATCAGCTCCGTGATCCCGGCGATAGACCCCATCAGGCTGCTGGCATCCAGCGGCATCATCACGACTTTGCTGTTATTCGCCGACCCGATTTGCTGCAATGCTTCGGTGTATTTTTGCGCCACAAAGTAGTTCACTGCCTGAATATCCCCGGCGGCGATGGCTTCCGAAACCATCTGCGTAGCGCGCGCTTCCGCCTCTGCCGAACGTTCGCGGGCTTCTGCTTGCAGGAATGCCGACTGGCGATCACCTTCCGCTTTCAGGATTTGCGACTGTTTTTCCCCTTCCGCTTTGAGGATCTCCGCCTGACGCACCCCTTCGGCCTCGAGAATATAGGCGCGTTTGGTACGCTCTGCCTTCATCTGCGCATTCATTGAGGCAATCAGTTCCGCGGGCGGACGCACGTCGCGAATTTCAATACGCGTCACTTTTACACCCCATGGGTTTGTTGCTTCATCGACGATATGCAGCAAGCGCGTATTAATGCTGTCACGCTGTGAGAGCATTTCGTCCAGCTCCATTGAACCCAGTACGGTACGGATGTTGGTCATGGTCAGGTTGATGATCGCCAACTCCAGATTGCTCACCTCATAGGCGGCACGTGGTGCATCGATCACCTGAATAAAGCACACCGCGTCAATGGTGACATTCGCGTTGTCTTTCGAGATAACTTCCTGAGAGGGGATATCGAGGACTTGTTCCATCATATTGATCTTACGACCAATACGATCCATAAAAGGCACCACCAGGCTCAGACCCGGCTGCAGTGTCCGGGTAAAGCGTCCAAAGCGTTCCACGGTCCACTGGAAGCCTTGCGGTACGATTTTTACGCCAGAGATAACCACCACCAGCGCAACGAAGATAAAAACCAGAATGACGATTGGCATCAAAAAAACCTCCTGTTTAATTTGATGCCATCTTAGCCCGAATTGGCGATCAAAACAGCACGATCGCCAAATTTGGCAGGAAGATTAGTAGAGCAGAGAGTAAAGCTGGCGACGATACTTCGACGCCAGCGCATCACCGGTACCCAGTGCGGCCAGAATTTCCTGCAGCATTTTGCGTGCTTCGCCGTTTGCGGCGGAGAGATCTTTACGCAAATGGCTGAACAGCAGTTCAAGCGCTTCTTCGTTGCGCCCCACCTGGTGCAATTGCAGTGCAAGCTGCGTCGCCAGCAGCGCGTCGGCCGGGTTCTCTTCCACCTGTTTTTGCAACTGTTGGATTTCCGGCGTATCAGCGGCTTTCTTCAGTAGCTCAATTTGCGCGATCAGTCCCTGATAGCGAGTGTCCTGGTCCTGTAGCGGCACGGTTTTGAGAACGTTTTCTGCTTCATCTGCACGGTGTAAAACGATCAGCGTTTCCGCCAACAGCAGGCCGATTTCGCTGTTTTGTTGAGAAAGCTGCCAGGCGTCTTTCAGCAGCGGCAGGGCGTCGGCGTGTTTTCCTTCCTGCATCAGCAGCATAGCTTCCTGAGCTTTCAGCTCTTCTTCGCGCGGCAGGACTTTATCCAGCAGGGCGCGAATGGCCTCTTCCGGTTGCGGCCCCTGGAACCCGTCTACCGGTTGCCCGTTCTGGAACAGGTAGACGGTCGGGATCGCACGCAAGCCAAACTGTGAAGCCACCAACTGTTCGGCGTCGCAATCCACTTTTGCCAGCACAAATTGCCCGTTGTACTGCGCGGCCAGATTTTCCAGCACCGGGGTCAGTTGCTGGCAGTGCTGGCTGCGATCTGACCAGAAATAGAACAGCACCGGCGTCGCAACGGACTGCTCCAGTACCTGTTGCAGATTGGCTTCGGTAATATTGACGATATTCTGTACGGACATGTGGAATTCTCTGTTTTTACTGTTTAGTACTACATGGGGACAGGCAATACGCCTTCAACTCACCTGTGTAAAATTTTATCCATCACGCGTGCGGGCAGCAGGCGCTTCAACAGACTTACAACCCAGGTGACCAGCGTAACCGGATAGCGCATTTTGGGATGATTGCTCTCGAAAGCATGGCGTACTTTTGCCACTACTGCCTCCGGGCCGAGGGTAAAACGTGCGGCAATGCCGGGGTTTTCCACCGGTTTATCGCTTTGTGTCTGATTCACATTGTCGGTAAAGCGCGTACGGATGGGACCGGGTTCAATCAGGCTCACCTTAATGCCGCTATGGCGCAGCTCCATTCTCAGTGCATCCGACCAGGCTTCCAGCGCATATTTACTGGCAGCATAGGCACCGCGCCCGGGGGTAGAGATCAGGCCCATAACCGACGAGGTCATCACAATGCGCCCTTCGCCGTGGGGCAGCATGGCTGGCAGCAGGCGGAGGGTGAGTTGGTGCGTGCCAAAAAAATTGCTGGAAAATTGCTGTTCAAGCTGTTCGCGACTGATCGTCTCCAGCGGGCCATAGACGCCATAACCGGCGTTATTGAAGAGCCCATATAGCCGATTTTCGGTCAGTGCGATCACTTCATCCGCGGCACGATCAACGCTTTGCGGATCATCCAGATCCAGTAACACACCGGTAAATCCTTCCCGGTCCATTCGCGCGACGTCATCCGGTTTGCGACAGGCCGCCAGCACGCGAAAACCCTGGCGTTTCAGTTCGCGTGCGCTTTCCAGACCAATGCCGCTGGAACATCCTGTAATTAAGACCGTTTTTTGCATAACTTTACCTGAGGGCGTCCCTGATTGATCAGGAGTCGTGGTTAACTAAAGGAGCCAACCGTGTCGCCATCCAGTCTGCGATAAACGGCTGGGCGTCACGGTTGGGGTGAATGCCATCATCCTGCATCCACTGCGGTTTCAGATATACCTCTTCCATAAAAAAGGGCAGGAGAGGCACATCCAACTCTTTGGCAAGCTTAGGATAAATGGCGCTGAACGCTTCATTATAGCGGCGACCGTAGTTGGCGGGCAGCCGAATTTGCATCAGCAATGGTTCAGCGTTGGCGGCCTTGACCGTCTGCACTACCTGGCGCAGCGTTTGTTCCGTCTGTTGAGGCGCGAAACCGCGCAAACCATCGTTGCCGCCCAGCTCCACCAGCACCCAGCGAGGTTGGTGCTCTTTCAACAGCGCGGGTAACCGCGCCAGCCCCTGCTGCGATGTGTCGCCGCTGATGCTGGCGTTCACCACGGCGGGCTTTTGCTGCCATTTATCGTTGAGCAGCGCAGGCCAGGCAACATTCGCCGCCATGCGGTATCCGGCGCTCAGACTGTCGCCAAGAATCAACAACGTGTCCGCCGCAGCGGCGCGGAAGGTTAACAAAAGCAAAAAAAGGAAGGGCAAATGCCAGCGGAAAACATTGTTGAAGTTCATCATCTTAAGAAGTCCGTCGGTCAGGGGGAGCATGAACTTTCCATCCTTACCGGAGTTGAGCTCGTTGTCAAACCAGCCGAGACCATTGCCCTGATTGGCGAATCCGGTTCCGGTAAGTCGACGCTGCTGGCGATACTCGCCGGGCTGGATGACGGCAGCAGTGGCGAAGTCAATCTACTGGGGAAACCGCTACACACCATGGACGAAGAGGCGCGGGCGCAGTTGCGCGCGCAGAATGTCGGTTTCGTCTTCCAGTCTTTTATGCTTATTCCCACCCTCAATGCCCTGGAAAACGTCGAGTTACCGGCATTGCTGCGTGGCGAAAACAGTGGCAAAAGCCGCGCCAGTGCCAAAGCATTACTTGATGAGCTGGGGCTCGGTAAACGTCTTGATCACCTTCCGGCGCAGCTTTCCGGCGGCGAGCAGCAGCGTGTCGCGCTGGCGCGCGCCTTTAATGGCCGGCCAGCTGTGCTGTTTGCCGATGAACCCACCGGTAACCTGGATCGACAGACCGGGGACAAGATCGCTGATCTGCTTTTTTCCATGAACCAACAATTCGGCACCACGCTGTTGTTGGTCACGCACGATCTGCAACTGGCGGCGCGCTGCGACAGGCGTTTGCGGCTGGTCAACGGTGAACTGCGGGAGGAAGCATGATTGCCCGTTGGTTCTGGCGCGAATGGCGCTCGCCGTCGCTGCTGATTGTCTGGCTGGCGCTGAGCCTGGCGGTAGCCTGCGTGCTGGCGCTGGGCAATATCAGCGATCGAATGGAGAAAGGGCTGAGCCAGCAGAGCCGGGAGTTTATGGCGGGCGATCGGGCGCTGCGCAGTTCCCGCGAAGTACCGCAGGCCTGGCTGGATGAAGCACGGAAAACCGGGCTCACCGTGAGCGAGCAGATCGGCTTTAATACCATGACCTTTGCTGGAGAGACGCCGCAACTGGCAGATGTGAAAGCGGTTGATGATATCTACCCTATTTATGGCGAGTTACAAACCCAGCCGGCGCATTTGAAGCCGCAGGCAGGCAGCGTGCTATTGGCACCAAGGTTGATGGCGCTGCTGAATCTGAAGGTTGGCGACAGTATTGATGTCGGTGATGCCACCTTGCGTATCGCCGGGGAGGTCCTTCAGGAACCGGATGCCGGCTTTAACCCCTTCCAGATGGCACCGCGGTTGCTAATGAACATCGCGGATGTGCCAAAAACCGGAGCAGTGCAGCCGGGCAGCCGGGTGACCTGGCGTGTGAAGTTTGGCGGTACGCCTGAACAACTGGCGGCGTATGAAAAATGGTTGCTGCCCCAGTTAAAGCCGGAACACCGCTGGTACGGGCTTGAACAGGACGACGGTGCGCTGGGCAAATCTTTGCAACGCTCGCAGCAATTTTTACTGTTATCGGCGCTACTCACGCTGTTGCTGGCGGTTGCGGCAGTGGCGGTGGCAATGGGGCATTACTGCCGCAGCCGCTACGATCTGGTGGCGATCCTCAAAACATTGGGGGCCGGGCGGGCGCAGTTGCGTAAGCTGATCGTCGGCCAGTGGATGCTGGTGCTGGTTCTCGCGGTTGTGACCGGTGGGGCAATAGGGCTGCTGTTTGAAAAGATATTAATGCTGCTGCTCAAACCGGTTCTGCCCGCAGCATTACCGCCAGCCAGCTTGTGGCCGTGGCTATGGGCTGTGGGTGCAGTGGTGGTGATTTCTGTGCTGGTGGGGTTACGCCCGTACCGCTTACTGTTGGCAACGCAACCGCTGCGCGTGCTGCGTCGGGATGCGGTGGCGGATCTCTGGCCGCTGAAATTCTATGTGCCGGTGATGTGTGCTATCGCAGTGGTGTTACTGGCCTGGCTGATGGGCGGCAGTATGCTGCTCTGGTCGGTGCTGGCAGGCGCGGTGGTGCTGGCATTGTTGTGTGGCCTGGTCGGATGGTTGTTGCTTAACGTGCTGAAAAAAATGACGTTAAAAACGCTACCGCTACGTCTTGCGGTCAACCGTTTACTGCGCCAGCCCTGGTCGACGTTAAGTCAGCTATCGGCATTTTCGCTCTCCTTTATGTTGCTGGCGATGCTGCTGGTCTTGCGTGGTGATCTGCTGGATCGCTGGCAGCAGCAGTTACCGCCGGAAAGCCCGAACTATTTCCTGATCAATATCGCGCCGGAGCAGGTGACGCCGTTGAAAGCCTTCCTCTCTGAACATCAGGTGATCCCGGCGTCTTTCTATCCGATTGTGCGGGCGAGGTTGACGCAAATTAACGGTCAGTCAACGGACGGTAACCCGGATGAGGCGCTAAACCGCGAGCTAAATCTGACCTGGCAAACGCAACGTCCGGACCATAACCCCATCACCGCCGGAAGCTGGCCACCGAAAGTGGGCGAAGTCTCGATAGAAGAAGGGCTGGCGGAAAGGCTGGGTCTGAAACTGGGCGACAGCGTGACCTTTACTGGCGATACCCAGTCGTTCAGCGCGAAAATTACTAGTCTGCGCAAGGTCGACTGGGAAAGCATGCGGCCAAACTTCTTCTTTATTTTCCCGGCCGGGGCGCTGGAGGGGCAGCCGCAAAGCTGGCTCACCAGTTTCCGTTGGGAAAACGGCAACGGCATGCTGACGCAGCTTAACCGCGAGTTTCCCACCATCAGCTTGCTGGATATTGGCGCGATCTTAAAACAGGTCGGACAGGTTCTGGAGCAGGTGAGTCGTGCGCTGGAAGTGATGGTGGTGCTGGTAACTGCTTGCGGCGTGCTGCTACTGCTGGCGCAGGTGCAGGTCGGCATGCGTCAGCGTCATCAGGAGTTAGTGGTCTGGCGTACTCTGGGAGCCGGAAAGCGGTTACTCCGTACCACGCTGTGGTGTGAATTTGCTCTGCTGGGACTGGTTTCCGGGCTGGTGGCAACGATTGGCGCCGAGACCGCCCTGGCGGTACTGCAAACACGGGTGTTTGACTTCCCGTGGGCGCCGGATTGGCGTTTGTGGGTCACCTTACCGTTATGCGGCGCGCTGCTCTTGTCGCTGTGCGGCGGCTGGTTGGGGCTCCGATTGCTAAAAGGCAAGGCATTATTCCGTCAGTTCAATAATTAACAGTGATTATCATCACACACCGGTCATGTCTACCGGTGTGTTTGTATTTCTATGTGTAAGCATTTACACATCAAATATTTAGTAGCACAAATCATTAAAAAATCCCTATAAACGTTCCGTTTATTACAGATAGTATCTGCATGCTAAAAATTATTTAGCAGTGTCTATCTCAAGGGAAAAACATGAAAATAAAAACAACTGCCGTGGCGACAGCCATCGGCGCAGCAGTGGCATTGATGTCTTTTGCAAGCCAGGCGGAAATCACCGTCCTGAAACAGGATCCAAAAGCGGGCGATCCGCTGAGTCGTTTGAATTTCACCGTAGGTGGGTCTATCCGCGCGCAGTTTGATAACGCGATGGGTGACATGGACAAAACATCCTACAAACGTAACGGGTATGACGGCGGCACTCGCTTCCGTTTTGCTGCGGATTACTACCTGTTCGATGATATTAGCTGGATCAGCTACTACGAACTGGGCGTGAACGTTCCGGCGGTATTCGACTGGGACAGCCATTATGCTGCTGGTAGCAACTATACGTCTCGCCGCATGCTGTACACCGGTCTGAAAAGTAAGACTTGGGGTACCATGACCTTCGGTCAGCAGAACAGCGTGTACTACGATGTGGTCGGTGCGAAAACTGACGTCTGGGACTACGATATGAAAGCTCAGGCGCCGGGTAACGGTGTGAAAGGCGACTACGACGGTTCTTATCGTTCACGCAAGATGCTGAAATATAAAAACAGCTTCGGCGATGTTGATCTCTACGCATCCTACCTGTTCGAAGATACCGATCTGCTGTTACCGAATAGCATCCGTTACAAACGTAATGGCGGCGGTTCACTGGGTGTTGATTACCATCTGGCCAAAAACCTGTCATGGGGTACGGCGTGGAACTACACCAAAGCCAACGTGCGTAACAGTACGTCGGGTGATACCGATTCTTACAGCCAGAACATCTACGGTACTGCGCTGAGCTGGACGCCGGACAACTGGACTCTCTCCTTCGG
This sequence comes from Kosakonia oryzendophytica, assembly GCF_027886705.1. Taxonomy (NCBI): domain Bacteria; kingdom Pseudomonadati; phylum Pseudomonadota; class Gammaproteobacteria; order Enterobacterales; family Enterobacteriaceae; genus Kosakonia; species Kosakonia oryzendophytica. The sequence continues at coordinate 3,872,795 of NZ_CP115659.1, read as the reverse complement.
TGGCGGTTGGTATGAAAATTTCCTCACCACGGGGCAGAAAAATGTTCACGACTACTTCGCGGGCGACGCGTGGGGTATTGAATATTACGCCGGATATAAAATTCCGGTGGCTCAGTATGGGCTCAAATATGTCCAGCCGTACGTGATGGGCGACCGCCTGAAATACACCACCGGTCGTTACTATGAACGTATCGACAACGGTCTGGGCGTAACCTTCCAGTTGGATTATGGTTTCCGTGTTGATTACGAACACGTGTTCACCAACAGCACCGATAAAAAACTGGGCGATATGAACATCGTTCGTCTGCGTTACGACTTCTGATAAGTTGACGGGTATTTGCCGGATGGCTTCGTTAAAATCCGGCAATGCTTAGCAATAAAAAGCATAACGAGAGTGCCAGCACCCTGCTCCGGGTAGGGCTTTTCGTTATGCTTCATCGCCTTACCTCACCAATATCTCCCCGCCATTCAGTGACATAGTTCACAGCAAGTTGAATTTTTTTCAATTACCGCCGCGTTGCGTTTGTGCCATCTTAGTCGACAGCCTTATTCACAGGGTGAAAATGGAACGCGGCGCATTGCACGGCGCGTCACACAGCAGACCAACTCGTTAGGGAGAATTTATGGGACGTCGTCTCAGTTTGCGCGCCTTCGTCGGCGCATTACTTCTGGTATGTGGTTTACCGTTTGCGCATGCCAGCAGCGATCCGCACACCATTGTGTTCGGTGTGGCGCCGGGGCCGTATGGCGATATGGTCAAACAGGCGATTGCGCCATCGCTGAAAGAGAAGGGCTATAACGTCGTGGTGCGCGAATTCAGCGATTACGTGCAGCCTAACATGGCGCTGTCGAACGGCAGCATCGACGCCAATCTGTTCCAGCATAGCCTCTATTTCGATAAATTCACTGCCGATAAGGGCCTGAAGCTGACCAAACTGTTGTCAGTGCCAACGGCGGGAATGGGCTTTTATTCCCATAAAATCAAGAGCCTGGATGAGCTGAAAAAAGGCGACATTGTGACGCTGTCCAATGACCCGACCAATCTGGCGCGCGGGCTGCGCTTCCTGCAATCACTCAATCTTATTACCCTCAAAGAGAGTATTGACCCGACCAAAGCCTCCGAGCGGGATATTGCCAGTAACCCGAAAGGGCTGGTGTTTAAACCGCTGGAAGCGGCGCAGTTGCCGCGCACGCTGGATAGCGCGACGGCATCACTGGTCAACGGTAACTTCGCCATTGCCGCCGGAATGGATCTCTCTTCAGCGCTGAAACAAGAGCATCTGGATGAGAACCTGAAAAACATTATTGCCGTGCGCACCGACGATGCGGACAAGCCCTTCGCCAAAGACATTGTCGAAGTGGTGAAATCGCCCGCCTATCGCGCAGTCATCGACGATCCGAAAAACATCTTTACCGCCTTCCAGAAACCCGAATGGATGGCCGTCGCCGACAAAAAATAAACATCAGGTTGGGTTCACGGGCAGGCTACGGCCTGCCTTTTGCTGTTTGAGGTTGACATGATTGAAATAGAAAAGGTTTGCGTGGATTTTCCCGCAGGCCGCGGCGCGACGGCAACCACCCGGGCGGTGGATGACGTGACGTTGCGTATTGCGCCGGGTGAGATCTTCGGCATTGTGGGCACCAGCGGCGCGGGCAAAAGTACGTTGCTGCGTACGCTGAATGCGTTACAGCGGCCGAGCCAGGGGAGCGTAAAAATTAATGGCGTGGCGATTTCTACACTTCATGGCGCAACGCTGCGTCAGGCGCGTCAGCGTATTGGTATGATTTTTCAGCATTTTAACCTGATGCATACCCGCACCGTGGCACAGAATGTGGCCTTCAGCCTGAAGGCGGCGGGCTGGGCGCGTGCGAAGATCGCCCCACGCGTGACGGAAATCCTTGAGCTGGTCGGATTGAGCGATAAAGCGAACCGCTATCCCGTGCAGCTTAGTGGTGGGCAGAAACAGCGTGTTGGCATTGCTCGTGCCATTGCCAATCATCCGGATGTACTGCTCTGTGATGAGCCGACTTCGGCGCTGGATCTGGAAACGTCTGCCACCATTCTGGCGTTACTGAAGCAAATCAATCAACAACTGGGCATTACCATCGTGCTGATCACCCATGAGATGAATGTGATCAAATCGATCTGCGATCGGGTGGCGGTCATGTCCGGCGGTAAGGTCGTGGAAGAAGGGGCGGTGTTTGATCTCTTTGCCCATCCGCAACATGCTTTTACACAGCAGCTGGTGTCGCACACGCTCAATTTAACCCTGCCGGAACGCCTGCGGGAGCATCTACCGGGGCAGCTACTGAAGATCCTGTTTATCGGCGATTCCGCCGAGCAGCCGGTGCTCTCCGATGCCGCGGTGAAATTTGGCGTGGCGGTCAATATCCTGCACGGCAAAATTGAGTACATCGGCGAGAAAGCGCTGGGGATTTTGGTGGTTCAATTAACGTCTGCGGACAATCCTGCCGCTGTGAGCGAAGCCGTTGACTATATTCGCAACCGTACCGCACAGGTGGAGGTGATCCGTGGATGATTTAGTGGCCGATCTGAGTCTGGCCTTTGGCGAAACCTTCCAGATGCTGAGCATCTCAACGGTGCTGGCAATCTTTGGTGGCTTGCCGCTTGGTTTCCTGATTTTCGTCACCGACAGGCATCTGTTCTGGCAAAACAGAGCGGTTTACCTGGCGAGCTCCGTGTTGGTGAATGTGATCCGCTCGGTGCCGTTCGTGATCCTGCTGGTACTGCTGCTGCCGTTAACGCAGTTTCTGTTGGGGAATACCATCGGGCCGATTGCGGCGTCGGTACCGCTGTCAGTGGCGGCGATAGCGTTTTATGCCCGGCTGGTAGACAGTGCGCTGCGCGAGGTGGATAAAGGCATTATTGAAGCGGCGGAGGCTTTTGGTGCCAGCCCGTTACGCATTATCTGCACCGTATTGTTGCCGGAAGCCAGCGCCGGGTTGCTGCGTGGCCTGACGATTACGCTGGTCAGCCTGATTGGTTATTCGGCGATGGCGGGGATTGTCGGCGGTGGTGGCGTGGGTGATCTGGCGATTCGCTACGGCTATTACCGCTACGAAACGCAGGTGATGATCGTCACGGTGGTGGCGCTGATTATTCTGGTTCAGGTGGTGCAGGTGCTGGGAGACTGGCTGGCAAAACGCGCCGATAAACGCGATCGCCATTAGTACTGCGTTTTGCATGCAAGCCCGCTAAGCGTAGACGCCAGCGGGCATTTCTGCCGGATGAGCAAACCCGCCGTTACGACAGCATCGACTGTGCCCAGGCAATGCCGCTGGCGTATTCCGGTGGCAGCAGGGGAACCAGCGCTTCCAGCGTCGCGCTCAGGCGGGCGGTATCGGTATCATTCAGATTCAGGTGACCCACTTTGCGCCCCGGCCGCACCTCTTTGTCGTACCAGTGCAAATGCACCAGCGGCAGTTTCAGCCAGTCGTAGTTCAGATCGCTGCCAATCAGATTGATCATCACCGAAGGGCTATTGACTACCGGCGGCGGCAGCGGTAAATCCACCACGGCGCGCAGATGCAGCTCAAACTGACTGATTGATGCGCCGTTTTGCGTCCAGTGCCCGCTGTTATGCACGCGCGGTGCCAGCTCATTGATCAACAAACCTGCTGGCGTGACAAAACACTCCATCGCCATCACGCCGACGTAGTTCAGTTCATGCATAATCGCCGACAGCATGGCTTCTGCCTGTTGCTGCTGCGCTGCGTTAGGCTGCGGGAATGCTACGCTTGCGCGCAGGATCCCATCCTGATGCAGGTTATGCGTTAGCGGGTAAAACACGGTGCTACCATCATGGGCGCGCGCGCCAACCAGCGACACTTCACCGAGGAAATGAATGCCCTGCTCGACGATGCACTCGCCATAGCATTCATCCGGTAACTGGTCGGTCTCTTCCGCACGTAAGCGCCACTGCCCGCGACCGTCGTAACCGCCCACGCGGCGTTTTACAATTGCCAGCTCACCAAGGCGAGCGAAAACCTCTGGCCATTCGCTTTTCTCTGCCAATAGCTGCCATGGTGCTGTCGCCAGCGAGAGTTTATCGAAGAGTTGTTTTTGCGTGAGGCGGTCGGCAATCACCGGAAATACATCACGGTTGACGAACGCCGGGTGGCGTTCCAGTTCTCGGGTCAGGGCCGTTTCCGGCCAGCGCTCGATTTCCGCTGTAATCACGCTGTGCTGAAAGGGTACCGCTTGCGGATCGGCATCCAGCCCGACGGGCCAGACCGCAATACTGAGCGGTTCGCCCGCCTGGCGTAACATGCGCCCGAGCTGACCATTACCTAATACGCAGACCTGTTTCATGCCGCACCTCGCGGGTCCGGGTTATCCAGCACCTCATCAGTCTGTGCGTTACGCCAGTCCGCCAGACGCTGATGCAGCGCGGCGTCGTGCTGCGCCAGAATCTGCGCTGCCAGCAGGGCGGCATTGGCTGCGCCTGCTTTACCAATCGCCAGCGTGCCCACCGGAATGCCGCGCGGCATTTGTACGATGGAGTAGAGGCTGTCCACGCCGCTTAACGCCGCGCTTTGTACCGGCACACCCAGCACGGGCACCAGTGTTTTTGCCGCGATCATTCCCGGCAGATGCGCTGCGCCGCCAGCGCCGGCAATGATCACCTGATAACCGTTGTTCTCCGCGTTTTCGGCGAAGCTGAACAGTTTATCCGGGGTGCGGTGTGCAGAGACGATTTCAACATGGTGCGGGACGTTCAGGGTATCGAGGATTTCTGCGGCGAACTGCATGGTTGCCCAGTCGCTTTTCGAGCCCATAACAATGGCGATGCGCGCCGGTTGGTTGCTTGAAGACATGCGTCTCAAAACTCCTGTGGGTGTGCTTCAGACTACATAAGAGGGCACAGAGAATAGCATGTAAAACGGACAAGGAAAACGGTTGCGTGGCGATGTTTCGCGGATCTATCGCCGTGCTACGCAGCCAAAATCAGAAAGGAAAAGGGATCAACTCCACGTCACTCTCGCTCACCCGCACCATTGACCCTTCGCTGTGCCAGGCACCTAATACCGCGCGAAACGCCGGCGCGTTATTTGCCGTCAGGGTATGAATGTACGGACGATGAGTATGACCATGGATTAGCCACTGAACGCGGTGTTTTTCCATTGTCCCGACGACCGTCTGCGGATTAACATCCATGATCTCCAGCGATTTGCTGCTATTAGCGGCGCGGCTGTTAGCCCGCATTTTCCGGGCAATACGGCGGCGGATAAAGAGCGGCAGGGCGAGAAACAGCGCCTGTAACCAGGGCTGATGGACTTTGGCGCGAAATGCCTGATAGCCCACATCGTCGGTACATAGCGTATCGCCATGCATAATCAACACGTTGCGGCCATACAGCGTCAGCACCTGTTCTTGCGGCAGGAGTTGCATGCCGCTGGCACGGGCAAAACGTTTACCAAGTAAAAAATCACGGTTGCCGTGGATGAAGTAGCAGGGCACACCGCTGTCGACGAGGGATTTAATCGCCTGCGCGATCTGCTGGTGTAGTGGGGTTGGGTCGTCGTCGCCAATCCAGGCTTCAAACAGATCGCCCAGGATATAGAGCGCATCCGCCTTACGTGCTTCTCCCGCCAGAAAACGCAGAAAACCGGCGGTGATCGCCGGTTCTTCTGTTTGCAGGTGTAAATCTGCGATAAAGAGTGTCGCCACGAATTACTCGCTAACGGTCACGCTTTCAATGAGCACGTCTTCTTTTGGTACGTCCTGATGCATACCGCTGCGACCGGTAGCGACCGCTTTGATTTTGTCTACAACGTCCATGCCTTCAACCACTTCAGCAAACACGCAGTAGCCCCAACCTTGCAGGCTTTCGCCGCTGAAGTTCAGGAAGTCGTTGTCGACCACGTTGATGAAGAACTGCGCGGTGGCGGAGTGCGGTGCCTGAGTACGCGCCATTGCCAGCGTACCGCGGGTGTTTTTCAGGCCATTGTTGGCTTCGTTTTTAATGGTGTCTTTTGTGGCTTTCTGATGCATGCCCGGTTCAAAACCGCCACCCTGGATCATAAAGCCATTAATAACACGGTGGAAAATCGTGTTGTTGTAGAAACCTTCACGGCAGTAGTCCAGGAAGTTTTTAACCGTTTCAGGCGCTTTGTCGTCAAACGTTTTGATTACGATGTCGCCGTGATTAGTGTGGAAAGTAACCATTATTGCATCCTGTTCTGATAGTGTGGTGCGTAGACCCGGCAATGGGCCAGAGATAGTCGCTTGTTATAGCATAACCGGCAGGTTGGATCACCTTGCAAAGTGTGCTGCTTCGGGTTTGAATTACAGGTAATATATGCAGCTTTCGCTCCACACACGTCTACATGGAATCTTCGATGTTAAAAATCTTTAATACACTGACGCGCCAAAAAGAGGAATTCAAACCTATTCATGCCGGGGAAGTCGGCATGTACGTGTGTGGTATTACTGTTTACGATCTCTGTCATATCGGGCATGGCCGTACGTTTGTTGCGTTTGACGTGGTCGCCCGCTATTTGCGTTTTCTGGGCTATAAGCTGAAGTACGTGCGCAATATCACTGACATTGATGACAAAATCATTAAGCGTGCTAATGAAAACGGCGAAAGCTTTGTGGCGTTGGTCGATCGCATGATTGTCGAGATGCATAAGGATTTTGACGCGCTGAATATTCTGCGTCCGGATAACGAACCCCGCGCGACGCACCATATCCACGAAATTATTGAGATTACTGAGCGTCTGCTTGAGCGCGGCCACGCGTATGTCGCGGATAACGGTGATGTGATGTTCTCCGTGCCGACCGATCCGACCTATGGTCAGCTTTCCCGTCAGGATCTGGATCAACTGCAGGCCGGCGCGCGCGTTGAAGTGGCAGAAGTGAAGCGCAACCCAATGGATTTCGTGCTGTGGAAAATGTCCAAGCCGGGTGAGCCGAGCTGGCCGTCACCGTGGGGCGAAGGGCGTCCGGGCTGGCATATTGAGTGTTCAGCGATGAACTGCAAACAATTGGGCTCGCACTTTGACATTCACGGCGGCGGTTCTGACCTGATGTTCCCGCACCATGAAAACGAAATTGCCCAGTCGACCTGCGCCCACGATGGCGAATACGTCAATTACTGGATGCACTCCGGCATGGTGATGGTTGACCGTGAGAAGATGTCGAAATCGCTGGGTAACTTCTTTACCGTGCGCGATGTGCTGAAGTACTACGATGCGGAAACCATCCGTTACTTCCTGATGTCGGGTCACTACCGTAGTCAGCTTAACTACAGCGAAGAGAATCTTAAGCAAGCACGTTCTGCGCTGGAGCGTCTGTACACCGCGCTGCGAGGGACGGATACCTCGGTCGCGGCGGAAGGCGGCGAGGCGTTTGAAGCCCGTTTTATCGAAGCGATGAACGATGACTTTAATACGCCGGAAGCCTACTCCGTGCTGTTTGATATGGCGCGTGACGTTAACCGCCTGAAAACGGAAGATGCTCATGCGGCAAACGCACTGGCAGCGCATCTGCGTAAATTATCCGGCGTGCTGGGCTTGCTGGAGCAGGATCCGGATCTGTTCCTGCAAAGCGGTGCACAGGCGGATGATGGCGAAGTTGCGGAAATCGAACAGTTGATTCAGCAACGTCTGGATGCGCGTAAAGCGAAAGACTGGGCGGCGGCGGATGCGGCGCGCGATCGTCTGAATGAGATGGGTATCGTGCTGGAAGATGGTCCGCAAGGGACCACCTGGCGCCGTAAGTAACAGTGAGAATAAACAGGCCGGATAAGCGTTAGCGTCTTATCCGGCCTGTGAATGACTACATGCCGGGCGGTTAACGTCTGCGCCACCACAATAATCCCATCACCACCGCTCCCGGCAGCCATACCCACAGCAGTTCAGAGATAATCACCTGATGCCCGTATGGCGTGTTGTAGCGTGATAACGCGAAAGGTGCCACTTTAATCACCTGCCACGGGGCAAAAAACCGTTCGTCTGACCACGGCCATAACCAGCCAACGCCTTTACCCCCGGTGGTGATAGCATCCAGCAAACTGTGCGACAGCAGCGACACCGTCAGAAATGCCCAACAACGCAACAGACTGGCTTTAAACCATTTTCGCCCCAGCCAGGTCACCAGTAGCGGCACCACGAAAGCAAACAGCAAGGAGTGCGTAAACCCGCGATGACCGAACACATTGCCGTAGGCAATACCGAATTTAAACGCCAGTACGTCGGCGTCCGGTAGCATGGCCAGGCCAATACCCGCCAGTAATAAACCGCGTGGAATAACTTTGCTGCCGAGGCCTAATCCAAGGCAAAGGGGAACAGCAGCATGGGTAACAATCGTTGGCATGGGGTATGTCTCTGAGCAAAAAGGGAATTATAGCGCTGTCGGCAGGCAAAATGAGTGCGGTGTTATCTGAATCTTCTGCCGTTATAACGGTGCCCGCGTTTTCACGCTTTTATGCCGATTCCCGGGCAATTAACTGACCAGAGAGCGTAATTCGTTGCGTTTGCAGTGTCGGCTCTTTCAGCTTGCGCATGATAAGCCCTGCCGCCTGACGCCCGGTTTCCTCGCTGGCTGAAGAAACATAGGTAAACGACGGTGAGGTGAGGTTCACATGCAGCATATCTTCAAAGCCGATCAGCGCCACTTGCTGCGACAGGAACACATCTTTACCGACCGTATGACCGGTCTGGTGAATACCGGAAATAGAGCCAATCATCGCGTCCGGAGAGTGACAAAGCAGGGCCGTAATCGTGCTGTTTTTTTCCAGTAATTCCCGGACAGCATAACCCGCCGCTCGGGTGTCATCGCTGCAGGCCGGGGTGGACTCTTCACGCAGGACCAACCCGTATTGTGCCATAGCACTACGGAACCCTGATAAGCGCTGCTGGCGGATCAGGTCGCCTTCGATACCACCGATATAGGCGATATTACGGTGGCCACGCTCAATCAGATAACGCGTGGCGAGACTGGCGGCCTGGCGGTTATCACGCATCACCAGATCACACGGCTCATCGAGCAGGGATTGGGACACCACGACCAACGGGAGCGGGCATTTACGGATTTGTGCAGGCAGGGTGGCGCTTCGCGTATCGGAAGCGAGATAAATCACTCCCGCGACACCTTGTTGTTTGAAAGAGAGCAGGCAACGTTCCAGGTGTTCGCCGTCATTCAAGGGTTGTCCCAGGAAGACCATATAGCCCTGTTTTTCCAGCTCCTGAACGATGCTGGCCATCACTTTGATGGAGAAGCTGTCGCTGAAATCGCGCAGGATCAGCCCGATAAGATTAGAGGTGTTGGCGCGCAGATTGGCGGCGGCAACATTGTGAACATAACCGAGCGCATCGATAGCCGCATGGACTTTATCGATGGTCGCATTTGAGATTTTCCCTTTCTGGCGTAGCACCAGCGAAACGGTTGAGACCGATACGCCGGCCTGTTTTGCGACATCAATGATGCTGACTTTCTTCAAAACCGCTCCCTGAAATTTCACGATAATCAGCCTGATACTACAACGTCTCCCGGCAATACCAGGAGACGCATCAGGCCGTTATCTTATTATTTGCCGATCATTGTGGACATGGTCTGGGCGATAAATTGTGCCCTCGCGCCGAAAATAACCTGAATACCGCTCTCACCCACGAACACCACGCCGCGCGCCCCCAGTCCGTTCAGACCGTCTTTATCCACCTTGTCACTCTTCGCCACTTCCAGGCGCAGACGAGTGATGCAGGATCCAACAGAGTCGATGTTCTCTGCGCCGCCCAGCATGCTGATGATTTCGGTGGCCAGTTCGCTATCCGTTTTGTCATCCGCAGTGGCTGTGACGTCGGTTCGTCCTGGTGTTTTTACATCAAAACGGCGGATCACGAAGCGGAAGGTGAAGTAGTAAATCAGCGCCATCGGAATGCCGACGATGACCGCATTCAAAAAGTGGGTCTGGTAACCGTTAAACGACGGCAGAATACCGAACGAGAGATAGTCGATAAACCCGGCGGAGAACGATTTGGCGATATGCGCATGCAGCAAATACATGGTCATGTACGCCAGGCCAGCCATGATGGCGTTAAAGACGTAGAGGATCGGTGCCACGAAGATAAAGGTAAATTCGACAGGCTCGGTGATCCCCGTCAGGAAGCAGGTTAACGCCGCAGAGAACAGGATCCCGAAAGCAATTTTCTTATTGCGGGTATGCGCTTCGTGGTACATCGCCAGGCAAGCCGCAGGCAGTGCGAACAGCATCAGCGGAAACTCGCCCTGCATAAATTTACCGGCATTCTGGTAAGTGTCGCTGCTAAAGGTTTTGGTGCCTTCTTCCAACATTTTGAACCAGATAGTCTGGTCGCCGTGGATAACCTGGCCTGCCTGGGTGGTGTAATCGCCAAACGAATACCAGAATGACGGATACCAGATATGGTGCAGACCGAGCGGGATCAGCGCGCGTTCGACGAGCCCGAAGATAAAGGTTGAGGCGGCCTGGTTATCGCCATTGACGATAATCGACAGTGCATCGATGCCCGCCTGGATATGTTGCCAGACATAGGGCAGCAGCAGGCCAAGGACAAACGACAGGAAAGCGGTGGCGATGGCAACAAAGCGCTTACCGGAGAAGAACCCGAGGAACTCCGGCAACTGCATGGTGTGGAAGCGGTTATAGCACCAGGCGGCCAGGATACCGCAGATTAGCCCGCCGAAGACGCCCATTTGCAGCGTCGGGATGCCGACCACCATTGCGTATTTCCCGCCCTGCGAGGCCATTTCCGGCGTGATGCTTAGCATTGTGCCGATAGTGATATTGGTGACAAACACGGACACCGCCGCCGACAGTGCCGCAATGCCGGATTCCGATGCCAGCCCAACAGCAGAGCCGATAGCAAAGAGCATCGGCAGATTGTCAAAAATTACCCCGCCAGCGTTCATCATCAGCGGCAGGTGGAATTTGTCGCCGAAAGCCAGTAACAGGCCAGCAGCGGGTAGCAGCGAGATAGGCAGCATTAAGGCGCGGCCGATCATCGACAATTTAGACAACGATTTAACAAAACCTGATATCAGACTCATGCTGATCTCCCCCGAAAGTGCGCTCTTTTAGCGCTGTTATTGTAAGTAGAACGTTTTAGTAGAACGTTCTACTTATCGTGAGAGAAGCAGGCGTCAGCCGCAACTAAATTTTTACATTCAGCCAAATGAGATCGTGATTCTTTGAGGTTGATCGATAATTAACCGTGATAGGTGAGGGGAAATGACAACACATTCCCCTCACCCAATCTCTTCTTCAGAAGAAGAGGCAGTTTTCGCTCTCACCGAACGGGGAGAGCGGATTACGCGGTAACGGTGATGCTCTGACCTTCAAAACTCACCGTCTGCCCGGCAACGATTTTGCAGCGCTTGCGCGTTTCGACTGCGCCATCCACTTTCACCAGACCGTCGGCGATGGCGATTTTCGCCTGTGCGCCGCTTTCGCTCCAGCCTTCCAGTTTCAGCAGATCGCACAGCTCAACGTGCGGGTGTTTACCAAGGGAAAATGTTGCCATCTTATGCGCCTTCTACATCGTGGTATTCTTCACACGCTTGCAGCGTGTTCTGGATGAGGGTGGCAACGGTCATCGGGCCGACGCCACCCGGAACGGGGGTGATATATGAGGCGCGCGCAGCAGCTTCTTCATAGATCACATCGCCGACGACTTTACCGTTTTCCAGACGGTTAATACCGACATCAATCACGATCGCACCTTCTTTGATCCACTCACCGGGAATAAAACCCGGTTTTCCCACAGCGACGATCAGCAGATCGGCGTTTTCCACATGGTGGCGCAGGTTGCGGGTGAAACGATGCGTAACGGTGGTAGTACAACCCGCTAGCAACAGCTCCATGCTCATTGGGCGACCGACAATGTTGGAGGCGCCAATCACGACCGCATTCAGGCCATAGGTATCGATGTTGTAACGCTCCAGCAGCGTAACGATACCGCGCGGTGTGCACGGACGCAGGCGCGGCGCGCGCTGACACAGGCGACCGACGTTATAAGGGTGAAAACCGTCAACATCTTTGTCTGGCGCAATACGCTCCAGCACTTTCACGTTGTCGATGCCCGCAGGCAGCGGCAGCTGAACCAGAATACCGTCAATGGTGCTATCGGCATTCAGTTTGTCGATAAGCTCCAGCAATTCGGCTTCGCTGGTGGTTTCCGGGAGATCGTAAGAGCGGGAGATGAAACCCACTTCCTCGCAGGCTTTGCGCTTGCTGCCGACATAAATTTGCGACGCAGGATTGCTGCCAACCAGTATGACAGCCAGGCCAGGTGCACGTTTTCCGGCCGCCAGACGCGCCCGAACTTTTTCCGCAACCTCAGAGCGCACCTGCTGCGCAATCGTTTTACCATCAATAATCTTTGCTGCCATCAGAGAGAGGATTCCATCTGTCATTCAACTAAGGGGGATGTGGCTATTTTGTCAGAAGCGCGGCGTGCTGTCAGTTATCGTTTGCGGTTTTCCTCCCCGCCTCCGCCCGAAACGGGGGAGAGCGGGGCGCAGTGGGCGGTTCGCGGTCGGGAAACGTTGTGAAAATGTGCACTGCCGTTCACTAAGCAAGCAACCGGCGGAAAAGTCATTGACTCACCAGGCGCTGACCGTATAATTCCAGGCGTTTCCCCTTGCAGGGAGCATCATCCACGAAATGCGCCCTTAGCTCAGCTGGATAGAGCAACGGCCTTCTAAGCCGTAGGTCACAGGTTCGAACCCTGTAGGGCGTACCATTTCCCAGTAAACAGCCATCACCAGTGCCCGTTTTTGCATCAACCCTGAGAAGACGATTTAAGCTTCACTCCCATAATTCTGGACGCAACCGCTTTTGCTGCTTCAAGCTTTACTTTCCCTGATTCAGACTGTGTACCAGACTCAAATGCTTTGAAGTTGAGTTCGATGTTCTCAATAGCTTTATCTTTGAAAAATTGAGGCAGCTCAGTGAACAGAGACTGAAAAATTATTTCATACGCTAAAGCACGACACTGCAGATCATTAATCACGTCTTCTACTGGCTTCATAACTTCTCCTCAAAAAACACGATGGTGTTCACTGGCAAACAAGAAATGTTCTGTCACGAGTATCTCTGTGATGTGAATATTTAATATCGTTCAGATAGACAAATAAAACCAGGGGATGCCATCACCAAATTGGGCCGTGAATCAATCGGAATCATTTCACTTCTCACAAAACGAATGGAACCGTCACAGGGCAAGTGAATGACATACAGGACGACACCAAAAAGGAGTGCCTTCAGCCGATGTATTGGGGGGAACCTGTGTGCGATAAAAATAAAAACTGGCAGATGCGACATCGCCACCGCCAGTAAATAAGTTGGTACTTGTCATAAGTCATATCCGTTGTACATGTTATAGCTCACGGCGCTAAAACAGACTAATCGCAAATTACCGCATTCCGATTCATAAAATTAATGATCCTGGTAGTAGTGCTGGCAGCGACTTCAAGCTGGCTTATGGTCATAAGCTAAATTTTCAATACGGTGACAGTGTGGCGAACTGAGCATCGGGCTATAAAAGCGGCCGGTTTGCCTGGCCGGATGGTTTATCCTTGCCGCTTCTGAGTCCTGGCCCGCAAGGTTGAAAAATTTTCCCTTTTCCCCCTTGAAAAACGGTTGGCAGGCATTATCTCTACCAGCGGACAAGCAACGCTTGCCTGTAACTTGAGCTTTTGAATCGATTATTCAGGAGGTTAATTTATGGCACTCAGAACCTTGTCAGCACTCCCAGGCTTTTCTGATTCTGCTTTTGCTGACCGTTTTAACCGCATCGACAGACTCTTTAGCCAGTTAACCGGGGACTCCCCTGTGGCATCGTTACCGGCCTATGATCTGAAAAAAGTCGATGCAAACAACTACCTGTTAAATGTCAGCGTGCCGGGCTGGAAGGAAGATGAGCTCGAAATCGAGACCGTCGGCGGTAACCTTAATATCTCGGGTAAACGTGCTGAGAACGAATCTCAGGATGAACAAGGCTGGATATACAAAGGCATCCGTCGTTCAGACTTTCGTTTGAGTTTTTCCTTACCGGAACATGCCCGCGTCAGCAATGCAAAACTTGAAAGCGGTCTTTTACAGCTCTCTATTTATCAGGACATTCCGGAGAGTGAAAAACCGCGCAAAATTGCGATCGAAAACGCCAATAACGTTATCGAACATCATGCCTGATACGTTCACGTTAATGTGATGTCTCTCTGAGGCCCGCGAAAGCGGGCCTTTTTGTCACTGTCATTGGCATAACCAGGGCGAGAGTACAGATAACCGTGATATAAGAAACGTTACCTTAATTTCTTAAGGTTTTGTATCGCGCTGAATAGAATGATTTTTCAGTAGCAAGAGTTGTTTTTTTAATCTTTAATGCAAATTTTCGCAGGCGAAAAAATAAGAATTAGAGAGATAGAAAATTCGCATCTCTATTATAAAATTTAAAACAGTACTCCCACCCTGAAGGAATGATCATGTTTACGCGTCGCAGTATTTCAACCGCTATAGCCGCAGTAATTTCATTGTCTGTGATGGCTACCCCTGTACTGGCAAATCCCGGCAACGGGCATGGTAACGGCAATGGAAATGGTAACGGAGGCGGTCACGGTAATAGTGGTAATCACGGTAACAATAACACTTCTGCACAGCAATCAAATGGGCAGGGTAAAAATAAAGGTAAACCCGATCACGTAGAATCCAATATCAGTTTCTCAACCGCGCGCCAGCTGGCTGTTAACTATGGTCTGGTGGGATATCAGGCTCTTCCTCCTGGCATTGCGAAAAACCTGGCCCGGGGAAAACCGCTCCCTCCGGGCATTGCTAAAAAGACAGTTCCGGCCTCAATGCTGGGTCAACTGCCCTATTATCCGGGCTATGAGTGGCGCATTGTGGGGGATGATTTAGTGCTGGTTGCATTGAGTACGGCAGTTGTGACCGCCATCATCAATGGTGTATTTAATTAAACGTCAGACGTTTAATTCCTTCTTATCTTTATCACCCCAGGATCACACAAGGCTGTCAGCAGTGCTGGCAGCCTTTTTCTTCATGAAATACAACGATACGTATATTCCCGGCTTTAAGCTTTTTGACAATAACCTTACTGATCATGCTGGTTTGCTTTACGGAATTATAGTTGTCTTCTGTTATTATTTTGGGAAATATTACGGAGAGGAATGGGAATTGAATAGGGAATATAAGTATATTGATGCCACTATTTCCGGGCTTAATAAATCATCTGATGCACATTTTAAATGGTTAGTTAACGTTCTGTATTATGTTTCGAAGAAACATGATCATGCTTCAGATATAACAAGCTGTAATGCACATGAGCGTTGTGAATTCGGTATCTGGCTTCAGCAAAAACTTAATGAAGACCGGGATGATAAAAGTTATCTGCAGGATATTTATCATAAACACGTCGGCATACATGAAAAATGTCGGGAGTTGCTGGCGGTCTTGACGTTTAATGAAGCCTCCGCTGACGCATTTGAGGCGTTTGCATCAGCGCTGTTGGCCTTTAATCAGTCGTTGACGCTGTATAAGACGCACCTTCTGCAGCGGCGCACCAGCTTTGATACCTTAACCGGCTTGCCGTTGCGTCGAACGCTTGACGAGTCCTTTGAGAAGACATCAGAAAAGTTTGCGAAAGAAGGCCTCTATTTGCTGCTACTGGATATTGATCATTTCAAGAAAATCAATGACAACTATGGTCATTTGACCGGCGATCTGGTGTTACGCGCGTTGGCTATTCAGTTAGAGGATGAGACGCGCAAGTGTGAATCTGTTTATCGTTACGGTGGCGAAGAGTTTATTATTTTACTCCATGCTTCCAGCGATGAAGATGCCTTTGCTATCGCAGAAAGGATCCGATTATTGGTCGCCAATACGGAAATCGCCGCAGGTGATCACAGCATAAAAATAACCTTTACTGCCGGGTTAACCCAGGTGCATGAAAATGAGAGTTTGCACCGGATACTGGAAAGAGCGGACAAAGCCCTCTATCACGGGAAACATACCGGGCGGAACCGGTGTGTCTATGTAAACCGATACAGTGATATGTATAACATTGCGGTATGAAATGATCGGTACAGCCAACCGTGACGATGGTTACGTATCAGGAAGGCCTCAAGCCACCCCTATATTGGCGGGTGGCTTTTCTCTCTCGCGTGTCAAATGATTATTGCGCGACCCAGCCACCGTCCATATTCCATGCCACGCCCCGCACCTGTACGGCGCTGTCGCTGCATAAAAACAGCGCCAGTTCGCCAAGTTGTTGCGGGGTAACAAACTCACCGGACGGCTGTTTTTCCGCTAACAACTGACTGCGGGCCTGTTCAGGTTCCTCGCCTGCGGCAATGCGTTTATCGATTTGCTGCTGCACCAGCGGGGTCAGTACCCAGCCCGGACAGATGGCATTACAGGTGATGCCGGTATTGGCCGTCTCCAGCGCCAGCGATTTGGTAAAACCAACCACGCCATGTTTGGCTGCCACATAGGCCGATTTTTCTTTTGAGGCCACCAGTCCATGAACTGACGCGATATTGATGATGCGTCCCCAGTTTCGCGCACGCATAGCGGGCAGCGCAAGGCGGCTGGTATGGAAAACAGAAGAGAGATTGATGGCAATAATGTCATCCCATTTTTCAACCGGGAACGCCTCCACTGGCGCGACATGCTGGATCCCGGCGTTATTAATCACAATGTCCACGCCGCCAAACTCCCTTTTCGCGTAGGCCATCATTGCAGCGATTTGCTGAACATCACGCAGATCGGCGTCGTGATAACCGGGAGTTTTCCCAAGACTTGCTATCTGCGCGCGTGCGCTATCACTGTCGCCGAAACCATTGAGGATGAGCTGTGCGCCCGCTTTTGCCAGCACGCTGGCGATCCCCAAACCGATGCCGCTTGTCGAACCAGTGACTAATGCTGTCTTACCGTTCAGATTCACGTTTCTCTCCTTACACAATGCCGGTCAGATAGAACACGGCAATGACAAAAAGTACCGCCATGCTTTTGATGAGGGTGATGGCGAAAATACCGCCATAGGCCTGGCGATGGCTCAGACCGGTGATCGCCAGCAGCGTGATGACCGCACCGTTATGCGGGAGCGTATCCATCCCGCCGCTTGCCATCGAGGCCACACGGTGCAACACCTCAAGCGGGATGTTGGCGGCGTGCGCAGCCGCAACAAAGGTATCAGCCATCGCGGCCAGCGCGATGCTCATTCCCCCGGAGGCGGAACCGGTTATCCCGGCGAGCGCCGTCACGCTTATCGCTTCATTTAATAATGGGTCAGGAATCGCGGATAACGCTTTCGACAGCACCAGAAAACCGGGCAGGGCGGCAATTACGGCACCAAAACCATATTCCGATGCGGTATTCATGGCTGCCAGAATGGCACCGCTTACCGCAGTCCGGCTGCCTTCCGCCAGGCGGCCGCGAATGTTATGAAAACCAAATATCAATACCAGCAGGATCCCGGAAATGAGCGCGGCTTCCACCGCCCAGATGGCGGTAATTTTGCCAACCTCGGTAACGATAGGCTTCGCCAGTCCTGGAAGCCTCAGTTCATGGCTGACGCCATACCACTGCGGGATCCAACGGGTGAACAACAAGTTAAGGATACCCACCAGCAGCAACGGTGAGAGCGCAATCAGCGGGTGGGGCAGACGGACGTCGTCAGGCGTCTCCGGTTCATTTTGCAAATCCGTGCCGTAACCTTCCCCGGCATGTTGCGCCTTCCGGCGCTGGCGCTCCAGCCACAACAGACCAAAAAAGAGGATAAACAGCGACCCGATCAAGCCGAGCCACGGCGCAGCCCAGGCATGCGTGCCAAAAAAGCTGGTGGGAATAATATTCTGGATCTGCGGCGTGCCGGGCAGGGCGTCCATCGTGAACGAGAACGCTCCCAACGCGACGGTCGCCGGGATCAGACGCTTGGGGATCCCGCTCTGGCGGAAGAGCTCTGCGGCAAACGGATAGACCGCAAAAGCCACCACAAACAGCGATACGCCGCCGTACGTCAACAGGGCGCAGACCAGCACAATAACCGGTATCGCGTGGCGACTCCCGAGGAGGCGAATGGCGGCGGCAACAATTGAACGGGAAAAACCCGACAACTCAATCAGCTTGCCAAATACCGCGCCGAGCAGGAACACCGGGAAGTAGAGCTTCACAAAACCAACCATTTTTTCCATAAACAGGCCGGTAAAGGTCGGGCCTACCGCGCCAGGATCGGTCAGCAGCACGGCGCCAAGCGCCGCGAGAGGGGCAAAAAGAATCACGCTGTATCCGCGGTAGGCAGCCAGCATCAGTAATGCCAGTGCCGCCAGGGCTATCAAAACACTCATTATGGCTCCTCACTATCAGTGTTGTATTCGGCTACCGAACGAGACATCAGGGACTAGCGCGCAATGGTCATGGCGATGCCTTGCCCACCGCCGACGCAAAGCGTGACCAGCCCTTTGCGGGCATGTCGGCGTTGCATTTCATGGAGCAATGTCACGAGGATCCGGCAACCCGACGCGCCGATAGGGTGGCCCAGCGCAATCGCACCGCCGTTAACATTGACCTTATTGCTGTCCCAGTTAAGCACGTTGCCAACCGCCAGCGCCTGGACGGCAAATGCTTCGTTGGCTTCGATGAGATCTACCTCATCCAGCGTCCATCCGGCCTGCTCCAGCGCTATCCGGCAGGCGCTCACCGGGCCTATGCCCATCACGGACGGATCGACACCGGTCACCGCGCAACTCACGATCCTGCCCAATACTGGCAGATCCCATTGCTGTACCTGTTCAGCGCTCATTAACAGCACGGCCGCCGCGCCATCGTTGAGGGGAGAAGCATTACCGGCGGTAACGGTGCCATGCTCGCGGCGAAATGCCGGGCGCAGTCGCGCCAGTTGTTCAAGGGTGGTGTCCGGGCGGGGTTGTTCATCGGTATCCACAATCTGCGGGGGGAGCTTGCCCTTAGTGACACTTACCGGCGTGATTTCCGCCCGGAAATGCCCCGCACTGATGGCGGTGGCGGCTTTTTGTTGCGATTGAACCGCAAAGATGTCCTGGCTTTCCCGGTTAATGGCGTACTTTTCCGCGAGGTTTTCCGCTGTGATCCCCATGTGATAGTCATGAAATGCGTCCCACAGCCCGTCGATGATCATACTGTCCTGTAGTGCCGCGTGCCCTAAATGCAGGCCTTCGCGCGCTTTTTTTAACAGGTAAGGGGCATTGCTCATGCTTTCCTGCCCGCCGGCCACAACCACCTGCGCGTCACCGCAGCGAATAGCCTGCGCCGCCAGTTGTACGGCTTTCAGCCCCGCACCGCACACCAGATTGACCGTGGTCGCGGGGGTTGTGATCGGCAGGCCTGCTGTGATGGCAGCCTGGCGCGCCGGGTTTTGCCCGCATCCGGCCGTTAAAACGTGCCCCAAAATGACGTCATCAACCAGAGTGGCCGGAACATGGCTGCGCGCCAGCACACTGCGCACCACGTTCGCGCCCAGCTCGACGGCGGAAAGGGGAGAGAGCATGCCGCGAAACGCGCCGATGGGCGTTCGTGTTGCCCCGACAATCATCACCTCTTTCATGGCTGCGTCTCCGGGAAGCTCATCTCTCGTACATCGTCCGGGACGATAAGACGCCCGGCGGTTTTGCGGGCAATCTCCTCAATGCTGACGCCCGGCGCATACTCCCGCAGGACAAACGCGCCATTCTCAATTTCAAGCAGGGCCAGATCGGTCAGTACGCGGCGGATACACGCCACGCCCGTCAGCGATAATGTACAGCGGGGCAACAGTTTCGATTCACCCCGCTTTGAGGCGTGGGTCATCACGACAATGATGTTTTGCGCCCCGGCCACCAGATCCATCGCGCCCCCCATTCCTTTGACGACTTTGCCGGGGATCATCCAGGAGGCAATGTTGCCTTCAACATCCACTTCAAACGCACCCAGCACGGTGAGATCAACATGACCGCCGCGGATCATGGCGAACGACTGCGCTGAGTCGAAAATTGCCGCACCGGTTCGCGCTGTCACGGTTTGTTTGCCTGCGTTAATCATGTCGGCATCGACGTTGTCCTCATCAGGAAACGCTCCCATGCCCAACAGACCGTTCTCAGACTGCAACATCACATCCATCCCGGCGGGAATATAGTTTGCGACGAGCGTCGGAATACCGATGCCAAGGTTGACGTAATACCCATCGCGCAGCTCCTGCGCTACACGCATCGCCATCTGTTCGCGCGTTAACATAAGCCCGCTCCCTCTTTACGCACTGTGCGCTGCTCAATGCGCTTTTCGAAGCGCCCTTCAATGAGCCGGTCAACGTAGATCCCCGGCGTATGAATGGCGGAGGGCGGAAGCTCACCCGGTGGGACAATTTCCTCAACTTCCACGACGGTGATGCGGCCCGCCGTCGCCATCAGCGGATTGAAGTTTTGCGCGGTATGACGATAGATGACGTTGCCGTACCAGTCGGCTTTCCAGCCCTTAATCAGGGCAAAATCACCGGTGATAGCTGTTTCAAGAATGCAGTGATGATCGCCGAAGCGGCGGCTTTCTTTGCCCTCAGCCACCGGCGTGCCGTAACCAGTCGCGGTATAAAAAGCCGGAATACCGGCACCGCCTGCCCGGACTTTTTCCGCCAGCGTGCCTTGTGGCGTCAGTTCGACGACCAGTTCGCCGCTGAGCACCTGCTGCTCAAACCGATCGTTTTCTCCCACATACGAGGCCACCACTTTTCGTATCTGGCGGCTTTCCAGCAGTAAACCGAGGCCGAAATCATCCACGCCGCAGTTATTAGACACGACAGTCAGTTCCTGCACGTTGCGTGACCTGACTTCAGCGATCAAATTTTCGGGTATGCCGCACAGACCAAAGCCGCCCACCAGCAGCGTCATTCCGTCTGTGAGTCCGTCCAGCGCCTGCGCGTAGCTGGTGACACGTTTATCCAGTCCCGCCATTTTCATCTCCCCTCTATCCGGTGCGGGTATCATTAAAGGCCTCCACTGATTTGTGAATTTTGAATTTGTGACCCATTCATTAGGATTTTTTATTAATTTGTTGTTAACTAATTTTTTTCAATTAGTTAACAGATGAAAAAATGAGAATGAGCGTCAAACAGTTACGCGCGTTTTTAGCGGTAGCTCACACTCTGAATTTCGCGCATGCCAGCGAAAGGTTGGCGCTTTCACAGCCCGCGTTGAGTCTGACGATCAAAGGACTGGAGGAGGCGCTGGGCGGCCCTTTACTGCAACGAAGCACCCGAAAAGTCACGTTGACGCAGGAAGGGGAAACGTTTTTGCCCATCGCCCGGCAGTTGCTGGCTGACTGGGACAGCGCAGAAGAGGCGATGCGCCAGTGCTTTACGCTGCAACGGGGGAAGATATCTGTCGCGGCGATGCCCTCTTTTGCGGCGAACATCCTGCCGGAGGTACTGAAAGCCTTCCGCGATCGCTATGCGGGCATCAACGTAACGGTGCATGATGTGATCAATGAGCAGGTCATTGAAATGGTGCGTGAAGGGAGGGTGGAAATGGGTATTGCGTTTGAACCTGCGCCGACCCACAACCTGCTCTTTACGCCGCTCGGCATTGATCGTTTTGTCGCGATTGTGCCGAAAGAGAGCGCACTGGCAGCCAAAAGCCATCTCTGCTGGCGGGAATTACTGACCATGGATTTTATTACCCTGCAACGCCCTTCTGCGGTGCGCCTGATGCTGGAAGAAGAGTTAGCCCGCAGCGGGCGAAAACTGGATGTGGCGCTGGAGAGCCACCAACTGGTGACGGTGGGCCGGATGGTCGCCAGTGGTCTGGGCGTCAGCGCCGTGCCCGCGCTTTGCCAGAGTCAAATGGCATCGCTTGGCGCGGTGTGTCTCCCACTGGACAATCCGCGCATTGAAAAATGTGTGGGTGTGCTCCATGCCGGGCATATGCAGCTTTCAAAAGCCGCCTGTGCCTTGCTGGAAACCCTGAAAGGTTATTATTGAAGCCTGCGAGAGGGGCTGGCGCCTCTGTTGCAGACGCCAGCACGGAGCGACGGATCAGAACGACTGCATGGCGCTGATATTGCCTTTTTGCCAGTGGCTTTCTGACTGGCGTAGCGCCTGGCTGATATCGGCGAGACGATCGGACGGCAGTGTTTTTGGCAGCAAATCCAGCCCGACGGTCGAGAGGATCTGACCGTAGGTGTTACGCAGTTCTGCATAGGCCAAATCCTGACGCAGAGAGGCATTCAGCGCGTTCAGTTCCCCCTGAATCAGCTGCAACTCCCCGATACTGTTTGCTTTGTAGCGGTTTCGCAACTGCCCGGCAATCTGACCGTCCAGATCGCTCAGCTCCTCGCTGGTTTTGTACTGGCGCTGCGCCTCATTAAAATTCGCACGGGCGACGTACAGTTGTGCCATGATGGCCAGCGACATCGCCTGGCGTTGAACCTCAGAGACGCTCTCATTGGCCTTCGCCGTTTTGTAAGCCGCAGGACCGGATAGCAGATTAAACAGGTTCCAGGTAACCTTTACCCCCACATCTGCCCAGCTCTGGTTCACCATAAACGAGTTGCTGTCATAGTGACCTCCGGCGCTGACCTCCAGTCCCGGCAACATGCGCAGCAGCGATTTACGGGTTTCGGCTGCATGAATACGCACCTGATAATCCTGCTCTTTCAGTTCCGGGCGGCTTAACAGCGCCGTCTGCTCCAGGGTAGCGAAATCGACATTCAGTTGCGGCACCGTCATGTCATCTTTTTCCGGTAACGCCAGCGTATAGGCGGTATCCAGCGGCAGGTTCATTAAGGTCGCCAGCTCGGTTTTCGCCAGTGATAACGCCCGCCGTTGCTCTTCCAGTTGACGCACGGCATCTATCAGCGTGCGGCGATAACTCAGTACTTCAACCGGATCGCCCACCTGCTGCGCGCTCATATGCTCACTCGCTTCACGTGCCTGATTAACCCGGTCAATCAGACTGTCGATACGGCCCAGCAGGCGTTCTGCTGCCACGGCCCGCCAGTAGGCTGAACGCACATCCTGAATAACGGTATGCACGACTTTGCGTTTGCGTTCATCGGCAATCCAGCGTTGATCGGCCCGCTGTTTGGCGCTGACATAACTGACGCCGAAATCCAGTACGTTCCAGACCATTGTCAGGTCGGCGACGTCACGGTTCTGGTCCAGTGAGGTTGAAGGCTCCAGTGATTGTCGCCCGGTTTCAACGCTTCGGCTGCTGGAGGCGCTGGTGTTGCTGCGGCCAACGTAGCCGGCCGACATGGCAATCTGCGGCAGCATGTCATAGCGCGCAAGCTCCAGTTGCTGTTGCGATAATGCCTGCTCCATCACCTTCAGACGGGCTTCCAGGTTGTATTTGAGCGCCCTCGCCATGGCGTCATAGAGCGTAATCGGCGCGGTGACCGGCTCCTGTTTGCTGAACATGGCGATTTTATCCTGCTGAATACGCTGCTCACCTTCCGCTTTGGATACCGGCTGGCTGTTGACGGCGCAGCCGCTCATGGCCACCACGATGAGGCTCAGACTGAAAAGTTTACGACCCTTTAACACGATTCCACCCCTGCTGACTCTTGTTGTTATTGTCACCCACGCCCTGACCCTAAGGCGCGTTTATGTGCGTTGTCTGTCGTCGGTGATTTGTCCGACCTCCCTCAACGCCTGCTCAATGACGACCAGCCGCTGCTGCGCATCGTCCCCAATTTGATGTAATTGCCACTCCAGATCGGGCGCGAAGTGCATCAACGTGGCGATGGGCGTGGTCGCGCCATCACTGGCATTGATGTTGCGCCAGCTTCCGCCGGAGAATACCGCCATGGGCGATAGCGAAGGCAGGCTACTTCCCGAAAACATGCCCGCCAGTGAAGAGGAGCCGCCCAGTGCTCCGCCGCTGTTGAAACTGGGGAATGAACCGAGCGAACTTTCAAACAGGCTGGCGCTGCTGGAAGCGATACCCTGCGCAAACGTGCCCGCTACCTGACTGACCGGTGTGGTGTTGTCTGGTGCTGTCCGTTGGGATGACTGAAAAATCGTCGACGTGACCGTGGCGACGTCTGCTGTTCGGGCGGTATTCAGCGCGCCGAGAGACGGCGGGGAGAACAACGCGCCTAAGGTCACCGGCGCATTAGTCACTACCGAGATCACCGGCGGGGCAGAAGGCGCTGGAGGCTGTGAACCGCCCGCATTCATGCGGAATTCCGGGTCGCCGCCGCTGTCGTTACTGGCTGTAATCGTCAGCGTAAAGGCGGTGCTAACCGAAACGTTACTGCCGTCGGTGGCGGTGATCCGAATAGATAAGCTTCCGGCATCGCCCGTGCCCGGTATTCCTGAGAAGGTGCGGGTCGCCGGGTTAAAGTTCAGCCAGCCTGGCAGTGCAGAACCGTCCGCCAGGGTGGCGCGCAGCGTCAACGTGTCGCCAACATCCGGGTCGGTGAAGAGGCTTGCCGGAACGGTAAAACTGAAGCTGCTGTTTTGTGTCGCGGTTTGCGCATTCAGTGCGCCCGACAGGACCGGCGCGTCGTTAACATTGGTGACGTTCAGCCCGAAGGTAGTGCTAACGGAGGCATTGGCGCTGTCAGTGGCGGTAACCCGAATCGCCAGACTTCCGACATCGCCATTTGCCGGTGTACCGGAGAAGGTGCGGGTCGCCGGGTTAAAGCTCAGCCAGCCTGGTAGCGCGGAACCATCCGCCAGGGTCGCACTCAGCGTCAAAATTTCGCCAGCATCCGGATCGGTGAAGGTGCCCGCTGGCACGGTAAAACTGAAACTGCCGCCTTGCGCAATTGCCTGATCGGCAACAGGCGTGGCAACGACCGGCGGCAAGTTGCTGTTATTGACGGTTAAGCTAAAGGTCGTGCTGACTGATGCGCTGCTGCCGTCCGTTGCGGTGACCCGGATGCTCAGGTTGCCCACATCGCTTCTGGCTGGCGTTCCCGAGAAGGTGCGCGTCGACGGGTTGAAACTCAGCCAGGCGGGCAGCGCCGAGCCGTCGGCCAGCGTCGCGGTCAGCGTCAGCGTGTCACCGGTATCGACGTCGACAAATGCGCCATTAGGAACGGCAAAGCTGAATACAGCATCTTTTGTTGCACTTTGACTGCCGATGGCGCTACCGACGGTGGGCGCGTCATTGACGCTGGTGACCGTCATGGAAGCTTGCGCACTGGCGTTTGAGAACGCGCTGCTGCCGCCAGACGTTGAGGTGTCTGCAAGGCCTGTGCTGGCCCCGGTTGTGGCGGAACCGCTGGTTTGATCCCATGCCTTGAAAGCCAACGTCGCGGTCTCGCCATTCGCCCCGTCCGGCACATAGCGAACCTGCGCGGTTGAGGCCAGTAACAGGGCTGATGAGCCCGACACCGTACCGATATTGAACCAGTTTGCGCCGCTGTCAGTAGAGTATTGCCAGTGACCGTTGCCCGTGGTCAGCGTAATGGCAATACCGCTGGCGGCACCGCTGTCGACATCACCATAGCCCGCATTGCTGAGCAATGAAGAGACAGTGGTGGCGGAGGAGGTATTGTCTTCGTTGGTGGTGGGCAACGTGACGGTCACGCCGTTAGATAAGGTTGGCGCGTCGTTCACTGCCGTGACGTTGAGGGTCATGGTGCCGACGTTGGCAGACGAGGCAGTACCGTCGCTGACGGTCCAGGTGAACGCGGCGTATCCTGCGCCGTTGGCATTCGCCGCCGGGCGGAAGGTCAGTTTGCCGATGTTGGCCGCGCTGACCACCGAGCCGTTGCCAAGCAGCGTGTCGCCACCACCGCGAACGCCATCGCCATTGGCATCAATAAACAGCTCGCCCGCACCCGGCGCCGTCACGATGGTGATCGATTGCAGGGTGTCACCGCTGTCCACATCACTGAAGCCGAAATCTGCAGCGGTAAAGGTCTGCGCGCTGTCCTCGTTGACGGTCTTGCTGACAGGCGTGTTGCTGATCACCGGCGCATCGTTCACCGCCGTGACGTTGAGGGTCATGGTGCCGACGTTAGCAGACGAGGCAGTACCGTCGCTGACGGTCCAGGTGAACGCAGCGTATCCTGCGCCATTGGCATCCGCCGCCGGGCGGAAGGTCAGTTTGCCGATGTTGGCCGCGCTGACTACCGCACCGTTGCCGAGCAGTGTGTCGCCAACACCGCGCACGCCATCGCCATTGGCATCAATAAACAGCTCGCCCGCACCCGGCGCCGTCACGATGGTGATCGATTGCAGGGTGTCGCCGCTGTCCACATCGCTGAAACCGAAATCGGCAGCGGTAAAGGTCTGCGCGCTGTCTTCGTTGACGGTTTTACTGACGGTGGTGTTGCTGATCACTGGCGCATCATTCACCGGCGTAATACTGACTACTGCCTGATTCGTGCCGCTGCTGTTGATGGACCCATCGTTGAAGGTCCAGCCCAGCGTCACGCTGGAGGGCGGATCGTCAGAACTGTTGGTGTAGGTCAGGGATTGCAGCACCGCATCCACAATGGCGGACGTGGCGTTGCTGTTGAAGGTCAGTGTCAGCGTGCCCGCTGAATTGGTGGTGACGCTGCCTACCGTGGTGCCGTTGTAGGTAAAACTTTGGCCTTGCGTGAGCGCTCCCAGCAGACCGCTGTTGCCGAAGAGATCATTACTGTTGGCCCCGCCGTTGCGGGCGACAGTGATCGACGCGCCGTTATAGTTACCCAGCCCACTGTTAAGGGCATCCAGTTCGGTGTCGGCGACGGTGACATCGTTGTCGATGACCACTGCGCTGCCGTTTTCGGTATAGGTCGCGCCGCCGTTCAGGTTGCTGAAGACCGGCGCGGAGTTCGTTGTGGCGGTGATCGACGAACTGTTAACGGCCGTCAAACTGCCCGATGTGGCCCGTAACGCCAGCGTGTTGGTGCTGCCGCTATTGGTATACATAATGACGAGGCCGCTGTAGGTGGCGATACCGCCTGATGGCGTCAGCGTTACCGTGGTGCTGCTGGCGTCCTGATCGCCAGATGTGACCGTAAAGCTGTTAACCGTGCCATCAACCGTTCCGTCGTTAGGGTCTGTGACTGAAAGCACAATATTGGTGGTGTAATCCTGATCCACCATGCCATTTGCATCGACAGCCTGCACGACCGGGACGGTGGTAAAACTGGTGCTTTGCCCATTCTGAATGGCGGTGGGTACGGGCTGTGTGCTGAAGACCAGCTTGGTTGCAACCACATCCGGGTTGATGGAGGCCGAGGTGGCACTCACCAGGCTACCGGCTGCGGCGGTAAGGACAAAGTTGGCGTCAGCGTCGCTGGCTGACGTGTATTTCACGCCGCTAAAGGTGGCTATACCGTTTGACGCGGTGACGGTGGTGGTGCCGGTGAGCGAACCGCTGCCATTTTCGCTCAGCGTGATTGAACCGTTGAAATCGGTATCGATGTTGCCGCGATCGTCCACGGCGATCACCACCGGCTGGGTGGTGAAGTTTATGCCGCTGACCACCGATGTGGACGGCGACTGGCTGTAAATCAGTTTGGTGGCGGCGATGTCAATGCTCGCGCCGCTGCCGTTGGTGACGTTGGCCTGGCTGCTGGCGAAGGTCGATCCGCCGGAGACCGAGGTAAAATTGCTGGCGTTGACCGACAACACCACGGTGTGGTGATCGGTAATATCGTTACTGCTGGTGTTGTCGTTGTAATACGCCTTGATGGTGTAGGTTTCGCTACCACCATCGATAATCGACAGGTTCAGCCCGGAGAAGGTGATTCTGCCCGTGCTGCTGTCGTAAGTGCCGAGCACGTTGGTGGCGTCCGGCCCGTTGAGTAAAAAACTCATCTTCGCCAGTTCCGACGAGGTGGCTGTTCCGCTTACGGTCGCGTAGAACGCGCTGACATTGGTGGCAAGGCCATCGGATGTTCCCGGGTCGGCTATCGTAAAATCCATCAGCGTGGTGGCACTGGCAGCCGATGTCGCGGTGGTGGAAAACGTGGTGGCTTCCGCTGACGGACCGGCGGTGACGGTGGAGGTCGCATTTGACGCCACGATGGCTTTGACGTCGGAAATATCAAAGTTGTTGGTACCGAAGTCGAAGCCCCCCGTCCCGTTCGCGCTGGCGATCACCACTTTGATGACGTCGTTCGCGGAGGTGGACAGGGGATTATTTGACGCGTCGCGGAACACCGAGAAATTCGAGAGGGTGATATTGGCATTCGCGGTGGCGATCAGCGTCCCGGTGACGGTGGTGTTATTGGCATAAGTAAAGGTGACCGTAATGGTGTCATTCAGCGAAGTGTAGTAACTGAAACTGGTCAGATCGAAGGTAAAACCGGAGGCCACCGCAATCGTCAGTTTGGTGGCATCACCAGTCTGGTTACCGGCGCTGTCAGGGAAGACGTTGTAGTTGGTGCCGTAGTTATTGGAAAACGAATACCCGTCCTGGCCGGAAAACGTGAACCCGACCGTGCTGACCGTTTTGTTGTAGATCCCGCTACCGCTATTTAAATCTGCGTTATCAAACACGACGATGGTCAGCAGTTCGTTGTAGTTGTTGAACGCCAGCGCATCCGCCTGGATCCCATCACTGCCAACGCTTTTTTCCAGCGTCCAGTTGCCGCCTTTCGCCACGCTGCCTGTGAGATCGCTGGAGGCTGCCACGTCTGCGCCGGTCGCGCTGGAGAGGGTATTGATAAAATTTACCCCTTCACCGGATGCCACCGAGCAGCCATACAACAGAATGTCACCGCTGTCTGTTAACGACGCGCCAAGCGCGCTCAAATCACTCTGGCGCGAGGCGAGGGTGGTGCTGTCCAGTGTCAAATCACCGAGATAGAGACGACCTTCTGCACCGTGACTGATGATGTGAATCGCGTCATAGCCGCGGTGCGTTTGCGCCCATTGTGCCATTTGCGAGAGGCCATCTTTGCTGCTATCCAGCAACACCACATCCGCGCCGGTGGGCACTTGGTTGAGCAGTGTCTGGTAATTCGCCACCGAGGTGTCAACAAACACCACTTCTTTGTGGGTTTGTCCGCTATCGGCGGCAACCGCCACTTTTGTGTTATCGGTTGTGGTGTCCTGACTGGCGGCCTGGGTCTGAGAGTCGCTATTTTGCGCGTGGCTATCGTCGGCGTGCGTTGCCGTGTCTGCAGTGGGCGTTGGTGTGGGCTCTTGCGCGGCGGCGGTTTGGTCCACGGTCGCGGCAACCGCGCCGTCAAACAGCATTCTGGGCTCAAGCGCATACCCCAGCGGGACGGGCTGCGTCACCTCAACGGGCCGGGGAGAGTGGTTGCGTTGTTGACGGGCAACGCGACGGTTACTGAACAGATCACGCCATAACATAGAGGTACCCCAGCAGACGAATAACATTCCGATCATCATGTCCGCATGCCATGGACTCAGCGACGTCAGGTTGCGGCAAACATGTCAATTTGTTTCTGAAATGTAATTTATGTCTTAATAATGTAATTGAATAGATATATTTGCATTTTGTGCTTTTTTTGTCTTTGTTTCGCCAATGCGTGTGATGGGCAGCAAAAAACTGCCCATCCGCAACGGTGAATCAGCCTGGATTAACCGGATAAAGCCCTGTGACAGCGATACACGCGGTGAGGGGCAGTGACGGATCGCGCACCGGTACCGAGACCGACACCGGCACCGTAACAGGATTTGGCGTGGTGACATTGGCCCCTACATTGACCGTACCGGTTAACGGCAGGGTGACCGTGCCAGCCGCTGAACCTGATAACTGGCCGCCGCTGGCTGTTCCGGCAACTGAACCGCTGGCGGTCCCTGTCACGCTGCCATCTGGCCCCAGTTGCCGGTCATTGGTTGCACCCGCGGGGGCGTAGAGTAGTGCGGCGGGACCGCTAACGGACGTTAACAGGCTTTTGTCCGCCAGGTTAACCGAGCGACCGCTGGTGGTTGATGAGCCGATTTTGGCAATACCGGTGACGCCAAGACTGGCAACGGCATTAAACGGCAGGTTTGTAATGCTGCCGGTAAGGGGCAGAGTGACCGACGTGCTGTTTCCGCTTAGGGAAAGTGTCGCCGGGTGGGTATGTGGCGGAATTTGCGCCGCATTGAGCACGACTGAACTGCTGCCGCTGCCAACGGCGGTTTCCTGACCGATGACTTTTCCGAGCGTATACGTAACGTTACCTGACGGCGTTGCGACCGTACCCGTACCGATTGCGGTTTTGCCGCGCAGATCAGGCAGCGAGAACGTCGTGGGCGCTGTGCCGCCGTAGATGTTGCCAATCAGGGAATAGAGCGCCTGGTAACCATTGACGTTCAGCGTTCTGCCGTCGGCGGGTAAATAGCCCTCCGGGCAGTACCGGATCGCCATATAACACACACTGCCAATAAATTCGTCACCCGCCCCGTTGCAGGCGAAAGCCGACTGCGGTAGCGAAAAAGCGATCCCTAACGTAGCGGCAATGGTGGTTTTTGTAAGCAAATATTGAGCGCGTTTCATACAGATCTCTCCTTGCCAGAAAGCGGCTTCACGGTATAGCTAAGCCCATCGGATAACAGTCATCATGCTGTTTAGCCCCAGAGGTGGGGGAGGTACGGGTATGCCGCGGCAGAACGGTATTGTGATGGAATGTCCGGCCACGATTAAAACATAGCCAGACAATTGAGATTTGTCTTATAGATTCAAGGATATATTCTTTATCTTTTTTTCGGCGACTGCAGACAGCGGTTTCGTCTGTTGACGGGGATCAGAATCCGCTCTCGCGGATCCCCAGCGCTGCGACCCGCCGCCATACGGCGCCCAGGATCGACTCTTTTTCCCCTTGCAGAATGACACTGCCCCGAAGCGGTTGTTGCGGCGGCTGGAATTGATCATCCTGCACCACAAAGCGGACGCGATATTGTGCCTGTACCGGTTGCGGGTTGTGGTCGCGATCGCGACGTACGGCGATGGGGCCGTGACGATCGGAGGCCAGCATCTCTTGCTGTAACCAGGCGGTGCCGGTGGGCGCAATATCGCTTAAGCGAACCGCAAGACGCGGGTAGGCCGGATCGTCAGCAATAAACTCTCCCGTCATGCCGGTTTTCGCGCGCGTGAGGGTGTCTTCAGGCAAATAGCCCTGGACTTTGCCAGCGCCAGGCTCAACCACGCGCAGCAGGGGTAAATCGGTAGGCAGCCAGCGACCTTCTGTCATATCCCGTGCGACGTCTCTCACCTGGCCCGCCTGCGGCGCGGTGATCGATAACCGCTGGCGCTGTGCATCCAATCCGCGGTAACGCGCCAGCGATTCTGCCAGTTGGCGGTCAAGCACCTGCGTTTCGCTGGCGGTTTCCTGCCTCCCTGCACCACGCTGGCGCTGTTGTTGCAGGACACTAATCTGCTGGCGTTCAATGGCAAGGCGATAATCCAGATCGGTCGAGGTCAGCTCCAGCAATACCTCGCCCGCGTTAACCTGTTGACCGTCGCGGACATGCAGTGAGCGCACCTGAGCGGCACTCGGGGCGTAGAGTACGCTGACATTTTCCGCTTCCAGCACTGCCGGAATGCGGATACTGCCGCGCCATGGAAACAGCAGGACAGCAAGGAGCGCCAGCAGGATCAGGCCAGAACGCAGCAGCCTGGCAGGGTGAGCAGTTTTACGCATAGACCACCAGATAGAGGCTTCTTTCAGCACCGGAAGGGCTATAAACCAACCAATTTCTACCAGCATCAACATGATGCCGATGACTTTGATGAAAAAGTGATACACCAGCAGCGCAATGCCAAAAAACAGGAAAAAGCGCCATATCCATGAGGCATACCCCCACAGCAGCAGTTTACGTTGTAAGGCAGGCGACCAGGTGTGCGGCGGTGGGTGACCGTAAGCAAACAGGGCTTCACGTAAGCGCCAACGGCACAAGGCATAGGCGCGATCCTGTAAATTTTCGACTCGCCAGAAATCGCTCAGTAAAAAATAACCGTCAAAACGCATCAGCGGATTGAGGTTGACCACCAGCGTGGTGATCCAGGTCGCGCTGGAGAGCATAAACACGGCTGTGCGCAGTGGACCATCGGGCAGCAGCGCCCACGTCAGCAATGCAATGCAGGCGAGGATCAGCTCCGCCAGAATGCCGCCTGCGCTGATCAATAATCGGGCGCGCCGATCCTTCAGTTTCCAGGCATCGCTGACGTCGGTATAAAACAGGGGGAACAGTACGATAAATGCCACCCCCATGGTTTGCACCCGGCAACCCGCGCGTTTCGCCATAAACGCATGCCCCAGCTCGTGGAAAAATTTGGCGAAGACCAGTGCCATGCCGAAGACCGCCATTCCTTGCAGACTGAACATATGCGGAAAGGTTTGGGTATAGCGCACCCAGTCACGGCTAACGAGAAAGCCCCCCAGCAGCAATATGCACGGTAATACCACGCGCAGCATAGGCAGACCGTAACGTTGCAGCACTGGCCAGCA
Source organism: Kosakonia oryzendophytica (assembly GCF_027886705.1). Lineage (NCBI taxonomy): Bacteria > Pseudomonadati > Pseudomonadota > Gammaproteobacteria > Enterobacterales > Enterobacteriaceae > Kosakonia > Kosakonia oryzendophytica. Next base: position 3,840,420 of record NZ_CP115659.1, on the reverse strand, counting down.
ACGACCGAGCAGCGGATCCGGACGCCATAACGGTATGCGGAAAAAGAGATACTGGTGCAGCAAGGTTTTCCACAAACTGATCCGCTGTGCTGCGGCTTTCAGGGGATACCCCTGGCGTTGCAACGGGTCGCTGGCGGCAATCAGATCGTGACTGCGCAGAAAGCGCAGCAGTTGTTCCAGCTCCTTTTCCTGTAACGGCAGACCGGGCTCCTGGTTCGCTGCTTCCAGCACCTTGTGGGGCTGGCGCAAAGGCCAGTGACGCAGCAGACGTATCGCGGAGGGCGTCAGCGTGAAGTAACGCCCGGTGACCGGATCCGCCAGCACCCATTGGGGAGCGCCGTCCAGCCCTTTCGCGGACTCCACCAGTTGCAGGTCGCGGCGCAGCGCGGGCAGGATGCGGCTCATGGCCTCGTTTGTCATAATCCAACCGACTGACGTAATACTGCGAGTGGGCGCCGGAACAGATACACCGCCAGCGGCACATATTCACCCGAGACTTTAGCCGTACCGCGTAAACCAATGCGCGGCGGCTCTCCGGTGAAACGGGCGTCCAGGCGGTACGCCAGATTGCCGGCGGGTGTCTGCTCTGATTCGTAAGCAATGCGGTCTAACAGCGCACCGTGTGGAGTAAGCGGATCGCTATCGAGAAAGAGGGTGATCGGCGCATCCGGCTTCAGGCGGATAGCATCACCGACATCCAGTTCAATACGCAGCGACACGGAAGCCGGATCGGCCAGATCCATCAACCGTTCTCCGGTACGCACGGGTTTCCCCACCCAGCGCTCAGCATCAGCGAAAACAGCGATGCCATCCCGCTCGGCATGGATTTCGCTGCGGCTCAGAAGCGCGTTGGCATAGTCTCGCTCGGCGCGCTTTTGTGCGACCTGCGCCGCAAGAAAATCGAGCCTTGCTTTGGAGTCGCTATCCTGAAAGGCACGCTGGGCGCTGGCGCGGTATTCCGCTTCCGCAACGTTTAACGCCCGTTCGGCAACATCCGCCTGCGCTTTTAAGGTGGTATCGTCAAAACGCACCAGCAGGTCACCTTTGTGTACGGCCTGATTGGGCTGCACCGCAAAGGCCTGAATCACGCCGTCCAGTGGGGCTGCCACAATGCGACCGTTAAGCGGGATCACTTCCGCTGGCGCCAGCACGGACTGGTGTACGGGAATAAACAGGCATCCGACCAGCAACAGGGCAGGGATCGCCAGCTTCCAGCGCCAGCGAGTGCGTCGCCAGACCGGTTGTGGCTCCAGCGCCAGCCAGGCATGGCTAAAGGCGTGCGCCAACTGCTCTGCCAGCCGTTGTTCTGCCTGTTGCCAGGGGTGCTCTCGCGCATACCAGATACCGCCAAATACGTGCCCCTGGCGATCTTTCAGTGGTACCCACAGCGCTTCCGGGGCGGATAGCGCCAGCCAGTCATCACGGCTTTGTTGATCTAACGCGGTGGCGTCGACAACGGCGCATTGGTCATATTGCGGCTGGCGTTGCAGCCGGGCGTTGGCCCGCTCGATAAAAGCGACGAAGGGGGCATGAGGGGCAGGTTGTGTCACGCCGGTGACGGCACGCACTGTGCCGTTGATCACCAACGCGGCATGGCGAAATCCGAACAGAGACTGGCTGTCGTTGACGATGCAATAAGCCAGTGCTTCGATTGTCTCTGCCGAACGCGCCTGGCGTTCAATGTCCAGAAATTGGGCGAAGACGCGTTCGCCGGAAAGGGGAGGCGTGTTGCTCACGGTTTCTCCTGGAAATGCGCAGTCCCGCTCATACCCGCCATCAGGGTGCTGTCACTGCTGTCGATAGCCCCTGTCAGGCTCAGCGTTTGACTGCTTTCATCAATACGCGCCCCCAGCCGGGAGACGCTGGCGCGCAGCGGCTTGCCGGTTTCATCCGGTGTGAAGGTAAACGTCAGCCCAGGCTTAAGAATGGATAACCAGCTCGACGGCACCAGCAGGTCAATCTCCAGATGCCGGTTATTGACAATATCGATCACCGGCACGCCAGCCGCCACGCTCTCGTAAGGCTGGGCGCGACGTTTGACCACCTGACCGTCAAACGGGGCCAGAATCCGACAGCGGTTAACCTGAATCTGGTAAACCTGGCTTTCCGCCTGCGCCTGCGCCAGGCGCGCAGCAGATAAGGACACGGCATGCCTGCCAACCGATTTCATCTGCGCCAGTTGCTGGTTTTGATTCAATTCGGCTTCTGCTTCCCGCGTTGCTGCCTGAGACGCGCTTAATTGAGCCTGATAGATGGCGCAATCAAAACGCGCCAGCAAATCGCCTTTTTTGAACGGATCGCCTTCCCGAAACGGCATATCGACGATACGCCCCGCCAGATCGCTGGAAATCGTCGCTTGATCGACCGCCACCAGCATGCCGCGGGCCTGATTGTCCGCGGGGTTATCCGGTTGTGTGGAATGTGGCGCGGGGCTCAATAATGGATCAGCAGCCTGCGCCGGAAGATGGAAAAAACAGAGGGAAAGCGTCATCAGGCCAATGGCCCGACGAAAAACAGCGTGTTTAACCTTATTCACACTAACCTGCCTTGAGTCCGCTGGGGTGTGTGCAAACCAGAAGGCGCGGGAGACAACCTTCTGAATCTTCACCGAATAGTCATACTTATTGTGACGAGTATAGTAAACCAGCAAAAAATGAAAGGCGATGAAAGGTAAGAGTAAGGTTACAAATTTGTTGCGATAAGCACGAAAATGAGCATCGGCGAGCCTCTGTGGTTGCGGTGATTTTCAGAGGTTGCTATACGGATTTTATTGACTGAGATGATAAGACAATCAAAAAGGCGAACCAGATTTCTGCGCTGAATTACATTTTTTTGTGATGTATTTAGCATTACATAGATATCGAAAAGAGTTTTATTCTCACTCAAATAAGAGAAATCGTGTTTTATATTATTGTTATAAATTTGCTGAAATAGCCTTAACTTATATTTGCTGTGCTTGCTCTATTGTGAAAAGATTAAAAAAAGTGCATTAACTGTATGAAATTTATCCCGTAATCCTGTGGTGGTGGGGCGTCTGCTGCGGTTTTGCGGTTTATTTATTAAGAAAACCTTAAGGCAAATTCTTTGCTGCATTTTTTTTATTTATATTCAATTAATTCCCCATAATTGAAAATTTGGCTGGAAAAGTTTCATTTAAGATGTATATTCATAAGGATGTTATCACGGCGAAGCCACTTTTTTATTTCCGATATTATGAATAAAAATTTATCATTTGAAATGCAAAAGGTTTCTCTCGCCTTATTACTGATTAATAATGGCAGCGCCTCGCTATTATTAACGGATAAACGTGTCCGGGAAGAAACCCCCCCCTTTTCCTCCGCCTGGTTTTCTGATGCTGGTAACCGGCTGCATGCCCGCTACTTGTGCACCACCTGGCACTATTTAAAAGAAAACCGATGTGGCCAACACCATCAAACTGCGGTTGACGCCTATGTACTCTATATGGCGGATTGTCTGCCTGAACTCGGCTCCGGGCCAGTATTAACGCTTGGGCAGGTCATAGCATTGATTCAGGCTTACGAAAATTGCGCACAGCTCGCTGGCAGTTGCCCACCGGTTTACTGCTTCGGCCAGCAGCAGGAGACCTCTGCTCTTGAGGAGTGGGTTTATTCCTGCTGCATGGGGGGGACGTTTGACGCGTTGCCAGCGCAGTTGACGAACGTCTGCGACTGTCGCGTTTCCTGCCCTCCATTGCAGTTTCATCCATGATTATCATCACAGTTCATGGCCTGAAGGGTTGTGACTGGCGGGGCGATTCGTTATAAGAGTCGCTTAGGGACGTCATCGGAAAACTGAGCGAAACCTGATTCCATTGCTGCCACTGTGGTCGCAATGGAATCAGGTTTTTTTTTGTCTTTTTTTCGTGCGTCGCCGCCTCCGGGAAGGGTCTCAGGACCATACAGTGAGATAGCTGGAATGAAAGTAGAAAAAATACTCAGCAATAACGCTGTCCTGCTCACGAATGAAAAGCAAGAGATCGTGGCAATCGGACGGGGAATCGGTTTCGGCAAAAAGCCGGGTGACCAGGTAGACGAGAGCCAGATAGAGAGTCAGTTTGTTAAAAAATCCGCCGGGCTGGCGGATGTGCTTGCGCAGTTGCTGGCTGAAATCCCGCCGCCGCATTTGGCGGTGACGGAGCAGATTATTGCGCTCGCCCAGCAGCGACTGGCGATCACCGTGCAGGATACGCTGTTCCTGGCGTTAAGCGATCACATCAATTTTGCCCTTCAGCGACACAGCAACGGCCTGACGATCAAAAATTTCCTGCTGTGGGATATCAAGCGTTTCTATGCCCAGGAGTTTGCCGTCGGGCGGGAGGCGCTGGCGCTGATTGAGGACAGGCTTAATATTACTTTGCCGGAGGATGAAGCCGGTTTTATCGCTTTGCATCTGGCGAATGCCAAAAATAACAGCGATATGCACAGCACCATGCAAAGCGCCACCATCATTAAAGATGTGCTGACGATCCTGAAATACGATCTGCACATTACGCTCAATGAAGAATCTCTGGATTATCAGCGCTTTATTACCCATCTGAAGTTTTTTGCCCTGCGTCTGTTGAACCGGGACACGGTGACGCACGGCGATGACAGCATTTATCAGGGTATCACTGGCATGATGCCGGCAGCTTATGCGTGTGCGATGAAGGTCTATGATTATGTTGAGAAAAATTACGACTGCCAGCTAACTACCGATGAGGTTATGTTTCTGACTATCCATATCAACCGATTAAGCGGCGTCTAAACGCCATTTTTACAGGGCGTAACTGAGTGATTCAGGCGAAACCTGCGACAGCACCGACATGCTTTCCTGTCGGTGCTGAGCAGGTTTTTTTATTTCTGATCTGCCGGGCTACAGCGGCAGACAGCCGATGAGAAAGGAGAGAAAACGATGCAAATGGCATTTCCGGACGGTTTTTTGTGGGGGGGCTCGGTAGCCGCTAATCAGGTTGAAGGCGCCTGGAATGAGGGGGGAAAAGGCGTATCGACGTCCGATCTGCAACCCCAGGGCATTCATGGCAGCGTGGTCGCGCGGGACGGGGTGAACAGCTGCATCAAAGATGTGGCGATTGATTTTTATCACCGTTATCCGCAAGACATTAAGCTGTTTGCCGAGATGGGGTTTACCGTGCTGCGTACCTCGATTGCCTGGGCGCGTATTTACCCCAACGGCGATGAGATGCAACCCAATGAAGAGGGGCTGGCGTTTTACGACCGCCTGTTTGATGAAATGGCGCGTTACGGCATTCAGCCGCTGATCACCTTGTCCCATTACGAAATGCCTTATGGCCTGGTAAAACAGTACGATGGCTGGGGTGGTCGGGAAGTGATTGCCCTGTTTGAGCGTTATGCGCGCACCGTGTTTACCCGCTACCGTGACAAAGTGAAATACTGGCTCACCTTTAACGAGATCAACATGGCGCTGCATGCGCCGTTTACCGGAGTGGGGCTGGAAGGTGAAAGAAGCCAGCAGGAGATTTATCAGGCCATTCACCATCAACTGGTTGCCAGTGCCCGGGCAGTTAAAGCCTGCCATGAGATCATTCCGGATGCGAAAATCGGCAGCATGTTGCTGGGCGGCATCCGCTACCCTATCACCTGTAAACCGGAAGATGTGTTAAAGGCGCAGCGCGTGAATCGTGACTGGCTGTTCTTTGGTGATGTGCAGGCGAGAGGGGCGTATCCGGCATGGATCCGGCGTTTTTTCCGTGAAAATGACATTACGCTGAACATCACCGACCAGGATGCTGTGGATCTGCAAGAGACTGTCGATTTTATCTCCTTCAGCTACTACATGAGCGGCTGCGCCGCTGCGCAACCGGAACGGTACCAAAGCTCGCGCACCAACATTATGCGGATGATCCCTAACCCACACCTGGAAAGCTCAGAGTGGGGCTGGCAGATCGATCCGCAGGGGCTGCGTTTTTTGTTGAATGAATTGCATGATCGTTACCAAAAGCCGCTGTTTATTGTGGAAAATGGCCTGGGCGCGAAAGACGTCCCGACGGCGGATGGCACCATTGAAGATGATTATCGCATTCAGTATTTGCAGGCGCATTTGCAGCAGGTCAGAGAGGCGATAGAAGATGGTGTTGAACTGCTGGGTTACACCAGTTGGGGGCCGATTGATCTGGTGAGCGCCGGTACGGCGCAGATGTCGAAACGTTACGGTTTTATCTACGTTGATCGTGATGATGCAGGAAATGGCACGCTGGAGCGTCGTCGTAAGAAGAGCTTCTTCTGGTATCGCGATGTGATTAGCAGTAACGGAGCCAGTCTGAACGATCCGTACTGAGGGCTCGTTTTGTCTGCCGCGTACGGTTTCCAGGGTGATGAAAAACACTCGCGGGGGGATTACCCCCGCTGAATTCACAGCCTGCTTAAGACGTCACCGTCACAATGGCCCGGCGATAAGCGAACAGCGACGGCGTCCGTCATCCTGCACCGGCAGAATGATATGGAATGGCGTCGCGGTTTTCACCGTGGGCGCAACAAACCTGGCGTCCATTGTTTCGCTCTGTTCCAGTTTTAGCTCCGGGGCAAAATGGATGCCCATCGTGGTGGCGGTGGGTTCTTTGTACTGCCACCAGCGGTAGCGCAGGCGATCGTTATCCACGACGCGGGAAATTTAGTGATGATTTTCACAAAACGGGAGGTTTCAGTAGTAATTCCTCACGGAGCTTGTTAGAAAGAGGACGTTCGTCAGGACGTCACCAGAATATTCTGGGCGAGACCTGGATAAAGCAGTGTGTTTTTTCACACTATTTTATCCAGGTTTTTTTTTGCTTTTTTTCTGCTGGCCAGCGGATACAGGCAACGAGCGCATATGAACTGGCAATTTTTGTCGTTTATGAAACGGGAAGTCTCATTATGAATAGCAACGTTCTGGCAGAAAATATTCTGCCGCTGGTGGGTGGGGAAGATAACGTCGCAACGTTAGTGCACTGCGCAACACGGCTGCGTTTTAAAATTATTGACCACAGCAAGGTCAAGCTGGCGGAGCTTGAAGCGCTGGATGGCGTTATTACGGTGGTGAAGGGGTCAGGGCAATTACAGATCGTGATCGGCAATCGTGTCCCGGAAGTGTTTCGCGCGTTTGGCGCCATTTCTGGTTTGCTGGATGATGATAAAGTCAAAAAAGCGCCAGCGGAGGAGAAAAACAACGTCTCGGTGCTGGGACGGCTGATTGATCTGGTCGCGGGCATTTTCACACCACTGCTTGGAGCGATGGCGGCGGCGGGGGTACTGAAGGGCGCACTGGCGATTGTGCTGGCGGCGGGCTGGATGAGTAATAAAGAGACCACCTACATTATTTTGCATGCGGCATCGGACAGCCTGTTCTATTTCCTGCCGTTGCTGCTGGCCATCACCTCCGCGCGGAAATTTGAAACCAATATTTTTGTGGCGGTCTCCATTGCCGGGGCGCTGATCTATCCCAGCATTCAGGGGCTCTTCGATGGCGGCCAGCCGGTGACCTTTTTTGGCTTACCGGTGATGATGATGAAATACACCGGGACGGTGATCCCGATTATTTTCAGCGTCTGGCTGATGTCGATAATCGAACGTTTCCTGAACCGCCATATCCATGAAAGCGTGCGCAATATCCTTACGCCATTTTTCCTGTTAACGCTGATGGTGCCGCTGACACTGATGACCATCGGACCGGTGGGCATCACTATCAGTGAAACGGTCGCCTCGCTGTTTGTGTCGATTTACAGTTTTAACCCGATTATCGCCAGCGCGCTGATGGCGGCGGCGTGGCAAGTGCTGGTTATTTTTGGCGTGCACTGGGGGTTTGTCACCGTCTTCATTAATGATATTTCCGTGATGGGGCACAGCTTCCTCAAAGCTGCTTCCAGCCCCTCGGTGTTTGCTCAGTCCGGTGCATTGCTGGCGGTGATGCTGCGTGCGCAAGACAAAAAAATGAAAGCGCTGGCGGGCAGTTCCTTTATTGCTTCTCTGTTTGGCATTACCGAACCGGGCGTTTATGGCGTTACGCTTAAGCTGAAAAAACCGTTTGTCTGCGCGGTCATTGCCGCCGCTTTCGGCGGTGCGGTCGTGGGTTATGCGAAAAGTTCGGCCATCTCCATGGGAATGCCCGGTTTACTGACATTACCTATCTTCTACGGGGAAGGGTTTGTTGGCTTTATTATCGGTTGCGTTGTGGCGTTTATTGGCAGCTTTGCGTTAACCCTGATCGTCGGGTTTGACGAGCCAAACGCGCAGCCTGTACAGGCCGCTCCGGCGGTAAAAGAGAACAAGCCAATGGCGCGTAAAACCCGCGAATCGGTGTCGCCCTCCGTCTCCTCAGAGCACATTGCTGCCCCGGTTTCCGGTGCCTTGATCCCGCTGAGCGAGGTGGATGATAAGGTCTTTTCGACCGGAATTGTTGGGCCGGGGTTTGCCATCGTGCCGGAGGAGGGCCGGGTTTATTCCCCTGTCGACGGTGAGATTGCCAGTACGTTCGCCAGTGGACACGCGATAGGCATCCACTCGACGGGCGGAGCGGAAATATTAATCCATGTCGGTATTAATACGGTGCAGCTCGAAGGGCAATATTTCCATATGCAGGTAAAAGAGGGCGATACGGTTAAAAAAGGCCAGTTACTGTTGATCTTCGATCTCGATGAAATTAAGCAGGCGGGTTATGACACGGTTACACCCGTGATTATTACCAATGGCGATGCCTGGCGCGAGTTACAGATCAGCGATAAACCGCATTCCCGCTTCGGCGAACCGGTGATAGCACTGTCGGTATAACATTCCCACTTCGCGGGAAATAGCGGCGGTGAGCGTGATTGTCACCGCGATTAATTAAAATAATGTTGATTTGTTAACGTAATTATCCCTTCAGGACGTGACTGATTTAATTCAGGCGAGACCTGCAACTGGCGGAGTAAATACCTGTCAGTTGCGGGTCTTTTTGTTTTTGGGGGATGCCATATTGAGGGGTCATCATGAAGATGAAAAAACAGTCATGCAAAAAAAACATTATCGCCATGGTATTAATGTCGTGCTATGCCGCCAGCGGTGAAGCCATGGCGCAAAATTTAACGCTGGAGCAGCGTATGGAAGCGCTCGAAGCGCAATTACGCGTCACACAGCAAAAATTACAGGCCTACGAAGAAAAAGAGAAAGCGCAACAGCACACCGTTGTAGCCTCTACCGCGTCTCCGCTGACCGTAACAACGCAGACGGCCCACGCTGCTGCTGCACCAACGACTGAGCCTGCGTTGTCGCCGACAACATTAAAGAAAATCAGCCAGTACGTGCAGGACGATACCGGGTTTAAATATTCCGGCTATTTCCGTTCGGGATGGGCGACCACCACCAATGGCGGGCCCAAATCCTGGGCGGTAGGATCGCTGGGGCGTTTTGGTAATGAGTATGACGGCTGGTATAACTTGTCGCTGAAGAAGCGGGCATGGCGCGATGGCGACAAATCCATCTGGGCAAACGTGCAATTTGAAGGTGACCTGGGCTTAACGCAGAGTAATGAATCTTTCGAGAAGGGAATGTCCGGCGGTGGAATGGGCAAACTCAGTAAACTCTATGTGGAAGGTAATGGCCTGCTGCCTTTTGCACCGGAAGCCTCGGTCTGGGTCGGAAAACATACGCTGCCGCAGTATGAAATTCAGCAACTGGACTGGAAGAGCAACCGTACCCTTTCAGGGGCAGGCGTGGGGATCGAAAATATGAAGCTGCCGGTTGGCGCAGTGAGTATGGCGATCACACGTAACGATATTGATAACTACAGTACTGTCTGTGCGGCGGGCGCATCCAGTTGTAGCGATACCACGCAGGTTAACGTGAATATTGCCGAAGTGCGTTACAAAAACCTGCCGATAACCGGTGATATGACGCTGGAGTTAGGGGCGAAATATGCCTTCGCCAACCAAACAGATGAGCAAAAAAAGGCGCAGGCGAACAGTGAATATTATCAGGTGAAATCTTCCTGGTTGGGCCAGGCTATTTTGCGCAACCCGGTGCAGAAGGGGTCTAACGAACTGACGTTGCAGGTGGCGGATAATTCGCTGGCCAGTCAGTTTATGAATATCTCCAGCGCCAACCCGGATTTTGATTACAACAGTGCGTATTACGGTATTCACAGTGGGGGTATCGGTTGGCGGCTGGTGAATCAGGGGGAATTTTATCTGGGTGAGAAAATCATCATGGCGCATGCGCTGGTATATGGTCGTGGTCACGATCTCTACTCCACCTATACCGGTGCGCATACGGATTTTGAAACCGCGCGCGCCGTTATTCGCCCGTCGTGGATCTGGAGCCGCAACATGCAAACGGCATTGGAGTTAGGGTATTTCACGCAGAAAAACCATGTTGACAATGTCACGAGAGATGAGTCGGGTTATAAGGTGACGCTGGCGCAGGTGTACAAAGTTGATACCAGTATTCTTAACTCGCGTCCGGAAATTCGCTTCTATAGTACTTACCTGAAAGCGCTGGAGAATGAGATCGATACCCAGACATTTAACGATGGGAAAGATTATCAAATAAGCGTTGGGGTGCAGGCCGAAGTGGTGTTTTGACAAAAAAAGAGGGCGGTATTGCGCCGCCCTTTTTATTTTCAGATTTCGAAATCTTCGAGTTTCTTGCCGCCTTCAATGGCTTTTGCAATCGCTTTTGGCGTGCGGCCCTGGCCGGTCCAGGTTTTCTCGCTGCCATCTTCATCCACATACTTATATTTTGCCGGGCGAGGTGCGCGGACAGATTTGGATTTTGATACCTGACCTTTCAGAGAGGAAAGAAGCTCAGTCGGATCAATACCTTCATCAATTAATTTTTGACGGAACGCAGCCAGTTTGGCCTCTTTCTCTTCTTGTTCTTTGCGCAAAGAAAGATCTTCTTCACGGCGTTCTTCAACAACCACTGTCAACTTTTCAAGCATCTCTTCAAGTGTTTCAAGAGTAACTTCGCGAGCCTGAACTCTCAGCGTGCGAATGTTATTTAGTGATTTAAGGGCTTCTGACATAACGTCACTCCTTGTGATGGAATTAAAAAGCTTTCCACCTAATTTTTAGTGATATCTTCATAAAGATCAATACAGGGAACGCTGTTTTAGCAAATATATACCCTGCTTTGCAAGTGTACGACTTAATAGATATCTTACTCACCGCAATTCAACCATCAGCGATAGCTGAAAAAAACGCGTTACATTTATGGCGTCACGTCTCAACAAAAGAGATGCTTGCCAATCGATACACGCAGAAATAATGCCGCGTGCAGCCGTTTTCTTCACGCTGCGGCGAACGAATTTCTCGCCTGCTTATTCATGATATATCGCCTGTTTCAGCCGGGAAAAATTATTTCTGAAATCCCGCGTTTTTTCTTTTCGGTCCGTGGTGGCGTGTGCCGCGATTTCAGCGCTGCTAAATGTTTCGTTAAATAATTCCACATATTCATGACGGAGATTTCGGCACAACAGGTAGCTAAGGAATTTGGCGCGCGTCAGGCACTGCCGGGAATATTCCTCGGTTGTTGCCAGAACAGCGCGCTCCAGTTCATATCTGAAGTCGAAAAAATCCACTTTGTTAACACTGACTGGTGATTTTTTCTTCATGTCCGTTTTTCGCAAAGCAAGGGTAAGAGATCGTCCGTTATAACGGTTACCAGGTTTTACCTATATTAAACTGGAACTGCTCTGCTTTATCTCCGTCATATTTTTTAAACGGCTCCGCCCAGGAAAAGACTAGCGGACCCAGCGGTGACATCCATTGCAGAGCAATACCGGCAGAAAAACGAATATTATAGGGGGCGCTGTAGTCGGGAAGTCCCGCCGCCTGGGTTTGTGCGGTATTGCGCCAGGTGGTATTCCAGACCGTACCGGCATCCACAAACAGCGACGTGCGAACGCTGTCGGCATATTTATCGCTAATGAAGGGCGTCGGCACAATAAACTCACTGTTCAACACCACCGTTGCGTTGCCGCCAGATGCATCGGACGAGGTTTTTAACGGGCAGGCGCTGTAGCTGCTTTCCGAACCATTACAGCGATAGTAAGCCGATTTCGGACCGATGGTATTTGACGAGAAACCACGCACCGATGATGAACCGCCCGCGTAGAAATTGTCGTAAAACGGCACTTCTTTGCCATTCAAACCACCGGCATAGCCTGCACGCAGATGCTCCATCCACACCCAGTTTTTGTTTTCGGCTAACGGCACATATTGCGTCGTATCAAACGTCAGCTTGTAGTAGCTGTTATCCGAGCCCGGAACGGTGACTTTCCCGGTTAAGCTGCTTTTGTTCCCCGCTCGTGGAAAATAGCCACGGTCAAGATCGTTATAGCTCCAGCCGAGGCTGGTGAAGAAGTCATTAGCGCTGTACTCCGCATTACTGTCGCCATCTTTGGTGACCACATCCGGGTAAATACCGCGCGAGTTGAGGTAGCGCCAGGTGTTCAGCTCCGGCTCCATATTGGTTATCCGGTTATGCACATAATCGAGCCCCACATTGAGCGTATTATTTTCGCTGATAGGGAAGCCCAAATTGCCGCCCAGCCCGTAACTTTGCTGGTTATAGCTGCCGGTATCGGCATCGGATGCGTCGTAGCTGTTGTAGAAAATTTTCCCGCCAAGGCTAATGCCATCAACGGTATACCAGGGATCGGTGATGCCCAGCTCGATATAGGATTGGTAGCTGCTGCGCGTGCCGTTGAAACTGACGCTGTTGCCCGAACCCAGCCAGTTGTCCTGAGTGACGCCCAGTTGATAGCTAATGCCGCTGTCGGTGCCATAACCAATACCGAAGTTAAAGGAGCCGGTGTTGCGTTCCTTCACCTTATACACCACATCGACCTGGTCCGGGACGCCGGAAACCGGCACCGTCTGGGTGTCGACGGTTTCAAAAAAGCCGGTGCGATCGAGGCGCTCTTTCCCTTGCTGCACTTTGTCGTCGTTCAGCCATGACCCCTCCATTTGACGCATTTGTCGACGTAATACTCTGTCGCGAGACGTATCATTGCCTTCAAAGCGGATCTGGCGCACGGAGTAACGACGACCCGCATTCACGTTAATATGCAGGCGGACGGTTTTTTGACCATCGTCGATTTCAGGCTGCGTTTTCACCTGCGGCCAGGCGTAACCATATTTGCCAAACAGCTTTTTGATATTACTTTCCATGCCGGTAATGGCTGCGCCGCTGTAAGTTTTGCCTTCAAGCGCTTTCGCCAGCGCGTTAACTTCTTCATTGTGCTGCACGAGATCACCGGTTACCGTTGTGCCGGTGACCTGATAACGCTCACCCTCGGAAATAGCGATGGTGATGTATAACGATTTTTTATCCGGGGTCATACTGACCTGGCTTGAGGTGATATCAAAGCGCGCATAACCTCTGTCGAGATAATAACTGCGCAGTGTTTCAATATCGGCTTCTAATTTTTGCTTCTGATATTTTTTATCGGCAATAACATTCCACCACGGCAGCTGGTCACGCAACTGTAACTGATTGAGCAGCGTTTCCTCGCTAAAAGCCTGGTTGCCAATAATATTGATTTGAGCAATTTGTGCTGAAACGCCTTCCTGGAAAACAAATTTTAAATCCACGCGATTGCGCGGTAATGGGGTGACCACCGCATGCACCTGCGCACTGTATTTCCCAACGCTGTAATAAAAATCCTGTAGCGCTTTTTCAATATTCGCCAGGTTATTACGATCGAGGGATCCGCCTTCATCAATTCCGCTGGCGCTTAAGTTCTGCTTCAATAATTCATCTTTAATGGCTTTATTGCCGGAAAAGCTGATTTTGGCGATGGTCGGCCGCTCTTTTACGTTAACCAATAATGTGCTGCCGTCGCGCAGGATCTGCACATTCTCAAAGTTTCCGCTGGCGTACAGCGCGCGTATTGACTCACTGATATCGTCATCGCTCACGTCTTCGCCTGTTCTTACTGGCATGTTTAACAATGCTGCGCCAACGGTGACACGCTGCAACCCGTCGAAACGGATGTCATCTATCCGGTACGTGGTGGCGGCCTGCAAGGCGAAAGGAGAGAGCAAAAGTCCGGCGATGATATTGCGTTTTTTAAACATGAATATGTCGTCTAAGAGATATATAGCGTAGAGAGCCTGCCGAAGTTAACTCTGGGCGATCCCTGAACAACGATCGAATTTACCCAAAACACCCCGAATAAAAACGCAGAATCACATTTAATTATGGTGAAACAATGGAGAAAGAATGGATAATCCCGGTGAGTAAAAAGTTATTTAATGATGGAACTTTTTTGCAACTATTCCATCAAAATGGCGTCGGCGATGAATCTAATGTTGTTTTATTTTGCGTATTAAATGCAAAAAAAGCCCCCTTCTTCAACGGGGGGAAGGGGGAAAAGTTTGTTAGGATTACAGTCCTTTGAATAAAACAAAGAACGCGATAACAATAACCTTTAATACGCCAGATAAAATGGAGTCAGCATGAATAAATTATGGGGCTGGTGTCGACGTTTTATTCATTAAAGAAAACCCTGTCTCTAACGTGGCTATATTCTGGCAAATGAACTGAACAAACGTCTGCGGTAATAGCAGAGAGCTGGATGATACGGGCCGGGAAACGCGTGGGGTTCCCCCCTTCACCGCATTGCTGCGGTTGGGATTTGGAAGGGGGGAAGAGGTACTACATATGAAGGAGCGGCATTGCGCCACTATTGACCCTGACGGAATTCATTTCCAGCAGAACCAACGAGGCAATAATAAACCTACACCGTGAACGGATTATGCAGAAGCGGTGAAGATTTTGTCATCATATATAACAATGCAGGCATACCGCGCGTTGCTGAATAAAAAGCCGGAATATCCTTATATTCCGGCATGGCGATGAGCATCAAAAATGCGTATTGACGCTGACATAGAAGGTACGGCCGGATTCGTTATAGGTCTCCGCGCCTGCGCCATACAGATAAGCGCCCGTGGTGGAGTTACCGGTGGTCTGGGCGTTACCTGCGCGATAATGGCGGACATCAAAGATATTCTCAATGCCGCCGGTCAGGCTCAGGTTTTTATTCACCGTCCAGGTCGAACTCAGGCCAACGATACTGTACGGGCTGACTTCATTCAGCTCGCTACCGGAGACTGCCTCACCTTTGTAGTTAAAGCGTTTCGGTTTCTGGCGTCCGTACCAGGTAAAGGTACTTTGCAAAGAGAGATCGTCACGCACCTGCCAGGAGAGCGCAGAGTTCAGCGTGAATTGCGGGATCACCGACAGACGATCGCCGGTCTTCTTATTTTTACTTTGCAGTATCCAGGTCATGTTGTTGGTCCAGTTAACGGTCTCGCTTACCGGCACATTTAGTGTGCCTTCCAGACCTTCCACCAGCGCTTTGGGAATGTTTTCCCATTGATAGATACTGGTTTTGCCGTTGCTGGCGGTGCCGACGGCGGCGTAACCAGACTCGATCTTATTGTGGTAGTCGTTACGGAACCAGGTAATGCCCGTCTGGAAGCCGTCGTGCTTGTACTCAATACCGATCTCTTTGTTGACGCTGGTTTCGGCTTTCAGATCGTCGTTACCCATCAGGTAACAGGCGGCGCTGCTGTTGTAGCAACCCTGACCGTTGCTGTAGAGAATATAGTTCGGGTTGAGCTGGTAGAGGTTCGGCGCTTTGTAAGCGCGGGCAATCCCCAGTTTCAGCGTCCAGTCTTCCGCCAGCCCCTGCGACAGGTTTAGCGACGGGCTCCAGTTATCGCCCACAATGCTGTGGTGATCAAAGCGCAGCGCCGGGGTCAGCATGGTGCTGTCGGTGAGAGCAAGGTTATCTTCGGTGAACAGAGAGAAAATCTCGGCGCTGGAGTAAGGGCTACGACCCGTGCTGTCGATGCCGGAGATCGAGCCATACGAGAGCGACTGGGTGGTGGATACCCCGTCTTTCATCCTTTGCTGGTTCCACTCGGTACCGACGGTCAGGTTTTGGTCCACACCCAGCGTAAAGGGGATGTTGATCTCACTGTGCAGCAGTACATCCGCCAGGTCGATATCGGAGAATTTATCGCTGGAGAAGATCCCTTCCGTGCCGCCAGCCAGACCTTCATTGATCCTTGAGTTGCGGGTGCGCTCATACTGAGCGTAAGTGTTGGTGGTGACGCCATTGTCCCAACCGCCGGTCCAGGTCACGCCATAGGTCTGTCGGTAGAGGCGGTTGGTCTCTTTGCCGTATTTGCTCTTCACCAGCGTACTGGTGTTGGTGTTCTGCGTGTCGCCCGCATACAGGTTGCCCTGGCGGCTGTAGCCGGATTCAAATTCCAGCGCCTGCATCGGCGCAAACTCCCAGCGCATTTTGCCATGGATATCTTTGTTGATTACCCCTTCGCGACCCGCCGGATAGGAACCCGCATAGGTGCCGGTGCGCGCCGCTTCGTGGCCGGAGTTAATGTCCTGCGCATCGGCCTGGGTTTTACTCAGGTTGCCCCACAGGTTAACGCTGACGGTATCCGAAACCGGGCCGTTAAGACTGAAGTTGGTGCGTTTTGTCGCGCCTTCTTTGCGATGCTGCGGTGCGTTCAGGTAAGTGTTCCAGGAGCCGTGCCATTCGTTCTGGTTCGGTTTGGTGATGATGTTGACGACCCCCCCCATTGCACCGTTGCCATAACGCGCGGCAGCCGGGCCACGGATCACGTCGATATGATCGATCATTTCCGCCGGTACCCAGCTGCTGTCGCCGCGGCTGTCGCGATCGCCGCGCCAGCCATAGCGTACGGCATTACGGCTGGTGACCGGTTTGCCATCAACGAGGATCAGCGTATTTTCCGGTCCCATGCCGCGAATATCGATTTGGCGGTTATTTCCCCGCTGTCCGCTGGTGGAGTTACCCGTCAGGTTTACGCCGGGTTGTGTACGGATAATTTCCGACACATCCCGTGCGGGGGGATGTTTGCTGATTTCATCCGCCGTAATGGTGGAAACGCCGGAGGCCTGTAAGGTCTGTTTAGCGGCCGTCACGACCAGCGTATCTTCATTTTGCGCGGCTGTGCTTGTGCTGTCGGTTTTCTGGGTGGCGTCAGACGTATTGTTGGTGTCAGCGGCGTATGCCGGAAGCGCCAGTCCCCAGAGAGCCATGTGAACCAGCATGGCCAGTGAGTAGTGCGAAGTATGTTTCATGCCATATTCCCTGTTTTCTTCTTGTACGCTCGATTCTCGCTTTCCACTGCCGACGCATTTTGCAGACGTCGTGACGCCTCCTTATGCCGTGGCGTTAAAGATAAGGTAAAGCCGGTACCCGGCCTTTCAGCGCCAGCGAAAAAGGAATAAAGCGAGAGAGGTTAATACATGACGTTATTAGCAAGCTAAATCATGCACTAACGACGGTAGTGGAAACAGCATTGATTATCAAGATAATAATCATTCAAACTTTGCCAAATATAATGTCGTTTATAAACAGTAGGTTAAAATGTTTTTAGGATGAGCTTGCATTATTGAAAATCTATTAAAGATACAAGATTACTTATTTAACACATATTTTATTCATATTTTCTACATGATGTTTTTTTATTCAGCAATGTTTAACGGGATAATATTTTCCGCACGCTATTTTTTTTATTTCATCACGCGACCGCTGATCCGCGCCGGGAAACATTCCAGCAGCCAGTCAATAAAAACGCGCAGGCGGTGCGTGAGGTGGCGGTTTTGCGGGTAGACCACGTGGAAAGGGTACGGTGCCGGGCGCCACGCACTGAGGATCTCCACCAGTGCCCCCTCTTTCAGCGCCGCGCAGGCGGCATAACTGAACGTCTGGATGATGCCGAGTCCCGCCAGCCCGGCGGCGAGATGGGCGTTGCTCTCATTAATACCAATGCGGTGGTCGACTTTGATCTCGGTTTTTTCGCCATCGCGGGCAAAGCGGAAAGGGAACGCTCTGCCTGTTTGCGGGGAGAGATAACTGACCAGCCGGTGACCATTTTTCAGCTCCTGCGGATAAGCCGGCGTGCCGAACGTTTGCAGGTAACCCGGTGTTGCGCAGGTGATCAGCGTCGCCGCGCCAATATGGCGGGCAATCAGCGACGAGTTATCCAGTGGGCCACCACGGATCACACAGTCAATGTTGTCGCTGATCAAATCCACCGCGCGATCTGACACGCCCAGATCGAGACGAATATCCGGGTAACGCGCCATAAAATCGGGCAGGGCGGGGATCAACACCTCTCTGGCTGTCGAACCGCCTACATCAACGCGTAACTGGCCGCGTGGTGTGCTGCGCGCCGCGTTAAAGCCGGTATCAATATCTTCCAGATCGCGCAGAATACGTGACGTTTTCTCATAGTAATCGCGGCCTTCCGGCGTGACGGTGACCCGCCGGGTGGTGCGTTGCAGCAGGCGAACGCCGAGGTGCGCTTCCAGCTCCTGCACCAATTTGCTCAGCGTTGCATTCGGCATCTCCAGCGAATCCGCCGCCCGGGTAAAGTTGCCTGCTTCCACGACGCGGGCAAAAGCCCGAATGGCCATTAACTGATCCATGATCTTCTCCTGCAATGTTCTGCATGATTATACACAGTGGTGAATAGTCATTTTCATTTTTCACTATTTTTCAATAAAAGTCCCGGCGCTACATTACCGCCATGCCTGAGGCGACAAGCGGTGAACGTTCAGGTGAATCCATTAACCCGATACTGAATATGAGGAATACATCATGAACACTGCATTGAGCGGAAAAATTGCGCTGGTAACGGGCGGGACCAGCGGGATCGGTCTGGCAACGGCGAAAGAGCTGGTGGCGCAGGGGGCACGCGTGTTTATTACCGGTCGTCGGCAAAAAGAACTGGACGCCGCCGTTGCGGAGATCGGCCACGACATCACCGGCCTCCGTGCTGATGCATCGGTGCTGTCCTATCTCGACACGGTGTATGCGCATATCGCCAAAAGCGCCGGGCGGCTCGACATCCTGTTTGCCAACGCAGGCGGCGGCGATATGTTGCCATTAGGCGCTATCACGGAAGCGCATTTTGATCGGATTTTTGCCACCAACGTACGCGGATTACTGTTTACTGTACAGAAAGCCCTGCCGCTGTTGGTTGACGGCGCGTCCATTGTGCTGACCGGGTCGACCGTTTCGATCAAAGGCACTGCCAACTTTAGTGTGTACAGCGCCAGTAAAGCGGCCGTGCGTAACTTTGCCCGCTCCTGGTCGCTGGATCTGCAAGGGCGCGGGATCCGCGTGAATGTGGTCAGCCCAGGGCCGGTGCGTACGCCGGGTCTGGGGGACCTGGTGCCGGATGAACATCGCCAGGGATTGTTCGATGCGCTTGCCGCGCAAGTGCCGCTGGGCCGTCTCGGCGAACCGGAAGAGATTGGCAAAGTGGTCGCGTTTCTGGCCTCCGATGCCGCCAGCTTTATTAACGGTGCTGAGCTGTTCGTCGATGGCGGTATGGCGCAGATTTAAGCGCGAGAAACAACACGCCCCCGTCAGCGGCGGGGGTGTGAGATTTTCCGTTTTGTGCAATAGCTAAGTGATTTAAGTACGTTGTCATTTCCAGCTTCCTCTCGCATCGTTGCGCTGAAAAGAGCAAGCAGCGAGCGTGTGCGTGAATGGCGAAAGGGCGTCCGGTTTATTTACATCAACAGCAGCGTGATTTTATCCGCCAGCTATCCCGTAGCTGGGTGTGGCGCAGCGAACTGCCTACCTGGGGCGTGATCATTGCGGTCTACAGCGGCTGGTTCGCCACGCTGGCCTGGTGGAAAACGCTGGGGCTGTTGCCTGCAACGGCGCTACTGGTGGTGCTTACCTGCTGGTATATGTCGGTCCAGCATGAGCTGATCCACGGTCACCCTACGCGTGTTGCCTGGTTCAACCAACTGCTGGGGATCCTGCCGCTGGCGCTCTGGTATCCTTACGGTCTCTACCGGGACTCTCACCTGGCGCATCATCGCAGCCATTTACTGACCCTGCCGGAAGACGATCCGGAGTCCTATTATTTTTCCCCTCATCGCTGGCAACACCTGTCGGGCTGGCGGCAAACGGTTATTCATTTACGTAATACTTTTATTGGCCGTCTGCTGCTGTCGCCGTTACTGGACATCGGGCAACTGCTGGCGGGCATGGTGCGAGCATTCCGCCAGCGACAAGGTAAAACGATAACCATGTGGATTGTCCATATGGCGCTGCTGGCTGTGGTTTTCACCTGGCTGGCCTGTTGCGACTTCCCGGCGCTGTGGTATGTGCTGATGGTGAGTTACCCGGCATTGGCTATCACTAAAATCCGCTCATTTCTTGAACACCAGGCAGCAGACGATCCGCTGGCGCGTTCGGTGATCAACGAAGCGGCGCTGCCGTGGCGCATCCTGTTTCTCAACCTGAATTATCATGCGATCCACCATGATTTGCCCGGTGTGCCCTGGTATGGTTTACGCACGATTTATCTGCGTGACCGGGCCGCCTGGCAGCAGCGTAATCGCGGTTTTCTGGTGCGCGGCTATAGTGAATGGTTACGGCGCTTTTTATTTTCCCCGGTGGACGTGAATGCACACCCTGGTTTCCCACAGCGCGATGAGTAATATTGCGTTGCCGATGTATGACCTGTGTCACCCGCACACGCGTGCACTGCTGGAGGCCTTACAAGCCATACTGGCGGACCACGGTCTGCGGGCGGAGCCCTGTTGGCCCGGCGATGATTTGCTTAACCACTGGCAACGGGATGATCTCTTACTCAGTCAGACCTGCGGCTATCCGCTGATGACCACCCTGAGCGGGGTGCAGACCGTAGGCTGTTTTCACTATCTGGCACCGGGGTGCGAAGGCATCCACTATCGCAGTCTGCTGGTGGCGCGCGAAGCGGATCGCGGAAAAGCGCTGGCGGATTTTCGCGGTCGCCGTGCCGTGTGCAATGCCGTGGACTCCCAATCCGGCTATAACGCCCTGCGCTATAGGGTTGCGCAGTTACCGGGGGCAGCGCATTTCTTTTCCCACATCACCATTAGCGGTAGCCACCGGCAATCGCTGGTTGAACTCCAGCAGGAAAAGGCGGATCTTGCTGCGATTGATTGCGTGACATACGCGCTGTTGCAACGCGACCAGCCCGCGTTACTCACGGGGCTGGCAGTGATAGGGCAAAGCCCGTTATCCCCAGGATTACCGTTGATCACGGCCAGGCAAACGCCCGCGAAGACCGTGGTGCTCTTGCAGTCGGCGTTGCGCCAGTTGGTGAGTGATGTGCGCTATCAGGAGCGCTGTGCGGCTGCGTTGATTGGCGGTTTCTCTCCGGTCACTCGCCAGGCGTATGTTCCCTTGTTGCAGTGGCGGGACGAGGCGGCGACGCGCGGTGTGACACAGTTATAACGACGGGATATTTCAACCGTTTTAGACAGGCTCTGAAAATGAAAAGCCCCAAAAGGGCACGTTCAGCCAACGACACGCCCGGGCATCCGGCGGAGAGTCACAGGCTGATAATGTTGTCTTTTGCTGTCCGGGCGCGTCATTGAACAGCCGGAATAAGGATGATGAATGAGCAAATTGTTTTCACCCGCTAAGCTGGGTCAGGTTGAACTGGATAACCGTATCGTCATAGCCCCGATGTGCCAGTATTCCGCCGTCGATGGGAAAGCCACCGCCTGGCACCGCATCCATTTGGGTAACCTGGCGTTATCTGGCGCGGGGTTGCTGATTATTGAGGCCACGGCGGTAGAGCCTGCTGGTCGCATCTCTCCCCAGGATCTCGGCCTGTGGGATGATGAAACGCAGGCAGCACTGCGTGAAGTTATTGAGGATATTCGCCACTATTCGCCGATAAAAATCGGTATCCAGCTTGGTCACGCCGGGCGTAAAGCTTCTGTCAGCGCCCCGTGGTCAGGCGGTAAGCAGCTCGCAATTGAAGAGGGGGGCTGGCAAACATTTTCTGCATCGAATCTGCCCCACGACCCTGCTGAACGTGCGCCGCGAGAAATGACAGCACAGGATCTGGCGCGGGTGAAACAGGGTTTTGTGGACAGCGCTCTGCGCGCGGTGGCGCTGGGCATTGAGCTTATTGAGATCCATGCCGCTCACGGCTACTTATTGCATCAATTTCTTTCGCCGCTCTCTAATCAGCGCAGTGACGAGTATGGCGGCAGTCTCGACAACCGGATGCGTTTCCCGCTGGAGGTCTTCCGTGCGGTGCGTGACGCGGTGCCTTCAGCGGTGGCGGTGGGGATTCGTATCTCCGCCACCGACTGGGTGGACGGAGGTTGGGATTTAGCTCAGTCAACGGTGCTGACGCAGAACATTGAGGCGGCAGGCGGCGATTATGTTCACGTCTCCAGCGGCGGGCTTTCGCCGTTGCAGAGCATTAAGGTGACGGCGGGGTATCAGGTGCCATTCGCCAAAGCACTGCGTGAGCAGACCCGGATGCCGGTGATTGCCGTTGGGTTGATTACGGAACCGCAGCATGCTGAAAGCATTCTCCAGCAGGGAGAGGCCGATCTGATCGCCCTGGCGCGGGGTGTGCTCTACGATCCCCGCTGGCCGTGGCATGCCGCAGCAGCGCTGCATGGTGCGGTGCAAATCGCGCCGCAATACCGGCGCGCCGAGCCGCATGGCGTGAAAGGTACAGTGAAATAACACACCCATGCCGGTTAAACAATCAGCCCCCGGGCGGGCTGATTGTCACACACCTTTACGCACCAGTTCCGCGGCTTTCAGAAAAATGTCACCTTCAACGCCGTCGCCCCGGTTTCTGCCTTGCCGTTCAATTTCTTCAATAATTGTGTCCCGGCTAATTGACCTGCGTTCTGCAACCAGGCCAATCACTGCTGCACCAATGGCTAATCCAATGAGTCCCGTCTGCTCATCATTGAACTTCATGCTAAGACCCTCTTGTTCTTTTCCGCACCTCAAAAAATTAGCACAAGGTTTATTTTTCGCCATTCTTAATAAATCTATATATATCAATTATATGTTGTAAATTATTCGTGGATTGAAGCCATAAAAAAACGCCTGAGGGGGGCCTCAGGCGCAGAGTCAATTAGGCTGAAAGGGGTCAGAACGACTGCCAGTTATCACCGGATGAGACCAGCGCCAGGTTGGCAGGTTTGCGTAAACTTTTACTGCTCTTCTCAGCGGTGTGTCGGCTCGGGCTTGCCCCGGAATCAAACAGGGCGATGGCTTTGTTTAACCGCTCAGCTTCTTTTTCCAGTGAAACGGCGTTTGCTTTCGCTTCCTGCACCAGCACGGCGTTTTGTTGCGTCGCGCCATCCATTTCGGTCATGGCCTGGCCGATCTGTTCGATCCCGCGGCTCTGCTCTTCGGAAGCAACGGAGATCTCGGTCATTAATTTATTCACCTGCTCAACGGAGGTGATAATTTTTGCCATGGCACCGCCCGCTTCCTGAACCTGACCAGCACCGGTTTGCACACGGGTGACGGATTCCTGAATTAATGTTTCGATCTCTTTCGCAGCCTGCGCGCTTCTTTGCGCCAATGCACGAACCTCGCTGGCGACCACGGCAAAACCGCGACCCTGTTCGCCTGCACGTGCCGCTTCTACTGCTGCGTTCAGTGCCAGCAGGTTGGTCTGGAAGGAGATGCCATTGATCACCGTGGTGATGTCAGCAATTTTCTGCGAGCTTTCGGAAATGCCGTGCATCGTCTTCACCACCGTGGCGGTGATTTCGCCCCCTTTCTGTGCGGTATGTTGCGCTTCTTCTGTCAGTTTGCGTGCGTCGCGGACGTTTTCGGCATTATTGCGCACGGTCGATGTTAACTCTTCCATACTGGCTGCGGTCTGCTGCAGCGCGGCAGCCTGCTGATCGGTACGCCCGGAGAGTTCATCATTACCTTCACGGATCTGGTTAGTGCTGCGATAAATGGCACCTGAACTATCTTGAATCGTTTCAACTGTGGTGCGTAAGCTTTCCTGCATGCTCCGAATATACGGAATCAATTGCCCGGCGCAGTTACGGCCAAACTCATTCAGTTCATGGTTAAGCTTGCCTGCCGTTAACAATTCCAGGTGACGTTTAATCAGGCCAATCGGTTTGACCAGGAAGCCCACCAGATAGCGGTCGGTGAGGAACAGCGTCAAAACACCGGCTATCAGCGCGCTGATCAGGACATATTTATTAAAGACCACCTGAGAACGGGTCTGATCAAGTAAGTCGTTGGACTGAATGGCCTGGGTATATTTTTCCGCAGTGGCGCCAAACTGTACGCTCAGCGGCGGGTATGTTTTACGAAACAGTTCGCGAAACTGATCGGTTTGTTTCGTTTGTGCGGCATTCAGCATCGGTACGATGCCATTATTCAACAGGTTTTCCCAGTCACGAACCATGGTATCAACCACTTCTTTGTCCACGCCGGGGTGCTGCGCCTGGCGAAACTTCGCCAGCATATCTTGTGTGATGGCCAACGCTTTACCGGAGGAGGCAAAGGTCTTTTCTGCGTTAGCTTCGTCGCCAGACTGTTGAAAATCTACTGCGCGTAACATCCGGGTTACTGAGCGGAAATACTGATCATTGCCTTTTACCAGTAATGAGTAGGCATTTTTTTGTTCAGCATTCTGCGTTAATAAATTATCGATTCTTGAGAAGTTCTGAAATGTCAGAAAGGTGGCCATTGCCCAGATAATGCTGAATAACGACAGAATAATCAGCAGCATTTTACGGATAGTTATATCGCGAAGTATTTTCATCATGTTTCCCCCGGTAATAGATATTACCCTTCAGGTTGGTTTGCCCTGCAGTCCGGCTATTTTACCCTCCTGGTTATCGTGACCAGAACGCCTCAGGCGTTTATAAAACGGTCTTTTGGTTTTTTGAAAAAGCGTTTTATGCTATAGAAATTGATTTAAATCAATTTACGGATAATAGAACATAAGAAATGGTAATTTTCCAGTAGTTTCGTCACAGAAAAAAATTATATTTGTAGTGAGTGGATTGATAATTAGCAGACTCAGCGTTTTTCTGTTGCTAATAAATTATTTTCAACGCTAAAATTTGCGTTAAGTTTAATTTTTTCCAGGGTTGTGGGGCGGCTAATAAAATAGCCCTGAACAATATCACATTGATAAGATTTAAGCTGTTCCAGTTGTTCCAGTGTTTCCACACCTTCAGCGGTGACCTCCAGATTATAATCTTTTCCGAGGCCAATGATTTTTTCCACTATTTTGTGTGCGGTTTCAGAATCGTTCATCCCAAAGACAAATGACTTATCAATTTTGATGCCGTCAAAGGGGAAACAGTTCAAATAATGCAGTGAGGCATAACCGGTACCGAAGTCGTCAATAAGTAATTTGACGCCTAATGATTTTAACTCATGCATCACTGATTTTGTGGTATCCGGCCCATTGAGCGTAATATTCTCCGTCAATTCTAACTCCAGCCTTGATGCCGGGAATGCCGCTTTCTGCAACGCATTTTTTACCCGTGAGACCATCGATGGATCCCGGCACTCAACAGGAGAAATATTAACGGAAACAGACATGTTTTCAAAGTGTTGCCCCACTTCTTCGCACG
Source organism: Kosakonia oryzendophytica (assembly GCF_027886705.1). NCBI lineage: Bacteria > Pseudomonadati > Pseudomonadota > Gammaproteobacteria > Enterobacterales > Enterobacteriaceae > Kosakonia > Kosakonia oryzendophytica. The sequence continues at coordinate 3,814,978 of NZ_CP115659.1, read as the reverse complement.
CCTTGCGCAATACCCAATCGGTAAGATCCACAATAATACCGGTCTCCTCCGCCAGCGGTATAAACAGATCCGGCATTAATAAGCCGTAACCCGGATGTTGCCAGCGGACCAGGGCTTCGACAGAGGTAATGCGTGAGCTCCGAAGATCGTAGCGCGGCTGGTATAACAAAAACAGTTGCCCCTCATTAATAGCAACGCGTAATTCTCTTTCAAGTTCACGGCGTTGTACGATTTGTCTCGCCATGTCAGGCTGATAAAAGACATAATTATTTTTGCCGGCGTTTTTAGCTTTATAAAGCGCAATGTCTGAGTAGCGCAGTAAATCTTTTGCGGTCAGTGCATCTTTTGGTAATTGTGCAATACCGATGCTGACACCAAGATGAATGTCATTGCCGTGAATAAATAGCGGCTGGTTAATTTCCGCAATGATCCGCTGACAGAACATCTGAATATCTTGTTCGTTTTCAACATCCGGTAAGATAACAATAAATTCATCACCACCCTGGCGGGCAACCAGGTCGGTGCTGCGTACACACTTACGTAATCTTTCTGAGACTTCGCTCAGTACTTTATCTCCCGCCGCATGACCGTACATGTCATTAATGGCTTTAAAATCATTAATATCAATACTCATCATGACCAGCGTTCCGGCCTGGGAATTGCTCGATAGCAGCTTACCATCCAGAAACTCTTTCATCATTAAGCGGTTCGGGAGCCCGGTTATTTCGTCGTGATGCGACAAATATTGAATCCGCGCATTGGTTTCCACTTCCAGTGTGACATCGGTAGCGGTGCCGCGAAAGCCAAGGCTACCATCCGCCAGCAATACACGCTTGAGCGTTAAGTTACAAAAGCGCGGGTTACCCAGCGCAGAGACATAACCACATTGCGAGAGGGTCAGGCAGTGACCAGGATGTGGTAACTCAAGCCAGGCGGCGAGAGTACTGTTTTCTCCGTCCAGAAAGTCGAGAAAACTGCGCCCCAGCCACTCTTCGATATGATTGCCGGTGACCACCGGAAAACGGGTGGAAATCCAGGTAAGTCGCAATTGTTCATCCGCTTCCCAGATCCAGTCGGTCGTGGTTTCCACCACATCGCGAAAACGGCGTTCGCTGGTGGATAGCGCCTGACGACTCTGCTCCAGCAGGAAGGTTTTTTCGTCGTTCATTCGCGCCCTGACTAATGCTTTACGCGCCAGACTCCAGGCGAAAAGCACGGAGGTTGTCATCAGCAGGACCAGCAGGGGAAGCACCCAGGTTAACAGCGTATCCGCCGGGTTTTTATTGTTCCATTGCAGCTCAAGTGATGTGTCGCCAACGTTAATCGTGGCTTTATTTTTGCCTTTGGCACCCGGTGTGGCGAGCGTAAGCTGATTAATGCCGTACTCTTCCCCCAGCCGCTGCAGTTTCGCGGGCGTTAATGTATCCATAAACACCATGAGCGAACGATCAGTCGGTCTGATAACGTCATCGGTATCGTCAGAGATGATCCAGGCCGCAGAAAGGATTGCTGGCATTCCGTTGCGCGTAACCAGATGCGAAATCGCCTGACCGTTGTTGGCCAGCAGCTCTTTTTTTAACGCATTAATGGGGTTAAAGCCGAGAGCTTGCTCAAGCGAAATGGTCTGCAACTGCCCGTCAACAACGCTGTAAGGTGTGGTGCCTGTCGGCGAGATAACAAATACGCCGTCATAACCAAATTTGGTGTATAGCGATGCCCCCAGATTTTTCTCATCCCACGCCCACTGCGTGTTTATCTGGCGATGCAAATTATCATACGCTTCGTCCCAGTCTGCGTTATCGGCGAGATGCAACCGGATGTTTTCCTGCGTATTTTCAAGCGCTTTGACTAATAAATGGGTGTCACGCTTATAGGTCGTCTGAATTAAGTCATTTTCTGTTTGAATCAGTGCAAACAAGATGGTCAGAAAAATAAAACTCATCAATGAAACCATCAAAATGATGGTTTGTTTCATGATGCTATGTGTGTTGCCGGTCTGAGGATAGGGCGTTTTGCCATCAGCTATACTCATACAATACCCTGTAAAACTGAGATCGTTCTGGTTCTTATCATCATTAACGGCAGATTGATGCATTTATTTAATACATTATGCCTGTTAATTGAGTATGAGCCTGTTTTTATGATGCGGCTGTTTTTTATTTTTGGGCACGGGAGATACTCTCGTTAACATTAATTTAGATTAAGTCAAAATAGTTAGAGTTAATTGAGTAACAACCATAATGGATGCGTTTTTTTTATTGTTTTGAATTTTCTGGTTTTTATTTCTTTTAAGAAAAAACGCAAACCGGAATGTGAAAGCCTTTTTATTATTTTGGGTGCGGTGATGGCACCGGACGATAAGGCAGTAATCCCTCCCACGGCGACGCCGTGAGAGGGTGAAATGGGTTATTTTTTCCCGTTCGGTTTTAGCTGCTCGCCGGGTTTCAGGCTGAACAGTTCATCATCACGCGTTGAGTAACGTACACTGCCATCGTCGAGGCGATAAGCCCCTTCGGTGAAACCCGCGCCATTCAGGAACGGGGCGACAGCATCCGGTTTCCCACGAAACGCGGCTTCCAGCGCCAGCAGGGCGTAAGGCGCGATGTTATCGATGTTGGCGTAGACATAGCCAGGATCGTCAACAAAGAAACCGTTCAGACGTTTGCTGGCGAGGATGTTATTCGCTACTTTATCCGCCAGTTCAAGGTAGCTTTTATTGCCGGTGGATTGCGACAGGTCGATCAGTGCGAAAATGGCGTACGGTTCGCTGTTTTGGGTATTCAGATCCAGCTTGCTGTTTTTACCGCCTGGTTCGCCAATGTCTCCCAGCCCCTGGCCCTGCGCAATGCCGCGCGCCACTTTCCATATCTCCGCGTCCTGCTCCAGCGTCCAGGCGCGGGCGTAAGAGAGCAGAAACTCGTTGCCTGCCGGATAGGGTTTAAGCACCGTTCCTTTTTTACCGTAGTAGCCATCGCGTTTGAGCACGAAGCCCGAAAGATCGGTGCCGTTAGCCAGCATCGGGCGGAAGCTGTTGGTCTGCGCATCATAGGCGTAGTGGGCGAAGGCTTTCAGGCCATCCAGCGTCCATTTTTTAATATCCTCGCCGTCGCGTCCCAGCGATTTTGCCAGCGCCAACTGCATTAATGCATTTTCCGAATAGAGGGTGCTGGTGCGGCCTTTCAGCATCATATTGCCTTCCAGCGCGTCCGGGCCGAATTCCGGGCCAAACTGACGCTGTGCGCGATCGCCATATTTCGAGTGGGTATCCGTGTCGTCGGTGGTTTCAGCGCGTTTCAGCGCCTGGGTGAACTGATAAACGCCCAGTCCGGTCTTTTTATCGCGGGGCAGCACGTACTGTTGCGCCAGTCGCTTCGCCCAGGTCAAGGCACCTTGTTCATGATCGTATTGCCAGAGCAGGGAAGCGGAATAGATCAGGTCGTTCCCGGCATTCAGGAAACTCAGCCCCTTGGTGGCGAAGAACGGTGGCTGTTGTTCAAAATCGCTGGCCCACAGCTTGCCCATTGCTTTGCCGTATTCGCCATGACGACTGGTTTCAAGTATTTTCCAGTCATAAACATGCGCATTCCAAAACGCGCGGATAAAACGTGCGGTGGCGGGTTTATCAACGGCAAACATCAACTCGTAGTACGGGTAGGCATTTTTCAGCTCATGCACTTTCTCTTTTTCGCTGGGCCCTTCCGGTTGCAGCGTCTTTAGATCAATAAAGCGGTGCCCGCCCCAGAGCAGCAAGCCGCTCTTATCCTGATAGTGTTGGAAATAGTAGCGCACGTTGTTTTCGGCGAGTTGCTTGTAGGTCGGATCGCCGGTCAAATTACTCAGCCCCACCAGGACGCGCATCAGGTTCTGCTGCGCCGAAAAGTTTGACAGCACGGCGGTTCTCCCGTCGGGGAAGATCCACACCATCTGCTTGCCGGTGCGCGGATCCACGCCATTTGCCAGCAACGGTACGCCAGGGTGCTGTTTATCGCCAGCTTTATCAATAACCGTATCGGCAAAGGTTTTTACGCTGCTCAGTCGTGCGCTCTCCTGTGCCGCGGCGTGATAAGAGAAGAGGCTTACCAGACTCATTGTGAGCGCCAGTGTTGAACGTTTCATTTTTCATCTCATCCTAAAAAGGGATTTCCACCGAAATCCCTGAATCATTTGGACAACCTGCCCCTCACATCAGAAGTTATATTTCACACCTACACGATAACGGGTCTGACGTTCATCGGTGTATTTACTGCCGGACACGTTGCCTACAGCAACGTAAGGCGACCAGTTTTTATCCAGCTTGTAGGTTAATTTAAAATCATGTGACCAGTCATAGTTTTCGTTGTCGGCAATCAGGACACCCGCAGAAGTGGCGTGTTTGTAATCCAGTTCGTAGTCGAGCTGGTAATCATTAAACAGTTTCCAGGAGATGACAGCAGTCAGGTTGTAGCCGTTTTCGCTGGTCTCTTTTGTGGTGCCGATATTGCCGGAGTTGCGCTTATAGTAAGGGCGGTAGCGCAACGTGGCACCGACATCGCTGGTGATGTTCATTTTTCCGCGCAGATACGGGCGGTAATTGTTAGAGTTGGAACTGGAATCCAGTGAGAACCCCGGCTCAATCTGAAACGTGGGGTTGATTTTATAAACATAGCTGGCAACCACTTCGGTGCCGTTGCTGACCGTTTCGTGATAAGCCTTGTCTTTATTCTGCGAACCTTTCCATTTGCCCTCCAGCGACAAACCAAAACCATTGGCAAAACGGTGTGACATTAATAAACGGTCTTTGTGGTTATTTCCTCCGCTGTCATTAATTTCATGACGATAATCAAATGTCACAGCATGGGCGGCAATGCTTATTAAAGGTACGGTAACGAATAAAAGCGTGCGTAACATAAAAACCCCTATTATTTATAGTCAAAAGGTACAAGGTGTCCTCTGCAAAATTGCAGATGATTTAATTCAATGAGGAGTGGATAATTCACTCTCATTGCAAAGTGATATAATTAGCAAGTCTAATTATTATGCCGAATATAGTTACCGGTTATTGCTAAAGATAACCGCGGCGAGACTGCATATTTAAAGTGGCGTGTGGTGCCGGGTGCCTCCCGGTGAATTGCAGGCCGATCTCCACAATTCGTCCATAAAAATGGAACCTCATTGAGGTTAATTTCCTATCAGCATGACCCCACCGCTTAGGGGGATTCACCACACAGAATATGTTGTTAAGGATCATTGAATCATTACTCAGTAACGGGTTTCTTTGTTTTAATCGATAACGATGAATTAACTGGAATGGACTTTTACACAATTTGAAATGATGTTTTGAGACTAAGATCGAACTTTAAGGAGAGAATAAAAAATAGAAAAATACGGTTATAAAGATAATCTCATTGAAAATAAATAATTTAAAATCAAAAATTTATATGTATTTTGTGTGGAGATTTACATGGCCGTTATAATGATGTTTTGGGGGGTAAATAAATGGCGTGATAAATTTATTCCTGGAATAAAAAGCGAACATTTGACAAAAAATGCAATACACTGGGAACATCGATAAGCGAGACATAAGAGACATCATCACCGCGTTGTTCTCTTTGCCGCATAAACAAAGCCTCAACAAGCCAGTTCTGGCGAGTTGATCTGCCTGACAACATCAAGAACAATCAGGAAAAACAGTAAATGCCTCCGTCTTCGGAGAGCCAAAATAAAAACATTACCTCTGGAGTACCTACATGACAATCTATGGGAAGGATCGCCTTTTCATTTATGGAATTGAAAAAATACTCAGGGAACTGCGTCTGGAAAATCGTCGCCATTCCCGCAACAGCGAATCGGCAATATACGTGACCACGGGTATGGATATTGTGGAAATGTACGCGTTGTTTTTCTCTCATCCCCCCGGTCATTACGCCATTTTTATCTCTTCCGAACGCCATTTTGATTCGCTCACACTGCTTTTCCCCGGACTGGTAAAATTGTGCCTGGCGGAAAATATCCGCCCTGAAGAATTGCGTCAGGCACTAAACGTAATGACACTCCTGTCGGAGCAAAACCGACATCCTGGTTATCACCACCGCACCTTCAAATTCACCCGTGCCGAACAACAGGTCATGCGATTATTGCTGCGTGGGCATTCAGTAGATGATATCGCCCGCATTCGCGGCGTGAGCCCGACTACCGTTAGCGTGCAGCGTAACGGCATGATGAAGCGCACCGGCACCCGTAGCCTGCAGGAGTTGTGCTCGGTGTATGCCGCCATGCGCAGTGGCGCAGAGCGGCCATCGGCTAATAGCGCTGCGGGCGTAAAAGCGTTAAAAAAAGCGCCTTGCGGCGCTTAAAAAAGAACAAACACAATCAACACGGTGTTGCGAAGTACATCAACAGGTTTTCGCTAAAAAGTCACTGACGGTCTTCATGCACAACTGCCGCTCTTCGACATGGGGCATATGGCTGGAGGATTCAAATATCACCCATTGCGCCCCGGTAATATTGTCCATAAACGGTTGAACGACTTCCGGTGTGGCTTCATCGTAGCGCCCGGAAATCAGCAGCGTTGGCGCGCGAACCCGGTGCAGCCTGTCGATAATCGTCCAGTTCTTCATACTGCCGATAACGTGAAATTCCGTCGGGCCATTCATTGCGTGGTACACCGTGGGGTCGGCATCCATCGCCGCGAAGGTGCGTTTTACCTCGTCAGGCCAGGGGGAGAGGCGACAAACGTGGCGCTGATAAAACACCTGACTTGCGGCTTTATAGTCCGGGCTGTCCAGCGTGCCCGCCGCTTCATGTTTCAGCAGTGTTGCCTGTACATCCGGCGGTAGCTCTGCCCGCAGCTTTGCCGCGCCCTCCAGCCATAACGCCATCGACGCCGGGGAGTCAGCAATGATCACGGCTTTTAAGCCCTGCGGTTGATTTACCGCGTGCTCCGCCGCCAGCATGCCGCCCCAGGACTGGCCGAGCAGCGCGTAATCATCGGCAATTGCCAGCGTGTGCAGTAAATTGTTCAGTTCGTCGAGAAACAGCGAAGGGTGCCAGAAATCCGGGCTTTTATGCGGCAGATGGGTCGAGCGACCATTACCCAACTGATCGTAGTGGATCACTGCGCGCCCGGTTTCGGCGATATCTCTGAAGGCGTCGACGTAATCGTGGGTGCAGCCCGGTCCGCCGTGGGCGACAACCAGCGGCGTCTGTCCGTTGTGCAGATCGCCGCAAATGCGAAACCAGGTCTGGTATTCCCGGAAGGGGGCATAGCCTTCGCGAATGGTGTACATGAATGACGTTTACCCTGTTAAGTGAACCGACTTTCAGGTTAGAACGTCGACGGCACGACTGAACACTAGCAAAAATGCTAGTTCTTAACTGTCCAGCAAACGGTAGTGCAATGCGCGGACCACCGCCTGCACGCGGTTTGTCGCGCCGAGTTTTTTGGCGGCCGTGTTCAAATGCAGCGTGACCGTCGCTACCGAACGGTGCAGTTTGCGGGCAATCTCTTTAGCCGTCAGTCCTTCTGCGGACCACGCCAGGCATTCGCGCTCGCGGTTGCTCAGTTTGACATGGCGACAGGTGCGCATTGAGGCGTCGAACAGCGGAAACGCCGACTCCTGAAAGCGGTGCGCGAGAAACGTCAGTTGCGCCAGCGTATCGCTGATATCCCGCTCCTGCTGCTGGCGGGCAACAATACCGGTCAGCGTAACAAACCCGCCATTTGGCAGATGCAACGGCACCGTCGCGCCGCACGGCATATTGTGATCGCGCATATAATGGGTCACTTGCCGTGCGGCGTTATCCAGCCGTCCCTGCAACACGCTGCGATCCGGGCGTTGATAGGACCAGACAAACGGCGCGCAGCTTTCCAGCGCAAAGTGCTGAACCGGGTCCACCTGGTAGTAACCCCGTTCACACCACAGCTGGCGCATGTCTTGCGGTACATTGCGCATTTCCAGCAGCGAGGGCGTGATAAGGTCGCCTTCCAGCGAGCGCGGAACCGGCGTGTAGTCATAAATCACCGCATCAAAACCCAGGGCTTGCGTTTGCGCGAACAGCCCGTCGAAAGCCTCTTCCAGCCTGTTGACGTCCGCAGCGGCAGGACGTTCGATTTCAACCCGCATCATTACCCCCTCACGTTACGTGCCGCCATGCCACGGGCATGGTTTGTGCAAATTCACCGTCACCTCAACGAAGGTATGCAATTCCGGTGCCGCCCGTGAGAGGACGCAAAACTAGTATTTTTGCTAACTACCCAGCTCCCGGCGATGCCGTTAGCGTAAAGAAAACGCCCGGACAACCGGGCAGTACGCAGATCATTCAACGTGTGTTGCACCAACGCAGGGCGCTTTTTCTACCGCTTCCGACATGCTGCACCACAGGAGTTCGCTGATGCATCGTTACCGATTTTTGTTATTCCGCCCGCTGCAACTGCTGCCGGTATTACTGGGGATCAGCATCATTACGTTTGCGATGGTGCGGGCGATCCCCGGCGATCCGGCGCGTATTTTGTTGGGCGTGCGCAGCACCCCGGAGGCACTGGCGCGCATTCGTGCGCAATTCGGGCTGGATGAACCGTTGTGGGTACAGTACGGCTACTTTCTGCGCAATCTGTTACAGGGTGAACTAGGCAAATCCATCGTTTACCGCGTCGATACGCTCAAACTCATCAGCTCGCGCATTGAGCCCACGCTGTGGCTGGTACTCGGCAGCGTCGTGCTGGCCGTGTTGTTGACCGTACCGCTGGCGGCGCTGGCGGCGCGGCAGCGAGGACGAGTCGCCGATCAGTGCATTCGCCTGTTCACCACCGCCGGGCTGGGTTTTCCCGCCTTCTGGCTTGGCATCATGCTGATCATCGTTTTTAGTGTGGTGCTGGGCTGGTTCCCGGTGTCGGGCTACGGCAGCGATTTTACCGACCAATTGCACCATATGGCATTGCCCTGTCTGACCGTGGCGCTGGCGCTGTCAGCGGTGCTGATTCGTAACCTGCGCGCCAGCCTGCTGATGGAGATGAACAGCGATTATGTGATTGCCGCCAGAGCTCGCGGACAGCGCGAAAACCGCATTTTCTGGCGTCATGTCTTTCCCAACTCGCTGGTGCCGACTCTCAACTTACTGGCAGTCAATATTGGCTGGCTGATTGGCAGTACGGTGGTGATTGAAAGCGTGTTTGCCATTCCGGGGCTGGGGCAACTGCTGGTGAAAGCGATTTTCAGCCGCGATTACATGGTGGTGCAAGGGGTGGTGATGGTCTTTGCGCTGGCCACGGTGATGGTCAATCTGCTGGCGGACGTGTTGACGGTGGCGCTGGATCCGAGGGTAACACTATGAATGCGATAGCGGCGATTGCCGGTTTACGGCGTCGGGTTTTGCCCCGTCAGCATGCGCTCAGCGCCGGGATTATCATCGTGGGCTTATGGCTGCTGGCCGCACTGCTGGCACCCTGGCTGGCGCCATTTGATCCCATTGCGCAGGATGCCGCCGCCAGTTTACTGCCTCCGGGCCGTGTTCATCTGCTCGGCACGGACAACTTCGGTCGCGACATCTTTTCCCGCGTGGTATGGGGCGCACGGGTGGATCTGCAAATCTGCCTGTTGGGGGTGCTGTTCCCTTTTATGCTCGGCACCACGCTTGGCGCACTGTCGGGGTATCTCGGTGGCCTGGCGGATGCAACGATCATGCGGGTTATCGATATTGTGCTGGCGTTCCCGTTTCTGGTGCTGATGCTGGCGATCATCGCCATCCTCGGGCCAGGGCTTGGCAGTTTTTATATCGCCATGGCGATGGTGGGTTGGGTCTCTTACGCCCGGTTGGTGCGTGCGCAGGTGCTGACACTAAAACAGCGGGATTTCATTCTGGCGGTACGCAGTCTTGGTTATGGGCATTCGCGTATTCTGTTTCGCCATCTGTTACCGAACGCCCTGACTGGCGCAGTGGTGTTTTCCATGTCGGACTGTGTGCTGGTGCTGCTGAACGGTGCGGCGGTCAGTTACCTCGGCCTGGGTGTCCAACCGCCCACAGCGGAGTGGGGGGTAATGGTGGCGGAAGGGCAGAGCTTTATTACGACCGCATGGTGGATAACCACCTTTCCGGGGCTGGCGATCGTCCTGCTCGCCATGGGGTTCAGCCTGATTGCCGATGGCCTGGGTGACAAACTGGGAGAGCGAGTATGACCTTGCTGAAGGTAACGCAGTTAACCATTTCCCGCACACCAGGTATTGCGCTGGTGGACAAGGTCTCTTTTCAACTGAACGCCGGGGAGATGCTGGGGCTGGTGGGGGAGAGCGGCTCCGGGAAAACGGTCACCTGCCGGGCGTTGATGCGTTTGCTCCCCGGCCAGGGGTTGCAGATCACTGGCGGCGAAGTGGTGCTCGGCGGGCGGGATATTTTGTCGCTCAGTGAAGCGCAGATGTCGGCGGTGCGTGGGCGAGAAATTGGCATGATTTTCCAGAATCCCGCCAGCCACCTTAACCCGGTGATGACAATTGGCGATCAGATCGCGGAGAGCCGCCGCCTGCATTTTGGCGTCAGCCGGGCGCAGGCGCGAGAGGACGCTAAAGCATTGTTGCGCCAGGTGGGCATTCCGGATCCGCAAAATCGGGTCAACAACTATCCCCACGAGTTTTCGGGCGGTATGCGCCAGCGGGCGATGATTGCCGTGGCGCTGGCACCGGAACCGTCGCTGCTGATTGCCGATGAACCGACAACTGCACTCGATGTCACCGTACAGATGCAGATCCTGCGCCTGCTGAGCGATCTGCGTCAGCAACTGGGGGTGGCGATGATCATGATCACCCACGATCTCGGCGTGGTGGCACAAACCTGCGACCGTATTGCAGTGATGTACGGCGGGCGGCTGTGCGAGGTGGGCAGCAAACGCGACGTGCTGGCGCAGCCGCTGCATCCTTACACTCGCGGGCTGATTGATTGCCAGCCGTTAAGCGACGGCGGGAAGGGGCGCTTTGTCACCATTGATGGGCAACCGCCGATGGCCGATCGGTTTCCGGTGGGGTGTCGTTTTCATCCCCGCTGCCAGCGGGCCAGTGCTGATTGCCAACACCAACCTGCGTTGCTGACCAGACGCGACAGTCTGAGCCATGCGGCGGCCTGTCATCACGCTTTACAGCCACTTACACACCGGGAGAGATAATGTCCACTTCTGCCACCTGGCCGCTGCTGGAGGCGGATAACGTCTCAGTGACGTTTCCGGTTTCCGGCGGTCTGCTAAGTAAAAAACGCGTCGTCCAGGCGGTGAGCCAGGTGACATTGGCCCTTCATGCCGGGGAGACCCTCGGTCTGGTGGGCGAGTCCGGTAGCGGCAAAAGCACGCTTGGCCGGGCGTTATTACAGCTTGAACGAGTTTCCGCAGGCGACGTGCGTTTTGATGGACACCGTATTACACACGGCCTGAAGAGCGACGTGGCACGTTTACGTGAGCAAACGGCGATGATTTTTCAGGATCCTTTTGCCTCGCTCAATCCGCGTCAGACGCTGGGCGAAAGCATTGCCGAAGTGCTGCGGGTTCATCAAAAAGTCCCACGCCATGCGGTCGCAGCCAGGGTGGCGGAACTGCTCACGCTGGTAGGGTTACGCCCGGAGCAGGCCAGTGCCAGACCTGGGCAGTTGAGTGGTGGTCAATGTCAGCGTGCAGGGATCGCCCGCGCGTTGGCGATTGAACCCCGATTGATTGTGGCGGATGAGTGCGTTGCCGCGCTGGATGTCTCGATTCAGGGGCAAATTGTCAATTTGCTGATGGATCTGCGCGACAAAATGGGGCTGGCGATTCTGTTTATCGCCCACGATCTGGCGATTGTCCGCCGCTTGTGCGATCGGGTGGCGGTGATGTACCTCGGGCGCATTGTTGAAGAGGGGCCTGCGGAAGCGGTATTTACCCGGCCCCGTCATCCTTATACCGCGGCGCTGGTTGCCGCGATTCCGGAAATCGATCCGGATAAACCGTTACCGGACACGGCGCTGGGTGGCGAGCCGCCGAGTCCGATTGCTGTTCCACAAGGCTGCGCTTTTCATCCGCGCTGCCCTTACGCGCAGGTGCAGTGTCGCACCGACGCTCCTCCCACCCGGCAGATAGCCGATCACGCCTGGACCTGTGTGCTCACGCATGCAGGCGATAAGACGGTTTTTCCTTTAACTGAGGGATCCTTTGATGAAGCACAAGCATGTTAAGTTTTTGACGGCCAGCGTGTTCCTTGCGCTGAGCGTGGTGAGCGAAATGGCGCAGGCGGCCGGGGTGTTAACCATTGGTCGTCGTGAAGACAGTACCACCTTCGATCCGATCAAATCGGCGCAAAACGCCGACAACTGGGTATTTTCCAACGTTTTCGATCCGCTGGTGCGGGTGGATAAAACCGGCACCAAACTGGAGCCCGGCGTCGCGGAAAGCTGGAGCGTTTCACCGGATGGCAAGGTCTATACCTTTAAAATTCGCGATACCCAATTTTCCGATGGCACACCGCTTACCGCCAGCGATGCGGCGTTCAGCTTGTTGCGCATCCGGGATGATGCCGGATCGCTGTGGCGCGACTCTTACAGCATTATCGCCAGCGCCGAAGCGGCGGACCCGCGTACGCTGGTGGTGACACTGAAATCCCCGTCTGCGCCGTTCCTGTCGCAACTGGCGTTGCCAAACGCGTCGGTCATCTCCGAGAAAGCCTTAAAAACAGAAGGGGCGGAAACCTTTGCGGAAAAACCGGTGGGTTCCGGCGCGTTTAGCGTCAAGGAGTGGGTGCGCGGCGAAAAAATCGTGCTGGTGAAGAACCCACACTTCTGGCAGGCGAAAAATGTCAGCCTTGATGAAGTGGACTGGTTAACCATTCCGGATGACAACACCCGCATGCTGAAAGTGCAGGCCGGGGAGCTGGATGCTGCACTGACGGTGCCCTTCTCGCGTATTGCGTCGCTGCAAAAAGACGGCAATCTGAAGGTGGAATTAGATCCCTCAACCCGTGAAGATCATCTGCTGATTAACCACTCACATGGGGCGCTGGGCAACGTGGAGGTGCGTCAGGCGCTGGATTTCGCCATTGATAAAGAGGCCATCGTGAAAACCGTGACCTTTGGTTATGGTCAGGTGGCGAATTCGTATATCCCCGCGGGGGCGGTCTATCACTACAACGATAACCTGCGCCGCGCTTACGATCCGGAAAAAGCCAAACAGATGCTGAAAGCTGCGGGGGCGTCGGATCTGACGCTGAACTATGTGGTGAACGCAGGGGACGAGGTGGACGAACAAATCGCCATCCTGCTGCAACAGCAACTGGCGAAAGCGGGCGTGAAGGCAAATCTGCAGAAAGTCGATCCGAGCCAGAGCTGGGATATGCTGGTGGCGGGTGAGTACGATATTTCGGTGATGTACTGGACCAACGATATTCTCGATCCGGACCAGAAGACCACTTTTGTGCTGGGCCATGACACCAACATGAACTACATGACGCGCTATAAAAACGACACGGTGAAGGCGCTCGTGGCGGCCGCCCGTGTTGAAATGGATGCGAAAAAGCGCGAGCAGATGTATATCGACCTGCAAAAAATGGCGAAAGCGGACGTGAACTGGATCGATCTCTATTACAGCCCGTACCGCAACGTTACCCGGAAAAATATCGACGGTTTCTACCAGAACCCACTGGGGCGTTTCTTCCTGGAAGATACGGTGAAGAAATAAGCGCCAGCCTGAAAGCGCGGCGTGTCCCCGGTTAGCAGGCGTTTGCTAACCGGGGAGAGGCGTTAACGGAAAGCCGCAAGGAAACGTTGCACCAGCGGTTTTGTTTCTTCTTTTCTCCATACCATGTGCAGCGTCACGTCAAGCGGTAGCCACGGCAGCGTAACGACTGTCACATTATCCGATGCAATAGACGCCAGGCTTTGTTGAATGAAGGTAAAACCCAGCCCCGCTTCGACACATGACAGCGCGGCCAGTGGCCCGCACACCTCCAGGCTGATGCGCGGCGTAAAGCCCTTTTTCTGACATGCCTCAAGTAAACGCCGGCGTGCTGCCGGGTTCAGGCTCTCTTGCTCTGCTATCCACGGATGATTATGCAGCCCGTCGGGCGTTGGATCGCGAAGGGCTTTCGCTTTCGGCATCGCCAGCATCACGGGTTCGCTGAAGATCTTTTTCTGACAAAAAGGCGCGTCTGCGGCGGGCGGCGTGTGTAAAAACGCAATATCAATGACCCGATCCTGTAGCTGTTCAAGCTGTTTTTTTGAACGCATGGCATGCAGACGAATGTCGATATCGGGTGATAAATCCAATGCGGCAAGAGTATCGGGCAGGAGGTGGGAGTGAATGGCGGCTTCGACATAGCCGATATCAATCCGTCCGGTATTCGCCCGACCAAGGTGCTTTCCATGTTCTTTCAGACGATCGTAGTGCTGAAGAAAAGGCCCCACTTCATCGAGGAATTTCTCACCTTCGGTCGTCAAATGGAGTCGCTTTTTCTCACGATGAAAGAGCACAACCCCGAGCTCATCTTCAAGGAGTTGAATTTGCCGACTCAGCGGCGATGACGAAATATTCAGCCTTTCTGCCGCCTGTCCTATGTGTTCAAGCTGGGCAACAACGGCAAACGAACGCAGCAGTTTTATGTCCACAACAAATTGGGTCTCAACTGGGTTAAAAATGACACTGGCCAGAGTGGATAGTTAACCTCAATATTATCGGCATGAACACTGAATACGTAACCTATTGAAAATAAACCATTCACACAGAGGAGTACGCTGATGTTTATTGTCATGCTGAAATATAAGACGTCGTTAAATCAGGTGGATGACGTTGTTGCAGCGCACCGCGCGTTTCTCGATGAGGGCTATGAAAAGAACTATTTTCTGGCTTCCGGCCCGATGAATCCGCGCAGCGGCGGCGTGATTTTAACCCGTGCGCTGCCGCGTACGACGCTGGATGCGGTTTTGCAAAACGATCCCTTTTACCGGGAAGGGATCGCCGATTATGAGGTCGTTGAATTCGACCCGGTCAAATGCACCGCCGGGATGACGGCTGCGCTGGCAAAATAGATCTGCACGGTGATAGCTGGGTGAGGGCACATCGCGTGCCCTTGCGTGTTAAAACACCGCCACATGCAAAACGGTGCGGATTAAGATGCCGACAATCGCGCCGGGCAGCGCAAAGCGAAACAGCCGGACAAAGCGGCTGGCGATGCCTAAAAAGATGCCGATGCCGGGTAAATCCAGCGTCTGTACCAGGAACCCCGCAGAGGCGTTGATTTGCTGTGCCGTGAGCTGGCCGTGCTGCACCATTTCAGACGCCACGCCAAAATAGGCGGTACCGCCTGCCATGCACTTAGTGAGTGCCAGCAGCACATACACGCTTGAGATATTGAAAAAGGAGAGTAACGGCGTCAGCAACGAGGTTAACGCTTCTACCGCGCCTGCGGCTTTCAGCAATCCCACCACGGTTAACGACAACAGCAGCATCGGCAAGGAACCCAGCGACAGACGAATCGCATCTGCGCCTGCGCCATTAATCACGGCAATCAACCCTGCGCGCGGTTTATCCCGCTGCCGCTCGCTCTCCTCGTCACGCAGCGTGACCTGTGAGAGTTTTCGCCCGGTCACATAATAGGTCAGGGTGGAGGCGGCCAGACCGCCGACCAGTGAAATGGCGATGGCCATTCCCCAGTGCAGACCAAACGGGGTGAGAGGATAAAAAACGTTCGCCTGACCCATCGCGAAAAGCATCGCCAGCGTTGCCGCCAGATGGCGGTCAGAGGCACCTCTTTTTTCCATCAGCGCCAGCGAGGCGAGGGGGGCAGCAAAACTGACAAAGTTAAGCTGGATCAGCGCAAAAATGCCCATGCCGCTGATGCCAAAGGGTTTCAGAAGTGGTGCAGTAAGGCGAACAATGGCATCCAGCACGCCTTTCTCTTCCAGGTATTTCATCATGATGAGCATCACCACCATGATCGGCAGCAAGGTATATAACGCGACATCTACCGAGACTTTGCCCGCCGCCATGATGACTTCAATGATATTCATTACTGACTCCGGTGACTGTTTTCACCGATATAGTACACCCGGCAACCGGCAGACAGGTCTGTTCAGGCCATTGTATTTACTTATTTTCTGTAAACGGGCGTGGCAGGAAAAAGGGCGCTCAGCGCCCTTGTCTTATAAAAAATGGATATGCTTTTTGCCGTGATCCGGTGAGATCTCAATACGCGCTTTTACCTGGAAAACGTCCGCCAGCATCGCTTCCGTTAACACTTCGTCCGGCGTTCCTCGTGCCACGATTTGCCCTTTTTGCATCACGATCAGCGCATCGCAGAACATGGCGGCATGGTTCAAATCGTGAATCGCGACAATGCTGGTCACCGGCAGTTCGCTGACCAGGCGCATCAGATGGATTTGATGGTGAATATCAAGATGGTTAGTCGGCTCGTCCAGCAAAATCTCACTTGGGGTCTGCGCCAGCGCACGGGCGATATGCACCCGCTGGCGTTCTCCGCCGGACAGACTTTGCCAGCCCTGTTCGCTGTGCTCCAGCATGTCCACCCTCGCCAGCGCCGCACTGACGATCTCGTCATCCTGATGGGACCAGGCGCTGAACGGTGAGTGGTGGGGAATCCGCCCCAGTTTCACCACGTCACGCACGCGGATATTAGCCTCCGTCGCCGCATGTTGCTCAACAAACGCCACGCGTCTGGCCAACGCTTTCTTTTTCAACGCCGCCATATCACTGCCATCAAGCATCACCTTGCCGCTATCCGGACGGCGTAGCCCGGCCAGAATGCGCAACAGTGACGATTTGCCAGAGCCGTTCGGGCCGAGCAGCCCCAGCGTTTGCCCTTTGGGCACCTCAAGGGAGACGTCGTTAACAATGGTTTTTTTACCGACCCGCCAGCAAAGGCGGCTTGCGCTAATGCTCATGCAAACCTCCTTGAACGATAAAGAATAATGGCAAAGAACGGCACACCCACCAGCGCGGTCACCACGCCAACCGGCAGGCTCTGCGGCGCGATAAGCGTGCGCGAGGCGATATCCGCCAGCACCATTAAAATCGCCCCGGCCAGCGCACAGGCCACCAATAGTTTCCGGTGCAGCGGCCCAATGAAGTAGCGCATCACATGCGGCACCACCAGCCCGACAAAGCCAATCGAACCGGCCATACTGACGATTGTCGCGGTAATCAGCGCGGTGACGGAAAAGAGGATCAACCGGACGATACCAACAGGAATACCCAGCGATGCGGCAGCATCATCACCGAAGGTGAAGGCATCCAGCGCTTTGGCGTGATACAAGCAGGCCAGTAATCCCAGGATCACGACCACCAAAACCAGCTGGAACTCCGGCCAGCGAACGCCGCTAAAGCTACCCAATAGCCAGAACATCACATCGCGGGCTTGTTGTGCGCTGGCCGACGTGCTGATGCTGTAAGCGGTTATCGCATTGAACAATTGCGAAGCGGCGACACCGGCGAGAATGGTGCGCTCATTGCCGCCGCGCGCACCGTTCGTCAGCACGGCGACAAACAGAAAGGCAGCAAATGCACCGGCAAATGCGCCTGCCGACAGTGACACCGCACCGGTACCGATGCCCAGCACCACCACCGACACCGCCCCTGTTGATGCCCCGGCGGAAACACCCAGCACATAGGGTTCCGCCAGTGCGTTTTTCAGCAGGCTTTGCAGTACCGCACCGCAAATAGCCAGTCCGGCACCGCAACAGGCGGCAACCAGTGCCCGACTCAGGCGGAAATCCCAGAGCACCGTTTCGTGAATGCGGTTTAACGGCTCGTGGGTGAGACCCAGTTTATTGCTCACCGCGTAAAAGGTGGTTCTGAGCGGAATCGCCAGTTCACCCACACCAACGCTGACGGCAATCACCAGCGCCAGTAATGCCAGCGAGAGCAGCAGTAACAGAATCAGCGGCGCATTTTTCAGCGCCGCCGTGGAGGGCGTGGTCATTTATCCAGCCCCAGCTTCTCCAGTTGGGCGGCAACCTGTTCTGCGCCGTACAGTGTACGAATCGTTGGGTTCATCGCCTGACCGTCCATCACCACAATATGTCCTTTTTTCACCGCCTCAAGCTGGCTGACTGCCGGATCGCTCTTCAGGAATTTGATCTTCTCTTCGGCGTTATCCAGTGCCCAGCGATTGCGATCGAGGCTGGAGACCACAATCACATCCGGGTTGGTGGCGATAATGCTTTCCCAGCCGAGCGTCGGCCATTCGCTTTCGGAGGTGACGGCGCTGTGCCCGCCCAGCAGGTTAGCAATGTAGCCCGAGGCGCTGTTCTTACCGCCGACATAGGCGTCTGCAGACGGGGAGGCGCTGGAGAACCAGAACACGAAGGAGAGATTTTTCTTGCCGTGGCTGAACTGCTTGCGCAGCGCCTCTTCGCGCTGTTTAAACTGCGCGATCAGCGCGTCGCCGCGTGCCTGCACGTCGAAAATTTTCGCCAGATCGTCAATCTCTTTATACAGCAGCGACGGGTTCCACAGGGTGTGCCGGCTACCATAGATGTCGCCGTTATCCTGTTGGGTGGCGCACACGCCAGGAGAGAGATAGCTGTTTGCGCCAATGGCGGCGAAATCTTCACGCTTCGCCACTTTGCTGTCTGGCCCCAGCAGGATCGGCAACTGCGCGGCCACAAAGTCCGGTTCCTGCGCAATGATCGACTCAAGCGTAGGGATCTCAACGGTCAGCACTTTGACTTTTGCATTCTGCGCCGCCAGCTGCGGTAGGACTTTGGTCGGCCAGAACGCGCTGGCGACCATTTTATCTTCCAGCCCCAGCAGCAGCATGATTTCCGCTGTGTTTTGCCCAAGCGCGACCACCCGCTGCGGCGCCTTGTTGAAAGTAACCTGGACACCGCAGTTATCCAGCGTCAGCGGATAATGCGTGGCTTCTGCCAGCGCAGAAGCGGTGAAAAGCATCCCCAGTGCAAACAACGATTTTTTAAACAGTGGCATCAGCATGACCTTTATGATTATTAGCATTGTAAATGAAAATCATTCTAATGCCGGCTCTTATACCGAGCGGCAGAATGCTTGTCAATACGGGGGATGGGGTCGGCGTTCTCTCTTTTTTAAGATGTTGGAAAGGGTTGCCAGTGTCGTGCGAACCCGGTATTAAAGTCACCTTTGCGCCTTCCTGACAGGGTTAACGATTTCTGCATGCATGCTCATTTTTCTGCCCCGACGAAAGGGACATCGCCTTATCTGCTTGCCGGTAGCCAGCTTATTTTCAACATCGGCTTTTATGCCGTGGTGCCGTTTCTGGCGATCTTTCTGCGTGATGATTTATTGCTGTCGGGGTCGCTGATTGGCCTGATCATTGGTTTACGCACATTCTCTCAGCAGGGGATGTTTCTGCTCGGCGGAGCGCTCGCCGATCGTTATGGGGCACGGGTGATTATTCTGTGCGGCTGTCTGGTGAGAATCAGCGGTTATTTGCTGCTGGCGTTGGGTGACGCGCTGACGCCGGTGGTGTTGGGCGCGTGTTTAACCGGTGTGGGCGGCGCGCTGTTCTCCCCGGCGATTGAAGCCTTACTGGCAAAGGCGGGAACGGAAAGCGAAAAAGCGGGAAAACGCAGCCGCGCCGAGTGGTTTGCCTTCTTTGCCATTTGCGGTGAACTGGGCACAGTGCTCGGGCCGCTGCTCGGTTCCTTGCTGGCCGGCTTTGGCTTTCAGCGCGTGGCGCTGGCGGGGGCTGGGGTATTTGTTATCGCCTTGCTGGTGCTGTTTTTCTGCCTGCCGCGTACGCAAGGCAAAGCAGAGACATTGCAGGTGTTGCCGTGGTGGAAAACGTTTCGTAACCCGCGGTTTGTCGCCTTTATGCTGGCCTGGAGCAGTTATCTGTTTAGCTACAATCAGCTCTATCTGGCGTTGCCCGTAGAACTGACCCGCTCCGGCAGTAGTGAAAAAACGCTTGGCCCGCTGTTTATGCTGGCCTCGATATTGATTATTACCTTACAGATGCCGCTGGCGCGTATCGCCCGCCGTATAGGTGCGGCGCGCATATTACCCATCGGATTTGCGCTGCTGGCCGCCTCGTTTGTTAGCGTGTCGCTCTTTGCCGCGTTCCCCGCGACGGATAACTGGCAGCGCCACCTGCCTGCCGCGTGCATGGTCACCTTGCTCACACTTGGGCAGATGTTGATTGTCCCGGTGGGGAAAGATTTGATCCCGCATTTTGCAGGCGATCAGAACCTTGGCGCACATTACGGCGCGTTGTCGTCGATGGGGGGGATCACCGTGCTGCTGGGGAATTTCTTGCTGGGTGGGCAACTGGATAATGCGCTGACGCCTTCCGTTGAGGCCAGCATTGCGTGGCTATGGCTGGCGTTGTTGCCCTTACTCAGCGCGCTGGCGATGGTCGTTATCTGCCGACCATTCCTCCACCGCGCCTGAGTGCGGTATCAGACGCCGGGCGAGGCGTAACCGCCAAGGATAAACCACGCCAGAAAAGCGACCGCGACAATAAAAACCAGAATGGGGAAAGCAATGCCGATTCTCATACACCCTCTTTACGCTGTTGACCGGCATTAAGCCGTGAGAAGCCGCGTCGTCTGCGGCGAGACAACGTTAGCACAACGGCGGGCAAATTTATCGTTTCAGGCTTCAGAAACGGCTGTAATTTGCCTGTTCAACGACAATTTTTAAGAAACTATTCGCGATATTGTCCCGAAAGTATTTCTCCTGATCGTGACTCATCAGAAAGCCTTGCCAGGTTTTTGGCGGTACGCCCAGATACTGCTCGACGCGTCCGTTACTGTGTTCAAGTTCAAGCACGCTGGAATTCGGATCGTACCCGGCTGCTTTTAGCGCACGACAGCTCAAAGGGTGTCTTTTCATGGTCATTCATCCTGCAAACATCACTGTTAAAAATACCTCCCTCCTATCGGCAGGTTGTCGTGAATATTTACAGTCAGCGCAAGGATTTACCCCAACAAGATTTGGTAGGATTGTTTTGTGCAACAATGCGGCAAAAGTTTCGTTAAACGATCGGATGGGCATATGGACAGGGTCATGGCGGTAGTGGTGTTTAATCGTATTTGCGAACTGGGTAGCCTGAGCGCCGCGTCGCGTGCGCTGGGCATTTCGCGGCCTATGGTGAGCCGCTACCTGGACGAGATGGAAAAATGGGCCGGAGCGCGGCTTATCCACCGTTCCTCCCGCCGTCTGACGCTGACCCCGGCAGGGGAAAATACGCTTCTTCGTACGCGGCAACTGACGCCGTTGTTTGAGGATATTGAACAGCAATCCACGCGCGAAACGCCTTCCGGCACGTTACGCATTGCCTGCGCTCACTTTACCGCCAGCCACATTGTCGGGCCGGTGCTGCCTGCATTTCTCGCGCGCTATCCGGCGTTAAAAATTGAAATTGATATTAGCCCTCAACCCGTCAACCTGATCGGTGAACGTATTGATCTGGCGATCCGCATTACCAATAATCCTGAGCCTGGCGCGATTGCGATGCGTCTGGGTGAGTGCCGATCGGTACTGTGCGCCTCTCCGGACTATCTTCGCCTGCATGGCGTACCGCAGCGTGCGGCGGATCTCGAACAGCATAACTGCCTTTATTACAGCGGCTTCGCCGGTCAGACATGGCACTTTACCGACAGCGCACAAACTCGCTTTACGGTGCTGGCAAACGGTAACCTGAGCGCCGGGATTTCGTCGGTATTGTGCGATGCGGCAGTGGCCGGATGCGGCCTGGCGCTGGTGCCGGAACAGGAAGCCCGTGAGGCGCTGGCACGCGGGGCGCTGGTCACGGTGTTGCCGCACCTTGAGCCGCAGCGACTGGGCATTTATGGTTTATATCAATCTCGCGAGCACCAGCACGCGGCATTAACGCTGTTTCTGGCGGCGGTTGCAGACGCATTGCGGCACACCACCTGACCGCGCTAATGCAGAAAACGGGGCAATGTGCCCCGTTTGTTACCACTTCATTTCGCCGGTATTCACTTTGGCGCTCAGTGTCAGCGAACTCTCTTCCGCAAGATGCGGCCAGTGCTGCGTCATGGTTTTGATGACTTCCGCAGACGACCGATGGGTCTGCAATGCTTGTTCAAAGCGTTGCAGGTAATCCGCCGTGAAGCGAATGGCCTCATCTCCCGCCGGGCGCGCGCCCAGATAGTGACCAGGGATCACCTGCTGAGGTTTAAGGCGCTGCATTTCACTCAATACCTGGCGCCATTCGGCACGGGCTGCTGGCGTTTGCGTGTCTGCTGTCCAGACATGGATGCCGCTGGAAACGGCGGTGCCGCCAAGGATCGCGTTATTGGCCGGGATCCAGACATAAGCGGCATAACTGTCCGGATGGCGAAGTTCCAGTGTTTCTCCATCAACCGTGAAGCGCGCAGAAGCAACCGGTTGGGGGACGGTGAGGGTCTGTGGTGCGCCTTCTTTCATTTGTGGCCCCCAGAAGGCCAGCTTCGCGGCTTTGGTCTCCTCAATATGTTTTACCACCTGCGGCGAGGCGACGACGCTCACCTGCGGGAAGGCTTTAACAATCGGTTCAAGACCAAAATAGAAATCCGGATCGCCGGAGGTGATCACGATCTCTTTGAGGGTTTTCCCGCTGGCTTTAATCATCTTCACCAGTTTTTCACCGTCCTGTACGCTGAACTGCGCATCGAACAGGATCGCCTCTGTTGGCCCGGAAACCAGCGTGGATGAGACGGCAAAAATGCCGTTTTCCTGGGGGTTATACATCTCCAGGTGTAAAGGGGCGGCAGCGGCGGAAGTGGCTGCCAGCGTCAGTAGTATGCCGGCCAATGTGCGGTTCATCGGTGATATCCTCAGGTCTTTGTTTTACAGATGCGGCCTATTTTAGGCCGAACGCTGGCGATGAGAATTCCTGAAACGAGATATGCTGGGTTTCATAAATCGATCAGATACAGGCTAATGCGGTTATCTTCGCTTGCGCGGAAATCTCGCTCATTTATAAGCAGAAAGGGTAAAGCGATATACCCACCGGGTTACGGGCTGGTTTATGATGGCGCGGTTGCGATACTTTATGTCTCACAGCACAATTATCTGTCACAGCAACCTGGATTGGCTAAATAATTATGATGGGCTTTGTTTTGATTGGTATGTTATTCGTTTTAATTGTTTGTTCCTTTTATAAGCATACACAAATGTTACGCGCCAGAGAAATGGGAGGCGTACGGCGAACGCGGAAAAAGAGTGGGTAATTATACGTTCATGTATGGTGGTTACGTTGCATAAAAAGCACATGTGACTTTAACATTTGTTGGTCAGAACAGGAAAGGCATCAGCAATCTGCTTGCTGATGCCTTAATGTCGTTCCTGCTGTTGAGTCAAATATCGGTCATAACATTTCTTGAGCCAAATCATGACAGCAAAGGGTGCGGCACGACAGGTGAGAAATGTTAATCCCTATACAAGTTATATTGAAAATTCAGGATACCATTTTATATTTATATTCTGGGAAAAAACCGGACTGCGTGTAGCGTGTTTCATCGTCGCTTGAGGACAGTTCGCAATCTTCAAACGAAAAGATACTGAAAGCATAGAAAATATCAATTTTCGAATTGGCGGAAATTTTCTTTTTGATATTGTCCTTGTGTGAGGAAACGGTTTTTTTGTTGATTTTTAATAGGTTGGATATGTCATCGTCACTTTTTTCAAAAATCATCTCTTTCAGTATTGCAACTTCCTGACGGCCAAGCCTGACCGTTTTAACGTGGCTGCTTACGCGGCCATATATAAACTCAGTAAGTATATCCAGTAATACCTCTACCGGTATTTTATCCGGTATAACTATTACGGGGGAATCGACCAGCGTAAACGGTGTAAAATGGCCTTTGGTGACAGCCAGAATATACCGACTGGAATACGGAGCGGTAAAGTTAATGGCAACCTGTAAACCGCTGCCGTGTCGTATCTCTTTGGCGAGTTGAATAATACCTTTCTTTGTGTATGAGCAGTTTATTTTGCATAATATGACGTCTATTTTTCTTTCCATGTTACACCCTCCCGGAGCGTCTGGAAATTTGCCTGTGTAATTTATAACTTGCCTTTTTAATGGCTATTTTGGCGTTCTTATCTTTCTTCTTTGATCTGTATCATATCGTTTAAATGTTGTTAACTGAGGATATTCTTAAATTTCATTTTGTGACAAATTGTGAAATACCCTCCAGTTGTGAAAGAAACTGAGGAATCTCCCAATTGTTTTCATATTGTCAAGGAATGTCTTAATTTGCGATCCGCTTCGGAAATACCGTTTTAGAGTAATTACGAAATTAATAAAAAGTGAGGCGAGCATTATGTTACCTGTAAAATGCATTATTTTACTTTTCACTTTAACACTGACAGAAATTTGTTACGCCGCGCCGGCAGAAAAAGGCACCGCCGCCGGGAGTCAGGCGTCGGACATTGCAATTGGCAGTTCTGCATTAACCGGCACGGCTATCGTTGTGGGCGTTGCTGGCGTGCTTTTATTATCGATGGGGGGCGGCAACGATGGCAGCACCACCTCGACAAATACCAGTACCACCACCACGACCTCGACCACACCGTAAAAGCGGTGAGTCAGCGCGGTTTATGCGCTCTTTTGTTGTCCTACCAGGGATGACCGTTGGCAGACCGACGTCTGCCTTTTTTATGGTTCCTCCTGCGGGTCAATGCGTGGTTGCGTGCTGTTTCTGTCGGCTACCCATCTTTTATATTGTGCAGGCGTCATGCCCATAAGCTGGACGAATGCTTTTCTGAACGCCGTATCCTCACTGTAACCGCACGCCGCGGCGATATGCCGGATATTGGCGGTGGGGTTTTCCAGCAACAGGCAGGCAGACTCAATGCGAACACGGGTAATAAAATGCCTGGGGCTTTCCTGCGTTAACCCGGCCAGCTTGCGGTGCAGCGTGCGTGGGCTCAGGTTCAGTGCGCTGGCGAGTTGTTCCACCGTGATGGCCGGATTGTCGTAGCGAATCAGTTGTTCCGCCCGCAATAGCATCGGGTCAATGGCATTCAGAAAGCCGCGTGGCGCATAGAGCTGCTGTGAGAGAGGCTGACTGTCAGCGACGGCCATATCAGCGGCAATACGCGCCGCGTCTTTTCCCGCTTGGCGACGAATAATATGCAGCGCCAGATCGGCCCAGGATAATGGCCCGCCAGTGGTAATGATGTTGCCATCTTCAACCAGCGGCTTTCCCCAGACCATTTTCGCGCGCGGGTAACGCTGGCGGAAGGTGGGATACAGCCACCAGGTGGTTGCACAGGCTTTGCCATCCAGTAAACCCGCTTCACCCAGCATATATCCCCCGGCGCAAGCACCGCCAATAATCGCCCCCCGTTGGTACTGCGCACGTAGCCAGTCGGCAGCCGTGTTGATGGGACTGGCGGGAAGCCTGTCCGTCCCCAGCGCCATACCACAGGCGAGGATGATGTCGGGGGCGGGCACGCTGGCAAATGCATGATCCACCGGAATCGTACGCCCTTGCGCATCGCGCACTGGTTTGCCGTCATGGCTGACAATGATGCTGTCAAAGCGCGGATGCGGAAAATCGCCCTCACCGGCAGGTAGTGACTGGTTGGTGATCCAGAACATATCCGCCAGGCCGGTTACCGCGGACATCATGCTGCCCTCCGTGGCGATAATGGCAATCTGCATGACTGTTCTCCTGAATTGGCGGGTTTTGCCTGTTTATTGTCAATTTCGCCATCTTACCATAGCTTTTCGCCGTGCATAAAATAGCGTCATCTTGTTGAAAACGTGACCAGTACAGGTCGGGGGCGGGTATGTTGCATCGTTTACGCGGTTGGGGAAGGGCCATGCTGTCTTGTGCCGTGTTACTGGGGGCGGTTTCGGGTGTGGCGGAGGCGGCAGTGATTAAAAACATCGTTCTGGTGCACGGTGCGTTTGCCGATGGCTCAGGCTGGTCAGCGGTTGTTCAGCGGTTACAGGGCAGGGGTTACCACGTCGCGGTAGTGCAAAACCCGTTAACCTCCCTTGAGGATGACGTCCGGGCGACAGAGCGCGTGCTGGATCGTCAGTCGGGCAACGTCTTGCTTGTCGGACACTCATGGGCAGGCGCAGTGATAAGCCAGGCGGGCAATAGCCGCAACGTGCGCGGGCTGGTCTATTTATCGGCGTTAGCACCGGCGAGCGGAGAGTCGGTTAACGGCTTGCTCGACAGACTTAAAGCACCAATGCGCGGTTTAACGCCCGATGCCAATGGCTGGGTCTGGTTAGACGATCCGCAACAATTCCACACGGTGATGGCGGGCGATATTCCGTTAGCGAAAGCACGCGAACTGGCGGCGGTGCAGCAGCCCATCAATGTGGCCGCCTTTCAGGGAACGGTGAGCCATGCTGCCTGGGAAAATAAGCCCTCCTGGTATCTGATTACGGAAAATGATCGCGCATTAGCGACCCCGGTACAGACACAGATTGCGCAGCAGATGCAGGCCCGCGTCTCGCGACTTTACTCTTCGCATCTGTCGATGATTTCTCACCCCGATGCCGTGGCGGATTTTATTGATGCTGCTGCGCAATCCTTCAAATAAACATGACTGAATGTATAACCGGAGAACATCATGAAGATCCTGCATATCGACTCAAGCATTCTGGCGGAGGATTCCGTTACCCGCCATCTTTCCGCCGAAACCGTGAGGAAAATAAAAGAAAAATACCCCAATGCGCAGGTCACCTATCGCGATGTGGTGCATCAGCCCATTACGCACTTAACTGCGGACATTGCCGCGGGGTTTCGTCCGGTTGGCGGTACAGACGCATCGCAAACGCTGCCCGAACATCAGGTGTCACAGGCGCTGGTGGATGAATTTCTGGCCAACGAGCTGATTGTGATTGGTGCGCCAATGTATAACTTTTCCGTTTCCACCCAATTAAAGGCATGGTTAGACCGCATCGCCCAGCCGGGAAAAACCTTTCAATACACCTCCACAGGCCCGGTAGGGTTGGCGGGGGGAAAGCAGATCATTCTTGTTTCGGCGCGCGGAGGTTTTTACTTACAGCCGCCCTTTGCCGCATTGGATTTTCATGAAAAATACCTGCAAGGCTTTTTTGCCTTCCTGGGTATTCAGGATCTCTTTTATATCCGGGCGGAAGGGATGTCCAAAGGGGAAGAGGTTAAGCGTCAAAACAGGCAAGATGCTCTCGCGTCTATTGATTCGGTTATCGCTGCCCTGCCACCCCAATAATTGCTAAGGATGCCATCATGTTATATGCCATTACTCTGAAATACGGCAGCGATCCCGAGGCATTAGGCCACCATCTCGGTGCGCACAAAATCTGGCTGGCGGAGATGATCAAAAAGGGCAACGTCATTTTTGCCGGGCCGCTACAGAATAAACAAGGTGGGTTTATTCTGGCCTATGCCGATGAACTGACCGCGCTGGAAAAAGAGATACACCGCGATCCTTTTGTGACATTCGGGCTGGTGGATGTCGATATTCTGGTCGTCGATCCCGCTGTCTGTTCGTCTGCCTTCCCTGACGTCTGGGCCACAAACGCGAAAAAAATCTGACTGAGCGGAAAAGAGGGGAGTGCAACGCCCCCTCTTTTCCCGCATTTCAGAGGAATAATGACTGGCAGTGCCCTCGCCTCGTTCGTTTATATTGTCTGTGTGTTTATCCTTTTTCGGTGCTCACTTTTCACGTTTGCTGAGTGCTAACCCATCGCTATTTCATATTTTCCGCGCAGGTTGGGGCTTCGTATAGTGAATCAGCACAGCCTGAACGCTCTTCGTTGGGGAACAGATGAAATAATATGAGGGATATATGCCAACCATGAAACCCATCTCTCTCGGTGCGTTATTGGGCACCGGATTTGCCGCCATTATTATTATTAGTTTTCTGGTCGCTTTTTTTGGTCGTAGCGCCTTATTAAATACCAGCCAGCATATTCAGTATTACGAGAAATACCATCTGACTAACCTGCTGGCGATGCAGGAGCTGAAAGATACGCTCAACAACGCCACCAAGGCGACCTTTATCATGGTGTTTCAGGATGATGCCGATAAGCAGGACGTTGAAGAGAAAGTGACCGCTGCGTCCATCACGCGGATTGAAGCGCTGGTGGCGCAGTTGCAGCAAACGATTCAGGGCGGTGAACTTCAGCAGAGGCTGGAGAAGGTCAAACAGCGCCAGACGGAGTACGTAGCGCTGGTGCGCCAGACCGTCAGTATGGCGAAAAACGGCCAGATGCTGGATTCGCAATCGATGGCCGTGGATAAACTCCAGCCGGCGCAAGCGCGCTTGTTTGATGAGATCTCCGCCATGATCGCCCGTCAGCAGGCCAGCACCACCTCGTCGGCAACCGCCACCACAAGCAGTGCCCGGACATCCGGCGATCTGTTGCTGGTCTGCGCGGCTATTGCGGCGCTGCTTGGCGTGGCGATTGCTTGGTTTGCCACCCGCTACATTAAACGGCAGCTTGGTGGAGAACCGGCCTATGCATTGCGTGTGGTGCGCGATATTGCCGAAGGTAATCTGGCTACCCGTGTGACGCTGGCGCCGGGAGATAGCCGCAGCCTGCTTGCCGGTATGGAGGCGATGCGACAAAGCCTGAGTCGGATTGTGACCGAGGTTCGAGAAAGCAGCGAACTGATCTCCAACGGCGCCAGCGGTGTCGCGCTGGGTAGCGCCGATCTCAGCCAGCGTACGGAACAGCAGGCGGCCAGCCTGCAACAGACGGCAGCCTCAATGGAGCAAATCGGGCAGACCATTCGCCAGAATGCGGACACGGTACGCAGCACAAACCAGCAGGCCACGGCCGCCAGTGCGATTGCTGCCAAAGGTGGTGAAGCGATTACCGATATTGTTCACACCATGGAAGAGATCAGCGACAGTGCGCGCAAAATCAGCGAAATTATTGCAGTTATCGACGGCATTACTTTCCAGACCAACATTCTGGCGCTGAATGCCGCCGTCGAAGCCGCGCGCGCAGGGGAGCACGGGCGAGGGTTTGCGGTGGTGGCCGGGGAAGTGCGCTCGCTGGCACAGCGTTCCGCCACGGCGGCCAAAGAGATCAAAGGGCTTATTCAGGCCAGTCTTGAGCGGGTGGACAACGGTTCCGCGCTGGTGAATAACGCGGGCGAAACCATTGGCGAGCTGGTGCGGCAGTCGTATCAGGTGGCGGAAATGATCAACCAGATTGGTACCACCACTCAGGAGCAGGAACTGGGCGTGGGGCAGGTGAACGACGCCATTGCCCAACTGGATAAAGTGACCCAGCAAAACGCAGCGCTGGTGGGGGCATCCACCATGGCGGTAGACAATCTGCGCGATCAGTCGCAGCATCTGGTTGCGCTGATGAGCGTGTTTCGTACCGATCAACGGGGAACTGACAACACGCCGCCCCGTAATCAACCCACCCGGCTGGTCTCTGCGCTGGCGGATGCCTGACCTCCCGGAGCCTGCGCGGCCAGCGTGTCGCGCAGGTTTAACAATTCTGACAAAATTATCATTTTCTCGTCACTTTTGAGTCAGTATCCCTGCGTTAAGGTGGAAGCTCCTTTTGAAGGAGGCTTCAATCATGGGTATGCAACACACTGTCATACATGAGATCCAGCAGTGGATTGATGACAACCTCGACCGACCGCTGCGAATTGGCGATGTCGCCATGCGATCGGGCTATTCAAAATGGCACCTGCAACGCCTTTTCCAGCAAGTGATGCAGGTGCCGTTAGGCATCTACATTCGCAATAAGAAGCTGGAAAGCGCCGCACAGGAACTGCTCAGCACCGAAGCGTCGATCATGACCATCTCAACGAAATACGGTTATGACTCACAGCAGACGTTTACCCGGACGTTTGCCCGCAAATACCATATGCCGCCCGGCGTATGGCGGCGGCATCATCAGCAGTAACCTCCTGAACCGTGCGACAGGTGATTAATCACTGGCTTATGTCCTTGCGTTAAAACACGAAAAAAATGTCAGCAAATTGTCAGTCCCCAGGCGCTAGAATCAGGCCTGGGGTTGTGCTTACGGCAGGTGCCGAAAAGTTGAAGGAGGCACGCAGATGAAGCTGCTGTTAATTGAAGATGAGGAGAAAACCTCCTCCTATATCAATCGGGCGTTAAGTGAACAAGGGTTCACGCTGGATGTGGTGGCTCACGGGGGCGAAGGGCTGCATATGGCGTTGGAGTACGATTATGATGCCATCGTGCTGGATGTGATGTTACCCGGCATGGACGGTTACCAGATCCTTGAACGCTTGCGCGCCAGCAAACAGACGCCAGTGTTAATGCTCTCCGCCAGGGGTTCGGTGGAAGAGCGGGTTAAAGGGCTGCGTCATGGCGCAGATGACTACCTTCCCAAACCGTTCTCCCTGATTGAACTGGTGGCGCGTATTCAGGCGCTGTTACGTCGTCGCCCCGGCGATGGCGCCGATATCACCCAATTACATATTCACGATCTGCATCTCGACCTGCTGGCCAGGCGTGTAACACGTGGCGGCGAGCGGTTGGAACTGACGGCGAAAGAGTATGCGCTGTTAAGTCTGCTGGCTCGCCATCAGGGCGAAATCTTGTCGAAGATGATGATTGCCGAACAGGTGTGGGACATGAACTTCGACAGCGACGCCAACGTGGTTGAAGTGGCGATCAAACGCTTGCGCGCGAAAGTCGATAACCCTTACCCGATTAAACTGTTACACACCGTGCGCGGCATGGGCTATGTGCTGGAAACCCGTCAGGAGAGTAAAGCAAGTTGATCTCTTTCTCGGTATTGAAACGATCGATTGCCGGGCGGATGGCGTTACTGTTCGCCGTGGCCTATATCTTTGTGGTCATCACCTTCGGTGTGGTACTGCGAAGTTCGCTGTATGAATCCCTGCAAAGCCAGATGCACAACGAATTGTTGTTTCGCGAGTCGCTCATGACGCCGTGGATTGAAAATCGCCACAACCTTGAGGGCTGGCCGACGCTGGAAGCGAAATTTACCACGCTCTCCACCTCGGAAGGCGGGCGGGTAAAATACTGGCTGTTGAGTAAAGACGCGCGCTTTGATATGGGCGGCCCGCCGCCAACCGGTGTGAACTGGGCATCGCTGAAAGACGGTTTTAGCACCGCACCGGGTAAGACGGAGCTTTCCTGTTTGCTGTTCCTTTACTCGCGCGAAATTCCGGCTAATGGCGAACGCCCGGCGCTACGCTATGTGGTGGCGATAGACTCCACGCCCTATATGGGTACGCTGTATGAATTTACCTGCACGCTGGTGATCATCAGCATTGTCGGGGTGATGTTTATTGCCCTGCTCGGGTATCTGATTGCCCGCAACGGCATGCGCCCGGTCAATATGCTGAGCGAACAGGCGCAGCACCTGGCACCGGGAAATCACGGGCAGCGCTTGCAAACCTGTACACTGCCGGATGAACTGCAAGCGCTGGCGGTCTCCTTTAATGGTGCGCTGGAGCGCCAGGAAGTCGCCTGGCGGCAACTGGAAAGTTTTAACGCTGATGTCGCGCACGAACTGCGTACGCCGCTCACCAATCTGATTGGGCA
This sequence comes from Kosakonia oryzendophytica, assembly GCF_027886705.1. NCBI lineage: Bacteria > Pseudomonadati > Pseudomonadota > Gammaproteobacteria > Enterobacterales > Enterobacteriaceae > Kosakonia > Kosakonia oryzendophytica. The sequence goes on along the minus strand of NZ_CP115659.1, from coordinate 3,783,534 downwards.
AACACAACTGGGGCTGTCGCGCCCACGTTCCGTTGCCGAGCTACAGGATTTGTTGGAATCCAATCTTGAAGAGCTGGAGCGCATGACCTCGATTGTTAATGACATGCTGTTTTTGTCGCATGCTCAGGCCGGGGAACATGCGACCCAGTTAACGACCGTTTCTCTGCGGGAAGAGACTTATAAAACCTTCGAATATGTGGAACCCTCATTTGCGGAGAAAAACCTGTGTGTACAGGTCGAAGGGGACGTGACGGCCTCTATCGATCGGCGCTTATTCCACCGTTCGCTGGCGAATCTGCTGGAAAACAGCGCCCGCCATGCACCGCCGGACAGTACGGTGATCGTCCGGTTGAACAGTGTCGAGCACCATGCACAGGTGGCGGTATCCAACGTCGGCGAGGCGATTGCCAGCGAGCATCTGGAGCGTTTATTTGAGCGTTTCTACCGTGTGGATGCATCCCGTACGCACAGCGATACCCACCACGGACTGGGGCTGTCGATTGTCAGAGCGGTTGCCAATATGCACCGTGGCGATGTGTTTGCCAGTAGCCAGAATGGTATGAATACATTTGGTTTTACCCTGTCGCTGGGCTAAGGCGCTAATGACGCTTTGCCCGTCAACAAAAAGGCCGTAACGGGTTGCGTCACGGCCTTTTTTTCCGTTTGTCCGTCGGTTATTTATACAGTTCAGCCACGCCGAAATATTTGTCATCACCGCCAGCGGAAATGATTTTATAGCTGCTGGCACCTTGTTGAGCGGCTTTTTTCGCCAGTTGATGTTGCACATCATGCAGCGTGTCGACACCGGCAACGGAAACGCTGCCAATCGCGGTTAAACCCGTATCGGTGGTCACTTCGCTGGCAGCCCACGATGCTGTCGAGAAAATAACCATCAGTGTTGCGAAAACCTGTGCGTGTACTTTTTTCATGTTACCACCTCATTATTTAATCGGGCCAGAACAGGCTCTGACGGAAGTCATTTTACCCCCCGAGGCTGACAATTCTCTGACGTGAAAATAACGAAGCTGTCAGATAACAAAACTAAACAATTCTTTGAATAAACAGAAATTATGCGCAAGAAAAAGGCGGCTTGCGCCGCCTGTTTTTTAGAACTGATACACCATCCCGACCGCGACAACGTCATCGGTGTTGATACCCGCAGCCTGGGTGAATGCACTGTCGTCAATCAGGTTGATTTTATAATCAACGAACATATTGAAGTTTTTGTTGAAATAGTACGTCGCACCTAAATCAACATACTTTTCGATATCCTGATCGCCATAATTCGCTCCGGCGGAATTAGAACCAATATTTTTACCTTTCAGTGCGTTATACGCCACAAAAGGTTGGAGGCCAAAGTCAAACTGATAGCTGGCATACGCCTCAAAAATCTGCGATTCGTTAGCATAACCATAAGCGCTGGTGGTATCAGAGGAGCTACCAAAGCGTGAGGCGTTATAGGCCTGAGTAAACATCGCCGCTAAATAAATATTATTGGCATCGTATTTCAGTGCGCCGGAATAGGCCTCGGCACGATCGCCGTCACCCAGAATATTCGTGGCGGTATTCTGTTCCTGCGTGCGTTTCGCACTGGTCATAGCACCCACAACGCTGACGCCTGCGCCAATTTTATATTCCAGCGACATACCATAACCGTCGCCATTCTGGCGCAGTACATTACGTCCGGCACCGGATTCACCATTGCCGTCATTTTTACCCTGATATTGCAGGGAGAAGTTCAGACCGTCTACCAGACCGAAAAAGTCGGTATTGCGGTAGGTCAGCATGCCGTTGCCGCGGCTAAACATAAACTGATCGGAGCCGTAGGTCATGCCGTCAAATTCTGGCTGCATGTCGGTATAACCCAGTGAGTCATACAAAATACCTTTGTTACGGCCATAATCGATGGAACCATAATTGGCGAATTTTAAACCGGCGAATCCATAACGGGTGCGCGGTGTGTTGGTGTCGCCTTCGGATTTATTGGCGTCAATATGCATCTGCCATTGGCCATAACCCGTTAATTGATCATTAATTTGCGTTTCACCACGGAAGCCCAAACGCATATAAGTTTGGTCTCCATTCCAGCTGCTATTATCAGAAAAATAATGTTCGGCGGAGACTAAGCCATATAAGTCTAACTTATTACCATCTTTATTGTATATTTCCGCGGCCTGTACTGACGAGCACAGCACGGCAGCAGAGATCAACAGACTCAGTTGAGAAATTTTCATTTTAATAAACCCTTAGAGATTGCCACTGTTTTTTAATAGCAACAGAAATACGCCACCATTGATGAAAATGGTTCATGGCTAATTCATGTTGTATGGCATTGTTTAGCACCTGAAATTGTGTTCTGTAAATCTTTAAATTATTTTTAGCACAGATTGATAAATATCCGCTGTGATTTTTATGAACTTATTCAAAGCGCACAGATCGCTAATTTTTTTGTGAGGTGGATCGGGTAATTTGAAGCGGCTTTATTAACCTCATTGCATTTTTTTGCTGTTTGTTGCCCGCTTTGTACCTTTGTTCGGGGGTAATTCCCCGGTTTTTATTGGTAGAATGTGCGATTGAATTTGCAGGGTTGGTTGATGATTTTTGTTAAATGAAAAGAGTGGATTTTTAATTATTAAATATCCACCGCTGCTGCATGGGTATTTTAATGGGTACTGATCGGCTGGCAGATATGAAAAGGGTCAGAAATGGGTCTGGATATATCAATAACTCGACGATGTTATCGTCACTGCGCGTTCGCGAAGTTAATGGTGACGTTGACAAGTGCGACGATTACGCAGTTTTGTTAATTAACTCTATGAGTGTGATTCATTAATGGGAAGGAAAAATTGGGTGTTATTCTGAAAATAAGAGGGAGACGCCAGAACAGGCATGCTTTCATTCCCGGACTAGTGAATTTTATACATATATTTAATGCCAGTTGGTGTGTAGCATAACGCGTATTGCCGTTGTCTGAAAAAGAGACCGCCATGCTAAAAGATAATTTTAACGATCTGTTTTATTTAATTATGGTGGCGCGGGAGCGTAGCTTTACCCGGGCTGCGGCAAAATTAGGTGTATCGCAGTCGGCGTTAAGCCATGCTATTCGCGGTCTGGAAGAACGTCTGCAAGTCAGATTACTGACGCGCACCACCCGCAGCGTTGCCCCCACAGAAGCGGGCGAGACGTTAATTAATAGTATCAGCCCGCGTTTTCGGGAAATTGAGGAACAACTGATTAGGCTGACCGACCACAGCGATCGTGTTGCGGGTAATATTCGTATTACCCTCGGTGAGCATGCACTTCATTCTACGGTGTGGCCTGCGCTGAAACCGTTTTTAACCACCTACCCGGACGTCAAGGTGGAATTCACCATCGACAATACGCTTACGGATATTGTCAGCGGGCGTTTTGACGCTGGCATCAGGCTGGGCGAACAAGTGGCCAAAGACATGGTGGCGGTGCGAATCGGCCCTGACTGGCGCATGGTGGTGGTCGGGGCACCGGACTATTTCGCGCGTCACGGTAAGCCACAAACCCCGCATGAACTACAGCATCACAACTGTATTAATATGCGACTCCCCACGCTTGGCGGACTGTATGCATGGGAGTTTTCCAAAAACGGGCAACCCCTTCGCGTGCGGGTAGAGGGGCAGCTAACGTTTAACGACCTGGCATCAAGGGTGGATGCCGCTATCAGTGGTATGGGGCTGGCGTTGGTGCCAGAAGATTGCGTCGCTGTGGCGCTGTCACAAGGCCAACTGGAGAAGGTATTGGAGGCCTGGTGCGAACCCTTTCAGGGCTATTTTCTCTATTACCCGAGCCGCAGACAGCACACTGCCGCATTTGCCCATCTGATTGAGGCACTTCGCTATCCAGTGCGTTGATTATGCTGCGTTAGTCGGGATATCGTTGGTCCACTTGGTGGCGAGTTTGATCAGTTCTGCCACCACGCTGCGGTTGAAGCCCAGGCGGTGACCCAGGGCGCTGACCTCTTCCCAATTGTGGTTTTCATACAGCTCGACCAGATGCAGGTAGGGGTAAAGCGGGCCTTTTTTCTCTTTCAGCGCCATCGTTACGTTCACGGAAATGTCTATCTGGCCTATCAGGTCCGCCATCGGCATTTCAAAGATACTGTCGAGTTGGGAAAATAGCCCGACGATGAACGCATCATCGGAAGAGTGACGGCCAACGGAACGTGCAGACGCCAGTTCGCAGAACTTCGCCCGGATCAGGCTTTGATGGTAAATATCGTCGGTTTTTTCTTTGTTGACAGAAGTCAGGCAGGAGACCAGCACAAAACGACGCAACTCGTTTGCGCCAAGATAAAAAATAACGTCTTTTAGCGACTGACTGCGGAAATTTTTCACCCCACGGGCGTTAAAGACGATATTTTGCGCATAGCGCATGATTTTGAATGACAGTGCCAGATCCTGCTTGAGCAACGCTTCAATTTTGCCAAAATCCGGTGAATCTGCATTCACCTCTTTCATCAACTTTAAGGTGATCGACTGGTTCTGAATCAGTCTGTTCGCGGAGTGGATCACCGGCTTGCTGAAAAAATGCCCCTGAAACAAGGTGCAGCCCATATTGCGGAAACACGCATACTCTTCCTGTGTTTCCACTTTTTCCGCCAGAAATACCGTGTCTTTGAGCAGCTCGCCTTTGCTGGCGATATAAGTGCGAATTTCTTCCGGCGTATTCAGCCGAACGTCGAATTTAATAATGCTGACATAGGGCAAAAAGGCATTCCAGGTTTCGCCCAATTCAAAATCATCCAGCGCAATGCGAAAGCCGTGGGCATAAAGCTTTTTTACCGTACTCAGTAGCAGAGGCGTAGGCTCGGCGGTTTCCAGAATTTCGACAATCACGCGATCTTTTGGCAGTGTTTCCGCCATACCCTGCACCAGCAGCTCATAGGGAAAGTTAACAAAGATGGCGCTGTACTCTTTCAGGCGACCCAATGGTGCGCCAAGAAACTGTTCGACAATGATTTGGGCAGTCGCGTACTCCGGAGTAACGTCAGGGAACCGGTTTGTCATGCTATCTCTGAACAACAGTTCATAGCCGACTGTGTTCATATTTTCATCAAAAATCGCCTGACGCGCGACAAACGAGAACATTCTCTACTCCACTCCACACATGCCTGCAAAGCTAAAAACCCGGGTAATGCGCTAACCTGAACCGGTCAACCTTCGTTATTTTTATTCAGGGTCAAATGGAAGCCTGGACGAAAATAACGAAGACGCAAGTCGGACTTAGGGAAGGCAGTATCTTTTGTAAACTTCTGAAGAATTTAAGTCAAATTCCGCAGGTGAGAATAATACATATTTAGGCTGTTTTTTGGTAACTTTTGACAATGTGCGCAAAAAAATAACCCGGCTGCATGCAACCGGGTTCGGGTGAGGTGAAACGGTTATTTTAGCGTGTGGCCACGCCCGCACTTTCCAGCATGGCGTGGAGCAGAACATTCGCCCCGGCGGCGACCTGTTCCGGCGACGAATACTCAATCTCGTTATGGCTGATGCCGTCTTTGCATGGAATGAAAATCATACCGGTGGGGGCCAGCATACTCATATACACTGCGTCATGCCCGGCACCGGAAACAATGTCCATGTGCGAATAACCCAACTGCTGTGCAGCCAGACGCACTGCCTCTTTACACTCCGGGTGGAAGGGGGCCGCGGGGTAGTGCGACACCAGCTTCAGTTCTATGTTCAGCCCGGTTTCTCCGGCAACTTGTTGGATATAGGTTTTCAGGGCGGCATCCATCTCATCTACCGCGGCATCGGTCATATTGCGAAAATCAATGGAGAACTTCACGCTGCCGGGCACCACGTTACGGCTGTTGGGATGGACCTGCACCATGCCCACCGTACCGCGTCCGTGCGGTGCGAAAGCGTTAGCGATGGCGATGACTTCCTGCATGATGCGCGTAGAGACTTGCAGCGCATCCTGGCGCATTGCCATCGGGGTCGGCCCGGCGTGAGACTCCATGCCGGTAACGATGCAGTCGTACCAGCGGATCCCCAGTACCGCCTGCACCACGCCGATGGCGATATCCTGATCTTCGAGAATCGGCCCCTGTTCAATATGCGCCTCAAAATACGCGCCAATCGGGTGTTGCCCCGGTCGGGCCTCACCCGCGTAGCCAATCCGCAACAACTCCTCTTCGACCGTTTTACCTTCGGTATCCGTCGCGGCATAGGCGACTTCCAGCGGAAAGATCCCGGCAAAGACGCCGGAGCCCATCATTACCGGTACAAAGCGCGATCCCTCTTCGTTGGTCCAGAACACCATTTCTACCGGTGCTTCTGTTTCAATGGCGTTATCGTTAAGGGTGCGGATCACTTCCAGCGCGGATAACACGCCAAAGTTGCCGTCGAATTTCCCACCTGTGGGTTGGGTATCGATGTGGCTGCCCGCCACGATCGGCGGCAGGGTATTGTTGCGTCCGGGGCGACGCATAAAGACGTTGCCGATTTGGTCAATCTCAACCGACAGCCCGGCGGCTTTGCCCCAACTGATGACCAAATCGCGGCCCTGTTTGTCGAGATCGGTCAGCGTCAGGCGGCAACAACCGCCTTTCGGCGTTGCGCCAATTTGCGCCAGATCCATCAGCGATTGCCACAGGCGCTCGCCATTAATGCGTAGATCGCGGGTATCCGTTTTATAAGGTGTTGTGGAGATCACTTCGCTGCTCATCGTCTTCCTCCTCGCTTTACATCGATTAACGGGCTACGGCCTGCGGGGCGCGCTGGCGCTCCCATGCTGCAGCGGCGCTGAAGTCCGGGCCAAAGGGGGGCCTTTTGATATAGCGCCCGGTGCCTTCGCGGGCGCGCAACTCACCGTCTGCCCACACCACCACGCCCTGGCTGATGGTATACGCGGGCACGCCGGTGACCACGCGGCCTTCAAAGATATTGAAATCGTTACGTGAATGGTGGCTGCTGGCGGACAGGGTCTTACTGCCTTGCGGATCCCACAGCACCAGATCGGCATCCGCCCCCGGTGCAACACATCCCTTGCGGGGATAGATATTGAACAGCCGGGCGGTATTGGCCGAGGTGATGGCGACAAATTCGCTGGGGGTCAGGCGACCGCTGTTGACGCCGGCATCCCACAATACGGCCATACGTTCCTCCACGCCGCCGCAGCCGTTAGGAATTTTGGTGAAGTTGTCGAGGCCGGCGGCTTTCTGGCTGGCGCAGAAGGTACAGTGGTCGGTAGCGGTGGTGTGTAACTGGCCGGATTGCAAACCGTGCCACAGTGCAGCCTGGTGCGATTTATCGCGGAACGGCGGGCTCATCACGTGTGCCGCGGCGAATGAAAAATCCGGGTGACGATAGACGCTGTCGTCAATCACCAGATGCCCGGCCAGCACTTCACCATAAACCCGTTGGCCGCGGCCGCGTGCGCGGGCGATCGCCTCGGCGGATTCCCGGCAGGAAACATGCACCACATAAATCGGTACGCCCATAATACTGGCGACGGTGATGGCGCGGTTGGCGGCTTCCCCTTCCACTTCTGGTGGGCGCGAGAGCGGGTGCGCTTCCGGGCCGCTGATCCCCTGTTTCAGCATCTCCTGTTGCAGTAACCAGACCATTTCACCGTTTTCCGCATGCACCGTGGGCATCGCTCCCAGCTCCAGGCAGCGGCGGAAACTGTTCATCAGCGTTTCGTCATCGCACATGATGGCGTTTTTATAGGCCATAAAGTGCTTAAAACTGTTTACGCCTTCTTGCTGCACCAGCGTGCCCATATCCTGGCGTACGCTCTCATCCCACCAGGTGATAGCAACATGGAAGCTGTAGTCGGCGGCAGCGTTTTCCGCCCAGCCGCGCCACTGCTGGTAGGCCTCCATTAGCGGCTGTTGTGGATTGGGGATCACAAAATCGATGATCGTGGTGGTGCCGCCCGCCAGTGCAGCGGCCGTTCCGCTGTAGAAGTCATCTACAGTGGTGGTGCCCATAAACGGGAAATTCATATGGGTGTGCGGGTCAATGCCGCCGGGCATCACATACAGGCCTCCGGCATCGACGGTCTCAGTCATTGCAGGCAACGCCCAGAGTGAAGCATCGCCCACAGCCGCTACCACACCGTCAACGCACAACACATCCGCACGGCGCTGGTGATCGGCATTGACCACCGTGCCACCTCTAATCAACAGATTACGCATTCTTGTCTCCTTATCGCTTCACCCCGGTTTTACGCGGTGGTTGCCATCGGGTTGTTGGGATGGGTTGTCCAGTTGGCATACTGGTCGGATACGATATGGCCGGTACGGCTGTCCACTTCGCCGGGTTGCAGGTGGCGCAACGAGATGCAGTTTTCCACCGGGCAGATTGAGGCGCAGAGGTTGCAGCCGACACAATCTTCCTCACGCACTTCAAAGTGGCGCTCGCCGTTCTTCTGCGTCGAAATGGCCTGGTGCGAGGTGTCCTCACACACCAGGTGACAGCGCCCGCATTTGATGCAACTGGCCTGATCGATAACCGCTTTATCGACATGATTGAGATTCAGATAGCGCCAGTCGGTGACGCTGGGCAGCGCCATACCGCGAAAATCCTCCAGTGTGTGAAACCCTTTCTCATCCATGTAGTTTTCGAGGCCACTTATCATGTCGCGCACAATCTGGAAGCCGTGCACCATCACCGCCGTGCAGACCTGCACTGTGCCGCAGCCCAGCGCAATAAACTCCGCTGCATCACGCCAGGTGGAAATGCCGCCAATACCGGAAATCGGCAGCCCGCGTGTGGCGGCATCGCGGCCAATTTCTGACACCATATTCAGCGCGATAGGTTTGACCGCCGGGCCGCAGTACCCGCCGTGCGATCCCTGGTTGCCGGTGTGCGGGGTCATCAACATCTGGTCGAGATCGACCCCCATGACCGAACTGATGGTATTGATCAGCGACACCGCATCCGCGCCGCCAGCTTTCGCGGCTCGTGCCGGATAGCGTATATCAGTGATATTGGGCGTCAGTTTGACGATCACCGGCAGACGGCAATAGTGTTTGCACCAGCGGGTGACCATTTCGATATACTCCGGCACCTGGCCTACCGCCGCGCCCATCCCGCGCTCACTCATGCCGTGCGGGCAACCAAAATTCAGCTCAATGCCGTCTGCGCCGGTGGCTTCGACCTGCGGCAGGATCCATTTCCACGCCTCCTCTTCGCAGGGCACCATGATGGAGACCACCACTGCGCGATCGGGCCAACGCTGTTTGATACGGGTGATCTCTTCGAGGTTGATGGCCAGCGTGCGGTCGGTGATCAACTCAATATTATTGAGGCCCAGGACGCGGCGATCGGGACCGCGCAGGGTGCTGTAACGCGGCCCGCTGACGTTAACCACATGCGGATCGATCCCGAGGGTTTTCCAGACCACGCCACCCCAGCCAGCCTGGAAGGCGCGCTCCACGTTGTATTCTTTGTCCGTGGGCGGAGCAGAGGCCAGCCAGAACGGATTGGGACTCTGGATACCGAGAAAATTAATGTGTAAATCAGCCATGGGAAGACTCCTGAAACAGTGTGGCGTTAGCGGCGTCGCTCTGTGGAATAGCCAGCGCCAGGGTGATCGAACGGGCAGCGGCCTTGCCCTGTTTAACGGCATCCACGGTCAGATCCAGCCCCCCTGCACAGCAGTCGCCGCCTGCCCATACGCCGGGAAGAGACGTGCGACCGCTTTCGTCGGTGGCAATGCGTCCATGAAGAAGTTGGATCCCGGCGGTGGGCTGCGGATCGTAGTGCTGGCCGATAGCTTTCAGCGCCATATCGGCGGCGAGGGTGAAGGTTTCACCGCTGGCGATCACGCCCTGCGCGGTGGGAGTCATGACCGAGAAAGTCACACCGGTAAGCCGGTTTTCAGTCTGTTCGAAACGCAGCGGTGCTGCCCAGTGACGCAGCGTCACCCCGCACTGTCTGGCCCACTGCTGCTCTTTGTCGGACGCTTTCATGTCCGTTTCGCCCCGGCGGTAGACCAGCGTGACTTCGCGCGCACCGAGTTTTTTCGCCTGTACGGCAGCATCCACAGCGGTCATGCCGCCGCCAATCACCACCACGCTGCGGCCGATCGGGAACTGGCTGAGATCCGCGCACTGGCGCAGTTCGGCAATAAAATCCACCGCCTCGCGTACGCCTTGCGGTTCTGGCGCGTCGCCGTCGAGCGCATTGACGCCCGCCAGCCCGAGACCGAGAAACACCGCATCATAGCGATCCCGCAACTGAGACAAGGTGAGGTCCTGCCCGAGGCGGACGCCAGGGTGCAGCGTAATGCCACCCACTGACAGCAGCCAGGCCACTTCCTGCGCCGGAAAATCATCCGCCACCTTGTAACGCGCCAGACCGTACTCGTTAAGGCCACCGGCTTTGGGGCGGGCATCGAACAGATCTATTTCATGCCCGGCCAGCGCGAGGTGGTGAGCGACGGTCAGCCCGGCGGGTCCTGCGCCGACAATAGCAACGCGTTTACCGCTACTGGCGGCGCGACTGAACAGCGGTTTGCCGGGCGCGGCGAAGTAGCGGTCGGTGGCGTGACGCTGTAGTCGGGCAATTTCCAGTGGGCGGCCATCCTGCACATTGCGCACGCAGGCCTGTTCGCACAGTGTTTCCGTTGGGCAGACGCGGGAGCAGGTGCCGCCAAGGACATTGGCCCGCAGGATCACCTCTGCCGCGCCGCGATCGTTACCCTGCGCAATGCGCTGGATAAAGCTCGGCACGTCGATCTCCGCCGGGCAGGCACGCGTGCAAGGGGCGTCAAAACAGTAGTAGCAACGTTCAGCTTCAATCACCGCCTGAACGGGCGAGAGCGGCGGGGTGCAGTCGGCGAACGCCCGGGTGAATTCTGCGGGTGTCTGTCGCCCAGAGCAGATTCCCGGCGTATCGAGTGTAGTCATCATGCCTCCTGAATAATCCTGACCAGATGGTTAAGTTTTCCCAAGTAACCATGCTATTTGTGTGCCATTCTGGCGAAGCCGGAAAATCAGCGTGTTGAGGTGCTGTGCACGCAATTGATCGTTACTTTTTGGTGCATATTGCCCATTTTTGGACGATGTTTGCTACATTTGGCAGCAAGATTAACCTTAGGGAAACACCACCTCATGTCCGTTCAGGGGGGCGAATTATTCGAGGCCGCACATCCGCCAGACGCTGCTTAATACGTGCGCCGTGGCGCGTGCTTGTGCAGCTTCGCTTGTTGGATCTTCACCGGAGACGGCGGCGATTTGGATATCGAAATCGGCGTAGGTTTGCGTCATCGACCAGACGGTAAAGAAGAAGTGGGTGGTATCCAGCGCGCGCAGTTGCCCTTGCGCGATCCAGCCATCCAGGATGCGAGCCTTCTCCGCCACCAACTGGCGTAAGTCGGTTTTCAGTAACGGGTGGACCACGGGTGCACCCTGCAGGATTTCATTGGCAAACAGTTTTGACGCGGCCGGGCGGTTAAAGCTAAAGCTGATTTTCCGCCTGACGTATCCGGCAATGGCGGTTTTCGGATCGGCCTGGGCGCTGATCCCCTCCAGCGGCGAGAGCCAGTCATCAAGGATATTTTCCAGCACCCGTAAATAGAGGTTTTGTTTGTTGCCGAAGTAGTAGTGCAAATTGGCTTTCGGCAGTGCAGCGGCATCCGCAATTTGTTGCATGGTTGCGCCGCGAAAACCGAAACGGGCGAACACTCGCTCAGCGGCGGGCAGAATAATGGCTTCGTTATCCTGGCGGATCCGCCCCTTTTCCGTGGTGTCTGCCACGTTGGCAGACTGAACGTGATTCATGAGGTGCGTCCTTCAATAGGCCGCCATCCCTGGCGGAACGGATTATTTCAGTTTTGCCGCCGCATCCCAGACGGCATGGGTCATACCGGCATCGCCGGGATCTTTCTTAATGACTGGCGTATCGCCACCGCTGTGCAGCAGAACGTCGATGGTGCGACGATAAGCAGCCGGATCGAGATAGCCGATTTTTGCCGTGCCGGCGTTGGTGATAAGCTTCGCCACGTTTTCCATCTGGCGGGTTTGCACCGCTTCGGTCGCCGCGCCGGAAGCATCCTGCTCAACGACGATTTTTGCTGCTTCTTGCGGGTGTTTCACCGCGTAGTCCCAGCCCTTAAATGACGCTTTCAGGAACTTCGCCATTTTGTTCACGAACGCCGGATCTTTCAGCTCAGAACCCAGCACGTACAAACCATCTTCCAGCGTGGAGACACCCTGGTCTTCATAGGGGAAGTTGATGAGCTCCTCCTGTTTCAACCCGGCGTCGATCAACTGCCAGTACTCGTTGTAGTTCATGGTGGAGATACAGGCAGCCTGATCCTGCAACAACGGATCGACATTGAAGCCCTGTTTCAGAATGGTGATATCTTTTCCGGGCTTGAAGCCGAGCTTGTTCATCCAGTTAAAGAACGGGGACTCGTTACCGCCGTACCAGACGCCAAGCGTTTTCCCTTTCAGATCGGCCGGGGTTTTGATGCCGGTGGATTTTTTACAGGTCAGCATCATCCCGGAGCGATCGTACACCTGGGCGATGTTCACCAGCGGTACACCTGCCTCGCGCGAGGCCAGCGCATCCGGTAGCCAGTCGACGATCACATCCGCTGATTTACCGGCAATCACCTGGACGGGGGAAATGTCGGTGCCGCCGGGTTTAATGGTGACATCCAGCCCCTCTTCCTGATAGAACCCTTTCTGCTGTGCAACGTAATAACCGGCGAATTGCGACTGTGGCAACCACTTCAGTTGCAGCGTCACTTTCTCTGCGGCCGTTGCCTGCAACGCCAGAACAGACAGTGCCGCCAGCAACACACCCCGGCGAAAAGCGAAACCTTTTATCATTAGATAACTCCTCGGGTTAATGAGCCTGTAAACGTGCTAATCATCATGTTGTTTTTACTTTTCCAACGCGTTCCCACGCAGAGTGGGGTGCCAGAAATTGACGCGGCGGTCGAGGCGCACCAGCAGGCTGTAAAACAGCGAACCGGCGACGGACGCCACCACAATTGCCGACCACACCACCGGCATATGCATACGCGCCGATTCGGTGGAGATACGAAAACCCAGTCCGGCGGTGGGCGAACCGAAAAACTCAGCCACAATGGCGGTAATCAGCGACAAGGTGGCGTTCACTTTCAGGGCGCTGAAAATAAACGGCATCGCTGCAGGCAGACGCAATGCCAGCAGGCGCTGACGGGGCGTGGCGGCATAGCAGTACATCAGCTCCTGCTCCATCTTGCCGCTGGCCTTTAATCCGGCAAGGGTGCTGACCAGCGCCGGAAAGAAGGTCACCAGCACCACCACGGCGGCTTTTGACGGCCAGTCAAAACCAAACCACATCACCGCAATCGGCGCGACGCCCACCAGCGGCACGGTGCTGGTGAGGTTAGCAACCGGCAGCAAACCACGTTGTAAGAACGGCAATCTGTCGATCAACAGTGCCACGCCGATCCCCAGGCCGCTGCCGAGCAGATAACCCGCCAGTACTGACTTAATGACGGTTTGCAGCACATCGCCCGCCAACAGCGAAGCGCTGTCCACGAGTGCGGCGAGAATATCGAGTGGGGCAGGCAGGATCACCTGCGGCACGGCATAACCGGTGACGAGGATTTGCCAGAACCACAGTAACCATACGCCGAGCAGTGCCGCTACCGCGCCAGCGGGTACCGGCGCTCGCGCCAGTCGCTGTACGCTGACTACAGCCAGCAATGCCAGCGCACAGAGGGTGAGCGCGTGAAGCGGCTGCCACGCCAGCCACAGTGCGCTGATACTCAGTGTGGCGATAAACGCGCCAGTGCGCAGTGCGCTAAACGTCAATGAACACGCTGACAGCGCGCTCAGCACCAGTAAGGCGTTAATCGTGACCAGCGGCACAGACATTACTGTGGTACAGGTAAGTTGGATCAGCGACAGCATCAGTAACAGCAGTGCGCCAACCAGCAATACGGTTCCCGGGATTGCGCGACGTTTCATCATCCCCCCTTGCGCTGGCGCATCACCAGCCGTTCTGTCAGCGTTACCAACCCGGTTAACGCCAACCCAAGCAGCGACGCCATTACCAGCGCCGACCAGATTTGCAGGGTATTGCCGTAATACGAACCGGTTAGCAGCCGCGCGCCCAGCCCTGCCTGCGCGCCGGTGGGCAATTCCGCCACCATCGTGCCAACCAGGCCGCTGGCAATCGCGACGCGAAACGCAGGAAACAGATACGGCAACGAGGAGGGGAGGCGCACCATCCAGAAAATATCCAGCCGTCTTGCCGCGTAAGTGTGCACCAGCTCCATCTCCATTTTTTGTGGCGAGCGCAGCCCTTGCACCGTGGCGATGGTGACCGGAAAAAAGCACAGGTACATGGCGATAGTGGCCTTCGGCAACAGACCGGTAATGCCCACGCTGCCGAGGATAATCAGCACAATAGGGGCAATGGCCAGCACTGGAATGGTTTGCGAGGCGACGATCCAGGGCAGCAGGGCTTTATCCAGGGTGCGGGAATGCACAATGCAAATCGCCAGCAGCACACCCAGCACGATGCCCATCGCAAACCCTGTCAGCGCGGCGCTGGCGGTAACCCAGGTATGCAATAGCAGGTTGCGCGGCGAGGTCAGCGACCATTGCGTAATGCTGTTCCAGATGTCGATCACAATCTGGTGTGGCGCGGGTAACAGCGGGCGTGAGGCATTGAGTGCAGCGGCGAGCAGATCGCCGCTGGTCCATGCGCCGCGTGGTGCCAGCACCCGATCAATCACCCCTGGTGCATTGAGCGCAAAGGCCAGCAGATACCACAGCGCCAGGGCAGCCAGCATAACGCTGCCGACCGGCAGTGCGCTTTGCAGTAGGCGTCGGTGAACAGCGCTGGCGTTAATGTTCATGATGGCCCTCCACCAGCGCTTCACGCACCTCCTGCGCCAGTTGCAAAAAGGCGGGTGTATTGCGAATGTCCAGGTCGCGCCGGGCGGGCAGCGGGGAGTCGATCACTTTTACAATGCGGCCCGGGCGCGGCGACATCACCACAATTTTGGTCGACAGGTAAACGGCTTCCGAAATGGAGTGGGTAACAAACACCATGGTGCGCTGCTCGTTAAACCACAATTGTTGAAGCTGCTGGTTAAGGTTGTCGCGGGTGAGTTCGTCCAGTGCGCCAAAGGGTTCGTCCATCATCAGGATTTTCGGCTCGAAACCCAGTGCACGGGCAATAGAAACCCGTTGCTGCATGCCGCCGGAGAGCTGCCACGGGTATTTTTTTTCAAACCCTTTCAGTCCCACTCTGGCGAGTTGCTCACGGGCGATCTCATCGCAACGTTCGGGCGGCACGCCGTGGATCTGCAATGGCAATTTCACATTTGCCAGCACGGTGCGCCATGGCAGTAGCACCGGAGCCTGAAACACATAACCGTAGGCACCCGCCTGACGCGCCTCTGAAGGCGACATATCATTTACCCGCAACTCACCGGAGGTGATCGGTTCCAGATCGGCAATGGTGCGCAGTAGGGTTGTCTTGCCGCAGCCGGACGGACCGATAAAGGAGACGAACTCCCCCTGGCGGATGGTCAGGTTAATATCGCTTAACGCGTGTACCGGCTGGTCGGCCGCCGGATAGATCACATTGGCCTGGCTGACCGTAATGACTGGTCGCGCCGTGGCGCTGGTGGGTTTTAACGACACCAGCACCGATTCTTCAGCAAACATCGACTGGCTCATCCTGCTCCCCTGTTTTTTGACTAACTGGTTAGGTTTCTTTTCTCCATGCCATTTTTGTGCCAGGGGTGGGATTTATGTGTTTTTGCGGTTTTTAGCTGCATTTTTATCAACGAATTTGATCGGTTTGGTGCAGATGGCGACATGTTTGCTTTGTGATGGGGCAACGGGAGAGAAGAGGCGGAGAAGTGCAGCATAAAAAGCCTGTTCGCGGGGCGTTAGTGACAGAACGCACACACCGCTGTGGCAGTAAAAGGGAAAGCATGATCCCTATCATAAATCTCGAAAAGGACTGTCTCCGCCTGTTGTCAGGAATATTCTGATGGACTATCGTGGTGTTGCCTCAACAAAGAGCTAACGCCACATCAAAGTGAGTGCCGGAGATAAGCGCCGGGCGGGGTAAGAAGTTTTGAACACTTTGGGAAAAAAATAAAACATCAGGCCCTGGCATTTTGCCGGGGCGTTTTATTTTGGCCCCTCCTGAACGCAAAAGGGGCAAAGGCAACTCAATCCCTGTCAATGGCAAAGGGCTGCCAGGCCTGACGCACCGGCATCACTTCCACACGGTTGATATTCATATGGTCCGGCAGGGTGGCGATGTAGAACATCTGCTCTGCAATATCCAGCGCGCTGAGCGGCGTGGTGCCGCGGTATAAATTATCTGACGCCGCCTGATCGCCTTTGGTGCGCACCAGCGTAAATTCCGTTTCCGCAATGCCTGGCGCAAGATCGGTTACCCGCACACCGGTTCCCAGTAAATCGCAGCGCAGGTTATAGCTAAATTGCTTCACAAACGCTTTGGTGGCGCCATACACATGGCTACCGGGGTAGGGCCATTGCCCGGCAATCGAACCGATATTGATGATCGAGGCACCCGCGCCATGTTTAATCAGCGTCGGCAGCAGCGCATGGGTTACATTCACCAGCCCGGTGACGTTGGTATCAATCATCGTCTGCCAGTCTTCCAGATCGACACGTTGTGCCGGTTGTGGGGAGAGTGCTAACCCGGCGTTATTAATCAGCGTAGTGATATCCGCAAACGCCGCAGGCAGGGAGGCAACGGCGTCTTTCACCGCATCTTTGTCGCGAACGTCCAGTTCAATAATGTGCACCGGTACTTTGCTGTGTAACTGCTCTTTTAAACGCGCAAGACGCGCCAGGCGACGCCCGCTCAGCACCAGTGACCAGCCCGCGTCGGCAAAGACCTGTGCTGCCGCTTCGCCAAATCCGGATGTTGCGCCGGTAATAAACACCACTTTCGTTGCTTCAGTCATCTTCATCTCCTGTGCCGGTTGTTGCGCCACTATAAAAACCCCGGCCCGCGCCAGACAGAGCCAGTTACCGGCAAACGGTGTGACACCTGTGTCACATACCGCCAGCACGACTGGCTCTACCCGCGAAAGAAGGGCGCGCCGCATGATGTTGTCAACAACAACGGCATGAAAGGAGCAGGATATGAAACTGGCACTTCAGAGCGAGATAGCGATAACCAATGATGACGTGCGTCAACTGGACCGGTCGTATGTGTTTCATTCATGGTCGATGCAGGGCAACCTCAATCCGATGGTGATCGCCGGTGCGAAAGGCTGTGAATTGTGGGATTACGATGGCAACACCTACCTCGATTTCAGCAGCCAGTTGGTGAACGTCAATATTGGTTACCAGCATCCCCGCGTGCTGGCGGCGATGAAAGCGCAGCTCGATGAACTGGTGACCATTGCGCCCGCCACGGCCAACCTGGCGCGTGGCGAAGCGGCGAAACGCATTGTTGAACTGGCGCCGGAAGGCTTCAGTAAAGTTTTTTTTACCAATGCCGGAGCAGATGCCAATGAAAACGCCATCCGTATGGCGCGGATGTACACGGGACGCGACAAAGTCTTCTCCGCTTATCGTTCCTATCACGGTAATACCGGCAGTGCGATTGCCGCAACCGGTGACTGGCGTCGTGTGCCCAATGAATATTCGCGTGGACATGTACACTTTTTTAACCCCTATCTCTATCGCAGCGAGTTTAATGCCACCAGCGAAGCAGAAGAGTGCGAACGCGCACTGGCGCACCTGCGCCGGATGATTGAGTGCGAGGGGCCAACGTCTATCGCCGCCATTCTGCTGGAGTCCATTCCGGGGACGGCAGGGATTCTGGTGCCACCAGCGGGCTATATGCAGGGTGTCCGCGCGCTGGCTGATGAGTTTGGCATTGTGCTGATCCTCGATGAAGTGATGGCCGGTTTTGGTCGCACCGGTAGCTGGTTTGCTTTTGAGCAGGACGGCGTAGTACCGGATCTGATCACCTTCGCCAAAGGGGTCAACGCCGGTTACGTTCCTGCGGGGGGAGTACTGATTTCCGCACCGATTTCACACTACTTTGACGATCACTTCTTTGCCGGGGGATTGACCTATTCCGGCCATCCGCTGGCAATGGCGGCGATTGTCGCCACGCTGGATGCAATGAAAGAGGAAAAAGTGGTGGAGAACGCCGCCGCCGTGGGTAACGGTGTTCTGCGACCCGGACTGGACGCGCTGGCGGCGAAACATCCGCTGATTGGCAATGTGCGCGGCCGCGGTATGTTCCAGGCGATGGAACTGGTCAGCGACAGGAAACATAAGACGCCGCTGGCAGCTACGGATATGGCGGCGATCAAAACGGCGCTGACCCAGGCTGGGGTGTTAAGTTTTGTGGTAGAAAATCGCATTCACGTGGTTCCGCCCTGTACGATGAGTGCGGAAGAAGTGACACGCGGTTTGGCCATTTTTGACCGGGTTTTGTCTCAATTTGGTTATCTTTCGCGTTAATTTTGTTGGCGTCAGGTGTTCCTGACGCCTTTTCTGGTCAGTCCTCTGATTTCAAAAGCCTTTTTTAAAGAAAAACCATAATTTTTAGCACTGTTTTTCGCCGCGTTCTCCTGATAAAACATCTTTTTTGGTTTATCTTTTTTGCCTGGGAGAGAAACGTGCCGGAACTGAATCACTATGGTCAACATGTCGGCAATCTGCTGACTCACTGGAGCGGTGTTCAACCGTTACCGCATAGCGTATTACAAGGGCGTTATTGTCGGCTGGAGCCGCTGGATGTCAGAGTGCATACCCCGCACCTGCTGCACGCTTATTCTCAGGCGGAGGATGACAGCGACTGGACCTGGCTGGCCAGTGACCGTCCGGATGACGTAGACAGCATGGCGCGTTGGGTGATTGGCAAGATGATCGACAAATCCGTGCACCCTTTCGCGGTGGTGGATGCCGCGACGAACCGTGCCGTTGGGGTGATTGCCTGGCTGGCGAACAATACGCAACATGGCACGGTGGAGATAGGTCATGTGACCTGGTCGCCATTGATGAAAAAGAGTGTGCTGGGCACCGAAGCCGTGTGGCTGATGCTGCGCCACGCCTTCGTCTGCGATTACCGCCGCGTAGAGTGGAAATGCGATACGCTGAATGTGGCGTCACGCCGCGCCGCAGAACGCCTGGGCTTCACCTGGGAAGGGTGTTTCCGCCAGCACATGGTGCGAAAAGGGCGTAACCGCGACACGGACTATTTGTCGATGCTTGATAGCGAATGGCCGCAACGCGATGCCGCGATTTCCGCCTGGCTCAGCGCCAGTAATTTCGATAGTCAGGGTCAGCAGAAACAGACTCTCGCCACCTTCTTTGCGAACGTGTCTCCCTGACACCAACGGCATCGGCCTGTTCCGGTGCCGTTTCTCTACGCCATGCGATGTTCGCCGCGTCGCAGCGCATCCCGGTCAAAAAAACGGGCAATCGCGCCTCCCGCCATCAACGCCGCCCGGTCTGACATATGGGCAATGACATCCGCATCATGACTGACCAGCAGGTAACTCATCCCGTGCTGCTGTTTGAGACGGTTCAGCAGGTTGAGGATCTCCGCCTGTACCGACATATCCAGCGCTGACGTGGGTTCATCAAGCAGCAGAATTTTCGGCTGTAGCAACAACGCGCGGGCGATGGCCACGCGCTGGCGTTGCCCACCGGAAAGCTGATGCGGGTAACGGCGGGCGGCATCCGCAGGTAGCCCCACCTGCTCAAGGGCGCTGCTCACCCGTGTCTCCACGTCTTTCTCGCCGTGGATTGTCAGCGGCTCCGCCAGGGTGCGGTAGAGTGTGTGATTGGGGTGCAGCGAGGCCCAGGGATCCTGAAACACCATCTGCACATTACGCCGCAGCGCCCCCTGATAACGTGAACCGGCTTTGACAGGCTCGCCAAACAGCGACATCGTGCCTTGCCACTCGCGCTGTAAGCCGGCCAGGACACGCAGTAAGGTAGATTTACCGCAGCCCGATGCGCCAATCAGGCTGAATGTTTCCCCCTGAGTGACCTGAAAACTGGCCCCCGAGACCACCGTTTTGTCGCCAAAGGCAACCTGCACATTGTGCATCTCAATAACGGTCATGCTTCACCCCGTAAATGACTGGCTGCGATCGAGCGTAGGCAGCATCTGACCATAGGTTTCCGCGCCGGGACGACAGCGCCACAGCGTACGGGTATAAGGGTGTTGCGCACCGGGCAGCGCCTGTGCAGGCATGGCATCGACGCACTCGCCTTGGTACATCACCATCACGCGGTGGCAGTGTTGCGCCACCAGCGGTAAGTCGTGGCTGATAAGCAGCATCGCCATTTGTCGCTGTTCACACTGCGCTACCAGCAGTTCAAGGATCTGGTTTCGTAACCTGGCGTCCAGCGCTGAGGTGGGTTCATCGGCGATCAGCACTTTCGGATCGTTGACCAGTGCCATGGCGATCATCACCCGTTGTCCCATGCCGCCGGAGAGTTCGCCGGGATACCGTTGCAGCACTGCGGGCTCCAGTTCAACGGCGTGCAGTGCGTCGAGGATCTTCTCGGTCCGCTCTGTGCGGCTCAACCGCTGGTGCAGCGTTAACGCTTCATCAATCTGCGCCAGCACGGTTTTGACCGGATTGAGGGCGTAACGGGGATCCTGCAATACCATGGCGATACTGTTACCGCGCAGGTGACGCCAGCTCCGTGGTGTGAGGCTGCGAAGATCGTGGCCCAGCACCTCCAGTTGTTGAGCGTTAACGTTACCCGGTTTGCGCACCAGCCCCATCAGGGCGCGGGCGGTCATGGATTTACCCGAACCAGATTCCCCCACCAGCGCCAGCCGCTCGTTGCCGAGGGTAAAACTGAGGTTATTCACCACCCGTGCGCCGGGGTAGTCAATGGTCAGGCCGCTGACGGCAACGCGGATATCAGTCATGTTGTGGCTCCAGAATGTCGCGCAGGCCATCGCCCAGCAAGTTAAACGCCAGGCTTGCCAGCAGGATCAGTGCGCCAGGCGCAGCGGCAATCCACCACTGGTCAAAAATCACCTGCATACCCTCGGCAATCATCGCGCCCCATTCCGCCATGGGCGGACGAGCACCGAGTCCTAAGAAACCCAGCCCGGCGGCGGCCAGAATAATACCTGCTAAATCAAGCGCCAGGCGCACAATCGCCGACGGTAAACAGAGCGGTAAAAGATGGCCCAGCAGTAAGCGCCCGCCGCGAATCCCCATCATCTCCGCTGCCGCCAGATAATCGCTGTGGCGCAGACGCTGGATTTCGCTGCGCGCCTGGCGCGCATAGGCGGGCCAGGTGGTGAGCGCCAGCGCCAGTGCGCCGTTGACCAGCCCAGGCCCCAACATGGCGACAAAGGCGAAAGCGAGGATCAGACGCGGCATCGACATCACCACGTCGGTGAAACGCATCAGGACGCGTTCAACCCAACTGCCGTAATACCCGGAAAGGATGCCGATCAACAACCCGACGGGCAGCGTGATAAGCGTCACCAGCGCTACCAGCCCGAACGCCGGGCGGGTACCGAAAATCAGCCTTGAGAGCAGGTCACGACCGTAGCTGTCGGTACCAAGCCAGTGTTGTGAACCCGGCGCTTGCAGGCGCGAGGCGGCATCCTGCCAGTTGGGATCAAGCGGTGCCAGCCACGGCGCGAATAACGCCACCAGCAGCAGGAGTACGACAATGATTAACCCGCTAAAGGCGGCAGGGGAGTGGCGAAGACGGAGCAAAAAGAGTGTGGTCGGCATCAGCGCACCCTCGGATCGGTGAGCCGCACCAGCAGGTCGGTCAGGTTATTAATCAGCACAAAGCAGACGCCAATCACCAGCGTGCCGCCCATAATGGCAGTGGTGTCCCCGGCAAACAGCGCGGTGGTCAGGTAGCGGCCAATGCCCGGCCATGAGAATACCGTTTCCGTGAGCACCGCGCCTTCGAGCATGCTGGTATAAGCCAGCGCGATAACCGTGAGCAGCGTCCCGCGAATATTCGGCAGAACATGGCGCAACAAAATGGTCATCTCCCCCGCGCCTTTGGCGCGCGCCAGCAGGATGTACTCTTTGTTCATTTCGCTCAGGCAGGCTGAACGGGTAAGCCGGGTTATGCTTGCCAGCGAGTAATAGGCCAGCAGTGACACCGGCAGCAACAAATGGCTGAGGGCATTTTTAAAGGCGGCGCTATCGCCGGAAAGCCAGGTATCCACCAGTGCAAAACCGGTTTGCGGCGTGACCGTATATTGATAGATATCATCCAGCCGGCCAGGTCCGGCGCTCCATTGCAGTCGGGCATAAAACAGCGCCAGCATTAACAAGCCGAGCCAGAAGATGGGCACGGAGTTGCCGAGTAGCGTAAAGGTGCGCACGGCTAAATCCCACGGCGAACCGGCAAAGCGCGCGCACAACACCCCGGCCATCACTCCAAGCAGCGAGCCCATGATCAACGCCAGTGTCGCCAGCTCCAGCGTGGCGGGAAATGCCGACAGCAGATCCTGCAAGACCGGTTGTCCGGTGGCGCTGGCAATACCGAGATCGCCGTGCGCCAGGTTCAACAGGTAGTGCCAGAACTGAAGCGGCAGCGGTTGATCCAACCCGAGCTGATGGCGCACCTGATCGTACGTGGCCTGGCTGGCGTGATCGCCGACAATTTGCAGCACCCGATCCACCGGTGAAAACGCCGAGAGCGAGAAGGTGACCAGCAGCAGACCCAACAGGGTCAGCAGCAGTGTGAAGAGCGCCTGAGCGACGCGAGAGATGTCAGACATGGAAAACTCGTCATTAAGGTAAAACGGATAATCACCCTCACCCCGGCCCTCTCCCTGGAAGGGAGAGGGGGAAAATCGCCACCGCTTAACTCCCCTGCGAGTGTGGGAGGTATTTCAGAGGCGAATCCTGCGCCGATCGGTTCCTTCTCCCCATGGGGGAGAGGGTTAGGGTGAGGGGACAAACCTGCACCGAGCGGTTCCCTCTCCCCACGGGGAAGAGGGCTAGGGTGAGGGGATAAACCTGCACCGAACGGTTTCCTCTCCCCATGGGAGAAAGGATTAGGGTGAGGGGATAAACCTGCACCGAACGGTTCCCTCTCCCCATGGGGGAAAGGATTAGGGTGAGGGGATAAAACCGCGCCGAACGGTTCCCTCTCCCCACGGGGAAGAGGGTTAGGGTGAGGGGACAAACCCGCGCCAATCGGTTCCCTCTCCCCCTGGGGGAGAGGGTTAGGGTGAGGGGACAAACCCGCTCCAATCGGTTCCCTCTCCCCACGGGGAAGAGGGGTAGGGTGAGGGGACAAACCTGCACCGAATGGTTCCCTTTCCCCCTGGGGGAGAGGGTTAGGGTGAGGGGATATCATCATTTAGTTACACGGTCATACCACACCATATCCGCATTCAGACCTTGCTGATAGCCTTTGACATTATCGCGCACGACGATCTGTGTTTTGCCTTGATCAACAAACACATACGGCGATGCATGTTGCAACTCCTGCTGCATCTTTTTGTACAGATCCCGACGCTTAGCCGCATCCGGTTCTGCGACCGCCGCCAGCGTCGCTTTGTTCAGTTCCGGGATCTGCCAGCCATTTAGCCCGGCAACCGTACTGGATTTCCCATCGTTCCAGGCAAAGGCGCTGGCGTTGGAGTGTGCGTCGAAGTAGTCGGGGATCCACAGACGAATCGCTGCCTGGTGCTGTTTAGCGCGTACGCGGGCATACACCTGGCTACCCGCAGCGGGCAGCAGATCCACCTTCACGCCGCCCTGGGCAAAGCTGGCCTGCATTGACTGCGCGAGGGTAATAAACGGTGGTTTGTTCTCCACATCCAACGTGAAGTGCGCGTCTTTAATGCCCGCTTTGGCAAGGATCGCTTTGGCTTTTGCCGGGTCGAAGGTAAACGGGTTGTCTTCCAGCGCCCCAGGCAGACCCACCGGCAGGAAACTCTGGTGGACAAAGTACTGGCCTTTCAGCAGGTCTTTAGTAATGCCATTATAATCCACCAGCCAACGCGCCGCTTCCCAGAACGCCGGGTTATTCAGCAACGGGTTGGCGCTATTACCGGTGTTAAATACCAGATAGTTCTGCTCCGCGGAGGGGATGCTCAGCACTTTCACACCTTTTTTATCACTCAGCGCGCTGATTTGATCCGCGCCGAGATCGCGTGCCACATCCGCATCCCCCTGGAGGATCAACAGACGGCGGGAGGCCGGGTCCGGCACGTTTTTAATAATGATATTTTTCAGGGCTGGCGCGCCGCCCGGAGAGGTGGGGTTAGCCTCCAGCACGATGGCCTGATGCGGCTGGTAGACGCGCATCTTAAACGCGCCGCTGCCCGCAGAGTGCATTTTCAGCCATGCGTTGCCGAAATCACCGGCGTTTACATTCGCGCTGACCTGCTTTTCATCAACGATAGAGGCAATCGGCGTAGAGAGGATATTCAGCGCTACCGCCGGGCTAACGTCTGCCGTCCAGTGCAGTTGCAGGGTGTGGTCATCCACTTTTTTCAACTGGCTGGCGATGTTATCCGGCTGCCAGCCGAGCACGTTGAGGATAAAAGCCGGAGACTTGTTCAGCGTCACTGCGCGGGTATAGGAGAAAATCACATCTTCCGGGCGCACCGGGTTACCGGAAGCAAACTTCGCATCGCTTTTTAGCGTAATGGTCAGGGTTTTTGCCGCCGCATCTGCCTGCCAGCTTTCCGCCAGCACCGGCGTTATCTTTTCCGGATTTTCACGATCTGGCTGCACCAGACGCTGATACAGACTTGGCACGGTCTGAATGCTGGATAATTCGTTGGCTTCCGCCGGATCGAGACTCACAATATCATCCAGACCTTGCGCTACTACCAGTGTGTCCGGAGGCGTGGCCGCGTGGCTGGCAGCCGAAAGGAGGGTCAGTATGACGAGGGGCAGCAGTTTTTTGGTCATCAGAAAATCCCTGAAAAGTTAACATCATGTGATTATTTTGTACCGCTACGTTAGGCCGCTTCTGAATTTTCTTAAAGTTTAAATTCGTCTTTCTATATGCGCCATTCGCATAAACCAGACGTTTTTGGCATTAACCCGCAACAGGGAAAATGACTTTTGCGCGCGGGCAAGCTGAACGGCGTTTTGCCAGACGAACCCGCGTTTTTGTAGCCGACCGTGGCGCGTCATATCCGGCTGAAAAGTGGTGTGCTTCGGCAGAAACTGGCGTAGTTGTTCGCTACCAACTTGCATTAACGCTTTACTTATCAGCCTGATCACGCGCGGGGGGCGCGGGCATGATGTCGTGCTCTGTCACCGTATCTGAAAAATATATTCCCTAAATCTATTGCATTCCATGTGTTATCACTATTTTAAATAAAAGTTATTGCCTTACTTCTTTTTAATCTTAATTAACCCCCACACCGCGCCGATGGGATCTCTGACAGGTGTGTTTTTTACTGTCTTTTAACGCTTTTATTTCACAGCAATGATCGGGGTTTATATGGAATTTATACATAACGTTAAGATTAAGTTCGTGATGCTTGCGATCTTAATCATTTTCACTCTTCTTTGGGGCGGTGTGTCGTTTTTCTCACTGCATGCGCTGAGCGGGTTGACGGAAGAAGTCGCGCTCACCAACGTGCAACAAGTTAACGGCGACATCATTAACAATGCCAGCGATCGCTATTACCAGGTTAAGTTATTAATGGATCGCGCATTGGTTTTTAAAACGAATAACGATACGCAAAATTACCAACAAACCATTGACCGTATCGGCAAAGATATCGATTTTCTGCAAGGCGGGTTAAACCAATTCAAAGTCACCGACCACGCCAATATTAGCAACAACTCGACCGACAATATTTATAACAGTTCGCTGACGTTGTTTAATCAGGCCATAAAACCGATGTTTGAAGCGGTGAAAGCCGACAACGTCGACAGCTACACGCAGTTGTCAAAAGAGCAATTCAGCCCGCTGCGCAGCGGCTTCTCTCAGGCGATCGTTGCCTACAATCAGGAGATCCATGATCTTAAAGCCGCCGCTAACGACCGAATTGCCAGTTGGGTTTCGCAGACGCGCGCCATTATCATTGTTGCAATGATCATTGGCCTTGCCATGCTGGTTATGTCTGAGCGCTATCTGGCGCTGTGTATGGCGCGTTCTCTGGAGTGGGTGAAACAGCATTTGCAGGTGCTGTCGGAGGGGAACCTCGACAGGCCGACAAAAAACCTGGGTAGCAACGAAGTGGGGCAGTTGATCCCGTTCCTTGAGACAATGCAGCAAAACTGGGTGAAAACCGTAACGCAGATTCGTAATAGCGCCGGTGAGATTTACCAGGGCGCTAGCGAGATTGCCTCCGGGAATACCGATCTCTCTTCCCGCACCGAAGAACAGGCTGCTGCGTTGACGCAGACCGCTGCCAGCATGGAAGAACTGAGTGCGGTGGTGAAACAGAACGCCGATAACGCCAGCGAAGCCAGTACCCTGGCGAAAACCGCCTCGGCGGCGGTGAATAAAGGTGAAGAGCGTGTGCAGGCGGTCATTGCCAGCATGAAGAACATTACCGAAAGTTCGCAGAAAATTACCGATATCATCAACGTTATCGACAGCATTGCGTTCCAGACGAATATCCTGGCGCTCAACGCTGCGGTGGAAGCGGCACGTGCCGGTGAGCAGGGGCGTGGTTTTGCCGTGGTTGCCAGCGAAGTACGCAACCTGGCGCAGCGTAGCGCCGGAGCCGCCAAAGAGATCAAAACGCTGATTGATGAGTCTGTGGCTAACGTCAACAACGGTTTTGACCAGGTTACCCTCACCAGTGAATCGATGGACAACATTCTGCGCTCGGTCACCAGCGTGACGGACATTATGGGGGAAATCGCTACGGCGTCTACCGAGCAGAGCAAAGGCATCGGTCAGGTTGGCACGGCGATTTCGCAGATGGACAGCGTCACCCAGCAGAACGCCGCGCTGGTGGAAGAGTCCTCTGCCACTTCCAGTTCTCTGGAGCAACAGGCCTTCCAGTTAACGGAAATTGTCTCGGTGTTCCGCTTGCCCGGCGATGCGGCGCAAAAAAACGTCGCCGCACGCCCGGTAGCGACAAAAACGGGTAAATCCGCATCGCGCACACCCGCAACTGCGAAGAGCCACAACCAGGAACATGAGTGGGAATCCTTCTGATAACGCAGTAAAAAATGCCCGGGGGTAACGCCCCGGGCAAGCTGGGTTTATTTTCCTTCCATAATGGCTCAGGTTGAACATGTTCAGTTTGTTGGCATTGCTGTCATCGAACAGCATGCCATCCATCAGCAGTTTCTCCTCCTTCTGCGCCCGCATTATCAAGGATGATGGCTTTCGTTTTACGGGCGATGACGGCTTTGATCCACTGACTCTGTTTGTTCACGTAACTGCCTGCGGTTTGCACAGCTAATTTCTTAAAAAGAGAAAAGGATCACGACCTGCGGCTTAACTGACAGCCAGCGTTACCACCTTTGCGTTATCGGTTTGCCAGTACACAGTGGCTTGTTGATCAACAAGTTGCGGAGAAAACGTCGCCCGAAAACGCAGCGTCAAGTAGCGGGGATCAAGGTGAGTGATTGCTGCACTGGTGAAGCCCGGAAGCGGCAGCGCACGATGAGAAAACGCTTTATAAAGGCTCTCTTTCGCGCTGAACGCCAGTGTGAGCGCCAGAGGATATGGCAAACCGCTGGCTTCCAGCACCGCTCGTTCGGCGGAGGTGATAATGCTCTCTGTGAGCTCTGCACATAACTCGCTGCTAAAAAGCGATTCACTGTCTACGCCGATCGGATGACGAGCAACCACCGCCAGCGCGTGATTTTCACAGTGCGTGATACTGCCAAACAGACCCGGCGGCCAGCAGGGCTGGCGCTGCGCGCCAATAACCGGCGCGGCGGTGCTGCCAAAGGGTTGTAAAGCGTGGACGGCGGCAATGCGCCCGGCGAGATGTTCAGCCTGGCGTTTGCGCCCGGCAGCGGCCAGTTCGGCGTGATGGGGAAGCCAGAGTAAATCACCGGGGGTAAGGGTTGCAGGGTCGAAATCGATACGGTGCAGGGTGTGTCTGGCAAGTGAAATGGTGTGATGTGTGATGTGCATGTTGGACCTTGCCTGGTATGTTTACCCTCACCCTAGCCCTCTCCCTGGAAGGGAGAGGGGACAAAATGTTGCAGACCTGCGGTTTTCTTCCTCTCCCATAAAGGACGATAGCAGAGCGTTACAGGCCTGTTGTTTTCCCCTCGCCCATAAAGGACGAGAGCAGAGCGTTACAAAGCTGTGGTTTTCCCCCTCGCCCCTTTGGGGAGAGGGCCGGGGTGAGGGGGACCGAAATCCCCCTGTGTGGACCGGGATCAGAAGTGTGTGTTCACACTCATAAACCAGGTGCGGCCGGATTCGTTATACGTTTCCGCGCCTGCGCCATACATATAACCCGTACTGCCGCCCGTCGTCTGGGCGTTACCTGCACGCCAGTGACGTTTGTCGAACAGGTTGTCAACACCGCCGGTCAGGCTCACGTTTTTCATCACATCCCAGGTCGCGCTCAGGCCAACAATGCTGTACGGACTGACTTCGTTGGTCGCTGAACCGGTCACACGTTTACCCTGATAATCATACTTTTTCGGTTCCTGTTTGCCGTACCAGGTAAAAGTCGACTGCACAGAAACATCCGGCACAATCTGCCAGCTCAGGGTGGAATTTAACGTGTATTCCGGAATGATCGACAAACGCTCGCCGGTTTCTTTGTTTTTGCTCTGCAGCATATAGGTGAAGTTGTTGCTCCAGGTGACCACATCGGTTACCGGCACATTCAACGTTCCTTCCAGACCTTCTACGACCGCTTTTGGCACATTCTCCCATTGATAGAGGTCGGTTTTGGTTTTGCCCACGGCCGTCTGGCTCAGCGGTGAATAACCGGCTTCAATCTTGTTGCGGTAATCGTTGCGGAACCAGGTTACACCGGCCAGCCAGCCTTCGTGTTTGAACTCCAGACCAATCTCTTTGTTGATGCTGGTTTCCGCTTTCAGGTCATCGTTACCCATCATGTAGCAACCCACGCCGCTACCGCTGGCGTAGCAACCCTGGCCTTTACTGTAAAGAATGTAGTTCGGGTTGGTTTGATACAGGCTTGGCGCTTTGTAGGCCCGGCCAATGCCCATTTTCAGGGTAAAGTCATCGCCCAGCCCCTGAGACAGGTTCAGCGATGGGCTCCAGTTATTACCCACGATGGTGTGATGGTCGAAACGCAGCGCTGGCGTCAGCATGGTGCTGTCAGTCAACTCCATGTTGTCTTCGGCAAACACCGAGTAAATATCGGCATCAGAATAAGGGCTGCGACCGGTACTGTTCAGACCGGCAATCGGGCCGCCCATGAACGTTTGGGTGTTGGACGCCAGGTCTTTCATACGCTGCTGGTTCCATTCGGTGCCCAGTGTCAGGGTCTGGTTCACCAGCAGTTCCAGCGGCAGGTTGATTTCGTTATGCAGCATCACGTCGGAGAGGTCGATATCCGTAAACTGATTGCTGTTGAACAAACCTTCGGTGCCCCCGGCCAGCCCCTCGCCAAGACGCGAGTTGCGGGTATGTTCATACTGTACCCAGTTACTGGTTGTGACACCGTTATCCCAGCCGCCATTCCAGGTGATGGAGTAGTTCTGACGATAGAGACGGTTGGTCTCTTTGCCATAGTTCTCTTTCACGTAGTTATTGGTACTGCTGTCGTTATTGGTGTTTTGCGTGTCGCCTGCGTACAGGTTGCCCTGACGGCTATAGCCCGCCTGGAACTCAAGAGATTGCTGCGGCGCAAAGTCCCAGCGTACTACACCGTTAAGATCTTTATTGATTGACCCTTCGCGACCTGCTGCCATCGTGTCTGCGTAAATGCCGGTGCGTTCAGACTGGTGATTCTGGTTGATGTCCCATGCGTCGGCCTGGGTTTTCGCCAGATTGCCGTACAGGCGGAAACTGACATCGCCACCCAGCGGGCCGCTCAGGCTGAAATCTGTCCGCTTGGTCGCGCCTTCGTCTTTATGTTCCGGGGCGTTGAAGTAGCTGTTCCATGCACCGTGCCACTCCTGCGAGCTCTCTTTTTTAGTGATGATATTCACCACACCGCCCGCTGCGCCATTTCCGTAACGTACTGCTGCCGGGCCGCGGATAACTTCGATGCGTTCGATCATCTCTGCCGGTACCCAACTGGTATCGCCACGGCTATCACGTTCACCGCGCCAGCCCAGACGTACGGAATTACGGCTGGTAACAGGTTTGCCGTCGATCAGAATCAGGGTGTTTTCCGGGCCCATACCGCGAATATCAATCTGACGGTTATTCCCGCGCTGACCGCTGGTGGCGTTACCGGTTAAGTTCACGCCCGGCATGGTGCGAATGATCTCAGAGACATCGCGGGCGGGCGGGTTTTTGCGGATCTCTTCGGCCGTAATGGTGGAAACACCCGGCGCCTGAAGGTTTTGCTGTGCTGCCGTGACGACGATAGTGTCATCGTGTGCATCGGCGTCGCTGGTGGTGCTGTCTGCGGCTATTGCGGGCAACGCAACACCGTAGATCCCCAGATTGACCAATAAGGCCAGGGACGTGATTTTGTTCTTCATTGTATTACCTGCTTTTCGTCGCCGCTTCCTTGGCTAATCCATTCCCAGGGGGAGAGGAGGCGGCATGATGAAGCCAACACGCAGCGAGGTGCTCAGTCCTGAGAAAATTCGCCCACGGTGGCCATTTTTAAAAGAAAGACGCGCTTCCCACAGCGCGCCATTACGCTATTGCAAATGAAAATAGTTATCAATAATATTATCGATATTTTTTGATCTGCAAGCAAAAATTTCCATAGCCAATTTGAGGTTAAAGTCGTGACGTCAACAACGGGAAGTGATGCCTGGTGGAAGTCGAAACAGGGGCCGGAATGGGTCAAAGCGACACCGGAAGAATACAGTGTGACCTTCTGGTGGCGGGACCCGGCAGGAACGGAAGCGACATCAAACGTGCGCCGGGTATGGATTTACATTACCGGCGTCACCGATCACCATCAAAAGGCGTTGCCGCAATCGCTGACGCGCATTGCCGGTACGGATGTCTGGTACTGGACAACGCGGCTGGAAGCGGGCTGGCGTGGCAGTTATTGTCTGATCCCGTCTGAAAATAACGACGATTTCTCTGCGGACGTGTTTAACACTACGCCGCCGGACCGCCAGGCGCTGCGTGAGGGCTGGCGCAGGTTACTCTCCCATGCGATTGCCGATCCGCTGAACCCGCAAAGCTGGCGCGGCGGGCGCGGTCATCCGGTGTCGGCGCTGGAGATGCCTGATGCGCCATTACAACCCGGCTGGCGCGATGCCGAAACGCCGTTTACCGAACCGCAGCGTCTGCAATGGCGCAGTCAGCGGTTGAACAACGCGCGAACTGTCTGGGTGTATACGACTGGCGACAGCGACCCGACGCAACGCCCGCTGGCGATCCTGCTGGACGGTCAGTTCTGGGCGAAAAGCATGCCGGTGTGGCCAGCGCTGGCATCGCTCACCCGTACGGGGCAACTGCCTGATGCGGTCTATGTGCTGATTGACGTGATTGATAATGCGCATCGCAGCGAGGAGTTACCTTGCAACGCCGCATTCTGGGAAGCGGTACAAGAAGAGCTGTTACCGCAGGTGCGGGCACTTGCTCCGTTCAGCGATCGCGCCGATCGCACCGTCGTCGCCGGGCAGAGTTTTGGCGGTCTTTCGGCGTTGTATGCCGCGCTGCACTGGCCGCAACGTTTTGGCTGTGTGCTCAGCCAGTCCGGTTCGTACTGGTGGCCGCACCGGGGCGGGGAGCAGGACGGCATCCTCATTGAACAACTTAAAAACGGCGAGCTTCAACCGCACGGCCTGCGCATTGTGCTGGAGGCGGGTGTACGTGAGCCGGTCATTTTTCGGGCCAATCAGGCTCTCTTTTCTCTGTTGCAACACACACAGCAGCCGGTTTTCTGGCGTCAGGTAGACGGCGGACATGATGCGCTTTGCTGGCGGGGCGGGCTGACGTCCGGGCTTATGACGCTCTGGCAGCCGCTGACCCGCCCGCGCTAAAGCGCCTTTCCACGACAGGAGTTTGCTATGGAATTCACCAACCCCTTCGATAATCCGCAAGGGCGATTTTACATTCTGCAAAATTCGCAGCAGCAGTTCAGTCTGTGGCCTGCGCAGTGCAGCTTACCCACCGGCTGGCGTGTTCTGTGCGAGCCGCAGCCGCAGGCGGAATGCAACGCCTGGCTTGCGGCGAACTGGCGGACATTAACCCCGGCGCACTACGCGCAATCAGGGAGCGACCAATGAGCACACGTTTACCGTTGGTGGCCGCCCAGCCAGGGATCTGGATGGCGGAACAACTCTCATCACTGCCTAATGCCTGGAGCGTAGCGCACTATGTCGAGTTGCAGGGAGAGATAGATGCGGCGTTGCTGGCACAAGCGATTGTCGCCGGAATGATGCAAGCGGATACGCTGCGCATGCGCTTTACGGAAGATAACGGTGATGTGTGGCAATGGGTGGACGACGCGCAGACCTTTGCCCTCCCGGCGATTGTCGATCTTCGTCGCGAGTCCGACCCGCACGCCGCCGCCCTCAGTACGATGCAGACCGATCTCGGGCAAAACCTGCGTGTAGAGAGCGGCAAACCGTTGGTGTTCCATCAGTTGCTGCGCGTGGGCGAACAACGTTGGTACTGGTATCAGCGTTATCATCATTTGGTGGTGGATGGCTTCAGTTTCCCGGCCATTACCCGCCAGATTGCTGCCATTTACAGCGCCTGGCGCCGTGGTGAACCCACTCCCTCTTCGTCATTCACGCCGTTTGCTGAGGTCGTGGATGAGTATCAGCGTTACCGGGACAGTGAAAGCTGGCAGCGGGACAGTGCCTTCTGGGCGAAACAGCGCAGCGAACTGCCGCCGCCGGTATCGCTTTCCGCCATGCCATTGCCCGGACGCGCGGCGACCACCGACATCCTGCGGCTGAATGTGGCGATGGATGCGCAGGCGTTTCGCCGCTTAACCCAGGCCGCGCCGCAGAATGCCCCGGCAGACCTGGCACTGGCACTGGTGGCATTGTGGCTGGGAAGACTTTGCGGACGCACTGATTATGCGGCGGGCTTTATTTTTATGCGGCGCATGGGATCGGCTGCGCTGACTGCCACCGGTCCGGTATTGAATGTGTTGCCGCTGGGTGTTCGCCTGGATGCCACGCAAACTCTGCCAGCGCTGGCGACACAGCTTGCCACGTCGCTGAAAGCGATGCGCCGCCATCAGCGGTATGATGCCGAGCAAATCGTGCGTGATGCCGGGCGCGCTGCCGGAGACGAGCCGCTGTTTGGCCCGGTCTTCAACGTCAAAATGTTCGATTATTTGCTGGATGTTGATGGCATCAACGGCGTCACGCACACGCTGGCGACCGGGCCGGTGAACGATCTGGAGATTGCCCTGTTCCCGCACGAAGAGGGCGGCCTGACGCTGGAAGTGCTGGCGAACCGTAGCCGTTATGATAGGCAGACACTGACCGCGCACATTGCGCGTCTGCCGGAATTGCTGCGCCAGTTTGCCGACAATCCGGCGCTGCGCTGTGGCGATGCGGAGTTGATTGCGCCACACGAAGCCGAACAACTGGCGACGATCAACGCGACGCAGGTTGCGCTGCCCGCGACCACGCTAAGCGCGCTGGTGGCGGCACAGGCGGCGAAAACGCCAGACGCGCCCGCGCTGGCGGATGCCCGCTGGCAGTTCAGCTACCGCGAATTGCGTGAGCAGGTGATCGCGCTGGCAAACCAGTTGCGCCAGCTTGGTGTACAGCCCGGCGATAGCGTAGCAGTGGCGTTGCCGCGATCGGTGTTTCTGACGCTGGCACTGCACGGTATTGTGGAAGCGGGTGCTGCCTGGTTGCCGCTGGATACCGGTTATCCGGACGATCGCCTGCGCATGATGCTGGAAGATGCGCAACCGCGGTTGTTGATCACCTCGGAAGATCAACGGGCGCGTTTTAGCGATATCCCAGGCCTTGCCCATTTCTGTTATCAGCAGCCGTTGGCAACAGGCAGTTGCGAACCGCTTAACCTGACGCGCCCCGATCACACCGCGTATATCATTTTCACCTCGGGTTCTACCGGGCGACCGAAAGGGGTGATGGTTGGTCAAACCGCCATCGTTAACCGCCTGCTGTGGATGCAGGATCATTACCCACTGAAGGGTGATGATGTGGTCGCGCAAAAAACGCCATGCAGCTTTGACGTCTCGGTGTGGGAGTTCTGGTGGCCGTTTATTGCCGGTAGTCAACTGGTGATGGCAGAGCCGGAAGCGCACCGCGATCCGCAGGCGTTGCAGGCATTCTTTGCCCGTTATGGCGTGACCACCACCCACTTTGTCCCGTCGATGCTGGCGGCGTTTGTCGCCTCACTGACGCCGGAAAGTGCGCAGCAGAGCTGCCGGACGTTGAAACAGGTGTTTTGTAGCGGTGAAGCGCTGCCTGCCGATTTGTGCCGTGAGTGGCAGCAACTGACGGGCGTACCACTGCACAATCTGTATGGCCCGACCGAAGCGGCGGTGGACGTGAGCTGGTACCCGGCGTACGGCGAGGCGCTGGCACGCGTACAAGGCAACAGCGTGCCCATTGGCTACCCGGTGTGGAATACCGGCTTACGCATTCT
Organism: Kosakonia oryzendophytica; assembly: GCF_027886705.1. Lineage (NCBI taxonomy): Bacteria > Pseudomonadati > Pseudomonadota > Gammaproteobacteria > Enterobacterales > Enterobacteriaceae > Kosakonia > Kosakonia oryzendophytica. Next base: position 3,748,916 of record NZ_CP115659.1, on the reverse strand, counting down.
GGATGCCATGATGCGCCCGGTTCCGCCAGGCGTGGCGGGGGATCTCTATCTCACCGGCATTCAACTGGCGCAAGGGTATCTGGGGCGTCCGGACCTGACCGCCAGCCGTTTTATCGCCGATCCGTTTGTTGCTGGCGAGCGGATGTACCGCACCGGGGATGTGGCGCGCTGGCTGGATAACGGCGCGGTGGAGTACCTCGGGCGCAGCGACGATCAACTAAAAATTCGCGGTCAGCGTATTGAACTGGGCGAAATTGATCGCGCCATGTTGACCTTACCGGATGTCGCGCAGGCGGTTGCTCATGCGTGTGTCTTCAACCAGGCAGCAGCCAGCGGCGGCGATGCGCGTCAACTGGTGGGGTATGTGGTGTCGGCGTCCGGCTTACCGCTGGATACCGCCGCGTTGCAGGCGCAACTGCGTGAACAGTTACCGCCGCACATGGTGCCGGTGTTATTGCTACAACTGGCGGAACTGCCGCTGAGCGCCAACGGTAAACGCGATCGTAAAGCGCTGCCGTTGCCAACGCTGACCACAAAACGCGGCGGTCGTCCACTGCGTGAGGGCAGTGAAACGCAGGTAGCGCAGGCCTTTGCCGCGCTATTGGGCTGCGAGGTGAACGATGCGGAAGCCGACTTCTTTGCCCTTGGTGGCCACTCACTGCTGGCGATGCGCCTGGCGGCACAGTTGAGCCGTGAATGCGAGCGCCAGGTGACGCCGGGACAGATTATGGTGGCGTCGACGGTGGAAAAACTGGCTGCGCTGCTGGAACAGAGTCTGTCGGCAGAAGAGGCGCAACGTCTGGGGCTGGAAACGCGGTTACCGCTGCGTGAAAGCGATGGCCCCACGCTGTTTTGCTTCCATCCGGCTTCCGGCTTTGCCTGGCAGTTCAGCGTGCTGGCACGCTACTTAGCGCCGCGCTGGTCAATTATTGGGATTCAGTCACCGCGCCCGACCGGGCCGTTGCAGCAGGCCGCTACGCTGGATGATGCCTGCGAACAACATCTGGCGACGCTGTTGGCACAGCAACCGCATGGGCCTTACTACCTGTTCGGGTATTCGCTGGGTGGCACGCTGGCGCAGGGCATTGCCGCACGCTTGCGCCAGCGTGGCGAAGACGTGGCGTTCCTCGGGCTGCTTGATACCTGGCCGCCGGAAACGCAAAACTGGGCGGAGAAAGAGGCTAACGGGCTGGATCCTGACGTGCTGGCAGAAATTGAGCGCGAGCGGCAAGCCTTCCTGGCGGCGCAACAGGGGCAAACTTCCGGCGAGCTGTTCCGCCACATTGAAGGCAACTATGCGGATGCCGTGCGCCTGTTAACCACCGCACATAGCATGCCGTTTGACGGTAAAGCCACGTTGTTTGTCGCCGAACGGACGCTGCAACCAGGAACGGATCCGCATAAAGCCTGGGCACCGTGGGTGAAAGAACTGGCGGTGTATCGCCAGGATTGCGCCCACGTGGATATCATCTCACCGCAGGCCTTTGAACGTATCGGCCCGGTATTGCGGGAAGTGTTAGGGGCGTAATGTTTATCCCCCATCCGGTGCAGGGTGGGGGAGAATCGGTTAGCTCAGATTCGCGAATGCCATGTTCTGCTGCCCGGCATGCTCATGGCGATCGTTTCCGGATGTACGACCAGCGTCAGCAAGCTGGAAGCGCGTCACCGATTGTTGCAAATGCGCCACCTGCTGTTGCAGGGAACCGGCAGCGGTTGCCACTTCTGCGACCAGTGAGGCATTCTGCTGAGTCACGCCGTCCATTTGATGGATCGCAATGTGAATCTGTGAAATGCCCCGCGTCTGCTCGCCGGATGCCATCATCACCTCATCCATAATATCCGCCACCTTTTTGACATCGAGCATCACGTCGTTCATGGTCGCGCCCGCCTCTTTCACCAGCCCTGACCCCTGTTTAATACGGCTGAGAGAGTCATTGATCATCGTACCAATCTCTTTCGCCGCCGTGGCGCTGCGCTGCGCGAGGACGCGCACTTCAGAGGCTACCACGGCAAAACCGCGACCGGCTTCTCCGGCGCGCGCCGCTTCCACCGCCGCATTAAGCGCCAGCAGATTGGTCTGGAAGGCAATACCGTCAATCACCCCCACAATGTCGCCAATTTTGGCGGAGCTTTTTTCAATCGCATCCATGGTGGAAACCACATGAGACACTACGTTAGCGCCGCGAGACGCCGTCGATGCTGCCTTCTGCGACAGATCGTTTGCCTTGCGCGTGTTCTCTTCGTTGTTTTTCACCGTCGCCATGATCTGCTCCATGCTGGAGGCGGTTTCATCCAGTGAGGCAGCCTGCTGCTCTGTCCGGCTGGAGAGATCGATATTCCCGGACGCGATCTCTTCCACCCCCGAGCCGATAGCATCCGTGCCGCTACGTACCCTCTGCACAATGTTTTCCAGTCCATCACGCATACGCTGGACGGCAGCAAAGAGCTGGGCTATCTCGTTTTTACCGCTGATATCGATGCGTGCCCGTAGATCACCTTCGGCAATACGGTCGAACACGGTAATCACATGATTGAGCGGTTTGACGATCAGATTGGTCATCACTGACCAGGCCAGCCCGGCCAGCACCAACGCACAGGCGATAGAGAAATAGAGAGCGAACGACATCCGCGTAACGCGGTTATTGGAGTCGTCGTAGGCGTTATCAATGCTTTTCAGCTTCCAGGCGACCAGCGCTTTCGAGGCTTTATCAAAATCGGCGTACAGTGCGGTGGATTTCCCGGCGTACTGGCGATATTCATCCAGTTTGCCGGCTTCCAGCGCGGTAAACGCCGGGCCAATAAATGTTTTCATCAGCGTCTCGCGCGATGCCGCCATTTCTGCGGCAATTGCCTGCTCTTCAGCGGATTGTGGGTATTTCAGGTACTCCTGCCATTTTGCACCGGCACTATCGATTTTACTTTTGGCGCGATCCAGCGCTACTTTTGCTTTTTCCGTTTCGCCACTGCCCATCAGGGATTCGTAAAGACGTAAATCCAGGCGGCCGCGCAGTAATAATTCAGAGCTTTCATTCAGTGCGACCAGCCCCGGTAATACTTCTGTATCGACGTGGGCAAAAGATTTATTTCCCGATTGTACGGCGACTGAACCCAAAATTCCCACGAAAAGTAATAATGCCGTCAGCGAGAAAATCATTATGCTGAGTGCGGTGCGGATCTTTATTTTACGAAACATTGAATATTCCCTGTCTGCTACGAAGATTAATGTTTGGCGTGTTCGTTAGCCGTACTGGCTAAAAACGTTTTTAGCTTTTCATTATAAAATTTGGCGGACATTGTGGTGCCGTGCCCGCTGGTCTCAGTGCTTGCCGGAATAAGGAACAGTTCAGCCTGTTTTATCTGCTTTAATGTTTCGCTGAACGTGCTGGTTTCTGGTGGATTACGCTCGTCATCTGCTGAATTAATGATCAGCATGGGGGCGGTAATATTCTTTAAAGCGGGCAGAGCGTTATAATTTGCGGACGAGCCCCAGAGATAAATAAAATCGTTGGCATCGGCAGTGACAGGCGCAGCGAGTCGCTCATCCACCACTTTATCTGCCTGCGCGCGGGTTGGTGCTTTATGTTGTAAGGCCTGCGTGCCGCCCGTTGTGGCAATACTGAACATAATATTGGCTGTTTTTAACGCGGGTGGCTGTTGGCGGTAATGGCCTTCAGCCCAGGCAGGATCGTTTTTGATCGACTCAATCAACATCCGTCGCAGCATCCAGTTACGTCCGGATAATTCATTGGGTTGTGATGCCATCGGCACCAGCGCATCCATCATCGACGGGTATTTTTCACCCCATAGCCAGGTTTGCATGCCCCCCATTGAATACCCCATGACCAGGCGTAAATGCGAAATGCCCAGACCTTCTTTCACTAAGCGATATTGCGCGGTCACCATGTCGTCATAATCATAGTGCGGAAATGCCATACGTAAGCCATCTGATGGTTTGGATGATTTTCCTGAACCGATGCTTTCCGGCATGATAATAAAGTAGTTACGGCTATCCAGCGCCTGACCCGGACCAAACAGCTCGCCGGCAAATCCCTGGGCTAATAAGGCCTTAATGGGTTGATTGGTGCCGTGTAGCACTAATACGGCAGGTTTACTTTTGTCCCCCAGCGTGAAGTAATGAATGCGCAGGTCGTTCAGTTTTTCGCCGTTATTAAAGGTGAACGCTTTAGCAATCCACTCCTTTTCTTCCGGTTCGGGAGGTGAATGGGCTGCGTGAGTCGAAAGTGACAGCGTTAACAGAATGGCACCAGCCACCCCTGTTATTATACGGATAAACATAAAATAACCTTTTGGATATATGCAGGTTTTGGAAACCTGATGTTAGTTTTTATTGAGATAAATCCCAATAGACATTAATGGTGGGGACGCAAAAAAGCATGACGTTCTTGGTTTTTGCGTTTCTGCGGGATATTTTTCAGGCGGTTTTTCTTACGCTAAAATATCTGAAAGGGGTGTATCGTCTGAGGGATTAATATTGATTAAGGTTTTTGATAGTTATATTGCCGTCAGTATTAGTATTCCTTAATAATAACGTTATTGCCGCTTAAGAATAAAGAGGGCGGAAAATAGCATAAAGAATATCATTTATTGATTACAGTAAAATGTTGTACGGCGGCGAAAAAAATGCGCAGGTATGTCGATATACCTGCGCATCATAAATAACGTTTTTCTGGCGGGTCCGGGTGCGGAAAGTAAACCTGTTATCTGCTGCGCCCCAGCGGCACTACCAGTGGGGTATGTGCCACCGGATCGTCAATGATTATACAACGTAAACCGTATACCGCCTCAATCAGTGCCGGGGTGACAATCTCTTTCGGTGCCCCCTGTGCCACGATCCTGCCATCCCGCAGGGCAATCAGGTGGGTTGCGTAGCGGCAGGCCTGGTTCAAATCGTGCAGTACCGCGGCCAGCGTGTAACCCTGTTCGCGGTTGAGTTCACTTAACAGTTCTAGCAGATCGATCTGGTAACTGATATCCAGCCAGGTGGTCGGCTCGTCGAGTAGCATGATCGCCGTTTCCTGCGCCAGCACCATGGCGATCCATGCCCGTTGACGCTGTCCTCCCGAGAGCGTATCCACACTCTGGCTGGCCAGCGCATCGACACCCGTGGCTTTCATCGCCCGCGTAACCGCCTCTTCATCCTCTCTACGCCAGCGGGTAAACAGAGGCTGGTGCGGGTAACGACCGCGCGCCACCAACTCCTGTACCGTGATGTCTCCCGGTGTAGTGGCATTTTGTGCCAGCAGGCCAATGCGCCGCGCCACCTCTTTGCTGGCGAAACGCTGAATCTCCTCGCCATCCAGATAAACATGCCCCTGCGCGGGGGGCATCAGGCGGCTTAAGGTGCGTAACAGCGTCGATTTGCCGCAGCCGTTGGGGCCAATAATGGCGGTGAAATGGCCGTCGGGAATGGCGACGTTTAACTGCTCGGCGACAATCTTTTTGCCGTAACCCAGGGTTAACGCTTCGCCGCGCAAACGGGTTTGTGTGTCGATCATTTTTTGCGGGACTCCTGAATTAACAAGGCGATAAGGTAAATACCGCCGAGGCTGACGGTGACGACGCCCACCGGCAACTGGTACGGCGTAAAGCCTTGCTGGGCAAACATGTCTGCCAGGAGCAATACCAGGGCGCCGCACAGTGCAGACTGGACCAGTCCCCAACGGGCAGTAGCGCTCAGACGGCGGGCGATGTGCGGCGCCACCAGCGCGATAAACGAAATCGGCCCTGCCAGCGCCGTGGCGGCGGCGGTGAGCGCCACGGCGACCAGCATCAACATCAGCCGGGAGCGTTCGACGCTGACGCCGAGCGCGCAAGCACTGTCATCGCCCATCTCCAGTAAGCGCATACGCCGGGCGAGCAGGGCGGCAAAAATAAACATCAGCGCAATCAGCGGCGCGGAGGGAAGGGTCTTCGCCCAGGTTAGCCCGTTCAGCGAACCGGCATTCCACAGCCCGGCAGAGAGCGCCGTTTCCAGCGAGGCATGCAACAGCAGCCAGGTGTTAAACGCCATCAGCATCGCGCGGACACCAATGCCGACGATGATCAAACGGAAGGTTTCAATCCCGTTGCGCCAGGCCAGCAGCCAGACCAGCAGCGATGTCACCATACCGCCCGCCATCGCCGCCAGGGCAATGGCGGTCATATGCTGGCCAAACAGCACCATGGCCACCAGCACGCCGCTCCAGGCACCGGTATTAAATCCCATCACATCCGGACTGCCCAAGGGATTGCGCAACAGGGACTGGAAAATCGCCCCACTGACGCCGAGAGCCGCGCCCACCAGTAACGCCATCAACACACGCGGTAAACGCCATTCCGTCACCACAAGCTGGATGGCACGGGGTGCATCGCCGGTCAGCGCAGCAATAACCTGCGAGAACGCCAGGGGGACAGTGCCGCTGCGCAGGCTCCATACGGCCAGCAGCAGTGCGATGAGCGCCATCAGCAGGCAACTGGCGACCAGGCGACGGGAAGGCGCCATCATAAGCCGCCTCCGCGCGCGCGGCGCACCAGCACAATCAACACTGGTGCACCGATAAAGGCGCTGACCACGGAGACGCGTAATTCACCCGGTACAATCACCCGGCCAATCATATCGGCGAACAGCAGCAATGTCGGGGTGGCGATCAGCGTGACCGGCAGCGACCAGCGGTGATCGGCTCCCACCAGCCAGCGTGCGATATGCGGCATCATCAGGCCGATAAAGGCAATCGGGCCGACCAGCGCCGTGGCGCTACCGCACAGGACGGTAATGATCAACAGACCGAGCAACTGTGTGCGCGCCACTTTGCTGCCCAGCGCGGTGGCCGTATCGCTGCCGAGGCTCAGGCTGTTAAGCGATCGGCTTAGCAGCAACGCGGCTACGGCAGCCAGCAGTACCGGCAGCGCGACAATCTTCAGGGTATGCAGGGTGCGAATATCCAGCGAGCCTGCCTGCCAGAATCGCAGTTGATCGTAGACATCGGCATTCAGCAGCGAGATGCCGCTGGACAACCCTTCCAGCACGGCGGCCAGCGCAACACCCGCCAGCGTGAGGCGCACCGGGCTAAGCTGTCCGCCGCCCTGGCTGCCAGTAAACGCCACCAGCAGCGATGCTGCCAGCGCACCACAAAATGCCAGCAGCAGTTGTTCCGTGGGGGAGGTGATACCGATCAGCGCCGCGCCGAGCACAATGGCGAAGCTGGCTCCCGCATTAACGCCCAGCAGGCCGGGGTCGGCCAGCGGGTTACGGGTCAGCGTTTGCATTAACGCCCCGGCCAGCCCGAGCGCGCCACCCGCGAGCAATCCCGCCAGCGTACGCGGCAGGCGAGCGTCTTTGATGATGGTGCAGTCCGCACTCTGGCAGGCGCCGGTAAGGGCATCTAGCACCACGGTGGCGGGCAGGTTTTTTGCGCCAATAAACAGGCTGAGTGTTGCGGCTGCTAACAGCAGTATCAATAACCCGGCGAGGGCGACGGGGCGCGCCGGGAAAGCAGAAAACGACATAAAGCATCCCAAACGTGATAATGATAGTAATTATCGTTATCGATCTTGTTTTGATATGTTAACATGCATAGCCTGCGAATGGACACAAAAAGTGCGTATTTAAGGCGTTGTAATGAAGCAACAATCCTGGCTGTTGAACCTGAGCCTGCTGCAAACGCATCCGGCTTTCCGCGCGGTATTTCTGGCGCGTTTTATCTCGATTTTATCGCTCGGGCTGTTGGGCGTGGCGGTGCCGGTGCAAATCCAGACCATGACCCACTCCAGCTGGCAGGTGGGTCTGGCGGTGACGCTGACCGGCGGCGCGATGTTCGTTGGGCTGATGCTTGGTGGGGTGCTGGCGGATCGCTACGAACGTAAGAAACTGATTTTACTGGCGCGCTCTACCTGTGGCGTGGGTTTCATCGGCCTGTGCCTGAATGCGCTCTTGCCGGAACCGTCGCTGGTGGCCATTTATCTGCTCGGGGTGTGGGATGGTTTTTTCGGCGCGCTGGGCGTCACGGCGCTGCTGGCGGCGACGCCTGCGCTGGTCGGGCGGGAAAATCTGATGCAGGCGGGCGCGATCACCATGCTGACGGTTCGCTTCGGCTCGGTGATTTCGCCTATGTGCGGCGGGTTGCTGTTGGCGTCCGGCGGGGTGGTGTGGAATTACGGTCTGGCCGCGGCAGGCACGTTTATTACCTTGCTGCCGTTACTCAGTTTGCCTGCGTTGCCGCCTCCTCCCCAACCGCGCGAGCACCCGTTGAAATCGCTGCTGACGGCGCTGCAATTTTTACTGTGTAATCCGCTGATCGGCGGTATTGCGCTGCTTGGCGGATTGCTGACGATGGCAAGCGCAGTACGCGTGCTGTACCCGGCGCTGGCCATTGGCTGGAATATGTCGGCGGCGGAGATCGGGTTGCTGTATGCCGCACTGCCGCTGGGGGCGGCTATTGGTGCATTGACCAGCGGTAAGCTGGCGCACAGCGAGCGTCCCGGGGTGATTATGCTGATCACCGCCGTCGGGGCGTTTATTGCTATTGGCTTATTCAGCCTGATGCCTTTCTGGGCGCTGGGCGTGGTATTTCTGGCGCTGTGCGGCTGGCTGACGGCGGTAAGTTCGCTACTGCAATACACACTGCTGCAAACCCAGACCCCGGAAGCGATGCTCGGGCGCATAAATGGTTTGTGGACGGCGCAAAACGTCACCGGCGATGCCATTGGCGCGGCGTTGTTGGGGGCGATGGGGTCGATGATGACGCCGGTCTCTTCCGCCAGTCTCAGTGGGCTGGTGCTGGCGGTCGTTGGGTTGGCGCTGGTGGGCGGGCTCAGCGAGCTGCGACGTTTTCGTCAGACGCAGCCCGCGGCGTAATCACTGCCAGCCCAACGGAATTAACCAAACAGTGCCGACAGACGCTGCAACACGCGGGTGGCGCTGTAATAGTCGAGACGGAACGTCTCGGCGCCCAGGGCGTAAACGCGTTTGTGTTGCACGGCGGGCAGATGCGCCAGCAGCGGGTTTGCGCTCAGGGCGTCGGCATCCTGTTGGTCGCTGGCGAACAGGAACAGCGCTTCACCGTTCAGCCCGGCGGCCAGGTTTTCACCGCCCAGTTGCACGATATCGTGGCGTTTGCCCTGGCTCTGGCTGGTTTGCAACCCGGCGGGCAGGTCAGCAAGGGTAAAGCCGAGCTGTTGCATCAGCTTTCCCTGCGCGGAATCGCGGGTCCACAGGTTGGCGCCGTGTGCAGCCGGGGTATAGACCAGCGCGCTGACCGGCTGCGGCGGCAGGGTGATATGCGCTTTTACATCCGCCAGTTGCTGATTGAACGCGGCAATACGCGCTTCGGCCTGTTTTTCCTGACCGGTGATGTGGCCAAGTTGCGTCAGCAGCGCCTGCCAGCTTTTGTCGTCGTAGTTGATGATCAGCGTCGGCGCGATGGCGGAAAGTTGATCGTACAACGCCAGTGCGGAGTCGCCGCCAGTGGCGCTTATCAGGATCAGATCCGGCATTTGCGCGGCGACGGCTTCGGCATTCGGTTCGCCGATGTAAATCCGCGCGACCTTACGCTGTTTCGCTACGTCACCCCACTGGCGTAAAAAGCCCTGATCGTCGGCAAAACGGTTATTCGGCGTCGTTGCGCCGCTGGCAATGACCGGTGCGTCTATCGCCAGCAATGAACCGGTAAGGGTTACGCTGGTGGAAACAATGCGCAGCGGCTTGCTGTCGAGCTGGTGTGTGCCGCGGCTGTCGTTTACCTGACGGGGCCAGTCGGCAGCCAGCGCTGAGGATAGTCCTAAAACGAAAATACTTAATAACAATAATGGCTTACGGAAATGCGAAAGGGCTCTCACGAGATGCGTCCTGTTTTTATTGAAGTTAATGCTTCTCATTTTCAATGTTGCATGAGGCAGATGCAAGCGGAGGCGTACAGGAAGTCGATTCTTATATTGACATGGCCAATAGGAAATTTTTATCCTATCCATTCACAAAATACAAATGATAATCATTATTAGTTAATTTATCATTTTGGAGAATGATATGGATACGTCCCTGGCTGAGGAAACCCAGCAGTCTGTGCAAACGCTGGCCGCGGATCAGTTTTTCTTTATGTCGCCGTACCGCAGTTTTACCACGTCCGGCTGCTTCGCCCGTTTCTCTGAGCCCGCCGCAGGTGGCGACGCTCAGGACAGCATTTTCCAGCAAAAACTGGCGCAGGCTTTTGCCAGCGCAAAAGCGAAGGGCATTGCCAGACCGGTGATGGTCGGTGCAATTCCTTTTGATACCACGCAGCCTTCCGCGTTGTTTATTCCGCAATCCTGGCAGACATTCTCCCGCCCGGCGAAACAGCGATCGGCTCGCTATTTCAACGCCGGCGAGATGCCAAACGTGACGACGCAGACATTTATCCCGGAGCAAGATCACTTTATGCAGATGGTTGAGCGCGGTGCGGCGAAAACCGCCACGCCGGAAGTGGATAAGGTGGTGCTCTCCCGTTTGATTGATATTGCCACCGACAGCGATATCAACAGCGGCGTGCTGCTGGAACGTCTGATAGCGCAAAATCCGGCCAGCTTCAATTTCCATGTCCCGCTGCCCGATGGCGGCGCGTTGCTGGGTGCCAGCCCCGAACTGCTGCTGCGCAAAGAGGAAAACCGCTTCAGTTCACTGCCGCTGGCAGGCTCTGCACGCCGCCAGCCGGACGATATGCTCGATCGCGAAGCAGGCAATAAGCTGCTCGCGTCGGAAAAAGATCGCCACGAGCATGAACTGGTGACCCAGGCGATGAAAGCGGTACTCGAACCACGCAGCCGTTCCCTGACGCTGCCCGACTCTCCGCAACTGGTGACGACGCCAACGTTATGGCACCTGGCGACGCCGATTGACGGTGTCGCGCACGACGATGAAAACGCTTTAAGCCTTGCCTGCCTGTTGCACCCAACGCCCGCGCTGAGCGGCTTCCCGCACCAGGTGGCGAAGACACTGATCGCTGAGCTGGAACCGTTCAACCGCGAACTGTTTGGCGGCATTGTCGGCTGGTGTGACGCCGAAGGAAACGGCGAGTGGGTGGTGACTATTCGCTGCGCCCGTATTCACCGTAACACCGTCCGGCTGTTTGCCGGTGCCGGGATTGTTCCTGCCTCGTCTCCGCTGTCGGAGTGGCGTGAAACCGGCGTGAAACTGACCACCATGCTGAATGCCTTTGGCTTGCATTAAGGAACTGAGATGGCCCTTCCTTTTACCCGTTGGCCGGATGAGTTTGCCCGCCGTTACCGCGAAAAAGGCTACTGGCAGGACTTACCGTTGACCGACATTCTCACCCGTCACGCGCACAGTGATGCCACGGCGGTGATCGACGGCGATCGTACGTACAGTTACCGCCAGGTGAATCAGCTCTCGGATAACCTGGCCTGTTCGCTCCAGACGCTGGGCATCAAACGCGGGGAAACCGCGCTGGTGCAACTGGGAAATGTGGCGGAGTTTTACATCACTTTTTTTGCGTTGCTGAAAATCGGTGTCGCGCCGGTGAATGCTTTGTTTAGCCACCAGCGCAACGAACTGAATGCCTATGCCACGCAACTCAAGCCGGTATTACTGATTGCCGATCGTGAACATTCGCTGTTTGCCAGCGATGACTTTGTCACCACCTTTATGGCGGAACACCACACGGTGCGTGTTGTGTTGTTGCGCGGCGATAGGGGGGAACACGCGCTGGACGCGGCGATCGACCGCCCGGCGGAGAACGTTATTACCACACCGACGCCTGCTGATGAGGTGGCATTCTTCCAGCTTTCTGGTGGTAGTACCGGTACGCCGAAGCTGATCCCCCGTACCCATAACGATTACTACTACAGCATTGTGCGCAGCAACGAGGTGTGCGGGTTTACCGCTGACACCCGCTATTTGTGCGCATTGCCCGCAGCGCATAACTACCCGATGAGTTCTCCTGGTGCGCTGGGCGTTTTCCTGGCGCAAGGGTGCGTGGTGCTGGCCGCCGATCCCAGTGCGACGCTGTGCTTCCCGCTGATTGAAAAACACCGCATTAACGTGACCGCACTGGTGCCGCCCGCGGTCAGCCTGTGGCTACAGGCGATTCAGGAATGGAGCAGTAATGCTTCACTGGCGTCGTTACGACTGTTGCAGGTGGGCGGCGCACGGCTGTCAACTACGCTGGCTGCGCGGATCCCGGCGGAGATGGGTTGCCAGTTGCAGCAAGTGTTCGGTATGGCGGAGGGGCTGGTGAACTATACCCGGCTGGATGATCCCATTGAGCGGATTATCCATACCCAGGGGCGCCCGATGTGCCCGGATGACGAAGTCTGGGTGGCGGATGAAAACGGCAACCCGCTGCCTGCAGGGCAGGTGGGGCGTCTGATGACGCGCGGGCCCTACACCTTCCGCGGCTACTTTAACAGCCCGGAACATAATGCCAGTGCCTTTGATGAACACGGCTTTTACAGCTCCGGCGATCTGATTGCCATTGATGAGCAGGGTTATATCACCGTGCAGGGGCGTGAAAAAGATCAGATCAACCGCGGCGGCGAGAAGATTGCCGCCGAGGAGATCGAAAACCTGCTGTTGCGCCATGAGGCTGTGATCCACGCGGCGTTGGTCAGCATGGAAGACAGCCTGCTTGGCGAAAAGAGCTGCGCCTGGCTGGTGACGAAAACGCCATTGCGCGCGGTGGCGGTTCGTCGCTTCCTGCGTGAGCAAGGGGTAGCGGAATTCAAACTGCCGGATCGCGTGGAGTGCCTTGAGGCGCTGCCGCTGACGCCGGTCGGTAAAGTGGATAAAAAACAATTACGCCAGTGGTTAGCACAGCGTACGTCGGCGTAAAGGAGAGAAGATGGCGATTCCAACATTACAGGGCTACACACTGCCAGCGGCAGCTGACATCCCGGAAAACAAAGTCAACTGGGCGTTTGAGCCTGAACGTGCCGCGCTGTTGATCCACGATATGCAGGAGTATTTTGTTAACTTCTGGGGCGAGAATTGCCCGATGATGCAACAGGTGGTGGCGAATATTGCCGCCCTGCGTCGCTACTGCAAACAGCACCATATTCCGGTCTATTACACGGCGCAGCCGAAAGAGCAGAGTGATGAAGATCGTGCGCTGCTGAACGACATGTGGGGACCGGGACTGACCCGTTCACCGGAACAACAGCGAATCGTGGCGGAACTGACGCCCGATGATGCCGATACCGTACTGGTTAAATGGCGCTACAGCGCGTTTCACCGCTCGCCACTGGAGCAGGCGCTGAAAGAGACCGGCCGCAACCAGTTGCTCATCACCGGCGTCTATTCGCACATTGGCTGTATGACCACCGCCACCGATGCGTTTATGCGCGATATCAAACCGTTTATGGTTGCGGATGCGCTGGCAGACTTCAGCCGCGAGGATCACCTGATGTCGCTCAAGTACGTGGCCGGGCGTGCCGGGCGCGTAGTGATGACCCAGGATCTGTTACCCGTTCCGGGAAGCAAAGCTGCACTGCGGGCGCTGATCCTGCCGCTGCTGGATGAGTCCGACGAGCCGCTGGATGATGAAAACCTTATCGACTACGGTCTGGATTCCGTACGCATGATGGCGCTGGCGGCCCGCTGGCGCAAAGCGCACGGCGATATCGACTTTGTGATGCTGGCGAAGAACCCGACGATTGATGCCTGGTGGGCGTTGCTCTCTCGCGAGGTGAAATGATGGCCCAGCTGGATTTTACCGGTAAAACGGTATGGGTGACCGGCGCCGGGAAGGGGATTGGTTACGCTACAGCGCTGGCCTTTGTGGAGGCTGGTGCGCAGGTGACCGGTTTTGATCGGGTGTTTGCCGGTCGCGATTATCCTTTCTCCTGCGAGGTGATGGATATCGCCAATGCGCAACAGACAGAAGCCGTCTGTCAACGTCTGCTGGCACAATGCGAACGGTTAGATGTGCTGGTCAATGCCGCCGGGATTTTGCATATGGGGGCAACGGATGAACTCTCCAGCGATGCCTGGCAGCAGACTTTCGCCGTTAACGTTGGCGGCGCGTTCAATCTGTTTCGCCAGACAATGGCGCAGTTTCGCCGTCAGCAGGGCGGGGCCATTGTCACTGTCGCTTCCGATGCGGCGCATACACCGCGCATCGGCATGAGCGCCTATGGCGCGTCGAAAGCTGCACTAAAAAGCCTGGCGCTGAGCGTCGGGCTGGAACTGGCGGCAAGCCATGTACGCTGCAACGTTGTCTCGCCAGGTTCAACGGATACGGACATGCAACGCTCGCTATGGGTCAGCGATGACGCAGAACAACAGCGCATTCGCGGCTTTGGCGAGCAGTTCAAACTGGGCATTCCACTGGGCAAGATTGCCCGTCCACAGGAAGTGGCGAACACCATCCTGTTCCTTGCTTCCGATCTGGCCAGCCATATCACCCTGCAGGATATTGTGGTGGATGGCGGTTCAACACTGGGGGCGTAAATGATCTGGAAACGCCATTTAACGCTGGAGGAGCTGAACGGCACCAGTGATAACACGCTGGTGGCGCACCTGGGCATTGTCTACACGCGCCTTGGCGATGATCTACTGGAAGCGGAAATGCCGGTGGATACCCGCACGCATCAGCCTTTTGGTTTACTGCATGGCGGCGCGTCGGCGGCACTGGCGGAAACGTTGGGGTCGATGGCCGGTTATCTGATGACCCGCGATGGCCAGTGCGTGGTGGGGACGGAGTTAAACGCATCGCACCATCGCCCTGTCTCACAAGGCAAAGTGCGCGGCGTTTGCCAGCCGCTGCACCTTGGCCGCCAGAGTCAAAGCTGGGAGATTGTGGTGTTTGATGAGCAGGGGCGCCGCTGCTGTACCTGCCGCCTGAGTACGGCCATCCTCGGCTAACGTTTTCCTCCTCTCTGTGTCCGGAGAGGGGATCCTCTCCCCCTATAAGTGATCCTGGTAACACAATGAGGTAAATGCCTGCTGTCAGGACGAACTTTCCCTGTTTCAAAGTTGTTAAAAACCGCGAGTTGATATAGAAACAAAATGTAACATCTCTTTATCTCTCAACGGATAACCGCTATGAACAACTCAGGGAAATACCTTATTTGGGGCGTGCTCTCCCTTGTTGGAGCGTTTGCTCTTGGTTATATCGCACTGAATCGCGGCGAACAGATCAATGCACTGTGGATTGTGGTGGCTGCGGTCTGTATCTATCTTATCGCTTACCGTTTTTATGGTCTTTATATCGCCAAAAATGTGCTGCAGGTGGATCCGACGCGCATGACACCGGCGGTACGGCACAACGATGGTCTCGACTATGTGCCGACAGACAAGAAAGTATTGTTTGGTCACCACTTTGCGGCAATTGCCGGGGCAGGCCCACTGGTGGGGCCGGTGCTGGCAGCGCAAATGGGCTATCTGCCGGGAATGATCTGGATCCTGGCAGGTGTAGTGCTGGCCGGTGCGGTGCAGGACTTTATGGTGCTGTTTGTCTCCACCCGCCGCGACGGGCGTTCGCTTGGCGAACTGGTGAAAGCGGAGATGGGCGCGACCGTTGGGGTGATTGCGCTGGTGGCGACCTTTATGATCATGGTGATCATCCTCGCGGTGCTGGCGATGATTGTGGTGAAAGCGCTGACCCACAGCCCGTGGGGAACCTACACCGTGGCCTTTACCATCCCGCTGGCGATTTTTATGGGCATCTATATTCGCTATTTGCGTCCGGGACGCATTGGCGAGGTGTCGGTGATTGGCCTGGTGCTGCTGGTGTTCGCCATTATTTCCGGCGGTTGGGTGGCGGCAAACCCGGCGCTGGCCCCGTATTTTGATTTTACCGGCGTACAATTAACATGGATGCTGGTGGGGTACGGTTTTGTGGCCTCCGTGTTGCCGGTGTGGCTGCTCCTTGCACCACGTGACTATCTCTCTACCTTCCTGAAAATCGGTACCATTATCGGGCTGGCGATCGGCATTTTGATTATGCGCCCAACGCTGACCATGCCTGCGCTGACGAAGTTTGTTGATGGCACCGGTCCGGTGTGGAGTGGGAGCCTGTTCCCGTTCCTGTTTATCACTATTGCCTGCGGCGCGGTGTCTGGCTTCCATGCGCTGATCTCCTCCGGTACCACGCCGAAAATGCTCGCCAGCGAAGGGCAAGCCTGCTTTATCGGCTACGGCGGTATGCTGATGGAGTCGTTCGTGGCGATCATGGCGCTGGTTTCAGCCTGTATTATCGATCCGGGCGTTTACTTCGCGATGAACAGCCCCATGGCCGTGCTGGCACCGGCAGGAACCGCCGATGTGGTGGCGTCTGCTGCGCAGGTGGTGAGCGGTTGGGGCTTTAGTATCACGCCGGATACTCTGCGGCAGATTGCAGAAGAAGTGGGCGAACAGTCGATTATTTCCCGTGCAGGCGGCGCACCTACGCTTGCGGTCGGCATGGCCTATATTCTGCACGGTGCGCTTGGCGGTTTAATGGGCGTTTCGTTCTGGTATCACTTCGCGATTCTGTTTGAGGCACTGTTTATCCTGACGGCGGTGGATGCCGGGACGCGCGCGGCGCGCTTTATGTTGCAGGATCTGTTGGGGGTGATTTCCCCGAACCTGAAACGTACCGAGTCGCTGCCCGCCAACCTGCTGGCGACGGGGTTGTGCGTGCTGGCGTGGGGCTACTTCCTGCATCAGGGTGTGGTGGATCCTCTTGGCGGTATTAACACCTTGTGGCCACTGTTCGGCATTGCCAACCAGATGCTGGCCGGTATGGCGCTGATGCTGTGCGCAGTGGTGCTGTTTAAGATGAAACGCCAGCGTTATGCATGGGTTGCATTGCTGCCTACCGCCTGGCTGCTGGTCTGTACGCTCACCGCAGGCTGGCAAAAAGCCTTCAGCCCGGACAATAAAGTTGGCTTCCTTGCCATTGCCAATAAGTTCCAGGCGATGATCGACAGCGGGACGATTCCGGCGCAGTATACCCAGTCACAACTGGCGCAACTGGTGTTTAATAACCGTCTCGATGCCGGTCTGACCATCTTCTTTATGGTGGTGGTGGTAGTTCTGGCGTTCTACTCGCTGAAAACCGCGCTGGCGGCGCTGAAAGTGGATCACCCAACGGCAAAAGAGACGCCGTATGAGGCGATGCCGGAAGATGTTGGCCAGATTGTGGGTCACGCGAAAGGCGTTCATTAATCATGTTTCCCTCTCTCTTGTGGGGAGAGGGTGGATGAGGGGATAACATGTTCGACACGCTCTCTAAAGCCGGTAAGTACTTAGGCCAGGCGGCGAAAATGATGATTGGTGTTCCGGATTATGACAACTACGTTGAGCATATGCGCGTGACACACCCGGATCAGACGCCAATGACCTACGAGGAGTTTTTCCGCGAGCGTCAGGATGCGCGCTACGGTGGCAAAGGCGGCGCGCGCTGCTGTTGATCCCCGGTTTTGCTATCAGGCGGCGCTTTGCGCCGCTTTTTTTTTGCATATCACTCAGGCGTTTGTGCCGCCGTCTACCACAATATCCGTACCGGTGATCTGTTTTGCCGCCGGGCTGGCAAGGAAGGCCACGGCTTCGGCGATATCCTGCGCCTCACCATAATGCCCCAGTGCCGTTAACCGACGCTGCTCTTCAGCGCCTTCGCCATCCGCCGGATTCATATCGCTGTCGGTTGAGCCGGGTTTCACCATATTGACGGTAATACCGCGCGGCCCGAGATCCCGCGCCAACCCGCGCGTTAACGAGTTCAGCGCCGATTTGGTCATGGAATAGATGGCAACGTCAGTGAACGGTACGCGATCGGACAGGCAACTGCCGATGTTGATAATGCGTCCGCCCCGAGGCAAATGCGCGATTGCTGCCTGCGTGGTGTAAACGACACCGCGAATGTTGACGTTGATCTGTGCGTCGATGTCCTCCTGCGACATCGTTTCCAGTTGCCCGGCACGTGCAATACCGGCGTTATTCACCAGAATATCCAGCCCGCCTAACGCGTCTACCGCCTGTGTAACGGCGGCGCGTGCGGCTTGTGGGTTGCCGCTGTCGGCCTGAATCGCCACGGCGTTACGCCCCAGCGCGCGGATCGATTCGGCAACGGCCTCGGCTTTGTCTGCGGATTTTTCCCAAGTTATGGCGACATCGGCGCCTGCCTGAGCCAGCGTGAGTGCAATGGCTTTACCCAGACCGCGACTGGCGCCCGTGACCAGCGCGCGTTTACCTGCAAGTGAGTGTGACATGGTGGCTCCTAATTATGTGTCGATTGATACATAATTAAAGTAAACAGGCTTTCACCTCGCCGTCAATAGTATTAATATACCGATCAGCACAAAATGTGAGGAGGCACTGTGAGCCGGGGAAGACCACGGGAATTTGACCGTACCGATGCGCTGGACAAAGCGATGAAACTCTTCTGGCAGAAGGGATACACCGCCACGTCGATGAACGATCTCTACCAGGCGATGGGTATTAAGTCCCCGAGCCTGTATGCGGCGTTCGGCAGCAAAGAGGATCTTTATGATGAGGTTTTACAGCACTACGAACAGACCGTTGCGCCGCTGATTTGGGGTGGGATGGACAGCGAACCGTCGCCGAAAACGGCCATCGCGCAATGGCTGGTGCATTCGGCGCAGACGCTGACGCGCAGCGGTATGCCGCACGGGTGTATGGTGACGCTGTCGGCGGTCGCCAGCGAAGGCAACGATCGTCTTGGCGCGCGGGTACAACAGTTACGCAACGGCGGCGTGGAACTGCTCAAAGCGCGATTAACGCAGGCGCAGGAGCAGGGGGATTTACCGGCCACGACGGATATCGATGCGCTGACGCGGTTATACGTCAGCATCCAGCAGGGAATGTCGATTCAGGCGCGGGATGGGGCAAGCTGCGAAACGCTGCTCGGCGTCGCCAGAATGGCCATGGCGCTCTGGCCTGCATAATAGCCTTAATTATTATATTGGCTTTTTAAGTGAATACTCTCACTTTATGTATGGATAATAATGCCGCAATAAAAGAAGTGAAATAATATCAGTAAGTATTATTTCACTTCTTTAATATTCATTTTTCCATATTGTTAATAGTGAGTGCAATAAAGAGAAATACTGAGAGCAATATCTATGGATATATTCTCTCTTAAAGTCAAATTATCGATGAATAATAAAAAAGCACTTTTCACATATTGCCTTTGTATTTGTTCCATAGGAATATACTCAAAAAATTATTATTAATTCAAACTTAACCTAAATTATCTGGGTGGGACTTTTTTTCTCATGGATGAACGCGTGCGTTATCTGGTTTTATTTTTATTCCTGGCGACAACGGCGCAGGCCGCGCCTTTGTCTCCGGCCGATCGCGACGCCGTGCGTCAGCAGCAGGAACAACTGCTGCTGCAGAACCAGCAACAGCGCGACGAACTGGAGCGCAGCATCCCGCTGCCGCGTGCAGGCCAGAGCGCGCCAGCCTCTCAGCCCGGTGGCCCCTGTTTTACCGTTCACACCATCACCCTTTCCGGCGTCACCCTTATCAGCGCAAAGGCGCAGCAAAAACTGACCGCGCCCTGGCTGAACCGGTGCCTGAATATGGCGAAAATAACGGAACTCACCGCCGCCATTTCTGACTGGTATATCAGCCGGGGCTATATTACCAGCCGGGCTTTTCTCACGGAGCAGGATTTATCGCAGGGGGAATTACGCCTCGTGGTGCTGGAGGGGAAATTACGCCATATCCGCCTCGACGGTGACTCCCCGCGGATGCTGAAGATGGTGTTTCCGGGGCTGGAAGGAAAAGTCCTTAATCTCCGGGATATTGAGCAGGGCATGGAGCAGATTAACCGCCTGCGCAGTCAGCCGGTGCAGATTGAAATTGTGCCGGACAGCGAACCCGGTTATTCCACGGTGAATTTAACCGCCACGCCGGAATTCCCGTTCAATGCCAGCATGTCGCTGGATAACAGCGGGCAGAAAAGTACCGGTGAAAATCAGTTAAACGGCTCGCTTGGCGGAAATAACCTGCTGGGCGTGGCGGATAAATGGTTTGTCGGCGGCGGGCGCAGCAGTGATTTCGCCACCGGTTATGACGCGCAGAGTTTCCAGACCGGGGTCAGCGTCCCCTGGGGCTACAGCCTGCTGGATTACAGCTACGTCTGGAGCAACTACCGTACCACCCTCATCAATATGGGCTACCCGTGGATTTCCACCGGTGACACGAAGACCCACCGCCTGAACCTTTCCCGCGTGGTGTTCCGTAACGGCGACATCAAAACCGCGCTCAGTGCCGGCATCACGCAGCGCTCATCGCGCAACTGGCTGAACGACGCACCGCTGACCAGCAGCACCCGCAACCTCTCCAGCCTGCAGCTGGGCGTCAGCCACACGCAGAAAATCCTCGGCGGGGTGGCGACCATTAACCCGACATACAGCCACGGCACGCCGTGGTTTAACGCCGAAACTGACGAAGACAAAACCGGCGATGTGCCGCGCGCGCAGTTTCGCAAATGGAGCCTGAGCGCCAGTTTCCAGCGCCCGGTCACCCGCGACCTGCTGTGGCTGACCAGCCTGTACGGGCAGTGGTCGCCGGACCGGCTCTACGGCAGCGAGCGCCTGACGCTCGGTGGCGAAAGCTCGGTGCGCGGTTTTAAGGAGCAGTACATCTCCGGCGACAACGGCGGTTACTGGCGCAACGAACTGAATTACGCCCTCTTCACCCTGCCGGTACTCGGGCAAATCAGCGCCACCGTGGCGCTGGACGGCGGCTGGCTGGAAAAAGACCGCCTGGACCACTATGCCAGCGGCACCGTGTGGGGGGCGTCGGCAGGCCTCGGCAGCGCCGGACGCGGGTTCGCCAGCCAGATTTCTGCCGGCACGCCGCTGCACTATCCCGACTGGCTCGGACCGGACCACGTCAGTGTTAACTGGCGTGTGGCTGTCACTTTTTAAAGGAAGACAAGGATGAATACCGATAAACCGGTTCGTTTCTCTCAGCGTGCACTCAGCTGGTTTATCATCGGCCTGCTGGTCTGGCAGCCGGTGGCCCCGTCCTTCGCGGCGGCCATCACGCCGGCCGGCCCGGCGACCATGGACAAAGCCGCCAACGGTGTGCCGGTAGTGAACATTGCCGCACCGAATGGTGCGGGTATCTCGCATAACCGGTTTAACGAGTACAACGTCGGCCCGGAGGGGCTCATCCTCAATAACGCCACCGGGCAACTGAACCAGACGCAGCTTGGCGGGCTTATCCAGAACAACCCGAACCTGCGCGCCGGGCAGGAGGCCAGAGGCATCATCAACGAAGTGACCGGCGGCAGCCGCTCACAGCTGCAGGGTTACACCGAGGTGGCGGGGAAAGCCGCCAACGTGATGGTTGCCAACCCGTACGGCATCACCTGTAACGGCTGCGGCTTTATCAATACGCCGAATGCCACCCTGACCACCGGTAAACCGCAGTTTGACGCGGCGGGCAACCTGGCGGCGCTGGAGGTGACAAAAGGCACGATTACCGTGGAAGGGAAGGGGCTGGATGCCAGCGGCAGCGATGCGCTGTCGCTGATTGCCCGCGCCACCGAAGTGAATGCCGCGATTCATGCGAAGGATTTGACCGTCACCACCGGGGCGAACCGGGTGGATGCCGCCGGGAAAGCGACGGCGGGTGCCGGAGAGGGGGCAGCACCCGTGGTGGCGGTCGATACCGGCGCGCTGGGCGGGATGTACGCCAACCGTATTCACCTGGTCTCGACGGAAAAAGGGGTGGGGGTCAACCTCGGCAACCTGACGGCGCGGCAGGGCGACATCACGCTGGATGCAAACGGCAGAATGACCGTGAAAAACAGCCTCGCCGGCGGTTCACTCACGGCGAAGGGCGACGGTGTGACGCTCAGCGGCAGCCACAAGGCGGGTGGCGACATCGCGGTTAACAGCACGCAGGACGTGGCGCTGAACGGCGCCACGCTGGCGGCGGACGGTAAACTGACGCTCAGCGGCAGTGGCAACACCACGCTGACGGGCAGTTCGCTGACCAGCGGCGGGGAGATGGCGGTTTCCGGGAAGCAGATTGCCACCGATGCCGCCAGCCAGGCGAATGCGGCGGGGAATGTCACTCTGACCGCGCAGAACATGACGCAGCAGGGGAAACTGATTTCCGGTGGCGAGACCCGTCTGACCGCCGATCGCCTGGATAACCGCGGCACGGTAGCGACAAAAGGGCAACTGACCGCTACTGCCAGCAACCTTAACAACAGCGGCACACTGCAGGGGCAGACGCTGACCGCCACGGGTGATGAGGTACAGAACACCGGGACGCTGGCATCGGATGGCACGCTCAGCGTGCATGCCGGAGCGCTGACCACCGGTGCGGATTCGACGGTCACCGGTAAAGGGGATGTCACGCTGGTGGCACAGGCCACTGCCGACCTGAACGGGCGCATCAATGCGGATAAAGCGCTGAATGTGAAGGGCCGGGATGTGCAGACCCGCCAGACTGCACAGGTGCAGAGCGGCGGCAGCATGACGCTGGCGGCAGGCAACAGCGCCACGCTGAACGGCACCCAGGCGGCAAAAGGCGCACTCGACATTAGCGCAAAAACATTGAGCCACAGCGGGAAATCAAATGCCGCGGCCATCACCCTGACAGCGCCGGATGGCATCACTAACAGCGGCACGCTGGTGACAGATACGCTGAATCTCAGCGGTTCGCACATTACTAACAGTGGCCTGTTGCAGGGCACACAGATGCTGAATCTGCAAACCAGCGGACTGGATAACCTCGCTGGTGGCACACTCTACAGTGCACAGAACCTCACTCTCGCCCTTCCTGAGCTGACCAACAACGGACTCATCACCACCGACGGCGACCTGCGCCTGAGTGGTAATACGCTGGTCAATGGCGGAGAAATCAACGGTGTAAATCTCATCGGTGATTACCGCAGCCTGACCAGCAGCGGGAAACTGCTGGCGGATAATGGCCTGAGCCTGACGGCAGAAGCGTTTGGCAACAGCGGCCTGCTGGCGTCCCGAAACACCGCCATCACGGCCGGGATGCTGAACAACCGGGGCACCGTGCAGGGTGACGACACCCTGACGCTGGCGGCGCAGACCACCGCTAACAGCGGGACAATGCGCAGTGCGGGTGCGCTGACGTTCACCGGGCAGACGCTGGACAACAGCGGCAATATCAGCGCCACTTCGCTGCTGCTGACGCTGGCACAGCAGGCGCACAACCGCGCCACCGGGCGTCTGGTTGCGGATAACGCACTGACGCTGAATGCCCCGCAACTGCTCAACAGCGGCCTGATTGCGGCGACAAAACTCGAACTCAATAATCCGGATATCGTCAACAGCGGCACCCTGCAGGGAACGGATTCGCTGGTTGCCACCGGTACAGCGCTTACCAACCAGCAGGGTGGTTTACTGCTGAGCGCGGGCAGCCTGGTGCTGAAAAACGATAGCCTGACCAACGCCGGACAATTGCAGGGCGACACGCTTGACCTCGCCACCGGAGAGTGGGTCAACACCGGGAATGCACTCGGTGAAAACGGGCTGAACGCCAGTGTCAGCGGGAATCTGACCAACCAGGGCAGACTGCTGAGCCGGCAGGCGCTGACGCTGCGGGTGGCCGGAAGCCAGAACAGCGGGTCGCTGATGGCGAAGGTGCTCGCCCTGCACGGCGATTTACGCAACAGCGGCCTGTTACAGGGAACGGAAAACCTGACGTGGGACGGCGACAGCCTGACCAGCAGCGGGCAGATGGTCAGCGGCGACAGCCTGGCGCTGCGCGGCACAGCGGTGAGTAACCAGGGCAGTGTGCTGAGCCAGCATCTGGCGGATATCACCGCCACAGAGGTACTGAATGACGGCACGCTGGCGGCGAAAGACCTGCGCATTAGCGCGCCGCGTCTTACCAGTAACGGCATTTTACAGGGCAACGACAGCCTGATCCTGAACACGCAGGCGCTGGTCAACGGCAGTACCGGGCAGCTTGTCAGCGGTG
Source organism: Kosakonia oryzendophytica (assembly GCF_027886705.1). Lineage (NCBI taxonomy): Bacteria > Pseudomonadati > Pseudomonadota > Gammaproteobacteria > Enterobacterales > Enterobacteriaceae > Kosakonia > Kosakonia oryzendophytica. The sequence goes on along the minus strand of NZ_CP115659.1, from coordinate 3,725,002 downwards.
GTGACCTGAACCTGGATCTGACCTCGCTGGACAACCAGGGTCTGCTGTCTGTGAATGACGGTCTGACACTTAAGGCCGACACGCTGAGCAACCGCGGCCAGATTGCCGCAGGCAGCGTCTCGGTTACCGGCCACACCGTTACCAACAGCGGCCTGATCCAGGGAACACAACAGGCGCAGGCCACCGCGGACACCCTTATCAACGCGGAGACGGGCAAATGGCTCTCCGGCGGTGAGCTGGCTTTCAGCGCTGCGACACTGACAAACAACGGACTGTGGCAGGGTACGCAGGGCCTGACGCTGAACGCCGGCACCCTCACCACCGCCAGCGGTTCGCGCACGCTGAGCGGCGGCGATTTCACGCTGCATGCCGGACAACTGTCCACACAGGGTACATTGCAGGGCGGAAAGGTCAGCGTTACGGCAGATGACTGGATGCTCGGCGGCTCGTTGCTGAGCCTGGGGGATTTCACCGCCACCGTGGGCGGTACACTGACGCTGCCGGGTTCGCTCAGTAGCCGGGGCACGGCGGATATTCAGGCGCAGACGCTGCGTAACAGCGGGCAGCTCCTCAGCGAAGGCGATGTCACGCTGAGCGGACAGACGCTGGAAAATAACGGTGCGGTACAGGGGAAAACCCTGACGGCGCATGAGGCAGGCATTACCAACAACGGCACGCTGACCGGGCTGGACAACCTGACGCTGGACGCCGCACAACCTGCCGCCAGACTGATGGCGCGGATGGCGATGGCCGCTCCGCAACTGACGCTGATCAACGGCGAGACCGGTTCACTGCTAACGCAGGGCACGCTCGGTATCACCGCCGGGACGGTGGACAACGGCGGGCTGTGGCAGGGCAACGCGATTCTGCTGGCGGCACAGTCGCTGGATAACCGCGGCGCAATCCGGAGCGCGGGCGACCTGAACCTTCAGCTTACCGGCAACCTGAATTCAGCCACGGGCAGCAAAATCACCGCCCTGGGCACGGCGGCCCTGCAGGCATTGTCGCTGAGTAATCAGGGGCAGTGGGCGGCGAAAAACCTGACCCTGCGCGCAGACGCGCTGACCAACAGCGGAGCCGTCAGCGGCAGTGACGGACTGACGGTCGCCCTGACGGGTAATGCGACCCAACTGGCGGGCGGTTCGCTGGCCAGTAACGGCGCGCTGACCCTGAATGCGGACACGCTCGGCAACGCCGGCAACATCCAGGGGAACGGGCTGACGGTCACGGCGAATTCACTGACCAACAGCGCAGGCGGTGAACTGGTGAGTACGCAGGGGCTGACCCTGACCACGCCGTCGCTGTTTAACTACGGGCTGATTCAGGGCGCGGGGGACATCCGCGTCGACAGCACCACCCTGGCGCGCAACGAGGGCAGGCTGCTCTCCGGCGGGCAACTGACGCTGACCACCCCGCAGTACACCGGCGCGGGCTGGCTGCAGGCCACTAATCTCATCCTCAACGCTGCACGTAACGGCGGCACCGGCACGCTGCTGGCCGACCAGATGACCCTTACCGGCGACAGCTTCACGAACCAGGGCACCACTCAGGCGAATACCCTGGCGCTCAGTTACCGGCAACTGACCAACAACGGCACACTGCTCGGTAAGAACCAGCTGACGGTGAACGCCACGCAGGTGGAGCAGTCCACCGGCGGTAAGCTGTTCAGCGGCGGCGACCTGTTTGTGGGCGCGGCTGGTTTGAATGCACTGGGTCAGGTGGTGGCGCTGGGTAACCTGACGCTGCAACTGACGAACGCCTTTACCGCAAAAACCACGCTGGCGGCAGGCAAAACCCTGAGCGTCACCAGCAACGGTGCGATAGATAACCAGAGCGTGATGCAGGGCCAGGCGGTGAACCTGAGCGCGGGCGGACAACTGACCAGTAGCGGGCAAATCACCACCGGCAGCGGCGCGAGCACATTAAGCGGCAGCGCCATTGTGCTGAACGGCAACAGCGCCCTTCAGGGTGGCGGCGATATTACGCTGGCCAGCCGGGGGAATATCACCGTAAACGGTTTTGCCGGCACGACAGGCAGCCTGACGCTGAGCGCGCCGGGCGCAATTATCAACACCGCGCTGCTGTATGCGGCAAACAACCTGGCGCTGTATGCCAACAGCATCACCAACCAGCGCGGCGATATGCTGGCGGGCAATAACCTGTGGCTGCAACGGGATGCGGCCGGCAATGCCAGCAGCGAGGTGATCAACACCTCCGGCAATATTGAGACGACAAACGGCGATATCACCATTAAGACCGGGCATCTGTTGAACCAGAGGGAATCTGTACGTCAAGGAACGACAACAAAAGAAAATTTTGATCTAAACTTTCAGTCTTACATACCTGGTGTATATGAACTTCCTCTTAGCTTGTTTACCCCCGACGAGTATTTATTCGTCAATCAAAAGCCATTCTTTAACTGCGAGTGTGGTGGAAAACCCGATCCTAATGCCATCAATACGACTGTCATTCCCTCTCGGTTAGACCTGAGAAAGGCAATTGCGGTTTCTCGCGTCACTTCGACCACTCAGATTACAGGCAATGCCGCGAGGATCAGTGCGGGTCGAAACCTGACGGCGCAAACGGGAATCCTCGATAATCTGGCAAGTTTTGTTCTGGCCGGAAATAACCTCTCTATGAGTGGGAATTCGCTGAACAACCAGTCTTATTTGTCAGGAACTCAGACCGTCTGGCGTATTTATACCGTAGCGCCAGGATACGAATTAATGCTGCCTAAGGGTGAGAAAGAGATAAAAGGAGTGTTGTGGTGGAACACATTAAGTTTCACCGCAACAGACGAGTACATTACTGATCCAGGAACCTCTGCGCGCGGAGTAATCCAATCGAACGGCACTACAAGCCTTAACTTTGGCAGCGTCCAAAATAATAGCGATTCAACCGATGTAAAAGGGACGATAGCTCCGACATTGCAAATTCCAGGATTGAAGGGATTAGGTGCTGTCAATGCTGTCACCGGAAGTAACAACGTAAATCTGAAGGACATTGATAGTGCCGCTATTCCTTCACTCTCATTGGATGACAAAATAAGTGAGGCATTAAAGGGTATAAATGGCGCGAATCCTCTGGCTTTCTCTTCTGTTGATGCTCCTAATGGTACTCAGCCCGGGGGAGGAACTCCTGACGTAAATATGGTTGCAGATAACATTACTCGTGAGAGTGTTGAAAAGTCGCATAATACTGCTATAAATCCTGTTTCCGCGAAAAAAATGGATATTAGTACTTATCCACTGCCTACAGGTGATAATGGGTATTTTGTTTATAATGCGAGCCCTAAAAGTCCGTATCTTATTACCGTTAATCCAAAACTTGATGGGTTAGGGCAACTTGATCCTGCTTTGTTTAGTGAGCTGAATGCATTGCTTAATATAAAAGCAGGCGAAATACCGCGTGAGACTAACAGTAAGTATACAGACGAAAAACAGTTCCTTGGTTCATCTTATATGTTGAGTCGTCTCAATATTAATCCAGATTACGATTACCGATTCTTAGGTGATGCCGTTTTCGATACCCGTTATGTCAGTAATGTTATCCTGAGCCAGACCGGTAATCGTTATATTTCGGGAATTGGTTCTGACCTCGAACAAATGCAGTATCTAATGGATAACGCGGCGATAGCTCAGTCTTCATTGGGGTTGAAATTTGGGGTGTCGCTAACAGCTGAACAAATAGCCTCTCTGGGCCACAGTATTCTCTGGTGGGAGTCCACCACTATAAACGGTGAAGTAGTGATGGTGCCTAAGGTTTATCTGTCAGCAAAAGATGCTGCTTTTAATAATGGCAGCATCATCGCAGGGAATAATATTGATGTTTCTGCAGGGGCTATTGATAACAATGCGGGGACTATGCTCGCCAGAAATGATTTAAAGGTGAAAAGTTCATCTGCAATTAATAACTCTGGTTCGTCTGTGTTAAAAGCCGGAAATGCATTATCAATGATTGCCAATGATGATATTAATAATATTGGTTCGACAATCTCCGGGAAAATAGTTTCTTTGGAAAGTATTCGGGGTGATGTGAATAACATCACGGTGATGCAATCTTTCAGTGCAGGGAAATTTAGTGGCGGAGATCTCTACGAAAATATTTACAAAGATGTCGCCGGAAATATAGCGTCCATTTCTGCGGAGAAAACAATAGGGATATCTGCTGGCAATGATGTCAATATCAAAGGTGCCAATGTTACTTCTTCTGGTGATTTGTTAATTCAGGCAGGGGGGGATGTTTCTGTTGCATCGAATGTGATGAAGGAAAGCGCCGCATTTGGTCTACTGGGGAAAACGAACGTCCAGGATTTCGTGATGAACCAGGCAAGTACCGTATCGGCTAAAGAGAAACTCGTGGTCAATTCTGGTCGTGATACGAATGTTGTGGCGAGCGATATTAAAGGTGGGGTTGTTGCGGTTAACGCAGCGCATAATCTGAATGTGGGCGTTATCGAGACGGGTAGCAAGCGGCACTACAGCAATGGTAACCAGATGGAAGAAACTGCATTCTCAAGTTCATCCCTCTCATCTGTTAATAATTTATCTCTGTCAGCTGGAAACGACATAAACAGCCAGGCTGCTTCATATTCATCAGGTATGAACTTTAGTGCGACGGCAGTAAACGATTTGAATCTGGCTGCTGCTAATGTGCTTCAGACAAACAAAATGTTTGGTACGGGATCTCATGAAACCGCACTGCAAGCAAATACAATTACCTCTGGAAAAAATCTTATTCTGGTTGCAGGACAGGATATTAATTCTCATGCTACTGGGTTAGTTGCGGATGAGCGTGTTGGTTTGCAGGCTGGCCGCGACGTCAACTTACTTGCCGAGACGATCTCAAAAGGCAATAGCAATAAATCAGGTAAGGATACCACTATCAACGAGCAGGTACGTCAGCAAGGCACTGAGGTCATCAGTGGCACCAATACGTTGATCATCGCCGGGCGTGATGTGAGCACCGAAGCGGCAGAGATAAATGCCAAGGGTGATATTGGCGTGCTGGCCGGACGTGATATTAACCTGGCAACGGCAACCGAAAGCGATTACAGCTACAGAGAAAAAACCAGGACACATAAGGGTTTTCTCAGTAAAAGCAAAACACATACTATCTCTGAGCAGAGCGCAACACGTGAGTCGGGGACGCTATTGAGCGGGGATAATGTCAATCTGACATCGGGTCACGATCTGCTGGTCCAGGGATCGGCAGTCGTTGGTGATGGTAAAGTGGCGTTGAATGCAGGCAACAACGTTACTATTGAAGCTGCTACAGACACCGACACCAACTGGCAACTCAGTGAGACTAAAAAAAGCGGCTTAATGAGTACTGGAGGAATCGGTTTTACCATCGGTAGCAGCCAGACGAGGCAAGAACTAAAAGAAAAAGGCACAACTCAAAGCCAGAGCGTCAGTACTGTAGGGAGCACCCACGGGGACGTCTCCATTACCGCAGGGAATCAGCTCCAGGTTAAGGGTGCCGATCTGGTTGCCGGGCAGGATCTCACTCTGGCTGGTGATAGTGTTTCTATTACACCAGGACACGATCAGCGCACGCGTGAAGACAAATTTGAGCAAAAAAGCACCGGCTTGACTGTTGCACTTTCCGGTGTGGTGGGGGATGCCCTGAATAAAGCGGTAAGTACGGTAGAAGCGGTGCAGGATCAAACTGACAGTCGTCTGCAGACCCTGCAGGTGACTAAAGCAGCCCTCGCGGGAGTGCAGGCGGTGCAAGGGGTGCGCGCGGCTGCAGCGGCAGGTGATCCTGCTAGTGCTGTTGGCGTCAGCATTTCGCTCAGTACGCAGAAATCGAGTTCTCAGCAATTGACGGTTAGTGATTCGGTCAGCGGGTCGACACTCAGCGCGGGCAATAACTTATCGATTACCGCCAATGGTAAAGGGGATGCGAAGAACAGCGGTGATATCGTGATTGCTGGGAGTCAGCTAAAAGCAACCGGTGACACCACGTTTAATGCAGAGCGGGATATTCTGCTCAGCGGTGCGGCAAATACTCAGAAAAGCACAGGCAAAAATAGCAGTAGCGGCGGCGGCGTTGGTGTCAGTATTGGTGCGGGTAATGGCGGAGCCGGCATCAGTGTCTATGCTAACGTCAATGCCGGCAAGGGTAATAACAAAGGCAATGGCACTAACTGGACGGAAACGACTGTGGACAGTGGCGGTACCGTCAACATCAACAGTGGGCGTGACACAGTGCTGACCGGTGCGCAGGTTAATGGCGATCGAGTGGTGGCGGATATAGGACGTGATTTGACTATCACCAGTCAGCAGGACAGCAATTACTTTGACAGTAAGCAAACTAGCTTTGGTGCCGGTGGAAGCTTTACTTTCGGCACAATGACGGGATCCGGATCTGTTAGCCTCAGCCAGGACAAAATGCACAGCACTTTCGACAGTGTTGCAGAGCAGAGTGGCATTTATGCAGGGAAAAATGGTTTTGACATCACTGTGGGCAATCATACCCAGTTGAATGGTGCAGTGATTTCGAGTCAGAGCGAGGCAGATAAAAATCGGCTGGATACCGGAACCCTGGGCTTTACTGACATGCATAACGAGGCCGACTACAAAGTCAGTCATAAAGGCGTAAGCATGGGTATGAGCAGTGGTGGCTCACTGACAGAGCAATTGGCAATGGGCGCACTTTCTGCCGCCAGTGGTGCACTGCAGGGGGCCGCGGGTAGCAGCGGTCACGCCGAAGGCACGACACAATCTGCTATATCCAATGGCGCGATTATGATTCGCGATAAAGCGAACCAGCAGCAAGATATTGGCTCACTGAGCCGCGATGTCGCTGCTGCTAACGATGCTATCAGCCCGATCTTCGATAAAGAGAAATAGCAAAAGCGGCTACAGATGGCCAGCGAGTTGGGGGATATTACCAGTCAGATAACCAATATTGTGATGACCGAAGGCGATATCCAGGCTCTGAAAGATGCTCGTGCGATACCAGGCAATGAGAAACTTTCGGCGAAAGAGCTGCGAGAAACTCAGATTTACAAAGATACCGTTAAGGACTATGGCACCGGTGGCAAATATCAGCAGGTCGCTCAGGCTGTATCGGGTGCGGTAAGCGGTTTGTTCAATGGTGATATGAACAGTGCGGTGGCAGGCGCGGCAGCACCCTATTTGGCTACATTGGTGAAAGCGAACACTCCCGAAGGGGCACAACGGCTGATCGCACATGCTGTTGCCGGCGCTGCCATTGCACAAATGCAGGGTAAAGATGCAGCCGCTGGTGCTCTGGGGGCTGCAACGGGCGAAGCGACAACATCCATTGCTCTTGATCTGTGGGGGAAACGTCCCGAGGAGCTGGATGAAGGTCAGCGCCAGTTAGTCAGTAAGTTGGCAAGTGTAGCGGCTGGTGTTGCCGGTGCTGCGATCGCAGACAATACAGCAGGGGCGAAAGCTGCGGCAGAGGGTGGTAAGAACTCTTCTGAAAACAATGGGCTATACGATGGTAACCTTGGCCAGTATGTTAATGCGCAGGGTTCACTGGCGTTCAATACGAATCTCTTGGATGAAAATGGCTATGTTATGAACCCAGCTACGGACGAGCAAATACGTGCTGGTTCCGCACAGCTGGCAAAAGGCGATATGCCAGAAGGTACCAATATCACCAAAGTCGTAGTTGATGGTTCTGTCGATGGTGCGCTTATCTTCGGTGGATGGAGTTATGGTCTTAGTGTCTCTGCTGGTAAAGCTATTGGTAGTGGTGTTATTTCATCAGGGGTAGATGCTATTACGCAATGGGACGATTTAAATCAGCCCGGAAATGAAAAGATGACATGGAATTATAAGAGTACCTTTTCTTCTTTTGTGGAAGGTACTCTTGGTGCGGGACGTAATAAATTATCAAATGCCGGTATTGCTTTAGGTGGGAGTATTTTTGTTGATGGTATTGACTATAAGAAAAATATTACCTCGATGGGGGGTTCATTCTATGGGGCGAAGATGGAGGATTCCTTACCATTTAATGAAGTAGTCAATGAGATACTTGGCACATTTGCTGATAAAGCTGCTGGCAAGTTCTCACAAAACACATGGGAAGAATATGAAAAAAATAGCAACTGAACCCAGCTTTAAGCTTTTCATAAAGTCTGCGGTTTCTTGTTTTTTTGTTATATTCGTTATGATGTTTTTAATGCATTGCATAGGAGATGCGATGTCACCGCATCCCATCTATTTTCCCCGCAGTGTTTGGGAAAAAATGTTCGTTTACAGTGCGGCAGGGGGGATTGGTGGGGGCGCTAAGACCTGGTGGTTTGCTTGGTATGATAAGTATGAAAAAAGCAAGATGATGAATGATAAAGAGTAACTTACATAGGTTATCACAAATCGTAATGGCTTTTCCAAATGATCGGAGGGTTATTTAATGGGTAAAGTATATACTTTATGCAATTTGCAAAATAATTCACGACAGTAATTATAATAATTAATGCGTAGGACCGTTTTGGGGAGATTATTAATAAACGTTTCGCAGTATTGAGATGAAGTGTCTCGTGTTATAGAAAACCCAGAGGTGTCTTGTTTTTTATGTAAAACAGACTGTTTGCTAAACGAAAATGGATCATCACTATGAGTCTGTTTATAGTTAATGACCCATTAAGAAAATCAACGCGATAGCGTTTCGACTTTTTCAAACGCTGCACGTAGCGTGTCGGCGGTGAGTTCTACCGGCAGATAATGAATAGACTCGACCGGGCGCAGGGTGTGCGCAATCACCTTGTCCAGATCGGCGCGGTGAGTGATGTCGACATCCAGTGCGGCCAGCGTGGTCGGCAGGTTGAAACGCTGATAAGCGTCAATCAGTTGCGCCAACACATCGTCCTGGCCGAGCAGGGCGCTCTGCACCAGAATGCCGTAAGCCACTTTGGTGCCATGCAGGAATTTATCCGTTTGTGGTAACACGGTCAGCCCATTGTGCACTGCATGCGCAGCCGCAACGCGGGTATAACGCTCGCCAAGGCCACCAACCATACCGCCGCCAGCGATAATGGCATCCACCACATCACGAAACGCCTGCGTCACCTCGCCGCGCTGCTGATCGGCCAGTGCCTGTTCACTGCTCTCCAGTAACACGTCGCGAATGGCCAGCGCGCCGTTAATGCCCAGACGCACGGTTAACGGCAGATTTTCCGGTTGTGGCGCCAGCACTACCGCTTCGTACCATTTCGCCAGCGTATCGCCAATGCCCGCCAGTAAATATTCCGCCGGGGCATTAAGGATAATCTGCGGTTCCACCAGCACCAGAAAATTAGCGTCGTCGAAGATCTCGAATTGCAGCGCCTGCCCGGCATCGTTGTACCACACCGACAACGGCGTCCAGGCCGCACAAGTTGCGGCAATGGTCGGGATCGCCACCACCGGCAAACCCAGACGGCGCGCCACCGCTTTGGCGGTATCCAGCAGTGCTCCGCCGCCCACACCAATCACCACTGCACGGTCATCCCCCGCTTGCTCAACCAACTCGCCAACGTCGTGCTCGCTACAGTGACCTTTAAACAGAATATGCTTCGCACCTGGTGCGTTAAATCCTTCCGGTAGAAACGCTTTTGCGCCGGCAAAGGCGCGTTCGCCGTAGATCCACACCGCGCGGGAGAGCTGCTCTGCGCTGTAGAAGTCGTGCAAACGCGCAAGGCTCCCGGCATGGGAATAGTAGTTAGCGGGGCCGGGTACGACGCGAATATCTGTGTTGCTCATGTGTTGTGTCCTTGTGCGTAATGGCTAACCCGATGTTATGTCTGGACATCCGGATGGCTAATATTATTTTGCTTTATCTTATGCCTTTTCTGTCGTTGCCAGTCAAGCAAGGCTGTGAAAAATTCGTTAAATCAATCTATTAATGGCAGGGATTTCCGCAGCATGAGCAGCAACCACCTCGAAATGCGCACCATAAGCCTGGCGTTTGGCGGCTTCCGGGCGCTGTCGCACGTGGATTTCACCTTACGGGGCGGTTCCGTGCATGCGTTAACCGGCGCAAACGGTGCGGGAAAGTCCACGCTGATGGCGGTGCTGTGCGGAACACACGATCACTACGAAGGCGAAATCAGCATTAATAACCAGGTAGTGAGCATTCGCACACCACGCGACGCCAAACTGTTTGGCATTCACCTGGTGCAGCAGGAAGTGGATGTCGCACTGATCCCCGGTCTGAGTATCGCGGAAAACATCATGCTCGATAAGCTGGCCGAAGAGGGGCACCGCTACCGCTGGGGCGAGATTCGCCAGCAGGCGCGGGAAGCGCTGGCGCAGCTCGATGTGGCGCTGGATGTTAAACGCTCAATCGACAGCTGCACGCTGGCGGAAAAACAGCAAATCCTGCTGGCGCGCGCGCTCTCGCATCGCTGCCGATTTTTAATCCTTGATGAACCGACCGCTCCTCTTGATAGCCGGGAAAGTGAGCGCTTATTCACCGTGGTGAAACGCCTGCAACAGCAGGGCATTGGCGTGGTGTTTATCTCGCATCGCATTCATGAACTTAAGGCCATTTGCGACACCTTAACCGTGCTGCGCGACGGCAAACTCATTGAATCCGGCCCGATGGCCGATCTGAGTGGTGAGCAAATTGTGGAAAAAATGCTCGGCCATGAACTGAACGACATTTATCCGCCTGCGCGCCCACCGCACAGCGATGAAGTGCTGCTGAGCGTTGACGGTCTGCATGATGAAGGGCTGCTAAAAGATATCTCGCTGCGGCTGCGCAAAGGGGAGATCCTCGGCATCGCCGGGCTGGCGGGCGCGGGGAAAACCGAACTTTGCAAAGCGCTTTTCGGCGCGAGTAAAAGCCGTATTACCCGTGGGGAACTGAATAACCAACCGTGGCGACCCCGCGATCCGGCGGATTCAGTAATGCGCGGCCTGGCACTGGTTCCGGAAGAGCGGCGCAAAGAGGGCATCTTTATTGAAGAGCCCATCAGCATGAATTTATCCATCAGCGCGGATAACAGCTTTTCGCGCTGGAGCCTGTTTGGTCACCGCCAGGCGTGGCGCTGGGCGCAGGAAGTGATTGCCCGCGTGGGCGTGCGCACGACCGGACCGGGACAAACGCTACGTCGCCTCTCTGGCGGCAACCAGCAAAAAGTGGCGATCGGTAAATGGCTGCGCGGTAACGCGAATGTGCTGATTTTTGATGAGCCGACCAAAGGGGTGGACGTTAAGGCGAAGACCGATCTGTTCCAACTGATTGATGGCCTGGCGCGGGAAGGCAAAGGCGTGATCTATGCGTCGGGGGAATTCGCCGAGCTGGTGGGTTTATGTGACCGGATTTGTGTGCTGTGGGACGGGCGCATTGTTGCAGAAGTGACGGGCGAGGATGCCCGCGAAGAGACACTACTTTATTATTCCACCGGAGGAACGGCGCCGTGAGTAAGGCCCTGACAGTCAATGCGGCGGCGACACCCCGCCAGCAGTTTTTTGATTTTCTTTATAAATGGGGCATGTTGCTTACCGTTGTCGCGCTGATCGCGATTTTTGGCGTGGCATCGGACAACTTCCTCGATCCCTTCAACATCATCAACATTTTACGTTCGATTGCCATCGTGACGGTGATCGCCGTCGGCGTCTCCATTTCACTGACCATCGGCGGGTTTGACCTGTCGGTCGGTTCCACCGCTTCACTGGCCAATGCGCTGGTGATTTCCCTGTTTGTCTGGCACGGCTTCGGCACCACCGAATCGATCCTTATCACGCTGGTGCTTTGTACGCTGGTCGGCCTGTTTAACGCCTTCCTGATCGTGGTGCTGCGCATTCCCGATATGCTGGCCACACTCGGCAGCCTGTTCGTGATTCAGGGCGTGGCGATGACCTACAGCTATGGTGGTTCCATCACTGAAAACATGGTGTTGCCGAGCGGCGACATGGCGGAAGGCACTATCCCTGCTGCGTTTGCTTCGCTGGGCCAGGTACCAACGATTGTTGTGATTATGCTGGTGGTGACACTGATTGCGCAGCTTGGTTTGTCTCTCACCACTCACGGTCGCCGGATGTACGCCATGGGCGGTAACCCGGAAGCGGCAAGACTTTCGGGTATTCGTACCACGCGCTACAAAGTCGCGGCTTATGTAATCTCTTCGCTGCTGGCAGGGCTGGGTGGGATTTTGCTGGCCTCGCGCATTGGCTCATCGCAGGTGAATGCCGGTGGCGGCTACCTGATGGATGCCGTCGCGGCGGCATGGATCGGCTTTTCGCTGGCGGGTTCCGGTAAACCGAATGCCTTCGGCACGCTGGTGGGGGCGGTGATCCTCGGCGTGCTGCAAAACGGGCTGGTGATGCTGTCAGTACCGTATTACGCAATGGACATTATTAAGGGGCTGGTGCTGGCCGGTGCTCTTGCGTTGACTTACTTCCAGCGTCGTTAATTATTCAGGGGAAAACAAATATGAAAAAAATTGCACTTTCGCTGTTGGCGCTGGGATTACTGAGCGCGCTGCCAGGTCACGCGGCCACGCCTGCACCGCTACCGGACGCCATTGCCAATCATAATGGACCGGTACGTATTGCGCTGATCCGCAACCTTGGGTCGGACGATAACACCACGCAGTTTGTCTCCGGCGCGTTGCAGGAAGGGAAGAAGCTGGGCTTTAAAATCAGTACCTTCCTGAGCAACGGCGATGACGCAAAATTCCAGGATTTCGTCAATCAGGCCATCAGCCAGAAGTATGACGGTATTATCCTCTCGCAGGGGCGCGACCCGTACTCCACCGATCTGATCAAAAAAGCCGTTGCCGCCGGGATTAAGGTGTCGGTGTTCGATACCGCCGTGAACGGTGAGATCCCGGGCGTAACCGTTACCCAGCAGGATGATGCCTCTCTGACCAAACTCTCCTTTGGCGAACTGGTGAAAGACTTCAACGGTAAAGCCAATATCATCAAACTGTGGGTGGCTGGCTTCCCGCCAATGGAGCGCCGCCAGGCGGCCTACGCGGAACTGCTGAAAGCGAACCCAGGTATCAAAGAGCTGGAATCGATTGGCGCGGTCTCCTCTGATGTACAGGGCGATACCGCCAACAAAGTCGGCGCAGTGCTGGCGAAATACCCGAAAGGCAAAATCGACGCGATCTGGGGGACCTGGGATGCGTTCAGCCAGGGCGCATATAAGGCGCTGAAGGAGAACGGACGCACCGAGATTAAACTCTACAGCATTGATGTGTCTAACCAGGATCTGCAACTGATGCGTGAGGCCAACAGCCCGTGGAAAGTGAGCGTTGCGGTGGATCCGAAACTGATTGGCGCGACCAACGTGCGTCTGATTGCCAACAAGATTGCCGGTGAACAAACGCCTGCGACGTATGACTTTAAAGCGGCGGCAATCCCGCAGGCGCTGCTGGCGAGCCAGCCAGGTGCGGTAAACGTGGCCTCCCTGGGCAAAATCATTCCGGGTTGGGGTCAGACCGAAGACTTTATCGCCCCGTGGTTCGCTACGCTGGAAGCGAAAAACAAATAAGAATCCAGGCTGGCACCGCAGGTCAGGTAAGCCCTTAGCGCTGCCTGGCCTGCGAAGAGCAATACGGCTGTTGAAAGGATGAATCATGGCAACTGAACTTCCGCGTCCCGAATATAGCCGCAATATGCGGCTGATTGGGCACAGCGACCAGGGAGGACGCCCGGATGGCGTCCAGTTAATGGTGCATCGCGGCTTTGCGTACATCGGCCATATGGTGTCGCAGGGTTTTTCTATTGTGGATGTGCGCGACCCGAAAAAACCGAAAGCGGCAGGATATGTACCTGCGCCCCCCGGCACCTGGAATGTGCATCTGCAAGCGCACGACGATCTGCTGCTGGTGATCAATGCCCGCGATCTGTTCGCCGATGCGCGCTTTGCCGATGAAAAGGTCTATTACACCCGTTCGGTCGGCGACACGGTCAGTGATGTGCAGGACAAAGGCTGGAGCGCCGGGCTGCGCATTTTTGATATCTCCACACCGGATAAACCCCGTGAAATCAGCTTCCTGTCGCTGAACGGTATTGGCATCCACCGTATCTGGTACGTGGGCGGTCGCTGGGCGTATGTCTCGGCGTTGATCGACGGTTTCACCGACTATATCTTCCTGACCATCGATCTGGCCGATCCGCGTAAACCGCAGGTCGCCGGGCGCTGGTGGTTACCGGGGATGAACCAGGCCGCAGGTGAAACACCCACATGGCCGGAAGGCAAACGCTACGCGCTTCATCACGCCATTATCGCTGGCGACACGGCTTACGGTAGCTGGCGCGATGGTGGTCTGACGCTGCTGGATGTGAAAGATCGCAGTGCACCGAAGTTGATTAGCCATCGTAACTGGAGTCCGCCGTTCGGTGGCGGCACGCATACCGCGCTGCCGTTACCCGACCGCGAACTGCTGGTGGTGCTTGATGAAGCGGTGCTCGACAATCAGGAAGATGGCGAGAAACTGATTTGGTTGTTTGATATTCGCGACCCCTCCAATCCGGTGAGTATCTCAACGTTCCCCCAGCCGGATGAAACGGATTACGTGGCGAAAGGGGCGCATTTCGGGCCGCATAACCTGCACGAAAACCGTCCGGGGAGCTTTATCAGCTCCTCGCTGATTTTTGCCACGTATCAGAACGCGGGCGTTCGTGCTTACGATATTTCCAACCCGTATCGCCCGGTAGAAACCGGTGCGCTGGTGCCAGCGGCACCGGCAACCATGATGGATACCCGGCCTGGGCGTCCGCGCGTGATCCAGTCTTGCGACGTGTTTGTGGATGCGCAGGGGATCATTTACAGCACGGATTACAACGGTGGGTTGTCGGTGATTGAGTATTTGGGGTAAGGCGGGTGCCCGGTTTCCCCTCACCCTGACCCTCTCCCCAAAGGGGAGAGGGAATAGTTGGTACCCGGTTGTTCTTATTCCCTCTCCCCGGAGAGGAGAGGGAATAGCGGATGCCCGGTTGTTTTTACCCCCTCTCCCCGGAGAGGAGAGGGGGTAGCGGATGCCCGGTTGTTTTTACTCCTTCTCCCCGGAGAGGAGAGGGAATAGCGGGTGCCCGGTTGTTTTTACTCCCTCTCCCCGGAGAGGAGAGGGAGTAGCGGATGCCCGGTTGTTTTTACCCCCTCTCCCCGAAGGGGAGAAGGAATAGTGGATGCCCGGTTGTTTTTACCCCCTCTCCCTTTCAGGGAGAGGGCTGGGGTGAGGGTAAACTAGCTGTACTGCCGCACCCGGGCAATCAGCTCCCCGACGCTATCAATACGCCCGGCAATCACAATCAGCGCCTTGCCGAGGGTGATGGCATGACGCAGACAGGCGTGGCGCATCTCGTCATCGGCAATGGTATCGATGTCCGCCACGTGCGACAGCCCGACGCTGCGGCGAATCAGTTCCGTGCCGCAGAAACCGATGGCATCCACCCACACTTTTTGTAAAAAAGCGCTGGCATAGCCCGGCTGCGCCAGCGCCGCATCACGGGTTTTCTCTGCCGCCAGCGCCTGAAAACGCGCTGCGAAGGTAGTCCACAGGGTGTGGATATCATTCAGACGCAACTCGCGTGCAGCGGCGGCATCGCGGATGCCGAGATGCCCTGGCAGGCCGCAGTAGTTCAGCAGCAGGTTGCCAATGGCAGTGCCGATGTCGAAGCCTATCGGGCCGAAATAACCAAATTCAGCATCGATGGCCTTCAGGCTGCCTTCGGCAACAAAAATCGAACCACTGTGAATGTCGCCGTGCAACAAGGCTTCGGCCTGTGAAAAGAAACGGTGTTTAAGTGAGGCAACCGCCAGTTTCAGTTGTGCATCCTCGCGCAGGGCGGCGACATCGGCTTCCAGCTCCGCGGGGTAGTTGTTGCGTTTGTGGATCTGGTACGGATCGTTAAAGAACAGATCCTCGGTGATCTCGCACATTTCCGGGTTGATAAACTGCGCCACCTGCGCTTTTTTGGCATGGGGATGCAGATAAAAATCGCTGGTATGAAACAGGGTTTGCGCCAGGTATTCACCCAATTGAGCGGCCGCTTGCGGATAGTAAACGTTATTGATCAGTTCACCGCGCCAGATCTTATGATCGGAGAGATCTTCCATCACCATCACCGCCAGTTGCGGGTCGAAGTGGTGAATTTTAACGGTGTGTTGCGGGCTGTACTGATAATGCTCGACCAGCGTTTGCGCTTCCAGACGGGCCCTGTCCAGCGTTAACGGCCAGGATTCTCCCACACAGCGCACGTAGGGCAGGGCCTGTTTGACGATAATGCGGCTGACGCCCTGACGGTCGAAAATTTTAAACACCAGATTGAGGTTACCGTCGCCCACCTCCTGCGCGTCAACCAGCTCGGACGGAGTGTCCAGGCCGCCAAATTGTTGGGCGTACGCCACGGCATCGCGGGCGGTAAAGGTACGGTATTGCGACATTGCCTCGATCCTCTTTTTGCAAACAAAGCCATTTAGACGTCTATACATCCGAACTTCATCCTGACACAATACGATACAACAACGCAACAGGGATTTAACGATATGCAGTCATTACAGACTACCAGTCTGCGGGTTATCGAAAACCAGCTCTTTATTCTCGATCAGCAGGCGCTACCGCAGGAGAAATGCTGGTTGCCCGCCACAACGGTAGAAGAACTTGTCGGGCATATTCATGCCTTGCGCGTGCGCGGCGCGCCGTTGATTGGTCTGTCCGCCAGCCTGTTGCTGGCGTTACTGGCAGAGCAGGGGACCCACCGGGCGCAACTGGCGCAGGCACTGGAAACCCTGCGCGCTGCGCGCCCGACCGCGGTCAACCTGATGAATAACCTCGACCGTATGAAACTGGCGTTGGCACAGGACAATTTTGTCGCCGCACTGACGGCGGAAGCGCTGCGTTTAATTGACGAAGACCGACAGCTTTGCGACGGCATCGCTCGCGCAGGCGTAGCGCTGGTCAGTCCCGGTAGTCGCTTGCTCACCCACTGCAACACCGGTGGGCTGGCGACAGCAGGCGTTGGCACGGCGTTAGGGGTGATTGCGAAAGCACACCAGCAAGGTAAGGTGGCGAATGTGTGGGTGGATGAAACCCGCCCGCTGTTGCAGGGGGGGCGGCTGACCGCCTGGGAACTGGGCGAACTGGGCGTACCTTATCAGCTTATTACCGATTCAATGGCCGCCAGCCTGATGGCAAAAGGACAGGTTGATGCGGTGTGGGTCGGTGCGGACCGCATTGCTGCTAATGGCGATGTGGCGAATAAAAATTGGCACTTACTCACTGGCAGTGCTGGCGAAATTCCACGGTGTGCCGTTCTACGTTGCTGCGCCGCAAACCACCCTCGACAGAGACTGCCCGAATGGCGACGCCATTCCGATTGAACAGCGTGCGGCGGCGGAAGTCACCGGTGTCGCTGGCCGTTTTGGCGCGGTTCAGTGGGCACCGGAAAATGCGCAGGTCTATAATCCGGCGTTCGACGTTACGCCCGCCGCGCTGATTAGCGGTTGGGTGCTGGACAGCGGCGTGGTAACGCCTGAAGAGGTGGCAAACGGGGTGTTTGCGCAGCAATAGTCCGTCTGGTATATCGCGATTCTCCCAGGGAGAGAGGGGCCGGTTTATGATCCCCTCTCCGTCGGGGAAAGGTGGTCTGTTTTTTCATCCCCTCTCCGTCGGGGAAAGGTGGTCTGTTTTTTCATCCCCTCTCCGTCGGGGAAAGGTGGTCTGTTTTTTCATCCCCTCTCCGTTGGGGAAGAGTGGTCTGTTTTTTCATCCCCTCTCCCCTTTGGGGAGAGGGCTAGGGTGAGGGGAAAACGAGAAAACTACGCCGCCGGGTGCAGCAGTACCACATCATCTTCTGTTCGTTTCGCCTGGCTCTCCGTTACACCGCCGTTGTTCTCATAGCGTGGTGGTGTGATCACCGGGTAAGCATAGCTTCCCACCTCGGTACACAGCACTGGCTCCTGTGAACCTGCATAAAACAGATAATACGAGCCGGAGTTCGGAAAGAAGGCGAGGTTGTCGCCGTTACCAAACGTCGTGCTCCAGAACGGCACGCCGGCTGTGGTATGTCCCTGCTCTTTACCGGAGGCGACCTGAAAATGATCGCCCCACTTCATCGTGATCAGATGGTAATCAAAAAACGACACCGTCAGTGCGCCACGCATCGGGCAATTAAGCTTAATCGCATCGTTGGCATGAGCCGTTGAGAACAGACCGAGCAACAGCAGCAGAGGATATTTCATGGTGGTATCCGTAAAACAGGCAGGGCATGAGGGTAATCCATCATGCTGATGAAAAGCCGTTAAAAACTATGTCAGAGCAACAGAAAACGAATCAGGATGTTAAGCGGCAGGGGAAGCAAGGCAAATAATCGTTTCTGTATCCAAATGGTGCGTCGGGTGACGTGATCACCCCGCACACGCTGGCACAGGTTTACGGGGTGCGTAGAGCTATGTTCTCAGGGGATCAAGCAGGTAATTATTGACGGGTTAACGTAATGTCGTTTTTCCCCTCACCCCTCACGTTGCCAGGATTATCAGGCTTTCGGTTACCAGCGTTGATCCGGGTTCTGCGCGTAATAGCGCAGAACCTCTTGATAGGGCGCTGTACGTTCATCGGGGTGTTGTGCCACAGACGCCAGCAACACCCTGACTGCGCATTCATGTTCACCCAGGTTGTACAGGCATAATGCGTAAAACGGCCTGACTTCCGTCGCCTGCGGCCATGCGATCATTATCTCTTCGAACAGTACTTTGGCTTGCTGATATTTGCCAAGGCAGCGCCAGGTGGAGGCGAGGCCAAACTGAGCTTCGAACCGATCTTCTTCATCCAACCCTGCGTCCAGAGCGGCAAGGTAGCTGTGCTCGGCTTCCTGCTCCAGACCCTGGTTATCGTAAGACCAAGCCAGATGTAAAAAGGCGAGAGCGCGCAGTTCCGACTCGGTAGTCAGCGCCTGTAACAGTTGCCGGCTTTGCTCATGTTCGCCCTGTTTGCGCAGTGCAATGGCGGCTTGTAACCTGGTGTCCATTATCGGGATCCGTTGATGAAGAGGATTTACGTTATAGAACAGGCGGCAGGGGTTAGCAATGTGCCCCTCCCGCAGAAGGGAGAGGGGCTGCGTCCGGATATTAGTTACGGTAGGTCAGTTTCAATTTGCCGATCAGTTCGGTGATCTTGGCTTTCGCTTTGGCCGGGGTTTCCGCCTGCACAATGAAATACCCTAACCGGTCATCGGAGCTTTTCGGCACCACGACGTTATCACCCGGTCTGACGCTGATGGCGGAGCGCAGCACCGCGTGATCGTGTTGCACGCTGGCAAGGTTCTCAATAGACGCTAACACGCCGTCACGATCGGCGCAGATATAGCCTACTGCGCAGCTCATCGGTTTTTCCACCGTAAAGTCCACCGGCAGTTTCAGCGCGTTAAACACCGCCTGGCGGAAAATGTTGAGGTGATAGGCGCCAGGGATCAGATCGGAGGTAATATTATCACCGCCCGGTCGGCCGTTGACCTCAACGATACGCGGCCCGGTTTGGGTGTATTTCACCTCAACGTGCGCCGGGCCGTTGGTGAAGCCGATAGCCTCCAGCGCCTGGCGCGCCACTTCAATCATCTGCGGTTTTTTATCTTCCAGTACAGACGTCGGGAAGATGTGGAACATTTCAACAAAGTAAGGCAGCGGCGACGTGACTTTTTCGGTTACTTCCGCGAAGACCACTTCGCCGTGGGTTAAGAAGATCTCAACGCTGAATTCCGGCCCTTCCAGATACTCTTCCACCAGGTACTCTTTGCGCACGCTGAAGCCCATGTAGCTGGTGGTGAAATTTTCCAGCACTTTAAATGCGTCGCGCAGTTGCTGGCGATCGTTAATAAAAAAGACGTTCTGGCTGCTGGCCGTATTGGTGGGTTTCAGTACCACCGGATAGCCAATAGTTGCTGCCGCGTCTTCCGCTTCTCCCAACCGGTGGACAATTTTAAACTGTGCGCTCGGCACGCCGCGTTCGCTGTAGCGAATACGGGCCAAATCTTTGTTACGTGCCAGCGTCGCCGTTTCATGGCTGATGCAAGGAATGTTTAAACGCTGCGCCGCCTCGGCGGTGGTCGCCATGGCATAGTCCGTTGCCGAAATCATCGCGTCGATGCGTTTATACGGGCTGCTATAGATGGCCTGATAGATGGAATCCGCATCGCGGATATCACAGACCAGCAAATCATCGTATTCGCCTTCGTAACCATAGAGCTGTGGGTTGTCTTTTGCCGAAACCAGCACCACAACGTAGAAACCTGCTTTGTGTGCCTCGCGGGCAAAACTGACGCCGAAGAAACTCGGCTCAACCAAAAAAATGACTTTTTTATCTGACATGGTCGTTACCCCTGTAAATTTTCAGGATGCTTTTTTGAGAGCAACAGTTGATTAAGAACAAACATGACGAATCCCGCCCCCATCATCAGCGCCATGATCACAATGCCAATCATTGCGCCATGCTGATCGAGGTAGGAACCAATAAACAGTGAGAAGAGGCACTGGCAGATCAGGGAAATACCGATCCACACCGCCATCGAACGCCCCATATAATCTTTTGGCACGGTTTGCATCAGCAGGGAGTTCATTAAGATACGCAGTGAAGAGTTGCACAGACCCAGTAACAGGCTGCACAGATATAAATTAAAGACGAAGCTGTTCTGGCTGAGGAATAAGAGGTTGATGCAGGCCAGAACAAAGAACGCGCTGATTAATTTACGGGCGTCCAGCTTCATAGCCAGCGACGACATCATGATTCCGGAAAGCAACCCGCCAATGCCGTAAGACATATCCGCAAAACCGAAAGTGACGCTATCCCGTTGCAGGGTGTTGTTCACGTAGTCCGGCAGCACCACGTTATAGATCATGGTGACAATCAGCGGCACAATCGACACGACGCCAAGCACGAAAATGCCTTTGTTTTCATAGAGGAATGACCAGCCGCGGCGCAGCATTAAGGTGTAATTTTCGCTGTTGGTTTCACGGGCGACGGCGCGGTATTTAATCAGGTTAATGGCGATGGCGCTGAAGACAAACATCAGCGCATTCACCAGCAGAATGGCGTTAAAGCTGAAGTATTTATAAATAAACCCGGACGCTGCCGCCGCAAGAAACATCCCGACCTGCAAGCTGATCTCCAGCAAAGAGTTGCCGGTGACATATTTTTTCTCTTCAAGAATTTCTTGCAGGAAGCTGCGCGAAGCCGACATATACACCGTCCAGCCGACGCCATTAATAATGGCGAACGCGTACAGGTAGTACATATTGAAATCGAAATTCGACAGCATGACGAAGAGCAGCAGCAAAAAGATCGCGCGAATAGCATGGGTGAAAAAGATCACGGTCTTACGGTTATATTTATCGGTGATCACCCCGGAAAAGAGGGAAGCCACAAACCCTGCAATTACGTTCACCGCCAGCAGGATGCCGACATATTGATTCGACCCGGTTTTCATCAGCACAAACCAGTTGGCCCCGATCGTCGCCATCCCGACGCCAAACCCTGAAACGATATCAGAGAGAAAAAACGCCCGGAAACGCGGATCTTTTAAAATGGCAAAGCTCGTGCTCATACATGCTCCTTGGCATAAATAATGTCTTTTATGGTGGTGAGTAACCTTTCAAGAGAGAAATTCAGGCCCGCCAGGACATCGTCCTGGCTGCCGCCGTACTGCGGCCAGTCATCGTTGGGGGTGTAAGAAAGCACCTGTTTATGCGGCATGCTGAGCGCCAGTTCCGCTGCCACGCTGCCCGCGCGGCGATGTTCTTCCACCACCAGCAGCGGACCAGCAAGCCGGGCGATATCCGGCATAAGGTGGTGCAGGGAAGCGTTATCCACATAACACAAGTGCAGGTGATTGATTTCACCCAGTTCCTGTTTGGCGGCGACGCACAATTGCGTGGCTTTTTCGCCTACTGATACCAGCGTAACAGGGTGGCTGGCGCGATAATCCTGCTCAACGATCAACGTGTCGAATTCCGCCGAGCGTGCAAGGTCGGGGTAAACGTCGTTGCGTCCCAGCCGGATATAACAAGGCTCATTGCCCTGGGCGGCGTTGCGCAGCACCTGGCGTGTTTCGGCTTCGCCATACGGGCAGGCGATACGGATACCGGGGAACAACCGCACGGCACCGACATCTTCCAGGCTGTGATGCGTGGTGCCAAACCAGCCGCCAGAGACGCCGCCATACGCGCCAATCACGGTGATCGGTTGGCCCATATAGCCGAGCGACAGCTTGATAGCCTCCGCACATCGCAGTGCAGCGAACGGCGCGAAGGTGGTGAAGAAGGGTTTAAATCCGGCAGCGGCAAGCCCGGTGCACATATCGATGGCGGCCATCTCTGCGATGCCGATATTGTAAAAACGGTCCGGGAAGCGCTGTTGAAAAGGGTGATTTCGCCCGCCAAGATCGGCCTCCAGACACACTATTTTCGCGTCTTCCTGCGCGCAGTTAACCAGTTCATCCTTGCACGCGTCTCTACCTGACAGCATCGGCGAGTCTCCTTTTCCATTTGATTGCCTGGTGAAGTTTCAGTTTGGCGTAGTGACAGGACGGATTGCCCTCCAGCTCGGCAATGCCTTTGCCTTTCACCGTGTTGGCGATGATCACCAGACCGCGGTTTTGCCGTGCGGAAAATGCCTGCTCCAGTTGCCTGAAGTCGTGTCCGTCAATTTCCACCACATCCATGCGGTAAGAGGCAAAACGCGCTTTGATATCGGCGATGGGGGAGATATCCCGGACATAACCATCATTTTGCGCGCCATTGTTATCAATGACATACACGAGGTTGCCGATCTCCTGCGCTGACAGCACCTGTAGCACTTCCCAACACAACCCTTCCTGCAACTCGCCATCACCGCCTATCGCCACGGCAATGCCGTTGCTCTTCAACTGACGCTGCGCCAGTGCCCAGCCTGCGGCATAGCCGATGCCGTGCCCGAGGCTGCCGGTAGAGAAACGAATATGCGGAATTTTATGGTTCGGGTGGCCGGTCAGCAGTGAATCGCTGCGGCCATAGTGTTCCGCCGGGTTGGTGTCGCTGTAGCCGAGCACGTACAGTGCGCTATAAAGCGCAGCGGCGGCATGCCCTTTGCTCAGTACCACGCAGTTATGCTCATCGGCCTGATAGCGGTTAAGGGTGTACAGCAGAATATCGATGACAGACAGCGAGCCGCCAATATGACAACCGACATCACTGGCGGCGATATCAATAATCACGCCGCGCGCCTGGGCAGCCAGTGCGGGCAGTTCATGCAACGAGGCCATTACTTCTCTCCTCCATTCAGTCGCATCCAGTTGACAACGGTCTCCTGCAAAATGCGCCGCGACAGCAGCACATCCTCGGTGTAATTGACCTCTTTGTCGGTATGATCCAGCGCGGAATCACCGGGGCCATAGGCGATGAACGGTACGTTGCGCCAGCTTGTCGCCAGCGTATTCATGTCGCAGGTGCCTTTTTTCACCACCGGGCGCGGCGGGGTGTCCGTCAGTACGCGACTAAACGCCTGGTTAAGCGCGCGATAGAGTGGGTTGGTGCGTGACGATTTATAGCCCGGTGTGCTGCGCTCGATCTCCACCGTGATCCCATCGCCGCTCAGCGCAAGCAGCGGTTCGATGTAACCAGGGCGCGCCTCCGGCGAAACACGGAAATTGATCACCAACTGTGACTCTTCATAAGAAAGCGCGTGGCGATGGGTGATGCCGATGATGTTGGAGATATTGTTGCTGTCAAAATCATTCATCACCGCCCGCAGCGCGCCAGCGGCTTCATAAACGTGTTCGATAGAGGTTTTCGCGTCCCGTGCGGCGGTGTGCTCCATGCCTTTGCGCGCGGTCACTTTGATCTTCAGCAGGCCATAATAGCCAATGGCAACATGCATCACGCCGCTGGGTTCGCCAATGATCACCGCGTTGGCGGGATAGTTGTCGCGTACGTAGTAAGCGCCTTTCGAGGAGGACACCTCTTCTTCGGTCGCGCCCACCACCAGCAAACGTGCGTGGGGCGGCACCTCAACCTGTCGCAGAACGTCGATAAAGTTCGCCAGACAGCCTTTGGCGTCGACGCTGCCGCGACCGCTGACAAAATCCTCGCCGGCATCGCTGCGCCACAGCCCCGGTACGGTATCCAGATGGCCGAGCATCAGCAGGGTGTTTGGCCCGTTGCCTTTGCTCAGCACCAGGTTGCCAGCCGGGTCAATCTGCGCATCGATACCGCTACCGGCCAGGCGCTGGGACAGGAAGTTCGCCAGTACCGACTCATCCCCAGAAATGGATGAGATATTGACCATCATGTTCAATAAGCGCATTGGCTCGCTGACGCCGGTACCGCGCCAGAACCAGGTGGCGGCGGCAGAGAGTGAGTGCGGGCCATTGATGGCGATATCGCACACGCCCTGTTGCAACGCAAGCTGGCAGGCGCGGACTTTCTGTTTCATCCGCCCGCTCACCACCAGTTCGTCATCGGCGTAGACATCGTGCAGAGTGCTGGCGCTATCATTGATGTCCCGCAGGATCCCCGCCGTACCGGTGACAAAGCGCAGATGGTTGGCGTTCAGCGCCACCGCCAGGTGTGCGGCCAGCATATCGGCATCAATATTGATGTACTGACGCGCGTGGCTTTCCCAGATAGGCGGTGAGAGAAAAACAATGTCATAGCTTTCCAGCAGTGCACGCAGGACAGCGGTTTTTGCGTCATTGAATCCACCATAAAGCGAGTCGCGCACAATGCGGCTGCGACCGCCTTCGGTGATTTTCAGTGGCTTGCCCAGTTTTCCGGTCACCAGCTGGTTGTCGCCAGCAACCTGATAATAGGCAGAAAAATCCAGCGTTTGTGCCGCCAGGTTAATCAGGTTGCCAATGCGCTCGCGGTAGGCTTTGAGGATCACGTCCATGTGCTCCGGGCTGCAATAGCGCACCCGATCGCCGTTCGCCAGTGGCAGGTAGGCGACGTCGATCTCCTGGTGGCGGTACTCCCGTTCGATAGCCTCCGCGCCGCCGCAGATCACCAGTACCTTACCGCCGGCGCGGCTGATCTCCATCACTTCGCGGAAAAAACCACTGCCGCTGTACAGAGTGCTGCTTCCGGCTTTGATGACGTAGAGATTATCCATTATGGCCACCCGGCTTCGTTAAGATGATCCAGCCCGACAAACGGCTCAAGGCCGAGCCAGAGATTTGCTGCCTGCACCGCCTGACCCGCCGCACCTTTAAGCAGGTTGTCCAGCGAACAGAGACTGAGGCACTTATCACCCTCAACCAGCGTGGCGACCTCGGCGTGATTGGTGCCACAGACGGTTTTCAGCATGGGTACCTGGCCATTTTTCAGGTAGTGAACAAACGGCGTCTGCTGGTAGTGCGAGAAAAATGCCTGACGTACATCCGCCGCCGTACAGCCCGGTTTGAGCGTGCTGTAGGCACTGACGTAAATCCCTCTGGCGGTATCGAGGCTGAAGGCCGCAAAGGTGATATCCAGCGGATCGGTGGTCAGTTGTTGTAATTTCGCCACTTCTGGTCCGTGACGATGGCTGAATGCTTTATGCAGGCGGAAATTGTGTGAACGCTCGGCATGGGTTTCGGCGCTGTTTTTCCCTGCGCCGCTGGAGCCGGTTTTCGCATCAACGATGATATTGCCCGTCACCAGCTGTTTGCTGACCAGCGGCCACAGCGCATAGAGCGAAGCCACCGCCATACAGCCAGGCAGGTTGATGAGGGTCGCCGCCGGATCGGGTGTGGTGAATTCCGGCACAAAATATTGGCTGACCACCTGCGGCGGCAAACTGCCCGGCGTGGCCGGGTAGTGCACCGCGTTAATCGCCTCTTCCTCAAAGCGGTAGTCGCCGCTCAGGTTGAACAGGCGCGTACAGTGTTCGCTGACTAACGACACCCTCTGTGGCAGCTTACCGTTCGGCAGACAGGAAAAGACCAGATCGTAATGGTTGTCTTTGATATCGCTGATTGAAGAGAACTTCAGGCCAGGCTTATGGCTGTGGTGGCGGAAACTGCGCATCTGGCGTTCCACCGGCAGCCCTTTTTTAGACTCCGAAGAGACAAACTGCACATCAATCTGCGGATGGGTGCTTAACAGGCGGTACAGTTCACCGCCAACGAATCCGGAGCCGCCCAGAATGGCGGCTGTGTAGACAGTATTCATCCGAGTCGTGCATCCTTTTCGTAGGGCGGAACATCGTCAATGTGACGGGCGATCTCCGCGATGCGGGAAAGATGGCGATCCACTTTTTTGAACGCGAGCACATAGGACCGCAGTTTTTCGTACTCCACCGGCGAGCGCAGCTCGCGACACAACACCAGCGTGCTGCGCAACATTTTCATGGCGTTAGGGAAGTCTTCATGCTGGTAGTGTTTCCGTTCTGCCAGGAAGAACGGGAAACCTTTGCCAAACCCTTTCTGGTTCTGGAAGGGGAGATGGAAGGGCAACAGGGTGTTTTGCCATTCGCGTGCAAATACCCCTTCTTCATTCAGTGCCTGCTGTAAGGCTTGTTTGACTTTGTATTCCGGAATGCCAGCCAGCTCGGGCAAATCGCAGTTGATGTTGATGCGGAACATATTGAAGCTGTGTTTCGCCCCTTCCGGGATGGCCGGGCCACGGAACAGACGCGTGGTGGCAAGCTCCGCAATCAGGTGCTGTGCATTGCGCTGGCGGATTTCATCATAATAATCGAGACGCGCGAGTTGACTGATGCCAAAGGCCGCCGCCACCCAGGACATGCTGTAATCCAGACCGGATTCTTCGAGGAAGGCGCAGGCGCGTTGGTAGCTGCTGCGTTCTTTAAAGAAGGCAATACCGGCTTCGCCGCCGAGCGGGAAATTCTTATCCGCCATCAAGCTTTGTCCTGCGGCATCACCAAAGGTGCCGCAATGGCGTCCCTGCCAGCTTGCGGAGTGCGCATGGGAGGCATCTTCCACTAACGCCAGATTATGCCGCTGGCAGAACTCCGTCAGGGCATCGAGATCCGCAGGCAGGCCGTGCACATGCACTGGCATTACCGCCTTGGTGCGGGGCGTGAGTTTTTTCTCCAGTTGCGCCGGGTCGATACACCACGTTCCGGGAGTTATATCGACAAAAATCGGGATCGCTTTGGCGGCGACAATCGCCTGCGCGGTAGCAATAAAGGTAAAAGCGGGCACCAGCACTTCATCGCCGGGTTTCACGCCTGCGCCAATCAGTGCCAGATGCAGGCTGGATGTCCCGCTGGCGGTCGGAATGGCATACGCCGCGCCCACGCGCTGGCGATATTTCTCTGCGAACTCTGCCACCACATCCTGCGGTGATTGCTGCACAGAGATCATCATCTGGAACAGATCTTCTTTGGTGATATTCGGGAAAAGGGTTTTACGGTTGGCTTTTGGAATGACCGGCGCATCGCCATCGAGCGCCAGATTATGGTCAACCACGCCATCCGCTGGCATGGCCAGCGGCGTCATAATGAAATCGGTCTTCATTTGTTTAACCCCATTTTAATAAGCGACATTTTGATGCACGCGCCGACCAGCGGACTGAGGCGGAAGTTAAATTGCAGACCTGGCTGAATTTCTTTTTCTGTTTCTTGCTGAGTCCACATGGTGCGTAAATCAAAAGCGCCAAAGATTTTTAAGCGTTCCGCTTTTTTATAAATGCTCTCAGAGTTGGTCAGTAAAACAGCGCAAGGTCCGAAGCCCAGCCCGGCAAAATCAATAATATTAACCGGCTCATCGTTATGACATGCTTTGCCTGTGTCGGCGAGGTTGTCCCAGCTTGCGGTATGTAAAAGATAAGGTCTGGCCAATAAATTATCGTGGCCAATTCCCAACCATTTCAGTAATTTCGCTTGTTGCTCATCGAGGGTACGCTGATTGGTCTTCCCACCGTAAACAATATCCTGCCCCCAGAGTGCGCCAATGACAGCGCCGCTGATGCTGTTGTAGGTGACGGCGTACTGTTTGCCGGATGATTTTTTTAAAATATTCTCCAGGCCTTTCAGTTCGCTTTCATTTTTCTCGATACTCATAATTACGCCCGAGGTTAACACTCGTGCTAATACGAATGAGACCTGGAAATGCTGTGTTGCTAATTCATGAGTTCCTTGAGACTGCATAATTCCACCTTATTTACTCAATTGAGTTGATGGTATATCTGGCGATAAGTGCAGCGACATCAACCTGATGAATTTTCCATGATTTGGCAAATTCGGGATTCTGGTTGACTTCGCAGACAACGTATTGTCCGGTGCGTGTGTTAAACATTAAATCCAGGCCGTAAACGCCTTCACCCAATACCTGGATAACGGCGCGACTCAGACGCGTAATCTCATCGTCAATGGCCAGTGGAATAATGTCTGCGCCGAGGTGGGTGTTGGTTTTCCAGTTATCCTCTGACACCCGTTTAAATGCGGCAACAGGTTGCGAGCCAACGATCACCACCCGGATATCGAAGTTGTCCTTTTCGATATATTCCTGAACCAGCACCGGCAAGTGCTGACCTTTAAGATCCACGGATTCTCTGGCGGACAGCCAGACAGCCAGGCTTGCCGGACTGTCAATCAATGTCACGCCGCGACCCCAGGAAGCATTGACGGGCTTGATCACAAAGCGGTGACCAAACTGCGGCAGTAATCCGTCGAGATCGCGGTAATGATGAACAACCCGCCAGGCGGGCACCGGGATTTCATGCCGGGCAAAAAGAACCGACTGCAATCCTTTGTCCGTACAGATTTCAATCGCGTGGCGTGAATTAATGGCTTTAACGCCAGCGGCTTCAATATAGCGGGCGCGCGCCAGAGCCGTGCTCTGTGAAAGGCAACGCACCAACGCAATATCGTAGTGTTTTACATCCTGTACGTTCCATGAAGACTGTTCGGAAATAATTTCTACATCTGCACCATCGTGGCGTAAAAATTCGACGATGCGCTTTTCTTCTTCCCTGACTTTGGTAACAAATAATAAGACGGCGGGTTTGCTTTCCATTATTCGCCCCAGTCTTCTTCCACCTCTGGTGCAAATTCCAGGTGATAGCCATTGCTATCTTTTACTAATTCATGCTCCTGTCCACAAGCGCTGCATTCAACAATTTCACCAACCAGAATATCGTCAACAACGTCAACAGAAGATGAGCAGGTCAGGCATTTAAATGCTTTCATGATAATTCCCTTAAGATAGGTTAAATAATGAAGTTGCTTTCAAAGTAATTCTTAATGGAAAGAATAAACTCGTGTTGTTCCTTAATTTCACCGGCGCGATCTGCTTCACCTTTAAAGGTGTGGCAGAGTGACATGCCGAGGAATTCGCAAATGTATTCGAACTGGGTGGTAATAATGTTCGCTTTGTGTTGTGGATTATCACCACCGATCACAATCAGGACGATTTTTTTACCTTGGCAGCGCTGACGAAAGTCCGGGATTTTTTTTAAAGACTCGGAAAAACGGTCGATAAAAACTTTCATTGTTCCCGAAATGCCATACCAGTAAACCGGCGAAACAAAAACGGCCACGTCGCTGTGCAGAAATTTATTGATTAAATAATCGTAATCATCGGTGACGGGCTTATATTTCAGATCGGTTTCCCGATAATCTTCATACTGCGTGATCGTAAAATCTTTAAGGCGAAATGCCTCTGCGTCAAAGCCGCTGAACACTTTCTCAACAATAACGGAACTGTTGCCCGGATAGCGGGAGCTACCATTAAATACTACAAATTTACTCATGCGCTTAACCCCGAACCACTGCGGTGAATATCACTGATAATCGTGATGGGAATGCGTCACACATAAACCATGGCAAGTACCGCCATCCCGTCTTGTGCTGCTGGCATTATTAGGCAAAAACCAGGAGGGGATAAATAGTCATTCTTTTTATTGATTTATTACTGTCAGTTTATAATCATGCAAATACTGACGGCCGGAGTATCGAAAAATGGACTACCTGAAAAGCGTTGAAGCGTTCATCCTTTCTGCGGATAAAGGCAGTTTCACCGCCGCGGCGGAGGTGATGTGCATTACCCCTGCAATGGTGGGCAAGCACATCCGCGAACTGGAGAAGCGGCTGGGTTGCCAGTTGATCCACCGCAGCACCCGCCGCCAGGGGCTGACCGGCGCAGGGCAACGCTTTTACGCACACGGTATTCAAATCCTCTCCGCCGTGCATGAAGCGGATACCATTGTTCATCGCCTGAATGATGAAGTAGCGGGCGACCTGCGCATCAGCGCGCCGGTGGCGTTTGGCAATCGCGTGCTGACACCGGTGTTAACGCCTTTTTTGCTGCGCTATCCGGAAGTGAATATCGATCTGGTATTGACTGACCGGCGTGTTGATCTGATTGAAGAGCGCTTCCAGATTGCCATTCGCATTGGCAATGTGCGCGATGAGGGGTTAATCGCCTTACCCATGCCGCCCTACCGCATGTTGCTGGCGGCATCGTCCGCCTACCTTGAAGCCTATGGCACGCCGAAGACGCCTGAAGATCTGGCAAAACATAACTGCATCAGTTTTACCCAGTGGCAATCAAACCATTTCTGGCAAATGGAAGGGCCGGGGGGGCGCTACGAAGTGGAAATCATTCCACGGCTGATTGTGAACTCCGGTGATGCGGTTCGCCAGGCGGCGCTGTCGGGACTGGGCATTGCGTTTAATTCTGCGGTGATCCTTGAAGCCGACATTATTTCCGGCAAGTTGCACCGGGTATTGCCGGATTACACCCCACCGATGCGACCGATGCATTTATTGCGTTTGCCCATCCGGCCCGTTCCCTCCACGATCGCTGCCTTTATTGAACATTTGTCCGAAGAAAACCTGATCGGGCAGTAACCTGCTCTGACCGCCGGGCGAGCATTTTCGCCTGGCTATTGCTGTCGTTCCCTTCTCCTCTTTCCTTTTCTCTGTGTTGTCGCTGGCGCATGTTTTTTTAGTTTCGGCGCGGAAATATTCACTTTACATTTTGTTGTTGATAATGATAATCGGTATCAAATTGTTTCTTATTGTTGTTATTTGATTTTATGACGGAATGATCCCTTGCGGTTGTGAGGGAATTGAAGAATGAGGATAGCTTGCATGAGATTTTCCCCGCTGTACGGCGTGCTCTCACTGCTCATCGCCGCTCCGCTTTATGCGCAGGGTGGAACAGGTGATAACAGTGACGAAATGATTGTGACCGCCACACGAACCGACGGTTCGCGCAATGATTCCCCCCAGGTCATCAAAGTCATCACTGAACAAGAGATCGCGCAGCAGCGTCAGGTCACTTCTGACACGTCGCAGATCCTCAGCAACCTGATCCCGTCATTTTCTCCGCCACGGCAAAAAATGTCCGGCAGCGGCGAGACGCTGCGTGGCAGAACGCCGCTGGTGATGATTGACGGCATTCCGCAATCGAACCCGCTGCGCCCAACAGGACGCGAAATGCATACCATTGATGCGTCGATGATTGAGCGGATTGAAGTGATCAAAGGGGCCAACGCCAGCAACGGCGTAGGAGCCACCGGCGGGGTGATCAACATCATTACCAAACGTGCAAAGCCAGGAACGGTAAATCAGCACGTCAGCGTGGAAACCACCACGCCAACAGCGGCCTTCGACCGCGATACGCTGTCGTACAAAACCAACTACAGCATCAACGGCAGCGAAGAGTACATCGACTACGTGTTTGCGTTGAGCTATGAAGATCAGGGCCTGTTCAAAGACGCCAATCATCACGCCATTGGCGTTGATAATACACAGGGCGATTTGATGGATTCCCGCGCCTGGGATCTGCTGGCGAAAGTGGGCTACTGGCTGGATAACGATCAGCGCGTGCAACTGAGCCTGAATCGCTACCGCCTGAAAAATAAAGATAACTACGTCAGCGTGACCGGCGATCGCGAGGCCGGTATTGTTACCACGTCGGTGAAAGGCAACCCGGAAGGCGTCGCGCCGCATAACGATGTCTGGACGGTAGGCACCACCTACGATAACTACAACCTGGCGGGCATGAAGCTCAATGTGCTGGCCTATTATCAGCGCTACGAAGCGCTGTTTGGCGCCACTAACTCCTCGTCATTCCAGGATCCGAACATTGCGCCCCTCGGCACGCTTTATGACCAAACGCGTGCGTATACCGATAAGTACGGCAGCAAAATTGCCCTGACCAAAGATGACATCTGGGACGATCGCATTAAGGCGACGGTCGGTTTTGACACGCTGTTTGATAACTCAAAACAGGATCTGTGGGGCACTGGGCGTACTTATGTACCGGAAATTAATTACACCGATCTGTCACCGTTCCTGCAACTGGAGTACAGCCCGGTGGCCTCCGTTAAACTCAGCGGCGGTGTGCGCTATGAATATGCGCGGTTGAATATCGACAGTTACCAGACGGTATGGGCCAACGATCGCGTCACGGTGGAAGGCGGCAATCCTTCATTCGATAAAACCCTCTACAATGCGGGCATTGTCTGGACGCCGGTTGAACCACTGAGCCTGTTCGCCAGCTACAGTGAAGGTTTCACCGTGCCGGATGTCGGGCGCGTGTTGCGCGGCATCGACACGCCTGGTGTTAAACTGGATGACTACTCCGGTCTGCAACCGATCGTCACCAAAAACAGCGAAGTGGGCTTCCGCGTGCAGCACGCACCGTTTGATTTTGAAGCCAGCTATTACCAGTCCACCTCCAAACTGGGCAGCCGTGTGGAGTTGCTCAACGATGCCTTTGTTGCCCGCCGTGAGAAAACCGAAATTGACGGTGTGGAACTGAGTGCGGGCTATACACCGAATGCGGACCACAAATTCACCGTCTCCTGGTCGCATATGCGCGGGCGTTACGACAGCGACAACAACGGCAGCCTCGATGCGAAGCTGGATGGCCTGAACATCGCCCCGGACCGCATCATTGCTAACTGGTCGGCAAACTGGAACGCGGAACTGACCACCTTCCTGCAGGCCAACTGGGCACTCAGCAAGTCGTTTGATGACGCGGCAAAAGACTTCTCTGGCTACGTGCTGGTGGATGCAGCGGTCGGCTATAAACTGCCGTACGGTCAGCTCAGTCTGGGGATTTCTAACCTGCTGAATAAACAGTACATCACCTATTACTCACAGAGTGCATCCGTGGATGAGGATCGCTACTTCGCCGGGCGCGGACGTACCGCAACGCTGGGCTACAGTCTCGATTTCTGACCCGCGTCGCCTCTGAAAAGGGGCGACAACACGGATTGACGATGATGACTTCTGTTTATTGCTCGCTGCGGCGCAGACGATTACTCCAGGCACTCTTGCTTGGCGGTTTGTCGCCGTCGCTATTTGCCGCCACACCCCGTTTACCGCGCGTGGTTTCTCTGTTCCAGGGCGCGACGGACAGTCTGGTCGCACTTGGCGTGACACCGTGCGGCATCGTTGAGTCGTGGGCGGAAAAACCGGTGTACCGCTATTTGCGTCCGATGGTGTCCACGGTGGCGCAACTGGGACTCGAAACGCAGCCCGCGCTGGAAAAAATCGCCATGTTGCAACCGGATCGCATCTTTGCGTCGCGCTTTCGCCACCAGGATATCGTGCCCGTAATGGCGAAGATCGCCCCGGTCACGCTGCTGGATGATGTGTTTGAGTTTAAAAAAACGCTGACCGTGGTGGCCGATGTGCTCAGCCTGAACCCTGCTGCTGCGATGCTGCTGCAACGCTGGGACAGCCGTGTGGCGGCAATCAAGGCCTCAATGGTGCGGCAGTTTTCTGCGCAAAGCCCGCCGCAGGTATCGGTGATTGAAGTTCGCCCGGATCACATCCGTAGCTATGTGGCACACAGTTTTCCTGGCTCGGTGATGTCAGAACTGGGCTTTAGGTGGAATGCTCAGGCGGCGCAAACCCGTAGCGCCTCGCTGCGCTTCTCCACGCTGGAGAACATCCCGCGGCTGGATGCGGATCTCTTTTTCATCCTGCTACGCGCCAACAGCCCGGCCATTGACCGCCAGTACCAGCGATTGATTGCCCACCCGCTGTGGCAGCAACTGCGGGCAGTAAAAGCGCGGCGCATTATGACGGTGGACAGTGTGCCCTGGAGCCTCTCCGGCGGCATCCTGGGCGCCAATCACATCGTGGACGATGTGGCGCGTTTTCTGCGCGGGGAGGGGCTATGAAGTTTCTGCTCTGCACGCTTTTGTTGGGATTACTGGCATTGCTCAGCATGATGGCTGGTGCGGGCTGGTATACCCCGGCGCAGATTACCGCAGCACTGGTGCATCCGGATGCGACCCGCGTAGCGGATATCATTATTCAAACCTCGCGTTTGCCGCGCACCGTGCTGGCAATGTGCGTTGGCGCGTTTCTGGCGGTCGCTGGCGCGCTGATGCAGGCTTTAACGCGTAACCCGCTGGCTGCGCCAGGGCTGTTTGGCGTGAATGCCGGGGCGGCGCTGATGATTGTGCTGGCCGGCACGCTGTTTTCCATTGGCGACCCGTGGATCACTTTGCTACTGGCGTTTCTCGGCGCGTGTACCACCGGCATGTTGGTGTGGTTTGTCAGCAACGTCAGCCAAGGTCAGCTTAATCCGCTGCGGCTGGTGCTGGCCGGGGTGGCGATCACCGCGCTGTGTAATGCCTTCACCCAGGCAATCCTCGTTATTGATCAGCAAAGCCTCGATACGATGCTGTTCTGGCTGGCGGGCAGTCTGTCCGCCAGTGATGCGACGCGGCTTTATCCGCTGCTGTTGCCGGGCGCCGGGCTGATGGTGATTGCGGTGCTGTTCTCGCGCCAGATGAATGTACTGAACGCCGGGGAAACGATCGCCCGTGGGCTGGGGCAGAACATTGCCCGGGTGCGGCTGATTGCCTGCATGTTGGTGGTTGGCCTTGCAGGCTGCGCGGTGGCGCTGGCCGGTAATATCGGTTTTGTCGGGCTGGTGGTCCCGCATATTGTTCGCCAGATCTTCGGCAGCGATTTACGTCGGACCTTACCCGCTTGTGCACTGCTGGGCGCGTTACTGCTGCTGGCGGCCGATATCACCGCCAGGTTGATCATTGTGCCGCAGGAGGTGCCGGTTGGCGTGATGACCGCACTGCTGGGTGCGCCATTTTTTATCATGCTGGCGCAGCGAAGGGGGAGCCATGCGGGGTAATCCGGTGTTGCGTTGGGGCGTGTTTTCCCGCCAGTCCGCGCGCGGGCGTATTCCGTTGGTGCTGAGTTGCCTGCTTGTGACGCTGCTGCTGGCGCTGGTGTCGTTAAGTATTGGTGATGTGTTGCTGCCGCTTTCGCGAACTTTCGCACTGTTGCTCAGTCCGGACGCATCGCCACAGAGTTTTATTATCCATGAATTGCGTTTACCCCGTGTGGCGCTGGCGTTACTGGCGGGCGGTGGCCTCGGTATCGCAGGGCTGATTATCCAGATGCTGGTGCGTAACCCACTGGCCTCGCCGGATACGCTGGGGGTCACCACCGGAGCCAGCGCGGGTGCGTTGATCTGGCTGGCGGGCTTCAGTTTGCAGTATGGCAGCGGCATGTTGCCTTATGCGGCGATGGCCGGTGCAGCGTGCGCGGTGGGGTTAGTTTTTCTGCTCAGTTGGCGCAAAGGGCTCACGCCGCTGCGGCTGATCCTGACGGGCGTCGGCGTTTCAGCGCTGGCGGGCGCGATTGTGTCGCTGGTGCTGGTGTTCAGCCCGCTCACCACCACACTGTCGGCATGGGTCTGGCTGAGCGGCAGCGTGTACGCCGCCACATGGGAAAAAGTGCTGCACCTGCTTGCCGTCTATCTGTGGGCGGTTCCGCTGCTGTGTTCTCTTATTCGTTACCTGAAAGTACTGCAACTGAATGATGAGCAGGCGCTGGGGTTAGGGATTCGGGTGAACACGGTTCGCGTGTTGCTGATGCTCGGCTGTGTGGTGCTGGCGGGCGGCGCGATTGCGCAGGTGGGGGCGATGGCATTTGTCGGGTTGATTGCACCGCACATTGCCCGGTTGTGGGTACGTAACGGCATTGTCGGCCAGGCCTGCGTGGCAGTAAGTGGTGGGGGGGTGATGGTAATGATTGCCGATCTGGCGGCACGAACGCTGTTCCGGCCCGCCGATCTCCCGGCCGGTATTTTTGTGGCGCTTGCCGGTGCGCCATTCTTTTTGTGGCTGCTTATCCGGCAGCGGACGTAATGCAATGAGGAACCTGTGTCTCTTTCAACTGACAAGCTTAGCGTCAGCTATCAACAGCAAACGGTGATCAATGCGCTGGATCTGAGCCTGCCCGCAGGACGCGTCTCGGTGCTGATTGGCAGCAACGGCTGTGGCAAAAGCACGCTGCTAAAAGCGATGGCGCGCCTGTTAACGCCGCAGTCCGGTCGTGTCATTCTCGATGGCCTGGATATCCACGCCAGCGCCACGCAACAGGTGGCACAAAAGCTGGCGATCCTGCCGCAAACCCCGATTGCACCAGAGGGGATCACCGTCCGCCAGTTGGTCAGCCTTGGGCGTTTTCCCTGGCAGAACTGGTTACGCCAGTGGTCTGAAGAGGACGATCAGCAGGTCAATGAGGCATTGCGCCTGACGGGCACCGCCGCTTTATGATGCGCCGCGCGATAAATGCGCCCATTTCCGTGAGATAAATGGCATCGCTGCGGCGTTTCAATATTGGCAAAAGAATTACAATCCTACCGCGTCATCCTCCCTCTGACCATCTACCGGAAAATACCGGTACAGCGTCGATACCCCTACACCGTAGATAATGGCAAGTTGCTGGCGGGTGTGCCCCTTAGCCAATAGCCGCCCAATCTGTTCCCGCTCATGCAGCTTTAATGCGTTGGGCCTTCCACCTATGCGCCCCTGTGCTCTGGCTGCTGCTAGCCCGGCCAGCGTTCGTTCGACGATTAGCTCGCGCTCCATCTCCGCCAGTGCAGACATCACGTGGAAAAAGAAGCGCCCCATGGCAGTGCTGGTATCAATACTGTCTGTTAAAGAGCGGAAGTGGGCACCGCGTTCATGTAACTCTGATATCAGTGCGATCAGGTTCTTAACGCTGCGCCCCAGCCTGTCCAGTTTCCACACGACCAGGGTGTCTCCGCTATTAACGCACTTTAAAGCACGTTTCAAACCGGGACGACTGGCAACTTTTCCGCTCATACGGTCTTCAAAAATACGGTCACAGTTTGCGCTTGTGAGTGCATTACGCTGTAAATCGCTGTTCTGGTCGATTGTTGATACGCGGATATAACCAATAACGGCCATCAATTCTCCTCCTGTATGTTGCGGTGGGAGGATTTTTACAGATTTCGCTATGTGTAACTGCTTTTCCAAAAACCTTGGTTTAGGGGAAGGCTCTGCTTTGCCAGTTGGCGTCCCCGTTCCGTGGCCGTCAGCAACGCCGCCAACGGGGTGGCTCAAATGCAATGGTGCCGCGTTCACAGCCTCACAGTACCCTAAGCTGGCACTGGCCTATCCGGCGCTGAAACTTCCAGATTTGCGTGGTGAGTTTATCCGAGGCTGGGATGACGGACGTGGTGTAGACAGTAATCGTGAATTACTGAGTCTTCAGGGGCACTTGTTCGCAAGTCATGCGCACAACGTACCCGCATGGGATGCATGGGACAGTAGTGTGCTGACGCCCAATGACAAGCAGGGGGATAGATTGCTGTCTACCGATAACTCGGTCAGTTCTAGCGTAGGTACGCCCAATGGAATGGCTAACAGTAAGTACGCAACTGTAGTTACAGGCGGCACTGAAACACGTCCGCGTAACGTGGCATTTAATTACATCGTGAGGGCCGAATGATGGCAGAAGCTGAACTGAACAATAATTTGATTGCCATAGCAGATGGAGACATCACCGTTTATAACTACGGCAGCGAAACCCGTGAATACATATCTTCTTCTGTTGAGTATCTTGCCATTGGTGTTGGCATTCCGGCCAATTCCTGTATTGACGTGCCAGGTGAAGCCCGCGCGGGGCACGCCATCTGCCGCACTAAGGATCTAACCGCATGGGAATATATTCCTGACCATCGGGGAAAAACTGTATATAGCATCCACTCCGGCGCGGCTATTGTGGTTTCCGATCTGGGTGATTATACGGCAGATACCACTCTGCTGGCCCCCGGTACACCATACGATATCTGGAATGGCACTGCATGGGTGACGGATGCCGATAAGAAACATTCTGCCGATGTTGACGCCGCTGAACAAAGAAAAGCAGCATTGGTAGAGGACGCCAGGGCAACCATCAGTTTCTGGCAGACAGAGTTACAGCTTGGTGTCATCAGTAATGAAGATAAAGCCAGCCTGATTAACTGGCTGGCCTATATCAGGGAGTTGCAGGCACTGGATACAAATTCGGTACCAGATATCAGCTGGCCTGTGCCCCCGGCTTGACTGGCCATGTGACGTTAGGAGCCGTCGAAATATCGACGGCTTTCACTTCTGATTTATAATCCATCCATGCTGAAAGTTTAGTTTTATCGCTCTCGCTGATATCACCCAGCATCAACGCCACTCTCCAGTCAGATGTTATGTCATCCACCTCAGAAAGCAGCCGCAGCCGTTGTTCCCCTGCGTATTCAATATCGACCTTGCGCTTAGCTACTGAGTCGGTCACCCATTTTTGTCCATCCCATATATCGTAGGGTGTCTCGGGTGCTTCAGGGGTTGAACCCGGAGGGTAATCCCCAAGGTCACTGATGATAAAGGGTTGCCCGGTTTCCTTGTTGTAGGCTGTTTCGCCCCGATGATCGGCAACATACTCCCAGTCGGTAAAATCTGCCGTCCGGCAGATGGCAAAGCCTTCTGTGCTTTCTCTTGGGGAGTCAATGCATGAATGTGCTGGTAGTCCAACCCCAACGGCAACATACTCGACGGATGAGGAACGATATTCACGAGTTGAACCATCAAAGTTATGAACGGTGATTTCACCGGCAACGATAGCGATCATATCGTTGTTAAATTGTGCTTCTGCCATTATGCGGCCCTCACGATGTAGTTAAATGCCACGTTATGCGGTCTGGTTTCACTGCCTCCCGTTTTCTCCATCGTGATGTAAGTCCATGCCCTTGAACCCTCGCGTAGGCCGCCGTCAACGCCTTCGCTGTTTTGGTCGGTGAAAGCAATGAAATTTGTAGAGGGTGTGCCGTATTCATTGATAAAACGGTGATTGTGAGAGCGCAGTTCATCGGCCTGAGCAGTGAGAAGTGTACGACCCGCATCTACACCACGTCCGTCATCCCAGCCTCGGATAAACTCACCACGCAAATCTGGAAGTTTCAGCGCCGGATAGGCCAGTGCCAGCTTAGGGTACTGTGAGGCTGTGAACGCGGCACCATTGCATTTGAGCCACCCCGTTGGCGGCGTTGCTGACGGCCACGGAACGGGGACGCCAACTGGCAAAGCAGAGCCTTCCCCTAAACCAAGGTTTTTGACAAACAGCGCCGGGTCAGGAATATCAGCGCCGTTCTGGTCTTTGGCCAGCTTCTCCGCCAGCTTGTTCAGCACCGTGGTCGCAAAATTCGGATCGTTGCCGAGGGCGTCAGCCAGCTCTTTGAGTGTATCCAGCGTCTCAGGGGCGCTGCCTGCAAGCGCCGCAAGTGCTTTAGCCACAAACTCCGTCGTCGCCAGTTTCTTGCTGTTGTCGCTAT
Organism: Kosakonia oryzendophytica; assembly: GCF_027886705.1. Lineage (NCBI taxonomy): Bacteria > Pseudomonadati > Pseudomonadota > Gammaproteobacteria > Enterobacterales > Enterobacteriaceae > Kosakonia > Kosakonia oryzendophytica. The sequence goes on along the minus strand of NZ_CP115659.1, from coordinate 3,685,514 downwards.
TTTCAGGCGTGGGCGCTGTTGGCGTGCCGGTGAATGTTGGGCTTGCCTTCGGCGCGTACTGGGTATGCGGGTCTGCCGCCGCGATGTGTTTCGCAAGGTCAGAACCACCTTTTTCAACCTGTTGTTTCAGGTACAGCGTGCGGCTGGCCAGTTGTTTACCCTGACGGTTAGAAATCCCGTCAGGCCCGCCCAGAACGGGGTCGGAGACCTCAATCTGATAGATGCCGTCTTCCCACTGCGGGGTTTCAGGTAGGTTTGCCATAATTAACTGCTCCCGTGGTTATAGCTACCGTCATAGTTGACGGTGTTGTTGTAGCGAATGGCGACAGACTGATACTCCAGACTCGCCAGATGGCAGCGGGCCGGAGCAAAGGCAGCGAGCGTCTGACGTAGCAGTGCCGCCTGGTCGTTAGTAATGGGCTGTTGAAGGATGACGCGATAGACCGCCCAGGCTTCCGCATCGCCATGCACGAAAAGTCCGTTGTAACTGTGTTTGCCGTCGTAGCCGATCTGGCCAGTGCCTTCAATCAGATCCACTTCGCCGAAGCCAAAACGGCGGATAATTTCCCGGATTGACCACGGCGTCCCTTTATAGCGGTGCAGCTCGATAGCGGATTTGATAAGCATGCGGCGTACATCGTCCGATTCCGCCAGCTCCCAGCCATCGCCGAACAGTGAGAACTGCTCGCCCAGCCATGGCAGCGCGGAACTGTCGACGATATCGACGAGATAGACCATCAGTACGCTCAGGTCGAGGTTATCCAGCCGCCCGGCCAGTCTTCCCAGCGTTCTGAGGCTGATATCACCCTCAAGCGGCGGCGGGAGTTGCAGCGGCTCAGCCATCAGACACTCCGGTCATGTTAAGTGTGATCGCCGTACAGTTTGCCCATTCGTTTTCTGCCACTACCTTCAGCGCCGGTGTCACCAGTTCAATCTGGTACACCCCGGAGACGGACAACACGCTGATAATCTGGCTGGGAACAATATCGCGCCCCAGCGTGGCGGTACGTGATGCCACCCAGTTCTGTATGGCGCTGTTAGCGTTGTCCTTTACCGAGTTGGCATCCTGATCACGATAGATCGTGATATTGGCTTCAATGGTGTAATCCACCTGAACAGGTGTTTTAGCCCGCACGGTATCAGTAAGTGGCCTGACTTTTTCGTCCGAGCAGAAACTCTCTACCAGCGTGAGGATGCTGTCGTCCGGCAGGCCGGTGCTGAGCAGCGGATACAGCTCTACGGTGCCGGGAACCGGGGAAAGCAAGGCAACATCGACGATGTTGGGATGGGCCTGCATGGCATGAAAATGGTATGCCATACGGCTTCCGGCGTTAGTGAATGACTCCGGCGCAAGTTTGATACGCTCGCGGAGCCTGTCATTGTCTTCCTGCTCAGAACCGCCAGAACTGGCTGCCAGATTGGTCACCTGCAGGTCGACGTTATCAATTTCATCGAGCAACTGACTAACCTGCGCAGGTTGCCAGCCGTTGCCAGCGGCTCCCGGTTCGGTACAGGTGGCCGTGGCATTGACCAGCAGCAATCCGGCTTTCAGCACCACGTCCGTATCGGTGGCAAAAATAATGCTGTCGGAAGCGCTGACGCGGGTGCCTGCCGGAATCAGCACATCAATGGCCAGTTCCTCATCCACGGAGAACTGGAGCGTGGTCGTGGCAGGCTGCGCGGCAAGACGGTATACACCGACCAGTTCACCGAGGTAATCAATCATCGGCTCACGGGCAAAGGCGACCAGATTCTGTTTGGCCGCTTCCTGCGCCGCCACCCTGACCAGCATTTCGCGGTATGCCCACAGGTCAATCAACAGGCGCTCAGCCTGAGCGGGATACAGCGTTTTGCCGGTTGCAGCTTCGTACTGTGCAATCATTTCAGCCGTGATTTTATCGGCATCACGTTCAATAAAATCGGGTTCTGTCAGCGCCATAGCAACTCCTGAGTCCGGGGCTGTCCGTCAGAGCCTTTCCAGCTCACCCGGAGCGTAAGATGTTCGCCATCGACGGCGGGTTTAACCGACATAAGCTGGCAGCGAGGCTCCCAGCGGCGGATGGCATCGACGGATTCGCGCACCACATGCGGAATGGCCCGGTCAATAGGCCAGTCGATATAAAGGTGCAGATTGCTGCCGAACTCCGGGCGATGCGGGTCGCTGCCGCGAGGAGTACGCAGGATGATTTGAATGGCCTGCCAGATATCATCCAGCCCCCGGACGATTTCGCCAGGGGCCTGCAGAGCCGGTTGCCAGAATACTGAGGTTGTTTTCATGGGGGCAGTATTGCCCCTGTGCGGGAACGCCGATATTAAAGGCGTTTAAGAAGGTCAGTGGGAATGGTGATTAGAGTTCGGGCCGTCAGAGAGCATGCTGCCTGTCGAGTGGGCATTGCCGTTGATTTCAAGGTTGCCGTTCACCGTGGTGGTGTCAGCGGTCAAATCAATGGTTTTCCCCTTCAGGCTGATACCCACTGCAACCTCGATCACCACATGCTCGATACCACCTTTGACCGTCAGCGTATGGGTCGCACGGTTATAGCTGAACTCTGCGCCATCCGCGTATTTCGTGCCCCGGACATTTTTGTCGCTGAACGGCGGTTTATCGACTTCTGAGTACACCGCGCCCAGAATGACACCATCCTCGCCGTTGGCATCGAGCAGCACTTCAACCTGCTCCCCCACGTCAGGGAGCCAGTAATCCTTGTTATCCTGGGTATTGCGCTGCAGCACGTTAAGCCAGTTAGTGCGCAGGTTATCGCATTCCGGCAGACGAACGCGGGCCTGAACCTTGTCGGCATCGACGGCGCTGACCGTACCGACCTGACGAGTGACGCCTGTCATTATTTTTTCTCCTTTATTACCGTGGACGTGCTGCCGTCCGGTTTATAGACGGTCAGCGTCTGGTTTTTTCCGGTCTTTTTACCTTTCTTCGCTTTGCCCTGCGTAACCGGCCCTCGTGCCACTTCCAGTTCGGTGATGTAGCCGCTGTTACGGTCAAACGCATGGCGGGCAGTAGTTATCAGCCATGGCCCGGATAACTGACCAAAACCCACCAGTTCAATTTTGTTGCCTGCAGTCAACTGAGGCGTCCCCATCAGCGTCAGCGAGCCGTTCTGCTGGTATTCGTTATGCCTGGCCAGCGCCGAATCTGCTTTAATCCGGGCGCTGTCCGGATCACTGACGCGGCTGTTGACCTTCAGTGAGTCGGCACTGGTGACCTTACCGCCTTTGGTTTGTTTGTCGCTTTCGCTGGTACCGCCATCAGCTTCATAAACGATCAGCTTTTTATCGCTGCTCTTCTGGTGTTTTACCTTCGCGGATTTGTAGACGCGGTTGATGGTGTCACGCAGGGAAAAGCTGGCCACATCCTGCGGCTTTAACTGCCTGATCGGCTCCTGACCGCGCAACGTGGCAAGATGAGAAAAAACCAGCTGGTCGCTGACCACTTTCACGGCATAACCATACTCGCTGGCCAGTCGGCGCAGGAAGCCCACGTCCGTTTCAGCATACTGGGTCACCCGGTCAATTTTGATGGACTCAATACTGCCAACCAGCTTCAGCTGATGCTTTTTGGCAATCCGTCCGGCGATGGCCGCCAGCGTGGTGCTCTCGAAACCACGACTGGATTTTGTCCGCAGGGCGTTGTTGACCGACGTGGCCACGCCCCGGATAGCGACAACGGACGCGGGCGAACTCACCTCGATCTCGTCTATAGAGAACGTACCGCAGGACAGCAGCTTCTCGCCCTGATAACCCATTTTCAGCGTCAGCGTGTCACCCTTGCCCGGATACCACTTATCCAGCCAGCGGTCATCGGTGTCGTCCAGTTCCACCTCAATGGTATCGGACTCGCTTTTGATGTTATCGCTGTAGGTTACGCGGGTGACATAGGGGGCGATATCGGTGGTGATGTTCTTCTGCAGATACCATAGCGTGAACACCGGACTCAGAACATCGCTGACGCCGGTTAACGCTGATGCGGCTTGTGCAGTGCTGTTTATCTCAGCCATGGAGCAATATCCTCTTCTGTACTGGCTTCTTCAGCCTCGATAACCGGAATCAGTAACAACAGCCCGGAGGGCAGCACCGGCGTGATGGCCACGTGTGGATTGGCGGCAATTATCCGGGGATAGCCCAGCGGGTCGCCGTAGTACTGCCATGCGAGAGAGTCCCAGCGCTCTCCGTCACGGGTGACATGTTCAAGAAACATCACACACTCCTCGCCAGAATTTTGGCTGCCATGGTGCTTAACCCCGCCGACATACGGGTGAAGGTGGTGCTGGCGGAGTTAAGCTGCCCGGAAACGGCATCCAGCGCCGCTGCGATATTGCTGCCGTCCACGCCGCTCAGTGAAGACTGTGCCTGTTGTACATACGTGGCCGCATCACTGGTGGCTCTGGCCAGACTGATGGCATCAGGCATGGATTCAGAAAGCGCATTAAATGCCGGAACGCTTTGACCCAACGCCCCGGACACGTTGCCCAGCCCGCTCATCAGCCCCGGTACGCGGGTCAGTGCAACGGCGGGGTTATCCTTCATTTTCTGCGCAACCCGAACGGCACTGATGGTGGTCTGGAGAACAGACTGCGCCTGTTTGGCGTAGTTGACGCCGTCGCGGACGTACTGCGCTACCCCGGAAGGTGAAGGAACGGCACCGGAGACCGCCCCGACGCCGGGAACCTGCGTGCGTATTGCGGGTGGCTGTAGCGGGTTTTTCGGGTCGCCGATGTACTCCCGGAGAGACGCGGTGGCATTGACGGCCAGCACGTTGCCGGTGCTGTCGGTCTGCTCGCTGGTCGCAGTAACATCGGTAATCACGAACCAGCCGCGATAGTCACCGTTGCCGAAGACCAGCGCTAGCGCCTGATGGGCCTTCATGGCCGTTCGCAGTCTCGCCAGCTCCACGTCGGGCACACAATAGTGCTGATGGAAGACCAGGCTTATCTGGATTTCGTCCAGCTTATCGCCAACGAACTGCAGGCCGGGCTTACCCTCGATACGGGGATGCTCCGCATAATCGACGCCGAACGTGACCTCGAAGCCGTCCCAGTAGGTAATCAGTTCAAACTCAATATCACCCAGTACTGCAAACATCAGCTGTACCTCCTGCGTTGTTGCTGAGCCAGCAGACGCTCCAGCATTTTCTCCAGCTCATGCAGGCTCATATTCAGTGCGCCGGTCAACCCGTCAGGCGCTGCGGTTTCTTTGCCATTGAGGAAAAACTGAGGATTAAAGCTGACCTGAATACCGCCAGATGTTCCACCGCCAGTTGCAACTGCGCCACGACCTGAATATCCCGCAGCCATGATTTCCGGCGACGGGATACGGGGAACATTCGGTGTCATTTCGGTAGCCAGACGCTGCCCGGCCAGCGCAGCCTGTGGTGTCGTGCGTTGCAGGCCGATAGCCGCTCCCTGCGCGATGTTGTCACCAAAGCCCATGAATACCCGGCTTGGCGAATGGATACCCAGCTTTTCTTTAAACCAGCCACCGACGCTGTCGCCCATGTCTGTGACGGTGGTTTTGAGCGACTCCCATTTGTTTTTGATGCCGTTAATCAGGCCGTCGATAAGATGGCCACCGAAGTCGGTGAACTTCGCTGGCAGCTCAACGCCGAGATATTTCAGCGCAGCCGCAAAGGCTTTATAGAGCAGACCAACCGGCGACCAGTTAATCAGCAGCTTACCAATCCCCACGACACCGCCATTAAACGCCTCTTTAATGTCAGCCCAGCGCTGTTTAAACCAGCTACTGACTGCGCCCCAGTTGCGATAAATAAGGTAAGCTGCTGCCGCGACGGCGGTGATGGCGAGACCAATGGGATTCATCAGCAGCGCCCGGCCAATCCAGAGAACGGCCCGCCCGGCGATCATAATGCCGCGAACCAGCCCACCTGACAGCACACCACCCAGTGTTCTGGCTCCTCTGGCGACGGCGCTGAAGCCGGTCACCAGCCAGCGGAGCTTACCGCCTTCACCGAGTGCAAGCGACAGTCGAAGCCAGTTGGCCCGCAGTAAAACGGCATTTTTCCAGACGTTAACAAAGGGGGAAATAAGGAGATTCAGCCCCAGCTTGAGACCGATAGTGGCCATCTTGAAAGCGAGTAATGCTCCTACAACCTTTATGGTGCCGCTGACGATTTGCGGGTTTGCCGCTATCCATTTGCCGACACTGTCCATTAAAGGAATAAAAGTCTCACCCAGTTGGATCAAGGTCGGGCGTAGTGACTCACCAATGCTGATGGCTGCCTCGTTAAAACCAATCTGAGTTCTGCGCCAACGACCTTCGAGCGTATTATTTTGTTTTGCAGCATCCTTATCCAGCGTAGACATTGCTGACGGGGTATTCATTTCCTGCTTGCTGGAAAGGTATTTATTCCAGCCCTGACGCATTGACAGTAAATGGTTAACGGTCTGGATATCAGTGAAGACTTCTGCCAGACCAAATGCCTCCATTAGTTTCTGCTGGCCTTCCTGATCGCCTCTTGATCCTGCTGCTTTCCATTGCTGTAAAAACGCCTTACCTTTACCGTCAATGAAACGGTTGGCAATCATCAGCGAGGCTTCGTACTGTGAAAAGCCCTGAGCGACGTAATTCTGCATTGACCCCTGGTAATCCACCCCGGCTTTAGCATATTTCTGGATAGTATCTCCGCGCCCCATCGCCGCCAGCCAGTTTGACATATTGGTGACGGCCTCTTCCGCTGAGCCGCTGCCTTTACCAACTTCCAGACTGGCGACGATCTGGGTTATGGCGTCTTTGCCGTAAATACCACGTGCAGCGAAGGCTTTGGCCATACCGGGTAACGCTTTCGCCATATCCTTCAGTTCAAACGAGCCTAGCTTAGCCCCGGTTGCCGCAATCCCAAACGCCTGCTCCAGCTCTTTCGCATCGGTAATTTTCAGCGCATCGCTAAAGGCGTAGGTCATTTTTGCGAGGTCAGTCATATCCGCTTTGGTGGCCGTGGCCGCTTTACCGAGCATCCCGGCAAATTTAGCTGCCTGCTCCGGGTTCATACCATCGGCAACTAACTGACCAACACCCCCTAGCAGGGACTCCTGGAGCTGATTGACCTGAAGGGATGCCCGACGAATGGCCGTACCGATGGCCTGTTCCTGCCTTGAATCCAGATCACCAGTGACACTGATATCCCGCAACTGCGATTCAAACGAGGCATATTGTTTGACTGAGGCCATGACCGGTGCACCCAGTGTTCTGCCGATGGCATAGGTTTCTGCTCCCTGGCCATAGAGCGCCATGCGGTTAGCTTTCAGCGCGTCACTGGTGGCTGATACTGCTGACAAACGGCGCTGCTGGCGCTCAATTTGCTCCATTGTGCGGCTTACCCGCAGCAGGTCGCTGTTGAGGCGCTGCATCCGGGAAGAACCCAACTGACCATAGCGTTCTGTTGCACGGGTTAAGGCGTTTTGGCGTTCCTGCAGGCGGCGCGATGTATCGCCCAGGGAATCAAGGGCGCGTCGGGTACCGCTGACGGCTGAGCGGAAGCTGCTCCCGACAATGCCGCCAATAATGACGCCGACTGAAAATTCACTGGCCACGGTGGTTATCCTCTGAAAGCGGAAAAACGGAAGGAAAATGTCTGAGAGCCATGCAGAACAGCCGCGAGTAGCGGCTGTTAAGTGATGAGGAGTTAATGATTATCGCCGAACTCGCTTCTGATTTGCTCTTCAGCCTGCTCCAGCCACATCTCCAGATCGTCAGTATCGAGGGCATCAATCTCCCCCGGCTGAAATCTAAACCACCTCGCCAGCAGCCCCTGCGCCTGCATCAGCGTTTTCGTCGCTCTTGCCCAGCCCAGTGACTTGCTGAAATCGTTTCTGCAGCTCCATGTAGTCGGCAAGATCCATATTATCGAGGTCTTCCGGAAGAATACCGGTGCTACGGGCAATCAGCGGCTCGTCCCAGTCAGCCGGGTCTTTACTGATTTTGCGCACCTGCTTCAGGTCTTTGACCGTCAGGCGTTTCAGTTCAACCTGCTCAACTCTGGTGCCAGCAGCGGTGGTGAAGGGGTAAGACAGCTTAAAAGTATCGGATTGGGTTTGTGACATGATCGTGCTCCTGTGTAAGTTCAGAGCAGTATGTCTGGTGGTGGGACTGGCAGATATTAAAGGGGATTAAGAAGAAAGGGGCCGAAGCCCCTGTGATATCAGTGAGTGCGAAAGCCTTTGCAGTTACGCAGGAAGGCGATAAGAAGTGCCTTTCCTTCAGATTTGCCGATGCCGGTGAACCAGTGGTCAGGTGGCTCCCATGCCTCAATCAGGTCAGCGAGCTTTCGTGCTTTGGAGCGTGTGCAGTCAATCGGGTCATTGGTTTTCTGGGTATTAAAAAGGTTTTCCACCCCTGAAATATCAAGGATGGTAAACCACGTACCATTCCCCATGCCAATCGAACCACAGTTCCCGCCTTTATCTTCAATCTCGATGGTCACCGTCAGCCCCCGATGTTGATGCGGTAGTCGGTCAACTGGTCAATGCCGCCGACGCGGAAGATGTTGGCCAGATAGTCCAGCTCCAGCAACTCTTCACCATCCAGTACCTGCTTGATGTACGTGCAGGTGAAGCTACTGGAGAACTCGGCGTTCTCATGCTGTTTGAACGTCCCCAGCGGGTTCTTCTTAAACATGATCGTCAGGAAAGTGACCAGCGGAATTTCGTCAATCAGCCCCTGCGAACTGTAGCGCTGAACGCTGGAACGGCACTGCAGCGCCAGCGACTTATACGGGTTCGCGGCAGACAGCATCGCGTCGCGGTAAAAGCTGTTCCACTTGATCTCGCCCTCAAGCTTGTCGAAGCCAGCAGGGAGTTCCACCTTGCCCACCATCCCCAGCGCCTTATGCTCCTGCATGGTCATGGAGACGTCAGGCAGTTTGACCTCCTCGGCCCGGCCCAGCAGGTTAGCGCCATCCAGGTAGATGTTGGCATTCGTGATGCGGTTGATCTCAATCTTTGCCATCAGCTATTCCCCTTCAGGGTTAACAGGTATTCCGAGGTGATCTCAGTCTCAAACGTCAGTCGCTCCAGTGGCGGTGGCGGCGTGTATTTGTAGCTCAGCAACAGGTGACCGGCGGCCAGCTCCGTCTCTTCATTACGGGCCGGATCAAACCAGCAGCTGAAGCCCAGCAGCGCACCGTCGCCAATCAGCTTGCGACCGTAGGCGTTGACCGACTCCGTCAGCGCATCAATCAGCGCCTGGGTAATCGGCATGTCGATGTACTGCTGGCTGAAATAACGCAGCGACTCGTTGATCACATCACCGGTGCGGCGAACGTTCTCAAAGTTGCGCATATGGGTGACCGTTGGCCATGCTGCCGTCCGGTTCCCCCACAGACGCAGGCCGCTGCCGTAGCTGCTGAAGACCGTAGTGATGCCCTGTTCGTTGAGCAGGTTCACCTCGCTCTGCGGGTCATCAATCATTGCCGACAGCTGGCGCTCGACGCCGGTGATACCCAGAATCTCCTGGTTGGAGGACGACCACCAGTAGCCCTTGTCCAGGTCGACTTTGGCACGCAGACCTGCAGCACGCTGGCTCAGCGGCTCCAGCCGTTCGCTGTTGGTGGCCGCGTCGTACACCTTGACGTGCGGGTAGCACAGACGGACGCGGTCGGAGCTGGTATTGAAGTTAATGGTGCCTTCCGGGCCACGCCCCGCCAGAGCCTGCGCAAAAGTGGTACCAATCGGCGCGTCGATGTAGGTCACCGCGCCCAGCTTCTCAGCCATGGCGATAAGCTCAACCGAGACGCTGTTCTGGGTGCAGAATACCGGGGCAATCAGGATTTTGGCGAAGTAGCCAAACAGGTTGAAGCTGTCGTTGAGCAGCTTCATGCCGGTACGGTTGCCCGCCGCGTTAACGGCACCGATGATATCAGCCGGGGTGACTTTGGTCGGATCAGCATAGTTATAGCTGGCCTTCACCGTTGCATCTGCAGCAATGCTCTTACCGAGGTTGGTAATCACCCCGGTCTGTGCATCAAGCGAGTAGTCCTGACCTTCCACATAAGGCTGGCCATCGCTGTCCGGTTTCAGCACCAGCTGCGCGACCACCGGATTAGCCAGCTGCGCTTTGCCCGTCGCCTTGTCGAACGTTACGTCTTCATCGGCCACAGTGGTTTTATGCACAACTGGATCAAGCACGTTAATGACCAGAACGGTGCCTGCGCCATGGTCGTGATCGCATCCAGTGCCTGCGGAATGGTAAAGCCGGTGAGCTGGCTGCCAAACGCCGCTGCATCTTTCTCAGACAGGCACTGCACCAGCGTATTGACGTCCCCCATCGGGGCAGTACCAATCAGGCCAATGACGGCAGACTTCACCGTTTTAACCGGGCGAGCACCGTTTTCCACCTCAATGGTTTCGACGCCATGCAGATAGTTAGCTGCCATGGGAGTCCTCCGTTTTCACATCGTTGTCGCCGCCGTTCCTGCGCTTTGGTGACTGCATAGCCGGTGTGCTGGCGGGTTTAGTCTCTTCAGATACCGGTGTCAGATGCTTCAGCGCCACCAGTACCTTCACATAGTCATGCTCCTCCGGCAGGGAAACATTCTTCCCCGGCCAGAGCAGGATTTCGGTTCCGTCCGACAGCGTGACGCCGCTGGCCGGGCCGGAATAGCGGTATTCTTTCATCACTCGCTTTCCTCATAGTTCACTTCGGTTAACAGCGGGCCGGACGGTAAATCGCTGTCTTCGATAAAGACGCTTTCGGTTGCGAAGTCGAGAGCGTACTGCCACAGCCCCTTGACCTCACCGATAAACACTTCACGGGTCAGCCAGATACGACGGCGGCAATTCGGCGGGGTGTAGCCACCGAGGATGCGGCGGACTGCATCCAGAACGTCAATCGCACCTCTTTTACCGTTGAGCTGGCGGAAGACCACCGAGACGCAGAGCTGGATAGTCTGAGGCTGGATCACCGCACCAATATCATCGGGTTTGTCGAAGCGCGAACCGGCATAGCTCAGCAGCAACGCCCCGACAGGATGATTCAGACGGTATTCGGACGGCTTTTCCGGGAAGTACTCCACCTGCAGCTGCGGCAGCTTCTCGCGCAACCGGGCCAGCACCGCATCGAGGACGGGCAGAACGTTCATCAGTATTTCTCCAGTAAGCCATCGCGCCCGCCAAAGGTGGGGCGGCGTGCCCACGCCCGGATTTCACCGGACTCAGGCACATCCTTCTGAGTGGACTGCAGCCCCAGCGTAAGCTTCCCGTCGCGGATGGCCTCAAGCTGACGCCGGGCCTCTTTGTTGTCGTCTTTGACGGTGTCAGGCAGATCACCTTCAGGACGACGGATATACAGGCGGTAACGCACCAGCGTGATGGCAATATCCCGCAGAACGGTAGGCACTTCTGCCAGCGGCAGGGTATAGCGGCCACGAAGGTGCGCATCAATCAACTCCCCGGCGTAGCGAATACAGCTGTCCACAACCGTCACATTCACCGTGGCAGGGGTGTCGAAATCCACGACCTCGTTAGTGAGCTGAATCAGCGTTGACTCAGGCACTTGTTCCTGTAAATCCGCCAGGGTGCAGTACATGTCACACCCCGCGCAGGATGCGGATAACGTCACCTTCGGCCAGTGCCTCATCCAGCGCAATCCCGGCAGAGATTCCCGCAGGGGTATCTTCCGTGGCGGCTGTCTGGGGAACGGCGCAGGCGTTTGCATCCGACTGGACGTTCTGCCCCTTAGCAATCGCGGCACCGGCCTCGACCGCAACAATACCCAGTACGTTGACCGGCGTTACATCACCGGCAGCGGCATCCACCTCCGCCACACCGAGCGCGACGGCTCCGGCCTGACAGGGTGCGTTATCGGCACCGACAAAGCGCTGTTGCGTCAGCGCCGCGCTGGCCGTCACGGTAGTGGTCAGAATGACCTGCTGAGTTGTACCCATGAACGTCTCCTTATTTCACGATGTTGGTGACGAGATACCCGGCATCGCCACCGACCACGGCGACTTTGTAGATATCGGTATAACGGCAGTACTTCACCTTGCCGCCGACGCCATCGTATTTATCCGCCACCGGCATCCCTTTACGGCGCAGGGTGTAACCGAATGACGGCTCGTTTTCGTCGGCGCTGTCAGTGCCCGGCTGGGGTTTACCGACGTAATGCAGCATCAGGTTGTCGCCCCAGATATCAGCCGGGACTTTGTCCTTGCTCTGCGCGTCTTTCATGGAGGCCATGGAGACCGGCTCGCCGACCACCACATCTTCCAGCTGGAAAAGGTCTTTCAGAATTTCGATGGTGATACGCTTGCGTTCGTTGGCACCAATCGCGGCCTGAATCGCCGGGTGGAACTTCAGCAGCGACATCACGCTGGCCCCCATGGTCATCAGGTTCGGACGCAGGCCGGTGGCTCTACGCACCGCTTCGATCCCGCCTTCAATGATGCCAATCGGGTCACCCTTGCCACCACCCCAGCGGTCGGCAGCGGCCAGCGCTTTGACGTTAGCCGCGCGATAGACGTTCTTGTCCTGGGCCAGACGGGCCGCATACAGTTCTCGCTTGAGGTTGACGCCGCTCGTCACACGGCGAATGGCTTTGGCCTCTTCGTTGAACATCGACTCTGCCTGCTCGCGATAGTCCACCGGCGCGGCCAGATCGTGCTCGTTGAGAACCAGGTCCAGCTTGCCGGTTTTCTCGCGCACCAGAACGTTACTGTCAGCCCCCACGGCACGCTCGGTGTCGTACTCCACAAAAGCGGATTTACCGAAGGTCGGCACGGTCACACCTTCCTTATCGGTAAGGACAATGGGGAAAATGCGCTCACCGATGAACGCGGCATTTTTATAACCGCGAGCGATGCTGGTCAGCACCGGGTCAACGACGCGCTTACCCTTTAAATAGTCAGACATGTTCTCTCCTTAATTACAGGCAGCGGGAGACAGCAGCGTCGTAGCTGATGCCTTCTTTTTTCGACAGTTCCAGCGCTTTCTGATGCAGCGCCAGACGTTCCGGGTCGGCTTCAGCGAACTCCGCTGACGTCGTTTTGATATCCGTGTTCACGCGGTCTTTGGTCGCATGCTCACTGAAATTCAGTACCGGATCAGTGCTGTCCAGCAGCGTCTTAAACGCCGTGGCCAGCGGGGTGCGGGTATCGCCTTCAGCAAACTCAACCGGCTTGTCACCTGCAGAGACCGCGTCCAGGATGGCCACGACTACCGACTTCGCTTTGGGGGCCAGTCGGCCATCGCCAACCAGCTTCTCGGCAAAGGAGACGTTCTCCGCGTGCAGTTTGTCCTGCTTGCTCTTCGCTTCCTGTTCTGCCCGCTGGGTGGCTTCCGCTTTCAGACGTGTGTTTTCCGCCTGAAGCGCTTTGATTTCTTCTTCAGTCATGGTGCTGTTCTCTTGTTGAGGGTTGGGATTGTGTTCACTGAAGTCCGGTTCAGACTTCCCGGTGTCGCGGTAAGCCTCTTCACGCAGGGAGTCAACCTGCCATGAAGGAAGCACCTTGTCGGTCTCGTCCAGCCCGAACTGAGCAATCAGAAAATCGCGCAGACGGCCCCATAAAGAGGCATTGGTGATATCACTCCAGTCGGCAAACTCCACGACGCCTTCTTCTTTCTCACCAAACGAGACCTGCTTCAGCCCCTTAATGGAAGGTGGCTGCGCGCCCAGAAAGCCGACATGACGCAGGTAAAGCGTGCCGGGCTTCGGGTTGTTCGGTGAGTCAGGGAGATAGAATGAGGCGGAGACCTTCTTGAAGCGTCCGTTGCCCACCAGTTCGGCAAACTGCGGGTCGAGCTGGTCAGGCTCAGCGAGCAGATCGCCGCCGTTAAGCGACAGGGATTTCACCCAGCCCCACGCCGGGTCTTCCGTTTTGGGGTGGCCAATAACGAGAGGCGCTTCATGGACGGACGGGTCATAGGCTTTCACGCAGGCGGCAAGATCGCTTTGCGTGAACGGCAGTTTCGTGCCGTGCATATCGGTATGAGTACCGGCTTTAAAAATGTGAATGGCTGGCATTTTGCTGTCCCGCGTTACGTTGTCGGGGACAGTCTGTGGAAAAAGCATCAGCAGCGCTTTTAATCTGCTTTAGAAAAAATCGGGGGTATCAGTACGGGGAATGTCATGCTGCAGGCGAATAGTGGTGCAAAGCGGGGGCTGTAAAGCCTTTATAAAGGTAATACAGCCCCTCAGCGGCTGGCAATGATAAATCACCCGCCTGTAGAGACAAAACTCAGCGACGGGCCGCTGCTTCAAGATGGCGGACAATCGTATCGAGGATGGGGACAACCACTTCAGGCTGCAGTTCACCGTCCCCCGTCAGCGGCAGGAACGGACGGGCAGGAAGTTCAACGGACTCATTATGTCCCGTTTTACCACCGAACTGGTGAATCGGCCCATAAACGACATTAGTGCCAACCTCTGCCTGCCGGTCGTCATGGTCGGTTGATACCGACCCCATCAGACGCCCGGTATCCTGCAGCGTTTGCCCGTCGCGCTCCTGCGCTGCCAGTGAGGGAGTCCACCCCGGACGCCCCTCATCGAGAAAGTTAAACTGCGTTTCCGCCAGCAGGGTTCCGGCGATTTTGCGCATCGCGGGTTCCAGGTCTGTGGCTGCAAGGTCCAGCGCACGAAGGCTCCGGCGCAGGGATTCATCGTTAATGGTGACATTGACCAGGTTATCGGAAGCCATCGTTATCCTCTCAGTTCCTGCTGTGCCAGCGGTTGAAGCGTACCCTGATAGCGGGCAAGGTCGGGACGGTATGCAGCCCCCGGCGCATAAGACCAGCCGACGTCGGTGGCCACCTTCGTGGTGCCGGTATTGAAGGTGGCGACGTTCTGCATCTCGCCTGTTTTCTCTGAAACCAGCTTCAGCTCCCATCCCATGGCTGAGCCAGAACCTGACACCTTCAGGCCACGGGCACGCACATCCGCCGCGCTCAGGGCAATCACACCACAGCGGCAGCGCCAGCCGTTCGGTGGGTAGAACGCCTGCCAGAACGGGTCATCATAGCGCAGTACCAGACCATGCAGCGCCAGATGGCTCTTGCGGGTATGGCTGTCGTTGATGCCGGTATACATCCAGTACGGCCTGTCGTCGACGTTCTCCATCTGCTCAGCCCAGCGACCGGCGCTGTAGAGTACGGACATATTGGTGCGAAAGATGGTGTCGAGCCGCCACGGGCTGCCCTGCTGGATGGTGACCGGCTCGCCCGTTACCGGGTCGGTGGTGTCACGTGGCCCCCACCATCCCTTACGCTGCAGCTCCGGCTCCAGCTCCTGCCGGAACCAGCGGCCTGTTTTTCCTTCATCGACAGCCTGCTGCAGTGCCCCGCGAATATCTTCCAGGATATCAAGGCGGGTCACTTTGGCGACGGTAAAGGCGCGGGCATGGGCATCCTGCCACATCTCCTCCCAGTCCCACGTGAAGCTATACCCTTTGGACTTCAGGTAACTGATAGCCCGTTTGGGGGGCAACGTCATGCAGTACCCCAGTTCAGCCGTTGTCACGCTCATGCAGACGCCCCCAGACAGTTGCAACAAACATAATCCGTGCCAGCCGTTCCTGCAGGTCTTCAGCGTTCATCTGAGGGTACAGCTCGGCCAGTTCGCCCAGCAGCTCAGACGGGTTGACGCCATCTTCAACCCGCTTAAACAGAGGAGCCAGTACGGGTTCCAGCGTGCCATTTAACGCGCCTCCGTTCATCAGAATATCCAGCGCGTCGTCCAGGGCCTGCTGTGCCTGAATATCGGCATCAATGGCCTCGGCAAATGACAGCGGCAGCATGTTCTTCTGGCGTTCTGACGGTGGTGCCTCGTCAATATCGCCGTCCTGCAGCTGGTACTCACGCTTGAAGTATTGCGGGGTGAAGACCACACCGGCGCGGCTGAGTTTCTCGTCGCGGGTTGCCTGGGTATCGTCGACCGTTCCCTGTTCCCACATCTTCCAGACGGGGCTGGCCACATCGCCAAAGTTCATTGATACCGCCATCCTGATGGCCTGATTCACCGCGCTTTCCACGATATCAGCATCAGCGTCACGGATATCATCGGTAACCTCCAGTCCGGCCTGCGCGGAGGCGCGGTTACTGTTGGCCTCGGTGGTCTGGTTCTGCCCCAGCAGGGCGATGGAGATTTCACTGCGGGCAAGCGTTATCAGGTTCTGATAAATATCGCTGCTGTCGGCCTTGCCTGCGGCCTCCTTAATTTCAATGGAGGAATCGTCAGGGATAGCGGCCACCGCGTCTTCCACCATTGCCTCCATGGAATCCAGCAGCAGGTCAATCTCGCCCTGGGCCGTCCCGCGCGGATGCTTGCCGATGACCCACGGTGAGCCGTACTTCTCGGCAAAACGCACCCAGAATTTCATGCCGCCTTTTTTGAAGGTCACGGGCCAGAAGCACATCGACAAATCAGGGAAGCCATACGGGTTGTCGTAGGTCGCATCCTGACGCGGTACCACGAACTTGTTCAGCGGTACCGGCTCGCCTTCCAGCCCGGAGTCCTTGGCGCGAAAGCGCAGCAGGTTGTCATTATCGAACTGGAACCACTCTGGCGGCTTGCCCACAATATCGGCAATGGCCCAGGATTTAACAGAACGCCCCCACATGACCTCACAGGGCTGATACCCGTAGAGAACGGCGTCGGTCATCTCGCCGATGATGCGGGACAAATCCAGATCATCGAGCATATCCCGGATGAAGCTGAATACCCGCGCCGGGGCATGACCGCGCTCAAGACCACGCTCCAGCGACTTGACCGCCGCCTTACGCCTGCGGATGCAGCCGCCGACCAGCGGGTCGGTACGCAGCTCGCGATAGATGCGGATATCCCGGCCCTGAGATTTCAGAATGGGGTCAGGGTTAGGCAGGTACATCCCCAGCCCGAAGAAGTCGATGGAGCGGCTGCGCGAGGCGATCTGCTCCGTCAGCGTTTTATTGGGTTCGGCAAATTTGACGAACTCACTGGGTGAAACCCAGAGTCCACGGGCCATCAGTAATCCTCCAGCATACGGGCCGCCTGACGACGACGGCGTGAGCTTGCCTTCACCGGCCCTTTGTTAATTTCACGGCTGGCGAAGTACGCCAGCGCCAGCGCGATGGCTGAATCCCCGTGACGTTTGCCACTGTCAGACTTCGCTTTTGAGCGCTGTTCCGGCACGCGGGGAACGCCGTTTACCACCTGAACGGCCCGCAGGTCATCCAGCGTGTCTTCATCCTTCGGTAAATCCACCAGGTTGCCATCTTCCAGCGCAGCTTTGACCGGCGGCATATGCTCGCGATACCAGTTTTCAGTTGGCATCACCTGCTTAACCCGGCTGGAGCCGTAGCGCTGCATGGCGTATTCGGCGAGGTAAGAGCCGTTACCACGGGCATCAAGCGCCGCGCCCATCAGGTTTGGCAGGCCATCCATCAGGTACCAGGCGATTTGCTCCTGCTGTTTGAACGGCACGTTACGCAGCTCCAGCACGAACGGCACGCGGCGAACCAGGTTCTTCTCCTGCAGCAGGGGATAGTCCACCGACAGGTCACCGCTGCGGCCAAAGTCGCGCCCCAGGAAAGAACGTGCGTCAGCAGGCAGCGCCTCCAGCAACGGTTTCAGATGTGTATCAAGCCACTCCTGCGTCTCGCTCCAGCGGACATCATCGGGCTTCAGCTCGTAACCCTCCGGGCAGGTCAGGCGCAACACCGGCGTGCCAGCTGACATACGGGACTCAATCAGGGCGCGGGACAGCCAGGCTCCGCCACCGTTGGCCGGAACACAGTCAAGCTCCTCCGATGCACCGGCACCGTAGAATTTGTATACCGATGCCATCCACGCCTGCTCGGACGCTTCCGACCATTCTTTCCCGGTACGCAGGCAGACGCGGTGGAACAGTCCCTCGGACACAGCCTCCTGAAAAGTAATGCGATGTACGCTGCCCCCCTGACGCCCGGCCCGGATATCACCGATAAGCGTATTGAACGGGTTATCGTCACCGTCATGGGTGGAAATAACGCGCACTTTACCGCCCCAGATAAGCATCGCCAGCGCCGCCTTCAGCAGTTCGTCCAGTTGCTCATGGAACGCCGCTTCGTCGATAACGATGATGCCCTGACGGCCACGCAGGTTAGACGGGCGACTTGAGAGCGCGACAACGCGGAAGCCGGAGTCAGGGAATTTGATGGTGTAGGTCTTGATGTGCTTGTCGTCTTCGTCCTCCTCCCAGAAACCCTCTTCGATTTCACTGGCGGCATAGTTGAATGCCCGCGCCCACATCGCACACGCCTGGATATATTCGACGGTCATGTCCTGGTTATAGGCGATGTAATACACGTTCATCCCGCCCGCAGGCGCTGAAGAGGCAGCGGTCAGCACATCATCGGACGCCTCAGCCCAGGTGATACCGGTACGGCGGCTCTTCTCAATCACCTTAAGCGGAGACGTGTCAGCCACCCAGCGCTGCTGGTAGGGCATCAGAACGGCGGGGATATCCAGCGCCGAGGTATCAGGCAAAATGGGAGCAAGCTGGCTCATGTGGCAATCCCCAGAATTTCACGACGCAGCGCCTGTACCGCATCGGTTGACAGTCCCCCCTTACGGGCAATTTTCTCGGCGTTGCTGGCCGCCTGCTGCGCTCTGGCCCGGACTTCAGACTGGAACTTCTTGAGGTTGACGGACGCGCGGGACAGCGTGGCCACGTTCTTCGCCACCTTCGACAGCAGCGCCACCCGCTCTTTAGGGTCGACTTCGCCTTCTTCCGCTTCCTGCAGCTGGACGATGCTCTCGAACAGCTCGGTCTGAATCAGGGCGATCACCGCCTCCGAACGTGCATCCTGATTCGTCAGCCGCACCTTCGGTCAGCATCCGGGCCGCTTCGGTGGCCGCACGGATAGCGCCATAGCGGCGCTCAATCTTCTGGCCATAGCGATGGATAGCCGATTTGCTGATGACGTAACCCTGCTCACGCAGCAGTGACTCCAGCTCGTTATACCCACTGAAGCCGGATTCAGTCAGCGCCCGCTCAAGCCAGCGACGCACGTCTTCCGGCAGCTTTTCTATCGTGCTGCGTCTGGCCATCATTCACTCCTGTACTTTTTCCGGGCGGGCGATACCGGGGCCGCATTCCACGGTGTATTCCACCAGGTCAACGCCGAGGCGGGTCAGGTCGGCAAACCAGTCGCCGGAGGGTTTTTTTCTCCAGATCAACCATCTTGCGGTCAGCCAGAATAATCCAGCTCACGGCGCGCAGCTCAGCGGCGTGGTGTCCCCTGGTAGATGGCGCGGGACACGTCCAGCAGCAGCGTCTCGCTGGCGGTGTACGGGCGGGTTTTGTTCAGAGCAACCAGCAGACTCCAGCGCAGGGATTCCCGGCGCACGCGGGCGATATCAACCATGGTGACCTCCTGTATGACGGTACTGCTGTACCACTTCCAGCTTGTTGTAGAGTGCGTCCAGCTTGGCCTCGATGACCGTCTGGCCACGGATGTAATCCTCGCGGCGGACGTAGTTCAGCGGTAAATCCGCCTTAAACCGCATAAATTCTTTTTCCAGCTCGCCCCAGTTGGAGGCGGACTGTTGTAACGACTGCTCAAGGGAGGCGAACCGCGCCGCCTGACGCTCTTCCGCTTTACTGAACAGCCACTTGGCCATACCGCCGACAAAGCTCATGAAGGTGATGAGAAAGCCCACCACCGTCCAGAATTCAACCTGCAACGTCATTTCTGTAATCCTTCCCGTTCGTCCAGCAGTTGGTTTATCTGGCTGCGCCAGATGCGGCACTGCTTCGCGTTGTCGATGATGTTGGCGAGGACATCACGCTGGGAGACGCCTGAGTCGCGTAGCCAGGCGTCAGCGGCTTCAGGTTGCCCGGACGCTGCGCCAGTGCCGGTGCCAGAGGCGGCAGTTGTGTCTGAATGACCGGTGCCGACGGATGCGTTGTCATATCCGAGCGAGGCGTTGTACTGGCGCACGAAACCGCGAGTAAACACGCACTCAATGGGATGGCTCTTGCCTTTTTCATCAATCCAGCGCTGTGTGACATCGTTAATTTGCCCCTGTAGTTGTTTGTTCTGGCTCTCAAGCTGAGCAATCTGCTCAAGGTAACTGGCTTCAGCCTGCTGCCCGGCGGCAACCTGCTCCTGATACCGTTTTGCCCAGGCCCGCAGCGCAGCGTTCTCAAGCGTTGCCTGCTCCGTTTTGTACGTGTCGAATGCTGACTGCAGCCGACTGAGCGCTGCGTCACCGTCACGTTTTGCGTCCTCAGAACCGTCGTGATAGCCCCAGCGGTTCAATCCATAAAGAGCAGCCACCAGAACAAGCGCCAGCACCATGCCGCGCCACGGTAATCTTTTAACCAGGTTCCACACAGCTGCTGCCTCCCCATGTGAGATAGCGCGGAGCCAGCTCCCGCAGGATACGCTGCGGGTAGTGGCGGTTCTCCCGCCAGTTGGCAGCGCTGCGCCCGGCATTCACCGTGGCGACATGACCAAACCAGCGGGTGCTGTCCAGCCCCTGCTGCGTGGCCAGCCGCTTGTCCCGCTGTACCCAGCCCAGACCTCCGTTATAGCCCGACAGCGTCATGGCCATACGTTCGCAGCCGTTGGCGGCGCTGACGCGCTGCCACAGCCAGCGGTCATAGCTGACCAGCGCCCGGATGGCCCACGCCGGGTTAAACGGCTCGCGGCTGTTCAGCCCCGGCATCAGTTGGCTTATCCAGTCAGCGGTGGCGGGCATAAACTGCGCCAGCCCCTGAGCGCCAACCGGCGAGACCGCATCAGGTCGCCAGCCGCTTTCCTGATGCAGCTGTGCGCCGAAGTCAGCCACCGGCGCAGACATTCCCCATTCAAGCCGGGCATTACGGATCACATCGTCGCGATACTGCAGCGCGGCCTGCGGTGGCTGGGCTGCGCGGGCCTGACTGAAGAAGCCGCCACACCAGAGCAGCCAGGCAATAACCAGGTTGCCAGCGAGCTGCCACCAGAAGCTGTATTTATCGTTGCGTGGCTCGCCATGCTTAATGGCGGTTACGCCCAGACCAAAGGCAAGCAGGATGATGAGGGTGATTTGAGGCCAGTTCATGATTACAGCCCCGTCGCTACGGCCAGACAGACTGCGGCAACAATCAGCGCACGGCGGATTAGCGCAGCGGAAAAGACCAGGTGAAGGCCAGTCTGGACGGGGAAGCGACCATCAGCCATCAGCCTGTCATCATGCTTCAGGTACTGACCGGGACGGGCTTTGGGGAAAAGCGAACGGTCAAGCCAGTAGCCCAATACTGCCGCCAGCGTGATGAGTGACAGCTTGTAGACAACCACCGGCAGTTGCTGGGGCGATACAAGACCGATGGTGCCGAGCAGCAGCACTGAGGTCAGCAGCCAGCCGCTAAGACGGGGCTTTTTAACAGGGGGGATGAATTTTTTCAGGTTTTTCATGAGCGTCTCCTTGTGTAGTGGAGACAGCATCACAAATGGTCGGGGAAAGGGATTTTAAACAGCGTTAATAGTGAGGATGCGGACGTGAACCGCATGATGGCTTTGAAAGAACGACCAGCCCGGTGCGGTAACACCAGGCTGGTCATCAACCCACAGGTATGCACTGTGAGCCGACCAGGGTTCAGTCAGTCTCGCGAGACCAGACTAGCCTGCCATATTTTCATTGATTGCAAAAGGCTTACGGATAATGAAAGAACAATCTTTACCCATCGTCCCATGGATTGGTGGTAAACGTCGTCTGGCGAAGCATATTTTACCGTTGTTTCCGGCCCATACCTGCTATGTGGAGCCGTTCTGCGGGGCAGCTGCGCTCTATTTCCTAAAGACTCCCAGCAAGACCGAAGTCATTAACGATATCAACGGGGAACTGGTGAACCTCTATCGGGTGGTCAAGCATCATCTGGAAGAATTTATTCGCCAGTTTAAATGGGCGCTGGTCAGCCGTCAGATATACAAGTGGCTGCAGGATACGCCGGAAGAAACGCTCACTGACATTCAGCGGGCGGCCCGGTTCTACTACCTACAGAAACAGGCGTTTGGAGGCAAGGTCGCCGATCACACGTTCGGGACCTCTACAACCAGTGCGCCGCGCTTCAATCTCCTGCGTATTGAGGAAGAACTGTCGATGGCACACCTGCGCCTGTCCAGAACGCTGATAGAACATCTGGACTGGCACCAGTGCATAGAGAGATATGATCGCCCGCATACGCTGTTCTACTGTGACCCACCGTACTGGGGAACGGAAGGCTATGGTGTAGAGTTCGGGCTGGAAAACTATGAGCACATGGCAGATTTGGCGCACAGGATCAAAGGGAAGATGATTATATCGGTGAACGATATCCCGGAAATGCGACAGGCATTCAATGGTCTGAACATGCTGTCGGTTGATATCAGCTACAACCTTAAGGTAACTGGCAAATCCAGTCGCAAGAAGGAACTCATTATTCTCAATTTTTGACCGAATGATAAGACTTCATGCAGTCAATCAAGTACTGCATGAAGTCAAGAGCTGGCTTTGTGTACCAAAAATAAACCGTGATCGCAGTGATGATTCCCATAACCAGAACACCGCGGATGATCCAGAACGTACGTTTCTGCGTCGCTAGTCGTGCAGAAATACTGCGAAATACACCAGCTACATCATCTTTGATGAAAGAATATTCTTTATTAATCTGCTTTTCTTTGTATTCAATTTCTTCGCCCAAGGCCTTTATAGATTGCATCTGGTTTGAAAGTGCCAGCCAGATTAACGTCGCAGCAAAAATGCATCCCAGAAGGATTATCGTGTTTGTTATCCCCTGGCCCGACCATCTCGTAGCTACTTTGAATTGGGTAGCCACAATAACTGAGGCAACAGGAATGCCAAGTATATGGTTCTGGATATCCGAAAACGCCTTGTGGATTTTACCCATTTCTTCGACTTTTGCGGCACGCAACTGATCCATGACTTTGTCATAAGAGAATCCAGAAGAGTATATACGATACCCTTTCAAGAACTTTTCATGCAGACGCTGAATATTGTCCAGTAAAAATGCGAATACTCGTGGTGAATCAACTCCATCACTAACGGCCTGGATACTTTCAATCAGAATATCCAGCTTCTGATCCTTATGGGTATCATCGTTGAAACAAGCTAAAAGATTATCAAGATGCTCACGATGCAAATTTTGTACGTTTTCAGCAGCGAAGTGTGGCAATAGCTTGATAACTTCTTTTTTCAGAAAAACCAGCTGACAAGTTGAGCTGTCAAAGTAGGCAGCGGCCTCTTTTAGCAGGTTAACGAACTCCAGAATCTTCCGGTAATTGCTGATGAAAACGGGGATATCTTCATCATCATTACGAAATTTTGTTTCAAGAATGAAGTAATTAGCTGGTTCCAGGCACTGATGCTTTGGAGCATTTAGTAATTTTTCGTGTGTGGCAAACACAAGTCCCAGTCCACTCCGTGGTGGCGTAACACGTAGGTTGATCGTGTTGCCTGGAGCGACAGTCCCTGTATCAATAGAAAGCCCATACTCACGTGGATCATCAAGCAAGGTATTCATCTGGTCACAATCTGACTGATCTGAGAGCAACAGCGTACCGACGCGGAACTCCTCCTGGAATACCATGCGACGGTACAGTGCTGTCAGCATCTCAAACGAAATCGTCACGATTAAACCTCTGTCATCCACATTTCCCTGAACTCATCAGGCACATTACGTAGGGTGATAATATTTGTTGCCGGATCATAATCAATATAGCCTTCAGTTTTCCCTTCCCGGTCAAACTTAAGCTCCCAGTATTTGGACTTGCCTTTAAAAGATACCAAAGCGCGGATGACGCGACCATCAGGAACAAAGCCATCCGATAACTCCAGCTCTTCGGCAGCAAGTTTACCAGATAACTCCTCTGGAGCCTGAGGCCAAACGGCATTAACAAAGGTTTCCAGACTAAGTGGCTCATTAGCCTTACTTAACGCATGTAAGTGTTCAAACGCGCTCTTAAGAAACGCGTCTTTTTCAGCGCCGTCAAGCTCTTTCTCTGCTGCAAATGCTTTTAAAACGTCACGTAACTTTTCAGACTCTCGTTTGGCGATTAAAACATCATTACAGCCGAGGAACTGTTTAAAGTAGTTTGAAACATTCCCTTGTCCCTTAAGAAAACTGATATAGCGTTCTGCATCACTTTTCCATGCGGTTAAGTCAATGCGCCCAGCCATGCGCAGCTTAGCGATATCAAGATAGGTACTGTCCTGGATGTTAAAATCATCAGTGACAGTTGACCCGATGGTGGCACTCACAATAGCTATCAGCAGGTGTTCATTGTGTCCTATCACGATGTTTGCATAAAGAACATAACCACCAGTCGCCATGTTTTCTCGCTGTGAGCGTTCCGTCAGGTGATGCATCATCCGGCAGGAACTTTGGTAGAAATCATCAACACCTTCCAGAAAATCCCCAGCCATTCGCTCCATCGGATAGTTATCCGTATCGCCTTCAAAATAGCCATAACCTTTACCTGTGCGTCCTGCGTATTTTGCACAGATATCGTTTATAAGGCGCTGGGAGGCCTCAGTAACCAGTCCTTCTTCAGGACTCAATCTCTCAAAAGCGTCTCCATTTTGTTGCTTGTCCAAAATGTGGACTACGACGTGTTTAACTTCAATGGCCTGCTCAGACATTGACTATTCACCTTATTTTTTATTGTTAAATGGCAAACACTTACTGCTGTGTGTTCTCGTTAGGAACACATTAACCCACATTTTTTAACCGCTCAATCGTTGCGGATAATTCCTTCAGTTGTTTTTCCATCTCAATCACACGCTGTTTTTCTTCAGCGCCTCGCATGAGGTCTCGCCGAACCTCAGGATCTAACTGGTTTAGAAGTTCAAGCATTTTAAGGTCTGACTGGCTGAATTGATGCTGTGTTGGCACAGCGATAATTTCTTCAGATGGAATCTGTTCTCTACCAGTAAGAAGCCAATCTATTGATATACCCAAATGAGTGCTTAACGCAACAAGAGCCTCCGCATTGGGTTCTCTCTCACCACGCAGATAGTTTTGAAGTGAGCGATATGGAATTTTTGACAGGTCAGACAATGCTTTAATCGTCAACCCCTTAGTATCCATCGCTTCGCGCAATCTCTCTTTTATACTCATTTGAACATATCTCAATTTGACATACCCGTTTGGGTGCGTACAATAGACCCAATAGAGTACATCATAACCCAACAGGAACACGGTGCATATGAACAAACAACAAGTTCGGGCACGGCTGGTTGAACGAGGCAGTAGCCTGCGCCAGTTTGCGCTTAACGCGGGCTATGAGCCACGAACAGTCACCCAGGCTGTCAGCCGCTGGGCAGGCAAAAGCGAACTTCCACGCGGTCGTTTGACTTATCGGATTTTGCGAGACCTTTCGGTCGCAATAGGCAAAGAAGTTACCCCCGGCATCCTCAAGGAGGCGTCATGAGTAAACCAAATACATCAAGCTCAGGTACCCGTATTTTGCGTGTCCTTAAGGCTTTACGCGGTCATGCTCTGAACGGTGTTTCTAACGGTGAACTGGCATCAGCTCTGGGCGAGTCCCCGGCGAATATCAATCGGGCGCTCAATACCCTTATAGAAGAAGGACTGGCGCTGAAACTGGATAACGGACGTTTCGCCCCTGGAGTCCAGCTCTTACAAATCGCCATGGCTCATAGCAACGAGATGGCGCGGGCACAGGATCGTATCAATGAAATTAACCAGCGTGTTATGGCTGGTAGTCGCTAAGGAGTTGAAATGGGACGCACAAAATCACAACCAGTTGAATTAGTGGAAGATGCACCGCTGACCGATGGTCTCAGTGTCAATCTTAATGCT
This sequence comes from Kosakonia oryzendophytica, assembly GCF_027886705.1. Classification (NCBI taxonomy): domain Bacteria; kingdom Pseudomonadati; phylum Pseudomonadota; class Gammaproteobacteria; order Enterobacterales; family Enterobacteriaceae; genus Kosakonia; species Kosakonia oryzendophytica. Next base: position 3,659,728 of record NZ_CP115659.1, on the reverse strand, counting down.
ATGTCCGAACATCGCCTCGAAATCATGAAGCAGTTTGGTGATGGGCTGCCGTATGAACGTGATCGAATTGTCCATGAAACACGTTTTTACATGGCTCAGAGTGCTGAAGCCATGCTGGAGGCGGGTAAGCGACTGGTAATTCTCAAAGAAAATGAACCGCATGGTGACTTCATCGACATCGTCGAGTCTCAATTATCCCTGTCCAAACGTACCGCGCAGGTGATGATGCAGGCATCACTTAAATACTTGTCTCCCAAGCTTGAACCAAAAGCGCAAGCGCTTGCGCTTTTGGGTAAAACAAAGCTGTTTGAATTGATGACGGAAGATGACGAAGACCTAGTCGAATTAGCCGATGGCGGCACGATTGCTGGTATGAATCTCGATGATATTGATCGCATGACCAGCCGCGAACTGAAGGCAGCCCTACGCGAAGCCCGCGAGACCAATGCGGCACAACAGCGCGTACTCGCTGACAAAAACGAAAAAATCGACTCTCTATCCACCAAACTGGAGAAGAAATCCCGTATTCAGCCACCCAAGCCTGACGAAGAAGTGAAGAAGCTGCGTGCGGAAGTTACAGCGTTAGCGGTTGAGGCGGAATCTGCCATCGCCGTTCGACTGTCCAGCGCCTTTGAAACCCTGTGCGCATACTGTGCTGAAAATATGATTGATACCCCCAGAGACTTTATGGCCGGTCTGGTCTGCCAGCTGGAAAGCACCGCGCGTAGCCTGCGCTCCACATTTGACCTGCCGGACGAGCCGACAGGCAACGCAGCCCCTTCATGGCTGACTGACCCGACGCCAGAGATTAACGGGCAGGAGGCATAACCCATGAGTGCCGCCCTGACTGAACGACTGGTTTATGTTGCCCGCGCGGCACGTGACGCGGGGCATGGTAAGCGTGGTGCGATATATGATGCCGCCTGCGCCGAACTGGGCATGTCCCGCGCCACCCTGCTGCGCAAGCTGAAGGAGGTATCAGTGACTGACAAACGTAAAAAACGCGCCGATGCCGGGCGCAGTGCCCTGAGCCGCGACGAAGCCGCGCTGATATCTGCCACGCTACGCGAGGCCACTCGTAAGAACGGTAAGCGCCTGTATTCCATCGCGGATGCGGTGGAGACCCTGCGTTCAAACGGCTTTATCACCGCAGGCAGAACGGACGAGGCCACAGGCGAGTTTTTCCCGCTGTCCGAGGACACCATTAGCCGCGCCCTGCGTAACTATGGCCTGCACCCGGAACAGCTTGACGCACCGGCCCCTTCATCCGAGATGGCCAGCCTGCATCCCAACCACGTCTGGGAGATTGATGCCTCACTTTGTACGCTTTACTACCTGAGCAACGGCCATAAAGGGCTGCAGGTGATGGACAGCGCGAAGTTCTACAAGAACAAGCCTGCCAACATCGCCCGCATCGCCAGTGACCGCGTGTGGAGTTACGAGATTACCGACCATACCAGCGGCTGGATTTACGTTGAGTACGTGATGGGCGCGGAGTCCGGTGAGAACCTCTGTTCTGTTCTTATCAACGCCATGCAGGAACGCGGCGGCGCTGACGTGCTGCACGGCGTGCCGAAAATACTCTACCTTGATCCCGGTTCGGCGAACACCGCTGGCATGACGAAAAACATGTGCCGCTCGCTGGGCATCAATCTGATAGCGCACAAGCCGCATAACGCCCGCGCCACCGGGCAGGTGGAAAAGGCCCGTGACATTATCGAACGCAAACTGGAGCCGGGTCTCAAATTCCAGCCGGTTCATAGCCTGGACGAACTGAACGCGCTGGCGGTGAAATGGCGCAGCCACTTTAACGCCACGGCGGTCCACAGCCGCCACGGTAAAACCCGCACGGATATCTGGCTGAAGATTACTGCTGACCAGCTGAAAAAAGCGCCATCCGTTGAGGTTTGCCGCGAACAGGCGGTGGCCGCACCGGAACTCCGTAAGGTCACACCAAAACTGCGCGTCTCGTTCCGGGGCAATGAGTTTGACGTTTCGACGGTACCGGGCGTACTGGTCGGCGAAAAACTGATGATTACCCGTAACCCGTGGCGCAGCGATGTGGCGCAGGTGGTGCTGACCGGTGAGGACGGTCACGAGACGTTCTTCCTGGTCGAGGAGGTCAGGAAGAACGAGTTCGGCTTTGCCGAAAGCGCGGCGGTATTTGGCGAAAACTACAAAGCCCTGCCGGAGACCCCGGCGCAGACGGCTGCAAAAGAAATCGAAGAGCTGGTTACGGGCACCGATAACGCCGCCGATGCAGCTGCTGCACGCAAGGCGAAGGCGCTGCCGTTCGGCGGGCGACTTGACCCGTACAAACATATCGACGACACCACGCTTCCGGCCTATATGCCGAAGCGCGGTCAGGCTTCAGACGTGCGCGGGCCGCGTATTGAGCAGCTTCCGCTGACCCATGTGGAGGCGGCGAAAGCCCTGCGCGAGAAGTTTGGCGCTAACGGCCATATCTGGACGCCGGAACATTACCGCCAGTTAACGGCGCAGTACCCGGATGGCGTACCTGAAGCCGCGCTGGATGAGGTGATGGTTACCCTGACCACTCCGGCCCGCAACAGCGTTATCAGCATCGTTAACGGTAACTGAGGAGGAAGGCATGCTGGTACTGAAGCAACAACTGAAAGAGGCCCGCATCCCGCAGGCGGTGGTGGCAAGAGCCGTCGCCGTTTCCGAGGCCACGCTGGCCCAGATTGTGAACCATAACGAGTGGCCACGCACCAGCCCCGAAGAGGTACGCCAGCGTCTGGCGTTGTATCTGGAAAGTAAGGGGATTGATACAGCGAAAAGTTTTGATGCTGCACAGGGCGCTGTCACGCCCCGTACAGCGGGTACTACCGATAAAACCAACCTCAGTGAGGAAGAGAACATGTTACTCAAAAAGCAGGTGTTATTTCCAGCAACCAAAAAAGCGTTTGGCCTTTTCCGTGATCCGTTCGCCGATGAAGCCATGCAGGGCGCAGACGATGTGTTCACCACGCCGGATATCCGCTACGTGCGTGAGGCGCTGTTCCAGACCGCCCGCCATGGTGGCTTTCTGGCGGTTATCGGCGAGTCCGGTGCGGGTAAATCCACGCTGCGCCGCGACCTGATTGAACGCGTCAACCGCGAGAACGCGCCGGTGATTGTAATCGAGCCATACATTATCGCCATGGAAGACAACGACGTGAAGGGCAAAACCCTGAAGGCGGCAGCTATCGCCGAGGCCATCATCAGCACCATCGCGCCGCTGGAGAGTATCAAACGCAGCCAGGACGCCCGCTTCCGCCAGTTGCACCGCGTCCTGAAGGACAGCAGTCAGGCGGGTTTCAGCCACGTTCTGGTGATTGAGGAGGCCCACAGCCTTCCCATTCCGACGCTGAAGCACCTTAAACGCTTCTTCGAACTGGAGTCCGGCTTCAAAAAACTGCTGTCCATCGTGCTGATTGGCCAGCCTGAACTGGCGGACAAACTGTCCGAACGCAACATGGAAGTCCGTGAGGTCGTCCAGCGCTGCGAGGTGGTTGAACTGCTGCCGCTGGACAACAGCCTCGAAGAGTTTCTGACGTTCAAACTGCAACGTGCCGGTAAGCAGCTGGCCGACATCATGGACGCCAGCGCAGTGGAAGCCATCCGCGCCCGTCTGAGCAATCTGGGCAGTAGCCGTAAAAGCATGGTCAGCCTGCTGTATCCGCTGGCCGTCAGTAACCTGGTGATAGCCGCCATGAATCTGGCTGCTGAAATCGGGGTTCCGCAGGTCAACGCCGACGTCGTCAAAGGGGTTTAATCATGAAATCCATCGCCGATATCAACCAGCAGATGAGCAAGGTGCAGTCCGCCATTATGGCGCTCAACGCCATGAACACCACCGTGCAGAGCGTCATGATTGCGGGCAGTAAGCCGGTTATCCGTATCGCCCGCAACGGGCATTGTGCCCGCCTGCTGGAGCAGGGCAAAGCGAGTTATACCCATGTTGGCCATGACGGCTCAGGGCGCTTTCGTCAGGGCGTCTTTGAGTTGCATGGCTGCCGTATTACCTGGTCAGAGTCATTACATTAACCATAAGGTGAACAGAGATGAGCGAAGTAAATAAAGAAGACTACATGAAAGACCGCAAGGGGCGTCTGGTGCCGGTTGACCAGGTGTCTGACTATGACCTCGCGATGGATTCTTTCGTTAAAGAACAGGTTGCCGCCGCGAAAGTTAAACGCAATGAACTCAGCGACTTCAAGCGGCGTGCCTTTGACGAGTGCTATGCCTGGCTTGACCTTGTGGCCGAGAAGTACGGCAGAACGCGTGGCGGGGCCAAAGGCAACGTGACCTTCAGCAGCTTCGACGGTGCTCAGCAGATCACCATCCGCGTGCAGGAAACCCTGACCTTCGGGCCAGAGCTGCAGATTGCCAAAAACCTGATAGACGAGTGCGTCACCGAGTGGTCGGAAGGCGCGAACGCCAACCTGCGGGCCATCATCAGCGATGCTTTTCAGGTGGACAAAGAGGGCCAGCTTAATACCGGGCGTATTCTTTCCCTGCGCCGCGTCAAGATTCAGGACGAGCGCTGGAACCGGGCAATGGAGGCCATATCGGAATCACTGCAGGTGGCCATGTCCAAAACCTATATTAATTTCCGGGAGAAAGATAAACACGGGAAGCTAATTAATATTCCGTTAGATATCGCTGCCATTTAATTTTAATTCAATTTCTTTTTTATTTCGGCGTCAGTGCCGTGGGCTTCTGCACGCCGAAAACAGCATTAAGGAATAAATTATGTCCATCAAATGTTCCAACTGTAAGAAAGGTATCACCACCCTGAAGTTCAGCGACGCCAGCGTCATTACCTCTGGCAAATACCATGTGCCAGCCGTCCTCATCACGCTGGTATGCCCTCACTGCAGCCAGCATTACTACACCGAAGTCCCGGCCATGGAGTTCATCCCCTGCGAGGCAACAAAATGAAAGGCATGAAATTATATAACCGTTCGACGATCTACAATCTGGCCCTGAAAACCTTTGGCCCTGAAGCACAGGCGCTGAAGCTGATGGAAGAAGCCGCCGAACTGGCCGCTGCTGCCGCCCGCAACATGAACGGACTGGGCAATGAAGTTGATCTGGCTGCTGAACTGGCTGACGTTGAAATTATGATTGAACAGTTCCGCCTCAACGGGATGGGCCTGATGATTGACTTTCATAAGCAGAAAAAGCTGGAACGTCTTGCCGAACGCCTGGGGGTGACTTATGCCGCAGAATAATGAAAAGCTGCTGGAGAAGTTAAAAAAGCTGCTGGCGCTGGCTAAATCCGATAATCCCCATGAAGCGGCATTGGCCCTGCAACGCGCCCAGAAACTGATGCAGGCCTATAACATCACCCAGGCTGAACTCGCACTCAGTGATATTGATGAAAGCGTCAGTCACTACTGGGCTGCAGGTAGCGTTAATCCGCCGCGTTATATGCTGGGTCTGCTGGATATTATCCAGGTAGCATTTGGCGTTAAGTCTATTATTCACTCCGGCTTTAAACCCAGCGTTGGCTTTTACGGTAATAAAGACCGGGTTGAACTGGCCTCCTATACATGGGAGGTACTGGCCAGACAGTTAATCATGGCCCGTAAAAACTATATTCGGCAGCAGAATAAAAGGATCAAAAACACGACCAAGACCAGCCGTGGTGACAAATTTGCCGAAGGCTGGGTTCTGGCCGTGCGCAGCGAGGTTCATTTATTTGCTATGTCCCGCGAAGAACGTGAGCTGGCAAGCCTCTGGCTTGAACAAAAATATCCTGATTCAGGAACAACATCTGGCCGCAAAGCCGGTAAATCCCGTGACGCGGACATGTCCCGCCACATCGGTTACAGAGAAGGGGAAAACGTCCGCCTGCATCAGCCTGTCAGCGGGCAGGAACAGCGGAAGCTGGGGAGTGGTTTATGATGGCTGAATCTATTATATGTGCCCTGTTCTGGTATGGTCTCGTGGGGTGGTGTACTGCTGAACTGCACCGCCGCTCAGGTTTTTACTCACGTTACAGCGGTGCCGGACACTGGATCAGTTGGGCCGTTATGTTCATGTGCTGGCCTGTTGCGCTTCCTTTATATGTCGATTATATCGGTGGCGCAGGTAAAAGGAGCGACGATGATGACTAAGCAGCGTCTTATTCAACTCATCCATATTGCCCGCAATGACCTCCAGATGGATGAGGACACCTACCGCCAGATGCTACAGGGGCTGACCGGCAATGCCTCAACCAAAGGGATGGATACCCCACAGCTAAACCGTGTTCTGGAATCTATGAAAAAGAAAGGTTTTCGCGTTAAGCCTGCCGGAAAAGCCAGGTCCGGCTTACCGCTGGATAACCATCCCCAGTCAAAGAAAATCCGTGCGCTTTGGCTTGAAATGGCAGCGGCGGGTACCGTCCGAGACAGTTCAGAGCAGGCGCTGGCGCTGTGGGTTAAACGGGAAACAGGCATCAGCGCGTTACGCTGGCTCAGCAATGAGCAGGCGAGTAGCGTGATTGAGAAACTGAAGAAGTGGCAGCGAAGAGCTGCGGGGGTGAAGCAATGAGCGACCTGAATCAGTTTCGTAGTAAAGGGCCGGAACTGTTGGTGGAACTGGCACAGCATACCTCTGAGACCGTCCGCGAGATTATTGATATCGAACCCGCAGTTGCCGACCAGATTGGTCAGGCCGTCGCGAACCGCATGATGCAGGTCTGGGGTGGGCAAAACGTCTATTTTCCGATGGGCATGGTCTGGAAGGTCAGCCAGCGCGACCGGGAAATCTTCCTGGAGTTTGACGGACGCAACCATCACGAACTGGCCCGCAAATACGGTGTTTCGCTACAGTGGGTTTACAGCGTGGTGAAGCGGGTCAGAAAAGAAGAACTGGATCGGATGCAGGGCAAACTGTTTGATGGTGAACCCGATGCCGATACGGGGAAAAAGGAGTAACATCTGCAATCAGGCTGGTGCGAGTTCTGTTTTTTTTCGGGCCGGTCTGATTTTCACATACTGTAAGGTTATTGCATATTCCATCCAGTTTCTTCCCATGTTGACCCAGTTCTTCCCATAATTATCTCACTTATTCCCTGTCATTTATCTCAAGTCTAATCAGCTTTACAGCACCGTCCGGTAGATGCGCTCTCCGGTGGGCAGCGACAGCGCGTGTGGATCGCCATGACGCTGGCGCAAGGCACCGGTACGTTGTTATTAGACGAACCCACGACCTATCTCGACCTGGCGCATCAGATTGAGATCCTTGAACTGTTACGCATGCTCAATCGCCAGCAGGAAAAAACCATTGTGATGGTGCTGCACGATCTCAATCTGGCCTGCCGCTATGCTGACCATCTGGTGGCAGTGCATGACGGGCGCGTCTATGCGCAGGGCGCGCCGCAGCAGATCATGAGTGAAACACTGGTGCAGGATGTGTTTAACCTGCGTTGCCGCATCATCGACGATCCCTTTTTCCACACACCGCTGTGTATCCCTTTTCCCGGTGAGTTGCATGCTGAGTCCTGAAGAGTACGCCTGGCTGCAAAACACGTTTCGTCTGTGCAGTCAGGCGCAGGCAGATGAACGCAGCGTGCCCGCGTCCGCCATGCTGGATGACGATACCTGCCGCGCAGTGTTGCAACGGGTGATGATGCTTCTGGGCGCGCCGGATCTGGCGATCGCCGCGTCGTTGCTTGCCAAACGGCTGGCGTTTCTCGCCTCCGGCAATGTGCTGTATGCCATGACGGTGTTTGATAAAGGTCTGCTATTGTCGTTAACCGACAGTCGACTGGAGTATGCGCACGATAAGGGGATGTGGCGCTCTTCATTACCTACGGATTTTACGACCACGCTGGCCTTCTCTGGGGAACGTGAGAGCTGGCGTGCGGAGATAGTCAGCACGTTGTTTAAGGGCTATTTTGCGCCACTGTGGCAAAGCCTGGCGCGGGTAAGCGGTGTGCCGGAGGCTATCTTGTGGGAAAACACTGCCGTGCGGGTCTATTCGCTGTACCAGGGGCGTATGGAGACGCTGGATGCGGTGCAGGAACAGCGTCGGCAGGCGGATTTCCACTGGCTGCTGGAACAGGCTGAGCCGGAACGGTTTGGGCTGGCGTGGAACCCGTTAAAACGCTTTCGTCGACCGTTGCAAAACAATGCGGCAGGGCAGCAGGTGCGTTTTCGTCGCACCTGCTGTTTTTATTACAAGGCATCACAACCGGTGGAGTATTGTCATAACTGCCCGCTGCTAAAAAAAAGCTAACGGGCACCTGTTTTACACGTCGGCTTCGTAACCTAATTCCCGTGAAATTTCTTTGGCGGTATTTTGTAGCGCCTCAAGCAGACGCGTTTCGCCTAATAATTCAAGGCGTGAAGTGGATAACGAAATAGATACGGCATAAGGCACCCGACCATAAATGTCGAACACCGGAACCGCCAGGCAGGAGACGCCTAACTCATTCTCTTCTCGGTCTTTTGCCCATTTCTGTGCGCGGATCTCTTTCAACTCCTGTTGCATCACATCGAGCTTATCAATGGTGTAACGGGTGAGCGGTTTAATATGTTCGCGATGGCTTTTCCAGTATTGCTCAACATATTCCGGCTGACCGAAAGCCATATATATTTTGCCCATTGCGGAGCAATATAACTCCTGATGCTGCCCAATATAGGCCCGCGTTCTTAACATGCCGGTAGTGGGTTCTAATTTATAAATTAAAATCGCGTGGTCATCTTCGCGTGTGGAAAAATTGATGGTTTCCCCGATCGCCAGATTGAGGGCTTCAAGATGGGGGGCGGCCACGTGAATAATATTCAGCGAAGACAACGCTTTTTGCCCGATGGCGATACATTTGGTGGTCAGCCGGTAGCTCCCTGCTGCGGGTGCCGGTTTGACATAACCGCACGATTGCAGCCCCTGTAACAAACGGTGGACAGTGCTTTTATTCAACTGCGCCAGTTCGGACAGATGGGCTAAGGGACAGCCATTCGGGTAGTTACTCAGAATATCCAGCAGTTGTAATCCGCGGAACAGGCTTTGACTGCCCGCCGGTTTCTCTTTTTCGTCTTGCATTGATGCGTTCTCGCTTCCTGCCGCTTTTGGACCCGTTAATTTTGCCAGCCTCAATACTAGCGCAAAATGGAACGGGCCACACAAAATCAGATCATGTTTATAAGTCTTTGATAATAATCAATTTAGAAATTTAAAGTGAAGCGTGGATCACACATCTGTGTTTTGTTATGTGGAATGGTATTTCGTATTTTGAAATTAAGGGGTATAAAAAACAGCACAGAAGTGTGATGCAACCAGGAGAAAAAGATGAAGGTTACCTTCGAAGAGCTTAAGCAATCCTTCAAACGCGTTTTGCGTTCCCGCAATGTGCGTGAAGAGACTGCCGATGCCTGCGCGGAGATGTTTGCCCGTACCACTGAGTCGGGTGTCTATTCACACGGCGTGAATCGCTTTCCGCGTTTCATTCAGCAACTGGATGCCGGTGACATCATTCCGGACGCGCAGGCGAAGCGCATTGCGAACCTTGGCGCGATTGAGCAGTGGGACGCGCAGCGTTCGATTGGCAACTTAACGGCGAAGAAGATGATGGATCGCGCGATTGAACTGGCATCCGATCACGGTATTGGTCTGGTAGCAGTGCGTAACGCCAACCACTGGATGCGCGGCGGCAGCTATGGCTGGCAGGCGGCGGAGAAGGGCTATATCGGCATTTGCTGGACCAACTCCATCGCCGTGATGCCACCGTGGGGGGCAAAAGAGTGCCGTATTGGCACCAACCCGCTGATTGTGGCGATCCCCTCTACGCCAATCACCATGGTGGATATGTCGATGTCGATGTTCTCCTACGGCATGCTGGAAGTAAATCGCCTGGCCGGACGCGAACTGCCGGTAGATGGCGGTTTTGACGATGACGGTAAGTTAACGAAAGAACCCGGCGTGATTGAGAAAAACCGCCGCATTCTGCCGATGGGCTACTGGAAAGGTTCCGGTCTATCCATCGTGCTGGACATGATCGCCACCCTGCTGTCGGACGGGGCCTCAGTTGCTGAAGTCACCGAAGAGAACAGCGATGAATACGGCATTTCGCAGGTATTTATCGCCATCGAAGTTGATAAGCTGATCGATGGCGCAAGCCGCGACGCCAAGCTGCAACGCATTATGGATTACATCACCAGCGCGGAACGTGCGGATGAAAACGCACCTGTCCGTCTGCCAGGCCATGAATTTACGCGCCTGCTGGAAGAAAACCGTCGCAACGGTATTACCGTTGATGACAGCGTATGGGCGAAGATCCAGGCGCTGTAAGGAGCGAACAATGCTATTCGGCCATATTTCACAGCCCAATCCCTGCCGTTTACCGGCCGCGATTGAAAAAGCGCTCGATTTCCTGCGCACCACGGATTTCCGCACGCTGGAGCCTGGCGTGGTCGAAATCGAAGGGCGTACCATTTTTGCGCAGATCCTCGATCTCACCACCCGGCCCCGCGAGGAGCAAAAACCGGAAGTGCACCGCCAGTATCTGGATATCCAGTTTATGGCATGGGGTGAAGAAGAGATCGGCATAGCCATCGACACCGGTAATAATGTTATTGCGGAAAACTTGTTGAATCAGCGCGATATTATTTTTTACCAGGCGAGCGAGAACGAATCTTTTTTTGAAATGGTACCAGGCAGCTACGCGATATTTTTTCCACAGGATGTACACCGTCCCGCCTGTAATAAATATCGCGCCACGCCTATTCGTAAAATTGTCGTTAAGGTGGCTATTTCTGCGTTGAATTAATTCGCGAATAAGCAGGAGCTAAATATGAAGCGTCATAACGCCGGGTATATTATCGGCGCGTATCCCTGCGCGCCTTCTTTTCACCAACAAGGGGAGCAACAAGAACGGGATTTCTGGCGGCAACTGGCGGATACCCCGCACATTGCCGGGCTGGAGCAACCGTGCCTGGAAGAACTGCACCCGCTTGGTGACGATTGGTTGTTAACGCATACACCGGGTGAGTGGCACATTGTTGTCACCGCGGTGATGGAAACCATGCGCCGCCGCGGCGGTGGCAATCGCGGTTTTGGACTCGCCTCCAGTGATGAAGCGCAGCGCCGCGCCTGCGTGGCGTATTACCGTCATGTGCATGACAAGATCGCTGCGCTGAATGCCCGTGTCCCCGGCAAAGTTGTCGCGCTGGAAATGCAGGCCGCGCCTTTGGCGGGCAGTGCCAGCGTGGAACAGGCCACCGAGGCGTTTGCCCGCTCTATCAAGGAGATAGCCCGTTGGGACTGGACGTGCGAACTGGTACTGGAACACTGTGATGCCATGAATGCCACTGCGCCGCGCAAAGGGTTTTTACCGCTGGAGAACGTGCTGGAGACGCTGGCGGGTTATGACATCGGTGTGTGCATTAACTGGGCGCGTTCCGCCATTGAAGGGCGCAACACCACGCTACCGCTGGCCCATACCCGTCAGGCGCAACAAGCAGGAAAACTGCGTGGGCTGATGTTTTCCGGCACCACGGAAAACGGCCCGTACGGGGAGTGGCAGGATCTGCACGCACCGTTCGCGCCGTTCTGCCCGGAGAGTTTATTAACTGTCGACAGTGCCAAAGCCTTATATCAGGTCGCTGCGCCAGAAAGTTTGTCCTTTACCGGTATTAAATTACTGGAAATTGATGCCAACGCCAGTGTGGAACATCGCGTCAATATATTACGCGACGGCATTAACGCCTTACAGAAAGCCAGACAATAAATACAAAAATATCTGACATCGCATACCAGTTACTTTTAACGAGATGCTAATTATGAATACGTCCTCTTACTCTACATCTGCGGATATTCCGCGCCAGCGCTGGTTAAGAATAATTCCTCCTATTCTTATCGCTTGTATTATTTCGTACATGGACCGCGTGAATATCGCGTTTGCCATGCCCGGCGGGATGGATCAGGAATTAGGAATTTCTGCATCCATGGCTGGCCTCGCCGGAGGCATTTTCTTTATTGGTTATCTGTTTTTGCAGGTGCCGGGCGGCAAAATCGCCGTTCACGGCAGTGGCAAAAAATTCATTGGCTGGTCGCTGGTGGCCTGGGCGGTGATCTCCGTCCTGACCGGTATTGTTACCCATCAGTATCAACTGCTGGCGCTGCGCTTCCTACTTGGTGTAGCGGAAGGCGGTATGTTGCCGGTGGTGCTGACGATGATCAGTAACTGGTTTCCGGATGCGGAACGCGGGCGTGCCAATGCCATTGTGATCATGTTTGTGCCGATTGCCGGTATTGTAACCGCGCCGCTTTCCGGCTGGATCATCACCGCGCTGGACTGGCGCTGGCTGTTTATTATTGAAGGTCTGCTCTCACTGGTGGTGCTGGTGCTGTGGGCACTGACGATTTATGACCGTCCGCAGGAAGCCCGCTGGATCACCGAAGCAGAGAAAAAATATCTGGTGGAGACACTGGCCGCTGAGCAACGCGCAATTGCTGGCAAAGAGGTGAAAAACGCCTCGTTGAGCGCCGTGCTGTCCGACAGAACCATGTGGCAACTGATCGCCCTCAACTTCTTCTATCAGACCGGGATTTACGGTTACACCCTGTGGTTGCCGACCATTCTGAAAGAGTTAACCCACAGCACCATGGGGCAGGTGGGCATGCTCGCCATCCTGCCGTACATCGGGGCCATTGCCGGGATGTTCCTCTTCTCGTCCCTTTCTGATCGTACCGGTAAACGCAAACTGTTCGTTTCTGTCCCGCTACTGGGCTTTGCGCTGTGCATGTTCCTCTCCGTGGCGCTGAAAGAGAGCATCTGGCTGTCATATGCGGCGCTGGTGGGGTGCGGTTTCTTTCTGCAATCGGCAGCGGGTGTGTTCTGGACCATTCCGGCACGTCTGTTCAGTGCAGAGATGGCGGGCGGGGCACGTGGGGTGATTAACGCGCTGGGCAACCTCGGTGGTTTCTGCGGCCCCTATGCCGTAGGTGTGCTGATCAACCTCTACAGCAAAGATGCCGGGGTGTATTGCCTTGCCATTTCACTGGCGCTGGCGGCGCTGATGGCGCTGTTGCTCCCGGCGAAGTGCGACGCGGGAAACGTCTCTGTCAGCCCGGTCAGCACCCGTAAACGCGAAGCCTGACAACCTGCCCGGCGGTACGGGCTGACCGGGCAAAAGAATGACCGATTCTGTAAGCCGGATAAGGCCGACGCCATCCGGCAATAAAAACGAGAGCACGACGATGAGTGAGAAAGAGACCTTCTGGCTGGGTATCGATTGTGGCGGTACTTATCTGAAAGCCGGTTTGTATGACAGCCAGGGCAGGGAGCACGGTATTGAACGCCAGTCTCTGAAGACGCTCAGCCCGCAACCCGGGTATGCCGAACGCGATATGCACGCGTTGTGGACGGTCTGCGCCCAGACCCTTTCCCGTTTGCTGCAACGCACCCACACCTCCGGCGAACGCATTCGCGGCGTGGGCATTTCTGCACAGGGCAAGGGGCTGTTTTTGCTGGATAAAAACGATCAGCCGCTGGGCAATGCGATGCTCTCGTCCGACCGCCGGGCGCTGGATGTAGTGAAGCGTTGGCAGCAGGATGGCATTCCACAACGGCTCTATCCGCTGACCCGCCAGACGTTGTGGACAGGTCACCCGGTCTCGTTGCTGCGCTGGCTGAAAGAGAACGAGCCACAGCGTTATGCGCAGATTGGCTGCGTACTGATGGGGCACGACTATTTGCGCTGGTGTCTGACCGGCGTCAAAGGCTGTGAAGAGAGCAATATCTCGGAATCCAACCTCTACAACATGTCCCAAGGTTGCTACGACGCGCGTCTGTCGCAGTGGCTGGGGATTGGCGAAATTGATGCGGCGTTGCCGCCGATTGTGGGCTCAGCAGACATCTGCGGGGAAATCACCGCTCAGGCAGCCGCCATAACCGGTCTCGCGGCGGGTACGCCCGTCGTTGGCGGTCTGTTTGATGTGGTTTCCACCGCGATCTGCGCCGGGCTGCAAGATGAACAGCGGCTGAATGCGGTAATGGGGACCTGGGCCGTGGCCAGCGGCATTGCGGATGGCATTCGCGACAACGAAGCCCACCCCTATGTCTACGGGCGCTACGTTAACGACGGTCAGTACATTGTGCACGAAGCCAGCCCGACCTCGTCCGGTAACCTCGAGTGGCTGACCACACAGTGGGGCGACATGTCGTTTGAGGAGATAAACCGCGCCGTCGCCTCGTTGCCAAAAGCGGGCAGTGAGCTATTTTTCCTGCCGTTTTTGTATGGCAGCAACGCGGGTCTGGAGATGACCAGCGGTTTTTACGGCATGCAGGCGCTGCACACCCGCGCGCACCTTTTACAGGCCGTCTACGAAGGGGTGGTGTTCTGCCATATGACGCACCTTAACCGCATGCTGGCACGCTTTACCCACGTTAAAGCACTGCGCGTCACTGGCGGTCCGGCGCACTCCGATGTGTGGATGCAGATGCTGGCGGATGTCAGTGGACTGCCCGTCGAACTGCCACAGGTGGAAGAGACAGGCTGTTTCGGTGCGGCGCTTGCCGCCCTTGTCGGTACCGGCGAGTACCGCGACTTTCACCACGCGCAGCAGGCTTTAAAGCATGACATTCGTACCCTGACACCGGACATGACCGCCCACGCCGCTTATCAGCGCAAATACGCGCGTTACCAGATTTTGATTGAAGCACTACAGGGCTTTCACGCCCGCATTAAGGAGCAGACGTTATGAGCCGACCATTACTGCAACTGGCGCTCGACCATACCCGACTCGACGCCGCGCAACGCGATGTGGCGCTGTTACAGGATCATGTCGACATCATCGAAGCCGGCACCATTTTGTGCCTGTGCGAAGGGGTAAACGCCGTACGCGCACTGCGCGCTCAGTGTCCGGAGAAGATCATCGTTGCGGACTGGAAAGTCGCCGACGCCGGGGAAACGCTGGCACAGCAGGCGCTTGGGGCGGGCGCGAACTGGATGACCATTATCTGCGCTGCGCCACTGGCGACTATCGAAAAAGGCCATGCGGTTGCGCAAGCGCACCACGGTGACATTCAGATTGAGCTGTTTGGCAACTGGACTTTCGAGGATGCCCGCGACTGGTATCGCGTGGGGGTGCGCCAGGCGATTTACCACCGTGGTCGTGATGCGCAGGCCAGCGGCCAGCAGTGGGGCGATGCGGATCTGGCGCGGATGAAAGCGCTTTCTGATATCGGTCTCGAACTGTCGGTCACCGGCGGGCTGACGCCTGAGGATCTGCCGCTGTTTAAGGACATTAACGTGAAAGCCTTTATCGCCGGGCGCGCGCTATCCGGCGCGGCGAACCCACAGCAGATTGCCCGCGCGTTTCATCAGCACATTGATGCCATCTGGGGAGAGAAGTAATGCGTACACATCCGTTGGGCATTTATGAAAAAGCGCTGGCGAAAGATCTGAGCTGGCCGGAAAGGCTGGTGCTGGCGAAAAGCTGCGGTTTCGATTTTGTTGAAATGTCTGTTGATGAGAGCGATGAGCGGCTTTCGCGACTGGAGTGGAGCACCACACAGCGGGCATCGCTGGTGGAAGCGATGCTGGAAACCGGAGTGTCTATTCCGTCGATGTGCTTATCGGCGCACCGCCGTTTTCCGTTTGGCAGCCGCGATGAACGCGTGCGTGAACGGGCGCGGGACATTATGACAAAAGCTATCCGTCTGGCGCGGGATCTGGGGATCCGCACCATTCAACTGGCCGGGTACGACGTTTACTACGAAGAGCATGACGCGGGCACACAACAGCGTTTTGCCGATGGGCTGGCGTGGGCGGTGGAACAGGCCGCCGCCGCGCAGGTGATGCTGGCGGTCGAGATTATGGATACCGCCTTTATGAACTCTATCAGCAAATGGAAAAAGTGGGACGACATGCTCGCCTCGCCGTGGTTTAGCGTCTACCCGGATGTGGGCAACCTGACGGCCTGGGGTAATGATGTGCCTGCTGAACTGGCGCTGGGTATCAACCGCATTGCCGCTATTCATCTGAAAGATACCCAGCCGGTGACGGAAAAGAGCCCCGGCCAGTTCCGTGATGTGCCGTTTGGTGAAGGCTGCGTCGATTTTGTCGGCGTGTTCCGTACGCTGCACCAACTGAACTACCGCGGCGCGTTTTTAATTGAAATGTGGACCGAAAAAGCCAAAGAGCCGGTGCTGGAAATTATTCAGGCCCGCCGCTGGATCGAAGCCCGTATGCAGGAAGGAGGATTGGTATGTTAGCGCAACTGAAAGCCGAGGTGCTGGCCGCCAACCTGGCGCTGCCCGCCCATCATCTGGTGACTTTTACCTGGGGTAACGTCAGCGCGGTGGATGAGAGCGGCACACGGATGGTGATCAAACCCTCCGGCGTGGAGTACGACGTGATGACCGCAGAGGATATGGTGGTGGTGGAGATCGCCAGCGGTAGGGTGGTGGAAGGCAATAAAAAGCCGTCATCCGACACGCCAACGCACCTGGCGCTGTATCGCCGTTTTCCGCAAATTGGCGGCATTGTGCATACCCATTCTCGCCATGCCACCATCTGGTCGCAGGCCGGGCTGGATCTGCCCGCGTGGGGAACTACCCACGCGGATTACTTCTACGGTGCGATCCCCTGCACCCGCTTGATGACCGACGAGGAGATCAACGGTGAGTATGAGTATCAGACCGGCGAGGTGATCATTAAAACCTTCGAGCAGCGCGATATCGACCCGATGCAGATCCCGGCGGTGCTGGTGCATTCCCACGGCCCGTTCGCGTGGGGCAAGAACGCTGCCGACGCGGTGCATAACGCGGTGGTGCTGGAAGAGTGCGCGTATATGGGGCTTTTCTCCCGCCAGCTTGCACCGCAACTGCCAGATATGCAGCAACCGTTACTGGATAAACACTACTTGCGCAAGCACGGTTCAAACGCCTACTACGGGCAGTAAGTTTTCTGCACGGTGCCCGGTGGCGTAAGGCTTATCGGGCCTGTACGTGTGTCTGTGATTCGGCCTGCCGCTTTCCGGCGATGCAGACAACGGATGACAGAAAACGCGGCGCTGTTTAAGGTAGGATGACCCTGCCAATGACTTCTACAGGCGCGCCGTGAAACAGACTTTCGTTTTGGATTTCTCCCACCGTTCTCTGATCCCTTATGCCCATGACTACCGACATGGCGAGCATGAGCCGTGGCACACGCACCCTTGCGATCAACTGATTCATACCCTGAGCGGGGTGATCCGCGTTGAAACCGCGCAGGGGACGTGGGTGGTGCCGCCAACCCGGGGTGTCTGGATCCCTGCGCACGTTTTGCATGCCCTGCATATTGACGGCGACGTGCAGGCGCGGGGCGTATTTGTGCAGCCGCTGGCGCGCGCCGATCTGCCGGTTATCTGCCAGGTGGTGCGGATCAGCGAGTTATTGCGGGCGCTGATCGTGAACGCCCTGGAGCTGCCTGCGGCGTATCAGGCCGGGACGCGGGCGGAGCGTATTTATGAACTGATCCTCGATGAAATCCGCCTGATGAACACGCTGCCGTTTTGTTTACCGGAACCCTCATCACCCCGTTTAAAACAGCTGTGCGATGCGGTGCGTGCAACGCCCGCCGGAGCGTGGACGCTGGAAAATGCTGCCCGCCAGGTGAGTATGAGTGGGCGAACGCTGTCGCGTCATTTCTACCAACAAACCGGGTTACAGTTCAGCGAATGGGTGCGGCGCGCGCGATTACTGGGGGCGCTGACACGACTGGCCAGAGGTGAGCCGGTTACGCAGGTGGCGCTGGACTCCGGCTATGCGAATCCCAGCGCCTTTAGCGCCATGTTTCGCCGGGTGATGGGGGTTCCGCCCGGCGATTACTTTACGCCGTAATAAACTGCCCTGCAGCGTTCAGCAACGCCTGCAATGAGGCGCGGGTTATGTCGCTATCAATGCTCACGCCCCAGGCGCGGTCGCCTTTTTTATTTTCGCAGCAGACATAGGCGACTGAGCGGCTGTCGCTGTGTTTCCCCAGCGTATGCTCGTGATAGCTCTCAATGTTGATCTCCATGTTCAGGTTTCGGCACAGCGCGGTGATGGCGGCGGAAAGAAAACCGTTGCCGGTCGCACCGAATTTCAGTGCTTTGCCATCGTAGCGGAGTTCCGCCAACAGGGCGGTCTCTTGCCCCGGCTGGTTAGTGCAGGTGTACTCAATCAGTTGCAGAGTGGGCTGATCCACCAGGCCGTAACGCTGGCGGAACAGGTTCCAGATGGCCATTTGCGACATCTCTTTTCCTGCGCGATCGGCTTCATGCTGTACCTGCTGGCTGAAGGCCTGTTGCAGTTTACGTGGCAGACTCAGGCCATGGTTCTGTTCCAGCAACCATGCCGCACCGCTTTTGCCAGACTGACTGTTCACGCGGATCACTGCCTCGTAGCTGCAACCTACGTCTGCCGGATCGAGTGGCAGGTAGGGCACTTCCCAGTACGAGGCCGGAGCAAGTTGGCGGGCGGCGAACCCTTTTTTGATGGCATCCTGATGCGAACCGGAAAACGCCGTAAATACCAGTTCTCCGGCGTAAGGATGGCGTGGTGCCACAGGGAGCTGGTTGCACGCTTCGACGATCTCTACCACTTTTTTCATTTCGCTGAAATCGAGCTGCGGGGCGATGCCCTGGGTATAGAGGTTCAGCGCCAGTGTCACCAGGTCCGCATTCCCGGTGCGCTCGCCATTGCCAAACAGGCATCCTTCTACGCGCTCAGCGCCAGCCAGCAACGCCAGTTCCGCGCTGGCAATGCCCGTGCCACGATCGTTATGCGTATGCACGCTGATGCAGACCTGTTCCCGGCGGGAGAAATGGCGGCAAAAGTGCTCAATCTGATCGGCGTACACATTCGGTGTGTTGACTTCGACTGTGGCGGGCAGGTTGATGATCATCGGCCGCAGGGGGGAGGGATCCCAGACATCGGCTACTGCTTCGCAAATCTCCAGCGCAAATTCGGCTTCGGTAAAACAGAAGGTTTCCGGTGAGTATTGAAACACCCACGCGGTGCCTGTTGCCTCTTCACACTGGCGGCGGATCTGTTTTGCCGCGTTGACGGCCAGCATGACAATCTCTTCACGGCTCTGGCGGAAGACCTGCTCGCGAAACACGGGCGCTGTGGCATTGTATAAATGCACCGTGGCGCGGTGCGCGCCCTGCAACGATTCAAAGGTGCGGGCAATTAAGTCTTCCCGCGCCTGCGTTAAGACCTGAATAGTGACATCGTCAGGGATGCGCTGTTCCTCAATTAGCTGGCGCACAAAATTGAAATCGGTTTGCGATGCGGACGGGAAGGCGACCTCAATTTCTTTAAACCCGCAGGCGAGCAGTAAATCCCAGAACGTCAGTTTACGTGCCGCATCCATGGGTTCGGCGAGTGCCTGGTTGCCGTCCCGCAGGTCAGTGGACAACCAACGCGGTGCGTGTGTGAGGGTGTTGTCCGGCCAGCGGCGGTCGCTGAGTTTCACTGGCGTGTGCGGTTTATATTTGTCACTGGGGGTCGTTAACATCCTGGCTCTCCGTCGGTTTTTTCCCCAGTTTCCACAGAGAACCATTGGCGTGCGCACGCGCAGATGACAACTTATTGCTTAAAAGTGACAACCGGCAGGCCCGCCGCTGCGTCAGTAAGAAAAAGGTTAAAATTCCGCATAGCCGGTCGTGGATTTCTATACTTGGCTGCGGAGGTCAGTGATGAAAAAAATGTTGTATTCCTTATTCGCCAGTCCAGACCGGTTATTGCAGGTGATGAGCCATGGTGAGATCCAGGATGCCATTGAAGATGGCGATCGTATTCTCGTTGATGCTGACGGTAACACCTCGGTCAATATCCGTTGCCAGCGGGTACAGGAGGATTTCAAACGCCACGTTGACGCACTAAAGAGGGCGTAAAATGGGAACAGCGATCTTTATGGTGTTGATGGTGTGTGGCTACTGGTATACCTCCCACGATCTGACGACGCGTTTCAAATTCAAACGCAGCTTTGGCTGGGATGTCTATTTTCTGGTCGCGTTGTATGGTTGCGTCTTTGTCTTACAGGGGATGCTGGCTACGGCGTTGCTATGGCTCGGTCTGCTGATCGCCTCTACGGTGATGAATGCACTGCCTTCATTTTTTGACGCGGAGCACTACCATCTGCACATGAGCTTTATGAACTGGAGCTTTTTAGGCATCCAGGCACCGGTGGTGATCATGCTTGCGTTCGCCGTCATCTTTTGCCTCTGGCGCTCCAACTGGTCTGGCAGTGCGCGTCTCGATAGCCATGGCCGACGGGAGCTGTATAAACATCTGTCGCGGGCAAATGGGGTTGAAGGGCTGATTTATCAGTGTATGGAAAAGGGCGACCTGGCCTGGATAACGCTCAAGTCGCAGCGCATTTACATTGGCATGATCCATACCGCAACGTTTGATAGCGGTGATGCCAATAACATCGTACTGATCCCGATGCTGAGCGGCTACCGGGATGACAATACGCTCGATCTGCATGTTGAGCATAATTACAGCGCCTGGTACGCGTCGCACGACATTGATTTAACGTCGGGACCGCGCTCCGCGTTGGATTTTCGCAAAGTGCTGCTGCTGTCGCAGGTGGAGAGCTTATCGCTGTTCGATCCGGCGCAGGTGATGGCAATGGGGATCAATCGACTCACCCCAACGGGATGAGCCGGTTGTACTTCTTCAGCGGCGGGTTTCTCCACGTGGCGGTATTTATCCCGTACAGCGCCTGGATAAGCGAGTAGGGGAGTGCCATTGCAGAGGGCAAGAACGAAGGAGAACAGAATGGCCACTTCTCTGGATGTTGTGTTTATCGGGTTAAGTCCTGGCACGCTGGGGCTGATGGTGCTGTGCCGACGTGGGGCGAAGGTGTAAGCCGGATGCGCGAAACACCCGGCTCTGTGGCTACAATTTAAATGCATTCACATCGTTGAGCAGTTTCCCGGCCTGGTGACTCAGAGAGTTTGCGGCCGTGGCCATCTCTTCCACCATCGCGGCGTTCTGCTGCAAATTCCCCTCCATCTGGCTGACGGCGATATTCACCTGCTCAATGCCGTGACTCTGCTCGGTGGAGGAGTTATTGACCTGGTTGATAAGCACCGTGGTTTCATCGACTGCGCCCAATGCGTCGTTCATACGGGTGGTGACGTTCGCCGCATAACTGACTCCCTGATCCACATTTTTGATCGCTTCATCGATTAACCCGCGAATATCCCGTGCGGCCACGGACGAGCGCTGCGACAGGGAACGCACCTCTCCGGCCACCACCGCAAAGCCTTTGCCTTGTTCCCCGGCGCGGGCCGCTTCCACCGCCGCGTTCAGCGCGAGGATGTTGGTCTGGAAAGCAATGCCGTCGATAATGTCAGTAATTTCAGAGATTTTCGCCGATGAAGCAGAAATATCGTCAATGGATTTTTGCAGCGAACTCAATTCCCGATGGCTTTCATTGACCATGGACTGAACGCGCCCAATAAACGTATTGGCTTCCTGGGCATTGTCCATATTGTGTTTTACCGTCACCGACAGCTCATTCATGCTGGCAGCGGTCTGTTCCAGTGACGAGGCCTGGGATTCCGTGCGGGAAGAGAGATCATCGTTACTCTTGGCGATTTCACTGGCGGCAATATCCACTTCGTTGCTGGCTTCTTTTACGCTTGCCAGCACCTGGCGGATTTTATCCATCAGGTTATTAAAACTCTCTGCGGTTGCACCAAGTTCATCTTTTTTATGCAGATCCACTTTTACGGTTAAATCCAGGGTATTACTGATTGTTCCCATACTGGTCTGCAGGCTTTTTAAACCTTTATTCAGATAGCTAAGAATAGACGTTGCGAAAACGGCTACCAGCGCCACTAAACCAATAATGGTGCCAACCAGTAGCCAGAAGGTACTGATATATTGCTGATGGTTGTTTTGTGCATATTCTTTAGCGAGATCATAGTTATATTTGAGCATGCCATTTAAATTGGCGCTGAGTGCCACGGAAGCCGTTGCCGTGATCCCGCCATCGGAGACCATTTTTCGGGCAGCTTCAATGCCCCCGTCGCTGTGGTAGGCGGTAATCAACGCATCCACTTTTTGGGCGTATTCATCAAATGAGTCGCTGGCTTTTTGCTGCAACTCGCCATCCGTTTTATCGCTGATCAGATTGGTTTTGTAATAATCGAGAATGGCACGTGTTTTCCCCAGTTCATCTTTTGCCTGGGTAATATGCTTGGTAAACACGTTTTCATCATTAACCAGCAATGACATCAGAATTTGCCGTCTGGCTTCTTCTCGGTGCTGGAGCGCTTCACTGATTTTACTCACGCTGGGTAGAGTATTATCTACAACATAATCAAAACGTTCCTGCGCTTTATCTAAAGCCCGTATGCTCAGGCCGCCAAGGATGATTATTGCAACAAACGTGATTAAAAAAACAAATAACAATTTCTTCAGGATGGTCATAATGGCCTCAGAAACATTCCATAGAGAGGAGTCCTTTTTTTTATCGGCGTCCTAACTAAAATCTTCACGGCTGTTTACGTAAAAAAAGAATATTTTTTGATCCAAACCATAATAATAAGCAGTGTCGCTAAAATAGGGTTTTAATACAATGGGTAACGTAATTTTTGTTATTGAGTGATTGTATATAATATATTCCAGCAAGGAGGTGTGAGCCACCTTGATATATCATATAAAATAAAATGTGATCGTAGTTATTATTTAACAGGGAAAAACATAACTATTATTTTTTAATGCGTTTTTTGACTAATTAAAAAAGCGCGGCTTGCCGATAGTAGATAAAGCATCAAATACACAGCATTAATGTCGCCGCACCAGAGATTAGCCTGATAATACTAAGCAGGCTAACCCGGTGTTTTCGGCATTTTTCTGTTGTCATCATTCTCATACAGGGCGTTAAGGAGTAAACAGATGGCACGTCAGATTACTATGTTCAAAAATCTCTCCGTAGCGGCAAAGCTATTTGGCGGTTTTTCTGTTTTGCTCGCCATTATCATTCTTTCTTCTGTAGTCAGTGTTTATCAACTGTCGGTGATCCGTGATCACTCGGATAAAGCGCGACTGGTGACCCAGATTAGTGAGGATCTGAATACCGCCAGACGAAATCGCCTTGTTTTTCAACTGAATCATGATCAAAAAACGATGGAGGCTAACCATGCCGCTATCGAAAAAATGTCTGCCGGTATTGAGCAGGGCGGCAACCTTATCTGGGAGCATGACACCGGACTGTTGTTTGAAGAGCTGAAATCCACGCTTCCGCACTATGTGCAGTTACGTAACAACCTGGTGGCTGATGAAAATGCCGCGACGGAACAAGCGAAACAGGTTCTGGCAGCGCTGAATCACCCGGTGTTCACCGAATACAGCGATGCGATAAAAGGCAGTGCGGCTCCACAGAAAAACGATGTCAATTACATGATGTTACTGGCGGCGCTGCAGGCAGATGCCGACGGTATTGTCGCCTCTCGCGGCAAAGAAGATAAGAGCCAGTTCTCTGAGGCGCTGCAAAATGCCAATGCGCTCCACGCCCTGATAAAACAGGGGGAAGGGACGGCAGATACGGTGATGGTGGATGACGTGCATAACCAGTTGCAGAACCTGGATCACCAGATTGATGCCTACTTTGCCGCGCTGGCAAAAGCGCAGAAAGCGTCGGATGCGCTCTCGGGCGTTGCGGATAAGCTCAACACTGTCACCCATAGTCTGGCGAAAATGCAGACTGAGAAGAGCAATGCCTCCATTGGCAATGTGATTTACATTTTGCTGGTGGTCACCGTCTGCGCCGTGCTGGTTGGTCTGGTCACGGCATGGCTGATCACCCGGCAGATGACACGGCAGATCCGTTACAACCTGACACTGGCGGAAAGCATTGCCCAGGGCGATCTCACGGCCGTTATTGAAGCGGAATCCACCGATGAGTTGGGGCGCCTGAGCTCAGCAATGGCGGCCATGAACCAGAAACTGCGCGATCTGATCTCACAAATCAAAGAATCGGTGGTCAGCGTGGCATCAGCATCTTCGCAAATTGCTGCTGGCAACACCGATCTCGCCTCCCGTACGGAGGAACAATCGGCGGCGGTCGTTGAAACCGCCGCCAGTATGGAAGAGCTGACCTCCACCGTAAAACGCAATGCGGATAACGCCCGCGAAGCCAGTAATCTCGCGCAGACGGCGGCGAAAAATGCGCAGAGCGGCGGCAAGCTGGTGTCGGACGTGGTGCACACGATGGATAACATCACCGAAAGCTCCAATAAAATTAAAGACATCATCACCGTGATCAACGGTATCTCCTTCCAGACCAATATCCTTGCCCTGAATGCGGCGGTGGAAGCGGCTCGCGCCGGAGAGCAGGGGCGGGGGTTCGCCGTGGTGGCAGGAGAAGTCAGAAGCCTTGCCCAACGCAGCGCGCAGGCTGCAAAAGAGATTGAAGAGTTGATCCAGGAGTCGGTCGCGAGGGTCAGTTCTGGCTCAGAAATGGTGAACAAAGCCGGAGAAACCATGAAAGAGATTGTCTCTTCCGTGGAGGGCGTAAGCGGCATCATGACTGAAATTTCCCATGCTTCGGACGAGCAAAGCCGCGGTATTGATCAGATCAGTAAAGCGATGAGCGAACTGGACACCACCACCCAGCAAAACGCCGCGCTGGTACAGGAATCTTCCGCCGCCGCAGGCTCGCTTGAGCAACAATCCGGCCAGTTAAGCCGGTTGATTTCCCTGTTTAAACTGGGTCATGAAGGAGAAAGTAAAGTGCATAAAACACGCACCGTTACCGCTCAGCCTGTGACTCAAACGGCGGCTCCGGCTGGCGAAGGGAACTGGGAAACGTTCTGAGTCAGGCTGTGGTCAGCCTGCGCGGCTGACCACGTCACGCCCTGTTGCTCAGGAGAGATCGTGAAGGTCCTTTTCCAGCAACGGCGTTAAGGTGATATCGGTAAAACGCACCTCCAGACCTTCGCGTTCGGGGGTGCAGCACATCACGCCGACGGCACATTGCGTGTGCGCAAAAGGGCAGAGCCGCAACAGCGGCCACTCCTGACCGTCGGTGGAGTATTGCAGTCTGAGGGCATCACCTTTGCGGCTCAGTCGCAGCCAGAAGTCACCCGCATCGCTAGGAAAAATACCGGTCGCCCAGTCTGACTGCCCGTGTGTTAACACGCTGCCTATCGCCGGTGCGCCGTCGTTAAACTCGATCCCGGCTTTCAGCCAGTGCTGTTTGTCGGCCACCAGCAGAATGCCCGCCTGGTCGTACAGCGCAGAGAAGTTAGCCTGTATCCGCACCTGAAAGGTGAAATCCCCCGTTACGTCGCGTACAAAACCGTGCCCGCTGAAGCGCTCAAACCCGTACCAGGTGGTTTGCCAGAAATCGGTATTGCCATCGGTCACGACGCTGAGCCCGCCCGGCGTTTTGTGCCAGACACGCGGCGTGTTGATCCAGTAAAAATCGTCCTGCACAGTGCTCTCCTGTTTCGCGCTGAACGTTGAAAAGCGTACTCAGGGTTTAGCATGGTTATGATGGAAAATTCCAGTATGTCGTTCCCGGCGAACATCCTGTGCTGAGTTATAGAAAGGTGTATCAACACATACCAGGCGTGATGAGGTGGAATAACGTTACTGAATACCTGTGACCTGACGACCAGGGATCGTTGCCGTATTTGCCCAACGGCACTTTGTATGCAACGCATGAAAAGATGCAAGCCGACCCCCACAAATGAAAATACAAAAAAACCATCGTTAAGATGGTTTTTTTGTTTCCGCTATTCGCTGATTTTTCCTGGCGGTGAAGATCCTGTTACGCCAGGCGAGGATACTGGTTCGCTATCGCGTCGCCGGTAAACTGCGCTATCCACCCTTCGGGGTTATCAAAAATCCGGATTGCAGTGAAGTTCGGCTCTGAACCCATATCAAACCAGTGCGGGGTGCCTGCGGGCACGGAGATAAGATCGTTTTTCTCGCACAGCACCTGGTAAACCTCGTGGCCGATATGCAGGCAGAACAAACCCGCGCCTTCCACAAAGAAGCGCACTTCGTCTTCGCCGTGGGTGTGCTCATTAAGGAACTTTGCGCGCAGCGCCTCTTTTTGCGGGTTATCGGCGCGCAGGCTGATTACATCCCAGCTCTGGTAGCCTTTTTCCGCCACCAGTGTGTCGATAGCGTGCTGGTAAGCGGTGATCACCGTCTCCGGCGTGGGATCCGCGCCCAGGTCGCGGTCTGCTTGCCAGCGTTCAAATCGCACGCCTTTAGCGTTCAGCTGCTGCTGGATTTCGCTCGCTTCTGTGCTGTGCCACACCGGCGTGCTGGCATCGGTATCGGTGTAAATCGTCAGGGCGCTCATGACGGTATCTGCTCCGGCTTAATGTTGCTGAAAGAGGGAACCTGATGATGATGGCTGGCTGCGTCATCATCACCGCGAATCAGTTGTATGGTGCGAAAACCGGCTTCTTCGGCGGCGTCCAGCTCCTGGTGAATATCTGACAGGAACAGAATGGACGAGGGCGGCAGCCCAAGCTGCGTGGCAATGTTACGGTAGGATTGCACCTCCCGCTTCGCACCCACCAGCGTATCGAAGTAACCGCTGAACAGATGAGTAATATCACCTTCGTCGCTGTAGCCAAATAACAGTTTTTGCGCAGCAACGGAGCCAGAGGAATATACATACAGATCAATGCCCTGCGCCTTCCATTTTTCAAGCTGCGGCAGCACGTCCGGGTAAAGGTGACCGGTAAAATCGCCGTTGACGTAGCCGTCGCGCCAGATGATCCCCTGCAACGCTTTGAGCGCCGTCGACTTGCGGTCTTCATCCATAAAAGCAAACAGCACATCAATAAGTTCGGCTGCGCTGGCATCCGGTTGCGCCACTTCGTCGCGCAGATTGTTCAGGATGGTGCTGACCGGCTCTTTATACTGCTCTGCAGTGACAAATGCGACCAGACGCTCACGGGCGTAAGGAAACAATACGTTATGCACAAAGCGGATATCACTGGTGGTGCCTTCAATATCGGTAACGATAGCGCGGATCATAGTCTCTCCAGCAGGCGGCGCTGCAGTTCGCATTCAAATAAAAATTCCAGCCCTTCCAGATGGCGGCGCGCTTCGGCGACATTGCGCCCCCAGCAGGTCAGCCCGTGACCGCGTAGCAGAAAACCATACGGTAACGGGTGTGTTTGCGCATAGTCTTCAATGCGTTTTGCCAGCGCGTCGATATCTTGATCGTTATCGAAAATCGCCATCGGCACGGTGTCCAGATGGCTGGTCTGCCCGCGCAGGCATTTTTGCATCTCATAACCATTGAGTTGCAGTGTGGCGGATTTCTCTACGCGGGAGAGCACTGTCGCGTTGACGGTATGTACATGCAGCACTGCATGGGCTTTCGGGTAGAGACGATAAATCAGGGTATGCAACCCGGTTTCCGCTGAGGGTTTACGGCCGGAAGGCGCATGATTGTCGGCAATGGAAACCTGCAAAAAGTCTGCGCTGGTCAGGTTGCCTTTGTCTTTACCGGATTCGCTCAGCCAGCACCAGTCGGCGTCCTGGCGCACCGACATATTGCCGCCGGTGGCTGGTGCCCAGCCTTTCGCGCCCAGCCAGTGACAGGCGGAAACGAGTTCATGGAGTTGCAGGTTGTCTGTCATCACCCTTCCTTATCAGGAATATTGTTATCGTATAGACGTCTAAGCGTCTTGATTGCCAAATACTAACATCGTGTTATAGTGGCAGCAACATGAGTATTACAAGCAGGCACGCAACGATGAGCAATAACCCACTGATTCCTGAGAGTAAACTTCCCGCACTTGGCACCACCATCTTCACGCAAATGAGCGCGCTGGCGCAGCAGCATCAGGCGATCAACCTGTCGCAAGGCTTCCCGGATTTCGACGGCCCGCGCTATTTGCAGGAGCGGCTGGCGCACCACGTAGCGCAGGGGGCGAATCAGTACGCGCCGATGACAGGCGTGCAGGCGTTGCGCGAAGCCATTGCCGATAAAACCGAAGCGCTGTACGGTCATAAACCGGATGTGAATAGCGACATCACGGTGACTGCTGGGGCGACGGAAGCATTGTATGCGGCCATTACGGCACTGGTGCGTCAGGGTGATGAAGTTATCTGCTTTGATCCCAGTTACGACAGCTATGCGCCCGCAGTGGAACTTTCCGGTGGCGTACTGAAGCGCATCGCGTTGCAGCCGCCGCACTTTCGCGTCGACTGGCAGGCATTTGCCGCGTTGCTGAGCGATCGTACGCGGCTGGTGATCCTCAACACACCGCACAACCCGTCGGCAACGGTGTGGCGCAGTGCGGATTTCGCTGCGCTGTGGCAGGCGATTGCCGATCGTGAAATTTATGTCATCAGCGATGAAGTCTACGAACATATCTGCTTTGCCGAAGAGGGCCATGCCAGCGTGCTGGCGCACCCGCAACTGCGTGAGCGGGCGGTGGCGGTATCCTCATTTGGTAAGACTTATCATATGACCGGCTGGAAAGTGGGTTACTGCGTGGCACCGGCCGCTATCAGCGCGGAGCTGCGTAAGGTGCATCAATATCTGACGTTTTCTGTCAATACGCCGGCACAGCTGGCGCTGGCGGACATGTTGCGTGCAGCGCCCGAGCATTATCGTGAATTCCCGGCCTTTTACCGCGCTCGCCGCGATGTCCTGGTCAACGCGCTGAGCAACAGCAAGCTGGAGATTTTGCCCTGTGAAGGCACCTATTTCCTGCTGGCGGATTACAGCGCTATTTCCGATCTCGACGACGTGAGCTTCTGCCAGTGGCTGACAAAAGAGGTGGGTGTGGCGGCTATCCCGCTGTCGGTGTTCTGCGCCGATCCCTTCCCGCATAAGCTTATTCGTCTGTGCTTTGCAAAACAGGAATCGACGCTGCTGGCAGCGGCAGAGCGCCTGTGTAAACTGTAACTCTCTTCGGCGGCGCGCTCTGCGTCGCCGTTATTTGTCGCCCATGATGGTTTTCAGTTTTTCAGCATCTGGCAGCCCGACTTCCTGCTGCAACACATTATCTTCATTCATGTAGTAGATCGCAGGCGTGGCGTTTGCGCCGAGATCGTCCATGATTTTCTGGTTGCTGTTCAGTTTTTTCATCATTTCCGGCGGGACGGATTTGGGCAAGGTTAGCGCCATTTTGCCGTTGGATTGCTCATAGTCATGCCAGCTTTTCGCCGGATCTTTCGCGCTCAGAATGGCGGCGGCCGCCGCCGGGCTTTCCGGTTTGATCACGCCGACCAGCAGGGTTCGGATCTGCACTTTGCCGGACTCTACCCACGGGCGTGCCTGCTGCCAGAACTGCTTGCAATAGGGGCAGTAAGGATCGGCAAACACATACACCACCCGCGGCGCCTCTTTTTTACCGTCCAGGATCCAGTCGGCTTTTTCCATCTGTTGCCACAGCGCGCGCCCGGCAGGCGCGTAGATCTCTTTAGCAATCAGTTTTTCGCTCAGGTTGCTGCCTGCTTCGTCATACATATATCCCGAGATGGCGTGTTTGCCGTCTGGCGTCAGGTAAATGGTGACCCCCATGTCCTGGTATTTGCCAAGATAACCTTTCATGCCACCAGGCGCGTCAAAGGATTTGATAATGGTGATGCCTTGCTTTTCAATGGCTTTTACCGGCGCGGGCAGCTCTTCCGCGTGCAGGGTGAGCGGGAGCAATGTCAGCATTAACAGACGCTTGAACATAAAAATCCTTATAAAATCAATGGGTAAAATTCAACTTAGGGTAGACCTATCGCAGCCATAGATAAGACCCCGCCCGGCTGGCATTGTCGCGGGTCGCCGGGGATGGTCTAATCGATTGGCTTGATGACCTTTGGTTATGAGCGCAACACATTGCCAGCTTGCTGGCGCTGAAGCACCCACGGGTATTTCAGGTATCGAGGCCACCCGTCGCGGTGGCCTTTTTACGTTTGGCAAATTGATCGCTCTCAAGGTTGCTTATTGCGGGTTGTTAGCTAACGCTTATTGATTTGATAATGCAAACGCATTAGCCCTGTCACATAAAGTTCGTTAACTTACACCCCAACGAAAACACGGAGGAAGTAGAGATGTCCTTAATTAATACCAAGATTAAACCTTTTAAAAACCAGGCGTTCAAAAACGGTGAGTTCATCGAAGTAACCGAGAAAGATACCGAAGGCCGCTGGAGCGTCTTCTTCTTCTACCCGGCTGACTTCACCTTCGTATGCCCGACCGAACTGGGCGACGTGGCAGAT
The DNA here is from genome assembly GCF_027886705.1 of Kosakonia oryzendophytica. NCBI lineage: Bacteria > Pseudomonadati > Pseudomonadota > Gammaproteobacteria > Enterobacterales > Enterobacteriaceae > Kosakonia > Kosakonia oryzendophytica. Next base: position 3,629,541 of record NZ_CP115659.1, on the reverse strand, counting down.
CACTACGACGAACTGCAGAAACTGGGTGTGGACGTATACTCTGTTTCCACCGATACCCACTTTACCCACAAAGCATGGCACAGCAGCTCTGACACCATCGCGAAAATCAAATACGCGATGATCGGCGACCCGACAGGTGCCCTGACCCGTAACTTCGAAAACATGCGTGAAGACGAAGGTCTGGCTGACCGCGGTACCTTTATCGTTGACCCGCAGGGCATCATTCAGGCTATCGAAGTGACCGCTGAAGGCATCGGCCGCGACGCATCTGACCTGCTGCGTAAAGTGAAAGCGGCACAGTATGTTGCTTCTCACCCAGGCGAAGTGTGCCCGGCAAAATGGAAAGAAGGCGATGCGACGCTGGCTCCGTCTCTGGACCTGGTTGGTAAAATCTAAAAATTCCGGCGTCTTTCATGCTACAGGCGTGTTGGCTGCGCTTACTCACCCCGGTCGCTTACTGGTGTAAGCTCCGGGGGATTCATAAGCTTGCCGCCTTCCTGTGACAAGAAATACGAGGAATTTGCCTCACATACGGGTGCTTTTTGGGTGCCCGTTTTATTCAGCACCATGATGCAAGTTGCATTGATGCAGCCTTACATGATTCGGCTTGCATGATGATGTTTTAAGAGAGGGAATGACGATGCTCGACACCAATATGAAAACGCAACTCAAGGCCTACCTTGAGAAACTGACCAAACCTGTTGAGCTGATTGCTACGCTGGATGACAGCGCGAAATCGGCAGAAATCAAGGAACTGCTGGCTGAAATCGCGGAACTGTCAGACAAGGTCTCCTTTAAAGAAGACAACAGCCTGGCGGTGCGTAAGCCGTCATTCCTGATCACTAACCCTGGCTCTACTCAAGGGCCACGCTTTGCCGGTTCGCCGCTGGGTCATGAATTTACCTCCCTGGTGCTGGCGCTGCTGTGGACGGGTGGTCATCCGTCAAAAGAGGCGCAGGCGTTGCTTGAGCAGATCCGCGATCTCGACGGGGATTTTGCCTTTGAAACCTATTATTCGCTCTCCTGCCATAACTGCCCGGACGTGGTGCAGGCGCTGAACCTGATGGCGGTGCTGAACCCGCGTATCACGCATACGGCAATTGATGGCGGAACTTTCCAGAACGAAATCACCGATCGTAACGTGATGGGTGTTCCGGCGGTGTTTGTGAACGGCAAAGAGTTTGGCCAGGGGCGTATGACGCTGGCGGAGATCGTGGCCAAAATTGATACCGGTGCAGAGAAACGTGCGGCGGAAGAACTGAATAAACGCGATGCCTACGATGTGCTGATTGTGGGTTCCGGCCCGGCAGGCGCAGCGGCGGCAATCTACTCGGCCCGTAAAGGCATTCGTACCGGTCTGATGGGCGAGCGTTTCGGCGGTCAGGTGCTGGATACGGTCGACATTGAAAACTATATCTCGGTTCCGAAAACCGAAGGTCAGAAACTGGCTGGCGCGTTGAAAGCGCATGTGGCTGAGTATGATGTGGACGTGATTGACAGTCAGAGTGCCAGCAAACTGACGCCCGCGGCGGTTGAAGGCGGCCTGCATCAGATTGAAACCGCCTCCGGCGCGGTGCTGAAAGCACGCAGCATCATCATTGCCACCGGCGCGAAATGGCGCAACATGAACGTACCGGGTGAAGAGCAATATCGCACCAAAGGCGTGACCTACTGCCCGCATTGCGACGGCCCGTTGTTTAAAGGTAAACGCGTGGCGGTGATTGGCGGCGGTAACTCCGGTGTGGAAGCGGCTATCGATCTCGCCGGGATTGTTGAGCACGTCACGTTGCTGGAGTTCGCTCCAGAGATGAAAGCGGATCAGGTGTTGCAGAATAAGCTGCGTAGCCTGAAAAATGTCGACATCGTTCTGAATGCGCAGACCACCGAAGTGAAAGGTGACGGCAGCAAAGTGACCGGTCTTGAGTACCGCGATCGTGTCAGTGGTGATGTGCACCATGTGGCGCTGGCGGGGATCTTTGTGCAGATTGGTCTGCTGCCGAACACCACCTGGCTGGAAGGCGCAATTGAGCGCAACCGCATGGGTGAGATCATTATCGATACCCGTTGTGAAACCAGCGTGAAAGGTGTGTTTGCGGCCGGTGACTGCACGACAGTGCCGTACAAACAGATCATTATTGCTTCGGGTGAGGGGGCTAAAGCGTCGCTGAGCGCGTTTGACTACCTCATTCGCACAAAAAGTGCGTAATCATAAATAAGAAAGTCAGACATTACCTGCAAACAAAAGAGGCTACCTTTGGGTAGCCTCTTTTTTATGCCATCGGTGGCTTGCGTCTGACCGGGTCTACCTGACGACCAGCACCGGGATATGCGCGTGGCGCACAATATTGGCGGCGTTGGAGCCGAGCAGGTGCGTGGAGATAGACGGATTGCGCGAGGCAATCACCACCATATCGGCATGCAGTTCTTCAGCTAACTCATTCAGCACATCGCGCACGTTACCAAAACGGACATGGGTATGAATACGTGAGGAATCGATATTAAAGTGCGTGATCATGGTGCTGAGGCGCGTTTGCGCTTCGTGTTGCAGATGTTCTTCAAAACGGCGTAAATCGGCGGCGAAGCGGTGCAGACTCAGGCTGGCGGAGGCGGGTAATACATGCAGCAAATGAATAACGCCTTCGCTCTGCGCGAGAAATTCAGCGTGACGCACGGCTTTGTCGCTTAACTCCATTTCGAAAACATCGACCGGCATAATGATTGTCTGATACATAAACGCTTCTCCCTGTAGATTATGTCCATCTGATTGAAGCATAAAGGGCAGAAATATTTTGTTGCCTGGCTGGCAAATATAAAAACGGAGAGGAAAAGGGCGGAAAGAGGATGCGAGCGCATCCTCTGCAAAACAAAGCAGCGGCGTGATCAGAGCATAAAATCGCCAGCGGCTTCGGGCTGGTAAAGGAGCGCCAGCACTTCGAGATCGGCTGTGGCGCCACCGGGTAATGCCCAATGAATAGTGTCACCAACCCGTAAGCCCAACAACGCCGCGCCCACCGGGGCCAGTACTGACAACTGGCTGGCGCTGTCGGTCATTTGCGCCGGGTAGACCAGCGTGCGGATACGCTCTTCGCCGCTTTTCAGCTCGCGAAATTTCACCCGACTGTTCATTGTCACCACATCGTGCGGCATGGCTTCCGGCGCACACATTTGTGCACGATCCAGTTCTTCATTCAGTGCATCCGCGACCGGCAGGCTGGCGTGAGCCGGTTGCTCAAGCAGTCGGTCGAGGCGCTCGGCGTCTCGCTCATTAATGATAATGGCAGGTCTGGACATCTGTTACTCCTGTTACTCCATGTCGTTTAAGCGGCAGTGCCGCCCGATTGATCCAAAGAAAAACCCTCGCCGACGGGCAGCGAGGGTTTGTCTACAGGGGATGATACTGACAGCGTAGCAAACTGTGAAGTGACACGGCGCACATTTGCCGGAAATGAGCGGGATCAGTAACCCACCTTGTCGATGACAAACTGTGCGCCACAGTTGCCGGGATGCGGCTGTGGTAGCAGCGAGGCTGTTGATAACGGCGCGTTGATGGCATCGGCTTTGATGGCAATCTGCATTTCGGTTAGCCATGCCGGGTTGCCGCTGCAGGTCAGTTTTACCGCTGTCACAGCCTGCCCGCCGTAAGCACGGGTAACCGCGCTATCGAACGCCGCACGGGTAACGGTTTTGCCGTAGTTATCCGCCAGAAAAGCGCCAAGGGCGCTCTGTTTGATTTCGGCATTCAGGCGGACCATTGCACCAAAATAGTCATCCGGATCGAAGCCAAAGCAAACCCCGTGTTTGGCATATTCGTAACGTTCAAGGCAGGAGTTGCCGCCTGCACCTGGCATCACATCATTCAGTTTGTTGGCCATTTCAAGGGAGAGGCCGGTTTCAGCGGCGGCGCATTTCCGGCTGGCTTTGGCCTCCGGCATATTGGGAATGGGGCGGGTGGCGCACCCGTAGCGCATCCAGCGGTTTTCATCGACCCCACGTGCGGCAATGGATTTGGGTAAACCGGGCCACAGGCCATGAACAGTCAGAAAATCCACTTTATGCGGCAACTCTTTTTGCAGGCGGCATTCGTCGGGCTCATTGCGCCCATTAACATGCTGGCTCTGGCAAAAACCGGTTTGCCAGGAGAGCGCCAGGACATAGCGATCATAATCCCCATACTGTTTGGGCTGAAGCGGCGCGGCGTGGGCACATGAGAACAGTACCCCGGCAGCGCAAAGGCTGACGGCGAGTCCCTGTCTGAACATTTCAATTCCTGATGAATGTATTTGGATGATTACAGGAAATAATTAAAGCATAAAAAAAGCGCCAGGCTGGCGCTTTTTTATCAGTCAGAAGGCTTAATGCACCGCAACACCCGGAACCAGGATTTCGGTTGCAATAATCACCACTATCAGCCCGACAGCCACCGGTACAGAGGTACGTTTTACCACTTCAAACGGTGAGATATTGGCCATGCCCGCGACTGCTACCACGACGCCGGAAACCGGAGAGATGGTACGACCCAGGTTTGACGCTTGCAGCATCGGAATGGACAGATACGCCGGGTTAATGCCGGACTCATGCGCCAGTTTCGGGATCATCTCGACAAAAGCATAAAACGGCGCGTTACCGGAACCGGTGGTCATTGCCGCCAGCATGGTGAGGATCACCAGTACCAGCATCAAAATAATGCTTGCGGAGCCGAAGGAGGTGGCAATCGAGATCAGGCTCTGAATAAAGCCGATGGTGCTCAGCCCTTGGGCAAAGACGCCCGCCGCTACCAGCAGCATGACGACACCGGCAAACGCATCCGCCATGCCGCGATACGCCACTTCCAGGCCGGAGAAGACTTTCTGCGTGTTGAAGCCGCGTACGAATTCCAGCACTGCCGCCAGCAACATGCAGATCACCAGAATAGTAATGATGTGCAGTTCAGGCCCCCATTTGCCGTCGAAAATCAACACGCCGATAATCGGCGTAAACGGCAGGATGGCGTAGAACACCGGCGCATTGGTGGTGATATCTTTCACATCCAGCATTTCGCTGACGATGTGCTCTTTCTTGTCCAGGTAACGTTGCCAGAAGAAGTGTGCAATCGCCATAGCGATAATCGCTGCAATGGAGATGGGCAGTGTGGTTTTAAAGGCGAAATCCACCAGCGGCATTTCCGCTGCTTTGGCTGCCAGCACGACGTCGCCGGAGGTTGGCGAGAGAATAATTGCGGCCGGAGAGGCGCAAATCGCTGCTGCTGCGCCGCGACTGATCCCGACGTTCACCATGACCGGGAACAGCGTCGCCATGAGCAGAACACCCAGACCGGTTGCCGACGACACTGCCAGCGACATCAGGCAGGCGACGAAGTAGGCGGCAATCATCAGTAAATAAGGGGAGTTGATAAAACGCAGCGGGCGAGAGGCCAGCTTCACCACCATATCGTTCGCGCCGATATGTGTCATATAGGCGGCAAACCCGCACAGCATCATGATCATCATGCCAAGATCGCCACCGCGACTCATCAGCAGGATCTTCACATATTCCACAATATCGGTGGCGCTGTAACCAGTGCTGGTGGCACTGCCGGGCAATATTTTATGGCCCATTAACGCACTGACGATTAATAACGCCAGGCCGCCGACAAACAGCACGCCGGTGGCGGAATACCCTTTGATGATGTAGCGCGCGACGCCGACAATCACCACCACGCCGATCAGCAGTTCAATGAGTGTTGAAATCATGTTATTGGCCCCGGAAGTTGACCTGAAAAGATAAGTAAGTAAAAAAACAGGAGTCGCAATGTGCCGAATAACGTCTTTTCTGTAGATGATTAAAATCAACAAAGCGACGCTTTAAGCGGAATATCGCGTGAAATTGCTATTCAGCCGAAAAATAAAAAGCAGGGATAAATAATCGGCAATAACGATGGTAGCGAATTTGTTTGTCTGGTGATAATACCTGGTTAACGATTTTGCTGTTATCTGTGGCAATAATCTGCCAGACGTAAATTTGTTAAAAAAATCTTTAAAAATAAAAACCAGCCTGCTTATACTCGCCATTCATTCCCGTTCACTTTCAGGTAGTGTATGCACGCTGGCTGGTTATACCGACTGCGCTTTATTAAGCGGCATCTGTTGATGCTGCTGATGGCGTTTGGTTGGTTGCTGATCCAAAGTCAGGTGGCGATTGCTTCCCACAATTGTGATGTCAGCGTGCAGGGTGAAACGGTGATGGTCCAGCATATGGACCATATGATGATGACGGACAGCGCGCCACAAATGAACGCCATGAAAACGCCGCTGTGCGAAAAACATTGTGTTCCGGATCTGGCGCAAAAAGACACGCCGCATCAGCCGCTGGTCGCGCTGCCCTCAACGCTTTCCCTTGCGGTGGTTAAACCCGTTTGTACCGATGTTTCCCGCGAGGGATGGTCATTAACTCCGCCTGCCGCAGGCCCGCCGGCAACGATCCGTTTTTGCCGGTATCGGGAGTAGATAACTGTTAATCCATTGAATTTTTATAATTTTATGATTAACAGGAGTCTTATTATGCGTTCTCATGTACGTTGTGCGCTGACTGGCGTACTGCTGTTCTCTTTCACCGCCGCTCAGGCGCAAACCACTCATGACATGCAAGGCATGCAACACGACATGCAGGGCATGCACGATATGTCGCAGCACCAGGCGATGCAGCCTCAGGTCTACCAAAGCCAGGGCGTGGTCAAAAAGGTTTCTGCGCACTCTGTTTCTATCGCTCATACCGCCATTCCTGCCCTTAACTGGCCGCCAATGACCATGCAGTTTGCACGACCTCAGGGGAGTGCATTGCCTGCCGTGAAGCCTGGCGATAAGGTCAGTTTTACCTTCGTTCAGCGTGACGACGGTTACCAGCTCGTTTCATTGACGCCGCAAGCGTAACCGGAGGCAACAATGAAACGATGCACACTGAGCCTGCGGCTCGGTGCGGTCGCGTTCGGATTAGTGTGCTCCGCCGTGCAGGCGGAGTCACTGACGCTGACGCAGACCCTCGCCGCCGCCGAACGTTACTCCGCCGAACTGTCCGCCAATCGTAACGAAGTACAAGCGCTGGATGCGATGGCGGATTCCGCCCGCCAGTTGCCCGATCCGAAGCTGAAATTTGGTATCGAAAACGTGCCGGTGCAGGGCAACAACGACCGCCGTTTGACCCGTGAAGGCATGACCATGCAGCGGGTTGGCATCATGCAGCAATACATCAGCGCAGAAAAACGTGACCGTAAGGCCGATACGCTGTTGGCGGAAGCGCAGAGTGTGAGCGCCAAATCCGCCGTGGTGCGCGCCACGTTACAGCGCGATACCGCACAGGCATGGCTTGATCTGGCGCTCTCAGAGAAAGCCGTGCAAACCGCCCGTAAACTGCTGGAGGAAACCGAGCGGCAACAGGGGGCACAGCGTGCCAGTGTAGGGGCTGGCAGCGCCACGCCGGACAGCGTACTGGCCTTGCGGATTGGGCTCAGCGCCATGCGCGACAAAGTCACCCTTGCCGAGCGGGATGTGCAACTGGCGCAAACCCGTCTGATGCAACTCACCGGGCAAAGTGTGACCGATATTGCCGGTGAACTCCCCCGTTACCAGCGCTTACCCGCCGACGAAAAAACCCTTGAGCAGGGCATTGCACAACATCCTGACGTGGTGGCCGCCGCCAGCGCCGCGAACAGTGCTAAAGCTCGTTCTGCGGCGTCGGCGATTGCCGCCATTCCGGATGTGGAAGTGGAGGTGTGGTATGGCCGACGCGCCGAAGGTTATGAAGATATGGCCGGGGTGATGTTTACCGTCGATTTGCCGCTGTTCCAGTCACACCGCCAGGACAAAGACCACGCGGCGGATGTCTCCCGCACGATGCAGGCTAACGATCAACTGGCGCTTGCCGGGCGTGAGCATATGGCGCAACTGCACTCGCTGATTGCCGAATATAACGCGGCGCAAACCTTATGGATGCGCCAGCGCGATGAAGTGCTACCACTGGTGCGCCAACGCGCCACGCTATTGGCAGCGCAATACCGATCCGGGCAGAGCGCGCTGCCGGAACTGTTGGATGCGCGGCGTAATGTGCTCGACAGCGAACTGGCCGCGAACCAGGCCGAAAAAGAGATGGCGCGGACGTGGGCCGCGATCCGCTGGTTGATCCCGCAGGAGTTAATGTGATGAAAAAGAGCATCGTTGCCGTTGTGATTGCCGCCAGCGTGGCTGCGGGTATTGGATATGTGACCGGGCGGCAACATACCGCGCCTGCCGCCTCAACGGAACCGGCCCCCGCACGTAAAGTGTTGTACTGGTACGATCCGATGATGCCGGATCAACGTTTTGATAAGCCTGGTAAATCCCCGTTTATGGATATGCCGCTGGTACCGCGTTATGCCGATGACGCGCCGGTTGCTGGCGGGGTGAGCGTCAGCGCGCAACAACAGCAGAATCTGGGCATGACGACCGGGCGCGCGGAACATCGTGTTCTTGCCAGCGCATTTTCCGCGTTTGCCACAGTCACCACCGATGAACGCGGCATTCAGAGCGTGCCTTCACCGGCGGCCGGGGTGGTGGAAAAACTCTTTGTGCGTGCGCCGCAACAGTGGGTAAAAAAAGGCCAACCGTTGGCGCAGCTATGGATCCCTCAATGGACTACCGCACAGCAGGAGTATCTGGCTGTTCGCCAGTTGGGTGATGGTGAACTGACCCGCGCAGCCCGTGAACGACTGGCGTTGCAGTTTATGCCGGAGGCGATTATCCGTACCGTCGAACGCAGTGGTAAACCGGAAACACGACTGACGCTGCGCGCTGACAAAGACGGTTATGTGGTTAAGCTGGATTCGCGCGAAGGTGCGCAGGTAGCTGCCACGCAAAGTCTGTTTGAGCTGGCGAGCCTCGATCCGGTGTGGCTGGTGGTGGATTATCCGCCAACCCAGGCGCAAGCGCTGGCAACGGGCAGTGAGATTGTGGCAACCTCTGCGAGCTGGCCGGGTGAGCAATTTCACGGTCGCGTCAGCGAACTGTTGCCGCAACTGGAGACGGCCACCCGTACGCTGAAAGCCCGTATCGTGCTGGACAATCCCCAACAAAAACTGAAACCCGGTATGTTTCTGACCGTCACCACGGCGGCGTCTGCGCAGCAGCCTGCGGTGCTGGCTATTCCTGAAGAGGCGTTGATTGAAACCGGAGCTGCCAGCCGGGTGTTGCTGGCTACTGGCGACGGCCATTTCCGGGCGGTGAATATCACCACCGGGCGCACCGCACAGGGCTGGACAGAAGTGCTGTCAGGTCTGAATGCGGGTGACAGCGTAGTGACCTCCGGTCAGTTCCTGATTGACTCTGAAGCGAGCCTGCGCAGCGCATTACCAGAACAACAAGCCACGCAGCCTGTGGCGAAAAAAGTGCAGCAGTACGATTCTACTGGCGTGGTGAAGGCCATTGATGCGGGCAGTATCACGCTGTCGCACCAGCCCATTCCGGCGCTGAACTGGGGGGCGATGACGATGGACTTTGTGGTGAAACAACCTGATCCGGCGATTAAAGTCGGGGATACGGTGATGTTTAGTTTCACGCTGGATGACGAGGAAGGTGCGGTGATCACCCACCTGATGCCGATGCAGGAGGCAATGAAATGATTGCTGTCGTTATTCGCGCCTCGTTGCGAAACCGCTTGTTGATCCTGCTGGCTGCCGTGGTGCTGACCGGTTGGGGATTATGGTCGGTTCAGCGTGCGCCGCTGGATGCGCTGCCGGATCTCTCAGATGTGCAGGTCATTATTCGCGCCAGCTACCCGGGAAAAGCGCCACAAATTATCGAAGACCAGGTCACTTATCCATTAACCACCGCCATGTTATCCGTGCCGGGGGCGAAAACCGTGCGCGGTTATTCGATGTTTGGCGACGCATATGTCTATGTTTTATTTGAAGATGATACCGATCTCTACTGGGCGCGCTCGCGGGTACTGGAAAACCTGAGCCAGATCCAGTCATCGCTGCCTGCGGGGGTTAACGTGGGGCTGGGACCGGACGCAACAGGTGTCGGTTGGGTCTATGAATATGCATTGGTGGATCGCAGCGGGAAACACAACCTTGCGGATCTGCGGGCATTGCAGGACTGGACGCTGAAGTTTGAGCTGAAAACGGTGCCGAATGTGGCGGAGGTCGCCAGCGTTGGTGGGATGGTGCGCCAGTATCAGATCGTGCCGGATCCGGCGCGTATGCGGGCGCTGAACATCACTCATGAGCAGATTGTGAATGCGGTGCAGGCGGCGAATCAGGAAAGTGGCGGTGCTGTGCTGGAGATGGGCGAAGCGGAATTTATGGTGCGTACCACGGGCTATCTCCGCCAGTTGGCGGATTTTCGCCAGATAGTGATTGCCAGCCGCGACGGTGTACCGGTGATGTTATCTGATGTGGCGACAGTACGTCTTGGGCCAGAGCTGCGCCGTGGGGTGGCGGAGTATAACGGCGAAGGAGAGGTAGCGGGCGGCATCATTGTGATGCGTTACGGCAAAAACGCGCTGGACACTATTCATGCCGTGAAAGCAAAACTCAACGAGATCCAGAAGACATTACCTGCGGGTGTTGAGATCGTCCCGGTGTATGACCGCTCGACGCTGATTGAGCATGCAGTTGAGACACTGACTCATAAGCTGATTGAAGAGTTCATCGTTGTCGCGCTGGTATGTACGCTGTTTCTGTTTCACTTTCGTTCAGCACTGGTGGCGATTGTCTCTTTGCCACTGGGGATCCTCGGCGCGTTTATCGTCATGCACTATCAGGGTATTAACGCCAATATCATGTCGCTGGGTGGCATTGCCATCGCCATTGGTGCGATGGTGGATGCCGCTATCGTGATGATAGAGAACATGCATAAAGTGATGGAACAGTGGCGGCACGATAACCCCGAACAACAGCCAACGGGGGCGGACTACTGGCGCTTCTCAGAAAAAGCGGCGGTTGAAGTGGGGCCAGCGCTCTTTTGCAGTCTGTTGATCATTACCTTGTCGTTTATTCCGGTTTTCTCGCTGGAGGCGCAGGAAGGGCGGATGTTTTCGCCGCTGGCCTTTACCAAAACCTGGGCGATGGCGGTGGCGGCGGGGCTTGGGATCACGCTGGTTCCGGTGCTGATGGGGCTGTTTATTCGCGGTAAGATCCCGGATGAGAAAGCCAACCCGATTAACCGTTTTCTGATCCACATTTACGAGCCACTGTTGGATCGCGTACTGGCCTGGCCGAAAGCGACGCTGGGGCTGGCGCTCCTGTTGCTGCTGGCGACGTTGTGGCCGCTCAGTCGGTTGGGCAGTGAGTTTATGCCACCGCTCAACGAAGGCGATCTCTTGTATATGCCGTCGACGCTGCCGGGGATTTCGGCTCGTGAAGCCGGGCGTTTGTTACAGCAAACCGATCGGCTCATAAAAAGCGTTCCGGAAGTGGAAAGCGTGTTTGGCAAAGCCGGACGCGCCGAAAGCGCGACCGATCCCGCGCCGCTAACGATGCTGGAAACCACTATTCACTTTAAACCTCGCGATCAGTGGCGTGCCGGTATGACCCCGGAAAAACTGGTGGCGGAACTGGATAAAACCGTCAATGTCCCGGGGATCGCTAACGTTTGGGTTCCGCCCATTCGTAACCGACTGGACATGCTGGCAACGGGGATAAAAAGCCCGGTAGGCATAAAGGTGAACGGTAATAATATTGCCGATATTGAGCGTGTGGCGCAGCAAATCGAACAGGTGGTGAAGACCGTGCCGGGTGTAACCTCCGCACTGGCAGAGCGCCTGGCGGGCGGGCGCTATGTTGATATCACCATCAACCGCCAGCAGGCGGCGCGTTATGGGGTCTCGGTCAAAGAGCTGCAATCGCTGGTCTCCACGCTGGTGGGGGGCGAAAACATTGGTGAAGTCCTGCAAGGGAGAGAGCGCTATCCGATTAATGTGCGTTACCCGCGTGAATTGCGAGATAACGTAGATGATCTGCGAAATTTGCCGGTGATCACCGAAAATGGCAGCCAGATTGCACTTGGCGAACTGGCGGATATAGTCGTGAAAGAAGGTCCGCCGATGCTGAAAAGCGAAAACGCGCGGCTCTCTAACTGGATCTACGTTGATTTACGTGGACGGGATTTAAAATCGGCGGTTGATGAGATGCAGCAGCGGGTGGCGCAGCAGGTACAGTTACCGCAGGGCGTTACGCTCTCCTGGTCGGGACAATTTGAATACCTTGAGCGCGCCACGGCAAAACTGAAAATTGTCTTGCCAGTAACGCTAATGATTATCTTTGTGCTGTTATTTATTACCTTTAAGCGGGTCACCGATGCCCTGCTAATAATGGGGACATTACCCTTCTCGTTGATTGGTGGCGTCTGGTTGCTGTGGTTGTTGGGTTATAATTTGTCCGTAGCGGGGGCGGTCGGGTTTATTGCGCTTGCCGGTGTGGCGGCCGAGTTCGGTGTTATTATGGTGCTCTATCTCAATCATGCGCTGGAGAAATACCGGCGATCTGAACCCGATGAAGGAAATAAGGTTTTGATGCGCGCCATTCATGAAGGGGCCGTGCTGCGCGTCCGTCCGAAAGTGATGACGGTAGCGACCATTATGGCGGGGTTACTGCCTATCATGTGGGGTGGGGGAAGCGGTTCTGAGGTCATGAGCCGTATTGCGGCGCCGATGATAGGCGGTATGGTAACGGCACCGTTATTGTCGATGTTTGTTATTCCGGCAATTTATTTACTGCTGCATCGTCAACGCTGAGGCAATTTTGCGCTCCATATTCGGGGCGCATCTAATTGTATTAGTAGAAAAATATATTATGAATGAAAACAATGCCGCTGCGTTTTCAGAATTAATCTTATTTCGTTAAGGGAATATTCAGATAACCTGTCTGAGAATATACGTCGATGCGTAACATGGAATGAATACGGTGTTTGTAAATAAGAAGATTTTGTGGATTTTATTCTCTTTATTTTGTCAGCTTTTGGTGATTCCCGCACACGCAGCAGAAAACACCTGGTTTTCTGATTTTACTGGCAATGTGAAGCAAACCTGGCAGCAGCCTGAGCATTACGACCTGTATGTGCCCGCTATCACCTGGCATGCGCGTTTTGCTTATGACAAGGAAAAAACTGACCGCTATAACGAGCGTCCCTGGGGCGCGGGGTTTGGTCAGTCTCGCTGGGATGAAAACGGTAACTGGCACGGCCTGTATTTAATGGCGTTTAAAGACTCTTTCAATAAATGGGAGCCGATTGGCGGTTACGGTTGGGAGAAAACCTGGCGCCCGCTGGCGGACGATAATTTCCGGTTGGGGTTGGGGTATACGGCTGGCCTTACCGCGCGGGATAACTGGCATTACATCCCTATCCCGGTGCTGCTGCCGCTGGCGTCGATTGGTTACGGCCCGGCGACGTTCCAGATGACCTATATCCCCGGCACATACAACAACGGTAACGTTTACTTCGCCTGGATGCGTTTTCAGTTCTGAGGGCAGTAAAGGTGGTAAAAGTGGGTTGACGCGGTGCGCAATTTTTATACAGCGTGCAAAATGTGGCATAAACCCGCTACCGAAAAAAAGTTAGCGACATTTATCACTTTTTAGTGAATAACGACTGGACAAAAGTCGCTACAATTGTTGTACTGATACCCGACACAGCATTTGTGTCGTTTTTTCATGTAAAGGTAATTTTGATGTCTAAGATTAAAGGTAACGTTAAGTGGTTTAATGAATCCAAAGGATTCGGTTTCATTACTCCGGAAGATGGCAGCAAAGACGTGTTCGTACACTTCTCTGCAATCCAGAGCAATGGTTTCAAAACTCTGGCTGAAGGTCAGCGCGTTGAGTTTGAAATCACTAACGGTGCCAAAGGCCCATCTGCTGCAAACGTAATGCCTGTCTAATTGAGCTACGTTTAGCAAGAATCCCAAAACCCGCCTCACGGCGGGTTTTTTTATCTTTTCAGTTTGCATTCACTGCGGAAAACAGCCAGAACGCCAGCGCTGTCATCGCAAATGACCCCAGCAGGTTCACTGCCACGTTAACGAGTGCCCATCCTGCACGTCCATCCTGCAACAGAAACACCACTTCCGCCGAAAATGTAGAAAAAGTGGTCAGCCCACCGCAAAACCCGGTGGTAAGCAAGACTTTCCACAGCGGATCGATATGCGTCATGCGGTTGAACCACGCCAGCCCCATACCAATGATAAATGCGCCAAGCAGGTTGGCGGTCAGCGTACCGAGAGGGATAATTTGATGTGTTGGGTTAAGCTTCATACTCAACATCCAGCGCGCCACGCTGCCTGTACCCCCGCCGATAAATACCGCTAAAAGTAGTTGTAACACGGTGAAATCCTGCTATTTGATTTGTTAGAGTGGATGAGTGTAGCGCCGCCGCCATTTTCTGGCTATCGCGGTGAAGCGAGAGGATAAAGAGATGATTGTTGCGGCGGGACAATTTGCAGTGACACCTGACTGGCGCACCAATGCGCAAACCTGCGTAGCGCTGATGGCGCAGGCCGCTTCTCAGCAGGCATCGTTATTGGTGCTGCCAGAGGCTTTACTGGCACGGGATGATAATGACCCTCACCTGTCGGTAAAATCCGCTCAACGGCTCGATGGCGGCTTCCTGACGCTGCTTTGCGAGGAGAGTCGACGCAATACCCTGACGACGGTGCTGACGGTGCATATGCCTTCTACTGAAGGGCGGGCGTTTAATACGCTGGTAGTATTGCGCGGCGGTAAGGTGATCGCGCAGTATGCCAAGCTGCATCTGTACGACGCGTTTAATATTCAGGAATCAGCGCGGGTGGATGCCGGCGATGACGTTGCGCCGTTAATCGACATTGACGGTATAAAAGTTGGTCTGATGACCTGCTACGATTTGCGTTTCCCTGAGCTGGCAATGAAGTTGGCGCTGGATGGCGCGCAACTGCTGGTGCTGCCTTCAGCCTGGGTGCGTGGTCCGCTCAAAGAACAGCACTGGGCAACATTGCTGTCGGCACGGGCGCTCGACACCACATGCTATGTGGTGGCGGCAGGAGAGTGCGGTAACAAAAATATCGGGCAAAGCCGGGTTGTTGACCCACAGGGCGTAACGCTGGCGGCGGCAGCAGAAGCGCCTGCGCTGATCGTTGCAGAGATCAGCGAGGAGCGTGTGGCGCAAACACGGGAAATGTTGCCCGTGTTACGTAACCGCCGTTTCGCTGTGCCACGCTTGCTGTGATGTTTTTTTAAACAACACTTGATCCATCTCGTTACAGATTGCTATTGTGTGCGCGCGTCGAATGACCGTTAATGAAATCGGGTTATAATGACGTTTTATGCAGCCTGTTTTACGAAAGAAGGTATCTATGGGTGAGATTAGTATTACCAAACTGCTGGTCGTGGCCGCACTGGTTGTCCTGCTGTTTGGGACCAAGAAACTGCGCACGTTGGGCGGCGATCTGGGGGCGGCCATCAAAGGCTTTAAAAAAGCGATGAACGATGATGATGCAGCGAAGAAAGAAGCCGAAGGCGAAGTCACTGCAGAGAAACTCTCTCACAAAGAGTAATAGCGCCCCGACAGGCGAAAAAAAACCGGCCACTGAGCCGGTTTTTTTGTGGGTTGTGTAAGGAAGTATTACTTCACTTCAATGCCTTTTGCCTGCAAATCCGCATGATAAGAGGAGCGAACGAACGGACCGCATGCAGCGTGGGTAAAGCCCATCGCCAGTGCTTCTTCTTTCATCTCATCAAATTCATCCGGGCTGACATAACGCTGTACTGGCAGGTGGTGACGGCTAGGTTGCAGATACTGACCCAGCGTTAACATCGTTACGCCGTGGCGGCGCAGATCGCGCATAACATCAATGATTTCGGCATTCGTTTCCCCTAAGCCGACCATCAGGCCGGATTTCGTTGGGATCTCCGGATGCGCCTCTTTAAAACGCTCCAGCAGCTTCAGCGACCAGTTGTAATCTGCACCCGGGCGAACCTGGCGATAAATACGCGGCACGTTCTCCAGGTTGTGGTTAAACACGTCTGGCGGGGTTGCTGTGAGGATATCCAGCGCACGATCCATGCGTCCACGGAAGTCAGGTACCAGCGTTTCGATTTTAATCGTCGGGCTCTTCTCACGAATAGCGGTAATACAATCAGCAAAATGCTGTGCGCCACCATCGCGGAGGTCATCACGGTCAACCGAAGTGATGACCACGTAACGCAATGCCATATCTGCGATAGTTTGCGCCAGTTTTTGCGGTTCGTTAGCGTCCGGCGCCACCGGACGACCGTGAGCCACATCGCAGAACGGGCAGCGGCGGGTGCAGATCGCGCCGAGGATCATAAAGGTGGCGGTTCCGTGGTTGAAACACTCAGCGAGGTTCGGACAGGACGCCTCTTCGCAAACAGAATGCAGGCCGTTTTTACGCATGGCCGCTTTGATACCCTGGATACGGGAAGAGTCAGCCGGCAGTTTGATTTTCATCCATTCCGGTTTTCTCAGCAGGGCTTCGCGCTCTGTGGCCACGTTTTTAACCGGGATAAGAGCCATTTTATCGGCATCGCGGTACTTAACACCGCGTTCCATCACAATGGGTTTACTCATAGCGTGCGTGTTCCAGTTGCGGATAACGAAGTAAGTATTTCAATTCAAGGGAATGTTGTATTTATCAACTATTTTTGAATTAACTTGCGCGCAGTATACCATTGATGGGGGGCAGAAAGCAGCCTGACAACGGGGCTATTTGTAAAATAGTTGTTGTTTTGTGCCATATGCCCGGTAAAGGTTAGCACATTCGCCAGGGGGAAACGGGCTTTAAAAAGCCCGTCGGATAACATTGATAACGTTTTCCAGCACCGGATCTCGCAGGCTCAATTTATTGTAATACAGCGAGATATCCAGTCGCTCGTTGCTGATGGGCGGGTAATCAATTTCCACCAGCGGCCAGCAATCGCTAAACAATTTAAATAAACGCGTTGTCATCAGCCCCAGCAGGTCGGTGTTGCCGATCAGTGCAGCAATAGTAAACATATTGTAACTACTAAAGCTGATCTGGCGCTCTGGAAAGAGATCCTGCACACGCTGACGTAAGCCGCTCAGATTTTGCGCTTCCAGCATCACCATCGTGTGCTCGTATTGCTGCAAAACCTCTTCGTTGATTGGCCCGTTCAGACAAGGATGCCCTTTACGGCACACCAACATCAGGCGATCGGTATACAGCACATGGCTATTGATCGCGCGAGATGAGGGGAGGTGAGTATCGATAATTAAGTCCGTCTGAAACTGACTAAGCTGGCTTTCCCCATCTTTGACCGGAATATTACGCATCATCAGATGCGGAGCGTTGGCCTTTATCGCCTGATAGATAACCGGAAGGGCTAATGCGCCAATAGACGGCGTTGTGCCGACGGTAATCGTGCGCTGTTTATCGTAGCTGCCGGTGAGATCCAACGCACCGAGGATAGATTCCAGCCCCTGACTGATATATTCATGCAGATGAGAGGCATAAGCCGTAGGCGTGACGCCCTGACCTTTTCGAATGAAAAGCGGATCTGGAAATATTGAGCGCAGTTTCTGAATTGACTGGCTAATAGCGGAAGGGGTGAGATTGAGCACTTTTGCCGCGTTAACAATCCCTTTGTGGACATATACCGCCTCAAAAATAGTCAATAAGTTGAGATCAATATTGCGCAGTGTCCGGAAGATTTGCGGCTTGTCGTCCTCGGGGCGCCCGGTTATTCGCTTTTCCGGCAGGTTATTATTCTCCACGCTAGTGCTCCGTAATCATTCGCAATATGAATGATAGTTGAATTTGTTTTTTTTGTTGATTATTAATTTGAGTTAACGTCCTGTCACATATCAGCATTACGTAGATTTTTCATCGCGATGGCGGACAAGCACTCAAAAGACGATTGGCCATAAGCACGAATACGAAGCCCGGGAAAGCATCGTAATGCTTATTAACCCGACAAGGCAGGTAGGTTGAAAATAGAGAATATGACACCTATTGTAAAGCGCTAACAGGTCAAATAAATAACGACCCGCACAAAATGCGGGCCGTAATACATCATATATTAAGCGCTCATATATTGATGCGGTGGATTGTTTAGTAACGCTAAAAATTCCCGGATAAGAATTGTCCTTATTTTATCCATATCCGTTTTTTGTGAAAGTTGACTGATCTGGGTCATTTCCAACCCGGCATAACCGCAGGGATTGATGCGCGTAAAAGGAGCCAGGTCCATGGCGATATTCAGCGCAAGGCCATGAAATGAGCAGCCTTTACGAATGCGCAGGCCCAGCGAACAGATCTTTTTGCCATCGACATACACGCCCGGCGCATCCGCGCGAGCCTGCGCCTGGATATCCAGCGTTGCCAGCGTATTGATGACCGTATTTTCCAGCAATGTAACAAGTTCACGCACGCCAATCTTGCGACGCTTAAGATTAATTAAAACATACATTACTTGCTGACCCGGTCCGTGGTAAGTGACCTGACCACCACGATCGCTCTGGATCACCGGAATATCGCCGGTCGCCAGCAGGTGTTCAGCTTTGCCAGCCTGACCCTGGGTAAAGACCGGCATATGCTCGACCAGCCAGATTTCGTCAGGCGTGGTATCGTCACGGGTATCGGTGAATTCATGCATCGCCCGGGACACGGGATCGTAAGGCTGTAAGCCCAGATTGCGAATGAGGATTGTATCCTGAGACAAAACGGCATCTCCGGGGGAGAAAAGAGTGGGGAGAGTATATCACAGCGAAGACGCTACCCGAATGCTTCCGGGTAACGTCTGCTGGCATTACAGCACCATACGAACAATGTCGATGTTGCCGAGTTCTTCGTAAAGAATCTCAACCTGCTCGATGTGCGTTGCGTTAATGGTGATAGAGACCGAGTGGTAATTGCCTTTGCTGCTCGGTTTTACCTGTGGAGAGTAATCACCTGGCGCATGGCGCTGTACCACTTCAACCACCAGATCAACCAGCTCTGGTTTCGCCAGACCCATCACTTTGTAAGTAAAGGGAGTCGGGAATTCAAGCAGTTCTTTGAGATTGGTTTTCATGTCAGCTCCGGCGTAAAAAAGAACAACTCCTGCCACAGGGGCAGGAGTTTTTTGGATACGTAGTATATGGGGACGAAAATTACACTTTCAAGTGTTCAATTCTTAACCAAACCAGTGATGGAACATCAATTTAATGTAATCAATGATTTTGCCAAAGAAATTGCCTTCCGGGATTTCCTGCAGCACGACCAGCGGGCGCTGTTCGATAGTTTTGCCATCAAGCTGGAAGTTAATGGAACCGACAACCTGATTTTTCTGCAGTGGCGCATGCAGCTCGCTGTTGTTCAGCACATAGCTGGCTTTCAGATCTTTCATGCGGCCACGCGGGATCGTCAGATACACGTCTTTATCCACGCCCAGTGATGCGCGATCGCTGTCGCCGAACCAGGCCGGCTCGGAAGCAAACTCTTTGCCTGCTTTCAGAGGGCTAACAGTTTCGAAGAAGCGGAAACCCCAGGTCAGCAATTTTTTGCTTTCGGTTTCACGGCCTTTAAAGGTACGACCGCCCATCACCGCTGAGATCAACCGCATCTGACCTTCGGTCGCCGAGGCCACCAGGTTGTAACCTGCTTTGTCGGTATGACCGGTTTTAATACCGTCAACGTTCAGGCTATTGTCCCACAGCAGACCGTTACGGTTGGTCTGGCGGATACCATTGAAAGTGAACTCTTTTTCTTTATAGATGGCGTACTCGTTCGGCACATCGCGGATCAGCGCCTGGCCAATCAGCGCCATATCGCGCGCGGAGCTGTACTGACCATCAGCGTCGAGTCCATGTACGGTCTGGAAATGGCTGTTTTGCAGGCCAAGGGCGCGCACATAGTTATTCATCAAGCCCACAAACGCGTCCTGGCTACCGGCGACATAATCCGCCATCGCCACGCACGCATCGTTACCGGATTGCAGGTTAATACCACGGATAAGCTGGGAAACCGGCACCTGCATGCCTGGTTTCAGGAACATCAGTGAAGAACCACGGAATACCGGGTTGCCTGTCGCCCAGGCGTCGTTACCAATCGTCACCAGGTCGCTGTCTTTAAACTTGCCCGCTTTCATCGCCTGACCGATAACATAGCTGGTCATCATTTTGGTCAGACTGGCCGGATCGCGACGCGCGTCTGCGTTTTGTTCTGCCAGCACTTTGCCAGAGTTGTAATCGATCAGGATATAGGACTCCGCATCGATTTGCGGCACGCCAGGGATCATGGTTTTAATATTCAGGTCATCGGCGTGAGCAGCAGAAAGTGTGGCTGCGGTCAGCGCCGTGGTGAGCGCAAGGCGCTGCACAAAACGAACGGAGAGAGTGGTCTTCATGGTCGAACTACGACATCCGTGATGGAGTTAAAAAAAGTGCCTTACTATAGCAAAAGCTATATCGGCAGGCATCTGACTTTCCGCATGACTTTGTGAATGATGCTTACAGAAGTTGACAGAATCAGATGCCTTACCCGGTTACTGCGCGCCAGTAATAAACGATTGTAACTGCGCTTCATTTTGCAAACGCCCCTGCAGGGCGCTGGCATCGGCTTTATTACTGAACGGCCCTAACTGTACTCGCCAGACCGCGCCGTTTTGCACAACACGGCCCGGAACGGAGAATTGCTGCGCCAGGCGCTGCTGATACTGCTGCGCGCGTGCCTGATCGCTTACCGCACCAACCTGCACCATATACCCGCTGGTTGCCGTTGCGGCCGTAGCGGTTGCGGCGCTTGTACTGGTGGTTGCCACATGCCCCTGTACGGAACCCGGTGCAGTAACCGGCGCGGTACGGGTTGCGGCGGGTGCAGTGGTTTGCACTACCGATGTGTTCTGGCTGGCCGACATCATTGACGTCGTGGTCGCGGGTGTTGCAGTGTTTTGTGTTGTTGCGTCGCTCCCCTCAAGCACGCCAGCGGCCAGCGGCGTTTGCGCGCCCAGGAAACCACCGCTTTTTACCGGTGCGGCGGCGGCATCGTCGCTTTTCAACGTATCATTGCTGATGGCCTGCACATTCCCCTGCGGCTGCGCGGCTTGAGGCGCCGATGAGGCGCTGCCCAGCCCGCCGCCGAGATCGGGGCGATCCGGCAGAACGTAGGTCTGCTGAGCAACCTTAGTACAGGCCATGCCAGGGCCGGAAAGTGAACCATCCTGCGCGACAATAATCGGATCGATACGCACTTTGGTGTTATTGGACGTATTCAGGCGATCCGCTGCTGCGCGAGACAGAGAAATAACCCGGTCATTGCCATACGGGCCGCGATCGTTAATACGCACCACAATCATTCGCCCGTTGGCCAGGTTGGTAATACGGGCGTAGCTCGGGATCGGCAGTGTGGGATGCGCTGCGGTCAGTTGCGCCGGGTCGAACGTTTCGCCGGAAGCCGTTAAGTTGCTGCCCGGTTCGGCATCATAAATGGCAGCCAGGCCCGCCTGACTGAAGCGGGAGGGATCCTGAACCACTTTGTAGCTTTTGCCATCACGCTGATAATCCTGATTCGCCGTGGCATTGAGCGGCTCGTAATGAGGCTCAGCACCGCTGATTTCAACGACAGGGCCGTTGCACACGACAGGTTGCGGCGCAACGGTCGTTTGCTGTTGACCATTATCATTTGAACATGCCGCCAGTAATCCTGCTGCTATGCAGACCCCAAGCCATTGCTTACGCATTGCGCACCTCTTATCGTTAGACGCTTTTGGACAACATTTTCCTGTGGGTATGGATCGACATCACGATACCAAACCCGGCCATGAGTACGATCAGGGCGGAGCCCCCGTAACTTATCAATGGCAACGGTACGCCCACTACCGGCAGGATACCACTCACCATACCAATATTTACGAACACATAAACAAACAAAATCAACATCAAACCCCCGGCCATGACCCGACCAAAGGTGGTTTGCGCCCGGGCGGCAATCCATAGCCCACGCATAATTAACAGCAGATAGAGCGCCAGCAAAATCAAAATCCCCACCAGGCCCAGCTCTTCGGCCAGCACGGCAAAAATAAAGTCAGTATGGCGCTCTGGCAAGAATTCTAGCTGCGACTGGGTGCCATGCAACCAGCCTTTGCCGCTTAGCCCACCCGAGCCAATGGCGATTTTCGACTGAATAATATGGTAGCCCGCGCCCAGTGGATCGGTTTCCGGATCGAGCAGCATCATCACGCGCTGGCGTTGATAATCATGCATCAGGAAGAACCACAGCACCGGAATAAAGGCCGCGATCAGCACCACGGCAATACCGATTAATCGCCAGCTCAGGCCGGAAAGAAACAGCACAAACAGCCCGGAAAGCACCACCAGAATCGAGGTGCCCAGGTCTGGCTGTGCGGCGACCAACAGCGTTGGTAGAAAGATTAGCACCAGTGCGATGCCGGTGTTTTTCAACGACGGTGGGCAAACATCGCGGTTAATAAAGCGCGCGACCATTAACGGCACGGCAATTTTCGCGATTTCCGACGGCTGAAAACGCACGACACCCAGATCCAGCCAGCGTTGCGCGCCTTTCGAAATCGCGCCGAAAGCATCTACCGCCACCAGCAGAATAACGCAGAAGATATAGAGATAGGGTGCCCAGCCTTCATACACACGCGGCGGAACCTGCGCCATAACCACCATGATGATCAGGCCCATCGTGATTTGCCCGATTTTGCGTTCGGTCATGCCAATGTCCTGGCCGCTGGCGCTCCAGATAACGATCGCGCTGTAAAACAGCAGCGCGAGAATGATGAGCATCAGTGTCGGATCGATATGGATTTTATCCCAGAACGATTTTTTGTTCGGATTGTCCGTCATAATTATTGGTCCTCCGCCGCCGCCGCTGACGGGTTTTCCGTTGGCAAGTCGGTGTTGTTATCGCCCAGCATAATATGGTCGAGGATTTGGCGCATAATTGTCCCGACGGCCGGGCCAGCGCCGCCGTTCTCCAGGATCATTGCGACGGCGACCTGGGGATTGTCATAAGGCGCAAATGCGGTCATCAGTTTATGGTCGCGCAGGCGTTCTGCAATGCGGTGCGCATTATACGTTTCGTTGGCTTTCAGGCCGAATACCTGCGCAGTACCGGATTTTGCGGCGACTTTGTACGGTGCGTTGGCGAAATATTTGTGGCCGGTACCGTTGGCGCGGTTAGCCACGCCGTACATCCCATCTTTGGCAATTTCCCAGTAACCCGAATGGATGTCGCCTACCGGTGGTTGAGTAGGTTGTTTCCACGGAACCTGCTTGCCATCTTCCACGGTGCTCATCAGCAGATGCGGCACTTTGACGATACCGTCATTAATCAGGGTCATCATGGCCTTGTTCATCTGTAACGGGGTGGCGGTCCAGTAACCCTGGCCAATCCCGACCGGAATGGTATCACCCTGGTACCAGGGTTTTTTAAAGCGTTTCAGTTTCCACTCGCGCGTTGGCATGTTGCCGGAGCGCTCTTCAGAGAGGTCAACGCCGGTATATTGCCCGTAACCAAATTTGCCCATCCATTCAGCAAGACGGTCGATACCCATATCATAGGCAACCTGGTAGAAGAAGGTGTCGGCGGACTCTTCCAGCGATTTGGTGATATTCAGGTGGCCGTGGCCCCATTTTTTCCAGTCACGGTAACGCTTATCTGAGCCGGGCAACTGCCACCAGCCGGGGTCAAACAGACTGGTGTTGCGGTTAATAACGCCTGCACTGAGCGCGGAGACCGCCACGTACGGTTTCACGGTCGAGGCTGGCGGATAGACCCCCTGCGTTGCACGGTTGATCAGCGGCGTATTCGGATCGTTAAGCAACGAGGAGTAGTCTTTGCTGGAGATCCCATCAACGAACAGGTTCGGATCGTAGCTTGGTGTTGAGACGAGGGCGAGAATACTGCCGCTGCGCGGATCGGTGACCACAACGGCGGCGCGACTGCCAGCCAGCAGTGTTTCAATGTACTGCTGCAGTTTTAAATCCAGCGTCAGGTAAATGTCATGGCCGGCCTGCGGCGGCACTTCTTTCAACTGACGGATGACGCGACCGCGGTTGTTAACTTCCACTTCTTCATAACCGGTCTGGCCATGGAGGACGTCTTCGTAATAGCGTTCAATACCGAGTTTGCCGATATCGTGTGTCGCAGCGTAGTTTGCCAGCTTGCCCTCTTTATCCAGTCGGTCAACGTCTTTATCGTTAATCTTCGAGACATAGCCAATGACATGGGTCAGCGCGGAACCATACGGATAGTAACGGCGTTTGTAGCCTTTTACTTCAACGCCGGGAAAGCGGTACTGGTTAACCGCAAAGCGCGCGACCTGGACTTCGGTCAGGTTGGTTTTTACCGGAATAGAGGTGAAACGGTGTGAACGTGAGCGTTCTTTTTTAAAGTTGGCGATATCGTCGTCATTCAGATCGACCACGTCGCGAAGCGCATCCAGCGTTTGCTGCACATCATCCACCTTCTCCGGCATCATTTCGACCTGGTAGATGGTGCGGTTAAGTGCGAGCGGCGTGCCATTGCGGTCGTAAATAATGCCGCGACTTGGCGGAATGGGAACCAGTTTGATGCGGTTTTCGTTGGAGCGGGTCTGGTAGTCCGCAAAACGGACGATTTGCAGATTATAAAGGTTGGCGACCAGCACACCGGAAAGCAGCAAAATCCCCGTAAAGGCGACCACCGCCCTGCGCACAAACAGCGCGGACTCAGCCGTATAGTCGCGAAAAGAATTCTGTAATTTCATCCGCTGCTTAATCTGCCTAAGACTTGTCATTACTCACGATGGTAAGGATGGTTGGTGGTAATACTCCATGCGCGGTAAAGGCTTTCCGCAACCAGCACGCGCACCAGCGGGTGAGGGAGCGTCAGCGCAGAGAGCGACCAACTTTGTTCTGCCGCAGCTTTACAGGCGGGGGATAACCCTTCCGGCCCGCCAATCAGCAGGCTGACGTCACGCCCGTCCTGCTTCCAGCGTTCCAGTTCAATAGCCAGTTGCGGCGTATCCCAGGGTTTGCCGGGGATATCGAGGGTGACGATACGGTTTTTGCCCGCTGCTGCCAGCATCAGTTCACCCTCTTTGTCGAGAATACGCTTGATATCTGCGTTTTTTCCGCGCTTTCCCGCAGGAATTTCCACCAGTTCGAAAGGCATATCCTTGGGAAAACGACGCAGATATTCACTAAAACCTGTCTGTACCCAGTCCGGCATTTTCGTGCCGACGGCGACCAGTTGCAGCTTCACGCATTAGCTCCAGAGTTTTTCCAGTTCATACAGGCGACGGCTCTCTTCCTGCATAACATGGACAATGACATCGCCCAGATCGACCACAACCCAGTCAGCAGCGCTTTCGCCTTCCACACCCAACGGCATCATGCCTGCTGCGCGAGATTCCTGCACCACGTGATCCGCGATGGAGACAACATGGCGTGTGGAGGTGCCGGTGCAGATAATCATGCAATCTGTGATGCTGGATTTACCCTGGACGTCGATGGCGATGATGTCCTGACCTTTCAGGTCATCAATTTTGTCAATAATAAAATCCTGGAGTGCTTTACCCTGCAAGTGTTCCCCCTGAGTGAACAAAAAGTGAGCTATTAATTAGCGGCCTGACATTATACCTGAACTGCGTCGATTGTCGGGATAAATGTCGGGCCCTGGCCATTTCGAAGCGGGCTATCATCCCATCACGGCCGTGGGATTGCATTGTCATTTTTGTAAAACAATTTCTGCGCGCGGAGAATATCAGCCTGTCGTGGCGTGTCAATGACCTAATTACCGCCGTGAATGGGATGATGAAAAAAAATGCTATGTCTCGTCCATCTGCCAGGTGGCGCGGCTATTTAATACGCGAAGCGTGGCGAAATCATCATGAATATCAATTGCACTCCAGCACCCTTGATCAACGCGAAAATGCCACAGCGAGGAAGCCGACATGTTTAACAGCCGGGCAATCAATAAACTCAGCACACCCTGATGGCTGACCACCAGTACATTCTGGTGTTGACGGAGATCGGTAAGCGTGGCGATAAACTGTTCCACGCGCAGGGAGAAAGCCTGAAAACCTTCGCCGTTCGTCGGAATCGCATTCTGCCAGTCCGTACACCACGCAGCATAACTCTCCGGATCTTCGCGCGTTAAATCGCGGTGATGGCGCATCTCCCAATCACCAAAAAACATCTCATTGAGCAGCGCCGTGGTGTGCACCGTGACATCACGATTTTCCAGCACCTGTTGCGCAGTGTGCCGTGCCCGTTCAAGCTCGCTGCATAATACATGATCGAAGGGAACAGCCCGCAGCAAGCCATGAAGTGTCCGTGCCTGGGCAATCCCTTTTGCCGTCAATGGCGTTGGTGAATGGCCGCTGTAGAGCCCTGCAACATTCGCTTCGGTTTCACCATGACGTATCAGCCAGAGTCGCATAATGGTCTCCCGTCTCGATTTCTGCGCAAAGTTTAACACTGCATCCTCAATCCACTCGTCTTTTTCGTTTAAGATTGTCGTTTTTGACCGGAGCGGAAGATGGCTTTGTTTCATAGCGCGCATGGCGGCAATACCCGTGAGGCTGCTGCACTCCTGGGCATTGCCCCGGAGCAACTTCTCGATTTCAGCGCCAATATTAACCCGGCCGGTATGCCGGCATCGCTCAAACACGCCTTGCAAAACAATCTGGCGTTGGCTGAGCGTTACCCGGACGTTGAGTATCAACGCCTACACCAGGCACTGGCTGCGCACCACCAGATACCGACGTCGTGGATCCTGGCAGGCAATGGCGAAACCGACGCTATTTTTATGCTGGTCAAGGCACTGGCTCCGCGCAAAGCGCTGGTCGTGGTGCCCGGTTTTGCCGAATACCGCCGTGCGCTAACGCAGGTAGGGTGCTATGTTGCTGAATTTCACCTGCAGGAAGAAGAGGGCTGGCAACTGACCGGGCGGGTGTTGGACGCATTGACGCCTGATCTCGACTGTCTGTTTCTTTGCACGCCCAATAATCCTACCGGGTTACTGCCGGACGATAGCCTGCTGCATGCCATTGCTGCACGCTGTAAAACGCTCGGTATCGCACTGATTCTCGATGAAGCCTTTATGGATTTTATTCGCGATCGTTCGGGGTTTATTCCGCACCTTGCGGATAACCCACATCTATGGGTGTTGCGTTCGCTAACCAAGTTTTATGCCATTCCTGGCCTGCGTCTTGGCTATGTCGTGGGCAGCGATGTGCAAAAGGTTAACCAGATGCGCGCGATGCAGATGCCGTGGTCAATCAATGCCTTCGCAGCGCTCGCGGGAGAGGTGATTTTACAGGATACGGCCTATCAGCAGGCCAGCTGGCGGTGGCTGGAACAGGCGCGACCGCGTTTAAGGGCTGCACTGGCTGCGTTACCCGCGCTGACCGTCTGGCCCGGTGTGGCAAACTATCTTTTTCTGCGCTGTGATGCGCCGGGTAGTGCGTTGCAGCGCGCGCTGCTGGAGAGGCACATCCTGATCCGCAGTTGTGCCAATTATCCTGGTCTGGACGACCGTTATTATCGTGTGGCGGTGCGCAGTATAGAGGAAAATGACCGTCTTATCGCGGCGATGGACGCGGTGCTTAGCGGTACAGGCCCTGTTCTTTGATATAGGCCAGTACAGGCGCGGGCAGCAGATCGTCACACTGCTCACCTTTTTCCAGCCGCTCGCGGATAAGCGTTGCGGAAATATTGAACCACGGCGTTTCCGCGAGGTAAATTTTCCCGGCGGGTAAGGTATGAAGCATTTCCGCATCGGTGGTGAGGTGGGACTCGAGCCATTGCTGATGCGCTTTCTGCTCCATGGTTAGCGGGTAGCCAGGACGACGGCAGACAATCAGATGGCAATGATTGAGAATGGTGTCGGCATGGTGCCAGCCAGGGAAAGTGAGCAGGGAGTCCTGACCGATGATAAACGCCAGTGAGCGCTGCGGACCTTGCTCTTCGCGCCACTCCAGCAATGTTTGAGCGGTATAAGACGGCGTGTCGCGGCGAAGTTCCCGCTCATCAAGGGTAAACAGGGGCTTGTCGGCAATCGCCAGTTCAACCATGGTTTTACGCTGCTGACTGGTGGCTTCCGGTTGTGGGCGGTGTGGGGGCACATTGTTAGGCATGATAATGACCCGTGAAAGGCCGATCTGATTTGCCAGCGCTTCAACGGGTTTCAGGTGCCCGTAATGAACAGGATCAAACGTACCGCCAAACATGGCCTGCAACTGATTCATATCAACCATCAATAAAAACGTCTGCCAGTGCCTTATGACAGAGTAGCAGAGAAAGGCTTTCCAGCTCGGCCCACACCGATTGACCAAAGTCCTGTTTCACCACCAGCTCAATGCGGCTCAGCAGATGAACGGCCTGACGCAACTGATCGGCGCTCAGGCGATTCAGTGCCTCGCCGGTCACACCGCGACGGTTTTGCCATACACGATGTTTATCAAACAGCGCACGTAGTGGCGTATGCGCGGATTGCCGCTTTAACGTCACCAGCAACAGCAGTTCTCGTTGCACGGTGCGCAGCAGGATCACCGGTTCGCAGGCTTCAAGCCGCAACTGGCTAAGAATATGCAAAGCGCGTTTGCTTTTACCTGCCAGCAGCGCATCCACCCAATGAAATGGCGTAAAGTGCGCCGCATCATTTACCGCCTGTTCTACGCGCGGTAGGGTGAGTTTGCCATCCGGCCACAGCAGAGCCAGCCGCTCCAACGCCTGCGCCAGCGCCAGCAAATTGCCTTCATAGCAATAGCAGAGTAGCTGATTGGCGGCGTCGTCCAGTTCCAGTTTGTTCTGCTTTGCCCGGGCGGCAACCCAGCGGGGAAGATTCGCTTGTTCTGGTGTCTGGCAACTGATCTGCACGGCATGGTTATTCAGTTGGGTTAACCACGCGGCGTTTTCCTGCGCTTTTGTCAGCTTGTTGCCGCGAACAATCAGCAGCAGATCGTCGTGCAGTAACGCCACCAGTTTAGCCAGTTGTTCATTCATGGCTGCATTGGGGCCGTTCTCCGGCAACTGCAACAGCAGGGTCTGACGGCTGGCAAACAGGCTGAGCGCCTGACAGATGGAAAAGATCGCATCCCAGTCAGTGCTGGCATCCAGGGTGAACGTGTGATGTTCGGTGAAGCCCTGCGCCACTGCAATCTGGCGCACGGCGTCCTGACTCTCTTGCAGCAATAACGGATCGTTACCGAGGAGCAGATACGCCGCGCGCAGCCCTTCATTGAGCTGCGCGCGGAGTTGTTCCGGATACAACCTGAGCATCAGCTACCCGGTTTAGCCGAAACGGAGGAGGAGGAAGATGCATTGTCAGCATGCGATTGTGACGCATCTGCGGTATGAACGCTTGGCAGCTTACGAATCAACTGTTCCGCCGCTTTGTCGTACATTTCGCGAATGATTATGTCCTGCTCAGCATCTTTCGCCAGTGCGGTTTGCGGGTTATCAAAGAACGAACGGTACACCTTCGTGCTGATAGGGTAAATGTCATGACCCGGGATCAGCACGCTGGCGTTGACTGTCAGCACCATTTGGTATTCCGCTGTGCGACCATCCTGGAAAATGGATGCCGTGTCACGGGTAAACGTCACGCCACCAAGGCGCAACGAAGGCACATCCTGACGCAGCGACTCTTTTTCCAGCAGTTCAATGCCATTCAAACGCAGCTGGCTGCGAATGGCGCGGCTCAGAGGGCCGTTCGGATCTCCGGAATCGAAGATCATCGTTTTCATCTCAGCAGGCACTTGCGTAGAGCTACGCAGATGCCAGCCGCAACCCGCGGTGATCAACACCGCCAGTGATAACAACAATGTAGCCAGATATCGCACGCTTCCTCCCGCGCTTAGCCAACGACCAGATTGAGCAGTTTACCCGGTACGTAAATCACTTTACGTATCGTAACGCCATCAAGATATTTCGCTACCAGATGCTCCTGGCCTGCGCGTTCACGCACCTGTTCTTCTGTTGCATCGACGGCAACGGTAATTTTACCGCGCACTTTACCGTTCACCTGAACGACGACCAGCGTGGTGTTCTCCACCATAGCCTGCTCATCCGCAACCGGCCATGGCGCGTTGTCGATATCGCCTTCGCCGCCCAGTTCTTGCCACAGGGTGAAGCTTACATGCGGTGTGAACGGGTTCAGCATGCGCACCACTGCCAGCAACGCTTCCTGCATCAGTGCACGGTCTTGTGCGCTCTCTTGCGGTGCTTTCGCCAGTTTATTCATCAGCTCCATAATCGCTGCAATCGCGGTGTTGAAAGTCTGACGGCGACCGATATCATCGGACACTTTGGCGATGGTTTTATGCACGTCGCGACGCAGCGCTTGCTGTTCGTCATTCAGTGCAGCCACATCCAGCGCGGAGACGGCACCCTGTGCGGTGTGCTCGTAAACCAGTTTCCAGACGCGTTTCAGGAAGCGGTTTGCGCCTTCTACGCCGGATTCCTGCCATTCCAGCGTCATGTCCGCCGGGGAGGCAAACATCATAAACAGACGTACGGTGTCTGCGCCGTAACGCTCTACCATTTCCTGCGGGTCGATACCGTTGTTTTTCGACTTGGACATTTTGCTCATGCCGGTATACACCAGTTCATGACCTGCCGGATCTTTGGCACTAACGATGCGGCCTTTCTCGTCGCGTTCAACGATCGCGTCCTTCGGCGACACCCAGTTACGTTCGCCGTTTTCGCCCACGTAATAGAAGGCGTCCGCCAGTACCATCCCCTGACACAGCAGCTGCTTAGCCGGCTCGTCGGAGTTGACCATGCCTGCATCGCGCATCAGTTTGTGGAAGAAGCGGAAGTAGAGCAGGTGCATGATCGCGTGTTCAATACCGCCAATGTAAATGTCTACCGGCAACCAGTAGTTGGCTGCTTTCGGGTCCAGCATGCCTTCGCTGTGCTGTGGGCAGGTATAACGCGCGTAGTACCAGGAGGACTCCATAAAGGTGTCGAAGGTGTCGGTTTCGCGCAGCGCTGGCTGACCGTTAACGGTGGTTTTCGCCCACTCCGGGTCTGCTTTGATCGGGCTGGTAATACCGTCCATCACCACATCTTCCGGCAGGATCACCGGCAACTGGTCTTCCGGCGTTGGCATCACGGTGCCATCTTCCAGGGTGACCATTGGAATCGGCGCGCCCCAGTAACGCTGACGTGAAACACCCCAGTCGCGCAGGCGGAAGTTAACTTTGCGCTCGCCAACGCCTTTGGCCGCCAGTTTATCGGCGATGGCGTTGAAAGCAGCCGTGAAATCAAGACCGTTAAATTCACCGGAGTTAAACAGCACGCCTTTTTCGGTCAGCGCCTGTGCGGAAAGATCCGGTTCACTGCCATCGGCGTTCAGAATAACGGGCTTAATGGTCAGGTTGTATTTGGTGGCGAACTCGTAATCGCGCTGATCGTGGCCCGGAACGGCCATCACCGCGCCAGTACCGTACTCCATCAGCACAAAGTTTGCTGCCCAGACGGGAATGGCTTCGCCAGTCAGCGGATGAATTGCTTTCAGACCGGTGTCGACGCCTTTTTTCTCCATCGTCGCCATATCGGCTTCTGCCACTTTGGTATTGCGGCATTCATCGATAAACGCAGCCAGTTCCGGTTTGTTCGCCGCAGCCTGTTGCGCCAGCGGATGCCCCGCGGCGACCGCCAGGTAAGTGGCACCCATAAAGGTGTCCGGACGGGTCGTGTAGACCGTCAGTTTCTGATCGCTGTCCTGGACGTCAAAGGTGATTTCCACGCCTTCGGAACGGCCAATCCAGTTGCGCTGCATGGTTTTCACGGTATCCGGCCAGTGATCCAGATTGTCCAGATCGTTCAGCAGCTCGTCGGCATAGGCGGTGATTTTGATAAACCACTGCGGGATCTCTTTACGCTCAACTTTGGTGTCGCAGCGCCAGCAGCAGCCGTCGATAACCTGTTCGTTTGCCAGCACGGTCTGGTCGTTCGGGCACCAGTTCACCGCAGAGGTTTTCTTATACACGAGGCCTTTTTTATACAGCTCGGTAAAGAACTTCTGTTCCCAGCGGTAGTATTCCGGGGTACAGGTTGCCAGCTCGCGGCTCCAGTCATAGCCAAAGCCCAGCATTTTGAGCTGGTTTTTCATGTAGGCGATGTTGTCGTAGGTCCACGGCGCTGGTGCGGTGTTATTTTTCACCGCCGCACCTTCTGCAGGCAGGCCAAATGCGTCCCAGCCAATGGGCTGCAGAACGTTTTTACCCAGCATGCGCTGGTAACGGGAAATCACATCGCCAATGGTGTAGTTACGAACGTGGCCCATGTGTAGTCGGCCAGAAGGATAGGGGAGCATTGACAGGCAATAGTATTTTTCTTTGCTCTCGTCTTCAGTAACTTCGAATGTGCGCTTTTCTTCCCAGTGGCGCTGTACGTTGGATTCTATCTCTTCCGGGCGGTATTGCTCTTGCATGGCACCAGTAGTCCTGTTTTTGATACCGCTACGAATGTAGCGTTGTTACGTGGTTTTTCAGATCGGCATAGCATAGCCCAAACGCCCGCCTCAAAACAGCCTTTCCGCGACCCGGTAGCGAAATAGCCACGCCTTTTTTCGGGGGGCTTTTTGTCCGTGCTGTGGGCGAGTCGGCACTGCGGCGGAGAAATAACGTCTACCATTAGAGAGAGTTACTTAACCGGGAGGCGAAGCGATGAACAAGGTTGCTCATTTTTACCGTGAACTGGTTGCAGCGTTAACCGAACGCTTACGCAACGGGGAGCGCGATATTGATGCATTAGTCGGACAGGCGCGTCAGCGCGTCTCGCAGACCGGTGAATTAACCCGTACGGAAGTTGACGAGTTGATGCGTGCCATTCGCCGCGATTTGGAAGAGTTTGCCCGCAGCTACAACGAAAGCCAGAATGAAGTGACCGACAGCGTATTTATGCGGGTGATCAAAGAGAGTCTTTGGCAGGAGCTGGCAGACATCACCGATAAAACGCAACTGGAGTGG
This sequence comes from Kosakonia oryzendophytica, assembly GCF_027886705.1. Lineage (NCBI taxonomy): Bacteria > Pseudomonadati > Pseudomonadota > Gammaproteobacteria > Enterobacterales > Enterobacteriaceae > Kosakonia > Kosakonia oryzendophytica. The sequence continues at coordinate 3,596,615 of NZ_CP115659.1, read as the reverse complement.
CGCGAAGTGTTCCATGATCTCAATCATCACGGCGTCTATCACAGCGGTGAAGTCGTCGGGCTGGGAAATCTGGTGTGTGAGAAATGCCATTTCCATTTGGCTGTTTATACGCCGGACGTGTTACCGCTTTGCCCGAAATGTGGTCATGACCAGTTTCAGCGCCGTCCTTTTGAGCCGTAGCCACAAAACGCCAGCCCCGGTATCGGGGCTGGCATAAACCGGCTTAATGCAGGATTTTCGCGAGAAAATCTTTCGCACGTTCGGATTTCGGGTTGGCGAAGAAAGCCTCTTTTTCAGAGTCCTCGACAATTTTGCCCTCATCCATAAAGATCACGCGATTCGCCACTTTGCGGGCAAAGCCCATTTCGTGGGTGACCACCATCATCGTCATGCCTTCGTTCGCCAGTTCCACCATGACGTCCAGCACCTCGTTGATCATTTCCGGATCGAGCGCTGACGTCGGTTCATCAAACAGCATCGCTACCGGATCCATGCACAGGGCGCGGGCAATCGCAACGCGCTGTTGCTGCCCGCCGGAAAGCTGCGCCGGAAATTTATTGGCATGAGCGGACAAGCCAACGCGATCCAGCAGCTTTAGCCCTTTTTCCCGCGCCGCGGCCTTATCACGCTTCAGCACTTTCACTTGCGCCAGCGTCAGGTTTTCGATAATCGACAGATGGGGGAACAGCTCAAAATGCTGGAACACCATGCCCACGTGCGAGCGCAACTTCGCCAGATCGGTTTTCTTATCATTAACTTTGGTACCGTTAACGATAATGTCGCCTTTCTGTACTGGCTCCAGACCGTTCACGGTTTTAATCAGCGTGGATTTTCCGGAACCAGACGGGCCGCACACGACCACCACTTCACCTTTTTTCACTTCCGTGGAGCACTCAGTCAGCACCTGAAAGTGGCCATACCATTTCGAAACATTTTTCAGGGAAATCATTAAACGGTCCTTTTCTTCAGCCAGCTGACCAACAGCGAAGCACTGAGACTGATAATAAAATAGACAGCGCCGGCAAACAGGATCATTTCAACCTGCGTGCCGTCACGCTCGCCAATGGTAGATGCCGTACGGAAAAAGTCCGCGAGGCTCAGGACATAGACCAGAGAGGTGTCCTGGAATAAGACGATCCCCTGCGTGAGCAGCAACGGGACCATGGCGCGAAACGCCTGCGGCAGGATAATCAATTTCATCGACTGCCAGTGGGTCATCCCCAGCGCCAGTGCGGCACTGGATTGCCCGCGGGAAATGCTCTGGATCCCTGCGCGGATAATCTCTGAATAGTAAGCCGCCTCGAACATGGAGAATGCCACCATCGCGGAGATCAGCCGGATATCGGTTTTCGGCGACAGCCCAAGCACGTTTTGCAGAAAACCGGGCACAATCAGGTAGAACCACAACAGCACCATCACCAGCGGAATGGAGCGGAAGACGTTAACGTAGCCTTTCGCAAACCAGCGCAACGGCCCAAAGGTCGATAAACGCATCACCGCCAGCAGCGTTCCCCAGACGATACCGACCACGATCGCAATAACGGTGATTTTCAGCGTGACGATAAGACCAGCCAGCAAGTACGGGAAAGAAGGGGCGATAGAACTCCAGTCAAATTCGTACATGATTATTTGCCTCCCATATTGCCCGGCAGGCGAATTTTGCGTTCCACCAGGTTCATCACCACCATAATGAAGGCGTTAATCAACACGTACGCTATGGTAATTGCGGTAAAAGATTCCCACGCGTGTGCAGAGTAATCCAGCAGTTTCCCCGCTTGCGCCGCCATATCCACCAGACCGATAGTGGAGGCGATAGCGGAGTTTTTGACTAGGTTCATCATCTCGGAGGTCATTGGCGGCACGATCACGCGATACGCATTGGGTAACAGAACGTAACGGTAAGTCTGCGGCAGCGTTAGTCCCATTGCCAGACCGGCGTTCTTCTGCCCACGTGGCAGTGACTGGATGGCGGCGCGTACCTGCTCGCAAACGCGGGCGGCGGTAAACAGCCCCAGGCAGACCATTGAGGAGACGAAGAACTGAATGTTGGGATCCAGTTCCGACTTAAACCACATGCCGATGTCTTCCGGCAGCAGTTCCGGTACTACCAGATACCAGGTAAAGAACTGCACGATCAGCGGTACGTTACGGAACAGTTCGACATAGCAGGTGCCAATGCCGGACAGGAAACGGTTCGGTACGGTTCGCAGGATGCCAAACAGAGAGCCAACCAGAAAAGCGATGATCCAGGCCGTCACGGAAAGCGCGATGGTGACCTGAAAACCGCTCCATAGCCAGCCAAGATAGGTGGTGTTGCCGAACGGGGCTTGTTGCAGGAATATTCCCCAGTTCCAGTCTATGGACATAAATCTACTCCGGAAAAAAAAGGGTAGCAGCGCTACCCTCGAAGATTGTGTGAAGAGCGAATTTTCGTGCTGAAAGGGGAACGACCCTTCAGCGTATAGTCTGTCCGTGCTACTTCGACAATCGAGAGGGCAGGAAACCCCGCCCCTAATGGTTTTAATTAGTTCAGAGCTTTGTCATTCGGTTCTTTGAACAGCGCTTTCATATCGTCAGAGAGATCGAAGCTGAGGTTCATGTTTTTCGGCGGAATGGGGTTTTTAAACCATTTATCAAAGGATTTTTCCGCTGCACCTGAGGTCTGTAGCTGAGCGATGGTGTCATCCATCAGCTTTTTGAACTCAGGATCGTTTTTACGCAGCATACAGCCGTAGGCTTCTTTTGATTGCGGCGTGCCAACGATCTCCCAGTTGTCCGGTTTCTTCGCTTTGGCGCGCTCACCGGCCAGCAGGGCGTCATCCATCATAAAGGCGACAGCACGACCGCTTTCCAGCGTACGGAACGAGTCGCCGTGGTCTTTGGCGCTGATAATGCGCATATCCATTTTTTTCTCGTCATTCAGCTTGTTCAGCAGAATTTCGGAGGTGGTGCCGGATGTCACCACCACAGCTTTCCCTTTCAGGTCGGCGAAATCTTTGATCGGGCCGCCTTTTTTGGTCAGCAGACGGGTGCCGACGACGAAGATTGTGTCGGAGAACGCGGCTTGTTTCTGGCGCTCAACGTTGTTGGTAGTGGAGCCGCATTCAAAATCGAACGTGCCGTTTTGCAGCAGCGGAATACGGTTCTGAGACGTAATGGGGATCAGTTTCACTGCCAGGTCTGGCTTGTTGAGTTTCTTCTTCACCGCTTCAACGATAGCGTTGGAGTAGTCCTGAGAGTAACCCACCACCTTTTGTTCGTTGTCGTAATAGGAGAACGGTACGGAAGATTCACGGTGACCGACGACGATAACGCCGTTTTTGGCAATTTTGTCCAGCGTCGCTTGCTGTTGTTCCGCCGGGGCTGCTGCCTCCGCCGGTTTAGCATCTTCAGCGTGGACCAGACCGGCTGACAGTCCCATCACCAGCATCGCGGTGGCCAGTTTACGTAATTGCATTTCCAGACTCCTTTATCGTCAGTGCAAAAGCACAGGGATACCCGTTGTGTGTACGTTGTGTTGTTTTTATCTTCTGCGACATAGTCGTGCAGTGTCGTGTGTGTTTGTTACATTCAGTCTGGCTTAATGTAAAGATTTTGCTGTGATATTGTTTATTTTTGCGAGGTGCGCCGCACCGATAAGAGGCAAAAATCTTTCATTGCACCAGTCCGGTGCATCCAATGTTCGCTGCCAGTGCGACCCTCTGGCGCATAAGCAGTTTTCATAGTTGCCTGATATCTATAAGCAAACGGCATGCCAAACCGACAGGGCGTACCTGACAGGTTGGCATTGCGCTGATCTGTCAGACAGAAGGAGGGGGGATGTTTGTCGGCCCGGCAGTCAATACCGCCGGGCAGGAGAGGGGATTAACGACGGCGTTGACGCAGGCTCATCACCAGTGCGCCAAAGCCCAGCAGTGCAGAGATGATCCATACCGGCCAGTTACCCATACGAGCGTACGGCGTTAAACCACGCGTTGGCATGACCTCAGTGGTGAGGACGTCACGAGTGAACTGTGGCAGCATTGCCTGGATATTACCCTGCGGCCCAATCACAGCGGTGATGCCGTTATTGGTGCTACGCAGCAGTGGGCGCGCCAGTTCCAGTGAACGCATCCGCGCCATCTGGAAATGTTGCCGCGGCCCGATGGATTTACCAAACCAGGCATCATTAGAGATAGTCAGCAGGAAATCCGTATCTGGCCGGAAATTATCCCGTACTTGCTGACCAAGGATAATTTCATAGCAGATAGCTGCGGTCAGTTTAAAACCGTGCGCCTGCAACTGCGGTTGCACATAAGGGCCGCGGCTGAATGATGACATTGGCAGATCGAAGAAAGGCGCCAGCGGGCGCAGAATCGACTCCAGCGGTACAAATTCGCCGAACGGCACCAGATGGTTTTTGTTATAGCGATTGCTGGATTGGTAACTGTAGGGGCTGTCTTTACCCAGCGTAATCACGGTGTTGTAGGTGTCGTAGCGGTTCTTTTGGTTCAGCCGCGCATCAACGATCCCGGTGATCAGCGTGCTGTTCTTCGAACGCAGCAGGTCATCCATCATGCCGAGGAAGTGTTGCTGATTGATTTCCAGATCCGGAATGGCAGACTCCGGCCAGATGATCAGTTGCGATTTCCCCATCACCTGCTGTGTAGCATCGAGATAGATTTTCAGCGTGTTGACCAGTTGGTTCTCATCCCACTTCAGCGCCTGCGGAATATTACCCTGTACCAATGAGACTTGCGTGGCCCGTTCTGGCAGCAGTTGATACCACTGGATATAGCGCAGTGGGAAGGGAAGGACAAATAGCACCACTGCGGCAGCCAGTGGGCGCCAGTTACGCGTTATCACTGCCAGCATCAGTAAGCCACTGACCATCATAAGCAGGAAGCTAATGGCCTCCACCCCCATAATGGGCGCCAGGCCTTTCAGCGGCCCGTCAATCTGGCTATAGCCGAATTGCAGCCACGGGAAACCGGTCAGTACCCAGCCGCGCAGAAATTCGGTGATTTGCCATATGACCGGTGCGGCAACCGCCACACGTAGCCAGTGTGTGGCTGGCCACAGGCGCGACAGGATGCCAGCGAATAACCCGGTATACAGCGACATATACGCCGCCAGCAGCACAACGAGGAAGACGTTGACGGGACCGGGCATACCGCCGAATTGCGCGATGCTGACATAGACCCAGTGGATCCCGCTACCGAACAGGCCAAGCCCCCAGAAATAGCCAATCCAGGCGGATTGCACCGGCCGGCGATTGAGGGTTAAGCCCTGTAATCCCATTAGCGAAATGATTGCTGCGGGCCAGATGTCATAAGGAGAAAAAGCCAGCGTTCCGCTGGCTCCGAAAAGTAACGCCAGCAGCAAACGCACGCGCTGGCGCTCAAACAGTGAGGCAAATACCATTTACATTAATCATCCAGTTTCGGTTGCGGCGAATCGTCCGGCATTCTGACATGAACCTGAATAATACGTCGACTGTCGGCCATCGCGACCTTGAATTGGTAACCATCAATTTCAATGGCTTCGCCGCGTGCCGGTAGGTGACCAAACGCCTGCATCACCAGCCCACCAATGGTATCCACCTCTTCATCGCTGAAGTGGGTGCCGAAGGTTTCGTTGAAATCTTCAATTGGCGCCAGCGCGCGTACCGTCCATGTATGGCGGCTGAGCTGGCGGAAGTCGATATCCTCTTCTTCGTCGTACTCATCTTCGATTTCGCCGACGATCAGCTCCAGAATATCTTCAATTGTGACCAGACCAGAGACACCACCGAATTCATCAATAACGATAGCCATATGGTAGCGTTGGGAACGGAACTCTTTCAGCATGCGATCCACTCGCTTGCTTTCCGGTACCACCACTGCCGGGCGTAACACTTTTTCCATGCTGAATGCTTCGGCATCGCTGCGCATAAACGGCAGCAGATCCTTAGCCATCAAAATCCCTTCGATATGATCTTTGTCTTCGCTGATCACCGGGAAACGTGAGTGGGCGGACTCAATGATGACATCGAGGCATTCGTCCAGCGTCTGGTTGCGTTTCAGGGTGATCATTTGGGAACGGGGGATCATGATGTCGCGAACGCGCTGGTCTGCGATGTCCATGACCCCTTCGAGCATATCGCGCGTATCTTCGTCGATAAGCTCGTTCTGTCCGGAGTCTCGGATCAGCGCCAGAAGTTCATCACGGTTTTTGGGTTCGCCGTGAAAAAGCTGGCTCAGTAAAAGGGAGAAGAATCCCTTCTTGCTGTTGGTGTTGTCGCTACTGTGTGGGTTATCGTCGCTCATGGCGTCGTATGGGTTCTCGTGTTGGTTAAATTATCGTTCGTTACGCGTAAACTCAGCGCCTGACGGTATTTTTGGGTACGCGGCCAGGCCGCGCACCGACTACGCTTTCTCGGAAATGTACGGATCCTCATAGCCCAGAGCAAGCATTATCTCTGTCTCGATCCCTTCCATTTCTTCGGCTTCATCATCTGCAATATGATCGTAACCCAGCAGGTGTAAACTCCCGTGCACCACCATGTGCGCCCAGTGGGCATCGAGTGGTTTGCCTTGTTCTTGCGCTTCCTGCTCAACCACCTGGCGGCAGATAATCAAATCGCCCAGCAGCGGCAATTCAATGCCCGGCGGTGCTTCAAACGGGAATGAGAGGACGTTGGTGGGTTTGTCTTTTCCGCGGTAGGTCAGGTTCAGCTCGTGGCTTTCGGCATTATCGACCACCCGGATAGTGACCTCCGCTTCTTCCTGAAACTGCGGGATCACCGCGTCCAGCCATTTCTGGAACTGCGCTTCTTCCGGCAGGCCGCTGTTATCTTCACAGGCCAGTTGTAAATCGAGGATCACCTGACTCATTTTTGCTCCTGCTCCTGGGCTTCGCGTTTACGCTCGGCGGCCAGTTCTGCTTTACGTTTCTGTTCGGCTTCTTCCCAGGCTTCATACGCGATAACGATGCGTGCAACCACCGGATGGCGCACCACGTCTTCGCTGTGGAAGAAGTTAAAGCTGATTTCGTCAACGTTTGCCAGCACTTCAATGGCGTGACGTAAACCGGATTTGGTGTTGCGAGGTAAGTCAATCTGCGTAATGTCGCCGGTGATCACTGCCTTGGAGTTAAAACCAATGCGCGTCAGGAACATCTTCATCTGTTCGATGGTGGTGTTCTGGCTCTCATCAAGGATGATAAACGCATCATTCAGCGTGCGGCCGCGCATATAGGCTAATGGCGCAACTTCAATCACATTACGCTCAATGAGCTTTTCAACGCGTTCAAAACCGAGCATTTCGAACAGTGCGTCATATAACGGGCGCAGGTACGGGTCTACCTTTTGGCTGAGATCGCCGGGCAGGAAACCGAGCTTTTCACCGGCTTCAACCGCCGGGCGGGTCAGCAGAATACGACGAACTTCCTGACGCTCCAGCGCATCCACGGCGGCGGCAACCGCAAGATAGGTTTTACCTGTACCGGCGGGACCCACACCGAAGGTAATGTCATGATCGAGAATATGGGCGATGTACTGCGCCTGGTTAGGCGTGCGCGGTTTTATGACGCCGCGTTTGGTCTTGATATTGATCGCCTTGCCATAGTCCGGCACGCTTTCAGCGCTCTGTTCCAGCACGCGCGCTTCTTTGATCGCCAGGTGGATCTGCTCTGGTTCGATGTCCTGAGTCTGCCCGCGCATCGGGGCGGTGTCGACATACAGGGTGCGCAGAATATCTGCAGCAGCGTTGACGCAAATTTCGCGCCCGGTGAGTTTGAAGTGGTTATCGCGGCGGTTGATTTCGATGCCCAGTCGCCGCTCCAGTTGTTTGATATTGTCATCAAACGGGCCGCACAGACTTAGCAGACGAGCGTTGTCCGCCGGCTCAAGGGTAATTTCACGCGTATCTATGTTCAAACTGTTCCTCTTTTCGGTGTGTCGCCGTAGCGCCCATTAGGGAATTATTCACGGCAGAGAGAGAAGTCGCAAGCATAGCGGTTGATGTTGGGGTGGGTAAGGGGAAAAGCAAGGCCTGCCAGAATGGGCAGGCCTTTCGCATCAGGGCTGATACATGCCGACGCCGATGTCATTCTCTTTGCGGGTACGAGCAATAACGGACTCCGGCGATTCGACAACGCGCAGGCCCATTTCCTCTTCGGTACGCACTACCACGCCACGCAGGGAGTTGGTGTAAACGTCGACAATTTCGACATCAACGAATTTACCGATCATCTCCGGTCTGCCTTCAAAATTCACCACGCGGTTGTTCTCCGTGCGACCGGAGAGCTCCATGATGTTTTTGCGCGAGGTGCCTTCGACCAGAATACGTTGCGTGGTGCCGAGCATGCGGCGGCTCCAGGCCATGGCTTGCTGGTTAATACGCTCTTGCAGAATGTACAGGCGCTGTTTTTTCTCTTCTTCCGGTACATCGTCCACCATATCGGCGGCGGGCGTTCCCGGGCGGGCGGAGAAGATAAAGCTGTAGCTCATGTCGAAATTCACATCGGCAATCAGCTTCATGGTTTTTTCGAAATCCTCGGTGCTTTCGCCAGGGAAGCCGACAATAAAGTCGGAACTGATCTGAATGTCCGGGCGGGCAGCGCGCAGTTTACGAATAATGGCTTTATATTCCAGCGCGGTGTGCGTTCGGCTCATCAGGTTCAGAATGCGGTCAGACCCGCTTTGCACCGGCAGATGCAGGAAGCTCACCAGCTCCGGGGTATCACGGTAAACTTCGATGATGTCATCGGTGAACTCAATCGGATGGCTGGTGGTGAAACGAATGCGGTCGATACCGTCGATAGCCGCCACCAGACGCAGTAACTCAGCGAAAGTGCCGGTACTGCCATCAAAGTTTTCGCCACGCCAGGCGTTAACGTTCTGGCCCAGCAGGTTTACCTCACGCACACCCTGCGCCGCCAGTTGGGCGATTTCAAACAGGATATCGTCGGAAGGGCGGCTCACCTCTTCACCGCGGGTATAAGGCACCACGCAGTAAGTACAATATTTGTTGCAGCCTTCCATAATGGAAACAAACGCGGTTGGGCCTTCGGCGCGCGGTTCCGGCAGGCGGTCGAACTTCTCAATTTCCGGGAAGCTGATATCGACCACCGGGCTGCGGTTGCCGCGTACAGCGTTGATCATTTCTGGCAGACGATGCAGGGTTTGCGGCCCGAAAACAATGTCGACATAGTGTGCGCGCTGGCGAATATGGTCGCCTTCCTGTGAGGCCACGCAGCCACCAACGCCGATGATCAGATCCGGCTTTTTCTCTTTCAGCAACTTCCAGCGGCCTAACTGATGAAACACCTTTTCCTGTGCTTTTTCGCGGATGGAGCAGGTATTAAGCAGCAGCACATCGGCTTCTTCCGCTTCTTCTGTCAACTGATACCCGTGCGTGGCATCCAGCAGATCGGCCATCTTCGATGAATCGTATTCGTTCATCTGACAGCCCCAGGTTTTTATGTGGAGTTTTTTTGTCATCGACTTGCTCTTGCTTAAGTTCGTATACCCTAAAATAACGGATATAAGCCAGGATTGCAGGGCGCGTATTGTAATGCTTTGGTTGCGTGCTGACCAGTCTGACGGATGTCAGTCTCAAGGCGTAAAAAATCCGGTAAACTTAATGGATTCTCGTTTAAGGATAGTTAGCGATGACAAATCAATCCACTGAGGTCGCGGTCGTCGGCGGCGGTATGGTCGGCGGAGCGCTGGCGCTGGGGCTGGCGCAACACGGGTTTGCAGTAACGGTGATTGAGCAGCAGGTGCCGCCGCTGTTTGATGCGACGGCGCAGCCGGATGTGCGGATCTCTGCGATCAGCGCGGCATCGGTGGCGTTGCTGCGCGGGTTGGGCGTGTGGGAGAGCATCCAGCGCATGCGCTGCCACCCGTACCGGCGACTGGAAACCTGGGAGTGGGAAAACGCGCACGTTGAATTCGATGCCCGTGAACTGAAACTGCCGCTACTGGGTTATATGGTTGAAAACGTTGTCCTGCAGCGCGCGCTGTGGGAGGCGCTGGAGGCGCATCCGCAAGTCACGTTGCGCACGCCTGCTGCATTAAGTGCCATGAATGCTCTGAACGAACAACATGAATTGACCTTTGAAGATGGCAGCACATTAACGGCTAAGCTGGTGGTCGGTGCCGACGGGGCGAATTCCCGCGTACGACTGGCTTCCGGCATCGGTATTCATGCATGGCAATATCAGCAATCCTGCATGTTAATTACTGTTAAATGCGAGCAGGACGCTGGAGACAGTACCTGGCAACATTTCACCCCTGACGGCCCGCATGCGTTTTTACCGCTGTTTGACAACTGGGCATCGCTGGTGTGGTACGACACACCCGCGCGTATCCGCCAGTTGCAGGCGATGAGCATGACGCAACTGGAGCAAGAGATTGCCCGACACTTTCCGCCGCGCCTGGGGCATGTTACACCGGTAGCGGCCGCAGCGTTCCCGCTGGCGCGTCGCCATGCGTTGCAGTATGTGCGTCCCGGATTAGCGCTGGTTGGCGATGCTGCGCACACTATCCATCCGCTCGCCGGGCAAGGCGTGAATCTGGGGTATCGTGATGTGGATGCGCTACTGGATGTGCTGGCCAGCGCGCGTACACATGGTGAAGCCTGGGCCAGTCAGCCGATTCTTAAACGCTACCAGATGCGGCGTATGGCGGATAACTTCATTATGCAAAGCGGGATGGATCTTTTTTATGCCGGGTTCAGCAATTCGCTTGGCCCGGTGCGCTTGCTGCGCAATATCGGTCTAATGGCGGCGGATCGCGCCGGTGTGCTGAAACGGCAGGCGCTGAAGTACGCATTAGGGTTGTAAAGGGACGGTGGGCGCTGCGCCCACCGTACTCACATAATAGCCAACAACCTATCCAGTGCGGTGCGCGCGCCTTTTTTGTCGATAAAAAAGGCCTGATATCCCTCCACCCCGTCAACCCGTTGTAGCGCCCATTCGCCAATGTGCACTTTGCGCATCAGCAGCACCGTGCGGTAAAGTGGCACCAGCAGAATAATCAGCGCCACGAAGGCCGCCGCCCCATAGTCAATGGAGAGCGGGTTTGCACTGACCTGTTGCACCAGCATCGCCACTGATGCAACTTGCAGAGCGAGTCTGGCGAACAGTGTCCGCCTAAAGAATTGCTGAAGCCGCTGTGGTGTAGAGAAGCAGGGATTTTTCAGCGATGAACGTGTTTCCTGCACCGGAATGCCCTGTACGTACACCGTCCAGTGAGTGGTCTCCTTCAACAGCAGGGCCTGGCCGCTTTCGCTCAGCGTATGCAGACGCATGGAGAGGACAACCGGGAAGATCAACCCCATACAAAGGCCATAGAAGATCGGCGCGGAGAGGCCCATAAAAGCAAGGCCGAAACCGGTGACCACAAAGAGCACATACAGCGGGGCATAAATTAACAAGGCAGTATTTTGATAGTTCATCATGCTGACTCAGAAGAGAGAGGTGGCTAAATTACCATACGTTTTATGCAGTAATTAACTACCAACATCCGGGGATGTGCAGAAAACAAAAAAGCCCGCCGAAGCGAGCTTTTTTGCATTGTGTGGCTGGGGTACGAGGATTCGAACCTCGGAATGGTGGAATCAGAATCCACTGCCTTACCGCTTGGCGATACCCCAAAAGTGCGTTCGCAAAAGCAAACGTCTTTTAAGATGGCTGGGGTACGAGGATTCGAACCTCGGGATGGTGGAATCAGAATCCACTGCCTTACCGCTTGGCGATACCCCAACAACACGCTTTAAGATTTAACGTTTCTGATAACGTCAGATCTTTAATATGGTGGCTACGACGGGAATCGAACCTGTGACCCCAGCATTATGAGTGCTGTGCTCTAACCAGCTGAGCTACGTAGCCAAATTTTACTGCTTACCCAGTCATCGACTGGCTGGGGTACCTGGATTCGAACCAGGGAATGCCGGTATCAAAAACCGGTGCCTTACCGCTTGGCGATACCCCAACGACTGACGCGAATGAACGCAGGAGTCGAAGAAGAGATGGCTGGGGTACCTGGATTCGAACCAGGGAATGCCGGTATCAAAAACCGGTGCCTTACCGCTTGGCGATACCCCATCCGTGCAACACCTGTCTGGGAATGGTGCGGGAGGCGAGACTTGAACTCGCACACCTTGCGGCGCCAGAACCTAAATCTGGTGCGTCTACCAATTTCGCCACTCCCGCAAAAAAGATGGTGGCTACGACGGGAATCGAACCTGTGACCCCAGCATTATGAGTGCTGTGCTCTAACCAGCTGAGCTACGTAGCCATCTTTTTTCGCGTTACCTTATCGGCGTTGCGGGGCGCATTATGCGTATTGGGCCTTACAGCGTCAATACCTTTTTCATCGAAAATTGCCGGAATGTGACTGTTTGGTTAGGTTGCGAACAGCATGACGCTTTATTCGGCAAAATTCGATTTTATGCGTTAAATCAGAGAGACAAAAAAATACAGGCCCCGCAGGACCTGTAAGAATAACCATGACTTATTAATACGCGGATTGATGAATACCGACAGCGCGACCTGATGGATCGTTCATGGTTTTAAACGCTTCGTCCCACTCAAATGCTTTCGCGGAAGAGCAGGCGACAGACGGGCCGCCAGGTACGCATTCTGCGGCGCTCGGTACCGGGAACAGCTCTTCAAAGATTTCACGGTACAGATAGGCTTCTTTCGATGCTGGTGTGTTGTACGGGAAACGGTAGCTGGCGGTGGCCAGTTGTTGATCCGTCACCTGCTGCGCCGCTACCTCTTTCAGCGTATCAATCCAGCTATAGCCTACGCCGTCGGAGAACTGCTCTTTCTGACGCCATGCCACGCTTGCCGGCAGGTAGGATTCAAAACATTCACGCAGGATATGTTTTTCCATTTTGCCGTTGCTGCCGCACATCTTATCTTCCGGGTTGATGCGCATGGCTACGTCGAGGAATTTCTTATCCAGGAACGGTACGCGCGCTTCCACGCCCCAGGCCGACATTGCTTTGTTCGCACGGGCGCAGTCAAACATATGCAACGCCTGCAGCTTACGCACGGTCTCTTCGTGTAATTCCTTGGCATCCGGCGCTTTATGGAAATAGAGGTAACCGCCAAACACTTCATCAGATCCTTCGCCTGAGAGTACCATCTTGATGCCCATTGCTTTGATCTTACGGGACATCAGGTACATCGGCGTGGAGGCGCGAATAGTAGTCACATCATAGGTTTCGATGTGATAGATCACGTCGCGAATTGCATCCAGACCTTCCTGCACGGTGAAGTGGATTTCATGGTGCACGGTACCAAGATGGTTTGCCACTTCTTGCGCGGCTTTCAGGTCCGGCGCACCTTTCAGTCCAACGGCAAAGGAGTGAAGTTGCGGCCACCAGGCTTCCGAACGCTCCTGATCTTCAACGCGGCGCGCGGCAAATTTCTTGGTAATGGCGGAAATCACCGAGGAGTCCAGACCACCTGAAAGCAGTACGCCGTAAGGCACGTCTGACATCAGGTGACTTTTCACGGCGTCTTCCAGTGCCTGACGCAGTTCTGCTTTGTCTGTCACATTGTCTTTTACGGCGTCGTATTCAAACCAGTCACGCTGGTAGTAGGAGCGGATTTCACCGTCTTTGCTCCACAGATAGCTACCTGCCGGGAACTCTTTAATGGTGCGGCAAACCGGCACCAACGCTTTCATTTCGGATGCGACATAGAAGTTGCCGTGCTCATCATGGCCCATATACAGCGGGATAATACCAATATGGTCGCGGCCAATCAGGTAGGCGTCTTTTTCACTGTCATACAGCACGAAAGCGAACATTCCTTGCAGATCGTCGAGGAAGTCCGGGCCTTTTTCCTGATACAGCGCGAGGATCACTTCGCAATCAGAACCGGTCTGGAAGGCATAGCGGTCACCATATTCTGCGCGCAGCGCCTGGTGGTTATAGATTTCGCCGTTCACAGCCAGTGCATGTGTTTTTTTCTCGTTATACAGCGGTTGAGCACCGGCGTTAACGTCAACGATAGAGAGACGTTCATGGGCCAGGATGGCCTTATCGCTTGCGTAAACGCCGGACCAGTCAGGGCCGCGGTGGCGCATCAGGCGGGATAATTCCAGCGCTTTTTTACGTAACTCGGCCGCGTCGGTTTTAATATCCAGTACGCCAAAAATTGAACACATAGACTTCTCCGTTAACCTTTCAGGGCATGCAATGTTGTGTGTAGTTGCAGACGCTGCGTCATCGCATTGTCTTATCGCGTGCCTTCAAAAATGCCGCAAAGGGCAAAACGGCGCAAGCCTTTTACCGTCGATAAATCAAAAAGCGCAATGGCCATTGCTGAATGCTGAAAAAAGAGTATGTATTGCGCAGCATTATTGATGAATCATCAAAATAATGCAGTTTTTATTGAATGGTGATGTTTTAGGGCAGGGTAAAAATAAAAAACCACGCCCGAAGACGTGGTGATAATCAAATAACGTCGATTTCAGCGACGGAGGGGTAAATCCACGAAGGTCGGAACGGCATGCTGTCGACATCGTCGAGCCGCGATACGCCGGAGAGCACCAGGATTGTTTCCAGACCGGCCTGGAAGCCAGCCAGAATATCGGTACGCAGATTATCGCCAACAATGACGGTTTGCTCTGAGTGCGCTTGCATGGTGTTAAGGGCAGCGCGGATGATCCACGGGCTGGGTTTGCCAACATAAAAAGGCTGACGACCAGAAATTTTTTCAATCCCGGCACAGAGCGCGCCGCAGGCCGGGTAGTAGCCGCGACCGTGGGTGTCCGGGTTAGTCGCGATAAACCGCGCACCGTTTGCCACGAAGAAGGCAGCCTTATGCATCATCTCCCAGTTATAGGATCGGGTTTCACCGACGATAACAAAATCAGGGTTGATGTCGGTAATGGTAAAGCCTGCTTTATACAGTTCGTGGATCAGCGCGCCTTCTCCCACAACATAGGCTTTCTTCCCTTCCTGACGCTTAAGAAAATCGGCAGTCGCCATTGCTGAGGTGTAAAAGGCGCTGGCGGGCACATCAATGCCCGCAGAGGCGAAACGGTTGGCCAGATCCTGACCAGTCTGCGATGGGTAGTTGGTCAGCAGTACCAGCGGCATGCCTTTCTCAAGGATGCGGGTTACAAATTCGGCGGCGCCGGGTACGGCAACATTATCGTGCATCAGCACGCCGTCAATATCACAGATAACATTCTGAATGGTCATGGACTGTCCGGATGAAAAAATAAGTATTAACTATAAACGTTGTTAATTTTCCAGCAAACGTTGCAGCAACAAACCGTTCAGCATGGCGCGCTTCACCAGCGCAAATGCGCCAATAGCGGAGCGGTGATCCAGCGTTGAGCGCACCACCGGCAGATTTTTACGAAACGCTTTCAACACCTGGGTGTTGATGCAGCCTTCAATGGCAGGCAGCAGCACCTTCTCTGCTTCGACGATTTCCCCGGCGATGACCACTTTTTGCGGGTTGAAGAGGTTGATGGCGATGGCAATGGTTTTACCAAGATGGCGACCGACGTGCTCGATCACTTCGCAGGCCAGCGCATCGCCTTTGTTGGCGGCTTTACAGATAGCTTTGATGGTGCAGTCATCCAGCGTCAGGCGACTCTGGTAGCCCTGTTCCAGCAGATGACGAACCCGTTGTTCAATGGCGGCATTGGCGGCAATGGTTTCCAGACAACCGAAGTTGCCGCAGTGGCAGCGCTCACCGAGCGGTTCAACCTGAATATGTCCAATTTCGCCAACGTTGCCGTTACGGCCGATAAAAATGCGCCCGTTGGAGATGATCCCCGCGCCCGTACCGCGATGCACGCGCACCAGAATGGAGTCTTCGCAATCCTGGCTTGCCCCAAAGTAGTGCTCAGCCAGCGCCAGACTCCGGATGTCGTGGCCAACAAAACAGGTAAGCTTAAACCGCTTTTCCAGCGCTTCAACTAACCCCCAATTCTCTACCTGAATATGCGGCATATAACGAATCACGCCGCTTTCCGGATCCACCAGTCCTGGCAGGATCACGGAAATGGCAATCAACTCGCGGATTTTACGCTGGCAGCTTTCGATAAACAGACCGATGGTGTTGAGTAGCGCATGTTCCAGTGTTTCTTGGGTACGCTCCGGTAAGGGATAGTGCTCTTCCGCCAGCACTTTGGCGCTCAGATCGTAGAGCGTCAGGGTGGTGTCGTAGCGGCCAAGCCGTACGCCAATCGCCTGAAAATTGCGGGTTTCGGTGACAATAGAGATGGCGCGGCGGCCTCCGGTAGAGGCCTGCTGATCGACTTCTTTGATTAGCCCGCGTTCAATCAGTTGGCGCGTGATTTTCGTCACGCTGGCAGGTGCAAGCTGGCTCTGTTCGGCAATTTGTATGCGCGAAATGGGTCCATGCTGATCAATCAGGCGGTACACCGCCGCGCTGTTAAGCTGTTTAACGAGGTCAACGTTACCGATTTGAGCTTGTCCGCCTGATGTCATACCGTTTATTTACTCAGTGACGACCTCGTTACCATTAACGATGGTCTTGATGATTTTATAATCGTGCGTGAATGCCGTCAGGTTCGCCACTTTACCGGCGGCGATGCTGCCAAGCGTTGCGGCAACACCGATTGCGCGAGCAGGGTAGAGGGTTGCCATGCGCAGCGCTTCATCCAGCGCGATGCCAACATGTTCCACCAGATTCCTCACCCCTTCGATCATCGTCAGGGCGGAGCCGCTCAGCGTTCCGTTTTCATCCACACACAGTCCATTACGGTAGTATATTGTTTTACCAGCAAAAATGAACTGGTCAATATGTGCACCCGCAGGTGCTGTTGCGTCCGTCACCAGGCAAAGTTTGTCGCCTTTCAGACGCTTAGCGTTACGAATATTAACGTAATCGACATGCAGGCCATCTGCAATAACGCCGCAATAAACATCTGCGTCATCAAGTACCGCGCCAGCCAGTCCCGGTTCGCGACCGGTAATGTACGGCATCGCGTTATAAAGGTGAGTGGCAAACGAGATCCCGGCACGGAAACCGGCTTTGGCTTCTTTCAGCGTAGCGTTCGAATGCCCGGCAGAGACAACAATGCCGGCGTTAGCCAACTGGCGAATGACCGCTTCGCCAGCAACTTCCGGTGCCAGCGTGACCTTGGTTATCACATCGGCGTTCTGACACAGAAAATCCACCAACGCCGCATCCGGCTTACGTACGTAGTCAGGGTTGTGGGTGCCTTTTTTGATGATGTTCAGCCACGGTCCTTCCAGATGAAGACCCAGCGCCTGGTTCGGGTGTTTTGCCAGGTAGTCGCGCATAACCTGCACGCCCTGTTTCATTAATGCATCACTGCTGGTGATAAGCGTTGGCAGGTAACTGGTACAGCCGGACTTTTCATTGGCCTTTTGCATAATTTCCAGCGTTTTCACGGTCACTGCGTCAGCGGTATCGTTGAACTGTACGCCGCCGCAGCCGTTGAGCTGGACATCGATAAAACCGGGGGCAAGCATGGCGCCATTCAACGAGCGTTGTTCGATTCCGGCTGGCAAGTCGGCCAGCGGGCAAAGACGATCAATCAGCCCATTGGCGACCACCAGTGCGTGATTATCCAGGATTTCATGGCCGGTGTAGATCCGGCAATGGGTTAAAGCATACATAACGACCCCCGGTAACAAATGTGCGCCGCTCCGCAGGGCTTCCCTTACGGAGCGGAAACTGAATTACAGACCTTTGATGTTTTCCGCTTCTAACTCGTTGAAGTATTTCAGCGTCTTAACCTTCAGTTCCATGGTAGACGGTTCGTCGCAGACGATCACCGCTTTCGGATGCAGTTGCAGACAACTGATAGTCCACATATGGTTAACGTTGCCTTCAACAGCCGCTTGCAGCGCTTGCGCTTTCACTCCGCCCAGCACCAGAATCATCACTTCTTCTGCATCAAGCAGGGTGCCCACACCGACAGTCAGCGCATATTTCGGCACCTGGTTAACATCACCATCGAAGAAACGTGAGTTCGCCACGCGAGTGTCATGGGTCAGGGTTTTAATGCGCGTACGCGATGCCAGTGAAGAGGCTGGTTCGTTAAAGGCGATATGGCCATCGTTGCCCACGCCGCCCATGAACAGATGAATTTTGCCGTAAGCGCGAATCTTTTCTTCGTAACGGCGGCATTCTGCGTCAATATCCGGCGCGTTGCCATCGAGAAGGTTAATGTTTTCCGCCGGAATATCAACGTGATCAAAGAAATTGCGGTGCATAAAGCTGTAGTAACTTTCCGGATGATCTTTCGGCAGGCCGACATATTCGTCCATGTTGAAGGTGACAACGTGCTGGAAACTAACCTGGCCCGCTTTGTGCATTTCAACTAACGCTTTGTATGCGGTGAGAGGGGTGCCGCCGGTCGGTAGACCAAGAATAAACGGACGGTCCGCAGTAGGTTTGAATGCGTTAATGCGGTTAACGATATGGCGGGCCGCCCATTTGCCGACGTGTTCTGCTGTCGCCAGTGGAATCAGTCTCATTATTCACCTCTGAAAGTTAAATGAAAAACAGTGACGGAGTGCATGCGAGCTCAGCGTTAAGCCTAACCTGGTTTCGTGACAGAGAAGGGAGCAATCCGTCTTGATATTTTGAATCTTAAAATAAGTTTTGATTGTTTGCCAGCGAAAAGGAGGGTTATTGACGATACTTAGTGACTTTTATCACAAAAAGTACGTATTTAATTTGCGAGGCGAATTAATTTTTCACACACTCTGCAGTGTAGTGAGAAAATAGCCGTGATTTCAGGTTAGTTACACAATAAAAAACGACTGTTTCAGTGAGCTCTCGTCGGGTTCATAGGGGGAATAAAAGTGAGTATTCTAGGTTATCTGCAAAAGATTGGTCGCGCACTGATGGTGCCCGTGGCCACGCTGCCTGCAGCAGCGATTTTGATGGGGGTCGGTTACTGGATTGACCCGGTTGGTTGGGGCGGTTCAAACGCGCTGGCGGCGTTCTTTATTCAGTCCGGCTCCGCCATTATCGACAACATGGGTGTGCTGTTTGCGGTCGGTGTCGCTTACGGTATGTCTAAAGATAAAGATGGCGCTGCGGCGCTGGCAGGGTTTGTTGGTTTCCTCGTGTTGACCACGCTCTGTTCACCTGCTGCGGTCGCCATGATTCAGAAAATCCCGGCGGATCAGGTGCCAGCCGCGTTCGGCAAAATCAAAAACCAGTTTGTGGGTATCCTGGTCGGTATTATTGCTGCTGAACTCTATAACCGCTTCAGCAGTGTGGAGCTGCCAAAAGCGCTTTCTTTCTTCAGCGGTCGCCGTCTGGTACCGATCCTCACTTCGTTTGTGATGATCGTGGTGGCATTCATCATGATGTTCATCTGGCCGGTTGTGTTTAGCGGTCTGGTGGGCTTTGGTGAACATATCCAGAAACTCGGCTCCATTGGCGCTGGCGTTTATGCCTTCTTCAACCGTTTGTTGATCCCGGTGGGTCTGCATCACGCGCTGAACTCTGTGTTCTGGTTCGACGTAGCGGGCATTAATGATATTCCTAACTTCCTTGGTGGCGCACAATCCATCGAAGCAGGTAAAGCCGTCGTTGGCGTGACCGGGCGTTATCAGGCGGGCTTCTTCCCGATCATGATGTTCGGTCTGCCTGGCGCTGCGCTGGCGATTTACCACTGCGCACGTCCGGAAAATAAGGCCAAAGTGCTGGGTATCATGATGGCGGGCGCATTTGCCGCCTTCTTCACCGGTATTACTGAGCCGCTGGAATTCTCCTTTATGTTCGTCGCGCCGGTACTGTATGTGATCCATGCGGTGTTAACCGGTATCTCCGTATTTATCGCGGCGAGTATGCAGTGGATTGCAGGTTTCGGTTTCAGCGCCGGTCTGGTAGATATGGTGTTGTCGTCGCGTAACCCGCTGGCGACCCACTGGTGGATGCTGATCCCACAAGGTCTGGTGTTCTTTGTTATCTACTATGCGATCTTCCGTTTCACCATTACCAAATTCAACCTGTTGACGCCGGGCCGTGAACTGGCGGTTGCGGGTGATGAAGCAGACGGTAAGGATGTGAATGTCAGCGCGAATACTGAGCAGGATGTGAGCGGTCTGGCGCGTCAGTACATTGCCGCAATCGGTGGTTCCGCTAACCTGACCGGCATTGATGCCTGTATTACGCGTCTGCGTTTAACGGTGAAAGACTCTTCGCTGGTGAATGAATCCATGGCGAAACGCCTGGGTGCATCAGGTGTGATCCGTCTGAATAAAACCGGCGTACAGATTATCGTTGGCTTTGTGGCAGAAAAAATCGCTGACGCAATGCGTTCCGCAGGCGACGTTCCGGCTGCTGGCCAGGCTGCACCGAATGCGGCTCCGGCGGCTACGGTAAAGCCTCAGGCGGTACCGAACGCGACAACAATCGCTGAGTTGGTATCGCCGGTAACAGGTGAGCTGTTCTCGCTGGATCAGGTGCCGGATGAAGCCTTTGCCAGCAAAGCGGTGGGCGATGGCGTGGCGGTGAAACCGACGGAAAGCGTGGTGGTTTCACCGGCGGCAGGCACCATTGTAAAAATCTTCAACACGAACCATGCGTTCTGCCTGGAAACAGAAAAAGGCGCGGAGATCGTTGTTCATATGGGCATTGATACCGTCGCGCTGGGTGGCCAGGGCTTTACCCGCCTGGTGGAAGAGGGCGCTGAAGTGGCGGCAGGTCAGCCGATCCTTGAAATGGATCTGGCATACCTCAACGCCAATGCGCGTTCGATGATTAGCCCGGTTGTGGTCAGCAATATTGATGACTTCTCTGGTCTGGTCGTTAAAGCGCAGGGTCACGTTGTGGCGGGTCAGACGCCTCTGTATGACATTAAAGGCAAGTAGTTGCTCCTGAGTCAGCATTGATGCCTTAAGCGGCGGGGGAATATAAACCCCGCCGCTTTTTTTTACCTGAATACCAATCAGTGCCATACTCGTGCCTCGCTTTCATGGAGGTGTGCGATGAAACGGATGCTGTTTTCTCTCTGTTTGCTGTTGATGCTGAGCGGTTGTTTGCCGCGCTATGCAATGATTCGCCCTGGTTACGATATTGACGTGCGTAATCGCGAGGGTGAGTCGCTCCCAAATGCCACTTTGTGGGTGCGCACCGGACACTCACCGCCGGGGTATTTCCCGCCGCCGGAATCATTCCAGGCGGACGCGCAGGGGCATATTCATGTCGAAAAAAAATCTCAGTGGGAGAAGAGTATTTTCTTTCTCCATGGCACCCATTTTTATCGCTGGCACTGGTGTATCGAAGCGCCGGGTTATATGCCACGTAGCGGCGATGGTGAGGAGATCCGCAGCCCGCTGATCCTTACGCCGACTGCGCAAACGGAGCGCTGTCGGTATGCGGAGGATTACGCAGACGCTATTTCCAGCGGGCATCGCTGATTTGTATAAGTAAAGGTTGTTTCCTGCGTCCTCTTATTAGATCATGCACCGTTATATGTTGTTTACGCTTTGAGGAACCCGTGATGAGTGAGGCTGAAGCCCGCCCGACTAACTTTATTCGCCAGATCATTGATGAAGATCTGGCCAGTGGTAAACACACCACCGTCCATACCCGTTTTCCGCCTGAGCCGAATGGTTACCTGCATATTGGCCACGCAAAATCCATTTGCCTGAACTTCGGTATTGCCCAGGATTATCAGGGCCAGTGCAACCTGCGTTTCGATGACACTAACCCGGTAAAAGAAGACATCGAGTACGTTGAGTCAATCAAAAACGATGTGCAATGGTTGGGCTTCCACTGGTCCGGCAATATCTGCTACTCCTCTGATTACTTCGATCAATTGCACCAGTATGCGATTGAACTGATCAACAAAGGCCTGGCATATGTTGATGAACTCTCTGCCGATGAGATCCGCGAATACCGCGGTACGCTGACGCAACCGGGTAAAAACAGCCCGTACCGCGATCGCACTGTGGAAGAAAACCTCGCACTGTTCGAAAAAATGCGCAGCGGCGGCTTCGAAGAAGGTAAAGCCTGCCTGCGCGCGAAAATCGATATGGCCTCGCCGTTTATTGTGATGCGCGATCCGGTACTGTATCGCATCAAATTTGCCGAACACCATCAGACCGGCAACAAGTGGTGCATCTACCCGATGTACGACTTTACCCACTGCATCAGCGATGCGCTGGAAGGCATCACCCATTCGCTGTGTACGCTGGAATTCCAGGATAACCGCCGTCTGTATGACTGGGTTCTGGACAACATCACCATCCCGGTTCACCCGCGTCAGTATGAGTTCTCGCGTCTGAATCTGGAGTACACCGTCATGTCCAAGCGTAAGCTGAACCTGCTGGTGACCGACAAGCACGTGGAAGGCTGGGATGATCCGCGTATGCCGACGATTTCCGGTTTACGTCGCCGCGGTTATACCGCTGCTTCCGTGCGTGAGTTCTGTAAACGCATCGGCGTAACCAAGCAAGACAACACCATTGAGATGGCGTCTCTGGAATCCTGCATTCGTGAAGATCTGAATGAAAACGCCCCGCGCGCGATGGCGGTGATCGATCCGGTGAAACTGGTTATCGAAAACTACCCGCAGGGCGGCAGCGAAATCGTCTCCATGCCAAATCATCCGAACAAACCGGAAATGGGCACCCGCGAAGTGCCGTTCAGCGGAGAGATTTGGATCGATCGCGCAGATTTCCGCGAAGAAGCCAATAAGCAGTACAAGCGTCTGGTGCTGGGCAAAGAAGTTCGTCTGCGTAACGCGTATGTGATCAAAGCAGAGCGTGTGGAGAAAGACGCCGAAGGCAATATCACCACAATTTTCTGTTCATACGATGCAGAAACCCTGAGCAAAGATCCGGCAGACGGCCGCAAAGTGAAAGGCGTGATCCACTGGGTCAGCGCTCCGCATGCGATGCCGGTGGAAATTCGTCTGTACGACCGCTTGTTCAGCATTCCGAACCCGGGCGCTGCGGAAGATTTCCTGGCGACCATCAACCCGGAATCGCTGATCATTAAACAGGGGTATGCCGAGCCTTCGCTGAAAGAGGCGGAAGCAGGCAAAGCCTACCAGTTTGAGCGTGAGGGCTATTTCTGCCTCGATAGCCGCCATGCAAGCGCTACCAAAGCGGTGTTTAACCGTACCGTTGGTCTGCGCGACACCTGGGCTAAAATCGGCGACTGATCCGGTCAACCCTGAACAATCCCTCCAAACGCCGCGTCCAGCGGCGTTTTTTTTTGCTTATCGATTAGCTGGTTACCACTCATTAACATTCGCGTCGCGAATTAATGTATCGTCTTATTGACCTTCCATTTATCAGAAAAAAGATAACAGCACACCATTTTGCTGCTGTAAACGTTATCATTTTCAAGTTAACTACTGAAAATATAAGTAATTTTTATTCATTCTTAAAAATTAAGCACTCTGTTACAAAATGCGTCTGATTATGTGCACTTCGTCATAATCTTGCGTTTTGCTCACTTAAAGACATTGATAATTCGCGTCGCGAAAAATACTCTTATGACGGTAGTTACTTCGGGGGTATTTATAACTGCCTGTAATTATTGGTGTTTCATTTTCTCGCCATCGCGGCGATTTTCTATTCGTCAATAAGGAATCACACATGCGTACATTTAGTGGCAAACGCAGTACGCTGGCGCTGGCTATCGCCGGTATCACAGCAATGTCGGGTTGGGTTGCATCTTCAGATGTTCATGCAGCAGGCTTTATCGATGATTCCACGCTCACAGGCGGTATTTATTACTGGCAGCGTGAACGTGACCGTAAAGATGTGCTGGATAGCAAATACAAAACCAATCTTTCTCACTCAACGTGGAATGGCAGCCTGGATTTCCAGTCGGGTTATGCCGCCGATATGTTCGGCCTGGATATTGCCGCCTTCACTGCGATTGAAATGGCGGAAAATGGCGACAGCGCACACCCTAATGAAATTGCTTTCTCTTCCAGCAATAAAGCTTACAAAGAAGACTGGTCGGGAGATAAGAGCGGGGTCAGCTTGTATAAAGCCGCTGCGAAATTTAAATACGGCCCGGTTTGGGCGCGGGCCGGTTATATTCAGCCTACAGGGCAAACATTATTAGCGCCGCACTGGAGCTTTATGCCAGGGACTTACCAGGGGGCGGAAGCAGGCGCGGTGTTTGATTACGGCAACGCGGGGGCGCTGAGCTTCTCATACATGTGGACCAACGAGTACAAGTCGCCGTGGCATATCGAAATGGACAAATTTTATCAGAACGATAAAAAGACCAAAGTCGACTACCTCCACTCCGTTGGCGCGAAATATGACTTCAAAAACGATCTGATTCTGGAAGCTGCATTCGGTCAGGCACAAGGGTATGTGGATCAGTACTTCGCCAAAGCCAGCTACAAATTCAATGTGGTCGGCAACCCGCTGACCACCAGCTACCAGTTCTACGGCACCCGCGATAAAGTCAGCGATGGGGGCGTGAATGATATCTATGATGGCGCCGCCTGGCTGCAGGCATTGACCTTCGGTTATAAAGTTGGCCCGGTCGATCTCCGCCTTGAAGGCACATGGGTTAAAGCCGATGGGCAACAGGGCTACTTCCTGCAACGTATGACCCCAACTTATGCTTCCTCTAATGGTCGTCTGGATGTGTGGTGGGACAACCGTTCTGACTTTAACGCCAACGGCGAAAAGGCCATTTTCTTCGGCGCGATGTATGACCTGAAAGACTGGAATCTGCCTGGTTTTGCGGTCGGCGCGTCTTATGCCTACGCCTGGGATGCGAAACCCGCCGATATGGCCACTCCGGACGCATATTACGATCCAAACTACCGTCTGAAAGAGTCCGCTTACAGCCTGGATGCCATCTATACCGTTCAGGATGGTCGGGCAAAGGGCACCATGTTCAAACTGCACTTCACTCAGTACGACAACCATTCCGATATCCCGAGTTATGCCGGCGGTTACGGCAACATCTTCCAGGATGAGCGCGACGTGAAGTTTATGGTTATCGCCCCGTTCACCATTTTTTGATGCGTTATTTGCCGGGGGAGCCCGGCAAAATACAAGGAATAAGTCATGAAAAACGTACGCGTAACGATACTGGCCAGTGCGGTACTGGGGATCCTAAGCAGCCCGGCGGCGCAGGCGAATCAACGCACCGTGGATGCCATCAGTCAGTTCCATCTTAACTACGCCATTACGGATAACCACGCGGCGCAGAATGGGGTGGATTGCGCCAAACTGGGTGCCGACTGGGCATCATGTAACAAAGCTGTGGTCACCCTCACGAATAACGGCGATGCGGTGACGGACAAAGACTGGACGATTTATTTTCACAGCATTCGGCAGATCCTCAATGTTGCGAATGATCAGTTTAAAGTCACTCACATTATGGGCGATCTGCACAAGCTGGAACCGACGGATAAATTCACCGGTTTTCCGGCAAAACAGTCGGTAGAGATCCCGATTATCAACGAGTACTGGCAGTTGTTTATGACTGATGTGATCCCGCGTTGGTACGTAGCCTCCGACGGGGCAACAGCCAAAGTGATTGCCAATACCGACACCGAAGCATTGTCGCAGTTTGTCAGTCCGCTGGGTGAGCAGTGGAAGCGCACGGCGGATGATAAAAACGTCCTGATGACGGCAGAAGCGCGCTTTGAGAAAAACAGCGATGTAAAAACGCTGAATTTGCAAACGCTGCGCGGACAGATTGTCCCCACGCCACGGGCGGTGAAAATCCACGGGCAGGATGTGGATCTGAGCAGCGGTGTGAAGCTGGATCTCTCTGCGTTGAGTCGTGATGCGCAGGACGCGGTGAAAACCCGTTTTGCACTGCTGGGCGTGAAAGCGGGGAGCTATCCTGTTCGCAGCGTAATTGCGAGCCGTGATTTCAGCGGTGACGAGGCGGTATCTGGCGCTTATACCTTGCATATTGGCGCGAAAGAAGCCGTGGTAACCGGTTACGATCAGGCTGGGGTGTTCTACGGTTTGCAATCACTGCTGTCACTGATCCCAACGACAGGTGCAATGAAAATTGCGGCGCTGGACGCCAAAGATGCGCCGCGCTTTGACTACCGTGCCATTCAGTTGGATGTCGGTCGTAACTTCCACAGTAAGGATGCGGTGTTGCGTCTGCTGGATCAGATGGCTGCCTATAAACTGAATAAATTCCACTTTCATCTCAGCGATGATGAAGGCTGGCGTATTGAGATCCCAGGCTTGCCGGAGCTGACCGATATTGGCAGCAAACGTTGTCACGATCTGAGCGAAAAAACCTGCCTGTTGCCGCAACTGGGTTCTGGCCCGGATAGCAACAACAACGGAAGTGGTTTCTTTACCCGCGCGGATTACATCGACATTCTGAAGTATGCGAAAGCCCGGCAGATCGAGGTTATTCCGGAAATTGACATGCCTGCCCATGCGCGTGCAGCCGTGATCTCTATGGAAGCCCGTTACGATCGACTGATGAAAGAGGGCAAAGCGCAGGACGCGGCGCAGTTCCGCTTGCTGGATCCAACGGATACCTCCAACACTACCGGGGTACAATTTTATAACCGTACCGGCTACCTTAACCCTTGCCTCGACTCATCACGCAATTTCGTCGACAAAGTGATCGGTGAAATCCAGCAGATGCATAAAGAGGCGGGCCTGCCGCTGCAAACCTGGCATTTTGGCGGTGATGAGGCAAAAAATATTTACCTGGGCGTTGGGTATACCGATCAGAAGAACCCGGAAGCAGGTAAGGGCATCATCGATAAAAGCAAGCAGGACAAGCCGTGGGCGAAGTCGCAGGCGTGCCAGGCGATAATTAAAGAGGGAAAAGTAACGGATGTTGAGCATCTTTCCAGCTATTTTGGTATTGAAGTCAGCAAACAGGTGAAAGCCCGCGGCATTACTACAATGCAAGCCTGGCAGGATGGTCTGAAAGATGCCAAAGACGCATCGGTATTCGCCACCGATCATGTCAACGTGAACTTCTGGGATACGCTCTACTGGGGCGGTTTTGACTCGGTTAATGACTGGGCGAACAAAGGGTTCCGCGTTATCGTTTCCAACCCGGATTATGTCTATCTTGATTTTCCGTATGAAGTAAACCCGCAAGAGAGCGGTTATTACTGGGGCACGCGCTTTAGCGACGAACGTAAGATCTTCAGTTTCGCGCCGGACAATATGCCGCAAAACGCCGAAACTTCTGTTGACCGTGATGGCAACCCCTTTAGCGCGAAGTCTGATAAAACATGGCCTGGGGCGTATGGTCTCTCCGCGCAGTTGTGGAGCGAGGTGGTGCGTACCGATAACCAGATGGAGTATATGATCTATCCGCGTCTGGTTGCGGTGGCGGAGCGCGCATGGCATCGGGCGGCCTGGGAGCAGGACTACAAAGCCGGTCGTGAGTATAAAGGTGGTGAAACGCACCTCGTCAATGTTCGTGCCCTGGATAAAGACTGGACACGCTTTGCCAACGTGTTAGGCAGCCGCGAGCTGGCGAAACTCGATAAAGCGGGTATTCACTACCGCTTGCCAGTGCCAGGCGCTCGCGTGGTGGGGGGCGTGCTTGAAGCCAACACCAGCTTCCCTGGCATGGTGGTGGAGTACTCTACCGACGGCGGCAAACACTGGCAGCGTTATGACGATAGCGCCCGCCCGAAGGTGAGTGGTGAAGTGCAGGTGCGTACCGCCAGCCCGGACGGGAAACGCGTAAGTCGTGTGGACAGTGTAAAGGCGTGATCGCTGTGTAAGCCGGATAAGGCGCAGTCTGCTGCAGTTATCCGGCAACCAAAAAAAGCCAACCGTCAGGTTGGCTTTTGGCATATCAGAATGGATTATTTCGCGTCGTGCGCGCTTTCATCTTCGCGGCAGTCACCTTCAGCGCAGTGGCCATACAGGTAGAGACTGTGGTTCGTCAGACGAATGCCGTGTTTGGCGGCGATTTCACGCTGACGCGCTTCAATAGAATCATCACTGAATTCGATCACTTTGCCACAATCGAGGCAAATCAGGTGATCGTGGTGATGTTGCTGGGTCAGTTCAAAAACGGACTTGCCGCCTTCGAAGTTATGACGGGTCACAATGCCGGCGTCATCGAACTGGTTCAATACACGGTAAACCGTAGCCAAGCCGATCTCTTCGCCCATGTCGATCAGTCGCTTGTATAAATCTTCCGCACTGACATGATGGTTATCCGGCTCCTGAAGCACTTCCAGGATTTTTAACCGAGGAAGCGTGACTTTCAGGCCGGCCTTCTTTAATGCGGTATTGTTGTCAGTCATGCGGAATCTGTCCTGTTGCTATACGATTCACTTCCTTAGGGGAAGTTATAGGAATGCACCTGGGATAATGCGTCTCATTATAGAACTGCCATGTCTAAATGAAAACTGCAAGCCCTCAAGTAAAGTAAGCTTATAAAACGTGGGGTCGCCGACAAAGTCCTGTGCGGCAGCCCAAGTTTAGCAGGGCTTATTGTACAGTGATGAAGAAAAAAGTTAAAAATTTGTAGCAATTATTTCCATCGCTTATACCTATTAATACGGCGCAACCCACAGGCTACGCCGTAAATATCAGGCATTAATGATGTCGTCCAGGTGCAGCTCTTCCGACACCTGCTTAACCCATTTCTTCACGCGTTCCGCGGTCAGTTCCGGCTGACGATCTTCATCAATCGCCAGACCCACAAAGTGGTCATCATCCACCAGACCTTTAGACGCTTCAAAATGGTAACCAGCGGTCGGCCAGTGGCCCACGATAGTCGCACCGCGCGGTTCAATGATGTCACGGAGAGTTCCCAGGGCATCACAGAAATACTCTGCGTAATCTTCCTGATCGCCACAGCCGAACAGGGCGACTAATTTACCGTTGAAGTCTACTTCTTCCAGCGTCGGGAAAAAGTCATCCCAGTCGCACTGCGCTTCGCCATAATACCAGGTTGGAATGCCGAGCAGCAGAATGTCATAGCCTTCGAGATCTTCTTTGCTGCTCTTGGCAATGTCATGTACATCGGCAACGTCTTTACCAAGCTGACTTTGAATCATTTTCGCGATATTTTCGGTGTTACCGGTGTCGCTGCCGAAGAAAATGCCTGTAATTGCCATGAGTAAAATAACCTCTTGAAACTTAATGAGATGGTGGTGGCGTTTAGCCCACAGATAAGGGCAATCATAGCAGAACAGGGAAGCACGCGGAAACAGCTATCGCGCCGGACTGCACTCTATGACACATGAAAAGAGGCGTAAAAGCGGTGATTCGGAGGATTCGCTATCCGCGTAAGGCGTTGAGCTGGGCCAGCAGCATCTCTTCAATAAGCTCGCTACGGCTCATTTCACGGGCGTCCGCCAGCTCATTTAGTGCCTCTACCGCTTCAACATTCAGTTTTAATTCAACGCGTTTGAGCCCGCGAACTTTATCGCGTTTGAGCTGATTACGTTTGTTGATGCGCAACTGTTCATCGCGCGCGAGCGGGTTGGTCTTGGGCCTTCCCGGACGACGCTCATTCGCGAACAGATCTAGTGTCGTACGGTCCGTTTGTTCTTTAGCCATGGTTTAAGCAGCATACTACGGGAAAGACAAGCAATCGGGACGTCGCCCCGGGCTGAATAGCGCGCCATCATACATCAGCACAACGGGCGCGCCAACGACCGGGCGCGATCAAACGACCGGTCGCCGTCTTTTTAATCAGTTTGCCTTTTCAGAGAGATAACGACGGATAGCGCGCATTACCGCTTCCGGTTTCTCGGCGTGCACCCAGTGGCCCGCTCCGGCTATGACATGTGCCCGCGCTTGTGGAAATTGTGCCAGCAGGGTGTCACGGTATGCTTCCGTCACATAGGGCGAGTTACCGCCGCGGACGAACAGCGCGGGTTTATCCCATGCCGGGACATTTTCCCAGCCAACGATGTGCGCATACTGATCCCACAATACCGGGACATTAAAGCGCCAGTCGCCATCAACAAACGATTTCAGCAGAAACTGGATCACGCCTTCTTCTTTTATCTCTTCGCGCATCAGTGCGGCGGCTTGTTGGCGCGTGGTGGCGTGTGCGTGGCTCACGGCGTTGATGGCGGCGAAAATCTCATCGTGGCGGCGCACGTGGTAATCCACCGGCGCGATATCGATCGCCACCAGTTGGTCGATCCGCTCTGGCGCCAACGCGGTGAGTGCCATGACAGCTTTCCCTCCCATGGAGTGGCCGATAAACGTCGCTTTTCCGATGTCGTGGGCATCAAGCGTGTCCAGCAGATCCTGTGCCATCGCCGGGTAGTTCATCTCCGGAGAGCGGGGAGAAAGGCCGTGGTTGCGCATATCCACTTGCAGTACGTCATGATCCTGCGTCAGGTCACGGGCGAGCACGCCGAGGTTGTCCAGACTGCCAAACAGGCCGTGAACAAGGACGACCGGAGAATTGTTGTGCGGATGTTGCGCAGATTGCGCGCGCGTATTCAATTTCATGGCAAAGTTCTTTTTTTCACTCTATCGGGTTAGGTTATTATGTTGAACATTCTGCCGCCCTGCTGCAAGGTTCAGAATTACTCTGAGTTTTGCCGCGACCCTGGTTTGACGCTATCCGCTGTTGAGATTTCACTTTATAATCCCAACACTTGTATTCAGATAAGATACTGCACTGGATTAAGATGAAAACGATCGAAGTTGATGATGAGCTCTACTCCTATATCGCCAGCCACACGAAGCATATCGGCGAGAGCGCATCCGACATTTTACGGCGCATGCTGAAATTTTCCGCCGTATCACAGTCACCACCTGCCGCTTCCCTCACGCCGGTAAAAGAGACGCGTACTGTGAGTACCGTTGAAGGGGTTAAACCGGCGAACACCGCCAAAGACAAAGTTCGCGCCGTCCGCGAACTGCTGCTGTCTGATGAATACGCTGAGCAGAAAAAGGCCGTTAATCGTTTCCTGCTGGTGCTGTCTACACTTTATTCACTCGATGACAAAGGGTTTACGGAATCCACCGAGTCTCTGCACGGGCGTACGCGCGTATACTTTGCTGCGAATGAGCAAACGTTGTTGCAGAGCGGCAACCAGACCAAGCCGAAACAGGTGCCGAACACCCCTTACTGGGTCATCACCAACACCAATACGGGTCGTAAATGCAGCATGATCGAGCACATCATGCAGTCGATGCAGTTCCCTGCGGAATTGATTGAAAAAGTTTGCGGCACAATTTAAATCCTTGCATTGAAAGGACCAGGCAATGGCAAACCATCCACGTGCGGGGCAACCTGCACAACAGAGTGATTTGATTAACGTCGCTCAGCTTACTGCGCAGTATTATGTGCTGAAACCGGAAGTCGGTAATTCAGAACATGCGGTGAAATTCGGTACCTCCGGGCACCGGGGTAGCGCAGGTCGCCACAGCTTTAACGAGCCGCATATTCTGGCCATCGCTCAGGCGATTGCAGAAGAGCGCGCTAAAAACGGAATTACCGGGCCGTGCTATGTGGGGAAAGATACTCACGCGCTGTCTGAACCGGCGTTTATCTCCGTACTGGAAGTGCTGACAGCGAACGGCGTTGACGTCATTGTGCAGGAGAATAATGGCTTTACGCCAACGCCTGCGATTTCAAACGCGATTCTGGTGCACAACAAAAACGGCGGCGCACAGGCTGATGGCATCGTGATTACGCCATCGCATAATCCGCCGGAAGATGGTGGCATTAAATACAACCCACCTAATGGCGGCCCGGCGGACACCAACGTGACCAAAGTGGTTGAAGATCGCGCTAACGCTCTGCTGGCCGATGGTCTGAAAGGCGTTAAACGCATCACGCTGGATGCTGCACTGGCCTCAGGCCATGTTGTGGAAAAAGACCTGGTGCAGCCGTTTATTGAAGGGCTGGCGGATATCGTCGATATGGCGGCTATCCAGAAAGCAGGGCTGAAACTTGGCGTCGATCCGCTCGGTGGTTCCGGTATTGAGTACTGGAAACGCATTGCCGAGTATTACAAGCTGGACCTGACCCTTGTTAACGATCAGGTCGATCAAACTTTCCGCTTTATGCATCTTGATAAAGATGGCGTGATCCGCATGGATTGCTCTTCTGAGTCTGCAATGGCGGGGCTGTTGGCGCTGCGTGACAAATTCGATCTGGCCTTTGCTAACGATCCGGATTATGACCGTCACGGCATCGTGACCCCGGCGGGTCTGATGAACCCGAACCACTACCTGGCGGTGGCAATTAACTATCTGTTCCAGCATCGTCCACAGTGGGGTAAAGACGTTGCCGTAGGTAAAACGCTGGTCTCTTCTGCGATGATTGACCGCGTGGTGAACGACCTGGGCCGTAAGCTGGTGGAAGTGCCGGTTGGCTTCAAATGGTTTGTTGATGGCCTGTTCGACGGCAGCTTTGGTTTCGGCGGCGAAGAGAGCGCAGGGGCCTCTTTCCTGCGTTTCGACGGTACGCCGTGGTCAACGGATAAGGACGGTATCATCATGTGTCTGCTGGCGGCGGAAATTACCGCTGTCACCGGGAAAAACCCACAGCAGCATTATGATGAACTGGCTGCACGCTTCGGTGCACCGAGCTACAACCGTCTGGGCGCCAGCGCCACCTCCGCACAGAAAGCGGCACTCTCTAAGCTTTCTCCGGATATGGTCAGCGCCAGTACACTGGCGGGTGACCCGATCACCGCACGTCTGACGGCAGCGCCGGGCAACGGTGCATCTATCGGCGGCCTGAAAGTGATGACTGACAATGGCTGGTTCGCTGCACGTCCGTCCGGCACAGAAGACGCCTACAAAATCTACTGTGAAAGCTTCCTCGGTGCTGAACACCGTAAGCAGATTGAGAAAGAAGCGGTAGAGATTGTCAGCGAAGTGCTGAAAAACGCATAAGCGCTTAAAAAATGCTTAAAAGGAAAAGGCTCCTGCGGGAGCCTTTTTACGTTGGATGGCGTAGTGACACGTTTGCATTTACCCCAGCGCTACCATCAGCGCCCCGGCAGTAATTAACGCGACACCCGCTGCGGCAACCAGCGACACTTTCTCGCCGAACAGCACCAACGCCAGGATCACCGCAAACACCACGCTTAATTTATCGATGGGCGCAACGCGTGACACATTGCCGCTTTTAATCGCCATAAAGTAGAACAGCCACGACAGCGCACCTGCCACACCGCTTAATACCACAAACAGCAGGGCTTTTTTATCGGCAAGCACGGTAGCTACCAGCGAGAGCTTGCCCTGAACCACGACCACTCCTACCAAAAATAGCGCCATCACCACCGCACGAATAGCGGTAGCGGTATTGGCATCGAGATGCTGCAAACCAATTTTGCCGAAAATAGCCACCAGTGCGGCGGTGACAGCCGATAGCAGGGCGTATATTAACCAGGCGCTCATCATTCTCCTCCAAAAAATCAGAAGGATACGCCGTCAGAGCATAAACCGGTAGCCGATACCTGTTTCCGTAAGTAAATGGCGGGGGCGGGCCGGATCGACTTCCAGTTTTTGGCGCAGGTGGCCCATATAGATGCGCAGATAGTGGCTGTGCTCCACGGCGTTGGGTCCCCATACCTGGCTGAGCAACTGGCGTTGGGTTAACACTTTGCCGTGATTATTAAGCAGGACCGCCAGCAGACGAAATTCGATAGGCGTCAGGTGGATCTCTTCTTCGCCGCGCTGAATCCGGCGGCTGGCAAGATCGACGCGAATGTCGGAAAAGACGATTACCGGTTCATCCGGACTGCTGGCGGCATGGCGGCGCAGCGCCACGCGCAGGCGGGCCTGAAGTTCGCCGATGCCGAAAGGTTTACTGAGATAATCATCCGCACCGGCATCCAGCGCGGCGATTTTATCGCTCTCTTCCGCGCGGGCGGAGAGAACGATCACCGGCATCTGGCTCCACTGGCGCAGATCGCGAATAAAATCGAGCCCGTCGCCATCCGGCAGACCCAGATCGAGGATCACAAGGTCGGGTTTACGCGTTGCCGCCTCGATTAAGCCACGTTGTAGTGTCTCCGCTTCGTGCACACGCAGGCCTTCCGCTTCCAGCGCAGTGCGCAGAAAACGGCGGATGGCTTGTTCGTCTTCGACAATCAGAACGTTAATCACAGATCCTCTGCCAGTTCATCCAGTTGCGGCGGCGTTTCCAGCGGCAGTGTAACACAAAACAGCGCACCGCCTTGTGGGCGGTTGCGGGCGCTAATGGTACCGCCGTGAACATCCACAATGGCCTGGCAAATTGCCAGACCAAGCCCGACGCCGGGAATGGCTGATTCTTTGCTGCCGCGGGCGAACTTGTCAAATATTGCCTGTTCCTGCCCCGCTGGGATCCCCGGGCCGTTATCCCAGACTTCCAGCGTTAGTTGCTCCGGGGTGCTGTGCGCATTGATACCAATATCCGCCCGCCAGCCGGCATATTTCACCGCATTTTCCAGCAGATTTATCAGCACCCGCTCAAATAACGGACCATCCACGTGGACCAGCATCAACGGATCGGGTAATGCGAGGGCAATATGCCGCCCACCCAGTCCCGGTTCGAGGGTTTTCAACGCGCTACCGACCACTTCTTCTAGCGTCAGCCACTCTTTCTTCAGATTAAAGCCGCCAGACTGAATGCGCGCCATATCCAGCAGATTATTCACCAGACGGGTGGTATTCAGAACATGCTGGCGGATTTCATTGGCTTGCGGCGCGTGTTTAGATCCTTCGCTGGCGAGATCCAGGGTGAGGATTTCCGCCTGACCAAACAGCACCGTCAGCGGCGTGCGTAAATCATGGGAGAGGGCGGCCAGCAACGAGTTGCGGATGCTCTCCCGCTCACTGGCAAGCCTTGCCTGCTCTTCGCTGGTGGCCAGCGCCTGGCGCTCCAGCGCGTTGGCCACCAGCAAGGTAAAGGTTTCCAGCAAACGTTGTTGTTCCGGGATCATCAACTGTCGCAGGTTTGCTGGTTCGACAATCAATAGCCCGTGGGTTTTCTGGTCGCTTTTCAGCGGCAAGATTTGATACGGCACGCCAGGTAGCGTGTCGGTGCCAGCTCCCGCAGGCTGGCCTTTATCAAAACTCCAGCGCGCAATCGCATCGTCCCACGGCGTCATGCCCTGCGCAGGCGTTAATGCTCCAAGATGCCCGGTACTGTCCGGCAGCAACAACTTACTACGGGCATTAAACGTGGAGTGAATAAACGTTTCGCACGTGGTGGCGATATCCCGGTTGCTGCGCCCGACCGCCAGCGCTTTTGACATCTCATACAGATGGCGGGTGCGTTGCTCCCGGTAGCGCGCGACGCGCGCCTGGTAACGCACGCCCGCGGTCAGATTACCGATAACCAACCCGACGGTGAGCATCACACCAAAGGTCAGCAGATATTGCACATCCGACACGGCCAGCGTGCCGCGTGGCGCAATAAAAAACAGGTCGAAACTGAGGACGTTGATCACCGTGGCAAAGGCGGAGGGCCAGCGGCCAAAAAACAGCGCCACCAGCACCACGCCAAGCAGATAAATCATCACCAGGTTGGCGGCATCAAATGCGGTCAGCCACTGCATGGCGATCAGGGTAATGGCGGCGCAAAGGGCAAGGGCGACCGCGCACCCTTTTAGTTGCACTCCCCAGCGCTCCATAAACGGACGCACATCGCCGGCGCGCACGGGGAGGGGGACTGGCGCATCCTCCAGCGCAATGATCACCAGGTCAAGATCCGGAGCTCGGCGGGCAAGGCGATCGGCGAAAGACTCCCGGCTCCAGCGTTGCCGTTTGTTACGGCGACCAATCAGGATCTTGCCAAGATTGTGTTCGCGGGCGTAACGCAAAATGGCTTTATCTTCCGCCGGATCGGAGAGGGTGGCCGTTTCCGCTCCCAGCTCCTGCGCCAGGCGCAGCGTACTCAAGATGGCTCGCCGCTGTGGCTCCGGAAGTTTATGCAGTGTGGGTGTCTCAACATAGACCGCATGCCAGACACTACCCAGTTTGGCCGCCAGTCTTGCCGCCGTGCGGATCAGTTTCTCATTGCCCGCACCGTGGCCAATGCAGAGTAAAATGGCGTCGCGGGTGTGCCAGACTTTTTCTTCGCCCTGGCGATCGCGCCAGGCCCGCATCTGATCGTCCACCCGATCGGCAGTGCGCCGCAGCGCCAGCTCGCGCAGGGCAATCAGGTTGCCTTTGCGGAAGAAGTGTTCAATAGCGCGTTCCGCCTGACCACTGATATACACTTTGCCTTCGTGCAGTCGCTGGCGTAAATCGTCCGGCGGTAAATCCACCAGCACCACTTCATCGGCGCTATCGAAAAAGGGATCCGGCACCGTTTCACGCACCTGGATGCCGGTCACCCCGCTGACCACATCGTTAAGGCTTTCCAGATGCTGAACGTTCACGGTGGTAAAAACGTCGATCCCCGCTTCCAGCAGCTCTTCCACATCCTGCCAGCGTTTCGGGTGGCGTGAACCGGGGGCGTTACTGTGCGCCAGTTCGTCCATCAAAATAAGCGCCGGACGCCGCGCGAGGGCGGCGTCCAGATCAAACTCCTGAATTAACCGACCGCGATGATGGATACGCCGGGCAGGCTGTGTCGCCAGCCCGTCCAGCAGTGCGGCGGTCTCTTTACGACCGTGAGTTTCCACCACCCCAATCAGAATATCCAGCCCTTGCGCCCGCAACCGCTGAGCTTCCTGTAACATGGCAAAGGTTTTACCCACCCCGGCGCAGGCGCCAAAAAAGACTTTCAGCTTGCCACGGTGCGCGGTGGCGGTATGCTCCAGCAGGCGATCAGGGTTGGGGCGCAAAGGCTCATCAGTCATGCTTTATTTGTCCTTGAGCGCATCCAGCGCCAGATTAAGATCAACCACATTTACCACCGGCTGACCGATAAAATTCACCAGCGGCGTTGTTGTGTGCTCAGTCACCAGTTTTGTCACTTCCTGCACCGACAGATTACGCGCCTGAGCAACGCGCGGGATCTGCCAGAGTGCAGCATCCGGCGAGATTTGCCCATCCAGGCCGCTGGCTGAGGTGGTGATCAGATCCACCGGCACATGCGCATCGGCTTGCGGGTTGGCGGCGCGCAGTTGCGCGACACGCTGGGCGACCTCTTTATCCAACTCCGGGTTACTGCCCGCCAGGTTGCTGCCGCCGGAGGCCATGGGATTATAGGGCGCGTCCGCTGTTGCGGAAGGGCGACCGTGAAAATAACCCGGTGCGCTAAAATCCTGCCCTAACAAATGCGATCCGCGTATTGCATCGCCTTCACGGATCAGCGAACCGTTCGCCTGATCGTTAAACCACCATTGCCCCAGGGCGGTGGTGAGCAGCGGGTATAGCCCGCCGGTAATCAGGGTAAAGAGTATCAAAAGCAGAAATGCGGGACGTAATAAAGCCATCTTTTATACCTCTTATACCAGGCCGAACAGTGTGAGGATCAGGTCAATCGCTTTGATGCCGATAAACGGCACGACCAGGCCACCCAGCCCATAGATCCACAGGTTACGGCGCAGCATGGCGGACGCGGTCAGCGGTTTGTAACTTACCCCTTTCAGCGCCAGCGGAATAAGGAACACAATGACCAGTGCGTTAAAGATCACAGCGCTTAAAATTGCCGACGCCGGGGAGTAAAGATGCATGACGTTCAGGGCATTCAGCTGCGGGTACGTTGCGGCAAACGCCGCCGGAATAATAGCGAAGTATTTCGCCACATCGTTCGCGATACTGAAGGTGGTCAGTGAACCGCGCGTCATCAGCATCTGTTTACCGATATGCACCACTTCAATCAACTTGGTGGGGTTGGAATCCAGATCCACCATGTTGCCCGCTTCTTTCGCCGCCTGGGTCCCGGAGTTCATCGCAACAGCCACATCGGCCTGCGCCAGCGCGGGCGCATCGTTGGTACCGTCGCCAGTCATGGCTACCAGTCGGCCTTCCGCTTGGTACTGGCGGATGAGCGCCAGTTTGGCTTCCGGCGTCGCTTCGGCAAGAAAGTCGTCGACTCCCGCTTCCGCGGCAATCGCCGCTGCGGTTAAGCGGTTATCGCCGGTGATCATTACCGTTTTAATGCCCATTTTACGCAACTGAGCAAAACGCTCCTTAATCCCGCCTTTGACGATGTCTTTCAGGGCAATCACGCCAAGCACTTTTGCCCCT
Organism: Kosakonia oryzendophytica; assembly: GCF_027886705.1. Taxonomy (NCBI): domain Bacteria; kingdom Pseudomonadati; phylum Pseudomonadota; class Gammaproteobacteria; order Enterobacterales; family Enterobacteriaceae; genus Kosakonia; species Kosakonia oryzendophytica. Next base: position 3,558,594 of record NZ_CP115659.1, on the reverse strand, counting down.
TCGGCCACCACCAGCGGGGTTGCGCCCTGACGAGCCACACGTTCAACCAGTGCTTCAACATCCGCCGGGAACTGACCGCCGTTAGCATCAATATGGCGACGAATGGCGTCCACCGAGCCTTTGCGGATCATGCGGTCCTGCACATTGATACCGCTCATGCGGGTCTGCGCAGTAAACGGCACAAAGGTGGCCTGCAAACTTTGCATATCCCGTTCGCGCAAGTTAAAGCGTTGTTTTGCCAGAATAACGATACTGCGGCCTTCCGGTGTTTCATCGGCCAGCGATGAGAGCTGCGCGGCATCGGCGAGGGTTTTCTCATCCACGCCCTGCGCAGGCAGGAAGTCCGACGCCTGGCGGTTTCCGAGCGTGATGGTGCCGGTTTTATCCAGCAGCAGGACGTCGACGTCGCCCGCGGCTTCGACCGCACGGCCGCTGGTGGCTATTACGTTGGCCCCCAGCATGCGGCTCATCCCGGCGACGCCAATCGCTGACAACAATCCGCCGATAGTGGTCGGGATCAGGCACACCAGCAAGGCCACCAGTACGGTCACGCTTACTGCAGTGCCGCCATACACGGAGAAGGGCCACAGGGTGGCGGTTGCCAGCAGGAACACAATTGTCAGTGCCACCAACAGGATAGTCAGGGCGATCTCATTGGGGGTTTTGCGACGCTGTGCGCCCTCCACCATGGCGATCATCCGGTCGAGGAACGTTTCACCCGGGTTTACGCTGCACTGGATCACCAGCCAGTCAGAAAGAATGCGTGTACCGCCGGTCACCGAGGCAAAGTCGCCGCCGGATTCACGGATCACCGGTGCGGATTCGCCGGTAATGGCGCTTTCATCCACCGATGCGCCCCCTTCGATCACTTCGCCATCGCAGGGGATAATATCCCCGGCTTCCACCAGTACCACATCGCCTTTGCGCAGGTCTGCCGCCGGGACGTGATCGATCTGTGCATCGTGTTGCGGTGCGCGCAGTTTGCGGGCGAATGCCGTTTTTTTCACCCCTTTGAGGCTGTTGGCCTGGGCTTTGCTGCGACCTTCCGCCAGCGCTTCGGCAAAGTTAGCGAACAGCACGGTTACCCACAGCCACAGACTGACTGCGCCGGTAAACCAGGCGCTGCCGGTAAGATGGCCGGAGGCCATGGCAATCGCCAGTACGGTGGTTAACACGCTGCCGATCCAGACAATAAACATCACCGGGTTACGCCACTGTACCGTTGGGCTTAACTTGGTCACGGAATCCATGAGCGCCTGACGAACAAGATGCGGTTCGAACAGGGCCAGTTGCTTGCGACTCATATCACGCGTCTCCGCCTGTCTCAAAATAAGAGGTATTCCGCCACCGGACCAAGCGCCAGGGCAGGAATAAAGGTCAATGCGCCAACCAGCAAAATGGTGCCAATCAGCAGGCCGATGAACAGCGCGCCGTACGTCGGCAGCGTACCGGTGCTGGCGGGCTGAATTTTCTTCGCCACCAGCGACCCGGCAATCGCCATTACCGGCACGATCACCCCAAAGCGACCAAAGAACATGCAGAATGCCAGCAGACAGTTCCAGAACGGGGTGTTAGCGCTCAAGCCTGCAAAGGCGCTGCCGTTGTTATTGGCGGCGGAGGAGACGGCATACAGCACTTCGCTGAAACCGTGGATCCCCGGGTTGAACATGCCGCTGCGCCCGGCATCGGTCATCATCGCCAGCGCCGTACCGATCAGCACCAGAGCAGGAGTGACAAGGATGGCCAGCGCGGTCATTTTCATTTCCCGCACGTCGATTTTTTTGCCGAGGTATTCCGGCGTGCGGCCAATCATCAGCCCGGCAATAAATACCGCCAGCAGGACAAACAGCAGCATGCCGTATAACCCGGCACCCACGCCGCCAAACACCACTTCGCCAATCTGCATTAACCACATCGGGATCATGCCGCCCAGCGCGGTAAAGGAGTCATGCATGGCGTTGACCGCACCGCAGGATGCCGCCGTGGTGACGACCGCATAGAGACTGCTGACCAGAATGCCGAAGCGGCTCTCTTTACCTTCCATATTGATGGCGCTGTCGCTGCCAAGCGTCAGGAAGTGTGGGTTACCTTGCAGTTCTGCCCACATCACGAGTGCGGCGCACACCACGAAGATCAGCGACATCGCCCATAGCAGGGCGTGGCCCTGGCGACGATCGCCGACCGCATCGCCAAACGCAAAGCACAGCGCCGCCGGGATCAGGAAGATCGCCAGCATCTGTACGACGTTGGTCAGGGCCGTGGGGTTCTCAAACGGATGGGCGGAGTTGGCATTAAAGAAGCCACCGCCGTTGGTACCGAGCATTTTGATCGCTTCTTGCGAGGCGACCGGGCCCATCGGCAACAGATGCTGCACGCCTTCCAGCGAGGTGTAGGGCTGGTAGGCTAAAACGTTTTGCAACGTACCTTGTTGAATAAAAAACAGCGCGATGATCAGCGACAACGGCAGCAGTACCCACAACGTAATGCGTGTGATATCCACCCAGGCGTTGCCCAGCGTTTCCATACTGCGCCGTGAAAAGGCGCGGATCAGCGCAAACGCAACGGCAATACCGGTTGCGGCAGAGAGGAAGTTTTGCACCGTCAGCCCGACCATCTGGCTGAAATAACTCAGGGTGCTTTCACCGGCATAGGATTGCCAGTTGGTGTTAGAGACAAAACTGACCGCGGTATTGAGCGCCAGATGCCAGGAGAGTCCCGGCAGGTTTTGCGGGTTCAACGGCAGGATGCCTTGCAGCATCAGCAGCAGAAACAGCAATACCAGCCCAAAGATGTTCAGCAGCAATATGGCGAGCAAATAACGCCGCCAGCTCATTTCCCGGGTATCGATCCCGAGTCCACGCCAGAGGATATTTTCCACCACCGCAACGCCGGGTAACGACTGACCGGCGATCATTTTCGCCAGCAGCGTTCCCAGCGGACGCGCGAGAAGAAACAGCACCAGCAAAAAGCTGGCGATCAGAAGAAACGCCTGGCCTGCCATCAGAAAGCCTCCGCGTTAATCAGGGCGTAAACCAGATAGCCCAATAACAGGAAAACCAGCACGATGCCGATTACCACGCCTGCACTCACAATTCACCTCCGGGGTGATTTAAGGATGTGCAGAAAAAGTAGATTTTTTGGCGCAAAGATTTCGCAAAAATCGGCGGGAGGGGTGTAAAAAAAATATAAAGATCTGCTAAGCCACAATTTAACTGATGGTTAGTATTAATTTAACCATTTTGTAACTTAGTTACCGGATGAATGTAAATAAAGCGATTATTGGCAAAAAAAAGTGGTCGGATGAGTAGTAAAATTACCAACAACCCGGTACTATTTTAACCAGATTCCAGCGCAGCCCTGATTTTTCGTTATTGGCTTTCAGCGGCGGTGAATATTTTTCCGGTGAGCGTTACCGGCCTGACAAAGGGGAGAGATTATGAACACATTCAAAGAATTTCCGGCACATATTGTGTTAATGCGTCGCGCTTTCGCCATTGTGGCAGGCGTACTGGCATTACCGGTGATGGTGTTCTGGAAAGATCGCGCACGTTTTTACAGCTATCTGCACCGCGTCTGGGCAAAAACCAGCGACAAACCGGTATGGATGGCGCAGGCCGAAAAAGCGACCTGCGATTTCTACTGATCGGTAATACACAGCAACGACATCATCGATTACACACAGCAAACCGATCGCGCCACCGCTAATGCGGTGGTTTTTTTATTCCGCTTTCGGCGACGCAACCGCGGCTTGCGCCGGTGACACTCCTCAAACACAATAGAACAACATTTCCCGACGTGTATCTGGCCGGGCAACGCTGTTTTGACCCCCAGGCCAGAGGCGCTGCGCTTACATTACGGACACCTGGAGCATTATGACCACCCATCTGGTCTGGTTTCGCGCGGATTTACGCGTACATGATAACCTTGCGCTTGCGGCCGCCTGCCGCAACCCTCAAGCCGCTGTTAAAGCCCTTTTTATCGCCACCCCCGGGCAGTGGCGGCAGCATCATATGGCGCCGCGCCAGGCGGCATACCTCAATGCACATCTGAACGCGCTTCGTCAGGCGCTGGCAGACAAGGGCATTGAACTGATTTATCGCGAAGTGGATGATTTTGCTGCCAGCGTGCAGGAAGTTGTTGCGGTTTGCGCCAGCGAAAATGTCACGCATCTGTTTTACAACTACCAGTATGAATTCAATGAACGTCAGCGGGATGCGGCCGTCGAAAAGGCGCTGCCAGATATTGCCTGCCAGGGCTTTGATGACAGCGTCATGCTGGCGCCAGGTAGCGTAGTAACCGGTAATCACGAAATGTACAAGGTGTTTACGCCGTTCAAAAATGCCTTTCTGCGCCGCCTGAAAGAGGATTTACCTGCCTGCGTCGCTGCGCCATCGGTACGGCAAAGCGGGGCGATCGGCGCGGAACCGATCCTCTTCAACTACCCGCAACAGGATTTTGACAGCACGCTGTTCCCGGCGGATGAGAAGAGCGCGATAGCCCGGCTGCGCCATTTTTGCCAGCACCTGGCGGGGGAGTATGAGCAGCAGCGCGACTTTCCCGCGATTGAAGGCACCAGCCGGTTGTCCGCCTGCCTTGCAATGGGTGCGCTGTCGCCGCGCCAGTGTCTGCACCGTTTGCTGGCGGAACACCCGCAGGCGCTGGAGGGGGGCAAGGGCGCGGTCTGGCTGAACGAATTGATCTGGCGCGAATTTTATCGTCACCTGATCACTTTCCACCCGTCGCTCTGCCAGTACCGTCCCTTTATTCGCTGGACTGACAGAGTGCAGTGGCAGGATAACCCGCAGCACCTGCAAGCCTGGCAGGAGGGGGAAACCGGTTATCCGATTGTTGATGCGGCGATGCGCCAGTTGAATGCCACCGGTTGGATGCATAATCGTTTGCGGATGATTGTCGCCAGTTTCCTCGTCAAAGACTTGCTTATCGACTGGCGTCGCGGAGAGCGTTATTTTATTTCACAGTTGATTGATGGCGATCTGGCGGCGAACAACGGCGGCTGGCAGTGGGCTGCCTCAACGGGTACGGATGCGGCACCCTATTTTCGTATCTTTAACCCGACCACCCAGGGCGAGCGTTTTGATGCCGCCGGGAAATTTATTCGCCAGTGGCTACCGGAGTTGAAAGCGGTGCCGGATAGCGCCCTGCATCAGCCCTGGGCGTGGGCGGATAAACAGGGCCGTCGCCTTGATTACCCCCGTCCGATTGTTGACCATAAACAGGCGCGTACCGTGACTCTGGCGGCCTATGAAGCCGCGCGAAAAGCGTAAAGGAACTTTGATGCAAAATACCGAACTGGAAAAACTGATTAACGAGAAGCTTAACAGTGCGGCTTTCAGCGACTATGGCCCGAACGGGCTACAGGTCGAAGGACGGGAAACCGTACAGAAAATTATTACCGGCGTGACTGCCAGCCAGGCGTTACTGGATGAGGCTGTCCGACAGGAAGCGGATGCCGTGATCGTCCACCACGGTTACTTCTGGAAAAATGAACCCCCCATTATTCGCGGCATGAAGCGTCAACGTCTGAAAACCCTGTTGGCCAATGACATCAACCTCTATGGCTGGCACTTGCCGCTCGATGCGCATCCGGAACTGGGTAATAACGTGCAACTGGCAGAACTGCTCGGGATCACGGTGATGGGGGAGATCGAACAACTTGTGCCGTGGGGGGAATTGTCGATGCCGGTGCCGGGGCTTGAACTGGCGTCGTGGATCGAAGCGCGCCTTGGGCGCAAACCACTGTGGTGCGGCGACACCGGGCCGGAGAAAATCACCCGCGTTGCCTGGTGTACCGGTGGCGGGCAGGGCTTCATTGATAAAGCGGCCAGTTTTGGCGTGGATGCCTTTATTACCGGCGAAGTGTCAGAGCAAACCATTCACTCCGCGCGTGAGCAGGGGCTGCATTTCTACGCGGCAGGCCACCATGCCACTGAACGCGGCGGTATTCGCGCACTGAGCAACTGGTTGACGGAAAATACCTCTCTCGATGTGACGTTTATTGATATCCCTAACCCGGCGTAAGGAGAGGGCAGGTGCAGCGAGCACGTTGTTATTTGTTAGGTGAAACCGCGGTGGTGCTGGAACTGGAACCGCCCGTTACACTGGCCACGCAAAAGCGGATTTGGCGGCTGACGCAGCGTCTGGCTGACATGCCTGATGTGGTGGAAGCCATTCCGGGAATGAATAACATTACGGTGGTATTGCGCGATCCCGACGTGCTGGCGCTGGATGCCCTTGAACGTTTACAGCGCTGGTGGGAAGAGAGTGACGCGCTGGAGCCAGCGTCTCGCGCGGTTGAGATCCCGGTGTTGTACGGCGGCGAGGCCGGGCCGGATCTCGACGCGGTAGCGCGACACTGTGCGATGACGCCAAAGCAGGTAGTCGAACTGCACGCCTCGATTGATTATGTGGTGTGGTTTTTAGGTTTTCAGCCCGGATTCCCATATCTTGGCGGCATGCCGGAAGCACTGGCGACGCCGCGTCGCGCCAATCCTCGTGTGCGAGTGCCGGCCGGTTCTGTGGGGATTGGCGGCGCGCAAACCGGCATTTACCCGCTGGAAACGCCCGGCGGCTGGAACCTGATTGGGCGCACTGATCTGGCACTATTCAATCCGCACTTACCGGAGCCGACATTGTTACGTCCTGGCGATCGGCTCCGCTTTATTCCCCTTAAGGACGGCGTATGTTGAAGGTTATTCGTTCCGGGATTTACACCACGTTGCAGGGCGGCAAACGCACCGGGTTCCGCCAGGCGGGTATCAGCTATTGTGGGGCGCTGGATGAACCGGCGTTGCAGATAGCCAATGCGCTGGTGGGGAATTCGCCGGATGACGCCGCGCTGGAAATCACCCTCGGGCAGTGTGAAGTCGAATTCCGGCGCGATAGCTGGTTTGCACTGACTGGTGCGGGATGCGAGGCAACGTTAGACGGTAAGGCGGTGTGGACCGGTTGGCGTTATGCGGTGAAGCGCGGGCAGCATCTGGTGCTGAAAAGACCGTTGCACGGTGTGCGCAGTTATCTGGCGGTGGCTGGTGGGTTCGCCGTTCCCGACGTCATGGGCTCGCGCAGTACCGATCTGAAAACCGCCATCGGCGGGCTGGAAGGGCGGCTGCTGCGTGATGGGGATACGTTGCCGATTGGCAAACCCCCCCGGCATTTTGCGGGTTCGCGTGGTGTGAAACAGCTTTTGTGGCACAACCGTATCCGTGCACTGCCTGGGCCGGAGTATCAGGAGTTTGATAAAGCCTCGCAAGAGGCGTTCTGGCGTTTGCCGTGGCAACTGAGTCCACAGAGTAACCGCATGGGGTATCGTTTGCAGGGACAACCGCTGGTGCGCACCACCGAGCGTGAACTGTTGTCGCATGGTTTGCTGCCCGGTGTGGTGCAGGTGCCAGCCAATGGTCAGCCTATCGTGTTGATGAATGATGCGCAGACCACCGGCGGCTACCCGCGCATTGCCTGCATTATCGACGCAGATATGTACCATCTGGCGCAAATCGCCCTTGGGCAGCCGGTACATTTCGTTCAGTGTTCGCTGGATGAAGCGCTGGCTGCACGTCGTGAGCAACATCGTTATCTTGAGCAACTGGCATGGCGGCTGAATCATGAAGATTGATCTGAATGCCGACCTCGGGGAAGGCTGTGCGAATGATGCTGCGCTGTTACAACTGGTTTCTTCCGCCAACATTGCCTGCGGTTTCCACGCCGGGGATGCGCAGACGATGCTGACTTGCGTGCGTGAAGCCGTACGTAATGGTGTCGCGGTGGGGGCTCACCCTTCGTTCCCGGACCGGGCGAACTTCGGTCGTACGGAGATGCAGCTCCCGCCGGAAGTGGTTTATGGGCAGATCCTGTACCAGACGGGGGCGCTGGCGGCGATGGTACGCGTCTGCGGGGCACAGCTTCACCATGTTAAACCCCACGGTATGCTGTATAACCAGGCGGTGGACGATGCCGTACTGGCAGATGCCATTGCCCGTGCGGTGTATGATCTTGACCCGGCGTTGGTGCTGGTGGGGCTGGCGGGAAGCGAGCTGATCCGCGCCGGGGAGCGCTACCACCTCGTCACGCGGCAGGAAGTGTTTGCCGACCGGGGGTATCGCCGCGATGGGCGTTTGGTGCCGCGTGGTGAGCCAGGCGCATTGATTGATGATGACGACCAGGCGCTGGAGCAAACCCTGGACATGGTGCTGGACGGTCGCGTGAAAAGCGTCAGTGGCGAGTATGCCCGCGTGCAGGCGCAAACCGTCTGTCTGCATGGCGATGGTGAACACGCATTGCAGTTTGCCCGCCGTTTACAGGCTGAATTCGCGCGGCGCGGCGTCGCCATTTCTGCCCATTAATTCAAGGAGTTTTTATGCCGGAAGGACCGGAGATCCGCCGGGCGGCAGACACGCTTGAAGCCGCCATCCAGGGCAAACCGTTAACCTATGCGTGGTTTGCGCTCCCTGCGCTGCAAACCCGTGCCGCCGGGCTGGTGGGGCAGCGTATCGAACGGATTGAAACGCGTGGCAAAGCGCTGTTGACACATTTTTCCGGTGGACTGACGCTGTACAGCCATAACCAGCTGTATGGTGTCTGGCGCGTGGCGGCGGCGGGAGAAATACCGCAAACGAATCGCGTGCTGCGAGTACGGTTAGAAACGGCGGATCGCGCCATTCTGCTGTACAGCGCATCGGATATCGCCTTACTGACGCCGGAGCAACTGGCGCAGCATCCGTTTTTACTGCGTGTCGGTCCGGATGTGCTCGACATGGCGCTTACCGCAGAGCAGGTGAAAGCGCGTCTTTTGTCGGCGCGTTTTCGCCGTCGCCAGTTTTCCGGTTTGCTGCTCGATCAGGCTTTTCTGGCGGGGCTGGGCAATTACCTGCGGGTGGAGATCCTCTGGGAGTGCGGTTTGGCACCGCAGCATAACGCTGCGCAACTGACCGATGAACAGGTGGATCTTCTGTCGCATACTCTGCTGGCTATTCCGCGCCTGTCATACCACACGCGCGGCGTGGTGGATGAAAATCGTCATCACGGCGCGTTATTCAGCTTTAAGGTGTTTCACCGGGCGGGCGAGCCGTGCGAGCGTTGTGGTGGGGTCATTGAAAAAACGACCTTGTCGTCACGGCCGTTTTACTGGTGTCCGGGATGCCAGCGTTAATTGCAATAAAAAACGCGCCAGTTGGCGCGTTTTTTTATGCGGGATCCCATCACCCTTTTTTCAGGTCTGAGGTGAACTCGCGTTTTTCGTAACCGGTATAGAGCTGACGCGGACGGGCAATTTTGATGCCGTCATCATGCATTTCATTCCAGTGTGCAATCCAACCTACGGTACGCGCCATCGCGAAGATCACGGTAAACATCGACGCCGGGATACCCATCGCTTTCAGGATGATACCGGAGTAGAAGTCAACGTTCGGATAGAGTTTGCGTTCGATAAAGTACGGATCGTTGAGCGCAATATGCTCAAGCTCCATCGCCACTTCCAGCAGATCGTCTTTGGTACCCAGTTCACGCAGCACTTCATGGCAGGTTTCACGCATTACGGTGGCGCGCGGGTCATAGTTTTTATAAACGCGATGACCGAAGCCCATCAGACGGAACGAGTCGTTCTTGTCTTTGGCGCGACGCAGGAATTCCGGAATGTGTTTCACGGAGCTGATCTCTTCCAGCATCCGCAGCGCGGCTTCGTTGGCGCCGCCGTGCGCAGGCCCCCACAGAGACGCAATGCCCGCAGCGATACAAGCGAACGGGTTAGCGCCGGAAGAACCCGCCGTACGGACGGTGGAGGTCGAGGCGTTTTGTTCGTGATCCGCATGCAGGATCAGGATACGGTCCATCGCGCGCTCAAGCACCGGGTTCACTTCATAAGGTTCACACGGCGTGGCAAACATCATATGCAGGAAGTTACCAGCGTAGGAGAGGTCATTGCGCGGATAGATAAAGGGCTGGCCGATGGAATATTTGTAACACATCGCCGCCACGGTAGGCATTTTGGACAGCAGACGGAACGCCGCAATTTCACGGTGGCGCGGATTATTCACATCCAGCGAGTCATGATAGAACGCCGCCAGCGCGCCGGTCACACCACAGAGTACTGCCATCGGATGGGAGTCGCGGCGGAAGCCGTGGAACAGACGGGTAATCTGTTCATGAATCATGGTGTGGCGGGTGACGGTCAGTTTAAATTCGTCGAACTGCGATTGCGTCGGTTTTTCACCGTACAACAGGATGTAGCTAACTTCGAGATAGTTAGATTCGGTAGCCAGTTGATCAATCGGGAAACCACGGTGCAGCAGGATGCCTTCATCACCATCAATAAAGGTGATTTTCGATTCGCATGATGCGGTAGAGGTAAAACCAGGGTCAAAAGTGAACACACCTTTTGAACCAAGACTACGGATATCAATAACATCCTGACCGAGCGTGCCTTTTAGCACATCCAGTTCAATAGCAGCGTCACCATTGTAGGTGATGTTTGCTTTTTTATCAGCCATTTACGGTCTCCTTAGCGCCTTATTGCTTAAGACTACTTCGTCACCGGATCTGCATTCATCTGCGCGTCAACGTTACCCGTTTGTTATTAGCTCGCTGCTCTGCGAAAGAGGAGATACCAGGGTACAGAGCGATGGGCGCGTGCAAGTACACATTGAAAATACAGCGAAACAACAGCAAATCAGTGTCTTAGCAATCCGAATTTATCAAACCTGTATACCACTAATAACTGTCCTGATTACTTCGGTCAATACCGTCACACTGTTACATAACTAAATCTCAGGTGAAAGATAGACCCCATAACTTTTACGAATTATAAGCCCTTTATGGCGTAGTTTGTAACAAGAATGTTTAACTTTTGTCAAATCAGATGATTAAAATTTAAAAAAATGTTGTTATCGTGATGAGCGTCACTGTTCTGCATAAAACCCAACAAACTATATGTAGGTTAATTGTAATGATTTTGTGAACGACCTATACTGCCGCCAGGTCTCCGGAATACCCTGCAATCCCGAGCCACCCAGCGTTGTAACCTGTCGTTTAGCATCTGGAAGCTAATTTTTTGCATGACGAGCAGTTATAGAAAAGGACGCTGTCTGACCCGCACGCAGACCGGAGGAAGGAAACTATAAGAATAGCATGTGGGCGTTATTCATGATAAAAAATGTGAAAAAACAAAGACCTGTCAATCTGGATCTGGCAACAATTCGGTTTCCTGTTACGGCTATAGCTTCCATTCTCCATCGCGTATCTGGCGTCATTACCTTTGTGGCGGTCGGTATTCTGCTGTGGTTGCTGGGCTTGTCGCTCTCATCTCAAGAAGGTTTTCTGACCGCCTCTGCCATTATGGGCAGCTTCTTTGTGAAATTCATTATCTGGGGCATCCTGACTGCGCTGGCTTATCACGCCGTCGGCGGTATTCGTCACATGTTAATGGACCTTGGCTGGCTGGAAGAAACCTTCGAAGCAGGAAAACGTTCCGCAAACCTTTCTTTTGTGATCACTGTCGTGCTTTCAATTCTCGCAGGAGTCCTCGTATGGTAAGCAACGCCTCCGCATTAGGACGCAACGGCGTACATGATTTTATTCTTGTCCGTGCTACCGCCATCGTCCTGACGTTATACATCATCTACATGGTCGGCTTTTTTGCCGTTACCGGCGATCTGACATGGGAAGTCTGGACCGGGTTTTTCTCCTCCGCCTTCACCAAAGTTTTCACCCTGCTGGCACTGTTATCGATTTTGATCCATGCCTGGATTGGCATGTGGCAGGTGTTGACCGACTACGTTAAACCGCTGGCTATTCGCCTGGTGCTGCAACTGGCGATTGTCGTTGCACTTGCGGCTTACGTGATTTATGGATTCGTTGTGGTGTGGGGTGTGTAATGAAACTGCCAGTCAGAGAATTTGATGCTGTTGTTATTGGCGCAGGTGGCGCAGGTATGCGTGCTGCGCTGCAAATTTCCCAGAGCGGGCAAACCTGTGCGCTGCTCTCTAAAGTCTTTCCAACCCGTTCCCACACCGTCTCCGCGCAGGGAGGTATTACCGTTGCGCTGGGCAATACCCATGAAGATAACTGGGAATGGCACATGTATGACACGGTAAAAGGTTCCGACTATATCGGGGACCAGGATGCCATTGAATATATGTGTAAAACCGGCCCGGAAGCGATTCTTGAGCTGGAGCATATGGGGTTGCCATTCTCCCGTCTTGAAGATGGCCGTATTTATCAGCGCCCGTTTGGCGGCCAGTCGAAAAATTTCGGTGGCGAACAAGCGGCACGCACAGCTGCTGCTGCGGACCGTACCGGGCACGCGCTGCTGCATACCCTTTATCAGCAAAACCTCAAAAACCACACGACGATTTTTTCCGAGTGGTATGCGCTGGATCTGGTGAAAAACCAGGATGGCGCCGTGGTCGGCTGTACCGCGCTGTGTATCGAAACCGGTGAAGTGGTTTACTTCAAAGCTCGCGCGACAGTGCTGGCGACCGGTGGCGCAGGCCGTATTTACCAGTCCACCACCAATGCGCATATCAACACCGGCGACGGTGTTGGTATGGCGCTGCGCGCAGGCGTACCGGTGCAGGACATGGAGATGTGGCAGTTCCACCCAACCGGTATCGCGGGCGCTGGTGTGCTGGTGACAGAAGGGTGCCGTGGTGAAGGCGGCTACCTGCTGAATAAACATGGCGAGCGTTTTATGGAACGCTATGCACCGAACGCGAAAGACCTTGCTGGTCGTGATGTGGTCGCACGTTCGATCATGATTGAAATCCGCGAAGGCCGTGGTTGCGATGGCCCGTGGGGACCGCACGCCAAGCTGAAACTCGATCACCTGGGTAAAGAGGTGCTGGAATCGCGTCTGCCGGGGATCCTGGAGCTGTCGCGTACGTTCGCCCATGTGGATCCGGTGAAAGAGCCGATCCCGGTGATCCCGACTTGCCACTATATGATGGGCGGTATTCCGACCAAAGTGACCGGCCAGGCGTTGACGGTGAATGAAAAAGGCGAAGACGTGGTAATCCCGGGGCTGTTCGCGGTGGGTGAGATCGCCTGCGTATCGGTACACGGCGCTAACCGTCTGGGTGGCAACTCACTGCTTGACCTGGTGGTATTTGGTCGTGCGGCGGGTCTGCATTTGCAAGAATCCATCGCCGAGCAGGGCACATTGCGTGATGCGGGCGAATCTGATGTTGAGGCTTCTCTGGAACGCCTTAACCGCTGGAACAACAACCGTGATGGTGAAGATCCGGTCACGATTCGCAAAGCGTTGCAGGAGTGCATGCAGCACAACTTCTCGGTCTTCCGTGAAGGCGATGCGATGGCGAAAGGGCTGGAGCAGTTGAAAGTGATCCGCGAGCGTTTGAAAAATGCCCGTCTGGACGATACCTCCACCGAGTTTAATACCCAGCGCGTAGAGTGCCTGGAGCTGGATAACCTGATGGAAACCGCGTATGCAACGGCGGTCTCTGCAAACTTCCGTACTGAGAGCCGTGGCGCGCATAGCCGCTTCGACTATCCGGATCGTGACGATGAAAACTGGCTGTGTCATTCCCTGTATCTGCCAGAAACGGAGTCTATGACGCGTCGTAGCGTCAATATGGAACCGAAACTGCGTCCGGCGTTCCCGCCGAAGATTCGTACTTATTAATGCGGAGACAGGATAATGAAACTCGAATTTTCAATTTATCGTTATAACCCGGACGTTGATGATGCTCCGCGCATGCAGGATTACACCCTGGAAGGTGAAGAAGGGCGTGACATGATGCTGCTGGATGCATTAATGCAGCTGAAAGAAAAGGATCCTACACTGTCGTTCCGCCGCTCCTGTCGTGAAGGGGTATGCGGTTCCGATGGTCTGAACATGAACGGCAAAAACGGCCTGGCATGTATCACGCCCATTTCCGCGTTGGGTAACGGCAAGCAGAAGATCGTCATTCGCCCGCTGCCGGGGCTGCCGGTGATCCGTGATTTGGTGGTGGACATGGGGCAATTCTATGCCCAATATGAGAAGATTAAGCCTTACTTATTGAATAATGGGCAAAATCCTCCGGCGAGGGAACATCTGCAGGCGCCGGAGCAGCGTGAAAAACTCGATGGTTTGTATGAGTGTATCCTGTGTGCATGCTGTTCTACGTCTTGTCCGTCGTTCTGGTGGAACCCTGATAAGTTTATCGGCCCGGCAGGCTTGCTGGCTGCCTATCGTTTCCTTATCGATAGCCGCGATACCGAAACCGATAGCCGTCTGGAAGGGTTGAGCGATGCTTTCAGCGTATTCCGCTGCCACAGCATCATGAACTGCGTCAGTGTATGTCCTAAAGGGCTGAACCCGACGCGCGCCATCGGCCATATTAAGTCGATGTTGTTGCAACGCAGCGCATAAGTGAACGGTGCCGGATGGCGTTTACGCTTATCCGGCCTACGCTATTTGTAGGCCTGGTAAGCGCAGCGTCATCTGGCGACAGAGTAAGAAGCAGGAAATCTTTAAAAACCGCCACAGTAGACATAATCGAGATGTTTGGTGCGAGACAAGGCGGCAACTGAGCGCATCCCTGGGAGCATAGTCAACTATGTGACCAGGGTAAGCAAAGGCAGCCAACGCAGTCGCAGCCCAAACAGCGAAGATTAGGGCAGTTTTTAAAGGTTCCTTCGCGGGCCACCTAAGAGCCCGCAGTGAACCCTGGGACGTGCGCTAAGAAGTGTACGTCGTAGTTATCCACGGCGAAGTAAGCATAACAATGCTTAAGGGATCACGATGCAGAACGGCGCAATGAAAGCCTGGCTGGACTCTTCTTACCTCTCTGGGTCTAACCAGAGCTGGATAGAACAGCTCTATGAAGACTTCTTAACCGACCCTGACTCGGTAGATGCTAACTGGCGTTCCATGTTCCAGCAATTACCAGGCACCGGAGTCAAACCGGATCAATTCCATTCCAAAACACGTGATTATTTCCGTCAACTGGCGAAGGATGCCTCACGTTACTCTTCCTCTATTTCCGACCCTGACACCAATGCTAAGCAGGTCAAAGTCCTGCAACTGATCAACGCATACCGCTTCCGTGGTCACCAACACGCCAATCTTGATCCGCTGGGATTGTGGCAACAAGAGCGTGTTGCCGATCTCGACCCGGCGTATCACGATCTGACCGAAGCCGATTTCCAAAACACCTTTAATGTCGGTTCGTTTGCCATCGGCAAAGACACGATGCCACTGGGCGAGCTGATCCAGGCGCTGAAAGCGACCTATTGTGGTTCTATCGGCGCGGAATATATGCACATCACCAGCACGGAAGAGAAACGCTGGATCCAGCAGCGTATTGAATCGGCTGCCGGTAAATCCAGTTTCAGTGCGGAAGAGAAAAAACGTTTCTTAAGCGAGCTGACCGCAGCGGAAGGGCTGGAACGCTATCTGGGCGCAAAATTCCCGGGGGCGAAGCGTTTCTCGCTGGAAGGCGGCGATGCGCTGGTGCCGATGCTGAAAGAGATGATCCGCCATGCAGGCAATAGCGGTACGCGCGAAGTGGTGCTGGGTATGGCGCACCGTGGCCGTCTGAACGTGCTGATCAACGTACTGGGTAAGCAACCGCAGGATCTGTTCGACGAATTTGCCGGTAAACATAAAGAACACCTCGGTACGGGCGACGTGAAATACCATATGGGCTTCTCGTCTGACGTGGAAACGGAAGGCGGCCTGGTTCACCTGGCGCTGGCGTTTAACCCGTCTCATCTGGAGATTGTTAGCCCGGTGGTGATTGGCTCCGTACGCGCGCGTCTCGACCGCCTTGATGAACCGAGCAGCAATAAAGTACTGCCGATCACCATTCACGGTGATGCCGCCGTTGCGGGGCAGGGCGTGGTGCAGGAAACCCTGAACATGTCGAAAGCACGTGGCTACGAAGTGGGCGGCACCGTGCGTATCGTGATCAACAACCAGGTGGGTTTCACCACATCGAACCCGCTGGATGCGCGCTCCACACCGTACTGCACGGATATCGGTAAAATGGTACAGGCACCGATCTTCCACGTTAACGCGGACGATCCGGAGGCCGTTGCGTTCGTTACCCGCGTGGCGCTCGACTTCCGTAATACCTTCAAGCGCGATGTGTTTATCGATCTGGTGTGCTATCGCCGTCATGGCCATAACGAAGCCGATGAGCCGAGTGCAACGCAGCCGTTGATGTACCAGAAAATCAAAAAACACCCGACGCCGCGTAAGCTCTACGCTGACCGTCTGGAGCAGGAAAAAACCATCACTCTCGAAGACGCGACCGAGCTGGTTAACCTCTATCGTGACAAGCTGGATGCCGGCGAGTGCGTGGTGGATGAGTGGCGTCCGATGAATATGCACTCCTTTACCTGGTCGCCGTATCTCAACCACGAGTGGGATGAGAGCTACCCGAACAAGGTAGACATGAAGCGTTTACAGGAGCTGGCAAAACGCATCAGCACGGTACCGGATGCGATCGAAATGCAGCCGCGCGTGGCAAAAATTTACAACGATCGTCAGTTGATGGCGAGCGGTGAAAAACTGTTCGACTGGGGCGGTGCGGAGATGCTGGCTTACGCTACGCTCGTGGATGAAGGCATTCCTATCCGTATTTCGGGTGAAGACTCCGGTCGTGGCACCTTCTTCCACCGTCATGCGGTCGTGCATAACCAGGCTAATGGTTCAACCTATACGCCGCTGTGCCACGTTCATAATGGACAAGGCCAGTTCCGCGTCTGGGATTCCGTGTTGTCTGAAGAAGCCGTACTGGCATTTGAATACGGCTACGCTACTGCGGAACCGCGTACTCTGACTATTTGGGAAGCGCAGTTTGGCGATTTCGCTAACGGTGCGCAGGTGGTGATTGACCAGTTCATCAGCTCCGGCGAACAGAAATGGGGCCGTATGTGTGGCCTGGTGATGTTACTGCCGCACGGTTACGAAGGGCAGGGGCCTGAGCACTCCTCCGCACGTCTGGAGCGTTATTTGCAGCTTTGCGCTGAGCAGAACATGCAGGTGTGCGTCCCGTCAACGCCAGCGCAGGTCTACCATATGCTGCGTCGTCAGGCGCTGCGCGGTATGCGCCGTCCGCTGGTGGTCATGTCGCCAAAATCGCTGCTGCGTCATCCGCAAGCGGTGTCTACGCTTGATGAACTGGCGAACGGCACCTTTATGCCAGCGATTGGTGAAGTTGACGATCTTGATCCGCAGGGCGTGAAGCGCGTTATCCTTTGTTCTGGTAAGGTTTATTATGATCTGCTGGAACAGCGTCGTAAAAATGACCAGAAGGATGTCGCGATTGTCCGTATCGAACAGCTTTACCCGTTCCCGCACCAGTCGGTGCAGGAAGCGCTGAAACCTTATGCTCACGTTCATGATTTTGTCTGGTGCCAGGAAGAGCCGCTCAACCAGGGCGCATGGTACTGCAGCCAGCATCATTTCCGTGAAGTGATTCCGTTTGGGGCGGCTCTGCGCTACGCAGGACGCCCGGCCTCCGCCTCTCCGGCGGTGGGATATCTGTCCGTTCACCAGAAACAGCAACAAGCTCTGGTAAATGACGCGCTGAACGTCGATTAAATAAAGGATAAATAATGAGTAGCGTAGATATTCTTGTTCCCGACCTGCCTGAGTCCGTTGCTGATGCGACTGTTGCAACCTGGCACAAAAAACCGGGCGATAGCGTCCAACGCGATGAAGTACTGGTAGAAATCGAGACTGACAAAGTGGTACTGGAAGTACCGGCGTCGGCGGACGGCATCCTGGATGCGGTACTGGAAGATGAGGGAACTACGGTTACCTCGCGTCAGATCCTGGGTCGCCTGCGTGAAGGCAACAGCTCTGGCAAAGAGAGCAGCGCCAAATCGGAAGCCAAAGAGTCTACCCCCGCGCAGCGCCAGCAGGCATCGCTGGAAGAGCAAACTAATGATGCATTGAGCCCGGCCATTCGTCGTCTGCTGGCTGAACACAACCTTGAAGCCAGTGCGATCACCGGCTCCGGCGTGGGCGGCCGTATCACTCGTGAAGATGTGGAAAAACATCTGGCGAAAGCCCCGGCGAAGAAAGAAGAGAGTAAACCGGCTGCTGCTCCGGTCAGCGCTCCGGCACCGCAACTGGCTGGCCGCACCGAAAAACGCGTGCCGATGACCCGTCTGCGTAAACGCGTGGCTGAGCGTCTGCTGGAAGCGAAAAACTCCACCGCGATGCTGACCACCTTTAACGAAGTCAACATGAAACCCATCATGGATCTGCGTAAGCAGTACGGTGACGCGTTCGAGAAACGTCACGGTATCCGTCTGGGCTTTATGTCGTTCTACGTGAAAGCCGTGGTTGAAGCGCTGAAACGCTACCCGGAAGTGAACGCATCCATTGATGGCGATGATGTTGTGTATCACAACTATTTCGACGTCAGTATGGCGGTCTCTACGCCGCGTGGCCTGGTAACGCCGGTGCTGCGTGATGTGGATACGCTGGGTATGGCGGACATCGAGAAGAAAATCAAAGAGCTGGCGGTGAAAGGCCGCGATGGCAAACTGACCGTTGAGGACCTGACTGGCGGTAACTTCACCATTACCAACGGCGGTGTGTTTGGCTCCCTGATGTCTACGCCGATTATCAACCCGCCGCAGAGCGCAATCCTCGGCATGCATGCCATCAAAGATCGCCCGATGGCGGTGGATGGCAAGGTTGAAATCCTGCCAATGATGTACCTGGCGCTCTCTTACGATCACCGCCTGATTGATGGCCGCGAATCCGTTGGCTTCCTGGTGGCGATTAAAGAGTTGCTGGAAGATCCAACGCGTCTGCTGCTGGACGTGTAGTGTCCTTTGCCCGGTGACATGTTCACCGGGTTTATAACGAACACCTGCTTTGTAAGCCGTCATCCGGCGTGACAAATTAAATGAAGGATGGATAGAACACATGAACTTACACGAGTATCAGGCGAAACAGCTTTTTGCCCGGTCAGGCCTGCCGACTCCGGTTGGTTACGCCTGCAATACCCCGCGTGAAGCAGAAGAAGCGGCCTCCAAAATCGGCGCTGGCCCCTGGGTTGTAAAATGCCAGGTCCATGCGGGTGGCCGTGGTAAAGCGGGCGGCGTAAAAGTCGTCAACAGCAAAGAAGATATTCGCGCATTTGCGGAAAACTGGCTGGGTAAACGCCTGGTAACCTACCAAACAGACGCGAATGGCCAGCCGGTCAACCAGATTCTGGTGGAAGCGGCGACCGATATCGGTAAAGAGCTGTATCTGGGTGCGGTTGTTGACCGTAGCTCCCGTCGTGTGGTGTTCATGGCTTCAACAGAAGGTGGCGTGGAAATCGAGAAAGTGGCGGAAGAGACCCCGCACCTGATCCACAAAACGACGATTGATCCGCTGACCGGTCCGATGCCGTATCAGGGCCGTGAGCTGGCGTTCAAACTGGGTCTGGAAGGCAAACAGGTTCAGCAGTTCACCAAAATTTTCATGGGCCTGGCGACCATTTTCCTTGAGCGCGACCTGGCGTTGATTGAAATCAACCCGTTGGTTATCACCAAACAGGGTGACCTGATTTGCCTCGATGGCAAACTGGGTGCTGATGGCAACGCACTGTTCCGCCAGCCGGAACTGCGCGAAATGCGCGACCAGTCGCAGGAAGACCCGCGTGAAGCACAGGCGGCGCACTGGGAACTGAACTACGTCGCGCTGGATGGCAACATCGGCTGCATGGTTAACGGCGCGGGCCTGGCCATGGGCACCATGGATATCGTTAAACTGCACGGCGGCGAACCGGCAAACTTCCTCGACGTGGGTGGCGGTGCGACGAAAGAGCGCGTTACCGAAGCGTTTAAAATCATCCTCTCTGATGAGAACGTAAAAGCGGTGCTGGTGAACATTTTCGGCGGCATTGTGCGTTGCGACCTGATTGCCGACGGCATTATCGGTGCGGTTGAAGAGGTTGGCGTAAATGTACCTGTCGTTGTGCGTCTGGAAGGCAACAACGCTGAGCTGGGCGCAAAACGTCTGGCGGACAGTGGTCTGAATATTATTGCAGCGAAAAGTCTGACGGATGCAGCACAGCAGGTTGTTGCCGCAGTGGAGGGGAAATAATGTCTGTTTTGATTGATAAGAACACCAAAGTGATCTGCCAGGGTTTCACCGGTAGCCAGGGAACTTTCCACTCCGAGCAGGCCATCGCTTATGGTACGCAGATGGTTGGCGGTGTAACGCCGGGTAAAGGCGGCACCACGCATCTGGGGTTACCCGTATTTAACACCGTGCGCGAAGCCGTTGAAGCCACCGGCGCAACCGCGAGTGTGATTTACGTTCCGGCGCCGTTCTGTAAAGACTCGATCCTCGAAGCTATCGATGCGGGCATCAAACTGATCATCACCATTACTGAAGGCATCCCGACGCTGGATATGCTGACGGTGAAAGTGAAACTGGATGAAGCTGGCGTACGTATGATTGGGCCGAACTGCCCGGGTGTGATCACCCCAGGCGAGTGCAAAATCGGCATTATGCCAGGCCACATTCACCAGCCGGGGAAAGTGGGCATTGTTTCCCGCTCCGGTACGCTGACCTATGAAGCGGTAAAACAGACCACAGATTACGGCTTCGGCCAGTCTACCTGTGTCGGCATCGGCGGTGACCCGATCCCGGGCTCCAACTTTATCGATATCCTGAAACTCTTCCAGGACGATCCGCAGACGGAAGCCATCGTTATGATCGGTGAAATCGGTGGTAGTGCGGAAGAAGAAGCGGCTGCGTATATCAAAGATCACGTGACCAAACCGGTTGTTGGCTACATTGCGGGTGTCACCGCGCCGAAAGGCAAGCGTATGGGCCACGCAGGGGCGATCATCGCAGGGGGGAAAGGCACGGCAGATGAGAAATTTGCTGCGCTGGAAGCCGCAGGCGTGAAAACCGTTCGCAGCCTGGCGGACATCGGCGAAGCGCTGAAATCGGTTATTAAGTAAAATCTATAGCTCCCTTTAGGGAGCAGAAAATCCATTTCGACATGGTTGGCCGCTCCCGTAGCGGCCTTTTTTGCATGATAATGACAGTGTGCTTTTTCAAATAATCACTTCGTGTTGTTAAGTATGTTAATTAAATAAGTGAAATAATTGTGAAATCAGCACGAAGGTGAATAAATGGAAGGTTCATTATTCCATGAAATAACACCTGAGATGTTTCATTATCCCTTTCTGACAAACGTTAAATTACCTCGCCAATATTTATCTTTATTCGCCTATTGATAACCATTAATGACGTTAAAATGAACATGTCATTAACATGATTTTTACGGCGCAGACACGATATATACAAAATTAACAGAGCGAGATAATATTGATTTAAATCAATATTTAAAAGCTTGGAAAAAACATCAAAAATCGTTAAATTGTCGCCGATCAAATTGGATGAAAAGTGGTAAATTCGCTATAAATTGATCACTGTCGAAAAACGTAAAACAAAGGCAATAAAAACCTTTTTATTGTAAGGGTTTTGCGGAGTAATATATTCGAGAGATCAATTAGATTTTTTTCTTAACCTGGTTGTAACTTGTTTCATTCATCGTCCACGCTTTTCAGGATGGTGATTAAAAGGGTGCAACAAATTTGTATTGGGGCATGCGTGTGAACCTCACCTTGGGGTTTACTCTCGGAGTCTTCATGCGATGAGCAAGGAGTCATGATGTTAGATATAGTCGAACTGTCGCGCTTACAGTTTGCCTTGACCGCGATGTACCACTTCCTGTTTGTGCCACTGACGCTCGGTATGGCGTTCCTGCTGGCCATTATGGAAACGGTCTACGTCCTTTCCGGCAAACAGATTTATAAAGATATGACCAAGTTCTGGGGCAAGTTGTTTGGTATCAACTTCGCACTGGGCGTGGCAACCGGTCTGACTATGGAGTTCCAGTTCGGGACTAACTGGTCTTACTATTCTCACTATGTTGGGGATATCTTCGGTGCGCCGCTGGCCATTGAAGGTCTGATGGCCTTCTTCCTCGAATCCACATTTGTAGGTCTGTTCTTCTTCGGTTGGGATCGTCTGGGCAAAGTGCAGCATATGGCAGTGACCTGGCTGGTCGCACTTGGCTCCAACTTGTCCGCGTTGTGGATCCTGGTCGCCAACGGCTGGATGCAGAACCCTGTCGCCTCTGATTTCAACTTTGAAACCATGCGCATGGAAATGGTGAGCTTTGCCGAACTGGTGCTTAACCCGGTTGCACAGGTGAAATTTGTTCACACTGTGGCTTCGGGCTACACCTGTGGCGCCATCTTTATCCTGGGTATTAGCTCCTACTACCTGCTGCGTGGTCGCGACATCGCATTTGCTAAGCGCTCCTTTGCTATCGCAGCCAGCTTCGGTATGGCGGCAGTGCTGTCCGTTATCGTACTGGGTGACGAATCCGGTTATGAAATGGGCGACGTGCAGAAAACCAAACTGGCCGCTATCGAAGCTGAATGGGAAACCCAGCCAGCGCCGGCAGCCTTTACGCTGTTTGGTCTTCCTGACCAGGATAAGCAAGAAAACAAATTCGCTATCCAGATCCCTTATGCGTTGGGGATTATTGCCACTCGTTCGGTAGATACCCCGGTCATTGGTCTGAAAGATCTGATGGTGCAGCATGAAGAACGCATCCGTAACGGTATGAAAGCGTACCAGTTGCTGGAGCAACTGCGTGCCGGCACGACCGATCAGGCCGTTCGCGATCAGTTCAATAACGTGAAGAAAGACCTCGGTTATGGTCTGTTACTGAAACGCTATACCCCGAACGTGACTGACGCGACTGATGCGCAGATCCAGCAGGCAACCAAGGATTCTATCCCCCGTGTTGCACCGCTCTATTTCGCCTTCCGCCTGATGGTGGCATGTGGCGTACTGATGCTGCTGATTATCGGTATCTCGTTCTGGACCGTGATTCGTAACCGCATCGGTGAGAAAAAATGGCTCCTGCGCGCGGCGCTGTACGGTATTCCGCTGCCTTGGATCGCCATCGAAGCAGGCTGGTTTGTGGCCGAGTATGGTCGTCAGCCATGGGCGATTGGTGAGGTTCTGCCGACCGCTGTCGCTAACTCGTCGTTAACCGTTGGCGATCTGCTGTTCTCAATGATTCTGATTTGCGGCCTCTATACGCTGTTTATGGTGGCGGAAGTGTTCCTGATGTTCAAATTTGCTCGCCTTGGGCCGAGCAGCCTGAAAACAGGTCGCTATCACTACGAGCAGTCCACCGTGGCTTCTCAGCCGGCACGCTAAGACAGGAGTCGTCAAATGATTGATTATGAAGTATTGCGTTTTATCTGGTGGCTGCTGGTCGGCATTCTGCTGATTGGCTTTGCGGTCACCGACGGCTTCGACATGGGCGTGGGCATGTTGACCCGCATCCTGGGTCGTGGCGACACCGAACGCCGTGTGATGATTAACTCCATTGCACCGCACTGGGACGGCAACCAGGTATGGCTTATCACCGCAGGCGGCGCGCTGTTTGCCGCCTGGCCGATGGTTTACGCTGCGGCTTTCTCCGGTTTCTATGTGGCGATGATCCTCGTACTGGCGTCATTGTTCTTCCGTCCGGTCGGTTTTGATTACCGTTCGAAGATTGAAGACAATCGCTGGCGCGGCATGTGGGACTGGGGCATTTTCATTGGTAGCTTCGTGCCGCCACTGGTGATTGGCGTGGCGTTTGGCAACTTGCTGCAAGGCGTGCCGTTCCACCTCGATAACGATATGCGCCTGTTCTATACCGGTAACTTCTTCCAGCTGCTGAACCCGTTTGGTCTGCTGGCTGGTGTGGTGAGCGTGGCGATGATTCTGACGCAGGGGGCAACCTATCTGCAAATGCGTACCGTGGGCGAACTGCATTTACGTGTGCGCGCAACGTCGCAGATTGCCGCACTGGTTACGCTGGTTTGCTTCGCACTGGCTGGGGTTTGGGTGATTTACGGCATTGACGGTTATGTGGTGACCTCTGCCATCGATCATCATGCCGCCTCTAACCCGCTGAAAAAAGAAGTGGCGTTGCAGGCTGGTGCATGGCTGACCAACTTTAAAGCTGCACCTGTGCTGTGGCTGGTGCCAGCGCTGGGTGTTGTGTTGCCGCTGCTGACGGTGCTGACTGCGCGTCTGGATAAAGCCGCCTGGGCGTTTGTGTTCTCTTCACTGACGCTGGCATGCATCATCCTGACTGCGGGCATTGCGATGTTCCCGTTCATCATGCCGTCAAGCACGATGCTGAATGCGAGCCTGACCATGTGGGATGCGACATCCACTCAGATGACGTTGAACCTGATGACCTATGTGGCGCTGGTGTTCGTGCCGATCGTTCTGCTCTACACCATCTGGTGTTACTGGAAAATGTTCGGTCGTATCACCAAAGAACACATTGAAAGCAATACCCACTCTATGTACTAAGTAAGGAGCAGAATATGTGGTATTTCGCATGGATTTTAGGAACGCTTCTTGCCTGTGCTTTTGGAGTAATTACCGCGCTGGCGCTGGAACACGTTGAAGCGACCAAAGCCGGGAAAGAAGAACATTGATGGATAACATTATCGCAAAACTGTATGCGGTAATGGATAAGGGCCCGTTTCGGGCCCTTTCCTTAGTGATGGCATTACTGCTGGCGGGCTGCATTTTTTGGGATCCTTCACGATTCGCGGCCAAAACCAGCGAACTGGAAATCTGGCACGGGCTGCTATTGATATGGGCAGTGTGCGCCGGGGTGATCCACGGTGTGGGTTTTCGCCCACGCGCGATTCACTGGCAGGGGATTTTCTGCCCGCTGATTGCCGATCTGGTATTACTGGCTGGTTTATTTTTTTTCTTCTTTTGAGTAAGAAATATCCGCTATCCTCATGGGCTTGCAAAAGCCCATAAATTTTTACTCTCCGTTTACTTGAACCCATTCCAAAGCATCTTCCCCGCGCGTATAGTAGCGAAGTTTAAAAGCTCTAACTTTTTTTGCATTACCGGGATGTAAAGTGAATACAACGCTGTTTCGATGGCCGGTTCGGGTCTACTACGAAGACACCGACGCCGGTGGCATGGTTTACCACGCCAGCTACGTTGCTTTTTATGAAAGAGCCCGCACTGAGATGCTGCGCCACCATCACTTTAGCCAACAGGCTCTGCTGGCTGAGCGCGTCGCCTTCGTGGTACGCAAAATGACGCTGGAGTATTTTGCACCCGCCAGACTCGACGACATGCTCGAAGTCCAAACGGAAGTTACATCAATGCGCGGTACCTCAATGGTTTTCGTGCAGCGGATCGTCAACGCAGAGAACAAAGTGCTGAACGAAGCTGAAGTGCTGATTGTCTGTGTTGATCCACTCTTAATGAAGCCTCGTGCGCTTCCCAAGTCTATTGTCGCGGAGTTTAAGCAGTGACTGACATGAACATCCTTGATTTGTTCCTGAAGGCTAGCCTTCTGGTCAAACTTATCATGTTGATTTTGATTGGTTTTTCAATCGCATCCTGGGCTATCATCATCCAGAGAACACGTATCCTCAACGCAGCAGGGCGCGAAGCCGAAGCGTTCGAAGACAAGTTCTGGTCCGGCATTGAATTGTCCCGTCTTTATCAGGAAAGCCAGGGCCGCCGGGATAATCTGAGCGGTTCGGAACAAATCTTCTATAGCGGGTTCAAAGAGTTTGCTCGCTTGCACCGCGCTAACAGTCATGCGCCGGAGGCCATTGTCGAAGGTGCCTCGCGCGCGATGCGTATTTCAATGAACCGCGAGCTGGAAAATCTGGAAAACCACATTCCTTTCCTTGGCACTGTCGGTTCTATCAGCCCTTATATTGGTCTGTTTGGTACCGTGTGGGGGATCATGCACGCCTTTATCGCACTGGGTGCGGTGAAACAGGCGACGTTGCAGATGGTCGCGCCGGGTATCGCCGAAGCATTGATCGCAACGGCTATTGGTCTGTTTGCGGCCATTCCGGCGGTTATGGCGTACAACCGCCTGAACCAGCGCGTGAACAAGCTGGAACTGAATTACGACAACTTTATGGAAGAGTTCACGGCTATTCTGCATCGCCAGGCATTTGCCAGCAGCGACAGCAACAAGGAGTAAGCCATGGCCAGATCGCGTGGACGGGGCAGTCGTGGCCTCAAGTCCGAAATCAACATTGTACCGTTGCTGGACGTGTTGCTGGTGCTGTTGCTGATTTTTATGGCGACGGCACCGATTATCACGCAAAGCGTTGAGGTCGATCTGCCGGATGCGACACAGTCGCAGACGGTCAGCACCAACGATGATCCTCCGGTCATTATTGAGGTTTCCGGTGTCGGGCAATACAGCGTGGTGGTAGAGAAAGATCGTATGGATCAGCTACCGCCAGAGCAGGTGATTGCAGAGGCGCAGCGACGCCTGCAATCCAATCCGAAAACCGTGTTCTTGATCGGCGGCGCTAAAGACGTGCCGTACGATGAAATCATTAAAGCGCTGAACCTGTTACATAGCGCGGGTGTGAAGTCGGTCGGCTTGATGACGCAGCCTATCTGATCACCGGCATAACAGGCGGACAGTTTTTGGGAACCGAGAGTGTCAAAGGCAACCGTACAAAACGACAAGCTTAAGCGAGCGATAATCATTTCTGCAGTGCTACACGTGATTTTGGTGGCGCTGCTGATCTGGAGTTCGTTCGATGAGCATATTGATGCTTCTGCGGGCGGCGGTGGCGGTTCAGCAATAGACGCGGTGATGGTCGATCCGGGCGCTGTTGTTGATAATTACAATCGCCAACAGCAGCAGCAAGCCAGTGCGCAACGAGCCAAAGAACAGCGTGAAAAACAGGCGCAACAGCAGGCGGAAGAGCTGCGTGAAAAGCAGGCCGCCGAGCAGGAGCGTCTGAAACAGCTGGAGCAGGAGCGTTTGCAGGCGCAGGAAGCGGCGCGCGAACAGGCCGAACAGCAGAAGCAGGCTGAGGAAGCCGCGAAGAAAGCGCAGCAGCAGCAGAAACAGGCTGAAGAAGCGGCGGCGAAAGCGGCTGCCGATGCGAAAGCGAAAGCGGAAGCCCAGGCTAAAGCAGCGGAAGAAGCCGCGAAAAAAGCCGCAGCCGACGCACAGAAAAAAGCGGAAGCCGAAGCGGCTAAAGCGGCTGCTGATGCGAAGAAAAAGGCAGAGGCAGAGGCTGCGAAGAAAGCCCAGGCTGACGCCGAGAAGAAAGCGCAGGCGGAAGCGGCTAAACAGGCCGCGGCTGAAAAAGCAGCAGCAGAAAAAGCCGCTGCGGCAGAGAAGGCCGCTGCAGCGAAAGCGGCAGCCGCTGAAAAGGCAGCCGCTGAGAAGAAAGCCGCCGCCGAAAAAGCAGCTGCTGATAAAAAAGCAGCAGCAGAGAAGGCCGCTGCCGCCAAGAAAGCCGCCGCAGAGAAAGCCGCGGCTGCTGAAGGCGTGGACGATCTGTTTGGCGATTTAAGTTCCGGTAAGAATGCGCCGAAAACGGGCGGAGGTGCGAAAGGAAACAGCGCGTCGCCAGCCGGTTCGGGTAACACTAAGAATAACGGCGCTTCCGGCGCGGATATCAGTAACTACGCAGGGCAGATTAAATCGGCGATTGAAAGCCGCTTCTATGATGCTTCCTCCTATGCGGGGAAAACCTGTACATTACGCGTCAAGCTGGCGCCTGATGGCATGCTGTTAGATATTCAGTCGGAAGGTGGCGATCCGGCACTTTGCCAGGCTGCGCTTGCTGCAGCAAAACAGGCAAAAATGCCGAAGCCGCCGAGCCAGGCAGTGTATGAAGTGTTCAAAAATGCGCCGCTGGACTTCAAACCTTAAGGTACACTTTCCCTCGCAGCCTGCGAGGGGAAATCGTGCGAAGGGTGTCCTGACGCGGGTAGTTTTGTCTTATTGAGTTTGTTAAAATTCTGCTAAATTATCGCGGGTTTTCCGCCCGGATAAGGGAGATATGATGAAGCAGGCATTACGTGTTGCATTTGGTTTTCTGATGCTGTGGGCAGCGGTGCTGCATGCAGAAGTACGTATCGAGATCACCCAGGGGGTGGACTCGGCACGCCCGATTGGCGTTGTGCCATTCCAGTGGGCTGGTCCTGGCGCTGCGCCTGAAGATGCAGGCGGCATTGTTGCGGCAGATCTGCGCAACAGCGGCAAATTCAATCCACTCGATCGTTCCCGTCTGCCGCAGCAACCGGGTAGCGCTCAGGAAGTTCAGCCTGCCGCATGGTCGGCGCTGGGCATCGATGCAGTGATCGTTGGTCAGGTAACCCCGAATCCTGACGGCAGCTACAACGTTGCTTATCAGCTGGTTGATACCGGTGGTGCACCGGGTACCGTGCTGGCGCAGAACTCCTTTAAAGTGAACAAACAGTGGCTGCGTTACGCTGCTCATGCTGCCAGCGACGAAGTGTTCGAAAAACTGACAGGCATTAAAGGCGCGTTCCGTACCCGTATCGCTTACGTGGTGCAAACCGCAAACAGCCAGTTCCCCTATGAACTGCGCGTTTCCGACTACGATGGTTACAATCAGTTCCTGGTGCACAAGTCGCCGCAGCCGCTGATGTCTCCGGCGTGGTCTCCGGACGGTTCCAAACTGGCTTACGTAACCTTCGAAAGCGGTCGTTCCGCGCTGGTTATCCAGACTCTGGCGAATGCCAGCATCCGTCAGGTTGCTTCATTCCCGCGTCATAACGGTGCGCCTGCATTCTCTCCGGACGGTTCTAAGCTGGCGTTTGCACTCTCTAAAAGCGGTAGTCTGAATATCTATGTGATGGACGTCGGTTCTGGCCAGATTCGCCAGGTAACGGATGGTCGCAGTAACAACACCGAACCGACCTGGTTCCCGGATAGCCAGAACCTGGCCTTTACGTCTGACCAGGCTGGTCGTCCGCAGGTGTATAAAGTGAGTGTTAACGGTGGTGGCGCGCAGCGTATTTCCTGGCAGGGTTCTCAGAACCAGGATGCTGACGTCAGCAGCGACGGTAAATTTATGGTGATGGTGAGCTCTGAAGGTGGTCAGCAACACATCGCTAAGCAGGATCTGGTAACGGGTGGCGTACAAGTTCTGTCGTCAACGTTCCTGGACGAAACGCCAAGTCTGGCACCAAACGGCACAATGGTAATCTACAGCTCTTCTCAGGGGATGGGATCCGTGCTGAATCTGGTTTCTACAGATGGGCGTTTCAAAGCGCGTCTTCCGGCAACTGATGGACAGGTAAAATTCCCTGCCTGGTCGCCGTATCTGTGATAATAAATAGTTGATTATAAAAGGAATCAAGGAAATGCAACTGAACAAAGTGCTGAAAGGCCTGATGCTGGCTCTGCCTGTTATGGCAATCGCTGCATGTTCTTCTCACAAGAATGCAAGCGACCAGAGCGGCGAAGGCATGATGGGTGCTGGCACTGGCATGAACGGTAACGGCAACATGTCCTCCGAAGAACAAGCTCGTCTGCAGATGCAACAGCTGCAGCAGAACAATATTGTTTACTTCGATCTGGACAAGTATGACATCCGTTCTGACTTCGCTGCGATGTTGGACGCACACGCAAACTTCCTGCGTAGCAACCCGTCCTACAAAGTTACCGTAGAAGGTCATGCTGACGAACGTGGTACTCCGGAATACAACATCTCCCTGGGCGAACGTCGTGCTAACGCCGTTAAAATGTACCTGCAGGGTAAAGGCGTTTCCGCTGACCAGATCTCCATCGTTTCTTACGGTAAAGAAAAACCTGCAGTACTGGGTCACGACGAAGCGGCTTACGCTAAAAACCGTCGCGCCGTACTGGTTTACTAAGAGAATTGCATGAGCAGTAACTTCAGACATCATCTGTTGAGTCTGTCGTTACTGGTTGGCATAGCGGCCCCCTGGGCCGCTAATGCTCAGGCGCCAATCAGTAGTGTCGGCTCAGGCTCGGTCGAAGACCGTGTCACTCAACTCGAGCGTATTTCCAATGCTCACAGCCAGCTTTTAACCCAACTTCAGCAACAACTCTCTGATAATCAGGCCGATATTGATACGCTCCGTGGGCAAATCCAGGAAAGTCAGTATCAGTTGAATCAGATTGTTGAGCAGCAGAAGCAAATTCTGTTGCAAATGAACAATCTTGGTAGCGGTGCTGGCGCGGGTCAGACGCAGCAAGCTTCTGGCGCTCAGGGTGGTTCGGCTCAGGCTCCAGCAGCGGATAGCGGCGCAGCAAATACGGGAGCGGCCACTTCTGGCGCACCTGTGCAGAGCGGCGACGCTAATACCGATTACAATGCTGCGATTGCGCTGGTGCAGGATAAATCCCGCCAGGACGATGCCCTCGTTGCTTTCCAGAATTTCGTCAAAAAATACCCGGATTCAACCTATATCCCGAACGCCAACTATTGGCTCGGTCAGTTGAATTACAACAAGGGTAAAAAAGACGACGCTGCATACTACTTCGCCTCTGTGGTGAAGAACTACCCTAAGTCGCCGAAAGCGCCCGATGCGATGTTTAAAGTCGGTGTAATCATGCAGGACAAAGGGGACAGCGCAAAAGCGAAAGCGGTTTACCAGCAGGTGGTCAGCAAATACCCTGGTACCGATGGCGCCAAACAAGCGCAAAAACGCCTTGGTTCGATGTAATGCATAGCGCATGACCAGAAATCGTGTTTTTTCTGGTCTTGTCGCCTGAATCATAAGCAGTCAGGTGATTTACATCGAAATTGTTGTTGCGCTGAATTCTTAAATCAGTAATATATGCCGCCGTTGCCACGGGATATCACATAAACCGGAAGCAATGCAAAAGTTGGGTCGTTAGCTCAGTTGGTAGAGCAGTTGACTTTTAATCAATTGGTCGCAGGTTCGAATCCTGCACGACCCACCAACTTTTGAACAGTAGTGGTAATGCAGAAGGTAAAGGACAACGTTGCGTAGCAACGCCCCGAAAGACGAAGCGAAAGCTGAATCATCCTGTAAGACCCACCACTTTAAGCAGTATCCAGCGTAGTATCGGGTGATTAGCTCAGCTGGGAGAGCACCTCCCTTACAAGGAGGGGGTCGGCGGTTCGATCCCGTCATCACCCACCACTCGGGTCGTTAGCTCAGTTGGTAGAGCAGTTGACTTTTAATCAATTGGTCGCAGGTTCGAATCCTGCACGACCCACCACGTAATGTGGACCAAAGTAAATTTATCTTCGAAGTCACTACCTGTATGGGTCGTTAGCTCAGTTGGTAGAGCAGTTGACTTTTAATCAATTGGTCGCAGGTTCGAATCCTGCACGACCCACCACTTCGGCTGGTGATGGTTAACTTCGAAGAACAATCCCGTAAGGGGTCGTTAGCTCAGTTGGTAGAGCAGTTGACTTTTAATCAATTGGTCGCAGGTTCGAATCCTGCACGACCCACCAATGTAAAAAAGCGCCCTAAAGGCGCTTTTTTGCTTTCTGTTTTCCGATTCGGATAGAGGCAACCACTAACCACCATCCAAAGGGAATGCTCTGCATTTAGCACACCTGGATGCCACAGGTATATCTCGCCGGATCATAACCGCGCACTTTTGAAAATTCCCCACGACATTTTTTGCGTAATCGGCTATCTTGTTTAGTATACAAAACACGCGTGGCGCGACGACGCCATTATGAACCGTTGTTCTGGTTATTTAGTTAAGCAAGCAAAACGAGTAAGCATGATGAGCGTAATGTTCGATCCCGAAGCTGCAATCTATCCTTTCCCTCCTAAACCCGCGCCGTTGCGTCAGGATGAAAAAGCGTTTTACCGCGAAAAAATCAAACGCCTGCTGAAAGAGCGTAATGCGGTGATGGTGGCTCACTACTATACCGATCCGGAAATCCAGCAACTGGCGGAAGAGACCGGCGGCTGTATTTCAGACTCTCTGGAAATGGCGCGCTTTGGTGCGAAGCACCCGGCTTCAACGCTGTTGGTCGCGGGTGTGCGTTTTATGGGCGAAACCGCCAAAATTCTCAGCCCGGAAAAAACCATTCTGATGCCAACGCTCAATGCCGAATGTTCGCTGGATCTGGGTTGTCCGATTGATGAATTTACGGCTTTTTGCGATGCGCATCCCGATCGCACGGTGGTGGTTTATGCCAACACCTCGGCGGCGGTCAAAGCCCGCGCAGACTGGGTTGTTACCTCCAGCATTGCGGTTGAATTGATTGAGCACCTCGACAGCCTCGGCGAAAAGATTATCTGGGCACCGGATCGTCATCTGGGAAGCTACGTGCAAAAACAAACGGGCGCAGATGTGTTGTGTTGGCAAGGCGCTTGTATTGTGCATGACGAGTTCAAAACCCAGGCGCTGATGCGGATGAAAGCGCTGTACCCGGACGCCGCTATTCTCGTACACCCCGAATCACCGCAATCTGTGGTTAACCTGGCGGATGCGGTTGGATCGACCAGTCAGTTGATTCATGCCGCTAAAACGCTGCCGCACTCGCAACTGATTGTCGCCACCGACCGCGGTATTTTTTACAAAATGCAGCAGGCCGTGCCGGAGAAAGAGTTGCTCGAAGCGCCAACAGCCGGAGAGGGGGCGACCTGCCGGAGCTGTGCACATTGCCCGTGGATGGCAATGAATGGCCTGAAAGCGATTGCTGAAGGACTGGAAAATGGCGGTGCAGCACACGAGATCCATGTTGATGCCGCCCTACGGGAAGGCGCTCTGCTGCCACTTAACCGCATGCTTGATTTTGCAGCTACACTACGTTCTTAACATGTTGGCCACGCGTAGTATTACGCTCTGGGGAAAGAATGGATTTTTTTAGTACACAGAATATCCTGGTGCATATTCCGATTGGCGCCGGTGGGTACGATCTTTCATGGATTGAAGCGACAGGAACACTGGCGGGCTTGCTCTGTATCTGGCTGGCAAGCCTGGAGAAAATCAGCAATTACGCCTTTGGGCTTATCAACGTAACCTTATTCGCCATTATCTTCTTCCAGATCCAACTCTATGCCAGCCTGCTGCTGCAGCTCTTTTTCTTTGCGGCAAATATTTACGGCTGGTACGCCTGGTCACGGCAAACGTCGCAAAACGAAGCGGCGTTGCAAATCCGCTGGTTGCCATTATCGAAAGCATTAACCTGGCTGGCGATCTGCGTACTGGCCATTGGGTTAATGACCCTTTTTATCGATCCCGTATTTGCTGTGCTGACGAAGATAGCGGTGGCGGCAATGCAAACCCTGGGGATGAATGTTGCAATGCCAACGCTACAGCCGGATGCGTTCCCGTTCTGGGACGCCTGCATGATGGTGCTTTCCATCGTGGCGATGATCCTGATGACCCGCAAATACGTCGAAAACTGGCTGCTGTGGGTCATTATCAACGTGATTAGCGTGGTGATTTTCGCGCTGCAAGGCGTATGGGCCATGTCGCTGGAGTATATGCTGCTGACCTTTATCGCGCTTAATGGCAGTCGAATGTGGATAAACAGCGCGCGTGAGCGCGGGTCTCACGCGTTTTCTCATTAATGGTGGTGTGAATGGTGAGGGTCAGGCTGCGTCTCGCCCAGGTGGCAGTCTGGCCCGTTACAAGCCTGGTACTCCATCTGTATCGTCACATGCTCAATAGCATAATGATGCATCAGGAAATGCTGGATATCGCCGAGCAGTTTGTCATGATCGTGCGGTGGGATAACCTGCACATGCAGAGTCATCAGCGGTTTTTCTCCCACCAGCCAGACATGAACATGATGGACATCGCGCACTTCCGGTATAGCACGATGCAGGTGGCGCTTGAGCGCGCCAATGTCCAGCGAGCCAGGCGCGCCTTCCAGTAACTCATTGACGCTCTCTTTCAGTAGCCGCCATGCGCTACGCAACACCAGTAACGAAACCAGCACTGACAAGATCGGATCGATTGGCGTCCAGTTGGTGAACAGGATAATCAACGCGGCGATGATCGCGCCAACTGACCCGAGCAAATCGCCCAGCACATGCAGCGCAGCGGCGCGAACATTGAGGTTCTTCTCCTCGCTACCGCGATGCAGTAACCAGAATGCCAGCACATTCGCCAGCAGCCCGGCAATGGCGATCACCATCATTGTTGCCCCTGCAACAGGCTGCGGATGTGAAAAGCGTTGAAACGCTTCCCAGACAATCAGGACGGTGATGAACACCAGCGCAAGCGCGTTGACGAAAGCGGCCAGCGTGGTGAGACGAAGCCAACCAAACGTGCGTTTTGCGCTGGGGGGTTGGCGGGCAAAGTGCACGGCCAGTAGAGCAAAAAGCAGGGCCGCAGCATCGGTCAGCATATGACCTGCATCGGCGAGCAGCGCCAGTGAGCCTGAAAAAAGACCGCCTGCAACCTCAATCAGCATAAAAACAGCGGTTACGCCAAAGGCCAGCGATAAGCGGCGGGCGTTGGCATCGGCCGGGGCGTGCGAGTGTGAATGCGCCATCGTTGTGATCCGTCTCCTTGTTACTCTTAGCGACTTACATCATTGCAGATTTTTACGCCGTGGCGACAAAAAAGGAGAGCCGAAGCTCTCCTTTTTTATTCCTTCACGCCTTACTGTGTGGTGCCGTCCGTTTTGGTATTGACGTCATTATTGCTGCCATTACCGGTTTCAACTTTTTTGTTGATGTCCGGGCAGCGACCATCTTTACACATGGAGTTTTTATGCACCTCATCTTTACTCATATGTTGAGTGGATGAGGTGGTGCCGTTGGGATGCTGCATTGTGCCGCTGTTGCTGTTGCTATCACCGGTATTAATTTTGCTGCTATCGGATTCCTTCGGTACAAGGTTTTGATGCGCATCCGGTGCTGGCTGCCCTGCCGCTGCTGCAGCATTCGCCTGCCCGTTACTGCTGTCTGTGGTACCCGAAGTCGTATCCGCAGCCCAGGCGGCACCGCCTGACAGGGCCAGGGTCGTGGTGAGGAAAAGCGTCGCTAATTTATTCATTTTCATCATGATGCTCCTGTTCTGGTCGTTTTTACCACGCCGTAAGGCGGTAAAAGCAGCGCGAACGAGTAATCACGCTCAGTGGTCGAACATGCCAATGCTTACCGTTACGGCAGCATGGAATAGCGATAAAATGCAAAAATAAAGTATTTACAGTTAAAAAGTGTAGCCCCGATATGGAAGCTTGCTACTTTATGACGCCTTTTCGCGCAATTCCAGGAATTATCCGTTCGAAGTGTAAAATCACGTTTACACTTCATGGCTGACGAGATAGATTGGAAAGATTGCATTCATTACAAAAAGTATGGCGACACTGGAAAGATCATGAATTATCAGAACGACGATTTACGCATCAAAGAGATCAATGAGTTATTACCCCCTGTAGCACTCCTTGAAAAATTCCCCGCCACTGAAAAGGCTGCAAACACGGTTTCCCACGCTCGTAAAGCGATTCACAAGATCCTGCGGGGTAATGATGATCGTCTGCTGGTGGTGATTGGCCCTTGTTCAATTCATGATCCCGTTGCCGCGAAGGAGTACGCCTCACGTTTGCTGGCGCTGCGTGAAGAGCTGAAGGGCGAGCTGGAAGTGGTCATGCGCGTCTATTTTGAAAAACCACGCACCACCGTCGGCTGGAAAGGGCTGATTAACGATCCACATATGGACAACAGCTTCCAGATCAACGACGGTCTGCGAATCGCCCGTAAGTTACTGTTGGAAATCAACGATGCAGGTTTGCCGGCGGCAGGCGAGTTCCTGGATATGATCACGCCGCAATACATGGCGGATCTGATGAGCTGGGGGGCGATTGGTGCACGTACGACGGAATCGCAGGTGCACCGTGAACTGGCGTCAGGTCTTTCATGCCCGGTGGGCTTTAAAAACGGAACCGACGGCACCATCAAAGTGGCGATCGACGCGATCAATGCTGCCAGCGCGCCGCACTGCTTCCTGTCTGTGACCAAATGGGGCCACTCTGCCATTGTGAATACGGCGGGTAACAACGACTGCCACATTATTCTGCGCGGCGGCAAAGAGCCGAACTACAGCGCAAAACACGTTGCCGAAGTGAAAACAGGCCTCAGCAAGGCAGGACTGGAACCGCAGGTGATGATTGACTTCAGCCATGCTAATTCCTGCAAGCAGTTTAAAAAGCAGATGGATGTGGGTAGCGATGTTTGTCAGCAAATCGCCGGAGGGGAAAAATCCATTATCGGTGTGATGATTGAAAGCCACCTGGTGGAGGGCAATCAGAGCCTGGAGAGCGGCGAGCCGCTGGTGTACGGTAAAAGCATTACCGATGCGTGTATTGGCTGGGAAGATACCGATGCGCTTCTGCGCCAGTTAGCGGATGCCGTGAAAGCGCGCCGTCGCTAATTGTTACGCCAATAAAAAAGCGTGGAGATATCCACGCTTTTTTTATGGCTGAACACTTACTTCGCTTTACCCTGATTGGCAACAGCAGCAGCTTTCGCGGCGATCTCATCCGCGTTGCCGAGATAGTAATGTTTCAGCGGTTTGAAGTTTTCGTCGAACTCATACACCAGCGGTACGCCGGTCGGGATGTTCAGTTCGAGGATCTCGTCTTCACTCATGTTGTCCAGGTATTTCACCAGCGCGCGTAGTGAGTTACCGTGAGCGGCGATGATCACACGCTCACCGCTTTTCAGACGCGGCAGGATGGTCTCGTTCCAGTAAGGGATCACGCGATCGATGGTCAGCGCCAGACTTTCGGTCTGCGGCAGTTCTGCATCAGTCAGTTTTGCATAACGCGGATCGTGACCCGGGAAACGCTCATCATCTTTGGTCAGCGCAGGCGGGGTAACGGCAAAACCGCGACGCCACTGTTTTACCTGCTCGTCACCGTATTTTTCAGCGGTTTCTGCTTTGTTCAAACCTTGCAGCGCACCGTAGTGACGTTCGTTCAGTTTCCAGCTTTTTTCGACTGGCAGCCATGCCTGATCCAGTTCGTCCAGAACGTTCCAGAGCGTATGGATGGCACGTTTCAGCACAGAGGTATAAGCAAAATCGAAGGTGTAGCCTTCTTCTTTCAGCAGTTTGCCTGCTGCTTTCGCTTCGCCAACGCCTTTCTCTGACAAATCGACATCGTACCAACCGGTGAAGCGGTTTTCGTTGTTCCACTGGCTTTCGCCGTGACGAACCAGAACCAGCTTAGTAACAGCCATACACTTACTCCTGTGAGCCTGATTGAATGATAACAATTCTCATTATATTGCCGGGGAGAGACCCACGGCAACGATTACCCTTAACCATAGCGAAAATAGCCGCTCAGTGTAAGGTGCTTGTGAATCAGGGGTTGCGATTTTGTCGATAACTGGCGGTTATTTCAGCAAGATGATGAAAAAAAGCCCTCCATGGGGAGGGCGGGGGATTAATGCGGAATAAAGTGATATTCCGTCAGACTGGCATAGACATCGCCGGGGAGTAAAACACAATCCGGTTGCGGGAAATCCGGGCGGTTAGGGCTGTCGGGTAAAAATTCGCTTTCCAGCGCCAGACCTTGCCAGGCATTGTAGGTTTTACCGCCGCGTGCGGGGGTGCCGTCGAGATA
This sequence comes from Kosakonia oryzendophytica, assembly GCF_027886705.1. NCBI lineage: Bacteria > Pseudomonadati > Pseudomonadota > Gammaproteobacteria > Enterobacterales > Enterobacteriaceae > Kosakonia > Kosakonia oryzendophytica. The sequence continues at coordinate 3,521,205 of NZ_CP115659.1, read as the reverse complement.
GTTGCCGGAATAGAACTGCAGCGCAGGCGCACTGGTATAAACCGCCATTTCCAGCTGCTTGTCTGCTGACCAGACACGGGCTGCTGGTTGGCTGACATCACCCCGGGCCTGCAATAAAAATGCGTGATCGTAGCCTTTCACCGCACGCTGATCGTCATCGGCCAGAAAATCGCACGCCACGGTTTTCGGTTCCCGGAAGTCAAAACTGGTTTGCGACACATTTTTCAGACCGTCGGTCGGCAACCCCATGCTGTCTACCGGCAGATAAGCATCGGCCAGAATTTGCAGGGTATGATTGCGCACATCTGACTGCTCGCCATCAAGGTTAAAGTAAGCATGATTGGTGAGGTTTACCGGGCAGGGTTGATCGGTTGTCGCACGGTATTCGATAGCCAGACGGTGATCGTCACCAAGACGGAAATGTGCTCTGGCATGGACATTACCGGGGAACCCCTGATCGCCATCCGGTGAGTTCAGCACGAACACCACTTCGTTATCATTCTGACGTTCGATGCGCCAGCGGCGCTTATCAAAGCCTTCCGGGCCGCCGTGGAGTTGGTTCTCGCCCTGGCTTGGCGTCAGCGCGTAAGTTCGTCCACCCAGTTCGAAGCGGCTTTTCGCGATGCGGTTAGCATAACGGCCCACGGATGCGCCGAGAAACGCCGTCTGTTGAAGGTAGTGCTCCGGCGTCGCGCAACCCAGCAACGCCTCGCGCACCGAACCATCCTGTAAGGGAACGCGCGCGGATAATAGCGTCGCGCCCCAGTCCATCAGTGTCACCACCATCCCCGCGCGATTGCGCAGGGTGATCAGACGAAAGGGCAGCCCATCGGGGGCCGCTGCAGAGGATTCGTTTAGCACTGTCCTGCTCCCTGTGAAGGTTTGCATACATAGAAGGTTTCTTTGATGCCAGTTTTCGCTTCGTACTGACGCTCCACCGCCTCTTTCACTGCTGGCACCAGTGTTTCCGGCACCAGCGCGACAACACAGCCGCCGAAACCGCCGCCGGTCATGCGCACGCCGCCTTTATCGCCGATGGTGGCTTTGACAATCTCCACCAGCGTGTCGATTTGCGGCACGGTGATTTCAAAATCATCGCGCATCGATGCGTGGGATTCCGCCATCAGCACACCCATGCGCTGCAAATCACCTTTCTCCAGCGCGTCTGCCGCTTCTACGGTGCGGGCATTTTCGGTCAACACATGGCGCACGCGTTTGGCCACCAGCGGATCCAGCTCATGCGCAACGGCATTAAACTGATCGAGACTGACATCGCGCAGAGCTTTTTGCTGGAAGAAACGCGCCCCGGTTTCGCACTGTTGGCGACGGGTATTGTATTCACTGCCCACCAGTGTGCGTTTGAAATTACTGTTAATGATTACAATCGCCACGCCTTGCGGCATGGAAACGGCTCTGGTGCCCAGCGTGCGGCAGTCGATCAGCAGCGCGCTGCCTTTTTTCCCCAGCGCGGAGATAAGCTGATCCATGATGCCGCAATTACAGCCGACAAACTGGTTTTCTGCTTCCTGGCCGTTCAGCGCAATCTGCGCGCCATCCAGCGGCAGGTGATAAAGCTGCTGGAACACCGTACCAACCGCCACTTCGAGTGAGGCGGAAGAGCTCAAGCCTGCGCCCTGCGGCACGTTGCCGCTGATCACCAGATCGGCACCGCCAAAGTTCGCATCCCGTTTTTGCAGGTGTTTAACCACGCCGCGCACGTAGTTCGACCACTGTTGGTTGTCATGCGCGACAATCGGTGCATCAAGAGAGAATTCGTCGCTCTGGTTAGCGTAATCGGCGGCAATCACTCGCACTTTGCGATCGGTACGCGTGGCGCAACTGATCACGGTTTGATAATCGATAGCGCAAGGCAGCACAAAGCCATCGTTATAGTCGGTGTGTTCACCGATCAGGTTAACGCGGCCCGGCGCTTGAATCGTGTGGGTGGCAGGGTAGCCGAATTTTTCAGCAAACAGGGCTTGGGTGATCTCTTTCAGACTCATTGTTATTCTCCGGATTCGCGAAAATGGATGTCACTCACGGCGCGCAGGCGCTCGGCGGCTTGTTCTGCTGTCAGATCGCGCTGAGTTTCAGCCAGCATTTCATAGCCGACCATAAATTTACGCACGGTGGCGGAACGCAGCAGCGGCGGGTAGAAATGGGCATGAAGCTGCCAGTGGTGATTCTCCTCGCCGTTAAACGGTGCACCGTGCCAGCCCATGGAGTAAGGGAATGAGCACTGGAACAAGTTGTCATAGCGGCTGGTCAGTTTTTTCAATGCCAGCGCCAGGTCGCTACGCTGTTCATCGCTTAACCCGGTAATGCGTTGCACATGCGCTTTCGGCAGCAGCAGGGTTTCAAATGGCCAGGCCGCCCAGTAAGGCACAACCGCTAACCAGTGCGCCGTTTCCACGACCGTACGGCTGCCATCTTTCAGTTCACGCTGCACATAATCCACCAGCATCGGCGAGTGATGCGCGGCAACGTACTCTTTTTGCAAACGATCTTCGCGTTCGGCTTCGTTGGGCAGGAAGCTGTTTGCCCACACCTGACCGTGCGGATGCGGGTTGGAGCAGCCCATCGCCGCGCCTTTGTTTTCAAATACCTGCACCCACGGATAGGTTTGGCCCAGTTCAGCGGTTTGCTGTTGCCAGGTGGTGACCACCTCTTCCAGGGCGCTGACGCTCAGTTCCGGCAACGTTTTGCTGTGATCCGGAGAGAAACAGATAACCCGGCTGGTGCCGCGCGCGCTCTGGGTGCGCATCAGCGGATCGGTGCTTTCCGGCGCTTCCGGCGTATCGGTCATCAACGCGGCAAAGTCGTTAGTAAACACGTAGGTGCTGGTGTAATCCGGGTTTTTATCGCCGGTTACACGGGTATTTCCCGGACAGAGGAAACAGTCCGGGTCATGGGCGGGCAGGGTCTGTTTCGCTGGCGTTTCCTGCGCCCCCTGCCAGGGGCGCTTAGCGCGATGCGGTGAAACCAGGATCCACTGACCGGTCAACGGGTTATAACGGCGATGCGGATGATCAACCGGGTTAAATTGCGTCATTGCCTTTCCTTTAATCGGGGTAGCCCTGCGGATGGCGGGACTGCCAGCGCCAGGTATCTTCTGCCATTTCGTCAAGGGTGCGGGTGACCCGCCAGTTCAGCTCTTTATCGGCTTTGGAGGCGTCTGCCCAGTAAGCAGGTAAATCGCCTTCCCGGCGTGGTGCATAGTGCCAGGCCACCGGTTTACCGCAGGCTTTACTGAATGCGTTAACCACATCCAGTACGCTACTACCAACGCCTGCGCCGAGGTTATAAATATGCACGCCTTGTTTGCCCGCCAGTTGCTGCATGGCAGCAACGTGACCGTCCGCCAGGTCCATCACGTGAATGTAATCACGCACACCAGTACCGTCCGGCGTCGGATAATCGCTACCGAAAATCGCCAGTGAATCGCGACGGCCTACTGCCACTTGCGCAATGTACGGCATCAGGTTGTTTGGAATGCCCTGCGGATCTTCGCCCATATCGCCTGATGGATGCGCGCCAACCGGGTTGAAGTAACGCAGCAGGGCGATGCTCCAATCCGGTTGTGCTTTTTGCAGGTCGGTGAGGATCTGCTCGACCATCAGTTTGCTTTTGCCATATGGACTTTGCGGTGTGCCGGTCGGGAAGCTTTCAACATAAGGGATCTTCGGCTGGTCGCCGTAGACCGTGGCGGAGGAACTGAAAATAAAGTTTTTCACGTTGGCGGCGCGCATGGCGCTAATCAGACGCAGCGTACCGTTTACGTTGTTGTCGTAATATTCCAGCGGTTTCGCCACGGATTCGCCAACGGCCTTCAGCCCGGCGAAATGGATCACGGCTTCGATGGCGTGGTCGTGGAGAATTTCCGCCAGTAAGGCTTCATCGCGAATATCACCTTCGACAAACAGAGCGGTCTTACCGCCGAAGCGTTCGATCTCTTTCAGTACGCTACGTTTACTGTTGCAGAGGTTGTCGAGAATGACGACATCATGGCCATTTTGTAGCAGTTGGACGCAGGTATGACTGCCAATGTAACCGCTACCACCTGTAACCAAAACTCGCATATTTTACTCCATTAGGCATATGGTATGAACAAACCTTAGCATAACAGAGAGGTGAAAACTGTGACATGGGATAAAATAGTGGAATCGTTTACACTGAGCTCTCTGTTCGCCGGTTTCGTTGGCAACCGCCGGAAAAACCCCGCAATAACTGGCTTTGCCCGATGATTGTGATAAGTCCGAAAAACCCTTTACTGCTGTGCAGCAAAGCAGCCGATATCAGCAAGTGCCGGAAATCGCCTCGTGCAGGTTATAAGTCATCATCGGCAGTCAGGCAATCAGCCAGGGGGACAAAAAGCCATATTCCAGACGTTTGCCAGGGGTGCGCGCACCCCTGCAATCATTGTGCTGAGAGGTGATAACGGTATCCGTCATCCTGCGGTACAAATTCCAGCCGGTGGGTAATACACGACGGAGCATCCGCTGCGTGGTGGGAAACAAATAACAGTTGGGTATCGCCTTCGCTGATGAGCACATCCACAAAGCGGCGAATTAACTGACGATTAAGCGGATCCAGGCCCTGGAGGGGTTCATCCAGGATCAGCAACGTCGGATGTTTCACCAGCGCGCGAACAATCAGCGCCAGTCGCTGTTGTCCCCAGGAGAGACTATGGAATGGCGCGTCTGCGGTGCGGGCATCAAAACCCAGAATATCAAGCCAACGCTGCGCCAGCTTGTGCTGTTTGTCTGACACCGCCTGGTAAATACCGATCGAGTCAAAATAACCCGACAGAATGACATTACGCACGTTGGTGCTCACGCGGTAATCCAGATGCAGGCTGCTGCTCACATAACCAATATGTTTTTTGATGTCCCAGATTGTTTCACCGCTGCCGCGACGGCGGCCAAACAGCGTCAAATCGTTGCTGTAACCCTGTGGGTGATCGCCGGTTACCAGGCTTAACAGCGTTGATTTACCCGCGCCGTTTGGTCCGACAATTTGCCAGTGTTCACCGGGATTCACCGTCCATGAGAGCTGGTTGATAATCGCGCGGTCGTTGTAAGAGACAACCCCATTCCTGAGCACGATCAGCGGTGCGCCGGGCGTCAGTGTGTTGCGGGCTGGTGGTGCATCCGGCTCGGGTAGTGCTATTCCGGTCAGTTTTTCGCTGTGCGCCAGTTGGGCGATGAGGGCCTGTTGCAACAGGGCGGATTTTTCGCCGGTTTCGGTCAGCGTACAGTCAACCAGTACCCCGGCATGTTGGACAAACGCAGGAATTTCATCAAAGCGATTGAGCACCAGTACCACGGTATAGCCATCCGCATTCAGTTGTGCGAGCAGTTCAGCCAGTTGCTGGCGGGAGTGGACATCCAGCCCATCGAAAGGTTCGTCGAGGATCAACAACTCCGGCTCCGCCATCAGCGCCTGGCAGAGCAGGGTTTTGCGGGTTTCCCCGGTTGAGAGGTATTTAAAACGGCGCTCAAGAAGCGGCGTGATGCCAAATTGCGCTGCCAGATGCGCGCAGCGCTGCGGATCTTTCACCTCATCCTGAATAATATCTGCGGTGGTTCGCCCGGTGTCCTCTTCGCCAGGACTGAGCATATCGGTGTTATTCCGTTGCCACTCGTCGCTGACCAGCTTTTGCAGTTGCTCAAAAGAGAGGCGTGTCAGGCGGTCAAACGTGCACCGGCGCTCGCCTTTCAGAAGCGTCAGGTCTCCGGCGAGGGCGCGGGCCAGCGCCGATTTACCACTTCCGTTTGCGCCAACGAATGCCCAGCTTTCACCCGCGCGCAGGGTTAATTGTTCAAGGTACAGCGTGCGGGTATCACTAAGACGAAACGTGCCTTGCGAAATTTGCAATGATGACATGTTGTATCCCATTTTATGCAGCGTAGAAGTTCAGGGATACGTGCAATGCCGCCGTTTGTCAACGCAATCAGCACAACGTGGCGATAATCACGCGATCGGCATTAAAATATGCCGTGACCTGACGCTGTTCCTGCAAATTATCCACATCCTGCGAGGGTACAATGGCGCAGAGCGTCTGGCCATCCGGCAGCGTCATCAACACTTCGCTCTGCTGTTCGCCGCGTTCAATATGGCTGATGTGCCCGGTCAGTTGGTTATCTGCTCGTGCCGCCTGCTGCGCGTCCTGAGTGATGCTGACCCACGGTGCTTTTAACAGCACCAGCACCTCTTTGCCTTCGTCGAGACCCAGACGTTCGGCACTTTGCGCGGTGATCGCCACTTTAAAGCGGGTGGTCCCGTCCGCAAGCAGGACTTCCACATGTTGCTGAACCTGTTGGCGATCGCGTTTGGTAATGGTGCCAAACCACTGATTACGTGCGCTGGTTTGCAAAGAGAAGCGGGAGATCGCCGCCAGCAGGCTGTTTAATGGCAGTACGTCATCGTCGCTCAGCACATCGAAGGCTTTTTGCTGGATTTGCCCCAGCAGATCATAAAGCTGGATCAAACGCTGGCCGTAGCGGGTGACCACTGCGCCACCGCCGCCTTTCCCCCCGGTTGCGCGATCAACCAGCGTATGTTCGCTCAACTGGTTCATCTCATTAATGGCGTCCCAGGCGCTTTTGTAACTGATATTGGCGTTTTTCGCGCCCTGGCTAATGGAGCCGGTCTCTACAATCTGCTTCAGAAGAGCGATACGGCGTGGATCGGCAAAAAGACGCTGCTGGAGTTTGAGAGTAAGGAGAATTTCAGCCTGCATTACGCAATGTCCTGGCAAAAAGACTATTGTGAAGGAAAAGCGCAATTTAGCCTAGCCTGACGCCGGAGATAGATGGCCGCGTTAAGGATGCAATCGCACAAAAGGCGAGTGTTTTTATCTCTGTTCAGGCTAGAATGCATCATCCACAATATCTGGAGTTGACCATGTTAGAGTTATTGAAAAGTCTGGTGTTTGCCATAGTCATGGTCCCCGTGGTGATGGCGATCATCCTGGGATTGATCTATGGTCTGGGTGAAGTGTTTAACCTCTTTTCCGGCGTTGGCAGCCGCGACCGCACCAGCCAGCAGCGCTAATTCATTTGCTAAAACGCCCGCGAAAGTGGGCGTTTTACGCTCAAGATCGTCCCCTCCCTGCCGATAGTTTTTTCATATGTCCCTCATTCTTGATGGGTATTATCTTCTGACCGGTAAACTCTGATACTATCGTTATGTTTAATTTTATATAACGACACTCACAGGAGTTACGAATGGTACGTACAGGGCTACGCCTTTTTGCCGGGGCGACATTAGCGTTTTCCGTTGCTGGACACGCGCTGGCGGAAGAAGGGAAAATTACCGTTTTTGCAGCGGCGTCATTGACTAACGCCATGCAGGATATCGCGGCGGTTTATAAAAAAGAGAAAAACGTTGAGGTCGTCTCCTCGTTTGCTTCTTCGTCGACGCTGGCGCGCCAGATCGAAGCCGGTGCGCCTGCGGATCTGTTTATTTCTGCAGACCAGAAATGGATGGATTACGCCATAGAGAAAAAAACCATCGACACCGCGACGCGTGAAACCTTGCTGGGTAACAGCCTGGTGGTGGTCGCGCCGAAAAACAGCGCGCAGAGCAATATAACAGTGAATGCCAAAACAGACTGGAACAGTCTGTTGAAAGGCGGACGTCTGGCCGTGGGCGACCCGGACCATGTTCCGGCGGGCCTCTATGCGAAAGAAGCGCTGACCAAACTGGGCGCGTGGGAAACGCTGTCGCCGAAACTGGCTCCGGCGGAAGATGTGCGTGGTGCGCTGGCGCTGGTTGAGCGTAATGAAGCGCCTTTAGGCATTGTCTATGGCTCCGATGCCGTCGCCAGCAAAGGGGTTAAAGTGGTCGGGACTTTTCCGGAAGATTCGCACCAAAAAGTGGAATACCCGCTGGCGATTATCGACGGTCATAAAAACGCGACAGTGACCGCGTTTTATGATTACCTGAAAGGCCCGCAGGCTTCTGAAATCTTTAAACGTTACGGATTTACGACGCACGAATGATATTAACGGATCCCGAATGGCAGGCGGTTCTGCTGAGCCTTAAAGTCTCTTCCCTGGCAGTTGTCTTCAGTTTGCCCTTTGGGATCTTTTTTGCCTGGTTACTGGTGCGCTGCACGTTTCCGGGCAAAGCGCTTCTCGATAGTCTTCTTCATCTTCCGTTGGTCTTACCGCCAGTAGTGGTCGGTTACTTATTGTTGATCGTCATGGGACGACGCGGAGTGATTGGCGAATGGCTGTACGACTGGTTCGGGATGACTTTTGCTTTTAGCTGGCGCGGCGCAGTGCTGGCGGCGGCAGTGATGTCGTTTCCGCTGATGGTGCGGGCTATCCGTCTGGCTCTGGAAGGTGTCGACACCAAACTGGAGCAGGCGGCACGAACGCTGGGTGCCGGGCGCTGGCGCGTATTTTTAACCATAACCTTCCCCCTGACGCTGCCGGGGATTATTGTCGGCACAGTGCTGGCATTTGCCCGCTCGCTGGGTGAGTTTGGCGCGACCATTACCTTTGTTTCCAATATCCCGGGCGAAACGCGCACCATCCCTTCTGCGATGTACACCTTGATCCAGATGCCGGGTGGCGAAAGCGCGGCAGCGCGGCTGTGTGTCATCTCTATTGTTCTGGCGCTGGTGTCATTGCTGATTTCTGAGTGGCTGGCGCGTATCAGTCGTGAACGGGCAGGGAGATAAGCCATGCTGGAACTGAATTTCACCCAAACGTTGGGAACCCATCAATTACGCATTGCTGAGAACGTGCCCGCGAGCGGCATTACAGCCATTTTTGGCGTATCCGGCGCGGGAAAAACGTCACTGATTAACGCCATTTGTGGGCTGACTCGCCCGCAAGAGGGGCGGATTGCGCTAAATAATCGCGTGCTGTTCGATACCGCCAGCAAGATTTGCCTGCCGCCTGAGAAACGCCGCGTAGGGTATGTTTTCCAGGATGCGCGCCTGTTCCCGCATTATAAAGTGCGGGGAAACCTGCGTTATGGCATGGCGAAATCGATGGCCGGGCAGTTTGACAAGCTGGTGGCGCTGTTGGGGATTGAACCGCTGCTTGATCGTTTACCCGGTAGCCTCTCGGGAGGCGAGAAGCAGCGTGTTGCCATTGGTCGCGCGTTATTAACCTCGCCGGAACTGTTGTTGCTGGATGAACCGCTGGCGTCGCTCGATATTCCCCGTAAGCGCGAGCTGTTGCCGTACCTGCAACGTCTGGCGCGGGAAATCAATATTCCGATGCTCTATGTCAGCCACTCGCTGGAAGAGATCCTCCATCTGGCGGATAAAGTGATGGTACTGGAAGCGGGGGAGGTGAAAGCATTTGGCAATCTGGAGGATATCTGGGGCAGCAGGGTGATGAACCCGTGGTTGCCGCAGGATCAGCAAAGCAGCATTCTGAAAGTCAGTGTGCTTGAACACCACCCACACTATTCGATGACAGCGCTGGCATTGGGCGATCAGCATATCTGGGTCAATAAAGTGGATAGCCCACTGCAAACCCCGTTGCGTGTTCGTATTCAAGCAACTGATGTTTCACTGGCGCTACAGCCTCTGATGAATACCAGTATCCGTAATAGTCTGCGGGTGAAGGTCGTGGAGTGTTTTGATGTTGATGGACAGGTTGAGGTGCAACTGGATGTGGCTGGCCGCACTTTGTGGGCGCGTATCAGCCCCTGGGCCAGGGACGAACTGAGCATCAAACCTGGCCAGTGGTTGTACGCGCAAATCAAAAGTGTGTCGATTACCGCCTGATCACAACAGCTCTTTATAGATAAATCCGGCAATACTGTCGACGGTATTGTCGCCAATCACCACATTGGCATGGGCTTTGACCTCGTCTGTGGCATTGCCCATGGCCACGCCAACACCTGCTGCTTTTAACATGCTGATGTCATTATAATTATCACCAAATGCCACCACGTTGTGCATCGAGAGTCCCTGCGAGGCGACCCATTCGGCCAGGCGCTTCCCTTTGCTGTTGCCGCTGCGGGCGATATCCACCTGATCGTGCCACGACCACTCACACGCCAGTCCCAGCGTCTGCTCCACGTGAAGGGCAAACGCTTTTAGCTTTTGTGTGTCTTCATCGGTGAGGGCGAATTTCCAGATAGCATCAACGTGCTGTGCGGTTTCCGCTAGAGAGTTCACCTGTTGGAAAGTCGGGCGTTGTTCTGGCGGCAGTGACTGCGCCCAGTTATTGGTGCGCAGGACATGCCCGGTCGGTTTTTCGTAGACCATTGCGTTATCGACATACATCAGACCATGAATATCATGCTCTTCCAGCAGGTGAATAAGCTGTAACGCTTGTGGAACGGGCAACGGGTCCGCTTTTAACACTTTTTTTGCCTGATAATCATACAAATAAGTGCCGTTACAACAAATTGCAGGTGTATCCAGCGCCAGTGCCTGATAAAAAGGATGGATGGCAACATGATGCCGACCGGTCACAATGATGAGCTGATGCCCGGCGGCTTTTGCGCGAGCCAGCGCTTCGAGGGAAGAGGGCAGAAGCGTTTTTTTCGGGGTGAGTAGCGTACCGTCTAAATCCAGTGCAATAACGCGTGCAGTCATGGCGTTTTCCGTGGTCGATATTGAAATTAGCATATCCGGGGATGGTACACCGGGTGGACGGATGCGCAAAATCTCCCGGCGCTTTTCAGCATCAACGCGCAAAAACGGCTATCCTGGTTACTTAACGCAGAAAAAGTTCGAGAGGAAAGGAGTATTCATGAAACAAACCGTTTATACCGCCAGCCCGGAAAGCCAGCAGATCCACGTCTGGCGTTTGGATCCTGAAGGCGCTTTGACGCTTGTCCAGGTGGTCGATGTTCCCGGCCAGGTACAGCCGATGGTCGTCAGCCCGGACAAGCGTTACCTCTACGTGGGCGTGCGCCCGGAGTTTCGCGTTATTGCTTATCGCATCGCACCGGAAAACGGCGCGCTGACATTCGCTGCTGAAGCGCCGCTGCCGGGTAGCCCGACGCATATTTCTACCGATCGCAGCGGGCGTTTCCTGTTTAGCGGCTCCTATAATGCCGGTTGTGTGAGCGTGACTCGCCTGGACGACGGCATTCCGACGCAAACCGTGGACGTGGTGGAAGGGCTGGAAGGCTGTCATTCCGCGAATATCTCCCCGGATAACCGCACCTTGTGGGTTCCGGCGCTGAAACAGGATCGCATCTGCCTGTTTACGCTGGGCGAGGATGGCAATCTGACGGCGCAGGAACCGGCGGAAGTCACCACCGTGGAAGGCGCAGGTCCGCGTCATATGGCTTTCCATCCGAATCAACGTTACGCCTATTGCGTGAATGAACTGAACAGCTCGGTGGATGTGTGGCAACTGAGTGATGCGCACGGCAATATCGACTGCGTGCAGACACTGGATATGATGCCGGCTGATTTCTCCGACACCCGCTGGGCGGCGGATATTCATATCACCCCGGATGGTCGCCACCTGTATACCTGCGATCGGACGTCCAGCCTGTTAACCGTTTTCAGCGTGTCTGAAGACGGTAGCGTACTGGCGATTGAGGGCTTCCAGCCGACGGAAACCCAGCCACGCGGCTTTAACATCGACAACAGTGGTAAGTTCCTTATTGCCGCCGGGCAGAAGTCACACCATATTGCACTGTATGAAATCACCGGTGAGCAGGGTTTGTTGACCGAGAAAAGCCGCTATGCTGTTGGCCAGGGGCCGATGTGGGTGGTGGTAAACGCGTACTGAGTCTGTATATCAGACATAAAAAAACCTCGCCACGGCGAGGTTTTTTATTGTCACCCCTAAACCACCTCCTGGGGAGGTGGTGATTGATCCTGTAAGGCTATAGCCTGAAGAATGCCCATGCCGGAATATCTCTGCTTACTCACCACAAGTAAAAGGAGACAAACCGACATGGGGCTTTACAGGAGTTCATCACATGTATATTGGCGTTGTAAATACCACATAGTCTGGACGCCTAAGTACCGTTTCAGAATCCTGAAAGATAAGTTGGGCAAGGAACTTTACAGGACAATCTACATTCTCTGCGGAATAAAGGATTGTGAGGTTCTGGAGCTAAATGTTCAGCCAGATCATGTACATCTGGTCGTAATAGTCCCGCCGAAAATCTCGATATCAACTCTAATGGGGCATCTGAAAGGTCGCAGCGCAATCAGACTCTACAATCGTTTCCCACACATAAGAAAGAAGCTATGGGGCAACCACTTTTGGTCACGTGGCTACTTTGTAGATACTGTCGTTGTGAACGAGGAAATTATCAGACGATATGTGAGGCATCAGGAGAAAACGGAACAAATACATGAACAGCAAATGGAATTGCTAGAGTAGTAAGCGGAAAGTGACAATAGCCCCCCTTACAGGGGGCATTCTCAAAAGCCACCTTCTAAGAAGGTGGTCTTTTACTGTCACCTCTACACCACCTCTCAGGGAAGTGGTGAGTGATCATCAGCGGCGCATTACTTCTTCGGCACTGCGACCACTTTGCTGCCCACGCCGCGGTTGTTGAACTCCCACATACGGTTGAACTGCGGGTTGTTCAGCTCGCGCTGTACGTTGCCCTTATCGTCTACCGTACCGGTATTGCCCGCGTAAGCGCGACCAGACACGCTGGCATCCGCCCACGGTTTCGCCACGTTAAAGCCTTCGTTGATCACGCTGTCGCGGATCACCACCTGGCCATTGGTGTTGCTGTCCACATCCAGTGAACGGCCCAGCTGCGCAACACCATTACCGGCTGCGTTAAAGCGGCTGTTGACAGCAAGGAAACCGTAATACAGGTTCGACTGCGTTGCCGGAGCAAACACGTAGCCTTCCTGCTGAGTCCGTGAATTCACAACGCGGAAATCGGTGTTATCAAACACCACTGCGCCGCGACCGGCCACGATATCCACATCCCCTTCGAGGTAGCTGTTGGTCACCAGCGTACGGGTCTGACGATCGGTACGCAGGCTGTTATCCACGCTGCTGTTGGTCACAAAGAAGGTGTTCTGGCGACCCAGAATATTCACGTTGTTGATCTGCACCTTGTCGCCATCGCTGCGCAGCGCCACCGCCTGGTGGTTGCCTGCATCAACGCTGTCGCCAAGGGTGTTCTGGATGGTCAGGTTTTGCAGTTGCAGGCCATTGTTCTGTGACCAGAAGACCGCAGAGCACATCACACCGACGGTTGCGCTGCGTTTACTTTGGCAGTTATCGAACATGTACCACGCCGGTTTGCCCGGCATATATTTGCCTGATGGGTTAACCAGACGACGCCAGCTATTCGGATCCATTTCGGAATCGATGGCCTGGCCAATTTTCACATCCAGCGCTTTTTCACCGGTACCGTAAATGGTCACGCTGCCGGACGCCGCAGGGACAAACACCGTACCTGGGTAGTCGCCAGGCATCACAGCGATGTACTGACGATCGCTGGAGTGTTTGTTAATTGCCGCATCAACGGCAGCCTGAATGCTGTTGTGGGTCACGCCGGGCGTACCCGCCGGTCCGACAACGAAGTCCGGTTTTTGCGGCAGGCGAATGGCGAAGGGTTTCCATGACTCGCCATTTTGCGTCATCGCGGTGAAATAGCGCTCCGCCACGAAGTTTTTCGCTTCGCCTGCGCTGAGGATCGGCCGCGCTGAAGTACCAGGCGCAGTTTGTTCAGAAGGGCGTTCTGCCGGCGGGGTTGAGCTACAGGCGGTCAGTGTCACGCCAAAAGCGAGCGCCAGCGCCAGACGGGAAACCGATGATGTGTTCAAGGGGTGCTCCAGACTATGCAAAGTTGAAAAGGTTACGTCAAAGCCTGCTTTTTTATACTAAGTTGAGCGAAACGGGAAGCCGATTTGCACAATCGGCTTCAAAACCCGTGTTTTTTAGCTAAAAAGGGCGGTGATGGTGGCGCTGGACAAGGTGTGGAAATGCACGTTAAAGCCAACCATTGCACCGCTGGCGTTTTCGTCGACATCCAGATGCGCGACATCCAGGGCATGAACGGTGAAGATATAGCGGTGGGTTTCCCCTTTTGGCGGTGCAGCGCCACCGTAGCCGGCTTTACCGAAATCGGTGCGCGTCTGCACAGCGCCATCCGGTAGTGCGGCAAGGCCTGATCCCGCACCCTGCGGCAGAACACGGGTATCCGCAGGGAGATTCGCCACGATCCAGTGCCACCAGCCCGATCCGGTTGGGGCGTCCGGATCATAACAGGTCACCACAAAACTTTTGGTGCCCGCGGGAACATCATCCCACGTCAGATGCGGGGAGATATTGTCACCGTCATAGCCCATACCGTTAAACACATGGCGATGCGGAAGTTTTTCTCCATCGCGTAAGTCGTGGCTGAGTAGTTTCATATGCGCTCCTTTCGTTCGCGATACTGTAACGGGAAGTGTAGTGTATCCCCGCTACTGTAGGGCGAAATGCCTCAGACGAACAGGTCGTTACGTGCGACAGCGGCGTTAACGGCCCGGGTTAAGCGCGAGAGTTGCTCCGGCGAAATGAGGTATGGCGGCATCACATAAATCAGGCGGCCAAAGGGGCGGATCCATACACCGTGTTGCACAAAGAAACGCTGGAGTAAGGCCATATTTACCGGTGCGCGGGTTTCTACTACACCAATCGCGCCCAGCACTCGCACATCCGCCACATTTTCAGCCTCGCGCGCGGGCGCAAGCTCTGCGGTTAACTGCGCTTCGATGGCCGCCACCTGATCCCGCCATGCGCCGCTTTCCAGTATTTCCAGATTGGCCGTTGCCGCCGCACAGGCCAGCGGGTTGCCCATAAATGTTGGCCCGTGCATAAAGCAGCCTGCTTCGCCGTTGCTGATGGTTTCTGCGACGTTGCGGGTCGTTAGCGTGGCGGAGAGTGTCATCGTGCCGCCAGTCAGCGCTTTACCGAGGCACAGAATGTCCGGCGAGATGCCCGCATGCTCACAGGCAAACAGCTTGCCGGTGCGGCCAAAGCCGGTGGCTATCTCATCGGCAATCAACAAAATGCTTTCCCGGTCGCACATTTTACGGATGCGTTTAAGCCACTCAGGATGGTACATACGCATGCCGCCAGCCCCTTGCACAATCGGCTCCAGGATAACCGCGGCGATCTCGTGGCGGTGCGCCGCCATCAAACGGGCGAAAGCCACCATATCCCGCTCATCCCACTCGCCATCAAAGCGGCTTTGCGGTGCCGGGGCGAATAAGTTGTCCGGCAGATAGTCTTTCCACAAACTGTGCATGGAGTTATCCGGATCGCACACCGACATCGCCCCGAAGGTATCGCCGTGATAGCCGTTGCGGAAGGTGAGAAAACGCTGCCGCGCTTCGCCTTTTGCCTGCCAGTATTGCAGCGCCATTTTCATCGCCACTTCAACAGCGACCGAACCGGAATCCGCCAGAAAAACGCACTCCAGCGCATCCGGGGTCATCGCCACCAGTTTACGGCACAACGAGACGGCGGGAGCATGCGTAATACCGCCGAACATCACGTGCGACAGGGTGTCGATTTGCACTTTCATGGCGGCGTTCAGCGCCGGATGACCGTAACCGTGGATGGCTGCCCACCATGACGACATACCGTCCACCAGGCGTTCTCCGCTGTCGAGCGTCAGCTCGCAACCTTGTGCAGAGCGCACCGGGTAAACCGGAAGCGGGGAGGTCATCGAAGTATAAGGGTGCCAGATATGGCGCTGGTCAAATGCTAAATCGTCCGCTGTCATAATCGACTTGTAAACCAAATTAAAAAGTTTTAGGTTTACGAGTCTACACCGAATAACGATTTAACAACACCTTTTGGAGATGCCCGATGGCTCACCACGCACGCTGGACTTTGTCGCAAGTCACCGCTTTGTTCGAAAAGCCCTTGCTGGAATTGCTGTTTGAAGCGCAGCAGGTTCACCGCCAACATTTCGACCCGCGCCAGGTTCAGGTCAGTACGTTACTGTCGATCAAAACCGGCGCCTGCCCGGAAGATTGTAAATACTGCCCGCAAAGCGCCCGTTACAAAACCGGGCTGGAGTCCGAACGCCTGATGGAAGTGGAGCAGGTGCTGGAGTCCGCCCGTAAGGCGAAACTGGCCGGATCCACCCGTTTCTGTATGGGGGCAGCGTGGAAAAACCCGCATGATCGGGATATGCCCTATCTGGAGCAGATGGTCGAAGGGGTGAAAGCCATGGGGCTGGAAGCCTGTATGACGCTCGGTACGTTGAATGAAAGCCAGGCGCAGCGTCTTGCCCGTGCCGGACTGGATTATTACAACCACAACCTCGATACCTCACCGGAATTTTACGGCAATATCATCACCACTCGTACGTATCAGGAGCGTCTCGACACGCTGGATAAGGTCCGTGATGCCGGGATCAAAGTCTGCTCCGGCGGCATTGTCGGTTTAGGGGAAACGGTGAACGATCGTGCCGGGTTGTTACTGCAACTGGCTAACCTGCCGACACCGCCGGAAAGCGTGCCGATCAATATGCTGGTGAAAGTCAAAGGTACACCGCTGGCGGACAATGAGGATGTCGATGCGTTCGACTTTATCCGTACCATTGCCGTGGCCCGGATCATGATGCCGACTTCGTACGTCCGTCTCTCCGCCGGTCGCGAGCAGATGAATGAACAAACCCAGGCGATGTGTTTTATGGCCGGGGCGAACTCTGTGTTCTACGGCTGCAAACTGCTGACCACGCCAAACCCTGAAGAAGACAAAGATTTGCAACTGTTCCGCAAACTGGGAATGAATCCACAGCAAACTGAAGTACGCAACGGCGATAACGAACAGCAACAGCAGCTTGAAGCGCAGCTCCTGCACGCGGATACCGACCAGTACTACAACGCGGCTGCCGTATGACCTGGCAACAACGCATTGATGTCGCGCTGGCTGAACGCCGCGCGGCAGATGCCCTGCGCACACGGTATCCTGTTGCTCAGGGAGCCGGCCGCTGGTTGACGGTCGGTGAACAGCGCTTTTGTAATTTCTCCAGCAATGATTACCTTGGCTTAAGCCAGCATCCGTGGGTGGTTCATGCCTGGCAGCAGGGGGCCGAACGCTATGGCGTCGGCAGTGGCGGCTCAGGCCATGTCAGTGGTCATACCGTGGCGCATCAGGCGCTGGAAAGCGAACTGGCGGACTGGCTCGGCTACGCGCGTGCACTGCTGTTTATCTCTGGTTTTTCTGCCAATCAGGCGGTGATTGCGGCGCTGACCGGCAAAGACGATCGTATCGTCGCGGACAAATTGAGCCACGCCTCGTTGCTGGAAGCCGCCAGCCACAGCCCGGCGCAGCTCCGGCGCTTTACTCATAACGATGGCGATCACCTGGCGGCGTTGCTGGCAAAACCGATTGCCGGGCAACAACTGGTGGTTACCGAAGGCATTTTCAGTATGGATGGCGACACCGCGCCGCTTTGCACTCTCGCTGCTGCTGCCCGGCACGCCCATGCGTGGCTGATGGTGGATGATGCGCACGGAACAGGCGTTGTTGGGGAACAGGGGAGAGGCAGTTGCCATGTTCATGGCATTCAGCCAGAGATCCTGATCGTCACCTTCGGTAAAGGGTTTGGTGTGAGCGGCGCGGCTGTGCTCTGTAGCGATAGCGTTGCCGATTATTTGCTGCAATTTGCCCGCCATCTCATTTACAGCACCTCGATGCCGCCTGCTCAGGCGATGGCACTAAGCGCCGCATTGCAGGTGATCCGCAGTCCGGAGGGGGATAACCGTCGACAACACCTGTCCGCGCTGATAGCCCGCTTTCGCCACGGCGCAGCGCAGTTGGGCATGACTGTGACCGACTCGCAGAGCGCGATTCAGCCGCTGATCGTCGGCGAAAACGCGCGGGCATTACGCCTGGCTGAGCGTTTGCGGCAGCGGGGATGCTGGGTGACGGCGATCCGCCCACCCACGGTACCACCGGGGACGGCACGTCTGCGTTTAACTCTGACGGCGGCGCATCAGGCTGAAGATATTGATCGCTTGCTGGAGGCGCTGGATGGCTGTGAATAAACAGGCTATCGCCGCCGCTTTTGGCCGGGCGGCGCAGAGCTATTGTCAGCACGATGAACTACAACGTTTGAGTGCGGATGTACTGCTTGCGCAACTGGAGAATATCGCGCCATTGCCTGTGCTGGATGCCGGTTGTGGCCCCGGCGGGATGAGCCGTTACTGGCGTGGGCAGGGCAGCGAGGTTACCGCGTTGGATCTCTCGCCAGCGATGCTGGATGAAGCCCGTCGCCAGCACAGTGCGCAGCATTATGTGGCCGGGGATATCGAAGCATTGCCCTTTGAGGATGCCTCTTTTTCACTGGTGTGGAGCAACCTGGCGGTGCAGTGGTGTGATGACTTGCAACAGGCGATTGGCGAACTGTACCGCGTCACGCGCCCTGGCGGACAGGTGGCCTTTACCACGCTGGTGGAGGATTCATTGCCAGAGCTGAATGTGGCCTGGCGCGCGGTTGATCACCATCAACACGCAAACCGTTTTTTACCCTTACCCGCGATCCATCAGGCATTACAGGGCTGGCGGTTGCGCAGCGGCGTGGAGCGCATCACTCTCTGTTTTGAGGATGCCACACAGGCGTTGCGTTCGTTAAAAGGCATTGGCGCTACACATTTACATGCGGGCAGGCAGCAGGGGCTGACGCGCAGCAAACTGCAACGTTTACAACTGGCCTGGCCGCAACAGCAGGGGAAATGTCCTCTGACGTACCATCTTTTTTGGGGAGTGATCACGCGTGAGTGAACGGTATTTTGTCACCGGAACAGACACGGAAGTGGGGAAAACGGTAGCCAGTTGCGCGCTGTTGCAGGCGGCGAATCTGCGTGGTTTACGCAGCGCTGGTTACAAGCCGGTAGCGTCCGGCAGCGAAATGACCGCGGAAGGACTGCGTAATAGCGATGCGCTGGCACTGCAGTTGCACAGTAGTCTGCCGCTGGATTACCACAGCGTTAATCCCTACACCTTTGCCGAGCCGACATCGCCGCATATTGTCAGCGCGGATGTGGGTGAGCCGATTGAGGCAAAGGTCATGTCTGCCGGGTTACGCACGCTCTCTGAGCAGGCGGAATGGCTGCTGGTGGAAGGCGCAGGCGGTTGGTTCACGCCATTGTCCGAGACGCTGACCTTTGCCGACTGGGTCGTGCAGGAGCAATTGCCGGTGATCCTTGTGGTCGGGGTCAAACTGGGCTGCATCAATCATGCGATGCTGACAGCGCAGGCAATACGGCAGGCGGGTTTAACGCTGGCAGGCTGGATTGCGAATGGTGTGGTGAAACCGGGTAAACGCCATGCTGAATATCTGGCGACGCTTCGGCGCGTGATGCAGGCTCCGCTGATTGGCGAAATCCCCTGGTTTGCCCACGCGCCGGAAAAAGAGAGAACGGGTCATTATCTTGATCTCAGCGTGCTGAATCCGGTGTCATCCAGTGTGACAACATCCGATCGTCCAGTTGCTTAACTTCCCCTTCGGCAACGCTACGCCCCCGGTGGAGCAGACAGAAGCGATCTGCGACCCGGCGGATAAAGGCAAGTTGTTGCTCAGCCAGTAAAATAGTGATGCCGAAGTCCTGGTTAAGCCGGACGATCAAATTGCCCAGTTTATGCACAAATGCCTGGCCCAGACCGCGCGTTGGCTCATCAAGGATTAATAACCGCGGGTGCGTCACCAGCGCTCGCGCCATTGCCAGTTGCTGCTGATTATCTTCCGACAACCCCGCGCCCCGGGTCTTACGCAGCGTGTACAGTTCCGGGAAGAGATCGTAGATATCCTGACTCACCGCATTGCGTGCTGCACCTCCGGCCATCATGGCAATATGCAGGTTCTCCTCAACGGTCAGTTGCGAAAATATTCGCCGGTCTTGCGGCACATAACCCATTCCCATAGCGCAGCGATGTTCAGCCCGCACATTCAGCAGGTCTCGCGGCGGCGCGCCAGCTTCCTGCCAAATCATGCTGCCGCTCTCAACGGGTAAATAGCCGGTAATGCAGTTTATCAGCGTGGTTTTGCCCATTCCCGGCAGCCCGATGACGGATGTGCAGGCGCCGGGGGTTAAATCAAGGTCGATATTCCATAAGGTATGCTGGTTACCGTAATACTGGTTCACTGCGCGTAAGCTCAACATGGTCCGCTCCTTCTTCCGGATCTAGTGACACAGGGATAGTGCAAAAGGCTTGCCAGAACGTAAAAAAGGCTTTTTTTTCGGATACGACCGATCTCACTGGTATTTAAAATGCCGGAAAGGGAGATAGCAGGGAAAAATCCTGCACTTTGCCAGTGCTTGTAGTGACGAATGGTGGTGCAGCAAAGCTACGAAGTGTGAGAAGGATCTCATGCGGATCTCGCGCTTCGTTAGCTGATAATAATCAAAAAGAAGTGATAAAAATTTTTTAATCTCCCCGACCTGGGACGGAATGGGAATTTGGCGGAAGGCGGACTATCCGGCCTGGCGGCAGTTATCCACTATTCCTGTGGATAACCTTGTGTATTAGAGTTAGAAAACGCACGGCAAGCGAGAAGGGACGCGGCTTGCGCCTGAATTGGTGCGAAACACGGCTTTTTGTTATTCTTTTTTAATATCAATTGGTTATGTAAAATCAATGCCTGTAAGAAAAGTGTCACTGGGTGCCACAAAACTTTCACCGACTGGCTTGACAATTGTTAAAAGAGAAAAAATTCTGGGGATAACCGGAAAGGTTTGGTGTTTTATCTTGCTGACGAAGAAATTTCAGGCGCGAACCTGTGTCCTAACCCCGGGTAGAACAAATTGAGTAATCCGCTACTGTTTTTTCATCCAGTATTATGAGTTGGCAAAAGTAACCAGGGTGAGTAAAATATGTTACCTGCTCGCTCACTCCTTCATCAGGTAGCCGTCCATGAGTAAACCGTTCAAACTGAATTCCGCTTTTCGCCCTTCCGGCGATCAGCCTGAAGCTATCCGTCGCCTCAAGGAAGGCCTGGAAGACGGTCTCGCGCACCAAACGTTGCTTGGGGTAACGGGTTCAGGAAAGACGTTCACCGTCGCCAACGTCATTGCCGATTTGCAACGTCCCACTATGGTGCTGGCACCCAACAAGACGCTGGCCGCGCAGCTATACGGTGAGATGAAGGAGTTTTTTCCGGACAATGCCGTGGAGTATTTCGTCTCCTACTACGACTACTATCAGCCGGAAGCCTATGTTCCCAGCTCGGACACGTTTATCGAAAAAGACGCCTCGGTTAACGAACATATCGAGCAGATGCGCTTGTCGGCAACCAAAGCGCTGCTGGAGCGACGTGATGTGATTGTGGTGGCATCGGTATCGGCGATTTACGGTCTGGGCGACCCGGATTTGTACCTGAAAATGATGCTGCATTTGACCAAGGGGATGATTATCGATCAGCGTTCGATTCTGCGTCGCCTGGCGGAGCTGCAGTACACCCGTAACGATCAGGCTTTCCAGCGCGGTACGTTTCGCGTTCGCGGCGAGGTGATCGATATTTTCCCCGCAGAATCGGACGATCTCGCCCTGCGCGTGGAGTTGTTTGATGAAGAGGTCGAGCGTCTGTCGCTGTTTGACCCGCTCACCGGGCATGTGGAATCGACGGTGCAGCGTTTTACCATCTACCCGAAGACGCACTACGTGACGCCGCGTGAGCGCATCGTGCAGGCGATGGAAGAGATCAAAGTGGAGCTCGCCGAGCGGCGCAAGTCGCTACTGGCGAACAATAAACTTCTGGAAGAGCAGCGACTCAGC
This sequence comes from Kosakonia oryzendophytica, assembly GCF_027886705.1. Classification (NCBI taxonomy): domain Bacteria; kingdom Pseudomonadati; phylum Pseudomonadota; class Gammaproteobacteria; order Enterobacterales; family Enterobacteriaceae; genus Kosakonia; species Kosakonia oryzendophytica. The sequence continues at coordinate 3,499,510 of NZ_CP115659.1, read as the reverse complement.
CAGCGCACGCAGTTCGATCTGGAGATGATGAACGAGCTAGGTTACTGCTCCGGGATTGAAAACTACTCCCGCTTTCTCTCCGGTCGCGGACCGGGCGAACCGCCGCCGACGTTGTTTGACTACCTGCCAGCCGACGGGTTACTGGTCATCGATGAATCCCACGTTACCATTCCGCAAATCGGCGGTATGTACCGTGGCGACAGAGCACGTAAAGAGACGCTGGTAGAGTATGGTTTCCGCCTGCCTTCTGCGCTGGATAACCGTCCGTTGAAGTTCGAAGAGTTTGAAGCGCTTGCGCCGCAGTCAATTTATGTTTCCGCAACGCCGGGCAACTACGAGCTGGAAAAATCGGGTAACGAAGTGATTGACCAGGTGGTGCGCCCAACCGGTCTGCTTGATCCGGTGATTGAAGTGCGGCCAGTAGCGACGCAGGTTGACGATTTGCTGTCGGAAATTCGTAAACGCTCGGCGATTAACGAACGCGTGCTGGTCACGACCCTGACCAAACGGATGGCGGAAGATCTCACCGAATACCTTGAAGAACACGGCGAGAAGGTGCGCTATCTGCACTCCGATATTGATACTGTCGAGCGTATGGAGATTATCCGCGACCTGCGTCTGGGCGAGTTTGATGTGCTGGTCGGCATCAACTTGCTGCGTGAGGGGCTGGATATGCCGGAAGTGTCGCTGGTGGCGATCCTGGATGCTGACAAAGAGGGTTTCCTGCGTTCTGAACGCTCGCTTATTCAGACCATCGGGCGCGCGGCGCGTAACATTAACGGCAAGGCGATTCTGTACGGCGATAAAATCACGCCGTCGATGGCGAAGGCGATAGGGGAAACCGAACGCCGCCGCGAGAAACAACAGCGCTACAACGAAGAGCACGGCATTACGCCACAGGGCCTTAACAAGAAAGTGGTGGATATTCTGGCGCTGGGCGAAGGGCTGGCGAAAACCCGGGCGAAAGGGCGTGGAAAATCCAGAACCCCTGCTCAGGTGGAAGCAGCCGAACTGGCGCTGACGCCGAAAGCGCTACAGCAGAAAATCCACGAGCTGGAAGGGCAGATGATGCAGCACGCGCAAAATCTCGAGTTCGAGGAAGCGGCAAAAGTGCGCGATCAGTTACACCAACTGCGGGATCTGTTTATTGCCGCGTCATAATTTGCACTCCGTCACACATTAAGGCGAACCGGCAGGCTCGCCTTAATGTTGACTTAATACTGCGCTGACACACTAGCTTCCGCTTTACTGGAGGAGAGTGTGATGCAACAAATGAATCTTCGTGAGTTTTTCGCCGTCGCTTTTGCGCTGGCGTTAATTATTGGTTTCAGCCACCTGTGGGTGCTGACGTATTGATCATACTCCGCGGGCTGTCGGGCGAAATTTAACCCAGGCCCGCACGCCGGACGCTGTTTTCCGGTTGTGCAAAAAGAACTGAGCCTCATGCAGTTGCGCGATGCGTGACACGATGCTCAGCCCCAGCCCGGTGCCGCCGTAGCGGCTATCCATACGCACAAAGGCTTTGCTTAGCTCGCCGCTGCGACTCTCGTCTATCCCCGGACCTTCATCCTCAACGGCCAGCACCGGCGTTGCCGCGCGCTCAATGTGGATAGAGATAGTCGAGCCAGCAGGACTGTAGCGGTGCGCATTTTCTACCAGGTTTCTCACCAGCACCCGCAACAGGGTCGCATCTCCGGAAACCGGAATGGTTTGCGCATTATCAGGTAACGCTAATTTCTGCTGCCGCCCGGCAAGCATTGTTTCCAGTTCGCTTTGAATAGGCAGCACGACGTCTTCCAGCAGCATCACCTGCTGATAGCTGCCCGCTGAAAAAGATTGCCCGACTCGTGCCAGTTGCAGCAGTTGCGCAATGTTCTCGGTCATCTGGTCAAGGCGTTGCACCAGCGGGTCGACAGGGATGCCGCTGGTTTTTGCCATCAGCTCGAGATGCAGTCGTAACCCGGCCAGCGGGGTGCGCAATTCATGAGCGACATCGGCGGTAAACAGACGTTCCCGTTCCAGCGTCAGCGTCAGACGAGAGACCAGCTCATTGATCGATGAAGTCACGGCTTCCACTTCACTGACGCTGTTATTGAGCGTAATGGGTTGCAGATTATCCGGGGTGCGTTTATTCAGCTCCTGCTGGAGCTCCGATAACGGGCTGGTGATGTTTTTGACCGCCTGCATGCAGATCAGCAACGCCAGGCCCACAATCAGCAGACTGGGCACCAACAGGCTGGCGACCGCTTCACGTACTTCATGTTCAACCTGTTTGTGATTGTTGTGGTTATGCATGGCGCTTTGCACCAGCAACTGGATCTGCTCCTCGCTTTCATGCCACAGCCAGAAGACACTGATTAACTGGCAAAACACCAGAATACCGCCAATGGTTAGCAACAACCGGCGGCGCATGCTCCAGTGCCTGAAATCGAAGATCGCCATAACTCAGTCCCGGTCCCCGGCCTGCACCAGCATATAGCCAAACCCTCTGACGGTGCGGATCCGGGACTTCCCAATTTTATCCCGCAGGTTATGTATATGGACTTCCAGCGTATTGGTCGAGGGTTCGTTATCCCAGTTGTAGATATCGTTGTAGAGGATTTCTCTGTGCACCGGGCTGTCGGCTTTTAGCATCAGACGCGACAGCAGAGCGTACTCTTTCGGTGTTAAGTCCAGCAACTGGCCGTCCCGCCATGCCTGGCGGCGGGTGACGTTCAGCGTCAGGTTGCCGTGCGTGATTTCGTTGTCACCCTCATTATGGCGACGGCGCAGCAGCGCACGGATGCGGGCATTCAGCTCATCAAGGGCGAAGGGTTTGACCAGATAATCGTCCGCACCGGTATCCAGCCCGGTAACACGATCCTCCAGCGTATCGCGTGCGGTCAGGATCAGTACCGGCTGGGTGAACTTTTCCCGACGCAGCCGGGTGAGCAAATGTAAACCGTCTTCATCCGGTAGCCCTAAATCGAGCACGATGAGACTGTAATGCCCGTTAGCCAGACACAGCGTGGCTTCATGCGCAGTAGAGACGCCATCGCAGGCGTATCCTTCACTCTGCATGGCCAGGATCAACCCCTGCAACAGCAGGGCATCGTCTTCAATTACCAGAATTTTCATTTAGCCTGCTCCCGGCATGACGTTAACAGATCGTCCTGGGCATGGTACTCCTTCGTGCTGACGCCCAGTATACCCAACAGGGTCGGGAAGAGATTATCTTGCGAGACTTCCCGCTCCCGTGCATTTTTTTGCAGACACTGACTATTTATGCCGTAACGCTGTTGATAGTCATCAGACAGCCAGATCAGCATCGGCACATGTTTTTGTGTTTCCGGTGCAATGGAATACGGCAAACCATGCAAATAAACGCCATTTTCACCCAGTGATTCCCCGTGGTCGGAGAGATATACCAAGCTGGTGGTAAATTTTTCCTGTTTTGATTGCAGCAATTTAATCGCTTTATCAACAATATAGTCGACGTACAGAATAGTATTATCGTAAGTATTGACCAGTTGCTGCTGTGAGCAGGTCTGAATTTCATTGGTGTCGCAGGTCGGCGTAAATTTACGGAACTGCTTCGGGTAGCGGTTGTAATAGGTCGGCCCATGGCTACCAATGGTGTGCAATACGATTATCCCGTCGCCCTGCAAGGCATCAATATAGTCTGCAAGACCGCGGAATAAGATCTCATCCTGGCACTCCCCTTCAATGCAAAGGTCTGACAGGTTTAATTGTGTCATATCCTGGGTCGGCACCCGCGTACATGCGCCTTTGCAACCACCGTCGTTTTCATTCCACAGCACCTTAATCCCGGCGCGCTGAATAATATCCAGCAACCCTTCCTGATGCGCGGCAAGCTGGTCGTCGTAATGGGCGCGCCCCATACCGGAAAACATGCAAGGTACGGAAATTGCCGTCGCTGTTCCGCACGAGGCGGTATTCGGGAAATAGGCGACATTGTCCTCTTTTAACAGCGGGTTAGTTTCTCGCTCGTAACCGCCCAGAGAGAAGTTCGCCGCACGGGAGGTTTCCCCCAGCACCAGAATAGTGAGGTTTTTCCGCGGGCCGTTTTGCATTTCCGGACGCTGACGTGCATCTTCGCCTATTTTCACCAGCGGTAAATTGGCGGTTTGGTTATGGGAATACCATGACAGGGATGCAGCAATGGAATTTGACGGACTCAGTGATTTCACCAGCTCTTTATTATTACGAAACAGCGAGGCGTAATCTTTATAAAACAGCAACGCCACCAGCACGATGATCAACGCAGAAATGACCACGCTGATAATGCGCAATGTGATACTGCGCAGGGCGGAACGTGCGGGCTTAATTTTTATCCACCAGGCAATGATAATCGCCAGTACGGCGGTTGATAACAACGTCAGCACCATTTTTGTCGACAGCAGCGCGAAACTTTCCGCTGGTGTGGTGTCGAGAATATTGGTGATCATCGAGCGGTCAATAATGATGCCGAATGTCGAAATAAAATATTGCGCGGCAGCGCTGACCAATACAAACAGGGTAATGATCAGGCGATCGAGGAAGACAAATGACGCCAGTGACAGCACAATATTAATCACGCTGAACGCCACCAATGGCATGGAAAGAAACACCAGCCAGTTACGTAATGAGTTAACCGGTAGCAGGGTGAAAACCTGATGATAAAAAACGACATTCAGGGCCAGTGCGATATAGAGCGCAAAGAGGATAATAAACGTGAGGCGGCTTAAGGTCGGCCGACGAAAGTGAAACATAGCTTACCTGGATCCTGCAAAGAATGTGACACAAGGATGACCGTTTTTTTTTAAGACAACCTTAAGAAATTAAGAAAGGTATCGGCAGGTCGCAAAATTAACCTGCCAGGGGGTTAGCCGAGTTGCTGCACCGCTTTTTCCAGCGCGGCGCGCAGTAGATGACGATCGTGGCGATAGGGAATATCGCTGGCTTCCAGTATGTCCTGAATGATCAGGCGATCGCTGACGTTGCTGACATCCACTTTCGGCCCAACAATAGCGGCATCAATAATTTTTCTGCCGACATACTGCTCCATAATGGCCAGTTTATCGCTCAATTTCAGGCTGGCAGCCGCCGGGCTTAACTCTTTACCCAGGTTCGCAATATAGACCACTGGCGCTGGCGTGCGGCGCAATGCTTGCGACAAATCCTCCAGCAGTAGCAACGGCAGCAAACTGGTATAAAAACTGCCTGGGCCGATTAAAATTAAATCCGCTTCGGCAATGGCCTGCACCGCTTCGCGAGTGGCATGCACGTTTGGAAACAGCATTAATTCCTGAATTGGCGCGTGCAATTGATCGATATTCACTTCGCCATAAACATGATGTCCTTCGCTGTCGGTAGCCATTAAATCGACAGGCTGTTCCGACATCGGAATTAAAAACGCGTCCACCTTTAATAAATTGCGAATTAAATTGATGGCTTCCAGAGGCCGCACGCTCAGGTGGTCCAGCGCCTTTAACATCAAATTTCCGAGGTTATGCCCGGAAAGTTCACCATTACCGCTAAAACGATACTCAAACATGGCCGACGCCACGCTCGGTTCGGTGATTAACTGGTTCAGACAGTTGCGCATATCACCCCAAGCGATCCCGCCTTCAGAGCGTCGAATACGCCCGGTTGATCCGCCGTTATCCGTGGTGGTGACAATACCGGTAAGGCGCGAGCCCAGCGAAGAGAGCGAAGACATCACACGCCCGAGACCATGCCCGCCGCCCAGCGCGACAACACGATCCAGGTCTGCAAGTGTGCGATTACGCATAGTGATTCCTTATGAAGAATTATCCCGATACGTTAGCGCAAATACCACCAAAAGACGATGCCGCGCAGAGTGGAAAATGACACATATCAAGGCAAAAACGCGATTTTCACGTACTCTGTATTGGAAATGCACGATCATGTCGCTATATATGGCTTTATATAGCGATTATCGTGATAGCGAAAGCGTGACTATCGCGCTACTATCGCCATAAGCAATGTTAGCGTGACTAACAAAATATACACTCAAGCCTTTGCGCCTAAGTCGAAAGATACGGGGCACTGGCCGTGACGGAGCCCGCAACGGTTCACGTCGCCAGGGTGCAGGAAGAAATGACTGCATCTCCCGTACTTGGAAAGGTGTAAATGACTTCACAACTTACCGATGCGTTCGCGCGTAAGTTCTATTACTTGCGTTTGTCGATCACTGATGTGTGCAATTTTCGTTGCACCTACTGTCTGCCGGACGGTTACAAGCCGGGCGGCATCAACAACAACGGCTTTCTCGGCGTTGATGAGATTCGTCGGGTCACACGCGCCTTCAGCGCCATGGGCACGGAAAAGGTGCGCCTGACTGGCGGAGAGCCGTCGCTGCGACGCGATTTCCCCGATATTATCGCCGCGGTGCGTGAAAACAGCGCTATCCGCCAGATTGCCGTCACCACCAACGGTTACCGGCTTGCCCGTGATGTCGCTCTGTGGCGCGATGCCGGGCTCACTGCCATTAACGTCAGCCTCGACAGTCTCGATGCCCGCCAGTTTCATGCCATTACCGGTCAGGATAAGTTTCAGCAGGTGATGGCCGGTATCGACGCCGCCTTCGCCGCAGGCTTTGCCAAAGTCAAAGTCAACACGGTACTGATGCGCGACGTTAACCATCACCAACTCGACACCTTTCTGGCGTGGATCAAATCGCGTCCTGTCCAGCTACGCTTTATTGAACTGATGGAGACCGGAGAGGGCAGCGAACTGTTTCGCAACCACCATATCTCTGGCATGGTGCTGCGCGATCAACTGCTGCAACGCGGTTGGATCCATCAATTGCGCCAGCGTAGCGACGGCCCGGCGCAGGTGTTTTGCCACCCGGATTACGCCGGTGAAATCGGCCTTATCATGCCTTATGAAAAAGACTTCTGCGCCAGTTGCAATCGCCTGCGTGTGTCGTCTACCGGCAAGCTGCACTTATGCCTGTTTGGCGATGGCGGCGTGAATTTACGCGACCTGTTACAAGACGATGCCCAGCAAGCAATGCTGGAACAGCGTATTGCCTCCGCACTGACGCACAAAAAGCAGACGCACTTCCTGCACCAGGGCAATACAGGCATTACGCAAAACCTTTCATACATTGGCGGGTAATCGCCGCAAGGAGAATGAGATGAGTCAGGTCAGCGCTGAGTTTATTCCAGTGAAATTGGCTATTCTGACGGTTTCTGACCGTCGCGGCGAAGAGGATGATACCTCCGGCCACTGGCTGCGCGACGCCGCGCACGAAGCTGGTCACCAAATAGTGGATAAGGCGATAGTCAAAGAGAACCGTTATGCCATTCGCGCACAGGTTTCCGCGTGGATCGCGCGCGACGACGTGCAGGTGGTATTGATCACTGGCGGTACGGGCTTCACCGACGGCGATCAGGCACCGGAAGCGTTGCTGCCGCTGTTTGACCGTGAAATCCAGGGGTTCGGCGAAGTCTTCCGTATGCTCTCCTTTGAGGAGATTGGCACTGCAACACTGCAGTCCCGTGCGGTGGCGGGCATTGCCAATAAGACGCTTATTTTTGCCATGCCCGGGTCGACCAAAGCCTGTCGTACCGCATGGGAAAACATCATTGCGCCGCAGTTGGATGCGCGTACACGTCCTTGTAATTTCCATCCCCATATTAAGAAATAAGTTATGTCACAACTGACCCATATTAATGCCGATGGCGAAGCGCATATGGTCGATGTCTCCGCGAAAGCGGAAACCGTACGCGAAGCCCGCGCTGAAGCATTTGTCACCATGTTGCCGCAAACACTGGCCATGATTATCGACGGTAGCCATCACAAAGGCGATGTGTTCGCGACCGCGCGCATTGCGGGGATCCAGGCGGCGAAACGCACCTGGGAGTTGATCCCGCTGTGCCACCCGTTGCTGCTGAGCAAAGTGGAAGTGCAGTTGCAGGCGCAGCCGGAACACAACCGTGTACGCATTGAAGCACTGTGCCGCCTGACCGGGAAAACCGGCGTGGAAATGGAAGCGCTTACCGCCGCCTCCGTTGCGGCGCTGACCATTTACGACATGTGCAAAGCCGTGCAGAAAGATATGGTGATTGGCCCTGTGCGTCTGCTGGCGAAAAGCGGCGGCAAGTCAGGGGATTTCAGGGTGGAGAGCGATGATTAAGATCCTTTTTTTCGCGCAGGTACGCGAACTGGTGGGCTGTGACAGCATGGCGTCTGATACCGTCTTTCCCACCGTCGAGGCACTGCGTCAGCATCTGGCGGCGCAAGGTGAACGCTGGGCGCTGGCGCTGGAAGAGGGCAAATTACTGGCAGCGGTCAACCAGACGCTGGTCAGTTTTGATCACCCACTGAGCAGCGGCGATGAAGTGGCATTTTTCCCACCGGTGACCGGAGGCTAAAATGAGTGAAACACGAATTTGCGTCGATCATGCCGCTTTCCATGTCGGCGATGAGTATAACTGGCTGGCGTCCCGTGATGAGGACGGTGCGGTGGTCACCTTTACCGGCAAAGTGCGTAACCACAATCTCGGCGACAGCGTTAGTGCGTTGACGCTGGAACACTATCCTGGGATGACCGAACGTTCCCTGGCGGAAATTGTCAGTGAAGCGCGCGCCCGTTGGCCGCTGGGCCGGGTAACGGTCTACCACCGCATTGGCGAGCTATGGCCGGGCGATGAAATTGTTTTTGTCGGCGTCGCCAGTGCCCATCGCAGCAGCGCGTTTGATGCCGGGCAGTTTATTATGGACTACCTGAAAACCCGCGCACCTTTCTGGAAGCGCGAAGCCACCCCGGAGGGCGAGCGCTGGGTTGAAGCACGCGACAGCGACAAGCAGGCGGCAAAGCGTTGGTAATGCATTGAACCGGGATGTGTTAATCTTATTAAGCGTTAGCCCATTATTCAGGAGTGACTATGGACCGTTATCCTCGTTCTGACTCTATCGTCCAGCAAACCCGCAGCGGGTTGCAAACCTATATGGCGCAGGTGTACGGCTGGATGACCTGCGGTCTGTTACTGACCGCGTTCGTTGCCTGGTATGCTGCCGGTAACGATGCTGTCATGGCGCTGGTGTTCTCCAGCCAGATTACCTTTTTTGGCCTGATCATCGCGCAACTGGCGTTGGTATTTGTCCTCTCCGGGCTTATTCATAAGCTGAGTGCCGGGGTGGCAACCTCGCTGTTTATGCTCTATTCGGCGTTAACCGGCCTGACACTGTCCAGCATTCTCTATATCTACACCGCGGAGTCCATCGCCGCGACCTTTGTGGTGACCGCCGGGATGTTTGGTGCCATGAGCCTGTATGGCTACACCACCAAACGTGACTTAAGCGGCTTTGGCAATATGCTGTTTATGGGCCTGATTGGTATTGTTCTCGCCTCACTCGTCAACTTCTGGCTGAAGAGCGAAGCCCTGATGTGGGCGGTGACCTACATCGGCGTGGTGATCTTTGTTGGCCTGACAGCCTATGATACGCAAAAGCTGAAAAACATCGGTCAGCAAATCGACCTCAGCGATGCTTCACAACTGCGTAAAACCGCCATTCTCGGCGCATTGACGCTGTATCTCGACTTTATCAACCTGTTCCTGATGCTGTTGCGTATTTTCGGCAACCGTCGCTAAGGCTTTTGTCGAAAGCCGGACAGGCGAAGCGCCACCAGATAGTCAAATCCCGGCTCCGGCCGGGATTTCTTTACCTGCCAGGTAGCAGGGGATCAAGGAGGATAATGATGAAACCCTTTGGCTGGATACAGCCGCCGCAGATCGCCCCGACAGAGCTGATAACGTGCGTGTGTCTGTGGCTGGCGGCGGGAATGGTATTGAGTCTTGGCGCTGCCTGGTGGGTGTTGGACGTGATGCCGGTTCGCGCATTCTCCGAACATGGCTGGCTGATTGCTGTACTGACGATCCTGTGGTTTGCGTGCGGTCTCATCCTTAATCTGTTTTTCACGCGTTTCGGTACCCGACTGGCGTTCTGCTGTTTGTGCGTGATGAGTATGCTTACTGGCTTGCTGTTTGCCAGCGTCTTCACGTTGGCCTCTCTGGCGCTGGCGTTTGCCGTGGTTGGCGGGATGTTCCTCACCAGCGCGGCGCTGACCCGTTTCACAGGGACAACGCTTCGTGGCGGTGGCTTCTATTTTGTGATGGTCCTGATCGGGCTTGCCCTTTCCGCGCTGGTCAACACTCTGCTGCACAGCAGTGTCTGGTTGTGGATCGGTAGCCTATCGCTGGTGCTGCTGTTCAGCCTGACGACAGCGTATCAAACACCGCGTATCAACGCGTCTGCCCGTGAGCTGTATCACCGCAATTTTACCACCGTACAATGCTGCGCTATTCGTGGCGCGCTGGCGGTGTACCTGGGAATGAGTGTGGCGCTGTTTGAGATCCTCAGGCTATTGGCGGAGATCCTCACGGCTCTGTCTCCCGGTAGCGGTGGGTCTTCCCGCTGATTCGCTACGGTTTCGCCAGGGTTTGCTCATTTTTCTTGCGCAGCGCTTTTGCCCGGCTCTCCAGCAGCAAATAGCACATCAGCGCCAGCAACAGCGGCAGAAAGTAGTAAAGCACGCGATACGCAAGCAGGGCGGCAATAATGGTCCCCTGAGAGACATGTTCACCCGCCAGAAGCGCAATAAAAACGGCCTCCAGCACGCCAATACCCGCCGGAATATGCACAATTACCCCGGCGATACTGCTCACCAGCAACACGCCGAGCACAAAGAAGAAATCTGCCTGCATGCCCATCAGCAACCAGATGATAGCGCCCATCGCCATCCAGTTGGCGCTGGAAATCACCATCTGCAAGACGGCAAACCGCCACGATGGCAGTACCAGTTTGTGCCCTTTGACCGTCATGTGTCGGCGTTTGGCAAAAGCGCAACTCCACACATAGAACGCAATCACCAGTAACAACACGATGCCAATAATGCGCAGCGTACGCTCATCGATATACCAGTGCGCCGGGATCTGCACTATGCCAAAGGTAAAAATCAGCCCACCGAGCAGAATGTAACCCAGCCAGTTGGTGGTAATGCTTAAGGAGAAGATACGTGTGATGGTGCTGCCTGGCAGCCCAAGCCGGGAGTAGAGCCGGTAACGCATGCCGATACCGCCCACCCAGGTACTGAGCGTCAGATTGAAGGCATAACAGATAAACGACACCAGCATGACCTGGCGTTTGGCCAGTTTGTGCCCGCACCAGGCGCGTCCCATCAGATCATAACAGCCGTAGATCAGGTAGCTGATAATCACCAGCGCGATGGCACTGAGTAACGCCGTGCGGTTGTAATCACGGATCACCGTCCAGACATCATCCCAGTTCACTTTCCGGGCATACAGCACCAGCAACACGGCAACGGCGATAAAGAACACGCCGGTGAGGATTTTTTTCGCCAGCCGCCAGCGCGGATGAGATTTCGACATCAGGGCTTCACCTCTGAGTTCTCGATCCGATCCTGGGTCTCCATTTCAGGTTGCACCGGAGCCGCTACCTGCGCCAGTTTCGGTGTGTGCGCGGGGAGCCAGCCGACCATCGCCGGAAAGTGGCGCAAAAAGTGGAATACCACCACACTTTTGGCCAGATTCCACCAGGTGCGTTTGGGCGCCATCGACTCATCCACCCGCAGGCAGTCCTGGGCAATAATGGTATGAAGATTCTCCCGCAACGTCTGGTTAAATTCACGATCGTGAATGATCAGATTGGCCTCCAGGTTCAGTGACAGACTCAACGGATCAAGATTGCTTGAGCCGACTGTGGCCCAGTGATCGTCCATTAGCGCGACTTTGCCATGCAGCGGGCGACGGCGGTATTCATAGACCTGTACGCCCCCTTTTAGCAGGTAGTTGTAAAGCAGTTCGGCGCCGACCTTGACGATCGGCATATCCGGTTCGCCCTGAACAATCAACTTCACCGAGACACCGCGCCGCGCGGCATTACGCATGGCATGCAGCAAGCGATAACCGGGAAAGAAGTAGGCATTGGCGATCACCACCTCCCGCCGGGCATTGGCCAGCATTTTCAGGTAGTGGCGTTCGATATCATCGCGGTGCTCGTCGTTATCACGCCAGACAAACAGCGCCTGCGCTTCCCCCGGTTTGCGGTTCTCTTCCGGGCGGTGACGACGGCGCCGCCACCAGCGTCTTGCCGGTGCGTTTTCCGGTAGGTTTTCCAGCTCAAACTGTAAAATGTCTTCCACTACCGGGCCTTCAACACGTACGGCGTAATCCTGCTTCGCTTCCGGGCCATAACTGGTCACATGTTCGGCGGAATAGTTAATGCCGCCAACAAACGCCACCGTGTTATCGATTACCACAATTTTGCGGTGCATGCGGCGAAACAGGTTTGTGCGCATCCCCAATAGTCGCGGGCGCGGATCGTAGTAGCGGAAAACCACTCCGGCGGAGGTTAGCTCGCCGACAAACTGTTCGCTTAAGTCCGGCGACCCATATCCATCCAGCAACACTTCAATGCTGATGCCGCGCCGCGCTGCGCGGAGCAAAGCCTGCTGCAACGCCCGGCCAACGTCATCTTCAAACCAGATAAAGGTTTCGAGGATCACCCTTTGCTGCGCCTGTGCGATAGCCTCAAACAGCGCCGGATAGTAGTTGTCTCCATTCTCCAGTAACTGGATGCGGTTTCCTTCCTGCCAGCTGCATTTCATAAATGGATCTCCGCGCTGAGAGGAGCATGATCGGAGAGATGCCGCCAGTTGCGCAGCGGCAGTGCCGTCGGTGCGCTGGCATTGGCGTTTTTGACATAGATTCTGTCGAGGCGCAGCATCGGGAAGCGCACCGGAAATGTGCGCGCCGGGCGACCATGGGCGCGGGTGAAGATCTCTTCCAGCCCGGCCTGGATTTTCAGCGGATGGTTGGCGCGAAGCCGCCAGTCATTAAAGTCACCTGCTACCACGACCGGCTCATTTTCCGGCAAGGCATTGACCCATTCCGCCAGCATGGTGAGTTGCGACTGGCGGTGCGCTTCCCGCAGACCCAGATGCACACACATGACGTGCACCGGCTGCCCGAAATCCGGCGGCACGATACGGCAGTAGAGCATGCCGCGTTTTTCGCTGCCGTCGATGGAGACATCACGATTTTCATAATGCTCAATCGGAAAGCGCGACAGCACGGCGTTACCATGATGCCCTTCCGGATAGACGGCATTGCGACCGTAAGCGTAATCGCTCCACATGGTATCGGCGAGAAATTCGTAATGGGTCGTATCCGGCCAGTTCTCCACATGCAACGGGTGCACTTCGTGCGCGCCCATCACTTCTTGCAGGCAGACAATATCGGCGCTGACCGTGCGCACGGCATCGCGAAGCTCAGGCAAAATAAAGCGCCGGTTAAACGCGGTAAAGCCTTTGTGGGTATTAATGGTGAGCACTTTCAATGAAAAATGTCGCGCTTGTTGGGTCATAACTCTCCTGCCAGCGTCACTCTCCTCAATGAAATAAATTGTAGTCCCTGTCACAAAAAAAGGCGGGGTTACGGAATTTTCCGTAAATGCGAGTACTCTTCTAACAGATAAAAATCCTTCAGGAGAGTGGCCATGAAGTGGCAACAACGCGTTCGCGTCGCGACAGGTCTGAGTTGCTGGCAGATTATGTTGCACATGCTGATTGTGGCGGTGCTGGTGATGGGCTGGATGAGCGGCGTGCTGGTGCGCGTTGGCCTGGGCTTGTGCGTGCTGTATGGTGTGACCGTGCTGCTGATGCTGTTCTTACAGCGCCACCACGACGCACGCTGGCGTGAGGCTGGCGATGTGCTGGAAGAGCTGACGACTACCTGGTATTTTGGCGCGTCGCTGATTGTCATCTGGTTACTTTCCCGCGTACTGCAAAACAACGTTCTGTTGGCTCTCGCCGGGATGGCTATCCTTGCCGGCCCGGCGGTGGTTTCGCTGTTAACGAAAGAGAGAAAACTTCCCGCTAAATCGTTCGGTTTGCCTCAAAGCGGCAATGCAGCCAATCCCCGCGAACATCGGTAACGCTGAGCAATAACGCCAATGCTGATGCGCGCCGGGTTACATAATTTTCCGTCTGAACAGCGCATACGCGACTGACCCCGTGGTCGCTGCAATCACCAGCAGCGGCCAGACGCTCTGCCAGACAATCGTGAAGCTGGCATCTTTCAAATAAATCTGTTTGGTAATGTCGGTAAAATGCCGGATGGGGTTGACCCAGGTTAAATCCTGCAACCAGACAGGCATATTTTCGACCGGCGAGACATAACCGGAGAGCAGGATCGCCGGCATCATAAAGACAAACACACCGATGAACGCCTGCTGCTGGTTGGCGCAGAGGGACGAGATCAACAGGCCGAAACCCACCAGCGACAGGCCATAAATCAACATCGTGAAATAGAACAACAGCAGTGAACCGGCGAAGGGGATGTGATACGCCAGAATCCCGACGCCGAGCACGATGCTGGCCTGAAAGGTGGCGACAATCAGCGCCGGTACGGCTTTGCCGACAAAGATTTGCCAGGTGGCCAGCGGCGAAACCAGCAGTTGATCCAGTGTGCCCTGCTCACGTTCGCGCGCCACCGACAGCGATGTCACAATCATTACGCCGATGGTGGTGATCATGGCAATCAGCGACGGCACCACAAACCATTTATAGTCGAGGTTCGGGTTATACCAGTTGCGTATCACCAGTTCACTGTTGTTGGGCTTTTTCTGCCCGCGTATCAGCTCTTGCTGGTAATCTTTGACGATTTGCTGCAGATAATTGGCCGCAATTTGCGCACTGTTGGAGTTACGTCCGTCGAGGATTAACTGCATTGGCGCGGTGACGCCGCTATCCAGGTTGCGCGAGAAATCCGCCGGGAAGCGCACCAACAACAGTGCTTGTTGCGTATCAAGCGTCGGACGGATCGCTTGCGGGTTTTTCAGCAGCAGAACATGGGTAAACGCTTTAGCACGGGCAAAACGCTGGGTTAACTCCACCGCATGTTTGCCGTTGTCTTCGTTGTAGATAGCGATGGTGGCATTCGTCACTTCCAGCGTGGCCGCGAAGGGGAACAGCAGCACCTGCAACAGCACCGGCAGCACCAGAATGGCGCGGGTTTGCGGTTCGCGCAGCAGCGACTGCAACTCTTTGCGGATTAGCGTCAATAAACGGTGAAACATGGCTTTTCCTTAATCCAGTCTGCGTTTCGTTTTCAGCCATGTCAGGCCGATAAACATCGTTGCCGAGGCCACCAAAAACAGCACATTCACCATCAGCACCACCGGGATATTGCCCGCCAGAAAGAGACTTTGCAGAGTGCTGACGAAATAGCGCGCCGGAATGATATAGGTCACCGCGCGGATCACCGCCGGCATGCTGTCGATCTGAAAAATAAAACCGGACAGCATAATCGACGGTAAAAATGCCGCATTCAGCGCCACCTGCGCCGCGTTAAACTGATTACGGGTAACGGTCGAGATCAGCAGGCCCATCCCCAGCGTACTGAGTAGAAACAGGCTGGTGATAAAAAACAGCACCACTAACGAACCGCGATAAGGCACGCCGAGAATAAAGACCGACACCAGCATGCACAGCAGCATCGCCAGCATGCCGAGAAAGTAGTAGGGGATCAGTTTGCACAGCAGCAGTTCCGCCCGCGTCACTTCCGTCGACAGCAATGCCTCCATGGTGCCACGCTCCCATTCGCGCGCCACCACCAGCGATGTCAGGATCGCGCCTATCACCGTCATGATAATGGTGACGGCCCCCGGGATAATAAAATGCTGGCTGATGGCTGCCGGGTTAAACCAGTAGCGCGTCTGAATGTCGATCAACGAGTCGAAGGTTTCGCCACGATCGTCCGCCCGTTGCTGCTGCCAGAGTTGCCAGATCCCCTGAAGATAACCCTGCACAAAGTTAGCGGTGTTCGGTTCGCTGCCGTCGGTGATCACCTGAATCGGCGCGGTATCGCCGGGGCGCGCCATCTGTGCGTCAAAATTGACCGGTACCACCACCAGGCCGCGAATACGCCCGGCCTGCATCATCTGGATCAGTTGCTGGCGGTTATCGCTGATGGTGGCATCAATAAACGGCGAGCCGGTCAGCGTATGGGTGAAATCCAGCGCCTCTTCGCTGTGCTGCTCCAGCAGCACGCCGACGCGCAGCTTGCTGGAGTCCAGGTTGATGCCGTAGCCAAAAATAAACAGCAACAACAACGGGATCACGACCGCTATCAGCCAACTGCTGGGATCGCGCACAATTTGTCGTGTCTCTTTCACGCACAGCGCGCGTACGCGCCGCCAGGATAACGCGTTAAGGCTCATTATGATGCTCCTTATCCCAGTTATGGATCAGCGTGATAAACGCCTGTTCCATGGTGGGATCGGGCGTGTCGGCGTCGGCCGTTTGCGCCTTTAGTGCGTCCGG
Source organism: Kosakonia oryzendophytica (assembly GCF_027886705.1). NCBI lineage: Bacteria > Pseudomonadati > Pseudomonadota > Gammaproteobacteria > Enterobacterales > Enterobacteriaceae > Kosakonia > Kosakonia oryzendophytica. The sequence continues at coordinate 3,483,153 of NZ_CP115659.1, read as the reverse complement.
CGTACCGCTGGCGATCAGCTTTCCGCGATACACCAGCCCAATGCGATCGCAATATTCCGCCTCATCCATAAAGTGGGTGGTGACCATCACCGTCACCCCTTTTTCCACCATGCTGTTGATATGCAGCCAGAACTCACGGCGCGTCAGCGGGTCGACCCCGGATGTCGGTTCGTCGAGAAACAAAATATCCGGCTCATGCATTAAGGAGCAGGCCAGCGCCAGGCGCTGTTTAAAACCGAGCGGCAATTCATCTGTGGCATGGTCGGCAATGCTTTTTAAACCAAATGCCTCGCTCATGCGGGTGATCTTCTCATTCTGCGCCCGCCCGCGCAGGCCATAAACGCCAGAGAAAAAGCGCAGATTTTGTTCCACCGTCAGGTTGCCGTAGAGGGAGAATTTCTGCGCCATATAGCCCAGGTGCTGGCGTGCTTTACCGGAGCTGACTTTCAGATCCATATTCAATACCAGCGCCTGGCCGTCCGTTGGCACCAGCAGGCCGCACATCATTTTAAAGGTGGTGGATTTTCCGGCACCGTTAGGGCCAAGCAGACCAAAGATTTCCCCGCGTTTTACAGCAAAGTTCACATGGTCGGTGGCGGCAAAGTCACCAAATTTTTTGGTCAGGGATTTGGCTTCGATCACCGTTTCCTGCGCATGACCTTCTACCGTATGCAGAATTGATCCGAGTGGTGATTCTGCGGTTCCCGCGCCGCCAAGCAGATCGATAAACGCATCTTCAAAGCGCGGCGCGGTCGGCGCGATGTCTAAAGGGGGCATATTTTCAGCGGCCTGGATCTGCTGCGCCTGAGCCTGTTTTTTCAGGATCATGCGCACCGAGCGCCCCTGGATCATCCCATCGCTGACCTGGGGCTGCTTCAGCAGCCGACGTAGCAACCGGCGGTTATTCTCCTGCGGGCTGGAAACCAGAAAACTGCGCCCGGCCATGGTCTGCGTCAACGCTTTCGGTTCGCCCTGGTAGAGCAATTCCCCTTCGTTCATCAGCAGCACTTCGCGGCACTGTTCGGCCTCATCAAGATAGGAGGTGCTCCAGAGAATCAACATCCCATCACCGGCCAGTTCATGCACCATTCGCCACAATTCGCGACGGGAGATCGGATCGACGCCGACGCCAGGTTCATCCAGCAACAGCACTTTCGGTTCACCGACCAGCGTACAGGCCAGCCCGAGCTTCTGTTTCATACCGCCGGAGAGCTTCCCGGCCAGCCTGTCAGTAAACGGAGCGAGGGCGGTAAATGCCAACAACCGTGAAAATGTCTGCTGCCGTTTTTCGCCGGTGACGCTGCGCAAATCAGCGTACAGATTGAGGTTCTCCATCACCGTCAAATCTTCATACAGGCCAAATTTTTGCGGCATATAGCCCAGCATGGCGTGCAGTTCACTGTCGTTGCGTATCGGGTCCAGTCCCATCACCTGCGCGTTGCCTTCATCCGCTTTCATTAAGCCTGCAAGCATGCGCATCAGCGTGGTTTTCCCGGCACCATCCGGCCCGACCAGCCCGGTGACGTAACCGGCGTTAATGGTGCAGTTGAGTTGCGCCACGGCGGGTTTATCCATGCCGGGAAAGCGTTTTACCAGCCCGTGCAGATGGATGGTCGCCTCACTCATGACGCGCCTCGTTAAAATGGATAGTGACTGGCATGCCCTGGCGCAGTGTGTCGTCGGCATCGGTGACGATAATGCGCAGGCGATAGACCAGGTCGGTACGTAAATCCGGGGTTTCAACGGTTTTGGGCGTAAATTCGGCGGTCGGGGAGACAAACCCGATTTTGCCGTGATAGGGCTTGTTTGGGCGACCGTCAGTGTACAGCGTCACCTCCTGACCGGGCTGCGCTTGTTGCAAATTACGCTCATCCACATAGGCGCGTATCCATACCGGGCGGGTTAAGGAGAGCGTCAGCACTGTTCCGCCCGCGCTGAGCATACTGCCGGGTTCCACCGCGCGGGTCAGCAGCGTGCCGTTCGCCGGGGCGATAAGCGCGGTGTCCTGCAAATCCAGTTGTGCCTGCGCCAGTGCGGCTTCTGCCTGTTCGAGGCCGGCTTTGGCCTGAGCAATTTCTTGCGGGCGGTTCCCGGCGCGATACTGGCTCAGTTTATCCTGCGCGGATTTCAGCGTGGCCTGTGCCTGATCCCGTGAGGATCGTGCATTTTCCAGGTCATTGGCCGGAATCGCATGACTTTTTATCAACCCCAACTGGCGCTGGTAGTAGTTCTGCGCGTAATCATACGCTGCACGTGCCTGATTCACGGCGGCAACAGCCTGGGCTATCTCTTCATCGCGGTAGCCCGCCGTCGCCAGCGAGTATTTCGCCTGCGCGGTGGAGACATTGGCCTGCGCTTGCAAGAGGGCATTTTCATACGGCGCTTTGTCTAGTTCACCCAGCAACTGGCCGCGTTTAATGGTGTCCCCTTCATCCACCGCCAGCGAGGCCAGTCGACCGCCCACGCGAAAGCTCAGATTGACCGTGCGGATATCAACATTGCCATACAGCGTCAGGCTGTTTTCCTGTTTGCTTTGATACCACATCCAGCCGCCGCCCAGCACGGCAAGCACTATAATCGCAACTACTATCACCACGACGGGCTTTTTCATTACTCGGGACTCCTGTGCGTTAATCCTTGCAAAATCAAATCGATATGGCAGGTGATGACCTGAAAAATCAGCGACGATTTCTCGGCATCGAATTGTGTCCATCCGGCGCGCAACAAAAAGGTTTCCCGCCCGAGACGAAACGCGAGAATTTCCCCCAGTAGCGCGTGGGTATGAATAATGGTTTGCGTATCGCCTGCGTCGAGGCCGGTATAAGCCGCAAGCAGGCGGGTCAGGTGGCTGTGTAACGGTGCAATTACCTGGTCATGCACCAGTTGATAGGCGCGGGTGGGAGAGAGCTGCTCACGGGAGATAAATTTACTCAGGTTGAGCGTTTCGTCATGCGTCAGCAGGGTGATCATACTTTTACATGCCCGGTGGATCAGTTCGCGTATGGCCTCTTTATCCGGAACGGGATGGGCGAACAACGCTTCCGCCGCCTGTGCGTGAGGGCGGAAGTTTTCATGAATAAAGTCGGCTATCCACTGTGCGCAGGCGAGGTAGAGATCGTCTTTGGAACCAAAGTAGTAGGTAATGGCGGCAATATTTTGCCCTGCCTGCGCGGCGATATCCCGGGTGGTGGCGTGTAAGCCGTATTCACCAAATTGCGCGAGTGCGGCGGCAATAAGCTGGCTTTTGGCTTGTTCACCTTTGCTGGTTGTCGGTGTCGTATTCATGGGCGCAATAATAATTAATCAATCGATTGATTAACTTTAGGGGGAGTTTTTGTGCTTGTCCAGCCTGGGCTGAACGAATCTCCCGCTGCGCTTTCTTTGTGGGATATTTTATGCGTGCGATCACAAAAGCTGATACACTCCGCCCCTTCATGGCATTGTGGTTTTTGTCATCAATCAAATTATTATCTCCTCGAAAACTACACCTGTGACAGGTCGGGGCGGTGCGGAGTTGTTATGTCATTTGATGCCCTTGGCCTGAATCCGGATATTCTGCGCGCGGTCGCAGAGCAGGGTTACCTTCAGCCAACCCCTATTCAGCAGCAGGCGATCCCGGCTGTGTTGCAAGGCCGCGACCTGATGGCCAGTGCCCAGACGGGTACCGGTAAAACCGCCGGTTTTACCCTGCCGTTGTTGCAGCGTTTGATCCAGAGCGAGCCGCACGCGAAAGGCCGTCGTCCGGTGCGTGCGCTGATCCTGACGCCGACCCGTGAACTGGCGGCACAGGTGGGTGAAAACGTTCGTGAGTACAGCAAATACCTGAATATCCGCTCTATGGTGGTGTTTGGCGGGGTCAGCATTAACCCGCAGATGATGAAGTTGCGCGGCGGCGTAGATGTGCTGGTAGCGACACCCGGGCGTCTGTTGGATCTGGAACACCAGAATGCACTGAAACTCGATAGTGTGGAAATTCTGGTGCTGGACGAAGCCGATCGCATGCTGGATATGGGCTTTATCCACGATATTCGCCGCGTACTGGCGAAGCTGCCGGCTAAACGCCAGAATCTGCTCTTTTCCGCGACCTTCTCGGATGAGATTAAACAGTTGGCGGAAAAACTGCTGCGCAACCCGCTCGAAATTGAAGTGGCGCGCCGCAACACCGCGTCTGAACAGGTGACGCAGCATGTTCATTTCGTTGATAAAAAACGCAAGCGTGAACTGCTGTCACAGATGATCGGCGAGGGTAACTGGCAGCAGGTGTTGGTCTTCACCCGCACCAAGCATGGCGCCAACCATCTGGCTGAACAACTGAACAAAGACGGCATTACCAGCGCCGCTATCCATGGCAATAAAAGTCAGGGCGCGCGTACCCGTGCGCTGGCGGATTTCAAATCCGGCGATATTCGCGTGCTGGTGGCGACCGATATTGCCGCCCGTGGTCTGGATATTGAAGAGCTGCCGCACGTGGTGAACTATGAGCTGCCCAACGTGCCGGAAGATTACGTGCACCGTATTGGCCGTACCGGCCGTGCGGCTGCAACCGGTGAAGCGTTGTCGCTGGTGTGCGTTGATGAGCATAAACTGCTGCGCGATATTGAGCGTCTGCTGAAGAAAGAGATCCCACGCATTGCATTAGCGGGCTACGATCCGGATCCGTCAATCAAAGCCGAACCCATTCAAAATGGTCGCGGCCAGGGCGGTGGTCGTCAGGGTGGTGGTCGCGGGCAGGGCGGTCGTGGTCAGTCAGCACCGCGTCGCACCGATGGCGAAGCGCAAAAACCGCGCACACCGCGCCGTAGTGAAGGCGGGGCCGCTAAGCCGGAAGGTGGGCGCCGTAGCGAAGGTGGGGCAGGTGGACGTCGTCCTGATGGTGGTGCGACCAAGCCAGCAGGTGGACGTCGCCTTGACGGCGGAGCCGCTAAACCAGCAGGTAATGCATCCCGTCGTCGTCCGCGCAAACCGTCTGCCGCGCAGTAATCGTCTGATTCTGCCGATCAGATAAACGCCATCCGGCATTCATTTGCCGGGTGGCGTCTTTGTCTTATCGGGCTTGCAAATTCGTTTTCGTCCTCTACAGAATCCCTCCGTTACTGGCGATAACCTGTTGATACCATTCAAAACTCTTCTTCTTACTGCGCTTCAGGGTGCCATTGCCGTCGTTGTCTTTATCCACATAGATAAAGCCGTAACGTTTTTTCATTTCACCGGTACCGGCGCTCACAATGTCGATGGGCCCCCACCACGTATAGCCCATGATATCGCAGCCATCTTCAATGGCTTCCGCCATCGCCTGAATATGGCGGCGGCCATAATCAATACGCGCCAGATCGTTAATTTGCCCGTCAGCATCGGGTTCATCGACGCCGCCGTAGCCGTTCTCCACAATAAACAGTGGCTTACGGTAGCGATCCGCCAGTTCGTTACAAACAATACGGAAGCCCTGCGGATCGATAGGCCAGCCCCATTCTGTTTTTTCCAGCCAGGGATTATCCAGCCCGGCCGTTCCGCCGGTATCAATGCGGAACTGCCCGCCAGTCTGATGCAGTACGCTGCGGTAGTAACTAAAGCCAAGGTAATCGGAAGGGTAATCCGCCAACAGTTGCCGATCCCCCTCGGCAATCTCCAGCGCTACCCCCAGTTCGCGGAACAGTCGCGGGGCAAAAGCCGGGTATTGACCGAACATCATCACATCAGAGAAAAACAGTGAACGACGGCGCAACTGCATCGTGGAGAAGATGTCTTCCGGGTTACAGGTGGCCGGGTAGACAGTGCTCAATGACAACATGCAGCCAATTTTCGCCCCCGGGATAATCTCATGACACAGCTTGTTCGCCAGCGCATTGGCGACAAACTGGTGATGGTTAGCCTGCCAGATAGTTTGTGCGCTGGCGTCAGCATCTACCGCGCCGGTGGCGAAGGGCATGCGGTTCATGTTGTTCAGCTCATTGAAGGTCATCCAGTATTTGACCTTGCCTTTATAGCGGCGGAAGACCGTTTCGCAGTAGCGGGCAAAGAAATCAATCAACTGACGGTTCTTCCAGCCGCCGTACTCCTGATACAGCGCCAGTGGCGTTTCGTAGTGGGAAAGCGTAATAACCGGCTCGATGCCATACTTCAGCAACTCATCAAACAGAGCGTCATAAAAAGCCAGCCCGGCTTCGTTGGGCGTGGTTTCATCACCGCGCGGAAAAATGCGCGACCAGGCAATCGAGGTACGAAAGCATTTGAACCCCATCTCTGCGAACAGCGCGATGTCTTCTTTGTAGCGATGGTAGAAATCAATCGCTTCGTGGCTGGCGTAATAGAGATTCGGGTCAATCACCGCATCATGTTTGCCGGAAGCGATACCGCCGCGCACCACGTCGGCAATCGATGGCCCTTTGCCATCCTCGTTCCATGCGCCTTCGGCCTGGTTGGCGGCAATCGCACCGCCCCATAAGAAACCTTTCGGGAAAACAGCCATTTCCGCTCCTTAATTCGTCAAATCTTCGCCGTTGGAGGCAATCAGTTTTTTATACCAGTGATAACTTTTCTTCAGCGAGCGGGCCTGGGTGCCGTTGCCCATATCATCCTGGTCCACATAGATAAACCCATAGCGTTTGGAGATTTGCGCCGTGCCGGCGCTGACCACATCAATCGGCCCCCACCAGGTATAGCCAAACAGATCAACGCCATCGCCGATGGCTTCCCGCATCTGCTCCACGTGCTGGCGCAGGTAATCGATACGGTAATCGTCATCAATCGAGCCATCCGGGTTAACTGTATCCACTGCGCCCAGCCCGTTTTCGGCAATAAACAGCGGTTTCTGGTAGCGGTCATACAGCTGGTTTAAGGCAAGACGCAACCCTTTCGGGTCAATCTGCCATCCCCACTGGCTGGTGGGGAGGTATGGGTTGCGGATGCCGCCAGTCACCATATTGCCTTCCGCTATTTCCAGTTTTTCCGGGTGCGCACTAACGGTGCTCGACATGTAGTAGCTAAAGGAGACGAAATCGACCGGGTGCTGGCGCAGGATCTCATCATCGCCGACCACTTTTTGCAGCGTAACGCCTTTCTCCGCCAGCATGCGATCGGTATAGGCCGGGTAGTAGCCGCGCGCTTGCACATCGCTAAAGAACAGCGACACGCGCTGCATCTCTTCACAGGCCTGCAAATCATCCGGATGGCAGGTGTGCGGATAGAGCATCTGGTAGCTGATCATGCAGCCGACCTGCGAGCCGGGAATAATGGCATGGCAGGCTTTGGTGGCCAGTGCGCTGGCGACAAACTGATGGTGCGCGCCCTGGTATTTATCCTGTTCGAGATGCGGATTGTCCTCTTCGATCACCCCAACGCTGACATACGGGTGATGTTTCACGCAGTTGATCTCGTTGAAGGTCATCCAGTACTTCACTTTTTTGCGGTAGCGGGTGAAGACCGTGGTGGCGAAACGCACGTAGAAATCGACCAACTGGCGATTCGGCCAGCCGCCGTAGTCGGTGACCAGCGCCAGCGGCATCTCGTAGTGCGACAGCGAGACAATCGGTTGAATACCGTGCGCCAGTAGTGTATCGAACACCTCGTCGTAGAATTTCAGTCCAGCTTCGTTCGGCGTGGTTTCATCGCCGCGCGGGAAGATGCGCGTCCAGGCAATCGACATGCGAAAGCACTTAAAACCCATTCCGGCGAACAGGGCGATATCCTCTTTAAAGTGGTGGTAAAAGTCGTTGCCTTTGCGTTTGGGGTAGTATTTTTTGCTGTCCGGATCCTGCGCTTCACGTACCTGCGCGTGGGTCATGCCCAGCCACTGATCGAGCCAGCGTTCGCGGGGCATATTGCTATCGAAGGTGTAAACATCAGAGACCGATAGCCCTTTTCCTCCCACGTTCCATGCGCCCTCCAGCTGGTTAGCGGCCGTGGCGCCGCCCCATAAAAAACCGTCCGGAAATGCTTTCGAAAATGCCATACGTCTGCTCCTTACGCCGCTGTCGCGGTCAGTGTGAGAAATGCGTCCCGGCTGGCGACATCGCCCTTTGCTTTTACCGGGCTGATATCGCCGTACTGTTCACTGTTGGTGACCACAACAATCACGCTGGGGTCGATGCCTTCGGCTTTCAGCGCCGCAAGATCAAAGCTCACCAGTAAATCGCCCACCTCGACTATCTGCCCGGCAGTGATGTGGCTGGTAAAGTGGCGTCCGCCCAGCTTGACGGTGTCGATACCGATATGGATCAGGATTTCTGCTCCGGTATCGCTTTGCAGCGCCAGCGCATGGTGGGTTTCAAACAGCGACGCCACCTTGCCGTTAACGGGCGAACGTAACTCGCCACTGGTGGGGTAAATCGCCAGGCCTTTGCCAAAAATTTCATCGGCGAAGACCGGGTCGCTGAGTGTGCTCAACGCTTTCAGTTCACCACTGACAGGGGCAAACAGCTTCTCTTCGCTGCGTGCCACCGGCATCGGGCTGATGCCGGCAACCACCGTCTCTTCAAATCCGAGGATCACCGTGACCACGGCGGCGCAGGTAAACGAGATGGCGATACTGACCAACGCCCACAGAAAAGTGGGGCCAACCAGAGCCGGAAGACCGGGCAGACCGCTGAGCGCAAAGGCATACGTTTTCACCCCCATTGCCATGGCGAAACCGCCGCCGCAGGCACCGCCAATCAAGGCGGCGGCAAAGGGGCGTTTATAACGAATATTGATGCCGTACATCGCCGGTTCGGTAATGCCCATTGCGGCGCTGAAGCTGGTGGTCAGCGCCAGCGACTTCAGTTTCCGGTCTTTGGCGCGCAGGAATACGCCAAAAGCCGCGCCAGCCTGGCCGAGGTTGGCAACATAAAAGAGGATCTTGAACGGATCGAAACCCATCTGGCTGATGTTGTTGATCATGATGGGCACCAGCACATAGTGCATGCCGGTGATAATGATCATCGACAGCGTGCCGCCCACCACCACACCTGCGACGATACCCATATTTTCCACCAGCCAGATAATGCCGCCAGACAGCGCGTTACCGGCAAAAATACCCAGCGGACCAATGGCGATAAGCGTGATGGGGGTGACAATCACCAGGCTCAGCAGCGGGACAAACATCGTTTTCAACACGCCGGGCATGATGCGGTCAATCCACTTTTCCACCCGACTAAGGAGCCAGACCGCCAGTAAAATCGGGATTACCGTAGAGGCATAATTGACCGTGGGTACCGGCAGGCTCATAAAATGCACTGGCGCGCCGGATTTAAACAACGTTTGAAGTGCAGGGTGGAAGAGGGCGGCGGCCAGCGCGACGGCAACGTACGGGTTGGTGCCGAATTTATTGGCAGCGCTGAATGCCAGCGCCAGCGGCATAAAGTAGAAAACGCCGTCGCTGATCGCCAGCAGGATCTGGTACGTTTGATTACTGGTCTCCAGCCAGTGCATGGCGACCAGCAGCGCCAGCACCCCTTTGAGAATACCGGCCCCGGCAATGGCCGGAATGATGGGCGAAAAGATGCTGGATAGTCCCTCCAGCACGACGGAAATCGGATTTCGGCGTTTGCCATGCTGCACCGCGCCGCCGGATGAGACTCCTGGCAGTTTTGCCAGCAGCGCTTCGCACAAGGGGGCAACGTCGTTGCCGATAATCAGTTGATACTGGTCGCCTGAAATATTCACGCCTATCACGCCTTCCAGCGCTTCCAGCGCCGCACGGTCAGCTTTGTCGTGATCTTTCAGTAAAAAACGCAGACGGGTGATGCAGTGAAACAGCGACAGAATATTATCCTTGCCGCCGATCCGGGTAATGATCTGCTGCGCGGTATCCTGATAGTTCATGGTCATTCCTCCAGACTGACGCCTGCATTGCAGGTGTCATAACAATTACCGGTGATAAACCGGCGCGTTGCTCTTCTGGGGTTTGCCTGATTTAACAGTAACAAGCCTGGAAAGAATATTTTTTACGACTCTGCCCGTTGCACGACGTTTTCGATATGCACGGTCAGGTAGAGCTTTTCCGAGTTGCTCATGGTGTGGTGATAATTTTTACCGACAAACTCATTAATGGCGTCAACGCACTTCAGGGTTGTCTGATAACGACGCTGCACCATGGCAAATAATTCCTCGTCGTCATTATTTAATACCACTCCATCAATCACCCGCTGGGCGAAAAACTTTAAATGGGTAATAAAGCGTTGATAATTCAGACTGTGCTCATCGAGCGGCAGACTGAAAAAGTATTTAACGATATTCTGCAACTGGTAAATAAGGCGCGTAATCTGCGTGGTTTTACCCATCGTGTCGTTCAGTCCGGCGTTCACAATATGCAGGGCGATGCTACAGGCTTCGCTATCGGGTAATAATGTACCGGTGCGGGCCACTACCATGCCCAGAGCCTGGCGGGCGATGCTATATTCTGCGGTATAGAAATGGCGCACTTCCCACTCCAGTGGATTGGGCAGCACTTCGCTGTTCTGGCTGCGTTGCAGGGCGAAATGAAGATGATCGGCCAGAGTAACGTACAGGCCTTCACTTAATTTATGCGGCAGCGTTGTGCGCGCCAGGGCGACGATATCGTCGGTCAGTTGCAGTATTTCTACCGGCACTTCGCTGATCAAATCTTTGAAGCGGGCAGAGATCTGCGAATCCTGCAGCCGGAATATTTTTTCGATGGCCTGGGTATCCACGCTGGCACCGGTGTGGGTATTAAACCCAAGACCGCGGCCGGTAAGAATAACCTCAAGCCCACGCTCATCAATGGCGCTGACAACGTTATTATTTAATATTTGTTTGACCAGCATCGCCAACTCCTGCAAACAAAAACGGGCAAAACGTAAATACAGCCGCGGACGGATTTGTCCTCATAGTCTGCATTTAGGTTTTGCCCGATATTCGGTAACAAGCGTAATGCAGGTAAAAACTAGCATCGCCCGAATAAATGATCAACGCGTCGCTCAGGGCATAGATGGCCAGATGTGCCAAATTGTGATCGGCGCTGCGAAAAATATCCTGTATTTGCAACCGGAGGGATATTTCCAGGCGACCGCTTCCGGCATTGCAAAAACCGTTACCCCCAGGGCGCTAAAAATGCCACAATAGTGGCTGTTTATACAGTATTTCAGGTTGTCGAATGGCCCTTACCGCCGCGTTAAAAGCGCAGATTGCCGCCTGGTATAAGGCGTTGCAACAACAGATTCCGGACTTTATTCCCCGCGCCCCGCAGCGGCAGATGATTGCCGATGTGGCGAAAACGCTGGCGGGTGATGAAGGGCGGCATCTGGCGATTGAAGCGCCAACCGGCGTCGGGAAGACCCTCTCTTATTTGATTCCCGGCATTGCCATTGCCCGCGAAGAGCAAAAAACGCTGGTCGTCAGCACCGCTAACGTTGCCTTGCAGGATCAAATCTTCAGCAAAGATCTGCCGCTGCTGCGCAAAATTATCCCCGACCTGCGCTTTACCGCCGCCTTCGGGCGCGGTCGCTACGTGTGCCCGCGCAATCTCGCCGCGCTGGCCAGCTCTGAGCCGAACCAGCAGGATCTGCTGGCGTTTCTGGATGATGAGCTAACGCCGGGGAATCAGGAAGAGCAGAAGCTCTGCGCGGCGCTGAAAGTGGATCTCGACAGTTATAAATGGGACGGCCTGCGCGATCATACCGACAAAGCCATAAGTGATGAGTTATGGCGGCGTCTCAGCACCGATAAAGCCAGTTGCCTTAACCGCAACTGCCACTACTACCGCGAATGCCCGTTTTTTGTCGCGCGTCGTGAAATTCAGGAAGCGGAAGTGGTGGTGGCGAACCATGCGCTGGTGATGGCAGCAATGGAGAGCGAAGCAGTACTGCCGGAGCCGAAAAATCTGCTGCTGGTTCTGGATGAAGGCCACCATTTGCCGGATGTCGCGCGGGACGCCCTGGAGATGAGCGCAGAGATTACTGCCTCCTGGTACCGCCTCCAACTCGATCTGTTCTGCAAACTGGTGGCAACCTGTCTGGAGCAGTTCCGACCAAAAACCATGCCGCCGCTGGCGATCCCGGAACGGCTGAATGCCCACTGTGAAGAGCTGTATGAACTGATCGCGTCGTTAAACAACATACTCAATCTCTATCTTCCTGCGGGTCAGGAAGCCGAACACCGTTTTGCGATGGGCGAACTGCCGGATGAGGTAATGGCTATCTGCCAGCGGCTGGCGAAGCTGACCGAGATGCTGCGCGGCCTGGCGGAGCTGTTTCTGAATGATTTAAGCGAGAAGACCGGTAGCCACGATATCGTCCGTCTGCATCGCGTGATCCTGCAAATGAACCGCGCGCTGGGCATGTTTGAAAGTCAAAGTAAGCTATGGCGGCTGGCCTCCATGACGCAAGCTTCCGGCGCGCCGGTGTCGAAGTGGGCCACGCGGGAAGTGCGCGACGGGCAACTGCATATGCTGTTTCATTGCGTTGGCATTCGCGTGAGCGATCAGTTGGAAAAGCTGCTTTGGCGCAGCATTCCGCATATTGTGGTGACCTCCGCTACTCTGCGTTCGCTGAACAGCTTTAATCGTTTGCAGGAGATGAGCGGCCTGAAAGAGAAGGCCGGAGACCGTTTTGTTACGCTGGATTCGCCGTTTAACCATGTTGAGCAGGGCAAAATCGTCATTCCGCAGATGCGTTATGAGCCGCTGATTGAAAATGAAGAGCAGCATATTGCGGAGATGGCGACCTGGTTTCGCCAGCAGGTGGAAAGTAAAGCGCATCCGGGGATGCTGGTGCTGTTCGCCAGTCAGCGGGCGATGCAGCTCTTTTTGAGTTACGTGACCGATCTGCGTTTGTTGTTACTGGTGCAAGGGGATCAGCCACGTTATCGACTGGTGGAACTGCACCGTAAACGCATTGATGGCGGTGAACACAGCGTGCTGGTCGGTTTGCAATCTTTTGCCGAGGGGCTGGATTTAAAAGGGGATTACCTGACGCAGGTGCACATTCATAAAATTGCCTTTCCGCCCATTGACAGCCCGGTGGTGATCACCGAAGGCGAATGGTTGAAAAGCCTGAATCGCTATCCGTTTGAAGTCCAGAGCCTGCCCAGTGCGTCATTCAATTTGATCCAGCAGGTGGGGCGACTGATTCGAAGCCACGGCTGCCATGGCGAAGTGGTGATTTACGACAAGCGCCTGCTGACCAAAAGCTATGGTAAACGCCTTCTCGATGCGCTGCCGGTGTTTCCTATTTCACAACCGGCGATGCCGGACGTTATAGTGAAGAAACCAGAACAAAAGCGCCGCAGGCGCCGTTAACGATGTGAGCACGCAAGGAGTTCCCATGGATTACCGCACCATCATTAAAGAGATTGGCCGGGGAAAGCATCACGCCCGAGATCTCGATGTTGACACCGCACGTGGTTTGTACACGCACATGCTGAATGGCGATGTGCCGGATCTGGAAATGGGCGGCATCCTGATTGCCCTGCGCATCAAAGGGGAAGGCGAGGCGGAAATGCGTGGCTTTTACGAAGCGATGCAGCATCACACCATCAAACTGACACCTCCGGTGGCAAAACCGATGCCGATTGTGATTCCCAGCTACAACGGCGCACGCAAACAGGCAAATTTAACGCCACTGCTGGCCATTCTGCTGACGAAGCTCGGCTTTCCGGTGCTAGTGCATGGGGTGAGCGAAGATCCCACCCGCGTGGTCACCGAAACGATTTTCACCTTGTTGGGCATCCATCCCACGCTGCACGCAGGTCAGGCGCAGGCGCGTCTGGAAGGGCATCAGCCGGTCTATGTTCCGGTGAGCACACTCTGTCCGCCGCTGGAAAAACAGCTGGCGATGCGCTGGCGTATGGGGGTACGCAACAGTGCGCACACGCTGGCGAAACTGGCGACACCGTTTGAGAAATCAGCCGCGTTGCGCTTGTCCAGTGTTTCGCACCCGGAATATATCACCCGTGTTGGCAAATTTTTTGCCGATATCGGTGGGCGCGGTTTACTGATGCACGGGACGGAAGGGGAGGTCTATGCGAATCCGCAGCGTTGCCCACAGATTACGCTGATCGATGCGCAGGGCGAGCGCGTGTTATTTACCCGCAATGATGCGCCTGAACAGGTGTCGCCTGAAGGAGTGGCAAAAGACGCTGAGAGCACTGCCCGCTGGATAGAGCGCTGCATTGCCGGGCGCGAAGCGGTGCCTGAATCATTGAAGATTCAGTTGGCTTGCTGCCTGGTCGCAACGGGTGAGGTGGAGACGCTGGAAGCGGGTCTTGCACGGGTGGCGGAAAGTTTTTAACAAAAAAAAGCCCGTCACATTCCTGGACGGGCAAACAACAGGGTAACAACAGGGTCAATGAGGGTGGAGCATCCCCAGCGGAGGGTTAGTTCGCCGGGGGGTAGAACAGGGGGTTATTTGTAGATAACCGCAGTGCCGCTCATTTTGTTATTGCCGTTAGCGGACGTAATGCTGTAGCTGGATGCACCAGCTGCTTTTGCTTTTTCAGCCAGTTTGGCTTCAAGGCCATCCAGCGTGTCAGCGTTGTTGACAGACACGACGCCGATTTTGTTCAGGTTTTCGGCCTGCGCCGGGCTGACGGATTGCGCCGCGAACGCACCAAAAGAGAGGGTGGACAGGGCGATGGCAGCAACAGCATATTTGATGGTTTTCATGGTTAATCTCTCGCAGGTTATTCTGTGTATGGGACGATGTTCCGTCGATGTGATAAGTATCACGCTTTTTCGCAAGAGATAAAATCGAAGAGAATTGACAGCCTTATTCTAAAAAATTGAATAAGAAATAATCGATTGAATTTAAAGACATTTATTGATGAAAAACCGGCGTTTTGCAGTTGAGGCGCAGGGTGAACAATTTTGCGGCACATTTTGCTACGTGGCAGGGGAAAATCTGTGGATGTAAAAGCAAGCGCTTGCGCTGGTTACAAACGTCAGGAACGGTCAACGAAGCTGGCTATCTTTCGATCCTCGGCGATTATATCCTGAAAATGTAGAGTTATGTAAATCTTTCTTCTGTTGGCAAACCACGCATAAACGCACCCCGGGGATCGCGTTGCGACGCGCTTCCGGGATCGGTTCACCGCACTCCTCGCACTCCGTCAGGCTTTCCCCTGTCGGTATGTCGCGGCGGGCGCGGGCGACCGCATCTTCAATGGTACTGTCGATCTGTTGCTGTACTGCATCGTCGTTTGCCCAGCCTGAAGCCATAATGTCGTCCTCCCTATGAGTAAGTATAGCCACTCAGGCCGGATACACGCCTTACCGGTTATCCGGGCGAATCAGATCAAAGCGCAACGCTTCACTGATGCCGTAATAGGCCGATGGGCCACCTGCGCGCAATACTGGCTGGGCTTTTGCCGTCTGGTAAATCCCCTCTTCCAGCAGTGATTCATCGATATGCACTGCGACAACCTCCCCCAGCACCAGCCAGGTATCCAGTGCCGTGCCGTTGGCAGCCGTCAGTTGAATACATTGCGACAGGCGACATTCAAAGTTAACCGGGCTCTCCGCCACGCGCGGCGCACTGACAAGGCGGCCTGTTACAGGCGTCAGACCAGCCCGGGCAAATTCATCTTCGCCATGCGGTAAAGAGGCGGATGTTTCGTTCATGCGTACGGCCAAATCGCGGGTGGTCAGATTCCAGACAAACTCTCCGGTTTCGTTGATATTGCGTACGCTATCTTTCCAGCCGCTGCTGGCGAAGCCGATGATGGGCGGACGATAATTGAAGCAGTTAAAAAAACTGTATGGTGCAAGATTACGTCGGCCCTGGCCATCCAGAGACGCTATCCAGCCAATAGGGCGGGGACCAATAATCGCATTCAGCGGGTCGTGCGGCAGGCCGTGGCCTTTCGCCGGTTCATAAAAGTACATAGTGCTTCCGGGTAATGGAAAAAGTTTCTTCAGCCTCACTTATTTACCCGGCCAACGTCAACGGGTATCTTACGCCGCTGCTAACAGGAGAATGCCATGAATGCCCAGAAGCCGGGTCTGCACCCGCGTAACCGTCACCACAGTCGCTACGATCTCGATGCGCTGTGCGCCGTAACCCCGTCATTGCGCGACTTCATCATCGCCAACCCCAACGGCGAGGCAACAATTGATTTTGCCCGGCCACAGGCGGTGAAAGCCTTAAATAAGGCGTTGCTGGCGCAATTTTATGGTGTGCGTGAGTGGGATATTCCGGACGGTTTTCTTTGCCCGCCCGTTCCCGGGCGCGCCGACTACCTGCATCATCTGGCGGATGTGCTTGCCGAAAGTCATCAAGGGCAGATCCCGACCCAGGCCAGCGTGTTGGATATTGGGACGGGGGCAAACTGCATCTACCCGCTGATTGGCGTGCATGAATACGGCTGGCGTTTTACCGGTAGCGAAACCAATGACGCCGCCCTTGCCAGCGCACAGGCGATTATTAGTGCTAATCCGGGACTTAGTCGGGCGGTGCGTTTGCGCCGCCAGAAAGATTCGACGGCGGTGCTTAGCGGTATCATTCATAAAAATGAGCAGTATGACGCCATCATTTGCAACCCGCCGTTTCACGATTCTGCGCAAAGCGCACAGGCGGGTAGCGAACGTAAACGGCGTAACCTCGGGCAGTCTGCTGAGGGTGCGCTCAACTTCGGTGGTCAGCAGCAGGAGCTCTGGTGCGAAGGCGGGGAAGTGGCTTTTATCCGCACAATGATTGCTGAAAGCCCGCAGTTCGCGCGCCAGGTGTTGTGGTTTACCTCGCTGGTGTCGCGCGGCGATAACCTGCCTGAGTTGTATCGTGCTTTGACTCAGGTCGGCGCAGTGAAAGTGATAAAAAAAGAGATGGCCCAGGGGCAAAAGCAGAGTCGCTTTATTGCCTGGACCTTCCTCGATGACAACCAGCGTCAACGCTGGGCGCAGACGCGTTTTAAAGCGTAGGTTCGACGGGCGGTTGCGGGCCAGCGGATGCGGCTGGCTGCGTGTGTGGGGTACTGCCTGGCGCAGGCAGTACCTGATAGGTTTGCACCGGCGGCCGTACATCCGCCAGATCGAAATGTTTTTTCACCATCGTGTCGAGGGCAAAACGTACTGTCCACTGTTTCAGCGGCAGCGTGGTAAAGGTCACGCGCAGGGTAAAGGCCGTATTGCTCAGCCCGACCAGCCCGGCAAATGAGGGCTCACCGATAATCAGCCCGCGAATATCTTCTTTTTCCATCAGTTCGGCAACGGCATCTTTCAGCGCCTGGTTCGCTTTGTCTGCGTCTTCATGGCGGTCAACATCATAATTCGCCACCACGGAGCCAATTCCGCGCACGAAGTTCGCGAAGGTGGTGATCGATGACCACGGAATAATATGGTATGCGCCGGTATCCTGGCGTACGCCAACGGAGCGAATTGACATCCGTTCCACGGTGCCGGTGAGCGGGCCAATGGTGACCAGATCGCCGGTGTTCATGCCATTCTCGAACTGGATAAATATCCCGGTGATAATGTCTTTCACCAGCGTTTGCGAACCAAATGAGATAGCCAGTCCCAGCGCCCCGGCACCCGCCAGCAGCGGCGCGATGTTAACGCCAATTTCCGACAGCACAATCATTACCGTAATGGTGCTGATCACGACTGCCAGCGCGTTGCGAAACAGGGTCAGCAGAGTGCGGGTACGTGCGCTGGGTAGCGGGCGTCCATGAATGTCCGAAGCCAGACGGTTTTCTATCAGGCTGGCCAGCAGCGTCCAGCCTACTGCGGAGAAGAAGAGGATCAACACAATACGGATCAGAATATCGACCGTCTTCTCCCCTGCGCCATAGGTCAGCCATTGCCAGACATCAAACAGTCCCCACGCATTGAGCAGCAGCATGATCGTGGCGCAAACCACCAAGAAGCGCGCCGTTTTCAACGTTGCGGATAACCAACCATTAAGCCGCTTTTGCAGCTCCGGATAGTTGCGTTGCACTTGCGGCGAGAGGGTGATGGTTTTATTCAGCCAGCGCGATAATACGCCAGAGATAAACGCGGCAATACTGAGGATCGCGAGACTGTTAACGGTCGCGCCCATCATAAATTTCAGGCTATTGCCGGGATCGAACAGTGAGAAGAAGAACAGCACAATAAAGTAAGCGCTGGCCAGCCAGTGCCAGATCAGCGCGAACGCGCGAATAAACAGGCTGAAAAAAGCCAGTGAGTGATCGGCCAGCACGGTGAGGTTATGCTGGATCGTCTTTTTATTATGAAAAATCAGATACAGCGCCCAGACGGTGATACACAGCATAATCACCACGTTCGCCAGTGCGCCAAATTGTACGTTCACCTGGTTTGAAATAATCGGCACTGCCACCAGTAAACCGTAACCGATCAGGCTGCTCAGCGCGCTCAGGCGCAGATGCCAGTAGCGGGCTGTCTCATCGGCAATGCGAAACGGGCGCAGTTCCGGAATGCGCGGGCAGAACACCAATCGTAATATAGCTTTAAAAAACTCAATCAGGGCAAAGGCGTTCAGGAACAGACTCTGCTGAAAAGCAATGGTGCGGTTGCCAGCATTGAGACTGGCGCTGAGCAACTGCCCGATAAACAGCGTCAGCGCCAGCAATAGCAAATCAATAATAAACGCGCCGATGATCATCGCAGGTAGCTGCAGCCAGTTGCTGCGCTCGCGATTCTTCTTGCGTCCCCATGTGCCCATCTTGCGATACAACGGAGAAACACAGGTGCGCACCAGTAACCAGAACGCGAATACCAGTACCGCCAGCAGCAGGAAATAGGTCGCTGCATGGGTAAACGTCTGCGGGTTGAAGGATTTATGCGGAGAGCCTGTGATATTGCGGTAGAGCTGTGCAAAGCGCGACGCCAGCTCGTCACCATAATAGCGGCTAATTTCCGTGACATTCTCCAGCACGGTCTTTTGCTCTTTCACCTCGGGCGGGGTGATGAGCGGCACAGGCTCCTGTGGCGGCGTTGTCGCGACTTTGCGTAACTGATCGATAAGTTCTTTGCGCGAGTCGTCATTTTCCAGCACATCTGCCAGCGCGGCATAGGCCGCTTTTTTCTGCTCGATGTTCGGTTCAGTCGTCTGGGCGGTTGATGGTGTGCTGGTTGTCGCCGTTGTCATACCGGGAATTGTCGCCGCATGAAGCGGCGCGCACAGCAGGCCAATCAGTAATAACATCCACGGCATAGGCTCCTCCGGTGAGAAAATCCCGCAAAATGATAAGTATAGATGCCGTAATGCCTCGCAGAGGAATTGGGATAAATCCAGAAAAGGGGGATAAAAAAGCCCCTCATGATGAGGGGCCGATGTTATCAGGAGACGTGTTGCAGGAACTCTTGCAGGCGTGGGCTCGGTGGATTTTCAATAAGCTGCTGCGGGTTGCCATCTTCGGCAATACGGCCTTTATCAATGAAAATCAGGCGGGAAGCCACTTTCTCGGCAAAGCCGATTTCGTGAGTGACGATCACCATGGTCATGCCTTCTTCGGCCAGATCCTGCATCACTTTCAGGACTTCGTGGCGCAGTTCCGGGTCGAGCGCAGAGGTTGGCTCATCAAACAGCATCATTTTCGGTTTTACCGCCAGCGCGCGGGCAATCGCCACGCGTTGCTGCTGGCCGCCGGACAGCTCAGACGGATAGTGGTGAGCACGCTCCGCGAGACCCACTTTTGCCAGCAGCTCTTTAGCGAGTTTTTCAGCGTCCTGTTTTGTCGCGCCGCGTACGCGCAGCGGGCCGAACATGACGTTTTCCAGCGCTGTCAGGTGCGGGAACAGATAAAACTGCTGGAACACCATGCCGGCTTCCTGGCGGATAAGACGCTCGTCTACTTTCGGATCGTTAACTTTCAAACCATCGACGATCAGTTCGCCGCTGGTGATCTCTTCGAGCTTGTTGATGCAGCGTAACAGCGTCGATTTACCGGAGCCGGAAGGCCCGATAATTACCACCACTTCACCCTGGGTAATACTCAGATCAATGTTGTGCAGCACCTGGGTCTGGCCAAAGTGCTTGGAAACGTTTTTAAATTCAATCACAGGATTTTCATCCTTCTTTCAAGACGACGCAGAATAAAGCTCAGAACCAAAGTAATGATCAGATAAACCACCGCAACGGCGCTCCAGATCTCCAGTGCGCGGAAGTTGCCGGCGATAATCTCTTGCCCCTGGCGGGTCAGTTCAGCGACGCCGATAACAATAAACAGCGAAGTATCTTTGATGCTGATGATCCACTGGTTACCCAGCGGCGGCAGCATACGGCGCAGCGCCAGCGGCAGGATCACGTGGCGAATGGTTTCACCGCGTGATAAACCCAGCGCCAGGCCCGCTTCACGGAAGCCTTTATGGATCGAGAGTACGGCGCCGCGGGTAATTTCCGCGATGTAGGCACCAGAGTTGATCATGATGGTCACGACCGCTGCGCTAAACGGGTCGATACGCAAATCGTTGAACGCCATTGGCAGGGCAAAATAGATAAACATGACCTGCACGACGATGGGCGTGCCGCGGATAACTTCAATAAATACCAGTGCGATGTGGTTGGCGATCCAGCCGCCAAAGGTGCGTGCGAAACCAGCCGCAAGGCCGATAATCAACCCGCCAATTAAGCCGAGGACCGAGATCCACAACGTCATTTTCGCCCCTTCAATCAGAAGCGGAATGGCGGGCCAGATGGCGCTCCAGTCAAACTGCATGATGTGTTCCTGTATACCGTGGTTATATCAAATGTATCAGGGGCGAAAGCCGCCCCTGAGGTGTAACACTTTAAATTTTATAATAATTATTTAGGTTCGGAACCGAACCATTTTTTGTAGATTTCGTTGTACGTGCCGTTGTCACGCAGGGTTTTCAGCGCACCGTTCACTTTTTCACGCAGGGCATCGCTGCCTTTCGGGAACGCAATACCATACTGCTGTGCTTCCAGAGACTCGCCTACCGCTTTGAACTGACCATTGCCTGCTGTTTTGATGAAGTACAGGATGTTTGGCGTATCGTGCAGTACCGCATCAGCGCGACCGGTGCCCAACTCCATATAGGCGTTATCGATGTTCGGGAACTGGCGCAGATCTTTGGTTTTGATGTTGGCTTTCGCGTAATCAACAGAACCGGTGCCGCTCTTCACAGCCAGTACTTTGCCATCAAGATCTTTCACGCTTTTTACGTCGTTGTTGTTGGCTTTGACCATTACCAGCAGACCGCTTTTATAGTAGCCGTCGGAGAATTCGATCGCTTTTTTACGCTCTTCGGTAATGGTGATGCCTGCCAGCGCCAGGTCAACGTTTTTGGTTTGCAGCGCAGGGATGATGCCGCTGAAGTCCATCGGCTTCAGTTCATAATCCAGTTTCAGCTCTTTAGCGATAGCTGCCCACAGATCCACGTCGAAACCAACGTATTTGTCACCCTGTTTGAACTCGAAGGGAACGAAGGCGGTATCGGTTGCAACAACCAGTTTTTTGTCAGCAGCCTGAGAAGAAACAGCAAAGGCGAGAGCGAGTGCAGCAAGGGAAAATTTCAATACAGACTTCATAGTTTTTCCTTTTGTATCCGGGGAGCGAGCCCCTGCGAGAATGAACGCAGTATGAAAAAATCATGCCAGGTTTACAACCTATTGTTTTGTAAAGGCGAAGCTTTACACGGTTGCACAATAAGTGTAGCAACATTGTTGTTATGCACCATTTTGAGTCACTGATTTGGTGCAATTCAGCAAGATGGCCTGTTTTGCTTCTATTTAGCGCGCAATTCGCACGTAAAACAATCTGTTGTTAACAATTTTGTGATGTGATTATTACGTAGCAGTAACTTATGGCGAGGGGGAGGGGGAAAAGTGTGCACCATAAAAGTGCAAACCCCCTCATATGAAAGCGAGGGGGCATTGATAATGCTTATGGATTATTCAATATTGGATTCGATGAACCACAGGAATTTATCCAGATCGCGTGACGCCGCGGTAAAGATATCTGCGGTGTCTTCGTCTTTTGCTTCGCTAATGGCTTTACGCACATCATTTGCCACGATGGCGTAACGGTCAGCCAGCTCTTTCAGGTGATCCTGCACGCTGTGAATATCCAGTGGGTAGCTTTTCAGCGCCGTTTTGCTGTTGATCACCTGCGTGGTACCGAGCGCTACACCGCCCAGCTGTACGGCGCGTTCCGCCATGGTGTCAAGGTGATCGACCAGCGCAGTACGGAAGCCATCCAGCATTTCATGAACGGCAATAAAATTAGCACCGCGCATATTCCAGTGGGCCTGTTTCGTGATCAGCGACAGGTCAATGAACTGGATCACCTGGCGATTCAGCAACTCAACGGTCGCTTTTTTATCGCTATCCGATACATCGTTACGGGTATAAAGCAGATTAGACGCTTTCGTTTTTACCAGTTTAGCGGTACTCATAATCTCATATCCTCTTGATGTTTGTGTCCCAGGTAATTACCGAAACTAAGTATAGCACCAGATTAAGATTTTCTGATTTGGCTGTGCCTATCGGTTCAATAGCAGAAGCTATATAGCGGATGGTTTTGTGAGGGTTTAATCTTAATTGATTGAATTTAAATAAAAATTAAATTCTATTGCAGGCTATGATGTCTCTTTAACTCTAATTAAAGAGAAATGTACATAAAGGTAAGAAATAATGTCTGTTTAACCATGCCGTTATTCAGCGTGAGGATTATCCCACGCTGAATAATAATTATTTAGCCAATATCCACTTCTTTGATTTTACCTTCCCGTCGCAGCGTGAGCGTTGATCCCATCGAGGCAATGACAATCGCCATTAGCGCCAGCACCTGCTGGGCGGTGAGCGTCTCGCCGAGGAAAATCATGCCGGACATTGCCGCCAGTGCCGGTTCCATACTCATGAGCGTACCGAAGGTGCGGGTCGGCAAACGGGTCAGGGCAATCATCTCAAGCGAGTAAGGCAGTGCGGTCGATAAAATAGCCACGGCGATACCCAGTGGTAATACCGACCAGTGCCACAGCAACTCCCCGGACTGGAATGCACCAAGGGGGACAAAAATCAGTGCAGCAATCAATGAACCCAGCGCCACGGTCGCCGGACCATGTTCTTCGCCTGCGCGCTGGCCGGAAAGAATGTACACCGCCCAACAGGCACCCGCGCCCAGCGCCAATGCGGCACCGGTCAAATCCACGTGGGAAACGTTTTCGCCCAATGGCAATAAGTACCACAGGCCGAGCACTGCCAGTACCACCCAGATAAAATCCACCGCGCGGCGGGAAGAGAATAATGCCACAGCCAGCGGGCCGGTGAACTCCAGCGCAACGGCAACACCCAGTGGTACGGTCTGAATCGAGAGATAGAACATATAGTTCATGCCGCCCAACGACAGCCCATAAAACAGCAGTGGCAGGCGCTGTTCCGGTGTGAAGCGCAGGCGCCAGGGTTTGAAAATAATCGCCAGGATGCACGTGCCCAGCGCTAGTCGCAGCGCCGTGACACCCGACGCGCCCACCAGCGGAAATAGCGATTTCGCCAGCGATGCGCCGCCCTGAATGGAGATCATCGCAATAAGAAGCACAATAACCGGTAGCCATACCGGCATGGTACGAGACAGCCCAGGCATCCTTTCTCCCGTCAATTTATGTCAATTGAAAGTAAAACAATCAGTCTACTTGAATTACCCCCGGCCGGTTGAGCGTTTGTTGAAAAAAAGCAGGGGCAATATCCGTAGAATAGAGCACATCTGGTGGTTAATTAACCTGTCCTTTTAGGAATTATCCGGATGAACGTGCCATTTGTAAGGCATCATAATGGTGTGTTATGCGGAGAAATGACTGTTTTTTGAAAGAGTTGGTCAAGGGCAGAAACGTTCTGTTACATGAAATGACGCTTTAGACATCGTTTCGCGCAAAGAGTTTCTTAACAATTTTTGATATATTAAAAACGTAGGACGTAGGATTTACTTGAAGCACATTTGAGGTGGTTATGAAAAAAATTGCATGTCTTTCAGCACTGGCCGCACTTCTGGCGGTATCCGCAGGTTCTGCAGTTGCAGCAACATCTACCGTAACCGGTGGTTATGCTCAGAGCGACGCGCAGGGCATCGCGAACAAAACTAACGGTTTCAACCTGAAATACCGTTACGAGCAAGACAACAACCCGCTGGGTGTGATCGGTTCCTTTACTTACACTGAAAAAGACCGTACCGAAGACAGCGTCTACAACAAAGCTCAGTACTACGGCATTACCGCTGGTCCGGCTTACCGCATCAACGATTGGGCAAGCATCTACGGTGTTGTCGGTGTTGGCTACGGTAAATTCCAGCAGACTGAAGCAGTGGCTAAAACCTCTGACACCAGCGATTATGGCTTCTCTTACGGCGCTGGTCTGCAGTTCAACCCGATGGAAAACGTTGCTCTGGACTTCTCCTACGAGCAGAGCCGTATCCGTAGCGTTGACGTTGGCACCTGGATTGCCGGTGTTGGTTACCGCTTCTAATCGCTTCGGCGATATAAAAAATCCGCCCATTGGGCGGATTTTTTTTGTCTGCAGTAAACGCAAAAGCTTAACGGCGACTGCGTGTTTCGAAGATATCCGTGCCCAGATGGTTGTAGTCAACTTTCTGTAACTTAAAGTTGGTAATGTAAGCCGGGCTGGCTTTTTGTTCGGAAATAAAACGGTAAGAATTTTTAATCTGCTCGGTGGAGATCCCCGTCCATTGCGAGAAGAAGCTCAAAAAGTCGTTCGCTGAGCGACGCGCTTTAATCACCCGATGCGTTTTATCATCACTGGACAGCACCATAAATGGCACCTGGAAGTTTTGCTGGAAGTGGTCGTCATGCGCCAGATACTGCACCTCTTTGCCGCGCTCTTTAAACGCCAGTCCATGATCGGAGAAGTAGACCATAGAGAAACTGTCGCCGGTATTCACCAGTTGTGAGTACAGTTTGCCGAGCAGATCATCGGTCTGGGTAATGGAGTAGAGATAGCAGGAAGTCTCTTTCGACTGCACAAACTCGTTGTATTTCCCACCAGTGCGGTCGCAGGCTTGCGGATGCGAACCCATCAGATGCAGCACAATCAGTTGCGGTTGTTTGCGGGCAGTTGAAAAGACCTGCGCGGTCATCTTCAGCAGATCTTCGTCACGGGCGTTTTTGTTTGCTTCAAAATCACCGTTTTTCAGGAATTGCACCTCATCGGCGCGTTTCGCGATGCTGGCAATGGCGGTGTCATATTCGCCAATCTGACCCTGGTTCGAGAACCACCAGGTCTGGAAACCCGCGCGGTTCGCCAGCGTAACAAAGTTATCCTGATACTGGGGCTCGCCATTCACCACGCGGTTTAATGTCAGACCGAGGGATTTTTGCGTTGAACCGCTGGCTGAGATGTAATCCATGAACAGGTTGCCATTCACCTGACTGGCGAAAGGGGTGTTGTTCCAGTGGCCGCCAAAAGCGCCCATAGCGTCACGGCGCACGCTTTCGCCAATCACCACAACATAGGTATGGTATTTCGGTTTTACCGCCAGCACATTCCAGGTGTCTTTCATGCGCGAGAGTTGCGCCATGTTCTCCTGCTCTTTCACAACTTCGTAGTTGTTTACCGCTACATCGCGCACAAAGCGCAACACCGGAACGCCGGTATCGTATAAGCGAAACTCGAAGCCATGAAAGTGGTTTTGCACCGGGCCGATAAAGTAGGAGCCGACGCAAAAAATAACGCCCATCGTGTCCCATTTCAGCCACGGTGTTGAGGGTGTGGTCACCCGGCGGCGCAGCGAAACGATACCGAGCGCGAAAATAAATACGCCAATGGCGTAGTGATACCACGGAAAGATAGTCAGAATTTCCGTCGACTCTTCCATATTGGTCGAGTGCAGCGCCAGCAGGGTATTAAAGTTTGGTGCGCCATACGCCTGGCCAAACGGGAAATAGCACGCGGCAACCAGAGAGGTAATGCCGATGAATATTTTCTGCGCGCGTGGGGCATGACGCCACAGTACCAGCAAAGCGCAGGTAAAGACGACCGCGTACAACACACTAAATTCGTAACCAAGAGCAGAATTGATCACCATTGACTGGAGAAAATAGAAACCCGTCCACGGGTTAATCGTATGACTACGGAACGTAACGGATTCTTTAAGAATTAGGCTCATTGATGACTATCGCGAAAACGCCATGTGCTCACCCTGGCGTAAGGGTCAAAACCTGCCGGACAGTGCGCGTGAAGAGGGGAGGGGGTCCGCATCTGCGAGCCGCAATTTGTGCAGGGCAGCGCAAAGATAAAGCGAGGCACTAAGAAGGTCAACACCCGCTAAGCGGTTGTTTTGAGAGAATGATTGCAAATCCAGCAAAAATACCCGGATTTTTAGATGAATTAGCCAGTATGACGGGGAATTGTGACAGAAAAATGAAGCGGCGTACCGCGACGCCGCATTAGTGTGAAGGGTTATCGTTGTTTTGCTGCGGTTTGCCGTTAATCATATCGCACAGCATATTCAACAGCATTAAACGCACTTTAAAGGGAGAGTGACTAAACACGCGCATACACCTCTTAAACTCATTCATCTTCTCCTCCTTACGTTTGTCCCCTCTCCATCCATGAAAGGTGAGTACATTACATACAGATATAGCACAGGCTATGTTGTATAGCTATGGCTATTACGTTAATTTTTTGTGCTGGTTCACGGATGGTTTACAATGGCGCTTCTCTTATATGATGCTGCACAGGCGTCACACTGTCAGAGGAAGCACAATGAATCGTCGCGCAGGTAAGCAAACAATAAAAAAAGTGACGCTGGTAAATGTTGAAGAACATGTTGAAGGCTTTCGCCAGGTACGCGAAGCGCATCGCCGTGAGCTGATTGACGACTATGTCGAACTGATTTCTGATTTGATCCGCGACGTGGGCGAAGCCCGCCAGGTGGATATGGCGGCGCGTCTTGGCGTCTCGCAGCCCACTGTCGCCAAGATGCTGAAAAGGCTGGCGACGGTGGGTCTGATTGAGCAGATTCCCTGGCGCGGCGTGTTCCTCACCCCTGAAGGGGAAAAACTGGCGCAAGAGAGCCGCGAACGCCACCAAATTGTTGAAAGTTTTTTACTGGTGCTCGGGGTTAGCCCGGAGATCGCCCGCCGCGATGCCGAAGGCATGGAACACCACGTGAGCCAGGAAACACTCGACTGTTTCCGCCGCTTTACGCTGCAACATGAGCAATCCCCTGAATGAACATGCCGTTTTTCCGCGCCCTGGCGCGTGACCGCTTTTTACACCTCTTACTCGTCATTGGCATTGCGCTCTGTTTTGCCGTTCCCTTTGCGCCAAAAAACTGGCCTGGCGCCATTGACTGGCACACGATTATCACCCTTAGCGGTTTAATGTTGCTGACCAAAGGGGTGGAGTTGAGCGGTTATTTTGATGTGATTGGGCGGCGAATGGTGCGCCGTTTTCATACGGAGCGGCGGCTGGCCATGTTTATGGTGCTGGCGGCCGCGCTGCTCTCCACCTTTCTGACCAATGATGTCGCGTTGTTTATCGTCGTCCCGCTGACCATCACGCTAAAAAAGCTGTGTGAGATCCCGGTCAACAGGCTGATCATTTTTGAAGCACTGGCGGTTAACGCCGGATCGTTGTTGACCCCGATTGGCAACCCGCAAAATATTCTGATCTGGGGCCGTTCCGGGCTCTCTTTCCCGGCCTTTATCTGGCAGATGACGCCATTGGCGCTGGCGATGATGGTGACCCTGCTGGCGCTGTGCTGGTTCTGTTTTTCCGCAAAAGCGCTGAACTACCATAGTGGCAGCAAAACGGCGGACTGGCAGCCAAAACTGGTATGGAGCTGCCTCGGTTTTTATCTCATCTTTATTACCGCACTGGAGCTGAAGCAGGAGCTGTGGGGGCTGGTGCTGGTCGCGGCAGGATTCTTGTTGCTGGCGCGCCGGGTCGTGCTAAGTGTGGACTGGACACTGCTACTGGTGTTTATCGCCATGTTTATTGATGTGCATTTGTTGATCCAGCTCCCTGCGCTGCACAGTGTGCTCACCAGCGCCAGTCAGCTTTCGTCACCGGGATTGTGGTTAACGGCGATTGGCCTGTCGCAGTTTATCAGTAACGTACCTGCCACCATTTTGCTGCTCAACTATGTGCCGCCAGACACCTTGCTGGCCTGGGCGGTGAATGTGGGTGGCTTCGGTTTATTGCCTGGATCGCTGGCCAATCTGATTGCTTTACGGATGGCAAATGACCGCCGTATTTGGTGGCGCTTCCATCTCTATTCCCTCCCTATGCTGCTGTGGGCCGCGCTGGTCGGCTACGGATTATTCTTATTCAGATAGTGCTGATTTGTCAGTTTATCCTGGCAAATGTATAGCAACCGCCTAACTTTAGGTAACGGCGCACCCCTGGCGCCGTTACCTGACAGGACTGTTGCGATACTATGGCAGAAAACACAACGCATCCTGACGCCGTTCAGGACAATGACAAAGACGATAACAACGCACGTAAACGCCCCGGAAAGAAGCCCTTGATCATTCTCGCCATTGTGGTTGGCGTCATGGTGATTGTTGCGCTGGTATGGTGGTTGTTAACCCGCAATGAAGAAACGACCGATGATGCTTTTACCGATGGCGATGCGGTAACCGTTGCGCCGAAAGTCGCGGGCTATGTCACCGAACTGCGGGTGAAAGATAATCAACGGGTGAAAAAGGGCGACCTGCTGGTGGTCATCGATCCTCGTGATGCAAAAGCCCAGCGCGACCAGGCGCAGGCGCAACTGGGTCTGGCAACGGCGCAGTTACATCAATCAGAGGCGCAACTGGCGCTGTCAAAAGTGCAGTACCCGGCGCAGCGTGATGAAGCTCGTGCTCAGGTGCTGAAAGCCAAAGCTGACCTGGCGAACGCCGAAGCGGCGTATCGTCGCCAGCGCGGCGTCGATCCCCGGGCAACTACGCAACAGAACATCGATAGCGCCAACGCCCAGTTACGCAGTGCGCAGGCGCAACTCGCCAGCGCTCAGGCACAGCTGGAAGTGGCGGAACAGGTGCAGTTGCAGATCCGCCAGCAGGAAACCAATGTCGAAGCCCGCCAGCAGCAAGTTGAACAGGCCAAAGCGCAGTTAGAAACCGCCACGCTCAATCTGTCGTGGACGGAAGTGCGCGCGCCGTTCGACGGCTTTATCACCAAACGCAATGTGCAAAACGGTACGCTGGTACAGGCAGGCACCGCGCTGTTTTCGCTGGTTTCACCAGACGTATGGGTGGTGGCGAACTTTAAAGAGTCGCAACTGGCGCGTATGCGTCCGGGTAACAAAGTGAGTGTCAAAGTGGATGCCTGGCCGGATATGGTGTTGGAGGGGCATATCGACAGCATCCAGCAGGGCAGCGGATCGAAATTCGCCGCGTTCCCGTCGGAAAACGCCACCGGTAACTTTGTCAAAATCGTGCAGCGCGTACCGGTGAAAATCGTCATTGATAAAGGACTGGATGCAAATAAACCGCTGCCGCTGGGCCTCTCCGTTGAACCGAAGGTGACGCTGGAATGACCGATCACAGCCACGATAACTGGCGACCAGCCAGCAACCCGTGGGCGGTGGCGTGGGTGGTCACCCTTGCGGTGTTTATGGAGATCCTCGACACCACTATTGTCAACGTGGCGCTGCCGCATGTTGCCGGGTCACTCTCCGCCAGCTATGACGAATCAACATGGGTGCTCACCAGTTATCTTGTGGCGAACGGCATCGTGTTGCCGATTTCGGCTTTTCTGAGCCGCGTGTTTGGTCGCAAGCAGTTCTTTCTGATCTGTATTGTGATGTTTACCCTCTGCTCGTTTCTGTGCGGGATCGCCACGGAACTGTGGCAGATCATCCTGTTTCGCATTCTGCAGGGCTTTTTTGGCGGTGGGCTGCAACCGACGCAGCAATCGGTCCTGCTGGATTATTTTAAACCGGAGGATCGCGGTAAAGCTTTCGGCCTCTCGTCTATTGCCATTATTGTCGCTCCGGTGATGGGACCGACCTTGGGCGGCTGGATCACTGACAACTACTCCTGGCGCTGGGTGTTTTTTATCAATATTCCGGTCGGCATTGTGACCGTGCTGGCGATTTATCAGTTACTGGAAGATCCACCGTGGGAACGTAAATCGAAGCAGAAACTGACCATCGACTGGCCGGGTATTGGGCTTATTGCCCTTGGGCTGGGCTGTTTGCAAGTGATGCTCGATCGCGGTGAAGATGAGGACTGGTTCAACTCTGACTTTACCCGCATCTTTGCCGTGCTGACGGCAGTCGGTATTGTCGGGGCCATTTACTGGTTGTTGTATGCCAAAAAACCGGTGGTGGATTTGCGCACAATGGCGGATAAAAACTTCGCGATCTCCAGTTTGCTGATGGCGGGTATGGCGATGATCCTCTATGGCAGTTCGGTGGTGATCCCGCAGCTGGCTCAGCAGGATCTCGGCTATACCGCGACATGGTCCGGGCTGGTGCTTTCGCCTGGCGCGGTGTTAATTGTGTTGACCATTCCGCTGGTGCTCAAGCTGATGCCAGTGGTGCAAACGCGCTGGATCATTGCTTTTGGTTTCTTTTGCCTGGCGGCTTCGTTCTGGTGGTCACGCACCTTAACGCCGGATATCGACTTCGAAACGCTGATGCTGTTTCGCAGCGCACAGTCTATTGGTCTGGGATTTTTGTTCGTGCCGCTCACGACCATTGCGTTTATTACTATCCCGCGCCAGCTCAATGCCGATGCCGCCGCGCTGTTCACGATGTTCCGCAATGTCGCAGGTTCGGTAGGCATTTCGTTGTCGACTGCAGCGATCACCGAACGCGCGCAGGCGCACAGTGCGCATTTAGCGGAACATACCTCGCCGTTTAGCGAACCCTTCCAGCAGGCATTGCGTGCGTCGGCGCAGGCTATTCACAATTTCACTGCCCTGGCGGGGGATCCCCTCTCCACGGCCAGCGGGCAGATGTACAAGGCCATGATCGCCCAGGCGCGGTTTCTGGCCTATATCGATGTCTTCACGCTGCTGAGTGTGGTGGCGCTGTTACTGATCCCCTTTTGTTTATTGCTGTCGCCGATCAAAAGCGAAGGCAGCGCAGGAGCACATTAACTATGCCGGGACGTCTTTGCGTACTCTTTCTCTCTGTCTGGCTTACAGGTTGTGCTGTAGGGCCGGATTACCAGGCCGCGAGGCCACAAACCCCGGCACGTTGGCACGATCCGGGGGATGCGTCGGTCGGCTCGCAACCCTCTGCGCAGGCAATCAATCCCCGCTGGTGGACCACGTTCCGCTCGCCACAGCTGAACAGTCTGATTGAACGGGCGATCGCCGGGAATCTGTCGCTCCAGCAGACGGTACTGCGTATTGCGGGGGCGCGTGAGCAAACTAATCAGGCTGGCGGCGCGTTTCTGCCCTCGGTCAACGGCACGCTGAAAGCCACCCGTCAGCAGTTGGGCATTGAAGGGGAGCTGAAATCCCATAATGTGGAAGGGCAATTGCAGGATGCGGACCCGGCCATTACCAGTGCATTGGGCGCATTAACCCAGCCGGTGAATCTGTACCAGGGCAGTTTTGATGCGCAGTGGGAACTGGATCTGTGGGGCAAAGTGCGCCGCCAGGTGGAAAGCGCACAGGCGCAGCAGCAACAAGCGATTGAACAACGTAATGATGCGCTGGTTTCGCTGGAGGCAGAAGTGGCGCGCACGTGGCTGCAACTGCGCGGCGCGCAACGCATTATTGCCACGCTACAAACCCAGATCGACAGTGCGCAACAAACGTTCGAACTGACCGATAACCGGCAGAAAGGCGGCCTGTCGCCGCAACTGGATGTGGAAAATGCCCGCGCTCAGGTCGGCAATCTTGAAGCGCAGCTTCCGCAATACCAGGCGCAGGAACGGCAGGCGATGAATGCGCTGGCGATCCTTCTTGGTAAACCACCTGGCGCGCTGGATAGCGAATTGCGTAACCCTCAGCCCTTACCGGCATTGCCGGACAGTGTACCGACCGGCATTCCGTCCACGCTGGCACGACGTCGTCCGGATGTGCGGGAAGCGGAAGCCAGCCTGCACGCCGCCACGGCGCAGATTGGCGTGTCGGTTGCGCAACTGTTCCCCAGCCTCAGTCTGAGCGGCCAGTTTGGCCTGCGTAATAGCGAAACCAACTGGCTGACCGACTGGAGCAGTCACTTCTACAGCTTTGGTCCGCAGGTCTCGATCCCGATTTTCCAGGGCGGTCGTCTGGTCTCCAGTGTCAAACTGGCCCGAGCGCAGCAGGGCGCGGCGGTGCTGAATTATCGTCAAACGGTGCTGACAGCGTTGGGCGATGTGGAAAACGCGCTGGTTAGCTATCGCACCGATCAGCAGCGTGAGGCCGGACTGGATAAAACCATCAGCGCGTTGCAAAACGCGTTCTCACTGGCCAGCGACAGTTATCGTCAGGGGCTCGCCAGCTTTATTGATGTGCTGGACGCTCAGCGCCAACTGGCGCAGGCCAGCCAACAGCGCGAACAGGCGCGGGTGCAGAACAGCCTTGACCTGGTGGCGCTCTACAAAGCGTTAGGTGGCGGCTGGGAACCCTATCAAAATGTGCAACTCCCTGATTATCCTGTGTTTGGCGATGCGCCTCGCGGATAATCAGAGAATTGGGCAAGAAACAGGCAGGATCCTCACATTCGCCGCCACGGGGGATTGCGTATAACTGTCTGCGTCAACTAACAGATGAGGAGACGCCAACATGCGCTACAAAAAACTGGGCAATACCGGACTGTTTGTTTCTGAATTATGCCTCGGCACCATGACCTTTGGCGGTGAAGAGGGGATGTGGGGTCAAATTGGCCAGTTGCAGCAAGCGGAAGTCGACAGGCTGCTGGGCCGCGCGCTGGATGCCGGGATTAACTTTATTGATACCGCTAACGTTTACTCGAACGGGCGTTCAGAAGAGATCACCGGGCAGGCGCTGAAGAACCTGAAAGTGCCGCGTGAAAATGTCATTGTCGCCACCAAAGTGTTCGGTGAAACGGGCACCGCCGGGGTGAACTCGCGGGGTAGCTCTCGTTATCACATTATTCACAGCGTGAAAGAGAGCCTGCGCCGTATGCAGCTGGACCATATCGATCTCTATCAGTTACACGGTTTTGACCCTGCCACGCCGATGGAGGAAACACTCGCCGCGCTGGACAATCTGGTGCAGCACGGGCATGTGCGCTATATCGGTGTGTCGAACTGGGCGGCGTGGCAAATCGCCAAAGCGCTCGGTATTTCAGAACGGTTGGGGCTGGCGCGTTTTGCCTCGCTACAGGCCTATTACACCATCGCCGGGCGCGATCTGGAGCGCGAACTGGTGCCGATGATGCAAAGCGAAGGCGTGGGGCTGATGGTCTGGAGCCCGCTGGCCGGCGGTTTACTGAGCGGCAAATACAGTCGTGATGGTCAGGGCGAAGCGGGGAGTCGCCGCCTGACGTTTGATTTCCCGCCGGTGAATAAAGACCGGGCTTTCGATTGTGTGGATGTGATGCGCACCATTGCCGACAGCAAAGGGGTATCCGTGGCGCAAATCGCACTCGCCTGGTTGCTGCACCAGCCGGTGGTGAGCAGTGTGATCATTGGCGCGAAACGTGAAGCGCAACTGGATGACAACATTGCCGCTACTGCTGTTCGCCTGAGCGACGACGAATTGCAACAGTTGGATGCTGTGAGCGCACTGCCACGCGAATACCCCGGCTGGATGCTGGAGCGTCAGGGGGAATACCGTCGTAATCAATTGAAACAACAGTAAGTTATACCCTTTACAGTCGCCCGGTGGCGCTTCGCTTACCGGGCCTGCAATTATCACTTACCGCGTCTACTCGCTGTACCCGCCCATCACGCCATTCGGCAAATCTTTCGAAAACCATCACAAAACTGCACTCTTTTTTTGCCTGCTTTTTCGCCATCGCCTATATGACTAGTCATATGAATTAAATGACTAGTCATGGAGAAAGTGCGATGAACAAAACATTACCGACCGGTTTTTTATGGGGAAACTCCGTCTCCAGCATGCAGACTGAAGGGGCATGGAATGAGGGTGGAAAGGGGATGTCGGTCTACGATATCCGCGCAGCCAGCGAATTTGCCTCCGACTGGAAAGTTGCCACTGATTCTTACCACCGGTATCGCGAAGATTTCGATCTGATGCAGGATCTGGGTATGAATTGCTACCGTTTTCAGATTTCCTGGAGTCGCGTCTGTCCGCAGGGCGATGGCGCGTTTAATGAGGAGGGCATCGCTTTTTATGATCGCTTTATTGACGATCTATTGGCGCGGGGTATTGAACCGATGGTGTGCCTTTATCACTTCGATATGCCGCTGGCGCTGGCGCAGCAGTACAACGGTTTTGTCGACCGCCGTGTGCAGGATGCCTTTGTTCGTTATGGCAAAAAGATGATCGACTGCTTCGGCAGCCGCGTGAAGTACTGGCTGACGTTTAACGAACAGAATATTTACCACATGCCGGGCGCGTTTCAGGTTGGCGGCTACCTCAAGGGGGAGAAAACCCTGAGAGAGCTGTACCAGATCCAGCACCATGTGATGATGTCGCATGTGCTGCTGACCCATTATTTGCACGACACGCAGCCCGGCAAGCTGATGGGCGGTATGCTGGCGCACCAGTTAGTCTACCCGGCGACCTGCAAACCCCGTGATGTGTTCTGCGCCATGCAATATGACGAGTTCATCAACCAAAATCTGTTACGGGTTTACGCCGGTCAGGGCTACAGCCCGGCCGTGCTGGCGGTGGTGGATCGCGAAGGTTTTCGCGATATCTACCGTGACGAAGACCTCGCGCACATCGCGCGGGTGAAAAACGATTTTATGGCCTTTAGCTATTACGCCAGCAAAACGCTGGACAGCGACGCTATTGCTCCGGGTACGCCAGTGAATGACTACCTGCAACAGGGCGATAAAGCCAACCCGTATCTTGCAGCTACAGAGTGGGGCTGGCAAATCGATCCGCTGGGTTTCCGCGCCATTATCAGCCGCTATTACAACGACTGGCGGTTGCCGGTGTTTCCCATTGAAAACGGTATCGGCGTGATTGAAGAGTGGGATGGCGTAAACCCGATTAATGACGACTACCGTATTGCCTACCACCGTGATCATCTGCAAGCGATGCAGGACGCCATCTTTGAAGACGGCGCCCAGGTCATTGGTTACCTCGGGTGGGGGCTGATCGACATTCTCAGTTCGCAGGGTGATATGCGTAAGCGCTATGGCGTGGTGTATGTGAACCGTGAAAACCACGATCTGAAAGATATGCAACGCGTACCGAAAAAGAGCTACCGCTGGTTGCAACAGGTGATCCGCAGCAACGGCCGCGATATGTAAACGTGATGGATTGAGGGAGGCATCGCAATGTCTGATACGAAAATGACGCCCAATATGCAGTCGTTTGTCGATAAGTTTGTGGATTTCTCCGCCCGCCTGGCGAATCAGGTGCACTTGCGTTCGCTGCGCGACGCGTTTGCCGCCGTGATGCCCATTTTTATCCTCGCCGGGCTGGCGGTGCTGATCAATAACGTGATCTTTCCCTGGGTGTTCGAGGGGGAAACACTGGCGCGCTTTAAGGTGTGGGGCGAAGCGGTGATCAATGGCACGCTGAATATCGCAGCGCTATTGATTGCGCCGATGACAGCCTGGTCACTGGCGCGCAATAAGAACTTCGGTAACCCGGTCTCCGCCGTGGTCATTGCGTTGTGCAGCTTTATTATCATGATGCCAATGCACCTCGACGTTGTGCCTGTGGGGGGGAAAGCCAGCGTAACTGTCAGTCAGATGCTCTCTTTCACCAATATTGGTTCCACCGGGATTTTCGCCGGGGTGATTATCGGTCTGCTGTCAACAGAGTTGTTTATCCGCGTGGCCAGCGTGAAGAAATTCACTATTTCGTTGGGGGATAATGTGCCGTCGGCAGTGGGACAATCCTTCTCGGCGCTGATCCCGACCATTATTACGTTATCTGCGTTTGCCATTGTGGCGGCGTTGCTGGCCAACCTGCTGAACACGGATTTGATCCACCTGATCACCACGCTGATTCAGCAACCGTTACGGCAAATCAACACCAGCCTGCCGGGGACGCTGTTCATCTACAGTTTCGGCAACTTTCTGTTTACGCTGGGGATCCACCAGACGGTGGTGAATGGGGTGATCCTTGAACCACTCTTATTGATCAACACCAACGAGAACATGCTGGCCTTTGCTAACGGGCAGCCCATTCCGCATATCATCAACAGCATTTTTGTGCCGACGTTCGGCATGATTGGTGGTACCGGCAGTACGATTTCGCTGCTGTTGGCGATCTTTATCTTCGCCCGACAGAAATCGGCGAAGCAGGTAGCGCGGCTCGCTATTTCTCCCGGTCTGTTCAATATTAATGAACCGGTGATTTTCGGTTTACCGATAGTGTTCAACTTGCCGCTGATGATCCCCTTCGTGCTGCTTCCGGCGATAGGCATCTGGTTTGGCTGGCTCTGCACTACGCTTGGCTGGATGTCGCGCTGCGTGGTGATGATCCCATGGACAACGCCACCCGTGCTGAGCGCCTGGCTGGCAACGGCAGGGGACTGGCGTGCGGTGGTGGTGCAGTTGCTGATCATCATCTTTGGTGTATTCTTCTACCTGCCTTTCCTCAAAATATCTGAGCGAGTGGCCTTGAGAAACAATGGGATAGACTAAAACAGCAGGAAGGGATATGGCGGCAAAATACATCACTATTGCGCGGGAAATAAAGCGCCGCATTCTCAGTCAGCAGTATTCCGCCAGTGCCCCCTTGCCGGACCAGTTTGCGCTGGCGGCCGAGTTTGCCACCAGCCGGATGACTATTCAGCAGGCGATGCGGCAGCTCATTGTAGAGGGACTGGTCTACAGCCGTCAGGGGCAGGGCACCTTTATTCGCAAAAATTTCCTGCAGCAGTCGCGCTGGGACCTGCCGGGCAGTGATTACTTTGGGGCGACCAAAACCTGGGAAAACGTCGGTGAAGTCACCAGTAAAATTATCCGCTTTGAGTTACGTTTCCCGACGGAAAAAGAGCAGGCGTCTTTGCTGCTAGGGCCGGACGACCCGGTCTATGATTTTAATCGCTTGCGTTTGCTGGAAGGTGAGCCCGTGTCGCTGGAATTTACCCTGATGCCAGTCAATCTGGTGCCGGGACTCAATCGTGGGCATCTGGAAAGCTCGGTGTTTCGTTATGTGCAGGAGGAGCTGGCGCTGAAGATCATGGGTTCATACCGCATTGTGCGGGCATTGAAACCTGGCGCGGAAGATAAGCAATATCTTAACTGCGACGACACCGATCCGGTTCTGGAAGTGGAGCAAGTGATCTATCTGGAAGATGGCACGCCGCTGGAGTACGCCCACTGTCATTATCGTTACGATCACGGCGGGGTTATTGTGGTCAATAACGGATAAAAAAAAGCGGAGCATCTTCTCCGCTTTTTTACCGGGTGTTCGCTGCGCCTTACTCTCCAGGCCGGATATGCGTCGCGCCATCCGGCCAGGCAGGCCAGCAAACCTCAGGTTAGTTCAAACGCACCGGCATACCGGAACGGTTCTGCACCGCCTGATCAACCACGTTCTGATCAACGTCAGACTGACCGGTAACGGCTTGTACGGCTTTGGTCAGCGCAATAGGCACAATCTCACCGCCGGTGAACTGCGCTTCGGTGGTGGACAGCGGGTTGTGTACTTCGATGTAGCGGCTGCCATCCGGTTCCGTCGTGGCTTTTACCGGCTCATCAATGAACTGTACGCGCGTACCGACCGGCACGTTATCGAACAGGAATTTAATGTCGTCGTTACGCAGACGCACACAACCGTGGCTTACGCGCAGGCCGATACCAAAGTTGGCGTTAGTGCCGTGGATGGCGTACAGGCGGCCGATATAGAGCGCGTACAGACCCATCGGGTTATCCGGACCGGCCGGGACAACAGGTGGTAGCGGTTGACCCATTGCAGCGTATTCTGCGTGCATTTTGGCGGTCGGCGTCCAGGTTGGGCCGTTCTTCTTACGCTCAACTTTGGTGGTCCAGGCAATCGGGGTATCTTTGCCCAACTGGCCAATACCGATTGGCAGTACGATCACCGTGTGAGTGCCTTGCGGGTAGTAGTAGAGACGCATTTCCGCGCTGTTAATGACAATCCCTTCGTGAACCGTGTCCGGCAGAATCAACTGCTGCGGAACGTTCATGACGGTACCGCCTTTCGGCAGATAAGCATCAATGCCCGGGTTGGCTTCCAGCATGTTGGACAGACCCATCTGGTATTCCGCCGCAAAATATTCCAGAGGCTGTGTATTGCCCTCCGGGATAGTCACGATCTGGTTCTGGCCAATCAGACGGCTACCATCAGTCGGCAGCGGATAAGTAACAGCAGACGCGCTTTTGCAAAATCCCACGACAGCAAAGGCCGCCGCGAAAAGGGTTGTTAATTTCATGTTCATGTTGTGCGAGATTTTTGCCACACAGGCCATTGGGTTGAGAATGCAGGAAGCGCATTATATGTGCATTCCACCGTCCAGGGAATTCAGATGTGTACGAAATCACACTTTTTTCCCTTTGGTTGCAGTTTAGCGGACAGACAGCGAACAGGAATCTCATTCGGATTTGTGGCATAATAGGGTGTTTGTCACATATTTCAGGATACTTCCGTGTTAGTCACCAGCAACGTCACCATGCAGTTCGGCAGCAAGCCGCTGTTTGAAAATATTTCCGTCAAATTTGGCGGCGGCAACCGTTACGGCCTGATCGGCGCCAACGGGAGCGGTAAATCCACCTTTATGAAAATCCTCGGCGGCGACTTAGAGCCGACACTGGGGAACGTCTCTATCGATCCTAACGAGCGCATTGGTAAGCTGCGTCAGGATCAGTTTGCCTTTGAAGCGTTCAGCGTGCTCGACACGGTTATCATGGGCCACGCTGAACTGTGGGCGGTGAAGCAGGAACGCGACCGTATTTACGGCCTCGCAGAAATGAGCGAAGAGGACGGTTACAAAGTTGCCGATCTCGAAGTGCAGTACGGCGAAATGGACGGTTACTCCGCTGAAGCGCGTGCGGGTGAGCTGCTGCTGGGCGTTGGCATCCCGGTTGAACAGCATTACGGCCCAATGAGCGAAGTCGCTCCCGGCTGGAAATTGCGTGTTCTGTTGGCGCAGGCACTGTTCGCGAACCCGGACATTCTGCTGCTCGATGAACCGACCAACAACCTGGATATCGACACCATCCGTTGGCTGGAGCAAGTGCTGAACGAGCGTGACAGCACCATGATCATCATTTCGCACGACCGTCACTTCCTCAACATGGTGTGCACGCATATGGCGGATCTCGACTACGGTGAGCTGCGCGTCTACCCGGGCAACTACGACGAGTACATGACCGCCGCGACCCAGGCGCGTGAGCGTTTGCTGGCTGATAACGCCAAGAAAAAAGCGCAGATTGCTGACCTGCAATCTTTCGTTAGCCGCTTTAGCGCTAACGCCTCTAAATCGCGTCAGGCCACCTCTCGTGCTCGCCAGATTGATAAGATCAAACTGGAAGAAGTGAAAGCCTCCAGCCGTCAGAACCCGTTCATCCGCTTTGAGCAGGACAAGAAACTGTTCCGTAATGCGCTGGAAGTGGAAGCACTTGCCAAAGGCTTTGATGACGGTCCACTGTTTAAGAACTTCAATCTGCTGCTGGAAGTGGGCGAGAAAATTGCCATTCTGGGGGCGAACGGTGTGGGTAAAACCACCATGCTGAAAACGCTGGTGGGCGAACTGCCGGCCGACAACGGCACGGTGAAATGGTCGGAAAACGCGCAGATTGGCTACTACGCGCAGGATCACGCGGAAGATTTCGACAACGATCTGAGCGTGTTTGACTGGATGAGCCAATGGAAACAGGAAGGTGACGACGAGCAAGCGGTGCGCAGCATCCTTGGTCGTTTGCTGTTCAGCCAGGACGATATCAAAAAGCCGGCGAAGGTGCTGTCCGGTGGCGAGAAAGGCCGCATGCTGTTCGGTAAGTTGATGATGCAAAAGCCGAATATTCTGGTGATGGATGAACCGACCAACCATCTGGATATGGAGTCCATCGAGTCGCTGAACATGGCGCTGGAGATGTATCAGGGCACGTTGATCTTTGTTTCTCACGATCGCGAATTCGTGAGCTCACTGGCAACGCGTGTGATTGAGATTACGCCGCAACGCGTGGTGGATTTCTCCGGGAATTATGAGGATTACCTGCGCAGTCAGGGTATCGAGTGATTTTTACCCTCACCCCGGCCCTCTCCCTGAAAGGGAGAGGGAGATAACAATCCGCTTCCCTGTGATGCTGGTGCCGGTGTTTTACCCTCGCCCCTACAGGGAGAGGGAGAGGGAGATGCCAATCCGCTTCCCTGTAATGCTGGGCCGGTGTTTTACCCTCGCCCCTATAGGGAGAGGGAGATGCCAACCCGCTTCTCTGTAATGCTGGTGCCCGTGTTTTACCCTCTCCCCGGTGATGCTGGTGCCCGTATTTTACCCTCTCCCCTATGGGGAGAGGGCAGGGTGAGGGGAAATTACGCCAGTATCCACTCGTTTGCCGCCACACCATTGACACGCAATGTGCGCTTATCACTGGCCGGCAGCGTCACTTTCAGGGCTTTCCACGCCGGGCGGTAGTCGCCGCGCGTGCGTATCCGCAGATCCACCTCGCTGCCGGTGCAGACCATTTCCCACTCCAGCCACAGCGCATTGCCATCTTTATAACCCCAGGATTCACCATCATCTTCAAACAGCAGCCCGTCGGAACGCCCCGAGCCTTTGACCGGGAACAGTTGCAGTTCACGGGTCGTGTCCGCTTGCGCATCCACGTGGGTAATGCGCGCACTCAGCGGCAAACCGGCACCGGCGCGCACCAGCAGTGGCAGGGTTTCCAGCGGAGCATTCAGCGTTATCCACTGGCCTGGCGCATACCAGGTCCCGCTGTAGAAATCATACCAACCGGTGTCATTGGCCGGCAGCCAGACACGGCGCTCGCGCTGTCCTGGCTCCACCACGCTCGCAACCAGAATGTCACGACCCAGCAGGAAGTCATCGCACTCCTCAAAGGTTTGCGCGTCATGCTCGTGATCGAGGAACGTGGGGCGCAGCATCGGTTCATCATCGGCGTGCGCTTGCCACAACAACGTATACAGGTACGGCAGCAGGCGGTAGCGTAATTCAATCGCACTGCGGATGGCCGGGGTGATGGCCGGGTACATCCACGGCTCGTTCACCGTCTGGTCGTCATTCCAGGAGTGAATGGTAAAGCGCGGATGCATCACACCGTTTTGCACCCAGCGAACAAACAGTTCTGCGTCCGGTTTATCGCCGGAGAAACCGCCCACGTCATGACCCACGTTATACAAGCCGGACAGGCTCATCCCGAGGCCCATCCGGGTGTTGTAGCGCAAGGTATCCCAGTTGGTGCGGTTGTCGCCACTCCAGGTTTGTACATAACGCTGCATCCCGGCGCAGCCGGAGCGCGAGATCAGGTACGGGCGTTTTTGCGGTGCGAAACGTTGCTGGGCTTCCATTGACGCTCGCATCATCAGCAGTGGCATCACCGGGCGAATATGTTTGATGGCGATTTCACGGCCAAATCCCTGGCAACGCGCTTCGCCGTCCCACACTTCAAACTCGTTATTGTCGTTCCAGGTAGAGTCAATACCCATTTCCAGCAATTGTGTGGTCACGCCTTCCTGCCACCAGGCTACGGTCTGCGGATTGGTGAAATCAAGATGGGAGCCTTCATCATCCCAGAAGCTTGAACGTTCTGGCGCATTGGTTTCAGAGTCGCGAATAAACAAGCCTTTTTCCGCCACCTCGTTGTAACGTGGGTGATCCTGCAACAGGCAAGGTTTGATATTCGCCGCCAGTTTCAGCCCGGCATCGTGGAATGCCTGGGTCATTACTTTCGGTTGCGGCACCTTGTCATAGTTCCAGTTAAAGACATAACGCTTACCGTTGATCGAGGTATAGCCGGAAGAGAGCTGGAACGAATCGCACGGAATGGCGTGTTCTTCGCACAGGCGAATAAAGTTCATCAGCTGGTTTTGCGCATCCGGCGCGTCAGTGTAATGCATGGTTGAACCGCTGTAGCCCAGGCTCCATTTCGGTCCGAACAGCGTTTTCCCGGTTAGACGTACAAAGGCTTTGGTGACATCCAGCGCGCGTGCGCCGGTAAACAGGTAGTAATCGATATCGCCCGCTTCCGCCTGCCAGCGGCGATAGGCAGTGTGGTAGTTATCGATCTCATTGCCCAGATCCAGCCAGCAGTTGCTGAGGTTGTCATAAAACAGGCCATAGCTGATATCGTCACGGCGGGTCAGGGTAAACGGGATATGTTTGTACAGCGGATCGGTACTGGCCGCGTTATAACCCATGGCATCAAGGTTGCGCATTTCGTAGCGCTGACCGTTACGTTGCAGGTTGCCGGCTTTTTCGCCGAGGCCATAAAAACGTTCCTCTTTTTTACGGCTCAGATAGTGCGCGACGCCATCGCCGTGCGCATTCAGCAGATAGGCGCTGGTCGGGCGATCCCCCGCCAGCCACTGCCACTCACCCGCGTCATTACGGTAGTGCCACTCCAGCCACAGCGGTTGGTGCACGGTCACCCGTAACTGCGCGCTTTGCACCGTCAGCGTATCCTGCTGCTCAGTGAGCGACCATGTAGGCAGACCGAAACCGGATAAATCCTCGCGGGAACGGCCTTCCCATGGCACATCTTCACCCGGCGCAATGCTCCAGGTTCTGTCCAGCGCCAGCTCGCCCTTACGCTTTAGCAGTACGCGGAACAGGTTCTCCTCAAGGATATACAGGCACAGCGTATGTTGCCCGTCCACCAATAGCTCAACGTGGTGAGCCGCCTGTTTTTGCAACGTCCAGTTCTTCAGGGTTTTCATATCAGACATCCACAATCATGCGCGTTTTGCGCGACGTTCAGCAATAAATGCCACCAGGAAAATAGCGCCAATCAGGTCAAAGAAACCCATAGCAATAAACAGCGGGTTAAAGCCGATTTTGTCGGCGGTAACGCCAATTAACAGCGAGAAGAGGAAGCTGGCGATCCACGCCGCGGAGCCGCGCATTCCATTCACGGTCGCCATCTGGCCTTTATCGAACGACTCCACCACCAGCGCACTTAGCATGCAGGAGATGATTTGATGACCAAAACCGCCAATCGAGATCAACACGATGGTGATGTACGGATCCCGGGTGATAGCGACAATGGCTAACGAAATCATCAGGAATGCGCCGGTGACGGAGCTGGCAACCACGGAGTTAACGCGGGTGCAGCCAAACCAGCGGGTATAGAGTTTGGTCAGGTAGCCGCTCGCTACGCTACCGAGGTCGGCGGCAAGGAACGGCAACCAGGCGAACATGGCGATCTGTTTCAGATCCATACCGTGCTCTTTTGCCAGATAGAGCGGTACCCAGAAGCTCAGCACCGCCCAGGCAGGCTCCGCCATAAACGCCGGGATGGCGATCCCGTAGAAACGTTTGTTTTTCGACACCGTTTTCAGTGCGGTCAGGAAGGGCAGCTTGACGGCTGGCGGTTCATTATCCTGCTGGATAAACGCCAGTTCATCTTTACTCAGGTTCGGATGTTTATCCGGATTGTGGTAAAACGCCCACCACAAAATGACCCACAGCAGCGCCAACACGCCGGTAAACATAAAGGCGCCCTGCCAGCCAAAAGAGGCATGAGCAAAGTAGATGATGGGCGGTGCCAGCATTGCACCGATGGAGAAACCCACCCCCGCCCAACCGGCAGCGACCGGGCGTTCGGATTTCGGGAACCATTCGCCGATGGTTTTGGCGTTCGCCGGGGTTGCCGCGGCTTCTGATGCGCCCATGGTGAAACGCAATATCGCCAGGTGCAGCCAGCTACCTGCGCCAGCATGGAAAATACAGGCCAACGCCCAGATAATGGCACACACCATAAAGCCGAGTTTCAGGCCAACCACATCAATCAGCCAGCCGCAGAGTGGCTGAAAGAGGGTGTAAGCCAACTGAAACGCACCGACAATCCACGAATATTGTTCTGTGGTAATGCCGAGGCTGGTTTTCAGTTCCGGGGCCAGAATACCCAGCGAGTTACGGGTGATATAGTTCACCGTCACGCCGAATAAAAACAGCACCAATACCCACCAGCGTAGTTTTTTGACTATCCGGCGGCTCTTGCTGGCCGCCATTTCGTTGTTGATTCCCTGGCTCATTCTTTTCTCCGCACATCGTCTTGTAGGGAAGTCGAAGCGCGCCACCCGGAATGTGTTATACCGGATTGGTTCGCGTGATGATTTTTTTCCGTTTATGTCGTTATTTCACATACAACTAGTATGGAAGTTGTACGACATGTTTACGTTAGGCGAGAAAGATCGGCAGCCATAGCGGATTTTGTGCAAGGATTCCCATTAATGATGCTTATCATGGGGCAAAATCCATTTCAGGCCATGAATATATGG
This sequence comes from Kosakonia oryzendophytica, assembly GCF_027886705.1. Classification (NCBI taxonomy): domain Bacteria; kingdom Pseudomonadati; phylum Pseudomonadota; class Gammaproteobacteria; order Enterobacterales; family Enterobacteriaceae; genus Kosakonia; species Kosakonia oryzendophytica. The sequence goes on along the minus strand of NZ_CP115659.1, from coordinate 3,438,820 downwards.
GTTGTTGCCTCATGAAAATTTTCCCATTTCGGAAACGGAGCAAGATCACAGAATGGATAAAAAGCTCAAAATCAGCGAAATTGCCCACCGGACCAACCTGTCGACCAGCACCGTTTCCCGCGTGCTGGCGGGAAAGGCGAACACCAGCGAAAAAGCCAGGGCGGCAGTGCTGGCGTGTGCTCGCGAGCTGGGCGTCATGGAGGGGATTGCTGCCGGGCGTTTGCTGCTCAATAACCTGATCGTTTTCGCACCGCAACGGGCTTTTGATGAACGTTCTGACATCTTCTATTACCGCGTTATTCAGAGCATTAACAAAGCATTGGATCCCCATGAAGTGCGGCTGCGTTATTGCGCACTGGAAGAACTGGACAGCGATGCCAATGAATTCCTTGCACGTATGAATGCGCCGGAAACCCAGGCGGCGATCCTGTTAGGCATTGACGATCCGCATATTCATGAGCTGGCGGCGGATCTCGGTAAACCCTGCGTGCTGATCAATTGCCGCGACAGGCGTATGCGTCTGCCATCTATTGCACCGGATCACCAGACGATTGGTGAGTTTGCCGCGCGCTATCTTTTTGATATGGGCCATCGGGACGTGGTGAATGTCATGTGCCTGCGTCGCTATACCATGGATTTGCGCCTGGCCGGGATCAAAGCTGCCTGGCAGCAACAGAATCTGCGCTTTAACAGCAAGCGGGATCTGATCACCGTTCCGAGTTTTAGCGCCAAAGAGGCTGAGTTACGGGTGGCGGAGTGGCTGGACTCCCCGGCGAATAAGCTCACACCGACCGCGTTTCTGGTGGGCGGCGATTTTATGGCGGAAGGGACGGTGCGCGCGTTGCAGCAGAGGGGATTGCGCGAGCCGCAGGATGTGTCGGTGATGAGCATTGATGCGTTTAATCTGGCGGCCATTCAGGATGTGCCGCTCACGGCGGTACACGTACCGCGTGATGAACTGGGTATTGAAGCGGTGCACTTGCTGCAACAGCGGCTGATCCGCCCGCAAGCGCCGACCGGTTCGTTACTGCTTAACGGCCTGCTTGCGGTGCGTGAGTCGGTACGGCGGATACGCCCTGGGCAGCAACGCACCGCCGTGGAGCGCGAAGGGTTATACGACGCTTAAATGTCGATGCCCAGCGCGTGTTTACCGTGCCTGTTCAGATCGTTTAGCGTGAAGCGCCCTGACCAGTCGCTTTCGTAGTTTTCGCGAGGAAAGTCCCCCGGTGATGCGCCTTGTTCCAGGGCGACTTTCACTTTGCGTGCATAGGCGAGGTTTTTCTCGCACAGCGGCGCGGCAGGAATGTACATCACATTGCCCCAGCCCTGCTGGTTGGTGACCGGTGCGACGGCGTGGATCACATCACAATGCCACCACACCGAATCCCCGGCCTCCAGCGCAGGAATGCTGGTCAGCGCCGCGATCAGCAGCGGATGCCACTTCTCTGAAACCGGCAGAACGCGTCCCGGTGCAACACCGCACAGCTCCTCATCTGGCACATCGTCGAGCAACGGGCGCAACAGGATATACGCCATCGCTTCCGGGATCGGCACCACATGCAGCAAACCCTGTCCAGGGATCATATCCGACAATGCTGTCCAGCCCTGGAAGGTACGAAATACCGAGCATTTGGTGGTGTTATCCACGGTGTACTCTTCTACTTCGGTACGGTGCGCGGCATTCCACGGATCGTACTCCTCCGGTTTGCCACTAAACACGCTGGCGAAAACACGCTGATAGGCTGGTAACAGCCAGCGCTCCAGTGCGCCGGAATCGGTATGCGCGCCGAGACCTTTCGAGGTGGTGCCTGGTGGGCGGCGGCGGATGCGGTCCGGGTAGATCACGCTCACATCCGGATCGAACCACTGTTTTCCTTCACTTTCAAAGCGCCACAACCGGTTCAGAAACGATTGTACGGCGGCCATTTCGTCGCTCTGACGCGCCTGCATTTGTGCTTGCGACCAGTAAATGGGGTAAATTTCCGGGCGCGAAGCCTCCAGCGTGCCAAAAAAGCTGTCGCCCGGCCCTTTGTAGAGATCGTCAAAGTGGTTCTGATCAAGGTAATCGAGCATTGAGCGATCCCAGCCGAGCGCCTGTTCGCGGGGGAAATGCCCTTTAATTACCGCGCATCCACGCTGTTTAATCTGCGCCCGCTGCGCTTCGGTTACCCGCCCGTTAGCAATATCGGCGAAGGGGATCTGCGGCCAGACGGCGTCTCCCTGCGCCTTCAGGTCGTTAATCTCAGCCACGCGGGCGGCAATCCGTTCGCTCAGTTGGTTAAAGACGGCCTGTACATCACCAATCTGCGCACGCAGTTCTTGTTTCATCTGACGAATGGACGCTTGGTGATCGGTGGGCAGCGTCTCGTGGGTAAAAGTCATATGAACCTCTCAATCTTTCATTCGAAAGCCATTTAAGTTACATATGATAATTTAAGTTAAAAATAAGTTAATGCAAGTTTAAAAACTTGATGGGGAACACAAAGCGGAAAAGTGACAAGGCAGAAAAAGCCGGAACAGACGCTCCGGCAGAAGATTAGCGGTTAAACGGGGCGGTATGGTCGAGGACGGCCTGAATCACATTCAGTGCGCCCTGATGATTGTTGTCATCGGTCTGGTGGCGAGCAATGGCCTTGATCGCCTCACCGGCATTGCCCATGGCAAAGGAGAGATCGGTCATACGCAGCATCTCGGCGTCATTGCCGCTGTCGCCAATGGTCACACACTGCTGTGGTGAAATCTGCCAGCGTTTGAGCAAGCGGGTAATGCCGTTGGCTTTATGCAGTCCGGGAATAATTAAATCGACAAACCCAAAACCGCTGGTGACAGGTTTCATGATGCCATCGAGTGAGACATGCAGTTCATCAATCAACTGTGGGATTTCACTGTCCGGCAGGTTAAGTGAGAATTTAAACAACGTGTCGTCAATTTGCTGGAAGTCATGTACCGGTTTTAAACGGTAGTAGTGCTTCGACATCAAATCGACAAATTCCGCCGGGGCATTTTCGCTGACATAAGCGCTTTCCAGACCGCAGGCGACAAAGTTGAGACTCCTGTCTTTCAGCAGCTCACCAATCACCACTTGCGCCTCGTGGCGCGTCAGCTCGCCATGGAACAACTGTTGACCGTGCTCATACACCAGCGCGCCGTTTTCGGCGACAAAGGAGATGGTCTCTTTCAGCTCCGGGAAAAAGGAGATCAGCTGGTAATACTGGTTGCCACTGGCGACCACAAACTCAATACCGCGCTGCTGAAGTTGTTTGAATTGCGCCATAAAGCGTGTGCGATCGTACTGCTTGGCGTCATCAAGGAAAGTTCCGTCCATATCCGTGACGATAACTTTGACGGTCATACCTGGCTCCTGAATGTAACTACGACGAGTAACATTCTAGAGAGAATGTGAGCCGATGCACAAATTTTATTTCGAATGAAAGTGGAGGGTTAAGAAACGGGCGGGGAAGAGAGGAATGTTGCGGTAACCCTCACCCCGGCCCTCTCCCTGGAAGGGAGAGGGAGAAAACCGTTCACCCTTCGCCATGGGGAGACGACCAGAGGAAGGGGAATGCCGCACCGGCCGGTTCCCTCTCCGCTGTGAGGAGAGGGTCAGGGTGAGGGGGATATATCACAATGTATGTTCGGTGCGGGCAATGATATCGTCCTGCGCCTCCGGCGACAGGGCAGTAAAGAATGCTGAATACCCGGCCACCCGCACCACCAGATCGCGATACTGATCCGGATGTTTTTTCGCATCAATCAGCGTCTCGTGCGACACGATGTTGTACTGAATATGCCAGCCTTTATGCACCTCAAAGAACGTCCGCAGCAGCGCCATCAGTTTTTGCCGGTCGCTGTCGTTAGTCAGCGTGGCGGGGTTTAACTTCTGATTGAGCAACACACCACCAAGGATTGCGCCGACCGGCAGTTTACCCACCGAGCTGATAACCGCCGTTGGCCCAAGGTGGTCTGTGCCGGAGGCCGGGCTGGCCCCTTCCGCCAGCGGCGTTTTCGCTTTACGCCCGTCCGGTGTCGCCATGGTGGCGGCGCCAAACGGTACGTTAGCGGAGATGGAGGAGGTTCCGGCGTAATAATTACCGCCAATCGGGCCGCGACCGTAGCGCGGATTGTGATACTGCTTCAGCTCATCAATATAGGTTTGATAGGCGCGTACCAGTAACGTATCGACACTGTCATCATCGTTGCCGTATTTTGGCGCGCTGTTTATCAGTCGCTGGCGGAGTTGCTCGTGCGTCAGGCCGTCAAAGTCTTCTGCCAGCGCTTGCGCCAGTTGCTGTTGCCCGATAAGTCCCTGGTCAAAAACCAGCTTTTTCACTGCCGCCAGGCTGTTGCCGAGGTTGGCGATACCGACCTGCAAGCCGGACACCCAGTCATATTTAGCGCCCCCTTGTTTAATGCTTTTTGCCCGCTCAATGCAGTCATCTACCAGCGTGGAGCAGAGAATATCCGGGACGTTCTCTTCCAGCATGGTGTCGACCACATACTCAATTTCAATGGATTTACGCGTGTAGTAGCGGATCTGCCGATCCCAGGCGTGCATCACGTCATCAAAACCAGGGAAATTCCCTTCGGACAGCGCCTGAGTTTGCGGCAGGAACACTTTCCCGCTGGTGGCATCGCGACCGCCTTCCAGCGCTGCCAGCATCACACGGGCGAAGTTGATAAAGCTCATGCCGGTACAGCGGTAGCCCCACTTGCCGCCGACCGCGGTTTCGATACAGCCAATTGCCGCGTAGTCGTACGCATCCGCAGGTTCAACGCCGAGTTTGATAAATTCCGGGATCACGATTTCATCGTTATTAAACGCAGGCATGCCGAAACCGCAGCGGATCACCTGCACACAGGCGTCAAGAAAGTCATTGCTCATCCCGGCATGGTAACGCACGCTGAGGTTCGGTTGCGTGGAGCGCAGGCGACCGCAGGACTCAAGGATGGCGTAAGAGAGCGGGTTGACCGCATCCTGGGCTTCGCCGTTGCGCCATAGCTGACCGCCGATGGTCACATTCTGATACAGCGGGCTGCCCGCAGAGGCTTTAGAGTGCGAACCGGAGCGGATTTTGTTCACCTCCAGCAGCTTCAGCCAGCAGCTGTGCAACAACTCGATAGCCTCTTCCCGTTGCAACGACTGCTGCAACTCCACATCGCGGCGATAATAAGGGTAGAGATACTGATCCATTCGACCGAACGACACCGAGTGGCCGTTGGATTCTATCTGCAAAATCAATTGGATGAAGTAGCACAATTGCAACGCTTGCCAGAAGGTTTTCGGTGGCTCATGGGCAATCACCCGGCAGTTTTCCGCGATTGCCAGCAGTTCGTTGCGGCGCTGTTCACGCGGCTCTTCGCTGGCCATTTTACGTGCAAGGTCGGCAAAGCGTTCAATGTGCAGGCTGACCGCTTCCAGCACGATATCAATGGCTTTCAGGAACTGCTCACCGTGCAGATCCTCCAGCACCGTCAGGTTAATGCGTGTGCGGCGCTCATCGACTTGATGGCGTAGCCCGTCAAGCCCCCGTTCCAGCAGCAGCGGAAAGTTCACTGCCAGATGGGCATCGCCGGAGGTCATATTGCCTTCCGCTTTAATGATACCCGTCTCCAGCAGCGCTTTTTGTTCATCGGTAAACATGCCGTAACAGCGATCCTGCACGGTCTGGCCGCGCCACCACGGGCAAATGTCATGCAGCACGCGTTTATTCTCGTCACTGACGGCAAACCCCGCACCGGGGCGGTCCGCCAGATCATCAATCTCTTTTTCGATCCATGAAACGGTGTACTCCGGAAAGATTGGCGCGGCGCGGACTTCGCTGGCCTGGTTACCGATAATCAGCTCATCGTGTTTGATCCAGATAGTGCGCTGCGCCAGGTGGTGGGCCAGCGCCAGTGCACGGCGCACCGGGATGGGTTTATCCAGATGCTGCTGGTAGATATGGGTGTAATGGCGTGCGCGTTCGGTGCAGACCGGCGGTTTAACAATATGTACCAGCGCGGTTTTATGCGCCTTGATGCGGTCGGTCAGCGTGTTCAATTGCAGCGTAGTCATCGTTTTATCCTCGTAATGTCGCGGTCAGACCGCTCAGGCGGGCTTTGTGCTGAGCAAAGTCCAGCAATTGCGGATCATCAAGCGGCTTCTCAGGGGCCGAGTAGGGTTCGCCGAGCAGGTGATATTTATTGATGCCCAGCGTGTGATACGGTAGAAAATGGATATCGCGAACCTTTAATACCTCTGCGGCAAAGGTCGTGATAGCGCTGATGGACGCGGTATCGGCGTTGAAACCCGGGATCAGCGGTACGCGGATAATGATCTGTTTGCCCGCCTGCGCCAGGCGTTGAAGATTGTTGAGTACGCGCCTGGCACTGCCGTCGGTCCACTGGTGGAATAGCGCCTCATCCACATGTTTTAAATCCGCCAGGAAGAGGTCAACAAACGGCAGCGAAGGTTCAATATAGCGCCAGGGCACATGCAAACAGGTTTCCACCGCCGTATGGATGCCTTGCTGGTGGCTGGCCTGTAACAACGCCTGCGCCAAGTCTGGTTGCATAAACGGCTCACCGCCGGACAGGGTCAACCCGCCGCCACTGCGATCATAAAACGGCTTATCGCGCAGGACGGTTGCCATGATGTCATCAACGGATTGCTCTTCTCCGCAAACAGTCAACGCCTGGGTTGGACAGCAGTGCGTCAGGGCATCCAGGTGTGTGTCATTGAGCTTTTCCCGGTGGATCAGCATGCCATTCAGCGCCTGCTCAATTACCTGCGGGGCCGCTTGCTGGCACAGAGTGCAGCCTGCAAGGCACAACCGCGCATCAAACAGTAACTCCCGCGTGCGTGCCCGGCTTTCCGGGTTCTGGCACCAGCGGCAGCGCAACGAGCATCCTTTCAGGAACACGACCGTGCGGATGCCGGGGCCATCATGGGTGGAATAGCGCTGAATGTTGAAAATCATAACCGTCTCCATATTGCATATGAAGATTAAATTACTTTCGAATGAAAGTTATTTTGACAAAGGTCAATTCTCTGACGGGTTGCGGAGGGTGGGGTCTAAAGTATGGGAACGGTCACATTTTGGCGCTTCTGCTGGCTGTCCTGGCCAGGTTTACAGGCCGGATAGCCTCGCACCATCCGGCACTCAGGCGTTAGTCGCCACACACCTCACAGGTAGGGTTGCGCAGCAGTTTCATTTCGCGGAACTGGCAGGTCATCGCATCGTACATCACGATTTTCCCCGCCGCTGGCGTGCCATAGTGGGTCAACACTTTGATGGCTTCCATCGCCTGTAATGAACCTATGACGCCGACCAGGGGTGCCATCACGCCTGCTTCCACGCAGGTGAGGGCGTTTTCGCCAAACAGACGGCTCAGGCAGCGGTAACAGGGCGCGTTATCTTGCCAGGTAAAGACGCTGATCTGCCCTTCCATGCGGATAGCGGCACCGGAAACCAGCGGCGTTTTATGCCGGAAGCACCCCACGTTTAACTGATTGCGGATGGCGACATTATCGGTGCAATCCAGTACCAGATCATGTGCGGCAATTTGAGCAAACAGGTCCGCTTCATCCAGCAATGCATTTAACGTTGCGTAGCGCACATGCGGGTTAATACGCAGCAGCGCGTCACGGGCGGAGTCGACTTTCGCCATGCCAATGCTCGCATCGCTGTGCAGCGTCTGGCGTTGCAGATTGGAGAGCGCCACGGTGTCGAAGTCCAGTAGCGTCATCTGACCCACCCCGGCAGCGGCCAGGTACTGCGCCGCCGCGCAGCCCAGCCCGCCAAGGCCCGTCACCAGTACGCGTGCGGCTTTTAACCGCTCCTGACCGTCAAAATCAAAGCCGCGCAGAATAATCTGGCGGTTATAGCGCATCATCTCCGCATCACTGAGTTCTTCGACCATTGTCAGCCTCCGAAGAGATGATTGAACATCTCCACATCCACCCATTCACCCGCTTCAACGTTGCCGCGTTCGCGCTCCAGCACCACAAAGCAGTTACCCTGGCTGAAGGAGCTGAAAATATGCGAACCCTGATGCCCGGTACTGCGTACTTCCAGCGTGCCGTCTTCGCCACGGCTTACCACACCGCGCTGGAAGTCGAGACGCCCCGGCGATTTTTTCAGGCGTTCTGTCGCCCGGGCGCGAAAACGCAGCGGCTGCACAGGCGCAGTATCGCCACTCAGTTTTGCCAGCAAGGGCTGCACGAGTTGGTAGAAGGTAAGGGTTGCTGAAACCGGGTTGCCAGGCAGACCGCAGAACCAGCTGTGGCTGAGTTTGCCAAAGGCGAACGGTTTACCGGGTTTGATCGCCAGCTTCCAGAAGGCAATTTCACCCAGCTCATCCAGTATGGTTTTGGTGTAATCCGCTTCGCCCACGGACACGCCGCCAGAGCTGAGCACCACATCGGCCTGGCTATCGGCAGCGATAAAGGTCTCGCGCAATTTCTGCGGATCGTCAGGAATAATCCCGAGGTTAATGACCTCGTAGCCCAGTTGCGCCAGCATCAGGTGTACTGACAGGCGGTTGGTATCGTAAATTTGCCCTTCTGCCAGCGGTTGCCCTGGCCGTTGCAGCTCATCCCCGGTGGAAAAAAGTGCCACACGCACTTTACGCACGACCGGGATGTCGGCAATGCCCAGCGACGCCAGTACCGGCAGTTCGGCCGCGGTCAGTTTGGTGCCCGCAGGAAAGACGCACGCACCTTGTTGGATATCTTCACCGGCGCGGCGGATATTCTGATTTTCACGCACATTGGCGGTAAAGCGGATCCCCGCATCGCTCTGTTCCGTCTGTTCCTGCATCACCACCGCATCGCACCCGGCGGGGATTGGCGCACCGGTCATAATGCGCACGCAGGTCCCTGTCGGCCACTCGCCGTCGAAGGGCTGCCCGGCAAACGCTTTACCGGCGACCGGTAAAGGTGTTCCGCTGCGCAGGTCGGCGAGACGCACAGCGTAACCATCCATCGCTGAGTTATCAAAACCTGGTACATTCAGGGGAGAAATAATATCCTGCGCCACCACGCGACCAAAACAGGCCGTCAGCGGTAGGGTTTCGCGGTCGTTTAGCGGCGTAATGCGTGACAACATCTGAGAGAGGGCCGTATCAAGCGACATCAGGCCATGTGAGGATTCCATATTTATTATCCAGTCAACGCGTTGAAGCGCTTATTATGGCAGAAAAGGACCCGTGTCTGAATGCCTTACGCCTACCCCATTGTAATCACGTCTCTTTACATCGTTGTAACGACTTTCTATATTCAGAAATCTTCGCAGACAAAGTAAAACCGGGCGAAAACTATGGCAAAAGCAGTCATTGCAATACACGGCGGGGCCGGGGCGATCGCCCGCGCCAGGATGAGCCCGGAGAAAGAGCAGCGCTATGCGCACGTGCTTTCGTCGATCGTGGAGGTCGGGCAACGCATGCTGGAGGCCGGTGAAAGCGCACTGGATGTGGTGACCGAAGCGGTACGACTACTGGAAGAGTGCCCGCTGTTTAACGCCGGGATTGGCGCAGTCTTCACTCGTGATGAAACCCATGAACTGGACGCGTGCATTATGGACGGCAATACCTTGCTGGCGGGCGCGGTGGCGGGCGTCAGTCGTCTGCGTAACCCTATCCTTGCAGCGCGTCTGGTGATGGAGCAAAGCCCGCATGTACTGATGATTGGTGAAGGCGCTGAGCAGTTTGCCTTCTCCCACGGTATGGCCGCGGTATCGCCGAGTCTGTTTTCCACACCGGAACGTTTTGAGCAGTTACTGCAGGCACGTGATGCGGGGCTAACGACGCTTGATCATGGCTCTGCGCCGCTCGATGAAAGCAGTAAAATGGGGACTGTCGGCGCAGTGGCGCTGGACAAGCATGGCAATCTGGCGGCGGCGACTTCCACGGGCGGTATGACCAACAAACTGCCTGGGCGCGTGGGAGACAGCCCGCTCCCCGGCGCCGGGTGTTATGCCAACAACGCCAGCGTGGCGGTCTCCTGTACTGGCACGGGCGAGGTATTTATCCGTACGTTGGCGGCTTACGATATCGCCGCATTGATGGATTACGGAGGCCTTAGTCTGCACGAAGCCTGTGAAGCGGTGGTGATGGAAAAATTACCGGCGCTGGGCGGGAGTGGCGGGCTAATCGCCATCGATCGGGAAGGTAACGTCGCTTTGCCGTTTAACAGTGAGGGGATGTATCGCGCCTGGGGCTATGCGGGTGATACGCCAAGCGTAGGCATTTATCGTGAATAAGGAGTCTGGGGTGTCGCAAGGGTTTGAGGCTGAAGCAGAGGTTGTGCTTGATGTCAGCAATTTGCAGATCGGGTTTCGCGATGATAAACAAATCACCCCGGCGGTACGTCATCTCTCTTTCTCGCTGAAACGGGGCGAAACGCTGGCGATTGTCGGTGAGTCCGGTTCCGGCAAATCCGTGACTGCCTTATCGCTGTTGCGCTTGATTGAACAGGCGGGTGGCGAAGTCAGTTGCGATCACATGTACCTGACACGCCGCAACCGGCAGAAAGTGAATCTGACCACGCTCTCAGCATCGCAAATGCGCAGCGTGCGCGGGGCGGATATTGCGATGATTTTCCAGGAGCCGATGACCTCGCTCAACCCGGTGTTTCCGGTGGGTGAGCAGATTGCCGAGTCGATTCGCCTGCACCAGAAACTGGGGCGCGAAGAGGCATTAATTGAAGCGCGGCGGATGCTCGACCTGGTGCGTATTCCCGAATCACAGTCTATTCTTTCCCGTTTCCCGCACCAGCTTTCCGGCGGGATGCGCCAGCGTGTGATGATCGCAATGGCGCTGTCGTGCCGCCCGGCGGTGTTGATTGCTGATGAACCGACCACTGCGCTGGATGTCACCATCCAGGCGCAGATCCTGCAACTGATCTCTGTGTTGCAAAAAGAGATGTCGATGGGGGTGATTTTTATCACCCATGATATGGGCGTGGTGGCGGATATCGCCGACCGTGTGCTGGTGATGAACCAGGGTGAAGCGGTGGAAACCGGTAGCGTGGAACAGATTTTCCGTAATCCACAGCATCCTTATACCAAAGCGTTGTTGACTGCCGTGCCTAAACTGGGCGCGATGAATGGTCGCGATCTGCCGCGGCGCTTCCCGCTGATTTCAGCCAAAGACCCGCTGCATCAGGAAGCGGAGATCGAGCAGGATACCGTGGTGCCGGGCGAGCCCATTTTGCAGGTGCGGGATCTGGTGGCGCGCTTCCCGTTGCGCAGCGGCATTCTCAACCGCGTGAACAAAGAAGTGCATGCGGTGGAGGGGATCAGTTTTGATTTATGGCCCGGCGAAACGCTGTCGCTGGTGGGAGAGTCCGGTAGCGGCAAATCGACGACTGGGCGGGCGCTGCTGCGGCTGGTGGAGAATCAGGGCGGCTCGATTACCTTTAACGGTGAGCGCATTGATACCTTGCCTGCCGGTAAACTGCAGCGTTTACGCCGGGATATTCAGTTTATTTTCCAGGATCCGTACGCGTCGCTCGACCCGCGCCAGACGGTAGGTGATTCGATTATTGAACCGCTGAGGGTACATAACCTTCTCGGCGAAGAAGAGGGGCGAAAACGGGTCACATGGCTATTGGAACGTGTTGGGTTGAAACCGGAGCATGCGTGGCGTTATCCGCACGAATTTTCCGGTGGTCAACGCCAGCGTATTTGTATTGCGCGGGCGCTGGCGCTTAACCCGCGTGTGGTGGTGGCGGATGAAGCCGTCTCGGCACTGGACGTCTCTATCCGCGCGCAAATCATTAATCTGTTACTCGATCTGCAGCGCGAGTTGGGAATAGCATTTTTGTTTATTTCTCATGATATGGCGGTGGTGGAGCGCATTAGCCACCGGGTTGCGGTGATGTATCTCGGGCAAATCGTGGAGATTGGCCCGCGTCGTGCGGTGTTTGAGAACCCGCAGCATCCTTATACGCGTAAATTGATGTCGGCGGTTCCCGTCGCCGACCCGGCGCATCGTCATGCGCAGCGCGTGTTGTTGTCTGATGACATGCCCAGCAATATCCGCAAACGCGGCGAGTCGATGCAGCGTGTACAGCTGCAGAACGTAGGGCCGGGGCACTTTGTTGCCCGCTCCACGCCCGGCAACACGCAGTCCCGTTTTTAACTGAGCACTGGCAGGGTTTTTCTGGAGAACAACATGACACAATGCGTTTCACGTAACGGGCTGGTCGCGCTTGGTGTGATATCTATGCTGATCGCTGCCCCAGTCCTTGCCGCGAAAGACGTGGTTGTCGCCGTGGGATCCAATTTCACCACGCTCGATCCTTATGACGCGAATGACACCCTGTCACAGGCCGTGGCGAAATCCTTTTATCAGGGACTGTTTGGCCTTGATAAAGAGATGAAACTGGAGAATGTCCTGGCGAAAAGCTACACCGTCTCCGACGATGGGCTGGTGTACACCATTACGTTGCGCCAGGGGGTGAAGTTCCAGGATGGTACGGATTTCGATGCCGCCGCGGTGAAAGCGAACCTCGATCGTGCCAGCAATCCGGCGAACAGCCTGAAGCGTTACAACCTGTATAAGAACATCGACAAAACCGAGGTGGTTGATCCCTCGACGGTGAAAATCACCCTCAAACAGCCGTTCTCGGCATTTATTAATATTCTGGCGCACCCGGCGACGGCGATGATCTCTCCGGCAGCACTGAAAAAATACGGCGACGATATTGGTTTCCACCCGGTGGGCACCGGGCCGTACGCGTTTGAGGCCTGGAACCAGACCGATTATGTGAAGGTGAAGAAGTTTGCGGGCTACTGGCAAAAAGGCCTGCCGAAGCTGGATTCTATCACCTGGCGACCGGTGGTGGATAACAACACGCGTGCGGCAATGCTGCAAACCGGGGAAGCACAGTTTGCTTTCCCTATCCCTTACGAGCAGGCGGAAGTCCTCAAACGCAACAGCACGCTCGAGCTGGTCGCCAGCCCGTCGATTATGCAGCGTTACATCAGTATGAATGTGACGCAAAAACCGTTTGATAACCCGAAAGTACGCCAGGCGATTAACTATGCCATTAACCGTCAGGCGCTGGTAAAAGTGGCCTTTGCCGGGTACGCCACGCCAGCGACGGGCGTTGTACCGCCAACTATTGCCTACTCGCAGGATTACCCGGCGTGGCCCTACGATCCGGCTAAAGCGCGGGAATTGCTGAAAGAGGCGGGTTATCCGCAAGGGTTCAGCACCACCTTGTGGTCTTCGCATAATCACAGCACCGCGCAGAAGGTGCTGCAATTTACCCAGCAGCAGCTGGCGCAGGTGGGCATTAAAGTGCAGGTGACAGCGATGGATGCCGGGCAGCGTGCGGCGGAAGTGGAAGGTAAAGGGCAGAAAGAGAGCGGGGTGCGAATGTTTTACACTGGCTGGTCTGCCTCAACCGGAGAAGCAGACTGGGCATTATCGCCGCTGTTTGCCTCCTGGAACTGGCCGCCAACTCAGTTTAATACCGCTTTTTATCGTAACCCGCAGGTGGATAAAGATTTTACCGATGCGCTGAAGACAACCAGCACGGAGACAAAAGCACGTCTGTATAAACAGGCGCAGGACATTATCTGGCAGGATTCTCCGTGGGTGCCGCTGGTTGTGGAAAAACTGGTTTCGGCGCATAACAAGAAGCTGACCGGGTTCTACATCATGCCGGATACCGGGTTCAGTTTTGACGATGCTGATTTGCAACCCTAACGCATTCCCCCTTGCAGGACCGCGGGGGGCATGGAACGAGCGATGCTGAATTATATCATCAAACGCCTGCTTGGCCTGGTTCCGACATTATTGATCGTGGCTGTGCTGGTGTTTTTATTTGTGCATTTATTACCGGGCGATCCGGCGCGACTGATTGCCGGGCCGGAGGCGGACGCGCAGGTGATCGCCATGGTGCGCAGCCAACTGGGGCTTGATCAACCGTTGTGGGTGCAGTTCTGGCACTACATTACCAATGTGGTGCAGGGGGACTTCGGGATCTCAATGGCTTCCCGTCGCCCGGTGTCGGAAGAGATCGCCAGTCGCTTTATGCCCACGCTGCTGCTAACCCTTACCAGCATGGGTTGGGCGATGCTGTTTGGTCTTGGGGCGGGGATTGCTGCCGCAGTGTGGCGTAACCACTGGCCGGATCGCCTGGGTATGGCGTTGGCGGTGACCGGCATCTCCTTCCCGGCTTTTGCGCTGGGGATGGCGCTGATGCAGCTTTTCTCCGTTGAGCTGGGCTGGTTGCCGACCGTGGGGGCGGATAGCTGGCGGCACTATATTTTACCCTCTCTGACGCTGGGCGCGGCGGTCGCAGCAGTGATGGCGCGCTTTACTCGCGCGTCATTCGTTGAGGTGCTGAACGAAGACTATATGCGTACGGCCCGCGCGAAAGGCGTGAGCGAGCGCTGGGTTATCCTCAAACATGGCCTGCGCAACGCGATGATCCCGGTGGTGACGATGATGGGGCTGCAATTCGGTTTTCTGCTTGGCGGATCGATTGTGGTGGAAAAAGTCTTTAACTGGCCGGGATTAGGGCGATTGCTAGTGGACTCCGTTGAGATGCGCGACTACCCGGTAATCCAGGCGGAAGTTTTGCTCTTCTCGCTGGAGTTTATTCTTATCAACTTAGTGGTGGATGTGCTCTACGCCGCCATTAACCCTGCGATCAGGTATAAGTAAGGATGCGACTGTTAAACTGGCGTCGACAGGCGATTTTAAACGCCATGCCCGTGGTCAAACCGGGCCATGTGCGCACCCCATGGGATGAGTTCTGGCGACGTTTTCGCCGCCAGCCGCTGGCGATGACCGCCGGACTGTTTGTGCTGTTGTTGATCCTGCTGGCGATTATCGCCCCGTGGATTGTTCCGTTCGATGCGGAAAACTACTTTGATTATGACCGCCTGAATGACGGCCCGTCACTGGTGCACCTGTTTGGTGTTGATTCTCTCGGGCGTGATATTTTTAGCCGCGTACTGGTGGGGGCGCAGATTTCGCTGGCCACCGGGGTGTTTGCCGTGTTGATTGGCGCACTGATTGGCACGGTGCTGGGGCTGCTGGCGGGCTACTACGAAGGCTGGTGGGACCGAATCATCATGCGCATCTGCGATGTGCTGTTCGCTTTCCCCGGTATTCTGCTGGCGATTGCGGTGGTGGCGGTGATGGGCAGCGGAATGGCGAATGTGATTATCGCCGTGGCGGTATTCTCGGTTCCGGCGTTTGCCCGTCTGGTGCGCGGCAATACGCTGGTGCTGAAACAGCAAACCTTTATTGAATCCGCCCGCAGCATTGGTGCCAGCGATGCGGTGATCCTGTTCCACCATATTCTGCCAGGCACGGTGTCGTCGATTGTGGTCTATTTCACCATGCGTATCGGCACCTCGATTATCTCTGCCGCCAGCCTTTCGTTTCTGGGGATGGGGGCACAGCCGCCGACGCCGGAGTGGGGCGCAATGCTGAATGAAGCGCGGGCCGATATGGTGATAGCGCCGCATGTTGCGCTGTTTCCGTCACTGGCGATTTTTTTGACCGTGCTGGCGTTTAACCTGCTGGGAGATGGTTTGCGCGACGCACTGGATCCGAAGATTAAGGGATAGTGCTGGTTTCCCCTCACCCTAACCCTCTCCCCGAAGGGGCGAGGGAACCGTTCGGTGCGGTTTTGTTGATTCCCGCTTCGCTCAGTGACAACGGGAGATAGTGCTTTTCTCCCTCTCCCTCAGGGACAGAATGGAGGAGAGACAAACGCGCGGTGCGGTTTTGTTGATTCCCGCTCCGTACAGCGGCAGCAGGGGATAGTGCTTTTCTCCCTCTCTCTTTCAGGGACAGAGCGGAGGAGAGACAAACGCGTGGTGCGGTTTTGTTGATTCCCGCTCCGCACGGCGGCAACGGGAGAAAGTGCTTTTCTCCCTCTCCCTTTCAGGGAGAGAGCGGAGGAGAGACAAACGCGCGGTGCGGTTTTGTTGATTCCCGCTCCGTACAGCGGCAGCAGGAGATAGTGCTTTTCTCCCTCTCCCTTTCAGGGAGAGGGGTGGGGTGAGGGTTAAAACGATTTAAACCCGGGTGCCCCATAGATCATATTCGTCGGCGTTTTCCACTTTCACACGGACAACATCGCCCGGCTTCACAGCGGTTTCGCCGTTCAGGTAGACGGCACCGTCAATTTCCGGTGCATCTGCCATGCTGCGACCAATCGCACCTTCGTCATCCACTTCATCAATAATCACCAGGATTTCGCGACCGATTTTTTCCTGCAAACGTTCAGCAGAGATCTGCTGTTGCAGTTGCATAAAGCGGTTCCAGCGCTCTTCTTTAATCTCTTCTGGCACCTGATCCGCCAGTTCATTGGCGGTAGCGCCTTCGACCGGGCTGTATTTGAAGCAGCCGACGCGATCCAGACGTGCTTCTTTCAGGAAATCGAGCAGCATCTGGAAATCTTCTTCGGTTTCACCCGGGAAGCCGACGATAAACGTAGAACGCAAGGTCAGCTCCGGGCAGATTTCACGCCACTGCTTGATGCGCGCCAACTGCCGATCGACAGAGCCCGGGCGCTTCATCAGTTTCAGAATGCGCGGGCTGGCGTGCTGAAGCGGAATATCCAGGTACGGCAGGATTTTACCTTCGGCCATCAGCGGAATAACATCATCCACGTGCGGATAGGGGTAGACGTAGTGCAGACGCGTCCAGACGCCGAGTTTCGCCAGTTGCTCACACAGGCCGACCATGCTGGTTTTTACTGGCTCGCCGTTGTGGAAGCCCATACGGTGTTTAACGTCAACGCCGTAGGCGGAGGTGTCCTGAGAGATCACTAACAGCTCTTTCACTCCGGCATCCACCAGACGTTTGGCTTCCGCCAGTACATCGCCAATCGGGCGGCTGACCAGATCGCCGCGCATCGAGGGGATGATGCAAAAGGTGCAGCGATGGTTGCAGCCTTCGGAAATTTTAAGATAAGCGTAGTGACGCGGCGTCAATTTCACGCCCTGTTCCGGCACCAGGCTTAAGAACGGGTTGTGTTTCGGTTTCGGTACATAATGGTGAACATGGGAAAGCACCTGCTCGTAGCTGTGCGGTCCGGTGATTTCCAGCACTTTCGGGTGCACTTCGCGGATCTGATCTTCTTTTGCGCCCAGGCAGCCGGTGACGATCACTTTGCCGTTTTCGTTCAACGCTTCGCCGATGGCTTCCAGCGACTCTTGTACTGCGCTGTCGATAAAACCGCAGGTGTTGACGATCACCATATCGGCATCGTCATAGGTAGGTACAACGTCGTAGCCTTCGGTACGCAGTTCGGTAAGGATACGTTCAGAATCCACCAGGTTTTTCGGACAACCAAGAGAGACAAAGCCGATTTTCGGCTGCAGGTTCACATTGCTCATAGTTCAAAAAATAATCAGTTATAGGATGCTTAGGGCAGGGATTGTACAGGTCTCCGGGCAAAATTTATAGCGATTAAAGCGGTGCGGTGTGCTTCGGTGTGTGTCTGCAAATAGCAGTTGGCTGCATACCGTGTCAGGTTTGTTGTTTGGTATATATCAAGACAGCATCGCCTGGATGAGGTTGAGTCGAGAAAGGTAATCTCTGTTTCGGCAGCGCTGCCATAACGTTATCTCGTTCTCTATGAAAGGAATGTTAACCATGAAAACCAAATTACATGCACTCTTCCTGCTTGGTTTCCTGTCGTTTGGAAGTCAGGCCGAATCTTTCGTAATCGGCGCTAAGGCGCATTGTATTTATCCACCGCTAAGTAATGTGCAAGTTCAGGTCGGTACAGCATTGCAATTCCAGCTGGCACCTGGCACATATAAAATGTCATTGCCCTCTAATAACATGAGTTGTATGAACGGTTCGTTAGCGAATGGCTGCAACATCAGCACTATTTATTTGCAGGGAGGGCTTGGCAACGCTCGCTGGGGAACAACGCTGGGTAATACACCAATTACGGTGAATGTACCTACGCCGGCAACGTTTATGGCGTTTGTCACTGATGATAACTGCGTTGATAACACCGGATACGCCACGATTCAGGCGGATAAGATCCAGTAAAATATCAAAAAATTCTACCAACGCCGCACGTATTTAAGTGCGGCTTTTTTGTGCCTGGAGTTTAATTTAGGGTGATATTAAAATCCTATATAACCGAAGAGAGTGGTATTTTTATATTACATCGACATGCATATATGCTGTGATATTTCATTCTGTTAATATGCTTTCGCAAAGCAGGTCAGGAAAATCTCAAAATAACAAATTATTGGGGTGATGTGTGTTTATTATCTTCGGGTGGTTAAAGGAAAGTTGCAGAACTCCGTATTTTATTAACAATTATTGTTATAATTGTGGTTGTGAAAAATCATGGGGGCTCTATTCTGAGACAGAGTGGGTGACTTTTTTTTGATATTAAGACAATCCCTTTTTTAATAAAAAGAAAAGTCTTTTGCGAGCGGTGCGGAGATGAAATTAATGTCTCATATGTTAATTTTTTTCTCATGCATAAAAATAAAGAAAAGCTGGGTTCCTGGATGGAGGATCTTCAGCTGGCAAGTAAAACTGAAAATCAACGAAAATATTTAATTGAGCGAAGAAAAAATAGTATAAATGAGTAGAGGGAATGATTTATATAACCAGTGCATTATGTCGCGTGTGGCATAAATTCGAGAGTGGCATCTTGCATATCAGGAATTTCCGCTGTGGTGTAATGAACCAGACTGTATGGGAATAGTGCTGATAGTGTCGGTTTTATAACGTTTAAGCTGGCTGCCTGGTAAACGTGAAAATGAGATGTGTCGTTGCGTTTATAAAAAATCTATTTCTCCTCTTACATCGTTTTACAATTGACAGGCTGAATAATAGATGGTTGTATTGTGCAACTACCTATTCTGAACGGGTCATACCATGGCAGCACCTGAGCTTATCAACGACATCCGTGTGGCATCGCGTCAGATGGTTCGTGAACTGGGATTTATGAACAGCACGCTTGCCGCTACCGATTACTCTCCCTCGGCAGTGCATACTCTGCTGGAAGTAGGAATGCGCGGCTCCGTCACTGCTGCACAACTGGTGCAACTGCTTGGTTTGGAGAAGTCCAGTGTCAGTCGAATGCTGGCGAAACTCATTCGTGCGGGCGAATTACAGGAGGTACCGCTGGCGGAGGATGCACGGTACAAGAAGCTGGTGCTGACCGCACAGGGAAAGGAGAGTGTATCTCGCATAAACAGCTACGGTGAGACGCGTGTGCAGCAAGCGATGGAGTACCTGGATCCCGCCCGGCAAAGTATGGTAGCTAGCGGCCTCTCAGCCTATGCTTCTGCACTGGAAGCCTGCCGGAAAGGCACGCCACTTCCTCCTGGCGACAAGCCTGACATTATCACCGGTTATCTGCCGGGGATGATTGGCCGTATCAGCGAAATGCATGCGAACTACTACTCGAACCATTATGGTTTTGGGTATTTTTTTGAGAGCAAAGTGGCTTCGGGCCTGGCCGAATTTGCTGGCCGACTGGAAAGCGAGCGCAACAACATTTGGCTCGTGGTTCTGGATGGGCGGGTGATTGGATCGGTGGCTATTGATGGGGAAGACTTGGGAAATAATGAAGCACATCTGCGCTGGTTTATTCTCGATGATATATGTCGTGGTACTGGCATCGGTCGCCAGTTGCTTGCCCGCGCGATGCAGTTTTGCGATGAGCAACAATTCTCAGCAGTCCAACTCTGGACCTTTAGTGGTCTTCACGCTGCACGACGTCTTTATGAATCTTTCGGCTTCAGGCTGACCAGGGAATGGCAGGGTGAGCAGTGGGGACGTTCTATGCTCGAACAGCAGTTCACCCACGCGATGGAGAGGGGATAAGGCGTAACGTTTCATAGCCGGGCCTGGCAGAATGCTCATGCTATTAAGGTGTGGGGAGAAAAAAGGCGCAGCATCGTGCGCCTTTGTGTTTATTTTTTTACCGCAGAGAGTAACTGATTGGCTGTGTCCGTATTACGGGACTCAGAAATTTTTGTTCTGTGCGATTCTTTTGCTGCTGTCGCCCAGTCCTTTTTATTAACAGCGGCATTGAAAGCGGGGAAGGCACTTTTAAGCTTGCCGATCCCCAGATTAAATCCCATATCCACAAGGGCAGTTTTTACGCCATCAGGAAAACTATCATAGTCTGAATAGAGTCCGCGCAAACCCGCCTCTGTGGTTTGAACATCTTTGATACAGGTTTCAATAACTGCTTTATTTGTTAAATGAGCCAACGTCCAGGCTTTAGGGTTTGCTTTAATAGCATTAAATGCTGTAGTTATATCTTTATCACTCGCCGATACTTCCGTGTCTTCATCATCACCGTGCCCGTGAGTGGTATGTGTGCGGGTGAAGGGTAATGCCAGCGCTGCGGTAAGATTAACAATTAAATGTCCGATGCCAACGGTAATATTTCCTTCGCTATCCTGATACATGGCGTTTTTAAAACCCTCATGAACACTCAGGTTCGTTGTGCACATCGACATATAAGTGCCACTGTACTCTTTGGTGCTAACAACAACGATTTTAGTTTTATCGGTTACGCCCCCGACGGCATCGCGACTCCCGTCACCATTGGACGTTGTTCCTCCGGGTTTGTTATTACCATCAAAAGAACAAATTGGACCGCTCCACGTATCATGGACGGTGCAGGTATCATCATATTCAGACATGGCTGTTCCTCATTGATTTTCATTTTTTGGTGAATAATGTTTCTCTTTTATTGTCTGTCTGGATTTCTTCTGAGTGACGTGAATAACATCCCCGTACAACAGAAATTCACAGAAAGCACAATGAGGTCACTTTATTCTCAGAAGAGCTTGCAAAGAAAACGAAGTCGGTTGTAACAGCATCAGCACTTCACCAATAGAGGTTTTTTTTCGGAAAAGAGTGAGCGTGTAAGCAAACGTATTTTTTTTGTTCTGCTGGTATATTTTTTGGCTAAAAAAAGGCCACCTGAAGGTGGCCTGTATATTCCTGGTTAAATATAAGGAATCTTCTTTTTATCCTCTATTCGCACGCCGCAAACAGATGATTTATGCCGCCTTCCAGCCAGGCGGAACATTTTTTGGCGCTGTCCGGTACTTTCAACGTGACGGTCTCTTTCGTGCCTTTATACTTGCAAACAAGATAAAAAGGCACTTCGCCCGTACTGTCGTAGAAGGGGTAACCTCTTATCGTCCACACCGTATCGTCTTCGGTATCCGGGATTAATTCACCACGTTCTTCAGGAGGCCCGCTAAAAAGGCTGACATCGCTCAATCGGTGAGGTTTATTTTTAATCTGTAGTGTTGTCGGGCAGACGATTTTTTCTGCCATTGCCGTCGCTGAGAACAAAAGTATAGTGCTTAAGAGTATTGCTTTATTACACAGCATGATGGTTTTCTCTTGCATTTGTCATTCGCGAATCCTCATCAATAGTAGTTTTTTTCTATTTTTATCCTGGATGAAACATGTTGCGTGTGGCCGTTATGTGATTTACTCTTTAAGTAATATTAACTTGCCTCCAGGTGTCTCTGAATAAATTTTATTACCAATGCCATAATATATTTTTTTATTTAAGTTACCACTAATGTTCATAATTCCATCATTGTAAACACAGTTTTCTTTATTTTTAATGTCATCAAAACAGTGGTAGTCATCAATGCTACCATCGTTACTGCCTGTTGGCAGGCTTTTATATCCACCAAACCGCATGATCACTACCGTGAAACTCTCAGGGTTTTCAATAAGATGGTATTTCTCTTGAAGGTGAACTCTATTTTTCTTCCACCAATTAATTTTACCCTCATTGGTGATGGGGGCATGATCCAGATAAACTAAATGGTTGTCGACCCTGACAACCTTTGTGGGCAGAAAGAACAACCAGAGGATACAGGTTGCTAGTATAAATATGCCTGTGATTAATGTTTTTTTAAGCATTGTTTTCGCCACTTATTGTTATCCTTGCATTAAAATTAGTGAAGAAAGGTTTGTAAGAAAACTTGCAATAGCGTTGTAGGACAAACCAAATACGAAAGAAACTTATCGTATTAAATTTAAATTTGCTAATATCTTCTTGATCCAGACCAAAATGATCCTGTGCTTTGAAATGAATCGTTGCAGTATATCGATTTTCTTGGAATACAATGGATTCAATAATGATTTCAGTGCTGTTGATATCATGTACTGATATTCCTGGACCGTTTATGCAATTTTGCCAACCTACAAATTTTGGCAAATGAACTAAGGAAAATACATCAATAAAGGATTCCTTGCTTAATTGCCTGGCATTAAAATCGTGAGTGCTCAGAACATATTGTATGGCAGTTAAAATATTGCCATCAGATTTATCGTTAAGTATCATTCGATTGTAAGCCTGATCCAATTGCAAGTCCCTGTAATCGGCACCATTTTTATATTGCATGTGATTTATTAATTTAGTTATTAAACCCTGGTGTGTGCCGATAAAAGAGAAAGCTCGTGATTGATTTCTTAGTTCGTCGAAAAGTATAGCTATAACTTTTTCTTTAGAATAGGCAGGGAGATTGCGTAGAGCTGGATGATCATAAGGGGAGTGAAAAGTAGACCAATCGACTAATGATGAAACCTGATGGAGATGAAACTTTGACTTGAGAGTTTTTTC
The DNA here is from genome assembly GCF_027886705.1 of Kosakonia oryzendophytica. Lineage (NCBI taxonomy): Bacteria > Pseudomonadati > Pseudomonadota > Gammaproteobacteria > Enterobacterales > Enterobacteriaceae > Kosakonia > Kosakonia oryzendophytica. The sequence goes on along the minus strand of NZ_CP115659.1, from coordinate 3,416,217 downwards.
GTCCATGTCTCCACATTGCATATCATCAGCGCTATGATCATTAAAGGGTTTCTTAGTGATGAAAATCGTTAACGGTCGATCAATTCCATGCATTTTTAATCCATTCCTTTGCTATCTTCAATTCCATTGAAGATAGCATTATACAATTTTCTTAAAAAGTATGTAGGATTTTGAAAAACCTTCTTATTCAGATGGATACCAGAAATTGCGGGAATGACGACTTCACTTGTCTTCACACCAAACATCATTCAAGGAACCCAAAATCTGGCTATATTAGCTCTGTTCAAAATTATGGTGATGCTTGTTACTGGCAATTTCATACCTGTTTTACTGCACCAGCCAACGATGACGATACGATGTTGGTCAGTCTGTGACGCATTGATGAGCGTTGCATGTCAGGGACTGAAATAGCTATTCTCCCAGTCACTGAGACAACAGATGCAGCATGCAAGAAAGCCTCTGATATAGTTTTTCTCGGGACGAACATAAGCGATACTAAGCAAGACTTTTATTATCTGTGACTGTTAATTCCCAATATTTGTAACCGAGGTGAATTTTCCCTTTTCAATGAATAGAAATTCAATTTCACTTATTAGAAATAAGCTTGCTGCCATTGCAATGATATTTTGTCGTTATCGAAACTGTGAGGTGGAAGTTGATTCTCTGGGATTCATCATAATTAACAATGCTATCTCAGCTAAGAGGTGAACGGCGTTTGCTTTTGTTTTGGCATCCGATGAAGCGTTTCTCCAGCTACTTATGTCAATACCAATGAAAACGATAACCGCGCCAGCCTTAATGCTCCACCCTGGCACGCTATTCGCCTGGAACGGCAGACTTTTTTCTGAAGTCACCCGGCCACTGGCGGCATAAGCATCAGGATACGGTCGCTCCGCCAGATTAACAGGATACTTCCGCAAGTGAAGCACACTGCTATTTACCTTCCCTGATACTCTTCTGACTCTCCGCCTCGTTTCTCTCTTAAAATATTGCAATTAGCAATCATTCTCATTAATGTGCGTGACGTGTTGCCACGTTCACGGCTGGCAACGTTTTCATCGTAGGGTCATGAACACAAGGAGAGGGCGGAAATGAATCCAGGGTTATGCAACAGGGAACATCTGCGCATCGTGGTACGTCTGGCGGCGTTTTTTACCTTGCTCTTCTGCACGGTAAGCAGTTACGCCAGGCCTGATATGTCTCCGCTGGGGCCAAATATTGCCGATAAAGGGTCCGCTTTTTATCACTTCTCCGTCAGGACTTTTGATTCCACCGATGGCAAACGCCATTACAAGGTGTGGACCGGAATTCCCAATAAAGCACCGCCAGCATCGGGTTACCCGGCGGTGTATCTACTGGATGGCAATGCGGTGATGGACCGGTTGTCTGACGCATTTTTGCAGACATTATCGCAACACAATCCGCCCGTGATCGTGGCTATTGGTTATCAAACGCCTCTGCCCTTTGACCTTGAGTCCAGAACCTGGGATTACACACCTCCTGCGGAGGGAAATGAACAAGTGCTTCGCGGCAGGAAGGGGGGCGGAAGCCAGGCGTTTCGGCAGCTTATTGAGCAGACCATTGCGCCCCAGGTCGAGCAGCATACCGCTATAAATCCCCATAAACGTGCATTATGGGGGCACTCCTATGGCGGATTATTTGTGCTGGATGCGTATTTATCTTCGAGAATATTCACAGCCTACTATACCGCCGTTCCCTCAATTGACCATAACAATGTTGCGCTGCTGAATCAGATAACGCATACGGAAAAACAACGCGTCAGCCATAAACAACTCTGGTTGATGGAAGGTGATGGCGAACAGCGGGTCAGGGAGAAGGGCAATCACCTGGATGTGCTTAGCGCCATACGTGAAACGGCTTCCACGCTGCGCGATAACGGCACTGCGGCAACTTTCTTGCTGTTTCCCGGGCTGACGCATGGTGAAATGTTCACCGCCTCGTTTCAGGCCGCGCTGCAACGTATCGCCACGGAAGAGTAAACCTGCGTGCGGTAGCCAATAAACTGCCTTACCTCTGCGATAGTGCTTTTTTCGAATTATCTTATAGGCTCAATAAAAACAGCATGATAAATAACCGGGTTTTTACAGGGAGTCTGACATCGTGATCCAAATGCAGATGGTCTATGACGATGCTGCGCGCAAAAGCGGCAAAGCGACGCTTACGGTATATGGCGTCGGGAGTTTTTCTGTGTTGTCGGGCCGTGAGCAATATATCAATAATCCCAACTGCGCCTGGATTTCAAACTACGGCTCAATCCCTGTTGGTGAGTACTGGATTGTGGATATGCCCAGCGGTAGTTTTGCCAACAGTGTACTGCGTGAGTTGAAAGACTGGGTGAATAACACAGACCATTCGCAGTGGTTTGGCTTATTCAGCACGCAGACGATGAGCGACAGCGTGTTCGTTAATGGCGTCAAACGCGGTCAGTTCCGCCTCCATCCGTTACGGCCTGACGGTTCCGGCGAGTCCTGGGGCTGCATCACTTTTTACCGCGTACCGGATTTTAATGTCGTCAGAAGCGCGTTACTGCGCAGTGAAAAAGTCGCTGTACCCGGCGGCAATGGTTTACAGGCTTATGGCAAAGTGACCGTAAAAGGAACAGCGGATTATGCGAACTGCAATCTTTAAGATCCTGGCGGGGATCCTGTATGTAATTATCGCTTTCGTGATCGTGGCGAAAGTGAAACCGGTTAACGATTTCTATCTATGGTCGTCAGATAACCTTTTCGAACTGCTGTGGCGGAAGAAAATCCTCACCGGCAATTACGAGTGGGGTAACGATCCCGCCAGCACCATCATGTTGATCGTGCTGGTGGTGGTGATTGCCTGGCTGCTGGCATTGATTGTCAACACGATTCGCGCCCGCCGCGTACGCTGATTTCCGGCAAGCCTTAGCGCTTGCCACCAATAATTACATACCCCATCTTCGCTTCCTCGCACAACGGATCACCGCAGCCGCAGAGGTCAATCGCACTGTGCACCGCGTATTTATACCCGGCGAGGAAGGGGGCCATATCGATATTGCTCTCATCGTAATTCCAGTAAAACGCGATGCACCAGAAAGAGCGCATTGGCTGGTACTGCGCCAGCAATTGCAATTTGGTGTAATCCTTATTCAACACGCGCCGCAGGGTGCTCAGCTTTTTCACGCACTTTAATTCGACGTAAATATCCTGTTCGGCTTTTTTGCTCTCACGTTTTAATACCAGATCAACGGACATCACCTGCTTTTTCTCGCTACCAGGCAGCAGCAGCGAAAACTGTTTTTCCCGTTCACAGCGAAATAGTGGGTGAGACTGAAAATAGTATTGCAACTCAATTTGCAGCCACTTTTCCCAGTCATTGATCGTGCCATTGATCATTTCCATTTTATTGAGCACCTCATCGTCGGCTAAAAATGCCTCCAGTGAGGTTTCAATTTCCAAAAAATCCCGATTGTCGCCGCGCATGGAACGGTTTCCTTGTAAAAAGCATTCATCCGTTATCGACCTTTATGGCAACTTTCTTTAAACAGCCTGAAGCGGATACGTCATATCGATGCAACGAAGTTTTGCTTTGGCAAGGCCAGAGTAATGCGTGTTTTCCCGCACAAAGGTAAAGCCATGCTTTTCGTAAAATGTTCTGGCATTGGGTGTCGAGGATAAAACAAGCTGTTTAATACCGCGCTGGCGAGCTTCATTTTTAATCGCATCAATAATCAATCCTGCGAGGCCGTTACCGGTATATTCCGGCAAGGTGAAAATTGCCTCAACGCTCTCTGACGAAAGATCGAGAAAACCGGTGGCAACAATCACCCCATCCGATGTGCTCGCTACAAAAAAAGGGTTGTCCGCCATAATGCGTAAAAAATGTTCCGGCAGGGTATCTGGCGTCCATGCCTTAATCACGTCCGGGGCGTAGCTGTTTGCGCATCCGTAACGAATTGACTGGTTGCGGACATACCAGCACTGTTCTGCTTCATCCGGCTCTGCATATCTGATTTTCATATTCCCTCGCCTGTCACACCCCACTGGCCAACGATTTTATCTGGATTTACACCATCCCATTATTCCCATGACGCAAAAACGCCGGGCGCTGGTTTAAACGTTCAAACCATGCGTCGATGGCCGGTACATCCGGGTGATCAAATGGCGTCATCTTCCATCGGTTGACCGACAGACCCAGCACCACATCCGCCAGCGTAAAGGTGTTACCCGCCGCAAAAGCGCCGGTACGTTGCAACTGCTGTTCGAGAATGCCGATGCAGTGGTTCCACTCCTTAATGCCAGCGGCAATGGCCTGTTGATCGTTATAGGCCGGGTTTTTGCGTCCCAGTGCCGGGAAAACATAGCGCCAGGCGTTATTAAATTCGGTCGCCTGCCAGTCCATCCAGTGCTCGACATTGGCGCAGGCTTGCGGCTCGCCAGGTAACAGGTCGTCACGCCCGGCTTTGCGCACCAGGTAACGGCAAATGGAGTTGGATTCCCAGAGTGTAAAATCCCCGTCGATCAGTACCGGCACCATTGCGTTCGGGTTTAACGCACGAAACCAGTCGGTTTCCGTGGAGGCAAAACCGCTGCCGTAATCCTCCTGAATATAATCAAGACCCGCCTCTTCGCAGGTCCACAGGACCTTGCGCACATTAATCGATGTCGTTTTACCCAGAATCTTAAGCATGGTGCTGATACCCGTCCCGTGTGATTAATCGTTTAAAAACAATACACCAGCTATATACATTTGCACCACCGGGCGTGCAGCACCAGCGTGGTGCACTGCCTTGTGGTGGCTCACCAAAACAGGGATATCGTAGCGGTGCCTATCACTAACATCATGAGAAAAAAGGCAAAACACTCTGGCACAGGCCTTGCAGAAGTAAACAGGCAGTGCAACACACAATATGAAAAATAGCTGGCTAGGGTTCCGGTTCACCTGTGTGAATGTCTGGTCCAAGAGCTGGCGACCTCTGCGAGGTTACACGGCGGGACAAAAACCCGGGAGACAGCAGCACCATTGGGTGTCGCGCTGCCCCTAACTTTTTGTGCCAACCAGAGGTCAAGAATGAAGAAATCTTCCTTACTCCGCACGCTTGTGCTGTCGCTGGCAATGCTGGTCAGTCTCCCCACTTTCGCCGCCGTCAAAAAAGAGTTCAATGTTTGCTGGACCATCTATGCCGGATGGATGCCATGGGGCACCCTCAGCAGTAGCAAAATCATTGATAAATGGGCCAGCAAGTACGGCATCAAAATCAATGTCGTTCAGCTCAACGACTATATCGAATCCATTAACCAGTATACCGCTGGCCAGTTTGATGGCTGCACCATGACCAATATGGACGCGCTGACGATTCCGGCTGCTGGCGGGGTGGACAGCACGGCGCTGATCCTCGGCAGTTACTCCGAAGGCAATGACGGCGTCGTGATGAAAGGCGAAGGCAAGACGCTGAAGGACCTGAAAGGGATGAAGGTCTACCTGCCGGAACTCTCTGTTTCTCACTATCTGCTGGTGCGCGGGCTGGAAAAAGCCGGGCTGGCGGAAAAAGATGTGACCGTCGTGAACACCTCCGATGCCGATATTGTCTCGGCCTTCGCCACGCCGAATGTGCAGGCCGCTGTGGCCTGGAACCCGCAACTGTCGGTCATTAAAGCCACACCGAAAACCAGCGAAGTCTTTAGTTCTTCGCAGGTACCGGGCGAGCTTATCGACATGATGGTCGTTAACAGTGAAACCCTGAAAGATAACCCGGCGTTGGGTAAAGCGCTGACCGGCGCATGGTACGAAATGATGGGCCTGATGAAAGCCGGAGACACCAACGTGCTGAACGCGATGGCGGCGGCTTCCGGTACCGATCTGCCGGGTTACCAGGCGCAACTGAAAACCACCCACCTGTTCTATACCCCAGCGGATAACGTCGCCTTTGTCACCTCGGCTGAACTGGCGAAAACCATGCAGCGCGTGGCGTCGTTCTCCTTTGCTAAAGGTTTGCTGGGTGACGGCGCGCAGAGTGCGGATTTTATCGGCATGACGTTCCCCGGCAATGTCACGCAGGGCGATGCGAATAACGTGAAGCTGCGCTTTGATGACAGCTTCGTGAAAATGGCCGTTGCCGGCAAGCTGTGATAACTGACGGAGTTCGCCATGCGACAGATTAACCGCCATCCTGGTTCCGGTATGCGGATGATGCTCATCTTGCTGCCTTTCGTCCTGCTGCTGGCCGCGTATTTTATGGGCTCAGCGGTAAGGCTGGAGGCTAATCCACAGGACAAGCTGTTACCGGGCCTGCAACAGATGCTGGAGGCACTCTCACGGATGGCGTTTACCCCGGACAAACGCAGTGGTGAATACCTGTTCTGGGTGGACACGCTGGTCAGCCTGGCGCGCTTGCTGCTCGGGCTGAGTATCGCCTCGCTGCTGGGCTTGTGCATTGGCGTCACCGCAGGCGTGTTTCCGTTGTGGCGGGCATCGCTGTCGCCTTTGATGACGGTATTGTCGATGATCCCGCCGCTGGCGATATTGCCGGTGCTGTTTATCGTCTTTGGGCTGGATGAATTATCGAAAGTGATGCTGATTGTCATTGGCATCACGCCGATGCTGGCCCGCGACCTCGAACACCGCGCGTGCGAGATCCCGCCGGAGATCCTGATCAAAGCGCAAACGTTGGGGGCGAACAGCTGGACGCTGGTGCTGCGCGTGGTGCTGCCACAGTTACTGTCGCGGCTGCTGACTTCGCTGCGCCTGCTGCTCGGGTCGGCCTGGCTGTTCCTGATCTCCGCCGAAGCCATCTCATCGACTGCCGGACTGGGGTATCGCATTTTTCTTGTGCGCCGCTATATGGCGATGGACGTCATTATCCCCTATGTCCTGTGGATCACCTTGCTGGCATGGCTGATGGATCTTGCGCTGCGTCAGTTACACAAAACCTGTTTTCCCTGGGCGGAAGGGGGGAAGGCATGAGCTTTATCACCATCAACAATATCTGGCAGGAATATGGCGACCATGTGGTGCTGGAACGCCTGAATTTGCAGGTAAAAGAAGGGGAGTTCTGCTCAATGGTCGGTGCATCCGGCTGCGGCAAATCCACCTTTCTGCGTCTGTTGCTTGGGCAGGAAGCGCCGAGTCGCGGCAGCATCACGCTGGATGGCAAACCACTGACCGCAGAGCCGGACAGCAGTCGGGGCGTGGTATTTCAGCGCTACTCTGTCTTCCCACATCTGACGGTGCTGGATAACGTCACCATTGGTATCGAACTGCCGCAATCTCCGCTATTTGGCCGCCTCTTCGGGGCGAAAAAACGCGCCGCGCGTGAACAGGCGGCGCAGATGCTGGAGAAAGTCGGCCTCGGCCACGCGTTGCAAAAATACCCGGCGCAACTCTCCGGTGGGATGCAGCAACGTTTGGCCATCGCCCAGGCATTCATTATGCAACCGCGCGTTTTACTGCTGGATGAGCCGTTTGGCGCGCTTGACCCCGGCATTCGTAAAGATATGCATGCGCTGCTGTTACAGCTATGGGGCGAAACCCGCATGACCGTCTTTATGGTGACCCACGATCTGTCGGAAGGCTTCAACCTCGGCACCCGTTTGCTGGTGTTCGACAAGGTGCGTATCGATCCGCACGCCCCCCTGGCGTATGGCGCGCGCATCACTTACGACATCCCGCTCAATGAGACGCGGCTCTCCGCGCTGAGCGGCACGAGGCCCGATAACGTCTATGCATTAAGGAGTTAATTCATGACCACAAACATAACCCCTGTCACCCTGCGGGATGAGATCCTGCCGGGCGGCGGCCACCTCTCTTTTGTGCTCAAACGTGGGCAAATCCTGCGTATGACCGACATCGAAGGTGGCGCAAATGTCAGCCTGATGATGCTGAATGCCCATGAAAAAAGTGAACGTCTGAACTTACCGGACACGCTAAAAGGCCAGCACACGGCGCGCCTGACCGCCGGGCACTGTTTCTACTCCGATATGGGGCGCGTCCTGGCCGGGATCACGGCCGACACCTGCGGCTGGCACGATCCTTTTGGCGGTGTGCTGAATGCCGCCGAAGTGGCAGAAAAGTACGGACAGGGGCGCTATCAGGAGCTGCGCAACGGTTTCTTCCGTAACGGTACAGACAACCTGTTGGTCGAAATGGGCAAATGGGATCTCAACCTTGAAGATTTACTGATGGTGGTCAATTTCTTCAGCAAAGTGGCGGTGGATGACAACGGTCAGTTCAGCTTCCACCACGCACATTCGCAACCCGGCAGTTACGTTGAGTTGTTCGCACCGATGGATGTGCTGATGGTGCTGACGGCGCTGCAACACCCGATGGATCCCTCGTCAGAGTATGCGCCACGCCCGGTACGGCTGAGCTGGCGACAGGCGGAAGACCCGCAGGCGGCGATTAACGCCTTACTGACGCGCCCGGAAAACGAGCGTGCTTTCACCAATACCTACCTTTTCGCCCTGTAAGGAGTCATATGATGAGTGTCGTCAGTGAAAAACAGGTCTCACACGCCGCCTTCCGCCATGTGATCCCGGCAGGAGAACCGTATCTGTTTGAAGTGAAAAAAGGCCAGACGCTTCGTCTGCTTGATCTGGAAGGTAACCAGGCGGTGGATACGCTGTTCTATAACGCCGACAACCCCCGCGAGCGTTACGATCCGCAACGGACGCTGCGCCGCCAGAATAACGCTTACCTCACCACAGGCAGCGTGCTCTGGTCCAATATGGGCAACCCGCTGCTGACCCTTGTTGCCGATACCTGCGGTCGTCATGACACCCTTGGCGGTGCTTGCGCACAGGAGAGCAATACCGTGCGTTATGCGCTGGACAAGCGGCATATGCATAGCTGTCGCGACAATTTTCTCTGCGCCTGTCTGCACGATGGCCGCCTGCAAAAGCGCGACATTGGCGCAAACATCAACTTCTTTATGAACGTGCCGGTAACCGCGCAGGGTGGCCTGACCTTTGAGGAGGGGATTTCCGCGCCGGGCAAATACGTTGAGCTGCGCGCCGAGTGTAATGTCATTGTGCTGATCTCCAACTGTCCGCAGCTCAATAACCCCTGCAACGGCTGGAACCCGACGCCTGCCGAGGTGCTGATATGGAACTGACGCCAACCCGCTGGCAGCGCCTGCGTCTGGCGCTGTATCACCTGTTTGCTGTTCGCGCCGGGCGCATTTTGTCGTAACCGATTTTTCCCCATGGACGACCATGCGGTGAGCCGACTGTCGGCGGGACGACCCGCCACCATTGAGTCTGATCTATGTTTACGAAATTACTGATCGCGAACCGTGGGGCGATTGCCTGTCGTATTCTGCGTACGCTGCGGGCAATGAAGGTGGGCGGCGTGGCCGTCTATTCCGATGCGGATATCAGCAGCCTGCACATTCGCGAAGCCGACGAAGCGCTGAGCCTTGGCGATGGCCCGGCAGCACATACCTATCTGGTTACAGAAAAGATCATTGCTGCTGCCAAAGCCAGCGGCGCACAGGCGATCCATCCGGGGTACGGTTTTCTCTCGGAAAACGCCGCTTTCGCCGAAGCTTGCGAAGCGGCAGGGATTGCGTTTGTTGGGCCAACTCCTGAGCAACTGCGTGTTTTTGGTCTGAAACATACCGCTCGCGCACTGGCGAAAGCGCATGGTGTGCCGATGCTGGAAGGCACCGAATTGCTGGCAGACGTTGGCGAAGCGCTGCATGCCGCCAACCGTGTTGGTTATCCGGTGATGCTAAAAAGCACGGCGGGTGGTGGTGGTATCGGTATGCGCGTCTGCTATAGCGCCGCTGAATTAAGCGAGGCCTTTGATGCGGTGGTGCGACTAGGGAAAAACAACTTCAGCGATGCCGGTGTGTTTATCGAAAAATACATTGAGCGTGCGCGTCACCTGGAAGTGCAACTGTTTGGCGACGGCCATGGCGAGGTTATTGCACTGGGAGTGCGCGATTGTTCCGTGCAGCGCCGCAACCAGAAGGTGCTGGAAGAGACGCCAGCACCGAATCTGCCCGCAGGCATGGCGGAGGCGCTGTGCGCGGCCGCAATCAAACTGGGCAAAGCGGTCAGTTATCGCAGCGCTGGCACGGTGGAGTTTGTCTACGACAGCGACGCGCAACGCTTTTACTTTCTTGAGGTAAACACCCGCCTGCAGGTTGAACATGGCGTGACTGAACAGGTGTGGGGCGTCGATCTGGTTCGCTGGATGATTGCGCTGGCCGCGGGCGAACTGCCGCCACTGGCAACACTGTACGCGGGGCTGAAACCACACGGGCATGCCATCCAGGCGCGTGTGTATGCCGAAGATCCTGGCCGTCAGTTCCAGCCGTCGCCGGGCTTGCTCACCGACGTGGCGTTTCCGGCTGAGGATCGCCAGAGCCTGCGTATTGACCGTTGGGTGGAAGCCGGGTGCGACGTGCCGCCCTTTTTCGACCCGATGCTGGCAAAAATCATTGCCTGGCAGCCGACACGTGAGGCCGCCATTCGCGCGCTGCACACCGCCCTGGGCGAAACCCGCCTTTACGGCGTGGAAACCAATCGCTGTTATTTGCAGCAGATTTTAACCTTTACGCCTTTTGCCTGCGGTGAACCCTGGACCCGTTGTCTGGAAGGACTTCGCTATCAAGCCACCACGCTGGAGGTGCTGAGCGCCGGGACGCAAACTACGGTACAGGATTATCCGGGGCGTGTCGGTTATTGGGCCGTTGGCGTTCCGCCCTCCGGACCGATGGATAGCCGCGCGCTGCGCCTGGGCAACCGCCTGTTGGGCAATGATGACACTGCCGCCGCGCTGGAGATCACCCTGAGTGGGCCGACGCTGAAATTTAACTGTGACGCGCAACTGGTCGTGACCGGAGCGCCGATTGCGTTGACGCTGGACGGGCAGCCTGTATGCAGCAATCGCGTATTTCGCGTACGCGCCGGGATGATCCTGCATATGGGCGACATCAGCGGCGACGGCGTGCGCAGTTACCTGTGCCTGCGCGGTGGACTCAGCGTGCCGGATTATCTGGGCAGCAAAAGCACCTTTACGCTGGGGCAGTTTGGTGGCCATGCCGGGCGCGCACTGCAAACCGGCGATGTGTTGCATCTGTCGCCGCTGACCGCGCCGTGCAACGACGCGGAATTGCCGCCTGCATTACACACGATACTGGCCCCGGTGCGTGAACTGCGGGTGATTTATGGCCCGCACGGTGCACCGGAATATTTTACCCCGGCCTCTATGGCGACCTTTTTTGCCACCGATTGGGAAGTGCACTTCAACTCCAGCCGCACCGGGGTACGACTGATTGGCCCGAAACCGGAGTGGGTGCGCGACAGCGGCGGCGAAGCCGGGCTGCACCCGTCGAATATTCACGACAACCCGTACGCCATTGGCGCGGTGGATTTTACCGGTGATATGCCGGTGATCCTCGGGCCGGATGGCCCCAGCCTGGGCGGTTTTGTCTGCCCGGTAACCGTCATAGAGGCGGATTTGCACACCGTCGGGCAGCTGAAAGCGGGTGACAAAGTGCGTTTTATTCCGGTGGATATTGCCACTGCGCGCCGCCTGGCGCAGGCCGAATCCGCGCAAATCGCCGCGCTACAACCGGTTAATACACCCTGGCAGCCGATAGAACCGGGTTCGCCGATCGTGCTTGAGTGCGGTGAGGCAGACAAGCGCCTGGTGGCGCGTTTATCCGGCGATACGCACCTGCTGCTGGAGATTGGTGAGCCGGAGCTGGATCTGGTGCTGCGTTTTCGTGCGCATGCATTGATGCAGGCGCTGGAAGCACTGGCGCTGCCGGGGGTGATTGATCTGACGCCGGGGATCCGGTCGCTGCAAATCCACTATCAGCCGGAGGCGTTGACTCTGGCGGCGTTACTGGACACCGTTGCCGGGCAGTGGAGCCGTGTGTGTGAGCGTCAGAACCTGGATGTGCCGTCGCGTGTGGTCTGGCTACCGCTGTCGTGGGACGACCCCGCCTGCCAGAAAGCCATCGACAAATACATGACCACCGTGCGCCGCAATGCGCCCTGGTGTCCGAGCAACCTTGAGTTTATCCGTCGGATTAACGATCTGGCGAACATTGATGACGTCTACAAAACGGTGTTTGATGCCCGCTACCTGGTGATGGGATTGGGGGACGTGTATCTGGGCGCGCCGGTGGCGACGCCGCTCGACCCGCGCCACCGGCTGGTGACCACCAAATACAACCCGGCGCGCACCTGGACGGCGGAAAACTCTGTCGGTATTGGCGGTGCGTATCTCTGCGTATACGGCATGGAAGGGCCGGGTGGTTACCAGTTTGTCGGCCGTACGCTGCAAATGTGGAATCGCTACCATACGGTGGACGATTTTGCCGGTAAGCCGTGGCTGTTGCGCTTCTTTGATCAGATCCGTTTCTACCCGGTTTCCGCTGATGAGTTACTGACTATTCGCCGCGACTTCCCGCTGGGACGCTACCCGTTGCGCATTGAACAGACCACCCTGAACCTGGCGGATTATCAGCAGTTTCTCGCCGATGAAGCACCGGGGATTGCGGCGTTTCGCCGCCAACAACAAGGCGCATTTGACGCTGAACGTGAGCGCTGGATCGCCAGTGGTCAGGCACATTTTGACAGTGCCGAAACGAGGGGGGATGAAGGCGACGACGCACCGTTGCAGGCGGGGCAACTGGGCGTGGAAAGCCCGGTTTCCGGGAACCTGTGGCAGGTCAATGTGCAAGAGGGTGCCGCGGTATGCGAAGGCGATGTGCTGGTGGTTCTGGAGTCCATGAAAATGGAGATACCGTTACTTGCCACGCACAATGGCGTGGTAAGCCAGGTGCGCGTTCAGCCCGGCAGCCAGGTGCGTGCGGGACAATGTGTAGTGGTTCTGGAGAAAACAGCATGATGCATCCCTTTGATTTACGTCTTAACGTACTGGCGCAGGCTTACCGTGATGGTCGTTTAACCCCGCGTGAAGTGCTGATGACCGTGCGCGAGCGGGCCATCACGCTCAACCCGACCTTTAACGCCTTTATCCATATTCTCAGCGAGCAGGAGCTTGAGCCGTATCTGGCGGCGCTGGATGATGTTCCGCCTGCTTCGCTGCCGCTCTACGGTGTGCCATTTGCCATTAAAGATAATATCGATCTCGCCGGTATTGCGACCACGGCAGCATGCCCGGCATTCGCTTATACCGCCACGGAAGATGCCACCCTCGTTGCACAGTTAATTGCACTGGGTGCGATTCCGCTGGGCAAAACCAATCTGGATCAGTTCGCCACCGGGCTAAACGGAACGCGCTCACCGTACGGCGCATGCCGTAACAGCGTACATGCCGATTATCCGGCGGGTGGCTCCAGTGCCGGTTCTTCGCTGGCGGTAGCATTGGGGGTCGCCAGCTTCGCGCTCGGCACAGATACTGCGGGTAGTGGACGCGTTCCTGCTGCGCTGAATAACCTGGTCGGGCTGAAAGCCACCAAAGGCTTACTCTCAACGGCCGGAGTGATCCCGGCCTGCCGTACGCTGGACTGTGTGACTTTTTTCACGACCACAGCGGCGGAAGCCAGTCAGTTACTGGCACTAACGGCCAGTCACGATCCACGTGACGACTACAGCCGGACAAATCCGGCGTGGAATGGCGCACAGGCGTTCGGTACGCCAGAAGTGGGGTTCCGTTTTGGCGTTCCGGACACGCTGGAGTTTTTCGGCTGTACGCAGAGTGAAGCGCTGTTTAACGCTGCCAAAGCACGATTAATGGCGCTGGGTGGCGTGCCGGTCACTATCGACTTTGCGCCGTTTCTTGCTGCGGCGAAACTACTGTATGAGGGGCCCTGGGTCGCCGAACGCTACCACGTGGCCGGTGCGTTAATTGAACAGCAGCCGGAGGCCGTATTGCCGGTGATCCGTGCCGTGCTGAACAAGGCACCCGGCACTGACGCGGTGGCGACGTTTGATGCACAATACCGATTGCAGCACTACAAAGCGCAATGTGATGCCATTCTGGCGAATCTGGAATGCGTACTAACGCCAACCTATCCCCGCCCGGTAACGTTGGCGGAGTTGGCGGCGGAGCCGGTCAAACGTAATTCGGATCTGGGCTATTACACCAACTTTATGAACCTGCTGGATTACGCAGCAGTGGCGGTGCCTGCCGGGGTCATGGAGAACGGATTACCTTCCGGCGTAACGCTGTTTGGCCGCGCGTTTACCGATCAGTATTTGCTGAGTCTTGCCGATGCCTTCCAGCGCAACCAGTCACTGGCGTTGCCAGGCGGACGCCAGATCGACCTTGTGGCTCCGGCGGGGACAGCAACGAATGATCGAATGCAGATTGTCGTCTGCGGCGCGCATCTTGATGGTCTGGCGCTGAATGGGCAACTGCGCCAGCGGGGCGCGATACTGCGAGGTGCCGCGCACAGCGCGCCCCGTTATCGCCTGTATGCACTGGCGGACGGTAAACGACCCGGCATGGTACGTGATGCTCAGCACGGGGCGGCGATAGCCGTTGAAGTGTGGGATCTCCCCTCCAGTGAAGCAGGTTCATTTCTTGCCGGTATTCCCGCCCCGTTGGGACTGGGTAAGGTTGAGCTGGAGGACGGGCGCTGGCTGACCGGATTCATTTGTGAGGATTATGGTTTGCAAGGGGCGCTGGAGATCACGGCGTACGGCGGCTGGCGCGCATGGCTGGATCGCGGAATGTAAAGGATAACTGGCGTGTTCAAATATTGACCTCACGCATACTTTTGCGCAAAAAATGCTCATATGATGGATTGCCCATTGGCTGACAAGGGAGGAACCAGTATGACCGTTGACGAAATGGCACGACGTCTTCTTACGAAGTTGGTGACTTGCAGAAGCGACCTTGCCGGCTATATCCAGTTGTTGAAAGCAAAGGGGTATATGTCGGTTAGTGAAACCGATCGTCTACGTGAACGTTTCTTTGCACTTGCACTGGAGATTCGCGATAAAGGGGAACGGCTCAGCCAGATGCCGGACCGCGATGCCCGCGGCGCCCTTTATCGTGCGGAGGAGGCCCTCTCCTCGGCGGCAGTCTGTTTGATGAGTGGACGGCAGGATTGCCCTACCTACATCACGGTGAATGCCGACAAACTCGAACGTTCTTTGAATGTCCTCAGCTATTGCGTTCAGTACTTGAGTGAGCGTGCACCGTTGGAGGAAGCCTGAGATCAGAGAATGGGGGGAAATTTCCCCCCTTCTTGTTGATGAATGATCGTTCAGGTTGTTGTTTGATGTTCTGCTCTTCCCACTCCTGCTACCTGCTTAAGTTTTTGTAAAAATCGCTCTCTGAAACGGCATGCTGGCTAACCTTTATCCAGACTAATGGATGAAGACAGGAACGCCGTATGCGCCATATCCCTCTGTTATTACTCTTTTTTACCTCTGTACTGTTTGCTGCACCCGCCGCAGTAAACGTCACCGTGCTGCAAACCAAACTCGATCACCCGTGGTCGTTGGCCTTCTTGCCAGAGAAGCAGGGCATGTTGATCACATTACGAGGGGGGCAATTACGCCACTGGCAGGAAGGGAAAGGATTATCTGACCCGATTAATGGAGTGCCGAACGTGTGGGCGCATGGGCAGGGGGGATTGCTGGATGTGGCGTTGGCACCGGATTTCGCACAATCGCGCCGGGTATGGCTCAGTTATGCTGAAGCGGGTCAGGAGGGTAAAGCGGGGACGGCGGTTGGCTATGGGCGGCTCAGCGAGGATTTACGGCAACTTGAGGATTTCCGCACTGTGTTCCGCCAGCAGCCGAAACTCTCTACCGGCAACCACTTCGGCGGACGGCTGGTGTTCGATAGCAAAGGGTATTTGTGGGTGGCGCTGGGGGAGAATAACCAGCGTATCACCGCGCAGGAGCTGGATAAGTTGCAGGGCAAACTGGTGCGGTTGACGGATCAGGGGCAGGTCCCGAACGACAACCCGTTTGTGGGTAAGCCGGGTGCGCGCCCGGAAATCTGGTCTTATGGCATCCGTAACCCGCAGGGGATGGCGATGAATCCGTGGAGTCAGGCGCTATGGCTGAATGAGCATGGGCCGCGCGGCGGCGATGAGATTAACATTCCGCAAAAGGGCAAAAATTACGGCTGGCCTCTCGCCACCTGGGGCATTAATTACAGTGGACTGAAGATCCCGGAAGCGAAGGGTG
The DNA here is from genome assembly GCF_027886705.1 of Kosakonia oryzendophytica. Lineage (NCBI taxonomy): Bacteria > Pseudomonadati > Pseudomonadota > Gammaproteobacteria > Enterobacterales > Enterobacteriaceae > Kosakonia > Kosakonia oryzendophytica. Next base: position 3,400,102 of record NZ_CP115659.1, on the reverse strand, counting down.
GGATTGTCGACGGTACCGAACAGCCGATTTTCTACTGGGAAAAATCTCCGGCCATCAGCGGCATGGCGTTCTATCACGCGGCACAGTTCCCGCAGTGGCAACACAAACTGTTTATTGGCGCGCTGAAAGAGAAAAATGTCATCGTGATGAGCGTTAATGGCGACAAGGTCCGGGAAGATGGCCGCATTCTCGGCGATCGCGATCGGCGCATCCGCGATGTGCGCGTTGGCCCCGACGGCTATCTCTATGTCTTAACGGATGAGTCGGATGGCGAACTGTGGAAAGTCAGCCCGGCAACGACACCGTAGCGGATGTTGCCGGGCGCTCACGCCACCCGGCTATTGATTTAACGGGTCGGCATCAGGTGACCGGGATCATCACTGTATTTCGGAACCCCGGACGTTCACAGAGTTGCGCGTACCAACGCTGCAAATGGGTGTGCGGGCCCCAGTTCAGACCGGGAATATTGTACAGGTTGTAAATAAACGGCCCGACGGCAATATCGCCGCACCCAAAGGCATCGCCGGAGAGCCACGGCTGTTTGGCCAGGGCATCGTCCAGCAGAGTAAACATCCCATCCAGCGCCTGTTTTGCGGCGTCGATTGCAGCATTGTCGCGCTTTTCTGGCGGCGTGCGCACTAAGCCCATCAGCACCGGGCCATGTTTGGGTGCCAGCGTGCTCAATGCCCAGTCCATCCACTTATCACCCTGCGCGCGTATCGCCGGTTCTTCAATCCACAGGCGGCGCTGCCCGTACTGCGCAGCCAGATAACGCAGAATGGTGTTCGATTCCCACAGTACCGCGTTGGTTTCGTCATCGCGCAGCAGCGGCACCAGGCCATTTGGATTCATTGCCAGGTACGCGGCATCGTGGTTGAGCCCATACTGCCCGCCCGCCAGAATATGCTCGTACGGCAACTCCAGTTCTTCCAGCATCCAACGTACTTTTTTGACGTTGGTCGAATTATTCCTGCCCCATAGCGTTATCATTTCCCACCTTTTGCAAGTGAATCGTTGTGTGCCCTAATGGTGAGATAAAGTTAACGTTCTGGCAACGGCTGTGAAAAAGATTACGTCAACGGGGCGCAACGCGGTGTTATTGCGTAAACTTGAAAAACTTTACCCATTGATGGTTTTTTTCACTTCGTTTGTGCGCTATTACTCACGGTTTGTTACGGCACGGCATTGTGACGTTTTTTGAATGGATACTCGGGTGGCCTATATGACGCATTTCTCTTTATCCCTTCGCGGCCTGGCTGCAGGCTCTGCGCTGTTGGTTCTTTTCACTCCTTCACTGTATGCGGCTGAACAAACGCCGGGTGCGCCGCCGGTAGAGGCCAGAGCGTGGATCCTGATGGATTACGCCAGCGGCAAAGTGCTGGCGGAAGGTAACGCCGACGAGAAACTCGATCCCGCCAGCCTGACCAAACTGATGACCAGCTATGTGGTCGGCCAGGCGTTGAAAGCCGGAAAAATTCATCTCACCGATACGGTTACCGTCGGCAAAGACGCCTGGGCGACCGGCAATCCGGTGCTGCGTGGTTCCTCGTTGATGTTCCTTAAGCCGGGCGATCAGGTTTCGGTCGCCGATCTCAATAAAGGCGTGATTATTCAGTCCGGCAATGATGCCAGCATCGCCATTGCCGATTATGTTGCCGGTAGCCAGGATTCGTTTGTCAGTCTGATGAATAGCTACTCACAAAAGCTTGGTCTGACCAACACCACCTTTAAAACCGTTCACGGGTTGGATGCGCCGGGGCAGTTCAGCACTGCGCGTGATATGGCGCTACTGGGTAAGGCGTTGATCCGCGATGTGCCGGATGAGTATGCCATTCACAAAGAGAAAGACTTTACCTTCAATAAAATCCACCAGCCCAACCGTAACCGGCTGTTGTGGAGCACCAGTTTGAATGTCGATGGAATGAAGACCGGGACCACCGACGGGGCGGGTTACAATCTGGTGGCCTCCGCCACACAGGGTGATATGCGGCTGATTTCCGTGGTGTTGGGCGCGAAAACGGACCGTATTCGCTTTAATGAGTCGGAAAAACTGCTGACCTGGGGCTTCCGCTTCTTTGAAACGGTGTCGCCCATCAAACCCGATGCCGTCTTTGTGAACCAGCGCGTGTGGTTTGGTGATAGCAGTGAGGCGAAGCTGGGGGCCGGGGATTCCGGTGCGGTGACGTTGCCGAAAGGGCAGCTAAAAGATTTGAAAGCGACTTACACGCTCACACAGCCGCAGCTTGAAGCACCGCTGGCGAAAGGACAGGTCGTTGGCACCATCGACTTCCAGTTGAATGGCAAAACCATTGAGCAGCGTCCATTGGTGGTGATGGAAGCGGTGGGCGAGGCCGGTTTCATTGGCCGGATGTGGGATTTCGTTCTGCTGAAATTCCACCAGTTGTTCGGCGGCTGGTTCTCCTGACGGTAACAGGCCGTGCCCCGGTGGGCACGGTCAGTACATCAGCTTGATCTGGTACGTTTTGGCCGCGTTGACCAGGCTCTCATCCGGTCGGCAATCGCTCACCAACACATCAAACTGGCTGAGCGGCCCCATGCTGGCCTGGCGTACCTTACCAAATTTGCTGTGATCCACCACCAGCACATGAAACTGGGCATGAGACATCGCCCAGTGTTTTACCGGCAATTCTTCCAGGTTAAAGCAGGTCGCGCCCTGCTCGGCATGCACGCCTGCTGCCGAATAAAAGGCGATATCCGGGCGCAGGTTGCTCAGCGTCTCGTTGAAGTTCAGCGGTTTAAAAATGGCATTGCTGGCGTGAAACTCACCGCCGCAAAGGATTGCGCGGCACAACGGTTTTTCCTGTAGCGCGAGAAAGGTATTCAGGGAGTAGCAGACGCCGGTAAACGGCAGGTCGTGGTGAATGGCTTCGATGATCCACGGCGTGGTGGTACCGCAGTCGAAAAACGCCATCTGATGGGGCTGCAGCAGGCTTGCAGCCAGCTCCGCCGCACGGCGTTTCTCTTCCACCAGGCGGGTTTTCTGATCGCTGAGCAGATAGTGGCCAGCGCTGCGTGGTTCCAGCACAATATAGCCGCCCAACAGCACCACCGGTGCGCTATTGGCGCTGAGATCGCGGCGAATGGTCATTTCGGATACGCCCAGCAGCGCCGCCGCTTCTTTCAGATGCAGCTTATCGCTGCGTTTCAGCGCCGCCAGTAGCTGGCCAATCCGTTCGTCACGTCTTGTTTCCATATTTCCCCTGAATAAAAGAAAGCCCTGCATTGAGCAGGGCGTTCATCTTACCTTTGCCGTGTGGCTTAGTCACGCACCCAGCCGCGGCGGATCGGCATCGCAAAGCACAGGCGATAAATCTGCTGGACGCTGCGGTAGATGGCCGGACCAAACGACTGCCACAGGATCTGCGCTGTCAGACAACCACCGATGCCAACCAGCAGCGCGCCGAGCATATCCAGCGGCCAGTGCACGCCAAGGTAAACACGCGACCAGGCGATGGTCAGGCCGGTAATCATCAGTAACACGCCGGACCATACACGGTGCCAGGCCAGGAAGGCGACGGCAAAGGTGAAGATCACGGTGCCGTGGTCGCTCGGGAAGGAGCTGTCCGGTGCGTGATGCAGGAAGTTATAACCCACGCGATCGGCAAACGGACGATCGTGCGGAAAGATGTGCCCCAGCAACGCAGAGAAGCAGAGGCTGACGAGGATCGCCATTGCCACTTTGATCACCAGTTGGCGTTGGGCAGTCACCTGACTGCGCGGCCCCCACAACCAGAGACCCGCTGCCAGCAGCGGAACGATGCTAATCAAATCGCTGGCGGCAAACCCGGCAAAAGCAATCAGCCCGTGCGGTGAGTCGGGGGTGGCATTAATCCAGTAAAATAGCGTGTAATTCAGGCTCTCTAACATACTCTTGTTACTCTTTGATTAAGCTATCGAAAGTGAGGCGAAAGCGCTCACCTTAAAAGTGGCGCGCTGGACGGTAAAGGGGTTTTGTCTTACTCCTCTGAGAGTTAGACGAATCCTGGAGAAACCGTTAACAGAATTACCTTACGCCAGGGGAGTTAAGCGAACCTTAAACGGGTGAAAATGTGCTTTATTTAACAGGCGACCGAGAATTCTCTACCGCCACACAATGGCTTTGATTACACTCGGCGCGATTTTTCACAGGATGATGAGACCGCATGATGCAAAACCACTCCCTTTCAGGCCAACGCCTGGGCCGACAGGCGCTGTTATTTCCGCTCTGTCTGGTGCTTTACGAATTCTCGACGTATATCGCCAACGATATGATCCAACCCGGCATGTTGTCGGTGGTGGCGCAGTACAACGCGGGGATCGAATGGGTGCCGACGTCGATGACCGCCTATCTGGCGGGCGGTATGTTCTTACAGTGGTTACTGGGGCCATTGTCAGACCGTATTGGCCGTCGCCCGGTGATGCTGACTGGCGTGGTGTGGTTCATTGTGACCTGTCTGGCAACATTGCTGGCGCAGGATATTGAACAGTTCACGCTGCTGCGTTTTTTACAGGGCATCAGCCTCTGCTTTATCGGTGCTGTCGGCTATGCAGCGATTCAGGAGTCGTTTTCCGAGGCGGTGTGCATCAAGATCACGGCGCTGATGGCGAATGTGGCGCTGATTGCGCCGTTGCTTGGCCCGCTGGTTGGCGCAGCATGGGTGCATGCTGCGCCGTGGGAAGGGATGTTTGTGCTGTTTGCGGTACTGGCGGCGTTCGCCTTTGTCGGTCTGCAACGCGCGATGCCGGAAACGGCCACCCGGCTGGGTGAGACACTGTCGCTTAAAGCGCTGTGGCGCGATTACGCCGAAGTGATGAAAAACCTGCGCTTCGTGGCGGGCGCGCTGGCGACCGGCTTTGTCAGCCTGCCTTTACTGGCGTGGATAGCGCAGTCGCCGATCATTATTATGAGCGGTGAACAACTGAGCAGTTATGAATATGGGCTATTGCAGGTACCGATTTTTGGCGCACTGATTGTCGGTAATCTATTGCTGGCGCGGCTCACGTCCCGCCGCACCGTGCGGGCGCTGATTATGATGGGGGGCTGGCCGATTGTCGCCGGGCTGATACTGGCTGCGGTGGCGACGGTCGCCTCCTCCCATGCGTATTTATGGATGACTGCCGGGTTGAGTGTATATGCCTTTGGCATCGGGCTGGCGAACGCCGGGCTGGTGCGCCTGACGTTGTTCGCCAGCGAGATGAGTAAAGGTACGGTTTCAGCGGCAATGGGCATGCTGCAAATGCTCATCTTTACCGTGGGCATTGAGGTCAGTAAGCACGCGTGGTTGACAGGGGGCAATGGCTTGTTCAGTCTCTTCAATCTGGCGAATGGCCTGCTGTGGTTAGGCCTGATGGTGGTGTTCCTGCGCGATAAGCGGGTGGGCAATTCACTGGAAGGATAAGCAACGCGGCATCCGCTCAGGCGAATGCCGCATCCGGATCAGTAGCTTTCGGCTTGTGCGTTTGGTGCCGGTTTGGCTACGGCACGGGCAACCAGTGCCGCAATCAGCATCAGACTAAGCACGACCAACATGGCGCTGCGCAGACCGTAATGCTCGCCCAGGAAGCCTAACAACGGTGGGCCGACGAGAAACGCCAGATAGCCCGTGGTTGCGACCACGCTGACACGGGTTGGCGCATCCGGGCCTGTGTCGCTGGCGGCGGAAATGGTTAGCGGGAAGCCGAGCGATGCGCCCAGTCCCCAGAGGATCACCGACACGCCCGCCACCCAGGCGCTATCAACAAAGATAATCAGCCCAATGCCCAGCGCACCCATGATGGCGCTGGCGCGTACCACCGCCACGCGGCTGTAACGATCGATAAACCAGCCACCGGTGAAGCGCCCGACCGTCATGCCGAGGGTAAAACCGGCGTAGATTAACGACCCTGAAGTCGGGCTAAAGCCGTGACCGTCCACCATTAATAACGGTAGCCAGTCATTGGCGGAGCCTTCAGCAAAGGCCATCGCCAGCACCACCACGCCTATCAGCAGCAGTTGGGTATCTCGCCAGAAAGGCACTCCTTTTTTCCCGTGTGCGTTGTCTTCCTCAGAGTCCCGTCCGGTGCCATCGGGAATGGCGGCAATCGCCAGCATAATCGGCACAATCACCGCCAGACCTGCCAGCAGGATATGCAAATTTGCCGCGAGGCCGATCGCGGTTAACGTCATGCCGATGCCCGCGCCAACCAGCGTGCCAAGGCTGTAAAAGCCGTGCATCATCGGCAGTACGGTTTTATTCATCTCTCGCTCGACCACCGCGCCTTCAATGTTCATTGCTACTTCGCCCGCGCCCAGACTGCCGCCAAACACGGCCAGTCCGGCGGCGAACAACAGTGGCGATGCGAACCAGAGCGCAACACTGAGGAGCAGCACACCCAGCACGGAAAATGACATGCTGGCGCGGATGACGTTACGTGCGCCAAAGCGTTTGACCAGCCAGGCGGAGGAGAGAATACCGCTCATCGAACCGATCGACAGACCGAACAGCACCACGCCCATTTCGGCGGTGGAAACCGAGAGAATGTCGCGAATAGCCGGAGTGCGCGTCGCCCAGGAAGCCATCAGTAAGCCGGGGATAAAGAAGAAGGTGAACAGCGCCCATAAGCGATTTCTCAGGGCCTTGCGGGATCCATTTGCAGTCATAGCGTCACAGTGGGCAGTAAAAAGGTGAGACAACAGTAGCAAGGAAGTGTACATTTGTACATAAATCAGTGAGAGGACTTATGGCCCGACGACCCAATGATCCACAGCGGCGTGAACGCATTCTTGATGCGACGCTGGAGACGATTGCCGAACACGGTATTCAGGCCGTCACGCACCGGAAAATTGCCAGCTGTGCGGACGTTCCGCTGGGTTCGATGACCTATTACTTCGCCGGTATCGATGCGCTGCTTGAGGAGGCGTTCACCCGCTTTACACAGCAGATGTCTGCGCAGTATCAGGCATTTTTCGCGGGTGTCGACAGCCCGGCGCAGGCCTGTGATGCGGTGACCGAATTAATCTATGGCGCGCAGGTGACCACCGCGCGCAATATGGAACTGATGTACCAACTCTATGCGTTTATGAACCGCCAGCCGGCGCTAAAAAGCGTGATGCAAAACTGGATGCGCGCCAGCCAGACTACGCTGGAGCACTGGTTCGATCCGGTCACCGCCCGCGTGCTGGATGCGTTTATCGAAGGCATGACGTTGCACTTTGTGATTGACCGCGCGCCCCTGAGCCGGCAGCAGATCCGTTCAATGATCGGGCGCATTGCCGGTTTGTGAGACGGCTTCTTCTCCGGCGGGCTTTATTCAACGCGGGTGACATCGGGATGTTGCTCGCTGGCTGCTTCATGGAAAATATCCCCCAGCCAGCCGGGGATTTCCGCTTCGCTTAATTCATCAGGAATGATGATGTTATACAGTCGGGAGTGCTTGCCTTCATTCCGGTCTACCCGGAACACCTGCCAGCTTTCCGCCACGCGTTTTACCCCCAGATAACGGCCAAAAACGTTATAAATCAGCATTGTCTTATTTTTCCTCCGCTGTCGGTTAACCTGCTTATAACATAGAGAATTGTCACGAAAATCAATTTTGCTGGTGAATAAAATCTCGCCAGTTTTGGCGATGCCGCCTATTCTTTGGGAGCAAAAATGATCAACAGCATGGTGTATTAACCCTCCGGGAACCGCAATACAAGGACAACTATGATGCTATCGTTCAGCCAACTCTGGGATAACCATCCCTATCCGGAAAGCCCCTGTGACAGCTCTTTCGTCAACCAGTGCGCCATCAGAATGGGCGTTGCGCTGGAGAAGTCGGGCGTTAACCTCAGCATTTATCATGGCGCAAAATGTTATCCGGGGTTTGGTCATAACCCTAAACATGTGCTGCGCGCGCAGGAACTTGCCACCTGGTTACTGGGACGACATGATCTGGTAGGGAAAGCGGTGAAGAAAAAATCCGTTACCCAGTCGGACTATGCCGGTAAAAAAGGGATCGTGTTCATTCAGGATGGTTGGGGATCAACCGATCATATTGATGTCTGGGATGGCAGTAAGATGTTAATGAAAGGCGGAAGTCCTGATTATTTTGCCTTAGGGAAAGAGGTCTGGTTTTGGGAGTTGCTATGACGAAGATGATCCATTACGCCTGTGGCGCGGCGGCGCTGTTGTTGGTGAGCAACCTGAGTTATGCAGAGCCTGCCGCGACGGACAGCTTTGCCTGGCAGGGCCATGAACTGGCGTTAGGGCAGGCACAGGGTAAATGCCAGTTGGAGATTGCTTCCCAGGGGAAAGCAAAACAGACGCACGCGCTGGATTTGACGCCGCCTTGCTATTTTTTGCGCCGTGGAGAAGCGGAACCCCTGCATTATGCTTATCCAAAACAGCATATTAAGGCGGCGTTTATTATTCTGGGTAACCCGTTGTCGGCGGATGAGCTGAAAACCTGGAATGTCTCCGCCACGATGCAATGTGGAACACAGGGCCAGGGGCTGCTGTTTAGCGGGAAAGATTTTCGCCTGAGCACTAAGTCGCTTAACCGAATGCTGTTGTGCAAAGACAAAGGGACGGATGAGAAAAATTTCCGCTTTCTGAGCCAGTAATGGCAGAATTGCATGAACAAGGGCCGAAAGGCCCTTTTCTGATGCGCGCTTCGTGAGCGGCGTAAAAAAGAGAAAAAAGCGAGCAGGGAACGATCGTGAATATCATCATGTGGATGTTGTCATCGGCGGCGTTTTTCGCCTGGATCTTTGGTATTACTTTAAAAAATCCCTTTAGTACCAATGCAAAGCATTTTGGTTTGCTGATTGTAGTGCACCTGGTGCTGAGTATTGCCGCCATTGAGCTAAAAAAACGCGGTGTGGTGATATTGCGCCATGAGGATAGTCTGTGGCTGCGTGAAGGCATTGCGCTGGTGCTGAAATGCTATATGGCGCTGGTGTTGATTGTGATGTCGAGCTTTATGATCGCCCTGACTGGCAAAGGCGCACAGCAGATGACCCATTTCCATAAAACCTATAACGCAGCCAACCTGCACCGTAACCCGCTGAAATTCTACCTTCGGCAGGAGCCTGCCATCGTCTGGGGCTATCGGCTGTTTTTTCTTGTGGGTGGGGTTTATGTCCTGTGGGCTATCTGGTTCCGCCTGCCGTTTTAATGTGAGCCTGCGCACACTGGGCGGGACGCATTCAAAATTTAGATGAATTTCATTCAGTTATTGGGTTTGACGCTAAAAAAAGAGCCAGAGTACTCTCCCTGCTGACAAACATTGCGTAAGCCACTGGCTTTTCAGGCGACAAACAGAATGGAGATCTCAATGAGGCGAGGACGATTCAATATGGCGGGTTTGCTGCTGATGGCAGGCATCTCAGGTTCAGCATTTTCAGCCATGCAGGCGTTGCCAGGCAATACCCCAGGCGCGGAGGTGATTAAGGTCGAAAAATCACGCGGGCAGGTGGATTTAATCAGTAATGTGGTTTATTCCCAAATCCGCGATGTGCGTGCGATTCGCCAGTTAAAAATGTCGCTGTTGGTGCCCCGTACCGGCGATCTGAAGCCTGCCGTGGTCTATTTCCCGGGCGGAGGGTTCACCAGCGCAGATTATGACAAGTTTATTGAAATGCGGCTGGCACTGGCGCAAGCGGGATTTGTGGTCGCTGCGGCGGAATACCGCGTGGTGCCGAATACTTTCCCTGCGCCGGTGGAAGATGGTAAAGCCGCAGTGCGTTACCTGCGCGCGCATGCCAACGAGTACAACATCGACCCGGAACGCATCGGCGTGCTGGGTGATTCGGCCGGCGGCTGGATGGCGCAGATGTTGGGTGTCACCAACGCAGAGAAGGTATTTGATAAAGGCGATAACATGGAGCAACCGTCAACGGTACAGTCGGTCGCGACGTTATATGGCATTTCAAACTTGCTGAATATCGGCGAAGGGTTCCCGGAAAATATTCAGCAGGTGCATCGCTCCCCGGCGGTGACCGAAGCCCTGTTGGTGAATGGCGCGGCATTCCGTCATTTCCCCGGCGCGACCATCGACAGCGACAAACAAAAAGCGTTGAATGCGAGCCCGATGGGGCATATTAGCGGCCACGAACCGCCATTCCTGATTATGCATGGCAGCGCCGATACGTTAGTGTCGCCACGCCAGAGCGCGCAGCTTTATAACGCGCTGAAAGATAAAAACGATAAGGTGAAATACATCCTCGTTGACGGGGCAGAGCACGGCGATATTAGCTGGTTCCAGCCCGCAGTGATTGACACGGTTGTGACGTGGTTTAAACAGACCTTAGGTGCGCCGATAAAGGGGAATAACACCGCCGCCGGTAAAAACGGTAATCTCTGACACGTTGTGCACACTAAAGCAACCGGATGAGCGGTTGCTTTTACCTCTCTTTTTTCGCTTTCGTGAGGTATTCATTATCTCTGAACGGGTTATGCCTGGCGTAATTATCTATACTCCACATCACGTGTTCCCATTCAACAGGATGTCCCGTGTTAGCCAATATTCTTGTCGCTGTCGTTGCTGTTATACATCTCTATATTCTTGTTCTCGAAATGTTTTTATGGGATACGAAAACAGGTCGTAAGGCATTTAATCTCAGTGCCGATTTTGCCCGCGAGACCCGCGTACTTGCCGCGAACCAGGGGCTCTACAATGGCTTTCTGGCAGCAGGGCTACTGTGGGGATTATGGCTGGGTGCCAGCGGCGTTCAGGTTCTCTTCTTTTTCCTGCTCTGCGTGCTGGTTGCCGGGATTTTCGGTGCGGTGACAGCCAGCCGTAAAATACTCTATGTGCAGGCGCTTCCGGCGCTGCTTGCGCTGATTGCACTGCTGGCCCGTTAAGTAACAAATGGGCTGGTTAATTAGCCCCTTTCACGGAATGCGTGCGGCCAGGTTTTTTCGTAGTAATTTTTCATTTCGGTTTCGTCGAGGGAGAGCGCTTTTTTTAAATGCGATGACCCGAGGAGAACCGGCACCTTTGTAGAAGAAAAAAACGGGCACCGGGTCGCATGACTCCATCAATTTTCATGGCGATATCAACACCAGACGGGTTGGGAAAATATCACCACAACGTATACCCTGCCAGAAAAGGTAGGGATATATGTCATTGATTTACGCTAAGTAAAAATGCTTTCTAAGAATTATCTTAATCAATAAAACGTCTTCATTTCCTGCTTGCTTATCTTTCAGTGTGCCACACAATATCACCCGATAAACCTTATGGAGATCAGCAGGGAATGGCGTACATAGCAGCAACACCACGAGCATATATTGGGCAATCAGTTGGTAGCGGTCAGTGTGTGGCGTTTACACAAAAAGCAGCCAATATGCCTCGCACTGCAAACTGGAAGCGCGGTGCTCTGGTGAAAGGGAATATGAATATCGCTCCGGGAACAGCGATAGCGACGTTTGATGATAATGGGCAGTATGGCAACCATTCGGATGGACGCTCTCACGCGGCCATATATATGGGACAAGACTCAACCGGTATACAGGTATTGGATCAGTGGGTAGGGCATGGCTTTGACAATAAGACGGGAGCACGTATTCCAGTTCCTTCACCTGTTAGCCCACGCACAATTTTTTTCCGGCACGCAACTCGCGCTGAGAATAATGGAGCGAATTATTATGTCGTTGAGTAAGCCACTGATATTAAGCGTTGGTATGTTGCTTTTTACACCTTTTGTGATGGCTGCATCTACTGTAAAAACAACATGCCCGGAATCGCTGGAAATCAACAATAAGTCATACACTATGAGTGAAGTGGATCTTTTCCAGGGGTTGCCGGTAAAACAGGGTAGGTTGATGCCCGATACTCTGGACGATATGGTATGGACGCTGAAAGATTATCAGGACTATGCAAAAGAGATGAACATGCCTCTCTATCTGGTTTGCCGTTATAAAGGGACGGATAAAACAGTCACATTGCAAGTGCCCGTTACTGCAAAAAAATGCTCAGCATGGTTTAGCAACGGGAAATATGCAGCCTCTTGCGAATAATACCTTATTAGCAATACATGCCCCGGCAGGATGATTACCGAGGGCAACTTTCCTCGCTCTCTCCGTAAATTCTGGAACGATAAATGTCGTTCAAAAAATGGGGCTTAACGCGCTGGAGAAAACGGGAATGTTGTGGAATAGAGCAGTACTGTTAAGTGGCGCTATTATGCTTTTCTCGGGGTCTGTGTTTGCAGAAAAAGTAAGTTGCCCTGATGTTTTAACCATTAATGCTAAAAATTACAGAATGTATTACGCCGATGTTTTTGTGGGCCCCCCGTCCGAACGCGCATCTTTGTTACCTGATACCGATGACGAGATGGTATGGACACTTCAGGACTCACAGGATTATGCAAAAGCGCACAATACTTCTATGTTTCTCGTTTGCCATTATAAAGGAACGGACAAGACCATTACGGTAAGAGTCCCAGTGACCGCGAAAAAATGCACAGTGTGGTTTGAGAGTGCTAACAATCACGATCACGGTGATTGTGAATAGAAATTTTTGCAATCAGCAGCCTTTTTAGCGCCCTGGATAACGGAGTCATTCCTTGCCTCCATTTTCATACGCAATGAGAGTTAAAACGGATGCAACGAAACGCTGTACGGATGCGATCTAAAAGTGCTGGAGAAAATGATTATGTTGTGGAGTAAGACACGACGTTTAGTCGCTGCTATCTCGCTATTTTCTACAGTCGTATACGCTGAAAAAACAACCTGTCCTGAGGTCTTAAAGGACGGCGGAAAAATATATCGAATGAACAAGGTCAGCGTTTTTGAAGGTGAGCCAGAAAAACGGGTCGACTTAATGCCTGATACAGACGACAACATGGTCTGGACGCTAAAACCCTCTCAGGAAAATGTGAAGGCACAGCACACGGCTATGTACCTTCTTTGTCGGTACAAGGGGACAGATAAAACAACGACATTGAAAATCCCGGCGTCGGCGAAAAAATGCACGGCATGGTTTGGGGACAACAAAAAACAGTTTTATGCTGCTTGCGAATAACATTAACTGAGCATGCCTGATGTACTGCCATTTTGCCGCCATGACAACGGGTGTCGGTTGTTCTCAGGCAACAAAAAACCCATCAACCTTGAACCTAAATGGCGGGGTTGATGGGCTCCACAAAATGGGGACATCAAAGAAAAGCAGTGGCACTAGTTATGACTGACATCCCGGAAAAAAGTTCTGCGTATCACCGAAATATTTCTCAGCTTCGGACTTATCCGAGACCCGGCCAGATAATGATGATCAGTGTCCCTGCTAACGTCAGTAACACGTTGGCGATAGCGTAAGTCCCCGCATAGCCCAGCGCCGGAATGTTGCTGCGCGCGGTGTCGCTGATAATCTCCATTGCCGGTGCGCAGGTGCGAGCACCCATCATGGCGCCGAACAGCAGGGCGCGGTTCATCTTCAGCACGTAAGCGCCAAACAGGAAGCAGATCAACACCGGCACAAGGCTGACAATCAAACCGGCAATCAGCATCTGACCGCCGACCGCGCCAAGCCCGTTGCCAATTCCGCTACCGGCGCTCAAACCGACCCCGGCCATAAACACCATCAGACCAAACTCCTTCACCATCATCAGTGCGCCCTGCGGGATATAACCGAAGGTAGGGTGGTTGGCGCGCAGGAAGCCGAGCATGATACCGGCGAACAGCAGACCTGCGGCGTTGCCCACGCCAAAGCTGAAGGAGCTGAACTGGAAGGTGATCATGCCGATCATCAGGCCAACAATAAAGAAGGCGCAGAAGGCGAGCAGGTCGGTTACCTGGCTGTGAATAGAGATAAACCCGATGCGATCCGCGATAGTTTTCACGCGTCGCGCATCGCCGCTGACCTGCAATACATCGCCCTTGTTGAGCACGATATTGTCATCGATCGGCATTTCAATCTGGCTGCGGATCACGCGGTTCAGGAAGCAACCGTGGTCAGTCAGTTTTAACTGTGCAAGACGGCGGCCCACCACATTGTGGTTTTTTACCACCACTTCTTCCGTGACGATGCGCATATCCAGCAGGTCGCGATCGAACACCTCTTTACCGTTACGGAAACTCGGGTCGAGGCGCGCATGCGCATCCGGATAGCCCACCAGCGAAATCTCGTCGCCCATTTGCAGAACGGCGTCGCCGTCCGGGCTGGCGAGAATGCCATTACGGCGAATCCGCTCGATATAGCAACCGGTCTGGCGATAGATCCCCAGTTCACGCAGGTTCTTGCCATCAGCCCAGGCCACCAGTTCCGGACCAACGCGGTAAGCGCGGATCACAGGCAGGTAGACTTTGCGGTGCGCGTCGGTGTCCAGCCCGCGCTCACGGGCGATTTGCTGGGCGCTGGTCTGCAAATCCTGATGTTGCAACTTTGGCAAATAACGCGCGCCGAAGATCAGACTGACCAGGCCAATCAGATAGGTAAGGGCATAACCCAGGCTGAGGTTATCCAGCGCGCTGGAAAGTTGCCCGCTCTCCATGCCGGAATGGCGTAGCGTATCGCCCGCACCCACCAGCACTGGCGTTGAGGTCATCGAACCGGCCAGCATCCCGGCAGTCAGACCGATATCCCAGCCGAATAATTTCCCCAGCCCTAAAGCGATCAACAGCGCGCTACCGACTAATACCAGCGCCAGCATCAGGTAATTCTTGCCATCGCGAAAAAAAATGGAAAAAAAGTTGGGACCGGCTTCAACACCCACGCAAAAAATAAACAGCATAAAGCCCAGGTTCAGGGCATCGGTGTTAATGCTGAAATGTTGCTGACCCAATAATAACGAAACCACTAAAACGCCAATGGAATTACCGAGTTGAACTGAACCCAAACGTAATTTACCGAGGCATAACCCGAGAGCCAGTACGACAAACAATAACAGTATGTAATTCCCGTTTAACAAATCTGCGACGTTTATATTCACGGAGGCTAACTTCTTGTTTACTTGTAAGCTGTTGAAAGAAATGGTTATTTAAGCTAGTGTTTTGTTCATGCACTGGCGTAAGAAAAAAGCAGTGTCACACCAGAACTTCCTCACAAAACAAAATCTGGCCGCTAGTTTAATCGTATTAGATAACAACGGCTAGTGAGAATCGTGTATTCGCTCGGGTACTTCGTGGGCAAGGATTGCCGCCATGCTTTATCAGTCCGGACGTTCTTTTGAACGAATGGGAAGTGCGATAGAGAAGACGTCAGGAGGATTGTTTGAAGAACAAACAACGTTGGAAAGGCATTATTTGCTGCTTTGTCCTTTTTATTGCGGTTTGCCTTTATTTGGTTATAAAGATGAAGGGCGCGTTGCATACCTCTGCGCATCCTGAATTGGGGTTATTGCTTTTTATGCTGCCTGGTGTAGTGAGTTGCCATGTTACGCATCGCCGCCATGTCATGTGGCCACTGCTGGGCGCAGTCCTGGCTGCACCGGTTTGTTATCTCCTGACTTACCTTCTGCTGACACCTGCACGCCCGTTTTGGCAGGTTGTTGCCTGGCTGTTCAGCGCGGTGTTCTGGTGCGGGATTGGCGGGTTATGTTGCGTCTTTATGCGCAGCCTGGTGCGGCATTACCGGCAGGGCAGAAAGTAAAACGCCCTCGCGATGGAGGGCGTTGTGTCTGTTTTCAGGCAAACAGGCCAAGGTTGGCTTTTGCGTAGGCTTCAAAATCTGTAAAACCACCAACGTGCTGTTGATCGAGGAAAATCTGTGGCACCGTTTCAACCGGTTTACCCACGGTTTTTTCCAGATCCGCTTTCGTAATCCCTTCCGCGTGGATGTCGACATAGCGATAGTTAAAGTCATCCCGCTCTTGAGTCAGTTTTTCTGCCAGTTCTTTTGCGCGTACGCAGTATGGGCAGCCGGGGCGACCAAAAATTACAGCAAACATACTCTCTCCCAAATTTTAAGGTTTCTGCGGGTTATCTTGACCATAACCGCGCCTTATGAAAAGCAGGTTCTGCCTGTTGCATTAATCTTTACAACCTTTCAGCGCAATCCGCGGTAATACACCCCCCGCTTAGCTGTCCTATACTGGAGGTCTTGTTTATCCGGGGAATTTATAATGACACCAACCATTGACTTGCTGTGCGCGCATCGTTCCATTCGCCACTTTAAAGATGAACCGATTACGGCGGCGCAGCGTGAGGCGATCATTGCCAGCGCACAGGCCACATCCAGCTCCAGTTTTTTGCAATGCAGCACCATTATTCGGATCACCGATCCCGCTCTGCGCGCGCAACTGGTGACCTTAACCGGCGGGCAACAGCATGTGGCGCAGGCGGCGGAGTTTTGGGTGTTCTGTGCGGATTTTAACCGTAACTTTCAGATCTGCCCGGAAGCGAACCCAGGTCTCGCGGAGCAACTGTTATTGGGCGTTGTGGACACGGCGCTGATGGCGCAAAACGCCTTTACAGCGGCGGAGTCCCTTGGGCTTGGTGGGGTGTATATCGGCGGCATTCGTAACAGCATCGAAGCGGTGGGAGAACTGTTACAGGTACCGAAACACGTTCTGCCGCTGTTTGGTTTATGCCTGGGCTGGCCTGCGGACGATCCGGGGCAGAAGCCGCGTCTGCCTGCGCAACTTGTGGTGCATGAAAACCATTACCAGCCGCTGGATAAAGCGGTGCTGGCGCAGTATGACGAAGAGATTGCCCACTACTATCTGACGCGCGGCAGCAACACGCGCAGGGACACGTGGAGCGACCATATCCGCCGCACGATTATTAAAGAAAGCCGTCCATTTATTCTCGACTATTTGCATAAACAGGGATGGGCGACACGCTAATACCCGTTCATCCTGCTCGTTGCTGCGTGTATCATACGCGGGCTTTTACCGGTCTTTGTTGCGAGGTGCAGGGTGAAAATTGCCATATTATCCCGGGATGGAACGCTTTATTCATGTAAACGTCTGCGTGAAGCGGCGATGCATCGCGGTCATCTGGTCGAGATCCTCGATCCGCTGTCCTGTTATATGAATATCAGCCCTGCGGCGTCGTCGATTCACTATAAAGGTCGCCAGTTGCCGCATTTCGACGCGGTGATCCCGCGTATTGGTTCGGCCATTACCTTCTACGGTACTGCTGCGCTGCGCCAGTTTGAAATACTGGGCAGCTATCCGCTGAATGAATCCGTCGCCATTACCCGCGCCAGGGACAAGCTGCGCTCGTTGCAGTTACTTGCCCGCCAGGGAATCGATCTGCCGCTTACCGGCATCGCCCATTCGCCCGACGATACCAGTGATTTGATCAATATGGTCGGCGGTGCGCCACTGGTGGTGAAACTGGTGGAGGGCACGCAGGGTATTGGTGTAGTGCTGGCGGAAACCCGCCAGGCAGCGGAAAGCGTGATCGATGCTTTTCGTGGGCTTAATGCGCACATCCTTGTGCAGGAGTACATTCAGGAAGCGAAAGGTTGCGATGTCCGCTGCCTGGTGGTGGGCAATGAGGTGGTGGCCGCGATTGAACGCCGGGCGAAAGAGGGCGATTTCCGCTCAAACCTGCATCGTGGCGGGGTTGCGACGGTAGCAAATATCACGCCGCGTGAGCGTGAGATTGCACTGGCAGCGGCGCAAACTCTTGGGCTGGATGTGGCGGGCGTCGATATTTTGCGCGCCAACCGTGGCCCGCTGGTAATGGAAGTGAATGCGTCGCCAGGCCTTGAAGGTATCGAAAAAGCGACGGGTATTGATATCGCCGGGCGTATGATCCAGTGGATTGAACGGCAGGCAACCCCCGGTTTTTGCCTGAAAACGGGCGGCTGAGGCGATTTTTCTGCGCTATCAATGGTACGTTCAGCACTTTTTGCGTAAGCTATGGGCAATTTTTTACAGTAAGAGAGCACTGCACATATGGATTCACTCGTCGTCCCTGGTCTGGACACGCTTCGTCACTGGCTCGACGAGCTGGGCATCACCTTTTTTGAGTGTGATAACTGCCAGGCACTGCATCTGCCGCATATGCAAAATTTTGACGGCGTATTCGATGCGAAAGTCGATCTGGTTAATGACATCCTGCTGTTCACCGCCATGGCTGAGGTTAAGCCTTCTGCTTTGCTGGCGCTCTCTGCGGATCTCTCCGCCATCAATGCCAGTTCCCTCACGGTGAAAGCCTTCCTGGATATTCAGGACGATAACCTGCCCAAGCTGGTGGTGTGCCAGTCATTGAGCGTCGGACCGGGTGTCACCTTTGAACAGTTTGCCTGGTTTGTGCGCCAGAGCGAAGAGCAGATTTCGATGGTGATCATGGAAGCTAACGCACATCAGCTGCTGTTCTCACCAGGCGAAGAAGATGTGACTGTTGTTGAAGAGTCGCACAATTTTCTTCACTGACTCGCCGTGACATTAGCGCAGTCGCTGCCAGAGCGGCTGCATAATAAATGTTTTTATTCTGCAATTAACCTTTTCATAAAGAATTTTTCACCGCTATTCCTCCCGTTCCGGCTTATCACATAGACAGATCCTGCATAAAAAATTGATAAAAGGCGTTTTTTAATCTGACCTATAGCCTCAAACCCTGGCTACAGTTATTCTTGCGGTGCTTAAAACAGCATGCGGTGTCTGCCGGAAGAGTATTCTCCTCCGAGGCTGTGCAGAGTGACAAAATATGCATGATTCTTGCATATCTTAAATGCGTACACTTAGTTCGTATGTTAACGGACTTTCCAGAAGGAATGAGATATGACCGCCTTGAGCAAAAAATGGGTATCGGGTCTTGTTGCGGGTGCGTTGATGGCTGTCTCTGCCAGCACGCTCGCAGCCGAGCAAAAGACGCTGCATGTTTATAACTGGTCTGATTATATTGCGCCGGACACCGTCGCGAATTTTGAAAAAGAAACCGGCATTAAAGTCGTTTACGACGTGTTTGACTCCAACGAAGTGCTGGAAGGCAAACTGATGGCGGGCAGCACTGGCTTCGACCTGGTCGTGCCTTCTGCCAGTTTCCTCGAACGTCAGCTTGCAGCGGGTGTGTTCCAGCCGCTGGATAAGAGCAAACTGCCGAACTGGAAAAATCTCGATCCGGATATCCTGAAAATGGTCGCTAAACACGATCCGGATAATAAATACGCTATTCCATACCTGTGGGCCACCACCGGTATCGGCTACAACGTGGATAAAGTCAAAGCTGCACTGGGCAAAGATGTGCCGCTGGATAGCTGGGATCTGGTGCTGAAACCGGAGAACCTGGAAAAACTGAAAAGCTGCGGTGTCTCTTTCCTCGATGCCCCGGAAGAGATCTTCGCCACCGTACTGAACTACCTTGGCAAAGATCCGAACAGCAGCAAAGCTGACGATTACACCGGCCCGGCAACCGAGCTGTTGTTGAAACTGCGCCCGAATATTCGTTACTTCCACTCTTCTCAGTACATCAACGATCTGGCGAACGGCGACATCTGTGTGGCTATCGGCTGGGCAGGGGATGTGTGGCAGGCGGCTAATCGTGCAAAAGAAGCGAAGAACGGCGTGAATGTGACTTACACTATTCCGAAAGAGGGCGCGCTGGCGTTCTTTGACGTCTTCGCCATGCCGGCGGATGCGAAAAATAAAGATGAGGCTTACCAGTTCCTCAACTACCTGATGCGCCCGGATGTGATCGCCCATGTCAGCGATCATGTCTTCTACGCGAACGGTAACAAAGCGTCCGTGCCATTGATCAGCCCGGAAGTGCGTAACAACCCGGCTATCTTCCCGCCGCCGGATGTGTTCGCCAAACTGTTTACGCTGAAAGTCCAGGATCCGAAAATCGACCGCGTAAGAACCCGCGCCTGGACGAAAGTGAAAAGTGGCAAATAATTCAGTCACCTGACGAGTGAAATGCTGCACCGGGGCGGTGCATCTGCCCCACAAATGGACAGAGGCGTTTGGCCTCTGTCCAGTCATTTGTACGACAACCTGTTGAAACGGGTTGATGTTTTTGCCGGAGAGCACTTGAGTGAATGACGCTATCCCCCGCCCACAGGCGAAGAGCCGCAAGGATCTGACGCCGCTGCTGGAAATCCGCAATCTGACCAAATCCTTCGATGGCCAGCACGCCGTTGATGATGTCAGCCTGACCATTTATAAAGGCGAGATTTTTGCCTTGCTCGGCGCGTCCGGCTGCGGCAAGTCGACGCTGCTGCGTATGCTCGCTGGTTTTGAACAGCCCACTCAGGGGCAAATTATGCTCGATGGCGTCGATCTGGCGCACGTGCCGCCGTATCTGCGCCCCATTAATATGATGTTTCAGTCCTATGCGTTATTCCCGCATATGACGGTGGAGCAGAACATCGCTTTTGGCCTGAAACAGGACAAGCTGCCGAAGGCTGAAATCGCCAGCCGGGTGGCTGAGATGCTGAGCCTGGTGCACATGAGCGAGTTTGCCAAACGTAAGCCGCATCAGCTTTCCGGCGGCCAGCGTCAGCGTGTGGCGCTGGCCCGTAGTCTGGCGAAGCGCCCCAAATTGCTGCTGCTGGATGAACCGATGGGCGCGCTGGATAAAAAGCTGCGCGACCGTATGCAACTGGAAGTGGTGGATATCCTTGAGCGCGTCGGCGTGACCTGCGTGATGGTGACCCATGACCAGGAAGAGGCGATGACCATGGCCGGGCGTATCGCCATCATGAATCGCGGCAAGTTCGTGCAGATTGGCGAGCCGGAAGAGATTTACGAGCACCCGACCACCCGTTATAGCGCCGAGTTTATCGGTTCGGTGAACGTCTTCGAAGGGTTGCTGAAAGATCGCCAGGAAGATGGGCTGGTGATTGACTCGCCGGGGCTAATGCATCCGCTGAAAGTCGATCCGGACGCCTCGGTGGTGGATAACGTGCCGGTGTATGTGGCGCTACGTCCGGAAAAAATCATGCTCTGCGAAGATCCGCCAGCCGATGGTTACAACTTTGCGGTGGGCGAAGTGGTGCACATTGCCTATCTCGGCGATCTGTCGATTTATCACGTGCGTTTGCAAAGCGGGCAGATGATCAGCGCCCAGTTGCAGAACGCGCATCGCTACCGTAAAGGCGCGCCAACCTGGGGAGATGAAGTTCGTCTCTGCTGGGACGCCGATAGTTGTGTGGTTCTGACGGTTTAAGGAGCGATGATGAGTACACTGGAGCCGCCGACCCGCGTCGAAAAACCGGGCGGTTTTACACTGTGGCTGGCGCGCATGCAGATGCGCCACGGGCGCAAACTGGTCATTGCGCTGCCTTATATCTGGTTGATTCTGCTGTTTCTGCTGCCGTTTTTGATTGTCTTCAAAATCAGTCTTGCTGAGATGGCAAGGCAGATCCCGCCCTACACCGATCTGATTGAATGGGCGGACGGGCAGTTAACCCTTACGCTGAATCTGGGTAACTTCCTGCAATTGACAGATGATCCGCTTTACGTTGAAGCATATCTTCAGTCGCTTCAGGTTGCCGCGATCTCAACGATTTGCTGTCTGCTACTCGGCTATCCGTTGGCCTGGGCGGTGGCGCACAGTAAACCCTCCACGCGTAACATATTGCTGCTGCTGGTGATCCTGCCGTCGTGGACCTCGTTCCTGATCCGTGTTTATGCATGGATGGGGATCCTGAAAAGTAATGGCGTGCTGAATAACTTCCTGATGTGGCTCGGGGTTATCGATCAGCCACTGACTATTCTGCATACCAACCTCGCGGTCTATATCGGGATTGTCTATGCCTACCTGCCGTTTATGGTGCTGCCGATTTATACCGCGCTGACGCGTATCGACTACTCACTGGTGGAAGCTTCGCTGGATTTGGGCGCGCGTCCGCTGAAAACCTTCTTCAGCGTGATCGTGCCGCTCACCAAAGGCGGGATTATCGCCGGGTCGATGCTGGTGTTTATTCCGGCGGTAGGTGAGTTCGTGATCCCGGAACTGCTCGGCGGGCCAGACAGCATCATGATTGGCCGCGTATTGTGGCAGGAGTTCTTTAATAACCGTGACTGGCCGGTAGCCTCGGCGGTGGCGGTGATCATGCTGCTGCTGTTGATTGTGCCGATCATGTGGTTCCACAAACATCAGCAGAAACAGGCGGGGGACAACGCATGAACAACTTACCGGTAGTGCGATCTCCCTGGCGCATTCTGATCCTCGTGCTTGGGTTTACGTTTCTCTATGCGCCGATGCTGATGCTGGTCATCTATTCATTTAACAGCTCGAAGCTGGTGACGGTATGGGCGGGCTGGTCAACCCGCTGGTATGGTGAGCTGTTCCATGATGATGCCATGATGAGCGCGGTGGGGCTAAGCCTGACCATTGCGGCCTGTGCGGCGACGATGGCCGCTATCCTTGGTACCATTGCCGCTGTGGTGATGGTGCGTTTTGGGCGCTTCCGGGGTTCAAACGGCTTTGCGTTTATGATCACCGCGCCGTTGGTGATGCCGGATGTGATCACTGGTTTGTCGTTGCTGCTACTGTTTGTTGCGCTGGGCCATGCCATTGGCTGGCCTGCGGACCGCGGTATGCTGACCATCTGGCTGGCGCATGTCACCTTCTGTACTGCCTATGTGGCGGTGGTGATCTCCTCGCGTCTGCGTGAACTGGATCGCTCCATTGAAGAAGCGGCTATGGATTTAGGCGCCACGCCACTGAAAGTCTTCTTCGTCATCACGCTGCCGATGATCATGCCAGCGATTGTCTCCGGTTGGCTGCTGGCGTTTACCCTGTCGCTGGATGATCTGGTGATTGCCAGCTTTGTTTCCGGGCCGGGGGCAACCACGCTGCCAATGCTGGTGTTCTCCAGCGTGCGTATGGGCGTAAATCCTGAAATCAACGCGCTGGCGACGCTGATCCTCGGTGTGGTAGGCATTGTTGGTTTTATCGCCTGGTATTTAATGGCCCGGGCGGAAAAACAGCGTATCCGTGACATCCAGCGTGCAAGACAAAGCTGAACTCATTAGAATCGGGAAATTGTGTTGCTGATGCCGCGCCTGTCGCGGCATTTTTTCACAGGGAAAACAGCGAATTGGGATTTTTCAAGAAGAGCACTCATCATGCGAAATTGAATGTGCCTGCGTTGGTGCAGGTGGCGGCGATCGCCATTATTCTCATTCGCTGCGTTGATGTGCTAATGGTGATAAATGTGCTTGGGGTGCGTGGGATGCTGGATTTTGTGCAGCGCAGCGCGCAGACCTGGAGCCTGACACTGATTTTTCTTGGCAGTCTGGTGCTGGTGTTTATCGAAATCCTCTGCGCCTTTTCCGTGGTGAAAGGGCGCAACTGGGCGCGCTGGCTCTATCTCGGCACGCAAATCATCGCGACCGGCTATTTATGGGCGGCCTCGCTGGGTTACGGTTATCCCGAACTTTTCAGCATTGCCGGGGAGTCGCGCCGGGAGATTTTCCGCTCGCTGATGATGCAAAAACTGCCTGATTTTCTGGTGTTGTTTCTGCTGTTTGTCCCCACGCCAAGCCGACGCTTTTTCCGCCTGCAATAACGGTGGTACAATCCCGGCCCCGCAAAAAGAAAGGCTTTACTATGCAGTGCGCTCTCTACGACGCCGGGCGTTGTCGATCCTGTCAGTGGATCGAACAACCGCTGGCAACGCAACTCACCGCCAAAATGGACGATCTCCGGCATTTACTGGAGGGGTTGCCCGTGGCGCGTTGGGACTCGCCAGTCAGCGGCCCGGAGCAGGGGTTTCGCAATAAAGCTAAAATGGTGGTAAGCGGGAGTGTAGAAAAACCGTTGCTCGGTATGTTGCACCGTGACGGCACGCCGGAAGATCTGACCGCTTGCCCGCTCTATCCTGCCTCGTTTTTATCGGTTTTCGCTGCGCTGAAACCCTTTATCGCCCGTGCAGGGTTAACGCCGTACAATGTGGCGCGCAAACGCGGCGAGTTGAAGTATTTGCTGATCACCGAAAGCCAGCTGGATGGCGGTATGATGCTGCGTTTTGTCTTGCGCTCGGAAGCGAAGCTCGCGCAACTGCGTACAGCGCTGCCTGAATTGCTGGCGCAGTTACCGCAACTCAGGGTGGTCTCCGCCAATATTCAGCCGGTACACATGGCCATCATGGAAGGGGAGACGGAGTTTTTCCTCACTGAACAACAGGCACTGGCGGAAAATTTTAATGGTGTACCGTTGTGGATCCGCCCGCAGAGTTTCTTTCAGACCAACCCGACGGTCGCCAGTAGCCTTTATGCGACCGCACGGGATTGGGTACGGGCGTTGCCAGTGGCGCATATGTGGGATCTGTTCTGCGGCGTCGGCGGTTTTGGTCTGCACTGTGCAACGCCCGACATGCGCCTGACCGGGATCGAAATTGCACCAGAGGCGATAGCCTGCGCGACACAGTCCGCGCAAGTCTTAGGGCTGCAAAACCTGCATTTTCAGGCACTGGATTCCACGCAGTTTGCCACTGGGCAGGGTGATGTGCCGGATCTGGTGCTGGTTAACCCGCCGCGACGGGGGATTGGCGTAGCGCTGTGTGATTATCTTAGCCGGATGGCACCACCTTACATTATCTATTCCAGCTGTAATGCCAGCACCATGGCGAAAGATATCCGCCTGTTGCCTGGCTACCGCATTGAACGTGTGCAACTGTTTGATATGTTCCCGCACACCGCGCATTACGAAGTGCTGACGCTGCTGGTTAAACAATAAATGCACTTGTGCACTGTGTGACAGTGCACTACTATCGTTGGCATAAACGCGGCAAGGAGGCTGCAATGCAATGCCAAAGAAAATAAGTATTGCCTGTTTTCGGGATCCATGGCTTGAGGCATTTTTCCACCACACGGCGCAGCATCGTAAAATTCCGGTGGACATTCATACCGTGTTGTCCCGAAAACTGGACATCATTAATGCAGCGACATCTCATCGCGATTTGCGCTCGCCCCCCGGCAACCGTTATGAAGAGTTGTCGGGCAAATTGCATGGTTATTCCTCAATAAGAGTGAATAAGCAATATCGTTTGATTTTCAAATGGGTTAACGGAAAAGCGGAAGATCTGTATCTGGATCCGCACATTTATTAAGCCATTATGTTGAGGAGTTAACATGAAACCGGCCAGCCGAAAACCAACCACAGTGGGGGACATTCTGCTGTACGAATATCTGGAGCCGCTGGATCTCAGGATTAACGAGCTGGCTGAGATGCTGCATGTACATCGTAATTCTGTGAGTGCACTGGTTAACAACAATCGTCGCCTGACGACGGACATGGCGTTTCGTCTTGCCAGAGTCTTTGATACGTCTGTTGACTTCTGGATTAATCTCCAGGCTGCGGTGGATTTATGGGATGTAGAGAATGATACGCGGGTGCAGGAAGAGCTGAGCCGCATTGAACCCGCCGCTGAATTTATCGCCCGGCGTGAAGCAGGAACAAAAAAAGTCGCGTAAGCGACTTTTTTCTTTTCTGTGCCTGGTAAACGCAGCACCACCGGGCGTTGCAACGATTACTGCGGGAACCACTGATCGCTGATTTTCTGATAGGTGCCGTCGGCTTTAATCGCTTTCAGTGCGGCATTCAGTTTTTCCAGCAGCGCCTGGTTATCCGGGCGCACTGCGATACCGAGGCCAGTACCAAAGTATTGCGCATCGGTCACTTTCGGTGTGGCGACACCCAGTTGTGGGTTCGTTTTCAGCCACTCATTCACCACTGCTGTATCACCAAACACGCCATCCAGACGACCGTTTTTCAGGTCGATAATTGCATTCTGATAGCTGTCGTAAGCGACGGTTTTCACTTCCGGGTGTTTATCCTGCAGATATTTCTGGTGCGTGGTGCCATTTTCCATGCCGATACGTTTGCCTTTCAGATCGTCAAAGGATTTGAACGCATCTTTCTTCGCAATCACCACCGCAGAGTTGGCGTAGTACGGTTCGGTAAACGAGACCTGCTTGCTACGCTCAGGCGTAATATCCATACCGGAGATCACGGCGTCATATTTTTTAAACTTCAGCGCCGGGATCAGGCTATCGAAAGCGTGGTTGGTAAATGTGCAATCCGCCTGCATTTGTTTGCACAGGGCATTGGCCAGGTCGATGTCAAAACCGACGATCTTGTTATTCGCATCCAGAGATTCGAACGGCGGATAGGTGGCGGAAACGCCGAAGTTAATTTTGTCAGCAGCAGAGGCACCTGCGGCGAAAGTCGCGAGAAGGGCGGCCAGCATCAGTTTTTTCATTATGGAACTCCTGTCTGTCAATCTTATTGTTGTTGCCGTGTCTGAGGCATGGAGCTAACCATGCCACTAATTGAATTTGTATGCAATAAAAATGCTTAAATATTTTTATCGTGAAAATAAAAAAGGCGGGTAATAAACAGGTTACCCGCCTTGTGTTTATTATTTATGCAATCAGTTGCGACGTTCAAAAGCCAGCGCTTTACGTTCAATCAGGCGCATCATCAGGGTCAACAAGCCGTTAACCACCAGATAAATCAGCCCGGCCGCACCAAATACCATCACATCGTAAGTACGGCCATACAGCAACTGCCCATGGCCCATCACTTCCATCAGCGTGATGGTGTACGCCAGCGAGGTGCTCTTGAACACCAGTACCACTTCGTTTGAGTAAGACGAAAGCGCACGTTTAAACGCATACGGCAGCAAAATTGCCAGCGTGTCTTTCTTGCTCATCCCCAGCGCATGGCAGGACTGCCACTGACCATCCGGGATTGCGCGAATTGCCCCGTAAAAGAGTTGCGTAGTGTAGGCTGCGCTGTTCAACGACAGTGCCAGCAGCGCACAAAGCCACGGCTGCGACAGCAGATGCCAGATAAACGGGTATTCCTGCAACGTCGGGAACTGACCCGGCCCGTAGTAAATCAGGAAGATTTGCACCAGCAGCGGCGTACCGGTAAACAGCGTAATATACGCGCGCACGATTTGCGTCAGCACCGGCGTTTTCAGCGTCAGCACAATGGTAAACAGCAGCGACAAAATGAGTGCCACAATCAGCGAGGCAACAGTCAGCGTCAGGCTGGTATGCAGGCCTTTGAGCAGCTCGGGTAAAAAGTCCAGCATCAGTTTGGTCTCCGTTCAAAACGCGTTGCGCGCAGGTCAATGCGTTTGAGGATCCACTGGCTGAGCAGGGTGATCACCAGGTAAATCGCCGCCGCCACAATGTACCAGGTAAACGGCTCCTGAGTACGAGTGGCAATGCTTTTGGTTTGCAGCATCAGGTCATTCACGCTGATCAATGACACCAGCGCGGTATCTTTTAACAGTACCAGCCACTGATTGCCCAAACCCGGTAGCGCATGACGCCACATTTGCGGCATTACCAGGCGGAAGAAAATCGCCGCTTTCGACAAGCCCAGCGCCTGGCCGGATTCTCGTTGACCATCCGGAACGGCCTTCAACGCGCCACGCAGAGTTTGTGAGGCGTAAGCCGCATAGAGTAAAGAGAGCGCAATCACACCGCACAGGAACGGGCTGACATCGAAGTTTTCAATCTGGAACTGCACCGGGATCTGCACCACGCCCAGGTTGATGGAAAACCCATCAGAGAGCAGTAACAGCAGCTGTGACGATCCGAAATAGATAAACAGAACCACCAGGATTTCCGGCAGCCCACGCAAAATGGTGACCCATGCAGTGCCGATCCAGGCAATAGGGCGCCACTTAACGGACTCCCATACCGCAAAGATCATTGCCAGGACCAGGCCAATGATCAGTGCGCAAACGGCAAGGCCGACGGTCATCCCGGCGGCGCTTGCTAATGGAAACATTTCGTTCATTAAGTATTACTTCTGGAACCATTTGTTATAGATGGTCTGGTATGTCCCATCTTTCTTCACTTTTTCCAGCGCAGTGTTGAATTTCTGCTGCAGCTCAGTATTGCCCTGACGAACAGCGATACCCAGACCGGTGCCGAAGTACTCTTTATCGGTGACTTTATCGCCGACAGCCGCCAGTTTAGTATCGGCTTTCAGCCATTCGGTCACCACCGCAGTGTCGCCGAATACCGCGTCGATGCGGCCATTTTGCAGATCCAGACGCGCGTTCTGGTAGCTGTCGTACGGAACGGTGGTGATTTCCGGGTGTTTGTCGTTGATGAATTTCTGGTGCGTGGTGCCGTTTTGCACACCAACACGTTTGCCTTTCAGCTGGTCGATGCTGGTGAATTTACCTTGCTGACCGACAAACAACGCGGAGTTGTCATAGTAAGGCGTGGTGAACAGCACCTGTTTTTCGCGCTCTGGCGTGATGTCCATGCCCGCCATTACCGCATCGAAGCGGCGGAATTTCAGGCTGGGGATCAGGCTGTCAAATGCCTGATTAGTAAAGGTACAGGTGGCGTCGATCTCTTTACAGAGCGCATTGGCCAGATCCACATCAAAGCCGACGATTTTGTTGTTGGCATCGGTGGATTCAAACGGAGGGTAGCTCGCTTCAGTGGCGAAACGGATAGTCTGGGCTGCAGTAGCGCTAAGGCTGACACTTGCAAGTAGCGCGGCAATCAGTACTTTTTTCATTGTCATTATTCCCGAGTCTTCAGTGAGATAGGTAGTATTTAAACGCGTCGGTCTGCGGCGCGGCAAAGCAGCCCGCATCCCCTTGCTCAACAATGTGACCGTTTTCCATATACACCACGCGGCTGGCTGTTTTGCGCGCCACTTCGACTTCATGGGTCACAATCACCTGCGTAATGCCGGTTTCCGCCAGTTCATGAATGATGCTGACGATCTGTGCGGTGATCTCCGGATCCAGTGCGGCAGTCGGTTCATCAAACAGCAGCACCTGCGGCTCCATCATCAGCGCACGGGCAATAGCGACGCGCTGTTGCTGACCGCCGGACAAATGCAGCGGATAGCGATCGCTATAGGGTTTAAGACGTAAACGCTCAAGGAGTTTCTCTGCGCGGGCCAGCGCCTGATCTTTACTCAAACCGAGCACGCGGCATGGCGCTTCAATCAGGTTTTGCAGCACGCTCAGGTGCGGCCAAAGATTGTATTGCTGGAACACCATGCCCACGTTCTGGCGCAACTCGCGAATCGCTTTATCAGACGGGGTAGTGGCAAAATCGAAATGATTGCCGGCAATGCTTAACTGACCGGAACGCGGCATTTCCAGCAGGTTGAGTACGCGCAACAGCGAACTTTTACCCGCACCGCTTGGGCCGAGCAGCACAAGGGTTTCGCCCTGTGGGCAATCCAGTGTGATATCGAACAGCGCCTGGTGTGCGCCATAAAAGCAATTGATGCTGTTTAATTTAATACTCATCGAAGCAGTCTGATAGCAATTGAGGCCGCAAATAGTAACGTTGACAGAATAGTTATGCAATATTTGTGCGTTAAAACTTAAAAATAAACCAGGTTCTTACATAAAGTTAGCACAAAATACCGGAGCGGGAGGGAACCAGGCATAAATGTCGGCATTCACCGCGGAATGCCAGACAATTTACGGGGATTAATTATTCATTACCGAAACCGTTACGGGTGTGCCAACGACTGGCGCAGCGTACCGGATGGCGCATGCACTGCCGCACCAAGATAACGCACGTCGTCTACCGCCCAGCATTGCCCCTCACGGATCATCAGTACTTCATCCTGCCAGCTCTGGCTTCCCTGACTCAGTTTCACACGCAGGGGAATATTCCGTGCATCGGTATTGGGAATGGTGGAAGCGCTGGCGACATCCGCATCTGTCGGCGCCGCGGCACTGCTGGAGAAGGGATCGGCTTTCAGCAGCGTGGCGCGATGTGAATCGCGGCTGGCATCGGTCAACGCTTTTGCCAGGCTATCGCTCAAATAAGGACGCAGGGCCTCAAGGTTGCTGTTGGGGTGGGCAATACGATAGTCGTAAAATTGCTGCGCCACGCTGTCCGGTCCGCCTTCCACACACGGGCCGCTGCGTGCGCCGATATCCTTAAATGCAGGTGTGACGGTGGTGCAAGCGCTGAGCAGCAGCGCGCAGGGCATAACAAGAGTCAAAACTGAGTAGCGCATGATGATTTCCTTATTTCTCTTCAGATGTCACGACCTTTCAAGAATAGTGTATTGATCTGATAATGTGGGAGGTAACGCATTGAACGCTAAAAGGAGAAACCGATGCAATTTTCTACAACGCCGACATTGGAAGGGCAGCCGATTGTTGAGTATTGCGGTGTGGTGACCGGCGAAGCCATTCTCGGGGCGAATATTTTTCGCGATTTCTTCGCCGGGATCCGCGACATTGTTGGCGGGCGTGCCGGTTCGTACGAAAAAGAGCTGCGTAAAGCGCGGGAAATCGCTTTTCACGAACTGGGTGAGCAGGCAAAAGCGCTGGGGGCGAACGCGGTCGTTGGTATTGATATCGATTATGAAACCGTCGGTAAGGATGGCAGTATGCTGATGGTCAGCGTCAGCGGTACGGCGGTTAAGACACGCTAATGAACAGACGTTGGCTATTGCTACTGGCGCTGCTGCTTGTGGGTTGCGTCAGTGAAAAAGGCATTATTGATAAAGACGGTTATCAGTTAGATACCCGGCGTCAGGCACAGGCGGCGTACCCGCGGGTAAAAGTGCTGGTGATCCACTACACGGCGGATGATTTCGATGTGTCGTTGGCGACGTTAACCGATAAACAGGTGAGTTCGCACTATTTGATCCCTGCAAACCCGCCGATGCACGGCGGCAAACCGCGCATCTGGCAACTGGTGCCGGAAACGGATCTGGCCTGGCACGCGGGTGTCAGCTTCTGGCGCGGCGCAACGCGCATTAATGATACCTCGATCGGCATTGAGCTGGAAAACCGGGGCTGGCAAAACACAGCGCAGGGAAAACAATTTACACCTTTTGCGCCAGCGCAAATTAATGCGTTGATTCCGCTGGTAAAAGATATTATCAAACGGTACGACATTGCACCGCAAAATGTCGTGGCGCATGCGGATATCGCTCCACAGCGCAAAGATGACCCCGGCCCGCTGTTTCCGTGGCGGGCTCTT
The DNA here is from genome assembly GCF_027886705.1 of Kosakonia oryzendophytica. Lineage (NCBI taxonomy): Bacteria > Pseudomonadati > Pseudomonadota > Gammaproteobacteria > Enterobacterales > Enterobacteriaceae > Kosakonia > Kosakonia oryzendophytica. The sequence goes on along the minus strand of NZ_CP115659.1, from coordinate 3,369,291 downwards.
GCCGCTAAGGGGATTGGCGCCTGGCCGGATGCCAGCAGGGTGGCGTTTTATCTCAATGGCCGTTCACCGTATGAAGCTGTAGATACTGCGTCATTGCTTGATTTACTGGCGCGCTATGGGTATGACGTCAAACCACAGATGACGCCCGCACAACAAAAAAGAGTGATCATGGCGTTTCAGATGCATTTCCGCCCCGAATTGTGGAACGGGGTTGCCGATGCCGGTAGCCAGGCTATCGCCGAGGCGTTACTGGAAAAATATGGTCAGGCGGGTTAACCGTCGCAGAATTTTTATGACGAGGTCTTTGGACATGGTGTTTCGCATCATTGCAGGTGTGCTGCTGATGGTGGCTTCTGCTGCCCACGCCGCGTTAAAGCCCGTGTATGGCTGCTCATACTGGGATAAAAAAACAGACAATGTAGAGCAGTTAAAAAAATGCATGGAAGTGAAGGAGGGCAAGTTATTCTTCCTGCCTGAATTATTTACCAAAAGCCGGGACGTAGAGGGAACCTTGTGGGTGGGGGTGTATGAATATGCCCGTGATGCCGGCTTGCAGGACGGTGATTACTATGTGCATGCGCCGGACAGTTACTTGTCGGTTATCCATTTTGATAATGGTCCGGACTGGTATGTGGAAGGCCTGGTGCGCTCACGGCAAAACGGAAAAATAGGTTTCTGGGACTATGCATTCCGCAATCGCATCGCGCCGCAGTTCGATTACGCCGGGCAGTTCAAAGAAGGGAAAGCGCTGGTATGTAACGGCTGCAAAACGCAGCGTGATGGTGAACATGTCGCGCTGGTTGGGGGCGAGTGGTTTTATATCGATAAAACCGGGAAACGTGTTTCAGAGGTTAAATCTGCACCGTTCTGAGGATATCAGTGGTGCAGTTTCCCGTGATCTTTTAACCAGTACGCCGTGCGTTCGATGCCTTCATCCAGCGTCACAATCGGCGTATACCCCAGCTCCTGCTGCGCGCGGGAGATATCCAGTGTGAAATCAAAATTCAGTTTCGACACGCCATAGTGGGTAAACGCCGGCTCTTTTGCGCGTTTATCGCCAAAACGCTCCATACTGCGCGCCACCATGTCGAGCATGGCGTAGGGCACTGAGCGGATACGACAGTGAATATTCAGCTCATCGATCAGTTTCTGCACGATGCTGCGCAACGAGCGTGGCTCGCCATTGGTGATGTTGTAGGCGCGGCCCGATGGCAGCGTATCGCAACCTGGCTGGCTGGCCAGCCACATCGCATGTACGGCGTTTTCGTAATAGGTCATGTCCACCAGTGCATCGCCGCCGCGCGGCAGTAACACGCTGCGATAGTGGTGCATCATCTGCGCCAGACGCGGGATAAATACTTTATCGTGCGGCCCAAACAGGCTCTGCGGGCGCAGAATGGTAAAACGTGTGTTGGGGTTGGCCTGCGCCAGCAAATCGATAACCTGCTCTCCGGCGGCTTTACTGCGTGCGAATTCGTTCGCAAAGCGAGCCGGGCGGAATGTTTCATCGATATCCCGGTGATGATGGTAATCAAAATAGAGTGAAGGAGAGGAGATATGCACAAAGTTGCGCACGCCCCAGGCCACCGCCCACTCACCCAGACGTCGGGTTGCGCGTACGTTGGCTAAATCGAAGGCTTCCTGGGTGCCCCACGGCGAAGTGAAGCTGGAGCAGTGCCACAGCGTGTCAATATCCGCCAGCATTACTTTGGCTTGCGAGGAGACCAGCTCGGTCAAATTCGCATGCACAAATTCTGCGCCCATTTTACTGAGCAATTTGCCCATGGCTTCATTGCGGCCCGTCGCCCGGACAGCGATGCCTTTTTGCCGCAGATATTCGACCGCGTTTCGGCCTAAACCGCTGGTTGCGCCCGTGACCAGAACCTTCATATCAATCCACTGTTTTGAATAGCTTTCACCGCGCGCATTCTTCCGTGAATTACGCCGCTATGCAATGGGATTGATGAAAGAAAAACGGTCAAGGTCAGACTTTTTCTCTATTTTGTTCTGCCAGCCGGGCAATTTTTTGCGCCATGCCACGAAAAATGAACAGGTGCGCCGGGAACATTAACAACCAGTAACACAAGCCCGGCATGCCGTGCGGATGCCACCAGGCGCGCACATCCAGCAGACGGTGATCGCCATTATCGGTCAGCGTAAAACTGAGCCGCCCAAGGCCCGGCGCTTTCATACCAAACAGCAAGGTAAGCTGTTCTTCCGGCTCCACGATGATCACCTTCCAGCTATCCACTGCATCACCTGTTTGCAACATTGCCCGTTCAGGGCGACCTCGCGGCAGTTTATGACCGATCAGATGATCCAGCGCGGCGCGGGTTTGCCACAGCAGATTGCCAAAGAAGTAGCGCTCTTTACCGCCAATACGGTTGACCACTTCCCAGAGAGCGCCCAGGCTGGCGGAGGTTTTCACCGTAAAACCCGCCTGCTTTGGGTAATAACCATATTGCGGACGCCAGCGGGAAAATGCCTGCGGGTCGTAGCCCCAGTCGCTGGAGTTCACCAGTTTTTCTTCTTCCTGCAACGTGTGCCGTACGGCGTCGTCAAACGGGATGAGCGTTTGTGGGATCAGGCGACGTAATGCGCTATCGTCCGCCAACAAGTCGTGCTTTAAGCCCTGAATCAGCGCGCTGGCAATCGTCGGTGGTACAGAGGTGATCAGATGTAAGAACCAGACTGAAATGAACCTCGTCGGCAACGGCACCGGGATCAGCGGGCGGTGCACGCCGCTGACGGCCATAAAGTGAGCGAACTGCTGCTGGTAACTGAGTACCTCGGGCCCGGCGGCTTCAAACACGCGGTGCTCGTCAGCAGGATGCTCCAGCAACGCCAGCAGATAGTGCATTAAATTGTCCAGCGCGATCGGCGTGGTGCGTGAGCGAACCCAGCGCGGCGGCGTCAATACCGGCAGGTTAAAGACCATATCGCGCATCACTTCAAACGCCGCAGAACCCGCGCCAACGATAATCCCGGCGCGTAGTTCCGTCACCGGTACGCCCGCCGTGCGTAGCAGATCTCCGGTACATTGTCGCGCCAGCAGGTGGTCGGAATCGGTTGTTTCTCTGGCTTGCAGTGAGCTGAGGAAGATCACTTGCTTAACCGGCGTTTCCCGCAAGGCGTCACGCACATTGAGCGCAATTTGCCGCTCATGGGCCACGAAATCACCGCGCTCGCCCATGCTGTGCACCAGGTAGTAGAGCGTATCAACATTCTGCAAGAGGGCGGGGAGATCCTGCGGCCAGTACAAATCGACGGTGTGGAAACTCACCCCCGGCAGCCCCTGCTTTTGCAGTCGGGTTAACCGCCGCGCAGCGGCTTTCACCTGATGGCCTTGCTGGCTGAGTGCGGTGACCAGCCGTTGTCCAATATAGCCACTGGCCCCGAGCACCAGGATCCGCTGCGCCACATTCTGCTCCTTAGCGTTGTAAAAAAGCCTGCCAGTGGTGAACAACGTCCGTCAGTTGTTGACGATTAACATCAAGATGGGTGACCAGACGCACCACCGCAGAGGCGTTAATCAGGACATCGCGATCGCGCATGAACGCCCCCAGCGCGGTGGCTTGCGCCTCACCGACGCGGACAAACAGCATATTGGTATCGTGGCGCATCACATCGGCGCCAATATCGCGCAGTTGGGCTGCAAGCCAGGCGGCATTGTCATGATCCTCTTTCAGACGTGCGACATTGTTCTGCAACGCATACAGACCCGCCGCCGCCAGAATACCGGCCTGACGCATGCCGCCGCCGGTCATTTTGCGCCAGCGGTTGGCGCGGGCAATATAGGCCTGGTCGCCGACCAGCAGCGAGCCAACCGGCGCGCCGAGGCCTTTTGACAGGCAAATGGTGAACGAGTCGCAATATTGCGCGATCTCGTTGAGTTCGCAGCCATACTCCACCAGTGCATTAAAGATGCGCGCGCCGTCAACATGCAGTGCCAGCCTGCGCTCGCGGGTAAATTCCCACGCCTGTTTCAGGTAGTCGCGCGGCAGTACTTTCCCGTTGTGGGTGTTTTCCAGACTGAGTAATTTGCTGCGGGCGAAATGAATGTCATCCGCTTTGATTTTGGCGGCGACTTTGTCCAGCGGCAGTGTGCCGTCAGCCGCGGCGTCAATCGGCTGCGGCTGAATACTGCCCAGCACGGCTGCGCCGCCCGCTTCGTAGAGATAATTATGCGCGCCCTGACCGACGATATACTCTTCGCCGCGTTCGCAGTGGCTGAGCAGGGCGACCAGGTTGGCTTGCGTGCCGGTTGGCAGGAACAGCGCGGCTTCTTTGCCGCTGAGACTGGCGGCATAGCGTTGCAGTTCGTTCACCGTCGGGTCGTCCCCGTAAACGTCGTCCCCGACCGGGGCGGCCATCATCTGCTCCAGCATGGCGCGCCCCGGGCGGGTTACGGTATCACTGCGTAAATCAATCACGGCATTTCCTTGTCTTGCGATGGGTTATGCTCCTGTTTTACCTGAGCCAGTTGGTTTTCGCCAGCTCGATAACCTCATCACCGCGCCCGCTAATAATGGCGCGCATCATATACAGGCTAAAGCCTTTCGCCTGCTCCAGCTTAATTTGCGGCGGGATAGCCAGCTCCTCTTTCGCGACCGTGACATCCACCAATACCGGACCATCAATAGCGAATGCGCGTTGCAGCGCGTCGTTCACGTCTGCAGATTTTTCAACACGAATACCGGTGATTCCGCAAGCCTCGGCTATACGGGCAAAGTTGGTGTCATGCAGGTCAGTGCCATCGGTCAGGTAACCGCCCGCTTTCATCTCCATCGCCACAAAACCAAGGACACTGTTGTTAAAGACGATAATTTTCAGCGGCAGTTTCATTTGCACCACAGAGAGGAAATCTCCCATCAGCATGCTGAATCCACCATCGCCGCACAGCGCAACCACTTGCCGGTCCGGCAGCGTGGCTTTGGCACCCAGCGCTTGTGGCATCGCATTCGCCATTGAGCCGTGGTTGAATGAGCCAATCAGCCGCCGTTTGCCGTTCATTTTCAGATAGCGGGCTGCCCACACGGTGGGCGTGCCGACATCGCAGGTAAAAATGGCGTCCTCGGCGGCGAAATGGCTAATTTGCTGCGCCAGGTACTGCGGGTGAATGGCTTTATCGCTCGGTTTTGCCAGCTCATCCAGCCCCTTACGAGCGTCGCGGTAATCTTCCAGCGCTTTATCCAGGAAGCGGCGATCGGTTTTCGCCTCCAGCAGCGGTAGCAGCGCGGCCAGGGTGGCTTTGATATCACCCACCAGTGCCATATCCACTTTACTGTGTGCCCCGATACTGGCGGGATTGATGTCGATCTGGATGATTTTCGCATCGGTCGGGTAGAAGGCGCGGTAGGGGAATTGCGTACCGAGAAGCACCAGGGTATCGGCATTCATCATGGTGTGGAAGCCAGACGAAAAACCGATTAGGCCGGTCATGCCAACGTCGTAGGGGTTGTCATATTCCACATGTTCTTTGCCGCGCATGGCATGCACAATAGGCGCATTCAGCTTACCGGCGAAAGCCAGTAACTCTTTGTGAGCACCGGCGCAGCCGCTACCGCACATCAACGCAATGTTGCTGGAGTAGCGCAACAGTTGCGCCAGTTTTTGCAGTTCCTCAATCGTTGGCGTCACGATCGGCTGCGGTGCGCTATACCAGTGGCTGCTCGCCGTTTCCGGGGCGGGTTTCAGGGCCACATCCCCGGGCAGTACAATCACCGACACGCCTTTGTTCAGCACCGCTTTACGCAGTGCAATCGCCAGTACTTGCGGAATCTGTTCCGGGGTGGAAACCAGTTCGCAATAGTGGCTACACTCGCGAAACAGCTCCTGCGGATGGGTTTCCTGGAAATAACCGCTGCCGATTTCGCTGGAAGGAATATGGGCAGCAATCGCCAGCACGGGTACATGGTTGCGGTGGCAGTCGAACAGGCCGTTAATCAGATGCAGGTTGCCTGGCCCGCAAGATCCTGCGCACACCGCCAGCTTGCCCGTGAGTTGCGCTTCTGCTCCGGCGGCAAAGGCGGCAACTTCTTCATGGCGGGTTGGCATCCAGTCGATGGTGCCCATCCGGTTCAGGCTGTCACTCAGCCCGTTGAGGGAATCCCCGGTCACGCCCCAAATGCGTTTTACACCTGCCTGTTCAAGCGTTTTGGCGATGTAAGCGGCCACTGTTTGTTTCATCATTCCGCTCCTTTTTGTGATCTTGTCTACAAGCTTAGACAATGAACAGAAGAGAGAGTGGGATTCGTCTGCGCTTTTATAAAACAGGGGTTTATTTTTGTTACACTTCGGAATACTCTGACAAAGGTCGATGAAAACAGGAATCATTTCAAATGGTTAAATCATTGTTAAATTCAGTTAATAATATGTTTTCGCATGAGGACTTTGGCAAGTTATTACTGCGCTTGCTGGTAGGCGGCTTGATGTTATTCCACGGTCTGCACAAGTTAATCGGCGGTATTGATGGTATCGCCGGTATGCTGGTGTCGAAGGGACTGCCTGGATTTGTCGCTTATGGCGTGCTGATTGGTGAAGTGCTGTGTCCGATTTTGATTATTCTCGGCGTGCTCACCCGTCCATCAGCGTTGGTGCTGGCGTTCACTATGGTGGTGGCCTGGTTGTTGGTCGGCATCGGTAAAACCGGGACGCTGGATTCAACCGGCGCGTGGGCGATTGAGAGTATTGTTTACTTCTTTGTGGCAGCGCTGGTCATTGCCTTTGTTGGCGCGGGTCGTTATTCCGTGGCACCCGCCTGGAAATAAGATAAAAAAACGCCCTTCATGATGAAGGGCGTTTTGTTTTGCCAATGTATTACGCCAGCACTAAATCCCCTTGCGGGTGGCAGGAACAGGCCAGTACGTAACCGTCGGCAATCTCCTGTTCCGTCAGCGTCATGGTGCTACTGACGGTATACTCCCCGGAAATCACCTGCGTTTTACAGCAACCGCACACGCCAGCGCGACAGGCGGCCACCACCGGCATTTTGTTGCTTTCCAATGCCTCAAGAAGCGAACTGCCCACTGGCGCATAGAACGTTTTCATTGGCGAGAGCTTGCTGAATTTCAGCCCGCTGGTGGCGGCTTCCGCTACCGGCGTAAAGAATTTCTCTTTAAAGAAACGCGTCACACCCAGCGCTTTCACTTCACTCTCTACCCAGTCCATATACGGTGCCGGGCCACAGGTCATCACCGTACGCGCAGCCAAATCCGGTACAGCGTTAAGCAGTTCCCGGCTCAGACGGCCAGCGGCAAAACCGGCGGTTGCGTTATTTTCCGCCACCAGTGTGACCGGATAGTCGCGCCATTCATCGGCAAAAATCACATCTTCCGGCGAACGAACGTTAAAGATCACCTGCACATCGGCCTGCGGGCGATATTTCGCCAGCCAGCGACGCATGGACATGATCGGCGTCACGCCGCACCCTGCCGCCAGCAGCAATAGCTTATCGTTGGGTTCGTTATCGCAGGTAAATTCCCCCTGCGCTGCGGAAAGCCACAGATAATCGCCGCGTTTTACGTCCCGCGTTAGCCACTGCGAGCCTGCGCCATCGTCAATGCGACGCACGGTCAGCGTAATGTACTCGCTGACGCCCGGCGTGGACGAAAGGGTATAGGCACGCAGCGTTTCCGCGCTGTTGCGAATACTTACCAGCGCGTATTGTCCGGCACGGTACGGGTAGTAATCATGGCACATCAGCGACAACGTCCAGACATCCGGCGTTTCCTGCCGGATGTGATGAACCTGCATACGCCACGGGCACTGAGGGGTTGGCATGGTCATGATCTGCTCCTTACGCGCTCAGCAACTGCTGCATATCCTGTTCGACGGTCGTCACCTGGCGCAGACCGAATTTCTCATTCAGCACGGCCAGCAGATCCGGAGTCAGGAAGCCCGGCGCTGTTGGACCGGTGACAATGTTTGTCACGCCGAGGGAGAGCAGGGTCAGCAGGATCACAATCGCTTTCTGTTCAAACCATGACAGCACCAGCGACAGCGGTAAATCGTTAACGCCGCAGCCCAGTTTTTCTGCCAGGGTGACTGCAAGAATAATTGCGGAGTAGGCGTCGTTGCACTGACCAGCATCGATCAGACGCGGCAGCCCTTCGATGTTGCCAAAATCGAGTTTGTTAAAGCGGTATTTACCGCACGCCAGCGTGAGGATCAGGCAGTCGTCCGGCACCTGGGTGGCGAAGTCGGTGAAGTAGCTACGTTCGCCGCGTGCACCGTCACAACCGCCTACCAGGAAGACATGACGCAGTTTTTCACGGCTGACCAGATCGATCAGGGAATCCACGGCGCCGAGCAGCGTCTGACGACCAAAACCGACGGTGATCAGGTGTTCGATTTCGCTGAACGGGAAACCGGCCATTTGCTGCGCCTGGCGGAGCACCGGGGCAAAATCGTCGCCTTCCAGGTGGTTAACACCCGGCCAACCGACAATGCTGCGGGTCCAGATACGATCGTCATAAGCGCCAACGGTCGGGTCGATAATGCAGTTGGAGGTCATCACGATAGGGCCAGGGAAGCGGGCAAATTCCACCTGCTGATTCTGCCAGCCGCTGCCGTAGTTACCCACAAGATGCTTAAATTTGCGCAGTTCCGGGTAGCCATGGGCGGGCAGCATTTCACCGTGGGTATAGACGTTAACGCCGGTACCTTCGGTTTGTTGCAACAGATTGTAGAGATCTTTCAGGTCATGACCGGAAATCAACACGCATTTACCGGCTACCGCTTTAACATTCACCTGGGTTGGCGTCGGGTGACCATACATGCCGGTTTCACCCGCGTCGAGAATACGCATTACGCTGAAGTTCATCTGGCCGATTTCCATTGAACATTCCAGCAGCGCGTTCATATCAGCAGGCCAGGTACCGAGCCATGCCATAATTTTGTGGTAACGCGCATAGATATCGTTGTCGTACTGTCCCAGTACATGGGCGTGTTCCATATACGCCGCAGCACCTTTCAGGCCATACAGGCACAGCAGACGCAGACCGAGGATATTTTCGCCAATGGTGGCTTTATCTTTGTTCGGTGTGAAATCAGCGGCCTGGCGTTGCAGTTCGCCCAGATCGTCGCTCACCAGTTGCAGGGACGCCATCGGGTTGTCGACACTTGCCTGCGGATCAATAGAGAGGCAGAGGGTTTTCAGCGCTTCACGTTTGGCAATTGCTTCGCGGGCATAACCCACAATGCGCGTGGAGTCGAAGTTCACGTTGGTCAGCGTGGAGAAGAATGCGCGTGGCGCGAAGTTGTCGATCTCATGGTCAATCAGATCGTACTCACGCGCTTTGCTGGCCCAGGCGGAGAGCCCTTGTAACGCGGCAATCAGCAAATCCTGCAGGTCGGAGGTTTCTGCGGTTTTGCCGCACATCCCCTGCGCGTACGCACAGCCATTTCCCGCCGGAGTTCGGATGGTTTGTTCACATTGCACACAAAACATGGTCACACCTTTAATGAAGGTTAAAGTTATATTTAGAATACATGTTTAAGATTATGCTGGTGTGGGAAGGCTTAAAAGCGCTTTTGCATGCAAATTAAGGGGAGATTGATTTAGCGCAAGTTTGGCGGCAGCGATCTACCGCCAAAGGGGTATCAGGCAGAGAAAAATGCCATCAGTAGCGGAACCAGCAAGCTGAGCAGAAAACCGTGCACAATGGCGGCCGGAACCAGCTCCAGCCCGCCGGAACGTTGCAGTACGGGTAAGGTGAAGTCCATGGAGGTGGCCCCGCAAAGCCCCAGTGCGGTTGAGCGGCTGCGACGAACCAGCCCCGGAATCAGCACAATAGCGATCAACTCTCGCGCCAGATCGTTAAAGAACGTGGCGCTGCCAATCACCGGACCGAAGGATTCGGTGAGCAAAATGCCGGAGAGCGAATACCAGCCAAATCCGCAGGCCATGGCGAGGCCGGTTTTGAGCGGTAAACCGAGGATCAGAGCGTTTATCGCGCCGCCAACGAGTGAGCTTGCCACCACCACGACCGCGATGATCATACCGCGCCGGTTCAGGACGATCTGTTTGAGCGTCATGCCGCTATTACGCAACTGGATCCCCACCAGGAACAGCAGGAAAATCAACGTATATTCACTGGCTTCAGTGGCATGCTGTAAAAATGCCAACCCGCTAAGACCGAGGACAAAACCGATCACCACCACCCCGCACAGGCGCAGGGATTCCAGCGCCATCGCAATGCGTGATGGCAATTTTTCTTGTTGATGCTGATGTCGCCAGGGGAGCGTGCGTTCCAGCCACAATAATGCCGCTGCGTTACAGAGCAGGATCACCACCACGCTGACCGTCGTGTAGTGGAAGATTGACAATAAATTGGCGCTGAGATTATCCAGAAAGGCGAGACTGATGCCCATCAAAAACAGGATCAAATACACAATCCAGCTTAGCAACTTATTGATAAGTTTAAGTGCGGCCTTGTGTCGCAGCGGAATAAGATAACCCACAACCAGTGGCAGAAGAATAATTAACAATCCTGAAAGCATGAACAGCCCGAATCCTTGCAAAGTTAAAACATCCGGGCAACACACTACCGAACGCCGGAAGGGGAGTAAAGCCACGAAACCGGGTAAATTTCAGGAGAGTAGCAAAACAGCAGAATAGGCGAGCCGGGTCTGTTTCTGATACATATTTATCAATAAAATTTTGTACTTAGCACATGATCTGCGGCTTTTCATCCCGCTATACTTTGCTGAGAACTGGATGGGAAAAGGCAGGCAATGCCGGAGGATTCATGATTCTGGAGCGCGTGGATATTGTTGGATTTCGCGGTATCAACCGATTATCGCTGATGCTTGAACAGAATAACGTGCTGATTGGGGAGAATGCCTGGGGTAAGTCAAGTCTGCTGGATGCGCTCACGTTGCTGCTCTCGCCGGAAACCGATCTCTACCACTTTGTGCGAGATGACTTCTGGTTTCCGCCGGGGGATGTGCAGGGGCGCGAACACCATTTACATATCATTCTGACCTTTCGTGAATCAGCGCCGGGCCGCTATCGCGTACGGCGTTACAGGCCGCTGGCAGATTGTTGGGTCGCCAGTAACGATGGCTATCGCCGGCTGTTTTATCGTCATGAGGGGGAGTTGTCTGAAGATGGCAGCGTCATGACACTGCGCGGTTTTCTGGATGCCGAGGGGCAGCTTATTCCGTTGCCGGACATTGATGAAAGCGCCCGCCATCTGGTGCGCTTGTCGCCGGTGCTGCGTTTACGGGATGCACGCTTTATGCGACGTATTCGTAATGGTTCAATGCCTGACCGGCCGGAAATGGAAACCACCGCACGCCAGCTTGATTTCCTTTCTCGTGAGTTAATTTCGCGACCGCAAAACCTGACTGACGGGCAGATCCGTCACGGTTTATCCGCGATGGTGCAACTGCTGGAGCACTATTTTGCCGAGCAGGGGAGCGGGCCATCGCGTCAGCGCCTGATGCGACGCCGTTCCCATGATGAGCAGCGTAGTTGGCGCTACCTGGACATTATCAACCGGATGATCGACAAACCCGGTGGACGCATGTACCGGGTGATCCTGTTGGGCTTTTTCTCCACCCTGTTGCAGGCGAAAGGGACGGTGCATCTCGATCGCGATGCGCGGCCATTGTTATTGGTGGAAGATCCCGAAACGCGGCTGCATCCGATTATGTTATCGGTGGCCTGGCAATTGCTGAATCTGCTGCCATTACAACAGATTACCACCACAAATTCGGGCGAATTGCTGTCGATGACGCCGGTTGAACAGGTATGCCGGCTGGTGCGTGAGTCTGCCCGCGTTGCGGCCTGGCGCCTCGGGCCGGGGGGGTTAAGCACGGAAGATGCCCGGCGAATTTCATTTCATATTCGCGTCAATCGCCCCTCCTCGTTGTTTGCCCGCTGCTGGCTACTGGTGGAAGGGGAAACCGAAAATTGGGTGATTAACGAACTGGCGCGCCAGTGTGGTCATCATTTCGATGCTGAAGGGGTGAAAGTGATTGAGTTCGCCCAGTCAGGTTTAAAACCGCTGATTAAATTTGCCCGCCGGATGGGTATTGAATGGCATGTGCTGGTGGATGGCGACGAAGCGGGGAGAAAGTATTCCGCGACCGTGCGTGGTCTGCTGGATAACGATCGTGACCACGTGCGCGAGCACTTAACGGAACTTCCCTCGCTGGATATGGAGCATTTTATGTACCGGGAGGGGTTTGCCGATGTTTACCATCGCGTGGCGCAGTTACCGGAAAAAGTGCCGATGAATATGCGGCGTGTGATCACCAAAGCGATTCATCGATCCTCGAAACCGGATCTGGCGATTGAAGTGGCGATGGAAGCAGGAAGACGCGGTGTGGACGCAGTGCCACCTCTGTTTCGTAAGATGTTTTCCCGCGTGCTATGGCTGGCGCGCGGGAGAGCCGATTAGTTCTGGCAACGATGGGCAGTCTGCGCATGCAGGCTGTCGAGCAGCTCGTAGCGGCGGCGGTATTCCGCGCGTTTTTTACTGGCAATCTCTTCCATGGATTTACGCGGCATCACCGGGGGTAGCACAAAATCGCCATGGCTGTCGGCCACCGCCCCCAGGGATTCCCAGAAGCTGTTGTAATCCGCATGCAATTTCCCCTGTTTTTTCCGGCGATAGCGCACACTGCGATAGATATGCGTTTCGTTGCTGACGGCACGGATTTCATCTACCGCCAGGAATTGCCCCAACGTCATGGCGGCTTCCACCAATAGTCGTTTCGGGAACAGACCATGGCAGGCTTTCGTCGCGCTTTGAATCAGTTCATGCGGCACATGGGCTTTTGCACCCTGTAGTCCACCAATATAGAGGGTGTTTTTTCCGGCAAACGGGCAGAGCGTAAAGGTGAGTTCTGCCAGGGTGGTTTGCTGCGCATCGCAAAAAGCTAACGTCGCTTCGCCTTCTTTATCTTGCATGGCGTTGGTACACAGCCGCAGGAAATACGTTTGCTCGTCTTTGCCGTTCAGTATGGCCAGATCTGCGCCGGTTTTGCTCAGATAAGCATGCGTCAACGCAACAGGAAGTCGCTGTAGCGTATTTTCATAGTGCCAGCACAGGGCATTTGCCGCCTGTTCACGGTTGATATTGATCGACAACCAGGGACGATGCAATCGACACGGCAAACCGGGCTGAACCTGAAGGATCTGCGCCAGTTGCGGCAATTTGGCAAGCCGCGCCAGGTAACTGGCGGTACTGATCGGCGTGCACAGCGAGCGCAGCAAAAATTTTCGCCGGTAGGCCGGGTTTTTCCAGGCCAGGCCCGGCGTCAGTGCACCGGACGTCAATGCGCGGAAAAGCTGCCAGGCAGTCGTTGGAAGAGGTAATTCAGTTGAAGCGGCATCAGCAATGCTGGACATGATGAAATCCGGAAAATACGGGAGAAAGTTATTCAAGCAGGAGGATTCTCAACGCCAGATAAATGAAAAATGGAGAAATTAAGAATTTTCTGTTTCGTTGATGTTTTGTTTAGTTAAGATTGGTCTCTATACAACGCACAGTCCGACAATCTGGAATTTTTATGAAACTGAAGGGAAAACGCAGGACGTGGATCATTGTGCTGTCAGTGTTGATTCTGCTGGCGGCAGGGTGGCTGTGGGGAAAACTCAACGCGCCAGTTGTGCAATATCAGACGTTAATTGTCCGCCCGGGGGAGTTGCAGCAGAGTGTCCTGGCGACCGGCAAACTGGATGCGTTACGCAAAGTTGACGTTGGCGCACAGGTCAATGGCCAGTTGAAAACGCTATCGGTCAGCATTGGTGACAAGGTTAAGAAAGATCAGCTGCTTGGCGTTATCGATCCGGAACAAGCGCAAAACCAGATTAAAGAAGTGGAAGCAACGTTGATGGAGCTGCGTGCGCAGCGCCGTCAGGCACAGGCCGAGCTAAAACTGGCGCAGGTGACGCTGGCGCGCCAGCAACAACTGGTGAAAAGCCATCTGATTTCGCGCCAGGATTTGGACACTGCCGCCACGGATGTGGCGGTAAAAGAGGCGCAGATTGGCACCATTGATGCGCAGATTAAGCGCAACCAGGCAACGCTGGACACTGCAAAAACCAACCTTGATTACACGCGCATTCTCGCACCGATGGCGGGCGAAGTGACGCAAATCACCACTCTACAGGGGCAAACGGTGATTGCGGTGCAACAGGCGCCGACCATCCTGACGCTGGCGGATATGAGCACCATGCTGGTGAAAGCGCAGGTCTCCGAAGCGGATGTGATCCACCTGAAACCAGGGCAGAAAGCCTGGTTCACGGTGCTGGGTGATCCTGGCACCCGCTATGAAGGAACCTTAAAAGATATTCTGCCGACGCCGGAGAAAGTTAACGACGCGATTTTCTATTATGCCCGCTTTGAAGTGCCAAACCCGCAGGGCATCCTGCGTCTTGATATGACCGCGCAGGTGCATATCCAACTGGCGGGAATGAAAAATGTACTGACCATTCCACTGGCGGCACTTGGCGATCCGGTTGGCGATAACCGCTACAAAGTGAAAGTGCTGCGCAATGGGGAAACCCGCGATCGCGAGGTGATGCTAGGGGCGCGTAATGACACCGAAGTGGTGATTGTCAAAGGGCTGGATGCCGGGGAAGAAGTGGTCACCGGCGAACTGAAGCATGGTGCGGCGCAATGAGCGCATTGCTGACGCTGAACGCTATCCGGCGTAGTTATCCTTCCGGCGATGGGCAAGTTGAGGTGCTGAAGGGCATTAATCTGGAGATCCATGCCGGGGAAATGGTGGCCATTGTCGGGGCATCCGGTTCCGGAAAATCCACGCTGATGAATATTCTTGGTTGCCTGGATAAGCCCAGCAGCGGCACTTACCGGGTGGCTGGCACCGACGTGTCCACACTCAGTAGTGACGCGCTGGCGCAGTTACGTCGCGACCATTTTGGTTTTATCTTCCAGCGTTACCATTTGCTTTCGCATTTAAGTGCGGCGCAAAACGTGGAAGTGCCCGCGGTCTATGCAGGCACAGAACGTAAAACGCGGTTGGTCCGCGCGCGTGCATTGCTGTCGCGTCTTGGGCTGGGTGACCGCGCGGATTATCTGCCTGCCCAGCTTTCTGGTGGGCAGCAGCAGCGGGTGAGTATTGCCCGTGCGCTGATGAATGGCGGTCAGGTGATCCTCGCGGATGAACCTACTGGCGCACTGGATAGCCGCTCTGGTGAAGAGGTGATGGCCATTCTGCATCAATTACGCGATCGTGGGCATACGGTGATTATCGTCACGCACGACCCGCAGGTTGCGGCGCAGGCGGAGCGCGTGATTGAAATCCGCGATGGTGAGCTTATCAGCAATCCTCCGGCCAGGGCGAAAGCGATAACGTCAGCGCATGAGGAGGAGGGATTAACGCAAGCTGGCGGATGGCGGCAGTTTATCAGCCGTTTTCACGAGGCGCTGACGATGGCCTGGCACGCCATGGCAGCCAATAAGATGCGCACCCTGTTGACCATGCTCGGCATTATTATCGGCATTGCATCGGTTGTATCGATTGTGGTGGTCGGCGACGCGGCGAAACAGCTGGTGCTGGCGGATATCCGCTCCATTGGCACCAACACCATTGACGTTTACCCCGGAAAAGATTTTGGCGATGACGACCCGCAATACCGACAAGCACTGAAATATGACGATCTGACCGCAATTCAGAAGCAGCCGTGGGTGCGTTCTGCCACGCCGTCTGTTTCGCAAAATTTGCGTCTGCGCACGGACAACATTGATATTGCCGCCAGCGCGAATGGCGTCAGCGGGCAGTACTTCAATGTGTACGGCATGACGTTCAGTGAAGGCGCATCGTTTAATGATGAGCAACTGAAAGGACGGGCACAGGTGGTGGTGCTCGACAGTAATACCCGGCGTCAGTTGTTTCCCAATAAGGCCAGCGTGGTGGGCGAGGTGATCCTCGTGGGCAATATGCCCGCAACGGTGATTGGCGTGGCGGAAGAGAAGCAGTCTATGTTTGGCAGCAGTAAGATCCTGCGTGTCTGGTTGCCCTACAGCACCATTGCCGGGCGGATTATGGGTCAGTCATGGCTGAACTCAATAACCGTGCGCGTGAATGAAGGGTACAGCAGCGAGCAGGCAGAGCAGCAGCTCACACGTTTGCTCATGCTGCGTCATGGTAAAAAAGATTTCTTCGTCTGGAATATGGACGGCGTCTTGAAAACCGCAGAAAAGACCACACGTACTCTTCAATTGTTCCTCACGTTGGTCGCAGTCATTTCGTTACTGGTCGGCGGTATTGGCGTGATGAACATCATGCTGGTGTCAGTCACTGAGCGTACGCGCGAAATCGGCATTCGCATGGCGGTTGGTGCAAGGGCGAGCGATGTGCTGTCGCAGTTTTTGATCGAGGCGGTATTTGTTTGCCTGGTGGGCGGCGCGCTGGGGGTGACGCTGTCAATGGTGATTGCCATGACGCTGCAGCTTTTTTTACCCGGCTGGGAAATTGGTTTTTCGCCAGTGGCGCTGTTGACCGCGTTTTTGTGTTCAACCTTCACCGGCGTGTTGTTTGGCTGGTTGCCGGCGCGCAACGCTGCACGGCTGGATCCAGTGGACGCGCTGGCGCGAGAGTAATAAAAATGCCAGCCTGTTGGGCTGGCATTTTATCCGGGGCATGTACACAATAAATGATGAAGCGTCAGGCCATAGCTTCTGCTTCGACGGGCACGATGACGCTGGCATGATTGCCTTTAGGGCCCTGGTGTACATCAAACCGGACAGTTTGCCCGGCTTTTAGCGTTCTGTAACCATCCATTTGAATGGTGGAGTAATGTGCGAAGATATCTTCGCCGCCGCCTTCAGGGCAAATGAAACCAAACCCTTTGGCATTGTTGAACCACTTAACAGTACCCGTTTCCATGCTTCGACATCCTTCGTAAATCTTATTTAAGTAAGATGGAATGAACCGGTGGCAGAGTGTGGGGGCTGTTCAAAACCTCGCCAACTCTCGAGAGTACAATTTAGAGAAATCGGATAACGCGTCAAGCGTTTGGCTGGGGTTCTGGGAGGCCACGCATCAAAATTTTGAAGCAGTTAACGCTATTAAGAAAGAATGTGACAGCCGTCGCGGATGGTAACGATAGATGATTGTTATCTGACATCTGATGTAGATTGAAAATGCATCTAGACTCATTTTATCGGCCGATTAAACGTCGTCGGAACCTGTAACCTAAGATGAAAAGCTAACGATGGGTAAGAGCAACAGCTGGCTGGATTTTGAACAATTGGCGGATGAGAAACTGCGCGACGCGCTGAAACCGCCATCTATGTATAAAGTGATGTTAATGAACGATGATTACACGCCAATGGAATTTGTTATTGACGTGCTACAAAAGTTCTTTTCTTATGATGTAGAGCGCGCAACGCAACTGATGCTCACGGTTCACTATCACGGAAAGGCCATTTGCGGTGTTTTCACTGCCGAGGTCGCGGAGACGAAAGTCTCTATGGTGAACAAGTATGCCAGGGAGAATGAACATCCGTTGCTGTGTACGCTGGAAAGAGCCTGAATACAGGCAATAAAACTTGGGGGAGGTGCCTATGCTCAATCAAGAACTGGAACTCAGTTTAAACATGGCTTTCGCCAGAGCGCGCGAGCACCGACATGAGTTTATGACCGTCGAGCACTTGTTACTGGCTCTGCTCAGTAACCCCTCGGCCCGCGAAGCGCTGGAAGCGTGTTCCGTGGACCTGGTGGCGCTGCGACAGGAACTCGAAGCCTTCATCGAACAAACCACACCCGTTCTGCCTATGAGTGAGGAAGAGCGCGACACGCAGCCGACGCTCAGTTTCCAGCGTGTTCTTCAGCGCGCGGTGTTTCATGTGCAGTCTTCCGGCCGTAGCGAAGTGTCCGGGGCGAACGTGTTGGTTGCCATCTTTAGTGAGCAGGAGTCGCAAGCGGCTTATCTTCTCCGCAAACATGAAGTTAGCCGCCTCGACGTGGTGAACTTTATCTCTCACGGCACGCGCAAAGACGAGCCGGGGCCATCATCTGACGCAGGGAGCACAGGCAACAGCCAGGCGAGCAGCGAAGAGCAAGCAGGCGGGGAGGAACGTATGGAAAACTTCACCACCAATCTTAATCAACTTGCTCGCGTAGGAGGCATCGATCCTCTGATTGGCCGGGGTAAAGAGCTGGAACGCGCGATTCAGGTGCTGTGCCGCCGTCGCAAAAATAACCCGCTGTTGGTGGGGGAGTCCGGCGTGGGCAAAACCGCCATCGCAGAAGGGCTGGCCTGGCGTATTGTGCAGGGTGATGTGCCGGAAGTGATGGCTGACTGCACCATCTACTCGCTGGATATTGGTTCTCTTCTGGCGGGCACGAAATACCGCGGTGATTTCGAAAAACGTTTCAAAGCGCTGCTGAAACAGCTGGAGCAGGACAATAACAGCATTCTGTTTATCGATGAGATCCACACTATCATCGGTGCGGGTGCTGCGTCTGGCGGCCAGGTGGATGCCGCGAACCTGATTAAGCCGCTGCTTTCCAGTGGTAAAATTCGCGTGATGGGGTCCACTACCTATCAGGAATTCAGCAATATCTTTGAAAAAGATCGCGCCCTGGCACGCCGCTTCCAGAAAATTGATATCACTGAGCCGTCTGTTGAAGAAACGGTGCAGATTATCAATGGCCTGAAACCGAAGTACGAAGCGCACCACGATGTACGTTACACGGCGAAAGCTGTACGTGCGGCGGTGGAGCTCGCGGTGAAATACATCAACGATCGTCATCTGCCGGATAAAGCGATTGACGTCATCGACGAAGCGGGCGCGCGCGCGCGTCTTATGCCGGTGAGTAAACGCAAGAAAACCGTCAACGTGGCGGATATCGAATCCGTTGTTGCCCGTATCGCGCGTATCCCTGAGAAGAGTGTTTCTCAGAGCGACCGCGACACGCTGAAAAACCTCGGCGATCGCCTGAAAATGCTGGTGTTTGGTCAGGATAAAGCCATCGAGGCGTTAACCGAAGCCATTAAAATGAGCCGTGCAGGATTGGGTCAGGATCATAAACCGGTGGGTTCCTTCCTGTTCGCGGGCCCGACTGGCGTGGGTAAAACCGAGGTGACGGTACAACTGTCAAAAGCGCTGGGTATTGAACTGCTGCGTTTCGATATGTCCGAGTATATGGAGCGTCACACCGTCAGCCGTTTGATCGGTGCGCCTCCGGGCTATGTGGGCTTCGATCAGGGCGGTCTGCTGACCGACGCGGTGATCAAGCATCCGCATGCGGTACTGCTGCTTGATGAAATCGAAAAAGCGCACCCGGATGTCTTTAACCTGCTGCTGCAGGTCATGGATAACGGTACGCTGACCGATAATAACGGGCGCAAAGCGGACTTCCGCAACGTGGTGCTGGTGATGACCACCAACGCCGGTGTGCGTGAAACCGAGCGTAAATCCATCGGCCTGATCCACCAGGATAACAGCACCGATGCGATGGAAGAGATCAAAAAAATCTTCACGCCGGAGTTCCGCAACCGTCTGGACAACATTATCTGGTTCGATCACTTGTCGACAACGGTGATCCATCAGGTGGTCGACAAATTTATTGTCGAACTCCAGGTGCAACTGGATCAGAAAGGCGTGTCGCTGGAAGTCAGTCAGGAAGCGCGTGACTGGCTGGCTGAAAAAGGCTATGACCGTGCGATGGGTGCCCGCCCGATGGCGCGTGTTATCCAGGATAACCTGAAAAAACCGCTGGCCAATGAACTGCTGTTTGGTTCGTTGGTGGACGGCGGCCAGGTTACAGTCACCCTCAACAAAGAGAAAAATGAGCTGGAGTATGGTTTCCAGAGTGCTCAGAAGCACAAGCCGGAAACAGCCCATTAATTGCTGCTGTGACGTCATAAAAACCGGGTTCCTGTGGACCCGGTTTTTTTATCTCTACAGCAGAGAAGACGCGAAAGCAGAGTGGGGGATCACCGCGGGTGCGCTTCTATACGGTTTCGCCCATGATCTTTAGCAGCGTAGAGCGCGCGGTCTGCTTTATCAATCAAGCGTTTGTAATCCGGGTGATAATCAAAATCCACGAAGCCAATGCTGACGGTCACGGAGAAGTGTTGCGTGGGGGATACCTCAATACTGAGTGCGGCGATTTTCTGGCGTAACGCTTCCAGAATGATCTTCGCCTGGGTTAAATCTGACTCGACCAGCAAAACCATAAACTCTTCGCCGCCGTAGCGGAACACATAGTCGCTACTGCGAAAATGGTCGTAAATGACGGTGGCGACGGTTTTCAGCGTGATATCGCCCGCGCTGTGCCCGTAGTTGTCGTTGATTTTTTTAAAATGGTCGATATCCAGCATGGCCAGAATAAACGGTTTACGCACATTCAACGCCAGCGAAATCTCCCGGCGCATAATGGTGGGAATAAAGCGGCGATTGAGCAGTTGCGTCAGCGGATCTTTACCGTTTTCAAGCTCAACCAGCGCATCGAACATCGATGCGAGCAAGCGGTGGATCTGCCCGGTAAGCTGGCGTATCGCCTGCAACACCGCCATCCGCGACTCCGCCACCGGCGACAGCGCCGGGGTAAGCGCCTGCGTAATGTGTTCGTCTGCCTGTTTTATCAGGGTATCCATATTGGCCAGCATGTTGGGGTTGCCCAGCAGATGCTTGCCCTTATGAGAAAACCACATGCCGAATTCCGATTTTGCCAGAGGGATAAGATCCGCAGCCGGCAGCCCGGTGGCGATATTGTAGATAAACTGGTTTTCCCAGCTCGTCAGTGCGCTGATCTGCCGTTCGCGCTCAACATTCACATCGTCATAAATGGACAGCAGGCGATACTGTTCCTGTGCCTGCATGGAGTTCTGGTAGGTGGGTGAGTAAGATACCGTCATCGCTTCTATCGCAGTATCCATCGCCAGGCTACTGAAGCAAATAATCTCACTCAGTAAGGCGGCCGGGATCGTCTCTTTCGCCTGCAATACCTGATAAAGCTCGTTTTTCAGCTTACGCGCCCCGCGTGCAACAAGGTCAATTGGCAAGCCGATACGTGCGTGAATGATGCCAATTTCACGCTGTTTTTCTAATAGTTGCGACAGATCTTGCCGGGCGCTGCCCAGCACGCTGCGTAACCACTGGAACATGCTATGGCTGAGGCGCGTACTGACTTGTTCAGTGCTGAGAAACAGCTCGCTTTCATGATGTGAAAGCATGTAGTCATAAAAAACATTAACCAGATGGCGGATCTCCTCATCGCCCAGGCCGGTAAGAATATCGTGAACGGTGGGAGGCGTCTGGTGTAATAAAGCCTGCCATTCGCTAAGCAGTAATACGTGATTACTGTGTCCGGACTGTTCCATGTTTTCGCCAATCATTAATTTTGATGATGTTTGCTGCTGATAGTACGGCGAGAGGCGGGGGGATGGTCAAGAAAAAGAAGTTTCCCGGGGTGACATCTTTTCTGGTTTACACGGCGTTATCGCAACGTGGTTTGATTAACCAGGCGGGCATCAAAAGAAAAGGGAAGCGCTTTGACTGTTTTTAGCAACTGGCTGAAAGTCGGGTGTTGTGGGTTCAGCATAGCGTTGTTCTCGAGTGGAACCACGCAGGAAGGCAGAACCAGGGCAACGCCACTGTTGGCTTCGAGCCATGCGGTACCGAGATCCATGGTTGAGAGAGGGGCGGGGTTTTCCTGCCAGTCGGGTGGTAACCATTGTTTATCAAGGTATTCAATATCGTTATCGGGTATCTCAATACTGAACAGTCCGTACTGGGTGAGAACAGTGTCGCTGTGCACATGTACCAGCATTTCCAGCGCCGCCAGTGAAATGGACGACGCGACGTAAACAGCCGGGTGACCTTTATGATTCCATCTACCACCAAAGAGGTTTGCACCACTGCCAGTCCAGGCTTCGCTGGCGTAGCGGTGCGTCACAAGGCGATAGAAAATCAAGCAAACACCCCATGTTCCAGACGGCCAATCAGATCGGTTACTTCCAGCGCGCCGCTTTCAGTGGCGATTAACGAGATCGGCGCAACGTTGCCCAAACCGCGAACGGGTGCTTGCAACCAGTCATATGCCATCTTTTTGTTGCCGAAAAACTGCACCGCAGCATCGACCACTCTGACCAGACGCGCAATGCGTTCGCTCTCTTCCGGTGTTAATGTCCGACCGGTGCTTTTACGGCGGGCGACGTTGCGTTCATTAATTCCTGTTACGCGCAAAATATCGGAAAGGGACATTTCCGTCCATTCATGGATATTATCGAGGATGCTGACGGGCAAACCTTCATTTAGCATCTGAACGAGCTTAAGTCCTCTGTTTGCGGGGAAACCGGCAAAGCGCCAGAGCGCATTTTCAGCCGGTTTTTGATCCGGGCTCCAGGTTCTCATTATCCCTCCTTTATGCAGACATTTGTCATATCCAAGTATAGACAAATGTCGGAGGTGATTAAAGTTTAATCTGCGGGGGAGTGCGAAAGCAGAAAAACAAAAGGCCGGGATTACCCGGCCTTTAGAATGTGTGCACTTAACTGTGCTGGCGAAAGATCTTAGCGGCTACGGAAGACAATGCGGCCTTTGCTCAGGTCGTACGGGGTCAGTTCCACAGTCACTTTATCACCCGTCAGAATACGGATGTAGTTCTTACGCATTTTACCAGAGATATGCGCAGTGACCACGTGACCGTTTTCCAGTTCTACGCGGAACATCGTATTAGGCAACGTTTCAAGAACGGTACCCTGCATCTCAATATTGTCTTCTTTGGCCATCTAATCCTCGGGGGTATCACTACCATAATTTTTGAACCGGCAAGATAATGCCGAAGTTCGTCTGTTAAGTAAAGATTTGTGCTGATAAAACGCAGCAAAACGACTTTTGCATATTGCCCTCACGCCACAAGTCACGACGCGCGAAACGCGCATCCGTAAAGGGGAGCGATGAGATAAACGAAGGGCATCCCTGATACGAACCATTCCCGGATGAGGCGGGGCAACAGGCAAAAGCGGCTCTGAGCGTCCATTATAACACCCTGATAAAAAATGTGCCGAAAACATTCGTCAGAGGGATAAAAACAGCGTTCGTGGCACCCAAAAATGGGACGGTAAGGGTTGTTTACGCATATCGGCAAGGTGCAGCAGGTAATCCCGGCGCGGGATCTCTACAGCGCCCAGTGAGGCTGTGTGATTATTCAGTACCTGGCAATCAATTAATTTTCCGCCGCGACGCACAAATTCAGCGCTAAACACCAGCAGGGCGGTTTTTGACGCATTCACCCGGCGGCTAAACATCGATTCACCGCAGAATAGCGCCCCTTGCGAAACACCATACATACCGCCGACCAGTTCATCATCTTCCCAGACTTCAATTGAGTGCGCATGTCCTAACTCATGAAGCCGGTGGTACGCCATCACCACGTCTGGCGTGATCCAGGTGCCTTCATCGCGATCCTGTGAGCATCCATCAATCACCTGACCGAAGGCATGATTCAATGTGACGCGATAAGGGGAGGTTTTGTGAAAACGTTTCATGCTGCGGCTCACGTGAAATGACTCGGGCCATAGCACTGCGCGTGGATCCGGGGACCACCAAAGGATGGGATCGCCTGGGGAAAACCACGGAAAAATACCGCGTTGGTAGGCCATCAACAGGCGCGCCGGACTCAGATCGCCGCCCAGCGCCAGAAGCCCATTGGGTTCACGCAACGCCGCTTCGGGCGACGGAAACGCGATAGAATGACGAGAAAGCTGCACCAGGCGCATGACTTCAGTGCTCCACAACGCGACGAGGGACACAGGTTAATATCGTCATTTTGGCCGTTTTACTTTAGTGGTGCCGTAGCAGGAACGGCAAAATGACGAATATACACTTACAGACGCTGCTTAAACTGGTAGTACCGCCCCTGTTTCGCCATTAACGCTGCGTGATTACCTTGCTCAATTATTTGTCCGTTGTCCATCACAATTATGCGATCGCAACGCGACAACCCACGCAGGCGATGAGTGACCATCAAGAGGGTTTTTCCTTTCATTACTTCAGCCAGTAATTCAAGTATTTGGCTCTCGGTTGACGCATCCAGGCCCTCTGTTGGCTCATCCAGTAAGACCAGCGGGGCATCATGCAGTAACGCACGGGCAATCGCCAGACGGCGCAGCTCCCCGCCCGACAATTGACGTCCGCCTTCACCCAGCCATGCATTCAGGCCACTATCATCGAGCAGTTTTTCCAGCCCGACGCGCATCAACATTGCGGTTAACTGCTCATCGCTGGCGTGGGGTGCAGCAAGTAACAGGTTGTCGCGTAGGGTGGCGCTAAACAGATGCACGCGCTGCGGCACCATGCTGATAAGGCTACGTAATACCGGCTCAGAAAAGTCCCTCATTGGCTGGTCATTCAAGCGAATTTCACCGTGCTGCGGATCCCATGCGCGTGTAAGTAGCTGCAGCAATGTGGATTTACCGCAACCGGTGCGCCCGAGGATTGCCACATGTTCCCCGGCGGAAATCGACAGCGTTATGTTGTCCAGCGCCTGTTGTGGTTGACCGTGATAGCTAAACGACAGTGCATCAAGCTGCACGGCGACCTGTTCTGGCGCGGCGGTCGTATTTTGAGGGAATGTCACTTCCGGTTCGCATTCGGTGAGTTGGGTAATGCGCGTTGCAGACGCGATGACCTGACCGAGATGCTGAAAAGCCCCCGTGACCGGTGCCAGCGCTTCAAACGCTGCCAGCGCGCAGAAGACGAAAAGTGCGATCAGTGCGCCTGGCTGTGTGTTTTCACCCACACCACCGGAAGCAAACCACAGCATGGCGATCACCGCCGCACCGCTGATCAGCAACATCACTGCCTGCGAGACGGCGGTAAGATCGGACTGACGACGCTGGGCGTCATGCCAGTTCAGCTCGGTATTTTCCAGCTCCTGTCGGTAGCGCTCGCTGGCACCGAACAGCGTCAGTTCCGCCTGTCCCTGCAACCAACTGGTGAGCTGCTGGCGATACTGGCCACGCAAGGTGGTGAGATTCTCACCGGTGGGCTTGCCCGCGCGATAAAACAGCGGCGGCAGAATAAACAACGTTGCCAACATGATCCCGCCCAGCATCAGCGCCAGCGACACATCCAACACGCTCAGGCCAACCATCACTACAATAATCACCACCAGCGCACCCACCAGGGGGGAAATCACGCGCAAGTACAGATGATCGAGGGTGTCAACGTCGGCAACCACGCGGTTCAGCAATTCGCCCTGGCGAAAGCGGGCTAAACCGGCAGGGGAGAGCGGTAACAGCTTGCTGAAGGTTGATACGCGCAGATGTTCCAGTACGCGGAATGTGGCATCGTGGCTGACCAGACGCTCAAAGTAGCGACCGGCGGTACGAGTAATCGCCGCACCGCGGACGCCGGCAGCGGGGAGCATATAGTTGAAGCTGTAGATCCCGGCGACGCCGACCACCGCAGATGCGGAAAGAAACCAGCCAGAGAGTGTCAACAAACCAATACTGGCGAGCAGTGTAACAATCGCGAGGATCACGCCCAATGTCAGCATCCATTTGTGGCGTTTATACAATGCAAGATAAGGCAGCAACGCGCGCATTTAAATCTCCTCCTGACGATGAGCAAGAAGGTCGGCAAATGCCCCCTGCGCAGAGGAAAGCGCGGCATAAGTGCCTTGCTCGATAATCTGGCCATTCTGCATCACCCAAATCGCATCCCACTCAGCGAGGTTTTCCAACTGATGGGTCACCATCAGCGTGGATTGCTGGCGAGAGGCGTCATTCAATGCCTGCATGACGCGCTGCTCGCTGTGGGCATCCAGACTGGCTGAAGGCTCGTCCAGCAATAACAGTTTGCAGGGCGAGAGCAGGGCACGGGCTACAGCTACACGCTGCGCCTGACCGACGGAAAGACGGACGGCCTGATCGCCGGGTTGCGTTTCAAGACCCTCCGGCAACATCGGCAGAAACTCGTTCACCCAGGCTTTTTCCAGCACCGCCTGTAACGCTTCTTCACTGGCATCCGGGCGTGAAAGCAGAATATTGTCTCGCAGGGTCGTCGCCGGAAGCTGCGGGTTTTGCCCTACCCAGCTTATGACGGCGCGCCAGGCGTCCGGATCCAGATCGCCCAGTTCGATGCCATTGACTCGCAGCGAGCCTTCATAGGGCAGAAAGCCCGACAGCACATTTATCAGCGAACTTTTCCCTGAGCCGCTGCGTCCGACCAGAACAACGCGCTGCCCGGCGGGGAGCGTGAAATTGAGCGGGCCGGCAAGCACTGCGCCTTCCGGCGATTTGAGGATCAGGTTACTGGCCGTGAGCGTAATCGGCTCATCGGCTTTCAGCGTGATTTCACCGCGTTGTGGATGGGCTAAAGGTGCTTCCATAAAGGTTTTCAGGCTGTCGGCAGCACCTATCGCCTGGGCTTTCGCGTGGTAAAACGTACCGAGATCGCGTAACGGTTGGAAAAATTCCGGTGCCAGCACCAGCGCCAGGAAACCGGCAAACAGCGTGACGCCTGTTCCGTAGTGACCAAAATCGAGTTCGCCGAGGTAAGAGAAGCCAAAATAGACGGCGACCACGGCGATCGACAGTGAGGTAAAAAACTCCAGTACGCCAGACGAGAGAAAAGCGAGGCGTAACACTTCCATGGTACGGCTGCGGAAGTCTTGCGAAGCATGGCGAATGTTGTCGGTTTCTGCTGCACCGCGGCCAAAGATACGTAATGTTTCCATACCTCGCAGACGATCAAGGAAATGACCGCTCAAACGCGCCAGCGCTTTAAAGTTGCGGCGATTGGCATCTGCAGCACCCATACCGACCATTGCCATAAAGAGCGGAATTAGAGGGGCGGTGCCAAGCAAGATTAGCGCAGCGGCCCAGTTGATGGGAAACAGGGTGATAACAATCAGCAATGGCACGCTGGCCGCCAACGCCATCTGCGGTAAATAGCGGGCATAGAAGTCGTGCATATCGTCGATTTGCTCGAGGATCAGTGTCGCCCAGCTTCCCGCGGGTTTACCCTGAATCCAGGCCGGGCCCGCCTGTTGCAAGCGATCGAGCACGCGGCGGCGGATCTCGAAGCGAATATGCGCTCCGGCATGAAACCCCACGCGTTCGCGCATCCACACCACCCAACTGCGAAGAATAAAGATCAGCACCAGCATCGCGAAGGGCAGTAACAGGGCTTCGCGTGGGATATTTTCCATAATCATATGATTAAGGATGCGTGCAAGGATCCATGCCTGCGCCACAATTAGCACGCCGCTGACGGCGCCGAGAAGGCGGGAAGCCGTCAGCCAGCGACGGGAAATAATACTTTGCTGTTTTAACCAGCGGGTAAGCTCTTGTTGACGGGTTTTATTCATTGCGCGCTTTGCAGGTGAAGTTATCGGATTTTTAGTCTGCGCAATGTTACATCGGGGCAAAAATAAAGGCGACTTATAGTCGCCTTTTTTACCTTTGTTACTGACTTGTAAAGATTATTTACGTTCAGCCAGACCGTCGAGATAACGCTCTGCGTCCAACGCCGCCATGCAGCCTGTTCCGGCGGACGTGATCGCCTGACGATAGATATGATCCATCACATCGCCTGCCGCAAAGACGCCAGGAATGCTGGTTTGCGTCGCATTACCGTGGATACCGGACTGCACTTTAATGTAGCCATTTTCCAGCGCCAGTTGGCCTTCGAAAATCGCTGTGTTCGGGCTGTGGCCGATAGTCACAAACAGACCCGCGACTTCCAGTGATTCGACGTTGTCGGCGTTCTGTGTATCACGCAGACGCAGGCCGCTGACCCCCATCTGATCGCCTGTTACTTCTTCAAGTGTGCGGTGGGTATGCAGCACGATGTTGCCGCTTTCCACTTTATCCATCAGACGCTTAATCAGGATCTTTTCAGCGCGGAATGTATCGCGACGGTGGATCAGGTGCACTTCAGAGGCGATATTCGCCAGATATAGCGCTTCCTCGACAGCCGTATTGCCGCCGCCGATCACGGCGACTTTCTGGTTGCGGTAGAAGAAACCATCACAGGTGGCGCAGGCGGAGACACCGCGGCCTTTGAATGCTTCTTCAGAGGCGAGGCCGAGGTAACGTGCGGACGCACCAGTAGCAATGATCAATGCATCACAGGTGTATTCGCCACTGTCGCCAGTCAGGCGGAACGGTCGGTTCTGTAAATCAACGCTGTTGATATGGTCGAAAATGATTTCAGTATCGAATTTAGTGGCATGCTCATGCATGCGTTCCATCAGCGATGGCCCGGTCAGATCGTGCGGGTCGCCCGGCCAGTTTTCCACTTCAGTGGTGGTGGTGAGCTGACCGCCTTTTTCCATACCGGTAATTAACACCGGCTGCAGATTTGCGCGTGCAGCATAGACCGCAGCGGTATAACCGGCAGGGCCTGAACCAAGGATAAGCAGCTTACTGTGTTTGGCCGTACCCATGAGATCCTCATTTTTGTTTGGCAGACATTGGGCTGGATTGTAGGGAATTTGCCAGCGTAAAAAAAGAGTGCAGCGATTTTGTTAACGATATGTGTAATAGCAATGACCGATGACAGAGCGTCATTTTGCTGCCCAAACATAACAATTTCTACTGAGAAAAAGTCAGTTATAAGGTGATTAAATGAGGATTACGGGGTGGTGCTGATGAATATCTGGCATGTTGTACTAAAAAAAGATGTTTTGCTTTGACAATCCCCTGCGCATTTGCGAAAATATCAAAGGAAGAAAAAAGCAGTGTTTCGCGCGTGACCCAAGTTCATGCATGTAAATACCATTTTTACCGGGCTAGTGAAATCTACGCATGGCGTGGACAGACGCCATCCGTGATATCGATAGCTGCCGTCAGGCAACGGTCTTCTTAATATAGCCCCTGGATTACGCGCCGTACCAATTTTAACACACGCGGACGTAACGCGACGGGCAAAGATCCTGAACAGTGAAGTGCACAGGGTCAAGACAGGAGTAGGGAAGGAATACAGAGAGACAATAATAATGGTAGATAGTAAAAAGCGCCCTGGTAAAGATCTCGACCGCATCGACCGTAATATTCTTAACGAATTACAAAAAGATGGGCGTATTTCTAACGTCGAGCTTTCTAAACGAGTGGGACTTTCCCCTACGCCGTGCCTTGAGCGTGTGCGCAGGTTGGAAAGACAAGGGTTTATTCAGGGCTATACTGCGCTGCTGAACCCGCATTATCTGGATGCATCACTTCTGGTTTTTGTTGAGATTACTCTGAATCGTGGCGCGCCGGATGTGTTTGAACAATTTAACTCCGCAGTGCAAAAACTTGAAGAAATTCAAGAGTGTCATCTGGTCTCAGGCGATTTTGACTACCTGTTGAAAACGCGCGTGCCGGATATGTCGGCATACCGCAAACTGTTAGGGGAAACCCTGCTGCGTCTGCCGGGCGTTAACGACACCCGCACATATGTGGTGATGGAAGAAGTCAAACAGAGCAATCGTCTGGTAATTAAGACGCGCTAACACGGAACAGGTGCAAAATCGCTGTTTTTTGATTACACTCCTGTTAATCCATACAGCAACAGTGCCGGGGAAACCCGGCGCTGTTGTCCGTTTTAGCATCAAGGACCTGGAGAGCCTGTCTTGAGCCAGGAATACACAGAAGACAAAGAAGTCACACTGACCAAGTTAAGCAGCGGGCGTCGACTCCTGGAGGCGTTGCTAATCCTCGTTTCACTTTTTGCCGTTTGGCTCATGGCGGCGCTCCTGAGCTTTAACCCGTCCGACCCGAGCTGGTCGCAAACGGCGTGGCATGAACCCATCCATAATCTGGGCGGTGCGCCAGGCGCATGGCTTGCAGATACGCTGTTTTTCATCTTTGGCGTGATGGCGTACACCATCCCAGTGATCATTATCGGTGGCTGTTGGTTCGCGTATCGCCACCGGGCCAGTGAAGATTACATTGACTATTTCGCCGTCTCGTTGCGCATGATTGGCGCGTTGGCACTGATCCTGACCTCGTGTGGTCTGGCGGCCATCAACGCAGACGATATCTGGTATTTTGCCTCAGGCGGCGTGATTGGCAGTCTGCTAAGCACCACGCTGCAACCGCTGTTACGCAGCAGCGGTGGCACACTTGCGCTGCTGTGCATTTGGGCCGCCGGTCTGACCTTGTTCACCGGTTGGTCCTGGGTCACCATCGCCGAGAAGATTGGCAGCGTTATTCTTAACATCCTGACTTTTGCCAGCAATCGCACCCGACGTGACGACACGTGGGTGGATGATGATGAGTATGAAGAAGAGGATGAGTACCACGACGCGCCGCAGAGTGCCTCACAGGAATCCCGTCGGACCCGTATTCTGCGCGGTGCGTTGGCGCGTCGTAAACGCATCGCCGAGAAGTTTGCCAACCCTATGGGGCGTAAAACTGACGAAGCGTTGTTCTCCGGCAAGCGGATGGACGACGATGCGGACGACATTGTTTACAGTGCGCGTGGCATTCCCGCAGATGCTGATGATGTACTGTTTTCCGGGCATCGTGCGACGGAAGCGGAGCAAGAGTACGATCCGCTGATGAATGGTCGTAGCATAGCCGCTCCACTGGCTGCCGCCGCCGCGGCCACCACTGCAGCACAGGCCTATGCCGCTCCTGCCGAACCTTACGTCGATGCGCCGCAGCCGGAAGTGGAATGGCCCTATGCCCAGACCTCGTCGGCGACTGCGGATGCGCCTCAGCAGTCTGCACAGTATGCGCAGGAATCCCACGATGCGCCGTACCAGCCAGTCCAGTACGCGTCGCCAGAATGGCAGCAACCCGTAGAGCGAGACACCTGGAGCCCGGATGCACCGGTAACACCGCAACCACAAGAAGAGGCGCTGTACGCTCAACCACCACAGCATGATCCGCTGCCGTGGCAGAATGAACCACAGATTTCTCCTGCGCCAGAGCCGGCATCTGAACCTGAGCCGATTGTTGAAGAGGTGAAACAGGCGCGGCCGCCGCTTTATTACTTTGAAGAGGTGGAAGAGAAACGCGCTCGCGAACGCGAACAGCTTGCCGCCTGGTATCAGCCGATTCCTGAACCCGCCAGCGCAATGCCCATACCGAAACCGGCCGAACCGGTTATACCGTCTGCGCCCGCTACTGAGCCGAACCTTGTTGCACCCATTGCGGCAAGTGTGCAGCAGACAACTGGCAGTAGTGCCGCTACCGTTGCCGCTGCCGCTCCAGTGTTCAGCCTTGCTGCCGGAGGGGCACCGCGTCCACAGGTGAAAGAGGGGATAGGCCCGCAGCTCCCGCGACCTAATCGTGTGCGCGTGCCTACGCGCCGTGAACTGGCGTCCTATGGCATCAAGCTGCCTTCACAGCGTATGGCTGAAGAGCGCGCGCGCGAAGAACGCGAAGAAGTACATCATCATGATGACGACGATGCGGATATGCAGCAACAGAATGAGCTGGCGCGCCAGTTTGCCGCGACGCAGCACGATCGCTATGGTGAAGCGTACCATCATGATACACCGCACTATCACGCGCAACCGCAGCTGAGCGAGGAAGAAGCGGAAGAAGCCGAACTCGCCCGTCAGTTTGCTGCTTCGCAGCAACAACGTTATTCCCGGGAGCAACCTGCCGGTATGCAGGCATTTATGCCGGACGATTTTGAATTCTCACCGATGAAAGCGCTGGTGGATGATGGCCCGAGTGAACCGCTGTTTACGCCGGGTGTGATGCCGGATTCGGAACCGCCAGTCCAGCAGCATCAACAATCGGTGCAACAGCCGCATCATTATCAGCAACCTGCACAGCATCAGTATCAGCACGCTGCGGCACAGCAGACGCAGCAACCTGCGCCGCAGGTACAAGAGAGTCTGATTCACCCGCTGTTAATGCGTAATGGCGACAGTCGTCCGGTACCCAAACCGACAACGCCGCTTCCTTCGCTGGATCTTTTGACCCCGCCGCCGACTGAAGTTGAGCCAGTAGATACCTTTGCGCTTGAACAGATGGCGCGTTTGGTTGAAGCGCGTCTGGCGGATTTCCGCATTAAAGCGGATGTAGTGAACTACTCGCCAGGTCCGGTTATTACCCGTTTTGAACTGAATCTGGCACCGGGCGTGAAAGCGGCGCGAATTTCCAACCTCTCCCGTGACCTGGCGCGTTCATTGTCGACCGTCGCGGTGCGTGTGGTGGAAGTGATCCCCGGAAGACCTTATGTTGGTCTGGAATTGCCGAACAAAAAACGTCAAACCGTGTACCTGCGTGAAGTACTGGACTGCGTGAAGTTCCGCGAAAGCCCGTCGCCACTTACCGTGGTGCTGGGGAAAGATATCGCAGGCGATCCGGTGATTGCCGATTTGGCGAAGATGCCGCACCTTCTGGTAGCAGGGACTACGGGTTCCGGTAAATCTGTGGGCGTCAACGCGATGATCCTCAGCATGTTGTATAAAGCGACGCCGGAAGAGGTGCGCTTTATCATGATCGACCCGAAAATGCTGGAGCTTTCCGTTTACGAAGGTATTCCGCATCTGTTGACCGAAGTGGTGACAGATATGAAAGACGCCGCCAATGCCCTGCGCTGGAGCGTCAACGAAATGGAACGTCGCTATAAGCTGATGTCTGCGCTCGGTGTCCGTAACCTGGCGGGTTATAACGAAAAAATTGCCGAAGCTGCGCGGATGGGCCGTCCGATTCCGGATCCGTACTGGAAACCGGGTGACAGTATGGATGTGCAGCATCCGGTGCTGGAAAAACTGCCGTACATCGTGGTACTGGTGGACGAATTTGCTGACCTGATGATGACTGTTGGCAAAAAAGTGGAAGAGTTGATTGCGCGTCTGGCGCAGAAGGCCCGTGCTGCTGGTATTCACCTGGTACTGGCGACTCAGCGTCCTTCCGTTGACGTTATCACCGGCCTGATTAAAGCCAATATACCAACGCGTATTGCCTTTACCGTATCCAGCAAAATTGACTCGCGTACCATCCTTGACCAGGGCGGAGCAGAATCCCTGCTCGGCATGGGGGACATGCTGTACTCCGGGCCGAACTCCACCTCTGCGCCTGTGCGTGTGCACGGTGCGTTTGTTCGCGACCAGGAAGTGCATGCGGTGGTGCAGGACTGGAAAGCGCGTGGTCGTCCGCAATATGTCGATGGCATCACGTCAGACAGCGAAAGCGAAGGGGGCGCGGGTGGCGGTTTTGACGGCGGTGAAGAGTTAGATCCTCTCTTCGACCAGGCTGTTAACTTCGTCACTGAAAAACGTAAAGCCTCCATCTCCGGTGTTCAGCGTCAGTTCCGCATTGGCTATAACCGCGCGGCGCGTATTATTGAGCAGATGGAAGCGCAGGGAATTGTCAGCGAGCAGGGGCATAACGGTAACCGTGAGGTACTGGCACCACCGCCGTTTGATTGATTGCAAAGATGGGTAAATAAGTAGAAATTCAAACTTTTCTTCTGTCACTCCGCCCGCGTGGCGCTTAGAGTGACAGAAGTATTCTCCCACATCGGGAGTGACGTATTTGAGGAATGACAATGAAAAAAATCGCCATGGTGTGTGCATTGATGGGCAGTCTGTTAATCAGCAATGCATGGGCGGATGCTTCCAGCGATCTGAAAAGCCGTCTCGATAAAGTCAGCAGCTTCCACGCCACTTTTACCCAAAAAGTGACGGATGGCAGCGGAGCAGCAGTGCAGGAAGGACAGGGCGATCTGTGGGTGAAACGCCCGAATCTGTTTAACTGGCATATGACGCAGCCGGATGAAAGCGTACTGGTTTCCGATGGCAAAACCTTGTGGTTCTATAACCCGTTTGTTGAGCAAGCGACAGCGACCTGGCTGAAAGACGCAACCGGCAATACCCCGTTTATGCTGATTGCTCGCAACCAGACCAGCGACTGGCAGCAGTACAACATTGTGCAAAATGGCGATGACTTTGTACTGACGCCGAAAGGCAGCAACGGTAACCTGAAACAATTTACCATCAACGTTGGTCGTGATGGCACCATCCACCAGTTCAGCGCGATTGAGCAGGATGACCAGCGCAGCAGCTATCAATTGAAATCGCAACAAAACGGCACCGTTGATGCTTCGAAATTCACCTTTACCCCGCCCCAGGGCGTAACGGTAGACGATCAACGTAAGTAAGAGGCGCGCATGAGCAACATGTCGCTCGATTTCTCCGATAATGCGTTTCAACCTCTGGCCGCCCGTATGCGGCCAGAAAATTTAGCGCAGTACATTGGCCAGCAGCATCTTCTGGCGAAAGGCAAACCGTTGCCGCGCGCCATTGAAGCCGGGCATCTGCACTCGATGATCCTGTGGGGGCCGCCAGGTACCGGGAAAACGACGCTCGCAGAAGTGATTGCCCGCTACGCCAGTGCGGATGTGGAGCGCATCTCTGCGGTCACTTCGGGGGTGAAAGAGATCCGCGAAGCCATCGAGCGTGCACGGCAGAACCGTAATGCCGGTCGGCGCACCATCTTGTTTGTTGACGAAGTCCATCGCTTTAACAAAAGTCAGCAGGATGCCTTTCTGCCGCATATCGAAGACGGCACCATTACGTTTATTGGTGCGACCACGGAAAATCCCTCCTTTGAACTTAACTCAGCGCTGCTCTCCCGCGCGCGCGTCTATTTGCTTAAATCGCTGACGACAGAAGATATTGAGCAGGTGCTGACGCAGGCGATGGACGATAAAGCCCGTGGATATGGTGGCCAGGACATTGTACTGCCCGACGAAACCCGGCGGGCGATTGCTGAACTGGTCAATGGCGATGCGCGTCGGGCACTCAATACGCTTGAGATGATGGCCGATATGGCCGAGCTGGACGCCTCCGGTAAACGCATGCTTAAACCGGAGCTGTTGACGGAGATCGCGGGCGAACGCAGCGCGCGCTTCGACAATAAAGGCGATCGCTTTTACGATCTGATCTCCGCACTGCACAAATCGGTGCGCGGCAGTGCACCGGATGCGGCGCTTTACTGGTATGCACGCATTATCACTGCCGGGGGGGATCCACTGTATGTTGCCCGCCGTTGCCTCGCGATTGCTTCGGAAGATGTGGGGAACGCCGATCCTCGCGCCATGCAGGTGGCAATTTCTGCCTGGGACTGCTTTACCCGCGTCGGACCGGCGGAAGGTGAGCGTGCCATTGCCCAGGCGATTGTCTATCTGGCTTGCGCGCCGAAGAGCAACGCGGTGTATACCGCATTTAAAGCGGCGTTGGCGGATGCGCGCGAGCGTCCGGATTATGACGTGCCCGTGCACCTACGTAATGCACCAACGAAACTGATGAAAGAAATGGGCTATGGTCAGGAGTATCGCTATGCCCATGACGAACCCAACGCTTACGCCGCAGGGGAAGAGTATTTCCCACAGGAATTAGCACAAACGCGTTATTATCATCCCACCAGCAGAGGCCTGGAAGGTAAGATTGGCGAAAAGCTCGCCTGGCTCGCCGAACAGGATCATAAAAGCCCTATAAAACGCTACCGCTAGTGCGGGCGTTGCGGTAAGGTTACTGCTGTACATCAATGACCGCAGGCTGCGGTCGCTCTCTTTTTATTTCAATTCGATAAGCACAGGAAAAGCATGCTCGATCCCAATCTGCTGCGTACCGAGCCAGACGCAGTCGCTGAAAAACTGGCACGCCGGGGCTTTAAGCTGGATGTAGATAAATTACGCGCGCTTGAAGAGCGTCGTAAGGTCCTTCAGGTCAAGACAGAAAACCTGCAGGCAGAGCGTAACTCACGATCGAAATCCATTGGCCAGGCGAAGGCACGCGGGGAAGATATCGAGCCATTACGCCTGGAAGTGAATAAGCTGGGTGAAGAGCTGGACGCTGCAAAAGCGGAGCTGGACACACTGCTGAGCGATATCCGCAATATAGCGCTGACTATCCCGAACATCCCTGATGATTGTGTTCCTACCGGCCGTGATGAGAACGACAATGTTGAAATCAGTCGTTGGGGTACACCGCGCCAGTTCGATTTTGAGATCCGCGATCATGTTACGTTGGGCGAAATGCACAACGGTCTGGACTTCGCCGCAGCAGTGAAACTGACTGGTGCCCGTTTTGTAGTGATGAAAGGGCAAATTGCCCGCATGCATCGTGCTCTGGCACAGTTCATGATTGACCTGCACACCGAAGAGCATGGCTACGCGGAAAACTACGTGCCTTATATGGTGAACCAGGACACGCTGTACGGTACGGGCCAATTGCCAAAATTCGCTGGCGATCTGTTCCATACCCGTCCGCTGGAAGAAGAAGCGGACAGCAGCAACTATGCGTTGATCCCGACCGCTGAAGTGCCGCTGACCAACCTCGTGCGCGACGAAATCATCGATGAAGACGATCTGCCGATCAAAATGACCGCACATACGCCGTGCTTCCGTTCTGAAGCGGGTTCTTACGGTCGTGATACCCGTGGGCTGATCCGTATGCACCAGTTCGACAAAGTTGAGATGGTGCAGATTGTTCGCCCGGAAGACTCGATGGCGGCACTGGAAGAGATGACCGGTCACGCAGAGAAAGTGCTGCAGTTGCTGGGTCTTCCATACCGTAAAATTCTGCTGTGCACCGGCGATATGGGCTTTGGCGCCTGCAAAACCTACGATCTGGAAGTATGGGTGCCGGCGCAGAACACCTACCGTGAAATCTCTTCCTGCTCCAACGTGTGGGATTTCCAGGCTCGCCGCATGCAGGCGCGCTGCCGCAGCAAGTCGGATAAGAAAACCCGTCTGGTGCACACCCTGAACGGTTCGGGTCTGGCTGTTGGCCGTACGCTGGTAGCGGTGCTGGAAAACTACCAGCAGGCTGACGGACGTATCGAAGTTCCGGAAGTGTTGCGTCCGTATATGAAAGGCCTTGAGTTTATCGGCTAATCGCTGTTACTGACGTTCCTGAAAAGCGCCTGCGGGCGCTTTTTTACTGCCTCTTTTCAGCGACTTCAGCTGAAAAATCACCATGAATTTTTTCGACTGACAATTCTATCTTATCCAAGGAATAGTCTTTCATAATCAACCGACTGAAACGGTTTTTTATCGTGTAGCCACGGCGCTGGATAAGTTTTATCAATCGTCGTGGTGCAAAACGTGTCTGCCCCGAAAAACAGCGGATTGACAATGTTTTTGCCAGTGGCATGATGCGCACGACTTCTGAACTTCCTCACGGTTTTTATCCATGTCCACCTATACCCGGCCAGTGCTGTTATTGCTCTGTGGCCTGATGCTATTGACGCTGGCGATCGCAACGCTGAATACGCTCGTGCCGCTTTGGCTCGCCCATGAAGATCTGCCAACCTGGCAGGTGGGTATGGTCGGCTCCTCTTACTTCACCGGTAACCTGTTGGGCACGTTGCTGACAGGACGTTTGATCCGCCGTCTGGGGTTTAACCGCAGCTATTACATTGCATCGCTGATTTTTGCCGCCGGGTGTATCGGGCTGGGGCTGATGGTAGGCTTCTGGAGTTGGATGGTCTGGCGTTTTATTGCGGGTGTGGGCTGTGCAATGATTTGGGTGGTGGTTGAAAGCGGGCTGATGTGCAGCGGCACGTCACGCAATCGCGGTCGCCTGCTGGCTGCATATATGATGGTTTACTACGTGGGTACAGTGCTGGGCCAACTGATGGTCAGCAAACTGCCGACGGAGCTGATGAGTGTGCTGCCCTGGACCACCGGACTGGTGCTGGCGGCGATTTTGCCTCTGCTGTTTACCCGTATTGTGAATCAACAAAGTGAAGAACAGGGCACCGCGTCGGTATGGCCGATGTTGCGCCTGCGCCAGGCGCGGCTGGGCGTGAATGGCTGCATTATCTCCGGGATTATCCTTGGTTCGCTGTACGGTCTGATGCCGCTTTATCTTGCGCACCAGGGGATTAGCGATTCAGGAATCGGTTTCTGGATGGCGTTGCTGGTCAGCGCCGGTATTGTAGGGCAGTGGCCAATTGGTCGCCTGGCGGATCGTTTTGGCCGTTTGCTGGTGCTACGTGTGCAGGTGTTTGTGGTAATCATTGGCTGTTTTGCCATGCTAAGCAATGCAGCAATGGCTCCCGCGCTGTTTGTGCTCGGCACGGCGGGTTTTACGCTCTATCCGGTTGCAATGGCCTGGGCCTGCGAAAAAGTTGAACACCACCAACTGGTTGCCATGAATCAGGCGTTGCTGCTGAGCTATACCATTGGCAGTCTGCTTGGCCCGACGCTGACCGCGTTGCTGATGCAAAGTTATTCCGATAGCCTGCTGTTTATCATGATTGCGGGGGTGTCGTTTATCTATCTGATGATGCTGATGCGCAAAGCAGGTCATCATCCGACGCCGGTGGCGCATGCCTGATTACCAGAGATAAAAAAGCCGCGACATGACGTTGCGGCTTTTTTTGGGGATGTAATCGTGACTCAGTACATCACTTTGTGACCGTACTGTTCCAGTATACCCTTGACGCGTTCCATGGTCTCTTTTTTCGGCGGCTTCACGCCATCCAGTTTGTACTCTTCGCCCATCGCCACCCATTTATGTTTACCCAGCTCGTGATAGGGCAGCAGCTCAATTTTCTCAACATTGCCCATGTCGCGGGTAAACTCACCCAGGCGGTGAGCAGAGTCATCATCATCTGACCAACCCGGCACCACGACGTAACGGATCCACACGTTGATATTTTTCTTCGACAGATACTGTGCGAACTCGAGCGTACGATGGTTAGAGACGCCGACCAGGTTCTGGTGGATCTCATCGTTCATTTGCTTCAGGTCGAGCATGACCAGGTCGGTCACTTCCAGCAGCTCGTCAATCACCGGATCGTAACGGCGAACAAAACCGTTGGTGTCCAGACAGGTATGAATGCCTTCTTTCTTGCAGGCGCGGAACCAGTCACGGACAAATTCTGCCTGCAGGATAGCCTCGCCGCCGGATGCGGTTACGCCGCCTCCGGACGCATTCATAAAGTGGCGGTAGGTAACGACATCGCTCATCAGATCTTCAACGGTGATTTCTTTCCCGCCATGCGTATCCCAGGTATCGCGGTTATGGCAGTAGAGGCAGCGCATCAGGCAGCCCTGGAAAAAGGTAATAAAGCGGATGCCCGGGCCGTCGACCGTGCCGCAGGATTCAAAGGAGTGAATGCGACCAATAACTGACATTGCGGTGTTTTCTCCAGATATGGCCCATCCGGGGCCTGTGTCTGCGCAGTTTGATTCCTTCTGCGCTAAGTCTGTTTTGGCGGGTATCCTGGGGAGAGATGCCCGCCAAAGCACACTTCAGGTGTTAAAAAGGCCCCACTTGCGTGGAGCCTTTAGTATACGCTTTTTACTTCGCGATTTCAGTCAATACCATTACATGGTCTGAGTGAAAGTACGGGTAATAACGTCCTGCTGCTGTTCTTTAGTCAGGGAGTTAAAACGTACTGCATAACCAGATACACGGATGGTCAGCTGCGGATATTTTTCCGGGTTTTCCATCGCGTCGAGCAGCATTTCGCGGTTCATCACGTTTACGTTCAGGTGCTGACCACCTTCGATGGACGCTTCATGGTGGAAATAACCATCCATCAGGCCAGCCAGGTTGGTTTTACGCACTTCGTCGTCTTTACCCAACGCATTCGGCACGATAGAGAAGGTGTAAGAGATACCATCTTTAGCGTAAGCGAACGGCAGTTTAGCAACGGAGGTCAGAGAGGCGACAGCACCTTTCTGGTCACGACCGTGCATCGGGTTAGCACCCGGTCCGAACGGCGCGCCAGCACGACGACCGTCTGGGGTGTTACCGGTTTTCTTACCATACACTACGTTAGAGGTGATGGTCAGAACAGACTGAGTCGGGATAGCATTGCGGTAGGTGGTCAGTTTCTGGATTTTCTTCATGAAACGTTCAACCAGGTCAACAGCCATGTCATCAACGCGAGCGTCGTTGTTACCAAACTGCGGGTATTCGCCTTCGATTTCGAAGTCGATAGCCAGACCGTCTTCGTCACGAATCGGTTTAACTTTCGCGTATTTGATAGCAGACAGGGAGTCAGCAGCAACGGACAGACCCGCGATACCACATGCCATGGTACGGATAACGTCGCGATCGTGCAGCGCCATCAGAGAAGCTTCGTAGCTGTATTTGTCATGCATGTAGTGAATAACGTTCAGTGCAGTGACATACTGTTTAGCCAGCCAGTCCATGAAGTGATCCATACGATCCATAACTTCATCAAACTTCAGCACGTCGCCTTTGATTGGTTCAGTTTTCGGACCAACCTGCATTTTCAGTTTTTCATCAACACCGCCGTTGATTGCATACAGCATGGTTTTCGCCAGGTTAGCACGAGCACCAAAGAACTGCATTTGTTTACCCACAACCATCGGGCTCACGCAGCAAGCAATTGCGTAGTCATCGTTGTTGAAGTCCGGACGCATCAGATCGTCGTTCTCGTATTGCAGAGAAGAGGTATCGATGGAGACTTTAGCAGCGAATTTTTTGAAGTTCAGCGGCAGTTTTTCAGACCACAGAACAGTGATGTTCGGCTCCGGAGACGGCCCCATGGTGTACAGGGTGTTCAGGAAACGGAAGCTGTTTTTGGAAACCAGAGTACGGCCATCAACGCCCATACCGCCGATTGATTCAGTTGCCCAAATCGGGTCGCCAGAGAACAGTTCATCATACTCAGGGGTACGCAGGAAGCGAACCATACGCAGTTTCATAACCAGGTGGTCAATCATTTCCTGCGCGTCTTGTTCAGTGATTTTGCCTGCTTTCAGGTCACGTTCGATGTACACGTCCAGGAAGGTAGATACGCGACCGAAGGACATTGCAGCGCCGTTCTGAGACTTAACAGCGGCCAGGTAGCCGAAGTAGGTCCACTGGATAGCTTCCTGAGCGTTGGTTGCCGGACCAGAGATATCGCAGCCGTATTTAGCGGCCATCTCTTTGATCTGACCCAGTGCGCGATGCTGTTCAGCGATCTCTTCGCGCAGACGGATAGTCGCTTCCAGGTTAACGCCATTTTCCATGTCAGACTGCAGGGACAGGAACTGAGCGTATTTGTCTTTCATCAGGAAGTCGATACCGTACAGCGCAACGCGACGGTAGTCACCGATGATACGACCACGGCCATAGGCATCCGGCAGACCAGTCAGAACGCCAGATTTACGGCAGTTCAGGATGTCTTTGGTGTAAACATCAAATACGCCCTGGTTATGAGTTTTGCGGTATTCGGTGAAGATTTTTTTCAGCGCAGGATCCAGCTCGCGGTTGTACGCTTTGCAAGAACCTTCGACCATTTTGATCCCGCCAAACGGGATGATGGCGCGTTTCAGTGGAGCTTCGGTTTGCAGACCAACGATTTTCTCCAGCGCTTTGTTGATGTAGCCAGCGTCGTGAGAAGTGATGGTAGAGGCAACGGAGGTGTCGAAATCAACTGGCGCATGAGTGCGGTTTTCCAGTTTAACGCCTTCCATTACTTTGTCCCACAGCTTGGTGGTCGCTTCAGTTGCGCCAGCCAGGAAGGACTCGTCGCCTTCGTACGGGGTGTAGTTTTTCTGGATAAAGTCGCGTACGTTTACTGCATTCTGCCAATCGCCTTTTGTAAAACCTTCCCAGGCTGTGGCTAATTTTTCATTAAGCTCGGACATGTAACACCTACCTTCTTAAGTGGATTTTTTATTTACTGCCTGAAACAACCATTAATGATGATCGTTGCCACGCAGGTAAATGACCCAGTATGTCAACCCGACTAATAACCCTCCACCTATGATATTCCCGATTGTTACAGGGATCAGGTTATCGGTGATGAAATTCGCAATAGTCAGATGAGAAAAACTTTCCGGGCTGGAACCAACTGCGGTCCAGAACTCCGGGCTCGCAAAGTTGCGGATTACGATACCCATCGGGATCATAAACATGTTTGCAATGCTGTGCTCAAAACCGCTGGCGACAAACATCGCAACCGGCAGCACCATAATCATTGCCTTATCCATCAGGCTGCGGCCGGAATAACTCATCCACACAGCCAGACAGACCATCAGGTTCGCCAGAATACCCAGCGCAACAGCTTCAACAAATGTATGGTGCAGCTTGTGGTCGGCAGTTTGCAGCACATTCATGCCCCAACCGCCATTGGCGACCATATACT
Source organism: Kosakonia oryzendophytica (assembly GCF_027886705.1). NCBI lineage: Bacteria > Pseudomonadati > Pseudomonadota > Gammaproteobacteria > Enterobacterales > Enterobacteriaceae > Kosakonia > Kosakonia oryzendophytica. The sequence goes on along the minus strand of NZ_CP115659.1, from coordinate 3,327,272 downwards.
CGCCAGACAACCACATTAACAGCACAAACAGCAGTGCGCCCACCAGGTTGCCGACATAGACGTTTACCCAGTTACGGGCCAGTTGCCCCCAGGTGATACGCCCACTGGCTTTCGCTACCACAATCAGTACGGTGGATGTAAAAAGATCAGCACCGCAGATGATGCAAAGGATCAACCCCAGTGAGAAGCAGATACCACCAATCAGTTTAGCAATACCGAACGGCATCGTCGCTGTACCGGTGGTAGCAGTGATATAGAAAACAAAAGCAATGGAGATAAACACACCTGCGGTGATCGCAAGGTAGAAAGTCTTAAGCGGATGTTTAGTCGCTTTATAGACACCAGCTTCTTCGGCAACTTTCGCCATCTCTGCTGGAAGAATAAGATCAAAAGGGTTGTCAGCTTTCACACTAACTCTCTCTTTATTAAGTCGGCGACGAGATACTAACAAAGCATTATAGAAGAGAATTTGATATGGATCATATCTCGCCTGGCTTATAGGACCGCAAAGCGCGTGGTTTTTCTACGAATGCGGAGTAACTTGTTGATTATCAAAATAAAAATAAAGTTTAAAAGTTGCAAAAAGAGTTGAATTTTTTTTATGACGCCTCCCAAAAAACAGTTAATTAAAATGGAGTAATTGCCATAAGAAGTAACAATATTAGATTGGGAGGATATTAATATTTACCCATATTTAACCTAAATATTACAACTGGCCGTCATTGCCAAAAAATAAATAAAACGGGGCAATGAAATTGCCCCGTAATATAGCGTAGACCCGTCATTAAGCCTACAGATTGTCGCACTACTTGTCGTTATTTCGACCAGAACGCCGTTTTCGCGCGTTGTAATTTTTCGTAAGCTGCTAACAAAGACAGATGTGCCGGGAAAGCCTTCAGCGTACCGTCAGCTGGCTGCAAGTCGTAAAATGGTGCTTCACCGCTCAGCGCCGCACTGGCGGCTTCGACAGCTTGCGCACCGTACATGCGCACAAACGCATTCAGATATTGTAGCGGTTGGCGCTCCTCTTCCTGAGCCAGCAATAACAAGGTTTGCAGGCAACGGTAATAGTTTGCCCGCTCAGCACTGAAGATGGAGGCGTTAAATTCCATCGTCCACTCGGTCCAGGTCAGCGCCTGATCCAGGTCGCCGCCCGCCAGCGCCAGCATTGCTTTCAGCTCGCCAATACGCAGGGTGTACCAGCCATTATCTTTCCCGGTAGCCAGACCCAGTAGTTCACGCACGCGGGTAAAGTCGTCATGACCTTCATCATCCAGTTGCGCGATAAGGTTGAGGTAATCCTCTTTATCCCACTCACTGCCGGGCAGGGAGAGAATCGTTTCGCGCAGATGGCTACCCATGGTGTTGTTGGCCAGCCACAGATCTTCCGCCGGGTAAATATCCGACATGCCTGGCACCAGGATACGGCAGGCATAAACGCCCAGATGTTCGTAGTCAGCAATATAAACTTCTTTATCTTCTGCCTTGAAGATGGCCATCAGAGTGGCGAACTCTTCTTCAGTGGTGCCGGCGAAGCTCCAGTCAACAAACGGATAATCCGCATCCTGTTTAAACAGATCCCATGAGATGAGACCACTGGAGTCAATAAAGTGGGTTTCGAGGTTGGCGTGCTCAGCCACTTCTTCATCATCAAAGGTCGGTGGGGTGAACACATCGAGATCTTTCAGACCTCGGCCTTGCAGAAGCTCGGTAACGGTACGTTCCAGCGCGACGCCGAAATCAGGATGCGCGCCAAAAGAGGCAAAGCAGGTACCGTTGGCCGGGTTAAACAGTACCACGCAGATAACCGGGTATTTACCGCCGAGAGAGCCGTCATAAGCGAAAATCGGAAAACCTTCTGCTTCAAGTTTTGCAATAGCCTCAACAACGCCCGGGTAACGTGCCAGTACCTCTTGCGGAATCTCCGGCAGGCTAATGCTCTCGGCAATAATGCGGTTTTTAATATGACGCTCAAACACTTCCGACAGTCCCTGAACACGGGCTTCATTACGCGTGTTGCCGGCTGACATACCGTTAGACACATACAGGTTGCCAACGATATTCATCGGAATATAGACCGTTTGCTCATCAGACTGGCGGGTAAACGGTAGGGCACAGATACCGCGCTCGTCGTTACCGGATTGCAAATCAACCAGCATGCCTGCGGTCAGTGCGTTTTCCGGATCGTAGTAGGCGCGCAGGCGTGCATCGAGAATACCTTCCGGCAGGCTGTCATCTTCCGGCAGTGGGAACCATTTTCCATTAGGGTAATGAACGAACGGCCCCTGCGCGATAGCGTCGCCCAGCCAGAAGTCTGCAAAAAAGTAGTTTGTGGACAGACGTTCGAAGTACTCACCCAGTGCAGAGGCCAGTGCTGCTTTTTTGGTGGCACCTTTGCCGTTGGTGAAACACAGCGCACACTCTTTATCGCGAATATGCACAGACCAGACGTTGGGTACCGGGTTCAGCCAGGAGGCCTCTTCAATGTTAAAACCGAGATCGGTGAGCTTTTGCTGAAAGCGAGCGATGGAGTCTTCCAGCGCGGCATCTTTGCCGGGAATAAATGTTTGAGTCATGACGGTCACTTTTTTCGTACGTAAAGCGCGCAATGATACGGGTTTTACATGACTGGCGCTATCTTCCCCATTAGTCCGGCGAAAATAAAACTTCTGACTATGCTTATGAAAAGTAATTGACTGTTCAGGCATAAAAAAATGAAAGCGTTTGACCTGCACCGGATGGCCCTCGACAAGGTACCCCTTGATTTTCTGTGGGAAGTCGCGCTGCGTAGTCTCTATACCTTTGTTTTAGTCTTCTTATTTCTCAAAATCACCGGTCGGCGCGGCGTACGGCAGATGTCGTTATTTGAAGTCCTCATTATTCTGACGCTGGGATCGGCTGCGGGCGATGTGGCCTTCTACGATGATGTCCCTATGCTGCCCGTACTCGTGGTGTTTATTACACTGGGTATGCTTTACCGACTGGTCATGTGGTTGATGTCGCACAGTGAAAAACTGGAAGATTTGCTGGAAGGCAAACCGGTGGTGATTGTCAAAGATGGCGAGCTGGCGTGGGAGAAATTACACGAGGAGAATCTGACTGAATTTGAATTCTTTATGGAATTACGTACCAACGGTGTTGACCAGTTAGGACAGGTCCGCCTGGCGATTATGGAAACGAATGGGCAACTTAGCGTGTACTACTTTACCGATGACGAGGTCAAACCCGGCTTGTGCATTCTGCCGGAAGGCTGTAGTGAACGCTTTAAAAAGGCCCCTGAAGAGGGAGACTATGTTTGCGTGCGTTGCAGCAAAATTGTTCCGCTTCGGGCGGGTGAAGAGAAAATCTGCCCGCGCTGCGCAAATCCGGAATGGTCAAAGGCCAGTCGGGCAATTCGGGTCACATAACAGGGTTTTTATCGGGTCTCCGTAAGCAATGCAAAACAATCTGCTATGTGATTTGGCGCACAACTTCCCCCCCGCGCCTATTACCCGTTGCGGCGCGTGGCGCTGAATGATAAAACCGATGTCACAGGAATAACTTATTGCTTTATAGCGTGGTGAGGGGAAATGACTCAGGTCTTCAATTTTAGTTCTGGTCCGGCAATGTTACCGGCGGATGTGCTCAAACAGGCGCAACAAGAACTGTGCGACTGGCAAGGGCTTGGTACATCGGTGATGGAAATTAGCCATCGTGGTAAAGAGTTTATCCATGTGGCGGAAGAAGCAGAAAAGGATTTTCGCGACCTGCTGAATATTCCCTCCAACTATAAGGTTCTGTTCTGTCATGGCGGTGGTCGCGGTCAGTTTGCAGGCGTCCCTCTGAACCTGCTGGGTGAGAAAACCACAGCGGATTATGTGGATGCTGGCTACTGGGCGGCGAGCGCAGTAAAAGAAGCGAAAAAATACTGCGTACCTAACGTTATCGACGCCAAAATCACTGTTGATGGTTTACGTGCGGTAAAACCGATGCGTGACTGGCAACTGAGCGATAATGCTGCTTATCTGCATTACTGCCCGAACGAAACGATTGACGGTATTGCCATCGACGAAACGCCGGATTTTGGCGACGTTGTTGTCGCTGCGGATTTCTCCTCAACGATTCTGTCGCGCCAGATTGATGTTAGCCGTTTCGGTGTGATCTACGCGGGTGCGCAGAAAAACATCGGCCCGGCGGGGTTGACGCTGGTGATTGTACGTGAAGATCTGCTGGGTAAAGCGCACGCGTCCTGCCCATCCATTCTTGATTACAGCGTGCTGAACGAAAACGACTCCATGTTTAACACACCGCCGACTTTTGCCTGGTATCTTTCAGGATTGGTGTTTAAATGGCTGAAAAAGCAGGGGGGCGTGGCTGCAATGGATAAACTCAATCAGCAAAAAGCCGAGTTGCTTTATGGCGTGATTGATAACAGCGGTTTCTACCGTAACGATGTCGCAAAAGCGAACCGTTCCCGCATGAATGTGCCTTTCCAGTTGGCAGACAGTGCGCTGGATAAGGTCTTCCTTGAAGAGTCATTCGCTGCGGGTTTGCATGCGTTGAAAGGCCACCGCGTTGTGGGAGGCATGCGTGCCTCTATTTATAACGCGATGCCTCTGGCGGGTGTACAGGCGCTGACTGATTTTATGGTCGATTTCGAACGTCGCCACGGTTAATCATCGACCTGTTTTAACGCACCCCCGTAGTTGGACTGCGGGGGTTTTATTCTGTTTGTTGAGAGTGAAGTTTCATGGAATCCCTGACGTTACAACCCATCGCGCGGGTAGATGGCACCATTAATCTGCCTGGTTCAAAGAGTGTCTCAAACCGCGCTTTGTTGCTTGCTGCATTCGCTCATGGCACGACCGTTCTGACGAACCTGCTGGACAGTGACGATGTGCGCCATATGCTGAATGCCCTCAGCGCGCTGGGAGTTCATTACACTTTATCTGCCGATCGCACCCGTTGCGAAGTGACCGGTGTCGGTGGCCCCCTGCATTCCGCAGAAAAACTGGAGTTGTTCCTTGGCAACGCCGGTACTGCCATGCGCCCACTGGCGGCGGCACTGTGCCTGGGTACCAATGAGTTGGTGCTGACTGGCGAACCGCGCATGAAAGAACGGCCAATCGGCCATCTGGTTGATGCGTTACGTCAGGGCGGCGCGCAGATTGATTACCTTGAGCAGGAAAATTATCCTCCACTGCGCCTGCGTGGTGGTTTTACCGGCGGCGATGTGAGTGTTGATGGCAGTGTTTCCAGCCAGTTTTTAACCGCGCTGTTGATGACTGCGCCGCTGGCCCCGCAAGATACGATCATCACCATCAAAGGCGAACTGGTTTCCAAACCCTATATCGACATCACATTGCACCTGATGAAGACCTTCGGTGTTAACGTTGAAAACCAGCAGTACCAGCGTTTTGTGGTGCGTGGTGGGCAACACTATCAGTCACCAGGTCACTATCTGGTGGAAGGGGATGCCTCATCTGCCTCTTATTTCCTTGCCGCCGCGGCAATAAAAGGCGGCACAGTGAAAGTGACCGGCATTGGCCGCAACAGTGTGCAGGGGGATATCCGCTTTGCCGATGTGCTGGAAAAAATGGGCGCGACGATTGTCTGGGGTGATGATTACATTGCCTGTACGCATGGTGAGCTGAACGCTATCGACATGGATATGAACCATATTCCGGATGCGGCAATGACCATTGCCACGACGGCGCTGTTTGCTAACGGGACGACGACGCTGCGCAACATCTATAACTGGCGTGTGAAAGAGACAGACCGTTTGTTTGCGATGACAACAGAGCTGCGTAAAGTGGGTGCCGAAGTCGAAGAGGGCGAAGACTATATTCGCGTTACGCCGCCAGCAAAATTGCAGTTTGCGGAAATTGGCACCTATAACGACCACCGTATGGCGATGTGCTTCTCGCTGGTGGCGCTGTCGGATACGCCCGTGACCATCCTCGACCCGAAATGCACAGCCAAAACCTTCCCGGACTACTTCGAACAGTTAGCCCGTATTAGTACCCTCGCCTGATAACATTTACCCGCCCTGCGCAGGCATCGCAGGGCGGATTTACCCGCTATTGTTGAGAGTGTCGACAACCTTCTTCGCCATGTTACTATCTGCCCGGGACTATTCCCGATGATTCAATTAGATAAACATGGACTGTCTATGAAAAAAACAATGATTTTTAGCTGCCTGGTGGCGGCAACTCTGGTCTCTGGTTGTAAAAACATGGGTGGCATTAACGCAGAAGCGTTAACCAAATCCGGTATGTCAGCATACAAAGCGGCGACGCTCAGCGATGCCGACGTGAAGGCGCTCTCAGAGAAGTCTTGCGCGGAGATGGATAAACAGAACAATCTGGCCCCGGCATCCAGTACCTATGCGAAGCGCCTCGACAAAATCGCAAAAGCGCTGGGTAACAATATCGATGGCACGCCAGTAACCTACAAAGTTTATATGACGAAAGAGGTTAACGCGTGGGCAATGGCGAACGGTTGCATTCGCGTGTACAGCGGTCTCATGGATATGATGACGGACAATGAAGTCGAAGCTGTACTGGGCCATGAAATGGGGCACGTTGCCCTGGGTCATAGCCGCAAAGCAATGCAGACGGCGTATGCGACACTGGCTGCCCGTGATGCCATCTCCGCCAGCAGCGCGGCAGGCGCACAACTCTCCCAGTCTCAGCTTGGTGACCTGGCGGAGAATATGGTGAATTCTGCCTTCTCCCGCACTCAGGAATCCGCTGCGGACGATTTCTCTTACGATTTGCTGAAAAAACGTAATATCAGCCGTCAGGGATTAGTCACCAGCTTTGAAAAACTGGCGAAGTTGGATGCGGGTTCGGAGAAATCGATGTTTGATTCCCATCCGCCGTCAACTGAGCGCGCGCAGCATATCCGCGAGCGCATTGCTGCAGATAAAAAGTAACCCCATTCCTGTCTGTGCCGGGCTGATGCGAATCAGCCCGTTTCCTGCACAATTCTTCTACACTCAGCTTCATATATTCGGTTATTCGCACGCGGGAGTAACGATCGTGCGCATTGCCGCGTATAATGCGCGGCGTTTATGTAACGGTATGCCCTGATTAAGGAGATGAAGATGACGGCAATTGCCCCGGTAATTACCATTGATGGGCCGAGCGGTGCGGGAAAAGGCACCCTTTGCAAGGCAATGGCGGAAGCGTTGCAGTGGCATCTGTTGGACTCCGGCGCCATTTATCGTGTGCTGGCGTTGGCCGCGCTACATCACCATGTTGATGTGACCTCTGAAGAGGTGCTGGTTCCTCTGGCTGCGCATCTTGATGTGCGTTTTGTCTCGACCAACGGCAATCTGGAAGTGATTCTGGAAGGCGAAGATGTGAGTGGTGAAATTCGCACTCAGGACGTGGCGAATGCGGCATCGCAAGTGGCGGCATTCCCGCGCGTGCGTGAGGCGTTATTACGTCGCCAACGCGCGTTTCGCGAAGCACCGGGTCTTATCGCCGATGGGCGTGATATGGGCACCGTTGTTTTTCCCGATGCGCCAGTGAAAATTTTCCTTGACGCCTCCTCTGAAGAACGTGCGCACCGCCGTATGCTGCAGTTGCAGGAGAAGGGCTTTAGTGTTAACTTTGAACGCCTTTTGGCCGAGATCAAAGAACGTGACGATCGCGATCGTAATCGCCCTGTTGCGCCGTTAGTGCCTGCTGCCGATGCTTTAGTACTGGATTCAACCCGTTTAAGTATTGAGCAAGTGATTGAGAAAGCGCTACAATATGCTCGCCAAAAATTGGCCCTCGCATAATTGCGACCGAATTTGCAGTACCCCCGTTGCAATGGAATGACAGCGGGTATGTTAAACAACCCCATCCGGCACGGAGCCAGGTGGACGTTAAATATGAAACCTGAAGATTAAACATGACTGAATCTTTTGCTCAACTGTTTGAAGAATCCTTAAAAGAAATCGAAACCCGCCCGGGTTCCATTGTTCGCGGTGTTGTTGTTGCTATCGACAAAGACGTAGTACTGGTTGACGCCGGTCTGAAATCTGAGTCCGCCATTCCGGCTGAGCAGTTCAAAAACGCCCAGGGCGAGCTGGAAATCCAGGTTGGTGACGAAGTTGACGTTGCTCTGGATGCAGTAGAAGACGGCTTCGGTGAAACCCTGCTGTCCCGTGAAAAAGCTAAACGTCACGAAGCTTGGATCACGCTGGAAAAAGCTTACGAAGACGCTGAAACTGTTACCGGTGTTATCAACGGCAAAGTTAAAGGTGGCTTCACTGTTGAGCTGAACGGTATTCGTGCGTTCCTGCCAGGTTCTCTGGTAGACGTTCGTCCGGTCCGTGACACTCTGCACCTGGAAGGCAAAGAGCTTGAATTCAAAGTAATCAAGCTTGACCAGAAGCGTAACAACGTTGTTGTTTCCCGTCGTGCGGTTATCGAATCCGAGAACAGCGCAGAACGCGATCAGCTGCTGGAAAACCTGCAGGAAGGCATGGAAGTTAAAGGTATCGTTAAGAACCTCACTGACTACGGTGCATTCGTTGATCTGGGCGGCGTTGACGGCCTGCTGCACATCACCGACATGGCATGGAAACGCGTTAAGCATCCGAGCGAAATCGTAAACGTTGGCGACGAAATCACTGTTAAAGTGCTGAAATTCGACCGCGAGCGTACTCGTGTATCTCTGGGCCTGAAACAGCTGGGCGAAGATCCGTGGGTGGCTATCGCTAAACGTTACCCGGAAGGCACCAAGCTGACTGGCCGCGTTACCAACCTGACCGACTACGGCTGCTTCGTTGAAATCGAAGAAGGCGTTGAAGGCCTGGTTCACGTTTCCGAAATGGATTGGACCAACAAAAACATCCACCCGTCCAAAGTTGTTAACGTTGGCGACGTAGTGGAAGTTATGGTTCTGGATATCGACGAAGAACGTCGTCGTATCTCCTTGGGTCTGAAACAGTGCAAATCCAACCCGTGGCAGCAGTTCGCTGAAACCCACAACAAGGGCGACCGCGTTGAAGGTAAAATCAAGTCTATCACTGACTTCGGTATCTTCATCGGCCTGGACGGCGGTATCGATGGCCTGGTTCACCTGTCTGACATCTCCTGGAACGTTGCAGGCGAAGAAGCAGTCCGTGAATACAAAAAAGGCGACGAAATCGCAGCCGTTGTTCTGCAGGTTGACGCAGAGCGTGAGCGTATCTCTCTGGGCGTTAAACAACTCGCAGAAGATCCGTTCAACAACTACGTTGCACTGAACAAGAAAGGCGCAATCGTAAACGGTAAAGTCACTGCAGTTGATGCTAAAGGCGCAACCGTAGAACTGGCTGACGGCGTTGAAGGTTACCTGCGTGCTTCTGAAGCTTCCCGTGACCGCGTTGAAGACGCAACTCTGGTTCTGAATGTTGGCGATGATGTTGAAGCTAAATTCACTGGCGTTGACCGTAAGAACCGCGTAGTTAGCCTGTCTGTTCGTGCGAAAGACGAAGCTGACGAGAAAGATGCAATCGCTTCTGTTAACAACAAACAGGAAGAAGGCAACTTCTCTAACGCTATGGCTGAAGCTTTCAAAGCAGCGAAAGGCGAGTAAGTTACTCCCTACTTTGCGGACTGTAGTGACGAAGTTAACGCACTGTGGTTCGCAGGGTGATGAGTTACTTGACAGATTGCAGGATTCGTCCTGTAATCAATGACAAAGGGCGGCTACGGCCGCCCTTGTTAAAGCTATTAAGCGAATTTTTGCCTTGAAGGAAACCGGAGGAATCATGACCAAGTCAGAATTGATCGAAAGACTTGCAAGCCAGCAATCGCATATTCCGGCAAAAGCCGTGGAAGATGCCGTAAAAGAGATGCTGGAGCATATGGCCTCTACTCTTGCCCAGGGTGAGCGCATTGAGATCCGCGGTTTCGGCAGTTTTTCTCTGCACTATCGTGCACCTCGCACCGGGCGTAACCCCAAAACAGGCGACAAAGTGGATCTGGAAGGAAAATATGTTCCCCACTTTAAACCGGGTAAAGAATTACGCGACCGCGCCAATATTTATGAATAAGTTTTAGCGAAGCGCTGAAGCTTAAACTGCAGAAAAGCACCGTCAGGGTGCTTTTTTGTTTTGTGCCAGTCTGAATTTTTCGGGGCCCAGCTCGTAATGCTTTATGCGTAAAATGTAACGCTGTAAAAACTTACCAGCCTGTGCCGCAACAGCGTAATCACTTTCAAGACACTGCAACTGCAACGCCGCATACTTCCTGTGCAACAAGGAGGTGTGCATGACCTTACCCGCGCTCAGCGCCTGTATTATAGCCGGCATTTTGCCACTGCTGTGGTTGCCTGCATTACCGGATATCCGACTTGTCTGGTGGGTACTGGCATTGGGGTGTCTGTTCGCGTACAGCCAAAAGCCGGTGGTGCGTTACTGCGGGTTCACACTCCTGTTCTTTGTTTGGGGGATCCTCGCCGCACAGCAAACCCTCTGGCCGACCCAACATCTGACAGGTGGTAATCGCCATGTTGAGGTGATGCTCACCGAAACCGACAACATGACCCGCCATCAGGGGAAAATTCTCCGTCTGGATGGCGTACCCCTTTACCCTGCGCCCGGCATTATTTTTTACGGGGAGTATCTTCCCCGGCAGGCGTGTAGCGGGCAACGCTGGGCGATGACGATTCGTGCTCGTCCGGTGCACGGGCAGCTTAACGAAGGTGGTTTTGACTCCCAACGTTATGCTCTGGCATCCCATCAACCTTTAAGCGGGCGAATCATTCATGCCCGAATACTGGACGCACGTTGTAGCTGGCGCGCCGGGTATCTGCAATCGTTGACGGAACGGCTGGTTCCATACGCCTGGCAGCCAGTCATCCTGGCTTTGGGAATGGGCGAGCGCTCGGCGCTGAACAGTGACGTGAAAAACGCGATGCGCCAAACCGGCACGGCGCATCTGATGGCGATCTCCGGGTTGCATATCGCACTTGCGTCTATGCTGGTGTGGCTTATCGTACGCGCTGTGCAGTTTTTCCTTCCCGTCCGTTGGATTGATTGGCGGTTGCCGTTGCTCTTAAGCGTGGGCGGCGCGATTGGCTATGCATGGCTGACGGGGTTACAACCTCCGGCTCTACGCACGGCGGTGGCGTTAAGCGTCTGGGCTGCGTTGAGACTTTCGGGGCGTCTGTGGTCGCCCTGGCAGGTATGGCTATGCTGTGTGGCGGCTATTTTGTTTACCGATCCGCTTGCCGTTCTCTCTGACAGCCTGTGGTTATCTGCTTTTGCGGTGGCTGCGTTACTGTTTTGGTATCAGTGGCTCCCCATTCCTGGTACAGACCTGCGCGGGTGGGTGAGGGGCTGCATTAACCTTCTCTATCTGCAGGCCGGTATGACACTGCTGCTTTTGCCAATCCAGTTGTCGATATTCCATGGCATCAGCCTCACTTCTCTGGTGGCGAACCTGGCAGCTATCCCGTTGGTTACCTTCGTGGCCGTACCCTTCATTCTGTTGGGGATGGTGCTGCATCTAACCGGGCCTTCAATAATGGAGACGGTCTGTTGGTATGTCGCGGATAACACGCTGGAAATACTCTTCAGTTTTTTACGTTGGCTCCCTCCGGGCTGGTTAAATGTTGACATGCGCTGGCAGTGGCTGGCATGGGTACCCTGGTGCACGTTGATGGCCTGGCGTTTGAACCTGTGGCGTACTATGCCCGCGGTTTGCCTGGCATCACTGGTGATATTGGCTTTTCCATTCTGGCGAAGTGAGCGGAGCGGGGAGTGGTCAGTACACATGCTGGATGTCGGGCATGGGCTTGCTCTGGTGATTGAACGTGACGGTAAAGCGATCCTTTATGATACTGGCTCGGCCTGGCCGGGTGGCGACAGCGGGCAGCAGTTAATTATCCCGTGGTTGCGCTGGCATGCGCTTGAGCCTGAAGGCGTTATTCTGAGTCATGAACATTTGGATCATCGTGGGGGACTGAACAGTTTACTGAATAACTGGCCAGGGATGTGGGTGCGAAGCCCGTTAGGCTGGGCGGGACATCATCCCTGTTTCCGTGGTGAAAAATGGCAGTGGCAAGGGTTAAATTTCAGCGTTCACTGGCCTCTGCAAGGCTCAACGGCCCAGGGTAATAACCGTTCATGCGTGGTGAGGGTAGATGATGGTCAGAACAGTATTTTGCTGACTGGTGATATTGAGGCACAAGGGGAGATGGCGATGCTGAGTCATTATTGGGAACATCTTGCTTCCACACTGGTGCAGGTACCCCATCATGGGAGCAATACCTCATCAACGCTGCCTTTTATCCAACGCATCGGTGGTAACGCTGCGCTGGCGTCGGCTTCACGCTATAACGCCTGGCGCTTACCCTCGGCAAAAGTGACGACACGCTACCGCCAACAAGGCTATCGCTGGTTTGATACTGCCCACCAGGGGCAGACAACGATAGCTTTCTCAGCGCAGGGCTGGGAAATCCATAGCTTACGAGATCAACTTTTACCTCGTTGGTATCATCAGTGGTTTGGCGTCCCCAGCGATAACAGGTAGAATATGCGGCTATTTCAACAAGTGCTGGTTTTTTGAATGCAGAACGATAAAGATCTCTCCACGTGGCAGACTTTCCGCCGACTTTGGCCAACCATTGCGCCTTTCAAAGCGGGTCTGATCGTGTCGGGGATAGCGTTAATCCTCAACGCAGCCAGCGATACTTTTATGCTATCGCTGCTCAAACCGTTACTGGATGATGGTTTTGGTAAAACGGACCGTTCAGTGCTGCTGTGGATGCCGCTGGTGGTTATCGGGCTGATGATCCTACGTGGTATCACCAGTTATATCTCCAGCTACTGTATTTCCTGGGTTTCCGGAAAAGTAGTAATGACCATGCGCCGCCGTTTGTTCGGCCACATGATGGGGATGCCTGTTTCCTTCTTTGACAAACAGTCTACGGGGACGTTGCTGTCACGAATTACTTACGATTCCGAACAGGTTGCGTCCTCTTCTTCCAGTGCGTTGATCACAGTGGTGCGCGAAGGTGCATCGATCATCGGCCTGTTTATTATGATGTTTTGGTATAGCTGGCAATTGTCGGTGATCCTGATTGTGCTGGCACCTATTGTGTCGTTTGCTATTCGCGTGGTGTCCAAGCGCTTCCGCAACATCAGTAAAAACATGCAAAACACCATGGGGCAGGTAACCACCAGTGCGGAGCAAATGCTGAAAGGGCATAAAGAAGTGCTGATGTTTGGTGGCCAGCAAGTAGAAACCAGTCGTTTCGATAAAGTCAGCAACAAGATGCGCCTGCAAGGGATGAAAATGGTATCAGCCTCGTCCATTTCAGACCCGATCATTCAGCTTATTGCTTCTCTTGCTCTGGCATTTGTGCTCTATGCCGCGAGCTTCCCAAGCGTGATGGATACGCTGACGGCCGGTACGATCACCGTGGTGTTCTCTTCGATGATTGCACTGATGCGCCCGCTGAAATCCTTGACTAACGTCAACGCTCAATTCCAGCGCGGTATGGCTGCCTGCCAGACCTTGTTCGCCATCCTCGATAGCGAGCAGGAAAAAGATGAAGGCACTCGTGTGATTGAACGCGCTCGCGGGGATATCGAATTCCGCAATGTCACGTTCACGTATCCAGGACGGGAAACGCCCGCGCTGCGCAATATCAATCTGACAATCCCTGCGGGGAAAACCGTTGCATTGGTGGGGCGTTCTGGCTCCGGTAAATCGACGATGGCCAGCCTGATCACGCGTTTTTATGATATCGACGAAGGTCAAATTCTGATGGATGGCCACGATCTGCGTGAGTACAAACTCTCTTCATTGCGCGATCAGGTGGCGCTGGTGTCGCAAAATGTCCATTTGTTTAACGACACCGTTGCTAACAACATCGCCTATGCGCGTACCGAAGAGTACAGTCGCGAAGAGATTGAGCAAGCTGCGAAGATGGCTTATGCCCTCGACTTTATCAATAAAATGGATCAAGGCCTGGATACGATCATCGGTGAAAACGGTGTATTGCTCTCTGGCGGTCAGCGTCAGCGTATCGCGATTGCCCGCGCGTTGTTGCGTGACAGCCCAATCCTGATCCTTGATGAAGCGACCTCTGCGCTGGATACCGAGTCTGAACGGGCTATTCAGGCGGCGTTAAACGAGCTGCAAAAAAACCGTACTTCTATGGTTATTGCTCACCGGCTTTCGACCATTGAGAAAGCGGATGAGATTGTTGTGGTAGAGGATGGTCGCATCGTTGAACGCGGTAGCCATGCCGAATTGTTGGCGCAGCGTGGCGTCTATGCGCAGCTTCATAAGATGCAGTTTGGCGAATGATTGCACGCATCTGGTCCGGTGAATCGCCGCTGTGGCGGTTGCTGTTGCCGCTCTCCTGGCTCTATGGCCTGGTGAGTGGTGTCATCCGTCTTGCCTATCGTCTGGGCCTGAAGCAAGCCTGGCGCGCACCGGTTCCGGTGGTTGTGGTGGGTAATCTGACCGCCGGCGGCAATGGTAAAACACCGGTGGTCATCTGGCTCGTGGAACAGTTGCAGCAGCGTGGCATTCGTGTTGGCGTGGTTTCGCGTGGCTACGGCGGCAAAGCGGATCGCTATCCTCTTTTATTAACGCCAACTACTGCTACGACACAGGCCGGGGACGAGCCGGTGTTGATCTATCAGCGCACGGGGGCGCCGGTTGCCGTCTCGCCTGTACGGGCCGAAGCTGTGAAAGCGATTCTGGCGCAGCATCCGGTGCAACTTATTGTTACGGATGATGGTTTGCAGCACTACCGGCTTGCCCGCGATATGGAAATTGTGGTCATTGATGGCGTCAGGCGCTTCGGCAATGGCTGGTGGTTGCCTGCCGGGCCGATGCGCGAACGCGCATCACGTCTGAAAACAGTCAATGCCATCATCACCAATGGTGGAGTGGCAAAGCACGGTGAAATCCCGATGCGTCTGCAGCCTGGGATGGCTATCAACCTGCGTACCGGTGAGCGCCGTGACGTCCACGAACTGAAGCATGTGGTGGCGATGGCAGGTATTGGTCATCCCCCCCGTTTTTTTACCACCCTGGCAGAGAGCGGCGTAACGCTGGAGAAGACGGTAGCACTGGCCGATCATCAGGCGCTCACCCATAATGATGTCCACGTACTGGTGAAACCCGGGCAGACATTAGTCATGACCGAGAAAGATGCCGTTAAGTGCCGTGCTTTTGCCGAAGACAATTGGTGGTATTTGCCTGTAGACGCACAACTGGACGGCGAACAGGCGGAGAAATTATTGCAGGAATTGCTCACTCTGGCGCGCTGACGACTGTTGCATCGGCTGCGCCCTGTTGACTTAACAGGAACTCCCATGTCTGTGCCGCACCTTTCACTGACCGCCGCCCGTCATCTGCATCTCGCCGCCCAGGGGCTATTACGTAAACCCTCGCGGCGCGCCAGACCTGCAGATATCCTCACCACGATTCAGCGTATGTCGCTGTTGCAAATTGATACCATCAACATTGTTGCTCGCAGCCCTTATCTGGTCCTGTTCAGCCGCCTGGGTCATTACCCGCCGCACTGGCTGGATGATGCCCTGAAAAACGGCGAGTTGATGGAATATTGGGCGCATGAAGCCTGTTTTTTACCGCGTGAGGATTTTGCGCTGATGCGCCACCGCATGCTGTCACCGGGTAACATGGGGTGGAAATACCGCCAGGCATGGATGGACGAGCATGCGGACGAAATCGCGCTGCTTATTGCACATATCCGGCAAAATGGCCCGGTACGTTCGGCGGATTTCGAACATCCCCGCAAAGGCACCAGCGGCTGGTGGGAGTGGAAACCCCACAAACGCCATCTCGAAGGGCTCTTTACCGCCGGGCAAGTAATGGTGGTTGAGCGCCGGAATTTTCAGCGTGTTTATGATTTAACCCATCGGGTCATGCCGCACTGGGATGATACGCGCGACCTGTTACCACAAGCCGAAGCCGAATATCGCATGCTGGAGAATAGTGCGCGCAGCCTGGGGATTTTTCGTGCTCAGTGGCTGGCAGATTACTATCGCCTGCGTCAACCTGCGTTGCCCGTCCTGCTGGAGCGGTTACAGGCCGCGCAACAGATCTACCCCGTCAACATTGAGCGCATTGGTCCGGCATGGCTGCACGCATCGCTGTTGCCGCTTTTAGAGCAGGCCGAGGCCGATAAACTGCGGGCCACGCACAGTGCGGTGCTTTCGCCGTTTGACCCGGTGGTTTGGGATCGTAAACGAGCAGAACAGCTGTTTGATTTCAGCTATCGACTGGAGTGCTATACCCCTGCGCCAAAACGGCAATACGGCTATTTTGTTCTGCCGCTGCTGCATCGCGGTCGGCTTGTCGGGCGTATGGATGCCAAAATGCACCGTAAAGAAGGGATACTGGAGGTTATTGCGCTCTATCTTGAAACGGGTGTGAAACCGACTGATGCTCTGGAAAAGGGGTTGCAGGTTGCAATAACTGATTTTGCCCGTTGGCAGGGGGCGCAGCGGGTCACCTTTTCCCGTCTGCCGGAAGGGCTCTTTTTGGCATTGCGCGCTGGTCTGGAAACAGGCGCGGTGTAAGAGTTGAATATGTTAAGCTTAACCCGTTAATCGTCGGTGCATCAGGAGGAAAAATGGATCACCGTTTACTTGAAATCATCGCCTGCCCGGTTTGTAACGGCAAACTGTATTACACCCAGGATAAGCAGGAGCTGATCTGCAAAGTGGATAGCCTGGCCTTTCCTGTCCGTGAAGGTATTCCCGTGCTGCTGGAAAACGAAGCGCGTTCGTTAACTGCCGAAGAGAACCGTCCATGAGTTTTGTGGTGATAATTCCTGCTCGTTATGCTTCAACACGTCTGCCGGGTAAGCCCTTAGTGGATATTAATGGTAAACCGATGGTGGTGCATGTGCTGGAGCGCGCCCGTGAGTCGGGGGCTGAACGCATCATCGTTGCCACGGATAACGAAGCGGTGAAGCATGCAGTGGAAGCGGTGGGCGGCGAAGTCTGCATGACCCGCGTCGATCACCAGTCCGGTACTGAACGGCTGGCGGAAGTGGTGGAAAAATGCGGTTTCAGCGATGACACTCTGATTGTCAACGTGCAAGGTGATGAGCCGATGATCCCGCCGGCCATTATTCGCCAGGTTGCAGATAATCTGGCCACACGCGATGTTGGCATGGCGACATTGGCGGTGCCGATTCACAGTGCGGAAGAAGCGTTCAATCCTAACGCCGTGAAAGTGGTGATGGATGCCGAAGGTTATGCACTCTATTTTTCTCGCGCCACCATTCCCTGGGATCGCGATCGCTTTGCGCTTTCCCGCGAAACGATTGGCGATACCTTTCTGCGCCATATTGGTATTTATGGTTACCGCGCCGGTTTTATCCGCCGTTATGTCAGTTGGCAAACCAGTCCGCTTGAGCAGATTGAGATGCTGGAGCAACTGCGTGTGCTCTGGTATGGCGAGAAAATACATGTCGCAGTGGCGAGCGTTGTCCCCGGCACCGGTGTCGATACGCAAGACGATCTGGAACGCGTTCGGGCAGAACTGCATTAATCTCCTCACCCCCTTCATTCGAAGGGGATTTCTCTTCAAATAGTCAAATTCTTAAACTGTTTTGATCTCATCAGGGTGACATCTCTCGCCCTGGCGCTCATTATAAAAGCAGTAGTCTTGATGAGGGCATCTGCTATGGAACAACTGCGCGCCGAACTAAGTCATCTGCTGGGAGAAAAATTGAGTCGTATGGAGTGCGTCAGCGAAAAACCTGACTCGGCACTCTGGTCTTTATATGACAGTAAGGGCAACCCGATGCCATTACTGGCGAGAACTTTCTCCACGCCGGGTCTTGCGCGACAGTTGGCCTGGAAAGTTTCAATGCTCGCACGCAGTGGTACGGTGCGGATGCCGGTGGTCTACGGCGTCATGACCCATGAAGAACATCCGGGGCCGGATGTGCTGCTGATTGAGCGTCTGCGTGGTGTTCCCGTTGAAGCGCCCGCACGTACGCCGGAACGCTGGGAGCAACTGAAAGATCAGATTGTCGAGGGGCTGCTCGCCTGGCATCGGCAGGACAGTCACGGCTGCGTGGGAACGGTCGATAGCACGCAGGAAAATATCTGGCCATCCTGGTACCGCCAGCGCGTTGAAGTGCTGTGGACCACCCTGAATCAGTATCACAATACCGGCCTGACCATGCAGGATAAACGTGTGCTGTTTCGCACCCGGGAGTGCCTGCCGACTTTGTTTGAAGGATTTAACGACAATTGCGTGCTGGTGCATGGTAGCTTTAATTTGCGCAGTATGCTGAAAGATGCCCGTAGCGATCAGTTACTGGCGATGGTCGGGCCGGGCATTATGCTGTGGGCGCCGCGTGAATATGAACTGTTCCGCCTGGTCGATAGCGCGCAGGCGGAAGATCTGCTCTGGCACTACTTACAGCGTGCGCCCGTGGCGGAGTCGTTCCTCTGGCGACGCTGGCTGTATCTGTTATGGGATGAAGTGGCGCAACTGGTGAATACCGGGCAATTTAGCCGCACCAACTTTGAACTGGCCTCTAAATCACTGCTCCCCTGGCTCTCCTGAACTGCCTTTCAGCCACTGCCAGAGCCTTCCCAGTGTTTCATATCCTACCCGGTCGCTGTGCAGCAGCCAGACCGGGGAGGGGATAACCCGTTCCCATGGATTAAGCGGCGAGCTGACCGCCAGTTGGTTGGCTGGAGCCGGAAGCGGATGCAGTCCGACATGCTGGAAAAAGATCATTGCCCGTGGCAGATGCGAGGCAGAGGTGACCAGCAGGAAAGGCACATCGCCAATCGCCGCTTTGACCGCCGCCGCTTCCTCTTCCGTATCTTTCGGTTCATCCAGTGTGATGATATCGCTACGCGGCACGCCCAGGCTTTCTGCCACGCGCGCGCCCGCTTCGGCAGTGCTGACCGGGTTGGTTTCCGCCGCCGCGCCGGTAAAGATAAGTTTTGCGCCAGGGTTCGCCAGCCACAGACGGATCCCTTCATTGAGCCGCGGTAAGCTGTTGCTGATCAGATTAGAACTGGGCGCCCAGTCGTCGTTCCAGGTGTAGCCACCGCCGAGTATCACGATATATTTTACGGGCTGTGTTCCGCGCCAGGTCGGGTATTTATCTTCGATCGGTTTTAGCAGCCCATCGGCGACAGGTTGCAGGCTTAACAACAGCAGTACCACCCAGCCAAGGGTGACAACGGCTTTGCCGGTTTTTTGCCAGCGGCTGAACCACACCAGCGCGAGGCCCAAACCGATCAGCAAAAGTAACAAAGGCAGGGGCAGCATCAGGCCGCCGATGTATTTTTTGAGGGTAAAAAGCACCGTATCCGTCTCCTTTTTGAGCATACAGCAGATGATTTCAGGGGATCTTACATCGGATGGGTTCATTATCGGTACGGCTGTGACAAAATAGCGGTTTTGTCGCAAGCGTGGAGCGGTCATGAAGGATCGAAATTTCGACGACATCGCGGAGAAATTCTCACGCAATATCTATGGCACCACCAAGGGGCAGTTGCGTCAGGCAATCCTTTGGCAGGATCTTGATCTATTGCTGGCGTCAATGGGACCAGGCAAATTACACGTGCTGGATGCTGGCGGCGGAGAAGGGCAAACGGCGATCCGTATGGCGCAACGGGGCCATCGGGTGACGCTGTGCGATGTGTCGAAAGAGATGATTGCACGCGCGCAGGCTGCGGCCGACGAGAAAGGTGTGAGCGGTAACATGCATTTCGTACAATGCGCCGCTCAGGACATTGCACAGCATTTGGAATCGCCGGTTGATCTGATATTGTTTCATGCTGTGCTTGAATGGGTCGCAGAACCCGTCAGCGTATTACAGACCCTATGGTCGGTGTTGCGCCCTGGCGGTGCGTTGTCGTTGATGTTCTATAACGCTGACGGGCTATTGATGCACAATATGGTGGCAGGGAATTTTGATTACGTGCGGGCAGGTATGCCGAAACGTAAAAAGCGGACTCTCTCCCCGGACCATCCGCGCATTCCTGCGGATGTCTACGGCTGGCTTGAAGACATTGGTTGGCAGATAACCGGGAAAACCGGCGTACGTGTTTTTCACGATTACCTTCGCGAGAAACACCAGCAGCATGACTGTTTCGATGCGTTGCTTGAACTGGAAACGCGCTATTGTCGCCAGGAGCCGTATATCAGTCTCGGCCGCTATATTCACGTGACCGCGCTTAGGCCGAAAATCGATGGAAGGACAAACGATGAGTGAATTTTCCCAGACAGTCCCCGAACTGGTTGCCTGGGCCAGAAAAAATGATTTCTCCATCTCACTGCCGGTCGACAGGCTCTCTTTTTTGCTGGCTGTCGCCACGCTTAACGGCGAGCGTCTGGACGGTGAAATGAGCGAAGGCGAGCTGGTAGATGCCTTTCGTTATGTGAGTGATGCTTTTGAGCAAACCAGTGAAACCATCGTTCAGCGCGCCAACAACGCCATTAACGATATGGTGCGTCAGCGTTTATTAAACCGTTTTACCAGTGAGTTAACGGAAGGCAATGCGATCTACCGTTTGACGCCGTTGGGTATCGGCATCACGGACTACTACATCCGCCAGCGTGAGTTTTCTACGCTGCGCCTCTCGATGCAGTTGTCGATCGTGGCCGGGGAGTTAAAACGCGCTGCCGATGCAGCAGACGAGGGCGGTGATGAGTTTCACTGGCACCGTAACGTCTATGCGCCGTTAAAATATTCGGTGGCGGAGATCTTCGACAGTATCGACCTCACCCAGCGCGTGATGGATGAGCAGCAGCAGCAGGTGAAAGATGACATTGCCCAGTTGCTGAACAAAGACTGGCGTGCGGCGATTTCCAGTTGCGAAATGTTGTTGTCGGAAACCTCCGGCACCTTGCGCGAGCTGCAGGACACGCTGGAAGCCGCCGGAGACAAATTGCAGGCCAATTTGCTGCGCATCCAGGATGCAACCATGGCGCACAGCGATTTAGAGTTCCTCGACCAGTTGGTGTTCAACCTGCAAAGCAAGCTGGACCGTATTGTGAGCTGGGGCCAACAGGCGATTGACCTGTGGATCGGCTATGACCGTCACGTGCATAAATTTATCCGTACCGCCATTGATATGGATAAAAACCGCGTTTTTGCCCAGCGTCTGCGCCAATCGGTACAGTCTTATTTCGACGCTCCATGGGCACTGACCTACGCCAATGCTGACCGCTTACTCGATATGCGCGATGAAGAGATGGCGCTGCGCGATGAAGAAGTGACCGGTGAACTGCCGCCGGATCTGGAGTTCGAAGAGTTTAACGAAATCCGCGAGCAACTTGCGGCGATGATCGAGCAGCAACTGGCAATTTATAAGACCAAAGGGGTGCCGTTGGATCTCGGCCTGGTGGCCCGCGAGTATCTGGCGCAGTATCCGCGCGTTCGTCATTTCGACATTGCGCGCATTGTGGTTGATCAGGCGGTACGTCTCGGCGTAGCGCAAGCAGATTTCACCGGCCTGCCGCCGAAATGGCAGCCGATTAATGATTACGGAGCCAAGGTACAGGCGCATGTCATCGACAAATATTGAACAAGTGATGCCGGTCAAACTGGCGCAGGCATTGGCTAACTCGCTGTTTCCGGCGCTGGACAGCGCGCTACGCTCGGGCAGACATATTGGTCTCGACGAGCTGGATAATCACGCCTTTTTAATGGATTTCCAGGAGTACCTGGAAGAGTTTTACGCCCGCTACAACGTTGAATTGATTCGCGCGCCGGAAGGTTTCTTCTATCTGCGCCCGCGTTCCACCACGCTTATCCCGCGCTCGGTGCTTTCTGAACTGGATATGATGGTTGGCAAAATCCTCTGCTACCTCTATCTCAGCCCGGAACGTCTGGCTAACGAAGGGATCTTCACCCAACAGGAGCTGTATGACGAGTTGCTGTCGCTGGCGGATGAACCGAAACTGTTGAAGCTGGTGAATAACCGCTCAACCGGTTCCGACCTGGACCGGCAAAAACTGCAGGAAAAGGTGCGTTCCTCGTTAAACCGTCTGCGCCGTCTCGGCATGATCTGGTTTATGGGAAATGACAGCAGCAAGTTCCGCATCACTGAATCGGTGTTCCGCTTTGGTGCGGATGTCCGCTCGGGCGATGATCCGCGTGAGGCGCAACTGCGCATGATCCGCGACGGTGAAGCGATGCCTGTCGAAAACCACCTGCAGCTCAATGATGAGCCTGAAGACAATCAGCCGGATAGCTCGGAGGAAGAGTAATGATCGATCGTGGTAAGTTCCGTTCGCTAACGCTGATTAACTGGAACGGCTTTTTTGCCCGCACCTTTGACCTGGATGAACTGGTAACCACCCTCTCCGGGGGGAACGGCGCCGGGAAATCCACCACTATGGCGGCGTTTGTCACCGCACTGATTCCGGATCTGACGCTGCTGCATTTCCGTAACACCACTGAAGCCGGAGCCACGTCAGGCTCCCGTGATAAAGGTCTGCACGGGAAGCTAAAAGCCGGTGTCTGTTATTCGGTGCTCGATGTGATCAACTCCCGTCATCAGCGTGTGCTGGTGGGGGTGCGTCTGCAGCAGGTTGCCGGTCGCGATCGTAAAGTGGACATTAAACCGTTTGCCATTCAGGGCCTGCCGACAGCCATGCTGCCGACTCAGTTACTGACGGAAACCCTGAACGAACGCCAGGCGCGGGTGTTGTCGCTGCAGGAAGTGAAAGACAAACTGGATGCGATGGAAGGCGTACAGTTTAAGCAGTTCAACTCTATTACTGACTACCATGCGCTGATGTTCGATCTGGGCATTGTCGCGCGGCGTCTGCGTTCTGCTTCGGATCGCAGTAAGTTCTATCGTCTGATTGAGGCCTCGCTGTACGGCGGGATCTCCAGCGCCATTACCCGTTCTCTTCGCGATTATCTGTTACCGGAAAACGGTGGTGTCCGTAAGGCGTTCCAGGACATGGAAGCTGCGTTGCGCGAAAACCGCATGACGCTGGAAGCTATCCGTGTGACTCAGTCGGATCGCGATCTGTTTAAGCATTTAATCAGTGAAGCCACTAACTACGTGGCGGCGGATTATATGCGCCACGCTAACGAACGTCGGGTGCATCTGGACAAGGCGCTGGAGTTTCGTCGTGAACTGTTTACATCGCGTCAGCAGCTGGCGGCGGAACAATACAAGCATGTTGATATGGCGCGCGAGCTCTCTGAGCACGCCGGATCGGAAGGGGATCTGGAAGCGGATTATCAGGCCGCCAGTGACCACCTGAACCTGGTGCAGACGGCACTGCGTCAGCAGGAAAAAATTGAACGCTACGAAGCGGATCTGGACGAACTGAGCATTCGTCTCGAAGAGCAACATGAAGTGGTGGCGGAAGCCGCCGAGCGCCAGGAAGAGAACGAAGCCCGCGCCGAAGCGGCTGAACTGGAAGTGGATGAGCTGAAAAGCCAGCTTGCAGACTACCAGCAGGCGCTGGACGTACAGCAAACCCGCGCTATCCAGTACAACCAGGCGCTGCAGGCGTTGCAGCGTGCAAAAGAGCTGTGCCGTCTGCCGGATCTGACGGCAGAAACCGCCGATGAATGGCTGGAAACCTTCCAGGCGAAAGAGCAGGAAGCCACAGAAAAACTGCTGTCACTGGATCAGAAACTGAGCGTAGCCCAGACGGCGCACAGCCAGTTTGAGCAGGCGTATCAACTGGTGGCGGCCATCAATGGCCCGCTGGCCCGTGATGAAGCCTGGGATGTTGCCCGCGACTTATTGCGCGATGGTGTTAACCAGCGCCATTTAGCGGAGCAGGTTCAGCCGCTACGTATGCGTCTGAATGAGCTGGAGCAGCGTCTGCGTGAGCAGCAGGATGCTGAGCGTTTGCTGGCGGAGTTCTGCAAACGCCAGGGTAAGCAGTATGACGCCGAAGAGTTAGAGGCGCTGCATCAGCAACTGGAAGCGCAAATCGCTGCACTGTCCGATAATGTCGCTGCCGCGGGTGAACAGCGTATGGCGATGCGTCAGGAACTGGAGCAGCTGCAATCACGTATTCAGTCGCTGACCAAACGCGCGCCTGTCTGGCTGGCGGCGCAGAGTAGTCTGACGCAACTGTGCGAGCAGAGCGGCGAGCAGTTTGAATCCGGTCAGGATGTGACCGAATACCTGCAACAACTGCTGGAGCGCGAGCGGGAAGCCATCGTTGAACGTGACGAAATTGGCGCGCGCAAACGTGCAGTGGACGACGAAATTGAACGGTTAAGTCAGCCTGGCGGCGCGGAAGACGGGCGTCTGAATGCGCTGGCGGAACGCTTTGGCGGCGTGCTGCTGTCAGAAATTTACGATGATGTCAGCATTGACGATGCGCCGTACTACTCTGCGTTGTACGGCCCCTCGCGCCATGCCATTGTGGTGCCGGATCTGTCGCAGATCGCCGAAATGCTGGAAGGCCTGGATGATTGCCCGGAAGATCTCTATTTGATTGAAGGGGATCCACAATCCTTTGATGACAGCGTGTTCAGCGTTGATGAGCTGGAGAAAGCGGTGGTCGTGAAGATTGCCGATCGCCAGTGGCGCTACTCTCGTTTCCCGACGCTGCCGCTGTTTGGCCGCGCAGCCCGCGAAAGCCGCATTGAAAGCCTGCACGCCGAACGTGAAGAACTGGCGGAGCGTTTTGCTACCCTCTCTTTCGATGTGCAAAAAACGCAGCGTCTGCATCAGGCGTTCAGCCGCTTTATTGGCAGCCATCTGGCGGTGGCGTTCGAAGACGATCCGGAAGCGGAGATCCGTACGCTCAACAGCCGCCGCGGTGAGCTGGAGCGCGCCATCAGCGCTCATGAGAACGACAACCAGCAAAGCCGTGTACAGTTTGAGCAGGCGAAAGAGGGCGTGGCGCAGCTTAACCGCTTATTGCCCCGCATCAACTTGCTGGCTGACGATACGCTGGCGGATCGCGTAGATGAGATCCAGGAGCGTCTGGATGAGGCGCAGGAAGCCGCCCGCTTTATTCAGCAGTTTGGCAACCAGCTGGCAAAACTGGAGCCGATGGTGTCGGTGCTGCAAAGCGACCCGGAGCAGTTTGAACAGTTAAAAGAAGATTACGCCGCCTCACAGCAGGTGCAGCGTGAGGCGCGCCAGCAGGCATTTGTGCTGGCGGAAGTGGTGCAACGCCGCGCCCATTTCAGCTATTCCGATGCGGCTGAAATGTTTAACGGCAACAACGATCTCAACGAAAAATTGCGTCAGCGCCTGGAGCAGGCGGAAGCGGAACGAACCAAAGCCCGTGAAGCGATGCGTAGCCATGCGGCGCAGTACGGTCAGTACAACCAGGTGCTGGCTTCGCTGAAAAGTTCGTTTGATACCAAAAAAGAGCTGCTTAACGATCTGCAAAAAGAGTTGCAGGAGATCGGCGTACGTGCGGATGGCGGCGCGGAAGAGCGGGCGCGTATTCGCCGCGACGAACTGCATGCACAACTCTCTACCAACCGTGCCCGTCGCAACCAACTGGAAAAAGCGCTCACATTCTGTGAAGCGGAGATGGATAACCTGACACGCAGACTGCGCAAGCTGGAACGTGATTATCATGAGATGCGCGAGCAGGTGGTGACCGCGAAAGCGGGCTGGTGTGCGGTGATGCGCATGGTGAAAGACAATGGCGTAGAACGCCGTTTGCACCGCCGTGAGCTGGCTTATCTCTCCGCTGACGAACTGCGTTCGATGTCGGATAAGGCGTTGGGGGCATTGCGTCTGGCAGTATCAGACAATGAGCATCTGCGCGATGTACTGCGTATGTCGGAAGATCCAAAACGTCCGGAGCGCAAGATCCAGTTCTTCGTCGCCGTGTATCAGCATCTGCGCGAGCGTATCCGTCAGGATATTATTCGTACTGATGATCCGGTTGAAGCCATTGAACAGATGGAGATCGAACTCAGCCGTCTGACGGAAGAACTGACGTCCCGCGAGCAGAAACTGGCCATCAGCTCCCGCAGTGTGGCGAATATTATTCGTAAAACCATTCAGCGCGAGCAGAACCGTATTCGTATGCTGAACCAGGGGCTGCAAAGCGTCTCCTTCGGCCAGGTTAACAGTGTGCGTCTGAATGTGAACGTGCGCGAAAGCCATGCCACGTTGCTGACGGTGCTTTCAGAGCAACATGAGCAGCATCAGGATCTGTTTAACAGCAGCCGCCTGACCTTCTCGGAAGCGCTGGCGAAACTCTATCAGCGCCTGAACCCGCAAATCGATATGGGCCAACGCACGCCGCAGACCATTGGTGAAGAGCTGCTGGACTACCGCAACTATCTGGAGATGGAAGTGGAAGTTAACCGTGGCTCCGACGGCTGGTTACGTGCAGAATCCGGCGCGCTCTCCACCGGGGAGGCTATCGGTACCGGGATGTCGATTCTGGTGATGGTCGTGCAGAGCTGGGAAGATGAAGCCCGTCGCCTGCGCGGCAAAGATATTTCGCCGTGTCGTCTGTTGTTCCTTGATGAGGCGGCACGTCTCGATGCCCGTTCCATTGCGACCTTGTTCGAGCTGTGTGAACGTCTGGAGATGCAGTTGATCATTGCCGCGCCGGAAAACATCAGCCCGGAAAAAGGCACAACGTATAAACTGGTACGTAAAGTCTTCCAGAATCATGAACATGTGCATGTGGTCGGTCTGCGCGGCTTCGCGGCGCAACTACCGGAAACATTGCCGGGTACCGCAGACGCTTCATAGCGTGTGTGATGAACGCAAAGGGCGGCATATGTGTCGCCCTTTTTTTATTTTTGAACGCTATGCCTGCCGGTTTTTTATCTTTAAACTTCTTTACACCAGGTCAGGCAAATGGTTTTTGCTGTTTATATACTGATAGAAAGCTGACGAATTCGTCATGCGCAATGTGAGAGAAACAGGGGGCAAGGGATGTTGCTTGAGAAGTTGTATGGTCGTCGAATGTCGGCGCTGAGTTTGTGTCTGGCATTTGCATTCGCTCCGCTGTTTGGTGTGCAGGCCGATGAGCCTGAAGTGATTCCTGTTGATAGTTCAGCCACGCAGGGCGATCAACCGACCGCGCTCGCACAGCCGCTGGAACAGTCGCCTGCAACGGCAATGATGGCAGGTATCACACCTTATCCTGCCGGTGTTTCAGTAACAGCAGTGCGTGCGCAGTTGCAGTCGCAATTGCCGGCGAACTGGACACCGGTCTATATGAACCAGCTCGCTGCGCTCTATGCCGCGCGGGGGCAAAAACCCATGTGGGACAACCGTGATGCGGTGCAGGCGTTTCAGCAACAACTGGCTGAAGTGGCAATTGCCGGTTTTCAGCCGCAATTTACCGCTTGGGTTGAGCTGTTAACCGATCCTGGTGTGTCGGGGCTGGCGCGCGATATTGTGCTGTCGGATGCGATGCTGGGGTACCTGCATTTTGTTGAAGGTATTCAGACAAAAGGGCAGCGCTGGCTCTATAGCGACAAACCCTACACGCTGGCGTCGCCGGCTCTTTCCGTTATCAATCAGTGGCAGCTGGCGCTGGATAAGGACTCACTGCCTGGTTTCATCAATAGCCTGGCTCCGCACCACCCGCAATATACGGCAATGCACCGGTCGTTACTGGCGCTGGTGGCCGATGCGCGCCCGTGGCCGCAATTAAAAGATACTGCGTCCCTTCGTCCTGGTCAGTGGAGCAATGATATTGCTGCGCTGCGCGAAATTTTACAGCGTACCGGTATGCTGGATGGTGGCCCCAATATCGCGCTGCCGGGCGATGATGTCGCCGTCAGCCCGTCGGCTCAGCCGGTGAAAAAAACGCACGCAACGGCTGCAGCGCGCGGTCCTTATGATCGTCAGCTGGTCGAAGCGGTAAAACGCTTTCAGTCCTGGCAGGGGCTACATGCGGACGGGGTGATCGGTCAGTCAACGCGTGACTGGCTTAACATTAGCCCGGCGCAACGTGCAGCCGTGCTGGCACTGAATATTCAACGCCTTCGCCTGCTGCCCGGTAATCTCGCGACCGGAATTATGGTGAATATTCCGGAATATTCACTGGTTTATTACCTGAACGGTAACCCGGTGCTGGCATCAAGGGTGATTGTCGGCCGACCCGATCGTAAAACGCCGATGATGAGCAGCGCGCTAAGCAATGTCGTGGTCAACCCGCCGTGGAATGTTCCACCAACGCTGGCGCGAAAAGACATCCTGCCGAAAGTATGGAGTGATCCGGGTTATCTGGAACGCCATGGCTATACCGTGCTCCGCGGCTGGAACAGCAAGGAAGCGATCGATCCCTCTATGGTGGATTGGGCGACAATTACGCCATCAAACCTGCCGTTCCGGTTCCAGCAGGCACCTGGTGCGCAGAACTCGCTGGGCCGCTATAAGTTCAATATGCCGAGTTCTGACGCTATCTATTTGCACGATACGCCGAACCATAACCTGTTTCAGAAAGAGACGCGGGCACTGAGTTCAGGCTGTGTACGTGTGAATAAAGCCTCTGAGTTGGCGAATATGCTTCTGCAGGATGCCGGCTGGAATGACGCGCGTATTTCCGATGCGTTGAAGCAAGGGGATACCCGTTACGTGAATATCCGTCAGGATATTCCGGTCAATTTCTATTATTTGACGGCGTTTGTCGGGGCTGATGGTCGCACGCAGTATCGTACAGATATTTACAATTATGATCTGACGGCGCGATCCGGTGCACAAATCCTGCCAAAAGCGGAGCAATTAATCAGGTAAATGAAGCAGTTCGTAAAATAACGTTGTCGTAAGAAAAGGTGAAAAACGGGTCAGGTAAGCTACAGAGCCCGTATTTGCTGGGATGAGGCAACCTTGACGTGGACTTTGATGCCCGGTAAGGTGCCTCTCGTGCGCATAAAAGTGCATAAATTACGTTCAATTTTATGTTGCCTGAAGACCTGATTATCATGGATAAATTTGACGCTAATCGTCGCAAACTGCTTGCTTTAGGTGGGGTCGCTCTCGGCGCATCCTTCTTGCCGACGCAGGCATTTGCCACCCTTTCTACTCCACGCCCGCGTATTCTGACGCTTAATAATCTTCATACCGGAGAATCTATTAAAGCCGAGTTTTTCGACGGCAGGGGCTATATTCAGGATGAATTAGCAAAACTTAACCACTTTTTCCGTGATTATCGCGCGAATAAGATCAAAAGCATCGATCCTCGTCTGTTTGATCAGCTTTATCGTCTGCAGGGGCTGTTAGGAACACGCAAACCTGTGCAACTCGTTTCTGGTTATCGTTCTGTTGATACCAATAATGAACTTCGTGAGCATAGCCGTGGAGTGGCGAAAAAGAGTTATCACACCAAAGGGCAGGCCATGGATTTTCATATCGAAGGGATTTCTCTGAGCAATATTCGCAAAGCTGCGTTATCTCTGCGCGCGGGTGGTGTAGGATATTACCCCAGCAGCAACTTTGTGCATATTGATACCGGGCCGCTTCGGCACTGGTAAACCTCAGGCCTGAGCTACAGGAGCAGCATGAACTATCGTATTATTCCGGTTACCGCATTCTCCCAGAACTGTTCGCTTGTCTGGTGTGAACAAACCCAACTTGCCGCCGTGGTCGATCCTGGCGGTGATGCTGAGCGTATTATTCAGGAAGTGGATGCTTCCGGCCTGACGCTCACGCAGATTCTGCTGACGCATGGTCATCTCGATCACGTTGGCGCGGCGGCTGAAGTAGCACAGCATTATGGTGTGCCTATTATCGGCCCGGAAAAGCAAGATGAGTTCTGGCTGCAAGGCTTACCGGCGCAAAGCCGGATGTTTGGTCTTGATGATTGTCAGCCGCTGACGCCGGATCGCTGGCTGGATGAAGGCGATACGGTCAGCGTGGGCAAAGTGAGTTTACAGGTGTTGCACTGCCCGGGGCATACGCCGGGTCACGTGGTGTTCTTCGACGCGCAATCGCGTTTGCTGATTTCCGGCGATGTGGTGTTTAAAGGCGGCGTAGGGCGCAGCGATTTCCCGCAGGGCAACCATGCGCAACTGATTGACTCCATCAAACGCAAGTTATTGCCGCTTGGCGATGATGTGACGTTTATTCCCGGCCACGGTCCTCTGTCGACGCTGGGTGATGAACGGCTGCATAACCCGTTTTTGCAGGATGAGCAGCCAGTCTGGTAAATAAAAAAGGGTCGCCGTGGCGACCCTTTTTTTCACCACGGGTTACAGCACAGCAACGATGGCTTCACACAGCGGTGCCATATTGTCCGGCGTCATGCCCGCTACGTTAATACGCCCGGATGCCACGGCGTAAATCCCAAATTCTTCGCGCAGACGCAGCACCTGATCTTTGGTCAGGCCGCTGAATGAGAACATGCCATTCTGTTTCGTGATAAAGCTGAAATCACGATCCGCGCCTTTCTCCTGCAGCGTATTCACAAACAGCAGACGCATGCGCTGGATACGCTGGCGCATATCGGTCAGTTCCTGTTCCCAGATTGCGCGCAAAGCTTCATTGCTGAGGATCGTCGCCACCACGGAAGCGCCATGCGCTGGTGGGTTAGAGTAGTTCGCACGAATGACCGATTTCATCTGGCTGAAGGCGCGATCGGCGCTTTCTGCATCAGCGCAAACCAGCGTACAGGCACCAACACGCTCATTGTACAGACCAAAGTTTTTCGAGAAGGAACTGGCAACCAGCAACTCTTTATGCAGCGCAGCAAACGCGCGCAACCCTTCAGCGTCTTCTTCCAGACCGCGGGCAAAGCCCTGGTAAGCAAAGTCAAACAGCGGCAGCCAGCCTTTTTCAACGGACAGCTTCGCCAGCGTCTCCCACTGTTCAAGCGTGGGATCGATACCGGTCGGGTTATGGCAGCAGCCGTGGAACAGCACCACGTCGCCCGCTTGTGCGTTATTCAGGCTGGCCAGCATACCGTCGAAGTCCAGTGCGTGATTCTGCGCGTCGTAGTAAGCGTATTCACACACTTCCAGACCGGCAGAGTTGAAGACGCCTTTATGGTTCGGCCAGCTTGGGTTGCTTACCCATACGCGTTTTGCAGAGGTGTTTTTGGCAAGGAAATCCGCCGCTACGCGCAGACCGCCGGTACCACCTGGGGTTTGCGCTGTGCGTGCACGTTTGTCGTTGATAATCGCGCTGCCTTTGCCGAACAGCAGTTCCTGGGTGCAACGGCCAAATTCAGGAATACCGTCGATGCCGAGGTAATTTTTAGTGGTCTCATTTTCCAGCAGATAAAGTTCCGCTTTTTTTACGCTGGTCAGCACCGGGGTCTTGCCGGTTTCATCTTTATAGACACCGATCCCTAAGTTGATTTTATTGGGGCGTTCATCGGCGCGAAACAGATCGGCCAGACCCAGAATAGGATCGGCAGGAGCGGCGGTTATATTCTCAAACATGACGAGGTTCCATTTTGATGACAGAAGGGAGATCCGCTATCAGGTTAACGGGAGATACGGGAATTGCCAACCGTTTGCGATAAAAAGCGCGATACTTTTCAAAAGTCATCGGTCTTTATATCGCAGACATAAAAAAACAGGGCCGGAGCCCTGTTTGATATGCATATAACAGTCGAGGGGTGACTGATTAGAACTGGTAAACGATACCAACAGCAGCCTGGTCGTCTGTAGCCAGTTTAACTGCACGGGTATAATCGTTGTCTTTCAACAGGTTGAACTTATATGCAGCATATACGTTCATGTTTTTGTTGAAGTAGTACCAGGTACCCACTTCGATGTATTTGGTCAGGTCAGCATCACCACCGGTGAAGCTACCACGTGCAGCCAGGTCTTTACCTTTGGTCTGTACGTAGCCAACGGACGGACGCAGACCGAAGTCGAACTGGTACTGTACTACCGCTTCGATGTTCTGAGTTTTGTTAGCGAAGGTATCGTCTGCCTGCGGAGTCATGTTGTAGGTCTGAGAGTACATAACTGCCGCGTACACGTTGTTAGCGTCATACTTAGCAGAAGTTGCCCACGCTTCAGCTTTGTCACCGTTACCATCAACTTTCTGAGAAACAGTACGGTTGGAAGAAGAGTAACCTGCAGCAACACCGAAACCAGCGCCCAGATCGTAAGTCACAGAGGTGCTTACGCCGTCGCCGTTCTGTTTTTTAACATCGCGGCTGGAGCTTTCGTTTTTACCCTGGTATTGCAGAGCCAGACCCAGGCCATCAACCAGACCGAAGAAGTTGGAGTTGCGGTAAGTTGCAACACCGCTGGTACGACCGGTCATGTAGTTGTCAGTGTAGTTCCAGCCATCGCCGCCCCACTCAACCAGCATGTCAGTTGCTGCTTCGGCATCATAGATAGCACCGTAGTTACGACCGTAATCGAAAGAACCGAAGTCACCTGCTTTCAGACCAGCAAATGCCAGACGGGTTTTAGTATCCTGGCTGCCTTCAGTGCTGGAGGCATCCATGTTGTATTCCCAACGACCCTAACCGATCAGTTCGCTGTTGATCTGAGTTTCACCTTTGAAACCCACACGAGCGTAGGTGGTGTCTTCGTTGCCGGTTGCGCCGTTGGTGGTCCAAATGTGCTCGCCTACAGCTTTGCCGTAGAAGTCCAGTTTGTTGCCGTTTTTGTTATAGATTTCTGCAGCGTTAGCTGCGCCCGCTACCAGCAGGGCA
Organism: Kosakonia oryzendophytica; assembly: GCF_027886705.1. NCBI lineage: Bacteria > Pseudomonadati > Pseudomonadota > Gammaproteobacteria > Enterobacterales > Enterobacteriaceae > Kosakonia > Kosakonia oryzendophytica. The sequence goes on along the minus strand of NZ_CP115659.1, from coordinate 3,294,735 downwards.
GGGATAACCACTGCCAGGATATTGCGCTTCATCATTATTTATTACCCTCATTGGTTTTTTTTAACACCTGCCACTGCCGCCAATAAATTCCGTCAATAAACATTTACGGAACTATTGATGAGAGTTTGGTGTCTTTCTGTGTCTGAAAGGCATCTTTCCAAACATGTCAGCGTTTCGCTACCCTGAAAGTGCTACAAATGTCTTAAAGCGGTAACAAAAAGAAATATTGTGTAAGGATTTATTAATTTTAGGGAACTTTGTGAACCACTTCATAATTCCGAACTGACTGCTGCTAAAAACAGCATCTTCATTCCTATTTATATGAATTACTTATGTTTAATTGAGATAACGGCTTTTCTTATCCCGGAATCCCTCTCATCCTGTATTTTCTTATAACTTGATTTAGCCATCCAGATAGCTGCTCTGTTTTTAACCAAACGTGCGAAATCACATGGAGGTAAAAATGGGCAACAACGTCGGTGTTGATTTTTTGTACAGAGTGGTTCTAACCCAATATGGTGCAGAAAATGACCGGGCAGGTAAGAAAGTGAGTAAAAATGTGTCTGCGTTCTGAATGCAGATTAACAGAGTAAAAAAAGAGATAAAGAAAAGGCCAGCACTCGGGCTGGCCTTCATATTTTTATTGGGTCGATCAGAATGTCGCGTTGCGCGGGGTGCGTGGGAACGGGATCACGTCACGCACGTTCTGTACGCCTGTTACGTAAGCGATCAGGCGCTCAAAACCGAGACCAAAACCGGCATGCGGCACAGTGCCATAACGGCGCAGGTCGCGATACCACCAGTAGTCTTCTTTATTCAGCCCCATTTCGGCCATGCGGGCATCCAGAACATCCAGACGCTCTTCACGCTGAGAACCACCGATGATTTCACCAATGCCCGGCGCCAGCACGTCCATCGCCGCCACGGTTTTACCGTCATCGTTAAGGCGCATATAGAACGCTTTGATATCTTTCGGGTAGTTTTTCACCACGACCGGCGCTTTAAAGTGCTTCTCCGCCAGGTAACGTTCGTGTTCAGAAGCCAGATCGACGCCCCAGTACACCGGGTTTTCAAACGTCTCGCCACATTTCTCCAGAATGGCTACCGCATCGGTGTAATCCACCTGCGCGAAATCTGCCGCAATAAAGCGCTGCAGACGGCCAATGGCATCTTTGTCGACCCGTTCTTCGAAGAACTTCAGGTCATCCATACGTTCATCCAGGACGGCTTTGAAAGCATATTTCAGCATCGCTTCGGCCAGACGGGCGTTATCATCCAGGTCGGCAAAAGCCACTTCTGGTTCCAGCATCCAGAACTCCGCCAGATGGCGGCTGGTGTTGGAGTTTTCCGCACGGAAGGTCGGGCCAAAGGTGTAGATTTTCGACAGCGCGCAGGCGTAAGTTTCACCGTTGAGCTGCCCCGATACGGTCAGGAAAGACTCTTTGCCGAAGAAATCCTTGTCATAATCTACTTTGCCTTCCGGCGTACGCGGCAGGTTTTCCATATCCAGCGTCGAAACGCGGAACATCTCACCTGCACCTTCGGTATCAGACGCGGTGATCAGCGGCGTGGAAACCCAGAAGAATCCTTGCTCATTAAAGAAGCGATGCAGCGCCTGCGCCAGCGTATGGCGAACGCGAGCAACGGCACCGATAAGGTTTGTGCGTGGGCGAAGATGTGCGACTTCACGCAGATACTCGATACTGTGGCGTTTTGCTGCCATCGGATAGGTATCCGGATCTTCAACCCAGCCTGTCACCTCAACACGGGTTGCCTGAATTTCCAGACTCTGGCCTTCGCCCGGCGAAGCCACAACTTTACCGGTGACGATAACGGAGCAACCGGTGGTCAGACGCAGCACTTCGTCATTGTAATTGGGCAGAGAATTATTAATAACGGCCTGTACAGGATTAAAGCAGGAGCCGTCATAAACGGCGAGGAAGGAGATACCAGCTTTAGAATCTCGGCGGGTGCGCACCCATCCGCGTACGGTGACTTCGCTGTCAACGGCAACGCGGCTATGGAATACGTCGGCTACAGGCACAACGCTCATAATATTCTCTCTGTTAATAGTCGGAAAAAATAAACACTTGTCCGCCCGATAAGGGGGGATATCTATGTTACCTGGCATACGCCATCAGACAAGCAGAATTCGCAAGAACAATTAATAAATTGTCGGCAAAAAGAAGGGAGCCGTCTGGCTCCCTGGCGATTAGCTGGCTTTTTTGACCTGAGGCAGGTCAAATGCTTTACGCAGTGCGCGGACAAACGCCTTATCATGGCAGATGGTTTTCCCCGGACTGTCTGACAATTTCGCCACCGGTTTACCGTTGCACTCCACCAGCTTAATGACAATATTGAGCGGCTTTACCTGAGGAATATCGCAGGTTAAACGGGTGCCAATACCAAAACTAAGATTAACGCGTGAGGTAAAGTGGCTATAAAGTTCGAGCGCTTTGTTCAGATCGAGGTTATCGGAGAATACCAGCGTTTTTGTAAGGGGGTTAATCCCGAGTTTTTCGTAATGGGCGATGGCTTTCTCCCCCCATTCCACCGGATCCCCGGAGTCATGACGCAATCCTTGATAACGGGTCGCGAATTCCGGGCCAAAGTCGCGTAAAAACGCATCCATGGTGATGCAATCCGTCAGCGCAATGCCTAATTGCGATGGGTACTCTTCCAGCCAGGCCGCCAGCGCCGCGCGTTGACTGGTGGCGAGATTTGGGCTGATTTGCTGATGCGCCTGGAACCACTCATGTGCCTGGGTTCCCATTGGCGTCAATGACAACCGGCGCGCCAGATCGTAATTACTGGTGCCAACAAACCACGGTTCCTGCTGCAGGCGTTTTACAATTGCCTGCTGAACATCGCGGGAGAAACGGCGACGGGTGCCGAAATCCATCAGACGAAAACGGGACATGTCCTTCCCGGCCGTGCGCGCAGCAAAATCCGCCAGTTTTTCTTCCAGATGCAGCAGAGCCTGCTCTACGCCCGCTTGAGGCGAACGGCAGCGATGCACCACTTCACTGATGACCGCCAGCAGCGGTACTTCCCACATGATCACTTCGCGCCACGGGCCGGAGAGACGAATGTTGAGTTTGCCGTTGTCGTTGCTAATAGCCACTTGCTGCGGATCGTAACGAAAATCGCGCAACCAGGTGAGATAGTCGGATTTAAAGAAAGGCAGACCGGACAGCCAGTGGTACTCGTCATCCTGCAAACGCAGGTGTTGCATGGCATCCACATGTTCACGGATCGCGTCGGCGTAGATGCCGAGCAGATCGTCGCCACGGCAGCGGAACTCTGCTGAAACGTGCACATCGTAATAATGATGGAACACCGCTTGCTGCATGTGCAGCTTGTAAGCGTCGGTATCCAGCAGCGTTTGCAGACCAGGGAAAGCGAGTTGAGTCATGGTGCGCAGAAGCATCCTCTTACAGGAGCGTTTAGTACAATAAACAAAGCAGGTCGTCGCTGGAGTATACCTTGTTTACCAGGTTATTGAACCCCGATCACACCATATCGCACGGAATGGGTCGATGGCATTTCGTGCCTCCTGTTGCCAAAATGTAGCAAACCAGAGCTTTTCCCTCTTAAAAGATGAACATTCTGCGTGGCGCGTTCTCCGCAACCGGAATAGACTGGAGTCGTAACCAAACAGAAGATGCTAAAGGTTTTTTATGACACAACAGCCACAAGCCAAATACCGCCACGATTACCGTGCGCCGGATTACCTGATTAGCGATATTGACTTGACCTTTGAGCTCGACGCCACCAAAACGGTCGTTACCGCGCTGAGTAACGTGTCGCGCCATAGCGCCTCTGTCGTACCGCTTCGCCTCGATGGCGGCGAGCTGACACTGCTCTCTCTCCATGTCAACGATGCTCCATGGTCGAACTATAAAATAGAAGAAGGCAACCAACTGGTCATTGATGGCCTGCCGGATCGTTTTACCCTGCGTATCGTGAATGAAATCAGCCCGGCGGCGAATACTGCGCTGGAAGGGTTGTACCAGTCTGGCGAAGCGCTGTGTACTCAATGTGAGGCGGAGGGGTTCCGTCACATTACCTGGTATCTTGATCGCCCGGATGTACTGGCGCGGTTTACCACCAAATTGATCGCTGATAAAACCCGTTATCCGTTCCTGCTGTCGAACGGTAACCGTATTGACCAGGGGGAACTGGGCGATGGCCGTCACTGGGTTCAGTGGCAGGATCCCTTCCCGAAACCCTGCTATTTATTTGCCCTTGTCGCAGGCGATTTTGACGTACTGCGCGACACGTTTACGACCCGCTCCGGGCGCGAGGTGGCGCTGGAGCTGTATGTCGACCGCGGCAATCTTGATCGCGCGCCGTGGGCGATGACGTCGCTGAAGAATTCCATGAAGTGGGACGAAGAGCGCTTCGGCCTGGAGTACGATCTCGACATCTATATGATCGTTGCCGTCGACTTCTTTAATATGGGGGCGATGGAAAACAAAGGGCTGAACATCTTCAACTCGAAATATGTTCTTGCCCGGACAGATACTGCAACCGATAAAGATTACCTCGATATTGAACGTGTTATAGGGCATGAATATTTCCATAACTGGACAGGTAACCGTGTCACCTGCCGCGACTGGTTCCAGCTCAGCCTGAAAGAGGGACTCACAGTGTTCCGCGACCAGGAGTTCAGTTCCGATCTCGGTTCCCGTGCAGTTAACCGCATCAATAATGTACGCACCATGCGCGGCATGCAGTTTGCGGAAGACGCCAGCCCGATGGCGCACCCCATCCGTCCGGACAAAGTCATTGAAATGAACAACTTCTATACCCTGACGGTTTACGAAAAGGGTGCTGAAGTGATCCGCATGATGCACACGCTGCTGGGCGAAGAGAACTTCCAGAAAGGGATGCAGCTCTATTTTGAGCGTCACGATGGCAGCGCAGCGACCTGTGACGATTTCGTGCAGGCGATGGAGGATGCTTCTAATATCGACCTCTCGCATTTCCGTCGTTGGTACAGTCAGGCGGGCACGCCGATTGTGACGGTGCAGGACGACTACAACCCGAATACCGAGCAGTATACGCTGACCATCAGCCAGCGCACACCGCCAACCGCGGAGCAGCAAGACAAGCAGCCGCTGCACATCCCGTTTGATATTGAACTGTACGATAACGAAGGGAAGGTGATCCCGCTGCAAAAAGGCGGTCACCCGGTACACCACGTACTGAACGTGACACAGACCGAGCAGACATTTGTGTTTGATAATGTCTATTTCCAGCCAGTGCCCTCACTGCTGCGTGAGTTCTCTGCGCCGGTGAAACTGGAATACAAATGGAGCGACCAGCAGCTCACGTTTTTAATGCGTCATGCCAGCAACGATTTCTCCCGCTGGGATGCGGCGCAAAGTCTGCTGGCCACGCATATCAAGCTGAACGTTGCACGTCATCAGCAGGGTCAGGCGTTGTCGTTGCCGTTGCATGTGGCAGATGCCTTCCGGGCTATCCTGCTGGACGAGGCCATCGATCCGGCGCTGGCTGCCGAGATTCTGACGCTGCCATCAGCGAATGAGATTGCCGAACTGTTTGACGTTATCGATCCCACCGCGATCACCGCGGTGCGTGAAGCCCTGACGCGTACGCTTGCCACTGAGCTGGCAGATGAGTTCCTTGCTGTGTATAACGCCAACAAATTAAGCCATTACCAGGTGGAGCATGCAGATATCGGCAAGCGCGCTTTACGTAACACCTGCCTGCGCTTCCTGGCCTTTGGCGACGCGCAATTGGGTGACAAACTGGTGAGTCAGCAGTATCACGATGCCGACAACATGACCGATGCGCTGGCTGCGCTTTCAGCCGCTGTGGCCGCACAGTTACCGTGCCGCGATGCGCTGATGCAGGAATATGATGACAAATGGCATCATGACGGTCTGGTGATGGATAAGTGGTTTATCCTGCAGGCTACCAGCCCGGCGAGCAATGTGCTGGAAACGGTGCGTGGTTTGCTGAAACACCGTTCGTTCAGCCTGAGCAACCCGAACCGCATTCGTTCGCTCATCGGTGCTTTTGCCGGCAGCAACCCGGCGGCATTCCATGCGCAAGATGGCAGTGGTTATCAGTTCCTGGTCGAAATGCTGACTGAGCTTAATAGCCGCAACCCGCAGGTAGCGTCGCGTCTGATTGAGCCGCTGATCCGCCTGAAACGTTATGACGCCAAACGTCAGGCGTTGATGCGCGCAGCGCTGGAGCAGTTAAAAGCGTTGCCAAACCTGTCTGGCGACCTGTACGAGAAAGTCAGCAAAGCGCTGGCATAGTCCGGCAATCAGGCCCGGTAGCGCGACGCTTTCCGGGCCTGTAAATAGTGCTTTGTAACCGGCGAAAGCGACAAATTCTCAGGCATGGCGGGTTTGTGGCACAACTGTGCTTTCTGATTCGCCACGCTGCATGACCCGGTTCAGTACTGTTTCTTCTAACTCCGCCAGTCTGGCCGAACCCGTCCGGCGCGGGCGGGGAATATCGATGGCCAAATCCAGACCAATTTTCCCTTCTTCAATCAGCAGGACGCGATCGGCCATGGCCACGGCTTCGCTGACATCGTGCGTGACCAGCACTACCGTAAACCCGTGTAATTGCCACAGTTCCGTGATCAGCGCCTGCATCTCAAGACGTGTTAGTGCATCCAGTGCGCCAAGGGGTTCATCGAGTAGTAGCAGTCCGGGTTGATGTACCAGCGCACGCGCCAGTGCGACGCGCTGTTTTTGCCCACCAGAGAGCGCGGCAGGCCACTCCGTTGCGCGCTGCGCCAGCCCTACTGACCGGAGCGCTTCTTGTGCGGCCTCGCGCCAGGAGCCCTTCAGACCCAGACCGACATTATCGATAACCGATTTCCATGGCAGCAGGCGTGCATCCTGAAACATCATTCGCGTGTCATTCTGGATCTGCGCCAGTGGCGTGTTTCCCGCCAGCAGTTCACCGCTGTTTGGGGATTCGAGGCCAGCCAGCAGACGCAGTAAGGTGCTCTTGCCGCCGCCGCTACGCCCCACCACGGCAATAAACTGACCGGCAGCAATGTGCAAATCCAGCCCCTTCAATACGGCGTTATCACCGTAGTGCTTGCTTACGCCATTTAATAACAAGGGGATTCCTTGAGTGAGTCGGGCGGTCGTCATGCATTTGCCTCCTTCTCATGATAAGCCGGATGCCAACGCAACCACAGGCGCTCCAGCAGTTGTGCACTCACATCAGCCAGTTTGCCGAGCAGGGCGTAGAGGATAATCGCCACCACTACCACATCGGTTTGCAAGAACTCCCGTGCGTTCATGGCCAGGTAACCGATGCCTGCATTCGCTGAAATCGTCTCGGCCACAATTAAGGTCAGCCACATCAGACCAAGGGCAAAGCGCACACCGACCATAATTGAGGGTAGGGCACCCGGCAGGATCACGTGGATAAAGAGCGCAAAACCGGTTAAACCATAGCTACGCGCCATTTCCACCAGTCCACGATCGATATTGCGGATCCCATGCCAGGTATTGATATACACCGGAAACAGCGTACCCAAAGCGACGAGGAATATTTTCGCGCTCTCGTCGATGCCAAACCACAGGATGACCAAGGGGATCAATGCCAGATGCGGGATGTTACGCAACATCTGGATAGAGGTGTCCAGCAGCCGCTCTCCCCAAGGCGACAGACCGCTTATCAACCCCAACGTCAAACCGATGCTGCCGCCAATAGAGAAGCCAATCGCCGCACGCCAGGAACTGATGGCCAGATGCTGCCACAGTTCTCCGCTTGCGCTCAGCGTCCAGAAGGCCTCCAGCACGCCTTCCGGTGACGGAAGAATGCGGGTGGAGAGCCAACCAGTCGATGAAGCGATTTGCCAGACGATCACGATCCCGGTGGGCAGTAACCACGGTGCGATACGCAGCAACCCTCTGTTCTGTGCAGCCATGATGACTCCTCAGCTTTGCGCCACTTTTCGGGGGATAAACTCATTCGCCACCGTCTCGCCCTGAAGCGGCAACGATTGCGGTTGCGGGATCTGCGGGATAGCGACATCGAGGTGTGGGAACAACAGTTCGCCCACCCGATACGCCTCTTCCAGATGCGGATAACCAGAAAGAATAAAACTGTCTATTCCCAGTGCCGCATACTCGTTAATGCGCGCCGCTACTGTTGGGCCGTCGCCCACCAGCGCCGTTCCTGCGCCGCCGCGCACCAGGCCTGGGCCAGCCCACAAATTGGGGCTGATTTCCAGGTTATCGCGTTGACCGTTATGCAGTGCCGCCATACGTTGCTGGCCGACGGAGTCCTGGCGTGCAAATGCCGCCTGCGCTTTGGCAATGGTGTCGTCATCCAGATGCGAGATGAGGTTGTTTGCTGCTTGCCAGGCTTCCGCAGTGGTTTCACGCACGATCACATGCAGGCGAATGCCGAAGCGAACGCGGCGCCCGTGAGCGGCTGCTTTGGCGCGCACCTGGGCAATTTTCTCTTTTACCTGTTCAGGGGGCTCGCCCCAGGTCAGATAGAGATCGACTTGTTCCGCGGCCAGATCTTGCGCCACATCTGATGACCCCCCGAAATAGAGCGGCGGGCGCGGTTGCTGAACGGGGGGGAAAAATAACTTCGCGCCGCGCACATGAACATGTTTGCCCTGGAAATCGACCGTCTCGCCTTCCAGCAGGCGTCGCCAGACATGGGTGAATTCCGATGATGCTGCGTAACGCTCGGTATGATCAAGAAATACACCGTCCCCTGCCAGTTCCTGCGGATCGCTGCCAGTCACGAGGTTAAACAATGCCCGGCCGTTAGACAGGCGATCCAGTGTGGCGGCCTGGCGGGCGGCGACGGTGACGGAGGTGACGCTTGGGCGCAGGGCGACGAGGAATTTCAGACGTTGCGTGACCGGGATCAGGGAGGCGGCCACCAGCCAGGCATCTTCGCAGGAGCGTCCGGTTGGGATCAGTACACCGCTAAATCCCAGACGGTCCGCCGCTTGGGCAATCTGTTGTAAATAGGCATGATCCACTGCCCGGGAGCCGTAATCGGTCCCCAGGTAGTGACCGTCACCGTGGGTAGGCAAAAACCAGAACAGATTCAGGCTCATAACTTGGCTCCTTCTTGGGTTGGCTGCCAGATGCGGGTACGGATATCCACTTTCTTCGGTAGCAGGTGGTTGGCATAAAACAGATCGGCCGTTTGCTGTTGCAGCGCGGCGATGGCATCGTTTACCGGTCCGATTTTGGTCGGGGGGCGATGATCAAAGTAAGTCGCGATAACGGGCTGTGGTAACCCCATCGTTTTTGCCAGCAGTGCGACACTTTCGTCACGGTGGCTGATGGTGAGTGCATCCGCTTCACTAAAGGTGTCCAGTACCCCCTGGATAAAGGCGCCATTCTTCTCTGCGTAGGGGCGTGCCGCTAAATAGAAAGAGCCGGTCTGTTTCAGCGTGGTGCCATCTTTTAATACCCGCACGCCGCCTTGTAACAGAGCCGCGGAATAGTACGGATCCCAGATGGCCCAGGCGTCGACATTCCCCTGTTGGAAGGCTGCGCGGGCATCGGCCGGCGTCAGGAAGACAGGTTGAATATCTGTAAACTTCAGTCCGGCTTCTTGCAGGGCGCGCAGCAGCAAGTTATGGGAGCTGGACCCCTTCTGCAGAGCCACTTTATGCCCTTTCAGATCGGCAACCGTTTTAATGGCACTGTTTTCCGCCACAAGGATCACTTCTGCTTTCGGCTTAGGGGGTTCTACGCCGACATAAACCAGATCCGCACCAGCAGCTTGGGCAAAAATCGGTGGAATATCGCCAGTGCTGCCAATATCAATGCTGCCGACGTTGAGTGCCTCCAGCATCTGCGGGCCTGCCGGGAATTCCACCCAGGATACTTTGGTGTTCGGGTAACGTTTTTCCAGCAATTCATGGCTTTTCGCCAGCACCATACTGACACTGCCTTTCTGATAGCCGATGCGTAACCCATCCGGCGCAGGTTCGGCGGCATGTACCCAACCGGACACGGTCAGCAGTCCTCCGATCACCAGCCACTGTGCGCGATGTTTGAAAGCGTTAAACATGAGCGACTCCCTGTGTCGTATGGAAATCGGGAGCCTGAATGTCGCGGCGGTGCAGCGCCTGCCAGAAGGTTTCCAGTGCGCTATCAAGACGGGTTTGCAGATTGGGACTCAGGCTGGGTTTATGCTGGTAGTCCAGTACCTGACTGTCGTCAGCAAAAACGCCATGCAGGATCTCTTGCGCTTTGAGCGCGCTGAGAACAGGCTTCAGGGCGTAATCCACCGCCAGCATATGCGCCACGGTTCCGCCGGTCGCCAGCGGTAAAACCACCTTGCCTTCCAGTGCGCGTTCGGGAAGCAAATCCAGCAGCGTTTTCAGGGCGCCGGAAAAGGAGGCTTTATAAATGGGGGTAGCGACAATCAATCCGTCCGCGCTTTTCAACTGCTCAATAAGCGTTTGTAAAGCCGGGCTATCAAAGTTAGCGTACAGCAGATCTTCTGGCGCGAAGTTATGTAAGTGCCAGTGGCAGACCTCGATATCCCGGGCGCTCAGACGCTCACGAGCATACTCCAGCAGTGCACTGGAGCGGGACGGGAAGCGCGGACTTCCGGCGAGAGTGACAACGCGCATAGTAGCTCCTTATAACTAATTGTTTGCTTTTAAGTAACATTCATAACAATTTAAAGCAGTGTGACAGAGGCGATTTATTCCACTAAATGATTTATTTGAAGAAAAATTGCCAAAAATTGCATAAAGCGGAGGGGGAAGGGAAAACGATTGCGCCAAATCAGCTTTTTTTGCCGCAGGTCAATTCCATTTGCCGGGGGTTTCGCAGATAATACGCCCCCGGTTTGCACACCGGGAATCCAGGAGAGTTCATGTACTATCCCTTCGTTCGTAAAGCCCTTTTCCAGCTCGATCCAGAGCGCGCTCATGAATTAACATTTCAACAATTACGCCGTGTCACGGGCACACCGCTGGAAGCGCTTGTCCGCCAGCGTGTACCGGAGAAACCGGTAAAATGTATGGGGCTGACCTTTAAGAATCCGCTTGGACTGGCGGCAGGTCTGGATAAAAACGGCGAATGCATTGATGCACTTGGGGCGATGGGGTTCGGCTCCATCGAAATCGGCACCGTGACGCCTCGTCCACAGCCGGGCAATGACAAACCGAGGATCTTCCGTCTGGTAGATGCCGAAGGTTTGATCAACCGGATGGGCTTTAATAATCTCGGTGTTGATAACCTGGTCGAGAATGTTAAGAAAGCGCATTTTGACGGTGTACTCGGTATCAATATTGGCAAAAATAAAGATACGCCAGTCGAGCAGGGCAAAGATGACTACCTGATTTGTATGGAGAAAATCTATGCTTATGCAGGTTATATCGCGATTAATATCTCGTCGCCGAATACGCCGGGGTTACGTACCCTGCAATATGGCGAAGCGCTGGATGATCTGCTTTCGGCAATTAAAAATAAGCAAAACGATCTACAGAATCGCCACCATAAATATGTACCGGTAGCGGTGAAGATCGCACCGGATCTTTCGCAAGAAGAATTGATCCAGGTGGCGGACAGTTTAGTTCGCCACAATATTGACGGCGTTATCGCTACCAATACGACGCTGGATAGATCCCTCGTGCAGGGAATGAAACATTGTGATGAAACCGGTGGTTTAAGTGGCCGTCCATTACAATTAAAAAGTACTGAAATAATTCGCCGTCTGTCTCAGGAATTACAGGGTCAGTTACCTATTATCGGTGTCGGCGGCATTGACTCGGTGATCGCCGCTCGGGAAAAAGTGGCCGCAGGCGCAACACTGGTGCAAATTTATTCTGGCTTTATTTTTAAAGGCCCGCCACTGATTAAAGAAATTGTCACCCATATCTAATCTTTTTTCCTTTTCCTGAACCACCAGGGCTTTATTTCCCGCCCTGGTTGTTTTATATTCCGTCACTGTTGCTAATTTAAACATTTTAGTCTTTCATTATTAGGGTAATAACCGAGGCGGCAAAAAGGATGAAAAAGTAACAGGATGTTTATGGGGACGGGAGAGGAAAATGCGAATTAAACCTGACGACAATTGGCGCTGGTATTTTGATGGCGAGCATGACCGTATGATGCTCGACTTAGCCAACGGCATGTTATTTCGTTCGCGCTTTGCCGGTAAAATGCTGACACCGGATGCTTTTTCGCCCTCAGGTTTTTGTGTCGACGATGCGGCTCTCTATTTCTCTTTTGATGAAAAATGCCGCGATCTCGATTTGTCCAATGAGCAACGTGCAGAGCTGGTGCTCAATGCATTGGTCGCCATTCGCTTCCTGAAACCGCAAATGCCGAAAAGCTGGCACTTTTTATCTCACGGCGAACTTTGGTCGCCTGCGACGGGAGAAGGGGCCTGCGTCTGGCTGAGTGACACGCAGGAGTGCGTCAATTTGCTGGTGGTGGAACCGGGTGAAAACGCAACGCTCTGTCTGCTGGCGCAGCCTGGCGTGGTCATTGCCGGTCGTACGATGCAGCTTGGCGATGCGATCAAAATCATGAACGATCGCCTGAAGCCGCACACGCACGCCGTTGGCATTCGCTATGAACAGGCGGTTTAAGCCTCCAGCCGCAGTGATGTCTTCGGTATACAGCTACAGCAGAGAATCGAACCATCCTGCGCGACCGCCGATTTTTTCATGGCGCTGACGTCACCTTCCACTAACCGTATCCGGCAACAGCCGCAGACTCCCGCCCGACAGGAGTAGGGTACGCGAATCCCCTGATTTTCAAGCTGTTCCAGCAGCACTTGCTGGTTGTTACCGCGAAACGTCTGCCCCTGCCAACTGATATCCACTGCGCCTTCCGGCAGGACTTCTGGTGACAATGTTTCCGCCACGGCACCGGCACCGTAAATTTTAGCCGGAGCGGTAGCCAGAATGGTAACCTCATCACCCACCCGGATCACACCGCTGTTGCGGGCAATCAGGTTCTGCCCAAAATCCACGTCGCCATTGTCCTGCGCGGTACGGAACCCTTGCAGCGTCGTTAATGGCTCGCCGGTAGGGTGTTTTTGACCCTTTTCCGGGCTGACAGTCGTAAACACGCAGCGGCTGCACGGTTTGACCACATCAAAAATCACATCGCCAATGCGCACCACTTTCCAGTTGTCTTCTTCCCACGCCTGCGCGCCCGTCACCACCAGGTTGGGACGGAATTGCTCCATTTTGACGCTGGCCGGGCAGCGTTGTTGTAAATCACGCAGTGAAGCTTCGTTGGTGAGCAAATAAGGGAAGCCATCCGCAAAGGATAATGGGACATCTTCGTGACGCTTTACCCGGCGGGTCAGCGTCGATCCCACCCAGCGAAGCTGGACATCACGCGAGAAAAAGTGGCTCAGCCAGCGGTTAATCTCATCGGGCGCAACCTGTGCGGTAAAATGGTTACCCCAGACTTCCGTTGGGGCGGCGTCGGGCGCAAAATCAGCAAAGCGGATCACTGCGCTGCTGCCGTCCGGTGCGGTCAGATGCAGACCATCCGTCAGCGGTGATGGCGTAAAGCGCACCATCTGCGGAAACTGGCGGGCAGTAATAAAGGTGCCATCGGGTTGGGTGATCATAAAAATGCGATCAAACGAGAGACCGCTAATGTCGGCTAATGCATGCGTCAGACCAATGCCGCGCATGGATTTCACCGGATGGATAAAAAGACGTGAAAGAGTCGGCACGTCTTGCCCCCTGTCAGACGAAAATTAGCCCTCAACTTTATGACATGAACGCCAGATTAGCTATAATGCGCAACAATTTTCGTTGAGTATAAGTGACATTATGATTTCTCTGTTTGCCAGTACGGCCCGTGGGCTGGAAGAGCTGTTAAAAACTGAACTGGAAAAACTCGGTGCTGTAGAGTGCCGTGTTGTTCAGGGTGGTGTCCATTTTGAAGGTGACACACGGCTCCTGTACCAGAGCCTGATGTGGAGTCGTCTGGCTTCGCGCATTATGCTGCCACTCGGAGAATGCAAGGTGTATAGCGACCTTGATCTTTACCTGGGCGTGCAGGCGATTAACTGGACAGAGATTTTTAACCCGGGCGCGACCTTCGCGGTGCATTTCAGTGGGCTGAATGATGAGATCCGCAACAGCCAGTACGGCGCGTTGAAAGTGAAAGACGCCATCGTCGACAGCTTTACCCGTAAAAATCTTCCGCGTCCGAATGTTGAGCGTGACATGCCGGATTTACGCATTAATGTCTGGCTGAATCAGGACACCGCGAATATCTCTCTTGACTTGAGCGGCGAAGGCTTGCACTTACGCGGCTACCGCGATCGCACTGGTATGGCGCCAATTAAAGAAAATCTCGCGGCGGCGATTGTGATGCGTTCCGGCTGGCTGCCGGGCACGCCGTTGCTGGATCCGATGTGCGGCTCCGGCACATTGCTGATTGAAGCGGCGATGGCGGCAACCGATCGCGCGCCGGGTCTGCATCGCGGTCATTGGGGTTTTAGCGGCTGGGCACAGCACGATGACGTGTTGTGGCAAGAAGTGAAAGCCGAGGCGCAAACCCGCGCCCGTCAGGGGATTGCCGGTTATGAATCCCGTTTCTATGGCTCCGACAACGACGCGCGCGTGGTCGAAATCGCCCGTAAAAACGCCCGTCGCGCCGGGGTGGGTGAACTGATCACCTTTGAGGCGAAAGATGTCGCACAACTGAGTAATCCGCTGCCGAAAGGCCCGTACGGTACGGTCATCAGCAACCCGCCCTACGGTGAGCGTCTCGAAAGCGAACCGGCGCTGATTGCGCTGCACAGTCTGCTGGGGCGCTTGCTGAAAGCGCAGTTCGGCGGCTGGAACCTGTCGCTGTTCAGTGCGTCGGTCGATTTGCTCAATTGCCTACAGCTGCGTGCAGAGCGCCAGTTCAAAGCCAAGAATGGCCCGCTGGATTGCGTGCAGAAAAACTACCATCTGGCGGAAAATACCGGCGAAGCGAAAGCCCCGGCGATGGCGGAAGATTACGCTAACCGCTTGCGCAAGAACCTGAAAAAACTGGAGAAGTGGGCGCGCCAGGAGGGTATCGAATGTTACCGTCTGTACGATGCCGATTTACCCGACTACAACGTGGCGGTCGATCGCTACGCGGATTGGGTGGTGGTGCAGGAGTACGCACCGCCGAAAACCGTGGATGCGCAGAAAGCGCGTCAGCGCCTGTTCGATATTATCGCTGCCACCATTCAGGTACTCGGTATTGCGCCGAATAAACTGGTACTGAAAACCCGTGAGCGGCAGAAAGGCAACAACCAGTATCAGAAGATGAACGAGAAGGGCGACTTTATGGAAGTGAGCGAATATAACGCTCGTCTGTGGGTCAACCTGACGGATTATCTGGATACCGGCCTGTTCCTCGACCACCGCATTGCTCGCCGTATGCTGGGCCAGATGAGTAAGGGTAAGGATTTCCTGAACCTCTTCTCTTATACCGGTAGCGCCAGCGTACATGCAGGTTTAGGTGGCGCACGTTCCACCACCACCGTGGATATGTCCCGCACTTACCTTGAGTGGGCGGAACGCAACTTGCGCCTCAACGGTCTGAGCGGTCGTGCGCATCGTCTGATTCAGGCGGACTGCCTTGGCTGGCTGCGCGATACTGACGAGCAGTTTGATCTGATCTTTATCGATCCGCCGACCTTTTCGAACTCAAAACGCATGGAAGACTCGTTTGATGTGCAGCGCGACCATATGCGCCTGATGCAGGATCTGAAACGCCTGCTGCGCAAGGACGGCACAATTATGTTTTCCAATAACAAACGCGGTTTCCGTATGGATCTCGACGGGCTGGCGAAACTGGGGCTGAAAGCACAAGAAATCACCAAAAAAACGCAGTCGCAGGACTTTGCCCGCAACCGTCAAATCCATAACTGCTGGCTGATTACCGCAGCCTGAAAGGATAAATAAATGTCATTGATCAGTATGCATGGCGCGTGGCTGTCGTTCAGCGATGCGCCGCTCCTCGATAATGCAGAGCTGCATATCGAAGAAAACGAACGCGTGTGCCTGGTAGGGCGCAACGGGGCGGGTAAATCAACGCTGATGAAGATCCTCAACCGGGAAGTCAACCTGGATGATGGACGCATCGTCTATGAGCAGGATTTAGTGGTGGCGCGTCTGCAACAGGATCCGCCGCGCAACGTCACCGGCAGCGTATACGACTTTGTCGCTGAGGGCATTGAAGAGCAGGCGGAATACCTCAAGCGTTATCACGATATTTCGCATCTGGTGATGAGCGATCCAAGCGACAAAAACCTTGCCGAACTGGCGCGGGTACAGGAGCTGCTGGATCATCACGGTTTGTGGCAGTTGGAAAACCGCATTAACGAGGTGCTGGCGCAGCTGGGTCTGACTGCGGACATGGCGCTTTCCTCGTTGTCCGGCGGCTGGTTGCGTAAAGCCGCGTTAGGTCGCGCGCTGGTTAGCGCCCCGCGTGTACTGCTACTTGATGAACCGACGAACCACCTGGATATCGAAACCATCGACTGGCTGGAAGGGTTCCTGAAATCGTTTGGCGGCACTATCATCTTTATTTCCCATGACCGCTCATTTATCCGCAATATGGCGACGCGCATTGTCGACCTCGACCGCGGCAAGCTGGTCTCTTACCCTGGCGATTATGACCAATATCTGCTGGATAAAGAAGAAGCGCTGCGCGTGGAAGATCTGCAAAATGCTGAGTTTGACCGCAAGCTGGCACAGGAAGAAGTTTGGATCCGTCAGGGCATCAAAGCGCGTCGTACCCGAAACGAAGGCCGCGTTCGTGCGCTGAAAGCGATGCGTCGTGAGCGTAGCGAGCGCCGGGAAGTGATGGGCAGTGCGAAAATGCAGGTGGAAGAAGCTTCCCGCTCCGGCAAGATCGTCTTTGAGATGGAAAACGTCAACTACGGGGTTGAGGGAAAGGTGCTGGTGCGCGATTTCTCTACGCAGGTCCAGCGGGGCGACAAAATTGCCCTCATCGGCCCTAACGGCTGTGGTAAGACGACATTGCTGAAACTGATGCTGGGCCAGTTGCAGGCGGATAGTGGTCGCGTGCATGTGGGCACCAAGCTGGAAGTGGCGTACTTTGATCAACACCGTGCGGAACTGGATCCGGAAAAAACGATGATGGACAACCTGGCCGAGGGCAAACAGGAAGTCATGGTCAACGGTAAACCGCGCCATATTTTGGGTTATTTGCAGGACTTCCTGTTCCATCCAAAACGGGCGATGACGCCAGTACGTGCACTTTCCGGTGGGGAGCGTAACCGCCTGTTGCTGGCACGTTTGTTCCTTAAACCCAGTAACCTGCTGATCCTCGATGAACCGACCAACGATCTGGATGTTGAAACACTGGAACTGCTTGAAGAGTTGATCGACAGCTATCAGGGCACTGTGCTGCTGGTTAGCCACGATCGCCAGTTTGTGGATAATACCGTGACCGAATGTTGGATCTTCGAAGGTGAAGGGCGCATTGGTCAGTATGTTGGCGGTTATCACGATGCGCGCGGTCAGCAGTCTGCTTCACAAGCGCAAAAACAGGCCGCCGTGAAAAAAAATACGGAAGCCGCGGTCGCCAAAGCAGAAACTGTCAAACGGAGCACCAACAAACTAAGCTATAACCTGCAGCGTGAGCTGGAACAACTGCCCCAGAAGCTGGAACAGCTGGAAGCTGCGCTGGAATCTCTGCAGGAGCAGGTGGCGGATGCCGCCTTCTTTAGTCAGCCGCATGATCATACGCAGAAAGTCTTAGCTGATATGGCTTCGGCGGAGCAGGCGCTGGAAGACGCGTTTGAACGCTGGGAGTATCTGGAGGCTCTGAAAAACGGCGCATAAAAGGGAGCCTGTATGTGTGAACACCACCACGCCACTCGTCACATCCTCTGTTCACAATGTGACATGCTGGTGGCGTTGCCACCGTTGCAGCACGGGCATAAAGCTACTTGCCCGCGCTGTGGCTCAACACTGACGACCGAGTGGGACGCGCCGCGGCAGCGTCCTACTGCCTATGCCATCGTGGCCTTGTTCATGCTGTTGCTCTCAAACCTCTTTCCCTTCGTCAATATGAAAGTGGCCGGTGTGACCAGCGAAGTAACGTTGCTGGAAATTCCCCGGGTGATGTTTTCTGAGGATTACGCCAGTCTTGGCACTTTCTTCTTGTTGTTTGTTCAGCTAGTCCCGGCATTTTGCCTGGTGACTATCTTGTTGCTGGTCAACCGCGTGCCGATGGATTTTCGTCTGAAAATTGGTCTGGCGAGGATCCTGTTTCAACTGAAAAGCTGGGGAATGGCGGAGATCTTCTTGGCGGGCGTGTTGGTGAGCTTCGTGAAGCTGATGGCCTATGGTGATGTGGGCATCGGCAGTAGCTTTATTCCATGGTGTCTGTTTTGCCTGTTACAGTTACGGGCCTTTCAGTGTGTTGATCGCCACTGGCTATGGGACGACATCGCGCCGGCTCCAAAACCGGCGCAGACGCTGCATATCGGGGTGCCGGGGATCCGCCAGGGGCTACGCTCATGTCCGTGCTGTACGGCGATTGTTGCGATTGATCAACCGGTTTGCCCGCGCTGCCATACGCGCGGGCAGGCCAGACGGCGAAACAGTATCCAGTGGACGCTGGCGCTGCTGGTCACTTCCATTCTGCTCTACCTGCCGGCGAATATTCTCCCCATTATGGTGACGGATCTGCTGGGGGATCGTATGCCGTCCACGATCCTTGCTGGGGTGATTTTACTCTGGAGCGAGGGGTCGTACCCGGTGGCACTGGTGATCTTTATCGCCAGTATTATGGTGCCGACGTTGAAAATGATCGGTATCGCCTGGCTATGCATCGATGCGAAAGGGCATGGCAAGCGCGATTGCGAGCGAATGCACATTATTTATGAGGTGGTCGAGTTTGTTGGGCGCTGGTCGATGATCGATGTGTTTGTTATTGCCGTACTCTCCGCGTTGGTGCGTATGGGGGGGTTGATGAATATCTACCCTGCAATGGGTGCGCTAATGTTTGCGCTGGTCGTAATTATCACGATGTTTGCGGCAATGACTTTCGATCCCCGATTGACCTGGGATCGTGAACCGCTAACGCGCCATGAGGAGTCGTTAGAGCATGGAGAATAAAAGTGGGGAAGCCAACGTGCAAAAGGTAAGAAACTGGTCGCCGGTGTGGATTTTCCCGATTGTGACCGCGCTGGTTGGCGCGTGGATCCTCTTTTATCATTACAGTCATCAGGGCCCGGAAGTGACGCTGATCACCACCAATGCAGAAGGCATTGTCGGTGGTAAGACCACCATTAAAAGCCGCAGCGTGGATGTCGGTGTGGTGGAAAGCACGACGCTGACCGATGATTTAACCCATGTCGAAATCAAAGCGCGGCTTAACGCCGGAATGGAAAAGCTGCTGCACGATGATTCCGTCTTTTGGGTGGTGAAGCCGCAGGTTGGCCGTGAAGGGATCAGTGGGCTGGGAACCCTGCTTTCGGGTGCCTATATTGAATTACAACCGGGTAATAAAGGTAATCAACCCGAGCGCTACAATTTGCTGGATTCGCCGCCGCTGGCACCGCCGGATGCGAAAGGCATCCGGGTGATCCTCGACAGCAATAAAGCCGGGCAATTAACCCCCGGGGATCCGGTGCTGTTTCGTGGCTACCGCGTCGGCTCGGTTGAAACCAGCACCTTCGATACACAAAAACGTACGATGAGTTATCAGCTTTTTATCAATGCTCCTAACGACAGGCTGGTGACCAGTAATGTGCGTTTCTGGAAGGACAGTGGTATAGCGGTGGATCTCACCTCGGCGGGCATGCGGGTAGAAATGGGGTCACTGGCGACGCTATTCGGTGGTGGCGTGAGCTTTGATGTGCCGGAAGGTGTCGATTTAGGTCAGCCCGTTGGTGAAAAAACGGCGTTTACCCTGTATGACGATCAGCGCAGCATTCAGGAGTCGCTCTATACCGATCACATTGATTACCTGATGTTCTTTAAAGACTCTATTCGTGGTTTGCAACCCGGCGCCCCCGTTGAGTTCCGTGGCATTCGTTTAGGGACCGTCAGCAAGGTGCCGTTCTTTACCGCAGGCATGCGTCAGGCGTTAAACGATGATTACCGGATACCGATTTTGATCCGTATTGAACCGGGGCGGTTAATTAACCAGCTTGGTGAAGATCCGGATATGAGCGCGCACCTTAACGAGTTGCTTAAACGTGGCCTGCGCGGCTCGCTGAAAACCGGCAACATTGTAACCGGCGCATTGTATGTGGATCTCGATTTTTACAACAACGTCCCTGCGGTTAGCGGGATGCGTGAATTTGCCGGTTATCAGATTATCCCGACGGTGAGCGGTGGTCTGGCTCAAATCCAGCAGCGTTTGATGGACACGCTGGATAAGATCAACAATCTGCCGCTGAATCCGATGATCGAACAGGCGACCAGTACGTTGTCGGAGAGCCAGCAAACGCTTAAACGCTTGCAGACGACGCTGGATAATCTCAATAAGCTGACGGCCAGCCAGTCAATGCAACAATTACCCGCGGATATGCAAACGACATTGCGGGAACTGAACCGCAGCATGCAGGGCTTCCAACCCGGGTCTGCCGCGTATAACAAGATGGTGGCAGACATGCAGCGTCTTGACCAGGTGCTGCGTGAACTACAACCGGTGCTGAAAACGCTTAATGATAAGAGCAACGCGCTGGTGTTCGAAGCGAAAGGGAAAGCCGATCCGCAGCCGAAGAGGGCAAAACAATGAGAAAAAGCATACTGACCGGCATTGTCATGCTGTTGGCTGCCTGTAGCAGTACGGGGGATAACAAAAGCTACTATCAGTTACCTTCACCCGCGCAGATGGCGGTCAAAACCAGCACCGGGCAGAGCCAGGGAAACCGCCAGCTCTGGGTTGAGCAGGTGTCTGTACCGGATTACCTGGCCGGTAACGGCGTGGTTTACCAAACCACCGATGTGCAGTATGTCATTGCCCATAATAATCTCTGGGCCAGCCCGCTCGATCAGCAACTGCGTAATACGCTGGTGGCAAATTTAAGCAATCAGTTACCGGGATGGGTTGTTGCATCACAACCGTTGGGCAGCGAGCAGGATACGCTGAACGTCACTGTTACGGGTTTTCATGGACGTTATGACGGTCGGGTTATTATCGCCGGTGAGTGGCTGCTTAAGCATCAGGGGAGGCTGATCAAGCGATCGTTTCACATTGAGCTGAAACAGCAGAAGGATGGGTATGATGAAATGGTTAAAATGCTGGCGCAGGGATGGCAGCAGGAAGCGACCAGTATGGCAAATGAGTTAAATCGTCTGCCATAACAAAATATAATGGCTAAAAAATCCGTCAAATGCGAAAGCGCTGGCGGTTTTTTTTTGTGTTCACTCAGACCATTACTTGTGCTGGTTCACATTTTTTGTACAAATGAACTTTTGTGTAGCTCACAATTATGACACTGGCGTGAATTTTGCGCATTGACGACCCGGTCTATTCAAGGTATTCGTAACCTGTGGTTGCACACTTAGTGACCACTGTTTTCTTTTCCACCAGATCAAATAATGAGGGAAACGAGGCATGAAGAGACAAAAACGAGATCGCCTGGAACGGGCACATCAACGTGGTTATCAGGCTGGTATTACCGGACGCCCAAAAGAAATGTGTCCGTACCAAACCCTGAATCAAAGGTCCGAGTGGCTGGGAGGCTGGCGGCAAGCCATGGAGGACAGGGCCGTAATTGCCTGATTCTGTCTCTTTAAAAAAGAAACCTCCGCATTGCGGAGGTTTCGCCTGTATCAGGGCTGTAAAGCCCGCTCTCATGTGAAATCAGAAAGCAGAGGTGTCCTGGAACAGACCGACTTTCAAATCGTTTGCAGTATAGATAACGCGACCGTCGACCAGCACTTCGCCATCTGCCAGACCCATAATCAAACGGCGATTAACAATACGCTTGAAGTGGATGCGGTAGGTAACGAGTTTGGCTGTCGGCAGGATCTGACCGGTAAATTTCACTTCGCCCACGCCCAGTGCGCGGCCTTTACCTTCGCCGCCCAACCAGCCCAGATAGAAGCCAACCAACTGCCACATTGCATCCAGACCTAAACAGCCCGGCATCACTGGATCGCCAATAAAATGGCAGCCAAAGAACCACAGGTCGGGATTGATATCCAGTTCAGCTTCGACATAGCCTTTATCAAAGTTGCCGCCGGTCTCCGTCATTTTGACCACACGGTCCATCATCAGCATGCTCGGGGCCGGCAATTGCGGGCCTTTTGCACCAAACAGTTCGCCGCGACCAGAGGCAAGAAGATCTTCTTTTGTATAGGATTCGCGTTTATCTACCATGTTCTCAGTAAGCCTTATATGTAGTTTCGGACGCAGGATAGCTAACACGTGTACGCTGAACAAGTCCGATCAGTTTTGCGAAAACCAATTTAACCAGCGAAGCGGCCATGGAAAGCGATGACGTGCATCTTGCTGCGTTGCCTGGGCAATGCGTTCCTGAATGACTTGCTTGAGGTTATTCTGCCCCTCAGCATCCCATGTCAGGCCCGTTAATAAGGGTAGTGCATCCATTACATCGTCTACTGCCCAGATGAAAAATTGGTTTGCCTGAAGGGCATCTAACAGATTCTGGTGCAGACACAAGTGGCGCACATTTGCCGCCGGGATAATTACACCTTGTTTGCCCGTCAGTTCACGCTGCTGGCAGATGGCAAAAAATCCTTCAATCTTTTCATTCAGGCCACCGACAGGTTGTGCGCGACCGAATTGATCCACTGAACCCGTAATCGCAATGTTCTGATTGAGTGGGACTTCCGCCAGCGCACTGATTAATGCGCACAACTCCGCCATTGAAGCGCTATCGCCGTCAACTTCACTGTAGGATTGTTCAAAGGTCAACGACGCGGAGAAGGGGATTTGCTGTTCCAGTTCCAGTTCTGCCATCAGAAACGCTTGCATGATCATCATGCCTTTCGCATGGATGTTGCCGCCGAGTTCTGCTTTGCGTTCAATATCGTTGAACTCACCATCGCCAATATGTACAACACAGCTGATGCGTGAAGGTTCACCAAAGGCGCGCGGGTGACCCGGGAATTCAATGACCGACAGGGCATTAATTTGACCTACTTGCGCACCTTCCGTTTCGATGAGGATCTGCTCCAGCAAAATCTCATCTTGCATGCGTTCGGCAAGGAAACCCTCCCGCCATTCGCGCTGAGCGAGCATCGCTTGTAACTCTTCACCGCGGAAGGTGTCACCGGTGGACATTGCCGCGACCTCACGTAGCTGACGGGTGAGCCATAGTGGGCACAGTGGCAATGTTTCCTGATCGCCGGTATAACGCACCGCTTCACGGATCAATGTCTGCCATGCGTCTGTGGCCGGGCAGGGGAGTTGTGCGCTGCGCGCGGTTTGTTCAACCCAATGACGCCATACCGCCATCGTTTCGGCATCGGCGATCTGCAGCGTTTCTTCATACTCGCTGTAAATTGCCTGGCTTGCGAGCTCTGGCTCCATTTCCTGAAACTCTGCCAGCGATTCGCGTTCACCCACCAGGATGACTTTCAGGTCGAGCGGCATGGATGGCACAATCACCGGCAGTGGACGGGATTCATCAAAGGAAACCCAGTCAAAACGCCGCTGCGTTACCATGGCTTTCAGGCGCATCCAGAGCAGTGGCTGGGCTAATAGCGTGCGCAGGGAGATAATCAGAATGCCGCCGTTTGCCTGGTGCACCAAACCTGGTTGCAGGGTGATTTGGTTATTGAATTGCCGCAGGCAGCCGAACAATTGTTCTGCTTCTACCCAATCAGCAAAGACCGCTGCTTTACTGCCAACGAAATCTGACTGAGCATCCACAGATGCATCAAAGCGTACGGTTGAATCATTTATATGATATTGACCACCAACAAGCGGGCGTTCTTCGGGAATAAGTTCTTCGGTCGCGCTGGTAATAAGCTCAAGATACTCGATCTCTTCCGGCGCTTTAGCCAGTAAAAAGCGTGACGTTGCCAGCGGATAGAGCAGTTGCTCGAGCGCATATTGTAATCGGGGTTGTGTATCGGCCAGTGAGAAATCAGTCTCACGCGCTAATTCGGACGATTCAAATACTTCCCGATAGCTTTCGGTATCAGGAACCACGTCGTTCCAATCAAGTTTTGTAATGGTCAAAGTCGTTTTTTTAGTCTGATGTAAAAGGCGGGATTATACCGTAAACGCTGACGTAGCACACGGATTACGCGCTTTTGGTACAGGAACGTTGACTGCAACTCGCAAAGGGTGATTTCTTTTCAGCAGAGCCGACAAAAACTGATATTCTGAATTGAGTTACACGGTAACATTGGGATCGCAATGAAATATCAACAACTGGAAAATCTCGAAAGCGGCTGGAAGTGGAAGTATCTGGTTAAGAAGCATCGTGAAGGTGAACTCATCACGCGCTATATAGAAGCCAGTGCAGCAAAAGATGCCGTCGATGTATTGTTGACCCTCGAAAATGAACCGGTACTGGTTAACAGTTGGATTGCGCAGCATATGAACCCGGCTCTGGTCAACAGAATGAAGCAGACCATCCGTGCCCGACGTAAGCGGCATTTCAATGCTGAACATCAGCATACGCGCAAGAAATCTATCGACCTGGAATTTGTAGTCTGGCAGCGGTTAGCCGGATTAGCGCAACGGCGAGGAAAAACGCTTTCGGAAACCATTGTGCAGTTGATTGAGGATGCGGAGCATAAAGAGAAGTATGCTTCTCAGATGTCAACATTGAAGCATGACCTGAAGGCGCTACTCGGGAAAGAATAACGAGTCCTTTGTTTATTCCGCCAGTGTACGGAAAATAAAAAACCCCGCACACTGGCGGGGTTTTTTCATAGACGTAAACTTAAGCCTGCGGCTGAGTTACAACGTCTTTGATGCCTTTAACTTCGATCTCAACGCGACGATCCGGACCCAGGCAATCGATCAGCGCAGGACGCGCTTTCACGTTGTCACAGGTGCTGCCGGTAACCGGCTGGGATTTGCCCATGCCACGTGCGGAGATTTTGTTAGCCGGGATACCTTTAGATACCAGGTAATCAACAACGGACTGAGCACGTTTCTCAGACAGACCCTGGTTGTAAGCGTCAGAACCGATACGGTCTGTGAAGCCCAGAACCACTACGGAGCCATCTTTCGGATCCAAGTTGCTCAGCTGGCTGTACAGCTGATCCAGCGCCTGCTGACCTTCCGGTTTCAGGGTTGCTTTGTTGAAGTTGAACAGAACGTCAGACTTCAGAGTGAAGTGTTTGGTCTGTACTTCCGGAGCCGGAGCTGGTGCCGGAGCTGCAACTACCGGTGCAGCTTCTTCCTGCTGGCCGAAACGGTAGGAAACACCTACGCTCAGCAGACCGTTGTCCGGACGACCACCAACGGTGTTTGCATCACCGATGTTGTTGGTCCATTGGTATTCCAGACGGGTAGCGATATCGCGGGTAACTGCCCACTCAACACCACCTGCGAATACAGGGGAAACACCGGTGTCATGATCTTTGAAGCCCAGGTTGTTCTGAGCGTCTGCACGCCAAACCATACCACCCAGACGGGTGTAAACATCCAGATCATCAGTGATCGGGTAACCCAGTTTAGCGGTCAGTTGAACGCCCTGAGCTTTGAAAGCACCGTTGTTCACAGTGTCGCCTTTGTACGGCATACGGCCTAACCAGTCGTAGCCCATTTCAAAGCCAACATACGGGTTAACCTGATAACCACCGAACGCACCAGCACCTAATTGGCTTTCGTGGGTCGGGCCATCGTTAGGGATCTGGTTGTTACCAACATCGTGGAACTGAGACCAGCCCAGTTTAGCACCTGTGTACCAGGTGTTATCTTTCGGAGCGGCCTGCGCTACGGTAGCGAAGCCAGCCAGTGCCACTGCAATTGCGATAGCTGTCTTTTTCATTTTTTGCGCCTCGTTATCATCCAAAAATCGCCATGGGAATCTCTAAGAGAAGCCACGGTTAAATCCTTCACCGGGGGCGTTGCTCACTAATAACTCAGGAGATATCTTTATCGATATCTTTGGCTTATGCCGAGCACCCCTGGCGATGTAAAGTCTACAACGTAGTTGGAAACTTACAAGTGTGAACTCCGTCAGGCATATGAAAAAAAAGACTTTGTGTACACATTATTTAACATTTTTGACTACGCTTTAGGCGATGTCGTTAGCCTGCGAAGCGCGCCACGCAGGCTTTGTCGCTGTATTTGACTGATAAATTGGTCATGCCAGTGATTCTTAAAAAACATACCAGGATAAATCTTAAATTTACTCAATGATACAAATTAGAGTGAATTTTTATCCCTGAAAGCTGTCTCGCACCCAGAGAATCATGGCGTAACGGGCGCATAACGAAGCCTGTTGCGTTGCCTTCCTCTGCTGCCATTGCCAGTCGGTGGTGCTCTTCTTCCGTCAGTTCTTCCGCATGCCAGCCAATTACCACGCTATAATTGCCGGTGCGCAATGCACGGATCATGGACTCCAGCGTCACGCCAGGCGACAGTTGGTTGATTTGCATAACCTTGGTAAGAGGTAAGCCGACAGATTGTACCCACGCACGGCTCAGTTTCTGCTGCGGCGTGAGCCATAGCTGCCAGCGTGATTGCTGCCCGAGCTGTTGCAGCAGGGGAAGTAAAAGAAGTTGCGCCATCATAGGCTGGTCTTCACGATAGACAACCTCGGTAATCAGCCCCGCAGCGGCGTCGGTGGAGTCAGCGCGATTTGCTGTGCTGAGTGTGGAAGCCAATTTTGTTGAACGATTAGCATAACCTGAAGTGTACATAATCAATCCAGCCCTGTGGTTACTGTATAAACATACAGTAGCGTTTGAGCGTTCAAAGATCAACCTCATTTTCTGAAAGTAACTCGCATTTTTGCTCAGTCCCCGCCGCGTTACGTAAAATTTTCTTGCTGTCCCGTCCTCAGTTGCCTATGTTCCTGATTAACGGATCCGATAATAATGTTATTGTTGTTACTACGTGATTTTTAAAGGAATAATCATGGAAGACATATCACATCAACGGATCTATCAGTCATGCGAATGGCTCGCACCTCTTGGGGATATTTGTTATCGCGCCCATTTTGGTGGTTACAGTTTGTCGGTAGACAAAACGGTTTTTGCAATGGTTGCTGGCGGAGAACTTTATCTGCGCGCATGTGAAGAAAGTGCACATTATACCGTCACCAGGCAGGCTCCCATGCTGATGTTCAATAAGCGTGGCCGTCGGGTTTCGTTAAATTACTACTTCGTGGATGAACGTTTGTGGGGCGATCGCGCATTATTGCTGGAGCTTTCCGCATTTTCACTCAGCGCAGCGAAAAGGGAGAAAATAGAGCGAACAACTCGGTTGCGCCTGCGCGATCTGCCTAATCTTACTTTCCAGCTTGAGGCTCTGTTGCATGATGCCGGGGTGCTGGATGCGCATACGCTTCGTTTACTTGGCGCGAAAGCATGTTGGCTCAGATTAAGAAAAATGAATCAGCAGCTCAGCGTTAAAGTTCTCTTCGCCCTTGAAGGTGCCATTATTGGCCTTCATGAAGCCGCACTCCCGGCGAACAAACGCCAGGAGTTGCTGGAGTGGTTTAATGAACTGGTAACAAAGGGGAATAAGCCATACTAAGCGATTTGCCGTTTCAGACGGCACACTTCCGGCAGTAAAGCGATGAGTAATCCAATTTGCTGAAGCACCAGTGGCTCTTTGCTGTCCGGACGTGGTTCCAGATGTTTAATCCTTTGTGATAAGTCGGCGAGTGCTTCCTGCACGCGTCCCTCACTGGCAGGGAGGTGGTGCAGGGCGTCGTCGACATAACACACGGCATCATCAAGCAGGCGCAAAATATCGGGCTGCGTGAGTCGTTCACGGTGTGCACCCAATGCTGATATGTAGCTGGTAAAACTGTGGTTCAGACACAACAATCGGAAGGCTGCGTCGCGAAGTTCCGGGGACGCACCAGGTTCGGTGGACATGTTCGATACAACAGAAGCCAGTTCTGCATCGCGGTTGTAGGCATTCCGGCGGGCAATGCGGTAAGCCAGGCGGTTATCTCGTCCTTGATGATACTGCTCAAGAATAGCATCGAGGTAACGGCAATTGGCGTCAAATGCCTGTTCCGTAACGCGTGATAAATGGCGAAAACGCCAGTCGGGCCAGATAAAACTCACTGCTGCCCAGGCGATGGCACATCCGATAAAGGTATCGATAATACGTGGAATCGCAACTTCGAAACCTTCTCCCAGCAGGTTAAAACATAGCAATACCAACAGGGTGATAAACATTGTCGCGTGTGCATACTGGACAGTGCGGAAGGCAAAAAACAGCACGCCAGTGATAACGATTAATATTAATTGTCCTTCATGGGAAGGAACAAAATAGAGGACAGGTAAACCAATAGCGACCCCCACCAGCGTGCCAATTACGCGCAAAGTCAGGCGATGGCGTGTGGCATTGTAGTTCGGTTGGCACACAAAAAGGCTGGTGAGCAGGATCCAGTAACCATGCTGTAGCCCGGTGATTTGGATAAACGCATAACCAATACATAGCACCACAGACATGCGTACAGCATGACGAAATAATGCTGATTCTGGCGATAAATTGTTGCGTATCCGCAGCCAGATATCGCTGAAGCCGCTCAGACTGTCATCGGCGAGCTGGTTTTCGGTGTCGCTTGCTGACAACGGTTGTGGTTGACCGGATTCAATACTTGCTAGTTGTGCATCGATGGCGCGTAAATTGTCCAATAAAAAGCCGAGTGCTTTCATATGCTCAGGCGATGTCGCGCCATTGACGCGAATACGATCCAGCGCAGCATCCAGGTGCACGAATGCCCGTTCGAAGCGGGTATCATGTTGATAGGGTACGCGCAGTAAAATTGCCCGTGAAAGCTGAGCACAGGCCTGAGATTGCATCGACAACAGCCGCTGAAAGCGAAACATAACATCGCTATAGCGAAAGTGTTCACGTAACGTTTGATACTGAATATGCGACGAACTGGCGCGTTCGTGGATGTCCTGCGCGGCGAAATAATAATGGAGCGTCTGGCGCGTGCTGCGCTGCCCGCGGTCTCCACGTAGCCGGGTGAGAAGCGTCGCTTTTGTTTGGTTCAGCGTTGTCACCAGTTGACCGTTGGCCAGTGCGAGATCGTACAAAGGCGCCTGGCTTTCATCCTCAATATCCGGGTCAAACAACCGTGATTTTAACTCCAGATAGTGCGCCAGCCCTTCATAACAACGTGACAGATTGTCTTGTAGCGCGCGAATCGGGAAGACCAGATGGCCGACCAGAGTCAACACGTTAAACCAGATGGCGCCTGCCAGCAGCAGTAGGGGTTGCTGATACCATTGATCAAACAGCGAGATCCCCAGCATGGTATAGACCGCAATGAGCAACGCGCCGAAGGCGATGGTGGCATAACGTTGGCCAAGTCCGCCCAGTAAAATAAAACCAATCGTTGAGCTGACCAGACCAATGGCAAACAGCCATGGCCATGGAAAGAGCAATTCGACTGACGCTGAGGCGATAAAAAAGCAAATCAACGTAATGCTGAGGTTACGCAGACGTCCGGTGAGACGATCATCCAGATCCGCCAGCGCTGCTGCGACAACGCCGAGCGTCAACGGAATCGTCAGTTTTACCTCACCAAGCATCCAGGGCAACGCCGCGGTTCCGCAAAGGGCGATAAAAATCCTGACGTTATAAAGCCAGGCACTGTTCCATGTGTAGCGACGAATAAGGGGGCTCAACATAGTGAATGGCAATCCAGTTACTGAAAACGACGGCGAGCATTGGCTTCGCGTGCGGCACGGGCTGTTTCGACAGAGACCACACGGCGGCCAACCGGCCACAGGGCAATGGCGGCTATCTTAAAATTCGCTACGCCAACGGGAATGCCGATAATGGTCAGACACTGTGTAATCCCGGCGACAATGTGCATGACGCACAGCCACCAGCCAAAGAGCACAAACCAGATGATATTAAGTACGGTACCGCCTGCGTTAAAGAGCGCGTTTTTGCTTTCGGGAGCCAGCTCGTCAACATGGATCGCTTCATTTCCCCAAGGTACCAGGGAGAGTTTAGTAATTTCCCAACAGGAGCGTGTCAGCGGCAGAGTGATAATCAGCACCATACTCACCAGTGTGGCCAGCAGCCAGCCTAATGTGGTGGCAAAACCGCCAAGCACAAAGTTCAGAATATTCAGAACGGTACGCATAAAACCTCGGTGTAATACGGTGAACAACATGTCCTGGCAATTGTAACGATTTTTTGGACTGGAGCACCAATTCTCTGGCAGGTAAACTGGCAATTATTGTCACAAGCTGAGAACAATAAGACATGGAACTGAAAGCGACCTCCCTGGGAAAACGTCTGGCGCAGCACCCTTATGATCGTGCGGTGATCCTTAACGCTGGCGTGAAAGTCGCAGGCGATCGACATGAATACCTTATTCCTTTCAATCAGCTATTGGCAATCGAATGCAAACGTGGGCTGGTATGGGGAGAGATGGAGTTTTTGCTTGCTGACAAGAAAGTTGTGCGTCTCCATGGTACCGAGTGGAGCGAAACCCAGCGTTTTTATCACCACCTGAATGAGCGCTGGAATAACTGGAGCAAGGAGATGAGCGAGGTTGCAGCAGGTGTGTTATCTGAGCAATTGGCACTGATTGCCGGGCGCATAGAGCAAAAAAAATGGCTGACGCGCAAGCAAATTAGCGGCCTCCAACAACAGTTGCAGCAGGCATTTACAGCATTGCCCGTGCCTACCAGCCGTCTACATGAGTTTGATAATTGCCGTGAGCTTTGGCAGCAGTGTCAGGCATGGCTTAATGACATTGAGGGACGCCGTACACAGCATAATCAAGCCTATACCGACGCTATGTTGACGGAATATGCAGCCTTTTTTGAACAGGTTGAAACCTCTCCGCTGAATCCGGCGCAGGCACGCGCCGTAGTTAACGGGGAACACGCATTGCTGGTGCTTGCCGGCGCGGGAAGCGGTAAAACCTCGGTGCTGGTGGCAAGGGCTGGCTGGTTGTTAGCGCGGGGTGAGGCCGCGCCTGAGCAGATCCTGTTGCTGGCTTTTGGTCGTCAGGCGGCCAAGGAAATGGATGACCGTATTCGTGAGCGGCTGCATACCGAGGAGATCACTGCCCGGACTTTCCATGCGCTGGCGCTGCATATTATCCAGCAAGGGAGCAAAAAAGTGCCGCAAGTCAGTGAACTCGAAAGTGATACACCGGCGAGGCTGGCGCTCCTGACTGATGCCTGGTGTTCCCAATGCAGTGAAAAAAAAGCACAAGCAAAAGGATGGCGGCAATGGCTGGAAGAGGAGATGGAGTGGAACGTCCCGGAGGGTAATTTCTGGGAAAATGCTGCGTTGCAGCGGCGCATTGCTCCCCGTCTGGATCGCTGGATTGGCTTAATGCGTATGCAGGGGGGCACCCAGTCGGAGATGATTGCCAGCGCACCGGAAGAGGTTCGGGATCTATTTAGCAAGCGTATCAAACTGATGGCTCCGTTGTTGAAAGCCTGGAAAACAGCGTTAAAAGAGGAGAATGCTGTCGATTTTTCCGGGCTGATCCACCAGGCGATACATGTGCTGGATAAAGGGAAATTTATTAGTCCCTGGAAACATATTCTGGTGGATGAGTTCCAGGATATTTCGCCGCAACGTGCGGCATTACTGGCAGCACTGCGTAAGCAGAACTCCCAGACTACACTCTTTGCCGTCGGGGATGACTGGCAGGCAATTTACCGTTTCAGTGGCGCACAGCTCTCACTGACGACGGCATTCCATGATTATTTTGGTGAGGGCGATCTTTGCGCACTCGACACCACATACCGTTTCAATACGCGCATTGGCGACGTTGCTAATCGCTTCATTCAGCAAAACCCGTGGCAACTCGCAAAACCACTGAACAGCCTGACGGCTGGAGATAAGCATGCTGTTACGCTACTGGCGCAAGACCAGTTGGATGCCTTGCTGGACAAGCTCAGCGGTTATGCCACGCCGGAAGATCGTATTCTGCTCCTGGCCCGTTATCACCACGGTAAACCCGAGAGTCTGGACAAGGCGGCGACGCGTTGGCCGAAATTGCAGATCGATTTTATGACAATTCATGCCAGCAAGGGCCAGCAGGCAGATTATGTAATAGTCCTGGGGTTGCAGGATGGGCAGGACGGTTTTCCCGCTCCGGCTCGAGAGTCAATTATGGAGCAGGCGCTGCTGCCGCAACCCGAGGATTTCCCTGATGCAGAGGAGCGCAGATTGTTATATGTGGCGTTGACCCGCGCGCGTAAGCGCGTCTGGTTGTTATTTGATAAAGAGAACCCGTCGAGGTTTGTCGACATCCTTAAATCCCTGGATGTGCCGCAGGCGAGAAAACCCTGACAGCAGGCGGCGATATGCCGCCTGCTTTTACTTCAGCCGTTCGGAAAGATAGCGTTGATAATCCGGGATCAGAATATCCACACTGGTATTGAATTGTGGGGATTCAATAATAAAGTCAGCAGTAGATAAGTTGGTTGCCACCGGGATATTCCATACCGTTGCGAGACGCAGCAGCGCTTTGACATCGGGGTCGTGTGGCACGGCGTTGAGCGGATCCCAGAAGAAAATCAGGACGTCGATTTTCCCTTCGGAAATCAGTGCGCCAACCTGTTGATCGCCGCCCATTGGGCCGCTCAGCATGGCATTGACGTCCAGTCCTGTTGCGCGCTGGATCAAATTACCGGTGGTGCCTGTTGCATATAGCTGGTGGTTGGCTAACACGGGTTGATGTCTTTCTACCCATTTCATCAGCATCTGTTTGCAGTGATCGTGTGCAACGAGCGCAATATGCTTACGCACGGGTAGGGTGCGAGTCGTTAATTCCATAATCCATTTCCGTCAGTGATTTTTGCTACAGATTACTGGAAGCGCCTGATGCTTCAAGAGAAGCCGCTAAAAAAATATGAAAATGGTTGAGTTCGCCAGTTTGATTTACACTTTATGAAATCGCCCGGAGGAAACCATGAAAGAAACCGATATTGCCGATATTCTACAATCAACTCAGACCATTGCGCTGGTAGGGGCGAGCGACAAGCCCGATCGTCCGAGCTACCGCGTGATGAAGTATCTGTTGGATCAGGGGTATCACGTGATCCCCGTGTCGCCAAAAGTAGCTGGCAGTACGCTATTAGGTCAGAAAGGGTATGCAACGTTGGCAGATGTACCGGAAAAAATTGATATGGTGGATGTTTTCCGTAACTCTGAGGCCGCATGGGAAGTCGCACAGGATGCTATCGCTGTAGGAGCCAAAACGTTGTGGATGCAATTGGGCGTTATAAATGAACAAGCCGCTGTACTGGCTCGCGAAGCGGGCTTAAGTGTGGTAATGGATCGCTGCCCGGCCATCGAAATACCACGACTCGGCCTTGCCAAATAAAAACACCCCGCGCAGGCGGGGTGTTATCAGTTACGCAGGCGAGGCGCCTGAAGTTGCTTACGGATCGTGCGTGCCAGCTCATCCATTGAAGGCTGTTCCGGATGTTCATCGGTCACTTCGCTGGTGAGCTGAGCCTCGGCCAGATAAGTATGCACAGGCTGACCATCATCGTCTTCCATCACCACATGATACCAGGGCAGTACACGCAACTCATCATTCACCGCAAGCTCATCGGCGGATGGCTCATCAAGAGAATATTCGGGGTCGATATCGACCACTACGCCAAGATAGCCCAACAGAGAGTGGCGAACCTGCTGGCCAATACCGAATTTGCTGGCAATCATTGTCACCTCCCGGGAACCCTACATACCCTTGTATATGCGGGCGAGGTTCCAAAATTCAAGTTACATGACGCGACAGGCAAACCCTTTCAGATACAGCCCTTCCGGGTAGGTAGCGATCACCGGATGATCGGCGGCCTGACGGAACTGCTCTATAAATTGTACATCACGACCAGCATCTATTGCGGCATCGGCGATGATTTTCTGAAATAAATCTGTGGTCATCAAACCTGAACAGGAGAATGTCAGGAGTATCCCGCCGGGATTCAGCAGCTGGATCGCCAGCATATTGATGTCTTTATAGCCCCGGCATGCACCCATAAGCTGGCTTTTATTTTCAACAAATTTGGGCGGATCCATCACAATAACATCAAAGGTTTCCCCTTGATCGCGGTACTTACGCAGCAGTTTAAATACGTCATCGCGCACAAATTCCGCTTTGCTGAGATCAAGTTTGTTCAGCGTCACGTTTTGTTTTGCAACATCAAGGGCTTCCTGTGAGGTGTCAACGCTGACTACCTGGCTGCACCCTCCCATTAACGCTGAAACTGCGAACCCTCCGGTGTAGGAGAAGCAGTTAAGGACGCGCTTATCTGCCACATAACGGCGGGTAGCCAGACGGCTATCACGTTGATCGAGGTAGTAGCCGGTTTTATGTCCGCCCTGAATATCGACATATAGCTTCATGCCGTTTTCTTCAATAGGCAGCAGAGCGGGCGGCAGTTCGCCCAGAACCGGTCCTTGGGTGAGTTCCAGCCCCTCTTTCTTACGTACTGCAACATCGCTGCGATCATAAATGGCGCAATGCGGATAGAGCATTTGCAGCGCGGAGAGCAGAGCAGGGCGCTGATACTCCGCCCCTGCGCTCAGCAACTGCAGAACCAAAAAATTGCCAAAGCGATCGATGGTCACACCGGGCAGGCCATCGGATTCGCCCGCAATGAGACGATAGCTGTCGAGGCCGTCGCGCTGCGCCACCCAGTCGCGCCACTGCTGTGCACGTTGCAGGCGGCGGGTAAAGAAAGCAATATCAATCGTTTCGTTTTTATCAAACGTCCAGACGCGGGCACGTATTTGTGATGAGGGCGATAATGCGCCTCGCGCCAGCCATTTACCCTGATGATCTACAATATCGACGGTTTCTCCGAGGCTGGCTTTACCTTCCATGCGCGCGACTGCGCCGGAGAAAACCCAGGGATGGCGGCGCAACAGTGATTTCTCGCGCCCTTTGGCTAACACTAAACGTACACTCATAGTCGGCTATTCTGTAAACTGAAGAAAATGGGCGCTATTGTCACGGGTTCGCCGTTTAAATGCAACGCGCCAGCACCGAAAGGAGGACGAAGATGGCACATGTATGCACAATCGCCTGGATACACGGAATGGTGCAGGGAGTTGGTTTTCGTTACAGCACGCAGCATGAAGCTCAGCGACTGGGCTTGACGGGGTATGCACGTAATCTTGATGATGGCAGCGTAGAAGTGCTGGCCTGTGGTGAAGCTGAAGGGGTCAACAAACTGATTGAATGGCTAAAAGCAGGCGGGCCGCGCAGCGCCCGGGTCGACAGGGTTCTTACTGAACCGTATCAACCCGGTAAAGAATGGACCCGTTTCGACATTCGCTATTAAATGCACTTCACGGGCTTTGGCAGGCCGGCGATTTTTGTCACCTGCTTTGCCGGTCCTTTCGGGAACAGGCGGTACAGATAGCGGCTATTACCTTTCTCTTCGCCATATTTATTCGCCATCGCTTTAACCAGCATGCGAATGGCGGGAGACGTATTGAACTCCAGGTAAAACTCACGCACAAAACGCACCACTTCCCAGTGCTCAGCGGTGAGGGCGATATTTTCTTTTTCCGCGATCACCAGCGCCAGCGCTTCGCTCCAGCGTGCGCTCTCTTTTAGATAGCCTTCGCTATCGGTCTCTATTTCATTACCTTCAAAGATCAACATAGTTTTTCACAACGTCAGTCAACAACGGCGGAAGTGTAGCAAAAAACAAAGCCCCGCATAAGCGGGGCTATAGGAAGAGCAGTATCAAGGTCAGTCCCTGCTGGCAAAACCGAGAATACTCAACAGGCTGACAAAGATGTTGTACAGCGACACATACAGGCTCACGGTGGCGCGGATATAATTCGTTTCCCCCCCGTGAATGATGTTGCTGGTTTCAAATAGAATCGCGCCACTAGAAATAAGAATGAACACTGCGCTAATTGCCAGGTGTAACGCCGGAAGCTGCAGGAAGATGTTAGCTACCATACCGATCAGCACAACAACCACACCAGCCATCAGCATGCCGCCAAGGAATGACATATCTTTGCGCGTGGTCAGTACATATGCAGAGCAGCAGAAGAAGACCAGCGCAGTACCGCCCAGCGCCAGAGCGATCACATCACCCATACCCGCAGAGAGGTAAGCGTTCAGCATTGGACCAAGGATATAACCGAGGAAGCCGGTAAACGCGAAAGCGGCCAGAATACCCGTCGGTTTGTTTGCCAGTTTATAGGTCAGAAACATCAGACCGTACATACCGACCAGCGTCAGGATAAGCCCCGGCGCGGGCAGCATTAAGACTGTACTTGCGGTCGCTGTGATTGCAGAAAACGCCAGCGTAAGGCTTAACAGAAAGTAGGTGTTGCGCAAAACCTTGTGGGTGCTTAACAGGGATGTGCGGTCACGCGATGAAGTAATAATACGATCCATGAGTCACTCTCTTATGACAGATGTAATTAAGTGTGGAGTCTAGAAAAGACTTGCTCCCTGACAAAGTTGTTTTACCCATCTTTACTCATAAAGCAAGTCTGTTTTAGCGCAACTTGTCGGCAAAAATGCACGCTCTGTTGTTGGAACAAGCAAATGTGATGCAAATCCATATTGGTGTCTTATATGTCGCTGAAAAATATTGCCCTGTAATCATTTGGGCGCTAAGAGTGTATTTGCATCGTCATAATATTAATGATCAAGGGCAAAGGACATGAAACCTCAAACACGTATTCATACTGCACTTTCTTTATTGACTGTCGGCATCCTGAGCGTATGTTCAGGCGCGCTTGCTGCGACGGTGCCGGCGGGAACCGCGCTCGCAGAAAAACAGGAGCTGGTACGTAACAATGGCAGTGAGCCAGCGTCACTGGATCCGCATAAAGTCGAAAGCGATGTCGAATTTAATATCATCAGCGATCTCTTTGACGGGCTGGTAGCAGTCAGAAAGGATGGAACCATTGAACCGCGCCTGGCTGAAAAATGGGAAAACAAGGACAACACGGTCTGGGTTTTCCATTTACGTCCGGGTATTACCTGGTCAGACGGTACGGCAATCACGGCAAAAGATGTGGTCTGGAGCTGGCAGCGACTGGTTGATCCAAAGACTGCGTCCCCCTATGCCAGTTATCCTGGCAATATGCATATCGTCAACGCGACGGATATTGCGAAGGGCACGAAAGCCCCGGATACGTTGGGTGTGAAGGCGTTGGATGACTCGACGCTTGAGGTGACGTTGACGCAACCGACGGCCTCTTTCCTGCCAATGCTGGCACATCCTTCACTGGTGCCAGTAGATAAAGTGTTAATTAGCCGGTTCGGCGAGAAGTGGACAAAGCCGGAGCATATAGTCACCAGCGGTGCTTATAAAGTGACGGAATGGGTAGTGAATGAGCGTATTATTGCTGAGCGAAATAAGCGCTACTGGAATGATAAAGAGACAATAATCAATAAGGTGACATATCTGCCGATCAATTCGGAAACCGCCGACGTTAACCGATTTAAAGCCGGTGAAATTGATATCACCTATACCATCCCTGTGAATCAGTTTGCACAATTACAGAAAACGCTGGGCGATCAGGTCAATGTGGACCCGCAACTGGCTACTTATTATTACGAATTCAATACCACCAAACCGCCATTTAACGATCCACGTGTGCGGCGGGCGCTTAATATGGCGCTGGATAAGGATATTATTGCTGATAAGGTCATGGCCCAGGGACAGCGTCCTGCATGGGTGATTAGCCAACCGGAAATTGGTGGGGTAAAGATAGCTTCACCTGAATATGCATCATGGCCCCGCGAGAAACGTCTTGTTGAAGCAAAAAAACTGCTCAATGAGGCGGGTTTCAATGATACCCATCCGCTGAGTTTTAATTTGCTTTATAACACCATGGAGACGCACCAGCGCATCGCTATCGCAGCCAGCTCGATGTGGAAGAAAAATCTGGGGGTTGAGGCTAAATTGCAGAACCAGGAGTGGAAGACCATGCTGGATACCATGCACAACGGTAACTTTGATGCTGTTCGCTATGCATGGATCGCTGATTATGACGATGCCGCAACGTTTTTGAACAATTTCCGCACAGGAGATAGTGAAAATACCAGCCAGTACAGTAATCCGGCTTACGACACTACTTTGCGTAACGCGGCGAAGGCCAAAGATATCACCGAGCGGGGTAAGTATTATCAGCAGGCGGAAGATATCCTGGGACAGGATGTGCCAGCGATACCGGTTTACCATTATGTTCGTACCCATTTGGTGAAACCGTGGGTGGGGGGATTCGCACCTGATAGCCTGGGGTACTACCTGACAAAGGACATGTATATTAAGAAACACTGATTGTTTTGCCTCTTGCTCGCTGAATAAATGGTCATTGTGTTGATTTTTCAGGCGAACAACACGTTTTTGATGTTTTTTCAGGCAAATAAACATTCTCAGGCTTTACAGAAGACGCGAGGGTGTTTATAGTGCGCCTCATTCCGGAAGTGTGGCCGAGCGGTTGAAGGCACCGGTCTTGAAAACCGGCGACCCGAAAGGGTTCCAGAGTTCGAATCTCTGCGCTTCCGCCAGATTAAACAAGGGGTTACCGAAAGGTAACCCCTTTGTTTTTTAGGCTGTTGGTATAGTGTTGGTATATTAACTTGGTATATTTTTCATAACCAACGCTCATTTTTTCTCTGTATTAGAGTGAAAAGGGATATCCAGAGATGGAGAAATTTTCACTTTCCTGTCGTAAATCAGCACCTGACTTTCGGTCTTATGACCGCTGAATAATTGTTTGTCTCTGCTTGATCCTTCATAGTCCGAAATGGCTTTTGCTTTCACATCATGAAAGGTTCCCGGCATTTCACGCCCGGCCTTAGCGCTTGCATCCTTCTTGGCATTATTCCACCAAGTGTTGAACGTCTTTTTATTCATTTTTCCGCCAGTTGGTCCAGGGAGCACATATCCGTTAGACATATCGCCAGGGAGCGTTTTGGCAAGATCAAGGGCGGCTCGAAGTCGCGGGTTCCATTCCTTAATTTGTTTCTTCCCGGTCTTGTTCTGCTCGATAAACACTCCTTCCGCCAAAACGTCAGACCAGCGCAGGTCGAACACGTCACCTTCACGAGCTGCGCATAGGTATGATATCTCCATCGCAACCTTAATTTCCGTTCTTCCAGCCGCGTAGATGGCGTAATAATCCTCGTCCTGAATGTAAAGATCCCTAGCTTTAATAGAGAATTTCCTGATCCCCTTACAGGGATTGCCTTTTACAAAACCACGCTCAAAACCCCACCCAAATACTCGGGACATGCTCGCCACTTCCTGGTTTGCCTGGCGTTTGCTGCTCATGCCCCGGCGATCCATGAAAATTCTTACCTGCTCGATCTTAATGTCATCGGCGCGCATTTTCCCAAACACAGCCAGAAGTTGCTTTTGGTGCTGGTTGTAATCAATCTGCGTACGCTGTGCCAGTTCGGTAAATGTGGGGCTGGAAAGAAACATGCCCCAAAGTTTTGCAAACGTCATGACATCATGGCGTTTCGCTTTTTCCTCTTCGTAGAGCATCCATAATTTGGAAATGCTGGTATCTCTGATTTTCCCCAGAGTAATGCTTAATTTTGTGCCCTTCGGTTTCCACACATAGCTATATTTATTTTTGGTGACCCTGGGTGGCAGGTGCATATCTTTTGGATCTTTTCGTGGTCGGCCCATTGATTGCGTCGTAGTTAGGTTCTGTTGCAACATATTCATCAACCTTAGGTAATTCATTAAAACCAGAAGCTAAGTTCCGGCGCAAAACGATCGGACGATTCCGCCCATCTGTGGTAAACGGAATGCCATGGCAGCGTAACTGACGTTGCTGATGCGTATAGCGCGAGTAGCCAGTGATTTCTGCAATTTCCTGAGGCGACAGCGTAAGTTCATGCATCGGTCATATCTCTTAATGACCGGCCAGAAAATGTTAACTGGCCGGCAGGTTAAATGGTGATATTTGAAAATCAGTTTTTAGTCAGGTGCTGCCAGATCGCCGAAACGTATTT
This sequence comes from Kosakonia oryzendophytica, assembly GCF_027886705.1. Classification (NCBI taxonomy): domain Bacteria; kingdom Pseudomonadati; phylum Pseudomonadota; class Gammaproteobacteria; order Enterobacterales; family Enterobacteriaceae; genus Kosakonia; species Kosakonia oryzendophytica. The sequence continues at coordinate 3,254,655 of NZ_CP115659.1, read as the reverse complement.
CACCTGGTGAAGCGCGTCCGCCAATGAATTATGCTGCTCCCCTTCAAATGGGATTGCGTAACGCGGATTAATACCAACGGCACGGCCCAACTCAACAATTGTTCTGACATCCCGATCGTTCCAGAACGGGGTGGGGAAGGGGGTATCGGTCTGGACGAATGCCCGACGTAAAATCACATTGTCGTAAGTGGCTCCATTACCCCAAATCTGGACGGTGTCGCTGCTATTAGCGGAATTTTCCGCGATGAAATCAGCAAGAGATTCAACTGCCTCCAGTAGCCCTATGGCGTCATCACCGGTAATTGCTGCACGCGCTTCAGACGATTGCTTAAGCCACCAGATAATGGTGTCGGCGTCTGCCTGCCCGCCGAACGACATAGACGATGCCAGACTGACCGCCTGATAAAATTGAGCACCTATGCAGCTGGTGGCGGGATCGAAAAACACCGCGGCTATGGATACGATTGGGGCATTCGGGTTCGACCCCATGGCTTCGATATCTACCATCAGGTGGGTGAACAAAAGCTCATCATTTTGATGAACGGTATCGTTAATTAAGGTATCTGTTGATTCACCAGCTGAAGCTCTGCTTTTATTTGACACATCTGCTGTTTGGCTTTCCGGAACTTCAGCAGCAGCCGGGGTTTCATCACTGACAGCTTTTTCCATCTGCACATTATTGGCAGTCTCCAGCGTAGGTGTATGAGCGGTATTGCCGATAAGGCCGTCGATTGAGTACATGCCATCGCCAAGTCTTTTTACTTCAGGCTGTTCATTCATTTCACTCGCTGGCGAGTGGGTGGCTTCTGCTACCGCTTTACCTACAACCGCAAATTCAGTAGCAAGTTTATCGAGGCATTCAGCCGGTTCTGTGCCATGAATTACTCCGGCGACAACGGCTGCACTGTCGATCTGGCGTGCGGCTGCGATGGTTTCAGCAGTTGGCTTGTCGTGCTGATTTTCTGTCAGATTTGCATTGATATAGGTCTGTAAGCTGACCGGGAAGTTATGCACGTCCTCATTAGCGCTGCGGATTAGCGCAAAAATGGCTGCACGTGAAAAATCGAGGATACCCGGCGTTTTGCGTAGCGCTGCCGACCACTCTTTAAATGGACTTTCTTTTTTTGCGACTATGTCCTTCGCACGGCGGTGAACTGACACCGGAATGTTATAGATATCGAAATCCATCGGCAGGGTAGCGGCAGCAATTTCGACATCAAGTGTTTCAAGCGTATGGACATAACTACCATTTCGATCCGTCTCGTTTCCACCGCCAGCGTTAGCACCAGTATCTGTACGCTGTATAGCTGCCACACGTTTACCCGCGGCCCATTCCCTTATGAGGATCCCACGATCAATATGATGGGTGTTGGACCACGCCTGGATGAACTGAACCATGACTGCCAGTTCATAACGTTTTTCTTCAGGAAAAACTGACTTGATTGCACTGGTCAATTTCCACAGTTCATTGGTGGTCAAATTATCCACACCAGGGAGGCTGCGCGCTGCCAGCAAAAGATTTTGTACATGGCTGTTGTCGCAATCCATTTCCATGGCACCAATCTCAATACGCTGAGACTGCGTGACATGGTGTCGTAATTTGTCACTCAGGTACTGAGCGATAATCCGCTGTGGCAGGCGCAGACGTACAACGGGGTATTCTGTATTTTCATCATCATCAGAGGCAATATCAGAACCACCTTCAACTATCGGATGCGATGTTTCAGTAACGGGTTCCAGTTGCGGTGCCGGAATAACATCAGCTGGAGGAACTGGCGTATCGGTAGTGACATAGCCTGCTGATTTACCTCCATTTTCCTTATTATTTTCTGTCACCGCGCTGGCAATTTTCTTCCACGTAATACCATCTTCCGCCAGTTCGTAGCGATCGCACCATGTGGCGTCAAGTGCGCGTTCTTCTGGCAAATCATCAACGATTAGCCAGTTGGTTCGTACCGGCTGAAGGTAGTCAGCGCCGCGGCCAGTTTCGATATCAGCATCTTCGAGAATGTTTGCAATATCGCGTTCCGCACGGGAGTCGGATTTAGCCTGGAACCAGCAAAAGAGGTTTTTGGCATCCGCGGCTTTTGCTTTGGCTTTAATGAGATACGCATAGTTGTTCATTGCGTTTGGGCTCCTAAGGATTGTAAGATACCCGGCAGCTGATGTTCAGCCGCCTGCGGTTGGTCATTGGTCAAAACTCGTTTCCGGAAAGCTTTGGTCGGCTGACCGGGTACTTAACCCGCCTTGCGCGGGTTTTGTGCTTTATGCAGCCAGGCTATTTTCTTTTCTGCCGGATAGCTGCGTGACGGACACGCTGTCGAGTGCTTCCAGCACGGACTGAAATTCGCAATCGACGGGGATATTGGTTACTGCGCGGATCACAGACGCTACGCTTATATCTTCTTCTGACCGGGGCAGGGAATAACCACCACCAGGACCGCGAGCGCTGGTCACAATGCCGGCGGTGCGGAGTTTCGCGAAAATCTGCTCAAGGTAAGACTGGGACAATTTAACTTCGGTGCTCATCGCCTGTACGGTGATCGGTTCGCCACGATACAGGCGTTTCAGTGCAGCCACGACACGAACGGCGGCAATCACTCGTTTAAGTCCAAATTCCATCAGATCCTCCAGATAGACACTGGTCAAAGCTCGTTTAAAATCTCACTGCTGGCTGTTGGTCATCAGCCGTTCTGCGGTACGGAAGACACTCCCCCTTTACATGCTGCTCTGCCGCTGCCGCGTAACATTCGGCTTTGGTTTGATAAATGCCAATCGGCGTATCAAAACACTCACCGATAATGGCGCAGACAGTGATGACCAGATAAAAAAGAGAGCTCATTGCCTTAGCTCCGGATCCCCTTTTTGGGCAAGCAAGTAGCAAAATCTGCGAACTTTTGCTGCCAGCCAGCCGAGGCGAACTGCCTGACGGCCGGTGGCAACCCGTGCGAAATCAACCATATTTCACTCCTACAATCTGCGGGTTGTGACTTTGAAGCACTGCGTTTTGCCTGTAACGCTGGCAAGCGGAATGTGTAAGACCTGCTGCGCGTGATAAAAATTCATCCATCTCATCCGGTGTTTCGTATGCCGCCGGCAGCTACTTCGTGGGCGTCCTGCCTGGATGGGTAATGTCATTGCGTGTTAGTAATTAAACCTATTACGTGTTTATAAGTCAACACGTCATGTGTTTTATTTTCCGAGAATGGGTATTACGAGGAGGGGGATGGGATGCGGTACAAAAAAACCAGCCCGATGGCTGGTTTTATGTTGATTTTTTGCAGTTGTTATCGCTCGTCGCTGGATTTAAATCGCCCACGGAGATACCGCTCGACGTAATCGTCAATTTCTTTTAAGCGAATCTGGAACGTGTCAATCATTCTGTCCTGCTCGGCTTCCGGGAGTTGATCAAAAAGAGAAATCAACTTTCGATGCCTTGGTGTCAACCAGCTCTCCGTATGGTCTTCTCCAAAAATTAACTCCGCAGGGCTAATGCCAAGAGCATTTGAAATAGTCATGGCGTCATCAACGCCAATGTTTCTGCGACCAGCCTCGTAGTTACCTATACGCGACTGTACCCACCCGCACAATTCAGCGAGTTTTGCCTGCGAAATTCCTTTCTGTTCGCGGATCTGCTTCAGCCTTAAGGCAATCGAGGTGTTTATGTTCATTGCTGCTTTTTACCACGTAGCGTGTTTTTAAACAAAATACGTATCGTCTTGACTTTCTAACACGTCTTGTGTTTAATTCGGTTAAACATCAGACGTGAGGACAACATGAACAATATTGCCAGAGAGCGCCAAGCACTCGGGTTAACCCAAGAGCAACTGGCCAAACTGTTTGGTTGGCGACAATCCCGTATTTCCAATTATGAAAACGGCACTCGAAATCCAGGGCTGCCAGAGTGCCGGATGATCGTACAGAAGCTCAATGAGCTTGGGCGGCCCTGCACCTTGGATAGTGTATTTCCACCACTTAGCGGGGATTAACTATGCAAACGATCGGTATAACCCAGCTTAAACAACAGTCACATGTCGCTCTGAAATCAAAAAATCAGATTGAACCGCGGCGCCGCGACAACCTTAAACGCCTGAACGTAAGCAATGCCGTGCGTGAATGGGAAAAAACCATACCCGGCCAGGCTCAGGAAATGATCGCCAGGCTGGTGGCTGAAGAATGGCAGCGCACTGGTGGGCGCGGGATCACCGTCAACAAACTCAATCTGTTTCGCTATCTGCGCAACGATAACGGTTCTGAAAAATACAACGGGTACGTGATGCAACTGCTGCCAGTTATTGCAGCAGTGATGCCGATCGAGATCGCCCGTGAGTTTGGGTTGAGATCGGGAAAAACCGAAGCGGAGCTGGTGGCCAGTGCCATCAAAGAGTGTGGGGAAGCCCACCAGGCAAAGTTGATTGGCGCGCCGGTGCAGCGACTGGAAAAAGAAATATGGGAAGCCGCCACATCCCTTTACGCAATGCTGCCTCGCGAGATGTCCGAGCCAGCGCTTGCGCTGCTGAGTACGCTGGCCCCTCAGTGTTTTTGATACGAGTTTTGACCAATGACCATAACGTCCGGGCGACCGGGCATCAGGAGTAACCATGGCCGCGCTGCCTTACATGCAACTTTACATTGCTGATTACCTGGCGGACACCATGCATCTGTCCACTGAGGAGCATGGCGCGTATTTGCTTCTCATGTTCAATTACTGGCAAACGGGGCGGGCCATACCAAAAAACCGTCTGGAGAAAATTGCCCGCTTAAGTAACGACCGTTGGGTTGCCGTTGAACCATCGTTAAAAGAATTTTTTGCAGATAACGGTTCCGAGTGGGTTCACGAACGTATTGAGCGTGATCTTGAAGCGGTTCGATCCTCTATCAGCCAAAAGTCCGAGGCAGGAAAAGCATCAGCAAGAGCGAGAAAAGCCAAAAAACAAACGGGAGGTGAACGAGAAACTAACGAGCGTTCAACGGATGTTGAATCACCGTTAGAACAGGACACCAACGAGAATGTAACTAATAAAGATCCAGATATAGATACAGATCTAAAAGAAAACCCAGAGAGAGAGAGGGAGGGCGCGCAACAAGAATTTTTCCCACCATTCGGGAAATTTCCGATCACTGATGACTGGTTACCAAGTGCTGAATTTGTAGGTCAGGCGGCATTGTGGGGAATAAACCTCGGTGAGCAACCCGGATACACCGCTGTTGAGTTGCAGCAATTCCGCGATTACTGGAAATGCGAAGGGAAGGTTAAGCACCACATTCAGTGGGAACAGACTTTCGCAACCAGCCTGAAAGCATCACGTGCCAAAACCGCCGCACAGGCGCAAACCCCGCGCCGTCAGGCATCCTTTGGCGTTTCGACACCCGATACGGCGATCCCGCCGGGCTTCAGGGGGTAACGATGAAATCGACGAATGACATTCTTGGTCGTCTGCAGCGACTGATTCCGGCAGGCATTCAGCCGAAGTTTACCAGCGCTGCTGAGTTAATGGCCTGGCAGCAGGAGGAGGGGCGCAAGCGAGCAGCAGAGCTGGAAAAAGAGAATCAGCGCGCCCGTTCAGAGAAAATTTTTGGACGGTCTGGCATCTGCGATTTGCACCGGAATTGCACCTTCGCAAATTACCAGGTTAGCAACGACGGGCAAAAACACGCGCTGACGCTTGCAAAAAGTTATGCCCATAACTTCGGCAGCGGTTTCGCCAGCTTCGTTTTCAGCGGTGGCTGCGGTACCGGGAAAAATCATCTGGCTGCTGCCGTCGGCAACTACCTGCTGCAACGTGATCACACGGTGCTGGTGGTGACCGTTCCTGACCTGATGCTGCGCGCCCGCAAATGTTACGACGAAGGGCAATCCGAATCGGCATTGCTGGATGACCTGTGCAAGGTTGATTTGCTGGTGCTGGATGAGGTCGGCGTACAGCGCGACACCCGCAACGAGTGGGTATTGCTGAATCAAATTATCGATCGCCGCCTGGCGGCAATGAAACCTGTGGGGGTGCTGACCAACCTGAATTTTGACGAGTTATCGAAAATATTGGGTGAACGGGCAATGGACCGTTTGACCATGGATAACGGCATCTGGGTGAATTTTACCTGGGGGAGTTACCGCAAAAATGTGACTCATTTGCGGCTTGTTAAATAACTAAGACGAGTTTTGACCAATGACCAGACAAAAACGAGTAACCCAAATTGATCGCGTAGCAGTTTTCGTAGCGCAGAACCCCGGGTGTGTACTGGGTGACATCTGTGAAGCTTTCGACACTCCGGCAGGAACCACAGGGCATCAACTCAGGAAGCTGGTGACGCGCAATCTGTTAAGCCGTGAGCATAACGGTACGCAGTACACCTATGCAGCAATTCCCGGCGCGGATATTCCAGACATCGGGCTGGGTTTCGTGAGTGAAAAAGCGGATCCGAAAATTATGGGCGCGCAACTCGAGGAGGCGAAAGCGCTTGAGTTGCGCGGGTGCTGGAATCGCGCTGCAACGAAATACGCCGACATGATGGGACTGGCCCGCAATTCTCACGAAATCGCGTTTCTTTCGAAGCTTCGCGATAACTGCTTTCGGAAAGCTCAAAGCCGGAGAGTATCAGCATGTTGAAACCAAAACAGAAAGCCATCGTGGAATTCATCGAGGCTCACAAGGTCGCCACACCACGCCAGATTAGAACGCTGCTGGCGTGCGATATCCGCGAAGCATACGACCGCCTCAAACGCCTGCGCATGGCTGGCATCCTGAAAAACATCGGTAAGCCACTCCATCCTGAGTACCGGCTTGCGAAGCGCTGGCGGGCAAAGGTTAAAACGACTGAATGCCCTGTAGCGCCGCGGTCAGTGGCGGATATTTGCCGGGAGAAGTGGCAGGGGTATCAGGTACACAAAATTTTTGGGAGTGCGCGGGTATGAATACCAGTTACAAGGGCAAAGAGTTAGTAAGGGCGGGCCATGCATTTGCAGCGGCAATCGCAGCCGAAACCCCTCTCATTGAGATCGCGAAAATGGTCAGCAATCTTGCGAGTGCCCTGGATGTGCAGATAGTCCGTGCGCAGCAGCTGGCTGCGGAGAGCGCGGCACTGAAGTCGAACCTGATGTTTTGGGATGCAGAAGACCCGGAATCCCCATATGACCATCCAGACGAAATAGCCAGTGAATGCGAGATGGATTATGGCACAGAATTCACCGTCCAGGTTGCGGCAAGAATGCCTAACCGCGTATATCGCGTGGTTTCAGCGCTTGAGTACTCTACCGAAGTTGAACTGATAGAAGGAGGGGAAGTTAAAACGCCCTCCCTTGACGCTTTCCTTGCCTCCCTGCGTGCAGAAGGGGTTGATGGTGGAATTGAAAGGATCATGGTTCATGCGAACCATCAACATGCAGCGGTTGCTCAGGCCTTGCACATCCTCCGCATGTATTCCGCCCAGCTCCGCAGCCAGTCAGCACCATCACCAGAAGCCGCTGCTATCGCCCGCCAGTTTGAGCAGGTGAAGGGGGTGTAATCATGAGCAAAACACTTAAAGCCCGGTGCATTCGCCGCTGGGAAATTCGCTTCCGCGATATGTGCGATTCGAAAATAAGTGCGGTCTGGCACAAGCAAGATCTGCGCGGTTACATCCGTGACGCAGCGTTGACGACTGCCGATTGCATGGTTGACCGCATGGCGGAAGATAACGCGCGTGTTGATTTTTGCGGGTACGTTTACGGCTGGTCACCGGAATTTGCAGCCTGGTATAACGAGCGCCGCGAGCAGTACCGCAAAGAGGCCCTGGATTATCTCAACGAAGACGCCACAAACGACGAAATCGACGAAGAGATAGAAAGCGAAATTGACTGCTGGAATGACTGATATGAGTGACGCATTACTCGAGTACGCATATCGCCGCATCATTGAGCTGGAAAGTCTGCTGCTGGTGGATGTAGTCGAAACCGTATGGCCCGCAGAGGTGGGCCTTGTTTATTCACAGATCGAAAGCGCCGGTGATCTGCCTGCGCACCACCAGAACCGCCTGAAACATCACATCAATCGCATGTGGCTCGAAAAAATGCCGGTACCGGCAATCGTGGACGCTGCCCGCTCACTGGCCAGCGCGATGGAGAAATACGCGTGAAAGAAATCATCGTTGATAATTTTGCCGGTGGCGGCGGGGCGTCTACCGGGATTGAACTTGCTACAGGCCGCTGTGTGGATATCGCAATTAACCATGACCCGAACGCGGTGGCGATGCATACCACTAATCACCCGGCGACACTGCACTATTGCGAAAGCGTGTTTGATATTGATCCGCCTACTGCGACCGCTGGCCGCCCGGTTGGGCTGGCGTGGTTTTCGCCAGACTGCCGCCACTTCTCTAAAGCGAAGGGCGCAAAGCCGGTTGAAAAAGCGATTCGCGGTCTGGCATGGATTGTCATTCGCTGGGCGCTTTCTGTGCGACCGCGCGTAATGATGCTGGAGAATGTCGAAGAGTTTCGCACCTGGGGGCCACTGCTGGCGGCGGAAATGCGCCCTGACCCGTCGCGCATCGGTGAAACGTTCGCGGCGTTTGTCGGCATGCTGAGTACCGGCATCGCCGCCGATCACCCGGCGCTGGTCGAATGCTGCGAGTTTTTGAATATTGAACCCGAAAGCGCGCTGGCGGCGCAGCTGGTGGCCGGGCTTGGCTATGCGGTGGATCATCGGGAGCTACGCGCATGCGATTACGGTGCGCCGACAATCCGCAAACGCTTTTTTATGGTTATGCGCTGCGACGGCAAGCCGATCACCTGGCCGGAACAAACCCACGGCGATCCGAAATCACCAGCAGTGCAGGCCGGCGCGTTGAAGCCGTGGCGAACGGCGGCGGAATGTATCGACTGGTCTATCCCGTGCCCGTCGATTTTTGACCGCAAGAAGCCACTGGCGGAAAACACGCTTAAGCGCATCGCGCGCGGCATCCAGCGGTTTGTTATCGACAGCCCGTCGCCGTTTATCGTGAAGTGCAACCACACCAGCACGAAATCGCATTATGACTGCTTCCGTGGCCAACCGCTTAATGAACCTCTACAGACCATTACGAAAACCCATGGATATGCCGTCGCTGTACCGCATCTGACAAAGTTTCGCACTGGCGCCACCGGGCAGGAAGTTACTGAACCGGTTCCGACAGTCACCGCGGGCACGTCATCGCGCCCGGGCGGGAATGGTCATGCGCTGGGCATGGTGCATGCTGAGCTGGCACCATTTCTGGCCGGGAACGGCGGCAGCGAATACCAGGCGAAGCCGAGGCCGCTTGATAAACCAGCACACACCATCCTGAAAGAATCCCGCTCCTGTGTAGTCGCCCCGGTGATCGCCAGGCAGTTCGGGGCAAGCGTCGGCCACCGGGCTGACGAACCCAGCGCGACTATTACAGCGGGTGGAGGCGGTAAATCTCAACTGGTTACCCCGACGCTGATCCAGATGGGTTACGGCGAGAGACACGGGCAAGAACCGCGCGTGCTGCAACTGAATAACCCGTTGGGTACTGTCACCGCCGGTGGCAATAAATTCGCGACGGTGAGCGCGTTCCTCGCGAAGAATTACGGCGGCAATTACACCGGGCCGGGCGTTGCCCTTGATGAACCAGCACACACGGTTACCACCACGGATCATCACGCGCTGGTTTCATCGCATCTGGTGAAGCTACGCGGAACTTGCCGGGACGGGCAGCAAACTGATCAACCGATGCCAACAATCACCGCTGGTGGCCTGCATGTTGGGGAAGTCGAAACGCTGCTGACATCCGGGGATTACAGCGAAGAGCGGGCGCAGCAGGTGCTGGCGTTCCTGCGGCAGTATTGCGGACCGGAATGCGACGGGCTGGTAACGATCGACGGCGTGGTATATCGAATCGTTGATATCGGGATGCGCATGCTGCAACCAGCGGAGTTGTACCGCGCCCAAGGCTTCCCTGAATGGTACATCATCGATCGGGATTATACCGGCACGACCTACGCGAAGGATAAACAGGTCGCCCGCTGTGGTAACGCCGTTCCGCCGCCATTTGCCGAGGCATTGGTGCGAGCGAATTTACCAGCAATGTGTTCTCTACATGAGTTTGCCGCCTGATATACTCCCCTCATTGTAGGGGAGTTTCCTTGATTAATTAGTGAGTATGAAATGTTGAATCACAAGGTCTTAGATATGCTTGCATTGGCATATTCAATTTTTGATATAAAGTTACTTACCGTAATTGCTACCGGGTTTACGATCTATTTTGGTTATCAAAAGATCTCAAAAAAAGTATGTGTCTCATTCATGATTTCTCAGAGTAAACTATATGACGCACATATAGGGAGTCTTGTTGTTTCAAATAAGCGAGATAACTCGTTGGCTATATCTTCAATTAAGCTTGAAATAGGAAACCAAGGCGGTTTTCAGTTGGTTAAGTTTGAGGAGCCATTGGTTTTAAAAGGATATGACACCAAGTTAATTGATGTTCCAAAGTACAGCAGGCTTTATCGTGGACATGTGCCAGTTAAAATCGGGTTTGATGATGTGCTTTACTTTTCAATTGTCACAATGTCAGGTAAGGTAATAATGTGTGATGTGGAAAGCCCTCTTTCATTAGATAGCATAGACGGGGGGATTTACAAAAGTGTTTCAACGTTTAATAATATCGTATTAACTGATAAAATGAAGTTTATCTTTTCATATTTTTTGGATGGAAAGGTAAGTGATATTATCTTTGACAAACATGGCTATATTTGGGACTCTACACCATTCAGATATAATGCTTTCCCAGATATGACAAAGGAGTCATTCAGGGATTTTCTAATCCAATATGGATATCATAAGCATTTTACAAATTACGCACTGTACGAAGTTAATGATCGATTGCAGGCGGAACTGGTGCTCAGTAAGGAAATGGTGAATTCTTTCCTGGATAAAGCAAATTAAAAAACTTAATTCTCAGAGGGGAGGCTTTAAGATTTCCGATACTATCTTCTGCGCCTGATGGTAACATCATGGCGCAATTAGAGCTTAACAGTATTCCTTAGAGCCCCACCCCGACGACATCGAAACCACCGATTTCTGCATTTAAAAATATAAATTCTGTGCCGTGCTTTCTCCGCAATAATAAAGGTAGAACATTGCCCGGAACTATGCAGATGCAAGATACGCAAAAGATAAGCCGACAACCTGTACTGGTGGTGTTGTTTAGCGCCGTTCGTCGAAGTGTTGGTACAAGCCTATCTGTCAGAGATGTGCATAGCCCATGGGGGGGCCACATTAACTGACACGACCTGTCATAAGACAGTGTTACTTAATATCGGCTTGTTACGTTAATTCAGCCAGCCGATGTAATCACCTCAAGATTATGTATTTAGTACATGATCGATATTACCGATCGATAAAGTGAAAATTGATCAATCAAAATTGTTAGTCGTCAATAACTGACAGTTAACTAACTGAAACTTATCTATTTCCACGAAAAAGTACCAACCTACAAGCGCTCCAGTGTTCCTATTAAAAACAAAGGCTTGCCCTATAAAATGCATTGTTAAATATTTTAAGTGGTAGTCAAATGACAGTTAAGTAAATAGTTAAGGATTTCATTTAGTTAATTCTTGTTGCATATCTCCAGACATTAAAATACTGTATATGCAAACAGTATTTGTAAGCAAAAAACACCACCTATGAATAGAATGATTGCCGCATTCCAGGATGTGGATTCGGCCGCATTAGAAGGCTTGACTCATGGTTACGAACGTCGCGTTTCATGCGCTAAGGGGGAGTAGTGGGAACTGAGGCTACATTGTCATTGACGAGTTATGACATTGTCAGACGCGATGATCGCGTTGTGGTGTACTCATTCGAAATGCCTGATTCGGGACGGGCTCTGTTATACCGGAACGGGGATAAGCTGAGTTTCAGCAAGGTACTTCCCGATGAGATTGTAGGCACACCAACGCTTTTCACCCAGATGCTTGAGCGTGCGGGTTACCGGGTTTCTCCCATTTCTGATATATTGTCTTAGCCAGCCTGAATAACTGGCAACCTGCTGCGCCCAGGAGGACACCTTGGCGCAGACACTTCCAGATTATTATCCCATCATCATACTGACGTTTTTCAGCGCCAGTGCTTTTTGCTGTCTCAACCGGGAGGCAGCATGAAAAAAGGCTGGTTCCATCATCATGACCTGACCGAGTATCAGGCTAACGAGCTCATAGCCCAGTACAAAGCCAGAAACGTGCAAGCCGCAAAAGCTTTGTCCCAGGATTATCTGTCCTGGACGGTAAGCGTGTTACTTCCCGAAAGTAAAAATCCTCCGCGGGTGGACCATACCTTTCAGTCAAAGCTGTGGGGTGAAGCATGATTTACGCCATAACCCCAATGGGAAAACCCCGAATGACCAGGTCTGATAAATGGAAAAAGCGGCCTGAGGTACTTCGCTACCGTGCGTTTTGTGACGAAGTTAGGGCGCGTGGTGTGATTCTGCCGGAGTCTGGTTCACATATAACTTTCATCCTTCCGATGCCGCAAAGCTGGAGCAAAAAAAAGCGTGCAGAGATGAATGGGAAACCACATAAGTCCAAGCCAGATAAAGACAACCTTGAAAAGGCTCTCCTAGATGCTTTGTTTGAAGACGATTCCCATGTCTGGGATTCGCGTGTCACAAAGCTGTGGGGTGAAGTAGGGCAAGTGATTATCAGGGAGGATGTATTGTGCGCGCCCTTCTGAATCCCATTGTCGTATCTGAGCTTGGCCTCGTTATATTCCGGCCTGGTGCGAGCCTTCTGGCACATTTCCGCCGGGGCCGCATGCTGCTGGAGAACGAACCTGATCGACTGGCAGACATGCCGACCGGCGAACTGCCACCTGCAGACCAGCCACTGGCGGAAGAGCCGGAACTACAGGACATCTTTGAAAACGAGGCTGTTCTCCGCCGCGCTGGTGGCATTAACGGGCTTGAAAGCTGGCTCACTGATGAAAACGGGTGCCAGTGGCCGCATGAAACCTGGCACGATGAGAACATGACAACTATGCGCCACCAGCCCGGAGCGATCCGTTTGTGCTGGCACTGCGATAACAAGTTGCGCGACCACAGCACTGAACAACTGGCAGGCATCGCCCGTGCAAACGCCGCCACTTATATCATCGCTACCGCACGTCGGGAGTTGGGCTTTGATAATTATCACTCGCTGACGCTACCGGAATTCTGCTTCTGGCTGGCGCGCAACGGCCTGGCAAACACCCTGCCAGATGATGCTGCTCGGCAGGTCCTCCGCATACCAAAGGAGGGGGTTAAGCACGTTTACCGCGAATCGGATCTGGTTCCGGGCATGCCTACACCCCGTGAAATTGTCCAGGAAGCGGCTAAGCAGGTGCTGGCGCTACGCATCGATCCGGAGACGCCGGAATCCTTCATGTTGAGACCGAAGCGGCACCGCTGGGTTAATGATAAGTACACCCGCTGGGTTAAGGCGCAGCAATGCATGTGCTGCAACAACCCGGCAGACGACCCTCACCACCTGATTGGCCACGGACAGGGTGGAATGGGTACAAAGGCGCATGACTTGTTCGTGATCCCGCTTTGCAGAGCGCATCACAATGAGTTACACAACGGGACCGTTGCGGCATTTGAACAAAAATACGGCACACAGCCTGAGCTGATTATCAAACTGCTGGACCGGGCACTTGCGCTCGGCGTTCTGGCGTAAAGGAGAACAAATTATGACACCGCGCCAACGCCGTCAGCATTACCAGAGTCTTGGAATCGTAGCCGTTGCTCCCCGTAAAAGTTATCTGGGGAAATTCACCCCATTAACCAATATTCAGGGGGCGTGGATAAAATCGCTTCTAACTATATGGGGCGAATGTGTCGGGGGTAAAACAAGAGCGGAATACCGACTGGCAAACAGCCGTCGTCTTTGGGGAGAGGTCAAAGAGTCAGGATGGTCAGACAAACAGCTTTCACGAATCACCGATGCGCTGACGCAGGCGCACAAGGAGGGGTTCAGAGGAGCGCAAGCAACTGTGCGGGCCAAAACACTGCTATGGGGGCCAGTGAGCGTTAGCGAAATGATTGCTGAATCAGAACGCCGCGATGATGCAGACTTTATCGAAGGGGTGATGCTTAAAACGTTTAAGTCAGACGATCCTGTCTTTATGGTCGGCATGCAGTTCTATACCACCAGAAATAAAATTTCTGACATAACCAAAGATTTACAATCAGTTGCACCATGGCTGACAGTCGGAGAGGCCCGAAAACGGGTTCGCTGGTGCCTCGAAATTTTCAGGGCAAAAGTGTTTCTTTCCGCGCGCCGTGCGCTTGATGATGGAGCTTATTTTTAGCTTAAAGTGCTATTAATTTGGCCCATTATTGAAAACGGGCCATAAAAATGGTTAATTACGTCATGCTTGGCAGAGCTGCGCCGCGATGGCAGCGACTAAAAGCAATCACAAAATTCCGAAACCTCGCCTCTGCGGGGTTTTTTTATGTTTGGCATATTTACTTCTTGCTGGCGTAGCGGACCAGAGTTATCTGTGTGTCACGTCATCGGAAAGGGTAAAAGACATGCTAAATCATAGCGATATGACAGAAACGGCGAAGGCTGTTTTGAACGCGCTGACATTCTCTCCGGCAACAGCCGGGGATGTCGCGGCAAAAGTGCACATTTCACACGAACGCTGCCAGCTGATACTGACTCAGTTGGTTATGGCGGGGTTATCGCATTATCAATTCGGATGTTATAAACGCCTCCAGTGAAGGAGGTTTCTTGCTGTGAAAATGGGCGGCTGGTGGGTGTTGTAGCACCCGGCCAGCCATTCGCTCATGTTTGAGGTCACAAGCGAACCAGGGCCCACTGCTTTAGCGCAAAAGCATAGTGAGCCTATCAGAGTACCGCTTACTGATCTATGAAAAATACTGTAAAAATATCCAGTGCTCATTTAATCAACGATGATTGTTTGCGCTTTGTTCAAACTCTTCCTGATAACTCTGTTGACCTGATTGTTACGGATCCACCGTACTTCAGGGTCAAGCCGAATGGTTGGGACAATCAGTGGAGAGGGGACGAGGATTATCTTAAGTGGTTAGACAGTTGCCTGGCGCAATTCTGGCGAGTGCTTAAGCCTGCCGGAAGCATCTATTTGTTTTGCGGACACCGGCTTGCCGCTGAAACGGAAGTGATGTTGAAGACGCGCTTTAACTTACTGAACCATATTATCTGGGCGAAACCGTCCGGCAGGTGGAATGGTTGTCACAAAGAAAGCCTGCGTTCTTATTTTCCGGCGACCGAGCGAATACTTTTCGCTGAGCATTACCTCGGGCCATATCGCCCAAAAGATGATGGCTACGAAAGGAAAGGCGCTGAAATTAAACAAAGCCTGATGGCTCCCTTGATCGAGTATTTCCAGCACGCCCGCGCTTCTCTCGGTGTGACATCGAAAGAAATTGCAGACGCTACGGGAAAGAAAAATATGGTTTCGCACTGGTTTGGTTCCAGTCAGTGGCATTTGCCGGGGGAAGCCGATTATCAGAAATTGCAGGATTTGTTCGACCGCATCGCGTACGACAAGCACCAGGGGAGCGAACTTATCCAACCACATCACCAGCTGGTGGCGACATACCATTCATTGAATCGTAAATATGTCGAATTACTGGAGGAGTACAAAGTGCTCCGGCGTTATTTTGCTGTAACAGCAGCAGTGCCCTACACCGACGTCTGGATGCATAAACCTGTGCAGTTTTACCCAGGGAAACACCCATGTGAAAAACCAGCCGATATGCTGCGGCAGATTATTAGCGCCAGTAGCAGGCCCGGTGATTTGGTTGCTGATTTCTTCATGGGATCCGGTTCAACGATAAAAGAAGCTGTGGCATTAGGGCGGCGCGCTATTGGTGTCGAACTGGAAACGGCTCGATTTGAGCAGACTGTTGCGGAAATTTCAGAGCAGTCAGGCACGGAAGCTAAATAACCAAAATATGAACCCGCATCTGCGGGTTTTTCCATATTCAGGCCTCGGGAATCACTATCAGATGGCCCTTCGTTAAATGCAGCCCGAAGGCCTGAACCTTTTCACGCACACAGCCTCCGCAAATAGCGAGGTAAGAGACTATGAAAATGCCTTACAAACAAGATTTCATTGCTGCTCTACTGGCTGCTAAAGAGCAGGGTATCGGCGCAATGCTGGCGTTTGCTATGGCGTATCTGCGGGGGCGCTATAACGGCGGCCCGATTATGAAAACGCTTATCGATGCCACCATGTGCGCGATGATCGCCTGGTTCGCACGTGACCTGCTGGACTTCTTCGGCATGGCAAAAAACCTTTCGTATATCGCCAGCGTCTTTATTGGCTACGTAGGGACAGATTTCATTGGCGGGTTTATCAAACGATTTGCCGCCAGAAAAGCAGGAGTGGACGATGCGAACCAGTGAAAATGGTATAAGCCTGGTCAAATCCTTTGAGGGGCTCAGGTTAGAGAAATACAAAGATGCCGTAGGTAAGTGGACTATCGGCTACGGGCACTTAATTCTTCCCAACGAAAGCTATCCGAAACCTATCAGTGAAAAACAGGCCGATGCACTACTTCGTGCCGATCTGGTAGTTGCTGAAGTCGGGGTACAAAACGCCGTGACTGTTGCACTCAATCAGAAACAGTTTGATGCGCTGGTGGCATTCACTTTTAACCTTGGTGTCAGCAACCTGAAAACCTCGACTCTGGTTAAAAAGCTTAACGCCGGTGACTACCGCAGCGCCGCCGATGAATTCCCGCGCTGGAACAAAGCAGGCGGTCAGGTGCTGGCTGGTCTGTCCCGTCGCCGTGAGGCAGAGCGTGCTCTGTTCCTGTCGTGATTACGTCGCTCTTAAAGCGCTACTGGCTTCGGTTGTTGGCGATTGCGCTGATTGGCGTCCTGGCACTCTTCGTTAATCATTACCGCGACAACGCCATCACCTACAAAGAGCAGCGCGATAAAGCAACCAGCGATCTGAAACTGGCGAACACCACCATTGATGACATGAAGGTGCGCCAGCGCGATGTTGCTGCACTTGATGAGAAATATACGAAGGAGTTAGCTTATGCGAAAAAGCAGCTTGATGATCTGCAGCGTTGCGTTAGCTCTGGTAAGTGCGGGTTGCGCGTCAACGCCAAATGTCCAGCGAATGGAACGGCCAGCGCCCCCGGCATGGATGATGCAACTAGCCCCCGACTTACTGACGCCGCTGAACGGGATTATTTCACCCTTAGAGAGCGAATCGAAACCGTCACCAAACAACTGACGGGGCTGCAGGTGTATGTGCGTGAGCAGTGTCTAAAGTAAGAGCTTCAAGAGTGCTAATTTAATATATGCAATAACGGAGAAGGCATCCTTGCCAATCAACTGAATTAACACAAAGAAATTACTTGCAGCAGGAAGCTTAAGGCTATCAAAAAAAGACCAACTACCTGTCCATATTTCCTGATCCTATTTTTTTTATTAACGGTTTCCATTTGAGCAACATCACAACATTCTGCTAGCGGTGATGGTTCATAACCGAACGTTGAAAACGCTGAAAGCAACGATCCTAAAAGGCCAGCCATAGCGGAATAGAGTTGAAATTCTGATGGTGACATAAATCCTCCTGGGCATCATATGAGCATTAGTACTCAATACTGTAATACACCATTTGTAACTAATTGAAAATGCTGACGAATTCGTCAAGAGCACAAAATGATCAAAGAGAGGGATTGATGCTTAGCAAAAGCATTACAGCAGGCATTCACTGAGTGCCTGTGATAATGCTTTTTATACGGACAAAATCAGTTTAATGTTTGATTCCTGATAGTGATAACAAAGGGGATAAAGCATGCCTGATCTGTCGCCGTTGGATTCGTGGTTAAAAGTTAGTACGTGGGACACTCATCACCCTTCGGATGAGGAGCGATTTTATAAATCGATTTATAAGTTAATTTTATCAAATGAGAAGTTAGTTGAACCTCAATATATCCGTGATTACATTATCGGTTATCATGCAAAAAGTAATAATCATGAGCATTTAGATAACATTGCCGGGATATATACTGAGAAATACGATGTTATTTTCAGCTTCTTATATGAAAATAAAATAAAGCTAAATTGAATTATTTATTCCATTAAAGCCACTGGCTTCCGCTGGTGGCTTTTTAAGGCGGCGCTATGAACAGAGACGAAACAACCATGATGCAGGTCATCATTGATGGAAAATTAACTGAGGTTCCCTTCCATTACGAAGAATGGAGCGGTGGACGCACAGTTAAGGTTCCTGACCTGACAGGCAGCTTTATTAGTGACACGACGATAGATTCCAGCATACCGCAGTTTATTACCGATCCTCAGTAACACTCATATCTAAAACTAAGGTCGTTACGGCGGCCTTTTTTATTGCGCTTCGCATGCGCTAAACAATCGAGAGTCTTTCAATCGTGAGCCTGGGGAACGCTGTTTTCTCGGGCGGCTGTCCCATGCAACAGGCTCACATCTAAAAGGAAAGTAGGATGCAAGTTACTATCGATGGTGGCCCGTATTCCTCAACCCCTGCTTGCTTCTGTCGCCGTATCAGCGTTTGCCCGTGGTCTCTCTTTGATGTTGATGATAATCATTATCATTTAAATGGGTCCTCCTGGCGGGGTCGCTGGCCACGGGGCGGCGGATTCGCGGGAATCGGCTGGTTTTCGTATTTCATAGTCATCATCATCATGTATGCAGGTCATTGATTTTTCAGCGACCGATTTTTCAATGATGTCGAAACGTTCAAAAAGTGTTCACCATCATGGACCAGGAAATCGCGGCCTTAAAACTTAACATTAACCAGCTGGCAGGGATGACGGGCGTACACCGCCAGACGGTTGCAGCCAGACTGAAAAATGTCAGTCCGGCAGCAGGCAGTAACAGCAAACTGAAGCTGTATCTCGTTACAGACATTCTGTGCGAATTGATGATCCCCACCGTTTCCACTGCAAGCCTTGACGATATGACGCCGGCTGATCGCCTTGCACACTGGAAGGCAGAAAACGAACGGCTGAAATATGAGGTCGACACGAAGCAGCTTATCCCGGCAGAAGATGTTGCTCGTGAATTTTCGCTGATGGCCAAAGCCGTGGTTATGGTGCTGGAAACCCTCCCGGACATTCTTGAACGCGACTGCGCGCTGACGCCTGCGGCGGTTTCGCGCGTCCAGAGCGTGATCGATGACCTGCGCGATCAGGTTGCACAAAAAGTAATGGACGCTGAACCAGAGGAGGACGAACAGACAGAGGAGGAGTGATGGCGAAACGGGCATCTGCCAGGGGGCTCCGCCGTGATGTCTCCGGCATTTTACGTGCCCCGCGCCGTATGCTGGTGGCCGATGCGGTCAGTAAATATATGCGCGTACCAATGGGAGCGGGTAACTCCGTTCCATGGGATCCAAATCTTGCTCCTTATATTATTGAACCGATGAATTGCCTGGCCTCCAGAGAATATGACGCCGTGGTGTTCGTCGGTCCTGCGCGAACGGGGAAAACCATCGGCCTTATTGATGGCTGGATTGTCTACAACATTGTCTGCGATCCGGCTGACATGCTCGTTATTCAGGTATCGGAGGAGAAAGCGCGGGAGCACTCCAAAAAGCGCCTCGACCGGACATTCCGGTGCAGTCCTGACGTTAAATCGCGGCTGAGTCCGCGCCGCAATGACAATAACGTCCACGACCGGACATTCCGGGCCGGCAATTACCTCAAGCTCGGCTGGCCATCGGTCAACATCATGTCGTCGTCTGATTATAAAAGTGTGGCACTGACCGATTATGACCGATTTCCCGAAGATATTGACGGGGAAGGGGACGCTTTCTCACTCGGTTCAAAGCGTACGACAACGTTTATGTCCAGCGGCATGACCCTGGTCGAAAGCTCACCGGGCCGTGATATTCGTGATACGAAATGGCGGCCTTCTTCGGCGCATGAAGCGCCACCCACTACCGGCATTCTCTCGCTTTTTAACCGTGGAGATCGGCGTCGCCTTTACTGGCAGTGTCCACACTGCCGCGAATATTTCCAGCCAGAAATTGCCAATATGACCGGCTACAGAGACACGCCCGATCCCGTTCTGGCAAGTGAGTCTGCTTATCTACAGTGCCCGTCATGTAAAGGAAAAATCACGGCAGATATGAAGCGTGAGCTGAATATCGGCCATGTCTGGCTGCGGGACGGGGAAAAAATTGATAGCGGCGGGCGAAGATACGGTGAGCCGCGTCGCTCGCGTATCGCGTCATTCTGGATGGAGGGGCCAGCTGCCGCTTACCAGACCTGGGCGCAGATGATCTACAAATTCCTGACCGCTGAACAGGAATACGAGGCAACGCAGAGCGAGGAAACGCTTAAGACGGTGATCAACACCGACTTCGGAAGGCCTTATCTTCCCCGAGCCAGTATGGAACAGCGCAAAAGCGAACTGCTCGAGCAGCGCGCCGAGGACGTACCCAAACGTTCAGTACCGGAAGTGGTGGCTTTTCTTGTGGCAACTGTCGATGTGCAGGGGGGGAAAAACCGGCGCTTCGTTGTCCAGATTACTGGCTATGGTGAGCAGGGGGAAAGATGGCTGGTTGACAGGTACAACATCCGTCAGTCGCTGCGCATGAATACAGAAGGTGAAAGTTTGCCGATTGATCCGGCCAGTTATCCTGAAGACTGGGATTTACTCCTGTCTGATGTGTTTGAAAAGTCATGGGCCTTAGCGAGTGATCCGTCAAAACGCATGCGGCTTATGGCGATGGCGGTCGATTCCGGCGGCGAGGATGGCGTTACCGACAATGCGTATAAGTTCTGGCGCAAATGCCGCCGGGAAGGCCTGGGTAAACGGGTGTTTCTGTTCAAAGGCGACAGTCAGCGCCGCGGCAAACTTATCACCCGCACTTACCCTGATAACACCGGAAGAACCGCGCGACGGGCTAAAGCCACCGGCGATGTACCGCTTTATCTGCTTCAGACTGATGCCTTTAAAGACAGGGTGAATAATGCCCTGTGGCGCGAATCACCCGGCCCCGGTTATGTGCATTTCCCGGCATGGCTGGGGACCTGGTTTTACGACGAACTGACATACGAGGAGCGTTCCGGCGATGGTAAATGGAGCAAGCCCGGACGTGGCGCAAACGAAGCGTTCGACCTGCTGGTCTACGCTGATGCGCTGGCGATCCTTCACGGCTACGAGAAGATTAAATGGCCGGATGCACCAGACTGGGCACGGCGGGAAACGTGGCTGGAGGACGCGCCGCCGGAAACTGGCGAAGCGCCATCCCCGCCGCCTGTGCAACCCGTGCCGGTAGTGAAAAGCCGGCGGAAAAAGCCGCAATCTGAAACTGAAGCAAACCCGTGGGCTACGTCAGGAGGCTGGGTGTGAAACAGAGCGATATCGAAGCCATGATACAGCGTTACACCGACGCCGAAATGGCGGTGCTGGGCGGTAAGTCCATCACCTTTAACGGGCAGCAGATGACCTTTGAAAACCTCGCCGAAATCCGCAAGGGACGGCAGGAGTGGGAGCGTCGCCTGGCTGCGCTTAACAACCAACGCCGGGGCAGACCGGGCTACAGACTGGCGAGGTTTGGATGACCATCCTTGACGATGCAATCGGCCTGTTTTCTCCGGCGTGGAAAGCGTCCCGGCTTCGGTCGAGGGCGGTCATACAGGCTTACGAAGCGGCTAAGCCCTCCCGAACGCATAAGGGGCGACGGGAAAATCGTTCCGCTAACCAGCTCAGCCAGATGGGCGCGGTATCTCTGCGGGAGCAGGCGCGCTGGCTGGACAGTAATAACGATCTGGTTATCGGAATATTCGACAAGCTCGAAGAGCGGGTGGTGGGGGCCAACGGAATAGTTGTTGAGCCTCACCCGCGAATGAAAAATGGAACCATCGCAAAAAAGCTGGTGGTGGATATACGCACTAAGTTTGCTGAGTGGTCCGTCAGACCTGAGGTGACCGGCCAGTTTACCCGCCCCATGCTGGAACGTCTGATGCTGCGCAGCTGGCTTCGTGATGGCGAGGTATTTGCGCAGATAGTCAGCGGAACGGGGAACGGGCTGGTACCGTCTGCACGGATCCCATTCTGGCTGGAGGCGCTGGAAGCCGATTTCGTGCCAATGACAGACGACGAATCGCAGAAACTCAGTCAGGGCGTATACCTGGACGACTGGGGGCGCCCCAAAGGATATCTGGTCTATAAAAGCCTGCCGGTTAGCGGGCGGCAGCTCACTACCAAAACCGTCGATGCCGAAAATATGCTGCATCTGAAATATACGCGTCGGCTGCACCAGACACGCGGCAACTCATTGCTCTCTGGTGTTCTGATGCGACTCAGCGCACTGAAAGAGTATGAGGATTCAGAACTTACCGCTGCCCGTATTGCCGCTGCGCTGGGGATGTATATCAAAAAAGGGGACGGGCAGAGCTACGAAGATGCAGGGACTCCGGGCAGTAAAGACAGCGACCGCGAACTGATGATCCAGCCAGGCATGTTGTATGACGATCTGCAACCTGGCGAAGAAATCGGAATGATTAAATCTGACCGACCGAATCCCAACCTTGAGACGTTTCGCAACGGGCAGCTCCGCGCCGTTGCTGCCGGTACACGGCTGAGTTTTTCCAGTACGGCCAGAAACTATAACGGCACCTACAGTGCGCAACGGCAGGAGCTGGTGGAGTCCACCGATGGCTATCTTATTCTCCAGAACTGGTTTATTGGCGCAGTCACCCGCCCCATGTACCGCGCCTGGCTGAAAATGGCAGTGGCGTCCGGAGAAATCACCGTGCCACGCGGCGTGGACATGGACACGCTCTACAGTGCGGTTTATTCCGGGCCAGTGATGCCCTGGATTGACCCGGTAAAAGAGGCCAACGCCTGGAAAACGCAGATCCGGGGCGGTGCGGCCACAGAATCCGACTGGGTGCGCGCCAGCGGCCGTAACCCGGACGATGTAAAAGCCCGTCGCAAATCTGAAATCGACGAAAACAGAGAACTGGGGCTGGTGTTTGATACAGACCCTTCCAATGATAAAGGAGGCACCAGTGCCGAAGTCAAAGAGCCGGGCGCGCCGCCGTCCGAAAGCCAGCGCAAAAGGTAATTCCTGGTTTCGTATGCAGGCCAGCGAAAACAGTGAAGCCGATATTTTTATTTACGACGAAATTGGCTACTGGGGTGTGACCGCCAGGCAGTTCGTCAATGATTTGAAGGCGCTGGGCGATATCACTCACATTAACCTTCACATTAACTCTCCGGGTGGCGATGTCTTTGATGGCATCGCCATTTTTAATGCACTCAAACACCATGGCGCCGCGATTACTGTTCACATTGACGGTCTGGCCGCGTCGATGGCGTCGGTGATCGCGATGGTGGGTAATCCGGTCATCATGCCGGAAAACACAATGATGATGATCCACAAGCCATGGGGATTCGCAGGCGGTGACGCCAATGATATGCGCGATTACGCCGACCTGCTGGATAAGGTCGAATCCGTGCTTATCCCGGCTTATGCGCAGAAAACCGGAAAAACCGCTGAAGAGATCGCCGCTCTGCTGGAAGACGAAACCTGGATGGATGGCGCCGAATGCCTTGCCCTGGGTTTTGCCGATCAGGTCACACCTTCCCTGCAGGCAATGGCCTGTATCCATTCCAAACGTATTGAGGAATTCGAAAAGATGCCGAACAGCATTCGTAACATGATCACGCCGCCGCGCAACAGCACCCAGCGTGAACCGCAAAACCCTGCACCACAGGCCCCGGCGGCTCAGACTCCGTCCGGCGCAGACGAAACGGCGATCCGTGCGCAGGTGCTGGCCGAGCAGAAAGCACGTGTGAATGGCATCGGCGATCTCTTCGCGATGTTTGGCGGCAAGCATCAGGAACTGCAGGCACAATGCGTTGCTGACCCGGAATGCTCCGTTGCGCAGGCAAAAGATTTGCTGCTGGCTGAACTGGGGAAAAACTCCACGCCGTCGAACAAAAATACGCCAGCGCATATCTACGCCGGAAATGGTAATTTCTCCCGCGACGGTATCCGCCAGGCGTTGATGGCGCGTGCCGGGTTTGAGCAGGCTGAGCGTGATAACGTCTATAACGGCATGACCCTGCGCGAATATGCACGCATGTCGCTGACCGAGCGTGGCGTGGGCGTCTCCAGCTATAACCCGATGCAGATGGTCGGTCTGGCACTGACGCACAGCACGTCCGATTTCGGCACGATCCTGCTGGATGTCGCTAACAAAGCACTGCTGCAGGGCTGGGACGAGGCCGAAGAGACGTTCCAGCGCTGGACCAAAAAAGGGCAGTTGTCTGACTTCAAAACGGCGCATCGTGTTGGTATGGGTGGTTTCCCGTCGCTGCGCCAGGTACGCGAAGGTGCGGAATACAAATATGTCACCACGGGGGATAAGGGTGAAACTATCGCACTGGCAACCTATGGTGAGATTTTTTCTGTAACCCGCCAGGCCATTATCAACGACGACCTGAATCAGTTAACGGATGTGCCAATGAAGATGGGTCGTGCTGCCAAAGGGACAATTGGTGATCTGGTGTATGCAGTACTCACCAGGAACGTGAAACTTTCTGACGGCAAGGCCATTTTCCATGCAGATCACCGGAACCTTGCTCAGGGGGCCATTTCCGTTACCAGTCTCGATAATGCGCGCAAACTCATGCGCCTGCAGAAAGAGGGTGAACGCTCCCTGAACATCCGCCCGGCGTTTATGCTGGTGCCCGTGGGGCTCGAAACAACGGCGAACCAGACCATCAGGTCGGCAAGTGTTAAAGGTGCAGACGTTAACGCCGGCATTATCAACCCCATCCAGAACTTTGCAGAAGTCATTGCAGAAGCACGCCTGGATGATGCGGATGCAAAAGCCTGGTATCTCACCGCCGCGCAGGGTACTGACACTATCGAAGTGGCCTATCTGAACGGGGTTGATACGCCCTACATCGATCAGCAGGAGGGTTTCACCACGGACGGTATTGCAACCAAAGTCCGTATTGATGCGGGCGTGGCGCCACTGGATTACCGCGGTCTGGTCAAATCCAGCGGAGAGTAATTTTCCGGCTAAATCTTCCGCCCGTAAGGGCTTTTTTTATATCTGAAATTCAGCCCGGCAGCGGGCTGAAAGGAGTGCTTTGTGGCTAAAAATTATGTTCAGGATGGCAAGACCATCATGCTGGCCAACAGCGGGCAGGACGAAATTCTCAGCGGTGCGCCAGTGGTTGTCGGTTCGGTTGTCGCCGTTGCGATCGGCAATATTCAGCCGGGTGAAACAGGCGATGGCTTTACTGAGGGCGTTTTCTTGCTCCCGAAGCTGGCCGCCGACGCTATTACGGCGGGCACCCACGTTTACCTGAAAAATGGCAGTGTGCAACTGGCATCGGCTGATGCCGTTGCGGCGGGTGTTGCCTGGGAAGATGCAGGTGCCGCGGAAACCGTCATTGAAGTAAAAATCAATGTCTAATCCCTTCGACAACATGGTCAGCCGCATGGATGCGGCAACCGTCGCGGTGATGGGGAAAGTTGCCATCATCAACGGCGTGCCATTCAGTGTCGTCCCGGCAGAATTTCCGGAAGATCTGGGGCCGCTACAGGGGAACGGCGTATCGCTGGTGGTGTTTTCGCCCTATACACCGAAGCGTAATGATGCCGTGGAATACCAGGGAGAGGATTTCATCGTAACCCGGCACGACATGTTTAACGGTAAACCCCGCATCTTCATTGAGTAGGAGGTGTCATGTCGATAAAAGGTCTCGAACAGGCGATGCGCAATCTGGAAAGTATCAGTAAAACTGCTGTTCCCCGCGCGTCGGCTCAGGCTGTTAACCGTATTGCAGCCCGCGCAATATCCCGCAGTTCAAAAACGGTCGCGGCATCGACAAGAGTGCCCCGAAAGCTGGTTAATCAGCGCGCCAGAATAAAAAAGGCGTCCCCACGCAAGCCTGTCGCGACAATCCGTATCAACAGGGGGAACCTGCCCGCCATTAAGCTGGGTATCGCGAGTGTGAAGCTGTCACGCAGAAAGCGGGATGTGAAGGGAGCAAGCAGTGTCCTGCGTATTGGCCGGTTTTCATTCCCCGGGGCATTTATACAGCAACTCTCTAACGGGCGGTGGCACGTGCTGCGCCGTACCTCGAAAAGTCGTTACCCGGTTGAAGTGGTGAGTATTCCTCTGGCCGCCCCATTAACGGATGCGTTCAATAAAGAGATCCATTCCCTGCGGGCAACTGACCTTCCCGGTGAGCTATCCGCCGCGCTCAAAAATCAACTGAGACTCATTTTAAAATGATCCATACGCACATTCGCGCAGCGGTTCTTGCCGCACTTGAGAATAATATCGCCAGTAAAACCATCTGGTTTGACGGTCGACCCGCTTTCCTTTCGCCAGATGATTTGCCAGCTGTCGCTGTTTATCTGACTGATGCGGAATGCACCGAAGACAGTCTCGACGAGGACATGTGGAGCGCTGTTCTTCATATTGAGGTTTTCCTTAAAGCGACGGAAACCGATTCGGCCCTTGATGCATGGGTTGAGGAAAAGATTTATCCCGTCATGAAGAATATTGTGGCACTCGACAGTCTGGTCGAAACGCTTTCGCCCTCCGGCTATGACTACCAGCGGGATGATGAAGCGACCACGTGGGGATCTGCCGATCTGAAGTATTCAATCACTTACCAAATGTGAGGACAGTATTATGGCGAAATCGCCTGTTCAACCGGTGAAAGGTGCCGGCACGACGCTGTGGATCTATACCGGCATCGGTGATCCCTACGCAAACCCGGTACTGGATATTGACTGGACCCGCCTCGCGAAGCTCAAAGAGCTGACGCCGGGCGATATGACAGCTGAATCGTACGATGACACCTATCTTGACGATGAAGATGCCGACTGGACCGCACCGGCTCAGGGCACCAAATCGGCAGGAGATACCAGTTTAACACTGGCATGGAAACCGGGTGAAAGTGGTCAGAAAGATCTTGTGGCGTGGTTTAACGATGGCTCCAATCGCGCATACAAAATCAAATACCCGAACGGTGCTGTCGATGTGTTCCGCGGCTGGGTAAGCAGCCTGGGTAAAGCCATTCCAACCGCGGAAGTGATTACGCGCACGCTGAAAATCACGAATGTCGGCAAACCGACGCTGGCGGAAGAGCAGGGGGACCCCATTGTCGCCGTCACCGGCGTCACGCTGGACAAAACCAGCGATGCTATCGGTATCGGCGATACCGGCACAGCAGTCGTTACGATCAATCCGGCAGGAGCCACCGACAAAGCCTTCCGTTTCGCGTCGTCAAAACCTGGCATTGCCACGGTTACGGCTGACGGCACCACGCTGAGCTATAAGGGCGTTGCCGCCGGAACGGCGGAAATTATTGTTATGACCAATGATGGTCAGTTTATTGCCCAGCTTGAAATCACTGTTTCCTGAATACGGGGCCCCGGCCCCTTCCCGGAGTCACTATGTCTTTCCTGAAAACTGATGAATTTGAGCACAATGGCGAAAAAATTGTGCTGTCTGAACTGTCGGCGCTTCAGCGCCTGGAATATCTCGCTTACACCGCCAGCTTACTGAAAGAAATCCCGGAAGATGCGGATGATGCCACACGGATGCAGGTGATGACCGCCGTAGAGCTGCGTATCGGAGCCCGGCTTGTCGGGCAGTCCCTGTGGCAGGCAGATATCAAAGGCCCGACGGTGGAAGAACTGCAGCAGCAGGTTCTTTCCACGTGGCCTGTAACGGCCATTGGCGCTGGCTCCCGTAAAGTGAAAGAGCTTTCCGCCATGCTGCCGCCTGAGCAGGGAGAAGAGGACGAGGCTGAAGAAGAGGTGCCGCAAAGCCCGGAAAAGTCTACACCAGTGAGCTGAACTTCGTGATGAAGCTGGCGCGCGAGTTTGGCAAACCCAACTGGCGCGCGATGCTGTCTGCAATGTCTTCGAGTGAACTGGCGGAGTGGGGCGTATTTTACCGGGAACAGTATTTTTCCTGCGATCTCATCGATAACCACTTTGCACGGCTGAACCATCTGGTTATTGACATGATGTGTAAAGACCATGGCATGACGCCTGCTGATTTCAGCCTTCTTAACCCCGAAAAAACCACACCCGACCAGGATGATGAGATGATCATGCATCTTGCTGAAGGTATTCCCGGAGGAACCCGCTATGGTCCAGCCAGTCGGTGATCTTGTTGTCAGTCTGGATATCGACAACGCAAAATTCACTGAACAGGTCGCATTTGCCCGTCGCCAGTTACAGGGGGCGGGAGAAGCGGCTAATGATGCTGCGTTGCAGGTACAACAGGCTTTCAGCCGGCAGGAAATTTCAGCCAGGAAGGCTGGAATATCAGTTGGACAATACAGAAACGCAATGCAGATGCTACCGGCGCAATTCACCGACATTGCAACGCAGCTCGCTGGCGGACAGTCGCCTTTTCTCATTCTTTTGCAGCAGGGTGGGCAGATCAAAGACTCCTTTGGTGGCGTGAAGGGGGCACTTACCGGGCTTGGTGATTACATCCGGATACTGCTTGGTCTTATCACTCCGACAACTCTGGCACTGGGAGGGCTGACCGCCGGGGCGGCGTTGCTGGCGCTGGATTTTTACCGCGGCGAACAGCAGGCAACCGCATTCAATCAGTCGCTGGCCAGAACCGGGAATATCAGCGGCCAGACAAGTGACAGCCTTTCCCGCTTGTCAGCTGTTATCGCAAAAAACACTGATGCAGGAAAATCGGCTGCCGCAGAGGCTGTGGCACAGGCAACCGGACTGGGGCTGACGATTGGGCAAATCCAGCAGGTCAGCCAGGTGGCACTCACGCTCTCGAAAAATACAGGGCAGAGCGTTGAAGATCTGGTCAATCAGCTGGGGAAAATACCGAAAGATCCGCTTAAAGCGTTCATCGATATCAACAGTCAGTACAACTTTGCAAACCTGGCCCTTTATGAACAGGTAAAGCATATGGTGGAACTTGGCGATGAAGCCGGCGCCACAAAACTGATTATTGACCGGCTCAGTGACAGTCAGAAACAGTTCAGCGACTCGGCAAAATCCGGTCTTGATGATCTCAGTAGTGTCTGGGAACAACTGATCGCGAAGATTCAGTCCTATAAGTTCTGGTCTGATCGTGTGGCGGATAATGCGACATCCGTGAAATTGCCCGAATTCCGGATGGGGACGGGTTCCGCCGTCTTCGACACGATCAACCAGCAGATGAACAACCAGTCGCAGAAAACGCAGAGTAACTGGGCGAACATCGCTGACAGCGTGAAAAATCTGGCTGGCTTTATCCAGCAGACTCATGCCGAAACGGTGAAGTTTAACCAGGAGCAGATCACCGCCAACAGTGAAGCCGACGCTTTCCTTAAATCTGCAAGGACCAATGCGGAGATCCGCAACGATTTACAGGCAAAATACCAGCGACAACTACACGACGGACTGATTACTCAGGACAAATATAACAAGCTGATTGCCGCCGCGAATGAAAAATATAAAGACCCGAAGGGCGCTCGCAGCACTGTTCCTGCCGGAGACCGCGCAGAAGATAAAGCGACGGCAGAACTGCTGGCGCTTCAGGCTCAGTTGAAAGTATTGCAGCAGCACCAGGGCATTAATGATGTTATCAGCCAGCAGCGTAAGGATCTGTGGGCTACTGAAGCGCAATTTACCGTGCTGGAAGATGCCGCAGGCAAGCGGAAACTGACGAAGCAGGAGCAGTCTCTGCTTTCCAGTAAAAATCAGGTTCTGGCGCTGGTGCAGCAAAAGGCATTACTGGGCGATCAGATCGTTGCGCAGGAACAACTGAACAAGCGGATGGATACCGCGAGTAAATATGTCACGCAGATGTCAGCGAAACAGGCTGCGCTGACAGGTGCATCAGTCCTGAGTGATCGGGATGCAGCACGACAGTCATCTTTTGCCCAGCTTGAAAGCGGCTGGCTGAATTCCGGCGGAAAGCTTACTGATACCGGTTACCAGAAAGAACTGGTTGCGCTGCGCAGTTATTACGCTGAAGAGGATAAATTGCGTGGTGACTGGCAGGCCGGGGCTAAAAAAGGTTTTGCAGAATTTGCAGATAATGCGACGAACGTGTATTCGCAGGTTCAGCAGATCTCCCAGGGTGCATTTACCGGAATGTCATCCCAGCTCGCTGATTTTCTGGTAACCGGGAAGTCAAACTTTAAAGATTTTCTCACCACTTTTCTGAAAGGGATTGCGCAGATGATCAGTCAGATGCTGGTCCTGAATACGGTTAAATCGACTTTCAGTGGCACTGCCTTTGGCTCTATGCTGGGCTTCGCTGGTGGCGGATTTACCGGGCCGGGAGGGAAATACGATCCTGCCGGTATTGTGCATCGCGGCGAGTTTGTCTTTACCCAGGAAGCAACAAGCCGGATTGGTGTTGGCAACCTCTATCGCCTGATGCGCGGCTATGCGAGCGGGGGCTATGTCGGAAATGCCTCATCTGTTACACCCTCATCATTCCTCTCGGGAGTGAGCGTTTACGCGCCGGTATCTGTCACGGCTCCTCAAAATAATACCAACCAGCAACATACTTCCAGTGAACAGGTCGGAAAGGCGTACCAACAGGTGATTGAACAATCTGTCACCGAAGGTATTCAGCGCGAAGTCCGCCCGGGCGGGATTATCTGGAGTGCACAAAACCGGAGGTGAACAGGTGGCAATTGAGGCTTTTACCTGGCCGATACAGGCGGCAGGGCAACCCACAATAAAAAGCAAAGACAACGTCAGAAAGGCACAGTTCGGTGACAGCTATATGCAGATCAGCGGAAACGGTATTCACCCTGAAACTCTGACGTTTGATTTTACCTTCACCGGTAAAACTGCTACCGGACTGGAAATTTATGCTTTTCTTCGACGCCATAAAACAAAAGCTTTTACCTTTAAACCACCTTTCGGTGAGCTGGCACTCTGGCGAGTTCAGGCGGACAGCCTGCAACAAATTATAAAGAGCAAAAAAGTAATATCGGTATCAGCAACTTTTGAACAGGCGTTCGCACCATGAATCTAAACAGCGACTATCAGAAGCTTCAACCCGGTAATGTGGTCAGGCTGATTGAAGTTGATGGCACAGCCTTTGGCGTTGCGGAAATTCTCCGGTTTCACAGCCACAGCATCCCGCATAGCGAGTCTGAGATTTTAGCCGCCGGGGGCGATGAATCGAAGTTACCGGCGAAGCCAGTCTGGTGGCAGGGAAAAGAGTATTCAGCCTGGCCGTATGAAATCGAAGGGCTGGAAAAATCCACTTCCGGTAGTGGAGCGCAACCAAAACTGTCTGTTGCAAACCTTGATGCGTCGATTACAGCACTCTGCCTGGCATACGATGATCTGCTGCAGGCGAAGGTTACTATTCACGACACACTGGCGCAGTATCTGGACGCACAGAACTTTGAGGGTGGTAACCCGACCGCAGACCCACTGCAGGAGAAATTGCAGGTCTGGTACATCGACGCAAAGAGCAGCGAAACCAATGAAGTCGTTGAGTTTGCACTCTCCAGCCCGATGGACCTGCAGGGATTAATGATCCCGACGCGCCAGCTGCATTCACTGTGCTCCTGGTGCATCCGTGGTCAGTATCGTTCCGGCAATGGCTGCGATTATGCCGGAACGCGCTATTTCGACAAAAACAACAATGCCGTTGGTGATCCATCACTCGACGAGTGCAACGGTACGCTGACGGCCTGCAAGCTGCGGTTCGGCGAAGGCAATGAGCTGTCTTTCGGTGGCTTCCCGGGCACGTCTCTGATCCGGAGTTGATATGCGCCAGAAAACACTCGATGCCATTATGGCGCATGCCGCTGCCGAACATCCGCGCGAGGCCTGCGGGCTGGTAGTGCAGAAAAGCAGAGTCGAGCGCTATTTCCCCTGCCGCAACATTGCCGGTGCGCCAGAGGACCATTTTGTCCTTTTCCCGGAGGATTATGCCGCAGCGGAGGACTGGGGAACTGTCATCGCAGTCGTACACAGTCACCCCGATGCCACAACGCAGCCCAGCGAGACAGATAAGGCTCAATGTGATCTCAGCGCACTGCCCTGGCATATCGTCAGCTGGCCAGAAGGTGATTACCGAACCATCCTGCCGCGCGGTGAACTGCCGTTGCTGGAGCGTCCGTTTGTGCTTGGCGTCTATGACTGCTGGGGGCTGGTGATGAGCTGGTTCCGGCAAAAACACAGTATTGAACTGCCAGATTACCGCGTCGATTACCCGTGGTGGGAAGACCAGTATCCCGACAATTTTTACCAGGACAACTGGTACGAGTGCGGCTTTCGGGAGATTACTGGCGAACCGCAGGCGGGTGATGTGTTGATCATGCAGGTTCAGGCGAACAAGTGGAACCATGCGGCGATCCTGCTGGAAGGCAACATGATGCTGCACCATCTTTACGGGCGACTGAGTAATCGCGAGCCATGGGGTGGTTACTGGCTTGAAAGAACGATGAAAATCCTTCGGTATAAAGATTTCGTATAGCAGGGGAGATTATGCAGGAAGTCATGACAAGAATCGAACTGGGCGGAATACTGGGCAAAACCTTTGGTAAAACGCACCATCGCTTAATCAGTACCACTCACGAAGCAACCCGCGCGCTGGCGGCAACAGTAAAAGGATTTGAGCAGTTCATGATTTCCAGTAAGCGACGCGGCCTGACGTATGCAGTATTTTGTGGGGAAAAGAATATTGGCGTTGATGATCTCGGTTTCCCTGTGGCGGGAGAAGTTGTTCGAATTATTCCTGTACCCATGGGGAGTAAGAAAGCGGGAGTATTGCAGACAATACTTGGGGCTGTTCTGGTCGTTGTTGGTGTGGTGATTGGTTATTTTTCTGGTGGCACGCTTTCAGCAGTGGGTTACGGCATGGCTAAGATGGGTGCGGTCATGATGCTGGGGGGAGTAGTGCAGATGCTCTCACCGCAAACCGCTGGCCTGGCAAGCAAACAGGATGCCGATAACCGTGCTTCATATGCTTTCGGCAGCGTGACGAATACCGCTGCACAGGGCTACCCGGTTCCATTGCTCTATGGTAAACGCCGCATTGGTGGCGCCATCATTTCAGCCGGTATTTACGTCGAAGATCAGCAGTAAATCACTCCTAACTGACCTCAATTGAATAACCGCCTTCAGGCGGTTTTTTTATGGACGTAATATGGCATACAAGAAAATTCAGGGGCGCAAAGGTGGCAGCTCGAGCTCCCGCACGCCGACAGAACAGCCTGACGATCTCCAGTCAGTGGCGAAGGCGAAGATCCTTGTTGCGCTGGGTGAAGGTGAGTTTGCTGGACAGTTGACAGGCCAGACCATCTTCCTCGACGGTACACCGTTACTGAATTCCAGTGGTCAGCCTAATTTTAGTGGTGTTGCATGGGAGTTCCGCGCCGGTACTCAGGCCCAGACCTACATTCAGGGCATGCCTGGCACTGAAAACGAGATAAGCGCAGGCGGCATTGAAATCTCCAGCACGACAAACTGGACCCACACTTTTACCAACTCACAGCTTTCAGCCATTCGCCTGCGCTTGAAATGGCCGTCACTCTATAAACAGGAGGATGACGGCGATCTGGTGGGTTACAACGTCCGTTACGCCATCGACCTGCAAACCAATGGCGGGACTTTCGTCACGGTTATTGACTCGGCGGTGAACGGAAAAACGACGTCCGGCTACGAACGCAGCCACCGCGTTGATTTACCACGTGGGGCAGCAACATGGACCGTGCGTGTGCGTAAACTTACGGCAGATGCAAACAGCGCCAAAATCGGCGACACGATGACGCTTCAGAGTTACACGGAAGTGATCGACGCCAAGCTGCGTTATCCGAACACGGCGCTGCTGTATATCGAGTTTGACTCCAGCCAGTTTAACGGGTCTGTACCGCAAATATCCTGCGAACCGCGCGGGCGGGTTATCCGCGTGCCTGATAATTATAATCCGGATACCCGCTCATACGGCGGAACATGGTCAGGTGCGTTTAAGTGGGCATGGACTGATAATCCTGCCTGGGTTTTCTATGACCTGGTGGTATCCGATCGCTTTGGTCTTGGCAACCGCCTGACCGCCGCCAATATTGATAAATGGTCCCTGTATCAGGTTGCGCAGTATTGTGACCAGCCCGTACCCGACGGGAAGGGCGGGACAGGGACCGAGCCCCGTTATACCTGTAACGTTTATGTGCAGGACCGCAACGACGCTTATACCGTTATGCGGGATTTCGCGGCTATCTTTCGCGGCATGACCTACTGGGGTGGTGATCAGATCGTTGCGCTGGCCGATATGCCGCGCGACATCGATTACAGCTACACGAAAGCGAATGTCATCGACGGGCGTTTTACCTACAGCAGCAGCACCACAAAGAACCGCTATACCACCGCGCTGGTGTCATATTCCGATCCGGATAATGGCTATGCCGATGCGATGGAGCCGGTATTCGAGCAGTCCCTGGTGGCGCGTTACGGATTCAACCAGCTTGAATTAACCGCAATCGGCTGCACTAGGCAGTCTGAAGCCAACCGCAAAGGGCGCTGGGGCATACTGACGAACAACAAAGACAGGATCGTTACCTTTGGCGTTGGCCTGGACGGGAACATTCCGCAACCCGGTTATATCATCGCAGTAGCGGATGAAAATTTGTCTGGCAAGGTCACGGGCGGACGTATCAGTTCTGTTAATGGCCGGGTAATTAGCCTGGACAGAAAACCGGACGCGGTAGCTGGCGATCGCCTGATCCTCAATCTGCCATCCGGCGCGTCACAGAGCCGGACCATTCAGGCCGTGAATGAAAATATCGTGACGGTGACCACCACTTACGGCGAAACGCCGGAGCCGGAAAGTGTCTGGGTCGTCGAGTCCGATACGCTCTATGCGCAGCAGTACCGTGTGGTCAGCGTGGCGGATAACAACGATGGCACGTTCACGATCACGGGTGCCGCGCACGACCCGGACAAATATGCCCGAATTGATACCGGCGCGATCATTGATGACCGCCCGGTCAGCGTGGTGCCGCCGGGCAATCAGGCGGCGCCGGATAACATCGTTATTGACAGTTATTCTGTTGTTAACCAGGGGATCAGCGTTGAAACGATGCGCGTCTCCTGGTCAGATGCGGCGAATGCCATCGCGTATGAAGCGCAGTGGCGGCGCAACGACGGTAACTGGGTAAATGTCCCGCGCAGTTCCACAACCTCCTTTGAGGTGCCGTCAATTTACGCCGGGCGTTATCTGGTGCGCGTTCGTGCCATAAATGCTTCTGAAATTTCCAGTGGCTGGGGGTATTCGACGGAAAAAACGCTGACCGGGAAGGTGGGCAATCCGCCGAAGCCGGTCGGATTTATCGCGACGGGGATTAATTGGGGGATCCGCCTAAACTGGGGGTTCCCGGCAAACACCGCCGATACGCTGAAAACGGAGATTCAGTATACGGCGAACAGCGACTTTTCTGATCCGCTGCTTCTTTCCGATGTTCCTTACCCGTCTGCGGAATACACCCAGCTCGGGCTGAAAGCCGGACAGGAATTCTGGTACCGCGCGCAGCTGGTCGACAAGACTGGAAACGAGTCAGGGTTTACCGACTGGATAAGGGGAATGGCCAATGATAAAGCCTCTGACTATCTTGGCGATATCACAGGTGATTTTCTTTCCTCTGCTGATGGCGACCGCCTCCGCAGCGACATCAATACTAATCTGGACGCGGCCCTGCAGAATGCCCTGGCGAATAACTCGACAGTGGATCAACAGTTCGCACAGTTGGGCCAGGTACGTGCTGATATTCTCACAGTTAAAACGACCATCGCAGCCGTCGACAAAGCGATGGCAGAGTTGTCCACAACGGTGCAGGCGCAGATTGAAGACGTTACCGCCACTCTCGAAGATAAGCTGACGGCCACAATTGACGCTGATGGTGCTACGGCTATTCACACGCTTAAAGCCGGGGTGCGTATAAACGGCGTCATGTATAACGCTGGAATGTCGATCGCTGTGCTTGCGCAGGCCGGGCAGCCGGTAGTAACCCGCGTTGGCTTCAATGCAAACCAGTTTGTCCTGATGAGCGGAAGTGGCGATACGCAATATTCACCCTTCGCCGTTGTCAACGGGCAGGTGTTTATTTCCAGTGCTTTTATCCAGGATGCAAGCATCACCAATGCCAAGATTGCTAACGCGGCGATTACAAATGCAAAAATCGGCAACAATCTCTATTCGGCAGGATATACGGCCAGTGGACAAGGTGGCTGGTTACTGTCAAAGGATAATAATAACCTTTCGTTTGTAAGCCCCAGCAAGACTTTGCGGGTACAAATAGGTCATATAACGGGAGTTGCACCAAATGTCTGATTTCGGTTTCGCCAGTTGGTCAGAAAATGGAACGCCAAACAACTATGGAATCAAACCTGTTACGGTCATTCAAAGTATATCTCTCGCCCTGAACCAAAAAACAGGAACCTATGTATTTACAGTTCCATCAGGATACAAACTTGGATTTATATTTGTTCCTGTTGGGGCTAGTTCTTACGTAGCTGGCCGGAGAATTATAACTGTAAGCGGATCATCAATTGTTATGACGGCCGGAACTGATAACGCGCTTAACCAATTTCAGGCATGTCAGGCAAGTCTTGTGGTATTCGTGGAGGTTGCATAATGTCTGATTTTGGTGTTTTGCTGACAACTCCAGGTGGTGCTGCATTTGTAACTCCACAATCGACACCTTTATGCCTTTACACGACTGTTTCATTCACTTCTTCAAAGGTTAGCGATGTGCTGAATCAGGCTGTGGGAACCATCAGTATGCCGGACATGGCGCAGCCGATAATTCCATTCTGCTATGCATCTAAGCCATCGTCGGGTGCAGTAGCGTTCTTTGCAGAGCGAACGTCGACCGGGATAAGGGTGACTGGTAATAACACCATCGGCAATTCATCGTTTACTATGACCGTTCTGGTATTCACTTTCTTTGAGCAGCCAATGCCAAATCCGCCGTATGGGCTGGCAATTTGGGATGAAAATAAAAAACTAATTCTTACCCATGAGTCTAAAGTGCTTACTGATATAAGCACTGTAGGTAGTTGGGGGAGTGCCGGCGGAACTAATATTGATACAACATTGAGTGGACGTTGGGCAATAATCCCTGACTGCTCAGGGCAGCAGCAGTGGCAGTTTTCATCAGGTGGACCTGGGGGGGTAGTCATTTCTCTCGACACTGGTTTTAGTGCTGATTATGATGGAACCAATACAAGAATTCGACCTGCGTTGTTTCAGTATCCTGGCGGATCGGCGCAGATGGTCGGAGCAACGAACGCAGGTAACGTTGTAACGGCAATAAATGTATCCAATTATATTTAACGATCATCGATCGTTTTCATCGATCAATAAGTGCAGATCTATCTATTTAATCTATTTTAAGTATTAATATGGTGGTTGTAGTTTATTACAATAAAACCATCTGGATATCTAAAATGAAAAAAACACTTTTGATTATGCTTATTCCTGTTCTTTTGTCTGCTTGCTCTGGTTCGATTATTGAAAAGCAAGGGCCTGTATGCCAGGCTACAGCGCAAATCGGCGGACAGACGCAGTTGGTTCAAATTTATGCCGTGCGTAAAGTAGCAGAGCAGACTGAGTACAAGGCAGGCTATCCGTTTAACTGGCGCTGGGTGAATAAAAGTAACTTTACCTCTTCGACGTGTAAATAATTTATGTTAAATAACAAAACCCGCTCAGGCGGGTTTTTTATTGTCTGGAGAAAATATGTCAGCAGGAACATTAGTCCTGACGAACAACTCTGATGTTGTTTCCGGCGCAGGAACGGCATTCAGCACTGAGCTGGTGGCCGGTGATTTTATCGTGGTTACGGTCGGAGGCATCACCTACACACTGCCTGTTAAGTCGGTCGACAGTGACACGCAGATAACGCTGATCAGTAAATACACCGGGCCAGCGCAAAGTGCGGTAGCGTGGAGCGCCGTTCCGCGTGAAACACAGAACCAGGTAACCGCTGCGCTGGTGGCACAAACTACGGAAGCCCTGCGCGGACTAAACTATGACAAAGCGAACTGGCAGGCGGTTTTCAGTGCCAGCGGAGATATCACGGTGATCCTTCCCGATGGCTCCACGTATACCGGGCCAAGCTGGAACAAGATTGCTGTATTGCTCAACAGCATTGATCCGGATGCGATACAGGCGCTGGCAGACCAGATTCATACGGATGCACAGCAAGTCGAGGAAGATCGTCTTGATGTTAATGCGAAATCCATGCAAGTAGCAACCGATGCCAGTACAGCCAGTTCTGCTGCAACAGCCGCAAACAATGCTAATACTGCCGCTCAGGTTGCAAAAGAAAATGCAGCACAGTCCGCCCAGGATGCCGAAGATGCACGTGCGGCCATCGGTGATCTACAGGCTGCGGTCGATGCAGTCAATGGGGTGGCGACGCTGCCACTTGGCCTACCATTCTGGTGGTTTAGCCGTTCCAACATACCCGCTGGTTGTGTTGCATACGATGGGCAGGAACTTGATCAGGCAACCTACCCAACGGTCTACGCCGCTATAGTTGCAGGTACGCTGCCGGTAGTGTCAGAAGCGATATGGCAATCCACGCCCGCTAAACGCAATTGTTTTACGCCTGGTTCCACGTCTGGAAAATTCCGGTGTCCGGATATGAACGGGGCGACCACCGGTAGCATTGCGCAGATTGCCCTGACTGGCGGCATTGCCTCACAGGAAGGTATTAAAAAAGGTGAGGCACCGAACATCAAAGGCTCTTTGGTTTCCTCTACAGGTGGCGGTGTATCAGCAACTGGCGCGCTGGTGCAAACCACCACTCCCGCATCGACAACAATCGCAGGTGGATCTGCGGCAACAATCCGAACGGGTGACATTAATTTCGACGCCAGTAAGTTCAATGCCGGTTATAGCGATGCTGCAACTGATTTCCATCCTGCCCGTGCGAACGGGGTGATTTGCGGGCAACTCTTCGGGCGTATTACCAATCCTGGCGATGTTGATGGTGCAACACTTGCCACCCGGATCGAAACTGTTAACACGAATTTACTCACCTCGGTTTCCTCGACGAACTCAAGGATCAGCTATGCCCTTGTCGATTTCGGTACCGTATCAGTAGGTACCCGCACTGTAAAAGCTAATCCATTTGGTAACAACACACCGGTTATATGCGTTGCAGAAATATACGGTAATGGGAAATGGGGGGAGGCCGGGTGGATTTATACCGCTGCGAACACAGTATATGGTGTTAATGGCGGTATGGTCGTCGGAGAAGGTCTGGTTGTTCAGACGGCAGCTAACTATTTGTGCGGCGACGGATATTCGGTTGGTGGTTTGATTGGAAACGGATTTGCTCCTACATCTGCACCCTGCAGAATGCATGTATTCAAGGTGACAGCATGATTATCTATGTTTACAAAGGCGACTATCGCTCTTTTGGTTTCTCACCTGAATTATGGAATGGTGAAGTGATCGAAGTTGAAGTTACGGATGATTTCCAGGGGGGCGGCAAACAATATATTCCTGAATCAGGGGAGTGGATCACTGACGCGGTTCTTCCTGTCGACCATATGGCGGAGGCGGAGTCATACCGAAGTTATCTTCTATCGAATGCGAATAAAATTACAGCAGACTGGCGTACAGATCTTGCTCTGGACATCATCGATGATGTTGATCGAGATAAGCTCATTGCATGGCAGAAGTACATCAAAGCGGTGAAAGCGGTGGATATCACAACTGCGCCGGAAATGATTTGGCCAGCCGCGCCAGGCTCATAATATTTTCATAACGTAACCTGTTATATCAGAAAGAAAACAGATCTATGGTGGGTTTAAGCTAAACGTAGCGGTATTGCTCTGCTGAGAAAAATTAACTACTGTATATAAAAACAGTATTAAGCGGGGCTACACTATGCAGTTCATCAAACCATCAAATTTTCCGCGCGCCGTCATTGCGCTACCGCTTTTCAGCGATCTCGTACAGTGTGGATTTCCGTCGCCAGCGGCGGATTATGTCGAGCAACGCATTGATTTGAATGAGCTATTAATCCATCATCCAAGCGCTACGTATTTTGTAAAGGCAGCTGGCGATTCAATGATCGAGGGTGGGATCAGCGATGGTGATCTCCTGGTGGTTGACAGCTCCCGGACCGCTCAGCATGGCGACATTGTGATAGCGGCTGTAGATGGTGAATTTACAGTTAAACGCCTTCAGCTCAGGCCAACCATTCAGCTCAACCCAATGAATTCGGCGTACAGCCCGATCAGGGTGACGAGCGAAGATACGCTGGACATTTTCGGTGTGGTGACTTTTATCGTTAAAGCGGCGAGCTGATTATGTTTGCGCTGTGCGATGTGAACTCGTTCTATGCGTCGTGCGAGACGGTATTCCGCCCGGACCTGAAAGGGCGTCCTGTTGTCGTTCTTTCGAACAATGACGGCTGTGTCATTGCGCGCAGCGCTGAAGCGAAGCCACTTGTCGTTATGGGTGAGCCTTACTTCAAGCAGAAAGAGGCGTTCAGGCGGCACGGCATAGTTGCGTTCAGCAGCAATTACGAGCTGTACGCGGATATGTCAAACCGCGTGATGACGACACTCGAGGAGATGAGCCCTCGCGTCGAAATATACTCAATCGATGAGGCATTTTGTGACGTGACCGGCGTTCGCAATTGCCGGGATTTAACCGACTTTGGGCGCGAGATACGCGCGACCGTGTTGAAGCGCACTCACCTGACTGTCGGCGTCGGCATAGCTCAGACCAAAACCCTGGCGAAGCTGGCCAACCACGCTGCAAAAAAATGGCAGAAGCAAACCGGGGGCGTTGTAGACCTGTCAAATGTTGACCGTCAGCGCCGTTTGTTGGCGATGGTGCCGGTGGAGGATGTCTGGGGTATTGGCAGGCGCATCAGCAAGAAGCTCAACGCTATGGGTATAAAAACTGCGCTGGAGCTTTCAGAGCAAAGCACCTGGATTATCCGGAAGCATTTTAATGTCGTGCTAGAGCGAACTGTGCGGGAACTGCGCGGGGAACCCTGCCTCGGACTGGAGGAGTTCGCACCGGCAAAGCAGGAGATCGTCTGCTCCCGCTCATTCGGGGGCCGCATCACTGACTATCACGAAATGCGCCAGGCCATATGCAGCTATGCTTCACGCGCTGCTGAAAAATTACGTGGTGAGCACCAGTATTGCCGGTTCATATCCGCTTTTGTCAAAACATCGCCCTTTGCACTTAACGAACCGTACTACGGCAACAGCGCATCGGTGAAGCTGTTAACGCCAACACAGGACAGCCGGGATATCATCGGCGCCGCAACGCGCTGTCTGGACAGCATCTGGAAAGACGGTCATCGATATCAGAAAGCAGGTGTTATGCTGGGCGACTTTTTCAGCCAGGGCGTGGCGCAACTTAATCTTTTTGACGATAACGCCCCACGCGCGAATAGCGAAAAACTGATGGCGGTACTGGATCAACTCAACGCAAAAGACGGGCGCGGAACGTTATATTTTGCAGGGCAGGGGATACAACCCCAGTGGCAGATGAAGCGTGACATGTTATCGCCGCGTTATACGACCCGATTCTCGGATCTGCTGGTGGTCAGGTGACTGGTTCGATTAACTCTGGTCCCTGATTTTTCGGATTCCCCACGGCGCGCGAAACCGCGTGCCAGATAAACTTGTCGGCAGACACTGCACCGTCAGCGATAATCTCTTCCGCTTCTTTCCCTCCGATCTCCTGCCGCATCCATTCCCGTGCTGCTTCCGGTGACAGCACCAGGGGGCGTCGGTCATGAATATCGACCAGGCCTTTATCTGCTGCTGATGTGACTATCAAAAACCCCTCATCCTCGTCGCCACGCTCGAACGGAGTGCTGCCGATCGCCGCCATGAATATAGGCTGGCCATCTTCCCGGTGAATGAAGTAGGGTTGTTTCTTGTCGCCTTCCTTCCGCCACTCGAACCAGCCGTCGGCAAAGCAGATAGCGCGGCCATGTTGCCATAGCGGCTTAAACATCCTGCTGGTGGCCGCAGTTTCTACCCGAGCGTTGATTAGTGGTGCCTTATCCCACCATCCCGGTGCATATGACCAGAGTACAGGATCAAGATAGAGTTGTTCGTCACGTTCACTTAGCAGCAAAACCTTTGTTCCCGGCGATACGTTGTAACGGCCAATGGGTTCCGGGTCGTAAGCAATGTTGCGATCAGCTTCATCGGCCAGGTATGCCAGGTACTCTTCACGGGTTTGGGCTTGTGCAAAACGTCCACACATAGAAACCTCCAGTCAGCAGACTGAAAGTATAGGATAGGGAGGAAAAACGGTGCGCACCTTTAAAACGTGATTTTAAAGGAGATCAGATTAAAAATGAGAAGCCCTTACGAGTAAAGGCAGGAAAATAAAATCTGGAAACGGCCTCGCAAAACGAGGGTAAATTGTCAGGAAGTTTTTTCTTCATTTTATCCAAGGAATTGTCGGGAAGATTCTGATAGACAAGCTTAAAAATATTGCCCAAGCTCTTTATCCGTAAGAACTTCAACGGGATAAATATCATGGACACGGTAGAGGAACTCAACGGAACGTATTTTTACGCGGGTAAATCTAACCTGACAGCGACAGAATTGTTTTTTATGGTTTTTTGTGAGAAAAC
Source organism: Kosakonia oryzendophytica (assembly GCF_027886705.1). Taxonomy (NCBI): domain Bacteria; kingdom Pseudomonadati; phylum Pseudomonadota; class Gammaproteobacteria; order Enterobacterales; family Enterobacteriaceae; genus Kosakonia; species Kosakonia oryzendophytica. The sequence goes on along the minus strand of NZ_CP115659.1, from coordinate 3,212,030 downwards.
CGTCGAGCAATTTGGTCTTGGGCTTCTGGATTTTAGCGCAGTTATTGCAGTGGTTTCAGGACGTAACGATCTTGAGACAAGACAGAAACCCAGTGATGCACTTAAAGGAACATCCTATGCGTCAAAAGGGGCGCGAGCCGTCTTCAAAAAAGCAAAATTTCCGTTTGGATTGTCGTTACCTACGTGGCTTGGCGGATACACGCCATGGACTGCCCGTAGGGTTATGGTCAGAAATATAGGAACCTTTGTGGGTCGTACTATACCACTGCTTGGAGTGCTCGTTTTGACAAACGACGTGTCGCAAATTGTTTACTGTACAATTCGGGACTACAACGCTATTGCAAGGGGTAACGATAAAATATGGTAAATGATATCGAGGCTCGTGTTTATGAGCTAATACGCCCCTTTGCCGGAACTTATGTATTTTCAAATAAGGAGGTTCCATTAACCCCGGAAACTGATCTGGATTCAGATTTAGGTATCGATGAGCTTGAAGCTGAAGATTTGATGAATCTGTTTTTTAAGGAATTTGGCGTTGACAGAAACAATTTTAAAATAACAACCTATTACCCGAATGTCCCGTTTTCCTTGAATTTCTTCAAAAAGAGGGAACCAGTACCTGTACCGAATTTCACGATAGGCATGTTGATTGAATCAGCTAAAGCAGGTCATTGGTTGTATGACTGATAACGCTTTCGGCGTTGTGAAACACGAAAATAATGGTGTTTCATCAGACCGTATGTAAGAGCGCGATGCGGCAGGGTGTCTGTTGTTCATGCCCGTTGAATCAAGGGTCAACGCTGGAATTTGACTACTGCACTGTGATGTAAATCGACAGGGCTTTACCTTCATTTCCCTTTCCAAAAACACAGGCATAAAAAAAAGCCGTAAGAGGCTGGTTTTCTTGGGTGATTTGGGGCGACACAAGAGGATTTGAACCTCCGACCACTGACACCCCATGATGATGCGCGCTATTTATGGTGTATGATCGTTAGAATTTCGCCGTAACTTTAGGTTCAGAGCGGGCATAAACTGTTGGTATATTAACTCATTAAAAGTTAGTAAGAGATTGATTTTAGGTTCTATGAAATAAACAGTTTATACCATCAAAAACTCGTAACAGCATGAATTAAAATGGTTTTAGATCGGTCTTGAAAACCGGCGACCCGAAAGGGTTCCAGAGTTCGAATCTCTGCGCTTCCGCCAGATTAAACAAGGGGTTACCGAAAGGTAACCCCTTTGTTTTTTTCTAAGGTGATGGGCGAGGGATGTTTATCTGGCCTGCAGCCTGCTCCTGGCATCAGTATCCCAGCATTACTCCAGTTGCTTCATATGTATTTCAGAAATTCTGGCCGTTTTGATCGCGCATATCGTTGTGCGTTACCTTAACCTCACTGGCAATCTGATGTCGTCAATTATCGTATGACAGTATAATGATATTTCCTAAGCATGAAGGCTGAAAAATATCATATTAGCTATTCTTCATTGTTAATTCAGCGTGCACAAAAAAATAAAGGTCGTTTGCCGATTGCAAATAGAAAACCACTATCACCTTGATTTTGAATAAAATAATTAATATATTTTTGTGGGTAGACATAAAAATCAGGCATGACCAGGGCAATGATGTCATCGGATAAGGTTTCAACATTTTTAACTTTGTTTACCATAGTCGATGTGAAGTTGTAGGTATCTCTGTTTTCTGTCCATGTATAAGAAACATCTCTGCGTATATTTCCCGCAGGGTGATTGTTTTTTATATAATTGCCACTAACAGCTACCACACCTCGGTGTTCTTTCAGATTATACATAAAATCTAATGTCAGATTAGCGTGAGTATCCTCATAAAAAACCACGAGCGAGGCAGTACATTTTTCCTCATTATAGTGTCGCGATATTAAAAATTGATAAAAATAGTCCACGGCTACACCGACGACAAAGAAAAAAAAGGAAAAGAAAATTATTTTCTTTCTAGTCACTATTGATTCCTCGGAAGTAAAGTGAAACGCATTCAGGTCCCGATGTCGTTAAAATGTTATTTTTGCAAATCAATGCAGTTAACGTGGGCGATGTTTTGGACATGGGAAAATATACCCAAGGGTAATTCTTGCAATTTAAACCTGACTCTAATATCAGTGACTTATATTTCTGATAGTTACTGCTACCGTCTAATGCGTCGTCTTTAGTATAGAAACTGCATCCGTTATCTTTTTCCATTAATGAGTAAGAATTAAGTAAGCCAGTACCACCGCTTAAATGTTTTGCAACGCTGTTTATAAATAGACCTATAGAAAAAGAAATAAGCATTACAATAATTGGCAGCTTATAGCGATGGGCGAATGCTATTTTTTTTAGGAATGATCTTTTATGAATTACACCAGGGCCATTCTCTTGGAGATCCAACTCCCCATCATGTAGATTCGCGGGGATATTGACCTCATCACTTCGCGCAGAAGGAATGTCATCTATGTTATTATGGTTTATTGTAATATTTTCCGCGTCAGACCGTTTGGCTATTTTAACGCTTCCGTCTATCTGAAAACCTTTTCTGGGGATGGTCGCAATTAATCTTCTATCCGTTTCTCCTACGGCGCGCAATCCTCGACGAACAATAGAAATATTCTGGTAAAGAGTATTTGTTGGTACGAGCATACCTTCCTCTTCCCAAACCTTTTTGAAGAAGTCCTGCTGGAGTACTATCTCCGGAGAAGCTTCCAAAAGGAGTAAGAGACAGCGGCTGGCAGGCGTTGTCAATGTTACGTTCATCTCTGGATTGCAGGCTGATGTCAGCTTTTTTGCATCCGGTCGGAATTCAATATTATCGTTGATAATCCAATACATATATCTATATACGCCACAGCCGGTGGCGATGTCCCTTTTTAGAATTACATCTTCTCTGATTAAAAGCGTTGGCTCTATTTATTTCATCATATCAATGGAATGTTTACCATTCTTTTTTACAATGATTTGTGTAGCATAACACAAATACTTAACACCGTGTAAAACCAGGCTTTTATATAAGTAAGCAAGCGTTCTTCCTTGAGGGCAGAAATCGATGCATGAAAATAGATAGGTTAATACATATACAAAAAATGAATTCGTAATGCCTATTCATTGATGGGTATTATACAAAATTACTTTTACAGCGTTAATTATTTACATACGTCTGTGACCTTTATAAAACGATCGTCATAAATAATGAATATATTTGCTGAGGTTTCGAGCCGCTTCTTCTGAAGAACATCTCCGGGACGCATATACCACGTATCACTCTCATCCTCTGTCGCTTCACAATTTGGTTTTATGAGTAACCTGAACCAGGTGTTACCACTATTTTTAAACAAACCAGCCTGTCGATCATATACCCATCTGAAATCAACGTTGCGGGGACGAACGACCAAAATTGTATCGATTACAATGACAGGTATTATACTGACGTTCCCATTGTTGTTACTGAAATTTGTCCGGTTTTGTAAGGGGATTTCCTCAAATGCAATACGATAGTAACGCTCGGTATTATCTTTAGGACCATTGAAAAAAAATTTAAAAAAATCTCCTTCGCCGGGTTGCAGTGTTATTTGTCGAGGAGAGAATAGCAGTTGTCCGTCTACTGGCTGAATTTTATTTTCATGCGGCCCCGGGGTATCTATGGGTACAGCAGCTACACGATAAAGACGCGTCGCTTTATTATTATTTATAACATACTTAGTCACCATCCTGCTTGCGGGGGGCATTGAAAAGGTCAGACTACCGACATAAATAGCCTGGGAATAGGTGCTTATTGAGAGTGCGACCGCAATACCTATAAGTTGTCTGGTTTTAAGGAACATTTTTCCACGTTGCCTTTATTCGAATTTCACCGGATGCACTGACATCACCATACCACCCCGTTTGGTTTACCGTGTTTAACGATTCTGGGGAATCCATGGCTATGGAAAACTTTACATTTGATTTATTCATAACACCTGACACCCCAGTTGTGTCTGTCCAGGGAGTTGTAATCCACAGAGCATCAGTTATATCTCGCCATTGACCGTCACAACCTACATCATAAGTTTTATCGACCCCTCCTTTTGTTGTAAAGATCAGTGAAGCAGGGAAAGGCACATGCATAAGGCCATCATCGGAACTAAAAATGCACCACGGACGGCCATTAATATTTTGCGTTGGGCCGGTTATTTGTACCATGACTTCATCCGCTGCTGTTTTACCGTTGGTTGTAACAATATAATCAAAATCAAGGGCAGGTTTAGCTCTTCCTACCGCTCCGGTACGATGGGGATTAATCATATAATCTTTAGATATAATGCTAACGCTGAAGTCGCGAGGTTTAATAACCATTTGCGCAGAAGGCGAAAATTCATACCAACCTGACTCTGGGGCCGTGATGTTCTGAACCCGAAAATTGAATAAGTCATGTGTGTTAGTATCGCTTATTCCCAGATTAACCATCGTTTTGAAAAAATTACCCGATAAAAAAATATAGAGAGAATCTCTACCTTTCATGTCATTAAATGAATAATAATTGGTTATACCACTAACATTTTTCCAGGATCTTCCATCAATACTAAATTGCATGTCTCCGGATTTGATTGTTGCTGCCAGCGTAGGATGGTTGATGGCCGGGAAAATACGAATTGAACTATTATTAAGACCATTGTGATTTAGGGTGTAACTCATCATTTTGCATGTTACCCCTGTATTTCCCCCAAGGACCTGAATATTACATCCGGAGTTGCCTTCTCCTAATGTTGGACGACCATCACTGTCTATAAAAACCTCTGATAACGCGTTTGTATTGTATAACTTCAAATGCGCTGCTTTGGTATAGGATACTTTTCGCACGTACCAATAGCCGGACCCCATATATCGGCAGCGTTGACCAGCAATCGCGTTATAATTCTCCCGGGTCTGGCAGGTATTTATTGTCATGGTAAAATTACTACCAACCGGAGTGGCATTGAGATATTGGTAAAACTGATCGGACATCATTCCATGCATCCATTTTGCATCGCCAGTCGGTACGATAACACCATAAAATCCTTTAGCATCGGTGGCTTGAGGCGGAATCATACTCGTATTCATATCGCAACCTGAATACCAGTTAATACAACGTAACCCTCGGAGTGGCTGTGAGACGGGGCTATTGTCTAACCACATATCAAATCTCCAGTTCCCTAGCAGCAGTGTGTTATAGCCATTATCGATATATCCAAGACTCTCCTGGTATTTCGTCCCCGAACCTGAATACTTTAAGCCAGTCCAACGATTCGAACCGGTCATGCGAGGATCCAATACCCCCCCAGGAGTCACAAAAAAATTGTCGTCTGTGTCATTTTCGATAAATACATACTCACGTGTTGGCGCGTCTCCCCATACTGTTTTGGTCACAGCCGGATAGCATGGGGTTGCCAGCAAGCAACTAAGGCATAAAAAAATAAGATAAATCCCGCTAATCTTCATGGAGAATCCCTGCAGAAAGGGTCGCGGTATACGTTTTTAAACCCTGACAGACGATATCACCAACCCAAATTGCGCCACGCGCGTGTTGGATATCCAGAGATGCTTCACAACTTTTATTTTTTCTGTAAATAAAATCTATGTCTGGATAATTTTTATCAATATCAATAATAAATTCACCATTACTGTCGGTTGTTGTTTTACCAATGTGATTATTGATTTGAACATGAGTAAGCAATGTTCCATCTTCCGCACGCATGCGGCCGAAAACAGTAACCATTTGCCTGACTGATGGGCGAATCAATACAAGATTACCGGGATAAAGCGTGAGCGCGGTTTTTCTGTCACTCACAATATCGTAACTATCTAGCGAGTCTTTACTATTATTGATTTCGACGTCGTAGCGATTGTAAGGCTCAAGAGGGATATAGTTTTGTTTACCGCTTAACTGAAAAGTACGGCCATTAATCCTTGCTGTAAGTTTTCCTTCATCATTAACGTCAGTGTTGAAAATTACACCCGCATTACCTTCGCTATTACCGCTTGCAGCAATATGTTTTCCGACCCAGCCGATACTTCCACTGGCTGTCAGGTTGGTATTGATATATCCATCCATCCCACTATTGATATTTAATGTTCCCGATGAATAACGGGTTTCATATTTTGTCCATGCTCCACCACTGAATGTATCGTTATCTTCACTTGTCCCCGATATAACGCGAGAAAGATTCGCCCCAACAGTACGAATAACGCTGCCCTGAAAGTATTTTTGTGCGGACAGATTAGCGATGGTACTGCCATTTTGGTGTGTTAAACCCGTTCTAAGCCAGCCACCCAACGGCAGGGTAAAATCAAGTCCGATATATTTCTCCGTACGGATACGATTACCGTTGTACCCGCTTTCGTACCGTTGTATTCCTGCGCGCATCCCTAAAGAGCCATACTTACCGTTATAGAGCGACTGAGTATAATCAGAAGTGAAGTAATGACTTCGATAGCGGCGGTCGTCGTTATAGCTACCGCTTATTGTGCCCAGGAGGGGCCATATGGCATTCAGATTCAATGATGCACCGATTGCCCGATTATCTGATCCATTGCGGCGTAACCTATTGCCAATAATGGCTTTATCCTGACTGAACCAGACGGAACTAAATCCCCCCGGGAGTGTGGCACTCAGGCTACTGGTGCTGCTCCAGGAGCGATCGGTGGACAACATGTTTTGCATACTTAATGTCATATAACTGGCAATGGGCCAGGAGAGTTGTGCCTCGCCAATAGTAAGTGCGTTATAGTTATATCCCGTGGCCATCCAACTAAAGCTTTCAACTCCACCTGCTGCGGACAACCCCATAAGAACCGTTTTTTTTGCCCGCAGTTTCTCCCCATTTTCCGTACTCCAGGCATTCATCTGCATATTCCCACCCCAAATTTGCCACCCAACAGGCATACCGGCCCCCCGGGTGTGTGCGAAAAATTTGTTTATGCGCTGGATGGTTTTACTGACCGTTTGACCATTAACAATTACTTCGGTACTGATGTCATAAATACCGTATGGCAATCCCCGGGTATCTACTTCATGACTACCCATGCCGAAGTTTTGTACACTGAGTAATTTCCCATCCCGGGATAAATGAACTTCTCCAGCTGAAGGAAGAAACACGATGACAGGCAGGGTGGAATATGATGAATCGAAGACTGTTGAGTTCGCATTGTTTCCCCATGAAATACCATAAATTTTCCCCGAAGTGATTGCAGTTATTGGACCCAGCGATTGCATATTCCATGTGTCTAACATTCCACCCGCAAAACGATAACCCGCAAAGTCACGTTCATACATAGCCTTGTATATTTCTTTTTGTTGCCTGTTTGTCCCGATGCCGTAAAGTGTTCCATCAATTGCAATATGGTGTTCACGTAAAGCAGTGACGTTATTCATCGAAAGATAACTGGACGTATTATTCTTTCCATCTCTCATTTGGTTATTATAAATGCCAAGATTATAGCTTATTGTATGGCTGATGTTTTCCCCGCTGGATTTACCAATGTCATCGCTGCGAGAAAGTAAGTGGGTTTGTAATGCTTGCTGACGGACAATAAGTTGTAGTGTGAGTCGCTGGAAATTCAAGTATAATCTTGCATTCTGACTCAGCCGGATAACAAAGTTCTGGTCAAATGCCGTTTGTTTAAGTGTGGATAGCTCGTGACGTGTTTTTTCATTTATCGATGCATTATTATCACGCTCTTCAAGGGTGACGTGATGCACATGGATCGCATTATTGATAAGTAATATAGAAACAGTCCCGATACGTTGATCGTCCTGGTTATTCTGCACGCCATCCAGGTGCAGGAAAAGTGGTATAGTCATTCCATCACGCAATGCGCTATCAAATGCTTTTGGTATGATAACGCCGCCAATTTGACTGATATGAGATGTGACGGCAAAAGTGCTGTTTGAAACAGTAAAGAGCACAATACCTAAAGTATTTAGAATTTTTTGGAGATGATTATAAAGCATACACAAATATGATGACTCCACGATAAAATAATTATTTTATGGGGATAAAGTGCTCGGCTTGCCAAAAAGCAATGTGTCCGTTGGGATTTGATACATCAACATGTGTGAATACTCGTGATTTTCCGGGCATCAGGAAGTAGTTTTCCTTACATTCGCGGCTTCGTTGTGTTAGGCATGGGCCATATGCAATGAGTCGGAGTGTGGCGTTACCTGTATTTAATATCTTACCCGGTGTGTACTGATAGTCATATTTCACTTTACGTGGCGCTACGACCAAAATTGTACTGATACGGGCAGATACTGTTGCGATAGCATTCCGTGATGAGTTATTTCTTTGTCCCTCACTTAGTGCTTGATCAAGCCATGTTATTCGGTAATACCTTTCTCGGTTATCTTCGGGGCCATTGTAATAAAAACGGATGATTTCATTGCTCTTTGCAGGTAATAATAAACTGCCGGGAGTAAATAAAAGTTCATTTTTGCTATCCATTGGAATAGTTTCCCCATTATCAAGCGGTGAGGTTATTCTATCTACATGAATATTAATGAATCGCCCTGAAGTGGTAGTGTTTTTAATCTCTTTACTTATCATCGAATCGTTACTATGCATGAATGATGAGATATCACCAACATCAAGCGCTGATACGGGAAACGTACTGATTAGAAGACTCCATACTAACAAAATAGTCTTTTCCATTGGCATACCATTAAATAAGCAGGGCGGTTCACCGCTCCTGCTTTAGATAAAAAAATCAGCTGGTCCAGGTTGTATCGAATTGAACACTGACGTCACCACTCCAGATCCCCTCAGGAAGTTGGCTGAAATCAGAGGCTTGTGTGGAACCATCTACTGTGCCGTTAATAATTGAGAATGTGAAGCTATCCTGCGCTGCTGTGCGGCCTGGGGTATTGTAACCGTTACCCAGAGGACTTAAATTCCCGCCAAGGATACCGCTAGCTGTATCAATCATCACAGTATCGCTACTTTTAGATAAAGTTGTTCCCAAATAACTTACGCCGACATCGAGTGTGGAGCCTGAACCGTTGAGTTGTGTTAGCGTATTTGCAAGTAGTCTCGAGGTGAGTTTAAATGCTGTTGTTTGAGGCTCACCTTCCAACGCGACGTCAAATAAACCTTTCTGTGAACCAAAACCACCGATGCCTTGAGCATATTGGAAGGATAAGCTGCCTAGAGGTGTTACGATCAGTTTGCTTGATGTATCTTTTTTTGCTGTTGCGGACCAGGTCGCAACGGCCTGAGCCGTAACTCCGGCCTGAACACTTCCGGTTGTAAATGTCGCCATCAGTGCAAAAATAAATGCAGTCTTTTTCATATTAATTAACCACCATGTTGAAGGCCAATTTATATTGGCGAAATCCCATGTGGACAACCATGGGTGTTTTGCAAGGTTGAGCATTCAATTGTTCCAGCCTGTTAAGATCGTATGTATATAGATACGGTGATTAAGTATTAACTCCTGAGCCCATGATAGTTCAGAATTAGCATTGGTATTTACATATTCATACTGCGAAAATGTCTATCGACAAATAAGACATTAATCCTTTTTCGGACCATTCATTTGCATGCTTAAGACTAGCAGTGGTCGTCCTTTCCGGTTAGTAAAAAAATATAATGACGAAAAAAAATAAGTTACATTACACGTGTGTTAATTGGAAAGTCCGGAACAATCAACTGGTTATGCCTTTTTTTAACTTTTATCTAACATTTATGTTGTGTGACAGGATAGATGATGTGTTTTTTTAAGAGCTATAGAGGTGGTTTTTACCCGGTTTGCAATCAAATATTTCAGTGAAAATAGAAAATTATAAGGAAAATATTGATAATTTTAGATTGGGAAGTGCTTGTGCCTACATGGCGAAAAGAATAGGGAAGAGAGCAAAATAAGAACTGTCCATCGTATTGCCAACAAATTTGTGGCAGATATCTGCGGAGTGGGTGGTCAGAGGGAGAGTTACGTGAAAAATGAAACGCATGACATTGGACAATGTGTTTTATTTATTAAGCAGGATGTGATTGAAAACGTAAAGCGGTATGGTTTATTGAAAAGAACTGGCTTTATCTCTAATTCAAAATACTTAATAAAAATTATTTAACTGATATGTTTTGTAGCTTCGCCTCGTTTTTGTTATTCCTTGTAGGAGGTATGATAGTCATCAAATGGCAAGGCGCAATGTGCTTTCCCGCCTGGATTAGTGAACAGTCTCGTATCAGTCAGGTTAATGCCTCCGTTTGTACTGTAATGTGTAACAGGCGGAGGCAGAATGATTGCAGACGGTGAGTTATAAATTACAACCCAGTTGTTCAGCTTTGGAGCGCGACGGAAGTCGGGTGCAGGAATCTTCAAGGAGTTTTTCCCGGATAAGAAGAAGATCATTAATTTTCTTTCCGCCAAGTTTTTTACATGCTCTGGTGCGATAAGCGTACACTTTTTTGGGTGACAAGTTTAAGGCATTAGCAATTAAGTTAATGCTGCTTCCTTTTAGTGACTCATTCAGAATGATGTTTTCGATGTCACTAAGCATGCTACTGGTTGTTCTGTATTTTTTCTCTTTTTTGATTGTGAAATTAATGGCTTCAATGATGCTGGATAATGATTCTCTTGATTTTATAACATTATCGGCATCGCCGATCACTATATCCCTCGTGCCTTCCAATAATACTAACAATTTGCTTTTTTGATTTATTGATGATATCGCTCTCGCGTAATAACTATTTTTGACATCGACATGGAGAATTACCATATCATCACAGGTTAATTCTTCTACGTGAAAATTGTTCAGATCATATGCAATTGTTTTCCACCCTTTTAATTTTGCCAATGCAACAACTCCATACCGCAAATAAATGTTACTGCTCATTATATAAATATTCATGTCTTCCCTGGCTGTGTGATTTTATGTAATGGAGTATGTAATTGTAAGGTGTTCGACGGGCAACTCTGAAATTAAATTATCTTAAATGCGTAGGCAAAACATGCAAATGCTACAAAAACAATGGTTATTTCTACCACACGTTAATTGACATGTTTTGTGTTGATCATCAGTCAATGAAACACTTTATCTTTTCGCCATCACCGATCTTAAACACCTTATATGCATACCGGCTTAACATTTAAGGTAAGTGACTAACACACGCAAAAGCGCAGCGATAACATATGTGTAAACCCCAAAACGAATAACAGGTCTGTTAATGACTTTCGTTTGTGCTGTTTCTGCTACGTCTATTTTATAAGGTCTATACTTCATTCATGCATAGAGATGCTCACTCAAGATTTGGTTTTTAATTCTGTGTTATGTTTACTTTTTGACTTTTAAACCTGCGTAGCCTCTTATTGATAGATTTTTATTTGACCTGCCAGTGAGCCACGGAAAACGTTCGCTATCGCTGGCATCGTTTTACATGCTGACTGCTATCGACAGCCCATGTTCAGACGCTAGCCCAAACCAGAGGTATTTTTACTGTAGAGGTTTGAATGATGGAGACTTATATTAAAACAATGAAAGGTGAGTGGGAGGATTTACTCGGTCAGACAGACTTCCATATACGCCGCATGGCTGCAGAACTGGCCAAAGCTCATGCGCACGAACTGAGTATTGCCTTCTATCGCATCGTCCTTGCCGACGCGCACGCCGAGGAGTTTCTGTCAAACGAGCAGGTAGAAAAACAACTCAAGCATGCCCTCGAATTGTGGATCGTTGAGGTTTTGTCGTGCCAGGTAGAGGATATCGATCGTCAGATACAGGTTCAACAACATGTTGCCGAGATCCATGCGCGCATTGGTATTCCGGTTGAACTTGTTGAGATGGGATTTCGCGTACTCAAAAAACTGCTCTATCCGTTTATTATTGCCTCGTCATGCAGCGCACAAGAAAAGCTGGAACTCTATCATTATTCTATCAACAGTATTGATCTGGCGATGGAGATTATGTCACGGGCGTTTTCATTTACTGAAAGTAGTTCCGCAAAAGAGGATGAAAACTACCGCATATTCTCTCTGCTGGAGAATGCTGAAGAGGAGAAGGAGCGTCAGATCGCGGCGTTGCTGGCGTGGGAAATGGATATGATTTACAAAGTGTTGTTGGATTCTGACTTAGGTAATAGCCTGCCACTAAGCCAGTCGGATTTTGGACTTTGGTTTAATCACAAGGGACGCCATTATTTTAGCGGTATCGCCGAAGTTGGGCATATTTCAAGGCTATTACAGGATCTTGATGAACTGTTTCGTAATATTGGTATGACACCAAAAGCGCTTCGCAACAAACCTATGCGAATTAAGTTTTTGATGCAAATAAGGAATACGCTTGCGCAAATTAATTCATTGTTGCGGGAGTTATTTGATGAAGTGTCTCGTCATGAAGTCGGTATGGATGTCTTAACGAAGTTACTGAACCGTCGATTTTTGCCCACTATTTTCAAACGGGAGATTTCGCAAGCCAATCGCGCTGGCTCACCGTTGTCGGTGCTAATTATTGATGTGGATAAATTCAAACAGATTAATGACACATGGGGGCATATTGTGGGTGATGAAATCCTGCGCAAAGTATCAAATGCCTTTTATGATAACGTTCGGAGTTGTGATTATGTTTTCCGCTATGGCGGCGATGAGTTTGTCATTGTATTAACTGAAGCATCCGAAGTTGACACTCTGCGTATTGCTGAACGTATCCGCACACGCGTGGAGAAAACAAATATCAAGTCGCCCACTGGCGAGAATATTGCACTTTCGTTATCTATTGGCGCGGCGATGTTCAGCGGACATCCTGACTATGAGCGGTTGATCCAGGCTGCGGACGAAGCCCTGTACATTGCCAAAAAAAGGGGACGGAATTGTGTTGAGTTGTGGAAAGCTGCACCCTAAGTATTGTCTCCGTTTTTTCAACGAGCCGCGCGTGGCGGCTCCTTTTGCAACTACAGACTGCCTGTGCCGCCATCCACTAACAACTCGGTCCCGACCACATAACTGGACTCATCGGATGCCAGGAAAAGCGCGGCTTGCGCCAGCTCTGTTGGTGTGCCCAGTCTGCCGAGCGGCACCAACGCGTTAATATCGCTTTGCAGCGCCTGTTGCGCTGGGCCGCTTAACCCAAGTTTATTCATCGCCGGCGTTTCCACCGGGCCCGGGCTCAGCCCGTTAACGCGCACACCACGTGATAACAGTTCCCCTGAGAGCGTTCTGGCAAGTGAAAGTAATGCGGCTTTGCTCGCCGCGTACACGCTGCTGGCTGGCAGCCCGATGCGTGCGCTGACAGAGCCGCACAGAATCACCGATGACGGATTATGCAGCAACGGCAATAGTGCCTGGATCAGAAAATAAGGGCCTTTCAGATTGGTATCCATCAATTGATCCCAGTTTTCTTCACGCCACTCCTCAAGCAAACCGTGGGAGACATCCCCGGCATTAATATACACCACGTCCACTCGAGGCCAGCGTGTGGCGAGCGCTGTGGCAAGCTGGCGCTGCTCATCGGTTCGCCCGGCATCGGAGGCAATCACCCACGCGTCTGGCCCTAACATCGCCTGTGCCTGCGCCAACGTAGTTGGGTTGCGCCCGGTGATCGCAACTTGCGCCCCCTCGGCAATAAATGTCTGCGCCGTGGCCAGTCCAATGCCGGTGGTTCCACCCGTGATCAACGCATATTTACCTGCTAAACGGCCCATTTTTTCCTCCTCATCTTTGACTTGAGAAGGCACTATAAAGTCGTTAGTATCTTTTGAATACAAGGTACCAAATGGATACTAAAGAGGCGGGAGGTGCGCTATGGCGGAACCAGCGGTAGGGGGGCCGGAAAAAAATAATGCGACAGAACCCTGTCCGATGACGGATTTTGTCAGCCTGATTTCGGGAAAATGGGCGATCCCGATCCTTTATCGCTTGATTGTCCTGAACACGCCGGTGCGTTTTAGCGATCTGCAACGGGCAGTGTCCCCGATTACGCAAAAAGAGCTGACGCGCCAGCTACGTTTGTTTGAACAGCGCGGGCTGGTGTCGCGTCAGGTCTATGCGGAAGTGCCGCCGCGCGTGGAATATTGCATTACGCCGCTGGGATCAACCTTGCGAAGCGCACTGGATCCGCTGGCGGAGTGGATGCGCAGTCACGGCGGCGCGTTAAAACGTTAACGGTGGGTGTAGCGGGACGCTGGTTTACCATTGCGTGCAGCGCTGAATAGCGCCAGTCGAGCCGCTTCCCACTCCTCCCATAACTGCACATTTTCTACAGGCGGTATGGTCACGGGTTCACCAAGATCCAGCCCCGCCAGTGCGGCATCCACTAAATCTTCCGTGGTCATCACCGAACCTTCCGGCAAAGCATCCAGCGTAATACCGGAATGGCCCCAAATTTCTGTGGCTGTTGCCGCAGGCAGTACTGCCTGAATGCGAATGTTGCTGTCGGCGAACTCTTCCTGTAAACCGCGGGTGAAATTCAGCACCCAGGCTTTGGTTGCACTGTACACGGCGCTGCCTGCACGGGCATGGAATGCTACTACTGACGCAATATTGATTAGGGTCCCACGATTGTTCTCAACAAAGCGGGGCAACACCGCCAGCGTCAGGCGCATCAGTGCGGTCGTATTCAGTGTATTGATGGCTTCATGTTGTTGTGCCGTGCTGCTGAGGAATGGTGAGAGCGCTGCTGCTCCGGCATTGTTAACCAGCACCGCAATTGACGCATCTTCCTGGAGTACCGTTTCAACGCGCTGAATACCCTCAGGCTGGCTAAGGTCGGCTACCATGGTCCGGGCTTCGATACCGTAACGTTTTTGTAGATCCGCGGCCAGTGAGTTCAGTCGGTCTTCGCGGCGAGCGACCAGCAGCAGGTTGTAGCCTCGGGCAGCAAGACGGTCTGCATAAACAGCGCCAATGCCAGAAGATGCGCCAGTGATAAGTGCGGTAGTGGTCATGTTCGTTTCCTCTCACAAAGTGGTTTTATAATGAAACTATATTCAGCATGCGGCATTTGGTTTTATTATGCAACCAAATAGAGGGCAAAAAATGCGCTATTGGGAAAGAAAAGAGTAACGTGTTGAATTACTGCGGGCGGGCAATACGCAATGTCACCTCTTCAGGTTGCAGTTCACGCCCATCTTCTGCACGTAGCGCCAGTTTCTGTAACGGTCGGCGTGACTGATTATCCACCAGCACGCTGGCAGGTTCGCCCTGCGCAAACAGCCATTCGTTCCCCCATTGTGAGAGCGCCACCAGCACGGTTTGCAGGGAACGGCCTTTATCCGTCAGCACGTACTCCTGCCATGCACTGCCATCAGAGGCCGGTTGCATACGCAGGATCTCTTCATCCACCAGCAGTTTAAGTCGTGCGGTCAGCATATTTTTGGCGATGCCAAGGCTTTTTTGAAACTCGCCGAAGCGTTTAATGCCACTTAGCGCGTCGCGTACAATCAACAGCGACCACCAGTCGCCAATAATATCCAGCGAGCGGGCGACAGGGCAGAAGGTCTCTTCAAGGCGGGTGCGTTTCATGGTGTTCCTCCGGTTAGTGGTTTAATTATAAAACTACCCACGGCAGGAAAACATCGCTTTTTGCGCCAGAACACACTCCGTGAAATGCGTCCCGGTTTGTCGTCATAAATGTGTCACACTTTTATTTTCAGGCTGAGAAAAGAGGAAAACAGGATGAAAACCGTACTCTGGCTCACGGCGATCGCCGCTGCTATGGCAACACCTGGCGTGATAGCGCAAACCACGCCGCAGAGCTACCAGTTACAGCAAGTGTTGATCATGAGCCGACACAATCTGCGTGCGCCGCTGGCAAACAATGGCAGCGTGCTGGAGCAATCCACACCAAACGCCTGGCCTGAATGGGATGTCCCTGGCGGTCAGCTCACCACCAAAGGTGGGGTACTGGAAGTCTATATGGGGCATTACATGCGCGAATGGCTGGCGGAGCAAAAGCTGGTGAGTTCCGACGAGTGTCCGGCGTCGAACAGTGTTTATGTGCGGGCGAACAGCCTGCAACGTACGGTCGCGACCGCTCAGTTCTTTATCAGCGGTGCTTTTCCGGGCTGCGATGTGCCGGTTCATCATCAGGATAAGATGGGCACCATGGATCCCCTGTTCAACCCGGTTATTACAGATGAGTCTGATGCTTTTAGCCAGCAAGCGGTAAGTGCAATGGAGGCGCAGCGTAAGCAGTATGCGCTGGGGGAAAGCTATGCGTTGTTGGAGAAAATCACCCGCTACCGTGAGTCTCCCGCCTGTAAAGAGAAGCAGCAATGTTCACTCGCGGACGGGAAAGATACATTCAGCGCCAAATACCAGCAGGAACCGGGGGTATCCGGGCCGCTGAAAGTGGGGAATTCATTGGTTGATGCCTTTACCTTGCAATACTACGAAGGTTTCCCTCTGGATCAGGTGGCGTGGGGTGAAATCAAAACAGAACAACAGTGGCGGGTATTGTCGAAGCTGAAAAACAGCTATCAGGACACGCTGTTTACCTCGCAGCAAGTGGCGCGCAATGTGGCGAAGCCGCTGGTGAAATACCTCGACAACGCTTTGGTGGAAGAGGCGGGCAACGCACCGAAAGTCACGGTGCTGGTGGGACATGATTCTAACATTGCATCATTGCTGACAGCGCTTGAGTTCAAACCTTATCAGCTTCATGATCAGTATGAGCGCACGCCGATTGGCGGCAAAATCGTCTTCCAGCGCTGGCATGACACCACTGCGAATCGCGATCTGATGAAAATTGAATACGTCTATCAGAGCAGTGAACAGTTACGGAATACGCAAGCGCTGACGCTCAAGGCTCCACCACAGCGCGTGACGCTGGCATTAAAAGGTTGTCCGGTCGATGCCAATGGTTTCTGCCCCATCGATAAATTCAATACGCTGATGCGTGAAGCAGCGAAGTAAGGAAAACGCTCCCCCGTGATAGCGCGGGGGAGCCAACAGCTAGACGTTCTGACGCTCTATCGTTTGTTCTCCCCAGAAGAGCGCGTCTTTATCTGTCTTTTCGAAGGCGCGCAGCAAGACTTCATCGCTGCCTTCCTCCCAAATTTTTTCCGCCAGCACTTCATCGTACCCGGCGATCTCAAAAATCGCTTCGGCGATTTCTGGCGACGTGTTACGTAAACTGGCCCATTCACCTACGCGATGAGCTTTCGCTTCTTGAGTTGGCATCTGTGTCCTCCTGTAGAAGGTTAGCCGTTCAGTTTTACTGCCAGACCAGCAACATACTCACCCTGATAACGGGCAATCGCCAGCTCTTCGGCACTTGGCTGACGCGACCCGTCGCCACCGGCAATGGTTGTCGCGCCGTAAGGCGTACCGCCGCGAACCTGTGAAACATCGAACAGTTCCTGTGCGGCGTAGCCGATGGGAACAATCACCATCCCATGATGTGCAAGGGTAGTCCATGTTGAGGAGATTGTATGTTCCTGTCCGCCTCCGGTGCCGGTGGAGCTAAAGACGCTCGCCAGCTTGCCATATAACGCGCCAGAGGCCCACAGACCGCCGGTCTGATCCAGGAATGTTCGCATCTGCCCCGACATATTGCCAAAGCGGGTGGGCGTACCAAAAATAATGGCGTCATAATCCGCCAGTTCCTGTGGTGTCGCGACCGGGGCGTTTTGCGTTTTCCCCCCGGCCTTCAGAAAGACTTCCGCCGACATGGTTTCCGGCACGCGCTTGATGACGACCTCTGCGCCATCCACTTTTTGCGCCCCTTCAGCTATTGCATGCGCCATCGTTTCAATGTGTCCATACATGGAGTAGTAAAGTACCAACACTTTAGCCATTTCTGTCACTCCTCGGTTTGACGTTAGCAGGCAGCATATCGCTGCGTTCTTTTAAGCGTATGCTGTGACAGGCAGAGTGCAAGTAAGAGCACCATTTCTTTGATAAATAACAAATTAGTTAAAAAGCATTGCCTGTTGCAATTGGACACATTTTCGCAGGTGTCTTTTTTTAAAGACTTAAGAGGGGCTTATCGGTTTCGCTTGGGTAATATCAGCCAATCGGCAGGGAACCTGTTGCAGGATATTACCGAATGCTGGCTGGATCGCCGTATTCCACTAAGCTTAGTTGCACGCGGCGCAGATAAAGGCTCTGCCTTAACGTCGTGAGGTGAAAGAATCCTCTTTTACTGAATGCAGTATGATGTCTGATATTTCACTTATCTGGAGGTGAGACATGGCAAACCATCGTGGTGGTTCAGGTAATTTCGCTGAAGACCGTGAAAGAGCATCAGCAGCAGGTCGTAAAGGTGGTCAGCAAAGCGGGGGCAATTTTAAAAATGACCCTCAGCGCGCCTCAGAAGCAGGAAAAAAAGGGGGCAAAAACAGTCACGGTAGCCGCAGTAGCAGCTAACGATGATGGCAGGCAACGCTGACCCGTTGTCGACCATGCCCGCCGCCGGGGAGACCCGGCGGTTTTTTTATCCTTGCGTCGTCCCCCGACCCACCGCACACTACGACGTTTCTCCTTTTATGGGTCGCTATATGTCTTCTTCCCGTTACGCTTTTTCCATTAAGCCTCAGGAAGCACTGTTGATCCTGATCACCATGTTCTGGGGCGGCACATTTCTCGCGGTGCAGTATGCGGTAACCATGAGCGGCCCGTTCTTCTTTGTGGGGCTGCGCTTTGCCACTGCGGCGCTGGCGGTTGCGCTTTTGTCGCTGACGATATTGCGTAACATCACCTGGCGGGAGGTGAAAGCGGGCGTGATGATTGGCGTCTCCATTGCTCTGGGCTACAGTCTGCAAACCTGGGGACTGCAATCCATCCCCAGCAGTAAATCTGCGTTTATTACCGCCATGTATGTACCGCTGGTGCCCTTGCTGCAATGGCTCTGTCTCGGGCGTATGCCAGGGCTGATGTCCTGCATGGGCATCGTGCTGGCGTTTACCGGTTTGCTGCTGTTGGCCGGGCCGGAAGGCAATCTGCTGTCACTCGGGAAAGGGGAACTCATCACGCTTGCCAGCGCGTTGGCAATAGCCGCCGAAATCATTCTCATCAGCGCATGGGCCGGAAAAGTCGATGTTCGCCGGGTAACGGTGGTGCAACTGCTGACTGCGTCTGTTGTTTCATTTTGCGCGATGTTCCCGTCAGGGGAGTCCGTGCCGCCGCTCTCACCAGGCCTGGTGCTGGTGGCGTTAGGCTTAGGGATTTTCAGCGCCATTATCCAGGTGGTCATGAACTGGGCCCAGCGTAGCGTTTCTCCCACCCGGGCCACGGTGATTTATACCGGCGAGCCAGTATGGGCGGGGGTGTTTGGTCGCCTCGCGGGGGAGCGTTTACCGTTACTGGCGTTATTGGGTGGTGCGTTGATTGTGCTGGGCGTGCTGGTGAGCGAACTGAAGCTGAAAAAGAAAAAAGCGCCGTTGCCAGCGCCTGAAAAACGTCTGAATCAGGAGCCCTGATCCAGACAGGCCGGGCGTACCAGCGCATGGTAGCGCCGGTCAAACCATACCAGTCCTTCCGGTACCGGTTGGCGCGCAATGTCCACTATCTGGCAAAACAGGATATCGTGCGTACCCACGCTGGTGACCTGGCTAATAAGGCAATCGAAAGACGCCAGCGCGCCCAACAATCGCGGGCAGCCCGTTTCGCCTGGCTGCCATTCAGCCGCGGCGAAGCGCTCCGGCATTGCGGTTTTCCCGCCAAACAGATTCGATAATGCCTCCTGTCCCGCCGCCAATGTGTTAACACACAATGTCTGGTTCTCGCGAAACACGGGCCATACGGAGGCATTGCGATTCAGACACACCAGTAGCGTTGGCGGTGAATCGGTCACACTGCATACGGCGCTGGCGGTAAAGCCGGCGCGCCCGGCAGGCCCATCGGTTGTAATGATATTCACGGCGGCGCCAACACAGGCCATGGCGTCGCGAAATGATTGGGTATCGATGCTCATAGTCACACCTCAGACAAGCTGACAGGCGTCAGCGAAGGGCAGCCGCGGCAGGCGGGGAAACAGCTTGCTGGCATCGCCATAGCCGATATTGACCAGTAAATTGCTGCGCAGTGGCGTACCGGCAAAGAAAGCGGCATCGACTTTTCCGCGATCGAACCCCGACATCGGCCCGGTGTCCAGACCCAGCGCCCGACAGGCGAAAATCAGGTATGCCGCCTGCATCGAGCTATTACGAAAGGCAGTCTCTTCCGCCAGACTTGCGCTGGATGTAAACCAGCTGCGCGCATCACCATGGGGAAAGAGCATAGGAAGCTGTTCATAAAATTCGCTGTCCCAGGCAACGATGGCGGTAACGGGGGCGCTAAGGGTTTTTTCGAGATTCCCGCTGGAGAGCGCCGGGCGCAGTTTCTCTTTGCCTTCCGGGGTGCGGATAAACACAAAGCGCGCCGGGCTGCAGTTGGCGGAGGTCGGTCCCATTTTCAGCAGATCATAAATTTCATGCAGCGTCTCGTCGCTCACCGGGCGATCCCGCCAGCCATTGTGAGTACGAGCCTGAGTAAACAATGTGTCCAGCGCGGCTGGGGTGACGGCCTCACTCATACATTCTCCTTTAAAAACGGTGTCGGGGTGGGCAGCATCGATGCCAGCCCACTGAGTAATAAGGTATTGAAGGTGGTGCTTTCACTGATATTGCAGGCATGCGCACCACGCTCCATCACCCTCAACTGGCTATCGGGGATGGCCTGCTGCATGTCGCGGGAGCAGGTCCAGGGCACCAGCAGGTCATCCCGCGAGCAAATGATCAGTGTCGGGCACTGGATCGCCATGGCGTGGGCGCTGAAGTCTGCTGCTTTCAGGGCGTTGAGTCGGCGCAGCAGATTGGTTTCCCCCTGAAAATGCGCCACCGCCAGTGCGTCTTCGGCTTCCATTCGCGGGGCGTGTGCCGCCATCCAGTCAGCCGGGTAAAGAAACAGTGGCTGCGCCTGGACCCAGGCTTCTGCACCCCCCGCCTGCAACAGGCGTTCGCGCACCTGAAAACAGCGCCGGGTGTGATCGTTAAGCGTTAGCCAGCCATTCACCAGCACCAACCCACTGACGGCGTCCGGGTGATCGAGGGCCAGTTGCAGGCCGATAAGCGCACCCAAGGCGTGGCCTGCCACGCAATAACGGTGAATACCGGCTTCGCCTAACGCCTGATGCAGTTCCGCAGCCATATCCTGCATACGGTAACCTTCCGGTAGCGTGTCCGGGTTGTTACCGGTGCCGCGTTGATCGTAACGCACCACCTGGTAATGCGCCTCAAGGGCGGCAAGTTGCGCCAGCCAGTAGCTGCCCGCCCCGCCAAGGCCGGCGCTCAGTACTACGACCGGCGCGTCGGCAAAGGGCGCCGCACTCAGGGTCAGCTTCATGCATGCCTCACTTACTGATATGCGCGACGGTGGCGATTTCCACCAACGCCTCTGGTTTCACCAGACCGCACTGGATGCAGAAACGGGCCGGTTTATCGCCGGGGAAAAACTCGGCATAGACTTCATTAATCGCGGCGTAGTTTGTCCAGTCGGTGATAAAGATACTGTTGAACGTCACGTCCTCCATCGTGCCACCCGCTGTTTCGATCACACTCCTGATCGTTTCCAGCACGTGGCGCGTTTGCGCCTTTGGGTCGCCGACATAGACCACGTTATTTTGCTTATCGAAGGGCAGCGTGCCGGAGACATACACGACACCGTCGGCCAGCGTGCCGGGGACAAAGGGCGCAATCGGGGTAGTGGTACCCGGCGGAATAATGATCTGTTTTGGCATAATGTCTCTCCTTAAGCGATATTGACGAGTTTCTGTGGCGACAGGGCAGTGCAGAAGGTCTGCACGTCGCTGACCCAGCCAAAGAAGGTTTCAATGTTGAACAGCGCGGCCTGTTGGGCGAACGGCGGGCCGGCCTGATGGGTGGCGTCTTCCAGCACAATGCCGAAATATTCGAGGAAGAAACCATCGCGCAGCGTCGACTCGACGCAGACATTGGTGGCGATGCCGGTAAACACCAAATGACGAATACCGCGGCTGCGCAGAATGCTATCGAGTGGTGTATTAAAAAAGCCACTGTAGCGCGGTTTGGGCAGGACGATATCGCCCGGCTGCGGTTGCAATGCATCCACAAGGGCATAGTCCCAACTACCTTTCGCCAGCAATGTTCCTTGTAACTCCGGGCGCTGACGCATGGTTTTTAATGCGTTGGACTTGTGGTAGTTCGGCGAACCAGGGCCGCCCGCTTCAACGTAGTCGCTGTCCCAGCCGTTCTGAAACCAGATAATTAACATTCCTGCTGCGCGGGCGGCGGCGACGGCAATATTAATATTGTCGACCACCGGTTGGGTGGCAGAGACATCGAAACCCGCCAGATCGAGGTACCCCCCCGGACTGGTATAGGCGTTTTGCATATCCACCACAATCAGCGCGCTGCGCTCAGGAGCGAAGGTGAGGGATTCAGGTCGGGCGTTCAGTGTAATCATCAGGCCACCTCACGCGTGGGGGCGGGAATATGGCGACGGCACTGCATCAATGGCTGAATGCGCTCGCCAAAGGTTTCCACGCCTTGCAGAAAATCATCAAACGTCAGCAGCACGCCATCAGTGCCAGGGACGGTGGCGACGTCATCCAGCAGACGGGCAACGGTGGCATACGAACCGACCAGCGTCCCCATGTTGATATTGACGGCAGAGGTGGGATCCGCCATCTGACGTACGTTGGTATCCGCGCCGGAGCGGGTGTCTTTCTGGCTCTGCTCGGTCAGCCAGGCCAGCGCTTCGTCATCTGCCCCGGCTTTGTAGTGTTCCCATTTTGCCCGTGCGGCGTCGTCTGTTTCATCGGCGATCACCATAAACAGCACATAAGAGCCTACGTTGCGTCCCGTTTCATTGGCGGCCTCCTGCATCCGTTTAGCGGTGGGCGCAAAGGCCGTTGGCGTGTTGACCCCTTTGCCGAAGCAGAAGTTGTAGTCTGCATATTTTGCTGAGAACGCCATACCGGCGTCGCTCTGTCCGGCGCAGATCACCTTCATCGGGCTGGTGGGCTGCGGGCTGACGCGGCAGTCATTCATGGTGAAAAATTCACCTTTGAAATCACTCTTCCCGGTGCCCCAGAGATCGCGCAGCACCTGTACGTACTCCGTCAGATAGTCGTAACGACGGGCGAAGTACTCATCCCCCGGCCACAGCCCCATCTGCTCATACTCCGGCTTCTGCCAGCCGGTGACCAGGTTCACGCCGAAACGGCCGTTAGCGATGGAATCGATCGTCGATGCCATCCGCGCCACAATCGCTGGCGGCAGCGTCAGGGTGGCGGCGGTGGCGTAAATCTGGATGCGGGAGGTCACCGCGGCCAGCCCGGCCATCAGGGTGAAGGACTCCAGGTTGTGATCCCAGAATTCGGTTTTACCGCCGAAGCCGCGCAGCTTGATCATCGAGAGCGCAAAATCGAAGTGATAGTGTTCGGCTTTCTGCACAATCGCTTTATTCAGTTCAAAGGTCGGTTTGTACTGTGGCGCATGGGTCGAAATCAGCCAGCCATTGTTGCCAATCGGAACGAAAACACCAATTTTCATCACATACCTCGCATTGTCAGGTGAATGTCTGGCGTGGCGCTGCATCCTGCATTGTCCTTTCAGCCTCGCTATCAATGAGTTGCAAAGCGGATGCCAACATGAAAAAGCCATTGTTATTAATGTGTTAATTAAAAGTTGGCGAAATGGGTTGGTAAAAAGTGGACTAAATGGTCAAAAACGGTGCACAAAAAGCAGGCGTTTGTGCGCAATCAGAGTGCACGGGGTCGAGCCGACGGGTTCCATTTGTTATGCTGCATCCAACATAAAGGAGAACAGATATGGCACAGGGTACGGTGAAGCGTGCGGATAAGCGCACCCGGGCAGTCAGTGAGAAGCGACAGGCGATTTTAACCGCCGCGCTGGACGCCTTTTCCCGGCTGGGTTTCCACGGCGCGCGTCTTGAGCAGGTGGCGGAGCTGGCCGGGGTGTCGAAAACCAATTTACTCTATTACTACCCCTCAAAAGAGGCGCTCTATATTGCTGTGTTGCGCCAGATTCTGGATATCTGGCTGGCGCCGCTGAAAGCGTTCCGCAGCGATTTTACCCCACTGGTGGCGATCAAAGAGTACATCCGGCTTAAGCTGGAGGTGTCGCGGGATCACCCGCAGGCTTCCCGGTTGTTTTGTCAGGAGATGCTTCAGGGCGCACCGCTGTTGAAAGCAGAACTGACCGGCAGTCTGAAAACGCTGGTAGAGGAGAAATCGGCGATTATTGCGGGCTGGATCGACAACGGCGAACTCGCGGCTGTCGATCCGCATCATCTGATCTTTATGATTTGGGCCGCCACGCAGCATTACGCGGATTTCGCCATTCAGGTAGAAGCCGTGACCGGTGCGACATTACAGGATCCGGCATTCTTTCAGCGCACCGTCGACAATGTGCAGCGGATGATTATTGAAGGGATCCGCGTGCGTTAAATTAATGTGCGGGCGGTAGTGGGCAGCTTACGTCGCCTTCTTCACACTGCAACAGCGAAGCAAGCCAGGCCTCACGCTCAGAGGTTTTATCCGCCAGACACTGGTTTTGCACCATGGGCTGCACGCTGCCGCCATCTACGCCGGAACTGACAAACGCGCAATCACTGTCGCGCAGGCTAACCCAGGTCTGCTGTGCTTTTTTTAGCAGCGCTGCCTGCGGTGGGGTCGCGCGCTTGAGGGCGTCCTGATAAGTCTGATTCAGTTTTTTATCCGCGGCCTGATACTGACTGGCGGTACAGCTGTTCAGCTCGGATTGCGTGGAGGCGTTATCACACTCGTCGGCCAATGCCGCACTGCTTAGCAACAGCGCCGTCAGCGCCAGCATGCTACGTTTCATCAACTTCCCCTTGTTATCGATTTCACTACAGCCGTTTCTTAGCATAGCCCCTCACCAATGTCACCCGAATGACCATTATCGTGTGATTGCCGCATTCTGTTGCGTAGTCGATTGCCCTGGTGCCTTCCCTGCCCATATACCTTTCTCGTTTCAGTTCTCAAAATGAGAAATTTACCTGCACTGCAGGAGGATATATTGGACAAGCGATTATAGCCAGATGGCAATAAATGATAAGAAAATGATAATTAATTGTTATTTTTTGATAGTTATTTAACGTGCCT
The DNA here is from genome assembly GCF_027886705.1 of Kosakonia oryzendophytica. Classification (NCBI taxonomy): domain Bacteria; kingdom Pseudomonadati; phylum Pseudomonadota; class Gammaproteobacteria; order Enterobacterales; family Enterobacteriaceae; genus Kosakonia; species Kosakonia oryzendophytica. Next base: position 3,186,973 of record NZ_CP115659.1, on the reverse strand, counting down.
TTTGGGCTTTGAGGCAGAATGATTGTCATTTTTAACTTAAAATTAACTATAATTTTACCAAAAATAAACATTTTGGGGCGTTGGTCACATTTTGACTATTGACGTTATTTTGCCTCTTCCATTCGTTGCTAACCTCCTTTCCGCGACTTTCCTCTGTCCTCAAGAAAGGTACAACTATGAAATTCAAACTCGCATTACTCAGCGCAGCCCTCATTTCTGCATGCATGGTGTCTGGCCAGTCTGTTGCCGCGGAAAAGTACGAAATCGCCGTGGTGGCGAAAGTCACCGGCATTCCCTGGTTCAATCGTATGGAAACCGGCGTCAATGACGCGGCAAAAAAACTGGACGTCCATGCTTACCAGACCGGGCCCTCCACACCGGATCCGGCGCAACAGGTGAAAGTGATTGAAGATCTGATCGCCAAAAACGTCAACGCCATTATCGTGGTGCCGAACGATGCCAAAGTACTGGAACCGGTACTGAAAAAAGCCCGTGATAAAGGCATTGTTGTACTGACGCACGAATCGCCGGATCAGCAAATAGGCCAGTGGGATATTGAAACCATCGACAGCGAAAAATATGCGCAAGCCAACGTCGATGAGCTGGCGAAAGAGATGGGCGGTAAAGGCGGGTATGCCATCTACGTAGGTTCGCTGACCGTGCCGCTGCACAACGCGTGGGCCGATTACGCCATCAAATATCAAAAAGAGAAATACCCGGACATGTTTGAAGTCACCTCGCGTCTGCCGGTGGCGGAAAGCATCGACAAATCCTACGCCACTACACTCGATCTGATGAAAACCTACCCGCAAATGAAAGGGGTGATTGGTTTCGGTTCGCTTGGGCCGATTGGTGCCGGGCAGGCGGTGCAGAAAAAACGGGCAAAAGACAAACTGGCGGTGGTAGGGATTGCCATGCCAGGCCAGGCGGCACCGTATCTGATGCGCGGCGATATCAAAAAAGCGCTGCTGTGGGATCCTCGTGACGCCGGGTTCGCACTGGTGACGGTTGCCGACCAACTGCTGAAGGGCAAAGAAGTGACCTCCGATCTGACCATTGACGGGCTGGGTAAAGCCGATGTGGATAATGAGAAAAAGGTCATCCGCTTTAACAAAATCCTCGAAGTCACGAAAGATAACGCGCAATCACTTGGTTTCTGAGTTTTTCAGGCCACATCAGGGAATCGGAGCCCGGCCGCCAGGCCGGCTCTTTTCGCAGTAGGTTTAACCATGGCGTCCTCCCCGGGCGCTGGCAGAGGTATCGTCGATGACAGACACTACCGCATTTATCACGCTTGAAAATATCAGTAAGCAGTTCCCCGGCGTGCTGGCGCTGGACAGTGTGAATCTGACGCTACAAAAAGGCGAAGTTCACTGCCTGGCGGGGCAAAACGGCTGCGGTAAAAGCACCCTCATCAAAGTGATCTCCGGCGTTTATCAGCCGGAAAAAGGGGCCAGCATTGCGCTGGATGGCAAACTGTTTCATCACCTGACGCCGCAACTTTCCGCACATTACGGCATTCAGGTGATTTATCAGGATCTCTCGTTATTCCCCAATTTCAGCGTGGCGGAAAATATCGCCATCCACCGTTATCTGCCGGGTGGCGATCTCTGGGTGCACCGCAGCGCGATGAGAGCGCAGGCCCAGGCGGCAATGGCGCGTATTGGCGTACGCCTCGATCCGGATAAAAAAGTGGAAAAACTCTCCATCGCCGACCGCCAACTGGTGGCGATTTGTCGCGCGATTGCCGCCGATGCCCGGCTGGTCATTATGGATGAGCCGACTGCCTCGCTAACACGCCAGGAGGTAAATGGTCTGCTGCGTGTGGTGAACGAACTGAAAACGGCGGGGATTTGCGTGGTTTTTGTCAGCCATCGCCTGGATGAAGTGATGGAAGTGGCCGATCGCATCAGCGTGATGCGCGACGGCAAACTGATTGGCACCTGGCCGGCCAGCGAGATGGATAGCAATGAACTGGCGTATCTGATGACGGGACAGCGCTTTCACTACAGTCCGTTGCCGGAAAAACCGCCGGTCGAACAGCAGCCGATGCTGGAGTTGCGCCATCTGAGCCGCAAAGGCAAATACCGCAATATCAACCTGACACTGCGCAGTGGTGAAATTGTGTCGATTGTCGGTCTATTGGGCGCCGGGCGCACCGAGCTGTGCATGAGTCTGTTTGGTATGACCCGCCCGGAGGACGGCGAAATATTAATCAACGGTGAGCCTGTGAAATTGCGCAATAACCACGACGCGATCCGCCACGGTATTGGCTATGTCTCGGAAGATCGGTTAACGCAGGGGCTGATTATGGAGCAATCCATTTATGACAACACCCTCGTTACGGTTTTCGACAAAGTCCACACCCGTAGCGGTTTGCTCGACCATGCGAAAGCACAACGGCTGGTGGCGGACCTGATCCGCGAGCTGAATATTAAAGTTTCCGATGCGCGACTGCCGGTTAAAACGCTCTCCGGCGGCAATGCGCAGCGTATTGCTATCGCCAAGTGGGTCGCGACCCAACCGCGTATTTTAATTCTCGACTCGCCGACGGTAGGGGTGGATATCGCCAATAAAGAGGGAATTTACCAGATCGCCCGTCAACTGGCGGAGCAGGGAATGGCAGTGCTGATGATTTGCGATGAGATCCCCGAAGCGTATTACAACAGTCATCGCGTGTTGGTAATGCGTCAAGGTGAACTGGTGGCGGAGTTTAACCCTCATCACTGCACAGAACAGGAGATTGCGGAGGTGGTTAATGCGTAATGCCGCCCTTGCTCGCCTCGTCGGGCAACACGAATTTTGGCTTGGTCTGCTGGTAGTGGTCTTGGCTATCGGGCTGAGTAGCGCAACGGATGAATTCCTCTCGTTGGGTAACCTGACAGATGTGGCCACCAGCTATGCCATTCTCGGGATTCTGGCCTGCGGGCTGTTTGTGGTGCTGATCTCCGGTGGCATTGATATTTCGTTTCCGGCCATGACCGCCATCGCCCAGTATGCGATGGCCAGTTGGGTTATTGCCCACGGCGGCAATTTTGCGCTGGCGCTGCTGTTATCCATGAGTGTGGGTCTGCTGCTTGGGTTACTTAACGGCTTGCTGGTCTGGTGGCTGCGCGTGCCCGCCATCATCATCACGATTGCCACGCTTAACGTCTATTACGGGTTATTGGTTTATGCCACCAATGGCACCTGGCTGTATGGATTCCCGGACTGGTTTATGAACGGGATCAACTGGTTCTCGTTCACCGCTGCGGATGGCTACGACTATGGCCTGACGCTGCCGCTGTTGTGCCTCGGCGCGGTGATTATTTTTACCGCCGTGTTGATGAACACAACCCGGCTTGGGCGTCAGATTTATGCGATGGGTGGCAACCGCGATGCGGCTTCCCGCCTTGGCTTGAATCTCTGGAAACTGCATCTTTACGTGTATGGCTATATGGGGATCCTGGCTGGCGTGGCGGCGGTCGTGCAGGCGCAGATCACCCAGTCAGTCGCGCCCAATTCATTGCTTGGTTTTGAACTCACCGTGCTGGCAGCCGTCGTGCTCGGCGGTACCAGTATGAGCGGCGGGCGCGGCACGCTGACCGGTACGCTGCTCGGGGTGATCCTGCTGGCCTTTTTACAGAATGGCTTAACCCTGCTTGGCGTCTCTTCTTACTGGCATACGGTATTTAGCGGCGCGATCATCCTGGTGAGCATTAGTGCCACCGCGTGGAACGAAAAACGCAAACTGGCAAGGGAGCTTTAAGATGAAATCCATCGTCCGAATTTTGCCTGGTGATGCCATCATTCGTTTGCAGTGTGTGATCATCATTGCGGTGGCACTGGTTTTTTCTGCGTTGCTTGGCAGCCGCTTTTTCAGTATCGCCAACTTCCAGTCCATCGGCTCGCAACTGCCCATTCTTGGCATGCTGGCGCTGGGAATGGGGATCACTATGCTGACGGGTGGCATCAATTTATCGATTATCGCCGGGGCCAATGCCTGTTCGCTGGTGATGGCGGCGGTGATTGTCAGTCACCCGGATAACCCGCTGTTTGTTGCGCTGGCGCTATTGACCGGGCTGCTGGTCGCGGTGGCGATTGGCGTACTGAACGGGGCGTTGGTCGCAGGAGTTGGCGTCTCACCGATCCTTGCCACGCTTGGCACCATGACGCTGATCTCCGGGCTGAATATTCTACTCTCCAACGGTACGGTCATTTCCGGTTTCCCGGTCGCGATCCAGTACCTGGGCAATGCCACGCTGTTGGGCATTCCGGTAGCGCTGCTGCTGTTTATTTTTGTGGCACTGCTGATGTGGGTCTTATTGGAGCACACGACGCTTGGCCGCAGCCTTTACCTGGTGGGCTCTAACGAGCAAGCCACACGCTACAGCGGCGTCAATACGGTGCGAGTGCAGATTGCCGTTTACGTTATTTCTGCCTTACTGGGGTGGGTGGCGGCCATCTTGATGATGGCGAAATTCAACTCCGCCAAAGCGGGTTACGGCGAGTCTTATCTTCTGGTCACCATTCTGGCTTCCGTGTTGGGCGGCATTAACCCCGACGGTGGCTTTGGGCGCGTGCTTGGCCTCGTGCTGGCGCTGGTGGTGCTACAAATGCTGGAAAGCGGCTTTAACTTGTTGGGCATCAGCAGTTATCTGACGATGGCGCTCTGGGGCGCGGTGCTGATCCTCTTTATTGCATTACAAAATCGTAAAGCCTGATGTCAGGAGAAAAACAATGGCGAGCTATTTTATTGGTGTAGATGTTGGTACCGGCAGCGCCCGCGCAGGGATATTCGATTTGACCGGTCGGATGGTCAGCCAGGCGAGCCGGGCCATTGAGATCTATCGTCCGCAGGCGGACTTTGTTGAACAATCCTCTGACAATATCTGGCAGTCGGTCTGCAATGCCGTGCGCGATGCGGTGAACCAGGCTGACATCAATCCCATTCAGGTTAAAGGCCTCGGTTTTGATGCCACCTGTTCGCTGGTGGTGCTCGACAAAGAGGGCAAGCCACTCACCATCAGCCCCTCCGGGCGCAGTGAACAGAACATTATTGTGTGGATGGATCACCGTGCGATTTCACAGGCCGACCGCATTAATGCCACGCATCATCGGGTACTTGATTATGTGGGAGGGATTATTTCGCCGGAGATGCAAACGCCAAAGCTACTATGGCTGAAACAGCATATGCCGAACACCTGGGCCAATGCCGGTTATTACTTTGATCTTCCGGATTTTCTCACCTGGCGGGCAACAGGGGACGATACGCGTTCGCTCTGTTCAACCGTGTGTAAGTGGACCTATATGGGGCACGAAGATAAGTGGGACACCAGCTACTTCCGCCAGATTGGGCTGGATGACTTGCTGGAGCATGACGCCGGGAAAATTGGCCGCTACGTGAAAACCATGGGTGAACCCCTTGGGCGTGGGCTGACGCAACGCGCGGCAACAGAAATGGGGCTGATGCCCGGCACAGCCGTGAGCGTATCGATTATTGATGCGCACGCAGGCACGCTGGGTACGCTGGGCGCATCCGGTGTTTCCGGCGAAGTGGCGGACTTCGACAGGCGCATTGCCTTGATCGGCGGCACCTCGACCGGGCATATGGCTATCTCCCCGCAGCCGCGATTTATTGGCGGTGTATGGGGACCGTATTACTCAGCCGTGCTACCGGATTATTGGTTGAATGAAGGTGGGCAGTCGGCAACGGGCGCGTTGATCGATCATATCATTCAGTCGCATCCGTGCTACGAAACATTGCTCGCCCAGGCGAATACGCACGGGCAGACGATTTACGAAGTGCTTAATGCGCTGCTGCGTAAAATGGCGGGAGAGCCGGAGAACATAGCTTTTCTGACCCGCGATATTCATATCTTGCCCTATTTCCACGGCAACCGTTCCCCGCGTGCGAATCCGACGCTAACGGGCGTCATTAGCGGGTTGAAATTGTCCCGCACGCCGGAAGATATGGCGCTGCACTACCTGGCCACCATCCAGGCGATTGCGCTGGGCACCCGGCATATTATCGAAACCATGAACCAGAGTGGGTACAACATCGATACGGTGATGGCCAGTGGTGGCGGAACCAAAAACCCGATCTTTGTGCAGGAGCATGCCAACGCCACCGGTTGCGCCATGCTGTTGCCGGAAGAGAGCGAGGCAATGCTGTTGGGCGGCGCGATGATGGGGACCGTGGCGGCGGGGGTGTTTGATAGCTTCCCGGAAGCGATGTCGGCGATGAGCCGCATTGGCAAAACGGTGACGCCGCAAACGAACCGTATTAAGCAGTACTACGATCGTAAATACACCGTGTTCCACGAGATGTATCAGGATCATATGAAGTACCGCAATCTGATGCAGGAGGGCGCATGAGCGCGGGCTGGCACCAGGCCTGTGCGGCCTGGCACATCTACAGCGAGGAGATGGCAGCGCTGAGCAGCCGCCTTAATGATGCATTATGGGAGGCACTGATCGCGGAACTGCGCGGTTGCCGGGGCAAGATTGCGGTGACTGGCGTGGGCACATCCGGCATTGCCGCCCGCAAAATTGCGCACATGCTGGCGTGTGTTGAGCGCCCGGCGATATACCTGAATGCGACCGACGCGGCGCACGGTGATTTGGGCTTTCTTGACGGCAATGATCTGATGATTATGCTGTCGCGCGGTGGTCATTCCGATGAGCTGACACGCTTGCTACCGGGCCTTGCGGCGCGAGGCGTGCCGTTAATCAGTGTGACAGAAAACCCGGACTCCGCCATTGCCCAGGCCGCCCGGCTGGTGATCCCGACCGGTGTGCAGCGGGAAATCGATCCGCTGAATATGCTGGCGACCACCTCCATTGTGCTGGTGCTGGCGATTTTTGACGCCGCCTGCGCCTGCCTGATGCGCGAAAGCGGCTATTCAAAGGAGACTCTGCTGTCTGTGCACCCTGGCGGGGATGTCGGGTTAACATTAAGTAAAAAAGCGCCATAAGGCGCTTTTTTCGTGGCGGAACCAGGATCTCTATGCCCGATAAGCACGGCGCCATCGGGCATTTTTCACCGGGTTTAACCAATCGTCATCAGACTGGCATTGCCCCCGGCTGCGGCGGTATTGACGCTGAGTGAACGCTCAACCCACAGACGCTCCAGCAGGAGATTGTTTTCCCCGCGGGCAAAACCCTGAACCGAAACGATCGCACCGTCACGCGCGGCAACGTTTTCACACAACGATATCAGTTGATCGGAATCGCCGTGGAAAATTACGGCATCGAAGGCCTGTGCCATCAGCACGTCCGCTTTGGCAAACTGGATCCGCTGGCTGACACTTGCCGGCAGTGATTTCGCCAGATCCCGGTGTAATGCATCGTCCGTCCACAGCAACTGGCTGCCACAGGCGATCACTGCCGCCAGTTGCACCAGCGCATCCTGTTCGTTATCCGCCACGCAGAGTACCCGCTCGCGTGGAGCCAGCGTCCAGCTATTGCGCTCCCCGGTCGGGCCTTGTAACAGACGTTGTGTGCCTGTTTGCGCCAGCTCGCCAAACTGGCGGCACTGTTGTAGCAGCGCCGGCCGATCTTTTGCCCATGCGGTCAGGTCTTCCAACGGTTGCGCCAGCACAGCCTTCAATTGAGCATCCACCGGGAACTGCGCATCATGGCGCGCCAGCGTTTTCTGTACCGCATTTTCCGGGCGATGGCTCAGTAAACGGTAGAGATAGAGTGGCCCGCCGGCTTTTGGACCGGTTCCGGATAAGCCTTCACCGCCAAACGGCTGCACGCCGACCACCGCGCCCACCATATTGCGGTTAACATAGAGGTTGCCGACATGCGCGCTACCTGTGACCTGGGCGATGGTCTCATCAATACGCGTGTGCACTCCGAGAGTCAGGCCGTAGCCGGAAGCGTTAATCTGGTCGATCAACTGCCCTAACTGATGACGGCGGTAACGCACCACATGCAGCACCGGCCCGAAGATCTCTTTTTTCAGCTCGTCAAAACTCTCCAGCTCAATCAGCGTGGGGGCAACGAAGGTGCCGGTGCGCCATTCGCGGGCATCTTCACTGTTTTCACGCACCGCCTGGAATACCGGGCGGCCTTTTGCCCGCATCGCCTGGATGTGTTTATCAATATTCTCTTTTGCCTCGGCATCAATCACCGGCCCAATGTCGGTGGTCAAACGACCGGGGTTACCCATCCGGCATTCCGCCATCGCACCGCGCAGCATGGTCAGCGTATGGTCGGCGATGTCGTCTTGCAGGCAGAGCACGCGCAGGGCAGAGCAGCGTTGACCGGCACTGTCGAACGCGGAAGCCAGCACATCGATCACCACCTGTTCCGTGAGCGCTGAAGAGTCAACGATCATCGCGTTCATGCCGCCGGTTTCCGCAATCAGTGGCGTCGGGCGACCTTGTGCATCGAGGCGGGTGGCGATATTGCGTTGCAGCAGCGTGGCGACGTCGGTTGAACCGGTAAACATGACACCGCGCACCCGCGTATCGGCAGTGAGCTGAGCGCCAACGGTCTCGCCGCGCCCCGGCAGCAGTTGCAGGACGCCAGCAGGCACACCCGCTTCCAGTAGGATCGCCACACCCTGCGCTGCGATCAACGGGGTTTGTTCTGCCGGTTTTGCCAGCACGCTGTTACCGGCTGCCAGTGCGGCGGCAATCTGCCCGGTGAAGATGGCCAGTGGGAAGTTCCACGGGCTGATGCAGACCACCGGCCCCAGCGGGCGGTGTGTCTCGTTGTCGAAATCTACGTTCACCTGCCCGGCGTAGTAGCGCAGGAAGTCGACAGCTTCACGTACTTCGGCGATGGCATTACTGAAGGTTTTGCCGGATTCACGCACCAGGATGCCAATCAACTGCTGCATCTGATCTTCCATCAGTACCGCTGCGCGCTCAAGAATGGCAGCGCGCTCCTGCGGCGGAGTGGCAAACCAGATGGGGGCATGGCTGACGGCGTTCTCCAGCGCCTGATTAACGTGGGTTTCGCTGGCTTCAACGACGTAACCCACAATATCTTTCGGCTCGGCCGGGTTAATCACTGGCTGCGGTTCACCCTCCGTGATCGTGTGTTCCAGCATCGGGCGGGCGTACCATTTTTGCGCGGCGCTGTTGAGCAGCGCGGAGGAGAGAGAGGCCAGGCGGTGTTCATTCGCCAGATCCAGCCCGGCAGAGTTGATCCGCCCTTCGCCATATAAGGCGCGGGGCAGGGCAATCTTCGGATGCGGCAGCCCGACGAGGCCCTCCTGCGCGGCGAGTTTTTCCACTTCGGCGACCGGATCCGCCACCAGGGCGTCCAGCGGCAGCGTGTTGTCGGCAATGCGGTTAACAAAAGAGGTGTTGGCACCGTTTTCCAGCAGACGGCGCACCAGGTAGGCTAGCAGCGTTTCATGGGTGCCGACCGGGGCATAAATGCGGCACGGGCGGTTGAGTTTGCCATCGGCTACTTTACCGACCACCTGTTCGTAGAGCGGTTCCCCCATGCCATGCAGGCACTGGAACTCATACTGTCCAGGATAGTAGTTCTGCCCGGCCAGTTGATAAATGGCCGCCAGCGTATGGGCGTTGTGGGTCGCGAACTGAGGGTAGATCAGGTTCGGCACCGCCAGTAATTTCTTGGCGCAGGCGAGGTAGGAAACATCGGTGTAGACCTTACGGGTGTAGACCGGATAACCTTCCAGCCCTTCCATTTGCGCACGCTTAATTTCACTGTCCCAGTAAGCGCCTTTTACCAGACGGATCATCAACCGGCGACGGCTGCGGGTGGCTAAATCTGTCAGGTAGTCAATCACAAACGGGCAGCGTTTCTGGTAGGCCTGGATCACGAACCCGATGCCGTTCCAGCCGGCCAGTTCCGGTTCAAAGCAGAGTTTTTCCAGCAGATCGAGGGAGATTTCCAGACGATCGGCCTCTTCGGCATCGATATTGATGCCAATATCATACTGGCGCGCCAGCAGTGTCAGCGATTTCAGGCGTGGGTAAAGTTCGTCCATCACCCGATCGTACTGCGCGCGGCTGTAACGCGGATGCAGTGCGGAGAGTTTAATGGAGATGCCCGGCCCTTCATAAATGCCGCGTCCGTTGGAGGCTTTTCCAATCGCGTTAATCGCCTGCTGGTAAGAGACCATATAGGCCTGCGCATCGGCGGCGGTCAGCGCGGCTTCGCCGAGCATGTCGTAGGAGTAGCGGAAACCTTTCTCTTCCAGTTTTCGCGCATTCGCCAGCGCTTCAGCGATGGTTTCACCGGTGACAAATTGCTCACCCATCAGACGCATCGCCATATCAACCCCTTTGCGGATCAGCGGCTCGCCGCTTTTGCCGATAATACGGTTCAACGCGTGGGAGAGGTTGGCTTCGTTATGTGTGGAGACCAGACGACCGGTAAACAGTAATCCCCAGGTGGCGGCGTTAACGAACAGCGATGGACTGCGGCCGATATGGGATTGCCAGTTACCGTTACTGATTTTGTCGCGGATCAGTGCATCACGTGTGGCTTTGTCCGGAATACGTAACAGCGCTTCAGCCAGGCACATCAGCGCCACACCTTCTTGTGAAGAGAGGGAGAACTCTTGCAACAGGCTTTGCACCATACCCGCACGCCCGGATGCCGTTTTCTGATTACGGAGTTTTTCGGCTAACTGATAAGCGAGTTTATGGGCTCTCTCGGCCACCGGCTGCGGCAGTCGGGCCTGTTCCAGCAACATTGGCACGGCATCGGTTTCCGCCCAGCGCCAGGCTCTGGTAATGGCCGCTCGGGAAACAGATTGCGGCAGGATCTGCTCGGCGAAGTCAAGGAACGGCTGGTGGCTCTCGTCCATGGCCAGGTTCGGCTCTTCATCCTGCGCGCCACTGCTTTGTGCACCGGCCAGTTCAGGCAGCACTTCATTGCTTTCCAGCTTTTCCAGGTAATTGAAAATGGCTTGCTTAATCAGCCAGTGCGGCGTGCGGTCAATAGTGGCTGCTGCGGCTTTGATCCTTTCGCGTGTTGCGTCATCAAGCTTGACCCCCATGGTGGTGGTGCCCATGCTTTGCTCCTGTTTTTTACGTTGTTTTGCGGTTCAGGCTGAAATATCCACCATGTTGCAACTTTGTGCAACCTTGTTAAATGTGACCGGGTTGGCAACGTAGAAAATGACTGAAATGTTAATTACCAGTAACAGGGAATGGCGGCCAGGATTTTACTGTCGACCCAGGTTTTATGCGGTGCGTAACACTTTTTTAAGGTGCAACCTTGAAAAGTGTGACACAGTGCAACCTATCGCGAAATCTTATTAAGCACAGGATGAATTTGATGTAAATGCTGTGTTAAAACAATTGTGAATAAGCGAGCCTTCCGGCAGGATACGGTCGCCGCAAACGACAAGTACGCACCACCACCCCGTTCCGGTGATGGATAAAAACGGCAAACAAGACAGTTGCCGACAAGAATTCTGGAGACCTTTTAATGGCAATTAGCACACCGATGCTGGTGACCTTTCTTATTTATATCTTTGGCATGATATTGATTGGGTTCATCGCCTGGCGTTCGACGAAAAACTTTGACGACTATATTCTCGGCGGTCGTCGCCTTGGGGCACTGGTGACGGCGCTGTCTGCCGGGGCCTCGGATATGAGCGGCTGGCTGCTGATGGGCTTGCCGGGTGCGATTTTTATTTCCGGTATTTCCGAAAGCTGGATTGCCATCGGCTTGACCCTGGGCGCATGGATCAACTGGAAACTGGTAGCAGGCCGTCTGCGTGTTCACACCGAAGCAAACAATAACGCACTGACATTGCCGGATTATTTTACTGGCCGTTTTGAAGATAAAAGCCGCCTGCTGCGTATTATTTCGGCGGTGGTGATCCTCGTGTTCTTCACGATTTATTGTGCGTCCGGGATTGTGGCGGGCGCGCGTCTGTTCGAAAGCACCTTCGGCATGAGCTACGAAACGGCGCTGTGGGCCGGCGCGGCAGCGACAATCATCTACACCTTTATTGGCGGCTTCCTGGCGATTAGCTGGACCGATACGGTGCAGGCCAGCTTGATGATTTTTGCCCTGATCCTGACACCGGTCATTGTGATTATTGCTGTCGGCGGTTTTGGTGACTCGCTGGACGTTATCAGACAGAAAAGCCTTGAAAATGTCGATATGCTCAAGGGGTTAAATTTTGTCGCTATTCTGTCGCTGATGGGATGGGGCCTGGGCTACTTCGGGCAACCACATATTCTGGCGCGCTTTATGGCGGCGGATTCCCACCACACCATTGTGCATGCCCGTCGCATTAGCATGACGTGGATGATCCTGTGCCTTGGCGGCGCGGTTGCTGTCGGCTTCTTCGGTATTGCCTATTTCAGCAACAACCCGTCTGTCGCGGGTGCGGTGAATCAGAACGCCGAACGTGTGTTTATTGAACTGGCACAGTTGCTGTTTAACCCGTGGATTGCGGGGGTACTGTTGTCGGCGATCCTCGCGGCGGTGATGTCGACGCTAAGCTGCCAGCTGCTGGTGTGCTCAAGCGCGATTACCGAAGATTTCTACAAGGCTTTTCTGCGTAAAGGCGCGAGCCAGACTGAGCTGGTTTGGGTAGGGCGTGCCATGGTGCTGCTGGTGGCGTTGATTGCCATTGCGCTGGCAGCCAATCCGGAAAACCGTGTACTTGGACTGGTAAGCTATGCCTGGGCCGGCTTTGGTGCTGCGTTTGGCCCGGTCGTGCTGTTCTCGGTGATGTGGCCGCGTATGACGCGTAACGGTGCATTGGCGGGGATGGTGATTGGCGCCGTGACGGTGCTGGTGTGGAAACAGTATGCGTGGCTGGGTCTGTACGAAATCATCCCGGGCTTTATTTTCGGCAGCATCGGCATTGTGGTGTTCAGTCTGTTGGGCAAAGCGCCTTCTGCGGCCATGCAGCAGCGTTTTGCTGAAGCAGACGCGCATTACCGCTCTGCGCCGCCGTCCCGTTTACAGGCGGAGTAACGCTGGTTGCACGAAAAAACCCGCTTCGGCGGGTTTTTTTATTGCTAAAGCAATGTAATTACGCTGATATCTCACCACAAATAACAATGAGGATAGCAACATGAAGTTAAAGACAGGATTCACTGCACTGGTGATGGCGGGTGTACTGGCTGGGTGCGTGGCACCTGCACCGAAACCGGTGGCTACAGCGGCGATACAAAGCTGTAAAGCGGATAACCAAATGCAGCAAACGACGCTCTATTTCGGTTTAAGTCGCCCGGCGGGGAAAGCGATCACCGGTCAGGAGTGGCAGCAATTTGTTGATGGTGATGTCACGCCGCGTTTTCGCGAGGGGTTGACGGTATTTGATGCGCATGGACAGTGGTTGGGCAACGACGGGAAGGTCGCGCGTGAAGAGAGTAAAGCGTTAATGCTGATCCACGGTACTGATGCGCAAAGCGAGGCGAAAATCGAAGCGCTACGCGGCATTTACAAATCACGTTTTGCCCAGGAATCGGTGATGCGTGTCGATCAGCCGGTTTGCGTTCAGTTTTAATAAAAATCCCTCTCCCGCAGGAGAGGGAATACACTCAGAGCACGAGGCCCGCAAATGCAGCGGACAGCAGGCTCACCAGCGTTGCGCCGTAAACCAGACGCAGGCCGAAACGGGAAACGGCGTTGCCTTGTGGCTCGTTCAGACCCTTAATCGCACCGGCAACAATGCCGATAGAGGCAAAGTTGGCAAACGACACCAGGAAGACTGAGAGGATACCCAGCCCGCGCGGCGACATTTCTGCGGCAATTTTTTGCAGTTCGATCATTGCCACAAATTCGTTCGCCACCAGTTTGGTTGCCATAATACTGCCCGCATGCAGCGCATCGCTCAGCGGGATGCCGATAAGCCAGGCCAGCGGATAGAACACATAGCCGAGGATCTGCTGGAAGCTGATGCCGAACAGTGCGCTGAAGAGCGCATTGATTGCGCTGATTAACGCAATAAAGCCGATCAGCATCGCCAGAATGATCATCGCCACTTTAAAACCAGCCAGAATATACTCGCCGAGCATCTCAAAGAAACTTTGCGATTCGTGGAGTTTTTCCAGTTTGATTTCAGCTTCTGCTTCCGGGCGTGTCGGGTTAATGACCGACAGCACAATAAAAGTGCTGAACATATTGAGGATCAATGCCGCAACAACATATTTGGCATCCAGCATGGTCATATATGCCCCCACGATGGACAGCGACACCGTCGACATGGCCGTGGCGGCCATAGTGAACAGGCGGCGTGAGGAGAGGTCTGACAGTATCCCTTTATAGGCAATGAAGTTTTCTGACTGACCGAGGATCAGTGAACTGACGGCATTAAAGGACTCCAGCTTGCCCATGCCATTCAGTTTCGATAGCAGCGTGCCAATCAGACGAATAAAAATGGGCAGAATACGCCAGTGCTGCAAAATACCAATCAACGCGGAAATAAACACGATAGGGCATAAGACGCCCAGGAAAATAAAGGCTAACCCTTTTTCGCTCATACCCCCGAAAACAAAACCCGTGCCTTGCCCAGCAAATTTCAGCAGGGCTTCAAAGAAACCGGAAACATAGTTAATCAGCGTCAGGCCACTCTGGGCATGTAAAAAAAACCATGCCAGTGCGAACTCAATGACAATCAGTTGCAGAATAAAACGGATGCGGATTTGTCGGCGGTCGAAACTGACCAGCCAGGCCAGCGCAAGGATCACCACTAACGCCAGCAGAAAGTGCAGAAAATTGATCATATCTCTAAAGGGGCAGGTAAACAGGACGTTTATTTAGCCATAGCGGCGGCGTGCGGTAAATACAAAGTTAACGATTTGTAAGCTAAGTTTTTGCAGTATTTCAACCACTTCTGCATAAAGCGCCGGCCCGGTAGTTAGTCTGCTCTGCGTTTACATCTGGTTATCATTCTCATCATTTTTCGCTTGAGTTTCTGTTCGCCGTAATGATAATCACTATCAAACGAATTTACTTTTCTTTGCAACCACTGACTGCGCATGACATTAGGGGCGTTCTCCATGTTTGTTCCATTTCTCATTATGTTACGTGAAGGCCTCGAAGCGGCGTTGATCGTTAGCCTCATCGCCAGCTACCTCAAACGTACGCATCGGGGGCGCTGGATTGGCGTGATGTGGCTGGGTGTGTTCCTCGCTTCGGCTCTGTGTCTTGGCCTGGGCATTGCCATTAACGCAACCACGGGAGAGTTTCCGCAGCGAGAGCAGGAACTGTTTGAAGGAATTGTTGCGGTGATTGCCGTTGTGATCCTCACCTGGATGGTGTTCTGGATGCGTAAAGTGTCGCGTAACGTCAAAGTGCAACTGGAGCAGGCGGTAGATAACGCACTGGCGCGCAGCAACAACCATGGCTGGGCGCTGATCATGATGGTCTTTTTCGCCGTGGCGCGTGAAGGACTGGAGTCGGTATTTTTCCTGCTGGCCGCATTCCAACAGGATGTGGGCATATGGCCGCCCGTCGGCGCGATACTCGGTCTTGCGACGGCAGTGGTGCTCGGTTTTCTGCTCTACTGGGGCGGTATTCGTCTCAATTTGGGCGCGTTTTTCAAATGGACCAGCCTGTTTATTCTGCTGGTTGCCGCAGGGCTGGCTGCCGGTGCGATTCGCGCCTTCCATGAAGCCGGTCTGTGGAATCATTTCCAGGATGTGGCCTTCGATTTAAGCAACGTTCTGACCACG
The DNA here is from genome assembly GCF_027886705.1 of Kosakonia oryzendophytica. Taxonomy (NCBI): domain Bacteria; kingdom Pseudomonadati; phylum Pseudomonadota; class Gammaproteobacteria; order Enterobacterales; family Enterobacteriaceae; genus Kosakonia; species Kosakonia oryzendophytica. The sequence continues at coordinate 3,171,350 of NZ_CP115659.1, read as the reverse complement.
CATTCACTCACTGGCACTTTGCTGGAGGGGATCTTCGGCTATCAGGAAACACCGAGCGTGAGCGAAGTGTTCATCTATTTCCTCTATTTGATCCCGGCGCTGCTGCTGTTTTTTATGCCACCACGCGCCGGTTCGCAGCCTTCCAGGGCTGCACCGTAATCTCGCTTATTGGTTGCTGTAGTTACAACATACTTATTTAAGGGAAGGGTCATGGCAATTCATTTTCGTCGTAATGCATTACAGGTAGGGATCGCCGCACTGTTTTCTTGCGCTTTCGCGGCACAGGCCGCGGATGTACCGCAGGTGAAAGTGACGGTCACGGACAAACAGTGTGAACCGATGAACCTGACGGTGAACGTCGGTAAAACACAGTTTGTGATCGTTAACCATAGCCAGAAAGCGCTGGAGTGGGAGATCCTCAAAGGTGTAATGGTGGTGGAAGAGCGTGAAAACATTGCGCCGGGCTTTAGCCAGAAACTGACGGCTAACCTGCAACCGGGTGAATATGACATGACCTGCGGTCTGTTAACCAACCCGAAAGGCAAGCTGATAGTGAAGGGCGAAGCCACTGCCGATGCGGCAAAAGGTGAAGCGCTGCTGAGCCTCAGCACGGCGATTGCCGACTATAAAGCCTATGTGGTTGCGGAAACCGCTCAGCTTGTGACGGGTACCAAAGCCTTTACCGATGCCGTGAAAGCAGGGGATATCGAAAAAGCGAAAGCCCTGTATGCCCCGACCCGCCAACACTACGAGCGCATTGAGCCGATTGCTGAATTGTTCTCCGATCTGGATGGTAGCATTGACGCCCGTGAAGATGATTACGAGCATAAAGCCGCCGATCCGAAATTCACCGGTTTCCACCGTCTGGAAAAAGCCCTGTTTGGCGACAATAGCACCAAAGATATGGGCCATTATGCCGATCAGCTCTACACCGATGTGGCTGATTTGCAGACTCGCATCAATGAGCTGGCGTTCCCGCCATCTAAAGTGGTTGGCGGCGCAGCTGGGCTGATTGAAGAAGTAGCGGCGAGCAAAATCAGCGGTGAAGAAGATCGCTATAGCCACACGGATCTGTGGGACTTCCAGGCAAACGTCGACGGTGCGCAGAAAATTGTTGATCTGCTGCGTCCGCAGCTGCAAAAAGATAACGGTGAACTGCTGGCCAAAGTCGATGCCAACTTCAAAAAAGTGGACACTATTCTGGCGAAATACCGCACTAAAGATGGTTATGAAACGTATGACAAGCTGACCGATGCGGATCGCAATGCGCTGAAAGGGCCGATCACCACGCTTGCGGAAGATCTCGCACAATTACGCGGTGTGCTGGGACTGGATTAAACCATGAGTGAACATGATAACAGCGGCGTCAGTGAGCCTTCCCGGCGCCGTTTATTAAAAAGTATGGGCGCGCTGGGAGGCGCGCTTGCACTGGCAGGTGGATGCCCGGTCGCCCACGCGGCGAAACCGCAAAGCGCGCCAGGCACGCTGTCTCCTGATGCACGCAGTGAAAAACAGCCGTTCTTCGGTGCACATCAGGCCGGTATTTTAACGCCGCAGCAGGCCTCAATGATGCTGGTAGCATTTGATGTTCTGGCGACGGATAAAGCCGATCTTGAACGTTTGTTCCGCTTATTGACGCAGCGTATTGCTTTCCTTACCGCTGGCGGCCCGGCACCGGATACACCTAACCCGCGTTTGCCGCCGCTGGATTCCGGGATCCTGGGGTCGTACATCGCGGCGGACAATTTGACGGTGACGGTGTCCGTTGGGCAGTCGCTGTTTGATAAGCGCTTTGGTTTAAGCGCCTTGATGCCGAAAAAACTGCAAAAGATGGTGCGTTTCCCCAACGATTCTCTGGATGCCGCGTTATGCCATGGCGATCTGTTGCTCCAGATTTGCGCGAACACGCAAGATACGGTGATTCATGCGTTGCGCGATCTGATCAAACACACGCCGGACTTGCTTAGCGTGCGTTGGAAGCGGGAAGGGTTTATCTCCGATCATGCTGCGCGCAGTAAAGGAAAAGAGACACCCATAAATTTGCTGGGTTTTAAGGATGGCACCGCTAACCCGGACAGCAGTAACAACGCGCTGATGGACGAGGTGGTGTGGGTGACCAGCGATCAGGATGAGCCAGCCTGGGCGGTAGGCGGCAGCTATCAGGCGGTACGTATCATTCAGTTCCATGTGGAGTTTTGGGATCGTACGCCGCTGAAGGAGCAACAGACCATTTTCGGGCGTGATAAACATTCCGGTGCGCCGCTGGGTATGCAAAATGAACATGATGTCCCGGATTACGCCAGCGATCCGGACGGTGATGTGATTGCGCTCGACAGCCATATTCGTCTGGCAAATCCGCGTACCAAAGAGACGCAATCAAGCCTGATGATGCGCCGTGGATACAGCTACTCGCTCGGCGTAACTCACTCCGGGCAGTTGGATATGGGACTGTTGTTTGTCTGCTATCAGCACGATCTGGAAAAAGGTTTTCTTACGGTGCAAAAACGCCTGAATGGCGAGGCGCTTGAAGAGTATATTCGCCCGATTGGCGGCGGTTACTTCTTTGTGTTGCCGGGTGTGAAAGACACCAGTCGCTACCTTGCGCAATCTCTTCTCGAAGCGTAAAGATCCTATCCTGCCCGCTACCGGGCAGGATATTCTGTCATCTGTAGCATTCTGACATACTTTTTCTGCCATCCAGATATCATTTTTTCGTATTAGAAAGTATCTGTTATATTTCTGTAATATTCGTAGCAGACACTTTCTGCAACGACGCAGCGGTCTTGCACGTTATGGTTACGTAAAAATAATGTTGCAATGATGATAAGCTTTGATGTAATTAATTAAAGCGTTGAGACCCTGCGGTGATGACGTCACCAGGAGATCGCGGATGGTTAGGTCCTGTAGCGGACAAACAAAAAGACCACGCAACAACCGGCACGGAGGTGCGACCTCCGGCAGCGATTTCTTCGCCCCTGAATTTTCCTCCTCATTTTTCATCTCTCTTTCCAACGATGTGACAGACGATGCTGTTGCCTGTTCTGCCACGTCATTTACAAAGGCAAGCCATGGCTTACAAGGAAGCCAACCCTCAGACGTTCGTGCGCATAATCGCGTCGCTAGTGGCGCGTGTGATGTAAACCAACAACTCAAGGTGCTATCCATGGGAAGACAAAAAGCAGTGATCAAAGCTCGTCGTGAAGCGAAACGCGTGCTGAGACGTGATTCACGCAGTCATAAACAACGTGAAGAAGAGTCGGTCACCTCGCTTGTGCAGATGAGTGGCGTAGAAGCAATTGGCATGGCGCGGGACAGCCGTGATACTTCTCCAATTGCTGCTCGCAACGAAGCTCAGGAGCACTACCTGAATGCTATCGAGAGTAAACAACTGATCTTCGCAACTGGCGAAGCCGGATGCGGTAAAACCTGGATCAGCGCGGCGAAAGCGGCGGAGGCTCTGATCCATAAGGACGTGGAGAGGATAATTGTGACCCGGCCGGTCCTGCAAGCCGATGAAGATCTTGGCTTCTTACCCGGCGACATCTCGGAGAAGTTCGCGCCTTATTTCCGGCCCGTCTATGATGTGCTGTTGAAACGCTTGGGTGCGTCCTTTATGCAATACTGCCTGAGACCAGAGATCGGTAAGGTGGAGATCGCGCCGTTCGCCTATATGCGTGGACGTACCTTTGAAAATGCGGTGGTCATTCTTGATGAGGCCCAGAATGTCACGGCTGCGCAAATGAAAATGTTTTTAACGCGCCTCGGGGAAAACGTGACCGTCATCGTCAATGGTGATATTACCCAGTGTGACTTGCCTTCCGGCGTGAAGTCGGGTCTGAGCGATGCACTGGCGCGTTTTGAGGAAGACGAGATGATTGGTATCGTACGCTTTAACAAAGATGATTGCGTACGTTCTGCACTCTGTCAGCGCACGCTGAAAGCCTACGATTAATACCCTTATCTAACCCAAAAGCCCGGTCTGCTTCAGCAATACCGGGCTTTTGCTTGTCACCCCTAAACCACCTCCTGGGGAGGTGGTGATTGATCCTGTAAGGCTATAGCCTGAAGAATGCCCATGCCGGAATATCTCTGCTTACTCACCACAAGTAAAAGGAGACAAACCGACATGGGGCTTTACAGGAGTTCATCACATGTATATTGGCGTTGTAAATACCACATAGTCTGGACGCCTAAGTACCGTTTCAGAATCCTGAAAGATAAGTTGGGCAAGGAACTTTACAGGACAATCTACATTCTCTGCGGAATAAAGGATTGTGAGGTTCTGGAGCTAAATGTTCAGCCAGATCATGTACATCTGGTCGTAATAGTCCCGCCGAAAATCTCGATATCAACTCTAATGGGGCATCTGAAAGGTCGCAGCGCAATCAGACTCTACAATCGTTTCCCACACATAAGAAAGAAGCTATGGGGCAACCACTTTTGGTCACGTGGCTACTTTGTAGATACTGTCGTTGTGAACGAGGAAATTATCAGACGATATGTGAGGCATCAGGAGAAAACGGAACAAATACATGAACAGCAAATGGAATTGCTAGAGTAGTAAGCGGAAAGTGACAATAGCCCCCCTTACAGGGGGCATTCTCAAAAGCCACCTTCTAAGAAGGTGGTCTTTTACTTTATTCCCCCCTGGAATTTGCCTTCCCCATTCATAAAGTATGCCTGGTCCTACGCCGATAACCGTTGAGGCGTTTGTCGCGCCCCACGTTTATTGTTTTTTGGGTAAGGATATCAACCAATGAAATCTCTTTTTACGCTTTCCGCGCTCGTGCTTTTCCTCACGCTGGCAGGCTGTAGTAATAAGCCGTTACCGCCGACTGAAAAAGTGGTGAAAACCACGGTTATTAAAGCTGACAATGGTTCCACACTGAAGATTGATGGTTATGAGCAATTAAAAACGGACTTCCATAAGCCAACCGATACCGCACTGCGTTACATCACTCGAAGTGATACCAGCAAAGTGGTGGCTCTCAAGACACTGAGCTTTATTGCCGGGGCATTTGCGGGCGGTGCGCAGGAGAGCGGATTTACGAAATATGAACTGGTTGGGACGCCCATTACCACGTTGTCTAACCCGTCTGTGACGTATTTCAGTGAAGAGATGGAGAAGTCGCTGAAATCTTCGGTCGCAGAAAAAGCGGCTGGCCAGTTACAAAATCCGATTGAGATCCGGCCTTATGTCTGGATGCTGGTTTACGAAAATCTGTCTGGCGGGGAAAACTTTGAGCTGCACTATTCCACTGTCATCACGCGCAGCAAAGATCACCCGACGAAAAAATATGATGTCGCCAGCCTGAACTGTACGCCAGAGCCGATTAAGGCACCGCTTGCAGAATGGGAAGCCAATAATTATCAGAAGGTTAATGAGGTGACGCGCAACTATATGGCCCGTTGCTTGCGGGATTTCAATGAAACCAAAGATCAGTTTTTACAGTAAGGGTTAGGAAAGCGTACTTCGTGGGAAGTACTCTCTACAAACCGGGTAGGGTGAGTCCGTTCTGAGGTCTGATAAAGAGAAGGGCAGGTTTCGGGGCGGGGGGCTCATCCCCCCGGTTCGGGAGGATATAAAAGAAAAAAGCCCGTACTTTCATACAGGCTCTTATCTGAAATGATGGCGGTGAGGGGGGGATTGACTCGCTGCGCTCGCCCTGCGGGCAGCTTCCTCGCAGGCTCGTCATCTGTCCAACGGGCAGTTGCCCGTTGTCGACCCCCGGTCGGGCGTTCTCATCCCCCCGGTTCGGGAGGATATAAAAGAAAAAAGCCCGTACTTTCGTACAGGCTCTTATCTGAAATGATGGCGGTGAGGGGGGGATTCGAACCCCCGATACGTTGCCGTATACACACTTTCCAGGCGTGCTCCTTCAGCCACTCGGACACCTCACCACATTGTCTTGCTGCCACCCTCTTAGGGGGCAACGGGGCGCTACTATAGGGAGTTGAACGAAAACGGTCAAGCAGATTTTCCGCTTTGCGGATTGTTCGCTTAAGGTATGAGCAATGCGAGGTGCGACGCTGGTCATAAGGCTATTTGTGAAGCGAAAACCAGGCCATTCACGGGCCGGTTAAGGTGAAACGTCTTCAGGCATGATGGGGCAGGCAGGTTGCGGGAGGGGGGATTGACTCGCTTCGCTCGCCCTGCGGGCAGCTTCCTCGCAGGCTCGTCATCTGTCCAACGGGCAGTTGCCCGTTGTCGACCCCCGGTCGGGCGTTCTCATCCCCCCGGTTCGGGAGGATGTAAAAGAAAAAAGCCCGTACTTTCGTACAGGCTCTTATCTGAAATGATGGCGGTGAGGGGGGGATTGACTCGCTTCGCTCGCCCTGCGGGCAGCTTCCTCGCAGGCTCGTCATCTGTCCAACGGGCAGTTGCCCGTTGTCGACCCCCGGTCGGGCGTTCTCATCCCCCTGGTTCAGGAGGATATAAAAGAAAAAAGCCCGTACTTTCGTACAGGCTCTTATCTGAAATGATGGCGGTGAGGGGGGGATTCGAACCCCCGATACGTTGCCGTATACACACTTTCCAGGCGTGCTCCTTCAGCCACTCGGACACCTCACCACATTGTCATCCCGTTATTAACGGGACGGGCGCTAATGTAGGGAAAACCACGAAAGCCGTCAATCTTCTTTTTCAATAAATTAACGCGTTTAGACAAACTTCAAACAACATGCTTCTTAAACATCCTGAAATCGCTTTTTTTCTCGGCACAGGAGTTTCTCCGCGCTGCTCAGGAGAAATTTGTTATGCTGCTTTCCTCATAAAATCATACACAACAGCGCCGCGAATGATGCGGATACCCCACAACATGTTCTGGAGTTGATATGGACATTATCTTTTATCACCCCTCTTTTGATCACCACTACTGGCTGGGCGCAATAAGAAAGGCGTTGCCACAGGCTAACATTCGCGCCTGGACAAAAGGGGATAATGCGCCCGCAGACTATGCGTTGGTTTGGCACCCCCCCGTCGACATGCTAAAAGGGCGCAAACTGAAAGGGGTTTTCGCACTTGGCGCCGGGGTGGATTCTATTCTGGGTCAGCTTAAAGCCCACCCGGAAATGCTGGCAGAATCGATACCGTTGTTTCGGCTGGAAGATACCGGCATGGGCCTGCAGATGCAGGAGTATGCGGTGAGTCAGGTGCTGCATTGGTTCCGTCGCTTTGATGATTACCAGCAATTGAAGCTGCAAGCGAAATGGCAACCGCTTGATGAATATCGACGTGAAGATTTCACCATTGGCGTTCTTGGGGCTGGTGTGCTGGGGGGTAAGGTTGCGGAAAGCCTTCTTGCATGGGGGTTCCCACTGCGCTGCTGGAGTCGAAGCCGAAAATCACTGCCCGGTGTAACAAGTTTTGCGGGTGTGGCTGAATTGGGGGATTTTTTGCACGGTACGCGAGTTCTGATTAACCTGCTGCCGAACACACCAGAAACGGCGGGGATCATCAATCATGCGTTGATCGAGCAACTGGCAGACGAAAGTTATGTTATGAACCTGGCGCGTGGCGTCCATCTGGTCGAGAAGGATCTGTTGCAGGCACTGAATAATGGCAAACTGAAAGGGGCAATGCTGGATGTGTTTAATCAGGAGCCGCTACCCGCGAACAATCCGTTATGGGCGCATCCGCGCGTGGCAATGACACCGCATATAGCTGCCGTAACCCGCCCGGACGAGGCGATTGCCTTTATTACGCATACAATCTTGCAACTTGAGCAAGGTCTGCCAGTCACCGGGCTTGTTGATCGGCAGCGCGGCTATTGATGACATACCCGGTAACGCCGGGTTTTCATTAAACTGCATAACGATAACTGCTATCCTTGCAGAAATAACTATCGGAGTGAAACATGTATCCCGTTGACCTGCATATGCATACCGTCGCCAGCACGCACGCTTACAGTACCCTGCATGACTATATTGCCGAAGCGAAACGTAAAGGCATTCGACTCTTTGCCATTACCGACCATGGCCCGGACATGGCGGATGCGCCACATTACTGGCACTTTGTGAATATGCGTATCTGGCCACGTCTGGTGGACGGGGTTGGCATCCTGCGTGGCATTGAGGCCAACATTAAAAACACGGACGGTGAAATTGACTGCAGCGGGCCAATGCTCGCGTCGTTGGATCTGATCATCGCCGGATTCCACGAACCGGTGTTTCCTCCGCAGGATGAAGCGTCGCATACGCAGGCAATGATTGCGACGATGGCCAGTGGTAACGTGCATATTATTAGCCATCCGGGCAACCCAAAATTCCCGGTCGATATTCCGGCGATTGCCGCTGCAGCGGCGAAGTACGACGTGGCGCTGGAAATCAACAACTCTTCGTTTTTACACTCCCGTAAAGGCAGTGAAAAAAACTGCCGTGCGGTTGCGGCGGCCGTACGAGATGCCGGAGGATGGGTCGCGCTCGGTTCAGACTCACATACCGCTTTCACATTGGGTGAGTTTGACGAGTGTCGAAAGATCCTTGATGCGGTGGACTTTCCGGAAGAGCGTATCCTTAATGCCTCTCCTCGCCGTTTACTTAACTTCCTTGAATCGCGCGGAATGGCGCCGATTGCCGAATTTGCTGAACTTTAATACTGACTGGAACAACTGAATGAACGAATTTTCTATCCTTTGCCGGGTGCTCGGCTCGCTGTTTTATCGCCAACCGCAGGATCCGCTGCTGGTGCCGCTGTACACCCTGATCCGTGAAGGAAAACTGGCGGAAAGCTGGCCGCTGGAACAGGATGAACTGCTGGAACGCTTGCAAAAAAACAGCGATATGCAAGCGCTGGCAGCGGATTATAACGCGCTTTTCGTTGGCGAAGAGTGCCGTGTATCGCCGTTTCGCAGCGCCTGGGTTGAAGGGGCGACTGAAGCCGAGATTCGTTCATTTTTGTCGACCCGCGGGATGCCATTAACCGATACCCCAGCTGATCATTTCGGTACGTTATTGCTGGCAGCATCCTGGTTGGAAGACCAGTCGGCTGAAGACGAGAGTGAGGCGCTTGAAACGTTGTTTGCTGACTATCTGCTCCCCTGGTGCGATACCTTCCTTGGCAAGGTTGAAGCGCATGCTTCCACGCCATTCTGGCGTACCATGGCGCCGCTTGCCCGTGATGCGATTGCCGCTATGTGGGAAGAGTTACAGGAAGAATCTGACGAATAATTGTGATTGTTATCGCAAAAATATTGCAACGATTACGATTTCGTTTCAAATAACGTGCTGTCTGTCGCATAAGTTTGGTGCGTATTTGTTATGATGCGCGCCATGAACATACTTCTTTCTATCGCATTAACAACGGGGATCCTCTCTGGCCTCTGGGGCTGGGTCGCGGTATCTCTTGGCTTATTAAGCTGGGCAGGGTTCCTCGGTTGTACGGCATATTTTGCCTGTCCACAAGGCGGCATTAAAGGGCTACTCATCTCCGCCTGTACAGTGATGAGCGGCGTGATTTGGGCTCTGGTGATTATTCACGGTGCTGCACTGGCTCCGCATCTTGAAATATTCGGTTATGTGATGACCGGTGCGGTGGCATTTTTGATGTGTATGCAGGCAAAAAGTTTTTTACTCTCCTTTGTGCCTGGAACGTTTATGGGTGCCTGCGCCACCTTTGCCGGCCAAGGTGACTGGCAACTGGTGATGCCGTCGCTGGCTGTGGGTTTACTGTTTGGATATGCGATGAAAAATAGCGGCTTGTGGCTGGCTTCCTGGCGCGCGTCGGTACTTTCCTCAGAAAAATCTTCTTTAAATTAAATATCCCTTCTTTTGGTGTGAATATGAGTTGTTTTAAGCACTTATCTTAAATTCCTCACTGCGTTAGTTTCAAAAAATGTGCAGCTATGTCATCTTAATTCCTGGTCATACCAGTGTGATGAGTTGAAGGTGTCCTGAGGTGCTTATGCGTCTTTTTAACCTGTGTATTTTCGCTCTTTCCGGATTTGCTGTTGCCAGTTTTTGTTCTGCTACTCCCTCCGCCGATACGGGGAATATTGCTTTTCGGGGGGCAATTGTCGAAAAGGGGTGCGATATGCAAACTGTACCGCACACACTGGTCATATCCTGTGCGCAAAATACCAAAAAGCCGATCCAGCGTATTGATTTGAATACTATCGTCACAGCACCTCAATCTGTTTCCGTATTCGAAAAAGTGCAGATGCGCTACCTTAACCAACAGCATTCGATGGCGATTATAGCCGTCGCCTACAACTGATTACGCAGGCCAAGGGAAGGATGCGATGCCCGTCATTTCCTCTCAGTCCAGGATACACTTAAGTGTGTGAATGGGTTAGCAGCCGTGAAGGGGGCAAAAAAGATGCAACCACGTGTGCAAGTGCTTCAGGGGGATATCACTACCCTTGATGTCGATGTCATTGTTAATGCGGCAAATCCGTCATTGCTTGGCGGTGGGGGCGTCGATGGCGCGATCCACCGTGCGGCGGGGCCAGCGCTGCTGGAAGCGTGCAAACAGGTGCGACAGCAACAGGGGGAATGTCCTCCCGGGCATGCCGTTATCACCACGGCTGGAAATTTACGCGCGAAAGCCGTGATCCACACGGTGGGGCCGGTCTGGCGGGGAGGAGATGAACATGAAGCCCGGTTGCTTGAAGATGCCTACCGCAACAGTCTGCAACTGGCCGAAGCGAATGGCTACACGACCATCGCTTTCCCGGCGATCAGTACCGGCGTGTACGGCTACCCGAAAGCGGCGGCCGCAGAGATTGCCGTCAACACGATAACGGATTATCTCACCCGGCATCACCATTTACAGCAGATATACTTTGTTTGCTATGACGATGAGACCACCCATCTTTATCAACGTTTACTTACCCAACTGGGCGATGAGCCGACTGGTTGATCCACCACTTGCCTGCCAGTTCTGTTCGGTGGATTCTGTGGCTGCTTTGAAGACCAAAGCAGCCATCCGGATTATCGTGCCGTGACGTGTTGTTGTGCATTTTTCTCCTGCGGTTTCCCCGAAAAGAGGAAGCGCAGTAGAGGAATACGCAGGTGCATTTCATACAGCAACACCGCGATACCCACCACAAAGACCAACCCGGTAATAAAGCCTAAAAGATTTGACTGAATATGTGGGGTTATCCATGCACCGAATAACAGCGTAAGAGGATGGTGCACCAGATAGATGAACAGCGATGCGTTAACGAAATAAGTCACCCGCGCTGACTGGAAATTCAGCAAGCGATGCCCCAGAGAGAACACGACGTTCACCATCCACAACCCCAGCAACATAGTAATAATGGCTTCGGTTTCATACAGCCAGGCATCGCCGTTACCGTAACGCTGGTTGAGCAAATATGCAGCAAACGCCAGTAATGCTCCTACTGCACACCACGGTGACGGGGTGGTGAATAATGACTTGAGCCGCGGATTGATGAACGTCAGCGCGCCAAGGAGGAAAAATGGAATGTAAAACAGTGACTGCATCACTGCGAAATTAAACAGCGCATCACGCAATAATTCCGGCCAGGCGATAACGATTATTCGGCGCAGCACTGCCCAGACAATGCCAAACAGCAGAAACCACAGTGAGAGTTTGCCCAGCGAAATAGCGCCCAGGAAGTGTTTCGCATTGTTTTTTATTTTTTTAAACAACCACATGCCGATTGTCGTTAATACAACAAGCACTAATAGAAACCACAAATGGGAGATCAATTCCCAGGAAAGGGTGTTGAATTTGTCATAAGCCGAGAGGGCGTGCCATTCGCTGGTTTTGTCTTTCACATATTGCAACATAATAAATTGCGGCAGCGTTAATAGAGGAATAGCGGTCAGCATGGGAATACCGACGCGTTCAACGCGGAGTGTCCACCAGCGCTGCATCGGATAACGCAAATAAAGCATGTATGAAAAATAACCGGAAATAACGAAGAATACCTGCATGCGGAACGCATGAATGGCGTCGTTGAACAGCGTTAGCCACCACGACGGGTAGACGCTGTTGACATGCCACATATGACTCGAATAAATCAGCGATATGTGGAATGGGATCCCGAGCAGCATCAGCCATGCGCGTATGGAATCAAGGAAATATTCACGTTGTGCAGGGGCTCTGGTCATATAACTCTGTGCATTCTCAGACTTTTCGTCTTATCCATAAGACAAATAATGATTACATTCGCAACTAACCCTACACTACGACCGGGATCCTGTCTCCAGGATAGCTCGCAAAACGATAAAGGGTTAGTTTCAATTGTTTATTCACTGAGCCGGCATGCAGAACAATGCGGGGATTCAGTTGTCGGATTGCGTGAGTTTCCATTAAAATGGATCGGATCGATTTAAGCACACAAAGGGGGAAGTGCTTAGTTATTATGAAACCTAAATTACGAATGATGAAAATGCGTTGGGTAGGTGCAGCGGTACTGTTGTCACTTTATACGTCATCGGGATGGGCTTTTTCTATTGATGATGTCGCAAAACAGGCACAATCCCTGGCCGGCAAAGGCTACGAAGCGCCCAAGAGCAACTTGCCCTCTGTGTTCCGTGAAATGAAATATGCGGACTATCAGCAGATCCAGTTTAACCACGATAAAGCCTACTGGAACGCGACCAACACCCCGTTTAAGCTTGAGTTTTACCACCAGGGTATGTACTTCGACACGCCGGTGACCATCAATGAAGTGACCGCCACCGCCGTACGCCAAATCAAATACAACCCGGACTACTTCAATTTTGGCAATGTCCAGCACGATAAAGACACGGTCAAAGATCTGGGTTTTGCGGGTTTCAAAGTTCTTTACCCCATCAATAATAAAGACAAAAACGATGAAATCGTCAGCATGCTGGGAGCCAGTTACTTCCGCGTGATCGGCGCGGGCCAGGTTTACGGCCTTTCCGCTCGTGGTCTGGCGATTGATACGGCGCTGCCGTCCGGTGAAGAGTTCCCGCGTTTCCGTGAGTTCTGGATCGAACGTCCGAAGCCGACGGATAAGCGCCTGACTATCTATGCATTGCTGGACTCGCCGCGTGCGACCGGCGCGTATCGTTTTGTGATTATCCCGGGTCGGGATAGCGTGGTTGACGTGCAGTCGAAAGTTTACCTGCGCGATAAAGTCGGCAAACTGGGCGTCGCTCCGCTGACCAGTATGTTCCTCTTTGGGCCTGCTCAGCCGTCGTCCGCCACCAACTATCGTCCTGAATTGCACGATTCTAACGGGTTGTCGATGCTGGCTGGTAATGGCGAATGGATCTGGCGTCCATTGAATAACCCGAAACATCTGGCGGTGAGCAGCTATGCGATGGAAAACCCGCAGGGCTTTGGTCTGCTGCAGCGTGGGCGTCAGTTCTCCCGTTTTGAAGATATTGATGACCGCTACGATCTGCGCCCAAGCGCGTGGGTAACGCCGAAAGGGGAGTGGGGCAAAGGGAAAGTTGAATTGGTTGAAATTCCGACCAACGATGAAACCAACGATAATATCGTCGCTTACTGGACGCCGGACCAACTGCCGGAGCCCGGTAAAGAGATGAACTTCAAATACACCATCACCTTTAGCCGTGACGAAGACAAGCTGCATGCGCCGGATAATGCCTGGGTGCTGCAGACTCGCCGTTCTACGGGGGATGTGAAACAGTCAAATCTTATCCGTCAGCCAGACGGTACCATCGCGTTTGTGGTGGACTTCACTGGCCAGGATATGAAAAAACTGCCGCAAAACACCCCTGTCACTGCGCAAGCCAGCATTGGCGATAACGGCGAGATCGTTGAAAACACCGTTCGCTATAACCCGGTTACGCAAGGTTGGCGTTTGATGCTGCGTGTGAAAGTGAAAGATCCGAAGAAAACGACGGATATGCGTGCAGCGCTGGTCAATGCCGATCAGACCCTGAGTGAAACCTGGAGCTATCAGCTACCTGCCAATGAATAAGATAACTGAGTATATCGACGCGCTGCCGCTTCCGGACGAGAAGAAGGCGGTGTTGCCGACAGACAGTATCCAGCGCGTGCACAGCGCGCTGGACGCGGAACATACGCAATGGGAACGTGAAGATGACACCCCGCTGGGCTCAGCCGCTGCACGTCTGGAAGGCAGTTGGCCAGACTCTTTGGCGCAAGGCCAGTTGATGAAAGATGATGAAGGGCGTGCGCAACTGCAGGCTATGCCGAAGGCAAAACGCTCCTCCATGTTTCCGGACCCCTGGCGTACAAACCCGATTGGCCGTTTTTGGGATCGTCTGCGTGGGCGCGAAGTCGCTCCGCGTTATCTCGCACGTCTGACCAAAGAAGAACAGGCCCACGAACAGAAATGGCGTACGGTAGGTTCTATCCGTCGCTATATTCTGCTGCTGCTGACGTTGTCGCAGACCGTGGTCGCAACCTGGTATATGAAAACGATCCTGCCCTATCAGGGGTGGGCGCTGATTACGCCAACCGATATGGCGGGCCAGGATCTGTGGGTTTCCTTTATGCAGTTACTACCCTATGTGCTGCAAACCGGCATCCTGATCCTGTTCGCGGTGCTGTTCTGCTGGGTTTCTGCGGGGTTCTGGACCGCGTTGATGGGCTTTCTGCAACTGTTGATAGGCCGGGATAAGTACAGCATTTCGGCATCGACCGTTGGCGATGAACCGCTGAATCCGGCGCATCGCACTGCGTTGATTATGCCGATCTGCAACGAGGACGTAGACCGCGTTTTCGCAGGTCTGCGCGCAACGTGGGAGTCGGTGAAAGCGACCGGGCAGCAACAGCACTTCGACGTTTATGTCCTCAGCGACAGCTATAATCCGGATATCTGCGTAGCGGAACAGAAAGCCTGGATGGAGTTGATTGCTGAAGTGCAGGGCGAAGGTCAGATTTTCTACCGTCGCCGTCGCCGTCGCGTGAAACGCAAGAGTGGTAACATTGACGACTTCTGCCGTCGCTGGGGCAGCCAGTATAGCTATATGGTGGTGCTGGATGCTGACTCAGTGATGACAGGCGAGTGTCTGACAGGGTTGGTGCGTCTGATGGAAGCGAACCCAAATGCCGGGATCATCCAGTCTTCGCCGAAAGCCTCCGGTATGGACACGCTCTACGCGCGTTGCCAGCAGTTCGCCACCCGCGTTTACGGGCCGTTGTTTACTGCGGGTTTGCACTTCTGGCAGTTGGGGGAATCGCACTACTGGGGCCATAACGCCATTATCCGTGTGAAACCCTTTATTGAGCACTGCGCGTTGGCGCCGCTGCCTGGTGAAGGTTCTTTTGCCGGTTCCATTCTGTCGCATGACTTTGTAGAAGCAGCGCTGATGCGCCGTGCAGGATGGGGCGTATGGATCGCCTATGATTTGCCGGGCTCGTATGAAGAGCTGCCGCCAAACCTGCTGGATGAGCTGAAACGCGATCGCCGCTGGTGCCACGGTAACCTGATGAACTTCCGCCTGTTCCTGGTAAAAGGGATGCACCCGGTGCACCGCGCTGTGTTCCTGACCGGCGTAATGTCTTATCTTTCTGCGCCGCTGTGGTTTATGTTCCTGGCGCTTTCCACGGCGCTGCAGGTGGTGCATGCCCTGACCGAACCACAGTACTTCCTGCAGCCACGCCAGCTTTTCCCGGTATGGCCGCAGTGGCGTCCGGAGCTGGCCATCGCGCTTTTCGCGTCGACCATGGTACTGCTGTTCCTGCCGAAGTTGCTGAGTATCATTCTGGTGTGGTGCAAAGGGCCAAAAGAGTTCGGCGGTTTCATTCGCGTTACGCTTTCATTGCTGCTTGAAGTGCTGTTCTCCGTGCTGCTGGCGCCAGTGCGCATGCTGTTTCACACCGTGTTTGTGGTTAGCGCGTTCCTGGGCTGGGAAGTGGTATGGAACTCACCACAGCGCGATGATGACTCTACCCCGTGGGGCGAAGCCTTTATGCGCCATGGTTCGCAGTTGCTGCTGGGGTTGGTATGGGCAGTGGGCATGGCCTGGCTGGATTTGCGCTTCCTGTTCTGGCTGGCGCCGATTGTCTTCTCGCTGATCCTGTCGCCGTTTGTATCGGTTATTTCCAGCCGCTCAACGATCGGTTTGCGCACCAAACGCTGGAAGCTGTTCCTGATCCCGGAAGAGTATTCACCGCCTAAAGTGCTGGTGGACACTGATGCATATCTGGAACTGAACCGTTTACGCTCGCTGGATGATGGGTTTATGCATGCGGTATTTAACCCGTCCTTCAATGCACTGGCAACAGCGATGGCGACAGCGCGTCACCGCGCAAGCCATGTGCTGGAAATCGCCCGCGATCGTCATGTTGAACAGGCGCTGAATGAAACGCCGGAGAAACTGAACCGCGATCGTCGTTTGGTGCTGCTGAGTGACCCGGTTACACTGTCGCGGATGCATTATCGCGTATGGTCAGCCCCGGAGAGATATTTATCCTGGGTTAACTATTACGAGACGCTGAAGCTTAATCCGCAGGCACTGAAGGCGAAGTAAGCCGACAACAATGAAAATACCGGCCTGAGTGCCGGTATTTTTTTATCCATACGATGATAGGGGGGACAGGTGAAAGTGATATTGGTCGTTGTGATGGCATGTTTGCTGAGCGGGTGCGGTAGTATCATCAGCCGGACGATCCCCGGGCAGGGCCATGGAAATCAATACTACCCGGGTGTGAAATGGGACGTCCGTGACTCCGCGTGGCGTTATATTACCGTGCTGGACTTACCCTTCTCGCTGGTATTCGATACCTTATTGCTACCTATAGACGCCCATCACGGTCCGTACGAGTAATCAGCGCTCGTCCCATTCATCGGCAGCGGTCTGTCCCTCCTCTGTATCGAGTGGGGGCTCAAGCTGAAACTCTCCTTCGTCCCATTCGTGCAGGGTATTCTCCTCCAGCCACTCCTGGCTTATTTCTATTTCATCATATTCGCCATCAAATACGCTTTGTGCTGCCTCGCCACTGAACATGGGCAAACATTCACCGGGTTCTTCTTCATCGGCAAAAAATTCAGCCTGCCATGCGATATCGCCGTCCTGCAGAATGTATTTCTGCACATTGAATTGCTGGACGTTCGCCTCTTCCTCATCCAGCTCCGGATTACTGGCGAGGAATTCTTCACGGGCAGCATCAATTGCTTCAGAGAGCGTCGAGTAAAAATTGAGGTTGGAATCGGCCATATCTAACTCCTTAGCGAGAGGAAAAAAGGTATGCAGAAACCTATAGACGCTGGTATTGAGAGCGTCAAATCGCGAGTTGAGTTATCCGTAACGAATGTAAGGTGTCAGGACAAAAAGAAATGTTACACCCTCCTGAAAAACAGTGCGTCTGATGGTCAGTGGGTGAATTTTCACGCCGGTGTTCTGCTGAATAATCGGGCCTTCAGCCACCTCACGTTTTCCTGAATATGCGTCATCCGCCTGATTCGATGCGCATTTTTTGTATGCTGCATCAGACAGCATTCAGACACATGTCCCTTGTGTCGCGCCAGGGCTTTAATCGTCAGTTGGCAGTGTTTGCTGCACTCGCGGGCGTTCACTCTCCACGGTTGTGGAACGGGGCGGGCGTTGCAAACTGAACCACGAATAGAGGGCATTAAACAGAACGACACCTGCCGTCACACAGAACACCGCGCGGAAGCTGAAACTGGCGGAAATGGCCGCACCTACCAGTGGGCCGGTGACATTACCGATATCACGAAATGACTGGTTATAACTAAAAATACGCCCGGCTATCTGATTGGTGGAGTTATACACCAGCAGAGTCTGCACGGCGGGTAACAGTGCGCCGTCCGCTGCACCGAGTAAAAAGCGCAACACACCCAGTTGCCACGGTGTTTGTACCAGCGACATGGGTAGTAGCAGCAGCACCGAAATCACCAGTGCAGCAACCAGGATCTTCTCCGGGCCAATCTTATCGCCCAGTTTCCCCAGGCGAGGTGCGCTGAGCAGGGCCGCAACACCGGGCACGGAGGCAATCATCCCACTGATAAACGCAATGTTGCTAACGTTGCCCGCCAGTTCACGCACATAAAGCGTCAGAATGGGTGCAATCGAGCCGGTGGCAACCTGGATAATCATGGTAGTGATAAACAGGCTTAACACCAGTTTCGGGTTTTTGAGCGAAGCAAAAACATCTCTGGCGTGCAGCATTTCGCGTTTTGCCACCGGGACGAAATTTTCGCGAATATAACAAAGCGTCAGTAGAAAACAGATAAACAGCACCGAGGCGGTGATAAAAAAGACCATTCGCAGGCCCCACGAATCCGCCAGCAGTCCGCCGGCAAGTGGCCCGAGCAGCGCGCCTGCCACACCACCGGTGGAAAGTGTACCGAGCGCCCAGCCACTTTTATTACGTGGAATTTGCGTTGCGATGAGCGCATTGGCATTAGGAATAAAGCCGCCCAGTAAACCGAGCATGGCGCGCAGGATGAGGAACTGCCAGACATTTTGCGCAAGCCCCATTAACGCCATGACGATTGCCATACCGAGCGCGGAACGCAGCAGCATAATTTTGCGACCCTTACGGTCGGCAAGCCCTCCCCAGAATGGAGAGGCAATAGCGGAAAACAGAAACGTGATGCTGAAAACCAACCCGGACCACATGTTCAGCGCACTGTGGCCCGTCACCCCCAACAGCTCGACATATAGCGGTAAGAATGGCATCACCAGGCTAAATGCAGCGCCGGTAAGGAAACACCCAAACCAGGCGACAGTCAGGTTACGTTTCCAGTTTATCGGGACATCAGAGGATGGCATAACGATCCGTAACGGCGTTGATTCAACGCACACAATAGGGTTTGAAATTGGTAAGCACGCTAATTATGCGCCTGCGGGATGGTCACTGCAATGTGCGGCAGGACTTATGTGTGACAAAAGAAAACAGCCCGCTTAGCGGGCTGTTTGCGATCAGTAGCGGGATGGAACGCCTTCCGGGCGGGTTTTAAAGCGGCGGTGCAGCCACATATATTGTTCGGGTGCCATCATAATGCAGCGCTCTACAACCTCATTCATCCATGCGGCGGTGGTTTGTGCATCGTCGAGAGGAGGGGAGCATTCCGGCTCCAGTATGATTAGCTCATAACCTTTGCCGTCCGGTTTACGACGCGGAACAAATGGCACGATACACGCTTGCGACATACGTGCCAGCATCCAGGTACCAGACGTCGAGGCTGCTTGTTCGACGGCGAAGAAAGGGGCAAATACGCTGGCGCGCGGGCCGTAGTCATGATCAGGCGCATACCAGACGACTTCCCCGGATTTTAGCGCGCGGATCATGCCCTTGAGATCCTTTCGGTCGAGCATGCTCTTGTTGGAACGCATGCGCCCCCGGGTTTGCAGCCAGTCGATAAGCGCGTTATCGTTCGGTCGGTAAACACCAATGCCGGGTTCATTCATACCGAACATGCGCGCGCCGATTTCCAGCGTTAAGAAATGGACACCGATCAGCAAAATGCCGCGCTCTTGCGCCTGCACGTTACGAATGTGTTCAAAGCCGGAGACATCCATCCAGCGTGCCATCCGATTGTCGGACCAGAACCAGGCAATACCGGTTTCCATCACTCCCATGCCGACGGAGAGGAAATTCTCGTCCACCAGTTTTGCGCGCTCTGCGTCACTCATATGCGGAAAACAGAGCTCAAGATTACGTTGTGCAATCAATACACGGCGCTTCATCGTGCGTTTTGCCAGGCGGCCGATACCGCAGCCAAGACGATAAATCACGGGATAAGGGAGCTGAACGACTAACCACAGTACTCCGATGCCCAGCCAGGTTAGCCAGTAGCGGGGATGCAGAAGCGCTGCTGAGAACTTGGGTAAATGCGTCATGTTTGTCCTTTTTTAAGCAACAATTCCCTGTATTGTCTCATTTTTTTAGAATTAGCCAAAATCAGAGCGCACATAACGCCTGTTTTTGGGGGTAACTGTTGAAATGTGGTAATGAGAATGAGGAAAATGTAGCGCAAAATGTAAGGATGTAAATTATCCGTATTTGCTTTATGATGCCGCCGTTTTTTCACTCTTGCAGGACACGTACACCATGCCAGTGTTACACAACCGCATCTCCAATGATGAATTAAAAGCCCGCATGCTTGCTGAAACCGAGCCGCGCGTCACCGTTTCGTTTTATAAGTATTTTTCTATCATCAACCCGCAGGCCACGCGCGATGCGTTATATCAGGCATTTACACGATTGAGCGTTTTCGGTCGTGTTTACCTGGCGCATGAAGGTATCAATGCGCAAATCAGTGTGCCACAAAGCCGTTTTGCCGCATTCCGCGACTTCCTCTATGCCTTTGATCCTGCGCTCGACGGGCTGCGGATGAACAAGGCAATTGATGATGACGGCAAATCTTTTTGGGTGCTGCGCATGAAAGTGCGTGACCGGATTGTCGCAGACGGTATTGATGATGACAGCTTCGATGCCAGTGATGTGGGTGATTATCTGAAAGCGGCGGAAGTGAACGCAATGCTGGACGATCCTGAGGCGATTTTTATCGATATGCGTAACCACTACGAATATGAAGTCGGGCATTTTGATGGTGCGCTTGAGATCCCTGCCGATACGTTCCGCGAGCAGTTGCCGAAAGCAGTAGAGATGATGCAGGAGCACAAAGATAAAAAAATTGTGATGTATTGCACCGGCGGCATCCGTTGTGAAAAAGCCAGCGCCTGGATGAAGCACAACGGATTCAACAAAGTGTGGCATATCGAAGGCGGTATTATCGAGTATGCGCGCCGGGCCCGTGAACAGGGGTTGCCGGTGCGTTTCATCGGTAAAAACTTCGTCTTTGACGAGCGCATGGGGGAGCGCATTTCGGAGGATGTGATTGCCCATTGCCACCAGTGCGGCGCACCCTGCGACTCTCATACCAATTGCCTGAACGACGGTTGTCACCTGCTGTTTATCCAGTGCCCGGCCTGTGCGGAAAAATTCGACGGGTGCTGCAGTGAATTGTGTAAGGAAGAGCGCAAACTGCCGGAAGAAGAGCAGCGTAAGCGCCGCGCGGGCCGTGAAAATGGTAATAAGATTTTCAACAAATCCCGTGGTCGTCTGAACACTAAACTGGGTATTCCGGATCCGGAATAAGCCTGATGCGGAGAGGGCGAGCCGCCCTCTCCGGGGTCATTACTTCTGACGAACGCCTTCAACAGAGATAATCAGCTCAACATCTTGCGATGCCGGGCCTAAGTCGGTGGTGATGTTAAAGTCTTTCAGCTTAATTTTCCCCGCTGCTTCAAAACCTGCTCGCACGCCGCCCCATGGATCGTTACCCTGACCCATCAGTTTTGCCTCCAGCGTGACGGGTTTTGTTACCCCGTTCAGGGTGAGATTACCGGTAATGTCGAGACCGTCGCCATCTTTCTTCACTTCTGTCGAAGTAAACGTCGCTTGCGGGAATTTAGCCACATTCAGAAATTCCGCACTACGCAGGTGCTTATCGCGTTCGGCGTGGTTAGTATCCACACTATTGGTATTGATGGTGACGTTAACTTTATCCGCTGAAGGATTTGCCTCATCAAAGCTAAAGGTGCCGTCGAAATCTTTGAATGTCCCGTATAACCAGCTATATCCCAAATGCTGAATACGGAAATTAACAAAGGCGTGTTGACCTTCTTTGTCAATTTTATAGTCTGCTGCCACCGCGGAACCGGTGACAAATAACAGCGAGGCGAGTGTAAGTCCCGGCAGGATTTTCTTCATATTATGCTCCAGAGTCAGATGACGATTTTCCCAGCATGCGCTTGAGAGTGGCGTCTTTATCGATGAAATGGTGTTTTAACGCAGCAAGTCCGTGTAAAACAGAGAACACGACAACGCTCCATGCCAGCCACAGGTGAACCGTACCAGCCAGGTCTGCTTGTACGCCTGCATCGGCCAGGGTTGCCGGAATCTCAAACAAGCCGAAGACGCTGATGGGTTTACCGTCAGCCGTTGAAATCAGGTAACCGCTCACAATGATGCCAAGCAGCAACAGGTAGAGCGCGATATGCGCGATTGCAGCGCTGATGCGTGTCAGAGGCGAATAGGTAGCAAGCGCAGGCGGGGGCGGCGAGATAAAACGCCAGACAATGCGCACCACTAATCCCAGCATCAGGAGCGCACCGATGCTTTTATGAAGCTCGGGTGCCTGATGATACCAGCCGTCGTAGTAGCTCAATGTGACCATCCATAAGCCCAGCGCAAACATGCCATAAACCACGACAGCGACCAACCAGTGCAGGGCAACGGAAATAACGCCATAGCGAGATGGGGTATTACGCAATTGCATAATTGTTAACCGAAGTTAATAGGGAGTTAATTTAAAATGGCGTGAGTTAAATAATATTGCAACTGAAAATCGATGAATTGAATTGCTATTTTTTCTATATCATTTTTTTTGAATAAGAACAGGTTGATATATTCAATCGGTTAGAGAAAAAATAACCATCCATTCTGATGGGTGCCAGATTTTTCTTATTTTTTTGTTATTGAAGCATGGGTGAGAGTGAATGCGGTTATGAGCTTTAATTAAATAAATGTAAGTTTTTGTCAGTTATTATTAATCCAGCCATACAATATAGATAATATCGATCGCAGTAACTAGTAACCACAGGACAATATAAATCATCAAATGCTCACGCACGTTATTAATTACGTAATGGAACACCTGCCGCATGATGGCCTCGTTATTAATAAGTTCAGCGACCTTAATTTCCGGTCGCTGAAGGATTATCACGCAAAGCGAGAAAGAGAAAACGGGGTTAAATCAAACGCTGTACTGTTACCTGCAGCAAACGCAGCGGCGATTTCGCCAAGTACGGGGGCGAATTTAAACCCATGTCCGCTCAGCCCTGTTATGATCAGTGTATCGGGGTGATCCGCCAGCGTATCGATAATAAAATCCTCATCCGGGGAGTTATCGTAGGTACAAGAGGCGCCGTATAAACAACCGCCGATGCCGGGCAGAAACTGGCGCAGGAAAGCGAAGCATTCCGAGCCATCGCCAGCTTCATCACCAAATGGCGTGCGCTGCTGCGGTTCAGTGATGTGTTGTCCGCCATTGTGGCGACCGATCTTCAGCGCGTTGTCATCCGCCGGAAACCCGTAATACTGATCACCATTAGGCATTTCGCCGGTAAATGCCGGGAAGCGATTTTTCGTGCTGTACCGTCCGTCAGCCTGGAACCAGGCGAAAACTTTTCGCACAGGCTGTATTGGCAGGGTGGGGATCAATCGTTGAACCCAGGTTCCTGCGCTGACCAACACTTTCTTGCCGTGGAATGTTCCTTCCGGCGTGTCAATTGCAACACCGTCGCTCGTATGATGCAGCGCCGTCACCGGGCAGTTGAATAATTGTGCGCAACCGGCTTTTCGGGCAAGGTCGATCCAGGTTTTCACCGCCAGTTCGCAGTGCAGTACTCCCGAGTCAGCTTCAAATAGCCCGATATAGTCGTCCGGCACGCGGATCTCCGGCCAGCGAGCCATCAAAGAAGGCGCGTCGAGCTTTTCCACCGCCAGGTTCCACTGTAAAGCGCTCTGCGCGACATTGGCGAGGAAGCTGGAGTCCGCCGGGCCAATATTGATCACGCCAGTACGTTCGAACACGGCTTCGCCGCTTTCTGCCGCCAGTTGATCCCAAAGCTGTTGGGCGCGCAAGACAAGCGGTACATATTTTTCCCCCTCACCGTAAGCATGGCGAATTAAGCGTGTATCACCGTGATGACTCCCTTCCTTGTGTGGCGGCAAATGTGCATCGATCATCAGCACATTAAGCCCTGCGCGGGTGGCGTAATAGCCAGCCGCAGCACCGACAGAGCCGCTGCCGATAATAATCAGATCGTATTTCATGATGTCCTCCAGGTGAATGCTTTTTCAGGAGGGTAAATAACATGGGGGCGTTATACAAGAACGGAAATAAATAAGGCACCCACCGGGTGCCTTTTGAGTGGCTGAGAGGCATTATGACTAATGTCTGCGGTACTCATTTTCCTGGTAATCGCCAGATTCAATCTTGGCAATGCCCGCTTCAAGGATCGAAATAAACTGGCGGGCGACATCCGTCGTTAGCCACAACGTCTGACCGACTTCGGTCTCTTCCTGTGCGGCTTGGTTTGGGGTCTGGTAGTGCAGCCGGAGCATCAGGGCATCATAGCTATCCACGGTGCTGATGTCCCATCCGACCAGCGGATGGGTCTGGATGACTTCATTATTCTTTACCATCATAACCCCCATTTTAGCGTGTTTAATTAGACGACGACTTTCGAGGTTCAATGCGTGTTTTTTTTGAAGCCTTTTTAGTATACCAACAACTGAGGGGATAGATCGAATGAATAAACACTCTGCAACATCTTTTTTACGCTGATTGCGTTTGTTCGAATAACAGAGCGGGATCTTAATCACTTATTTTATTACTTGCCGACAATGTCATTAACACGCTTAGCAAAGAAACAAAAAAGCCGGGGCGACCCGGCAATAAGAACAAACTTAAAGAGAAATTATTCGGTGATAAACCAATCGTCAGCGCTTTCCCAGGTTTCCTGTAAAATTTCACTTATGCGATCTTTATCTTCTTTTGCACCACCGAGCACGGACAAATTGTTCGCGGCGGCATAACGAACCGTGATTTTGTTTTCACGATCGGGGTAATAATTATTCAAACGACGGGATAATTCACCCGCCAGCGCATCAATGGCGCCAGGCGGTAAGGATGTGGTTTTGGCAATCGTCACTTCAATGCGCATAATAGCCCCCTGCGTTATTAACTGTATATTTATACAGTTAATTCATGCTTATTACAACAGGGGGGTGAAATTTTTAACGTTTAACGCGCCAGCGTACCGTTTCACCTGCAAGGAAGGGCACCAGTGAATCGTCCGATAGGGCAATCGTCTCTGGCACAACATGCTCCTCGCGCACCAATTCGATAAAGGTTTCGTTGACCGGCAGACCATAGAAACGCGGGCCATTCAGCGATGTAAACGCTTCAAGATGCGGCAATGCGTTCATCTCTTCAAATACTGTCGCATAGCTGCCCAACGCAGTCGGTGCATTGAAACAACCCGCGCAGCCACAGCTGGCCTCTTTACGATGACGGGCATGTGGCGCAGAGTCGGTGCCCAGAAACGCGCGTTCAAACCCACTGGCAACCAGCTCTCGCAAAGCCTGTTGGTGAACATTGCGTTTGAGGATAGGCAGACAATAGAGATGTGGGCGCACGCCACCAACTAACATGTGGTTACGGTTAAACATCAAATGCTGAGGGGTGATCGTCGCTGCCAGACGTTCGTTGCCTTCGCGGACATAATCAGCGGCGTCTTTAGTGGTGATGTGTTCGAACACCACTTTCAGGCCGGGCAGGCGTTTACGCAGCGGTTCCATCACGGTTTCAATAAACCGTGCTTCGCGATCGAAGATATCGATCTCTGCCTGTGTCACTTCGCCATGTACTAACAGTGGCATTCCCAGTTTTTCCATGCGTTCCAGTACCGGCATGATTGCATCAATACGGGTGACGCCATGGCTGGAGTTGGTGGTGGCGTTTGCCGGATAGAGTTTTGCCGCTGTGAAGACATTCTCGTTAAAACCGCGCTCGACTTCGTCGGCCTCCAGGCTATCGGTCAGATAGCAGGTCATCAACGGCGTGAAATTATGCCCCGCGGGGACGGCATCAAGAATACGCTGACGATAAGCACGGGCTGCGTCCACGGTGGTCACGGGGGGAACCAGATTGGGCATCACAATGGCGCGGGCGTAAGTTTCGCTGGTCCACGGCACGACGGTTTTCAGCATATCGCCATCACGTAAATGGACGTGCCAGTCGTCAGGACGGCGGATTTTCAAAACCTGGGGTTGTGTCATTGGAATGCTCCGGCTGGTGAGGATCAGTTGTTTTTGCCGGGCACTAAGGATATGCGGAAACGTTTTCGTTTGCATCTTTTTCCTGAAAAAAAGGACGCATTTGCGCCCCCAGTATTCAGTCAGTGAAGGGGATGATAATCTCGCCAGGTTTCACTTCGATGCCTTTGGCGAATTTCTTCGCCAACGCTTCGCCTTTGCTGTTGTCTTCTTTTAGCACATAGGCCGGGCGCTGATTAAAATAGCTGCGCAAAGACTGATTAAGATAAGGTAACAGCGTCTGCAGAACGGTTTGCATCTTCTCTGGCGTGACTGTCGCGTCGACCACTTCCATTTCCTGCAGGTAGATTGCGCCTTTCTCTTTATCAAAAACCGGCAGCGCTTTCATTTTCAACTTGATTACCGCTTTTTGGTTGCCAAAGAGGGAGGTCATGTCCAGATTCGCATCGCCGGTCAGCGTCACTTTATTCGGCTCTTCGCGACCAATTGCGCTGGTCAGGTTGTTCAGCACAATGTGTGCATCCGCGACACCAGGAACGCCGATATCTTTAGCGAAATTGTTGCGTTTTTGCAGCGCCTGATTGATCTCCTGTTCGCTGATGGAATATTGGGTCAGTTGGTTACAGCCCACCAGCACGCCGCTCAATATTAACACCGCGGCAAAAATGATTTTTCTCATGTGTTCCTCAACGTGGTCCGGATGCTTCAGTCCTGGACAGTAGCATGCGTGACACGCTGCGCAAAGACCAGCGGAAAAAGCTGAATGCACTGGCGGAAGCGGGGGCTTCCGCTGGCAGAATAATCAAGCACCCGGTTCCAGCATCCGTTGTTGCAGACGTTTAAGACCAAATTGCCACAGCAGTGCAAAGAAGGTGATAAGGCCTATCAACCCCAGCATCATCCAGGGGAGTTCCGGTTGATTAAAGGCTTTTCCGGCATCAAACAACCATCCGCCACCGGCGTAACCCAGCGCACCGCCAAACGCCAATCCTAAGCGACTGAACCCCATATAGCTTCCTCGCGCACGGGCATCCGCCAGTTGTGCACCCAGCGTTTCACGTGCAGGTTCGGCAATAATCGACCCGATATAGAACGTGCAAATCAGCGTGAACAATTGCTGTAATGAGCCCACCATACCTACCGGCAGCAGACTAAACGACATCACCAGCAACCCGAACATCAGGCGGTGTTCCAGACGAAAGCGTTTCTCGCTCCAGCGTGCAATCGGATAGAGCAGAGTCAACGACAGGCAGGCCTCAATGGCATACATCCATTTTACCGCTGCCGGCGAACCAGCAATGTCGTTAACCATAATTGGCAGCATTAACATTACCTGTACCGCGAGCATGTAATAGCCAGTCAACGTCAGAACATAGGTCACAAAGCGTTTATCATGCAGTACCCGGCCAAGCCCTTCGCGCACAGGGGCTTTCACAGTCGATAATTTCCACGCGGGCAGTAACCAGGCGTTAAACGCGGCGCAAAGAACAAACATTAACGCGCCCACGGCGCAGACGAGACGAAAATCGTATTGTAACAGCCAACTGCCTAGCAAAGCGCCGACAACCGCGCCGGCGCTATCCTGCATCATCAACAGAGAGAAAAAGCGACTACGCTGGTGTGGGCGCACCAGTTTGACCACCAGCGCTGACCGCGGTGGGTCGAACAGTGTGCCACCAAGCCCGGAGAGCAAGCAGGAGAGCCACAACACCCAGGGTTCATGCGCAACGCCCATGGCAATGAAGCCGCCCGCGCGCATCAGCATGCCGGTGACAATCAACGGTTTTGCCCCGAAACGGTCGGCAATGGCGCCACCGAAAATCCCCAGCCCTTGTTGAATAAACTGACGCAAACCGAGGGCAATACCGACCATGAGAGCAGCCCAGCCCAGTTGATCGACGAAGCGAATGGAAATCAGGGGAAAAACGACAAAAAAGCCAAGGACGACCAGCATATTATCGACAAGCAGGAAGTATTTACCCAGGCTCCTTGCCTGCGATATGCGCGCCATTTCCCCTCCGGGAAATCAGAAAGATAAGACAATCTTATTTTGCGGTTTCGCTACTGCTTTTCCCATATTGATGGTGACAATATTTTTTTATCAAAATCAGTCTTTGATTGAGAGTTTTCATCGAAAATGGCGCTTGACGCAGAAAATGCCATGTTGCTGTTTTCCCTGAGCAGCTATGCAAATGTATAGTAAAGGGAAGGGGTTAAAAAAGTCGTGAAACGGAAGGAGTGGTAATGCATGTTTGGCTATCGCAGTAACGTGCCGAAAGTACGCTTAGTAACGGACAGATTGGTGGTGCGCCTCGTCCACGACCGCGACGCCTGGCGCCTGGCGGATTATTACGCTGAAAATCGCCAATTTTTAAAACCCTGGGAGCCCGTGCGCGACGAAAGCCATTGTTACCCTTCCGGCTGGCAGGCACGTCTCGGCATGATCAATGAATTCCATAAACAGGGTACGGCGTTCTATTTCGCGTTGCTCGATCCGGAAGAGAAAGAAATCATTGGTGTGGCGAATTTTTCTAATGTGGTCCGCGGCTCATTCCATGCCTGCTATTTGGGTTACTCCATCGGCCAAAAGTGGCAAGGACAAGGGTTAATGTTTGAGGCTCTGACCACCGCGATCCGCTATATGCAACGTACGCAACATATGCACCGCATAATGGCAAACTATATGCCGCACAATAAACGCAGCGGTGATCTCCTGGCGAGACTCGGCTTTGAAAAAGAGGGGTACGCCAAATCGTATCTGTTAATCGACGGGCAATGGCGCGATCACGTATTAACAGCATTAACCACACAGGAATGGACCCCGGGTCGTTAAGGAGCAAAGATGAAGTATCAATTGAGCGCCGTGGAAGCGCGGGTCATTGGTTGCCTGCTGGAAAAACAGGTGACGACGCCAGAACAATATCCGCTTTCTATTAACGGGGTGGTCACGGCCTGTAATCAGAAAACCAACCGCGAACCGGTGATGAACCTCGGTGAACACGACGTTCAGGACATACTTGATGCGCTGGTAAAACGTCATTATCTGCGTACTGTCAGCGGTTTTGGCAATCGGGTGACCAAATATGAGCAACGCTTCTGCAACTCTGAATTTGGCGATCTGAAACTCACGTCCGCCGAAGTGGCGCTGATCACCACGCTGTTGCTGCGTGGGCCGCAAACTCCAGGCGAGTTACGTGGGCGTGCTGAACGTATGCATCAATTTACCGACATGGCGGAAGTGGAAAGTACCCTCGAGCATCTTGCGACGCGGGAAGATGGTCCGTTTGTTGTGCGCCTGCCCCGGGAGCCGGGTAAGCGTGAAAGTCGTTTTATGCATCTGTTCAGCGGCGATGTGCCGGTGCTGGCTGGCGTTGATGACGCAGAGGGCCCAGCCGCGGACTCACTGTTGGCGCGCGTTGAAGCGTTGGAAGACGAAGTGGCTGAGTTGAAACAGCGTCTGCATTCGCTTCTCGCACATTTGGGGGATTAACCGTGGCGACATTACGTATTGGTGTTGTAGGTTTGGGCGGTATCGCACAAAAAGCCTGGCTACCGGTATTGGGGGCTGCGACGGACTGGACGCTGGTGGCAGCCTGGTCACCTACCCGGGAGAAAGCCGAACGCATATGTGCAACTTGGCGTATTCCGTATGCGGATTCGCTCGCCAGCCTGGCGGCGCAGTGTGATGCCGTTTTTGTTCATACCGCCACCTCGTCGCATTATTCTGTGGTCAGCGAGTTGCTCAATCTTGGCGTACATGTCTGTGTGGATAAGCCGTTGGCGGAAAATTTACAGGATGCGGAACGGCTGGTTGAGCTGGCTGCCCGGAAGAAGCTGACACTGATGGTGGGTTTTAATCGTCGCTTTTCGCCGTTGTACCGGGAATTGAAGCAGCACATGCCGCAGGCTGCCTCGTTACGTATGGATAAACACCGTAGCGACAGCGTCGGGCCGCACGACTTACGTTTCACTTTACTTGATGATTATCTGCATGTGGTGGACACCGCACTGTGGCTGGCCGGGGGCGCAGCGCAATTGAAAAGCGGTACGCTGCTGACCAATGATGACGGTGCTATGGTCTACGCTGAACACCATTTCAGCGTTGAACATCTGCAAATCACCACCAGTATGCATCGCCGTGCGGGGAGCCAGCGCGAGTGGGTTCAGGCTGTTACCGATGGTGGGTTGTTTGATATTACGGATATGCGCGAGTGGCGTGAAGAGCGCGGGCAGGGTGTGATTGCCCGCCCGGTTCCTGGCTGGCAAAGTACTCTGGAGCAGCGCGGCTTTGCCGGATGCGCACGTCATTTTATTGAATGTGTGCAAAATCAGACAGTTCCCGAAACGGCCGGGGAGCAGGCGATTCTGGCGCAACGTATTGTCGAAAAGCTCTGGCGCGAGGCGATGAGCGAATAACCGTCTGTAACATCTGGCGATAGTAATTCGCCTTTTTCCCTGTAGACTAAGCGCTTCGCTGTACACCAACGCCTGCATTGCAGGCGTTGTGTCTTATGGAAACCAGAATGAATCTATTGAAATCGCTGGCGGCAGTCAGTTCCATGACCATGTTTTCCCGCGTGCTGGGTTTCGCGCGTGACGCCATAGTGGCGCGGGTTTTCGGCGCGGGCATGGCGACCGATGCTTTTTTTGTGGCATTCAAATTGCCTAATCTTTTACGCCGTATCTTTGCGGAAGGTGCATTTTCTCAGGCGTTTGTGCCCATCCTTGCGGAATACAAGAGCAAGCAAGGAGATGATGCAACGCGGGTTTTTGTGGCTTACGTGTCCGGTCTGTTGACGCTGGCGCTGGCCGTTGTCACCATCGCCGGGATGCTGGCAGCGCCGTGGGTGATCCTCGTGACCGCTCCCGGTTTTGCCGATACGGCGGATAAATTCGCTTTAACCTCGCAACTGCTGCGCATCACTTTTCCTTATATTCTGTTGATATCACTGGCATCGCTGGCCGGTGCGATCCTCAATACCTGGAACCGTTTTTCCGTTCCGGCGTTTGCACCGACATTTTTGAACATCAGCATGATCGGGTTTGCGCTGTTTGGTGCACCCTATTTCCACCCGCCGGTACTGGCGCTGGCATGGGCGGTAACCGCTGGCGGTGTTCTCCAACTGGTATATCAACTGCCGCATCTGAAAAAAATAGGTATGCTGGTACTGCCGCGTATCAGTTTCCATGATGCGGGGGCTATGCGGGTTATTAAGCAGATGGGGCCAGCCATTCTTGGGGTCTCCGTCAGCCAGATTTCGCTGATCATCAATACCATCTTCGCCTCTTTTCTGGTTTCCGGTTCTGTGTCGTGGATGTATTACGCTGACCGTTTAATGGAGTTTCCTTCCGGGGTGCTGGGTGTAGCGCTGGGGACAATTCTGCTTCCCTCACTCTCGAAAAGCTTTGCCAGCGGCAACCATGATGAGTATTGCCGGTTGATGGACTGGGGGTTACGGCTCTGCTTTCTGCTGGCACTGCCCAGTGCGGTGGCGTTAGGTATCCTGGCAAAGCCGCTGACGGTGTCGCTGTTCCAGTACGGCAAATTCACCGCCTTCGATGCGTCGATGACGCAACGGGCGTTAATCGCCTATTCCGTAGGGCTGATGGGGCTGATTGTGGTGAAGGTTCTGGCTCCGGGATTCTATTCGCGGCAGGATATTAAAACGCCGGTGAAAATCGCCATCGTCACGCTAATCATGACGCAGCTCATGAACCTGGCCTTTATCGGTCCGCTAAAACATGCCGGTCTCTCTTTGTCGATCGGTCTGGCGGCCTGTCTGAATGCCGTGCTGCTCTACTGGCAACTGCGCAAACAGAATATTTTTACGCCGCAACCGGGGTGGACGAGTTTCCTTGTCCGTCTGGTCATTGCGGTACTGGTAATGTCGGCGGCACTGGTGGGCATGCTGTACGTTATGCCGGAGTGGGCACAAGGCACCATGCCTTATCGTCTGCTGCGTCTGATGGCGGTTGTGCTGGTGGGGGTTATCGCTTACTTCGCCACGCTTGCGGTGTTGGGTTTTAAAGTCAAAGAATTTGCACGCCGGACGGCGTAAACAGAAAGGCAGCCAGGGGACGGATCCCCTGGCTAAAAATCAGAATATTAACTGCCTGAACAGATCTAAATAGAGATTTTCTTTCCGCCACGGTTGGCGGTAGAGGTATAACCATTCGCGCCGTAAAGCCCGGGTTCCTGATGCGGTTTCAGAACGTCCAGCGCTTGTTGATTGCGCGCGATTTGCCCTTCCAGCAACCATCCGTTGTGCTGGTTCAGGTCACGCAGATGCTGCGTCTTTTGAGTAATGGTTTGCCAGCGATCGGCGATATCGTCATTTGCGCTATGTTGCGTTTTCTGCGTCGCCCGGCGTTGTTGCTCAAGGTAGTCCAGAGTTGCGAGCAAGGAGCTTTTTTCTTCCGTAATACGCTGTAACGCGCTGCCATTAATGTGGCCCACGGAAAGCTGTTTTTGCTCAGCATCCATCACGTCTTTGAGAGCGCTCAGGATAACTGTCATTTGATCAAGGATGTCTGACAGTCGGTTCATACTGTTATTTACTCTGCAAGTAACTCTTCGCTTCGTCAATCAGGGCATCGGCGATTTTGCCAGTGTCCATCTTCAGTTCACCATTACGGATCGCGGTTTTCAGTTGCTCGACGCGTTCTGTATTGATGTCATTTGCCCCTGCCTGCATCAGCTTAGCCTGAGCGCCGCTGATGGTGACGTTGGTGCTGTTCGTCGTCGCGGATTTTTCCAGACGCGTTTTTTGCGTTTGGGCCTCGCTGGCTTCACGCTGTTGTACAGTGTTTACCGGCTTGAGGGGCGATGTCCGATCAATGCTCATAGTGTAGTCCTCACTGAGGTTCCCCGGCGTTTGGGGCCTGTATCTGTAGTCGTTGCTTATATATCGGCAGCCGACGCAAATTCTTTAAAAAGATTATAGGTTAATCAGAATATTCCCATCAGCGTTCACAATCCCGCTGACAATCTGGCCTGAAGACATGCGCACACGGGCGTTTTGCGCCACCGATGCGTTGTTCAGAGCAAGACCTTCGCCGTTCACACTAAAGCCATCGCCTGTCGCCACAACCTGCACACGCTGTCCCGCTTTTATACGCCATGTCTGGCGCAGCATTGACAGTTGTATCGGTTGGTCGGGTGCGAGATCGCGCAAACTTACCGCATCCTGCGCCTGGGTGATATCCAGCATCGTTCTCGGTGGTAACTGATCGAGACGGCCGCGCGCTAATTTCACGCTGCCCGGCTGTAACGTGCTGCCGCGCGCGACTGCTTGTGCGGCCACAACATAGTTACCCGTCGCCTGAACGTTCACTTGCAAATAGCGCTTTGCGCCGGCGCAATTCGCCTGAACACTCAGATTACCCCACAGTTTAGCATTTCCGATGACGCTCAGCTCGGGCTGATCGCAGGCGGGACGCTGATTTTCCGGGGTGCGTATATTTACCACTACCTCATCACTAAATCCAGCAAGACGTTGAGCAAAAAAAGCGGTGAGTTGCGCCTGTAAGTCGGCCGCCTGCGTTAGCGGGCTTAATAACAGTAAGGCCGCAGCCACACAGCCTTTCAGAGTGATCATCGCAGACTCCTGCCTGTTAATGGAATGAGGAGATTTTAACCGCATGGCAAATCTATCAACGCAATAAATAGCGACGCATTTTGCGCTTATTCCAACGATAAGGCTTGCGTAAGGAGATTTAAGCTGTTGGCTAAATAATTGTCATCAGTGGGGGAGCCATGCTCGATAAACTTGATGCCGCACTGCGTTTTCAGCAAGAAGCGCTGAACCTGAGCGCCCAGCGCCAGGAAATCCTGTCGGCAAACATTGCCAACGCCGATACCCCGGGGTACCAGGCGCGCGATATTGATTTCGCCAGTGAACTGAAAAAAGTCATGGAGCGCGGTCGTGCTGAAGAGAGTGGTGTTTCATTGGCGCTGACCTCTTCCCGTCATATTCCTGCGCAAGCAATGACCCCGCCGTCTGCCGATCTGCTGTATCGCATCCCGGATCAGCCCTCTCTGGATGGCAACACCGTGGATATGGATCGTGAGCGTACGCAGTTCGCGGACAACAGCGTGAAATACCAGACCGGTTTAACGGTACTGGGCGGGCAGATCAAAAGCATGATGAGTGTTCTGCAAGGGGGGAATTGATAGATGGCTTTACTGAATATTTTTGATGTCGCTGGCTCGGCGCTGGCGGCGCAGTCCAAACGTATGAACGTGGCGGCCAGTAACCTTGCCAACGCCGACAGCGTTACCGGGCCGGATGGTCAACCCTATCGCGCCAAACAGGTCGTTTTCCAGGTTGATGCCGCACCAGGTCAGGCGACCGGCGGTGTAAAAGTCGCGGATGTTATTGAAAGCCAGGCGCCGGACAAACTGGTTTACCAGCCGGGTAACCCGCTGGCGGACGCCAATGGTTACGTCAAAATGCCGAACGTTGATGTGGTCGGGGAAATGGTCAACACCATGTCCGCTTCACGCAGCTATCAGGCAAACGTTGAAGTACTGAATACGGTTAAGAGCATGATGCTCAAGACCCTGACCCTTGGCCAGTAAAGGAGACGCACAGCATGTCTATCGCTGTAAAAGTTAATGACCCGACCAACTCCGGCGCTGCAGCCAGTACGAAGGGTACAACTACCACCGGGACTAACAGCGCTTCCGACCTGCAGAGCAGCTTTCTGACATTGCTGGTCGCGCAGTTGAAAAACCAGGATCCGACCAACCCGCTGCAAAACAATGAACTGACCACGCAACTTGCGCAGATCAGTACCGTAAGCGGGATTGAAAAACTGAATACCACACTGGGCTCGATCTCCGGGCAGATTGATAACAGCCAGTCCATGCAGGCGACGACGCTGATTGGCCACGGTGTCATGATCCCAGGACAAACCATCCTTGTGGGCAAAGAGACCTCTACGCCATTTGGTGTTGAGCTGACTCAGGCTGCCGACAAAGTGACCGCGACGGTGACCAGTGCAGACGGCACAGTCGTGCGCACCATTGATATTGGCGCGCTGAAAGCGGGCGTCCATACCTTTAGCTGGGACGGCAAACTTTCTGATGGTACAGCAGCGCCAGATGGCTCTTATAAAGTCTCTATCGCTGCCAGCTCAGGCTCAACGCAGTTGGTTGCTCAACCTCTGCAGTTTGCGCTGGTGCAAGGTGTGACCCGCAATAGTAACGGGAGCACATTAGATTTGGGTACCTACGGTACTACCACCCTCGACGAAGTACGGCAGATTATTTAAAGCCTTAACACTTATCAGGAGTAAGTCATGGCCTTTTCACAAGCGGTCAGCGGCCTGAATGCTGCGGCCACCAACCTCGATGTCATTGGTAACAACATTGCCAACTCCGCCACTTATGGCTTTAAATCCGGATCTGCGTCCTTCGCTGATATGTTTGCCGGTTCTAAAGTGGGGCTCGGTGTTAAAGTGGCGGGCATTACCCAGGATTTTAGCGATGGTACCACCACCAACACCGGTCGTGGTCTTGACGTTGCATTGAGCGGAAACGGTTTCTTCCGTGTGGTCGACAGCAACGGTTCTGTGTATTACAGCCGTAACGGCCAGTTCAAACTGGACGAAAACCGCAACCTGGTGAACATGCAGGGTATGCAGATAACCGGCTACCCGGCTACCGGTACACCGCCGACAGTACAGACTGGTGCGAACCCGGCAGCTATCACCATTCCGAACACGCTGATGGCGGCGAAAACCACCACCACAGCATCGATGCAGATCAACCTGAACTCCACAGACACTACCCCGACGGTTACGCCGTTCGACCCCACTAACGCCAGTACCTATAACAAAAAAGGTTCCGTCACTGTCTACGACAGCCAGGGTAACGCCCATGACATGAACGTCTATTTTGTGAAGAGTGCCACAGCGAATACTTGGGATGTTTATACCCAGGATAGCAGTGTGAGCGGCAGTACGGCAACGCTTGCAACCACCATGACCTTCAATACTAACGGTGCGCTGACGGGCGGGACTTCTGCCTCCATCACTACGGGTACCATCAATGGTGCAACCCCGGCAACGTTCTCGCTGAGTTTCCTTAACTCCATGCAGCAGAACACCGGCTCTAACAACATTGTCGGCACCACGCAGAACGGTTACAAACCGGGCGACCTGGTGAGCTACCAGATTAACGAAGATGGCACCGTTGTGGGGAACTACTCCAACGAGCAGAAACAGGTGCTTGGGCAGATCGTTCTGGCGAACTTCGCTAACTCCGAAGGCTTGCAATCTGAAGGTAACAACGTTTGGTCCGCAACCTCGTCTTCCGGTGTTGCGCTGTTAGGGGCTGCAGGTACCGGTAACTTCGGTAAGTTGACCAACGGTGCGCTTGAAGCATCAAACGTGGATCTGAGTAAAGAACTGGTGAACATGATCGTCGCGCAGCGTAACTATCAGTCGAACGCGCAGACTATCAAAACCCAGGACCAGATCCTTAACACGCTGGTTAACCTGCGTTAATCATCTGACGGGATGGCTTAATGGATCACGCAATATACACCGCGATGGGCGCCGCCAGCCAAACGCTGAATCAGCAGGCTGTCACCGCCAGCAACCTTGCGAATGCTTCAACGCCGGGCTTCCGTGCGCAGCTTAATGCGCTGCGTGCAGTACCTGTTGAAGGGCTTTCGTTACCGACCCGTACTTTGGTGGTGGCGTCTACACCGGGTGCCGATATGACGCCCGGTCAGCTGGATTACACCTCTCGCCCACTTGATGTGGCGTTACAGCAGAACGGTTGGTTGGCCGTTCAGACCGCGGATGGTTCGGAAGGGTATACCCGCAACGGTAATATTCAGGTCGGTCCTACCGGTCAGTTGACCATTCAGGGCCACCCGGTGATTGGTGAGGCGGGTCCGATCTCTGTGCCGGAAGGCTCGCAGATCACGATTGCCGCTGACGGTACGATTTCTGCGCTTAATCCTGGCGATTCGGCGAATACCATTGCACCGGTAGGCAAGCTGAAGCTGGTTAAAGCGGAAGGTAAAGAAGTGGTGCGTGGCGATGATGGTCTGTTCCGTGTGAGCCAGGCCGCGCAAGCCACGCGTGGCACGACGTTGCAAGCCGATGCCTCTGTCCGTGTGATGTCGGGCGTGCTGGAAGGCAGCAACGTTAAACCCGTTGAAGCGATGACCGACATGATTGCCAGCGCACGTCGCTTCGAAATGCAGATGAAGGTGATCGGCAGCGTTGATGAAAACGCGCAACGCGCCAATCAGTTGCTGTCACTGGGCTAATAAACAGGATTACCTATGATCAGTTCATTATGGATCGCGAAAACCGGCCTCGACGCCCAGCAAACCAATATGGACGTTATCGCCAACAACCTGGCGAACGTCAGTACCAACGGTTTTAAGCGTCAGCGTGCGGTATTTGAAGATTTGTTGTACCAGACGATGCGTCAGCCTGGTGCTCAGTCTTCTGAACAAACGACATTGCCTTCTGGCTTGCAGATCGGTACCGGTGTTCGTCCCGTTGCGACCGAACGCCTGCACAGTCAGGGCGGCTTGTCACAAACTAACAACACCAAAGATGTTGCCATTAAAGGGCAGGGCTTCTTTGAAGTGCTGCTGCCGGATGGTACCTCAGCGTATACACGCGACGGCTCCTTCCAGGTGGATCAGAATGGTCTGTTAGTCACGGCGGGTGGTTTCCAGGTGCAGCCTGCGATCACTATCCCTGCTAACACCCTGAGCATCACCATTGGCCGCGACGGCGTGGTCAGCGTGACGCAGCAGGGGGCGACAGCGCCGGTGCAGGTTGGCCAGTTAAACCTCACCACCTTTATGAATGACACCGGTCTGGAAAGCATCGGTGAGAACCTGTACACCGAAACCCAGTCGTCCGGGGCGCCAAACTCCACGACACCGGGCCTCAACGGTGCAGGTTTGTTGTACCAGGGGTATGTGGAAACCTCAAACGTAAACGTTGCCGAAGAACTGGTGAATATGATCCAGGTTCAACGCGCTTACGAAATTAACAGTAAAGCAGTATCGACGACCGATCAGATGCTGCAAAAACTGACGCAACTCTAAGGCGTTATCCGGTGCGGTAGTTGCTGCCGTACCGGAACCCTGATTTCGAAGATGAATGCAATGCAAAAATACGCCGCGCGCCGCTACCCAATTATGGCTTTACTGGCCGTTACCCTGACCGGATGTGCCTGGGTTCCTTCAAAACCATTGGTAGAAGGAGCGACCTCCGCTCAACCGATCCCGGGTCCAGTGCCTTTAGTGAATGGCTCGATTTATCAGACCGCGCAGCCAATAAACTATGGCTATCAGCCACTGTTTGAAGACCGCCGTCCGCGTAACGTGGGCGATATGCTGACGATCACGTTGCAAGAAAACGTGAGCGCCAGTAAGAGTTCATCGGCCAATGCCAGCCGCGATGGCAAATCCAGTTTTGGTATCGATACGACGCCTCGTTACCTTGAAGGTCTTTTTGGCAACGCACGTGCCGATCTGAGTTCTTCCGGGAGTAACACCTTCGCCGGTAAAGGCGGCGCGAACGCCAGTAACACATTTAGCGGCACGTTGACTGTGACGGTCGACCAGGTGCTGATCAATGGCAATTTACATGTTGTGGGTGAAAAACAGATCGCTATTAACCAGGGCACTGAATTCATCCGCTTCTCAGGTGTTGTGAACCCACGCACCATCAGCGGCAGCAACACGGTTCAGTCTACTCAGGTGGCTGATGCGCGCATCGAATATGTCGGCAATGGCTACATTAACGAAGCGCAGACGATGGGCTGGCTGCAGCGTTTCTTCCTCAACTTATCGCCGATGTAACCGGGGTGAATTATGTTTAGATATCTGGCTGGAATCGCGTTGGTGCTGGTGGCGACTGTCGCCCAGGCCGACCGTATCCGGGATCTCACCAGCGTACAGGGCGTACGAGAAAACTCCTTAATTGGCTACGGCCTTGTTGTTGGGCTTGATGGCACGGGTGACCAGACCACCCAAACGCCGTTTACCACGCAAACATTAAATAACATGTTGTCGCAGATGGGGATCACCGTTCCTACTGGCACCAACATGCAATTAAAAAACGTGGCGGCGGTAATGGTGACCGCGCAATTCCCGGCCTTTGCCCGCCAGGGACAGACAATCGATGTGGTGGTCTCTTCCATGGGGAACGCAAAAAGCCTGCGCGGCGGCACGTTGCTGATGACCCCGCTGAAAGGGGTGGACAGCCAGGTGTATGCGCTGGCGCAGGGTAACATTCTTGTAGGTGGTGCAGGTGCATCTGCTGGCGGCAGCAGCGTACAGGTTAACCAGCTTAACGGCGGTCGCATCACCGGCGGAGCGGTTATTGAGCGTGAACTGCCGTCGCAATTTGGCGCGGGTAACTCCATAAACCTGCAACTGAATCAGGAAGATTTCACCATGGCGCAGCAGATTGCCGATACCATCAACCGCAGCCGTGGTTATGGTAGCGCGACTGCGCTGGATGCTCGTACCGTGCAGATCCGTACCTCCAGCGGCGGTACCTCACAGGTGCGTCTGTTGGCGGATATTCAGAATCTGGAAGTCGGTACAACGCAACAGGATGCGAAAGTGATCATTAACTCCCGTACCGGCTCTGTGGTGATGAACCGCGAAGTGGCGCTGGATAACTGCGCAGTCGCGCAGGGTAACCTCTCCGTGACGGTGAACCAGCAGGCTAACGTTAGCCAGCCGAATACGCCGTTTGGGGGTGGTCAAACCGTTGTC
This sequence comes from Kosakonia oryzendophytica, assembly GCF_027886705.1. Taxonomy (NCBI): domain Bacteria; kingdom Pseudomonadati; phylum Pseudomonadota; class Gammaproteobacteria; order Enterobacterales; family Enterobacteriaceae; genus Kosakonia; species Kosakonia oryzendophytica. The sequence goes on along the minus strand of NZ_CP115659.1, from coordinate 3,131,828 downwards.
ACGCCGCAAACGCAGATCGATTTGCGTCAGAGTGGTGGGTCGCTGCAAAGTGTTCGCTCCAGCGCCAATCTGAATAGCGTGGTACGTGCACTGAACGCACTGGGTGCGTCGCCAATGGAACTGATGTCGATTCTGCAGTCTATGCAAAGCGCAGGTTGCCTGCGTGCGAAACTGGAGATCATCTAATGTTGACTGACAGCCGGTTGTTGAGTAGCGCGGCCTGGGACGCGCAGTCGCTGAATGAACTGAAATCAAAGGCCGGACAGGATCCGAAAGCTAACCTGCGGCCGGTAGCGCGCCAGGTGGAAGGGATGTTTGTGCAAATGATGCTAAAAAGCATGCGCGACGCCCTGCCAAAAGACGGTATTTTCAGTAGCGATTCAACCCGGCTGTACACCAGCATGTATGACCAACAGATTGCCCAGCAGATGACCGCAGGCAAAGGTCTGGGGCTGGCGGATATGATGGTGAAACAGATGACCGGCGAACAGGCGCCGGTAGATCCCGCCGATCAAATGCAACAGGTGCCGATGAAGTTCCCTCTGGAAACGGTGACCAGTTATCAAAACCAGGCGCTGACGCAGTTAGTGCGTAAGGCTATGCCAAAAGCGCCTGACGACAGTGATGAACCGTTGACGGGTGACAGCAAAGACTTCCTTGCCCAGCTTTCGCTTCCGGCGCGACTGGCCAGCCAGCAGAGCGGTGTTCCGCATCACTTGATCCTCGCGCAGGCTGCTCTCGAATCCGGCTGGGGCCAACGGCAGATCCCGCGTGAGAACGGTGAGCCGAGCTTTAACATTTTCGGTGTGAAAGCGACACCGAACTGGAAAGGACCAACCACCGAGATCACCACCACGGAATATGAGAATGGCGAGGCGGTTAAAGTCAAAGCAAAATTCCGTGTGTACAGCTCGTATCTCGAAGCATTGTCTGATTATGTAGGCATGCTGACGCGCAATAAACGCTATGCGGCGGTCACGACGGCGGCAACGGCGGAACAGGGCGCACAAGCGTTGCAAAACGCCGGTTATGCGACCGATCCGAACTATGCCCGTAAGCTGACGAGTATGATCCAACAGCTTAAATCTATGGGTGAAAAAGTCAGCAAAGCCTATAACAGCGACATCGAAAATCTGTTCTGAAATATCTCAAGTTTCGCTCTGGGTTGCCGATAATCGTCAACAGGACTCATGTCTGAAAGTGTATAAGGAACCTCCATGTCCAGTTTGATTAATAGCGCCATGAGTGGGCTCGCTGCAGCCCAGGCAGCGCTTAATACCTCGAGTAACAACATTGCCAGCTATAACGTGGCTGGCTATACCCGTCAGACGACAGTATTGTCGTCGGCTAACAGTACGCTGGGGGCTGGCGGTTGGGTTGGTAATGGTGTCTATGTCTCGGGTGTTCAGCGTGAGTATGATGCTTTCATTACTAACCAGCTGCGCGCGGCGCAAAACCAGAGCAGCGGGCTGACTACGCGCTATGAGCAGATGTCAAAAATTGATGATGTGCTCTCTGGTACTACCAATACGCTTTCGACCAGCCTGCAGGGATTTTTCTCCAGTCTGCAAACGTTGGTGAGCAACGCCGAAGATCCGGCAGCACGTCAGGCTCTGTTAGGTAAAGGCAGTGCGCTGGTTAACCAGTTCAAGGTGGCCGATCAGTATCTGCGTGACCAGGATAAGCAGGTTAACCTGTCTATCAGCTCAAGTGTTGACCAAATCAACAACTACACCAAACAGATCGCCTCCCTTAATGATCAGATTTCCCGTCTGACCGGCGTTGGCGCGGGCGCATCTCCGAATGATTTGCTCGATCAGCGTGACCAGTTGGTCAGCGAGCTGAATAAGATCGTCGGGGTGGAAGTTAGCGTACAGGATGGTAAAACCTATAACCTGACGATGGCTAACGGTTACACCCTGGTGCAAGGCAGTACTTCTCGCCAACTGGCGGCAGTGGCTTCCAGCGCTGACGCATCTCGTACCACGGTTGCCTATGTCGACAACACTGCCGGCAATGTTGAGATCCCGGAGAGACTGATTACTACGGGGTCTCTGGGCGGTTTGCTTGCCTTCCGCTCACAGGATCTGGATCAGACGCGTAATACCCTGGGCCAACTGGCGTTGTCATTTGCTGATGCGTTCAACAAACAGCACACCCAGGGTTACGATTCAGCCGGTGTACAGGGTACAAACTTCTTTACCATCGGTGCGCCGTCTGCCTTAGGCAACGGCAAAAATACTGGCACCGCCGCATTATCACCCGCGGTCAGCGACAGTACGGCTGTTCAGGCGACTGACTACAAAGTGGCTTACGATGGCAGCAACTGGACCGTGACGCGTTTGTCCAACAATACGTCCTTCAACGTTACACCAGATTCCACCGATGGCTCGTTGAATTTTGACGGGCTGAAGGTCAGCGTCAGTGGTACGGCTGCCGCCAACGACAGTTTTACCGTCAAGCCGGTGAGCAACGCGATTGTGAATATGAGCGTGGCGATCACCGATGAGTCGAAAATTGCGATGGCGTCTGTTGCCGGCGACGGTGCGAGCGACAACCGCAACGGGCAGGCGCTGCTCAACCTGCAAAGTGCCAAGAAAGTCGGCGGTAACAAAACCTTTACCGATGCCTATGCCACGCTGGTGAGCGATGTGGGTAACAAAACGTCGACGCTGAAAACCAGCAGTACGACGCAGACTAACGTGGTAACGCAACTGAGCAACCAGCAGCAGTCGATCTCAGGGGTTAACCTCGATGAAGAGTACGGCAACCTGCAACGTTATCAGCAATATTATCTGGCCAACGCGCAGGTTCTTCAGACCGCAAGCACGCTCTTTAATGCGCTGCTGGAAATACGCTAAGTAAGGGGTGAGCAATGCGTATCAGTACTCAAATGATGTACGAACAAAATATGCGCGGTGTGACCAACGCGCAAAGTAAGTGGCTGGCGTATGGTGAGCAAATGTCCACCGGTCAGCGTGTGAACCGTCCGTCTGATGATCCGATTGCCGCCTCTCAGGCGGTGGTGATCTCTCAGGCGCAGGCGCAGAACTCGCAGTATGCCACTGCACGTACATTCGCTACGCAGAAAGTGTCGCTTGAAGAGAGCGTACTGCAACAGGTGACCACAGCAATTCAGGGCGCGCAAAGTACTATCGTGAAGGCGGGCAGCGGTTCGCTCAGTGACGATGACCGCGCTTCTCTGGCAACAGAATTGCAGGGTTATCGCGATCAATTGTTAAACCTTGCCAACAGCACTGATGGTAATGGTCGCTATATTTTTGCTGGCTACAAGACGGAGTCTGCTCCGTATGACTCAGCAACGGCGACCTACAGTGGGGGTTCGCAGGCAATCAGTCAGCAAGTGGATGCCTCGCGTACCATGGTCATTGCGCACACTGGCGATCAAGTCTTTAACCATATCAGCAGTAACGCTACGCCAGAGCCGATCGATCCGGCAACGGGTCTGCCGGGTACGTCCGAAACGAACCTGTTCAAAATGCTGGATACGGCCGTTGCAGCGCTGAAAACTCCCGTCGCAGGTAATGAAACGGCGAAAGCTGCTGCACAGGCCGTAGTGGATAAAACCAGCCGTGGCCTCGGCAACTCCCTGAACAACGTGTCTACTGTACGCGCTGAGCTGGGTACGCAGTTGAACGAACTGGAAAGTCTTGATTCGCTGGGCGATGACCGTGCGCTGGGTCTGAAGCAACAGTCGAGTGATTTGATCGATGTAGACTGGAACGAAGTGATTTCGTCTTACACCATGCAACAGGCTGCACTGCAGGCGTCTTACAAGGCGTTTAGTGATATGCAGGGGATGTCGCTGTTCCAGCTCAATAAGTAACGTTTTCATTTTGGACATGTCTGGAAACTGGGCATGTTCGCTATGCCCGCTCCATCACCCCGGAGCGGGCTTTTTTTTACGCTTTTTGTTCGGCTTGTTGCATCTGGCGGGCATCAATGAGGCGGATAGCCAGTGCGATGAGTGCGGACAGCGTTGCCAACACTACCACACCTTGCCATGAGGCAACCGAGTAGAGTTTACTGCCCAGTGCAGAACCTGCCGCCATACCAATAAACACGCCGGTAAACAGTAGTGCATTCAGCCGACCACGTGCTTGCGGCTCCAGGCCGTAAACCAGATTCTGGTGTGCAACCAGACTGGATTGCAGACCCAGGTCAAAACCGACGGCAGACAATGCAATCAGGATCAGTTGCCCGTGCGGGGGCAGAACGGGCAACAGGAACATCAGAGCAAAAGAAACCATCACCAGACCTGCGCCTAATTGTGTCACTTTCTCTGCGCCCATTTTATCTGCCAGCCCGCCAGCCAGCGGTGCGGCCAGTGCACCGGCCGCACCTGCGATGCCGAAAGTGCCGGCGACAGCGCTACCCAATTGATATTTTTCCAGCAGCATCATCGCCAGGGTTGACCAGAACGCGCTAAAAGCGACAGAAAGAAAACCTTGTGCCATTGCAGCGCGACGCAGTGATGGATAACGTTGCCACAGGTGCGCCATAGACTTCATCAGCGCCGGGTAGCTCAGCGTTGAGTGGGTGGCGAAACGCGGCAGTACCGACCACATCAGGATACCAATCAGCGCAATGCTAACGGCCGCCATCTGGTACATGACGCGCCAGCCAAATGCCGCGCCAACAAAGCCACTGACGGTCCTGGAGAGCAGGATCCCCAGCAGCAGCCCCGTCATTACCGTACCGACCATTTTCCCCTGTTTACCCGCCGGTGCGAGGATCGCGGCAGCAGGAACAATATCCTGCGCCATGGTGGCGGCCATGCCTAACAGCAGGCTGACAATTAGCAGAGAGGGAAGGTGACTGGTCAGACTGCATGCCAGCAGTAACAGCGCCAGTGCCGCGCTTTTGAACAGGATAAGACGCCGGCGATCATGGCGGTCGCCCAGCGGCAACAAAAACAGGATCCCCAGCGCATAGCCAGTCTGAGTCAGTGTGGGAACCAGCCCCATGCCGTTGATTGTAAGATGCAAGTCGTTGCCTATCAGCGGTAATAGCGGCTGCGAATAGTAAATTGCTGCAACGCTGAATCCTGCGCCGAGCGCGAGGGCAAAAATGACCCAGCCAACAGCATCTGTCGAAAGAGAATGACGGTTCATATGATGGTTCCCCAGAAACGGTGTGTTTTGATTTGTGCGTCGTAACGCTACGGTGTGGGCACATTTTTGCGTATGCCGGTATAGCGCGGTAGCCAGCGGAGTGGTAAAACGGTTATACGTATAACGTATAAATGTAATAATTATGAAGCGACAAGAGCGTATAGATAGAGTGGATCTGATGCGGACGTTTATCCGTATCGTCGAGGCGGGTTCGCTGTCGGCGGCGGCGCGTCAACTGGACACCACACAAGCGACGGTGAGCAGACGCTTGCAGTCGCTGGAAAGCCTGCTTGGCGTGAAACTTTTGTTGCGCACCACCCATGCGATGAAGCTCACGGATGATGGAGAACGGTGTTATCAGCATGCGAAACGTGTGGCGGATGCATGGGTTGCACTTGAGGATGAGCTGAGTCAGTCGGACGATGAACCGGTGGGAATGTTACGGGTACGAGCGCCGCATGCGTTTGGTCAGGAGCAATTGCTGGGGCCGTTAACGCAATTCCTGGAGCGTCATCCACAGCTATCGGTGGAGTGGATACTTAATGACAAAAAGGTGGATTTTCTTAGCGCGAATATCGATTGCGCCATTCGTGTGGGGGCGGAAGTCGATCCAGCGACCGTGTCAGTGCTGCTGGCGGAAGTGCCTCGCAGTCTGGTGGCGGCACCCGCAGTACTTGCGCGTTTTCCTGCAATAGAAACGCCACAACAGCTCTCCGCATTGCCATGGATAGCCCTGAATACGTTTTACCAACACGAAATTCATCTTACGCATCAGCACAGTGGTGAGACGGAGCAGGTGGTGATTTCGCCCAGGCTTTATACGGATAGTCTCTATGCAGTACGTAACACCGTCATTGCAGGGCTGGGTGTGGCGGTGATCTCCAGTTGGGCGGTAGAGGAAGAAATTCGTGCCGGTAAGCTGGTGGCGCTGTTGCCGGAGTGGCAGGCAGCACCGTTGCCAGTGCATCTGGTTTACCCGTGGGCACGTTACTATCCCGCGCGGTTACGTAAGTTTTTGCAACTGATGCGGGAAGTGATGCCCGGGCTGGGCGGTATGCGCCAGCCAGTGCATCGGGCATAAAAAAGCCGACCCGGAGGTCGGCTTTTACTGCCAGTCGGGTTAGTTGACTGACGGCGGTTTTGTTGCCGGCGCGGTAGCGGAGTGCGTGGCGCTGTGGCCGCCTGCCGCTCCTTTACCTGTGAATCCGAACTCCGGACGTACCCAATCGCTATGACGCGGTGCTTCCGGCACGTAGGCTGGCGCAGGCGCTTTAGTCATTGGCGCAGTGGCAATCTTACGTGCCGCCGGCGGCGCTGCTGCAGGGATGACCGGCACTTCGATAACCGGCGTCGCAGTTTCTTCCGTTACGTCTTCGGCCACGGCAGTTTCAGCCACCGGTTCTGCAACCACTGGGGGTTGTGCTGGCTGCACGTTTTCAACCACCGCTTCAGCGACGGTGCGATCTTCCTCAGCAATCAACTGCGGCTGATCCTCTACCGGGCTTTCAATGACTTCCGGATGCGTGGTTTCAACGACGACAGGTTCAGGTGCTTCAACAGGCGTTTGCGGTTCAGCAATCGCAGGTTCAGCGGTTGCAGTTTCGGCCGTTTCAACCGGAGCAGACGCTTCTGGCGCTTCAGCGGGCTGACTGGCGACCAGTTGCGCTTCGGCGATAGCGGGAGCGACATCCTGCTCAGTGGCGACATTCTGTTCCACTTCGCTGTCCTGAACCTGCTGCTCATCCTGAGGACGCGCAACCGGATAGCTGATCCATACCTTACCGGAGGCCATTTCCGGCGATGCGCAGGCAACGGTCAATGGCATTGCGGATTGCAACGGGTAGCGCTCATCGCGGTAGCGACGGCGACGCTGACCGCTGACGCGCAGGTGGCGCGGTGAACGGCGTGAGCGGCGCGGCATCGCGTTTTCACGCGTATCCCCGTTCTCATCCTGTTCCTGTGCGTTGGCACTGTCTGCAACGACAGGCAGCTCGACTTTCGCCAGTTCAGTGCGTGGAGCGGGTACGTCCTGGACAGCATCCTTTTCAACAACGGTTTCTGCATTCTGCTCGCCAACGCGGACTTTCTGGTTCAGCTGACGCTGCTTACGGCGCGGCATCGTCTGTACACGCTCTTCCTGTTCCGTTTCCGGCGCAGTTTGTTCATCGCGGCTCAGCTCTTTCACATCCTGCTGCGCCTGACGTTTTTCATCATTACGGCGGCGATTGCGTTCACGGCGCGGTTGCTGCTCGTCACGCGGCTTCGCCTTATCAGCCTCTTCTACGGCAACTGGCTGGCGAACATCGCGGGCCTCTGCATTCTGCTGTGATTTTTCACGGCGATTGCGGCGATTTTCTTCGCGGCCTTCGCGGTTGTCACGGCCTTCACGCGCTTCATTACCTTCACCGCGGGAATCTCGGCGCTCATTACGATCGCGACGGTTGCCCTGACGGGATTTACGACGATCCTGCTGGCGATCTTGTTTCTCGCCCGCATTTTTCTTCTCTTCTTCTTTCACTTCAACCGATGCAGGCGCAGCTTCGCTGGCGAACAGGCCTTTCAGTGCGGAGAAGAAACGGCCCAGCAGACCCGGCGAGGACTGGGCGACGACAGAGGCTGGCTGTGCAGTGACTGCAGGTGTAGGCGCAGGCGCTTGTGGTACTGGCGGAACATCTGGCATGACGAAAGTGGCCAGCGCTGGTTGTTCCGGACGTTTACGTTCCGGAACGTCTTCTTCAGACGGCAGCGCCATTGCTTCTTCATGCAGTTTTGGCAGCAGATAGCTCAGGGTCGGGGTCTCTTCACCTTTACGCACGCGCAGTACGGAGTAGTGCGGGGTTTCCATCTGATCGTTCGGAACGATCACGCAGCGTACGCCACCCTGACGGGCTTCGATAGCGCTGACGGCAGCACGTTTTTCGTTCAACAGGTAAGAAGCGACCTGCACCGGAACGATGGCATGCACCTCCTGCGTGTTTTCTTTCAGCGCTTCTTCTTCGATCAAGCGCAGAATAGACAGCGACAAGGATTCGTTGTCACGAATGGTGCCAGTGCCGCTACAGCGTGGGCAAACGTGATGGCTGGACTCGCCAAGCGACGGGCTCAGACGCTGGCGGGACATTTCCAGCAGACCGAAGCGGGAAATATGGCTGATTTGAATACGCGCACGGTCCTGACGCACCGCTTCACGCAGACGGTTTTCCACAGCACGCTGGTGACGTACTGGCGTCATGTCGATGAAGTCGATAACAATCAGGCCGCCAAGGTCGCGCAGGCGCAACTGACGGGCAATTTCGTCTGCCGCTTCCAGGTTAGTATTAAACGCCGTCTCTTCGATATCGCCGCCGCGGGTTGCGCGAGCGGAGTTGATGTCGATAGCGGTCAGTGCTTCGGTCGTATCAATAACGATAGAGCCGCCGGAAGGCAGGCGCACTTCACGCTGGAAGGCAGACTCAATCTGCGACTCAATCTGGTAGTGGCTGAACAGCGGGATTTCGCCGGTGTACAGTTTGATTTTGCTACTGAAATCCGGACGACCCAGCGCGGAGATATGCTGGCGGGCCAGCTCAAGCACTTTCGGGTTATCGATCAGGATTTCGCCGATGTCCTGGCGCAGGTAATCGCGGAAAGCGCGCACAATCACGTTGCTTTCCTGGTGGATCAGGAACGGCGCCGGGCGGCTTTCTGCGGCTTTCTGGATGGCTTCCCAATGTTTCAGACGGAAGCTCAGATCCCACTGCAGTGCTTCGGCAGATTTGCCCACGCCTGCTGTACGGACAATAAGACCCATGCCATCCGGCAGTTCCAGACTGGACAGCGCTTCTTTCAGTTCGGTGCGGTCGTCGCCTTCGATGCGACGGGAGATACCGCCCGCACGTGGGTTATTTGGCATCAATACCAGGTAGCTGCCAGCAAGGCTGATAAAGGTGGTAAGCGCCGCGCCTTTGTTGCCGCGCTCTTCTTTATCGATCTGAACAATGACTTCCTGACCTTCGCGCAGCACATCTTTGATGTTCGGACGCCCATGGGCGTTGTAGCTGGCAGGGAAGTATTCGCGGGCGATTTCTTTAAGAGGGAGAAAACCGTGGCGTTCAGCTCCGTAATCAACAAATGCAGCTTCGAGGCTCGGTTCAATGCGGGTGATTTTGCCTTTGTAGATGTTCGCTTTTTTCTGCTCGTGACCCGGGCTTTCGATATCCAGGTCGTACAGGCGCTGCCCATCAACAAGGGCGACACGCAACTCTTCCTGCTGAGTTGCGTTGATTAACATTCTTTTCATCGTAACTTACTCATTATTCTTACATTGACGACTAAGCTGCGGGCATGATGACGCCTTTCCGGGGGAGAACCGATGGCCTCGTGACTATTCACGTCGCCAACCTCACGGTTGTCGTTCGCTTAAGAGGCGCAGTGTGTCGGCTGCCTGTATTTCCTGTGGAAAACACAGCGCAATTATCAGGGGAACAGCCTGGGAAAAACTCTCCAGAGAAGATTCCATCTACCGGTAAGGACTGCAACCCGCAGCCCGCTAACTGCCTGAAAGTTCAATACGTCTTACGCCATTGCTGCGTGTATGATCGGACAGGCAAAACTGGTCATTCCGCTCATTTACTTGTTTTAGCAAAATTCAACACGGAAAACGGCAACATTATTCCTTGCGAACCCTGTTATAGCAAGCTGACTTTTACCATTTATCACCCGGTTACTCACAGTTTTTTCACCTTTGACCACGGATCGGTTTAATAACCGCCGAATCAACTGTGTAAAACGCAGCAAGCCAGGTTCAAAGGTAAATATAAGCATATAAAAATGAGTGGCGCTAATCATCCAGGCTATTTAGAATCGCCACCCATGAAAACTGAGACGCCATCCGTAAAATTTGTTGCCATTTCCGCTGACGAAGCGGGGCAACGCATCGATAATTTTTTGCGCACCCAACTAAAAGGTGTGCCCAAGAGCATGATCTACCGCATTTTGCGTAAAGGCGAAGTGCGGGTGAACAAAAAACGCATCAAACCGGAGTACAAGCTGGAAGCCGGTGATGAAGTGCGCATTCCACCAGTACGTGTGGCGGAGAGAGAAGAAGAAGCTGTTTCGCCGCATCTGCAAAAAGTCGCTCAGTTAAGCGATGTCATTCTCTACGAAGACGATCATATCCTGGTGCTGAATAAACCTTCCGGCACGGCAGTGCATGGCGGCAGTGGGTTGAGTTTTGGCGTGATCGAAGGGCTGCGGGTGTTACGTCCTGAGGCGCGGTTCCTTGAATTGGTGCACCGTCTTGATCGTGATACCTCCGGTGTCCTGCTGGTGGCGAAAAAGCGTTCAGCACTGCGTTCTCTGCATGAGCAGTTGCGCGGCAAGGATATGCAGAAAGATTACCTGGCGTTGGTACGTGGGCAATGGCAGTCCCATGTCAAAGTGGTGCAGGCGCCGTTGCTGAAAAATATCCTGCAAAGCGGTGAGCGTATTGTGCGTGTGAACAGTGAAGGCAAGCCCTCGGAAACCCGCTTTAAAGTGGAGGAGCGCTATGCGTTCGCCACGCTGATGCGTTGCAGTCCGGTGACGGGCAGGACGCACCAGATCCGTGTGCATACGCAACATGCCGGGCATCCCATTGCTTTTGACGATCGTTATGGCGACCGTGAATTTGACAAGCAACTGGCCTCAACCGGTTTGTCGCGCCTGTTTTTGCATGCAGCTGCGCTTAAGTTTACCCATCCGCACACTGGCGAAACGCTGCGTATTGAAGCACCGCTGGATGATGCGCTCAAACACTGCCTGCACGTCCTGCGTAATGCTAAATGATATTTCCCCTCTCGTCCGGAGAGGGGAAGAGTGCTTCGGCTAGGGTTTTAGCCATTTATCCAGCCACGGAAAAACCTCATCCTGCTGTTCCTGGTAGAAAACGTGCCCCAGTTCTGGCCAGGTTTTTGTGACCAGTTTGTCTTTGGCATTTTGTGATGACCAGATCTTCTCCACTTTTGTGAACGCCTCCTGCACAGCTTCCGCCGGGAACAGTTTGTCTTTGCCGCCGCTATAAATCAGCATGGGTTTCGGCGCTGCGATGCTGGCGATATCGGGAATGTCCATATGCGCAGGCATGCCGGGGTGCAACATATAAAAGGCGGATTGCCCACGCAGAACATTATTCCCCGGTTGCATCAGGCCATTGTAGGTACCAAACCATGAAATTACGGCCGTCGCTGCGACCTTATCGCTCAGCGCCGCCAGTTGCCATGCGCGGAAACCGCCCATCGAAAATCCCACCACGCCGATACGCTGTTTGTCCACCTGGGGATGAGAAGCGATAAAATCCACCGTGCGCATATCTTCATAGGCCACTTCTCCACCGAGTGAGCGACCAAGATTAAAGTAGTTACTTGCCAGCGCCTGCTGCTGCTCGTAAACCATTGGACCGCGATCGCTCCAGCCGCGGCTATCGATGGCAATGACCGCATAACCGCGCTTCGCCAGTTCATCGCCAATAAATTTACCGCTGAAGAATTTGTCGGCCCAGGCTTGCGCGCTGGCCAGTTTTTCTGCATCACCCCAGGGACGGATCACCTTCTCTTTGCCAATATCAAATTTTGAACCGTGATCGTGAAGTAATACGATGGCAGGGTGGGGGCCGGGCGTTTTGGGCATGAGTAGCAGTGCAGCGATGCGATTATCATCCGTGATTGTTATCGCCAGCTTTTCGGCGATATAGCTGCCGCGATCCTCGTTAGCAATAGCGTGTGGAGCAAAAGGTTGTGTTGCATTTGGGGTGAGCAGTGCGTTGCGAAATAACCGGCGGCTGTGGGTTTGCCATTGCGAGAAATGGCTATATTTCCCGGATAACCAAGAATCAGGGTAGTGCATCTGTGCTTTCAACGTCTGCCACCCAGCGGGCAGGTTACCTTCGACAATGCCCTGCGTTTGCCACTCTTCCTGTGCAGTGGCGTTAACGGACGCCAGCAGAGTTAGCGTCAGCGCCAGGCTGCGGAAAATATTCATCACCCCTCCTTTTAATTAAAACATTGTTTCAATATTGGTGATGAATGTAAGGGGTGATTAAAAAAGAATCTGTGATCGGTAAAGCATTAACTTAACAGCGGGTTACAGTGCTCACGTCGCAGCATCTGGCATAAGGCAATTAACGGCAGGCCCACCAGTGTATTCGGGTCGCGACCGTCGAGGCGTTCAAACAGCGCGATCCCCAGGCCTTCACTCTTAAAGCTGCCAGCACAATTCAGCGGGCGCTCTTTACGCACATAATCGTCGATCTCCTGCTCACTCAAGCGGCGAAAGTGGACATCGAAAGGTTCACATTCAGTCTGTATGTGGCCGGTTGCCGAATTATACAACGCAAGACCTGTATAAAAAGTGACGATATTTCCGCTGGCTTTCATTAATTGCTGGCGCGCATTTTCTTCCGTGTGAGGTTTACCGGTAATTTCACCGTCAAGCACACAGACCTGATCTGAACCAATAATCAGATGTTGGGGCCAGGCGTGTGCCAGTGATTGTGCTTTTTCTTGCGCCAGGCGCTGGACCAGATGGCGTGGAGACTCGCCAGGGCGCGGTGTTTCGTCGGTGTGCGGTGCAGCGCATTCAAAAGATAACCCCAGTTTTTCCAGCAGGGCGCGACGATACGGAGACGTTGAAGCAAGGATGAGAGCAGACATATTTTTTTCACCAAATATGGCTTAACAATGACAGGCATTTTAAACTGTAGGCCGCAATGTGTGCGAATTATTGGCAAAAGGCAACCTCAGGCTGCCTTTTTCTTTGACTCTATGACGTTACAAAGTTAATATGCGCGCCCTATGCAAAAGGTAAAATTACCCCTGACTCTTGATCCGGTTCGTACGGCTCAAAAACGCCTTGATTACGAGGGTATCTATACCCCCGAGCAAGTTGAGCGTGTTGCCGGGTCTGTAGTCAGCGTGGACAGTGATGTGGAGTGCTCCATGTCGTTCGCTATCGATAATCAGCGTCTTGCCGTGTTAACCGGAGAGGCGAAGGTAACGGTATCGCTCGAATGCCAGCGCTGCGGGAAGCCGTTCACCCATCATGTTCACACAACGTATTGTTTCAGTCCTGTGCGTTCAGATGAGCAGGCTGAAGCACTGCCGGAAGCGTATGAGCCGATTGAGGTTAACGAATTCGGTGAAATCGATCTGCTGGCCCTGGTTGAGGATGAAATCATTCTCTCCTTGCCAGTAGTTCCGGTGCATGATTCTGAACACTGTGAAGTGTCCGAGGCGGACATGGTCTTTGGTGAATTGCCTGATGAAGCGCAAAAACCAAATCCATTTGCCGTATTAGCCAGCTTAAAGCGTAAGTAATTAAGGAGTAAGGTCCATGGCCGTACAACAGAATAAACCAACCCGTTCCAAACGTGGCATGCGTCGTTCCCATGACGCGCTGACCGCAGTCACCAGCCTGTCTGTAGACAAAACTTCTGGTGAAACCCACCTGCGTCACCACGTTACCGCCGACGGTTTCTACCGCGGTCGCAAGGTTATCACTAAGTAATCACGCGCAAGCGTGATGAAGCTTAGTGAGGATTTCCCCGCGTAAGCGGGGATAAACCGAACCAGGCTGCGACGATACCTTGACACGTCTAACCCTGGCGTTAGATGTCATGGGAGGGGATTTTGGTCCTTCCGTGACAGTGCCTGCAGCTTTGCAGGCACTGAACTCTAATTCTCAACTCAATCTTCTTTTAGTCGGCGATCCCGACGCTATCACGCCATTACTTGCCAAAGCTGATTTCGAGCAGCGTTCGCGTTTGCTTATCGTTCCTGCACAGTCAGTTATTGCCAGTGATGCGCGTGCCGCGCAGGCTATTCGTAACAGTCGCGGTAGTTCAATGCGCATTGCGCTTGAACTGGTGAAAGCAGGGCGCGCCCAAGCCTGCGTGAGTGCAGGTAACACTGGCGCGTTGATGGGGCTGGCGAAAATGTTGCTCAAACCGATTGAAGGTATTGAGCGTCCGGCGTTGGTGACGGTGTTGCCTCATCAGCAAAAGGGCAAAACAGTAGTGCTGGATCTTGGCGCTAATGTGGATTGTGACAGTACAATGTTGTCGCAATTTGCGGTAATGGGCGCAGTCATGGCGGAAGAGATCCTTGGGATTACAAATCCGCGCGTTGCGTTACTGAATATTGGTGAAGAAGAAACCAAAGGCCATGACAGTATCCGCGATGCTGCTGCATTATTACGCTCGGTTCCAGCAATGAACTACATTGGCTATCTGGAAGCGAATGAATTGCTCACCGGCAAAACGGATGTATTGGTTTGTGACGGTTTCACAGGAAATGTCACATTAAAAACCATGGAGGGTGTTGTCAGAATGTTCCTTTCGTTGCTGAAATCTCAGGGCGAGGGGCAAAAAAGGTCGTGGTGGCTGATTTTATTAAAGCGTTGGTTACAAAAAAGCCTGACAAGGCGATTCAGTCACCTCAACCCCGACCAGTATAATGGCGCCTGTCTGTTAGGATTGCGCGGCACGGTGATTAAGAGTCATGGTGCAGCCAATCAGCGAGCCTTTACCGTCGCGATTGAACAGGCAGTGCAGGCGGTGCAGCGGCAGGTTCCACAACGGATTGCCGCTCGCCTGGAATCTGTGTACGCCCATCCTGCTTCGCCTGCATCAAGCGACGAAAATCAGAGTGTGTGTATATTACCCGAGAGTGACTGAGCGTACATGTATACGAAGATTATTGGTACCGGCAGCTTTCTGCCCGAGCAGGTTCGAACAAACGCCGATCTGGAAAAAATGGTCGAAACGTCTGATGAATGGATTGTCAGCCGTACAGGGATCCGTGAGCGCCGCATCGCCGCTGCAAACGAAACTGTTTCGACCATGGGCTTTGAGGCCGCTAAACGCGCGCTGGAAATGGCCGGCATCGATAAAGATCAGATTGGTTTGATCATTGTTGCGACGACATCCGCGACGCATGCATTCCCGAGCGCGGCTTGCCAGATTCAGAATATGCTGGGGATCAAAGGCTGTCCGGCGTTTGATGTTGCTGCAGCCTGCGCTGGTTTTACCTATGCGCTGAGCATCGCCGATCAATATGTTAAAACCGGCGCGGTGAAACATGCACTGGTGATTGGTTCTGATGTGTTGGCGCGGACGTTGGATCCGGAAGATCGCGGGACGATTATTCTGTTTGGCGACGGTGCTGGCGCTGTTGTACTTGGTGCATCTGAAGAGCCGGGTATCATCTCTACACATCTTCACGCGGATGGTAGCTATGGTGAACTGCTGACGTTACCGAATCTGGATCGCGTGACGCCGGAAAACTCCACTTACCTGACAATGGCCGGTAATGAAGTCTTTAAAGTGGCGGTCACTGAACTGGCGCGTATTGTTGATGAAACATTGGCGGCCAATAATCTGGAGCGCAGCGAGCTTGACTGGCTGGTGCCACATCAGGCTAACCTGCGAATTATCAGCGCGACAGCGAAAAAACTGGGTATGTCGATGGACAATGTTGTTGTGACGTTAGATCGTCACGGCAACACTTCTGCGGCTTCCGTTCCCAGCGCGCTTGATGAAGCGGTACGCGACGGGCGCATTAAACCGGGTCAGTTGATCCTGCTCGAAGCGTTCGGTGGTGGGTTTACCTGGGGCTCCGCGCTGGTTCGTTTCTGAGTATAAGGATAAAAACATGACGCAATTTGCATTTGTGTTCCCCGGGCAGGGTTCCCAAACGGTTGGTATGCTGGCTGATATGGCTGCAACTTACCCGGTGGTTGAACAGACGTTTGCTGAAGCTTCTGCGGTGCTGGGCTATGATCTCTGGGCGCTGGTACAACAAGGCCCAGCGGAAGAACTGAATAAAACCTGGCAGACGCAACCAGCGCTGTTGACGGCTTCCGTCGCGCTGTGGCGCGTATGGCAGCAGCAGGGCGGTAAAGCGCCTGCGTTGATGGCGGGGCACAGTCTCGGTGAATATTCTGCGCTGGTGTGCGCAGGCGTGCTGGCTTTCGCTGACGCGGTACGTCTGGTTGAGCTGCGTGGTAAATTTATGCAGGAAGCTGTCCCGGAAGGAACAGGCGCCATGTCGGCAATTATCGGTCTCGATGATGCGTCGATTGCCAAAGCCTGTGAAGAGTCTGCCGAAGGTCAGGTGGTGTCGCCGGTGAACTATAACTCACCGGGGCAGGTCGTCATTGCAGGGAATAAAGAAGCGGTTGAACGCGCTGGCGCAGCCTGTAAAGCCGCTGGCGCGAAACGTGCTCTGCCGTTACCGGTCAGCGTACCGTCTCACTGTGCGTTGATGAAACCTGCCGCAGAAAAACTGGCCGCTGAGCTGAACAGCATTACGTTTAATGCACCGCAGATCGCGGTTGTGAATAATGTGGATGTGAAGTGCGAAACAACGCCGGAAGCGATTCGTGACGCGCTGGTGCGTCAGCTTTATAGCCCAGTTCAGTGGACGAAGAGCGTTGAGTTTATGGCGGCGCAGGGCATTGAGCACCTGTATGAGGTTGGCCCGGGTAAAGTCCTCACTGGTCTGACAAAACGTATTGTTGACACCCTGACTGCATCGGCCCTCAATGAGCCGAACGCGATGTCTGAGGCACTTGCGCAATAAAAGAGGAAAACCATGAGTTTTGAAGGAAAAGTCGCGCTGGTTACCGGTGCAAGCCGCGGTATTGGCCGTGCAATTGCTGAGACGCTTGTTGCGCGTGGCGCAAAAGTTATCGGTACTGCGACCAGCGAAAATGGTGCTAAGGCGATCAGCGATTATTTAGGTGCGAACGGTAAAGGTCTGCTGTTGAATGTGACCGATGCAGCATCTATCGAATCCGTTCTGGAAAATATCCGCGCGGAGTTTGGCGAGGTTGATATTCTGGTTAATAATGCCGGTATCACCCGTGATAACCTGCTGATGCGCATGAAAGATGACGAGTGGAACGATATCCTCGATACCAATCTTTCATCTGTTTTCCGTCTGTCAAAAGCGGTAATGCGCGCTATGATGAAAAAGCGTCATGGGCGTATTATCACTATCGGTTCTGTGGTCGGTACCATGGGAAATGCTGGTCAGGCCAACTATGCTGCGGCTAAAGCGGGTCTTATCGGTTTCAGTAAATCGCTGGCGCGTGAAGTTGCGTCCCGCGGTATTACGGTGAACGTTGTTGCTCCGGGCTTTATTGAAACGGACATGACGCGTGCGCTGTCTGATGATCAGCGTGCGGGTATCCTGGCGCAGGTTCCTGCGGGCCGTCTTGGCGGCGCTCAGGAAATCGCCAGCGCGGTTGCATTTTTAGCCTCTGACGAGGCAGGTTACATCACTGGTGAAACCCTGCACGTCAACGGCGGAATGTATATGGTTTAACCACGATGAAATTTATTTGCGTTATTAGGGGGAAAAGCCTCAGAATAGCGTAAAATCGTGGTAAGAACTGCCGGGATTTAGTTGCAAATTTTTCAACATTTTATACACTACGAAAACCATCGCGAAAGCGAGTTTTGATAGGAAATTTAAGAGTATGAGCACTATCGAAGAACGCGTTAAGAAAATTATCGGCGAACAGCTGGGCGTTAAGCAGGAAGAAGTTACCAACAATGCTTCCTTCGTTGAAGACCTGGGCGCTGATTCTCTTGACACCGTTGAGCTGGTAATGGCTCTGGAAGAAGAGTTTGATACTGAGATTCCGGACGAAGAAGCTGAGAAAATCACCACCGTTCAGGCTGCCATTGATTACATCAACGGTCACCAGGCGTAAGTGAACATCTCCAGGCGGTCACTCGACCGCCTGAGTTTTATCTAATAATCCCACGAATCTCTTTATTTATCCCTCCCTGGAGGACAAACGTGTCTAAGCGTCGTGTAGTTGTGACCGGACTGGGCATGTTGTCTCCTGTCGGCAATACCGTAGAGTCTACATGGAAAGCTCTCCTTGCCGGTCAGAGTGGCATCAGCCTGATCGACCATTTCGATACTAGCGCCTATGCAACCAAATTTGCTGGCTTAGTAAAGGATTTTAACTGTGAAGACATCATCTCGCGCAAAGAACAGCGCAAGATGGATGATTTCATTCAATATGGAATTGTGGCTGGCGTACAGGCCATGCATGATTCTGGCCTTGAAGTCACCGAAGAGAACGCATCCCGTATTGGCGCAGCGATTGGCTCCGGCATTGGCGGTCTCGGCCTGATTGAAGAAAACCACAGCTCTCTAGTCAACGGTGGACCGCGTAAAATCAGCCCGTTCTTCGTTCCGTCGACGATTGTGAACATGGTGGCAGGCCATCTGACCATCATGTTCGGCCTGCGTGGTCCGAGCATTTCAATTGCAACGGCGTGTACATCCGGCGTGCATAACATCGGTCATGCGGCGCGTATCATTGCTTATGGCGATGCTGATGCGATGCTCGCTGGTGGTGCAGAGAAAGCCAGTACCCCGCTGGGCGTTGGCGGATTCGGCGCAGCGCGCGCACTCTCCAACCGTAATGACAACCCGCAGGCGGCAAGCCGTCCGTGGGACAAAGACCGTGATGGTTTTGTACTGGGCGATGGCGCCGGTATCATTATGCTTGAAGAGTACGAGCACGCGAAAAAACGCGGCGCGAAAATTTATGCAGAAATCATCGGGTTTGGCATGAGCAGTGATGCCTACCACATGACTTCTCCACCGGAAAACGGTGCGGGCGCGGCACTGGCGATGGTCAATGCATTGCGTGATGCTGGCATTGAGCCGGGGCAGATTGGCTATGTGAACGCACACGGTACCTCCACTCCGGCGGGTGATAAAGCTGAGGCGCAGGCGGTGAAATCGGTATTTGGCGACGCAGCAAAACGCGTGATGGTAAGCTCCACCAAATCCATGACCGGTCACCTGTTAGGTGCTGCAGGCGCTGTTGAGTCTATCTACTCAATTCTCGCGCTTCGCGATCAGGCCGTTCCGCCAACCATCAACCTGGATAACCCGGATGAAGGTTGCGATCTGGACTTCGTGCCACACGAAGCGCGTCAGGTCAGCGGCATGGAGTACACTCTGTGTAACTCCTTTGGCTTCGGCGGTACTAATGGTTCGCTGATCTTCAAAAAAGTCTGATTATCTGAGCCATATTAAGGCCCGCTTGTCGGGCCTTTTCTATTCGGTTTTCTCCGCTTGTTCTCTGCTTTTCATCCTGCCAAACTGTCCGGCCACGCATAAGGAGCCTCTATGTTCTTGATTAATGGCATTGAGCAGCAAACGCTTGCCGCCACTGACCGGGCAACACAATTTGGCGACGGTTGTTTTACCACTGCGCGCATTATTGACGGGCAGATCCAGTTTCTGGCTGCACATCTGCAACGCTTACGGCAAGCATGTGAGCGTTTATTTATTCCGTTCGCCGACTGGCCAGTGCTGGAGCGGGAGATGAGCACGCTGGCGAAGGAAAAAGTCGATGGTGTCGTAAAAGTCATCATCAGCCGCGGCGCAGGCGGTCGAGGTTATAGTACGGCAAACTGTATTACTCCTACGCGTATCCTTTCTGTTTCCGCTAACCCGGCGCATTACGAGCGCTGGCGGCAGGATGGCGTGACGCTGGTGCTCAGTCCGGTTCGTCTTGGGCGAAACCCTCTGCTGGCAGGCATTAAACATCTTAACAGGCTGGAGCAAGTACTGATCCGCGCTCACCTGGAACAGACTGAGGCTGATGAAGCGCTGGTACTGGACAGCGATGGCTGGCTCACTGAGTGTTGTGCGGCCAATCTTTGTTGGCGTCGGGGCAAGGATGTTTTTACTCCCCGCCTGGATCAGGCCGGCGTTGATGGCATTATGCGCCAATATTGTATGCGGCAACTGGCATCTTCAGGTTTTAACGTTGTCGAAGTGAATGCGCGGCAGGATGTGTTGCAGCAAGCAGATGAAGTGTTTATTTGCAACGCGCTGATGCCGGTAGTCCCGGTTCGGCAGTGGGGTGATCTCCACTGGACCGCGCGTGATTTGTATCACTTTTTATCCCCCC
Source organism: Kosakonia oryzendophytica (assembly GCF_027886705.1). Classification (NCBI taxonomy): domain Bacteria; kingdom Pseudomonadati; phylum Pseudomonadota; class Gammaproteobacteria; order Enterobacterales; family Enterobacteriaceae; genus Kosakonia; species Kosakonia oryzendophytica. The sequence continues at coordinate 3,111,729 of NZ_CP115659.1, read as the reverse complement.
TGTGTGAGCAGATAAATCAGTCATGAAGAAAATGTTACGTTTTGTTCTTCTCCTGCTGGCGGCGATGGTTATCGCAGCGGGAGCAGGTGTGTGGAAGGTTCGCCAATTGGCTGACAGCACGATCCTGATCAAGGAAGAACACATTTTTTCCCTACCGGCCGGAACGGGGCGTCTTGCCTTGGGTGAACAGTTGTACAACGAGAAGGTGATCAACCGTCCGCGGGTATTCCAGTGGTTGCTTAAGCTGGAACCGGATCTCTCGCACTTTAAAGCCGGGACCTATCGTTTTACGCCAGGTATGACCGTTCGTGAAATGTTGCAGTTGCTGGCAAGCGGTAAAGAAGCGCAGTTCCCGCTGCGTCTGGTCGAAGGTATGCGGTTGAGTGACTATCTTAAGCAGTTGCGTGACGCACCGTGGATCAAACACACACTGAAAGATGATGATTACGCTACAGTAGCGCAGGCTCTGAAGTTGGAACATCCGGAGTGGGTGGAAGGCTGGTTCTGGCCTGATACGTGGATGTACACCGCCAACACCACCGACGTGGCATTACTAAAGCGCGCGCATCAAAAGATGGTGCGGGCTGTTGAGCAGATCTGGGAGGGGCGAATGGAAGGGCTGCCCTACAAAGACCAGAACCAGCTGGTTACCATGGCCTCAATTATTGAAAAAGAGACTGCTGTGGCCAGTGAGCGCGATCAGGTCGCATCGGTATTTATTAACCGGTTACGCGTTGGCATGAAGCTACAGACCGATCCGACGGTGATCTACGGGATGGGCGCGCGTTATAATGGTAAGCTGTCGCGCGCCGATTTGGATACACCGACGGAATATAATACCTATGTAATAAGCGGCATGCCGCCGGGGCCAATTGCCATTCCGGCAGAAGCGTCGTTGAAAGCGGCGGCGCATCCCGCGAAGACGCCGTATCTCTATTTTGTGGCCGACGGCAAAGGCGGGCACACGTTTAACACCAATCTCGCCAGCCATAACCGGTCAGTGCAGGAATACCTGAAAGTACTTAAGGAAAAAAATGGGCAGTAAATACATTGTCATTGAAGGGCTTGAAGGCGCCGGTAAAACCTCGGCACGTGATGTCATTGTGAGCACGCTTAAAGAATCTGGCGTGAATGAAATGGTATTCACGCGTGAGCCTGGTGGGACGCTGTTGGCGGAAAAACTGCGCAGCCTGGTGCTGGATATTCGCTCTGTAGGTGACGAGGTCATTTGCGACAAAGCTGAAGTGCTGATGTTTTATGCTGCCCGTGTACAGTTAGTTGAAACGGTGATCAAACCGGCACTGGCGCAAGGTCAGTGGGTTATTGGCGATCGTCACGACCTTTCCACCCAGGCTTATCAGGGCGGTGGTCGCGGCATTGATCAGGCGATGCTCGCCACCTTACGTGATGCGGTGCTGGGGGATTTCCGTCCGGACTTAACCCTCTATCTTGATGTGACGCCAGAAGTCGGACTAAAACGCGCGCGTGCGCGTGGCGAGCTGGATCGCATTGAACAGGAGTCGCTGGAGTTCTTTAACCGGACGCGAGCCCGTTACCTTGAACTGGCGGCGCAGGATGGCACCATTCGCACCATTGATGCGACCCAGCCGCTGGAGGATGTTATGCAAAATATTCGTCAGACCATTATGGCATGGGTCCAGGAGCAGGGCGCATGAGATGGTATCCGTGGCTGCGGCCGGACTTTGAACAACTGGTAGCCAGTTATCAGGCCGGACGTGGGCACCACGCATTACTGATCCATGCATTGCCTGGCATGGGGGAAGACGCCTTGATCTATGCGATCAGCCGTTTTTTGTTATGCCAGACGCCACAAGGGCACAAAAGTTGTGGTCATTGCCGGGGGTGTCAGCTTATGCAGGCAGGCACGCATCCGGACTATTACACGCTGACGCCGGAAAAAGGCAAAACTGCATTAGGGATTGATGCGGTACGCGAAGTTAGCGAAAAATTGTATGAACACGCGCGGCTGGGCGGCGCAAAAGTAGTATGGATTCACGATGCCGCTCTGCTGACGGATGCAGCCGCTAATGGGTTACTCAAAACCCTCGAAGAGCCGCCAGCGCAGACATGGTTTTTCCTTGCCTGCCGTGAACCCGCACGATTATTAGCGACTTTGCGCAGCCGCTGTCGTTTGCATCACCTTGCGCCTCCTGCAGAAAACTATGCCAGCGCATGGCTTGGCCGGGAAGTGACGGCATCGTCGGAGACGCTACTGACCGCGCTTCGCCTGAGTGCCGGGTCACCAGGCGCTGCGGAAGCATTATTGCAGGAAGAATGCTGGTCGCAACGGCTGACGCTGTGCCAGGCTGTCGATACAGCGCTGCAAAGTGGTGACTGGCTCGCTGTGTTACCGGCGTTGAACCATGAACGGGTTGCTGAGCGTCTGCAATGGATGTCATCGCTGTTTCTGGATGCGCTGAAAGTTCAGCAAGGCGCGACCCTGCTCAGTAATGTGGACGCCTCTGTGTTGGTGTACGCTCTTGCTCGCCAGATGCGCGGCGACACGTTGCACGCGCTCTTACATGCACTGTTTACCTGCCGGGAGCAATTGCTGAATGTGCCCGGTGTGAACCGCGAACTTTTGCTGACCGATCTGTTGTTAAATCTGGAACGCTACCTGCAACCAGGTGCGGTGCTTCCTGTATCCCATCTTTAAGAGAGACATTATGTTTTTAGTCGACTCGCACTGCCATCTTGATGGTCTTGATTATCACGCTTTGCACAAAGACGTGGATGACGTGCTGGCGAAAGCCGCCGCGCGTGATGTGAAATTTTGCCTTGCTGTTGCCACCACGCTGCCGGGATACCGCACGATGCGAGAATTGGTAGGGGAGCGTGACAACGTGGTGTTCTCCTGTGGCGTGCACCCGCTCAATCAGGACGAAAGTTATGAGGTCGAGACCTTACGCCAGCTGGCAGCCGAACCTGGTGTGGTAGCGATGGGGGAAACCGGCCTCGATTATTTCTATACGCCTGAAACCAAACCGCAACAGCAGATCTCTTTCCGTAACCATATCCGCATTGGCCGTGAGCTGAACAAACCGGTTATTGTGCACACCCGCGATGCCCGCGCCGATACGCTGGCTATTCTGCAGGAAGAGAAGGTGACTGAGTGTGGCGGCGTTCTGCACTGTTTTACGGAAGATCGCGACACGGCTGGCAAATTGTTGGATATGGGCTTTTATATCTCGTTCTCCGGTATTGTGACGTTCCGCAACGCTGAACAGCTTCGTGACGCTGCACGCTATGTTCCGTTGGATCGACTGCTGGTCGAGACGGACTCACCGTATCTCGCGCCAGTGCCCCACCGTGGTAAGGAAAACCAGCCAGCCATGACGCGAGATGTTGCTGAATATATGGCGGTATTGAAGGGCGTTTCCGTTGAGGAACTGGCCCGGCAAACCACGCAAAACTTTGCCAGTCTGTTCCATATCGATCCCTCCCGTCTGCAATCCGCCTGAAATTTCAGCTTATTTTAGGGCTCGTAATTAATAAACGATCAGAGTAAAGTTCACCGCCATAAAAAAGGCGGTGAGGGGCTATTTTCATTCGAAGGCATGCGGCTTTTGTAAATTAACGTGAGTTTTGCAGCGCGCGCTGGCTGAAACGTGATAGCCATCAAACAAAGCCAAATCGATTTATTTTACTCTGTGTAATAAATAAGGGGCGCTTAGATGCCCTTCCCACGGCGCGGCTCTCCCCCCGCGCCAATGCGCAAAAGCGTAAAAAAAGCACTAATACTCAGGAGCACTCTCAATTATGTTTAAGAATGCATTTGCTAACCTGCAGAAGGTCGGTAAATCGCTGATGCTGCCAGTATCCGTACTGCCTATCGCAGGTATCCTGCTGGGCGTCGGTTCTGCAAACTTCAGCTGGCTGCCAGCAGTGGTTTCCCATGTTATGGCCGAAGCGGGCGGTTCCGTTTTTGCCAACATGCCGCTGATCTTCGCTATCGGTGTTGCACTGGGCTTCACCAATAACGACGGTGTTTCAGCTCTGGCTTCGGTTGTTGCTTACGGCATCATGGTGAAGACCATGGCTGTTGTTGCGCCGCTGGTTCTGCATTTACCTGCTGAAGAAATCGCCGCAAAACACCTGGCTGATACCGGTGTTCTCGGAGGGATCATCTCCGGTGCGATCGCAGCGTACATGTTCAACCGTTTCTACCGTATCAAGCTGCCTGAGTACCTGGGCTTCTTCGCCGGTAAGCGTTTCGTGCCGATCATTTCTGGTCTGGCTGCGATTTTCACCGGTGTGATCCTGTCCTTTATTTGGCCGCCGATCGGTACCGCTATTCAGACGTTCTCTCAGTGGGCTGCTTACCAGAACCCGGTTGTTGCGTTCGGTATCTACGGCTTTATTGAACGTTGCCTGGTACCGTTCGGTCTGCACCATATCTGGAACGTACCTTTCCAGATGCAGATTGGCGAATTCACCAACGCAGCAGGTCAGGTTTTCCACGGCGATATCCCGCGTTACATGGCAGGCGACCCGACTGCAGGCAAACTGTCTGGCGGCTTCCTGTTCAAAATGTACGGTCTGCCGGCTGCCGCTATTGCTATCTGGCACTCTGCTAAACCGGAAAACCGCGCGAAAGTGGGCGGTATCATGATCTCCGCAGCGCTGACCTCGTTCCTGACCGGTATCACCGAGCCGATCGAGTTCTCCTTCATGTTCGTTGCGCCGATCCTGTACGTCATCCACGCGATTCTGGCTGGTCTGGCATTCCCGATCTGTATCCTGCTGGGTATGCGTGACGGTACATCGTTCTCTCACGGTCTGATTGACTTCATCGTACTGAGCGGCAACAGCAGCAAACTGTGGCTGTTCCCGGTCATCGGCGCGGGTTATGCGATTGTTTACTACACCCTGTTCCGTGTGCTGATTAAAGCGTTGGATCTGAAAACCCCGGGCCGTGAAGAAACCACTGAAGAGAGTAAAGCTGGTGCAACCAGCGAAATGGCTCCGGCTCTGGTTACGGCGTTTGGCGGTAAAGAAAACATCACCAACCTGGATGCGTGCATCACGCGTCTGCGTGTCAGCGTTGCTGACGTAGCGAAAGTGGATCAGGCTGGCCTGAAGAAACTGGGCGCTGCGGGTGTGGTTGTGGCGGGTTCCGGTGTGCAGGCTATTTTCGGTACGAAATCCGATAACCTGAAAACCGAGATGGATGAATACATCCGTAACAACTAAGCCATAGTCTGGGGAGACTGAGGGAGCCTGATGGCTCCCTTTTTTATGGGGTGTAATGATGCGAGAGTATAAAAAAGGGAGCCATCAGGCTCCCTTAGCCTTTAGCACGCTTATCAGAAACGGTAGTTGGCGCTGATAGAGAAGTTACGCGGCGCGCCATAAACCCCATAGGTGCCCAGATAATCGTAATACGCTTTATCGAACACATTGTTCAGGTTGGCCTGAATCGCGAAATTTTTAGTGGCCTGATAGCGGGTAAACAGGTCAACCACGGTGTAGCCGCTCTGGGTGATACGGGTATCGCCATTCGGGCCTTTAATATCCTGCCAGCTTTTGTTTTGCCAGCGGGCACCACCACCAAAAGCAAGTTCTGGCAACATCGGTAATTGGTAGCGGGTAAACAACTTCATCGTCGTACGCGCTTGTTCCGGGTTAACCGCAACACCGTCACCATCTTCCGCCATAAAGCGGCTGGCACCGAAAGTCAGTTGCAGGTTGTCGGTCAGTGCGCCATTCAGTTCAAATTCAACCCCTTTGCTGACGGTGCCGTTCACGGATTTATACGCCGTCTGGCCACCAGAGTTCGGGATGTACTCGCCCGTCGAAACAGCAACGTGATCCTGCTCGGTGCGGAATAGGGCAAACGTTGCCGTCAGGCGCGTGTTAAACCAGTCGCCTTTCACCCCGGCTTCGTAGCTTTTACCTGTCGTCGGGTCGAGGAACTCGCTGTTGATATCGCGCTGGCTTGAAGGCTCAAAGATAGAGGTATAACTGCCGTACACAGACCAGGTGTCATCGATGTCATAAACCAGCCCCGCATACGGCGTTACATCATCGGACTTGCTGTTGCGGATTTCATCCGGTTTACGTTCCAGGTTGTATTTTGCGCTCCACTCGGTGTAACGCGCACCCAGAATAAGGTGCAGGGGATCCGCCAGCGAAATACGGGTTGCTGCATAAACGGATTTCTGGCGGATCACATCCCGCTGATAGAGCGCCCAGTCTGACCAGGTGGGGTCAGCAAGCGTATTGCCGCTGTAACGATTGATACTGCCAACGTCCATCAGACCGGAATTATCATTCACCGGATAAGCGTTGTCATAGTTGTTACGCTGACGACTGTAGCTACCGCCAAACATCACTTCATGTTGACGACCGAGGAGATCGTAGCCGCCGCGCACGAATGCATCCACAGAGTCCTGTTTACGCTCACCACGGTTCCAGCCGCCCCAGGCACCTTGCCATTGTGAGGCATCGTAGAGACCGGTGTTTTTATCCGGATAGCCATCGATATACATCAATTTGCTGTCAAAATTGGTTTCCGCATGCATGGCGTTAACTTTCGCTTCCCAGCCGTTATCAAAACGCTGCGTCAGATTGGCGAAAATTTTTGTGGAGTCCATGTTGGAGTAAGCCCAGTCAGCCGCTGTGTTGAAGCCACGGCGAAAGTGCGTACGGCTACCATCGCTGTACATCGACGGGAAACCGCCCCAGGTCGGGCTGTCTTCCTGGCTTTCCTGATAGTCATACCCGACAGACAGAGTGGTGGAATCAGTGAGGTCTGCATCTACAACACCGGTGAGGAATTTTTTGCGGTAATGGTTACGCTCAATCCACGAATCTTTATCCTGGTAGCCGGTGATCATGCGGCCTCGCACATTACCGGACTCTGTTAATGGTGCCTGTAAGTCGAGGACGTAGCGTTGATTATCCCAGCTTCCGTACGTTGCAGTTGCGTCGCCTTTGAACTCTTTACTGTCCGCATGCTTACGCACCATATTGACGTAGGCTGACGGGTTACCCGTGCCACTCATCAGACCTGCGGCACCGCGTACCACTTCAATTTTGTCGTAAATGGCTGTATCGCCAGCGGTATCGCCAAAGTTCCAGCGGTTATCCAGGAAGGTCGGCATATCTTCATAAGCAAAGTTACTGATGAAAAAACCGCGTGCGAAGAAGTTTGTCCGGTGCGAGTCGATACGCGAGGCGTTTACGCCAATGGTATTGTCCAGAACCTGTTCAATCGTGTTCAGCTGCTGATCTTGCATGCGCTGCTGGCTAACCACGCTCACAGATTGCGGAATATCGCGTGGCACCAGCAACAGTTTGGTGCCGGTTGTTGTGGTTTTAACACTGTAGTCCTGATCCTGACTGTCGGAGGTGCTTAGCGCTGCGCTGTCTACAACCACGGTATCTTCAGATGTTTTATCAGTCGCAAGGGCAGCAGAAGGTGCCAACGCCAGCGCAATGTACGTGGCAAGCAGAGACGGTGTGGCGGCTAACGGATGCGCGGCTTTCCTGGCGTGATGAGTTAAAGACATGAATAAACCTTACTGGTGTGTTAGAGGGAGTGCCCGGCGGCGATACGTTGTCGCGGCAGGCGTACATTTTTAATTGGCCTGGCAGTAATTGCGCATGAAAATGCAAATGCGAAATATACGCATTCACTAAATGGATGTAAACAGATGTAAGATTTATTACTGAAATGCTGTTTCACCGTCGCGAGAGGGAAGGGTTGTCTATTCCTGCGCCAGCGGTGCCTGAAAGAGGAAAGAAAAACAGCGTTTTGGTTGAAACGACAAGAGAAACTCGATCATACTCTAGGGCAAGTAATTGACGACGGCTGCGGGCATCTCCCCGCGCTCAAAAAAGGAAAACGTCATGGCCGAAGAAACCATTTTCAGTAAAATTATCCGCCGCGAAATTCCGTCAGACATTGTGTATCAGGATGAGCTGGTCACCGCTTTTCGTGACATTTCCCCGCAAGCACCCACGCATGTGCTCATTGTGCCGAATATCCTCATCCCTACCGTTAACGACGTGACCGAAGCGCATGAACAGACGCTTGGGCGTATGCTGACGGTGGCGGCGAAAATCGCCCGTGATGAAGGTATTGACGAAGACGGTTATCGTTTGATCATGAATTGTAATCGTCATGGCGGGCAGGAGGTTTATCATATTCATATGCACCTGCTTGGCGGACGGGCGCTTGGGCCGATGCTGGCTCATAAAGGCCTGTAACATGACCACAGGGCGTGTTGCCTTATTACTGGCGGCGTTGACGCTGGCGGGGTGCAGTTCGCGCCCGGCGATCCCGGTTGCCAACAATCAAACGCTGGTGATGGAGTCCAGTATACTGGCGGCGGGCATTACCGCGCAGCCGCCAACGTTAAGTACTGAAGAACTCCAGCCCTCCGCGTCTTCACGGTTATTTAATGAGAGGCAACAACCCGTTACTGTGCATTATCGTTTTTACTGGTATGACGCCAGAGGTCTGGAAATGCATCCCCTGGAAGCCCCGCGTAGCGTGACCATTCCGGCGAATTCCGGTGTGACGCTCTACGGGAGCGCCAACTATTTGGGGGCGCGTAATGTCAGACTTTATCTCTACCTGTAAGGGGTGACTCTTGATTAAAACACTTGGACGCTACGCACTACTGACAACTTTCGCCATGTTGTTGTCGGGTTGTATCATTCGCGGTGAGCAACAACCCGCACCTGTCGATCAGGCCGGGGGAGGGGAGCAGCAACCCACGCAGCCGCAACCGCAACAACCGGTACCGACGGTGCCTTCTGTCCCGACACTGCCGCAGCAGCAGCCAGGCCCGATTGAGCATCAGGATCAGACTGCGCAGCCAACGCCGCGTGAACGTCACTATGACTGGAATGGCGCGGTGCAACCGATGGTGGGCAAAATGCTGCCTGCGAGCGGTGCAACAGCGGGAAGCGTGCTGCTCGTGGATAGCGTAAATAACCGCACTAATGGCGCCATCAATACTGGTGAAGCCACCGAGGCGGTGCGTAATGCGCTGGCTAATAACGGCAAATTTACATTGATTACCGCACAACAACTGGCAGTGGCGAAGCAACAACTGGGGCTTTCACCGCAGGACAGTCTGGGGACGCGCAGCAAAGCGATTGGCATTGCCCGCAATGTCGGCGCGCAATATGTGCTGTATTCCAACGCGACCGGAAATGCCAATGCACCGGGTCTGCAAATGCAATTGATGCTGGTGCAGACCGGCGAGATTATCTGGTCGGGTAAAGGTGCGGTTCAGCAACAATAAACCAACGCGTGACGACATCCTGTCACGCTATTTTCCGCAATATGCTCCCGTCGCCAGTCAGAATACCGGACTTAGCGGCGGGAGTTGTCTTATCAGCGATGGCCTGCACACGCGGGTGTTGCGCCAGCGTCATCAGAGCGCATCTTCACCTTTCCGGCGACAATACCGGGTGTTTAAACATTTACCGCCGACGATTGCGCCACGCGCCCATCTCTGCACTGGCGAGTGGATGGCGATTGATTATCTGCCCGGTGAAACAAAAACGGTGTTGCCCCCGAGCAACGAACTGGCGGCATTGCTCTATGATTTGCACCGTCAGGCCTGTTTTGGCTGGCGGATCACGCTGCTTCCGCTGCTCGAAGGATACTGGCAACGTTGCGCGCCAGACCGGCGAACCCCGTTTTGGCTGCGGCGATTAAAACGGCTCCGTCAACAAGGCGAACCGGTGCCGCTGCGGTTGGCACCGTTACATATGGATGTACACGTGGGCAATCTGGTGCATGGCCCGCATAGCGTAAGGCTGATCGACTGGGAGTATGCGGGAGACGGTGATATCGCTCTCGAACTGGCCGCCGTGTGGATGGACAACGACGCACAGCGGCGAGCGCTGGTGGAGGACTACGCACGGTGTTCGTCTATCGCACCGGCTCAGTTATGGCGACAGGTAAGACGCTGGCGACCCTGGGTTTTGATGCTGATGGCCGGCTGGTATGAGTGCCGTTGGCAGCAAACGGGTGAACAACAATTTATTACGCTGGCGAATGAAGTATGGCGTCAGCTACAGACTGAAGGATAAGAGAGGTGAGTGTGGGGCCGGTCATGTTGGATGTGGAAGGGTATGAACTGGATGCGGAAGAGCGCGAAATTCTGGCGCATCCGCTGGTAGGTGGCTTGATCCTCTTTACCCGCAATTATCACGATCCGGCGCAATTACGTGAATTGGTGCGCCAGATCCGTAGCGCGTCGCGCCATCGTCTTGTGGTGGCCGTCGACCAGGAAGGCGGTCGCGTACAGCGTTTCCGCGAAGGCTTTACCCGGCTGCCTGCCGCCCAGTCTTTTGCCGCAGTGCATGGGTTGGAAGAGGGCGGCCGTCTGGCGCAGGATGCGGGCTGGTTGATGGCCAGCGAAATGATTGCGATGGATATCGACATCAGTTTCGCCCCGGTGCTGGATGTTGGGCATATCAGTGCGGCAATTGGTGAGCGTTCTTACCACGACGATCCGGTAAAGGCGCTGGCGATGGCAACGCAGTTTATCGACGGTATGCACAGTGCAGGTATGAAAACTACCGGCAAACACTTCCCCGGGCATGGTGCCGTGACGGCAGATTCTCATAAAGAGACCCCGCGTGATCCGCGCCCGCAAGCGGAGATCCGCGCCAAAGATATGTCGGTATTCCGCCAGCTTATTGAGCAAAACAAACTTGATGCCATCATGCCTGCGCATGTGATTTATACGGATATCGATCCACGCCCGGCCAGCGGTTCGCCCTACTGGCTGAAAACCGTATTGCGTGCTGAATTGGGGTTTGACGGCGTGATTTTCTCTGACGATTTGTCGATGGAAGGCGCTGCGATTATGGGCAGTTATGCAGAGCGTGGGCAGGCGTCGCTGGACGCCGGTTGCGATATGATCCTGGTCTGCAATAATCGTAAAGGCGCAGTGAGTGTGTTAGATAACCTGTCGCCGATCAATGCAGAGCGTGTTACACAATTGTATCATAAAGGTTCATATTCTCGTCAGGAGTTGATGAGCACGGCGCGCTGGAAAGCTGTCAGTCAGGAGCTGGAGCGGTTACACGAGCGCTGGCAGGAGCAGAAAGCGGCTCATTAACACCTGCGGACGCGATGTCGAAGTGGTGAGGATACCATGATTATCTATTTACACGGTTTTGACTCAAACAGTCCCGGCAACCATGAAAAGGTGTTGCAGCTACAGTTTATCGATCCGGATGTGCGTCTGATTAGCTACAGCACGCGGCACCCGAAACACGATATGCAACACTTGTTGAAAGAAGTGGATAAGATGTTGCAGTTGAATGTCGATGAGCGTCCGCTGATTTGCGGCGTAGGGCTGGGTGGATACTGGGCGGAGCGCATTGGCTTTCTGTGTGATATTCGTCAGGTGATCCTCAACCCTAATCTGTTCCCCTATGAGAACATGGAGGGAAAAATCGATCGCCCGGAAGAGTATCGGGACATTGCCACGAAGTGTGTGTCTAATTTCCGTGAAAAAAATCGTGATCGCTGCCTGGTGATTTTGTCGCGTAACGATGAGGCGCTGGACAACCAGCGCACGTCGGATGAGCTGCACCACTACTACGAGATTGTCTGGGATGAAGAACAATCTCACAAATTCAAGAACATCTCTCCACACCTTCAGCGCATCAAAGCGTTTAAAACCCTCGGTTGATCTTCCACCGGCAGGTTATCGCCTGCCGGTATTATGCGCTTCTTCCCTTCCGCGTCCGGCAAACGATACCCGTATTCCTGGTAATGCAACTACACTTGTTCATCTTTTAGGCATCAAAACTTGATGCATATCAATTTTGGTATGACCATTGAACCTTACGTGGTATTCTCATCGTCAATGTTGAGTTGCAAGCGTGTAACCCTTTGTTAACTAAAAGCTATTTGTATAACTTTTAGTTAACAATTGGTTAATATTTTAGGGGGTCACTTTGACTACACCATTGAAAAAGATTGTAATTGTGGGTGGTGGTGCTGGCGGTCTGGAGCTGGCAACGCAGTTGGGGAAAAAACTCGGCCGCGGTAAAAAAGCCAAAATTACGCTGGTGGATCGTAACCACAGCCATTTATGGAAACCGTTGCTGCATGAAGTCGCAACAGGTTCACTCGATGAAGGCGTTGATGCGCTGAGCTATCTGGCGCACGCACGTAACCATCATTTCCAGTTCCAACTGGGTTCCGTGGTGGACATTAACCGTGAGAGTAAAACCCTGACGCTTGCTGAGCTGCGTGATGAAAAAGGCGAGTTGCTGGTGCCGGAGCGAAAACTGGCCTATGACACGCTGATCATGGCACTGGGCAGCACCTCCAATGATTTCAATACGCCGGGTGTAAAAGAACACTGCATTTTCCTTGATAACCCGCATCAGGCGCGTCGTTTCCACCAGGAGATGCTGAACCTGTTCCTGAAATACTCCGCTAACCTTGGCGCCAATGGCAAAGTGAATATTGCGATTGTTGGCGGCGGTGCGACAGGGGTTGAACTCTCTGCGGAACTGCATAACGCAGTAAAACAGCTGCACAGCTACGGTTACAAAGGTCTGTCCAATGAAGCGCTGAACGTGACGCTGGTTGAAGCGGGAGAGCGCATTTTGCCTGCGTTGCCGCCGCGTATTTCCGGGGCTGCACATAGCGAGCTGACCAAAATGGGCGTGCGTGTACTGACGCAGACCATGGTCACCAGCGCTGATGAAGGCGGTTTGCATACCAAAGATGGCGAATACATTAACGCCGATCTGATGGTGTGGGCGGCGGGCATCAAAGCGCCTGACTTTATGAAAGAGATTGGTGGTCTGGAGACCAACCGTATCAATCAATTAGTGGTTGAACCAACGCTGCAAACCACGCGTGATGCGGACATTTATGCCATCGGCGACTGCGCCTCCTGCGCCCGTCCTGAAGGTGGTTTTGTTCCGCCGCGCGCACAGGCGGCGCACCAGATGGCCAGCCTCGCCCTGCATAACATTCTGGCGCAGATCAAAGGCAAGCCGCTGAAATCTTATGTGTATAAGGATCACGGCTCACTGGTTTCGCTGTCGAACTTCTCGACCGTGGGTAGCCTGATGGGGAACCTGATGCGCGGTTCAATGATGATTGAAGGCCGTATTGCCCGCTTCGTATATATTTCCTTGTATCGTATGCACCAGATTGCACTGCACGGTTATTTCAAAACAGGCCTGATGATGTTGGTAGGCAGTATTAATCGGGTGATTCGCCCACGGTTGAAACTGCACTAATACACCTTCCTGCTCCCTGGCTACTCGCGCAGGGAGCAGTATTTCCGTCTGCCTGCGGCCGCTATAGCGTTCAGACAACTCTGAATATCCTGATTTCTCCCCTATATATCCCATTTTTTCCTCTCTTTCCGATTGGCTTAACGATTGCCGAAGTTGCAAAATTGTTGCTAATAGCAAACGAGGGAGATAATCCTGTGAATAAATCAATGTTAGCGGGTATCGGGATTGGCGTGGCCGCTGCACTGGGCGTTGCCGCGGTTGCCAGTCTGAATGTATTTGACCGTGGTCCCCAGTATGCGCAGGTGGTTTCCGCCACGCCAATCAAAGAGAGCATTAAAACGCCCCGTGAGGAGTGTCGCAACGTCACCATGACACACCGCCGGCCAGTACAGGATGAGAACCGCATTACCGGTTCTGTTCTGGGCGCAGTGGCTGGTGGGGTGTTGGGTCACCAGTTTGGCGGCGGCCGGGGCAGAGATGTTGCTACCGTCGTCGGCGCGCTGGGTGGCGGCTACGCCGGTAACCAAATCCAGGGCGGGATGCAGGAAAGGGACACCTACACCACGACCCAGCAACGCTGTAAAACCGTCTATGACAAATCCGAGAAAATGATCGGTTACGACGTGACGTACAAGATTGGCGACCAGCAAGGAAAAATTCGCATGGATAAAGATCCGGGAACGCAAATTCCGCTGGATAACAATGGTCAGCTTATTTTGAATAACAAAGCGTAAAACAGAAGTACTCTGCATGTTGGCTCCTCAATTGCTCAGGCTGAGGAGCCTTTTTTCATGTAAAAAGCCTTGCAGCGATGCAAGGCTTTTTAACCATCAAATAAAGTCGTGTTGGCGAATTACCAGCAGGCCGGTGATTAAAACAGAAATAAACGCAAACAGTACCGAACCACCACACACCACCCACAGACCACATAACAATGTTATTACTATTAACACTTTAATGAATGGTAATAGCAAAATCATGTTCATTTTCCTTATGCATGTGTTAAGTACAGTGAAATGCCCTATATCAACGGTATAATTCAGTACAACAGGTAGAGCGAGAGTAAGGGAAAGTCATAGCTTAGCGCGTCTTCATGACACTTATAATTTATACATCACTCGTACTAATCATTAGCACAGCAATAATCACAATTAATCTTAGCAAAGCGGGGAAAAACGCTGAAAGTTTCTACCTATTGTTAAGATAGGTATTAGCTATTGGTAGAGTCACCCGGCAAGCCACTCGCCGCCGGGTGTGAACAACTCAGGGTTTGATCAGATCGGGCCACAATCGCAGCGTAGTTTTGGTGATTTGCAGCAATTTCTCACAACTTGCACCTTCGCGCGCGCTAATTGACATGCCTTGCAATATACAACCGAGAAACTGCGCCAGCGCCTGCGGATCTGCGCCTGCGGGGATCTCTCCTCGCTGCTGGCGCTGTATCAGGAACTTGAGTAGCGTTTCTTCCTGCTGTGCGTGGCGCGACTTGATGGTCTTCGCAATTGCCTGTGAAGAGGCCGCTAACGTCGCGGAAGTATTGATCATAAAACAGCCGGCTGGCGTATCCGTACTGGTGAAACATTTCGCCACGGCGGTGAAATAGTCCAGTAGTGCCTGCTCAATAGGTTTTTCCTCGCAGTGCAACGATGCTTCGTGTTGCGTGGCGAAACGCGCGATATACCGATCCAGCACCGCGCGGAACAACCCTTCTTTATTGGTGAACTCGGCATAAAGCGTCGGTGCTTTCGCCCCGGTTGCTTCTACGAGGTCGGATAATGATGTGGCTTCGTAGCCATGCTGCCAGAACAGCGTCATGGCTTTGTCGAGCGCCGCTTCCCTGTCGAACACTTTCGGTCGGCCACGGCTTTTTTTGCTGCAACTGGTGATCTCAGTCGACATAGTGCCGCTTACCTGTGTTGGTTTGTTGAACAGACATTATAAAAACAATATGTCAGCCTGACCAGCAGCAAAACAGCACAAATTAATAAATACTATGCTTATGAATTTTAAGAAATTAATATTTTAACTAACGATCATTACAAAAATGTGTTGACGTGTGACATAGATCACAACTAACATTTACCTATCGATCGTTAACATATTCGTTGACGACATCTATCATCTGCATACAGGTAAACAATCATGACAAACGTAAAAGCGCTTTTTGCCGCCGCAGTACTCAGCTCACTCTCTTTTGCCAGCATGGCTGCGGTTGAAGTCCAATCCGCCCCTGCGGGTCAGCAGGAAGTTGCCACTGTTGGCGTCACTGCCAGCACAAACCTCTCTTCTGTTGAAGATAAACTGGCCCAGAAAGCAGAGCAGATGGGGGCGAAATCCTACCGCATCACCTCTGTGACCGGTTCCGATAAACTGCATGGTACTGCGGTTCTCTACAAATAAGGTCTTACCCTCACAGACCTTTGCCACTGCCAAAAAAAGGCCCTGCATAAGCAGGGCCTTTTCGCGTATCAGGGTAGGTTACAGCATTTGTACCGACGGGTCGGCATGGCGGCTAACATCAACAGGCATGCCAGAGCGAATTTCCATCGCGTGGATCATTACTTGCGCATCGCTGCGTGCGTCGTCCTGGAATGCCTGCATCGCCGCATTCAGTACAATCGGTAGCGTTTTCGGATCGTCATCGATGGATTTTGATAACGGTTGATGGACTTCCACCAGCCGTCTGCCGTCAGGCTCAACCGAGACTTTAATCGGGGTATTAATAATATTCACGGGTGTTCCCGGCGAGACTGCCGCGTAGAGGGCGGAGATGTCGCCATCGCGCAAGCGGATGCAACCGGAGCTGACCCGCATTCCGATGCCGAAATCGGCATTGGTGCCATGCAGCAGATAAACCCCGCCGAAGGCCGCCAGACGAATAGCGTGATGGCCCATCGGGTTATCCGGCCCGGCTGGAACAACGGCAGGAAGATCGATGCCTTGGGCTTTATAGCGTGCCCGAATATTGGCGGTTGGCGTCCAGGTGGGGTTAGCGCGTTTATCAGAGACGGTTGTGACCATGGTGGGGGTTAGCGTATCGCCGCCCAGTTGGCCAATACCGATCGGGTAGACAATGACTTCATTTTTACCGGCCGGATAGTAATACAGACGCAGTTCGGCCAGGTTAATCACAATGCCTTTACGTGGGGCGTCCGGCAGCAGGGTTTGCAACGGGATCGTCAGTACGCTGCCCGCGCGCGGTACATAGGGATCCACGCCAGGATTGGCCTGCAGCAGCGCCAGAAAACCGACATTGTACTGCTTAGCGATGGCTTCCAGCGAACCGCCATCGTTAAGCACCACGTGGAAACGGTTCTCGCCAACGACGCGACTTCCTGCGGGGGGCAACGGCCAGCTATTTGCCCGTGCGGGCAGAGAAAGGGCGACCGTCGCGGCAACAGCGAAGAGCGTTATCCAATGAGCAAAGCGCGAATTTTTGATCATGACCATAATCCATGTAAATCATAAGGTTATTTTTATGTGGCAAACTAATGGGATTATGGTGTGCCCGCATGTCGGGAAGTCCTGGCGCATTGCAAAAAATTTGTAAATGTTGCGCTTTAAACACAAACCGGGCCTGATGGCCCGGTTGCGTAATGTGAGTCAGGCAAGGGCGTTTTCCGCTAACTGCTGCATAAAGCTACGCACCCAGTCCATGCGGGTTTTGCGTTCGCCAAGATCCTGTATGAATTTCAGCCGTGTAGGGCCGTCGAGGCGGAAATGTTGCGGCTGCTTCTGCAACAAACCAATCAGCCACGCCGGGTTGACGTGATTTTTTTCATTAAACTCAATCACCCCACCTTTTTCGTTACCCTCCAGCTTACGGATGCCGAGCTTCTGCGCCTGCTGGCGCAGCAAAGCGATGTCCAGCAACGTGCGCGCGGCATCCGGCAACAGGCCAAAGCGGTCAATCAGCTCAACTTTGATCTCTTCCAGCGCATTCTCGTCTTTTGCACTGGCGATGCGTTTATAGAATGACAAACGTGTGTTCACGTCCGGAATAAAGTCATCCGGCAACAGCGAAGGCATGCGCAATTCCACCTCTGTTTGCTGGCTGGTGAGATCTTCCAGTGAGGGTTCGCGTCCCGCTTTTAACGCATCAACGGCGTTTTCCAGTAACTCCATATAGAGTGAGAAACCGATGGTTTCCATCTGACCGCTCTGATCTTCGCCCAGCAGTTCACCGGCGCCGCGGATCTCCAGATCGTGAGTCGCCAGCGCAAATCCGGCGCCCAAATCTTCCAGCGAAGCGATAGCTTCCAGGCGTTTCAGCGCATCAGGGGTCATCGCTTTCGGATGCGGTGTTAACAACCAGGCATAGGCCTGATGATGCGAACGCCCCACACGACCACGTAGCTGATGCAGCTGCGCCAGCCCGAAGTGGTCAGCCCGTTCAATAATGATGGTGTTGGCGGTCGGAATATCGATCCCGGTTTCAATAATGGTGGTGCACACCAGTACGTTGAAACGTTGATGGTGGAAATCATTCATCACCCGTTCCAGTTCGCGTTCACGCATCTGCCCGTGGCCGATTGCAATGCGCGCTTCTGGCACAAGTTGTGCCAGCCGGTCTGCGGCTTTCTGGATGTTTTCCACGTCGTTATAGAGGTAGTAAACCTGGCCACCACGCAGCACTTCGCGCAGGATCGCCTCACGCACCACCAGACTGTCATACTCGCGCACAAAGGTTTTAACCGCCAGTCGACGTGCCGGTGGGGTGGCGATGATCGACAGATCGCGCATCCCGCTCATTGCCATATTGAGCGTACGCGGAATAGGCGTTGCCGTCAGGGTCAGGATGTCGACGTCGGCGCGCATCGCTTTAATGCGCTCTTTATGACGCACGCCAAAGCGGTGCTCCTCATCCACGATCAACAAACCGAGATCTTTCAGTTTGACGTCGCTTTGCAGCAGTTTATGCGTGCCTATCAGGATATCTATTTTGCCTTCTGCGGCCTGTTCCAGAACCTGTGCCTGCTCTTTGGCACTGCGGAAACGGGAAAGCATCTCAATGCGCACTGGCCAGTTAGCGAAACGGTCGCGGAAATTATCAAAATGCTGCTGTGCAAGCAGGGTGGTTGGCACCAGCACGGCCACTTGCTTATTGTTTTCCACCGCCAGAAATGCTGCGCGCATTGCCACTTCGGTTTTACCGAAGCCCACATCGCCGCACACCAGACGATCCATCGCCAGCGGCTGACACATATCGCTGAGCACAGCGTTGATGGCTTGCGCCTGATCCGGTGTGGTTTCAAACGGGAAGCCATCGCAGAACAGCTGATACTGTTCGCGATCGTGCTTAAAGGCAAACCCCGCTTTAGCTGCGCGCTGGGCGTAGATATCCAGCAGCTCTGCGGCGACGTCCCGCACTTTTTCCGCCGCTTTTTGCCGTGCCCGCGTCCAGGCGTCGCTGCCCAGTTTATGCAGCGGCGCGTTCTCTTCGGCACCGCCGGCGTAACGGCTGATCAGATGCAGTGACGATACCGGAACATACAGTTTGGCGTCGTTGGCGTAGGTCAGCATCAGATACTCATTCTTGATGCCGCCCGTCTCCAGCGTGGTCATACCGGCATAACGCCCGACGCCATGCTCCAGATGCACCACTGGCTGGCCATCGTGTAGCTCGGCAAGGTTGCGGATCAGCGTGTCCGGATTAATGGTGCGGCGCGTGTCCTGACGGCGACGGGCAACGCGTTCGCCCAGCAGATCGCTTTCGCAAATCAGCGCCCGGTTGCGCAGCGTATCGATAAAGCCGTGTTCGGCCGCGCCAATCATCAGCCAGCAACCAGTGCTGGTTGCCTCGTCAAGGCGCAGGATCCGTTTAGGCGCAACCTTAATACGCGCCAGCAGCTCAATTAATGCTTCACGGCGGCCTTCACTTTCCACCGAGAACACCACCGGGCCACTAAAGGACTCAAGGAATTTGCGCAGGTTATCCAACGGCGATTTTTGCTGAGCCTGCACAGAGAGATCCGGCAACGTCTGGTAACCGAGGTTGACGTGCGCGGCTTTCTCCGCCAGTTTTTCGCTTTTGAGCTGGATACGTGGCCACTTATTCAGTTCGCTGAATAACGCATCGACGCGCAACCACAGGGCGTCCGGCGGCAGGAGCGGGCGCATCGGGTCGACACCGCGGCTCTCGAAGCGTGCTTGCGTCTCTTGCTGAAAACGCTCGGCGCTGGCTTCCAGCGAACCGGTGTTCACCAGCAGTGTGTTAGCCGGGAAGTAGCTGAACAGCGGTTGTAATGGCTCACTGAAAAACAAGGGCTGCCAGTATTCTATCCCTGCGGGCAGGGTGCCTTTACTGACCTGCTGATAGATGTGCTCAGCATCGCGTTTGACGTCAAACTTATCGCGCCACTGGCTGCGGAACAGCTCAATCGCGGTTTTGTCTGTCGGGAATTCATGCGCGGGCAGTAAGTTAATGGCTTCCACTTCTTCCAGCGTACGTTGTGTATCGGTGTCGAAAAGACGCAAGCTGTCGATTTCATCATCGAAAAAGTCGAGGCGGAACGGTTGCTCGCTGCCCATCGGGAAGAGATCCAACAAGGCGCCGCGGGTGGCATATTCACCGTGTTCCATTACCTGATCGACGTGGCGGTAACCCGCGCTTTCAAGCTGAGTGCGCAACTGGTCGCGCGACAAACGCTGGCCTTTTTGCATCATCAGCGCGTGGCCATGCAGGTAACTATGTGGGCAAACGCGCTGCATTAACGTATTGACCGGGACAATCAGCACGCCGCGCTGCATCGCGGGCAGTTGATACAGGGTCGACAGGCGCGAAGAGATAATCTCCTGGTGCGGTGAGAAACTGTCGTACGGCAGTGTTTCCCAGTCAGCGAGGTTCATCACCAGGTTGTCGGTAAATTGCCCAATTTCATCTTGCAAACGCAGCGCGTTTTGCATATCGGGTGCGATTAACACGACCGGACCCGCATGGCGTTCAATGATTTCCGCCACTTCAGTGGCGCAGGCTGCACCGGTGAGTTCGCCAAACTGGCGCTGATCGCCTGCTTTTGTCGGCAGAGAATAACGGTATTGTTCAGGCATAGACGGTGTCGGTGTTCCTTATGGATATACCCCCATGTGGGGGCATATCACTGATACGCAATCCCTTTATTATCTGCGATTGCATTGTTTTAGCCAAGGCGAACGCGTGGGTTTAGCGTGTGGCAATGGCCGGGCGAAGCTTCGCCGGTGGGGTGAAAAAAACATCAGCGAACAGTGCGGTGGAGATTTTCCGCACCAGCAGTCCAGCCAGCGTACAAATCACTAATGTGACGAAAGGGTAGACCAGAAATAGCGCCAGTTCCATTGTTGGCGGCCAGGCACCGGCATTCAACGGTTTGATTAATGCCAGGCTGAAACCTTCAATCAGAATGCGGTGGGTGGTGTAAATCGCAATGGTATTTGAGCCAACCACATTTAGCAGACTGTTTTCACTCGGCGGGAAACGCTGCTCCAGCTCCCGGAACAGGCGCATGATGCCGACAATCGACAGCAAACAGAGCGGCAACGGCATGTTAAACATCCACAATCCAAACGCCACCACCAACGCGACAGCGAACAACAGGGCGTAGCGACGTATCGCCACGGTTTTCATCCACTCCATGACAGCGTTGCCATACCATGCACCCAGGGTATAGAAGATCATATTGCGCACCACACTGTTCATTCCCCACCAAGGGAGCGGCAGATAATTAATGGCGAGGCTGGCGAGGATCATCAACGTGAGGACGGGGATTTTCCAATTGCTTAACAACTTACAGAGCGTGAAATAGACGATCAGCGCGTACAGATACCACAGACTGGTGCTGGCGGTCAGCATCCCTTGTAAGAACTCTCTCCAGTTGTCAGCGTACGCAGCATTCGACGCGTTACTGAGGTCGCGATCCGGTGCCAGCCAGTCATTAATATGACTAAGCCCGACCCATTGCAGCACGCCCCAGAGCGCCAGCACATACACAATGCTCCAGATCCGTTTGTCGATGGTCTCTTTCCATGGAACCTCATCGATGTAGCGGCGGATCAGGTAACCCGAGATAAAGAAGAACACCGGCATGCGAAACGGCGCAAGGTAGAGGTTGAAATAGATCCAACATTTCGCCAGCGTTTCGGACCAGGGGTGCTGAAAGAGGTCAAGGTGCGGGTAAAAAGTAATGACTGAGTGATATATTACCACCAGGCAAATACATAACCCTTTGATTTGATTAATCCATAATGTTTTCTGTTTCATTCGTTTTCTTGCCTGTTTTGCCTTAATTTCGGCTATTTATCCTGGGTAGTGGGAGAGGGGATGTAATGGGGAAGTGTCTGTATTTATTGATTTTCGGATTAAGGTGAAGGATTTTGGTCGTACACCGGGCAAACAATGGCTGTTTTGCAGAGATCCGCGAGCCATTAGTAATTTGATTTTCCGGCTTTTTTTCGAAACTTCGTGACGAAATCTTACGGTTTCACTCATTTACGCTCTGCGCTTTCGCTTATATACTTCTCAATCTGCTATCAGCAATCAGACGGATTTCATGTACCAGCCTGTCACACTTTTCATAGGCCTGCGCTATATGCGTGGCCGCGCAGCAGACCGTTTCGGTCGCTTTGTCTCCTGGCTGTCAACCATTGGCATCACCCTTGGCGTTATGGCGCTGGTGACGGTGTTATCGGTAATGAATGGCTTTGAACGTGAGCTGCAAAACAACATCCTGGGGCTGATGCCACAGGCTATTCTCTCTACGCAAAACGGCTCCCTCGATCCGCAGCAGCATCCAGCAAATCAGCTAACGCTACAGGGCGTCACCCGTATTGCACCGTTGACTACTGGCGATGTGGTGATCCAAAGCGCGCGCAGCGTGGCGGTCGGCGTGATGATGGGTATTGACCCGACACAAAACGATCCGCTGACCCCTTATCTGGTCAACGTGAAACAGAGCGACCTGCAGGCGGGCAAATACAACATCATTCTCGGTGAGCAACTGGCGGGCCAGTTAGGCGTTAACCGCGGCGATCAAATTCGTGTGATGGTGCCTTCCGCCAGCCAGTTCACGCCGATGGGGCGTCTGCCCAGTCAGCGTCTGTTCACGGTGGTCGGGACGTTCGCCGCAAACAGCGAAGTGGATGAGTACCAGATGCTGGTCAATATTGAGGATGCATCACGCCTGATGCGTTACCCGGCGGGTAACATTACCGGCTGGCGTTTGTGGCTTAACGAACCGCTGAAAGTGGATGTGCTGAGCCAGCAGCCACTACCAGAAGGAACGAAGTGGCAGGACTGGCGCGATCGCAAAGGCGAGCTGTTCCAGGCTGTGCGCATGGAGAAAAACATGATGGGTCTTCTGCTCAGCCTGATTGTTGCGGTCGCGGCGTTTAACATTATTACTTCTCTTGGCCTGATGGTGATGGAAAAACAGGGTGAGGTGGCGATTTTACAAACGCAGGGCCTGACGCCGCGCCAGATCATGGCGGTATTTATGGTGCAAGGGGCCAGCGCCGGCATCATCGGCGCGCTACTTGGCGCGGTGCTGGGCGCACTGCTGGCCAGCCAGTTGAATAATTTGATGCCGATTATCGGCGCACTGCTGGATGGCGCTGCACTGCCCGTAGCGATTGAGCCACTGCAGGTTGTTACGATTGCGCTGGTGGCTATGGCCATTGCGCTGCTCTCTACGCTTTATCCTTCCTGGCGCGCTGCCGCCACTCAACCCGCTGAGGCTTTACGTTATGAATAAGATCCTGTTGCAATGCGACAACCTGTGCAAACGCTATCAGGAAGGCAGTGTGCAAACCGACGTGCTGCACAATGTCAGTTTCAGCATGGCGGAAGGGGAACTGATGGCGATTGTCGGTAGTTCCGGTTCGGGTAAAAGTACGCTGCTGCACCTGCTCGGCGGGCTGGATACGCCGACCTCCGGCGATGTGATTTTCCGCGATCAGCCGATGAGCAAACTCTCTTCCACCGCCAAGGCGGATCTGCGTAACCGTGAACTGGGTTTTATCTACCAGTTCCACCATCTGCTGCCGGATTTTACCGCACTGGAAAACGTGGCGATGCCGCTGCTGATTGGTAAAAAGAAACCAGCTGAGATTGACAGCCGCGCGCGTGAAATGCTGCGCGCAGTGGGTCTGGAGCACCGCGCCACTCACCGTCCGTCGGAGCTTTCCGGCGGCGAACGCCAGCGCGTGGCGATTGCCCGTGCGCTGGTCAATAACCCGCGTCTGGTGCTGGCGGATGAACCGACCGGTAACCTGGATGCCCGCAACGCCGACAGTATTTTCCAGTTGCTTGGCGAGTTGAACCGTTCGCAGGGTACGGCGTTTCTGGTGGTGACGCATGATTTACAGCTGGCAAAACGTATGAACCGTCAACTGGAAATGCGTGATGGTCATCTGAGCACTGAAGTCTCCCTGATGGGGGCCGAGTAATGGCTTCGCCTCTGTCGTTATTGATTGCCTTGCGTTTCAGCCGCGGACGCCGTCGCGGTGGGATGGTTTCGTTGATTTCGGTGATCTCGACTATCGGCATCGCGCTGGGTGTAGCGGTGCTGATCGTCGGTCTGAGCGCGATGAACGGTTTTGAGCGCGAACTGAATAACCGCATTCTGGCGGTTGTGCCACATGGTGAAATCGAGCCGGTGAACCAGCCGTGGAATGACTGGAATGCCGCGCTGGAAAAAGTGAAGAAAGTGCCGGGCATTGCGGCGGCGGCACCCTATATCAACTTTACAGGGCTGGTGGAGAGCGGTGCTAACCTGCGCGCGATTCAGGTCAAAGGCGTTGATCCGCAGCAGGAAACTGACCTCAGCGCGTTACCGAAATATATCCAGGGCGACGCCTGGCGTAATTTTAAAGCCGGTGAGCAGCAAATCATTTTGGGGAAAGGCGTGGCCGATGCGCTGAAAGTGCAGCAGGGCGACTGGGTGTCCATCATGATCCCTAACTCTGACGACGCGCATAAACTGTTGCAGCCCAAACGCGTGCGGTTGCATGTCACGGGTATTCTGCAACTCAGTGGTCAGCTTGATCACGGTTTCGCGATGATCCCGATGGCGGATGCGCAGCAATATCTGGAGATGGGCGGCAGCGTTACCGGCATCGCCATTAAAGTCAACGATGTCTTTAACGCCAATAAGCTGGTGCGCGATGCGGGTGAAGTGACCAACAGCTATGTTTATATCAAAAGCTGGATCGGCAAATATGGCTATATGTATCGCGACATCCAGATGATCCGCGCCATTATGTATCTGGCGATGGTGCTGGTGATTGGCGTGGCCTGTTTTAATATTGTCTCCACGCTGGTGATGGCAGTAAAAGACAAGAGCGGCGATATTGCGGTATTGCGTACGCTCGGGGCGAAAGATGGTCTTATTCGCGCCGTTTTCGTCTGGTACGGTTTGCTGGCCGGGTTGCTGGGCAGCCTTTGCGGTGTGGTGATTGGCGTGGTGGTTTCGCTGCAATTAACGCCAATTATCAACGGTATAGAAAAAATTATCGGTCATCAGTTCTTGTCGGGCGATATCTACTTTATCGACTTCCTGCCGTCGGAACTTCATCCGCTGGATGTGGTGTACGTTCTGGCGACGGCGTTGGTATTAAGCCTGCTGGCGAGCTGGTATCCGGCGCGCCGGGCGAGCAATATTGATCCGGCGAGAGTACTGAGCGGGCAGTAATCCCGGCGTGAGCAGGGCCACAACGAAGGAGTGGCGATGAATTACGGATTTGATATTGGCGGCAGTAAAATCGCGTTAGGTGTCTTTGATGCCAATCGACGGTTACAGTGGGAAACACGTGTCGCCACGCCCCATGACAGTTATACATCCTTTTTGCGCGCCATTGCTGAGCTGGTCGCAGAGGCGGATGCACGTTTCGGCGTGAAAGGCACGGTCGGCATCGGCATCCCTGGCATGCCGGAAACCGCCGACGGTACGTTGTATGCCGCCAATCTGCCCGCCGCTAGCGGCCAGTCGCTGCGCACCGATCTTAGCGCGTTGCTGGAGCGTGACGTCCGGCTGGATAACGATGCCAACTGTTTCACCCTTTCTGAAGCCTGGGATGATGAATTCCGGCGCTATCCGCTGGTGATGGGGCTGATCCTTGGCACGGGTGTGGGCGGCGGACTGGTGGTGAATGGCAAGACTGTGACCGGGCAGCGTTTTATCACCGGCGAGTTTGGTCATATCCGTTTGCCCGTCGATGCGCTGGGGCTGATGGGGTTTGATTTTCCGCTCACACGCTGCGGCTGTGGCAAAATCGGCTGTATTGAGAACTATCTGTCCGGCCGTGGTTTTGCATGGCTGTACAAACACTTCTACCATCAGTCATTGTCCGCGCCGGAGATCATCACCCGCTGGCAGCAGGGCGAGGCGAAAGCACTGGCCCATGTCGAACGGTATGTCGACTTGCTGGCGGTGTGTCTGGGTAATATTCTGACCATTATCGACCCGGATCTGCTGGTGATTGGCGGTGGATTATCCAATTTCAGCGCGCTGACGCAATTGCTGCCGGAGCGTATCCGCCCGCATCTGCTGCCAGCGGGCGAGGTGCCGCGTATTGAATGCGCACGCTACGGTGACGCAGGCGGTATGCGCGGTGCGGCATTTCTTCATCTTACTGATCCGTCCTGAGAGGATGCCATGCAATCGCGACGTTCACATCGTCTCAGCCGTTTTCGCCATAACAAACGCCGCTTGCGTGAGCGGTTACGCCAGCGCATTTTTTTCCGTGACACAATGGTGCCTGAAGTGATGGAAAAACCGAGAGTTGTCGTACTGACCGGGGCGGGGATCTCCGCCGAGTCCGGGATCCGCACCTTCCGTGCGGCAGATGGGCTGTGGGAAGAACATCATGTCGAAGATGTGGCGACGCCGGAAGGCTTTGCCCGCAACCCACAACTGGTGCAAACCTTTTATAACGATCGCCGCCGCCAGCTCCAGCAGCCGGAAATTGTGCCCAACGCCGCGCATCTGGCGCTGGCCGAACTGGAGCAGGCATTGGGGGATCGCTTTTTACTGATCACGCAGAATATCGACAACCTGCATGAGCGTGCCGGAAATAAACACATCATCCATATGCACGGCGAGTTGTTGAAAGTGCGCTGTTCCCAGAGCGGGCAGGTGCTGAAGTGGACCGATGATGTCACCCGTGACGACAAATGCCACTGTTGCCAGTTTCCTGCGCCTCTGCGCCCGCACGTAGTGTGGTTTGGCGAGATGCCGCTGGGCATGGATGAAATTTACAGCGCACTGTCGATGGCGGATGTCTTTATTGCGATCGGCACGTCCGGCCACGTGTATCCTGCCGCCGGGTTTGTTCACGAAGCCAAACTGCATGGCGCGCACACCGTTGAGCTGAACCTCGAACCGAGCCAGGTAGGCAGCGAGTTCGAAGAGAAACATTACGGGCTGGCGAGCGTAGTGGTGCCAGAGTACGTCGAAAAACTGCTGAAAAAGCTGTAACGCGAAAACTACGCCTTATCCGGCCTCGATACCCGCAGGCCGGATAAGGGGCAGCGCTATCCAGTACGGACTCAACGTCCGGCTTTTAACTTCTGGTAGTACTCTTCGTAAAGGGCGCTGGCGCTGCCGACATCATTTTGCCACTCGCCCTTACTGAGGGTTTCTGCATCCGGGTAGAGGGACTTATCGTTCGCCACTTCCGGTTTCAGCAGCTTACGCGCGGCCAGGTTCGGCGTTGGGTAGCCGATGGTTTCCGCCACTTGTTTGGCAATCTCCGGGCGCAGCAGGAAGTTGATAAGCTTCAGCGCCCCGTCGACGTTTTTCGCATTCGCCGGGATCGCCAGGCTATCCATCCAGAAAATCCCCCCTTCCTGAGGCCAGACGACATCCAGTTGCGTCCCTGCCTGACGCGCCACATACGCCGAACCGTTCCACACCATTCCCAGATTCACTTCGCCTTCCATATAGGGGTTGGCGGGGTTGTCTGAGTTGAACGCCGCGACGTTTGGCATCAGTTTTTTCAGCTCGTTATAGGCCGCTTCAATCTCTTTGGGATCGGTGGTATTGCCGGAGTAACCCAGCTTGCGCAGCGCCATCTGGAACACTTCACGTGCATCATCCGTCAGCAGCAGACTGCCCTTGTATTCCGGTTTCCACAGATCGGCCCAGCGGGTCACGGTTTTCGGATCGATCGCGTCGCCATTGACGCCAATCGCGGTGGCCCCCCAGATATAAGGGATGGAGTAGTCGTTATTGGGGTCAAACGGTTTGTTGAGCATCTGCGGATCGAGGTTATTGAAGTGGGTCAGCTTCGTTTTGTCGATCTTCTGGATCATGCCCTCTTTGCGCATCTTATCCACGAAGTAGGTGGACGGCACGACCAGGTCGTATGCGCCTTCTTTATAGGTTTTGAGCTTGGCGTACATGGTTTCATTCGATTCATAGGTCGAATAGATAACCTTGATGCCGGTCTCTTTAGTGAACTGCTCCAGCAGGCCGGGCGGCACATACTCGGTCCAGTTGTAGAAATAGAGCGTTTTGTTGTCGTCCGCATGCGCGGCGCTCATGCCGATGGCGAGAGCTCCCGCTGCCAGCAGGTGGCGTGACCATTTTTTCATTATCTTACGTCCCCTGAGTTTTGGTTTTATCACGTGCAATCAGCTGGCTGGCAATCACCAGCACCAGCGACAGCACTAACAGAATGGTGGCCAGCGCGTTGACTTCCGGCGACACGCCCACCTTGACCATGGAATAGATTTTTAAGGGCAGAATTTCATAGCCCGGACCGGTAACGAAGGACGAAACCACCACGTCGTCCATCGACAGGGTGAAGCTCAGCAACCAACCGGCTGCAACAGCAGGCATCGCCAGCGGCAGGATGATTTTGCGCAGAATAGTCACTTCGCTGGCACCCAGATCTTTGGCGGCTTCCAGCATGCGCACATCAAAACCTTTCAGGCGCGAGAAGACGGTCACCACCACAAATGGCAGGCAGAAGGTGATATGCGAAAACAGCAATGACCAGAACCCGAGCTGAATGCCCAGCAGCATAAACAGCACCAGTAGCGAAATGGCCATGACGATATCCGGCGACATCATCACCACAAACAGCATACCGCTGACAAACGGTTTACCGCGAAAACGGTAGCGGTAGAGCGCAACGGCTGTCAGCGAGCCAATCAGGGTGGCAAAGGTGGCGGAGAGTACGGCCATCGTCAGCGAGTGTTGCGCGGCTTGCAGCAGACTGTCGTTGTTCATCAACAGGCGATACCACTCGGTGGAGAACCCCTGCCAGTTAATGCCAAAGCGCGACTGATTAAACGAGTTGACGATCAGAATGATGATCGGAATATACAGATACGCGTAAATAGCGGTCATAAAACCGCCGCGCAGCAGTCGACCAATCATGCGCATTCCACCTTTTTCTTAAGCCAATTGTTCGATTCTAGTGATTTGAAAATTATCACTTTTTGCCACCTCTAGCCTGGTTCACCAACACTGACTGGCCGTCGGCCGTCGTTTGAGGCCGCGCATTTTACAACACTTTGTTTTGCGATCGGGAAAAACTCCCACGTAAATGACGAACTTTACCTGTGTCGGACAACCCGCAACGTTATTGCGTTGCGGTGTTGAGGGCGTTTTATCTCCTGATGGCGATCATAAACACGGTTGTGAGTGGACCATGCGGTTTCCGCGTAAAATGAGATTACTCTCATTTGTTATCGCCTTGCATAATGTAGTATCCCGGCGGTTATGCCTATTATTTTTAAAGGAATTTTTATGGGATGGAATAGCGATGCCGCCGTTGATTACCTGGTGAAACACGCGGGTCCGAAGTCTACCGGGTATTGTGCAAAGTTCACTCGTCGGGCGATTGAAGCCGGGGGAATTAACCTTATCGAAACCAAATTTGCGAAGGATTATGGAAGCTCGCTGCTGAAAGCAGGATTTGTCGCGTTGCCGCAATCCGCTAAACCCGAAAAGGGGGACGTTGCCATTATTCAGCCCTATGTTGGCGGTAATGGAATAGGCCATATGACCATGTTTGATGGTAAAACATGGTATTCAGATTTCAAACAGCGGGATATGTACCCTGGCCCAGGTTATCGAAGGCTCCACCCATCTTATGTGATTTACAGGAAAAACTGATGCGATTGCTCATTTCATTGCTGTTGGCGGCTTATCTCCCTTTTGCCAGCGCCACAACAGAGACCGATATTCAGAAAAATGTCACGGCGTTCTACACATTTTATCTGCACGAAATTAATCACGATGTTTCGCCAGATAACATCATCAAAATGGAACAAATGAATAAATGGGTATCGGCGACGTTACTTAAGCGTATGGATGAAATTTATACGATGCCGGAGCAAGAATTACTGATGGCCGATTATTTTACCTACGCGCAGGATGCGTTCCCCGAGTGGGAGAAAACTATAAAAGTTTCTCCGGCGTCTTTGGATGGGCAAAGTATGAAACTGGATGTCTGGCTTGGGCAGCAGAATAGCGAACATGCGCATCTGCAGGTTTGGACCCGTAAGGAAAATGGAAACTGGAAGATTTGGCGGGTCGTTGATGCGGGTGACAATATTGAGCAAAAACTTTACTGACACCGCAGTTTAATGGCAACAAGACACGGATAGTGCCTTGCATGGCATGCCATTTACCGCGAAGTAAAGCGCATGCCAGCATCATGGTTCATCCAATGACAGTTAACGTTATTCGCCTAAATCCGTTGCTTTTTTGTTCAGCAATCGCGCTGCACGCCAGTATACCAGCAACATCAGCCCCATCACCACGGTCAGCGTGATGCTGGTGGCGGAGCC
The DNA here is from genome assembly GCF_027886705.1 of Kosakonia oryzendophytica. Taxonomy (NCBI): domain Bacteria; kingdom Pseudomonadati; phylum Pseudomonadota; class Gammaproteobacteria; order Enterobacterales; family Enterobacteriaceae; genus Kosakonia; species Kosakonia oryzendophytica. The sequence goes on along the minus strand of NZ_CP115659.1, from coordinate 3,081,689 downwards.
GAATGGCCAGTCACGAATATTGAGGAACTGGCTTTTAATCACGTTACCGACCAGCAAATTTTTCGCCCCGCCCATCAGATCCGCAACATAGAACAGCCCCATGGCCGGCAGCATCACCAGCAGGCAACCGGCAATGATCCCCGGCATCGTCAGCGGGATAATAATGCGAATGAAGGTTTGCAGTTTACCGGCCCCGAGATCTTTTGCCGCTTCCAGCAGCGGTTTGTCGAGCTTCTCGATGCTGGAGTAGAGCGGCATCACCATAAACGGCAGCAGAATGTAGACCAGACCGATAATCACCGCGACCGGGGTAAACATAATGCGCAGCGGCTCATCGATGACACCCAGCCACAGCAGGAAGGCGTTGAGATACCCTTTGGTGCTGAGGAAAATCTTCAACCCGTAGATGCGGATAAGTGAGTTGGTCCAGAAGGGAACAATCAGCAGAAACAGCAGCAGCGGGCGCACCTTCGCGGGCAGTTTCGCCAGGAACCAGGCAAAAGGGTAGCCCAATACCAGGCAGGACAGCGTGGCGATTGCCGCCATGTTCAGGGAGTGCAGCAGCACGTCGAAATAGAGCGGATCGAGCAGACGCGTATAGTTATCCAGCGTAAAAACCCATTGGACGAAATGGGCATCGTCGCGGGTCAGAAAGCTGGTGGCGATGATCATCACATTCGGCAGGAAAACAAACAGCACAAGCCAACCGACGATAGTGGCGATCACCCCATTCTGGAATTTACTGGTACTCTTCATCAGCCAGTACGACCTCCCAGCTTTCTACCCAATTTATGGCCATTTTCTGGTCCAGCGAGTGGTCAAAATCCGGATCGTCTTCATTAAAGAACTCACTGACCATCACCATTTTGCCGTTTTCCAGCTCAACCATGGATTCCAGTGTCATCCCTTTGTAGTTGCGCTCACGAACGTAGCCGATCAGACCTTCTGCGTCGCTCACGTCGTGGATCTCTTCGACACGCAAATCTTCCGGGCGCAGCAGTACGTTTAACGGCTGGCCTTGTTCCACCGGGAAGTTAACGTGAATATGGCATTCGCGGCCTTCGACGCTGGCGCGCACGCGGTGTGCATCGACACGCTCAATCACCGTGGCGCTGAAAATATTGATTTCGCCGATAAAGCTGGCGACAAACAGGTTCTTCGGCTCTTCATAGATTTCACGGGGCGTACCATCCTGCTCAATGCGGCCTTCGCGCATCACCACAATGCGGTCTGACATGGTCAGGGCTTCTTCCTGATCGTGGGTGACAAAAACAAAGGTAATACCCAGCTTACGTTGCAGCGCTTTCAGTTCGTTTTGCATCTGCTTACGCAGTTTGTAATCCAGCGCGGAGAGCGATTCATCTAACAACAGCAAACGCGGTTTATTAACCACCGCGCGGGCGATGGCGACACGCTGCTGTTGCCCACCGGAGAGTTGATGCGGTTTACGTTGGGCAAAGGAGTCCAGTTGCACCATCCGCAACGCATCCATCACGCGTGGGGTTATCTCCTGAGCCGGGGTTTTTTGCATCCGCAGACCAAAAGCTACGTTGTCGAACACCGTCATATGGGGGAAGAGCGCGTAGCTCTGAAAAACGGTATTGACGTGGCGGTGTTCCGCTGCAACGTGCGTGATATCTTCGGCATCGAGGTGGATATGGCCGACATCGACACTTTCCAGCCCGGCGATCAGGCGCAGAACTGTCGTTTTACCGCAGCCGGAAGGACCCAGCAGCGTCAGAAATTCGCCGTTATTGATGGTGAGGTTAAAATCGGAAATGACATTTTTGCCATCAAAGCTTTTGCGAATACCCGCAAGCTGCACAAGCGGTGAACGCGAACGCGGTTGTGTGTTCAATTTTTGACTCTGTCCCATGTCGACGCATCGAAAGGCTTATCGGATGCGGGGTTTGTGGTTAACCACCTTTGGGTTGTGCACGATTTAAGGGCTGGCATTCTACGGCAAAGCGGTGAAATCGCCAATCGTTGTCGTATTTTCGTCGAACGGAGGGGGAATTTCCGGGCTACGGTTAATTACGTGGGCCGTAATTTTGAAAATATTCTCGTTTACGGGGTAAAAGTGACCTGACGCAATATTTGTCTTTTCACGCTTATTGATAATGTTATGACATTTTGTGGGGGTGGCTTCATGGACAAATTATTAGAGCGTTTTTTGCAGTACGTTTCTCTGGATACTCAATCAAAGCCCGGCGTCCGGCAGGTGCCCAGCACTGACGGGCAGTGGAAACTCCTGCGTTTACTTCAGAACCAGCTGACGGAGATGGGGCTGGAAAATGTCACATTAAGCGATAAAGGCACGGTGATGGCGGTGTTGCCGTCAAATGTGCAAACGCCAGTACCTGCCATCGGTTTTATTTCCCATGTGGATACCTCGCCGGATTGCAGCGGCAAGAATGTGAATCCGCAAATCCTTGAAAACTATCGCGGTGGCGATATCGCGCTGGGCATTGGCGATGAGATCCTGTCGCCGGTGATGTTTCCGGTGCTGCACCAGTTGCTTGGGCAGACGCTGATCACCACGGATGGCAAAACATTGCTTGGCGCGGATGATAAAGCCGGGGTGGCGGAGATCATGACGGCGCTGGCGGTATTGAAGAAGAAAAACATTCCCCACGGCGATATTTGCGTGGCGTTTACCCCTGATGAGGAAGTGGGTAAGGGCGCGAAACATTTCGATGTGGAAGGCTTCGGCGCAAAATGGGCCTATACCGTCGATGGCGGCGGCGTTGGCGAGCTGGAGTTTGAAAACTTTAACGCCGCGTCGGTGAACATCAAAATTGTCGGTAATAATGTCCACCCCGGTACGGCGAAAGGGGTAATGGTTAACGCGCTGACGCTGGCCAGCCGTATTCATGCGCTGGTGCCGGAAGAGGAGAGCCCGGAAAACACCGAGGGCTATGAAGGCTTCTATCATCTCACCAGCATTAAAGGCACCGTTGAACGCGCCGACATGCACTACATCATCCGTGATTTTGACCGCAAGATGTTTGAAACACGTAAACGTAAGATGATGGAGATTGCCAAAAAAGTGGGCAAAGGGCTGCATCCGGATTGTTATATCGAACTGGTGATCGAAGACAGCTACTACAATATGCGTGAGAAAGTGGTAGAGCATCCGCATATTCTCGAAATCGCCCAGCAGGCTATGCGCGACTGCGATATTGAACCGGAGCTGAAACCGATTCGCGGTGGGACCGACGGCGCACAGCTCTCCTTTATGGGTTTACCCTGCCCGAACCTGTTTACCGGCGGTTATAACTACCACGGCAAGCACGAGTTTGTGACGCTGGAAGGCATGGAGAAAGCCGTGCAGGTGATTGTGCGAATTGCTGAGCTGACGGCGAAAGGGGAGTAGCCTGCGCTGCCGGATGGCGGAATACATGTCTTATCCGGCCTGCGTGAGAGATGTCGCAGGCCGGATAAGCAGGCGGTCAGGTATTAATCTTCGAAGAACCAGTAACCGCTGTTGACGAGTGCGGCGAGCATTGCGAGGAAAGAGGGATCATCCAGTGCATCGCCAAACATCTCACCCTGCAATACGATATGACTTGCCAGCGCTTCAAGCGCCGGGCGGTGTGGCGAGTTGATCCGCTCGCCGTTGGCGAACACGTCATCACCAATACGCAACACGCGTAAACCGCCAAGACGCACCAGCTTGTCACCCTGTTTCAGCGCATCGTAAATTTCATCCGGCTGATAGGGCGGCTCAGGGGGCGCGATATCCAGTTCGTGGCGTGACTGGGAAATAAATTCGCCCATCCACTCTTTAAACTGCTCCGGCTGATTGATCAGTCCCAGCATCATGTCGCGCAGCTTATCCAGCTCTTCCGGCAGAATATCCGCCGGGTGGGCGCGCTGTGGAACATCCGGATCGCTATAGCGTTGGCTGCCCAGTTCGCGTTGCAGAACGTAATCAGCAAACCCGCTGATCAATTCACGGCCGCTGGGGGCACGGAAACCCACAGAGTAGTTCAGTGAATTCTCCAACGAATAGCCTTCATGCGGGAATCCCGGCGGAATATACAGGATATCGCCTGGCTCCAGCTCTTCATCAATGAGCGCCTCAAACGGATCGACCTGCAGTAAGTCCGGGTGGGGGCAGTGCTGTTTCATCGGCGTTTTTTCGCCGACGCGCCAGCGACGGCGACCGGTACCCTGAATGATAAACACGTCGTACTGATCGAGATGCGGGCCCACGCCGCCGCCAGGCACCGAGAAGGAGATCATCAGATCATCGGTACGCCAGTCCGGGAGCACGCGGAACGGGCGCATCAGTGCGGCAGCAGGTTGATGCCAGTGGTTGACGGCCTGCACTAACAGCGACCAGTTGCTTTCGCCCAGGTGATCATAGCTTTCGAAAGGACCGTGGCCCACCTGCCATTTACCGTCAAGATGGCTGACCAGACGGCTGTCCACCTCATTTTCCATTGCCAGTCCTGCCAGTTCGTCCGGGCTGATGGGATCGATGAAATTTTTAATCCCACGTTTCAGCACTACCGGGCGTTTTTGCCAGTAGCGTTGAATAAAGTCTGGCCAGTCTATTTCTACGTGATAGTCCATATGCGTTTCCGGCAAATTATCAGTGGCTGAATAAAGGATTATAGTAATGCCGATAGCGTTCAGTCGCCAGCGATCGCCGCCTGTTGTCGGCCAAAGATCACTTCCATTTTGGCGCCGCCCAGTAAACTCTCTGCGGTGATGATCTGCCCTTCATACTGGTCGACAATTTCCCGTGCAACGGAAAGCCCGACGCCCTGTCCCGGGCGCAGCGTATCAGCGCGTTGCCCGCGATCAAAAACCACCTCGCGCTTGGCAGCGGGAATGCCCGGACCATCATCTTCGACGATAATATGCAGCGTGTCGTCTGTTTGCCGGGCCGAAATCTCGACAAATTCAAGACAGTATTTGCAGGCGTTATCCAGCAAATTGCCCATCACTTCCATAAAGTCATTTTTCTCACCGACAAAACTGATTTCCGGTGAGATATCGACGGTAATGTTGACGCCTTTGCGTTGGTAAACCTTGTTCAGCGCCGAGGTCAGGCTGTCGAGCAACGGCGCAACGGGATGCAGTTCCCGGCTGAGCAGGCCGCTACTGCCGCGCATCGTGGCGCGATGCAGGTAGTAACCAATCTGCTGCGAGATACGGCTGATCTGTTCCAGCATCACCGGTTCGGCATCGGAGACGCTCATCTTCTCGCTGCGTAGCGATCGCAACGTGCTTTGCAACACTGCCAGTGGCGTTTTCAGACTGTGAGTGAGATCAGTGAGTGTGGTGCGGTACTTGTCATACCGATCGCGCTCACTTTTCAGCAGGCGGTTAAGATTGCGAACCAGACTGGTCAGTTCGCGAGTGGTCTCCGGATTAAGCTGTTCGCGGTGATGCTCTTCCAGTTCGCGGACTTCACGGGCCAGCGCTTCAATGGGACGTAAACTCCACCACGCCGCCAGCCACAACAGCGGAACCACCAATAACAGGTTTGCGGCCAGCACATAGACAAACCAGCTCCACACCATATAAGAGCGTTTCAGCTCAATCGGAATGGTATCGATCACCACAATGGTTAATTGCGGCATACGGCTGGTGGCCGGGTAGATATTGACCGCGACAGAGTGTGTCATCTCAGAACTGCTGTCATCTTCGCGGATCTCTTTCAGCTCTTCAGCAACGGAGTGATCGTCATCAATCAGTGTTCTGCTGGCATCAATATCCGCTTCAATTTCATGAAAGCCATTTGTCCGCAGCCAGTCAGGGTCGATACTGTTTTCCAGCCAGGGAACATCCCGCTGGGACCAGATCAGTTTGCCGTTCTGGTCGTAGATCAGCGCCATGGTTGGGCTTTGCAGATTGAGGTTTTCCGGGAGATCAACGCTGAGCCGATTGTTTTCCCATTTTGCCAGCGTATAAAACAGGTTGCTCTCTCCCCGCAGCAGACGGAAGGTGGTCTTGTCGAAACTGACACTGTAACCCACCAGCGCCACCATGCCATAAGCGAGGGAAAGCACCATCACCACCGCTGCGGTGGCAAGTAAAAAACGGACCCGCAGGGAAAGCGGCAGGAGGTGTCGCAACACGCGTCTCATTTAGGTAATTCGAAGAGGTAGCCCTGACCGCGCACCGTGGTGATCACATCTTCCGGATACTGTGTCTGGATTTTTTTGCGCAAACGTCCCATCAGCACATCAATGGTATGGCTCTCACGTAACTCTGCATCAGGGTAGAGCTGAAGCATCAATGAATCTTTGCTCACCACTTTACCGCTATTGCGGATCAGCGTTTCCATAATGGTGTACTCGAATGCCGTGAGTTTTATCACATCGTCGTTAATCGACAACTCACGACGGGAGAGGTCCACCTGAAATGGCGGCATAGAGATCAACTGAGACGCGAGGCCGCTGTTGCGGCGCATCAGCGCCTGAATGCGGGCAACGACTTCTTCAATGTGGAACGGTTTGGTAACGTAGTCATCCGCGCCAGCACTCAATACTTCAACTTTATCCTGCCAGCCTTCACGAGCGGTCAGCACCAGAACAGGCAGGGTGACGTCATGGCTGCGCCAGCGACGGATCAACGACAACCCATCTTCGTCCGGTAAGCCGAGATCGACAATGGCGATATCAGGAATATGTTCATTAAGAAAATAATCGGCTTCCCTGGCATCTTCCGCCGCATCCACTTGATGCCCCAGCTCCTGTAGCTGCACTTTTAAATGGTGACGCAGCAGGGCATTGTCCTCCACAACCAGTATGCGCATCGTCAGAACTCTCCTTAAGTTTTTGATGAATTCAGTCTAACGCTGATTGTGGTGCAGGAGGGATAAACATTTATTAAACCGTAGAAGTAAGAAACCCTCTTTTCCGGGGAAAAGAGGGTGAGCGGCCCACAGTCGATTATTTGAGCTCGTCGACCATGGTGATGGCGCGACCAATATAGTTGGCCGGGGTCATCGCTTTCAGGCGGGTTTTTTCGTCTTCCGGCAGTGCAAGACCATCGATAAACTGCTTCATGCCTTCCGCGTCAACGCGTTTACCGCGGGTCAGCTCTTTGAGTTTTTCATAAGGCTTCTCAATGCCGTAGCGGCGCATCACGGTCTGGATCGGCTCCGCCAGAACTTCCCAGTTGTGATCCAGTTCGTCCAGCAGGCGATCGCGGTTCACTTCCAGTTTGCTCACGCCTTTCAGCGTTGACTGGTAGGCAATCAGCGCATAACCCACGCCCACGCCAAGATTACGCAGTACGGTGGAGTCGGTCAGATCGCGTTGCCAGCGGGAGACAGGCAGTTTGCTGGCCAGATGCTGCAATACTGCGTTAGAAAGGCCCAGGTTGCCTTCTGAGTTTTCAAAATCAATCGGATTGACTTTGTGCGGCATGGTAGAAGAGCCGATTTCACCAGCAATGGTTTTTTGCTTGAAGTGATTCAGTGCAATGTAACCCCAGATATCTCGGTCAAAATCGATCAGAATGGTGTTGAAACGCGCCATGCAGTCAAACAACTCTGCAATATAGTCGTGCGGCTCGATCTGCGTGGTATACGGGTTCCACTGGATCCCCAGTGAGGTGACAAACTCTTCGCTGAACTGATGCCAGTCCACTTCCGGGTAAGCCGCGATATGGGCGTTATAGTTGCCCACTGCGCCGTTGATTTTACCAAGGATTTCCACCTGGTTTAACTGACGGAACTGGCGTTCCATACGGTAAGCGACGTTCGCCATCTCTTTACCAATGGTCGACGGCGTGGCTGGCTGACCGTGGGTACGGGAGAGCAGCGGGATATCGCGATACTGCACCGCCAGCGCTTTTACCGCGTCGATAAGCTGGCGCCAGTACGGCAGGATCACCTCATCACGGGCGGTTTTCAGCATCAGGGCGTGAGAGAGGTTATTGATATCTTCTGAGGTGCAGGCGAAATGGATAAATTCGGAAACTGCATGCAGCTCAGGGAGCTCCGCGACTTTTTCTTTCAGAAAATATTCAACCGCTTTGACATCGTGGTTCGTGGTGCGCTCGATGGTTTTAATGCGAAGCGCATCTTCTTCACTGAAGCCGTCGACGATTTTATCGAGGAAACCGTTTGCGTGGTCAGTAAAAGCAGGAACTTCCTTGATCGCCGCATGAGTCGCCAGTTTTTGCAGCCAGCGCACTTCTACCTGGACACGAAATTTCAGCAAACCGTATTCGCTGAAGATCCCGCGCAGCGCGCTGACTTTATCGCCGTAGCGTCCATCGACAGGGGAAACGGCGGTCAGTGAGGATAATTCCATAAGTCACAACTCCGGGAGGTTAACAATGAGCAAGAATGTTTTTGGCCTGGGTCGACAGGCGATTTCGGGACAACATCAATTGCAGGCGACCGCCGCCGACCTGGTGCCAGAGCACCGCAGCGCGGATCCCGGCCAGCAGAGTGGCGCGGACTTTTGCCTGTACCTGCGGGCTTTGCAGCACCGCGGGTGAACCGGTGACCTGAATACGTGGTCCCAGTGGGCTGATGACATCAACATATATTGCCGCCATGGCGCTGAGCAGCGTGTCTGATTGCAGATCGAAGTGCTCAAGCTGGCGTTGCAAACTGGCGATGCGGTTACCGAGCGTATCCATTGCCTGTTTATTACCGGCAAGTTTACGCTCCAGCACCATCATACTTAAGGTATAGCGGGTCAGTTCGGCATTGAGACCCTGGCGACTGCTGGCATTCAGTACGCCAAGCAGCGTTTCCAGCCCGGTGCGCAGATTGGTTTCGCTGCCGCCAAAGACGCCAAGCGTGGAGTCCGGGTTCAGATCAATCACGCTGTTCAGCGAGACATGCAGCGCGTCGCTGTCACAATGCCCCTGGTGCGCCAGTTGTTGCACCAGACGTGCGGACTGGCAAATGCCTGCCAGCGCCAGGGTAATGTCGTAATAGTTCTTCGCCACACTCACTCCTTTTTTGACCCGCATTGCAACCATTGCGCGGGCTTTCGCCAGTCCGGTTTTATTGACTCTGTATTACAGGGGCAGCGGCAGACGCTGCTCGATAATACCGCCACCCAGGCACACTTCGCCGCTATAGAACACAGCGGACTGGCCTGGCGTGACGGCCGCAACCGGGTTGTCAAAACGCACGTCGATACGGTCGGCGTCCAGCACGGTTACGGTGCAGGGAATATCTTCCTGACGGTAACGGGTTTTCACCGTACAACGCAGCGTGCCCTGTAGCGGTTCGCGATCCACCCAGTGCAGTTGCTGTGCGATAAGCCCCACGGACATCAGGCGAGGATGCTCATGGCCTTGCGCGACAATCAGGATATTCTTTTCCACGTCTTTATCGACCACATACCACGGCTCTTCGCTGCCGTCTTTGGTCCCGCCGATACCCAGGCCTTTACGCTGACCAAGAGTATGGTACATCAGACCCTGGTGCTCGCCGATCTCTTCACCCTCGACGGTGAGGATTTTACCGGGCTGCGCCGGCAGGTAACGACCAAGGAATTCGCGGAATTTACGTTCGCCAATAAAGCAGATACCGGTAGAGTCTTTTTTCTTCGCGGTTGCCAGGCCCAGATCTTCGGCGATTTTACGCACTTGCGGTTTTTCCAGCTCACCGACCGGGAACAGGCTTTGCGCGATCTGCTCGTGACCTAAGGTATACAGGAAGTAGCTCTGATCCTTATTGCCATCAAGACCGCGCAGCAGGCGGCTTTTGCCGTCCACATCGGCGCGGCGCACGTAGTGACCGGTGGCAATATAGTCCGCGCCGAGATCTTCGGCGGCAAACTCAAGGAACGCTTTAAATTTGATCTCTTTGTTGCAGAGAATATCGGGGTTCGGCGTGCGCCCGGCTTTGTATTCAGCCAGGAAATGCTCGAAGACGTTGTCCCAGTATTCTGCGGCGAAATTGACGGTGTGCAGCTCGATGCCGAGTTTGTCACAAACGGCCTGCGCATCGGCCAAATCCGCTGCAGCGGTGCAGTATTCTTCGCCGTCATCCTCTTCCCAGTTCTTCATGAACAGGCCTTCCACGTTATAACCCTGTTGTTGCAACAGGTAAGCGGAAACAGAAGAGTCGACACCGCCGGACATACCGACGATCACTTTTTTTGGGCTATCAGACATAGAATACTCACGACGTAGAACTTCAGGGCGGCGTATTCTATCACGGGCTGGCGGCTCAGGCATCCCCTGTAAACGGCCAGTTAAATGCTGCGATAGTTTCCAGTGGCAAACGCGGGCAGTTCTGATAACACCGAATGCTTTCCGCAACCAGCGGTGAGCGCAGGTTTGTCGCAGAAAAGATCTCTTCGGCCGAGACCCAATGGCAGCGATCGATATCGCTATCGTGGGGTTCAGTGGCGCACATTTCGTTAAGCTCAATCGCAAACAAAAAGCGCAGAAACGGCGTGCGATCGCGCGCTATCCACTGATGCATTCTAAGAAAATGTTGTGGCTCAGCGCGAATGCCTGTCTCTTCCCACAGTTCGCGGGCGGCAGCCTGCGTCAGGGTTTCGTTGGCTTCCAGATGGCCTGCTGGCTGGTTCCACAGGGCTTTGCCGCGAATCGTCTCTTCAACCACTAAAAATTTTCCCTGCGCATGTACGACGCAGGCAACGGTTACGTGGGGTTTCAGCATCACTACTCCCTTATAAGATTAAGCATCTCGCCATTCACCGTTGGCGAGGTTATCCAGCGTGTAAGTCCCCATAGCGTAACGGATAAGCCGCAGAGTAGGGAACCCGACGTGCGCCGTCATTCTCCGCACCTGGCGATTACGCCCTTCATAGAGGGTAATTTTCAGCCAACTGGTGGGAATGGACTTCCGTTCACGGATTGGCGGGTTACGCGGCCACAACCACTCTGGTTCATCGACCCGTTCAACACCTGCGGGAAGCGTCGGACCATCGTTCAGGTCAACACCATTACGCAACGCATTAATGGCCTCTTCGGTTGGTTCACCTTCAACCTGCACATAATAGATCTTGCCGGTGCGTTTGCCAGGTTGCGTGAGGCGCGCCTGTAATGCGCCATCGTTGGTCAACACCAGTAATCCTTCACTGTCGCGGTCAAGCCGCCCGGCGGCATAAACGCCTTCTATGGGAATAAAATCTTTCAGCGTGCTGCGCCCGGCTTCGTCAGTGAATTGCGGCAAAACATCGTAGGGTTTATTGAATAAAATCACACGTTTTGGCTGGTTTTTCCGTTCGGGTCTGGTGGCTTGTCGCGAGCTGAATCGCTCAACCCGGTGATTTCTAAAAGAAGTTTTGTTCATGGTATTTTCAGTGATTATCAATTGCCGCATTATAGCTGAATCACGATTGCCTTTCATGGAACCCAACTATCGGTTAGTATTGATGGGCTCATTACAATTCATTAACAAAAAACGGTTTGCTCTGTGTGATTCACGTAACAGGTGAGCGGACGCAGTCTGAGCGCCCCGGCATGAAGTCAACGAGCAAAACAACCAGAAGCGCTCGAAGGAGAGGTGAATGGAAAGCAAAGTAGTTGTTCCGGCGGAAGGTAGCAAGATCACCCTGCAAAATGGCAAGCTCAACGTTCCGAATAACCCGATTATCCCGTTCATTGAAGGTGACGGTATCGGTGTTGACGTGACCCCGGCAATGCTGAAAGTGGTTGATGCCGCTGTGGAAAAAGCCTACAAGGGCGAGCGTAAAATTTCCTGGATGGAAATTTACACCGGTGAGAAATCTACCCATGTTTACGGCCAGGATGTCTGGCTGCCGCCTGAAACACTCGATCTGATTCGTGATTACCGTGTTGCCATCAAAGGCCCTCTGACGACGCCGGTTGGCGGCGGTATCCGTTCTCTGAACGTTGCACTGCGTCAGGAGCTGGATCTCTACATCTGCCTGCGTCCGGTACGTTACTACCAGGGCACCCCGAGCCCGGTTAAACACCCTGAACTGACCGATATGGTTATCTTCCGTGAAAACTCAGAAGACATTTACGCCGGTATTGAGTGGAAAGCGGACTCTGCCGATGCGGAAAAAGTGATCAAATTCTTGCGTGAAGAGATGGGCGTGAAGAAAATTCGCTTCCCGGAACATTGCGGTATTGGTATTAAACCGTGTTCCGAAGAAGGCACCAAACGCCTGGTGCGTGCGGCGATTGAGTACGCTATCACTAACGATCGCGACTCTGTGACGCTGGTGCACAAAGGCAACATCATGAAGTTCACCGAAGGTGCGTTTAAAGACTGGGGCTACCAGCTGGCGCGTGAAGAGTTTGGTGGTGAGCTGATCGACGGCGGTCCATGGCAGAAAATCAAAAATCCGAAAACCGGCAAAGAGATCATCATTAAAGATGTGATTGCCGATGCGTTCCTGCAACAGATCCTGCTGCGTCCGGCTGAATATGACGTTATCGCCTGTATGAACCTGAACGGTGACTACATTTCTGATGCCCTGGCGGCGCAGGTTGGTGGTATTGGTATCGCCCCGGGCGCGAACATTGGCGACGAGTGCGCTCTGTTCGAAGCGACCCACGGTACCGCGCCGAAATATGCAGGTCAGGACAAAGTGAACCCGGGTTCTGTGATCCTCTCCGCAGAAATGATGCTGCGCCACATGGGTTGGGTTGAAGCGGCTGACCTGATCGTTAAAGGCATGAGCGGCGCGATTAACGCCAAAACCGTGACCTACGATTTCGAACGTCTGATGGAAGGCGCTAAGCTGCTGAAATGTTCAGAGTTTGGCGACGCGATTATCGCGAACATGTAATCCGCCTCGCGGGTTAAACAAGAACGGGAGCCGCTTGGTTCCCGTTTTTTATTATTAACAACTGAACGGTTATCAAAAAATTATCAAAACAAGTTATCAAAAAAACATACTCAGACGGCTATCGTAGTCCAGTCTTTGCCCCTGTCATCATCATAACGTTCGGTCTGCCGGGCTGATTTATGACCAAGTAATTTTTGAGTATTTATTCCTTGTTCTTTATACAGCCGTTCGGATAATGACCTCTGTTCATGAAACGTTGCTGGTGTTCCATCTCCCCAGTTATTTTCGCCTTATCCCGCGCCTTACTAAAATTCATGGTCAATGTATTTGATTTAACTCGCGCCCACGTTCTGCCTGAGAAGTAGCTCTAAAAAAGTGAATTAAAGAGGGGCTGACTGCATAATCACGGCAACGTGTAATTGTAAGCATCCCCGTAACCCGGCCATTCTCTTCTAGAAATCTGCGGCTGTCTCATGCGACAGGCTCACATCTAAAAGAAAGCATTATGCGCATTACCGTGCTGGACGATGATCTGGGAGAGTGAATCATTTCCGGAAGATTGTCGGTATCAGATCCGGAATTATCAGCGACCAAATGGCCCTGAGAACACTACAGGAATACCTCAAAATCCAGTGTCTCAAGTGACTTAACGCGTTAAAATGCTCCCATAAGTCTTAGTGAGTGGGAATCAAGGATGTTGAGTTATTTTCGTACCTTAAAAGACGCCTTCGACTGGAAGCAAAACTTAGGACTAAAGCCGTTGGCGATGTTTGTCCTAAAGAGTGTTCTCGCTTACATATTCCTGGTCGGCTTGTATCTTGTTGGGTTCAGGGTCGTCATGTATACGCCTTTCATGGACTATATGACTGTGGACACTGTCTGTGAGATCACCGCTAACGTGCTCATTGCCTTGAGAATCATTTTGTCGATCCCAGTGATTCTGCATGTTATCAAAGCGACGGCCAGAGGCATCACTGATTGCCTGTGATAAAGATTGGAATAAATTGGGCAAGCGTCGGTTGTGTCTCAGCTCCACCTGAGGAAAGGCCGGGACGGCCAGCATCGGCACCAGTGGCATGGCGATGTAACCAGCCCCGACTTACTAATGCCGCTGAACGGGATTATTTCACCCTCAGAGAAGCGAATCGAAACAGTCACCAGCCAGTTAAATGGCCTGCAGGGGTATGTACGTGAACAGTGCTTAAATCGATAAGGCTCAATTCTTTCATTATTTCATCGGCTGACATTTCCTTAACGACCCCTGCAATGGAAGTAGCCATTTCTTCGAGAGTGCACGCTTTAAGTATAAAGTCAGATGATTGAGCCCAATAGAATCCATTATTGAACCACAGGCCTATATCAGCAGTACCTTGCATTCCTTCCTTGCGGAACTGAATAATAGCCATGAGTACCTCACAGTAAGATTAACTTAAGAAAGTTTGCGAGAATTATACGGCAGAACCGGACCAGGAGGATATCCAATCGGCTTACCGGGTCTTACGGATGTACGCCGATTCCGGCCAGTCTGACGCAACCGATAGTAGTGTGACCCTGACCCGAAATCCTGCACCATTCAGAAACAGAATGCCGCCATGATCTACACTCCCTGAACGGAGGTGGTGCCGATGAAAAAATCACGATTCACCGAAGAGCAGATTGTTTTTGCCCTGAAGCAGGCTGAACTGGGGACGTCCGTGCCGGAGGTCTGCCGTAAGCCAGGTATTTCCGATGCCACGTTCTGTATGTGGCGCAAGAAATACGGCGGGATTTCGCCCTCAGAACTGAAACACATGCGTCAGCTTAAAGAGGAAAACCTGCGGCTGAAGAAACTGGTGGCCGATCTGAGCCTCGACGAGGCGATGCGGCAGGACGTGCTGGCAAAAAAGACCTGACGCTGGCGCGGCTGCGTGAATGGTCGGGGAGCTGCAGGCGCGTTACGGGGCCAGCGAACGGTAGGTCTGTTTTGCGCTGCTGGTCAGCCGCTGTTCGTTCCGTTACCGCTCTGTGGCGGCCGATGACAGTGCGCTGCGCCTGCGTATCCGCGATATCACGGAAACCCGCGTACATTACGGTTACCGGCGGGTTCACATCCTGCTCATGCGGGAGGGCTGGCGGGATAACCATAAACGCATTTACCGTCTCTACAGCGAGCAGGGCCTGTCCCTGCATCTCAAACGCCCCCATCGCAATAAATCGGCACAGCGGTGACAGCCGCAGCCTCAGGGGCTGTATCCGGACCATGTCTGGGGCATGGACTTTGTCTCCGATACGCTGTTTGACGGAAGGCGGTTACGCCTGCTGACGATAATTGATTTGTTCACACGTGAATGTCTGGGGATCTGCGTGGGCCAGAATCTGCGCTCAACGGAAGTGGCGGAGATGCTGAACACCATTGCGCTCAGACGTCCCTTACCACTGACCTGCTCCCCGTTGATTCACACGGAATGCTGTTAGCAATGCCCGCTCTTCGCTCACAGCGGACATCATACTCCAGGGCTGTCCGCTCCGTGCCAGAAACGGACGTTGATAATGGTGTGTACTGGACGACAGTACGATGCATTATTCGTGCTGAAAGCAGAAAGCTGCCGGATTGCTGCTTTCATAAAGCTAGGGTATTCAAATGCAGCAAAGCTATAAACCAAGCTTAATTAAATAATGCCTTTGAGAGCCTACTTTAGGAAAGTCCGGCAGCGACATTTGAAGTATATAACCCTGTTTTTCATAAAAAGGGAGAGCCTGGAAGCTAAAGGTATCTACAAGTCCATGAACACACCCTTTTCGCAAACCTTCTTTTTCAGCCATATCCATAAGTTTGCTACCCAAACCCCTGCTCCTTGCAGATTCACTTACCCAAAGATAGTCGATGCAGAGCCAAGGGCCTTTTCTGTCAGCAATTAATCCGCCTACCATTTCACCGCTTTCATTTCTGCAGTAGACCCCAAGCTGTCCATTTTTACTAAAATCGACGAACTGAGCATTGTAGCTTCTTAATCCGGTTAATAGTTCTTCTTTATCATATTCAGTAATTTGATGTGTGATTTGAATGTCCATACATATCCAATTGAATACGTTTGCACCTAGAACTTAATGTTATAAATAAGTTAATTAAATGTTTCAATGGAAAGTTTGTATTTAATCCTGGGGGGAAGATCACGTCCGTTTTCGCTCACATCGGACCTTCAGCTCAGATAGCTTGTCCGCTACGTGCCAGAGGCGGAAGTTGCTTTCATTGCGATATGTTAATTTATTGAGCAGGTCAGCGGGATAACGCGGCTGATTTAAAAAAACTTGTAGGTTTAACATAACGCGTTGATGTGGGCTACGTAGTGCCAAAAACGGTTATCAAAACTTAAAAACAAGTTTTTATAATCATGAATTTAGAAATCAATGCAAAACAGCCATATCAGCCTCTAAAGATAAATATTAAATATATTTATCAATAAGTTATAAATAATCCTAATAACTACTGCTGCGCCACATGGGCTGGGTTGAAGCGGCTGACCTGATCGTCAAAGGCATGAGCGGCGCGATTAGCGCCAAAACTGTGACCTACGATTTCGATCGTCTGATGGGAGGCGCTAAAATGCTGAAATCTTGAGAGTTTGGCGACGCGATTATCGCGAACATGTAATCCGCCTCGCGGGTTAAACAAGAACGGGAGCCGGATGGTTCCCGTTTTTTTCGGCTATGAGAAATTCTTCCCCAAAATCCTTCCACAAAACTGAACGGAAATTAACCTGTTTTCGTACCAACAATTGTCCAGTCTTTACCGCGATCGTCACTATATTTGTCGGTCATTTTTCTTGATTTGTGCCCCAATAATTCCTGTGTATCCGGCCTTTGATCTCGATAAAGTCTTCCTGAAAGGGAGCGCTGCTCGTGAAACGTTGGGGCTGTACCTTTATACCCAGGCATATACCCCGTAGTGCTTTTTGCCGGTCGTCTAAACCGGGTGGCCTTTTCATTTCACCCTCTCTACTGACACTTTCCATAAGCTCAACCACGTGTTGGTTATGGCTAACGGGGGATCAAGTTGAACCGGGGGGACCTGACTCAAGGGCATGGGTGAGGTCACTGCCTGAAAGCGGCAAAAAAACCAGCGCGCCGGGCTTTTGGGTTTACGGCCCGGACGCGCATTTGGCATGAGCGGTCCCTTTATAAGGAGAGGGGGGAAAGGTTCGAATTCTTCATGATCCACCGCACTGGCCTGTGCTCAGAGGATATAACCGCTGATTTCTCCTCCAATTGTTTGCAGCCACACCAGTATTTACCCATGAATTCGTTTTTTATCAGTCTTTCCTGGGCGTATATTTGTTAAGTTTAGTCTTAAGAGGTTTAGATAAAGATGGACGTTCTGGTACGGGAAGTAAAAGAGGGTGATTATCACGACTGGCTGGAATTATGGGAGGCCTATAACGATTTTGGTGGAGGTACGGTAAGTCATGAAGTTACAACGTTCACCTGGCACCGGGCTAATGATCCGTGTTCATCCATATTTTGCCGGGTTGCTGAAGTAAATCAAAAAGTCGTGGGTTTTGCCTTATGTGTCTTGCATGAAGGCACCTATGTGGTTACGCCCGTTTGTTATCTTGAAGATTTTTTCGTATGCGAGTCCCTGCGAGGGGAAGGTATTGGACGAGCAATTTTGCAGCACCTACATGATGAAGCCACCACCAAAGGCTGGGCAAAAGTTTACTGGTTTACCCGAGCGCAAAATTCTGCCCGCAAACTTTACGATAAAGTGGCAGTGACAGATGACTTTGTTCGATACCGAATGGTTTTGTAGATTTATTTTTTATGCTTTATTTTCGTTGCGGGAGAGTCAGTGTCACTCAGACAGCCATCTGAAAAATTAATCACTCACCAGCCAGTCAGTGAAAGGGTTTCTGTGATTTAATCCTTAGTGGCGCTTTTAACTTTAATTTGAATGGATAAACGAATACGAATAACTGTCCGCTCCTCGCACAAAGCAGACCTGACTGCTCCCGGTCTGGTCGCTTATGCCAAAAGCGGACGTAAAATTATTGGCGAGAGTGGGTAACGGTGGGGCCGTCAGGCGAGTTTAAAAATCGCAGCCGAGCGGTTTAGCTGAGCAGCCTGATCTTCCAGCGACGCGGCCGCAGCGGCAGCTTGTTGAACCAGCGCGGCGTTTTGTTGGGTCACTTCATCCATCTGCGAGATAGCGATGCCGATATGCTCGATACCGTTAACCTGCTCGCCGGAGGCTGTGTAGATTTCTGACATAATTGCTGAGACGTTACTGATCGCCGTGACTATCCCGGTCATGGTTTTGCCTGCCTGAGCGACCAGGTCTGTGCCTTCCGATATACGGTGATTCGAGGCTTCAATCAGCGATTTTATCTCTTTTGCCGCTGTCGCGCTGCGCTGCGCGAGAGCACGCACTTCGCTTGCCACCACAGCGAAACCACGGCCCTGCTCGCCCGCGCGAGCGGCTTCTACTGCCGCGTTGAGCGCCAGTATATTGGTCTGAAAAGCAATGCTTTCAATTGTGCCGATAATTTCGACCACACTTTTCGAGCTGTCAAAAATAGCAGCCATGGTAGTAACGACTTTATCCACCACTACGCCTCCCTGCTGTGCGATTTCGGACGCGTCGGACGACATGCTGCTGGCATTTTGCGCGTTAGAAGCATTTTGCCTCACAGTCGCCGTCAGTTGTTCCATGCTGGCTGAGGTTTCTTCGAGAGACGCGGCCTGCTGCTCTGTTCGTGCAGCGAGATCAGTATTGCCCATCGCGACTTCTTTAGAGGCGCTGTCGATAGAAGACGCGGCGGCCTGAATATCAGAGACCACCTTTATAAGCTGTTCCTGCATGGCGGTAAGGGCGACGATCAGAATACCCGTTTCATCTTTTGAACGTGCTACCAGACGGGTGGAGAGATCGCCTGCAGCAATCGCCTGAGCCGCTTTTACCGCTTCCTCAAGCGGAAGGGTAACAGAACGGGCAAGGACGTAGCCTAAAGCAGAAGCGATAAATACGCCCAACAGCGCGCCGATAAACAAGGTAATCCGGGTGTTTGTTTGAACGGAATCGACGGAACCCTGCCGTTCGCTGAGCAGATTTGTCTCGGCATTGACGATTTCATCAATGGTTTTACGCATTTGATCCATCTGCGGCTTGCCAGTGTTGGCTTCGAAGGCCGCATTGAAATCCACCTGCGTCATTGCTCCCGTATTTAGTGCGCGACGGTGATCAAGCAACTCAGCGACGAATTTCTCCTGCCACTCTTGTTCCTGTTTAAGCAAACTATCCAGGCGCTTTTGTTGTGCAGGGTTATCCGCAGTCAATCCTTTAGTTTCCTGCAAAAATTTAGCAAAATCCTCTTTGCCTGAACTCCATGGAGCCAGCATTTCTTCTTTGCCATTAATCGCATAGCCGCGCAGACCGGTTTCCATATTCACCAGGCTTAAGGTCAATGCACGGCTTTTATCGATGACGCGCCAGCTATGAATATTCCATTCATTGGTATTAACGATGTTGGAAAAATTAGAATAAAAAGTTGCGCACAATGTCAGTAATAAAACTAAAACGGCGCCAAAGGCAAAAAAGAATTTTTTCTTGATAGGTAAATTCCTGAACATTTTAACCTCGTTCCACAAAGTTTGATTGAGTAGCCTGAAGAGCCGTAAAACATATAAGTTATCGGCATGTTTTTTTCTGGCTTTAACTAAAACTCAAGAAAACACCTGACGCGAAGAATATATTCATTTTTGCTTTTTTATGTGCATCTTTTCAATAAGATGGCTAACTGCATTGCAAACGAATATTGCTTGTGGTGTATCGTATTTCTTTCTAAGGAACTGGTCTGTAGCCATCAGGGAGCCTTAACAATGTATCAAGGTTCTGAGAAAATATAATATATCAAAAGGCATGCCAGGATATGCTGGTAGGTCGATAAGAAAATATCCTGTTAATAGAGTGATATAAGCGATATGATTTCATTGAAAATAATTTTTGTGGAGGCGAATAATGAGATCGGTAATTGCAGGAAGCACGATTGTTGGGGTCGCACTGATTCTGGCGTCATTGATTAATGCTGGGGTGTTTCGTTTCAAAAATGAACATATCATCCCTGTTGACGGTGGGGCTGTAAAGTTAGGTGAAGTCTATGACGAACATCAGATTGTTTCGTTAGTGCTGAATTTCAATGATAAGGCTGTTCCGGATGAAGAACTGCTACAACAGGCTAATGTCGGTAATTACAAAGATGCGCTGAAAAGTAAATTGGGTAAATTATCAGACCTTATTAATAGCGGAAATAAAGGACAGGATAAAGTTACAGCTGAAAATCTGAGCTTAAAAAACCCCGCCAAATTAGAAATAACAGTAGCAGTAAGGTATCGTAGTGAGTTCCAGCCTTCGTTTACATTAGTTATCAGTAAAAAAACAGTGGACATTCCTGCTAATACCCCAATTTACAAAACATCTGCAGATTCTCTTGATTCTTTCTTACAGGAAAAGAAACAAGAGATTGATTCATCGCTCTATCTCAAATAAACCGGGAGGTACCCGGCACCATTTGATGATTTCCATCAGTTTACCCAATTGTCAGCGTTGGTATTCCTTCTTTCCACTTTTTGATCTGAGAAGCGGAAGTAAACTGGGATCGGTATATGACCAACGGATTTGACTGGATCCAGTACCAGGGATTGGTGCAAATGGACCTGTTCACAAATGATGAAGTTGCAAACTTAGATACCGGCAAAAAATTAAGGGTATCTGGCTCTTAACTGGAAAGTTTTGAAGCCTGCTATGAAGAGAGTGTTAAGATCATCAACGGTCCTCTTGGTTCACCGTTATAAATTCTTCCTGAAAATTCCAGGCCCCGGCATTCTCCGGGGCTTTTTTACTCATCTCCTCTAAACCACTTTCTTGAGGGGGCTTTTATTACTCGTTTTCGTGTCCTGTGATCGTGAACGGATATGCAGTTGTTCACAGCTTCCTGGATAGGTTTAATCATCACATACAGCATTTTACGTTAACTGCTCCAGTATGTTTTTCGATATCAACAACGCACGGATTGTGAATGATGGGTAAATCGTTGAGAACTTCGTGGTTTTTGCTGTTTCTGTCATTTTGTGCAGTTGCTGGCTCTGTAGGATCTTCTCCAGCTTTGATACATGGGCACAGTAGTTACGTCCGGCATTCGCCAGGTGAGGGAGATATTGCCGAAAATCCTGATGAGCACGTCCGGGAATCAACTGAGCAATTCTTTCGCAGGATCCAAAGTTGAAATTTTAAATTTCATTAATGCTCGCTATTAACAACCTGCCCACGGGCAGGTTTTATTTTAGGTTCCGGAAAGGGATCAAGGCTGTTGAGTGATGAGAGGGCGTCATCAAGACTGAGAAAGGTGAGGGTGAGTTAGCGCAGCAAATCAATCTGCTTTGAATGGTATAAAGAGCTCTATGCAAGTGACGAATAACGGTTAAGATGCTGTCTTCCTGCGATAAAAAAGGAATAAAAACATGTTTAAGAAGGAAGGGATGGCTTTGCTGGTGTTTATGATTACAGGTTGCACGACTACACATAAGATATCTGTACCAAAAGGAATCGATGAGTATGCCGCCAGCGCAAAGTCCGCGGTTGAAAGCGCCTTTTCAGAGCCAGACAAATTTAAAGGCAAGACCTGTTCCCTCTATGTCCATCAGCCCTCAGGAGGAAAGGTAACAGGGGTAGAAGTCGAGAAAGGGGATGTTGCTTTGTGTAAAGCATCACTGGTTGCGATCAATACCGCCGTGAAATCCGGTCACTTCCCGGATAAACCTGAAAGCCTCCCGGAAAGGATTGTCTTCGATTTCAAACCATGACCATCGAAACAACGACTATGTTTTTGAGTAACTCTTGATCTGTCGCGCGTCTTTTACTGTCATACCAGCTTCTGGCGGCTGTAGTTGAATGCCTGAGACTTCAGGAATACGATCGACAATTGTCTGTTCTGAAGGATGTCGATCTCTGTGTCGGGCCTCCGTAACAGAGTGCTGATTTGTTCCTGATACAGACGATGCCATTGTATGGGTCCTCGCCAATATCAAGACAAAGCTTTAATGTTTAATACACCTTTATTCCGGGTATGTAGCGAAAAAAACACAACAAGAGAAATGTTTATCAGTCACTTCCTGACAATGAACACAGGTAATTACGCTTTATGAAAAAAGTGATTTTCGTACTTTTTTGCGGGATATTTACTGCCTTCTCCACATGGGCGAAGACTTGTACCCCGGCTGATGCTAAAGCCGCGGATATGGCCGTTGATTCGCTGGACACCTGGATGGCGGTCAACCAGAACCGTATAAATTATGGTCACTGTGACCAGGGAGATATCGCGGAGGGAAATTCGGAAGCCATCGTGCACTTACTGGTTGACCATTGGGATTCTTTGGCTGATTTAAAGGCGCTTTTACCTAAAAATCCTGCCCTTAAAGCCTACGTTTTTCGTCACATTGACTCAACACTCGATACAAAAGACCTCGATACCATTCAGTCTCAGGCAACACATTCTTGCCCCTCCGCATTGTCAGCATTGTGCGATGAGATAAGACGTGTCGCTCTCCGTGCGGCGAATGAATAGTAATGCCGGGCTTTATAAGACAGCAGCTGTTACAGAACAGTCAGAGCCCGTTCGGCCGCGGAACTTCAAAATAGTTGCCATCAATATCGCGCGCATAATAATGACCGTCACGCACGTAATAGCGTTTACCGTTAAAGTCCAGCACCTGTGCACTTGATGGGGAGGGCGCTGATGAGGGTTTTTCAACCACCACATACTGCGCACCCTGTCTTTGGTAGTAAATACCGTTCACCAGATAATAGGTTAATCCACCCAGCAAAACTGTAGTGGCAATGTCCGGAAGAAGGCGGAACCTGTCGCCTGGACGGGGGATATCATCTCGCCGTCCTCCATCAGGAAAACCATGCCCGCCATGCGGCTGAAAACCTGGCTCGGCAAGGGCTGTGGCTGAGCCGGCAGCAAACAATGTGATAGCCATCGCCAGTCTTTTCATCAGTCTCATCTTATATTCCTGCCCTCCAAAAGAGGCTAATTCCTTATCGGGTCTCTTATAGTGGTGTATAAATGTGCAGGAATTTTGAAATTAGCCTGAACGATTATATGACAATCTGTTTCCGGGGGCAGGCGGATAAGACCAGTATCGGACTATAAGGCCACCACCGCGGCTTTATTCGTTAGTACGGGGACGCGTTCAACCAGTCCGGAATCATTGTCGGGTGAAATGGCCTGGAAAAAAAGTACCCTTGTGCTTCATCGCAGCCAAAATCCTTTAATATTTCTGCGGTTTCTGCATCCTCTACGCCTTCGGCAAGCACGATATAATCCAGTTCTTTCAACATGCTGATAATATTTTTAGCGATGATCTGACTGCCTTTGTCATTGGCCACTCTGCTAATTAATGAGCGGTCAATTTTGATAATATCGACAGGGATTTTTCGCAAGTAGCTAATATTGCTATAACCCGCGCCGAAATCATCCAGCAGGATTTTAAACCCGCGGACTTTGAGCATATCCAGCTCATCAAGAGCGATCGGGCTTTCCAGCACTCTTTCGGTTTCCAGACATTCAACACGCAGGTCGTCAGCCTGGCCCTGATTATTTTCTCTTCCAGTGCATCCGCAAAGCCGGGTTTTGACAAATCACTGACGGAAACATTGATCGAGATGGGAATCCCGATGTTGTTTCGGCGCCATTCGACCAGCTGCTTAATGGCTCTGTCTGCCACCCACTGCGTCAGCCCTGCCATCAGGCTGGTGCGTTCGGCCAGGGCAATAAGCGTTGCGGGAGGAATATTCCCGAACACCGGATGCTCCCAGCGTAAAAGGGCTTCTGCGCCTACGGTGGTTCCGGTATGCAAACGTATGTCCATCACGGGTTTTTATTGGCGCGACGGCATAAAAAATGACCGTGCCATTTTGTACAATGGGATGTTCTGAAAAACGCGCATCCTGACGGGCATCCGGGCAAATAACCGGCTCATCCAGAGGCAGAGAATGGCGGCACATGGTTTCTTCAAGCGGCACACACCCGGCAAACAAGGGGACATTGTTCACGTATTTGATGTATTGAAATGCGTCATCAATAATCGTGACAAAACAACCGGAAACACCCATTAAATGGCGGGCGAATTCAGCAAGCTCGCCCAGCACGCTGTCGCGCTCTTTATCTTCGCGTTTGAGCAATTCCAGTGCGGCAAGCCGTTGAGCTTCGTTAGCGCTGAGTCCGCTGAACATGGCCTTCTCCCATCACGTGATGTTGGTGTTGCTGATTCTCTGCGTGCCGTTACCGCTTGAAACGCCACTCGTCTGCAATTTATATAATCTTCATGATAGTGTTAAAACCTGCGCCTGTTGTGCCTGCCGAACAGTGCTACTCCTGTACAAGCCACATGTCCGACTCGTCGAACATCTCTTCAAGCATCCGGTTCAGCTTTTCGCGATCGTTTTTGCTGGCATCGCTGTTCAGGCCATTTGCCTGCATTGGCTTAACGCGCACTTCAGCGTCGGGAAAGAGGCGCTGCACACGTTTAGTCAATTCGGCAAGGATAATGTCTTTTGCCCCTGGTAATCCTTCAACATTACGCTTGTCATAGATTAGCTCAACAAACATCGATGGTTCCTTTTCACTGGTTAATTAACCGCATATTTATACTGTATATATAATCAGTATTCAAGTGATGTGGTAACCGGACAGACATTAACCCGCTCATCCCCTGGCTTTGCACCGTGCTTTATGTTCACTGCCATATGGCGTATGTTAGCGCCGGTTATGCTGTTGTGTTTTTTCAGGAGGATGTGTGTTTGCCGAGTATGGAGTTATCAGTTACTGGTCCTATTTTATTGGCGCTATTTTTATCATCCTGGTGCCGGGGCCAAATACCTTCTTTGTATTGAAGAGCAGTATTGCAGGTGGGTTGAAAAACGGTTATGTCGCAGCGAGCGGCGTCTTTATTGGTGATGCGGTCTTGATGTTCCTCGCGTATGCGGGTGTCGCCACGCTTATCAAAACCACACCCGTACTGTTCAATATCATCCGTTATCTGGGGGCGTTTTATCTCCTCTATCTCGGTATCAAAATGCTGTACAGCACCTTTGTGCGCAAGGCGCGGGAAGAGGGGCAACACGACGTGCATAAAGGTGATATTTTCAGACGCGCGCTGGTGCTCAGTCTGACGAACCCGAAAGCCATTCTGTTTTACGTGTCGTTTTTTGTGCAATTTATCGACATTACTTATACCCGCCCCGGAACGGCTTTCTTCATTCTTGCCACTACGCTGGAAATCATCAGCGTCTGCTATTTCAGTTTCCTGATTATTTCCGGTTCCTATGTCACGCAATGGGTGAAGACACGACAAAAACTAACCCGCCTGGGTAATTCCCTGATCGGCCTGATTTTTGTGGGCTTCGCAGCGCGTCTGGCCACACTGCAATCCTGATTGCTGTGCATAAGAGGTTTCCGGCGTGGGTGGAAACCTCTTATGCTTTTATTTTGCTTTCAGGCTGCCGTGCTGTCGCAACACGCCTTTTTCATCAAACAAAAACCACGTCCGCAGACGTGGTTTTAGGGTTCTCTTATGCCGTCATCGTCGGCATTCGCGCCATGACAAACTCCAGCACTTTCTCGCCATCCATCGAGGCGAAAGGATAACTTTCGATCACCGCAATCGGTGCGGAATCATCAATCGCGTCTTTCAGCTCATCCAGCTTATATTGGATATGCGGCGCGACCAGATAGCAGTCAAACGCCGGTGCAACACTGGCAAAATTACTCACGCCAATGGCGCTTATCAACATCTGATGCCCCTGCGCATCGGCGGCCTTTTGCATCTTTCTGGCCAACGCATTGGCGGTATTGCCGAACAGACAACAGATCAGTAACTTTTTCATAGGAATATCCTCACGAGTACTGTGCCTATATTCTCTCCGCAAATGGCGGAAAAATGTGTGCTGTGTGCAGGTTTACATCGCTTTGGCTTCACTTAAATACGGAAATGGCTTCGGCCAGGCGAATGGCCTGCTGGTTAAGGCGACCGGATGCTTCCGCACTTTCCAGCACATGCTCTGCATTCTGATGCGTGATTTTATCGAGGTCTTCCACCGCCAGGCTCACTTCACTCAGCGCAGTGGCTTGTTCCGCTGTCGCGGCACTGATATGTGCAATCAGGGTCGTGACATTCTGTACCTGCTCCACGATCGCCTTCATGGTGTTTCCGGCATCATCCGCCAGCCCACTGCCTGAGCTAACATGGGTTACGCTATTTTCAATCAGCTCTTTAATTTCGCTGGCGGCGCGGGCGCTACGCTGCGCGAGGCTACGCACTTCACCTGCCACAACGGCAAACCCTTTACCTTGCTCACCGGCACGAGCGGCCTCCACGGCAGCGTTTAATGCCAGGATATTCGTCTGGAAGGCGATGCTGTCAATAATGCTGGTGATGCTGGCAATCTGGCTGGAGCTGTCTGCAATAGCAGCCATCATCTCAATCATATGGTTCATCACCTGCCCCCCCTGGCAGGCGGCATCGCGGGTGCTTTCTGACAGACGGGTGACTTCGGCGGCGGTTTCCCGGTTACTGCGCACCGTGGCGGTCATTTCATTCATGGTGGCTGCAGTTTGCTGTACGTTTGACGCGGCTTGTTCTGTCTGGCGGCTCAGGTCATCATTGCCTGCCCGCAGGGAATCAGAGGATTTGAGTACGTTTTGCGCCTGACCGCTGACGTCGTTAACCAGCCAGCGGAACATCAGCCCAAGCTGATTGATCGCACGGAGCGTGACGCCCACTTCATCCACACGGTTGAGCTGTTCAACCTGATGTGTTGCGCCACTTGCCACTTGCAACGCCTGCTGGCAAAGACGCTCGACCGGGCGGACAATTTGATACTCCAGCCAGAGATCGATCAACAGCAGCAGGGCAGTCATAAAACCGGTGAATATTCCCTGGTGACCCGCAGTTAATGCGCTGCTCCACACCGCAAGCAGGCTGAGCAAAAGCGTGACGATTAATGCCGAACGTAAACGCCAGCGCAGGGGCATGGTAACGAACAGGGAGCGCCAGCCCATCAGCCCTGTGTGGATAATCAGCCCTTTGTGAAAACGCTTGCCTTTTGCCCGTCCCTCCCGGAATTGACGATACACCTCCTCGGTCGCCGCCACTTCTTCCGGGGCTGGCCTGGTGCGAACAGACATATATCCCTTCACATTGCCAGCGCGTATCACCGGGATTGCATTTGCGCGAACCCAGTAGTGGTCGCCATTTTTACGGCGGTTTTTCACCAGCGCGGTCCACGGCTCGCCCTGCTTGAGCGTTGCCCACATATCGGCAAAGGCCTCTTTGGGCATATCCGGGTGACGCACCAGGTTATGCGGTTCTCCTTTGACCTCCTCCATAGAAAAACCGCTGACTTTTATAAACGCGTCATTGGCATAAGTGATATAGCTGGCGGGGTCGGTAGTAGACATCAGCGTTGCATTATTATCGAAAACGTACTCTTTTTGTGTGATGGGCTCATTGTTGCGCATAGTGAGTATTCTCGAGAGAGGTCCGGGGCTGCTGATATAGTGTAATTACCCTATTGGGTTACGATGCTATTTATTCAGTGCTTTATTTTTTTGGGATATATCCTTTTCCAATACAGACATAAAATAGAAAATCGTGTTTGCATAAAATTTAGCTTTAGTTTCGGGGTTATTTCTTGACATGGAAGAAATAAGCACCGGGGGTAACAAAAGTGTAAATGCAATTGCTCACTTTAACCCTATAAAATGTAGATGCTTTTATTATAGTATGCCCCTGAAAGATAATTTTTATTATGGAAGATTTTTGTCATTTGCCAGCCCAAAGCGCCCCTGCATGGCTTCCCCAGACCGATATTTGTGCTCCGGATCAAAAAGCTGTTGCATGAGCGTGTACAGCCTCACTAAAAAGGGCGGTGATCATTCCCGAAACGACGATATTCAGCTAATCTGAGATCCCTACCAGCGAAAGGATTTTTCTTATGAAAGGTACTGTCGTTCATCACGAACACCGCATTGGCTTCATTGTTATTCGCGACGAAAAGGGTGAGTTTACTATCGCTGAGCTGCTCGGAAAATACGATGTCGAAATGGGAGATGTCGTGTCCGGTAATCTGCATGCCAGCGGTGACGAGGCATTATTTAATCAAACGCAAGATGAAGCGATGGAAGTTTCCATTAAGGGGCACGGATTGTCTGAGCAAGATGCAATCAGCATGCTCTTGCGCACCCACTAACCCTCTGCCAATAAAGCGCTTCATCCAGGCGCTTTACCTCTTTTTTCGCTCGTCACGGGCGTGGCATTTTTTTTTGTAATCGCGATCGGATGGTAACATGCTGGCTGCCGTACTGCGTCAATCAGTACGCTGATCTTTCCGCTCATTATCCAGACAGGATCTATTTCTCTGTTGACGGTGCCTGAGTTATTTCCGTTAATAAATTCACAGGCTCGCTTTTTCTTTAAAAAAACGTTAGCGGGATCAAATACAGGTAAAATAGAAGTTACTACGCGGAAGAAAGTGAGCCGAAAAGGAAATAAAGGATGGCAGTTTCGACATCAAAACTGCCAGCGAAGAATGTTGAGGCTTGTTAAATCGTATATCCATCACATGCGTACTTTATAACCCGTGAGCAAAACGTAATCAAACGCAAATTTTTCTGCGGATAGATTGAGAAAATTGATGATCAGCGTATTAATTCATCGGGTCGCGATATTACCCCCGCTCCGGTAAAATACCCGAAGCGAGGATTAGTGCGCATTACAGCGGGTTATGCTGTGCTCGCAGTTTGAAGATTTGTACCATCTCAAGCAAATTCTCTGCTTGTTGTTGCATGGCGTGCGCGGCCGCGGATGATTGCTGCGATAGCGTGGCGTTTTGTTGGGTGGCGGCGTCCATATGGGTAATGGCGACATGCACCTGGTCGATACCGACGCTCTGCTCTTTGCTGGCCAGTGAAATGGTTTCCACTAGCTGGCTGACGCGCTCAACGCTTTGCACGATTTCCCCCATCGCGTTACCGGCATTTTTTACCAGAGCATGACCTTCATCAATACGGTGCACCGAACGCTGGATCAATGCGCCAATCTCTTTTGCGGCAGTGGCAGAGCGCTGCGCAAGTGCACGAACCTCTGAGGCGACAACGGCGAAACCGCGTCCTTCCGTACCGGCCCGAGCCGCTTCCACCGCAGCATTCAGCGCCAGAATGTTCGTTTGAAAAGCGATGCTGTCGATCACACCGATAATGCTGCTGATCTCAGTGGAGAGTTGGTTAATTTCGCCCATGGTGTTTACCACTTGCTCGACCACTTCTCCACCCTGATTAGCAACACGGAAGGCCTCGCGGGTGATATCGCTGGCGACACGCGAGTTTTCCGCATTGTTTTTCACAACCGACGTCAGCTCTTCCATCGATGCGGCTGTTTGTTCCAGTGCGCTGGCTTGCGCTTCATTACGAGAAGAGAGCTCACGGCTGCCAGTGGCGATTTCCTGGGAGGCGCCGGCAATGGTCTCTGTTCCGGAACGCACCCCGGCGACAATCCGCGTCAGGTTGCCGTTCATCTCTTGCAGAGCACGCATCAGCTCCGCAGTTTCATCCCGTCCACTGATGGTGAAAGTGGATTGCAGGTCGCCGGAAGCTACATTACGGGCGACCGAAACTGCCTGTGCGAGCGGTTGGGTAATGCTGCGCACCAGCCACCAGGTAATTAACAAACCGACCAGCAGTGTCAGCGCCATCACGATGATCAACATCAGCCGCGTTTGCTGGTAGTGATCAAGGTTACGTTCATCAGTTTGCTGGCGGATAACAGCTGCCTGTTTGAGCGTAGTAGCGACCATCTCATCGATCATCCGCGTCGGTTCACGATCGATACCGGTGACCAGGTGATCAACGCGCTGAGCGCTGGTGGCATCACCAATCGTGTACTGTTGCAATGCGGCGAGATAGTGCTGCTCCAGGCTGGCATGCAGCGTGATGGTTTTCAGTGCTTCGGTGTTGGCAAGGCCTATTTCCGGCAGCAGTTCACTCAGGGTTTTGAGTAATGCCTGCGTTTTTTGGCTCTGCTCGACAAAGGCATTTTTGTATTTATCAAACACTTCCTGACTTTGTGCACCGCGAAGCAAGGTATTTTTCCATTCTTGTACCTGAATTTTGAACTGGACCTGCGCGTTGCGGGCGGTATCAATGCTGTCCGCAACCACCTTCTCCGTGGCCATAATGTGCTGGTTTTGCACTAATCCGCTGGCATTGATGGACAAGCCACGTATGCCAATAAACAGCGTCGCCAGCAAAAGCAGAGTTGCCAGAAATCCGAGCCGTTGCCCGATAGTAAGGTGGTTGAGTTTCATAACGCATTACTTCCCATTGTCTGGTGAGGCGCAAAAACAGAGCGCACACCTGAACTATCGACAGGTTTTCAGTTTGGCTTTAATCCTGTTACACGGGGTAAAAAACGACGGCAGGGGTAACGCATTGAGATGAAATAGAATAAGGTCTTTATGACATTTTTGTGACACAGCCCGACTGTTGAGAAGGAGAACAGTCAGGCAACGTCAGCGCTCAGGAACCATATTGATGCTGTTCAGTGGCCATCTTTGCCAGCAGGCGAAACGGTTTACTGTCTTCCAGCCAGTCCGGGATTTCTTCCGGTGAGAGTGGGCGCGAGAAAAAGTAGCCCTGAGCCTCATCACAACCGTACTCACCCAGCATGCGTGCGGTTTCCAGATCTTCGATCCCTTCCGCCAGCACCACATATTGCAACTCTTTCAGCATCATAATGACGTTGCGGGCGATGATTCGGCTGCCGGGGTCGGTGGTGACCTGGCTGACCAGCGAACGGTCAAGTTTGATCACATCAATGGGGATCCGGCGCAGGTAGCTGATGTTGCTGTACCCGGCGCCAAAGTCATCCAGCAGGATGGTAAAGCCCAGCAACTTGAGTCTGTCCAGCTCTTCCAGCGCCGGGTCGCTCTCCAGCACTTTCTCTGTTTCCAGACACTCAATGCGTACGTCCGAGGAATAGAGCCCTGCGGAAACAACGTTGCGATGAAGCTCATCGGCAAAACCGGGGCGCGAAAAGTCACTGACCGTCACGTTAATCGAGACCGGCAACAGGATACCCTGTTGTCTCCAGACCTTAAGCTGAGCAATGACCCTTGTAATGACCCACTGGGTGAGATCCCTCATCAGCGTGGTCTTTTCCGCCAGCGCCACGATCACCGCCGGAGAGATATTCCCCAGTTGCGGATGCTTCCAGCGCAGCAACGCTTCCACACCTTCCGTTTTCCCGGTTTGTAACGAAATTTTGGGCTGATAAACGAGATAAAGCTGGTTCGGGGATTTAATGGCCTCGCTGAGATCATACAGAAGCTTGAAATCTTTATTACGCTTGTGATCGAGGATGGGGTTGAACTGCAACACCGGGATATCCTGGCGGATCGATTCATGCAGTGCGCTAATGCCCTGGCGCACAATTTCCTGCGCGTTATCTTCCTGCGGGGAAAACTTAACGTAACCGGCATGGATCTTCAGATTAATATCAATATCACCAGCAACTTTGGCCTGAATGCAAGGCAAACGCTTGGTCCGTTTCACCAGCTTCAGCGCGTGGTCAATATCCACCAGCACGGCGTAGCGCGCCGTCGTAAAGGCGTACAGCATAACGGACTCTTCCAGCTTCAGCCGTGAACGTAGCGAGGGGCCAAAGCTCTGTAGCAATTTTTCCAGCGCATCAAGCCCCAGATAGCGGGACAGCTCATAAGCACGCGCCATGTCAATGCAGTCAAAGATCACCAACCCATAGCTGCCGCTCACTTTCTCGTGTGTCAGCCGTTCCATCTCTTTCATCAAAAACTGCCGATTCGGCAGGCCGGTCACTGCATCTACCAGACCGGCAGCGTAACAGGATTCCAGAAAGACGGCGGCGAGAGAAGCAACGCGATGAAAGTTTGTTACCTGCCTGGAAGAGGGAACATAGGTCTCCGGGTGACTGACACACAATGTTCCGAGGACCACGCCGTCTTTATTGATCATTGGCGCGGAGGCGTAAAAAATAATATCGCCGCTTTTTACCAGCGGCTGGTAATTAAATCGATCATCAATCCGCGTATCGGAGCAAATAACCGTCTGGCACGCCCGCAGGGAATATTGGCACATCGTCTGTTCGATGCAAATTTGGACATGCTCGATGGGAATGTTTTTAACATATTTAATATATTGGTAATCGTCGTCGAATGTGCTAATAAAGCATCCATCGACCCCCATGACTTCACATGCCAGATTTGCAAACTCAGCAAGAGCAGCATCGCGGGGTTTATCTTGTTTACTCAATAGTTCCAGCGCTGCATGCCGTTTGCTTTCGCTTTTTTTCAGACCAGTGAACATAGCGAGCTCCTGCCCAAATAAATGAGACAACGGTGTTCTGCTCGGATGACGCCATCATATGCACGGGAAGTGAAGATGCAAAAAATTAACTGCTCAGTATTACCACCAGCCGAATTGCGTTCCGGCAACGGCGACGATCGCCACAATAAGCATAATGATAGTTGTCTTTCTCACGAAAACTCCTTCACTGGCGATAATCGCCAGAAATCAATTGTATAAGAAATAGAAGAAAATGAGATTTTTCTCAAGCCATTCACGCCCCAGGATCTGCTTAATCGAGGCGCTGAAAGGTTTTTTTTTCTTTGTTATTTTTTACCTGATACATCACTTCATCAGCCGCACGCAACGCACCATCTTCATCCGTAAGATTCGGGTTGATTTCAATCACGCCAATGCTGGCTCCTGGGTAGAAAATGTGAATT
Source organism: Kosakonia oryzendophytica (assembly GCF_027886705.1). NCBI lineage: Bacteria > Pseudomonadati > Pseudomonadota > Gammaproteobacteria > Enterobacterales > Enterobacteriaceae > Kosakonia > Kosakonia oryzendophytica. Next base: position 3,049,109 of record NZ_CP115659.1, on the reverse strand, counting down.
TTCCCCAGCACATATTGCCCGCTAATCGACTTATCCAGACTCTTTTTCAACGATGCGAGGTGAAGTTTTTGTGGCTCATCGAGTGGACCGCCAAGGCAGGCTATCAGGAACTCATCGCCGCCGAGTCGACCGGCAATAGCGTTGTTATCGCCTTCCTGCGCAATTCGCTGTCCCACTTCGATCAAGAACTGATCGCCTGCTTCGTGGCCGAGCTGATCGTTAATAACTTTAAAATTATCAAGATCGATAAACGCAATAATGATGTAGTGATTGCGGTTGCGGGCCTGTGAAAACAGTGCTGACAGGTTATCGAAAATGGCCCGTCGATTCGGTAAACCGGTCAATGCATCGGTATACGAGTGAGCAATTAACGCGGCATTGGCTTCACGCAGTTGATTGACCAGATGCTCTTTTTCAATGGTGCGCGCAATCAGACCGGCGAACAGATGCAACACTTGTTCACCACGCACGCTGAGCGACTTCTTTGCGTTACTGGCGGCGCACAATGTGCCATACAGCGAGCCGTCTGCCAGTTGCACCGGCGTACTTAAATAGGTGGTGATGCCAAGGGCTTTCGCCGCTTCGCAATCTCCCCACATCGTTGCCACATCATTGCTGAACGGGCAGCCGTCATCCAGTGCGCGCTTACATAAACTGTCACCCCACGGCAGGGAGAAGCCTTCCGGGATAGTGAGTTGTTTCGTATTACGTGAATAAACAATGTGTTGCAGGCGGGCGTCATTGTCAATTTTGGTCAGGTAAGTCGATTCCATCTCTGTCACCATTTCAAGCATTTCCAGCAACTGGTGAACCAGGCTTTCCAGCGATTGCGTTTTCGAAAGGGTCTCTGAAACGCGAGCAAGAATAAAATCTGACATGACGTTGGGCTCCTGTGTACAAACCCGCCGTACACATTGATACAGGATATTCCGAGTGCGCGGTATTAAACCATGAAGCGGGTTATTTTTGTATACATCAGGGTAGAGGATCATTCAAACCGGAAGAGAGCGAAAAAAAGCCCCGTTGATGAAGCGGGGCAAAAAACTCATTGATTACGGAATGATGTTCTCTGGTCATGGGTGAGAACAGGACCCACTATAGGGGGTAAAAGTGCAGTAACAATGGAGAAATCATGAAGATGCCGCATGCCATCTTTTTTTCTCAGTCGGTCTGTGGCGAGGTCATTTCAGGAAAAAACGGGGGTGGGCAGGGGGGGCGCAATGGGTTGCCATCCGGATCGTGACACTAACCGTCTTGCCAGGGTACACTTCAATTAAGAATTATCTTATTTTCCAGCGAATACGTGAGAGAAGTATGTTCCAGTTACGACCGGGCTGCCTGGCAATGGTGATCGGTGCCCAAACTGCCAACGGACGGGGCAATATCGGTAAATCAGTTGAATTGTTCGGATTGTGTCAGCCGGGTGAACGCATGTTGAACCCGGTCAATGGGGTGATGACCGAATTGCCGCGCAACGCCACCCGTGCGCTGTGGCTGGTGATCGGTAATGTGACCGCGTTTGATGGCCAGCACGGTTTTGCGTTTGTTCGCGCAGAACACCTGATGCCGCTCATGCCTGACAGTCAGCCGCAGGACGTGCTGGAGCGCGTTATCGACTAAACCAGCGAACGCAACCACGTTGCCAGAACTTCGGCGTGGTTTTGCTGCGTGTCCTTCGCCGCGTATAACAGCGTGACAGTGCTTTTTTTACCCCGCGCTGCCAGCTGTTTCCCTTCGTCCTGGTGCGCGGCCAGCTCCTGATGATAGCTTTCACTGAAGGCGGCAAAATCGATGGCTTCGCCGTGTAAAGCTTTGCGTAGCGCGGTCGATGGGGCCAGATCCTTATTCCACTCATCATAGGGCAGGTCTGTTTTTTTCACGCCTCGCGGCCACAGTCTGTCGACCAGTACCCGGTAACCATCACTGTCGGATGCGGCGTCATACACGCGTTTGCATTGGATCACTGACTTTTCTCCCTTTCGTTAACCCAGGCGACCAGCGCCGGTAATTGCTCTGCGGAAAAAACGCGAATGCCATGTTGCTCAAGTAACGCAGCAGCCACACCCATTCCGGGTTGCCGAGTGCCGCTGAAGGTGCCGTCATAAATGAACTGGCTGCCGCAGGTGGGACTGCCATCGGTCAGCAGCGCAGCGCTGCAGCGTGCATGTTGTGCGGCCTGTAGCGCCAGCCATGCCGCCAGTTGGTAATGTGCCGTCACATCGTGACCGCTATTTTCGAGGATCCGTGCGCTGCCGCGCATGACATCGGCACCGTTGCCGCTGACGATTTCCGCCGGTTGTCGCGGAACCGCCAGACCTGCGGCCAGCTCAGGGCAGTGGATGATCAGCCTGTTTTCTTGCTGCCAGTGCTGCAATGTCTCCTGTAATGCCGCTTTTTCACTGCCGTTGTAACGCACTTTAAAGCCCATCAGACAGGCACTGACGAGGATTTTAGTCTGCTGCACGGGTTCCGCCACTGTGATTAACTCCGGTAAATCCGATTTTTTATATCCGATGCGATAACAGGCCTGCCGATTTTAAGGTGTTGTGATGACATTAAAAGACGGCTAATGTGATATTCCTTATGTTACTCGTTATTGGCTCCGGCATAAGGACACTTTCATGCAGCATATCCCTCCGAAGAAAACACTCCGCATCGCGTTAATTGGCGACTATAACCATGACATTGTCGCGCACCAGGCCATCCCATTGGCAATTGACGATGCCGCCGCCGTGCTGGAGATCACCGCAGATTACGACTGGCTTCCGACCAGTGAAATTACCAGTTACGAAGATCTGGTAGGCTATGATGCCATCTGGGTTGTCCCTGGAAGTCCTTATAAAAATGCCCGTGGCGCGTTTCTTGCCATCCAGTTTGCGCGGGAAAATGCCATTCCGTTCCTCGCTACCTGCGGCGGTTTCCAGCATGCGGTGATTGAGTACGCCCGCAATGTATTGGGCTGGGGGGATGCGGCGCATGCAGAGACCGATCACGAAGGCCGGATGGTTATCTCCGCGCTCAGTTGCGCGCTGGTGGACCAGACTGGCACCATTGAACTGCGGCCCAATACGCTGATTGCCCGTGCTTATGGTCGCGAGATGATTGAAGAGGCCTACCGGTGCAATTTTGGTGTATCACCGGAATTTGCCCACGAACTGGAAAGCGGCAACCTGCGGGTGACCGGGTGGGATGAAGAGGGGGAAATCCGCGCGGTGGAACTGGTGACGCACCCGTTCTATGTCGCGACGCTGTTCCAGCATGAACGCGCTGCGCTTGCCGGGCGACCGGTACCGCTCGTACAGGCAATGCTACGCGCGGCGTGCGAATAAGAAGAACAGGCCTGCGGGCCTGTTTTTTTATGTGTGGCGTTACGGATTAACCCCTGCTTTATCACGACCGGCCAGCGCGCCGCACACTGCCATCACCACGGATAACAGTGCGCAGAGCAGCAGCGGAATATGCCAGTCGCCACTGGCATCATGGATTTTCCCCATTAATGGCGGCCCGCAGGCAGCCAGCAAATACCCGACTGATTGCGCCATCCCGGAAAGGGCGGCGGCCTGGTGCGCAGAGTGGGCGCGCAGGCCGATAAACGTCAGTCCCAGGATCATCGTGGCACCGGAACCAAAGCCAAACACCACTACCCACAGGGCCGCATGGTCGGGCAATAGCCACAATCCCAGTGAACCGGCGGCACACATCAACGCGACCAGTGCGGCAATCCCGCGTTGATCGTTCAGGCGAGGCAGGATCAACGGTACCAGCAAGCCGGGAGCGGCTGTGGCTAACTGCAAAATACCGTGTAGTGAACCCGCCTGCATCTCGCTGAAGCCCAGCGTGGCCAGGATCGACGGTAACCAGCCAATCACGATGTAATAAATTAACGAGTTGATCCCCAGAAACAGCGTAAGTTGCCACGCCAGCGCCGAACGCCAGATCCCACGGCTGTGCAATGCGCTGGAACGGCTCAAGTTGGCGGCAGCGCCATGGCGCAATCCGGGTAACCAGAGCACCATCGCCAGCAACGGAAATATCATCAGTGCCAGCAATGCGCCTTGCCAACCTGCGCCCTGTTCCGCCAGTGGCACGACGGCGGCGGAACCCAGTGCGGCGGCGCCGCCCATGGTCAGGGAATACGCGCCGGTGAGTTTTGCAACATGCCCGGCAAAATCACGCTTGATAATCCCCGGCAACAGCACGTTTCCCAACGCGATTCCGCAACCAATAATCGCGGTGCCAACAAACAACAGCGTGGCCGAGGGGAGCGAGCGAAGGACAATCCCGGCACTAATCAACACCAGCGCGGCAAACAGGCTGCGTTCCATACCAAAACGGCGGGCGACGCCGGCCGCCAGCGGCGATACCAGCGCAAAGGCCAACAGCGGTAGGGTGGTGAGCAGACCGGTCTGTGCCGTGGTGAGTCCATACTCTGCACGAATGACGTCCAGTAACGGGGCCGCGCCGGTAAAGGTGACGCGGAGTGTGGTCGCAATCATCAGGATCCCGGCAATCAGCAGGGTGCCTTGTTTGCCACGGGAAAGAAGAGAAGTGGTCATTGGGTTCTCAGAATGAAAAACAGAGGGTTACGATAACGATTTTTTCTCCTGTTTGAATCAAGCTAAAATGACAGTTTATCGCTAAATTCGGACAAATTGATGCACGGACTCGGCCTTGGTGGTTACGATCCTGATAGCCAGCAGGAGGCGGCGGTGGCATTCAGCATTACCGTCAATGAAGATGAGCAGCGGATCCCGGCGCACTGTCATCGCAAAGGGCAGTTGATTCTGGCGCTGAAAGGGGCGATCACCTGTGAAGTTGAGCATGCTCGCTGGATGGTGCCGCCGCACCATGCGATGTGGTTACCGGGCCTTGTTCCCCACAGCAATCACGCCACGCCGGGGGCGCAACTCTATTTTTTGTTTATCGAACCCTGGTCGGTGGTGATGCCGCAGCACTGCTGTACATTAAAAACGTCTTCGCTGGTGCGTGAGCTTATTGTCGCCCTGGCGTCACGTTCGCCTGCGCAGCGGCGGCAGCCTGCCACGCAACGGCTGGTGCAGGTGCTGTTTGATGAGTTGCCAGAACAACCGCAAATGCAACTACAGTTGCCGGTGTCGTCGCACCCGAAGATTTATCAGATGGTGGAGAGCATGGAAGCCGATCCAGCTGGCAGACAAACCCTGGCGCAGTGGGCTCAGACGTTTGCCATGAGTGAGCGTAATCTGGCGCGGTTGGTGGTGAAAGAGACAGGCTTAAGCTTTCGTCGCTGGCGGCATCAAATGCAGCTGATCCTTGCGCTGCGCTTGCTGATTGGCGGCCAGTCGGTACAGCAGATAGCCCACACGTTAGGGTATGACTCGACAACGGCATTTATCACCATGTTTAAAAAAGGGCTCGGACAGACGCCTGGCCGTTACCTGAGCGGCGTGGGTGGTGCGTAACATTTTCTGCTGCTTATTCCTTTATTTTTGTGTGGGTTAGACAGGTTTATGCTGGCAGGCGATAAAAGATAAGCTATTAGTATGGGCAAAATAGTTTTAATAACTTTTTCAGATAATCAATGCACTTTTTGATATTTGTCTGATGAAGGGGGTTATGTGAATTTAGCGCTGAAATCAACACGATAACAGGGCGAAAGGATCAGCATGGCAACCTCATTACACACAACAAAAATCGGTGCATTTAGCGCACTGGCGCTGCTTTCAGCACTCTCTTTTTCCGCGCATGCGGACAAACTGGCCGATATCAAAGCCGCAGGCGTGGTTAAAATCGCCACCTTCGATGCAAACCCGCCGTTTGGTGCTATCGACCCGAAAACTCACGATATTGTCGGTTATGATGTGGACTTCGCGAAAGCGCTGGCAAAAAGCCTCGGCGTAAAACTGCAACTGGTGGCGACCAATCCGGCGAACCGTATTCCGCTGTTGCAATCCGGCAAAGTGGATCTGATTGTTGCGGATATCACCATCACGCCTGAACGTGCGCAGGTAATCGACTTTTCAACGCCCTATTTTGTTACCGGGCAGCAGTTCCTGGTACCCGCTACAGCAGCAGACAAACTGGATGCGTACAGCAAAGCACGTATTGGCGCGGTGAAAGGCACGACTGGCGAGCAGGCGCTGCATCAGCGTTTCCCGCAATCCCGCGTGCTGGCGTATGACGATATTCCACTGGCTTTAACCGCACTGCGTAACGGCAACGTGCAGGCGATCACCCAGGACAGCACTATTCTTGCCGGTTTGCTGGCGGAAGCGCCGGACAAGGCCAAATTTAAAATCCTGCCGGATCTGCTGTCGAAAGAAGAGATTGGTGTGGGCGTCAGCAAAGGTGAACCCGCGTTGCTGAAAGCGGTGAACGATGAACTGGTTAACCTTGAGAAAACCGGTGAAGCCGCGAAAATCTACGATACCTGGTTTGGCCCGCAAACCAAAACCCCGGCTCCGCGCAGCTTTACGATAGAAGCGAAGTAATATGTTGGCAGGTCTGTTCTCCGCCTCTGTGGCTACGGCCACGGAGGTGTTGCCCGTGGAAAAAGGCACGGTTGCATTTCGCCGAGTGAGTAAACGCTATGGCGATAATACAGTATTAAATAATATTGATTTGCAGGTTGCCGCAGGCGAAGTGCTGGCGGTGTGCGGACCTTCCGGGTCAGGCAAGTCCACACTTATCCGGCTGATTAACCAACTGGAAACCCTCAGCGGCGGCGAGATCTACGTTGATGGGCAGCCGACCAGCCAGCTAACAGGGAAGGGGTTGCGCGAACTGCGTCGCCACGTTGGCTTCGTCTTCCAGCAATTCAATCTTTATGCACACCTTAACGCGCTGGACAATATCACCCTCGCGCTGCGGCGCATTCATGGCAAAACGGAAGCCCAGGCGCGGGATATCGCGATGGCATTGCTGGCGCGCGTCGGGCTAGAGGATAAAGCCCGCCACTATCCTGCGCAGTTGTCCGGCGGCCAGCAGCAGCGGGTAGCCATTGCCCGTACACTGGCGGCGGATCCGCATATCATTCTGTTTGACGAGCCTACCTCGGCGCTGGATCCGGAAATGATTGGCGAGGTGCTTCAGGTGATGAAATCGCTGGCGCACAGCGGCATAACCCTCATCGTGGTGACGCATGAAATGCAGTTTGCCCGTGAAATTGCCGACCGGGTGATCTTTATCGACGGTGGTGAAATCCTTGAGCAGGCGACCCCGGCGCAATTTTTCTCTGCGCCGCAGCATCCCCGTGCACAACGCTTTTTGCAGAAAGTACTCAATCCACTGCATGCCGATAGCAAGGAGTTGTGATGGGGTTGCACCTTGACTGGGCGGGTGTGCTGACCGGGCAACCCGCACAATGGATCACCTCCGGTTTTCTGACCACCGTCTGGGTGACCATCGCCGGTACGGCGCTGGCAACCCTGCTCACGGTACTGCTGCTGGCGCTGCGGCTGGCGGGGGGAACGGTGGGGCGTGGCGCGGTAGCGGTGTGGGTGTCGCTGTTTCGTAATACGCCGCTGCTGGTGCAACTGCTGTTCTGGTATTTCGCCGCATGGAACCTGTTGCCGCAGAGTTTTCGTCAGTATGTGAATGACGATCATGCATTCAGTATCCTGCCGGGTGATGTCTGGTGGTTGACGCCGGAGTTTCTTTCGTCGGCATGGGCGCTGGGTTTGTTTACCGCCGCGTTTCTGGTGGAGGAGATCCAGGCGGGGTTGCTGGCGGTGCCGCGTGGACAGGTTGAAGCCGCGCAATCACAGGGCTTCAGCAATCTGGCGCTGTTTCGCTGGGTGCTGCTGCCGCAGGGGTTGCACAACGCCTGGCAACCTGTAGTCGGACAGTATCTCAATCTGATGAAACTCTCGTCGCTGGCGACCGGGATTGGCTTTGCCGAGCTGACCTATCAGACCCGGCAAATTGAAAGCTACAACGCCCATGCGCTGGAGGCATTTGCCATTGGTAGCGTGCTCTATCTGGTGTTGGGCCTGGTCATGAGTTTACTGTTCAATGTGCCGCGAAGCTGGCGCATGCGGCAACGTACAGCGGAGGTGCGCCGTGATTGCTAACATGTCGGTGATTGCCGAAAACCTCGACTATTTACTGTGGGGGCGCGCGGCGCAAGGCGAGGTGGGCGGCGTATTGCTCTCGTTGCTGATGACCGCAGGCGCGGCGCTGCTGGCTTTCCCCGGTGGCATGTTGTTGGCGTGTTTCGCATGGCGTTTTCCCGGCTGGCCGCGCAAGATATTGTTCCTGTGGGCGGAGCTGATCCGCGGTATTCCGCTGATCTTTGTCATCTTCTGGCTGTGGTTCTTGTTACCGTGGTTGACCGGCGCTGATTTACCGGGGGCGGTGACCGTGACGCTGGCGCTGGCGTGGTTTACCTCCGCCTCGGTGATGTACTCCACGCTGGCGGCGTTGGGTGCGTTGCCGAAAGGGCAATATGAAGCGGCGCTCAGCAGCGGGTTTGGTAGTATCGCGATTTTGCGGTTGGTGTTGTTGCCGCAGGCGCTACGCAATGCACTGCCGTCTTACGTCGGGTTGCTGATAGCCCTGCTGAAAGACACCTCGCTGGCGTTTATAGTTAATGTACCGGAGTTGACCACCGTCGCAGGGCAGGTGAATAACCGGGTGCAGGTGTATCCGGCCGCGTTATTTATTTTTACCGGTCTGGTGTATTACCTGCTGTGTAGCGCGCTGGAGTGTGCCGTTAAACGCGGGCAACGGCGCGCATCACTGCCGGCCAATTAGCAACGACACCAGACCCGCTGCAATCAGTGGCCCGACCGGCCCCCCCCCGGAACAGGGCCACACCTAATACAGTCCCCACCAGTAATCCCGCCACCAGCGACGGCTGTGAACTCATCAGCGTGACGCCACGCCCGCCAAGCCAGGAAACAAACACGCCAACGGCAATCGCGATAAGCGATTTCCAGTTAACAAAGGAGTGCAGCAGCGTCGATGGCGGCAGCGTTCCGCTGGCTATCGGTGCCATCACGCCAATGGTCAGGATGATGATGCCGATCGTCAGTCCCTGTTTTTCAATCCACGGGAAAAAGGCGTTGAGTGGCGTGATGCGCACAATAATCAGCACGAGAATAGAAACGGCGACCGTGGTGTTATGACTGACAAAACCGAGCGCCGCGAGTGCGAGCAAAATAAACAGCGTGGTATCAAACATACAGAGGTTCCTTGCCAAAAATGAAACCTGTTTACTCTACGCGCAAATGCGTGATGAAACAGACAATTTTCTATCGGCAGATGAAATTCAGGCAGTTGCCAGAAACGGAACCTTACTGCTTAATTGCATGGATGAGGATGGTCGCCCTGCACGACGGGTGTCAGACGTGGCGAAAATCCACCAGTTCTGGCTGAGCAATACGCAGATAATCCTGGGTATTCAGAATGACGGATTTTTCCAGTAGTCCGGCGTTAAAGGCAATGTCGTCAAAACGCTGAAACAGGATCGGGTCTGCAACCAGTTGCAGTGCCGGATGAAAGCTGAAGGGGGGGATCGCGCCGAATACGCAGGCGGTTAATTCGTCCACTTCCGCCGGGCTTGCCAGGGAGGCTTTCAGTCCGCCAAAGTGCTGCGCCAGGCGGGAGAGATCGGCCTGAAGATCCGCGGCGAGTATCGCCAGAACATGTTTTTTGACGCCGTTTCCTTTGATTTTGCATACCAGCGCCTTAGCGCCCTGGCCCAGTGCTGTCCCGCGAATTTCACTGACTGCTTCGCATTTGCCGACAGCGTCGTGTTCCACTACATGAAAACGCGCGTTGTGTTGTTCAAGGAGGGTCAGCAAATGCTGGTGGACGTTACGGCTGGCAATCTCAGACATGAATGTCTCCCGACAGAGTTGAAGAACATCAAGGATAATCCACGCAACGGATGATGAGAATAAAAAAGCCGCCTGTTCAGGCGGCAAAAAATACAAGCACTACAAACAACGCTTTGTGTGTACTGTTTATTTTTTCTGCAAAAGGTAGCTGTTTTCAAAACCCGGAACGCTACCAATAACATCGAACCCGTTAAAGAAACCACCTGCACGCAGCAGATCAACCGCGGGGCCGACTTCCGGAGAGTATCTGTGGTCGCGATAGTCATCGAACACGATGAATCCGCCGCTGACGACAGTGGGGGAGTAGAGCAGAAAATCCACCAGCACATGCTGCTTGAGGTGACCACCATCAATATGCAGCAAAACGGTTTTTGGCGCGAATTCCAGTACGCGCTCAATGCTTCGCTCGGAGTAACCGCGGACTAAATTGACCTCCGGGAAGATATGTTTGTGATAGAAGCCCAGCTCCAGAGGCTGGTTGGTCAGTTCCATCGGGTCGATACTGATGATGCGACGTTGCCGGTTGCAGATCTCATTCATAAACGCGCTGGACTTGCCTTTCCAGACGCCGATTTCGATGATGTCGCCTTCCGCGCCGGAGTTAGTGATTAACCAGCACAGATAACCCAGCAGTTTCACATGGTCATGGAACGACAGTTCCCGACGGGGCATGGCCATTTCCGGCGGCAGAATCAACTGTGTCTGGGTGAATGTTTCACCGAGCGTGTCCCAGATGCTGTCAATGAAAAGTTTCATTTCTGCGTCTTGTATGAAGACCTTCAAGTCCTCCAGATCAAGCATTCTCTTTCACCCTGTCTCTGTTCAGTCATCGCTGCGCCAGTCTGCGCCACGATTTGCAATGATTAAAATGTGCCACATTAATTTTTGCGCAAGCCGGGAAATAGCTGCGATTTTGCACGGCAATTCATGCTTTAGACCCATAGAGCGGGGGCGTTGTGAGCCTGGTCACAAAACAGTGCGGATCGGGGGGAGGAGGAAAAGGGCCGGTTGTGCGGGATGCTTACACGACAACCAGACGACGGAGACAAGGTGCTGGTACTGTATGACGACCACAGTCAGTTTGCGAAATGGATAGGCCTTATTACCGATAACAGAGAGGCCTTAAGGGGAAAACGCTGAACAACGTATCGGTTTTCGGCGTGCTGACGTACACACTATTAACCGGGTAGAAAGGATAACTGGGTGGTTTAATTCGTCAGAGGTTTTACCTTCATTTAACCTTTCCAAAATCGCAGATAAAAAACAGTCTCAAGTTACTGGTTTTTCGGGATATTTTTGTCGGCACGAGAGGATTTGAACCTCCGACCTCTGACACCTCATGTCAGAGTCCCATATCTTAAAAGCCGCTTTGTGCCAGGAGCGGACATTGGACATGTCTGCTTCTATTAAAGTAATGGGTTGGTCATAACAAACTTAGCTTGAAAGGAGTGAACCCGCTTAGCGAACAGGGGCTCACTACCTGAACCGGGAGCATAACTGCGTGTCCGCTCTCCGTAGATAGATAAAGATAAGCGGCGTGTGGCTTAAGCATAGCGGCTTAAAAACGTCCTGACCGCTTCCTGTACCACCCGCTCGCGTTGAGTGATATTCGCTTCATCCTTAAGTCCTAACACACGAAACCACACCAGAGGCTCATTAATCATTCCTACGAACTGACGGGCTGCCAGATCCGTATCTTCCATTTTCAGATTACCGGCGGCGTTCTGCTGGGCAAGGTAACGAATGAGCGAACCCAGGGCGGGCACTTTACCTAACTCCAGATAGTTTTTGGCCAGAGAGGGAAAACGTTCGCTCTCGCGAACAATCATTCGGGCGAGTTTTATGGAGGTATCCGCTGCCCAGAAATCCGCGATGGCCAGGCCAATTTGCATCAATCCCGTTTGCGGATCGGCCAAGGCTTCCTGCGTAGTAGAGAGTTGTACAACGGGTAAACGCGACCAGAAATACTCAATAGCCTTTTCGAACAACACTTCCTTCGTTGAAAACTGATTGAACAAGGTGCGGCGGGATACCCCGGCGCTCGCAGCGATGTCATCCATGCTTGCCGCGTCGTAGCCCTGCGTCAGCAGGACATTCATGGCCGAATCCAGAATTTTTTCAGCAGACGGTGTTGCCATTGTGTTTTTTTTCACCATTGTCTTTGACTTTTTATGAAATGCACTGCACAGTGCAGTGCATTGGCGGTTGCACTGCGGAGTGCAACTATAGAACTAAACAGGGGATAATCCAATAGCGCCACCGCATTTCGTCTCCTGTTGGGGTGTTCTGGTTAGAAATGGAGAGCAGTAATGAAACAGCGCATCATCGATCTTTCCGTCAGTCTGCAAAACGGCATCCCCTCCGATCCGCCGCCGTTTTTACCTTCCATCGATTACCATAGCCATGCGGCAGGGGCGCTTCAGCTTGCCGCGATGTTTCCGGGGCTCAGTCCGGACGACTTGCCGGAAAAAGAGGGCTGGGCGGTGGAGTTCGTCAGCATGAGCACCCACGCCGGCACTCATATGGATGCGCCATGGCACTACCATTCTCACATGAAGGATGGCGGTCGATCTCTGACCATTGATGAAATCCCCCTGAGCTGGTGTATCGGTCCAGGGGTGAAGCTCGATTTTCGCCAGTACCCCGACGGCTATGTCATTGGTCCGGCGGATCTGGATAAAGAATTCGCCCGCATCGGCCATACCCTCTCTGCGGGAGACATCGTTTTGATCAACACGGCGGCTGGCGATCGCTACGGCCGTGAGGATTACCTTGAACGCGGCTGCGGCGTGGGGCGAAGCGGCACGCTTTATCTGACGCAAAAAGGCGTACGTCTGGTTGGCACCGACGCCTGGAGTTGGGATGCGCCGTTCGCTTATACCCGTGCGCGTTATCAGCAAACAGGCGATTCCTCCCTGATCTGGGAAGGACACTATGCCGGAAAAGAAACACCCTACTGCCAGATTGAAAAACTCTCCGCGCTGGATTCATTACCGGATGACGGATTTACGGTCATCAGCCTGCCGATAAAAGTCCATCGGGCCTCGGCTGGCTGGTCCAGAACCATCGCACTGGTCGATGAATAACCCTTCACTCTCTTCATCACGCTCAAGCCGACACTGGCGAGAGATCGCCATCATCGAAAACAGAGGTGTTCCATGCATACAGAAACCCGTTCACCCATCGTCACGACCCGGCAAGGCCGGATTCAGGGTCTGCGCGAAAACGCGCTGGATATTTTCCGCGGCATCCCTTACGCCCGACCCCCGGTCGGTTCACTACGGTTTCGCAACCCACAGCCCCTTTCTCCCTGGGAGGGGATCAGAAACGCAGTGGCTTCAGGACCGGCGTCCTTTCAGATGAACCTGAACAACACGCACGCCGTCATGGCGCAGGTTAAGCGCATCGACCCCGGCGTGCCGGGCGTTCCTGCCTGGCCCGCTTACGTGGGGAAAACCTACCATCACGAAAATATCAGCGAAGACTGTCTGTACCTTGATGTCTGGGTCCCGGAGAATGCAGGCGGGAAAAAATTACCGGTCTACGTGTATTATCACGGCGGCGCCAACGCGGTCAGTTCGGGATCGTTTCATCTGGAAGACGGCGCCAATCTTGCCCGGCAGGAAAATATCATTGTCGTCCGGCCCAATTACCGTTTGGGGGCGCTGGGCTGGGTGCATCTTGGTTTAATCAGCGATGCGTTTCCCGAAGCCATCAACCTGGGTTTGAAAGATCAACTCGCCGCCTTGCAATGGGTGCATGAGAATATCGCCGCGTTCGGAGGAGATCCAGATAATGTCACTATTGGCGGCGAATCCTGCGGCGCGACCGCCGTCTCGCATCTGCTGACTTATGCGCCAGCCCGGAAATTTTTCCGTCGGGCCATTATCCAGTCATTATCTCCTTTCAATGTCTGGTGTACCCAAAATCAGGCGCAGGCGGTCCGGGTGGCGGAGAAATATCTCTCCTTACTGGATATCTCGTCCCCTGAAGCGCTCGCCGACATCGATCCCGAACACTTTCTGGCGGTGCAGAATGTCTTAACGCGCTTTTTCCATCCGGACAAAAATATCGCCTGGCGCCCTCTGGGTGGCGTGGTTGACGGCGAATGGATCCCGCAACACCCTGCTGAATATCTCTCCAGCCACGCGGCTGCCGATACGGTCAACGAGCTGATGATTGGTTTCGCCAAAGATGAATGGCAGTTTTTCCGCGGTCATACCGAAACCCTACGTCATGGCGGTGTACAGGATGTTCTCGACGTCCTGACGCCGATTTATGGCAGTGACGGCGCTCAGCAACTGTACGAAGGGTATACAGAACTCTATCCGGAACATCGGGAGCCGGGACATATTCTCTCCAACATTATGTCTTTTGAGTTCTTTAAGTTTTCATCATTGAAAATAGCCAGACACTTTACCCGGTTAGGTGTGCCGACCTGGCTTTTCCAGTTCAGCTACGATCTCCCAGGGTGGGGTGGAGAGCTACGGGCGGTCCACACTGGCGATATGCCGTTTTTGTGGCGTAATTACGACCCGGAGCGGCTGTCGCAATGGCCTGCATTCGATGGGATCGATATCGATGAACTCAAACACAGTGCCGGGGCCATGGGGAACTACTACGCTGCCTTTATTCGGCATGGGGGCGAAGATCTCTGGCCGAAATTTGATGAGGAAAATCAGGCCATCCTTCGTTTCGGCAAAGAGGTGATCCCGCAGAAGCGACTGCTTGAGCAAGAGGAAAAGCTCTTTTCTGCTGTAGGCATCGATAGCGTACGCCAGCTTGAAGAAAGACTGAGTCAGCATCTGGAACAAGCGTTTAAAGAATAAAGGCCGAAAGACTGGCCATCGCCAGTCTTTCCCTCAAAAAGGGGCACAATCATGGCACGTATTATCCTACCCGAAGTCGATTCCCTCACGCCTGAACAACAGGTTCTCTATCAGCGTTTCCCTGCCAACCTCACTCGCGCCTTATTGCGCATCGGCGCGTGTACGGACGGCTATCTGACGCTAGGCGCCTCATTCCGACAGGGGCATCTTTGCGCCAAAGACAGAGAGTTGGTGATTTTACGGGTCGCCGCGCTCAGCCACAGCGCGTATGAGCGTATGCAGCACGTCGAAATAGCCAGGCAGAGCGGCTGGCGTGAAAGCGATATCGACGCCATTGAAGATGGCGATATTCAGAAACTGGATGGTAAAACACAGGCAGTGGTCCGTTTTACCGACGAATGTGTGAAGCATGTCAAAGTGACGGGCGTGGTATTTCATGCGCTCAGGCGTTATTGCAGCGAGGAGGAAATAGCCGAAATCACGCTGTTGATCGGGCATTACATGATGACGGCACGCTTCCTTGAAACGCTGGAAGTTGAACTGGATGAGAGACCGACGTCATGGGAAAAAATGTCCTGAGGCATTGAAAATAAAACCGGGCATAAAACAGGATCCCATAGGCTGTAGAGCCTGGCGGGCTTCTGGGCGGCGGATAACATCGTGAAATCTACTTTGGGCTGCTGAGGCCAGCACGATAAATATCCTGAGGAGCGGACAGCGAAGCATGTCCGCTCTTCGCGCATAGCGGACATTGCAGTGCCACATTTTAACTTAAAAACCATCGTAATATTCATCCAGAAGGAACTGCACGCCGTTGAATGGACGAGTGTGTTTTTTGAATTGGTATGATGAAAAGTGAAACTAACTTATTGCTTATGTGGGACAACGCGGCTGATTTAAAATCCCTTGTTTATATCGGAAAAGCATTCCCCAAAACCCGACATAAGCTTCTGATCTTATTTGAAATTTCTTCACGCTCAAAATGAAAAAATCAGCCAGAAAAAATAGCTTAACTGGCTGATTTCTATGGTTTAATTACCTGAGGTAGCGCTCTGTTTGTGGAACAGTTCGCGGAACACCGGATAAATATCTTCCTGGTCACGAATGTGCTGAATGGCGAAGTTATCGAACATCGTTTGCAGATGTTCGTACTCGCGCCATAGCGTCTGGTGCGCACGGCGAGTGATCTCGATATAGCTGTAGTAACGCACCACAGGCAGAATTTTCTTCGCCAGGATTTCGTGACACAGCGGCGAGTCATCCGCCCAGTTATCACCGTCAGACGCCTGCGCCGCATAGATATTCCACTGCGCCGGGTCGTAACGATCTTTGACCACTTCATCCATCAACTTCAGGGCGCTGGAGACAATCGTGCCGCCGGTTTCCTGTGAGTAGAAGAACTCGTGCTCATCCACTTCTTTCGCCTGCGTATGGTGGCGGATATAGACCACTTCAACGTTTTTATATGTCCGGCTCAGGAACAGATAGAGCAGAATATAAAACCGTTTGGCCATATCTTTCGTGGCCTGATCCATGGATCCGGACACGTCCATCAGGCAGAACATGACAGCCTGGCTGGAGGGCTCAGGGCGTTTTTCGTAATTTTTATAGCGTAAGTCAAAGGTGTCGATAAACGGCACACGCTCGATCTTCGCGCGCAGTTCCGCAATCTCTTTGCGTAATCGTTCCTCTTCAAGCAGTTGTGCCGGTTCGCTTTTGGCAACCGTATCCAGACTCTCTTCCAGTTCTCGCAGTTCGCGGCGTTTACCGGCCGTCATGGCCGTGCGGCGTGCGAGGGAGTTCTGTAGCGAACGCACCACGCTGATATTCGCCGGTACACCGTTAGCGGTATAGCCGGCACGGTGGGTTTTAAATTCATTAAGCTGCCGTTGCTGATTTTTTTTCAGGTTCGGCAGCGCCAGATCCTCAAACAGCAAATCGAGGTACTCATCTTTAGAGATCTGGAAAACAAATTCATCCTGTCCTTCACCATCCTGGCTGGCTTCACCCTGACCGCTGCCACCACCGCCACCGCCGCCCTGCGGGCGTTCGATACGGTCGTTTTGAACAAAATGATCGTTACCCGGATGTACACGATGGCGCAAACCACCGCGCCCCTGATGAAACATCGGTTCGCTGATATCCTCCGTCGGGATGGAGACGGATTCGCCATTCTCCACATCGGTCACCGAGCGCTTGTTGATCGCCTCGGAAATCGACTGTTTTATTTGCGCTTTATAACGGCGTAAAAATCGCTGGCGGTTAACCGTGCTTTTATTTTTGCCGTTCAGACGCCGGTCAATGAACCAGGTCATAGTTCCCTCCCGCTGCGTATGCCAACTTTGCTGCCAGGCCGCGCCCGTGACGCGGCCTGTGCGTTGTTATGATGATTTACGTACACGCAGATACCATTCGCACAGCAGGCGAACCTGCTTACGGGTGTAGCCTTTCTCCATCATACGATCGACAAAGTCGTCATGTTTTTTCTGCTCGTCGGTTGAGGTTTTGGCGTTGAACGAAATCACCGGCAACAACTCTTCGGTATTCGAGAACATTTTTTTCTCGATAACCGTGCGCAGTTTTTCGTAACTGGTCCAATTCGGGTTGCGGCCACTGTTGTTGGCGCGAGCGCGCAGCACGAAATTGACGATTTCATTACGGAAGTCTTTCGGGTTACTGATCCCGGCGGGCTTCTCGATTTTTTCCAGTTCCGCGTTCAGTGCTTCGCGGTCAAAGAGCTGACCGGTATCCGGATCGCGGTACTCCTGATCCTGGATCCAGAAGTCCGCATAGGTGACATAACGATCAAAGATGTTCTGCCCGTATTCGGAATAGGACTCCAGGTACGCAGTCTGGATCTCTTTGCCGATGAACTCGGCGTATTTCGGGATCAGATAGCCTTTCAGGAACTCCAGATAACGTTCCGCCAGCTCTTGTGGGAACTGTTCGCGCTCAATCTGCTGCTCCAGCACATAGAACAGGTGCACCGGGTTTGCCGCGACTTCGACATGGTCGAAGTTGAAAACGCGGGAGAGGATTTTAAAGGCGAAACGCGTCGACAGACCGTTCATCCCTTCATCCACACCGGCGTAGTCGCGGTATTCCTGGTAAGACTTCGCTTTCGGGTCGGTGTCTTTCAGGCTTTCACCGTCATAGACGCGCATTTTGGAGTAGACACTGGAGTTTTCCGGCTCTTTCAAACGCGACAGAATTGAGAAGCGCGCCAGTGTTTCCAGCGTGCCCGGTGCGCAGGGCGCATGAGACAACTCACTGTGATTGAGCAGTTTTTCGTAAATTTTGATCTCTTCCGAGATGCGCAGGCAATAAGGCACTTTGACGATATAAACACGGTCAAGGAAGGCCTCATTGTTTTTGTTATTACGGAACTGTACCCATTCTGATTCGTTCGAGTGGGCAAGAATGATGCCGTTAAAGGGCAGGGCGGAAATCCCTTCGGTCCCGTTATAGTTCCCCTCCTGCGTGGCGGTCAGCAGCGGGTGTAGCACCTTGATAGGCGCTTTAAACATTTCGACGAATTCCATGATCCCCTGGTTGGCGCGGCACAATGCGCCGGAGTAACCGTAGGCGTCAGGATCGTTTTGCGCGTGGTTTTCCAGTTTGCGGATATCCACTTTACCCACCAGCGCGGAAATGTCCTGGTTGTTTTCGTCACCGGGTTCCGTTTTCGCAATCGCTATCTGCTCCAGAACCGACGGCCACACTTTAACCACCCGGAATTTACTGATGTCACCACCAAAGTCATGCAGACGTTTTGCCGCCCACGGCGACATGATGGTACCGAGATAGCGCCGTGGAACGTTGTACTCTTTTTCCAGGATCTGCGCGTCTTCCTGGGGGTTAAACAGGCACAGAGGATGGTCGTTGACCGGGCTGCGCTCGCCATTTGCGCTCAGCACGTAAATAGGCACCCGTTGCATCAGCGATTTCAGGCGCTCAGCCAGTGACGATTTACCCCCACCCACCGGGCCAAGTAAATAAAGGATCTGTTTCTTCTCTTCCAGTCCCTGTGCAGCATGCTTGAGATAAGAAACGATTTGCTCAATGGCCTCTTCCATTCCATAGAACTCTTCAAACGCCGGGTAGCGTCCAATTACCCGGTTCGAAAAGAGACGGGAAAGCCGTGGCTCCTGGGCAGTGTCAACCATCACTGGCTCACCAATGGCCATCAATAGCCTCTCTGCCGCGTTAGCATAGGCACTGCGATCTTGCTTACATATTGCAAGAAACTCCTGCAGTGTGAACTCTTCGTCCTTGGCAGCTTCATAGCGCTGGCGATAGTGATCGAATATATTCATGGCATGCCGTCCTTTCGTTTTTTAGCACAGGTTAAGAGCCGTTCATATGAGTAGTAGAGGCTCCCGGAAGCGTTAACTGAACGACGCTGAATGTCATACAGCAACCCTTATGCCAGGTTGCCAGTCATTAACCAGGTGCGTGTCAGGAAAAACGTCTTCTTAAATTAAGCGTAGATGGCTTTGCAAAACTTGCATGCCGTCAAAAAACAATTTCAATGACATATCAATAACTCATCCAAAAAAAACTGCTTTTGAGATAAGCGTCAAGTGGCGGTGTCTTCTGCTGGTCATATAATTGCAAGCTGCCTGTCATTTAATGACCGCAGAGTAGTGAGTTTAGTTTTGTAATGTTTAGGTAAAAAAATTTGGGGTCGATGTGCAGCGCGGTTAAACTTCTCACGCAATTATTTGACGACAGGAAAGGAAGGACTGTGACCAAAATCAAACTCCTGGCATTGGGCGTGCTGACTGCAAGCGCCGCATTTGCCGCTAACGCAGAAAATACCTTTTCCCTTGGCGCAGGGGTTGGGGTGGTTGAATCCCCGTACAAACAGTACGACAGAGAGGTTCTCCCGGTCCCCGTTATCACCTATGAGAGTGATAATTTCTGGTTCCGCGGTTTGGGCGGCGGTTATTACCTGTGGAATGACGACGCCGACAAACTCTCGATCACCGCGTTTTACTCCCCGTGGCGCTTCAAGCCGAAAAACAGCGATAACAATCAATTGCGTCAACTGGACAGCCGTAAAGCCACGGTAATGGCGGGGCTCTCTTATATCCACAATACGCCGTATGGTTTCCTGCGCACGACGCTTGCCGGTGATACGCTGGATAACAGCAACGGTATTATTTGGGATGCGGCGTGGCTCTACCGTTACACCAATGGCGATCTGACGTTAACGCCGGGTATTGGTGTGGAATGGGCGAGTGACAAACAGAATGAATATTACTACGGTGTTTCCCGCGCCGAAGCGCGCCGTAGCGGTCTGAACAGCTACGATCCGGACAATGGCTGGAGCCCTTATCTGGAGCTGAGCGTGAGCTACCGGCTCTCTGATAGCTGGAGCGTGTACGGTACCGGGCGCTACACACATCTGTCTGATGAAATCAAAGACAGCCCGATGGTGGATAAGTCCTGGGCGGGGCTGTTATCCACAGGGGTGACCTACCGTTTCTGATTGTGCACCTTAACAGTGCAATCTGTGCATCAAAACAGGGCCTTCGGCCCTGTTTTGCTTTACGCTGGTGCGTTTATCGCAGGAGGATGGTATGGCAGAGAAAAACGTCACGTTTACAGGTCAGGTTACTCTCCCCGCCGTGGGCCAGGGAACCTGGTATATGGGCGAGAATGCGCGGCTGCGTAAGTCCGAGGTTGATGCACTGCGGGCGGGCGTCGAACGGGGACTGACGCTTATCGATACGGCGGAGATGTATGCCGACGGCGGTGCGGAAGAGGTGGTTGGCGACGCATTACAGGGCGGCCTGCGCGATAAGGTCTTTCTGGTTTCCAAAGTCTACCCGTGGAATGCCGGAGGCAAGAAAGCTATTGCTGCGTGCGAAGCCAGCTTGCGCCGTCTGAAGACTGATTATCTCGATCTCTATCTGCTGCACTGGCGCGGTAATTATTCACTGGCGGAAACCGTCGACGTGATGGAAACGCTGATGCAGCAGGGGAAAATTCGCCGCTGGGGCGTCTCCAATCTGGACTATGGCGATATGCAGGAGCTTTTCCGCGTGACCGGAGGGAACGCGTGTGCCACCGATCAGGTGCTATATCACCTGGGATCGCGTGGTATTGAATATGATCTGCTGCCGTGGTGCCAGCAACAAGGGATGCCGGTAATGGCATATTGCCCCCTGGCGCAGGCGGGACGTCTGCGGGACGGCCTGCTTGAAAACCACGTGGTGCAGGATATTGCCCATGTGCATGGCGCAAGCGCGGCACAAATTTTGCTGGCGTGGGTTGTCAGTCATCAGGGCGTGATCGCCATTCCGAAAGCGGCAAGCATTGCGCACGTGGAAGAAAATGCGGCGGCACTGGGCATTACGTTAAGTCCTGATGAGTTGTCCCGACTGGATAAAGCCTTCCCGGCGCCAAACCGTAAAACGCCGCTGGATGTGGTGTAATGCGTTTTTTACCCTCTCCACTGGGAGAGGGTAAGCACAGTGATTAACGTTTCACCACGCGGATAGTCTGCGCCAGGCGGGACGGTTTCTCTTCGGTGGTTTTCTGCGGTACGGTCGCATTGACCGATTCCACACAGACAAAGGTCTTGTAGCCGTCATCTGGCATGTCAGCCATGCTGGCGGACAGCGCCGGGCCAGGGTTCCATGCCACCACGTTGGCATTATGGCTGTGGATCACTTCAATCTTACGGTTCAGCGCATCGTCATGAATCACGCTGCAGGCTTCTGCGTTCAGATAGACGCGATCGGTACGGTCCGGGAACGTCTGTACACCGTCGGCCAGCACATCTTCTTTGGCGTCATTCACTTTATCAATCAAGCGATCGCCCAGCCCGCTGACTTTCACCGCTGCGATATCGCCAACGTTGAAATAGGTATGCAGGGCCGATGTGGTTTCAAATTCACCGTGGGCTTCCAGCTCCATTTCGCAGGTTGCGCCCAGCTTATAACGGGCATACAGCGTGAAGTCGTGCGGCCAGAATTTGCGAGAGGCATCGCTGCTTTGCAGTTCAAATGTCAGTACCACGCCCGCGGCGTCTTCGTTATGGGCCTTCAGCACCCATGGCAGATTACGCGCAAAACCGTGCGCAGGCAGCCCTTGCTGTTTGGCTGGGCCAAACCATGGCCAGCATACGGGTACGCCGCCACGCAGTGCGACGCCGTTTTTAAACGGGGTATTGCCGCTCAGCCACAACACTTCTTCTTCACCTTGTGGCTTCCAGGAGAGCAGATGCGCGCCCTGCAGGGCGAAGGAACCTTTTACCTGCGGATGGTCAACAACGATCACATCCAGGTCGTCCATTTTGCGACGGGAAAGAACAGGGGTAATTTGTTCGACTACCGGAAGTGCAAAAATTTTATTAATCATTAACGCAATCCTCTGTCTTCAAAACAAAAAAAGAGCGACCGAAGTCGCTCTTTCAGATCATGTTCTCATCTCAACTTATTTGGAGATGTGAGCGATCAGGTCCAGAACTTTGTTGGAGTAGCCAGTTTCGTTGTCGTACCAGGAAACCAGTTTCACGAAGTTGTCGTTCAGTGCGATACCCGCTTTAGCATCGAACACGGAAGTGCACACTTCGCCGTTGAAATCGGTAGAAACAACGTCGTCTTCGGTGTAACCCAGAACGCCTTTCATCGGGCCTTCAGACGCGGCTTTGATGGCTTTCTTGATTTCTTCGTAGGACGCTGCTTTTTCCAGACGAACGGTCAGGTCAACAACGGATACGTTCGGAGTCGGAACGCGGAACGCCATACCAGTCAGTTTGCCGTTCAGTTCCGGCAGTACTTTACCTACTGCTTTAGCAGCACCGGTAGAGGACGGGATGATGTTCTGTGCTGCGCCGCGGCCGCCGCGCCAGTCTTTGTGAGACGGGCCATCAACGGTTTTCTGGGTTGCAGTGGTCGCGTGAACAGTGGTCATCAGACCTTCGATGATACCGAAGTTGTCGTTGATAACTTTTGCCAGCGGAGCCAGGCAGTTGGTGGTGCAGGATGCGTTGGAAACGATGTCCTGGCCAGCGTAAGTTTCGAAGTTAGCACCGCGTACAAACATCGGGGTGTTGTCTTTGGACGGGCCAGTCAGAACAACTTTTTTCGCACCAGCGGTGATGTGTTTACGTGCAGTTTCGTCGGTCAGGAAGATACCGGTCGCTTCAGCAACAACGTCAACACCGATTTCGTTCCATTTCAGGTTAGCCGGGTCTTTCTCAGCAGTAACACGGATGGTTTTGCCGTTAACAACCAGGTGGCCGTCTTTCACTTCTACGGTACCGTTGAAACGGCCGTGAGTGGAGTCATATTTCAGCATGTACGCCATGTATTCAGCGTCCAACAGATCGTTGATACCAACGATTTCGATGTCAGAACGTTCCTGAGCAGCACGGAAAACAATGCGACCGATACGGCCAAAACCGTTGATACCTACTTTGATAGTCATATATTCCACCAGCTATTTGTTAGTGAATAAAAGGTTGGCTGTAAAATTACAAAAACCTTACGCAGCGTCAAGCGGAATCGTGTCAATCATTGCGACAAATCAATCCTCCGCATAACCTTTGTTCGACTGACTCGCCTCACTCTTCCTTTGAGCATGTCCACACATGGGGACGCCGCCCGGAATTTTAAAGGTCAGACAGGAGAAAAATGTGAAGCCACTCACAATTCCCCGGCTGCTTTAACGCAACTGCTAAGTTTAGAACAAAAGTTAACACCTGAGTGTTAATGTTTTGTTAGAATTGAGCTGAAAAGTTGTCGATTTTTTAGCGTGAGATGTGAGCAAATGGCGAATAATTCTTCTGAAAACGACCTGAAAAAAGATCTGACGGAAATGCAGTTTTACGTGACGCAAAACCACGGCACTGAACCGCCGTTTACCGGGCGTCTGCTGCATAACAAACGCGACGGCGTGTATCACTGTCTGGTGTGCGATGCCGCGCTGTTTCATTCTCAGACCAAATATGATTCCGGCTGCGGTTGGCCGAGCTTTTTCGAACCGGTGAGCGAAGAGGCTATCCGCTATCTCAACGATTATTCTCATGGTATGCAGCGCGTGGAAATTCGCTGCGGGAAATGTGACGCCCATCTCGGTCATGTGTTTCCGGACGGGCCACAACCTACCGGTGAGCGTTATTGCGTCAACTCCGCGTCGTTGAGCTTCACCGACGAGGAAAATGGTGACCAGACACGCGGTTGAAAAATCGATTCAGCGATTATTCCATTGGAGTTAAACAGGATGAGTGTTGATCAAATCGTTAACAGTATGACGCCGGAGATCTACCAGCGTCTGGTGACCGCCGTAGAGTTAGGCAAATGGCCGGATGGCGTCGCGCTGACGCCGGAGCAAAAAGAGAACAGCTTGCAACTGGTGATGTTGTGGCAGGCGCGAAATAACACCGATGCGCAACACATGACTATCGATACCAACGGGCAGATGGTGATGAAGAGCAAGCAGCAACTGAAAGAAGATTTTGGCATTGCGGTAAAACCGATAGCGACGTTCAAGTCATAATCGCACGGTGCCCCGCCAGGAAAAGTCAGGCAGAAGCGCACTTCCGCCTGACGCGTGTTCTGGCACAATCAGCGCTGCGTTTCCTGCCAGTCCGCCAGTGTATAGAGTGTGGCGCCGGCCGCGGCCATTGCCATAAATGCCTGCGGGCTATCCTGCGGATCCAGATTCACGCCACGGCAGCCATCCGTGATCACATTGACCTGGTAACCCAGTTGCAGGGCATCGAGTACGGTGAATTTGACGCAGTAATCGGTAGCTAATCCCAGCACTATCAGCTCGGTGATGCCATGCTGACGCAACCAGCCGTCCAGCGCGGTTTTCTGCCGGTGACCGTTATCGAAAAACGCGCTGTAACTGTCAATCAGCGGATTTTCACCTTTGTGAAACACTGCATCGATAGCCTGTTGCCTGAGCAACGGATGCAGTTCCGCGCCAGCGCTGTTCTGCACGCAGTGATCTGGCCAGAAGGTTTGCTCTAACCCATCCAGCTTGCCTTGGCTAAAGGGCGGAACGCTATGCTGACTGGCGAAGCTGCCGTGATCTGCCGGGTGCCAGTCGAGGCTGGCGACCACGGCGTCGCCACGCGCGCCACACCACGCCATCATGGCGTTGGCGACATCCACGGTGCTGTCGCCTTCAGCAACAGCCAGTGCGCCGCCCGCGCAGAAATCATTCTGAATATCCACCAACAGCAGTGCGCGTTGCGTCATCGCTCTCTCCTCACTCGTCCGGTGTCAGTTCACCACGCAGGTTTTGCGTCATCGCGGTACGGATCGCGTCGGCGTCCAAATCCTGGCTTAACAGATAGTGAAGTTTAGTCAGCGTGGCTTCCACCGTCATATCCGCACCGCCAATCACGCCCGCATGGGCGAGGGCGTTGCCGGTGGCGTAACCGCCCATATTCACCTTGCCGGACATACACTGCGTGAGGTTCACCACCACGATGCCGCGTTCGCTTGCTTCTTGCAGTTCGCGGAGGAATTCGCCATTTTGTGGCGCGTTACCCACGCCATAAGAGCGGAGGATTAGTGCTTTCACTGGCTGGCGCAGGAAGTTGCGCACCACATCGGCGGAAATCCCCGGGTAGATGGTCACCACGCCAATCGGCTGCGGCGTAATGGGATGCACCACCAGTTCACCAGAGGTGTGCGGGGCGGGTGGCGTACCGAGACGGCGAATATGGATACCGGCTTCAAGCAACGGAGCGAGGTTAGGCGAAGCAAACGCATCAAAACCGTCGGCATGGGCTTTGGTAGTGCGGTTACCCCGGAACAGACGATTATTGAAGAACAGTGAGACTTCGTTGATCGGAAAATTTGCTGCCACGTACAGCGCGTTGAGCAGATTGATTTGGCCGTCTGAGCGTAGCTCTGCCAGCGGTATTTGTGACCCTGTCACAATTACCGGTTTGCCGAGATTTTCCAGCATAAACGACAGTGCTGACGCGGTGTAGGCCATAGTGTCAGTGCCGTGCAGAATGACAAAACCATCGTACTCGTCGTAATGCGCTTTGATATCGTCAGCGATATGTTGCCAGTCTTCCGGCGTCATATCGGAGGAGTCCATCAGCGGATCATATTCGTGAATGGTAAAGTCGGGCATTTCCGGACGGTGGAATTCAGGCATCAGCGCCAGCTGGCGTTGCAGGTGGCCAGATACCGGCACATAGCCGTGTTCGGAGCGTTGCATACCAATGGTCCCGCCAGTGTAAGCAACGTAAATGGATTTTTTTGGCATAATTATCGGTTCTTGCGGCATCAAAAAAATCCCCTCCATAGGGAGGGGACGCGTAGGGATATGTTAACGGATATTGGCGCAGTTCAGACAGAGCGCATAACGATTTTGCGGATCGTTGAACACCGCCAGCTTATCGGTTTCATTTTTTACTTCCAGCGCGGCGCTGGCCAGCGGCGCAGGCAGATAAGCCTGTAATGCCTGCGGTAGCATGGCGCGAACGGAACCGGACATGCTGTCCATCACCCGGTCAAAGAAGCTCGGCTCTTCTTCGTAATAGTCCACATGCCACTGTTTGAGTTTTGCCAGTTCAGCGGCTTTTGCCAGCGCGTCATCGAAATCGCCCAGCCCGTCAACCAGACCGTTGGCTTTGGCGTCCTGGCCGGTCCAGACGTGACCCTGAGCAATCTTATCGATCTGTTCCGGCGTGCTGTTACGTGACTGGGCGACCAGCGTGATAAAACGTTTGTAGCCGTTTTCGATGCTGATCTGCATCATCTGTTGCACTTCCGTCGGCAACGCTTTGGTCATGCTGATATCTGCCAGCGGCGATGTCGCCACGCCATCGGTATGCACGCCAATGCTGTCGAGGCTGTTTTCCAGCGTATTGATCACGCCGAAGATACCAATTGAGCCGGTCAATGTACTCGGGTTTGCCAGAATGTAGCTCGCCGGCGTCGAAATCCAGTAGCCACCGGAGGCCGCCATCCCGCCCATCGACACCACCACCGGTTTGCTGGAGGCTTTTGCTGCCGCCAGTTCTGAACGGATAACTTCAGAGGCGCTGACGCTGCCGCCCGGACTGTTAACGCGCAGCACGATGGCTTTCACCTTCGGATCCAGACGCGCATCGCGGATTTGCGAAGCGGTAGTATCGCCGCCCACGTTCCCCGGTGTTTCTTCGCCATCCATGATGGCACCATTGGCAAAAATCACCGCCACGGTATCGCCCACATCGCTTGGGGTCTTCAGCGGGTAATCATAGAAGCTGACGGCACGGAAGTTCTTATCTTCACTGCTCCAGCCGAACTGTTTCACCAGCGCTTTTTCCGCATCGGCGGCGGAACCCAACTCGTCCACCAGCTTATTATCCAGCGCATATTTTGCGGTGTCGCCATCGACTTTACGCAGACCATCCAGCATCGCTTGCGCACCCGGGAACACCTGCTGTGCAGTGATCTGACGGTTAGCGGCTACGGTATTGAGATAGTTTTGCCACAGCTCGTTAATCCAGCGGCTATCTGCGTCACGCGCAGCTGGCGACATATCGTCACGAATAAACGGTTCAACGGCGGATTTATACGTGCCGACGCGGAACACATGGGTGGTGACTTTGAGCTTATCCAGCAGTGACTTGTAATACAGGCCGTTCGTGGCGAAACCGTGCAAATCGACCACGCCCTGCGGTGAGAGCCAGATTTTATTGGCAAAACTGGCAAGGTAATACTGACCCTGGCTGTAGTTATCCGCCACGGCATAGACCGGTTTACCGCTGTCGCGGAATGCACGCAGCGCTTTGCCGATATATTGCATGGATGGCTGGTCGGCCCCGGCAAAGTTCTTCAGGTCCATTACAATACCGGTGATATTGCGATCGGCCTGAGCCTGGCGAATGGTTTCGACGATATCGAACAAGGAGTTCTCTTGCAGGCGATCGGAGCTGGCGCCAAAGAACTGACGACCAAGCGCACCCAACCGGCTGCTGGTGCTGGGTTTATCGACGACCACGCCGGAAATGTCCAGCAGCAAGGCCCCACGGCTGCTGTGCTCGGCTTTGCCGGCGCTGAGTTGCATCCAGATGCCCACACCGACCAGCACCAACAGGATAAAGAACAGGTTCAGCACCAGATTGCGGATAAAGCTCAGCAATCGCCAGGCCCATTTAAAAAAACCGGCAATAAAACGCCAAAGGGTTCGCATGTATTCTCCCTGGTAGTTAACGCCCACCGCTGCCCTGAGCGGCAAAGTGTGGTTATCCTAATTACCCTGCTGCAACTTGTCAGCAGGAATCGCCTCCGGCGCTGTAACAAATTCTACGCGCGTGTTAATTTTATGAACAAATTTCAATACAGGAGTTTAACTAATGGATGCACTAGAACTTCTCGTCAACCGTCGCAGTGCTTCCCGGTTGGTGGAACCGGCCCCGGAGGGTGAACAACTGGATAACATTTTGCGCGCAGGTATGCGTGCGCCGGATCACGGCACGTTGCAACCGTGGCATTTCTTTGTCATTGAGGGCGAAGGGCGCGAGCGCTTCAGCCAGACGCTGGAGAAAGGGGCGATTGCAGCCGGTCAGGATGAAAAGGGCATTGAAAAAGCGCGCACCTCGCCGTTTCGCGCGCCGCTGATTATTGCCGTGGTGGCAAAATGCCAGGAACATCACAAAGTCCCGCAGTGGGAGCAACTGCTCTCGGCGGGTTGCGCTGTGATGGCGATGCAAATGGCTGCGCTGGCGCAGGGATTTAATGGGATCTGGCGTACCGGCCCGTTGACCGACAGCCTGGTGGTGCGCGAAGCGTTCGGCTGTCGCGAACAGGATAAAATTGTTGGTTTCCTTTATCTTGGCACCCCGCAGTTAAAAGCCTCAACCACGGTCAGCGTGCCGGATACCGCGCCATTTGTGACGCATTTCTGAACCAAAAACAGGGTTTGCTGGCCCGGTCAGCGTTACGCCGCCGGGCCATTCTGAAGGCTTATTTGCGTTGAGCGGCAAATTCGTCTTTCGCTTTCTGCAACTGCTGCTGGAAGGCCGGGTTGGTGTGCAGCGTCGCCACGACCGCTGAGCCAACGATACGCGCAGCATCCACATCACTCTGCCAGTGGTAGCCACAAATCACCCGACTTTGCCCGAGATCGTAACCACGTTTCAGGATTTGATCCTGCCTTTGCGGATTGATCTCGGCGAGCACCAGCGCGGTTGCCCAGCCGATCGACGTGTGACCGGAAGGATAGGAACCGTTTTTCGCCAGCGTATCCTGCTCTTTGGTGTTGCAGGTCGGTACGCCGTAGAAGGCAAACGGGCGAATGCGCATGTACTTCTGTTTGGCGCCGCGGGTGGCCAGATCGCCAGCATCTTCAATCATGTTGGTCAGCAGCTTATGCAACTGCGGTGCTTCTTTTTCGGTAATTGGCGAGCCAAACGCGGCAGAGAAGGCGTTCGCCACGCCGCCTGCGCTCAGGTTGGCGTCTTCGGCAGCCTGTTTACCTCGTTCGGTGTTACGTATCAAACGGCCCTGTTCATACATGGCCTGATCGTTCAGGAAAGCAATGCTGCCCACTTCCGGCGGCGGTGGCAGCAGGGCAAGGCTGTCGATAGCCTGGGCGTTTTTCAGGTAGTAAAGATCGGGTTTGGTGGTGGCGTCGTTGCCCGCAGGCACCAGCGCCAGTGCGCTGGTAGAAAGCAGGCTGGCAAGACAAAATGCGAGAATATTTTTTTTCATTCGCCATGGTTCCTTGGTGTTGGATAACGTCCGTCGCCCTTTCAGGCTCTGTCATCTTTCTGTCACAATTCGTAAAAAATAAACTTGGCGTCGCTCGCAAAATGGCCGATGAATTCACGCTGGCGGCAGACGCGACGGAAAAACAGATGTGACAAGGGTGGCTTTCGTTCGCTTAATGAGCAATAGCGCGCGAATTCAGATTGCCAGACTTATCAGCTTACCGTTTGGGCGCTACCATAGCGGGATTGCAATGACAGGAGATGTCCATGAGCGAGCAAGCAATTCGTTTAACGCAATACAGCCACGGAGCCGGTTGCGGTTGTAAAATTTCCCCCAAAGTGCTGGATACCATTCTGCACAGCGAACAGGCGAAGTTTCTCGACCCGAACCTGCTTGTCGGCAACGAAACACGCGATGATGCGGCGGTGTACGATCTGGGTAACGGCACCTGCATTATCAGCACCACCGATTTTTTCATGCCTATTGTCGATAACCCCTTCGATTTCGGTCGCATTGCAGCGACGAACGCCATCAGCGATATCTTCGCCATGGGCGGTAAACCGATCATGGCGATTGCGATTCTTGGCTGGCCAATCAGTAAACTGGCACCGGAGATCGCCCGTGAAGTGATCGACGGTGGGCGTTTTGCCTGCCAGCAGGCGGGGATTGCGCTGGCGGGCGGTCACTCCATTGATGCACCGGAACCGATTTTTGGCCTCGCGGTGACCGGCGTGGTGCCGACGGAGCGGGTGAAGAAAAACAGCACCGCGCAGGCAGGCTGCAAACTTTTCCTCACCAAACCGCTGGGTATTGGCGTGTTGACCACCGCCGAGAAAAAATCCCTGCTGAAAGAGGAACATAAAGGACTGGCGACAGAAGTAATGTGCCGGATGAACGTCGCCGGGGCGGCCTTTGCCGGTATTGAAGGGGTGAAAGCGATGACTGATGTCACCGGTTTTGGCCTGCTGGGTCACCTGAGCGAAATGTGCCAGGGCGCGGGCGTACAGGCGCAGGTCTGGTATCAGGACGTACCGAAATTGCCGGGCGTGGAAGCGTATATCGCACAAGGTGCGGTGCCAGGCGGCACCCAGCGTAACTTTGCCAGTTACGGGCACCTGATGGGGGAGATGTCTGCGGATGTGCGTGATTTGCTGTGCGATCCGCAAACCTCCGGCGGTTTGCTGCTCGCCGTGTTGCCGGATGCCGAAGCCGAGGTCAAAGCGACGGCGGCAGAATATGGTATTGAGCTGAGCGCCATTGGTGAGCTTGTCGGCGCGCGCGGTGGTCGTCCGATGATTGAGATCCGTTAATTCGATGCGGTTATTTATTGCCGAAAAGCCCAGTCTGGCCCGCGCCATCGCTGATGTGCTGCCAAAGCCGCATCGCAAAGGTGACGGCTATATTGAGTGCGGTAATGGACAGGTAGTGACCTGGTGTATTGGTCATCTGCTGGAACAGGCGCAGCCCGATGCCTACGACAGTCGCTATGCGCGCTGGAATCTGGCGGATTTACCGATCGTGCCGGAAAAGTGGCAGTTGCAGCCACGCCCGTCAGTGTTGAAACAAATCAACGTTATCAAACGGCTGCTGGCCGACGCGGAGCAGGTGGTGCACGCAGGTGACCCGGATCGTGAAGGGCAATTGCTGGTTGATGAAGTGATTGATTATCTGCAACTGGCCCCGGAAAAACGCCAGCAGGTGCAGCGTTGCCTGATTAACGATCTGAACCCACAGGCGGTGGAACGTGCGATCGAGCGTTTGCGGGCGAACAGCGAATTTATTCCGCTGTGCGTCTCGGCGCTTGCGCGTGCGCGTGCGGACTGGCTGTACGGCATTAATATGACCCGCGCTTATACCTTGCTCGGCCGTAATGCGGGGTATCAGGGCGTGCTGTCGGTGGGGCGCGTGCAGACGCCAGTGCTGGGGCTGGTGGTGCGTCGCGACGAAGAGATTGAAAACTTCGTGGCGAAAGATTTCTTCGAAGTCAAAGCGCATATCGTTACGCCCGCCGGAGAGCGTTTTACCGCGCTCTGGCAGCCGAGTGAGGCCTGCGAACCTTACCAGGATGAAGAGGGGCGCTTGTTGCATCGCCCGCTGGCGGAGCATGTGGTCAACCGCATCAACGGTCAGCCCGCCTTTGTTACAGCTTATAACGATAAACGGGAATCAGAACTGGCACCGTTGCCGTTCTCCCTTTCGGCACTGCAAATTGAAGCCGCAAAGCGTTACGGGCTCAGTGCGCAGACCGTGCTGGATATCTGCCAGAAGTTGTACGAAACCCATAAGCTTATTACCTATCCGCGTTCGGACTGCCGTTATCTGCCGGAAGAGCACTATGCCGGGCGGCATGCGGTGATGAACGCCATTGGCGCGCACGCGCCGGATCTACTGCCGCAACCGGTGGTGAACCCGGATACCCGCAACCGCTGCTGGGACGATAAAAAAGTCGATGCGCACCATGCCATTATTCCTACCGCGCGCGCCTCAAAGGTGAATCTCACCGACAACGAAGCCAATATCTACAATTTGGTGGCCCGCCAGTATCTGATGCAATTCTGCCCGGATGCGGTATTCCGCAAATGCCAGATCGATCTCGATATCGCCAACGGTAAGTTTATCGCCAAAGCGCGGTTCCTCGCGGAAGCGGGCTGGCGCACGTTGTTAGGCGCAAAAGAGCGTGATGAAGAGAACGACGGCACACCGCTGCCGGTGGTCGCAAAAGGCGATGAGCTGCTGTGTGAAAAGGGCGAAGTGGTGGAGCGCCAGACTCAGCCGCCGCGCCATTTTACCGATGCCACGCTGCTTTCCGCGATGACCGGTATCGCGCGTTTTGTGCAGGATAAGGACCTGAAAAAGATCCTGCGTGCTACCGATGGTTTGGGTACGGAAGCGACCCGCGCCGGGATCATTGAGCTGTTGTTTAAACGCGGGTTTCTGGTGAAGAAGGGGCGCTATATTCATTCGACCGATCCCGGTCGGGCGCTGATACACTCCTTGCCGGAAATGGCGGCGCGTCCGGACATGACCGCACACTGGGAGTCGGTGCTGACGCAAATCAGTGAAAAAGAGTGCCGCTATCAGGACTTTATGCAACCACTGGTCGGCACATTACATGAGTTGATTCACCAGGCGCGCAACACGCCAGTGCGTCAGTTTCGTGGGCTGGTAGCGCCAGGTGCAGAGAAGAAAAAGAAAACCTTTGCTAAAACCCGGGGGAAGAAACAGCTGCCTCCGGCAGACGCGGCGGTGTCATAACACCACAGACCGGATAAGGCATTGATGCCGCCATCCGGCCTGCGGTGGCGGGTTTAAATCACGCCCTGCGCCATCATCGCATCGGCGACTTTGACAAAGCCCGCAATGTTGGCGCCGCGCACATAGTGAGTCTGTTTACCCTCTCCGCCGTACTCCACGCAGGCCTGGTGAATATCAAGCATGATATGGTGCAAGCGGGCATCCACTTTTTCGGCCTTCCAGCCCTGACGGGCGGCATTTTGCGCCATTTCGAGACCTGAAGTGGCGACGCCCCCTGCATTGGCGGCTTTGCCCGGTGCAAACAGCGCGCCCGCATCCAGGAACAGCTCTGTGGCTTCGATGGTGGTTGGCATGTTTGCCCCTTCCGCGACTGCTTTTACACCGTTGGCGATAAGCATGCGCGCGGCATCGGTACCCAACTCATTTTGCGTTGCACACGGCAGGGCGATATCCACCGGCACGGACCAGGGTTGTTGGCCGGCCAGATAGGGCAGACCGAATTCACGGGCGTAATCCGCAATGCGTCCATCGCGACTGGCTTTGATTTCACACAGCCGTGCCAGTTTTTCCGCAGTAAAGCCCGCTTCATCCACCACCGTACCCGCAGAGTCGGAGGCAGTGATCACCCGTGCGCCAAACGCCATCGCTTTTTCAATGGCGTATTGCGCCACGTTACCGGAACCGGAGACGGCAACGCGCAGCCCTTCAAAACCCAGGCCGTGGCGCTTGAGCATGGCTTCGGTAAAGTACACCAGTCCATAACCCGTGGCTTCCGGACGGATCAGGCTACCGCCAAACGAGAGTCCTTTGCCGGTAAAAACGCAGGCGGTATTGTTGGCGAGTTTTTTCATCATCCCGGCCATAAAGCCGACTTCACGTGCGCCGACGCCGATATCCCCGGCGGGAACGTCGGTATCCGCGCCCAGATGGCGATAGAGTTCGCTGATCAGCGCCTGGCAGAAACGCATCACTTCACCCTCACTTTTGCCTTTAGGATCGAAATCGCTGCCACCTTTACCGCCGCCCATCGGCAGGGTGGTGAGGGCGTTTTTGAACGTTTGCTCAAAGCCGAGGAACTTGAGGATGGATAAGTTCACCGAAGGGTGAAAACGCATTCCGCCTTTGTACGGGCCGATAGCGGAGCTGAACTGTACCCGCCAGGCGCGGTTAACCTGCACCTGATTGCGGTCATCAACCCAGGCCACACGGAACTGAATAATTCGCTCCGGCTCCACCAGCCGTTCCAGCAGCGAAAACTGGCGGTAGCGAGGGTTTGCGTCAAGGAAGGGCCAGAGGGTTGTCATAACTTCACGAACGGCCTGGGAGAACTCGGGCTGGTGTGGATCGCGTTGTTGAACATAAGTGAGAAATGATTCAAGAGAGTGGGTCTGATCCATAGATATAAATTTCTCTTATCGTATAGGTGGGGATTTTGTGTTGTTGTGCGCAAAAAAGCGGCGCTTTTGGACTATAACATCCGCAATGCGGAGGGTCGCAAGGGAAAAATTCGCTCACCAGGCAAATTAATAACCGCCTTCATGTCATAACTAAAAGCGATGGCTGAGGAAATTAAAGTCCTGCGAAATAGATCCGTTATAGTAACTACGTGGAGTTAATCAGAAAGGACAGGTTATGACCCGTTTCAGGTGGATCGCTGCGGTGGTACTGGTTGCCGCATCCGGTAGTGTGCTGGCTGAGCGCTTACCGTCGCCCGGCGTTGAAGTGAATATCCCCCCGGAAGTATTCAGTTCCGGCGGGCAGACGCAAACAACGCAGCCTTGTCTTCAGTGTTGCGTGTATGGCAATCAAAACTATACGGAAGGGGCGGTGATCAAGACGGAAGGCGTGCTGCTGCAATGCCAGCGTGATGAGAAAGCCCTCTCCACTAATCCGCTGGTCTGGCGGCGCGTGAAGCCATAAAGGCGTCCAGTAAAGGGAGGTCCGCCGGAGCCAGTTCGTGTTGCAGGGCTTCGGCGGGCGTACACCATATCAACGCACGGTGGTAATGCCGCACAGGTTCACCGCTGAAAGTCACCACATGCCAGGCGTGCAGCGTGATAAGGCGTCCGGAGACTTCCCGCTGGTGGCTGGCGACATAGCTCGCCGGTTCTGCCTCAATACCCAGCTCTTCACGCAGTTCGCGCACAAGCGCCTGCGGCTGGCTTTCGCCGGGTTCCACTTTCCCACCGGCAAATTCCCATAACCCGGCCTGATCCGCATGCGCGGGGCGTTGTGCAAGCAAGATTTTGCCATCGCGCTCAATGATCGCCGCCACGACATCAAGCGCTTTTACTGTTGTCATTGCCAGATTATTCCCGGTAATACTGCTGACTCCACTCAAACCAACCACCGTCATACACGGCGATATCCTGCCACCCAAGTGACCATGCAACCAGAAACGCAAGCGAGGCGCGCCAGCCGGTGCCGCAATAAAACACCACGCTCTGTGCTGAGGAGATCGCCTCTTTTGCCCACAATGCGGCGATCTCCTGCGCTGAGCGCAGGGTGCCATCCGGGTTGTGATAGGCGCAGATATACTGGCTTGTACCTTCTGCATGTCCCCAGCGAGCGCCCGGAATATCACCCGCAGTGGCGATATAGTCATAGCCGCTTACCGCACCGCTGAACTCTGCCCAACTGCGCACGCTCACCAGCACGATCTCGCCATGTTGGCGCAACGCGAGGGTTTGCGCCAGATTACGCAGCAACTGTGGTTGCGCGGGAAGAGGCGCACCAAAATCCTGTGGCATCACCTTTGGAGATGGCCCCGCCATCTGCGCCAACCCGGCCTGTTGCCAGCATTGCCAGCCGCCATCCAGCAGGCGCACGTTTTGTACCCCGGCATACAATAAAATATGCGCCAGTCGCTCCGCCGCGTAATTCTGACGGCCATACAGAATCACCTGCGTATCAAAACGCAGTCCGTGTCGTGCTAACACCGCCCGCAAGGTAACTGGCGGCACCACGTTCCACAACGGCAGACTTTCCACTTCATGGGTGTCGATATAGCCTGCACCGGCAATATGCCCGGTGCGATATGCCGCTCCGTGGTCACAGCCCACTTCCAGCAACCGCCATTCTCCGACGAGGCTGGCGGGCGTCTGGCGCTGGCGGAGAACATCATCCAGCCACTGTGTCGTGACCCACAGGGAGAGTGGGCGCGGTGGTGACATTCGGATCAGACCTTAAATTTGGCCCACACCGGTGCATGGTCAGAGGGTTTTTCCATGCTGCGGATGTCGTAGTCGATTCCGGTTTCGATGCAACGTTCCGCCAGCGGCTGGCTTGCCAGCAGCAAATCGATGCGTAAGCCGCGGTTGTCATCAAAGCCTTTGGAGCGGTAATCAAACCACGAGAAGCGATCCTGCGTGTCCGGGTGAGCTTCACGGAAGGTGTCCACCAGTCCCCAGCCTTTCAGGCGATCCATCCATTCACGCTCTTCCGGCAGGAATGAGCATTTTCCGGTGCGCAGCCAGCGTTTACGGTTCTCTTCACCAATGCCAATGTCCAGATCTGTCGGACTGATGTTCATGTCGCCCATGATTAAAACCGGGTTCTCTTTTTTCAGCTCGGTTTCAAGGAACTGTTGCAGATCCTGGTAAAACTTCTCTTTTGCCGGAAATTTCAGTGGATGGTCGCGGCTTTCGCCCTGCGGGAAGTAGCCGTTGATCACGGTGATATTGCCGAGTGGCGAGGGTAGCTCCGCCATAATAATGCGACGTTGGGCTTCTTCACCGTCGTTCGGAAAACCACGACGTACAGAAACCGGGGTCTCCTTGGTCAGGAGTGCGACCCCATAGTGGCCTTTCTGCCCGTGGTAAAAAACGTTGTATCCAAGGCGCGCCACCTCTTCGAGAGGAAACATATCGTCGTGCACTTTTGTTTCCTGCAGTCCGATAACATCCGGTTGATGCTGTTCCACAAGCGCTTCAAGTTGGTGAGGTCGGGCGCGCAGGCCATTGATATTAAAAGAGACGAATTTCATAGTCGCAGCCACTTAGCAGAGTGAAAGATGCAAAGATGTTAGCAGAGTTTATGTTTCGCAACTGCCACTTATTGGCACACTCCCTGATTCATCCACGTCTTTGTACAAAAAACACGCCAGACGCCCTGTTTATGGGCAGGTTGCGCTAAAACAGGGCAGTCGATGAAAATTAATTTCGCTGATGATCACAGTTCCAGTATTAATTATTCTTATTGCATAAACTCTCGCCTTATCCCGCCTGCCATCACGACCTGCTGGCAATTTATTCACTTTTTATGCAAATAAAATGAATATCGACAGGCTGTAAGTCATTGAAATAGTGTCGTTGAACTCCGTTTATGCACTTTTAGAGCTAGCTGGCACGAACTGTGCAATCTACATTTACAGCGAAAGAGTTCATATTTATTAACATTTAATCAACTATTCATTTACCGGATGAGGTCGCTATGCCTATATCTATTACGCGTGAAAATTTTGATCAATGGATGTTGCCCGTCTACGCGCCAGCGCCTTTTATCCCGGTCCGTGGAGAAGGTTCACGCTTATGGGATCAGCAGGGGAAAGAGTATATCGACTTCGCTGGCGGCATTGCGGTCAATGCACTGGGCCATGCGCACCCGATGCTTTGCAAGGCGCTGAGCGAGCAAGCGGCGAAATTCTGGCATACGGGCAACGGCTACACCAATGAGCCGGTGCTGAAATTGGCGAAGCGGTTGCTCGATGCGACGTTTGCCGATCGTGCCTTCTTTTGTAACTCCGGCGCAGAAGCCAATGAAGCGGCGCTGAAGCTGGCACGAAAATATGCGCACGACACCGCAGGTCCTCAGAAGAGCGGTATTGTGGCCTTCAAAAACGCGTTCCATGGTCGCACGCTGTTTACCGTTAGTGCCGGGGGGCAGCCTGCCTATTCGCAGGATTTTGCGCCGCTGCCACCGGAGATCCGTCATGCGGTCTACAACGATTTAGCTTCCGCCCGCGAACTGATCAATGACGATACCTGCGCCGTGATTGTGGAGCCGATACAGGGCGAGGGCGGTGTCTTACCGGCCACGACGGCGTTTTTACAGGGGCTGCGTGAACTGTGTGACCGTCATCATGCCCTGTTGATCTTTGACGAAGTACAAACCGGCGTTGGCCGTACCGGCGAGCTGTACGCCTATATGCACTATGGCGTCACGCCGGATGTCCTCACCACGGCCAAGGCGCTGGGAGGCGGTTTCCCGATTGGCGCTATGCTCACCACGGAGACGTTTGGCCACGTGATGAATGTAGGCACGCATGGCACGACTTATGGGGGTAACCCCCTGGCAGGGGCTGTGGCGGGCGCGGTACTGGATATCGTCAATACCCGTGAAACCCTTGATGGGGTTAAGCAGCGCCATCAGTGGCTGACGGAACAACTGACCGCATTGAATAACCGCTATCACCTGTTTAGTGAGATCCGTGGGTTGGGATTGTTGATCGGCTGTCAGCTGGCTACAGAGCATACCGGTAGTGCGAAACAGATTGCGCAACTGGCAGCAACCGAAGGGGCAATGGTGCTGATTGCCGGGGCGAATGTGGTGCGTTTTGCGCCTGCGTTGAATATCAGCGAAGAAGAGATCCGCACCGGGCTTGCACGTTTTGCCCGCGCCTGCGAAAAATTCATTGCGGGGTCCTCATCATGATGGTGATCCGTCCTGTCGCCAGCGGCGATTTACCTGCGTTAATGTCCCTCGCCGGGAAAACCGGTGGCGGATTAACCTCATTACCGATGGATGAAGCCACCTTGTCCGCGCGCATTGAGCGCTCTCGTCAGACCTGGGCCGGCGAGTTGCCAAAAAGCGAGCAGGGTTATGTGTTTGTGCTGGAAGATACGCAAAGCGGAGACGTAGCGGGGATTTGCGCCATCGAAGTCGCCGTTGGCCTCAACGATCCCTGGTATAACTACCGGGTGGGTACGCAGGTACATGCGTCGAAAGAGCTGAACGTCTATAACGCGCTGCCTACGCTGTTTCTCAGTAATGACCACACCGGCAGCAGTGAACTCTGCACGCTATTTCTCGATCCCGCTTGGCGTAAAGAGGGGAATGGCTATTTGCTGTCGAAGTCCCGCTTTCTGTTTATGGCGGCGTTTCGCGACTGCTTTAATGAAAAAGTGGTGGCCGAAATGCGTGGGGTGATTGACGAACATGGCTACTCTCCGTTCTGGGAAAGCCTGGGCAAACGCTTTTTTTCAATGGCATTCAGTCGGGCGGATTATCTGTGCGGCACCGGGCAAAAGGCGTTTATCGCTGAGCTGATGCCCAAGCATCCCATCTATACCCATTTTCTCAGCGACGAAGCGCAGGCGGTGATTGGCGAGGTGCATCCGCAAACCGCGCCTGCCCGGGCCGTGTTGGAGAAAGAGGGTTTCCGCTACCGCAATTACGTCGACATTTTCGACGGTGGGCCTACGCTTGAGTGCGATATCGACCGCGTGCGGGCAATCCGCAAAAGCCGGCTGGTGGAAACCGGCGAGGGGCAACGGGCGCCAGGCGAATGGCCTGCCTGCATTGTTGCCAATGAGCAATACCAGCAATTCCGCGCCATGCTTATTAACGCTGACCCCGCCACAGAGCGGTTGTTGCTCACACCCGCAGAGCTGGACGCGTTGAAATGCCAGCCGGGTGATACCGTACGACTGGTCCGCCTTTGCGCCGAGGAGAAAACAAAATGAGTAACTGGATTAATGGCGACTGGGTAACCGGTCAAGGCGAGCGCCGCGTGAAGACCAATCCGGTGAGTCACGAAGCACTGTGGCACGGTTTTGATGCCGATGCCGCGCAGGTTGAACAAGCGTATCAGGCAGCGCGAGCGGCATTTCCACAGTGGGCACGGCAGCCCTTCAGCGCGCGGCAAGCGATAGTGGAAACATTTGCCTCGCTGTTGGAGACCAACAAACAGGCGCTGGCGGAGATCATCGCCCGTGAAACGGGGAAACCGCGCTGGGAAGCATTAACGGAAGTCACCGCGATGATCAATAAAGCCGCGATTTCGGTGAAGGCTTACCACACTCGCACCGGAGAACAGCATACAGAAATGGCCGATGGCGCGGCCACGCTTCGTCACCGCCCGCACGGCGTACTGGCGGTATTTGGCCCCTATAACTTTCCGGGGCATTTGCCGAATGGCCATATTATTCCGGCTTTGCTGGCGGGGAACACGCTGCTGTTTAAACCCAGTGAGCTGACGCCATGGAGCGGCGAGGCGGTGGTGAAATTATGGGAACAAGCGGGGTTACCCGCCGGGGTACTCAACCTGCTACAGGGGGGGCGTGAAACCGGACAAGCGCTGAGCGCCTTACCGGGGCTGGACGGTTTGCTGTTTACCGGCAGTGCGCATACCGGTTACCAGTTGCACCGCCAGCTTGCCGGGCAACCGGAGAAGATCCTCGCGCTGGAGATGGGCGGCAATAACCCGCTGATTGTGGAAGATCCCGACGATATCGATGCGGCCGTGCACCTGGCGATCCAGTCGGCCTTTATCACCGCCGGGCAGCGCTGTACCTGTGCCCGTCGGCTGTTGGTTAAGCGGTCGGCGGCGGGGGATGCTTTCCTTGAACGTCTGGTCGCAGTGAGTGCGCGCCTGATCCCGCAAGCCTGGAACGCGGAACCACAACCGTTTCTGGGTGGACTGATTTCGCAACAGGCGGCGCAGCATGTTTATCAGGCCTGGCAAGCGCATGAAGCACGCGGAGGGAAAACCTTACTTGCGCCGCGCATACTTGTTGAAGACACCTCTCTGCTGACGCCGGGGATTATTGATATGACCGGTGTGGAGCAGGTACCGGATGAGGAGGTCTTTGGTCCGTTGTTGTGTGTGTGGCGCTACGATGCCTATCCGGACGCGATTGCGCTGGCGAACGACACCCGCTATGGCCTGGCCTGTGGGTTGATCTCCCCCGACCGGGAAAAATTCGACCAGCTTTTGCTGGAAGCGCGCGCCGGGATCGTTAACTGGAATAAACCGCTGACGGGCGCAGCCAGTACCGCGCCATTTGGCGGCGTTGGCGCATCCGGTAATCACCGTGCCAGCGCCTGGTACGCCGCAGATTACTGCGCCTGGCCGATGGCAAGCCTTGAAACGGCGGATTTAACGCTGCCGCAGACGCTCAGTCCCGGTCTGGATTTTTCCCGCGAGGAGCAGCCATGAAAGCGCGTGAGGTGAATTTTGACGGTCTGGTCGGTTTAACGCACCACTATGCGGGGCTGTCGTTTGGCAACGAAGCCTCGACCAAACACCGTTTTCAGCAATCAAACCCGCGGCTGGCGGCAAAACAGGGGTTGTTGAAAATGAAAGCGCTGGCGGATGCGGGCTTTCAGCAGGGGGTGATCCCACCGCATGAGCGTCCTTGCCTGCCGGTGTTGCGCCAGTTGGGCTTTAGCGGCAGCGATGAGCAGGTGCTGGCGAAAGCGGCCCGGCAGGCGCCGCATCTGTTGTCCGCCGCCAGCTCCGCATCCGCGATGTGGGTGGCGAATGCGGCAACGATTTGCCCGTCCGCGGATTCTCTTGATGGGAAAGTGCATCTGACGGTCGCCAGTCTGAACAATAAATTCCACCGTTCCATCGAAGCGCCCACGACCGAAGCCTTGCTACGGGCAATCTTTCGTGATGATACGCATTTTGCTGTGCATCCGGCGTTGCCACAGGTGGCGATGTTCGGTGACGAAGGCGCGGCAAACCATAACCGTTTTGGTGGTGATTATGGCGAGCCGGGCGTGCAGCTCTTTGTCTATGGTCGGGAAGAGAGTGCGCACACGGCGCCTGCACGCTATCCGGCACGCCAGACACGGGAAGCCAGCCAGGCAATCGCACGTCTCAATCAGGTCAGGCCACAGCAGGTGCTGTTCGCCCGGCAAAACCCGGACGTCATCGATGAGGGGGTGTTTCATAACGATGTGATTGCGGTATCGAACCGACAGGTTCTGTTCTGCCACGAACACGCGTTTGTCGACCAGCCGCGTTTGCTGGCGGAATTGCAGGCGCGGGTGCCGGGATTCATGGCCATTCAGGTACCAGACAGCGAGGTGTCGGTGGCGGATGCGGTAGCAACGTATCTGTTTAACAGTCAGCTACTGAGTCGTGACGATGGTAGCATGATGCTGGTATTGCCACAGGAGTCGCAGACACACGCGGGCGTTTGGCGTTATCTGAATGCACTGCTGGCGCAGGATAACCCGGTGAGCGAGTTGCAGGTCTTCGATCTGCGGGAAAGTATGGCTAACGGTGGAGGGCCGGCGTGTTTACGCCTGCGCGTGGTGCTGACCGACGCTGAGCAGCGGGCGGTTAACCCGGCGGTAATGATGAATGACACGCTGTTTACTACTCTCAATAATTGGGTCGATCGCTATTATCGCGATCGTCTGACTCAGGCTGATTTAGCGGATCCGCAGCTATTGCGTGAAGGGCGCGAAGCGCTGGATCGGCTGACGCAGTTGTTGCATTTGGGGTCCGTTTATCCATTCCAGCGTTAACAGGAGGCCGTATGGATAACTTTCTTGCCGCAACCTTATCGGGCGACATCCCACGCAAAATGTCAGGGGAGTCAGGCGGTATTCACTGGCTGTGGCATGAGCAAGGGATCCTGGAACTGGTGCCACCGCAGCCTTGCGGGCGCTCGCTGGTGATCTCGTGCGCTATTCACGGCAATGAAACTGCGCCGGTGGAGATGCTGGATATTTTGCTAAAGAACCTGTTTGCCGGTACGCAGTCGCTGACCTGGCGGTTGCTGGTGGTGCTTGGTAATCCGCAGGCGCTGGCACAGGGTAAACGCTACCTGAAAAATGATCTTAACCGCCTGTTTGGCGGACGCTGGCAATCCATTCCTCCCAGTGATGAAACGATGCGCGCAGCGCAGCTTGAGCGGGCGCTGACGCACTTCTTCGCCGACGGCGACGGGGTGCGCTGGCATCTGGATTTACATACCGCCATTCGCGGTTCGCACCATATACGTTTTGGGGTGCTTCCGGTGAGAACGGAACCCTGGGATGAACTCTTTCTTGAGTGGCTCGGCGGCGCGGGCATGGAGGCGCTGGTGTTTCATCAGTCGCCTGGGGGGACCTTTACCCATTACAGTTGCGAGACATTTGACGCGCTGGCTTGCACGCTTGAGCTGGGTAAGGCGCTGCCGTTTGGGGAGAATGACTTAAGCCAGTTCCAACGAACAGCCTGGGCGCTGGCGGCCTTATTAGCCGGGGAGCCCGCGCCGGATACTGAAAGCCCACCGTTGCGCTACCGGGTGGTACAGCAACTGACCCGCCACAGTGAAGCATTCAAACTGTATATGTCGCCGGAAACGCTGAACTTTACCCCTTTTGAGGCCGGCACCTTGCTGGCGGAAGATCGCGGGGAACGTTATGT
The DNA here is from genome assembly GCF_027886705.1 of Kosakonia oryzendophytica. Taxonomy (NCBI): domain Bacteria; kingdom Pseudomonadati; phylum Pseudomonadota; class Gammaproteobacteria; order Enterobacterales; family Enterobacteriaceae; genus Kosakonia; species Kosakonia oryzendophytica. Next base: position 3,006,151 of record NZ_CP115659.1, on the reverse strand, counting down.
GGTGCAGCATCAACAGGAGTATGTCCTGTTTCCCAATCCGAATGTGGCTATTGGTTTACGGGCAGGATTAATGCTGGAAAAAATAGAGTAATTATTCAGCCCTGCCATTGCGGGGCTTATTTTTAACGCTATTATGAATGAATTACAGATTTATCCTGATTGACGACTTTATTTATAAGTGAGGCTGATTTATAATTTTCATAATTTCTTTTAAATCATCATGTTGAATATTTAATTATCAACTCTCCACGGTTTATCCTTATTTCCTCCTTATTTGACGTAAAAACGGTCTTTACACTTTCATTGTTTTACCGTCCCTCTGATTAATTGACGATAAACACGGTAAAGTGATTAGCGTCAACACGGCAACCGCCGTAAGTAAAACCGAAGTAAGGAATAAAATTATGCGTAAATTAACCGCCCTGTTTGTTGCCTCTACCCTGGCTTTCGGTGCCGCTAACCTGGCATACGCTGCTGACACCACGACAGCGCCTGCAGACGGCAGACCGATGATGCATCACAAGGGAATGAAGGGGCCGCACGAAATGATGTTCAGCGATCTGAATTTGACCGATGCACAGAAACAGCAGATCCGCGACATTATGAAAAGCCAGCGTGACGCAATGAAACGTCCGCCGGTGGAAGAGATGCGTGCAATGCATGAGATTATTGCCAGCGACAGCTTCGATAAAGCGAAAGCGGAAGCGCAAATCGCCAAAATGGAAGAACAGCATAAAGCACGTATGCTGGCGCATATGGAAACGCAGAACAAGATTTACAATATTCTGACCCCGGAGCAGAAAAAGCAGTTCAATGCGAATTTTGAGAAGCGTCTGACAGAACGCCCGGCACCGGAAGGTAAAATGCCTCCTGAATCCGCTGAATAATTCAGCCCCCTCTTAAGACCGCCGGTTTTGCCCATCCAACGTTTTGCGTGGTGGGCAGCGCCGGCGGTTTTTCTTACATTCCCTCTTGCCAGCCGCCACCGGCGCGGTATCCTCATCAGGCTCCCCTTCGTTGGCGGTGTCACTTATCTGGGATTTATACTTTTTTACATGTCTGGTTATCCAGTGGCCTAAGGCAAATCATTGAAACTGCCGATAACCCGGGCATGTCAATTTAAACGATAACAAGTATGCACGCTGCCCACAGAAGCAGCGGCACCGGCGAGATACTGCGCCATTCAGGAGGGATGATGGAATACTTTGATATCCGCAAAATGCCGGTAAACCTTTGGCGTAACGGTGCGGGCGAAACCCGTGAAATTTGTTGCTTTCCACCGGCAACGCGGGATTTTAGCTGGCGTGCAAGTATTGCATCGCTTGCCAGTAACGGCGAATTCTCGCAATTTCCCGGGGTTGATCGCGTGATCACGCTAATTGAAGGCGGGGAAGTCACCCTGGATGGCGGCAGTGCTTTTTGCCATACCCTCAAACGGCACCAGCCTTTTACGTTTGCCGGTGAGCAACCGGTAAAAGCGGAGCTGTCAGACGGCCAGATGTCGATGGATTTTAATATCCTCACCCGCCGCGATCGCTGTCGTGCGAAAGTGCGCATTGCCGATCGCACCTTTACGACCCTTGGCGAGCGTGGTGGCGTGGTTTTTGTCCTCAGTGGCGCATGGCAACTGGGCGATAAGCTACTGACGACCGATCAGGGAGCGTACTGGCAGGAAGGGCGGCATACTCTGCGTCTGCTCAAACCTGAAGGGCAGTTATTGTTCAGTGAGATCGCCTGGCTACCGGGTCATTAAGGCCAGTTCGGTTATCTCATACTCGCCACCCATCAGCGGCTTACAGAGAATTTTGTAGCCGTCATGATCGAATCCTGCCGGAGTACGCAACAGCGCCCCGGCATCGTTCAGGTTAGTGACCGACCCCAACCACAGCCAGTTATGGATGATGTGATATTGCGTCATCGCCTCACCTTGTTCTTTGAGTCCGACAGGGCCTTGCCACGGCCAGCACACCAGTTGCAAACGCGCCATTGCGGCAGTGAAACGCATCTGGTGCGCCTGGGGTGTCTCTCTGCCGCAGCAGGCACCTGCACAGCGGTGCAGCGCGGCGCGAAAACAGGGACGACCACGTGTCAGCGACTCCAATCCGAGCAGGCCATAACAGAGCTTCTCTTCGTCCGCGATCGACTGTAACGCCTGCAACGCCGCCCGGCGGTTAGCGAACAAGCCGTACAGGTCCGGGGAGGTCGAAAAATCCACTTCTTTTGCATACACCACCTGCGGCTTCTCGCCGCTCAACCGCAGCGAGCAGAGTTGGCGGTTGCGCCGCAGACGCTTATTGAATAGCGGCTGCTGCTCTTTAATCAGCCGGGCTTCCAGCAACAACGCGCCCATCTCTCCGGCAGTGCAAATCCAGGTAATACGTCGCGACTGGCGCAGCATGGCTGCTTCATCCGGGGTTCGCAAATGGGAAAGGACACGGCTGCGGATATTTACGCTTTTACCGATATAGAGCGGCATGGCGTCGCTTTCACCGTGGAAAATATAGACGCCGGGCAGCCTGGGCATAGCCTCAAGCGACGGGCGCAGATGTTCGGGATATTCATAGATTGCCGCAGCGTCGAACTCGGGACGCGGGCCGGAAAGACGCCTGACCACCACTGACTCCTGATACTGTTTACTTATCCAGTATAGCAGGCGCGGTCCGGTTAAAAAAGAGGCGGCCTGCGCCGCCCTGAAGAATTATTGTTTTTTCCAGAAGTCGTCGAATACCGTGATCGGCGGGCGACGCTTGTGCTCAGTTTTCAGATACCAGCCTTCGATAATATGCGCCGTGGCGGCATCCAACGTTTTCCCTTCCAGGTAGTCATCAATATTTTCGTAGGTCACCCCCAGTGCAGCTTCATCAGGCAGCGACGGACGATCGTCTTCCAGATCAGCCGTCGGGGCTTTTTTATACAGATGTTCCGGGCAGCCCAGCCAGGCGAGCAACTGTTTACCCTGGCGTTTGTTCAGCCGGAAAATCGGGTTGATATCGGTGCCGCCATCGCCGTATTTGGTGAAAAAGCCGGTGACCGCTTCCGCTGCGTGATCGGTGCCGACTACCACGCCTTTACTCATCCCGGCAATGCTGTACTGCGCTTTCATTCTTTCGCGCGCTTTTTCATTGCCGCGCACGAAATCGCTCAGCTCAATACCGGCATCGCGCAGCGCCTGTTCACTGGCCAGCACTGCGCTTTTAATGTTAACCGTCAGCACGCGATCCGGTTGGATGAACGCGATGGCGTCCTGGCAATCCTGTTCATCCGCCTGGGTGCCGTAGGGGAGACGGACAGCGATAAATTGATAGGTGGCATCGCCGGTTTCCTGACGCAACTCAGAAATCGCCATCTGGCACACTTTGCCTGTCAGGGTAGAATCCTGGCCGCCGCTGATGCCGAGCACCAGCGATTTCAAAAAGGGATAGGTCTTCAGATAGCTTTTCAGAAAGTCTACGCTGCGGCGAACTTCTTCTTCGGCATTGATGGCGGGTTTCACGCCTAACGCCTGAATAATCTCTTGTTGCAGAGTCATTTACCCCTCCGTTATGTAATCCTGCTTTGCAGGTTGCAAATAGATGATGGGCTCAAAGTAACCCTTTGCCGGTAAAACGACAAGGATCACAGATTTGAGTGTCGCAATTTAAGGCATTTTAGTTGCTTATTTCCGTTTTATTAGAACTTTCCGAAAGTTATGCCATCGCTGTCGTATAGTTGAAAAATGCAATTTTATATTCCAGGCTTAGATAACACGCTGATACACAAGCGGATAAACAAGAGGATGGAATATGAACAAGAACATCGCAGGAATTCTGGGTGCAGCGGCGGTACTGACGATGCTGGCAGGGTGTACGGCCTACGATCGCGCCAAAGATCAGGTGAGCCAGCCAGTGGTGAAAGATGTGAAAAAAGGCATGAGCCGCCAGCAGGTCATGCAGGTTGCTGGCCGTCCTTCATCTGAGGTGACCATGATCCATGCACGTGGCACGTGCCAGACTTATATTCTGGGCCAACGTGACGGTAAAACAGAAACCTACTTTGTTGCACTGGATGAGACCGGTCACGTCATGAACTCAGGTTATCAGACCTGCGCCGAGTACGACACCGATCCGCAAGCACCTAAGCAGTAACTTTTTTCTTTTCAGCCTGAGCAAGAAAAACCGGCCGCATGGCCGGTTTTTTTCGGCTACCGCATTACGCGGGAATGCTGTCGATTTTTTGCATCCGTGACCACACGCGGTGTGTGACCAGAAGGGTGAGAAAATCATCCATCAGCATGGCCGAGGCACTGTCTGCTTCCACGATCCCTTCTTCGCCTTGCGCATCCACACCCAGAAGGGGTTTAAACTGACGTGCATCGCCAAACAGGGCGATGGTTTTCAGGTGCTTATAGGCTTCAAGCAGGTAGTATTTGGCATCGCCATTTTGCAACAGCCCCTCCACATTACCACCGGGCACAATTACCCCATCGACCGTAAGAGACGGTGAACCCGCAAAGGTCGCGGCAACCGGCAGTTCGGATCCATCATCGGCGGTAACGCTCCCCATCCGTGAAAAGAGCAGTTTGCTATGAACACCCTGTGCGCTCAGTCCCTGTAATATGGTCAGTACATCCGCTGCACTGACATTTTCATGCAACAGCACGGCGACCACGCGGCCTTTTACCTTCCCGTCCGGGACGGCATACAGACTTAACGCCGGATCTTTTTTGATGCCGTTGACATCCGCTGGCGGCGCGATGTTGCGCTGTTCATCACTTAGCGTCAGACCGAGGTTTTCCGCCACCGCCTGTGCGAGCGTGACATCGACATGTGCCAGTTGATCAACCACCCGTTCGCGAATATAGCCGCGCGCCACTTTACTGAGCTCAAAGCTGAAAGCATCAACAATATGGCGTTGTTCAAACGGTGTCTGGCTCAGCCAGAACAGGCGCGGATGTGCGTAATACTCGCCAAAGGACGGGCTGCGTTCGCGGATCTTTTGACCTTCCACCCGGGTCTGGTAGGTTTCAAAGCCGCCGCGTTTCGGGCCGGGAGGCGTTTCACGCGGCCAATTGTCATTGATCGAGTTCGGCTCGTAGTTGGCCGGGTTGCTGTCGATCTCCATGCGATGCATGCCGTCGCGCTGAAAATTATGGTAAGGGCAGGTGGGGCGGTTAATCGGGATCTCGTGGAAGTTTGGCCCACCAAGGCGGCTGATTTGCGTGTCGGTATAGGAGAACAGACGCCCCTGCAATAGCGGATCGTTGGTGAAATCCAGACCCGGCACGATATGACCAGGGTGGAACGCTGCCTGTTCGTTCTCGGCGAAGAAGTTATCCGGATTACGGTTCAGCACCATTTTCCCGACACGTTGAACCGGTACCAGTTCCTCGGGGATCAGTTTGGTGGGATCTAACAGATCAAAATCAAACGTAAACTCATCTTCTTCGGGGATCAGCTGCAACCCGAGCTCATATTCCGGGTAATCCCCGGCTTCAATCGCTTCCCAGAGTTCCCGGCGATGAAAATCGGGATCGCGTCCGGTCAATTTTTGCGACTCATCCCAGACCAGCGAGGCTTTGCCTGCCAGCGGTTTCCAGTGAAAACGGACGAAAGTACCTTTACCTTCGGCATTCACCAGGCGGAAGGTGTGAATGCCAAATCCTTCCATGGTGCGGTAACTGCGTGGAATACCGCGATCGGACATTGCCCACATCACGTTATGCAGTGTTTCGGGCTGGAGCGAAACATAATCCCAAAAGGTGTCGTGCGCGCTTTGGCCCTGGGGGATAGCCCAGTGGGGTTCAGGTTTCACCGCATGCACAAAGTCGGGGAATTTATGCGCATCCTGAATAAAAAACACCGGCGTATTGTTACCGACCAGGTCGAAGATCCCCTCTTCGGTATAGAACTTGGTGGCGAAACCGCGAATATCCCGCACGGTATCCGCAGAGCCCGCACCGCCCTGCACCGTAGAGAAACGGACAAAGACCGGGGTGATTTTATCCGGGCTGGAGAGAAAATCCGCTTTTGTTATCTCACTCAGGCTGCGATAGGGCTGAAAATAGCCGTGCGCGGCGGAACCGCGGGCATGAACTATCCGTTCCGGAATGCGTTCGTGGTCGAAGTGGGTGATTTTCTCGCGCAGGATAAAATCTTCCAGCAGCGTAGGGCCGCGCGTACCGGCGCGCAGTGAATTTTGATCGTCGGCAATGCGTACGCCCTGATTGGTGGTCAGGGGAAAATTTTCACCGCCCTTACGAAACGGATCCAGCGCGTCGAGTTTCTCATTGACGGTATCCGGGGCTTTCAGACTACCTGGTGCGGTGGGCTGTTCGCCGGGGGCGCTGGGTTCAGGGGAAGGGCGGTGAGAATTGTCTTCGGGGGCAAGGGAATCCAGTCCAGGTTTCGATTCACGCGGATCGTGAACCGGGGACTGGCGAGGATGCTGGTCTTTCTCATTATGCGACATTGAACTCGTCTCCTGTTTTCATTGCTGAAAAATGGCCGTGGTTACGTCAAAACACCCCTAACTATAGATCACCCCCCTGGCAATGGCTGTACGAGGCGGCAGGTGGGAACCCTGCGAAAAATAAGAGAAAGTCACGCTAGGCGCGACGTACAGGGCGACAATCGGCTATCATAGGATTTTCCCGGTTGTGAAATTCGTATTTAGTGAACGCATCGCCTATGAAACCTTTTCGTCAACAAAACCGTCGAGTTATCAGCTACGTACCTCGCGTCGAGCCGGCGCCTCCCGAGCATGCCCTGAAAGTGGAGGGGTATCGTGATGTTTGGTTGTTACGTGGCAAATACGTGGCGTTTGTGTTGATGGGGGAGACGTTTCGTCGTTCGCCGGTATTCAACGTGCCAGAATCCGCTCAGCGCTGGGCAATGCAGATGCGCCAGGAAGGGGAAATCGACGACGAGTAACGGCGGAAAACGTGCGGAACCGCAGGAATAAAACAGGCTGTGAAGGTATAGATATGAGAGAGGCGGGGAGATTCCCCGCCTTTGTGTTATCCGGACTCAGCGATGCGCCAGTTCGGCGTCGTCTTCGCTGTCCAGTACGGCTTTGTCGGTCTGTTTTAACCACTGGCTGGTGAGCGTGCCTGCGGTCATTGCGCCGTTCACGTTGAGCGCGGTGCGTCCCATATCGATCAGCGGTTCTACCGAGATCAGCAGTGCAACCAGCGTGACCGGAAGACCCATTGCCGGCAGCACGATCAGCGCAGCAAATGTTGCACCGCCGCCAACCCCTGCCACACCGGCAGAGCTAACAGTCACAATCCCGACAAGCGTGGCAATCCATACCGGATCAAGCGGGTTAATGCCTACCGTCGGTGCAACCATGACGGCCAGCATTGCCGGGTAAAGGCCCGCACAACCGTTCTGGCCGATGGTGGCGCCAAAGGAAGCCGAGAAGCTGGCGATAGATTCCGGCACGCCCAGTCGACGGGTTTGCGCTTCGACATTCAGTGGAATAGACGCGGCGCTGGAGCGGCTGGTGAAGGCGAAGGTGAGCACCGGCCACACTTTGCGGAAGAATTTCAGCGGGCTGACGCCGTTGACACCGAGCAGTAAGCCGTGCACCACAAACATAATGCCAAGCCCCAGATAGGAAGCGATAACAAAACTGCCCAGTTTGATGATGTCCTGAATGTTAGAGCCTGCGACCACTTTGGTCATCAGCGCCAGCACACCGTACGGTGTCAGTTGCATGACCAGACGAACCAGTTTCATTACCCAGCTTTGCAGGGTGTCAATGGCGCTAAGAACTCGCTCGCCTTTCGGCGCATCGTCTTTCAGCAACTTAAGCGCGGCCACGCCGAGGAAGGCAGCAAAAATCACCACGCTGATGATCGACGTGGGGTTTGCGCCAGTCAGGTCGGCAAACGGGTTTTTCGGCACGAAAGAGAGCAGCAATTGTGGGACGGTCAGATCCGCCAGTTTGCCCACATAGTTGCTCTGAATGGCATTGAGGCGCGCAGTTTCCGCGGAGCCCTGTACCAGGCCTTCCGCCGTTAAACCAAACAGATTGGTCACCAGCACACCGACCAGCGCGGAAATCAGCGTGGTAAACAGCAGGGTGCCGATGGTCAGGAAGCTGATTTTGCCCAGTTGCGAGGCGTTATGCAGACGCGCGACGGCACTCAAAATGGAGGCGAAAACCAGCGGCATGACGATCATTTGCAGCAGTTGTACATAGCCGTTGCCAACAATATTGAACCACTGGATTGATGTCTTCAGTACCGGGTTATCGGATCCGTAAACAGCTTGCAGCGCCAGCCCAAAGACCACGCCGAGCGCTAAACCGATCAATACTTTTTTTGCCAGACTCCACTGTTTGTGACGAGTCTGCGCCAGCAAAAACAGCAGTGCCACGAACACCACGATGTTCGCGATTAATGGAAAGTTCATCCCCGTTCTCCTGATATCATTATTCGGATCACCCTGGCGGTTGATCCCGTGGCGCAAGGTTAGCAGAAGTGCCGGGGTGCTCTTATATCCAAATGGAATGGTATATGCCAAAAGCGGAATTACTGGCTGATTAATGGCCGGATTGCTGATGAATAAAGCGATTAAACTGGTTTTGCAGTGTATTAATCATCTGCGATGACCAACGCACTGCACCGTTTTCGGGCAGGGTCTGCGGCATCCACACGGCATAGGTAAACAGCGCCATACAGAGTACACGCTCAAGCTGGTTACCTTTTTGCGGGGCCAGTAATGGCAAACGAAAGCGCCAGCGGCAGGGCCACAGAAGGGGGACGCCGGCGGGGGTGATCATATCCGCCAGAATATGACTCAGATAGCCCACCACCATCCCCTGTAGCGCATCCGCAGGAACTATCCAGCTATCCGGTACCTTTAAGTAGAACAACGTCAGCGCGATAAACACAGCCAGCAGGCTATGGGTAAAGCCCCGGTGACCAAACATGCGCGCGACGGGTTTTGATATCCATTTCAGACGCTGGCCGAGAAAAGACTTAGGATGGTCAATGTCCGGCAGCAGGCAGGTCAGAATAGCGGAGGGTACGATGTGCCACCAGTCCCCTTGCGCGAGGACGGGCGTCAGTTCGGCGTTTTTGGCAAACACCGCGCAAGCAATGGAAAAAAGCAGGTGTCCTTCCGCCGTCATGATCAAACTCACTCAACTGTCGATGCATACAGTATAGGATGTTTGTACAGTGGGCGGAAGAGGTGACGGTGTAACCCTTTGTCACAATCCGTTCAAATTTAACGGGCCAGCCAGCCACCATCCACGGCAAGGGTGTAACCGTTGATGTATTCGGCAGCGCGGGAGGCGAGAAATACCGCGGCTCCTTGCAAATCGGCGGGCTCACCCCAGCGTCCGGCAGGGATGCGCTCAAGGATCTCCTGGTTGCGCTCTGCGTCTTCCCGCAGTTGCTGGGTGTTATTGGTCGCCATATAACCCGGAGCGATGGCGTTGACATTGATGTTGTGCGGCGCCCACTCGTTGGCCAGCAGGCGGGTTAAGCCCATCACGCCGCTTTTGGACGCGGTATAAGAGGGCACGCGTATCCCGCCCTGGAAAGAGAGCATCGAAGCGATATTTATGATTTTGCCGCCATTGCCTTGCGCGATAAATTGCCGTGCAACGGCCTGCGAGAGAAAGAACACCGTTTTCAGGTTCAGATCCATCACCTCATCCCAGTCTTTCTCGCTGAAGTCGAGGGCGTCGCAGCGGCGGATCGTCCCGGCATTATTGACCAGAATATCGACACGCCCCATTTTCGCGACCGTCTCGGTGACAATGTCCTCAAGGGCTTGCTGGTGGCGCAAGTCCGCCTGTATTGCCAGAAAGCGACGACCCAGCGCCTGCACCTGCTGCGCAGTGTCATGTGGGATTTTGCGGTTCACGCCGACGATGTCACATCCGGCTTCCGCCAGCCCTAATGTTATCCCCTGACCCAGACCGGTGTCGCACCCGGTCACAATGGCCACTTTACCCGCAAGTTTAAAGGCATCCAGTATCATGAGTTCTCCGGCGAAATTATGGTAGTGAGAGGGCACAGCGTCTGGAGATCAGAATAGAAGGGTGGTGAAGAAAACACAAACAAAATGAAATGATGTTTCAAAAATAATATCGGGACAGCAAAATTACTGCCCCGACGGCCTTAACCTACCAGATCAGCAAGCGTAAGTTGCGTGAGACTGCTGAGTTTGACATTCGCCAGCACATAGCGCGGATCGTCCCGATGTTCGGCGTCTGGCACGACAATTGAGCGCATACGCGCCGCTTTACTGGCGATCATTCCGTTGACAGAGTCTTCCAGTGCAACGCAGCAGAGCGGGTTGACGCCCAGTTTGGCGGCGCAATCCAGATAAACTTGTGGATGCGGCTTGCTATAGGGCAGCTTCTCTGCGGAGGCGAGTGCATCGAAATACTCCCGCAAGTCGAACAGGTCCAGGACTTTTTCGAGCATGTGCAATGGCGAGGCGGACGCCAGGCCCACCATCAGGCCGTTGGCTTTGCACAAGGCAACGGCGTCGCGCGCGCCGGCAAGCAGAGGCCGCTCTGCTTCCACCAAAGAGATTGCCCGTTGGATAATGCGATCGGTGACCTCCTGGCGATTCGGACCATTCCAGGGTTGCTGTGCATACCAGAGTTCGACGACCATATCGATGCGTAAACCCAGCGTGTCATGTAATTCGCTGCGCCGGGTGATATCGACCCCAAGGCTTGCTATGACATCCAGTTCAGCGCGATCCCAGAGTGGCTCTGAGTCGATAAGTAATCCATCCATATCAAAAATGGCAGCAAGAATTTGATGCGGGTCAGACATAACACCTCTCTTTTAGCGCGGTTTATCCGGGGAAAGTACGGATTATGTACAAAGAGGCATCATACCGCCTTTAAAGATCAGGCGAAAATGATTCTCAGCAGGTAGACTTAGGCGCAAACAGTGCGTCACTCACAAGGGGAATCCATGACGTATCAACAAGCTGGACGCATCGCCATACTGAAACGCGTTCTGGGTTGGGTGATTTTCATTCCAGCCGTCATTTCAACGATTATTTCCGTACTGAAATTTATGTACGACCACAGCGAAAAGCAGGCCGGTATCAACGCGGTGATGCTTGATTTCGCCCATGTAATGATTGAAATGATGCGTTTTAATACGCCGTTTCTTAACCTGTTTTGGTATAACTCGCCGACGCCGGACTTCCACCAAAGCCTCAATATCCTGTTCTGGATAATCTTTGTGTTGATCTTTGTGGGGCTGGCATTGCAAGCCTCGGGAGCGCGCATGAGTCGTCAGGTGCGTTTTCTGCGTGAAGGCTTAGAGGATCAGGCGATCCTTGAGAATGCCAAAGGTGAGGAAGGGTTGTCCCGTGCGCAGCTTGAAGCGCGCATTGTCGTACCGCATCACACCATTCTGCTCCAGATTTTTCCGCTGTATGTGCTGCCGGTGATTATCATTGTCGCGGGTTACTTCTTCTTTAAGCTGCTTGGTTTTTTGTGATGTGACGCGCCCGGCGCGCAACCGCGCTTACCGGGCCTGTGTATCGTTAATCTGCGTTATGCGGCTAATACGCGATCCAGCGCTTTTTGCGCATTCAGCAGATGCTCGCCCCCGAACAGAATCGCCCGGTTGAACAGAGTGTAGAGCTGGTAGATTGGCTGGCGGTCAAGAAAGTCATTCGGCAGGGGAGAAACCGACTGATAACCGTCGTAGATTTGCGGCGGCTGATCCGGATGCAGCGGCAGCATGGCCAGATCGCACTCCCTGTCGCCCCAGTAGCATGCCGGATCGTAGATATAGGGACCATCCGGGCCGAGTGCGCAATTCGCTGACCATAAATCGCCATGAAGCAGGGAAGGTTGCGGTTGATGTGACGATAAACGCTGCTGAACATGTTCAACAATGGCGTCAATATTGCCAAACTCGAGACCTTTTTCCGCTGCCAGCTCCAGTTGCCAGCCAATGCGTTGCTCGGCAAAAAAAGTTGACCAGCGACGTTGCCAGGCATTGGGTTGCGGAGTCGTGGAGAGATCGTTATCGAAGTCGAGGCCGAACTGCGGCTGGTCGCTCCATTGATGCAGACGCGCCAGTTGCTGGCCCAGCAGGAAAGCGTTGTGTGCATCCAGTGGGCGGGCAGGGAGATACTCCATTACCAGAAAGCTGTAGTCGCGATCGCTTCCCACCGCCAGCACATCCGGAACCCGCACCGTGTTGCTGCGAGCCAGCAACGCGAGCTGGTCCGCCTCGGCGGTAAAAATGGGTAACAGTTCACGTTCGTCGCACTTTACGAAGAGATCGCGCCCGGCATAACGCAGGTGCCACGCAGCATGGATCTCACCACCCGGCAGCTCGTCGCGCTGCTCAATCTCACTTTCGCCCAGTTGCTCGCTTAACAGACGACTTATCGCTTGCCACATGATGTTTCTCCCATGTAATCAGCCGGATCATAAGGTTAGCGCACTAAAGCTTAAAAAAGATACGATGTAACGCACACCTGAGCAACGAACGTAGCCGCCATGCGCTTATGGTTCGTCTTTTTGCCAGGTTTCCCAGGTATAAACGGTGATGTCGGCCTCGTTCCCCACTGCGCTTACCGCCAGTCCGTTTGCCAGCGCGTTAACCTCCTGCTCACTGAGTGCGCTGATAAGCCCGAAGGTGTTCGTACCGAGGTCGTGCACTTTTCCTTCTTCATCGGTCATGGTGAGGAGAAAACCCGCACGTGTAAAGTGGTTGTTGAGTTCGTTGATTTCCGTCAGGGTCTGTTCGTGAAATTTGACCGTTACGACGTAGCGGGTGATGCCATCACTGCTCATATTTCACCTCATTGTTATCCTGAAAGTTTTTTTAGCATAGTCGGCGAAGGCGATTTGTCGACTGCCGCTGTGCAGTTAGCAAGCCCTCTCCCATAAGGAAGAGGGCGCTTTGTCAGCGATTACACAGATAGTCGTAAATTTTTTGCGTATCGTGTAGCGCGCACAAACGCGTGCCCTGATTAATGGTGGCGGCGCTACCGGCGGCAACACCGAAGCGCACCATATCGTCGAGCGGAGCGTTTTGCGCCAGCTTTAAAGTCATAGCGCCGACCATGCTGTCACCAGCACCGACGGTGCTTTGGCTTTTCATCGGAGGCGGCACCACCTGCACGCATTGGTTGGCGTCGACGGCCAGCGCCCCTTGTGGCCCAAGCGACACCACAACACGTAGCGCTTTGCCGCTGTTCACAATCTCCTGAGCGGCAATACGTACGTCATCGGGTTGAGTGAGTTCCCGGCCGACCAACGCACTGAGCTCTTTCTGATTCGGTTTTACCAGTTCAATATGACCAATTGACAGGGCAGCGGCGAGCGCCTCTCCCGAACTATCAACAATGCAGCGGATACCTTGGTGTTGGGCCGCCTTGATCAACTGTGTGAGGTTCTCAACCTGGATCCCCGGTGGCAGACTGCCGCTGATCACCAGAATGGCGCCCGATTCGATGGTGAGCACTTTCTCTTCCAGTTGGCGAAATTCACTTTCACTCAAGGCAGCACCGGGCATCACGAAGCGATACTGCTCACCGCTGGACTCGACGTGAACGTGCAAATTTTGCCGCGTCCAGTCTTTCGCTTCTACGACAACAGTGGGCACGTTTTCATCGGCCAGCAGTGCGGTGAGGTGTTCGCCGGTTGCACCGCCTGCCGGGAACAGCGCGGTGGCACGGCCACCCAGATGTGCAATGGCGCGGGCAACATTAATGCCGCCGCCGCCGGGTTCAAAGACCGGGGCGCTGCAACGGAGCTTACCTTCAGGATAAATTTGTGGCGTGAGCGTTGCGCTATCCAGAGAGGGCGCTAACGTCAGCGTATATACCGGAACCATCATGACCTCCTTTTTATCTGGTTGTTTTAAGCCTGGCACCGATTGCGCAGAAGGGAAAGTAAATAACAGTATGATTTGCAGGCTGAAATTAAGTTTGGGAACGGTGAGGATTAATAACCAAATGCTCTTTTTTGAGATCTCTCTTATTCAAAAAATCAAATAAGATTTCATTGATATGTTTAACTGGCCTTTTTATAATTTGTTACCTTTCTTTGGACCGTTGGTCGTTGATCCTTATGAAAGATTCCGGGACCGTGTTGGTCTCTTTTTTTGCTGTACGGACTCTAAATAAATGAAGCTTTTGAAGACAGTACCCGCACTGTTTATGGCTGCGGGCGTGCTTGCGTCGATGAATGCTGTCGCCAGTGACACCGTTTTTACTGTCATGGATGACCCTGCAACTGCAAAAAAACCGTTCGAAGGTAGCGTGAACGGTGGCTATCTTGCTCAGTCCGGCAACACAAAGAGTTCTTCTTTGACTGCCGACTCCACCTTGACCTGGTACGGTAGCAGAACGGCCTGGTCTCTGTGGGGAAATGCCAGCAACACCTCGGCAAATGATGAACGTTCGTCTGAAAAATACGCTGTAGGTGGTCGTAGCCGTTATAACCTGACGGATTACGATTATCTGTTTGGCCAGGCGAGCTGGTTGACTGACCGCTACAATGGTTACCGCGATCGTGATGTGTTTACTGCCGGTTATGGTCGCCAGATCCTGAACGGCCCGGTACACAGCCTGCGCTTTGAATTTGGTCCGGGTGTGCGTTACGACAAGTACACCGATGGCGACACCAAAACCACAGCACTGGGTTATGCATCCGGTACCTATGCGTGGCAAATTAGCGACAACACGAAATTCACCCAAGGCGTTTCCGTATTTGGCGCGGACGATACCACGGTGAACTCCGAGACGGCGCTGAACGTGGCTATCAACGAGCATTTCGCGCTGAAAGTCGCTTATAACCTGACCTGGAACTCCCAGCCGCCGTCAACTGCGCCGGATCATACCGATCGCAGAACCACGGTAACGTTAGGCTATAAAATGTAATTGAGTGGGCCGGAAATACCGGCCCCTTGTTTTAATTTGTTCATTCGTGCTATTTTCCGCAGCGTTTATTGAATTTTATTTAAGTAAATATTCTCCCTCCTTAATTTCTTCATAATTAATTAAAATGAAACATATTCAGTTTATTTGACACGAATGGATAAATAAATTGACTGTGCAAAAGTGTGATCCAGATCTACACTGATTGCACGGGTAAAAAACACACCCAAACAGTCATGTGTTTATTCAAGAAAGAGAAATTCATCATGAAAAATATCAATACTGCTGCCGCGGCTGTCGTGCTGTCTGCACTCTCCTTTGGTGTCTTCGCCGCGGATTCTGTTACCACGACTGCGAGCCAGAACAACACGAACATCACCAACATTGAAGCGGGTTCCAACATGGTGCCTGTTGCGCAGACTGAACATAACACCAATGCCGCTGCATTCGACGCCCATACACTGGTTGCGGGTGAGTGGAATTAATTACATTCTGAGTTAATTCATTAGCTTTGAAAAACCGGATAATGCTGTACCGGTTTTTTTGTATTAATAATCGAACTGTAAAGCGTGTTAGATAAACCTGATAGGTTCTTGACGAAAACTGATGTGAATAATGAATGGTTGATTATTTAACATTTTTTATGAGTTAACTTCGCAGAAGCGAAAGGATATTTTCAATCGACTGGTTGGCCACTTTCAATACCGCATCCTGTCCTTGTTGCAATATTTGCGCTTTCACCAGCTTACTGGCTTCCATCGCGTAATCGGCATCTTCAATACGGCTTTTCGCTGCCTGTGTGGCAATACGTTGCTGCGCGAGTACGGATTTATTGGATTCGAAGCGGTTAATAAACGCACCATATTGCGCGCGGTAGCTGCTGACTTTATCCAGCGCTTTGTCGAGCGCCCCCATGGCGATACTGGCCGTTGCCGTTGAGCGCAACTCGGTGTTGGTGAGCCCCAGTGATTTCACGTCCGAAGGTGTGGTTGGCATGGTCGTAGCTTGTACTTCGTCGCCATAGCTGGCGCTGGTCACCACTTCCCAGGGCCGGCTTTGTTTCGGTGGTTCCGCTGGGGTGAGGGTGGGCTCTGGCAGATCGCCCCAGGTCAGGTTACTTGTGAATGAACCACTGCCTACCACCATCACTACCAGATCTTCCGTTACATTATCGATTTTCAGGCGTTCAAGCCTGTTCGAACCGTTGCTGCCATCGTTGAAAGCTTTACCCGGTTCATAACGGTCACCGTCGCCACTGTAGCTGATCGTCATGCCGTTATACGCGAGGGTTTCGCTGCCGTTGAGCGCCCATGACGCGCCGCCTTCGATCAGCATGGTGTCATCATAGGTTGCGCCATGCTGAAAACCATTCGCTTCCGTCAGTACCTTGCTGGTGGCTTTAGCTGAGCTGGTGATGCTACGACTTTTCCAGGTGTAGTCCGCAGTGGTGCCGTTGATTGGCGTTCCTGCCAGATGCTTGCCATCGCGGGTGAATAACTGAATGTCATCATCCAGCCCCAATGAATCAATAGTAATTGCGATGTTTTTCGAACCCGCCGGGATATAGGCCAGCGATACAATGCCGGAACTGAAAGTGTAATTGACGCCCTGAGCAGGGAATTTAACGCTTAACGGCGGGACGTTGCCAATCAACTCCGGCGGCAGTTCCGGAGTATCGGTTGCCAGCGGATAGCGACCGAAGATCTCCGTACCTTCAGAAATTGACTGGATGTTCTCCAGAATACTTTGATATTCGTTATGAATGCTCTGACGATCGCCCTCAGATAAGGTGCCGTTTCCGGCCTGGATGGCCAGACTTTTGGCACGGATCAATAACTCGCTAACCGTGCTAAGACTGCCATCGGCAGTTTGCGCCATACTGATGGCGTCATCCAGACCGCGGGAGACGACATGGTCGGCGTTAACGCTGGCGCGCATGCGGTTGCTAATAGCTTGCCCCGCCGCATCATCCCGGGCGCTATTGATCCGTGAGCCCGATGACAACCGCTCAATCGATTCCTGAAGCGTCGATGCTGTGGCGGATCTGATGGACAGATTCAGCCCCGTCATTTCGTTGTAGTTGATCGCTTGCATTACCGTGGTTGATTCATTCAGATCGCTAATGAATCATTAATCGGCAGGCTTGCTGATTACCTTTAACGCAAATTTTCAGGGGGATGTTAACGCTGAGCAAAAAAATGCCCTTCCGGCGTGAAATCCGCACGCAGCGGAAGGGAAAGAAGCGTGAAACGTTATACGTTACAAAGAACATCTCACACCCTATGCTAAATGCGGAGAAATGCTATACGTATTAGTTTCTTTATTAGATACACCTGCAAACGTAAATTGACTAATAAAAATGACGCTAAACGGAGGCGTAATGGGGAAGGCAAAAGACGACGTGTTATATGAGGAAATGTGCCGGGTGGTTGGCAAGGTGGTGCTGGAAATGCGTGACCTCGGGCAGGAGCCCAAACATATCGTGATTGCGGGCCTTGTCAGAACCATGCTGGCAAACCAAAAGATTAAACGTTCAGCGCTGACTCAGGAAGCGATGGAAGAGGTGATCCGCGCCTTAGGTTATCAGGCTTGAGTTGATCAGAAAAAGGCACGCTGAACACGTGCCTTTTTGAGTGAGTTTTGATTAATGGCGCTTTTTATGCCGGCCGGGAAGGTTCCTGGACGACTTCATGCTGTAGTGCTTATAAAACGAAAATATAATGATCGCGACCAGCGCGATAACAATAACCGGATATATTATTTCCATTCTTTATCAGTTAGTTAGGCGTTGATGATAGCCACCCATAGCTGACGCTTTAGCAGCCAGTTGGGATAGCGCCTTAAAATCAGATAAACCTCAGATTACATAAACGATTTTTAAAATTCCTTTTCATTCTGATTGCCAGAATTCACAGCAACACACTGCAATTTCACCTGGAATTGTCATTGTTGTAAATATGTAATCTTCTCTGTCGCGGATAACTTACAAATAAAGCCCGTCGAAAACGTCGGGTAACACTGCGTTAAGCAATGTCCCAAACACCAGGATTATGATTCTGTTCACGCTTTTATGTCACGCCGATGCCGTGTACTATTGGGTGGCGTTATCAACCCGTGAATGCGGGCGCCTGTCGGATTTTTGTACATCCAGAGGTGCACAATTTGCAGAGTGAAGCAAAGAACCACATTTAACGTGCTGATATAAATATATTATTTAATTTTGTATGTGCTCTTTCGTGTGGGGCACCACTGCAAATAAGGAAATGAAATGCCTGTAATTACGCTTCCTGATGGCAGCCAACGCCATTATGACCATGCTGTAAGCCCAATGGATGTCGCGCTGGATATCGGTCCGGGACTGGCGAAAGCCTGTATTGCTGGCCGTGTAAACGGTGAACTGGTCGATGCTTCTGATGTGATCGAGAGCGACGCAAACCTTGCCATCATCACCGCGAAAGATGAAGAAGGTCTGGAAATTATCCGTCACTCCTGCGCGCACCTGTTAGGTCATGCTATTAAACAGCTCTGGCCAACCACCAAAATGGCTATTGGTCCGGTTATCGACAATGGTTTTTACTATGACATTGACCTTGACCATACGTTGACCCAGGAAGATATCGACGCGCTCGAAAAACGTATGCACGAGCTCGCCGAGAGCAACTACGATGTCATCAAGACAAAAGTAAGCTGGCATGAAGCCCGCGAGACGTTTGTTAAACGCGGCGAAAGCTACAAAGTCTCCATCCTTGATGAGAATATCGCGCATGATGACAAGCCGGGCTTGTATCATCATCAGGAATACATCGACATGTGTCGCGGTCCGCATGTGCCGAATATGCGTTTTTGCCATCACTTTAAACTGATGAAAATTGCGGGCGCTTACTGGCGCGGTGACAGTAACAACAAAATGCTGCAGCGTATTTACGGTACCGCGTGGGCAGATAAAAAAGCACTGAATGCTTATCTGCAACGTCTGGAAGAGGCCGCCAAACGCGACCACCGTAAAATCGGTAAACAGCTCGACCTGTATCATATGCAGGAAGAAGCGCCGGGTATGGTCTTCTGGCATAACGATGGCTGGACTATCTTCCGTGAGCTGGAAACGTTTGTACGCTCCAAGCTGAAAGAGTATCAGTATCAGGAAGTGAAAGGCCCGTTCATGATGGACCGCGTGCTGTGGGAAAAAACCGGGCACTGGGACAACTATAAAGATGCAATGTTTACGACCTCTTCCGAGAACCGTGAGTACTGCATTAAGCCGATGAACTGCCCGGGACACGTGCAGATCTTTAATCAGGGTCTGAAATCCTACCGCGATCTGCCGCTGCGTATGGCGGAGTTCGGTAGCTGTCATCGTAACGAGCCATCAGGTGCGCTGCATGGGCTGATGCGTGTTCGCGGCTTTACGCAGGACGATGCGCATATCTTCTGTACGGAAGAGCAGGTTCGCGATGAAGTGAACGCGTGCATCCGTTTAGTCTATGATATGTACAGCACTTTTGGTTTCGAGAAAATCGTCGTCAAACTGTCAACGCGTCCTGACAAACGTATTGGTAGCGACGAAATGTGGGATCGTGCGGAAGCGGATCTGGCGGTTGCGCTGGAAGAAAACAACATCCCGTTTGAATTCCAACTGGGTGAAGGCGCTTTCTACGGCCCGAAAATTGAATTTACACTGTATGACTGCCTCGATCGTGCATGGCAGTGCGGAACAGTACAGCTCGACTTCTCTCTGCCGTCTCGTCTGAGCGCCTCATATGTTGGCGAAAACAACGAACGTCAGGTGCCGGTTATGATTCACCGTGCAATTCTTGGTTCACTGGAGCGCTTTATTGGCATCCTGACCGAGGAGTTTGCCGGTTTCTTCCCGACATGGCTTGCTCCAGTGCAAGTCGTCGTGATGAACATCACCGATTCTCAGGCTGAGTACGTTAACGAACTGACGCGTAAACTGCAAAATGCGGGCATTCGTGTAAAAGCAGACTTGAGAAACGAGAAGATTGGCTTTAAAATCCGCGAGCACACTTTACGTCGCGTCCCTTATATGCTGGTTTGTGGTGATAAAGAGGTTGAAGCCGGTAAAGTTGCCGTGCGTACCCGTCGTGGTAAAGACCTGGGTAGCCTTGACGTAAATGAAGTTATCGAGAAGCTGCAACAAGAGATTCGCAGCCGCAGTCTTCAACAACTGGAGGAATAAAGTATTAAAGGCGGAAAACGAGTTCAAACGGCGCGTCCCAATCGTATCAATGGCGAGATTCGTGCTCTGGAAGTTCGCTTAACAGGTCTGGAAGGCGAGCAGCTTGGTATTGTGAGTCTGAGAGAAGCTCTGGAAAAAGCTGAAGAAGCCGGGGTAGATTTAGTTGAAATCAGCCCTAACGCCGAGCCGCCAGTTTGCCGTATAATGGATTACGGCAAGTTCCTCTATGAAAAGAGCAAATCTTCAAAGGAACAGAAGAAGAAGCAAAAAGTTATTCAGGTTAAGGAAATTAAATTCCGACCTGGTACAGATGAAGGCGACTATCAGGTAAAACTCCGCAGCCTGATTCGCTTTCTCGAAGAGGGCGATAAGGCCAAGATTACGCTGCGTTTCCGCGGTCGTGAGATGGCCCACCAACAGATCGGTATGGAAGTGCTTAATCGCGTGAAAGACGATCTGAATGAACTGGCAGTGGTCGAATCCTTCCCTACGAAGATCGAAGGCCGCCAGATGATTATGGTGCTTGCTCCTAAGAAGAAACAGTAAGGCCATCAAGTAATTAAACCTGTGGGCCACAAGCCTGCGGGTTTAGTTCGCCTATGTTTCGTTTATTAACAATGCGAAGTGGAAGTTAAAAAATGCCAAAAATCAAAACCGTACGCGGTGCTGCGAAGCGTTTTAAAAAAACCGGTAAAGGTGGTTTTAAACACAAGCACGCTAACCTGCGTCATATTCTGACCAAAAAAGCTACCAAGCGTAAACGTCACCTGCGTCCGAAAGCCATGGTTTCCAAAGGCGATCTGGGCCTGGTAATCGCGTGCCTGCCGTACGCATAAGTCGTTAACCTTTAACTTTTTAATTAGAATATAGATACAGGAGAGAGCCATGGCTCGCGTAAAACGTGGTGTGATTGCACGTGCACGTCATAAGAAAATTTTGAAACAAGCTAAAGGTTACTACGGCGCGCGTTCTCGCGTTTACCGTGTTGCCTTCCAGGCTGTTATCAAAGCTGGTCAGTACGCTTATCGTGACCGTCGTCAGAAAAAGCGTCAGTTCCGTCAACTGTGGATTGCACGTATCAACGCAGCAGCACGTCAGAACGGTATTTCTTACAGCAAATTCATCAACGGCCTGAAAAAAGCCTCTGTTGAAATCGACCGTAAGATCCTGGCTGACATCGCCGTATTCGACAAAGTGGCATTCACTGCCCTGGTTGAAAAAGCGAAAGCAGCTCTGGCGTAAGCCAGTTTAAGAGAGGGAGCCTGGCTCCCTCTTTTGCTTTAACATTATCAATGCATTGACATTTCGCCGTGATACGCTTTCAATAAGTCATCACAGCTCACTTACCCGGTTAAGGTAACGCAAGCATGAATGCTGCTATTTTCCGCTTCTTTTTTTACTTTAGCACCTGACTCCAGGAGGCTAGCGCGTGAAAGAAGAAACGGAAAACAGCGCCAGAAAGCCTCCCTTGTGGAGGCTTTTTTTGTATCTGCCGCGTGTAAATATCGTCATATAACGAGGAAAACCATGTCACATCTCGCAGAGCTGGTTGCCGGTGCAAAGGCAGCCATTAACGATGCCCAGGATGTCGCCGCGCTGGACAACGTTCGCGTCGAATATCTGGGTAAGAAAGGGCACCTGACCCTTCAAATGACCACCCTGCGTGAGCTGCCGCCGGAAGAGCGCCCGGCTGCCGGGGCCGTGATCAATGAAGCGAAGGAGCAGGTTCAGCAGGCGCTGAATGCCCGTAAAACCGATCTTGAAAACGCAGCGCTGAACGCGCGTCTGGCGGCTGAAACCATCGATGTTTCTCTGCCAGGTCGCCGTATCGAAAATGGGGGGCTGCATCCGGTTACCCGTACTATTGACCGCATTGAAAGTTTCTTCGGTGAGCTCGGCTTTACCGTCGCGACAGGTCCGGAAATCGAAGACGATTACCACAACTTCGACGCCCTGAACATTCCGGGCCATCACCCGGCGCGTGCTGACCACGACACTTTCTGGTTCGATGCGACCCGCCTGCTGCGCACCCAGACTTCTGGCGTGCAGATCCGTACCATGGAAAACCAGCAGCCGCCGATCCGCATTATCGCGCCAGGCCGCGTCTATCGTAACGATTACGATCAGACGCATACGCCGATGTTCCATCAGATGGAAGGGCTGATTGTTGACAAAAACATCAGCTTCACCAACCTGAAAGGTACGTTGCACGACTTCCTGCGTAACTTCTTTGAGGAGGATCTGCAGATCCGTTTCCGTCCGTCTTATTTCCCGTTCACTGAACCTTCTGCGGAAGTGGATGTGATGGGTAAAAACGGCAAATGGCTGGAAGTTCTGGGCTGCGGTATGGTACACCCGAACGTGCTGCGCAATGTTGGCATTGACCCGGAAGTTTACTCCGGTTTTGCATTTGGTATGGGGATGGAGCGTCTTACCATGCTGCGCTATGGCGTGACAGATTTGCGCGCATTCTTCGAAAACGATTTGCGTTTCCTCAAACAGTTTAAATAAAGGCAGGCAAAACAATGAAATTCAGTGAACTGTGGTTACGCGAATGGGTCAATCCGTCCATTGATAGCGAAGCGTTGTCGGGCCAAATCACGATGGCAGGCCTCGAAGTGGACGGCGTTGAGCCGGTAGCCGGGGCGTTTCACGGCGTGGTCGTGGGCGAAGTGATGGCGTGCGCTCAGCATCCAAATGCTGACAAATTGCGCGTAACAAAAGTCAATGTTGGCGGCGATCGTCTGCTGGACATCGTCTGTGGCGCACCAAACTGCCGTCTGGGACTGAAAGTGGCCGTTGCAACCGTCGGCGCGGTGTTACCGGGTGATTTCAAAATCAAAGCGGCAAAACTGCGTGGCGAGCCGTCTGAAGGTATGCTGTGCTCCTTCTCTGAGCTGGGTATTTCTGACGATCACAGCGGCATTATCGAACTGCCGGCGGATGCGCCGATTGGCACCGATATTCGTGAGTACCTGAAACTTGATGATAACACCATCGAAATCAGCGTTACTCCGAACCGTGCTGACTGCCTCGGTATTATTGGTGTGGCACGCGATGTGGCGGTACTGAATAAGTCACCGCTGGTAGCACCAGAAATGACGCCGGTTGCTGCAACGATCAACGACACGTTGCCGATTACAGTAGAGGCCGTTGAAGCCTGTCCACGCTACCTTGGTCGTGTGGTGAAGGGCATTAACGTAAAAGCGCCAACGCCGCTGTGGATGAAAGAGAAACTGCGTCGCTGCGGTATTCGTTCTATCGATGCGGTGGTGGATGTCACCAACTACGTTCTGCTTGAGCTGGGTCAGCCGATGCACGCCTTTGACCGCGATCGTCTGGATGGCGGTATCGTCGTCCGTATGGCGAAAGAGGGTGAAACTCTCGTATTGCTCGATGGCAGTGAAGCGAAGCTGAACGCAGATACGCTGGTGATTGCAGATCATAACAAAGCGCTGGCGATGGGCGGTATTTTCGGCGGTGAACACTCCGGTGTGAACGCTGAAACGCAGAACGTGTTGCTGGAGTGCGCCTTCTTCAATCCGCTCTCTATTACCGGTCGCGCGCGTCGTCATGGTTTGCATACGGATGCGTCCCATCGCTATGAGCGTGGCGTTGACCCGCAACTGCAGTACAAAGCCATGGAACGGGCTACCCGCCTGTTGCTGGACATTTGTGGCGGTGAGGCAGGCCCGGTAATTGACGTGACAAACGAGGCGACGCTGCCGAAACGAGCGACTATCCGCTTGCGTCGCAGCAAACTGGATCGCCTGATTGGCCATCACATTGCCGATGAGCAAGTAAGCGACATTCTGAACCGCCTGGGCTGTGAAGTGACCGAAGGTCAGGATGAGTGGCTGGCCGTCGCGCCGAGCTGGCGTTTCGATATGGAAATCGAAGAAGATCTGGTGGAAGAAGTGGCGCGTGTATACGGCTACAACAATATTCCGGATGAGCCAGTGCAGGCTGGTCTGATCATGGGTTCGCACCGCGAAGCGAACCTGTCGCTTAAGCGCGTGAAAACGCTGCTGAACGATAAAGGCTACCAGGAAGTGATCACCTACAGTTTCGTCGATCCGAAACTGCAACAGTTGATCCACCCGGGGGAAGAAGCCCTGATCCTGCCAAGCCCGATCTCCAGTGAAATGTCGGCAATGCGCTTATCACTGTGGACCGGTCTGCTTGGCACCATTGTTTATAACCAGAACCGTCAGCAGAGCCGCGTTCGCATTTTCGAAACTGGTTTGCGTTTTGTTCCGGATACTCAGGCAAACCTGGGCATCCGCCAGGATGTGATGCTGGCGGGTGCAATTTGCGGTAACCGCTATGAAGAGCACTGGGATCTGGCGAAAGGCAGCGTCGATTTCTTCGATCTGAAAGGCGACCTGGAGTCGGTCCTGGAGTTGACGGGCAAATTATCGGCGATCGAGTTCCGCGCAGAGGCGAATCCGGCATTGCATCCGGGGCAGTCCGCCGCGATTTATCTGAAAGATAAACGTATAGGTTTCATTGGGGTAGTCCATCCGGAGCTGGAGCGTAAACTCGATCTCAATGGTCGTACGCTGGTGTTTGAACTGGAGTGGAATGCGCTTGCAGACCGCGTGGTTCCTCAGGCTCAGGAGATTTCTCGCTTCCCTGCAAACCGTCGTGATATCGCTGTTGTCGTCGCTGAAAATGTGGCTGCAGCAGATGTTTTGGGTGAATGTAAGAAAGTTGGCGTAAATCAGGTAGTTGGCGTAAACTTATTTGACGTGTACCGCGGTAAGGGTGTAGAGGAAGGGTATAAGAGCCTTGCCATTAGCCTGATCCTTCAGGATACCAGCCGTACACTCGAAGAAGAGGAGATTGCCGCTACCGTTGCCAGATGTGTAGAGGCATTAAAAGAGCGATTCCAGGCATCATTGAGGGATTGAACCTATGGCGCTTACAAAAGCTGAAATGTCAGAATATCTGTTTGATAAGCTAGGGCTTAGCAAGCGGGACGCAAAAGAGCTGGTAGAGCTGTTTTTCGAAGAGATCCGTCGTGCTCTGGAAAACGGTGAGCAGGTAAAACTCTCCGGCTTTGGCAACTTCGATTTGCGCGACAAAAATCAACGTCCGGGACGTAACCCGAAAACGGGCGAAGATATTCCCATTACAGCCCGGCGCGTGGTGACCTTCAGACCCGGTCAGAAGTTAAAAAGCCGTGTCGAAAACGCTTCGCCCAAAGCTGAGTGATATGAACTAACTAAAAAGGCCGCCATGCGGCCTTTTTTCTTTTCAGCGCGCCGCATCAACCTTAAAATCAGTCACCTGACTGACGGGCATCACGGAAAACATGCTGGCATACGCTCATCTCCAACAGCAACGCAATCGCCGCTGGCTATGCGGTTTATCGCTGCTTTTACTGTTCGCGCTCGTTTTCAGCCTGTGCGCGGGTGAACAATGGATTGCTCCCAATGCCTGGTTTACCCCCGGCGGGCAACTCTTCGTCTGGCAAATTCGTCTGCCGCGCACATTGGCGGTACTGTTGGTCGGCGCAGCGCTGGCGCTCTCCGGTGCCGTTATGCAGGCTTTATTTGAAAACCCGCTGGCTGAACCGGGTCTGCTGGGCGTCTCCAGTGGCGCCGGTGTTGGCCTGATTGCCGCTGTTCTGCTCGGTGGCGGCATGCTACCCACTTGGGCGCTAGGTGTCTGTGCTATCGCCGGTGCGCTTATCGTGACGCTGATTCTGCTGCGTTTTGCTCGCAGACATCTTTCTACCAGTCGGCTGTTACTGGCTGGTGTTGCGCTCGGCATTATTTGCACAGCATTAACCACCTGGGCGGTCTATTTTTCAACCTCGTTCGATTTACGCCAATTGATGTACTGGATGATGGGCGGTTTTGGTGGTGTTGACTGGCAACAGAGCTGGTTGATGCTTGCGCTGCTGCCCGTTATGGGGTGGATCTGTTTGCAGTCGGCACCACTTAATGTGCTGGCGCTGGGGGACGTGTCAGCGCGACAGCTGGGATTGCCATTATGGTTATGGCGTAATGTATTGGTGGTCGCTACGGGCTGGATGGTGGGTGTCAGCGTCGCGCTTGCCGGGGCAATAGGTTTTATCGGTCTGGTGATCCCGCATATCCTACGATTATGCGGTCTGACCGATCACCGGGTGCTATTGCCCGCCTGTGCGTTAACTGGCGCATCGGCGTTGCTCTTTGCCGATGTTGTCGCCCGTCTTGCATTAAGCGCCGCTGAGTTACCAATAGGTGTCGTAACCGCCACGCTGGGCGCACCGGTGTTTATCTGGCTATTATTAAAAGTTGGGCGCTAAGTCTGACAACCACAACATCAACAAAGGGGATGCTATGCAACAGGATATTCTGAAAACTGACGTCACGACCATTGAGGGTGAAAACACCACGCTCGAAAACTACCGCGGTAATGTGCTGCTGGTGGTTAACGTTGCCTCGAAATGTGGGCTGACGCCGCAGTATGAGCAACTGGAAAACCTCCAGAAGACGTTAGGCGACGAAGGGTTCAGCGTGCTCGGCTTCCCTTGTAACCAGTTCCTCGGCCAGGAGCCTGGCTCCGAAGAAGAGATCAAAACGTTTTGCAGCACCACGTATGGCGTGACCTTTCCGATGTTCAGCAAAATAGAGGTCAACGGAGAATCTCGTCATCCGCTCTATAAAAAATTGATTGCTGCAGCGCCCGTGGCTGTTGCGCCTGAAGGCAGTGGGTTCTATGAGCGTATGGAGAGTAAAGGGCGTGCGCCGAAGGAGCCGGGTGACATTTTGTGGAACTTCGAAAAATTCCTTATCGGTCGCGATGGTCATCTGATCCAACGTTTCTCGCCGGATATGACACCGGAAGATCCGCTCTTGCTGGCAGCCATTAAAGACGCACTGGCGAAATAATACCGATGCTGTTGCAATTGCTGGATGTGGGGGCTGCGGGTCGACTGGGTCCGATAACGTCAACCATTGGTCGTGGAGAGATCCTGCACATGGTGGGGCCTAACGGTGCGGGGAAAAGCACCTTATTGACCCGCCTTGCAGGATTGTCTGGCGGGCAGGGATGTGTGCTATTCGATGGACAGCCTCTGGAGCGCTGGCCTGCGACGCAACTGGCGCGCCATCGTGCTTACCTTGCCCAGCAACAAACGCCGCCTTTCGCCATGCCAGTCTGGCATTACCTGTCGTTGCATCAGCCCGATGGCGCGCAAAGCGCCTTATTGCTGGAGATCGCCGGGAAACTGGGGCTGAACGATAAACTGGATCGGGCAGTGAACCAGCTTTCCGGCGGGGAATGGCAGCGCGTGCGTCTTGCCGCGGTGATATTACAGATCCACCCGCGCGGTAATCCGTCCGGGCAGCTTCTGTTGCTGGATGAGCCAATGAATGGTCTCGACATTGCACAGCAAGCCGCGTTGGATAAGCTGCTCTGCGAACTGGTGGCGTCAGGCATTACGCTGGTGATGAGTAGCCATGACCTGAACCACACGTTACGGCATACCCATCAGGCATGGTTATTGAATGGTGGCAAGCTGATTGCCAATGGTGCAGGGCAGGACGTATTGGTGCCATCAATGCTTGAGGTGGCTTACGGCGTACCCTTCCGGCGGCTGGAAATCGAAGGCCATTCGATGCTGATCCCCGTGACGTGACAAAAACGTGACTTGCCACATATCGTACTCCCACGGTAGATTATTCCGAGAAAAGAAAGAACGAGGCTTGGTCCAGAATGCGTATCTGGTTTCTTGTGGCCGCAGCGCTATTCCTTGCAGGATGTAGTTCGCATCGCGCACCGCCACCTAACCCGAGATTGTCCGACTCGATTACCGTTATTGCTAATCTGAATGATCAGCTTAGTGAATGGAACGGTACGCCGTATCGCTACGGGGGAACCAGTCGTTCGGGCATTGATTGCTCTGGCTTCGTGATGATGACATTCCGCGATAAGTTTGCCCTCCAACTCCCGCGGGAAACGCGTCAGCAGGCGGAAATTGGCACAAGGATCGATAAAGACGATTTGCTGCCCGGTGATCTGGTGTTCTTTAAAACCGGCTCTGGCGAAAATGGGCTGCATGTTGGCATTTATGATACTGACCACGCGTTTATTCATGCATCGACCAGTCGTGGGGTGATGCGTTCCTCTCTTGATAACGTTTACTGGCGTAAGAATTTCTGGCAGGCACGGCGGATTTGAGTCATATCGTGCTCGTCGTGCGTCGGGGAAAGCGAGAGGAGGAGCGAGAGTAGTCGCTTCTCTTTTGTTTTGAGCATTCACGTTTATTAAACCAGGATGTTTCTGCTAATTAATATTTATAATATTAATTAATTTTATCGTACACTGGGCTCTGGAATCGTGGCTTATTAGTTTTCTAAGCTGCTAAAACTTAATAAGGATTAAGGAGAATCTGAATATTAAATGGAAAAAAATGAAGTTAATCTCATTAAAATCAACAAATTTGAATTATGTTTACCTGGGTTTAAGAATGCCGGACTTCACCCTTAATGCGGGACTGGCACAATGATTGTATCGCTGGATGACACATATCGCTCCGAGCTTTTATTACTGCCTGCGAAAAATGGTAACGGAATGCTTCAGGGGCTGGAGATTATTGTAAACTTTGTGGGTAGCGACAGTACTGTTCGTGCGCCCACAGAGCTGGTCTTGCCACGCCTGACGCCAGACGAGACGCTGGCGCTGTTTGCTGAGCAGCTTGCGTTGCTTGAAACCTGCCAACTCTTTTTTATACAACATCAGTTAATTGCCTGGATAAATATTTCCCCGCTTATTGTTGATGCTTTGTTATCGAATGAACAACTTGCTGCTCGCGTGGATAAATTCCCCTTCCTGGAATTTACCATCAATGAGAACTATCCCGGTCTGAATATGGGTAAAGAAAATCAGATATTGTCTCTATTGGCGAAACGATATCCGTTAGTGCTGGCAAATTTTGGTTCTGGTGCTGCGTCGACCAAAGCCATTTTCGATGGCCTGTTTAAAGGTGTGGCGTTAGATAAAAACTTCGTTCATCAACGATTATCTTCCCATTCATTTGAGCCATTTATGCGGGCGATCGTTTCGCAAATTGAACCATACTGTCGTTCGATCATGATTACCGGTATCGATAATGAGCTTGCGTTAAAAAAGGCCATTCCATTCCAGTTCAGCGCCATGCAAGGCGCACTGTGGCCAGCGGTGACTGTATCGATGATCACCTCGCTGATACATCCATAGCCCTGCTTTTCCCCCGTGTTTAATCGTCGCTGAAGGCACTACACTAAAAGCAGGAGGAACCATGACCCTGTCTTTTACTACCCACTGGCGCGACGAGTTGCCAGAATTTTATAGCGCGTTGTCACCGACACCGCTTGATAATGCGCGGCTGATCTGGCGTAACGCACCGCTGGCGCGTGAGCTGGGCGTACCGGATGCCCTTTTCCAACCCACTTCCGGGGCGGGCGTCTGGGGCGGCGAAACACTGCTTCCGGGCATGTCGCCAGTGGCACAAGTCTATAGTGGACATCAATTCGGCGTCTGGGCCGGTCAACTGGGCGACGGGCGCGGTATCCTGCTTGGAGAACAGCAATTGCAGGATGGCTCTACCCGAGACTGGCATCTGAAAGGGGCTGGGCTGACGCCTTATTCGCGCATGGGAGATGGCCGTGCGGTGCTGCGTTCGACAATTCGCGAGAGCCTGGCATCGGAAGCGATGCATTACCTCGGTATTCCCACTACGCGCGCGCTCAGTATCGTGACCAGTGAGACGCCGGTGATGCGTGAGCGACGGGAATCGGGCGCAATGCTGATGCGTATTGCCGAAAGTCACGTGCGTTTCGGGCATTTCGAGCACTTCTACTATCGCCGCGAGCCACAAAAAGTGCAGCAATTGGCAGATTTTGTGATCCGCCATCACTGGCCAGCGTTACACGATGAAGGCGATAAATATGTGGTCTGGTTCCGTGACGTCGTACGGCGCACAGCGGCACTGATCGCCCGCTGGCAGGCGGTGGGGTTTGCTCATGGCGTCATGAATACAGATAACATGTCGATCCTCGGACTGACAATTGACTATGGCCCGTTTGGTTTTCTGGATGATTATGAACCGGGTTTCATTTGCAATCATTCGGACTATCAGGGGCGTTACAGTTTCGATAACCAGCCCGCCGTTGCCTTGTGGAATCTTCAGCGTTTGGCGCAGTCGCTGTCGCCGTTTATCGCTGTCGAAGCGTTAAACGCAGCGCTGGATGAGTATCAGCATGTGCTGTTGACAGAGTATGGCGTGTTAATGCGCCGCAAGCTGGGGTTCGTGAGTCAGCAGCAAGGTGATAACCAGTTGCTGGATGGGTTGTTCTCATTAATGGCGCGGGAAGGAAGCGATTATACCCGTACTTTCCGCATGCTGAGTCTGACGGAACAGCACAGCGCCAGTTCACCGCTGCGTGATGAATTTATCGATCGCGCAGCGTTTGATCGCTGGTTCACGGATTACCGTGCGCGTCTCCAGGCGGAAAACATTGATGATGCACAGCGGCAACAACGGATGAAAAGCGCCAATCCGGCAATCGTTTTGCGAAACTGGCTGGCACAGCGTGCCATAGAAGCCGCGGAGCAGGGCAATAATGCAGAGCTGAAACAACTTCATGACGCGCTTCGTCAGCCCTTTATCGATCGCCATGATGACTATGTCCATCGTCCGCCGGACTGGGGTAAACGTCTTGAAGTGAGCTGTTCAAGCTAACGGGCTGTTATTTGGTGAGGATGAGCTTTCCTGCGTGGGTCTGGCGTAGCAGATAGTGCTGGCCTTTGTGCTCAATCACCACACGTCCTTCGTCGCCCAGCAGTATCTGACTGCTGATGCGGCGATCGGTGGGAATGATATGCGTGGCGTTTTCCTGGGATCTGACCGGGGGCATCGTCGTGCTATCCATATGCGACATCTCAGCTCAAAGCAAAATCTGTATTAACAATGAGAATCATTATCAATATTCTGGCGTGAGAGGCAAGGGGCACGTCGCTGTTTTGCGGCTGATCCCCCAGGAAGACGTAGGGAGAAAAGGGGATTCCCGCCGCGAACGGCGGGAGAGGATCAAAAGCGTGTTGCTACTGCGTCAGCTAATCTGACGAGCAGGTCTTCGCTGTCTTCCCAACTCAGGCAAGGATCGGTAATGGATTGCCCATACACCATCGGTTGACCACTCACGATTTTTTGCGTCCCTTCTTGCAGGAAACTTTCCACCATCACACCGGCAATCGCGGTTGAGCCGTTACGGATCTGCGTGCAAATATCATCGCAGACATCCAGTTGCAGACGGTGTTGTTTCTGGCAGTTGCCATGACTGAAGTCCACCACCAGATGTTCCGGCAGATCAAATTCACGCAATGTCGTGCAGGCATTCGCAATGTCTTCGGCATGGTAGTTGGGTTTTTTCCCCCCACGCATAATGATATGGCCGTACGGGTTACCACTGGTCTGGTAGATGGTCATCTGCCCGCTTTTATCGGGGGAGAGAAACATATGGCTGGCACGCGAGGCGCGAATGGCATCTACTGCGATACGGGTATTGCCGTCGGTGCCATTTTTGAAGCCTACCGGGCAAGAGAGCGCGGAGGCCATTTCCCGGTGGATCTGACTTTCCGTGGTCCGTGCGCCAATCGCTCCCCAACTGATTAAGTCGGCGATAAATTGACCTGTCACCATATCAAGGAACTCCGTCGCCGTGGGGACGCCAAGTTCGTTTACCTGCAACAGTAATTTACGTGCCAGTTCGATACCGTGGTTGACCCGGTAACTGCCGTTAAGGTCTGGATCGGAAATCAGCCCTTTCCAGCCCACAACGGTGCGGGGTTTTTCAAAATAGGTGCGCATCACGATTTCCAGATGCGCAGTGTGTTTTTCCCGTAATGTCTTAAGGCGGCGGGCATAATCCATTGCCGCATCAAGGTCGTGGATGGAGCAAGGGCCAATAATGACCAGCAGGCGACGATCTTCGCCATTGAGGATTTTTTCGATCCGGCGACGGGAATGCGTTACGTGCTCCGCGACTTCTGCGCTAACAGGGTGCAACTGCGCCAGTTCAGATGGCGTCACCAACCTGTCGATGCGCGCAGTGCGAAGTTCATCGGTTTTATTCATCAGAAATCTCAAAAAAGGTGTGCTTCATGGGCAGAAATGCCGGAAGTAATGCGCATCACCTTAAACCAATCCCGGCTTATTACAAGTCTGACTGTGACGCGCATCACATCATTGCCGCATATGATAGCGCACATTGAACTCTCGTACTAGTCTGTTAGTACATGCGGCGATTCAGCCCCATAATGTCGAGCATTTTTGTCGCGATCTCTTCCACCGAGTAATTGGTACTGTTGAGACAAGGAATATTGTTCTTGCGGTAAAGTGCTTCAACTTCCTGCACTTCCATCCGACACTGGCGTAACGACGCGTACCGACTGTTTTCCCTGCGTTCTTCGCGAATCGCGGCAAGACGCTCTGGATTAATGGTCAGACCAAATAATTTATGTTGCAATGGCTTCAGGGCTGCGGGAAGAATGAGGTTATCCATATCGTCGGCGATAAAAGGATAATTTGCTGCGCGAATACCAAATTGCATTGCCAGATAGAGACTGGTGGGTGTTTTACCGCAACGGGAAACACCCAGTAAAATCACCTGCGCCTGATCGAGATTACGCAGTGAAATACCATCATCGTGCGCGAGAGTGTAATCAATCGCTGCAATTCGGGCGTCATATTTGGTTAAATTACCTGGATTGAGCCCATGTGTACGATGCGCAATCGGTGTGGGATCGAGTTTTAATTCCTGCTGCAATGGGGCAACCAGCGCCTGCACGATGTCCTGACAAAATCCTTCGCTTTGCAAAATAATAGAGCGAATTTCCGGAAGGACGATGGAATAGAAAACCAGCGGCCGGTTGCCGGTCTGTTGATAGATAGCATCTATTTGTTCCTTGACGGCTCTGGCACGGCTTTCGTTTTCCACGAATGGAAGCGTTATACTACTTACAGTAACAGGGAACTGCGACATGACCGCGTGGCCTAATACTTCGGCGGTGATAGCGGTTCCATCAGAAATATAAAACACGTGGCGATCTACAGAACTCTCCATTTAATCCATCCTGAATATCATACGTAATTCTCTGAAAGCATAAATTAAAACACCGATATTGCGTATCTCCTTTTTCTCATTTTTAAAAATGAAATGGTGTTTTTGTTTTTAATGAAAAGCTGAGTTCAATTTTTTATTGTTGCATGAAAAATAAGGTTTTACTTAAGAATGACTATTACCGAGGACCGCAGATTGATGGGAATCTGTCCGAAAAACCAGAAATCGTAATTGCTTACACGATTCACCGTTTTTTCAACGGAATTAATTATGCCAGGATTAATGGGTAGTCTGGTGTTTTACCCATTCATATATCACAAAAGGATTGTTTCGATGTCCAACAATGACTCGTCTCCGCTGGTGCTTTGGTATGACCAACTCGGCATGAATGATGTAGACAGAGTTGGAGGCAAAAATGCCTCCCTTGGTGAGATGATTACTAATCTGTCCGGTGTCGGCGTATCCGTACCGAACGGTTTTGCAACCACCGCCTATGCGTTTAATCAGTTCCTTGAGCAAAGCGGGCTGAACCAACGTATTTATGAACTACTGGATAAAACGGACATCGATGATGTTTCCGAACTGGCAAAAGCCGGCACACAGATCCGCCAGTGGGTGGTCGAGACGCCGTTTACGCCAGCGCTGGAAAAGGCCGTTCATGATGCTTACGCAAAATTATCGGAAGATGATGCACAAGCGTCCTTCGCGGTCCGATCATCGGCCACCGCCGAAGATATGCCGGATGCCTCCTTCGCCGGGCAGCAGGAAACCTTCCTCAATGTGCAAGGTTATGATGCGGTGCTGGTGGCGATTAAGCATGTGTTCGCTTCCCTGTTTAATGACCGCGCCATCTCCTACCGTGTGCACCAGGGCTATGATCACCGTGGTGTGGCGCTGTCTGCTGGCGTCCAGCGGATGGTGCGTTCCGACATCGGCTCATCCGGTGTTATGTTCTCCATTGATACCGAGTCCGGCTTCGACCAGGTGGTGTTTATCACCTCCGCGTGGGGCTTGGGTGAGATGGTGGTGCAGGGTGCGGTTAACCCCGATGAATTCTACGTGCACAAACCGACGCTGGCTGCTAACCGTCCGGCGATTGTTCGCCGCACCATGGGTTCGAAAAAAATCCGCATGATCTATGCACCGACGCAAGAACATGGCAAGCAGGTGCAAATCGAAGATGTGCCGCAGGCGGATCGTGACCGTTTCTCATTGTCCGACGAGGAAGTGCAGGCGCTGGCGAAACAGGCGGTGCAAATCGAGAAACACTATGGCCGTCCAATGGATATTGAATGGGCAAAAGATGGTCATACCGGCAAACTGTTTATTGTCCAGGCGCGTCCTGAAACGGTGCGTTCACGTGGTCAGGTGATGGAACGATATACCCTTCATGCGCAGGGAAAAATCGTTTCTGAAGGCCGTGCTATCGGGCATCGCATTGGCGCGGGCACGGTGAAAGTGATCCAGGACATTAGCGAAATGAACCTGATCCAACCGGGCGACGTGCTGGTCACCGACATGACCGACCCGGATTGGGAACCGATCATGAAAAAAGCAGCAGCGATTGTCACTAACCGCGGCGGCCGTACTTGCCACGCTGCGATCATTGCCCGTGAGCTGGGGATCCCGGCGGTAGTGGGTTGCGGTGACGCAACGGAGCGCATCAAAACCGGTGAGAAAGTCACCGTCTCCTGCGCCGAAGGGGACACCGGTTACGTGTATGCCGATCTGCTGGATTTCAGCGTGAAAAGCTCCAGCGTAGACACCATGCCGGATCTGCCGCTGAAGATCATGATGAACGTTGGCAACCCGGATCGCGCCTTTGATTTTGCCTGCCTGCCAAACGAAGGCGTTGGCCTGGCGCGTCTGGAATTCATCATCAACCGTATGATTGGTGTGCACCCGCGTGCGCTGCTGGAGTTTGATGACCAGGAGCCGAAGCTGCAAAGCGAAATCCGCGAGATGATGAAAGGATTTGATTCGCCGGTCGAGTTCTACGTCGGTCGCCTGACGGAAGGCATTTCCACGCTCGGCGCGGCTTTCTGGCCAAAACGCGTGATTGTGCGTTTGTCCGATTTCAAATCGAACGAATATGCAAACCTTGTCGGCGGCGAACGCTACGAACCGGAAGAAGAGAACCCGATGCTTGGCTTCCGTGGGGCGGGCCGTTATGTTGCTGACAGCTTCCGCGACTGCTTCGCGCTGGAGTGTGAAGCGGTGAAACGCGTGCGTAACGATATGGGGCTGACCAACGTTGAAATTATGATCCCGTTCGTGCGCACCGTTGAACAAGCGAAAGCCGTCGTGGACGAGTTGGCGCGTCAGGGGCTGAAACGCGGCGAGAATGGACTCAAAATTATTATGATGTGTGAGATCCCCTCGAATGCGTTACTGGCGGAACAGTTCCTCGAATATTTCGATGGCTTCTCTATTGGTTCCAACGACATGACGCAACTGACCCTTGGTCTCGATCGTGATTCCGGTGTGGTATCTGAACTGTTTGACGAGCGTAATGATGCGGTGAAGGCGCTGCTTTCAATGGCTATTCGCGCGGCGAAGAAACAGGGCAAATATGTGGGCATCTGCGGGCAGGGGCCGTCCGACCATGAAGATTTTGCCGCATGGTTGATGGATGAAGGCATCGACAGCCTTTCCCTGAATCCGGATACCGTCGTTCAGACCTGGTTGAGCCTAGCTGAGCTGAAAAAATAACGGCTAAATGAAAATCCCCGGCATAACGTCGGGGTTTATTAGTTATTTATTAGATGGTTACGGCATCGTGGGGAGCTAATGGGGTGCCGGACTATGAATAAATGTGAATTAACAGTCTTAAATAATACGAAAAGCCGGGCTTAGCCCGGCTTTGTTACTAACTGTTCATCTGTCTAAAAAGCTCGGTTCCTGCCGCCCTTTGTTTCTCAATGTAATCGGCGAGATCCTGAATATGAATCATCCTGGGAGCCTTCTGGCTTTCTCCAGCCCGGAATGTTGGGATTGGCAATTGCCCCAGGGCAGCTTTTTTATCGGCGGTAGCCTGCTTCATGCCAAAGTATTTTTCGCATACATCGGCAAGAGGGATCGATGCTGTTTCATATTCAGCCATCAGTAAAAACATAGTATTCATATTCACCTCACACTAAAAACAGGCCACAGCGTTCTTCTGTGACTTCAGGGTTTGCCAATGAGCCATAGTCTTTGTATCTGATTTTCATACTTCCTCCCGATTTGTTTTCAAATCCCGGTTAATCAGAGAACGCAGGCGGCGTCTGCCGTTCAGCGCTGTCGCAACATAGCTGGATGGTCGATTTACCACCTCGACGGTCACCTTCACGCCCTCTACGAGAACTGTGTAAGTTGTCGTTTTATCGTGTCGGCCATACTCGCCAAATTTTTCAACGTGTGAAGCCAGTGCCGCGTCGCATGCCTGGCGGGCCAGCGGCGATGTCTTGCTGCTGCGGTTAATCAGTCTCATGCGCGCGCTCCGGGTCGAATTTGTCCCAGCAGTTAACTTCAATGTTTCGCTGCAAGCGGCGCGCGCTAACGTCTTCTATGCTGCGCCCGGTGAGTTCCGCAACCTTCCGGTTGTTGTGCTTCGCCAGATGCGCCAGCTCCGTGATACTCCAGTTATTTTCCTGATCCATAAATCCTCCTGGGCAGGAGGGGTTCCCCTCCCTGCGGTGGTTAGCCAACGTATTCTGGTTTCATATCGGTAAGGGTGACGCTGTATTTTTCGTACAGCTCGTCGCCAAGGTGGCGTTTTGCTGCGGCAAGCGTGCGTTCAGCGGCTTCAAACTGTTCTGCTGCGCCCGGCTCTCCTGCGTTGGGTAAGGAGTTGATCGCCGCTTCGACCTTGTTTTTGTTATTAACCAGGTGATAACGGCGGGTGGCTTTGTTTTTCAGTTCAGTGAACAGCGCCGTTCCCAGAGTCGCTTTCGCGTCGTTGATATCGTTACCTACTGCTGTTGCTGCCTCCAGAGTCTCCGCCGCATCAATACGTGCACGGAATCCGTCTGCTTTGGATTCCAGTCCACCACCGGTATCAATCACTGATCCAGGTTGCTGCTGTCCTTCGGTAATTTCCTGCACGCTGACCCGCTGCGTTGGTTCCGGGTTGATAACTCGCTCCTGTCGGTCTTCAAGCTCATCTGGCGTGTAAACACCCAGAATTACATCCGGGCAGAACAGTCGCGCCCAGCGCTTAACCGCGAGGTATGCGAGCTGCTGGCGAGGATCATCAGCCCACAGGGTGGAGTTACGAACCCGTGCCTGAGCCAGCAATAAATCAAGCTCGCGATATTGTTCCTCACCTTTAAGACGCGCACGGATGACAATACCGATCCCTTCTTCGTCCGCCATGCTCCAGCCAGGAACGCGGTATTCGCCTTTCTCACCCTTCTTGATGTTGAATTTGCCGATCACCTTTTCCCACGGGCCGTACCACTCATATTGAAAGCGGGAAGCCAGTACACCGCTGCGGGAGATCACCGCGTTAATGAGCTGGGCCTCGTAGCCCAGAACGCCATTAATCAGGTGTGTTTTCTGTGCAACGGCGAACGGATTCATTTGCCACTGAGCCGCCTGCATCGCCACAGCCATACAATCCGCCGCGTTGCCCTGAAGGTGTCGCGGCACGGTTGCTGCGCCCTGAGACATCATCTGCGCAAACGCACTAATGGCGTTCAGATACTGCGAGTCGAATAACGCGATATTTGAGTTAACAATCGCGCTCTGGTCTGCTACTGCAACGTTTGTGTTTTCCATGATCCCCCCCTTATGCATTTGCCAGTGCGCGCAGAACTTCGAGACGGCGCAGGTCATAGTCGGTAAGTTCATCTGCGTAATCGTCGGTGACCGGCGCTGGCCATTCACCAGAGTCGAAGGCATTGGCAATAGCGCGAATTGTGGTCTGGTACTCCAGTGCGCCCAGCTCGATTAAATCCGGACTGGCTTCAACGATGGCGATCCAGTGGTAGCCCTCATCCTTGTTGACGAAGATCCAGAAGAACTGGTCCAGAGCTGCTGTGTTCATGTACATCGCAGCACTGAGGTGGTAATCGCGGTCAATAATTTCCCGGTGCAGCCTTGCCCTGAGTGCGGACTGTTTGACGTTCCACATGCTGATAGTTTTCAGGTCAACGCCGATACGGATCCCACCCATATCGATTTCCAGATCCGGGCGAACGCGGATTTCAAGCCCGGTTTCATCGTCAAACCCGAAATAACTCACCTCTACGGCGCGGCTCGGATGAGTGAGGAATTTCCCGGCGGTCGGGTGTGCCAGCAGCGCAGACTGAATCGCCGTTGCTGTTGCCAATTGCTGGCGGGTGACCAGCACTTTGTTTTCCGGGTTTTCGCTCCATGCCGCCAGCAGCTCGTCGGCAAAAATGGCGTATGGATTAACCGTCTTAACCGACTGAATCAGATCCGATTTAGTACCGGATACTTTGAGCGCCACTGGTTTCTGCATTTCCTGAGCAACCAGGTCAGGATTGATAATCATCAGTTGCTCGAGCAGTGCGTCGCGGCTGCCACTGGTCTTAATCTGCGTGGGCAGGGTGGCGTTGTATTCTTTGATGCAGGCTTTCATCGCCGCGGCAGTCTGCTTTTGTCCTTCTTCAATGCGCTGATATTCCGCCGGCAAGTTCATGTAGCTTTGGCCGGTTTCGTCTGCTGATGCGCCAAGCGGCAGTTGCGCGGGCAGGGTGGCGTTGTGTGCTTCCAGCAGTGCTTTGATATCGTCGGCACTGAGCTGTGGTGGCAGCGCTGCGTTGTACTCGTCGATGAACGCGCGGATCGTTGCTGTTGTTGTAAAAGCACCTTCCGGGATCTCCGGTTCAATACTGAATTCCGCTAACAGGTTTTCAGGCTGGAGCGCCAGCGCATGTACCAGGTTACCCATATCCAGAACTTTGGATTGTTCCCGGGCAATAGTTTTGGCTACGTGGCGCGCGTTGAAGTACATCAGGCTTACCCGGGCGTCTTTCACCTGCGTGCTGCTGATGCCATTGGCAGCGTGGTAGACGGTGTTCGGTAAACCTTCGTAGCGACCCGGTTCGAAGAATGCCGGGTACTCGGGTATTTCGTCCTCTGTATCCTGCTGTGCGTCAGCCTGTACAGTGTCAGCACTTGCATGTTGAGCCATTGCCACCGCCATCACCGGGGCAGCGGATGCCATGATATCGTGAGTGGTCAGGGCAGTTGTCGGCGCACCAGTATCAACAGTGCTTTCGTTCGCTGACTGCGGATCAGTATTTTCGTCTTCGATCGTGACAATCTCTTCCATCTGCACATCGATGGTGTTCCCCGCTGTAATGACTTGATGTAATTTTTCTTCGGCAGCGCTCTGACGAGCCTGATCTACCAAAGAAAGGCCTGTTACTGACTGTTTACCCACCAGACCATCGATAGAGAATACGCCGTCACCCATATTGGCGATTTCAGGCTGTTCGGTAGCAGCGTTCTGTTTTGCTGCGAGCTGTTCGTTAATTTCGTTTTCCCAGCTCACATCTTGTGCGTGACCGGCGGCTGTCAGAGTTTTTTCTGTTGGCGCATCGTGATTGCTTTCCGTCAGATTGGCGTTGATATATGTCTGAAGGCTGACAGGGAAATGGTGCGCATTCTCTGTGGCACCGCGGATGAGAGCGAAGATAGCCGCGCGTGAATAATCGAGGATGCCGGCGGTTTTGCGCAGTGCCTCAGACCACTCTCTGAACGGGCTTTCTTTCTTGCTGACGATCTCTTTCGCGCGACGGAATACACTGCCAGGGATATCGTAGATGTTGAAATCCATTGGCAGGGTTGCCAGTGCAATTTCGATATCCAGCGTGTCAAGCGTGTGGGTCAGGTCCGGGTTGCGATCTGTCTTGTTGCCGCCGCCAGCATTTGTATTGGTGTCGGTGCGCTGGACTGACGCAATACGGTTTCCGCTCACCCACTCTTTGACCAGCAGGTCGCGATCTACGTAAGGCGTTTCGCGCCAGATTTTGATGAAGTGACAGAGGGTGCCAAGTTCTGGGGCTTTTACGTCTACTGGGAATACACGTTTTATGGCATCAGTCATTTTCCAGACGTCGTACTCTTTGACGTCTTTCAGTGATGGTTCGTTTTCTGCGGCAAGCAGCAGGTTCTGCACGTAGTTGTTATCCACATCCATTTCGAGCGTGAGGATAGTTTTCTTTTGTTCTGCATCGATGTGGTATGCATACTCTTTTTCGGTTATGAACTGCGCCAGGACACGTTGACGAAATGGCAGGGTGGCGACGGTGAGCAGCTCAGGCATATCCTGTTCACGGAATTTTTCAACAACAGCCGTTGCCGCGGCGATTTCTTCAGGTATCGCACCTGCAATTTCGCCAGCACCATCGTTTTCAGCATCTGATTTGCTGGTGCTTGTTACAACCGGCAGCCATGTACGGCCATCATCAGCAAGCGCATAGCGATCGCACCAGGTGAAATCGATAACTTCTTCTTGCGGGAGATCGTTAACGACAGGGAAGTCGGTCAGAACTGGCAACTGGTAATCGTGTCCGCGCCCGACTTCAATGCCGTTATCCTCCAGCACCACATGTGCCTGTAATTTGGCTCGGGCTTCGGTTTTGGCGGTAAACCAGAACACGCCATTCGGTTTACCGGACTTCTGACTGGCTTTGATCAAATGGAAGAATTCCATATCAGATCCTCTTTTTTGGGTGATAGAATCCCCGGCGCTGAATAAGCCGCCTGCGGTTTATTAGTGTTAAAAGTTCCGGTTTGCTTTGGTCGGTACACCGGAAGGGCTGGCCCACCTTGCGTGGGCTTTTGCTCAATGAACTTGACGCAAAACTACTTCGGTGAATTCATGCTTATAGTTGCGATAAGATCCGAACGTCGATTTGTCAGCATCTGAAATATTGACCGCCAGCAGGGAGATAGCTTTTACTGCACAATGGGCGCAGTCGAATTTACCCAGTACATAACCGCCATCGAGAATAATGGTCACCTCTTTTGAAGAGGGCGTGTGAATAATGCCGCTTACTTTATTTTCGCAATTGAAGACGGCAATGGCCGGATTGATTGCTTTCAGCTCCATTTCAACGGTAGTGACTTCCATAAATACTCCTT
The DNA here is from genome assembly GCF_027886705.1 of Kosakonia oryzendophytica. NCBI lineage: Bacteria > Pseudomonadati > Pseudomonadota > Gammaproteobacteria > Enterobacterales > Enterobacteriaceae > Kosakonia > Kosakonia oryzendophytica. Next base: position 2,964,887 of record NZ_CP115659.1, on the reverse strand, counting down.
CGTTTTACGTTAGTTAATTAGCCTTCGTGCGCCCATTGGTCATGGGTTGCACACTGTTTAGAGCAGTATTCATTTTCTTTGCGGGCGAGCTGCGCGCCGTTCTGGAACAGAATTGTTTCTTTAACTGTGGTTTCAGCCGTGAGCGGCTTGCCGCAGTAAGCGCATTTCGCGCCGGTGGGTGTTTTTTCTTTGATCACTGGATCACCTTTCCCGTTTAACAGAACCTCTACTAGGCAGTCGCTGATGCGCGTTGCTTCACGCATGGTGCTCAGGTAGACGTGTTTGCCGCGAACGGCTGAGACATTCCAGGTGTGGCCCTTGTGCATGGCCAGCATGCCTGGTGTCACACACTGACGAATGATGTGCATCGTGCCGTAGTGTTGATTGATCATCTCATCCTCTGCCGTTGTCGCCCGGCTGGCGGAACGTTGAAAAACCTTATGCGCGTATTGCTGTGCGGTGAGTGGTCTTCGCTAGTGGCTCTGGTGCTGAACTTCTGGCTGTCCAGGAAGGCTGCAATTCACCACCGCGGAGATTACTCGTTTGGATGAATTTATAATAGCTATAGCGATTAACTTAATCAATCGCCTAAACGATATTTATTGTGATAAAGCGATTATTAACTGATTTATAAAGCGATTTATTTTTTTGAATAATGCATGGTATGCTTAAAAAAACATCAATTAGTGAGGGCTACAGCATGGCTTATGACGAGGAATCTGCACGACGTTACAGAGAAATGTGCAGGATTATCGGTGATGTAGTGATTGCTATGGTTGCTGAGGGACATGAAACAAGGAAGGATGCTATAGCTGACGTACTAAGAACGGAGATGACGAAGGGATCTAAAAAGTGGGATCCAGAACAGTTGCAGTTGATTGAGTTTGCGGTGGAGCTTCTGGAAGAGTAATGCAACAAAAAATTTGCGCGGATTTCAGGGAGATTTACAGAACGCGCGCAAATCTGAAAGTCTGTTTTGAGTGAAGAACGGACACGGTATTAATCCTATTCTTTCAATCAGGTTACGATAGCCTTACTCATGTTGACGCCCGTGACACCGAATCCACTGCTCTCGTAGATATGACGGGCTCGGACATTATCACCAGCGACACGTAGTCTGATTTCTTTAAAACCTTTCTCGCGTAGGTGTTCTTCAAAAGCACTAAGAGTTTGTTTACCAAGCCCCATACCCTGGCAGGAGTTGAAAATATGAAAATCATAGATAAAAACACTACCTGCCGTTGTATCTGGCTTATACCAGAGATAGCCGACATGCCTGTCAGTTTGATCTAATTTTTCAACAAGACACAATAATACTTGCCCATGAGTATTCACTCCCTCTGCCAGCATTTCCGATATTTCCTTAGTCGCTCTTGCAAGAGAATCAGCCGGAGAAATTCTATAGTTTGACTGTATCTCATCAGCATAATCAGAAATAAAATATTCAAGAAAAGCTGGATATTCCTTTTCAGACATCGAACGGAACAAGATCATTCCTTACTCCTTAGTGATCGTTCCCACAGCAAAATTGGATGATATTATTAGCGCTGACAACTCCTTAGCGTCAATATAATTCATTTTTGAGGTGCGCTTGCATTCCGTGATCGTACCTTGATGCCCGTTCTGTAATCTACCTGCCAGGTTAGGTTAACTCTGTGTATGACAATGCCAGATCAAGTCTGAACTAATTCATTTTATCCGTGCTTCCGATACGTTTGCGGCATGCTGCCAATCACCTTCCCGAAGATAAGAACACGGTTCATCTCGTCTTTTTCAATCGGGTCCCACGGCGAGTAAATCTTGTTGTCTGATATAACCAGCAACTTGTCTTTCATTTTCTGCAAGCGCTTTACATGCGCTGTATCGTCATACAGGAACGCATAGATGCCGTCGCCATCGAAGTTTTTGATACTGATATCGACGAACAGTAGATCACCTGGTTCTATCGTTCCGGACATGCTGTCACCGCGTACGTTGATGATGCGTATCTGTTCGGCCTTACGTCCATCAAACATTGTCCGCGCATCTTCAGGTGCGTATTCCATCGACCGCAGCACTTCAACAAACTCGCTGTTCACCACACCTGGTCCGGCGCTGACACTCAGATTCAGAACCTCCAAGCGATAAAGGCCATCACTGACTTTTGGTTGCGCAACTGGCTGCTGGCCATCGTTGCGCATAGGGCCGTTACCGGTAGAAAGCCATTCAGGGCGAACACCAAGTACAGATGCAATTTCGACAGTTTTTCTTGAACTTGAAGCGCCATTGAGCAGTTTATTAACACTTGATTGCGCCATCCCGACAGATTTAGCCAACTTCCCTTGCGTATAGCCAGCCTCTGTCATTGCACGGTCAAGGCGTTCAGAAAACCCCATAAAAACACTCCTTAATTAGTGTCCAGAAATTTTATCGCTGAAGCGATGAATAAGCAAAAATCGCCTATGCGATTGACATTCGTTAAAGCGATATTCATAATCTGCAAGAATTGATAGCCGAGGTGATTATGAAAAATTCTGCCGTAGAAAAAGCGATTGCTATCGCTGGCAGCCAGAAAGAGCTTGCCAAGCGCTGTGGTAAAGCCCAGTCAACGGTTTGTGACTGGCTGAATGGGAAAAAACAAATCTCTCCCGTCCATGTTATCGGGTTGGTTAGAGCTGTTGGCGGAGAGATTCAAGCGCATGAGTTTCGCCCCGATCTACCTGAACTGTTTCCACATCCAGACAGTGCCGCTTAATCGGCGGCCTAACACGCAACGGAGTTTCAATCATGCACAACGCAATAGCACGAAAGTTGGAACCACCAATTCTCAAGCCACTTGAAATAGAAACTATTTTGCTCAACCGGCTGGCGTCAGTGGGGCAGAAGAATTACGCCGAGCAAATCGGCATCAGCGAGTCGACGGTTAGCAAGCGCAAAGCCGACAGCCATTTCTCGGAGATGGCCAGGGAGTTATCAGCGCTCGGGCTGCAGGTGGTACCGCCAGAGGCAGTGGTGGTTTCTCGCGATTACCTGACGTCAGTAGAGACGCTGGCGGATATCGGCCTTCGCGCCGAACGCGCGCGGCCAGGTCCGCTGGGATGGGACTGATGGAGAGACTAAAAATGGTGAAGACCGGACTGCGCTAACAGTGCCGGTCTTCGGATGTAATCATGGAAGTAATTACGGGGTAAGTATGTCAAACACCGCTGAAGTTATCAAATTCCCTGCGCCTGAACGAGCGCAACAGGAGCGAAATATGGCTGATCTGGAAAATGGCTATTTACGCCTGGCCAATCAGATCCAGGATGCCCTATGTATCGTTGAGTTGTCCGGGCGTGAGTTCCGCGTCCTGAACGCCATTGTTCGTCTGACTTATGGCTGGTCAAAGAAGTCAGATCGGATTACCAATAGCCTCATTGCGGACAAGACGACGCTCAAAGCTAAGCACGTATCCGAAGCCGTCCTAAGTCTTGCCTATCGCAATATTATTAAGCTGCGTCGGATAGGGCAAACGAGATACATCGGGATTAACACAAGTCTGGATCAATGGGCTTACACAAAGCCCAATTGCTCAAAGTGTCCAGTTGATTTCCCTGCCGCGGAGATCGTTACTTGGGCTATCACCCTCCCTGAAACAGGGGAAAACCATCCCCGAAAACAGGGAGATGTATCCCCGAAAATGGGGATGGATATCCCTGAAAACGGGGATAGCGAAAATGAACCATCGACCATCCCTGAAAACGGGGAAAACTATCCCCGAAAACAGGGAGAGGTATCCCTGAAAACGGGGAACACCAAAGACATTATTCCAAAGACAAATATAAAACCTAATACCCCCTCTAATCCCCCAAAGGGGAAAGACAAATTTGATCCCCTCAGCATTCTCGTTCCTGAGTGGCTTGATCAAACCGCTTGGCTGGAGTGGGTTTCTTACCGTAAGCAGTCGGGCAAAGCCATTAAAACCGAGCTGACAGTCACGAAGGCATTCAAGCTACTGAAAGAGTGTCTGGACGAAGGCCATAACCCCGTTGACGTAATCAACGCGAGTATTGCCAACGGGTATCAGGGCTTATTCAAGCCGAAGTTTCCGGTAAAGCCCACCTCCCGCACCTCCAATGGGAACGGCCAGCCTATAGATTTCAACAACACCGATTGGATCAACGGGGTGCTCGATGAAAAATATCTCTGAACAGATTCACAACCTCGATCGGGAAAATTTCCGCCGTGTTGCTCACGGTCTGCCAGAAGTTCAGGACGACAACGTTCCTGTCAGACAACAGCAGGTGGCAGAAGTGTTCAACAGCCTGTTTTCTCAGTTGCGCGCAACGTTCCCGGCTGCGATCGCTAATTTCCGCACCCAGGATGAGTTCGATGAATTTCGCCGTCAGTGGCTGCTGGCGTTTAGCGAGAACGGGATAACAACTTTGGCACAAGTCGCCGCAGGTATGCGCGTTGCTCGCCAGCAGGAAAAACCGTTCCTGCCGTCGCCGGGCCAGTTCGTCGCCTGGTGCCGTGCGGAAGAGTGTGCGGCGGTAGGGCTGCCAGACCAGGGAGCGCTGATGGATCTTTTTTATCGCTATTGCCGCACGCGCGGGAGCTATCCGGATGCAGAGTCATTTCCGTGGCCCGGGAAAATCGATGGTAAGAACACCCGTCAATCATCCGCGAATTACTGGATCGTGACCACGCTGTACCAGCAGATGCGCGCCAGTGGTCTGAGTGACTCCGAGGTCCGCCGCAAAGCCGGGGAAGAGCTGGCAGAGATGGCACTGCGCATTCGTCGTGGCGAAGAAATTCCGGAGCCGAAAAAACAGCTACCGAAGCTGGGTGGCAAGCCGCTGACACAGGCGCAACAGCTCGCAAAAATCCGCGAAATTCAGGCTAAGCATGGTTTTAAGGGAAGGGCGTAACGATGGCGAATACCCTCAAGCCAAAGCAAAAAGCCATTGTGGAATTCATCGAGGCTAACGGCCTGGCGACGCCGCGCCAGATTCGAACGCTGCTGTCGTGTGACATCCGCGAAGCATACGACCGACTTAAACGCCTGCGTATGGCTGGCATCCTGAAAAACATCGGTAAGCCGCACCATCCAGAGTACCGCCTTGTGAAGAGCTGGCGGACAAAGGCTAAAACACCTGAACCTCGGGTGGAAGTGCGGTCAATAGCGGATGTCTGCCGGGATAACTGGCAGGGCTATCAGGTACACAAAATTTTCGGGAGTGCTCGAGTATAAACATTCAACAAATTATTGCTGCCTCAGGACATGTTAGTGTTTGCTTGTAAGCATAAGCACCATTTAACTTGACGCAATGTCTAAATGGTTTAACATTTTACTATTATATTATGTCAAATTTGCTTTTTTGTTTGACATGTGTTGTCTGAGGAATCGCATGAACGTTTTAGTAGAAGATATAGTTGCGCTTATCGAAGCATCTTTGGATGCAAACTATTCTGAAGTCCGGAGTGTTAGCAACCGCATAGCACGCGAAATCAGCATCGAGGATATGGATGCTGCGAAAAAAATTAAGTCCGTGCTAAGACGAAAAGGTGTCCCCTTACAAAGCTCTGGGTACACCGCTAGCTTACCTGTAGATCCAAAATCAAGGATGCCTTTGATTGAGGAACATCAATGGCCTGTAACCCCACTGTTTTTAGGTGAAAGTGAAAGGAACACATTTACTACATTCATCGAAAGTGTTAAATATCAAAATAAACTCATTGAAAATGGATTAACGGGAAAACTTGGATTACTGCTCTCTGGTCCTCCGGGTACAGGGAAGACACTTATAGCGGGGCACATTGCTTCTCAATTAAATAGACCCCTATATGTGGTTAGGCTTGACTCAGTGATATCTTCTTTGTTGGGCGATACAGCGAAGAACTTAAGGCAAATATTTGATTTTGTTCCTTCACGTAATGGCATACTGCTTCTTGATGAAGTAGATGCAGTTGCTAAAGTAAGGGATGATAGGCATGAGATAGGCGAGCTCAAACGCGTTGTTAACACCTTGATACAGGGTTTAGATTCGCTAGATGATAACTCTATCGTTATCGCAGCAACTAATCATGCAGAGTTACTTGATCCTGCAATATGGCGACGCTTTCCTTTTAAAATACGTCTTGATCTGCCATGTCAAGGCTTGAGGGAAGAATTGTGGAATCATTTTCTTTTCCAAGACAAAGGAAAGAGCTTAGACCTTAGAGCGTTAGGTGCATTATCAGCTGGTCTGAGTGGTGCTGATATTGAGACTATATCTATATCGGCAAGAAGACAATCTATATTGAAGGGGGCGGAATTAAATATGTCCTCGATCATTCTTTCTATAGTCGACAGTGATTTCAACAATTCAGTTATACCTGGGGCTAACGATCTCGAACCTATAAAAAAGAAAAAAATCATTAATCTATTAGCCGATACAAAATCCTTCACACAGTCAGAAATCGGAACTTTACTAGGTTTAAGTAGGCAGACAGTCTCAAGTCATTTAAAGGAGTAATCATATGGCAGATGGTAACAGAACACCTTTATTAAACCCTATCCTCTCTTTTTTAGAGAAACCCACTCCTAAAGCTGTTAACGGAGGAGGGAAAAGTGCGAAAGGGATTAACTGGACAAGATTAGATGCGCAAAAAAAATCACTGGCTGAAAATCTTACAGCTGTTAGCAAAAACGACAGGATTGTAACGCATTCTGGAAAAATCCATCTGCTTGTGAAAATGTTTGATGATTCATTGGCACCATCTTGGACGCCTAATGATCTTTTTGAAACCAACAGCATCACGCGTATAGTCTCCCCTGCTTATAACGGGTTTCTGGTTGAAACTTCGAAAGAAAAAATACCTGAATTAATAAAAAGGGTTAAATCTGCTAATACTGACAAAATCAAAGTTGATATTTCACGCCTTAAAACTATTAAAAGTTTTGATAAAAGTGAAGTGCTAAGAGGGAGAGATGAGTCAGCAGTTTATAAAGATGATGGAACTATTAAACAGTTCAATGTATGGATATTGCCATTTTATGATTCTAAGGCTCGAATATCTGTTTCCGACGAATTGAAACGATTAGAAAAAGATGGGGTTTTGAATTTTGGTGAAGCAATTTTCGATAATATATTTTCTGATGAAAAGGAAAGTAACATCACTAGCACTTTCTCTAAGAAAGTAAAACGTTACTTAACTGATGGTTACCTTTCCTTTACTACTATTATTAAAACAAAAAGTGATTTCAAAAAGTTAATTAGTTCAGGTGCAATTTATCGTATAGAGCCTGTCAAATCCATTGCTGGCAGATCACTCCCCCCTGGCAGTGGGAAAGAACCATCACCTAAAATGGTCGACAAAAATGGTGCTCCAACGGTTGTAATCGTTGACGGGGGATGTTCTGCTAAGTCGTATCTCCCATTAAATGTTCTTAGCATCAAACCTCTTGTTGATGAGCATTCTGCCGATATTACCCATGGTAATTATGTCACTTCATTAGTATGCCAAGGATCTGGATGGAATAATAATCTCTCGCTACCTCATCTTGAATGTAAGTTTATTAGTGTCCAAGCAATTAATAAGTCTGGAATTAAACTTCAACCAACTAGTGAGCAGTTTGTTAATTATTTGAGAGGAGTCGCTGAAAATACTAAAGGAGTTGCTTCGGTTTGGAATCTTTCATTTAATCAGATTCGTCCCGAAGATAACCCTGATGAAATAAGTTTCTTAGGGCACGAAATCAATGCTATAGCGCGCGAGTATTCAATACTCCCGGTAATATCAATCGGGAACGTCAGTGAAGAAAACCCTTTAAGACTATGTCCTCCTGCTGATTGTGAAGCTGCACTTACGATTTCAGGTAGGACCGCGAATTTAAAAGGCGGGGTGAGTTCTCCCTGTCCATTTAGTCTTCGCGGACCCGCTCCAGCCGGTATGAAAAAACCGGAATTGTCATGGTTCTCGAAACTCAGGATGTTAGGTGGTGATATAAAAACTGGAACTAGTTTTAGTGCACCTCTGGTATCTGCAATAGCAGCCCATACCTTTAAGAACATTAAAAATTCAACGCCAGATTTAGTGAAGGCTTTGCTCGTAAATAAAGCAGAACGAATTGATCATGATTCGCGATTAGGATGGGGATCTCCATGGCATGAAAATGATGTTATGCCATGGTTGTGTGAAGACGGCTCCGTTACATTAGCATGGAATTCAAAATTAAAAGCTGGAACTTCTTATTACTGGAACAATATTCCAATTCCACCTGAAATGTTTGTCGGAGGGATGTTGAAGGGGGATATTATTCTCACAGCAATACTTAAGCCGTTAGTGTCAGAATTAGGTGGGGATAATTATTTTGCTACCAGATTACAATGTGCTCTGCAACACGTGTCTGAAGAAGGCAAGACTAAAAGTCTGCTTGGAACGATGAAAGAATCCACGGAAAAGGAACTCGATTCGCGTATAGAATTGGCTAAGTGGAGCCCTATAAGGCACCACGGCAGAACTTTTAAAAATGTAACTTTAGATAATGATAAAGTTAGACTGTATGCAAGGATATTTACTCGGGATCTGTATCAATTTGGCTATTCAACTCATCATGAATTAGATGAACAAGATGTAGCATTTGTATTGACGTTCAAAAGTGATGATGGAAATCCGGCTATTTACAACTCTATGAAGCAACGGCTTGGAAATAAAGTTGATATTGCCACGATTTCTCAAGATATCAATCTTGATGATTTTATTTGATTTTTATATGTGGCTTCTATATTTTTCAGGTGCCAGATTAACCTTTGACACCTGAAATTTTATAACGTTGATATTAAGGCTAGATGAATTAGGCTTGCCCTGATGGTTTTTGTGAAGAAAGAGTTGAAAATATTTTAAATTTACGGGCTCTTCTGATGAGGCGCTGATGAGGACTAATTTTCCGGAAGTATGTTTAGCTTAGGTGATCTGCTCCCCGTTGATTAATACACCGCGATGTTAGTAATGTCTTCATAAGCCACATGAGGACATCCCCATGAAGAAGCGTTTTTCCGACGAACAGATCATCAGTATCCTCCGCGAGGCTGAAGCCGGGGTTTCTGCCCGTGAGCTCTGCCGTAAGCACGCCATTTCCGACGCCACCTTTTACACCTGGCGTAAGAAGTATGGCGGTATGGAGGTGCCCGAGGTTAAGCGCCTGAAGTCGCTTGAGGAAGAGAACGCCAGGCTCAAGAAGCTGCTTGCCGAAGCCATGCTGGATAAGGAGGCGCTTCAGGTGGCTCTGGGGCGAAAGTACTGACGACAGGCCAGAAGCGCGAAGCCGTGGTGTTGATGTGTGATGCGACCGGTCTGTCGCAACGTCGAGCCTGCAGGCTTACAGGTTTGTCCCTGTCGACCTGCCGTTATGATGCTCAGCGTCCGGCTGCTGATGCACATTTATCAGGGCGTATTACTGAGCTGGCGCTTGAACGCAGACGTTTTGGTTATCGGCGCATCTGGCAGTTGCTGCGTAGGGAGGGCCTTCACGTCAATCACAAGCGGGTATACCGTATTTACCACCTTAATGGACTGAGCGTAAAACGCAGACGACGCCGTAAAGGGCTGGCGACCGAACGGTTTCCGCTTCTGCGCCCGGATGCACCGAACCTTACATGGTCGATGGATTTCGTTATGGACGCACTGGCCAACGGTCGCAGAATCAAGTGCCTGACCTGTGTGGATGATTTCACGAAGGAGTGTCTGACGATCACCGCTGCTTTCGGTATTTCAGGCGTTCAGGTCACGCGTATTCTGGACAGCATCGCGTTGTTTCGGGGGTATCCGACGACAATAAGGACCGATCAGGGCCCGGAATTTACCTGCCGCGCGCTCGATCAATGGGCCTTTGAGCATAGTGTGGAACTACGGCTTATCCAGCCAGGTAAGCCAACGCAGAACGGATTTATTGAGAGTTTTAACGGACGCTTTCGCGATGAGTGTCTGAATGAACACTGGTTCAGCGATATTCTTCATGCCCGGAAAACGATTAATGACTGGCGGCAGGATTATAACGAGTGCCGTCCCCATTCATCGCTGGATTACCAGACACCAGCTGAATTCGCAACGGACTGGCGAAACAGGAAATATGAAGAAAAACCAACCGACATTACTAACTGAAGGTTGTATCTAATCCCGGGGGCAGATCATAGGAGGCTGCATAATACCTAACCCATTTGACGCCCTGATGTTCGTCCTGCTGGTCGTTGACGCGCTCAATGAGTCTGCATGGCTACCACAGTGAGCAAGCCTTTATAGTTAAAATAATATATAATCCTCTCGAATACGGAGGAGATATAGAGGATTTTTAATTGTTCAACGGAATAGCCAGCGATAATTGAGGAGAGAAAATTGCTCGCAAATATTTTGAGCTTCATCGGGGTGATTGTTTCTTTGGCGAGCTGTTACTATGCGTACAAAGCATTTTCATCCACCAAAGAGATCTCTTTTCCACCAGTTAATCCAAGAAACTCAGTTTGCCTTGTAAGACAACTTTCAAATGAAGCAAAAAAACTTGAAGAATTTATTAGTAAGCATAAGCACAAAAAAGTTTACCTGAACATAGATCTTGACGGTGATAATTTCGAGGCAAATAAAGAAAAAGATGGAAACGCTGTCTGGATTTCTGTTTGGACGGAAACATTTGATTCAATTAATGAAGGTGAGAAACCCAGCTCATTCAATAGTCATGGATTTCAACTGACTATAGTTTTCAATGATAGTGGGTATGGGGACTTTTCATGGTTCAAAGGCAACTATAGACTTTCAGGATATTTTTTCATTGATGATTACAGAGGGCCGTATCAAGGAATAATGTCCGCAGTGATCTCTACAGCAAAAACCATATGAAACTGCTTTGATTTTCCATAATCAGCCAGCCATAATATCAATGCCGTCGGATTGAACACCCGGCGATACCTTATGCGCCAGATGGGGACATTATGGCGCAGCAGTTACAGCTCGTTAAGCAGTCAAATGGAATCCTGATCCCGGCCACGCCGGAGAGCAGCGATTATGTGCAATCAAAAATTAAGCTCGGTGCCGTGTTGGTGGCTGAGTTTACGAAGGTCCGCAATCCGGCTTTTCACCGCAAATTCTTCGCACTTCTAAACCTCGGATTCGAATACTGGGAACCTACGGGCGGCGCTATCTCGTCGAACGAACGGCGACTGGTGAACGGTTATGCAAAATACCTCGCTTCCTATGGTGGCAACGAAGCTGCTCTGATGGATGCTGCCGAGCAGTATCTGGGGCAGGTTGCAAGCCGTCGTATTACCAACGGGATCAGCCTTTGTAAATCCTTCGACGCATATCGCGCATGGGTTACCGTGGAGGCGGGTCACTATGACGCGATCGAGCTGCCAGACGGCACACTCAGGAAGCATCCCCGCAGCATTGCCTTCGGCAACATGGACGAAACCGAATTCCAGCAGCTCTACAAAGCCGCGTTGGATGTTCTGTGGCGCTGGATTCTGTCGCGTGCATTTGCCACGCAGCAAGATGCGGAAAACGCAGCATCACAACTGATGAGCTTCGCGTGATGATGGCGACCAGAAAGAGCTGGTTCCAGCACACCGAATGCACGACCACAGAGGCCGACGAATTGATGGCACGATACCGGCGTCGTGGTGTTGAGGTCGAGCGTAGTCTGAATCCCGATTTTATCACCTGGACTGTCAGTGCCAGACTTCCCGAACAAAGAAACGGTAAGCGCGGACGCCCGTGGGGAGGTCGCCTTGGCTGATTTACGCAAAGAGGCTCGCAGCCGCGAGTGTCAGATTCGGATCCCCGGTATCTGCAATGGTAATCCCGAAACAAGCGTGCTAGCACATTACCGCCTGGCGGGAACCTGTGGCACAGGCATCAAACCGGATGATATGCAGGGTGCCATAGCCTGCAACTGCTGTCATGACGCTATCGATGGAAGGGTAAAAACAGAATACAGCCACGATGAGTTGCGCCTTATGCACGCTGAAGGCGTAATGCGCACGCTCGCCATCTGGAAAAAAGAAGGGCTGGTGAAATCATGACGCCAGCAGACATCTACCGATATCAGAAAGAATCCATCCTGCGCGCGCTTGCACCGGCGCGCCAGCACCATTCCCAAACACAGCAGAAAAAAGGAGCCGCCGCATGACTGCAAACCTCTCGTACATCCGACAGCAACTGATCGCCGCAACTGCTGATCTGAGTGGAGCAACAAAAGGCCAGTTATTGGCGTGGCTGGAAAACGCGCAGTTCGATACCAGTTCATTTCGCCGTAAGAAACCCAAAATCTACGACGATAAAACGGGTAAATGGATCACCCTTGATAATCCACCAATTCAGGGGCGGCAGTCACTGGCAAAGGGGACATCGATTGCACTGGTTCAACCCGTGGAATTTGCTACGGCGTCATGGCGCAGGGCACTGGCTGTATTAGATGATCACCAAATGGCCTGGTTATTTTGGAATTACAGCGAAAATATTCGTTTTGAGTATCAGGTAACGATCACCCGATGGGGATGGGGGGTGATGAAAGAAGAACTGGCGTCAAAACGGATTGCAGCCAAGACGAAAGCAAAACTGGAGAAACTCATCTGGCTGGCGGCGCAGGATGTGAAAGCTGAGCTCGCAGGACGCAATGTATATGAGCAGCAGGCGCTGGCGCAACTGGTGGATGTTAACCGAGATAACTGGTGCCATAACTACCGGGGCTACTGGCTGGCAATGCGTAATGTATTTTTACGTCTTGATACTGAGTCGCTTTTTGCAGTTAAAGCTGCACGTTCGAAACAAAAGGCTGCTTTTTCGGTGCGAAATGGTTGCAAAAGTCAATTGGATGGGGCATATTTGACCTCACTTTGATATGCTGCCAAAAGTTTTAGTGGCGGCAAAGACTGAACCTCGCGCATGCGGGGTTTTTTGTTTCTGTGTATTTAGTTCTTGCTGACCTGGGCAACCAGAGTTATCTGTGTGTCACACCAATTTAAAGGGTAAAAGACATGCAAAAACAGCAGGATATGACAGAAACAGCAAAAGCTGTATTAAACGCACTAAGCACTTCGCCTGCGACTGCAGGGGATGTCGCGGCGAAGGTACATATTTCACATGAACGCTGCCAGCTCATACTGACTCAGTTAGTTATGGCGGGGTTATCGCATTATCAATACGGATGTTATAAGCGCCTCCAGTAATGGGGGCTTCCTGCTGTGAAAATGGGCGGCTGGTGGGTGTTGTAGCACCCAACCAGCCATTCGCTCATGTCTGAGGTCACAAGCGAACCACGGCCCACTGCTTTAGCGCAAAAGCATAGTGAGCCTATCAGAGTCCCGCTTACTGATCTATGAAAAATACTGTAAAAATATCCAGTATTGAGTTAATCAACGCTGATTGCCTGGATTACATACAAACCCTCCCTGATAATTCTATTGACCTGATTGTTACCGATCCGCCTTACTTCAAGGTTAAGCCGAACTGCTGGGATAATCAGTGGAAAGGGGACGAGGATTACTTAAAGTGGCTGGACGGTTGCCTGGCACAATTCTGGCGAGTCCTAAAACCTTCGGGCAGTATCTATCTGTTTTGCGGGCATCGTCTCGCGTCAGACATAGAAATGATAATGCGCCACCGGTTCAATGTGCTGAATCACATCATCTGGGCAAAGCCATGGGGAAGGTGGAACGGCTGCAACAAAGAAAGCCTGCGGTCTTACTTCCCGGCGACCGAGCGCGTTCTCTTCGCAGAGCATTATCTGGGGCCGTACAGACCGAAAGACGATGGTTACGAGCGGAAAGGTACTGAGTTGAAGCAAAACATGATGGCTCCCCTGATCGGGTATTTTCAGAGTGCCCGCGCTTCGCTCGGCGTGACATCGAAAGAAATTGCAGCCGCCACGGGTAAGAAAAACATGGTCTCGCACTGGTTTGGAGCCAGTCAGTGGCAGTTACCCAGCGAGGCGGATTATCACAAGTTGCAGGAGCTGTTCAGACGAATAGCCGCTGACAAACATCAGCTTAATGAGCTGATACAGCCGCATCATCAACTGGCTGCTACGTACCATTCGCTTAACCGTAAATACTGCGAGCTGGTGGACGAATATAAATCGCTCCGGCGGCACTTTGCTGTCACCGCAGCGGTTCCTTATACGGATGTATGGACTTACAAGCCTGTGCAGTTCTACCCAGGTAAACACCCATGCGAAAAGCCTGCTGACATGTTGAGGGATATTATCAACGCCAGCAGTAAACCCGGTGATCTCATCGCTGATTTCTTCATGGGTTCAGGCTCCATGCTTAAAGAAGCGGTGAAACTTGGCCGTCGCGCGATCGGCGTTGAACTTGAAACAGACCGATTTAATCAGACTGTTACTGAGATTCGTGCACTTTTAAGAAATGATGCTGAAACTACAGAATGAGCAATACCTTCTTCAGTTACGGCCAACGCTGTTGGCCGTACATCTCTGCCTAATCGGGAAGGTTACACAACACTTTTTGTAAAAAGGAACGCCATGTTTCACCCCATGAATCTGGCATAAATTGTTTCTCTGCCAGTATGGTCATAGTGTTGATTAATTCTTCATCACTTTGTATGGCAAGTAGTTGAGAAAGTTGTTGTTTGAGATTGCGAATAGCAAATTCATTTTCCATCTCAACATAAGCCTCCATGACTTCATCGATATTTTCGCCAAATATTTGATAATCTGGGCCGAAAAAAATCACGATAAGCTTTCTGATTGTTTCGTAATTTTTGTCCATCATTTATCTCATTATCGGATACGCGGTTAAAACGTAATAAGGCTTGTTGTTGTACATTTTTTTAAGCAAAACAATTCGTACCAAATAGAGAGTTTCCTTGGCCTTGCTTCCCTGGCGGAAACCGTAACCAATTGCCGAGCCTGATTGATATGTAATTTCAAGAAAATTCTCGGCGCTTCGAGACAGGTTCGCCCAATAAAGAATTTTCAGCCGATTAGCTTTCAGCCCTTCACTGATAACCTTTTCTGCTTGTTCTAGCTTATAAAAAGATGAGGTGGACTGCATTTGAGGGCTTCTGGCAAGACGGGCTAATAACTCATCTTCTGGGATAGCGATATGTTTCAAAATGGTATGACCGCCGGCTTTGATACCTTTTACCGCTTCATGTTCAGCAAGTCTGAAATTGCCTGCACGAACATAGGCTACCCGACCAGCACCTAACGACAGGCCAAAGGCTACCGGAACAGCGATATCAACGGTCAGACCAATATTTAACGCTGTCTCCTCATCAGCCCCGAATTGCCGTGCTGTTTGTACAGCCAACTGATAAGCCGCTGTGCGGGTATCGCGTCCTGTGATGGTTTGATCAATCGCCGCTCTGAGACTATCCATGCTGTGAGCGCCCACAACAACACATGCTGCTTTGGTTAACATGGTCGGTTCAGGTGTCGCACAAAGAATGCCTGCACCAGCTAATTCAACTGTGCTCATTGCTACGCCGAGACCACCAATCAGCCGGTTTTGAATTGTTTCAGCTTCAGTTACGGTTTTATCTGACAGCACCGCGGCCAGTTGTACCGGGGACATAACAACCTGTAGTCCTTCACTCATCGTATTTCTCCATAATTACGTGAAATCTATAATAGAAAAAGTCGATACGCTTCGCAAAAAGTATCGCCCAAACAAAGGGTTTTACTTCTGTTTGGCTACAAACAATCTCGAATCCTCGCTTATGCGGGGATTTTTCATATTCAGGCTCCGGGCAACCTCCATCAAAAGGCTTCGTTGTTAAATGCATCCGAGAGCCTGACCCTTTCACGCACATAGCCTCCGCAAATGGCGAGGTGAGAGCATGTATCGAATGGACAAACTAACAACCGGTGTGAGCTACGGCTTTGCTGGAGCAAATGGGGGATTCTGGGTGCTCCAGTTACTCGATAAAGTATCGCCCTCACAATGGGCTGCTATAGGCGTTCTTGCGAGCATCCTCTTTGGTCTACTGACATATCTGACCAATCTGTATTTCAAAATCAAAGAGGATCGGCGTAAAGCCGCCAGGGGCCAGTGATGAGCAAAGTAAAAATTGCTGGTGGTGCTGTCTGCTCGGTGGCGGCAATCATCGCAATCATTCTGAGTAATGGGCAGGTGCGTACCAACGAGCGCGGACTGGAGTTAATCGGCAATGCCGAATCCTGCCGTCGTGATCCCTACGTATGTCCTGCTGGTGTTCTGACTGATGGTATTGGCAATACCCATGGTGTGAAAGCCGGTACGCGCAAAACTGATGTGCAGATTGCAGCCGACTGGGAGCGAAACATCCTTCAGGCTGAGAAGTGCGTTAACACCTACGCTGCTGGTGCTCGTCTCAGTGACAACACCTTTTCCGCTGTCACGTCGATCACGTTCAATGTTGGTTGTGGCGCCATGCAGAAATCGACGTTGTTCTGGATGCTCCGCAAGGGAGAAACCGCGCAGGCGTGCCAGCAGTTCACGCGCTGGGTTTACGCCGATGGCGTTCAGCTACCGGGACTCGTTACCCGCCGTAGTAAAGAAAAAGCGCTCTGCCTGGATGGTGTGTGATGAACCGTGTAGCCATCATTGCTGGTGGCGTGATTTTTCTGCTTATCGTTTCGCTGGCATCGGCAGTCAATCACTACCGCGAAAACGCCATTACATACAAAGGCCAGCGAGACAAAGCGACCAGTGCACTGACTCTGGCGAACGACACTATCGACGACATGAAGGTGCGCCAGCGTGACGTTGCGGCGCTCGACGTGAAATACACCGGAGAACTGGCAGATGCAAAAGCCGAACTGGAAACACTGCGTGGTGATGTTGCTGCTGGTCGTAAGCGGTTGCAAGTCTCCGCCACCTGTCCAAAGAGTAACGCCGCCAGCGCCCCCAGCCTGGATGATGGCAACACCGCCCGACTTACTGACGCCGCTGAACGGGATTATTTCACCCTCAGAGAGCGAATCGAAACCATCACCAAACAACTGACGGGTCTGCAAGCATATGTGCGTGAGCAGTGCCTGTGATAAAGCCATACGGTGTCAAATATGATACCAGTATCTGGTTAAAAAATGAGCTAACCATGATATGATAAGCCTCATTCATTGAAAGGTTAATCATCATGTCATTCTTCGATAACGCAATGAAGCGAGTTGGTCTCATAAGCAATATGACTGTTATCTGTCCGATATGTGGACATCAATCTACCCAATCGACTACGAAAGTACGCCAGCAATCACCACTGCTTTGTCCTAAATGTAAATCACTTTTTGTCATTCACAGGTAGTATTTCGTGGTTCGTGAATCTGCTGATTCGGGGCATTTTCATTGCCTTCACAATAGGTATTACAACAGGCATTCACTGAGTGCCTGTGGTAATGCCAGGAATAAGTCTGGCAAATGTCGGTTGCAGCTCAACGCAATCTGTGAACAGGACTGAGCGACCAGCGCTAGCTGAGCGGGCATTGCAACCAACTCCCGACTTATAGATGGCGTAGGTGATGATTCCTGAGCGCCTTCATGGAAGATAACCTATGATTTATAAAAGGCTGGGTATGAAAAAGGAGTACTTATATGAAACCTGAAGAACTGGAGCATAAAGCTGAGCAAGAAATATCTGCTCTTATTACTAAAAAAATCGCTGAGCTACGGAAAAAAACAGGCAAAGAAGTTTCTGAGATCGAGTTTATACCAAGTGAGACCATGTCTGGTCTTGAGGGGTATAAAGTAAAAATAAAACTTATGTAAAATAAATAGGTCGCTTAGGCGGCCTTTTTTATTGTGCTTCACATGCGCATATCAAACAGGATTAACCCATGGCAAAACCGGACTGGGGAGCGCTGCAAAACCAGTTCCTCGCCGACCATGCCAAAAACGGAATATCACCGAAAGAGTGGTGTGAAGCGCAGGGACTGAATTACGCATCAGCTCGTCGCTACATCAAAAAGCCCGCTGCGCAACGTGCGCAAAAAACTGCGCAGAAAAAATTGCGCACTGCGCATGCGCAAAGCGGTGCAAAAATTCCAGTTCCCCAAATTGAAAATCAAATTGATTCAAATTGCCCGCCGCCTGAAAACACCGCAGATGGATGGATTTTAAACCCTGATGAATACGGGCTCAACGACATGCAGGCCCGGTTCGTTAGCGAGTATCTCATCGATATGAACCGCGTGGCGGCTTATAAGCGTGCCGGTGGAAAAGGTGAGGGGAACACTGCATATGTCGCAGCTTCGCGAATGTACAGAAACGATAAGGTGAGCCGGGCGATTCGCGACGCCCTGGCAGCGAGAGAACGACGCACTCAAATCACGCAGGACGCCGTGCTGAAAATGTGGTGGGAACTTGCGACAGCAGATGCAACGCAAATCACCGAACATCGCCGTTTGTGCTGCCGCCATTGCTGGGGATTCGGCCACCAGTATCAGTGGCGCGATGCGGTTGAATTTGAGGAAGCCGCTGCAGAGGCAAAGGAAAAGAAAAAAGCCGCTCCGCGTGATGACGGAGGCTACGGGTTTGATGCCACCCTTGATCCGAATCCCGAATGCCCTCGCTGTAACGGGATGGGGGTAAGCAGGGCATTTTTTCACGATACCCGTGATTTGCACGGCGCAGCTCGTCGGTTGTTCGCCGGGGTAAAAGAAGGGCGATTCGGTCTGGAAGTGCAGATGCGTAATCAGGATGAAGCCCTGAAAATGGTGGCGCAGCATCTTGGTATGCTGAAAAACCGCACCGAACTGACTGGTGCTGACGGCGGCCCGATCAACCAGGTTAATTACACGCCAGAAGATTACGCGAAGGCGCAGGCGGCATTAGAAAAACAACTCCCCGATCTGGATTAAGCAGAAAAGAGAAAACAGGGTAAAAAGCGGGTTTCGCCTGTCATTTTAACCGGACCGTAATAATGGCGATTTGTTATCAAAATGTTATTGCTAAAAATGCCTGTTTATCACCGGGAAAACCTGTCCTTTTAACGCGTTCGTGGTGAATTTGCCATGAGTGCCAATCCCGCTATTCGGGTAACGTCCATTATGTTAAATAGCCCCCAAAAAGGGTAAAAATCGGGATCGAAAAATGTCGCAGCTACTCGAGTGGGAAGACCTCGATTTTCCTGATCGTGTCGCCATTAAGTCAAAAAGCGAAAAATCCTTCCTGAATTTCACCCGGCTCTGGTTTGAGTTGTTGCAGGGTGATCGCCTGCTGGTTAACTGGCATCACCGCATGATGGCCAGCAAAATTGATGATCTGGTATTCGGACGGTTACAGCCCCGAAACCTCATTATCAACGTGCCGCCGGGTGGGACAAAAACAGAGTTCGTTTCGATCCACGCAGCAGCATACATCAACATGCTGGTGCAAACGGGTAAGTTACGCCGGTTTCGTAATCTGAACGTTTCGTTTGCTGATTCGCTGGTCAAACGTAACAGTCGGCGCACCCGCGACATTATCGCCAGTGCTGAATATCAGTCGCTGTGGCCGTGCAAGTTTGGTGTTAACCAGGCTGAAGAGTGGGAGGTTGTTAACCCCCGGGGGCGAACCGTTGGACAGACGGTTTCCCGCTCCAGTGGCGGACAAATCACAGGTGGGCGCGCGGGATATCCCGGGCCTGATTTTTCCGGTTTTGTATGCTTGGATGATTACAACAAGCCAGAGGACATGTTCTCCGCGACGAAACGCGAGAACGCGAACCGCCTTCTGGTGAACACCATCCGTTCCCGCCGTGGCGATAAATCGAAAGACCATCCAACCCCGTTTGTTAGCATCCAGCAGCGCCTGCACACCGACGATGCCACCGGCTTCATGCTGGCGGGCGGAATGGGCGTGGATTTCCACCACGTCACAATCCCGGCGCTGGTCAGCGAAGAATATATCGATGCACTGCCGGAACCATGGCGCTCGCTGTGCTGGTTCTCTGTTAAAGACACGGAAAGCGTGTTTGTCGGTGGTGTTCGTTACTGGTCGTACTGGCCTGCTAACGAATACGTGGGTGATCTGCTGCGACTGTGGGAGCGTGACGAATACACGTTCCTGTCGCAGTACATGCAGCGTCCACGCGCTTTGACGGGTGGGTTGATCGATACCGACTGGTTTAAACGGTACACGCATCTGCCGCCGCTGACACACCGCGCAGTTTACGTGGACACCAACAGCGGCAAGGTCGAGGACTACAACGATTACACCGTTTTTACGCTGGCTGGTATGGGGACAGACAACAATCTGTACCTCATCGATAGCGTGCGCGGCAGGTGGGATCCGGAGGATTTGCTACGGCAGGCAACAACGCTGTGGGAAAAGTGGAAGCCATACAATCCGAAACGGCCGGCACCGCTTCGGCATATGGGCATTGAGGATAAACAGGCCGGGCAGGGACTGATTACCACGCTGAAAAAGCGTAAATCGATCCCCGTGCTGGAAATCCCCCGTGGCGCTGGGCAGAACAAGCTGGTTCGATGTTTGAATAGCGTCCCCCAGATCAAAACCGGCAAAGTATTCATTCCGGCACTGATGACCGACGACGGCCAACCAGTCAATCAGGTTTATTACTGGGATGGTACTCCAGCAGCACAAACCAGTTGGGTATTGCCTGCTCTGGCCGAATGCGCCGATTTCTCCGCTGATGACAGCCACAAAAATGACGACATCCTCGATACGTTCATGGATGCAATCGAGATCGAACTAATTTCCGGTGGCGGCACCGGGTGGGGATGGGTTTAAAGATGAGCAACAACCAGTACGGCGGAAAACCGCGTATTCGCGTGACCTCTGACGGGCTAATGAACGTCATGACAGGCATGGGTACAGATCGTGACCGCCGCATGTTTAATCGTTTCCAGTTCGGCATGATGCAGGATTTTGGCGAACTCGAAGCGGCGTATATCGAAAACTGGATCGCCCGCGACATCATTGATATTCCGGTTGACGATTCAACACGCGAGTGGCGGGAATTCGCAACTGACGATGCCACAGCTATTCGTGAGGCAGAAAAGGCATTTAATGTTCAGGGTGTAACGCAGGAGGCGTTCAAATGGGCTGGGGTATACGGTGGTGCAGGCATACTGATGATCACCGATCAATCGTTCGATGCCCCACTGGACGTGAAAAGAATCAAAAAGGGTTCATTGCGCCGTTTGCTGGTGCTTGACCGCATGTTTATCAACGGCCAGCAATTCAACGTCACGAATCCGCTGGAAGAAAATTACATGCTGCCGGACTACTACGTGGTTAACGGCGGTACTCAGCGCATTCATTACAGCCATTTTGTCAAAGCACCCGGTGCGCCGTTGCCTATGCGTTTGCGCATGATCAACGGTGGCTGGGACGACAGCCGTCTGCGGCGCTGCCTTGAGGATGTCAAAGATGCCGTCAGCGCAAAGGGCGGCATCGCGGCACTGATTCAGGAAGCGAACATTGATGTTATCAATCGTGAGAACCTCGCCTCCGATCTGTCCTCAGGTGATATGGATGAGTCGATAGCCCGCCGCTACAACATTTTTGGCATGATGAAATCCCTTTACCGGCTGGCGCTGCTGGACAGTAAAGAAGTTTTTGAACGCAAACAGATTTCGTTCGGCGGACTGGGTGAAATTCTTTCATCCCTTATGGAATGGACATCCGGTGCAGCGGGCATCCCGATGACACGATTATTTGGTGTTCAGTCCAAGGGGATTGGCGACTCCGGCCAGGGCGATATGAACAACTACTACAACACCATCCGGGGCGGACAGGAATCAAAGTACCGGCCATTTCTGAAACGCATTGATGAAGTCCTGATCCGCTCAACGCTGGGCACCATGCCGGACGGACTGGATTTTGAGTTTTCTCCGCTGGCGCAGCCGACCGACACCGAACTGTCAGCGCAGCGACTCGCTGACGCACAGGCGGATGATATTCGTCTGCAACAGGGGGTTGTGAAACGGTCTCAGGTAGCGCGAAAACTCATGGAGCAGGGGATCTATGGTATCGACGAATCTGATATTGCCGACATTGAGGCAGACGAAAAAGCCGAGCGAGCCGGCGATTATCAGTTCCGGCTCGGCAATGCTGGCGGAAATACTGAAGAAGACCCCACCACGCCGACGGGCACCGCTGAGACCGGCGAGGCAAACTGACGAAACTGAGCGTTACTACAACGGGCAGTTGCGCAATATTGTGCGGCAAATGGCGCAGGCGATTGATGAAGCGCTGATCCCGATACTGCGCCGTGAGTACACCGCCGACAGCCGTTTAACCGATATCATCATGACCTCAATCCGGCAGGCGGCAGACCGGTTCTTCTCTGTTGCGTTTGGTGCAGCAACAGAAAAACTGGCTCAGCGCGTCGTCAGCCGGGCTGACTCCGAAAGTTCAGCGGTGTTTGTTGAGCAGATTAACCGCGCGCTGGGCGTTGACATGACTGGCCTGGTGGTTAATGGCGGGCTGGTGGATTATTTCGACGCATCGGTCGAACAGAATGTCGCACTGATCAAATCGCTGTCATCGGACTATTTCGACGACATTCAGCGGCAGGTCATGGACGGTATTTTGCGGGGTGACTCGCTGACCACGATTACTCGCAATCTGCAAAACACCACCGGCGCGACATACAACCGGGCAAAACTCATCGCCCGTGACCAGACCGCAAAAATCCGTAGTGACATCACACGCCAGCGCCAGCAGCAGGCGGGCATTGACCGGTTTCGCTGGTCAACGTCGCAGGACGTGCGCGTCAGCGGCAACCCTGCAGGGCGATATCCGAAAGCAAAAATCAAATGCTTTCACATCGCCAGGCAGGATGTGGGCTACGGACCGGGCGTTTATCTCTGGTCCAAAGGTGCAAGCTTTAACGGCGAAACCGGCCTTTTCCCGGGGCGTGCGCATATTAATTGTCGTTGCACTCCCACCCCACTGATACAGGGTCTCGATTACTAATCATCTGGAGTAACACGCATGCGGATCACAGTCCGTGACCGCGTGGCCTTCCCCGTCACATCCCAGCGCGAAATCACACCTGAGGGCTATCTCAAAGTCCCCGGGCGCGTTGCCCGTTCCGGTATTCAGCAGTATCTGGCCGCCGAGCTGGGGTTAACGGACAGGCCACCCGGTCAGATCGTTAATGTTTATCGTCCGCCAGAAGAGGTTTTTAAACCTGATAGCCTGGCGAGCTACGACAACAAAGACGTCACCATTGATCACCCCGATGACCTCGTGGACTCCGGGACGTTTAAAGAGGTCACAGCCGGCCATGCGTTTTCGCCGGGCCGCCAGGATGGCGATTTCGTCGTTGTAGATCTGCTGATCAAAGACCAGGCCGCGATCGATGCCATCGACCGCGGTAAGGCGGAACTGTCAGCCGGTTATACCTCCGAGTATGACCATACCCCCGGCACGACGCCGGATGGCACCCCGTACGAGTTTATTCAACGGGACATCACTATCAACCACATCGCACTGTGTGACCAGGCCAGGGCCGGGCATCTGGCGCGATTGTTCGACCATAAACCAACGGGAGCAAAGCCCATGCCATTTAAAGTTGTTCTGGATTCAGGCGTACGGGTGGAAGTGGCTGATGAGGCAACTCAGCAGTTGATCCAGACCACCATCGACAACCTGAAAAAACGCGTGAAAGACGCGGAGGAAGAAAAAGAAAAGGCCGAAGCCGGGAAAGATTCGGCAGAGGAAGAGCTGGAAAAAGAGAAGGCCCAGTCTGACGCTAAAGACGAAGAGATCGAGGAACTGAAAGAGAAAACTTCCGAAGATGCGATTTCTAAACGCGTGGCGGATTTGCTGGCGGTGCGTGACTCAGCAGTGAAGGTAGCGGGTACCGGTTTTACCTGCGATGCAACGGATCCTCTGAAAATCAAACGTGCTGCGCTGGATGCCGCGGGTATCAAATGCCGCAAATACGAATCGTGGGACAAAGCACCTGATGCGTATGTCACGGCTTATTTCGATGCGGAAGAAGAGCGCAAAGAAAACGATGACGACGATGAAGAGGACGATCCGGACACCAAACAGCGCTCCGATGACGCGCTCTTTAATTTCAGCCGCGATATGCGTGGGGCGAAAACCACCGGGGCGCAGGCGACCCGTGACAGCGTCCGTCAGTCCTGGCTCGATAAACGCTACGGCAAACAGGAGGCCAAATAATGGCTATTGCTCAGAACAATTTCACGCTTTATCGCGGCAAGGCATACGAGGGGCAGATTTCAACAACTGAAGTGGTTGATGTGGTATCACGCGTTGTTGAATCCGCGCTGGTTCCGTTTGGCCGTGCGGTGATCCGCGGTACTGCTGCCCGCTCCTGCGCGCCGGTGACTGCCGCCACTAAGGCTGAGGACATTATCGGGTTTTCCGTTCGTTCACTGGCTGAATTCAGTAACAGCTCACCAACAAATCCGGATTCCTATGCAACGGGTTATCCGGTGAGCCATGTCGCTTCCATTTTGCATCGTGGTCCCATGTCCGCGCTGTGCGTGGATGGTGCTAACGCCGGTGATGCAGTGATCGTTATCACTGCGGCGGGTGACAACCTGGGGCGTTTATCAGCCGGGGCCGCTGCGGGTGTAACACTCAATTTTGTTCGCTGGGTTGATGATGTGGTTGCCGGTGAGATTGGTGAAATCCGCGTTGATGGTGTTCTTGCTGCTCCTTCCGCTGGCAATTAATAAAGAGGTTAATAATGAAGCGAAAATTTTCTGACGCCGCTGTTTTCGATGTGTCGCCGGTCGCGGCGCTGTCGTTCCTGATCCAGCAGGCTGCGTATGTCGAAGCGGAGATCTACCGGCTGGAGTATCCCCAGTTCAAATATGGCACATTGCTGCCGCTGGATAACAGCGCGCCGGACTGGGCAAAAATGGTTGTGTTCCGCGCGATTGATGCCCGCGGTGAATTGCAGGTGCTTGGTCCGAACAGCACCGATGTGCCGACCGTTGATATTGCGATGTCGCAGGGTTTTAAAGAAATCACGACCGCAGCACTCGGTTACACCTATTCTCTGGAAGAGATCGGCTTTGCCATGCTGAACAACGTTAACCTGGATGCCGAACGCGGGCAGGCAGTACGTGATGTCGTTGAGCAGGGGCTGAACAAAATCTATCTTCTGGGCGATAAGGGTGTGGGAGAGGGGCTTTATAAAAGTCCTAATGTCGGCGTGGAGTCGGCATCATCCACCCTGGCCGCCCTGGTTGCTGCAATCCCAACCTATGGCGCTCAGCCGATTATCGATTTCTTCGGTAATGCTTATAACCAGGTCTATCTGGAAAACACGCTGACCGTTCATCGACCAAACGGATTTGTGATCCCGTCTGAGCAGTTTCAGTTGCTCCAGCGAACCCTGCTTTCAACCGCAAACGCCAGCAACATTACTCTGCTCGAATTCCTGCGCCAGAATTTCCGCGATATGGCATTTGAAGACGACATTCTGCTGAAAGGCGCTGGCGCAGGTGGAACCGATCGCATGATGGTCTATAAGAAAGACCTCCGTGTGGTCAAAGGACACGATGTGATGCCTCTGCGTTTCCTGGCTCCGGCCACGGCGGATAACATCAACTTCAAGGTGCCGGCGCTACTGCGTACCGGCGGGACGGAATGGCGTATTCCGAAAGCGGCTCACTACGTGGATGGGGTGTAACGATGGCTGAACTGTTTAATCTTCATACTGCGCCGTTGACCGTCACTGACGGGGTGACTGGCAAGCGCATCACCATCCAGCGCGGCCATTCTGCTCTGGTGGCGGGTGATTTCCGCGATCACCTGTTCGTTAAAGCCAAATTGTTGCGTGCTGAGCATGACGAGAGCGACGAGGCGCTGGTGCAACAGAATACCGGTGAAACGGCAGTGGATATCGCCGCGTTGCGCACCCGGTACGAAGAGGTGCTGGGCAAAAAGGCGCCATCGGCGGCTAAAGCAGAGACACTGCAAAAGGCCATTGACGAGGCGCTGGCGCAACAGCCCGATCCCTCCGGCAGTACTTCTGAAACCGAATAAACCCCGTCCTTGTGACGGGGTTTTGCATTATGGGGGTAACGATGGAGATCACTGCGCAAACTGTGACTGATTTCCGGACGTATTACCCCGAATTCGGCGACGTGGCGTTGTGGTCGGATTCAGGGGTGATTACCGCACTGGCAGAAGGTGATGCAGAAACCGGCAAACGCTGGGGCATTTATCCGGACGGTCGGGTGGTCAGCATCAAAAAGCGCGGCATGTTCGCGTTTGCTGCCCACAGATTGGTGATGCGTAAACGTTCCGCCAGGGGGGATGTCGGGGCCGCTTATGCCATTTCTGGCAAGTCTGTAGGTGATGAATCCACGTCGTTCGCTGTGCCGTCAGTGACGATGGATGATTTGACCATCAACGGCGATTTGCCGCTGACAACGTACGGTGTGGAATTTATGCGCCTGCGCCGCCGTGCGGGCACCGGGGGATTGATGATATGAAAATCAATGCCGAAGTGCATGGCGGCAACAAAATCGCCCAAAAGCTGAAGCAGATTCAGGACAGACTGACGGCAAAACGCCGGGTGCTGGTGGGATTACCCGCTGGTTCCGGTAACTACGAAGATGGCGCGCCGTTGGTGGTCATTGGTGCGGTGCAGGAATTCGGCTCCGCAAATGGCCTCATCCCCGAACGTTCTTTCCTGCGCGTCCCTTTGCGCCAGAATCAGGACAACATCAAAAAGGGCTTCCGCGCCCTCTCAGGAAAGGTGGCCCGCGGAGAAATTACGGCATTCCAGATGCTCGACCAGATCGGTGCCCGGGCGGCGGGGTATTGCCAGGAAGCAATCAGTGCCGGCATTGAGCCGGCAAACGCGCCGTCAACGATCGCCCGCAAGGGATCTGCAACGCCACTCATTGACACAGGCTCATTGCGGCAGGCTATCACCCATGTAGTGGAGGATTAACGATGTTCGGAAATGGTCTGGATATGAACGGCCATATCGATTCGACATTCAATTCTCCCGTTCCCGGCGGCGTGCGAATAATCCGGGCTGGTGCAGGTGGTTACACCGGACCCGGCGGGCGATGGGCGGATTCGCCGGGTGAAATCGTCGAACTGACGCGCGTTAACATTCAGCCTGCGAAGTGGAAAGACATGCAGATGCTGATTGGCATGGGCGGCACGGCGAATCCACAGGATGCGCGGGTCATTCATATCAACGACGGCGTGAATTATCTCTGGCCGGACGACAATGGAAAATTTGCCGATTTGCTCGAGTTCAGTGACGGGCAGGTGATACGCCAGTGGCGGGTGATGTCCTGTGACAATCGCCCGTGGCGAAATTTCTGTCGCGCGGTGGTGGAACGATACCGGGGGATGGGCTGATGGAGCGCATCGACGAACTGTATACCGTGTTTCAGGAGCTGGTGGCGCTGGCGTCGGGTGTGGATACCGTCATTCTGGCTGATCAGGGCCGCGATGCGCCAGCCGGGCTTTATGTCACCTACAAACCCATCCCGATCCGTGCATACGGCTGGTCGCAGCGGCGACGAGATCTCATTTCGGCAACTGAGGAAGCCGATGCATCGTTGGGGCAGTGGCAGGATCTGCGCGAAACGATAGTCACTTCAATGGAATTTATGTTGTCGGTGAACATCCTCAATGAGGGCGCGGATACAGCCATTCTGCGATTGCATAACGCCAATTTTCGCCAGCCGGTGAGTGAATTTCTGTACCGCAATGATATTGCCTGGCGCTACGTCAGTGGGTGCAGGAATCTCACCGGGATATTACAGGCGGGGATCCAGCCGCGCTGGCAGGCAGATATCCATCTGTTTATCGAACACACCCTTTCTTACGAGCTACTGCGCGCAGCAGGGTTCAATATTCAATTTATCAATGAGGGGTAAACCTCCCTATGGCTTATTCAGTCGATAATATTATCCCCATCAACCTGCTGTTGAGTCCGGCTGGCCTGGGGTATGCGGATTTTTCGAGCGCACTCGTTTTTGCTGATGCAGCCGATCTGGTTCAGGGGGCAGCGTTTGCAGCTGATACTTTTCGCGATTACGGCTCTGTAACAGACGTGGCGGCGGATTTTAAAACCGACAGCGACATTTACCGCATTGTCACCCGCTATTTCGCCAATGTGCCTAAACCGCCGACCATTACGGTATGGATGAAAAACGAAACCGACACGCTGCTGGAAATCATCAACAGCGCGAATGATCGCATCTGGCGCTATCACTACTTTTTCAAAAACACAGACGTGACGGCAACCATGTTACCGGATTTGTCCGACTGGTCTGATGCCGCCAGCCATCCGTTATGGTTCACGTTCAGCGATGAAAAGATCATCGACCAGAACACCACGAATGATGTGATTTCCACCCTGAAAGCAAAAGGCAACCGTCATGTGTTCGCCGGGTACAAATCAGAATCCTCAGTAACCGTCGATGCCTCGCAGGCGTACGCGATGGTGCAACTGGCCGCGGCATTCCACAAATTCCGTCCGATTGGGCAGAATACGGCTATTACTGGTGAATATCAGGTATTGCCAGGTGTTAGCGGTGATGATCTCACTACCAGTGCCTACAACGCACTGAAAGCGAAAAATGCGGTGTTTTTTACACAGATCGAACTGGCGGGTGAAACCGACAACAGCCGTGTAATTAACAGCAAATCGATGTCGTCTTACGACGAGTTTATCGATGATGTGGTTAATCTGGATGTGTTGAAAAACCATATTCAGGTGGATGGCTATAACTACATAGCTAATGCTGGTTCAAAACGTGCGCTGACACCGCGTGACTATGCCGGATTGCTGTCTGCTATCACGGCCACCTGCAAACGTTTTTATGATAACGGTGTGCTGGGTACGGGGTCATACGTCGATCCAGACGATGGTCAGACAAAAACAGCGCAGTTTGGTTTTGTGCTGCGGTCCTCCCCTGAAGATGTCCTCAGCCTGACATCCAGCCTGCGCAAACAGCGCGTTTATCCGCCCACTTCCCTGATGGTCATTCTGTCGCGCGCCGGGCACGTGGCTGAAATCAATATCACCGTGGAGTAATACATTATGACAATGAAACGGTATGGCGCTGACGGAGCCAATTTAACCGTATTCGGTATTCCGATTGACGATTTCGGTGATACAGATCCACCGATCACGATTGAGGATCTGGAGCCACGTGCCACCCTGAAACGTGGTATCGGTAAAACGTCGGTACGTCTGGACAGCCAGACTCGCCCGAAACGCCTCACCATTAACCTGATACCAGGTTGTGATCAGGTGCGCCAGATTCTGGCAGTGGCAAAAACGGGCGTGGATGCCACCTTTTCGTTTTTTCAGACAGGCACGGCAGAAACCGTCATGGGGTTTGATGGCGTACTGGTGAACCGTGGCTCTATGGGGCGGGGTGGTAAAACCAGTGTCAGTGACGAGCAGTTTATTTTTGAATTTGCAGACAGTGAGGAAACCTGATGGGTCGCAGAATTGAAATTGAAATCGACGGCGTGACGTACAGTGGCGTGACCGCATCGGCAAAAGACCAGGTGGAAATGTTGCAGATTTCCGCGCAGGCTGGCCTGCTGCCTTTATTGGGGGAGGGAGTGACCCGGATGGGTTTTACCGTCGCCATGGCTTCGCTGGACGGTGTGAAAACCGCGCGGTTGAAAGAGCTGTGTATCGTGAAAGGAAAAATTGTTCGCGATTCTGATGGTGTGCCGGTGGCTGAAAACCTCTTTCAGGATGTCGCGCATAACTTCCTGCTGCTACTTGGCCGCGCGCTGAAGGAGAATGTCGGCCCTTTCTGGCAGCTCAGCGAACAGAGCGAAAACGGCGCAGGGGCAACGCCGACCATTCAGTAACTATCAAAAACTGGTTTCTGTGGCGTCCATGTGTGGGAGCGGGTGATGCCTGCCCGCCCCTGGCGAAATGGTCGGATATGCTCGACGGAACGTATGCGATAGACGATGTGCAGGCCATGCACGATGTGATTGATGATCTGATTGAGCAGTTTGAGAGAGCAAGAGAAAAATAAAATAAGCTGGTGATTCGCGCTGGCAAGGTAGTTCTGATAAACCCAAAGGCTCGCTCCGGCGGGTTTTTTTTATGCCCGGAGAAAAGTAAATGGCGGAAAGTTCAGAAACCATTGATTCCTTACTGGTGTCCCTTGGCCTTGAAACCGATGCAAAATCATTCGAGAAAGGCGCCACCGCTATAAAAAGCGTCACTGATGGAATGCTTCAGCTTGCCGCCATTGCTGGTGTAGGGATGGGTTTAAAATCCCTCACCAGTGGTGTTGCTACTTCAGCACTGGAAATGCAGCGCCTCAGCAATAATACCGGTTTTACGATCCGCCAGATTCAGGGGCTGGAGATGGCTATGCGACGGCTTAACCTTTCTCCTGATGCTGCGCACGATATCGCTAAAGCGATCCCCGATTTACAGCGCAAAGCCCGGTACGGGGAACTGAATGATAAGGCGTACTGGAACGGCGCGTTTAACCCTGGCGAATTCGCGAATATGGCTCCGGATCAGGGGTTACAGTATCTGTCAGATGCTTATCAGAAGATGAATCGCGATCAACGCGCATTCTTGCAAGAAGGTGTAGGGCTGGGGCGTGACTCACCGATTACGCGTCTGCTGGAAATGGGGCCGAAATTCCTCAGTGAGTCGCAAGCAAAATCAGATGCAAACCCGTATAAAATTGATGCTCAGTTATTAAAAAACTCTCAAATATTTAACGACGAAATGGCGGATTTAAGCCGCAATTTTGAGGTGCTCGCTTACTCAATGGGCAGTAAATTGTTGCCGATCGTTAATTCAGTTCTTGATGTCATCAATAGTTTTATTAAAGAAAACCCCGGTGTTTCACAGGCCCTTATTACTGCGGGTGGTGTTGCGGGTGCCGCTGGTGCTTTGAAAATCGGTGGCCGCCTGCTTGGTTTTGGTGGTGGCTCATCTTCCGGCTCAGGGGCCGGGTGGTTATCCAGATTTCTTCTCAATCCATTTACGGTTGGCGCTGCTGCTGCGCTCACCCCCGGAAACGCTTTTGTAGATGAGAAAGATGCCCGATCCATGAGTAACCCCGCACTTAATCGGGGACGTTCTGATGGAGGTGGTGTTACTCCTTATGAGGCATTTCTGAAACAAAAAAAAGGCGGTGATCTTCATGCCGCACTCGATAACCCAAACGCCCGTACCTATCTGGATGCCATTTCGTACGCTGAAGGCACCGCAGTTCTTCCCGGAGGCGGTTATAACACGATGTTTGGAGGTGAACAGTTCGGCGATCTGTCTGACCATCCCAGGGTATTGAAACCATTTCGGCAGACAGACGGAACAATGAATCAGACATCGGCTGCCGGGCGTTATCAGTTCACGCAAACATCATGGGATGAAGCTGCTCAGGCGCTTGGTCTTACCGACTTTTCACCACGTAGCCA
The DNA here is from genome assembly GCF_027886705.1 of Kosakonia oryzendophytica. Classification (NCBI taxonomy): domain Bacteria; kingdom Pseudomonadati; phylum Pseudomonadota; class Gammaproteobacteria; order Enterobacterales; family Enterobacteriaceae; genus Kosakonia; species Kosakonia oryzendophytica. Next base: position 2,933,571 of record NZ_CP115659.1, on the reverse strand, counting down.
GGATATGGCGGCTCTGTGGCTTATTCAGCGTGCGGGGCAACTGGATAATGTCCTCAGTGGTGATTTTATGACGGCAACAAACCATCTCGGTGGTGTCTGGGCGTCGCTGCCGTCATCGCCCTATGCACAGCCCAAACGCAGCCTCGAGGAAATGGAAAACTACTACATGCCGGATTATGTCCAGCGCCGCAGCCAGGCACCCTATAACCCGTCGGTCAGTCGTTCTGAGTCGTCACAGCCGACGCAGGTTACCCAGCGAAACGAGTTCAATATTTCCGGTCTTGGGCTGGATGAAAAACAGGTGAGACACGTAGCAGAAGAAGTGGTTGTTGAGGCTGCGAACACGCTGGAGCGTTCATTCAATAAAAACAGAGGGTGACCATGTCAATCGTCGGAGTGTTCACTAAGTCCCGCCCGGAAATAGGCGGGATTTTTTTTGACGCAATACTGGAGGAAGGCAGCGAATTGCGGACTGATGTTAGTGAGTATCCGCTGGAAAATGGCCAGACGGCAAATGACAACGCCGTAACGCGTCCGATGACAGTCACGATGACGGTAGCGATCTCCGACAACCCGATTAAGGCATTGATGGCACAGGCGGGTGATTTGTCCAGCCTTGCCGGAATTGGTACCGGTGTAGCTACTGGGGCCGTCGGCTCGCTACTCGGTAGCGGAGCAGCAGCAATAGCCGGCATCGCCGCCTCCGCAGGGCTGGCTTTTGCTGCTTCCGGACGCCAACGTTCAGAAGAGGCATTGGTTAATCTTCGACGCTTACAGCGTTACAACAGCATATTAACGATTGTCGGTGTCAGTTCATCCTACGATGACATGATCATCACCAACACCCGCGTGCAGAAAAGCAAGGAAAACGAGGGCGGGCAGGAAATCGTCGTCGAAATGCGCGCGCTGTTGATAAAAAACCGTAACGACAGCCCGGCGACGATAAACAGCAGGCTACCCGCAGGTGACACAGCGGCCACGCAAGGGCAGGCGAACGTGCATTTGGGCGAGGTGACACCGCAATGAAAACCATCCCCCTGACGGCGAGTCTGGCTGATTTTTCTTTTACCTCAACGCTCAACGATACGTTGCTTCAGTTCAATATCCGCTGGCTGACGCGGTACGGTTATTTCGTTGTGGATATCCGGAATGCCAACAATGAGCCGATCGCACTGGGGCGGGGTCTGCACGTCGGAGTGAACCTGCTGGCTGGACTGAACAGCAATATCGGCAAGATCGTACTGGAGGGCGAAACGCCAACGTTCGCCAATCTGGGCGTAACAAATAATCTGAACTGGTATCCCAATGACTAAATTATTCGGACGAACATTCCATCTGGAAATTACGTCAGCGGAAGGAAAGAAGTTGATTTGCGACCCGCCCACGCAGATCAGGTTTCTCATCACCAACATGCCACAGGATAGTGTGGCGACAGCCATGATTATGATTTATGGCGTCTCCAGCGAATACCGGCAGCTTATACAGCGCTGGGATAAAAAACGCCTCCGTTATGGAACTGTGCGCCTGTCTGCCGGGTACGATGAATCTTCAGGTGAAATTTATACCGGGCAAATAAACAGCGTCGAAGTAGGGCGGGACGGCGTCAGCGTTTATTTACGGCTCAACTGCTGGTCAGTGATGTGGACTGAAGCGTCCACAGGTAAAACCTGGGGGGAGAAAGCTCGCGCAATAGAGATCCTTCAGGATGTGGCGCGTTCATTCGGGAAGCCGGTGCAGACGATAGGTGATTTTTCCGATTTGCCGGTTTTCAACCACGGTTACACTATGGCCTACACCTCCAGCCGCGCGTTCCTCGACAGAATGAAATCGGCGTGGCGCTATGACTGGTTATTGTCTGAAAACCGGACGGTGATCATCCGCGATGGAGCAACGCGTCCGACGACGTATGAAATCAATGTTGATAACGGCATGGAGGGTGCGCCGCGCTGGTATCAAAAAGAACTGGAGGTGGATGTTCGGATGAATCACATCATCCAGCCCGGTGACCTGATCAAAATCCGTTCTGATTTCTGGACCATCAACTACAGCGGCATGTACAACACTGGTCTGAATGACATGGCGAATATTCAGCGCCGCACGGGATCGTTTCGCGTACTGTCCACCACGCATCAGGGGGCTCTCTTGGGTGATGACTGGCGAACGACATTACGATGCCTATGGAGCACCGCCCAGTGAAAAATACCAATCCATTATTCAGCGCTGTCCAGTCTGCCGGGATGAGTATTATCAGCGACCTTATGATCGGTATGCCCGGTCATGTCATTGCCTTTAATGCTGACACGCAACGTGCGCAGGTTGAGTGTGGCATTCAGCGTCAGATGCCCGATGGAACGCTCGAAACCCTGCCGCTGCTGGTTAACGTACCAGTCCGATTCTCAGGATCACCTGAGTGGGCTGTTTTCCATGAACTGCCCGCTGGCACAGAAGGATATATCCATTTCAGCCAGCGGTCGGTTGATGCGTGGCTGGATATGGGCGGACCTGTACAACCTGTCGGGCCGGAGATGTTCAGTGCCAGTGACGCGTTTTTCTCTCCTGGCTACCGCTCAGCAAAAACGGCCATTCCCGGATTGCCGTCCAGCGGGATAGGCATGAGCAATCGCGACGGTTCGGTGCGCTTCCATCTGACCGACGGCGGCATTGCGCTGACGTGCGCCGGGCAAACGCTGGAACTCACCGCGAGTGGGCTGACGCACAACGGTATCAACATCGGAAGCGACCACATTCATAGTGGTGTTGAGAAAGGCGGAAGTAACACCAATGGCCCACAGTGAACCCATCTCATTACAACTTCACGCCCTGGCATTTGCCGGGGTTTTTTTATGGAGTCTGATCCGTGATCCGAAATTTTGTGGATGGCGATATTGTCACACATGGCGACCATTTCGCGACCGGGAAAGAGTCAACGCGGCAGGGCATTATCCGGCGGCTGCGCCTGTTCCTCGGTGAGTATTTTCTTGATTCAACAGAGGGGACCCCGTGGTTTCAGAACATCCTCGGCAAAACCCAGGCAGATATCGCTGCCGCCAGTATCAAACAACGTATCCTGACCGCGCCAGGTGTCGTTGGTATCTCCAGGTTTGAATTCGATATCGATCAGAAGAGCAGAAAAATAACCGTTTTCGCATCACTGGTGGACGTCAATAACGAGCAATTCGAATTGTTCTTCAAAGAGGAGATCATCTGATGGCGGAGATCACCAAAGATGGCGCGGTGGGTCAGACGCTGAATGCGTATCTCACCGTAATGCGTCAGCGCTATCTGGATATTGATGATGGCTGGAATATTAACCCGGAATCACCTGACGGGCTGATTATTGCGGCATGGTGCGAAACACTGGCAAACCTTGATGAAGCTGTTATTAACGCTTATCACTCTGCGGACCCGAATTCAGCGGTTGGTCAGCAACTCGATCGCATTGCGGCATTCGCGGGTATTACGCGACAGGACGCCACGTTCTCCACGGCTACGGTGGTGTTCACTGGTACGCCGCTTGTGGAGATCCCTGCCAGCACGCTGGTACGTAACCGTATAACGGGGACGCTGTGGGCTACCGATACGACGGTCGTGACCAGTAACGCTGGCATTGCGACGGTAAGTGTGACGTGTACCACTGCCGGTGCGGAGGGGGCCAATAGCGACAATCTGTCGATCATTGCCACGCCGGTTGGCAGTATCACATCTGTCACCAATCCTGATTCCGCATCGCTGGGCGCAGACGAGGAAACGAATGACGCGTTTCGGATCCGGCGCAATGAGTCAGTGGCGCTACCCGGTAATAACCAGATTGACAACATTTACGCCGCGCTGGTCAATCTTGATGGCGTAAAAAAGGTGCGAATTTATGAAAACGTCGATGATGCACCGGATGAAAACGGCGTACTGGGCCATTCGATGGCGATTTTCATTGATGGTGGCGCCGTGGATGAGATTGTGTCCACGCTGGCGGTAAGGAAAAGCCCTGGTTGCGGGCTGAATCGTTATAACACGGGGATTCCGAATCAGATTAGCATCGATACAACAACGCCTGGCGGAAACCCCTTCAATGCGACGTTCTTCAGGCCGGAATATATATCCGCTCATATCCGTGTGGAAATCGTGTCTGATTCGTTGTCCGGTGCTAATGATGATGAAATCAAACAAGCGATCATCGATTACTCGCTGCAGGGCTTTCCTGAAACGAACGGATTCGCAAAACAGGGGTTTCGTATCGGCGAAACCATCGGTGCGGGCCGCCTGTACACGCCAGTAAATAAAATTGTTGGCAGTGATGATTACGTTGCAGCGATCACCGTCGGGAGCAGCGCTGGCGACGTAACTCACAGCATTATTCCGATCGCCTTTAACCAGTTAGCCGTGTTCTCGATGGACGCGATTGAGGTGTCTTATGCAACACCGTAATAAGGCGCTGACGCGGGCTTACTGGCAGTACAAAAACGCGCCGAAACTGATTGCGCTGCTGCTGGCGCTGCCGGATATCGCGCAGGCCAGTATTGAGGATCAACTGGCAAAAATACAGGTCATGCTGGATATCGACAGCGCTGAAGGTGAGCAACTCGATATTTGTGGCCGCATTGCGGGATATACCAAAAGGCCGGTCGGGACATTTTACCCGGTATGCGTACCTTCAGCGGTGAGTGATGACCTTTTCCGCCGGATGATCAAAGCAAAAATATTTAAAAACAACAGTATCGCGACGATTGATGACATCAAGCGCGCTTCTGATTACATCCTGAATACGGCGGCGCGAATACTGGACGGCCAGGACATGACCATGCGTCCGGTATTTTTCGAATATCTGGATGTCGGTTCTCAAAAACTCGTCGCCGATTACGATCTGATACCCCGCCCGCAGGGCGTCGGGATGAAACCGGCCCGTACCCTGACTTACAGGCCTTTCGGCTTCGGCCAGCACTACAACAATTTCCGCGCGCCGTTCTGGCATGGTGATGGCGTTAAATTTTATGCCAATCTGCAACTGGTGCTTACCTGGTCCGGCGATGTGGTATCCGGCACGCTGACGGCAAATCCGGGTGTCAGCGTTTCAGATATCGATGTGACGCTGATTTATACCGCATCCGGTGCCAGCACAAATCAGAGCGCGATCACTGATACAGAAGGGCGGTTTACCGTCACGCCGCCGGTCGCTGAACCGTTCAGTGTCATCGCCCGCGCCCAGGTCTGGACGCCACTCTGCGAATGGGAGGACGTTGAGAGTGCAGAGGTAACAACGAACATTTTTCACAATGGGTCCGTGACACATAACGGCCTGCACACTCACAGAGGTTAACATGCCGAATATCACCGAACTGAATGAATTCACCGCCGATATACCGCTGCTGGAGCTGGATACGCCCGCGCGCGGATACGATGGCGTGGATATCGGCCCGGACAACGAGCAGGCGCAACGGCTGGCGAACCGCACAAAGTGGCTGAAACAGCGCGTTGATAACCTGCTGACGGCGCAGGTGCGTTCCGTCAACGGTAAATCCGGTACCGTCACTCTGACCGTGACCGATGTCGGCGCGGACCCGGCGGGAACGGCGGACAGCCTGCTGACGGCACACGTTAACGATGCTGATCCGCACCTGCAGTATTTCAGTGAGGCGCGCGGTGATGTGCGCTATGTTCAGGTGTCGCTCGCGAACACCGGCAACGGCTGGCTGCAACTGGACGCATCCGGAAAAATCCCGGCCTCATTACTGTCCACCATCGCATCGCGTTATGTCGTTGTTGCTGACCAGGCCGCACGTATGGCGCTGGGGGCTTCGGCAAACCTCACTATCTGCGCACAGGCTGACATCGACACGTTGTTTTACCTCAATGGCGGTGCTGATCCGACGGTGGCGGCAAACTGGGTTAAGGGGCAGTCAGCAACGGTTTCCGGCGTGTCGTCTGTATTCGGGCGTACCGGGGCCGTGACGGCACTGGTGGGGGATTACAGCGCAGACCAGATTAACGAGACGGCCAACCGTAAATTTGTCACCCTGGCAGAGAAATCGACGTGGGGTGCAAAACAGGATGCTCTGGTGTCAGGGAACAACATCCGCTCGCTGTTTGGTCTGTCGCTGCTCGGCTCCGGTAATCTTACGCCGACCCCCGCGCAGATGGGGGCTGCCGCAACGCAGCACACGCACGTTGTCGACGACATTGCTGATTTTACGCCGCAGGTTCAGGCGCTTATCGTTAACTCACTGGAGGCCGGTCCCGGTGTCACGCTTGGACAAAATCCGGTCAGCGGGAAAATCATTGTCGGTGCCTCTGGTGGTGGTTCCGGAGGTGGAGGTAGCGGTTATATCGTTGTTGATCGCGCCGGCGCCACGGCAGGCCAGGTGCATTCCTTCAGCTTTGCCACGCAGTCCGGCTTTAATTTATGCGCGTATGCCCTCAGGTCTGAACAGGGTAAGCAAAATCAGGCTTACACTCAGGACGATTTCCCCGCGGGAGGGGAGACCAGTTTTAACACCACGGCGGATATCGTCTTTAACGCAAGAATGGGGCTGACCACACAGTTAAATTACGTCACTGCCAAGGATGGGGGGCTGTTCAGTGCGGAGGTGCTTAAAAAAGGAAAATCCTTCGTGTTGTCCACTAATGCGGACAACAGCATCGTTCCCAAAATGACAGCCAATAATGCACCCGCTGGATATGTTGCCAGTGCGAGCAGTGTATATAGTTCGGGATCTTTTGCTTATTCTGTGTTTGACGGCGTACCGTCCACCTCATGGGTCGCATTAACCGGACCGACACAATGGATCAGGATCCAGTTACCCGAAGCCAAAAAAGTAAATCGTTTCAGGATCACAAACCGGCCTGCTTCAGATACCTTTCAGAATAACCCCAGAACATTTGCTCTGTATGGAAGTAATGACGGCACAAACTTTACTTTACTGGCCAGTGGGACAAGTACCAGTAACGTTGGTGGTGCGCAGACGACAGTCAGCATTCCGACCCCTGCGGCCTGGCTTTACTACCAGTTAAATATTACGGCTGTATTTCAGGCGGGGGCTGTGACTCTGGGTGAATTCGAATTGCTGGGCGATCCCTCCACCCGGTTTCTGTTAAACAGCAGTGACGGAAAATATTACACCGTGGTCAGCGGTGTGTTGTCAGAGATTGCAGGTGCGATTGACAGCACGGTCATCACAAACCAGGGCGTGGCCAGCGCCACCCTGACGGAGGCTATGCAGGCACAACTGGGCGACGTCTGGAAACTGATTACCAGCGAAAGTGTGGAGATTAACGGGGTGTTAACCCCCGACGACCAGATTGCGTTGCCACTGGAACTGACGGGCGCGTCAGCATGGAGCATGATCAACAGCGCGAGCATTACAGCCAACCTGTCCGGCGCTGGCGCAGCAAGGGTGGCAGTGACCAGGGATTTAACCGACTACGTTGTTTTTGACGGAACGGCATGGATCAGCATCGGGGGATTGACTGCCGATACGGCGGGGGCCGAAAAATTAATCACTCAGGGAATGACAGTGGCTGCGGCTTCAGCCCTCAACGCCGCCCAGTGGAGCCTGCTCTGGCCTGCGGGTGTTCCTGATCGGCTGGCTTTCGCTTATGCGCTGCATATTGCTGACGTGGCAACCGATAAAGCGGAAATCACCGACAACGTGCTCAGCGTGAACGAAGTCTCCGCCTGGAAGTTACAGACGCCCGCGGAAGTGGAAATCCGCTGGTATGCGGACAGCGTCAGTTTCAAAACCCTCACTGCCGGTGATTACAAACTCGCGTATCAAATCCCGGGTTAAACCCCGAAAACAACCCTTCAAGACATCTTCAGGCTGCATATCGCGGCCTGATTTATTTTCTGGAGCACTCAATGGATCAGAAATTTTTCCGCGTGCCGTTCGCGTCGGGCGGTGACCGACAGACCATCCCGGATGTTGCGCCTGGTAGCGGTGCGGTAAGTTATCCCTCTGGCTGGGGGCCGGACTACGCAAAAGACCCGGGTGCGGATGCCAATGCAAAACCTGTCGAGCGCGAGGCCATGAATGCAGTGCTGAACGCTATTACAGGTGCGATTCGTCAGTACCAGACGAACGGCTATCCCGAGTGGATTACTGCCGCAAACAATAACGGGGTCGCTTTTGGTTACGATGCGGGCGTGGTGGTGGATTATAACAACAATCTGTATCTGTCGCTCGTCAGCAACAACACCGCAACGCCGGGAGCTGACCCGACGAAATGGCAACTGTACATTCAGCGAGAGGCAACAGAACAGGAAGCCCTGGCTGGTGACGGCAGTTCGCAGGTAATGACGCCGCGTCGGGTAAAACAACTGGCCGACTATCTGGATGACCAGTTGCATCAAACCATTACTACAGCAATGGCCCCATACATTCTGCCGGTCGGGGCGATTATCCTGTGGGGTGGTATAACGCCGCCCGATGGCTGGCTGGAGCTGAATGGCCAGACGTTCAACACCGGAGATAATCCGAAACTTTCTGCACTGTACCCATCCGGACGCTTACCAGACTGGCGCGGGCGATTTGTGCGTGCCTGGGCGAATGGTTCCTCTGTTGACCCCGACAGTGCTCGCGCCCTGGGAAGTATGCAGGACGATGCCCTTGTTGATCATGCGCATTACGCCGGTATAGAGAGTTACTACAGATATGACATTCCCTCGCAGCCAACACGAAACTCGCCTGGCGGAGAGTCTATCCGGCAATACAGTGCAAGGACGGGAGCAATTTCACCGGCCCCGGCGGTTAACGTGGCATCTGAAGTTCGCCCGAAAAACGTTGCTGCGATGTATATCATCAAGACGGATAAGGCCGAATCTGAAGCTGGTGCTGAAACACCGTCGGCTATTGTCATCAGTCCGGCTACAGTGACAATGAATTCGGGAACCACTCGGCAGTTTACCGGCACGGTTTTGCCATCGGTGCTGGCTGCGGATTATCCGGTGTCATGGTCCGTTTCCGATCCATCACTGGGCAGCATCAGCAGCAGCGGGCTTTACACCGCGACTGCGGGCAAATCTGGTATCCAGACCCTCATTGCCAGTATCTCCACCGGCCTGACGGCAACAGCCGCAGTCACACAACAGATTTACCTGATCTCGATCGACATCGGTGCAGTACCGACAGGCCTGTTGGCCGGTAACAGCTATACCTTGACCATCAACTACTCTCCGGCGAATTACACAGAGACGGTTAACTCCGCGTCCACGGATGCGTCTGTGGCGACATTATCCGCTGATGGTTCGCTGACGGTCAGCGGTGCAGGCACGGCCACACTGTCACTGACCGGGGCCAGTTCAGGTGTCACCGACTCGATCACGATCACAGCAACGGAAGAGGTTATCCAGGAAACCCGTCTGCTGATTGCCAACAACCTGTCCGAAATTGCGGCCAGCGGCGGGGAGGCGCAGGAGGATGCGCGCAAAAATCTGGGACTGGGGGCGCTGGCAACAAAAGATGCCCTGGCGGCGGCAGACACTGGTGCTGTTCCCCAGGACGCGCAGTCACTCGGCCCGGTGGATTTGAACACCGTGGTTTCTCCGGGGCGCAAGTTCCAGTCGCTGACAGGCAATGCCACTACGGTACGGCATTATCCAGTCCTGCTGGCTGGCATGCTGGACGTTATCCGCACCACAGAGACTGGTATCCGGCAGATTTACTACCCGTACAACACCGCGGATGTTTATCACCGTTACTGCGAGGATGTGATGGCGGCCACGCCGGTGTTTAGTGGCTGGTCATTAAATGGCTCGGGGGATTACCTTGAGGTGGGAAATAACCTCTCGGACGTGACCAGTGCAGCAACGGCACGGCAAAATATCGGGGTGAGTTACACCATATCGACCGATGCTGCACCCGCTGACGCGAGCGGATATGCCGCCGGCCATATCTGGTACCAGGTTGAGGTGAGCTGATTCATGCCTATTTCCCGCAAAACTGCAGGGGGGCATTTCGCCCCTGTTACCGACTTGAATATTAATGAGGGCGGCGAGTTTAAATCCGTGGTTGCAGCCTGGGTGAACGACGGGGGGATGTTTAAGAAAGTATTCCCTGATATCGCTTATGCGGATCCGACGGCTGATTATGACATCGCTGGTGCTACCATTCCGACGCTGACCCTTTCACGAACCTCAGAAAGCGCAGCGCAGAACGCCTGGAAAATAAACAGGCTGTTTATTCCCCTGAAAGAAAGCCTCACTTCCGATAATACGGATGTGAACTGGTCGAGTCTGGATATCGTCACCATCGATACGCAGGACGAATTGCCGTATAGCGTCTGGACTACGGGCAGTGCTGATGAGATGTGGACTAAGGCTGAGTTTAAAAATGGTGTTTTGACAAACACCCGCATGAATGGGGTGACCGCTGCGGTTAACCCGTTCAATCACTGCCCGCCGCCGCGCGACTGGATAAACCAGTTATCATCTGGTAGCGGCGGCACAGATATGTACATCAAATACGGGTGGTATGACTATTCAGCCTTTTACGGCAGGCAGATCGGCATCCGTTGGCGCTGGCACAGCAAGCAGAACGGCAAGTATTACGAATATATTTTCACGAACGCTAATATGGTCCTTAACGCACAGATCTAATTTTGGGGGGCCTGCATGGAGGTAGCCACTCTCCCAATAACAGTATATAGGAGTTAACGGGTGAGATTTTGGTTTGTAGTTTGTTCATGTCATGCACATTTTCACCAAATAGCATGCGATCGCGATTTTGAAAATCAGTTTTCTGCTAAAGCTCGTCGCTATTACCCTTAGATCGTAGAAAAGACTGTCTGTTGTTGCGGGAGCTCCTCACTATCATTTGCATTAGTTCAAGATTTGATCTGGCATTGTCATAGCTCAGAGCTAAACCTGATCTGAAATGTAGTTGAGTACCAAAGGGGGAAATTGCTTAACCATTTTAAAATTTATGATTCAAAACCGTCTGAAGGCGCAACTTCAGACGGTAATCTTTTATAAAATGGATAACGTAATCTCATGTGTGAGTAGTAATGTACCCATTCAGCACACCAGATTATTGTTTTACAATTGAAATGCACTAATTTCACTGGAAAGTTTACTGGCCTGCTGACTCAGTGAGTTTGCGGCTGCGGCCATTTCCTCTACCATGGCTGCGTTTTGCTGTAAATTTCCTTCCATCTGACTTACAGCAATATTGACCTGTTCAATCCCGTAACTCTGCTCAGTGGAGGAATGGTTCACCTGGTTAATCAGCTGTGTCGTGTTATCTACAATTCCCAGAGCTTCATTCATTTTGATTGTAACATTTCCTGCGTAATCAACGCCTTTACTCACATTTTTAATAGCTTCATCAATCAGATTCCTGATATCGCGTGCGGCCACAGACGAACGCTGAGACAGCGAGCGTACTTCCCCTGCAACAACAGCAAATCCTTTACCCTGCTCTCCGGCTCGAGCTGCTTCGACAGCAGCATTCAGGGCAAGGATATTTGTCTGAAACGCTATCCCGTCTATTATCGACGTAATTTCTGAAATTTTATTGGAAGACGCGGAAATATCATCAATTGAGGCTTTTAGTAAACTTAAATCGTTATTGCTTTCATTTACTATAGACTGTACGTGTTGAATATAATTGTTTGCTTCTTTTGCATTATCCATGTTGTGTTTAACCGTTACGGATAATTCATTCATACTTGCCGCAGTTTGTTCGAGCGATGAAGCCTGGGCTTCTGTTCGTGATGAAAGGTCATCATTACTGGTTGCGATCTCATTGGATGCTGAGTCAACTTCTTTCGTTGCTTCTTTTACACTGGTTAACACGGCATTAATTTTTGTAATAAGGCCGTTGAAACTTTTTGCCGTGGCACCCAGTTCGTCATTCTTTTCAAAGTTAACACGCAAAGTCAAATCCAGTGTTTCCCCAATATTCTTCATACTGTCCTGCAGTGTGTGCAGACCCTTCTTCAGATAATTGAGTACGGCATATGTAAAAAAACCAACGATAATTACTGCCACAGAGATAGTGATAATAAAGATCCACAATGTTTTAATGTATTGAGTATGACTTATCTGAGAATAATTATTTGCAATTTTATAATTATAATCTAGCATTTGTTTAATACATTCGCTTAACGTTACTGATGCCAGAGCAGTAGGGCCCTTATCTGAAACCATCTGCCTTGCTGCTTCAACCCCCTCGACCTGATATGCTTTAGCCAGGTCGTTAACTTTTAAGTGATAACTATCGAATGCTTGAAGCGTTTTCCTGATTAGATTAGCGTCATTTTCATCAGATATCATTGTATTTTCATAGGTAGTAAGAAGGTTATGCGCTTTTTCCAGTTCGCCCATTGCTACCTTCATGTGCATATCAAAAACATCCCGCTGGTTTACCAGCAAAGACATCAGTATTTGTCGTCTCGCTTCCTCACGGTGCTGAAGCACTTCGCTGAGTATGTTTATGCTCCCTAAACTGTTCGAAGTAACATACTCAAATCTGCTCTGCCCTTCCTTCAGTGCATACAGGCTTAACCCCCCAAGCATAATAATTACTGCTAGAGTGAAAATAAAAAGCAGTACAAGTTTTTTAAGGATTGTCATAGGTAAAAACCTCGTCAAAATACTTGAAATTTACTTGCAAGATCTATCGACAAGTTTATAGGAAACTTTATTGCAAATAATAAATATAAATAGGAGTTTGTGATCGGTGCTTGATTACAAGCGTCACCAAAACGATTTATTGCGATCAAAACAGAAAGTACTAAATATGATATATCATACAAAAATAGAAAAATCGTCACTCTTTATAATATTGTAACATGAGTGTGAAATAATATGGTGTATTATCATGAAGGGAGTTGGACGATTTTGCGTAATATATCTGAAAAAATTAACGCGATGGTTATTTAGTGAAATATTAAGGAAATACTCTGTTCGCAGATATTCAACTAGTTAATCCATCTTTTTCTGATTATGCAATGCATGGCAACCGAGATATTTTTGCAAGCTTTCTCTAAATATGAGGGTTTACGTTTAATTGCGATGCGTCGGCCCGGTGACCTAGCAGCTCAAAGCAGGCTCTCAGATTTGTTCGTGTTCTGTCGAGGTAAACTGTCAGCTCAAGTCTGAGCTAATACATATCATTTCATTACCTTCATCCCAGGCACCGAGGCGCTTCGTTGTTTCCTGCGTTAATTCACTGATGTTCAATATGGGTTTAATCCTGCGATTGCCTTTCTTTTTTCAGTTGCTCCAGTCTCACATGCAGCGATTTAGGGAATAGTTCGGTATAAACTTGCCAGAGGACATTCAGTGATTTGTGTCCGGTGACCTGAGCTACTTCTTCGATGGTAAAACCTGATTCGAATAGCCTGCTGGCACCCTCTCGGCGTAAATCGTGATAGCGTAAATCTTCTATGCCCAGATTATCTCGTACCTGGCGGTATGTTTGTGTAACACTTCTGCTGTTAAAGGGGAATACTCTCTCTGAGATTTTGGGTTGCCTCTGCAATATCTTCCAGGATTCTCCAAGTAATGGTACCAGCATATGGTTTCCGGCTTTCTTTCTCGGATCCTTTCTGTCTCTGACCAAAACAGCCTTTTGCTCCATATCGACATCTTCCCATTGAATTCTGCAAACCTCCCCAATACGCATGCAGGTGAGTATGGAAAATAAAAAAATGTCAGAGAAAGGGACTTTTTTATAGGAGGTCATTTCTCTGTTTCTTAAGCCAGCAATAATCTGTTCCGATTCCTCGCGCGTGGGGCGCCGGCTTCTCTTCTGTGTTGGCCCTATGACTTTCATTTGCGTAAGGTTTAACCGGGCCAGGCTATATGCCTGCAGGTCTGCATCAATATTAAAAATCGGTTTAGCCGCTTTAAGGACAGAACCAATATAAGCCAGATCCTGTGCTACCGTTGCAGCACCTGCACCACTGGCACGGCGCTGTTCGCAGTGCTCTATGAGGGCTGCTGGTGACAAATCAGAAACAGGCGTGCTCGCTATATGGGATCTGGATATCAGTTTTAGTACGTCCGCTTTTGAACGGCCGTACTTTATATTCGGGTGGCTTGTGTATTTTTGAATAAGCTCTCCCAGAGTTAACTCTGATGACCGGTCATCGGAAGGGAGCCCGTTGCTTTCAATATGCGTGACCCTACTCATTCCCCAGGCTTTTGCGAGAGACAATTTTCCAAATGTTCTGTTTTCACGATAAATATATTTCCCCGCTTTTTTCACCCCAACGGTGCACCGGTAGCGCAGGGTGCCGTCTGACTTGATTCTTTTCTCTACCGTGTAAAAAGCCATATGTCGTTCCTTACTGGTGTCCTGTGGGGTGCTGTGTGGGGGACTGGGACGCCAAAATTAGCCTGGTTTGAGAAAAAATGCACTAAAAAATACTGGTTAAATAATCAGTTAAATTTATAATTTGATGATTATTAACGGTTTTATTTCGTGTGTTGGTATGCGGATACCGACATAACGTCGGGGATTTTTTTATTTCAAACGCGAAGTCGTCTTCGATCACAATAACTAAAAATCGTAAAAAGCCTGGCAATTATTGCAATTGTGAGCCGGTTTTCTTCTTCCAATACTTTAGCCGGTAGTGAGCGGCGCGATGCGAATTTCGCGCCAGGTTGAAAAATTTTTAACCTCACAAGGCTGATAAAAATGACAATTCCCTCTGTCCTTCGTACTACAGACAAAATAGGTTACGGCCTGGGTGATATGGCAAGCGCCCTTGTCTGGCAAACCGCAACACTGTTTCTTGCGTATTTCTATACCGATGTCTTTGGTTTACCCGCCGCGATCATGGGCACCATGTTTTTGGTGGTGCGCGTGATCGATGCTTTTGTCGATCCCTGTATTGGCGCGCTGGTGGATCGCACGCAAACCCGGCATGGCCGCTTCCGTCCGTGGCTGCTGTGGTTCGCCATTCCGTTTGGTGTGAGCTGCCTCATTACTTTCTATGTACCGGACGTCGGCGCGACGGCAAAAATCATTTATGCCTGCGTCACCTATGCGATCCTGAGCTTTATCTACTCCGCGATTAATGTTCCGTACTGCGCAATGCCCGGCGCGCTGACAATGGATCCTCATGAACGTCATTCGTTGCAGTCCTGGCGATTTGGCCTGTCTTTTATTGGCGGGTTGGTTGTCACGGTGATTGCCTTACCGCTGGTGTCGCATCTTGGCGGTGGTAATGATCAAAAGGGCTATTTTTACGCCATGAGCATGATGGGCCTGCTCGGGATTGTGTTGTTCTTCGGCTGTTTTTTCATGACCCGCGAGCGGTTTACGCCGCGCAACGACACTAGCGGTTCGCTATTGAGTGATCTGAAACTGCTGGCGGCGAACAGTCAGTGGCGCATTGTGTTTCTGTTCAATATTTTATTGTTAACCGCCGTGGTGACGCGTGGTTCGGCCACCATGTATTACGTCAAGTATGTATTACAGCGACCGGAGATGGTCTTCACCTTTATTGTTTCCGGTATGCTTGCCGCTCTCGCCGGTGCACTGTTGTCTGCCCGTTTGCTGGGTAAATTCGACCGTGTCCGCGCCTATCAATGGACGATTATTACCTTCGTGGTTTTTGCCGCACTGATCTTTATTATCCCGCCTTCTCAGGTATGGCTGATCTTTGGCCTGAACATTGTGTTCAGTTTTATTCAAAACCTGACGACGCCACTGCAGTGGACCATGTTTTCCGATGTGGTGGATTATGAAGAGCATCGCAGCGGGCGACGTCTGGATGGGTTGGTGTTCTCTACTGCGTTGTTCGCGATCAAATTTGGCCTCGCTCTCGGTGGCGCGGTGGTGGGATGGGTACTGGGTGCCGTGGATTATGCGCCCAATCAGGCGCTGCAAAGCCCTACGGTGCTCACCACCATCAATGCGCTCTTCACCCTCATTCCTTGCCTGCTGTTTATTTGTATGGTGCTGCTGCTGACCCGTTACAAACTCAACAGCCAGCTTGCTGACACTATTGCTCAGCAATTGATGCGTAAACGCGATATCAGCAAAAGCGCGACGGAGCCGCAGGCCTCACCGGATTTCAGTAACACAGGAGTCAGCCGATGACCGCACTGTATAAAGATGCAAACCGACCTGTTTCAGAACGTGTGACAGATTTACTGGCGCGTATGACGCCAGAGGAAAAATTCGCACAAATGCACGCCTTATGGCTGGTGCTCGATGAACATGGTGAGCACCGTGAACGTACCGATCTCAGTGATGAGTTCGCAGGCGTAAGTGCTCAGGCGGCGCTGGCGCAGCGACTAAAGCTGGGGGTCGGGCAGATTACGCGCCCGCTGGGCACACACATTGTGGATGCAAAACGCGGCGTGCGTGCGGCCAACCGCCTGCAAAAAACGTTGGTGGAGGAGACGAGGCTGGGTATTCCCGCTCTGTTCCATGAAGAGTGTCTGGTGGGATTGTTATGCAAAGACGCTACGCTGTTCCCGTCGTCGCTGAATTACGGTTCGACCTGGGATCCCCAATTGATCAAACGCGCTGCCTGGCACATTGGGCAGGAGGCGCGCTCCACAGGCTGTAAACAGGGGTTGGCCCCGGTGCTGGATGTGTCCAGGGATGTGCGCTGGGGGCGCACCGAAGAGACATTCGGTGAGGATCCCTGGCTGGTTGGAGTAATGGCCTGCGCCTACGTTGAAGGGTTACAGGGTGAGAAGGGCGATATGCTGGCCACGCTTAAACACTATGTGGGCCACTCTTTCAGCGAAGGCGCGCGCAACCATGCGCCGGTGCATCTGGGCTTTTGCGAACTGAACGACACATTTCTGCTGCCTTTCGAGATGGCGGTAAAAATGGCGAAAGCCGGTTCGCTGATGCCTGCCTATCACGATATCGATAATCAGCCGGGTCACAGTGATCATTTCTTGCTGACCACATTGCTGCGGGAGCAGTGGGGATTTGACGGCATCATTGTCGCCGATTATGGCGGCGTCAGTCTGTTGCATCAGCATCATGGGATCTCTCACGATGCAGCCGAATCAGCGGCATTATCTTTCAATGCGGGTCTGGATGTGGAACTGCCGAAAGATGATTGCGCACGCCATCTGGCACAGGCGGTTGAACGTGGACTGATATCAATGGCGAAAGTGGATGAGATCGTCGCTCGTGTGTTGACAGTGAAGTTCCGCCTCGGTCTGTTTGAACATCCGTATACCGATGAACAAGGCATCCGCTTGCAATCCGATGATACACGTCAGGTGGCGCGGGATGTGGCGACACGCTCGCTCACGCTACTGGAAAACAATGGCATTCTACCGCTCAGCGGTACGCCACGCGTAGCGGTGGTTGGCCCCACGGCAGACGATCCGCTGGCGTTACTCAGCGGCTATAGCTTCCCGGTTCATTTGATCATCAGCGATATGCTGGAAGAGACCACGCAGGTGACAACGCCGCTGGCGGCACTGCGCAAGCAATTGGGAGAAGAGAACGTTCGCTATGCTAAAGGTTGCCACATTATCGAAAAACGCATGGCGGGTGCGCCGGTATTTCCGGGTGATGCCTCAGGTAAGCCGATGCAACAATCACCGGTGTCGATGGACCAAAGACTGATTCCGGAAGCGGTGCGCGTGGCGCAGGAGAGCGATGTGGTTATCGCCTGCGTGGGCGATCTGGCCGGGTTGTTCCAGAGCGGAACAGTGGGGGAAGGTTCCGACACTGACAGCCTGACGTTGCCTGGCGTACAGCAACAACTGCTGGAGGCGCTGGTGGCAACAGGTAAACCGGTGGTGGTCGTGATGACCGGCGGTCGTCCGTACAACCTGCAAGGGCTGGAGACGCGCGTAGCGGCATGGATGATGGCCTGGGCGCCGGGACAGGAAGGCGGCCACGCCATTGCTGATGTGCTGACCGGGCGTGCCGAGCCACAGGGGCGTCTGGTGGTGAGTGTGCCGAAAAGCGCAGGCGCAATGCCGTATTACTACAACCACAAGCTAAAAAGCGGGGGAACGCCCTATGCATTCCATTTTGGTTCCCGTTATCCGTTTGGGTATGGACAAAGCTGGACGCAGTTTGAATATGGTCAGCCTGTCTTACTCACCCCGGAAGTCCCGATTGAAGGCGATATCCGCTTGCAGGTGAGGGTGAAAAACGTGGGCGAGCGCAGCGGCAACGAGGTGGTTCAGATCTATGTGCGCGATAACGTCGCCTCGATGGTTCGGCCCGTGAAGGAGCTGAAAGCCTTTCAGCGGGTTGCGTTATCACCCGGAGAATCGGCGACGCTGACCTTTACTTTGCCGGTGGATATGCTGAATTTCACCCGTCGTGATGGGAAACGCATTGTAGAGGCGGGTGAGTTTGAACTGCAGGTTGGCGCATCTTCAGCAGACATTCGCGGTCGGGTAACCGTCAGCGTGACGGGGGAAACCCGGGTGTTGCCGCTACAGTGGAAAATGCTAAGTCACTGCGAAGTGAACGACAGCCAATAACCCGCGTGAATTGTTCGGGCTGTCACTGCACGGTGGCGGCCCGGCAAACTGAGGATAAAAAAAAGCCCATCGTGGGAGATGGGCAAAGACTACACACAGCAATTCGTTGTTTCACTCAGGGGATTTCCATGCTTATAAATCAAGATGTTGATCTATAACCTTGAGCCTAATAGTAGGCATGCGGGATTTTTGAGTCGATCAGATTCGTCTCATTAGTTAAACGTACGTAAAGAATATATGCGCAGAATGGCGCATTTTACGGGGTCTGAAGGGGTGTGCTCAGAAATAAGGCAGATAAATGATAAGTGCTGCTTAATAATCATTTAAGGCGGGCTTGCACCCGCCTTGTTTGCATTCAGGATTTGCTGTCTAAATTTTGTACATCATTCAGCGTGTTGTCCGTTGCCTCCGGCTGTGGAACCTCGTTAACCCAGGCAGAAAAGAGACGCCAGGAAACGGCCAATAAGACAGGACCAATGAACAAACCAATCATGCCAAACGCGACCAGGCCGCCAATCACCCCGGAGAGGATAAGGATCAGCGGCAGATCGGCGCCCATACGGATTAACACCGGACGGATAACGTTATCCAGCATTGCCACCACGCAGCTCCACACCAGCAGTACGGTGCCCCAGGTGGAATCACCGCTCCAGTAGAGCCAGATAATCGCCGGGATTAGCACCAGCAGCGGCCCAAGTTGCACCAGACAGGTCATCAACATCACCACGGTAAGCAGTGTGGCGTACGGCACGCCGGAGATGGCCAGGCCAATCCCGCCCAGCACGGCCTGCACCAGTGCGGTAACCACCACACCAAGCGCTACGGCGCGGATCGCTTGCCCGGCCAGCACTACTGCGGCATCGCCGCGTTTGGACGCCAGCCGCACGGCGAAGTGACGGATCCCCTGCGCCACCTGTTCGCCACGCCAGTAGAGCAGGGCGCTGAATAGCAGCATCAGCGCGCAGTGCAGCATAAAGCGACCAATATGCGCAGCCTGGCCGACAAACCATGTGGTTGTGGCGCCAACATAAGGGCGCAGTTTCGCCATAATGCCGCTGCCGCCCATATCCAGCAGGTTGTGCCAGCCGGCGTAAAGCTTGTCGCCAACGAGCGGAATGCTGTGCAGCCAGGCCAGTTCCGGCGGTGCCATCGCGCCGCTTGTCACCGCGTGGATCACCGGACCGCTGGAGTCAACCAGGCTGTTAACCAGCAGTGCTACAGGGATAATAAACAGCAGGATAAGCAGCAGCATCATCACCAGCACCGCCAACGAGCGGCGACCAAACAGCAGACGTTGCAGGCGCAACAGCAGCGGCCAGGTGGCAATCACTACCGTGCCCGCCCAGGCGAACCCAAGAATGAAGGGCTGTACGACCCACAGACAGGCGATAATCATGATGGCTAAAAACAGTACCGACAGCATGATTTGCGGTACATCCCTGGACTGACGTAAATCAACCATATGTATAACTCACCTTTATTGAATGGCCGAAAATTCGGTGTATCAGGAAATCAACAGAGATAATGATTAATGATTTCAGCGATTTTGGACAGTCTGATTCTGCCTGTAATTCTCATGGGCGCATAAGAAAAAAATGTGATACAACGATGAATGCTGAAAGCAAACGATTAACCTTTTACAACACTCACCGTCAGGCAGGGTCAAGCATAATGATCCCACAGATTTCCCAGGCACCCGGCGTCGTTCAGCTGGTGCTGAATTTTTTGCAGGCTTTGGAGCAACAAGGTTTTACCGGTGATACCGCCACAAGTTATGCCGACAGGCTGACCATGGCGACAGACAACAGTATTTACCAGCTATTACCGGATGCCGTTGTTTTCCCCCGTTCTACGTCAGACGTTGCGCTTATTACCCGCCTCGCATCCGAAGCGCGTTTCCAGTCGCTGGTGTTTACCCCGCGCGGCGGCGGTACCGGCACCAATGGTCAGGCGTTAAACCAGGGTATCATCGTCGATATGTCCCGCTATATGAACCGCATTATGGAGATCAACCCGGAAGAGGGGTGGGTGCGTGTCGAAGCGGGAGTGATCAAAGATCAACTCAATCAATACCTTAAACCTTACGGCTACTTTTTTGCGCCGGAACTGTCGACCAGTAATCGTGCGACGCTGGGAGGGATGATCAATACCGACGCCTCCGGCCAGGGGTCGTTGGTATACGGAAAAACCTCCGATCACGTTCTGGGGGTTCGCGCCGTGCTGCTGGGCGGGGATATTCTGGATACGCAAGCCATGCCTGTGGCGTTGGCTGAAACGCTGGGCGCGGCCAATACCGCCATTGGGCGTATCTATAAAACCGTACTGGAGCGTTGCCGTGATAACCGGCAATTAATTCTTGATAAATTCCCAAAACTGAACCGCTTCCTGACGGGGTACGATCTGCGCCACGTCTTTAACGATGAGATGACCGAGTTTGACCTCACGCGCATTCTTACCGGTTCAGAAGGGACGCTGGCGTTTATTACCGAAGCACGGCTCGACATCACCCCGCTGCCGAAAGTACGCCGCCTGGTTAACGTCAAGTACGACTCTTTTGATTCCGCGCTGCGTAATGCGCCGTTTATGGTGGAAGCCCGGGCGTTGTCGGTAGAAACCGTTGATTCCAAGGTCCTTAATCTGGCGCGAGAGGATATCGTCTGGCATTCAGTAAGCGAATTGATCACCGATGTGCCGGATAAGACCCTGCTTGGCCTGAATATTGTTGAATTTGCCGGTGATGATCAGGCGCTTATTGACAGCCAGGTGCAGTCCCTTTGCGAGCGCCTCGATGTGCTGATGGCAAATGGCGAGGGTGGGGTGATTGGCTGGCAGGTCTGCGACGATCTGGCGGGGATTGAACGCGTCTACGCGATGCGTAAAAAAGCCGTTGGTCTGTTAGGGAACGCGAAAGGAGCCGCTAAGCCAATTCCTTTTGCCGAAGATACCTGTGTGCCGCCGGAGCATCTGGCGGATTACATTGTGGAATTCAGAGCGCTGCTGGACAGCCATGGTCTGAGTTACGGTATGTTCGGCCATGTCGACGCCGGGGTGTTGCATGTTCGTCCGGCGCTGGATATGTGCGATCCGCAACAAGAAATATTAATGAAGACCCTTTCCGATGAAGTGGTTGCGCTAACGGCAAAATATGGTGGTCTGCTGTGGGGCGAACATGGGAAAGGTTTCCGCGCCGAATACAGCCCGGCGTTCTTCGGTGAACAACTTTACGGCGAACTGCGGAAAGTGAAAGCCGTATTTGACCCGCAGAACCGTTTGAATCCTGGTAAGATTTGCCCGCCGGAAGGCGTCGATGCGCCGATGAAGCAGGTGGATGATGTCAAACGCGGCACGCTCGATCGGCAGATCCCGATTGCTGTTCGCGCCTCCTGGCGCGGTGCAATGGAGTGTAACGGTAACGGCTTGTGTTTTAACTTCGATGTAAAAAGCCCGATGTGCCCGTCGATGAAAATTTCTGCCAACCGCATCCATTCGCCAAAAGGCCGGGCGACGCTGGTGCGCGAGTGGCTACGTTTGCTGGCGGATCGGGGTATCGATCCCGTTAAGCTGGAAAAAGAACTGCCCGAAAAACGCGCCAGCCTGCGCACGCTGATTGAGCGTACCCGTAATAGCTGGCATGCACGCCGCGGTGAGTATGATTTCTCCCACGAGGTGAAAGAGGCCATGTCGGGTTGTCTGGCCTGTAAAGCCTGTTCCACGCAGTGCCCGATTAAAATCGATGTGCCGGAGTTCCGCTCGCGCTTCTTGCAGATTTACCACAGCCGCTATCTGCGACCCGTGCGCGATCATCTGGTGGCGACCGTTGAAAGCTATGCGCCGCTGATGGCGCGCGCGCCTAAGACGTTTAACTTTTTTATGAGTCAGCCCTGGGTGCGCTCGCTGTCAGCAAAACATATTGGCATGGTGGATTTACCGTTATTGTCGGTGCCGTCGCTGCAACGGCAAATGGTTGGGCACCGTACGGCCAATATGACGCTGGAACAGCTTGAACAACTGGATGCGGCACAAAAAGCGAAAACCGTGCTGGTGGTGCAGGATCCGTTTACCAGCTATTACGATGCGCAAGTGGTGACTGATTTTGTTCGTCTGGTAGAGAAACTCGGTTTCCAGCCGGTGGTCTTACCCTTCTCGCCTAATGGTAAAGCGCAGCATATTAAAGGCTTCCTGAACCGCTTTGCGAAAACCGCGCAGAAGACGGCAGATTTCCTTAATCGCGTGGCGCAGCTGGAGATGCCAATGGTAGGCGTTGATCCGGCGTTGGTGCTCTGTTACCGCGATGAGTACAAACTGGCGCTGGGGGATAAACGCGGGGATTTCCATGTGCAACTGGTGCATGAATGGTTAGCGACGGTGCCTGACAGCGAAGATGCACCGGCTATCAGCGGCGAACCCTGGTATCTGTTCGGTCACTGCACCGAAGTCACGGCACTGCCCACCGCGCCGGGCCAGTGGGCGTCGATTTTTGCGCGTTTTGGCGCGAAGCTGGAAAATGTCAGCGTTGGTTGCTGCGGTATGGCCGGGACCTACGGCCATGAAGTGAAAAACCATGCAAATTCACTCGGTATTTACGAGCTCTCCTGGCACCAGGCGATGCAGCGTTTGCCGCGTAATCGCTGCCTGGCGACAGGGTACTCTTGCCGAAGCCAGGTGAAACGTGTTGAAGGGAATGGCGTGCGCCATCCGTTGCAGGCTTTATTGGAGATAGTGGGATGATCTGGAAACGCGCAGTAACGCTGGAAGCGCTGAATGCTATGGGCGATGGCAATATGGTCGGTTTACTGGATATCCGTTTTGAGCGCATCGGCGAGGATGCGCTTGAAGCCTCAATGCCGGTAGATAACCGAACTCATCAGCCATTTGGCTTGCTGCACGGTGGCGCATCGGTGGTGCTGGCGGAAACGTTAGGCTCCGTGGCGGGGTATTTATGCACGGAAGGTGAGCAGAACGTGGTTGGCGTGGAAGTCAACGCTAACCATCTGCGTTCAGTGCGAAGCGGGCGCGTGCGTGGGGTTTGCCGCGCGCTGCATACCGGCAAACGACACCAGGTCTGGCAGATCGATATCTTTGATGAGCAGTCGCGCTTATGCTGCTCATCACGTCTGACCACGGCGGTTGTTTAAGCATACCCTGAGGCAGTAATCCAGCGTAAAACTTCATATTTTATTCATTATTCTTTACATAGCTTTTTGACGCTTCGTGCTATATTGCGCACCACTGGATGTATCGCTTCGGCTGCGCCGTATGCGAAGAGCTGTAACGCGTAAAGACCTGATGAAGTGATTCATTGTCTCCTTAAGCGCTACTGAATTGGGCTTTTAGGTAACAATGATGACAACGTTTAAATTGACTTTTTTACACCCCCGAAACTGGGTGACATGGGCCGGACTGGGTTTTCTCTGGCTTCTTGTGCAGCTTCCTTATCCTGTTCTTGCCCGCCTTGGCGCGGGCCTTGGACGTTCCGCCCGACCTTTCCTGAAGCGCCGCGAGCGCATTGCACGCCGCAATCTCGAACTTTGTTTCCCGTTAATGGATGACGCACTGCGCGAAGTGCTCATTGAGAAGAATTTTAAATCGCTGGGTATGGGGTTGATCGAAACCGGTATGGCCTGGTTTTGGCCAGATAAGCGCGTACGCCGTTGGTTTGACGTAGAGGGTTACCAGCATTTACAGGCTGCTCAGGCCAGCCAGCGTGGGGTGATGGTGGTCGGCGTGCATTTTATGTCGCTGGAGTTAGGCGGTCGTGTGATGGGGCTCTGTCAGCCGATGATGGCCACCTACCGCCCCCATAATAATGCGCTGATGGAGTGGGTGCAGACGCGCGGGCGTATGCGTTCGAATAAATCCATGATTGATCGCCGTAACCTGAAAGGTCTGGTGAATGCCCTGAAACAGGGAGAAGCCGTGTGGTTTGCGCCTGATCAGGATTATGGTCGCAAGGGCAGTATTTTTGCACCGTTCTTTTCGGTACAAAATGCCGCGACCACTAATGGCACCTTTGTATTATCACGCCTTTCTGGCGCCAAAATGTTGACGGTAACCATGGTGCGTAAAGAGGACTGTTCAGGCTACTCTTTGCATATCGGCCAAGCGTTGAGCGATTATCCGGCGCAGGATGAGTTTGCCGCCGCCAGCTATATGAACAGAGTGATTGAACGCGAAATTTTACGGGCGCCGGAACAGTATTTATGGATCCACCGCCGCTTCAAAACCCGCCCCGTCGGTGAACCTTCGCTCTATAACTAGTGTGTATCGCAAACGCCCCGTTTACGGGGCGTTGTACTTTTCTTTTGCCAACGAAATTCATATGGGATGCTTATGGTCAGGTTTATTGTGGGCGGTTGTTTTGCCCTTTTTACCGTCTGTTCTTCGGCTGCGGGTATCAATTTGATCTGTGATGAATACGCTGCTGTTGTTGATACGTCCGGGTTAACGGTCAATGGTCGACACTACGGGAATCCGCAGGAAAAGCCTTATGAGATCTCTGATCAATACAGCGGGCATACCCTAACCTATACCGACAGTAATGATGCCAATAAAGAGACGAACTGGGTGGCGATTAATATCATCACGCAGATTGAAACAGGGAAAAAAGCGTTCTTCTACTCGGATAGCAACCATACCAATGAGAAGGCGATTATCTGTACGTTGAAAGAGGGGACGCTGGCACAGTAAGGTACAGACTACGCGTTAAATAACCCTACTAAAAAGCGAAATACTGACGGCCAAAACGGCCGTGATCGCCAATCGCGAGCACTATAGTGCGAATGTGCAAAAGTGGTTGAACCCGAAGGACCCACTGCTCAGCGTTAACCTGCTGCGTGTGTGACACACTGTCAGCCTGTTCACATTGAGCGGGCTGTTTCGTCCTGAACTGACTCAGAATCCCTCAAGTAACCGGATCTGGGTGAAGGTCAGGGGGCGGTGAAAGATATACCCGTGGATCCCGTCAGGACTGTAATGATTTAGCAACGACAGGTCCGATGATTTTTTTACACCTTCACAAATGAGGGTCACACCGGTTGACATTAACTGGCTGATAACGACCTGCAGTGTTGACAGTTTCTTTTCGCTTTCGGCGATACCTTCGATAATCGAACGATCGATTTTAATGGTATCGAAATTAAACAACGCCAGACTGTCGACTTGCAGATTTTCCGCACTGAAATCACCCAGCGAAATCATAAAGCCATATTCTTTGGCTTGTTTTAAAAAAGGTAAACTCTCAATAAACTGTGCTTGTGTCGTCTTTTGGCTTATTTCTATTTCAATGTTTTGCGGCAGGACACCCTTGTGAAGACACTGTTGGTAAAGCCAGGCAAGGTATTCTCTGTCATTGATCAAAAGATGTGAGAGGGTGAATGAGATAGTTAAGTCGCGCTTCAATTTTATTAAGTGACAGATGCTCTCGAATATAAAATTCGTTACCTCGCGAATAGCGCCAGATTGTTCTATTGCCGCAATGCTCTGCTGAGCGGGAATTAAAAAACCATCGGCATTGAAAAATCTGGCAATCGCTTCATATCGGAAGATTTTATTACCTGAGAGGCGAATGATGGGTTGAAACTCGACGGTCATTCGCAATTGCTTACCGCTAATGTCCAGATTTTTACTTTTCATTATTTCAGTAAGGCCCCCACTGAGAGAAACAGTGTTTCACAAGCATATAATTTTTTGATTCTACATGGCGATTCATCACAATTGAAAATTGTTTTGAATGATCGATAGTCTCCTTTTGATAGTTGTCATCTATCACTGTTAAAGAAATGATCGCTTAAATCTATAAATTATACTGGTGTTTTGTGTTTATTAGTTTTACTTTAGGGTAAGGATTTACTGATTCCTTGCA
Organism: Kosakonia oryzendophytica; assembly: GCF_027886705.1. Taxonomy (NCBI): domain Bacteria; kingdom Pseudomonadati; phylum Pseudomonadota; class Gammaproteobacteria; order Enterobacterales; family Enterobacteriaceae; genus Kosakonia; species Kosakonia oryzendophytica. Next base: position 2,907,292 of record NZ_CP115659.1, on the reverse strand, counting down.
AAGTATTTAGTTTATCCTCTTGTTTTCTTGTATGAAAAAAAGAGGTCGATGAGTAAATAACTCCTTCTGCACAATGCAAGTTTTGGTTAAGAAAAGAAAGGTTTCACCGGAGTACAATACATAGCCTGCTTAGTCAGTCTGATTTTCAGGTTGCTTTAGGAGGGTGTTTTTTATTCTTTTTGGAAAAATCTTAAATTAATTAAGTGACATCTTAAAGGTGTATTCAGAATATTTCTATTCAGGCAATAATAAGAAAAAAACAGCAGCAGTGACGTCTTAGCTTTGGCGATGTAACTTCACATGAAAGGGATATAGCATGGCGGAACACTATTCTCTCCCCCCAGCAAATGTCATTCGTTCATTACTGCAGCATCCCTACATGCTGTCAGTTTATGCTAAAGATATGCCCTACGCATTAGAGGCTGACATTGCAGAACTGAACCACGAAACAAATCGCATCACACTCGACGTCGAATATGCGGGTACAGATATAAACGTGTATCTTGCGGACGGCGGCTTGAGTTTTGACCTGGAAGCGTTAAAAGGCGTGGACGTTATTGAGCGGGAAACATATAGCCTGAGTAATATCCCTGTCCAGGTGATGAAAAAAGACAACATGCATTATCGACTCGAATGCCAATTACCGGAATCTGTTTTTGTCACGGAAAATCGTGACGAGATACGTATCCCGTTTATTCTCGGCATGCAGGCGCACGCTGGAATTGAGGTTTATCCGCCTATGCTGACGATTCCCGGACGTTTACGCAATTTGTCCGTGGGTGGCTGCATGGTTGAAATCGATTTATTCGAAAGCATTGCGCTTAATGTTGGACAGGTTATTCCCGGTGTTACGTTGGCGTTTCCTGACGGGGAGCGTTTTTATGCCCAGGGGTGTGTCCGGCATATACGCCCCTTTGGTAACAATGGCTATGCAGCGGTTGGTATTCAGTTTATCAATCTGTCATCGTCTCAGTTGGAAGCGTTGTCCCGTTATGTGCATGAAGCGGAAAGAGAGGCGGCTTACCGTACCGGCATGCGCGGCACTATGATCTCCCAGTCCCCTTTATTTCTCTGTGGTCAACGAGAGCAGAAGAGCCGGCAACGAGAACAGCAAGAACGGGAGCCACGGGCGCGTCAATCACCGATGGAGCAGGGGGTTATGGCGGTGGCGCACCGCTTGCAGGTCGCGCTGATGTATATAAAGACGCACGATCTTCTGCCTATCCGGATTTTTTATGACTGTGTCGACACGTTGCTTTACCTGTTGAAACAGGATCGCAAAGCCCTGCTTTATGCGCTTAGCTATCTGCGCGATGAACCTGACTGGGTTCGTCATGCGGTGCAGGTAGCGGCAAAGCTGGCGGATATGTTGATCTTGCGAGACCCGCACGATCCGCATGTGCGTGAGGCAACGCTGGGTGCCATTATGCACACGCTGGGTAAACCGTTGCTGGTGAGTGCAGCGTTACCTTCGCTCAAAGCCTGTATGGATCCAGCGCAGAAAATGATACTGCGTACGCATGTCGGGGCACTGCTGAACCGGTTGCGCGAGCTGGGGTGGTCGCCTGGGCTGACATGCCGCGATGTGATTGAAAATGCGAATGAACGGCTGGATGGGATGGGGTATCCCGCAGGTAAACAGGGGAGTCAGCTCTCTTCGCTGGTGCGTCTGTTATCGGTGATTAAAGCGATTAATAAGCTCACCAATGCGCGCAACGGTGTGTCTCCCCTCACGCCATTGACTGCGTGCCGCTACATTTACCAGGCGGACAGTGCCTATGATCGGGCGATCATCGTCGAATATTTGCAAGTCTATGGGTTTTACCCGATTGGTAGCCTGGCGAAATACGCGGGCGGTTTTCTGGCCTGGATTATGGACGTCGATGGCAAAGGTAAACCGAGCGTAGTGCATGTCGTCAAAAATCTTCGCTGCCCTGAAAGCAATATCAGCAGCGTGATGTCGGGAAGTGACTTAGCGCAAATTGGTGCTCTGGAGGATGTTGTTGATCCGGCTGATTACGGCCTGAACGTGGTTAAACTCCAGGCCGTTATCCGCAGCGAACAGCCGTTTTTTACCCGTACTGCCTCAGAAAATCGACAATCAGTTGTGTCACCATCTCCGGGTTTTCCCGGTTACTGATATGCGCGGCATTGGGGATCAGGGTAAAGTCACAACCCAATTTTTCCGCCATCAGTCGCCCTTCGGTTGCCGGGCGAGGTAAATCGAGCGCCCCGGTGGCAACGTGCGTCGGGCAGGTGATGGTTTCCAGCAAAGCCAGGCGATTCGGACGACCAAAAATCAGTTCGCCCAATGGCACAATGCTGGTGCGTAATTGTTCGGGACTTAGCGCGGAGAGCGAGGTGGAGAGCTGCCGGATGTCTTCCGGATTGGCATATCGGGAATAGAATTGCGCAACCACATACTCGAGCATCGGCACAGGGATACTGCCCAGTGCTTTGATGGCATTGAGCATCATGAAATAACGATCCCTTGCCTCTTGCGTCTCATCCCCCACAAAGGTGTCAAACAGCATTAACGCCTTGACTCTTTCCGGGGCGGCGGCAGCCAGTTCAGCCCCCCACATTCCGCCAACGGATAAACCCACCACGGCAAATTCACGGATGTCCAGTGAGTCCATCAATGCTAAATGGTCGACGGCAATGTCTGCCATAGAGGATGTCGATGCAGGCAGGGCAGGCGACTGCCCATGGCCCCATAAATCCGTCGCAATAACGCGGAAATATTTTGCCAGGGTGTCAATTTGCGGTGACCACATGGATTTATCAAACAGGTAACTGTGACCTAATAAAACGGGAAACCCTGTACCTGTATCTGAATACGACATCATTGACTGCGTCATCACCCATACTCTCCGTGTTTGATGGCCCATAGCATTGGGCCTGGGTAAACAATAACGATTATGATAGTTGAGTTATTGACCCGTGGTGAAGACGATAAAATCTCATTCTGCTGTGTGATAGCAGGCAACAAGTGCGGCAGGGGGATACAACAGGACAATATGGGGCTTGTTGATGAACAGGGATTTTTGGAATAAAACGTGAAAATTCAACTGTGTCAGCGTACAGCGAGCCCATTCTATGGCTGCCCATCATTAACTGGCGGGGCGCTGTTATCCTGAGAAGTAAAACATTACACATCGCAACGACGTAACCGATATCAAAAATAGGTATTACCTATACATCTTTTCTTTTCCGCCTGCTTTCCTGCAACGGGTTGCCTAAAGCCGTTATTTATCAATTTATTAAACAATTTTTTACCTGGCTGTAAAGCCTTTCAGCAGAGTCTATGCTTATAGCAAGTGCCGAAAAAGGGGCTGCCAGGGAATAACCCTGCGGAAAACGGGTTGAAGTGATAATCATTATCACTAACATAGCATTATGCTCTTCAGATCGGGTGACGTGAGGTAAAGCGATGGAATCATTTAATCCGCAAGATTTTGCATGGCGTGGGCTGACCATGACACCGGCGGCCGCAGAACATATCCGTGCGCTGGCCAGTAAACAGGCGGGTGTACTTGGCGTAAGGCTTGGCATTAAACAGACCGGCTGTGCTGGTTTCGGTTACGTATTAGACACCGTAACGGAGCCCACAGATGACGATTTACTGTATGAATCTGATGGCGCACGTCTCTACGTCCCGTTGCAGGCGATGCCGTTCATCGACGGCACTGAAGTGGATTATGTGCGTGAAGGGTTAAATCAGATTTTCAAATTTCATAACCCCAAAGCCCAGCATGAATGTGGCTGCGGTGAAAGTTTTGGGGTATAGGCGGTACTATGTCTCGTAATACTGAAGCGACTGACGATGTCAAAATCTGGACCGGCGGCAACCTCAACTATAAAGAGGGCTTTTTTACCCGGTTGAGTACCGATGAGCTGGCAAAAGGCATCAATGAAGATGTGGTGCGGGCGATCTCGGCAAAACGCAACGAACCCGAGTGGATGCTGGAATTCCGCCTGAATGCTTATCATGCATGGCTGGAGATGGAAGAGCCGCACTGGTTGAAAGCGCACTACGATAAACTTGATTACCAGGATTACAGCTATTATTCCGCGCCGTCTTGCGGTAATTGCGACGACACCTGCGCGTCTCAACCGGGGGCTGTCCAGCAAACGGGCACCAATGCCTGGTTGACAGAAGAAGTGGAAGAGGCATTCAACCAGCTCGGCGTTCCGGTGCGTGAAGGCAAAGAAGTGGCGGTGGACGCTATTTTTGACTCGGTATCGGTAGCAACCACCTACCGGGAGAAATTGTCTGAACAGGGCATTATCTTCTGCTCCTTTGGCGAGGCGATCCACGATCATCCTGAACTGGTGAAAAAATACCTGGGTACTGTCGTTCCTTCCAACGATAACTTCTTTGCTGCGCTGAATGCCGCCGTCGCTTCTGACGGCACGTTTATCTACATTCCAAAAGGCGTGCGTTGCCCGATGGAACTGTCGACCTATTTCCGTATTAATGCCGAAAAAACCGGACAGTTCGAACGGACCATTCTGGTGGCGGATGAAGGCAGTTACGTCAGCTATATCGAAGGCTGCTCAGCACCGGTGCGCGACAGCTATCAGCTTCATGCCGCCGTGGTGGAAGTGATTATCCACAGAGACGCCGAAGTGAAATACTCAACGGTACAAAACTGGTTCCCGGGGGATAACAACACCGGTGGGATCCTCAACTTTGTCACCAAACGTGCTCTGTGCGAAGGCGACAACAGCAAAATGTCGTGGACCCAGTCCGAAACCGGATCGGCCATCACCTGGAAATACCCCAGTTGTATCCTGCGCGGCGACAACTCCATTGGTGAGTTCTTCTCGGTGGCGCTGACCAGCGGACATCAGCAGGCAGACACCGGCACCAAGATGATCCACATCGGTAAGAACACCAAATCGACGATTATTTCGAAAGGTATCTCCGCCGGGCATAGCCAGAACAGCTATCGCGGGCTGGTGAAGATCATGCCGACGGCGACCAATGCGCGTAACTTCACGCAGTGCGACTCAATGCTGATTGGACCGGACAGCGGCGCGCATACCTTCCCGTATGTGGAGTGTCGTAATAACAGCGCCCAGCTTGAGCATGAGGCCACCACATCACGTATTGGTGAAGATCAACTGTTTTACTGCCTGCAACGCGGTATCAGTGAGGATGACGCTATCTCGATGATCGTCAACGGCTTCTGTAAAGACGTGTTCTCCGAACTGCCGTTGGAATTTGCCGTTGAAGCGCAAAAACTGCTGGCCATTAGCCTTGAACACAGCGTCGGTTAAGGATTAAGGGATAATAAATGTTAAGTATTAAAGATTTGCAGGTTAGCGTAGACGATAAAGCCATCCTGCGTGGTCTGAGCCTGGAGGTTCGTCCCGGCGAAGTGCACGCGATCATGGGGCCGAACGGCTCCGGGAAAAGCACACTTTCTGCGACCCTGGCCGGACGTGAAGATTACGAAGTGGTTGGTGGCAGCGTCGAGTTTAAAGGTAAAGATTTACTGGAACTGTCGCCGGAAGATCGTGCGGGCGAAGGCGTGTTTATGGCTTTCCAGTACCCGGTGGAAATCCCTGGGGTTAGTAATCAGTTCTTTTTGCAAACCGCGCTGAATGCGGTGCGTGAGTACCGTGGCGAAGACGCGCTGGATCGTTTTGATTTCCAGGATCTCATGGAAGAAAAAATCAAGCTGCTGAAAATGCCGGAAGATTTACTGACCCGCTCGGTTAATGTGGGTTTCTCTGGCGGTGAGAAGAAGCGTAACGACATCCTGCAAATGGCGGTGCTGGAGCCAGATCTGTGCATCCTGGATGAAACGGACTCCGGTCTGGACATTGATGCGTTGAAAATCGTTGCCGATGGCGTTAATGCTCTGCGCGACGAAAAGCGCGCGTTTATCATCGTAACGCATTACCAGCGCATTCTGGATTACATCAAGCCCGATTTTGTGCATGTGTTATATCAGGGGCGCATCGTGAAATCCGGCGATTTCACGTTGGTTAAGCAACTGGAGGAGCAGGGCTATGGCTGGCTTACAGAACAGCAGTAACGCGCTGCAACAGTGGCATCACCTGTTTGAAAAGCAGGGGGGTGCGCGTTCTGACGCGGCGCAGCAGCACCTCCAACAGATGCTGCGTTTGGGGCTACCCACCCGCAAACAGGAAAACTGGAAATACACGCCGCTGGACGGCCTGCTGAGCAGCCAGTTTGTTGTTGCGGCGGGAACGGTCAGTGAGCAACAACGCGACGCGCTGGCGCTGCCGGTTGATGCGGTGCGCCTGGTATTTGTTAATGGCATTTTTAATGCGGCGCTGAGCGACGATACCGCAGGCTCCGGTTTTGATGTGACCTTTAACGATGCCCGCCAGCAATTGCCTGCACCGGTACAACCGGAAATCTTTTTGCATTTAACCGAAAGTCTGGCGCAGTCCGTGACCTGGATTCAGGTGGCGAAAGACCTGCGGCCTTCTAAGCCGTTGCTCTTAATGCATATCACTCAGGGAGTGGCGGGGGATGAGATGAACACGGCGCATTATCGCCATCATCTTTCGCTGGCGCAGGGGGCGGAAGCGACCATCTATGAGCACTATGTCAGCCTCAACGACAATCCGCATTTTACCGGCTCGCGGCTAACGATGAGCGTTGCAGCGAATGCCCGTCTGCATCATGTGAAGCTGGCGTTTGAAAACCCAGCGAGCTACCACTTTGCGCACAATGATATCTGGCTTGCGGACAACGGTTCGGCAAAGAGCCACAGTTTCTTGCTCGGTGGCGCAGTGCTGCGACATAACACCAGTACGCAACTGAATGGCGAGAACACGCAGCTCAATATCAACAGCCTGGCAATGCCGGTGAAGTCGGAAGTGTGCGATACGCGGACCTGGCTTGAGCATAATAAGGGTTACTGTCATAGCCGCCAGTTGCATAAAACCATCGTCAGCGACAAAGGCCGGGCAGTTTTTAACGGATTAATTAAGGTGGCACAACATTCCATCAAAACCGATGGACAGATGACCAACAACAATTTACTGCTCGGTCGTCTGGCGGAAGTGGATACCAAGCCACAACTGGAGATCTACGCCGACGATGTGAAATGCAGTCATGGTGCCACCATCGGGCGAATCGATGATGAGCAGATGTTCTATTTGCGCTCGCGCGGGATCAACCAGCAGGCGGCGCAAAAAATGATTATCCATGCCTTTGCCGCTGAACTGACGGAAGCGATCAACGACGAGGCGCTAAAACATCAGGTGTTGGCGCAAATCAGTCAGCGTCTGGCAGGGGGCGTAGCATGAGTTTTCCCGTCAACGCCGTACGTGCCGATTTCCCGGTACTGCTGCGTGAAGTGAACGGACTGCCGCTGGCATATCTCGACAGTGCCGCCAGCGCACAAAAACCGAATCAGGTTATTGATGCCGAAGCGGCGTTTTTCCGCCACGGCTATGCCGCGGTACATCGCGGCATTCATACGTTGAGCGCAGAAGCCACGCAACGTATGGAAAATGTGCGCGTGCAGGCTGCGGCGTTTCTTAACGCGCGGCTGCCGGAAGAACTGGTGTTTGTGCGCGGCACGACCGAGGGTATTAACCTCGTGGCAAACAGCTGGGGCAACAGCCAGGTGCACGCGGGTGACAATATAGTTATCAGCGCTATGGAGCATCACGCCAATATTGTGCCGTGGCAAATGCTCTGTGAACGCGTCGGTGCGCAACTACGTGTTATTCCGCTCAATCAGGATGGCACCTTGCAACTCGACGTGCTGCCCACATTGTTTGACGAGCGTACCCGCCTGCTGGCCATCACTCAGGTTTCGAATGTACTGGGCACCGAAAACCCGGTGGCGGAGATGATCACACTGGCGCATCAGCACGGAGCGAAAGTACTGGTGGATGGTGCCCAGGCCGTAATGCATCATTCAGTGGACGTGCAGGCGCTGGATTGTGATTTTTATGTCTTCTCCGGCCATAAGCTGTACGGACCGACAGGGATTGGTGTGCTGTACGTGAAAGAGGCGATCCTGCAGGATATGCCGCCGTGGGAAGGGGGCGGTTCGATGATCGCCACCGTCAGTCTGACGGAGGGCACCACCTATGCCAAAGCGCCCTGGCGTTTCGAAGCCGGCACACCCAATACCGGCGGCATTATCGGCCTTGGCGCAGCTATTGATTACGTCACCCGACTTGGGCTGGACGCCATTGGCGAATATGAGCAGACGCTGATGCGTTACGCGTTAACTGCACTGGCAGAGGTGCCGGATTTAACCCTGTATGGCCCGGCGCAGCGTCAGGGGGTGATTGCTTTTAATCTGGGGAAACACCACGCCTATGACGTAGGGAGTTTCCTCGATAATTACGGTATTGCGGTGCGTACCGGGCACCATTGTGCCATGCCATTGATGGCGTTTTATAAAGTGCCGGCCATGTGTCGCGCATCGCTGGTTATGTACAATACAGAAGAAGAGGTGGATCGTCTGGTAGCTGGCCTGAAACGTATTCATCAGTTGCTGGGCTAACGTAAGAGGCGAACATGGCTGCATTACCGGATAAAGAGAAGTTGTTGCGCAATTTTAATCGCTGCGCCAACTGGGAAGAGAAATATCTCTATATTATCGAACTGGGACAACGCCTGCCGGACCTGAGCGAGGAGGCCCATAACCCGGACAACATTATTCAGGGTTGCCAGAGTCAGGTGTGGATCGTCATGCAGCGCAACGACGCGGGTGTGATTGAACTGTCAGGCGACAGCGACGCCGCTATCGTTAAGGGGTTGATTGCCATTGTGTTTGTGCTTTATCAGCAAATGACAGCGCAGGATATTGTGGCCTTTGATGTGCGTCCGTGGTTCGAACAGTTGTCGTTAACCCAGCATCTTACTCCCTCCCGCTCGCAAGGGCTTGAAGCAATGATCCGCGCGATACGCAACAAAGCGGCAAACATTAGCTAAACTCAAAAGACAGCTTTCATCCTGTTACGCGAGGCGATCCCCGTCTCGCATGGATTTTCAGCTTTCCGGCAGCCTGCCGGTGAATACAGGAACGTCAGTATGAAACGCGCGTCTCTTCTTTCCTTATGTCTTTTCGGCGCTTTTAGCGCTATACAACTGGCCCATGCAGCGGAATACGTTCTGCCGCCGGATGGCAGCCGTCTCATTGGCGAAAATCAAACCTGGACCGTCAGAGCGGAGGATAAAAATCTGCAGGCCATTGCGCGGCATTTTGATACCGCAGCGATGCTGATCCTGGAGGCGAATGACACTATTGCGCCGGTTCCTCGTCCCGGTACGGTGGTGACCATTCCGTCGCAAATGCTGTTACCGGATACGCCCCGTGAGGGCATTGTGGTGAATCTGGCTGAGCTGCGGCTGTACTATTTCCCGCCGGGAAAAAACAGTGTGCAGGTCTACCCGATCGGTATCGGTCAACAAGGACTGGAAACGCCGGTTTCTGTGACCCGAGTCAGCCAGAAGATCCCTAACCCAACCTGGACGCCAACAGTTGGCATACGTGCGCGCTCACTGGCCAATGGCATTGAACTGCCACCCGTGGTGCCCGCCGGGCCACATAACCCGCTGGGGCGCTTTGCGCTGCGTTTGGGCATTGGTCATGGCGAATATCTCATTCATGGTACCAATGCGCCTGACAGCGTCGGGTTGCGGGTCAGTTCTGGCTGTATGCGTATGAGCGCGCCGGATATTCAGGCGTTGTTTGCTCAGGTCTCCGCCGGGACTCGGGTGACCATCATCAACGAGCCGGTGAAATACGCCGTGGAGCCCGATGGCAGGCACTATATTGAAGTTCATCGTCCGTTGTCGCAGACGGTGGAAGAAGATACTCAGCGGGTGCCCATCCAGCTTTCTCCTGCGCTGGCTACGTTTATTAACCAGTCCGGTGGTGACAAGAAGCTGATCGAGAAGGCGCTGAATCGTCGCGCAGGTTATCCGGTTGCTGTAGCGTCGGGGAAATCCGCAGCGGTGAATCCGGAAAGTGTGTTATCGGTGCAGAACAGCGCAGAAGCCGCGGCAATGAATACGGAAACGGGACAGAGGGCGATAACGCAGTAGATAAGGAAGGGGAATGGCAGGCAAAAAAAATGGCGCACTACGTGCGCCATTTCAACACAGGAACTCTTACTTACGGTAAGAGTGAGCCTGGTTGTCCAGACGCTGGTTAGCGCGAGCTGCGTCATCTTTAGCAGCCTGAACGTCGGAACGGATTGCGTTCACGTCGTTGCTCAGCTGGTCAACTTTAGCGTTCAGAGTCTGAACGTCAGAAGACAGCTGATCGATTTTAGCATTGCTGGAGCAACCAGCCAGCAGAGTAGAACCCAGGATTACCGCGCCCAGTACCAGTTTAGTACGATTCATTATTAATACCCTCTAGATTGAGTTAATCTCCATGTAGCGTTACAAGTATTACACAAACTTTTTTATGTTGAGAATATTTTTTTGATGGGAATGCCCTTAAATTTGATCGTTCGCTCAAAGAAGCACCGACTTTGAATAAAAGGTTAAAAAACGCGTGTTAAAACAGCAGGCTTCCATCGGATTCATCTTAGATAATGCCGGGCTTAAATAGTGAAATCCGATTTGATTTTTTATTTTGAGTGGTTACCGGAATATAAAAAAAGCGCCGCAAGGGCGCTTTTTTAATCAGTCTGTAATGTTTGACTATATTACAGAACGTGGACAGAGGCCGTGTTGGTCGTGCCGCTTGGAACCAGTGCACCAGAAACCATTACCACAACGTCGCCTTTGGCCGCCAGGCCGCTTTCCAGCGCCACTTCTTTACCCAGACGGTAGAAATCATCGGTAGAGGAGATCTCTTTCACCAGCTGCGCAACAACGCCTTTGCTCAGCACCAGCTGACGCGCGGTCACTTCGTTGGTGGTCAGCGCCAGAATAGTGGCATCCGGGAAATATTTGCGTACTGCGCGTGCGGATTTACCGCCCTGGGTTGCAACCACAATCAACGGGGCTTCCAGTTTTTCAGCCGTCTCAACCGCACCACGACATACGGCTTCGGTAATGCGCAGTTTGCGGCTGTCGTTGTTGAAGTCCAGGCGGCTGGTCATCACGCGGTCGGTACGTTCGCAGATGGTAGCCATAATGGTCACAGCTTCCAGCGGATATTTACCTTTTGCGGATTCGCCAGACAGCATAACTGCGTCGGTACCGTCGAGGATGGCGTTCGCCACGTCGCCAGCTTCAGCGCGGGTCGGTCGCGGGTTTTTGATCATAGAGTCCAGCATCTGGGTCGCAGTAATGACCACTTTGCGCGCGCGGATACATTTTTCGATCATCATCTTCTGCGCGAAGATCACTTCTTCAACCGGGATTTCAACGCCCAGGTCGCCACGCGCAACCATGATGCCGTCGGATGCTTCGAGGATTTCGTCGAAGTTATTCAGGCCTTCCTGGTTTTCGATTTTGGAGATGATCTGAATGTGTTCGCCACCGTGCGCTTTCAGATGCTCACGGATTTCAACCACGTCAGAACGTTTACGGATAAAGGATGCGGCAACAAAGTCAACGCCTTGTTCGCAACCAAAGATCAGGTCTTGCTTATCTTTTTCAGCCAGCGCCGGCAGGGCGATGGAAACGCCCGGCAGATTAACGCCTTTATTTTCGCCGAGGTCGCCGTTATTCAGTACCTTACAGATAACTTTGTTGCCTTCGATGGCAGTCACTTCCATGCCGATCAGACCATCGTCCACCAGCACCGTGTTGCCAACGTTCAGGTCAGTGGTGAAACCTTCGTAGGTCACCGCAACGGTATCAGCGTTACCCACAACGGATTTGTCGGTGGTGAAGGTGAAGGTCTGGCCCGCTTTCAGCGAAACATCGTTGCCGCCTTCCAGTTTGATGGTGCGGATTTCCGGACCTTTAGTGTCCAGCAGAATCGCCGCTTTTTTACCGGTTTTGCTCATCACGTTGCGCAGGTTTTTGATGCGCTGGCCGTGTTCCGCATAGTCGCCGTGAGAGAAGTTCAAACGCATGACGTTCATGCCCGCGTCCAGCATCTTCGCCAGCATCTCTTCGGATTCGGTTTTTGGACCGATGGTGCAAACAATTTTGGTCTTTTTCATGACAGTTCTGGTCTTTAAGTTTGAGTTGAGAAGGATATGGAAATCACGCTCCGGGTAGCGCACGGCTCCGGAGTCAAACCTGTGTTGCGAAAAGAGCGATGCCACAGCCTAAGGATAGGTGACATCAAAAAAGCGTGCAGAGTAATGTGTGCCTGAGATTCAGCCAGCTCGGGGAAAAATTGATGTGAGTTATTTGTTTTAAAGTTCAATCAGCTGAATCCATTCAAATTAGGATGGCGGCATTATAGCGTCCACCTTGACAGAAAGGAATTAAAAACGCTGTTTCAAAATTCGAATTTCTCGTCATCATCATTTTGTTGTGTAACCGTTATCACAAAATTGCGCAACCGTTGCATAAGCGAGGCGGTATGGGGCCTGGCCATAGTGTTGACATCAGTTTGACCCACTCGACGGCAACGTTATTTCTCTGCTGCATACAGATTGATTTATTCTCACCTTTTTGTTGCGTTAAAAATAATCAATCGGATTGTTCCGTTTATTATTTGACGTAAAAATACATAGGTGAGAATTAAATAAAAAAGAGTGCGCTGGCTCGCTTTTTAAATAACTAGCGAGGCGGATTGGTTTTACTCCATCTGTGATCTTAACGAGGTGGATATATTCTCGTAGAGGCTACCTGAAGAGGCGCGGATATATTTCATATTTTCAGTAGATATCACTTTTTTGCACTAAGTTTGCTTTAAGGATAATCCTAAAATATTTGCTCTTCCTGAGATTTAACTCGTTGTTTTTTCTATGTTAAGTGAAGGGTGCCTAAATACAATAAAAAAACTAAGTTATTGATATACAGAGATCTTAAATTTTAGAAAGAATTTGCAATAAGTCTCCTTATTACTACCATTAATCGACTCTTAATGAGACTCAATAAATTTATGAAGACATTCGCTCTGGATTATTGCATCCGGAGGTCGGCTGGTGCCTGATTATTATTTACTGCCAGCCTTATTTAATGCTTTTACTCATGATTAAGGTTGGGCGATGACGACTTCCGCAGTGGTTGGTCATGGATATGCTTTTATTTCACCGCCAGAATTCCCTACTCAGCAGGGGCCAATGGGTATCCTGTATGATTTTAATGACGGTGCCCGGTTACTGTTACCGCCCGGCAACTGGCGGGTAGAAATAAGCGATGAAGAAACGGGAAATATCCTCTTTTCCGACGATGTCGCACAGGGCTGGGTGATCAGCACAAAAAAGTATTATGTGCGGTTTCGTCTGCGAGTCTGGGACGGTGTTCAGTCGGAACCCGTGCTGGATCACGTTCTGGATATGCACGGCAAAAAGGTGCTGGTCTCATTTCCCTGCGGTACGCTGGGCGATCTCATTGGCTGGGTACCTTACGCCGAACGCTTTCGACAGACGTACCAGTGCAACGTTGATTGCACCATGGCACAGCCCATCGTCGATCTTTTTAAACCTGTCTATCCACAACTCAATTGTTTTACTCCTGAAGCCTGGCAGACCGGGCCGGGCGTGAGCGAGCCGCCCTATGCCAGTTGGCGCGTCGGGCTGTTTTTTCACGGCGATCTCAACAAGCAACCATTTGATTTTCGAGCCGTTGGTCTGCACCGCAGCGCCGGTCATATTCTCGGTGTCGACCCCACCGAAATCGTTCCGGATCTGCGCCAGCGTAGCTCACGTCGTATCGCCGAACCCTACGTCTGCATTGCGACTCAGTCCACCAGCCAAGCCAAATTCTGGAACAACGGCAGCGGCTGGCATGAAGTGATCGACTATCTCAAAGAGCAGGGCTACCGCGTGCTGTGTATCGACAAAGAGCGCGTGGTAGGGCGCGGTTACATTTGGAACAAAATCCCCCACGGCGCGGAAGATTTCACCGGCAATCTGCCCCTCGCAGACCGCGTGGCGCTGCTGGAGCACGCCGAATTCTTTATCGGCCTCGGCAGCGGTCTCTCCTGGCTTGCCTGGGGCTGCCGTATTCCGGTGGTGCTAATCAGTGGATTCAGCCTGCCTAACAGCGAATTTCATACCCCCTGGCGCGTCATCAACACGCATGTCTGCAACGGCTGCTGGGATGACGTGCGGTTTAATTTTGATCATCAGGACTATTTCTGGTGTCCGCGCCACAAAGGCACGGAACGCCAGTACGAATGCACACGTTTTATCACTGGCAAGCAGGTCATCGGCCATCTTCGTCGGCTGATTGCCCTGCAAAGCGATCCCTTTGGCATCAAAACAACAGCATTTGCAGACCCCGATCAACACGCCGCCTGACGGATGAGGGAAGGGTTTCGAGGACATTAAAATGAAGAAAAGTCTTAACTGCAGTTACCGGCTGGTGTGGAATGACATTCAGCGGGCGTTCGTGGTGGTTTCAGAACTGACCAGGGCGAAAGGCAAGCGTGCAAGTGGCGCGGTGTTGATCTCGGCGGCGGTGGGCGGCATGTTTGCAAGCTGCGGGGCGATGGCGTTCACCCCGGATGTCACTGGTTCGACGCGGGATGAGGTGGTACAGGAGGGGGTACAGAACGTGCGCACCGGTGGGTTAGCCACCAACCATACTATTGGCAACCGCGGTACCCAGATAGTGGCGGGCGGCCAGACCGTGGATACCCACGTTCAGAATGGCGGTTCGCAGATTGTGCGTCAGAACGGTCAGACGACCGGGACCGTTATCACTGACGGGGCACAAATTGTTGAAGTGGACGGGACGGCAACAGGTTCGCAACTTAACAGCGGTGGCAAGCAGGCGGTCGCCGGTAGGGCAAATGGCACCATTGTCGGTGCTGGCGGTGTGCAAACTGTGCTACAGAGTGGGGTGGCAAGCCAGACGATTATTAACAATGGCGGTGTACAAGCCGTTAACGGCAATTCTGCTCAGGGTGTCATTAACGCAGGCGGCATCCAGCTCATCAACAGCGGTGGTTTTTCTCAGGACGCGACGGTCAACAGCGGCGGCGTTCAGCACGTTAACGTCGGCGGTTCCGCTGCTGACACCGCCATTTTTGGCGGCGGCAAGCAAGTCGTGGCCGGCACGGTATCGGGTGCGCACCTCAATGACGGTGGCGCACAGCTGGTTCAGCAAACCGGCAAAGCCACCGGTACTATCATCAACAACCGCGGCACACAAACCGTAGACGGCACCGCGATCTCCGCAGTTGTCAACGACGGTGGTACCCAACTGGTGCATAGCGGCGCGCTGGCGGCGGGCACAGCCGTGAACAGCGGCGGGGTTCAGCATATCAATCAGGGCGGGGCAGCCTCCGACGGCGTAGTGTTTGGTGGCGGCACCCAGGTTGTTGCGGGAACCGCATCCGGCACCAGCGTCAACGATGGTGGTGCGCAGCTGGTGCAAAAAACCGGTAAATCTACCGGTACCATCATCAACAATCGTGGCACGCAGACTGTAGACGGTCAGGCCATCTCCTCTATCGTCAATGCTGGCGGTACGCAGCAGATTAATCGCGGCGGGCTGGCCACAGGCGGCGTAGTGAACACCGGTGGGCTGCAACATATCAGCGAAGGCGGTGCGGCATCCGATGCCATTTTGCTCGGCGGCACACAATTGGTAGAAGGCACCGCCTCTGGCACCGTCATCAATAACGGCGGGCTGCAACAGATTCACGCCAGTGGCATGAGCAGTGATGCGGTAGTTAACGCCAGCGGCGAACAGGATGTCGATGGTGTCTCGTTTTCAGCAGAAGTGAATGACGGTGGTCTGCAGAAAGTCCGCAGCGGCGGTGCTGCCTCCAGCGCAGTGATTAACAGTGGCGGTATTCAGAATGTGCTCTCAGGCGGGGCAACTGCTTTCACCACGCTGTTGGGCGGTATTCAGCAACTGGCGGGGGTGGCGGCAGACACCATTATCGGTGCAGGCGGCGTACAACACGTGCAGGTTGGCGGTAGCGCCACCGGATCGCTGATCAACGATGGCGGCCTACAGCGCGTGGATGGCACAGCCACCTCATCGGTTATTTATAACGGCGGCACCCAACTGGTGAACCGTGGCGGGCTGGCGGATAACGCTACCGTTAACAGCGGCGGCCTGCAACACATCAATGAAGGCGGCGCTGCGTCCGACACTACGGTGTTTGGCGGCGGTCGGCAAGTTGTTGCCGGCACGGCCTCCGGTACCAGCATCAACGACGGCGCTTACCAGCTTGTCCAGGCCACCGGTAAAGCCACCGACACCATCATCAACAGCGGTGGCACACAGGCGGTAGACGGCACGGCGATCTCCGCCGTGGTCAATGATAGCGGTGTTCAACTGATCCACTCCGGCGCGCTTGCCACGGGCTCGCTGGTTAATTCCGGTGGTCTGCAGCACATCAACGAAGGTGGCGCTGCTTCGGATGCGTTGCTGTTTGGCGGCACCCAGATTGTTGAAGGTACGGCATCCAACACTCGTGTGGACTCTGGTGGTGTGCAGCAGGTTCACGTTACCGGGAAAACGACTGACAGCAAAATCTATGACGGTGGTTTCCAGGATGTTGACGGTACGGCTAATGGCACGATCGTCTACACCGGCGGGAAACAGGTGATCCGCAGCGGCGGTCATGCGAACAACACTCGCGTCGATAAAGATGGCGTGCAGATTGTGCGTGCCAACGGTGCGGCCTCCAAAACGACACTGCTGGGCGGAACGCAGCAGGTAGCCGGGTTGGCGGATGACACGGTCATCGGCGATGGCGGCATCCAGCACGTCCAGGTGGGCGGTCTTGCTACTGGGTCCCTCATCAACAGCGGCGGTCTGCAGCGCGTTGATGGTTCAGCGACTTCTGCTGTCGTGAACAACGGCGGGGTGCAGTTGGTGAACAGGGGGGGGCTGGCTGCAGGTTCCATCATCAACAGTGGTGGTTTGCAGCACATCAACCTTGGTGGCGCGGCGTCTGATGGCACCATCTTCGGTGGCGGCAAACAACTGGTGGCAGGAACCGCGTCCGGAACCAGCATCAGCGATGGCGGTCTGCAGATTGTGCAAGCTACCGGCAAAACCACCAACACCATCATCAACAGCGGCGGTGTTCAGAGCGTGGACGGCGATTCCACCTCATCGGTGGTACGCAACGGCGGCACTCAACTGGTGAATAAGGGTGGCCTAGCGACAGACACCACGGTGAACAGCGGCGGCCTGCAGCATATCAATCTCGGCGGCTCGGCGGCTGGTGGCACCATCTTCGGCGGCGGAAAACAGGTGGTGGCGGGTACGGCGTCGGGTACCAGCCTGAATGATGGCGCCTATCAGATCGTCACCACCAGCGGGAAAGCGGTCGGCACCCTGATCAACAGCGGCGGTGTGCAGAGCGTCGATGGCAACGCGACGTCGGCGGTGGTGCGCAACGGTGGTACCCAACTGGTGAATAAAGGTGGCCTGGCGGCAGGCACCACGGTGAACAGCGGCGGTGTGCAGCACATCAGCCTCGGTGGGGCGGCGTCTGACGGCACGGTGTTCGGCGGTGGTACTCAACTGGTAGAAGGCTCTGCGTCTGGCACCAGCATCAGCGACGGCGGGGTACAACTGGTGACCAAGAGCGGTCAGGCCAGCGGCACACTGATTAACAGCGGCGGCGTACAGCGTGTCGACGGGCAATCGTTCGACGCGGTGATTAATAACGGTGGCCTGCAAATCGTTGACCCGTACGGCTGGTCACGCCAGAGCGTCATTAACGCTGGCGGAACGCAGATCCTCAGCAACGCCGCAGTGGCGATCTCCACCGTGTTGAACGGCGGTGAGCAGCACATCAATAACGGCGCAAAATCCTTTGCTGCGCGCCTGCTGGGCGGTACGCAGAATATCGGCAGCGGCGGGCAAGCCTTTGAAACACGCGTCGAGAAAGGGGGGGTACAGAACGTTAATTCGGGCGGTTACACCTACGGTGGGACCATCTCCACTGGCGGCAGACAAAACGTTGCCTCAGGCGGCGTTACTGATTTCACCTTTATTGATGGCGGTTTACAAGTGGTTGACGGAACCTCGATTGTCAGCATCGTGAAAAACGGCGGGCGTCAGGTGATTAACAAAAACGCCAATGCTGAAGTCTCTGTGGTAATTGATGGCGGCATTCAAGAGGTCTTCGGCACTACCACCGGGTCGGAAATCACCAATGCAGAGCAGCGCATCTATGACGGAGGTGCCGCGACCTCTACTGTGCTAAGCGACGGTGCAGTGCAGGGTATTTATGATGGCGCAGTGGTGACCGATACCCGTAACCGCAACAGCATCCAGAACCTCTACAGCGGTGGGCGCGCGGAAAACACCCTGATGGATAATTTTGCGGTGCAGAATATCGCTGCGGGTGCAACGGCGGTGAAAACCTCGATGATCAACTCCAGCCAGCAGAATGTGCGCGGCAGTGCGGTTGATACCGAACTTTCCGCGAACGGCGTGCAGAATATCTACCGGGGCGGGACCGCGACTCGCACGACGCTCTACGAGCGCGGCATCCAGAATATCTACAGCGGGGGTTCATCGGTACTTGCTGTCATCCAGGCCGGCGGGATCCAGAACGTGCTTAACGGAGGGACCTCCATTAGCACCACCATTAACGATGGCGGCACCCAGAACGTAAGCAGCGGCGGGACGGTCATCTCCACTATCATCCGTGAAGGCGGGATCCAGAACGTTAATGACGGCGCGATCGTTATCGACAATATGGTGGTGGGTGATCAGGTGGTCAATCAGGGCGGCACCGTCGCCTCGTCCACCGTCAGTGAAAATGGCACCCAAAGCGTCAGTTTCGGCGGCACGGCTATTGCTACTACTGTTAGCAAAGGCGGCGCCCAGTTCGTTCGCGCCGGGGGCGTGGCGGATCTGACAGCGATTGAGCGCGGCGGCATACTGGCGTTGGAAGATGGCGCAACGGTCACCAATATCAACCTCAATAGCGGCGCAGCGTTGATGGCAGGCACTGACACCTCGCTCACCGGCACCAACGCGCTTGGCAGTTTCTCCATTGCCAATAGTGTTGCGGAAAACGTACTGCTTGAAAATGGCGGCCTACTCTTGGTTGCTGCAGATGGCACTGCCAACAATACCGTAGTAAGCGAGAACGGTACGTTGAGCGTTGCCGAGGGCGGTATGCTGACTGGGGTAACCCAAGTCAACGACGGCGCTACGCTTGCCGGTAGCGTTAACAACAGCGGCGAACTGCATATCACCACTGATACCAGCAACAACACCATTAACGCGGCCATTTCCGGCAACGGTACGCTGTATAAAGAAGGTGATAACACGCTGACCCTGAGCGGTGTGCTTGATCAATCTGGGGGTACCTATCTGCAGAGCGGTACCCTGGTGTTCAGCGGGCTGGATGCCGTGACCGACATCATCGCCCAGCGTGGCACCTCACTACAGCTGACCAACGGCACCTCGCTGACCGGGATGATCGACCCGACAGATCTGACCATTGATGCCGGTTCAAATTGGCTGATGACTGCTAACTCCCTGCTCAATAACCTGACACTCGGCGGCTCGATAGATTTCCAGGCACCGACCGGGACCTTCGTTCCGAAAACCCTGACTGTCACCAATCTGGTAGGCAATGGTGGCACCATTACCCTGAACACCCTGTTTAACGGCAATACCGCAGTGAGTGACAGCCTGGTGCTGGACGGCGGTACAGCGACCGGTAATACACAGATCGCCATCCGCAGTCAGGGCGGTCTGGGTGCACGTACTACCGGCAACGGCATTCAGGTGGTGAATGCTATCAACGGTGCGACTACGACCGATGATGCCTTCAGTCTCAGCGGCAGCCTGCAGGCAGGTGCATATAACTACACCCTGCAACAGGGCAGCGCCGACCAAAGCTGGTATCTGACGACTGCTGATGCGGGTAGCAACGAGAACGGCCCGCAGAACTACCGTTCGGCAATGTATCTCTATAACTCCATCTATGCTCAGGCTATGGACTACGACAGTGCGCTGCTCGGCTCGCTGGATGCACGTCGCTATGCGGCGCGTACCGCAGCCGAAAGTGGTAGCAACATGTGGGCCCGTTTCCAGGCCGGCCAGATGAGCCACGATCACGGCAGCAATGATTTGCGTAGCGGCAACACGCCGGACAGTAAAGGCGGCTATACCTTCCTGCAGATCGGTAGCGATCTGTGGCAGGGATCGGCCTCCACCATGGAATGGACCGTTGGCGTGTACGGTGCGGCGGGACTTTCTGCCGTCGATGTGCAGCGCAACAACAAATCGAAAGCCGGTACGGTACGTGACGACGCTTACAGCGGCGGCCTCTACCTCAACGGTGTGCATGAGAGTGGCTGGTGGATGGATGTGGTAGCCCAGGGGACACGCCACAACTTCGATACCAACCCGCGCGACGGAGATGGCCTGAAAACCCACGGCTGGGGCTACCTTGGCTCCTTCGAAACCGGTTTGCCGTTTGAGATTGGCGGCGGCCTGGTGTTGGAACCGCAGGTCCAGTACCAGTATCGCGGAGTGAACCTTAAAGAGGGTAATGATGACGTTGCAAACGTGCAGTTCGGCGACGGTCACAGCCAGCAAGTACGTGCTGGTTTGCGTCTGGGCAATAACGCGACGCTGAAAGAGACAGGCAAACCCGTACCGGTAAGCTGGTGGGTGCGTCCATCCTTTATCCAGACCTTCGATTCGAAGGGCACGCTGAACGTCAACGCGCCAGGCGTAGCAGGCAGCGAGGTCGCATTTAATCCGGATCAGGACGGGACAGCGGCAGCACTGGATGTCGGTATCGATGGCCAGATCCGCGATAACGTTACCCTCGGTGTGCGGGCAGGCTATACCCGGAGCATCAACGACGCTGGCACCGGCGGTTACGGCGGTCAAATCACGCTGAAAGTCGGATTCTGATCGCCAGGCTGTAACGCGAAAAGCCGCGCCGAAAGGTGCGGCTTTTTTATGCCTGTTTTTTTCAACGCATACGGGAAAGTTGCATTATCACTGTCGCTAAGGCGCAATCGGCGTGGCGGTGATGTTTATGCTGAAATGAAAAAGCGGAAGAAAAACTGAGAGTTACTAAGAATGGTGCGTCCGAATGGACTCGAACCATCGACCCCCACCATGTCAAGGTGGTGCTCTAACCAACTGAGCTACGGACGCACTGAGAAGGAATGGTGCGTTCAATTGGACTCGAACCAACGACCCCCACCATGTCAAGGTGGTGCTCTAACCAACTGAGCTATGAACGCAGTGTTGTGGTTGACAACGGGGACGAATATTAGCGGCAGGTCGGAGAAGTGGCAAGCGGAAAATGGCAAATTTATTCCTGAATTCACGCGATTGCGGAACAACTGAACAAAACGCTGTGAAAGTAGCCGCCAGCTGGCGGCTACAGCCATTTTAACGTGCGGCTCGCTGCAAAATCGTTGCCGAAGGCAGGCGTTGCAGATAGCGCATTCGCAACATTATCAGGATTGCTGCAGACGTCAGGCCAATAATAAAGCCCATCCAGAAACCGGCCGGGCCCATTCTCTCGACCACGAGATCGGTCAGCGCCAGAATATAGCCAGACGGCAGCCCCAGCACCCAATAGGCGGTGAAGGTGATAAAAAAGATCGAACGCGTATCTTTATAGCCGCGCAGGATACCGCTGCCAATCACCTGAATGGAGTCGGAGATTTGGTAAATCGCCGCCAGCAACATCAGGTGCGAAGCGAGCGTCACCACTTCCGGGTTTTTGTTATAGAGCAGGGCGATTTGTTCGCGCATCAGCACGGTGAAAACCGCCGTCACCGCTGCCATACACACACCGACGATCAACCCGGTGTGCGCCGAGGTCTTGGCATCCAGCGTGGATCCCTGGCCCAAACGGAAGCCCACCCGGATGGTCACCGCTGCGGCCAGTGACATCGGCAGAACAAACATTAGCGAACTGAAGTTAAGCGCAATCTGGTGACCCGCCACATCGACAATGCCCAGCGGTGACACCAACAGGGCCACGACCGCAAACAACGTGACTTCAAAAAACAGGGCCAACGCAATGGGCAACCCCAGTTGCGCAAGGCGCTTTAGCACCTCGAAATCGGGTTTAGCGAAACGCTGGGCGTGCTGAATGTCGCGCATGACGCGGGCGCGTTTTACATACATCCGCATGCAGATGAACATCACCCAATAGACCGATGCGGTTGCTACGCCGCAGCCGACGCCGCCCAGTTCCGGCATACCGAAATGACCATAAATAAAGATATAGTTTACCGGGATATTTACCAGCAAGCCGACAAAGCCCATCACCATGCCAGGCTGAGTGCGGGCCAGACCTTCGCACTGGTTGCGCATCACCTGAAAAAAGAGATAGCCAGGCGCCCCCCACATCAACGCGCGTAAAAAACGCACGGCTTTTTCCGCCAGAATCGGGTCGATGTTATGCATCGCATGAATGATATGACCGGCATTCCACAGCACAATCATGATCAACACCGCCACAATGCCCGCCAGCCAGAAACCCTGACCCACCTGGTGAGCGATGCGATCGCGACGTCCGGAGCCGTTTAACTGGGCAATTACCGGCGTCATTGCCAGCAATAGACCGTGACCGAAGAGGATAGCGGGAAACCAGATAGAGGTACCAATAGCGACAGCGGCCATATCCGTGGCGCTATAGCCACCCGCCATGACTGTATCAACGAAGCCCATTGCAGTCTGGGCGACCTGCGCAACAATGACCGGCAAGGCGAGTGCCAGTAACTGACGCGCTTCTGTAACATACTTCTGCACGAGAACACCTTTATATTGTTTTGTAGTTATAAGAGAGAATGGAACAACCGTTCAGGAAGGAGTTTTTCCTTGTGCTAAAAACGATGCCGCACTGCGATAAATGCGGCATATGTTCAAATATTACCTGTTAAGCCCCGTTTTTGCCATGTTAACCCTGCATCAACACTCTCTTGCCGCACGCAGACCGTTGTTCATCTTATTGTTATCTGTCCGGGAAAACGCCCGGCGGTGGGATTGAGACTGGCAACGGCAATTTCCACCTGTTATTGTGCGTAAAGAAAACGGTAACGCCGTATGAATGGGAACAGGAGTGGTAGGTATGTTTACTGGTATTGTACAGGGCACGGCAAAACTGGTGTCTATTGATGATAAACCCAATTTCCGCACCCACGTCGTTGAACTTCCTGAGCATATGCTTGATGGCATCGAAACCGGTGCTTCCATCGCGAACAATGGCTGTTGTCTGACCGTAACGGCCATCGACGGCAGTCGTATTAGTTTCGATTTAATGAAAGAAACGTTGCGTATTACCAACCTGGGTGAGCTGGGCGTTGGTGATGAGGTAAACGTGGAGCGCGCGGCGAAATTCAGTGATGAAATTGGCGGACATCTGATGTCCGGCCATATTATGACCACTGCGGAAATCGTCAAAATCCTCACGTCGGAAAATAATCGCCAGATTTGGTTCAAGGTGTCGGATCCGACCTTGATGAAATACATACTCTATAAAGGCTTTATCGGTATTGATGGCATCAGCCTGACGGTGGGGGAAGTAACCAGCAGCCGTTTCTGTGTGCACCTGATCCCGGAGACGTTGCAACGCACCACGCTCGGAGCCAAAAAACTGGGGCATCGTGTCAATATTGAAATTGATCCGCAAACGCAGGCGGTTGTCGATACCGTTGAGCGCGTACTGGCTGCAAAAGAGGCTGCCGCTGTCGCTGCTATGATTAGCGAAGAGTAATGGCCTCCTGACGAGAAAAATAAAAAAGGCCGCACATTGATAATGCGGCCTTTTTACAAGGGGCTAAGGGATCAGCGCGCCACGCGCAATCCCCGTTCAATACCGCGACTAAATACTACCTGCCAGAGCTGGATATCCCGCGCGCGAAACGCGCCCGCGCAGGCGTTCAAATAGTAGCTGAACATCCGTTTAAACCGTTCGGAGTAGTTATCGGCAATCTCCGGCCATGCGTCAAGGAAACGGGCATACCACGCCATCAGCGTGCGGTCATAATCGGCGCCAAAGTTATGCCAGTCTTCCAGCACGAAATGCGCCTCGCTCGCGTCCGCGATCTGGCGTACGGAAGGCAGGCAACCGTTAGGGAAAATATAACGGTCAATCCATGGATCAACGTTGTGATCGGTACGTTTAGAGCCGATGGTATGCAGCAGGAAAATGCCATCGGGTTTGAGATTACGATCCACCACGCTGAAATAGGTCGCATAGTTTTTCGGCCCGACATGTTCAAACATACCGACAGACACAATGCGATCGAACTGGTCGTTCATGTCGCGGTAATCTTGCAGGCGGATCTCCACATCGAGGCCTTCACACCGCTGTTGCGCCAGTTTTTGTTGCTCGGCGGAAATGGTGACGCCCACCACGCTGACGCCGTAATTTTGCGCCATAAATTGCGCCAGCCCGCCCCATCCACAACCAATATCGAGCACGCGCATCCCGGGTCTTAACTGCAACTTTTCACAGCAAAGCCTCAGTTTAGCCAGTTGCGCGTCCTCAAGGGTGTCGGCCTCTTTCCAGTAGGCGCAAGAGTATTGCATCTGCGGATCCAGCATGCGGGTAAACAAGTCATTACCGAGATCGTAATGCTCTTTACCCACAATCCAGGCCCGTTTCTTACTCTGCAGATTAAATAATCTTGCTCCGGCAATGCGGAGAGTGTCTTTCAGGTGGTGCGGGAGTTGGTTTTCCAGGCCGGCGCGGAGAACTTTGGTGAAGAAGATGTCCAGCCGGTCGCAATCCCACCAGCCATCCATATAACTTTCGCCGAGTCCGAGCGAACCTTCCTGTAAAACGCGTTTGAAAAAATCAGGATTTTTCACCTGAATATCTGAAGCTGCGGGGCCATTAACCTGGATACCGGCGCGGCTCAGTAGCTCGTTTGCTATACGGAACCAATTATCATCCCGTACGCTGACTTCTTCTATACACGATGAACTCATAACTTCTCCATCACTAACCAGTGATCAGAACCTTCAAACAGCGTAGACGCTTTTTCGGGCTTGTGAGAAATCTCACGGTTTTCGCCGTGAGGCTGATATCCGACGTAGAACAGAGGAAGGGAGAACCCTTGCCGAAAGGCCATCCATGGTGAAACGGGCGTAATCCGACGCCCGTTACTACATAATATTTATCGTATTTATAAAACAGCGAAATTTAGTATAGGCTTCAAAATCAGGTGATTCAACAGAAAACTGTTAGCATGCTAATCAGTGACTTAGGGATAATCGCCGCAGCGACTATCCCCGTGAGGATGCTGTTGTGGTGGCCTCTTTCGCATACCTGCGATGCGGTTGCCTTTGCAGACGATATCCCAGCGTCGCCAGCAGTACCATCGACAGCATTACGCTGGTGGTGGTCAGTAGCGGCGTGGCGATAAGCCATGAGACCACCAGGCTTGCGAGGAAGCACAACCCAAGTTGCAGCGTATTTTGCAGCGCGGCGGCACGGCCGGTTGCCTGCGGAAAAGGGCGTAATGCCTGGGCAACCACGATGGGATAAATAGCGCCATTGGCCATTGCCATAACGCAGAACGGGATCAGCAGTGCGGTCAGCGACACGTTCGGCATAAAGCCGACCGCCCAGGTGGTCATCACGCTGAGGGCAAACGCACTTAGCAACCAGGGAAGCAGTTGTTCGCCTTGCCACTTCTGTAGCGCAGCGCGGCAACCATAACCCCCCACCAAAAATGCAATGGTCTGTGGTACATAGCTCAGGCCAATCGCAGAGGGGCCGTACCCCATCTCATGCAGGATAAACGGTGAGCCGGTCAGCCAGGCGAAGAAACTGGCGGAACAGGCAGCATAGATAATCACATTGCCACGATAGTCGCGGGCGCGCAGCAGATCCATAAATGTCAGCGACTGCTCATCCGGCGCCGTTGCCTCAGCCGACGATTTCAGGCGTAACGCCGGGATCATCAACACCAGCGTAATCACCAGCAGCGTGGCAAAGATTGCCTGCCAGCCGAGATGCGCAAGGATCCACGCGCCGAGCAGGGGGGCCAGCGCGGGTGTCAGCCCGACCAGCGGCATAATTGTGGCGAAAATACGGTTAACACGGTGTGACGGGTAATAATCCGTGACCAGCGCCTGCCAGCTTACTGTTGCGGCGCAAACCCCGACGGCCTGTACAAAACGCAGCACCAATAACAGCGTGGCGTCCCGCACCCATACTGTTCCCAGACAGCCCACAGCGAAAATCCCCAGGCCGGTTAACAGAATCGGTTTGCGCCCATAGCGATCCGATAACGGTCCCCACAGCAGTTGTGCAACGGCAAACCCGGCCAGAAACAGGCTCAATGTGGCGCTGACAACAGCGGAGGAGGTCTCTAAATCTTGCTGAATAGCGCTGAACGCGGGCAGGTACATATCGGTGGCTAAAAAGCCCAGCACGCTTAATCCCGCGAGCCAGACTAAAAATCCTTTGCCAGGTTGCATTGTGGTATCTCTTCTTTGTGCAGGTTATCAGGGTTGTCGAGTGTAAGGAGTGCATTCTCCCTTGTGAAACGCTAATATTTGCGCAATGGTTTCAAATTTTTTGCAGGCAGATTATGTGGTCAGAATATTCGCTGGAAGTGGTAGATGCTGTGGCGCGTAACGGCAGTTTTAGCGGCGCGGCTCAGGAGTTGCACCGCGTGCCTTCTGCTGTCAGCTACACCGTGAGGCAACTGGAGGAGTGGCTGGCGGTTCCACTGTTTGAACGGCGTCACCGCGATGTGGAGTTAACGCCCGCTGGCGTCTGGTTTTTGAAAGAAGGGCGTTCTGTTATCAAAAAAATGCAGGTCACCCGTCAACAGTGCCAGCAGATTGCGAATGGCTGGCGCGGGCAACTGGCGATTGCGGTGGACAACATTGTCAGACCCGAACGCACACGACAGCTGATCGTCGATTTTTATCGTCACTTTAGCGATGTGGAACTCCAGGTTTATCAGGAAGTGTTTAACGGCGTCTGGGATGCACTGGCCGACGGGCGTGTTGAACTGGCTATTGGTGCAACGCAGGCTATCCCGGTCGGTGGGCGCTATGCTTTTCGCGATATGGGAATGCTGAGCTGGAAGTGTGTGGTTTCCTGTCGGCATCCGCTGGCGGCGCTGCCGGGCCCATTAAGTGATGAGACGTTGCGTAACTGGCCCTCACTGATACAGGAAGATACATCACGCTCGTTACCAAAGCGCATTACCTGGCTGCTGGATAACCAGAAACGCGTGATAGTACCGGACTGGAAATCATCCGAAGCCTGTCTGTCTGCCGGGTTGTGCGTGGGAATGGTCCCGGCGCATTTTGCCAGGCCCTGGCTCGATCGCGGGGAGTGGGTGGCGCTGGAGCTGGAAAATCCCTTCCCAGATGCCGCTTGTTGCCTGACGTGGCAGCAGAACGAGGCATCACCTGCACTGAACTGGCTTCTTGAGTACCTGGGGGACAGTGAAACGCTGAATCGGGAATGGTTGCGGGAGCCGGAATAAGGGCTCCCGCAAAAGGGGATTAACGGCGGTAGTCGCGGAACGGACCATCGGCGACTGAGCGACGCTCGATCAGACGCGGATGCACTTCAATGGATTGCGACTCTTCGCGTTTATTCACAATACGGTCAAGCAGCATGGTAAACGCAGTTTCACCCAGCGAATCTTTCGGCTGGTGTATTGTGGTCAGTGACGGCGTGAAGAAGCGGGAGTTACGCACATTGTCATACCCGATCACCGAAATATCCTGTGGGACGCGTAATCCCATCTCGTCGGCCGCACACAGCGCACCCATGGCCATAATATCGCCGCCGCAGAAAACGGCTGTCGGGCGATGCGTCTGTGCAAGGATCTGCTGCATGGCGCGATAACCAGACTCAGGTTCAAAGTCGCCCTGGACAATCCAGCTTTCCGGTACGGAAATGGTGGCTTCTTCCATTGCTTTCATAAAGCCGGCGAGACGGCCCGCGCCGGTGTTGCGCTCAAGCGGACCCGGGATCACACCGATATCGCGGTGGCCGCGTTCGATCAGATAACGCCCGGCCATATAACCGCCTTCAAAGGCGTTATCGATCACCGTGTCAGTAAAGTCGGCTTTGGCTTCGCCCCAGTCCATAACGACCATCGGGATATGGCGATACTCTTCCAGCATGCTCAGTAGGGATTCCGGATACTCGGAACACATTACCAGCAGACCATCAACACGCTTTTGCGCCATCATCGACAAGTAAGCGCGCTGTTTTTCCAGGTTATTCCAGGCATTACCAAGAATCAGGGTGTAGCCTTTCTGGAAGCACTTCTTCTCAACAGCCTCAATGATTTCGGCAAAGTAGGCTGCTTCGCTGCTGGTGGCCAGCAGGCCGATCGATTTGGTGTGATTCACCTTCAGGCTGCGCGCCACGGCGCTCGGTGAATAATGCAGCTCTTTGATCGCCGCCCACACAGCATTGCGCGTCTCTTCGGCGACAAAACGTGTTTTGTTAATTACGTGTGATACGGTTGTGGTGGAAACGTTTGCTCGCTTCGCTACGTCTTTGATCGTTGCCATCAGATGTCACTCCAGACCATATCTCAAGCTCCTGATAATACATAAGGTAAACGTTTGCCTTCAATCACCCTGTACCCATGAATGGGGGTGCGGTACGCCGGGAAAAAGACACTGGACGTCAGGAGGGGAGTCAATGGCCGGTACGCTAATAAATTTAGCGTCGAATTTTGTCTGATCTTGAGCAAAAGGGGAAGTGATAAAACATCTGACACGCTAATTCCTGCAAGATTTTTACGTTTATTTGTGCAAAAATGCGCTATCTCACTTTTTGTGTGGAAATTAAAACGGAGAAAATTGATGAGCACCGACCTGAAGTATTCACTGTTCACTACCGTCATCGTGCTGGGTCTGATCGTTTTCGGCGCCCTGACTGCTGCACTGCATTGATTCTGCGCGAGGGGGAACCGGGTTCCCCCTCCGTTTTCATCCCCGCCATTGTTATCAATTTTGCAATACTCTTTTGTCATTCCGCTAACTGCTGTTTTTTGTGATTGATGTCATACTTTTGACTTCTGCGACAGTGTCCCGAATCGACACGGCTTTTCCGGAGTCAGTTTATGAAAATGAATTTCCCTTTGCTTGCCCTGGCGATTGGCGCCTTTGGCATCGGTACGACCGAGTTCTCCCCGATGGGATTACTGCCGGTGATTGCCCGCGGCGTTGACGTTTCTATCCCGGCGGCGGGGATGCTGATTAGCGCCTATGCTGTCGGCGTAATGGTCGGTGCGCCGTTAATGACCTTACTGCTTTCTCATCGCGGCAGACGCAACGCGCTGATTTTTTTGATGGCGATTTTTACGCTGGGTAATGTGTTGTCGGCGATTGCACCGAATTACGCCACCCTGATGCTGGCGCGTATCGTCACCAGTCTCAATCACGGGGCATTCTTTGGCCTGGGATCGGTGGTTGCTGCAAGCGTTGTTGCCAAAGAAAAACAAGCCAGCGCCGTCGCCACCATGTTTATGGGGCTAACCATCGCCAATATCGGTGGGGTGCCGGCTGCGACCTGGCTGGGTGAAACCATTGGCTGGCGCATGTCGTTTATGGCAACTGCGGCACTGGGCATTGTCGCCATGCTGAGTCTGTTCTTCTCACTGCCGAAAGGCGGCACCGGAGAACGCCCTGAGGTGCGTAAAGAGCTGGCGGTGCTGATGCGCCCGCAGGTCTTGTCTGCACTGCTGACCACAGTATTAGGGGCAGGGGCGATGTTCACGCTGTATACCTACATTTCACCGGTTCTGCGGACCATCACAGATGCGACGCCTGTCTTTATTACGGCAATGCTGGTGCTGATTGGCGTTGGGTTCTCCATCGGCAACTATCTTGGCGGTAAACTGGCGGACCGTTCTGTGACCGGAACACTTAAAGGCTTTTTGGTGCTGTTGATTGCCATCATGCTGGCTATCCCGTTTCTTGCACAAAGCGCGATCGGCGCGGCTATCAGTATGGTGGTCTGGGGCGCAGCGACTTTCGCCGTGGTGCCGCCGTTGCAGATGCGAGTCATGCGCGTGGCACATGAAGCACCGGGTCTGTCCTCTTCCGTGAACATTGGTGCATTTAACCTGGGGAACGCATTGGGTGCCGCAGCCGGTGGGGCAGTCATATCCGGTGGTCTGGGTTACAGCTTTGTGCCGGTGATGGGGGCGATTATCGCCGGTCTTGGCCTGTTGGTGGTGCTCTCTTCGGGCCGTACTCAGCCGGAACGTGCCTGCACAGCAGCAGAATAATAATCAGGAGGGGGTTCCCCCTCCTGGTGAGATTTACGCAGCGAGATTTTTCGCCACAAAGTCCCAGTTTACCAGCGCCCAGAAGTGCTCCAGATAGTTCGGACGGGCGTTACGGTAATCGATGTAATAGGCATGTTCCCAGACATCAACGGTCAGCAACGGCGTGGCATCCGTCGTTAGCGGTGTACCGGCGTTCGATGTTGACACAATCGCCAGTTCGCCATCAGCCTTCTTCACCAGCCATGTCCAGCCCGCACCAAAGTTTTTGACCGCCGCGTCGGTAAACTGCGCTTTGAATTCAGCGAAGCTACCGAATGACTTCGCAATAGCAGAAGCCAGCGCGCCTGTCGGTTCGCCACCCGCGTTCGGGGCGAGACAGTGCCAGTAGAAAGTGTGGTTCCAGACCTGCGCGGCATTGTTAAACACGCCGCCTTCGCTGCTCTTCACGATCGCTTCCAGGGATTTGCCTTCGAAGGCAGTGCCTTTGATCAGGTTATTAAGGTTGGTGACATAGGCCTGATGGTGCTTACCATAGTGGTAGTCCAGTGTTTCAGCCGAGATATGCGGCGCCAGGGCGTCTTTTGCATACGGTAATGCAGGTAATTCGAACGACATTGCTACTCTCCTTCATTATTTTAATACACCCAATAGCCCTACTGAGTGTATGGATAGAGTAGCAAATAGAAAGGGGTGGCAAAAGAGAGAGTTACCTGCCACAGAAGCGGCAGGTAACAGGATTAACGAATGGTTTTCGGTGTAACCACGCGGCGGGCACCGACGTAGTGACGCTGCCAGTAGTCTTCACTGAGCGAGGTAACCTGAATATCCTGGCCGCTGCGCGGTGACTGGATAAACTTGCCGTTACCTACGTAAACACCAACGTGGTCCGCTGTGCCGCGACCCTGGGTGCGGAAAAAGACCAAATCACCGCTTTCCAGTTCTGCGACATTCACCGGCGAGGCATCACGCAGGTGATACATCTCATTTGCCGTACGTGGAATGCGGAATTTCACCAAATCTTTATAGGCGTAATAGACCAGTCCACTGCAGTCGAAACCTGTATTGGGAGAGGTGCCGCCCCAGTGATATGGCTTGCCAATCTGATTCATCAGTTTGGACATGGCGGTTTTCTGCGCTTTTTGGATACGGACTTTGTGCACATCGGCAAGAGCAGCCGTCTTAGTGCTTTTGACTTTAACGCAGTGCGGTTTGTGGCCTTTACGCGGCGTACATTTTTCGGTCCAGGTTACAGCAGCGGTTTTGGTCTGGCTGGATTTATTACGACGCGTAGAGAGTTGGCTGGCTTTACTGCTGGTGGTGACTTTCTTCGTTGCCGGAGATTTTTTGGTCTCCGTCGTTTTTTTGTTCGTTATTTTGTTCGTTGTTTTGGTTTCTGCGTTGCGACTGTTTTTCTTTGATGTCTTTTGCGATGTGGTTTTTTTCTTACGTTCGGATGCTTTCGCCAGATGCGATTTTTGCACGGCCGACGCTCGCGCCTGTTCAGAGGCGTTAGCCAATGGCGTGAAAGAAAGCGTGGTGAACAACAAAGCACAGAGCGTGATCGAAGATTTTGGTATTCGCGCCACTGAGCAATCCCCTGTTAGAGCAGGCATTTAACAATGCGTGCGTATGATTTCAAAACCCGTCGATTCTAATCCATAAAAAGCACAAAAGTTAAGAGTGTTTTTGCATCTATAGCTGCGTTTCGTTAGCAAGCGCAAAAAAAAGCAGCAAAACGTTTCTATGGCGGTTAAGAGTTAAGCAACCGGCGGAATCTGAATTGTGTTAAGTCACATTTTGGAGGCAACTTTACAGGTATGGACGTAAAATCGTAACCAGTGAACAAAATGTTATTTTCGGTTGGCTCTCTGAACCGTTACACTATCCACCATCTGCCGTAGAAGTTGAAGGAAGCAAGACAATGAGCACTACACTTGAAAAAATCCAGCGCCAGATCGCTGAAAACCCGATTCTGCTGTACATGAAAGGCTCTCCGAAGCTGCCAAGCTGCGGCTTCTCCGCTCAGGCTGTACAGGCGCTGTCTGCCTGTGGTGAACGTTTCGCTTATGTGGATATTCTGCAGAACCCGGATATCCGCGCTGAACTGCCGAAGTATGCGAACTGGCCAACCTTCCCGCAACTGTGGGTGGAAGGTGAACTGGTTGGCGGCTGCGACATCCTGATTGAGATGTATCAACGTGGTGAGTTGCAGACGCTGATCAAAGAAGCGGCCGCTAAGCATAAGGGCGAGCAGGGCGCGGAGTAAGCCGCTCGCGGTTAACGTTGCTAAAAGGGTTCATGTTTCAACATGAACCCTTTTTACTGTCAAAAGGTGTATACCAGCCCTGCGGTCGTTAGCATATTATAACTTTCAATACCGCCACCATTTTTATAGTCTGCATTTATATTTTGACGATAGTTATTAACGTTAACGTCAGTCTTCTTATTTGTCACCCGATTCCAGGTTCCCTCAATATAGAGTTTCATATTCTCCGTGACGTAATAACCTACGCTTGCAGCAAGTGAAAAAAAGTTCTGTTCTCTTGCTTTATCAGTAAACGTCAGGTCTCTGAGATAATGCTCATCATTTCCTGTGGTTCGCGCCCAGGCGCTATATTTAAGTGTTCCGGAAAATTCAATATCGCTATAACGATAGCGTCCGGTCAGACCGACATAGGGGATCTGGTAGTGTTGCTTATAGCCGATATTGATTTCATTGGGATCAAAGGAACCGGTGTGGGCACCATTATTATAGCTGTAGCTTCCACCTCTACTGTGAAAGCTGATGCGGTTCTCCTGATACCCCACCATTACTCCCAGACGCCATCCGGGGGTGTTAAACATCCAGCCTTTCACATTCACATCAAATTGATTGGAAAAGTTAAGTCGCGTGTCAGGGTGCGAGCTGTGATCGGTCCACGAATCCTGCACAGCGTTTTGCCAGTCGTAATCATTCATGTGGCTGTTTCCACTGGAAAAGGTTGACCAGCCTGATGCGCCTAATGAGAACCACCGCATGGCGTCCCATTCCAGAGCCCCCTGAACGACAGCAGCATTGCGGTAACGCCAGTCGAGTTGGCTAAGTTTTCGCCCACCTTGATTGGGCGAGTAAACCCTTTCATGGGTCAGGCCGCTCAGGGTACCCACATTAATCCCGGCAGAAACCCGATCCCAGTTAAACACGCGATTTTGCATTTCGGCAGAAGCCGGAAAAGCCATAGGGATAAAAAACAGAGCAAGAATAATATTGAGCTTGTGCATTATTTCACCTTCATCAAAATATATTAAGCGGGTCTTTCTGTGCTCACCATGAAATAAATTACAAATAACCCATTATTACGCGTTGGGTTAATTCATTCATAATTAATATATGTGTTTTTTACAGCGTTCAGGTGCGCCAAAATATCATCGGCTGCCTTAATAATATTTTTATGCCGCTAAGTGAAATGAGATAATTAATCTGCCAAAGGTGAATGGCGAGTTTTTTCAGGATGTCGAGGGAGGGTTTTGTGGTGTTTTTATCTGTTAATAATGGATAAGTTGGTAGAAAAAGAATGTGAAGGGAGTGTTTAAGAAAACGATATACGTTTATCTAATTTCGATTGACCGCGTTAATAACCGGTCACTGAATGCAACCGGCATAGAATATTTCTGGTATTTATGGTTGAGGATCTTCAGCCAACGGTAATGGCCAACCGCCAAGACGTTTCCAGCGGTTGACTATTTCACAAAACAGGAGGGCGGTTTGGGCGGTGTCATACAGGGCGGAGTGCGCCTGTGTGGCGTCAAAGGCAATGCCCGCAGCGGCACAGGCTTTAGAGAGGACCGTCTGCCCCAGCGCCAGCCCACTCAGTGAAGCGGTATCAAAGGTGACAAACGGATGGAAGGGGTTGCGTTTCAGTGATGCCCGCTCGGCAGCGGCCATCATGAAGCTGTGATCAAAAGTGGCGTTATGGGCCACCATAATCGCACGGTTACATCCCTGGTCTTTAATGCCCTTACGCACCAATTTAAAAATCGCGTGCAGCGCATCGTGTTCACTCACCGCGCCGCGCAGCGGGTTAGTTGGATCGATACCGTTAAACGCCAGTGCTTCCGGTTGCAGGTTCGCCCCTTCAAATGGCTCAACATGGAAATGCAGCGTACTGTCAGGCATCAACCAGCCTTGTTCGTCCATTTTTAAGGTAATGGCGGCGACTTCCAGTAGCGCGTCGGTTTTGGCGTTAAACCCTGCGGTTTCAACATCGATGACAACAGGGTAAAAGCCGCGAAAACGGTCGCACAGACCAGTAAGTTGAGCGTTATCGGACATCAGGATCTCTTGAGACGGAAAAAGGGCAGCGCATTATGGCAAATTTTAGGAAGGGATGTAAAACAACGGGCGCAAAGCGCGCCCGGCAGTATTAATTGCCTAAACCGTGGCCGGCATCTTTCTCTTCGATCAGCTCGATCTTGTATCCATCCGGATCTTCAACAAAGGCGATAACCGTGGTGCCGCCTTTGACCGGACCTGCTTCACGTGTCACGTTGCCGCCGTTTTTGCGGATCGCTTCACAGGCTTCTGCGGCGTTTGGCACGCTCAGGGCAATGTGACCATAGGCTGTCCCCAGTTCATAGCTGTCCACACCCCAGTTATAGGTCAGCTCAATCACGGCTTCTTCAGTTTCCGGGCCGTAACCCACAAACGCCAGCGAATATTTGTATTCCGGGTTTTCACTGGTACGCAGTAACGTCATGCCCAGCACGTTGGTGTAGAAATCGATGGAGCGTTGCAGGTCGCCGACGCGCAGCATAGTGTGAAGTAAGCGCATAATGTCCTCTTTTTAAATGGTTTACCGTTCCGGTCAGAAACACTGTTTTAGTATAGCGGCGGAAAGCCGCCGCTATCAATGAACAATCAGAGGATCACAGCACGGGGTAATCGGTGTAGCCTTCAGCGCCGCCGCCATAGAAGGTTTCCGGGCGCTGTGGGTTCAGTTCGGCTTTCAGTTGCAGGCGTTTCACCAGATCAGGGTTGGCGATGTAGGCGCGACCAAAGGCGACTGCATCAATCAGACCTTTTCCGATCAGGTCTTCGGCTTTCTCTACGGTGTAAGCGCCAGCGCCGATGATTGGACCGTGGAAGCGTGCGCGCACTTTCTCACGGAATGCATCCGTATAAGGCTGACCGCCAGCCCAGTCTGGTTCGGACATATG
Organism: Kosakonia oryzendophytica; assembly: GCF_027886705.1. NCBI lineage: Bacteria > Pseudomonadati > Pseudomonadota > Gammaproteobacteria > Enterobacterales > Enterobacteriaceae > Kosakonia > Kosakonia oryzendophytica. Next base: position 2,871,853 of record NZ_CP115659.1, on the reverse strand, counting down.
CAGGTAGGCGATACCGCGTTTACCCAGTTCTTCAATGAGATACAGCGCATCGGCTTCTTCGTTCGGGCCATTGTCGGTATTCTGGAAAGAACCGATAGGCGAGACACGGATACCAATTCTGTCAGCGCTCCACTCTTTGCTCACGGCATCCACAACTTCCAACACCAGGCGGGCGCGATTTTCCACGCTGCCGCCGTACTGATCTGTACGGTGGTTTGCAGAAGGCGACAGGAACTGATGCAGTAAATAACCATGAGCAGAATGCAGTTCTACAAGGTCAAAACCGGCTTCACGGGCGTTGGCCACCGCCTGACGGAAGTCGTCAACGATCCCCGGGATTTCACTGGTTTCCAGTGCGCGCGGCATAGACGTATCTTCACGCGTTGCATTACCGTTAGCATCGCGCAGCGAAGTGCGAGTCCCGGCACTGATCGCCGATGGCGCAACCGGCGCTTGCCCGCCAGGCTGCAAACTGGTGTGAGAGATACGGCCGGTATGCCACAGTTGTACGGCGATACGACCGTTGTCTCCGTGCACGGCATCCGTGATTTTTTTCCACGCAGCGATTTGCTCCGCGCTATGCAGACCGGGTGCGCCGGCATAGCCTTTTGCCTGGGCTGATATTTGTGTTGCTTCGCTAATGATCAGCCCGGAACTGGCGCGCTGGCGATAATACTCCGCCATCAACGGCGTGGGGATATCGCCGGGTTCGATGCTGCGCAAGCGTGTCAGCGGCGCCATCAGAACACGGTTCGGTGCGGTAATTGCGCCCACTTTCAGCGGCGTGAATAACTTACTGGACATAACAACTCCTGAATAGACCGGTCGACTAGTAAAAGGTGAAATAAAAACGCCCGAGTAACTAAGGCGTCGCAATAATGGTTTTCGCGTGCGCCAGCGCGCTTTCCAGCGGCAGGGCGCTACGGGAAATCTTCGCCTGCAGGTTCGCACCCAGCCAGAGCGAGTACAAGACCTGCGCCTGTGTTAATGCCTCACCAGAAAAGGTCAGGCTTCGTTCGGCACGGCCTTTTTCCAGCGCATCGCTGAGCAGAACGATGATACGGCTTGCGCCTTTATCCATTGCTGTGCGCATATCCTCTGACAGATCACACACCTCCGCAGAAAGCTTCACCGTCAGGCAACCGCTAATAATGCCCTGCTGACAAAACTGGTTGAGCGTTTCCTGGTAATAGGCCAGCAGCCTGTCGCGATAGTTTCCAGCACCGCTGGCGAAATGGGTGATCAGCCGCTGGTGATAACCCGCATAATGACGCTCAAGCAATGCCACACCGAACGCCTCTTTGGAGCGAAAATAGTGATAGAAAGAGCCTTTCGGCACTTCCGCTGTTTTCAGTAATTCGCTCAGGCCCATGCCGGTAAACCCGCGATGCATACAGAGCCGCTCGCCGGTAGCCAGTAAATGTTCGCGTGTATCGTGTTCGGTATGTCTGTTCATGGCGATAATGTACTAGACCGATTGGTCTGTTGCAAGTAGCAAACAATGCGCTTTTCGGGTTGCGCGTTGCCGGTATGCAGTCTTCAATAGTAGAGATAACGCGTCTATCGCAGGAGAGGACAGTGCCAGAACAACTGGAGTTTTTCCCTATCCAGAGCCCGTGCCGTGGCATCTGCCAGTCGGATGAAAAAGGCTATTGCCGCGGCTGTATGCGCAGCCGTGATGAGCGTTTCCACTGGCAACGAATGACCGATACGCAAAAGCAGGAGGTCCTGCGCCTGTGCCATCAACGCTTTCAGCGCAAAATGCGTGCGAACAAATCCCTTCCGGCAGAAGAACCTCAGCAACCTTCACTGTTTTGACCGACTAAATGCGTATAATCAACGGAAATTACCTTCGAGGAAACCGTTATGGTTCAACGTATTGCCCTTGCGCCGCAAGGTCCGGAGTTCTCCCGTTTTGTCATGGGCTACTGGCGTTTAATGGAGTGGCAGTTCTCTCCCCAACAGCTGGCAAGCTTTATTGAATCCCACCTTGATTTAGGGGTAACCACTGTCGATCACGCTGATATCTATGGCGGCTATCAATGTGAAGCAACATTTGGCGAAGCATTGAAACTTGCGCCGCACTTACGCTCGCATATGGAGATTGTCAGCAAGTGTGGTATTGCCACCACCGCGAAACCGGAACATGTGATTGGTCATTACATTACCGATCGCGACCATATTATTCGTAGCGCCGAACAGTCGCTGATGAATCTCGCCACGGATTATCTCGACTTGCTACTGATACATCGCCCGGATCCGTTGATGGATGCCGATGAGGTTGCGGAGGCGTTTTTGACGCTGCATCAAAGCGGAAAAGTCCGCCATTTTGGTGTATCCAATTTTACCCCGGCGCAGTTTTCCCTGTTGCAATCACGCCTGCCGTTTACCCTGGCCACCAACCAGGTTGAAATCTCTCCGGTGCATCAGCCGTTGTTGCTGGACGGCACCCTTGATCAATTGCAACAACTGCGCATCCGCCCTATGGCCTGGTCCTGCCTGGGCGGCGGGCGCTTGTTCAACGATCCTGAATGCCAGACGTTACGGGATGTTCTGGCGACGGTGGCGCAGGAACTGAATGCCGAAACCATCGAGCAGGTGGTGTATGCCTGGGTGATGCGTCTGCCGTCACAACCGTTACCGATTATTGGCTCCGGTAAAATTGAGCGTGTACGCTCTGCGCTGGGGGCTGAGGCGCTGCAGATGACCCGCCAGCAGTGGTTCCGTATCCGCAAAGCTGCGCTGGGCTTTGATGTGCCGTGATGGCTGAAACGGCGACTTTCCGGTGAAATCTTTTACCCTGGTTTAGACTTACAGGGTAAAAGTGAATCAAAGGAGGTCATATGAAGCGTTTTAGTCTGGCCATGTTGGCATTGTTGGTCTGCGCAGGCGCGCAGGCCGCCAGTGAAGAAGTGGATATGCATCTCGTCACTGCTCAGGGCATCGGGCAGTCTATCGGTACGGTGAAGATCAGTGAAACGGACAAAGGTCTGGAATTCGCCCCGGATCTGAAAGCACTACCGCCCGGAGAGCATGGTTTTCATGTCCATGCCAAAGGGAGCTGTGAACCTGCGACAAAAGAGGGGAAACCTTCTGCAGCAGAAGCGGCAGGTGGTCACCTTGACCCTCACCATACCGGCAAGCATGAAGGGCCGGAAGGCGCAGGGCACTTAGGGGATCTCCCGGTGCTGGTGGTGAATAATGAGGGTAAAGCCACGCAGGCAGTGGTGGCTCCAAGGCTGAAAAAGCTGGCTGACGTGAAGGACAAAGCCCTGATGGTGCATGTTGGCGGCGATAATATGTCCGATCAACCGAAACCTTTGGGGGGCGGTGGCGCACGTTTTGCCTGCGGAGTGATTAAGTAAGCGTTCCGGGGGCTGGCGCCTGCTCCAGCTGCGACAATGCGCAATACAAGCGCCAGATAACGGAAGCCAGTTCTCGTGCTGCGGGCTGGTGGTGCGTACCAAGCGCAGCGCAAATCCGTTGCAGCTCTGCCAGCGTGGCGGACAGCGTTCGTTGCTGAACGCCACGCTCACTCATCACATCATTCAGTAAAGCAATGCAGCGATCCCGCACCCGGGTCAGCGGATCGGAACGGCTTTCCCAGTCGCGCAATTGCCATACCACATGCGAGCAGTTCAGTAACACCACACCCCAGCGTAATAACCAGCGACGCGCCAGCGCATCCTGACTATTGCTGAGCCGGCTGATATGGTGATAGACCACTGACTCGAATTCATGCTCGTCCAGATGCGGCCTGGCACTAAGCTGATCAACAAAGTTTCGCCGTAACGCGTGGATCTGGCGGCGGCTCTTGCGGGCATCTGAGCCGGGACGCAACACGGCAAATGCCAGCCACGCCAGCGCAACGCCGAGGATCTTCGCCAGGTTGTCATTTAAAAAATCAGCAAAGTCGTACACCGGTGGATTGGTGACGGCAATAAACGATCCCATAAATACGATCAACTGCCCCCACAATCCTGCCCGTTTAGGCATCTGTAATTTCAATAACTGCATTGTGGTAAGAAGAGGGAACAGAAACAGTAAAAAGGACCACAGCTCGCTGACTTGCACCATCAGGCCAAATTTCACGACGAAACTGAACAACGAGAGCAGCAATAAGGTGCGCAACAGTAGTGTCAGCGAGTTAAACGGTGCAGGTGAGACGGAGTAAAGCACACAACTAATAGCCGCCAGCGTCAACGCCGCAGAACCGTATTCCCACTGGGTGGTAATGCTCCACGCGCCAACCAGACCGAGGGCGAAAAACGTCCGGGCTCCGCTCAGCAGCGCCTCGACATTATCTGTGTAGCGCATCAGCCCCGGGCTGCGTGGCGGGGTATAAACGCTGATCGGTGATGCATTCTCCACACGGGCTAACCAGCGGCTACTGAGCAGGTATAGACGGCAAAAATAGCGTAACCGTAGCCAGAATGCCTGGTGGCGGTAATCTGCCGCATCGGTAGGGGCAAGAGGGGCAATAATGCGCGCCACGGTCAGAGCGTCGGTTTGCGGGTGGGACAGCGCAGCTAGCAGTTGCTCCATCACCGGGCGCAGGTGAGGCGGTGCATCGGGCCAGTTTAACAGCATCCTGCGCAGGCTGGAGATCACACTGGTCATGCGCAGCTGCTGGTGCAATAGCCAGGTCATCAATGTGTTTTGCCGACGAAAGCGGTAATGACTCCAGAACGCCTGAATACGTAGCAAGTTGGTCGTGAGGATCTGGCCTATCACGCTTTCATGGGCGCTACGAATCGCATCGGTGGTTTCCGGTTGCCAGAGCAGACTGGCATGTTCCAGCAGGCGGGCATGCATTTTTTTTAGCGCCGAGAGCAGCGCAGGCCCATCAGCGGTGCCGGGAAGGAGCATCATCATCATGCCGCCGCACAGGATCCCCAGTATCACTTCGCAAACACGCGCCTGCGCGATGTCCCACAGTTCGGTAATGTCGGTAATATTGACCATCGCGAACGCGATGATTGCCGCCGTATAACCCGCCAGTTGAAAAGCATAAGCGACATTATTGGCGAACTGTGCGCAGGCCCAGGTGCAAAGCGCAATCCAGCCGGACATGGTGAACAAAAACAACCATGGATCGTTCAGCGTCTGACCCGCAATCATCAGCGCTGCGCACGCACCGAGCAGGCTACCGGCAATGCGACCAAGACTTTTGCTGATCACACCACCGACGGTCGGAAAACTCACTACGGCGGCGGAGGTCATGGCCCAGTAGGGTTCATCAAGGTCAAGAAAGTAGGCCACCGTCAGCGCCAGACACATCGCGATACCGTTGCGTAGCGCGTAGCGCCACTGACCTGTCGTGGCTTTTACCCACGGCAGGTTGTGCCAGAGCGCGAAGGAGGATTTCATCAGGGGACGCCTATCGCCACGGTGCAGGTGGTACCGGAAACCAGCGTCAGGTCATCGGGCAGTGTATCGAAACGAATGCGTACAGGTACGCGTTGTGCCAGACGTACCCAGGGCACGTTGGGCTTAATATCCGGTACCAGCCCGCTGTCGGTTTCTATGCTCTGATCGTAAATGGCGCGGCCGATACTCTCGACGTGACCCTGTAACGTGGCATTGCCGCTGTAAAGCACGATTTTTGCCGGGGCACCGGTACGAATATGGCGTAGTTTGGTCTCTTCAAAATACCCCATCACATAAAACGAGTGGCTATCCACCAGCGCAAATACCGGTTGCCCGGCGGTAGCGTAGTTGCCGTTGCGCGTGGTCAGATTGGTGACCCAGCCATCGACCGGTGCTTTGACTGTGGTCTGCGCCAGCTGCCATTTTGCCTGCGCGAGTTGCGCGTCGGCAGCAGCAACGCTCGCTTGCGCCGCTTTTACACTAATATTGGCAGTATCGAGATCTTCAGCAGAGATGTAGTTTTGCGAAAGGTGGCGGCGGCGGTTGGCTTCGTTATTGGCTTTTGCCTGCTCCGTTTGCGCTTTTGCCAGTTGGGCTTCGGCATTCAGTACCGCAATGCGGTAGGGTGTTTCGTCGATGCGAAAGAGCGTATCGCCCGCTTTTACGGACTGATTATCGCGAACGTTGAGTTCCCTGATACTGCCGGAAACCTGGGGCGTGATGCTGACCTGTTCAGCGCGTACTTTGCCGTCACGGGTCCATGGCGACTGCATATACTCATTCCACATCCACCAGGCGGCGACAATCGCTACGGCCAGCACCGGTAAGGTAGAAAAGTATTTTAGCGATTTCAGACTCATAATTACCCCACAATCAACAGGCCAAGGGAGAGGCTAAGCGCTATAACAAACAGTGAAAGATCCATCAGGATGGGATGCCAGATATCGCCAGCGTAGATCCAGTCGCGCAACAGACGGTGGGCAACAAGCCAAAGCAGAAAGCCCAGCATGACTGCTTTACACAAAGGGGGAAAGTAAATCGATGCGCCAAAAATCAGGTCCTGCAGGGGTAATTCTGGGGTACTGGAAGTTAACTTCACGCGTTTATGTCCTGTGCGGTCGGGCGAATCGCCGGGCGGGCGGTAGGCGGTAAAAATGACGCCGTGCTAAAGCGGAGGATCCTTAGCGTAAGCCCTGACGAGTGCAGCAATACATTTGTTTTACCAATATAAATACTGCAAACTATTCTAAAATGAGTATAATAACTTAGCAAGCTAATTATAAGGAGATGAAATTGGAATCGCCATTAGGTTCTGATCTGGCACGCTTAGTGCGCGTGTGGCGCGCTTTGATTGACCATCGCCTGAAACCTCTGGAATTAACGCAGACTCACTGGGTAACGCTACATAATATTCATCAGTTGCCGCCCGAGCAGTCGCAAATTCAACTGGCTAAAGCGATTGGCATCGAGCAGCCCTCGCTGGTGCGTACGCTGGACCAACTGGAAGATAAGGGGCTTATTTCCCGCCAGACATGTGCCAACGACCGCCGTGCTAAGCGGATCAAATTGACTGAAAAAGCCGCGCCCATCATAGAAGAGATGGAAACGGTCATCCGGAAAACGCGGGGGGAAATTCTCCAGGGAATTTCGACCGAGGAACTGGATCAGTTAATAAAGATGATCGCCCGACTCGAACACAATATCAACGAACTCCAGTCGCGAGACTGACACTAAAAAGCCTTGCTTTCGCAAGGCTTTTTCATATTGACACGGTTAAACAAACTGCAATGGGTCACACTGCAACCTGACTTAGCGCGGGGAGACGGTTACCTGACGACCATTGCTTGCCAGCACAACGCGCTGACCTGCTGCGAAACGGGAGTTGCCCTGTTTCTGCACGACCATAATGGTGTTGCCGTCATCTTTACGGATTTCCAGTTCTACACCCTGGGTTTTATTCATCGCCCCCTGAACCGACTGGCCCGCTACGCCGCCGGCAACTGCACCTGCTGCTGTCGCCAGAGAACGTCCGGTACCGCCGCCAACGGTGTTTCCGAGGAAGCCGCCCAGCACTGCACCGCCAATTGCGCCGATGACATTGTTATCATCACCGCCCTGAATCTGTACCGGACGTACGTTCACAATGGTGCCGTAAGTGACATTTTGCACTTGTTTGGCTTCGGATGCAGAGTAGACATCACCAGAAAGCGAGTCGTTATTGACGCAGCCAGCCAGGGTAAGACCAATCAGCGAAACTGCCAGTGCACGTAACATCATTTATGAATCTCCTGTTCACCATGAAACGCTCTTATGAGCATCCATCACGGCTAAATTATATGGCATTTTACTCATGCCAGGTCATATCTTCTGCCAAATCCCGGCAAAAATCATAATCTCAGGGAGCTTAACCCGATCTAAACGAAGCGATTATAAGCGTTGGCGATGTTAATTTCACTTAACAGAAATAGACTCGATTGTTAAAAAGTGTTTGTACGCGATGGCTTTACCCCCGGCTTTATGGTGGAGTGTTACCCCTCTGTCATGCATTAAAGGAAGGCGTATGAAATCGGGTCGCTATATTGGAGTGATGTCGGGAACAAGTCTGGATGGTATTGACGTGGTGTTGGCTGCCATCGATGACACGATGGTCGCCCAGCAGGCAAGCCTGACGTTTCCCATTCCGCTGCCGCTGAAAGAGGCGATCCTCAATATCTGCCAGGGGCAGCAGCTTACGCTATCGCAGTTGGGAAGGCTGGACACGCAGTTGGGCACGTTGTTTGCGGATGCCGTGCTGGCGTTGATGGACAGAGAACAATTGCGCCCGGAAGATATCGTCGCCATTGGTTGCCACGGGCAGACCGTCTGGCATGAACCCACCGGCATTGCGCCGCATACGATTCAAATCGGCGATAACAATCAGATAGCTGCGCGGACCGGTGTGACCGTGGTGGGGGATTTCCGCCGTCGTGATATCGCGCTGGGTGGCCAGGGCGCGCCGCTGGTGCCCGCTTTTCACCATGCGCTGCTGGCGCACCCGGTTGAGCGCCGTATGGTGCTCAACATTGGCGGTATCGCAAATCTGTCGTTGCTTATCCCCGGGCAACCCGTGCGGGGGTATGACACCGGACCGGGCAATATGCTGATGGATGCCTGGATTTGGCGGCAGAAAGGCAAACCCTACGATAAAGATGCTCAGTGGGCGTGCGAAGGCAAAGTTATCCTGCCGCTGCTGCAAAACATGCTAAGCGACACGTACTTTGCCGCTCCCGCGCCCAAAAGCACCGGGCGCGAGTATTTCAATTATGGCTGGCTGGAGCGCCATCTGGCGCCTTTCCCGGTGCTCAACGGGAGTGATGTTCAAGCCACGCTGGCAGAGCTGACGGCGGTGACGATTTCTGAGCAAGTTTTACTGAGCGGTGGATGTGAACGGCTGCTTGTCTGCGGCGGTGGCAGCCGCAACCCGTTGGTCATGGCGCGTCTGGCGGGGTTGTTGCCAGGCATTGAAGTCGGTACGACTGATGAGGCCGGGATCAGCGGCGATGATATGGAAGCGCTGGCGTTTGCCTGGCTGGCCTGGCGTACACTGGCGGGGTTGCCCGGTAATTTGCCGTCGGTAACCGGAGCCTCAGCGCCCACGATTTTGGGGGCGATTTTCCCGGCCAACCCGCGCCAGAATCAGAGTTAGCTGAATTCCACATTGCAGGTGCACCGTTAGACTGACGGAGCGTAAGGAGGGTGTTTCGCCCTCCATGACCAGGACAGTCACGGGAACACCTCATGAAAAAATTGTTGATCGCCTGCCTGCCCGCGCTGCTTGCCGGGTGTAGTTATTACCACCAGTTCGTTGAACGCATGCAAACCGATACGCTGGAATACCAGTGTGATGAAAAGCCGCTTACCGTCAAACTTAATCACCCCCGCCAGCAAGTCAGCTTTGTCTGGGAGGATAAGGTTCTGACCCTACAACAAGGATTATCCGCCTCAGGTGCCCGCTATACCGATGGCGTTTACGTGTTCTGGTCGAAAGGGGATACCGCCACGGTCTATAAACGTGACCGTATTGTGCTGAATAACTGCCAGTTACAAAATCCGCGGCGTTGAGATTTTCACAGGGGGGCGCATAATAGCCCTACCTGATGATTACACTCGCTAACGCCATGTCTGATAACGATCAATTGCAGCAAATCGCGCATTTGCGCCGTGAATACACCAAAGGTGGCCTGCGCCGCGGCGACCTTCCCGCTGAACCGCTGAAACTCTTTGAACGCTGGCTGGGCCAGGCCTGCGAAGCACAGCTTGTCGATCCGACCGCGATGGTTGTCGCCACGGTGGATGAAAGCGGGCAACCTTACCAGCGTATTGTGTTGCTCAAGCATTATGATGAAAAAGGGCTGGTGTTCTACACCAACCTCGGTAGCCGTAAAGCGCACCATATCGAACAGAACCCGGCCGTCAGTCTGCTCTTTCCCTGGCACATGCTGGAACGCCAGGTCATGGTCACCGGGAAAGCGGAACGTTTGTCGACGCTGGAGGTGGTGAAATATTTTCACAGCCGCCCGCGCGACAGTCAGATCGGTGCCTGGGTCTCCAAACAGTCCAGTCGGATTTCAGCACGCGGTATCCTGGAAAGTAAGTTCCTTGAACTGAAGCAAAAATTCCAGCAGGGCGAGATCCCATTACCCAGTTTTTGGGGCGGGTATCGCGTGAGCATTGAACAAATGGAGTTCTGGCAGGGCGGTGCGAACCGTCTGCACGATCGTTTTTTGTACCAACGCGAAAATGACGCGTGGAAAATTGATCGTCTCGCTCCGTAATCCCTGAAAAATGTTGCGTTAAGCGCTGGCACTCCGTGTTCCGGCGCTTTATTCTATCTGCCCCCCATGAAGTATCCTTTCGCATCTGGCGAAAAGTCGTGTACCGGCAAAGGTGCAATCCGTTTTATACATGGAGAATTTGATGGCAAGCAGTAACTTGATTAAACAATTGCAAGAGCGGGGCCTTGTGGCTCAGGTGACGGACGAGGAAGCGTTAGCAGAGCGACTGGCGCAGGGCCCGATCGCGCTCTATTGCGGCTTCGATCCTACCGCTGACAGCTTGCATTTGGGGCATCTTGTTCCATTGTTATGCCTGAAACGCTTCCAGCAGGCTGGTCACAAACCGGTTGCACTGGTCGGCGGCGCCACCGGGTTGATTGGTGACCCGAGTTTTAAAGCTACCGAGCGTAAACTGAACACTGAAGACACCGTGCAAGAGTGGGTGGATAAGATCCGCAAACAGGTCGCGCCGTTCCTTGACTTCAATTGCGGTGACAACGCCGCTATCGCCGCGAACAACTATGACTGGTTCGGCAATATGAACGTGCTGACCTTCCTGCGTGACATCGGCAAACACTTCTCTGTTAACCAAATGATTAACAAAGAAGCCGTGAAGCAGCGTCTGAACCGCGATGATGTGGGCATTTCGTTTACCGAGTTTTCCTACAACCTGTTGCAGGGTTACGACTTTGCATGCCTGAACAAGCTGCACGGTGTGGTATTGCAGATTGGCGGTTCCGATCAGTGGGGTAACATCACCTCCGGTATCGATCTGACCCGCCGCCTGCATCAGAACCAGGTCTTTGGCTTGACGGTTCCGCTGATCACCAAAGCCGATGGCACCAAATTCGGTAAAACCGAAGGCGGCGCGGTATGGCTGGATCCGAAGAAAACCAGTCCGTACAAGTTCTACCAGTTCTGGATCAACACCGCCGATGCGGATGTCTACCGCTTCCTGAAGTTCTTCACCTTTATGGATATTGAAGAAATTAACGCGCTGGAAGAAGAAGATAAGAACAGCGGCAAAGCGCCGCGCGCGCAATACGTTCTGGCGGAGCAGGTAACCCGCCTGGTACACGGCGAAGAAGGGCTTATCGCTGCTAAACGTATCACGGAAAGTCTGTTTAACGGTACGTTGAGTGCGCTGAGTGAAGCGGATTTTGAGCAACTGGCGCAGGATGGCGTGCCAATGGTTGAGATGGAGAAAGGCGCGGATCTGATGCAAGCGCTGGTGGATTCCGAATTGCAACCGTCTCGTGGCCAGGCACGTAAAACCATCGCATCCAATGCCGTGACCATTAACGGTGAAAAACAGTCCGATCCGGAATATGTCTTCTCCGACAGCGATCGTCTGTTTGGTCGTTACACGCTGTTGCGTCGCGGTAAGAAGAATTACTGTCTGGTTTGCTGGAAGTAATTTACTACCCCTCTGAGGACGAAGGGAGTGAGAAATCACTCCCTTCTTTTATTGCTCATTCTTGCAAGGCAACAACCATGAAGAATATTCTCGCCATTCAATCGCATGTGGTCTTTGGTCATGCGGGGAACAGTGCTGCTGAATTTCCTATGCGCCGGTTAGGTGCGAATGTCTGGCCGCTGAATACGGTGCAGTTCTCTAACCATACGCAATACGGTAAATGGACCGGCAGTGTGATGCCGCCAGCGCACCTGACGGAGATAGTGCAGGGGATTGCCGCCATTGGCCAGCTACAGCGCTGTGACGCCGTACTGAGCGGTTATCTGGGTTCGGCCGAGCAGGGTGAACATATTCTGGGGATCGTCCGTCAGGTGAAAGCAGCAAATCCCCGGGCGAAATATTTTTGCGATCCGGTGATGGGCCACCCGGAAAAAGGATGTATCGTCGCCCCTGGCGTGGCGGAATTCCATGTGCGCCATGCGCTACCGGCCAGCGATATTATCGCGCCGAATCTGGTTGAGCTGGAGATCCTCTGCGAACACGCCGTCAATAACGTGGAAGAGGCGGTACGGGCTGCTCGTGAATTAATTGCTCAGGGGCCGCAGATTGTGCTGGTGAAACACCTGGCGCGCGCCGGGTTAAGCGCAGATCGTTTTGAAATGCTGCTGGTCACATCAGACGAAGCCTGGCACATCAGCCGACCGCTGGTGGATTTTGGCGCACGGCAGCCGGTGGGCGTTGGTGATGTTACCAGTGGGCTGATGCTGGTGAAATTGTTGCAGGGTGCGACGATTCGCGAGGCGCTGGAGCATGTAACGGCGGCAGTCTACGAAATTATGATCACCACCAAAGCGATGCAGGAGTACGAACTTCAGGTGGTGGCGGCTCAGGATCGGATTGCACACCCCGGGCATCTGTTCAGTGCCACACAGCTATAAAAAAGGCGGGAAACCCCGCCTTTATCTCCGGGTCTGATGACGCGTTCGCCATCAGACCATTGTTAAACCCTTACGCAATCCCTTCCGCCGCCATTGCGGCAGCCACTGCCGGGCGTGCGGCAACGCGCGCCATATAGGCGTCGATGTGCGTCAGTTCAGCCATATTCAGTTTCAGCGCGCGCGCCCAGCGCAACACCGTGAACAGATAAGCATCTGCAACGGTAAAGTGTGCCCCGCTGATCCATTCCTGCTGACTCAACGTGTCGTTAACATACTGCAGTTTTTTCTCCAGCAGTGCGCGGACGGTGGGTTTGTACTCTTCCGGTGTACCCGGACGGAAAAGCGGGGTGAAGCCTTTGTGCAGCTCCGTTGCGATAAAGTTGAGCCACTCCAGTGTTTTGTAACGCGGTAAGGTGCCCACGGGTGCCAGCAACTGGCTCTCTGGTGCGTTGTCTGCCACGTATTGCATGATCGCCACGCCTTCTGTGATCAGCGTGCTGTCGTCCAGCAGCAGCGCAGGGACCTGACCTTTCGGGTTGATAGCGAAAAAGTCATCGCCATTTTCAAGGCGTTTTTTCATCAAATCGACGCTGACCAGAGAGACCGCTTTCCCGGCTTCGCGCAGGGTGATGTGGGAGGCAAGGGAGCAGGCGCCTGGCTTGTAAAACAGTTTCATTATTGTTTCCTTATGGCTGATTCCGGTCATAGGTTATTACGCAGTGGAATAAAAAAAAAGCCGCTAACCTGCGTTAGCGGCTTTAAATTTCGTGTTCCCCGCGAATGTTAAGCGGTGGCGGTTTCAGTCGCTTTGCTGGCGCTGTCGTCGCTCAGAGTCATGCGGTTAAGCTTCGGCGCTGTCAGGATCATCAGCACGGCAATCACAGCAGTAACGATACCGATTTGCAGGAAGACGCTGCCGTAGATGTTCAGTGACATCAGCGGATCGGTAACATTTTCCGGGATGGCCATCTGATTCGCGACATAGCCGGCAATAATGTTTGCACCTGCGGTGGTCAGGAACCAGCTACCCATGATAAAGCCCATCAGACGCTGCGGCACCAGTTGTGCCACCATCGCCAGGCCGAGGCCGGAGATCATCAGCTCACCGATGCTCTGCAGGCCATAGCTTGCAATCAGCCAGCTTACAGACACGATACCCGCGTCGGAGGCGAATTTAGCGCCCAGCGGCAGGATCAGGAACGCGCCAGAGCACAGCACCATGCCGATAGCGAATTTGTACGGCATTGGCAGGGTGTCGCCCATTTTGTTATAGAGGGCGGCCAGGATCGGACTGCCAATAATGATCCAGAATGGGTTCAGCGCCTGGTACTGCTCCGGTTCAAACGCGATGCCGAACAGGGTGTGTTCCACGTTGCGAATAGCGAAGAAGTTCAGCGAGGTCGGCATCTGGCTGTAGAGAACGAAGAAAACAATCGCCTGCAGCATCAGAATAAAGGCAACAATCATTTTGCGACGTGCTGCGCCTTTAAGTACAAAAGTCTCTTTGGCAAAAATGCAGATGATGCCCAGTGCTACGACGCCCAGTACCATGCGTGCGATGCCTTGGTTGTGCAGCAACCAGGTTGCGATCGTCACCAGCACCACGATACCCACGATAGTTGCCAGCAGGTAGCCAACACGCAGCGGTTCGAAGTCCGGTTTAGAGCCGTAGTTTTTCACCCAACGTTTGCAGACGGAGAAGTTAACGATGGTGATCAGCAGGCCAACAACGCTCAGACCAAAGGCAGTGCTCCAGCCAAACTTCGCTGCCAGCCACGGTGTCGCCAGCATCGAGAAGAAGGAACCGACGTTGATGGACATGTAATACATGGTGAATGCACCGTCCAGACGTGGGTCATCTTTTGCATAGCAGGTTGAGAGCAGGGAAGAGGGGTTGGCTTTAAACAGGCCATTACCCACGGCGATAGCCGCCATACCCATGTAAACGATACCTGCATCGTGACCGGACCAGGCAACCAGCGCATAACCCACTGCCAGTACGATGGCGCCCAGCATAATTACGCGTTTGGTACCCAGTACTTTGTCGCCCAGCCAGCCGCCGATGGCGACGAGACCGTACACCAGCGCACTGAAAGAGGAGAACAGGGTGATAGAGTCCGCTTCTGACATACCCAGTTGTTTCACCAGGTAAACGGCCATGATCCCTTGCAGGCCGTAATAACCAAAACGTTCCCATAATTCGATGGAGAAGATGAGATAGAACGCCTTCGGTTGTTTAAAAGCGTTCAAACTGACGCTTTCGGTTGGTTTGTTTGCAGTCGACACATATACCTCTTTTTTTACATCCCATATTAACGGGGGTGTTCGGCGCGCAATGACCAGAGTTCATCACGCTTATAGTTATATTGGGAGGGGAAACGGCGGGTAATGTTCACTATCCTGCGCTTTCAGGCAAGTCCTTTGACATATTCTGTTACATAGATCCATATCGTTACATTGCTCGGCTATTTTAATTGTTATTCAGAGTTAAATTTCACCATCTCAGTAAACATGGTTTTTTCATCTGGATTCAAGCGTCGCTATCTGGGTTTAAGGTATATATTCTGCTGTTTTGCTCATAATGTAGTGTATTGGACTGCTTTATAAAAAGTATCTGGTTTTATCTATGGTGACTAGCTGTTTAAACTTTGTTCTGTGGTCGAAGTGTGTTGGCGAAGATACGCTTTTTTAACAAGGTATTAGCAATGTTACGATTATCACAGGGCGGTAGGATTTTTTTCATCTAAAAAAAGGATTGCCCTCATTAAATACGAATAAGGGGAGAATTATCTGCATTCGCGCGACGTGTTTCCGGATAATCCTCGACAAAAAAGAACTTTCAAAGATGTGAAAGTCGTCACGTCGATGATCGATGTAAAATCAGCACGTTCAGGCGCATTTTTGCCGGCAGGTGACCTGCAGCGAACCAAAATGTCGTACTTTTAATGATTATGCCGCGCTTTGTTCATGACAGCGTGCGGTTGCGCTGTCACACTTCTGTCTGGCCTTTTCTTCGGAGTTAAAAGATGAATTTTCACCCATGGCTCAATGCATTGCATATTATTGCGGCGATTGTCTGGATTGGCGGAATATTGGTGATGGCAGTGGTGGCAAGCTGGAGCGCCGCACAGAAGGATGTCACCACGGTTTCAGGCCTGCTCAGGGACGTGCGTAGCTGGAGTCGTCGCGTGACGACGCCCGCGATGTTGTTACTGTGGGTAGCCGGGATAGTAATGATTGTGGCACACGGTCAGTTGCCGCATATGTGGCTGGTATTAAAGCTGGTGCTGGTGGTTCTGCTTTCCGGCCTGCACGGTTTTCTCTCTGCCACGTTGCGCCGTATGGCGGCAGGCGAAGCAGTAAAGGGCACCGGGATGATAACAAAAGCCACCGCACTGACGATCAGTGCGGTGGCGTTGATTATTCTGCTGGCCGTGATGCGCCCGTTCTGAGAATGCTCAGTCCGTTTTGTCGCCGTATTCGCACAGATCTTCGATAATGCAGGAGCCGCAACGCGGTTTACGGGCGATGCAGGTGTATCGCCCGTGCAGGATTAGCCAGTGATGGCAATCGACCTTAAACTCTGCCGGTACGACCTTCAGCAGCTTCTCTTCTACCTGCTCCACATTTTTGCCAGGTGCAAACCCGGTGCGGTTGGCGACGCGAAAAATATGGGTATCTACGGCGATCGTCGGCCAGCCGAAGGCGGTATTCAGTACCACGTTTGCCGTTTTACGCCCGACGCCTGGTAATGCCTCCAGTGCTGCCCGATCTTCCGGAACTTCGCCACCGTGTTGTTCCAGCAAAATGCGGCAGGTCTTGATGACATTTTCTGCTTTGCTGTTAAACAGACCAATAGTCTTGATGTACTGCTTCACGCCTTCCACACCTAACTCCAGCATGGCTTTCGGGGTATTTGCAACCGGGTAGAGTAAGGCGGTGGCTTTATTCACGCTGACGTCGGTTGCCTGCGCGGAGAGCAGCACCGCGATCAGCAGTTCGAACGGAGAGTTAAAATGCAATTCCGTGGTGGGGTGCGGGTTGTTTTCCCGTAAACGGGAAAGTATTTCCAGCCGTTTTGCTTTGTTCATTATGCCTTCCCGGGCGACGCCTGCGGCTCTTTACTGGCGACGGCCATTGCCTCGCGCCGTTTTTTCATTTTTTGATCAATCAAATACTTCACTGCCAGCATCATACCCAGACCAATAAACGCGCCTGGGGGCAGCATCGCCAGTAAAAAGGGCGAATCGGTGTGGAACACTTCAATGCGCAGTACCTTTGCCCAACTGCCCAGCAACCCATCGGCACCGTCGAACAGCGTGCCGTTGCCAAGGATCTCACGCAGGGAGCCCAGCACAAACATGGCGCTGGTCGCGCCCATGCCAATAGAAAAACCGTCCAGTGCTGACAGCGCCGGGCCTTTTTTGGCAGCGAAAGCTTCCGCACGCCCAACAACAATACAGTTGGTGACAATCAGCGGAATAAAGATCCCCAGCGACTGATAGAGACCAAACGCATAGGCGTTGATCAGCATCTGCACCGCACTCACTACTGAGGCGATAATCATCACATAAATGGGAATACGGATCTCATCCGGCGTCCAGCGGCGCAGGGAAGAGATAAACAGGTTGGTGAGGGTCAGCACCAGCGTGGTTGCCAGTCCCAAACCAAGGGCGTTGGTTGCAGTAGAGGTGACCGCCAGCAGGGGGCACATCCCCAACAACTGAACCAGGGCGGAGTTGTTCTTCCACAATCCCTGGACGATAACGTCTTTGACTTCGCTCATGGTTTACTCTCCACAAACCGGCAAATGGGGTAGCTGCTCAGGGAGCGTCTTTGCGTACAGGCCGGTACGTTTTACCGCGTTAACAACCGCGCGCGGGGTGATGGTGGCACCGGTAAACTGGTCGAAATCACCACCGTCCTTTTTCACCGCAAAATGGCTGTCGGCAGCGCCGTCTATTGTCTTCCCGGAAAAGTGGGTGATCCAGTCGGAAATACGCCGTTCAATTTTATCGCCAAGTCCCGGTGTTTCGTGGTGCTCGGTGACGCGAACGCCCAGAATAGTGCCATTAAAATCCGCGCCAACCAGCAACTGAATAGCGCCGGAATAGCCGTCCGGCGCGGTGGCTTCAATAATCGCCCCTACCGGTTGTTCATCTTTTTTAGCGATCCAAAGATGATGCTGGCCTTTACCCAGCGCGGGGTCGCTCACCACATAACAGCTCTGTTGCAGCGCATTATTATAGCTATCGCCAGCGATAACCTGATCAAACAGCGCTTTCTGCTGTATCGCTGCCTGCCCGGCAATGGTGGTTTTGGTCATCTGATCGATGGCAGCCGTCAGCCCCGTAGAACCGGCGGCGAACAACGCCAACGTCAGGCCATGTTTGCGCATTGTTTTTAGCATACCGGCTCCTTAGCGATGCCCGTACACGCGTGGACGCGTGTAGTAGTCAATCAACGGCACGGTAATGTTGGCCAGCAACACCGCAAACGCCACACCGTCCGGATAGCCGCCAAAACTGCGAATCAACCATACCAGCAGACCAGCCAGTGCACCAAAAATCAGGCGGCCTTTGTTGGTGGTGGAGGCGGTCACCGGATCGGTAAGAATAAAGAACGCTCCCAGCATCGTTGCACCGGAGAGCAAATGAAGTTGTGGCGCGGCCAACGACGCAGGCGAAAAGATCCACCCCAGCGTGGCGCAGAGGGCCAGCGTGACGAGAAAACTGACCGGAATATGCCAGCGAATGGTTTTTTGCCACAGCAGGAACACGCCGCCTGCCAGATAACCGAGGTTCACCCACTGCCAGCCTGCGCCTGCAAGCACGCCGCTGTAAATCGGATATTGCAGGATCTGCTCAACGCTGTGACCGGCATGCAAAGACGTTTTGAAGGTATCAAGCGGTGTCGCCTGGCTTATGCCATCAATACCGATACGCAGGTTTTCCATGGTTGCACCCGTGGCGGTATGCCCGGTGAAAATCATCTGCATGGCATCGAAAAAACCGGGCGCGGTACGAGCGATGTCGTACGGCGGCAACCAACTGGTCATTTGCACCGGGAAAGAGATCAGCAGCACCACATAACCAATCATCGCCGGGTTAAACGGGTTATGTCCCAATCCACCATAGAGTTGCTTGGCGATGATCACCGCGAAAACGGTACCCAGCACCACCATCCACCAGGGGGCAAGAGACGGAATACTGATAGCAAGCAGAAGCCCGGTCAGCAGGGCGGAGTTGTCTGCCAGAATCTGACCGACGCGCTGTTTGCGTAACCGCAGTACCAGCGCTTCTGCCGCCAGCGCGCTGACGATGGCGAGGACGATTTGTACCCCTGTTCCCCAGCCGAAAAACCATAATTGCGCCGCAATGCCGGGCAGTGTCGCCAGCGTGACCAGCAGCATAATGCGTGAGGTCTGACGCTGGTTATGGGTATAGGGGGAACTTGCGATTCTGAAAACCATTTAATCCTCGTTGACAGCTTGTTGCGCACGCTTCTTCGCCTGAACCCGGGCAATGGCGGCGGCAACCGCGGCTTTGCGTGGGTCATCATTGGCTGCTTGCGGTACGGCGGCCTGCGACTGGGCTAATTTACGTGCTTTGGCACGAGCGATGGCTGCTTCCACAGCGGCTTTGCGTGGATCGACAGGTGCATCAGCCACCCCAGGTTCTTCTGCGATGGCCGGTTGTGGCTCATTAGTTCCACTTTGCGCCAGTTTGCGTGCTTTGGCACGAGCGATGGCAGCTTCCACTGCGGCTTTGCGCGGATCGACTGGCGCATCAGACACCAGGGGTTCTTCTGCGATGGCCGGTTGTGGCTCATTGGCTCCACTTTGCGCCAGTTTGCGTGCCTTGGCGCGGGCAATGGCTGCTTCCACTGCGGCTTTGCGCGGATCAACGGGGGCATCAGTCGCCGCAGGATGCTCCTGCTCTGTGCGCTGTGCTTTTTCAGCCTGGCGTGCACGTGCCTGCGCTTTTCGCGCTTCGCGGGCGGCGATCATTGCGCTGTTATCCGGCTGTTCGCCCGGCTGAATCACGACAGGTTTTGTGGCGGCAGCCTGTTTTTCACGGACGCGCGCCAGAGCAGCATCAATTGCCTGCTGATCTTTCGCACCCGGTTGCACGGCGGCTTGTTTGTGGCGTTCGAGGCGCGCGAGTTTGTCGCGCTCCAGCCGTGCCTGGCGGGCTTCAAAGCGTGCTTTGGCTTCAGCGTTGCGTCGTTCTTCCTCGGCGATGGCGGCGATCTCCGCCTTTTCCTGACGGAAATATTGCACCAGAGGGATATTACTCGGGCAGACCCAGGCGCACGCACCGCACTCAATACAGTCGGAAAGATGATGTGCGGTGGCTTTATCGTGCTGTTGACCTTTGCTGAACCAGTAGAGTTGCTGTGGCAGCAAATCCGCCGGGCAGGCATCAGCGCAGGCGCTGCAACGGATACACCCTTTCTCTTCTTGCGACTCACCCATTTCGCTTGCGGAGGGCGCCAGCAGGCAGTTTGTTATCTTAACGACCGGCACATCAAGCCACGGCAGGGTGAAGCCCATCAGCGGCCCGCCCATAATCACCAACTGCTCGGCAGAGGGGCAGAAACCCGCGACATCGAGCAGGTGGCGAACAGGTGTACCAAGGCGCGCCCAGACGTTACCCGGACGGGTGATCGCTTCGCCGGTTAAGGTCACTACGCGTTCGGTCAGCGGTTCGCCGTCGATGATAGCGCGTTTCACCGCATACGCTGTCCCGACGTTTTGCATCAGAATGCCAATATCGGAAGAGCGACCACCGTGCGGCACCTGCTTACCGGTAAGGATTTGCGTTAACTGTTTAGCACCGCCGGACGGGTATTTGGTAGGGATCACTTTCAGCTTGATATCGTGACTGCCCGCCAGTACCGCACGCATCATCGATATGGCCTGCGGCTTATTATCTTCGATGCCAATAAGAGTCTGACGCGGCTGAAGAATGTGCGCCAGGATACGCACGCCTTCCATAATTTGTGCTGCACAATCCTGCATCAGGCGATCGTCCGCTGTGATGTAAGGTTCGCACTCAGCAGCATTAATTATCAGCGTGTCAATGTTATCGCCTCCGCCCTGGAGCTTGGCACCGGTCGGGAAACCTGCACCACCCAGACCGGCGACACCGAACTGGTGAATACGCGTAATTAACGCGTCGCGGCTATGGGAACGGTAATCCTGCCAGCCATCGCGATCGATCCAGCGATCTTCACCATCGGCGTCAATGATCACGCTCATTTCCGGCAGTGCGGAAGGGTGCGCTGTCGAATGTGGCGCAATAGCGGTAATCACACCGGACGTCGGCGCGTGTACGGGCAGCATGCGCCCGCGACCACGGGTCAGCGGCTGACCGCGCAGAACAGTGTCGCCCACGTTTACGCATAGCTCGCCTTCAGCGCCGATATGCTGTTTCAAGGGGATGACAAAACGGTTCGCCAGTGGTATCTGGCGCAGCGGCGTTCCGTTTGATTGGGTTTTCATTTCAGGCGGATGAATACCGCCGTGAAAATCCCACAGTTTCTCTTTTCGGAAAGCGGAAAATAACTTAAGCATGTTGTTCCACGGCAATAGTGCGCACAGGAATGGTCTGCAAATCCCATTTCCAGTTACGGGTGGTCGCTTCCACCGGACGCAGTTCAATACACTGTGTCGGGCACGGATCCACACAAAGATTGCAACCGGTGCAAAGATCGCTCATCACCGTATGCATGGCGCGGGTTGCGCCAACGATGGCATCCACCGGGCAAGCCTGAATACATTTGGTGCAGCCGATGCAATTGTTTTCATCAATGATAGCCAGCATGCGCACGGGTTCCCTGGCCTCGGCATCGCCATCAATCGGTTGCGGATCGACATTCAACAGGGTGGCGATTTTGAGCATCACGGCCTCGCCGCCAGGGGCGCAGCGGTTAATTTTTTCGCCTTGTTTGCCAACGGCTTCAGCGTAAGGGCGACAGCCAGGATAGCCGCACTGCCCGCACTGGCTTTGCGGCAATAACTCATCAATTCTTTCAACGACCGGATCGTCTTCCACCGCAAATCGGCGGGAGGCGTAACCGAGAATAAGGCCGAATAACAACCCGAGCGCGCTCAGGGCTGCAACGGCTATCCAAATCGCACTCATTACAGTTTCACCAGACCACTAAAGCCCATAAAGGCCAGAGACATTAAGCCCGCAGTGATTAACGCAATCGCATTGCCGCGAAAAGGGGCGGGCACATCGGCAACGGCCAGGCGTTCGCGGATCGCCGCAAACAACACCATAACCAGAGAGAACCCTACCGCAGCAGCGAAACCATATAACGCCGATTGCATGAAATTGTGCCCAAGGTTGATATTGAGCAGGGCCACACCCAGCACCGCACAGTTGGTGGTGATCAGCGGCAGGAAGATACCCAGCAGGCGATAGAGCGCCGGGCTGGTTTTGCGCACCACCATTTCGGTGAACTGCACCACCACGGCGATAATCAGAATAAACGCCAGCGTGCGCAGATAGACTAAATCCAGCGGGATCAACACCCAGGTATCGATGAGCCAGGCGCAGACGGAGGCCAGCGTCATCACGAAAGTGGTCGCCAGTCCCATGCCCATCGCGCTTTCCAGTTTTTTGGATACGCCCATAAACGGACACAAGCCAAGAAACTTCACCAGTACGAAGTTATTGACCAGTACCGTTCCGATAAATAGCAGCAGATAGTCTGTCATGATGTGGCCTGAAATAAAAAAAGCCGCCTATTATCGGTCAAACAGCACCGGGCGACAACAGGATAACTGTAAGGTTATTACGGGTTAATAAAGGTCTTCTTAACGCGCGTGGAGCGCTTGAAATAGGGCACCATTAACGCGGCGGCAAGCAGCGGAAACAGCAACTGGCGTAAGGCCAGTTCGTCGGAAACCGGTGCAAAAGCAAAGGCTTTCACCGCCAGCAAGACGGAAATCAGCAACCAGACGATATAATGCTTCGGTACGCTACGGCGGCGTTTAAAAAAGGCAATCACCAGCCAGAAGGTGTAGTACCAGATACCCAGCGCGCAGGCGAACGACACAAACCACAGCAGTGTGTCGCGAAAGGGCATCGTACCGAGCATGGTGACGGTTTGCGGCGTCAATAATGCCGTTCCGTACATTAATAACGCCAGCGACGTGCTGAACAATACCACCAGCAACCAGGCCAGAGGGCCAAGCAACCAGCCGCCGATTCTTTCTGCGGAGAGTGTTGTCATATTGCATTCCTCGCTCAGGCATTATTGCGATAGGTTTATTGCGCCGGGCGAGGAGTATAAAGCATTACACGCTGATTGCCAGTGGCGTTATTGCACGTAATGCCATACGGATTTAGGAACGCATCCAATGTCAAACAGACGGCCACCGGAGACCAGCTCAGCGCGACGATGATCGGCTGCGCGGTACATATTGATGATCTCTTCGTTATCGCTCAAGGTGTAGTTAAGGTGATCAAACAATTTTTCCAGACTTTCAAGCGAACTGATTTTGCGAAATTTTAATAAATAGTCCTGGACGGTCATGTTGAGGGTTATCCATATAATCAAAGAGGCAGAAATACAGGTGTGTATAATTCGTTCGAATAATAAACATTATTAACAGGACGTAAATAGTCGCTGATTGTTCTGCCATTAAATTAAGAGTTTTCTTTCCGGATGAAACCGGGCGCCAGAACAGCGCCCGGTAGAAGAGTAACGATCTTCACCATGACTGGCAATAAACATCTGCTTGTTTATTTACTCGCCGTAAGGGATGCACTGCACGCTATTTTTTCTGTGCAACGATGCTTTGTTCCGGCGGCTGGTAATTATCAATATGGCTGGCGAAAACCAACAGTATGGTTGATACGCCGAGCACAACCCAGCCCATTAATTCAATGATCCGATTGAAGATTGCGGCCATACTTCTACTACTCCCTGATGTTAGCCCACGCATGTTACTGATACCGCCCGTTAGCGGCAAGGCGTTGATCGGGGATTTAAGCAGATTCCAGGCCAGGAAACCAGGGCTGAACGATGTTTATTTATACGATTTGCCCGGCAATAACTGAACAGGTTGTCGCAACGAGGCTGATAGTGTGAAATAGCTCATCCAACGAGGAGAGGCCGCAATATGAGTGATAATATCCGTGTCGGATTAATCGGTTATGGCTATGCCAGTAAAACCTTCCACGCGCCGCTGATTGCCGGAACAGCAGGGATGGAGCTGGCGGCCATTTCCAGCAGTGATGAAGCGAAAGTGAAAGCGGATTGGCCTGCGGTGCCGGTTGTTTCGGAACCTAAACACCTGTTTAACGATCCGCAAATCGATTTGATTGTTATCCCGACCCCCAACGATACACACTTCCCACTGGCGAAAGCGGCGCTGGAGGCTGGTAAACATGTTGTGGTGGACAAACCTTTCACTGTGACGTTGTCACAGGCACGTGAACTGGATGCGCTGGCGCGCAGTCTTGGTCGTGTGCTATCGGTGTTCCATAACCGTCGTTGGGACAGCGATTTCCTGACACTAAAAGCGCTGCTTGCTGACGGTACGCTTGGTGAAGTGGCTTATTTCGAATCCCATTTCGACCGCTACCGCCCGCAGGTGCGCAATCGCTGGCGCGAACAGGGCGGTCCGGGCAGCGGGATCTGGTACGACTTAGCACCGCACCTGCTCGATCAGGCGGTTAACTTGTTTGGTCTGCCGGTTTCCATGACGGTCGATTTGGCGCAGTTACGCCCCGGAGCCCAGTCAACCGACTATTTCCATGCGGTGCTCTCGTACCCGCAGCGTCGGGTAATACTGCACGGTACCCTTCTGGCGGCGGCTGAATCTGCCCGCTATATCGTGCACGGCAGCCGCGGCAGTTATGTGAAATACGGTCTCGACCCACAGGAGGAGTGCCTGAAAAGCGGTGCGCGCCTGCCGCAGGCGGACTGGGGCTATGACATGCGGGATGGGGTGCTGACTCGCGTGGAAGGCGAAGAGCGTCAGGAAGAGAACTGGCTCACGCTGCCGGGGAATTACCCTGCTTATTATGCTGCGATCCGCGATGCGCTGAACGGTGTCGGTGAAAACCCGGTTCCGGCCAGCCAGGCTATCCGGATCATGGAGCTGATCGAACTGGGTATTGAGTCGGCGAAACACCGCGCCACGCTGAGTCTCACCTGAGGATGAACCGCTCACGCAAGGACGTGAGCGGTTTTTTATTACGCAGTAGCGACTTTATCGCGAAGCGTCTGTTTCTCGCTGTCGCTGAGAAACGCCATCTCCAGCCCGTTGATTTGCGCCTGGCGGATCTGGTCGCGGCTCAGCCCTGCAGCCGGGGCGGCCACATTATATTCGTGACCAATTTCCACGCCCTGAACCGCAGGATCGTCAGTGTTGATGCTGGCCAGAATTCCGTGCTCAAGGAATGTCTTCAGCGGATGACGCGCCAGCGACGCGACGGTGCTGGTCTGAATATTCGACGTTAAGCAGGATTCGATGCCGATTCGCTGCTCCGCAAGGAAATCCATCAGCGCGGGATCTTCAATGGCTTTTACGCCATGCCCGATGCGTACCGCGCCCAGTTCACGGATCGCCTGCCAGATGCTCTCTGGACCCGCAGCTTCGCCTGCATGAACGGTAATACGCCAGCCCGCATCGCGCGCGCGGTTAAAGTGAGGTAGAAACAGGCTTCCCGGGAAGCCCAGTTCGTCGCCGGCCAGATCCAGTGCAGTGATGCTGTCCCGATGGGCCAGCAGCGCTTCCAGTTCCTGCAAACAGGCGGCTTCGCCAAAGGTGCGGCTCATAATACCAATTAAACGCGCCTCAACATTAAAGTCGCGACTGCCTTCGCGGATCCCGGCAATCACCGATTCCACTACGCCCGCCACTGGCAGGTTATGGGTCATGGCCATATAACCCGGCGAGAAGCGGAGTTCGACATAGTGCAGGCCGTTTTGCGCGGCATCCTGCATATTTTCATACGCAACGCGGCGGCAGGCATCCAGCGATGCCAGTACTTTTACACCCCAGTCGAGTTTGGCCAGAAAACTCACCAGATCCGGTTCATTCGAGGTGACCTGAACATGCGGGCGCAGGGTGTCGAGCGTCCCGGCGGGGAGCGTTAAATTGAACTGGCGGCCAAGATCCAGAATGGTTTGGGCACGGATGTTGCCGTCAAGGTGGCGATGAATATCGGTTAGTGGCAGGTTGGGATCTATCATGGTCGCACTCTTATTTTTGATAAAGTGCAGACCATTATAAGAAGAAAAGGCCGTGAAAAGCTATGTTGCGCAACCAGCAAAGCGCAATTGCGTCATTATTCTCTGGTCAGGTACAGCGTTCGCAGCAATGAATCCGGCCATGCAGCATATCTGTTTGGCCGTGAGCCCTGGCGTGAAAGCACAGCCTTATGGGATAAAAAAAGCCCCTCCGCAGAGGGGCTTTTCAGATTATTGCTGCGGAACCGCCGGTGTCAGCGGTGGGGTTTCATCAGGCTGTTCCTGCTGTTGCAGTGACGGCAAGCCGAACATACCGACAAACTGCTCAAGCGGCATTTTTTCTCCGTTCAGCGTGACCTGGCCATTGGCATATTGCAGGCTGGCAAGGATGGTGTTGTTCTCAAGCGTGGTGATGCGGAACATCTGCCCCATTGCGGCAAGGCCTTTCACCTGCTGGTTCGCCAGCTTCGCCGCATCTTCCTGCTGATAACCTTCCAGTTTCGCAACCTGCGTCATAAACTCGGTGGCCATATCCACCGGAATAGTCAGCTTGCTGTCGAGAGATTTCACATTCCGGTCGACTTCTTCCGCCAGCGTTTGCGGTGCTGCGGTCACGCTAGCAGGATCTTTCAGGAACAATGAAAGGTTAAACGTGGTTTCACCTTTGGCATTTTTCCAACTCAGCGGTGCGATGGTAATGACCGGTTCGCCTTTCAGCAGCAATGGTACGGCGCTCAGGAAGGCCTCAGTGGCTTTTTGCTGATACAGTTCCGGGTTCTGCATCACATCCGGTTGCGCCATCAGGGCGCGGGTTTGCGCATTATACTGCTGGCTAAACTGATGCCATGCCTGACCATCAATCTGGCCCACTTTCAATGTCAGGTTGCCGCTGCCCAGATCCTGCCCCTGAACTTTCAGGCTATTCAGCGTGTAGTCCAGCTGGCTGTTAATGGTTTTTTTGTCCGCCGCGACGTCAGATTTTGCGTTGATATTCATCCCGTCCAGCACCGCCATTTCTTTATTCTCAATGGCGATGGCGAGCTTATCGAGGCTCAGTTTCTGGCTTCCCACGCGCTCTTCGAAGCTGGCCAGTTCGCTGGAACCGTCGGTTTTAAGGTTGTTGAACGACAACTGTACCTTCTGACCGTATTCATTGACGGCATTCACCAGGCCGCTTTCAGCGGAGCCGCTCAACGAAATGGCATTGCCGTCTTTATCGGCGGTGAGGCGGAACTCGCCACCACTGAAGGCCACGGTCTCGCCGTCTTTTTCTGAGTTAAGCGGGCGCAGGCTGATATCGCTGCGGGTATCCCCGCTGTAACCAATTCGCGTATCGGCAGTAAAAGGCGATTCGCCCTTCGCAATCTCGAACAGCGCTTTGGTCACGTCATTATTAACAAGTTCGGTATGAACAGACGCCATTGATGGCATCAGATTGAATGACTTTAGCTGCGCCAGCGGCAGTGGACCGTGATCCACAACTTCATGCAGCACAACGCTTTGACCCGGTTTCAGCCACGGGTTTTCGCTGCCGTCTACCGGCTTGATTTGCAGATTGAACTGGCTGGAGAAGAGACCGCGGCGATAATCCTGCGCCAGCAATTCGACATTGGCTTCCGGTGCGTTGCGCTTAATTTGCGCATTTGCCTCACTGACCATATCGGCCAGACGGCCTTCAAGTTGTTTCCCTGTGTACCAGGCGCCTGCGGTCCAGACGACACCCAGTGCAACGATCACTCCTGCGGCAACCAGCGTTTTTTTCATAGTGTTTATCCATAAAAAATGAAACCAGGCGGTGTAAACCGCCTGGACTGTTGAGTTAGTTACCCCAAGCTTAGCAATCCTTGCTAAAAAATACAGTAACTTAGTTTTACTTATTAAACACGCGCGCCAGTCGGCCCGTACCGCTTGCTGCCACCGCTGTTTCGTCTGCAGCAATAAACGCGGATTCGCCCGGTTTCAACACCAGACGCTCTGCGCCCTTGCTCAGCACCGCTTCGCCTTCCACACAGAAAACAATCGCCGCGCTTTGTTGCGTCAGACTGGTTTCCGTAGGCGACAGATCGTGCAGAGAGAAAGCAAAGTCCTCTACCGGGATCGGGAAATCGAGTTCAGCGCCGTTGCGGGTGGGCTGGGTCAGTAATTCTCCCGCCGGTTTCGGCGTAAATTTAACGTTGGCCACCAGTTCCGGAATATCAATGTATTTCGGCGTTAGCCCCGCACGCAGGACGTTATCCGAGTTCGCCATCACTTCCAGCGCCACGCCTTTCAGGTAGGCATGTGGCGTTTCGGCAAACAGAAACATGGCTTCACCCGGATTGAGTTTTACCACGTTAAGTAGCAGCGGAGAGAAGAGGCCGCTGTCGTCAGGGTAGAACGCCGCAATGGCCTTGATGGTTTGCCACGGTTCACCCTGCTGATGTTCCAGTACGGATTTCAGTACCGCCAGCGCGCGGGATTTTTCCTCACCCTGCATATTCAGTAATGCGGCGAACAGTTCGCTCAGGCGTTCAGCCCCCGGCGCTTGCAGGAAGTGGGCGATCGCAGGATGCGCGCCGGCAACCGGCTGCAATAATGAAACGATGTCGGAAAACTCGCGAAACGCATTCATCGCCAGGAACGGCGTCAGGGCGAACACCAGCTCCGGTTTATGGTTCGGATCTTTATAATTACGCTCGGCCGCGCTCAGCGGGATGCCGGCGGCGTTCTCTTTGGCAAAGCCAGCTTCAGAGTTTTTCTTGTTCGGATGTACCTGAATGGAGAGTGGCTGATCGGCACAGAGCACTTTAAACAGAAACGGCAATTCACCAAAACGTTCGGCAACGGCAGTACCCAGCAGGCGACGTTTATCCTGGTCGATCACCTCGCGAAGCACTTGGGGTTGACCGCTGGCATCCAGTACTTTTGAGCTGCTCTTCGGGTGGGCGCCCATCCATAACTCCGCCATCGGCAGGTTGTCGGGATTCGCGATACCGTAGAGTTCCGTTAACGCAGTATGACTTCCCCAGGCATAGTTCTGCACTGAGTTAATGAGTTTTTGCATTATCAAGCCCTTTCAATTGAACACATTATTGCGTCATTAAAGCAATAAACCTTCGCGAAGTAACCTGCGGGGACAAAAAGTCGTACTAGTCTCAGTTTTTGTTAAAAAATTGTGTAGGAT
Source organism: Kosakonia oryzendophytica (assembly GCF_027886705.1). NCBI lineage: Bacteria > Pseudomonadati > Pseudomonadota > Gammaproteobacteria > Enterobacterales > Enterobacteriaceae > Kosakonia > Kosakonia oryzendophytica. Next base: position 2,842,933 of record NZ_CP115659.1, on the reverse strand, counting down.
ATGGCGACTCGCTATGCCAGAGGGCAGAGGGATATGCTGCCTGAACAATAACCAGATCGTGTCGTAAGTGAGAGAACAATGTCGAACAAACCCTTTTATTATCAGGAACCTTTCCCGCTCGGAAAGGATGACACCGAATACTATCTGCTCAGCCGCGACCATGTTTCCGTCGCCCACTTCGAAGGCCAGGAGATCCTTAAAGTCGATCCGCAGGCGCTGACGTTGCTGGCTCAGCATGCTTTCCACGATGCATCCTTCCTACTGCGCCCGGCGCACCAACAGCAGGTGGCGGATATTCTGGATGACCCGCAAGCCAGTGAGAACGACAAATATGTTGCGCTACAGTTTCTGCGTAACTCAGAGATCGCCGCGAAGGGGATTCTGCCTACCTGCCAGGATACCGGTACCGCCATCATTATGGGGAAAAAAGGGCAGCGCGTGTGGACGGGCGGCGGTGATGAAGCGGCGCTGGCACGCGGCGTCTACAACACCTATATCGAAGATAACCTGCGCTATTCGCAAAATGCCCCGCTCGATATGTATAAAGAAGTGAATACCGGCAGCAATCTGCCAGCGCAGATTGATCTCTACAGCGTGGATGGCGACGAGTACAAATTTCTCTGTATCGCCAAGGGTGGCGGTTCCGCCAATAAAACCTATCTGTATCAGGAAACCAAGGCGCTGATTACCCCGGCGAAACTTAAAAATTACCTGGTCGAGAAAATGCGCACCCTTGGTACTGCCGCCTGCCCGCCATACCACATCGCCTTTGTCATTGGCGGCACGTCGGCGGAAGCCACGCTTAAGACGGTAAAACTGGCCTCAACCAAATATTACGATGCGCTGCCGACAGAAGGTAACGAGCATGGTCAGGCATTCCGTGATGTGCAACTCGAACAGGAGCTGCTGCTGGAAGCGCAAAACCTTGGCCTCGGTGCACAGTTTGGCGGGAAATATTTTGCCCACGATATTCGCGTGATCCGTCTTCCGCGCCATGGCGCCTCCTGCCCGGTGGGGATGGGGGTTTCCTGCTCAGCGGATCGTAATATCAAAGGTAAAATCAACCGCGATGGCATCTGGCTGGAGAAACTGGAGCAGAATCCGGGTAAATATATCCCGCAGGCGCTGCGTCAGGCAGGTGAGGGGGAAGCAGTGAAGGTGGATCTCAATCGCCCGATGAAAGAGATCCTCGCGCAACTGACACAATACCCGGTCTCCACACGCCTGTCGCTGAGCGGCACCATCATGGTCGCGCGCGACATCGCGCATGCGAAGCTGAAAGAGCTGATGGATAACGGCCAACCGCTGCCGCAATATGTGAAAGATCACCCAATTTACTACGCTGGTCCGGCGAAAACGCCGGAAGGTTACGCGTCAGGTTCGTTGGGCCCGACTACCGCCGGGCGCATGGACTCCTACGTTGATCAGCTGCAGTCGCAAGGCGGTAGCATGATCATGCTGGCGAAAGGTAACCGCAGCCAACAGGTGACGGACGCCTGTGCAAAACATGGCGGTTTCTACCTGGGAAGCATTGGCGGCCCGGCGGCGATTCTGGCGCAGAACAGCATTAAAAGTCTGGAGTGCGTGGCGTACCCTGAGCTGGGTATGGAGGCCATCTGGAAAATCGATGTTGAAGACTTCCCGGCGTTTATCCTTGTGGATGACAAAGGCAACGACTTCTTCCAGCAGATCCAGTCCGGGCAGTGCGCGCGCTGCGTGAAGTAATATCACCGCCCTTCGGGGCGGTTTTTTAAGCACAAAGCATTAAACGACATAATAAAAAGCATCAATACTTTGACTTGTTTGCAGGTGAGCAATGTCGGCACTCAACACCACTTTGTATTCAAGGAGAAAGTAATGACAACGCATCGCAGTGAGAAAGATTCAATGGGCGCGATTGACGTCCCGGCCGATAAGCTGTGGGGAGCGCAGACCCAGCGATCGCTCGAGCATTTCCGTATATCGACGGAAAAAATGCCGGTCTCGCTGATCCACGCGCTGGCGCTGACCAAACGTGCGGCAGCGAAGGTTAACCAGGATCTGGGGTTGCTGCCTGCCGAAAAAGCCGGCGCCATTATCGCGGCGGCGGATGAGGTGCTGGAGGGGAAGCATCCCGATGAGTTTCCGCTGGCAATCTGGCAGACCGGCTCCGGCACGCAAAGCAATATGAACATGAATGAGGTGTTGGCAAATCGCGGTAGCGAGATCCTCGGTGGTGTTCGCGGCATGGCGCGTAAAATCCATCCCAATGATGACGTCAATAAAAGCCAGAGTTCGAATGACGTGTTTCCCACCGCGATGCATGTGGCGGCAGTGATTGCGGTCCGCGAACATTTACTGCCCCAGCTTCAGGTACTGAAGCAGACACTCAGCGAAAAATCTATCGCCTTTGCTGATATCGTCAAAATTGGCCGTACACATTTGCAGGATGCCACGCCGCTAACGCTCGGCCAGGAGATCTCCGGCTGGGTGGCGATGCTGGAGCACAATCTCAAACACATTGAACTGAACCTGCCGCACCTTGGTGAGCTGGCGCTGGGCGGTACTGCCGTTGGCACCGGGCTGAATACCCATCCGGAATATGCCAGGCGCGTGGCGGAAGAGCTGGCGAATATTACCCGGCAACCGTTTATCACCGCGCCGAATAAATTCGAAGCGCTGGCGACCTGCGATGCACTGGTGCAGATGCATGGCGCGTTGAAAGGGCTGGCGGCGTCGCTCATGAAGATTGCCAACGATGTCCGCTGGCTGGCTTCCGGTCCCCGTTGCGGTATCGGGGAAATCGCCATTCCGGAAAACGAACCTGGTAGCTCGATCATGCCGGGTAAAGTCAACCCCACCCAGTGCGAAGCCATGACGATGCTCTGCGCGCAGGTGTTGGGCAATGATGTGGCGGTAAACATTGGCGGCGCATCCGGCAACTTTGAACTCAACGTTTTTCGCCCGCTGGTGATCCACAATTTCCTGCAATCTGTGCGCTTACTGGCAGATGGAATGGAAAGCTTTAATGCGCACTGTGCGGTGGGCATTGAACCGAACCGTGAGCGAATTGATCAACTGCTTAATGAGTCACTGATGTTGGTGACGGCGCTCAATACCCATATCGGTTACGACAAAGCGGCGGAAATCGCCAAGAAAGCGCACAAGGAAGGACTTACGCTGAAAGCTTCGGCGCTGGCGCTCGGCTATCTGACAGAAGCCGAGTTTGACAGTTGGGTACGCCCGGAATCGATGGTTGGCAGCATGAAACCCGCCTAATCCGCAAGATAGAGGTGCAGTCGCGGGATCATCAGCGTTAGCGGCTGTGCCTCAGGTTTATACCGGTGCTGAACATTATCGGCGTGGTAATCCAGCAGTTCGCCGATGTCTGGCACCGTTCCGCCATTTTCCTCAGAAATAAAAGCAATCAGCGGGGTCGGGCAGGCGTATTGCACCTGTTTTTGCGACCCTGAATACCAGACCCGCGCAATCGGCTGCACTTTTACCGGCCGCTTGATCTTCAACCGCGCCTGTTTCGGCAGGGCAGCAATGTCGTTGTACTCCTGCTCGACCCGAACCAGCCACTGTTCCCGCGTCCAGGCGGCGACGGCGCGTGGGGATTTCATACTTTTTTCCAGTTGTGCCAGCACCTCATCACGGGTGAGGTTCTTAATAATGTGCTTATTGGCCCAGCCAAAGCGGATGGTGGCTGGCGCGTCAATGACGGTCAGTGTCCGGTAGGCATTCAGGGTGATCAAACCCGGCAGGTGACGGTGCACCCATTCAAAACGGGCTGCGGAGGCAAGGCCTGATTCCACGGTGACAATGCGCTCAAAGGTAAGTTTCAGTGCGTTAATGGTGCTGACGCGTTTTTCCAGCATGGCGCGCGTCACTGCATTCGTCTGGTAACAAAGCACCCCCGGCAGGCGCACTGCGGCTTTACTGCTGCGGTTTTCTGACTGCTGCTGGATAAACAGATGCGTGTAATGGCGTAGCGCAAGCTCTGCTGCAGATTGACCAATATGCTGCTGCACATGAATGCACGACAGCGGGTCGTGCTCAGCACCTTTCGGGATCGCCGGCAGCGTAAACACGCGCGCGGCCATTAAACGGCATGCATTCAATTCCGTTTTCAATGCAGCCAGCTCATGCTCAAGCTGGCGAAAGGTCGTATTAAGGCGATCGATAAGGTCTAATGCAGTCATTATCTGTCCTTATTAGTTACAACATACTTTTAAGTTATAACACAGGTGCAGGATTTCGGCCACTGCGCGGTTGCTGCTTATCAGGGCAGCACAATGTGATGGTAGATGGGCCAGTTGAAGGTAAATTGCGCGCCGCCCAGTTCGCTTTGCGAACACAGCACTTCGCCGCCAAATGCCTGGGCAATGGAGTGGACAATGGCCAGCCCAAGACCGCAGCCGCCTGTGGCGCGATCGCGGCTGGGATCAAGGCGGACAAAGGGCTCAAATACACGCTGACGTTCTTCCGGCGCGATGCCCGGGCCATCGTCTTCAACGATCAGACTGGCCTGTGAACCCTGGCGTTGCAACGTGACTTTGACCGTTTGCTGGCAATAGCGCAGCGCATTATTCACCAGATTATCCAGTACCCGCTCCATCAGACGCATATCCAGCGCGCCGTAATCATCGCCGGGTGTACAAGTCAGTAATAGTTGGTGCTGCGGATTCATCGTCCGGGCATCATCCATATAGCTGTTAAACCAGGCAGGGAGATCCGGGCTGGTCAGTTTCAGTTCGGTTTGTGGGCGGTCAAGACGGGCGTAGGTCAGCAGCTCTTCGATCAGCGCCTCCAGTTGCCCGATATCGCGGTTCAGCGCGGCATGTTCGGCCTCGCTAAGGTTATCGCTCATCTCCAGCCGGTAACGCAGCCGGACCAGCGGCGTTCGCAATTCATGCGCGATACCGTCAATGAGCTGCTTTTTACTGGCGATCAACGCATTAATGTTGTCCGCCATTTGGTTAAAGGCGATGCCTAACCGCTCAAAACTTGACGCGCTGTCAAAATGGATACGTTCCTCAAGATGGCCTTCGCCAAAGCGTTGCGCGGCGGATTCAAGCCGTAGCATCTCTTGCCAGTGTGGCCGCATCCAGATAAACACCGGAAAAGCGAGGGAGATAGCGATAAAGGCCATCAGCGCCATATCCAGCAGGCGCATTTCATGCAGGAAAAACAGATACGGCACCGGCCCTACGGCCAGTACATAGTGGCTACGCGGAATACGCTGAATGAAGGTGTATTCAGAATCCAGTGCCACAATGTCGCCTTCACGCAGACGTTGAGCATGCGGCGCATCGAGCGTGAATTTGTTCATAGGCTCGATACGCAGATTAAAGGAGAGATTCAGATCCAGCTCTTTCAGGGTATTAGCCCACTGATGCGGCGGAATTTCTCGCAGCTCGCTGCGCATCAAATAGAGTGAACTCTTCATCAGATCATCAAGGGTCTGGCGACCTGCACGCTCGGCCGTAAATTTATATACCAGGCCCACCAGCATCGTCATCACGATAAAGCACACGAACAGCAGAAGGTAAAACTGGACGAACAGCTTCTTCATAGTGACACCTGGTTAAATGCTTTTTTAGTTGTCCCACGCATGCGGGGCAAACAGATAGCCTTTATTGCGTACGGTTTTGATGCGGTAAGGCTCTGTGGCGCTGTCGAGCAGTTTTTTCCGCAGGCGAGAAATCGCCACATCCACGCTGCGATCAAGGCCGTCGTAAGTCACACCGCGCAAATTTTTCAACAGCGCATCGCGATCCATAATCTGCCCGGCGTGCGTGGCCAGCTCCCAGAGCAAATCGAAGTCCGCAGTAGAAAGGATCACCTCTTCGCCGCTCAGCAGCACCTGACGGTTTACCGGATCAATCGATAGCGTGCCAAAACGAATAATGTTGTGTTGCTTCAGGGGAGGCGCTGCTGGCTCTGCTGGCGTACTGGTACGTTGGCGTAAATGCAAACGCAACCGGGCCAGCAACACGGCGGGCGGTGTGGTTTTAAGAATATAATCATTGGCGCCCATTTCCAGCGAAAGGATATGGTTCATATCACTGTCGAGGGAGGTGAGCAGAACAATCGGGCCATTCCACTGCTGACGTAAATCGCGACACAACGTCATACCATCTTTACCGGGCAGCATAATATCCAGTAGCACCAGTTCAGGATTGACCCGTGCGATGACCTCTTCGGCGCGATCACCGCGAGGTTCTACAATGACATCCATATCGTGTTTGCCCAGATAAGCGGCGATCAACGCGCCCACTTCCGGGTCGTCTTCTACAAAAACGATCTTATTCATAAGCCATTGCGATTGACTAAAAACGTCAACATACACCGCCTTGCTGCAACCTGCCATTAATCTTTTCTAAACAAGACGTGTTCCGTTATGCTGTAGGTCTTTGTTGTTGAAGTAATAAAGGCCAAATTATGGGGTTGGTTATTAAAGCAGCGATCGGTGCGTTAGTGGTGTTGCTGATTGGGTTACTGGCAAAAACGAAGAATTACTACATTGCCGGGTTAATCCCGCTCTTTCCCACCTTCGCCTTGATTGCACATTATATTGTTGCAACGGAGCGCGGTATTGAGGCGCTACGTACCACTGTTATTTTTGGAATGTGGGCGATCATTCCCTATTTTATCTATCTGCTCTCGCTGTGGTATTTCACCGGCTTTATGCGGGTCTGGCCGGCGCTGGGCTGTGCGGTGCTCTGCTGGAGCCTCAGCGCCTGGCTGCTTATCTTTTGTTGGAGCCGCCTCCACTAAGTTATTTCACCAGCAGCCATGTTGCGGGAACCGCCGCGATCAGCAACAGACCAATCAGCGCTTTTTCCCGGCGCTTGAGCAACTCGGTCATTTCATGGGTGCGGCGGGCATACATAAAGACCAGTAAACCTGGCGCATACAGTACCACTGACAATAATAAGTGCATGGGCCCGGAGGCGTACAGCAGCCATAATCCATACAGACATGCACCGATTGCAACGGCCTGATGCAGCGGACGGCTGGCGATTTTCAGCAAATAGGCACCCACCAGGAAATAGGGCACGAGGATCATCTCAGACGCGATCGTCAGCAGCGTATTGTAATCAGACCCCGTCAGCCAGATCAGCACCAGTGAGACCTGTACGCTGATGTTGGTCAGCCACAGCGATGCGGCAGGGGCATTATTTTTATTTTGATGGGCGAAAATACGCGGGAACGCTTTATGTGTCGCTGCCAGCAACGGGACTTCCGCTGCCATAATTGTCCAGCTCAAGTAAGCGCCGCACACCGACACGATCAGCCCGGCGGCGATAATCACCTCACCCCAGCTACCGATCAGTCTGACCATCAATCCGGCCATTGACGGGTTACGAATTCCCGCCAGTTCGGCTCGCGGCACCACCCCGAGCGACAGCAGTGTCACCAGCAGGTAGACACCCAGCGCCGCCAGTACCGCCAGCAGCGTGGCGCGGCCGACATCCCGTTTGTTACGCGCGCGAGCAGAAACCACCACGGCACCTTCCACACCGATAAACACCCACAGGGTGATCAGCATGGTGTTTTTAACCTGTTCCCAGACCGGCACGCCGAGCGCAACGCCGCTAAAGTCAAATTTGAATGTGTCGACATTAAACGCCACTGCCGCCAGTACCACAAACAAGCCCAACGGGACTAACTTCGCCAGCGTTGCCACCAGGTTGATACTTGCCGCAGTCTGCACACCGCGTAGCACCAGAGCATGGACAATCCACAGCAGCGCCGATGCACCCACAATAGACTGCCAGGTATTGCCATCGCCAAACAGACGTAGTTGCGGTGTATCGGTAAAGAAACTGAGCGCAGAGAAAACGATCACCAGGTAGGAAACGTTGGCTATCACCGCGCACAGCCAGTACCCCCATGCGGAACAGAAGCCAACCAGCTCACCGAAGCCTGCACGAGCATAGGTAAAAATCCCACCGTCGAGGTCCGGTCGAATACGGGTCAGGATCAGCATGGCGAAAGCCAGAAGTAAAATCCCTGCGCCGGTAATGGCCCAGCCGATCAGTAAAGCCGCAGGACTGGCGACCTCCGCCATATTCTGTGGAAGGCTGAAGACGCCAGCGCCGAGCATTGAGCTTAAAACGAGAGCAGTCAAAGCGCTAAGGCCAAGTTTCTTTTCCATTGTTATCCTGTCAAAAAAGCCACTCATCCAGAATAATTATTTTGCCGGGGCGCATAAATATGGTGGATATCACTAAGGCGCGGGATTTTACGGAGAGTCGCAAAGGCATGCAATGAGGACGGCGACAATTTTGTGAAAAAGAGAGGAAAAAGATCAAAAAAAGGCGGCCGAAGCCGCCTGATTCATCAGTGCTGGTTATTTGTAGAGATCCGCACTGATGGTCATGTTGTTGCCACGCTCGGACCACTCACGGGTAATGTGATAGTACTTGGCACCTTTTTGTGCCGCACGTTTGGCGACCTGGTAAGAGACTTCCGACATATTGCCGTAGTTACCAGTGAACTTGATGCTATCAAATGGCACCATCTGTGCAGCGGTAATTTTATTCAGCTCTTCAATTTTTGTACCGTCAGGAAGCGTGACAGTGTAACGACCACCGGAAGTGGATTGCGTTTCGAAGAAACGGCCGACGCCCAAACCAGGCGTGGCATCGCTGGCAACACCCGGGATTTCCACTTTCTTCGCTTCTTCACCACCTTTTGCCAGCGCAGCGCGGCCCGCGTCGGAGTCACGTGGAATCGCATCAGCGCTTTGGATGACGCGTTTTTTCGCATCCGCTTTATAGATAAAAGCGGTGATCATCTGATTACCACCCTGGTTGGTGTCGACCTGGCGAACGATATAAAAAGAGGCGGCGCCTTTCTCTTTGGCGGCCTTCGTAATGGCATCATTCACTTCCGGCTGGGTACGGTAGAAGCCCTGTACGGTCACCGTATCGTATGGCTCAAGTTCTACGGCTTTGTCTTTCGGTAATTCCACTACGCCGTTAATCACGCGAAATGCAGGGTTTTCAGCTTTTGCTGCATCAGCTTTGTATAAATCGGCGGTAACGCGTTGGTTGCCACTGTTGCCGTAATCGGCAGAGTCAACAACATAGAAAGAGGCGGCACCATCTTTGTCCGCACGGTCGGAAACGGCTTTAACAACATCGCCGATAGAGTTAAAGCGGCCGATTATCACGACACGATCATAAGGTTTCACCGCCGCTGCTTGCTCCGGTGTTAACTCTGTCGCTGCGTTGGCTGACAAAGCAGTCGCAGAGAGGAGTGCTGACGCCAGGAGGGTGTACTTGAGCTTCATAAAAATAGTCCTTCGCCTTGCGCAAACCATAAACTGGTGTTGTTGTTGAGAAAACGTCGACGATTATTGCATTTAATCAGAGCCACTGTCTGCGTCATTTTTCACTGACTGTGCTATGGGGTGGGTTAATAACGATAACCTTAAGTGATATGTTGAAAAAACAGCCGCTTGACCAGCAAAACAGATAAAGATTATGACTTTTTTAAGTTAATGTATTGTTAAAAGACGATTCCGCACTGGAGATTAATCGTGTTTTGCCGCTTCGCTTGAGCGGAATATCGGCCTGTTATAACGAATTAAAGGCAAATAACCTTACCAGCCCCGGCTGATGGCTGGTTTTCACTGATAAAAGCACAAATTCTGTTTTCCGGCGGTGGATCACAAGCGTTATTTTCAGTAGGTTATAGAAAGTTTGTTACTGTTTTATTTTCCGGGACACACTCCGTAATGCTGTTCAACAGATGCCGGTTGTTCCGGTGACGACTGACAAACCATCATCTAAAACCGATGGAAGGGAAAACTATGCGTATTGGTGTACCTAAAGAACGGTTGGCCAATGAAACCCGCGTTGCCGCGACGCCGAAAACGGTCGAGCAATTGCTGAAATTGGGTTTCACTGTCGCGATTGAAAGCGGCGCTGGCAAACTGGCAAGTTTCGATGACGATGCGTTCACCCAGTCCGGGGCGACGATTGTCGATGGCAGCAATGTCTGGCATTCGGACGTTATCCTTAAAGTTAACGCGCCTGACGATGAAGAGATTGCACTGCTTAACCCCGGCACAACGCTGATAAGCTTTATCTGGCCTGCGCAGAATCCGGCGCTGATGGAGAAGCTGGCCGCGCGTAACGTGACCGTGATGGCAATGGACTCCGTACCGCGTATCTCCCGTGCGCAAGCGCTGGATGCGCTCAGTTCGATGGCCAACATTGCGGGTTACCGTGCCATCGTTGAAGCCGCGCATGAGTTCGGTCGTTTCTTCACCGGTCAAATTACCGCAGCTGGTAAAGTGCCGCCTGCAAAAGTGATGGTGATTGGCGCGGGCGTGGCAGGGCTTGCCGCGATTGGCGCAGCCAACAGCCTTGGCGCGATTGTGCGTGCTTTTGATACCCGCCCGGAAGTGAAAGAGCAGGTGCAGAGTATGGGCGCGGAATTCCTTGAGCTGGATTTTGAGGAAGAAGCGGGCAGCGGCGACGGCTATGCAAAAGTGATGTCCGAAGCCTTTATTAAAGCGGAAATGGAACTCTTCGCCGCACAGGCGAAAGATGTCGATATTATCGTCACGACTGCGCTGATCCCGGGAAAACCGGCACCGAAGCTGATCACCTGTGAGATGGTGGATTCCATGAAACCGGGCAGCGTGATTGTCGATCTGGCTGCGCAAAATGGCGGTAACTGCGAATACACTGTACCGAATGAAATCAGCACCACTGCGAATGGCGTTAAAATCATTGGTTATACCGATCTGCCGGGTCGCTTGCCGACGCAGTCTTCCCAACTTTATGGTACCAACCTCGTTAACCTGCTGAAACTGCTGTGTGCGGAAAAAGACGGCAATGTGGTTGTCGACTTTGACGATGTCGTGGTGCGCGGTGTGACCGTTGTGCGTGATGGCGAAGTGACCTGGCCGGCGCCGCCGATTCAGGTTTCTGCTCAACCGCAAGCTGCACCAAAAGCAGCAGCAGAGCCAAAAGAAGAGGTCAAACCCACCTCTCCGTGGCGCAAATATGCGCTGATGGCGCTGGCGATTGTTCTGTTTGGCTGGCTGGCGGACGTTGCGCCGAAAGAGTTCCTCGGTCATTTCACCGTCTTCGCGCTTTCCTGCGTCGTCGGTTATTACGTGGTCTGGAATGTCTCCCATGCATTGCATACGCCGCTGATGTCGGTCACGAATGCTATCTCCGGCATTATTGTGGTGGGCGCGTTGTTGCAGATTGGCCATGGCGGCTGGGTCAGCTTCTTAAGCTTTATTGCGGTACTGATCGCCAGCATTAATATTTTTGGTGGTTTCACCGTCACTCAGCGCATGCTGAAAATGTTCCGGAAGAACTAAGGGGTAACACATGTCTGGAGGATTAGTTACAGCTGCATACATTGTTGCCGCGATCCTGTTTATTTTCAGTCTGGCGGGGCTTTCCAAGCATGAAACCTCCCAGCAGGGTAATAACTTTGGCGTCGCCGGTATGGCGATTGCGCTGGTGGCCACTATTTTTGGCCCGGATACCGGCAATGTCGCCTGGATCCTGGTGGCGATGGTTATCGGCGGGGCGATCGGTATTCGTCTGGCGAAGAAAGTCGAAATGACTGAAATGCCGGAGCTGGTGGCTGTGTTGCACAGCTTCGTGGGTCTGGCTGCTGTGCTGGTGGGTTTCAACAGCTATCTCGATCATGAGCCGGGTCTGGCACCGGTCATGGTGAATATTCACCTGACGGAAGTGTTCCTCGGCATCTTTATTGGTGCGGTGACGTTCACCGGCTCCATCGTTGCGTTCGGTAAACTGCGTGGCAAGATTTCGTCCAAACCGTTAATGTTGCCGCACCGCCACAAACTGAACCTGGCGGCGCTGGTGGTCTCTTTTGTACTGTTGGTGGCTTTTGTCCGTACTGAAAGCGTTGGCGTACAGGTGTTGGCGCTGCTGCTGATGACCATTATTGCACTGGTGTTCGGCTGGCATCTGGTGGCATCTATTGGCGGTGCGGATATGCCGGTGGTTGTGTCGATGCTGAACTCCTACTCCGGTTGGGCAGCGGCGGCAGCGGGCTTTATGCTCAGCAACGACCTGTTGATCGTTACCGGTGCGCTGGTGGGTTCCTCAGGGGCGATCCTCTCCTACATTATGTGTAAGGCGATGAACCGCTCCTTTATCAGCGTGATTGCCGGTGGTTTCGGTACGGACGGTTCGTCTTCCGGCAGCGATGAGGAAGTCGGCGAGCACCGCGAAATCAGTGCGGAAGAAACGGCGGAAATGCTGAAAAACTCACACTCTGTGATAATCACCCCGGGCTATGGCATGGCAGTGGCGCAGGCGCAGTATCCGGTGGCGGAAATTACTGAAAAACTGCGTGCGCGCGGCGTGAAAGTGCGCTTCGGTATTCACCCGGTCGCCGGGCGTCTGCCGGGCCATATGAACGTACTGTTAGCGGAAGCGAAAGTGCCGTACGACATCGTACTGGAAATGGACGAGATCAACGATGACTTCGCAGAGACCGACACCGTTCTGGTGATTGGCGCGAACGATACGGTTAACCCGGCCGCACAGGACGATCCGAAAAGTCCAATCGCCGGAATGCCGGTTCTGGAAGTGTGGAAAGCGCAGAATGTCATCGTTTTCAAACGCTCAATGAACACCGGCTACGCGGGCGTGCAAAACCCGCTGTTCTTTAAAGAGAACACCCAGATGCTGTTTGGCGATGCCAAAGCCAGCGTTGATGCAATCCTTAAAGCGCTATAATTTCGCGTTGTGAAATGCGCAATACCGCTCTTCGGAGCGGTATTTTTTTGCCCGCTATCCGCTAAAAAGTAACGTCTATACTTTTATCTTTATGTTTTTTATGCGGAGGGAGAATGGCGTTTCTGTCACGCTTTGACTTTATATCGATGCTGATGCAGCCATCATTCTGGTTCGGTCTTGCCACGGTAGTTGTGGTGACCTGTCTCATTTACTGGTTGTTTAAACGCTTATTGGCTGTCTTACTTAAAGGTGCCCAAAACTGGGGGCAGAGGCAGAACGGTGTTGGAAAAATGCAGCATGTCCTGGTGGACATGATCGGCCGAACCAGCCGGTTCCTGCTTTTTATTGCGGCTCTGCTGTTCAGTTTACGTTTTGTCGAGCTTCCTGACCGCCTGTTCAGTACCCTCGGGCATGCCTGGTTCCTGGTACTGGCGATCCAGATGGCACTTTGGTTTGATCAAGGTGTTGTTTCATGGATGCGTCATCTGATGTACACCCCCGGTGCGAGCCGTAATCCAGTGACCATGGTAATTGCGGGCCTGCTGTTGCGCATGATGCTCTGGACGATCATGCTGCTGTCGATTCTGGCCAACGTCGGTGTCAATATTACCGCCCTGGTCGCCAGTCTGGGCGTGGGCGGTATCGCCATTGCGCTGGCGGTGCAAACCATCCTTAGCGATGTGTTCGCGTCACTCTCTATCGGTTTCGATAAGCCCTTCGAAATAGGCGATTTTGTGGTCTTCAATGATGTCGCCGGAACTATCGAACACATTGGGCTTAAAACCACGCGTATTCGCAGCCTGAGCGGCGAGCAGATTGTCTGTGGGAATGCCATCCTGTTGCAACAAACCTTGCATAACTACAAACGCATGCAAACGCGCCGTATCGTCTTTACATTTGGGCTGGCGTTAACGACGCCGCCAGATAAGCTGCGTAAGGTCGGAGAGTTGATCCGCACCATCATCACCGAGGTGGGGGAAACACGTTTTGACCGGGCGCATTTCCAGGGTTTCGGCTCCGACAGGCTCAACGTTGAAGTGGTGCATATTGTCAGTACCGCTGATTACAACAAATACATGGATATTCAGCAGGAGATCAATATACGCATTATGGAGAAGCTGGCGGAGCAGGGAATAGAGCTGGCGTTGCCGAATGTTCAGCTCAGGGGCGGGCTGGCCGTCGAAGGTGAATGGGCTCCGGCAAACACAAGGGCATAAAAAGAAACCCGCTTTCGCGGGTTTCTGGCTTCATGCGTTAGTCATCTTCATCGTCATCAAGTTCTACCGGCGATTGATATTCATCCGGCTTGATCACCAGTAAGTCGCAGCGCAGATGATCGATAACCTGCTCAGCGGTATTCCCCAGAAAAGCTGCAGAAATCCCGGTGCGCCCGACGGTACCGAGTACCACAATACCGGCTTGCAGGTGTTCGGCCAGGTCCGGGATCACCTCTTCCGGTAAGCCTTTCTCAACGTGTGTCAGTTTTTCATCGATGCCAAATTTCTGCCGCAACGCTTTCATCGCCAGCAGGTGTTGACCGCGGATCGCGTCGTTATAGACGCTGGGATCGAATTCCGGTAATTCGATAGCAATATTGATTGGCGTAACCGGATAGGCACCCACCAGATGCACCTCGGTATGGTTAACCTGTTCGGCCAGTTGCAGCGTCTCTTTAACCAGTTTTTCATTAAGTGAGTTGTGGTAAAGCTCTTCGCTGGCCAGATTGACGGCGACAACGGCTTTACCGCCTTCCGGCCATGGCTGATCTTTAACCATCCACACCGGGCAAGGGCATTTACGCAGCAGATGCCAGTCGGTCGGGGTGAAAATCACCGACTCCAGTTTGTCGTGCTGGTGGGTCATTTTCAGCAACAGATCGTGACCGCCTGCCAGCACTTCCTGAATGATGGCTTCGAAAGGACGGTTATGCCAGACCACTTTAATCTCAATCGGCACACCAGCATCAATGTAATATTTCGCCTGCTCGCGGATCCAGGCGGTACGCTGGCTGATCACGCCCTGGCGCATTGCTGTACGCTCATCAGGGGACAGAAGGGTGGTCATCTCGTAAGAGAAGTCATAGATGGGCAAAAATGCTTTGATTCTGCCACCAATCCGTTGATGCAAATACACAGCACGTCGTAATGCTGGCTGATCGTCCTGATTAGGATCGATGGCGACCAACATATTCTGATATTTAGCCATACAGGGTCTCCTTACATCTGTCACCACAGTCTGTAAATAAAAGATAACCCATTAGCGCTGAATGAAACAGGGAAAACCTTCAGCCAGATCAATAAATCAGAAAAATTTAATGCGCTGGCGAAGGTCTAAAAGAGAGGGGGTAAAACTCAGGCAACGTTACGGGAATGACCGGCCAGTTGAGCCAGTATATCGCTGTTTTCGATCGTAATATATTTGCCTTTTACCGCGAGCATGCCGCTCTTCTGGAAGCGGCCCAGCAGACGACTGATGGTCTCAACGGTCAGACCCAGATAGTTACCAATGTCACCGCGGGTCATGGTCAAACGGAACTCGCGCGGCGAGAAACCACGCTGAGCGAAACGGCGGGACAGGTTATAAATAAACGCTGCCAGACGCTCTTCCGCATTCTTTTTCGACAACAACAGGATCATATCCTGGTCGCCTTTGATTTCGCCGCTCATCAGACGCATCATCTGCTGACGCAGGTTGGGCATCTTGCCGGACAGATCGTCGAGCGTTTCAAAGGGGATTTCGCAAACCATGGATGTTTCCAGTGCTTGCGCGAAGCTGGGGTGATGGCCAGTGCCAATCGCATCAAAACCGACCAGATCGCCCGCCAGATGGAAACCGGTGATCTGTTCGTCACCCTGCTCGGTAATGGTATAGCTTTTAATCGTACCGGAGCGGATAGCGTACAGTGATTTCAGTTCATCCCCTGCTTTAAACAGCGTCTGACCTTTCTGGATGGGCTTCTTGCGCTCAATGATGTTATCGAGCTGATCCAGCTCGTGTTCATTGAGGGTAAACGGGATGCAAAGCTGGCTAATGCTGCAATCCTGACAATGTATTGCACATCCGCCAGACTGTATGCGTCGTATAATTCGCTTTTCCGGGATCATAGGTCTGCTCAACGCCGTAATTGATATTGGTCAATTTTAACATCTTTTTATTGAGCACGTAAGCCTGGCAAAACGTCAATTCACGATTATTGAAACGGGGGAGAGAAATGAGAAGAGATGACCGGATATCATCTCCTTGATATTTCATCACTTCGCCAAGGTTTTTACCACAACATTCGGGGAAAAGGGCACTAAATATGCGTCTTTTCTTACAATAGCAGATAGCCTTCATGCCGGAGCAACCACTCTTTGCGCTGCACACCGCCCGCATAACCGGTCAACGTGCCGTTCCGACCAATCACACGGTGGCAGGGTACTACGATGCTGACCGGGTTTGCGCCATTCGCCGCGCCTACCGCACGCGCCGCACCTGCGCGCCCCAGCGTTTCCGCCAGTTGGCCGTAATGTATCACCTGACCGCAGGGGATTGTACGCAGCGCCTGCCAGACGTCACGCTGAAAAGGCGTACCGGCCGTTGCGGTGGGGAGCGTGTCGATGATCGACAGATCGCCGTCGAAATAATCCTGCAGTTTCCGGCTTAACCCGCCCGGATTATTGGCTGCGATACGCTGATAGCCATCGCGTCGATAATGAATATTCAACAACTCCACCATGCGATCGCTGTGTTCTTCCCACTCGACAGCACGTAAATGAAAGGCTTCATCGCAGATTACCCACAGTGGGCCCAGCGGAGTGGCGATTTTATCTTCGAGTAGTGTGAGCATCAGGCATCCTTGAACTATGGCAAACGGGCGTCAATCTACCATGCCCGGCTCGGGCTAACCATACCCCGAAAGGGCGTCTATTTATAGATGGCTAATATTAAGCGTGGATAATAACAAATCGATTTGCATTGAATTATAGATGATATATTTTATTATTCCTGAAATAATAAAAAAAATAGAGCCTGCCGACATCCGTCAGGCTCTACAGTACACACAGCAGCGCTTCCTTTCGTTATTTTATGCAAGTTCATCCCTGCATCTTAAATATAGTTATAGCTGCCCTTCATTATCTTTCCACTATTAATTGGTGATTAATTTCACGTTAATTTAACTAAAATCGATATAACCCCAACACGCGATATAAGTTAAGGAACGCTAATAACATTACAGTTATTAATGTCTTTGGCGCTGCCGCAAACAGCGTCTATTTATAAGCACGGGCCCATGCGCCATAAATCCTCTCCGGGCATTGTGAGCGTACGCCACGCTCGTTATAGTACCTGTTCTGAAGCCATCGGAGGACCGCTCATGAACCCTGACGACAAATCGCTGTTTCTTGACGCCATGGAGGATGTCCAGCCCCTGAAGCGCTGCGCCGATATTCACTGGCAACCGAGCCGCAATGCACGTGCGCCGCAGCGTGTCGATACGCTGCAACTGGACAACTTTTTAACCACCGGGTTCCTCGACATCATTCCCCTGTCAGCGCCGCTGGAATTCAGGCGTGAAGGCCTGCAAACCGGCGTGGTGGATAAGCTGCGTTTGGGTAAATATAGTCAGCAGGCAAGCCTCAACCTGCTGCGGCAGCCCGTTGAGCAGTGCCGCCAGATGCTGTTTCGCTTTATGCATCAGGCGCGGCAAGATGGCTTGCGTAATGTGTTGATTATCCATGGGAAAGGTCGTGAAAATAATTCGCACCCGAATATTGTGCGCAGCTACGTTGCGCGCTGGCTGACGGAGTTTGACGACGTGCAGGCATTCTGTACGGCGTTGCCGCACCATGGCGGCAGTGGCGCGTGTTATGTGGCGTTACGTAAGTCTGAACAGGCAAAACGCGATACCTGGGAGCGTCACGCTAAACGGGGTCGTTGATGCCACAGCCAGACCGGGCCTTCAGCCGGTTGTGCCGGACGGGAGTGCAGGGAGCGCTTCATCGTCTGGCCTGGCGCTAACCGGCGTACGCGTTACGGTGTGGCTTTTCTTATCCAGCGTATTTTGCAGCGCATCAATGGCCTGATATTTTATGACAGAAAAGCTCGTAAAATAAATTAACTTGTGCTACTTCCCGCCTGAAAAATCCGCACACTGACTACAGATTTTTGATAATGCGGATCTTGCCTGAAGACAATATCCAGGCTACGCGCGGATGCCATAATAATATTTCTCATTTTCTTCGCAGGGTTGATACGACATATTCTGATGCTGTTACTGTAATAATATCCATGAGGTGAGCGTGGGCTGTTTTTAAATAAACGAGACTGTAGGATGACAATATTGGATCCTGTTATGCACTGCTTACGGCCTGCCCGATGATCCGCCTTCATCATCGTTTCTGCAGGAAGGCAAATGGCCTTATCCCGCCAGATATGGGCTGATAAGGTACAGGTGTCCGACTGCCGTTGGACATCACCTGCCTTCCCACGAAACAGGACACGTTAAATTCCTTGCGACTTCAGTCACTTCACGCTGCGCTGTTACATGTGACTTGACCCCGTCATTCCTTCCATAATACTGTATGTAAACACAGTATTATGAGGTGGGTAATCATGACCATCCTTTATGCCTATAAACAAGAAAAGCGTATTGACGTCCCTTTATTTTTAGAACGCGTTCCGTGCGGTTTCCCCAGCCCGGCGCAAGACTATGTTGAACAGAGCCTGGATCTGAACAAACTGGTCGTTAAACATCCCAGTGCTACTTACTTTGTTCGCGTCAGTGGTGATTCGATGATTGGTGCAGGGATCAGCGATGGTGATTTGTTGGTTGTCGATCGATCGTTGACTCCCGTGCATGGCGACATCGTTGTGGCAGCCGTCGCGGGTGAATTTACGGTAAAAGAGTTACGGACCCGGCCATCGCTCCAGCTCATGCCGCATAACGCCAATTATGCCCCTATCACTTTCCAGTCTGAGGAAGAGCTGCAACTCTTCGGCGTGGTCACCTTTACTTTAAAAGCAAACAGACCCGTTCGCGGTTGTTGATGCACGCCCGCTCCCGGCTGGCGATAACTCGCCCATAAATAGTCGCCGCCTGTGTTTTACTCAACGCGGCGTCCGGGCGCATTTTTGCTGCCCGCGCCGCGCCAGAAAAGATCATGGCGTATCCCCCTGGCGTGCGCCTGTTTTCCGTTCGGAAAAATAGTGCGCGGGCGTACTGCCCATCGTTTTCCTGAACATGGTAATGAACGCATTAACGGACTCATACCCCAGTTTAGCCGCCACGTTTTGTACCGTTACGCCGCTGGCTAACTCCTGAAGCGCAATGATCAAATGAAGTTGCTGGCGCCATCGTCCAAAGGTCAGCCCCGTCTCGCGCAGCATCAATCGCGCCAGAGAGCGTTCACTGAGCGCCAGCCGTTTCGCCCATTCTTTAAACGTACTGCGATCCGCCGGATGACCGACCAGTGCATCGGCCATGGTGCGTATTTTAGGATTCCCGGAGACAGGCAAACTCAATTTCTGCTGTGGCATCGTGGCCAATTCGTCGAGCGTCACCCGGGTGAGCCGTGCAGCATGGCTCTCTGGTGGGTAATCCACTCGCTCGTGAGTTAAACGGTCAACTAACGCGTTAATCAGCGGAGAAATGGCCAGTGTGCAACATTTTTCCGGGAGTGCTGCGGCGCCGGGTTCAATGAATAAATAATTGAGATGCGCGTTCCAGGTCGCCTTAGCGCTATGAGGGATGCCGCCGGGGATCCAAACGGCGCAGTGAGGTGGCACTATCCATATATCGTTTTCCGCGCGACAGATAACGGCACCATACAGCGCAATGATCAACTGCCCCTTGCGGTGGGTATGAACCGGCACTTCTGCTTCGTAATCAACGAAGTCAAGATGGCGCGCAACCGCCGGGCACGAGGTGGAGTCAGGATCAAACAACGTCGTCGCGAATGTGGATGTCATGTGATTGGCAACATTTAGGTATTTTTTGACAGAATAGAGTATTTAATGGCGGACGCAAGCCGGTAATAATCCCCGGCATGAACAAAATCAATGTTATTCACTCTCGTTCTTTGCGGGCTACCGGCGACGCGTTTCGTCGAGTGGGCCAGGCACTGACCTCATCCGTTCTGCTGAACGATGCAAATGCCTTGCTGTACTCCATCAAGAGCTTTGCCGCAGCGATGCTGGCCTATTACATCGCCTTATCGATAGGCCTTGAAAAGCCATCCTGGGCAATCATTACCGTCTATATCGTTTCGCAAACCTCGGTTGGCGCTTCACTGAGCAGAAGCCTTTATCGTCTGGCCGGAACGATAATCGGCGCCGGGGCCACCGTTTTACTGGTGCCCACTTTTGTGACGATGCCGATCTTTTGCAGTGTGATGCTGAGCGGCTGGATCACTTTCTGCCTTTACTTGTCGCTGCTGGAACGCACCCCCCGCGCTTATGCCTTTGTTTTAGCAGGTTACACCGCGAGTCTGATTGGTTTTCCTGCTGTCCTGGAGCCCGGCGCAATATTTGATACTGCCATCACCCGTGTGCAGGAGATCGTTATTGGTATCTTCTGTGCCGCGCTTATTCACCGGTATGTGTTACCAAAACGGCTGTCCGGGCTGTTCAACAGCACGTTATCGGAGACGCTTCGCTCAGCACGGCAGATACTTGCCGGCGCACTGGCCGGTCAATCCGATGAGAATGCAGGGAGCCTGCGCCTGGCACTGGCCTTGCAGTCCTTGCAAGGCATAAGCCACCACATTCCCTATGATTTTGCCCTCGCTGTTCCGGTCCGGCAGGCCAGAAAAGCCATTCATGACAGGTTAGCGCGGTTGTTAATTGTGAGTTGTGAATTACGCGATCGCTTACAGATGACAAAGGCGCTGCCCACCGACGTGCAGATCCTATTAAGCGATGTTCAACACTGGCTTCGCTGTGACGATGAGGGGGAGCGAAAAATCATGGCTGGCGAGCTAAAACAACGAAGTGAGCAGTTAGCCGAACGGCATGGGACCTGTGCCGTGACGCGAGAAGCGGTGTTGCAGGTGAGCGTTGTCCGTTATCTTACGGAAGCTGTGACTCTTCTGCAGCAATGTGATCGCCTTTCTGATGCCATCCATCATGCGAAACCCATGTCGGTGCAGACGGAAGGTAAAGGAGCAACAGGGTATGTTTTTCATCGTGATAGCTTTACTGCGGCACGCGCTGCGCTGGGCGCTTTTGCCATCATTCTGAGCGGTTGTCTGGTCTGGATTTACTCGGCCTGGCCTGACGGCGGCACAGCCGTTTCTATCCTTGGGGTCTGCTGCACACTGTTTGGCAGCTTCGACACGCCGGCCCCGCATATTGTGAAATACATTATAGGTTCCGTCTGGGGCGTGGCCATCAGCCTGCTCTACAGCTTTGTTTTTCTTCCACAAGTTAGCGATTTCCCTGTACTGGTTGCAGTACTGGCACCGGCATATTTGCTGGCCGGATCGCTCCAGGCGCGGCCACCCACCACCTTTATGGCCATGGGGATCACGCTGACCTTGCCTGTGCTGTGTGAGTTAGGTCCCCATTACAGCGGCGACTTCGCGGCGGCTGTCAATACCGCCATCGCGCTCTTTTCCGCAACCGGCTTTGCGGTGGTCAGTATGCGTTTACTGCAAACGGTGCAGGCAGACGCGGCCATCAATCGCCTGCTGGATATTTGTCGGCGCGATATCCGGCGCAGTGTGAAAGGCGTATTTACACCAGACGAAGCACACTGGACCAATTTGATGATAGACCGGACTGCGTTATTACTGCCACGTCTGTCACGCAGCCAGCAATCAGCAGAAGAGGTGCTTAATCACCTGTTGCACGCTCTGCGTATTGGCCTCTCTGTCATGCACTTACGCCGCTGCGCTCTACCGGCGGGGAGTGAAATGGCCAGGGAGATTAACGAGGTGCTTCATTTGCTTACCCGGACGACAGACTACTGCGCTTTGCGCCTGCGTATCGTTTCACTGATTGATACCTCTTTGTCTACACCCCATGAGCAATCGCGCCAGAGTGTTGACAGGCTGGTTGATCTGCATTGCGCATTGGGAGAGCAGGAGAGGGGGCAAGCCCATGATTAATGACATTAACATCGGGGGTGTCTACTTCCCGGGGCTGCTGGTCATCGCGCTTGTGACCCTGGTCTGCATCCTGTTATTCGTGCCTCTTTTCTCTTTCAGCCGGCTCTACCGCTGTTTACCTTGTCGCCCGCTGATGGGGCTATCTGTCTGTATCGTTACTTTTTTTCTGCTCTTGCAGGGCCTGAATGCGTTGGGGTTATTAGCATGAAATCTTTTCTATCTCTATTGAGCCGTTATGCGCTGACATTAAGTGCGGTCGTGGTGGCAACTCTTCTGGCTTTTATGCTGTGGAAACATTATGCGCAGACACCCTGGACCCGCGATGGCCGGGTTCGTGCTGATGTGGTGCAAATTGCGCCAGATGTTTCCGGGCCGGTCATCAATGTGGCAGTCAGCGATAACCAATGGGTTAACCGAGGCGATGTGCTCTATTCAATCGATCCACACTGGCTGAAGCTGGCGGTGGCGAGTGCACAGGCTGATGTTGATGCGAAACGTCATGAGATGGTCATGCGTCAGGATGCGGCAACAAGACGTACCCGGATCAAAGGGGTGATTTCCGGCGAGGATTTACAGCAAACAGACAGCGCCGCAAACATCGCAACGGCAAATTATCATGGTGCGCTGGCTGCGCTGGAGCTGGCGCAACTTAATTTATCCCATGCCATCGTGCGGGCGCCGGTAGCAGGTTATATCACCCATCTCAGACTCCGCCCGGGGGACTATGCCACCGCCGGGGTGACAAAAGTCGCCATCGTTGATGCCCACAGTTTCTGGGTGGTGGGGTATTTTGAAGAGACAAAACTGCGTCATATCCGTGTGGGAAATAGCGCCCACATTGCGCTGATGGGATTTGAGCCCGTACTGACGGGGCATGTTGAGAGTATCGGGCATGGGATCGGTGACAATAATGACGAGACGGGCGGGCTTGGTTTACCCGAGGTTGAACCGACATTTAATTGGGTGCGACTTGCGCAACGCATCCCGGTACGTATTCACATTGATACCTTACCTGCGGGGGTTGAGCTGGTAGCAGGATTATCGGCGACGGTGTCCGTCACGCCATAAGAGTAAATTCCACCCTTGCTGAAAATATATCGAAAGCGTGACCTGAATTAACGCTGATCACTCACGTACTCCTCAGCACGATATTGAGATTAACGCTATGAAAAACAAAAAAGAGTTTATAAATAGCTTGCTTATGTGGATAAATGATAATATTGAGTCACCCATGAAAATTGATACGGTTGCCATCAAGTCAGGGTATTCAAAATGGCACTTACAAAGACTATTTTTTGCCGAAACGGGCCAGAAACTGGGGCAGTACATCAGAGACCGGAAACTTCAATTGATTGCTGATGAACTTATCACATCCAATGAACCTTTAATAAATCTCGCGATGAAATTCGGTTTCGATTCCCAGCAATCACTGACCAGAGCTTTTCACAAAAAATATCAACTGCCCCCGCGAAAATACCGGAAGACGTTTTGCCCTCAGAACGCGCAGCAGACTTCAGGGGGCACACCATGACACTTCTCTCCTTTGTCCCGTGCATACTGGCACGCAGATACGCCTTCAGGTGTGTATTGTCATTCGGCTATTTGTTTATCAGCATATTATTACCACGATAAGCATTAATAAATATGCAGGCTTGCTCACGGCAGGAATGTAATTTTCACTATGCGATATATGAAATAATTGTGCAGATCGAATTTTTTCATATTTACATTAAGGAATGCCTGATGATTGACGATAAGTAATATGATAGCTGTCCCTATGTTGCCAAAAATAAAAGCAGGTATCTGTGGTTAGCTATGCATTGAAAATGAAACTGATTTTCGAAAATAAAGAAATGTTACTGAGGATACCTTTATGGCACAGCTTTTACCCTCTATTAAAAACCTACCTGTTGCTGCCAAGTTGTTTGGCGGGTTCGCAATATTAATTATTATCATCGTGTTATCTTCGCTTATCAGTATTCAACAGTCGGACACGATCCGCGATCATGCATTAAAGGGAAAATTAATCAGCGAAATCAGTGATGAGCTCAACACGGCACGACGTAATCGCCTGACATACCAAATAAACCACGATGAAAGCGCACTTCAGGCCAATAGAGTCGCCATTGAAAAAATGGATCAAAAAGCGGAGAGCGGCCAGACCTTTACCTGGGACAGTGATGCGCGGGTGTTGTTTGATGAGTTGCGCAGCGCTATTCCTGTTTATGCCAGCACGCGTGATGGTTTCATTAAACTCGAAAAAGTGACTGTTGAGAAATCCCTGGCGTTGACATCACCGGAGTTGAAAAACCTGCTTGATACATTCAGTTCCCGCTTTGTGCAGCAAGAGAGCATCTCAAAAGATGAATTCGCATTGCTCAATCGCCTTAATGCACTCTGGGTAGCGGTGTATGAAATCCAGTCGTCCGATGGCAAGCGAGGGTACGATGCCTTTGCGACCGTACTGGGTGATGCGCTTAAGTCGCTCCGTTCAGAAAAACTTAACCTGGCAGCCGAAGACAAAGCGATGGCGCAGTCATTTTTTGACAGAATGCAGGCGAACGTAGACGCCTATACGAATGCACAGAAAGCGTCACAGAAAGCCGCAACAGAACTGACTGGCGTGGCGGAAAGAATCAATACCGTTACGGCAAATCTGGTGACAGGCCAGACGCAAAAAAACATCGCTATTATTGAACGCGTCATGATGATCATGGGGCTGGTTGCTGTCTGCGCAGTGCTGACGGGATTACTGGTTGCCTGGCTGCTGACACGGCAGATGACCCGCCAGATAAAACATAATCTGACGCTGGCAGAACGTATTGCTGAAGGCGATCTGACCGCCGTTATTGAGCCTCAGTCAAAAGATGAACTGGGTCGCCTGACGGTCGCAATGGGTGTGATGAACGATAAACTTCGTGAAATGATTAGCCAGATCAAAGAGTCGGTCATCCATGTGGCAAATGCGTCATCGGACATTTCCGCTGGCAACACTGACCTGGCGTCCCGCACTGAAGAGCAGTCTGCTGCCGTTGTGGAAACCGCTGCCAGCATGGAACAGCTGACCTCAACCGTTAAACGTAATGCGGATAACGCGCGTGAAGCCAGCCAGCTCGCGGTAGTGGCTGCTGAGCATGCCCGTTCCGGTGGGAAAATTGTTTGGGATGTCGTCAGCACCATGGAGACCATTACCGAAAGCTCAAACAAAATTACCGAAATCATCAGCGTAATCAATGGCATCTCTTTCCAGACCAATATTCTGGCGCTTAACGCTGCGGTTGAGGCTGCGCGAGCGGGTGAACAGGGGCGGGGGTTTGCCGTAGTAGCCGGAGAAGTCAGAGGGCTGGCTCAACGCAGCGCAAATGCTGCCAAGGAGATTGAAGGACTGATAAAAGAATCGGTACAACGTGTGTTAACCGGTTCAGAAATGGCTAACAAGGCCGGTAGCACCATGGAACAGATTGTCAGCTCTGTCACGAATGTGAGCGGCATCATGAATGAAATATCTTCGGCGTCGGAAGAGCAGAGCAGGGGTATCGATCAGATAGGTAAAGCCGTCACCGAGCTGGATTCAACCACCCAGCAGAATGCGGCACTGGTTCAGGAGTCATCGGCAGCGGCATCATCTCTTGAACAACAGGCCGAGCAGCTTGCGCAGCTCGTTTCCGTATTCAGGCTCGGTTCAGAGAGCGACAAACAGAAACATCACTCAGCAGCGTATAAAAACAGAGGTCATCTGCGACCCGTCGCATCGACAGGCAATGGGGCTGACTGGGAATCGTTCTGACAATCATCTTGTCCTGAAAGTGCTCTCCTGTTGAGGGAGAGCACAGCTTCTGGCACAACGGAATACGGCTTCTCGCCGTTGCGTCACCCGTCATCAGAGCGCTGGTGTTTAAAGGGATAAGGCCATTTACCGCTGTCTGGAAACCCGAACCTGTTACAACGACGCGAAATATTTGCTGGCGCTATTTCTTCTTATTCAGCATCGATTTTAAATCGGCAAAGGGATTATAGGTCGCTGTCCCCACCTCTTTTTGCGCATCTTCCCCCGCCACAACGGTGGTACCGTACTGTTCGGCTTCAGTGTACTTCGCATGTTCGTGGTCATGGCAATACAGGCACAACAACTCCCAGTTACTGCCATCTTCCGGATTATTGGTATGGTCGTGATCGATATGGTGAACCGTTAATTCACGTAGATTTGAATAAACAAACTCCCGTGAGCAGCGCCCGCAGACCCATGGGTAGATTTTGAGTGCTTTTTCGCGGTAACCGCTTTCCAGCCGTGAATAGTTTTTGGGGATCAAAGCCATTGCTAATACCACCTGAGATAAAGAGTCATAGTGACAATATATCCCATCCAGGGGGCAGGGAGAGACAGTTTATCGTCGTACGCGTGATCCTGGCCCGAAATCCTGCTCCATTCAGTAACCGCATTCTGGTAGGCGAATATCTGTGTTGAGCATGAAGATATCGGGCAGATCTATACCGGTTAATGCACCGCCATTATTCTCTCTGATGCGTGTCACCACCGAAACAGCAAAGACTCGTCATAACTACAAACAATAAATGGACGTTAATCCACACGTTTTTCATCGCATCAGTGGGACATCGTTATCATTAGAATGAGGAAGCTTATTAACTGAAGGAGTAGAAAATGGCTATTCAAGGAATTGGAAGTACTGCCTCGCTATGGAACACCGTTAGCAGGAAAACGGAGCAGCAACAGGATTTCAAAAGTCTGATGACAAAAGCGACCGAAACCGTGAATGCTTCATCGGCAGACAAGGCGCAAGTGTCTATCAGCAGCAATGCCGCGACGCAATCGAGAACGGCAGTACAGGAAGATATTTTACGCTATGCACGGGCAGATGCTCAGGATGCGGAGAGACTTGCGCATGATATGGCGTATAGCCGCAGCGATATCTGCTATGACCTGAGTGAGTCGATCAAGACCAACAGGATGGAAGATATCAAACTCGCCTCAACGGGCGAAAAAGTGGGCGATGAGTACAAGCGTCAGTTTTACCAGAACGCTTTGCACATCGATGCACAGCGGATGCAGATCTACAATACTGAGAAGGCAAAAGGCACCGACCCGGTCATTATCCTGAGCAAAATGATTGATTTTACGAACTCGCAATCAAAGGACTACCTTGCCGCGACGGGATGGTTGGCATAATTTAAGACAGTGCCCCAAAGCCAGTCAGCGCGACTGGCTTTTTGTTATCACAGCCATTAATTAAATGCGTTAGCACCCGCGTCTGACTCTGGCCTCTCCAGGTGGCATTGCCGTTAAGCGATGTTGGCAGCCGCTAAATTTCCTCACATTTCAATATGATCGCTCCGCTATCTTTTGATGTGCTTGATTTGTTCATACCACAGGATAATACTGTTTATATATACAGTGTTATTGTGAGTTAAACAGAGATATGTTCGCGCTTGTTGATGTAAACAACTTCTATGCCTCCTGCGAAACGGTTTTTCGGCCCGATCTTCGGGGAAAGCCCGTTGTTGTTGTGTCAAACAATGATGGATGCATCATTTCGCGCTCGGTAGAGGCAAAGGCGCTGGGCATCAACATGACGGCACCTTACTTTAAAATTAAAGACGAATTACATCGCAACCAGGTGACTGTT
Organism: Kosakonia oryzendophytica; assembly: GCF_027886705.1. Taxonomy (NCBI): domain Bacteria; kingdom Pseudomonadati; phylum Pseudomonadota; class Gammaproteobacteria; order Enterobacterales; family Enterobacteriaceae; genus Kosakonia; species Kosakonia oryzendophytica. The sequence goes on along the minus strand of NZ_CP115659.1, from coordinate 2,815,465 downwards.
TTTAGTTCGAATTACGCACTGTATGGTGACCTCAGCAACCGCGTGATGATGACATTAGAAGAAATGGTGCCCGCGGTTGAACTTTATTCCATTGATGAAGCGTTTGTTGATGTGTCCGGTATCGCGAACTGTATGCCGCTTGAGACGTTTGGCCGCCAAATCCGTGAACGGGTATTAAAAAATACAGGGCTGACGGTGGGTGTCGGTATTGCACCCACAAAAACGCTCGCCAAACTGGCCAACTTTGCGGCCAAAAATTGGCAACAGACAGGTGGTGTTGTCGATCTCTCATCCCGGAATCGGCAGCGTAAATTACTCGCGCTGGTGCCGGTGCATGAAGTCTGGGGAGTAGGGCGGCGTATCAGCAAAAAACTGGGATTGATGGGCATCGAAAATGCGCTGCAACTTGCCGACAGCTCGACATGGGTTATGCGTAAACACTTCAACGTGGTGCTGGAGCGCACCGTCCGTGAACTTCGTGGTGAATCCTGCCTGGCATTTGATGAATTCGCCCCCTCCAAACAGCAGATCATCTGTAGTCGTTCCTTTGGCCAGCGCATTACCGCGTACCGTGATATGCATCAGGCGGTGTGTGCTTATGCTGAACGCGCGGCCGAAAAGCTGAGAGCAGAAAGGCAGTTCTGCTGTGCAGTCAGTGTGTTTATGCGCACCAGTCCGCATGCTCAAAATGAAACGTTCTACGCCCCACAATCCAGCGGGCGGCTGACGGTTCCCTCTAACGATACCCGCGACATTGTTCGTGTTGCCACCCATGCGCTGCAGGCGATCTGGAAAGAGGGTTTTCGCTATATGAAAGCGGGAGTGATGTTGAGCGACTTTTTCAGTCAGGGCGTCGCGCAGCTCAATTTATTTGATGAATACCCACCCCGGCCCGATAGCCATGCGCTGATGCAGGTCATTGACCGTCTTAATCATTCTGGCCGGGGTACAGTATGGTTTGCCGGGCAGGGGATCCAGCAAAGCTGGGCGATGAAACGTGAAATGTTATCGCCCAGGTATACAACACACTATCCCGATTTACCGATCGTTCGGTAGGGCTGCCTGTATCGAACCGCAGAAAGGGGCAACTCTTTATTTCATTCGCGGGGAACACAGATTGAGAACACAATGCTGAATAATACGATCATTTCGGTACGTTGTACCCGGGCGAGTCTCCCTTCAGGGTCACCATAAAGGCAAAATAGGCATGAAGGGGATTGGAGAAAATCGGCAATTGGTCAGCACACAAAGAATGATGTTCTCTTCTCAGGATGAGTTCTTATAAAAATTTGAGTCTGTAATAAAAAAGCCTGCTGTTAGCAGGCAATAAAGGTTTTTTACGCATTTTTTTGTTTGTATCGGATGAATCAGGTAAGCAAGAGTGCGCAATGCAATGTGAGACAGAGAACTTAATGAAAGGCTATAAATATTTCCTGGCAGCATCAAGTATCTCCTGTGAAGTCAATTCCCTGTCAGAAGCCACGTAAACAACACTATGATCACCGGTCAATGAAGGAAAGCCTGCAGACATAATCCGAAGATGTGTTTCTTCACCGTTTGGGTATTCCTGCCTGATAGAGGATATACCTTCCAGAACGGTCACGACCTTACAGGGTTCGACATTAAAAAAAACAAGGACTCTTATCATATGCCACCATGATTCTGTTAGTCTTTCCCATAATGTCACCGCTTCGGTACAGGGAATAATTTTTTGCAGTAAATTTTACGGGACGATGTGACAGGTAAAAAAGTCTTGCAATTTCCCTTTTTTACATTTTTGTAATTTTAAGGAAATTAAAACAAGCACCACTTGATTAAAAGGTGTATGGTGACTGTCCATTAAATCAGGAAATGCCTATGTCCGGACGTAAAAACACACAAGCCCGTCGTAATCACTTAGTCAAATGCCCATGCCCAAACTGTGCAAAAGAGTCTGAACATAGTTTCAGTCGAGTCCTGAAAGGGTCCCAACTTGTCTGTCCCTACTGCAGTACACTGTTCAAATCGACGCAACGATAAAAGCGCTGCATTTTCCAGGTGACAGGGGTTATGCATGTCAAAACCCTGTTCACGTAGTGATGCAAACTGGGAAATGCCAGTAAAGTAAAATCAAGGACGTGATGCTTTCGGAGGCTGCCAGGCCTCTTACGCACTTTATTATTTAACAAGCAGTTAGCTTCTGCTTTTAGACTTTTCATGCAGCAGACCTGCACTTCATCACATCGGTCAGCACACTCATATATGCGCAAAAATACACTGACCTGATATTAAGAATAATCTCTATTTCGTTGCATTAATTTATGGATCTGTCTACTCAGGAATAATCCTTCATCGTTGTCGCAGATCCACAAAAATTTATTTATCGCAAAGTATTACATTTGCAGCTGCAGGGCCTTTATCACCACTGTGTACTGCGAATTCAACTTTCTGTCCTTCAAATAACGTCTTGAAGTTATCGCCGTTAAGTGCAGAAAAATGAACAAAGATATCTTTACTTCCATCGAGAGGAGAGATGAAGCCAAAACCTTTGTCTTCGTTAAACCACTTTACCAGGCCTTTAATTCTTGAGGACATACTGACTCCAGTTACCTATTAGTATTGATAGTAAACGTATAGTATTAAGCGTATGGACTCAAAAGAAGGGGATATCAGCGATAGCGCCTGGTAATGAGGACTGCACGGAAAATGTTTTACGTTCGTTTGTACATCGAACCGATGAGTTCATTAAGGCACGGGAAGTCATAATAAGCAAATTATATTTTAGCCATCCAGAGGTCCTGAAAAAAGTTAAAAGTGGCATTAAATTTATTTCAACGTATAGTGATTACGTGTTTTCAATAAAAGGAAATGACTTGTCCCGTAAAATGACAGGAATTGTCAAAAGTTTTGACAGTCTCAGTGGCAAAGGCCTCATCACCCCTTCAGATGGTCGAAAAGACGTTCTGCTTCATATTTCAGCCGTTAACGCCAGCGAATCAGAATTACTCATGCCAGGGGTCCGCATCGAATTTTGTCGGATCAACGGTCTCCGTGGTCCTGTGGCTGCGAACATCTATCTCTCCTGAAACGGTATCCTCTCTCCCTGTGGTATTTTTATAAAGAACGGGAGAATAAATTGAATGATTAAATTTCAATCAACCGTGTTACGGTGAAGCTCATTCATTGAAAGGTTAATCATCATGTCTCTCATCGATTACGCAATGAAATTCATTAGTGGTTCATCAAGATCCTCTATCATCTGTCCGGTTTGCGGCTTACGCTCATCTCAATCTCTCTCCAGAGTTCGCCGTAAACAGACAATGCTGTGTCCGGGGTGTAAGGCGCTGTTTGTCTCCCCCCTTATTTCTGAAACGGCTCAGCGACCATGAAACGGGTATCACGCAAAACGGCTACGAACTCAATGCCGCAAAAAAACGCGCATTATGCCCGCCGGAGAAGGGTGGCTGCTGGGATACTGCCACCCTGACTCGCTATTTCACTGCCTGTCAGGGAGTGTCTCCGCTGACAGAAGGTAAAGCCTGGGTCTTACGTGAGTCCGTGCCTTCACATGCGTTTTCTCCGGCGGTTTATGGCGGCAACGCCGCGCATGACCACCACATAAAATACCGGCACAAAGACAATCGCCAGCAGTGTGCCGCTGATCATCCCGCCAAAGACGCCGGTGCCAATTGCGTGCTGGGTCTGCGAGCTTGCTCCGGTGGCCAGCATCAGCGGCGCTACGCCAAGGGTAAACGCCAGCGATGTCATCACTATGGGGCGTAAACGTAAGCGCGCAGCCATAATGGTCGCTTGATGAATACCCATCCCGCTGGCGTGAAGTTGCCGGGCGAACTCAACAATCAGGATGGCATTTTTAGTGGAAAGGCCGATCAGGGTGATAAGTCCCACGCGGAAAAAGACATCATTGGGCATTCCGGCGATATAAACCGCCGTCACGGCCCCCGCCAGGCCCAGTGGCACCACCAGCATCACCGATAAAGGGATGGCCCAGCTTTCATACAGCGCGGCGAGCACCATAAACACGGTGAGCACGGACAGCGCCATCAGCGTCGGCATCTGTAAGGCGGAGGCGCGTTCCTGCAAGGAGGTGCCGGTCCATTCCATCATAAAGCCCGCAGGCAGCGTAGCCGCCAGTTTCTCCATCTCGGCCATCGCCGCGCCGCTGGAGTAACCTGCGGCTGCACTGCCGCTTATTCTGACCGCAGGATAACCCTGATAGCGGTTGAGCTGTTGCGGTGATAGACCCCAGTGGGCTTTCACAAACGACGCCAGCGGCGTCATCTCACCGCTCTTGTTGCGAACGTACAGTTTCATCAGGTCCTGTATCTGCATACGGTAGGGCGCATCGGCCTGAACGATCACCTGCTGAACGCGCCCGTTGTCCGTGTAGTCATTCACATAATTTGAACCGCTCGCCGAAGAGAGGGTTTGGTTTATCTCCTCAAAGGAAACGCCCATCGCCTCCGCTTTTTCGCGATCCACATCCAGTGTGGCGCTGATGCCTTCCGGCAATCCGTCCAGATACACATCTTCAACAACGTGGCTGTTGGCGGCACGGCTAAGCAACTGTTCGAGTGCGGCTTGCAGCGCCGGGTAGCCGTGCCCGGCACGATCCTCAAGGTAAAATGTGAAACCGGATGAGGTGCCCAGATCGGAAATCGCGGGCGGCATGATACTCATCACCGTGGCTGCCGGATCGGCACTCATTGCCGCTTGCACCGCGTTTGCCTCTCCCTGCGCCGTTGCGCCATGTCGATTATCCCACCCGTTGAGCATGGTAAACGCCAGTGCCGTGTTGGGCCCCGAACCGGAAAAACTGAAGCCGAATATGGACAGGTTGCTCTGAATACTTTCCCGTCCGGCGACAAGCGACTCATAACGACGCATGACCTCCTGTGTACGTGCCTGGGTCGCATCGGAAGGAAGCTGCACGGAGGTGATAAAATACCCCTGATCCTCATCGGGAATAAACGAGGAAGGCAGCTCACGCAGCGCCAGAAAAAGGACGCCGCACAATACCGCATACAACGCCATCACGCGCCCTGAACGCGTTATCGTGCGGTCGAGAGCGGACGCATAGCGAAGGGAGAGCCGGTTGAAGTGGCGGTTAAACCATCCGGTAAACCCTTTTTCCCGCTCGCTCTGATGACTGACCGGCTTAAGCAGCGACGCGCACAATGCTGGCGTCAGGGTCAGGGCAAGAAAGGCCGAAAGCAGAATAGACACCGCCATCGACAGGGTAAACTGGCGGTAGATAACCCCCACCGAGCCACTGGCAAAACCCATCGGGATAAACACAGCGGTGAGCACCAGTGTGATGCCAATAACGGCCGGGGTGATTTCACGCATCGCCTGCTGTGTCGCTTCCCGTGGCGCAAGCCCTTTTTCTGCCATCAGCCGCTCGACGTTTTCGACCACCACGATGGCATCATCCACAATAATGCCGATAGCCAGCACCATGCCGAACATAGTGAGAACGTTGATGGAGAAGCCGCTGAGCAGCATCACCGTAAACGTTCCCAGCAACGCAACCGGTGCCACAATGGCGGGAATAAAGGTATAGCGCAGATTTTGCAGAAACAGCAGCATCACCAGAAACACCAACACCATGGCCTCAAAAAAGGTATGAACCACTTTTTCAATCGACAGTTTTACAAAAGGCGCGGTGTCAAAAGGCACGGAGAACTGCATCCCTTCAGGGAGCACGGCAGATAAGGTTTCAAGACGATCCCGGATACCGGCCGCCGTGTTAACGGCATTGGCACCTGTCGCCAGTTGGATGGCGGCGGCCGTTGCCGGATGACCATTTTCCCGGATGGCGAAGGCATAGCTTTGTAAGCCGCGTTCAATACGCGCAACGTCGCCGAGTCGGACGCGTGACCCGTCGGTATTGGCCCGCAGCGTGATGTTCTGGAAAGCCTCAACGGAGGTGAGCTGACCGCGAACTCTCAATGGGTAAGTCACCTGCTGACCGGGCAGGGCGGGTTCGCTGCCCACGCTTCCTGGCGCTATCTGAACGTTTTGCTGATTTAACGCCAATGTGATGTCGTTGAAGGAGAGGCGATAATTGAAAAGTTTGACCGGATCGACCCAGATACGCATCGCCTTTTCAGCGCCGAAAAGTTGCACTTTTCCGACACCGGGAACCCGACGCAACTCCTCCAGTACGTTACGGGCGAAATAGTCACTGAGATCGGCCTCCTGATACGCCCCGGAAGGCGATTTCAGGCCCACCATCATCAGGAACCCCGGGTTAGCAGCCTCAGTGCTGATGCCATTTTGGCGCACGGCTTGCGGCAGACGTGGCTCAACGGCTTTTATCTGGTTCTGTACATCCATTTGCGCCAGTTTAATGTCAGTGCCGGGTTTAAACGTCACCGTGATGGATGCCATCCCGGACACATCGGTGGTTGACTCAAAATAGAGCAGATGATCCACCCCCGAAATTTCACGTTCGAGCAGGGATATCACCGAATCATTCATGGTTTGCGGCGTAGCACCCGGATAGCTGACAGAAATAATGATGCTGGGCGGGGCTACCGAGGGATATTGCGCCACGGGTAATTGAGGAATAGCCAGAATACCGCCGAGAGTAATGAAAAGCGCAATTACCCAGGCGAAAATCGGGCGTTTAATAAAGAAGTCAGACATTAATAGATATCCAATCCAACACGTAAATAACGTCTCATCATCCAGGTTGATTCAACACGCAGGTCAGCGTACATATAACCTGAAAACAAAATATAATGGCGTTACGCCTAAAAAAACGACGATAAAACATTCATAATAAAATATAAAATCGCAGGTCGTCGGGTATGAACATATCAGTATGTTGAAAAGAATAATCAGGTAAATAAAAAACAGACTTAATACCACTATAATGGTACATAACTCGCGAAAGATACCCTCTTTTCTTTGTAGCAAAATTAATGCGCAGGTCAGCAAAATGCCCACGTAGGCTAAAGGTGACGCCAGCATTGTCCATTTAACCCTCTCGCCAATGGAGTGCATCAAAATCAGCCAGCCATAAAGCATTGACCAGGTACCTGCCAGGAAAAAAAACAGCGACATGATCTTTTCAGAAAAAAGGAGTGATGCTGTTAAAATTTTCGCCACTGTCATTACATCCAAATAGCATTGCGATGAAAGCGTATTATCGTACGGCTGTATGTAACGATAATTGATTGAGTATGGAGGAAGTGTGGAGTGCCATTCTGAACCTGCATTTTTCTCAAAGAGAGCAAAAGCTGTTGTCTTTATGAACCGACAATGCTGAATCACCTGTTTGATGGTCAGTTCATTTTTTTTAGCATCGCGAAGAAACTTTTTAGTTAAAAAAAAGTCTCATGCAAATTATAACGATTTTAACCCGGTTAATCCTGTCAGATTACGTTCGAAAGTGAGTTGAAAATGAACAGCGATTTATCGATGCAGCGCTGGTGAAGATTATCTGCAATCACTACGTTTACGCATCTGAAACCCTTAAAAATGATGAGAAAAAAGAATTTTTATTTTTGGCGAACACACTTTAAAACCCATAACGCGGATTGGTACGAGACGGAGGTTATATGAACCATGAGAAAATTATTCTGGTCGCAGAAGATGATGATGAAATCGCTGATATTTTAGTGAGTTATATTCATCGGGCAGGGATGAAAACGGTTCGTGTCGCCGACGGGGAACAGGCGCTGGAACAGTTTCGATTACGCAAACCCGATCTGGTGTTGCTGGACATTCAACTCCCGCTGGTCGATGGCTGGCGTGTCCTGTCGACGTTACGCAGGGCAAGCAACATCCCGGTGATTATGGTCACCGCGCTCGATCAGGATGTGGATAAATTGATGGGGTTAAGGCTGGGAGCCGATGATTATGTGGTGAAACCATTTAATCCCTCTGAAGTGGTCGCCCGGATAGAAGCCGTGCTGCGGCGCGTCAACGTCAGCGCGGAGAACAGTTACCAAAAGCCGATCCGCACCCCTCACTTAACGATTTACCCGGAAGATTTTTATGTGGAAATTACCACCGAAGGGGGAGTGGTCACGCCGGATCTGACGACAACAGAATTCAAGCTACTGACCTGTATGGCCAGAAATCCGAGAAAAGTCTTCTCGCGTGACGAATTGTTAAGCTCCTGCCTGCCGGAAGGCGATGCGCTTGACCGTACCGTTGACAGCCACATCAGTAAGCTACGCAAAAAGCTGGAAAACTGCGGATTAAAAGGGACGCCAGAAAGCATCCGCGGTATCGGTTATCGACTGGGTGAAAACAAATGAATAAAGATCAGGCTCTCAGCCGACAGATCCTGCTGTTTATGATCTCCCTGACGCTTATCGTGATAACGATAACGATCATGGGATCCTATTTTTTCTACGCCTTTATTATTGATTATATTCCGGGAGGCACGCTCGTCGGAGATGAAGACAGCGTGACATACATTGACTGGATCTGGCTTTTCGTCGCGTCAGCCAGCAGTTTAATTGTCTCTTTTTTCTTCACCATCAGGCTATCAGCGAAAATACTCAATCCATTAAGTTCCGTTGCAACCAGCCTGCGGCGCATTGCTCAGGGCGATCTGGGGGCGAGGGCATTTTGCGCCTACTCACATTTGGGCGAGCTTAACAATTTAGTCAATGACTTCAATGAAATGGCGGAAAAGTTACAAGCGCTTGATAGCCAGCGAAAATCCTGGAATGCTGCAATTGCGCACGAGTTCCGTACTCCGGTCACCGTGTTAAGAGGACGGCTGCAAGGGCTGGTTGATGGCGTCTTTGAACCCAGTCCAACCTTATTCAATAACTTATTAAAACAAACGGAAGGGCTGACAAACCTGATCGACGATCTGCGGATTGTCGGTTCATCCGGCACCACCGATTTTTCGCTGAAATTAACCGATGTTGAACTGCAAGATACCATTCAGAATGCCATCGATGCGTTTTCGCTTGAGTTCACACGCAATGAATTTCAAATCATCACGCAACTTCAGACGCATCACGTCGTTTGCGACCCGTTACGCATCATTCAGTGTCTTACCGTGCTTTTCGATAACGCCATAAAATATGCCACCCCCAAAATCATCGTTATCAGAAATGGCGTTGCTGAAGGATCGTCTTATATTCAGATCGAAGATTATGGCCCGGGTATTCCTGAGGATTTCCATCGGTTTTTGTTTCAGCCTTTTCAGCGAGGCTCGCGCGCGCGAAATGTGAACCCAAAAGGGTGTGGGCTAGGGTTGTCGGTGGTAAAAGCCATCATGAATGCACATGGCGGCGATGTAAGCTATACCTTGCTCAATAACCATCACTCCGTGTTTACACTCTCGTGGCCAGCCAGCAAAACGGGTTAAGGACTCCACGCCAACAGGCTCATCAGAGCCTGTTGTCTGTTCCCGCTAATTGCCACATGTCACCCAGTTTTATATCCCACTCGGCAGGCGTGATTTGGAGTTTTCCCCGGCGTGGACTTAAGGTGATTTCGCTAAAAACGACAGCATCGGGTCGTAACATCAGATCCACGCGGCAATAATCAATGTCACGCGCTACATCCTGAGCCGCATCCAGCGCTTCGTAGAGTAATGGTGGCGTGGAAACCGCGTAAGGCGTGTTGGGATACTCCATCTGAAATGGCTGCAGTTGCCATGCCCGATCGTAAACGTTGATATATTCTTTTCCTGAACTGTCTGTTATATCGGCCTCAATGAGGCTGGCAATACCATGAAAGCAATGTATCCGTAACATTTCTGGCGTGGTGTCTTTTATGCGATCAGTAAAAAGATCAATATATGTTTCACATAATATTACCGGCGTGATGTTTTTATACTGCCATTCGCGTGTGCTGTAATACATATTTTTCTTCATGGCTAATTTCAGTTTGGTCAACGCACGAGGTTTATCAAACGTGGCTTTATTCGTGCATATCACCACGCTGCCACTGTCATGATTGCATTTCAGCACGAATTTCTCGGGTAACTGGCTAAAATCGATCTCCTCTACACGGGTATAAATACCCAGCAGCGGTGCGAGGGTTAATTTATCCGTCTTGTTTTGGATATACTCTCTGACGGCCAGTTTGTCCGCCAGTCGTGTATAAAGTGGATTGCGATCAAAAAGTAACCGATGACAAATTTTCTCACTTAACGCCCTCGGATGCATTAAGTCAGGCTTCCTGTTTATTACGCGTTGCAATCTGCTGATATGGAATGTTTCATCGTCCACAATCCACGCTCTCACTCTTTTTCCAAGGTACTCTGCATAGTTGCATACATATTTTAATCTGTTCATTGTTCCTCCTGAGAACGCTGAACAGTATGCAGAGGGTTTATTATCCTGTTTTGTAGGGAGTATGGAGCCAATATGTATTGGTTATCATGAAGCCATTTTTTGCGGGGAAAGTATGGCACCGCTTTCCCTGTGAATATACCACTCCACTTTTTTCGTTTATTTTTACCGAATGAGTGGCAGGGTGCGAACGATCCCCATCATTACCTGCATACAATCACGATGCGTAGATGACAGGGCGACGGCCGACCCGCACCTGTTGCGTCGGTGAAATACCGGTGTAGCGCTGGCGGTGATAAAAAAACCGACACTGGCAGGCTACGGCAATAACACAACGTAAAAATACCAGGCGCTCAGATAAGTCACCGCGCTTAATCCCCAGAGAATCCCTACCCACTGATAATCCTCTTTGTTCACGGACTGGTGCTCCTGTCAGAAGGTGTAAGTGAAGGCGGCGACAGTGGAACCTTCGTTGCGCCGCAGCACGATTGGGCTGTCTGCGGCTGCGCTATCCAGCCAGTGATACCCGGCACTGAACGTGGTGCCCCAATGCGCATCAAACTGGTGACTCCAGATAAGGCGAGTCTCAATGCCGTACATTCCGCCTTTCGCCGAATAACGGCTATACCCCGAAGCGAGGCTTTGCTGCCGGTTCACGCCATAAAATATGTTCATGTAGCGACTGTCGCCAAACAGCATGGCGGACTGAATAGCGACAGTATCGTAGGCGCTCTGCACAGGTAAAAGTGTTACCGAAGTCTGGTATTGCACACCCTGGCTGTCGGTCAGCGGCAATGTGGCTTTGCCTTCTACCGTCAGCCAGGGCGTTACCGACCAGCCAACAGCCAGCGCGGTATTGAGGACAGCGTCAATCGTACCCATCCCTTTTAAGTTATCTGCACCGTCCCGCCAGGCAGAGCGGCTGTCCGCCCGCCCGAGGTTGTAACCCAGCGTGTGTTCGAGATAGAGGCCATCTGCTGTTTGCAGGTCGTAGCCCACCCCTTTTTCCGTATCCAGAAAAAAGGCCCCCTTGCGCGCCTGGATCACGGGAACAATCTGCAATGCGTATTTGTCTGAACCGCTGTATTGTGGCGCATATTGCCCACCCAGTCCCAGCGTAAGCGTATCCTGTGGCACAGTGGCATCACTGGCGTATGCGCCCGACATAAAGGCGGGGAGGAGTGAGCCGATCATGTACAGCGCATTTTTTCTCATTATCATCATGGCATCCCGGTGGTGAGGAGATAATACGGCTGACCAAAGGTCACCGTAAGATGGTGCAGAAGTATGGTCGCGACGTATCAATGAACAGTCGGGAAATTGTTAAGAAACGGTCAAGGTGGGCAGATGTTATCCAGAAGAGTGCTTGTGATTGAAGACGATGCGGATGCCGCCAGCGTGCTGGAAGCTTATCTGCGTCGTGAAAACTACGAGGTGTCCATTGTGGGCGATGGCTTATCCGGGCTTGAGATGGCGCAGCGCTGGAAGCCGGATCTGATCCTGCTGGATGTGATGTTGCCTGGCCTGAATGGCACCGAAGTGCTGGCGGCGCTGCGGCGTAAAAGCGATGTGCCCGTCATTATGGTGACCGCCATGGGGGATACGCCGGATCGCATCGGTGCGCTGCGCTACGGCGCGGATGATTATGTTGTTAAACCTTACCACCCTGGCGAAGTGGTGGCGCGGGTACAGGCGGTGCTGCGCCGCAGTCGACAGGCGGAAACGCGGGACGACGTGCTGCGCTGGCATACCCTGGAAGTGGACAGGGTCGCCATTACCGCCACGGTGACGCAGGGGGATAACATTCGGGTACTGGATCTGACGCCGACCGAATTCTCCTTGTTGTCGACGCTGATGGGCAACCCGACCCGGCCGTTTTCCCGCCAACATTTACTGGAACACTGTCTGCCGGAGAGCGAAGCGCTGGAGAGGGTGGTGGATACGCACGTTTACAACCTGCGCAAAAAACTGGAGAACGCAGGCATTACCGGCGTGTTAGCCAACGTTCGCGGCATTGGTTACAGGTTTCGCCAGCTATGAATAATTCCACATATCAATCTCTCTGGCGCTGGATCTGCGGGCGCATTCTGGCGCTGGCGATTGGCACTGTGATCCTTATCGCCCTGTGTATGTGGTTACGCTTTGCCATTGGCAACTACTGGATCCTGCATAAGATGCCCGCGGCATTGCGCGAAGAATTCCTTGTACTGATGGAGGATCCGCAGATAAACCCGGCGCGTTTCCACGATATTGTGGACAGCTGGTGGGGACTCAGCTACTCCACACCGTCCATCGCTTCTGCCGACTGGTTGATGGTTGGGGTGCTGGTGTTGGTGATGATCCCCTTTATTGTCTTTATGGGGCTAAAATATGCCCGCCCATTGTCCATTCAGTTTAGCCGTCTGCGGGATGCCGCCGAAGAGGTGACGCAGGGGGAGTTTGGTCGCCAGGCCGAGCTGGTCAAGGATGCGCCTGCGGAAATGATCCGTTTTGCCAGCGATTTCAACGTGATGACACGGCAACTGGCGCGTTATGACCGGGAATTGCGCGCGTCGCACGTGGCGATGGCCCATGAAATTCGCTCGCCGTTGACCGCCGCCATCGGCCGCTTACAGGGGATGCTTGATGGTGTTTTTGAACCCACGCCCCAGCAACTGGGGATGGTGATGAAGCAACTGCAACATCTCAGTCGTCTGACTGACGAACTGCATTTACTGTCGCTGGCAGACGCGGGACAACTGACACTCAACCGACAGGTTTTCTCTCTGGATGAGCTGTTGCGTGAGCAGGCAGCCTGGTTGAAACCGCAGGCCGACGACGCCGGGATCGGCGTTTCCATTGAGGGCGCACAACCCTGTCCTTATTACGGTGATGCGTTTCGCCTGGGGCAGGTTTTTACCATCCTGATGGAAAATGCGCTGCGCTACGGGCAACGGGGTGGGCGTCTCTCCATTTACTTACACCGCCAGCAGCAGGATTACCGGATTGATTTTTGCGATAACGGACCCGGCGTGGAGGCCGATTTTCTACCGGTGATGTTTGATCGCTTTACGCGGGCGGAAACCTCCCGCGCACGGCATTCGGGCGGCAGCGGGCTGGGGTTATCCATTGCCCGTGCGATATGCCTGGCGCATGGCGGGAGCATCAGCGCATCGTTACCCGCATCTGGCGGGTTGCAAATCAGCGTCATCCTCCCGGCGGCGTCGGCGCAGGAAGGAAAATCGTCGTCTTGATAAACTCTTGACGAAACATGCAGTGAATCTCGATTTAACTGGCATGAAATGGTGCTCTTTATGTGCCGGAGCGCCATCATGCCAGAACAATTTACTGATTACTTTCGTCAGTGCCTGCACCACCTTTTCACTGCTGCACGCACCGTTTCACTCCTCTCCCTTCTTTCGCTCATTGCGTTGAGCATTGCTGTTCCGCTGCTGACAAGCTGTGGCGAAAAGTCAGCGGATAAACCCGCGCCGCCCCGGCCGGTGCGCTACGTGGTGGTTGCGCCGTCTGCGTTTGGACAAGCCGCCATACGCACCGGAGAGATCCGCGCACATGATGAAACCACACTGGCTTTTCGTCTGGATGGCCGCATGGTCAGCCGCCTTGTTGATATTGGCGATCGCGTGCGGGCAGGCCAGGTCCTTGCGCGACTGGAAAGCACAACCGGGCAAAATCAGCTAACCAGCGCGAAAGCCGACCTGGAGGCGGCGAAAGCCTCAGAGCAAGTGGCGGCCCTTAATCTGAGCCGGATGCAGAAGCTGATGCCCTCCGGCGCGATAGCGCGTACTCAGCTTGACAGTGCCCGCGCGGACTGGCTGACCGCCGCCTCGCGGCTGAAAAGTAGCCAGGCCGCCTTGCGGAACGCAGAGGACAACCTGGCATGGACGCAATTAACGTCGCCTGCTGACGGGGTGATCACCGGCGTCAGTGCAGCGGCAGGTCAGGTAGTCAGCGCAGGTCAGACGGTTTTCACGCTAGCGACCAGCGATCGGCGTGATGTGGTGATTGATATTACCGATCCACAACGCTTGTCAGCAGACACCGCGACGCATTTTCCGGTTGCACTGCTGGCCGATCCGGCGGTGCAGACTACGGGGATTGTCCGTGATATCAGCCCGCAGGCGGACCCGCAGACCCGGACATGGCGGGTCAGGTTAACGCTGCTAACCCCACCTGCAGCGATGGCGCTGGGTGCCAGCGTCACGGTAGCCATGCCCGCTGACCCCGGTTCCGATCATAACGGTGATACTTACGCTGTTCCGGCAACAGCGATCGCTCGTCTGGACAACCGTCCTGCCGTCTTTCTTATTGATAACCACCAGCAGGTGCAGTTGCGCCCGGTGACGCTGGCGGGCTATACCGCGTCGTTAGCCATTATCGCCTCCGGAGTGGCACCAGGGGATAAGGTCGTGACCGCGGGCGTCAGCAAACTGCGCACCGGCGAAAAAGTGATCCCCGGAGAGCAACTATGATGACGCTTCGTTCAAACAACGCCACGTTTAATCTCTCCGCGTGGGCGCTTGCGCACCAGCAGCTGGTGAGCTTTTTTATGCTGGTGATTGTTGCCGCCGGTATCCTCTGTTACGAAAACCTGCCGCGTAATGAAGATCCGGCATTTACCATCAAAACCGCCGTGGTGTCTGCGCAATGGCCTGGCGCGACCGTTGACGACACCACCCGGCTGGTGACAGACGTGCTGGAAAAAAAGCTGCAAGAGACGCCATGGCTCGACTATCTCGAAAGTGAAACTCGTGCCGGTAGTGCGGTTATCTATGTGAACCTGCGAGACGATACGCCACCGCAAAACGTCGCCGATATCTGGTATCAAGTCCGTAAAAAAATGCAGGATGTGGCCTCGTCACTGCCGCAGGGCGCACAGGGGCCAGCCGTTAACGATGAGTTTGATGACACATTCGGTACGCTGTATGGCTTTACCGCCGAAGGTTATACGCCCCGCGAGTTGCGCGATCGGCTGGAGGAGATCCGCCGCGATCTGATGTCGCTGAAAGATATCGGCAAGATCACGTTATTGGGTGAGCAGAATGAGCAGATTGTCATCGCCTTTTCGCCACGCCAACTGGCGGGTATGGGGCTGGACATCCAGCAGGTGAGCGATGCGTTAGCCGCGCAAAACGCCGTCGCACCTGCGGGAACAATACGCACCGAAAAGGATAATATGGCGTTGCGGGTTAGCGGGGCGTTGACATCGGAAGAGAGCCTGCGTGCCGTGACCCTGCACATTCATAACCGCTATATCCCCCTGACGGATATCGCCACCGTGAGCAGACAACGTGCGGAACCGCCAGCGCCGGTCTTTCGTGTTAATGGGCAACCGGCGATGGGGCTGGCGATTTCTATGGCATCGACCGGCAACATGCTTCGTTTCGGCCAGGCGCTGAATGCCAGAATGGCGCAACTGAAAGCACAGTTGCCGCACGGTATCGAGATCGTCAAGGTGGCAGACCAGTCGGCGGTGGTCAGCGAGGCCGTTAGCGGCTTTGTTCGGGTGCTGGTGGAAGCGGTGCTGATTGTGCTGGCGGTGTCGTTTGTCTCTCTGGGAACCCGCGCCGGGCTGGTGGTGGCCGCCGCCATTCCGCTGGTACTGGCGATGACGTTTGTCGGGATGATGCTGGCGGGCATTGGCTTACAGCGCATTTCGTTGGGGGCACTGATCATTGCCCTCGGTCTGCTGGTTGATGATGCGATGATCACGGTCGAGACGATGGTTGCCCGGCTGGAAGCGGGGGATACGCGTCAACAGGCGGCAACGCGAGCGTTCAACACAACCGCCTTTCCGATGTTGACGGGCACTTTGGTGATGATTGCCGGCTTTATTCCGGTCGGTTTTGCCGCATCGAGCGCCGGCGAGTACTGCTATTCCCTGTTTGCGGTGGTACTGATTGCGCTGCTTTGCTCATGGGTGGTCGCGGTGCTTTTTTCCCCCCTGACCGGTGCGTGGTTGCTGCCTGTTCGCTTACCGGCGCATAGTGGTGAGGCGGGAAAACTGGCCCGCCTGTACCGGCGGTTATTGCATCTGGCGCTGCGTCATCGGCTGGCGACAATCGGGGCGGCACTGCTGGCGCTGGCGCTGTCTGTGGTGGGTGTGACGCATATGCAGGGTGAGTTTTTCCCGGCTTCCGATCGTCCCGAGCTGCTGGTGAGCCTCTCTCTTCCCGCCAACGCATCACAGACAGAAACAGAAAAACAGGTCGAGCGCCTGGAAAAGTCTTTGATGGGCAATGACAACATCGATCACTTCAGTGCATACGTGGGCTCCGGCGCGGTACGTTTCTATCTCCCCATGGACGTGCTGCGGGAAAACGAAAACACTGCGCAACTGGTGGTGGTGGCCAAAGACCTGGCGGCGCGGGATCGCTTACGTGAACAACTGTCGACGCTGCTGGACAGGCACTTTAGTGATATCACCACGCGTGTGTCACCGTTAGAGCTCGGTCCGCCAGTGGGCTGGCCGGTAAAATACCGGGTAAGCGGGCCGGACTATGCGCAGGTGCAGCGCTATGCCCACCGTCTGGCAGCGGTGGTGGGTGAATCGCCGCTGGCGCGGGAGGTCAATCTCACGGCGGGCGAGCCAGAAAGGGTGATCACCGTGCAGGTGAATCAAACCGCGGCACGTGCAGCGGGCGTCTCATCCGAAAGCATTGCGCAGATGTTAAACACCGTCTGGTCCGGCTCGACCGTCACCACGGTACGGGATCAGGATCGCCTGGTGGATGTGGTGCTGCGCGGCAACGATCGTGAGCGGCTGGATATGGGCACATTATCGACGTTAATGCTGTCCGGGACGAATGGCGCCAAAATTCCCCTGAGCGAAGTGGCCACGCTGGTTTGGGGGGTGGAAGATCCGGTTATCTGGCGGCGACAGCGGTTACCGTTTATTACGGTGCAAACCGACCTCGCACCGGGAATGCGCGCCGATGCTGTGTCGGCAGGGCTGCGCCCGGCAGTGGATGCGCTGCGCGCGCAATTACCCGCCGGGTACACGATTGAAGAGGGGGGCGCGGTGGCGGAGTCGGATAAAGGCAACCGATCGGTCTATGCGGTACTGCCCGTGACACTTATCGTGATGTTGCTGCTGTTAATGATCCAGTTGCAGCGTTTTTCCCGCATGCTGCTGGCGTTGTTGATGGCCCCTTTTGGCCTGCCGGGCATTGTACTGGCGATGTTGCCAACGGGGACGCCAATGGGGTTTGTCGCCTTGTTGGGCGTGATTGCGCTGGCGGGCATGATCATCCGCAACGCAGTGATCCTGATAAGTGAAGTTGACAGCAATGTGCAGCAGGGCATGGCGAATGATGCGGCGATCATCGCGGCGGCGGAACACCGTGCGCGGCCGATTATGCTTACCGCTTGCGCAGCTATTCTGGGGATGATCCCCATTTCGCACCAGGTGTTCTGGGGGCCAATGGCCTTTGCCATTATCGGTGGGCTGATGGTGGCAACACTGGTGACGCTTACGGTGTTACCCGCGGCCTTCAGCTTACTGCTGACAGGTAAGCGGTGATAAAGGCCGAATCAGGATCGTCAGCCGATCCTGATTCGCCGCAAACATAACAGCAGCGCTATCAGGGCACGTAGATCACCTCAAACGTGGTTTGTTGGTCAGGGAGATCTTTCCTGCCGCCGCTAACGTAATAAATTTGCATATCGTAGTGATAAACCAGTTTGCTGGAGGGGTTGAGGATCTGTTCCAGCACCGACACCTTCACATCCACTTTCTGGCTGGTGTGATCTTTATCGAGTTCGATCGTTTGCCCGCCTACGCTTATCAGAATGCGGGAAATGGGTTTCGGACCGTAGGGATCAAAGGCATCTTTATCGCTTTTGAATTCCAACGTTTTGGTGATATCGACCGGTGCAGACTGCTTAATAAATGTCCGCGGGGTATTTTTGTATTTCGCGTCGAGCGCTAACTGCACCGGGATGTTTTCCGGGTCAAATCCCACCAGTTCCACCTTGAGGAAACCTTTAAGCAGCAGGCTTTGCTGTGCCGTGTCGAACAACGCATCCCAAATCTGTCCGAATTGTGATGACGGCAAGGTGAAAGCATCAACGATGCCGCTTTGCAGGTCGATCAGCGCGTTTTTCTCTTCTGTCATGCCTGCCGGCAACGAAAGCCGTAGGGTTAAGGCATGGGCGTTAGCCAGCGGAAACAGTTGTCCTTGTGGTTGTGCATAGTGATCGTGAAACACCGTTTGGGCGTTGGCAATGCGCGCCTGATTGACCTGCGGCAGGATAAAATAATCAAACGTCACGTTGATCTGATCCAGCGATGTCGCATGTTCCGGTGCGCTGAACGAGATGGATAACATTGGCTTATTATCGTTCTCAGCATCGGTTGCCAGCGCAAATCGGTCCGGAAGGTAAAAAAGATATTCCGGGTGGACATAGTCCTGGAAATAGTGATCGTTGTGCGTGTTGAACGGAATGTTCAGTAGCGTGAGTTGCCGCACGGGCGGCGGGGGTAAGAGACCCTGATAGATGTAGGGGTAGTAAGTCTGAGAGAAGTAAAACACCGTTGGTACGGTGACGGTGTTCAGGAGTCCCTCGTGGGTTTTAAGGGCCACCACCAACGTGGTTTGCGAATCATAACTGTCCAGCGCCCGCAGTAAGGCATCCCGCTCGCTCGGCAGCGACAGCAGCAGCCGCGCCTGATATCTATTGCCGCCGGAGGGCTTGGTTTCCACCTGTTGAAAGCGCATCTCGGTTTCATCACCGAATGTTGAGAAACTCAGTACCACATCAGGAAGGGTCGATACGGCCTGATTGAGATCGAAATCAAGGGTCATTATCCAGCCCGTCTCTTTTTTGGCGGTCGTGATTTGATAGCGAATTTCGCCCGATACAATTTCGGTGCTCACCGCCGCCGTCAGATCGGTGGGTAGCGCGCGCAGAGCGCGTAACTGCGGTTTCGCGACACCCGGAAACTGTTGCGCCGCATTCGCCAGGATAACCCTGTTGAGGGTGACCAGATCAGTGAGGAAGGTGTTCATAGGTATCCTTGATGGGGTGTGAAAGGGCTAATTGCCGGAAAGCATTCAGTTCGGTGGAGGTCCAGAGATACTGCCCGTCATGGCGGCGATACAGCGGTATTTCCGTCTGGCTGGCGGGAAGTCGCCATTTCTCTAACGCTGCAATAAACGGCGTCAGATGCGTAATGCCGCAACGTGCGGCGTAGTGCAACGTGGCCAGCCATTCGTTGGGATGCGCGTAATAAGGGATCAGTTGATTGATGCGATCGTACTGGTTTTCACTCCATGCCAGCGCGTTGTCGAACTGGGTGAGGATACGGGCGAACGCCGGGATCACGCGGTTCTGCGCTTTGCTCACACACGCGATTAAAATCAACGCATTGGTATTGACGCAGCAATCGACCTGCGCCAGCACAGGGGGCTCTTTCATCCAGGTATAAAAGGCAAGGCACTCCGCCCACTGACATTGCGGTTCTGCCTGACGACGATCCACCCGCTGGATCTGGTAGGCACTCAGCGTCGCCAGCGTATTCACGACCTCATCCAGTGAAATACGGCCAAACTTATACAGCAACTCGGTGATGATCGCCGTGTCGTCGACGTCGGGTGGCAGGGTATCGCCCCGCATCCAGACCGGGTGCGCATCCCCAGGCCAGAAGCGATAATGCGCAGGCTGGCATGCGCAGGCGGCGATAAAATCGAGCGCTTTTTCAATGTAGGGCGCGGTTTCAGCGGTATATTCCAGTGTGCGCAGCACCTGTGCAGTAACAAAGGCGTTTTCATCCCGATGCCAGCGGCCATCCGGCGTGCGCACATACGAAGGAAAAGCCCCGCTCGCGGTCTGCCGTTGCAATAAACAACCCAGTGGCGTGGAAGGCGGCGGCGAGGGGGCAACCTTTATCGCCACCTCGGTAAAGCGATCGTTCTGCGGACTGAATGTGCAACTGATGGCACAGCGGCCTTGCATATCGACGGAGAGACCGAGCACGTTGAACTGTAGCGGTATGCGCTTATCCAGCAACGATTGCAGCAACGGCATGGCACACGCCTGCTGTGCCAGCAGCTGGTTGAGTGCATCGGGAACACGCGCGTTACTGCCAAAAAAACGCGGCGCGATGGTGAAAACGGTGAAACTCTCCAACTGGTGTTGCTGGTAAACCACGCTGAAGCCGTAGGTGGTATACGGGAAATGCCCGTCACTTTGCGTTTGCGCCCGTGCTGCCTCCAGAAGCGGCATCAGCGCTGGCAGGGCGGTGTCACAGGCAAACAACGCGGCAACCGCAACCATATCGTCGTGGGTGATTTCCGCGCTGTGCCACTGGAAATAGAACTCAACCGGTGAGTCGGCCTGATCGGGATAGTGGCCGACCATCAGCAGTTGCAGACCTGCTTCCGCCAGTTGCGCGGTGCTGTAGGGCATGCCCTTGTGAGTCCACTGCGCCGGGCAGTCGCCGCCAGTGGGCACTTCGCTATAGATCTTGGTGCGCACGCCTTGCGGACTGTATTTGCGTCCTTGCCAGTGACCAAAGCGCAGACCGTCATCGCATGCGCAGTGGAACTGCGGCAATTGCGTATCAAATGTACCCGCCAGACCCTGAGGCCTGGCGGTTGAGGTGGTAAATTCAAGCGGGCAGCCGTTCCACGCCAGCAGGCTGGTATTAAACGCCGCAGAGAGATAGCCCGATGCCAGCCGGGGTGCCAGAAAACGGGCAACATCTGCCCGTAATGCGTCAGCGAGCCACGGGGCTTGCTGGCATAACCCCTCTACCAGCGCATCCAGCGCCGCAGGTCGTACGGAAGTGATGCCCGTCACCATCAGGCATTCTCCTCGTTAAACGGCGAGATAATAATGGCGGGTGGGTTCTCTTCGCCTTTGAACAGCCGCGTTTTACCGTTCAGCAGGTAGTAGGTAATGGTGTAATTTATCGTCCAGGGTTTTTCCGTCAGGCAGCGATATTTAAAGATCTGCATTTGTGGTTCATCTTCCGAAAAGGTGAACTTCTTCGACTTGATGGTTTGCTCATCATCCTGATAACGCAGTTCAACCACCACCTCGTTATAGTCATCCCACGGGAACTTTTTATCCGGTTTAATGCGGATTTGGTTAAAGGTCAGGACTTCGGTGGGATCGAGGTTCACCATGGTGGAGGCGCTGCGGGACGCCGGGTGGTAACTGGTACTGCCTTCCCAGCCGGATACCGCCGCTGATTTAAACGCAAACTCGCTGTCAATCTGAAACAGTTCCTGGGTATTTTTGCTGCGGGCGATCTCCTTTTCCCACTTCCCGTTATCTGACGTAAAAGCATCCGGTGTGTAGATATTATTGTTGTATTTCACCGCCACCGTGGCGGCTTTCAGCCCGTACTGGTTAAAACCGTCCGGCCCGAGCACCTCCAGCTTAATTTTCTGGAAGAAGGGATCGTTAACATTGACCTCTCTAAAATAAGGCTTTTCTTTCTTCACGCGCAGCAGCTTACTGCCGATAAAATTCTGCGGCACGGCGGACTGGGTGATGGCTTTGGAAGAGGTGTAGGTAAAGTTGAGCGTTTTGGTCTCTTCCCGGCGCACCAGCTTGATCTCCAGAGAGGCGCAGGGTAGCAGGCCACCTTTACCTTCTTTCCCGTCTTCGGACTTGCCACTGGCGAACAGTGCGTCCAGAATCGAGTCGCTGGCGGATTTGGCCTGCGTATTTTTATCCTCGTTGGGCTTCAGCGAGGCGGTGAAGAAACTTTTCAGGATTTCACCTTTCACAAATTCCAGCGCCCACTCTTTTTCTTTGGCCGCTTCTTCGCCCGGCATACTTTCAGTGACTTTGATAATTAACTTCTGCTCCTGCTGGAGCTTTTGCATTACGCTGTCGAAGCCAAGCCAGAAGCTGGCAGGCGTCTCTATTGGAATCGGAATGTTTGCGCCAAATTTGGTGTCGAATTCCTGGTAGATATTTTCAAATTTGCCCTCAACCTCCACTTTCAGCGCGGGCGTAATGCCGGTGTAGGTCAGGTTATACGCAACCGCCGCTGGTGCCTGCATTTCGCTGAATGCCGCTTCAAGGATCACCGCCTGTTCCGGCGTCAGTTTTGCGCTAAAAATGGCACTGTTTTTGGCGAAAAGGCTTGGGCTTTGCGCACTGACCAGCTTGCCATTGGCGTTTTGCGCATCCAGCACGAAAAAGTTTACCGTACCGTTGTCGTAAGGAACCTGTTGCAGGAGCGGGTTGGGCGGGGTCACTTTCAGCTTGCTTAAATAGGCTCTGAAGGCGCTTTTCAGGTCGCTTTCCGGGATGGAGGTATCCACCTCAAAGTTGATATAACCGCCTTGCTGATCGGCACCATCCCCGGTGTATTTGATCAAGGTAAAAATGGGATTCCCCTCGCGCTCAGCGAGGTGGATATCGCCGGGCATATACCAGAACTGGTTTTCATCAGAATCATCAGCAAAGAAGGTGATGTTGTCGATGGTCGCGGTTTTTGCTCTGAGTAGTAACATAGCGGTTCCTTAAATGAGTTTGGCAATATCGATAAAATCAGCATCCGTGGTGGTGTTGATGCGCGGATCGTTACCGTTGCTGTGATCCGGCTGAAACTCGACCAGGATTTCCAGGGCAATGGTGCGGCAGTCGGCGTTCAGTTGGTCGGCGGAGAATGACTGCGGGTTCTCGCCATCTTCAGTAAACATCTGCATCTGCTGGAGCACGGGACCATCAGGCCCGCTGTTGTAGCTGAGAAACACTGTGGCTTGTCTGACAACCTGCCAGTCAAACCCGGCGGCAACCTGTAATGTGCGTTGCGGGTAGAGTGCCGAAAAAATGAAAACATCCTGCCCGATAGCCTGACTCAGCGTGGCCGGGATATGCGGGGCGTTGGCGGCATTGCTGTACTGCTTGGTGACGTCAAACTGCCAGAGATCCGCATCCGGAAGCATCAGCGGGTAATTGACGTGCGTGGTGTGTTGATCGAGCAGAAAACTTTTCGCAATGCGATTGTTTTTCTGCCGCAAATGCTGGCAGATGACGGTGACCAACACCGAGTCATACCAGTCCCAGTTAAAGCGCGACTGCGTTTTGATCGTAAAGTCATAGCGCGCATATAACGATTCGACGTCGAGGAAGACATCCCCCAGCGAGGTGCTCATCGGCCCGGAACTCACGCTCGCCAGGCCGCCAATGGGCTGCTGGAAATAGACCGTAAACTGATAACTGACCGGCCAGATCATTTCGCCGGTGTTGGGATCGAGAAGGCTGGGGCGGGTAAAGGTTTGCGGCTGTGACGCAGCGGCGTTGAACTTGAGTGCCTGGTTCTGCTTGCCATAGGTCATGTTTGCCACCACCAGCAGAATATTATCGTCAAGCTCCGGGTTGAGCAGATGCACGTTGACCGTACGATGAGCAAAAAAATCATCTTTCAGATCAATGAGTTCAATCACGCGTTGTGGCTGATAATCGCTGTTTTCGACCAGCACACCCAATAGCGCCTGCGGGTAGAGGGAGCGCTTGACGGCGGTGGTTTCCGAAAGCTTCGCACTCAGGCGTCGATTATCCGTCTCCTTCAGCGAGACCTGCTGTAAATAAAAGCCAAAACGGGGTGGTGCCTCGGGCGCCTGATGGGCAAATGCCGGCGTGAAAAATTCACTGATTAAAATATCTGTCAACTCTTCACCGGCCTGAATAATATGACTGTCGGGATCGCTCTGGCGGGTCTTAATCTTGACAGTACGCTGGCTAATCAGCGTCGAGGAAATATCCTTAATATCAACCGATAAAATAAGGATGTTAAATCCCACGCTGGTTTGTAAATAGTCGTACACCTCCTGCCAGTTTGCTTCCAGCTCAAACGTTGAGGGCGGTAATTGTTGCAAATAATCCACTTTATAACTTACGGCAACAGGGGCGGACTGCGGAGATCGTAATAACGCCACCAGTACTTCAATATCCTCTTTTTTCGCTATTCTGCCGAATAGATAACAGACTTGCTCATTGCTCAGCGAGGCTCTGTTCGGTTGCTCAGGCAGTATGCCAGGAATATTTAAGGTTGCCGTACAGGCTATCGCCTGCAAGGGTTGCAGTACGGCATCCGGCGGGATCGCCGGACAGGATCTTGCCGCTGCCTGCGCCGCAGCCTGACTGCTGGCCAACTGCGTTTGCAGTGACAGCATGGCATAATACACATCGTCCGGGTCGCTGCTGTTGCGAAAGACCTGCAACTGCACGGCGGGCGTGTTGTCGGTATGAAGAATGCACGTCGGCGTGGCCGCAATATAATAAAATATCGGGCGCTCCACCGCGACAGGAATAAAAGCAATATTGTTCTGAATAATGATATTGGACATGGCAGTTGTCCATCTTAATAAAGAGAGACCGTCGCCAGGGAATGCATCAGCGCATTACCCTGGCGGGAAATATCGCTAGCACTTAACAAAAACAGTGGTGCCGGTGAATTTATCCTCAATCTCTTTTTCCGGTTTTTCGTTATAAACAATGGTTGCTTTATAACTGTATTCAGCATCGTTACCGGCCTCATCCGCCATGACTTGCACAGTGAGTGATTTGACGATGGTTTTTTTGTTCTCCGGGAACTCATCTACCGTCAGATTTTTGGTGATTTTAAAATGGTACCGCGGATAGTCGATATACAAGTCGAAGGAGATAAACGCCACGTTTTGTTCAGGGATCTGGAACACAATGTTAAAGTTCTGCTGCCGTGGCAGCGCGTTTTCGATCTGGATTTGATTGGCTTTGGTAGTGGCATAATCCGGCATCTGCGAACTGGAGTCTGAACCCGGCGGCACATAGGTCAGTTTACTGCCATCGACGGTGTGGTAGTCGGCGGTGAAGAAGATCGGTTCTTCCTGTTTGATCCCAATAGGATAAATATAGGGCTGTGGCGGGTTTTTCTCGGTAACGATTTGGTTTACCGGGTTCTCTTCAATGCCATGTTTGGGATCGGAATACTGCGTTTTAACCACCACCTGTTCGAAGATTTTCCAACCCGCCGGTGAGATCAGCGTGGCGATATCTGCATAGACGATACCGCACTGGGCGACGTTGATGGTTTCCACCAGGCTATCCACCACTTCGATCGGCCCGGAATGGTAGGGTTTGGCATGGACGCCGGAGAAGTTCACCACGTAGGAGTAGCTGTAGACGCGACCGAGTTTCTGGTCGACATACCAGTAATCCGTTTTTTTCGGCTTATCGTCATCTCTGTCGAAGGTCAACGTAGAGGCTTTATCGCCATATTTCACCGTGACGATAACGTTTTCAATGTTGTATTTCGCCAAGTCGCGGGTGACATAGAACTCCGGTTGCAGGTGACTGTAGAACGGGTCGTCCAGATCGTACTCTTTAAAGTAGTCCTCCAGTTTTTCACCTTTCTTCAGGAGCGAAAGAATCGAGGGGAGTTGCGTTTGCGGCGCGATGGTAAAGGAAACCACGGCGTTTTCTGAATAGACGCGGCTGAAACTTTGGGTATCTTTCAGGCTCTCTTTGAACTTATCGAAGCCGCCAGCATCGTTCAGCAGGTTCAGGCTCATATCCAGACCGGTCTGGCTACTGAGGATCTGCTCAACCTGTTTCTGCCCCCACAGGCGAAGCGACTCTTTCCAGGCGAGGTACTGCTCCTGGCTCATGCCCAGTTCCTCTGCCCCCAGGTCGATCTCCACTTTGGAGGTGATGGCCTGCGCGTCGAGGTATTTTTGCTCGATTTTCTTCTCATCAGCGGACCAGGTGTGGCGATCGATCTCTTGCGTCACCTCTTTGGTTTTTTCGCTGCTATAGCTGACGGTAACGCTTGCCGCCGGGAGTGAGGCATCCAGCGTGAAGTTAAAGCGGACGCCAACGCTGGCATTTTTTTCTGAGCCTTTCAGAACCTGTTCGAATAGCGTGGCGCCTTCACCGGTCAGCGACAGGCTAAATACGGTATCGTTGTCACCCAGGCCCGATGGGGTCAACACCGTGGGGATCTCCCGGTAAAACGCTTTGTTATTATCGAGGATCAAGGTGGCCTGCGCAGTGGTATAACGCGGCTGTTGCAGCTTTATCTTTTTCGCTTCATCGGGCATCAGACGGTTTAAGAATTGATCATCGCCTTTGCTGGGGTCGTACAACTCCTCATAGACACTGGCCTGCTCGGCGGTTAAACCGGTGTTTTTCAGCGCGGTATCGCGATCTTTTTCTTTTGTTTTGTTGGTCGGATCGTCTTTAAAGGCTTTATTGGCCTTCACATACTTCACAATCAGCGTCGATTTAGCGCTCAGCTGCCCTGAAATATTGTTATAGAGCAGGGCGCGGATCTTATCTTTCATCTCCTCCGTGGGCTGGGGCAGGTTAACGGTAAACTGCGCATAGCCGCCTTGCTGGTCGGTGCTGCGGTACTTGTAGAACATAAACTGTGGTCTGCCGTCCCGGGCGGAAAAGACGGGAATTTCGGGCACGACGTAAAAAACGTTCTTGTCATTACTGTCGGCATAGCAGGTATAGGCATATTCAGTGAGGCCTAAATAGCTGCTGACGGGAATTTTGACAGATTGCTGCAATGCGGTCGTTAACATGTGCGTTTCCTCTCAGTGATGTTACTTGATGTACTGCAACACGATGGGGCTGACGGTGGACTGCTGTAGACCTGATTCATATTTCTTCGACCAGTGAGACGCCGGTACGCCCTCCCAGCGATACTCAATGCGCCCGTTCAGGTTTTCGGCATGGGTATTCAACAACCAGGTGCTTTGCCACTGGTTGCCGGAGAACTGAAAACTGGTGGAGACTTTTTTCAGCGAAGAGGTGGCAGGGATCCAGGTGGCGCTGCCGTTGATGCTGGCAAACACGGTTGCCAGATGGCTGGCATCGAACACCACCGTATTCACGCCAATATCGGCTGGCCAGAGGGTAATGTCCTTCTGCCAGAACAATGACTTACTGAAGGTGGAGTAGTCAGCGAAGGTCACCGTCAACGTGATGTCGCCGGGGGAACCTTCGTTCTCCAGCGTGACCGGGGGAAATGAGGGCCACTGCATGGCCTGCGTTTGACTGCCCCAGCGTAATTCGATGGCGGTTATCTTGTACTCGCTGGCTTTAAAGCCCAGTTGTACAGTGCAGCGAGTGTGCTCAACGGGTTTATCGGGTCTTGAGGGTTCCGGCAGCGGTGTTGGGCTGTAGGAGACGATCGTGTCAAAAGGCAACTGACTGAGCAGCGGCGCAAGATCCTGGTCATACTCCAGCAAATAACGCTGCGGCACACTGTGGCTGTAGGTGATGTCGTAAGTGATCTGACGGGGTAACTGATCAATATTGTTTACGTTTTTTAAGGTGTTGCCAGTAAGCAATGCCGCGAGGTTCACCAGTTCGCTGCGTACCAGCGCCTGGGTTTCCGCAGAGGGTGAATTGTCATAGTGGTGAGTGAGCGTGATCGCGCCAGCGTCAATTTGCTGATTAATCAGCGCAATCAGTTCCGGCGTCTGGCGGATGCCCTGCGTGACCGCCAGACGTAAAAAAGCGAGCCAGTCTGCGGCAAGCGCGCCGTCCGCCTGACAAAGGACCAGAAACGTCGTGAGCGTGTTAAGAAACACCTGGTTCGCCGTTCCCTGAATCGCGCCCGCCAACTGGCTGCTTTCGGCATGGGTCAGCGCCAGTTTTGCGTCGCTGAATTCCAGCCGTCTGGAGGTACCGTCGGCGCTGTTAACAAAACGCAGACCAAGGGCGATTTGACTCTCGCACTGCATCAGTTGGACGTTCTGCAACCCTGGCGCAATATGCTGTTCGATCCACGCAACGATGGCCCCCCGGTCGACGGGAAGCTGAGGTGAAATAAACGTGGCGAGGCCGCCGCCGGGGCTGGTTATCAGGTGCAGGGCGCTCACCGGCGTATTCTGCATATCCAGTATCAAGTCTGGGGTGAAGCGGCCATAGGCGTACACCGTCGGTGGTTGGGTTTGATCGTGAAAAGCAAACGCACTCTCCAGCAGAAAAAAATCCTGCAATGTTTGCTCCGGGTTGAGGTATTCGGCTGTCATGGTTAGGCCTCTATATCGATCGTCTGATCGCCGCTTACGTAATCTGACCACTCGCCAGCAGGTCGCCTGTAACGAAAACCCGCGGCGAATATTGACGTCACGATCCAGCGATACTCAAAAGTGGGTTGTGAGTGGGTAAACGCATGTGCCTGATCATCGTCCCGTCCCTGCGCCTGAAACAGCAGCTCCACGTAAGGCATCGTTGACGGAAAGTGAACGGTAATCAGCGCACACTGTGCGCCAAATTGCGGGAAACACCAGGCGCCAATGGTGGTGCTTAACATCACGGGTGTCGGCAGCGGGACGATGCCCGGCCCGGATAGTTGCTCAGCGCTAAGCTGTGCGTGATCCGCCTTGTCGAGTAGCGGATAGCTGAACCACTGCGCTTTCTCCGTTAACAGCAAGGGGACTTCCTTATCCTGGCTGTGGAAGATGCCGCTTACCCGGCAGCTGGAGGCAAAGCCGGGATCAATATTGATGGTTAAAAACGGACAGGGTAGCGCGTTGTAGCCCAGTACCAGCGTGTTGCCACTAAAGGGAGTGCGCTCGCCGATCAGAAACTGACGACCGTGCTCCCCAGACCAGGTCATGCGCACCTGGTAGTGATAACTGCCCGTTTCGTCCGGGTTGTTGTTATAAAACTCACAGGTTAAATGGGTGGTCGTTGCCTGCAGTAACAGCGTTTTTGTCTGCTCAGTGGGGTACAACAGCCCGGCCGGGATCGTTATCTGCACATCGATATTGACACCATCGCTCAATCCCGGCGGCCAGGTATAGAACAGATTGAATGTCAGCTTGCCGTCTGGCATCGGCAGCGGCTCGGGATAATGGAGAATAGCGTTGATGTCGACTTTGGCGATCTGCTGCGCGGCGGCAAACGGATCAAGGGTAAAACAGAGCGGGCGGCGGGTGAGTTCCTCCCGGAACAGTTCAATAACATCGTGCCCGTCATTCGGCGTTTTCAGGCCAATCCACGGGGTATTGCTGTCAACAGGGCCAGACCACGGCTGACCGTAGCGATTGTACAACCGGTCAAGTAACGCCTGACTGAAGAGGCGTATCAGCTCCGGATCCGTTGACGTTAACACCGGCGTGATGTTAAGCGGAAGCCGGGTAAGATGTTCAGCAAGATACCCGGCCAGTTGCAGATAATTAAAAATCACCCGATTGTCCGCCAGCCGCTCACTGCCTGGTACATTGTCGGCCAGCACGCCAATCAACGTTTTAACGTTCGTGTCGACGGTATAGTCCAGACGCGGGGAGACGCCGATAACCCCGCCATCCATCCGTGCGCGAAAGCCGGTAATACCATCGCGTAGTACTTTTTCAATCAACGCCGCGCTATAGACATCCAGCAGCACAATAAACTGGATATCCTGCGCGGCATACCACGTCGGATCATAGGGTTTGTCGGTCAGCGTGGAGGCGTGGTCAGGTGGTGCACTGAAGCCAAGCTGGTCGGGCGACACCGGCAGCACGCGGATGCTGGAGTCCGGGTGCTGACGGCTGAAATTCACCAGCGTCGTTTTGTCGGCAAATTGCAACTGGCAGGTAAACGCCAGTTTGCCGTAGATCACTTGCAGGCTATAGCTGCGGATAATATCCAGCGCAAACGCCAGCGGTGGCGGTTCCGTGGCAAGAATGGCGCTACTCTGCGGGTAGAGATAGAACACGCCATCTTGCTGGTAATCCGCAACGAAAAGGTGATCGTCGCTGGTGATGATCTGTTGGAAATCCGGATAGCCTTTGTACATGGCGCTACTTCCTCATTACCGCACGGTAATTCTGGTAATCCTGATGCCATTCGTCGGGCAATTGAGCCAGCACATTCACCGGACGCTGGTTGTACTCTTCTTCGTACTGCCACTGCATCTGGCTGTCGCCCACCAGTACACCGTTGGCGTACAGTGTGCTGCGTCCTTCCAGCCCATCGGCAAGGGGATCGTCGGTCGACAGATGCAGGTTATAAACGTCCTGTTCATGGGTTGTTGTCTCAATGGCGTCAATGGTGAACTCACCTTCATGTGTTATCAGGCGGTGTTGCGGCGTCAGTTCCTTTGCCAGCACAACACCGAGGGTGGTGCAGATGGGGTGCCCGGCACTGGCGGTCAGGTTTTGTGCGCCATGTGGCGAGGTAAAATGAAGCACCCGACAATCGGATTCCTTACCGCGAATGACATCTTCCACGCGTAAATAACGCTGCTGCTGGGATAATACCCATTCGCCAGGCACAATCGTTTCGATACTCTTCTGACTGCCATCCCGCATAATGACTTGCGTCCCTTTGGCCAGACAGCCATAAACAATTTGCATGGGCTTTATGGTGAACGTATTAAGAAAACGCTGTTCGGGTAATACATTTTTGGGTGCGTTGGTAATAAAACTGGCTACGTTTTTCCCACCAACGGAAACGCCCATTTTGAAAATGTAATACACATTTTCACCCGATTGAAAATCAACCGTTTTAAACTTCAGCCAGTCCAGGTCCCAGGAAATACTATTGCCATTGATTTGCGTTTTCGGGCTGTTAAACACATTCACATCACTGAGCGGCGTAATAGGATCGCCACCAGCCCGCGTGCGAATAAGGTAAATGGCGTTCCAGGCATTTACCGGTTGCCCGCCATTCATGTCAATGTTATTTAAATAGGTGACCTGACCTTTAATGGGAACGCTGACCACGCCGTTATAATCATGCCAGTAATCGCAGTCGGCAGCCTCGCGGGTTAAACAAATTTTAATCTGGCTATTCTGTTTCAGATCGGTGGGTGAGGTATTAATGATTTCTTTGGGATAACTTTGCGAGGCAATCACTTCTGCGCCAAACACCGTTTGCTGATTAATGGTCTGTGCAAAGGTATAAATTACGGCAACGTTTTCTGTGTTTTCCTGCGGAGCGCGGGAATAAACACCGCTGGCCTGAATATGGCAATCCGCCGCGTTAATATAGGACTTGGTGTAATTTACCGCCCCCACGCTGTTGGCATCGCTGTCAAACAGCCCCAACGTTTGCGTGACATTGGTGGCCTGGGTGGGCAGCGATCCCAGCGCATCAGCGGTGTAATTGCGCCCATCAAGGGAGTTAATATCGACAATGCTATAAACCGGCACAGCCCCATTGACGCTGGCTTGATCACGTTTTCCAGGGCGGCTTTTCAACAACATGACGTCGTTCCACTGGCGGCTAAACGCCGGATAATTGTTCGGGGTGATACCCGCCAGTGCGAGTTGAATAGCATAAAAGCGCACCAGCAAAGGGTCATTGGCATCAATCGCGAATGTGCCTTTGTTGCCGTATTGTGCGATCACTTTTTTGACGATATCTCTGTCGTCATTGGAGTAGCTGAGTGTCGTCATACAATAATCCAGAAAACGAGGGAAAAGGTGCCCCATTCCCATACGGGAAGAGAGGATAATTATGTTTATAAATACCGATTTGTTGCTGTAATAAAAATGGTCAATAAGCTTTTGCATCAACGTATTATTGATGGCTAGTGTTCATTGTTAAATGACTATTGTGTTTTACACTATTTTGAATAGTGCATTAAGCATGGCTTAAATTGCGTGAGATAAAAACAGATGAAACCCGTTGATTCCCATTGCATTAAACCAGGGTTATTATTACTTTCCGTAATTGATTGCTGCCTGCAATAGCATATATTTTAACGAGCATGTGACTACCTCAGTAATGGTATTTAATCTGCTTCTTTTGCAAGACAGTTTTGAGGTAACTACGTCATTAACAATATGCAGCAATAACAAAAAAAACAACATCGAGGATCAAATAAAAATATTAACTATTTAAATCATGTGGTTAATGTGTTTTGATGGAATTGTTATTGTCGGTTGTCAAAATAGTTTAATGATTAAATAGCCTGCAAATAATGCTGTTGAAACATTGTTCCGGGAGAGGTGAGATATATATGATGTCTGATATAACATTCATTAATGTATACAATATAGGTCGGCGAATATGATAACGCGTAATTAGAGAATAGGCATCGTGAATCAGGTTTCGAGCAGATGAATCTGAAAGAAAACGGATTAACAGCACGTCACATCCATGGGGGGCTGACTGACGAGTGCTTATTTCTGGCAAAGGATAGACGTTTTACATCGTTTGCCGGCGGTTTTTTTCTTCCTAAGATGGTTTCGCGCCTTCACAAATCAAAAAGGAAGAACAAGAGATGAGAAAACGCGTCATTGCCGCAGGCCGTATCGTCAGTTTATCCCTGATTTCCGCCATCGTTCTGGCGGGTGTTGCCTTTCCGGGTTACGCCGAACCGCAGAAAGGCGGCGTGCTCCATGTAGCGCTGGGGAGCGATACGCCGATTATCGATCCGTCAATCACCGCCTATTCCGTCACCGCATTGGTGACACGCAACGTGGTAGATTCACTGGTGGGCCAGGCGGAAGATAACCGCTTTACACCGTGGCTTGCACAGCGCTGGGAAGTTAACGACAACAATACCGAATACACTTTTCATCTCCGCCAGGATGTCACCTTCAGTGATGGCACGAAATTGGATGCTGAAGCGGTAAAATACAACTTTGACCGAATTCTCGACCCGAAAACCACCTCCAGCTATTCCAAATCGTTGCTGGGCCCGGTGGCGTCGATTACCGCGCCGGATCCGTACACGGTAGTGATCCGTTATAAGTCTCCGTTTGCACCGTTGTTGCAGGGCTTAAGTTTGCCCTATTTAGGTATTCAGTCACCGACCTACCTGAAAAAGAGCGCTAACACCAGTAACACGGTGGTGGGGTCCGGGCCGTTTATTCTTGACTCCTTTGTGAAAGGCAGCGGCAGCCGTCTGAGCAAGCGCGCGGATTATCACTGGGGACCGGGCTACGCCAGTCATCAAGGACCCGCCTGGCTCGATGGTATTGAGTTCAAGTATCTGCCGGAATCTGCGGTACGCCTGGGGGCGCTGAATAGCGGTCAGGTGCAGGTGATCGACGCCATTCCACCGGTGAACTACGCGCAGGTGAAAAATAACCCGAAACTGGATGTCATTACCCGGGAAAACCCCGGTGTGCCGCGCGTCCTTTATCTGAATAGCGACACCGGCATCTTTAGCGATGTCAAGGTGCGCCAGGCGTTCCAGAGCGCTATCGATCGCACATCCGTGGTGAAGGCGGCCTTTTTCGGCATTCTGAAACCGGCGGACAATATCCTCGGGCCTGCGACGCTCGATTACGATCCGTCGATTGCCGGTAAGTGGGGGTTTGATCTGCAAAAAGCCAATCGCCTGCTGGATGAGGCAGGCTGGACGCAAAAAGATGGCGAAGGTTATCGGCTGAAAGAGGGTAAGCGTTTGTCGGTGCAGTTCAGCTACGCCTCCAGCGATGTGGAAGCGGCGGATGTGACGCTGTTTCAGGCGATTCAGTATCAGGTGAAGCAGGCCGGCTTTGAACTGAAACTCGATCCGCTGGATTCCGGCATCCTCAGCAGTCGCACGGCGGCGAATCACTATGACATTATCTCGAACTACTTTGTTCGCCCGGAGCCGGACATTCTGCGCACGGTGTTTCACTCCAACTACATTCCGCCAAAAGGGAACAACTTCAGCCGGGTAAAAGCGCTGGACAGTCAACTGGAGACCGCCGTTGGCGCCAGCGACGCGGAGCGTAAACGCCTCTATTACGCCATCCAGCAGCAGATCATTGATCAGGCGTGGGCGGTGCCGATTTATATTCCGGCGTATCAGTTGGGTAAATCGAAACAGGTGCAGGGTATTAGCTGGGCCACTAACGCGAAGCCGAACTTCTATGATGTCTGGATCCAACGTTAAGCTGCGGGCCGCAGGCAAACGGCTGCTGACCATTTTCGCCGTGCTGTGGGGCGCGGCGACGCTGACCTTTATTGCCGTGAAGTTGATCCCTGGCGATCCGGTGGCGATTCTGATGGGCAGCGCCAACAGCGTCGTGGATGACAGTTTCCGCGAAACGCTGACCCGCCAGTTTGGTCTGGATAAGCCCCTCTGGTTGCAGTACCTGCGCTATTGCGGCGAGGCGCTGACCGGCAACCTCGGGCAGAGTTATCAGTACCGGTTACCGGTGGCGCAGGTGATTGGCGGAGCACTGCAAGAGACCGTTCCGTTGGCCGTGAGCGCGTTAACGCTGGCGCTGCTGTTGGCGGTGAGTAATGCGCTGCTGACTGCCGGGCGCAACCCACGCCTGCGCAACCTGCTGGCCGGGCTGGAGCTGATGTTGCTCAGTACGCCGGTTTACTGGATCGGCATTGTGTTGTTAAGCCTCTTCAGCTTTAGCCTGCAGTGGTTTCCGGTGACCGGCAATGACGGCTGGATGTCGCTGGTGTTGCCGGTCGTAACGCTCAGTTTGCCGCTGGCGGCGATGCTCAGCCAGGTGCTGCGCGATGGGCTGGAAGAGGCGCTTTCCCAGCCGTTTGCTGTCACGGTGCGCACGCGTGGCGTCAGTGAAACGCGCCTGCGACTGCGTCATGCGCTGCGCCATGCGTCACTGGCGGTATCGACCCTGACCGGCACGCTGCTGGCCAGCGTGCTGGGCGGCTCGATCCTGACGGAAACGGTCTTTGGTCGCGCAGGGCTGGGCCAGGTCACCCTCAGTGCGATTGAGAACCGCGATATGCCGCTGGTGCTGGGCGTGGTGATGTTCTCTGCGCTGCTGTTTGTGGTGATCAACCTGCTTATCGATGCGCTCTATCTGCTGATCGATCCGCGTCTGCGAACAAGGAGCCACGCCGATGAGTGATTTTCTGCTGGCGGCTTCCCGCCGCGTACGTGCGCGTTACCGCAACCCGTGGCTGACGCCAGGCACCCTCATTCCCTTATTGCTGGTGCTGCTGCTGAGCGTGGCCGTGTGCTTTCCGTCGCTGTTTACCCCTTACCGGCCGGACGATATGGATCTGGGGGCGATTTTACAACCGCCGGGGCTGAAGCACTGGTTCGGTACCGATCAACTCGGGCGCGACGTCTTTGCTCGCGTGGTGTATGGCAGCGCGTTGTCGTTGGGTATTGGCGCGGGCGCAACGCTTATCGCCAGCACGGGTGGCATTCTTCTTGGCACTCTCGCCGGGTTGGCCCCTCGTGCGGTGCGCCAGACGCTGGTGCGGCTGCTGGATGTGCTGCTGGCATTCCCCGATCTGTTGCTGGCGCTGCTGGCGATCGCGGTGCTGGGACGCGGGCCGGAGAATACGTTACTGGCGGTCGGGCTGGCAGGCATTGCCGGTTATGCGCGGCTGGTGCGCGCGCAAGTGTTGCAGGTTAGGTTGTCCGGGTATGTGCAACATGCGGTTGCGCTGGGAGAGTCGCCGCCGACGATTATCCTGCGCCATATCGTTCCCAATACGCTGCGCCCGTTACTGGTGCTGGCAACGGTCGGAATGGGTTACGCGGTGCTGTCCGCGTCGGCGTTGAGTTTCCTTGGACTGGGCGTTACGCCGCCCACGGCGGAGTGGGGGGCGCTGCTTTCCGAAGGGCGTAATTTCCTCGATAGCGCGCCGTGGGTCAGTCTGCTGCCCGCCAGCGTTGTCGCGCTCTCCGTGATCGCCATTACGCTGCTGGGGCGGCGTTTGCAAACCATTATGGCCAAAGGCGGTATCGAATGAATACAGAGATCCTGCAACAACCGCTACTGCGCGTGGCGCAGCTGAGCGTCAGTTTTCCTTCGCCGCAGGGCGTGGTGGAGGCCGTAAAATCACTTTCATTCAGCGTCAATCCTGGCGAAGTCGTGGCGCTGGTAGGCGAGTCCGGTTCGGGGAAATCGGTCACTGCCCGCACGCTGGTAGGACTGGCAGGCGTTGGTGCGGTGATCCACGCCAGTGCCTTAACCCTGAAAGGACGCGATGGCCAGGCGCAAGATCTGCTGAAGTGCGATACCCGACGCTGGCGGCAACTGCGTGGGCGGGAAATCGGTTTTGTCTTACAGGATGCGCTGACATCGCTCGATCCGTTGCGTCGTATTGGCCAGGAAGTGGCGGAACCTCTGTTGACTCACGGGCTGGCGCGAAAAGCGGAGGTCAGTCAACAGGTGGCAGCGCTGTTGATTCAGGCGGGGATCCCCGATCCGCACAATCGCATGGCGCAGTACGCTCATGAGCTCTCCGGCGGCTTGCGGCAGCGTGCGTTAATTGCCTCTGCGCTGGCGGCCGGTCCGCGTTTGTTGATCGCCGATGAACCGACCACCGCGCTGGATGCCACCGTGCAAAAACAGGTGCTGAAAGTTTTCCGCGCGCTGGCGGATGCCGGGCATGGCGTGCTGTTGATCACCCACGACCTGTCGGTGGTTGCGGATATTGCCGATCGGGTGGTGGTGATGCAACAGGGAGAGGCGGTGGAAAGTGGCACGGTGCAGCAGGTGTTGCATGCGCCGCAACACCCCTATACCCAACGTTTGTTGGTGGCTATTCCGGGCGCGGGCACGCGTGGGCAGTGGTTGACCGGGAGCGATCCGTTGGCGCATACGCCGGTACGTGAGCATGTCGTGACCGGAAGTGCAACGCCCGTGCTGGCGGTGGATAACGTCTCACAGGCGTTTTCATTGCCGGATGGCGGCGTATTGCAGGCGGTGAATAACGTGTCATTGCAGGTGGCCTACGGCGAGACGTTGGGCATTGTTGGTGAATCCGGCTCCGGAAAAACCACGCTGGGTAAACTGATGCTGGCGCTGCAAACGCCACAGCAGGGCGAAATCCGTCTTGGCGGGCAGGCCTGGAGTACATTAACCGAACGTCAGCGGCGTCCGCTGCGTACACGCATTCAGACCATTGTGCAGGATCCGCTCGGCTCCTTTAATCCGCAATACACGGTGGCGCAGTTGCTGCAACAGCCGTTGCGGTTGCATACCACGCTTTCTGCTCCGGCGCGTCTTGCCCGCATCGAAACCTTGCTGACGCTGGTGGGGTTAAGCCGTGATCTGCTGAGCCGACGCCCGACAACATTATCCGGTGGCCAGCGGCAACGCATTTCCATTGCTCAGGCGCTGGCCTGCGAGCCGGACATCCTGATCTGCGATGAACCGGTCTCGGCACTGGATGTGACCACGCAAGCGCAGGTGTTGGATCTGCTGGTGGCGCTGCAAAATCGTCTGCACTTATCGATGGTGTTTATTTCACACGATTTGGGTGTCGTGCAGCATATGAGTCACCGTATTGCGGTGATGAAAGATGGCGAAGTCGTGGAGAGCGGCGGGGTGGAGCAGGTATTCAGCGCGCCGCGTCACCCCTGGACCCGGCAGTTGTTATCTGCCGTGGAGCCGCTGCCGTTACGTCATTATTCAGCCGCATAGGTATCTTCTTCTGGCTTCAATACATCCTGTGGTGGCAGACATTGTTTTTACATTCCGGGGTCAGGTCACTACACTTGGGGGCAGTGTAACCAATGGATGGCCCGAATGACGACGCTAAAAATAAACAACTTCTTCTTTATCATTTTGCTATTGCTGGTCAGTGTGGCGTTTTTTGCGCTTATCCAGCCGTACTATTCCGCGATTATTTGGGCGGTGATTCTGGCATTAATTTTTTATCCATTGCGCATGCGTTTGTCGGTTCTCCTGCACGGGCGTAACGGTATCGCCTCGCTGATTACCGTGTTGCTGATTTGTGTGATCGTGTTTATTCCGATGATGATCGTGCTGTCGTCACTGGCGGTCGAAATAAATAATCTGTATCAGCGCCTGCAAAATAACGCCACCGACCTACCGCAGTTATTAAGCAATGGTATTGCGCATCTGCCGGAATGGGCGAGAAATTATCTGCGGGAGAACGACTTTGATTCAGTGATGGCCATCCGTGAAAAACTTTCCGGCGTTGCGCTAAGCGTTGGGCGTTACCTGGCCGGGAGCGCAGTGATCATTGGCAAAGGTACGTTGGGGATCACCATCAATTTCTGCTTAATGGTCTATTTGCTGTTTTTTTTATTGAAAGATGGCGCGCATCTGGTGCGTAAAATCTATGAAGCGATGCCGCTGTCGGCAAAAATTAAACGCCGCTTGTTTCTGAAATTTGCGGGTGTGGCACGGGCTACCGTCAAAGGGACGCTGGTGGTGGCCATTGTCCAGGGGGCGCTGGGGGGAATGGGTTTCTGGTTCGCCGGTTTCAACGGCAGTCTGCTGTGGGCCGCGCTGATGGCGTTTTTGTCGTTGATTCCGGCGGTAGGAACCGCGATTGTCTGGATCCCGGCGGTGATTTTCCTCTATTCCACCGATGAACTTGCTACGGCAACAATGCTGACGCTCTATTTTGTGGTGGTGGTAGGGTTGGCCGATAATATTTTGCGTCCGCTGTTAGTGGGGAAAGATACCCGCATGCCGGATTATTTGATCCTGCTTACCACGCTGGGCGGGCTGCAATTCTTTGGCATTAATGGGTTTGTGCTGGGGCCAATGATTGCCGCATTATTTATCAGCTCGTGGAATTTATTGGCGGAAGCGCGGGCCAGCGCTGTAAAACAGCAAGAGTAGCAGAAAGCGCGCCGCTGTCTGTATCAAGCGGCGCGTTACTGTCGGCGTAAAGAAGTGCAAAGCTTTTGAGTAAATTCCTGGCCTGTGATAGAAATAAACCGTGTTTAACTACCGGGGACATATTATTCTGCGACGATGAGAAGCAATTTGCGGATAATTGTAATGATATGGATATTCCATTCAGCATTTTCACTTCTGTTTTTTCTCTTTCCAATACCTGCTGCCCGCTCTCGGGCGAACAATACTGGCGCTCGGCGCTCTAGTTTTCTCTCTGCCTGAACTGGCCGCTTACGCGCGGCGGATATTTCTGTTGATCCGGTTTGCCGAGGTTCGGTAAGCCGCAAAGGATTGTATTCTCAAGCAGGAGAACAAAATGATTTATTGGATCTTCTTAGCGCTGGCCATCGTTGCGGAAATTACCGGCACATTGTCGATGAAATGGGCAACGATGAGCGAGAACCACAGCGGTTTTATTGTAATGCTGGTAATGATTGCGCTGTCATATATTTTCTTGTCATTCGCGGTAAAAAAAATCGCCCTGGGCGTGGCGTATGCATTATGGGAAGGCATTGGCATAGTATTGATTACTGTGTTGAGCGTCCGTTTATTTGATGAACCGTTATCGACGCTAAAAGTGGCGGGGCTAACAACACTGGTGCTGGGCATTGTGTTGATTAAATCAGGGACGCGCAAAGCCGTGTTCCAGGAGCGTGAACATGTCGCAGTTTGAATGGATCCACGGCGCATGGCTGGCCATTGCCATCGTACTGGAGATCACGGCGAATATTTTTCTCAAATGGTCCGATGGTTTTCGTCGTAAAGCCTTTGGTTGCGGATCGCTGCTGGCGGTGTTGGCGGCGTTCAGCGCACTGTCGCAAGCGGTAAAAGGCATTGATCTTTCCGTGGCTTACGCTCTGTGGGGGGGCTTTGGTGTTATCGCTACGCTGGCGGCGGGCTGGATCCTCTTTGGGCAGCGTCTGAACGATAAAGGCTGGTTGGGGTTGATATTATTAATCGTCGGGATGACACTGATTAAACTTGCCTGATGTGATCGCTGCCCGTTATTGCGGGCAGCGAAATTCGTCGGCTGTATTACGCTTAGAATACCGTGACGCACTGCGGCTACTTTTTCGGGCCACCATTAAGAGGCGGCGAATGTTTAATCCGTTAAGCTGGCGAAATATCCCTACAGCCCGAACCCTGTTTATCATGATTTTTATGGCAGGGATTGGCCTGATTATTTCCGTTATCGCGTTACTCTATCTCTCGTTACACCTGATCAGCACCAAGACCAATGAAATTGATCAGCATCGCACGGCGCTCTCGGTGCAGGGGGCGATTCAGACCGCAATTAATCGTACCCGTTCGCTGGTGATTGATAACGCCGTTTGGGATGACGCGGTGCGTGAGACTTATCGCCCGCAGCTTGATCTTCAGTGGCTGTTCACGACCTGGGGCGCGGGTTTCAAAGTGGATAACCTCTATGATGGT
Source organism: Kosakonia oryzendophytica (assembly GCF_027886705.1). Lineage (NCBI taxonomy): Bacteria > Pseudomonadati > Pseudomonadota > Gammaproteobacteria > Enterobacterales > Enterobacteriaceae > Kosakonia > Kosakonia oryzendophytica. The sequence continues at coordinate 2,775,264 of NZ_CP115659.1, read as the reverse complement.
ACCTTCGTGCTGGACGAAAATTTCCGCGTGTTATGGGGCGCGTTTCGTGGAGAACCTTTCAGCGAAAGCAATCTCGCTTTTTTTGGCGACGGGTTGGTGGCGTTAATCCGTAACCATGCGCAGTCGTTACAGTCCGGGCAGGAGGTTTTTGCCGGTCTGACCCGAACCCGCGAAGGGGTAGCATTTGTCAGTATCGGGCTTATCCGCCCGATGGTGGGCCGCCTTGAGGTATATGACCAGACCCGCCGCTATCTGGTTATTACCCGACATCTTAACGCCCGCATCCTGAGCGATCTCGGCACGACCTTTCAAATTGAAAACCTGAGCTATTCTCCAGACGTAGTGACAACAACCAGTATTCCAGTTCGCGGATCCGCAGGTGAGTTGCTCGGCTATCTGAGCTGGAGGCCGGGTTTACCTGGCGTCCAGGCCGCTCGTGCAGCCGCCGGAGATATACGCCACATTGCGATGCTTGCCTCTGCGCTGATCCTTCTGTTTATTGCCCTGAGCAGCGCCGGGTTATATAAGCTGGCGAAAGAAGAGAAAATCGCGCGCAAAATTGCCCTGACGGACTGGTTGAGCCGCTTGCCAAACCGACGCGCACTGATCGAACACCTGGAGCAGTTGAGTGCGATGGGTGACAGTGAACTGATTAGCGTGGTGTTTATCGATCTCGATGGTTTTAAAGATATCAATGATATTTACGGGCATGATGTCGGCGACAGGTTGATTGCCACCCTTGCCCAGACGCTGCGCGAGAAGATCCCTACCGATGGTATGCTGGCGCGGATGGGGGGAGACGAATTCGCGATGACGCTCAGTGGGCCGTGGTCGATGGAGAAAGCGATCGAATTTGCCGAAAGCGTGTTGCAGTACCTTACGGCACCGGTCCGTATTGGTAAACGGACGATTCATATTGGTGCCAGTATTGGTATTGCCAGCGGGACGTTGGTGGAGTGCTCTAGTTCGGAACTGTTTCGCCGCGCCGATATTGCGATGTATCACTCTAAAATGACCGGCAAAGCCTGTATGACACTTTACAATGCCGAACTGAACAGCGCCCGCGAGCGGCAACTGTTGATCGAAAATGACATTCGTGAAGGGCTGGAGCGCGAGGAGTTTGATGTCTGGTATCAACCGATTGTTGATGCCCGTACGCAGGCGATGATTGGGGTGGAAGCTCTGGCGCGCTGGCCGCGTCGTCCGGGCGGTGAACTGAAGCCCGATGATTTTATTCCTGTGGCCGAAACCAGTGGCCTGATTTATGCGCTGGGCCAGTTTGTGCTGCGGCGTGCCTGCCAGCAATTAATGCCATTGAGTACGCTTAAGCTGTCGGTAAACATCTCGCCCGCGCAGTTTCGCGATCCGGAATTTGAAAACAAAGTGGCCAGCGTGCTGGGCACAACCCATTTTCCCGCGCGGCGGTTACAGCTTGAAGTGACGGAAACCTACGTACTGGAAAACCCGGAACGCGCGCGTGCGGCGATCGCCAATTTAAAAGCGCTGGGGACGGCGGTGGCGCTGGATGATTTTGGCACGGGGTATTCAAGCATCGGTTATTTACGGCGTTTTAATTTTGACACCATCAAAATTGATAAATCACTGGCCGGTCTGGTGGATGATGATGAACAGGCGTCGGTGCTGGTGAGTGGCACCATCCGTATCGCCAGTGCGCTCGGCATGCAGGTGGTGGCAGAAGGGGTGGAAACAGAGAAACAGATGAAACTGCTGCGGCTGGCCGGTTGCGACCAGCTACAGGGTTATTATTACAGTGCGCCAAAACCGTTGAACGAGATTTTGCAACTGCCATTACAGCAGCAAGGCTGAACTAGTCGTTCTCTTTCGCCAGTGCTTCCAGCTTATCGCGGAACCCGGTGACGGAAATGGCCCGGTTGTCGGCGCGCCAGCGATCTTTTGCCGCGGGCGCTGAGCTTTGCACGGCAATCAGTTGCCAGCCGTCATCGGTTTTCAGCATCAGCGGCGAACCGCTGTCGCCCGGCAACGTATCGCACTGGTGCGACAGTACCGTATTTTGCGCCCACCCCGTCACCACACAATCCTGATGGCTGTATAACGTATCGAGGTGATCTTCCGGATAGCCGGACTGCGTCACTTTACGATCGGTTGCTTTCAGCGCCGCAGTGAGCGCATCTTTATCACCGGCGAACAGCGGCAGTGGCGTAATGCCGGAAGGCGGGTTACGCAGCACCACCAGCCCAAAATCCCAGGACGCGGCAGAAGAGGGGACGATCCAGCCGTCGCCGTCTGCTTTCAGGCGGTGACCGAGCGAGGAATCGACCCGACCTTCAATATCGTGAATTTCATAGCGCCAGACGCCTTTTTGCGACACAAAACGCAGGGCGACGGCCTTATCCGCTTTACCGCGCGGCGGCGTTAACAGGCAATGCCCGGCGGTTAAGGCCAGGTGAGGAGAAATCAGCGTAGCGGTACATAAGTTGCCGCTGGCGGTTTCCAGTTGACCAATCGCATCCCATGGTGCTTTGGTCGGTGTGGTGACCCGGACACGATCATCATGTCCGAAAAACAGCGTCTTCACGTCGCTGGCGTTTATGGCGTTATCATCGCCTTCGTCAGCATGCCCAACAGCGGAAAACAAAAGCAGCGGTCCCAGCAACAGCACAACGGTTTTTCGCATATCACACTCGGGTGGGGGTAATTATGATTATTAAACGTAAGCCCAGGTTAATAAATATAGACGGGACGTGAAGAAAGTGGGAGTAAAATCAGCGCACTACATCAGTAAAGATAGAACTGGATGGCAATGATCGCGCAGATAATCAGCATCGCCAGGATCACTTCAAAACGATAACGTCGCAGCATATGCCCTCCAGAGAAAAGCGGCGCTTCGCCCGAAGGGTCAGCGCCGGTTAAACACGGCGCTCATACGTTGAGCGCCGGATTCAATCACGTTTACTTATGCAGCCGGTTGTGCAGCCGGTTTAGCAGTGTGTTTTACGTGTTTAGTATGTTTTACGTGTTTTTTAGCAGCCTGCGCCTTCTGTTCTACAGCTGGTTTGGCAGCTTTTTTGTGGTGTTTTTTAACTTTTGCAGCCTGAGCTTTCTGTTCTACAGCCGGTTTAGCGGCTTTTTTGTGGTGTTTCTTAACTTTTGCAGCCTGAGCTTTCTGCTCTACAGCCGGTTTAGCGGCTTTTTTATGATGTTTCTGTACTTTTTTCACTGGTGCGGCGGTAGTGGTGGTAGTCGCAGTCGTGGTTGCAGCCGGAGCCGGAGTTGTAGTCGCAGTGTCGGCAGCGAAAGCAGCAGAAGACAGACCCATTGCAGCGGCAACAACCAGAGCTAATACTTTTTTCATTCCGATATCCTCGAATTGGTTTCTTCATTCAACCCCACTGCGGGGCCGTTGAAAGAACTATATCCATAAAAATTCACCACTTCCGTGAGTGATTGGTATCGGCATGTAACGGAATGTACAGCGGGGATGTACAGCGAAAAATAGCGCGCCGGAATGCTGCTCCGGCGCGGGTTTACTACAGGTAGCGGCGGGTAAGATGCTCGCGGAAATAGCGCACGTTGAGCGCCTCGCCAGTGGCGTTTTCGATCAATTGTTCGGTGCTGAAGCGGCTGCCATGTTGCCAGATATTTTGCCGCAGCCAGTCAAACAGCGCGGTGAAATCGCCGGCGGCAATGGCCTCATCCAGCCCCGGTAGCGCGTTACGCGCGGCATGGAACAGTTGGGCTGCATACATGGCACCCAGCGTATAAGAGGGGAAATAACCAAAGCCGCCATCGGTCCAGTGAATGTCCTGCATACAACCGTTACGGTAATTGCCTTCGGTGGAGAGCCCCAGCCATGCCTGCATCTTTTCGTTCCACAGCGCCGGAATATCCTCGACCTCAATCTCGCCATCCATCAGCGCGCGTTCGATCTCATAACGCAGGATCACGTGCGCCGGATAGCTGACTTCGTCTGCATCGACGCGGATGTATCCCGGTTTTACGCGCTGATTCCAGGCAATAAAGTTGCGCTCTTCAAAAGCTGGCTGCATTCCGAAACGCTGCACGATGGCAGGTTGCAGGCGGCGTAAAAAAGCATCGCTGCGCCCGAGTTGCATTTCAAAAAAGAGGCTTTGTGATTCATGAATGGCGGTGGAACGCGCCAGCGCAATGGGCTGGCCTGGCCAGTGACGCGGCAGGTTTTGCTCGTAACGTGCATGCCCCGTTTCATGCACCACGCCAAACAACGCGCTCAGCAGCTCATTTTCATCGTAGCGGGTGGTAATGCGTACATCTTCCGGCACGCCGCCGCAGAAGGGATGCGCACTCACATCAAGACGCCCGCCATTGAAGTCAAAACCCAGTACCTGCATGGCCTGCAATCCCAGTTCACGCTGCCCGTCGATGGGGAACGGCCCCTGCGGCGCAAGCAGCGATTGCTGTTCCTGTTTTGCAACGGCTTTCTGCAACAGGTCTGGCAACCAGGTTTTCATATCGCCAAACAGTTCATCCAGGCGGGCGCTGGTCATATCCGGCTCAAATTTATCGAGCAGGGCGTCGTAAGGTGTGCAGCCTTTGGCGGCCGCGCGCAGTTGTGCCTCTTCACGGCTCAGCCTGACGACCTCTTTCAGGTTGGCGGAAAAACCGGCCCAGTCATTATTGGGGCGCTGCGTACGCCAGGCGTGCTCGCATTTGCTGCCCGCCAGCGACTGCGCTTCCACCAGCGCTTCCGGCAACAGGGCTGCTTCCTGGTAATGACGGGTCATTTCACGCAGGTTGGCTTGTTCAATATCGTCCAGATCTTCTTGTTGCGCGGCCTGTATCCACTGACCGGTTTTTTTGTCGGTCAGGATCTGATGGCGCAACACGCTGAGTTCTGCCAGCGCTTCTCCCCGCGCGGCGCTTCCGCCTGGCGGCATCATGGCGAACATGTCCCAACTGGCGATGGCGGCGAGATGCGAAAAGCGCGACAGGCGAAGAAACGTGCGGGTGAGCTGTTGATAGTTTTGCTTGTCCATAATGCCTCTGGTTGTGTTTTTTTCTGCAATAACCACCTAAAAGTAGTAGTTATGCTGCCGATAATGGGATTTGTACCATAATAGATAAATCTTATTTACATCACCAAATAACAACACAGCGCAGTAATAATCATGAATCCATTTGTATGGGTAATCTTTGCTCTGATGGCGCTTGATGCCGTGCGTGAGCTGATGGGCGCCTCGTCCGTATTGGGGTTGTTTTAACGGGCTAACAGCGCAAATAAAAAACCCCGCGCGAGGGCGGGGTCATGACGCTTTTCGCGGCATTATTGCAGGCGAGCGTGGAGTCTGCTGCCTACCAATACCGCGATAACCAGCATTGCTGCAATAAAACCGCCCACGCCATTCCAACCGTAACTGTGCCAGAACACCCCACCTAACGTGCCCGCCAGGCTGGATCCCAAGTAGTAGCTGAACAAATAGAGTGATGAGGCCTGGCCTTTGGCGCGTTTTGCACGCGGCCCAATCCAGCTACTGGCGACCGAGTGGGCGGCAAAGAAACCGGCGGTAAACAGCAGCATGCCGGCAAAGATCAGCCACAGCGACGAGAACAGCGTTAACAGCAAACCCATCAGCATTATGCTGGTGGCACCCATCATCACCGGGCCACGACCATATTTACTGGTCATTGCGCCCGCTTTCGGCGAACTCCAGGTCCCCGTTAAGTAGGCCACGGACAACAGCCCCACCACCGCCTGGCTCAGCGTCCACGGGGATTGCATCAGCCGGTAGCCAATGTAGTTAAACAGCGTGACGAACGAGCCCATCAACAGGAAGCCTTCCAGAAACAGCAGCGGCAGGCCTTTATCGCGCCAGTGCAGGCGGAAATTGATAAACAGCGTTTTCGGGCGCAGCGATGACGGGCGAAAATGGCGCGATTCCGGCAAAATTTTCCAGAACATCAGCGCCGAGGCCAGCGCAAAGCAACCAATGGCCGCCAGCGCGATACGCCAGTTAAAAAAGTCGGTAAATACCCCGCTGATCAGGCGTCCGCTCATCCCGCCGATGGAGTTGCCGCTGATATACAACCCCATGGAGAAGGCGACAAAACTGGGGTGGATCTCTTCACTTAAATAGGTCATGCCGACCGCCGCCACGCCGCTTAATGACAGACCCAGCAGCGCACGCATCACCAGAATGCCGTGCCAGCTGGTCATCATGGTCGACAGTAACGTACAGCAGGAGGCGAGTAACAGTGCGGTCACCATCACTTTTTTGCGACCAATCGCGTCCGACAGCGGGCCAGTAAACAGCAGGCCAATTGCCAGCATCGCGGTCGAGATAGAAAGGGAGATACTGCTGCTGGCGGGCGAGACGCCGAATTCATGGGAGAGCACCGGTAAAATCGGCTGTACGCAATAGAGCAGAGCAAATGTCGCTAACCCGGCGGAGAAGAGCGCCAGCGTCACGCGCATAAATTGGGGGGTACCACGTTTAATAAACTGTCCCGGCACAGAAACAGGTTTTTCGTTAACGACGCTTGCCGGCGCGGTGTCAACGGTAGTTGTACGACTCACTCGAGATCCTTAGCTTTTCATCCCGTGATTTTGGTGACGGGCTTACCACGTCATAAGGGTATGAAATGTGTAATATTCTGTCTAATATATTAATAATCTCAAATAAGACTTATTAAATATGAATATCGAGCTTCGCCATCTACGCTACTTTATTGCCGTTGCCGAAGAGTTGCATTTCGGTCATGCCGCCGCGCGGTTGAATATCTCGCAACCGCCGCTGAGCCAGCAGATCCAGATTCTGGAGCAGCAAATCGGCGCGCGTCTGCTGGCACGCACCAACCGCAGCGTATCGCTGACGCCTGCGGGCAAACAGTTTCTGGCCGATAGCCGGCAAATCTTAAGTCAGGTGGATGACGCCGCGGCTCGCGCGGCGCGTTTGCATCAAGGGGAAACCGGTGAGTTACGCATCGGTTTTACCTCATCGGCACCCTTTATCAAAGCTGTCTCCGACACGCTGTCATCGTTTCGTCAACGCTACCCGGATGTACATTTGCAAACGCGGGAAATAAACACCCGTGAACAGATAGCACCGTTAAACGAAGGGGGCCTGGATTTGGGGTTAATGCGTAATACGCAACTGCCGGAAACGCTGGCATGGCAGGTGATCTTGCGTGAACCGCTGCTGGCTATGATCCACCGCAACCACCCCTTAGCCGCGCGTGAGGCGGTATCGCTGGTGGAACTGGCGCAGGAACCGTTTGTCTTTTTCGATCCGCATGTGGGCACTGGCTTGTATGACGATATTCTTGGGCTGATGCGCCGTTACCACCTGACGCCGACGATTGCGCAGGAGGTCGGCGAAGCCATGACCATTATTGGTCTGGTGGCGGCCGGCATGGGGGTGTCGATTCTGCCTGCCTCTTTCCGGCGTGTAGAATTGCGTGAAATGCGTTGGGTACCGATTACCGAACCGGATGCGGTGTCGGAAATGTGGCTGGTATGGTCAAAACACCATGAACAGGGAACGGCGGCGGCGCGTTTTAAACAGCATCTGCTTGCCGCGGCGGGCGGATGATTTTTGCACATAAGTCCTTGCAAAATGTGCTGTAAATCACAAGCCGGGGTAAAAATTTGACGACGACCCGTGAAGTGCTTCACCATAGCTCAAAAGTTTATTTCGAAGCGCGAAAATAAGGGAGTCAGAGGTGGTTGCTGATAGTCAGCCTGGGCATATTGATCAAATTAAGCAGACCAATGCAGGGGCAGTGTATCGCCTGATTGATCAGCTTGGCCCGGTGTCGCGCATCGACCTTTCCCGACTGGCGCAACTTGCGCCCGCGAGTATCACCAAAATCGTCCGTGAAATGCTCGAAGCGCACCTGGTGCAGGAAACGGAAATTCAGGAACCCGGCAGCCGGGGGCGTCCGGCTGTGGGGCTGACGGTGGAAACCGAAGCCTGGCACTATCTTTCACTGCGCATCAGCCGGGGCGAAATCTTCCTCTCCTTGCGCGATCTCAGCAGCAAACTGGTCGTGGAAGATCGCCTCGAACTGCCGCTTGTTGATCCGTTACCGTTACTGGAACGCGTCACGTCGCATATTGATCGTTTCTTTACCCGCCATCAGAACAAGCTGGAGCGTTTGACTGCTATCGCCATTACGCTGCCGGGCATTATTGATACGGAAAATGGCATCGTTCACCGCATGCCGTTTTATGACGATGTCAAAGATATGCCGTTGGGCGAAGTGCTGGAGAATCACACTGGTGTGCCAGTGTATGTGCAGCATGACATCAGCGCGTGGACAATGGCGGAAGCGCTGTTTGGTGCATCGCGCGGCGCGCGGGATGTGATTCAGGTGGTGATCGATCATAACGTGGGCGCCGGGGTGATCACCGACGGGCGCTTACTGCATGCCGGGAGCAGCAGTCTGGTGGAAATCGGCCATACCCAGGTCGATCCCTACGGTAAACGCTGCTATTGCGGCAACCACGGTTGTCTCGAAACCATCGCCAGCGTAGAAAGCGTGCTGGAACTGGCGCAGCGGCGAATGAGCCAGTCAATGAGTTCGATGCTGCATCAAAAACCGCTAACGGTAGAGTGGCTGTGTCAGGCCGCACAGCAGGGGGATCTGCTGGCAAAAGACATTATCAACGGTGTTGGCGCCAATATTGGTCGTATCCTTGCCATCATGGTGAATTTGTTCAATCCGCAAAAAATATTGATTGGTTCGCCACTCAGCAAAGCCGCAGATATCCTCTTTCCCGCCATTACCGATTGCATTCGCCAACAGGCGCTGCCGGCTTACAGTAAACACATCAGCGTTGAGAGCACCCAGTTCACCAACCAGGGCACCATGGCCGGTGCGGCGCTGGTAAAAGACGCGATGTATAACGGATCGTTGCTGATTCGTCTGTTGCAGGGGTAACAATTTTGCACTGTTGCCCTAAAAATTGCGCTACCTCAAGCTGAGTCCTGTGCACTTAACTTAGACTTTCCCCACTGAATTATTTTCCTGGTTTATATTTTCGTTGAACAACGGTGGGGTTCGTCATGCTTAAGCGTTTCTTTGTAACGGGTACAGACACTTCTGTCGGCAAGACAGTGGCGTCCCGCGCGCTACTACAGGCGCTGGCTGCCAGTGGCAAAACAGTGGCAGGCTACAAACCTGTCGCTAAAGGAAGTAAAGAGACGCCGGAAGGGCTGCGCAATAAAGATGCGCTGGTGCTGCAAAGCGTTTCATCGCTGGAGTTACCTTACCAGGCGGTAAACCCTATCGCGTTAAGCGAAGAAGAGAGCAGCGTTGCACATAGCTGCCCAATCAATTACACCCTGTTATCCAACGGCCTGGCGAATTTGTGCGACCGGGTTGATCATGTGGTGGTTGAAGGCACCGGCGGCTGGCGCAGCCTGATGAATGACTTACGCCCGCTCTCTGAATGGGTGGTGCAGGAGCAAATGGCGGTGGTGATGGTGGTGGGGATCCAGGAGGGGTGCCTTAACCATGCACTTCTGACCGCACAGGCGATTGCCAGCGACGGTCTGCCGCTGATTGGCTGGGTCGCCAACCGTATCAATCCGGGTCTGGCACATTATGCAGAAATCATCAATGTACTGAGCAAAAAACTGCCTGCGCCGCTGGTCGGTGAACTGCCGTACTTGCCGCGCCCGGAACAACGTGATTTGGCGCAGTACATTAATCTGCAAATGGCAACCGGCATGCTGGTGGCCGACCGCGTTTTAGCCTGAAAAAACCCTCCGCATGGAGGGTTTTGCCTGACCGTCAGGCGTCGCTGTGAATATTGAGCACGCGGCGCGTTCTGCCGGAACTTAAATAATCCGCAATGTAGTCCTGAGATATTTCTCCGTTGTAACGCCCCTCTTCGTCGACGATGGGCATCCAGCTGGTATTGCTTTCATACAGTTTCGACAGCACCACGCGCAGGTTATCTTCCGCTTTGCCGGTGATGCGGAACGGATGCAGCAGATCTGCGCAGCGCCCGGCGGCGTTTCGCGCTTCGCGGCGTTTGACAAAACCCAACGGTTTACCCACGTTATCCACCACGGTAATCGCCCGGATATCGTGATCGTCCATTGTGGCGAACGCTTCCGCCGCAGAGGTGGATTCGCGCACGGTGAGAGTGGGTTGTTGATCCGTGACATCGCCTGCGGAGACCAGCAGCAACCGCTTGAGTGTTCTGTCCTGGCCCACAAAGCTTCCCACAAATTCATTGGCCGGTTTGGCTAACAGCTCATCCGGGCTGGCGCACTGCACAATGCGCCCCTGGCGGAACACCGCAATGCGATCGCCCAGTTTTAGCGCTTCATCAATGTCGTGACTGACCAGCATGACGGTTTTTTTCAGCGTGCGCTGCATGTCGAGAAACTGATTCTGGATCACTTCACGGTTAATCGGGTCGACGGCACCAAAGGGTTCATCCATCAGCAGCACCGGCGGATCGGCTGCCAGTGCGCGGATCACGCCGATACGCTGCTGCTGCCCACCGGACATCTCGCGCGGATAGCGGTGGAGGAATTTTTTGGCATCGAGCGCCACCATCTCCATCAGCTCTTCGGCACGGGTTTTACAGCGGGCTTTATCCCAGCCAAGCATGCGCGGCACCACCGTAATGTTCTCTTCAATGGTCATATTAGGAAACAGCCCAATTTGCTGAATAACATAGCCAATATTGCGCCGCAGACTGACGGTATCCATCGCGCTGGTGTCTTCACCGTTGATCAAAATCCTCCCACTGGAGGGGGCGATCAGGCGGTTGATCATTTTCAGTGTGGTGGTTTTACCACAGCCCGATGGGCCAAGCAGAACGCACATTTCACCTTCAGGCACTTCCAGGCTGACATTGTCGACGGCCTTGAAGGTCTGGCCGTTTTTTTGCGTAAATTGTTTGGTCAGATTGTCGAGTTTAATCATTAACGGATCCCCTTCGGCGTAAGCACAATTTGTAAGCGATGCAGTAACCAGTCGAGCACGATAGCGAGAAAACAGATCATCAGCGCCCCGGCAATCAACATACGGAGGTCGCTGCCGCCAATGCCGTTAAGCAACAGCAGACCCAGTCCGCCCGCGCCAATTACGGCGGCGATCGCCATCACGCCGATATTCATCACCACGGCGGTGCGAATACCGCCAAAAATGACCGGTAGCGCCATCGGGATCTCTACCCAGCGCAGACGTTGCCAGAACGTCATGCCGATACCACGACCCGCTTCACGCAGACCCGGTGGCAGGCTGTCGAGCGCGGTATGTGTGTTGCGTACAATCGGTAGCAGTGAATAGAGAAAGACGGCGGTAATGGCAGGCACGGCGCCAATACCCTGACCGATCAGCGAAAAGAGTGGGATCATCAAACCAAACAGCGCAATTGAGGGGATCGTCAGCACCAGCGTGGCGATGCCCAATACCGGGGTTGCCAGCCATTGATGGCGGACGATTAAAATACCCAGCGGTACGCCAATCACAATCGCCAGTCCCACCGCCAGCGCGACCAGCCACAGGTGCTGGAATGTCAACGCCGCCAGATAGCCCGCGTTTTCCATCATGTAATGAATCGTGTCCATAGGCGCTCCTTATAACACCCCTTTTTCGTGCAGAAAGTCGCTGGCGACCTGCTGCGGCGTCTGGTGATCAATATCGACTTTGGCGTTCAGGGTCATGATGACGTCATTATTGAGCAACCCTGAGAGGCTATTCAGTGCCTCTTCAAGCCCCGGATTGGCCGCCAGCGTGTCTTTGCGCACCACCGGCGTCACCGCGTAGCTGGGGAAGAAGCCTTTGTCGTCCTCCAGCACTTTCAGATCGAACCCTTTCACACGTCCATCGGTGGTGTAAACCAGCCCGGCATCGACAAAACCGTCGCGAATGGCGTTATAGACAAGGCCGGGATCCATCTGGCGGATTTGCGGGCGATCCAGTTCCATGGCATAGGCCTGTTGCAACGGTTTCATACCGTCGCTACGCCCGGAGAACTCCAGATCCAACCCGAGCAACCAGTTCTTTTTCGGGTCGGTTTTACGGATCTGCTCAATCTTCGCCACCATTTCTGACAGGGTGTTGATATGTTCGGCTTCCGCACGTTTGCGCTGCATGGCGAACGCATAGGTATTGTTCATATCTGCGGGCTTCAGCCAGACCAACCCGTGTTGGGCATCCAGGCGTTTCACCGTTTCATACGATTCCTGTGGTGACATCCGCTTGTTGATATGGTTGAAGATGATCAGCGAGGTGCCGGTGTACTCCCATGTCATATCAACCTGTTTATTAATCATGGCGTTACGGGAAATTACCGTGGCGATATTGGTTTGCGGCTGCACCTGAAAACCTCTTTTTTGCAGGTACAGCACGGTCAGGGCGGACAAAATATGCTGCTCGGTAAAACTTTTGGTGGCGAGGATTAACGGTGCGGCCTGGGCGCTGGCGCTAAACAACGCGATGGCGACCAGGGCTCCCAGCAATCGGCTCAGTCGTTTCATTGGCATTCCTTGTTATGTACTCAGGCTGTGTGCGGGCTCAGATAACGGCCCAGTGCTGCCAGCAGGGTATCGAGGATCAGGGCGAACAGTGCGGTTGCCGCCGCGCCTAAGATCAAGGTTGGAAAATCGTTCAGGTAGATACCGGGGAAAATCAGCTCGCCGTAACTGCTGGCACCAATCAAAAAAGCCAGCGGCGCAGTGCCGACGTTGATAGCGGTGGCAATGCGCACGCCGGAGAGTATCACGGGCAGGGCACAGGGCAGCTCCACCTGGCGCAACCGTTGCCATTTGGTCATACCGATCCCGTTCGCCGCCTCCAGTAATGAAGGGGGCACGGAACAGAGGCCGGCATAGGTGTTGCGTACTATCGGCAGCAACGAGGCCAGGAACAGTGCGATGATGGCCGGTGTATCGCCGATACCAATCACCACCATCGCCAGTGCCAGCACTGCCAGCGGCGGCAGGGTATTGCCAACATTAAAGAGTTGCATCACGTATTCCGCCACACCGCGTGCCGCGGGTCGGCTAAGGGCGATACCACTGGGAATCCCTACTAGCAGCGCAAAAAACATGGAACTGAACACCAGAATCACATGTTGTTGCCCGAGGTAGAGCAAATCAACCTGGCGGGCTTTAACGGTTTCCGGTCCGATTCCCCAGACCAGCAGAGCCAGAACAACGGCAATCCCGGCGAGAAAGAGCAGGGCGCGCGTAAGCGTGGAGGTGTGCATTGCAGTGTGTCTCCCTGTTTGCATGCGTTGTGGCAACAGACGTTGCATGTTGTTATGCCATGTTCGGCAGGGTGTGTTGAGCTATAGCAAGCACCTGGGAAGGATTCCAGTAAATGGCGTCGGTTTTGACACATCGTCAGGTGCCGCGTCACGGGCTCAAGCCGGATGGCGTAACGGCTGTATACAGTGCCTAAAGAATTGTCTTAAAAGCGAAGCATGTAAGTGACACTGTCACTAACGAGAGTGCGCAGAGATGTGTCCCGATCGCCTGATCGGGAGGGAAATTAACGAAAAAGGGGTTTTTGTGCGACCGGGATCAGCAAGCGGGATTGCCAGTCCGCCAGCGTAAGCTGCGCCAGTAACCCCAGTGCATGCCAGAAAGGATGCCTGGCCTCGTCGCTGAATACGGTGAGAAAACGCCCGGCCCACGGCAGCAGATGCCAGGCCAGCAGTTGATCGCAGGCAACACGGTTGCCTTGTTCTGCCAGCCACGCTGCCAGCAACAGCAATGCGCCGAAGTGATCTTCCGGCTCATTTTGCGTACTGTCGAAAACGACGCTGTTTTCGCGCATCCACTGGCGCAGCGCCAGTGTGGAGTCGCCAAACAGCACACTTTCTTTATCCAGCCACACCGAGCCCCAGGGCGGTGCGGGCAACGCGTGAGGACCAATCAGTAAACGCTGCCAGGCGTCCTGCAATGGCTCATCACTGGTTGTTGTAAAAGCCGCTACCAGCGGCTGAAGGACGGCTTGTGGCAGCGGCCACTGCTCAATCCAGTCATCCTGTTTAAACGCGGCAATCAGCGGTGCTGCGGGTTCGCTGTCCGGTGGATAATAAAAGAGTGCGCCCAGCACGCGGGCGGTAAAAATGAATGCTTCACGGGTATCGTCAGTCATGGTCTTCCTGATAATGTCGGTCAACGTCGTTTAGAGAGGCCGGACAGGGCGCAAACCGCTGTCCGGCACGTACGCGGTTAACCCGCAACGGCAACGCCGACGGTCATATGCAGCCCGTAAAACAGGCCGCGTCCCACGACTTCGCCCGCCACCACCAGCACGATCCCGGCCAGCAGACTGATCACCTGCGGTTGCTTACGCATCACCAGCGGGCAGATCCAGCACCCCAGCCCGAGCGCCACCAGCGCTAAACGCCATACCTGTAGCATGCCGTAATCTGGCACCAGCGCGATGGCCTGCTGTACCGAACTGTGGATTTCGCCTAACTGCATGCTTTGTAACATCACCACTGCACAGCTCGCCACCAGGGCGGCAACGCTCACCGCCGCAAAACGGGATGCGTTATAACGCATCTCCGCCAGCCTTAGCAGCAGCGCCCCCAGTAGCGGCCCGCCAATCAGCATCGTCAGGAAAAAGCTGGCGGTGGTGTAACCGTTGTGCCAGGTGGGAACGGTATCGATTTGGTAAACACGCGTCATCGCCCAGACAAACAGCACACCCAGCACCATGCTGACAACCAGCCATAAGCGCCCGAGCGCAGCCGGCATTTTGCCAAGCCATGTCAGTAGCCACCAGACACCGCCCACGGCGAAAAACAGCGACCCGGCGGCGATTTCATTACTCAACGCCGATGCGCCCACACGGTTCAGGGAGTTAAATGCCCGCAGCGGTGAGCCGAGGTGCATCATCGAGGCAATAAAGCCAATGCCCATCAAGATCCACAGCAAAAGCTGGCTGCGCACAATGCTTGCCTGTGTACGCTGATCCCCGGAGGTAGCCATCCAGCCAAGGCCGGTGACGATTAATCCACCTGCAACACACTGACCGATCACGGTAAACAGCACCAGCGGCCATTCATGCCATCCGCTTCCCATTTCACACCTCCTGCGGGTTTGCCAGATAGCCGGTGGTATCCCCTGTCGGGCGGCTATTGGCGTTGGGTTTGATGACAATATTCGGCCGGGTAAAGTGCGATGCCGGCAACGGCGCGATAGCGGCGAGCGAACCATGCTGTTTGCGCAATTCGTCGATGGGGCCAAAATCCAGCGCCCGTAACGGGCAGGACTCGACGCAGATCGGCTTTTTGCCCTGCGCGACACGGTCATAACACCCGTCGCACTTGGTCATATGCCCTTTCGCGGCATTGTATTGCGGCGCACCATACGGGCAGGCCATATGGCAGTAGCGACAGCCGATACACACATCTTCATCCACCACCACAAAGCCATCTTCGCGTTTATGCATAGCGCCGCTTGGGCAGACTTTGGTACAGGCCGGATCGTCACAGTGGTTACAGGAAAGAGAGAGGTAATAGGCAAAAACGTCCTGATGCCAGATACCCTGATCCTCCTGCCAGTTGCCACCGGCATATTCGTATACGCGGCGGAAACTGACATCCGGGGTTAAATCCTTGTAATCTTTACAGGCCAGCTCGCAGGTTTTACAACCGGTGCAGCGGGCGGAATCAATAAAAAAACCATACTGCGTAGTCATCCGCTACTCCTTAAACCTTTTGGATGTCGACCAGATTTGTGTGCTGCGGGTTGCCTTTCGCCAGCGGCGAGGGGCGGTGGGTGGTCAGGGTGTTGATACAGCCGCCATGATCGACACGATCGCCGTCCATATTGGCCTGATGCCATGCGCCCTGGCCCATTGCGCTGACCCCCGGCATAATGCGTGGCGTCACTTTTGCGGCAATCCGCACTTCGCCACGGTCGTTAAACACGCGCACCATATCGCCATTGGCGATGCCGCGTTGTTGCGCATCGATGGGGTTGATCCACACTTCCTGGCGGCAGGCTTCTTTCAGCACATCAATGTTGCCGTAGCTTGAGTGGGTACGCGCTTTATAGTGGAAGCCAAACAGTTGCAGCGGGTACTGACTGCGTGCCGGTGAGTCCCAACCTTCAAAGGTTGAGGCATACACTGGCAGCGGATTAATGACCTCATCTTTTTCCAGCTCCCAACTGCTGGCGATTTTCGCCAGTTGGCTGGAGTAGATTTCGATTTTGCCTGACGGGGTTTTCAGTGGGTTGGCTTGCGGATCGTCACGGAATTTTTTATAGGCGACAAAGTGACCATTCGGATCTTTGCGCTTGTAAATCCCCATCTCCTTGAGCGCGTCGTAGGTGGGCAACTGCGGATCTTTCGCCACCATTTTAGCGTACAGATACTTCAGCCACTCTTCCTGGGTGCGTCCTTCGGTGAAGCGCTGGTAAATATCTGGCCCCAGGCGGCGGGCGATTTCGCTGGTGATCCAGTAAATCGGTTTACGCTCAAACTTCGGTGTGGTCACCGGTTGGAGGAAGATCAGGTAACCCATGTTCCCGGCATAATCGTTGGGAATGATATCTTCCTGTTCCACGGTCATCAGATCCGGCAGCAGGATATCGGCGTACAAGGCTGATGAAGTCATGAAATTCTCAATCACCACGATCATTTCGCATTTGCTGTCATCCTGCAGCACATCGTGGGTGTGATTGATATCGCCATGCTGGTTTGTGAGGGTATTGCCCGCGTAGTTCCAGATGAACTTAATCGGCACATCCAGTTTGTCTTTTCCGCGCACACCGTCGCGGGTGGCAGTCATTTCCGGTCCATGGTCAATGGCATCGGTCCAGGTAAAACAGGAGATTGATGTTTTGACCGGGTTTTCCGGCATCGGCATCCGTTCGATGGTGATGGTGTAAGTGGATTCCCGCGCACCGCTGTTACCGCCATGAATGCCGACATTACCGGTGAGGATGGGCAGCATGGCGATTGCCCGCGAGGTCAGTTCACCGTTGGCCTGGCGTTGTGGTCCCCAGCCCTGGCAGATATACGCCGGTTTCGTTGTGCCGATTTCGCGGGCCAGTTTAATGATCTTATCGGCAGGAATACCGGTGATATGGGCAGCCCACTGCGGTGTTTTTGCCACGCCGTCATCGCCCTGTCCCAGAATGTAGGCTTTGTAGTGCCCGTTGGCGGGCGCGTCTGCTGGCAGCGTTTTCTCGTCGTAGCCCACGCAATAGGTATCCAGGAACGGTTGATCGACGAGGTTCTCGGTGATCAACACCCAGGCCATTCCTGCCACCAGCGCGGCATCGGTTCCCGGACGAATCGGGATCCACTCATCTTCGCGCCCGGCGGCGGTGTCGGTATAACGCGGGTCAATCACCACCATCCGTGCATTGGAACGCTCGCGCGCCTGCTCCAGATAATAGGTGATGCCGCCGCCGCTCATACGGGTCTCTGCGGGGTTGTTACCAAACATCACCACCAGTTTGCTGTTTTCGATGTCTGAGGTGCTGTTCCCATCATTGGAGCGGTGGGTGTAGGGCATGGCGCAGGAGATTTGCGCGGTGCTGTAGGTGCCGTACTGGTTAAGGAAACCGCCGTACATGGCCATCAGACGGGCAATAATGGAGGCTGAAGGGGAAGAGCGGGTAATGTTTCCACCGACGATACCGGAAGAGTAATTAATGTAGACTGCTTCGTTACCGTATTTCTGTACCACGCTTTTTAAACTGTTGGCGAGGGTATCCAGCGCCTCATCCCAGCTAATGCGTTCAAACTTACCCTCGCCGCGTTTGCCCACGCGCTTCATCGGGTAGTTCAGGCGATCCGGGTGGTTGATGCGCCGACGAATCGAACGCCCGCGTAAGCAAGCGCGGACCTGGTGGTTGCCATACTGATCATCGCCGGTATTATCTGTTTCAACCCAGTAAACTTCGTTATCCCTGACGTGTAAGCGCAATGCGCAGCGACTGCCGCAGTTTACGGAGCAGGCGCCCCATACCACTTTATCCGGAGCGGGTTGCATGGCTTGCTGCACTGCGGCCGCGGCGGAACGCATACCGAAAGGGAGATGAAAACTACCGGCAGCCAGCGCAAGCGACCCGAGCGCAGTGGATTTCACCAGCGTTCGTCGGCTTATGCCACCGCTGTGTTCGGTTTCAGACATAGCTCACTCCATTATTATTTATAATTAAAAGAAATTACCCGCCAAATTAATAAGCAGGCTAACAATAGAGTGATCGTACCCACCATGGGGTAGGGAAATATTAACCGTGAGCAAGTTGAGGATAATCCCCCAATATTCAGGGGGATTATATTTACTGCGCGTCGGTGCCCTGTTCGCCCTGCGGCGCGGCACCGCTATTGCGGATGTACAGAATTTTGTAGGTATCATTGGCACAATGCCCAACGACCTGGGCACCTGCCTGATCGGCCTGGTCATTGGGCACAATTTTCAGGCTAAAACCAGATTCCGGAACGCCATTATTCATAATGCGCTGCTGGATGTCTGTTTTGACGCGCTCGCAGGAATCCGGCGCGGCAAATGCCGGAACACATGCCCCCAGCAGTAGTGCACAAAGCCAACGTGAAGCGTGCATCCTCGTCTCCTTTTTATTTAACCCGTATTAAGCTTAGCACTTCCCGCGTAAGCGAAAGGTAAATATCTGAATAATCTGAATAAGCTAGATAGAAAAGCAGAGAAACCCCCAGGGGGCTGCCCTATATTGGATAGGATTTGCTAATATATGCGCAATACAGAAGAAAAATGTGGTGAACCCGTTGAAAAAACAGCTATTAGTCATCTCTCTCGCCGTGTTATTAGCCGGATGTGATGATGCGAAAGGACCGGTATCGTTTACGCCAGAGATGGCCAGTTTTTCAAATGAATTTGATTTTGATCCGCTGCGTGGCCCGGTAAAAGATTTCAGCCAGACGTTGCTCAACGATAAGGGTGAAGTGACCAAGCGCGTGACCGGCACGCTGTCGAAGGAGGGGTGTTTCGATACGCTGGAGCTTCACGACCTGGAAAACAATAGCGGCGTGTCGTTGGTATTGAATGCGAACTACTATGTTGATGCCGATTCTCAGGAGAAGCGCTTGCGCTTGCAGGGGAAATGCCAGCTGGCGGAGTTCCCTGCGGCGGGTGTGACCTGGGATACGGATGACAACGGTTTTGTTGTGCTTGCCCGCGGTAAAGATATGGAAGTGAAGTACCGCTACGATGAGGATGGATACCCGCTGGGTAAATCCACCACCTCGAAAGAGGAACATTTAACGGTGGCCTCCACGCCCTCCAAAGATAAGCGCAAGAAGCTCGATTACACAGCGGTCAGTACGTTGAATGATAAACCGCTGGGCAACGTGAAACAGAGCTGTGATTACGACAGCCACGACAACCCGATCAGTTGCAGCCTGGTGATGATCGATAACAGTGTAACGCCGTCGGTGGAACGCAAATTCAGCATCAAAAATACCATCGATTATTATTGATACCCGTGCCCGCCGCGCTTATTGCGCGGTGGGTTTCAGCAGCGTAGAGCCAGTTTTATGCGCGGCCAGATATTGCTGCTGAAAAATGCACATGCGGATGGTATTGCGGTATTCACCATTAATAAAAAATTCATGGATCAGTTCGCCTTCCACCATAAATCCCAGCTTGCGATAGATGTGAATGGCCTTTTCGTTTTCTTTATCAACGATGAGATAGAGCTTATAGAGGTTGAGTACGGTAAAACCGTAATCCATGGCCAGCCTGGCTGCCTTTGATGCCAGGCCTTTGCCCTGATGCTCCGGCGAAATAATGATCTGAAACTCCGCCCGGCGATGCACATGGTTAATTTCCACCAGTTCAACCAGCCCGGCTTTTTCGCCTTCGCACTCCACCACAAAACGGCGCTCGCTCTGATCGTGGATGTGCTTATCATACAAGTCAGACAGTTCAACGAAGGCTTCGTACGGCTCTTCAAACCAGTAGCGCATCACGCTGGCGTTATTATCAAGCTGGTGGACAAAGCGCAGATCTTCGCGCTCGAGCGGGCGCAAACGAACGCTGCTGGCGTCACTCATGAGACATCCTTTTGCAGTGAGAGAGGTGGGCGCTAAGCGCGCCCGAAAGCGATTACTGAATTTGGCGACCGGTGCGGCGATCCAGACAACGCAGGGTATTCGGTTCCCAGTAAGCGTTCACGTTAGTGCTTTTCTGGCAGTTATCCTGAGCATCAAAAGCCACGTCGGTTTTGTCCCACTCTTTCTCTACGCGTTTATTCACTTTATTGCGCAGGCTGCGCGTGTCATTCCATTGCTCTTTTTCCATCGAGGCCTGTTGACGGCTTTGGGCCGAGTCGCCGGATTCGATCACCAGTCGGTTGGTTTCAGCCAGAGCGGAAGTGGTGTACACGATGGCACCCAGCGTCAGCATAGCGGTGAGGCACAGGCGTTTGCTAAGTGTAGTTGTCATTGCGATTTCCTTATTTGTGAGAAACAAAAGGCGTACGTTTCTATTCTATGCGATCTCAGCCATCCGGGATACCGGGCGCTCTGACTGAGAGCATTATCGGGTATGATGGTTCAACCAATATTGAATAATAGTGCCAAAAATGTTCAAAACGACACTGCTTTTCTTTGCCACAGCATTGTGTGAAATCGTCGGCTGTTTTCTGCCCTGGCTGTGGCTGAAGCGTGGCGCAACGCCATTGTTACTGGTGCCAGCGGCGCTGGCGCTGGCCCTGTTTGTCTGGTTATTGACGTTGCATCCGGCGGCAAGTGGGCGGGTTTATGCCGCTTACGGCGGAGTGTATGTCTGTACCGCGCTGCTGTGGTTGCGCATGGTGGACGGAGTAAAACTCACTCTATATGACTGGCTGGGTGCCGCAGTGGCGATGTGTGGAATGTTGATCATTGTCGCCGGATGGGGGCGCGCATAAGCCTCCGTTTTTTGTGACCAAAAGCGTATTTTCTGATCAACCTACTTGTATGGTAGTAGTCCAATGGCATAGATTTCCTGCATTACGTTAAGACGATGCAAGGAATAACCGAATGAAGATCGTAGGGGCTGAAGTTTTTGTTACCTGTCCAGGGCGCAATTTTGTCACCTTAAAAATCACTACCGACGAGGGGATTGTCGGGCTGGGCGATGCCACCCTTAACGGGCGTGAACTCTCTGTCGCGTCCTACCTGAAAGATCATCTTTGCCCGCAGCTCATTGGCCGCGATGCCCATCGAATCGAAGATATCTGGCAATTTTTCTATAAAGGTGCCTACTGGCGTCGCGGTCCGGTGACCATGTCAGCGATTTCCGCGGTGGACATGGCGCTGTGGGACATCAAAGCCAAAGCCGCCAATATGCCGCTGTACCAACTGTTGGGCGGTGCGTCGCGCGAGGGGGTGATGGTTTATTGCCACACCACCGGCCATACCATTGAGGATGTGCTGGAAGATTATGCCCGGCATAAAGAGATGGGTTTTAAGGCCATTCGCGTTCAATGCGGTGTGCCGGGCATGAAAACCACTTATGGCATGGCAAAAGGCAAAGGCCTGGCCTACGAGCCGGCAACCAAAGGGCAGTGGCCGGAAGAGCAATTATGGTCGACGGAGAAATACCTCGATTTTACGCCGAAACTGTTCGACGCCGTGCGCAATAAGTTTGGTTTCCACGAGCATCTGCTGCACGACATGCACCATCGCCTGACGCCGATTGAAGCTGCGCGTTTTGGCAAGAGCATCGAACCGTATCGCATGTTCTGGATGGAAGATCCGACCCCGGCGGAAAATCAGGAATGCTTCCGGCTGATCCGCCAGCACACCGTCACCCCGATTGCCGTCGGCGAAGTGTTTAACAGCATCTGGGATTGCAAGCAGCTGATCGAAGAGCAGTTGATTGACTATATCCGTACCACTATTACTCACGCAGGCGGCATTACCGGTATGCGTCGCATTGCCGATTTTGCATCCCTTTATCAGGTTCGCACCGGCTCTCATGGCCCGTCTGATTTGTCACCGATTTGTCACGCCGCCGCACTGCATTTCGACCTGTGGGTACCGAACTTTGGCGTACAGGAATATATGGGTTACTCCGAACAGATGCTCGAGGTTTTCCCGCACAACTGGCGTTTTGAAGATGGGTATATGCATCCGGGCGATAAACCGGGGCTGGGTATCGAGTTTGATGAAAAACGGGCGGCAAAATATCCCTACGACCCGGCGTACTTACCGGTCGCCAGACTGGAAGACGGCACATTATGGAACTGGTAACGTTGAATTAAGGCATTCCCGCATGCCTCTACGCAGGCGGGGATAACGATAAAAAGTAACACCATAAATAAATGTGGGTTATATATGAAATTTATCAACGATAGCTTTATGATTAGCAATGCTCGCGGTGTGCAATTATATCAGGATATCGCAAAAGGATTACCAATCATTGATTACCATTGTCATCTCGACGCCAGGGAAATATACGAAAATAAGAACTACGATAACATCACTCAGTTATGGTTAGCAGGTGACCATTATAAATGGCGTGCAATGCGTGCCAATGGGATTGAAGAGAAATACATTACCGGGGATGCCAGCGCTGAAGAGAAATTTGCCGCATGGGCGCAAACAGTAGAAGCAAGTTTCGGTAACCCGCTTTACCACTGGACTCACCTTGAGTTGCATCATTATTTTCATTGTGACGAGTTGCTGGATAGCCATAACTGGAAAGAGATCATGGAGCATTGCAACGGTTTATTATCTGGGGCGGATTTTTCACCGCGACAGTTAATTACACGCGCCAATGTTGAAGTGATTTGCACGACCGATTCTCCGCTCGACTCTTTGTATTATCATCAACGACTAAGTGAAGAGTCTGACTTCCCAGTAAAAGTATTACCCACGTTCCGCCCTGATGAAGTTTTTGAAAATAACGCGAAAGCGTTCTCTCTATTTATTGATAAATTGTCTGATATGACAGCAATAAATATTGCTACTTTTGCTGATTTCTCCGCGGCTATTGGTGAACGCATCCGTTTCTTTCACCAAACGGGGTGTCGTGTCTCCGATCATGGGCCCGTTGAGATTCATTATAAATCCGCAAGTGAGACGACAGTTTCGTCACTCTTTTTGCGTAAAAGAGCAGGGCAGGCGTTAAGCAAGGACGAAAGTATTATTCTTAATAGCGCTATTTTTATCATGCTCGCACGGCATTATAAAAAACATAATTGGGCAATGCAGATCCATTTTGGTGCTATTCGCAATAACAATACCAAAATGCATCAACTTCTAGGCATTAATACAGGTTTTGATGCGTTAACAGATCAATATCAACTGGCAGAAAATCTGAATGGATTGTTAGATGCCATGGCGAAAGACAATGCCTTGCCGAAAACTATCCT
The DNA here is from genome assembly GCF_027886705.1 of Kosakonia oryzendophytica. Classification (NCBI taxonomy): domain Bacteria; kingdom Pseudomonadati; phylum Pseudomonadota; class Gammaproteobacteria; order Enterobacterales; family Enterobacteriaceae; genus Kosakonia; species Kosakonia oryzendophytica. The sequence goes on along the minus strand of NZ_CP115659.1, from coordinate 2,751,964 downwards.
GTACAACCTTAATGCCAGCTATAACGATCTTGTGGCTACGACTATCGCGAATTTCCAGTCTGCGGATTGCGGTGTTAAATCACCGATGCAATTGGGATCAGGCTGGTGGTTTAATGACACACGTCGGGGCATGGAGAACCAGCTTGCTTGCCTGGCCGATCAGGGCTTGTTGATGAACTTTGTTGGCATGCTTACGGATTCTCGTAGTCTTGTATCTTATACCCGACATGATTATTTCAGACGGATTTTATGCAACCTTATTGGCGGTTGGGTAGAAAGAAAAGAAGTACCCGATAATAACAAGATATTGTCTCGCATGATTCGGAATATATGCCACGACAACGCCAGGGATTATTTTAATTTCTAATTACCTTCTCTGAGGATAGAACATGTCTATTTCAAGTAAAAAAATCACCATACCGGTGAGTATCGGGTATGGCATGACGGATATAATGGGTGGGGGGGCATTTACCGTTATTGGTGCATGGTTACTCTTTTTTTATACGACTTTTGTTGGCTTGTCCCCGGTAGAAGCCGCTTCCATTGTCGCGATTGCTCGTATTGTGGATGCCATCGTAAGTTTATTTATGGGCAGCTTTACCGATCATTTTTACAAGAATTATTTCGGCAAAAAATTCGGTCGTCGCCGCTTCTTCTTGTTGCTTGGCGCGCCACTCATGCTGGTATATAGCTTGTTGTGGTTGAATGGAATGAGTTACGGATTTTATCTGTCTGTCTATCTCGCATTCGAAATCATTGCCGCAATGGTCTTGATCCCCTGGGAAACGCTGCCCTCGGAAATGACCAAGGATTTTAATGCGCGTACGAAGTTATCGACTTGTCGCATGTTTTTATCCGCATCCGGCACCTTTCTGGCAACGTTTATTCCGGGGCTTTTGATAGGCTATTTTGGTGAGCATAATGCGAACGCCTATTTGATTAACGGTGTGATTTTTGCGGTGTTATTTATGGTCTGTGTGTTTATTTCATGGAAAGTGACCTGGGAGCGTGAGTTGACCCCGGATATGCTCGCTCAACTGGAAACAAAAACACGCAATACGACTTTTTCGCAAAAAGTATGCGCATTTACACGCTTGTTCAAAGAGTATGGTTCAACGCTGAAAATCAGGGCGTTCAGAAAACACCTTGCCATTTATTTATTGTCATTCACGGGCAAAGATGTTTACAACACAGTGTTTGTCTTCTTTTGTGTGTATTGTCTGAATGTCTCATCTTCATTGGCTGGTAGCCTCCTTTCTATGAGCATCGTTGGCTTACCTGTAACGTTGATCGCCGGCATTGGCATTATTAAATTTGGTCCTTCGCGTCTTTATGTTTTTGCCTACTCATTGATGTTGCTGTGCCTTGGGGGGTTCTTCGCTGTATATCACATCCCGGCGTTGAACACGGTCGCCATACTGGTGATTCTGGCGGGGTTGTATCAGGTTGGTCGCTGTGTTCTGGAGTTCACTCCGTGGAACGTGTTCCCGTTTATTCCTGATATTGACGAAATGGTGAGTCGCCAGCGTCGTGAGGGCTTGTTTGCAGCAGTAATGACGTTTTCACGTAAAACGACGGTAGCCATTGCGACGTTTATTGTCGGCCTTTTATTGCAGAATGGCGGGTTTGTAAAAGGAAGTCAGGTTCAACCGCCAGAAGCAATTCACATGATTGCCATGTTGATGTTTATCGGCACGGCAGGGCTCCTGTTACTCGCACTTTGGCAGGCTGTCACGTTCAATCTCAATAAAAAGACGCATAAGATTTTTGTTGAAGAGGTGGATCGCCTGAAAGCGGGAGGGGCAAAAAATGCGGTAACCACGGATACCCGCCGCATTGTGGAAGATCTGACCGGTTACGATTACGACGCATTATGGGTAGAAAAAGGCACGGTAGAGCAAACAGGGACCTCGCGGGTGACTTCCGCCTGATCTTCTGGTTTACAACCTTGGTGTTAAACCACAATGCTGTCACATAACTTTGCTTTTGTATCACACCACTTAGGCAAAAGTTAACGTAAATCAATGTTCAGCCACCCACAATTGGTATCGTTAATGACAGATATTTTTTTACCTTATCTACCATTCTAGTTTATGTAGTCAGCAGGCGACCGGTCGCATCAAACAGTCCGGCCGCCATGCTGACGGGATTTCCGTTTCATCTATTAACGAGTCGCAACTATGGAAAACCGGTTACTCAACGCAAAAGCAACACTTCCCCACTATAACCGCGACGCACTGCAGGCGCGGATCGTGCATCTGGGTTTTGGTGCGTTTCACCGTGCTCACCAGTCGGTCTATGCGGATATCCTCGCCGCGGAACATGGCAGCGACTGGGGCTACTGCGAAGTCAACCTGATTGGCGGCGAGCAGCAGATTGCTGACCTGAAACAGCAGGATAATTTGTACACCGTGGCGGAAATGTCTGCGGATGCATGGACGGCGCGTGTGGTCGGTGTTGCGAAACGCGCGCTGCACGCGCAGGTGGACGGCCTGGAAACCGTACTGGCGGCAATGTGCGAACCGCAAGTAGCGATTGTGTCGCTGACCATCACCGAGAAAGGGTATTGCCATTCTCCGGCCACCGGCCAGTTGATGACCGACCATCCTTTAATCGTGGGGGATTTGCAAAACCCGCACCAGCCAAAATCCGCTGCCGGGGTGATTGTCGAAGCACTGGCGCGCCGCAAAGCCGCTGGGTTACCGCCTTTTACCGTGATGTCTTGCGATAATATGCCGGAAAACGGTCATGTTACGCGCAATGTCGTCTGTGCCTATGCCCGCGCTGTCAACGGAGAACTCGCTGACTGGATCGAGGCAAACGTCACGTTCCCGTCAACCATGGTGGATCGCATTGTTCCGGCAGTAACCGCTGACACGCTGGATAAAATCGAACAACTGACCGGTGTGCGCGACCCGGCGGGTGTGGCCTGTGAACCATTTCGTCAGTGGGTTATCGAAGATAACTTTGTTGCCGGACGCCCGGAATGGGAAAAAGCAGGCGCTGAACTGGTGGCGGATGTGATCCCGTTTGAGGAGATGAAACTGCGCATGCTCAACGGCAGCCACTCGTTCCTTGCTTATCTCGGTTACCTGGCGGGCTATCAGCACATTAATGAGTGCATGGAAGACGACAACTATCGCCGAGCCGCACACGCGCTCATGCTGAAAGAGCAAGCACCGACGCTGAAAGTGAAGGGCGTTGATCTGGCGCACTACGCTGATCTGTTGATTGCACGCTACAGCAACACCGCGCTGCGTCATCGCACCTGGCAAATCGCGATGGACGGTAGTCAGAAACTGCCACAACGTATGCTCGATTCTGTACGCTGGCACCGGGTTCATCAGCGCGATTTCTCTCTGCTGGCGTTAGGCATCGCGGGCTGGATGCGCTACGTGGGCGGTGTGGATGAAAAGGGGCAGGCCATTGAGGTGTGCGATCCGCTGCTGGCGGTGATCCAGAGCGCCGTGAACAACAGTGCGCAGGGTGAAGCGCGCGTGCGGGCATTACTGGGTATTGATGCGATTTTCGGCCGTGAGCTGCCGAAAGACACCACCTTTGTTGCGCAGGTGCAAAAAGCGTATCAGACACTGCTGGAGAAAGGAGCAAAAGCGACGGTTGCGCAGTACGCTGCGGCGTTGTAATTCTCTGTAGAATGCCGCCGCGGCGGCATTCTCACCACGTCGTGCTTAGTGCATGCCCAGACGAATCAGTTCAACCGGTTCGAATTTGCCTTCACAACCTTCCACTTCCACCGTTTTGCTGCGACGCAGCGCTGCCGCACTTAGCCCCTCAGCATGAATAGCGACAATTTTCCCGGTGCGCCCTGTGCCATTAATCATGACGCGGGTGCCGGTGGTGATGGGATTATGGTTACGATCATAAGTCATCATGGTGGTTTCTCCTTGTTGATATCCGCAAAATCATCTGGGGCAGAAGATGTCCCCGCGACGGACTCACTATCAATACGCCTCTCACGCGATGAGGTGTTGTTTTTGATCAAAGTCACACTTTTTAATGAGCAAAAAGCATGACGTGCTTGCCAGACAGGGCGGATAAGGAGGGGAAATTACTCTTCGCTGAACCAGTCGCGATTTTCCTGGCGAATGGTTTTTACCGACTCACTGATTTCCTGCAAATGCAGGGTCATGGCGCGATCGACGGCGTCGGCGTCGCGCTTTTCCAGTGCGGCAAAAATATCCAGATGTTGACGCAGCAGCATCTCCGGCGGTGAAACGTGATCGAGGCTCATATAACGCACGCGGTCGATGGTGGCTTTGATATTTTCGATGGTGTCCCAGGCAAGCTGGCAATCCGCAATCTGCGCCAGTTTCTGGTGGAAGCTGTCATCCAGCTCGAAAAAGTCATTCAACTGCTTGCGCTCAATGGCGACACGCTGCTGGTTCAGGTTCTGCTCCAGCAGATAAGCGGTGCTGTCATTGATCATCGCGGCGGCACGTCGTGCAACGGCGCACTCAATTGCCTGGCGGACGAAACAACCATTGCGAACCTGCGTCATGGAGATTTTATTGACATAGCTGCCGCGCTGCGGGCGGATCTGAATCAGGCCGTTTTCCGCCAGTTTGATAAATGCTTCACGCACCGGCTGACGCGACACATCAAAACGCACCGACACCTCTTTTTCTGACAGCGGCGTGCCTGGTGGGATAAGACAATGCACAATATCTCGCCGCAGGATGCGGTAAATTTGTTGATTGACGGGTTGGGTAGGATTGAGTTCCGTTTCGGCAGCCATGCGCTCTTACTTTTTAAAGGGTTAACCTGTCTACCATACCATTAATTTTACCCACATCCCATACCCGGCCCGCAGGCCGGGCGAGGGGATTAACCCTGGCGGTGAACGCTAAGCCCCGCGTATGTCTGGCTGACTGGCATCATTTCCAGCGTATTGATATTGACATGTTTCGGCAGCGTCGCTACCCACCATACCGCTTCGGTCACATCTTCCGGTGTCAAGGCAGTGGTATTTTCGTAGGTTTTGCCGGCTTTATCATCATCGCCCTTAAAGCGCACGTTCGAAAACTCCGTACCGCCAACCAGTCCCGGCTCAAGATTAGTAACGCGCACGGCTGTGCCGCTCAGATCGGTACGCAGGTTCAGACTGAACTGGCGAACAAAGGCTTTACTGGCGCCATAGACGTTGCCTCCCGCGTAAGGCCAGCTACCTGCGGTGGAGCCAATGTTGATCACATGGCCGCGATTGCGCTCCACCATGCCCGGCAGCACGGCGCGGGTCATATAGACCAGGCCTTTGTTATTGGTGTCGATCATCGTTTCCCAGTCATCGACACTGGCTTTATGCGCAGGCTCCAGACCCAGCGCCAGACCGGCGTTGTTGACCAGCACGTCAATCTCACGCCACGGTGCTGGCAACGCGGTAATAAACGCCTCGATAGCGGCGCGATTGCGCACATCCAATTGCGCCGTGTAGAGGTTATCGCCCAGTTCGTCTTTCAGCTCCTGCAAACGTTCCTGGCGGCGCCCTGTCGCAATCACTTTGTGGCCGTTTTGAATGAAACGGCGCGCAATAGCTTCGCCAAAACCTGCCGTTGCCCCGGTAACCAGAATAATCATCTCACTGTTCCTCAACGCTTTTTGTGGTGTTGTACCATAGCATGCGCCGCTGCTGAGCGGTAACGCAAGTTGTCCTACCCTACAGTGTGGCAAAAAACCGTTGCTTGTGTGCAAGGACGAGAAATGATTGCGATGCGCGCGAGCGATGCCTACTCTGAGGAGACTTACCGAATTCAGGAGCGAAATATGTCGGTTACTAATCCTTTCTTTGCCGCCAGTCCGTTGCCTTACCAGGCACCGCAGTTCGACATGATTCAGCAGGAACATTACCGTCCGGCCTTTGATCAAGGCCTGCAACAAAAGCGCAGCGAAATCGCCGCCATTGCGGGTAACCCGGCTGCGGCGGATTTTGATAATACCGTGCTGGCGCTGGAGCGCAGCGGGCAATTGTTAAATCAGGTAACCAGCGTCTTTTTCGCCATGACCTCTGCGCATACCAATGCGTTTTTGCAACAACTGGATGAGGCATTTTCTGCCGAACTGGCGGAGCTGGCGAACGATATCTATCTTGATGGCGCATTGTTTGCGCGGGTAGAAACCGTCTGGCAGCAGCGTGATGCCCTCGCGCTGGATGCGGAGTCATTGCGACTGGTTGAGACAACGTATCAACGCTTTGTGCTGGCAGGGGCGACCCTAAGTGCTGACGATAAAGCGACTCTCAAAGCGCTGAATACCGAAGCCGCCACGCTTACCAGTCAGTTTAATCAACGCTTGCTGGCCGCGGATAAAGCAGGCGGACTGGTGGTGGATGACGTGCGCCAGCTCGAAGGGCTGAGCGAAGAGGCGATTGCGGCGGCGGCTGAAGCTGCGTCGGCAAAAGGCCTTGAAAACCGTTGGTTGCTGGCGCTGCTGAACACCACACAACAACCCGCGCTGGCGGCGTTGCGCGACCGGCAAACCCGTGAAAATCTGTTTATGGCGGGTTGGCTACGGACAGAGCACGGTGATGCCAATGACACCCGGGCACTGGTGTTGCGGTTGGTGCAATTACGCGCGCAGCAGGCGGCATTGCTCGGTTTCGCTGACTTCGCCAGCTGGAAAATCGCTGATCAGATGGCGGGTACACCGCAGGCCGCACTGGCCTTTATGCGCAATATTGCCCCCGCCGCCCGGGCGCGTGCCGAACGCGAACTGGCGGATATTCAACAGGTGATTGATGCACAGCAAGGGGGATTTCGCGCACAAGCCTGGGACTGGGCGTTTTATGCTGAACAGGTACGGCTGGCGAAATACGATTTAGATGAGTCGCAAATCGCACCCTATTTTGCGCTCAATACCGTGCTCACCGAAGGTGTGTTTTGGGCCGCCAGTGAACTGTTTGGCATCCGTCTGGTTGAACGTTTTGATATTCCGGTTTACCACCCGGATGTGCGCGTATGGGAGATTTTCGACGCCGACGGGCAAGGGCTGGCGCTGTTCTACGGGGATTTCTTCGCACGCGATTCAAAAAGCGGTGGCGCATGGATGGGGAACTTCGTTGAACAGTCGACTCTGCTGGGCACGAAGCCGGTGATTTACAATGTTTGTAATTATCAAAAACCCGCCGCCGGGCAGACCGCGCTGCTCTCCTGGGATGATGTCATCACCCTGTTCCATGAATTTGGTCACACGCTGCACGGTCTGTTTGCCCGACAGCGCTACGCCAGCCTTTCCGGTACCAATACACCGCGTGATTTTGTTGAGTTCCCCTCACAGATTAATGAGCACTGGGCCAGCCAGCCTCAGGTGTTCAGTCGCTATGCGCGGCACTACAAGAGCGGAGATCCGATGCCGGACGCGCTGCGCGAGAAGATGCTGCGCGCTACACAGTTTAACAAAGGCTACGACATGACCGAACTTCTGAGCGCTGCACTGCTGGATATGAACTGGCACAGTCTGGCGAACGGTACGGCTGTGAATGACGTGGAGGGCTTCGAACAGCAGGCGCTTCAACGCGAGCAGCTTGATCTGGCGGCAGTGCCGCCGCGCTATCGCAGCAGCTATTTTGCCCATATTTTTGGTGGCGGTTATGCCGCGGGTTATTACGCCTACCTGTGGACGCAAATGCTGGCTGATGATGGGTATCAATGGTTCGTTGAGCAGGGGGGATTAACCCGTGAGAACGGGCAAAAATTCCGCGAAGCGATTTTATCGCGCGGGAATAGCACTGATTTAGCTGAACTTTATCGTAATTGGCGCGGCCATGATCCGCAAATTGAACCGATGCTTAAAAACCGTGGATTGAGTGAATAATGCCGAGGCCGGGCGTTGAGCCCGGCTTTTATTTGCGTGTGCCCCGGCCTCAGACGGCCAGCGCCATTTTTTTACCCCACGTCGCTTTATGGGCTTTCACTTCGGCCAGTAAATCCAGCGTTTTGCTCTCGTCCTGCGTAAAATCCACGAGAAAATAGCGGTTAACCCGTTTTAACCAGTTCGCCAAATCCGGGGCGTCCCACCAGGCGAGTTCCAGTAAGGATTCAATCACTTTGTCCGTAAAACGAAAACGCACCAGCCGTGCCGGGCTACCGACATAAATCCCATAGGGCTCTGATGTAAAATTCGGCGGGAGAAGGGAACGCGCGCCAATAATACAGCCATTCTCAATCGTGCCGCCGCCTAACATCATCACTTCGTCACCGATCCAGATATCATTCTTGATAACTGAATGTCCGTATTGCGGCAGCGTCGGGCTTTTCAGTTCAGGATGAATAAACGACAGGATCGACGTCGACATGGCGCGGGTTTCGTGTTGACCATTCAGGATGAATTTTAACCGTAAACCACCGGAAACAAAGCGGCCAACATGCAATGCTTGCGCATCACTGTCATATTTCACTAAGGAGTCAACGCCAAAACCGGAGCACTTACCGATATGCATCGTGCCAATTTGCGACGTATCACCCAGCCAGTTCTGGAAGAAATTTTTAGGCAATGTGCTGAAAAGTCCATCCCGATAAACCAAAACATCAAATTTATTCGCCAGAGGATGGTTAGGATCGAAGCCTAAACAATCGCTATCCGTATCAATATTCATGCGCAATCCGTTAACAATGTAATAAAAATTTGATTTTAAGAAAAAACTTAAGCGGGCGAATGGTCTTCCAAACAAGAATGAGAATCAAGGCAAAATCAGGTAGGTTTTCTGACCTTCCGTGCTGTGGCGTACAGTGAGTCAAATACCCTTCCTGTCACATATTGTGTGATGGACAGGCAGTATTCCGGTTGCAATACACTTTAAAAAGTTACATAACCCGCCCGGTCATTGACCTTACATACACAAGGGAAATACCGTTAGGCGTGGTGATGAATCCCCCTGCGCGGAGGGGCTACCAGTCGTACCTTTTTGGGATAAGGCGAGTTTGCGGACTGGAGCAGACTCACCGGGAGGCACCCGGCATCACCGTAATCTGTACAGCCAGAGATCTGTTTTGTCGTCGGGTCTCTGGCTGTCGCCGTAAAGCTTCCTAAGAAAATCCTTAAAGCCCTGAAATAATTTGTCGATACATAACCGGAACACCGGTTCATATCGGCAGGAAAGATTATAAAAATTCAGCGCAGGATTCGCTTATGGCCGTCATTAACACCAATACACTCTCACTGATTAACCAAAACAATCTCAGTAAATCGCAGACGGCGTTGGGGTCGTCGATTGAACGCTTATCTTCCGGGGTCCGCATCAACAGCGCGAAAGATGATGCTGCGGGTCAGGCTATTGCCAACCGTTTTACTTCTAATATCAACGGCATGGGTGTTGCTGCGCGTAATGCCAACGACGCCATTTCACTGGCGCAAACGGCGGAAGGCGCACTGAGTGAAATCAACAACAACCTGCAACGTATCCGGGATTTGACCGTCCAGGCGCAAAACAGCTCAAATTCCGCCTCGGATATCGACTCAATCCAGGCGGAAGTGAACGAACGCATGGAAGAGATTAACCGTGTGACCACGCAAACGGATTTCAACGGCATCAAAGTGCTGAACACCAGTTCCGGAACGTTCAGCTATGGCTTCCATGTGGGCACGGAGGACGGTGAGGAAATCGCCATCAGCATGAGCAGCAGCGACAGCTACAACCTCTACGCCAATTCAGGTGCGATTCGCGACGTGTCCGGGGATTTTATCAATGGCAGCGCGCGTAGCACGATGTCGCAAGGCTTTGATGTTCTTCACGGTCTTGTGACCTCCGGCGGCATGACGAGCGGCAGCCCGCTGGCGGCCATCGATGATGCGATTAAAGCGGTCGATACGCAGCGTAGCGCACTGGGTGCTTACCAGAACCGTTTTGAATCGGTGATCAGCAATTTAAGCAATGCCGCGAATAATCTCTCCTCGGCTCGCAGCCGGATCCTGGATTCGGACTATGGTACGGAGGTATCGAACATGTCGCGCGCGCAACTCCTCCAGCAGGCGGGAAGCTCGGTGCTGGCGCAGGCCAACCAGGTGCCACAAACCATGCTCTCCTTACTGCGTTAAGTGCTTTTGGCGGCACACTCAATTGTTAAAGTGTGTGCTGCCTCACATTTCGACCCGTGGCATTACCCGCCTCATTAAGTCAAATTAAAAGACCCGATTTTAGAGCTTAACATTCTGTGGCATCACGCAGGCATTACTGGAATGTCTGTGTTAATGTCGAATGCTATTTGAGCAACTGAGGTAACCGACATGACCAAAAATGTAGTGGTAATTCGCGCCGGTGGTAAGGTTGAAAACGTAACCGTGGAAGATAATGCAAAATCGGTTACGTTCAAAAATGAGCAGAGCTCGTTTCTCGAAATTCCCATTGAATCCTGGGATCTTGATGGCGAAACATTTCTTGTTGCCCGATTCTCTGACCTGGTCACTTCGCAGGAAACTGAACAGGCCATCCGTCAATTCTACTCATAACAACCGCCTGCGGGCGGTTTTCAATACCAGATGCGGAGATCAAAATGGAAAATCAACGTGAAGTGCCCGCGGCAATAACGCCCACGATCAGTACGCAGGACAGCGCCTTATCACACCTGGTATCCTGTGCGAATTTAGGTGCGGGAATGGTGGTCACGCTGGTTGTCGACGGTCAGGTTGTCGCCGGAGAACTGGTTTCCGGGCAGGAGTATGCCTTATTTACCGCCAAAGCGATCCGCTCTGTTCCCGGCGATGAATCGGTGACAAACTCTATCGCCCGGTTCTTTGACGATCTGGCTGAAGATTATCGCGTTGACGATGACCATGTTATTCCACTTAATTATTTGCATATTAAAGATCCGTCATGGATGACCGGAAATGCGGGGTGGACCAGCGTTAAAGGAACCATATTACGCGTGCATATTGCGAAGGTGAGCGGTTTTTCTTTAGGCAAAGCCAAAAACGCGTAACGGAATATGTCAATAAAAGGGCCTCAACAAGAGGCCCTTACTCTATTACCTGCTTCGGCCACCTTTTCCTTCGTAGCACGGGAATACAGGATTTTGCCGTCAGTCTCGTACCACAAACCGAGCAAATTGCACCATGAGGCTGATGCCGGCCCGGGCAGAAGGTCGTGAATAAAAATTTTTGACTGCTGCAAACCGGGCATTGAAATTTAATATTGGGGATAACCCCTCCGGCCTGTTGAATGGAAAGCTGAAGTTAACACAATAAGTTCATTCTGAAAGATATATCGTCAGTGATTTCAACAGTAAAACGTTTCGCTGACGGAAATATTCCGCCCACACCCCTCACGCAGTAAGCGCGATGTGGTTTTTTCCGTTTAGATACCGTTGAGGATGGCGATGTTAAATTATGTACGATCCGTTAACCAGATCGTTTGAGTTAGCGTATAAAGCAAAACATAAAACTATCCATGCAAGCATTGACCGCCGTTATCTGGCGGTTTTTTTTGTTCATCAGCCAGAAAAAGAAACGGCCCTTTACGTTTTTGCGTAAAGGGCCGTCGCGGTGGGGGATTATAGTCGTTCATCAGTCATCCCATTTATGGCTAAAATAAGCAGCCAGAAAACCAGAAAACAATACAATTCCCAGTACTGCGATAAATACGTGCATATTTCCCATCATGTTAAACCTCCATCTAATGTACGAACTGACCTCTCTTACCTTAATTTGCCGCGATGGAGATATATTAACCGGGTAAATCTAAATAAAAGCTGAATAGTGTGAATTATTTCGTGGGAAGCGTAAATTTCTTCCGATACATCGCCGGGGAAATACCGTGCTGTTGGTGAAAATGGTGACGTAATGATGCGGCATTGCCAAATCCACTATGCCCGGCGATAAGATCAATACTCATCCGCGACGTGACCAGCAACTCCTGTGCGCGCAGGAGCCGTTCCTGTAAAATCCAGCGCTGTGGCGTGGTTCCGGTAGACTCCTGAAAACGGCGTAAAAAGGTACGTGGGCTCATGCCTGTGCGCTGTGCCAGCGAGGTAACCGTATGTGGCTGTGCCAGCTGTTGGTGGAGAAAATCGAACAACTGCCCCAGTTGCTTACTCTCCCGGGTTCGGGCTACCGGGCGGGTGAGGTGCTGCGTTTGCGAACCATCGCGGTGCGGCTGTACCACAAGGCGCTGTGCGACAAGATTGGCTATTTCGATACCAAAGTCCTGTCGCACCACGTGCAGACACAGGTCGATACCTGCCGCGCTACCGGCAGACGTCATCACGTTTCCCTCATCGTAATAGAGCGCATCTTCCAGCACATCTATTGCCGGATAGTGCTCACGCAGCAGCGGCGTGTAGCGCCAGTGGGTGGTCGCTTTACGCCCGTTCAACAGGCCGGCAGCCGCCAGCACAAAGACACCGGAACAGATTGAGATGATGCGGCAACCCCGCAGGCTGGCTGCCCGCAAGGCAGCGCACAATGTCTCAGGAACCGGCATTTGCGCGCCGCGCCAGCCGGGAACCACAATCGTGTCAGCAGTGGCGAGCAGCGCCAGCCCCCCCTCCGTCAGGACGCGAATACCGCCCGTGGCGCGAAGCTCACCTTCTTCTATGGCCGCCACCGCAAAGCTGTACCAGCTATCGCCCATCTCCGGGCGTGGCAGACCAAAAATCTCCACGGCCACGCCAAACTCAAATGTGCACAGGCCATCGTAGGCGAGGGCAATAACGCGATGGCGCGATGCAGTACGTCGTAAAGTTGTCATTATCCTGGTGTTATCTGGCATAGAGAAGGGCAGTGAGATTGTATTGTTTTGGTTAGAGTAGTGTTAACACAAACACGGAGAAAGCACTATGAGCTATGTGACCGATATTCCCGCCGCTTCGCCGGAAGAAGCCGCCAGCCACTTTATGCACCGCCTGAGCGTAGAAACCGATTGTGCGGATGTGCACCATGCCATCAGCCAGCAGGATCAGGATTTTGTGTTGTTACACGTGGTGGGTAGCCCTGAAACGTTTGCCCGTCGCCATCTCCCCGGCGCGCTGCATTTACCGCACAGCCAGATGACTCCGGAGCGTATGGCACAGTGGCCAGCAGACACATTGTTTGTTGTCTATTGCGCCGGGCCGCACTGCAACGGTGCCGATCGCGCGGCGCTGAAACTGGCGCGGATGGGGCTGGCGGTGAAAATTATGCTCGGTGGGATTACCGGCTGGGAAGATGAAGGCTATACCTTTGCCCACGGGTAAGGCCCTGATGCGGGTTAAGCATGAGAGTTTCATCTTCGTTCACTCAAGTTGAAATTTATTCATGTCCCGTGAATTTTTCTCGTTTGCGGTCAGCGGCCCGGTGTGACATTTTATTTGGACATTTAGCCGTCCAGAAGGCTGAAAATTCAAATAATGAATTATCACGCCGGGTAACCATCTGCCCAGGCGCACGAGGAGAAGCAGTATGCAGCGACATCAGGCCCCATTCCGCGCTGACGTAGTCGGCAGTTTTTTACGTCCGGACGCCATCAAACAGGCGCGTCAGCAGTTTGCTCAGGGTGACATCACCGCACAGCAGTTGCGCAGCGTGGAAGATGAAGCCATTCGTCAGGTTGTTGAGCAACAGTGCGCCTGCGGCCTGCATGTGGTGACCGACGGTGAGTTTCGCCGTGCATGGTGGCATTTTGACTTCTTCGACGGTCTGGAAGGTGTGGAGCGCTATGACGCTGATAAAGGTATTCAATTTAATGGCGTGCAAACCAAAGCGCACGGCGTACGGGTGATCGACAAACTGCGTTTCGGCAATCACCCGATGCTGGCGGATTTTCGTTATCTGAAAAGCATCAGCGGCAATGCCCAGCCGAAGATGACCATTCCCAGCCCGAGCGTGCTGCACTTCCGCGGCGGACGTAAAGATATCGACGCGACAGTCTATCCGCATCTGGATGCCTATTTTGATGACCTGGCGACCACCTGGCGCGACGCGATCCACGCGTTTTACGCCGCAGGTTGCCGCTATTTGCAACTGGATGACACCGTCTGGGCCTATCTGTGTTCTGACGATCAGCGTCGACAAATCCGTGAGCGTGGCGACGATCCGGATGCGCTGGCACGCATTTACGCCCGGGTGATTAACCAGGCACTGGAAGGCAAGCCGGAGGATTTAACCGTCGGGCTGCATGTTTGTCGTGGTAACTTCCGCTCCACCTGGATTTCGGAAGGGGGCTATGAGCCGGTAGCGGAAGTGCTATTTGGCAGCGTCAATGTTGATGCCTTCTTTCTCGAATATGACAATGACCGCTCCGGCGATTTTGCACCGCTGCGTTTTGTCCGCCCCGGCAAACAGCAAGTGGTGCTGGGCCTGATCACCACCAAAAATGGCGAGCTGGAAAACCCGGAGGGTATCAAGGCGCGTATTCAGGAAGCAGCGAAATTTGTCGACATCAACCAGATTTGCCTCAGCCCGCAGTGCGGTTTTGCCTCAACGGAAGAGGGCAATACCCTGACGCCAGCACAACAGTGGGACAAGGTTCGGCTGGTGACGCAGATTGCCGAACAGGTGTGGTAAGCGTGGGACACCGGCGCGTAACGCGCCGGTTTTTTTATTGCGTCTGCACAACGCCCCACGGGCGGATTTGCATCCCCCGTATCATCATCAGCCAGGCCAGCACAATGGTGATTATTAAGATAATAAACAGTGACCAGGCGGGTAACGTGGTCAAAATAATGCCGGTGATTAAGGGATTCATTGCCGCACCGAGCCAGCCCAGCGCCTGAGCCGAGAAGTAGGTGGCTTTCATTCCCGCTGGCGCAATGTTGTCGATCAGCAGGTATTCGCCTGGCGCGTAGATCACCTCACCCAGCGTGAAAACGGCGGCGGAAAGCCCCCACAGCCACAGATTGTTGCCGGACAACATAAAGCCGAGCAGACCTATCATAAAACATACCGTACCAGTCGCCATCAGCGGGCGCAGGTTAGCGGCGTTGAGTTTTCGCCCTACGGCATATTGAAGCGTGACCACCACGGCGGCATTAACCGGCAGCACCACGGCGACCACACGCTCAGCGAAATCACTGCTTGCCACGGCCATAACATACTGGGAGAGGCAGGAAGCGAAAGAACCGGCAACAAACGAGGCGAGGAAGTTCGACAGCGTGAACCAGCCGAGCGCTTTGTCTTTCAGTAATACTGAGGGTTGCCAGACTGCCGGGCCGTCTGTGCCTGCGCCTTGGGCCACACGCCTGACATAGAACTGAATAAACACCAGCGGGAACGCGGCGCACACTGCCGCCAGCCAGAACGGCAGATTGATGCTCTGCATCACCAATAGGGTGCCGAGCGGGGGGCCGACGGTCCAGCCAATATTCAGCACGGTGTAGTTTAGCGAGAAGATCTTCGCCTTCGCTGTCGGGGTAAGCGTATCGGCAAAATAGGCTTTCAGTACGGTGGAAAACACCGAGTATGCGCAGTTAATCAGGGCAAAAAACAGCACCACCAGTCCTGCATGATCGACCAGCGGAATGGCGGCAAAACCGACGATAAACGCGGTAATCGCGAGTAACATATAGCGCTTTTTATCGAACTTATCCGCCAGCATGCCGAAACCGAGGCTAAAGACCACGCCAATGGTCAGCGCAAGCGTCATGGCGTAACCAACCTGATCGACCGCCATGCCATACTGGCGATTGAGGTAAATGGTCATAAAGGGCAGCGTCGCGCCGCGCCCGATGGTGAGTAACAGCGATGAGGCCAGCAAAGCGGCGGTTGAGCGTGTTTGCGTTGAGATCATTGGCTTATCCGACATGCGTGTTGTTATATTTTTTTGTGATGTATACAGCAATAACATGCATAAAGTGCGAAGTACACCCGCATGTTTGTCGCGAAATGCCTTAACTGACCTACCTGATTTAATGATCTGTCGCTGTACATTTTTTTGCGTTAACGTAAATTTTTTACAAAATTTTAAACTACACAGGGGCGAAGAATGGCGCGTAAAGATGTCCTGCTGGCGATGTTGGTAGTGGTGGCGTGGGGGCTTAACTTTGTGGTCATAAAAGTCGGTCTGCACGCTATGCCGCCATTAATGCTGGCAGGTTTGCGCTTTGTACTGGTGGCGTTTCCGGCGCTGTTGTTTGTGGCGCGTCCCAAAATCCCACTCTCTTTACTGTTGGGGTATGGACTGACCATCAGCTTTGGGCAATTTGCTTTTCTGTTTTGCGCCATCAAGTTTGGTATGCCCGCCGGTCTGGCTTCGCTGGTGCTACAGGCGCAGGCATTTTTTACCATCGTCCTTGGCGCGGGCGTGTTTGGCGAACGCTTACAGGCGAAACAGCTGGTCGGGATAACGCTGGCTATTCTCGGTGTGCTGGTGCTGATTGAGTCAAGCCTCACCGGGCAGCATGTGCCGATGGTCGGTTTCATCCTCACCCTGGCCGGGGCATTTAGCTGGGCCTGCGGCAATATCTTCAATAAAAAAATTATGCAGCACACATCCCGGCCCGCGGTGATGTCGCTGGTGGTGTGGAGTGCACTGATCCCGATTGTTCCGTTTATGCTGGCGTCGCTCGTCGTCGACGGTCCGGCTGCTATCCTGCAAAGCCTGGTGAGTATTGATGTGACAACGCTGTTGTCGCTGGTCTATCTGGCGTTTGTCGCCACCATTATCGGTTACGGTATTTGGGGATCCCTGTTGGGACGCTATGAAACCTGGCGTGTGGCGCCGCTGTCTTTGCTGGTGCCGGTGGTGGGGATGGCGAGCGCGGCGTTGCTGCTGGGCGAAACGTTGTCGGTATGGCAACTGCTCGGAGCATTATTGGTGATGGCAGGGCTCTATATCAATGTGTTTGGTTTTCGTTTACGTCGTGCGGTGCAGGCAGGATAAGCGAGAAAAAGCCCCGCAGTGTGCGGGGCAAAACGGTTAGCCGCGCTGATTGTAATACGGCACGCCTAATTCGTCGGATTTGTCGCTCCCCGCGCCCATATGGTTAAAATCATACGGCGATGTTTGTTGGGCAGCGGCGGGTAAAATCATCGTGTCGCGCGCGTTCTGCTGCGCGGGATGATTAAATTGCTCCGCATAACTCTGGCCGGAAACCAACACCAGCAGGGTGACGGCGGCACAGGCGATACGTTTCATACTTTCCTCGATACGTCTTTAAAACAGGCGATTAGCAACTACAGTGATTGAGTGGCAGGAGATACCGGGATTCTCCGGGCATATCCGTGACACGGAATTTATGCGGCGGCACGTCGAAATAGTTCTTAAACGTGCGGGTCAGGGTTTGTTGCGATTCAAACCCATAACGCTCTGCCAGATACAGGATCGGTTCGTTGCTCTCCTTGAGCTTTTGCGCAATTTCCGTCAGCTTGCGGCTGCGAATGTATTGGCCCAGCGAATGACCAGTCTCTTTTTTAAACATCCGTTGCAGGTGCCACTTGGAGTAACCGGAACGCTCTGACACTTTTTCCAGTGACAGCGGTGATTCCAGGTTATCCTCGATCCAGTCCAAAATGCTATGAATGGTAATAGCGTCAGTATTGCGTCTGGACATCGTCATACCTCTTTGTTTTACGGCAATATTTTCTTAAGCAAATGCTCAAGTGTTGCCACTTCTTCTGCCGTTAAGTTTTTTGTTAATTCCTGATGCAGGTTTTGCCCTACCAATTGATGACATTGCTCACATAATGCTGCGCCGTCGGCCGTTAACTGCACCAACACGCCGCGCTTGTCATGTGGATTCGGGTTACGTTCGATCCAGCCTTTACACACCAGTCTGTCCAGCATGCGAGTCAGGGCGCCGAGATCGACAGAAAGCACTTTTTTTAGTTCCACCGGGGTAATGCACACCTGGCAGCGGATAGAACAGAGCACCTTAAATTGGGTGGCTGTCACATCCAGCGGCGACAGATAGTCGTTCAGTAAACGATCTTTTTTTTGGTTAACCATGTGGATCAAACGGCCAAGAGGAATGATGTCGTTAAATAGATCATTCGTACTTTTCACAATGGTTGCCCCGGCAAGTAGATTAGTCACGGCAGATATTATTGCTCAGGCAAATATAAGTCAACCGAATGAGTTGACCGATGCCACTATTTGCTAAAACACGGGAGGATGTAAAAAAATTTCCAGCGTAAACAATCTAATAGCTTTATTTTTTCGTGCTGTGACCATCCGCAAACCCTGCTTTCGCCTTCGCGTTAAGGCTATACTGCGAACGTTTTGACCCCCTCAAGGAGTGATGCGCATTATGCTGGAATTAGTGAAAGTGATTGGCCTCGGGCTGGTGGTATTGTTGCCGCTGGCAAACCCGCTAACCACCGTCGCGCTGTTTTTAGGGCTGGCGGGGAATATGAACAGCGCTCAACGCAACCAGCAGGCGCTGATGGCATCGGTCTATGTGTTCATCATTATGATGGTGGCGTATTACGCCGGGCAGCTGGTGATGAGCACCTTCGGCATTTCGATCCCGGGATTACGCATCGCCGGTGGGTTGATTGTTGCCTTTATTGGTTTTCGCATGCTGTTTCCGCAGCAAAAGCCGCACGAGTCGCCGGAAGCCAAAACCAAATCTGAAGAGCTGCAAGATGAGCCTGGCGCCAATATCGCCTTTGTGCCGCTGGCGATGCCCAGTACCGCCGGGCCAGGCACCATTGCGATGATCATCAGCTCTGCGTCGACGATCCGCCACGGCACAGCGTTCCCTGCGTGGATTATCACCGTTGCGCCGCCGCTTGTTTTTGCCATTGTGGCCGTTATCCTGTGGGCAAGCCTGCGTAGCTCCGGCGCGATTATGCGGCTGGTGGGAAAGGGCGGCATTGAGGCTATCTCCCGGCTGATGGGTTTTTTGCTGGTCTGTATGGGTGTGCAATTTATCATTAACGGGGTGCTGGAAATTATCACCACCTTTCATGCAGGGGCATAATGGGAACGCGTATCGGGTTTGCCATGATTGCGCTCAGTCTGCTGCTGGTAGGCTGCCAACAGCGAGCGATCGTTGAGGCACCGCTCGGGCAAAAAAGCTTTACCAGCTATCAGCAGCAAACCCGTGCGTTTGTTGCCGCACACCGCGCTTTTCAGACGCTGGATAAAAATACCGAATTGCAGTTAAACACGCCGCAGGAGTGGCGCCCTGCGTCACCCGCGCGCAAGGGCATTTTGCTGATCCACGGACTGGGCGATGGCCCCGCCTCGTTTGTGGATATTGCACCGCAACTGGCGAAACAGGGTTTTCTGGTGCGCACGGTGTTGCTGCCAGGGCACGGTACGCGGCCTGCCGATCTGTTGAGTGTCAGCGCCGATCAGTGGCGCGAAGTGGTGCAAGAGCAGGCGGATATTCTCGCAAAAGAGGTGGATTCGCTGTGGGTCGGTGGGTTTTCAACCGGTGGTAATCTGGCACTGGATTATGCCATGACGCATCATGACAGCGTGCAGGGGCTACTCTTATTCTCTCCGGCCTTCAAGTCCAGTACTGGCTATGATTTCCTTGCGCCGACGGTCGCGCTGTTTCGCGACTGGCTACGCCCGCCAGGCACCCTTTTTCCCCAGCAGATCGCCACGCGCTATTTACGCGTTCCGACGAATGGCTTTGCGCAGTTCTGGTGGACAGCGGCCCGTGCGCAGGACTGGCTGGCGCAAAAGGCCTGGGACAAACCCGCGCTACTGGTGCTGGCTGAGCACGATTCGGTGCTGAATACCCGTTGGATCCTTGAGCATTTTGACCGCAGTTTTACCCACCCCGCGAGCCGGGTCATTTGGTGCGGTACACCGCCGGTAGGCGTGGTAAAAGCGCCGCGAATCCTGGTGAAAACCGATGTCTTGCCGCAAGATCGCATCAGCCAGTTTTCCCATATGTCGGTCCTCTTCTCACCGCAAAACCCGCTCTATGGGCGCAAAGGCAGCGTGGTATTGTGCGCGAACGGGCAGCCGGAAGCCGTAGCCAGACGTTGCCTGGCGGGAGAAGAAGTGTGGTATTCCGATTGGGGGTTGGTCGAGCCGGATAAAATTCATGCCCGGCTGACCTGGAATCCGTGGTTTGACTGGCAAACCACGGTGATGGATTCGGTCATTTCGCAGCAGATGTAATGACTTACGAGTGACTGGGGCTGGTCTGTTCTTCCAGTTTTACCGGCCAGCGGCGGAAAATCAATACGGACCACACCAGCGCGGCAACCGCCGGGATCGCCCCGGCATAGCCGATGGCGTCCATCGACCAGTGCAGGCTCATCTGATTCCCCACCAGCGCGCCGGCGCCGATGCCGATATTGAAAATGCCGGAAAAGAGCGACATCGCTACGTCAGTGGCATCCGGGGCCAGCGCCAGCACTTTGACCTGCATACCCAGCCCGATAACCATGATGGCGATACCCCAGAAAATGCTCAGTACCGCCAGATGTATTTCGCTACCGGATGCCGGTAACATCAGCACCAGTGAGGCAACCAGCATCGCAATAGCGCCACTGATCAGCCCGGATGCATGCTGATTGCCGAGTTTACCAAACAGTACGCTACCAATGATCCCCGCGCCGCCAAGCAGCAACAACAGCACCGTAGCGAAGTTGGCGCTAAAGCCCGCAACGTTCTGCACAAACGGCTCGATATAGCTGTACGCCGTATAATGGGCAGTGACCACGACCACGGTCAGCAGATAAATGCACATCAATGCCGGGCGACGGAACAGCAGCGGCAGGCTTTTCAGTGAGCCGGAATGTTCACTTGGCAGTTTTGGCAGCAGTTTGACCAGGCAGACCAGCGTAATTAATGCGCCCAGGCCGATGGCAAAAAAGGTGGTGCGCCAGCCGAAATATTGCCCGACCACGCGACCAATTGGCAGCCCCAGCACCATGGCCAGCGCGGTGCCGGTGGCGATCAGGCTTAACGCCTGCGCCCGTTTGCCCGCCGGGGCGAGGCGAATAGCCAGTGACGCAGTGATCGACCAGAAAATGGCATGTGCGAAGGCAATACCGATGCGGCTCAGTACCAGCGCCTCGAAATTCCATGCCAGGAAGGAGAGAACATGGCTGGCAATAAAAAGCACAAATAAGCCAATCAACAGCTTACGGCGTTCAATCTGGCTGGTCAGCAGCATAAATGGCAGCGACATCAACGCCACCACCCATGCGTAAATGGTCAACATGATCCCCACCTGCGCGGTCTCCATGTCGAAGCTTTGCGCAATGTCTGACAGCAGCCCAACGGGGACGAATTCGGTGGTGTTAAAAATAAAAGCGGCAACGGCAAGCGTTACCACCCGTAGCCACGCGACTTTTCGTGAAACCGTATTCGTTGTCATAAAAATGTTTAGCCAGGTGATGGAAAAGGGAGAGGGCGTGATCTTAAGGCTTTTGCTGGCGAAAATACAAACAATTTGTGATGCAGATCTCATTTTATGGCGAGATGGAAAATACCCATTGCATCGGGATCTAATAGCGTTCAAAAACAGAGAACAATAAAGAGGAACTGCTATGCAAACAATCGACTTCTATATGGTAGACGCTTTCAGCGATCGCACCTTTGGCGGTAATGCCGCCGCCGTTTGCCCACTGACCGAGTGGCTACCGGATGAGGTACTGCTGAAGATGGCGCAGCAGCATAATCAGTCTGAAACCGCGTTTTTTGTGCGTAACGACAGCGGCTTTGAGCTGCGCTGGTTTACCACGCAATCTGAAATTAACCTCTGCGGGCATGCCACGCTCGCTGCTGCACATGTGATTTTTGAATATCTCGATTACCCGGATACCGCGATCCGCTTCACCACCCGTTTCGTCGGGGAGCTGAAAGTGACGCGCAATGGCGACTGGTTAACGCTCGACTTCCCGGCATGGTCGACGGAAGCGGTGGCGAATCCGCCCGCGCTACTGTTGACCACGCTCGGTATCGCAGCGGCGAAAGAGGTGCGCGTTGGGCGTGACTATCTGGTGGTGTTGGAAAACCAGGCGCAAGTCGAAGCCCTGCAACCGGATATCGCCGGTATGGTCCCATTGGGGAAAATGGTCTGCGTGACCGCGCCGGGTGAGTCGGTGGATTTTGTCAGCCGCTTCTTCTGCCCTGGCGAATCCGTACCGGAAGACCCGGTCACCGGCTCGGCCCATAGCATGCTGATCCCGTACTGGGGTGAAAAACAGGGCAAACAGGTGATGCAGGCGCGGCAGGTTTCTGCCCGGGGCGGGGATCTGCGCTGCGAGTGGCGGGGCGATCGCGTGCTGATTGGCGGCCAGGCAACATTGTACCTGATGGGGAAAGTGTTTCTGCGTGATGTTACGGGGGGGTAATGCCGGGCATGTCGTTGGATGGTGATGACACCTTGCCGACAGCCATACCCGGTACATGCTCACTTCAACGATGCGCCACCGCAGATCACCAGTTCCTGGCCGGTGATGGCTGCGGCATCGGCTGACAACACAAACCCTACCAGCGCTGCCACTTCCTGCGGTGTGATCAGACGCCCAATGGGCGGCACGTTTGGCGGCGAGCTTTCCCGTCCTGGTGCGCTCAGCATCGGGGTTTGCGTTGCGCCGGGCGCGACCACATTGGCGGTAATGCCGCGCGGTGCCAGTTCTGCCGCCCAGCTTCGTACCATGCCCACCAGCGCTGCTTTGGTCGCCACATACTGTGAACGCCCGGCTGCGCCGCGTGATGTACGGCTGCCAATCACCACAATCCGCCCGCCTGCCTGCATCTGGGGAGCAAAATGGTTGGCCAGCGTTTCTGCGGCCTGCACATGCAGCCGCCATAAACGCTGGCTGGCAGCGGCATTCAGTTCGCCAAGCGGTGCGGCGGCCATCATGCCAGCGGCATGGATCACCGCCTGCGGCGTTTCAAGCCCGTTGAGCGCCTGGCGCAAAGCGGCGTCATCGCTTAAATCGACCTGCAAACTGCGAAAGGCCGTGGTATTCCGCTGAACCGGCGAACGCGAAAGCCCGACCACCTGCCAGCCGTGATCAAGCAGCCAGCTGACAATGGCTTCGCCAATACCGGAACTGGCGCCGGTGACGACAGCAATCGACATCTTATTCCTCCAGTAGTGTGCGCGGCACTTTGAACACCGCTTTGCGCACGGTCATCGGTTGGTCAACCGCGCACAATGCCTGATGCGGTTCGCCTGGCAGGAACACGGCGAAATCACCGGCGCGCAGCGTCACACGCACTGGTAATTGCGCTTGGGTGGCAATAAACAGATCCGGTTTCCGCTCTTCATCTGTGCTTTTCGCCGCATACTGCGTGCCTGCGTGAATGGTCTCTTCGCCTGACAGTACTACCTGAATGTCCGCCCACTGATGGTGGTATTCCGTGTGGCGCTCAGCCTGCGGTCGGGTATTCGCCGGGCCAATATTGCAATACCAGGCTGCGTGCTCCGGTTGCAGGCGCCCGTCATCGTGCGCCTGAAGTGCCGCCAGTGAGCACTGGGGTAAATCAAGGATTGCCCTAAGCCCGGCGGGAAGCCCGGCCAGCGGCAGGGCGTTAAGGTTTCCGAGGATCATGGCAACTCCTTCACCCACGTCGGGGAGACGCGCACATATTTAATCGCCTGGCGGAAGTAGGTATAGGCGATATGCAGATTGCCATCAGCACCTTGTTTAATGCTCGGGTAGGAGAACTCACGGTTGAGTTTTTCCTGTGAATTGTTGGTCATGCAGTAACCGTCGCCCTCGTCGAGATTACGCTGCCACGGCCAGCTTTTCCCGCCGTCGGGTGAAATCGCCACCGTCATCGGCGCGCGCGGCGCGCCCCAAAAGGCACTGCGTCCGCCGGTCACCGTGGGTTCTTTGCGTCCGTCACCATCATCAATCTCATCATACAGCGATGCGCGTCGTTCTGTTGCGCCCGCCGCACTCATCGCGTTAAACACCAGAGCCAGCATGCCATCGTCCAGCGTGGTGACCTGAATGGACGAGTTATTGTTCGGCAATACCGTAGGTTCCGGTACCGACCAGCTTTCACCGCCATCGGTAGACTGGCTGTAATAGATATTATCTGCCCAGCGGCTACGGAACAGCGCCACCAGTGTTCCACTTGCCAGGGCGGTGATGTTCATATGTACGCAGCCGAGGCTTTCCGGTACGACAACGTCACGCCAGCTTTTCCCCTGATCGGCGGAGATTTTGACGGTGCTGATGTCGTCGTTACCCACCCATTTTTCGCCCGGTTGCGTGCGGCAATAAAACACCGGCAGCAACCAGTTGCCGTTATCCAGCACGGTAATAGGCTGGCGGATAAAGGTGCCAGGTTGATCCAGCAGCGTACCGATCTCGCCCCAGCTGGTGCCAAAATCTACAGACTGGCGGTAGCGCACGATAGCCGTATCCTGGTTACCGGAAATTTGCGCCGTCCACAACAGCCACAGCACATTATCCGGGGCAAGGAATAAGACCGGGTTTTGTTCGGAGCGTGACGGATCGTCCGACAGTTTTACCGCATCGCTCCACTGCTGCGCGCCGGATGCCAGACGTGAACTCCATACGGAGATATCCGCAATCCCTTCCTGTGTGCCACCAAACCAGACGCACATTATGTCGCCATTGGGCAGCGGCAGAATGTTCGCCGCATGGTTTTGCGGGCAGGATGACGGCAGCATGGCCGTGGTGACGCGAGCGTCCTGCGGAAGTGGGCGTAACACCCCATCGCGTTTTACAGTCACAGACATATCAAACTCCATTGTTTCGAACAGGGGTATGCGCGTTGCTGACGGCTTTGGGAACCGCTTTGTTAGGGATCAGGCGGTCGAGCACCATGATCACCGCCGGAGTGATCAGCGCAACATACATATTGTTAATGCCAAACGGATCGCCCAGCAGATACCAGATCGAGGTCACCACACAGGCACCAATCAAACCGGCATTAGCACCACGGGTGCTCTTAAAGAACGGCGCATAGAAGGCAATCACCGCCACCACCGAAATCGAGAGGCGGATGGCGCGGGTAAAGAAGGAGAGTTTCAGGACTTCCGGAACAAACAGCACAAAAATCAGCGGCAGGAAGCCAATCAGCAGCGACAACCAGCGTGTGGCTTTAAATTCTTGCTCTTGCGTCGGTTTGCGATAAGGCACGTAGAAATCTTTTACTACCAGCGATGCAATTGCCAGCGCCACGGTACTGACGCTCACAAAAATAGAGGCGACAAGTGACGTTGTCACGAGTCCTGCCACCCACGGGTTCATATCCTGCAGGAAAATCGGCATGGCATACAGGCTGTTGATTTCCGGGTGCAGGTATTTTGCCGCGACGCCAATGACCGCAATCGCCAGTGCAATCGGCAGGCAGAAGAAGAAGGCGACCCAGGTGGAACGTTTGGCGCTCTGAACATCTTTGGTCGAGCAAATTGCCTGGATCACAAACTGGGTACAAAAGATGGAGCCAATGGTGCCAATCAACCAGGCAAAAATGGTGCTGGCCCCAAAATTACCGTCCCAGGTCCAGTAGTATTTCGGCATGTTTTCAATCATTGGCGTAAAACCGCCGGTCTTCGACAAGGCAAAACCCATGATCGCCAGAATACCGAAATATTTGAGCGCGCTGTGCAGCAATGTCACCCATGCCACGCCTTTCATACCGCCAAAGGCGAAGTAGAAGGTACTGACGATAGCGGTAATAAAGGCGGCGATCGGCAGATTCACTTTCAGTACGGTTGAGATCGCCGCCGCGCCGCTTACGTAGTTGCCGACGTTCACCAGCAGCAGGGCGTAAATCATGATAATCGAGATGATGTTTTTGGTGCTGTTGCCATATTTTTCGGCAATCGCCCCGGAGATAGTAATTTTGCCGGTGTTATAGATGCGTTTAACCAGCAGCAGACCAAACAGCGGGAAACCAATGGCTGCGCCAATCACCGACCAGGAAGCGGCAAAGCCGTCTTCGAACGCCGCTTGCGCGGTGCCGACGGTCGATTTCGCGCCAATATACTCAGACATCAGCAGAATGCCGACGATAAAGGCGGGCATCGCACGCGACCCCTCCATAAAATCGCCGCTGTTTTTACTGCGCAAGCGGAAGGTTAACCAGGTGGTGAACAGAATATAAGCCACCACAATGCCAACAATGATCAGGGTATCTTGAGATGTAAAGGTGTTCATCTTTGCCTCTCTTCAGGGCGTGTGAATCCGGGGCGCGGTATGCGCCCGGTTTTCTTATGACGAATGACACCGCCGTTAGTGAAGGTACTGCGTCACTATCTGGCGGATCTGTTGAAGTTGCTGTGGGTTAAACGTGACAGCGTAACGACTTTCACCAACGTCATAACCCATGATTTGCAATGCTTTTTTTACGGCGGCCGGCGAGAAGGCCACGTTATACAGATCGGTACGTAACCCGGTGACGCTCTCTTGCGCACTGCGTGAACCTGCAATGTCGCCCGCCTGGAAACGTGACCAGATGGTGTTAATGGCCTGCGGTGCAACGTTTGCCAGCCCGGAAATGCAGGCAGAGCAGCCGTCTACAAATCCCTGATGGATTAACGAGTCCGGGCCGTTCAGAACATCGAAACCTTCGATATCTTTCACTGCATTCAGGAAACCGCTGAGGCTTTCATAGCTTCCGGCGCTGTCCTTGATACCGATAATGTTCGGATGTTCCGCCAGCGCACGAACGGTCTGGGGTTCGAGTGTGTTGCCGGTACGTGCCGGAATGTTGTAGAGAAATACCGGCACGTTTAATGCGTCGGCGATGGCGGTGTAGTGGTTAATCAGCTCATCTTGTTTCAGTGGCACGAAATAGGGCGTGATGACCGATACCGCATCCACACCCAGTTTCTCGATTTGCCGCCCCAGACGAAGGGTTTCACGGGTGGAGATTTCGCCGATGTGCGCCACCACCGGCGAACGTCCGGCTACTTCATCAACGCAAGTGGCGGTAACCGCGACCTTTTCCTGCTCGTTCAGCACGAAAAATTCCCCGTTGGTGCCACCGCAAAAAATGCCATTACCGGCCTCAAGCTGGCGGTTGATTTGTTGTCTGAGCGCGTGCGGGTTAACGTCCCCGTTGGCGTCGAAAGGTGTGACAATGGCGGTCAACACGCCGCTAATGTGCTTGTTCATAACGTATCCCTGATTCGCTGTTTATTCCCGGTGGCGCAGCGCTTACCGGGCCGACAGACGGTTAAAAACAGTTAAAACAATGTCTGATAGATGGCCTGCACCTGTGCGTGATCCAGGGTGCAGGGGGCGTTGTTCATCAGACGCTTAACATTCAGCGCGGCGTCGCTCAGCACCGGGATATCTTCACGGGGGACACCGAGTGCTTCGAGGTTGTCCGGCAGATTCAAGCGCTTAACCAGCGCAGCGAACCACTCCACCAGCGCCAGCGATTTCTGTTCGTTGCTCAGCGTGGTGTCGGCGCCGGGAACCAGATCCCAGACCAGGGCAAATTTCTCTACCGCGTGTGGACGCACCACTTTCATGCACGGTGCCAGCAAAATAGCGTTCGCCACACCGTGCGGCAGATGGTATTTGCCGCCAAGCGGGTAAGAGAGTGCGTGTACCAGATGTGTACCGGCATGAGCGATGGCCGCGCCGCCGTAATATGAGGCCCACAGCATCTCCAGCCGGGCAATCAGATTGTGCGGTTCATTGACGGCGGTTTCGATATTGCGCAGCAGTTTGCGCAGGCCCATCAGCGCCACGTTATCGCTGACCGGGTTGGCAATGGTGGCGGTGAAGCACTCAATCAGATGGCACAGCGCATCGATGCCGGTCGACGAGGCGATATGCGCAGGCATGCTGGTGGTCAGTTCCGGCAGTAAGGCGACGTAATCCGGTAACATCACCGGGGAGATAATGCCGATTTTGATGTCCTGCTCCGGGATCGCCAGAATCGCGTTAGGCGTGGCTTCCGAGCCAGTACCGGCGGTGGCAGGGATCAACAGCGACGTCACGCGCGCCGTGGGTTTGTCGCCTTTCAGCAGCGCAGACAAGCCCGGGGAGGCGGGATGGCAGAGAACGGATAACAGCTTGGCGACATCCAGCACGCTGCCACCGCCAATACCGACCACCAGATCAAATGTGCTATCGCCCAGCCCTTGCAGGATGTTGGCAACGTCATGATGGCTCGGTTCGGGCGGCACATTATCAATCAGTTGCAGAGCTGCACCGTTGGCCGTCAGCAGGGCGCGGATCTGCTGTGTCGGCGTAAGCTTTATAATGTTGCCGTCGCTGACCAGTAAGATTTTCTCTTTACCTGCAAGTAACGGCGCTATCGCCGGGATCGCGCCTGCGCCACTTATCAGGGTGCTATTAATCGTTACCACAACCTTCTCCTGTCTCTGTTATGGTGATTGAGTTCAATCATTACTTGTCAATCACCGTCACTACATGGCCTAAATTTATAATTTATTCGCAAACTGAATAAGTTGATCTTGCTCACATATAATCAATCATGATTGAATATAATCATATCCAGTCCATAATGACCCGGAGAAGGGATGAACGATCCAACCTCGGATAAACAGATAGCCATCCTCGCTGATGACTTTACCGGCGCGAATGACGCGGGTGTCAGCCTGGCGCAGTGCGGAATGACGGTGGATGTGGCGTTAAGCGCGAACTACGTCAGCACAGCGCAGGCCCGCATTTATAACAGCGATAGCCGGGCGTTGACCGCCAGCGATGCCGCACAGCGGGTTACTGCGCTGACGCAAAAGATTGTCGCGCACGGCGCGCCGCAGTGGCTGGTTAAGAAGATCGACTCCACGCTACGCGGCAACGTGGGGGCGGAAGTCGCCGCCATGTTGCAGGTCTGCAAGGCTCCCGCAGCGATTATCGCGCCGGCTTTTCCGACCGCGGGGCGCATCACCCGCAACGGGCAGTGCTTTGTTCACGGGCAATTACTGACAGACACCGAGTTCGCCAGCGATCCAAAGACGCCAGTGACCAGCGCCGACATCGGTACCTTGCTGGCGGCGCACAGCCGCGCGGAAATCCGTTACCTGCATGCCGCTGATGTGGCAGCGGCGCTGGCGACCGCATCAGCGAGTGCGCCCCTGCTACTGGTGGTGGATGCACAAAGCGATGCCGAACTGGATGAGATTGTTGCCGGGGCTGAATCGGCGACGTCGCGCCCGCTGCTGGTGGGTTCCGCAGGGCTGTGCGATGCGCTGGCACGTCGGCTGAACCCGTGTGTTCCGCGCACGGTACTGGCGGTGGTGGGGTCGATGAGCGAAATCGCTCAACAGCAGCTGGCGTGGGCGGCAAAACATCCCCGCACCGAGCAGGTGTTTATTGATATCAACACCTTGTTCACCCCGGCTGCAGCAGAGTACCGACAACGTATTGTCCGCATCCTGGTCAGTGGCCGTCACTGTCTGGTGCACACCTGCCCGGATACGCAGGCGCGTCACCAAATTGCCGCACTGTGTGAACAGCAGGGCGTAAGCCGCAGTGAACTGGGTGAGCGTATTTGCGCGTTTTTAGGTGCGTTGACACGGGATGTGTTGCGCGAAGCGCAACCGGACGCGCTCTATCTTTCCGGTGGCGATGTGGCGGTTGCTGCGGCCCATGCGCTGGGGGCGAAAGGTTTTAGCATCCGCGGACGGGCGGCAGGCTGCGTACCGTGGGGATACTTTTCAGGTTGTCTGTGGCAACGACCGGTGATGACCAAAGCAGGTGGCTTTGGTGACGAAACTACCTTGCTTAAGGTTTTGCATTTTATCGAGGAGAAATCGAGTGACTAATATCATTGCTGTAACGATGGGCGACCCGGCGGGTATTGGCCCGGAGATCATTATCAAATCGCTGGTCGAAGGAGAGTTAACCGGTTCGCCGGTGGTGGTGGTCGGGTGCGCGCGCACGTTTCAGCGTATCCTCGGGTTGAATATCACCCCGCGCGCGGAACTGCGGATAATTGAACGCGTTGCTGATGCGCGTTTTGCGCCGGGCGTTATCAACGTGATTGATGAACCGCTGGCAGATGTCGAAGCCCTGCAACCCGGCGTGGTGCAGGCACAGGCCGGGGATCTGGCTTATCGCTGCATTAAACGCGCCACCGAACTGGCGATGAGCGGGGACGTGAAAGCCATTGCCACCGCGCCACTGAACAAAGAGGCCCTGTATCTGGCCGGGCATCACTATCCGGGTCACACCGAACTGCTGGCGCAACTGACTGGCAGCAAAGATTACGCGATGGTGCTCTACACCGATAAACTGAAAGTGATTCATATCACGACGCATATCGCCCTGCGTAAATTCCTCGACACCCTGAATCAGGATCGCGTGAAAACGGTGGTGCGTATTGCCGATACATTCCTGAAACGCGTCGGCTATGACAATCCGCGGATTGCGGTGGCGGGGGTCAACCCGCATGCGGGCGAAAACGGATTGTTTGGCGATGAAGAGATCACTATCGTTGGCCCGGCGGTTGAGGCGGTGAAAGCCGAAGGGGTAAATGTGACCGGGCCGTGCCCGCCTGATACGGTGTTTATGCAGTGTCACGAAGGGATGTATGACATGGTGGTGGCGATGTACCACGATCAGGGGCATATTCCATTAAAATTGCTGGGCTTTTACGATGGCGTTAATATCACCGCCGGGCTACCGTTTATCCGTACCTCGGCGGATCACGGCACCGCATTTGATATCGCCTGGCGTGGTATAGCCAAAGCCGAAAGCATGGCGGTATCCATCCAGTTAGCAATGCAAATTACACGGGAATAATATGAAGGGATATAACCGGTTAGAGCAGATTATGGATTACCTGAAAGGGCATAATCTGGTGACGGTGGATCAACTGGTCGCGGCGACGGATGCTTCACCTGCCACCATTCGCCGCGATCTGATCAAGCTTGATCAGGAAGGGGTGATCAGTCGCACCCACGGCGGCGTAACGTTGAACCGGTTTATCCCCTCGCAGCCGACGACCAGCGAAAAAATGCAGCGTAATCTGGCGGAAAAACACGCCATTGCCTGTGCTGCCGCCTCACTGGTGAAAGCCGGGGATGCGATTGTACTGGATGCGGGCACCACGATGATTGAGCTGGCTCGCCAGCTCACGCACCTGCCGCTGCGGGTGATCACCAGCGATTTGCACATTGCGCTGTTTCTGTCGGAATTTAAACAGATTGAAGTGACGATTATCGGCGGGCGTATTGATGATTCCAGCCAGTCCTGCATTGGCGAGCATGGGCGCAAGCTGCTGCAAAACATCTGGCCGGATCTGGCGTTTGTCAGCTGTAACGGTTGGGAACTGGAACGCGGGATCACTGCGCCAACGGAAGAGAAAGCCGCGCTTAAGCACGATCTGATCGCTAACGCCAAACGGCGGATCCTGCTGGCGGACAGCAGCAAATATGGCGCGTGGTCATTGTTTAACGTGGCGAACCTGGATTCGCTGACGGATATCATCACCGATGCGCAACTCAGTGCGGATATCCGCCAGCAGCTTGAGTCTCTGCCCGGGCGGTTAACCATTGCCGGTTAACCGCGCACGTCAGGGCAGACGGGCAATATTGGCCTGGATAACCCCGACGGAGTGGTTGAATTTCGCCACTTCGTCATCCCGCAGTTGTAACTCAATAATCTGCTGTACACCGTTTTGCGCCAGCACAGCAGGGACCCCGATCGCGACATTTTTCACGCCATACTCACCGTCGAGAATGCAAGAGATCGCCAGCGCGCGGTGGCTGCCGGTGAAAATATTACGGCAAATCTCGGCAATGGTGCCGGCAATACCATACTCGGTGCAGCCTTTACGGGCATAAATCTCAAAACCGTGGCGGCGAACTTTTTCCGCCAGTGCATCGACATCCAGCGTCTGGCCAGTTTTGCGCCGGTAGACCTCGGCAATGGGCGAACCGTAGACCGATGAATGCGACCACACCGGAAACTGGGTATCGCCGTGTTCACCGAGAATAAACGCATCGATATTCTGTGCGCCAATTTCCAGTGACTGCGCCAGCGCACGGCGCAGACGAGTCGTATCAAGCCAGACGCCAGTACCAATCACCTGGTTGCGCGGTAGGCCGGAGAGTTTCCACACCTGCCAGGTAATGATGTCGCAGGGATTGGTGGCAACAAGGAAAATGCCGTTGAAACCGTTTGCCATCATGGCCGGTACAATTTTTTGCACGATCCGCGCGGTGTTGGTCAGTTCGTCGAGTCGCGTCTGGCCAGGTTTTAACGGGCCGCCGGAGACGGTGATCACCGCAATATCGACATCCGCGCACGCTTCAACCGGGCGCGTCGAGATGGTCATCATGCCCGGCATATACGCAGCGGCATCCGACAGATCCTGAGCGTGGCCTTCCACGCGCTGTTGGTCCAAATCCACGAGGATCAACTCCTCGCAAATGGTCTGGTTCAGCAGGGCGTAGGCGGCGGACGCCCCCACATTGCCAGTACCAATAATCATCACCTTACGGGCTTTCGTATTCATTCTGGTTCCGTTATCAGGGTTAGTTCTGCGCGTAAGGTACCGTCTGTCATCCCGGCTGTGCAACGGCCTGTATCATCTATAGGTTAATCGTATGACGTGGGTGCGGGTCTGGCTGGCTAATTTAACAAGGGAGTAACAATAAGGCGTGCCTGATGTACAGTATTAACGATGCCACTGCCGCCCAGCCGGATGTGATTGCACTGATTGACGAACTGGATCGCTATCAGCGTGCGCTCTATCCGGCGGAGAGTAACCATCTGCTTGATTTGGCCGCTTTACCTGCGCAAAAGCTGATCCTGAGAAAAATCCGGCACACCGAGGGGGCGACCGTGGGGTGCGGCGCGGTGGTGCTGAACGGCGATGGCAGCGGCGAGATGAAACGGGTGTTTATCGCTCCCCGGCATCGCGGGCAACGACTGGGTGAAATACTGATTGCCGCGCTGGAGCAGGAGGCGGCTGCCCGTTTTTGCCATACGTTGCGTCTGGAGACCGGGATCAGGCAGCTGGCGGCGGTGAAGTTGTATGAGCGTTGCGGTTACCAGACCTGCCGCGCTTTTGCGCCCTATGTCGACGATCCCTTGAGTATTTTTATGGAAAAAACGCTTATCGCCGACCTGCGTTTTGCCATGCAATAAACCGACACCGGGCGTTAACGTTACTGCAACAGTTCAATAAATGCCTCCAGATGACGGGTTTTCGCACCACGCCGCCATACCAGCCAGGTGGTCAGCCAGCGCCAGTTTTCCGCCAGCGGCCAGGCTTCCACCTGGTGATGACCGGGCATACTTTCCAGCATACTGCGGGGGATCAGCGCCAGTCCGGCCCCGGCGATCACACAGGCCAGCATGCCGTGGTAGGACTCCATCTCGTGAATTTTTCCGGGCGTAGCGCGATCGGCGTTAAACCAGCTCTCAAAATGGCGGCGGTAGGAGCAGTTAGCGCGAAAGGCGTAGATGCTGGCGCCATTGACCTGCGACGCGCGCTCAATTCGCTCGTGACCGTGCGGCGCGACAATCATCATCTCTTCACGGTAAACCGGGATCCCTTCCAGGCCCGGGTGCATGATCGGGCCGTCGACGAAAGCAGCGCTCAGTTTTCCTTCCATCACGCCGTCAATCATGGTGCCGGAAGGCCCGGTGGACAGATCAAACTGGATACGCGGATAACGCTGGTTGTACTGCGCCAGCGTGGCGGGAATGCGCACCGCTGCGGTGCTTTCCAGCGCGCCCAACGAGAACAGCCCTTGCGGTTCGTCACCGGCAACCACCATGCGGGCTTCATCCACCAGCGCCAGGATCTGCTGGCTGTAACGCAAGAAACTGTGCCCTGCCGGGGAGAGACGCAGGCGCTGGTTTTCGCGGATAAACAGATCGACGCCGAGATCGGACTCCAGCTGGCGAATGCGGGTCGTGAGATTGGAGGGCACGCGATGCACCTTCTGCGCCGCCTGGGTAATACTGCCGGTCTGCGCCACGGCGTTAAACATCTCAAGCTGGGTTAAATCCATACCATTCTCTCTTTGTGAACAGTGTCGTTAATATTATTCAGTTTTCAGAAATAACAAATTCCGCCACTCTGGTGCAAGTCCTGACTACTTTTAAGGGAGGCCCGTATGTCTATCACCCCGACAACCCATGCTATTTCCATCAACCCGGCCACCGGGGAAACCTTGAGCGCCACACCGTGGGCCAGCCCCTCAGACGTGGACGCGGCCCTCGAACAGGCGGCTAACGGCTATCGCCAGTGGCGTGTGCTCAGCGTGGCGGAGCGTGCGCAAAAACTGCGCGATGTCGGCGCGGTGCTACGTGAACGTGGCGAAGAGATGGCGCAACGGATCAGCCAGGAGATGGGGAAACCGATCCTGCAGGCACGGGCCGAGGTGAACAAATCCGCCAGCCTGTGCGACTGGTATGCGGATAACGGTCCGGCAATGCTTGGCAGCGAGCCGACTCAGGTTGAGCATAACCGGGCCACCATTGAATACCGGCCGTTGGGGGCGATTCTGGCGGTGATGCCGTGGAATTTTCCGGTGTGGCAGGTGATGCGCGGCGCGGTGCCCATCCTGCTGGCAGGTAACAGTTATTTACTGAAACATGCGCCTAATGTGCTGGGATGCGCGGCGCTGTTGGGTGAGATTTTCACCCGCGCCGGGATCCCGCACGGAGTGTTTGGCTGGGTGAACGCCACCAACGATGGCGTCAGTCAGGCCATCAATGACCCGCGTATTGCCGCCGTTACGGTGACCGGCAGCGTACGCGCGGGCGCAGCCATTGGCGCACAGGCGGGGGCGGCGCTGAAAAAATGCGTACTGGAATTGGGCGGTTCTGATCCCTTTATTGTGCTGAACGACGCCGACGTTGATCTGGCAGTGAAAGCGGCTGTCGCCGGGCGTTATCAAAATACCGGACAGGTCTGCGCCGCTGCGAAACGTTTTATTGTTGAATCCGGCATTGCGCAGGCGTTTACCGACAAATTTGTTGCTGCCGCAGCCGCGCTAAAACAGGGGGCACCGGACAACGAAGAGCACTATCTGGGGCCGATGGCACGTTTTGATCTACGTGATGAGCTGCATGCGCAGGTGCAGGCCAGCATTCAGCAAGGGGCCACACTGCTGCTCGGTGGGGAAAAGATTCCGGGGGCGGGCAACTACTACCCGGCGACGGTACTGGCTGGCGTGACGCCGGAGATGACCGCATTCCGCCAGGAGCTGTTTGGCCCGGTTGCCGCTATCACCCTTGCTCGTGATGCTGAGCATGCGCTGGCGCTGGCTAATGACAGTGATTTCGGTCTGTCTGCCACTGTTTTTACCGCCGATGATGCGCAGGCTGAGTGGTTTGCCAAACACCTGGAGTGCGGCGGCGTGTTTATTAACGGCTACAGCGCCAGCGACGCCCGCGTGGCGTTTGGTGGTGTGAAGAAAAGCGGTTTTGGCCGTGAGCTGTCGCACTTTGGTTTGCATGAGTTTTGCAATATCCAGACCGTATGGAAAGATCGTTTGTAACCGTATGCGCGCCCCAGTGGGGCGCGCCACGCCTCGCTGTCATGGGGGTGTCATGATCCTTTTGTAGACTCACGGCAACGTTGTGGTTATAGAAGAATATCATGAACTTAATGCAAATTTTTCGCCGTATTGTTCGGCGTGTTACGCCTCAGCAGTTTGGTTTGTTAGCCGGTATTTTCTGCATCATTGGTCTGTTCTCCGCGCTGCAAATCGCCTCCTCATTTCTCCTTTCCGCGTCGTTACGCGAAGCACAGCACAATGAACAGTTAAACCAGCAGGCACACCTGCAACAGGTTCGCGTGGATGAAGCCCGCGTGGCGTTGCTGACGGCAAGCGATCTGCTTAATCGCGCGGGCGTCTGGTTTATGCAGGACAAAGAAACCGGCTCCGAAGGAAGCTGGCGCAGTCTGATGGATGAAACCCACAGCGCACTGGAGGCGTCGCAAAAGGCCTGGCAAGCCTGGCTGGCACTGGATCCGCCGAAAGACGACGGTTTACTCAACAGTTATCAGCTGTTTTACGGCGCGCTGAAAGAGCAGGCGGATGGGCTGGTGAAAACCCAATCGATCGATGCTTTCTTTGCGGTGCCAGCCCAGGCCTTCCAGGCAGACTTTAATGACAACTATGCCCGTTTCCAGCAGGCCAGCGAAAGCCGTGCGGAAACCGGTCGTCAGGCGTTACTGTCCAACCTTGGGCAGCTACAGCATGTCTTTGTGCTGGTGCCAGTACTGCTGCTGGTGATTGCGGTGTTGGTATGGTTTGCCATGTCGCGCTGGGTGATCACACCACTGCGTCGGCTGATTGCGCATATCAATATTCTGGCTGCGGGCGATCTGGGAACGGCGCTGCCGCCGGTGCCACGTTTTAACCGCGAGGTTGAGCAGCTTAGCCTGAGCATTCACAGCATGCAGCTTGGACTGCAACAACTGGTGATGCAGGTCAGTGACGCAACCGCTTCCATGGTGAACACCATCAGCCACCTCGCGGAAGGTAATCAGTCGCTTTATCAGCAGTCGACGAAACAAGCGCAGGAACTGACGGATGTGACCGAACATATCGCCACACTGGAGTCCCACGTTGAAGGCAGCACTGGCTTCGCCCAGCAGGCCCGTCAACAGGCGGATGAGGCGCAAAAAATCGCCGCAGGTGGCGATCGCATGATGGATACGGTTAACCAGTCGATGCGCGAGATCGTCGAACGATCGGCTGAGATGCGCAACATTGTCGATATGATTGATGGCGTCGCATTCCAGACCAATATTCTGGCGCTGAATGCGGCCATTGAAGCGGCTCATGCGGGGAATCACGGGCGCGGCTTTGCGGTAGTGGCGAAAGAAGTGGGGCTGCTGGCGCGGAAGAGTAGCCACTCAACGCAAACTATTCAGCAGTTGATTAATCACTCCCTGCAAGGGATCACTGACGGTACGCAGGCGGTGAGCCGCCTTGAAAGCAACCTGCAAAAAGTGACCGGGCTGGTGGGACACTTAAGCGGCGTACTCAATGAGATCTCCGCCGCGACACTGAGCCAGGGGGAGAGTATCCATCTGATGACCCGGCGTTTGCATGCCCTGAATACGGTCGCCCGGCGCACGGGGGAACTGGTATCGACGGCGACGCAAGCCTCTGAACAACTGCATCATGACTCTCATCAGTTACTGCAGGCAGTGGCGCGTTTTCGCCTGCCAGCCTGACGCGATTCATTCGTCTCTGTTATACTCGCAGGCCGTTTTTGGCCTGTGAGCAAGGGGTGAATGTGGCAACGGCAATGGATAATGGCGTACTGGATGCGGTGCTTGCGCAGGTACGTCCGCTGTTGGGTCAGGGCAAAGTGGCGGATTATATTCCCGCGCTGGCCTCGGTAAGCGGCAATAAGCTGGGCATTGCTATCAGTACGGTGCAGGGAGAACATTTCTACGCAGGCGACGCCCACGAACGTTTTTCTATCCAGTCTATTTCTAAGGTACTCAGTCTGGTGGTGGCCATGAACCACTACGCCGAAGAGGAGATTTGGCAGCGCGTGGGGAAAGATCCCTCCGGGCAGCCCTTTAACTCGCTGTTGCAACTGGAAATAGAGCAAGGCAAACCGCGCAACCCCTTTATTAACGCCGGGGCGCTGGTGGTGTGCGATATGCTGCAAAGCCGCCTCAGCGCGCCGCGCCAGCGTATGCTGGAAATCGTACGAAAACTCTCCGGCGTGCATGACATCGCCTACGACAGCGCCGTCGCCCGCTCTGAATTCGACCACTCCGCCCGTAATGCCGCCATCGCCTGGTTGATGAAGTCGTTTGGTAATTTCCGTAACGATGTCTCCACCGTGTTGCAAAACTATTTTCACTACTGTGCACTCAAAATGAGCTGTGTCGAACTGGCGCAGACGTTCCTCTTTCTGGCGCAGGGGGGGCACGCTGCGCACATTTCCTCACCCATCGTTACGCCGATGCAGGCGCGTCAGGTGAATGCGCTGATGGCCACCAGCGGCATGTACCAGAATGCCGGGGAGTTCGCCTGGCGGGTTGGCCTGCCGGCAAAATCCGGCGTCGGTGGCGGTATTGTGGCGATTGTGCCGCATGAAATGGCGATTGCGGTCTGGAGCCCGGAACTGGATGAGGCCGGGAACTCACTGGCAGGTGTCGCGGTGCTGGAGGCCTTAACGCAACAACTGGGGAGGTCGGTGTACTGATGGCCGATTTAACGCCGCTGTTCGCCCGCTTGTCACGCTCGGCGTTTCGTTCCCGCTTTCGCCTTGGCGTAAAAGAGCGGCAGTATTGTCTGGATAAAGGCGCTGAGGTGATTGCGTCACACGCGGCGGATTTTGTTGCCCGCCGTCTGGCGCCTGCGCAGCCGCAAAATGACGGTAAGCAGACGCCGATGCGAGGGCATCCGGTGTTTATCGCCCAGCATGCCACCGCGACCTGTTGCCGCGGGTGTCTGGAAAAATGGCACAACATTCCACATGGATATCCATTAACAGAAACGCAACAACAGTATATTGTGGATGTGATTTACCACTGGCTGGTCGTGCAGATGAATGCACCGCGCTGAACGGAAGCGCGCAAGGTAAGCATGCTAAGCTATAGGAATTTCCCCTGTGTATCGAACAGAGTGTTGTGCGCGTGATATGGATTAAGATGTGATGCGATCATTATTTTCAACCCCTTTTCGTCCATTCCAGGAAGAGAAACCGCTGAATAACGCCGCGGTGATTTTCCTACTGACAACGCTATTTTATTTTCTGGGCGCCATGATGCGTCTGGTGGAAGAGTTGTCGCTTTTCTGGCCGCTGAATGCGGTTATGGCGGGGGTTTTTGCGCGTTACGCCTTTCTGCATCGCTGGCAATATTATCTGATTAGCTACATCGCTATGCTGGCCTATGATGCGATTACCACCTCCTGGGGCACGGCATCGCTGATTATTAACTTCTCCAATATGGTGTTTATTATCACCATGGTTCATTTGATCACCCTGGAACGTAACCAGATGGTCAAAGCCCCGGAACCGGTGAATGCCCTACGGCTCTTTGGTTATTGCATGTTTGCCGCACTGCTGTGCGCGTTTTTTGGCGCAGTCGGCTCGGTCGGGATTAACGGGCAAGGCTTTTTGCAACTGCTGGCTGACTGGTTCAGTGAGCAATTTTCCACGGGTGTGTTGATTCTGCCGGGCATGCTGACGATGAGCTGGCTGCGTGAACCGTTGCAGTTCAAACCACAGCAATTGCTGCCTATAGGCGCGGTGATAGTGTCGGTGCTGGCGTCGGTGGTGATTGGCGGCGCAGGCAGTCTGGCATTCCCACTACCGGCGTTGATTTGGTGCGCGGTCGTGTATCCGCTGCCGTTAACCAGCCTGGTGACATTGCTGACCGGCGGGGCGGAAATCATGCTCGTCGCCAATGGCGCAATCAATATTTTCGTGGGATCGCCCATGGAAATGCCACACATGTTTTCCGCCCGTCTGGGCATCGCCACCCTGGCGATTTGCCCGGTGATTGTCTCCGTGAGCGTGGCGAAAATTAACCGCCTGATCCGCCAGGTCTCCCTGCGCGCTGATTTTGATTTCCTGACCCGCGTCTATTCCCGTTCAGGGTTGTACGAAGCGCTGAATAACGATGATAAGCGCTTTGCCGACAAGCATGTGACGGTGATGCTGATGGATATCGATTATTTCAAAAGCGTGAATGATAACTACGGTCACGAATGCGGCGATCGGGTGTTGGCCGCTTTTGCCCGGAAAGTGCAGGAAGCGCTGGGAGAGCGGGGCATTGTGGCGCGAATGGGTGGCGAAGAGTTTGTGGTCGTGGCGATCACCGCCGATCCGGATGATGGATTTACGCTGGCAGAAAAGGTGCGTCACTCCATCGAACATTACCCCTTCAAGTGGCGGCAACAAACGCTGCATTTGACCGTCAGCATTGGCTTGAGTAGCGGTCTGACGGAAGCCTGGGCGTTGACCGAAATGTTCAATGAACTGCTGGCGGAAGCGGATGAAAATCTCTACCGTTCGAAAAAACAGGGCCGCAATTGTACAACCTCCAGTAAAGATATTGTTTTTGCCGACGCGCCGTCGCAGGTTTCGTCGGGCCAATAGTTCCTGGCTTTATTTACTCCGCTGATGTTTGATGCAGTTAATATCGATAACTTATTAAATTGCTTGCTACTAATTTTTAACGTCAATACTATTATTGGCTATACGTAGCGGGAAAAAAGCGCGCCATGAACGGGTCTGATAATTTGAATAAAAACGAGCGGATCTCTGGCAGACGTTTTGTCAGGCGCATGTACCTGATGCGTATCCTCGGAACGTTGCTCTGTTTTTTCCCTATTCTTTCCGTGCTGCAGGAACTGCAGCGACCGTTATGGACGATCGTCCTGCTCTCTGCGAACGCTTTTCTTTGGCCGACCCTCGCATTTTTACGTGCCCGTCACGCCCGTTCGCCGCTGAACAGTGAACATCAAAACCTGGTTATAGATGCAGGTGCAGGGGGCTTTTGGATCGCGCTGATGGCGGTTAATCCGCTCCCTTCTGTGGTGATCGCCACGGTCCTGCTTACCGACCGTTTATCGGCGGGCGGTTTTATCCTGATGCGCAAAGCCGGTCTGACCATGGTAGGGATCTTTCTGCTGACATGGCTGGCGCAGGGGATGCCTGTTGAACAGGTGGTGACGCAGCGGACAATGTTCGCCACCTTGCCACTGATTGCTATCTATTTACTCGCCTTAAGTGTGCTGACCGATAGCATTGCCGTTAAACTGCGGATGAAAAGTCGCGAGCTTGAACGCATTGCCATGATGGATCCGCTGCTGGATATCGCCAACCGGCGGCTATTGGAAAAGCGCATTCAGTATGAGCTGGAGAAACTGCGTACGACGCCCGGACACTCCTCTTTGATGTTTATTGATATTGATAATTTTAAAGAGGTTAACGACCGTTTTGGTCATAAAGTCGGGGATGCGTTGCTGGTCACGGTGTCGAAAATTTTGCATGTTGCCTCCCGCAAAAACGACACGCCAGCCCGGCTTGGCGGCGATGAGTTTGTTGTTTTACTACCGGACACATCGCCTGATGAAGCACACGCGGTGGCGACGCAGATTATGAATGAGGCGTCGATCATGCCTATCGTGCAGGAATACGCGTTTACCTGTACGCTGAGTATAGGCATTGCCAGCGCTTTGCCGGGTATGCATACCGTTAGTGAATGGTTAAAAGCGGCGGATGATGCGTTGTATCAGGCTAAGCGTCTGGGGAAAAACCAAATTTACTCGCACTGACAATCGCTCGGTATAGACTAAACTTTATGCTGTATATCGTAGGTTGAACGATATATTTCTTCATATCATTGCGAAAAACAGCCTGAGAATGATGAGATAGGCACTCTATGAAAATACCTGCTATTCCCGCCAATGAGGAAAAACGTCTTGCCTCATTGCATGATTCGGGACTCCTGGAAAGTGGTGTTACCGACCGGTTAGATCGCTTAACCCGTCTGGCAAAACGTATGTTTAATGTTCCGGGGGCATTGATTACGTTGGTCGATGAAACCACGCTGCATTTCAAATCCACGGCGGGTTATCCGAAAGAATCCCTGCCACGCAACATCTCCTTCTGTGGTCATGCGATATTATGCGCCGACCCTTTGATTATCGAAGATGCGTCCCGCGATGAACGTTTTGCCGATAACCCGCTGGTAACGGGGGATGCGCACATCCGCTTCTACGCAGGCCATCCATTGCACTTGCCGGACGGGGCGGTTGTGGGATCGTTTTGTCTGATCGACAAGCAACCGCGCAGCTTCAGCGACACGGAGTTCGACAGCCTGAAAGATTTCGCCATGATTGTTGAAGATGAGTTCGCGGTAATGAGCGCGGCCACCACCGATGAACTGACAGGGCTGTTTAATCGTCGTGGGTTTGACAGCCTGGCTAAGTTCGCTATTTTTGGCGCACGCCGCCGTGCGGAGCCGTTAACGCTGGCGTGGATCGATCTCGATAACTTTAAAGCGATCAACGACACCTGGGGGCATGCGGAAGGGGATGAAGCGCTAAAATCAATGGCGTCGGTCATGGCGGCCAGCTTGCGAGAAGCCGATTTGCAAGTGCGCTACGGTGGTGATGAGTTTGCGATTATCTTTTCCGACACCGATGAGCAGGGGGCCTGGATCGCCATGCAGCATCTGGTTGAACAGGTTGAAGCCTGGAATCTCTCTTCTGGTAAACCCTGGAAGCTGGCGTTTTCCTGGGGGCTGAGCGAGTTCGATCATGACGGCAGCGGTGAGTTGCATCCGTGGATGAAGGATGCGGATAAAAAAATGTACGCGATGAAGCAACAGAATAGCCGTGCACGCTAAACCTTAAGTTAAACCTGTTGCGGCGACGCGTGTTAATTTCATGTAAATCAGATAGTGGTTGTTTTTATAAGGAAGAAAAATGACCGCTTATCCTCTTCACGCCCTCTCTGGCGGTGACCTTTCGCATCGGTGAGGTTTATACCCCCGCTCTTGCGGAAAAATCCTTCTGTTTCTGATCAGGCGTTGTGGTCAGCACCACGTGCGAGGAGCGCATTGCCTTTCTCTCTTGCAATGCAGTTGGCTGCGTGCCGGAGAGAGCCCGCGCTATGCACTGATGTCGCAGAGAAATGTGACAGCAACGACATTTTTTTACACGCTTTTATAATTGTCGCCACTAAGCAGTCCCATTTTGATCAAAACAGGGTTTCATGGTCTAAAAGTCTGGTAAGTTATTACACCAATCTCCCCAGGTTGTATGACTAATCAAAAAAGGAACCCACTGTGAACACATTAAACCGTCGCAACTTTCCCGGCGCTGAATACCCTGAGCGTATTATTCAGTTCGGCGAAGGGAATTTTTTGCGCGCTTTTGTCGACTGGCAAATCGATCTGCTGAACGAGCACACCGACCTCAACGCCGGTGTGGTGGTTGTTCGCCCGATCCAGAGTGATTTCCCGCCGTCCCTGAGTACTCAGGATGGCCTTTACACCACCATCATTCGTGGTCTGAACGAGCAGGGTGAAGCGGTGAGTGATGCCCGCGTGATCCGCTCCGTGAACCGCGAAATCAGCGTGTATGCGCAGTATGACGAGTTTCTGAAACTGGCGCACAACCCGGACATCCGCTTTGTATTCTCTAACACCACGGAAGCGGGCATCAGCTATCATGCCGGGGACAAATTCGACGATGCGCCTGCGGTGAGTTATCCGGCGAAACTGACCCGTCTGCTGTTCGAACGTTTCAGCCATTTTTCTGGCGCAGTCGACAAAGGCTGGGTGATCATTCCGTGTGAACTGATTGATTATAATGGCGACGCGTTACGCGAACTGGTACTGCGTTATGCGCAAGAGTGGGCGCTGGGTGCTGAATTTATTCAGTGGCTGGATAACGCGAACGCCTTCTGCTCCACGCTGGTGGACCGTATCGTAACCGGTTATCCGCGTGATGAAGTGGCGAAACTGGAAGCGGAACTGGGCTATCAGGATAGCTTCCTCGACACGGCGGAACACTTTTATCTGTTTGTGATCCAGGGGCCGAAAACGCTGGCGTCTGAACTGCGCCTCGACAAATTCCCACTGAACGTGCTGATTGTCGACGATATTAAACCGTACAAAGAGCGTAAAGTGGCGATCCTCAACGGTGCGCACACTGCGCTGGTGCCGGTGGCCTATCAGGCAGGGCTGGACACTGTTGGCGAGGCGATGAACGACACGGAAAT
This sequence comes from Kosakonia oryzendophytica, assembly GCF_027886705.1. Lineage (NCBI taxonomy): Bacteria > Pseudomonadati > Pseudomonadota > Gammaproteobacteria > Enterobacterales > Enterobacteriaceae > Kosakonia > Kosakonia oryzendophytica. The sequence continues at coordinate 2,708,473 of NZ_CP115659.1, read as the reverse complement.
TTGCGCGTTTGTAGAGAAAGCGATTTACCAGGAGATCATCCCGGTGCTGGATCTGCCGCGCGATGAGCTGGAATCGTTCGCCAGCGCGGTAACGGGGCGCTTCCGTAACCCGTACATCAAACACCAGTTGCTCTCCATTGCGCTCAACGGTATGACCAAGTTCCGTACCCGTATTCTGCCGCAACTGCTGGCAGGGCAGAAAGCCACCGGTAAACTGCCAGCACGCCTGACGTTTGCGCTGGCGGCGCTGATTGCTTTCTATCGTGGCGAGCGTAACGGACAGGCTTATCCGGTGCAGGATGATGCGCACTGGATTGCGCGTTATCAGCAACTGTGGAGCCAGCATGGCGATCGCCAGATCAGCACCAGCGAGCTGGTTAAAGCGGTTCTGTCGGTGAGCGACCATTGGGAACAGGATCTGACGAAAGTCGCCGGTCTGGTTGAGCAAGTGTCGCTGGATCTGGATGCCATACTGCTGCAAGGCATGCGTGAAGCCGTGAAGCCGCTGTGCTGATCCTGAACGCAGCATGCAGATAAACGCGAACCCGACTCCGGTCGGGTTTTTTATGCTTTCTGACCGGCTACGTTAGCGTCCCTGACGGGTTTTATTATCATTAGTTACAACATACTTTTGAATAGTTGTATAACAGGTTTCAGTAACTTCTGCGCCAGCCATCTTCGTCTGGCATGTCGCTTTGTCACAATTCATTAGCATCCTTGCAACCGTGATGGCGATCACGTTTAATAGTGCAGCTCTCTCTTTGCATACGACTCAACATGATTGTCCGACCTGAACAACACTGGCTTACGCGTCTTTTCGTCTGGCACGGTTCGGTGCTGCCGAAAATTACCTCCCGACTGGTGATGAACTTCCTGCTCTCTATCGCCGTGATCTGGATGCTCCCCTGGTATACCTCGCTGGGTATCAAACTGACTGTCGCGCCGTTCAGTATCCTTGGCGTGGCGATTGCCATCTTCCTTGGTTTTCGTAACAACGCCTGCTTTGCCCGCTATAGCGAAGCACGATTGTTATGGGGACAACTGATGATCGCCTCGCGTTCGTTGCTGCGAGAGGTGAAAACCACGCTGCCGGATGACGACGGCGTGGCGCATTTTATCCGCTTGCAAATTGCCTTTGCGCATTGTCTGCGTATGACATTGCGCCGTAAGCCCCAGGGTGAAGTGCTGGCAAACTATCTGAGTGGGCAGGAACTCCGGACGGTACTCAATGCCCATTCGCCGGCTAACCGCATTCTGTTATTAATGGCGGAGTGGTTGGGGGAGCGCCGGGCGAAGGGCACCTTGTCAGACATTCTGTTCCACAGCATCACGCAGCGTTTACATGACATGTCCGCAGTGCTTTCCGGGTGTGAACGCATTTTTACCACACCGCTGCCGTTTGCTTATTCACTAATTCTGCATCGTACGGTTTACCTGTTTTGCATCATGTTGCCGTTTGCGCTGGTGGTGGATTTGCACTTTATGACGCCGTTTGTCTCGGTGCTCATCTCCTACACCTTTATCTCGCTTGATACGCTGGCGGAGGAGTTGGAAGACCCGTTTGGTGAAGAGGATAACGATCTGCCGCTGGATGCCATCTGCAATGCCATTGAGATCGATTTGTTGCAAATGAACGATGCCGATGTGCTTCCGCACAAAATGACACCAGGCAAAAACTATCAACTAACCTAAACTTTTTCTGAGAGAGTAAGAAATCATTAAGATCTGCCCTGTTAAATGGCGATACCACCATACAGAGGGACATGCGATGGAAATGTCAGATAAAACGGTTTCGTTAGCGGTGACACTGGTTATCAGCTTATCTCTTCTGGCAACAGCGTGGGATCTCTCCCTCGTCAGTTGCCTTCCATGATCGTTATTCAACGCTGAGCAGCGCCCGCGTTTCCTGCGCCGGGCGCTGCAATAGCGCGATCGCTTCTTGCGCCGATCGCACATTGGTATAACCCATAATTAAACCGTAGCGCTTAGGGTTCTGGTTATACCACCGGGAGAGCGGGCTGACCTGCAACTGGTGTTGCTGCCAGATTTGCGCCAGTCGGACGTCCTGTGTGCTGGTGCGCAACAACGCAATGATGTGCATTCCGCCGTCGCTCACTTCAATGTTAAACATCCCTGGATAAACCTGCTCCAGCGCAGCCAGCATGGTTTTTCTGCGTTGCGAGTAGAGCGTGCGCATTTTTTTCAGGTGGCGGAAAAAGTGGCCTTCCCCCATAAATGCGGCGAGGATTTTTTGTGTCAGCACGGGCTGGCCGCTTTCCGTCAGTTCCCCGGTTTCGCGAAACTGCGCCACGCAAGCGCGCGGCATCACCAGATAACTGATGCGCAGTGCAGGCATCACCGTTTTACTGAATGTGCCCATATAAATCACCCGATCCTGCGTATCGAGGCTTTTTAAGGCAGGCAGGACCTTGCGGGTATAGTGAAATTCGCCGTCGTAATCATCTTCGATAATCCAGCTTTCATTCTGCTGCGCCCAGTCCAGTAATTGCTGTTTACGCGGCAGTGAAAGGGTGACGGCAAGTGGGCTTTGATGTGACGGTGTCACAAAAACAAAGCGCGCATCGCGGTGATACTGTTGTACGTAATCAACCTTCAGCCCGTGGTTATCCACTGGCGCAAAGTGCAGATTGCTGGCAATACGCTTAAGGGTTTGCTGACCGAAATAGTAGCCGGGATCTTCAAACAGCACTTTGTCGTCGGGTTTGCCCAGTGCGCTGAGAATCAATCGCAGGTTATGGTTATACCCGCTGGTGATAAATATCTGATCCGCTGAGCAGGAAAGCCCACGCGAAATATTGACGTAATGGGCAATCGCTTCACGCAACGGCGCATAGCCCATCAACGGCGGATTGGTCATTTCCACCGGCTGCATTGATCGCACCGCCTTGCCGCTCAGCAGCAGCCATTTCTTGTAGGGAAAGGCATCCAGCGATGGAATGCCAAGGCGCAAAAAGCCAGATTGATCGCGGAGCGTCTCCGCCATACTGAGGGGGAGATCACCGTTTTGCGCTGTCGGCAGGTTTTTTTTCTCACCGCCGAGTGACAAGTCCGGATTAACCCGTGTACCACGTGCGCCCTGGCTTACCAGATAACCTTCACCGACCAGTATTGCCCACGCCGTCTCCACTGTTTTACGCGCAACCCCTAATTCGCTTGCCAGCACGCGCACCGACGGCACTTTATCACCCGGTTTCAGCAATCCGCTGGTGATGCTGTGGCGATACTGCTCGTAAATGGTTTTGTAACCGGGTTTCATGTCCTACCTTGATTTCCACATTTTGCGTCTTTTTAGTATGCCATAAGTCGGTAGTATAGCGGCTGTTGAATCAATAAATGAGGTAAATGATTATGAGCACCCGCGTGAATCTCTTTCAGACCGCACCTTCGCTAATCAAAACTCTGGGTGATGCCAGCCAGGCATCGCACAACAGCAGCCTTGATACCGCCATTAAAGATCTTGTTGATGTTCGCGCATCGCAACTGAATGGCTGTACCTTCTGCCTCGATATGCATGTCAAACAGGCGAAAGTGCACGGCGAGCGTGAGTTGCGTCTTTACCATGTTGCGGTCTGGCGTGAGTCGCCGCTGTTTACCGCAAAAGAGCGGGCGGCGCTGGCATTAACCGAAGCGTTGACACGCCTCGGGGAGCAGGGCGTCAGTGATGAGCTGTACCGTGAAGTGCGTGAGCATTTCAGTGAGGTGGAAGTGGCTGAACTTGCATTCTCTATCGCTATCATTAATAGCTGGAATCGGTTAATGGTGCTGCAACAGACCTTACCCGGTGCGCTGGACAAAGCCTACGGCCTGGATCGCGCGCATCTCGAGTAATTAAACCGCTTCGCGGATAAAGGCGATAAACGCTTGCAGCCCCAGCGGGATATGGCGATGTCCCGGATAATACAGGCACAGCCCCTTAAAGGGCTGTGTCCACGCATCCAGCACGCTAACCAGCCGACCGCTACGCAGATCGTCTTCAATATAGAACCCTGGTAAGAAACCTACGCCCAGCCCGGCGCGCACCGCCGCGATCGAGGTAAACAGGTCGGTTGTCGCCAGCCGGGCGGGAACGGCAATCGCGTAATGCTGACCATGGCGCGATAGCTCCCAACGGTAAATCCCACCGTGCGACATGCGCATGCAAATCCCCTGATGCTGATACAAATCCTCCGGTGTTTGCGGTGTACCGTGCGCAGCAAACCATTCCGGCGTGGCCACAACCCGCATGTGAATATCCGGCGTCAGGGGGACGGCAATCATATCCTGCGGGATCGACTCGGCCAGTCGAATGCCTGCATCATACCCTTCGGCGACGATATCGATCATCCGGGCTTCGCTGGCGATTTCGAGGCGCATCAAGGGATAACGGGCAAGAAAACGCACCAACAGATCATCAAGAAAAAGCTGTCCTACCGCCTGAGGTACATTAATGCGCAACGTGCCGGACGGCTCGTCAGCGACGCTGTGGATCTCTTCCGTGGCATGACGAATCTCCTGCAAGGCCGGGCCTACTCGTGCCACAAAACGTTGCCCGGCCTCGGTCAGCGCGACGCTGCGGGTAGTACGGTGAAACAGCCGCACATCCAGACGGCTTTCCAGCCCGGCAATGGCATTACTGACGGCGGTCGCCGACATACCCAGTTCTCTGGCCGCGGCGCGGAAACTGCCCTGGCGCATAACCGCCATCACCACTTCCAGCTCAATCAACCCTGAACGATGCATAGATTATCCCGAAAATCGAAACAACCTTTGCAGCATAGCGTGGATTATCGGCGCGATAAAGCTATGACACACTGGACACACGTTACAGAAGGAGGTTTCCATGCAATCTGTTGAACATATTTCCATTAACGGCAAATGGGTGACGCCGCAAGGCACAGAACGTTTTGACCTGTTTAATCCGGCGACTGGCGACGTCACTGGTCAGGTGCGTCTGGCAAACGAAGCCGATGCGCTGAACGCCATTGCCGCAGCAAAAGCCGCGTTTCCAGCCTGGTCGCAGACCCGTGTCGGGGAGCGAGTCGAGGCGCTGACGCGCATGCGTGAGGCATTAGCGGCGTGTGAAGAGGAGTTGTTGCAGGCCATTGTGCAGGAGTATGGCGCGCCTGCCGCCCGCGCAGTCTGGATGGCACGCTACCCTGTGGCGGTTATCGATCAGGTGATAAGCGATCTGCAGCAGTTTGTGTTTACCTCACAGGTTGGCCACGCGCGTGTGGAGATGACACCGCTGGGTGTGGCCGGTCTTATCACTCCGTGGAACAGCAATGCGGGATTTATCTGCGGCAAGCTTGCCGCCGCGTTGGCGGCGGGGTGTACGGCGGTGATCAAACCCAGCGAGATGAGCGCATGGCAAACCCAGGTGGTGACTCGCGCATTGCATCAGGCGGAACTGCCGCCCGGCGTGTTTAATATTGTCACCGGGCGCGGCGAGGTGGTGGGCGAGGTGATGAGCCGTCACCCGGATATCGCAAAAATCTCGTTCACCGGCTCAACCATGACGGGCAAAGCGATCCTGCGTAATGCCGCTGACACCTTTAAACGGGTTACTTTGGAGCTGGGCGGTAAATCGCCCACCCTGATCCTGGATGATGCCGATCCCGCCACCGCCGTGCCTTTAGCGATACAGGCGGGGTTTATTAACAGCGGTCAGGCCTGTATTGCTGGCACGCGTATTCTGGTGCCGAATTCACGTAAGGCCGAGTATGAAGCGGCGTTGGCGCAGGCGGTTGCGTCGGTAAAATCAGGCGACCCGCATGATCCAGCTAACGATATCGGGCCGATGGTCAGTGAAAAACAGTGGCAGCGTGTGCAGTCGTACATTCGCCTTGGGCAGCAGGAAGGGGCGCGAGTACTGGCGGGCGGTGAAGGGCGGCCAGAAAATAGCGGGCAGGGGTGGTTTGTCCGCCCGACGTTGTTTACGGATGTGGAGAACACAATGCGCATTGCCCGTGAAGAAATTTTTGGCCCGGTGTTATCGGTGATCGGTTATCAGGATGATGCGCATGCGGTGGCGATCGCCAATGACACGGATTATGGATTAAGTGCGTTGGTACTGGGTCGCGATGTTGAACGTGCACAGCAGGTGGCGGCGCAAATTCACGCCGGGCGTGTGCAGGTGAACACGCTGGCGCATGAGGCCGGTGCGCCGTTCGGTGGTTTTAAACACTCAGGCATTGGGCGGGAAATGGGGCGCTGGGGATTAGCGGCGTTTATGGAGCCGAAAACCCTCGTCATGTAACGGAAGAACAGGCCCGATGGCATCCTGCATCATCGGGCCTGTGCGGCATTAACGCGCCAACTGGAAGAAGCGTACGGAATCGCGGAGGATTTCGCTTTGCTCGGTCATGGACTGGGCGGCGACAGCCGCTTGTTCCACCAGAGTGGCGTTCTGTTGGGTCACCTGGTCCATCTGTTCAATTGCCACGCTAATTTCCTTGATCCCCTGGTGCTGTTCCGTTGAGGCGGCAGAAATTTCCGCCACGATATCGGTCACCTTGTTTACCGACGTCACGATATCTTCCATCGCGCGGCTGGCTGTATCAGCAAAGCGTGAACCATCAGTGATCTTCTCCACCGTTCCTTCAATCAACTGCTTGATCTCTTTTGCCGCATCGGCGCTTTTCTGCGCCAGGTTGCGCACTTCGCCGGCGACCACCGCAAAGCCTTTACCCTGTTCGCCTGCGCGCGCAGCTTCAACCGCGGCGTTAAGCGCCAGGATATTGGTCTGGAAGGCAATCCCTTCAATCACCGAGATAATATCGACAATTTTCTGCGAGCTATCGGAGATTTCATGCATGCGTTTCAACATGTCATGCACCTCTTTGCCGCCTTTAACCGCCGTTTGTGATGTCTCACGTGCCAGATCGCTGGCTTTACGGGCGTTTTCGGCGTTGCTCTTCACGTTTTCCGTGATTTGCTGCATGTTCGACGATGTTTGCACCAGCGATGCGGCTTGTTCTTCGGTACGCTGCGACAGATCGTTGTTGCCTTCGGCAATTTCACTGGCGGCATGGGAGATAGATTCGCTGCCGTTAATAATGCCGTTAATGATCTCCGCCAGTTTGCTGTTCATAAACTTAATGGTCGCCAGCAAACTTTGGCTGTCGTTATCGCGTAGCGTGACATCCGCGCTCAGATTACCGGCGGCAATCGCTTTCATGATCGAAACCGCATAGGCCGGTTCGCCGCCCAACTGACGCGCCAGATTGCGAGAGATAAAGAGGGCGATCACACCTGTGGCAATCAGGGCCAGCAGCAGTAAACCACTCAGCAGGTATAAGGCCTGGTTATAACCTGCTTGCGAATCATCGCCCGCTTTATCGCCCAGCGCCAGTTCCATATCCACCAGCGTAGCCAGATCTTTCATTAACTGGGTACGGTATTTGGCGGAGACAGCGCCGCTGATTTTGGAGGCTTCATCCGCATTACCACTGCTTACTGCGTCGATCACTTTGGCGTTAACGTCGACAAAGTTTTTAAAGTTATCGACCACTGTCGCAAACAGGGCACGCATCTCTTGCGGCGCATCGGCGGAGGCTTTGGCGTACTGCTGCTCCGCATTCAGGAATATGGCCTGGTTTTGCAGTAATTCTCCCCGATGCTGCTCGCGAGATTCCGGCGTAGTAGAGGTGATGTACTGAATCTGTTGCAAGCGCATTTCGGATAATACGCCACGCATTTCAAGGGAATAGCGAACACCAGGCATGCGGTTTTCGCGGAATTTATCAATATGGTGATTACTGGTGTTGAGCTGATAAATAGACACAACGCCCAGCAGCAACATCATCACAATCAGGATGGAGAAGCCGATGAGCAGTTTGGTCAGAACAGTTGCCTGCGCTATTTTTTTCATAATCCTACGCTATATAAAGAAAGGAATTATTAATAACGGCAATATTTCTGAAAATATTGATCTTTTTATCTGATCTTAATCACATTACGCTATGATTTTTGTGCAACGGCACATGGCGGGAAATAAATTTTGATTAAGGGGAAGGAGGGGTGTTAAAAATGTGAAGCAGTTGTACAAAATGCAATTGAAATAATGTTTCAGTGTATTTCAATACTGAAGATGATTATTACGGAATTGCACGTAACAGGAATAAAAATTAACGCGATGTGCTAATCGGCAGTTCATCCGCCCATTTTGTCGCCTGGTTCATCAGCTCGCTGACCATGGCGTTCGACAAACCTAATTGCGCCGCCACCTCGTTGGCTTCTTTCCAGATCCGTTGTTCATAGAGACGCGCCAGACGCAGATAAAGGTACAATTCACCACTGTGGCTTTGCAGGGCTTTTGCCACCTCCGGAGAGACGGTGATTTGCTCAAGCAACTCGTCAAGCGGCAGTCCAAGGATCACATCAAGCAAGGAGAATAAACCGACCATAAATGCATCATTAATGGCATTATTGGCTGAGGTGCGCGCCGCCAGCAGTTCGCAGAATTTTGCGCGAATGAGGCTGAGATAATAGATCTCGGTGTTGCTCACCTCTTCAAACGAAGTCAGGCAAGCGACCAACACAAAACGGCGCATTTCGCTAATCCCAAGGTAAACCACCACGTCGCGTAATGATTGATTGCGAAAGCCGCTGATGCCGCGTGTGTTATAGAGAATATTCTGCGCATAGCGCATAATCTTGAAGGAAAGCGAGACGTCGCGTTTTAACAGATCTTCAATTTTATTTAAATTAGGTGATTCTACGTTCACTTCCTGCATCAATTTCAGTGCGAATGCCCGATTTTGCACCAATTTATTTCGCTTAGTGACAACCGGCTTGCTGAAAAAATACCCCTGAAACAAATTGAAGCCCATTTTTTTATAATTTTCGAATTCGTCATAGGTTTCCACTTTTTCCGCCAGCAAAACGGTATGGCGTAATGAATCACGGTTGGAACGAATAAACTGGCTTATTTCGTCGCGCGAACCACTCCTTATATCAAATTTAATAACGTTGACATACGGCATAAATGAATCCCATGCGTTACCGGGCACGAAATCATCCAGTGCGATGCGAAATCCGCTGTTATGTAAGCGTTTTACCGTTTCCAGTAGCTTGCCATCCGGCTTAGCATCTTCAAGTATTTCAATGACTACGCGATCTTTTGGCAACGTTTCCGCCAGGCCTTCCACCAGCAGTTGGTAGGGGAAATTAACATATACCGTGCTGTTGTCACTTTTGCGTCCGACCGGGGCGCTAAGAAATTGTTCTTCAATTAATTGCGTGGTGGCTTGTTCCGCAGAGATATCCGGGAAACGGTTATCCATACTGTCCCTGAAGAGAAGCTCGTAACCGACGGTGTTTAATTGTTTATCAAATATCGCCTGTCTGGCCACAAAAGAATACATTCGCTACCTCACACACCTGTTACTTTTGTATAAGTTTTCCAAATATATAGGCTACAGTAACACCCTGACTACTGGAACCGTGTGATTGCGGCAAAATATTTTACTTTTATTATTAAATAATAGGACAGTGGCGTGGGGATGCACAGATATTCAGACCCGATGAACCCAGAGGCACCGGGCCTGTTTACCTTAGGGCTTCAGGCAGGTTCAAAACAGTGCGCGCGTTCGCAGCAAGCATCGCAACTGGGGGAGCGGCAGACCAGTTCGCCGTCGCTTTGCAGACAGCGCTGGCGATAGAAGAATTTTTTCCAGCGCATATTCTGGGTATTCATCTCAACAAGGCGCGGAAAGCAGTCGCTCATCAACTCCCGCAACTCTTCGCGTGAGTGTAGCCCCAGATCCTGCCAGAGATGATTAAACGCCAGCGACACGCTGGCGATGATCAGATGCATCGGCGCCGCATCAGGCGTCATATAGCACGCCAGCCACTGCGCCAGTTGCTGCCGCTCCTCCGTTCGGGTGGCGTTTAGTTCGCTCATCACGGATTGTCGCAGCAGACAATCCGAAGGGATCTGCCCTGCTGGCGGCGAAAAATCAGCCTGCAGTGTTGCCCATTGCGCGGCATCAAGCCCCATCTTTAACGGATAACAGCCCTCGCCATGGGCATAAAGCCATAACAAACGCTGTAGCCAGTCGCGTGTCAACATCAGGCCACCCCCTGGTCAGGCTGTTTTGCCGCGCACTGCTGACGCCAGCGTTGCCACCAACGCAGTAGCGCAGTATTGATCGGTTGCCAGGCATCGTCGACACAGGGCTGAATGCCGCGCGCTTCCAGCTTTTGCCACGGCGCGTAACCGATGCGTGCGCAAAACACCGCTTTCACATCCGCTAGCAACGCAAAGAGCGCATCACCTTCCTGCGGATCACATTCATCGTGTCCGCTGCAATATTTCGGGGTAAATCGCTCATTGACCAGCACCGCGCCCGCTGCCGACAAACTGTAGATGCGAAAGCGATCCGCATGACCAAAATGCGCGTCGATTACCTCACCGTGGGTCGACGCCACGGCAACCAGGCAGGCATCTTTTTCGTCGGCATCGCCTTTGGTCAGAATGCTGGCATGCAATTGCGTGCGGCGATAGAGCGTAGGCAACCAGGGTTGAGGCGACGCCTCGACGGGGAGCAGGGCAAACTGCTGGCTACGATCTTCCCCCAGCATACCAATGGCATCGGCGCGGCACTGCTGGCAGTGGGTCATTTGCGGCATCACCTCGCCGCACGCTTCCCGGACGCGGGCTGTCATCGCGGCATCCGGCTCCGGCTGACCCTTCAGACCAAACACCGTGCCGTGTTCGGGGCGGGCAATCAACGGCATAATATTATGAATAAACGCACCGCTGGCACGCAGTTCACGGCTGACGTCCGCCAGTGCCTGGTCGTTAATGCCGGGGATCAATACCGAGTTGATTTTTACCAGCACCCCTTTTTCCGTCAGGCGACGTACCCCGGCAAGTTGTCGGGCGATCAGTATTTCACCGGCTTCGCGCCCGCTGTAACGCTCACCGTCCAGCCACAGCCACGCATAGATCTGCGCGGCAATCTCCGGGTCGAGAGTATTAATGGTCACCGTAACATGATCGACGCCCACATCCACCAGGCGATCCACCGCATCCGGAAGCATTAACCCATTGGTAGATAAACATAATTTCATATCTGGCAGGTGTTCCCGGATGAGCGCCAGGGTCGTAAAGGTACGGCTCATATTCGCCAGTGGATCGCCAGGACCGGCGATGCCCACTACCGATAACTGTGGAATAGCCGCTGCGACGTGGCGCACTTTGGCGACCGCCTGTTCCGGCGTCAGCAGCGAGGAAGAGACCCCCGGTCGGGACTCATTGCTGCAATCAAATTTACGGTTGCAGTAATGACATTGCAGATTACAGGCAGGGGCGACGGGCAGATGCATGCGTGCAAAATGGTGGTGACCGCTACGCGAATAGCAGGGATGCAACGCCACTTTGCCAGCCACAACATCAGATAACGGTTCAGGCTGAACGGCCCGGCAGCGTGAACTGCCAACGGTGGATGAGCAGGAAGTCATGGGGATACCTTCGTTTCGGAGTCATAACCCCCAGTTGCAAATCTTGTACCGTGTACCGACTTTTTAACTTATTGAAAAAAAGAGACTTAATTTCACTGCGCCCGCGTTGTGTTGTGAGTGTTGTGGCATTTGGCTGACATTGTGCCGAATGCCACAAATCCGGGCTCACATTCTTGGCAAGGTGATATCCATGGTTTGAATGCGGTACGCCACCTGGCGCGGGGTCATCCCCAGTAAACGCGCCGCTTTCGCCTGCACCCAGCCGGCTTTTTCCAGCGCGGCAATCAACCGCTGACGTTCATCCAGTGAGTGATCGAGCCAGCTATCCTCCCGCGATGTAGTGAGCGGGGGTTGCTTCGGCGTATTTTCCCGGTGATTAAACATGATCACGTCGCGATCGATCAGACCGCTTTCCGACATCACCGCCGAGCGTTCAATGCAGTTTTCCAGTTCACGCACGTTGCCGGGCCAGTTGTAGCTCATCAACAGGCGGATGGCTCCATCGCTGATGCGTAGCGTACGGCTCTGGTTTTGCGCGATTTTACGCACCAGAAAGTGTGCCAGATCAGCAATGTCTTCCTGTCGCTCGCGCAGCGGGGGCAGGGAGATAGGCATCACATTGAGACGGTAGTAGAGATCTTCCCGAAAATTCCCCAGCCGCACTTCCTCTTCCAGATTGCGATTGGTTGCCGCAATAATACGAACGTTCACCTGTAGCGTTTCGTCACCGCCGACGCGCTCCATTTCGCCTTCCTGCAAAATCCGCAGTAGCTTGGCCTGAAAAGAGGCGCTGCTTTCACCAATCTCATCAAGAAACAGTGTGCCGCCGTCCGCCAGTTCAAAGCGGCCTTTCCGCTGGCGCACCGCACCGGTGAATGCCCCTTTTTCATGACCGAACAGCTCACTTTCCAGCAGGGTATCGGGCAGGGCAGCGCAGTTAAATTTCACAAACGGCGCACCGGCGCGTGGCGAATTGTGGTGGATAGCATTGGCGATCAGCTCCTTGCCGGTACCGCTTTCTCCCCGCACCAGCACAGTGGTATCCCAGCGGGAAACCTGGCGGATAATTTCCATGGTCTGGCGCATCGCCGGGCTATTGCCGACCATATTTTCAAAACCAAACGAGCGTGCCGTCGCACAGCCGCGCGGACGTTCATTATTTATCACCGTTGCGCGTGGGGAGGTGGCGGCGGGGCGCATCATCAGCCGTACCGTTTGCGCCACCAGGTTGGCGACCGTTTCCAGAAAACGTGTGCAGGCGGGCAACCGCTCCTCGAAACGCGCCATCGGCTGCGCGGCCAGCACGCCCATCGGTTGTGATTGCAGCCCCATTAATGGCACGGCGATAAACGGCAGGTTGTAGTCATACAGTCCCAGACGATCGAGAAAACGCTGATCGTCAGCCACGCGCGGAAGCACCAACGATTGCCCCTGCGACAGTACCGTACCGACCAGCCCTTCTCCGGGCCGATAGCGGATCAGCGAACTGCCGGGAATCAACTCCTGATCGGCTTCCTGCAAGGCTTCAATACTGAGGATGGATTGTTGATTGTCGTACAGACAGATCATCCCGTGTTGCATAAACGCATCGTTGTGCAGCACGCACAGCACTTCCTGTAATGTCTGACCAATCTCTGTCGCCCGGCTTAAGACCACGCTGATGCGTTGCATCGCGGTAAACTGCTGGGACAGGTCGAAGCGCCAGACGGGATTACCCGACTCGGTTCGCTGGGTCATTGTGAGCCTCCGGTCAGTGAATGAAATAACGGGAAACGCAGGGTCAGGCAGGTGCCCCCTTCGGGGCGTGAGGTCAGTTCTATCGCACCGCGGTGGTGGGCCACCAGCGTCTGGATCAGGCGCAGCTCCATCCCTTTTCCCGGGGCATTTAATGCGTCGGGAGAGTGGGTGTAACGCACCTGGATCAGCGGCACATTGTCATTGATATAAAAGGAGAGCCAGCCATTTTCTTCACGGGCAAAAATTTGCGTTTGCGCGGTGAAATCACGCAGGCCGGCGGCAATATCCAGCGTTCTGTCGAGCCACAGGCTCAGGCAGGCAAGCAGTTGCGTGCGCTGACCAAAACCGACGAGTTGCGGTGAATCGAGCTCGATGTGCAGGTTTTTACCCTCATCAAAACGGGTGTGATAGAGGGCGCGCAGATCATCAAAAAAGGGCTGTAACGGCCAGACTACAGCGCTTTCCAGCTCCAGTGATGGGCGGCAACGTTGCAAACGCGCCATCGCTTCTTCGCCTTCACGCCAGGCTGCATCCAACGCCACATTATTGTGATCAGCGCCATTCAGACGCCGTGCGGCCGCCAGCATATTGATAGGGCAATTAAGCTGAATCAGCGCTGCATCCAGCGACTCGCGAATTGCCGCCAGCAGTTTGCCGGTGGTCATCTGTTGCTTGAGACGATCGAGACGCCCCTGTTCCCGTTGCTGCTGCTGTTGGGTATCGTCGGTGATCACCACCAGCGTGCGGGGTAACGCGCTATCAATAAAGTAACGTCCGGCTTCTTCGCTAACGCCGGGGAGTGCCCAGCAGGTGACCGACAACCAGCGCACCACGCCACGGATCACGACCGGCAATACCTGACTGGTAGCCAGCTCTGCTTTGCGGGCGGAGAAATTCAGTTCACTGAGTAACTCTTTACCGCCGCAGTCGGCGCAAAACGTTTTATAGACCAGGTTGTCCATCACGACACGGTCGTATTCATCGACCACTACGACTGCCGCCGGAATATTGTTCAGCACCGCTTCCGTGAGCGTCATATGGTTACGCAGCCGCTGCTCCAGCGCATAGCTGGCGCTGATATCCCGCTGCATCGCCAGATAGTGCTCCAGCACACCGAACTGATTGATAACCGGCGTAATGTCGATTTCCACCAGATAAAGGCTACCGTCCTGGCGGCGGTTAATCAGTTGTCCGCGCCAGGCCCGGCGTTGCAGTAGCGTCTGCCACATCTGCTGGTAAATTTCCCGCGGTGTTTGCTTACTCGACAACAGCCGTGGATTTTGCTGTAACAACTGTTCAAGGTCATAACCGGTCTGACGGCAAAACGCCGGGTTAGCGTAGACGATCCGTGCATGGGGATCGGTCAGTGAGATCGCCACAGGCGCTTGTTCGACCATGGTAAAAAACAGGCCGGGATGCCGTTGAGTCAGCGCGCCGGCAATCTCTTCCGGCGCGGTGGCATCCATCATCATATTCAGAGTCATCACGCACTCCTGGGGGGCAACGTGGGTTATGTCGCAGTTATGACAATTTGTGCCACCTGTCGACTTTCGCCCGCACGCGGTCGGGCGCACATTAACCATGCAAAGAGTGCACCTTCTGCGGCATTAACAGGCGTTAACATTGATCCAGATCGGTATTCGACGGCATTAATCGCGTTATTGCCCTGCGGGCGGGCGCTGAGGACGAAATGTGCTGGCGAAAAAAGCATCACGATGGTGCGTGCGCGCCCGGTTTGGTGCAGGTTTTGCTCATCCGTAAACCTGGCACAGCCTTCGCAATATCCTGTCTGATTCCGGCCTTTTCATGGCGGATTAACCCTTTTTCCTGACAGGAGCATGCAATGGCTACTATTGGTATTTTTTTCGGCACCGATACCGGCAAGACCCGCAAAATCGCCAAACTTATCCAACAAAAACTGGGGGAGGCGGCGGCTTCGCCGGTCAATATCAATCGCACCGATCTGGCGACCTTTCTCTCTTATCCGGTTCTGGTGCTCGGCACGCCGACGTTGGGCGACGGGCAACTGCCCGGGCTGGAAGCGGGGTGTGAAAGCGAATCCTGGGGCGAATTTATGGCGCAGCTTGCCGGAACCAGCCTGAGCGGTAAAACCGTGGCGTTATTCGGGCTGGGGGATCAGGTCGGCTATCCGGATAATTTTGTCAGTGGTATGCGCCCGCTGTATGACACGTTGAAAAATTGCGGGGCGCAGGTGGTTGGTCTGTGGCCGAAAGAAGGTTATACATTCAACGCCTCCCAGGCGCTGGAGGCGGATAAATTCGTGGGGCTGGTTATCGATCAGGACAATCAGTATGACCTCACCGACGAACGGATAGATGCCTGGCTGGAAAGCCTCAAACCGGCGATTCTGTAACCGCGCACTATCGGGTGTCAGGCCTGATGACCTAAAAACGCATCAGGCCGATGCATCGTTAAGTAATGTCGCCAGCCAGCGGCGTTGCCATTGTTGCTGCTGGAGGCTGTACAGGTGTTCCCGCGCTTTTGCCAGTGCCTCGTTTTTTGCCATCGGCGCGGGTTCCCGGATGTGCTCACACCATACTAAATGCCAGCCCAGCGCGGTTTCAATGGGGGCGCTAACGTCATTTTCTTTCAGCGCAAACAGCGCCTGTTCCAGCTCCGGGTAGAGTAATCCCCGGCTGATCCAGCCCAGCCGACCGCCCTCCAGCGCGCTGGGGCAGTGAGAATAGCGCTGCGCCAGCTGGCTGAAAGCCGTGCGGGTGCGAACGATTTCCTGATGAAAATGCGCTACCTGGCGTCGCACCGTTTCGCCATCGCTATCTACCGTTACCAGCAAGTGCGAGGTTAAACGTTGCTCCGGGCGCATAAACTGCGCCTGATGTTGCTGATACCAGGCCAGCACCTGGATGTCATCGGGCTGGGGCGCTGACGCGGCAACGCGGGTGAATTGCATCTCCATCAGCGCATGGTGGCGGATCACGGCCTGGCGATCCGCTGCGGAAAAGGGCGTCTCATCAAGCTGAGGCGCAAGGGAGGCGGCGACGGCGCTGAGCACCGCGTCCGGGATGTTTTCTCCGCCCGCGACCTCGACCACCGCCGTTTCCAGTCGTTTCTGGCGTACCCAGGCTGCCTCGAATGCCGCTTTCTGCGCGGCAGGAAGGGCGTCCGGCTCACAGCACCAGCGCGACAACGCCAGACGTCGCCTGGCAAAACGCGCCCAAGCTGGCTCTTTCATTACTCCTCCACCAATATCATGGCGCTGGCAGGCACCTGGAAACTACGCGTCGAAAAGGTGACAATGTAACTTTCACCATTGTCGCCCTGATCGGTTGCCGCAATTTGCCCCTGCGCACCAGCGGCAATCACCACCTCGCCGTTGATGGCTAACGCACAGCGGCACACGATATGGTCGCCATACTGAAACTGACCGGCGTGCCACGGTGCGCAGGCCGGGAGCAGCTCCTCTTCCCGACAGCCGACAATCAGGTCGCTGTCGAGAAAATGGATCTGGTAGATGATCTGGTCCATCAAAAATGTTCCCCATTCGCGCACAAAACCGGTAGTACCACGGCGCACCAGCAAGTCGCCGCGCCGGTAACCGAACAGGGTGCCGTCGTTGCGGATCGCGCGTGTTACGCGTACCTCTTCGCCAAAGGCATATTTTTGAGTCATTGCTTATGCTCCGCGGTACAGTGCTGATAACTCTCCGCCAGCAGACGCCGGGCGAGAAGCCAGGGGGCGCGCGGATCCTCTTCCAGTAAATTCCGCAGCGGCACGTGGTCGCGCAGGCGTTGGTGAAAATCACGCAGTACCCGCAGGCAACAACTGCGCAATGCCGGTGATGCGTAGGGTACGCAGAAAAATTCAAAAAAGGATTCGGCGCTGTCGAGTTCATCCACGCCCGGGATGCGATAAAACCACTCCATACTCAACTCCCTGCGGCCTGTTGCGCTGCGCTGCCGCACAGCTCATCGTAAATGGCGACCAGTTCATAATCTTTGGGCGTGCGTTTCCAGCTTTCGGCAAAGCGCCGGATTGCCGGGAGCAACAGCTCGATTTGCAGGGCGTCGAGCCGGTAGCCCATTCGGGCGAACACGCCGTCTACGGCCTTGCGTCCGGAGTGTTTGCCGAGTACCAGCCGGTATTCACGGCCCATCAGCGCCGGGTCAATCGCCTGATAACTGTCACGATCGCGCAGCAGCGCGGCGACATGCACGCCGGACTCGTGGGTAAACACCTGTGCGCCCACCAACGGTTGTTGGGCGTCTATCGGGCGCAGAGCGGCATCGGCGACTTGCTGGCACAGGGCGGGTAGGCGGGCGAAGTGCACCCCGCAGTCGATATCCAGGCAGCGGTGTAAGCCGAGGGCGACCGTCTCCAGCGCTGCATTACCTGCCCGTTCGCCCAGCCCCAGTACGGTGGTATTGACGCTGGTCGCCCCGGCGCGTACCGCCGCCAGGGTATTGGCGGTGGCCAGCCCCAGATCGTTGTGCGCGTGCATTTCAATCTCGCCTGCCCAGCGTTGCCGTAACGTACCGATCCGGGTGGCGGTGGTAAACGGGTCGAGTATGCCGAGGGTATCGGCAAAACGCAGCCGCTGCGCGCCAGCCTGCTGTGCGGTATCGGCAATGGTCAATAGGGTGAGATCGCTCGCGCGGGAGGCGTCTTCACAGCCGATGCAGACCTGCAAACCCAGCGTTTTTGCCTGCTCAATCAGCGTGGTCAGCCGTTCCAGCAGGCGTGGCAGCGGCTCACGCAGTTTGTACTGTCGCAGTTTGTCAGAGGCGGGCAGGGAGATATCCACCCAATCCATGCCCAGGTCGGCGCTTTGCTGAATTTCGTCGCGATTCATCCGGCACCAGGCCATCAGCGTGGCGGCGGGCAGGTGGCGGCGCACCAGTTGCATACGCGTGCGCTCCTCGTCGCCCATCGCGGGTGTGCCAACTTCCAGTGCGGTGATGCCGGTTTCATACAGCGCTTGCGCCAGCGCCACTTTCTCACTGGCGCGAAAGGCCACGCCCGGGCTCTGTTCACCGTCCCGCAGCGTCGTATCGTTTATCACTACGCTTGCCATGACGTCACCTTAACCGTAAACCGGTGTGAAAATGGCTTCAGCCGGACGTGGCTTGCCGTCCTGCCAGTAGGGAGAAAGCGCGCGCAGACGGGCGATGATAGGCGGCAACGCATCAATGACGTAGTCTATCTCTTTCTCACGGGTATAACGGGAGAGCGAAAAACGAATACTGCCATGCGCGGCCGTATAGGGAATCTGCATGGCGCGCATCACATGCGACGGTTCCAGTGAACCGGAGGTGCAGGCGCTGCCGCTGGAGGCCGCTATTCCGGCCTGGTTGAGCAGCAACAGAATCGCTTCGCCTTCGATAAACTCAAACGCCAGATTGACGGTGCCGGGAACGCGCGGGGCATTACCGCCCATCACCCTTACCGAAGGCACCTGGCTGACCAGTTCGCTTTCAAGACGATCGCGCAATGCGGCAATGCTGTTCATTCCAGGCAGGTGCACCTGCGCCAGTTCACATGCCGCGCCCATCCCCACAATGCCAGCGATATTTTCAGTGCCCGCCCGGCGGCCCCGCTCCTGATGCCCGCCACGCAGCAGTGGACGAAAACGCGAACCACGGCGTAAATAGAGACAACCGACGCCTTTCGGACCATGCAGTTTATGCGCTGAGCAGGAGAGCATATCAATGGCCGTCCGACCAATATCCAGCGGTATTTTTCCCACTACCTGTACCGCGTCGCAGTGAAACAATGCGCCGACGTCGTGCGCCATTGCTGCCATTTCCACAACCGGAAACAGGACACCGGTTTCATTATTGGCCCACATAACGCTGACCACCGCAACGCGCGGGCTTAGCGCCTGGCGATATTGCTGCATATTCAGTACGCCATCGGTATCCACCGCAATGCGGTGGATAAGGTAGCCCTGTCGCTCCAGGTGTTCGCACACCGCAAGGGTTGCCGGGTGCTCTACCGCGGTTGTGATGATTTCCCGTCGCTCCGGCAACAGTTCGACAGCGGCATGCAGTGCGGTAGAGGTCGCTTCGGTGGCGCAGGAGGTAAAAATAATCTCGCTGGCGTGTTCCGCACCGAGCAGGTCGGCCACCTGTTGGCGCGCCCGCTCAAGGGCGACGCGGGAGGGTGCGCCAAAATCGTGAATGGATGACGGGTTACCGTAATGTTCAGTCAGGAACGGCATCATCGCTTCCAGCACCATCGGATCGATTCGGGTGGTGGCATTATTATCCAGATAAACCTGTTTCATGGTGATTTCCCCTCTGTTGACCGGCGGTGCTTCAGGCCGCTACGACGTCCATATAACAACCGGTACGCTCCATCAATTTTTGTTGCAGCCATGCCAGCGTCATATCGGTCATCATGCAACCGCTGCAACTGCCGGAGAGGCTGACTGTCACGGTATGCGCTGCAACGTTCACCAGCGTCATATCGCCGCCATCGGCCTGAATATGTGGACGCAGTTCAGTGATGGCATCCACCACTTCCTGCCAGTGCGGATCTTTCTGTTCTGCGACGGGGGCGGCACTCTGCGGGTGCTGCGCCAGAATATCCGCCAGCGCCAGTTCGATTTTTTCATGGCACGCGGTACAGCCGCCGCCCGCTTTGGTGTAGTTGATCACCTCTTCAAGCGTGGTTAACCCGTTGCTTAACACCGCGCGGCGGATCTGGCCTTCGTCGACGCCAAAACATTTGCAGATTAACGCGCCTTCTTCATGGTCGTCTTCCAGGGTTTCGCCGCGATAGTGGGCAATCGCCGCACGCAGCGCCTCCTGACCCATCACGGAACAGTGCATTTTTTGCGGCGGCAGACCGTCGAGATAATCGGCGATCTGCTGGTTTGTCACCTGTTCAGCCTGCGCCAGCGTACGGCCGATGATCAGCTCAGTTAACGCCGACGAGGAGGCGATTGCGCTGCCACAACCAAAGGTCTGGAACCCGGCCTCAAGGATGGTTTCACTTTGCGGATCCACTCGTAACATCAGCCGCAACGCATCGCCGCAGCTTAACGATCCCACGTCGCCAACGGCGTTGGCGTTATCCACCACGCGGGCGTTACGGGGATTAAAAAAATGATCTTTCACTTTCTCGGAGTAATTCCACATGCTCTCAGCTCCCAGGATGTATGACGGAAAGCGCCGGGGCGCATTTCACCGCGTCAATCAACAGCGGGTCAGACGTACCAAGCAAAAGCAGTACCAGAAGGTAAAGTGACCTATTTTCAGAGGGTTAAGATTTTTCTCTGTCATAAAACTGCGAGCTGTGTCGCAGTTTTATGTTGGTTTTGTCACAGAGACGACACAGTTGGCGGTCAGCACTCCTCATCATCCTGCCAGTCGTGCTCCTGCAAGAGTTGTGCGAAGCGCTGCGGATTGCGGTTACGTGTATTTTTACGCTGCTCTTTGTCATACCAGTAGTGCTGAATTTCCTGCAACAGCCCCTCAATAGTGGTCTCTGCCGGGACGCGCACGGCACGCACACCGATTTGCAGCAACTGGCGGAAGACGCTTTCGCCAATCGCCACACAGTAGAGCGTGACGCAATCCTCCAGCGCTGCGATCCGGCTGGCGATCTTCTCTTGCTGATGCCCGGCAAGCACCGAAAAATCCACTACCCGCAACAGCGTCACGTCGTTCTCCTTCACACCGTAAATAACCAGCCTCGGCGTTGCGCCAAAGTGCTGATCCACATGGTGATAGTCGGAGCTGGCAAAGGCCACTTTCATTGACCAGACGCCGGAGCAAATGGTGCTGAACTGGCGGTTAACATAGTGCATAGTTGCCTCCGGAGATGGGCGGTTCGCTGACGTGCTGGCGCAACGGGGAGTGGTAAGTGGCCAGGTGAGAATGGCGCTCGCGCAGGGTGTTCGCCAGTTCGAACAAGGTATCGCGCATGCCCGCGTAACCCTGACGCACACGGCGAAATTCGCCGAGCCGGTCATAGAGGGGAAAACCTGCGCGCACCAGCGTGATAGCGAACTGCTCTGCCAGATCCGCCGCGTGGGAGTTGGCAACCAGTAGATCCGCCGGGGTTGCGCACAACAGATCCTGCAGGTCTTCCAGATCGCCAATGGTTACGCTATCGACAGGCAGATTTTGCAACCCCGGCTGACTCACTGGTGCGACAACCGGGCCGGGAACCATGCCCTGACTGCGGGCGAAATCACACCATGCCGCCAGCAGATCGCCTTCCGCCGCCAGCGCCATGCGGGCCCCCTGTAACCACATATGACAATCGATCATCGCATCCTGTAATTGCCCGCGCTGGCGTTCAATCCAGGCCGGAACGTCGCGCCCGGAAAGGCGTTGCAGATGGTGAATAAACTGATCGCAGTCGCCAAGCGTCATCAGATGCGGCAGGGCAATTACTTCGCCGCGACTGCGCTGCGCCAGCAGCGTGGCTGCACGGGAGAGGGAGACGCCGATGGCAAAGGTGCACAGGCTCTGCCCCATCTGCTCGATCATGCGCAGAGACGCACCGCCCTGGGTGACTGGCGAGAAGTCACCATTCGCCAGATGACCATCCAGTGACAGCGAGATATCCGGCACCATGATCGGCTGTAACCCGAACGCTTCCACATAGCTGCGCAGCAGTTCCACGTCTCCCGGAGTCAATAAATGGCTGAGCAGCAAGTTAACGCGGCGATTACGCAGACCTGGCAGGGGTTTTTCCGCCACCCACTGCTCAATCACGCTTTCCAGCACCGCGCTGTAGCCGTTCTCCAGCGTGCCGTAAAAATCCGGTGTATTGACGGTGAGGATCGCCACGCCTTTATGACGCGGGAACGCATCGCGGAACTGCCGGACCACGCGCGAAATGTCGCTGCCCTGGGCCTCCGAAAGTCCGGTGCTGAGCAGCACAATGGCTTTGGGGGTATTGCGCTGGCAGAGGAGGTTCAGCGCGGTCAAAATGTTTTCATCCGCGCCCATAATGGTGGAGGTGGGGTCCATCGCCGTTGATTGTAAGGGGATCGGATCGTGAAAATGCTGGATAAAAAAGACTTTTGCGAAAGCGCTGCACCCCTGAGCGCCGTGCACCAGTGGAATGGTCTGTTCAAACCCCATACTGGCAAGGATCGCCCCCAACGGCTGACCGCTTTTTATGGGGCTGACCGCCAGTGGTTTTTTATTACGCATGATTTCGGCCATTATCGACTCCTTATTGCCACGGCGCGCGAGCGTGGGTTTGCGGCCAGACCGGGCTTTCCAGGGTCTGACAGAGTTGTTCGGCCAGCGTGACGATGCCGCGATAGCCGGCGAAGGCATGCTCACGCTCCTGGTTAATATCCAGAAACGGCAACCGCGCTTTGTAGGCGGTGTACATATTGCGTCCACCGGCGATCATCATGTCCGCCTGGTAGCGGTACACCACATCCAGCAGCGTACGGGCGTTGCCCTCATCGAGCATGATGGCCTCGTCACCCATCAGTTCACGGATGCGTTGCCGATCCTCTTCGGTTGATTTGCGGGTGCCGGTGGCGACCACGGTCATCCCCAAATCCTGTAACGCGGAGACCACCGACCAGGACTTCACACCACCGGTGTACAGCAGTGCTTTGCGACCGCGTAACCGCTCGCGCAGCGGGGCCAGAGCCCGTTCGGCGTGCTGCTCTTCGCGGGAGATTAACGCTGCCGTTCGTGCGATCAGATCCTCATCACCGGTCAGGGCGGCTAACTGGCGTAAAGCATCAGAGGTGGCGCGCACGCCGTAGAAACTGCCCTCAAACCACGGTATGCCATAACGTTGTTCCAGCGCGCGGGCAACGTTAATCAGCGCTCGCGAGCAGACCAGCATATTGACCTGCGCCCGGTGCAGGGTCTGAATGTCGGTAAATCGTCCGTCGCCGGAAAGACTCCCCAGTACACGGATCCCCAGCTCATCAAGCAACGGCTGGATATGCCAGAACTCCCCGGCAATGTTGAACTCGCCAATCAGCCCGATATCGTGGCGGTGCGCCGGGGAAAAGGGGGTATCGTCCGGCCAGGGCGACGGCTCGCGACTGCCGATCACCTGCTTCACCATCACCTCACCGGCCAGGCGATTGCCGAGATTTTTACTGCCATAAAAACCCGCCGCATCCACGGCGATCACCGGCACGCCCGTGGCGGTTGCCGCCGCCTGGCAGACGGCATCAATATCGTCGCCCTCCATGGCCGGGACGCAGGTGTTGTAGACAAAGACTGCTGCCGGGTGGTAACGGTTGACGATATGGCGCACCGCATGAAACAGGCGGCGCTCACCGCGCCCCATGATCACATCCTGCTCGTTAAGGTCGGTGGTAAAGCCCAGTCGGTTGATAGCCGGACCGGAGCTCAGGCTGCCGCGATTGTCCCAAGAACTGCCGGTACAGCCGATCGGGCCGTGCACCAGATGTGCCACATCGGACAGCGGCAACAAGGTGATCTGCGCGCCATCAAAGGCACAGCCGCCAGCGGTGGCGCCGGGTTTGGGGGCGCTACAGCCGGTTTTTTGTTTATGGTTGTGTTCGCAGGCGGGCTCATCAAGCAGTGCGAGAATCTCATTCCCCTTCATAGTCACCTCATGTATGGATTGGGTTACCGGTGGTGTTGCAAATCGCAGGCCAGAAGCGAGTGATTGATTTGTAAGGGAAAATTTATGTTGGCTTTGCGACAAAACGAACAATTGACGTAATGCCTACGTCAAAAAAATCCCCCGCGAACGGGGGGATGAGAAGGCGTCAAAACACGCGCGCTTCCAGAGGGTTATCGCGCTCCAGTCGTTTAGCCAGCCAGGGGGGCAGCCGTCCGGCAAGCAGCGTTTTGAGCGCCTCGCACTGCGAGAGAAGGGTAAAACCCGGTGAGACTTTCATGGGGTGAATATTATGGCGGATCAGGCGCGCCGCAGCCGGGCCACCAATCGCTTCACAGAACAGCAGGTGGCAATCCTCCAGTAAGCGGGCGCGGCTCTCATTCGGCTCTTTATCTTCCTGACTGCCGGGGTAGCGACGTAAATCATGCAGCCAGTACCCCTGATCATCAAAAGCATAGATAAAGAACAGGCGGCCCTGACCAAAATGACCGTTGATCGTCAGGCCATCCTGCGAACAAAAAGCGGCAATTAACTGCGGACGCCGCGCGTCTGGCGCTTGCACAGTAAGATGCGCTGGTAATTCACCGCGCAGACAGGCTCTTACCCGGCTCCAGCGCCCTCTGGACATCAGTGCATGTGCATAGGGGAATCGCGCCTCCAGTTGCTGCGTGTTCAGCGACGCCAGATAATCCGTGGTTAATGTCTCGTCGCGCTCGTCGGTCAGCCAGGCGACAATCTGCGCAGGTTGTAACTCCGGCAAAGACTGAAACAGCGCCAGCATCCGCCAGAAAAGTCTGTCGTTGTCAAACATGGAACACCTCCTTACACCCGCGCATCGCGGGTGGCGCGCAAACTGATCGGAAACGCAGGGCGACCTGGCTGCTCATTCACGTAATAACGGCGTCCGCCCTCCAGAGAAAGCACGCCACCCCAGCGTTGGGTGGTGTCATGCTCAATGTGCAGAACCCGCGCTTCCAGATCCTGTTTGGCGATATAGCAGTAGAGATCGTTGCCACGCTGGCGAATGATAATGACTGGCATAGTGCCTCCCTGAGCCCCGTCAGTGACGGGGCTGTGATGGTTAACGGATAAGATCGAAGCTGTAGTCGGTTTTGCCAAGCTTGATGGTCTCTTTGTCCACTTTCTCCAGCACCGCGTTAACCAGCGTCGTCAGGATGCTCATCGCGCCTTCGTAGCCCCAGGTCGTCTGGCGGTGCAGATGATGGCGGTCAAACAACGGGAAGCCCAGGCGGATCAGCGGTACTTCAAACTGTTCGCCTTTAGCGAGGGTGTCGCGCTGAATGAACTTGCCATAGGAGTTGCCAATCATAAAATCCGGCTGGCGGGTGAACATCAGCGAACGGAAATGCCACAAATCGCAGTTGATAAAGACCTCGCTCTGTTGACCATACGGTGAGTCGTCGAGCATTTTCTTCATCGCTTTCTGCCAGCGTTTACTGCCGTTATGACAGAGGATCACCGTCGGTTCGCAACCCAGTTCCAGCAGGAAGCGGGTCAGCCCCATCACAAAATCCGGGTCGCCAAACAGACCGAATTTCTTGCCGTGCAGCCAGGTATGGGAGTCGAGCATCATATCCACCAGGCGGCCACGCTCCAGCGTCAGCGCATCGGCAATCGGCTTGCCGGTAAGCTGGCTGATGGTCATCAGCAGCGCATCGGTGCCCGCCAGGCCAATCGGTGTCGTGACCTCTGTCGCTGGCTGGTTCCACATCTCCTGCACCACTTTTTTGGTTTTCACCAGTTGCCAGGGTTGCAGCAGCAGTGTGTCGATAGCATCGGGTGCCTCGCGCATCTCCTGTTGCGTAGTACCGCCGGAATACATGTGGTAATGGCCATCCGCCGGGGTATCCAGCACCTCTGAAGGATCCGACAGCAGGCTACAGGGCACATCCATCTGTTCCATCATGCGTTTCAACACGCGAAAATTACCCAGATAGGTTTCAAAACCGGTCACCAGATTGAGGCGCGGCAGCTTACCTGGCTGCCCCTGATAATCGGCGGTGAAGGCGCGGGCAAAACCCTCGAACATATTGTCCCAGCCAGTAATATGGCTACCGATAAAGCTCGGTGTGTGGGCGTATGGCACCGGAATGGCGGCATCAAGAAAACCGTCTTTTTTGGCGTTGGCAATAAAGGCCTGTAAATCGTCGCCGATCACTTCCGCCATACAGGTAGTGGAGACGGCGATGATCTCCGGTTTGTACAGTGCACTGGCGTTTTGCAGGCCGGTATTGAGGTTATTATTACCGCCGAACACGGCGGCATCTTCGGTCATGGAGTCCGATACGCAGGCCACCGGCTCTTTAAAGTGACGGTTAAAATAGGTGCGGAAATAAGCTACGCACCCTTGGGAACCGTGCACATAGGGCAGGGTATTGGCGAAACCCAGCGAACAGAGTACTGCGCCTAGCGGCTGGCAGGCTTTGGCGGGATCGATGGTCAGCGCTTCGCGTTTAAAGTTCAGTGCTTCGTATTCCGGTGTGGTCGTCCACTGGAACACTTCCTGCACCCGCTCCGGCGAGTGCGCTTCTTCCATTCCCCGTTTACCGCTAAACAACGTTTGGTAGGCATCCTGTTCGAACAGCGGATGGCAGTTATGGATTTTCTCAACAGTTTGGCTCATGGTGTTCTCCTCCCGCGCCACAAATCGGTGAACAGACGGGATAGCAGGATAAAAGTCAGGCGGATTTCAGCCACGGCGCGGTCAACTGACCCCAGGCGGGATTGTTGAGCGTCATATCCATATCACTGGCAAAAATGGCGAAACCGTCATAGCCGTGGTACGGGCCGGAGTAATCCCAGGAGTGCATCTGGCGAAATGGCACGCCCATTTTCTGGAAGATGTACTTCTCTTTGATGCCGGAGCCGATCAGATCCGGCTTCAGGGCCTTAACGAACGCTTCCAGCTCATAACTGCTGGCGTCATCAAACAGCAGCGTGCCTTCTTTCAGCTCCGGCAGGGTGCGATCGTAATCGTCGTTATGAGCGAACTCGTAGCCTGCGGCGATGATCTCCATCCCCAGATCTTCATAAGCGCCTATCACATGACGCGGACGTAAACCGCCCATATAGAGCAGCACTTTGCGCCCCTCAAGACGCGGCCGGTATTTGGCGATGATGGCGTCATTTTGTGCCTGATAGCGGGCGATCACCGTTTCAGCATTGGCGCGAATGGTGTCATCAAACTGATCGGCGATTTTCCGCAGTGACTCGGCGATTTTGGTCGGGCCAAAAAAGTTGTACTCCATCCACGGAATACCGTGTTTTTCCTCCATATGACGAGAGATGTAGTTCATGGAGCGGTAGCAGTGCACGAGATTGAGCTTCACGAAGGGGGTATTTTCCATCTCCACCAGCGTGCCGTCGCCGGACCACTGCGCCACCACCCGTAATCCCATCTCTTCGAGCAGAATACGTGATGCCCAGGCATCGCCGCCGATGTTGTAATCACCGATGATTGCGACATCGTATGGGGTGGATTCGAACGGTTTACCCTCGCGGTTATCCAGAACCCAGTCGCGGATCACGTCATTGGCAATATGGTGCCCGAGAGACTGCGACACACCGCGAAACCCTTCGCAGCGCACCGGGATCACCGGTTTGTTCAGCACTTTACGGCTGGCGTTGGCAACGGCTTCAATATCGTCACCGATCAGGCCCACCGGGCATTCCGACTGGATCGAGATGCCTTTGGTCAGCGGGAACAGCATTTCCATCTCTTCAATCAGTTTGGTCAGCTTTTTGTCGCCGCCAAACACGATGTCGCGCTCCTGAAAATCAGAGGTAAAATTCAGCGTGCCGAAGCTGTCCACGCCGCTGACCCCGGTGTAGTAGTTACGCCGACCGGCGCGGGAGTACTGACCGCAGCCGATCGGGCCGTGTGAGATGTGGGCCATATCTTTGATCGGCCCAAACACCACCCCTTTAGAACCGGCGTAAGAACAGCCGCGCACGGTCATTACGCCGGGCTGTGACTTACGGTTAGAGATGATGCACTTACCGACGCTTTCCTGCTCCGGATCGGTGACCATCATGTGCTTTCTGCGTTCTTTGCGCGTCTTCTCCGGAAAAACCTCCAGCACCTCCTGGATGATGTCCAGATTACGTTCGCCTGTTGCATTGCTCATTGTGCTATTCCTTCGATCAGGAGGCCTCAGGCCGCGTTCTCTTCGGCGGCGGTTTTACCGATGATGCTGGTGTCTTCCACATCCATAATGCCGAACTCCATCAGCAGTGCTTCCAGCTCGTCCATGGTGCAGGGGGTCGGTACCACCATTTTGGTGTTGTTGACGATCTTGCTGGCCAGCGTGCGGTATTCATTCGCCTGTTTGCAGGTAGGGTCATACTCGATCACCGTCATACGACGGATTTCGGCGCGCTGCACGATGTTGTCGCGCGGCACGAAGTGGATCATTTGCGTGCCGAGTTTTTCCGCCAGTGCGATGATCAGCTCGTCTTCGCGGTCGGTCTGACGGGAGTTACAAATCAGCCCGCCGAGGCGCACCTTGCCGGATTTGGCATATTTAACAATGCCTTTGGAGATGTTATTGGCAGCGTACATCGCCATCATTTCGCCGGAGCAGACGATATAGATCTCCTGCGCTTTGTTTTCACGGATCGGCATGGCGAAACCACCGCACACCACGTCACCGAGCACGTCGTAAAACACAAAATCGAGGTCGGGAACATACGCGCCTTCTTCTTCAAGGAAGTTGATGGCGGTGATCACCCCGCGCCCCGCGCAGCCCACGCCTGGCTCCGGGCCGCCGGATTCCGCGCAGCGCACACCGCCGTAACCGATTTGCAGCACGTCTTCCAGCTCCAGGTCTTCCACGGAGCCGACTTCCGCCGCCATCTCCATAATGGTGTTTTGTGCTTTGGCGTGAAGGATCAAACGGGTGGAGTCGGCTTTCGGATCGCAGCCAACGATCATCACTTTTTTGCCCATCTCGGCGAGGGCAGCAACGAGGTTTTGTGTGGTGGTGGATTTACCAATACCGCCTTTACCGTAAATCGCACATTGACGCATGGTCATGGTGTTTCTCCTGTGGGTTGTGTGTTTGCCACATACCCTTGTGCAGGGAACATACCAGCCATGCCATATTTATTAATTAATTGATTATATTGATTTTTATATTTTGGCTGCCTGAGCGGGAAGGGCAAAGAGTAAACAATCACCAGACCATTTGTATGAAACCGGACAATCGTGTTTGTCGGCGGCGGCGTGTGCCCGGTGCCCGACACTTTGTCGGCTGTTCAACAGGATGTCGCTTTCCCTGTCTTATTCCATGCAATGGCGTTTGTGAGATGCTTGGTAATCGCTTGTATTTCCACGAATAAATGAGCTGGCACAGGCTGTGCAATAGCCCACGGACCAGACCTCTCACATTCGAGGAACGAGCAATGTCCGGAAAGATGAAAACAATGGATGGCAACGCGGCGGCGGCATGGATCGCCTATGCCTTTACTGATGTCGCGGCGATTTACCCCATCACCCCCTCCACGCCAATGGCGGAATACGTGGATGAGTGGGCCGCCGCCGGTAAGAAAAACCTGTTTGGTCAGCCGGTGCGGTTAATGGAGATGCAGTCCGAAGCCGGTGCTGCCGGGGCGGTGCACGGTGCGTTACAGGCCGGGGCGCTGACCAGCACCTATACCGCCTCGCAGGGGCTGCTGTTGATGATCCCCAATCTGTATAAAATCGCCGGAGAGCTGTTGCCGGGGGTGTTTCATGTGAGCGCCCGGGCATTGGCGGCCAATTCGCTGAACATTTTTGGTGACCACCAGGATGTGATGGCCGTTCGCCAGACGGGCTGCGCCATGCTGGTAGAAAGCAATGTGCAGCAGGTGATGGATCTTTCGGCGGTGGCCCATCTGGCGGCCATTAAAGGTCGTGTGCCGTTTATCAACTTCTTTGACGGTTTTCGCACCTCCCATGAGATCCAGAAAATTGACGTGCTGGAGTATGACGAGCTGGCCCCACTGCTGGATACCGACGCGCTGGACCGTTTTCGCCGCAACGCCCTTAACCCCGATCACCCGGTGATCCGCGGTACGGCACAGAACCCCGATATCTATTTTCAGGAGCGCGAAGCGGCCAACCGCTACTATGCTGCGTTGCCGGATATTGTTGAAGGTTATATGGCGGAGATCGCCGCTATCACCGGGCGCGAATATCACCTGTTTGATTATTACGGCGCGGAAGACGCGGAACAAATCATCATTGCTATGGGGTCGGTGTGTGACACCGTTTCCGAAGTGGTGGATGCGCTGATCGATAGCGGGGAGAAAGTCGGGCTGATGACGGTCCATCTGTTTCGCCCGTTTTCACTGGCGCACTTTTTTGCCAGTATCCCGCAGAGCGTGA
This sequence comes from Kosakonia oryzendophytica, assembly GCF_027886705.1. Taxonomy (NCBI): domain Bacteria; kingdom Pseudomonadati; phylum Pseudomonadota; class Gammaproteobacteria; order Enterobacterales; family Enterobacteriaceae; genus Kosakonia; species Kosakonia oryzendophytica. The sequence goes on along the minus strand of NZ_CP115659.1, from coordinate 2,678,316 downwards.
AGCGTATTGCTGTGCTCGATCGCACAAAAGAGCCGGGTGCGCAGGCCGAACCCTTATGTCTGGATGTAAAAAACGCCTTTTACCACCACGACAACGCGCCGCTGATTGTAGGGGGGCGTTATGCGCTGGGGGGCAAAGATGTGTTGCCGGGACATATTGTGGCGGTATTTGAAAACCTGAAAAAACCGTTACCGAAGGATGGCTTTACGGTGGGGATTTTCGACGACGTCACTCACACCTCATTGCCGTTGCCCATGCAGGATGTACAGGTCTCCCGCGAAGGGATCACCGCCTGTAAATTCTGGGGACTGGGCTCAGACGGCACGGTCAGTGCCAACAAAAGCGCCATCAAAATTATTGGCGATAACACGCCGATGTATGCGCAGGCCTATTTTGCTTACGATTCGAAAAAATCCGGCGGCATTACCGTCTCCCATTTGCGCTTTGGCGAGCGTCCCATCACCTCGCCGTATCTGATCCACAAGGCTGATTTTATCGCCTGTTCACAGCAATCCTATGTCGATAAATATGATCTGCTGGAGGGGTTAAACCCCGGAGGAACCTTTCTGCTGAACTGCACCTGGTTCGGCGAGGATCTGGAGGCGAACCTGCCCAACAGCATGAAGCGTTATATTGCCCGCCAGGGCATCCGTTTTTACACCCTGAATGCGGTGGATATCGCGCGCAAACTGGGGCTGGGTGGGCGTTTCAATATGCTGATGCAGTCGGCATTTTTTAAGCTGGCGGGCATTATCGACCCGCAAACCGCCTCACAGTATTTAAAACAGGCGGTAGAAAAATCGTACGGGCGTAAAGGGCAAAAGATCGTTGAGATGAACAACGCCGCCATCGATCTGGGGATGGAAGCGATTCACGAAGTGATGGTGCCGGAACGTTGGGCAACGCTGGAGGAGGAACGGCCTGCGGATACCCGGCTGCTGCCGGATTTCATCCGCGACATCCTTGAGCCGATGAACCGGCAGAATGGCGACACACTGCCGGTCAGCGCGTTTATCGGCATGGAAGATGGCACCTTTCCAACCGGCACCGCCGCCTGGGAAAAACGCGGCATCGCCCTGCAAGTGCCGGTCTGGCAACCGGAGGGCTGTACGCAGTGTAATCAGTGCGCGTTTATCTGCCCGCATGCCGCCGTGCGCCCGGCCTTGCTCGATACGGACGAACGCGAATCCGCACCGACGGCGCTGCTGAGTAAGCCAGCGCAGGGGGCGAAAGGGTATGAATACCATCTGGCGATTTCACCGCTGGATTGCTCCGGCTGCGGCAACTGCGCGGATATCTGCCCGGCGAAGGGCAAAGCGCTGAGTATGCAGCCGCTGGAGAGCCAGCGGCATATGGCGGCTATCTGGGATCATGCGCTGGGACTGTCGCCAAAAGCCAATCCGTTTAACAAAACCACGGTTAAAGGCAGCCAATTTGAAACGCCGCTGCTGGAGTTCTCCGGCGCGTGCGCTGGTTGCGGCGAGACGCCGTATGCCCGGCTGATCACGCAGTTGTTTGGCGATCGGATGATGATTGCCAATGCCACCGGCTGTTCTTCCATCTGGGGAGCCAGTGCGCCATCGATCCCGTGGACCACCAACCACAAAGGTCAGGGGCCCGCCTGGGCTAACTCGTTGTTTGAAGATAATGCTGAATTTGGCTTAGGGATGATGCTCGGTGGGCGGGCAATACGTGAGCAAATCGCCAGCGACGTGACCGCAGCGCTGGTCGCGCCGGTCAGTTCCGCGTTGCAACAGGCGTTACGCGCGTGGCTGGAGCATAAAGAGAGTGCGGAGGGCAGTCGCGAGCGTAGCGAGCAACTGAGCGCGCTGCTGGCGCAGGAAAAAGGCGAGGATGTTTTGCTTAACCGTCTGTATCAAAACCGCGACTATTTTACCCGCCGTTCCCAGTGGATCCTCGGCGGTGATGGGTGGGCGTATGACATTGGGTTTGGTGGGCTGGATCATGTACTCGCGTCAGGCGAGGATGTGAATATTCTGGTGTTTGATACCGAGGTTTACTCCAATACCGGCGGTCAGTCCTCGAAGTCGACGCCGGTGGCGGCGATTGCCAAATTTGCTGCAGAAGGCAAACGCACACGTAAAAAGGATCTTGGCATGATGGCGGTGAGCTACGGCAATGTGTATGTCGCACAGATCGCGATGGGAGCGGATAAAGCGCAAACCTTACGGGCGCTTGCCGAAGCGGAAGCCTGGCCCGGGCCGTCGCTGGTGATCGCGTATGCCGCCTGCATTAATCATGGCCTGAAAGCCGGGATGGGGTGCAGCATGCGTGAAGCCAAACGGGCGGTGGAGTCCGGTTACTGGCACTTATGGCGTTACAATCCGCAACTGGCAGCAAAGGGCAAGAATCCGTTTATGCTCGACTCTGAAGAGCCGGAAGAGGATTTCCGTGAGTTCCTGATGGGCGAAGTACGCTATGCCGCGCTGGCGCGGACATCGCCTGAGCTTGCCGGGCAACTGTTTGAGCAAACCGAACAGGATGCGAAGCTGCGCTTTGCGCAGTACCAGCGACGGGCGGGGGAATAGACCGCTTGCCGGATGGCATTGCTGCCATCCGGCGACCAACCTCTACGATGCGATGCTGGCGGAGAACATTGACAGGCAGAATGGGGTGTTTCAATACTGAAGGGAACGCTTTTTTCAGGAATCCTCTATGAATGACAAAACGCTGCCACCCTTTGTTATCCGCAATTTCAACGAGATTGAGATGGAGACCTTTGTCCGCCCGCCGTTGTACGAGTCGCGCGGGGGATCGCTGACCAACGGCACCGCTGCCACTAAGCTTGGCGCATCAATAGATATTTTGCCGCCGGGTAAACGCGCCTGCCCGTTCCATTTACACCATGCGCAGGAGGAGATGTTTATCGTGCTCAACGGTAGCGGCACCTTGCGCATTGGCGATGAGTTACGCGCCATTAAAGAGGGCGACGTTATCTGCATTCCGCCGGGTAAAAACTGGCCGCATCAGATTATTAATACGTCCGATCAGCTTCTGCGTTACCTCTCTATCAGTACCCTGGAAAGCCCGGAAATCTGCGAGTACCCCGATGCGGATAAATTTCTCGCCCGCGCCCGGGTTGACGGGCGCGACACCTTCCGCCGGGTGGATTTTAACGGCGAAGGTGTGGATTACTGGGAGGGGGAAGACTAAAAATTGCTCGGAATTGATGACTGATACGGATAGCTGTATTGTGCGGATCAGTCATGTAAGCTGATGCATCTTCTGCGGAGTGATAAATAGCAGTTAAATAACCCGCTGCCCTGTCATGGTTTGTCACTCACGTCCGATACTATCAAAGCAGAGGCTGATTTAATGCTCTGACAACCTGTGGTGACAAATAAATAATAAGGGATCATTTTTCATGTCCATCAATATTCAAACACTAAGGACTTTGCGGGATGCTTTGCGGTCGACTCTCGAAATCTGCATTAAGCAAGGCGATGATAACGAAAATATCAATAAAATTATTGCTACATTGCGCCAGGTTGAACTGACGATCGTATTAAATAATGAGTCAATGTACGCAATAGCTGGCACTCAGGGTGCAGGGAAAACCACGCTGGCAAAAGAGACACTTGGCATAAGTGAGCGTTGGTTAAAACCGAATCCCGGTCGTGGTGAACAAATCCCCCTGTTTATTGAACAAAGCCGTGAGCTTAAATCGGGTGAGCAAGCTGCGTTTTATGTCTGTGTTAATTACAAAACGGGTGAAATTGATCGCAATGTTGCCTGCAAGGATGACGCAGAATTTGTGGCATTGCTTCAGGACTGGAATGGGCTGACCAGTAAAGAACCGCAGGAAGGGTGGCGTATTCTTTATCCAAAATTACGCATCAGCACGCAGGATTCCTTTATTGATGACGAATTAAGCTGGGTACTGTTACCGGGCTATGAAATTACCAACCAGCGCAACCACCGGTGGCAGAACATGATGCGCCATGTCCTGCTTAACGCGCGGGGTGTGATCGTGGTAACCGATCAGACAATTCTGGCGAATAGCAACCAGAATATGGTGCAAAAAGATTTGCAAGGCAACTTCGCTGGTCGTTCCCCGGTCGTAGCGATTTCCCGAACCGAAGCGCTTACCGAAGATCAGTGTGAAGAAGTTCGCGCTACGGCGGCGAAGTTGTTCAACCCGGAACGGGCTGATAGCAGCAATATCGTGACTATCGGCATAGGTAACCGCGAGAGATGGATTGACCCGCTGCGTGAGGCTATCAGAAACAACCTGTTGAATAGCGCCGCGTCTGAAGCGGCTGCGCTTGAACGCATTATGGATATTTTCCATAACGATGTGGGGGACATTATTGACCTCCTGAAAGTCTTGCACAGCAAAATGGATGATGGCGAACAGTCTGTCGAGGAGACCCTTGAGGCGTTTGACAACTGTGTCGATAAGTATGAGAAGACGCTGCGTCGTCACCTGGAAAAACAATTGTCGGCGCATAAAGAGGCCGTTTTTAGGTACTGTGAGCTTGACTATCAGCAGAAAGAAGAAGGGTTACGGAACAACCTTAAAACCCTTGGCCGGCGTTTTATGTTTGAAGGGATGCAAATAGAACGCGAACGAAAAGAGCGGGTGCTGGATGCCTGGAAGCGCAGTTACAATAATCTGAGCCTCAGCGATCGCAACTTTTTGGTGTTTGATACGGTTAACCGTGAAACGCTGGTAGCGCAGGGACTGTTGCCAGAGAATGATAATCACACCTCGCTGATGACGGCAACAAGCAGGATTGCTGACAAAATGGGCTATACCCACAGCGAACAATCAGTGATTGAAAAACATCCTGCCTCGTTGCGGACCAATGACGATCGACAGCAGGTTGAAGAGACGCTGAGAGCATTGTTATACAAACCTCAAAAGGGTGAAGAGGCAGGTACACCGCCTGCGCTTGGGCAGACGATGAAAGTGCTGCCTGCTCTGGTGATGGAGTTCGCCCGCGCGGGTTCAGCAATGGATATCTCAGTGCCAGGCCAGACTGCGCTGGCGGAAGAAGTGTTGCCAAAACAAATTTTCGATGCACTGTTTGTCAAGGGGGAAAATTATTACCCCATTCGTACCGCGTTGGGCGCGTTGATTGGCCTGGATGCGGCAGATGGCAGCCTTAATGGTGAATACAATCCGAACGCGCCGGGCGGGGCGGCGGCGATTGCTCTGTTAGGCAAAGCGGCGGTGGTGGCATCTGTTGCCTATGGTGCGTATCAGTTAACCGGTATCATTCGCGACAGCGACCGGGCGCAGATCTATTTTATTAAACGGATGTTGGATGAACTGGCATTTAGCCATATAGAGTCTGTTATCGGCCAGTATCGGGATATTATGGCCGGAATGCGCAATGTGATTGAGTTCAACCTCAACCGGCGCTTTGGCGCAGTCGACGTGTTAAGTCAAAAAAGCGAAATTATTCTCGCGATAAAAAAACTGTCCGCCGTGCAAAAAGATGCCAGACGTTATGAAGCCCATTTCCAACAAATTCTGGCATGATCTCAACGCGGAGCGTTATCACTGGGCAGAAAAGTGTTATGCCACTTTTCTGCGCCAGTGCGACGCCGATCGCCTTATTCAGACCCGCGGTGAAGTCGCCCGGCAGGTGTCGATCATTGTGTATGGGCCAACACAGGTAGGAAAAACTTCGCTCATTCTGACACTGTTAGGTGTTAAAGAGTCCTGTTTTGAGGAAGTTAGCCGAATTCTTCGTGGCGGGCAGACGTTGGGAAATAGCGCAACTGCCTGTACCTATCGCTATCGTATTGCTGAAGATGATAGCTGGTATTTTAGCCATCTTGCCCACGGACTGCAGCGTTACTCTGACGAACAAGCCACGGCTGTATTTAGCGAAATACGCCAGCAGATGGAGCATTCTCACGGCCATTTTTCCAGTATTGATATTTTTATTCCGGCCCGTTTTTTCCCAACGAATAACACGCAAGCAACGCAGTATATTATTCGCGACCTGCCAGGTATTCACGCTGCAAACGAGGTTGAGCGTGAATATGTTAGCGTATTAATGGGGCAGTATCTCAGTTCTGCTGATGTCATTTTGTTGGCCGGAACGGTGGATTCGCTGGGGTTTCTGAAACCCGAAGCCCAGGAGCACGATGTGGCGCGAGACTGGCTATGGCAACCTCATCGTTACAAAATTATGCTGACGCGCAGCTATTCCAATGCGTCAGTACACGCGTTGCTACAAAAGGGTGAATTGAAAACCCCGCTGGATATCCGCAATTACTTACTCCAGCAAATTAATACCCTCGATGTGATGCTTCCGGATGCATTTAAAACACAGCTATTCCCGGTGGAATGTGGTCACTCCTGGCTACATATTCAAAAAGGGGACGCGGGATACGCCCAATTGTGCAGGCAACTGCGCGACGATTTTTTAGCTGAATTACAGGCGCAACTGACGCAGGCGACAAACCCGCTTGCGCGTTTACGCTCTGGCTTTACGCTTCCTTATTTTCTTGGGAAGCAAATGGAGCACCTGCAAGGGATCTTTTATGCGGATAAATGTGCACTGGATGCCAGCCAGGAACGAAAACTAGGGCAGATAAAAGCTGCCAATGATCGCCTGACTAAGATCCAGGAAAGATTGCGATCTGGCCTGCAAACAGAAACCCTGTCCTCGCGTTTTACGGATTTCTCTTTTCCCACCATACCGATTATTCCCGATAAGTCGGATCAAACGGTGGATGTTTTAAAAACATGCCTTGAGCAGACCAGTGAGCATTTGCGCGATGCCTGGCGTAAGTGGGCAATAGATAATGCCCTGACAACGGATATTCAGCCGGGGTTATTTCGCACCGATAACATCGATCGTCTGCACAGTCAGCTAGCTGGCTATTATTTGAACAGATACTGGAGTAAGGAAAATTACGCTAAAGATAAAACCAGAGTGAGTGAGGCTATCAGGTCTGACATTGGCATTCTTATGACATCGGCGCAGAAACACATCATGGTCGCCACAGAGCATTATGAGCAGGGCATTTTGCGGCGAGTAAGACGTCTGCAACGTGCTGAGCACCGTCTTAACCGGATCATTGAATACTGGCGCAAAGAGGTTGAACGCCTGCAGTGCCAAATCGACACGCTTACGGATGAATACGCAGCACAGCACGCCTTGTGTGTAAGCCAGTTGACGTCGAGCAGGCGGTTTAAGGAAGTGATTGAAATGGCAAAAACAGAACGCGCGCAACAGCTTAAAGCGCAATTTACTCAGGCGCAGGCTTCGCGTGATGAACGGGTCGCTCTGATACTGGCTGCCAAAATGCTGGAAAAAGATTATCGCTACATCAAAATGTTAGGAGAGGGTGAATGAGTTCTCATGGCGGCGCGGTGAGGGAAGAAGAACTGCTTGTTGATGAACTGGTGCAGGATCTTTTTCTGCAAATGCTGACGCGGGAATTGACGGCGCATGCGGGTAAAATTACACAAGAGATCAACGATAATATCGGGTTCAATGCTGCTGAGTTGCTGAAAAAACTCAGCAAAAAGCATTCAGATCTGCAAAGGGAACAGGAAGAGAACAACGTACAGCGTCAGGACGACCTTCTTCAGGAAATCCAGGGCATTAAGCAAAACACCAACGCGCTACCTGACACTATGACGGGCAGGCTTGTTCCTCACGTTGACAGAATCAGTCAGGCTATAGCCAGGGGGCAACAGGCCAGCGCCAGCGAGGCTGCGCTATTGCTTGACGCGATTGAACAACTGAAACTTGCCGTTGTTCAGCAAGATGAGCAGCAACGAATGTCCACCGAGCAAACGGCGAAAACGTTAACCGACATCATCGCAACACTGGCTGAGAATGCTGCGCGTACCGACACCTTGCAACGTTCGGCGAAAAGAAACACAGGCTGGTTCTGCGTCAGTGCCGGGCTGAATCTTCTCTTGGCGGTTATGGTTTTTGCTCTGTTTCGCGGATGGCTGTAATAAACGCCTGCAACGTCGCGGGGATCTGGCGGTGGCTGGAGTAGTAAAGGCACAGCCCTTCAATGGGCGGGCACCAGGACTCCAGCACCAACACGGCGTCTCCCTGCGCAATGGCCTGGCGGGCGTAAGGCTCCGGTACAAACGCAATGCCGAGGCCTTTTACCGCCGCTTCAACCATCAGCGCACTGTTATCGAGACACAGATTTCCGGGCACATCCACTAACAGCGGTTTGTGATGGTCCATCAATTCCCAGCGGTAGCGCTTGCCGCCAGGAAGGCGCTGGCAAATGCAGCGGTGCTGATGCAGATCCTGCGGTGTTTGCGGCGTTCCGGCCTGGCTGAGATAGCCCGGCGAGGCAATAGCGATAAAACGGATCGGGCCACCAAACGGCACAGCAATCATATCCTGGGGCACAGATTCTGCCAGGCGCACCCCCGCATCGAACCCTTCTGCCACAATGTCCACCAACCGGCCTTCGGTGACCAGATCCAGCGTCACATGCGGATGCGTATGCAGAAATCCTTCCACGACATGCTGCAACAACCAGCGTGCGCCGCCTTCGTTGGCATTGATCCGCAACGTTCCGCTCAGCGTCTGCGCACCAAGACGCGTGGCATCGAGTACGTCGTCCAGTTCGTTCAACAGTGGTTGTAACCGTTGCAACAGCGCCGCGCCATGCTGTGTGAGCGAGACGCTGCGGGTGGTGCGGTGCAGTAGTCGGGCGTTTAGCTGGCTTTCCAGTGAACGCATCGCGTGACTGAGCGCGGAACGGGAAACTCCCAGTTCATTGGCGGCACGCTGAAAACTACGATGCCGGGCAACCAGCACAAAGGCGTTTAAATCACTCAGAGCGGGCGGTTTCATTGTTGAAAATGTCTCACCATATCATGCGCATTGTTGTGACTTATCATAGCACTGGCGACGACTTACGCTAACAGACGTTGAGTTGACGACGAGGTATGTGATGAAAAACTGGCTGATTACCGGAGCCTCCTCCGGTCTTGGAATGTTGATGACGCGTAAGCTGTTAGCGCGGGGTGATAAGGTCGTGGCGTGTGTTCGCCGCCCAGCGTCGCTGGACGAACTGTATGCACACTATGGGGAACGATTAATCGTATGCTGTTTTGATATGACGGACACCCCTGCGATGCGCGATGCACTGACGGCCGCCTTTACCGCCTGTGGCCGTATCGATTATGTGGTGAGCAACGCCGGTTATGGCCTGTTTGGCGCGGCGGAAGAGGTAAGTGATGCGCAAATCGAACGGCAGATTGCCACCAATCTGACCGGATCGATTCAACTGGTGCGCGCGGTGCTGCCGTGGTTGCGGGCGCAGAACGGTGGGCGGATTGTTCAGATCTCCTCGGAAGGCGGGCAGGTGGCCTACCCGAATTTCAGCCTTTATCACGCCAGCAAATGGGGTATTGAAGGGTTTATGGAGTCGGTTGCGCAGGAAGTGAAACCTTTTGGCATCGATATTGTGATTGCGGAACCCGGCCCGACGGCGACCGGGTTTGGTCAGGGGCTGGATCATGCAACCCCGCTGGCCGTCTACGATGAAACGCCTGCTGGTGAAGTGCGACGGGCGATTGCCAGCGGTGCGTTTGACATTAAAGGTGACGCTGAACGCACGGTTGATGCCTTGATCAAGGTGGTGGAAATGCCACAGCCACCGTTCAGGGTGCCGCTTGGCAGCATCGCTTACCACCACCTGACGTCGTCACTTTCCGCACGGCTACAGGAGATTGAACGCCAGCGTGAAGTTGCCTGTTCTGCCGATCGGGATTAGCGCATCTCCAGCAGCGGTTTGGCGGTTCTGCCTGGTGTCTGGTAGAACCGCACAGCCGCCTGCCACTGGTGCAGATCGAACCGTTCTGCATCACTGATGCGGCTGCGGCGCAGGTACGCCCAGAGCATGCGGAATGCCTCCTGCCACTTTGCGGCGGGCAGGGTCTTAAGATAATGACGAACATGAAACCAGTGCACCACAGGCAAATGCTGGCGAAGAGAGAATGGCTGTCCGGAGAGCAGGCCGTAGCTGATAAATTGCCCGCTATGCGGCATGGTGTCCAACAGGTGTTGTGCCAGGGCGCCGCCGGTGGCGTCATACACCCTTTCCGCATTACCGGCCGCCTGCGCAATGGCCGCGCTTTCGGTTTCCGACAGGGGGTTGATGCCGCTGGCCGCGAGTCTGTCGGCATGGATCGCCGAGCGATAAATACCGGTCACGCTCAGTGCGCCTTGCTGTAAGGCCCATTGCGCGAGAAAACCTGCGCAGTCCGATCCTGCTGCCGTGACGATGACATGCCTGCCGACGGGCGGGTAGTGTTGCAGCATCAGTAATGCCGCCAGCGGGTTGATATAGGCTCTGGCGGCAAGTGTATCGTCAATCTCCTCCGGCACGGGAATGGCGAAGGCTGCCGGGCAATCAACATAGTGCTGCCATGTTCCTTCGCCGCGTAATGGCAATACCCGTCTTCCCACCAGATGTGCAGCAGTGGCGGGCGCCTGAGTCACCACGCCCACGCCTTCATAGCCTGCGATCGCGGGCAGGGTGATGCGGTGGCGGTACGCGCCCGTCACCGGGATCAAATCCGAGGCATTCACCGGGGCAAACGTCATTTTGACACGCATATTCTCTGCCGCCAGTGGCCCCGTTTCGCGCTTTTCACTTTGTAAACGCACCAATGGGTCGCCAAAATTTCGGTACACTATTGCGGTGTTGTACATGCTTTGCACTCTGTTATGCCGGTCGCTAACGTTAAACACTGTAAAGGATTATACCTATGTTTTTCCCGAAGAAATCCCTCTGCTCTCTGCTGCTCTCCGGCGTCTGCGCCGCAAATGCCGCCACCATTGATAACGCGACGTTGACAGCGGTTGCCCGCTTGCAGGAAGCGCATTTAGGCGCGCGTATTGGTATTGCCGTGGTGGATATCGCCAGCGGAGAAACGGTGAGTTATCGCGGTAATGAACGCTTTCCGCTGAACAGCACCTATAAAGCGCTGCTGTGCGGAGCGTTGTTGAGTAAAGCCGACAAAGGTGAATTGTCGCTGAATGACACCACGCAGTTCAGCCAAAGCGAACTGGTGGAGTATTCGCCTGTCACCAGCAAATTCGTTGCGCCAGCGACCATGAGCTGGCAACAACTGTGCAGCGCGGCCGTCAGTGAAAGTGACAACACGGCGGCCAACCAGGTGACGAAAAAGCTCGGGGGGCCGGCGGCGATAACGCAGTTTATTGCCTCTTCGGGTGACAGTGTCACGCGACTGGATCGCTATGAACCTGAGCTGAATAGCGCCGTTCCGGGCGATTTACGCGATACCACCACGCCACTTGCTGTGAGCAAGACCCTGCAAAAATTGGCGCTGGGTGATGTGTTAACGCCGCGCTCCCGCGCGCAACTGGTGCAGTGGATGCGCGACGATAAAGTGGCTAATCCGCTGTTGCGTTCGGTGTTGCCAGCAGGCTGGGAGATTGGCGATAAAACCGGCGCCGGTGCCAATGGTTCGCGTTCCATTATCAGCATCGTCTGGCCGCAAAAAAATAAACCCCAGATCGTATCCATTTATATAACGGAAACCAACGCAACGATGGCGCAAAGTAATGACGCCATTGCCCGAATCGGCACGGCAATATTTACTGCAACGCGTTAATAAATCGGCAGAGGATAACCTCTGCCGCTACCTGACGTTAAATAATATTCTCCCCCGAATGACCCGCAAAAAATAACACGCCATGGATAATGGTTAAGCCGCATACATATCCTCACCCACGCGTTAACGTAAAAGAGGCGTGAAATAACAGGATTATTTTGGGCATGATTTCGCAACTGTGGGTGAAAACCTCAATCAACGGGATGATGGCAGGCAACGTCAGTCGCCGTTGGGCGAAGAAACACCGTCCCGCAGGTATCGTGAAGCGAAAACCATGGAAGAAAAACAGCAGCAGTAACGCACTTTCCGCCCGGTGTCGTCGGGTGGCTTGCCTCAGGCCTTGCAAATTATCGTCTATGATTGTTCTTCATGGCACGTGGAGAGGTAATTGCATGGCGTCGATAGCGTTTCGCAAAGGTTGGGGTGCAGAGTACGTTGCCGATGGTAGCGTGCATTTTCGCGTATGGGCAACCGGGCAGCAGCGCGTTGCCCTGCGGCTACCCACCGGCGATCGGGACATGCAGCGGCATGACGATGGCTGGTTTGATATCACTGTCGCTAATGTGCCGCCGGGTACGGCGTACCAGTTTGTGCTTGCTGATGGGATGGCGATCCCCGATCCCGCTTCCCGCGCGCAATCCTCCGGGGTTAACGGCCCCTCTGTCGTCATCGACCCCACTCGTTACCGCTGGCAACACCCACACTGGGCGGGCCGTCCGTGGGAAGAGACGGTAATTTACGAACTGCATATAGGGACGTTTACACCACAGGGAACATTTCGTGCAGCGATGGAAAAACTGCCGTACCTTGCACAGCTTGGCATCACCCTGATTGAAGTGATGCCGGTTGCCCAGTTTGGCGGTAACCGTGGTTGGGGGTATGACGGTGTGTTGCTGTATGCGCCGCATGCGGCCTACGGCACGCCGGATGATTTCAAAGCCTTTATCGATGCCGCTCACGGTTACGGTCTGTCGGTGGTACTGGATATTGTGCTCAATCATTTCGGACCCGAAGGGAATTATTTACCTCTGTTGTCGCCGGACTTTTTCCATCAGGCGCGCCACACCCCCTGGGGGGCGGGGATCGCCTATGACGTTGACGCAGTGCGGCGTTATATCGTTGATGTTCCCCTTTACTGGCTCAACGAGTTCCATCTCGACGGGTTGCGGTTTGATGCTATCGATCAGATTGAGGACAGTGCGCAACCGCCCGTGCTGGTGGAGATCGCCCGCCGCATTCGCGAGGAAATCACTGACCGTCCTGTCCACCTGACCACCGAAGATAGCCGCAATATCATCGCGCTGCACCCGCGCGCGCCAGACGGGGCGGTGCCACTGTTTACCGCCGAATGGAACGATGATGTGCACAATGCCGCCCACGTTCTTGCGACGGGCGAAACGCACGCCTATTACCAGGATTTTGCCGACAAACCGCAAAACTGGCTGGCGCGTGCGCTGAGCGAGGGGTTTGCCTTTCAGGGTGACATCGCGCCGTCGACGGGAAAACCGCGCGGTGTGGATAGCCGTGCCCAGCCGCCCGTGGCGTTTGTCGATTTTATGCAGAACCATGATCAGACGGGCAACCGCGCCCAGGGGGAAAGGCTGATTACCCTCGCGGGCGCGGCACGTGCGCGCGTCCTGCTCGCCGCACTGCTGTTTTCACCACACATCCCGCTATTGTTTATGGGCGAAGAGTATGGCGAGACGCATCCTTTTCTGTTTTTTACCGATTTTCAGGGCGATCTGGCGCGTGCTGTACGGGAAGGGCGAGCACAGGAATTTAAAGGCCATGCCGGGCACGATGGAGAAACGGTTCCCGACCCAAACGCCGTCGAGACGTTTACCCGCTCGCAGCTTGACTGGGGAGCATTAGAGCAGCAGGCCGCGCAGAGGTGGTTAACTCAAACCCGTGATTGGCTGGCGTTGCGGCAAAAACATGTGGTGCCGTTGCTGAGCCGTGCACAAGGCCACTGTGGCGAGGTGTTAGCGACCGCGCCGGGTTTTGTGGCCGTCTGTTGGCGTTTGCCCCAAGGCACATTATCGCTGGCGTTCAATGTGGGTGCGACACCGCAACCACTGCCGCATTTACCCGGTAACACGCTGGCCGCTTGGCCTGCTGAGCACGATGATCTGCCGCCGGATGCCTTCATTGTTCGTCTGGGTCAGGGAGACCACCTGTGAATATACCGACCGCGACTTACCGTTTGCAGTTTCGCAATGGCATGACGTTCGGGGGGGCAACCGCGTTGATTCCGTATCTGAAGCGGCTGGGCATCAGCCATCTCTACGCCTCTCCGGTATTTACCGCCACACCCGGTTCAACGCACGGTTATGATGTGACGGATGCAAATGAACTCGATCCGGCACTTGGCGGGCGTGAAGGGTTTGACCGCATGGTCAGCGCCTTAAAAGCCGCGGGAATGGGACTGATTCTGGATATTGTGCCCAACCATATGGCAGCCTCGCTGGACAATGCCTGGTGGCGCGACGTCATTGCCCGGGGCGAAAAGAGCGCGTATGCCCACCATTTCGATATCGACTGGTCGCAGCGGCTGACGCTGCCTTTTCTGGGCGATGATTTCGACACGGTACTGGAAAACGGTGAGTTGTCGGTGCAGGCCGATCCCGTAACCGGGCAGCCTGCGCTGGTTTACTACGACAATTTTTATCCGCTGGTGGCAGGAAGCTGGCAGGGCGAAGCGCACGCCATTCTGGGGCTGCGCGACAAGGCGCAGCTCGCCGCATTGCATGACCGCCAGCCCTGGCGTTTGATGAGCTGGCGAGATGCGCCCAATTCGCTCTCTTATCGCCGCTTTTTTGAAATCACCGGGCTGGTCGGCGTGCGCGTGGAAGATGAGACGGTGTTTGCCGATACCCATGTGCTGATCCTTGAACTGGTGCGTAGTGGCGCGGTGGACGGTTTACGCATCGACCACATTGACGGGCTGGCGGATCCGCAAGGTTATCTGACGCGGTTACGCCAGCATGTTGGCCCGGACTGTTATCTGACCGTGGAAAAAATCCTCGGCAAGGGTGAACAGCTCCCTGGCGACTGGCCGGTTTCCGGCACCACCGGCTATGAGTTTATTGCTGCGCTGTCGGATGTGTTGGTAGACGATGCGAATATTGATCGGTTACGCGATGCCTGGCATGCACAGCTCGGCCGAACAGTGGATATGCGGTCAGAACTGCGTGCGGCAAAGCTGCTGATGGTGGACCGCAATTTCAACGGAGAATTCACTGCGCTGCTGTCGCTTGCCCTGGCGATGGGACGTCGCGAAGCCCCGGCGCTGCCAGAGAGCGCGGTGCGCCAGGCGCTTCGCGAATTACTGATCGCATTTCCTGTTTATCGCACGTATGGCACGGCGCAAGGTCTGCCCGCAGCAGACGCGGCGCTGCTCCATAAGATGATGGACAACATTCAGCGCGGTCCGCATGCAGTGGATCCGCAGGCTCTCGACTTTCTCGCCGCTGTTTTAGCGGGCCGCGTGGCGGAAAGCGTGGCGAGTGAGGCGACGCGTTTTCGCACTCGTTTTCAACAACTGACCGGGCCGCTGATGGCCAAATCTGTCGAAGATACGCTGTTTTTTCGCCAGAACATGGATCTGGCGCTCAACGAGGTGGGGGCGGAGCCCTTGCCGCGCACTTTCTCACTGGCGCGTTTCCATGCGGAGATGAAGACCCGGCTCGCGCAGCAACCGGATGCGCTCTCTGCGACCTCGACGCACGACACAAAACGCGGGGAGGATGCCAGGGCGCGGCTCTATACGCTGACGGAAGCCCCCGAATACTGGGCTGAGTGTGTGGCGCGCTGGCGACAGATGAATCAGGCGAACGTGGTGCAACTTGACGATGGCCCCGCGCCGCGCCCGGCGGTGGCGTGGATGATTTATCAGGCGCTGGCGGGCGTCTGGCCGGTTGATCTGCAAGCCGATGACGCCGCAGGTTTACAGGCACTGGAAGAGCGGTTTGCGACATTTGTTGAGAAAGCGCTGCGTGAAGCGAAACAGCGTACCGACTGGATCGAGACAAACG
Organism: Kosakonia oryzendophytica; assembly: GCF_027886705.1. Classification (NCBI taxonomy): domain Bacteria; kingdom Pseudomonadati; phylum Pseudomonadota; class Gammaproteobacteria; order Enterobacterales; family Enterobacteriaceae; genus Kosakonia; species Kosakonia oryzendophytica. The sequence goes on along the minus strand of NZ_CP115659.1, from coordinate 2,662,671 downwards.
ATGCTTATGAGCAGGCGGTACTCGACTATGCACGCCACTTGTTGTCACCGGACAACCGTGTGTTTTTGCAGGACTTTGTCACCTCACTCCAGCCGTTTATTCGTGCCGGGCTGGTGAATAGCCTGACACAAACCGTGATTAAGTTAACCGCGCCCGGTGTGCCGGATATCTACCAGGGCAGTGAAGCGCTCAATTTCAGTCTGGTGGATCCGGATAACCGGCTGATGCCGGATTACGCAGAACTGGAACAGTTGTTGATGGCCGAAGAGCAGGCCGATCCTCATTCGCAGGAAAGCTGGTCGAGCGGCCAACTGAAGCAGTTTTTTATCTATCGGCTGCTGCATTTACGCCAGCAGATGCCACGGCTGTTCCGCCGTGGCGATTATCTGCCGCTCACCGTTTCAGGTGAGCAGTCCGACAATCTGATCGCGTTCGCCCGTGTTGAAAACCAGCAGGCGTTGATCGTCCTGGCGCCGCGTCTGCTTTTTGGCGCGCTGGACGGCAGCCTGGCGGGTGCCAGCATTGTGTTACCCCCACAACTGGCGAACCGGCAGTATCGGGACATTCTCAGCGGTGAAGCGATTTTTTTGACCAACAGCGTGACACTGCGATCGGTCGGCGGGTTTACGTTCGCCGTGCTGGTAAGTGCATAAAAGAAAAGAGTGCAAGTCGCACTCGTTATCTCAGGTGAGAGTTTACAGGCGATAAAGAGGAATCTATGTCTGATGGTAAACGCTTTTACATCACGGCAGGGCATGGCCAACAACTCGGTGCAAACTTCGACGGCGAGGGCGTCAATTTCGCCCTGTTTTCAGCGCATGCGCAACGTGTGGAACTCTGTTTGTATGATCCCAGCGGTAAGACTGAGATAGCCCGGCTGGATCTCCCGGAAAATACCCATGAGATCTGGCACGGCTATGTTCCTGGCTTGCAACCTGGCGCGCTTTACGGCTACCGGGTGCATGGTCCGTTCGACCCGGAAAATGGGCATCGCTTTAACCCGCACAAATTGTTGATTGACCCCTATGCCCGTGAGATTGTCGGCGACATTCAGTGGAATGCTGCACATTATGCCTACGAACTGGGGCATGAAGATAAAGACCTCACATTTGATACGCAGGACAGCGCGCCGTTTACGCCCCGCTGTCGGGTTATCGATCCCTTTGCTTTTGACTGGCAGGATCAGGCTCGACCCGCCATTGCCTGGCCGCAGACTGTGATATACGAGACCCATGTCAAAGGGTTTACACAGCTAAATCCCTTACTGCCAGCGGAGCTTCGCGGCACCTTCGAAGGGATGGGGCATCCGGCATCGGTGGATTACATCAAAAGCCTTGGCATTACCGCTGTCGAGTTGTTGCCGGTGCACTGGTTTCCGGATGATCAGCATTTACTGGACAAAGGTCTGCGCAACTTCTGGGGTTATAACACGCTCGGTTTCTTCGCCCCGGCGACGCGTTATTACGGACCGCGGGGTATTCAGGGGGTACGCGATATGGTGCGGGCATTTCATGACGCGGGTATCGAAGTGATCCTCGACGTGGTTTACAACCATACGGCAGAAGGTAATGAACTGGGGCCAACGCTCTCCTTTAAAGGCATCGACAACTTCTCCTATTACCGTACGCTGCCCGATCAACACCGTTATTACATTAATGACACCGGTACGGGTAACACGGTCAATACGTCTCACCCCAGAGTGTTGCAAATGGTCATGGATTCGCTGCGTTACTGGGCTGAATCAATGCATATCGACGGCTTTCGTTTTGATCTGGGCACGATCCTTGGGCGTGAGCCGGAAGGGTTTGATCAGCGCGGCGGCTTTTTTGATGCCATGACGCAGGATCCGCTGTTGTCGAAACTGAAGCTGATTGGTGAACCCTGGGATATTGGTCCGGGCGGTTACCAGGTGGGGGGCTTCCCGCCGGGCTGGGCGGAGTGGAATGACAAATACCGTGACACGTTGCGGGAATACTGGAAAGGCGACAATGTATCGACGGATTTCGCCGCTCGTTTGCTGGGCTCCGGTGATTTATATGATCAGCGCGGACGTCGCCCGTGGGCGAGTGTCAACTTCATTACTGCGCATGATGGTTTTACGTTAAACGACCTGGTGTCATACAACGAAAAACATAATGAGGCCAACGGTGAGGAGAATAAGGACGGGCACAATGACAACCGTTCGTACAACTACGGTGCAGAAGGGGTAACGGAGGATGACGGCATCAATGCTGTGCGTGAGCAGCAAAAACGCAACTTCCTGGCAACGTTGTTCTTTTCCCACGGGACACCGATGCTGCTGGCCGGGGATGAGTTTGGTCGCAGCCAGCAGGGGAACAATAACGGCTACTGTCAGGATAGCGAAATTTCCTGGATCCACTGGGATGCCCAGCAAGGGAACGGCGAGCTGCTGCTGGAATTTACCCGGCAGGTGATTGCGCTGCGCGCATCGCAACCGCTACTGCGCCGTGAAAACTGGCGCGATGGTATGGTTATACAGTGGTACAACGCAGGCGGCGGTGAACAGCTTCCCGAACAGTGGGATGAAGGCTCGACGCTGGGTGTCTATATCAGCCGCCCGGACCTGCAAACGACGCCGGGTATCTGGCACGATGTGCTGATGCTCTTTAATCCCTTTGAAGGGACGGTGCCGTTTTGCATTCCACAGATCGGTGAAGGGGGCTGGGTGCTGGAGTTATCCACGGCGGATACGGAAAAACACGGGTTCGTCATCACCGGCGAGCACGATTTTGAACTGGAAGGGCGCAGCCTTGCGCTGTTCCGGCGCCCTTAATAAACGCGCGCTGGGTGGAACAAGCCTGGCGCGCTCTTCTTATCCCCGAACCAGTAACTTTCCGCGAATCAGCAAAAGAAAGGTTTTCACCATCAATAACGCGATCACCAGGTTGGCGCCGATAAACAGTGGGAACGCCATCCAGTAAAGCGCACCGCCGGGTGCGGCATGACCAATCTTAATGGCGGTGGTGGCCAGCGACGCGACGCCGAACGAGAAGCTCCAGAATGACGGGTTAAATGTCTGGGCGCTGTACCAGGGAAGCAGGCGGATCATAAACAGCATTTGCAACAGGCCATAGCCGAACAACAGCTTGGCGAAGACATCCGTCTCGCCACCGTTGACGCTTAACCAGGCGCTACAGGCGACAAAGGCTGGAGCCATCTGAATACCCAGCGACGTACGGACAGCCGGGGGCATCTCATCCAGGTTGCGCATCCGGCTCAAAATAGCAGGTTCCAGGCTCAGCCAGGAAAACAACCCCGCGCCAAGAAACAGGATCCCAACATCGTTGAAGCCCAGCGCACCGCAAGCCATGGCGCTGATAAAATTATTGGCGACAGTGGGCAAATAGAGGCCCGGTGTGGTGGCTTCTTTCGGGTGTTTACCGCGCCACAACCCGGCAGTTTGCCAGGCGGAGTAGGCGAGCTGCACCGTCACGGCCACGATAAAAAGCGCGAAGGCGAGGGGATAATTCCACGGAACTATGCCGATGGCCACCAGCATAGACGTTGCCGGGGCCAGGCTCACAAAGCTGCTTTTCAGTGGATGGGTTATCTCTTCCAGCAGGGTGTGACGATGGCGCACTAACCGGACAAGAAAGGCCGTCATCAGTACCGCCCAGATCACGATGGCGAGGAGGATAAGCGTGGTGGCGGGGATGATACTGACAGGCCAGATTGTGGCGGCAAAGCGCCAGGAAAAACCCAGTCCGATAATACCCAGCACGATACCGAAATAACCGGCGGGCAGATTTAGGGGTGATTTTTTCATCACCTTACTCCTGAGGAAATGGAACCTGTATTGAAACCGCAGGCATTATAAATGATATTTTGTTTGCATGTTTGCTTTATCGCCTGGGATCGTCTCCTTAGCGCGTTTTTTCATCACGGTACAGGGTGTTTTATTATTCATTTTTATAAAACACACTCAATATTCCCCTGCATTAAAATTAATAAAATAAGTAATTATAAGAACGTTGTTATTTAATTTATTAAGTTACGCTTTTCATTATTTTTATCTTCCGGGCTAGCGGTGTTACCTATTATCAATTATCAGATGAAATATCTGATTTTGTCCGTTCGTTGGTATCAATTGTCACCCAGTTATTTATTCTTAAAACATTAGCGTGCTGTTTCAATTCAATAACAGGAGGCGTCGTGCCTGCATATGCCCGAGTCTCCCAATCAGTAACTGCTGAACATGTGTCTGATGCCGTCCGGGACATGGCATCGCCGCAGTGGCACCCGGAGGAGGATGATCTTCCTGCCACGCGCAGTGCCGGTAGCGCCTTTCGCGGAATGTTATGGCAGATGACGGCAAATATTGCCCGCAATACCTTCGATGAACTCCTCGACAGTTACGCCGGGGCCGCTGAAGCCTGGCAGGGCCTGGTACGTCTGGACACACAGAGTCTTGACTGGGAGGAACTGCTGCGTCAGGCCGCCGAGGCGATGCTGCAACATGAGGCATTGCTTCCCCCCGGCATTCGTGAGCAAGTACGTGAAAGCGCCCAATTTGTGCTGCGCTTCGTCGCGTTTTATCAGGAACAGAACGACGTGGCAGACAGGGGCGAACTCGCCACGCTCATGACGCGCTACAGCGATATTTTCCCGGAGGGTGGGGTTAAGGCGGTACAGGACTTGCTGTTTATTTTGCAACATGCCCGGCGTGTTTCTCAGGGAACACTGCCACAGAGGTTGCAGTCGGTGCATGACATGCTCGGCTCCGACTTACTGCATTCATTGCCCTTTGCAGCGCAACTGCGTGTGAATATTGCGGCAATTATCACCGCATCAGGTTACTGGCAGATGGCAGAAATGCTCTGGGAAGAGACACAGCAGATCAATGCCAGCGCGGGATCCGTAACAGAAAAAATGCAGCAGGTTGCTGCGCTGTTGCTGCGTCAACAACCCTACCTCCCCGTTGAATGGCAGGAGGCAGTGGGGGTTATCAGCGCTGTGCAACGGCAGGTGGCTGCACTGCTGGCACAGCCGGAAGGCAGTGAGAGTTCTATGCTGGAACGCACGCAGCGGGTGTTGCAGTCACTGAGTTCGCTGGTGAACTCGCCAGTGGTGGCAGCATGGTTGCCGGGTCTTATCCGTGAGCACCTGGACGCGTTGCTCAACCAGGGAAGGCTGATCGTGGGGGCGTTAAACAGCCTGCTCTCTGGCGGTCATTCCTTGTCGTTCGAGGATTATCTGGCGCAGGTGCTGGCGCTGGGTGATGCCATTGCGCCGGAACTCTTAACCCCATTGCGGACACTGGCGACACAAATCCGCCACATCGTTGCGCCGTGGCAGGATGCCACATTCCCGACGTGGCCAGAACCGGCGACGCCTGCGGCCATGCTGGGGTGGTTGCAGAGTGTGTTAATGCACCCGCTGTTTCGCGAAACCGTGCTACCCCGGTTGCCGGAGGAATACCGTCAGGCACTGACCAGCGCACTGCACTTGAGTCAGCAGGCGGGTACGTTTCCGGTGCAGGGCACAACCCATGAACAATTACAGTGGCTGCTTACACAGATCCATAATCCGGATTTGCGACAACTGATGGCACAGGCCGGACTGGAAACATATCTCACCACCCTGAGGGAGCAACTGAGTGGCGATGCGGCGTCAGAGTTGTTCAGTCTGTTTCTGCAACTAATTAACCCGAACCAGACCGTGGCCCAACGGCTGGGAAATCTTATCGCCGGTATTTTTCGCGGTAGCGTACTGACGGGGGCGGTGAGTGCGGGGTTACGCTGGATGCCCGGTGGCCAGGTGCTGGAGCCGCTGTTCCGGCTCGGTATGCACTGGTATCAGCGCACCCTTCTGGCGCCGACATGGGCCGCGACGCTCGGTAATTTTTTACGGGTTGTGCAGGAAGACCTCTCCGGCAACGTGCTGGTGATGGACCTGGTGGCCCGTCTGACCGGCGTCATGCCGCCGTCGGCGGCGGAGGCCATGCGCACACTGCAGACCATTCACGCGTTCCAGCTACAACGCGATCTCACCACGCCGGATGATACGCTGCGCTGGGTACTGGCTGGTGCGGTGCACTATCCCGAACTGAAACCCTGGTACCAGAACTACCTTAACCTGATGCTTGCCTGGTCGGTGAAAAAGATCCTCGAAAGCAGAGATGTGCGCACGCAACAACAAGAGGTGGCACATCTGCAGGCGCGGTTATCGGAGCCGGAATGGCAGCTCTGGCCTGGCGTGGCGCAGCTTTCCGCTTTGCTGCCGTTACTGCCACTGCTGCCGGCGATCCGCGAAGAGCTGGGTGAACGGACCCTGCCCACGGGGAATTCGTGGCTGGAATGGAGCGCCGCGGTTGCCGATATCCTTGCTGCCAGCGAGCACCCGGCGCTGCAGCAGGTACGCCGGCAACTGGAGCAGAACATTGAGGCATGGATAAGCGATACCCTGCTGCAGGGAATGACCGGCGACGCCAGGAGAAGGCTGCTCACCTCACGGCGGCTGCCGGAGCGCTGGAGCATGGCGGGTATCTCGTCTGAAGGCATGCGGGAAGAGGGGGATATCTGGCTCAGCGGCGGCGAGATGTTCATTCGCGAGCAGGGACGCATGTATCGCGTGGAGCCGGATGCGGAACACGGCGTGCTGCGACTGATAAAACCCGGAGAGACACACGCCAGTGGGGCATCGCCGCGCGTGCTGCGTGAAGACGGACGCTGGCGGCTTGACCTCCGTCCTGCCACAGGTCTGCCGGGTGGCAGCCCGGTAGCCGGTATGGACATGAGCGGAGGTATTATCCGCCTGGGCCAGGATGACATGGACTGGCTGGCTTCAGAAGAGACACAGCGGGTGGCAAAAGTCGCGACAGGCGTGGGGCTGGGGATCTGGTGGCTGGGCACATTGTATGCGTTCTGGCGCAGCTACCATCAGCCGGCACCAGCCTCTTACCGCGCAGCGCCACAGGAAGCTGCGCCAGCGCAACCTCCGTCGCATGAGGCCGCCGCACGTCTGCTGAACCCGCCGGTAACAGAGACCGTGGTGGAGATGGGCGAGCCCCAAAACACCGATACAACGCCGGGCCGCTGGCAGCGTGCCACCGCACTGGGAAGGCGCTATCGCGTACCGCTGGGTATGACCGCGCTGGGGGCCATCTCCAGTGCGGCGTATTTACAGTGGCTGTTGCGAAACCCGGAGCAGGACGTTCTGAGCGAAGAGGATTTGACAGCGTTGCAGGCCGTGCTGGCGCAGAGGGATTACCAGATAGTCATTGACCTTCCGCAGCCGGAAAGACATGACCGGGTCCGCCGGGCCGTGGGGCGAAGACTGTTGGCGGAAGAGAGTACGACACCCGCGCCGGAAGCGGAGGAAAAAATATGGCCGCCGTTACCACGTAGCACACGTGTTGATGCTGCGCTGGAAAAGGCCGTGCGTGAGGCATTTCCGCCAGCGGGTAAGTCCGACGGTACTGTCGCTGATTACAAAATGGATCTTCTGGACGAAACAATCTATACCCTGCGTGGACTGGACTTCCTGTTCGTTGCTGACAGCTACCGCTATATTGATATCTATTCGAATACTCCGGCGGGTATCACCGCGCGGGTTTATGCCAAACCGTCATTACTTGATACAGATAATGTTTCGCTGCCAGTTATTTATAAACATGACACCCATAAATGGTTTCTTGATTCCTCTCAGGAGGAATCACCGCAAGAGGGAGTAACAACGTTACCGCCTAAAGTGAAGAACAAAGCAGGACTAACGACAGCCTCTTCATCACTGATTCAGCTTGCCGGAAGTTGGGGCACGGGTAACACTTTTCAGTATATTGAAATGGCGACGGGTCAGGAGGGAGCAATTTATCAGGATGATAAATTTTATATCTGTCTGCAGGGGAAATACTGGCCGTTTATCTTTGTCAGCGATGAAGTGGGGGCGATTGTCACCGGCGCAGGCGCAAGTAAAGTCTATGTCGTGCGCAAAGAAAATACATGGGATACGGCGACCACGATCAGACCGATGGTTATGCCCGGCGTCTCTGTCATCTCGCTGGCGGTAGAAGAGCGGGTTGAAAAGGAGTTTGACCCGCGTAATGCCATGCAACCCTCTCCTGGCGATTTTAAGACGCAGAAGGAACATGGAATTTACGAAGCTGCATCTTGTGAAACCTTTATTTATGCCGCCACTAACTTTTGGCCAGTGACGCTCGCCAAAACGACGCCTTCATCAACGATGTACGATAGCGCAACGATTTATGAAAAGCCTGGTGACAGTACGGCTAAAACAATCCATGTCTATAAAGATCGGTTGAGTCAACTATGGGAAGATAGTGATCAAACGCCGACCACCGGAACCAGAAAAAGGCCTAAAAATACCACCGCGTCGGCGTGGTTAACAGAAGAGGCCAGGCTCTGGGATTATGATACCCGCACGGCGGGTTTTCCGGCCTCTTTGGAGGGCGATGGCGGAATTTACCGTCAACCTAATGGCGATCTCTATATTTTTCTGAATAAAGCCTGGTGGCCGTTTGTTTTCCTTGGCGGCAATGTGGGTGTTATTTCTGTTAAGAAAAAAGACGAAACGGTTAATGTGATTGTTCATAATTACAAAGGCATGTGGGAATACGCCGGGGAAACTGCAGTGGAAGCACCACAGGTTATTAGTGATGCGATTAGCAGTTTATTGATTAATACTGATCTTGCCAGAGAAATACGTCATGCTCTGTTTCATGCCTTATCAGGGCATGATTATGTTAGCTGGAATACACTTTTGCAATTACTGTTGCAGATTATTGACCAGGAGTTCTATCGTCTTTATACAGAACCAGATAATGAAAAACTGCGTAAGCTTTTAATATTGAAAAATAAACTGGTACGCAGGCAACAACAAATGCATTATACAGAACAGTTGCTTCCTGCTGCGAAAAAAAATGAATGGAATGAGCCGTTACTGAATACCTACTATCATGCTTTCTCGACCGGACTTGTCGATACGACAGAAATCTATGCTGCCTGGCATTCTCGCCTGGTCGTACAGGATATTAAAAAAAAGAAAAAATTGTTGGAGAGCTATAATGTTGATCTTAAGATTGCAGAGGTAAGCAGAAAAATAGCCGAAGCGGATAATCGAAGACAGATTCATATGCGCAACATTAAGGAACAGTTTAATGCACCGGACGGTAATAAGGAAATCACTCGCGCCAAGGAAGAACAAGAAAAAATAAAAATATTAGAATCTGAAAAAAAACAACTCCAAAAAATCGCTGATAACATTCGGGAGAAAACCACTCAATATGATAAGCAGATACAATTGCATAGTGAAAAATATTCGGGTTATGATCAGGGTGTTATCCTGGCAAAAAATACACTCGGTACCAATCTGAGACACACCACAGATCAAAACAGCACGTCGCTGGCTACAGAAGAAGCAATTATTACGCTTGCCCTCCAGGAAGTCAAAATGTTGGTAAAAGAGAGAGAAGCATACAGCGAGAAAGAACTTCATGAGTTGAAAACGATACGGATTGCCAGAGATTTAGTGATCAGAATGTCAGAACAACAAAGCATTTTCAATTCCCTGGTGAATCGCTTAACTGCCATTGGTATTGAAAAACATTCTCTGGCAAATGATTATACAGATATCGTTTGGGTCAATGAGCAAGCAGAAAAAATAAATAAAAATAACTTTCAGTTTAATGAAAATACAGAGGACTCCTTTTTTCTTGCGCCAATTCTTTATTGGCTCTTAAAAAATAACAAAAAAATCAGTAATCTACAAGGTCAGGATATTACCCAAATAGTCGATGATTACTATACTGATGTTTATCATCTTAATCCTTTAACCGAGATTACTAAAATACCGGAAGGTTATACTTCACTTTCAGGTGTACTCAGTAGTGAGTATTTTGAAAATCAATCAGATTATAATGAACAATTCAGGGTTTATAAAGAAAAATACAGCACTTACGATGCCAGTGAGCTGGCTAAAACTCTTTTGTTATTTTCTGGGGTATCGTTAGCCGATCTCCTCAAAAAAACCAAAAAAAGATTACGTTTTGAAGTGAAGGTTACCGATACAGATGCTAACCGCATGCCCGGTGAAATGCTTTTTATCCAATTGCATGACAATCGCTGGATCTTCTTTTCGCTATTTCCAGGTGCCATGTTTAGCCGGGTTTTTAGCGCTAATCAGATGAATGCTAATGTTTTTTTGAATGAAATAACAAAAATAAACCCTGACGCAAAATTTAGCTTTGATGAATATCTTGAGCTGTACTCTAATACTTTTCTTAAACAACATGGCGGAATGGGAATAGGTCTTTTCAGAGAGCGCTGGGAGATCATTAAGAAAAATTTGATAAAAGCGTTTCTGTACAATTCTGATAACGGCATAGAGTATCCTTCACCGTTTTCAGAAAATAGTGACTATGGCATTATTTATCATCGAAATATTAATGCCACACAGCCTGGTAATAATGTCATTTCTTTGCTAAATACCAGTATTCGTGCGGTGCTGAATAATTCTGCTGAGGTTAAAAGAAGAGAGCTATATACACCATCCATATTGCAAAAAATCGCTTTTGTTATGATTCCTTTTTATCGTGAGATTTACCACTACGCGACAAATGAAGAATACGAAGTTGATATGGAATCCGTACTGCTTGATACCATCGGTGTAGTATTTATTGCTGTCAGTGCAGGTGTACAGATAGCATCTGTCATTAGCCGGATGAAAGGGATTTCCACTTTTTTGCAGCAGGGATTAAAAAACGGTCTTGCTGGTAAATCACTGCAACTGTATGTCCTTAAGGAAATGGCGAAGGACGCTGCATTTAGTGCCTTAAAAATAACAAAAATTAGCATGATGGCATTGATTGATATGATTGATCCATTAGCAATTAAAGAGATCACCCGCTTCACCATCCATCGTATCAGTAAAACAAAAAATCTTCGTGTCCTGGTGCCCGAGGACGTTCCGATTGCCCAGACTCGTGGGATTAATAAAAAATACGCACGCACGGATGTGGATATATGGAAAATGTATAAAAGTAAAGTGAAAGATGCTGAGGTTTATGTTCCTTCCACTATCAATAATCAGAATAAAGAGTATTACATTAGTGTAGACGACAACACCTACCAGATACGCTGGGATGATGCATCCTATACATGGCGCACAGTCGACCCGAAAAATCCGGGGCGTTTCGCCTACGGTGAACCTATTGTTTTTGAAAATGGAAAATGGAAAATAAACATTGCGTACGGAGGCTTGCGTGGTGGAGGAAAACGAGCATCAAGCCGTGATGACGTGGTGATGGGAATCCAACAGATGCGCGAAGATTTAAAAAAAGAAAAGGTTCTGGAAAATTTGAATGGTGGGAATGAATTTGATGCACAAGAATATCTGACAAAAATGAGAGAGGTTGGTGAAATATCACAGTCGATCAATTACCCAAAAGAGAAATGTGAATATGTCTCTTCTTATGTCGCCGCTTATCTTGCCAGGAATGGTTTTGAAGAAATTCGTTACCGCGCCATGGCATTTTTCATTCATGGAACCGATAGAAAGCCGGTAAATCATTACGTTATTGTTGCGCGTAGAGGTGAAAAGGGCGGTGACTATGTTTTCGACCTTACTGCCGCTCAATTTGGTGGCATATATGCTGAATTAAATGGACCGATCATTTTACCAGAAGCATTATGGGCGCAAAAATATGCCAATCTCACCAGCCGGAGTTTGATTAAATACGGCGACTACCCGACCCGTGCGGCGGCAACTACCGATTTCGGGCCGTTCAGCAAGTATTTTTTCTATGGCCCGAATTCGCTTATTCCGAATGCCAAAGTACTGTTGCGGCCGAGCTGGTATTACCCTGCTACCCAGGTTGCCGACACAGTCGCGGGTACACAAAAAAAAATGCCGGTGATAGGGCTCGGTTTTTCCAATCCGGTACGAGAAGCCGCGAGGCGCAGCAGGCTGACAGACGTTGTCTCTGATGTTAGTTGGGACTATGCCGTTGATTTACTGGAAAATGCAGAACTTCTTAGTCGTGGGCCCGGGGATGCTTTACGTAAAGGGCTGAAACAGGCGACAGGTGAACCGGAGTTTGTGAATGTGAAATCACTGTTTGCGCGTACGCAGACTGTTGACAGTATGGAAAGCCTGTTGCGGGTACGGCAGGGTGATGTGCTGCTCTTTACGGCGACCGATCCTGCTTTATCGACTATGGAGGCCAGGCCAGTCCATATAATGGTCAGTCTGGGTAATGGCCGATTTGCCGGGGTGAAGAATAATGTGCTTGATCCTGCGTTAGGAGAGGGTAAGCAGATCATCACCGCCGAACAGTTGGGTGAATTTACTGGGACCACCTTTCGACGCCGGGGCGGTGACACTCGTGATATACACCTTATTGCGGCGGAACCGAAAGAGATTATTAGAGAAGAAAGCCTAACGCTGAAAACGCTGGCAGAGCAGGCAACAGAGACGGTTGCTGATGCCCAGGCGGTGCTCACCAAATCTACTGACCTTTTACGACAGTCAGGTGAACTGGCACCAGAGCAGGCGCTGGCGTTGCAAGCCATATTAACGCCTCTGTTTAAGTCCGGGACTCAGCAGGCGGGTACTGAGATCAACCGTTCGGTAAAACAATTTTTCGTTACGCCTCAAAAGGTGCCCAACAGTACGGCACTGGGGGCCCTGCCAAAAGGTAAGCTGGTGATATTCGGTGATTCTGGCGCTGACTCTTTCTCCGCACATCACCTGATGTACAGCCTGGGAGAGGGGGAGTTCATGATGGTGAATCCCGCCCGTTTGGATCCGCGGCTGACCAGTAACAATGCGGTGGTGAAAGCGAGTCAGTTTCCGGAAGAGCTTTTCAGCAAATATGGCGTGCAGGCAGGCGACATCTCATTAACTAACCTGCGCCTGACATCATTGCTGGGGCGGGATGCCCGCTTCTTTGCTGACGGTCCGATATTAACGGTGAGGCTTCATGGCGCAGCGTCTAACGTTAACTATATGGATGCGTACGAACTGTCGGAGGTGATCAAAGGATTGGCGCTGCGGGAAACCCCGCCGCTGAATCTGGGCAGCATACGAGAAATTAAGCTGGAATCCTGCTATGGCGCATTTGGTCTTGTCCCCACAGGCAAAGCACTGGCCTATTTGTTGGATAAAAAAGTGGTGGCATATCCGCTTCGTTTCAGTGCCAGAATACACAATAACCCGTCTGTTTTTAACCGCTTCAGAACATATGTTCCTGCCGATTTATCCCCTGCGGAACGGACCAAAATCATCAACCAGAGCAGTCGCAACCATGATTTCTGGAATCGATTATTGGGGCTGTACAAAAGTGTGAAAACGAAGAGAACCCGGCGCGAAGCCGATCTGTTTACGGATCTGATTAACAACGTCGCGGATTTCGTTAATGGCGTTTTTGATGAGCGGGTATTTCTGGATGAATATCCTGAGTATCAGAGCGGACTCTATGTCACCCTGGAACAGTTCAGAGCGTTATGTAGTGATGAGATCAACAGTGCGGAAGCGTTTGCCGAACGCTGCATGGATATCCTCACCCTGAGCGCTTTTTCCGCAGACCTGTTGGATAAATATTTGGGAGGGACGGGAAGCGTTTCATGAATGTTTTTTATTTTTTTCGGCAATATTTTCGTGGCTCATTCGTCTACTTCATCACAAGTCATTTTTCGCTACTGTTATGAGGTAAACACACAATGAGAGAGTTTGGTATGCATGGGCATCATTGCGGTCGCCGGTTTGGCGGTCACCGATTTGCGAAACCACTGGTGATTGGCGTCGTGTTGCTGGTCGTTCTCGGCCTGGTGGTGATGTCGCTCTGGAATGCCGTTCTTCCGGCGATTGTCGGCGTGAAAACGATAGGCTTCTGGCAGGCGCTCGGGTTACTGGTGCTGTGCCGCATTCTGTTTGGTGGTCTGGGTTTCCGTCCGGGAATGTTTGGCCGGCACCGTCGCATGCATGAACGCTGGATGCAAATGACGCCGGAACAACGTGAAGAATTTATTCGTGCCCGTCATGAAGGATTTGGCCGTCATGGTCATCGTGGTCACTGTGGCTGGCGCGGGCGTGAAGAGGAGGCTGAAAAACCCCAAACCGCCAATCCCAACACGCCGGATGCTGAGTGAACCTGATGAAAAGCGGCATAGCGAGGGAGTCGTTGCTGATGTCGGCGCTCAGTGCCTGCCGTGCGCGGCTGAGCGCGTTCATCCGCGGACGGACCTCCGGGCGTGATGATGCTGAAGATATTTTGCAGGAAATTACCCTGCAATTAATCAACGTTGAACAGCCGGTGGAGAACGTTGCCGCCTGGCTGTTCCGTGCAGCGCGCAACGAGATGACCGATCGCGCGCGGAAAAAACGTGAGCTTCCGTTATCCGGTTTTTTGAGTGACGACGAGGAGAACGATTTTCCGGAAGATGAAATTGCGGAAACCCTGTTTGGCGTGGCGCAAACGCCGGAAGAGGAGTACCTCAAAACCGTGTTATGGGCAGAGTTGAACACAGCGTTGGGAGAGTTAACACCGGAACAGCGGGATGTCTTTGAACAAACGGAATTGCAGGGCTACAGCTATAAAGCGCTGGCAGAAGAGACCGGTGTTAGCGTCCAGACACTGTTATCCCGCAAGCATAAAGCCGTGCTCTATTTGCGAACACGGCTACGTAATCTCTATGATGAACTGATGGAAAGCTAATCTAATTAACGCCTTAACCCCCCCAGCGGCTTTTGATGTAATTGACGGCTTGCTGGGTTTGCGGCTGATTAAGAAAATCTTCCCGGAACAGGATCGTGCCGTTAATTTGCGGCACGGTTTCGTTCAAATCGAGCTGTTTTTTCAGCTCCGGCACGCCACCTTGTACCGTCCAGTCAGGCTCTTTTGCCGATGGTTCGCCGACTTTATACAGCGCCACGCCGATATAAAGACGCGTGTTGGTCGGTTTCACCACCTCTGCCCACCATTTTGCCAGCACGTCATAACGGGCGGCATCACGCGAGAAAGGCCAGTACAACTGTGGAGCAATATAATCCAGCAGGCCCAGTTGCACCCAGCGGCGCGTATCGGCAAACGATTCGTCGTACGCGGCGGCGCCTCGTGTATCTGAACCGGCCGGGTCGAACGAGCGGTTGCGCCATACGCCAGCAGGACTCACACCAAATTCGACATTGGGGTTTAGTTGTTTGATGGTGCGCGAAACCTGCTCAATTAACTGCTGCGTATTGTTCCGTCGCCAGTCCGCTTTTGAGGCAAACCCCTGACCATATTTCCTGAAGGTGTCATTGTCATTCAGGGGAGATCCCGGGGTTTCTGTATAGAAATAGTCATCGAACTGCACACCGTCTACCGGATAATGCGACACCACTTCGGCCACGATACTGGTGATCCAATCTCGCGCCTCCGGTATGCCAGGATCGAGTACTAAGCGATCGCCCGCCGTGCGGATCCAGTCACGGTGCAAAACAAAAACGCTGGCGGGGTGCAGCGGCAATGTGCGGTTGAGTTCGGCGATGGTGCCTGGTTTGGTGTTCACCGACACACGATAAGGGTTAAACCACGCATGCACTTTCATGCCGCGTTTGTGGGCTTCGTCCAGCATGAATTGCAGTGGATCGTAACCGGGGTCTGCGCCAATACTGCCGGTCAGCATATCTGACCAGGGCAAGATTTTTGAGGGCCACAAGGCAGTACCATCCGGTTTGACCTGGAAGAACACCGTGTTGATGCCAAGCGCTTTCAGTTTGTCCAGCTTCTGTCGCAGGGCGTCCTGCTGCTGGCGGATGCGCACGGAAGCGCTGCTGCCATTAACCGAGGTTAATGGTGGCCAGTCGAGACGCGACACGGTCGTCAACCAGACGCCGCGTACCGTTTCGTGGCTTTTTTTCGTTTGGGTCGGTAGCGGTTGTTTTGCCACCGGAGGAAGCGGGGTAATGAGCGACTTGGGAGGACGGGAAGCGCAACTGGCCAGTAACAGCGCGGTGGCAATCAGTACGCCTGATTTTTGTAGCAACATCTGAGTATTAACTCTTCTTTATGCGACTGTTGGCCCACGGATTAAAGGTGGGCTCATCCGCTTTTTCAGGGACGATATCTTCCAGGGATTCAAGATACAGCGCTTCAACTTCGGCGCGTGCCCAGGGAGTCCGACGCAAAAACTTCAAACTGGATTTAACGCTGGGTTCGTTCTTAAAGCAATTGATATTGATCCGTTTACTCAAGGCGAGCCAGCCGAAACGGGCCACCAGCGCATTGACTTGCATTTCAAGCGTAACGCCATGCAAAGGATCTTTTGAAGCGTGAGCTGCCATGTGGAGTCCGGTCATGTCAGATTGTGATTATCGCCGGAAGGTTACAAGAAAGCAGAAGGCCCGGCAACGGGCGGTTAATCAACCCGCCCGTTGCCGTGGGGTGTTATTCAAACAGACTGCGGTGCAGCGTCTTTATCGCACTGTCTGCGGAGTCTGCCGGAAGCAGGAAACAGAGATTGTGGCTGGACGCGCCATGACAAATCATCCGCACCGGGTGGTTTTCCATGCCGGCGAAGACCTGCTGACAGATCCCTGCGGCGCGCGAGAGCGCGTTGCCAATCAGGGTGACTAATGCCAGGTCGGCTTCCACTTCGACGCGGCAATGGGATGACAGTTCAGTCAGCAACGAGGTGGTTAGCGTGTCTGCTTCGCCGGATGTGGCGCCGGTTGCGTTCAGGATCAGCGCGATACTCGTCTCGGACGTGGTCACTAAATCCATCGCCACATGATGGCGCGATAAAATCGCAAACATGTCGGCCAAAAAAGCGTGGGCAGGTTGTGCATTTACGCTGTGTAATTTCAACAGTGTCTGCTTGCGGCGAACGGCAAGGGCACGATAATGCGGCGGATTCTCAGCATTGCAGCAGACGCGGGTTCCTCCTGCGGATGGGTCTTTGCTGGAGCCGACAAACACCGGGATGTTTTTACGCATTGCCGGCAGTAAGGTTGCCGGGTGCAGAACTTTGGCGCCAAATGTCGCCATTTCGCTGGCTTCGGAAAATGAAATTTCATCGATACGCTGCGCCTGAGGAACAATCCTCGGGTCGGTGGTATAGATCCCAGCAACGTCGGTCCAAATATCCACACGGTTCGCCTGCAAGGCTTCACCAAGTAACGATGCGGTGTAATCGCTGCCGCCACGGCCCAGTGTCGTCGTGTGTCCTGCCGCATCACTGCCAATAAACCCTTGAGTGATGATTAATGCCTGTTCAAGGCGCGGGCGCAACTGCTTCTCTGCCAGTTCCGCAATAGCACTAATCACCGGTTCGGCGCAGCCGAAATGATCGTTGGTGCGGATGACTTTGCGTGCGTCGAACCACTCTGTTTCAACACCGCGTTCACGCAGGACCTCAACAAACAGCAGAGAAGACATCAGCTCCCCATGGCTCACCAGCGCATCACTGAGTGCAGCGGACGGCGCGCTCGCGGCCGTTTCCGCAAGGCGGCTAATGTTCTCAAGGAGGTGATCGATTTCCTGGCCGATAGCCTCAGGCTGTTTCAGGCGAGAAATAATGTTGTGCTGGATAGCGCGCAGGGTGTCAATTTTATCCTGGCGGTCGCGGCTTTCGAGGCCTGCGGCAAGCTCGACTAACAGGTTGGTCACACCTGCAGAAGCAGATAACACAACCAGACGGACATGGTGATCGGCAAGAATAATGGCGGCACTGCGGTTCATCGCGTCAAAGTCGGCTACGCTGGTGCCGCCAAATTTGGCAACGACGATGTGTGGATAAATGCGTGTCATAACAATCTCATATCAGGGCGCCATCAATTAATGGCATGAAAATTTTCATTTCGGCATAAGGGTAGTTGACTGTTTGGATGGGAAACCCCATTGATACAGCAACTTACGCCTTATGAAATGTCCGCCCGCGAACATTTCTGATTACAACCCAGGAGCCTGGCTCCTGTTGTCAATAACCTGTCTGGCCTGTGACAAGTTACCGGGATGATGCGTATGAGTGGCTTAACTTAAATTGTTTGTTTCCTTTTGTTTCACCGTGCGGAGAATTTACCGCGGGGCATAGTAAGTGATTTAACCCGCTGAATCGATATTTTCCTTACGATTTGCCTGTAACCAATGAAAAAAAATATTTCAGGTGATCGTTATTGTTGTTATTTGTTGATTTTAAACGCAAATTTTGTGAAGGATTTTATAAAAATAAAATATTGAGTCCGCTGCTAAAACAACATATATTAGCCGCGTTTTTTGTAGGCCCCCCTTAAACCTTTTATTCAACCCGGTGTTAAACATACTCCCGGTTGTAGGAGTGATATGATGACGGATAAAGTCCGTATTGATACTTTGAGTGCTAATTCATTACCGCAGAGCAATGAAACCTTTTTAGCAAGACAAGCTGAGTTTGAATCTAACGTCAGGAGCTATCCACGCAAGCTGCCGCTGGCTATAGCCAAAGCGCAGGGCGTCTGGATCACCGATGTTGAGAATAAGCAGTATCTTGACTGCCTGGCGGGCGCAGGGACTCTGGCGCTTGGTCATAATCATCCTGAGGTGCTTCAAAGCATTCAAAGTGTCATTACCAGTGGCTTACCGTTACATACGCTCGATCTGACTACCCCACTGAAAGATGAGTTCTCCTCTTATCTGCTGTCCTTGTTGCCGGGTCAGGGCAAAGAGTACTGCCTGCAGTTTACCGGTCCGTCCGGTGCGGACGCTGTTGAAGCAGCGCTGAAGCTGGCGAAGAAAGTGACAGGCCGTTCTGGCGTGATCAGCTTCTCTGGCGGCTATCACGGGATGACGCACGGCGCGCTTTCCGTTACCGGCAACCTGTCGCCGAAAGAAGCAGTAAACGGCATGATGCCGGAAGTGCAGTTTATGCCTTATCCGCATCAGTACCGTTGCCCGCTGGGCATTGGCGGCGAAGCTGGCGTTAAAGCATTAACTTACTACTTCGAAAACCTGATCAACGACGTTGAAAGCGGTGTACGCAAACCGGCGGCAGTGATCCTCGAAGCAGTGCAGGGCGAAGGCGGTGTGAACCCGGCACCGGCTGAGTGGCTGCAGCGTATCCGTAAGGTGACGCAAGAGCACGGCATTATGCTGATCCTCGACGAAGTGCAGGCTGGTTTCGCGCGTACCGGTAAACTGTTTGCCTTTGAGCACGCAGGCATTGAGCCGGACATCATCGTGATGTCCAAAGCCGTTGGTGGTGGTTTACCGCTGGCTGTCCTCGGTATCAAAAAACAGTTCGATGCCTGGGCCCCGGGTCACCACACCGGTACGTTCCGTGGCAACCAGCTGGCGATGGCTACCGGTCTGACCACGCTGAAAATCCTGAAAGAAGAGCGTATTGCCGATAAAGTCGCCATTCAGGGCGAGTGGCTGAAAGGCAAACTGGCGGAACTGCAAAAACGTTTCCCGGTGATTGGTCACGTGCGCGGTCTGGGTTTAATGATTGGTATTGAGATCGTTAAACCGAACGAAGCGAAGGATCACTTGGGTTGCTACCCGGCTGATGGCGAACTTTCTGCACTGTTGCAGAAAAAATGCTTCGAAGCGGGCCTGATTCTGGAACGCGGTGGCCGTAACGGTTGCGTACTGCGTCTGCTGCCATCCCTGCTGATCACCAATGCAGAGCTGGAAGTGTTCCTCGATAAATTTGAAAGCGCACTGCTGGGCGCTGGCGTTAAGCCTGTTTAATCGGAGAGTGCATGTCTGATTTAAATCCGATTCTGTCCGGTTCTGCGCAGAGTATTGCCGCCTATCAGGACGCCATTGAGCAAAGCACCAAAGCGGTGGTTCAGTGGTTGCAACAACCTGAGATGTATCAGGGCAAGAGCGTTGAACAACTGCGTGAGCGTATCAATTTAGCGTTTACCTCTGAGGGCCTGGGTAACCAGGCCGCCATTGAGCGCGCCGTTGAGTATTTCCTCAAAGACAGCCTGTCTGTTCACCATCCGCAATGCGTGGCGCACCTGCACTGTCCGAGCCTGGTGATCAGCCAGGCGGCGGAAGTGTTGATCAACGCCACCAACCAGAGCATGGATTCATGGGATCAAAGTCCTTCAGCTACGATCATTGAGATCAAACTGATTGAATGGCTGCGTGAGCAGGTCGGATATCAGGCGGGCGATGCCGGGGTCTTCACCAGCGGTGGTACGCAGAGCAACCTGATGGGGCTGATGCTGGCGCGCGATGCGTTCTTTGCACGCCAGGGGCACTCGGTTCAGCAGAACGGTCTGACCGGTAATCTCAGCAAAATCAAAGTACTCTGTTCTGAACATGCGCACTTCTCGGTGCAGAAGAACATGGCGCTGATGGGGCTGGGTTATCAGTCCGTTACGCTGGTGAAAACCGATGCATTCTCGCGCATGGATGTTAACGATCTGGCGGCGAAACTGGCGGAGGCGAAAGCCAACGGTGAGCAGGTGATGGCAATTGTTGCTACCGCCGGGACCACAGACGCAGGTGCGATCGACCCATTAGCGCAGATCGCTGCACTGGCGGCCGAACACCAGATCTGGATGCATGTTGATGCAGCATGGGGTGGGGCGTTACTGCTCTCTGAGAAGTATCGTCACTTCCTGAATGGTCTTGAGTTAGCGGATTCCGTCACCCTGGACTTCCACAAACAGTTCTTCCAGACCATCAGCTGTGGCGCTTTCTTGCTGAAAGATGCCCGTCATTACCAACTGATGCGCTACCAGGCCGCGTACCTGAACTCTGACTTTGACGAAGAGCACGGCGTACCGAACCTGGTGTCGAAGTCACTGCAAACAACGCGTCGTTTTGATGCCCTGAAATTGTGGATGGGTCTCGAAGCACTGGGTAAAAAGCAGTATGCCGAAATCATTGATAACGGTGTGACGCTGGCGCAGCAGGTTGCGCAGTTCGTGGCTGAACAGCCGCTGCTGGAACTGGTTATGCAGCCGCAACTGGCCAGTGTTCTGTTCCGTTTCCGCCCGGAAAACCTCGATATTTCTGCTGTTGCGTTACTGAATCAACGTATCGGTGATGCGCTGCTGGCGTCAGGCAGTGCAAACGTGGGTGTCACGGAAGCGGATGGCGTCACTTGCCTGAAACTGACCTTGCTGAACCCGACGGTATGCCTGGAAGACGTAAAAGTTCTGCTGGCAAGTGTGACCGCGTGCGGGATGCAATTGCACGCCTGATCGCTCCAGTAAATGATCAAAGCCGACAATAGCGATGTTGTCGGCTTTTTTTATGCCGTTTATTCCTGATATATTCTGTAGCAAGAATAATAATTCCATTATTTCCTATGCCCGTGGATTAATTGATCTTTACAAAAAAGATCAGCAATGAAATTGAGATTTTTAAGTTGGCAGTCTAATTTTTATCATGAGTGTTATACTCGACCTGCCAAAAGTCTTTATCCGTATCCTGTGTGTTAATTCAGGAGAATATTATTTTTCTGCAATTTTCCCAGGTCGTGACAGCAATTTTTACTTGAGAATTTCAGAAAGCAATCTGAAATAAATGACCTTTATTGAGAAATTAAAGGTCTCGTCGGTAATAGGTAAATAAGGAAAAGATAATGGGAAAGACAATATTTTTTATAGGCGATGATCATGATACCGATGGATGGATAACCACCGGCTGGGAATCGGTTTCGAAAAGCATAGGTAAAGCGCCATTTGTCCTGCTGCTGGAGGTGCCATTTGACGCTAAAAATGGGATAACTGCGGAGGATTTGGATACTATCCTCGAAGATAAACCCGACGGTAAAGATGCAACAACGCTCAATGCCGTATGGCATGACAGTTACAAGGCATACGGTTTTGATGCTGCGGGCGGGCCAACCTCGAAGAAAAGACAGGACGGGCAAGCAGAGAATATTAACTTCTTTGTGAATAGTTTTTCGGAGACGAAATCTCAAACATATTTCGTGGTCATCGTAGGAGACTATCATCTTCAGCCTGATGGTTGGACGCCACTTCAGCAGTATGATTATGGTCATGACGTGAAAACAGTATATGCACCAACACCATAGCCATTCTGGGGTTAAATAAATAAGCTCATGCACGATAAGTCATATTTTTAACCTCACCTTTCTGCGTTATTACTGCAGGTAAGGTGAGGTATTTGGTTAATTTGTATTGAATTAAATCCTTATTTGTCGCACGATAATTGATGACATTGATTATCCCTACATTTAAGGAGAATCTTTACCCGATGGCTATTACTATTTTAATACCCGATGACTATCAATTTGCAACCGCGCATCTCGATTTTTTACACCAGAATGCGCGGTTTCACTGCGTTGCGTTGGGTGACATGAGTAAAGATCCGCAAACGGAGAAGCAATTAGCGGATGCCGAAGCATTAATCCTGATCCGTGAAAGAACCGTGGTTGATGCGGCATTTCTGCGTCGTGCACCTAACCTCAAAGTGATCAGCCAGACTGGTAAGCTGGCGCGGAATGTTGATATTACCGCCTGCACACAAGCGGGGATTGCGATTGTTGAGGGCTCGGGGTCACCGATTGCACCGGCAGAATTGACCTGGTTGTTGATCATGGCATCGCGAAGAAAATTAATCCCATCCGTAAACGCCATGGCAGCCGGTCGCTGGCAAACAGATATTGGCAGTGCGGTGAATAACCAGACGCTGGGTATTCTGGGCTACGGAAAAATTGGCAAACGTGTTGCTACCTATGCAACGGCATTTGGTATGAACGTCCAGGTGTGGGGGAGCAAACGCGCGCAGGAAGAGGCCCGATCTGCCGGATTACACGTACCCGTTAGCCGGGAGCAATTTTTTGCTTCCTGCGATGTGCTAACTGTTCATCAGCGGTTGGTGGCGGAGACCGAGGGCAACATTACCCCGGCGGATTTGTCATTGATGAAAACTGATGCCTTATTTGTGAATACCAGCCGTGCTGAACTTGTCCGCGAAGGTGCGCTTTATGATGCGTTGATTCAAGGGCGACCCGGCTTCGCGGCCCTCGATGTCTATGAGCATGAACCCATTTACGATCCCAATAACCCTTTTTTAAAGCTGCCCAACGTGTTGTGCACACCGCATTTAGGCTATGTGGAAAAGGAGAGTTACGCACTCTATTTCAGGGCTGCGTTCGATAACGTAGTGCGCTTTTTTGACGGTGACACTACGCATGTCATAAATATTTAATGGATCCTTGGGATCCATAACAAGTGGTACCCTCCACATCGGTTCTGGATTTTATTCTGCCAGAGCAAAATCTCTTATCTTCATAAAATCTGTGAAGTTCCGGTCTTACATGCGGGGCAGGGGAGGCCTGTCTCGGTGTGGGTATACATTACCCATTAGCACAATTGATCGTAACGATCTGGAAATTAGTTTGTGTTGTATTCTAATGTGACTATTAATTTAAATTGACTGCAAAATAGCCGCTCGTATTTTATTTTTAACTTAGCAAAGATATATCCTTTTCATAATAAGGGGGTAAGCCTATGGAATAAAAAAAATAAAATATATTTTATATATAATATTCAAGATATTTGTAAATTACACTACCTAAGCAATAAGGAATTACATCATGAGTACTTTAATTAGATTTAATCTGACAAATCAGAGTAACACCCTGCTGGATTTTTTCTTTTTCCAGGAGCCCGCTGTATATATCGGCGGAAGTCATGTGTATTCAAATAGTATCCAGAATATTTCTCTGGCACCTTATTCTTCCAGCAGTAGTACTTATACTTTTCTGATTAATATGCAGTTTTATGCTGGCGCTCAGCAAAGTAATACCCCGCCGGTGGTAGGGCAACAATCTGGATTTTTATCTGCTATTCGTGCAGTCGATCTGACACCAGCGACAACCAGCAATGCGCAAAATAACTCAACAACGCTTTCGTTGAGCCCATTTGGACTCAGCGCTCCGGTGGCTGACACCACTGCGCAGGCAGGGTCATTCCGCATTGTTTCGCCGGTATTTAACCCGAATCTAACCAATATCAACGCGGGATCGGCGGTACAGCTGGCGGATGGTTCGGTGGTGTTATCTAACTTTACCACTGTGCTTCCCAACCAGAATCTGGACTGTCAGCCGATCCTTAAATATTACATTCAAACCGGGTCATATCAGGCCGGGACCGTGATGAATTTCACCAGTTCATCATTGACCGCGGCGTTATGTGATGCCACAGGGGGTGAAACCACCTTTGATGTCTCTTATAACATCGATGGAACATGGACTGTTAATCCGAGTTGTTAAATAGAGGCAGTATTTTTTATGCGTCTTGCTGTTAATCCATGTCCGAAAGGCAGAAGTGATAACAGTAATATTCTGTCTTCGGGCATCTTCATTTTTAAATCGTAAAGGTGAATTATGTGCAAACCCGATGAGGATATAAGCACTGCTGATTTTGCAAAGGCGGCAAAACAAAATGGCTGTGTTAAAGCGGATAACGATAAGGGGACTTTTATCGGAAATCCTCCTGATGCGACAAAATATCCCCATATTCATATATTTTCAAATGGGAAAACAAACCTGAGTGTTGGCCCTGGTGTTAATCAGACGATTGGAATTAATTGGGATATCAATATCAATCTCCTGAATGATGCTTATCAACGGTTTGATCAGGGGCAAATTACCGGGCCGCTTAAAGATACGATTGAATGGGTATTGCGTTCTGCATCCTAACGCGGGCATTGATATGTTGATTGCGATCCAGGCGGAAGGGACGCCGCCGGTCACAGTAAGACCAGAATCCATTGTGCATAGAGATTGCCATGCAGAACGTGTACCGAACATAGAAAGGCAAGAACGGCAGGAGAGGCAAACCCGATAACGGGCTGATTGAGGGAGAATCAATGCCTAATAACGGTGCCGTTCATTACTTCATGCTATTTAACATAATATACATTATGCGCACCAAGATAGAATCAGACAGAATCCGGAGTTTTATGGTCATCCTTGTTCTGGTCGCTGACAGCCTCTGAAAGCTCTTTTTCAAGCGCTGATACAGCTAAACTCGCCATCTGATACTGATGGCTGCCGCCACGATTCTTTTGCCAGGCATCACGCTCACGTCGCGCTCGTTCCAAATCATATTCAATCTTCTCTATCGGGCGTGCCATTTTCTCTTCCCTCATTTGTATTATGTTTTATAGCTGAGCCTGTTACCAGGCCACTATTGACGATGACGGGCTGAACTTAATCTCGCAGTGGCCTGGTCAACCCCGACAAGCGAAAATATCTCGCTTGCCGGCGTTTACTATAAATCCGTAAGCATGGAATTTTAGCGGCTAAAAACTTTACCACCACCATGCAAACGGCTTGTTACTGACAGGAAATGCTATACCGTCAGCATCACGGCCACGCAAGAACTGATTGAGAAGCCGCCTGACTTCACGGCGTTCTGGCCGGGTCATCATCAGGTTACGATACCAGGATGGCGATTTATCAAACCATCTGGCACAGCTGGCAAAATGTGAACCAACGCGGCGATAAGATTTAAGCCGCCCCCCCGGAAGCCGATCACGCGCCCTGCTCTTTACGGACATCATAAATCCTCTAAGTATTTGAATACCTAGAAAATGTCGTAAAGCTCATACCCGATAAAAGTTAACGCCATAAGGAAACCCAAAAAACATTGCATGCCAATGTCAGTTACTGTTCAACTGTTTCTGGTAATGTCTCAGTATCTCAGCCCGCCCTTCATCGTAAGTCATCTCACCAGAAAGAATACGCGCCTTAACCGACTCATAGAGAGGTGTGCCGGTCGGATCCAAACCCTCAAGTCTGAGGGAAGCCTCCGCCTTGCGAAAAGCATTCAGGCGCAGTTCTCGCATCCGATCATCAGTCATGGCTTTTCCTCTGAATATTTCATGAGAAAAATATAAGCATAAAGTCAGATAAGTTTACATGTCCTGCCACGATGTTACCTGCGCATTTCTGTGCAGAGACAAGATACCGGAGACGTGCTGTGAGTTCGAAGACCATCTTATCGCTGTGAAATAACAGGCGGGGCTTACGCACCCGCCTGCCATCTCACAGCTGACGGATGATATGCGCAGTCAGCAGAACGAACATCGTACGCTCATTACTGTTGTCAGATTTGCTGCGGAAAAGCCAGCCAATGACGGGAATATTCTCGAACCAGGGTACGGAACGGTTGATATCAACAGTACTGGAGTCAGTCAGGCCGCCAAGTAAAAGGGTCTGGCCATCCTTTATCTGAACGGTAGTTTGTATCTGACGCTGATTCGTGATGATGTCGCTGGCTGCGGTATCGTTGCTGAGCGAATCTGCCCTCGTATCAATGGTAAGTGCGAGCTGGCCATTGCCCATAACAACGGGCGTAACTTTAAGTGACACGCCGACATCGCGGCGTTCAATCGTCTGAAACGGATTATTCACGTTAGCGGCTTCGCCAGTAACTTTACCTGTCACAAACGGGACGTTCTGCCCGACAGAAATGAAACCAGTCTGCCCGGACTGAGTGAGAATGCGCGGCGTTGAAAGCACCCTGGAACTCGAATCGTTCTTCACGGCCTGAAGGGATAATGCCAGAATATTGCCGTTAAAGATGCCGAATGAGCCTCCGGCAGTCGATAATGCACTACGGAGTGAAGACGTATTAAAGCCCCCCGCCACCTTCCCGCCGGATGCAGAACCTGCAGCAAACGAAAGGTCAATGCCGTTAGTCAGCGTAGTTTCAAACATCAGTGACTGAATCAGAACCTGATCGCGTGCCACATCGATCGAGTGAACAAAGTCAGTCATCGCACCCATGATAGAGGCTGACGCAGAAACAACCAGGCTGTTATTACCGGAGTAATCAACCACATTACCTCCGCCGTTGGAGTCAATGAAAATCTTAACCAGCGGCATAACATCCGACGAACGGACGCGCGTAAGTTTGAAATTACGGACGGTCAAATCGACAGGAACAGCAGGAGTCTGTTCAGCCGTTGCGGGAGCAGAACTAACCGGATCATAAGCTGCCGGATCCTCGTAATCATCATTATTATCAATCTGCGACGGAAGTTTGTCGGAGTAGTGACAACTGCAGGATTGCCTGCTGACAGTACGAAGCCATTCGAGTTAAGCACCGACTTAAAGAAATCATCAATATTTGCCTGATTAACGTCAGCATTAAATACCGTAATATTGCCTTTAACATCAGGATTAACGACGACGGATTTATTGGCTTTCTGCGAATACCACTGAACAAATGCGCGTACAGGCGTGTTATTCAGGCTGACAGGCTCAGCAGATACGTTAAATGCAATAATTAAGAGCATAGCTAAGCACAACGAAATAAATAATTTAAAGTCGCGGATTTGATTATTCATTTTTCAGCCTTCGCAGTTTACGTTTTGAAAATAAGAATCTCTGGAAACAGATACATGACAGGCATCTTTCACATCTATCTTGTAGCCTGCGCTTATGAGGTCGTAAGAGGTATAAATTTTTGATTTGGCGTCCCTGAAACTGACTGTAACGTCATATCCGAGCTGGGAGAAAGAGTCTATAGAGAGCCGGGGAAGCGTATCGGCAATATCAGTCTTTTTACTTGCAGACTGTATCTTTAGCTGCTGTTCCGCTAATTCTTTTTCGTGGTCATATTGTCTGGCTTTATAAATCATTCCAATCCCTGCACCTAACACCAGAAATGAAATCATAAGCCAGATGCGGCTTGTCCTTTTAAAAAATATTCTCGTCATTCTCATATAGTAATTAAAATCCTGCGGTATTGAAAACTGACCGTGCGTTAAATACGGGGGAATTAAGCAGTATGCGGCATGTTCATAATTTGCAGTGAATATCTGCTTTGTGTCATAGGCTGCGTAAAGGTCTGTTCCGGTGTAAACCCATTTATCGACGGTTATCGACTGCGGATTATCGCCATACTTAACGATACCGAAATGGACCTTAGGAAGAGGAATACGCGAATTTGCAAGCAGTGACATCAGAGTGCCAAGAACAGGGATATTGAGCTTATCCATTCTTCTGCAGTAAACGACATGTTCAGCAAGTGCTTCCCTTGCCTGCTTATCCATGAGCGAAATGTCCTGAATAATAAAGATAATGTCCCAGCCGAGTTTACGTGCGTGAAGACACCAGTCGATAACCGGTTGTCTCGATTTATCAGCCCAGTTACGCGAGTTAAACCAGGTTCCGCATTCATCGAGCACAAGAAGCCCGTTATCAGCTTCGTTATAGGAAGTGGTTCCGCGGCCAATAGCATGAAAGTCTTCAAGCGTTGGCTTGTCCGGAATGCGGATAACATGTGTTTTACGGGCGAAACGTCCGACGCGGGGCATATGATGAAGCTTGAGGTTAAGGTTCGTCGCGACAAGACGGCCTCTCAAAAGGTAATCCTGAATGCGGCTGACGCTGACAAGCGTTTTACCTGAACCCAGTTTGCCGGTAACAACGTGAACGGCCATCAGATCACCTTATCCGACATGGAAATAAACCGGTCTTTAAGATCGAAGGTCAGGACGGCGATTTTCACGGACATAATTACGGTGATGCAGTGCGTCGTACCATCAGGCATAACAGAGGATAGAAAATGGCTGTAGTCAGTCGGAACATAAGAATACGCAACCTCTCCAAGCCACTGAACAACCATAGAAATGAACGTGATCAGCGCACCGATAAGTGTCACTGCAAGGAGACCGGTACGCGTTGCAAGGCGGGCAAGGAAGCTGGCAACGTAGCCAATGCAAAGCGGCACGAGGCCAATCAGAAAGCGAAGCAGCGCAGGAATACCGAGTAAAGCAGGCATTATTTATTCCCCCGTAAAAGCGTTGTGATCTCAGTGAAGGCGAACCAGAAAGTGAGGCAGTACATCGCCCAGGCAAGGACGGACTTGATATCGGTGAGCTTGTCGCAGTCAATCTGCATCTGGTAAACATTGCCGGGGAACATGACAAACGGTGAGCAGCCGTTGCCTGTAGGGAAAGGAGGACGTAACGCACCCTCGTTAAGGAAGCTCTCCCATGACGCGCCGTGACCGTCTTTTGAAATGCTGAGCTGACTGTCTGCAACAGCAGCTGCGTTATCCATTTCAGAGGCACCATTGCCGAAAGCCTTGCCGCCGCCGTCAGGATCGGCAAAGCGACCGGCACCACGGGCTGCGTTGTTAAGGTTGTCTTCAAGCCGGGAAATATTGGTTTGAGTCTTTGAGTCGGCATCTGACTTGTCATCTGCGGATGTGTCGTTTTCGGTCAGACTGTGCCTGACGGAATCAGCCACAACTGGAGCTGCTGAACGAACGCCGTCATTAACGGCTGAGGTCATGTCGGACTTAGAAATTACGGTGCCAGATCCGCCAGTAGAACCGCCGGAACCGGAGCCAGAACCGCCCTCGCCTGTATTGCCGGAGCCTGAGTCACTGCCGGACCCGGTGTCGCCTGAATGTTCCTGCGGAGTCGATTCGGTATCTGATTCATGAGCGACAGTACCTGTTGGCTTCCATGTTGCAGAGCAAACGGTTTTATCATTACGGCAGACAATGACGCCTGTCGCCTCATATTCGCAGCCCTGATAGTAGATAAACCCTTCAGACACGTTATTAAAGGTATTCTGAATGGACGGTTTAGCTTTGCAGATTTGCTCAGGAGTCTTTTCTTCAGACGAAGGATCTTTGGTGACAGCGCGATGCTCAATACTGAAAGAAACGGTACAGGTCGCGCTGTACATTTTGGCGGATTTACCGAGGTTGTCAGTAATAAGATCGCTGCCCTGCGTAATCTGCCATTCATCATCTGGATAAATAGGCTTAAAACTTGGAAGTACAGACTCATAAGTTTTTTTTCCAGATGCACGGGCTTCGAGACAGGCGTTCCTGAGCGCGGAATCAGACACCTGGTAATAAATAGTGTTCTTACCGTTAACAATTTCAGTTGCATAATTGGCGGTTGCTGAACCGGTGCCTGTTCCTGAATAGACAGAAACCCACTCAGCCGCATAAGCAGAGGGAACGGCAAGAAGCAAAGCAGCAACGGCAGGATAGAAATATTTCATTGTGCCCCGCAGGATCAAAAAAGGGCGCAAAAGTGCGCCCACAGAAGCAGAGAAGAAATTAAGAGATTTTGGATGCGAACTTTTTGAAAAGGCGCATTGCAATGCCCGCAACGACAATAGCTGTAATAATAGGCCATGCCTCAGCAACCATGTCAGATGCAGATGTTTTGAGGCTGTTCCATGCAGCAGATGTATAATCTGTAGTTGTGCCATCAGCGGCCATAGCACCGGCAGAGGTAGCCAGAAGAACGGCAGCAGTAGCAACTTTAGCTTTGAAAGAAGAGACTGAAAAACGCAGCATAATAAGTCCTTAAATAATTTTTGATGAGAAGTTTTTAAAATAGGCAATGCCCGAAAACAGGCAGTAGCCGAGCACATAAGCTCCGATGAAGTAAGAAACATAATCCATCAGCGGAACACTCCAGCAGTTATCGCGCCGAGGCCAAAGCAAATAACAAGGCCAAGGCCAATAACAACATGAATTAATTCAGAATCCATAGAAGGCCCTGAAACAGTTGTCTGATATAAAAAGAAAAAGCTATTTAACCTTTAATTTCAGTAATTCCGCTGTCTGAGGAAATGTTATAAGTTACACCTTCCCTGCCTTCCATTGACCAGACACGGACATATACGGGGATCTGAACCAACTTCCCGATGAGACTGTTTGCCTGATTCATTAAACCGGAATTCACAAGTGCTTGTGATACACGAATGATGATCTGGTCTTGCTTGGTGCCGCCAAATCCATCAGGGATTTCCAGTCCAATACCTATTTCATTATAGTATCCCTGTCCATTCAGCTTATTACGCTGGCGAGCACCAAGCATTTTACCTTTTACGAAAAGACCATAATTAGACATATCACTCCTCTTTATTGCCAGTTTGCGGCATGTGAAATACGGTTATAATCAAAAATCAAACCTTTCTCATAAACCCATGATGGGATATTTGCTGGTTTGGCCTCAAGGGTCCGTACCAACGGAACAATGTTATTAGAGTCCGGTGACTCGCAATAAAAGTTAATATCTATCCCGAAAGAGAGTAATTCTTTACGGTGTCTGTAGAATGTAGGTTTCGGTAACATCTCCTTCATGTTAGCGCCCTGCTTCCACAACAAATATGTAGACTGTATTTTTCTTGGGAGATTAATTATTTTTTCATCGGTTAATATAGTATTTTGATTCATTTCTATTCTCCCTACATAGTCAGAGAATAATTTATTGGGCGTCTCAATGTTCCAGTTATTGCCAAGCGTAAGATTCAAGTCAATTAATTCAGTTGTTCTTAATGTTAATTCAATGCGTAATTTATCTTTTGACCAGTCCAGTAAACCAGCTTTAACGAATTCGTCTGCCATCTGGTGCCCTTTTTTACCAGATGTGTGTTCATCATATTTTGAATAAAATTTCAAACTCCAACGACGGGAGTTTTTTCCTAAGTAAACAGTGCCACCTTTACCACAGGCGCGACCGTGGCGAGTTTTCGCTTTAAATTCTGCGGCATATAACCATGCGCGGACATTTTCTAATGTTGACAATGAATACATGTAGTTGATGTCGATACGCGAGATCTTAAATTGCCCTGCCATTACCTGCCGATAGGATGGAAGATCATGAGGAATATGCAGTAATGCAAGTATTCTGGCATAAGCAGTTAACACCAAGCCTTGCAAATCATCGGAACCGATAACAGAGTGACCTTGCAAAAACTTTGATGGATTGCCGTCAATATAGAGATGTGTTGCCCGGCCTTCGCCATCAGATCCAACAGATCTTACTTTCATTGTGGATTCATAAGAACCGCGAACGGTCAACCGTTTTACTGTTTCCCACTCCACTTCACCGTCAGCATCAACGCTGACGACACTACCAGCCGGTAATGGTCGGTGTGTGCAAGGTAGGATCCCGGTAAACCAGTCAATCATGTATCGCCTCAGAGAACAGTATTGTGACTAGAAGGTATGTCAAGAACTTATTAGTACCAACTCAGTCACACAAATGTACCACCCAAGATCTTACCTCTCAAGTGATTTTGTACTGGATAAGTGACATATTTGTTCTTTTGAAATGAGTACAAAAAGTAGGAGATAGAATGAGCAACAACCTCAATAGCAATGGCTACCCGGAAGAAATGGCAGAAGACATAGATTTACAGCGGGCCGAAAGGATAAAAAAAGCGATCTTGGGCAAGTTCACATACGAAAGGATGGAAGAACTGTCTGGCATCAACATTGGCACTCTGAAACGGATCGCAAACGCGCAGAGGGATGCGAAAATCAGTGAGCTGGAAAAAATTGCTGAAATCACTCAGACGGACATCTTTGAACTGATTTTTGGCTCCAGTAGCAGCGATATCTACGATTCCAGCAAACGCTTCTTTGAGACGAGAAGTAAAGATGCGGCTCAGGCGGCTCACTTCATCATCTACAACCTTCGCACCCTTGATGATGAGGACATCCTTTGCTTGGGGAGGGTTTCGAATGCCTTGCAAACAGCAACAACATCAAGAAAATGGGATGAGCTTTTCGGGAAGAAGAAAGACTGAGTCTCAGGAATGAGACAAACGTGCAGTATTACCAACACTGCACGTTTTAGATTGTGCAGATTTTGAACGAAAAGGATGGGTGAGCATGTCAGTTAAATTAAAATTAAAACCTAAAACCCCAAAGAAAATTAATTCCGCAGTTAAAAAACTAATAAATTCATTGGGGATTAATAACTCCCCTTTTTATTTACCACTTACCAAGGTCGATTATTCACGGGCGGGATATTGCTTCAATAACTGTGAACAGTATGCCAAAAATAATAAAGCATCTGTGGTTTACGGCTGGATGATATGGGAAGACAGGAAAAGTAGCTTCATCGAAGCAGAATTTCATGCAGTCATAAATGAAAATGGACAATATAAGGACATAAGCCCTAGAGTTAACAACGAAGATAAAATTTTGTTCGTTATTGACAATTCAAGAAATTCTGGAAGAAAAGAATCCGACTCTTGGTATTCATGGACTAATATAAAAATATTCGATGGTATCGTACAAGAAAACCCAAAACCAATAGAAATTAAAGAATTAGATGATGATTATTGCGAAATGATACATCTTTCATAAAATCAATGAGTTATGACCTTTAACAAGGAGTTGGTATGAGAAACAAATACTTAAAGATCTCAGAGCTTTTTGACATGATGCGAAACTTCTACATTAATAAATTCCCGCAAAAAATCTCAGATACATTGGATATGAAAGCCAATTATACGCGTATTATTATAGATAGGCTTAATAATGGGTTTATGGATGCAAAGATAGAGCTAAAGAATGGAAGATATGAAGTTACAGGGGATATTGTAGAGGCATATATAAAAAGTAACCCTCCAGAAGGTTCAATAGCCTATATCATAAAAGAGTTATCCGATGTTAATAAACTTAGCCAGTTTATTTCTGACGCTACAAAAGACTTAGAAGATTTTGATTCTTGGCTGAAAATAGAAGGATTCGTAAAAGAAGGTTTGGCATCTGAAAAGTTAATAAAGCAAAAAAATTGGTTCGCATAATAGCGTTATGCTAAAGAGGCCGCTGCGGGATTAGATTTTCGCAGCGGCCTTTTCAACATAACGACATATCACATTATGCGCACCAAGATAGAATCAGACAGAATCCGGAGTTTTATGGTCATCCTTGTTCTGGTCGCTGACAGCCTCTGAAAGCTCTTTTTCAAGCGCTGATACAGCTAAACTCGCCATCTGATACTGATGGCTGCCGCCACGATTCTTTTGCCAGGCATCACGCTCACGTCGCGCTCGTTCCAAATCATATTCAATCTTCTCTATCGGGCGTGCCATTTTCTCTTCCCTCATTTGTATTATGTTTTATAGCTGAGCCTGTTACCAGGCCACTATTGACGATGACGGGCTGAACTTAATCTCGCAGTGGCCTGGTCAACCCCGACAAGCGAAAATATCTCGCTTGCCGGCGTTTACTATAAATCCGTAAGCATGGAATTTTAGCGGCTAAAAAATTTACCACCACCATGCAAACGGCTTGTTACTGACAGGAAATGCTATACCGTCAGCATCACGGCCACGCAAGAACTGATTGAGAAGCCGCCTGACTTCACGGCGTTCTGGCCGGGTCATCATCAGGTTACGATACCAGGATGGCGATTTATCAAACCATCTGGCACAGCTGGCAAAATGTGAACCAACGCGGCGATAAGATTTAAGCCGCCCCCCCGGAAGCCGATCACGCGCCCTGCTCTTTACGGACATCATAAATCCTCTAAGTATTTGAATACCTAGAAAATGTCGTAAAGCTCATACCCGATAAAAGTTAACGCCATAAGGAAACCCAAAAAACATTGCATGCCAATGTCAGTTACTGTTCAACTGTTTCTGGTAATGTCTCAGTATCTCAGCCCGCCCTTCATCGTAAGTCATCTCACCAGAAAGAATACGCGCCTTAACCGACTCATAGAGAGGTGTGCCGGTCGGATCCAAACCCTCAAGTCTGAGGGAAGCCCCGCCTTGCGAAAAGCATTCAGGCGCAGTTCTCGCATCCGATCATCAGTCATGGCTTTTCCTCTGAATATTTCATGAGAAAAATATAAGCATAAAGTCAGATAAGTTTACATGTCCTGCCACGATGTTACCTGCGCATTTCTGTGCAGAGACAAGATACCGGAGACGTGCTGTGAGTTCGAAGACCATCTTATCGCTGTGAAATAACAGGCGGGGCTTACGCACCCGCCTGCCATCTCACAGCTGACGGATGATATGCGCAGTCAGCAGAACGAACATCGTACGCTCATTACTGTTGTCAGATTTGCTGCGGAAAAGCCAGCCAATGACGGGAATATTCTCGAACCAGGGTACGGAACGGTTGATATCAACAGTACTGGAGTCAGTCAGGCCGCCAAGTAAAAGGGTCTGGCCATCCTTTATCTGAACGGTAGTTTGTATCTGACGCTGATTCGTGATGATGTCGCTGGCTGCGGTATCGTTGCTGAGCGAATCTGCCCCGTATCAATGGTAAGTGCGAGCTGGCCATTGCCCATAACAACGGGCGTAACTTTAAGTGACACGCCGACATCGCGGCGTTCAATCGTCTGAAACGGATTATTCACGTTAGCGGCTTCGCCAGTAACTTTACCTGTCACAAACGGGACGTTCTGCCCGACAGAAATGAAACCAGTCTGCCCGGACTGAGTGAGAATGCGCGGCGTTGAAAGCACCCTGGAACTCGAATCGTTCTTCACGGCCTGAAGGGATAATGCCAGAATATTGCCGTTAAAGATGCCGAATGAGCCTCCGGCAGTCGATAATGCACTACGGAGTGAAGACGTATTAAAGCCCCCCGCCACCTTCCCGCCGGATGCAGAACCTGCAGCAAACGAAAGGTCAATGCCGTTAGTCAGCGTAGTTTCAAACATCAGTGACTGAATCAGAACCTGATCGCGTGCCACATCGATCGAGTGAACAAAGTCAGTCATCGCACCCATGATAGAGGCTGACGCAGAAACAACCAGGCTGTTATTACCGGAGTAATCAACCACATTACCTCCGCCGTTGGAGTCAATGAAAATCTTAACCAGCGGCATAACATCCGACGAACGGACGCGCGTAAGTTTGAAATTACGGACGGTCAAATCGACAGGAACAGCAGGAGTCTGTTCAGCCGTTGCGGGAGCAGAACTAACCGGATCATAAGCTGCCGGATCCTCGTAATCATCATTATTATCAATCTGCGACGGAAGTTTTGTCGGAGTAGTGACAACTGCAGGATTGCCTGCTGACAGTACGAAGCCATTCGAGTTAAGCACCGACTTAAAGAAATCATCAATATTTGCCTGATTAACGTCAGCATTAAATACCGTAATATTGCCTTTAACATCAGGATTAACGACGACGGATTTATTGGCTTTCTGCGAATACCACTGAACAAATGCGCGTACAGGCGTGTTATTCAGGCTGACAGGCTCAGCAGATACGTTAAATGCAATAATTAAGAGCATAGCTAAGCACAACGAAATAAATAATTTAAAGTCGCGGATTTGATTATTCATTTTTCAGCCTTCGCAGTTTACGTTTTGAAAATAAGAATCTCTGGAAACAGATACATGACAGGCATCTTTCACATCTATCTTGTAGCCTGCGCTTATGAGGTCGTAAGAGGTATAAATTTTTGATTTGGCGTCCCTGAAACTGACTGTAACGTCATATCCGAGCTGGGAGAAAGAGTCTATAGAGAGCCGGGGAAGCGTATCGGCAATATCAGTCTTTTTACTTGCAGACTGTATCTTTAGCTGCTGTTCCGCTAATTCTTTTTCGTGGTCATATTGTCTGGCTTTATAAATCATTCCAATCCCTGCACCTAACACCAGAAATGAAATCATAAGCCAGATGCGGCTTGTCCTTTTAAAAAATATTCTCGTCATTCTCATATAGTAATTAAAATCCTGCGGTATTGAAAACTGACCGTGCGTTAAATACGGGGGAATTAAGCAGTATGCGGCATGTTCATAATTTGCAGTGAATATCTGCTTTGTGTCATAGGCTGCGTAAAGGTCTGTTCCGGTGTAAACCCATTTATCGACGGTTATCGACTGCGGATTATCGCCATACTTAACGATACCGAAATGGACCTTAGGAAGAGGAATACGCGAATTTGCAAGCAGTGACATCAGAGTGCCAAGAACAGGGATATTGAGCTTATCCATTCTTCTGCAGTAAACGACATGTTCAGCAAGTGCTTCCCTTGCCTGCTTATCCATGAGCGAAATGTCCTGAATAATAAAGATAATGTCCCAGCCGAGTTTACGTGCGTGAAGACACCAGTCGATAACCGGTTGTCTCGATTTATCAGCCCAGTTACGCGAGTTAAACCAGGTTCCGCATTCATCGAGCACAAGAAGCCCGTTATCAGCTTCGTTATAGGAAGTGGTTCCGCGGCCAATAGCATGAAAGTCTTCAAGCGTTGGCTTGTCCGGAATGCGGATAACATGTGTTTTACGGGCGAAACGTCCGACGCGGGGCATATGATGAAGCTTGAGGTTAAGGTTCGTCGCGACAAGACGGCCTCTCAAAAGGTAATCCTGAATGCGGCTGACGCTGACAAGCGTTTTACCTGAACCCAGTTTGCCGGTAACAACGTGAACGGCCATCAGATCACCTTATCCGACATGGAAATAAACCGGTCTTTAAGATCGAAGGTCAGGACGGCGATTTTCACGGACATAATTACGGTGATGCAGTGCGTCGTACCATCAGGCATAACAGAGGATAGAAAATGGCTGTAGTCAGTCGGAACATAAGAATACGCAACCTCTCCAAGCCACTGAACAACCATAGAAATGAACGTGATCAGCGCACCGATAAGTGTCACTGCAAGGAGACCGGTACGCGTTGCAAGGCGGGCAAGGAAGCTGGCAACGTAGCCAATGCAAAGCGGCACGAGGCCAATCAGAAAGCGAAGCAGCGCAGGAATACCGAGTAAAGCAGGCATTATTTATTCCCCCGTAAAAGCGTTGTGATCTCAGTGAAGGCGAACCAGAAAGTGAGGCAGTACATCGCCCAGGCAAGGACGGACTTGATATCGGTGAGCTTGTCGCAGTCAATCTGCATCTGGTAAACATTGCCGGGGAACATGACAAACGGTGAGCAGCCGTTGCCTGTAGGGAAAGGAGGACGTAACGCACCCTCGTTAAGGAAGCTCTCCCATGACGCGCCGTGACCGTCTTTTGAAATGCTGAGCTGACTGTCTGCAACAGCAGCTGCGTTATCCATTTCAGAGGCACCATTGCCGAAAGCCTTGCCGCCGCCGTCAGGATCGGCAAAGCGACCGGCACCACGGGCTGCGTTGTTAAGGTTGTCTTCAAGCCGGGAAATATTGGTTTGAGTCTTTGAGTCGGCATCTGACTTGTCATCTGCGGATGTGTCGTTTTCGGTCAGACTGTGCCTGACGGAATCAGCCACAACTGGAGCTGCTGAACGAACGCCGTCATTAACGGCTGAGGTCATGTCGGACTTAGAAATTACGGTGCCAGATCCGCCAGTAGAACCGCCGGAACCGGAGCCAGAACCGCCCTCGCCTGTATTGCCGGAGCCTGAGTCACTGCCGGACCCGGTGTCGCCTGAATGTTCCTGCGGAGTCGATTCGGTATCTGATTCATGAGCGACAGTACCTGTTGGCTTCCATGTTGCAGAGCAAACGGTTTTATCATTACGGCAGACAATGACGCCTGTCGCCTCATATTCGCAGCCCTGATAGTAGATAAACCCTTCAGACACGTTATTAAAGGTATTCTGAATGGACGGTTTAGCTTTGCAGATTTGCTCAGGAGTCTTTTCTTCAGACGAAGGATCTTTGGTGACAGCGCGATGCTCAATACTGAAAGAAACGGTACAGGTCGCGCTGTACATTTTGGCGGATTTACCGAGGTTGTCAGTAATAAGATCGCTGCCCTGCGTAATCTGCCATTCATCATCTGGATAAATAGGCTTAAAACTTGGAAGTACAGACTCATAAGTTTTTTTTCCAGATGCACGGGCTTCGAGACAGGCGTTCCTGAGCGCGGAATCAGACACCTGGTAATAAATAGTGTTCTTACCGTTAACAATTTCAGTTGCATAATTGGCGGTTGCTGAACCGGTGCCTGTTCCTGAATAGACAGAAACCCACTCAGCCGCATAAGCAGAGGGAACGGCAAGAAGCAAAGCAGCAACGGCAGGATAGAAATATTTCATTGTGCCCCGCAGGATCAAAAAAGGGCGCAAAAGTGCGCCCACAGAAGCAGAGAAGAAATTAAGAGATTTTGGATGCGAACTTTTTGAAAAGGCGCATTGCAATGCCCGCAACGACAATAGCTGTAATAATAGGCCATGCCTCAGCAACCATGTCAGATGCAGATGTTTTGAGGCTGTTCCATGCAGCAGATGTATAATCTGTAGTTGTGCCATCAGCGGCCATAGCACCGGCAGAGGTAGCCAGAAGAACGGCAGCAGTAGCAACTTTAGCTTTGAAGAAGAGACTGAAAAACGCAGCATAATAAGTCCTTAAATAATTTTTGATGAGAAGTTTTTAAAATAGGCAATGCCCGAAAACAGGCAGTAGCCGAGCACATAAGCTCCGATGAAGTAAGAAACATAATCCATCAGCGGAACACTCCAGCAGTTATCGCGCCGAGGCCAAAGCAAATAACAAGGCCAAGGCCAATAACAACATGAAT
Source organism: Kosakonia oryzendophytica (assembly GCF_027886705.1). Taxonomy (NCBI): domain Bacteria; kingdom Pseudomonadati; phylum Pseudomonadota; class Gammaproteobacteria; order Enterobacterales; family Enterobacteriaceae; genus Kosakonia; species Kosakonia oryzendophytica. The sequence goes on along the minus strand of NZ_CP115659.1, from coordinate 2,623,484 downwards.
TAATTCAGAATCCATAGAAGGCCCTGAAACAGTTGTCTGATATAAAAAGAAAAAGCTATTTAACCTTTAATTTCAGTAATTCCGCTGTCTGAGGAAATGTTATAAGTTACACCTTCCCTGCCTTCCATTGACCAGACACGGACATATACGGGGATCTGAACCAACTTCCCGATGAGACTGTTTGCCTGATTCATTAAACCGGAATTCACAAGTGCTTGTGATACACGAATGATGATCTGGTCTTGCTTGGTGCCGCCAAATCCATCAGGGATTTCCAGTCCAATACCTATTTCATTATAGTATCCCTGTCCATTCAGCTTATTACGCTGGCGAGCACCAAGCATTTTACCTTTTACGAAAAGACCATAATTAGACATATCACTCCTCTTTATTGCCAGTTTGCGGCATGTGAAATACGGTTATAATCAAAAATCAAACCTTTCTCATAAACCCATGATGGGATATTTGCTGGTTTGGCCTCAAGGGTCCGTACCAACGGAACAATGTTATTAGAGTCCGGTGACTCGCAATAAAAGTTAATATCTATCCCGAAAGAGAGTAATTCTTTACGGTGTCTGTAGAATGTAGGTTTCGGTAACATCTCCTTCATGTTAGCGCCCTGCTTCCACAACAAATATGTAGACTGTATTTTTCTTGGGAGATTAATTATTTTTTCATCGGTTAATATAGTATTTTGATTCATTTCTATTCTCCCTACATAGTCAGAGAATAATTTATTGGGCGTCTCAATGTTCCAGTTATTGCCAAGCGTAAGATTCAAGTCAATTAATTCAGTTGTTCTTAATGTTAATTCAATGCGTAATTTATCTTTTGACCAGTCCAGTAAACCAGCTTTAACGAATTCGTCTGCCATCTGGTGCCCTTTTTTACCAGATGTGTGTTCATCATATTTTGAATAAAATTTCAAACTCCAACGACGGGAGTTTTTTCCTAAGTAAACAGTGCCACCTTTACCACAGGCGCGACCGTGGCGAGTTTTCGCTTTAAATTCTGCGGCATATAACCATGCGCGGACATTTTCTAATGTTGACAATGAATACATGTAGTTGATGTCGATACGCGAGATCTTAAATTGCCCTGCCATTACCTGCCGATAGGATGGAAGATCATGAGGAATATGCAGTAATGCAAGTATTCTGGCATAAGCAGTTAACACCAAGCCTTGCAAATCATCGGAACCGATAACAGAGTGACCTTGCAAAAACTTTGATGGATTGCCGTCAATATAGAGATGTGTTGCCCGGCCTTCGCCATCAGATCCAACAGATCTTACTTTCATTGTGGATTCATAAGAACCGCGAACGGTCAACCGTTTTACTGTTTCCCACTCCACTTCACCGTCAGCATCAACGCTGACGACACTACCAGCCGGTAATGGTCGGTGTGTGCAAGGTAGGATCCCGGTAAACCAGTCAATCATGTATCGCCTCAGAGAACAGTATTGTGACTAGAAGGTATGTCAAGAACTTATTAGTACCAACTCAGTCACACAAATGTACCACCCAAGATCTTACCTCTCAAGTGATTTTGTACTGGATAAGTGACATATTTGTTCTTTTGAAATGAGTACAAAAAGTAGGAGATAGAATGAGCAACAACCTCAATAGCAATGGCTACCCGGAAGAAATGGCAGAAGACATAGATTTACAGCGGGCCGAAAGGATAAAAAAAGCGATCTTGGGCAAGTTCACATACGAAAGGATGGAAGAACTGTCTGGCATCAACATTGGCACTCTGAAACGGATCGCAAACGCGCAGAGGGATGCGAAAATCAGTGAGCTGGAAAAAATTGCTGAAATCACTCAGACGGACATCTTTGAACTGATTTTTGGCTCCAGTAGCAGCGATATCTACGATTCCAGCAAACGCTTCTTTGAGACGAGAAGTAAAGATGCGGCTCAGGCGGCTCACTTCATCATCTACAACCTTCGCACCCTTGATGATGAGGACATCCTTTGCTTGGGGAGGGTTTCGAATGCCTTGCAAACAGCAACAACATCAAGAAAATGGGATGAGCTTTTCGGGAAGAAGAAAGACTGAGTCTCAGGAATGAGACAAACGTGCAGTATTACCAACACTGCACGTTTTAGATTGTGCAGATTTTGAACGAAAAGGATGGGTGAGCATGTCAGTTAAATTAAAATTAAAACCTAAAACCCCAAAGAAAATTAATTCCGCAGTTAAAAAACTAATAAATTCATTGGGGATTAATAACTCCCCTTTTTATTTACCACTTACCAAGGTCGATTATTCACGGGCGGGATATTGCTTCAATAACTGTGAACAGTATGCCAAAAATAATAAAGCATCTGTGGTTTACGGCTGGATGATATGGGAAGACAGGAAAAGTAGCTTCATCGAAGCAGAATTTCATGCAGTCATAAATGAAAATGGACAATATAAGGACATAAGCCCTAGAGTTAACAACGAAGATAAAATTTTGTTCGTTATTGACAATTCAAGAAATTCTGGAAGAAAAGAATCCGACTCTTGGTATTCATGGACTAATATAAAAATATTCGATGGTATCGTACAAGAAAACCCAAAACCAATAGAAATTAAAGAATTAGATGATGATTATTGCGAAATGATACATCTTTCATAAAATCAATGAGTTATGACCTTTAACAAGGAGTTGGTATGAGAAACAAATACTTAAAGATCTCAGAGCTTTTTGACATGATGCGAAACTTCTACATTAATAAATTCCCGCAAAAAATCTCAGATACATTGGATATGAAAGCCAATTATACGCGTATTATTATAGATAGGCTTAATAATGGGTTTATGGATGCAAAGATAGAGCTAAAGAATGGAAGATATGAAGTTACAGGGGATATTGTAGAGGCATATATAAAAAGTAACCCTCCAGAAGGTTCAATAGCCTATATCATAAAAGAGTTATCCGATGTTAATAAACTTAGCCAGTTTATTTCTGACGCTACAAAAGACTTAGAAGATTTTGATTCTTGGCTGAAAATAGAAGGATTCGTAAAAGAAGGTTTGGCATCTGAAAAGTTAATAAAGCAAAAAAATTGGTTCGCATAATAGCGTTATGCTAAAGAGGCCGCTGCGGGATTAGATTTTCGCAGCGGCCTTTTCAACATAACGACATATCACATTATGCGTACTCACATGCATTCAGATGGAATCCGGCTGTTTACGGTCATGATTGTGCTGGTCGTGATATTGCCTTAGAGCCAGGCCCGGTGTTTCTCTCAATGCCCAACCGTTGCAATAAGACCTGTCGGGCATGCGCAATACGCGGCTGACGCAATGCACCGGGCAACCATACCAGGTTGTAACGGATTTCGGTGTCGCCTGTTGGTGCGTTCAGTTTTACCATTTCTCCACTGGCAATCTGACTTGCGCACAGAAACGCTGGCATCACCGTCCAACCAAATCCCCGGCACAGCAAACTCCGCAACCCGCGTAAATCTTGCCCAACCAACGCAGGACGTAATCCATGACATTTCATTCCGTTTTTATCCAGCCAGTGATCGATAAGCGAAAGTTCAAGGTTATATGCCAACAGTGGTTCTTTAAGTAAATCGTGGGCAAAATCGCTGCTGTGTGCTAACCGGGCTCCCAGTGCTGCTGACGCAACGGCGATCACGCGATCGGTAAAAATGATCTCACCTTTCAGGCGCGGATCCGTCACCGGATGCGCCGTCAGCCCCAAATCGCAATGGCCTTCCGCCACCATTTGCGTCACTACCGGGCCATCGCCGGTGTGCATATGGACCCGAATGCCACTTTCAAGAAGCGGAAGCAATTCGCCGGCCAGTTTCTCAGCCATAAAATCTGCATGGCCAATCACCTGAAGCGTTCCTGACACATCCATTGAACGCGCCCTGGCCGATGCCAGTGCAGACTCTGCATCATCCAGCTTATTACCGATATCCGCTGCCAGATCATCTGCCGCTGCCGTCGGCTGAACGCCGTGCACCAGACGTTCAAAAAGAGACCGCCCAATGACAACTTCCAATCCGCTTATATGCTGAGAAACCGCAGGTTGAGTCAGATTTAGCGCCCTGGCTGCGCCGGAAATGGAACGCTGGCGATAAACTTCCATAAACGTGCGTAAACGAACCAGAGACATCGTGACCTCATAAATTAATTTATACCCCTGCTAAAATAACCTTGTTAGTCATGAATTTCTACACGGGTTACTCTGCAGAAAACGAAGCAATACTCTCGAAGTAAACGACACACTGACTAAGATGAAGGATTACTGATGAAAATTTTGATGGTACTGACATCGCATGATGAACTCGGTAACACCGGTAAAAAGACGGGTTTCTGGCTCGAGGAGTTTGCTGCACCCTACTACGTTTTTAAAGACGCTGGCGCCGATATTGTGGTGGCCTCTCCTGCTGGCGGCCAGCCTCCACTCGATCCTAAAAGCGATCTACCGGAATTCCAGACCGCGCTCACGACCCGTTTCAAAACCGATAACGCTGCGCAGCAGGTATTGGCATCTACCGTCAAACTGGAGACTGTTACCCATGACGATTTCGACGCCGTTTTCTATCCTGGCGGCCACGGTCCTTTATGGGATTTGGCTGAATCCAGAACGTCGATCCAGTTGATTGAATCGTTTAACCGGGCAGATAAACCGATCGCCTTTGTTTGCCACGCGCCAGGCGTGTTGCGCCACGTAAAAGCGGCAAACGGCGAGCTGTTAATCAAAGGGCGCACAGTGACGGGCTTTACAAATGGTGAAGAAGCAGCGGTCGAATTAACGGACGTCGTCCCATTCCTGGTTGAAGATGAATTTATTGCTTCGGGTGCGCATTATGTGAAAGGCGCGGACTGGATGCCGTTTGTTGTGGAAGATGGCAACCTGGTTACTGGTCAGAATCCGGCCAGTTCAGAAGAAGCAGCGTTACGGTTGTTGAAAAAACTGAACGCATAAACGCCCGCGAACACAGAAGCCAGGGATTAGCCTGGCTTCTGTTAATCTGTCAGATATCCAGCTCAACCCAAACAGCGGCATGATCGGAGCCGGCGTTGACCGGTTTTTTCAGTTCAGCATAGGTTTCCCACTTTGCTGGACGCACACCAGGCCACATTCCTTTGCGGTATACGCCGCCCTGTTTCACTTTTTCCCACAAGGCGGGCGACAACAAAATATAGTCGATCTTGTTGCTGGCGGTACAACTTCCCCAGGTGCCGGGGTAACCGCCATTATCAAATTTTTCATGGGTAAAGATGTCACGCAAATCCGTTTCTTTAAGCAACGGTGCCAGCGTCTGGCTGTCTGGCGTGTCGTTAAAATCCCCCATAATGGCGATAAACGTTTCACCTTCTTTTACCCGCTGCTGATAAATCGCCTTCACCCGTTCTGCCTGTGCTTTACGGCGGGCATCAGAACTCCCTTTACTGCCATAACCTTTACTTTTCAGATGATTAACTAATACAAGCAGCGTTTCGCCGTTGCTTAAGGGAATGGCAAATTCCGGACAGTCGCGGGAGAAAATGGGGGCGCCTGCGCGGTCTTTATCATCAACATGGCTGCGAATGGTATCGATCGGAAAGGCGTTGGCGGTCATCAAACCGACGTCAATGCCACGCTCATCGTTACCGTCGATAACCATCACATGTTCGAAAGGCGTGCCTTTGCGCGCTGGCAGAATTTCGCTGTTGAATGCCTGTAACGCGGGTCGGCTTTCTGCCTCCACAACGGCCAAAATATCGGCGCGCAGATCGATCATGACCTGCGCGGTAAGGAGCATGGCGGTTTCATCTACGGGGGCGGATCGCAGTTCCAGCGAACCAACCCAGTCTGCGCGGCCTTCAGCGGTAATGCTGATTTCACCGCCATCCTGGGGGCGGGTTAACAGTTTTCCACGGTTACGACGCAGAATAACGAACGGGCCGGTATCGGACTTCCTCAATCCCAGATCGTTCATCAAGACCACCATTTTTTTCTTTATTTCAGCGGTATACGTTAACTCTCCAAGCAGCGCATTTAACGCGGCAAACTTCTCCAGAATCGGTTTGCCCTCGGCCCAATCACTCTGATTCATGGCTTTCGCACGATCAAACAAGTTCTCAACGTTATAAGAAGCCAGCCGCATTATGCACCCTCCCCTTTATTGCATTAGTCGTCGCAGGATTTCACCGCCAGTTTGTTATCCTGCCAGCCGTAACAGGTTGCTTTCAGCACTGTCGGTTTCGCCTCATACACAACCAGTAATCGTTGCCCGGCTGTATTAACCTTCCAACTGATGCTGGCGGCGGTTTTTCCTGTCAGGCGCTGCGGGCGGTTATTTTCATTCAGCCCGTAAATATCGATTTGTTCAGCCGCAGCACCGAATTGCACCGTGACAGCAAGCAGCGGCTGATTGTGCCAGCGCCACTCCTGGAGCACTAACAGTGACGGAGCCCAGGCGTCCGGCCATGCCGTTGACCATACAGGCTGAATGTTGCCGTTATTCTGTTTTTCAAACAGCGCCAAATGTGAAGTGCGGGCATCCGGCGTGCCCTCTTCCCAGGCAACCCAACGCGCCGTGCCCTCTGCATCGTTGTCTGCCTGGCTGAGATTACGCACAGGTGACGCCATCAACTGATTTACCGCATCCGGGATGTTTTCCGCCGCCGGGCAAGAAAATATCACCAGGCTGGCCAGTGCGCCTGTAAGACGTAACATATTCTTTTTATTCATTTTGATACAGGTCCCAGTGCTGAATTTGGCGGCACAATAACAATCGATTGCAGGTTGATGATACCCGCTGTTTTATCCGTGATTGCGCTAAGCGGTATTCCGGTCAGACTGGCGTAGGCAGCGCGGCTCAGGTCGAGAACGCGCGCCATTGAGCCATCACCAGCGCCCCGATCGTTTACCTTGACGATAACGGAACGTCCTTGATACGTCAGCTTGAGTTTGGTCCCAAGCGGAACCTCACGCCACCTTTCACGCGGCAATAACGCAGCGGTAAAGCCTGCGTGTGTGTAAATATCTCCGCTCGCCGTCATTTTATTAATAAAGAAATCTGAATAGGTTGATGCCAGCCCGGATACGGGTAGTCCCATTTTTCACTCCATTTATTCTTGAAAAAAGTAACGAACACACTCATTTAGCCGTTGCGCTGATAATACGCGTATCTGTTAATTCAGTGATAAAAGTATCTGTTGGGGAAATATAAAAACAGGCTCTATTCAGATTATTCTTAACGTTGTTTCTGCTGCAATGAAGGCCACCGTTGTATTTCTCCGATCCCTAAAAACGGTGGGGAAGTTACTATTGAAAAGCGTAAAAAGCGTGTCCCGAACACGGTAAAATGGCGCAGGTTTATTTGCACTGATTTATTCACTATCACAGGACGTAACCCCTACCGCAATGATGAAACATATCAAAAGAAGCCTCGTGCTCAGCATGATAGTCGACAAGAAAAAGCAGGCTCACAATGAGGATAAACTCGATTCTTTGCGGGATCGTCTGCTGGACAGAGCCGGCGGGCCGGTAGGTTTGCAGACGATGGCGCTGCCACTGTCCGGCTGCACCCTCCTGACGCTGTTCAGTTATATGATGTGGCAGGTTCCGTTATGGATGGCGCTATTTCGCTGGTTTGGCTGGCCGGAATTTAAACTATTTGCCGGGATCTTGCCTGCGGCAATAGTATATATCCTGCTCCTCTATGCTGCGGCGCTGTTTACCGCCAAGGGTTATCTGCGCGCGTTTCGATTTTTTCTCATCTTTATTTCGCTGACCGCATTGGGCACGCTGATAAATTTCATCGCGGCCATTTTTCCCGGGCTGACAGGAATGGCGATCCATACCACCCATCTCGTTACCGCGGTGCTGGCAGTGATATTCAGTGGTTGCGCTTTTATATGCCTCAACAGCATGATGTTTTACCGCACTACGGCGTACTGCCTGCATAACCATTTATGGCGCGGGCAGCTCAAACGTGCGCAACTAAAAGAGCGGCAGAGCGTTACGCGAAAACAGGGATAACGCTTATTCCGGCATTAATCGCTGGCATACCTCGCGCACAAACTGGCGCAACCAGCGCTGCGCCGGATCCACTTCCGAACGCGGATGCCACAACTGTGATACCGTGATCCGGTGGGTTTTTACCGGCAGCTCGAACACATGAAAGATATCTTCTGTCGCCGGGCTAATCAGGAATGAAGCCGGGATCAACGCCACCAGATCGCTTGAGCGCGCGACGGCCAGCGCAGCAGGAAAGCCCGGTACGACGGCAGCAATGTTGCGCGTTAATCCGTGTTCTGCCAGTCCGTCATCCACCGGGCCGCTCAGCAAACCGCGCCGTGACGCGACAACATGACCCCAGTCCACATACGCTTGTGGGGTGACGGCCTTAAGCTGCGCCAGCGGGTGCGATTTACGCACAACCCCCACAAACCGATCCCGAAATAACGCCTGGACGCGGATTTCCGGCCCCATCTCTCCCAGTACGCCAATTTCCAGATCGACCAGCCCTTCGCGCAGCGGTCTGTCACTCTTTTCCGCTTTTGGCAGAAAGCGCAGTAGCACACCCGGTGCGATGGCGGCCGCTTCCGCAATCAGCGCCGGGCCGAAGGCTTCCACAAAGCCGTCGTTGGCGCGCAGCGTAAATATCTGTTCCAGATGCGCCACATTCATGCCGGGTAACGCCGGACGCAATACCGATCGCGCTTCAAACACCGCATTTTGTGTTCGCTCACGGATCCCTTCCGCGTAAGGCGTGAGCACCATGTTGCGCCCTGCCCGCACCAGTAACGGGTCGCCGGTCGTCTCACGCAAACGGCTTAAGGTACGGCTCATGGCCGAAGCGCTCAGCCCCAGGCGACGCGCGGCGGATGCAACGCTTCGCTCAGCGAGCAGAACATCCAGTGCAAACAGCAAATTGAGGTCGGGTTCGCTCATAACGGTTTGTTTCTCATGGGTCATTATCATATGTGGCGTTTGCTGCATGGTATTAATGCAACTGCTGCGTCTTCCGCCTTATCTTGCGCGCATTTAAGGTTATCGCAAGCACAAATTCAGAGAGGTCAAGATGGAGTTATTTACCGATAAACCTGGCGATGAAGGCTTACCGGGGCGTCAACGCGCGCTGGCGATGATCGCAGTGATGACGAGCACCACCATGGCGGTCTTTGATGGCGCGATGGTCAATATTGCCCTGCCACAGATAGCCCGGCTGCTTAATGTGACGGCGGGCAATGCGGTGTGGGTGGTTAACGCATATTTGCTCTCCACCGCCATGACGCTGGCAATCTTTGCGGCCCTGGCGGTGAGAACAGGCTTTCGCGCGCTGTTTGCCGCCGGTCTGGGGCTGTTTACGCTGGCTTCGCTGGGGTGTGCAATGTCCACATCGCTGGAGATGCTGGTGACTCTGCGCGTTTTGCAGGGGATGGGCGGTGCGGCGACACTGAGCATTGCCCCCGCAATCTTGCGTTCTGTCTTCCCCACCCGGCTGCTGGGGCGCATTCTCGGCATGAACGCATTGTTGATTGCCACAGCGACAGCGCTTTCGCCGGTGGCAGGTGGTGCGTTACTGGCGACGGTGGGCTGGCAATGGCTATTCGCGATAAATATCCCGCTGGGGTTCATCGCCATCATGTTGACGCTGCGTGTGCTCCCCGGTAAACCGCGCCTCACGGCTGGACCTTTTGATGTGGCGGGCGCGGTAATGTCCGCTGTCATGCTGGGGGCGGTGATCATGGCGGCAGACGCCTTTTCGCGGCCGGATGCGCTACACGATGCTGTGGCGTATGCCGCTATCGCCGTGTTTGCCGGGCTGGCGTTTATCCGCCGTCAACAGCGCGCGTCACACCCACTTCTGCCACTGACCTTGTTTGCTGCACCACGCTTTTCCCTGGCGGCGCTGACCTCCCTGGCATCGTTTATCAGCCAGGGGATCACCTTTGTCGCACTGCCTTTTTTGTTCCAGAACGTGTATGGCTACAGTGCGTTTACCGCCGCATTGCTGTTCACGACCTGGCCGCTCGGGATCATCCTCATTGCACCGCATGCCGGGCGGCTGGCAGATCATTATGTGCCAGCGGTCATCTCGACGGTGGGTTTATGCGTATTCGCCATCGGGCTGATGCTGCTGGCCCTGCTGCCCAATCAGGCGCAGATGTGGGATATCAGCTGGCGTGGGCTGGTCTGTGGTATCGGTTTTGGCTGTTTTCAAAGCCCAAATAACCGTGAAATCATGGCCAATGCTCCACGGGAACAGAGTGGTTACGCTTCCGGTATCCTGGCGATCATGCGCACCTTCGGCCAGTGTCTTGGCGCAGCCCTTGTCGGCGTGATTTTTGCCGTCTGCTCACGACCAGGCGCGCCAGTTCAGGATGCTTACGCCATTCGCTTGGGGCTATGGCTCGCCACCGCAGCGACGCTGCTCGCTCTCTTTTTCAGCCTGAGTCGCATTCGTTTTGTCCAGGTTAAATCCGGGTAACTTACTGATATTTTGAGGGATGATCAGTCAATCATCCCCTTGAGTTTAGCCAGCAGAAAAGCCGCTACTGATGTGGCATCGCTAATAAGGCCATCGCGGATCAGCGCTTCAAACTCACGGATGGGCATTTTGCGGGCGGTCAGCCCAACCTCTTCCGGATCCAGCGACGGCTGGTCATAGCGCAGATCGTCTGCGAGGAAAATATGGTAGCCCTGGCTTGAGTATCCCTGAGCCAGTTTCTGGTAACCAACCCGGCGCATTGTCCCGGCCACCAGCCCGGTTTCTTCCCGTAACTCCCCGGCGGCAACCTCGCCGGGATCGGCATCAGGATTGCACTCCCAGGCACCTTGCGGCAGTTCGATCGTCTGCCGCTTCAGCGGATAGCGGAACTGCTCCACAACATAAAGTGAGTCGCCCTCTCTGGCGATAATCACCACAAAATCGGCTTTCTCAACCACCGAGTAGATCCCTTCGTTGCCATCAGCCCGCAGGATCCGGTCTTCACGCAGACGCATCCATTTATTGCGGTAAATTTCCGTGGTAGTCAGCGTTTTGATTCCGGTCATCATTATTCTCCTGGCGTCGCCATTTTTTACCTTTCACCCTGCTATCCCTGTTTTATCATCAACCGTTCTGCTTCCAACCTGCAACTCTTCTGATTTTTTCCACTAAAAACGGTCAACCTTGTCGGCCAGAAAAGGGTTAGCAAAATAACAAATAAGAAATGATTAATTAAATTTCATGCAACATTCACCCTTTTAAGGTAAATTTCATTCGAAAGCCAGACGTGACTGGTGGGTCACTCCCGTCCGGTGCCCGGTGTACCTGAACTAAGGCAAAAAGCGCACGGCTATTGTGAGAAAAGGAAGATATTTCATCAGGTTAGTTTTTGTGTTAACAGTATCCCCTCATCCTGGACAGGGGGCTTTATTCGCATTCCAACCTATACAGAGGTCGATAATGGAATCTATCGTTTATGTTGTCGATGATGATCATGCTGTCAGGCAATCGCTTGTCCGGTTGCTGGCGTCGGAGGGTTACCCCGCTGTCGATTTTCCTTCCGCCGAGTCCTTTTTTGCCGATCCTCTGGTTTCCGACCCCTCTGTGCCTTCATGCCTGATCCTCGATTTGAATATGCCGGTTGTCGACGGTTTTGACGTGGCGGGCGTACTGAAAGATCGCGGGCGCGATCTGCCCATAATCTTTCTCACCGGGTATGGCACAATTCCGCTGACGGTACGGGCGATGAAAGCCGGCGCGCGGGAATTTTTGACCAAGCCGGTGGAGCCGGAACGGCTATTGTCTGCGGTAGCCGAGGCGCTGAACGTAGCGGAGAAAGAATTTGCACAACAACAGGAGCTCTTTGCTCTCCGGCAGCGCCACCTCTCGCTGACACCGCGTGAGCAGGAAGTGTTTGAGCTGGCCATTAGCGGCCTGCTGAATAAGCAGATCGCCGCTGAGCTTGGTGTGAGTGAAATCACCGTCAAAGTGCATCGCCGCCGGGTAATGGAGAAAATGCAGGCCCGCTCTCTCGCCGATTTGGTTCACGCTGCGGGCACATTGCAGATTGCCAAATCCCGTAGCCGCTAATCCCCCGCCACGGGCAATTCGAAGGTAAACAGGCTGCCGAAAGGTTGCCTTGCCTGAGCGTAAAGTTTGCCCTGATGACGTTCAATGATCGCATGGCTGATGGTTAACCCCATCCCCATTCCCTGCGGTTTGGTCGTATAGAACGATTCGAACAGCCGCGCCTGCACATCCGCATCCATTCCGCTCCCGGTGTCGGCAATCTGGCAACGGATGGTCCTCGGCTGTGGGTTTTGCGTATCCAGCGTCAAGATCCGGGGGCGTGAATCCACATCGCTCATCGCTTCAACAGCGTTCATCACCAGGTTCAGCAGCACCTGCTGGATCTGCACGCTGTCGCCATAAACGACGCTGCCACCCGCCTGTAGAATGTATTCAACGGTAATACGCCTGCGCTCCAGTTCGCTGCGCGACAGGGTCATAATATGGCGGATCAACACGTGTAAATCGACGCGTTCCAGGACAGGGGCCTGCCGCCGCGTCAGGGATTGCAGACTGCGGATCACCTCGCCTGCGCGTTGACCTTCACTGATGATCTCCGTCAGTCCGGCGCGCACATTCTCTACCGGAATCGGGTCGCGATTAAGCCAGCGCAGGCTGGCGCCCGCATTGGCGACAATTGACATCAGCGGCTGGTTGATTTCATGGGCAATGGAGGACGTCAGTTGCCCGACCGTGGTAGCGCGTGAAACCCGCGCCAGTTCCGCCTGTGCAACGCGCACGGCGTCCTCGTTTTGCCGCTGCGCGGTAATGTCGGTGATGGTGCCGAAATACTCATACACCGCGTCACCCGCACCCACCGGATCGCCGATACCCAGAATGTACCGACACTCACCGTCCGCGCGGATAATACGGAACTCCGCCTGCATCGTCAGGCCATCCGCCACACTGCGGGTGACCAGTTCGCTGATATGCGGATGATCGTCCGGGTGCACAAAAGTGAGAAACTCCGCCATCGAAATCAGTTTTTGTTTCTCCGGCAGACCGAGGATGCGAGCATACTCTTCAGACATATGCATCAGATCCTGTTCCAGCTCCCAGCGCCACGTCCCGGTATGACTGATTTGCTCGCCGAGCATCAGCGACGTCTGGCTGGCACGCAACTCTTTCTCTACCCGACGGCGCTGAACGTTCTCTTCCAGCAGTTCGGCATACAAACGCGCAGTTTCCAGCGAAACGGCGGCATGCGCGCCCAGCAGATTGACCACGCGGGAGTGTTCCGCGGTAAACACCTCCGGCATCAGGCGATTTTCCAGATATAACACCCCCACCAGCCGCGCCTGCTTGAACATCGGCACGCACATCACTGCCGCGCCGGAAGTCAGCAGATAAGGATCCTGACTGAACGGGCTGTACTCTTCCGGCCTGCCGGTACGGATCTCCTGCCCGGTGCGGATCACTGCGGCCAGCACCGACAACGGCATATCGGTCGCCATCGGCACCTCTTTCATCACCCGGACGCGCACGCCGTCGTTGCTGGTGTGTGCGCTGGCTTCGATTTCCGGGATATTGTCGTTGAGTACGCGGATCAGCAATCCCCGCTGCGCGCCCGCGCGTTCCAGCAGCATGGTCAGCAGAATGTGCATTAACCGCTCCAGGTTAATCTCTTCCGACAGCGCACGGGAGGCATTAATAATGCTTTGCAGATCGCGAATCTCTTCATTCTGCGCAAAGGCAATGGTGTCATAAGGCGTGCTTTCTGCTGGTGCCACCAGATGCGGATGTTCCTGCTCAAGCTGGCGGACTTTCGCCCGCGCCCCGACCCGGGCCCAGGCGGTTATCGCGCCACGGAAGTGCGCGTCTGCCGCGGTGTGGTAACCGCTGGCCAGCGCGAAACGCCCGGCCAGCTCATGAGCGAGCGCATTGCTGGGGTCAAACCCCGCTTCGCGCGAGAGCTTGATGGCTTTTTCGTACTGTGCCAGTGCGATGCTGTTCATGCCATCGAGACGCACAATCTCGGCATATAACAGCGCTTCTTTATCGCTGAACGTGCCGGGATTCACCCGTGCCCAGAGGGCTATTTTGTTGTAGTGCGTGTTCAGGCGCAGACGGTGTTCGGCTGAAAAGGTATCCGGCGTCAGTTGCATTGACAGCGACAATGCGCTGTACAGATGGAGATCCAGGAGATTTATATGCCCTGGTGCGGACCAGGCATGTTTCGCCGCTTCGAGCAGCGTCTGCTCGGCCTGGGCATACTCGCCGGCAGCGAAGTGTGCCATCCCGCGATAGAGCCAGAACCAGAACTGCATGGTTGCGGGCGGTGACGGCGGCAGTAACGAGGGGGGAAGCATCGCTTTACCGCTAAACACACCTTCTGGTTGTCGCATAAATTCAACGAAGTGACGTTGTAACTCAAGAACCGTATCCATATCCTGATAACGGGTTTCCCGCACGAACGACAGCCCGCGCTCAATGGTGCTCAAGACGCTGTCGAGGTGATCACCGCGACTCAGGCTATTGCTCACCTGGCGGAAGGTGGCAAAACAGGCAATGGTGAGATCGCCATTCGCCACGGCTGCGCGGAAACAGGCTTTTGCATACTCCACGCTGCGTGATAAGGGCTGTGTCCAGACGCTGATCCGACCCAGCGGCAGCAATGTTTTGGCGGCGTAGTCGTGTAAAGCGTGTCGCGTCACCAGATCGTGCGCCAGGGTGCCGTATTTCAGTCCCAGTGAATACTCACCATAACGCTCGCCAATCAGGACACCAAACCACGCCAGTGCGGAAGTGGAAGCCCCCGTCAGACCGCGCTCCAGCGTCAATTGCAGCATCTGGCAGAGCAGCAAAAAATGCAGTCGCGGGCAGATAAAACTGGCGTACAGGCTGGCACTCGCCAGCAGGTTCATTAACGCATCGGTTTCGCGGTGGTTCATGCGCGGCAACGCCATAAACAGACTGGCAGGCTGTTCCCCGACCCGCGCATGCATACTCTGCCAGGCATCGTCGCACTCTTCTGCATCAGGCCAGCGGTTCAGGTGAATACCGAATACCGACAGCCAGCACAGCGTGGTCTCCAGCGCCAGTGGATAACTGGACTGGCGGATATGCACTTCCGCCAGCAGATTTGCCGCCAGCGCTTTTTCCGCCAGTTCACCAGGCGCCGCCAGTAGCTTCTCACACAGACTGCGGGCGGTGGCGAGATGCCCCAGCAGAAACTCGCACTCCGCCTGTTGCAGATCGAGGGCAAACCGCGCCGTGCTGTCGGTGCTGAGAAGACGCGCGGTGTGTAAATACCCCAGTGCTGAGCTGTAATCGCCGGTGCGTTTTGCCCGGCGTGCGGCGAGTTCACTCAGCTCACTGAACATCCGCCGTTGCGGCGGTGGCTGAATACTGTCAATGGCCGCTGTTATATGGTGAATGGCGCGGAATAACACATCATTCCCGGACGCCAACAGTGATCTCTCTGCCAACAGTGTGGCAGCAGTCAGATGCAACTGACTGCGTGCTGTCGGATCCAGCAACGCGACGGCAGCCTCCTGAATGCGTTCATGGGGGAACGCATACTCTTCCGCGCCGAGGGTAATCAACTGAACCGACACGGCCGGGTGCAGTCGGTAGCGTACTTCGGTGGGTGAAATCCCGATGATCTGACCAATCAGCGATAATTCCCCGGTCGCGCCCAGACAGGCCATGCTGCCCAGCGACAGGCGGGTTTCTTCCGGTATATACGCCAGTTGTTGTAGCACCAGCCCTATCACGTTTTCACTGTAATGCCGGGCACGGATAGCCTCGAGATCGTACTGCCATTTCCCCTGATAAGGGCTATGGCTGACCAACCCGTCTTCGACAATGCGTTTAAAAAACTCATGGACAAACAGCGGATTACCCCCTGTTTTTTCGTGAATCAGTTTCGCAAGTTCCGTCGTGGCCGCCGGACGTGTCTGAAAGATGGTCGCCAGCCAGCGCGAGACCGCTTTGCCGGAGAGCGGCTGCGGCACGCTTTCCACCGTTTGTCGGGCGGCATGGCGCAGTCGGGTTAACGCAGACTCAAAACTTTTGTCCTGTAACGATGGCAAATCCCGGTGTGAGACCACCAGCAACAGCGGTAACCCGCTGCTGTTTTGCAACAGGTATTCCAGTAACTGCAAACTGGTCTCATCAAGCCAGTGCAGATTGTCGATCAGCAGCACCAGCGGACGGCCTGGCGTGGCAAACACATTCACCAGACTCAGTACCATATGGTTGAAACGTGCGCGGGAATCCAGTGAGAAGGTGTCCACATACGATCCCGGCGGGCTGCCTATCAGTAAACCGAGTTCCGGTGCCAGGCTGGCCGCGAGGGCTTCGTAACCGTGGAGCGCCCGGGAGAGCCGCGATCGCCATTGTGCCACCTCTTCCGCCGGTAACCCCAGCAAATGCAGCGCCAGCGAGCGAAACGCTGCTGTCAGTACGCCCAGCGGCACAACTTGTGATGACTGTTCAGCTTTACCGAGCGCAATCAACGTGGGACGACACTGAAATGCCTTTAGCGCCGACGCCATCAGTGAGGATTTTCCCATGCCCGATGGGCCGCTAATGATCGCCAGCATTTGTGCGCCGCGCTGATTCACCTCTTCCAGTGCGGCGACCAGCTCCCCCGCCTGCGGATGTTCACGGTACAGCGTGTCGGCGAAATGCAACGCCGGGGAGCGATCCTGTAAACCGGGCGTAAACAACGCGATGTCGTGATCAGCCGTGAGCGTTGCCTGGCAACGGCGCAGGTCGGCAATCAGCCCGTCGACACTTTGGTAGCGTTTTTCCGGCGATTTGGCGAGTAACTTCAATACAATCAGCGACAACATATCTGGAACGCCATCGCGTACGGTATGCGGCGGCGAGGGCTCAGACGCGATATGGTGCAATGTCCACTCCGCCTGCCCGCCTTCACTGAGATCAAAGGGCAGCGCGCCGGTTAGCAGCGCATAAAAGACAATGCCGAGACTGTAGAGATCGCTGCGGCTGTCCACCGCGCGGTGC
This sequence comes from Kosakonia oryzendophytica, assembly GCF_027886705.1. Classification (NCBI taxonomy): domain Bacteria; kingdom Pseudomonadati; phylum Pseudomonadota; class Gammaproteobacteria; order Enterobacterales; family Enterobacteriaceae; genus Kosakonia; species Kosakonia oryzendophytica. The sequence continues at coordinate 2,606,502 of NZ_CP115659.1, read as the reverse complement.
GTGCGGGTGGTGTGCTCCGGCGACATATAAGCCAGCGTTCCGCCGGAAAGCGGCAACCAGCTCTGGGCCAGTTCACCCGCAGTACTCGTGGTCAGACCGAAGCCGCCTAACCGACAGCCGTCGTCGTCAAGAAAAAGATTACCGGGTTTAATATCACCGTGGATCAGGTGGCGTTGGTGCATCTGGCGCAGCGGTGCACAAAGCTGTACCGCCAGCGCCAGCCAGTCGGCAACAGAGGCTACTGGCTGGGTTGCCAGGCGACTTAACGGCTTAAACGGGAAAGCGGGATACACCAGTGCATAACGGCCATGGTATTGCGCACTGGCGATGGGTTTGACCGCCCAGCGGCTGTCGAGGTACGGGCGCAGGGCAAATTCATTTTTGAGTAGCTGGCTGGCGCGGGGTTCCGTCTCGTCGCTCACGGCAGTGGCAAGAATAAAGGTCTCATCTGCCCGGGGCTGGCGCACGTTCATCCAGACAATGCATCCCTCCTGCGCCAGCGGCGTGTAGATGGCGTCATCCTGAAGCGTAAACGGCTGACTCTCTTCTGATTCGTCCTCCGTGGGTTGCTGGTGCAGCCGATCATTCCCGCTCATGGTTTATCCTCGCCCGGCGTCAGCACGCGCTGAATATGTTCCAGCAGGATATCGATATCGATGGGTTTGCGCAAAAAAGCAACGGCACCCGCGCGTCCCGCATATCGCGGCCAGGTCTCATCATCATGACCGGAGATAAAAATCACCGGTGGCGGTGTCGGGCTTTGCTGCAATGCCTCGAACAGCGCCGCCCCGCTCATACCTTTGAGTTTTATGTCGACAATCACCAGCGCAGTGTCGTTGCGCGCCGGGATGTCGTTAAGAAATGCTTCGGCGGAAGCGAATGTCAGCGTGGCGTAGCCATCGGATTGCAGCAAATTGCTCAAACCGCTGCGCACGGAGGGTTCATCATCAACAATGGCAACACGCTGTGTAAGCGTCATTCGTTATCCTCGGGCATCGGGCATCGCTAATGCGGCGGCGAGTCTGAACGTTCAGGCTGCGGCGCGCCGCTGATTTTGGGCACGCACTCATGGCGAAACCACGCCAGGGTTAACGGTTCGCGGGCGATCAGCCTGCGAATGGCCGGAACCAGTTGTTCCCCCACCAGCATGCCAAACAAGCCGAACAGCGCGACCACCGGCGGTGCGGGCGAGTGAACCTTTAGTAAAGCATAAATCCCCCCTGCCAGAACACCGACAAGGAGTGAGACAATCCAGGATTTCATAGGCTTACCCTGCGCTTGAGTGTGTTATCAGGGTGGTCATCAGCTGTTCGCCCAGCAACATGCCAAGCAAACCGACCAGTGCAATGGCGGGCGGCGCGGGAGAGCGTACTTTCAGCAGTGCGTAGATCACGCCGATCAGCACGCCGGTGGCGAACGATATCAGGCCGATATTCATGGCTTTCTCCTGCCGGGAATAAATGAAGGAAGTGTGCTGACCGGTCGGTACCGGTCAGCGAGGCGCTTAACGCGCCGGAACCGGTGCCAGCGTGCGGTGACCGGCTTTGGCTCTGGATGGCGCTTTGTGCACCATGGTGTAGGCGTAATCAACGCCCATGCCATACGCGCCAGAGTGCTCTTTTACAATCGCCATGACCGCGTCGTAGGTTTCGCGGTGCGCCCAGTCGCGCTGCCACTCCAGCATCACCTGCTGCCAGGTCACCGGGATCACGCCCGCCTGAATCATGCGCTGCATGGCGTAGTCATGTGCCTCTTTTGAGGTGCCGCCAGAAGCGTCGGCCACCATATAGATTTCGTAGTCGCCTTCCAGCATGGCGCACAGCGAGAAGGTGTTGTTGCACACTTCTGTCCACAGACCGGAAACCACCACTTTGCGTTTGCCGTTAGCAGCAAGCGCATCGCGCACCTTCTGGTCGTCCCAGGAGTTCATTGAGGTGCGTTCCAGAATATCCTGCTCCGGGAACACATCCAGCAGTTCAGGATAGGTGTTGCCGGAGAAGCTTTCGGTTTCCACGGTGGTAATGATTGTCGGGATATTGAAGACCTTCGCGGCTTTCGCCAGCGCGACGGTATTGTTTTTCAGCACCTGGCGGTCAATGGACTGCACGCCGAACGCCATCTGCGGCTGGTGATCGATAAAGATTAACTGACAGTTAGCCGGGGTCAGGACTTCAAGCTTCGAGGTTGTCATATCAGTACCCATAGAGGTTAAAGTGAAGAACGCTATGTTCAGACAGCAAACGACGGGTCATCGCTATCGTTGGCTGCATGGTAGGTACCCCGCCCCGGCAAAACCATTATCTGATCGTATAACTATCCTTTGGTATACCTATACTTTGGTACAACTATCCTGCGCTTTATTCCCGTCGCCATAATCCCTCCCAATGCTTACCGGCCGCTATGCGCCGACTCAGACTGGAGGAATGATGGATTCGCTCACACACGCAGAACTGATATTGCTTAATGGCCAGTTTCACACGGTCGATCGCGAAAACCCGTTTGCCGACGCGGTTGCCATCCGTGACGGAAAGTTTGTCAACGTCGGCACTGCCGCAGAGGTGATGGCCTGGCAGGGCGAGCGCACCAAGGTTATCGATTTGCAGGGTCAGACCGCGATCCCGGGTCTTAATGACTCCCACCTGCACCTGATTCGCGGCGGGCTGAACTACAACCTGGAACTGCGCTGGGAAGGCGTTCCTTCACTGGCGGATGCGCTGCGTATGCTGAAAGAACAGGCGCTGCGTACCCCCTCGCCGCAGTGGGTGCGCGTGGTGGGCGGCTGGACAGAGTTTCAGTTTGCCGAGCGACGCATGCCGACGCTGGATGAAATCAACGAAGCTGCACCGGACACCCCGGTTTTTATCCTTCATCTCTACGATCGCGCCCTGCTTAACCGCGCCGCGCTAAAGGTGGTCGGTTACACACGCGATACCCCTAACCCACCCGGCGGCGAGATCCAGCGTGACCGTAACGGCAACCCTACCGGCATGTTGATCGCCCGCCCGAACGCGATGATCCTCTACGCTACGCTGGCGAAAGGCCCGAAATTGCCGCTGGAGCAGCAGGTCAATTCCACGCGCCAGTTTATGCGCGAACTGAACCGCCTCGGCCTGACCAGCGCTATCGACGCAGGCGGCGGTTTCCAGAACTACCCGGAAGATTATGAGGTGATTGCCGAACTGCACGCCAAAAAACAGATGACGGTGCGCATTGCCTATAACCTGTTTACCCAGCGTCCGGGGCATGAGCTGGAAGACTTTGAAAAATGGACCGACATGCTGACGCCCGGTCAGGGCAGCGATTTCTTCCGCCATAATGGCGCAGGTGAAATGCTGGTGTTCTCCGCAGCAGATTTTGAGGACTTCCTTGAACCGCGCCCGGATCTGGCAGCAGGTATGGAAGAGGAACTGGAGCGCGTGGTACGCCACCTGGTCGAACACCGTTGGCCGTTCCGCCTGCACGCCACCTATAACGAGTCCATCAGCCGCATGCTGGATGTGTTCGAAAAAGTGAATCGCGAGATCCCCTTTGATGGTCTGCACTGGTTCTTCGACCATGCGGAAACCATTACCGAAGCCAATATTGAGCGTGTCAAAGCGCTGGGCGGCGGCATTGCTGTACAGCACCGGATGGCGTTTCAGGGCGAGTATTTCGCCGAGCGCTACGGTCAGCAAGCCACGAAACATACGCCACCGGTAGCGCGCATGCTGGAAGCGGGGTTGCCGGTTGGTCTGGGAACCGATGCCACTCGTGTCGCCAGCTATAACCCGTGGACGGCACTCTACTGGCTGGTCTCCGGGCGTACCGTCGGCGGTATGCAGATGTACGAAAGCAGTGCGCGACTCGATCGTGATACCGCCCTGTTGCTGTGGACGCAAGGCAGTGCCTGGTTCTCCAGCGAACAGGGGAAAAAAGGTCAGATCAAAGCCGGTCAACTGGCAGACCTGGTGGTGCTGAGTAAAGACTATTTCCGCGTGCCGGAAGAAGAGATCAAAGGCATTGAGTCGGTACTGACGGTGGTGGGCGGTGAGATTGTGTATGCCGCAGGTCGTTTTGCACCGTTAGCACCACCGGCGATCCCGGTACTGCCGGAGTGGTCTCCTGTGGTGAACGTGCCCGGGCATTATCGCAGCGCACCGCCACAGACGGCGCGTGTGGGTCAGGCTGCGGGGATGCACCACTGTTCCGGGCCGTGTGGGGTTCACGTTCATCAGCATGATATCGCCCGCGGCTCCGCCGTGCCGGTAGCGGATGAGAACGCGTTCTGGGGTGCCCTTGGCTGTAGCTGCTTTGCGTTCTGACATCATGAAAACATCAACATTTCCGGTCTCTGCGCCCCGTATTGATATGGGGCTGTTATTCCTGCGCCTGACAGGCAGTCTGCTGCTGCTGTATGTACACGGTCTGCCGAAAATCGTCCATTTTAACGACGAACTGGCGCACATCGAGGATCCGTTCGGTTTCGGCCCGTGGATGAGCCTGTTACCGGCCATTTTTGCCGAGGTTGTCTGCCCGCTGTTTATCATCGCCGGTCTCTGGGCGCGTCTGGCATGTGTGCCGATCATCGTCGTTTTACTGGTGGCGATGCTGGTGGTGCATGCGGACTGGTCGCTGGCGGAGGGGCAATTCGGCTGGCTGTTGCTGATTATCTTTACCACCCTGTTGCTGACCGGGCCGGGTCGCTGGTGCGTCACCCTGCCTGCCAGAGGAGCCCTTGCATGACGCAACAAAACGAACTGCATGCAGCAGTGACAGTGTCACCACCTTCTGCGGGAGAACCCTCTGGATCGGCCTGGCAACCGCTGCGTCAGCGCGTGTTTCGCATGCTATGGATTGCGACGGTGGTGTCCAATATTGGCTCATGGATGAGCGATATTGGCGTGAACTGGACGATGCTCTCGTTGAGTGCGGATCCGCTGGCGGTGGCACTGGTACAGGCGGCCAGCAGTCTGCCGATGTTCCTGTTTGTCCTGCCTGCCGGGGTGCTCGCGGATATTGTCGAGCGTCGCAAAATCCTGCTTTTTTCGCAGGTGTGGACGTTCTGTGCCGCCGCAGGGCTGGCGCTGCTGTCATTTACCGGCAATGTCACACCGGAAGTGTTGCTGGCTGCCACGTTTTTGCTCAGCACCGGCGCGGCGCTCAGTTCCCCTGCTTTTCAGGCCATCGTGCCGGATCTGGTGGAAAAACAGGAGCTCAGCCCGGCGATTGCCCTCAACTCGTTGGGGATCAATATCAGTCGTGCCATCGGCCCCGCGTTAGGCGGTTTGATCCTCTCGTTTGCCGGGCCATGGATGGTATTTATGCTCAACGCCCTGTCCGTGCTGGGCGTCGGCTATGTGCTGCACCGCTGGAAACCACAAACGACACTGCAACGCCTGCCGCCTGAGCACTTCTTTACCGCTATCCGTGGCGGACTACGCTATGTGCATGCGGCGCCAGTGCTGCGCAACGTACTGGCGCGCACCGTGGCTTTTTTCCTCTTTGGTAGCGCCGGGTGGGCAATGCTGCCGCTGGTGGCACGCCGTGAACTGGGGCTCGGGCCAGGCGGTTACGGCATTATGCTCGCCTGCATTGGTCTGGGAGCGATTTGCGGTGCCGTGGTGCTGCCGACGCTGCGTAAGCGACTGAATGCCGATCAGATGATGGTATCGGCCAGTTTACTGTTTGCCCTGACCATGCTGGCGCTGGCGTTTGTCCGTCATTTCTGGCTGCTGAATCTGTTTGAGTTTTTCACCGGGTTTGCATGGATAGCTGTGCTGTCGACGCTTAACGTTGGCGCGCAGCGGAGCGCGGCGCGTTGGGTGAAAGCACGGGCGCTGGCGGTCTATCTGACGGTATTTTTCGGTTCGATGACGCTGGGCAGCGCCCTTTGGGGAAAACTGGCCTCGACGTATGGCATTTCATGGTCGCTGTGTGCGGCGACAGTGGGAATGTTGCTGGGGGCTGCTACAGTTTTACGCTGGCGGCTGGAAAAAGATGCCGCACTGAATCTCGATCTTATCGGGCCGCCGGACGGCTTAGTTGAGATGACCGTGGCTCATGAACGCGGGCCGGTGCTGGTGAGTTGTGAATACCAGATTGAACCGCAGGAAGCACAACCCTTTATGCTGGCCATCCAGGAGATGCGGCGTGTGCGGCGACGCACTGGCGCGATGGGGTGGGCAGTGTACGAGGATATCCGTCAGCCTGGGGTGTTCGTGGAAACCTGGTTGATGGGATCGTGGATTGAGCATTTGCGCCAGCATGAGCGTCATACGGTCAATGACCGTTTGATTCAGGAGCGCGTGCTGGCGTTCCACCGGGGCGGCGTCTCGCCGGTTATGCGGTATCTGATAGCGCCCGGTGAGCGGTAAGTTTATGGCAATCACCCACTACTTAACGATGAGGTAAGCAGATGAGCACATTTAAGACGCAGGATGGTACTCAGATTTATTACAAAGACTGGGGGACGGGTAAGCCGGTGCTGTTCAGCCATGGTTGGCCGCTGGATGGTGATATGTGGGACAGCCAGCTCAATTTCCTCGCCGAGCGTGGTTACCGTGTTATTGCGTTTGACCGCCGTGGTTTTGGGCGTTCCGATCAACCGTGGGACGGCTATAACTACGATACCTTCGCATCGGACATTAACGATCTGATCACGACGCTTGATCTCAATGAGGTAACCCTGGTGGGCTTCTCAATGGGCGGCGGCGATGTGACCCGTTATATCGGCCGTTACGGTAGCGCACGCGTTGCGGGCCTGGTGTTACTGGGTGCGGTGACGCCGATTTTCGGTAAAACTGCCGATCATCCGCAGGGTGTGGACAAAAGCGTATTTGACGGTATCCAGGCGGGTTTGCGTAAAGATCGCGCACAGTTTATCAGTGATTTTGCCACCCCGTTTTACGGTCTGAACGCCGGGCAGAAGGTTTCTGAGGGCGTGCTGACGCAAACGCTGAATATTGCCCTGCTGGCATCGCTAAAAGGCACGCTGGACTGCGTCACTGCCTTTTCTGAAACCGACTTCCGTCCGGATGTGGCGAAAGTGGATGTGCCCACTCTGGTGATTCATGGCAGCAATGACCAGATCGTGCCGTTTGAAGCAACGGGCAAACTGTCGGCTGAGTTGATCGCCGGGGCGGAGCTGAAAGTGTATGACAACGGTCCGCACGGTTTTGCGGTAACCCACCAGGACCAGTTAAACGATGATTTGCTGGCGTTTCTGAAGAAACTGTAAGCCTGTTGATGTATGTCGCCTGCCGAAGGCCCGATAGTCGTAGCGTTATCGGGCTTTTTTTTATTACGATGTCGGGACTTAACGTTTGAAAGGAAAATCGCATGGGTTTGATTGTGAAGCACGACATCACTGCGCAGGATCAGGAAGAACTGTTCACGGGGCTAAGACGTTACAATAAGCAGTTTATTGATGTCAGTTTGTGGGGGCATCTGGCGGTCTATTCACGTGATGAGCACGATGTGATGCAAGGTGGTGTAATTGCCCGACAGGAAGGCGAATGGCTGAATATTCACTATGTGTGGGTGCATGAAGATCGGCGTGGTTCCGGACTGGGACGTGAGCTGATGCAGCGTACGGCGAAAGAGGCGCTGGCGATGGGGTGCCGCCATGCGCTGGTGGATACGTTTAGTTTTCAGGCCTTGCCGTTTTATCAAAAATTAGGGTATGTACTGAAAATGACGCTGCCGGACTTCCCGCAACCGGGAATGCAGCGCCACTATCTGACCCGCGATCTGACGGTTTAGCTATCGCTGGTCGCCATCGCACGGTCACGCCCTTCTATCTTCGCCTGATAAAGTGCTTTATCTGCACCCTCCTTCAGGCGAATGGCGTCATCAAAATCAGCATCGGCAATCACGCTGTAACACCCTGCGCTAATGGTTACTACTGCGTGCTGCCCGCCTGCCTGTGAGTGCGGGATTTTCGCCCCTCTTACCATACTGACGGCGCGTCGTGCAACAAACAGCGCTGCTTCTGGCCCGGTATCCGGCAGGATGATGGCAAACTCTTCACCGCCATAACGGGCAATCAGGTCGTTCTTGTTCAGTTGCAGTTTTTGCAGAATATCGCCCACCAGCCGTAAACAGTTATCTCCGGCAACGTGGCCGTAAAAATCGTTATAGCGTTTGAAGTAGTCGATATCGATCATGATGAGTGACACCGGTTTTTGCGTTTGCGCTGAGTTTTTGAGGCTCTGCGACAAGAACAGATCGAACTGGCGGCGGTTGGCAAGCCCGGTCAGACCATCGGCCAGCGCCATCAGTTGCAGCGTGTGGTTAATGCTGGTCAGCTCATCCCGCAGCGTCGCCAGTTGCGTCTGATTTCGTACGTTAAGCCGGACCTGGCGGAAAATGATCGCGCCCATAAGCAGCGTGCCGAGCAGCAGCATGGCGTTTAAAACGATATCCGGCAGGCTGCCGCGTAACCAGCTATTCCACAAGGCGGATTTATCGTAACCTGCGGCAACCACCAGCGGGTAGCGCTCCGAGCGGGCAAAACCATAAATACGCTCTATGTTATCCAGCGTGGACACCCAGGTGCCGTGGCCGCGATCTTTTTGCGACAATTCGCGGGTGAACAAGGGGCTGGAGGAGAGGTTTTGGTTGATGGTCTCATCACCATACGGGCGCACATATAAGGTCGTGCCGTCAGTGGTTAATAACGCCAGCAGGTCGCGATCCTGAAGCTCGAAATAGCCATAGAAATGGCGGAAATACTCCACTTTTACCGTGGCCAGCAATACGCCCTCAAAACCGCCTGCCGCATCGTTGATACGTAACGATACCGGGATCACCATGTCCCCGGTGGAGCGGCTGCGGATCACATGTCCAATGTGCAGACTGCCGTGATTGTTGCGGCGATGATAAATAAAGTATTCACGATCGCTGTAGTTAGTCATCAGCGGGCGTTTGTCGAGCGATGTGGCCAGCATTATCCCCTGCGCGTCAAAAACCATCACGCCATGCAACTGCGGAACCCGATCTTTCAGTTCGGCCAGATAGGTGTTAAAGGGAGGAATGGTGATCGACGCCAGCCCTTCCTGCGGAATATTGCGGCGCACTTCACGCAGGACCAGCTCCGCCTGCAAAAAAGTGTCTTCTGCCTGGCGTGACTGCGAGACAGAGAGATTAATGGCGCTACGCTCCGCGTCCTGCACGGTCTTGTCCCACGATCGCGTCAGCGTCCAGACACAGGTGACAATGCCAGCTAACAGCAGCCCTGCCATAAAAAAAGTGATACTGCGGCCAAGAGATGAGTTGAGCGCGAGTGCACGCGCAACATTTTTCCTGAATTTCATTATCCCTCCAAAGCCACATCCACTGTTATTCTGTTAAGCATAGAAGCACGATGATTTATAAGCCAAATAAGCGCGTCATTCGCACCGAACAGGCGTTAAGCGGGAGTTGGCCCCTGCTTTTACACAGGGGAAGTCAGAGCGGGCAACACGGGCATATAACGTTGTTTAGCGTGAGATTCTGTGCGGCCAGTTAATGGGCGAGATACCATTGAGCACCGGGCGGGCGAACAGGAAGCCCTGGAAACGTTCAATGCCGACTGCCTCCAGCCAGCACCACTCTTCCACTTTTTCGACCCCTTCTGCTACCACCGTGATTTGCAGTTCTGCACAGCAATCAATGATGGCTTTGACAATCGCCTGTTTCGGGCCATGCAGATGGATATCGGTCACGATCGTGCGGTCGATTTTCAGTTTGTCCGGCTGGAACTTCGCCAGTAGCGATAGCCCGGCGAAACCGGAACCGAAGTCATCAATGGCGAGGCCAATACCGGCGGCGCGAAGCTGGCGAATAGCCCAGGTAAACTCTTCATACCCCGAGATCACTTCGTCTTCCGTTACTTCAACGATAATCTGCCCGGGATTGAGATTGTTACGCGTAATATGACTGAGCAAAATATCCACTGCACCGGGGATTTTGACCAGCGACATGGGCAACAGGTTTATCGCCACCTTATGATTGCCGATCCCCATACGGCTGGCCATCGCCAGCGCCCAAGCTTTGGACGCCAGATCGGCTTCATGCAGTTTGTCCGACGGGATGCTAGAGAAATACTCCAGCGGACTGCCGCCGTTTGGGCCGCGGATCAACGCTTCGATAGAGGAAATATTCCCGCGCAGTGGCTCGATGATGGGCTGAAAGGCAAACTGGCAGGGTTGTTCGGTGAAGACCGGCGCGTTGGTGTGCGTGAACGGCGGCGTCTTACAGACAAAGCACCAGTGCTCCGGCGACGTACTGCGTACCCGATCATTGTTATTCTGCGAAGCGATAAAATTACGGATAAATTTGTATACGCGGTCGATACTGGCCAACTGGTAGCGCAACGTGCCAAACCGCAGAATAGCGCGCAGTGCTGCTGCCGGCTTCATTACGCGTAAATCAAACAGCGTCATGCCGCGATCGACAAAGCGACGACGAGGTGCAAAATCGCGTAAGAGCTCCACCACATTACCGTGGCGATGATCCCGTTTGATTCGTTCAAAAACAGCGTTGACAGACGCCAGCGGTCCTTCAAGAACCTGCAAAAAATGATCGCCGTCGAACAGTAAGATGCCCGTTACCTGCAATTGTGAATTACGCAGGCTTGCTCGCTCGACAAGGTTAGTCAGTTGAGAGGGATCTAATGTTCGATTCAGTCGGCTACGGTAAATCAAAGTCGCTAACACGAAATGCTGCCCTCAAAATGCCCACACAAAATCTACATAGATGCTGCCATCACGCCAGTCTAGCAAGAATGTTAAAATCTCGTCGGCCAATTAAGGGCCATTCTTTTAGCGTTCTCGTTGGCTTAAAATAGTGAGCCGTGCGCGATAGCCATTGCGAATATGCTGACTGGCAGCATCCTGGGCCGCTGCGCGGTCGCGACGGATCAGCGCATCGACAATGGCCTGGTGTTCACGTTTGGCTTCAAGAGTACGCTCCGGCAATTCGTAGGTGGTGTTGCGCAACAGCGACAGGTGAATACGCAAGTTATCCAGCATTTCATTCAGATAGGGGTTGTGCGTTGCGCGATAAATCTGACGGTGGAACATACGGTTATGATCGTGCAGTGCTTTACTGTCGGTCAGTGTGGCTTCGATATCCACCATCTCCTGCAACAGTGCAATCTCTTCGCTGGAGGCGGCCGTGACCGCCAGATCCATCGCCAGACGCTCCAGACCTTCGCGAACGTCAAACAGCTGGCGCAGCCGCTCATAACCGATGTGGGCAATGATCAACCCACGCTGCGGGCCAGGCTCGGCAAGCCCGAGAGTCTCCAGCCGGTGAAGGGCTTCACGGATAGGTGTACGGCTAATACCAAACTGTTCTGCCAGTCGTGTTTCCTGCAAACGTTCCCCTGGTTGCAGATCCCCCGCTTCAATGGCGGAAAGCAAGATTTCAAAAGGCGTTAAGCCTGTGTCGCGACCCGTCGATTTCACGTTTAAGCTCCGTTTGTCTGTGTGATGACCCTGATAAAGGCTGGCACCCTGCCGTCGGACATCTTGCCACAGGATAGGTGACGTCTATGCTTTTTTTATTCTTTGCTTATCTAAAAAACATCTTTTGACGTTTACGGAATGGCTGCTATGTTTATTTTACATTCATTGTATACAAATGAATTCAAATAAACACAAAGAGAGTTTCTGCTTTTATATTTATAGGTCAACACCAGGGATCTTTGTTTCACGATGACTAAAAAAAGAGACGCTGCATTAACCCGTGGAGAACAGCTCAGCCAGTTTATTCACCAGGCTCATCAACTCACTATTCCCCCCGCCGTTCGACATGAAGCAAAACGCGCCCTGATTGATTATCTCGGCGTGGCGATTGGCGCGGTTAATGACGATGCCGTAACCGCGGTTCGCCAGGTGGCAAAAAACTGGAACGCCGTTGGTGATGCGCGCATGTTCCTTTCGGGAACGACAACTCCTGCTCTTGCCGCGCTGGTGAATGCCACCATGGCACATGCGGCGGATTACGACGATACACACCCTGCCGGTGCCGGACACCCGGGCGGACCGTGCTGGTCTACCGCCCTGGCGATGGCGCAGGCGTATCCGGTCGAAGAAGAGAGAGTGCTGCTCGCGTTTATTACCGGCTTTGAAGTGATGGCAAAACTGGGCGGCGGTTGGGTACCCGGCGTCGGACGCAATCTACAACGCCGGGGATTCCACCCCACGTCGGTAGTTGGACGCGCCGGTGCAGCGGCGGTTGCTGCCGCTATTTTACAACTTTCTGAAGAGCAGATTCGCAATGCGCTTGGGGCTGCGGCGACCATGATGGGGGGGCTGCAAAAATCCTCCGGGACGCACGGCAAGCCTTTCCATGCCGGTAAAGCAGCGATGGATGGCATTATGGCGGCGCAACTGGCGGCAGAAAACTTCGTTGGCGCGCACCATTTTTATGAAGCGGACGGTTGGGTCAAAATCTTTATTCAGGATGGCAGCGCGGAAATACCGCCGCTGGACTTTGGCGAGAGTTGGGAACTGCTGACCAACGGTTACAAGCTTTACGCCAGCTGCCGCGGCACACATGCGTCGATTGAAACTGCGCGAAAAATTTACCCGCAACTACAAGGGCGGAAAATTACCCGTATTAGCGCCAAAGTGCACCCAATGGGGATGGTCAATGCCGGGATTATGGAACCGCGTACTCCGCTGGAGAGCAAATTCAGTATCCCTCATTGTATTACCCTTGCTTTAAGTGGTTACAATTTGACGGACACCGATTTCACGCAGGCAACCGTGGACGATCCGCAACCGCGCGCCCTGCTGCCTTTGCTGCAGGTAGAAGCCGTTGACGGTCAGTCCGCCAGTTCGGCTTTTATCGATGTCTGGCTGGATGACGGCGAGGTGCTTCACGCCCATACTGATGTCTATCGCGGCCACGCGCAAAACCCACTGAGCGATGAGGAGTTACGCGCCAAGTTTGACGCCCTCACTATTCCGGTTCTCGGTGCGGTGCGTAGCGCAGATCTCTACGATGCGGCCTGCCATTTCGAGCGCCCAGGCTCACTGGCCCGCATGACGGAACTGCTTGCGGGCGATCGCTGATTCTTTTTTTGCACAGGAACTCTGTTAGATGACCATTGCCCGACAACTTGCCGGTAATTTACTGGCGTTCTCCCGGCAGGCGTTTCCGCAGGCTGCATACAGCAATGCGCGTACCGCCATTATTGATACTCTCGGCGTTACGCTGGCTGGCGGCGTACAGGATGGCGCCAGTAAACTGCGGTCCGTCATTGTGCCGTCTGCCGCAAGCGGCAACAGCCGCGTCTTCGGCACTGACCTGAAACTGAACGCGCTGGATGCCGCCCTGTTAAACGGCGTTTCCTCACACTTGCTTGATTTTGATGATTCCAACTCCTGGTTGCACGGGCATATTTCTGTGGCCGTACTGCCTGCGCTGCTGGCGCTGGCAGATGAACAGGGTCGCCATGGCGAAGCACTGTTGCGCGCGTATATCACGGGTTATGAAACTGCCGTGCGCATGGGAAAAGCGGTTAGCCCGTTCCAGTATCGTCACGGCTGGCACCCGACCACCACCGTGGGTGTTTTCGCGGGTGTCGCCGCTTGTGCAGTATTGCTGGATCTCAATCAACAACAAACGGCCACTGCGCTGGCGATGACGGCGTCGCTGGCATCGGGGATCAAGTCGAACTTCGGTAGCGAAACCAAAGCGTTAGCCGTGGGCCAGGCAGCACGCAGTGCCGTGATGGCGTGCAAACTGGCGAAAGAGGGATTCAGCGCTGGCGCGACGGCGTTTGAACATCATCAGGGGTATTTTCACGTTTATAACGGCGAGGCAAATGTCGATCCCCTGCCGCTAACGGAACGCTGGGAAGCCACCCCCTTTATTCTTGATACGGTGAAAAGCAACAACTACAAATACTTCCCCTGCTGCTATGCGATTTTGTCGCCGCTGGATGGCATCCTGGCGCTGCGCGAAGAGACCGGGCTTTCACCGGAGGCGATTGAACGCATTGATATCAAGGTTCACCCGATTCGTTTTCCGCACATCAATATTCCCCTGCCGGAAAACCCGCTCGCCGGGAAGTTCAGTCTGCATTATTGCGTGGCGCGCGCGTTTGTCACCGGCACGCTGACGCTGGATGATTTTATTGACGATACGCGCTTCTTCGACCCGACAACGCAAGCCCTGATGCACAAGGTCACGCTGGAGAAACACAGCGAAGAGATCACACATAGCGCGTTTGTGACACTGACCACCACCGATGGCCGACAATTCAGCCAGCGTGTGGCGGGAGCGCGGGGATCCAGCCCGGCAATTCCGTTGCCTGACAACCTGATTGAACAGAAATTCCTCGACTGCGCCAGTCGCGTATTGTCTGCGGAAGGTGCGCAGGCGCTGTATCAGCGCCTGTTGCAGGATGATTACCGCTAACCGGATGCCCGAATGACCATCACCTGGATCCCCCCTGAAATATCGCCCCTGTTTGCAGGCGTAATGGTGTTTTGCAGTTTTCTTACCTCGGCGCTGACGGCGGCAATGGGTCTCGGTGGTGGCACGGCCCTGCTGGCGGTCATGGGGCTGGGCATGCCGGTCAGCAGTCTGATGCCGGTTCACGGCATGGTGCAAATGGGCTCGAACCTGAGCCGTACGCTGATCCAGCGTATGCACGTAGTGTGGCCGCTGGTGTTGTGGTTTCTGCTCGGCAGCGCGGTAGGTATTGCCGTGGGCGCACCGGTGGCCGCAATCATTCCGGACAGTCTTGCCCGTATTGCGTTGGGGATGTTTATTCTCTGGTCGGTGCTGCGTAAACGCGGGGAGCAAAAGCCATTGAGTCGCCCGTTCTTTATCATCGGCGGCGGACTCAGCAGCCTTGGCACGATGATTGTGGGTGCCACTGGGCCAATGGTCGCCGGTCTTATCAGTTCGCAAGGACTGAAACGCCAGCCGCTGATCGCCACCCATGCCACCTGTATGGTGTTGCAGCACGGGTTGAAGATCCTGGCCTTTGGGTTGATGGGGTTTGCCTGGGCCAACTGGTTGCCGGTGCTGGCGGCGATGATTATCAGCGGCGCGCTCGGTACCTGGCTGGGGACTCGGGTGCTGGATAATTTGCCCGAAAAACTGTTCCGCGTGCTGTTTCGTGTGACGATGATCCTGCTTAGTGCGCAACTGCTGTGGCAGGGTATAGAAGGATGGGTGAAATAATTCCTTACTTCTTTGGCATATATGCTTTACTGAATTCGTTCTTTGCCAAATGCGTTATAGGTGAAGAACATAGGTATACAAACGGATGTGTTATTTAAAAATAAATAAATACAGTTAGTTAATCTGACAACAACCCTTTAAAAAGGAATAGCCATGCTGAAGAAAACCCACCTTGCGGCGTCGGTATTGTTGCTGACGCTGGGGAGTTTTATTTTCCCTGCGCAAGCAGAAAATGCGCCCGTCACAAATGGCGACACGCTGAAGAAAATTAAAGCGCGCGGCGAACTGGTGTGCGGCGTTCACCCTGCCCGCCACGGTTTTGCTTCGATTGACAGCAAAGGCCAATGGGAAGGTCTGGATGTGGACTTCTGCCGCGCACTGGCGGCGGCGGTATTTGGCGATGCATCCAAAGTGCGCTTCACCCCGCTCTCTACCGCCCAGCGTTTTGCGGCGATCCAGTCAGGCGAAGTCGATGTGTTATCACGTAATGTTACCGCTTCACTGACGCGCGATGTGTCGCTGGGGCTGAACTTCGCTCCGCCTAACTTCTACACCGGCACTGGTTTTATGGTGCGTGCCAACAGCGGCGTGAAAAAGGTAGAAGATCTTGACGGCGCAACGGTGTGCATCACGCCGGGCAGCAGCACCGAGCAGAATGTGGCGCAGATTTTCTCGTCGCGTAACCTGCACTACACGCCGGTGGTGATTGAGAATAATAAAGAGTATGTTGCGGCTTACCTTGCCGGGCGTTGCGATGTGATTGCCCGTGACAAAGTCGCGTTGCCGGGCATCAAAACTTTTGATGCGGAAAAACCGGACGACCATATCATCCTGCCGGGCATCTACTCGAAAGAGCCACTGGCCATGGCGGTGCGCAAAGGCGATGACCAGTGGTTTGACATTGTGAAATGGGTTGTTTACGCCACGTTTAACGCCGAAGAGATGAACGTCAACCAGAGCAACGTCGACGCTGAACTGAAATCCACCGACCCGGATGTACAGGGCCTGCTTGGCGTGACTGGCGGCTTTGGGCAGAAACTCGGTCTGGATGATAAATGGGTGTACAACATTGTCAAACAGGTGGGCAACTATGGCGACATTTACAACCGTCATTTCGGCCCGCAGAGCACTGAACCGCTGGATCGCGATTTAAACAATCTGTGGACCAAAGGTGGTTTGCTTTACGGTCTGCCGATCCGTTAATCGCCGGGTCACCCCAGACGGTGGGGTGACCTTTCTCCACTCCCGTAATAACCTTGATGTTTAATGATGAAACAGACTGACAACTCCGGTGCGCTTGCCCTTGCGTCTGACACGACCCGGCAGTCCACCGTGTTTCGCCTTTTCACCTTTTTTGGCAGCAAAACCGTGCGTAGCTGGTGCTACCAGTTTTTGCTGGCAGCGCTGCTTTTAGGGTTTAGCTACTGGCTTTACAGCAATGTGGTGGATAACCTGCGCGCGCAGCGTATTGCCACCGGCTTTGGCTTCCTGCATCAGCGTGCGCAATTTGCTATTGGCGAGAAACTTATCGACTACACGCCACGCGACAGCTACACCCGCGCGCTGGCCGTGGGGTTACTCAATACGCTGTACGTCACCGTGTGCGGCATTGTGCTTGCCACCGTGCTCGGTTTTATTGTTGGCATCGGGCGGGTGTCGAAAAACTGGTTGCTGATGAAAGTGTGTGTCGGCTACGTAGAGCTGTTGCGAAACGTACCGGTTATTTTGCAGGTGATCTTTTGGTCGGTGGTGATCCGTAACCTGCCCTCGCCGCGTGAGGCGATCATTCTGCCCGGCATGGGCTTTTTAACCAACCGTGGGTTGACCTTTGCCGTCCCGGCGGCACACAGCGGTTGGGGATGGGCCTTTATCGCGCTGCTGGCGGCCTGTGTCATGAGCGTGCTGCTTGCACGGGTCGCGCGTCGCTGGCGTGAGCACCACGGCAAAATGGTGCCGGTGGCTCGTCTGCGGGCTGCGCTGATTATCGGCCTGCCGTTGCTGGTGTGGGTGCTTGCTGGTGCGCCGCACGAACTGAATCGCCCGGAACTCCGCGGTTTCAACTTTAAAGGTGGTTTTACCATTAGCCCGGAATTCACTGCGCTGCTGTTGGGTATTGCCCTTTACTCGTCGGCGTTTATTGCCGAAATCGTTCGCGCGGGTATTCAATCGGTGCCCAAAGGGCAGCTTGAGGCGGCGCGGGCACTCTCCTTTTCCCCGTGGCATGTGATGCGCCATGTGATCCTTCCGCAGGCGATGCGGGTGATGGTGCCGCCGCTGGCCAGCCAGTATGTCAGCCTGGCGAAAAACAGCTCCATCGCCGTTGTGGTGGGATACCCTGAGCTGGCGAATATCAGTAATACGCTAATGAACCAGACCGGTCAGGCGCTGGAAGCGATCGCCATTATGATGGGGGTATATCTGATTATCAGCGGCGCGACGTCCCTGTTGATGAACCTGTTTAACCGTTACGTCGCCATTAAAGAGCGCTAAGGAACCGTGATGCAAAACCCTGTGCTTTTCTGGCTGCGACGTCATCTTTTCAGCAGCATTTTGCAAACGGTACTGACACTTCTGCTGCTGACAGTGATCCTGATGGTGGGAACATCATTGCTGCGCTGGGGCGTCATTAACGCTGTCGGGCTGAGCGGTAATGTGGAGCAATGTCGGGCGGCGACTGGCGCATGCTGGGCGGTGATTGGCGAGAAGTATCGCCCTATTCTGTTCGGCCTGTATCCCTATGATGAACAGTGGCGTGCGGCGCTGGCAATGCTGGTGTGGTTTATTACTGTGGGCGTGTCGCTTTCCCCCGCCTGCTGGCATTCGCGCCTGTTATGGCCGTTGTGGCTCATCGCGCTGGCGACAATGTCGGCACTGATGAGCGGTGGCGTATTCGGTCTGAAACCGGTGCCCTCTGCGGACTGGGGCGGCCTGCCGCTGACGCTGCTGCTTTTTTCCGGCACGGTGATTATTGGTATGCCCGTCTCTGTGATGCTGGCACTTGGGCGGCGCTCACCGTTGCCCTTCTTGCGCGGCTTGTCGGTGGTATTTATTGAAGGTCTGCGCGGCGTGCCGCTGATCACCATCCTGTTTGTGGCGGTGAATGTTTTTCCGCTGTTTTTACCGGCGGATATGGAAGTCAATAAACTGCTGCGCATTATCATTGGTATTGCGTTGTTCTTTGCCTGTTACCAGGCGGAAGTGATCCGCGGCGGTTTGCAATCGGTCCCTCGTGGTCAGTATGAAGCGGCGGCAGTGCTGAACCTCGGTTACTGGCACACCACCACCAAAATCATTCTGCCGCAGGCTTTGCGTATCTGCCTGCCCGCGGTGACCAACCATATTATCGCCGCGATGAAAAATACCTCGTTTGTGATCATTATTGGTCTGTTTGATGTGCTGACGGCCACCAGCGCGGTGATGCAGGATCCGCAGTGGCGTCGCTACTATATCGAGTCATATGTGTTTATTGCCTCGTTGTATTTATTATTCGGCTTTTTGCTTTCTCGCTATGCGGTGTGGGTGGAAGGACGTATTGATGCCCGCCGTAACCCTGAAGGAGTCTCCTGATGCAGGACATAACATCGCGCGATGCGATAATTGAGATGAAATCGGTCAGCAAATGGTACGGGAAATTCCAGGTGCTGGACGAGGTGTCGCTGAGCGTGAAAAAAGGCGAACGTGTGGTGATCTGCGGCCCGTCCGGTTCCGGTAAATCGACGCTTATCCGTTGTATTAACCGTCTTGAAGAGCATCAGAAGGGGCAGATTCTGGTGAACGGCATCGAAATGAATGACAACGTGCGCAACATCAGCCGGATCCGTTTGAGCATTGGCATGCTGTTCCAGCAGTTTAATCTGTTCCCGCATTTAAGCGTGCTGGATAACCTGATTATCGGGCCGACGCTGGTGCGCAAGATGACGCGAACGCAGGCGACAGAACTGGCGATGCACTATCTGGAAAAGGTGCACATAGCCAACCAGGCGCATAAGTTTCCACTGCAATTGTCTGGTGGGCAACAGCAGCGTGTGGCGATTGCCCGCGCCCTGTGTATGCAGCCGGAAATCATGCTGTTTGATGAGCCGACCTCGGCGCTCGATCCGGAAATGATCAAAGAGGTGCTGGATGTGATGCTTGATCTGGCGGAGAGCGGCATGACCATGATTGTGGTGACGCACGAGATGGGTTTTGCGCGTACCGTGGCGGACAATGTGATCCTGATGGCGGAGGGTCGCATTGTCGAGTCTGCTGCGCCAGAAACGTTCTTTACACAACCGGCGCATCCGCGTACCCGCCAGTTCCTCGATCAAATCCTCAGCCATTAATCTCCCGGCGGCGGATATTCCGCCGCCGGTGACCGCCGTAAAAATAAGCGATACCCTTCTTATTAACCCTGTAAATTATCATGTCTTTATCCGCTCTGTTGTCATACGATTTAAGTATTGCTGTATTACTGAGCAGCAAGTTGCACGGCACTGTGGGCTTTGAAATAGTGTTTTAATGTAAATACAGCTATTTTTCCTGTTAACATTTCTGTTTGTTCTGCGATTATTTTTCATGCTTTATCGGATGTCTGGCTGATAATTTAGCTTAAGGATTTACTTATCTCGCCGAAGATTTTAATCAGTCTTTTTTTTGTCGCAAAATCATAACAATATTTAAAAGTTAAGGCGTAAGCATGACTAAAAAAATATTTAATGTTGCTACTTTCCGTTGCCGATAAGTTCGTAGAAAATGCACAGGTAATAACGAACAACAGTCACTGGCCGGTAAATTAATCACACGTATTACCGCGTCAGCAAAACTCATTGATTGCGGTCCATCGTGGAGTTTTTTTCATGAAGCGTAACACTCACGTTACACAAAAAGAGTTTTTGCTTAACGACGGTACGACGTTGCTGTCGACAACCGATACGCACAGCCATATTACTTATGCCAATACGGCATTTATTGACGCCAGCGGATTTAATGAAGATCAATTAATGGGGGCGGCACATAATATTATTCGCCACCCGGATATGCCCCCTGCGGCATTTGGCGATATGTGGTTTACTATTCAACAGGGCGACAGCTGGACCGGGATGGTGAAGAACCGTCGCCAGAACGGCGATCACTACTGGGTTCGTGCCAACGTTACTCCTATTTATCAGCAGGGGCAGTTAACCGGTTATATCTCTGTGCGTAATATTCCTGAACGTGCAGAAGTGGATGCCAGTTCGGCACTCTATCAACAAGTTAATGAGAATAAACTTAAAGGGTATCGCTTCTATAAAGGGCTGGTGGTACGCCGTGGTTTATTTTCTTTTTTATCTCTTTTTCAGCGCATCAATGTTTCAAAACGTATCAATTTCGGTACCATAATTACGGCTGCTCTTCTGGTCGCATTACAATATACGGACTTGAATGCTGCGACCAAAGCGGGTGCATCAATTATTATCCTCGGACTGCTTTCCGTTTTTTTGCAGAGCCAAATATCTCGCCCGCTGAAAATAATTTTATCGCAAATGCAGAAAGTGGTTTCCGGGCGTAAAGCCGACTACCGGCATTTTAACCGCGTGGATGAAATTGGTTTGTTGATGCGACTGGTTAACCAATCCGGGTTAAATCTCAGCTCGCTGGTTGGCGATGTTTCCGCACAGATTAACGGTATTCGTACCATTAGCGGGCGCATTACCAGCGAAGGCGAGTCCCTGCAAAAACGCACAGAAGAAACCTCCGCTGACTTGCATCAAACTGCGGCGGCGGTGGAAGAGATCGCCAGCGCGGTGCGGCAAACGGCGGAAACGGCGTCCGATGCGATGGCCCGTGCCGATGAAACCAGCGCCAGTGCCATGAATAGCGGCGACGTGATGAAGAAAACCATCGCCATGATGCAGGCTGTCTCTGCGGACAACAATAAAATCGTCGACATCATTGGTGTGATTGACAGTATTGCCTTCCAGACCAATATCCTGGCACTGAACGCGGCAGTAGAAGCGGCGCGTGCGGGGGAATCCGGTCGCGGTTTTGCCGTCGTGGCCGCCGAAGTGCGCAATCTGGCGCAGCACTCCGCTTCCGCCGCGCGGGAAATTCAGTCGTTGATCGAGCATAACGTGGCGAATGTGAAAAGCGGCGTGGAAATGGTTGAGAAGACGGAAACGCACCTGACAGCCATGATTGACAGCGTGATTAATATGTCCACCATGATCAAAGAGATTGGCGTTGCTACGCATGAACAAACGCAGGCACTGGAGTTGATTAACCAGTCGGTTTCCCGCATCGGCACAATGACGCACAACAACACCGGGATGGTGGAACAGGTGACCAGCGCCGCTGAAGATCTCTCTGAACGCGCCGCCCGTCTGCATCGCGCGGTACATGTTTTTGGCGGTAACTGATCCCTGCTATAGTCACGGACTCCGTTGCGGAAAAGAGGCGCAGCATGGTTCCCTGCAAAGCAGTCCTGATGTTTCTTTTGTCGTTCGTCCTGTCGGTGGCGGCCCATGCTGCCGACAGTTTACACCCCCCTTCCGGTTTTATGCAGCCGCCCGCGCATCGGGTTGATGCAGCAAAAACGGTCAACTGCCCTGCCGTTCCCACGCCGTTTACCGGCACGCTCGATTTCCGCAGTAAATACGAAGGCTCCGACAGCGCCCGTGCCACGCTTAACCCGCAGGCTGAAGCTGCGTTTCGTGATCAAACCCAAAACATTACTGCCATGGAGAGTCTGGTCAGTAAGCAGGTGATCGCCTGGGCACGCAGCGGCGATCCGCGTTATGTCGCCTGTGTTGTTAACGCTCTTAGCGCGTGGGCTAACGCAGGTGCATTAACCGGTGCAGCGGCGAATCATACCGGCAAGTCTCTGCGCAAATGGGCACTGGCAAGTTTCTCCTCGGCGTGGTTACAACTGGTTTTCTCACCGGCGCACCCGCTTGCCGCTTATGCTGCGCAGCAGGAAACCGTCACGCGCTGGTTGAGCCAGTTGGCAACGTTAACTGCCAGTGAATGGCGCGATCTGCCGCTGGATAAAATCAATAACCACAGCTACTGGGCTGCCTGGGCACTGATGTCAACTGCGGTGGTCACCCAACGTCAGGATCTGTTTGACTCGTCACTGGCGATTTACCGCACCGCTATGCAGCAAGTGGATGCACAAGGATTTTTACCCAATGAATTACGCCGCCGACAGCGGGCCTTTTCCTATCATAATTACGCGATACAGCCGTTGGTGATGATCGCCCTGTTTGCGCGGGCGAACGGTGTGGATGTGACGGCAGAAAACAACCAGGCATTACAACGGCTGGGCGCGAAAATCATTGCTTCGCTGGATGACCCCGCCCCCTATGCACAGCAAACCGGGGTAACGCAGGATCGCGCTTTTTTACAGCACGCAACCAACCTGGCCTGGCTGGAGGCCTGGTGCCAGCTTCAGCGATGTGATACAGCGTTAAACCAGCGCATCACGGCGCTCAGACCGCTACAAAATACCCGAATGGGCGGCGATATGACGCATCTGTTCGCGGCGAAACACGACGGGCATGATTAACCGCGCACTGCCACACACAGGGTTCGTAAAAATGCATTTTGTTCATGGTGTTGCGGTAAGTATAATCCGCGCGAATAGTTCAAATTGGCTGAGTGAGCAGAATGCGGTATGACTGTTCGCCAGCTTTTTACCCCCTCCTCCGGTCGCTGATAACCGGACGGGGAGATGATGACATCGTAACAGGGCATAAATTTGCCAGGATATTAAGGGATTAAATGAAGAATAATATGAAGTCATGGCTGCTTGTACCGCTTTTTCTGTTGTCTGGCTATGGTTCGGCCAGCACAACCCAGGTTGAAATTCTGAGCGCCGTGGTCAAAGACGCGAAAATCCCCGATGCACAGCTTATGCTGCAACGAAACGGTGAAAGCGCGATCAAGGCGACGACGAACGCACAGGGACAGGCCGTACTGGAGAGCGCGTTGCCCGATACCAGCGACACGCTGTTGATTGTCAAAAAAAACGGTTATTCAAATCTGGTGGTGAAATGCCCCTGTAACGGCATGTCGTATGCGTTAAGCCCGGTACTGAGCGGGCTGGACAGTATGCGTGTGGTCTTAACCTGGGGAGCGCAGCCTGAGGATCTGGATTCGCACATCGTTTATCCGGGCAACCATATTTATTTCGACCATCAAGAGGGTGATAACGGCAATCTGGATGTTGACGATACAGACAGTTATGGTCCTGAAACCATCACCCTGACAGCACGGCAGAATGGTCAGTCCTATGTCTACGCTATCCATGACTTTACCGATCGCTTAAATCCGGGCACGACACGCTTGTCCGAAAGCCAGGCGAAAGTGTTTGTCTACGTCGGCGAATCGCTGGTGAGAACCTATTATGTTCCGCAGCATCAGACCGGGAATCTGTGGACGGTATTTAAAATCACCCCATCGGGCGACTTTGTCGATATCAACAAAATTGAAGGGGTGACGACCGACTCCGCGAACATCGGCACGCTCCTCTCGCCTGCGTTGGCAGACGCCTGGACCGCGTCGCACAATGCGGGTTGGTCACAACAGGATATGAGCGCGTCGCGTAATTTCAACCTGTTGGGAGAAGCGGCTTACCAGCAAAATGATTACGATCAGGCGATCGCGCAGTTCACGGCGGCCGTCAACGCGTGGGCGGATAACGGCAAGGCATACGGCAACCTGGGGCTGGTGTATCAGAAAGCCGGTCGCACGGCGGAAGCACTGTGGGCCAACCGTAAAGCGCTGGCATTAGCCAGCGGCGCAGGTGCGCCAACGGTTCGTGCCGGGGCAAATTATAACATCGGCAAAATTTACGAAACGGCGGGTGATTATCAGCAAGCGCTGAGATATTACCAGGCAGCCCGTAATGAAAAAGCCAATACGGTGTATGACAACGCCATTACCCGTGTTCAGGGGCTTATCCACTAATATCCGGTAAAAGCAGAAAACATGGACTGCCCTGTCAAACCGGGCAGTCACATTGAGCGGCGTTTATGGCCTGGGTACGTGATGTGAGCGGACTCAGGCCTTTTCATTTCAGGCGTAACCGCGTGGGTCTTGTGACGATCTGTTACCAGGAAACAGCGCAACTCCATTGCGCATTCCCCGCACTCTGACTGGTTGCGACTCGCAGGGATAGCGACGCCCCTTTCACATGGCTGACGCTGTATTCAAACACCACATCATCCAGGTTACTGGCAATCCGCTCGATGCGTAATAGCGGGCTGCCCACCGCCACGTTGAGCTGTTTAGCCAGCGCGTTGTCGCTCACCACCGGCATGTATTGTTCATGGGCGCGTGTCGGCGCATAGCCAAAGGTTTCGCGTAATTGCCCGTGCAGCGAACGCGCGCCATCAATATGGCTGATATCGGTATAAATCCTGCCGTTGAGCCAGCTGATTACATGCCCGACGACCTGCGTGTTTTGCATCATTACCCGTTCAAGTCGCACGACCTGATGGCCAAGGCTTAGCCCCATTTTCTCGGCTACCACGCTGTCTGCCATGGAAGGAAAGAGAGAAATAACCTCCAGATGCACGGGCTGCGGATCAACAAACGAGACCAGCGTATCCGGCAGGTCGGTGTAGTGTTTGAGCAGCGCATCACGGTTAATAAAGGTGCCTTTTCCCTGCTCGCGGTACACCATCCCGATGCTGACCAGCGCATCGATGGCCTGTTTGATCGTACCGCGTGCCACCTGAAACTCTTCCGCCAGCAGCAGTTCGCCGGGCAGTCTGTCATCATAGGTAAACGAGATAATCCGTTGCAGAATAATCTCTTTGATCTTCAGGTAAAGTGGGAGTCCGTCAGACTCAAACATACTTCAACTCCGCTTCAGAGGTAGTGTATCCGGCTCCTGTATTTTTCCAGTATATCCCGATTTATCTGTTGATTACCGTCTATGTTTGCACTGGCCAGTACTGGCGGCGTAAGGCCGATTTCCAGCATCCGTTCGCATAAGCGCAGCACCAGGCTGTTGGCAATGGTTGCCCCCATGATAGTGGACAACGGTGCGACACGCTGCGCCATTCCCGGTAGGGTGACAGCGGCATCGCCGTATTCGCAGAGATTATCAATGGTCACATCTGCCACCGTGGCCAGCAGTTTGCCGCTGGAGTGGCGTGAGGTCACTTTCGCAGCGGTATCCAGGCTGGTGATCGCCACTACATTCACCCCGCGCTCGCGGGCGCAAATCGCCACATCCA
This sequence comes from Kosakonia oryzendophytica, assembly GCF_027886705.1. NCBI lineage: Bacteria > Pseudomonadati > Pseudomonadota > Gammaproteobacteria > Enterobacterales > Enterobacteriaceae > Kosakonia > Kosakonia oryzendophytica. The sequence goes on along the minus strand of NZ_CP115659.1, from coordinate 2,581,132 downwards.
GAGTAATGGCGTTGCGCCCCGATACGGAGTGGATAAGCAGCGTATCGCCGGCCTGTAGCGGTGAGCTCTCCACCAGGACGCGCCCTAACCCTTCAACATTTTCCACGGCGCTGGTCAATGTTAATGGTCGTACGTTAAGCATCAGCGCCGGGTTAAAGAGCGGGTTAACGATCGCCAGCCCACCGGCACGGTAGCTCATCTCCTCCGCCAGGATCCCGGCATGGCTGGCGCCAAAGACAAACAGATTGCGCTGGTTGCACACGGTGTCGAACATCATCTCTGCCGCCCGGTCAATCACGTCGCGTTGCTGCTCCAGCTCCCGCAATTTCTGGTGGATTTGTGCATAGTAGTGGTTCAACGCGTCGCTCATCGCAGATCCTCAGAAGGTCAGCAAACGGGTTAACGCGCTGATCAGCGGTGCCAGCATAAACATGTCGCTATCACCCGCCCACAACGCGGTATCCGGAATGGTGTCGTTGATAAAGAAGCTGACGCAGAAGTATTGCCCCCACGCTACCACAGTCGAGGTGACAAACCCCGCCAGCAGCGCGCCTTTATAGCCGCCGGTGATATTGCCAAACACCCCCGCCGTGCCTGCATGGAAGAAAATAACAATCATGCTGGGAATAAACACATACCCCGTGGAGCGACCAATCACCGTTAGCCACAACAGTGAACCGATAAAGGCACCAACGAAGCCAAGCACCACCGCGTTGGGTGCAAAGTTGAATAAAATCGGGCAATCAAGCGCCGGTTTCGCGCCGGGCACCAGCCGTGAACCAATGCCGTTAAACGCTGGCACCATCTCGCCAATAAACATCCTCACCCCAAGTAAGACCACAGCAATGCCGCCGGTGAAGATCAGCGACTGTTTCAGGGCGTAGATATAAAAACTGAGCCCCCCCGACTGGGAGAGGATTTCAGCCGCTTTCGGCGTGGCTTTGATTTGCAGAATAAAGGTGCCCACAAAGAACAACAGCGTCATGGTTAACGCGGTGACCACGTTGGAGTCGCGCAGGAAACCGAGCTTTTTCGGTACCTGAATATCTTCAGCGTTAATTTTGTTGGCAGCGAAGAGCGTGCCGAACACCGCACCCAGCAGTGCGACGGAGGCCGATGTATGGCCGAGGGCGACATTGTCGTTGCCGGTGATTTTTCGCACCCACGGTTGCACCATCGCAGGTTGTAGCGTCCAGTACAGTCCCATGATCACCGACAGCATCAGCGTTAACTGCACCGCGGAGATGTTCGGGTTGGTGTTGACCATGATCCCGGCAAAGATCATCGTCGTCCAGAACATCATATGGCCGGTCAGGTAGATATATTTGAACGGGGTGAGCCGCGCCAGCAGCAGGTTAATGGCAAAACCCGCTGCAATCGCAATGGTTACGCTGCTGCCGTAGCGTTCGCTGAATTTCACCTGCCCCATAATGTCCGTCAGGTTCATTGAACTGAGACCGAACACTTCGGTCCAGATGGGCTGAAAAATCAGCAAGGCGGAGACAATAATGCCTGCGCCTGCGCCAATAATCAGAAAACCGAGAATGCCTTTCAGCGTGCCGGAGACGATATCCGCCAACGGTTTTTTCTGTAACACCAGCCCGAGAAGGACGATCAAACCAATAAGAATGGAGGCTTCGCCGAAAATATTGACGGTTATCCAGTGCAGCACATCGATAAATTCACTCATGATCAGGCACCCTCTTTCAGTACGCCCGCCTGTGCTAAGGCGCGGGTGATTTCCTGCGTATCAATGTAGTTATTCACCACCACCACCGGACAGGAAAGCTGGCGCAGGTTGTCCACCAGTTCACTATTGGTGATCACCAGGTCGGCCTGCGCCGAAGAGGCGGAAGAGACATCCATGTGCTCGACAGACGCCTGAATACCGTTTTTTTGTAATACCGTTTCGACGTTCATTTTTAAAATCAGGCTGGAGCCCATGCCTAAACCGCAAACCGTCAGAATTTTCATTATCAGCCCTCGAAGTGCGTGATTCCGTGATTAATTCTTGTGCGTAAAACAGGAGAAAATCGCTTCTGCGTCCGTGCTGTGCAGAAAAGTGTGGTACGTATGCTCGTTGCTGAGCAATGTCACCAGTTGCTGGATAAGTTGAATATGCTGATCCTGGCCAGTTGCGGATAACCCCAGCACCAGCGAGACGGGATCGTTATCACTGTGTCCAAACGCCACAGGCTGGCGCAGGCGGATAAAACTGATTTGCGGCGTCAGCGCGCCCTGTTCTGGCCGTGCATGGGGCATTGCCAGACCTGGCGCTATCACAAAATAGGGGCCGAATTGATGAAAATTGTCCACCATCGCCTGGACATAACGTTCAGTGCACGCATCGCTTGCCAGCAGCGCGTTGCCTGCTGCCAGAATCGCCTGCTCCGGCGTGTTTGCGGGATGGTCCAGTTGTATGGCCTGGCGTGCAATCATCGGGATACCTGCGCAAGATAGTGACGAAGAGAGTGGAGCGTGGTGTCCAGTGCCTGCTGGACAAGCGCTGCCCCTTTTTCTGCCGTGGCGCAACGCGGATCGCCCAGCACCGCATAGTCGGAAAACTCCGTCCAGTGCATCTGTTGCCAGGCGAAATTAGGGGGGAACTCAGGATAGTGCGCCCTTGCCTGCGCCATCTGCACCGCTTCCGGAGCCAGTTCCAGCATCAGGGAGGTTTCAATCTCATCAGCATGCATATATCCGGCTTTGGCCTCTTTCGATTCCCGTAGACGATGCACGCAATCATTCATACCCGCCCAGGTGTAGCTGAGTAGCGTAATGCCCTCTTTTTTCAATGCCCTGGCCGCGCTTTTTATGGCGTCAAAATTACCGTAATGCGCATTAATGACCGCCAGCGCCGGAATGCCATAGCCTGCCATATTGCGCGCCAGCGCCTGTAAAAGCTGACTCAGTAAATCGTTACCAATATCCACCGCACCAGCGTGACCCTGTAACGACCAGACCTGGCTAAACGGTAGCACTGGCAGCATTACGGATGCTTCGCCGAGGGCTGCATCGAGTCGTTCGCAAAAACGCTCTGCCAGCAGATTGTCCGTTGCCAACGGCAGATGATCGCCGTGCGGTTCTACCGCGCCCAATGGCAGTAAGGCTATCTGCGCCCGGCGCAGCGCCGCACAGGCCTGCGATTCGTTCAGCATTTGCAGCTTCATTGGCTGTCCTGGCTGAAGGTAAAATAACGGGCCGGATTAGCAATGAAAAAATCATGCAGCAGTGCCTCGCCGTCAAAACCGGCTTCATGCGCTTCTTCTATAAACCTTGGCCGCCAGTCCGCCAGGATAAACTTCAATCCCAGCCCCCCTTTTCCATAGTGGGCGCTCATGCTTTTACGGGCGAAATCGCCACCGATCAGGATCTGTTTTTGATATCCCCTTTTACACAGTTCGAGGATGGCCTGTGTACGAATATGTTCAGGGTGATATTTTATCCTGGTAATACCGTCAAAAGAGAGGTACGCCCCGGTGTTGGCGATTTGACGATGTAACCAGGGATCGGGGTTTCGGTCCATATGTGCAAAGCACAAACGGGACATATCAAGACCAAGCGTTTTAAACACCTGCGCCTGTTCCAGCGCCATGGTGCCCATTTCCGTATGGCTGTGCATCGGCGCGCCGGTAATTTGCTGCGCGCGAACGATCACTTCCAGCGTTTTGCGTTCAAGTGGCGAAATCATGTTATAGCCGGTGCCGCATTTCACCACGCCAGCCCGGTACTGGCTGCCATCGATGCCGTCCGTCACTTCGCGGACAACGTGCTCCACCAGTGCGTCCAATGGCGAGTGTTCAATCCACTGTGCAAACGTGTCGTTGTGACCAGGGCGTTTGCAGCTCCAGAGGAAGCCTTTGTTAAACCCGGCGGTAGCGATGATCTGTACGTGCTGACGCTGTGCGATTCTGGCAACAACCTCGACCTGTCTGCCATAATCCGGCGCGGTGGCGTCATAGAAAGAGTGCCCGCCAGCGGCGCGAAAATCCGCCAGCTCCCTTTCCGAGGCTTCCGCTGAATCCAGCAGCAGATCCTCATCGTTACGCTCTGCCCAATACGGCGGAATGCAGTAGATATGATCGTGACTGTAGGTCACACCCAGCTGGGCGGGGGCAATATCTCCATGCAACGTACGAATAAAACCCATCGGGCAACCCTCTGAAAGCAAATGGAAGATGCCCATCAAAAATAGGTTTGGTTCACTTGATCAGTCAAGTGATCAAGTTCGTTTATTGTTCAATTCTATGACCTGCGCCACGAATAATAAGAGACTGTTCTTAAAAGTCGTCAATCGCTTGCGCTTTGCGTCACGATGTCCGAGGATGACAGTCCGGTATGTTTTTTATACCGCGCAATGATGAGATTGTATTTCGCCCGGCGCAGTTTACCGGGCTTGTCCTTGAAACATTGAACTGGATTAAGGAGTAAGCATGAAATCGAACCGTCAGGCACGTCATATCATGGGACTGGATTACAAAGTGTCTAATACCCGCAAAGTGGTGACCAAAGACAACCACGAAGAAACGGTGGTGGTCCATCGTTCCGGGCGTCATCGCCGCGCTGGCTAATGTTTTCCACCCTCGCCACTCCATCCGGAGTGGCGTTTTGTTTTCTCTTCTGCTTGATAAAAATTCAATCAACGAATGCCGCGAATAGGAAGTATTTACCGTATTGATGCTTTATACTTGCGCCCGCCGCAGTACCCACCCGCTACGCTATGCCACGCGGAGTGATCGTTGATAAAGGAGCAGTAAGATGAATGCCAAACATAATAAAAATCGATCGTTGTATATCCCCTATGCCGGCCCCGTGTTGCTGGAGTTTCCCCTGCTGAACAAAGGCAGCGCCTTCAGCATGGAAGAGCGCAGCAGCTTCAACCTGCTGGGTCTGTTGCCCGAAGTGGTTGAAACGATTGAAGAACAGGCGGAACGTGCCTGGCTACAATATCAGGGTTTTAAAACCGATATTGATAAGCACATTTACCTGCGTAACATCCAGGACACGAACGAAACCCTTTTCTATCGCCTGGTGGATAACCATCTCGAAGAGATGATGCCGGTGATCTATACCCCAACGGTCGGTTGGGCTTGTGAACGTTTTTCGGACATTTACCGTCGCGCGCGCGGCGTGTTTATCTCCTGGCAGAATCGCGGCAACATGGACGACATTCTGCAAAACGTCCCCAACCACAATATCAAAGTGATTGTTGTCACCGACGGCGAGCGCATCCTTGGCCTGGGCGACCAGGGGATTGGCGGAATGGGCATTCCAATCGGTAAGCTCTCGCTTTATACCTCCTGCGGCGGGATCAGCCCGGCGTATACCCTGCCGGTGGTGCTGGACGTTGGTACCAACAACCAGCAACTGATTAACGATCCGCTGTATATGGGCTCGCGCCACCCACGTATTACGGGGGATGAGTACTACGCGTTTGTCGATGAATTTATCCAGGCGGTCAAACAACGCTGGCCGGATGTGCTGCTGCAATTTGAAGATTTTGCGCAGAAAAACGCCATGCCGCTGTTGAATCGCTACCGCAACGAAATCTGCTCGTTTAACGATGATATTCAGGGAACCGCAGCCGTGACTGTCGGGACACTGATTGCCGCCAGCCGCGCAGCGGGCAGCCAGTTGAGCCAGCAGAAAATCGTCTTCCTCGGCGCGGGTTCCGCTGGCTGCGGGATTGCCGAGCAGATTATTGCGCAGACCCAGCGCGAAGGTCTGAGCGAAGCGGATGCACGCCAGAAAGTCTATATGGTGGATCGCTTTGGTCTGCTGACCGACGAAATGCCAAACTTGCTGCCGTTCCAGAGCAAGCTGGTGCAGAAACGTGAAAATCTGCAAAACTGGGATCGCGAAACCCAGAGCGAAGCCATCTCCCTGCTGGATGTGGTGCGCAATGTGAAACCGGACATTTTGATTGGCGTTTCCGGTCAGACCGGGCTGTTCACGGAAGAGATCATCCGTGAAATGCACAAACACTGCCCGCGCCCGATTATTATGCCGCTCTCTAACCCGACCTCCCGTGTGGAAGCGACGCCGCAGGACATCATCAGTTGGACTGACGGTATGGCGTTGGTCGCAACCGGTAGCCCGTTTGCGCCGGTGCAGTGGAAAGAGAAAACCTACCCAATTGCACAGTGCAACAACGCCTATATCTTCCCTGGCATTGGTCTGGGGGTGATCTCCGCAGGGGCGTCACGCATTACCGATGAAATGCTGATGGCGGCAAGTGAAACGCTGGCAGAATACTCGCCGTTGCTGCTTAATGGCGAAGGGCTGGTGTTGCCGGAGCTGAAAGATATTCAGAAAGTGTCGCGCGCTATTGCGTTTGCCGTCGGCAAAATGGCACAGCAACAAGGCCTGGCGGTGAAAACCTCTGCCGAAGCGCTGGAACAAGCCATTAATGATAACTTCTGGGAGCCGAAGTACCGCAGCTATCGCCGTACCTCGATCTAACCGCCTGTTTTCCACCCGGAGTCGCTGTGCTCCGGGTGTGCCCGCGCTGATCACCTAATCCGTTGTTGTTTCTTCATTGGCATGGACAAGATCGTAGGCCGCCTGCGCTCGCTCCAGTGCCGGACCGTACTCCAGTGCCCAATCATTCAGTGCCATAAACGGTTGTTGTAGCGTCTGCGCCAGCGGTGTGATGCTGTACTCCACGCCCACCGGCGAAGTCGGCAGTACTTCACGGCGCACCAGTCCATTGCGCTCCAACCGTTTTAGCGCATCCGCCAGCGCTTTGTGGGTAATGCCATCCAGCCGACGGCGGATTTCATTAAAGCGGGCAGGTTCAGTGCAGAGTACCGTGAGGATCATAATCGACCATTTATTGGTGATGTGTTCCAGTACCCAGCGGGTTTTTCCCACATTGTTCAGGCTGTTACAGTCAATTTTCTCCATAGCGATATACTCCGCGATATCAGATATAAACAAAGTGCGTAATTGATATTAAGTATAAAATTTATATCATCTGTTTTCCACTCAAACCGGAGAGAACAGATGGGCAGATTAGACAATAAAGTGGCTGTGGTGCTTGGCGGTGCAAAAGGCATTGGCCTGGCAATCAGCCAGCGTTTCACCCGTGAAGGGGCAACAACCTGGTTTACTTCACGCCGTGATGAGGAGCTCCAGGCAGCCAGTCGCACCCTGTCAGGCGTTTCCATGCCGCTGCGCGCGGATGTGAGTCAACAAAGCGAACTGGCCCGCATTATGGCAACGGTTAAGGCGCAAGCGGGTCGCATTGATGTACTGGTGATTAATGCCGGAATGTCGGAATACGCCACCCTCGGGGAAATCAGCGAAGCGCATTTTGACCAGATATTTGGTCTGAATGTTCGTTCGCCTGTGTTTGCCTTGCAGGCCGCGCTGCCGCTGTTGCAGCCCGGTGCGAGCGTGGTGCTTATCGGTTCGATAGCCGATACGATCGGCACGGAGGGATACGGTGTTTACGGCGCCAGTAAAGCGGCGCTGCGTTCATTTGCCCGGACCTGGACACGTGAACTCTCCAGCCGCGGTATTCGCATTAACGTTGTTGCGCCGGGTCCAATTGACACCGAGATGATGGCGGCTGTCACTGATGAGGTTCGCGACGCGTTAACCCGTAATATCCCGCTACACAGAATGGGCAAACCCGATGAAGTGGCCAACGCAGCGCTCTTTCTGGCAAGCGATGAGAGCAGCTACATTGCAGGGGCAGAGATCTGTGTGGATGGCGGAATGACCCAGGTTTGACGGTGCGTTTAGCGCCAGTTGCCTCTTCACAGCCATCTGCGGATGGCTGTGATGGCGGCTTTTGCACGCGGTACGTACCGGCGACGCTGGCAAATCATTTATTTCCCCGCTACACTCCTTTCACCCATCAACTTACTGAATATAAAAGGAGGCTAATTATGCTGTATTGTGAACTGTTTTATGTTTCACATACTCTTGGTGATCGCACCTGCTCAAGCGTTATCGGTATCGTGCTGCGATAACTTCTGCTTGAGCGAAGACACAATCCCCTTCCCTTGGGCTTACCGGGTTATCGTCAGCGATGTTTGACGAGGCATACACATGCCTGTAACTCTTGAGTAAGCAATGAGCACTTTACTATCTGCACAATCAATCCGTGTTGAAACGGCTTTCGGTCCGTTATTCTCCGAACTCTCCTTTACCCTGAAAAAAGGCGATCGCCTTGGCCTTATTGGTGACAATGGCTGCGGTAAAAGCACGCTGTTGAAGGTACTGGACGGTTCGCTGTCCCCCCTTTCCGGTACTGTGACGGTGGCGCACCACTGTCTGTTAGCCCGCGTGGAACAACATCTCCCCGCTGAGTTACTGCCTGTCACGCTGTTGGAGGCGGTACTGGCGCAGATCCCTGAAACGGAACGGGAGAGCCAGCGCTGGCGAGGCGAAGCGTTACTGGCCAGTATGGGACTGAGCCCGCAGGAGATTGCCCTGACAGCGGCGACGCTGAGCGGTGGTCAGCATACCCGCTTGTTGTTGGCGCGGGCGTTAATCCGCGAACCGGATCTTCTCCTGCTGGACGAGCCCGGTAACCACCTTGATCTGCCTACGTTGCTATGGCTGGAGCAGTTTTTACAAAACTGGTCCGGCAGTTTTGTCATGGTCTCACACGATGCTTCTCTGCTGGATGCGGTGACTAACGGCACCTGGATCCTGCGTGACCATACGCTGCATTGCTTCGCATTACCCTGTAGTGCGGCGCGTCTTGCGCTGGAGGATCGGGATGAGAGTGACGCACTGCGGCATAAAGCGGAGCAAAAGGAGATCGATCGCGTTACCGCCAGCGCCAAACGGCTGGCGACATGGGGGCGGGTTTATGACAATGAAGACCTGTCGCGCAAAGCCAAACAGATGGAAAAACAGGTTGAGCGCCTGAAAGAGAGTCAGACGGAACTGACTGCAGGAAGCCGGTGGACGCTTGCGCTGCATGGTGAGGCGTTACCGGCGGATCGTCTACTGGAAATGGAACAGTTGCCGGTTGCGCCCGCGGTGGGTTTACCGGCGTTGTTTCACGTTCCCCTCGCCCGTCTGAAGAGCGGCGATCGGGTCGCCATTGTCGGGCGTAATGGCTGCGGGAAATCCTCGCTGCTGCGGTTAATCTGGCAGGCGTACCGCCAGCAAAATCCAGCGACGTTGCGCCTGCACCCACGTTTGCAGGCCGGTTACTACGATCAGACGCTGCACCAGTTGCCGGATGAGGCCACGCTGTTTGAGGCTTTGGAACCCTTCGCCCCTGCGCCGGAGGATCGCAAAATGGCGCTGATCAGCGCCGGTTTTGCATGGGCGCGTCATGGGCAGCGCGTTGCGACGCTGAGCGGCGGTGAGCGTTCGCGGTTGTTGTTTGTTGGCCTGTCGCTGGCACGGTTTAACCTGCTGTTGCTGGATGAACCCACCAACCATCTGGATATGGCCGGTAAAGAAGCGCTGGCGCACACGCTGCAACAGTTCAGCGGTGGTGTGCTGCTGGTGAGCCACGATCGTCAATTAATCAGCGCAAGCTGTAACCGTTTCTGGCTGGTGGAAAACGGTGAGTTGCAGGAGTGGCATGATGTGCAAGCCGTGTATGAGCGATTGCGGGAAAGCGCTGGCACCCTCAATGCAACTGCCCGGTCGCAACACACCGTGACGGAGGTCGCGGACGATCAGGATACCCTGCTGGCACGGCTTATTGAGCTGGAAACGCGCCTGGCAGAGGATCTGGCCCGCAAACCGAAACACCAGAAACCGCAACTACAGGCGCAATGGCGTGAGGAGATAACACGTATTAACAGGCAATTGACGTAATCTAAACCAGGCCGTACAACGTTGCACGGCCTGGTTTATTCTCCCCAGGCGTTTTTCTCATTAACACATCCGGGATGAGTATGTGGATACTACTTGCACTTGCTTTATTGACTCTGTCATTTAACAAAAAAATCGCCGTTGGGTTATTGCTTGCCGCCACCGTGTGGGCGGGCTGGCTTGGTGTTATCGAACTCTGGGCTGCCGGGATCATTATTCTGCTGGCGGCGATCAGCATGACGGGGTTCACTCTCCCGCAACGCCCTGCGATACAGCGGACTCTTGAGTGTTTGCTGGTGGTGCTGGCCGTTGCGCTTACGTTCCATCTTATGCCCGGTTTTCACAATCCAAAGGTACTGGATTTGGTTAAAGCGGGGCCGCAAAGCGCCCCCTTCACGCTCTATTTTAATGTTGATAAAGCGTTAACGCCGTTTGTTCTGCTGATCTGTACCAGAACGCTATTCGTCCGTGAAATCCCAACGCACCGCCCGCTATGGCAATGGCTGGTATTGCTTCTTTCCGTTCCGGCCTTGTTGTTGCTGGCTGTCCTGTTGGGCGGGTTAAAAATTGAACCTCACTGGCCCCAGTGGTTATTGCCATTCGCCCTGGCCAATCTGTTCTTTGTCTCTCTGGCGGAAGAAGCGCTGTTTCGCGGCTATTTGCAACAGCGGTTAGCAGGGCTTATGCACCCGGTTGTTGCGCTGGTGATACAGGCGCTTATCTTTGGTAGCGTACATGTCGCAGGCGGTATGTTGCTGGTGATTTTTGCCAGCCTGGCCGGGGTAATTTACGGTCTTGCCTGGATGTGGAGCGGGCGTCTCTGGGTGGCAGTACTGTTTCATTTCGCGCTGAATATCTGCCATTTATTGCTCTTCACCTACCCGATGTATGTACGCCAGTAAACTGGCGACAGGATGGCCCCGTGCGGGCCATCTCTGGGTCGTTTATTTTTGCGGGTTTTTTGCCTTCCAGGCATCCCATGCCCCTTTGATCTCCTGCTTTGCCGTGGCGGCATCGTTAAAGCCACTCAGCTCCACTTTTTTGCGACCGTCAGGCAACTGTTTATAGACGCGGAAGAAGGCTTCCAGTCGATCCTGCTCAATTTTGGGCAGGTCGGTAACGGTTTTAATATCGTCATAAGTCGGGTCGATTTTACTGGCCGGAACCGCCACGATTTTGTCGTCGGTCTCGCCGCCATCCACCATTTTCAGCACGCCGATGGGACGCAGTTTAATCAGCGTACCGGGGGCCAGTGGCGCACGGGTGTAAAAAATCACATCCAGCGGATCGCCATCACCTGCCAGCGACTGCGTGAGCGAACCGTAGTTCGCCGGGTAAGCCACCGGCATGGACTGAAAACGGTCAACGACGATAAAACCGGTTTTCGCGTCGGTTTCATATTTGATCATGCTGCCCGCCGGGATTTCGGTCACCGCGTAAAACTCGTCCGGGGTATTTTGCGGCTGCGGGAACGCAAGAATATTGTCAGCCTGCGCATACGCGGAGAGAAAAAGGCTGGCTGCGAGGACATTTTTCACCAGATGCATTGTTAATCACTCTTTTGTTGAGAGAAAGCAACAATTTGGCGACAAATGATGACAGCAGCATGACAGCGACGCGTTGATGATTCGCCCGAAAAACAGGCTGGAATGCACTCTTTTCAGACGCGACCGGGTGATTGCTTTACGCGATGAATTACCGGATATTGCATCCAGGAGTGGGGCCTGCGCCCCCTTTTTTACCCAATGGAGATGCTTTATGACAACGTCTATTCCCGGGCTTGACGTGCTGTTTATCGCCGGGTTCGGCCCCATCCCCCAACGCGTGAGCGACAGTCAGGACTTTTATCAGCAAACCCTTGGCTTGCCGCTGAAACCGATGGAAGGCAACAGCGACTACCTGGTCGCCGATCACGATGCGCTGACGGGGGCAAAGCACTTTGCTCTGTGGCCACTGGACCAGGCGGCAGCCTCCTGTTTCGGTACTTCGGTATGGCCGGATACACATCCGGTTCCGCAAGGCTGGATTGAGTTCGAAGTCGACGATCTGACTTCGGCTACCGATATACTGATGAAAAAAGGGTATCAGTTACTGGTGGCAAACCGCCTGGAGCCGTGGGGGCAAAGCGTGACGCGGTTGCTTGGCCCTGAAGGTCTGCTGGTCGGACTGACGGTCACGCCCTGGCTGCGTTGACGCGTTCTCAGGCCTGATATACAGGCCTGCCGCGCGTTTTGCTCTTTTCTGAAATGCTTATCTCAATTCCTTTGTTCCCTTGTTATCAGCCACACCGGAAGATGCTTTCGAGGCTAAGACAATAGATAACAAAGGAATTCACCATGCACATCGCTTTTCGTTTACCGCTGCTGACGGCGCTGATTACCGTCAGTTCGGTTCAGGCCTTTGCGGCGGAAACGCCGGTTAAAGGCGGTACCCTGATTTACCTTGAACAGCAAGCGCACACCAATTTGTATCCCCCGGCTGGCGGGTTTTACCCTAACGGCGGCATCCTCAACCAGATCACTGACAAGCTGACCTGGCAGAACCCGCAAACGTTGCAGGTGGAACCGTGGATTGCTGAAAGCTGGACCACCAACGCCGACAAAACGGAATACACCTTTAAAATTCGCCCTGGCGTCACCTTTTCAGATGGCACTCCGCTTGATGCGGCTGCTGTGGCGAAAAACTTCGACACTTACGGACTCGGCAACAAAGCGCAGCGCTTGCCGGTATCGGAAGTCATTAATAATTACGATCACAGTGAAGTGATTGATGCGCAGACGGTGAAATTCTACTTTAAAAAACCGTCGCCGGGGTTCCTGCAAGGCACTGCGACAATCGGGTCAGGGCTGGTTTCCCTCAGCACGTTGCAGCGCAACTTCGATGAGCTGGGTGATGCGCGGCATATTATCGGCTCCGGGCCGTTTGTGGTGACGGACGAGAAACTGGGGCGTGAAGTGACGCTACAGGCGCGTAAAGCGTATCAGTGGGGACCAAAAAATAGTGCCCAGCAAGGCCCGGCCAATCTGGATGGTATTAAATTCATCGTTACGCCGGAAGACAGCGTGCGCATTGGCGCGTTGCTGGCGGGACAGGCCGGTTTTATTCGTCAGGTACAGGCCTATGATGAAAAACAGGCCACGGAACAAGGCTTTGCCATCTATGCGCCGCCAACTCGTGGCGTCAACGACAGCATCAGTTTCCGCCCGGATAATCCGCTGGTTGCCGATCTACGCGTGCGCCAGGCCTTACTCCATGCGACAAATGCGAAACAGGTCGTCGACACCCTCTTCTCTGCCAATTACCCGCAAGCCACTTCGGTTATTGCCCACTCTGCTGCGGGTTACGTCAACCTTAGCGATGCACTGAAATTTGACCCGGTCAAAGCCCGGCAGTTACTTGATGACGCAGGCTGGAAAACCGCAGCGAACGGGATCCGCACCAAAGAGGGTCAATCGCTGGCGTTGACCATTTATGAGTCACTGCCGCAGCCACAAAACAAAGAGGTACTGCAACTGGTGGCGCAGCAATGGCGTCAGGTCGGCGTGGCGCTGACGGTCAAAGCCGGTGATGCAGGCAGCCGCACGCTCGATAACCTTGACCCGCTGAAAACGCCGCTTACCGTTTCGGAAGTCGGCCGTGCCGATCCGGATGTGGTGAAAAGTATGTTCTACCCCGCCAACCGCGACGCGCTGCTGCAACAGGGCGGATCCAGCGACAAGGTAAAAAGCTTTCGCGACGACAAACTCAACGCCTTGCTGGTGAATATTTCCGCCGAAGTTGACCCACAAAAACGTCTGCAACTGACCGGCGATGCGCAGCGCTATCTGCTGGAAAATGCCTATGTGATCCCTATTTTTGAAGAGCCGCAGGTCTTTGCTGGCGCGCCCTGGGTGAAAAACGTCAACTTTGAAGCCGTGGGGCGTCCATCGTTTTACGGCGCGTGGATTGCGAAACACTAAGGGGGCGATCGATGAGCCACTATCTGTTGCGTCGTGCAGGGCTTGGGCTACTGGTACTGTGGGCAGCTTTTACGCTCTCCTTCGTACTGCTTCAGGTGCTGCCGGGCGACGCGGTACTGATTAAATTTCAAAATCCGGATCTGGGGCTCAGCCCGGCGCAAATCGAGGAGATGCGCCTTGCCTATGGCGCGGATAGCCCGCTGTGGCAGCAATATGTGCACACACTGTTCGCGATGTTGCGCGGCGATTTTGGCTATTCGGTCCAGGCTGGCGTAGCAGTGAGCGAACTGATTCGCAGTAATCTGCCCGAAACACTGAGCCTCGCCCTTCCCGCATTTGCGCTTGCCGTGGTGCTGGCCTTTGCCCTGGCATTTGCCTCGCGACTGCCGTTCCTGCGTGGCATAAGCAACGGGATTCAGGCGTTGCCAGTACTGTTTATCTCGCTGCCAACCTTCTGGCTCGGTATCGCGCTGATTCAGGTGTTCTCCTTCCAGTTGCGGTGGGTTCCGGTTATCAACCCGTCGCCGCTGCAAGGGGTGATTCTGCCGATTATCACGGTCGCTATTCCGATCTCCGCACCGCTGGCGCAGATCCTGATGCGCAGCCTCGACCAGGTTGCCGCGCAGCCGTTTGTGGCAGTAGCGCGGGCGAAAGGTTTAAGCGAAACCGGCGTACTGTGGCGGCATGTGACTGGTAACGCGTTACTGCCGGTGCTGAACGTTGCCGGTTTACTGTTGGGTGAGTTAATTGCGGGCGCGTTGATCACCGAAACGGTATTTGGTCGCGGCGGGCTGGGGCAACTGACCCAGCAGGCGGTGAATAACCAGGATATCGCAGTTTTACAGGCCGTGGTGATGATCTCTGCGCTTGGGTTTGTGCTGATTAACCTGCTTGTTGATCTCCTTATGCCGTGGTTTGACCCACGGCTGAAAACGGTGACCGGAGGTGCCTTATGAGTCTGGTTGACTACGCAGCTGCCGCCCGTAAGCGGGCAGAGGTATTTCCTGTATTTCGCTGGCAGCCCGGCTTATGGCTGGCCTGGCTAATAATAGTGCTGGCGGTGACGGCGGCGTTTTTTCCGGGGCTGTTCACGCATTACAGTCCCGTTGAAGGGATTGCCGGTGCACAACGGCTGGCACCCCAGGCCAACCACTGGCTGGGCACCGATCAACTTGGGCGCGATCTCTATACCCGGATTATTTTTGGTGCGTCGCACTCCCTTTCTGCTGCGTTGGCCGCCGTGGCAATGGGATTGTTGGCCGGCACCTCGCTGGGCGTCATGGCGGGGGCTGTTGGTGGGCGCACCGAGTCGCTACTGATGCGCCTGGTGGATGTGCTGCTCTCTATTCCGTCGCTGTTGTTGTCACTTACGGTGATCATTCTCCTGGGGTTCGGCACGGTGAATGCTGCGATTGCGGTTGGGGTGGCGTCGGTTGCCAGTTTTGCCCGTCTGGCGCGTGGGGAAGTGGTGCGTATTCGCCATACCGATTACGTTGAAGCCGCCAGAGGCAGTGGCGGTACATTCCTGGCTGTGCTGTGGCGGCATATTTTACCGAACTCGCTGACCGCAGTACTGGCCTTTGCCACGCTGCAATTCGGCCAGGCGATCCTCGCCCTCTCCACCCTCAGTTTCCTCGGCTACGGCACGCCGCCGCCCACCCCGGAATGGGGATTGCTGATCGCCGAAGGGCGTAACTATTTATCCACAGCCTGGTGGCTGACCACGTTCCCCGGCGTCGTGGTTATTTTGGTGGTGCTGGCGGCGAACCGCATCAGCCGCCAGCTTAGCGGAGGTCGTCCATGACGGTGCTTACCGTAGAAGATTTGACGCTCAGTTACCGTACCGGGCGTGAATGGCGAGAGGTGGTTCATCACGTCAGTTTTACGCTCAAGCGCGGCGAAATGCTGGCGTTTGTCGGGGAATCCGGCTCAGGAAAAACCACTACCGCGCAGGCGATTATGGGGCTGCTGGCCGACAATGCCCGTCGCGACAGTGGAACGATCCTGCTTAATGGTGAGGCGATAAGCCAGTGGTCAGCCAGGCGACTGGATAGTCTGCGCGGTGCTCGCATCAGCCTTGTTCCGCAGGATCCGGGCAATTCGCTTAACCCGGTTAAAACCATCGGCGCACAGGTGGGAGAAATCCTCACGCTGCACAGCAAAATCAGCGCCCGTGAACGTGATGAACAGGTGCTGGCATTGCTCACTAAAGTGGGGTTGAGCCACCCGGAACAGCGGATGAAACAGTTTCCGCATCAACTCTCCGGCGGCATGAAACAACGGGTGTTAATTGCTATCGCGATTGCGCTGCAACCGGACTTGATCATTGCCGATGAACCCACCAGCGCGCTCGATGTTACGGTGCAAAAAAGGATCCTCGATCTGCTGGACAGGCTGCGGCGCGAGTCCGGTACGGCGGTGCTGTTTGTGACGCACGATTTGGCACTGGCGGCTGAGCGAGCCGACCGTTTACTGGTCTTCAGGCACGGAGAAATTCAGGAACAAGGCGCAACGGCGGATATTATTCGCGCGCCGCAACAGGCGTATACCCGCCAGTTACTGAGCGATCTTCAGGGCCATGCGCTGACAATTGCGCCAGTATCCGGTCAGCCACTGGCGTTGGCGGCTATTCGTGTGCGGGAGATCAGCAAGCAGTTTTCACTGGGCAAAGGCCACGCGTTGCAGGCGCTCGACTGCGTCAGTTTCGATGTCCGTCGCGGCAGTACGCATGCGCTGGTGGGTGAGTCTGGATCCGGCAAAACAACACTGGCGCGTATTCTGCTGGGATTTGAACAGGCCGACAGCGGTAGCGTGATGATTGATGGCATTGATGCCACGCACCTGAGCCAGGAGGCCCGCCGCCAGTTACGCCGCAAAATTCAGTTTGTTTATCAGAACCCGTTTGCGTCGCTGGATCCGCGCCAGACGCTGTTCGACATCATTGAAGAGCCGCTGAAGAATTTCGAGCCCGTCGATAAGGCTGAGCGTAAACGCCGGGTGGAAACCGTGGCCCGGCGCGTTGCGTTGTCGCCGGAACTGTTAAGTCGCTATGCTCATGAACTCTCAGGTGGACAGCGGCAACGCGTTGCGATTGCCCGCGCCCTCATCCTCGACCCAGGCATTCTGGTGCTGGATGAAGCCACCTCGGCGCTTGATGTGACCGTACAGGCACAGATCCTTGCCCTGCTCCAGCAATTACAGCAGCAACTCGGGCTGACCTATCTGTTTATTACACATGACCTGGCGACGGTTCGCCGCATTGGGCACAGCGTGACAGTGCTACGCAATGGCCGTGTTGTCGAACACGGAACGGTAGAAAGTCTCTTCGCCGCGCCTCAGGACAACTACACCCGGGAATTGATTAATGCCATTCCCCATTTTTCACCTGCCACGGAGGAGTTCGCATGACGCGAAAACGCCTGGGATTTTTTACCCGTTTACTGGATGATGCGCCGCCTAAGGAGCGCTACCGACTGGCGACAGAGCAGATCCGCCATGCTGAGCGCCAGGGGTTTGACAGTGCGTGGATTGCGCAGCACCACTTTCATGAGCATGAAGGCGGTTTGCCTTCACCGTTGGTATTTCTGGCGCATGTCGCTGCGCATACGCAGAGCATCCGTTTAGGTACGGCGATCATCACCCTGCCGCTGGAAAACCCGTTGCGCGTGGCGGAAGATGCGGCCGTACTGGATTTGCTGGCCGGCGGGCGACTGGAAGTCGGTTTTGGCTCCGGCGGTACGCCGACCTCGTTTCTGCCGTTTGGCCTGACGATTGACCAGCGAGCAAGCGTGTTTGCTGAATATCTGCATCTGATCCAGAGTGCCTGGCGCGGTGATTCACTGACCCATCCCGATAATCATCTTTACCCACCGGCACCGCAACTGGCGGAGCGTGTATGGATCGCCACATTTTCGGTTGAGGGGGCAATCCGCGCCGGACAGGCGGGGCACGGATTAATGCTCTCCCGCACGCAGCCGCGACCGGCAGACGCTCTTTCACTGACACTGGATGCGCTGCAAAACCCGATGGTTGATGCCTACCTTGACGCCCTTCCGGCAGGTGTTGCGCCGCGCATTCTCGCCTCGCGCACTGCATTTGTTGCCGACAGCACGGAATATGCGCTGCAGGTGGCAACACCGGGGTTAACCCGCCAGGCGCAGCAGCACCGCGCGGCGGGTCATGAGGTTATTGGTGACAGTGTCACGGATTATATTCGCCAGTTCGATGCGCATATCGGCGATCCGTCAACGGTGGTTGCCTCCCTGAAAAACGACAGCATTCTGGCGCGCGCAACCGATATCTCCTTCCAGGTTCACTCTGTGAAACCGTCGCATCAGGACACATTGCGCTCTATCGAACTGATTGCCGGGCATGTCGCCCCACATATTTTATAAGGAGTCACGATGGCTTTACGTCAGGATATTCTGGCTGAACTGGCGGAGATCGCCCCCGGTTCCACACTGGCCAGCGCCCGCGATACCCGTGATGCCGCGACGCTTCACGCACAGGGTAGCTACGATGCCCTGTTTGGTGCGGAAAACGCCGACTTCCCGGCCGATGAGCGCTTTATTGTGGCGGCGAAAGTGGCGAAATGGCACAACGCCAACGATCTGGCGGCGCATTACGCCAGTTTTGGTCTGGCCGACCCCACATCCGCCCGACTTTCCCCGGCGCTGGATTTTGCCCGCTTGCTCACCTTCTCTCCGGTAAAAGCCACACCGGATGCACTGAAATCGCTGGCGAGCGCTGGCTGGAATAAACAGAGCATCGTCACGCTGGCGCAACTGATCGCGTTTGTCAGTTTTCAGAGCCGGTTGTTGGTGGGGTTACGGTTGCTGAATGGAAAACCGGTTGCTGCCAGCGAGAGCACGGTAGCCGCAGGTGTATGGCATACCGCACCGCGTACCCAGAGTGGCAAAGTCGCACCGGTGGCTTTTACCCAGCAAGAGCTGGGCTGGGAGCCGTGGATTGCAGCGAAACCGCTGGCGGAATTTACGCCGGACGAACAGGCAATTCTGGCAAAGTTCGGTCATACCGATTCGGACTATTTTCGCTTGTTAGGGCGTAACTTACCGGTGCTGGAACAGCGCACGTTAACGGATAAAGGCATTTTTTACACCCCAGGTGGTCTGCCGCGTGCAGAGCGTGAACTGGCCGCGACGGTCGCCAGCAAGATTAACGGTTGTATCTATTGTGCTTCTGTCCATGCGCGTAAAACCAGCCAATTGTCGAAGGATGACAATGCCGTAGAAGCGTTGCTGGCCGTACCGCCGGGGAAAACGTTAAGCGAGGGGCAATCGGCGCGCTGGGGTGCTGAAATTGAGAGTGCTGCGGCGTTATCGGTGACACCGCCGGCGTTAACGGCGGCCCATCTGGCGACACTGGATGCGCAGGGGCTGGATACCTTGCAACAGCTGGATCTGATCCAGTCGGCGGCGTTTTTTGCCTGGGCTAACCGCCTGATGCTGACGCTCGGAGAACCCTATTTGCCATAATGGGGGTCAGGGAGACCCGGCCTGCAAGGGTTTTCATCACCCGCGTTGCAGGCCGGAGAAGACGCGGGTTTACTCTGCCACCGGTTCCAACTGGCGCGCGGCTTTACGACGCCCGTACATCATCAAGGCCGCCATTGCGGCCAGTGACAACAGCGCAGCAGGGAGTGTGAGGTAGCTGTAGGTAAAGCCAAACGCAATGATCAGCCCGCCGAACCAGGCGCCAAGGGCATTGCCGAGGTTGAACGCCATCTGCCCGCCTGCTGCGCCGAGCATTTCACCGCCCTTCGCATTTTGCAGCAGCATAATTTGCAGCGGCGCGGAAACGGCAAACAACCCGGCGCAGCATACAAACCCCATTGCCAGCGACGCCTGCTTATGTTCACCCAGCACAAACAGCGCCAGCATTGCCAGCACCACAATCAGTTCGGTCACAACCGCAATGCGCAGCGGGCTGAATCTTACCGATAGTCTGCCGCTGAACATATTGCCCAGCACCATACCCAGCCCCATCAGCATCATGATCAACGTCACTGCGGTGGGGGAAAAGCCAGCGATAGTCACCATAAACGGTTTGACGTAGCTGAACCAGGCAAACACCCCGGCATTACCCAGCATAGTGGCGGCAAAAATCAGCCACGGTTCCGGTTTTCGCAAAAAATGAAACTGCTCACGCAGGTGGGTTGGCGCAGTATCGTGCAGGTCCGGCACCCAGAAAATCACCGAAACAATCACTGCTGCATCGAATAACACAATCAGCATAAATGTGTAACGCCAGCTAAATTCATGCCCCAACCAGGTGCCCAGCGGGATCCCCACCAGGTTGGCGACGGTCATGCCCGCGATCATCCCCGCCACCGCCATGGTCACTTTGCCCGGCGGCGCAATTTTGGAGAGGATTATCGCGCCGACGCCAAAAATCGCACCGTGGGGAAACCCGGAGATTAACCGGCCAATCAGTAACATCGTGTAGGAATTGGAAAAGGTGAAAATAGCATTACCAAGGACGCACAACGCGACCAGAAACAGCATCACCTTTTTGAGCGAAAAGCGGCTGGAGAACAGCGCCATAATCGGCGCGCCAATGACCACGCCCACGGCGTAACCGGAGATTAAGTACCCGGCAGAAGGAATAGAGATACCGACATCCCTGGCAAGTTCGGTGAGGACGCCCATGATGCCGAACTCCGCCATGCCTAAACCAAAGGTCGCAAGTGCCAACGAAAAAACCGTTTTTTTCATACTACGGACCACTTGTTAAAAGATTGCGACTCGCATTATTGACCATCCGCTCCGGGCAGACCAGTTGAAATGTCCCGACTGGCACATTAATCCATGGATTCGGTCGCTTTTGATCTGTCGGATATCGAATGGCGTGCGAACTGCAATAAACGTAACGGCAGACTGCCGCGCCGGCATAAACCAGGCTATGCTCAAAGAGTTCCCTCTTCCTGGAGCAGGAAAGCCATGCATACGCTTCGCGTTGAACGACTGTCATCCATTACCGATACGCTGGCAACCGATTTAACCCGGCTGCTGGCAGAGCTTTCCCCCCACGCACCAACGCTAAGCGTGGAAGACTTTCAACGCGTGTTTGCGTCTGACTCGGTGCATCTGTTTGTGGCCTGGGATGATGGCGTTCCCGCCGGTATGTTGACCTTAGTCTGTGCGACACTGCTCTCTGGCAAGAAATGCATGATCGAAGATGTGATTGTCGGCAGCGAATTCCGACGCCGTGGCATCGCGACTGCATTGCTGCGCTCCGCTCTCTCCTTTGCCTGCATTTATGCTGCGCGCTATATCGAACTGACCTCTCGTTCTGAGCGTGAAGAGGCCCACGCGCTGTACCATAAATTTGGTTTTTTTGAGCGGCAAACGCATGTATATCGCTTAACGTTGCTTAATAAACCCCTTCTCTAAGCAGTCTGCGCCAGACGAAGTGCTGGCGCAGTTTTTCAGTTAGTTAATGCCTTCCGTGCTCTCTTTTTTGGCTTCCATTCGCTCGACCTCACGGTACCAGCGCGGATGATGTTTTTGCGCCCAACGGCGGCTGACCTTACCTTCCACCATGCCTTTAATGGAGCCTTTCACCCAGAACGCCATATACATATGGATCAGGATGGCATGGATTAAAATAATGGCCGAGGTGGCGTGCAGTAGCAGACTGTAGCGGATCACCTGAATGGGAAAATAGTGCGCAAAGTAAGGTCGCCAGATGATGACGCCCGTGACCAGCAGCACGGTCATCATGCTCATGATGGTCCAGAACATCATCTTCTGCCCGGCGTTGTATTTCCCGACTTTCGCCACTTTGTGCTCATTGCCTTTTAACACCTCGACGATGTTTTTCAGCCACGGCAGATCCTGCTTGTCCGGGATGTTGTGATGAACAAAACGCACAAACATACACATCAGCGCCATGAACACCACCACTCCAAAGAACGGGTGCAGAATACGTCCCATCTGCGGTGTACCGAACGTTTCTGTCAGCCATTGCAGCGTCGGGAAGAAGAACGAAATCCCGGACAAGGCGACAAGGAAAAAGCAGATAACCACCGTCCAGTGACAGGCGCGGTCAATAAACTTTGTGCGCACAATCATTTTCGACTTACTCATGGGGGGACTCCTCGTCGTCATCCACTTCTTTGTTCGGCCCGATGCCGACGTAGTGATAAATCAGCCCGGCGAAGGTGGCGATAAAGCCGGCGGCAGAGAGCGGTTTTAACACCCCTTTCCACAGCCCGACCGCCGTATCGATATGCGGATCTTTCGGCAGATTGTGATAAAGCTGAGGCTGATCGGCATGATGCAGCACATACATCACATGCGTGCCGCCGACCCCCTGCGGGTTATACAGCCCTGCGTTGTCGTAACCCCGCGCTTTCAGCTTCTCAACCCGCTGTTGCCCCAACTCCAGCATCTCCTCTTTGGTGCCAAAATGAATGGCACCTGTCGGGCAGGTTTTCACACAGGCTGGCTCCTGACCCACACTGACGCGATCGACGCACAGCGTGCATTTATAGACCCGGTTATCCTCTTTATTGAGGCGCGGGACATTAAACGGACAGCCAGCGATGCAATAACCGCAACCGATGCAGTTCTCCTGCTGGAAGTCGACAATGCCATTCGCGTACTGAATGATCGCCCCGGCGGACGGGCATGCCTTCAGGCAGCCGGGATCCGCACAGTGCATACAACCGTCTTTGCGGATTAACCACTCCAGCTTGCCATTCTGTTCGGTTTCGCTAAAACGCATCACCGTCCAGGATTTGGCGCTGAGATCGGCGGGGTTATCGTAAACCCCGACGCAGTGCCCCACCTCATCGCGGATATCGTTCCACTCCGAGCAGGCCACCTGGCAGGCTTTGCAGCCTACGCAGGTGGAGACGTCGATCAGCTTGGCGATTTCCGCTTTGTGATCGCGCGCCCGTGGGGGCGGCGTCACCGGGTTGGTTGCGGAGCGTTTGATAATGTCCTGAGTTTCCATTGTCATACTCGCCCCTTACGCCTTCTCGATATTCACTAAAAACGCCTTATATTCCGGTGTTTGCGAGTTCGCATCACCGACGTTTGGCGTCAGGGTGTTGGCGATATACCCCTTCTGCGCCACGCCTTCAAAGCCCCAGTGCAGCGGGATGCCGATAGTTTCCACAGGCTGACCGTGAACCTGCAACGTACGCAGACGCCGCGTGACGACTGCCACCGCGCGGATAAACCCACGCTGGCTGCTCACCGTTACCCGATCGCCATTAGCAATGCCTTTTGCCGCTGCCAACGTTTCGCTGATTTCAACGAACTGCTGCGGTTGGGCGATGGCGTTCAGACGCGCATGTTTGGTCCAGGTATGGAAGTGTTCGGTCAGGCGATAGGTGGTGCCGACATACGGGAAGCGATCTTTTTTCCCCATTCGTTTCGCATCTTCCGCGTACAACCGAACTACCGGGCTGGAGACCACGTTCGGGTGTAACGGGTTCGTGCCAATCGGGGTTTCGACCGGTTCGTAGTGTTCCGGGAAGGGCCCTTCCGCCAGCTTATCAAGCGCAAACAGGCGGCCCAACCCTTCCTGCTGCATGATAAACGGCCCGGTATTGCTGCCTGGCGGCGCGGTAGAAAAGTCCGGAATATCGTTACCGTGCCATTTCGTGCCGCTCCACTGGATCAACATCCGTTTCGCATCCCAGGGTTTCCCTTGCGGATCGGCGGAGGCGCGGTTGTACAGCACACGGCGGTTCATTGGCCATGCCCACGCCCAGCCCAGCGTATTGCCCAGCCCCGACGGATCGGCGTTATCGCGATTCGCCATCTGATTGCCCTGTTCAGTCCAGCTACCGCTGTAGATCCAGCAGGACGAAGACGTAGTGCCATCATCGCGCAGCAGTGCGAAACTGTTCAGCAGTTGCCCTTTTTTCGCCAGCAACTGACCGTTGGGATCGTACAGATCCGCCAGCGCATAGCCGTTGTTCTCTTTCGCCACCTCTTCCGAGTGTGGATTGTGGGGCTGGCTGTAGTTCCATGACATTTTCAGCAGCGGTTCCGCACCTTTTCCGCCTTCCATACGGTACATATCACGCAGGCGGTGGAAAATCCCGGCCAGAATTTCACCGTCATTCAATGCTTCTCCCGGCGCATCCTGACCTTTCCAGTGCCACTGCAACCAGCGTCCGGAGTTAGCAATAGAGCCATCCTCTTCGGCAAAACAGGTCGACGGCAAACGGAACACTTCCGTGGCAATCGTCGCCGGATCGACATCGTTCATCTCACCGTGGTTCTGCCAGAAGGTGGAGGTTTCCGTCACCAGCGGGTCGATCACCACCATATATTTGAGCTTGCTCAGGGTGCTGACGACGTTGTTTTTGTCCGGGAACGAGGCTACCGGGTTAAAGCCCTGGCAGATGTAGCCGGTGACTTCCCCCTTCGCCATCATGTGGAAATACTTGATGACGTCGTAAGACTGATCCCACTTCGGCAACCAGTCGAAGCCCCAGTTATTCTCTTTCTGCGCGGCATCGCCGTAGAACGACTTCATCAGACTGACAAAGAATTTCGGGTAGTTGCTCCAGTAGTTCACCTGATCCGGCAGCATCGCTTTCGGCGTATTCGCGCTCAGGTATTGCTGCAAATCCGTCTGTTTTTCCGACGGCAGCGTCAGGTAACCTGGCAGGCTGGTCGACAGCAGACCGAGGTCCGTTAACCCCTGAATATTGGAGTGCCCGCGCAATGCATTCACCCCGCCGCCAGCCATACCCATATTGCCCAGCAGTAACTGGATCATCGCCATGGTGCGGATGTTCTGCGCGCCAACGGTGTGTTGCGTCCAGCCTAAGGCATAGAGGAAGGTGGTGGTGCGATCGGCTGCGCTGGTTGAGGCCAGCACGTTACACACTTTCAGGAAGTCCGCTTGCGGCGTGCCGCAAATGTTCTCGACGGTTTCCGGGGTATAGCGTGAGACATGCTGTTTCAGCAGGTTCCACACACAGCGCGGGTGGCTGAGGGTGTCATCGCGTTTGGCGTAGCCGTTTTCATCAAACTGATAGTTCCATGATGACTTGTCATACTGGCGTTTCTGCGCGTCGTAACCGCTGAATAAACCCTCTTCAAAGGCAAAATCATCCCGCACCAGCAGGCTGGCGTTGGTGTAATGTTTGACGTATTCGGCGTTAATCTTGTTATGTTCGATCAGGTAGCGCAGTACACCGGAGAGGAAGGTGATATCCGTCCCGGAGCGGATTGGCGCGTAAATATCAGCCACCGATGCAGTACGCGTAAAGCGCGGATCGACCACAATCAGCGTGGCATCATTGTTATTTTTGGCTTCCATTGCCCAGCGGAAACCGACCGGGTGGGCTTCAGCGGCGTTACCGCCCATCACCATCACCACGTTGGCATTTTTGATATCAACCCAGTGGTTGGTCATCGCACCGCGACCAAATGTTGGAGCAAGACTTGCTACCGTTGGTCCGTGTCAGACACGCGCCTGGTTATCTACCGCCAGCATGCCGAGGGCGCGCACAAATTTTTGTGTCAGCATACCGGTTTCATTGCTTGCCGCTGATGCGCAAAGCATACCCGTAGAGAGCCAGCGATTGACTGTCACCCCTGTGGCGTTGGTTTCCATAAAATGCGCATCGCGGTCGTCTTTCATCAGACGGGCAATACGGCTGAAGGCGTCATCCCAGGAGATGCGCTGCCATTTATTCGAGCCGGGTGCGCGGTATTCCGGGTAACGCAGGCGGTTTTCGCTGTGTACGTAATCCAGCAAGCCAGCGCCTTTCGGGCACAATGCGCCCCGGCTGACCGGATGATCGGCATCCCCTTCAATGTGGTAAATGGTCTCTTTGGCGTTTTTTGCGCCATCTCCCAGGCTATACATGACGAGCCCACAACCCACGGAGCAGTATGTGCAGGAATTTCGGGTCTCTTTTGCGCGAAGCAATTTATAATTTCGCGTTTGAGCCAGCGCCATTTTCGGGGCAAACCCCAATGCGGCAACTGTGGTTCCTGCCATACCGCCCGCGCAGATGCGGAAAAATTGTCTGCGGCTGACGTCCATTGCTTTCCTCATTATTGGTTTTCGACTTCGGGCGGGAAACTAAACATTCCATACGGTGTGGTAATTGCGATAAATCAATAACCGCCGGGGGCTGATACCTAATAGTCGCCGCTGTGGGGTTTTTCTTATCCTTAAGGATTACGTCATTCGCCCGGCAACAAGTAACTGTGTTATAAGGTGAGGTTTTGTTACGGACAATATAAGTGCAGCGATGACGAAAAAACGCGCAACGCTAATTGGTTTACTGGCGGTATTATTATGGAGCACGATGGTCGGGTTTATTCGGGCAGTCAGCGAAGGACTCGGCCCGGTGGGCGGCGCGGCCATGATCTACAGCATCAGTGGCTTGTTGTTAATCTTTACGGTGGGTTTTCCCCGCCTGCGCGCAATTCCCCGCCATTATCTTATTGCCGGTAGCGTTCTATTTGTCAGCTATGAGTTGTGCCTGGCACTCTCGCTGGGGTATGCGAATACGCGCCAGCAGGCGATAGAAGTGGGGATGGTGAATTATTTATGGCCGAGCCTGACGATTCTCTGCGCGATATTATTTAACGGGCAAAAATCCACGCTGTGGGTTGTCCCCGGTTTATTACTGGCATTAGTGGGTGTGTGCTGGGTATTAGGCGGTAATAACGGTCTGAATATTGCCGATATCCAACGCAATATTATTTCCAACCCGCTCAGTTACGCGCTGGCTTTCGCCGGGGCATTTATTTGGGCAATTTACTGTACGGTAACCACCAAATACGCCAAAGGGGCGAATGGCATTACGCTGTTTGTTTTACTGACGGCGGCAACCCTGTGGGTAAAATTTGCCCTCACGCCGCAACCCACCATGCTCTTCACACTGCCGGTGGTGGTGAAATTAGTGATGACCGGTATCGCGCTCGGTTTTGGTTATGCGTCGTGGAATATTGGCATATTGCACGGCAACGTGACTGTACTGGCGGCGGCGTCGTATTTTACGCCAGTGTTCTCTTCGGCGCTGGCGGCGTTTGTTTTAAGCGCCCCGCTCTCCTTCTCATTCTGGCAAGGCGCGTTGATGGTGTGCGCCGGGTCGTTGCTCTGTTGGTGGTCGACCCGGCAGGTGGCTTAACCCGGCGTCTGCGGGCGCAGGTGAAGCCGTGCGTCCTTATCGTGACGGCTGTTCCGCTTTTGCCAGACTGAACCAGATCCCCACCGCCAGCACGATCAACAACACACCTGCTGTACTCAGCGCCACACTGTGAGAACTGATAAACGCCGTTTTTGCGGCAGCGATAATCTCCTGCGCCAGACCCGTATTGCTCTCCTGCGCCAGGCGGAACGCCTCACCAATCGAGGAGGACGCCTGTGCCACTTCGTGACTGCTCAACCCCGACGGCAACTGGATAGAATGGGCAAAGCTGCGGCTTAAAATCAGGCCAAACACCGCAATCCCGAGCCCGGCCCCCAGTTCGTAGGACATGGTTTCAATCGCGCCCGCCGCCGCCGCTTTCTCTTTTGGCGCTGCGGCCATGATAGCCGAGGTTGACGCCAGTAATGCGCTGGCGGCGCTGAATCCCAGCAACGCCATTAATATTCCGGCCTGCCATGGCTGCGTGGAGAAATGGGTGACCGACAAGCCAAGAAAACTGCATGCGCTTAACGCCATTCCACCCGTCGCGACCCGTCGTAAACCCAGGCTGGACACCAGAAAGCCTGCAATTGGCCCGCTAAACCCACTGGCCAGCATCACCGGCAGCATAAACACCCCGGCAGCAAACGGCGTAAAGCCGTGCACAAATTGCAGTTCCTGTGCCATCAACAGCTCAAAACCGACCAGTGTGATCATCGCCGTCATCGCCATCACAACGCCGCTTAAAATCACCGGGTGGGTAAACAGACGCATATCGATCATCGGTGTTTTTGCCGCTAACTGCAGACGGACAAACGTCGCCAGCAACAGGCCACCGACCAGCAACGTGCTGGCGATAATCCACAGCGGCAATGCCCCTTTCATGGCGCTTTTGGCGCTCCAGACCAGCAGCAGGATTGCCACAATCAGCCCCAGCGCCTGGTTCAGGTTTAACGGCTGTTCTTTACGCCCCTGCTGGCGTGGTACCAGGCGGGCAGTCAGCGCCATCACCATAAGCACGATCGGCACGTTAATCAGGAATACGGAACCCCAATAAAAATGCTCCAGCAGCATGCCCCCGACTAAAGGACCGAATGCGGCTCCGCCGGAACCTACCGCCGCCCACACACCCAGCGCAGTATTACGGTGACGCGCCTGCGAGAACGTCGTGCGGATACCGGCAAGCGTTGCCGGTACGATCATCGCCGCGCCTATTGCCAGCAGTGAGCGTGTGGCGATAAGCCAGCTGGCGCTGGTTGCGAAAGCCGCCAGCAACGAAGCCGTACCGAACAGGCCGCTACCCATCAGCAGCAGGCGTTTAAAACCGATTCTGTCACCCAGTGCGCCCATTGGCAGCACCATGCCCGCCATCACCAGCGAGTAAATATCAATTATCCATAACAGTTCATTACCGCTGGCGTTCAGTGCGCTGCTGAGCGTCGGCGCAGCGACGTGCAATACCGTCGCATCGATGGCGACCGGGATGTACACCAACACGATAATGACCAACGTTAACCACTGACGAAACATACAACACTCCACGTTTTATCAATCCTGGACAGGCGTCCAGAATGGCGATCCTACGTAAAGTTGAACGCATGTCCAGCTTTTTGTTACACTCGGTTTCGTCTCTGTTGAGGGGAGTTTTTATGCGTTACTTACACCGTGATGATCGCCGGGAGGTGATCTTACAGGCCGCCATGCGTGTGGCGCTGGCGGATGGGTTCGCCGCCATGACGGTACGGCGTATCGCCCAGGAAGCTGCTGTGGCGACGGGCCAGGTTCATCACCATTTCGCCTCGTCGAATGAACTTAAAGCGCAGGCGTTTATCCGGCTGATCGACGCATTGCTCAATGTGGAAGTGGTCCCTGCGACTGCACCGTGGCGCGATCAATTGCATTCCATGCTCGGCAGCGATGACGGTGGGCTGGAGCCTTACGTGCGACTGTGGCGTGAAGCGCTGGTGCTGGCCGGTAAAGAGCCGGAAATTAAAGGCGCATATCTGCTGACCATGGAAATGTGGTGTGACAAAGTCGTGGAACTGATCGACAAAGGCCGTGCCGCAGGCGAGTTTACCGGCGGCGATGCGGCGCACGATATCGCATGGCGGCTCATTGCCTTTGTCTGTGGGATGGATGGCATTTGTATGCTGGGGATGCCAGATGTCGATGAAGCAGCCTTCAATCGCCATCTGGCGGTTATGATCACAAAAGAACTGTGCTAAGCCTGTACACCGTGCAGTTCGAAACGCGACATCACCGTCTCCAGTTCTTGCAGACTAAAACCATGCTGCGCGTCATTCACTCCCAGACCAAAACGGGTTTGCAGGGTTTCATACAGTGCAGCCACGTCGGCCAGCACCTTTTCTTCCTGCACCTGCCCCTGCCGCCAGTGGGTAAAGTGGAAGTTGGTGAGCGTCAGTTTCTCCCCGTCCGGCAAATGGCGGCACATCAGCAGATGATGGCGAAAATGCGACGCCGGCCAGTGGGCGGAGTGAAAATTACCCATCACAAAATCCGCCTGATATTGCTGCCCCATTTCAAACTGATACATCGACTGCCAGCGTTGATGGTGACGGAACTGCAACACCCAGTCGTCTCCGGCGCGCTGTAAACGGTACACGCCATGCGGAGTGATCTGCTCAATATCAGCTTGCAGCCTGATCGGCGCGGTCAGAGTTTGACCGCCAAAGCCCACATCGGCGATCCACGGCTCTCCCGCAAGTTGAACCAACAAAATGCGGTGGGTGCGCGGCGGCATCTGCGACGGGTTGGCGATCACCACCCTCCCCAGCAAACTGCGCACCTCGAAGCCCACCTCGTTCAGCGCGCGTTCAAATAATCCATTTTGTTCAAAACAGTAGCCGCCACGGCGGGCCACCACCAGTTTTTGGAAGACAGCCTCATCGCTGAGTTCGATTTCACGCGGTAGGACCACATCAAGGTTTTCAAAGGGAATCGCGCTGTTGTGATGCAGATGCAGCGCCCGCAGTGTCTCCAGCGACACATCCAGAGAAGCGTTCCAGCCAATACGGGCCAGATAAGCGGTCAAAAAAGGGGTCATACAGGCTCCTTGCGAAAGATGTCCCTTTGTTATAACGCATTTTTTTCCCTGTACCGGCGATTTTGTGCCCTGCATTTATCGCTTTGTGCTGCGTTGCAACAGGCTCAGCGCCGTGAGCATTAACAGCAATCCGGCGATCAACGTCAGTGTCGCCATGGCCATCCCCTGACCCACCGATCCCTGCTCAAACTGCCGCCAGATAAACACGGCGACCGTTTGTGTTCCGGCGGGGGCCAGCAACAGTGAGGTGACCAGTTCGCGAGAGGCAATGGCGAACACCATTAACATGGCTGCCAGCATGGCCGGAAAGATCAATGGGAGCACAATCAGACGCAGTGCCTGAAAGGCGCTGGCACCGTGTACCCGCGCGGCGGGCTCAAGATTGCCGCCAAGTTGACGCATAGCGCTACTGATATAGCGCACCGGCCAGGGCAGCAGCAGGCAGCAATAGGAGAGCAGCAAAATCGCCCACGTGTTGTAAGGCGAAACCGGCCAGAATGCACGGTTCCACATCAGGATTAACCCCACCCCGACCACAACCCCTGGCAACGCCGCAGGCATCAGCGAA
The DNA here is from genome assembly GCF_027886705.1 of Kosakonia oryzendophytica. Classification (NCBI taxonomy): domain Bacteria; kingdom Pseudomonadati; phylum Pseudomonadota; class Gammaproteobacteria; order Enterobacterales; family Enterobacteriaceae; genus Kosakonia; species Kosakonia oryzendophytica. The sequence continues at coordinate 2,550,611 of NZ_CP115659.1, read as the reverse complement.
AGCGCATCGATGATGGCGCGCCCTTTTACCTTCTGTAATACCACCAGCCAGGCAATGCACAACCCCAGAAAACCGGTGAGCAGCGCCGCCGCCAGCGCCAGCGACAGACTGGTGCCAAGCGCCCAAAGTGCATCGCCCCGTTCAGCAAACAGCGCGGCAAAATGTTTCATCGTCAAATTAGCGAGCGACACGCCGCCCGAGAGTGTTGAACTGAATGCGGTAATGGCCATCGACAATCCAGGCAACACCACTGCAATAAAACCGACCAGCGCCATGAGAATGACAACCGGTATGCTTGCCAGACCGAGCCGTGCGCCCACGTTTTCAGTGGGTTTACCCGAGACGCTGGTAACGTCGCTGCTGCCGGTGAGTTTGCGTTGCAGCCACCATCCGCCCAGGGCAATGGCGATCAGTACAACGGAAAGCAGCGCGGCGCCTGGCATGTCGATGGGCCAGTCGGCCAGCTTCTCTTCAATTCCCACTGTCAGCATCACCACGCCGGCACGTGTCCCCAGCGCGGCGGGAACGCCGTACTCCTCTACTGCAAGGGTAAACGCCAGCAGCATCCCGGCAGCCAGTGCGGGAGACAAGAGTGGCAATGTGATATGGCAAAACGCCCGCCAGGACGTCGCACCGTGGACACGCGCCACTTGTGCCAGGCGTTGCCCGCTGGCGAGCAGGCTGCGTGATACAGCGAAATAGACCACCGGGAAAATATTCAGCGTCATTACCAGCACAATCCCGCTTTTGCTGAACAGCAGATTATTCAGGTCGAGACCGGTAAGCTGCATCAGATACCCCTGCGTTTGCAGGATCAGCATCCATGACAAGGCGGCAATATAGGGCGGCGTGAGGAACGGGATTAAAAACAGCAGATCCCATAATTTTGGCCACGGCACATCGAATAACCCCCGCACGATGCCGAGCGGCAGGCCAATCAACATGCTGAGTAGCGCAACACCGGTGGCAATACGCAGCGTACCGCTGAACATGGCGGGCAGTTGCGGTTCTGCCAGCAGCGCAGGCACCCCGGCGAACGCATCGTTGAATGTCCCGGCGCTGAAATGGGGGAAAACAGCCTGCAACACAATAAACAGTAACGGTAGCGCCACCAACAGCGCCAGCAGCGCTATCGTCACTCGCGCAATCATCTTCTGGTTCACAGCGGCAATCCTGAAAGCGGGGTTACCCCCGCTGAAATGAGAATGGCATTACTGCGCAAACAGCGTATTAAAGCGCTTCAGGACTTCACCGCGTTCGCTGGCGCCGCCACTTTGCGTCGGTAACACCTTCAGTTCGGTGAACAGCGGGCGTTTTGCTTCAACATCGGTACGGGCAGGCATTAGCCAGGCATCGGCAACCATTTTCTGTCCCTCCGGCGACAGCACATAGTCCACGAATGCTTTGGCGTCATCGGCATGCTGCGTGGTTTTGAGGATCATCATCGGGCGCGGTGCAATTACCGTGCCGCTGGCCGGGAAGATCACTTTCAGCGATTCACCCTGCGCAATATTGCCGTAGGTGACGTAATCTACTGCGCCAAACACTGCCGCTTTCGCGCCTTGCATCACGGGTGTGACGGCCTGGGCATTTGGGCCGCTTACCACCATGCCGTTTTGTTTCAGGGCATCGAACAACTGCCAGGCTTTCTCACCCATGCCGTTTTGCAGGCCAATCAGCAGATCCAGCGACGCGCCAGAGAGCGCTGGATCCGGCGTGGTGACTTTATCTTTAAAATCTGCGGTGGTCAGATCCTGCCACTCTTTCGGTTCCGGAGTGCCGCTTTTGCTGTTCCATACAATGCCCAGCGCGGAAACCCCTTGCGCAATGTAGTCCGTGCTTTTTAGCGTCTCCGGCACTTTCGCGGCGTTCGCACTGCTAAACGGCAGCAACCAGCCCCGGTTATGCAGATCTTCTGCAGTGTCCCAGGAGGCAGAGATCAAAATATCCGCCTGTGGATTGGCTTGTTCTGCTTCCAGTCTCGCCATGACTTTGCCGGTGGTGGCCTGGAAGATATCGACCTTCACGCCGGTCTTCTGCTCAAAACCGCTGGCAAGGCTTTTTGCCAGCGACCCAGGACCGGCGGTATAGACGGTCAGCGCATGCGCACTGGACATGATCATGGACGACAACACCATGGCTAAAGCGACTCCTTTTTTGACAGACAGTATGGTTTTCATGCCATTTCCCCTGAGGATGATGTAACGGTGCATTCAGATTCAACAGTGCCAGCGGCGAGATGCACAATGCGGTCGGCAAGCCCTTCCGCTTCCCGACGATCGTGGGTGACATAGACGGCAGTGGTGCCGATTTGACGCAGCAATTGCGCCATCTCATGGCATAAAGACTCGCGCAGTGCGCTGTCGAGATTGGAGAGCGGCTCATCAAACAGCAACACACGGGGTTCGGCGACAATGGCGCGCGCCAGTGCGACGCGCTGCTGTTGCCCACCGGACAACCCTGCGGGTTTACGTCCGGCGAATGCCGTCAACCCGACTCTTTCCAGTGCCTGCATGACGCGTTGCTCACGCTCGGCACGCGGAACATTGCGCATCTTCAACGGAAAGGCGACGTTTTGCGCTACGCTCATATGCGGCCACAGCGCGTAATCCTGAAAGACCATGCCAATGTCACGCGCTTCAGGCGGTAACGACCAGCCCGTTTTCGCCATCAGGCGATCGCCAAACCAGATCTCACCGAATGCGGGTTCAGCCAGCCCCGCCAGCAAACGCAGCAGCGTGCTTTTGCCGCAACCGGAAGGCCCTAGCAACGCAACGACGCTACCGGGTTGAATATGTAAGTCGATATGATGGAGAACGGTGTGTGTGCCAAAAGCGTAGGAGACACCTTTAAGGCGGATATCCGTGAATGCATCCATCAGCAGGCTCCCGCAGCAGGAAGCCGTGACTGACCCATGAACCGCAGCTCACAGGACGCATCCACCTGCGCACAAGTCAGGGGAGCAAACATACTGGTATCCTCTTTGGGATTTGATTCGGCTGACTATAGGCAGGGAATATGACGAATAAATGACGTGAATATTGCGCATTGATTTTTAACAGAATGGCTAAAATGATAGGCATACCTCTCTTTACCCTTTAAAAGGCAATATCGCGTGCGTATCGCAACGATCACTAATTTTGCTTATGTCGCCACGGTGGTCTTAACGCTGACATCCGGCGTGGCGTTATTTCTGGCGTCCAATGCGGAGCGCGCTGAGCGCGCCGCTGTGGCACAAAACCGTGTTTTCGACTCCCTCACCGATGATCTGGAAAAAGAAGCGTACGCCCTCACCGACCTGGCGCGTGAAGCGGTGATAAAAAAGCAACCTGAAGCGATACAGAGCTGGAAAACCCGCGAAGAGCAGGATGTGGCGCTGGAGAACCACCTGATCGCGCTTCACGATAACGGCGCATCTGATGCAGAGATCCTGATATTGCGAGATGGTATTGCGACGCTGGATCAGCTTGAAGATGAACAACGTATCGCCATTGCCAATATGGAGGCCGGTAAAGTCAGTGAGGCGATGGATTTGCTGTTCAGCGCGAACTATGAAGAGCGTCTTTCGGAAACGGAGTACCGTTTCGCCCATTTCCGCAGCCTCGCCGATCAACGCACCCAGACGGCCATTAACGAAGCCACTGAACGTTCGTTACGTTTGCGAACATTGTCGGAAATCATGGTTGGTCTGACGGCGGTGCTGTTTCTCTTTGTGCTCGGTTTTATTATCAAACATCGCATTCTGCGCCCGGTGGTCACCTTAAGCGATGTGGTTAACCGCCTGGCGACGCAGGATTACGCCGTGGAAGCGCCAGTCCTGGCGCAGGTGGATGAAATTGGCGATATGGCGCAGGCGATTCGCGTATTTCGTGAAAACGGTCTGGCCCGCCAGCGTCTGGAGCAGGAGCGCGATGCGGAATGGGGAACGCGGACGCTACTGGCGCGCATGACGCAGCGCTTGCAGGGCTGCGACTCCCACAGCGCGATCATCAAAGTCGTCAGCCGTTTCGCACCGCAAATCATTCCGGATATGGGCGGTCGTTTGTATCTACTCGATAAACGCACCGGGCGCATGAAATGTGCCGCGCGCTGGGGGCTGCCGCCGGGCGAGGATCCGGCATTTTCACCTGACAGTTGCTGGGCACTGAAACGCGGGCAATTGCACAGCCCCAGTAAAGACGCGGTGGATATGCCCTGCGAACATATTTCGCCGGAGATTGCACCACGAGCGATTTGTGTACCGCTGAATGCGCAGAATAAGAGCATTGGTCTACTGACTTTCGATAACTACACGCCGGATAAAGAGCCGCCGTATATCTATCTGGAATTGTTAGCGGAAACGCTGGCGCTGGCATTAGCCAACCAGATCCTGCGCGATACACTCACCGAAAAAGCGACTTTCGACTCGCTGACCGGGTTGCGGAACCGCCACAATCTGGATGAGACGCTACGCAGTATGATCGATCAGGCAATGGTTGAAGGCACAATGTTGAGTTGCCTGATGGTGGATGTTGATTACTTCAAGAGACTCAATGATCTGCACGGACATGAAGCGGGAGATAAGGTTTTGCGCGAACTCTCACGTTTGATTACCGATGTGCTGGATGATAAAGGGCTCGCCTTCCGTTACGGAGGTGAAGAGTTCCTGCTGATCCTGCCGGATACCAATGAGTCGCAGGCCATGAGCGTTGCACAAACGCTGCTCGATACGGTGTTGAATCACCTGATGCTGTACGAATCGCAGGATATTGGCCCGGTTTCGGTTTCCATTGGGTTGGCTACCTGGCCGCGTCATGCCAGGGCGGATAACCTGGTGCGGGCAGCGGATCTGGCGCTCTATCTCGCCAAAGAACAAGGGCGCGGGCAAATTGTTGTCGCCCGCAATGCTGATAACCACCGAACGGAGTAACCGAGATGAGTCATTTTCGCCCCGTGGCGCTGGAGCATGCCAGCCGTTTGCTTAACCACGGCCCGACCATTTTAATTACCAGTCGAGATGAGCAGATCGACCGCCGCAACGTGATGGCAGCGGCATGGTCAATGCCGGTAGAATTCTCGCCGCCGCGAATCGCCATTGTGGTAGACAAAAGCGCCTGGTCACGTGAGCTGATTGAACGTAGCGGCATGTTTGGCATTGTGGTGCCGGGTGTCGCGGCGACAAACTGGAGTTATGCCGTTGGCAGCGTGACCGGGCGTGACGAAGATAAATTTAACTGCTACGGCATCCCTGCGTTTGCCGGGCCGGTGCTCGGTCTGCCAGTGATTGAAGAAAAATGTCTGGCGTGGATGGAGTGCCGTTTGCTGCCGCCCACCGCCGCGCAGGAAAAATACGACACACTGTTTGGCGAAGTGGTCTCTGCGGCGGCGGATGATCGCGCCTTTGTTAACGGGCGCTGGCAGTTTGATGATGACAAGCTCAATACGATCCATCATCTTGGCGGCGGCACGTTCGTCACCAGCGGCAAGCGTATCACCGTGGGTGAATGATTTCCCTACTTCTCTGTTAGCGCAGCTATCCAGTTCATTGCCAGTTCCGGCCAGAGCGCGGCGGGCTGGTTCTTCACACCGCGAATGCCAAAACCGTGCTGACCGTGGCTGAACAGATGCAGCTCGGTCTGCACGTTGTGCGCATGCAGGGCGTTAAACATCACCAGCGAGTTCGCGACTGGCACGGAAGGATCGTCGACCGCATGCAGTAAAAAGGTCGGCGGCGTTTGCGCCGTAACATTCAGCTCCGGCGAGTAATGCTTAATCTGTTCGGCTGTCGGTGTATCGCCAATCAGTGCCTTACGCGATCCCGCATGGGCAATCGCTGCGTCCATGGAAATCACCGGATAGCCCAGCACGACAAAGTCCGGGCGTGCGCTTTGCCGATCAATGGCATCCACAGGCGGATAAACGGCTTCGTCGTAACGGGTTTCGAGGCTGGCGGCGACATGTCCACCGGCGGAAAAGCCCATTACGCCAATGTGCTGCGGGTTTATCTTCCATTCGCCCGCGCGCGCTCTCAGGGTTCGCAACGCTCTTTGCGCATCGGCCAGCGGTGCATTAGCCCCTTCCGCATGCCCGTCTTCCGGCATCCTGTATGTCATCACAAACAAGGTATAGCCCCGGTCGTTAAAGGGTTGGGCTAAGTCGCTGCCTTCTTTGTCCAGCACCACGCGTTTATACGATCCGCCGGGCGTTACCAGCAACGCAACGCCGTTGGGGTTTTTCGGCAGGTAAACGGTGACTTGTGGAGCGCGGATTCCGCTGACAGCGCGATCCGGCAACGCCGGATCTTTGCTGCGTTCGGTTAAGGTAAAGCTGACAGGGCTGTTTTTCGCGCCGGGCGCATCGCCGGATGGCCAGACAGGGAATGTGGTTTGCGCGGCGAGCGCCACCTGTGAGGTCAGCAGCAAGGTGATGGCAAGTAACTGAGGTTTATACGACATAGGCATCTCCATAGCGAAAATGCCTGTTTATCATTTACCCCGTGCGGGAAACCCGAACTACTGCACAAAACGGGGTTTCACTATTATTGAAACACCCAGCTTGTGCACCCATAGCGATGGCATCATTTTTCCAGTGGTTGGGCCGCGGCGGATTTACATATCGTAGCCGGGTTTTTTGATCAATTGCGCCATCTGCGGGGCGATATCCGTATCCCAGACCTGCGTTTTCCAGTCGTCCGGCGCGATCTGATTCAGGGCGACGCTGATGGAACTCTCTTTGCTGTTCAGATGGCGAATAATCACCCCGGCGATATCCTCCGCCAGCGCGGCTTTTTGCTCATCATTCAGTTCGCGGGGAAAACATTTGATATCAACATGCGGCATAGCAAACTCCTTATTTTTCGAGACCGTTACAGTAGCACAGCCGCCTGACGCGGATGATCAAATGATGTTGTTACTGCGCAACACCGTTTGCAGTTCCGGCAATGTATTTACCGCATCCGCAATCGCGCTGAGCTTCGGCGTATTCTCCTTAAACCACGAATGGCGCGGCCCCCAGGTTCGCATCACACACAGGTAAATATCCAGCAGTGTGAGCTGTTCGCCAAAGGCGTACGGCGTTGCCTTAAGTTGGCTCTCCAGCCAGAGATACAGCGACTTCCGGTAGCGTATGCAGCTTTCGCGCAGTTGCTCCGGTGCGTCTTGCGCCCAGCGTTCCGGGTAGTCAGCGTACGTAAAGGTCGGGTAAACATTGGCAACCAGCCACACCAGCAGTCGCCAGAATTGCTGGCGCTCAGGCGTACCGGCTGCGGGGGCTAAGTCGGGTCGCTTATCGAGGATCATCAACGCCACCGCAGCGGACTCCGTCATCACGCTGCCGTCGTCCAGTTGTAGGGTTGGCACCTGACATAGTGGATTCAGCGTCTGCAACGTCTGCCGCTGCGGACCAGGTTGATCAAAACCGTCAACATTTGTGAACTGATAGGGGATGTCAGCCAGCGTGAGCATGAGTTCGCTGATCGCCGATCCCCAACCGGGAACACCATACACTGTGATCATAAAGGCTCCTGCGCCTGAAAGGAGGAACCCTAAGCTTAGGACAGAGTGATGAGAAATTCGTCTGCCTGTTGTGACAAGGTGAGGCAAACCCGGAAAGATTCAACAGGCTGGCGATGCGACTCGTCAGCCTGGCGTTACCGCTGTTGCGGGTGCCCATTACATTGATTTTCTTACCGTTACGCGGAGTCGCGCTCAACAAAATGGAAACCGATGTCGACAATTTGCTCGTCAACTTCGCTGCCTTCAATACGGTCTGCCAGCATTGTCGCTGCGCGCTGGCCGATAATTTGCCGATCCACACTCACGGTGGTGATGGCGGGCTGATTCCCGGCGGCGAAATCCAGATCGCCGAAACCGATCACCGCCAGGTCCTGCGGTACCCGCATGCCACGGGATTGCGCTTCAATAATTGCTCCCTGCGCCAACGTATCCGAGCTACAGACAATCACATCACACTCGCCACGGGCCAGCAGTTGCGACAGCCCCTCGCGCCCGGAGGTAAAACGAGCAGGCAGTGCCACATCGACAGCAACAGGATCTGTAATACCATGACGCGCCAGCACGTCACACAGCCCACTTTTACGCTGGGCGGCACGTCTATCCACTGTCCACAACAGTCCCGGTCGGCGGTAACCCTTGCGCAGAAGATAGTCCGCCGTGGCCTGCCCCACTTTCTCATGGGAGAAACCGACCAACATATCCAGCGGCGTCGGGGTTAAATCCCAAATTTCCACCACCGGCACACTGGCATTGAGGATCACTTTTTTCAGTTCGGTAGCGTGGTGAATACCGGTCAGCACAATGCCATCCGGGCGACGGGACAACAGCGCCGCCACCAGTTCCGCTTCCGTCTGTTGCGTGTAACCCGCCACGCATAACAACATGTGATAACCACGTACCGCCAGTTCATCGCTAATGGCCTGGATGGTATCCACAAACATGTTGTTGTTGATTTGCGGTACCACCACCGCCACCAGTTTACTGCGCCGGGACGCCAACCCGCCCGCCAATGCGTTCGGGATATAGCCGGTGGCTTTGACGGCGGCGAGCACCTTTTCCACGGTTTTCGGTCGCACCAGTTGCGGCGTGTTAAGCGCCCTACTTACGGTCATTGAAGAGAGCCCCGCCGAACGGGCGACGTCTTCAAGCGTTGGTGCACGCGGCGGTACGGGACGGGATGTTTTCGACATGGTCACTCACAAAGAATTAAACGGCATTCGGCGTTATTCGCCTCTGTTTTTGTATTATACCGCGTTCTCCTTTCATTGCCGCTCTCCCCTCATAAATCAGTGCGTTATGCACTGTTTTATCCTTTGAATGTTATCGCTATCATTTTTGCCCTTGACCGTTGAATGCAAGATGATAAATGTGATCGCATTACCAATAATTGCCCTTCTCCCGCATCGATTTGTGATCTCTTGTACATAATCAGCGCGAAACTCTGGTCATTACATTTCGTCGGATTTAAAAATGTTAGCGCAAACATTTATACTGTCCTCAGGAGCTAATCATGACCGTAAGTGCGAATTCTGATGCCGTAACCTATGCCAAAGCCGCAGGGGTAAAAACCGCCGCCGAAACCGGCGACCGCATCGAATGGGTAAAACTCTCCCTCGCCTTCCTGCCGCTTGCCACCCCGGTGAGCGATGCAAAAGTGTTGACCGGCCGCCAGAAACCCCTTACCGAAGTGGCGATCATCATCGCGGAAATCCGTAGTCGCGATGGATTTGAAGGCGTCGGTTTCAGTTATTCCAAACGTGCGGGAGGCCAGGGCATTTATGCACATGCCAAAGAGATCGCCGACAATCTGCTGGGGGAAGATCCTAACGATATCGATAAGATTTATACCAAACTGCTGTGGGCTGGCGCGTCTGTTGGACGTAGCGGCATGGCGGTACAGGCTATCTCCCCTCTCGACATTGCGCTGTGGGATATGAAAGCCAAGCGCGCAGGCCTGCCGCTGGCGAAACTGCTGGGTGCGCATCGCGACTCGGTACAGTGCTACAACACCTCCGGCGGCTTCCTGCATACCCCACTAGATCAGGTACTGAAAAATGTCATCATCTCGCGGGAAAACGGCATTGGCGGGATCAAAATTAAGGTCGGCCAGCCGGATACCAAAGAAGATATCCGCCGTCTGACTGCCGTGCGCGAAGCGCTGGGGGATGACTTCCCGCTGATGGTAGACGCCAACCAGCAATGGGACCGCGAAACGGCTATCCGCATGGGCCGCCAGATGGAGAAATTCAACCTGATCTGGATTGAAGAGCCGCTGGATGCCTATGATGTCGAAGGACACGCGCAGCTTGCCGCTGCGCTCGATACGCCGATTGCTACCGGGGAAATGCTGACCAGTTTCCGCGAGCATGAACAGCTGATCCTCGGTAATGCCAGCGATTTTGTGCAGCCGGATGCGCCCCGCGTTGGCGGGATCTCGCCGTTCCTGAAAATCATGGATTTAGCCGCAAAACATGGCCGCAAACTGGCACCGCACTTTGCCATGGAAGTGCACCTGCATTTGTCAGCAGCTTACCCGCTGGAGCCATGGTTGGAGCATTTCGAATGGTTGAATCCCTTGTTCAACGAGCAACTCGAACTGCGCGATGGTCGCATGTACGTGTCCGATCGCCATGGTCTGGGCTTTACCCTCAGCGATCAGGCACGCGCCTGGACGCAACAAAGCTGTGAATTTGGCAAACGTCCCTAAGTATTCACCTCAGGCGGGATATCTCTCCCGTCTTTTTTGTTCCCTACACTAACATTCAACCCTGTTGCGAGGAGTTGTGATGAATACAATAATTAAACGCACTCATGTGCGTTACAGCATCCTTATTTTTTTATTTCTTGCTACCGTATTTAATTATGCCGACCGCGCCACCCTTTCAGTGGTTGCCCCTATCATGAGTAAAGAGTTAGGTTTTGATCCGGAAGCATTAGGACTCGCTTTTTCGGTTTTCGGGATTTCCTACGTGATTATGCAAATTCCCGGCGGCTGGCTGCTGGATAAATATGGATCCAGACTGGTTTATGGCTGCGCATTAATTGGCTGGTCGGTAGTCACGATGTTTCAGGGCACGATTTATCTTTATGCCAGCCCGCTTATCGTACTGGTGGTGCTGCGCCTGATGATGGGCGCTATTGAAGCTCCGGCCTTTCCGGCCAACAGTCGTCTTAGCGTGCAGTGGTTTCCGAACAAAGAGCGCGGTTTTGTAACGGCGGTCTACCAGGCGGCGCAATATATTTCACTGGGTATTATCACACCCTTAATGACACTTATTTTGCATAATCTGAGCTGGCATTATGTGTTCTATTATATTGGCGCTATTGGAGTGATTCTGGGTATATTCTGGCTGGTAAAAGTCCGCGACCCGCTATCCCATAAGGCGATCAACCAACAAGAAATTGATTATATTCGCGAAGGTGGCGGCGAACCAACATTAGGCAATAAAAAAGGGCCGGCTAAAATCAGCCTGGCGCAGATAAAAAGCGTCTGTATTAATCGCATGATGATCGGCGTTTATATTGGCCAGTTCTGTGTCACCTCCATCACCTGGTTTTTTCTGACCTGGTTTCCAACCTATTTATACCAGGCCAAAGGTATGTCGATTCTGAAAGTCGGTTTCGTTGCCAGTATCCCGGCGATCGCAGGCTTTGTTGGCGGGCTACTGGGCGGTGTGTTCTCCGACTGGCTGTTAACACGCGGCTACAGCCTGACGACCGCGCGCAAGTTCCCGGTGATTTGCGGCATGCTGCTCTCCTGCGTGATTGTGATGGCAAACTACACCAGCTCTGAAGTGGTGGTGATTGCCGCCATGAGTGTGGCGTTCTTCGCCAAAGGGTTCGGCAACCTCGGCTGGTGCGTACTGAGCGACACGTCGCCCAAAGAGGTATTGGGGATTGCCGGTGGTGTGTTCAACATGTGCGGTAACCTGGCGAGCATTATCACCCCGCTGGTGATTGGCGTGATCCTCGCCAACACCCACTCCTTTGATTACGCCATTCTCTATGTTGGCTCAATGGGATTGATTGGCCTGTTCTCTTACCTGTTTATTGTCGGCTCGCTGGCGCGTATCACCCTGACGCCTTCCGCAGCCTGAGTGTTATCCTGGCGTTCTCCTACGCCTCGCTGTTCCGCGCGTTGTACTCCCGGCGGAACAGCGTTTTTTATTCGTCGTAAGTGATCCCCGGCGGGTTAACCAGAGAACGTTCGACCCCTTCCCCCTGCTCCCCCCAGCGCGCCAGCACCTGTTGATATTCCCCCCGCGCAATAGCGCCATCCAGCGCGGCCTGCAAGGCGTAAACCAGCCCGTTGCCTTTTTTGGTGGTGGTGGCGACCCAGGCTTTTTTCGGCCCCAGACCAACCACTTTGGTGGTGCCGTTTAGCGCCGCTTTATACGCTGCCACGGACTGTGGACCAAACACCACATCCGCGCGCCCGGACTGAATATAGAGATTACCGGAGGCGTCATCTGTCAGGTAAATCGGCTGCGCCGGGGGCCGACCGGCAACGCGGTTCTCTTCATTCCAGCGCAGCAGAATGCGTTCCTGATTCGTTCCCGATCCCACAATCACCTTGCGTCCGGCGAGATCCTGCGCCGAACGAATGGCCGGGATAGCGCTGGAGGACTTTACCGAAAACGCCAGCGAATCAGCACGATAGGTGGCGAAGTCAAACTTCTGTTTGCGTGCTTCTGTGACCGCAATATTCACCAGCGCCACATCATAACGACCGGAGGTGATGCCTAACGGCCAGTCTTCCCAGGCGGTGGGCACCAGGTTGAGTTTTAAGCCGAGGCTTTGCGCCAGCAACCGAGCAATATCCGGATCGCTGCCGATACGCGTGCGGTTATCACTGGCGAGCAGCGCCAGCGGTGGTGAATTAAGCGCAGAGATCGCCACGGTTAATGTTCCGGGTTCGACAAACCTGTAACTGGCCGGGATTTTGGCGATGGCTGCCTCATCTCGCTGCACGCTTATTGGCTGTTCATTGGCCTGTAAATCAATCTGCCCGGCGGCGAAACTGCCTGTGGTGATCAACAGCAGTGCCAGTAATCCTTGTTTCATCGTTGCTCCTTACAAAACCCGGGATAAAAACTGCCGGGTACGCAGATGTTGTGGATGGTTCAGCACCTCGTCGCTGCTGCCCTGCTCGACAATTTTGCCATCGACCATAAACACCACCTGGTCGGCCACTTCGCGGGCAAAACCAATTTCATGCGTGACCACCACCAGGGTTGAACCGGCGCGCGCCAGCTTCTTGATCACATCCAGCACTTCGCCCACCAGTTCCGGATCCAGCGCTGATGTGGGTTCATCAAACAGCATTACGCGCGGGCGCAATGACAGCGCACGGGCAATGGCAATACGTTGCTGTTGTCCACCTGAAAGGTGGCGCGACCAGGCATCCGCTTTATGGCGTAACCCCACCACATCCAGCAGTTCGTAAGCCTGTTCAATGGCGGCTTTGCGGCTCAGCTTTTTATGGGCGATGGGGGCTTCAATCAGATTTTCCAGTACCGTTAAATGGGGAAATAAATTGAAGTTCTGGAATACATAGCCGACGTTGACGCGCTGGCGCAGGATCTCCTTCTCTTTCAGTTCATACAGTTTGTCCCCTTGCTGGCGGTAGCCAATGTAGTCGCCGTCGATCCGGATAAAGCCTTCGTCAACGCGCTCCAGGTGGTTAATGGCGCGCAATAAGGTGGACTTCCCCGACCCGGATGGCCCGAGGATCACTGTCACCGAACCTGGGGGGATCTCCAGTGAAACCTCATCCAGCGCTTTATGGCGACCGAAGTATTTGCTGACGCCGGTAATTGAAATATGGCCATTAAGAGAGGTTGGCATGCGCAGGCTCCTGTGGTTGCGGTATACGCGCAGTGGCGGCTGAATGAATACGAACGCGCGACGGGTTGATGGCCGAACGCCGTTCGCTGCGGGCCAGCCAGCGTTCTACCAGGTGCTGAATCGCGGACAAGACACTGGTGATCACCAGATACCAGACGGCGCCGACCATCAGCAGTGGGATCACGTCCTGGGTGCGGTTGTAGATCATCTGAATGGTGTAGAACAGTTCCGGCATCGCCAGCACGTACACCATCGCTGTGCCTTTGGCGAGACTGATGATTTCGTTAAAGCCGGAGGGCAAAATGGTGCGCAGCGCCTGCGGTAGAATGATGCGCAGTGTGCGCCGCCAGGCAGGGAGCCCCAGCGCAGCGGCGGCTTCATACTGCCCGTGGTCGACGCCGAGAAAACCGCCGCGAATAATTTCGGCGGTATACGCGCTCTGCACCAGCGTTAGCCCGATCACCGCCGTAGAAAATTGCCCCAGCACATTAATGGTGTCATAACGCGCCCACGTAATGCCGGTAAACGGGATGCCCAGCGACAGCGTGTCGTAGAGATAGGAAAAGTTATACAAAATGATCAACACCACGATCAGCGGCAGCGAGCGGAACAGCCAGATATAGCTCCACGCAAGGCTGCTTAACAGCCAGGATGCGGAGAGTCGGGCCAGTGCCAGCAGACCGCCGAACATCACGCTCAGCACGGCACCCAACAGGGTTAACAGCAGTGTTTGAGGATCACCGGGTCGAAAAACCAGCGGGCGAAGACCGCCCATTCCCAGCGCGGGTTAAAGGCCACCGACTGCACCAGGATGGCCAGCACGAACAGGGCGACAAACGCGCCGACGGTGCGGAGCGGATAGCGTGCCGGCACCACTTTCACGATTTCTGGACTTTTCATGGTCGCTCCTCAGGCGGTTTTACTCAATTTTTCTGCCAGCAGCGCTTTGGTAAAACGCAGCCGACCATCAAATGGCGGCTGACTGAACTCTTCCGGATCGCGGTTCAGGTCAAACTGTGCCTGATACCCCTGACTCAGGTAGAGACGTACCGCTTCCGGCTGGCGAAAGCCCGTGGTCAGGTAGATCTGGCGGTAGCCCGCACGTTGCGCCCGACGTTCGAGCTCCTGCACCACGCGTGCCGCCAGCCCCTGTTTACGCAGTGTGGGTTTGGTCCAGATACGTTTGATTTCTGCCGTCTGTGCATCAAACGGTTTATAAGCCCCGGTGGCGATGATTTCGCCGTTGCGCTCCAGCACAATAAACAGCCCCTTTGGCGCTAAATACCATTCGGTCCGTTCCACTTCTGCATCGCGGGAAAAGTAGTCACCGTAACGTGCGGCGTATTCGCCAAACAGCCCGGCTAAAATGGGTTGTAGCTCCTGCGCTTCTGGCGAAACGTCGCGGAATTGTTCGCGCATTGCCGTCTCCTTAATCGCCCAGTCCAGCCGGATTGATCTCCGACGCCGGAATACGCTCCACCCCTTCGCCCCAGCGATTGAGTACCTTGTCGTAGTCCCCGTTTTTGATAGCGCCATTGAGCGCGGTTTGCACGGGTTCAACCAGGCCACTGCCTTTACGCAGCGTCACCGCAATATGCGCTGCTTTCGGCCAGCCACCGTCCACGCTGCCAACCAGCCTGGTATTGCCGGTCAATGCCGCTTTCCAGGCACCGATCACGTTCGGTCCAAAGTACGCGTCGGCGCGACCGGATTGCAGCGCGAGGGTTTGGGCCGCATCATCTTTGGTGTACACCGGCGTAAACGGCTGCAACCCTTTTTTCAGGTTTTCGGCATTCCACGCCAGCAGGATCGCCTCCTGGTTGGTGCCGGAGCCCACAATAATGCGCAATCCAGCGATGTCTTCCGCGTGCTCAATGTGTTTGATCGCACTGGTGGATTTGACGTAGAAGCCAAGCGAATCTTTGCGGTAGGTGGCGAAATCGAACTTCGCTTTGCGCTCTTTGGTAACGGTAATATTGCTGATTGCCGCATCGTACTTGCCGGAGGTGACACCCAGCGGCCAGTCTTCCCACGAGGTCGGCACCACATTCAGCTCCAGTCCCAGGCTGTTCGCCACCAGGCGGGCGATGTCCACCTCGCTACCGAGCAGGGTTTTGTTGTCATCGGCAAACACGGTCAGCGGCGGAGAGTTCAGCGCCGCGACGGCAACGGTCAGTTTGCCCGGTGTGACAAAGTGGTAATCCTTGGGCAGTTGTGCGATGGCGTCTGCATTTTTTGCCGTCGTAATCGGCGTTTTATTGGCCTCCAGGCTGACGCCCGTGCCGTTGATAGTGACGTCCTTTGCCCAGGCCAGCGGCGTAAGCGCCAGCATCATGACCAGCAATAGCGATGTTTTCTGCATAGCGTTAACTCATCTTTTATTGTTGTGAGAAGGGATTCACCGGCAGCGGCAAGCCTAAACTTTCACGCAGTGTGGTGCCGGGGTATTGCGTGCGAAACAGACCGCGCGCCTGCAACAGGGGAACAACGTTGTCGACAAAACGCGGGAAAGTGTCTGGCGTCCCGCCCTGGATGATAAAACCGTCGGCGGCATAGTTTTCAAACCACTGCTGTAAGCCATCGGCGACCTGCTGTGGCGTACCGGAAAAGCGCGGGCGCGGCGATGCGCTTTCCAGCGCCACCTGGCGCAGCGTCAAATGGCGCTCGCGGGCGTTGCGTTTGATCTCGTCGGTGGTGCTGCGAAAACTGTTTTGCCCTAAATCGCCTATATCCGGGAAGGGCTCATCGAGCGAGTACTGGCTGAAGTCATGGTGCTCAAAATAACGCCCCAGATAGTTAAGCGCATCATCGATAGAGACCAACGCCGCCGTGGTTTGATACTGCTGCTCCGCATCCTCTTCACTGTCACCAACGATCACGCTGACGCCCTGGAAAATATGCAGCTCATCGTGGCGACGACCATACTGTTCCAGTTGCGTTTTCACATCTCGATAAAACGCTTTTGCCTCTTCCAGCGTTTCCTGATGGGTAAAAATGGCGTCGGCGTGATGCGCTGCGAGCTTTTTGCCATCGTCTGAGGCACCGGCCTGGAATATAATCGGTCGCCCTTGCGGCGTGCGGCCAATATTTAATGGCCCGGCCACCTGAAAGAAATCACCGTGATGGTTGAGCGTATGTAATTTAGCAGGATCAAAAAATTGCCCACTGGCTTTATCACGGATAAACGCGTCCTCTTCCCATGAATTCCATAACCCTTTCACCACCTCCAGATATTCATCGGCAATGCGATAGCGCAGGGCGTGATCGGGATGTTGTGCACGGGAAAAGTTCTTCGCGGACCCTTCCAGTGGTGAGGTCACCACATTCCAGCCCGCACGCCCCTTGCTGAGGTGATCGAGGCTGGCAAACTGCCGGGCAACGGTAAACGGTTCGCTGTATGACGTGGAGAGCGTACCCACGAGTCCAAGGTGATGAGTCACGCTGGCCAGTGCGGATAATACGGTGATAGGCTCAAAACGATTTAAAAAATGCGGGATCGATTTTTCATTAATATATAAGCCGTCGGCGACGAATAAAAAATCGAATTTACCCTGTTCAGCAATGCGCGCAGTTTCCAGCACAAAGTCAAAATTAATACTGGCGTCCGCGACTGCCGCCGGGTGACGCCATGCGGACATATTTCCTGATGCGCCCTGTAATATTGTGCCGAGCCGCAATTGTCGTTCTGTAGACATAATCCATCCTCCTTTTCAGGCAACAGGTGACCCGGGGCCGGAGCCCTGGATAAAGACATTCACATCAGTGTTGGAGTAAGGCTTTTTCCGCCAGCAGCGCGAAATAACGCGCAGCGCCTTCAATGAGCTGCTCATCGGGATTAAACGCCGGATGATGCAAGCCGTATTCGCTGTTGCTGCCGATGCTGACAAACGCGCCGGGAATATGGTGTAAGTAGACTGCAAAGTCTTCGCCGCCCATATGCAGGTCGGCCTCTTCGGTGCGATACCCGTGCCAGTCGGCAACATCGCGGGCAAAGGTGGCCCATCGATCATGGTTCACCAGCGCGGCGGGTCCCTCAAACCAACGGACCGCAATCTCCGCATCGAACGCTTGCGCCAGTCCGGCGGCAATGTCGTTAACGCGGCGTTTTACCTGGTCGCGTACGGTAATCTGGTGCGTCCTCAGCGTCCCTTCCAGCTCCACCGCTTCCGGCAACACGTTCCAGGTGTTACCGCCCTGAATGCGGGTGACGCTCAATACCACCGACTCCAGCGTGTTGATATTGCGGCTGGCGATACTTTGCAGCGCGACCACTAACTGACTGGCGAGCAGGATCGCATCGTTGCCCTCGTGTGGACGCGCGGCATGCGCACCTTTACCGGTGACCTTCAGCGAAAAGCGATCCACATTGGCATAAAAGGCCCCACTACGTGTGGCAAAGGTGCCCACCGGCAATCCTGGCTCATTGTGCATGCCGAAAATGGCGTTCACCTCATCCAGCGCACCAGCCTGGATCAACCGTTTCGCACCGCCGAAATTCTCTTCCGCCGGCTGAAACAGAATACGCACGCGACCTGCCAGTTGTGGCTCTTTCTCTTTCAGCAGCAGTGCTGCGCCGAGCATCACACTGGTGTGAACGTCATGTCCGCAGGCGTGCATCACGCCGGGGTTACGCGACGCAAAAGGCACATCGACGGCTTCGTCAATGGGCAAGGCGTCGATATCCGCCCGCAGCGCTACCACCTTTTCTCCGCTGCCCACTTCGGCCACCACGCCGGTCGGCAGCGTCAGTGGAAGCAGACGTAATCCGGCGCTCTCCAGCCAGTGGCGAATACGGCGGGTGGTTTCAAACTCCTGTAATGAGAGTTCTGGATGTTGGTGCAGCTCGCGCCGCCAGTTGATCAGTTGTCCGGCAAAACTCATCCTGCCACCTCCTGAGGGGTATGCGCTTCAGCGAACGCCTCCGCCAGCAACTGTAATGAACGGATTCGCGCCGTCCCTTCAGCGATGGGGGTGTCGATAATAAATTCATGGATGCCATAGTGCTGATGCAGCGTGTCCAGCCCGGCCAGCACCGTTTGCGGCGTTCCGGCAATCAGTGACGGTTCCCGGCGCGCAATACGTACTACCGGGCTGCCTGCCTGACGAGCGAAAGCATGCCCTTGCGCTTCACTGGCGACGCTAACCCGTTGACCATTGGCTAACTCCACACCCCAGACTTCCACTTGCTGCGCCAGTGCATCGGCCTGCGCTTGCGTCGCGGCGACAATCACCTGCACCGCAACGAAGGTATCGCGCTGGCTGTGTTGTTGCCATTGCGTGACAACGTCACGAAGAAGCGTTTTATCGCCATTCAAATGTGCTGCGAAAACAAAGTTCCAGTCCAGCCGGGCCGCCAGTTCGGCGCTTTCGAGGCTGGCACCGAGCAAGAAACCCGCAGCACGCTGCGCAGGCAATGGCGTGGCCAGTACCGTGTCTTCTCCACTTTCCTCTTTCGCCAGCGATAACCAGTTATCCAGTTGCGCCAGTTGATCGGCAAAACTGCCCTTCTCCTCGCTGTGCACACCCTGCTGCAATGCGCGGGTGGAGAGCGGTAATCCGCCCGGTGCTTTGCCGACGCCGAGATCGACCCGTCCTGGCGCAAGGGTTGCCAGCAGATTAAAGTTTTCCGCGACCTTGTACGGGCTGTAGTGTTGCAGCATCACGCCACCGGAGCCGACGCGAATACGTTGGGTCTGACCGAGGATCCAGGCGATAACCAGCTCAGGAGACGGGCTGGCCAGTTGCGCGGTGTTGTGATGTTCGGCTATCCAGAAACGGTGATAGCCCCATTTTTCCGCACGCTGAGCCAGTTGCAGCGTACGATTCAGGGCGTCCTGCGCGGTTTCATGTTCCGCAATGGGACTTTTATCCAGCAGACTCAGACGATAAGACATGCAGCGCACTCACGTTAGAAAAGAGGCTTTTATTATTAGGACGCGCTGAATTCGCTGTGAAACAATTAATTTACATTAAATAAGCAAAAAATTAGCAAAGTAAGGGCATGCAGGCGCTGTGGTGAGTGTTAAGGCTTAGGGTTAAAAGAAGACGATTGTTCTGATTTGTTAAAATCCGTTTGGCCGCTCACGGTTATTTCTGTTGCATTTTTCGCCATTATGAATCAGTTACACTACCTGATACCGGTGACCTCACAATTTCCACTAATACTCGCCGTCTTTCTGGTGTGTATGTTTTGCGTCAGTAATCGATTGCGGTTACGATGCTGCGCCATGTTTTGTCTTATCCATACGCAGAATGACTGGAAAGACAGGGCGTTTACCCGACGGGGCAATCGTTTGGTTAGCCATCCCGAGGGTTGAGGAACTCAGCAAGGTTCAGACAGGTGAACAGGTAAACAATGAAAAAAGATCACAACCACGCTGCCGATCATCACGCGGCAAAACGACGCTGGCTTAACTCTCACGAAGAGGGCTACAGCCGGGCTATGGGTAACCGTCAGGTACAGATGATCGCCATTGGCGGCGCAATCGGTACCGGTTTATTTCTGGGCGCAGGCGCCCGACTGCAAATGGCGGGGCCATCGCTGGCTATCGTCTATCTGGTTTGCGGTATCTTCTCTTTCTTTATTCTGCGTGCACTGGGCGAACTGGTGTTGCACCGTCCTTCCAGCGGCAGTTTTGTCTCGTATGCCCGCGAATTTCTGGGTGAAAAAGCCGCGTTTGTTGCCGGCTGGATGTACTTCGTGAACTGGGCGATGACCGGTATCGTGGATATCACCGCTGTGGCGCTGTATATGCACTACTGGGGCGCATTTGGTGATGTCCCGCAATGGGTATTTGCACTGGGCGCGCTGGCGATCGTCGGCACCATGAACATGATCGGCGTGAAATGGTTCGCCGAAATGGAGTTCTGGTTTGCGTTGATCAAAGTGCTGGCGATTGTGGTATTCCTCGTTGTCGGTACGATTTTCCTCGGCACCGGTAAACCGCTGGACGGCGGCACAACCGGCTTCCATTTGATTACCGACAATGGCGGTTTCTTCCCGCACGGACTGCTGCCTGCGCTGGTACTGGTTCAGGGCGTGGTCTTCGCCTTTGCCTCCATTGAACTGGTCGGTACCGCGGCGGGCGAATGTAAAGATCCGCAGACGATGGTGCCCAAAGCCATTAACAGCGTGATCTGGCGTATCGGTCTGTTCTACGTCGGTTCTGTGGTGCTGCTGGTACTGCTGCTGCCGTGGAATGCCTATCAGGCAGGTCAGAGTCCGTTTGTCACCTTCTTCTCCAAACTGGGTGTGCCGTACATCGGCGACATCATGAACATGGTGGTGCTGACCGCTGCGCTCTCCAGTCTGAACTCGGGTCTCTACTCTACTGGCCGTATCCTGCGCTCGATGTCGATGGGTGGCTCCGCACCAAAATTCATGGCGAAAATGAGCCGTCATCACGTGCCTTACGCCGGGATTCTGGTCACCATTGGTGTATACGTTGTTGGGGTGTTCCTGAACTATTTGGTGCCGTCGCAGGTCTTTGAAATCGTTCTGAACGTGGCATCGCTGGGCATTATCGCATCATGGGCGTTTATCGTGATTTGCCAGATGCGTCTGCGTAAAGCCATCAAAGAAGGTAAAGCGGCGGATGTAAGTTTCAAAATGCCGGGCGCGCCGTTCACGTCATGGCTGACCCTGCTGTTCCTGTTCAGCGTATTGGTGCTGATGGCGTTCGACTACCCGAATGGGACTTATACCATCGGCTCGATCCCGCTGATCGCCGTTCTGCTGGTTGCTGGCTGGTTTGGCGTACGTAAACGCGTGCAGGCTATCCACAGCACTGCGCCGGTTGCGCCGAATGAAGAAACAAAAGCGCCGCTGGTAGAAGAAGCGTCACGCTCGTAACCCCTCCCTATTGTGAACAAGCCTGCGCCCCGCGCAGGCTTTTTTTATGTCTGCGCGCTTTACTGTATGCACGTGCCGGTGTGTATCCAGCCCGTTATCCCGCTTAGCGCGCCCGGTGCCCAGGCGTACTGACCGGATAACAGAAACACCCCCTGCTTCCAGAGTGGCCATTGGGAAGGCAGTTGATAATCAAACCAGCGACTTCTCAGTAAGCCGTGCGTTGCGCCAGCAACCGGTTTGATGCAGCGCACAGTATTGGCCGGTAAGTCCGCCGCCCATACCGTGAGTGTTTCCTGTGGGTCAACATTCCTGTCGTCCTTGCCCATCAGGATCATCACCGGCGTGTGCATGCGGGCAATGGCACCCCTGGCATCAGCAAAGGCATTACGGCGCTCAAAATCATCCCGGTTACAGCTCGCCTGGCACGGGCGTAACGCCGCTTGCGGGGTAAACTGTGTCGCGAAATCAATGCTATCACGGGCCACGGCCTCACGGATGTTTTGTTCTGACATGCCTTCCCGGCTGAGTCGCTGGCGCAGATAATAGCTCCCCTGATCGCGCCAGTTGATCGCTGCGCCAACCAGTATGGCGAAATCCGCCTTCGCGAAGGCGCTGGCGTCGGGAACAACCCAACCCGCCTGGGAAAAGCCGAGGAAGCCAACGCGACTCACGGTCAGTTCCGGCATCTGTTTAAGCTGTTGCAGCATAAAGGCAGCTTCGTGCGCGCGATCATCCATGGTTTGCGCCAGCCAGTTTCCCTGACTTGCTCCCACGCCTGGCTTGTCCCAGGAAAACACCGCAATACCCTGAGAGACAAGATAGCGCACAAGCGGCAGATAGCCGCCGTCCGACCAGCGATCCTGTGCCCCATCGCCATGCACCAGCAATACCACTGGCGGTGAAACCACGCCGTGCGGAACAATTAACGTTCCTTCAAGCCGGCTCTGTTGATAATCCACCTGCAAGGTATGTTGCTGCGCATCCGTCGGCAGCGTGAAGTCCGTTAAGCGGTAAACACCCAACGCACCCAGCGTCAGTAGCAGGCCCATCACGATAACCAGGCAATTACGCATCGCTTTACTCTTCCGTCAGTCATAAAAAAGCTCCCCGTAGGGAGCTTAAGCGATGGCGAGATTACAGCGCAATGCGGATCACATCATCCGGCTCGGTGGCTTCTTTTTCACGGCTGGAGGCCTGTTTCACACTGACAAACAGCGTCTTGCCGTCTGCAGAGAGTGCCAGACTGTTGGGGTGAGTCGGTGTGTCGAAGGTTTTGACAACCTTGTAGGTTTTGCCGTCGATAACGCTGACTTTCCCGGCTTCGCGGTGGGTAACATAAGCTTCATTACGCGTCGGGTTAAACAGCACCGCCAGTGATTCTGGCACGGCGACTTTCTGTAACACGTTACCATTGCGGGTATCAACCACCAGAATTTCCGCCGCTTTGGAATCGGTCACAAAGGCACGGTGGCCCGCTGTGTCGAGGCTCAGGTTCAAATAGAAGTGTTCTTTACCGTCATCCTGAAGTTTTTTACGTGCGATGATGCTGTTTTTGCCGGTATCTACAGTGATCAGTTCACCGTCACCGTTGGTGGTATAGAGGCGTTTTGCTGCCGCGTCGATCGCCAGCCCGGTGCTGTAGGTGCCGGTCTGCGTAATGGTGGTTTTCAGTTTCAGCGTTTCGCCATCCACGACCCAGATTGCACTCTCTTTCCCGACCCCGGTGATATACACCGTGTTGGTGTTCTCATCGACCGCCAACTCGCGCGGCTGCAACGGACGCACGGTTTCAGAGCGTTTGCGTGCATCCAGCACCACACGTCCTTTTATGATGCCGCTTTTGGCATCGATCGCTGTGATCGTGCCATCGGTAGTATTGCCAAACCACAGGGTTTGCGTGCGGGTGTTGATCGCCGCGCCAAACGGTTTCAGGTCGCTGTGAATGGACTGTGTGATCGCCAGCGTTGCCGGATCGAGGCGGTACACCACCCCGCCTTTATCGGTTTTTCGGCTTTGTGCCGTTGCCAGCCAGAGCGCATTTTCCTGCTGGCTAAAGGCCATTTCATACGCCCCTTTGCCTACGGCTTTGCGCAGCATCTCTTCTGCTGCCTGTGTGGTGAATGATGCCGCCAGCAGTAGTGAGCCGAGGACCAGGGAATGCCGCAAACGCGGCGAGCATAAATGACGTAAAGACATGACGACTCCCTTTGATTAACACGATTGTTATTTTTCACACGCTTCCAGTGTGCGACGCCACAGCCTCGCTTATTGTTATAAGTGAGAATAGTAATCATTAATGACAGTAATGTGGAGTCATAATTTTTGAACAGGCGTTATCGCGGTTTACTAACTACGCTTATTATTAACGTAATGTGCGCTTAATGTTTTCAAATGATTAACATGCGATTTAACATATTGCCGTATTTTCCTATTAGTTCGCTTTATAACCCGGTTCCGCCATGACTATTTTTTCCATCACCAGGCTCACTTTGCCGGCCTTGCTGCTCCCGGCTCTGGTGCCCCCTTCGGCTTTTGCCGATGAACAAACCCTGATTGTCAGCGCCACACCCCACACCGTTTCTGAACTGGATACGCCTGCTGCTGTGAGCGTTGTTCAGGGCGATGATATTCGCCAGGCCACGCCACGGGTCAATTTGTCTGAGTCACTGGGCAGTGTCCCCGGTTTGCAGGTACAGAATCGCCAAAACTATGCACAGGACCTGCAATTGTCTATTCGCGGGTTTGGTTCCCGCTCAACCTATGGCGTGCGCGGTATCCGCATGTATGTTGACGGCATCCCCGCCACCATGCCGGATGGCCAGGGGCAGACATCGAATATTGACCTCAACAGCGTGGAAAGTATTGATGTATTGCGCGGCCCGTTCTCGGCGCTTTACGGTAACGCGTCTGGTGGTGTGGTGAATGTCACCACGCAAACCGGAAGGGAACCGGCGACGATTGAAGCCAGCAGTTATTACGGTAGCGACGCCAGTTGGCGCTATGGAGTGAAAGCCACCGGCGCGATGGGTGATGGCACCCATGCCGGGGATGTGGATTACACTGTCTCCAGTACCCGTTTTGTGACGCACGGTTATCGCGATCGCAGCGGTGCACGTAAAAATCTGGCGAATGCCAAACTGGGCGTACGCATTGATGATGCCAGCAAACTGAGCCTGATTTTTAACAGCGTGGATATCAACGCCAACGATGCGGGAGGCTTAACCCAATCCGAGTGGCGAAACAATCCGCGCCAGTCTCCACGCGCCGAACAGTACGACACACGCAAAACCATTAAACAAACCCAGGCGGGTTTACGCTATGAACGCCAGCTCAGTGCACACGATGACCTGAGCGTGATGATGTATGCCGGAGAGCGTGAAACCACGCAATATCAGTCCATTCCCCGGGCGCCACAACTGAATGCGCAGCATGCCGGGGGTGTGATCGACCTGGCGCGTCACTATCAGGGGATCGATACACGCTGGACGCATCGCGGTGAGCTGGGTGTCCCGGTGACGTTTACCGGTGGGCTGAATTACGAAACCATGACCGAACAGCGCAAAGGCTATGAAAACTTTGTGATGAGCGGCACGACGCCTCTTTACGGGCGTGAAGGCAATCTGCGCCGTGACGAGCGCAATCTGATGTGGAACGTTGACCCCTATCTGCAAACCGGCTGGCAGTTAACCGAAAAGCTGGCGTTAGAAGCTGGCGTTCGGTACAGCTCCGTGTGGTTTGACTCCAACGATCATTACATCACTGCGCGGAACGGCGATGACAGCGGCGAGGCGAATTACCATAAATGGCTCCCGGCGGGGTCGCTGAAATATGCCATCACCGATGCCTGGAATGTGTATGTCGCCGCCGGACGTGGATTTGAAACACCGACCATTAATGAACTCTCCTACCGTTCCGATGACCAGAGCGGACTCAACTTTGCGCTGAAGCCGTCGACTAACGATACGGTAGAAGTCGGCAGTAAAACCCGTATCGGTAATGGTTTACTGACGGCGGCGCTGTTCCGTACTGATACGGATAATGAAATCGTCACCGATACCAGCAGCGGAGGTCGCACGACCTATAAAAACGCCGGGAAAACCCGTCGCCAGGGTGCTGAGCTGTCTCTGGATCAGCAGTTTGCCGGAAACTGGCGGGCTAAAGTGGCATGGACCTATCTTGATGCCACCTATCGTAGCGAGGTGTGCAATGACGCCGACTGTAACGGTCACCGTATGCCGGGTATTGCCCGAAATATGGGCTTCGCTTCGCTGGGCTGGATCCCGGATCAAGGCTGGTACGCCGGTGCGGATGTACGGTATATGAGCGACTTGATGGCGGATGATGAAAACACCGCGAAAGCGCCGTCTTATACCGTGGCGGGCCTGAATACGGGCTACAAATTTCGCTATGGCAACTGGATGATGGATCTCTTCGGGCGTATCGATAATCTGTTTGACCGCGAATATGTGGGGTCGGTGATCGTTAACGAGTCGAATGGGCGTTATTACGAACCTGCGCCGGGGCGTAATTACGGTGTGGGCTTGTCGGTGGCTTATCAATTCGAATAACACGGAAATCGGGGTCACCCGCCGCCGGGCGGGTGACCTCTTAATGCTTACGCAGTTCTATCCAATACACTATTGCTATACATGCATCCTTCCCTGTTTTTGGGCGAGCCAGTCTTCGCCTGCGGATAAAAAAACATCTCTTGCTATCATTTATTGTGCCACTCCGGCATTCATTCTGGTCTGAGGATGACGTTTTCATCGCCTGATTCATGTCAGGGCGGCGTTCGTCGTCAACACACCTCTGCAGTCCCGTCATCGTTGCGCAGCAAAGCGTTACATCAGCAAGCCAACTGAGAAAAAGGGGTTGTTATGAAAGTATCAAAATGTCTCTGTGTTGCGTTGTTTTTTTATACAAGTACATCTCTGGCGTGGAATTATCAGGGACATCAAATTATTGGTGAAATCGCTGATACGTTAATTGCGGGTTCGAATGCTGAGCGGCACGTCCGCGAAATACTGGGCGAAGGTATGACGTTAAAAACCGTATCCGTGTGGGCTGATTGCGTGAAATCGGTGAAGCGCAACGACAACAACGGTCGCTTTTACTACCAGGAAGATGGCAAATATGCCGAGTGCGCTATTTTTAAAGATCGCACTCCACTGGTGGACTATGTGAAGCGCAATTGGGATCAATGTACCCCCGGGAAAACGGTTAAAAACTGCCATGGATATTACCATTTCACCGATGTTGCTATCCAACGGGACGCCTATCAGCAGGGAGAATATGGCACCTCAAATCATGATGTTGTGCAGGCTATCAACGCCGCAGTCCGCGTGTTACAAGGGGGCACAGCCCCTGCACCGTTTGACATTGCAGATAAAAAAGAGGCGCTGCAACTGCTGGTACATTTCGTAGGCGATGAAACACAGCCGCTCCACGTGGCGGCCATTTATCTTAATGATCAGGGACACCCCATAGACCCCGACCTGAGTGACTCTGCGCAAGGCACAGATACTCGCGGAGGCAACGATCTGATCGCTGGCAATACAACGCTTCACGCGCTGTGGGATATGCCGCCGAAACGCTACACGGAAAAAGAGGGATGGAAAGCGTTGCTGCCCGGCGCAACGGCTATTCCCGCGCCGACAGGCGATCTCTCCACCTGGCCGGCGCAATGGGCCAGCGATACGCTCGTTAATGGCCGTGCCGCTTTCCAGAATGTGGTGTTTGGTAAGAAAACGGGGGGGAACTGGTCGGTAGAGTATCAACCCGATTACACCGCGCAGCGGGAAGCTCTTCAGGCAACGCAGCTTGAGAAAGGCGGCGCCCATCTGGCCTGGCTTCTGAAAGCCCTTTGGCCAGATAACTGATGCGCGGTCATTTTGCCGGTAAGCAAAAATGAAAAGCCCGGTAGCATGGCGCATCCGGGCTTTTTGATTGGCTCACTGCGTGTTTAGAAGGTTGTCCAGCCCTCTTCGCTGACGGCCGTTTCACGGGGTTCCGCTTTTGCTTTCAGGTTCGGCTTGATCGTCGGTTTCCCTGCGGAAGCCGGTTTCGCGCCACCCTGTTCAAGACGAAACGTGGCGACCAGCTCTTCCAGCAGACGCGCCTGCTCTTCCAGCGAACCTGCCGCAGAGGAGGATTCGCTTACCAGTGACGCGTTCTGTTGTGTGGTGCTGTCCAGCTCGCCGACTGCGCGGGCAATCTGTTCGATACCCCGGCTTTGTTCTTCGGAGGCGGAAGAGATTTCCCCCATAATGTCATTCACCCGGGTGACGGACTGCACCACCTGATCCATGGTTTCCCCTGCTTTCGCCACCAGTTCGCTACCGATGTTAATACGGGAGACGGATTCACTAATCAGCTGTTCGATATCTTTCGCCGCCTGCGAACTGCGCTGAGAAAGGCTGCGAACTTCGCTGGCCACTACCGCAAATCCACGGCCCTGCTCACCTGCACGGGCGGCTTCCACGGCGGCGTTCAGTGCCAGGATGTTAGTCTGGAAAGCGATGCTGTTGATCACCGCAGTAATATCGGCAATTTTGTTCGAACTGCTGTGAATATCGCCCATGGTATCCACCACTTCGCGCATCACGCTACCACCTTCGCTGGCGGTTTTCGACGCCTGCGCCGCCAGACTGCGGGCATTGCGGGCGTTATCGGCGTTGTTTTTCACCGTGGCGGTCAACTGTTCCATACTGGCAGCGGTTTCCACCACGGCGGCGGCCTGCTGCTCAGTACGGGAAGAGAGATCGGTGTTGCCTTCGGCGATTTCCGTCGCCGCGCGTGATACCTGACTTACGCTGTTGCGTACTTCATGGATCATGTCGCGCAGGGTGTCGTTCATACGCCCCATGGCACCGGTCAATTGCCCCAGCTCATCTTTGCTCTGCGCCTGAATATTCGAACTGAGGTCGCCGCTGGCAATACGCTCCGCCAGCGCCAGGTTACGGTCAATCGGACGGGTGATTTGACGGATAACCCACCAGGAGACAATCACGCCAATCAGAATCGCAATCACACCGATGATTGCCGCAATAGAACTGGACGTGTACGCCAGCTCATCGTTATGGGCTTTGACCAGTGCAATGATCTGTTTGAGTGAGGCGCTGCTGTTGTCGCCGCCGACCTTAACTTTATCCTCCGCCGCTTTCAGTGCCTGCCAGGCGGTAAAGTAGTTCACGCTCAGATCGCGGTATTTCACCGTATCATCCCACAGGGATTGCAGCGGTGACTTCAGCTCCGCCGGCAATTGACTCGCCAGCGCCTGTACGCTTTTCTGCGTCTGGCTAAAACGTGTATCCAATGCGTCGCGGGACGCCTGGCTCGGGCTATAACGCACTACCAGCGCCGCATCACGCACGGCGCTGATGGCGAACAATTGTTCGTAAACCTGCGTCATCAGGTTGGCATCGGCGAGCGGTGTATGGATAAGCGCGGTGTATCGTGCGGAGAGATCGCTTGCGGCCAGTTTGTCCAGCGCATCGCGTATAGCGCGAATGTCACTGGTGGCTTTTTGCATCTCGCCGATGCTGCTCTGGAACGTATTAAGGTGGCCCGCCACATCGTTGATGATCTGCTTTTCAGACGCAGACCAGGAGAGTGCGTCCGCGCTGGCGGTTAACTCGGAAGCGTGACGTACATAGTTGGACATCACCTCTCCGGATTTATCATCACCATAAAAGTATTTCAGGCGGTTTATCTTCGCCTGAAATACTTCAATGTTGATGTTATACATCAGGTTTGTTTTTTCGTAGACGTCGCGTATTTCTTTAAAGCGCAACATACTGAGGATGGTGGCGATGGCAACCAGAAATAGCACCAGACCAAACCCCACTGACAGCTTTCTGCTGATTTTTATATTACTCAACCGCTGGCTAAATGACATTCAGGACTCCTTGCTAAACACCAAATGTTAGCGCCTAACTGCGCCAACATTTGTTATCGGCACACTGTGCAAGGATTTCAGCCTTAAGCGAGTCTTATCAGTGAAAAACGTGATACAGATGCTCCCCTTACGCAAATTTTAGCCGGGGAGCATGTATATTTGACTTTAAACCATAGGTTTTATCAATTATCACTCAGCGATGGAACTGCTTGTTGATAATGGTTGCGCCCTCATCAATGGCTCGCCATAGCGCTCTTTCACTGGCAAAACCATCCCCTTCTTCGAGTGCAGCGAGCAGGTCACTGTAATCATGCCCGCGTGATAACTCAGCCGAAGACGGATAAAGATAATTAAAACAGGGGCCGATACGGACCCATAATTGTTCGATAAGCGCAGTTAATGTTGGCATCCCCGCTTGTTGGTAAACGCTAAAGCGAAATGCGCGATTGGCCTGTAGCGTTTGTTCGGTGTTGCCACTTTTTAACGCTTCATGGAAGGAGCCCGCCAGCATCCGCAGTTCCCTGATTTTATCTTTGGTCATATTCTGGCTGGCGGAGCGCGCAGCCATACCTTCCAGGTTTTTTCGAATCAAATTGATTTCGTTATAACGTTCAAGGCTGACCTCCGGAACAAGAAACGCCTGGGCGGGAGTGGCATGCAATGCACCGGCGGAGACCAACCGCAACAGTGCTTCGCGCACCGGTGTAATACTGGTGCCAAGTTGATCTGCTATTTCTTTCGTAATGAGACGTGCGCCAGGTTTGAGGGCGCCAATAATAAGCGCACCTTTCAGACTGGCTTCAACTTGCATAGTGAGGCTGGTCCGCTGCGCTTTTTCCAAATCAAGCATGTTTGCATCCTGTTTAAATTCTTATCTATTATCAGCCTGGTAGCGTGTCCGTGATCTTTTTGCAAAGAATATATTATATAAACACATGCCTGGTATTGGATTGTCGCTTAAAAGTAGAACAAATGTTATTTATTATGCACAACCACCAGGAACTGCCTTCACAAGGTCATCAGTTCCTTATGCTTGTATAATTAAAGACGTTTTTTTAGATTTTGCACAATTTATGATGGCGGTTTTTTACCGCCATCGTTTGCTTAGCTTTCTGCGCCTATTTTGACTACCGCTTTGCCAAAGTTTTTTCCTTCGAGCAGGCCGAAAAAGGCGTCCGGCGCGTTCTCCAGCCCTTCTGTCACATGTTCGCGATAGTGGATTTTTCCTTCACTCACCCACTGCCCCATTTCTTGCTGAAATTCGTTTAGGCGGTGACCATAATCCTGGTTAATAATAAACCCTTGCAACCGGATTCTTTTTTTCAGCAGCGTGGCCATTAATAGCGGAATACGATCGGGTCCGGCGGGAAGCTCGGTTGCGTTATAACCACTCACCAGCCCACAAAGCGGAATTCTCGCCGCAGTATTTAATAACGGCAGTACGGCATCGAATACTTTTCCACCGACATTTTCAAAATAAATATCGATACCTTGTGGACAGGCCGTTTTCAGTTGTTGGGCAAAATCTGGCGCATGGTGATCGAGGCAGTGATCAAAACCCAATACATCCACAGCGTGGCGACATTTTTCACTGCCCCCGGCCACTCCCACTACATGGCAACCTTTCAGTTTGCCGATTTGCCCAACGGTCGAGCCGACCGGCCCGGTAGCGGCAGCAACGACCAGTGTTTCTCCGGCTTTCGGTTGACCAATATCCAGCAGTCCCATATAGGCGGTAAAACCCGGCATACCAAGCACACCCAATGCCCACGAAGGGTGCTGCGGGTTTGCGCCCAGATTCACCAGTCCTTCACCACCCGAAATGTCATAGTCCTGCCAGCCGCTGTAGCCTAATACCCAGTCCCCTTCAGCAAAGTCCGGGTGCAGCGACGACACCACCCGGCTAACCGTACCGCCGCACATCACTTCATTTATTTGTACCGGCGGCGTGTAGGAAGGCGCATCGCTCATACGCCCGCGCATATAAGGATCTAAGGACAAGTAAACCGTACGCAGCAACACCTGGCCTTCTCCAGGGGTGGCAATGCTGTCTTCTTCCAGACGGAAATTGTCCGCGTTCGGCGCGCCGTGCGGGCGTGAAGCCAGCACCCAACGGCGGTTACGGTGAGATTGTTGATTCATTCTGCACTCCTCTGCTTGTCAGACTAACTATTGATACTAGTCGCTGACTGCGCGGTGTGCGTTTCCATTACGAGCTGGAATGGTTAAGTCGCACAACCAGATAATGGCACGGCGCATCACTTTCGTTGATAAACCGGCAATCATTGGGGGGACCCAGTTCCAGACAATCCCCGGCTTTCATTTCGTGGCGCGTGTCCCCTTCCTGAAAAACCAGCTCGCCTTCCTGCAACCAGATTAACTGGCGCGCCAGCGCATACGAGGAGGCTGGCATCGGGATGTTGCTGCCCGCAGGCAGTTCAATGTGCACGAGATCGATAGGCAGATCGCTTCTGGGGGAGACGTGGCGTCGCAGATAGTGGCTTTGCGGATCGCGCCAGACCGGTTGATCGGCATAGCGCAGCAGTTTTCCTTCCTGCATTTCCGCACGTGCAATCAGCGTTGACATACTGATGCCAAACGCGCCGGAAAGCCGCGCCAGCAGTGCCGCGGTTGGGCTGCTTTCTGCACGTTCTATTTTGTGGATCATCGCCCGTGACACCCCGGCGCGCTCCGCCAGTTCACTGAGCGACCAGCCGCGGGATTCGCGTTCGACACGAATTCGTGCACTGATCCGTTGATTTATAGTGTCTGAGATAGTATTCATATCGTAATACTATAGTGTACAAAATAGAGGTTCAACCATGAGTATTCGTTATGCTGGCAGAGAGGACTGCGCGGCAATCGCCGCGATTTATAACCATGCTGTGGTGAACACGGCGGCGATCTGGAATGACCAAACCGTCGATGTGGAAAATCGTATCGCCTGGTTTGAAGCGCGTGCTCTGCTCGGCTACCCGGTGCTGGTCAGCGAAGAGAACGGTGTGATTACCGGTTATGCATCCTTTGGCGACTGGCGCGCTTTCGACGGGTTTCGCCACACCGTTGAACACTCGGTCTATGTTCATCCGGATCATCAGGGCAAAGGCCTGGGACTGGCATTAATGGAACGGTTAATCGAAGACGCCAAACGCTTGGGTAAACATGTGATGGTGGCGGGCATTGAGGCACAAAACCACGGTTCCATTCATCTGCACAGCAAACTGGGTTTTGTCACGACCGGGCAAATGCCACAGGTTGGCACCAAGTTTGGTCGCTGGCTGGATCTGACGTTTATGCAGTTACAACTGGATAACCGCACCGACCCGGACGCGCTCCCATGAATCAGTCGCTAACGCTCACCTTTCTGATTGCCGCCGGTATTGGCCTGGTGGTGCAAAATACCTTGATGGTGCGCATCACGCAGTCAGCATCGACGATCCTTATCGCGATGTTGCTGAACTCGCTGGTGGGCATTGTACTGTTTGTCAGTATCCTGCTGGTTAAATATGGCCTTTCTGGCTTTCAGGAACTCTATGCCAGCGTGAAATGGTGGACGTTAATTCCAGGTCTGCTGGGATCATTTTTTGTTTTCGCCAGCATCAGCGGCTATCAGTATGTCGGCGCGGCCACCACCATTGCGGTGTTAGTGGCAAGCCAGCTGATTGGCGGGTTGGTACTGGATGTTGTCAGAAGTCACGGGATCCCGATGCGGGCGCTTATCGGCCCGGTGTGCGGTGCCGTACTGCTGGTGATTGGCGCCTGGCTGGTGGCCAGACGCCAGTTCTGATCACAGGATCGAGCCACCTTTGGTCAGCTGTTCCCGTCGCGCATCCAAATCTTCTTTATGCTGGCGACCATGATGAGCAATGGCTTGTCGCAGGCGCTGTTGCTGAGCATAACGTTCTTCACGACTCAGCGCGGCGTCATCGCTCAATTCAATCAACAGTTCGTTCATGCCGGCAATAACACTCTGTTCAATGGCCGCATCGACGCGGGCAACAACTTCGTCCAGGTGTGACATACCCTCTCCTTTAATTCAGTTTTGCTTTCGAAAAATCACTGCCCATCAGGCTCACGCTGTAACCGGTCACGTTACTGCGAGTGGCATAGAACGTTTTACCATTCGCCAGCGCGATCCATGGCGCTTGCTGGTAGAAAATCTCCTGTGCCTGGCTGTACAGTTTGGCGCGCGACGCCGGATCGGCCACCACCTTCGCTTTCTGTACGAGATCATCATATCCTTTATCGCACCAGCGGGCGGCGTTGGAACCGGTTTTTATGCTGTTGCAACCAAGCAATACATCAGCAAAATTATCCGGATCGCCATTGTCCGACATCCAGCCAAACAGCGCCGTGTCGTGTTCGCCTTTACGCATCCCCGAAAGGTATTCGCCCCACTCGTAAGAGACAATTTTCGCTTTCACGCCCACTTTCGCCCAGTCCGCCTGAATCATCTCTGCAATACGGCGCGAGTTCGGGTTGTACGGGCGCTGCACCGGCATTGACCACAGCGTGGCCTCAAAGCCTTTATCCAGACCGGCCTGTTTGAGCAGCGCTTTGGCTTTTTCAGGATCGTAGGGGTAGTCCTTCAGGTCTTTATTAAAACCGAGCATATTGGGCGGCAAAGGCGATTTCGCCACGCTACCGGACCCCAGGAAGACGGCGTTAACAATCGCGTGTTTATCGGTCGCATAATTCAGCGCCTGGCGCACCAGCACATTATCGAACGGTTTTTTCTCCGTATTGAACGCCAGATACCCGACGTTCAGCGCATCGACCGTGTGCAGGGTCAGGTCTTTATTATTTTTGATTTGATCAAACTGCACCGGCGAAGGTGCGGGAATAATCTGGCACTCGTTGGTTTGCAGCTTCGCCAGTCGCGTCTGGACATCTGGTGTGATGGCAAAGATCAGGTGTTTTGTCGGTACCGGGCCATCCCAATAATTCGGGTTGGCAATATAACGAATCTGCGCGTCGGCTTTATATTGTTGCAGTGCATACGGGCCAGTGCCAATAGGCCAGGTGTCGACGTATTCCGGCGTGCCTTTTTTCAGCATCGCATCGGCGTACTCCGCAGAAAGAATGGAGGCAAAATCCATTCCCCAATCTGCCAGAAACGCGGCATTTGGCTCATTGAGCACAAACTGTACGTGGTAGTCGTCGATTTTTTTCACTTCTTTGATCAGCTTATCAAGGCCGACATCGGTGAAGTATTCGTAATTACCTTGCGAAACATTATGATAAGGATGTTGCGCATCTTTTTGACGCAGGACGGAGAAAATCACGTCATCGGCATTAAAATCACGCGTGGGTTTGAAGTATTTGTTGCTGTTGAATTTCACGCCCTGACGCAACGTAAACGTCCAGGTTTTGCCATCGTCGGAGACTTTCCACCCGGTAGCCAGCGACGGAATCGGCGTATTTTTTACCGGATCGAAGTTAACCAGACGGTTGTAAAGCACCTGCGAGCTGGCGACAAACGTCGGGCCGGAGCTGGCAATCTGCGGGTTAAAGGACTCTGGCGACGCTTCAGAGCAGTAGATGAGGGTATCATTTGCCGCTGCCCATGCAGCGCTTGCTGGTAACAGTGTGCTCAATGCGAGAGCGAGCAGCGTTTTCCCTGTGGACATATCAGGAACCTTCTTTTTTATATGGAGCCGTAATCACAGCATAGCTCCGGCAAACTGGCAAATAACGATTCACGCTCAGGTTATTCTAAAGCAGTTGATTTCGCTGAAATATCCACCATGATTAACATTAAAATTTATGTTAAGTGTTTTTCGTGCCGTCAAGTCGATTCGACGGTATCAATGCGTCGAGAATTCAATGGTTTTGAGCTTTCTTCTGCCGTTTACTTGCTATCGCATTGCGTAGAGTAGACGCGTGAAGAAGTCTATGGGATGAAAACGTGGCAAAAACTCTCTTGCGCAGCGGTGATCTGGATGATTTCCAGGCCGTTGGCGGCGGCGGTCAGGCCGTATTTGATTCGGCATTGCAAATTCGTGAAGCACTCCGTCTGCGTAAGCAGCAGGCGTTGGTAGACTGCCTGGCGATTCCCCAGGTCAATGATGAAGGCGATCGTGTTGACTGGTATTCGCCCGTTGAGGGGCGTTCGGTCTCGTGGAAGGCCGCCGATGAAGAGGCGCGTTTTAAGGCATTGCGCTACCTCGAAAGCACGCTGGATAGCGCCGCGGCATTGAGCCGCAAATGCATGCAATCGCCAAAAACGGCGCAGCAGTTATTTGGCTCCCTGCTGGAAAAGGCGTTGCAGTTTCCCGGCGAAAACCATGTTTTCCTGGTCGATGGTAAACCCGTCATCACCTTCTGGGGGTTCGTCAATCTGAACGAAAGCGCCCGTGAGGATGTCCTCGAATGTTTGCGCCAACAGGAAGAGGAAGAACCGGTCATTATTCTGCCACCGGAACCTGAAGAGGAAGAGCCTGCGGTTGCCGTAACATTCAGCCAGGCTGATGAACCGCTGTTGACGCCTGCGCCGGAAATCAAACCTCAGCCCGCACCCGTGCCGCCTGTGCAAAATGTTGCGCCGACTGTGGCCCCGGAGCCCGTTCCACCTCCCGCACCTGCTCCTGCGCCGACGCCGATGCCGGTGGCGAAGAAACGCCGTCGTTATGGTCTGTGGGCATTGCCGGTTGCGGCGGCCGTCGCCATTGCCGTGGCAGCACCGTTCGTCCTCAATCAACAAACGACGCAAACCCCTACACCCGCGCCCGCCATGCCGCAGCCAGCTCCGGTGGCGATTGCACCAAAACCGATACAGGCAGCACCGATGCTGGCAGCAAGTTTGCCGCTGCATCAGGCTGAAGTACGTGCTGAAGTGCGTGCAGAAGAGAAAGCGCCTGAGCCCCGTGAAGTGAAAGAGCCGGTGGTGATCAACGCCATTCCCAAAGATGCGCTGGTGATGGACGCCCTGCAGGTGAAAATTGGCTCTACGCGCTTCCTTAACGGCAACTGGCGCGTGGCGCTGGACGTTAAAGATCCGGAAACCGGCAAAGCCCCTGCTGTGCGCTTCCAGATCCAGAACAATAAAGGCACGGCACGCATTGTTCACGGTAAGAATATTACCTGCCGCGCGGATCTCTACTCCGGTCTGCATGGCACTGGTGAACTAATGATTAAGAGCCGTGGCAACGCACGTTGCAGTGACGGATCCCGCTACCCGATGCCGGAAATTTCCTGTAAAGCAAGCACCAATGACGTCGCGGAATGTAACGCGCGTTTTGACGCCAAAACCACCGTTCCGGTGACGTTCAGAAAAACAGGTGACTGAGTTTATGCTGGTTAATCTTTGCGACTACAAACAGAGCGTGACGCTGATTGCCAACAGCGGCGTGCAATTTCTTGATTTCGGCCTGACGCCGCAAGATCCGCCAAACAGCGGTCGGTTCGTCCGTAAAACCGCCAACGGCCCGCTGCTGCGTCTGGATTTCGACCTGCTGAACGGGCGCTTTACCCTGCCCGGTCGCGACGGCGGCCAACCAGAAGTGGTGAAACCGGAAAGCACCCACGCGTTACAGTATTCGCTGGCGCTGCTTGACGGCGTCTGGCTACCGATTCCCTTTTTACGCTTCAACCCGCCGCGTACCTTTGTTGAAGGGCCGGATAACTGGGCGCGCGTGCAGATCCGCAAACTGAGCGAGCCGGACAGCGCAGGTAATACGCACCGCGTGGCGCTGGCGCTCGACAGCCAGATTAACGATCTCTCGCCGGGCAGCCTTGCGCCGCTGGAGAACGATATCCTTAATGGCACCCGCTTCTCTCTGGCCTGGCGCGATGACGAAGTGGCGGATTTTCTCGATCAAACCTGGGTCGACGGCTGGTTGCGCGAAGCTTTTCAGCAGGCCACGCAAAACGAAAACCGTAGCGAGCGGGATATTAACCAGGCGCTGCGCAGTTTTGAGTACCAGGCGCACTGGTTGAACCTGATGACGCTGCTGGGTACGCAGTTGCAGGTGCCAGAAGTGAAGATCGTCACCCATACCCTGAGCACCCCGGCGATCCCGGTGGATTTGATTCTGGATGTCGGTAACACCCATACCTGCGGCGTGATTATTGAAGATCATGGTGATGCTAACGATGGTCTGCGTCAGACTGCCGAACTGCAGGTGCGTTCCCTGAGTGAACCGCAGTTCCTCAATGAGCCACTGTTTACCAGCCGTCTTGAGTTCTCAGAAGCCCGCTTCGGCAAGCAACATTTTTCCGTAGAGAGCGGGCGTGAAGATGCGTTTATCTGGCCCTCTATCGTGCGTGTCGGTGATGAAGCCCGCAAACTGGCGATGCAACGTCTGGGCACCGAAGGCAACAGCGGGATCTCCAGCCCTCGCCGCTATTTGTGGGACGAAACCCCGGTCTTGCAGGACTGGCGCTTTAGCCAGATGAACAGCAAAACCCAGCGTGAACCGTTGGCGACTGCATTCCCGCTGATGAACCTGATGAACGACGAAGGCCAGCCGCTGTACAGCCTGCCGCTGGATGAGCGTCTGCCGGTCTTTTCACCGCAGTACAGCCGCAGCACGCTGATGACCCATATGCTGTGCGAATTGCTGGCGCAAGCGCTCGGGCAGATCAACAGCGTTGCCACACGCTTGCGTCTTGGTTTCCCGGCCTCGCCGCGCCAGTTGCGCACCATCATTCTGACCCTGCCCTCCGCAATGCCAAAACAGGAGCGGGAAATTTTCCGCCGCCGTATGTTTGAAGCTATCGCGCTGGTATGGAAAGCCATGGGCTGGCATCCGCAGGATGAAGATTTCGCCAACCGTAAACAGCAGGAAAAAAGCGTTGTTCCGGTGCCGCATATTCAAATGGAGTGGGACGAAGCGAGCTGTGGGCAACTGGTGTGGTTGTATAACGAAGCCATTTCCCGTTTTGCCGGGCAAACCGAAACATTCTTCGCCGCGACCGCTCGCCCGGATCGCACCGACGCACCGGACGCTGCGCCGGGCCGTTCGCTGCGTGTTGCCTCCGTGGACATTGGTGGCGGCACCACGGATATGGCGATCACCCATTATCAGTTGGATGACGGAACCGGCAGCAATGTGAAAATTACACCGAAACTGTTGTTCCGCGAAGGTTTCAAAGTGGCCGGGGACGACATTCTGCTGGACGTTATTCAGCGCTGCGTTCTGCCTGCATTGCAAACCCACATGCAAAAAGCCGGGATCACCGATGCCGCTGCGATTATGGCGGCCCTGTTTGGCGATTCCGGCCGTATTGATACTCAGGCGGTATTGCGCCAGCAAACCACGCTGCAACTCTTTATGCCTATCGGCCATGCCATTCTTGCCGCCTGGGAAGAGAGCGACATCAACGATCCGCTGGCCGGGTTGCACGCCACGTTTGGCGAGTTGCTTACCCAACAGCCAACGCGCAATGTGATGAACTACCTGAAGCAGGCCATTGATCATGCGCTGCCTGCGGGTTCTGCTGAATTTGATGTACTGGATGTTCCGTTACAGGTGAATTTCCAGGAGTTACAAAACGCCATGCTGGCCGGGCAGTTCACCCTTACCGCCCCGCTCCACGCAGTGTGCGAAGCCATCAGCCATTATTGCTGCGACGTGCTGCTCATTACCGGCCGCCCTGGCTGTCTGCCTGGCGTACAAGCGCTGATCCGCCACTTACAACCAGTGCCGGTCAACCGAATGGTGTGGCTGGATAAATATCGCGTGCATGAGTGGTATCCCTTCAGCCAGCAAGGCAAAATTGGCAACCCGAAATCCACCGCGGCCGTCGGCGCGATGCTCTGTAGCCTGGCGCTGGATTTGCGTCTGCCGCGCTTTAACTTTAAAGCAGCGGACATTGGCGCCTACTCTACCGTGCGCTATCTCGGGGTGCTGGATAACGTGGTCAACACCCTGCGCGACGAGAATATCTGGTATCACGACATTGATTTAGATAAGGCGGGCGCGAAGCTGGACGCGCGTTTACACTTCCCGCTGCGCGGAAATGTAACGTTGGGGTTCCGCCAACTGGCAAATGCCCGCTGGCCAGCCACCCCGCTCTATACGTTGAGTATCAACTCTCAGGAACTGGCGAAAGCCATTGCCGGAGACGGTGTGCTGAACGTGCGTCTGAAATTCAGCGGTGGTAACAAACAACATGGGCCGGAATCTTTCGCCCTCAGCGAAGCCTGGTTACAGGATGGCACACCGGTCGCCCCTGATGCGTTAACGTTTAAACTGAATACGCTGGCCGATCGCCGCCATAGCGGAAGCCATTACTGGATCGACAGCGGGAGTGTGTACCTGAAATGAGTGCGAGCGCAAAGACTACCCAAGCGTTGACGGCATGGATCAACGAAAACCGCCTGCTATCGCCGTTGCTGGACGACGATGCCGATGCGCTGCTGGCGCGCCTGACTACCGCCGCTGCTGAAGAGTCTGCCTTAAAAGAGGCGGAGGATGCTCCCTGCACCATCGGGTTGTATGGTCATTCGCAAGCGGCGAAAGCCCATTTGCTCAATGCGCTGTGTGGCACTGGCAACGGGCGGCTGAATGTGCGCCCTGGCGACAAAACGCTGGACTACTTTACCCATATTAATCCGGGGCACGGGCTGACCAGCATGGCGTTGCGTTTTAGTCCGCGCACAAGCGGGATGGATGAGAGTTTTCCGCTGCGTCTGCGCATTCTCAGCGAAGCTGAACTGGTGCAGGTTTTTATCGCCCATGCACGCCAGCAACCGGAACTGCGCGCCGTGGACAAATCCGTTATTGAAGATCGGGTAGCAAAATGGCGCACCCTGCGTCAGCCCAATGCGGTTCCCGGTATTTCGGCGCTGGAAATTGGCGCCATTGCCCGCTTCTGGCGTTCGGTGGTGCCATCATCACTGCAACACATGGACGATGCGTTATGGCATCAGTTCGCTTCTCTTCTGCCGTCGCTGGATCTCACCGCGCGCGCCAGCGCCTGGTCGCTGCTATGGGGTGAACAGCAAGAGCTGACGCAACAGTGGTTGTCGCTGGCCCATACGCTGCATCAAACCGGCAACGCCAGCGAACTGGCAGCCCCGCTTAGCGTACTGGTGGATAATTTTGCCCTGCCGACGGACGGTTTTCTCACCCCGGCGGAACACCGTTCTGAAGAGATTCAGGACGACGTGGTGGTGCATCCCTGGTCTAATGACCAGTTGCAAAATGCGGTGAGCGTGCCGCTGGCGACCCTTGCCCTGATTACCCGTGAACTGGTGCTGCCGGTTGAAAACAGCGTGCTGCCCTCGGTGGATATTCTGGATATCCCGGCCCCGGGTCCTCAGGAGGGGCAACTGCTGTGGCGCAGTAAATGCCGCTGGCTGCTGGACAATTATCGCCAGCGTCTGCAACCGGATGTGCTGATGATCTGTAATGCCACCGCAGAACGCGCAGCGACAGGCGTCACAGCCCGTGCCCTGCTGAACTGGGTTAAAGAGACGCAATCCGGTCAGGAAACGGCCTTACCGGGTCTGGTCTGGGCCATTACGCCACAGGACGCGCGTTTTACCCAGGCGCAAAACCTCGACGAAGCCGTTCAGCAATTAATTGGCAAACCGGGCCAGCACTGGGGCACATTGCAGGCGTTGGATGCCAGCAGCCTGCAACGCCTGTTGGAATGGCTGGCGCAGGCCACCGCACCGGGTCTGCGCCAGAACCGTTTGAAAGCGCTGACCGAGCGTCATCAACAAACGCTGCGGGATCTGCTGCAAAGCTGGGCCGCTGCGCCGGTCAGAGAAGTTACGGTACAGCGTGCGCGTGCGGAATCGGTTGTCCGTGAACTGCAAGGCCAGGCGTCCCGCCACGGTGAGTTGCTGGAAGGCTTACTGCCGGATATGCAGCAGTTCGATACGCTGTGGAAAGTACAGCAGCCCCGTGAAGAGAAAGTCAGCGGCCTGTTTAATGAGTCTATCGATCTGTTTGCCGAGTCCGCTGAAAACGCGGAGCAGCAACCGATGGCGAAAGACATTGGGCAGCAGGCGCATGCGCTGTGGGTAAATCATGTTCGCCAGTGGAGCCGTAACGACGACAATGCAGCACGCCTTGGCATTTCTCCCGCTGCACTGCGCCATATGGCGGAGACGGTGATTATCAGTAGCTATCGCCTTAACCTGCCGGAGCAACTGCAAAAAGTGATGCAGCGCGATACTGCCTGCGCCGCGCAGTTGTACGCTGCGATAGGGAACTTTGTCGCCTGGCTGGGTTATGCCGATGTGCCGGAAGACAAGCGCCCGGCCAGCCGCGTACAAAAAGGCAGCACCATTTTTGCCAGCGCCTCGGTAAGCATGAATGATGCTCGCTTAACCAAACTCAGTGAGCAGCCGGTTCATGCGGCGACCCGCTACGTTTACGACTGGCTGGTTGCTCTCTACCATCGCGCGACAGAAAACATTGGCTACAGCCACCCGCTGGATGTTTCTGCCGCCGCGCGTAAGAAACTCAAAACCTTACTGCCTTAAAAAAACCCCGGCCACGCAGGTGTGCCGGGGGTTTTACTCATGTTCGGCAATAAAGGCGCTCAGCGCACGTGCCAGCGCAGCGGGCTGTTCCCATGACATGGAATGCCCCGCCTGCGGAATGATCCGCACCTCTATACCTTGATCCAACACCTGTTGAGCATCGTTATCCGGTAGCGATAACTCACCAAAAATCAGCGTCTTTGGCCGTGGAAAACGGCTAAACAACGCCATCCATGACGGGGCAATACCGTCAACCAGGCTTTTCGCGCCACGCCACATAGCCCAGGACGCGTTACTTTGCAGGCTGCCTGCCCACGGTGTTTTCTCCTGGCCTAATAACATGGCGTAACCGCAGGTGACAAATTCGGCTTCCTCTTCAGCGGCAATCACCCGGCTGAACACCCCGCCTCCGGCATGAAAATTGGGCTCGGAAACCGCCAGCGCGCGAATCCGTTGTGGGACCAGCGCAGCCACTTCAATTGCAATACTGCCACCCATGCTGTGGCCATACAGCCAGCAAGCGTCAAGTTGCAGATAGTCAAGGAGTTCAACGATGACCTTCGCCTGTTCACTGGTGCGGTAGGAAAAACTCGCCGGACGTTCGCTGTAACCGCTGCCGGGCAGATCGATAAGGATCGCGCGCCGGCCGCCGAAGGCTGGATCGGTTACCACGCGCGGGTATTCATACGATGATGCGCAGCCCAGTCCATGGATAAAAACCACCGGATCGCCGTGACCGGGCAGATCCTGCCAGCGAACCCACCCTTGTGCCTGCTGCGAATAAAAACTGTTCATGTGTCTCTCCTTTACCGTAATACTGTAATTATATACAGCAATCCAGTAAAGTGGCGAGAAACGTTAAAACAGAGAAAAAAGTAAGGCGACAGGAAAACTGATGGGCCAGGTTGCACCCACTAAAAAGGCACTGAGAATGCGAATTTTGCGGGTATCACTCGCAAGGAAATACGTTATTACACCGGACACGACCGCCATAACACCGTAAAAGATGAGTAGCTTTGTATATAATTCCAACGTCTGTCTCCTGTCCTTAGGTAAAACATCCGCGGCATATGTTGCACTTTTTTTAAGATTTTTGTGTTTTCAGCGTCACGCTTCACTCAGAAGAGGGAAAACAATAACGCCACCGGGAAACTCATCGGCCAGGTGGAACCCACCAAAAAAGCACTCAACAGACGAATGCGTTTCCGATCGTGGGAAAGAAACCAGGTAATAAATGCGCAAATCAGCGCCATAACACCGTAGAAAACCAACATTTTTTGATAGAGCGACATAGCAAACATTAACCAGGAAGTAACAAAACGTGCGCAATATGCTCTTTTTGTTGACATATATCAAGTTTAATTACTTATACCTGAAATTCATGGGCGCGTATTTTGATCTAACCCACTGATGGGCATAAAAAAGCCGGGTGTTCTGTTCACCCGGCTTGCCCGTAACGAACGGATCACCGCTGTCGTTCGCGCCACGTTTTAATCATCTCTTTCGTCACTTCGTCTGCATAGCAAATGGGTGAGTATCCCCCCGCTCTGCTCCATGCGCTGCGTTTACCGC
This sequence comes from Kosakonia oryzendophytica, assembly GCF_027886705.1. Taxonomy (NCBI): domain Bacteria; kingdom Pseudomonadati; phylum Pseudomonadota; class Gammaproteobacteria; order Enterobacterales; family Enterobacteriaceae; genus Kosakonia; species Kosakonia oryzendophytica. The sequence goes on along the minus strand of NZ_CP115659.1, from coordinate 2,507,508 downwards.
AGGCGCTACCATTACGCGCCTGGTTATAAGGACACGCACAAGGGCCAGGGTAGTTGGCGATCGATTCGGCGATAATCTCTTTTTTAATCTGTGCGTCGGAAAGCGCCTGTGTTTTTGCCAGTCCTTCTGATGTCATCAGCATACTCACAGCCGCGATCACCCCGCACAACACTGCATTCCTGTTCATTATATGCATCCAGAGAAGGTATGAGTTTATACAGTAGTATTCACATAGTGAATAAGCATTGATTAAACGCAAATTATTCTGCGGGTTTTTACGGCGACGTAATCTATAAAAACAGAGAACATTGTCTGTGGAGGAAAATTTAATTTAAGGTAAAATTAAAATATAAACGATGCTGTTGAATAGCACCCTGAAGTTTGGCGACGATCGCGTAACTCTGTTATTGTCTGGCAGCAAGTCATACTTCAGGAGAAAAAGGTAAGGTTATGCAGAAATACGACGATCTGTGGCAAGCCATAGAAGTTCGGGTACGTGAAAACAATGACATAACGTACAACGATGTGACCACTGACAGTCCACGGGCGCATGCAGCCCGCCAGCGCACTGCGCAGATATTTATTCTTGAATCGCTACTCGCGCGCCATCGGGAAAAATATGCCAGCAGTTTCGTGCCGCTCTCCGGCGAAGAAGCATTGTATCATTTGATTCACAAACGCACCGGCTGGAAGCCCTTTGAAATAAAACAACTCTCGTTTCTCGACGTCATGTTTGTGCTAGCTGAACTCTTCCGCGATGAAAACTTACCTGCGGAAGTTCGCGCCGTGCTGCGTTCCCAGGGAATCAAAGACGAGCCGCTGCCCACCTACGACTTTTCGGAGAAAGACTGGGCCCCTCGCGAAAATGAAGTCTTTTTGAAAAGATAAGCATGCGAATTATTATAAAAAGAAGGGCTCATCAGAGCCCTTCTTTTTTTATTGTCACCCCTAAACCACCTCCTGGGGAGGTGGTGATTGATCCTGTAAGGCTATAGCCTGAAGAATGCCCATGCCGGAATATCTCTGCTTACTCACCACAAGTAAAAGGAGACAAACCGACATGGGGCTTTACAGGAGTTCATCACATGTATATTGGCGTTGTAAATACCACATAGTCTGGACGCCTAAGTACCGTTTCAGAATCCTGAAAGATAAGTTGGGCAAGGAACTTTACAGGACAATCTACATTCTCTGCGGAATAAAGGATTGTGAGGTTCTGGAGCTAAATGTTCAGCCAGATCATGTACATCTGGTCGTAATAGTCCCGCCGAAAATCTCGATATCAACTCTAATGGGGCATCTGAAAGGTCGCAGCGCAATCAGACTCTACAATCGTTTCCCACACATAAGAAAGAAGCTATGGGGCAACCACTTTTGGTCACGTGGCTACTTTGTAGATACTGTCGTTGTGAACGAGGAAATTATCAGACGATATGTGAGGCATCAGGAGAAAACGGAACAAATACATGAACAGCAAATGGAATTGCTAGAGTAGTAAGCGGAAAGTGACAATAGCCCCCCTTACAGGGGGCATTCTCAAAAGCCACCTTCTAAGAAGGTGGTCTTTTACTGAATTTTAATTGAGCGGCGATGACATCACTTCGCCATGCAACATATTCTCGATGCGTGCGAAATAAAACTCTTCGCCTTCGCAATAATAGGTTTCGATAGGCATGGCGCCGCGTGTTGCATCGCCATTGAGCCCTTCCAGTGCCCACGGAATTGAAGTTTCACCGTCTGCAACCGTCAGAAACTCAGACGTCCCGCCCGGACCGAGCACGACCACTGTTTTACTCATAGGTATATTTCCCCTGCCTGATTTTTTTTAAAAGCCAGACATTATCGAAGGCAGTAATGACTGCGATTTGTCGCGTTAATGACATTAATGTGACAGGGCAACGAAGATGTCTGAGTGCGGTATTATTTAAAAACTTATATTTTGCCATTCCGCTGGTGGCTGATGATGATTAAACCAGTTTCTTGCGCATAATAACAGCACGAAAACAGACTATGAGATATACCTCAAAAATATAAGGATTTGGCTGCCTTCCCTGGCAGCCGATAATTTTGTTAATGCTTGATCATAACGTGACGCACCACGGTGTAATCTTCCAGACCATACAGCGACATATCTTTGCCATAACCAGAGAGTTTTTGCCCACCGTGGGGCATTTCACTCACCAGCATAAAATGCGTATTGACCCAGGTGCAGCCATATTGCAGCCGCGCGCTGAGACGGTGCGCCCGCCCGACATCTTTCGTCCACACCGAAGACGCCAGGCCATACTGTGAGTCATTCGCCCAGCCCAGCACCTGCTCTTCGTTATCGAACTCAGTCATGCTGACCACAGGTCCAAACACTTCGCGCTGCACAATCGCATCTTCCTGCTTCGCCCCCGCCAGCAGCGTCGGTTGGTAATAGTAGCCCGCGCCCTCGCCTTTATTGCCGCCGGTAATGACGCGGATATGGCTCAGTGCACGAGCGTCATCCACGGCTTTGCTCACACGGGCAAGGTGTGCTGCGGAGCTAAGCGGCCCCAGCTCCGTTGAGGCATCCTCTGGCGCGCCCATTTTCAGACTGGCAACTGCAGCACCCAGCTTTTCCACCAGCGCGGCATAAATGCCTTTCTGCGCGTAGATACGGCACGCCGCAGTACAATCCTGCCCCGCATTGTAAAAACCGAATGTCCGTACGCCTTCTACCACCGCATCCAGATCGGCATCATCAAACACAATAACCGGCGCTTTGCCGCCCAGCTCCATGTGCGTGCGCTTAATGGATGACGCGGTGTGCCCGATAATGTGTTCACCGGTCGCGATAGATCCCGTCAGCGACACCATGCGCACTTTTTCGTGGCCGGTTAACGGATCGCCAACGGTTTTCCCCCGACCAAACAGGACGTTCAGTACCCCCGCCGGGAAGATATCTTTTGCCAGCTCTGCCAGTTTCAGTGCGGTTAACGGGGTAATTTCCGATGGCTTGATCACCACACAGTTACCGGCCGCCAGCGCCGGAGCCAGCTTCCACGCCGCCATCATCAACGGGTAGTTCCACGGTGCAATCGACGCGACAACGCCAATCGGATCGCGACGGATCATCGACGTGTGCCCTTCCAGATATTCCCCTGCGGCTAACCCGTTCAGGCAGCGTGCCGCGCCAGCAAAAAAGCGGAACACATCCACCACAGCGGGCAGTTCATCGTTCAGCACACAATGAAAGGGTTTACCGCAGTTGAGGGACTCGAGGCGGGCAAAGGTATCGGCATTCTCTTCAATGACCTGCGCCAGTTGCAGCAAGCACTCCGCCCGTGCTTTTGGCGTGGTTTGCCCCCAACTGGCAAAGGCGCGGTCTGCCGCCTGCACCGCCGCATCGACCTGGGCTGGTGAGGCTTCTGCGATCTCCAGCAACACCTCGCCGGTGGCCGGGTTGTAGACAGCCTGTTTCTCACCTTCGCCGTTAACCAGTTCGCCATTGATAAACAATTGATGTTGCATAGTTCTGTCCTTTCAGCGTTGTCAGTTATTTGCCGGTTTCCGCATCACGGGTTAGCCACCAGGCGCCGAGAATAGGCACGGTGGTGACTAGCATCACCAGCAGCGCAACCACATTCGTGACCGGCACATCACGCGGGCGGCCAAGCTGGTTAAGCAACCACAGTGGCAAGGTGCGCTCGTGGCCCGCGGTAAAGGTCGTGACGATGATTTCGTCAAACGACAACGCAAATGCCAGCATCCCCCCCGCCAGCAGCGCTGAACCGAGATTCGGCAGCACCACATAACGAAAGGTTTGCCAGGCATTTGCGCCTAAATCCATTGAGGCTTCCACCAGACTCCAGGAGGTGCGGCGGAAACGGGCGATGACGTTGTTAAATACCACCACCACGCAAAAGGTCGCATGCCCCACCACAATGGTAAAAAAGCCCGGCTCCAGATTGACCGTTTTAAAAGCGGTTAACAGCGCCAGCCCGGTAATGATGCCCGGCAGCGCAATGGGCAACAGCAGTAACAACGAGATGGCGCTCTTACCAAAAAAATCACTGCGCCATAAGGCCATTGCAGCAAGTGTGCCAAGAATCAATGCGATAACCGTCGCCAGGGCGGCAATTTGCAGTGACAGTGTGACTGCATCCAGGATGTCACCCCGCGCCGCCGCCACGCCGAACCAGCGCAGCGTAAAGCCCTGCGGCGGGAAACTGAATGCCGCATCCTCAGTATTGAAAGCATAGATGGCGATAATCAAAAGCGGGAAATGGAGAAAGATAACGCCACCCCAGGTGGCGACTTTGAGCAAAAACGGTGCGCGGTCAGAGTGCATCAAAAGCTCCCAGGCGTTTGACAAACGCCAGATAAATAGCAATGAGCACGATTGGAACCAGCGTAAAGGCGGCGGCCATCGGCATATTGCCTATCGCTCCCTGTTGGGAATAGACCATGTTGCCAATAAAGTAGCCCGGCGGTCCCACCAATTGCGGAACGATAAAATCCCCCAAGGTCAGCGAGAAGGTAAATATCGATCCCGCCGCCACACCAGGGATCGCCAGCGGCAACACCACATAACGAAAGGTCTGGCGCGGATGCGCGCCCAGGTCCGCCGACGCCTGCAACAGCGACGGCGGTAGCCGCTCCAGCGCGGCCTGAATCGGCAGGATCATAAACGGCAACCAGATATAGACGAACACCAAAAACCGCCCGAGGCCGGAGGTGGACAGCGTGTTGCCACCCACTGCAGGCAGCGCAAGAAGCGACGCCAGGACAGGCTCCAGCCCAAGGTGATTTAAAAACCACTGAGCAACGCCATCTTTCGCCAGCAATAGCGTCCAGGCGTAGGCTTTCACGATATAGCTCGCCCACATCGGCAACATCACCGCAATATAGAAAAAGGCTTTCCACTTTCCGCGACTGTAGCGCGCCATATACCACGCCATCGGGAAGGCGAGGATCGCGCTTGCCACAGTAACCGAAACCGCCATCACCAGTGTGCGTACAATGATGTCGTAATTGGCCGGATTAAACAGTGCCAACAGATTCGCCAGAGTCAGATCCGGCGTGACCGACATTGTAAAATCGTCGAAAGTGTAAAAACCTTGCCACAGCAGGGTCAGTAGCGACCCCAGGTAAACAATGCCAAACCACATCAGGGGGCCAAGGAGTAACAGCAACAACCCGAGTAGCGGTTTACGCCAGAATAGCCCGCTAAGGCTGGCGCGGCGCGATGACCTGCCGGTGATGCTCATCTCCATCTCACCCCGCTCCTTGGAGTAGCACCATCGCGTCCCGCGACCACGCGGCCCGCACTGCTTTCCCCGGTGCCAGCGTCTCTGGTAATAACGCATCGGAGAGATTGGCCTGGCTGACCAGCAGCCTGACGCCATCGGGCAGCGCCAGTTCAAAGCGGGTTGACGCCCCCTGGTATTGCACTGCCTGTACGATTGCGTCAACTTCGATATCACCCGGCGCGTTCAGACGAATATGCTCCGGGCGTAGCGAGTACATGCCCTGCATACCGCACAGTTTCCCCGCCAGTGCCGCATCAAACACATTCGAGGTGCCGACAAAGCTGGCGACAAACGCCGTACGCGGACGCAGATAGAGTTCGCGCGGCGTGTCGACCTGTTCAATTTTGCCATTATTGAACACCGCCACCCGGTCAGACATCGACAGCGCTTCTCCCTGATCATGGGTCACGAAAATAAAGGTGATGCCCAGATCCTGCTGGAGTTTTTTCAGCTCCAGTTGCATCTGTTCGCGCAACTTGAGATCCAGTGCGCCCAGCGGTTCATCCAGCAGTAAGACCCGGGGTTCATTCACCAGGGCGCGGGCAATAGCCACACGCTGGCGCTGCCCGCCGGAGAGTTGCGAAGGTTTGCGACCGTGCGCGAAGCCAAGCGCCACCTTCTCCAGCGCCTCACGGGCGCGGGCGTGACGCTGTTTTTTCTCCATCCCTTTGACCATTAATCCGTAGGCAACATTGTCGAGGATCGACATATGCGGAAACAGCGCGTAATCCTGGAAAACGGTGTTCACATCCCGCTCCCACGGCGGCAGTTCGCTGGCTTCACGCCCAAAAATACGGATCGCCCCGCCGCTCAGTTGTTCAAAACCGGCAATCAGTCGCAGACAGGTGGTTTTGCCGGAGCCGGATGGCCCCAGCATCGAGAAAAATTCCCCATCGCGGACGGCAATGCTCACGCCGTCCACCGCCCGAATGTCGCCATACAGGCGGGAGACATCCTGAAACTCTACTGCATCAGTCATGCGTCGCTCCCGGCAGATTAGCGGCCGCCCATAATGGCGATGTAATCCTGCGTCCAGCGGCTATAAGGCACATATTTACCGCCTTCAGCCACCGGTGTTTTCCAGAAAGCGATTTTGTCGAAGAAACTGTAGCCGTTTGTTTCACAGCCGTTTTCGCCCAGCAAGGCACTGGCTTTACACCCTTGTGGCACCACCGGCAATGAACCAAACCAGGCCGCCACATCCCCCTGGACTTTTGGCGTCAGCGACCAGTTCATCCATTTGTAGGCGCAGTTTGGGTGTTTCGCCTGTGCGTGCAGCATGGTGGTGTCGGCCCAGCCGGTTACCCCTTCTTTCGGGAACACGGTGGCGATGGGCTGATTCTCACCTTTCAGGGCATTGGCCTGATAAGGCCAGGCGCTGGAGGCCACAACGCCTTCATTTTTGAAGTCGCTCATTTGCACGGTGGTGTCATGCCAATAACGGTGGATCAGGAGATGCTGATCGCGCAGCACTTTCAACACCGCCTGGTATTGCGCTTCTGTAAGCTGGTAGGGATCGCTGATGCCGAGCTGCGGTTGTGTGGCTTTCAGGAACAGCGCCGCATCGGCAATGTAGATGGGGCCATCGTAAGCCTGTACGCGGCCTTTGTTGCTTTTACCGTCGGGGAGATTTTGCTGCACAAAAACCACAGACCAGCTATCTGGCGGTGTCGGGAAGGTTTTGGTGTTGTACATCAGCAGGTTCGGGCCCCACTGATAGGGCGTGCCGTAAACCTTACCGTCCACATTGAACCACTGACCTTTCACCAGCTTCGGATCGAGGGTATTCCAGTTCGGGATAAGCGCCGTGTTAATCGGCTGCACACGCTTACCCATGATCAATCGCAGCGAGGCATCGCCGGAGGCGGTGACCAGGTCATAACCGCCTTTCGCAATCAGGCTGACCATCTCATCGGAGGTGGCGGCGGTTTTCACGTTCACCGCGCAGCCTGTGTCGCTTTCAAACTGGCTGACCCAGTCATATTGCTTATCCGTCTGGCCGCGCTCGATATAACCCGGCCAGGCAATAATATCCAGCCGCCCTTCTCCGGGTCCCACTTCCGTTGGCACGGCTGCGTGTGCAGTCATCACAGTGATACCCAGCGCACACAGGCTGCTACGGGCAAATTTCTTGCTCATCGGTTTTACTCCTGTCGCAATGAAAAATGAGCGGCAGCCTTGCCGTAAATATATCTCCCTTACTAAAAATAGTCGGCGGCCTGACGGGCTGAATGTCGCCCATCAGAAATTTCGCCAGGATGTGACTGACTCCGCATTACGTTAATTATGAAAATAATAAGCCGCGGTCTTTTAGAGTATAGACAAGGGGTTAGCGATGGCACGTTAATCTGTGTTGCTATTCACATTTCCTATGAATACACACAACGAAAGCGCAGAAAATAATGACGACGTAACCTCTGTTTACGCCGTCGCTATTTTTAAAATGAGAATGGTGTCTTCAGAAAATAAGAACAACTTGCCGACGTTTATTTCAACATGTCGCGGATTAATTCCCCCAGGCGAACGACCGCGCGTTCTTCTTTATCGCCCCACGACCAGGCACAATTAAAGCGGAAAAACGATCGCCAGTTATCCGTGGTCGAAAACATTTTGCCCGGCGCAATACTGATATGGTGTGCCAGCGCTCGCTGGCTCAGAACGCCCGCATCCAGACCGGCGGGCAATTCGAGCCATAAAAAATAGCCGCTTTCGTTACGGTAAATTTTCACCTCTGGCGGTAAATGGCGCAGCAATGCCTGCCAGGCCAGATGTTTACGCTCCGCAAGTTGCCTGCGCAGGCGGCGCAGATGGGCGTCGTAATGGTGGGTAGAGAGATAGTCCACCAGTGCCAGTTGCAGCGGAGAACTGGTAGATAAGGTGCTCATCAGTTGCAGTTGCTGAATGCGCTTCGCATGGCGACCTGCCGCGACCCAGCCCACACGAAACCCCGCCACCAGGCATTTTGAAAACGAGGAGCAGTGCAGCGTTATCTCCTGTTTATCCCACGCTTTGGCAGGCAACGGCTGTTCACGGCCGTAATAGAGTTCGCTGTAAACATCATCTTCAATCAGCGTGACGTTATGCGCGGCCAGCAGCGCGACCAGTCGCGCTTTTTTTTCCGCGCTGAGGGTAAAACCCAACGGGTTCTGGCTGTTGGTCATCAGCCAGCATGCCTTGACCGGGTACTCTGTCAGCGCCTGCGCCAGCGCATCCAGATCAATGCCCTCTTTCACATCTGTTGGTACCGACAGCGCTTTCAGTTTCAGGCGTTCCAGCGCCTGTAATGCGCCATAAAAGCACGGGCTTTCAATAATCACCCAGTCGCCTGGCTCCGTGACGGCTTGTAAGCTGAGATTCAGCGCCTCCAGCGCCCCGGCGGTAATCACGATTTCATCTGGCGAGACATTCATACCCTGGCGGGCATAGCGCCGGGCGATGGCATGACGAAGCTGACTGTTGCCCGGTGGCAGGTTCTCTATCACGCTCATGGCGGCAGCACTTTTGCTTACTTTCGCCAGCGAGCGGTTAAGTTGCGGCATCGGGAACAGTTTGGGATCCGGGAAGGCGGAGCCGAACGGCAACACGGAAGCGTCACAGCTTGCCTGTAACACGTCAAAAATATAGGTGTTGATATCCACCGCTTCATCGCGGGTCACTTTCATCTCCGGCGCGCGAGGCGTGCCCGGCGCGGGCGCAACGAAATACCCGGATTGCGGGCGGGCAATCACCCGCCCCTGACTTTCCAGCAACTGGTACGCATGGCCGACGGTCATAAAACTCAGCCCGCTGCTGGTGACCTGCTCACGCAGCGACGGCAGTTTCTCTCCCGGCCGCCAGACGCCCAGTTCAATCTGTTCACTGATTTGCTGCGCCAGGCGCTGGTATTTTTTCATATAACGGGAGCGTTCCTTTTCATATCAGTTATGAATATTACGACAAAAAACAGCGCCTGTTATAATTATGTTGCAAATAATCCTCTACAGCGGCACGTTTGCGGTCGCTCTGGCAACCGGCGCGATTGACGTCGCAGGCGGTGCGACCACCAGGCTTTTGTAGTAATCCATCACCGCCGTATTGCGAATTAATGCCACGTAATAGGCTGAAGCCCAGTGCGGATAATCAGGTTCGTTAATGCGTTCAGCCATGCCCACTGCCACCAGAGCGCTATCGCGTTGTGCCCGGCAGTAGCCGTCCACATTGACCGGGTTATGGGTCTGATTGCCTTTCTCAATAAAATTTTTGAGGTTGTTATGCTCCTGCCAACAATATTCCCGGATACGCTCAGCAATACGTAAACTATCGATATGCAATTTAATGCGTCTGCGATTTTCCTCCGACGTGTCAGGAGGAACAGTGAATGTCGGGTCACCTATTACCGTGACCGTATCCGGCTCAATACGCCTTAATGAGAGTTGAATGACAAAGCGTGTCCCTTCAAGGAGAGCGGAATAAAAGGGATGAATAAAAAAGCATCGCCTTTCATCGTCTGAATAATAGCGTTTGCTTTTAATTCGCGCGCAATATATGCATTGCGGAACTAAGTTATCGGGATAAATGGAAAACTCAGGCCAGTCACTTTCAGGGATAAAATGATCCAGCGTGTTAGGTTTTTCCGGGTAGCCACAATAAGGGCATTCAGAAAGGTCATTATTATTACGACGGCGCGATAACTCAGCACCCAGGTTTGCAGGTGCAGAATTGTAAAAATGGTTTAATAACTCTTTTTCAGGCCCAAAATCATCGCCATTCTTGAAAATACTGTTCGCTGGCCTGACTGTGTACCTTTGAATAATACGATCATACTGAGGGTAGCGAACACGTAAACGTGCAGAAATAGCATGCAACTGTGGAACTTTATCTTTGTCAGAATCCAGCGCCAGCGCTAACCAACTGTCATCATTCGGGATCCGCATATGGCTCAGTGCTTTCATCCCTGTCCCCCAACGTATAATGTGAATTATCCAGCTTGCTGAAAAGATATTGTTGTCCGTCTGAACCCAATTTCGGGAACAATATTCTTATTGCTTCTTCAGCAGAGTCATATTTCCTGATTTGCGCATCGATCTCTTCTTCAAACGGCTTGCTGCTGAAGTAATCGTTAAATGCTTCGCCAATGATCTGCTCAATAGACGCGGCAAAGGTTTCGCTTTGCGGTTGCATCACGCGTGTCGAATGCTGTGACGCGTTTCCTTCCTGCAAAATGGTGACGCGGTTTTTATGTATTTCTCGTACCATCAGCGCTGAGTGGGTGGCAATCACTGCATAGGAACGCGTTTCACGCAGCAGGGTTTTTAGCATCTTGATCAGGCCAATTTCCAGTTCCGGGTGCAGGTAAAGCTCCGGCTCATCAATCAGCACCAGGCTCTCATCCTCAATGTGGGCGATAAGCGGCGGTATCATATAGGCGTACATTAGCTGGCCTGAGCTCATGGCTTTTTCGTCGCCATTGCGAATAAAAGACAAGCCTGCTTTTAGATTGATGGCATCAAAGTCGATATCGTCGTTCGGATCAACGATGATCTGAAACCCATTTTTGTCGGTTAAGGCAATATGATCAAAGGAGAGCGCCCGGCGAAGGGTCTGCGTCAGCAGTGTAAACCGGGAGGTCTCTTTGAGTTTTGCAGAGACTTTTTCATGCTCAAGTATTTTTTGCAGCGCAATCACCGACTGCGCTTTTGGCCACTCGGTATCAAATACCCGTTGCGGGTTGCGAAAACCGATATAGGTATACGCGTCGAGCATTTTTATACGCCGGGCTTCTTCTTCTGACGAGCGAATCTGGATGGGTTCTAATTTTTCAATCTCATCGAGAATTTCTTCACGATGAGGGAAATTTTCAAAGGGGCTGAAAGCGGCGACAATGAGTTTGAGGAATTTACCATTGTTGGTTTTGTCTAATGAGATCCCGGCGATGCTATTGATGATTTCTTTCAACACCAGGGTCTTACCAAGCCCGTTTTTACCGATAATAATATTAATGTTATCGGTCAGCTCGCCACTGCGTCGGCGGCTGAAAGAAAATTTAACCGGTTCGAATGTCTCAGGTAGATCCAATTCTTCTATTGTCAGGTCTTGATGGGCTAAGTCGATAGCGCCAGGCGCAGCGATACTCACCCCTTTTGTTAATAAAGTTTCCGCTGTCGTTTTATTGCGCAGAAAGGCATTTTTATAACCGTTCCATGTTTTGAACCCTGTTTCACTATGAAACAGAGCGTAATAGCTGGCGTCGCATAAATTATTCAATAGCACCAGCGGTTCAAGACGATACTCCATTCTCAAGTAATTCAGCATCTTGTAGTAATCAATCTCATTGCCTAGCGAGATGATGTTATCGATGCGCATAAACCTTGATATATCATACAACCCTGAACGCACAATCTCGCCGTGCTCAGTAAAATAACTCGCGGTATTCATCCGGCTGCGACATAAAAATCGCGCCATACCAATATATTCTGTCTCTTGGCGACGACTGTGATAATGAACTGCAAACATCATCTCAAAGCCGAAATCATTCCACTGTGCGCTGTGGTTAGTGACGATATTATCCGGTACCAAATACAAACCCTCTGGCCCGTCAATCGCGAGTGAATTGCAAAAATAAACCTTCAACGTCCATCTCCTTCCGGTGAGAAGTCAGGCTTAACGGTTATGATCCATTCATAACCTGGTAAAATCTTAGAAGAGAATAAATCTAACACAGAGACATTTTGGCTACCACGCCACACGCCCTACCCGTATTGGCACTGAAACAGCGTGTCTATATCAGATGCCACTAAATAGCATTATCAGAGCAACTGTTATGGAAAAATTTCCCTAATCTGTTTCTGCAAGTTCAGGCTCGCGCTCATTAACATAACCACCACAACGTTTGATTTGGGGTTGTGCATGTTTGGTTTAGATGCGTTTCACCTGGCGAGAATACAGTTCGCCTTCACGGTTTCTTTTCACATTATTTTCCCGGCGATCACCATCGGTCTCGCCAGCTTTCTGGCGGTGCTTGAAGGGCTGTGGCTGAAAACCCGCAACCCGGACTGGCGCACGCTCTATCACTTCTGGTCGAAAATCTTTGCCGTTAACTTCGGAATGGGCGTGGTTTCCGGGCTGGTGATGGCATACCAGTTTGGCACCAACTGGAGCGGTTTTTCCCAGTTTGCCGGCAGCATTACCGGACCACTGCTCACTTATGAGGTGCTGACGGCGTTTTTCCTTGAAGCGGGTTTTCTGGGCGTAATGCTGTTTGGTTGGAACAAAGTTGGACCGGGTCTTCACTACTTTGCCACCTGCATGGTGGCGCTTGGCACGCTGATGTCTACCTTCTGGATCCTGGCGTCCAACAGTTGGATGCATACACCGCAAGGGTTTGTGATTGAAAACGGCCAGGTTGTGCCGGTCGACTGGCTAAAGGTGATCTTTAACCCCTCGTTCCCGTATCGTCTGCTGCATATGACCATTGCGGCGTTTCTCAGTAGCGCCCTGTTTGTCGGCGCTTCCGCTGCCTGGCATTTACTGCGCGGTAACGACACCCCCGCCATGCGAAAAATGTTCTCCATGGCGATGTGGATGGCGCTGATCGTCGCCCCGATTCAGGCGATGGTTGGCGATATGCACGGACTCAACACGCTGGAATATCAACCGGCAAAAATCGCCGCCATCGAAGGCCACTGGGAAAACCCGCCCGGTGAAGCCACCCCGCTGCTGTTGTTTGGCTTGCCGGATATGGCGCAGGAACGCACACGTTACGCACTGGCGATCCCGGCGCTGGGCAGCGTGATCCTCACCCACAGCCTGGACAAGCAGGTTCCGGCGCTGAAAGAGTTTCCTGAAGAAGATCGCCCTTACGCGCCGCTGGTGTTCTGGTCATTCCGCGTGATGGTCGGACTGGGCGTATTGATGATTGCGCTGGGCGTTGGCGCGTTGTGGTTGCGCTACAAACAGCGTTTGTACCAGTCTCGCCCATTTTTGCATTTTGCCTTGTGGATGGGGCCCGCTGGCTTGATCGCCATTCTCGCCGGGTGGGTGACCACAGAGGTTGGCAGACAACCGTGGGTCGTGTCCGGTTTGTTGCGTACGGCAGATGCGGTTTCGGCACATGGCGACCTGCACATGAGCATCAGCCTGCTGGCGTTTTTTATTGTCTACTGTTCGGTTTTTGGCGTCGGCTACAGCTATATGGTGCGCCTGATCACCCACGGCCCGCAGGCGTGGCATAAGGAGAGTCACTAATGGGTATCGATCTGTCGTTAATCTGGTTCGTCATTATTGTCTTCGCCACCTTGATGTACATTGTGATGGACGGTTTTGATCTCGGTATTGGCATTCTCTTTCCGCTGACGCGTGATGCCGATGAGCGGGATGTGATGGTCAACAGCGTTGCACCGGTCTGGGATGGCAATGAGACCTGGCTGGTCCTGGGTGGCGCGGGATTGTTCGGCGCATTTCCGCTGGCTTATGCGGTGATTGTGGATGCGCTGACCATTCCGCTAACGCTGATGCTGCTGGGGCTGATTTTCCGCGGCGTGGCGTTTGAATTCCGCTTTAAAGCCACGCCTGCACATCGACCGTTCTGGGATAAAGCTTTTTTGTCGGGCTCACTGCTTGCTACGTTTGCCCAGGGCGTAGTGGTTGGAGCGGTCATTAATGGCTTTTCCGTCACCGGGCGCAGTTACAGCGGCGGTGCGCTGGACTGGTTAACACCTTTCACCCTGTTTTGCGGGGTGGGCCTGGTGATCGCCTATGCCTTGCTGGGGGCAAGCTGGCTGGTGATGAAAAGCAATGGCCCGTTACAGGAAAAAATGCGTCATGCATCGAAGCGTTTATTGCTGGCGCTGCTGGCGGTTATTGCTGTTATCAGCCTGTGGACGCCGTTGACACATGCGGCGATTGCCGATCGCTGGTTTAGTCTGCCAAACCTCTACTTCTTCTCACCGGTACCGCTGTTGGTGGTAGCGCTGAGTCTTTGGTTATGGCGTAGCCTCAACAATCCGGATTACCACACCTTGCCTTTTGTACAGACACTGGGGTTGATTTTCCTTGGTTTTAGCGGCCTTGGCATCAGTATCTGGCCACACATTATTCCGCCAGATATCACCCTATGGCAGGCGGCAGCACCCGCGCAGAGCCAGGGCTTTATGCTGGTCGGCGCGCTGCTGATCATTCCAATTATTCTGATTTACACCTTGTGGAGCTACTACGTGTTCCGCGGCAAAGTGCAGCCTGGCGAGGGGTATCACTGATGAAACAAACCTTCCTGAACCGCTTGATTTGGATGCTATTAATCTGGGGTGGCAGCGTTATGGCGCTGTTCGCGGTCAGTATGGTTTTCCGGCTCCTGATGTCGGCGGCGGGGTTTAAATCACACTGACAATTGCGAAGCAACGATGATCCCAGCTAGAAATAGCCAGGATCATTCACTACGCTTTTTTGTTATCTGATTTTGATTAGAGCCGCGCTTTTTCATGCAGTTAGGGAGAGATGATGATTAACCTTGTTCAGACGCCTTACGATCTCAACTCGGGCTATCCGATTGTTCGTCGCACGCTGGAAGACAAAAAGAAACTGGTCCGGCATGAGGGGTTTGGCCCGGAATCGTGCTGCGCGACCATTGAATACACGCTGCGCGGTAACGCCCGCTATGCGTTTGGTAATAGCCAGATGCAGGTCGAAATGCCACCGAATATCTACGCGCACAACTGGGTGAAACTGCACGGAGAAATGGCCGCGCTGATGGCGGCGATCCGGCGTATTGAACGCGCTGACAGCACCAACATCGTTCTGCCAATCACCAGTGCTTACATTGAACTGCGGCCTTGTGAAGCCAATTGTCTGCCAGCACTGCAAAACATCCTTCCCGACAACATCACCGTCTACTTCTCTTTTCTGCATCCCACACAAGTTGATCAATGGAAACAGAGCGCTCGCGCACTTTGTGCTGCTTGATCCCAGACAGAGACGCTAATGTTCGCGATTAGCGTCTCTGTAAACCTGCTGTTTTACCCGTGCATCACCACACTCTGTTCGACAGGAATACGCGGCATACGGACTTGCGCCGAAGGCGCGGTCGTATCGGCATAACCAAACGAGATGCCGAATAACAGGCGATAGTCGCTGGAAACACCCAATTCCTTTCTGATCATATCGGCGTGAAAGCCGAGCAGGGTTTGCGGGATCCCGGCAAAACCGCGCGCAGTGAGCGAAAGTAAAAAACTCTGCGCATACATACCGATGTCCGACGCCACACGGATGTTATCGCCAAACGATGGCATAAACAGAAACGCGGCGTGCGGCGCATTAAAAAACTGATAGTTACGTAAGTAAGCTTCTTTGCGGCGGATTTTATCGTCGCGGGCAATGCCGAGTGCCTCATAGTAAATGCGTGCCTGCTCATGGGCACGATCGAAATACTCCCCGTGAAAATCCTCATAGGAGAAGCTGAAATCCGGCGTCTGGACCCCCGCCAGATCGTTCGCGGTCATCAGTTTTCCCAGCCGCGTTTTCGTCTCTCCGGAAACCACATGCACGTGCCACGGCTGCGTGTTGCAGTTTGACGGTGAATATTGCGCATCCTGCAATACCGCGCGGATTTGCGCATCACTGAGCGGGGTGGGTAAAAACGCGCGGACGGAAGAACGCTGGCGAACGGTTTCATCAAATGCCAAAACTGTGTGATTCATCATACTCTCCGGTGCTTATCGTTCGCGTAGCTTAGCGATGAATTCTGTGCGTAAAAACACTACAATGCGCTATGGACCATTGCAGATTACGCAAAAATGAAATCACTCAGCCAGATTAGCGCCCGTTCGATGCACCTGTTTCTCGCCATTGTGCGTGAAGGGAATTTGTCGGAAGTGGCACGTAACGAAGGTCTTGCCGCGTCGTCGCTTTCACGTGTTGTTCAGCAACTGGAAGAGGCGCTGGAAACGCAATTGCTGTATCGCAACACACGCGCGGTCATTGCCACCGATGCGGGTCATATCTATGCCGATGCTTTTCGTACCATGCTTCAGCAACTTGCCGATGCGCAAATACAGGTTGGCGAAAGGCGCGACCAACCCGGCGGCCGCATTCGCATTAACGCGCCGATATCCTTTGGCTTGCGGCATGTTGGGCCGCGCATCAGTGAATTGAGCGAGCGTTACCCGGCACTGAACATTGAACTCAACCTGAATGATGACTACATCGACCCGTTTGCCGATGGGACGGATCTGCTGTTACGCATCGCCTCTTTGAAAGATTCAGAACTTCACGGCCGGCTGATCGCCAGCCAGCGTTGTCACCTGGTGGCCACACCCGCTTATCTTCGTCGTTTTGGACGACCAGAATCCCCGGAAGCGTTACAACAGCATCGGTTGCTGGCCTATCGTGGGAAAACGGGTCTCCAGCGCTGGCGTTTTCATACCGGTGAGCAGCACTATCAGTTTTCACCACAGGCAAAAATCGTCTCCGACAATGCCGAATTGTTACTCCAGGCAGCGAACAATGACGGCGGGATCCTGCTTTACCCGGACTGGCAGGTGGGTGAAATGCTGAATCGCGGTGAGTTGGTTGATCTGTTGCCGGAATTTTCACCGACCTACTCCGCGGCAGAACAATCGCTGTGGCTGCTTTATCCTGGCGGGAGATACCCGTCGCTCAATACCCGCACAGTGATTGATTTCTTACTGGCGAGTTTCGGTTCGCCACCCTACTGGCGCTATCAAACGCCCTCTGCCTGGCATACTCCCACAGGGGGTTAACTCCATCATTCCTTCACTTTTTTGGCGTCAAATTCACGGCGACGCAATACAGAGTGAGAAAGGAAGTCGTATGAAAAAGATTGCACGCGTGTCTGCCATCCTGGCGGTGAGCGTCTCTTCGATGGTGTTTGCCGCAGACCATGAACCATTGCCGCCGGAAAACGCCCCGGGCCAGCAACACCACAAAGCAGAGAAAAAACCGCTGCCGCCGAAACATAAACCGGCGAAGCCGCCAAAGCGTGACGAGAAGAAACCGCCAATGCCGGAAGATCCGCGTTAAGCAAAACGGGTGGCTAAGCCACCCGTTCTTTTAGCGGTTTTTCGGCAGTGTTTTCAGCAACTCATCAGGGCTTATCGACGCCACCACGCTGCCGGAGAGCGGCATTTTCAGAATGTGATTTTTAATCTTGCCCACCACGTGCATTTCGCACGGGCGGCAGTCAAATTTCAGCGTCAGCACTTCATCACCGTGGATCAACTGCATTGGCGTCGCGCGCCAGCTCTTGATGTTCCCTTTCGCCTGTTTCGGGCACAGGTTAAAGGCAAAACGCAGGCAATGCTTCGTGATCATCACCGGTACATCGCCCTTCTCTTCATGGGCTTCAAACGCAGCATCGATGAGCTGAACGCCGTAGCGATGATAAAACTCACGCGCCTTGTGGTTGTAAACGTTCGCCAGGAAAGAGAGGTGGGTTTCCGGGTAAACAGGCGCGGGTGTCGCCACGGGTTTACGGCTGCCGCGCTGGTAACTCGCCAGGCGCGCCTCTTCCAGCATCTCCACCGTTTCACGGCGCAGTTGATTGAGCAGACTGTTAGGCACAAATAACGCGCCTGGCAGGTTGACCGCTACCGTTTGTGCGTAATAGCGGGTTTGCCCCAGTTTACTCAGGCCCTCTTTCAGGTTTTCCCGCGCTTTTTCTGCATTATTGGCTTCGTCAAACTGCCCCTCCAGCGTATGCGTTACGCTTACGCCATCTTCGCTGGTCAGCGTCAGAATCAGTTGCTCCTGCCAGCCGCCCAGTTCAATATCCACACCAATACGCCGCTCGCTGGACGTTTTGAGTAGCGCCTGCTGCCAGTTATGATCGAGGTTACGGTTCAGCGGATGGTGCGGACGCAGGGTTTTCAGCAGTTCCGGCATTTCATTCGGGAAGACGCGATAGCGATTATCTCCCGTCTTTTCGGCTACATTGACGCGAAACCCGACCACTTCGCGTTTCACCAGCACGTTCAGGCCATCGCCATTCGCCAGCGGCTCGGTCACCGCCACATCGAGGTGATCTTTGCCCACTTTCAGCACTTCACCCACCGGCAGACCGATAAACTTCGGCGAATCAAATGCACCGATATCGCCTTTACGCGCATTAACGAAGTAGTCCGTACTACCGCGATGGAAGGTTTTGTCGGTCGACGGAACAAAGAAGTGCTCGGTACGCCCGGCGGATGCCCGCGCCAGGTCACCACGATCGGCAATGATCGCATCGAGCATCTGGCGATAATGCGCGGTGATGTTCTTCACGTAGCTCATATCTTTGTAGCGCCCTTCAATTTTGAAGGAGCGCACGCCCGCGTCGATAAGCGCTGCCAGGTTGGCGGTCTGGTCGTTATCTTTCATCGACAGCAGATGTTTTTCATACGCTACCACGCGCCCCTGATCATCTTTCAGGGTGTAGGGCAAACGGCACGCCTGTGAGCAATCGCCGCGGTTGGCGCTGCGTCCGGTTTGCGCATGAGAAATGTTGCACTGCCCGGAATAGGCCACGCATAACGCACCGTGAATAAAGAACTCAATGGTTGCATCCGTTGCGCTGTGAATGGCGCGGATTTGCTCGAGGTTGAGTTCGCGCGCCAGTACGATCTGGCTGAAGCCGACATCGGAAAGAAATTTGGCTTTCTCAACGCTGCGAATATCGCACTGGGTACTGGCATGCAGCTCAATGGGCGGAATATCCAGCTCCAGCACCCCCATGTCCTGCACGATCAACGCATCAACGCCTGCCTGATAAAGGTCACCAATCAATTTCTGCGCCGGTTCCAGCTCGTCATCATGAAGAATGGTATTCAGCGTAATAAAGACTTTTGCACCGTAGCGATGTGCAAACGGCACCAGATCGGCAATGTCACGCAGGCTGTTTCCGGCGTTATGGCGGGCGCCAAAACCGGGACCGCCAATATAGACAGCGTCCGCGCCGTGAAGGATTGCCTCACGGGCGATAGCGGCATCGCGGGCCGGGCTTAACAGTTCAAGGTGATGGGGGTGCAGGCGCATACAATCGTCGTTATCCATTATGTGCAAAATGGCGGCTATTGTAGTCACAAGCGGGCCGTTTCACCACCTGCGACCGGGGGAATTTGCGTACGCTGGCAATGCAATGTTGAAATTGCTATTTCCGCTGCGTTTTGCTGAACAGTAAAGTGGTGACTCGGACACGCCTTGTCACGTTGTGTACCCGTGATAGTTCAGGTTGCAGGTGCATTACTGGCTTCCTGTCCCCTGCGTTATTTTGGGTCGTCTGATTGTTAATCGTCGTCGTTATTTGCCGCAGGCTTGCTTGCGGCTTTTTCTTTTGGATAGTGGATCAGCGACTGGAAATGCACCGTCTGCAATGTGCTATTGCGATAAGTGTGCGCCTCATCACCGGCAAAACGTACCCCCCTGCCAGCGGTTAATGTCTTCCACTGCCCGCTAATACACATATCCAGCGCGCCGCTAAGAACAACCACATGCTCAATCACCCCTTTCTCGTGCGGAGTGGACTCGCTTAACGCACCCGGTGCCAGGGTAATCGAGAACATGTCGAAATGCAGTTGTTCATCCCACGGGAAAATGGGAGTGACCACCATCGCCTGGCTTTCGGGATCGTACGCCAGCGGCGTTTCCCCTTCCGGCGGGGCAATAAAGGTTGAGAATGGCACATTCAGGCCAGTGGCGATCTTCCATAAGGTCGACACCGTCGGGCTGGATTCGTTGCGCTCAATCTGCCCAAGCATCGCTTTTGAAACGCCTGTTTCTTCTGCTAAACGAGAAAGGCTCCAGCCGCGGTCCTGGCGTAAATTTTTTAGCGTTGCTGCCAGATAAAGCGTGAGATCCATGACTCCTCCTGATGACTTGTGCGCTATAACGCTCGATGATAAATTAGTCGGATGCTATAACGCACAAGGAAACCTTATGCGCCTCACCACTCTGCCCTTTAACACGTCCATCCCCTTTACCAGCGTGCTGGCAGGGTTCGTTGCCGTACTGGTGGGCTACGCCAGCTCTGCCGCCATTATCTGGCAGGCTGCTTCTGCCGCCGGTGCCACACCCGGGCAGATTGCCGGTTGGATGACCGCACTTGGCCTTGGCATGGGCGTCAGTACACTGGCATTAACACTGTGGTACCGCGTGCCGGTGCTGACCGCCTGGTCAACGCCCGGCGCGGCGCTTCTCGCCACCAGTTTGCAGGGTGTTTCCCTGAACGAGGCCGTTGGCGTATTTATCTTCGCCAATGGGCTAATTGTGGTGTGCGGTGTGACCGGGTTATTTGCCAGGTTGATGAAAGTCATTCCTCATACGCTGGCGGCAGCCATGCTGGCGGGGATTCTACTCCGTTTTGGCCTGCAGGCATTTAGCAATCTGGGGGGCCATTTTGCATTGTGCGGCAGTATGCTACTGGCCTGGCTTGTCTGTAAAGCCCTCGCGCCGCGCTATGCTATTGTTGCAACATTAATGATTGGCGCACTGGTAGCAATCGTTAGTGGTGACGTTGTCACGCAGAGTATTTCCCTTGCCATCGTCACGCCAACGTTTATCGCGCCTGCATTCAACGGGACCACGCTGCTGAGCATCGGCATTCCGTTTTTTCTCGCAACGATGGCATCGCAGAATGCCCCCGGCTTCGCCACCATGCAGGCCGCTGGTTACCGTGTTCCGGTGTCGCCCTTGATCATCTTTACCGGTGCGCTGGCGCTGCTGCTGTCCCCGTTCGGGGTCTATTCTATTTGCATTGCCGCCATTACCGCCGCCATTTGTCAAAGTCCGGATGCCCACCCGGATGCGGGTAAACGCTGGCTGGCCGCTGCTGCTGCTGGGGTTTTCTATGTACTGGCGGGTATGTTTGGCGGTGCGATTACCGCTGTTCTGGCCGCATTGCCGCTAAGCTGGATCCAGACGCTGGCCGGACTGGCGTTACTGGGGACCATTAGCGGTAGCCTGCAGCAGGCGCTGGCGAAAGAGAGCGATCGTGATGCTGCCATTGTCACCTTCCTGGTGACCGCCAGCGGCGTCACATTGTTAGGGATCGGTTCAGCATTCTGGGGATTAGCGATCGGAGGTGTGTGCTACGGCGTATTAACGCTGGCGCGCCGCACGTAATTGCGAAGGCGTGAACCCCGTCGCGGCTTTAAACCGGTTGCTAAAGTGACTGGCGGAGTTAAACCCACAGGCCAGCGCAATGGCGGTCAACGGCTGGTCACTACTGGTTAACAGCGTTTTGGCATGCATCATTCGGCGCTGCATGACGAACTGATGCGGCGCAACCCCCATCGACTGGCGGAACATGCGCGCAAAGTGATATTCGCTGAGAGCAGCCTGTGCCGCCAGATCCGACAACAGCAACGGTTCCGACAAGTGCGCATCGATATACTCCAGCACCGTGCGCAGCGCGACCGGCGCTAAGCCGCCCGTAACCGTCGGCAATTGCCACTGCACATTGCTGTAGTGCTGCACCAGGTGCGTCAGGAGCAGCGTTGAGGCGGTGCTCAGCGTTAGCTGGTTGGCGTTTTGTTGCCAGTCGCAGTCCAGCAGAAACTGGCGATAAAGCGTGGTGATACGTGGATCCTGGGCAAAGGTTTTTTCGTCCAGGGTGAAGGTGGCCGGGCTGCGATCCCACACCCGTTCACCGACCTCACGCAAATGTTCATCGGTGCAGTAGAGATGCACAAAGGAGAGGTCGTCGCGAATATCCCATACCGATTCGCTCTCTTTCGGCATCAGGCAAAACCGGTCCGGTCCCCCGCCATTTTTCCAGCCGTATGCGGTTTTGTGATAGCTCTCGTAGCCATCGGCGATATACAGGCTGAGGGTATGGTGATCGCAATATTGCGTGATGTTATCGCGTTTATTTGACCACGCCGCCAGCTGGATCCCAGAGTGAAGCGACACCGAGTTGTGCAGCACGGCGTTGTGTTTACGCAGGTTTTCAAAAGCGTCGTAATGGTCAGACATTCACAGAAATTATCTAATAGTAACCAGGTAGTCAGTCTATAAATAGCGGACAGCGGATACCAGCATTGTGCAAACAAAAGCGCAAGAATATGCAAGTCTGCGGCAAATCCGTGCAAGCCCGCGCCTCCCTTTCTTGCCACACTCAGCGTTCGTTTTATCGATAGGGAATCAACATGAACGCATTGCTTTATGGCCTGGTGGTGGTGATTTGGGGGACAACCTGGATTGCGATTTTTTTACAACAGGGGCCGGTGCCCGCGCCGGTGTCAATTTTCTGGCGCTTCGCGCTGGCCACCGCAGCCATGATGCTGATACTGGCCGTTCGCGGCAAGCTGCGCGCCCTGCCGCTCCGCGATCACCTGTTTTGCCTGCTGCAAGGTTGCTGCGTGTTTGGCTTTAACTTCTGGTGTTTTTATACTGCTGCTGCATGGATCAACACCGGGCTGGAGTCGGTGATCTTCTCCATGGCGGTACTGTTTAACGCGGTAAACAGCTTCCTGTTTTTTGGTCAGAAACCCCCGGCGCGCTTTTTTGTCGCCGCCCTGCTGGGGTTAACGGGTATCGTGACGCTATTCTGGCAGGATCTGGTTGCCAGCGGTTGGAACAGTACACTGTTGATGGGTATTGCCCTGTCGGCGCTGGGCACGCTGGGTTTTTCGTTTGGCAATATGATAAGCCTGCGCCATCAGCGCAAAGGGTTGCAGACCATGACCACCAATAGCTGGGCCATGCTGTACGGGACGCTGATCATGGGGATGATTGCCCTGTTGCGCGGCGATGATTTTTCCCCGCAGTGGACGGTCAGCTACCTGGGCGCACTGGTCTATCTGGCGTTGTTCGGTTCGGTTGTCGCCTTTGGTGCCTACTTTACGCTGGTCGGCAGAATCGGCCCCGGCAAAGCCGCCTACAGTACGCTGCTGTTTCCTCTGGTTGCGCTGACCATTTCGACTTTCTATGAAGGCTATGTCTGGCATATCAATGGCATTGCCGGGTTGCTGCTGATCCTGACCGGCAATCTGGTGATGTTTGCCCGCCCGGAAAGCTGGCTGAGCGGGCGTCTGCTGCGGCGAAAAGCTAACGTTTGCTGATATCAAACAGGGTGGCGTCGGTCGCCATACCATCAATGACCTGTTTCAGGGCATCGACAGTGACCGGCGCATTTTCATTACTGAGATCTTTCCCCTCGCCTTCACGCACCACTTTCAGCACCGGGGCGTTCGTTTGTGCGTCTATCAGTTCGCCTTCAAAATAGAGGTGTGTATTCATGGTGCGATGACCTGTCGCCATCTGCGTGCCCGCGACCACCATTGCCACCGGCACCACTTCATAGAACTGCAATCCCTGTTTGCTGGCGTCCACACCGGTTATTGCACCGCGGAAGATCAGGCTATGCTGGCCCGGCGAGGTCACCAACGGTTTTCGCGCCGCGGCTGCGGCTTTCAATTTCGTGTTGGTATAAGTGAGCACACCATCAAGCACCTGTTGAGTGATCTGTTTGGTCGGTTTTGCCACCGGGTAGTACGTCACCGGATGGTAAACAATTGAGTCATATTTCGCCGGATCAAAACCTGGCGCGACCCAGCGCAGCACGGGTTTTCCGGTCGCCGAGGTTGTTTCCTGTAACCCAGAGTAGTCTTTTAAAAAACCGGAGTACTTCTCCGGTTGTGTCACTTTTGACGCGCAGCCTGACAACACCAGCAGGCCAGTAATAGCGGCAACGCTAATTAACGCATGAGTACGCATAGGCATGTCCCTTGAGTGCAGAATTGCCATTAAGTTATAGCAAACGAAGGGGCACTACGCCGGAGGGAAAAGGCCGCCCGGGAAACCAGGCGGCGGCGGTTTATTTTTTCAGATCGACCGGCCAGAAAATATGTTTACCGAACGGATCGATTTCATACCCCTGCACCTCTTTACGTACCGGTTCAAAAATCGTCGAATGGGCAATCATTACCGCAGGCATCTGATCGTGCATCATCTGCTGCGCCTGTTTATACAGCGCGACGCGCTTATCATGATCGGTCGTGGCTTTAGCTTCTGCTATGATCTTGTCAAACGGCTGATAGCACCATTTTGCCGAGTTAGAGCCCCCGTTGGCGGAAGTGCAGGTAAATAACGGGCCGAAGAAGTTATCCGGGTCGCCGGTTGCGGTGGTCCAGCCCATTAAAGCCGCCTGATGCTCACCACTCTTCACACGTTTCAGGTATTCACCCCATTCGTAAGTGACGATTTTCGCCTGAATGCCCACTTTTGCCCAGTCCGCCTGGATCATCTCGGCCATGCGTTTGGCATTCGGGTTGTAGGGGCGCTGCACCGGCATTGCCCACAGGTCGATGGTGGTTCCAGGCGCGACGCCGGCCTCTTTCAGCAGCGCTTTGGCTTTCTCCGGATCGTAGTCGTAATCTTTTAACGTGCTGTCAGCGCTCCAGACGCCGGGCGGCAACAGGTTTTTCGCCGCAGTACCCGTACCCTGAAACACAGCCTGAATAATGGCCGGTTTGTTGATTGCCATGGCCAACGCCTGCCGCACTTTCACATTATCCAGCGGCGCTTTTTGCGTATTGAACGCGAGGAAGCCGGTATTCAGCCCGGCTTTGCTCATCAGCGTGATCGCGTTGTTCTCTTTCAGCCGTGGCAGATCTGCCGGGTTCGGGAAAGGCATCACCTGGCACTCATTCTTTTCCAGTTTTGCCACGCGTACGGAAGCATCCGGGGTGATACTAAAAACCAGTCGATCGATTTTCGCTTTACCCTGCCAGTAGTCATCAAACGCGGTGAACAAAATGCGCGAATCTTTCTGGTACTGCGCCAGGCGGAACGGCCCGGTGCCTATCGGATCACTATCCACCCGTTCCGGTGTGCCGGCTTTCAGCATCGCGTCGGCATACTCCGCCGACAGAATCGAGGCGAAATACCAGCCCAGGTCAGCAACAAACGGCGCTTCAGGGTGAGCGAGGGTAAAGCGTACCGTATTGTCGTCGACTTTATCGATGGCGGTGATCAGGCTGCCGAATTCCAGACTTTCAAAGTTTGAGTAGGTGCCGTTAGAGACATTGTGGTAGGGATTATGCGGATCTTTCTGGCGCATAAACGAAAAGATGACATCGTCCGCGTTAAAATCCCGCGTTGGCGTGAAATATTTATTGCTTTGAAACTTCACCCCTTTGCGCAAGTGAAAGGTATAGATTTTGCCATCTTCACTGACCTCCCAGCGTTCTGCCAGACTCGGTTGCAACTCGGTAGTGCCGACTTTAAAGTCCACCAGTCGGTTATAGACAGGCACGGCGCTGGCATCGACGCTGGTGCCGGAAGTATAGAGTTGCGGGTTGAAATTTTCCGGTGAACCTTCTGAACAATAGACCAGTGTTTTTGCCGCCACAGTAGAACTCACTGTCAGCGCGGCCAACACCAGAGCAAGTGTTGTCGGTTTGCTAATCATAGTTTTTCCTGTTGTTTTATTGTAAATACTTGTTGTTTGCCCTCTCATAAATAACATTAAAGCGAATGTGCAAACACCTGATATTACAAATAAAGAAGGAATCACTATGCCGTCGTCGCTTGCCAGTCAATTAACGCAACGCTTCTTTCGTTATCTCTCCATCACCAGCCAGAGCGATGCTGCCGCCACCACGTTACCGACGACCGTCGGGCAATTCGATATGGCGCGTGAACTGGCGAATGAGTTGACATCACTTGGGCTGGACGAGGTTGTCCTCGACGATCACGCCACCGTGACGGCGGTAAAAAAAGGCACGGTTCCCGGCGCGCCGCGCATTGGTTTTATCACCCACATTGACACCGTAGATGTCGGTTTGTCGCCGCATATTCATCCGCAAATTTTGCGTTTTGAGGGTGAAGATCTCTGTCTGAATCCGTCAAAAGATATCTGGCTACGGGTAAGCGAGCATCCGGAAATCCTCGCCTATCCTGGCGAAGACATTATTTTTAGTGACGGCACCAGCGTACTCGGCGCGGACAATAAATCCGCCGTAACGGTTGTGATGACGCTGCTGGAGAACCTCACCGCAGCGCATCTGCATGGCGATATCGTGGTGGCATTTGTGCCGGATGAAGAAGTGGGTTTACGGGGGGCAAAAGCGCTCGATTTAAAACGCTTTGATGTGGATTTTGCCTGGACTATCGACTGCTGCGAACGGGGTGAAATCGTCTATGAGAATTTTAACGCCGCCAGCGCGCAGATCCGTTTTACCGGCGTGACTGCACACCCAATGTCGGCAAAAGGCGTGCTGGTCAACCCGCTACTGATGGCCATGGACTACATCCGCCATTTTGATCGCCAGCAAACACCGGAACATACTGAAGGCCGCGAAGGGTATATCTGGTTTAACGCCCTTGATGCGGTACAAGGGCATGCCACGCTGAATGCCAATATTCGTGATTTCGATAGCGACAATTTTGCCCGCCGTAAACAGCAGATTGCCGATGTGGCCGCGATTATCGCCGCGCAATACCCGACGGCCAAAGTGGAGTACAGCATCAGCGACACCTACAGCAATATCAGCAATGCCATTGGCGAGGATCGCCGGGCGATTGATTTGCTGTTTCAGGCAATGGAATCGCTGGGTATTACACCTAAACCCACGCCGATGCGCGGCGGTACGGATGGCGCGGCACTGTCGGCAAAAGGTCTGCTAACGCCGAACTTTTTTACCGGCGCGCATAATTTCCATTCCCGTTTTGAGTTTTTACCCCTGAGCGCGTTTGAAGACGCGTACCGTGTGGCGCTGCAACTCTGCCTGCTGGCCGCGCGCTGATTTACACCTGCAGGATTGGCACCGTACAACTGATGGCAAAAGAGCGCGCTTGTACGGTGCTCCGCACAGTAGCAAAGTAAAAGGGAAAAACGAAATGGCCGATGCCGATAAAAAATGGATTATGCGGGCAGCGCGGCCCGCACGGGAGTCGCGTTACGCAGATTTGCGTGCCAGAATCGTGGCAAAGCGCAGTTTGATGCGGTTTCCGTTGGCGTCAGTGCGGTGAAGTTCACCGACGTCTTCATTGTATTTCAGCCGTTCCCAGCCTGCGTAATAATTGCTCAGCTCCCCCTCTTTAAAAGCAAACGGGAAGCCGACCGTGCAGGGAAAGTCCGCCGTATCCATCGCCGCAACAATCAGGTTGTAGCCACCCGGTTTGGTGCAGCGCTGCATATTGGCGATCAACCCCGGAATGGTCTTCGCTTCCAGGAACATCAGCACCACCGTTGAGAGAATAAAATCGTACTCGCCGTCAAAATGCAGGTTGTTCAGATCGGCCGCTGCCACTTGCAGATTGTCCAGCCCTTCCGCATCACGGATGCTTTGCAGATTACTCAGGCTGTTGGGATTTTTATCCCACGCGGTAACGTCGAAGCCTTTGTGCGCCAGATACAGACTGTTGCGGCCATTGCCGCAGCCGAGATCCAGCGCTTTACCCGGCGCAATGTAGTTCATGGCGTTTAGTACTTCAGAGTGCGTCGGGGTCATGTTGTATTTTTCAGTAAACCAGGTGTCGGTGCGTGTCGTCATTATGGTCCTCAAACTTTAACATGTATATTAAATGCATTTTATGGTTTTCGTCGCCGGATCGCCAGCGCCGTAAAATTTGCTACGGTTAATTCAGGCTGATGGGAGAACTGTAACATGAATAAGTATCGGCTCAGTGATGAGCAACGGGTGTTGAGTTACCTGATGGGCGGAGAGAAAAAAACGGTCGCGCTGCGCCAGCTTATTGCTATGCGCGATTTTAACGATGTCGCCGCAGGAACTGCCGGTGGCTGGGTCGATAGCGAAAATGTCCTCGATCAACAGGGAAACTGCTGGATTTACGACGAAAACAGCATGGTGTTTTATGGCAGTACCGTACGGGATAACGCACGCATTACCCAGCCGTGCGTTATCTGCCATGAGGTAAAAATCCGCGATAACGCCTGGGTTGATGGCAGTGAAATCAGCCACGGTGCCGAATTAAGTGACAACGTCACTGTACAATCCTCAACAGTGCGCGGCGTATGCCGTCTGCACGGCAATGCGCGTATTCTCAGCGGTTGCGCCATTATTGCTGCGCGTGGGCTCACTCCGGATAACGAGCAGCTATTACAAATCTACGATCGTGCAACGGTCAGCCACTCCCGCGTAGTACACCAGGCGCAAATCTACGGCGATGCCATCGTCAATTACGCGTTTATTGAACATCGGGCTGAAGTGTTCGATTTTGCCCTGCTTGACGGCAACGAACTGAATGATGTCTGGATTTGTGACTGTGCCAAAGTTTACGGGAATGCCCGCATTGTGGCCGGAACACAGGACGATGAGATCCCCACGTTGCGCTACAGCTCGCAAGTGGCTGAACACGCTGTCGTGGAAGGAAACTGCATCCTGAAACACCATGTGCTGGTCGGTGGTCACGCCTGGCTGCGCGGCGGGCCATTACAGCTGGACGAAAAAGTGGTGATTCAGGGAAATGCGCGCATCCAGGGAGATGTGCTGATCGAGCATCAGATTGAAATTACCGATAACGCCGTGGTGGACGCGCGGGACGGAGAACGTATTTTACTGCGCGGGCCGAAAGTAATTAATGACGGGCAAATGATCACCCGCACACCGCTTGTTGGTTCACTGTAACCCGTCGACAATACGCGCCCAGATATGTTGATCATCATAGTGACCATTCAGAAATTCCGCCTGCTTCAGGCAGCCTTCCAGCGTAAAACCATTGCGCCTGGCAACCTGGTTGCTGGCCGTGTTTGCCACACGACATTTGATGACAAAGCGGCGAACCGTGCCGCGACGGGCATAGAAGTCGATCATCGCTTGCATCGATTGCGACAACATACCCTGCCCGCAGGCATTTTCATCCATCCAGTAGCCGATGTAGGCCGTCTTATTTAACGGTTCAATGGCGTTAAACGCCAGCACCCCCACCAGTACCTCATCGCGAAGGATCATAAACGTCTTGGCGTAACCGCGCTGATGCAGGATCATGTTGCTTTGCACGGTTTTACGGGTGTCTTCCACGGAATGCACATGCTGCGGCCAGTCGAGGAACTGCTGAAGCCAGTCGCGGTTTTTCACCACCAGTTGGTAGAGATCGTGAACAAAACGGTCATTCACCGCATGCAGGGTGATGTGTTCGTTTACGGTAATCCGGGCATCTTCCATTTAGACCTCCCCAACGCATTCTCCCCCTTGCGGGGGAGAATTTAAGCTTAGCGCATCACTCTGTCGTCAACGTAATTACGTTTATCCGGTGCGGGCGGGAAATACTGATACAGCCAGGTTTCGCTGATGGCGTCGCCCTGGCAGCGCAGGAACAGACGCATCTCAACCGGGTCGGTGGAATCGTTGGTCGGATACCAGTCAAACAGAATGCGATAACCGTCGAACGGTTCAACATAGAGGATCTCTACCTGTTTCGCTTCACCGTTAGACAAGGTGATCACCGGTTCAATCCCTTTTGGCGCGGCGGCTTTCAGGTCTCCGCCCACGAAATCAATGGCGAAACGACGCGCCCATTTATCCGGGTAGTGTTCCCCCGGAGCCCAGCCTTCCGGGAAACCGCCCATGCCGGTGCGGGTGGCGTAAACGCGTGCCAGCGGTGAACGCACCGGCGGCATCGCACTCCAGTAAAGGCGATATTCAAAGGTGAATTCGTCCCCCGCTTTCACCGGTTTTTCCGGCTGCCAGAAGCAGACAATGTTATCCAGCGTTTCACCGGTGGTCGGGATCTCCATCAGGCAAACGGATCCTTTGCCCCACTTGTTACGCGGCTCAACCCACAGGCTTGGACGTTTGTTGTACCAACCCATCACATCCTGATAGTGGGAAAAATCCCTGTCGAGTTGCAGCAGGCCAAAGCCTTTCGGGTTGGTATCCTGAAACGCATTGAATTGCAGTTTTTGCGGGTTGTTCAGCGGGCGACAAATCCACTCGCCGTTACCTCGCCACATCGCCAGACGATCGGA
Organism: Kosakonia oryzendophytica; assembly: GCF_027886705.1. Lineage (NCBI taxonomy): Bacteria > Pseudomonadati > Pseudomonadota > Gammaproteobacteria > Enterobacterales > Enterobacteriaceae > Kosakonia > Kosakonia oryzendophytica. The sequence continues at coordinate 2,477,334 of NZ_CP115659.1, read as the reverse complement.
GTCGTGGATCTGCGGATGAATGGTGTCGCACACGCGGCGCTCGTTATTGCCGCAGCTAAACATACTGGTCATTGGCGAAATGCCCAGCTGTTTGATCGCTTTACGGGCAAACAGGCGGTTTTCCACATCCATGATCACCTGGCTGGCTTCACAGTGGATGGTGAACTTAAACGCACCGGTAATGCTCGGGCTGTCGAGCAGCGCATAGACGGTGAATGAGGTATCCGCCGGTTTCGCGGTTTCAAACCAGAAGGCGGTAAAGTCCGGGAACTCTTCCGGCGTATCGGTAAAAGTGTCAACCGCCACGCCGCGCGCGGAAAGGCCGTACTGGTAAGTGCTGTCCACCGCGCGGAAATAACTGGCACCAAGGAAGGAGACAATATCGCGGCGCGCCAGTTCCGGCGCTTTAAATGCGCGGAAACCGGCGAAACCGAGATCGCTTTGCCCTTCCAGTTGTTTGGTGTCTACACCGGCATCGTGGTAGTTAAACAGCTCCGGACGGAAGTGGATTTCACGCGCCTGGTGGCTTTGTTGATCGAGCGAAAACATGCGTACACGGCGGCGGAACCCCATGCCGACATGGAAGAACTGCACATCAAGCTGGCGACCGTCGATGTTATTCCACAGCGAGTGTTTCGCATCGTACTGAATACTGTTGTAAGCCTGCGGCGTGAGCGTTGCCAGCGTATTCGGCAGCGCTTTCGGCGCGCCGCCCCACGGTTGTGCCGAGAGATCGTGCGCCATGGACTGCAACACGGAGAAATCAAAACGACGGCTTTGGCCATCGGCGATATCGGAGTCTGCCGCGAATGCCGCGCGGGAGAAAAGCGAAGCGACGCCGGTCGTACCGTACGTTGCTGCGAGCGCCATGGATGCCTGAATAAATCGTCTGCGGTTCATGCCTGGTAACACGTCCTTCTGGTCGTAAATGGACATTTCGCGGTGTTGCGAAACAGCGGCAAAAGCGATTGTTGATGAACGCACACTCTAGACAAAATTCATTGAGAATCCAATTGTTGGGCGCTGATTATCTGCGCAAACCGTGAAATATTTCCTGTCGATCGGATCAGCCCGAAAACAACGTAAAGATAAGGATAGCGGCGGGTAACTACAGCGGAATAAAAAAAGCCCCGGCCGGAGATCAAACGGCTGGGGCCAGAATAGTAAGGCGTTACTGTGCGTTGACGCTGACGTCAATACCCGGGAAGTATTTTGCCGCCAGCGTGTTGATGGTGCCATCAGCACGCACTTTATCAATCGCTGCGTCGAGTTGTTTTTTGGTGGCGTCATCCCCTTTGCGCAACCCAAAACCGATGCCGCTGCCGAGAATGGTATCGTCCGACACGGGTTTGCCAATAAAGCCAAACCCTTTGCCCTGTGGTTTGCTCAGGAAACCGGCCTGTCCTGCTGCGGACATCACCAGCGAGGCGTCAATGCGACCGTTCAGCAAATCGGCCCACGCCATATTCTGATCTTTGTAAGACACCACCGTGACACCCTGCTTTTCCCAATGCTCTTTGGCGTAGGTTTCCTGGATAGATCCTTGTAATACGCCAATGGTTTTGCCCTTCAGACCTTCCGCCGTCGCTTGCATGCCGTCACCGCTTTTTCCTACTAACTGTGAAGGGATACGGTAAATCGGCTGCGTGAAGTCAATACTCTTTTTGCGCTGTTCGGTGATGTTCATTGCTGAGTTGATAGCATCAAACTTCTTCGCCACCAGCCCCGGGATCAACGCGTCAAATGACGTTTCCACCCAGCTGCATTTCAACTGCGCGGCTTTACAAATCGCTTTCCCCAGTTCGATATCAAACCCTTCGAGTTCGCCAGAGGCATTGCGGCTTTCGAACGGCGGATATTCCGCTTCCACGCCATAACGCAGTTCCGTGGCGGCAAACGAAGAGAGTGAGCAGAGCAACCCCATGCCCAGACAGAGTGCTTTTAATTTCATTATTAACGCTCCTTTAGCGTGGTTTAACACGGCACAGGGCCTGCGCACCTGCCCTTAACGTCGCTTCATCTTTCGCAAAAGAGAGGCGAATCAATTTGTTATCAGTACCATCCGTGTAAAACGCCGACAACGGGATCGTGGCGACGCCGTAATCGGTAATCAGTCGTTTCACCATTTCGCTGTCGTTCTCCTCGCTGAAATGGCTGTAATCCGCCAGCATAAAAAACGAGCCTGCGCTGGGTAATAAACGGAATGGCGATTCAGCCAGAAGAGTGTGCAGCAGGTCGCGTTTGCGTTGGTAAAAAGCCGATAGCGACAGCCAGCTTTGTGGATCGCGCATATGATCGGCAAAGGCATATTGCATCGGCGTATCGGCAGAGAACATCAGAAACTGATGCACTTTGCAGATCTCCTCCATCAGTTCAGCAGGCGCAACGCAGTACCCTACGCGCCAGCCGGTCACATGGTAGGTTTTACCAAACGAGGAGATAATGACGCTACGCTCCGCCAGTTGCGGGTGCGTCGCCATGCCGTGATGCGGTTCACCGTCAAAGACCACGTGCTCATACACTTCGTCGGAGAGGATCACGATATCCGTATTGCGGGTGATCGCAGCCAGTTGCTCCAGGTCCGCGCGGGAGAACACCTGCCCGCTCGGATTGTGTGGCGTGTTGATGATGATCATCCGAGTACGTGGCGTGATGGCGGCGCGCACCTCATCCCAGTTGACGGCAAAATCCGGCACTGTCAGTTTAATCGCCACCGGCGTGGCGCCCTGCAAACGGACAATCGGCGCATAGCTATCAAACGAGGGCTCAAAATAGATAACTTCATCGCCAGGGTGCACCAGCCCGCTTATCGCAGAGTAGAGCCCTTCGCTGGCGCTGGCAGTGATCAAGATTTCGTTATCAACGTCATAGTCAGTGTGGTACAGGTCACTTATCTTCTGCACGATACGTTCTTTCAGCGCGTGCAAGCCGGTCATCGGCGCATACTGGTTATGGTTATCCTGCATCGCACGGGTAACACCGGCCACCAGTTGCGGATCGCACGGGAAGTTGGGCGCGCCCTGAGAAAGATTAATGGCGTTATGCTGCGCGGAAAGCTGGCCAATTACAGTAAAAATGGTGGTGCCAACATCGGGTAATTTGGAGCGAAATTTTACCGGGGTACGCAACGTCATGTTCAATCCTTTCTCATTAAAAGTGCATAACCATTCAAACCAAAACAGCATTGAGCCGACAAGCGAATTGTTGTCATAATAGCCATGAATAAATTGCATAGCTGGAGCCGCCATGTCGCACCGTACCCTGCCGCTCAACGCCATTGACGCGTTTCTGGTCACCGCGCGCCATCTGAATCTGACCCATGCCGCCAAAGAGCTCTGCCTGACGCAAGGGGCAGTAAGCCGCAAAATTGCCACGCTGGAAGCCTGGTTTGGCTTTCCACTGTTTGAGCGCCATGCCCGCGGGCTGCACCTGTCGCCACAGGGCAGCGCACTGTTACCGGAGTTGCGCAGCGCATTTGATCATCTGCTGAAGGTGGCAGATCAGGCACAGGCCCAGCAAACGGTGGTGCGGCTGAAATCCCCCACCTGTGCCATGCGCTGGCTGGTGCCGCGTCTGGTGCAGCTGGAACACCGTTATCCGGAATTGCAGATCGCGCTGACTACCACCACCGATCACACCATTAACTTCAAAACAGAACCTTATGACGCCGCTATCGTATTCGGGACACAATTAAGCGCGGGCGATCTGCTGTTTGAAGAGGCGTTAACCCCGGTCATGAGCGCGGACTATTCACATCACGATGCACTGGAAAAAGCGACGCTGCTGCACCCGACGCGGGATAAAACCGACTGGTCATTGTGGCTGGCGAAGCAACAGGTTTTTCAGCCCGCCATGAGAAAAAATCAACACTTCGACACGATGGATCTGGCGATCACTGCCGCCATTCAGGGGTTAGGACTGGCCATTGCCGACGAAACACTGGTCGAGGAAGATATTCGCGCCGGGCGGCTGGTGCGGCCGTTTTCCCGCAGTGTAAAAACCGGGGCCAGTTACCGACTGGTCCTGCGCGAATCACACAACAAAGCCGCCGGGCTGGCGGCTTTCCGGGAAGGATTGTTGGGGATTAATCCAGTTTAACGTGGTGGCGCATCACCCGGCGAAAGAAGCTCAAACGGGCACGCATAAAGCGATTAACCAGGCGAAATCCTGCATGTTTATTCAACCCGATACGTAACAGACGGTCGCGTCCACGCACGCAGGCCAGCCAGCGAACCGGCCCCTGTAATACCTCTGTCTTATGGCTGGCGACGTGCGCAAACTGCACCCAATAATCGGCGATGTGTGCGGCAAATGCATTGTCGCGATCGTTCACATAGGCGCACGCAGGTTCCGACAAGTGCAAGTTATCGAAGACATACGGCACTTCATTGCCATGCCACGCGCCATTGGCATAGGTATCGTGTGCGGCTTCAGCAACATAATCAAACCAGTAACGCCAGCAGGGCTGTCTGACCCGCTGCTGCGCTTGCATCACCACCAGGCCCAGCGTGGTAAAAGCCATATCGCGGCATACCTGCCGGCCGAGTTCAGCATCGCCCCTCACGCCCGGATAGAGTAAACGGATCAGCCCAAGGCCGAGCCGTTGTTCGCGACGCATCTTCTCGATTTGCCCGGCAAGATCAACGCCAAACTCTGCCATCACGCTGGCTTCGTCGCTGTTGGAACCGATAATCACCGGCAGTGGGTGCTGGCGACCAGCGAAGAAGACATCCAGGGTTGGGTCCGGTAAAACCGCATCCCCCACAATGGGCGCCGGGGCAATTTTCAGTGGCGCAACCAGCGGCCAGAACGCCTGCGCCGGGATTGCCCGCAACTGTTCCGCGCTGGCATTTTCCAGTCCGAAATGGGCGGCAATCGCCTCACCTTTTGCCAACGCGCTCGCCCGCGGCGTATCCGGGAGTGTATAGCTGCTCTGAATGATGGCTTTGTGAAACAACCCTTCCGCCAGCGGTGAGGCCATAAGTGCCATGACGCTGCGCGCCCCGGCGGATTCACCAAACAGCGTGACATTGCTGGCATCACCGCCAAAAGCCGTAATGTTCTCCTGGACCCATCGCAGCGCGGCAATTTGATCGAGCAGACCGAAGTTGCAGATACGTGCATCCGGCGCTTGCTCATGCTCCAGCGCCGGATGCGCGAAAAAGCCCAGATGCCCCAACCGGTAATTGAGGGTGACCAGCACCACACCACGCGCCGCCAGTTGCTGACCGTCGTAAGGCGGTAACCCACCGGAACCGATGGTAAAGCCGCCGCCATGCAGCCAGACCATGACCGGCAACCGTTTGTCACGGCGGGCAGGCGACCAGACATTCAGATAGAGGCAATCTTCAGAGAACTGCCCCGGATCGCCGCCACCAATCTGCTGACAGTCGTCACTGTTCTGCCAACAGGCGGGGGAAAAACGGTCTGCCAGGCGCACCCCCTGCCAGGGTTCAACGGGTTGCGGCGCACGCCAGCGCAAGGCATCGACAGGCGGTGCGGCAAAGGGAATACCGCGCCAGACATGACAGGCGTTTTCACTGCGCCCCATTACCAGGCCCTGACGGGTCTGCGCCAGTGGGGCTGAAGGATTTTCCATAACAACATCCAGAAGGAACTGATTTCTGGCAGAGTACCTGTTTTACAGAAGTCCGCAACGTCGTTTGCTCCGTTCGGAGGCCTCGCGGTAAAGCGTGAACTCATCAAGCACCGGGCACCCCAGGGCTTCCTCAAACTGTGCCTGGCTGGCGTTGCCGTGGTTGCGTGCCTGCGTTTCATTCCCGAGATTAGACTGGAAGATCCCGGCAGCACTCACCGGCAGAAAATCCTCATACGTGATGGGCTGAGCGACCACCCACCCGCGCTCAATCAGCGGCTGCGGATCATCGCCAGGGCGGATCGCCTTGCGATGGGCTTCACCAGTCGGCGTCAGGCGATAGCGAAACCATGCCAGTTCTTGTTTGCGCAGTAACATTTCGCTATCCGGAAACGCTTTAAATACCTCTTGCAAATGAAGCTGGTGCGTCAGGTTGTCTTTCCCTGTTCCGGCCTGCAGTAATAACTGGTCATACAGCGCCCGCCCCTTTTCCGTCAGCGCCACACCGCGCTGTTCGATTTCGCCAAAACGCGCGGTATGCGTTCCCTGATGCTCGCCGCTGAACAGCACCGGTTCATCCAGCGCTTTAAAACTGGTTTGGCGCAGCAGGATCGGCACATCCCGACGCGGTGGCCCTTCGATAAGGATTTTGGGTTCAATACCGTATTCCGGCATCAGCGCCTGCACCCGGTCGATATCCAGCGTACGCGGGGTTAAGTGGTTAATATGGCAACCGGGAAAGCAGACCACATCGGCGATCAACCGATGTTCGCGGTGCAACGCCAGGTAGGTTTGCTCATCCACGGTGGCGTGGCGATGCCAACGAAAAGTTTCCAGCGCTTCCTGCACAAATGCCTGTGCCTGTTGTGGGGTAAACCCACCATTCAGCTCATGCAATTCAATCAGTTGCCGACAGGCTGGGGTAAACATGTCGCGCTTTGCCAGAATCGTGGCGGCTCTGTTGCGCAACGCTGGGTCTTCAATCAGCTCCAGCCGCAGCAGCGAGGTAAAAATGCGAAACGGATTGCGCGCCAGCGCCGCGTCGTCAACCGGGCGAAACGCCGTGGAATGCACTGGCACACCCGCCTGCGAGAGATCGTAATAGCTGACCGGATACATGCCCATAATGGCGAACATCCGCCGCAGCATGGATAACTCCTGCGCTGTACCCACGCGGATCGCACCGTGACGCTCAACATTCAGTCGGGACAGCTCATCGGCATTGGCCAGTTGTTCGTGTAAACGGGGGTTGTGCTCCAGCACAGCCAGGTTCACATCAGCTACCAGCTCCAGCAAGGTGCCGTACTGTGGAACTTCCTGCTGATACATTGCCGACATGGCCTGTGAAAATTGTTCGCGAATATCATCAGCCGTGATGCTGTACGTCATATTACTCGTCCTCCAGAGGTCTCTCTCTGGAGTGTAGAAAGGCCTTTCGCCACCGTGTCGGGAAATTTACAAAGTGTGATCGTGGCTGAAAACGCGCACGGTTTGCGCAGCCACGAGCATAACCTCCGCTTATGAAAAACAATTCGGACAAAACCACACCAACCTGCTGGTTACGTCACATTGCAGAGAAAATCCGTTTGTAACTCAAAGAGATTAAATGTTAATAATAGTTTGCTATCAAGTTATCAAAATTAAACAAACTTACTTGTCACCGGCTCCGCTCAGTTTTTAACATCATCTTATGGAAAAAAACGGCCTGTTTTCACAGCGCATACGTCTGCGCCATTTACATACTTTCGTTGCCGTCGCTCAGCAGGGAACTCTGGGGCGCGCGGCTGAAACCCTTAACCTGAGCCAACCAGCACTGTCAAAGACCCTCAACGAACTGGAACAACTGACCGGTAAACGGTTATTTGAACGGGGGCGCATGGGGGCGCAACTGACGGTGGTGGGCGAGCAGTTTCTCACCCATGCAGTGCGCGTGCTGGACGCGGTGAATATCGCCGGGCAATCGCTGAACTACAAATATGAGCAAAAAACAGATGTGATCCGTATCGGTGCGCTACCCACCGCCGCGCTGGGTATTTTGCCCGGCGTGATTGGTCAACTACATAAGCAGCAACCGGATCTCACTATTCAGGTCGCCACCGCTAACAATCCAATGTTGCTGGCCGGGCTGAAGTCCGGCGAACTGGATCTCGGCATCGGACGCATGTCCGATCCGGAACTGATGACCGGGCTGAATTATGAGTTGTTGTTTCTGGAGTCGCTGAAACTGGTGGTGCGCCCTCGTCACCCATTGTTGCAAACCACGGTGACGCTAAGCCGCGTCCTTGAGTGGCCGGTCGTCGTCTTACCGGAAGGCACGGTACCACGGCAAAACGCGGAAGATCTGCTCAGTAGTCAAAACTGCCGGTTACCCTCTGGCTGTATTGAGACCCTTTCGGCGTCATTGTCGCGCCAGCTGACTGTCGATCATGACTATGTCTGGTTTGTGCCGTCCGGTGCAGTAAAAGACGATCTGCGTGTGGGTACGCTTGTGGAGTTGCCGATTGCCCCACCGGGTGTTGGCGATCCGATTGGCATTATCACCCGTGTCGATACGCCGCTTCCCCCGGCCGCGCATACGCTGATTAGCGCCATTCGGAAAATCATGCCGGGGTGATCCCTGGCATGGCGATCTGTGCGTCTCGTTGCGCAAAGAGTAAACATTGCGTTGCTTGTGTGATAAAAGGAGTTGTTAATTAAGGGTTGTTGTTACGGAAATTAGACTAACGCTGTAACAATCCGTCTCCGGAAGAACAGATGAAATTCAAAACGGCTATCAAACCTTACCACGCTGCTGCCGGTGGTCTGGGTTCGCTTGAAGCAACCACACGCTTCGTTATTGACAGCAAAAATGCCCTCAAGAATATGCGCAACCTGCTGCGCATGAATAAAGCCCGCGGCTTTGACTGTCCTGGCTGTGCCTGGGGCGACGACAATAAAAGCACCTTCAGTTTTTGTGAAAACGGCGCCAAGGCCGTGACATGGGAAGCCACCCGTCGGCAGATTGACGCCACCTTCTTTGCGCAACACAGCGTGAGCGCCCTCACCCGTCAAAGTGACTACTTCCTTGAGTACCAGGGGCGACTGACCGAACCGCTGCGTTACAACCCACAAACCGATCACTATGAGCCGGTGAGCTGGGACGATGCCCTGACGATGATTGCTGAGCATATTCGGGCGATGGATAACCCGGATCAGATGGAACTCTACACCTCCGGCCGCGCCAGTAACGAAGCATCTTATCTCTACCAGTTATTTGGCCGCATGGTCGGCACCAATAACTTCCCTGACTGTTCTAATATGTGCCACGAAGCAAGCGGTGCAGGGCTAAAACGCAGCATTGGCGTCGGTAAAGGTACGATTCATCTCGCCGACTTTGACAAAGCGGATGCCATTTTTGTGTTCGGGCAAAATCCCGGAACCAACCACCCGCGTATGCTGCACAGCCTGCGCCATGCCGCCGATCGCGGTGCACGGATCGTGACCTTTAATACCCTGCGTGAGCGGGGCCTCGAGCGTTTTGCCGACCCGCAAAAACCGCTGGAAGTAGTGACGCCGATGGCGGGCGTGATCAGTTCCTCTTATTACCAGCCGAATCTGGGCGGTGATATGGCTGCCGTACGCGGGATCGCCAAAGCGTTGCTGGAGACCCAGCGCCAGCGCCTTGCCGCCGGTGAAACAGGGATTTTCGACGACGCGTTTATTGCACAGCACACTCAGGGCATTGAGGCATGGTTTGCGCAAATCGACGCCACCGACTGGAGCACCATTGAACAACAATCCGGTTTACATCAACAGCAACTGCGTGATGCTGCTGCCGTCTGGCAGCAGGCAGAACGGGTGATCTGCACCTGGGCAATGGGCATTACCCAGCATAAACACTCGTTGGACACGGTGCGTGAAATCACCAACCTGCAACTGCTGGGCGGTCATCTTGGTAAACCTGGTGCGGGGCTCTGCCCGGTACGCGGCCACAGCAATGTGCAGGGTAACCGCACAATGGGCATTGATGAGAAGCCCCCGGCAGCGCTGCTGGACAGCCTCGCCCGCCATTTCAATTTTGAACCCCCGCGCGCACGCGGCCACCATACGGTGGATGCCATTCAGGCGATGCTGCGTGACGAGGTGAAAGTGCTGATCGCCTTAGGCGGTAACCTCGCCGCTGCCGCGCCGGACACACCACTTACCTGCGAAGCGCTGCGCCGCTGCGGGTTGACGGTCTATATCAGCACCAAACTGAACCGCAGCCACCTGATGCCAGGCAAACAGTCGCTGATCCTGCCAACGCTGGGGCGCACAGAAGAGGATGTGCAAGCAACCGGCCGCCAGTTTGTGACGGTGGAGGACTCCTTCAGCATGGTCCATGCCTCGGAAGGGATCGGTAAACCGCTGGCGGCAACGCAACGCTCTGAAACGGCCATTGTCGCCGGGATCGCGCATGCCACTCTCGGTACAGAAAAGCTGGACTGGCTGGCGCTGGCAGACGATTACAACCTGATCCGCGATCACATTGCCGCCACACTGCCCGGTTTTCAGAACTTCAACGCCCGCTGCGAAGCGCCAGGCGGGTTCTGGCTGGGGAACGCCGCAGCCGATCGGCGCTTTAACACGCCCTCCGGGAAAGCGGAATTCAGCGCAGCACCGCTGCCGCAATCGGTATGCCCGGAAACGGACGCGCCATTTGTTCTGCAAACCCTGCGCTCTCACGATCAGTACAACACCACCATTTATGGACTTGATGATCGATACCGTGGCGTTTACGGGCAGCGCGATGTGGTGTTTATGCACCCGGACGACATTCAGTCGCTGGGGTTAGCGGACGGCGATCGGATTAACATTGAGACCTGCTCCACCGATGGGATTGTGCGCCGGGTAGAAGATTTCCGTCTCGTTGCTTATAACATCCCGCGCGGGAATCTGGCAGCGTACTACCCGGAAACGAACCCACTGGTTCCCCTGACCCGTTTTGGCGAGGGGACCGGCACCCCGACATCCAAATCTATTCCGGTCGTTATCACCCCGTCCCGACCTCGCGACACCCTGCGAATTGCCTGAGGTTGACCCGGTACGTCGTCATGGATGTAAAAGGCCCGATTCGGGCCTTTTTTACGTCATCGCTGCAACCAATCTTAAACAAACATTTCACTCGCCAGACACGTATTCGTGGCACTGATAAACTCAATCATATCCATCATAGCGACCGGAAGGTTATTGCCATGCAATATGAAGAACAGCAGCTTATCAACGGCCTTTTTCAGCGTCTGAAACAGACTGAGCAGCAGAACAGCCAACGGGATGCTGACGCAGAGCGGCAAATTGCGGAGTTCGTTAAGCAGCAACCTGCTGCGCCCTACTATATGGCGCAATCCATTTTGATTCAGGAAGCCGCACTGAAACGTCTGCAAGCCAGAGTCCAGGAGCTGGAAAGCGAGCTGGCGGCACAAAAAAGCAAAGCGACATCAACAGGCGGCAGCTTCCTTGGCGGGTTGTTCGGTGGCGGTAAGAGCCAGAGCGCACAGCCGGAAAATAACTGGACCCCACCACCGCAACCCGCACCTGACTATGCGCGCCCGGCGGCGTCCACGCCTCGCGGCGGCGGTTTTATGGCTGGCGCATTGCAAACGGCTGCGGGCGTCGCGGGCGGCGTGGTGCTTGCCGAGATGCTGACCAGTATGTTCCATCAGTCCCGTCCGGAAGAGATCGTCAACATCATTGAAGAGCCCGCGACGACCACAGGTGGTACGGCGTTTGATGCAGGACAGAACGACCGTTTTAACGATGTTTCTGACTCGCATTTCCTCGACAGTAACGATCCGTACCAGACGGATAACGACAACTATCAGGATGATGATTTCGATGACAGCGACTATAGCAACGATGATGACAGCTTTATTTAATCATCCCTGGCGTTGAGGATAAAATAGCGATGCCACCTGGCAGTGATGCCCGGTGGCATTTCTCTTTCCGCCGCCGGAAACCCGTCAGTGGATTTGACAAATAGCCTCACGCTGCCCCGTTTCTGACGGTAGCACGGGCATACGGATCCCCCAGATTCAGGCCCCAAAAAAAAGAGGCCTTACGGCCTCTTTCGTATTTCGGGTCTGGCAATCAGAACGTTTCCCAGTTCTCACCGTTCACCAGCGCAGGACGCTGCGATTTAAGGGCTTTCGGCGTTGACGACGATGATGATGATGCACTACGCTGCGGCGCAGCACCACTCAGACGGAATGCCCCCACCGCTTCGGTCAGGCGCGCAGCCTGCTCTTCCAGCGATGCCGCAGCAGCAGAAGCTTCTTCCACCAGCGAGGCGTTCTGTTGCGTCACATTATCCATTTCCGTGATCGCCTGGCTGACCTGCGTAATACCTTTGCTCTGTTCGTCAGAGGCAGCGGCAATCTCCAGCATGATATCGGTCACGCGTTTGACGGCCGTCACGATCTCTTCCATGGTTTCACCTGCCGCAACCACCTCACCCGACCCTTGTTCAATCAGGCTGACGGAGTCGCTGATCAGCGCTTCGATCTCTTTCGCGGCCTGCGCACTGCGGCTGGCCAGCGTACGCACCTCACTCGCAACCACGGCGAAACCACGCCCCTGCTCACCCGCACGCGCGGCTTCAACGGCGGCGTTCAGCGCCAGGATATTGGTCTGGAAGGCAATACTGTTAATTACTGCGGTGATTTCAGAGATTTTGCGGGAGCTGGAGGTAATATTGCCCATCGTCTGCACAACGCCAGACACAATCTGCCCGCCTTTGGTGGCTTTGCCGGAAGCATCGCGTGCCAGGTTGCTGGCATGGTGGGCGTTGTCGGCGTTCTGTTTCACCGTTGCCGTCAGTTGCTCCATGCTGGCTGCCGTCTCTTCAATAGCCGCCGCCTGCTGCTCGGTACGGGAGGAAAGATCGGTATTACCGGCAGAGATTTCGCTGGTACCACGGTAGATCTCTTCTGCCCCCTGACGAACCGTAGAGACAGTCGTTACCAGTGAATGCTGCATTGCCTGCAAGTCACTGCTGAGACGACCAATTTCACTGCGACCTGCCGCTTCGTCCGCGACGGTCAAATCCCCGGAGGCAATGCGCGCAATGCGCTGTGCGGCACGTTGCAGCGGGTTAATGACCACGCGGCGCAGCACGGTGAAGGTGATCACAGTCAGCACCAGCGCAAAGGCAAACGCGGCCGCCATAAACATCAGACCAAGCTGTGTGCGGCTGTGCGCTTCTTCGGTCAAGTGCTGCGCACGTTCAGTACGAATTTGAATGGCTTTCAGCAACACCTCGTTATAGGTGTTGTCCAGCACGCGGGCTTGTTCACTTTCGTGGTTAATAATGGCTTCGAACATGCCGTTTTTGGCATATTTCAGCATCGGTTGCATGCCCGCGATGTAGGCATTAAACCGGGTAGTCAGATCATCATCCAGCGCCTGGTCCGCCGGGGTTTTTACCGAACGTTCCATATATTGTTTAAAGCTATCCGACGACTGCTGGATACGCTTTTCGGCGTCAGACACGTTTTTTTTCATATCATCCATTTCGGCGATGCGGCTGGCCGCACCTGCGTGGATCAGGTTGAGACGTGCGATGCGTAAGTTGTTAGAGCTGTTAGATAATCCCATGCGCACCTGAATTTCTTTCGTCACATCCTGCTGGTCGCGGTCTGCTTGCATCAGGAAGTAGCCTGCCAGGCCTGAACTTAATGCAAACAGCATCAGGATGCCGCCGAGAATAGCTGAAAACAGGGGAACCAGGCGAATATTGTGCATAAATCCAATGCCTTGTGTTTTTTGCATTGCTGCTTTGTTATCCATGGCTATCGACTCTCATATTGATCTGATACGTACATCAGGGATGATATATAGGCATCGGCAATAATTGGATTATTCTTATGGCGAAAAGCGATACAGCGGTCACAGATTTGGAGATTAATGACGCCAGCGGTTACACCGCTGGCGTGAGGCGGGATCAGTTCTCGCCGAAATGGATAACGGTGCGGATGGATTTCCCTTCGTGCATCAGATCAAACGCGTCGTTGATCTGCTCCAGTGGCATGCGGTGCGTGATAAACGGATCGAGGCGAATTTTGCCCGCCATCGCGTCTTCCACCATGCCCGGCAACTGGCTACGCCCTTTCACACCGCCGAAGGCGGAGCCACGCCATACACGGCCCGTCACTAACTGGAATGGACGGGTGCTGATCTCCTGACCGGCGCCCGCAACACCAATAATCACGCTTTCGCCCCAGCCTTTATGGCAGCACTCCAACGCCGAGCGCATTACGTTGACGTTACCAATACACTCAAAGCTAAAGTCCACGCCGCCGTCGGTCATTTCCACGATCACATCCTGAATCGGACGCGCGTGATCGTTGGGGTTGATAAAATCCGTCGCGCCCATCTCTTTTGCCAGCGGGAATTTATCCGGGTTGGTATCGATAGCGAGAATGCGCCCGGCTTTCGCCTGCACTGCGCCCTGGATCGCCGCCAGACCGATACCACCGAGGCCAAAAATCGCTACAGTGTCGCCCTCTTTCACTTTCGCCGTGTTGTGTACCGCGCCGATGCCAGTAGTCACACCGCACCCCAGCAGGCAGACTTTATCCAGCGGCGCGTGTTCGTTGACTTTCGCCAGCGAGATTTCCGCGCAAACGGTGTATTCGCTAAAGGTACTGGTGCCCATATAGTGGAAAATCGGTTCACCGTTATACGAGAAACGGGTCGTACCATCCGGCATCAGACCTTTCCCCTGAGTCGCACGGACGGCCTGACAAAGGTTCGTTTTGCCGGATTTACAGAACTTACACTCGCCGCATTCTGCCGTGTAGAGCGGAATAACATGATCGCCCGGTTTCAGACTGGTAACTCCTTCGCCAATTTCCACAACGATACCGCCACCTTCATGGCCGAGCACCGCCGGGAAAACACCTTCCGGATCGTCACCAGAGAGGGTAAATGCATCCGTGTGGCAGACGCCGGTATGGGTAATACGCACCAGCACTTCGCCTTTTTTTGGCGGTGCAACATCGATTTCAACGATTTTCAGCGGTTGACCCGGTCCGAACGCTACAGCTGCACGTGATTTCATAAGTCTGTTCCTTTTTTGTGAGTACCTTGATGCTTATTTTAGATAAGAGCGCAAAAGATGACCGACTTCCGCCATGCGCACCGCACGTTGATCGGCTGTGGTGTCGCCAGCGACCAGTTCATCTTTGAGGTGAATTTCAACCATTTCGCCCATCAGGCCGTTGGCTGCGCCGCGAATGGCGGCGATTTGTTGCAAAATCGCGATGCAAGGCTCACCGCTTTCCAGCGCACGCTCCAGTGCATCAACCTGCCCGCGGATACGACGCACACGCGTCAACGCCCGTTTTTTGTCTTCAGGTGAATGTGGCATAAAACCTCCTGCATACTATAGGGGGGTATACTACATGGGAGGTGGTTTTGCTGTAAACGTCAGGTTTTATGTGGGTATTGTGAATGTCACAAGGTCTTTATCGGTGACCTCCTAAGGCGTATATTTCAGTACCTTGCATTGCCACAGTCAGCAACGCCAGAGAAAGGTGATGTTGCGATTATTCAGCCTTACCAAGGCGGGAACGGAATCGGCCATATGACGATGTTTGAGGGTAAAACAGGGTATGCTGATTTCAAACAAAGGGATATGTACCCGGGACCTAAGTACCGGCAATTCCGCCCACCTTATGTTATTTACAGGAAAAAATGATGCGTTACCTGCTTACCTTGTTACTGGCTATTTATATTCCTTTTGCCAGCTCAAATACTGAGACGGATATTCAGAAAAGTATGACTGATTTTTATTCATTCTATTTACATGAATATGATAAGACACCATCAGGTGACATTATCAAAATGGATAAAATGCATCAGTGGGTGTCAAAAAAATTACTGGCACGTATGGCCGCTATTTATGAAATGCCTGAGCAGGAATTACTTGAGGCGGATTATTTTATTTATGCTCAGGATTATGATCCTGCATGGATACCACGTATGAAAGTATCCCCTGCTTATCGTGATGGTGACAGTATGAAGCTGGATGTCTGGTTGGGTATACAGGGCAATAAATTGAAGCATTTGCAGGTCTGGACCCATAAGGAAGATGGAGAATGGAAAATCTGGCGGGTGATTGATGCCGGGAACCATATCGAGCAGAAGCTCTATTGAGTTCATATATTATTCGGTTAATAAAGTCCGTGCCGGCACGGGCTTTATTACTGCTTATTTACCCACTGAACAGACAGATAGTTAGGGATAATCCGACATGAAATAGATCCTGACAGGATAAGAATGGCTTGGGGATTTCAGGCTATCCGGAAAGCTCCGCAGGACATATCTGCATTTTTGATGGAAAAGTTTAGGTCAGTGATTTTGTTCAACTCCATGGAATGTACCCAGGAATCGCATACAGAAGGCGTCATCCTTCCTTTAAAATCTACAGCTATGATTAATATGAAAGCCTTAAGCCTCGTTTTGCAATTATTGGGTTTCGTATACCGTCGGTGACGCCTGCTCCTTGCACATAGCAGCCATCTGTAATACACGACAGGCGGCTATGAGTCGTGGTTCTTAAGTTAATATTATGATCTACAAAGTGAATTTCCGCGTCGATTTTAACTCTTTCGCAGCGGAATGAGGCGCGCACAGACCATAAATGATCGAAGAGTAACTACGGAAGTTATCATCTATTATCTGACAACTGCACTGGAAAGGCTCCCCAGCGGTTGAGCATTCATGCAACTGGATATGCTCGGCATCAGCGTTAAAGTCGATCGTAATGTTAGCCTCTTTTACCCAGCGTTCAGGTACTTGCTGTTTAATCAGTAAGCTCTCGAGCATGTCTGCGTAGTGATGCGTAATAAAACTGAGCAGATCACAGACGGTACTGATCTTAAGAGTGCTAAGAGAAAAAGTTATTGATGTGAGGCCGTTATTGATGGCTAATGATTTTAACTGACCAAGAGACCAGTATCCTTTAAAGTCGTTATTTCGACTAACAAAGCTCCCTGTAAGAGCGTTAGCTATACCTTGAAGTTCACGTCGACGAGCCATTGACTATTCCCTGATTGGTTTCCATGTTCATCATGAGCAACGTTAGTGTCGATGACATCCTTGTGCCAGTTTAGGCTGCCATTTTCCTGTTCTGAACCGCTATTAGTCATTGCCATTCGGCGCAATTGGTTACATCCGCGCCTTGCACTCAGCAGCCTTCCCCACCTCACCGTTCCCGTCACTGTGTCTTTGGGTAATACACAACGTTAACCAGTGTAACCCAATTGATCTCTTCTTGAGGGCACTAATAATCTACTGATATTCGCCCCATTCTCCGAAAACGCACAGTTCTCCGTAATCTCAGCGGCGAGTTTTTTCGTTGAATCATACCACCAGTCGCTCACCGCTCTTTTCCGTCCAGAACGTAAAAATACCTTTTACGAGGATAACGCATAAATAGTGGCAAATATCGTCGACGAGATAGCGTAATCCTTTGCGAACTCCTCAAGGGCCTGGAGATTTTCCTTAAAGTGCGTGATCATCTTATCCGTCGCGACGGATTCATTTTCCGCCGTGGTGTCAAAAGGCAGTTTATAAAAACCGTCCGCTTTCAGTTTGCTTTTAATTTCAGGCGTCACGCTGTCCCTGGCGTAAACGTTAATCGCGATATCATTTGCATAAAAAACGTATTTATTCATTTTTGTCTCTTATTCCATCGTTATCATTGGGTGGTGCTGTCTGCGCCTTTCAGCAGGTCACCCATCCGTTGTATGTAGACTCGACACCCGGTTACGCCCGGCGGATTTGCTTTGATAAAGCGCCGTGTCGGCGTCGTGCAGCAATTGGGTCCAGCTACCGGCTTGTGTGGGGATAGTCCATGCAATACCAATGCTCAGAGTGACAAACGGGCCGATATCAGACGTGGCATGAGGCAGTTCCAGCGCTTTTAACGCCTCCAGTATGGCGTTTGCACAGAAGATTGCACCCTTTTCATCCGTGAACGGCAACAGGCAGGCAAACTCCTCGCCACCATAACGAAATGCCAGATCCGCCGGGCGATGAAGCGTGGCTTTCAGGGTGGACGCAATGGTTCGCAAGCAGTCATCCCCGGCCAGATGCCCGTAATGATCGTTATAGCGTTTGAAAAAATCGACATCCATCATCAGCAGCGCAATGGGGCGCTGTTCCCGACGGCAGAGCAGCCAGTTTTTAGTGAGTAACTCATCGAACCGGCGGCGATTGAGCAAGCCCGTCAGACCATCAAGCCAGGCAATATTACGCATATTGTCCATATACAGCTTGAGCGTCAGATGGGTAATGGCTCGGGCCCGAACCACCGCCGGGTTAATCGGTTTAGCGATAAAGTCCACTGCGCCAATTTCGAAGCCATAGGCTTCAACGTCCGCTTCGGTCTCTGCGGTCACAAAAATCACCGGGATAAACTCAGTCAGGGGATCGGCCTTCAGGCGTCGGCAAACCTCGTAACCGTCCATCTCCGGCATAATAATATCCAGTAGGATCAGATCGGGTTGCTGCTCTTTTGCCAGCGCCAGCGCCTTCTCACCGTTTGTCGCCATCAGCACATCAAACTGTTCGGTAAAGACGTCGTTTAACAGGCGAATGTTGATAGGCTGGTCATCAACGATCAGCACACGAGGCTTAATGCCTTGCTGGTTCAGCTCCTCAAGCATTTTTTTCCACATCCCGCACCTCCTTAATCTGCTCCAGCACCTGCTTCGCCCTGTTAAAGTCGAGATTTTCGGTCGCCTGAACAAGCGCCTCCGCGAATGACTGCCATGCCGGGTTCTGACTCAGTTGCCAGGCGAGTTGTTCTGCCTGATCGACGGCCTTCATATTGCTGCTGTTAAGACTCTGCGACAGGTCATCTATCAGCCTGTCCAACTCAACCTGAGCAGGTTCAGGTACATCCGGGGCGGGCATCATGCCTGCCACCCACTGGCTGATATTGCGGTGCTCTTCCTGTGCCAGGTCTTCAATCTGTGCAAGTATCTCATCCAGTTGTCGGGCTTTATCCTGCTCACGGGCAGTTTTTAATGCCGACTCGCTGTTAACAACATAGTGATAGAGATTATCCAGCCCGACGGAGCCAGTGGTTCCCTTCAGGGTATGCAGCGCCATCATCGCGGCTGGCCAGTCTTCATTGCGGCGCGCGTCTCGTAAAGCGGTCACCAGTTCGGAAAACGATGGCATAAATGCGCGCAGTAATTTTTGATAAATGATCAGGTTTCCGCCAAAACGCTGTAACAGTTGGTTCGAGGCCGGTTTTACATCAGCGGCAGCCTCGACGGCGTGGGTCTGCCGCCCGCTAATTTGCAGGATCACGGCAATCACATCCGTGAACACCAGCGGTTTACTGATATGCCCGTCCATACCGGCAGCAAGGCAATTCTGTTTATCTGATTCGCTTACGTTCGCCGTCATCGCCACAATCGGCAACGTTGCGAATGCCGGATTCGCGCGTATCCTTCGGGTGGCTTCAAAGCCATCGATGTCCGGCATTTGCAAATCCATCAGTACCATATCGAATCTCTGGCGCCCCTGAATCACCGTATTGACCCCCTCTTCTCCCCCGGAGGCAATAGTCACGAGCGCGCCTTCGCTCATCAGCAGCTCTCTGACTACGGTCTGGTTAAACGCATTATCCTCCACCACCAGTAAAGACAAACCGGCCAGCATATGACTCGCGGCCGGGTCAGGGCTGGTGTGAGATTTATCGCTGGCAGACGCTGTGCTTATGGCGTCCAGTAATTGCTGCGGGGTGATGGGTTTCGACAGGACTTTATCCAGCGGCGAGTGCGCACCGGTATCCGGCAGATCTTCATGGTGCGCTGCACTGAGTAAAATCAACGAGGGTATGCGCGGCAACTGCATGTCATGACGAATATGCTCTGCCAGAGCAATGCCGTCCATCTCCGGCATGATCCAGTCCAACAACACAGTATCGTAAGGCGTACTGGCATCGGAGGCGGCTTTCACTTTCCGGATAGCCTCGGCGGCGCTGGGCGTGCTGTCGGCCTGGACATGCATTGCGCGCAACATGTCCACGATCAGCGTTCGGGCAATCAGATTATCGTCCACCACCAGTACGCGCGGTGTGTCACCGCTAATGTGCAGAGGCTGCCAGGTGACGCGGGTATCGCGCGGGAAGTGCAGTTCAAAGGCGAAGGTACTGCCATGCCCAAGCTCACTGTCAACGGTGAGTATGCCGCCCATTTGCTCAACCAGACGACGGCTAATAACGAGCCCCAGTCCGGTTCCGCCATAGCGCCGTGAGGTCGAGGTTTCGGCTTGAGTAAACACATCAAATATCCGTTTCTGCTGCGCTTCGCTGATGCCAATGCCGGTATCAGACACGCTGATACGCACATCAACACTCTGCTCAGATAACGCCAGCAGTCGGGTTTGTACAATCACTTCCCCTTTCTCAGTGAATTTGATCGCATTGCTGACCAGGTTGATCAGGATTTGCTGCAATCGCTGTGCATCACCAATGATGTTCGGCGGCAGGGAATTATCGAGATCGAACAGCAGCTCCACGGATTTGTTACGCAAATTACCGGAAAGAATGATTGCCAGTTGCTGCATCAGACTGTGCAAATCGAGCGGATTCAGATCCAGTTCCAGTTTACCGGCATCAATTTTTGAGTAGTCCAGGACATCATTCAGCAAACTAAGGAGCGATGTTGCGGCGACATGTGCCTTGAAAGCGAAATCATGCTGTTTTTGCGTTAGCCCGGTTTTCAGCAGCAGTTGCAGCATACCCAACACAGCATTCATCGGCGTACGGATTTCATGACTCATATTGGCAAGGAACAGGGATTTCGCGGCGTTCGCCGCATCGGCCTGTTCTTTGGCTTCAATTAAATGCAATTTCAGTAAGCGATCTTCGGTAATGTCCTGATTTATTCCGGTCACGCGAACCGGCTGACCGTTGCTGTCGTATTCAATGTTGGCGGCAGCCTGAATAAAGTGCTGCGAGTTATCACTACGAAGAATGCGAAATGTCGGAAGATACTCATCGTGCGTGACAATGGCGCGGCGCAGATCATTGACCGCAATGTCGACATCTTCCGGATGGATACGCGAGGCCCAGCGCTGGAATGTTAACCCGTTTTCCGCAAGCGATGGCGGCAAATCATAAAGCTCATACATCTTGTCGTTCCACTCCAGCGCATCGGTGGCTATATTCCAGCTCCAGATCCCCAGCTCCGCCGTTTTCGAAGCAATCAGCAGGGTTTGTGTGGTCGACAATAACTGATCGCGGGTGGCCTCCAGCGCTTGCTGGGCCTGGCGCTGTTGCGTAATATCCGCCGCAATACCGAGATAACCAATGATCGCGCCGTTAGCATCGCGCATCGCCGTGACCACCAGATTGACGGGGAAACGCGTACCATCCTTGTGCTGATAGGTCCACTCAAAATGTTCCGGACGACCATTGCGCGTATGGTAAATTAAGACATCAAACCCTTGAATATCTTCATTATATTGTTCACTGAGTTGTTTACTCCGCGCGAGGATTTCTTCTGGCACATGCAGTATTTCCGGCGTCGCTTTCCCCACCATATCCGCCTCGCAGTAGCCCAGCATCCGCTCCGCGCCACGGTTAAACAGACGGATGGTGCCATCCAGATCGGTGGCAATGATCATAAATTCATACGTGGCGGATAACACCGTGCTGAGCATTGCGTTGACGGTGGCCAACTCTTCGGTACGCTGCCTGACCTGCTGCTCCAGATTGATATTAAGATCGCGGATGCGCTGCTCTGCTTCTTTCTGGAGTGAAATGTCCCGCACACTTTTCGATGCGCCAATGACCTTTCCGTCAGCGGAACAGATGGGGGCTATCGTTGTAGCGACAGTCAGCTCCGAGCCATCTTTGCGATGGCGCACCGTCTCCAGGCTTTCGATAGGCTGCCCGGACATCACCCGTTGCAGGATCTGGCTCTCTTCTTCTTTCAGCCGCGCGGGGATAATCAAGTCCACCATCTTCTGCCCGATAGCTTCCTGGCGGGTATAGCCAAACATGCGTTCGGCCCCCTTATTCCAGCTAATCACTGTTCCGGTGGTGTCCTTCCCGATAATTGCATCAACGGAGCTTTCCACAATCAGCGTGAGCTTATTTTGCTCAATGAGCAGCCGTTTACGATCGGCATTGCGAGAGACGGCAATATTGACCAGCATAACGAGGATCAGCGTCATCCCCCCGCCCAGCAGCGCGATCCACACTGGGGAAAGCAGATTCAGCCCGGCGACCCAGGCGGGTGTAACGGTCAATGTAAAACGCCAGATCCTGCCCAGAACCGGAATATCTTTGCTGTAGGGATAAAGCCCCTGTTCACTGCTGTTGCGGTAAAACTCCTCAACATCCTGTGGATTGGTTGCATCCTGCAGCGACAAAATGAGCTGGTCATTACGAATGCCGGACCCCGCGAGAATTTCATGCACATTTAATGGCGCAAAAGCCCAGCCAAAACCGCGCTGCATTCTTTCCATGGCGGTGGCGGGGGTTTTTGCGCCGTCATAGATGGGCAGCAGAATTAAAAATGCATCCAGCTGCTGGGGTGAAGAATATTTCAGGGTTAAGGGTGATGTGATAACGGCATCGCCGCTCAGCATGGCGTTATCCGCCGCCAGCTTGCGCATATATTCTGACGCAATATCCAGGCCTATGATATTCGCGTTACTGCTGACGGCAGCAGGCTCCATATATTCAATAATGTAATGTTCGTGCTGGTTCAGCCCGATGGAGTAGATTCGGAAATCGGGGCGACCTTCTTTGCGTTCTTCAGCCAGATAATCAGCAAGTTTCAGGTGCGGTACTCTGCGAATAAACCCAAAGCCTCTTGCCCCCGGGAAGTCTCTGCTCAAATCTAACGATTGGGCAAAACCGACAAAACCCTGGTCTGTCACCTCGCGGCCACCGCTACTGAGGACTGCCGTGCGGGCTTCGTACAGGCCATACCGATATCGGTTGACTCTTTCCATTAACTCGTTGAATTGTGGCTCTGCATTTTTAATGACCGATTGCCGGATATGCTGTTCATTCAGCCGGTGCACCACCAGAACGGCCACCAATGTAAGCAGCAACCCTGCCACCAGGGTGATTATCGTTACCAGTTGTGGGCGGCGCTTTTCTTGAATCTGATAGTTATTTCCCGATGGCTGCATACAGTGTCCCGGAATATATTCTCTGGTGGGTCTTCGCACACCAGAAATACCGATGGTAACGTTAACGCCCTTTACCATTACTTAAATCATTTATCGCCAGAACCGAACACCCATTTCGCCGCCACACCGCGACCATTTTCGCCATCACAGATTTTACATAAGCGCTATTTCAGGCTGAAGTTTTTGGTGTTTCAGCGCCTTGCATAAAAACTGACCGTGCATGGAACAGACTGTCGCACCAGCCTTTAGGGGTTTTGTGAGTGATACAGAATTAATAATAGCAACACTCTTTGGATTGCCAGTAATTTTTCAAACCTTAGCAGCCCCCTACCTCACCGCCACAGGGCACTCAAAATGGTGAGGCATTTTGCGGGTCAGGCTGGTGAGCATGAACCCGAGCAACCATATAAAAATTACTCAGTAAACTTTTGAAAATTTCTTTAGGTTTTACGCAGCGACATTAAATATTGTTATTAACCATAGGCGCAGACTTTCTTATTTGTTAGGATTTTTCTCACAGGGAATATGTTCAAAAGAAGGAGGCGTTATGCACTGGAATATTACGGATATGCTGGTATCCCCTGCCACCGGCACGGCTTTCGCCCTGGCGCGAAATACATCGGAACTGTCTGTTATCATATGGTATAAAGGCTCCTATTTTTTACGTCCAAACAACAAGTTAAAGACGGACGCTCAGGGCGTTATTGTTGATGGCAAATCACGAAACTTTAACATTGTCCATACGATGCCTTTTTTTCCTTCCGTCTGGCGAACGATAAAAAACAGTTGCAACTGCCCCGGCAATGATAATGTTTCTTTAAGAAATTGTGACCAGCAACAGGACTGCTTATTTGAACTTTGCCCTTACGGAATAAAAATGATTTCCTGAGTTAATATTGCGCGTATATTTATCAACTCCGTACTCATTAAATAACGCGATAAGATGGATATTTACGAACAGATATATCAGCGGCTGTACGCCAGCGGGGAGCCAGCCTGGACCGGCAGCGGTTACCCGCGCGCATGGCATAATTTGCATGAAAATCTGACAACGCTGAAAGACGCCGCATTGTTACCCGCACCGGGCAGCAGGATCCTTGAACTGGGTTGTGGTAACGGATCCATGGCGTCGTTGTGGTTTGCCAGAGAGGGCTATCAGGTAAGCGGCGTGGATATTTCCCCAACCGCAATCCGTTGGGCACAGGAGAATTTTTTCCGGCAAGGACTCTGCGGCGATTTTCAGACAGCCGATGTTTGCCATCTCAATCAGTTGCCTGAATACCCATTTGCGTTAATTTTTGACGGGAGCTGCATGCACTGCCTGACGGGAAAACAGCGCGAGCAGGCCTGGCATGAAATCAAGCGCCTGCTCGCGGTCGATGGCCACTTTGTGCTG
This sequence comes from Kosakonia oryzendophytica, assembly GCF_027886705.1. Lineage (NCBI taxonomy): Bacteria > Pseudomonadati > Pseudomonadota > Gammaproteobacteria > Enterobacterales > Enterobacteriaceae > Kosakonia > Kosakonia oryzendophytica. The sequence goes on along the minus strand of NZ_CP115659.1, from coordinate 2,453,155 downwards.
AGTAGCATGTGCGGAGAGCCGCGAAAAGAAGAAGATCGCCGACACTACAACCCGGCGGAGTATGTCCTTTATCGGGATGGTCAACCCTGGCGCACATTATTGCCGCTGCCATTATTACGGCAAGAAATCCTCGAGCAAGGTTTTATTATTCAACACCAACAGGTGACGAATAATCCCTGGTGGGATCACGTCACACTGTGTGTTGTAGCCCGCTAATGCCCCGCCGTGCAGGCTTCAGCGTTATCGTTTAAGTGGCTTACCGGCGGTTTCACGCGCGCGCATGACCGTCAGGAAAGTGATCAGTGCCGCGCCCATCACATAGTAGGCGGGCGAGAATTTGTCGCCCGTGTTGGTGATCAGCCACACAGAGAACCACGGCGTGATGCCGCCAAAAAACGCCACTGCAAAGTTATAGGCAATCGACAGCCCGCCGTAACGAATACGGGTCGGGAACAGTTCAGCCATCGCCGCAGTGCAAGCCCCGTCAAACGCCGCAATGAAAGCCCCCAACATTACCATTGCCAGCACCGCCGAGAGCACATCGCCATTCGCCATCACCATCATCGCCGGATAACTTAGCAAAATAAACCCGGCACAGCCGGTCAGCATCAATGGCTTACGCCCGTATTTATCCGACAGATAACCCATAAAAGGCACCAGTACCGCAACGGAAAACAGCCCAATGGTGGTAATGGCATAGGCATTCAGCCTGGAAAAGTGCAGTTCGGTGGAAAGGTAACTCGGCATAAAGGTTTGTAGCGTCCAGTGCCCGACCGCCTTGATGACCACAAAACCAACGCAAAACAGCAATGCCGCCCATGCCGTGGTGACGGCTTTACGCAGCGGTGCGGTCTCTGTTTGCCCGTTTTTCATGGCATCAACAAATTCCGGCGAATCTTCGAGGTGTTTTCGTAAATAGAGCCCTACCCAGCCCAGCGGCCCGGCGATCAAAAAGGGAATGCGCCAGCCCCAGTCGTTCATGGTGCTTTCACCCAGCGTTGCGGTCAGCAGAAACACTAACCCTGAACCGGCGACAAAGGCCATAAAACCGAAGTTATCGATCCAACAGGTAAAATAGCCACGGCGCGCCATAGGCGCATATTCCGCCAGGTACGTTGTCGCCCCGGAACTTTCACCACCGGCAGCAAAGCCCTGAACCAGACGGGTGATCACCAGCAACACCGTCGCTGTAATGCCAATCTGATGATAGGTTGGCAATAACCCCATCACGAACGTGGCGCCGGAAGTAAGCAGAATCACAGTTGCCAGCACTTTTTGCCGCCCTTTGCGATCGCCCAGTGATCCGAAGAACAGCCCGCCCAGCGGGCGCATCACAAAACCGGCGCCAAATACGGCAAAGGAAGAGAGCAACGCCACACTGGGGTTACCCGCCTGAAAGAATTGCAGACCGATAATCGCGGCCAGTGTGCCGTACAAACCGAAGTCGAACCACTCAACAAAATGGCCAATACCGGTGGCCAGCAGCACTTTACGTAATTTACGGCTCCCGGAGGCCTCTTCCTGCGACGCCATCCGATCGAGAGACTCCTGTACTGGCTGTGTCATATCCCCCTCCACTCACGATAGTGTTTCTATAATAGATATACTATCTACACCGCTTGTACGAATTCAGCACAGCACAGATGGCGCAAAATGTGATTCCCCCCGGCTTTTCTGCCGTAAAAACCAGACAAGATCACATTTTAGCCGTCGGGAAAATAAAAAAGCCCCGCAGTATAACGAGGCTCAGAGATTGGGTTTTACGTGCCGCGAAGCGTTATGCCTGTTTTTTCGGCATCATTCGCAGCAACGTATTGTCTTTAAAAATGTAATGGTGCGCCAGCGCAGCCGCCGCGTGCAGGCCAATCACAAAATAGCCCAGATTCGCCAGCAGCTCATGGAGCTCTTTTAGCGTATCCACAAGATCGAAATTGGCTTCAGCCGCATACGGCATCGCTATGCCGAACGCCATCCACGGACCACCACGGTTGTACATCATCAGCAGGCCGATCGCCGGCAATGCGATAAACAGCAGATAAATCACCAGATGGCCAAGGTGCGCCAGCCCGGTCATCATCGCGGATGGTTTTGGCACAATCGGCGGTGTCGGGTTTTTCAGCCGCACCAGTAACCGCGCAACCATCAACACCAGAATAGAAATGCCACAGGAGACATGCACCATATTAAACGCCGGACGATAACTGCGCGGCGCAAAACCGCGAAACTCCATGGCGCAATAAGCGGCCACCACCAGCAGAAATACCAGCCAGTGAATAGCGATTTGTAAGCCGGAATAGTTGCTACGCATAACGACACCCCACAACAAACGGAGAACGGACCGGCGTTCAACATACCTGGCTTTTCTTAAAAATTCATTAACTTTACTGTATCAATTTTCAATCACTTATCGTTACATGAATGTGATTCAGTTGCCCAAACCTCCTCCCCAGGCTATCACTGGACGAGTGCAATGCTGTGATTCATTCAATCCTGAGGGAGAAAATCATGAGTAAAATTGGCATCAATGGGTTTGGCCGTATCGGTCGTCTGGTTCTACGTCGCCTGCTGGAAACCAACAGCAGCGCAGAAGTGGTCGCGATCAACGATCTGACCTCACCGAAAGTGCTCGCCTATCTCTTAAAGCATGACTCCAATTACGGCCCGTTTAACTGGAGTGTGGACTTCAGCGAAGACGCGCTGATCGTCAACGGTAAAACCATCACCGTTTACGCCGAGAAAGACGCTCAACATATTCCGTGGCGTAGCGCGGGTGCAGAGATCATTGTTGAATGTACCGGCTTCTATACCTCCGCAGAAAAATCACAAGCACATCTCGATGCTGGTGCCCAAAAAGTGCTGATCTCTGCCCCGGCAGGCGACATGAAAACCGTGGTTTATAACGTCAACGACGACACGCTCAACGCCCAGGACACCCTTATTTCCGTCGCGTCCTGCACCACAAACTGCCTGGCACCGATGGCAAAAGCCCTGCATGACAATTTCGGCATTAAAGCGGGCACCATGACCACTATCCACGCTTATACCGGTACACAAGCGCTGGTTGATGGGCCACGCGGTAAAGATTTGCGCGCATCGCGGGCAGCGGCGGAGAATATTATTCCGCACACCACCGGCGCGGCCAAAGCCATTGGCCTGGTGATCCCGGCGCTCAACGGCAAACTGAAAGGCCATGCCCAACGCGTACCGGTGAAAACTGGCTCAGTCACAGAACTGGTGTCGGTACTCGAGAAAAAAGTGACCGTGGATGAGATCCACGCCGCACTGAAAAAAGCCACCGCCAATAACGAATCCTTTGGCTACACCGACGAAGAGATCGTGTCGTCCGATGTGATTGGCAGTCATTTCGGTTCGGTATTTGATGCCACCCAGACGGAAATCACCGAAGTGGGCGATCTGCAACTGGTGAAAACCGTCTCCTGGTACGATAACGAATACGGCTTCGTTACCCAGCTTGTGCGCGTGCTGGAAAAATACCGTACGCTCTGATCCGCAATCCTGTCGGGTAGGTTCCCGCTACCCGGCATCTCTTTGATCTCGCTGTCCCCCAACCCGCTCACAATCCGCCTATGCTATACAGCAGATACGATGTAAAAGGAGTGCAGGTGTGAGAAATATGAGTCGGGAAGATCTGCTAACGCTGATGGATGTCGCCGTGCAGCATTCCACTACCTTCCCCGTCTGGCCGCAGGGAGAAGCCCCCGGCGCACAGGTAAGCCCGGTGCATTTCCAACTGGAAGAACGCCACACAGGGCCGTCCCGTTTTGATCGTTCAGTGACCGGTGTACGCGCCCCGGAGATCACCGTTTACGCCCCGCAAAACCCGAATGGCGTGGGCATTCTGGTGACGCCAGGCGGCTCCTACCGCCGCGTGGTACTGGATAAAGAAGGCAGCGCACTGGCATCCTGTTTTAACGCCAAAGGCTACACCCTGTTTGTGATGACCTATCGCCTGCCGGGAGACGGGCATGCGGAAGGCGCCGATGCGCCGTTGGCGGATGTTCAGCGAGCCATGCGTACGCTTCGCGCCAATGCCAGCACCTGGCATATTGATCCTGAGCGCATTGGTGTGATGGGGTTTTCTGCCGGGGGCCATGCCGCAGCAAGTCTGGGCACACGTTATAACGAATCTGTTTACGCACCGCTTGACGCCATCGATCAGCAAAGCGCCCGTCCGGCGTTTATGGCGCTGGTCTACCCGGTGATCACCATGCAAAAGGAGATTGATCACCCGCAGTCCCGCCAGCAACTCATTGGTGAGACGCCAACGGCAGATCAAATTCGTCGTTATTCCGCAGAACAAATGGCAGATGAACACACACCGCCGACGTTTTTACTGCATGCGGTTGACGATCCCGCAGTCAAAGTGGAAAACAGCGTGGTGATGTTTACCGCCCTGCGCCGCCTGGGTGTACCGGTGGAGATGCACCTGTTCGAACAGGGTGCGCACGGTTTCGGCATTCGCGATGCGCTGGGTTTGCCGGTCGCCATTTGGCCGGAGCTGATGATGGGGTGGATCGCCACCAAAGTGTGAAACGTGCCCCCACACGCGTCGGGGGCAGCGCTTATCAGGATTGCAGATAGACCATCTGGGTTTGCAGGTATTCGTTCAGGCCGTGGCGACCGTCCGCTCCGCCGATCCCGGATTTGCGCCAGCCTGCATGGAAGCCTTGCATCGCTTCGAAGTTTTCACGGTTGATATAGGTCTCCCCGAATTTCAGCCCGCGCACCGCTTTCATTGCCGTATTGAGATCCCGGGTATAGATCGATGATGTCAGACCATAATCACTGTCATTGGCCATCGCCAGCGCTTCATCCAACGTGTTAAACGCCACGACCGGCAGAACCGGGCCAAATGTCTCTTCGTGCATGATCGCCATCTCCTGGCGCACATCCAGCAGCAGCGTGGGCGGGTAGAAATAGCCTTTACCGATCACCGGTTTACCCCCGAGCGCAACCCGCGCGCCTTCGAACACCGCATGCGCGACTTTCTGCTCTACGCGTTCCAGCGCCGCTGCGTTGATAAGCGGCCCCATAGCAATGTCGTTGCGCTGAGAGGGATCGCCAAACTGCACAGCCTTCATGGCCTCGCCAAGGCGATTAACAAAGCGGTCATAAATACCGCGCTGGACATAAACACGCTCAGCACAGTTACACACTTGCCCGGTATTAATCACGCGGGAGTCGACAATGGCTTTGACCGCCAGCTCCAGGTCGGCATCGTCCATCACAATCGCCGGTGCTTTTCCGCCCAGTTCCAGGCACACTTTGGTGATGTTTTTCGCCGCTGCGGCCATGATCTTCTCACCCGCACCGACACTGCCAGTCATACTGACCATCGCCACTTTCGGGTTGCCTGCCAGCTCCTGTCCGACCGTTTCCCCACGGCCAAGCACCAGGTTAAAAACACCTTTCGGCAGCCCGACATCGTGAACGATTTTCGCGAAAGCGATGGCGTTATTCGGCGTAAATTCGCTGGGTTTAATCACAATGGTATTACCGGTGATCAGCGCAGGCGCCATTTTGCGAGCAATCAGAAAGAACGGGAAGTTCCACGGTAGAATGCCGGTGGTGACGCCCAGCGGGCGTTTGAATACAAAGATATTCTCGCCTGGACGATCGCTTTGCAGGATCTCACCTTCGTAGCGCCGCGCCCACTCGGCCATATAGTCGATGTAATCGGCGGTGAATGACACTTCCACCTCTGCCAGTTGCTGAATTTTTCCACCTTCTGCAACAATAAGCGCGCTGATTTCACTGACTTTTTCGCGAATACCTGCGGCAATCTTACGCAGCCAACCTGCACGTTCGATGGCGGGAAGGGCTTCCCAGGCGGGCTGGGCGCGTTCAGCCGCGTCTATCGCCCGGCGGGCGTCTTCCGCCCTGCCATCGGGAATGCGCGCCAGTATCTCTTCCGTTGCCGGGTTAACGACATCCAGCCATTTGTCGCCCTGCCAGCTTACAAATTGACCGTCGATAAACATTGGGTGTTGTACCGGTGCTGTCATGACTCGCTCCTGTAATAATATTGTTTTTAACAAGTGAACTTGCTGTTAAAAATCTATATCCGCACAGGGCATTTCCCAGACAGGAAGCGAACTTTTGTGAGAGAACTCATAAAAGCACAGCGAAAAAGAAACAAAAAAATTACATTATCGCGGACAGGAATGCCCGTTTGCGACAAGGGCTACGCAAACGGGCATCAGGCTTAGAGAGAACGGCTTGATAAGGCATCAGCCAGCGTGCGATCGGCCAGTAGAACCTGCCATGCATCTTCAATATGTTGAGGAAAATCAACATGCACCAAGAAATCACGCCCGCCAGGGCCATAACCATTGGCATCATCGCGTAGACGCGGAACTTCGCCGAGGATCAGGGAAAGATAACGCTCCACCGACCATAAGCCTCTCTGTCGCGGCTGGAAAGTTACACCCTTAGCCGTGTTGACCAGTCGCGGTGTAAAGCCGGGCCAGCTCAGCCAGTGTGGGGCGTTAGCGCACTGCTGGCTAACGCGGGCAAAGGTCGCCATGGTGCGACGCTGCATGGTCGGGTCTTGCACTACCATCGCCGTCTTTGGCGTCATCCCCCGGTTGACGAGCATATCGATGCTGAACCGTGCGTTTTCACCACAGTTAGCTGATTTTTCTTCTACCAGTATCTGTTTATCATCCAGTTTCCAAAACTGTCGGGCGATGTCTGCAAGGATCGCCGCCTCGCTGCGCCCGGTCGTACGCAGCACGTTATAGCGTGGGTGGCGGGCAATGGCGGAATAGAGAAAGGTCGTTGAGTGGCCAATGCCGCCGCTGATGAGCAGCGGTGTCCCCTGCGCCGCCGCCAGTGCACAGGCCGCATTGATGGTGGGTATCACGGCGTTGCCCGCAAGGATCACCACATCCGCCCGTACGGGCGTCGGTTTGCCGACAAAATCATTCTGCGCCAGCCACGCGCCTAACGCATTGGCGGCCGCCAGCGTCTGTTCAGGCAAAGCGGGAAACGTTGTCAACATGAGCTAAACCTCCTTCGTAAATCTTTTTACAGCCTAACGCGCTGGCGTGAGCTGAATAGCGGATCACTCCGAATCCTGTTCGTGGTCGTTCACGTAAGTTTCTGTAACAAAAATTGAAATAAGCAGAAACACCCCACTATAACGGGTTACAGCCAGGTCTGTCTGATTACACAAATATCCCTGTGTGATTTACTCGCGGTCTGCCTGGGCTGGCGATACCAGCGTTTTTTCAAAACAGACCGCTTCCGCATTACCGATATAACGCCCGTAATTTTCGCGAATGCGGTAACCATGCCGCAGGTAAAAGTCGAGCGCCCGTTGATTGATCCGGCGGGTTTCCAGCCACAGGCTGCGATATCCTTGCGTCAGCGCTTTGGCTTCCAACGCGTGTAGCAATTGCGCGCCAACCCCGCGCGTACCCGGTCGGGCATACATACGTTTTATTTCGCCAATCGAGTCGGCCAGGTAACGCACCGCCACGCAACCTACGGCATACTGGTTGTCGTCCTGCGCCAATAGAAAAAAATCGTTTTCCCCCCAGGCCTGGGTATCAAAAGATGCCCTGCCGCTACTCCCGGTTAACGCCTGAAGCGTGTGCGAAAGCGCATCCTGCAATTGCAGACATGCCGGATCAGAAGGTGTCGTTACAGTAATAGTGATACGGTTCATTGTGACACTGTCACCTTATGTGAGGTTATTTCTTATCACTTAAGCAGATTGATTACTGTGAGTAATCTATCATGTTCTTATGCACTTGCATTCTGTTTACCTGCGCACGTAGAATCATTAGCACCCTAACTATTTCCATTAACAACATCTTATTGCTATTGCGCAAGGTTGAGGAGACCTGATGCGTTTACCGAAACGCGATCCGTACGCACCGCGTGAATGGGCGCCCCATGAAAAACCGGTACTGCTGGGTTCGCCCTCCACGCCGTTTCACAGTACGCCACGGCGTATCGCCTACGGCATTGTTGGTCTTCTGGTCTGCATGACCGGGGCGCTGGGCAATGCTATGGTCACTGCGAACCTGCAAAATCTGCAAGGCACCTTTGCCGCCTGGTCTACCGAGATTGCATGGTTACCCGCGGTGTACGTGATGACCAACGTCTCCATTAACCTGCTGTTGGTCAAGTTTCGCCAGCAGTACGGTTTGCGCGCCTTTACCGAAGGGTTTCTGGTGCTGTACGTGCTGGTGACCTTTTTCCATCTGTTCGTTAACGATCTGAGTTCCGCGCTGATCGTCCGCGCCGCACATGGCATGGTAGCGGCAGCGCTCAGCTCATTAGGCATCTATTACCAGATCCAGGCCTGGCCTGCGAAACACCGCTTAAAAGCGCTGACCATCGGTATCACCGGTTCCACACTGGCGATCCCGGTCGCGCGTCTCTTCTCCACCGAACTGTTGCAACTCGATGAGTGGCGTGGCCTCTACTTTTTTGAGCTGGGTCTGGCGCTGATTTCGCTGGGCTGCGTGATTGCGTTGAAACTGCCGCCTGGCGATCGCAGAAAGGTGTTTGAAAAGAAGGACTTTATTACGTTTTTCCTGCTGGCACCGGGTATCGCACTCGTCTGTGCGGTGCTATCGCTGGGGCGTCTGGACTGGTGGTTTGAAGCGCCGTGGATTGGCTGGTCTCTCGCCGGGGCTGTGGTACTGATCGTCAGTGCCATGGTGTTCGAACATAACCGCAGCAACCCCTTGCTCAATACCCGCTGGCTTTCCAGCGGCAGTATTGTTCGCCTCGGGTTGATTATGCTGCTGATCCGTATTGTGCTGGCAGAACAGAATACCGGCGTGTTTGGTTGGCTGCAGTATGTCGGTTTGCAAAACGATCAAATGACTCACCTTGCCTGGTCGATTCTCGCCGGGATCATTTGCGGTATCGTGGCCAGTTGCCTGACTATCAAACCGCAGCGTCTGGCCTGGCCAATTATCACCTCTCTGGCGCTGATGATTATTGCTTCGCTGATGGACAGCCAGTCCACCAGTCTGACGCGCCCCGACCAGCTTTTGGTCAGCCAGTTTTTGCTCGGCTTCGCCAGTGCGTTTTTTATCGCCCCGGCTATGCTGGCAGGGATTGGCGGCGTTGTTGCAGAGCCGCGCAACCTGGTCAGCTTCTCGGTGCTGTTCGGTATGAGCCAGAATATTGGTGGTCTGCTTGGCTCGGCGATTTTAGGCACCTTTCAAACCTGGCGGGAAAAATACCATTCCAGTCTGCTGGCGGATCAGCTCACCACATTAAACCCGCTCGTCAATGAGCGACTGCAACTCTACAGCCAGCTTTACCAGAGCATGATCGGTGATAGCACACTGTTAAGTACGCAGGCCGTGACGCAGTTGCAAAACGTCTCAACGCTGGAAGCAAATATCCTCGCGTACAACGATACTTATCTGTTAACGGCTTCGGTGGCTACCGCCACGCTGATCTGGATTTTGTGGCGCTTGTTGCGCCTGCGTATAACTGCCCGTCTTGCACTGCGACGGGCAACAGGAACCAAATAATGTCGTTATTATTTCCGGAGTGTTTATGAGTCAGCAGGATGCCGCCAAAGCGCAGGCAAATACCCGTAGTAATTTGCGTGTGGTCTCCATTTTTGCCGCCGCCGCGATCGGTCTGGTCGGCGTACTGGTGATCCTTTACGCGTGGCATCTGCCCCCTTTTACCCGCCATTCACAGTTTACGGATAATGCCTATGTGCGTGGCCAGACGACCTTTATCAGTCCACAGGTGAACGGCTATATCACGGACGTCCCGGTACAGGATTTTGCTAACGTGAAAAAAGGCGATCTGATTATGCAGATCGATGACCGCATCTACCGCCAGCGCGTTCACCAGGCGCAGGCGACGCTGGCGATGAAAACCGCGGCGCTGGAAAACAATCTCCAGCAACGAAAAAGCGCCCAGGCGGTGATCGCACGCAATGAAGCGGCGTTAGCCAGCGCGAAAGCGCAGGATTTGAAATCGCAGGCAGATCTTAAACGCGTGAAAGAACTCACGGCAGACGGTTCGCTGTCGATTCGCGAACGCGATGCGGCGCTGGCGACCGCCGCGCAAAACACGGCCTCTATCGCTCAGGCGCAGGCCACGCTGGAGATGTCCCGTCAGGATTTGCAAACCACCATTATTAACCGTGCCTCGTTGCAGGCCGACGTCGAAAATGCCAAGGCGGCGCTGGAGTTGGCGCAAATAGATTTGCAAAACACGCGTATTGTCGCGCCGCGAGACGGGCAACTCGGGCAGATCAGCGTCCGTTTAGGCGCTTATGTCAGCGCGGGGACGCATTTGACGTCACTGGTTCCGGCGCAACGCTGGGTGATTGCCAATCTGAAAGAGACACAGTTGGCGAACGTGCAGGTCGGACAGCCCGTGCATTTCACCGTCGATGCGCTGGATGACGAAACGTATCAGGGGCGCGTGGAAAGTCTCTCTCCGGCAACCGGGGGCGAGTTCAGTGCAGTCAGCCCGGACAACGCCACCGGCAATTTCGTCAAGATCGCCCAGCGCATTCCGGTACGCATTGCCGTTGACGCAAAACCCGACATGCTGGCGCGTCTGCGCCCGGGAATGTCTGTACAGGTGCATATTGATACCCAGGAGAAGCAGAAATGAAGCTGCACAGCGCCCTTGTTGCGCTGACCGTCACGCTTACCGGGTGCCAGTCCGCGCAGATCGAACCGGCGCAGCCGACACTGCACATTCCTGCGGCCTGGCGCAGCGACGCAGGCCCGCTCAGTAAAGCAGACCGCGTCTGGTGGCGTCAGTTTCACGACAATCAGCTCAATCAGTTTGTCGATCAGGCATTGCGTTATAACAGTGATGTGCTGATTGCCCGCGAACGGGTTAACGAGTATCAGGCACGGGTTTATGCGGCCGACAGCGCGCTGTTTCCGGAGCTGGACGCAGGATTTTCCGCTACGCGCGCCCGATCGCAGTCGTCCGCCACGGGATTGCCTGTCCACAGTACGTTGTATAAAGGCAACCTGACCGCCAGTTATACGGTGGATCTGTGGGACGCGAATCGCAGCGCAGCACGCGCAGCGGATGCGTCGCTGGACGCGCAAAAAGCAGCGGCCGCGGCGGCGGATCTGACGGTTGCCACAAACGTGGCAACGGGTTACCTGACCTTACTGTCGCTGGACGAACAACTTCGCGTCACCCGCGCGACACTGAAAGCGCGGGAAGACGCCTTGCAGCTCGCCCGTCACCAGTATGAAACAGGCTATACTTCACGACTGGAGTTGATGCAATCCGATTCAGAACTGCGGGCAACACGGGGGCAGGTGCCGGTGTTAGCGCATCAAATCAATCAGCAGGAGAACGCGCTGAGCCTGTTGCTGGGCCGTAATCCAGGGGCTATTGCACGCAGCGCGTTTGCCGGACTCACGCCGCTCGCCGTGCCTTCGCAGTTACCATCAACCTTGCTAAACCGACGACCGGATATCGTGCAGGCTCAGCACCAGTTGGTTGCCGCCGATGCAACACTGGCATCATCACAGGCGAAGTTACTGCCCTCTATCAATCTGACCGCGTCCGGCAGTGTGCAGGATGATACGCTGCCCGGTCTGCTTGATAACCCACTGCGGTTATGGAGTCTGGGCGGCAGTATTCTGGCACCATTGCTTAACCGACAGGCATTAAATGCGCAGGTAGATGTGTCGATGTCCCAGCGGAATCAGGCGCTTTACACCTATGAAAAAACCGTGCGCAGCGCATTCAAAGAAGTGAACGACAGCCTGGATGCCATCACCCGTCTCGGCGAACAACTGCATGAGCTGACCGGGCAGGAGCAGGTAGCGCAGGAGACACTGCGGATTGCACAAAACCGTTATCGCAACGGCTATTCCTCTTATCTGGAGGTACTGGATGCTCAACGCACGCTGTTTTCCACCCAGCTTAACGCCGTGCAGGTGAAAAATAATCTGTTGCTGGCGCAGGTGGATCTCTACCGCGCACTGGGCGGAGGGTGGTCCGGGCTGAATTAAGTTATCAAACACCAGAGGTAATGCTATGCAGCAAAAGTGGTCCATGGTTGATGAATACTTAGAAAAACAGTTAATTGCAGAGGATGAGGTTCTGGCGCAGGTACTGGCGAACAACCGGCGCGCCGGTCTCCCTGGCATCGATGTTTCGCCGGTGCAGGGGCAGCTACTGGCACTGTTTGTACGTATGGTGCAGGCAAAACGCATACTGGAAATTGGCACACTGGGCGGTTACAGCACCGTGTGGATGGCGCGAGAGTTGCCCGTTGGCGGTGAATTGTTAACACTGGAAGCCGATCCGTTACATGCCGCCATCGCCAGGGAAAACCTGCATTTCGCCGGTGTGGCGGACCGGGTCACCGTCGCAGAAGGTCCGGCATTGCATACGCTGGAAAATCTCGGCGACCACCCACCGTTTGATCTGGTGTTTATCGATGCGGATAAACCCAATAACCCGAATTACCTCAAATGGGCACTGCACTATGCCCATCCGGGTACGCTGATTATTGGCGATAATGTGGTGCGCAACGGTGAAGTCACCAACCCGGTGACCACCGATGCCAGCGTACAGGGCGTACGAACCTTTATTGAGATGATGGGCGCAGAGCCACGGTTGACCGCCACCGCCATGCAAACGGTGGGCGTTAAAGGCTGGGATGGCTTTACTCTGGCATGGGTCAACGCCTGAAAAAATAACGCCGGATAGCGGCAGATACCGCATCCGGCCAGGGAAAACAGAGCGGCGCTATCCGCTGATTTGCTCCATCGCCTGCAAAATACGCTTATCGGAGATGGGATACGGCGTACCAAGTTGCTGCGCAAAATAGCTGACGCGCAACTCTTCGATCATCCAACGGATCGCTTTGACGTCTTCCTCTTCACGTCGTGCTGGTGGGAGCTTATTCAGCCACTGCTGCCATGCCTGCTGCGTCTGCTCGACTTTCAACATCTGCGCACGATCGCGGTGCGGATCAACCGCCAGTTTCTCCAGGCGTTTCTCAATAGCCTGCAAATAACGCAGCGTATCACCCAGGCGGCGGAAACCATTCCCGGTGACAAATCCGCGGTACACCAGCCCGCTCATCTGCGCTTTGATGTCAGACAGCCCCAGCGCCATCGTCATGTCCACGCGCCCTTTCAGCCGCTTATTGATGTTAAAAACCGTCGTCAGGATCTGCTCGACCTGTTTAGCGATCTCCACCACGGTGTCATTCAGCTCTGCGCGAACTTTCTCGTGCAGCGCTGCGAAGTTCTCCTCCGTCCACACCGGGCCGCCCGCATCATCAATCAACTTATCTACGCCGCAGGAAATACAGTCATCAATCAGATCCAGTACTTTGCCGTACGGGTTAAAGTAGAGCCCCAGTTTGGCTTTATTGGGCAGTTTTTCGTGCAGATACTTAATGGGTGAAGGAATGTTCAGCAGCAGCAAACGGCGGATACCGCGCCACATCGCCTGTTGCTGCTCCTGCGGGTTATCAAACAACTTGATGGCCACACTGTCGCGTTCATCCACCAGCGCGGGCCAGGCTTTGACCTTATAGTTGCCGCGCTTCTGCTCGTAGCTTTCCGCCAGCGTGCCAAAGCTCCAGATATGCAGCCCGCTCTGTTCGATACCGTCATCGGCAACGGCGGAGAGCGTCTCCTGCACTTTGCCTTTCAGGCTCTCTTTCAGTTCAGCCAGCGAACGCCCTTCAAGCAGCTTTTTGTTTTTGTCATCCACCACACGGAATGTGATTTTCAGGTGCTCAGGCACCTGATCCCAATGCCAGTCGTCGCGATCAACGGTAACGCCGGTCATGCGGCGTAGTTCACGTTCCAGGGCATCCAGCAACGGCAGTTCCAGCGGCGTAACCCGTCCGAGAAACGCCTCGGCGTAGTTGGGTGCCGGCACAAAATTTCGCCGCGTCGGCTTCGGTAATGATTTGATCAGCGCAATGACCAGTTCACGACGCAAGCCGGGGATCTGCCATTCAAACCCGCTCTCTTCCACCTGGTTAAGCAGCGGCAAGGGAATATGCACCGTCACGCCGTCGGCGTCCGCACCCGGTTCAAACTGGTAGCTGAGGCGCAGTTTCAGGTTACCCTGATGCCAGAAGTTGGGGTAATCCAGCTTGCTGACGCTCTCCGCGCCTTCTTTGATCAGCATGCTCTTCTCAAAGTTGAGCAGGTCCGGCGTCTCACGGCTGGCTTTTTTCCACCAACTGTCAAAATGACGGGCGGAAATCACCTCATGGCTGATGCGCTGATCGTAAAACTCAAACAGCGTTTCGTCGTCCACCAGAATGTCACGGCGGCGGGATTTGTGCTCCAGCTCCTCCACTTCCGCACGCAGTTTCAGATTGTCGCGGAAGAACGCATGGCGGGTTTGCCAGTCGCCTTCAACCAGCGCGTGGCGGATAAACAACTCGCGGCACAGCGCCGCATCGATCTGGCTGTAGTTGATCTTGCGCGCAGCAACAATGGGCAAACCGTAGACAGTCACTTTCTCCGTGGCCATCACGGCGCCCTGCGCCCGCTCCCAGTGCGGTTCACTGTAGGCACGCTTGATAAGATGCTGCGCCACCGGTTCAACCCACTCCGGATCGATACGCGCGGCAATGCGCCCCCACAGACGACTGGTTTCCACCAGCTCTGCGACCATCGTCCATTTTGGCGGCTTTTTGAATAATCCGGAGCCCGGGAAGATAGAAAAACGCGCGTTACGCGCACCGGTGAACTCCTGCTTGTCGGCATCTTTCATACCAATGTGCGACAACAAACCAGTCAACAAGGCGATATGGATTTCACGGTACTCCGCCGGTTCGCTGTTCACCGGTATTCCCAGCTCTTTCACCACCTGACGTAGTTGGGTGTAGATATCCTGCCATTCGCGCACGCGCAGGTAGTTAAGATAATCAACCCGGCACTGGCGGCGGAACTGATTCGAAGAGAGCGCTTTTTGCTGCTCGCCGAGGTAGTTCCACAAATTCACAAATGCGAGGAAATCGGACTCTTTATCGTGGAAGCGCTGGTGTTTCTCATCTGACGCCTGCTTTTTATCCAGCGGACGCTCTCGCGGATCCTGAATCGACAGCGCAGAGGTAATGATCATTGCTTCACGCACGCAACCGTGTTTTTGCGCCTCCAGCACCATACGCGCCAGACGCGGATCCACCGGCAACTGCGACAACTGGCGCCCCATCGGCGTCAGTTTATAGGCCAGCTGCTGCTCATCAGTGGTGATGGCACCCAGCTCTTCCAGCAGACGAACCCCATCCTGGATATTGCGTTTGTCCGGCGCTTCCACGAACGGGAAGGCGGCAATGTCGCCCAGCCCCAGCGCGGTCATCTGCAAAATGACCGAAGCAAGGTTAGTGCGCAAAATTTCCGGGTCGGTAAATGCCGGGCGCGACAGGAAATCATCTTCGGAATAGAGACGAATACAGATCCCTTCCGATACACGGCCGCAACGACCTTTACGCTGATTGGCAGAGGCCTGTGACACCGGCTCGATGGGCAGACGCTGCACTTTCGTTCGGTAGCTGTAACGACTGATACGCGCCGTTCCGGGATCGATCACATATTTAATGCCCGGTACGGTGAGCGATGTTTCCGCCACGTTGGTTGCCAGCACAATGCGTCGACCACTGTGCGGCTGGAATACCCGGTTCTGTTCGCTGTTGGACAACCGCGCATAGAGCGGCAGGATTTCCGTATGGCGCAAATCACGCTTACTGAGTGCATCGGCGGTATCGCGGATTTCACGCTCACCGCTCATGAAAATCAGAATGTCGCCCGCGCTTTCGCGCCCCAATTCATCTACAGCGTCGAAAATCGCCTGTAACTGATCGCGTTCCGTGTCGTCCGCGTCTTCGACAATCGGGCGGTAACGGACTTCGACCGGATAAGTGCGACCGGACACTTCAATGATGGGCGCATTATTGAAATGGCGTGAAAAGCGCTCCGGATCGATGGTCGCCGACGTGATGATCACTTTCAGGTCGGGACGGCGTGGCAACAGTTCACGCAGGTAACCCAGCAGGAAGTCGATATTCAGGCTGCGTTCGTGCGCTTCATCAATAATGATGGTGTCGTACTGCATCAGCAGGCGATCCTGCTGGATTTCTGCCAGCAAAATCCCGTCCGTCATCAGCTTGACCAGGGTGTTATCGCTGACGTGATCGCTAAAGCGCACTTTATAACCGATGCAACCGCCCGGCTCGGTTTTCAGCTCTTCGGCAATACGGTTTGCTACGGTGCGCGCCGCCAGACGGCGCGGCTGCGTATGGCCAATCAGCCCCTTAATTCCGCGCCCCAGCTCCATACAAATTTTCGGCAACTGCGTGGTCTTACCGGAACCGGTTTCCCCGGCGACAATCACCACCTGGTTGTCACGTACCGCTTCAAGGATGGTCTGCTTCTTCTGGCTGACCGGTAAATTGTCCGGATAATCAATGACCGGGCGCGCTGCTTCGCGCAGCAGGACTTTCCCTGCCGCCTCGGCCATCTCCCCGGCTATCTGGCGGAACAGCGCTTGCTGAGATTCAGGATTTTTAACTTTCTTACTGCCCTGGAGCCGACGGGCGAAGCGCTGCCTGTCACGCAGCATCAGCGTATCGAGTTGATGGTGGAGATCGGTAATCGTTACTTTATTTTGTTCTGTCATGGCGTTATTGGGCAGAGCACTGCCGGTAAACATCTTAAGATTTTAGTCGCGATAGAATACCACATCGCGGCATGCCTTTTCTTGTTCAAGAAATTTGAACATAGGAATCGATATATTGCGCTATTCACACGGGCGAATTGTGCATAGAGTGTCACGAAGAAACGGGGCAACCCACATCAATACAACAAAGGAAACACCCAATGAGCAAAGTATTAGTTCTGAAATCCAGTATTCTGGCAGGGTACTCACAGTCAGGTCAGTTGGCAGATTATTTCGTTGAACAGTGGCGCGAAAAACATGCTGCCGATCAGATTACCGTTCGCGACCTGGCCGCGAACCCAATCCCGGTGCTGGATGGCGAACTGGTTGGCGCGCTGCGCCCGAGCGATGCGCCGCTGACGCCGCGTCAGCAGGAAGCGCTGGCGCTGTCCGACGAGCTGATCGCCGAACTGCAAGCTCATGACGTGATCGTTATCAACGCGCCGATGTATAACTTCAACATCCCAACGCAGTTGAAAAACTATTTTGACCTGGTCGCCCGTGCTGGCGTGACGTTCCGCTACACCGAGCAGGGTCCGGAAGGTCTGGTGAAAGGCAAACGCGTGGTGGTAGTTTCCAGCCGCGGCGGTATCCACAAAGATACTCCGTCTGACCTCGTCGCACCGTACCTGAAACTGTTCCTCGGCTTTATCGGCATCACCGACGTGAACTTTGTGTTCGCCGAAGGTATTGCTTACGGTCCGGAAGTGGCGACCAAAGCGCAAAACGATGCGAAAGCAGCGATCGACAGCCTCGTCGCCGCCTGATATTTCTCCCTCTCACCCCCCGGTGGGAGGGATCTCCCCGACATTCCATCTCCCACGCCATCGACGCTTTCGCTACCGCGCGAATGCTTTCCAGTATGGCATCAAACTGCGGCGACTGCGCAAAGCGCACTGTTCCACGCCAGCGCAGGGTACACGTCAATAACGGTGCATTATAGGGTCGATACTTCTGGCTACTTCTTCAACCATTTACCGTTAATGCCCTGGACATAATCACCGGGTTTGGCACGCTCAACCAGTTTCTGCCCGGCCATTTTTGCCACATCATCGACCGGAATGTTGTTGCGATCCGCCAGTTGCTGGTAGCTTTCCGTTCGCGCTTTGTTGATCCGGTCAACCAGCGCCAGCGTCTCTTTATCTTTGCTGATGGCCGCCACATAGCCAGTAAGCGTTTCACCCACCCGCCCCTGTATGCGGGCTTCCTCAAGGGTCAGCGCCTGTGCGGTTGTACTGAGCAAGCTCATCGCCAGTAATGCCATTACGACTCTTTTTTTCATCATGGCCTCAGAACAGATCGCTGCGTGATTTCAGCAGGGTTTCAACGTCTTTATCCACTTTGATGTGGATTTCATGTTCGATCTTCACATTCATATTGATGGTGATTGGCTCTTTCGGTGCCGCGACTTCTATGCGCGGCGTACAGCCAGAAAGCAGCATCGCCAGCAGAACGCCCGGCACGGCTATCAGGGTTTTCATTTTCTTTCCTCACACACTTCGCCCTTCGCGCAACGGGCTTCAGGCAGCGCCGCATTTTGCTCAAGCCATGACTGCAAATTGTCGCCAAAACGTAAACTACGCCATAAGGTGAAGACGTTCTCTTCATGGGTATAGTTCAAATTTACCGTACTGCTCTTCCCTTCGACAAAACCGGTGCCACCAAGGGTGGCCTGCATGGTTAACACGCCCAGGTTGTCGAGGTTTATCCTGGTCCACGACCGGGAAATTTCCATATAACGCAGCCAGTTAATGGCCGCACCCGCCGCCATATTGTCATTGACCACCGCATCGGCCGTGTCTTTATCAATACGCAGCGTCATCGGACCGGGATTATGCAACCAGCCATCTTTGATAATCCACTGCGGATTATCAAGCCACAACGGCAGCGCGCCGTCGAACGGCCCGGAGAGAGCAAACTGTTTCGGATTCACTGCGCTTATCAGTTCACTGGAGGAGATATGGTTAAGGCGCAACAGCGCTGGATCATGCTGCGGCATCCGCAACTGCTGCATGGTGATTTTGCCACCGAGGGCATCGACACTGACATCACTTAAGATCAGCGGGTTTTCTTCGCTCCACGGCCAGGCGCCCTGCAAATCCGCAGTGAAATTTTTCGCTGTCACCTGGTTAACAATTTCGCCGATACGCAGCGACACCGGGCGGCGTGTGCCTAATTGCCAGGTCGCGTCGCGATAGCGAAACGGCAGCACGAAATCGACACCGCGTATCTCATTATCCGGCGTCCATACACTGCCGCTTTTCAGTACACCATGGCCGCCCGCAGCAAATCCCTGGCCAGCAGCGGCGGAGAACGCCACCTGCGCATTCAAAGCGCCATCAAGCAATTTCATTTTCCAGTCTGGGGGGATCAACGGTTGAAACACCGTCAATGACTGACGAGGCCACCACGCCTGCCCGCGCAGACGTTCGCCATCCCAGCGTCCATTAACCTGCACCGGACCGATGGTATCGGCGCGAAGATCACCTTTGAACTGGAACAGCGTCGGCTCGGTACCTTCAACGCGGAACTTCAACGTTGACGGCGGTAACACGCTACCGCCGCTAAAGGTGGTTTGCCCGGCATCCAGCGTCAGCGCGCCATCAAATTGTGGGTTTTCGGCATCACGGATCCAGCGAACAGGCGCATCCAGCACCAGTCTTGGCGTGGTCATGCGCATGCCCCCATATTGCAACTGGTCAAAACCGGTCGACAGAGCGGTCAGGGTAATGGCGTTATCCTTCCACTCGCCGTGCCCGGTGACATCCCAGCGTGCATTCATTGGCGTAAAATGCCCATCACCCCAGTAGCGCCAGCGCCAAAGACCGTCATCTGGTAAGAAATCCCTCGCCTGACCGTCCAGGTGCAGCCGGAAGTCGCCCATCGCATTTTCGTGGGCGCGTAAGATGGCCTGTAAACGCCCGTCAATACCCCGCTGTGTCAGCTTTACGCCCGCGAGCGGCCAGCGCACTTCATCAATATTCAGTGAGTCAATAACGCGCCCGCGCGAGCGCAGCAGTGCACCAGGGGTGAACGCCAGCTGTGGGTCATCAAGCGCACCGCTCAACCGGGCGGGCAGTACCGCATAAAACACCAGATCGCCCTGCTTTGCCTCCCCGGTTAATTGCAACGGCATCTCGCTGTTGTCCATGCTCAACCGGCCCGGCCCGATGGTCAGAACGGCATTGCCTTTGCCCGCATCGCCTTGCGTGAGTACGTTCAGCCTGCCGCTGAACAGGGCATTCTCCAGCCCCTGTTGCCAGTTTTCGATCTTCAAACCTACACGACCGCTGAGCGGAAACCCTTCATAGGGCCAGTTCCATCGCCCATCGCTAATGGTGAGTTGCTGGCGGGTCAATTGCCAGGGCAGATCCAGCAGCGGATCACCGCCGTCACGCGCCATCACCACCAGTTGCCCTTCATTATTTCGCCACTCCAGATCGGTATCCACCAGCCCTGGCTGCTGTGGCAGCGTTAACGTGCTCTGTATATGGCCATTGACCGGCACCCCCTGCGGGATCTCAGGCAGCGTAAACTCGCCGCCGAGCGTCAACGGGGGTTGATCGTCAAACAACCGCACGGCCAGCCGTTTCACCGTCAGTGCCTGGCCACGCAAGCGTGCGCTGACCTCCACACGATCCCCGGTGTAGTTCAGCGTCTGGAGTGCGGGCGTCAGAGCGAGTTGTAACTTACCTTGCCACGTCTGCCACGGGCTCAGCGTCACGCGATCAACAGTCAGCCAGGTATAAGGCAGCATCGATTGCCACTGCGCGAGGGTGCGGGGTGCGGAAGAGGATTCAGAGTCCGGCAGTGCGTTCAGACAGGCGCTGTCAATGTCCAGCGAAGCAATGTGGAGTTGCCAGCGACTGGGGTGCGTAAGCTCCGCATTTTTTATCTGTGCAAGCTGGCAGTCACCAACCAGATAGCGCAAATCAGGGATTTTCAGGGCATGGCGGGTCAGTCGCGGGCTGGTTTCCATCGCGATGCGCGTCCCTGAGGGTAGCCAGATACCGGCAAGTGTCGGCACCCAGTACGCAAGGGTCAGCAGCAGCGTTAACGGCAGCAGTATGAACAATAAAACCAGTGCGATGGCGGCTTTGTATTTACCCTTCATGGGCAGGGAATATCCTGATGTTGTCTATGATTAAGCCGATTCTGCCCGTTATTGTGGCACGTCTGGCCAGGCCTTTGAAGCAGCGGTCTGCTTTAATAATACGCTGACTGTTGCATTTTCAGTAGCGCAAGCAGATAGTGCCGACGTTTCATTTATTTATGGATATTGATTATGTTTACCAAAGCGTCACTGATTCGTGGTTGGTTTGCCGGAGCCACGGTTTTTACCTGTTTCAGTCTGGGCAGTTATGTCGGTGAACAGGACTTCCACGGTTCGAAAATCCCCTGGCTTATCAGCGTGTTTATTGCATTTTTCATCTGCTGGGGCGCGCGCAGTTCACTCAGACATCTCCGTTAAGGATGACCCCGGTTCAGCCGTTATACTGAATTCAGGCACATTAACCCTACCTGGCATTATCAATTAAATTTGAATGTTTACATAATAATTTTAAAACGTGATAATAAGGGTAGTAAACCATTGGAGAAAGTCTTATGAAACTCGCGGTATATAGCACAAAGCAATACGATAAAAAGTATTTGCAGCATGTTAACAAAGATTATGGCTACGAGCTTGAATTTTTCGACTTTCTGTTAACCGAGAGGACGGCGAAAACGGCCAACGGCAGCGATGGCGTCTGTATATTCGTTAACGATGACGGTAGCCGTCCGGTGTTAGAAGAGTTGAAGAAACACGGCGTGAAGTTTATCGCTCTGCGCTGCGCCGGTTTTAATAATGTCGATTTAGAGGCAGCCAAAGAACTGGGCCTCCGGGTAGTGCGTGTCCCCGCCTACTCGCCGGAAGCCGTTGCAGAACATGCCATTGGCATGATGATGGCGCTGAACCGCCGTATTCACCGTGCCTATCAGCGCACACGTGATGCTAACTTCTCTCTTGAAGGTCTGACCGGTTTTACCATGTACGGCAAAACCGCTGGCGTGATCGGCACGGGCAAGATCGGCGTTGCCGCATTACGCATTCTGAAAGGGTTTGGTATGCGGCTGCTGGCGTTTGATCCGTACCCGAGTGAAGCCGCGCTGGAGCTTGGCGTCGAGTATGTCGACCTGGAAACCCTGTTCTCCCAGGCGGACGTGATCTCCCTACACTGCCCGCTAACGCCGGAAAACTTCCATCTGCTTAACCGCGCCGCCTTTGCGCAGATGAAAGATGGCGTAATGATCATCAACACCAGCCGCGGCGGCTTGATTGACTCGCAGGCGGCGATTGATGCACTGAAAACGCAGAAAATCGGCGCGCTGGGAATGGACGTGTATGAAAACGAGCGCGATCTGTTCTTTGAAGATAAGTCTAATGATGTGATTCAGGACGACGTTTTCCGTCGTCTGTCGGCGTGCCATAACGTGCTGTTTACCGGCCATCAGGCATTCCTTACCGCCGAAGCGCTGATCAGCATTTCCGAAACGACGCTGGAAAACCTGCGCCAGTTACGTGACGGCGAAACCTGCCCGAACGCACTGGTCTGATTGCCGCGCCCCTCAGTACGGGGGCGGCTTTAAGAAAATCCCCGATGACACACCAACGCGGCCTGATACACTGCCGCGTTTTGATGGAAAAGCCCTTAGAGGACGAGATGAAAAAGATCATGACCTTAGTGGCACTGAGCGCGGTGCTTTCTGGCTGCGTCAGTTCACGCAGCGATACCCTGAAACCAGAGCAACTGGCGAACCAGCGATTTGTGCTGGAAACCGTTAACGGCCAACCGGTGCAGTTAACCGGGCAACTGCCGGAAATCAGTTTTGATAAGGACTTACGTGTTTCCGGCAAAATGTGCAACGGCTTTACCGGCCAGGGGAAACTCTCCGGCGGCGAACTGACCGTTAAGCATATGGGTATGACCATGATGTTGTGTGCAGAGCCGCAGCGCAACGAACTGGATCACACCATCAATGAGCTTCTCAGCAACGGTGTGCAGGTAGATCTCACCAACAATCAACTGACGCTGGCGACCGCCAATCAGTCTCTGGTCTACAAGCGCGCGAACAAAGCTTAGTAGCTGCCGCAGCTCCCGGTGGCAAGCGCCTGTTCGCTACAACGTTTGCCATTGGGTAATGCGCACATGCCAACCATCGTGCCGTCGAGCTGACGTGCTGCAGATAATGCACCGCCAACCATTGCGCAATTCGCCTGTCCACCGCTCGACATCGCAGCTTTAAGCCCCGGCGCAACATGCGCGGCAGTGGCTTGTTGAACAGGTTCATTACTACTGCACGCCGACAACAATAACGCGGCACATCCTACCCAAAACGCAGCACGCATTTCTCTTCCCCTTGCCCAAATGGAATTGGCTCTTATTAACGCGAAACCCATGCATGATAGGCAGCGCAGCGCAATACGTCGAGAGCTGAAATGCGTATTTATGCGACCTGAGTACATTTTTTGCGATTTATTGACACTGCAACGCCGGTAAATAGAACAATTCATTGATTAGCGTTATGTCTGAGGACACAAAAGCGAAAATTGCGCGGCAGGCGGTTTGCTAAAATAGAGGAATAATTACAGGACTCGTCGCTGTTATACGCGTCCCTTTTATTTTAGCAATGTAAGGATCGTCTATGATCACGATTGACGGTAATGGCGCGGTCGCCTCCGTTGCGTTTCGCACCAGTGAAGTTATCGCCATTTATCCCATTACCCCCAGCTCAACCATGGCTGAACAGGCGGATGCCTGGGCGGGTAACGGTCTGAAAAACGTCTGGGGGGACACGCCCCGGGTGGTGGAGATGCAGTCTGAGGCAGGTGCTATTGCCGCCGTGCACGGGGCATTGCAGACCGGCGCGCTCTCCACATCGTTTACGTCATCGCAGGGCTTACTGCTGATGATCCCCACATTGTATAAGCTGGCCGGGCAACTGACGCCGTTTGTGCTGCATGTCGCCGCGCGCACTGTTGCTACACATGCATTGTCTATTTTTGGCGATCATTCGGATGTCATGGCCGTCCGCCAGACCGGCTGCGCCATGCTGGCTGCCAGTAGCGTACAAGAAGCACAGGATTTCGCGCTGATATCGCACATGGCGACCCTCAAAAGTCGCGTCCCTTTTATTCATTTCTTTGATGGTTTCCGTACTTCACACGAAATCAATAAGATCATGCCGCTGTCGGATGACACGATCCGCAGTTTGCTGCCGCAGCAGGAAATCGATGCACACCGCGCACGTGCGCTGAATCCGGAACATCCGGTGATCCGCGGAACCTCGGCAAATCCGGACACGTACTTCCAGTCCAGAGAAGCCACCAACCCGTGGTACAACGCGGTTTATGCACATGTTGAACAGGCGATGAACGATTTCGCTGCTGCCACGGGCCGCCAGTATCAGCCGTTTGAATATTACGGACATCCACAGGCCGATCGCGTAATGGTACTGATGGGTTCCGCTATTGGCACCTGCGAAGAAGTGGTGGATGAACTGCTGACGCGCGGCGAAAAAGTCGGCGTACTGAAAGTGCGCCTTTATCGCCCGTTCAGCGCCGCGCATTTGCTCGCTGTCCTGCCGGAAAGCGTGCGAACCCTTGCCGTGCTCGATCGCACCAAAGAACCCGGTGCGCAGGCGGAGCCGTTGTACCTCGATGTGATGACCGCCCTGGCGGAAGCCTTTAATAATGGCGAGCGCGAAACGCTGCCGCGCGTGATTGGCGGTCGCTATGGTTTGTCGTCGAAAGAGTTTGGCCCGGAATGCGTACTGGCCGTGTTCAACGAACTGCGCGCCGCCAAACCCAAAGCCCGCTTCACTGTCGGTATTTATGATGATGTAACAAACCTGTCGCTGCCGCTGCCGGAGAACACCCTTCCCTCACGCGCCAAACTGGAAGCCCTGTTTTACGGGCTGGGCAGCGATGGCAGCGTCTCGGCCACCAAAAACAATATTAAGATTATTGGCAACGCCACGCCGTGGTATGCCCAGGGTTACTTTGTCTACGACTCGAAAAAGGCTGGCGGACTGACGGTCTCGCATTTGCGCGTCAGCGAGCAACCCATCAATTCCGCCTACCTTGTGTCACAGGCGGATTTTGTCGGTTGTCATCAGTTACAGTTTATTGATAAGTACCTGATGGCCGAACGCCTGAAACCAGGCGGCATCTTCCTGCTGAATACACCTTACAGTGCAGACGAAGTATGGGCGCGCCTGCCGCAGGAAGTCCAGGCGGTGCTGAATCAGAAAAATGCTCGCTTCTATGTCATTAATGCGGCAAAAATTGCCCGCGAGTGCGGTCTGGCGGCGCGTATCAACACCGTAATGCAAATGGCGTTCTTCCATCTGACCCATGTGTTGCCGGGTGATAGCGCGCTGGCGGAACTGCAAGGGGCCATTGCCAAAAGCTACAGCAGTAAAGGCCAGGAACTGGTGGAGCGTAACTGGCAGGCGTTAGCGCTGGCGCGCGAGTCGTTGTTCAACGTTCCGCTGCAAGCCGTCGACCCGACCAGCGCACATCGTCCACCGGTGGTTTCTGATGCTGCGCCAGACTTTGTGAAAACCGTGACCGCCGCCATGCTGGCCGGTCTTGGCGATGCGTTGCCGGTCTCCGCTCTGCCGCCGGACGGCACCTGGCCGGTGGGCACGACCCGCTGGGAAAAACGCAATATCGCCGAAGAGATCCCCATCTGGAAAGAGGATCTCTGCACCCAGTGCAACCACTGCGTCGCCGCCTGTCCGCACTCGGCCATTCGAGCCAAAGTGGTGTCACCGCAAGCAATGGAAAATGCACCCGATAGCCTGCATGCATTGGACGTGAAATCCCGCGATATGCGTGGGCAGAAATACGTCTTGCAGGTGGCGCCGGAAGATTGCACTGGCTGTAACCTGTGCGTTGAAGTGTGCCCGGCGAAAGATCGCCAGAACCCGGATATCAAGGCCATCAATATGATGTCGCGCCTTGAGCATGTTGAAGAAGAGAAAGTAAATTATGATTTCTTCCTCAACTTGCCGGAAATCGATCGCAACACACTGGAGCGCATCGATATCCGTACCTCGCAGCTGATTACGCCGCTGTTTGAATACTCCGGTGCCTGTTCTGGCTGCGGTGAAACACCGTATATCAAGCTGCTGACGCAGCTGTATGGCGACCGGATGATGATCGCCAATGCCACCGGCTGTTCGTCGATTTATGGCGGTAACCTGCCTTCCACGCCTTATACCACCGATGCCAATGGCCGCGGCCCGGCATGGGCTAACTCGCTGTTTGAAGACAATGCCGAGTTCGGATTGGGTTTCCGCCTTAGTGTCGATCAGCATCGCCAGCGTGTTATGCGACTGGTCGATCAGTTCGCTGATGCCCTTCCGGCGGAGCTGAATGAGGCGCTGCATGCGGATGCCACACCGGAGGTCAGACGCGAGCAAGTTGCGCAATTACGCACAATACTGGCGAATGTCGCTGGCGCAGAGCAATTGCTCAGGGATGCCGATGCGCTGGTTGAGAAATCGATTTGGCTTATCGGTGGCGATGGCTGGGCCTATGACATCGGTTTTGGCGGTCTGGATCATGTAATGAGCCTGACCGAAAACGTCAATATTCTGGTGCTGGATACCCAGTGTTACTCCAATACCGGCGGTCAGGCCTCCAAAGCCACGCCGCTGGGTGCGGTAACCAAGTTTGGCGAGCACGGGAAACGTAAAGCGCGGAAAGATCTTGGCGTCAGCATGATGATGTACGGCCATGTCTATGTCGCGCAGATTTCGCTCGGCGCACAGCTAAACCAGACGGTGAAAGCCATTCAGGAAGCAGAAGCGTACCCAGGCCCGTCGCTCATCATCGCGTACAGCCCTTGTGAAGAGCATGGATATGATTTGGCACTGAGCCATGATCAGATGCGCCAGCTTACTGCCACCGGCTTCTGGCCACTGTACCGCTACGATCCGCGCCGTGAAGAGGAAGGTAAAATTCCGCTGGCGTTAGATTCCCGCCCGCCATCTGACGCACTGGCGGAGACGCTGCTGAATGAACAGCGCTTCCGTCGCCTGAACGCACAACAGCCGGACGTGGCGGAGCAGTTGTGGAAAGATGCCGCGGTTGATCTGCAAAAACGCTATGACTTCCTGGCGCAACTGGCCGGAAAAGCGGAGAAAAATCAGGCGGAGTAACCGCCAGTGTGTAAAAAGCCACCGGTTAACGCCGGTGGCTTTTTTAACGCACGGATTTCACATGACAGCGGCATGAATGCTGACTAATAATCAGCATTCATGCCACCTGCAAGGAGCGACGTTTATGCATCATCATTCCGTTACATCGTCACGAATCGCTTCTGTAGGTTATGACAGCCTGAACCGCATCCTCGAAATTCGTTTTCATGACAACAGCATTTACCAGTATCGCGACGTACCGGAACGTATTTTCTCGGTGTTTTTAACGGTGGTGTCCAAAGGTCGCTTTTATGATGGCGTGGTTAAGGGCAAATTTCCGGAAAAGAAACTCGCCTGAAAAAGGAGCAGCCAGACTATCACGCGGGCTCCACCCCGCCTTCTTTCCCACAGTGTGATAAAAGTCTGCCTCCGGCGCAAATCATTGCTACAATCCTGCCCTAATAGCGTATGTCTGTCAGCGGTGCCGTACCGGCTGGCGCTAAAAACCGGAATTGAGCCTTTTTCATGTCGCAAAATCAAGAAATTAACAAAAAAGAACAATACAACCTGAATAAATTGCAGAAACGTCTGCGTCGTAACGTGGGCGAAGCCATTGCTGACTTCAATATGATTGAAGAAGGCGATCGCATCATGGTCTGTCTTTCCGGCGGTAAAGACAGCTACACCATGCTGGAAATCCTGCGCAATCTGCAACAGAGCGCGCCGGTCAACTTCTCGCTGGTGGCGGTGAACCTCGACCAGAAGCAACCTGGTTTTCCGGAACATATTCTGCCGCAATATCTGGACACGCTGGGTGTTGAGTACAAGATCGTCGAAGAAAACACCTATGGTATCGTTAAAGAGAAGATCCCCGAGGGGAAAACCACCTGCTCTCTCTGCTCCCGTTTGCGTCGGGGTATTCTGTATCGCACCGCGACGGAACTCGGCGCGACCAAAATCGCGCTGGGACATCACCGTGACGATATCCTGCAAACGCTGTTTTTGAATATGTTCTATGGCGGCAAAATGAAAGGCATGCCGCCTAAATTGATGAGTGATGACGGCAAACATATCGTGATCCGCCCGCTGGCTTACTGCCGCGAAAAAGACATTGAGCGTTTCTCGCAGGCCAAAGGGTTCCCGATCATTCCTTGTAACCTGTGCGGTTCGCAGCCGAACCTGCAGCGTCAGGTGATTGCCGATATGCTGCGCGACTGGGATAAACGCTACCCAGGCCGGATTGAAACCATGTTCAGCGCGATGCAGAACGTGGTGCCGTCGCACCTGAGCGACATTAATCTGTTCGACTTTAAAGGTATCAACCACGACTCTGAGGTGGTCAACGGCGGCGACCTGGCGTTCGATCGCGAAGAGATCCCGTTGCAGCCCGCAGGCTGGCAGCCGGAAGATGACGACGCGCAACTGGACGAGCTGCGACTTAACGTTATTGAGGTGAAGTGATCCTCTGGCCTCTCTGATGTGTGAGTCAGAGAGGCTTTCCGATTTACTTCAGTAACCGCACACGGCAGGCCTTGCCTTTGATTTTCCCGTTCTGCAACTGTTTCCATGCCTGGTGCGCCACGCTCTGGCGTACTGCGACGTAAACGTGAGCCGGATGGACGGTGATTTTACCGATATCCTCGCCGTTTAACCCCATATCTCCGGTCAGTGCACCGAGCACATCCCCCGGACGCATTTTGGCCTTTTTACCGCCGTCAATGCACAGCGTCGCCATTTCCGCTTCAAGCGGGGCGATCCTGACATTTGACGGAGCAGTAAGCCAGTTCAGCTTCAGTTGCAGCATTTCGCTGAGAATGTTCGCGCGCTGCGCCTCTTCCGGCGCGCACAAGCTGATGGCAAGACCGCTGTTTCCCGCACGCGCAGTACGACCAATGCGGTGAACGTGGACTTCCGGATCCCATGCCAGCTCATAGTTGACCACCAGCTCAAGCGATTTAATGTCCAGGCCCCGCGCCGCCACATCGGTGGCGACCAGCACGCGAGCGCTGCCATTGGCAAAACGCACCAGCGTCTGGTCGCGGTCGCGCTGTTCCAGATCGCCATGCAGAGCCAGCGCATCCTGCCCTGCGTCATTCAGCGCATCACACACCTCCTGGCAATCTTTCCGGGTGTTGCAGAACACCACACAGGATGCGGGCTGATGCTCGCTGAGCAGTTTTTGCAGCAGGCTAATTTTGCCGTGACGAGAGACCTCAAAGAATTGTTGTTCAACCGCAGGCAACGCATCGACAGTGTCGATTTCGATTGTCTCAGGATTGCGCTGTACCCGACCGCTGATTGCCGCTATCGCTTCTGGCCAGGTAGCGGAAAACAACAGGGTTTGACGTGTGACCGGCGCAAAGCGGATCACTTCATCAATGGCGTCGCTGAATCCCATATCCAGCATCCGATCAGCTTCATCCATCACCAGCGTTTGCAGGTTATCCAGCGACACGGTGTTTTTTTGCAGGTGATCCAGCAGACGACCGGGTGTGGCGACAATAATGTGCGGCGCATGCTGCAACGAATCACGCTGTGCGCCAAATGGCTGCCCGCCGCACAGTGTCAGCACTTTAATATTCGGCATGAATCGCGCCAGACGACGCAATTCGCTGGCAACCTGATCGGCCAGTTCGCGCGTCGGACAAAGGATCAGTGACTGCGTCTGAAAGCGGCTGGCGTCAATATGCTGCAACAGGCCCAGGCCGAACGCCGCTGTTTTACCGCTCCCGGTTTTTGCCTGCACGCGCACATCTTTTCCGGCGAGAATGGCTGGCAGCGCGGCGGCCTGTACCGGTGTCATGGTGAGATAGCCCAGTTCGTTAAGGTTAGCGATCTGGGCTGCGGGCAAGGTATTCAACGTTGAAAAAGCGGTCACAGTATATTCTCGTGGTAAAAGGCTTACGTTCAGCAGGCGCGTATCCTCTCAGATCTACCCGGTTAACGCGACAACTTAATCGGTTCTTCATCCGGCGGCGGGTCTGGCAACGGCTGCGGACGCGGGATCGGATCGGGAACCGGTACCGGGTCGACCGGGATCGGATCGGTGGGTAAAGAGTTCGCGGGATGCGTTAAGGTAAGATGCGACATATTGACCTCCATAAAGGACAGGTAACACCTTAAAGGTAGAAGCTCATGGCGCGGAGGCAAAAAAAAAGCCGACTCATTAAGTCGGCGTCGTACGAATCAATTGTGCTATGCAGTAATTCAAAAAAGGAAGTAAGACAATATGGAGCGCAACGCCCATCGCTTGACGTTGCATTCACCTGCGAGATAAATATTGCCTTGAACAGGTATGTCATATATTGACCTGGCGCAAGTTACATGGCGTTTTTATGTTCAATTTTTGTTAAAAACGTTAAATTTTACAGCCAGTTACTGCGCCGCAACCACCAGGTAACACCCCCGATCAACACGACCAACATCAGGCAGAATATGGAGAAGCCAAGGTGCCAGCCACCGCCGGGAATACCCCCCAGGTTTACGCCAAAAAGTCCGGTCAAAAACGTGCTGGGCAAAAAAACCATCGCCATTAACGACATGGTATAGGTTCTGCGCGCCAGCGACTCCTGCATCACCTGAGTGATCTCATCGGTCATGACTCCCGTACGCGCAATGCAGGCATCGATTTCATCCAGCCCACGGCCTAACCGGTCTGCAATATCCTTCATTCGTTGGCGCTGATCGTCGTTCATCCACGGCAAACGTTCACTGGCGAGACGGGCAAAAACATCACGTTGCGGCGCCATATAACGGCGCATCACAATCAACTGCTTGCGTAACAGTGCCAGAATACCGCGCGGCGGAATTTGCTGGTCGAGCAGGTTATCTTCAAGATCGATAATTCGGTCATGCAGCGCCTCGATAAACTCACTGGCGTGATCGGTCAGTGCATCGCAAACGTCAACCAGCCAGCCGCCGCAGTCAACAGGTCCGGTACCTTCCTCAAGTTCACTCACAACATCATCCAGCGCCAGGACTTTGCGTTGACGTGTCGAGACGATCATTCGCTCGTCCATATATAAACGTACGGCCACCAGCTGGTCTGGTCGCTCATCGGTGCTGCCATTGATGCAACGCAGCGTGATAAGCGTCCCCTCCCCCATGCGGCTCACTCTGGGCCGCATACTTTCGCCCGACAACGCATTGCGCACGCTGTTCGGCAGCACTGGCGTCGATGCCAGCCACTGGGCGCTCTCCGGATTCGTATAATTGAGATGCACCCAGCACGGCGTACGCTGAGTAATGACATCATCATCTTCCAGCGGTTTTACACCGCCTTTTCCGTCCAGTAGCCATGCAAAGACGGCGTCCGGCACTTTTACATCGGTTCCTGTTATGGCTTCCACAGCGCCTCCACAATCAACATGGTGTTGTTTGTCAGTCTAGCCGTATGGAAACGTTAAGCAATCATCACGCTGAATTTGTTAACAAATTTTTTCACAAAACAAAAAAGCCCGGTTACCCGGGCCTGTCTGACAGCACACCTCTTCTCAGAACGAGTGCCAGAAATGTTCCTGATTACCCACCGCAGGTACAGCTGCCGGTATCGGATCAAGCCGTTTCTCCACCGGAGGTGTCGCCACTGCGCGCCCTCCCGCCTCCAGGCGGAACTTGCCGGTACGGTGCTGTAACTCTTCAACCTGATGTTTCAGGACATCGGAAGAACCTGCCAGCTCATCAACCATGGTCACGTTGCTCTGCGTGACCTGTTCCAGTTCAGCCAGCGCCAGCGTAATTTGTGAAATACCTTTCTCTTGTTGCAGAGTGGTAACGGCTATCTCATCCATCAATTTGCTGACCACGCTGGCCCCGGAAACGATGTCATGCATATTCTTCTCTGCTTCGCCCACAACCGCAGCACCTTGCGTCACGTTGTTGGTCGTTACGGCGATCAGCGTCTTGATGTTTTTCGCGGCTTCAGCGCTGCGATGTGCCAGATTGCGTACTTCCTCCGCCACCACCGAGAAACCTTTGCCATGATCGCCAGCCCGTGCGGCCTCGACCGCTGCGTTCAACGCCAGGATATTGGTCTGGAATGCAATACCGTCAATCAGGGAGATGATTTCTGTCATCTGATCGGCGCAGTCGGTAATAGATTGCATATTCTGCGCCACCTGGCCCATTAACGTCCCCCCTTTAAGGGCACTTGCGCTCGCCTCTTTTGCCCGGCTACTGGCCAGGCGGGTATTGTCGGCGTTATTTTTGGTACTGGAAGCCATCTCCTCCATACTGGAAGCCGTTTGCACCAGAGACGCAGATTGTTGCTCGGTCTTCACGGAAAGCTCTTCGCTGCGGGTGGCCAACTGCGCCGACAGATCCAATGCAGCATCCGAAGAGGAACGAATTTCTTTGACCAGTGCTGCAATGCTGCGGGCAAGACTGTTGATGCCGGGAATCAATCGCCCGGCGCAATTATTACCGAATTCCGGAATAACAATAGAAAGATTTCCGGCGGTTACCGCTTCAATACTTTTTTTGACGGTATTAATTGGCGTGACCAGGTAATATGTCATATATAGCCACAATAACCCCAGGGATGTCAGTGAAACGACGCTGGTTGCAGCAAACAAAACACTATTTTTTGAGATAACGATCACTAACAATTCAATAATTATGAAAGTCGTCATCAGGAATAAAATAATAAATGTTCTTACACTAATATTCTTTAACATAATGACACCAACGAAAACACCAGGAGGGGTTATGATCCTTATAGCATCCGGATTCCACTTTGACACTGTGAAATTGACGTAGCAAAATGTTCACCTTTTAATTGTCATGATTTCGGCTAATCCAGCACAATAAACCTGAATCAGCGCCAGAAACCAGTAGTATGCATTGAATTGCGCTAAAAATTCCCGCCCTGCCTCTGAAATATATCATATAGAATTCGTCACCCTGGAGTTCATTTTTTCGGTTCAGCACGTTTAAATGCATTTAAATAATGCTTAAACGCTTCATTTTATTTAATGTTATTGCCCATCAGGTCGATTAATAAAGTAAGTTGCAAGGTGGGTTTAATTCGCACATGTAATAATAAAGCGAACGCGACCATTAATTTCATCAGGTTAGCTGCTAAAATTAGTGCCAGGATTAGCTAACAACTTTTGCCCGTGTGGATTGCATGATGCTCTATGTTTCGTGGGGTCCCATTCTGATCGGCATCTCTTTTTTAGTGGCATTCATTGCTTCTTTTGTTGCATTGGATAGCGCCGGGAAAGTCATGTCATCTGAGCCGTGGATAGCAATGTTCTGGCGTGTTGCTGGCGGTGCCACGCTGGGCATGGGCATCTGGTCAATGCATTTTGTCGGGATGCTGGCAATGAAAATCCCTATGATGATGCATTACGACCTGCCGTTAACCATTCTCTCTTTCCTGGTTGCTTTACTGGCGGCGACACTGACCATCAATATTGCCGTAAGTAACAATCCCCTGTCTAAAAAACGTCTGCTGCTCGCCACACTGCTTCTGAGCACAGGCGTTGTGGCAATGCACAACCTCGGTATGGCCGCCATGATGGGGTTTGTGACAATTTACTGGAATGTCGCTCGCATCGTGCTATCCATCGTTATCGCTTTTTTCAGTGCAGGCGCTGCATTGTGGCTGGCATTCAGCCTGCGGCAGAATACACACAGCGTCTTTATTAACCGTGTTTTCGCTGCGTTTGTTATGGGTGTGTCGATTTGCGTCGTGCATTACACTGGCATGAGCGCCGCGACATTCAGTAGCGATGGCTCCGGGATCATTGTGCGCAGTAATGCACTGCATCTGATGAGCGCGGGCGTAGGCGAACTGGGACTCTCGCTGTGGGTTGCCACCACGACGCTCGTGATCTTCGGCATTATGCTATTTATCTCGATGATTGACTCTCAGCTGCGCACATCCCGCCTGACCAACAGCTTGCGCCAGTTGAATCAACAGCTGGAAAAACAGGCGTATTACGACGCACTCACCGGGCTGGCGAACCGTATTCAGCTCGATCTCCTGCTGGAGAACTGCCTTAACCGCGCAAAAGACGAGCAGACCACCTTTGCCCTGATTTATATGGATCTGGATCGTTTTAAACTGGTAAATGATGCCTGGGGACACCATATCGGCGATCGGTTGTTGGTGGCCGTTGCCACACGGCTTTCCGCTTGCCTGAGTCAAAAAATGTCGCTGGCGCGTCTTGGCGGCGATGAATTCATGTTGCTGGTACCTGACACCAGCGAAGCAGAGATTGAGACGTTGATACGCCGTATGGTCACGACAATACAGCATCCTTTCTATGAACTGAGCCATGTTATTAATGTCTCGCTCAGCGCCGGCGTAAGCTACTTCCCCGAGCACGGTAAAACAGCGCACGAACTGAAATTAAAGGCCGACACCGCGATGTACAGCGTTAAGCAGGAAGGACGCAACGGGTGGGCGGTCTATCACACGGCTATGGCGCAAAAAACCGCAGAAGCCCCTCTCTTTTTACAGGATCTGTCGCAAGCGCTATCACGAAATCAGTTTGAGCTATGGTATCAACCGCAATACACCGCCCCGGGTCATACACTGTGCGGTTTCGAAGCGCTGTTGCGCTGGCGTCATCCGCAGCATGGGATTTTGCTGCCGGGCGTGTTTTTGCCGCTGCTGGAAAAAACCGGGTTAATTATTTCCGTTGGCCACTGGGTCATTGATGCTGCCTGTCGTCAGTTGCATCACTGGAACAATCAGGGGTTCACGCAGCTTAAGCTGGCAATCAACCTCTCACCCACGCAGTTTGAACAGCACGACATTTACGATCTGATTGCAGACTCGCTGGCGCGTTATCATATCGACCCGGCGCAGTTAACACTGGAAGTGACGGAAAACACGGCACTTAAAAATATCGATCGTAGCGTGCAGTTATTGAACCGTTTTTCGCAACTGGGGATCACCGTGGCTATTGATGATTTTGGCACCGGTTATTCCAATATGTTGATGCTGAAAAAACTCCCCGCGACAGAACTGAAAATCGATAAAAGTTTTGTGAAGGACATTCGTGATAATAGCCGTAATGTCAAAATCGTCTCGACCATTATCGATATTGCTCACTCCATGAATATGCATGTAGTGGCGGAAGGCATTGAAACACAGGAACAACATGCGCTACTGACTCACCTGGGATGTTCGTACATGCAGGGTTTTCTTTTTGCCCGTCCCTTACCTGTTGAAAAAATCTCAGCGCTGCTCCATCAAAAAACGTTTGCGTTATCACTGGAATGTTCAGAGTCGTCACAAAAAAAACCTGCATAACACCTTATTTTTCAGGTATGTTGCAATAAAGTAATTGCATTGCCGCGATGATATGTCTGTTGCAACCTGGCAACATGTGCGATACGGGGAGTAACGATGCTGAAACATCACCTGGAAGCCCTGGATATTCTTGATACCCCGGTGTGGGTGGTTATCCCTGACACAGAAACGTTGCTGTTTGCCAATAAAAAGGCGAAAAAGCTGTCGGCAGGCCGCACACTCAGTGAAATGCGTAATGGAACTTATTCGGCCTATGCACAACACAGCCTGTCAATGTATCTGCCCGGTTTGCAAAATCAGGATGAAGTGGTCGAAATCTGGAGCATCGGCCCTGTATCTGAAGAGACCAGCCTCAGTTGCCGGGCGTCGCTGCGTGAACTGGAGGATGTTGGCGACGTTCTGATCTTCGAAGGGATTTACGGACTGACGCCCACGATCCCTAAAACCAGTCGTGCGGCGGCTTATCAGTCGCGTAAACAAGGCTTTTACGCTCGTTTCTTTTATACGACTTCCGCCCCCATGCTGCTTATCGATACGGCCCGCGATGGCAGAATCGTTGATGCTAATCTCGCTGCACTCCATTTTTACGGCTACGATCGCGAAGAGATGTGCCAAAAACATACCTGGGAAATCAACACACTTGGGCGCAGCGTTTTGCCGATTATGTCGGAAATATCCCGGCTGCCGGGTGGACATAAGCCATTGAATTTCATCCACCAGCTTGCAGATGGTTCCACGCGGCACGTTCAGACCTACGCCGGGCCGATTGAGATTTACGGTGAGCGGCTGATGCTGTGCATCATTCACGATATTACTGAGCAAAAGCGCCTTGAACAGGAGCTGGAGTACGCCGCACACCGCGATGCGCTGACCGGTCTGCTCAATCGTCGACAGTTTTACCACTTCGCGGAACAAAACCAGACGGGTTCACCGGATTTCTCTTTACTGCTGGTGGATACCGATCACTTTAAACATATTAACGACCAGTTCGGGCATCAGCGCGGCGACGAGGTACTGATCGCCCTGGCGCGTACGCTTGAAGCGACCTGTCGTACCGATGATCATGTGTTTCGCTGGGGCGGTGAGGAGTTTCTGCTTTTACTGCCCAACACATCCCTTGATGTCGCATTAGCGGTGGCGGAAGCGGTGCGTCAGGCTGTGGCGAGTATCACCATGCCGGGTCTGCCGGGCCTCACTGTCAGCATTGGCGTTGCTCGTCATCTGCCAGATGAAAGCCTGGATGAACTGTTTAAACGGGTGGATGAAGCGCTGTACCGCGCAAAGAACAATGGCCGTAACCAGGTGCTTGCCGCCTGAGTGCAGGCAAAAAAAGCGCCCGTTCTGCGGGCGCATCTTTTTGCTGAATGACAGCTTTGCGTTAAATTAGTGGATACCCAGCCGCCAGGCAAAATCGATCTCTTCTTTGAGTTCCGTGTGCGACAGCGTAAGCAAATCTTCGAACTCCAGCCTGAGCTGTTTGAGTTTTTTTAAGTACTCAGCTGGGGTCAATGCGCTTTTGTCACGACGCAGATACTCAATAGCCAGTCGGGTCGGGTCTAATTCACTCTCCATAATGTCCTCGTAAGTGATGAAAACCTCACCACTATAGCACAAATGTATGCTTGTTTTTTGACCAAAATCGTAAAGACGGCGGCTTTACATCAGCAAAAAGGCGGCAAGAAGCAGCAAACGCATCACCCGCACGAAAAAAGGGTTGCAGCATCAAATGATAAAGATTATCTTTCTCAACAATCAATACCTGAGTGAATCAGTCAGGTATTGATTACGACATTGCTCACATTGCTTCCAGTATTTTTTGCCCGCTCAATGAAGCGGGCTTTTTTTACTGAAGGAACAAGCAGATCGCCGACGTTAACGCTATCGCCTCCTTATTTCCTCCATTGTGCCTTCACATTCCTTAAGTAAAATTAATGGACTCCTGCTTAGACAGGAACCATTCCGTAATCAATGAGTTTCCCCTTACTTCCCGTGATGTAAGGGGATTTTTTTGTCAGTGTTTCAGCAAATACATCGTGCGCGTATAGGCAACATCTTCCGGGTTATTAATCGGGTAACCCTTGAGCCACGGTTTGATCAAACGCCCGTTGCTGTACTGATAGATTGGCGCAATCGGCGCTTTCTCCGCAATGATATGCTCCGCCTCGTTATAATCCGCATTACGCGCTGTGGCGTTGGTCTCCTGCGACGCCTGGTTAAGCACTTTGTCGTAAACTGCATCGTTGAAACGCGCTATATTGCTGCTGCTGGTAGAGGTCAACACGGAGAGGAATGTTGACGGTTCATTGTAGTCTCCTACCCATGATGCGCGGATCACGTCAAAATTCCCGCTGTTGCGGCTATCAATGTAGGTTTTCCATTCCTGATTCTGCAATGTCACCTCTGCGCCAAGATTCTTTTTCCACATCGATGCCACCGCGATGGCGATTTTCTGGTGATTCTCGGAGGTGTTGTACAGCAGGGTAAGTTTCAACGGTCTCTGTGGCCCATATCCGGCTGCCTGTAGCAGCGTTTTTGCCTGTGCGTTGAGCTCTGCCTGGCTCATGTGTTCAATCTGCGACGGTTGCGGTTCAAACCCGGCGGTTACATCGGGTGTAAAACGCCAGGCTGGTTTTTCTCCAGTGCCAAGCACTTTTTCCGCCATGATCCGTCGATCGATGGTCATGCTCAGCGCCAGACGCACGCGGGCATCGGCGGTTGGCCCTTTCTGGGTGTTAAACGCGTAGTAATACGTCCCCAACTGCGGCGGCGTATAGACCTGCCCCGGAATGTCTTTCAGCAATTTTTGATAGAGGTTTTTCGGAAACGACTCGGTAATGTCGATATCGTTCGCCAGATAGCGTTTTGTGGCGGCAGACTCCTGGTTGATCGGCACAAAGGTCACCTTCTGGATCACCGTTTTGCCATTATCCCAGTACTGTTTATTGGGTTGGAGCACCAGTTTCTCATTGACCACACGATCGGCCAGCACATACGCCCCATTCCCCACCAGATTACCCGGACGCGTCCACTCTGCACCGCTTTCAACATTGGCCTTCTGAACCGGGTAGAACGCGAAACTGGCCGCTAGACTGGGGAACCATGGTAGCGGTTTATCCAGTTGCACTCGTAGGGTGTGCGCATCTACTGCACTGACACCAAGCTGGTCCGGCGTCATTTTACCGTCGGTCACGTTTTTAGCATTGGCAATCCCCGCCAGGGCGGCGAAACCGGCGAATGGCGAGGTGGTTTTTGGGTCGACAAGCCGCTGCCAACTGTAAACAAAGTCCTGCGCAGTGACCGGGGTGCCATCGGACCACTTCGCATTATCACGCAGCGTGAAGGTCCAGATACGGTTATCGCTGCTTTGCCATTTGGACGCCACGCCTGCAACAATTTCGCCCTTCTCATTCTGGTTAACCAGGCCTTCATACAGATCGCGGATCACCTGAATTTCCGGCAGGCCGACCGCTTTGGCTGGATCCAGCGTCGCCGGTTCATCTTTGATATGCCGAACCAGCTCTTGTTTTGCCGCCAGTTGTGTACCTGGCGGCACATCTGCGGCCAGTGAAACAGAAGAAAAACCGCACAGCCAGAGCGCGCAGCTCAACATAGAAAGTCGATGCGTCATAGGATCCCCTTGTGATGTGTCATTCCCGGCGAAAGATTAGGTAATTATTTGTTTTAAAACGAAGGAATGCAAACAGCGAGAGGAGAAACATTGATGATGGACAGCAATTTAACCGGCGTGGCATGATTTGCCTCGCCCCGCTTTATGTTTACACTTGCTCTAAGGCCACCACAGAAAAAGGATGCTTATGTCTGCCACACGACCACGTCCGCAGCGCGGCGCGTTTGCCCACCGTAGTGAAGAGTTTGGCCGCTCACAGCTGGGGGCACCGTTACTCTGGTTCCCTGCGCCGACGGCAACCCGCGAAAGCGGCCTGATCATTGCCGGGACGCATGGCGATGAAAACGCCTCTATCGTGACGCTCTCCTGCGCTTTACGCACGCTGGCCCCCGAGCTGCGCCACCATCATGTGGTGCTGGCGGTCAATCCAGACGGTTGCCAGCTTGGTTTGCGGGCCAACGCGAGGGGGGTCGATCTCAATCGCAACTTCCCAGCCGCGAACTGGAAAGCGGGCGAGACGGTTTACCGCTGGAACAGCGCAGCAGAAGACCGCGATGTGGTGTTGTTAACCGGCGATTCGCCCGGATCCGAGCCCGAAACCCAGGCGTTGTGCCGGTTGATTCATCGCATTCACCCCGCCTGGGTGGTCACTTTCCACGATCCGCTGGCCTGCGTGGAAGACCCACGAGAAAGCCCCCTTGGGCAGTGGTTATCTGCCCGTTTTTCTCTCCCGCTGGTGACCAGCGTCGGTTACGAAACACCGGGGTCATTTGGGAGCTGGTGCGCAGACATTGACCTGCACTGCATCACTGTTGAATTCCCACCGATCTCCGCCGATGACGCCAGCGAAAAATACCTCGCCGCGATGACAGCGTTACTGCACTGGGATCCTCAAAGGTGAAGCTCACCGGTGGTAAAGCGTAATGCCGGTTCGACATCCACCGCCAGCCAGGTGGGGCCATCGAGGTCGGCAAATCGCACCCGGTTTGCCAGCGGCAGCGCCGCGCTGATGGCGCGCGAGGTACAGATCATGCAACCCAGCATCAGCTGAAACCCTTGCTCAACTGCCGCATCGGCCAGCGCCAGCGCTTCGGTCAGCCCACCTGCTTTATCAAGCTTGATGTTCACCATCTCATAGCGCCCCTGTAACGCGGGCAGGCTTGCTCGCGTGTGGCAACTCTCATCCGCACAAATCGGCAGTGGATGAATAAAGTTGGCAAGCACATCATCTTTACCGGCGGGGAGCGGCTGTTCGAGCATCGCCACGCCGAGATCGGCAAGAAGCTGGCACCGTGCCGCCAGACCTTCGCTATGCCAGGACTCGTTTGCATCAACGATCAAGATGGCGTTGGGTGCCGCGGCACGGATCGCCACCAGTCGTTCACTGATCAAATGATCGTCGAGCTTCACTTTCAGTAATTGCGCTCCCTTTTCGCATAGCGCAGCTGCACTGGCAGCCATCTGCTCCGGCGTACCAATCACGACGGTTTGCGCCGTTACGAGGGTGTGCGGCAGGGTGACACCCATGTAATCCACCAGCGCCATCGTCGCTTTACGTGAAGCGAGATCCCACAGCGCGCAATCCACCGCGTTCCGCGCAGCACCTGCGGGCAGCAAGGTTTGCAGATCATCGCGGGTGAGACGATTTTCCAGTTGTGGCGCGATGGTCATGATTTGCGCCATCACCGAGGCCTCGCTCTCCCCATAGCGTGGATAGGGTGTACATTCCCCCACTGCTTTGATGCCATCTTCTTCCAGTTCCACCACCACCACGCGCGCTTCGTTACGGGAGCCACGCGCAATCACAAACGGTGTATGCAGCGGCCAGGTTTCCTCATACACTTTAACGGTTCGCATTCCTCACTCCTCTGCTGCACTGTAAACCAGTATAGATAAGAAAATTGGTTTGCCGTGTTCTCTGCGGATGACATACACTATCGATGACGTTAACTATTTGTAAACAGGAAGATATCTATGTCACAACTCGTTCATTTCCAGGGCAACCCGGTTCCCGTTGCCGGCGCGATTCCCCAGGTTGGTAGCAAAGCCAAAGCTTTCACTCTGGTGGCTAAAGATCTGTCCGACGTCACACTGGCGCAGTTCGCTGGCAAACGTAAAGTGCTGAACATTTTCCCGAGCATCGATACCGGCGTGTGCGCAGCTTCTGTCCGTAAATTCAACCAGTTAGCGACCGAAATGAACAACACGGTCGTACTGTGTATTTCTGCCGATCTGCCGTTTGCCCAGTCCCGTTTTTGCGGTGCTGAAGGCCTGAGCAATGTCATCACCCTTTCTACGCTGCGCAGCGAATCGTTCCTGGCGGACTATGGCGTGGGCATCTCCGACGGCGCCCTGAAAGGCCTGGCCGCTCGCGCAGTTGTCGTCATTGATGAAAACGACAACGTTGTGTTCAGCCAGTTGGTGAATGAAATCACCACCGAGCCAGATTACGCGTCCGCGCTGGATGTGCTGAAAGCCTGATCTGCTCCTGATGCATTAAAAAAAGCCTCCATTCGGAGGCTTTTTCATTCATCTTTCTGTTTTCTACTCGTCGCCTTTCTTCTGGCTTAAGCCGTATTCGCGCAGCTTATTAGCAATAGCGGTATGTGACACCCCCAGCCGTTTTGCCAGCTTACGCGTGCTGGGATAGTTACGATAAAGTTGAGTCAGCACCGAGCGTTCAAAACGGCTGGTGATATCGTCCAGCGATCCTTCCATGGCATCTTCCCCCACCGGCACCGTTGCAGCATCGTAATCCGGCAACAGGATATCCTGCGCACGCAACTCATAACCTTCCAGCTGTGTCAGTGCCCGATAAATGGCGTTTTTTAACTGGCGCACATTGCCAGGCCAGCCGTAGCGACTGAGCAACTGATTCAAATCCTGCGACAGTTTCGGACGCGGTACACCTTGTTCATCCGCAAAACGGGCAACGAAGAGTTCGGTCAGCGGCATGATATCCTGCGGACGATCGCGCAGCGGCGGCAGGTTCAGCGTCAGAACATTCAGCCGATAGTAGAGATCTTCCCGGAACAGACCTTTTTGTACCAGTTCCACCAGATTGCGCTGAGTGGCACAGATCACGCGGACATCAACATGTACTTCATGATCTTCGCCTACGCGACGGAAGGTGCCATCATTGAGAAAACGCAGCAGTTTGACCTGCATCCGCGGCGACATTTCGCCAATCTCATCCAGCAATACGGAACCACCGTTAGCCTGTTCGAAAAAGCCCTTTTTCCCTTCCGGCGCGTGACCAAACAGTTCGCTCTCCACAGACTCTTCAGGAATCGACGCGCAATTCAGCGCCAGGTAAGGTTTTCCGGCACGCGGGCTGGCAAGATGACAGGCATGCGCCAGCAGATCTTTGCCGGTGCCGGTATCGCCGGTGATTAACAGCGGTGCTGTCAGTGTCGCCAGTTTGCGGGCCTGTTCAATGAGATGACGCATTTTCGGGCTAACAGCAACAATCTGGCTAAATGCGCTGACATCCTGCTGGCTGAGGTTTTGCAACTGCCGCCCCATCCGGACGGTCGAACGCAGCATCACCACCGCGCCAGTCAGCATCGGTTCGCCGGTTTCCCCTTCCAGATGCACCGGCGTGATCTCCATCAGGAAATTTTGCCCGCCGATCACCACATGTTCGTTATGCGAGTTTTGCGGGTTACCGTCCAGCCACCGTTGAAAGTTAAATCCCGCGATGAGTTGTACCGCGTTGTGATTACGTAATTTATCAATGTCCTGTGCAAAAAGCTGACAACTGGCAGGGTTGGCCAGTTCGATCTTGCTTTTCATATCCAGCGAGAGAACGGGTTCCGGTAACGCTTCCAGCAATGCACTCAGCGCCCGATGTTCCCGCTCAGAAGGCATCCACAACACAGTGCGCACATCAGTCACCCCCGGAATACGGCGTATCTCCGCCATCAGGCTGCTGAATGCGTCAAATTGCAGCGCCGCAAAATTGAGGTAAATTCGCCCGATAGGGTCAATTTCAATCCCGCGTAAATCGATACTGCGCAACACCAGCAGATCCAGCAACTCGCGAGTCAGACCAAGGCGGTCTTCGCAAAAAACTTCCAGACGCATGGGAATAGTCACCCTTATTCATTCACGTAATGAAAGGATGATAAGCCACTTCCCGGCTGCCAGGAAGATGTCTGTCAACAAATATTGACAGCGTGACGGAAAAACCGCCACTGCGCTGTAAAGCTACGCGCGCAGTGCCGGTTTATTACTCTGTGGGGGACGACGATTTGCTCTTCTGCAGGCTCTCTTTTAGCTGACCAATAAGCTGGCGGCGAAAATCTCCCAGACGGGGTTTATCCTCTTCCAGCCAGGGTAACGGGCGGCACAATTCCATGGCTTTGATGCCCAGACGTGCCGTCAGCAACCCGGCACCAATGCCCTGCGCCGCGCGGGCGGAAAGGCGAGCGGCAAGATCCTGCGACATCCAGTCCATACCCACTTCACGTACCAGTTCACTCGCGCCGGCGAAAGCGATGTTCAGCAACACCAGGCGAAACAGTCGCAGGCGGCTGTAGTAGCCCAGCTCAATGCCATACAGCGTAGCAATGCGGTTAATCAAGCGGAGATTGCGCCAGGCGATAAAGGCCATATCCACCATCGCCAGCGGACTGACCGCGATCATCAACGCAGACTCCGCAGCCGAACGGCTGATCTCACGTCGAGCCTGAGCATCCAGTACCGGCTGTACCAGATGGGCATACAGCGTCACCACTTCGCGATCATTTTGCGTTTCATGGATAGCGGCATACCAGCGTTGTAATGCCGGGTGCGCCTGATCCATACCGGCCTGACGGGCAAGTTTTTCGCAAAACGCGCGGCCACGCCCTGCACCATGGCTGTGTAAGAGATCGCGGGCTTCGTCACGCTCCTGCGCCCGCTGCCGCAGACGCCACAAACGCCGCCATTCGCTGGCGACCGAACCGACGCCGGCCCCGATAATCAGCGCACCGGCGGCGCAACCACCTAATGCCACCCAATCCTGCGTCTGCCAGGCGTTCATCGTCCATTGCACACCCTGACCGATCACGCTGACACCAAACAGTGCCAACCCGGCGCTGACCATCTTGCGCCACAGACTGCGTTTCGGACGTAGCGCAGCCTCGACCACCGCTTCCGCCGCCCCCTCTTCTGCTAACGCTTCTACGGCAACTGGCGCGAATTTTTCTGCCTGCGCATCACTGAACGTGTGCGCCGTTTTGAAAGAGGGCGTGACCTCTGCCTCCAACGGCCCGGCGAAATCGATTCTTGGTTTGATCGGCTCGCTCATCGCAATTTATCTCCCATTAAAAATTCCAGCGCAGCGTCCAGGCGTATATGTGGCAACGGCTTGTCGACATCCATCACCTGCGGCCGGAAGGCCTCGAAATTAAAGCCCTGCTTATCCCAGAACGCCTGGCCCGGCAAGCGGGCTGGCACATCGCCCGGATAAACGGTCAGCGGCGTGCCATCACTCAATCGGTGACCGCGCAATGCCGGGA
Organism: Kosakonia oryzendophytica; assembly: GCF_027886705.1. Classification (NCBI taxonomy): domain Bacteria; kingdom Pseudomonadati; phylum Pseudomonadota; class Gammaproteobacteria; order Enterobacterales; family Enterobacteriaceae; genus Kosakonia; species Kosakonia oryzendophytica. The sequence goes on along the minus strand of NZ_CP115659.1, from coordinate 2,408,877 downwards.
TCTTTTCGCCATTGACCTCAATGAGCCCGCTTTGCGTCGCCTGAACCGAAGCCAGCCCAAGACAATCCATACTGATCCCTTCGAACGCGGCATTCTGCCACGCATCCTGAATAAGTTGTTGCAGCAGCGACACCATATTGGCGTGCTGATCAACCGTGATATGGTCAGCTTTTGTGGCGGCGAACAACAATTTGTCGATCACCGGAGAGAACAGGCGACGGAACAGCGTGCGCTGCCCGTAGTGAAAACTTTGCATCAACTGCGTCAGCGCCAGGCGCATATCATTAAAGGCCTGTGGCCCGTTGTTCAGCGGTTGCAGGCAATCCACCAGCACAATCTGGCGATCAAACTTCAAAAAGTGGTGTTTATAAAACCCTTTCACCACCTGTTCACAATAGTAGTTATACCGCTCACGCAGCATGCCTGCGTTGGTGTGTTTATCCGCCTGCGCCAGTTTGCTTTCGCCCACGTTGTCGACATCCGGCCACGGGAAGAATTGCAGCGCAGGCGCGCCCGCCATATCGCCAGGCAGCACAAAACGACCAGGCTGAATAAAATGCAGCCCTTCACGTTTACACTGATGCAGATACGCAGTCCAGGCGGCGGCGATATCCGCCAGCCGGTTTTCATCGGCGGGTGCCAGTGGATCAAGATCAGCGCAGCTTTCCCGCCATTTTGCCGCCCATTCCTGTCGCTGCCCTTGCAGCAGGCCCGTCATCTGCCGCGACCAGCTCAGGTAATCCTGCGCCAGCATAGGGAGATCCAGCAGCCACTCGCCAGGGTAGTCGACAATTTCCAGATAGAGCGTGGAGGTTTCTTTAAAATGGCGCAGCAGCGAATCATTTGAACGAAAACGCAGTGCCAGACGGATCTCACTGACACCGCGAGTGGGCGTCGGCCAGACGGGCGGTGTGCCATAAAGTTGAGCCAATCCTTCATCATACGTAAAACGCGGGATGCCAAAGTCACGTTGCGGCACGCGCTTTACCCCGAGAATCCGCTCTTCACGCACCGCACTCAGTAACGGCAAGCGCGCGCCTGCGTGAATAGAGAGAAGCTGGTTAACCAGTGCGGTGATAAACGCTGTTTTACCGCTACGGCTCAGGCCAGTCACCGCAAGGCGTAAATGCCTGTCCATACCACGGTTCACCAGCGCGTTCAGTTCATTCTTGAATCGATCCATCGCCATTGTGTGTCGCCCTGAAGTGAAAACAAGAGGTAGAGTGTATGAGATGTGGGCAGGTTACTGATTATCAACCAACCGAAAGAGCAAATGACCCCGCAGGATCATTTGTCGTTCATAAAGCGGCGGGAAAATTGACTGGCTGCACGTTTCAGTAACGGCTCCAGCGCAAAGGCCAGCAGCAGCTTCACTGGCCGCCGGGCAACGGATTTAACCGCCCAGCCAGCCACACCAGCCGGGCCATAACGCAGCGCCGTGAGCAACGCCAGTTTCCCGGCGACCTTCAGCGCTGGCGTCACTTTACGGCTTGTTTGTTGCCAACGATGATTCATGGTTACCTCTTTAAAGCTGGCGGAACCGGCTACGCAGGGAAAAGGTGTCGGAGGTGACGTAACGCTCCATCTGCCGCAAACGCGCCTCCCCCGCTGCCAGCTGCGCATCTACCGCATCAAGTAACTCACTGCTGCTGGGGACAGTCTCCCCTTCAGCATAATTGTCTGGTAGCGGATCAAGCACAAAAAACAGCACGATATAGGCGGCTACAACGATAAAAAACAGGCCGAAACACATCGCCAGAATGGTCAGAATACGTACGATTTTGACGCGGATATCCAGATACTGCGCGATCCCCGCGCACACGCCACCTACTTTGCCGCGTTGCGGAATGCGCCACAATTTTTTATTAAGGTCGAGGGTAGCCATCAGCGATCTCTCCAGTTCGGGTGTTCCGCATCAAGAATATCTTCCAGCGCCTGAATACGTTCACGCATCCGTGTGGCATCTTCCGATAACTGCATTAACCGCTGCTGTTCGCTCTGATTTAATTCGCCGCGCGAGGTGCGGTTGTTGTAATGCAGCCATAACCAGACAGGCAAAATAAACAGGATGAATAGCGTCAGGGGTATAGCCAGAAAAAGCGTGCTCATGTGTACTCCTTACAGGGATGACGCGCGGCATCTTCTGATGCCGCCGCTGTTTATTATTGATTATCCTGCTTCATTTTGGCTTTCAGTTGCGCCAGTTGTTCACTGATTTCGTCATCCGCGCGGAGTTCAGCAAACTCCTGGTCCAGCGATTTCTGTTTGCCAAAGCCGTGGCTCTCCGCTTCGGCTTCCATTTGGTCAATACGGCGCTCAAAGGATTCAAAACGTGCCATCGCTTCATCGAGTTTGCCGCTGTCGAGCTGGCGACGCACATCACGGGAGGAGCTGGCCGCCTGGTGACGCAATGCCAGTGCCTGTTGACGGGCGCGCGTTTCACTGAGTTTATTTTCCAGTTCGCCAATCTCTTTTTTCATGCGCGTCAGGCTTTCATCAACCAATGTGATTTCCTGCTCCAGCGTGTCGATAAGCGCGGTGACTTTCTGTTTCTCGATCAGCGCAGCGCGCGCCAGATCGTCTTTTTCTTTGCGCAACGCCAGTTCGGCTTTTTCTTGCCATTCGGCCTGTTGCGCCGTGGCCTGCTCAATCCGGCGTGTCAGCTGTTTTTTCTCTGCGAGTGCGCGGGCCGAGGTAGAGCGGACTTCCACCAGCGTGTCTTCCATCTCCTGAATCATCAGGCGCACCAGCTTTTGCGGATCTTCTGCTTTTTCCAGCAGCGAATTAATGTTGGCGTTCACGATGTCGGCAAAACGAGAAAAAATACCCATAGTCAGTTCCTCTTCATTTCTGTAATCGGGCTCAGCCCTGCTACGGGACTATTACAATCTTCGTGCCAATTTTTATCTTCTTGATTTTGAATAAGTTGAATAATTTTACCACGCTATTCTTTTCGTCTAGAGTGGTTAATAACACCAACAAGTGGCGAATTTCATCATGTCTGAACACAAGGATAACCTCCTCGGCGAAGCCAACAGCTTTATTGAAGTGCTGGAGCAGGTTTCACGTCTGGCGCCGATTGATAAACCCGTGCTGATCATCGGCGAGCGTGGTACCGGTAAAGAGTTGATTGCTAACCGTCTGCACTTTCTCTCCTCCCGCTGGCAGGGACCATTTATCTCTCTTAACTGCGCAGCATTAAATGAAAACCTGCTGGATTCGGAACTTTTCGGCCACGAAGCAGGCGCCTTTACCGGCGCACAAAAACGCCATCCGGGCCGTTTTGAACGCGCCGATGGCGGGACGTTATTTCTTGATGAGCTGGCCACCGCGCCCATGCTGGTACAGGAAAAGCTGCTACGGGTCATTGAATATGGCGAACTGGAACGCGTAGGCGGTAGCCAGCCGTTACAGGTTAATGTCCGGCTGGTCTGCGCCACGAATGCCGACTTGCCACAAATGGTGCGTGACGGGACCTTTAGGGCGGATCTTCTCGACCGGCTGGCATTCGACGTTGTGCTGTTGCCGCCGCTGCGCCGTCGCCAGAGCGATATCATGCTGATGGCGGATCACTTTGCGATCCAGATGTGCCGTGAGCTGTCGCTGCCGCTGTTTCCGGGGTTCACCGAACGTGCCCGCGACGTACTGCTTCATTATCCGTGGCCAGGCAATATCAGGGAACTGAAAAACGTGGTTGAACGGTCGGTCTACCGGCACGGCAGCAGTGAAACGCCGCTGGATACCATTATCATCGATCCCTTTAACCGCGATGCAACTGCCACGCCACAGGCAGAACAAGATACATCCGCCGCTCCCGTATTGCCGCTGGATTTGCGCAAATTTCAGCACGATCAGGAAAAACAGTTACTGGAAGCCAGTTTGCAGCAGGCAAAATTTAACCAAAAACGCGCCGCAGAATTATTAGGTTTGACCTATCACCAACTGAGAGCGCTACTGAAAAAGCATCAAATAAGCTGAAATCGCCGACAATAACAGCAGTCGTTAGCAGACATTTGTACGAAGCTATGGCAAGTGCGATACACTTTGCTCATGAATTTAAAATCGTTGAAGAAATCATGCGTCTGGTTTTCTCTTCCCTGTTATTGACGGCGAGCCTGGTGACAGGCATTACGCACGCTGCGGCACCACCCGCCCGTGACGCGGATATCCGTGATAGCGGCTTTGTCTACTGTGTTAATGGCCAGGTCAGCACCTTTAACCCGCAAAAGGCAAGCAGCGGTCTGATTGTTGATACGCTGGCAGCGCAGCTTTATGACCGACTGCTGGATGTGGATCCTTACACCTACCGTCTGGTGCCGGATCTGGCTGAGAGCTGGGAAGTGCTGGATAACGGCGCAACGTACCGTTTCCGCCTGCGCGACGGCGTGGCTTTCCAGACCACCGCCTGGTTCACTCCGCACCGCACGTTGAATGCGGACGACGTGGTGTTCACCTTCCAGCGCATTTTCGATCGCAATCATCCGTGGCATAACATTAACGGCGGCAGCTTTCCCTATTTTGACAGTCTGCAATTTGCTGACTCCATCGACAGCGTGCGCAAACTGGATAACCGTACCGTTGAGTTCCGGCTGAAAAAACCGGATGCCTCGTTTTTATGGCATCTGGCCACGCACTATGCTTCTGTGATGTCAGCCGAATACGCCGCGCAACTGGCGAAAGACGACCATCAGGAATTGATTGACCGGCAGCCAGTGGGCACAGGGCCTTATCAACTGGATGAATATCGCGCCGGGCAGTATATTCGGTTACAACGTCACGAAAAATTCTGGCGCGGCAAGCCATTGATGCCGCAGGTTGTTGTCGATCAGGGTTCCGGTGGCACCGGTCGCCTGTCCAAATTATTGACCGGTGAGTGTGATGTGCTGGCATGGCCCGCCGCCAGCCAGTTGACCATTCTGCGCGATGACCCGCGTCTGCGCCTGACGCTGCGCCCAGGCATGAACATCGCCTACCTTGCCTTTAATACCGATAAACCACCGCTAAATAACCCGGACGTGCGCCATGCATTGGCCTTATCCATTAATAACCAGCGGCTGATGCAATCGATCTATTACGGTACTGCCGAAACGGCAGCGTCGATCCTTCCACGTGCCTCATGGGCTTACGATAACGAAGCAAAGATTACTGAGTATGACCCGGAAAAAGCGCGTGAGCGCCTGAAAGCATTGGGGCTGGAACATATGACGTTGCAGCTGTGGGTCCCTACCACTTCGCAAGCCTGGAACCCCAGCCCACTGAAAACCGCCGAGCTTATTCAGGCGGATATGGCTCAGGTCGGTGTCAAAGTGGTGATCGTCCCGGTTGAAGGCCGTTTCCAGGAAGCGCGTTTGATGGACATGAACCATGACTTAACGCTGTCGGGTTGGGCGACGGACAGTAACGATCCGGACAGTTTTTTCCGCCCAATGCTCAGTTGTGCGGCCATCACCTCGCAAACGAACTTTGCCCACTGGTGTAACCGCGAATTTGACGACGTGCTGCAAAAAGCGCTGGTATCGCAGCAGTTGGCTGCGCGTATTGACGCGTATGACGAAGCGCAACAAATCCTCGCGCGCGAGTTGCCAGTGCTGCCGCTGGCGTCGTCCCTGCGCTTGCAGGCCTACCGTTATGATATTAAAGGGCTGGTGCTGAGTCCGTTTGGCAGCGCCTCGTTCGCCGGTGTCTCGCGGGAAAAACAAGAGGTCTCACCGCCATGATTATTTTTACCCTGCGCCGTTTGTTGCTGCTGCTGGTGACGTTATTTTTGCTGACCTTTGTCGGGTTCAGTCTCAGCTATTTCACGCCGCATGCGCCACTCCAGGGGGCGACATTATGGAACGCCTGGGTGTTCTGGTTTAACGGGCTCCTGCACTGGGATTTCGGTGTTTCCAGCATTGATGGTCAATTGATTGCCGGGCAGTTAAAAGAGGTGTTCCCGGCGACCATGGAACTGTGCATTCTCGCGTTTGGCTCTGCGCTGTTGGTGGGGATCCCGGTTGGTATGCTGGCGGGCGTGATGCGCAGCAAATGGCAGGACAGGCTCATCAGCGCCATCGCCCTGCTCGGTTTTTCGATTCCTGTCTTCTGGCTGGCGTTACTGTTGACGCTCTTTTTCTCGCTTAATCTCGGCTGGTTGCCGGTTTCCGGGCGTTTCGACCTGCTGTATGAAGTGAAAACCATTACAGGTTTCGCCATTATCGATGCCTGGCTGTCCGACTCACCGTGGCGCGAAGAGATGATCATCAGCGCCCTGCGTCATATGGTGTTGCCGGTGCTGACGCTGGCAGTCGCACCAACCACTGAAGTGATCCGCCTGATGCGAATCAGTACCATCGAGGTGTTTGACAAGAACTACATTAAAGCCGCGGCGACACGTGGGCAATCAATGTTAACGATCCTGCGCCGACACGTACTGCATAACGCCCTGCCGCCGGTGATCCCCAAACTGGGGTTGCAATTTTCCACCATGTTGACGCTGGCGATGATCACCGAAATGGTCTTTAGCTGGCCTGGCCTCGGTCGCTGGCTGATCAATGCCATTCGCCAGCAGGACTATGCGGCTATTTCCGCCGGTGTGATGGTGATTGGCTCACTGGTCATTATCGTTAACGTGATTTCCGATATTCTGGGCGCGCTGGCGAACCCGTTGAAACATAAGGAATGGTATGCCTTACGATAGCGTCTACAGCGAAAAGCGCCCACCTGGCGCGTTACGCACCGTGTGGCGTAAATTCTACAGCGACACGACGGCGATGATCGGTCTGTACGGTTGCGGCGCGCTGCTGGTGCTGTGCGTGTTCGGCAACTGGTTTGCACCCTATGGCCTTGACCAGCAATTCCTCGGCTATCAGTTACTACCGCCCTCCTGGTCGCGCTACGGTGACGTATCGTTCTTCCTCGGTACAGACGATCTCGGCCGCGATGTGTTAAGCCGTCTGCTGAGCGGCGCAGCGCCCACGGTGGGTGGCGCATTTCTGGTGACGCTGGCCGCCACGCTGTGTGGACTGGTGCTCGGTGTATTTGCCGGCGCGACACACGGTCTGCGCTCGGCGGTGTTGAACCATATTCTTGATACGCTGTTATCGCTGCCGACGCTGCTGCTGGCCATTATTGTGGTGGCCTTTTCCGGCCCGCACCTCTCCCACGCCATGTTCGCGGTCTGGCTGGCATTGCTGCCACGCATGGTGCGTTCGGTCTACAGTATGGTGCATGACGAGCTGGAGAAAGAGTATGTGGTGGCCGCGCGACTCGATGGCGCTTCGACGATGAATATTTTGTGGTTTGCGGTGTTGCCGAATATCACCTCCGGCATGATCACGGAAATCACCCGCGCCCTGTCAATGGCGATCCTCGATATCGCTGCCCTCGGTTTTCTCGATCTGGGCGCACAGCTCCCCTCCCCGGAATGGGGTGCAATGCTGGGTGATGCGCTTGAGCTGATTTATGTGGCTCCCTGGACAGTCATGCTGCCCGGTGCGGCAATTATGATCAGCGTATTGTTGGTGAATATTCTTGGCGACGGTATTCGCCGCGCGATTAATGCGGGGGTGGAATAATGCCGCTACTTGATATTCGCAATCTGACCATCGAAGTGAAGACCGGTGAAAACTGGGTTAAAGCGGTTGATCGCGTCAGCCTGACCCTCGCCGAAGGTGAAATTCGTGGGCTGGTGGGAGAGTCCGGGTCCGGAAAAAGCTTAATTGCTAAAGCAATTTGTGGTGTCACCAAAGAGAACTGGCGGGTCACCGCCGACCGCATGCGCTTTGATGATATCGACTTACTCCGCCTGTCTGCACGGGAGCGGCGTAAGCTGCTTGGTCATAACGTGTCGATGATTTTCCAGGAGCCGCAATCCTGTCTCGACCCGTCTGAACGTGTCGGCAAACAGTTGATGCAAAATATTCCGGGTTGGACGTGGAAAGGCAGCTTATTGCAACGGTTTGGCTGGCGTAAACGCCGCGCCATCGAGCTGCTGCACCGCGTCGGTATTAAAGATCATAAAGATGCGATGCGCAGTTTTCCTTATGAACTGACGGAAGGTGAATGCCAGAAAGTGATGATTGCCATTGCGCTGGCTAACCAACCGCGTTTGCTGATCGCCGATGAGCCGACCAATGCCATGGAGCCGACGACCCAGGCACAGATTTTCCGCCTGCTTACCCGTCTGAACCAGAATAACAACACCACGATTATGCTGATCAGCCATGATTTGCAGATGCTCAGCAAATGGGCGGATCGCATTAACGTGATGTATTGTGGGCAAACGGTGGAAACCGCCCCCAGCGAAGAGCTGATCGTGACACCGCATCATCCTTATACTCAGGCGCTCATTCGCGCTATCCCCGATTTTGGCAGCGCCATGCCACATAAAAGCCGGCTGAACACCATGCCTGGCGCAATTCCGTTACTCGAACAGTTACCGATTGGTTGTCGCCTCGGGCCGCGTTGCCCTTATGCCCAGCGTAAATGTATTGAGAAGCCCCGGCTTACGGGGGCAAGAAATCATCTTTATGCCTGCCATTTCCCGCTGAATATGGAGAGTGAGTGAGATGGTCGAAACCTTGCTTGAAGTCCGCAACCTGAGCAAAACGTTCCGTTATCGTACCGGCTGGTTCCGTCGCCAGACCGTAGAAGCCGTGAAACCGTTGAGTTTTACGCTGCGGGAACGGCAAACGCTGGCGATTATTGGCGAGAACGGTTCCGGAAAATCGACGTTGGCCAAAATGCTGGCGGGGATGGTAGAGCCCAGTTCCGGCGAACTGGTGATTGACGACAAACCGTTGCATTACGGGGATTATACGTTTCGTAGCCAGCATATTCGTATGATTTTTCAGGATCCGACAACGTCGCTAAATCCGCGTCAGCGTCTTTCGCAAATCCTGGATTTTCCGCTGCGTCTGAACACCGATCTCGACCCTGATGCGCGGCGCAAGCGCATTCTCGAAACGCTGCGCATGGTCGGACTGTTGCCGGATCATGTGAACTACTATCCGCATATGCTGGCACCGGGACAGAAGCAGCGTCTGGGGCTGGCGCGGGCGCTGATCCTGCGCCCCAAAGTCATTATTGCGGACGAAGCGCTGGCATCACTCGATATGTCGATGCGTTCGCAGTTAATCAATCTGATGCTGGAATTACAGGAAAAACAGGGTATCTCTTATATTTACGTCACCCAGCACATTGGCATGATGAAACATATCAGCGATCAGGTTCTTGTCATGCACCAGGGAGAAGTGGTTGAGCGCGGCAGTACTGCCGATGTGCTTGCATCTCCGTTGCATGATTTAACAAAACGCTTAATTGCCGGGCATTTTGGTGAGGCATTAACAGCCGATGCATGGCGAAAAGACCGTTGATTCAATAGTTTCAGTGGTCGGATTAACTCATCCGGCGACTCATGATAGAATCGCCGCGTTTTAACGACGATCGTCCGAACACGATGACGATCGCCACAACAATGAATATAAGGATTAGAGCTATGGGTTTTCTTTCCGGTAAGCGCATTCTGGTAACTGGCGTCGCCAGCAAACTGTCCATCGCATACGGCATCGCACAGGCTATGCACCGCGAAGGCGCTGAGCTGGCTTTCACCTACCAGAACGACAAGCTGAAAGGCCGTGTTGAAGAGTTTGCCGCCCAGCTGGGTTCCAGCATTGTGCTGGAGTGCGACGTTGCTAAAGACGAAAGCATCGATGCCCTGTTCACTGACCTGGCGAAAGTCTGGCCGAAGTTCGACGGTTTCGTCCACTCCATCGGTTTTGCGCCGGGCGATCAACTGGATGGCGACTATGTGAATGCTGTTACCCGTGAAGGTTTTAAAATTGCTCACGATATCAGCTCCTACAGCTTCGTTGCGATGGCAAAAGCGTGCCGCGAGATGCTGAATCCGGGTTCTGCACTGCTGACCCTCTCCTATCTGGGGGCTGAGCGCGCCATCCCGAACTACAACGTGATGGGTCTGGCGAAAGCGTCTCTGGAAGCCAACGTACGCTATATGGCGAATGCGATGGGTCCGGAAGGCGTGCGCGTTAACGGTATCTCCGCTGGCCCAATCCGTACGCTGGCTGCTTCCGGTATCAAAGATTTCCGTAAAATGCTGGCGCATTGCGAAGCCGTTACTCCGATTCGTCGCACCGTGACCATCGAAGATGTGGGCAACTCGGCTGCGTTCCTGTGTTCTGACCTCTCTGCCGGGATCTCCGGTGAAGTGGTTCACGTAGATGGCGGGTTCAACATTGCTGCCATGAACGAACTGGAAATCAAATAATGCTCCTCGCCCCTTCCTGCGAAGGGGCGTTTTCCCTCGATATGCCATTCTGATATTTATTATCACCTAACAATCTTTCATCCCTCTCTCCGCTTACGCCAGGATTAAGCAGCAAAAAAGATCCGGCGCAACAGACCTGCCGTCGTATCCGGATCGCCACTTTCAGACCAAGGAACGACCATGGAACAACGCCGGATTTCAGGCAAAAACCACTGGTATCATGAAACCCAGTCGACTGCCCGCCGGGCCCACGCGCTACCGTTGGTTCCCGAAGCAGCCACCGTAAACGACCCTTTCCTGCTCGATCTGACCCTGCCGGATGATCTGTTAACCGACATCGACAGTATCGTTATCCCCGCACGCAAACTCTATGCCTTGCTGTTTCCCCAGCGGGTGGCCGTTAATCGCTTGCGGACATTCAGCGCCTATGATCGTCTCAGCACCGCACTCACCGCAGCCCAGGTATTTGGCGTGCAGCGGTTATGCAATCACTACGCTGCGCGTCTTGCACCGTTACCCGGTCCGGACTCATCAAGGGAAAGTAACTACCGGCTGGCACAAATAACCCAGTACGCCCGCCAACTTGCAGCGTCGCCATCGGTGATTGACGCCCGCGCGCGCCAGCAGCTCGAAGAGGTAGGACTGTCGTTGTACGATTTGGTGATCATTAACCAGATTATTGGGTTTATTGCCTTCCAGGCCCGTATCGTGGCGATGCTACAGGCGCTCCTGGGTCATCCTGTGCGTTTTATTCCGGGAATGGATATGCAGCAGGAAGCCGATGCAGACCGTTTTTCCCGGGCAGAAACGATGTGGCAAGCCGGTATCGACGCGGTGGAATTACGTATTGCCAGTGCTCCGCAAATGGAATCCCTTGCCCGCTGGCAGCCCTTACCGGAACTGCGGTTACTGGCACCTGTATTGGCTCACGAACACCTGATCCTTAACGAGCTGGGCGCGATAGCAGACCAGGTGGCGCAGCAGAGACCCGACGTGCAACTCGCGGCACTGGCGGCGCTTTATACTGCCCGGATTAATGGCAGCGAGCACTGTTTTGCCGAGCAGCTACGTCGCAGGAAAGACGGAGCACAACGGGAATTAGTGCTGCGTGAAGGTGGACGAGAATTGCAGCGCGTATTCGCCAGCAATGCACAAGAAAGCGCGTTGATACAAGCCGTTCAGTTGCTGACCTGCGCGCCAGACAGGTTTAGTCCGTTATCATTTTCGTTGTTAACTGAGCAGGATCTTAGCCGCCGCGCGGTTGTCAGCTTGCTGGCGGAGTGCGCCCTCTGTGCCTGGTTAAATCGCCTGAAAATCGCGCTCGGTCAGACGGTGTAAAACGCGTGGCGCGTGCGGAGCAGTGGCGTAAGCTTGCCCTTATGCCCGCAGAGTTTTGCTGAAACAGCGCTTGCTGCGACAGGCAGAATCGCGTAAAACTGTCAGCCGCTCTTTTGGCCACGAAACTACATAACTATGCTCCAGGACAATCCGCTGCTTGCGCAGCTAAAACAGCAACTTCATTCACAGACACCGCGTGCGGAAGGCGTCGTCAAAGGCACAGAAAAAGGCTTTGGCTTTCTGGAAGTCGATGCGCAAAAAAGTTATTTCATTCCGCCGCCGCAAATGAAGAAAGTGATGCATGGCGATCGGATCATTGCCGTCATCCACAGTGAAAAAGAGCGCGAAAGTGCAGAGCCAGAAGAACTGGTTGAACCGTTCCTTACCCGTTTTGTCGGCAAAGTGCAGAAGAAAGACGACCGGCTTTCTATCGTGCCTGACCATCCGTTGCTGAAAGACGCGATTCCTTGCCGCGCGGCCCGTGGCGTTGAGCACGATTTTAAAGAAGGCGACTGGGCTGTCGCAGAGATGCGTCGCCATCCGTTGAAGGGCGATCGCGGTTTTTACGCTGAGCTGACGCAGTTTATTACCTTCGCAGAAGATCATTTTGTACCGTGGTGGGTGACACTCGCACGCCACAATCTGGAAAAAGAAGCGCCAAACGGCGTGGCTACCGAAATGCTGGATGACGGTCTGGAGCGCGTGGATCTTACCGCGCTGGATTTCGTCACTATCGACAGCGCCAGCACCGAAGATATGGATGATGCGCTGTACGTTGAAGAAACGCGCGACGGGAAACTGCAACTGACGGTTGCCATCGCCGACCCGACAGCCTGGATTGCTGAAGGCAGCAAACTGGATGATGCGGCTAAAATTCGTGCCTTCACCAACTACCTGCCGGGCTTTAATATCCCGATGCTGCCGCGCGAACTGTCCGACGATCTCTGCTCCCTGCGCGCGAATGAAGTTCGCCCGGCACTGGTGTGCCGTATGACACTGGATAGCGAAGGCGCCATCGACAGCAATATTGAGTTTTTTGCCGCAACCATCGAATCAAAGGCCAAACTGGCCTACGATGATGTCTCCGACTGGCTGGAAAACAGCGGAGAATGGCAGCCGCCAAGCGACGCCATTGCTGCGCAAATCCGCTTGTTGCACCGCGTAAGCCAGCTCCGAGCTGAGTGGCGCCATGCGCACGCGCTGGTGTTTAAAGATCGCCCGGATTACCGTTTTGTCCTTGGCGAAAAAGGCGAAGTGCTGGATATCGTGGCAGAACCGCGCCGCGTAGCTAACCGTATTGTTGAAGAGTCAATGATCGCCGCCAACATCTGTGCCGCACAGGTATTACGCGACAAGCTGGGCTTCGGTATTTACAACGTGCATATGGGCTTTGACCCGGCTAACAGTGAACAACTGGCCGCCATGCTGAAAACGCACGGCATGCACGTTGATGCGGAAGAGGTGCTGACGCTGGACGGCTTCTGTAAACTGCGTCGCGAACTGGATGCACAGCCGTCGGGCTTCCTTGATAGTCGTATTCGTCGCTTCCAGTCTTTTGCTGAGATCAGCATCGAACCAGGCCCGCACTTCGGTCTGGGACTGGAAGCCTACGCGACCTGGACCTCACCGATTCGTAAGTATGGCGACATGGTCAACCATCGTCTGCTGAAAGCCATTATTAAAGGTGAAACGCCAAAACGTCCGCAGGATGACACAACCGTGCAGATGGCTGAACGCCGCCGTCTTAACCGCATGGCGGAGCGTGATGTCGGTGACTGGCTGTATGCTCGCTTCCTGCAGGACAAAGCCGGTACTGATACCCGGTTCTCTGCGGAAATTATCGATGTCAGCCGCGGCGGCATGCGTGTTCGTCTGGTGGATAATGGCGCAGTCGCGTTTATTCCTGCACCGTTTATTCATGCCGTACGTGATGAACTGGTATGCAGTCAGGAAAGCGGCACCGTGCAAATTAAAGGCGAAACCGTATTCAAAGTGACCGATGTTATTGATGTCACCATTGCGGAAGTCCGGATGGAAACCCGCAGCGTGATCGCCCGCCCTGCCATGTAACAGCATCGTTATAGAGCGCCTTCCTGAGCCGGAAGGCGCTTTTTTGATTGCGATACGCCACGAATTTTTTTCTCCCCCCTCACACAAATCTGAAAAAAACGACCACAATAACAACACAGGCCACTGTGCGTTTACTGCGTAATTAAGCGATTAATGCTCCTCAGTCAGGTTGACTGACAGGCTCGTTTAGCGGTGCATCATAAAAAGAAACAACGCGTTCATGCCTGGTTATCCCCCTTCTTTAACAGGTGGTTCTCCATCGCTACATAAGTACCGGTTGCGCTTTCACGTGGATTGGGAGAGAGCATGAAAGACGAACAGGAAGAAAATTTGCTGTTTCGTTATCTGGGATCTAACAGCCCGTTCTGGCGATTGACTGCCGATAGCAATGCCCTGCACTTTTCTCCGGACGAAGGGTCCGATGCCAGCTTCGTGGTGACATTAAGTGACGCTCAGGCCGGGCAGATCCGCGAAATGACAGTGATCACATCCAGCCTGACCCTGAATATTGTCTTGTATGGCGAAGCCGTGTCGGTACATCTTGTTGGACGCAAAATTAGCCGTAAGGCGTGGGCAGGCAGTGCCTCCGCGTGGCATGACACCCAATCCGTCGCCCGTGACCTGGTACAGGGGCTCTCTTTTGCTGAGCAAGTGGTCTCTGAAGCCAATTCGGTGATTGTGATCCTTGACCGTCGCGGCAACATTCAGCGTTTTAATCGCCTCAGCGAAGAATACACCGGCATGAAAGAGCAAGAGGTGATTGGGCAAAACGTCTTTAAATTATTCATGAGTCGCAGTGAAGCGGCCGCCTCGAAACGTAATATTGCAGGTTTTTTTCATAATGGTGCCCCCTACGAAGTCGAGCGCTGGATCAAAACCCGCAAAGGTCAGCGCCTCTTCCTGTTCCGCAATAAATTCGTCCATAGCGGTAGCGGTAAGAACGAAATATTTCTTATCTGCTCCGGCACCGATATTACGGAAGAGCGCCACGCCCAGGAGCGCTTACGCCTCCTGGCCAATACTGATACCGTCACTGGTTTACCCAATCGCAACGCCATTCAAGAACGCATCAGCGATGCCATTGCCCATCGTGGCGATACGCAGATTGGCATCGTCTACCTGGATTTGGACAACTTTAAAAAAGTGAACGATGCCTATGGCCATATGTTCGGCGATCAGCTGTTGCAGGCCGTGGCGTTGGCAATTTTAAGCTGCCTTGATGAAGGGCAAGTGCTGGCACGGCTTGGCGGCGATGAATTTATCGTACTGGCGACCGACACCTCCCAGAGTGCTCTGGAAGCCATGGCTTCGCGGATCCTGACACGTCTACGCCAGCCCTTCCGCATTGGCTTAATTGAAATTTATAGCGGCTGTTCGCTGGGGATTTCACTTGCCCCGCAGCACGGTAACGATCGCGAAAGCGTGATTCGTAATGCCGACACGGCCATGTATACCGCCAAGGAGAACGGGCGCGGTAAATTCTGCGTCTTCTCGCCAGAAATGAACCAGCGTGTATTTGAATATCTCTGGCTCGATACCAATCTGCGCAAAGCACTCGAAAAAAATCAATTGGTTATACACTATCAGCCGAAAATAACCTGGCGCGGTGAAATACGCAGTCTGGAAGCACTGGTGCGTTGGCAATCTCCCGAACGCGGGCTGATCCCGCCGCTCGACTTTATCGCGTATGCCGAAGAGTCTGGTTTGATTGTGCCATTAGGACGCTGGGTGATGCTTGACGTTGTGCGTCAGGTGGCGGAATGGCGAGACAAAGGCATTCATTTGCGCGTGGCGGTGAATGTTTCCGCGCGCCAGTTGGCCGATCAGTCGATTTTTAGCGACCTTAAGCAGGCGCTGAAGGATGTTCACTTTGATTATTGCCCTATAGATGTAGAGCTGACGGAGAGCTGCCTGATTGAGAATGAGGAACTTGCTCTATCGGTAATTAACCAGTTCAGTGAACTGGGAGCGCAGATTCACCTCGACGATTTTGGTACAGGTTATTCGTCTCTGTCGCAACTGGCGCGTTTTCCGCTTGATGCCATCAAACTCGATCAATCGTTTGTGCGTGATATTCATAAACAGTCTGTATCCCAGTCGCTGGTGCGGGCGATTGTCGCTGTGGCGCAAGCACTTAATTTGCAGGTGATTGCTGAAGGTGTGGAGAGTGCAAAAGAAGACGCCTTTCTGACCAAGAACGGCGTCAACGAGCGGCAGGGGTTTTTATTTGCCAGGCCTATGCCCGCTGCCGCATTTGAGCGCTGGCTTAAGCGCTATCTGGCACGAAAAGCGCCCTAGCTGGCTTTACTGAAACTGGTTGAGACATGGCGGTTCTGCAACTGTACCAGTCGTTCCATATACGCAATGTCTTTAGGCTGTACGCAAAAAGCGGCATCCACCCAGTCTTCTGTGATGTCCATTAATTCACTGCGCGGCAGTTGCAAAACTCGCTGGCGGGCCCGGAGCATCGCCCGGACGCCATTAAGGCGCGGCAATAGTGTATCGATGAAAGTCCGCGTAGCGATAAAGCCCTGCCCGGCATCAAAGGCGAGATCCACCAGTCCCTGGGACGCATACCATTCAGCTGTATGCGACTCGCCTTTGTAGATCAGTTCCTCTGCCAGTTTCATTCCCGAACGCCGGGCCACCAACGAGTAACCGCCCATGCCCGGAAACAGGTTAAACGCGATTTCCGGAAAGCCAAGGCGTGCATCACGTTGTGCCAGAACAAAATGATGCGCTAACGCCGCTTCAAAACCGCCACCAAGGGCGCTGCCTTCTACCATGGCCAACGTCACAGCGCCGGTGTCAAAACCGCGTGACGCGGCGTGTACACAGTCTACGCAGGCCCGGGCATAGGCTCTTAGCGCTTCACGGCGACCGTTTTTGATGCACTCAATAAAGAATTGTAAATCGCCACCGGTATTGTACATACCGGGGACCAGCGAGCCGGTTACCCAAAAATCGACGCTGAACCCCGCCTGCCTGACCAGCCACGAGATATTCATGATCTCTTCAATTAAAGCGTGGTTAAAACAGGGTCGTGGTCGGGCGCGCAACATCATCCAGACTGTGCGGCGTTCCTCCTCGTAAAAGCCAGAAAGTTGCGTAAAGCGTTCATCATCGGTAAACAGTTTGCACGTAGCGTGGTTGATAATCGTCATTGCTTTACCCTCCGGTAGGAAAATAGCGCATTGCGCGCACAGCAAGCCTAATCCACCCCCGAAGGTGACTGCGTATCACATACTGAATATATAATGAGTGCTTATAAGTTTTTGAGATTTCGCTTTTTACCCTTCTCTTTTTACACTGTTTTCTGCATCATTGAATTTATTCATTTTTCGATTTTGAGGTGAAGGTATGGCAGACATCGATGTGAAGCAACTTGCCAGCCGGATCGATACCGTGCTGGATATTCTGGTTGCCGGGGATTATCAATCCGCCATTCGCAACCTGGAAATTCTGAAAGCGGAATTATTAGATCCCGACAACAATGACAAAACGTCTTCTTCCGGTGCACCTAAGACGCCCTGGGAAATTTGAATTTCTTCCTTTCGCCATCACGCGGTAGCCGGGAAGCGACACCCGTCATGGCGATTTCATCATCCCGACGAACAATCAGAAATTTGTGGCTATGAATTCCCGACAACAACTCATATTACAGACCGTCATCGATAAAGGCCGGATAAGCGTTGCGGATCTTGCGCGCATGACCGGTGTCTCTGAAGTCACTATTCGCCAGGATCTGAACACACTGGAAAAACAGAGCTATCTGCGCCGTATGCATGGTTTTGCTGTACCGCTCGACAGCGACGACGTTGAAACGCGCATGATGAATAATTACACCGTAAAACGCGATCTGGCGGACTTCGCTGCCTCACTGGTTAGTCCGGGCGAAACGGTGTTTATTGAGAATGGCAGCAGCAATGCCCTACTGGCGCGTAAACTTGGCGAGCAGCGAGATATCACGATTATCACGGTCAGCAGTTATATTGCGCATTTGCTGAAAGATTCACTTTCTGAGGTGATTCTGCTCGGTGGCATCTACCAGAAAAAAAGCGAAAGTATGGTGGGCCCGCTGACGCGTCAGTACATTCAACAAGTGCATTTCAGCAAGGCGTTTATCGGTATTGATGGCTGGCAACCGGAAACCGGGTTTACCGGGCGAGATATGATGCGTACTGATGTCGTTAACGCTGTGCTGGAAAAAGGCAGCGATGCTATTGTCCTCACCGACAGTTCGAAGTTCGGCGCAGTACACCCTTACACCCTCGGTCCGATTGCGCGCTTCCAGCGGGTGATCACCGACAGTAATCTGGCCTCAGAAACCCATCTCCAATTTCAGCAAGCGGGTCTGATTGTCGATATCGTCGGACCTGGCGCGAACCGCTAAGTTCCCCAGCCCGTGAAAGCGGGCTAACCCCCTCTTATCTGAGAGTATTCCGACCGGGTGATTAAGACTATTTACCTGTCCTGTAACGAGCCGCGGCGTAAAATTAATATTAGCGATATAACAGGAAGTGACTATCACTCACGTGATTGTATTACGCCTGCGCAGCAAGGTTTCACGGAATGGCTTTCAGGCGGCCCTCAATGGCTATACTAAAAGAGAACATCTTTCCGTGAATCGATTATTCAGGAGAAAGTATGATGATGTTAACAAGCAAAAAAATGGCCGCTGCAGTACTGGCAGTTACCCTGGCAATGTCCCTGAGCGCCTGTGGTCACTGGTCTAAACGCGATCGTAATACCGCCATCGGTGCGGGTGCGGGTGCGCTTGGCGGTGCGGTGCTGACTGATGGTAGTACGCTCGGTACGCTGGGCGGCGCGGCTGTCGGTGGGATCATCGGCCACCAGGTTGGTAAGTAATTGGTGAGCGAGACGGCGACTACAGCAAAATAACGATACTTTCTTTTCAGGTCTGAGTTTTACACAGTGTAAAACATAAAGCCGTGGTGTATTGCCACGGCTTTTCTGTTTTATCCACCAGCAAGTTTGACTTTCATTCCTTTGGCCTCCAGTAATGACTTCAGCAAATCGCGTTTGTCACCCTGGATCTCGATCACGCCATCTTTCACTGCCCCGCCACACCCGCATTTTTTCTTTAACTCTGCCGCCAATTTAACCAGCGATTCATCATCTTCATCAATGCCGGTAATCAGGCAGACACCTTTACCTTTGCGTCCGCTGGTTTGGCGTTGAATACGCACAATGCCATCCCCTTTTGGACGAGCAGGTTGCGTCTTAGGCTCATCAATACGCCCGGTTTCTGTCGAGTACACCAGACGGCTATTGTCATCGTGCATTATGCCCCCTTACCTAAAGCGATATTGATAGCTTTCAGCGTTTGCGCCGGATCGGTGGATTGTGTAACCGGGCGACCAATGACCATATAGTCTACACCTGCGGCCAACGCCTGTTCAGGCGTCATAATACGGCGCTGATCGCCAGCTTCGCTGCCCTGAGGACGAATTCCTGGCGTGACCAGTTTAAAATCATGGCCCAACACGCTCTTAAAGCGCACCGCTTCCTGCGCGGAACATACCACCCCATCCAGACCACATTGCTGGGTGAGTTTTGCCAGCCGTTCAGCATGTTCTGCTGGAGTCGCCTGAATGCCAAGATCCTGTAAGTCACTGGCTTCCATACTGGTTAATACCGTCACCGCAATCAGTAGCGGGGCCTCTTTGCCAAATGATAATAAGGCTTCTTTTGCTGCGGTCATCATGCGCGCGCCGCCAGACGCATGAACATTCACCATCCATACACCCAGATCGGCGGCCGCTTTCACTGCATGCGCTGTGGTGTTAGGAATATCGTGGAATTTCAGGTCGAGGAAGATATCGAAACCACGCTGCTGCAACTCGCGAACCAGTTGCGGCCCAAACAGCGTGAACATCTCTTTGCCTACTTTCAGTCGGCAGTCGCGAGGGTCGATACGGTCGACAAACGCCAGGGCTTTGTCACGGTTATCATAATCGAGAGCCACGACAACCGGCGAAGCGGTAACAGCACGGGAAGTCGGGAAAGCAGTAGACGTCATGATCAGACCTTCTCAAATGAGGGCACCCGCTCAGGCGCAAAATGAATAAACGGCGAGCATTCTACCTGTGCAGGGTGGCAAATAACAGCGGCCATTTTCGTCCTGACAGACAATGTAATGGCACTGCTGCTTCATTCTTAGAACCCAATAAACAAGTATGTTGTAACTAAAATCCAGGCTTTTAAAAAATTACTGCCCGTCAAGGCCACGAATCGGTTTCACCGTCGACCAGGCTCGGCAGGATGGACAATGCCAGTACATGGTAAAAGCGGTAAAACCGCATTTATGGCAACGATAACGCGGTTTACTGCGAATCTGCTCACCAACCATCTCACGCAGCACGGCCAGGCTCTCTTTCGCGCGCCCTTCTTCTGCCTCATTCAGGTGGTAATCCATTAGCTTATGGAAGACGCGCATCGTTGGATGACGCTGAAGCTGATGCGTGACATACAGCTGCGCCGCATCCGGACCTTCTCGTCGTTCCTTAATCTCTGCCAGCATCAGTTCGGCAGTTGCCCCGGAGTTCTCTTCCACACACCGCTGCAAAAACGCCGCCCACTCATCATTTTTACCCAACTGCTGGTAGCAGGTTTGCAACATGTCCAGCGTTTCACTGACCAGTTCTTTATCCTGATCAATGACGCGCAACAGGTTGTCGGCCGCTTTAGCGTAATCCCCGCTGGCCATAAATACCCGCCCCATCATGATGGAAACACGCGGGCTATCGCGATCGGCGGCGGCGCCTTTTTTCAGCAACGCCATTGCTCTGTCCATATCGTCATTGCCCATTTGCTGCAGCGCTAATTCGCAGTAAAAATGGGCAATTTCTGTGCGTTGTTTGTCTTTTCCCAGTTTTACCAGACGCTCAGCAACATCGATGGCCTTCTGCCATTCGCTGGTCGCCTGATAAATCTGCAATAGCTGCTGCAACGCGCTAATGCGAAAATCGGTTTCATCCACCAGTTGGTTAAACATATCTTCGGCACGATCGTACATCCCGGCCGCCATATAATCGCGTCCAAGCTGTTGCACCGCCAGCAAACGCTGGTCATAGGATAATGATGCGCTTTCCATCAGCGTCTGATGGATACGGATAGCGCGATCGACTTCGCCACGCGAACGGAATAAATTCCCCAGGGTGAGATGCGCTTCAACGGTACCGGTGTCCTCTTTCAGCATATCAAGGAACAGGTCGACCGCTTTATCCTGTTGGTTGCTCAGTAAAAGGTTAACCCCGGCGACGTATTCACGTGACAGCCGGTTCGCCTCATCCTGCTTTGTCTGTTGAGCATTTCTGCGCCCCATATACCAGCCATAGGCAGCGGCGACAGGTAACAGCAGAAACAACAACTCCAGCATAGAATATTATTCCTTCACTGCCGGTGCGCCGGTAGCAACCGGGACATCTGTCGCAGGGGTAAGCTGGTGCTCAAGACGTTTGATTTTACGCTCAGCGCGCGCCAGAGAAACGCGAACGCGCAACCAGAACAGGCCGCAAATCAGCCAGCCGATCGCGAACCCAGCCGCAAACAGTACAGCCAGCAGCGTAGAGATGCGGTATTCGCCCTGGGCGAGCAAATAGTTGAACGTCACTTGCTGATCGTTTTGCGCACCCAGCGTAATCGAGACGACAAAAATGGCTAACACCAGTAAGAAAATGAGTAAATATTTCACATTACATCCCGTTATGTGCTTCCGAGCGATGAATATATGGGCAACTGCGACTAACCAGCCCTATAAACTACCATTTTAGCGCCCGGCGCGAAATGGTAATGCATGACGTTAAATTCTGATTTGGGGGGTAACCTACGAAAATCAAGGTTCCTGGTCCCGCTCGACGATTTCCTGCACCTCATCAACCGGCGGTGTTAACGGCCCACAGAGGCGCTGCGCCAGCCAGGTTGCCACCGTCACCAGTAGCCAGGAGATCAGTGTCGCCACCACTAAATCACGCGGCCAGTGCATCCCCAGGAGTAAACGGCTCCCCATTACGCCTGTTGCCCACACCAGTAAAATCGCGATGGTCCAGGTGCGTCTGCGCGGCCATAACAGCCCAACACCCAACAAGGCCCAACTCGCCGCAAACATGGTATGCCCGGACGGAAAGGCAAAACCGGTCTCTTTTTGCCAATGTTTGCGTAAAAATGTCGGAATATCATGCTGGCTGGAGAGCTGGCTTTTCACCCAGTCACCTCTGGCCTTGCGCTTTAACGCATAGAACTCCTCCGCCTGAATATGATCTGTTTTTTCCAGCCACATGACAAAAGGCCGCGGTTCCTGGACACGCTCCTTGACGAAAGATTTCACTCCCTGCCCCAACAAGATTGCGCAGCCGAGAATGGCAAACAGCATTAACGCAGGCTTCAGGCGAA
This sequence comes from Kosakonia oryzendophytica, assembly GCF_027886705.1. Classification (NCBI taxonomy): domain Bacteria; kingdom Pseudomonadati; phylum Pseudomonadota; class Gammaproteobacteria; order Enterobacterales; family Enterobacteriaceae; genus Kosakonia; species Kosakonia oryzendophytica. The sequence continues at coordinate 2,386,787 of NZ_CP115659.1, read as the reverse complement.
AACGAAGGCACCAGAGAAACCACGCGCAGAGCGCCGCATGAGTGATTATCCCCCAAGGCTGAGTGACCGTTTCAGTGAGCCAGAACAGAAAATGCAACCACACGGTTGATTGACCCGGTTCCCAGTTCCAGCCGGAGATCCACACTGCCAGCGGCATAATCAGTAACATCGCCGCCCCCGCCGTTGTTCGTTTTGCAATTGACAGCATGTCTTCTCCTTTCATGTAAGCGTCACAATCATAACTGAAAAATGGCATTCCCGCAGGAACCAACGTATTCGTGCGCTTAAGGCGCAATAAGTTGGTCACAAGTAGGCGATAATGCAGGCATTGTGGCAAAATACGTTTATACAGAAGGCCAACAGGCTACAGGTGCGCAGTGCGCCAATATAATCCGGAGATTCACATGCAGCTTAAACGAGTGGCAGAAGCCAAACTGCCTACCCCCTGGGGCGACTTCCTGATGGTGGGTTTTGAAGAACTGGCAACCGGGCAGGATCACGTTGCCCTTGTCTTTGGTGATATTTCAGGGCAGCTGCCCGTTCTCGCGCGTGTGCATTCGGAGTGTCTGACGGGAGACGCGCTTTTCAGTTTACGTTGCGATTGTGGTTTCCAGCTTGAAGCAGCATTGAACCATATTGCCGAAGAGGGCCGCGGCGTGTTGCTCTATCATCGTCAGGAGGGTCGAAACATTGGCCTGCTCAATAAAATCCGCGCCTATGCGTTACAGGATCAGGGCTACGATACCGTAGAAGCGAACCATCAGCTTGGTTTTGCTGCCGACGAGCGAGACTTCACCCTGTGTGCTGATATGTTCAAACTTTTGGGAGTTGATGAAGTGCGTTTGTTGACCAATAACCCGCGCAAAGTGGAAATCCTTACTGAAGCAGGAATCAATATTGTTGAGCGCGTGCCGTTGATCGTTGGACGTAACCCCAAAAACGCGCATTACCTCGACACCAAAGCCGAGAAAATGGGCCACCTGCTGAAGTAATCTGTAACAAACAGCGCAAAAAAAGGCCTGCAATTGCAGGCCTTTTTATTCAGTGCAACATGTTACGTATCACGTAATGCAGGATCCCATCGTTACGGTAGTACGTCAGTTCGGTTGACGTATCAATACGGCAACGGCACTGCAACACCTCTTGTGAGCCATCCGCCCGCGTCACTGTCACAGGTAAGGTACCGCCGGGCTGAATATCCGTCAGATCAACGATATCGAGTTTCTCCTCACCGGTTAACCCCAGCGTTTTACGGGTCACCCCCTGCGGAAACTCCAGGGGTAGGATCCCCATACCAATCAGGTTCGAACGGTGGATACGTTCGAACGATTCGGCGATCACTACCCGGACACCCAGCAGGCGCGGCCCTTTTGCCGCCCAGTCACGGCTGGAGCCCGAGCCATACTCTTTCCCGGCGATGACCGCCAGCGGTGTTCCCGCTTGCTGGTAGCGCATTGCGGCGTCATAAATCGACATAACCTCGCTCCCTGGCAGGTGACGTGTCATCCCTCCTTCCACACCCGGCACCATTTCATTACGAATACGAATATTCGCGAACGTACCGCGCATCATCACTTCATGATTGCCGCGCCGTGAGCCATAGGAGTTAAAGTCACGCCGCTCCACACCATGGCTTTGCAGGTAACGCCCCGCCGGGCTATCCGCTTTAATACTGCCTGCCGGCGAAATATGATCGGTGGTCACCGAATCGCCCAGCATGGCGAGGATCCGCGCGCCATGTATGTCTTTCACCGGTTCAGGTTGTGCCCCCATATCATCAAAAAAGGGCGAGAGACGAATATACGTCGAATCACTCTGCCAGCCATAGGTGTCCGAGCGTTCAACCTCAATCGCCTTCCACTCCGGCGTACCTTCAAAGACTTCCGCATACTCCTTGCGAAACATTTCTGTCGAAACCTGTTCAACCGCCCGTGCAATCTCCAGGCTGGATGGCCAGATATCTTTCAGATAGACCGGATCGCCTTTGCGGTCGTGCCCCAATGGATCGGTGGCCAGATTAATATTCATATTACCGGCCAGTGCATACGCCACCACTAATGGCGGCGATGCCAGCCAGTTGGTTTTGACCAGTGGATGAATGCGCCCTTCGAAATTACGGTTACCGGAAAGTACCGCACCTACCGTAAGATCTCCCTGACGTATAGCCTGTTCAATCGGCTCCGGCAGCGGACCGGAATTACCGATACAGGTGGTGCACCCGTAGCCAACAAGGTTAAAACCAAGTTCATCAAGATACGGTGTTAAACGCGCCTGCGCGAGATAGTCAGAGACGACTTTCGAGCCCGGTGCCAGCGATGCTTTTACCCACGGCTGACGTTTCAATCCGAGGGTTACCGCTTTTTTTGCCAGTAAACCGGCCGCCATCAGTACGCTGGGGTTTGAAGTGTTGGTGCACGAGGTTATGGCGGCAATGACGACCGCGCCATCTGGCAGCTGGTATTGATGCCCATTCAGGACATAATCAACCGGTTTACGATCTTTTTGCGCGGTGTTCAGTTCCAGTTCGGAGCTGGCAGCAAAGGCTTTAGGAACATCACTGAGTGCAACGCGATCCTGCGGGCGTTTGGGCCCGGCCAGGCTTGCCTCAACATCCTGCATATTCAGTTCTAGTGTGCTGGTGAAAACCGGCTCATCCCCTGGATTGCGCCACATCCCTTGCGCTTTTGCATAGGCCTCAACCAGCGCAACCTGCTCTTCGCTGCGCCCACTGAGTCGCATATATTCCAGCGTCACACCGTCGATGGGGAAAAAGCCGCAGGTTGCGCCATATTCCGGTGCCATATTGGCGATAGTTGCCCGATCCGCAAGCGGTAACGCGTCCAGACCATCACCATAAAATTCAACAAACTTACCGACGACGCCATGCTTACGCAGCATCTGTGTCACGGTAAGTACCAGGTCTGTTGCGGTAATACCTTCCCGTAATTTGCCGTTCAGCTTGAAGCCCACAACATCCGGAATCAGCATCGAAACAGGTTGACCAAGCATCGCCGCTTCCGCTTCAATGCCGCCCACGCCCCAGCCCAGCACACCGAGACCATTGATCATGGTGGTATGTGAATCGGTGCCAACCAGTGTATCCGGGTAAGCGACCCACTCTTTATCCTGTAATTCGCTCCACACGGCTTTGCCGAGATACTCGAGATTCACCTGGTGACAGATGCCAGTGCCGGGCGGCACCACACTGAAACGGCTGAATGCCTGCTGACCCCAGCGCAGAAAAACATAGCGTTCATGATTACGTTCCATTTCAAGACGCACGTTTTCTTCAAATGCTTCGTCGTCCCCGAAATGGTCAACAGTGACGGAATGGTCAATCACTAAATCGACGGGTGAAAGCGGGTTCACTTTCGCCGTATCGCCCCCCAGGCGTTTTACCGCTTCACGCATGGCTGCTAAATCCACAACGGCGGGCACACCGGTAAAATCCTGCATTAATACCCTTGCCGGCCGGTAGGCAATTTCACGGTCAGCATGGGCCGTTTTCAACCATCCAGCCAGCGCGCGAATATCTTCTTCCGTGACGGAATCATCATCCTGCCAGCGCAGGAGGTTCTCGAGTAACACTTTGAGTGACTTGGGTAATCGCGAGATATCCCCAAGTTCCTTTGCGGCCAGCGGCAGGCTGTAGTAACGCCAGGTTTTATTCTCTGCCTGCAATGTATCCTTACTGGCTTCGCGTAGGGTCGACGACATATGCTCCTCCTTAATCACAGGGATTGCGAAGCCCTGATAGTCTTCAGGGTCTGTAATTAAAGATAACACAAACTTATCGTAACGTTTTGATAACAACCCGAATTGCTACATACGGCAAAAGCGAACCGCGGGGGCAGAAATAAAAAAACCTCGCAGATGCGAGGTTTTTCAGGAGATTACTTCATTACTGGAGGAACATCCAAACGAGCTCCCCCCAGAAAAGGACAGAAACAAAAAATGCTCCCATCCACGACCAATATTTCATTCCGTAACCATTATGCATGAAGCTATTACCAGAAAATCTATTCATTAAAACTGAGTTGCTACTCAATTCATTTATGCTGTGTATTAATCAATGAGTACAAAAGATCATTCATAGAATAAAGAGATAATTCTCCCTGTTTATTCTGATGATATTTTTATTGTTTCCTGGTCGTATCTTCTGCAAAGGCATCTATAAAAGCTTGTTGCTGCGGCGACAGTTTCCATGAAGCAGGAATAGCGGTCACAGGTTTCTTTTTCGCTTTTGTAGGCGTGTCATGAAGTTGACATACATGTTTCACTGGTTCGAATCGGCCTGCTATTGCCATTTTAACCCCAGAATTTCCAGATCAATAACGCAACGACTGCCCAAAATGCGGCAGAGCCAAGAAATACCGCCAGCCAGGCTTTACGCTTCAGCTCAGGGTCCCTTTGCGGCTCTTCACTTCCTGATGGCATTGCTAACCTCGTACAATCGACATCACTTATCATTTTGAACACCAACAATCGGTAGAATTAATCATGGGTTGAGACAAATCCTAAAAGAACTTTAGCCGAAAATCCAGTGAATTTACTCACCATTTCCAAAGAAAGATTTAATCTTTTGACCCGAAATAAATAATTGAAGTGAGAAATTTGCAGACCTGCAATTTAGTTTCTATTTTTGTCACAAATTAGCGACAGTGCGGACTTAGCATTGTGAGCTCAATCACCCTCGCGGGTGATTGAGAAATTAGATGATGATAATTCTAATTTAACTTTGGGCAGAGTTAAGCATGTCTTTTGAATGCCGAAGATACCCTTCGTCATTATTTCTGTGGCAACTTAATATCTTTAAACATTGCTTCTATATCTTCGTTAGAACGCAATGCAACAGCAGTATCGACAACATCCCGCGTTAAATGTGGCGCAAAGCGTTGAATAAAATCATACATATAGCTGCGCAGGAACGTACTACGGCGGAAGCCAATTTTGGTCGTGCTATGACTGAAAATCTCGTGCGCATCCAGTTTCACGAGGTCAGGATCCGATACCGGATCGACGGCCATACTGGCAATCACACCCACGCCAAGCCCCAGCTTTACATAAGTTTTGATAACGTCTGCGTCGGTGGCGGTGAAAACAATACGCGGCGTTAAACCGGCGCGATTAAAGGCGGTATCCAGTTCAGAGCGACCAGTGAAACCAAAGGTATAGGTCACTAATGGATATTGCGCCAGTTCTTCAATGCTCACCGACTGCCTGGCCGCCAGCGGATGATCAGGGGTCACCACAATCGAGCGGTTCCAGTGATAGCAGGGCAACATCACGAGATCGTCATACAAATGCAGCGCTTCGGTGGCAATCGCAAAGTCCGCATTGCCTTTTGAAACGGCCTCGGCGATTTGCGTCGGCGACCCCTGGTGCATATGCAACGACACCCGCGGATAGCGCTCAATAAAACCTTTTATCACGCCAGGCAACGCATAACGCGCCTGCGTATGCGTGGTCGCAACATACAATGACCCTTTATCCGGCCACGTGTGTTCCCCTGCCACCGATTTGATCGCGTCGACTTTGGACAACACCTCACGCGCAATACGGATGATTTCCTGCCCTGCTGGGGTGACCTGAGTAAGATGCTTGCCGCTGCGGGCAAAAATTTGTATACCCAGTTCATCTTCCAGCATGCGGACTTGCTTACTGATACCCGGCTGAGAGGTATAAAGTCCTTCCGCCGTTGAAGAGACATTGAGATTGTGATTCACCACCTCAACGATATAACGAAGCTGTTGTAATTTCATAACAGACCATCCGGAGTGCGCAAACGGGTAATCGCTTAATACGATTTCATAATAAAAAAGAAGATAGCTATAACCACTATATCATTTATAGCATCTGTGTATAGCAGCGAACAAACAATAATAATAGAGGAATAAAAAAGGCCGGATAACCGGCCTTTTGAAGGGTATGTGACTGAAATTTATTATTTTTTAGCTTCAGTCCATTTATTGTCGATATAGAACGCAGACCACCCCGTCGCTTTGCCATCTTTTTCCGAGGCAACGTACTGCTGCTTCGTTTTCCGGCTAAAACGCACGATTGTCTTGTTGCCTTCAGGATCCTGCTGTGGCGCATCAGCCAGATAGCGCAGTTTCTCTGGCAGACGATCGCGGAAGCGGAACAGTTCTTCTACCAACGGCGCACGGGTTTCACGTGATTTCGGGAAGGTATTCGCAGCAAGGAACACCCCAGCCGCGCCATCGCGCAGCACGAAATACGCATCCGATTTTTCACACTCCAGCTCCGGCAGCGGCACCGGATCTTCCTTCGGCGGCGCAACTTCGCCATTACGCAGAATTTTGCGCGTGTTTTTACACTCATCATTGGTGCAAGCCATGTATTTACCGAAACGCCCCATTTTCAGGTGCATTTCAGAACCACATTTCTCACATTCAACAATCGGGCCGTCATACCCTTTAATGCGGAACTCGCCCTCTTCGATTTCGTAGCCATCGCAGGTCGGGTTGTTACCACAGACATGCAGTTTACGCTTCGGATCGATCAGGTAACTGTCCATTGCCGTGCCGCATTTCTGGCAGCGACGTTTGGCGCGTAAGGCGTTGGTTTCAGCGTCATCGCCCTCCAGCACGTTCAGCACTTCGTTTTCCGGCACCAGGTTAATGGTGGTTTTGCAGCGCTCTTTCGGCGGCAATGCATAGCCAGAACAACCAAGGAAGACACCCGTGCTGGCAGTACGGATACCCATTTTACGGCCACAGGTCGGACAGTCGATGCTGGTCAGCACCATCTGATTTGGACGCATACCACCGTTTTCCGGATCCTGCTCCGCCTGTTCAAGCTGACGGGAGAAGTCGCCAAAGAAGCTGTCCAGCACTTTGCGCCACTCGGCTTCATGATTGGCCACACGGTCCAGACTGTCTTCCATCTGAGCGGTAAAGTCGTAATTCATCAGTTCGCGGAAATTTTCTTCCAGGCGATCGGTGACGATTTCACCCATTTTCTCAGCATAAAAGCGACGGTTTTCGACACGCACATACCCGCGATCCTGGATCGTAGAAATGATCGACGCATAGGTGGACGGGCGACCAATACCGCGTTTCTCCAGCTCTTTTACCAGAGACGCTTCACTAAAACGTGCTGGCGGTTTGGTAAAGTGCTGTGCAGGTGTCAGTTCAACAAGCGACAATTCGTCGCCTTTATTCACTGCCGGCAACGTACGATCTTCATCGCCTTTACGCAGCGCAGGCATCACTTTCGTCCAGCCATCGAAGCGCAAAATACGGCCGCGTGCTTTCAAGCGGAAATCACCCGCCCCGACGGTCAGCGTGGTGGAATCATACTGCGCAGGCGTCATCTGACAGGCGACAAATTGTCGCCAGATCAGTTGATAAAGCTTCTGCGCATCGGTTTCCATATCTTTCAGGGATTCCGCCAGAACCGCGACGTCGGAAGGACGAATCGCTTCGTGTGCTTCCTGAGAGTTTTCTTTGCTAGCGTACTGATTGGCATGATCCGGCAGATATTTTTTACCGAAATTGTCCGTAATATAGCTGCGCACCATGCTCACCGCATCCTGACTCAGGTTGGTGGAGTCGGTACGCATATAGGTGATGTAGCCTGCTTCATACAGACGCTGCGCCATCATCATGGTTTTCTTCACGCCAAAACCAAGACGCGTGCTGGCCGCCTGTTGCAGTGTAGAGGTGATAAACGGCGCGCCAGGCTTACTGCTGGTCGGTTTATCTTCTCTTTCGAGTACGGTATAGCGCGCTTTTTCCAGCAGGCTTACGGCTGCCATGGTCTGTTCGCGATTTACCGGACGGAACGCTTTTTCACCTTCGTGCGTGACCTGCAACGGCAGTGAATCACCGCCCGGTGTCGCCGTTGTCGCATCAATTTCCCAGAACTCTTCCGGGACAAAGGCTTTGATCTCGCGCTCGCGATCAACCACCAGACGCACGGCAACAGATTGCACACGACCAGCCGACAGACCACGGGCAATTTTCTTCCACAGCAGCGGAGAAACCATATAGCCCACGACGCGGTCCATAAAACGGCGCGCCTGCTGCGCATTGACGCGATCAATGTTGAGTTCGCCTGGGGTTTCAAACGCCTGACGAATCGCATTTTTGGTAATTTCGTTAAATACAACGCGGCTGTAGCGTTTTTCATCACCCCCAATCACTTCCCGCAGGTGCCATGCAATGGCTTCCCCTTCGCGGTCAAGGTCGGTTGCGAGATAGATGTGGTCGGCTTTTTCTGCCAGGGATTTCAGTTCAGAAACGACCTTTTCTTTACCCGGAAGCACTTCGTACTGCGCTTCCCAGTTGTGCCATGGGTCGATCCCCATGCGATTGACAAGAGCGCCGCGTTCATCCTTTTTAGGCTTCTTAGCCGTTTTGGTGGAGGCTGAGTCTGCGCTCTTTTTAGGTGCTGAGCCACTGGTCGGCAAATCACGGATATGACCTACGCTGGACTTAACCACGTAATCATTACCCAGATATTTATTGATCGTTTTGGCTTTTGCCGGGGACTCAACGATAACGAGAGCTTTACCCATATTCACCTTTACCTAATTAAATTCTTCCAGCAATACATCGCATTTTGCTTCACACGGCCTGATGACGCGCCTCACAGATATAGCGGCGTCGTCGCAGGATATCAACCCCTACGCTTAGCCAGGCGCGTTAAACAAAGCGTTTATGTGACTGACCTGACAGGCCTTTTAACCTGAGGGCGAAGGTGCACGACGATGTTGCGGTCGAATGTCAAGCAAATCTGTTGCCAGATTGACGAAAGCGTCACACTGTACCTGATAAAATTTGTTACGCAACTTTATTAGCATGCAAAATCAAATCACGCCAGCACAACCGATGAGCAAACCCCTTGCAAAAACAGGGAAAATTTGCCCCTGAACGGTGACCGGCGTAGACTGACGGAATTTTTAAGGAGTAGAAAATGCAAGGTACATCTCAGCCTATTGACCGCCAGGCTCTACTTGAGCTGGCTAATCAACTGATCCGCGATCATGAAGACACCCTTGCCGGTATTGAGGCCACCCATGTTACCCAGCGTAACGGCGTACTGGTGTTCAGCGGTGAATACTATCTGGATGAACAGGGTTTGCCGACGGCGAAAAGCACGGCGGTATTCAATATGTTCAAATACTTAGCCCACGAACTCTCTGACAAATACCATCTGATTGATTAAACAAAAACGCGAGGTCAGAGCCTCGCGTTTTTGTTTACATAAGCGGTTTTTGCCCTCGCTGCCACCAGCGCATCAGCAGGTGGTCAATACTCTCTGTCGCGCTGCCGGTAAAGCGCTCCATCAGTTTCTTCCGCTGCTGGTAACGAATGCCTATAACCTCATGGTCTTCGAGCAGCCCGAGCAGCAATTCATCACTGGTGCCAATCGCGTCAATCAACCCGTTCTCCAGCGCTTGTGTTCCGTACCAATGTTCACCGGTCGCCACTTTTTCAATATCCAGACCGGGACGCATCTGACTGACGAAGCCTTTAAACAGATCGTGAGTTTCGTTCAGGCTTTCACGGAATTTTTGCCGCCCTTCTTCTGTGTTTTCACCTAACAGCGTCAGCGTGCGTTTAAACTGCCCGGCGGTATGCAGTTCAATATCGATCTCTTTCCCTTTCAGGAAGCGGTTAAAGTTTGGGATCTGCGCAACCACGCCAATCGAGCCGATGATGGCGAACGGCGCGGCAACAATTTTATCCGCCACGCAGGCCATCATATAGCCACCGCTGGCGGCCACTTTATCCACGGCGACAGTCAGCGGGATCTGCCTGTCACGCAGGCGTTGCAACTGAGAGGCAGCAAGACCATAACCATGTACCACACCACCGGGGCTTTCCAGGCGGACAATCACCTGATCCTGTGGCTTCGCAACCGTCAACACTGCCGTGATCTCTTCACGCAGGGCGTTAACCTCACCGGCATCCATACTGCCTTTAAAATCCAGAACGTAAACGCGGGATTTTCCTTTTTCATCCGCTTCCCCGGCTTTGGCTTTCGCTTTTGCGGCTTTCGCCTCCAGCTTCAGCTTTTTCTTGCGGGCTTTTTGCCACTGTTTCTGTTGATGGTCATCCAGCAATGCTGCGGACATCTCCTCCCGCATCTCTTTATATTGATCGCTCAGACGCGTGACCCGTAACTCTCCCCGTTGGCGCTTGCGCTGAGTCAGGTTAACAATAAGCACTGCGACCACCGCAATCGCCACAACTACGGTCGCGATCTTGGCCAAAAACAAACCATATTCAGACAGTAATTCCACGCGTACCACCTCGATTACACCACTCAACAATCGCTCCAGTGTACATGAGCCCTTTCGGCGCGTCTCGCGTAAGCGATTGACCTTTTGCGGCATGTGACTGAATTTTTTACGACTCTGCGGTGTAAACCTTGTCCAACTCTCCGCTTGACCGATTGAAATGCCCCTCTGTTTAGGGCATAAAGCCAACATATGATGTGAAATACAGGCCCGGGCCTGAGGAGACAGCGTGCACTATCAACCACAGCGCGATCTTTTAAACGACCGAATCATTCTTGTAACCGGTGCCAGCGATGGTATCGGTAAAGAAGCGGCCCTGACCTACGCCCGTTACGGTGCCAGCGTCATCTTACTGGGTCGTAATGAAGAAAAATTACGCCAGGTTGCACAGACTATCCGTGAACAAGAAGGCCAGCACGCGCAGTGGTTCACACTGGATATGGCGACCTGCACACCACACACATGCCAGCAGTTGGCCGAGGCCATTGCTGCTTATGCGCCGCGTCTCGACGGCGTACTGCATAATGCAGGTGTGCTGGGCGATGTTGTCCCCATGAGCGAGCAGGTGCCCGCTGTCTGGGATGAGGTCATGCAGGTGAACGTTAACGCCACATTTTATCTCACCCAGGCATTGCTTCCTTTATTACTGCGGTCAGAAAGTGGCTCGCTGGTGTTTACCTCTTCCAGCGTTGGTCGACAGGGGCGTGCTAACTGGGGAGCGTATGCCGTCTCGAAGTTCGCGACGGAGGGCATGATGCAGGTGCTGGCGGAGGAATACCAGAACCGATTACGGGTCAACTGCATTAATCCGGGCGGTACCCGCACCAGTATGCGCGCCAGCGCTTTCCCGACGGAAGATCCGCAAAAACTTAAAACACCTGCCGATATCATGCCGCTTTATCTGTGGCTGATGGGCGATGACAGCCGCCGCAAAACGGGCATGAGTTTTGATGCACAACCCGGGCGCAAACCAGGAATTTCACAATGAGTGATGAACGTTATCAACAGCGCCAGCAGCGGGTAAAAGAACGTGTTGATGCCCGTGTTGCCGCAGCACAGGATGAGCGCGGGATTATTATTGTTTTCACCGGCAACGGTAAGGGAAAAACCACCGCCGCATTCGGCACTGCAACCCGTGCGGTTGGGCATAACAAAAAAGTGGGCGTCATTCAGTTTATTAAGGGGACGTGGCCGAACGGCGAGCGTAACTTGCTGGAGCCGCTGGGTGTCGAGTTTCAGGTCATGGCGACCGGGTTTACCTGGGATACGCAAAACCGCGAAAGCGATACCGCAGCATGCCTCGCCGTATGGCAACATGCCGAACGTATGCTGGCTGACCCGCAGCTTGATCTGGTATTACTGGACGAACTGACTTATATGGTGGCCTACGATTACCTGCCGCTGGAGACCGTGTTGACGGCATTAACTCACCGACCGGCAACGCAAACAGTGATCATCACCGGCCGCGGTTGCCACCGGGATATCCTGGAAATCGCTGATACTGTCAGTGAATTACGCCCGGTAAAACATGCCTTCGAAGCGGGCGTAAAAGCGCAAATCGGCATCGATTATTAACCTCACCCCTGGTTCTCTCTGCCGTTTCCTGCAGTAAAAGACCACCTTCTTAGAAGGTGGCTTTTGAGAATGCCCCCTGTAAGGGGGGCTATTGTCACTTTCCGCTTACTACTCTAGCAATTCCATTTGCTGTTCATGTATTTGTTCCGTTTTCTCCTGATGCCTCACATATCGTCTGATAATTTCCTCGTTCACACCGACAGTATCTACAAAGTAGCCACGTGACCAAAAGTGGTTGCCCCATAGCTTCTTTCTTATGTGTGGGAAACGATTGTAGAGTCTGATTGCGCTGCGACCTTTCAGATGCCCCATTAGAGTTGATATCGAGATTTTCGGCGGGACTATTACGACCAGATGTACATGATCTGGCTGAACATTTAGCTCCAGAACCTCACAATCCTTTATTCCGCAGAGAATGTAGATTGTCCTGTAAAGTTCCTTGCCCAACTTATCTTTCAGGATTCTGAAACGGTACTTAGGCGTCCAGACTATGTGGTATTTACAACGCCAATATACATGTGATGAACTCCTGTAAATCCCCATGTTGGTTTGTCTCCTTTTACTTGTGGTGAGTAAGCAGAGATATTCCGGCATGGGCATTCTTCAGGCTATAGCCTTACAGGATCAATCACCACCTCCCCAGGAGGTGGTTTAGGGGTGACAATAAAAAAGGGGCTTTCGCCCCTTTTTTGTTTTAATCGTTCTTCGTGCGCCCACCCGCAGCACGGCGGTTACCGGCTGGCTGGTTGTGGCGTTTCACGGCACGGCGGATCTGATTGGCTTTCATGCGACGACGATCTTTTTCTACCGCCACCTTCGACTGCGTTTCCGCTTCCAGTCCAACCAGCTCGCGCAAGTAGTTCGTTTGTGCGAGATCCAACTCCGTCCAGCCGCCACGCGGCAACCCTTTCGGCAGAGGGATGTCGCCATAACGAACGCGGATAAGACGGCTCACCTGCACGCCCACCGCTTCCCACAAGCGGCGTACTTCGCGGTTACGGCCTTCGGTCAACGTCACGTTGTACCACTGGTTAATCCCTTCGCCACCGCTGAATTTAATGGTTTTGAAGGCTGCCGGACCGTCTTCCAGTTGCACGCCGCGCGCCAGTTCGCGCACTTTATTATCATCAACTTCGCCGAACACGCGCACAGCATATTCGCGTTCAACTTCACGGCTTGGGTGCATTAATCGGTTCGCCAGCTCACCGTCTGTGGTAAACAGCAGCAAACCGCAAGTATTGACGTCGAGACGACCCACCGCGATCCAGCGCGCACCGCGCAGTTTCGGCAGACGGTCAAACACCGTCGGGCGACCTTCCGGATCGTTGCGCGTGCAGAGTTCACCTTCCGGTTTGTAATAAGCCAGCACGCGGCAAATCTGCTCAACGGACTCTTTGACCGAAATAAGGTGACCATCAATACGGATTTTTAGCCCCGGCGTTACCTCCACACGGTCGCCCAGTGTCGCAATTTTGCCATCCACACTGACACGGCCGGCTTCAATAATAGATTCGATTTCACGGCGGGAACCGTGGCCAGCTCGCGCCAGCACTTTCTGTAGTTTCTCGCTCATAGAGCATCCTTCAGGTGTCGCCTTCACAGGCGTCGAATAGGGTCATCAGTACGGCAATGCCGCTGAAATGGCCGCGTAGTATAGCGACTTGCGCCGCTATAAGAAAGGCTTAACGTCGCCGACACCTTCACGGATCACCACCGGCGCATCATCCGTTAAGTCCACCACCGTTGTTGGCTGCTGGCCGAGATAGCCGCCATGGATAATTAAATCCACCTGCTTCTCCAGACGATCTTTGATTTCATCGGGATCCGACTCGGTAAAATCGCTACCCGGCAGCATCAGGGACGTGGAGAGCATCGGCTCATTGAGTGCTTCCAGTAGGGCCAGTGCAATCGGATTCGACGGCACACGCAAGCCAATGGTCTTGCGTTTTTCTTGCAATAAACGACGCGGCACGTCCTTCGTCCCCTTAAGGATAAAGGTGTAATTGCCTGGGGTGTTATTTTTGATCAGCCGAAAAGCGATATTGTCCACGAACGCATAAGTCGACAGTTCAGACAAATCGCGGCACATCAGCGTAAAGTTGTGACCATCCGGCAGATGACGAATACGACAAATTCTCTCCATCGCACTTTTATCTTCAATTTTGCACCCCAGTGCATACCCGGAGTCAGTGGGATAGACGATCACACCGCCCTTGCGCACAATGTCCACCGCCTGATTAATCAGGCGCGGTTGCGGGTTTTCCGGATGAATATAAAAAAACTGACTCATACTTCCCTCTCTGTCTTGTTCTGCGGCTGCTCCCAGCGTTGCCAGACGCCCTCAACCCCGGCAGGAAGCCAGAGTTTACGCCCCAGTTCGATCCACGGGCAGGGCTGGTGGAAATCCGAGCCTTGCGATGCCAGCAAACCAAACTGACGAGCATAAAGGGCGAGCTGTGCACGTTCATTGGGAGCCTGCTGGCATTGGGCAACTTCCATTGCCTCACCGCCGCTTTGAGCAAAATGCGCCAGCAGTCTTTTCAGCCATTTAGCGGACAGGTTATAACGCCCTGGATGGGCCAGCACTGCCGTTCCGCCAGAATGATGAATCACTTCAATAGCTTGTTCTATTGTACACCACTGCGGAGGAACATATCCGGTTTTCCCGCGAGCAAGGTACTTTTTAAAGACGTCAGCCATTGTATTTGCCTTACCCATTTCGACCAGGAAGCGGGCGAAATGACCGCGAGTCACCGAGGCCCCCTGCGCCAGCCGCTGTGCCCCTTCCCACGCGCCCGCAATGTGCGCCTTTTCCAGGCGTTCGGCGATAAGCTTCGCACGCTGCAACCGCCGTTCTGCTTGCGCCTGCAAAAAATCGCGCATTTGCGGATGGTCAATGTCGATATTCAAGCCAACAATGTGAATTTCGTGATTTTCCCAGACCGTGGAGATCTCCACGCCGGTAATCAGTCGCAGGTTCAACCCAGCGCGGGCAATTTCCGCCTGCGCTGCGGGAATGGCGTCGGTGCTGTCATGGTCGGTGATCGCCAGCGTTCCCACGCGCATATCGACAGCACGATGCACCAACTGTTCCGGGGAAAGCAGACCATCGGAAGCCGTCGTGTGGCTGTGAAGATCATAAATAATGGCGTAATTCGTGTCGCTCAAAGCGGCTCCGCTAATTCATCAGGATAACTGTTTGTCCCTTATCATAACGGTTTGCCATGTTTTTCTGAAAGCGAGGGTTGACATTCCCTCAACGAACCAGTTAACTAGTACGCAAGTTCACACGACAAGGTATCCTATAATGAATGCACATATCTCCGTTAATCGTTGGTGGCGCACTCCCTGACAGGGCTGTGAGATCACGTGCGCATTCAGCATACCGATACCCCGGCCCGCTCCTACAGCGGGCTTTTTTTTGAACAAATTAATGAGAGCGATTATGCAAACGCAAAAACCGGCACTCGAACTTCTGACCAGCAACGCCGCCTATCGGGGTAACCCAACGGCGCTGTTCCATCAACTCTGCGGCGCACGCCCGGCAACATTACTGCTGGAGTCTGCGGATATCGACAGCAAAAATGATTTAAAAAGCCTGCTGCTGGTCGATGCTGCGCTGCGCATTACTGCTTTAGGTGACACTGTCACCATCAAAGCCCTGACAGTGAACGGTGCCGCATTACTGCCCCTGCTGGATGCCGCGCTTCCGACAGGGGTTGAAAATACAGTCTCCGTGGATGGACGCGAGCTACGCTTCCCGCCTGTCAGCACGCTGCTTGATGAGGACGCCCGCCTCTGTTCACTCTCGGTTTTTGACGCATTACGCCTGCTGCAGGATCTGCTGGTGGTTCCGGCCAATGAACGCGAAGCCATGTTTTTTGGCGGGTTGTTCGCCTATGACCTGGTAGCAGGTTTCGAAGATTTACCGGCCCTTACCCACGACCGCCGCTGCCCGGATTACTGTTTTTATCTTGCAGAAACGTTACTGGTGATCGACCACCAAAAACAGCAAACCCGCATCCAGTGCAGTCTGTTCAGCAACGCCGATAGTGAGAAAACTCGCCTGACACAGCGCATTGACGCGCTGCGCCAGGAATTGGATCTCGATGCACCGTCACTGCCAGTGGTGACTGTTGAACATATGCGCTGCGATACCAACCAGAGCGATGAAGAGTACGGCGCTGTGGTACGTGAGATGCAAAAAGCGATTCGCGCAGGGGAAATTTTCCAGGTGGTGCCTTCGCGTCGTTTCACGTTGCCCTGCCCGTCGCCGCTGGCAGCCTATGAAGTGCTGAAAAAGAGCAATCCAAGCCCATACATGTTCTATATGCAGGACGATGATTTCACCCTGTTTGGCGCGTCACCGGAAAGTTCATTGAAGTACGATGCCAGCAATCGGCAGATTGAAATTTACCCGATAGCCGGTACGCGCCCCCGCGGACGTCGCCCGGACGGTTCCCTGGATCGCGATCTCGACAGCCGTATCGAACTCGATATGCGTACCGATCACAAGGAGCTGTCAGAGCACCTGATGTTGGTGGATTTAGCGCGTAATGACCTTGCGCGGATTTGTACCCCTGGCAGTCGCTATGTCGCCGATCTGACCAAAGTCGACCGTTATTCCTATGTTATGCATCTGGTTTCCCGCGTGGTGGGCGAATTGCGCGCGGATCTTGACGTGCTACATGCGTACCGCGCCTGTATGAACATGGGCACCCTGAGTGGTGCGCCGAAAGTCCGCGCGATGCAATTGATTGCTCAGGCGGAAGGCGCACGCCGTGGCAGTTACGGCGGTGCAGTGGGTTACTTCACCGCCCATGGCGATCTGGATACCTGCATCGTCATCCGCTCGGCATGGGTTGAAGATGGCATCGCCACGGTGCAAGCCGGCGCAGGCGTGGTGCTGGATTCAGTGCCGCAATCTGAAGCTGACGAAACCCGCAACAAAGCCCGCGCGGTTCTTCGCGCGATTGCCACCGCACATCATGCACAGGAGACGTTCTGATGGCTGACATTCTGCTGCTCGATAATATCGACTCTTTTACCTATAACCTGGCGGATCAGCTGCGTGCGAGTGGACATAATGTGGTGATTTACCGCAACCATGTGCCTGCGCAAACCTTAATTGACCGCCTGGCATCCATGCAAAATCCGGTGTTAATGCTCTCTCCGGGGCCTGGCGCGCCATCCGAAGCGGGTTGCATGCCGGAACTGCTGACCCGCATGCGCGGTAAGTTGCCAATTATCGGCATCTGCCTTGGGCACCAGGCGATTGTTGAAGCCTACGGTGGTTATGTTGGCCAGGCGGGTGAGATCCTGCACGGTAAAGCTTCCAGCATTGAACATGACGGTCAGGCGATGTTTGCAGGCCTGAGCAACCCACTGCCCGTAGCGCGTTATCATTCGCTGGTAGGTAGCAATATTCCGGCCGGTCTGACGATTAATGCGCACTTTAATGGCATGGTGATGGCAGTCCGTCACGACGCCGATCGCGTCTGCGGCTTTCAGTTTCACCCGGAATCCATTCTGACCACCCAGGGCGCGCGTCTGCTTGAACAAACACTGGCCTGGGCGCTACAGAAACTGGAGCAAACCAATACGCTGCAACCGATTCTGGAAAAATTGTACCAGGCGCAGACGCTAAGCCAGCAGGAGAGCCACCAGCTCTTTTCTGCGGTGGTGCGCGGCGAACTCAAACCGGAACAACTGGCCGCCGCGCTGGTCAGCATGAAGATCCGCGGCGAGCACCCGAATGAGATCGCTGGCGCAGCGACTGCCTTGCTGGAAAATGCAGCACCCTTCCCACGCCCGGACTATCCTTTTGCCGATATCGTGGGCACAGGCGGGGACGGCAGCAACAGCATCAATATATCCACCGCCAGCGCGTTTGTCGCCGCAGCCTGCGGGCTGAAAGTGGCCAAGCATGGTAATCGCAGCGTCTCCAGTCGCTCCGGCTCCTCGGATTTACTGGCTGCATTCGGTATCAATCTCGATATGAATGCAGACAAGTCACGCAATGCACTGGATGAGTTAGGTGTGTGCTTCCTGTTCGCGCCGAAGTATCACACCGGTTTCCGCCATGCGATGCCCGTCCGTCAGCAGTTGAAAACCCGCACCTTGTTCAACGTGCTGGGTCCATTGATCAACCCGGCGCATCCGCCGCTGGCGTTGATTGGCGTCTACAGCCCGGAACTGGTGCTGCCTATCGCCGAAACGCTGCGCGTACTCGGTTATCAGCGTGCTGCCGTGGTTCACAGCGGCGGTATGGATGAAGTCTCCCTGCACGCACCAACGCTGGTCGCGGAGTTACATGATGGCGAGATCAAAAGTTACCAGCTGACTGCCGCAGACTTCGGCCTGACACCTTATCATCAGGAGGCGCTGGCGGGTGGCACACCGGAAGAAAACCGTGACATTCTGACACGCTTATTACAAGGTAAAGGTGAAGTCGCCCATGAAGCCGCCGTGGCCGCCAACGTTGCGATGCTGATGCGTTTGCACGGCGAAGAGGATTTACGGGCCAACGCGCAAAAAGTACTGGATGTGCTGCACAGTGGAGCAGCGTACGACAAAGTCACCGCACTTGCGGCACGAGGATAAATAATGCAGACCGTTTTAGCGAAGATCGTCGCGGATAAAGCCATATGGATTGCAGCACGCAAGGAGCAGCAGCCGCTGGCCAGCTTCCAGAATGAGGTGGTACCGAGCACACGCCGTTTCTACGACGCCCTGCAGGGAACGCGCACGGCATTTATCCTGGAGTGCAAGAAAGCTTCGCCATCGAAAGGGGTGATCCGTAGCGATTTCGACCCCGCACGTATCGCCGGTATCTATAAACATCATGCGTCAGCCATTTCTGTGCTGACCGATGAGAAATATTTTCAAGGTAGCTTTGATTTTCTGCCGATTGTCAGCGGGATCGCCCCGCAGCCCATTCTCTGCAAAGACTTTATTATCGATGCCTACCAAATTTATCTGGCACGATATTACCAGGCCGATGCCTGCCTGCTGATGCTCTCCGTACTGGATGACACACAGTATCGTCAGTTGGCTGCGGTGGCCCATAGTCTGAATATGGGCGTGCTGACGGAAGTCAGCAACGAAGAGGAGCTACAGCGCGCGATTGCGCTGGAAGCGAAAGTTGTGGGCATTAACAACCGCGATCTGCGTGACCTCTCCATTGATCTGAATCGCACCCGTCAGCTTGCGCCACGCCTGGGCACCGGGGTTACCGTCATCAGCGAATCGGGCATTAATACCTATGCACAGGTACGGGAACTGAGCCATTTTGCTAACGGTTTCTTGATTGGTTCCGCCCTGATGGCGCACGACGATCTGGATGCGGCGGTTAAACGCGTGCTGCTGGGTGAGAATAAAGTCTGCGGTTTAACCCGCGCTGAAGACGCACATGCCGCCCACCAGGCTGGCGCTATTTACGGGGGTCTTATTTTTGTTGCCAGTTCACCGCGCGCCGTCGATGAAACGCAGGCACAGGCTGTTATGAAAGGTGCACCACTGCAATATGTTGGCGTTTTCCGCGATGCGCCGGTTGAGGATGTGGCGGCAAAAGCCGGCAAATTGGGCCTGTGCGCCGTACAGCTGCACGGCAGCGAAGATCAGCCTTATATCGATGCGTTGCGTGCTGCGCTGCCACCGCAGACGCAAATCTGGAAAGCACTCAGCGTGGGCGATAGCCTGCCGCCGCGGAATCTGCAGCGAGTAGATAAATACCTGTTCGACAATGGACAGGGTGGCAGCGGCAAACAGTTTGACTGGTCGCTCCTTGCGGGCGAACCGCTCGATAATGTCCTGCTGGCAGGCGGTCTGGGTGCGGACAATTGCGTACAAGCGGCCAAAACCGGTTGTGCCGGACTTGATTTTAATTCAGGCGTGGAATCGGAACCGGGTATTAAAGATGCCAGCAAACTGGCCTCGGTGTTCCGCACGCTTCGCGCTTATTAAGGAAAGAGAGAATGACGACACTACTGAACCCCTATTTTGGCGAGTTTGGCGGAATGTATGTTCCGCAAATCCTGATGCCAGCACTGCGTCAACTGGAGGAAGCATTTGTCAGCGCCCAAAGTGATGCCGAATTCCAGCAACAATTTACTGATCTGCTGAAAAACTATGCTGGCCGCCCGACTGCGCTGACCCGGTGTCAGAATATTACTGCCGGAACCCGCACCACCCTCTATCTGAAGCGTGAAGATCTGCTGCACGGCGGCGCGCATAAAACCAACCAGGTTCTGGGTCAGGCCCTGCTGGCAAAACGCATGGGCAAAACGGAAATCATCGCCGAAACCGGTGCCGGTCAACACGGCGTTGCATCAGCCCTCGCCAGCGCCCTGCTCGGTCTGAAGTGCCGCATTTATATGGGTGCAAAAGACGTTGAACGCCAGTCGCCGAACGTTTTTCGTATGCGTCTGATGGGCGCAGAAGTGATCCCGGTGCACAGCGGTTCCGCCACCCTGAAGGATGCCTGTAATGAAGCCCTGCGCGACTGGTCCGGCAG
This sequence comes from Kosakonia oryzendophytica, assembly GCF_027886705.1. Lineage (NCBI taxonomy): Bacteria > Pseudomonadati > Pseudomonadota > Gammaproteobacteria > Enterobacterales > Enterobacteriaceae > Kosakonia > Kosakonia oryzendophytica. The sequence goes on along the minus strand of NZ_CP115659.1, from coordinate 2,366,427 downwards.
CTATGAGACAGCGCACTATATGCTGGGCACGGCGGCCGGTCCGCACCCCTTCCCGACCATCGTGCGTGAATTCCAGCGTATGATCGGTGAGGAAACCAAAGCGCAGATCCTCGAAAAAGAAGGTCGTCTGCCAGATGCCGTCATCGCTTGTGTTGGCGGCGGATCTAATGCCATTGGTATGTTTGCCGACTTTATCAATGACACGGCTGTCGGGTTAATTGGTGTTGAGCCCGCCGGTCATGGTATCGACACCGGCGAGCATGGTGCTCCGCTGAAACATGGCCGCGTCGGCATCTACTTCGGTATGAAGTCACCGATGATGCAAACCGACGAAGGTCAGATAGAAGAGTCTTACTCGATTTCCGCCGGGCTGGATTTCCCGTCAGTCGGGCCACAGCATGCGTATCTCAATAGTATCGGGCGCGCAGACTATGTCTCCATTACCGACGATGAAGCCCTGGACGCCTTCAAAACCCTGTGTCTCCATGAAGGCATTATTCCGGCACTGGAATCCTCCCATGCCCTTGCGCATGCGCTGAAAATGATGCGCGAAAACCCGGAAAAAGAGCAGTTGCTGGTGGTCAACCTCTCCGGACGCGGCGACAAAGACATCTTCACCGTACACGATATTCTGAAAGCGCGAGGGGAAATCTGATGGAACGTTATGACAACCTGTTTAAACAGTTGAACGCGCGCAAAGAAGGCGCTTTTGTCCCCTTCGTCACGCTTGGCGATCCGTCGCCGGAACACTCGCTGAAGATCATCGACACGCTGATTGAAGCCGGAGCAGACGCACTGGAACTGGGGATCCCCTTTTCCGACCCGCTGGCCGATGGCCCGACCATCCAGAATGCGACCCTGCGCGCATTCGCGTCCGGCGTCACCCCGAGCCAGTGTTTTGAAATGCTGGCGACCATTCGCCAGAAACATCCCTCCATTCCGATTGGTCTGCTGATGTATGCCAACCTGGTGTTTAACCGGGGTATTGATGAGTTTTACGCTCAGTGCGCAAAAGTGGGCGTCGATTCAGTACTGGTTGCAGATGTCCCTATCGAGGAATCCGCCCCCTTCCGCCAGGCGGCGATGCGCCATAACGTTGCGCCTATTTTTATCTGCCCGCCGAACGCCGATGACGATCTGCTGCGTCAGATTGCGTCCTACGGGCGCGGTTATACCTATTTGTTGTCCCGCGCTGGTGTGACCGGTGCGGAAAACCGTGCCGCGCTGCCACTGCATCATCTGGTGGAAAAGCTGGCCGAATACCATGCTGCGCCTGCGTTACAGGGATTTGGTATTTCGTCGCCGGATCAGGTGTCCTCTGCGATTAATGCGGGGGCCGCTGGGGCGATCTCCGGTTCCGCCACCGTGAAGATCATTGAAAACAACCTCAATAATCCTGCCGCCATGCTGGCAGAGTTGAAAACCTTTGTTCAGCAGATGAAAGCCGCAACGTTACTACGTTAACCCCTAATACCGCCCGATTCGTCGGGCGGTGATCTCCTCTCTTTGTGCTCCTGTTTTACATAACTCATTGTTAAAAAGTTCATATTTTCTGTGGAATAATAGCAACGACGGCTCCCCACAATAGATATGACTCTGATGCGTAAAACCGATTCCCCGATCTGGCACAACCAATGGATAGCGCTGTTGTTGACCGGCGTTCTTGCCGGTGTGGCAGGCATGTTGATAGCCCTTCTGCTACATGAAATCCAGCACCTTGCTTTTGGCTACAGCCAGCGGTCACTGATTGGCGGGCCACCTTTCCTGCAGGGGGTAAGCGATGCCAGCGCGCTGCGCCGTCTGGCAGTGCTCAGCGCAGCAGGGATTGTTGCGGGCTGCGGGTGGTGGCTACTGGCGCGTTATGCCAAAAAACGCGTCAGTGTTGGTACAGCAGTGAACGATGTCACGCAGCCAATGCCCACCGTCACCACGTTGTGCCATGCCTTTCTTCAGGTGATTACTGTCGCGATGGGTTCTCCATTAGGCAGAGAAAGTGCGCCCCGCGAAGTTGGCGCACTGTTTGGGGGCAGCATCGCCCGCCATTGTGGGTTGAGTGCACAGGAGACAAAACGGGTGATTGCCTGCGGCGCAGGAGCAGGGTTGGCGGCGGTTTATAATGTTCCACTTGCTGGCGCGATTTTCACGCTGGAAGTACTGCTGGTGACGATCAGTTGGGATGCGGTGATCGCTGCTGTCGTCACGTCAGCCGTTGCTGCATTCGTCGCTTCACTGGTGCTGGGGAATGAACGTCAGTACCTCTTCACTTCCCCGGAAGCCCCCTTTTCGCTTATCGTTTGGGCCCTGCTATCAGGCCCACTTTTCGGTTATGCGGCACACCTTTTCCGGCGCATGACGACAACCGCACGGAGACAGGTAAAAAGTAACTGGCAACTGCCCGTATTCTGTTTTATCGCTTTTGCCTGCCTTGGTCTGCTCTCAATCTGGTTTCCACAGTTACCGGGAAACGGACGCGGCCCGGTGCAGTTGAGCTTCGGCGGCGGCGTGACGTTGCCGTTGGCAGCGATCCTGATTGGCCTGAAAGTGTTGAGTATCTGGTTAGTGCTGCGCAGCGGTGCGGAAGGAGGCTTACTGACACCCGGTCTGGCGATTGGCGCGTTGCTTGGCGCGCTGATGTTCCTGATAGTTGGATCCTTTTTCCCCAACGCGGATATGGCGGAATTCGCGCTGACAGGGGGTGCGGCTTTTCTGGCGTCCTCAATGCAGATGCCGCTGACCGCCATCGTGCTGCTGATGGAGTTCACCGGAATGGACTTCAGCTTTTTTGTACCGCTGACGTTAGCTGTGGCTGGCGCCTATATGACCTGCCGTTATCGCAAAAACGCAGAGTAAAAAGGCTGGTCGTTCATTGACCAGCCTTGCGCATCCTGCTCAGAAACGGTAACCCGCGGAGAACATAAACACCCACGGATCCAGACGAGTGCTGACACTCTGCTGCTGACCGTTATGTTTAAAACGCACATCCGTATCAATATCCATGTACCACACCGACATGTTAATCAGCCAGTCACGGTTGATTAAGTAGTCCAGCCCCACCTGGCCGGCCGCACCCCAGGAGTCTTTCAGGCTCAGGTCGGAAAGCCCCGCCTCTTTACCGGTATCGTTAAATTTTTCGTTAAAGAAGGTAGTGTAGTTGATGCCTGCGCCAATATAAGGCCGCACTGCGCTTTTGGCATCGCCAAAATACCATTGCGCCATGAGTGTCGGCGGAAGATGACTGACGGTGGCGATATCGCCGGTGGGTTTCGTACCTACGTGATGGCGAAACGGCGTTGCCGCCAGCAGTTCAACACCGACATTATCGGTTGCCATCCATGTCATTGTGAGACCCAGTTGGGTATTGTTGCTGACATTAAAGCTGCCCAGGCTGCCCAACACATTATCAGAACCTGCTGTCGGACGGACGGTGGCGGAACCGGCACGAAGGAAAAATTCGCCTGCTTCGTGCGCGTACGCGCCCCCGGAAAGCGTGCCCAGAATCAATGCTGCCACGGCTAATCTTTTCATATCCACTCCATGATTAAGGTTTTTAACGCGCCGTGAATATACCTACAACTGGGTACAAAGTGATCTAACACAGATCACACTTAATGCTGTAATTTAACATTCATTGATCTGAGATAATTTTTACCGCCAGACACAATCATTAACTTTTGTATTCACATCAATTTTTGCCAAATAAACACGTTAAAAAATTCCCCGACGCCCATCTTGTGCACCTGTTTATGCGGCGCTAAGTTAGTGGCCTGACAATATGTGTTGATGCGTCGTTAAGTGCAGGTACGTTATGAGTTCACTCAATCCGTGCATGTCGTGCGGAGCTTGTTGTGCGTATTTTCGGGTCTCTTTCTATTGGGCTGAAGCAGATGATGCTGGCGGCCCTGTCCCGGCTCAACTCACTGAGCCGCTTACTCCTTTTTTGCGCTGTATGAGCGGAACCAACCAGAAACAGAGCCGCTGCGTGGCGCTGGAAGGGACGCCTGGCGAATCTGCACGCTGCAGCATTTACGAAGGACGTCCGTCACCCTGTCGTGAATTTGCCATGTCCGGCGAAGATGGCCAGGTGAATGAAGCCTGCGATCGCGCTCGTGCGCGATATGGATTAGCGCCTCTTTACAAAGATATGCTTTTCCATACAAGCAGTGATGCTGCCACTGAGGGTGTATTCAGGGTACAATTACCTGATATTTAACATCGCAATACTCAAGGAGAGTGCATGTCTATCACGGCGAAATCCGTTTACCGTGACACGGGGAATTTTTTTCGTAATCAGTTTGTTACCCTTTTACTGATTGCATTGTTATGCGCATTTATTACCGCAGTGCTGGGGCATGCTTTTTCGCCCAGTGAAGAGCAGCTCTCTATTTTAAGTGAAGGTGATAATCTGGCAGGCAGCGTGGGTTTGTTTGAGCTGGTGCAAAATATGACGCCGGAACAGCAAAGCGTACTGCTGCGTGCTTCAGCCGCGTCAACATTTTCTGGTCTGATCGGCAACGCGATTCTGGCAGGCGGCGTACTGCTGATGATTCAGATGATCTCCGCCGGTCATCGCGTCAGCGCGTTGCGCGCTATCGGTGCCAGCGCCCCGGTGTTACCAAAGCTGTTTCTGCTGATCCTGCTGACCACGTTTATGGTGCAGATTGGTATTATGTTTATCATTGTACCCGGTGTGATACTGGCCATTTTGCTGGCGTTTGCCCCTGTTATCCTTGTTCAGGATAAAATCGGCATCTTCGCGGCTATGCGCAGCAGTATGCGCCTGAGCTGGACCAACATGCGCCTGGTAGCGCCCGCGGTGCTGGGGTGGCTGCTGGCAAAAACACTGTTGCTGCTGTTTGCACATAATCTGGCGGTGTTTACCCCGGAAGTGGGTGCGGTGATCGCCAATACTCTCAGTAACCTGATCTCAGCCGCGTTGCTTATTTATCTGTTCCGCCTCTATATGCTGATGCGTGCGTGAATAGCCTGGCTGCCCGGTGGGCAGTCCTCTTGATGGAATCGTTGAATGAAGCAGTTTCTTGATTTTCTGCCCCTCGCGCTCTTTTTCGTGGTCTATAAAATGTACGACATTTTCGCCGCGACCAAAGTGCTGATTGTGGCCTCCGCTATCGTGTTGATTTACTGCTGGATCCGCTATCGTAAAGTGGAAAAAGTGGCGTTGATTACGTTCGTGCTGGTGGCCATCTTTGGTGGGTTGACCATCAAATTCCATGCGGTGGAGTTTATTAAATGGAAGGTCACGGTGATTTACGGTCTGTTTGCCTTCGCTTTACTGTTCAGCCAGTGGGTAATGAAAAAGACGCTGATCCAACGCATGCTGGGTAAAGAGTTAACCCTTCCCGACGCTGTGTGGTCAAAACTGAACATTGCCTGGGCGCTGTTCTTTATTGCTTGTGGCCTGGCCAATATCTATGTCGCGTTCTGGTTATCGTTTGACACCTGGGTGGATTTTAAAGTCTTTGGTCTGACCATTCTGACGCTGATTTTCACGGTGTTAAGCGGCGTCTATATCTACCGACATATGCCGCCGCAGGACGATAAATCCTGACCATTATACGCCAGGCCCAGCGCCTGGCTTTTTCTGTGTTCTCCGCCACAAATTCGTAGTAGCATCCCGCCATAAATCCCTCATTACAGAAGAGATAACAATGACAACCACTCAGGACGCTCCTCACGGCGAACTTGTCTTACGCACATTAGCAATGCCAGCAGACACCAATGCCAACGGCGACATTTTCGGCGGTTGGCTGATGTCACAAATGGATATCGGCGGTGCCATTCAGGCCAAAGAGATCGCCCATGGGCGCGTCGTGACGGTACGGGTAGATGGCATGACGTTTCATCGTCCGGTCGCCGTGGGCGACGTCGTCTGCTGCTACGCGCGCTGCGTGAAACGCGGTACGACGTCAATAACCATCAATATTGAAGTGTGGGTGAAAAAAGTGTCGTCTGACCCGATTGGTCAACGCTATAAAGCAACCGAAGCACTGTTTATTTACGTGGCCGTGGATAACGAAGGGAAACCCCGCCCACTCCCGGCTCAGGAATAAAAAACTGCACCTTAATCCGTCAGTAGCCTGACGTTTGGGGCGCAGTCGATGCTGCTGGCGGCGCTACTCCATGCTCGCGCCGCCATTCAGCCGGAAGACGACGTTCACGATCAGCCCTGAACCCGGTTTACCTGCCTCATAGCGCCATTTACGCATGGCGGCTTTCACTTCTCGTTCAAACATATTTGCAGGCTGCGCCGACAGAATTTCAACGTTCTCGACACGGCCATCGGCTGTTACGTCAAATTTGACCCGCACCCGGCCTTCGATACGCAGTGCCTGGGCACGTGCCGGATATTGCGGCTGATTTCGGCTCAACGCGCGCGGCCCAGCCGGTACAGACGGCGCCGGTTTACTGGTCGCCGCTGACGGCGTAGGGTTTGCCACCGGACGCGTAGGCGCATTACTCTCGAAGGGTGATACCGGTGCCGGCTCAGCCGGTTTTACATCGCGCTTCGGCTGTTCAACTTTTTTCTCGGGTTTCGGCTTCGGTTTCGGTTTCGGCTTAGGCTTCTCAATCACCACGGGCGCTTCTTTCGGCGGCTCAGGAATGGATTCCGGTTCAGGCTCGGGTGCCGCAACCGGTTCTGGTGGCTGTACAGCTTGAGGGGGTTCCAGATCGGCAGGTGTAACCATCGTCACCGAAATAGGCTGCGCAGGCGCGGGCAATTCAACAACCTGATGTACCGAGGTATAGAGCAGACCCGCCACCACGGCTCCGTGAATAGCAACGGACAACAGTGTTGGCCAGGGAAAGCGGCGAGGTAAATCAAGGGTCATTGAAGTCATAATCGTGTCAGTTAAAAAACCAGGTCTCGATTTTAAATGCAAATAGCAATCATATTCAACAAGCCGTCACCTCCCGCAGCAATTTTGTCTTCCTGATGCCTAAAAAAACCGCAAGATTAAAATGGGAATCCATCGAACGAATCTTTACATTGCAGTCATTCGGTCTTTCACATAACGTTATGGCTTTCCGATAGGTAAGGAGCTGTATCCGTGCTTTACGTCATTTTTGCTGAAGATATCGCTGATTCTCTTGAGAAACGCTTGTCCGTGCGCCCTGCTCACCTGGCGCGGCTGCAACTGCTGCATGATGAAGGGCGTCTGCTGACCGCCGGGCCAATGCCGGCTGTTGACAGTAACGATCCGGGGGCCGCGGGCTTTACCGGTTCAACAGTGATTGCTGAGTTTGAATCCCTGGAAGCCGCTCAGGCCTGGGCGCAGGACGATCCTTACGTGGCAGCAGGCGTCTACAAGAACGTGACCGTTAAACCGTTCAAAAAAGTATTTTGATCATCAACCGTTATGTCGTCCGACAAAGATTGAGAGATGGCACAGAAAAAGACCCGCACAAGCGGGTCTTTTTTATACCGATACGATTAAAAATCGGGTGGATTAAACGCTACTTCAAAGCAACGTCTTGCTGACTCCGTGCGAGCAAAACAATCCTTAAGTGCTCCGGCAATCTCATTTACTCATAACACCTTAATTTTTATAATAATCTATGAGTAAATGGCTATTTTCAGCACTTAGCTTAACTGCATCTCTTTTTCTTTCACTTGCAACAATAAGCGCTTCATTAATTCCAATGGTGGCAGTTAGTTTTTTAAAGATGAGGCAATAATGAAGAAGCACGCAATAACACCACCAGAAAGATCCCTTTTCCTGTAAGGTTAATGACCTATGCTTTTTGAAAAAAGATTGATGATGACAACACCGGCAATAATCAACCCCATCCCCAGCATCGCCGGAAGATCAAGTTTTTGCCCGTGCACAAACCACCCCACAATGCCAATTAATATAATACCGGCACCAGACCAAATTGCGTAAATCACACCTGTCGGAATACTACGCATCGGAATGGTCAGACACCAGAAGGCGATGCAATACCCGGCAATACTGATAACGCTGGGGATCAGGCGAGTAAAACTGTCGGAGGATTTCAGCGCGGTCGTCGCAATAACCTCAACGATAATGGCAATCCCAAGAAATATAATCGCTTCTTTATTCATCGAATTTAACATCCGCAGATTAACGTTTGCTTATCACCAGACGGGTGGCGGTAAACGTATGAACAATGAGGCTATGTAAATCAACATACAGCGCATACTCATGGTTGAGTCATCATGACCGTGCCGACATACACGTAACCATAAAATAACAATGGGCACCGCTAACGGTGCCCAACGTACTCAGATATCGTAAATAGCAAACAACAACACATTACGATGGCGGTTCATACCGCATTTTCTGATAGCGTGGATGCGCATGTTACGGCGCGACTGCGCTTCCAGCCAGCGTGCTTTCCGGCGGCCTACCTGCCGAAGCATACGCCAGCGCCCCACTTCCGGACGACTACGCTTCATTTTTACGACTCAGTGCTTAACGGAAACGCCATTATAGTCCCTCGCCTGCGGCAGACCAGTGCTTTTGGGCGTTTTTATTTGCCAGATGAAACCGGATGCGTAAACTCACTGAATGACGCTTTGAAAAGGATTTTTAGTTATGTCCACCTTTTACACCGTAATGAGCTGGCTGATCGTCTTAGGTTACTGGCTACTGATTGCTGGTGTGACCCTGCGTATTTTGATGAAGCGTCGGGCGGTCACCTCCGCCATGGCGTGGTTGTTAATTATCTACATCCTGCCGCTGGTAGGGATAATCGCCTATCTTTCGCTCGGCGAACTGCACCTCGGGAAACGTCGTGCTGAACGCGCCCGCGCAATGTGGCCTTCCACTGCCAAGTGGTTAAACGATCTGAAGCATTTCAAGCGTATTTTTGCCGAAGAGAACAGCAGCGTCGCCGCATCATTGTTTAAACTCTGTGAACGCCGCCAGGGCATTGCGGGCGTGAAAGGCAACCAGTTGCAGTTGCTTACCAGCTCCGACGATGTGATGCAGGCGTTGATCCGCGATATTCAACTCGCCCGGCACAACATAGAGATGGTTTTCTATATCTGGCAGCCCGGCGGGATGGCGGATCAGGTAGCCGAATCACTCATGGCGGCAGCGCGACGCGGCGTCCATTGCCGTTTGTTGCTCGACTCCGCAGGCAGCGTCGCGTTTTTCCGCAGCCCGTGGGTAGGGATGATGCGCAATGCCGGTATCGAGGTGGTAGAGGCGCTCAAAGTAAACCTGATGCGTGTGTTTCTCCGCCGCATGGATTTGCGCCAGCATCGCAAAATCGTGCTTATTGACAATTACATTGCCTACACCGGCAGCATGAACATGGTCGACCCTCGCTTCTTTAAACAAGATGCTGGCGTTGGTCAGTGGGTTGATTTGATGGCGCGAATGGAAGGTCCGGTCGCGACCGCGATGGGGATTATTTACTCCTGCGACTGGGAAATCGAAACCGGCAAGCGCATTCTCCCGCCGCCGCCAGATGCCAACATCATGCCGTTCGAGGAAGCCAGCGGACATACTATCCACACTATCGCATCCGGCCCCGGATTCCCGGAGGATTTGATTCATCAGGCGCTGCTCACGGCGGTTTACTCCTCGCGTGAGTACCTGATCATGACCACGCCCTATTTTGTGCCGAGCGATGATCTACTGCATGCGATTTGTACTGCCGCGCAACGTGGTGTGGACGTCAGTATTATTCTGCCGCGCAAAAACGATTCTGTTTTGGTAGGCTGGGCCAGCCGCGCATTCTTTACCGAATTGCTGGCAGCTGGGGTAAAAATTTATCAGTTTGAAGGCGGGCTGCTGCATACCAAGAGCGTACTGGTGGACGGCGAGTTAAGTCTGATCGGCACCGTCAATCTGGATATGCGCAGTTTATGGCTCAATTTCGAGATTACGCTGGTGATCGATGATGCCGGTTTCGGTGGCGATCTCGCGGCCGTGCAGGACGACTATATCTCCCGTTCGCGGCTTCTTGATGCGCGATTGTGGGTCAAACGTCCTTTCTGGCACCGAATTGCTGAACGACTGTTTTACTTCTTTAGCCCGTTGCTGTAAAACGTGCCCAACTGACGTGAAGAGGTAATCATGGAAATGGATCTGAACAACCGCCTGACCGAAGACGAAACGCTCGAACAGGCTTACGATATATTCCTCGAACTGGCGGCGGATAATCTCGACCCGGCGGACATCATTCTGTTCAATTTACAGTTTGAAGAGCGTGGGGGTGCGGAACTGTTCGATCCGAGCGAAGACTGGCAGGAACATGTGGATTATGACCTGAATCCGGACTTCTTCGCCGAGGTGGTCATTGGGCTGGCGGAAACGGACGGTGGCGAACTCAATGATGTTTTCGCGCGTGTTTTATTATGCCGTGAGAAAGACCATAAACTTTGCCATATTCTCTGGCGCGAGTAAGCGGCGGAAACAGAAAGGGCTGACAACTGTCAGCCCTTTTTTCATGCCGTCAGATTATAACGGGTCGACTTTCAGACAGGAAACGGCGTGGCGGAAACTCCCCTCCAGCACCGGCCGGGTTTGCGCACATTCTGGCCCGGCAATCGGGCAGCGGGTACGAAACACGCAACCGGACGGCGGGTTGATCGGCGAGGGCAAATCCCCTTCCAGTAACTGAATCGTCTTGTTCTTCTCCAGATCCGGATCGGGAACCGGCACCGCTGACATTAAAGCTTTGGTGTAGGGGTGCAGTGGATTCTGGTACACCTCATCGTACGTTCCCAGTTCCACCGCATGGCCAAGGTACATCACCAGTACGCGATCGGAGATATGTTTCACCACAGCCAGATCGTGGGCGATAAAAATCAGCGACAGCCCCATTTCTCGCTGCAATTTTTGCAGGAGGTTCACCACCTGAGCCTGAATCGATACATCGAGCGCCGACACAGGTTCGTCGCAGATGATCAGCTTCGGTTCAAGAATCAGCGCACGCGCGATACCGATACGCTGGCACTGACCACCGGAGAATTCATGCGGATAACGGTTGATGAGGTTTGGCAGCAAGCCTACCTTCATCATCATCGTTTTTACGCGATCCCGCACTTCCTGACGCGGCATTTTAGGGTGATACGTGCGCAGTGGCTCCGCAATGATCTCGCCGATGGTCATACGCGGGTTCAGCGAGGCCAACGGATCCTGGAAAATCATCTGAATGTCGCTGCGCACGTCGCGCCACTCATCGGGTTTCATCCCCAGCAGGTCTTTGCCCAGCCAGGCCACCTTGCCATCAGTGGCTTTCACCAGACCAATGATTGCACGGGCAAAGGTGGACTTACCACAACCTGATTCGCCCACCACACCCAGCGTTTCCCCTTCGTACAAACGCAGGGTCACGCCATCAACGGCCTTCAGCGTCTTCGCCGGTTGCCAGAACCACTGTTTGCCGTCTTTAATGTCGAAATGCACTTTCAGATCGGCGATTTCGAGCAGCACCTTTCTCTCTTCAGTCACGGCATTCATACCAGTTCCTCCACCGACTTATAGCAGGCGCGCAAGCGACCCGGGGCAAACTCCTCCAGTGGCGGAGCACTGTTACAGATTTCCATCGCATGCGGGCAACGCGGCTGGAAAGGACAACCTTTCGGCAGACGCAGCAGGTTCGGCGGGTTGCCCGGAATGGTCAACAACGACTCACCTTCCGCATCCAGACGCGGTACCGCATTCAACAGGCCAATAGAGTATGGGTGAGAGGGATGATAGAAGACATCCCGTGCCTGCCCGTATTCCATCGTACGCCCGGCATACATCACCAATACTTTGTCACAGATCCCGGCCACAACGCCGAGGTCGTGGGTAATCATAATGATGGCGGTGTTAAATTCGCGTTTCAGCTCGTTCAGCAGCGTCATGATCTGCGCCTGAACGGTAACGTCCAGCGCCGTCGTGGGTTCGTCTGCGATCAGCAATTTCGGCCGGCACAGCAACGCCATCGCAATCATTACACGTTGACGCATACCGCCGGAAAATTCGTGCGGGTACATGCGCATGCGCTTACGCGCTTCCGGCATTTTCACCGCGTCCAGCATTTTGACAGACTCTTCGAATGCTTCACCTTTGCTCATGCCCTTGTGCAGCATCAGCACTTCCATTAACTGCTCGCCGACGCGCATATACGGGTTCAGCGATGTCATCGGATCCTGGAAAATCATCGAAATCTGTTCGGCACGCAACTTGTTTAGCGCATGCTCTGGCAAGTTAAGGATCTCGTTACCATTAAACGTCGCCGAGCCGCCAATACGACCGTTGGCTGCCAGCAATCCCATCAGCGCAAACGCCGTCTGAGATTTACCAGAGCCGGACTCACCCACAATACCCAGCGTTTCACCCGCGCGCAGTGAGAAGTTCAGGTCGTTTACAGCCGTCACATCGCCATCGGGGGTCTGGAAGGTGACCCGTAAATCTTTGACATCCAGCAGAAGATCCGATTGCTGCCGCGTCGTCGACGCTAATGAGGTTTCAATAATGCTCATGACAGCGCTCCTTAACGATCTTTCGGGTCGAGGGCATCACGCAAACCATCGCCGATAAAGTTAAAACAAAACAGGGTGACGACCAGGAACGCCGCCGGGAATAACAGTAACCACGGAGAGACTTCCATCGAGTTAGCGCCATCGCTTAACAACGCCCCCCAACTGCTCAGCGGCTCCTGGGTCCCCAGACCGAGGAAGCTGAGGAAAGACTCAAAGAGGATCATGCTGGGAACCAGCAGCGATGCATAGACCACTACCACACCCAGCACGTTCGGCACGATATGCCGAATGACGATGTTCGCCGTTGAAACGCCACCCACCTGCGCCGCTTCAATAAACTCTTTACGCTTCAGGCTGAGCGTTTGCCCGCGCACAATACGCGCCATATCCAGCCAGGAAACCATACCGATGGCGACGAAAATGAGCAGAATATTTTGCCCAAAGAAGGTCACCAGCAGGATCACAAAGAACATAAAGGGGAAGGAGTTGAGGATTTCCAGCAGACGCATCATTACGGAGTCGGTTTTGCCGCCCAGATAACCTGACAGCGAGCCATACAGCGTCCCGACAATCACCGCGACCAAAGCTGCGGCGATCCCCACCATCAGCGAAATGCGCCCGCCAATGGCCACGCGCACCAGCAGGTCGCGACCGGATGAGTCCGTACCAAAATAGTGGCCTGACTCCATATCCGGCTTGCTGGACATCATGCCCCAGTCGGTATCAAAGTAGGTGAACTGCGATAGCATTGGTGCCAGCGTTACGAACAACGCTATCAGCAGCAGTACCCCCAGGCTGGCAACCGCGGCGCGGTTATGCATAAAACGACGGCGGGCATCCTGCCACAGGCTTCGACCTTCGACTTCCAGTTTTTCACTGAAGTTTTCCAGCGCCTCGCTGTTTTTCTTACTTAACATCATGGCGTACTCCAGTGTTAATAACGGATCTTCGGATCGATAACGGCATACAGCACGTCAACAATCGCGTTAAACATAATCGTCAGCGTACCTACCAGAATGGTCAGGCTCAGCACCAGAGAGTAGTCACGGTTCAACGCACCGTTAACAAACAACTGACCGATACCCGGCAAACCATAAATGGTTTCAATTACCATCGAACCGGTAATAATGCCGACAAACGCGGGTCCCATATAAGAAAGCACCGGTAACAGCGCAGGTTTGAGCGCATGGCGTAAAATAATCCGCCGCATCGGCAGACCTTTCGCGCGCGCAGTACGGATAAAGTTTGAGTGTAGTACCTCAATCATCGAACCACGCGTGATACGGGCAATACTGGCGATATAGGCCAGCGATAATGCCACCATTGGCAGGATCATAAATTTCAGCGCCCCACCGTTCCAGCCTCCCGCCGGCAGCCACTTCAGCATAATGGCGAAGATCATCACCAGTAACGGTGCCACCACGAAACTTGGGATCACCACGCCCGTCATCGCCAGGCCCATGACCGAATAGTCCCAACGGGTGTTCTGGTTGAGTGCGGCAACCACCCCCGCCGTCACGCCGAACACCACAGCCAACAAGAAGGCAGCCGCCCCCAGTTTTGCGGAAACCGGGAAACTTGCCGCGACCAGATCGTTGACCGTGTAATCTTTGTATTTAAAGGACGGTCCGAAATCGAAATGCGCGAGCTGCTTCAGGTAACTGAAATATTGCGTCAGAATCGGATCGTTTAAATGGTATTTCGCTTCGATATTCGCCATCACTTCTGGCGACAACGCACGTTCACCGGTAAAAGGACTCCCCGGCGCAAGGCGCATCATGAAAAACGAAATAGTGATAAGAATAAAGAGTGTTGGAATCGCTTCAAGACAGCGACGTAGGATAAATTTCAACATTGCCCGTACCTTCTGGCCTGTGCCTTTTACACATTCTCTTGCAGACGACCGTAAAGCCGCCCGGGAATGATGTGTATTCTGTTGCGATGAAAATAAGACACTGTGGGACAGGTTACCCTGCCCCACTCATTGCCATTAATGCTTGATAATATATAAGTTTTTAACGTAGATATTATCCATCGGGTCTTTACCGGTGTAACCACCAACCCACGGTTTCACCAGACGGGCGTTAACATAGTAGTAAACCGGAACAATCGCCGAGTCTTTGTCCAGTTGCTGTTCCGCTTTGGCGTAGAGATCTGCGCGCTGAGATTCTTCGGTCACTTTCAGCGTATCGCCAATCAGCTTATCGAACGCCGGGCTCTTATAGTGCGCGGTGTTGTTCGAGCTGTCAGACAGCATGGTGTTCAGGAAGGACGTCGGTTCGTTGTAGTCTGCACACCAGCCAGCACGCGCAACATCAAAGGTGCCCTGATGACGGGTGTCGAGGAAGGTTTTCCACTCCTGGTTTTCCAGCTTCACGTCTGCGCCAAGGTTTTTCTTCCAGATGGAGGCCACAGCAATGGCCAGTTTTTTATGCAGGTCAGAGGTGTTGTACAGCAGGCTGAAGGACAACGGTTTGTCCGCCGTGTAACCGGCTTCTGCCAGCAGTTTTTTCGCTTCGGCGTTACGTTGTTCCTGCGTCATTTTGAACCAGGCCGGTTCAGTCAGTTTTGCACCATCGGTGTACGGCGGAGTGTAGCTGTATGCCGGCAGGTCGCCCTAGTTCTTCACTTTATTGACGATGATGTCGCGATCCAGCGCCAGCTTAAGCGCGGTACGAACGCGTACGTCGGTGAACGGGGCTTTCTGGTTGTTGATTTCATAGTAATAAGTACACAGGTACGGATCGACGTGTACTTCTTTAGGAATCTCTTTTTTCAGCTTCTGGAACAGTTCAATCGGCATGTTGTTATAGGTCATGTCGATTTCGCCGCTGCGGTAGCGGTTCACGTCTGTCACTTCAGAAGAGATTGGCAGGTAAGTCACCTGATCGATAACGGTTTTTTTGTTATCCCAATAGTTGGTGTTGCGCTCAAGAACAATGCGCTCGTTGACCACCCAGTTTTTCAGTTTATACGCACCGTTGGTCACGATATTTTCTGGCTGGGTCCATTTTTCACCAAATTTTTCAATGGTGGCTTTAGGCACAGCAGACACAGACGGGTGAACCAGGAGTTTGTAGAAATACGGAACCGGTTCGCTGAGGGTTACTTCGAAAGTGTTGTCATCGATGGCTTTGACACCCAGATCGGTAACCGGTTTTTTACCGGCAATGATGTCATCGATATTCGCGATATGGCCGTATTGCAGGTAGCTTGCATACGGAGAGGCGGTTTTCGGATCCGCCAGACGCTGCCAGCTATAAACGAAGTCTTGCGCCGTCACCGGCGAACCATCGGACCATTTTGCGTCTTTACGCAGATGGAAGGTCCAGACTTTAAAATCTTTGTTATCCCACTTCTCCGCAACACCTGCGGTCGGGTGGCCTTCAACATCGGAAATCAGCAGACCTTCAAACAGATCGCGGTTGATGTTGGATTCCGGCACCCCTTCAATTTTATGCGGGTCCAGAGATTGCACTTCAGAGCCGTTGTTACGGACCAGCGTTTGCTTCTCCGCCAGCTGAACACCTGCCGGAACGTCAGCAGCCATTGCTGCGTTACCGGTAATTAGCGCAGTCAGAATTCCCGCTGCTACCAGACTTTTTTTTGTGATGATGGACATTGTGTTGATACTCCACTCATTATAATTACTGACATTAACGCCAGCCTGTTGTCCCCTGTTGGGGGCCTGATGAGCGCAGGAGCTTTTTGGCGCTATCAGACATCTGCTTTTTTTACTGCTGCTATCACCGACTTTTTTTATTACGGATTGCTCAAACGGCAACCTTACGTCGATTCTTTCACCCGCCTCCCCTGTCGAGGCGAGTCTTAATGCCGAAGAGAAACGTCATCCAGGACGACGGTTCTCATTTACTCTGTATATTCTGCGAATTATAAGGCTCATAAAGAGAATGGGCGGATAATATCAAATGCCTTTCGCTGCCGCCAATACAATTTGCAAATTTGTTAACCATTTCTCTTTTGCAGCAAAGCGTTAGCTGCGAAGACGTGCTCTAACAGTCTCCCTGAGAATTTTTTATCTATGATTATCAACCAGATAAATGCGCATTACAGCCATGTAACGCGTTTTGGCAGACGACGTGGTTTTTTGCACAAAAAATCAACAACTGACCACTTTTTAGCACATTCATCTGCGATAAGATTGAAAGTACTAATATCATTTCAATTATGTCACGGCAAGCCCAATAGTATTATGTGAAGAAAATAACAGATGCGTTTGCGCAGAATCTGCGCAAGGTGGATTCATAAAACTTATATTTCTTTGATAATCAATCATTTTTCTGATTAGCACAATTTATTATACTTATCGCCTTTTTGCGTATTCGTCATATCTTTTACTGATTTTGCGTTTTCCTTCACAGCCTGTTTAGCCCGACTTAATTACTGCGATGTATAAAATAATACATAACGATTGAATATCGAGTAAATAAAGGAGGTGAATCAGTTCAGCAGTCCCGGGAAAATGGATTTTATACCACCAACGATAAATTCAATTCCCAGCGCCATAAGCAGTAAACCCATAATACGGGTAATGACGTTAATGCCTGTCTGTCCCAGCAAACGCACCAACCACGGGGCAATGCGGAAAAGCCCCCATGAACACAAGGCAAATAATGCAATGGCGCCCGAGAAACCCAGCAGATATTCAATGCTGTGATAGCGCGTGCCCCATACAATCGTCGAACTGATGGCACCTGGCCCCGCCATCAGCGGCAGTGCTAACGGCACCACGCCGATGCTTTCGCGGATAGCTGTTTCTGATTGTTCCTGCTTGTTCTGTTTATCCTCCCCCAATTTCCCGCTGATCATCGACATCGCAATCGTCACGACCAGAATGCCCCCCGCGATACGGAACGAATCGATAGAGATACCGAAGATCTGCAGGATGGCGTCGCCGAGAAATAATGATGTCCACAGGATGATGGCAACTGACAGGTTGGCCGTGAGGTTGGTTTTATTTCGTGCCCCCGCCGTCTGATAACTGGTCATACTAATGAAGACAGGAATGATGCCCACCGGGTTAACCAGCGCAAACAGACCAATAAAAAACTTAAAACAGGTCGTAAAATCAAACAATGTATGAATCACTGTAGGCTCCGCAACGTCGCCAGTCTCGATGAGAGAAAGGTGTGACAAAATAATCCATGCCGAAGATACGCGTTTTCTTTATTACATTCATCAGGATTTCTGTCGAAATCAGCGGCAATACAACATGTTATTCAGTTGTGGGAATTGTGATAATCTTAGAGGACGCTCAGTCAGATGCCATTAACATTTGATACAAACGCCCAAAAATGACCTTGCTGAAAGGTGTCAGCGTCACCGAAATTTGACGTAGATCACGCTAATACTACCTAAAACCAGGTAGTCTGGTGTCACCTAAAGAAAGTAAAAAAAGCGCTGTCGCGTTGAGGCTCTTTCAGTAAATCAGTGGCATATGGTTTAGCGTTAAGTATTTGTTTTTCTGAAATTTACGCAACCTGCAGCCGGTCTGTCTATACTCTCGTACTGGACAGCTGGTTTACTAAAAGAGTTTAACATTATCAGGAGAGCATTATGGCTGTTACTAATGTCGCTGAACTTAACGCACTCGTTGAACGCGTGAAAAAAGCCCAGCGTGAATATGCCAACTTTACTCAAGAGCAAGTAGATAAAATCTTCCGTGCCGCCGCCCTGGCTGCTGCAGATGCTCGAATCCCCCTCGCTAAAATGGCCGTTGCTGAATCTGGTATGGGTATCGTCGAAGATAAAGTGATTAAAAACCACTTTGCTTCTGAGTATATCTACAACGCCTATAAAGACGAGAAAACCTGTGGCGTGCTGTCTGAAGATGACACTTTCGGCACCATTACCATTGCTGAACCTATCGGCATTATTTGCGGTATCGTCCCGACCACTAACCCAACTTCTACTGCTATCTTCAAATCGCTGATTAGCCTGAAGACTCGTAACGCCATCATCTTCTCCCCGCATCCGCGTGCAAAAGATGCGACCAACAAAGCGGCGGATATCGTCCTGCAGGCAGCTATCGCTGCTGGCGCGCCGAAAGATCTGATCGGTTGGATCGACCAGCCATCGGTAGAACTGTCTAACGCACTGATGCATCACCCTGATATCAACCTGATCCTGGCCACTGGCGGCCCGGGCATGGTGAAAGCAGCATATAGCTCCGGTAAACCAGCTATTGGTGTGGGCGCAGGCAACACGCCGGTTGTGATTGATGAAACGGCTGATATCAAACGTGCCGTTGCGTCTGTTCTGATGTCTAAAACCTTCGATAACGGTGTTATCTGTGCATCTGAACAGTCTGTCGTTGTTGTTGACTCCGTTTATGATGCTGTTCGCGAACGTTTCGCCAGCCACGGTGGCTACCTGTTGCAAGGTAAAGAACTGAAAGCGGTTCAGGACATCATTCTGAAGAATGGCGCCCTCAACGCGGCCATCGTCGGCCAGCCGGCTTATAAAATTGCTGAACTTGCCGGTTTCACCGTTCCGACCACTACCAAGATTCTGATTGGTGAAGTGAAGGTCGTTGACGAAAGCGAACCGTTCGCTCACGAAAAACTGTCACCGACGCTGGCGATGTATCGTGCGAAAGATTTCGAAGATGCTGTAGAGAAAGCGGAAAAACTGGTTGCAATGGGCGGTATCGGTCACACCTCGTGCCTGTACACCGACCAGGATAACCAACCGGATCGCGTTGCTCACTTCGGTCAGAAGATGAAAACAGCACGTATCCTGATCAACACCCCGGCATCTCAGGGTGGTATCGGTGACCTTTATAACTTCAAACTCGCGCCTTCCCTGACTCTGGGTTGTGGTTCCTGGGGTGGTAACTCCATCTCTGAAAACGTTGGTCCGAAACACTTGATCAACAAGAAAACCGTTGCTAAGCGAGCTGAAAACATGTTGTGGCACAAACTTCCGAAATCTATCTACTTCCGTCGTGGCTCACTGCCAATCGCACTGGATGAAGTGATTACTGATGGTCACAAACGCGCGCTGATCGTGACCGACCGTTTCCTGTTTAACAACGGTTATGCAGACCAGATTACCTCTGTTCTGAAAGCGGCTGGCGTGGAAACTGAAGTGTTCTTCGAAGTTGAAGCTGACCCGACGCTGACTATCGTACGCAAAGGCGCTGAACTGGCGAACTCCTTCAAACCGGACGTGATCATCGCGCTGGGTGGCGGTTCCCCGATGGACGCAGCCAAAATCATGTGGGTAATGTACGAACACCCGGAAACCCATTTCGAAGAGCTGGCGCTGCGCTTTATGGATATCCGTAAACGTATCTACAAGTTCCCGAAAATGGGCGTGAAAGCGAAAATGGTCGCTATCACCACCACGTCCGGTACCGGTTCTGAGGTTACGCCGTTTGCAGTAGTGACCGACGATGCAACCGGGCAGAAATATCCGCTGGCAGATTACGCGTTGACTCCGGATATGGCTATCGTTGATGCCAACCTGGTCATGGACATGCCGAAATCACTGTGTGCGTTCGGTGGTCTGGATGCGGTAACCCACGCCCTGGAAGCTTACGTATCCGTACTGGCCTCTGAGTTCTCTGACGGTCAGGCACTGCAAGCGCTGAAACTGTTGAAAGAAAACCTGCCGGCTTCTTACAACGAAGGGTCTAAAAACCCGGTTGCTCGTGAACGTGTTCATAGTGCTGCAACCATCGCGGGTATCGCGTTTGCTAACGCCTTCCTCGGGGTATGTCACTCTATGGCGCACAAACTGGGTTCTCAGTTCCACATCCCGCACGGCCTTGCGAACGCCCTGCTGATTTGTAACGTTATCCGTTATAACGCGAACGATAACCCGACCAAACAGACAGCATTCAGTCAGTACGACCGTCCGCAGGCTCGTCGTCGCTACGCAGAAATTGCTGACCATCTGGGTCTGACTTCTGCCGGTGACCGTACCGCTGCGAAAATCGAGAAACTGCTGGCATGGCTGGAAAGCATCAAAGCTGAACTGGGCATTCCGAAGTCCATCCGTGAAGCTGGCGTGCAGGAAGCAGACTTCCTGGCCAACGTGGACAAACTGTCTGAAGATGCGTTTGATGACCAGTGCACCGGCGCGAACCCGCGTTACCCGCTGATCTCCGAGCTGAAACAAATCCTGCTGGATACGTTCTACGGCCGTGAGTACCATGAAGGTGAAACTGCCGCAGCGAAAGCTGAAGCTCCGGCAAAAGCGGACAAGAAAGCCAAAAAAATGGCTTAATTGTTTAGTCTGATAAAAAACCCGCCTGATGGCGGGTTTTTTTATTGCTGTTTAACACCACCCGATGCTCATATCTGCAACAGATGTTGTTGCTGCCTTGCTATACAGAATGCCAAGCCATCTGAACATATAAAACCTTGCTGCAAAGATTTAAGTGCGACGGCCCGACACTTACATTATTCATGCCTCAAACACACGCAGCGGGGGCCTGGCGCGATATTGCACTACTTCCTTCCCCGCGCCTGGATCGCTGTCAGAGAGCCTTCTACCAGCGCTTCCTTATAGTGTTTACGGCACACAGAAACATAACGCTCATTACCGCCGATAACCACCTGCTCACCTTCATTATAGGGTCGTCCTGTTTGATCCAGGCGCAGCACCATACTGGCCTTACGTCCGCAGAAACAGATTGTTTTCAGTTCTACCAGCTTATCTGACCATGCGAGTAAATACTGGCTGCCAACAAACAACTCACCGCGAAAATCAGTGCGTAAACCATAACAGAGCACCGGGATATCGAGTTGATCGACCACTTCTGAAAGTGCATAGACCTGTTCCCGTGAAAGGAACTGACATTCATCAATCAGCACACAATGTACCGCTTCACGTTCGTGCTCGGCTTTAATTTCTTCAAACAACGATGATTGTGGATTAAACAAACGAGCAGGTGAGGATAATCCAATACGCGAACTCACCTTTCCCGAACCAAAACGATCGTCAATTTCTGCTGTGTAGACCACTGTACGCATACCTCTTTCCTGGTAATTGTAAGAGGACTGTAGTAAAGCCGTAGATTTCCCCGCATTCATTGCTGAATAGTAGAAATAAAGTTGTGCCATTGCGCGCAAAACCCCAATCAAAGTGTGATATTACTGTTGGCGATTATACCATATTTTATCTGGCAAACCGGGAGCCACTACGCGTCCACGGCAAGCCACTGCTTTTTTTCGCTTACAGATATAGCGATTGTTAATCAATACGATTGTTACTGCCAAAGAAACAGCCTCGGGAATTCATGATCTTATGAATGATTTAAATCCGATGTTGCCGACCTTATGATCCGGAAATTATTAATATTTTAAGCACGTGGGCACATGAGCTATACGGAATTAACGAGGTTGTTATTTATCCATTATGACTATAATCTCACTCAGATTAATCACAAAAACCCACCAGATGCGTAACGACCGCATCGATGTTTACAGATGGTATAAGTGTTTTTTTGTGCGTTTCTTCAAGTAAAATTTAAGTTAGCGATATTAAAAAAACGACAGAATAAGGAGCAATTTTTGAATTCCTTACATTCACAGCTATTGCACTGGTCAAATTAACGCTCTATTATTAGCCCAACAAACCACCCCAATATAAGTTTGAGATTACTACAATGAGCGAAGCACTTAAAATTCTGAACAACATCCGTACTCTTCGTGCGCAGGCAAGAGAATGCACGCTGGAAACGCTCGAAGAAATGCTGGAAAAATTAGAAGTTGTGGTAAATGAGCGCCGTGAGGAAGAAAGCGCTGCCGCAGCTGAAGTTGAAGAGCGCACCCGTAAATTGCAGCAATATCGCGATATGCTGATTGCTGATGGTATTGACCCGACCGAACTGCTGAACAGCATGGCTGCAGCTAAAACCGGGACAAAAGCAAAACGCGCTGCACGTCCGGCCAAATATGCCTACATTGATGAAAACGGCGAATCCAAAACCTGGACCGGCCAGGGCCGTACTCCGGCTGTTATCAAAAAGGCTATGGATGAACAAGGCAAGAAACTGGAAGATTTCCTGCTTGCTGAGTAATTCCAACCAGTATCAGAAAACCCGCCACAGGCGGGTTTTTTTTGACACCCGCCACATATCTCCACAATTTCTTCATAATAGAATGCTGCGCTTGATATCAATCAGCCGCCATCCGCTTATTGTTTGAACTCTGCACCTTTTTTTATTGTCTTGTGCTGTTTATTTCTCCGCAATGCAGCACTTTGCTTCGTTCCGAAACAGTCAGAAATAAAAAAGCCGGAGATAGTCAGCGCAGCACGCTATTCTCTCCGGCTTAATTCCGACGTGGGGAAGTGGATTATGCTTTCCCTGCGCCTACAGTATCTTCCAGCCAGGCTTTAAATTCTGCACCCAGCGTATTGTGACGAATACCATATTCTACAAATGCACACATGTAACCGAGTTTATTACCACAGTCATGACTTTTGCCTTTCATATGATAGGCTTCAACCGTTTCTTTTTCGATCAGCATATCGATAGCATCTGTCAGCTGAATTTCATCGCCTGCTCCCGGAGGCGTTTTCGCCAGCAGTGGCCAAATCTCCGCGCTCAGAACATAACGGCCAACCACAGCCAGATTAGACGGTGCAACGTTCGCTTTCGGCTTCTCTACGACGCCCACCATCGGCACACTGTCACCAGGATTCAGTGTCGCACCTTTGCAATCGACAACACCGTACGCCGTTACGTCATCTACAGGCTCAACCATGATCTGGCTTGCACCGGTCTCATCAAAACGTTTAATCATTTCTGCCAGATTATCCTGCGAAAGATCGGATTCGAACTCATCGAGAATAACGTCCGGCAGAATAACGGCGACAGGCTCATTACCGACGACAGGGTGCGCACACAGAACAGCGTGACCGAGACCTTTTGCCAGCCCCTGACGCACTTGCATAATAGTGACGTGCGGTGGGCAAATAGACTGCACCTCTTCCAGCAACTGACGTTTAACACGTTTTTCCAGCATCGCTTCAAGCTCGAAGCTGGTATCGAAATGGTTTTCGATAGAGTTTTTGGATGAATGGGTGACCAGAACGATTTCAGTAATACCCGCAGCAATACATTCATTAACCACGTACTGAATTAATGGCTTATCAACCAGCGGCAACATCTCTTTAGGAATTGCCTTGGTCGCTGGTAACATCCTGGTTCCCAATCCCGCTACCGGGATTACTGCTTTAGTCACTTTCGAATTTATTGCAGCCATTGAAAATCTCCTGGACTGTTCATGCTTTGAACATGTTCATGAATTAACTCGCGTCTGAGTATATCAGTACCCTCTCAACGACCAGGTCTGAAAAGGACGCAGTTGCAGCTAATTAGGATTAATACGCATAATCTGCGGCGATAGTACCACTCGTTTTAACCGACAGGTAAAGCTATCTGCAAAGTGTGATGCGATTGCTCATTCCGCGCTCAACATTAAGCGAAGACGCCCACCAGCGCCCCATACCTGGCACTGCCACGCGTCACAACGTTGGCTTAATTGATTAAGGTAAGCATTACCCAATGTCCCGAGTGGCACACCATTGCTGATTTGAATTTGATGCTCACTGGTATTTAACGTGGCGTTAAGACCGGCTGAAACTAATATTAAGTTTTTAAGCTCGCTATGGTAATAACCCACTAATAAGGGGAACTGACCGGGTAAGTTTGCCTGGTGCAGTAATTGGTTTACCTGTTTGAGTAACGCGCCCATTTCCGGGAGACGCTGACGCTGATGTGACAACTGTTCCTGAAGTAATCCGTTAAATAGGGCGCGAAGCAGTAAGGCAGCCAGCACGCCATTATTCCCTGCTCGTGTGACGTCAAGACAATAAAAGGCTAAGTCCTGACCAGAAATCGGGGCAATATCCAGCACCAATCCGGGGCGATCGGCCGAAACCAGCTGCCGATAATTTACCCGACACTGGGAAATGACTTGTTGGACCGGCGGTTGTAATTCCTGTAGCAATTTTGCCGCAGCCTGCGGATTCTCCACCAACGCATCCCAATCCTGGAACAGCCGCTCTTCTTCCTCAACTCGAGAGTTAAACATGTTGGGATAAATGCAGGCAAAGAGCGTTTCCTTCAGGCGATTAAGATCTTTTACTGGCTTAAGAACCACATCCTGCACGCCAAGCCGTAACGCTTTAGCGATATCAGCCATGTTCTCAGTGGCGGAGATCACCAGAATCGGCGTCTGATCACCATGGTTGCGTAAATGTTCAATCAACGCCAGGCCATTCATGCGTGGCATAGCAAGGTCGCAGATGATCAGGTCAGGTTTTGCCGTTGCCGTATGCTCCAGCGCGTCAACCCCATCTTCCGCCAGCAACGTATTGGCGCCGAGCGAACACAACCATGAGTCCAGCAGCGAGCGGAAAACGGGCTCGTCTTCAACTATCAGTATCTGTTTTCCGGCCAACGGCTGCGTCATTTCATCTCCCCTGCCTGACGATAGATCAATAGTGGCATGCTTCACCGATTATCGCCTGTCAGAATTTGCTGAAGTCTTTTAAAATTATGTTCACGCCACTGGCCGAACCAGCGGTAGTAACTCATCTATTTTCTTTTCGACCGCCATCTGTCCAGCGGCGATGGCCGCATCGGCACGATGAAAATCGAGAGTCGAGATTTGCGGACATAGAGGTTGCAGCAGGATATCAGGCGGATCGCCTGCCATACGGTTGCGTTTTAAGCGGTTTTCCAGCACCTGAATGGATGTACTCATGATCTCCATCGCTGTCGGTGCTACCGGACGTTTAGGGGTGATACGACTCAGTCGTTCGCGCAAACGCTGATGCCAACGAAGCACAGCGCCCCCCTCACTCTCGCTTTCACTCGTGGTCAGGTTGACTGACAGAAGATCTTGCTGCATCAGATGCGCATCATGTTGCAGATCCACCGCAATGACAATATCTGCACCTAAGGCTCGCGTGAGCGAGACAGGAACCGGATTGACAACGGCACCATCCACCAGCCAGTAACCGTTATGCGCAACCGGAGACATCAATCCGGGCATACTGCAAGACGCACGCACGGCGTGATGCAAATCGCCTTCGGTAAACCACAACTCGCGTCCGGTGCTCAGGTTGGTGGCCACAGCGCCGAATTTCATACGACAGTGTCCAAAATCTGCGAATGGCAGTAATGCGCGGTATTGGCTGAACACGCGTTCACCGCGCAGCAAACCACCACGTTGCCATGAAAGATCCATCAGTCGCAACACATCCCAATAGCTGAAGGAGCGCACCCATTTCTCAAGCGCCGGTAATCGACCGCACGCATACGCCGCTCCGACCAATGACCCTATGGAACACCCGGCGACAATGTCAATCTCAACACCCGCTCGCTGCAATGCGTTAATCACACCAATATGGGCCCAGCCTCTGGCGGCGCCAGATCCGAGCGCCAAACCAATTTTTACCCTTCTCATTACGCGTGTTTCACTTCCCCCGGCTTACTGTAGCCACAGCGCTACGGCTCAGTTAACATATCGCTACCCTGACGCAATCGCGCCATTATTTTTGTTCCAGGAATGCTATTTTGTCTCAATCTTGTCCTTGCGGTAGCGCTCTGGAGTATAGCCTATGTTGCCAGCCTTATCTGTCTGGTACACAGCTTGCTCCCACGCCTTCGCACCTGATGCGTTCGCGTTATACAGCTTTCGAGTTGCGCCAGGCTGAGTATCTGATTAAAACCTGGCATCCCTCCTGTGGAGCCGGGGCTTTTCGTCAACAAATCGAAGCCGGTTTTGCACACACCACCTGGCTGGGTTTAACCGTATTTGAACACGCTTGCGGCGAAAATGATAATGAAGGTTATGTCAGTTTTGTGGCGCGTTTTAGCGAGCAAGGCAAACCGGGTGCGATTATAGAACGTTCCCGGTTCTTAAAGGAGAACGGCCAGTGGTATTATATCGATGGCACGCGCCCTCAATTTGGTCGTAACGATCCCTGCCCTTGCGGGTCAGGCAAAAAATTCAAAAAGTGCTGTGGCCTATAAGGCGAGCAGCACCTCATAGCAAACATCATCAACAGGATTTACCCGGCAATGCACTCATTACAACGAAAAATTCTGCGTACTATTTGTCCTGACCAGAAAGGGCTTATCGCGCGCATCACCAACATCTGTTACAAGCACGAACTCAATATCGTGCAGAACAACGAATTCGTGGATCACCGTACCGGCCGTTTCTTTATGCGCACCGAACTGGAAGGCATTTTTAATGATGCCACGCTGCTGGCGGATCTTGATAGCGCACTCCCGGAAGGGTCCGTACGTGAACTGAATCCGGCGGGTCGCCGCCGGGTCGTGATTCTGGTGACGAAAGAGGCGCATTGTCTTGGCGATCTGTTGATGAAAGCCAATTACGGCGGACTGGATGTTGATATTGCTGCCGTGATTGGCAACCACGAGACATTGCGTTCACTGGTGGAGCGCTTTGATATTCCTTTCGAACTGGTGAGCCATGAAGGTTTGACGCGCGAAGCACATGACAACCTGATGGCGCAGGCGATTGAAGCGCATCAGCCGGATTATGTAGTGCTGGCGAAGTATATGCGCGTACTGACGCCTGAATTTGTCTCCCGTTTCCCGAATAAGATCATCAATATTCACCATTCATTCCTGCCGGCATTTATTGGTGCGCGACCTTATCATCAAGCCTATGAGCGCGGTGTGAAGATCATTGGTGCAACGGCTCACTATGTGAATGACAATCTGGATGAAGGTCCAATTATTATGCAGGACGTTATCCATGTGGATCACACTTATACCGCTGAAGATATGATGCGCGCAGGACGTGATGTTGAGAAAAACGTACTAAGTCGTGCGTTGTATCAGGTGCTGGCGCAACGGGTGTTCGTTTACGGCAATCGGACGATCATTCTGTAATCATTAACGGATTGAATTGTTTGCCTTTACACCATTACGTGCAAAAAGCAGACAACCAGTTTGTTTTTCGCGATTGAACGCTTTACAGCGGCGCGTCATTTGGTATGATGCGCCGCGCTTCCCGAGATGGAAGCAGGCCAGTAGTCATTAGCTTTACCCCGTGGTGGGGTTCCCGAGCGGCCAAAGGGAGCAGACTGTAAATCTGCCGTCATCGACTTCGAAGGTTCGAATCCTTCCCCCACCACCATCTTCTGTATCACACAATGTATTACCCCTGGTGGGGTTCCCGAGCGGCCAAAGGGAGCAGACTGTAAATCTGCCGTCATCGACTTCGAAGGTTCGAATCCTTCCCCCACCACCATCTTCTGTATGTCCCCGTTATTATATAATCCCGCTTTTCGCTTACATTCTGCCTCTCAGAGAGGGACGAGAACCTTCGATTAAGGTTCGACCCGAGCGATAGCGAGAGCGTGTTGCCGCAGGCAACGACCCGAAGGGCGAGGAACGCCGTGGCGAAGAATCCTTCACGCCAGCCACCAAACGGAAAGCGGAGTCGGGATCCTGGCCATCCGCATGGGAAACGAGTTACGCCTCCTTCCCCTCTACCACCCTCTGCAATGCTGCTTTCGCGCCTGCGATTGACTGCACACCACCGCGTAACCAGATGCCTTTCCCACAATGATGAAGACGCGCCGCATGATCAAACTGGTCATAATCAACCGGATAAACCAGCGACGGGATCTCACGTTGCAGGCAGTGCCAGAGGATACCGGCGCCGCCATGGTGAATAACAGCATCATAATGTGCAAGCCAGCAGTCATAATCGACCCATGGCAAGCGCACCACGTTTTTCTGCCCGGTCACGCTACCAGCCGCCATATCGCCATCGGTGAAGTGGAACATCCAGTCAGGCAGCGTCTGTGCCAGTTGATGCACGGCCTGCACGACAGCCTCTTTATGCCAGTCCAGATGGGTGCCTAATGTCACCAGCACATGGCGCTTACCGGCCACAAAGGGCGGTGCAGTGGTCGTTAACGGTGGCGTATAAAGTGCCGGGCCAATAAACCTGACCGCCACAGGCCAACTGCGCGGAAATTCAAACCACGCCTCCCCCAGAGCCAGAATGCAGTCCGGCGAATAGGCATTTTCACTGCCATCCTGGCGATAGAGTTCGTAAATTCCCGTCTGGCGGATAGTCTGGCGGAACAACCTGAACAGCAGCCGTTTAAACCCCCGCACTTTGTGACGGTGTAATGTCTGCGTAAAGCGCTGCAACGTATTTACCGGTGGCAGCAATCCACCACAATAAGCGGGTACACCATCGGGCGTATCTATCACACAGGGTGATGGCATGCTGGTCCACCAGGGTATAACCAGGCGACGGCAGACTTCGCCCACCACTGGCAGGGTGAAATCGGCAATCGCTAAATCCGGTTTTCCCTGTTGCAGCCAAACGCCCGCCAGTTCATCGGCAAAGTTTTTTAGCAAGCCCACCACCCGCTTAAACTGCCGGTACAGGCGCAACGGGTTAGACTTCACGGCATAACGCGGGTTCACCACAGCGGTTAAAGGCGAGTCATAATCGCCGGGAAGCAGCAGCGCCGTCAGCTCGGCTGCTTCAATGCGCGTTCTGGCCCCTTCGGTGCTAATAATACGCACCTGGTAATGTGTCGACAGCGCTCTGCCCATTGCCAGCACCGGATGCAAATGCCCGGCAAACGGCGGCGCCAACAGATCGATGCGCGTTACATCCGGCGGAATCAAAGCCAGCAAGCGTTCCATTTAGCTGCTCCCTCCGTGAATATCCGCCACAAAGGCACGGCATAACGCCGGTAATGCAGGCTGTGTCAGGTAATGCATATGGCCACTCTCAATCTGTTTGTCTGGCGAGGGAAACCAGCAGCGCGAAATATAATCCGTACGCCCCTGCACTAACACATGGCGGCACGTCGGGCGCTGCCGGGCGACCGGGCCATAAGCAAAAATCGCAATGTGCGGCATCACTTCAGCAGGTAACTGCAGATTATTAAACAGTTCCAGCCCGCAACTTCCCGCCAGCACTATCGTCTGGTCGGCTCCGGCCAGCATCTCCAGAGCCGTCTCACGGTAACAGCGGATAAAGCGTGCGTGCCGCGATGCCAGGTACTCCAACATATTACTGACGCTGGCGCGCACGATCCCCGTCTGGCGCCAGGCTTCAGGTTGTGGCAGCCAGGGAAAGTTATGCGCAACGCAATGCTGCCCCTCGTCACTAATGGCATGCATGAACGCCAGTTGCTGCGGACTCAGCGCCCAGTTACCCCAACAACTTCTGCCCGTAAGAAAAACATACTGTAGACGCGGTCTGTTCATAGTGAAGTGAAACGCTCATTGCTGTAGATCCTGTAGCGACGGGTGCGCCACGTAATCGTGCGATTGCACAACGCGTGCAACAGGTGAAGCGGCTGTAACAATTCAGAAAGTAATGACAGCAACGGATGCGGCGCGATCTCTGCATCAACCTGGTGTTGCACCTGGCGCAAAGCGAGGTGGCGTATCAGTAGCACAGCCGCCAGCACCAGCGCAGGTGTCAGGCCAGTCAGCGCCATTATCACCATCGCCGACATCAGTAAGGGATGCAGCCCCTGCAGCAGGAAAATCATCAGCCTGGTCGCCACGCTTTTCTCACGGAGTAACAGGGTGGCAAACAGAAACCAGCGGTGCATCTGCCGGTTGTAATGGCCCATATCGGTAATAGTGGTCTGCACCCGTACGGTCGCCGTAGACTGGATAATCTCTCCCCCTTGCCGGATAAGATGGGTCGCCAGCGCCAGATCATCCGTTAAATGCCGCAGGATGGGGGCAAAGCCACCGATCCGCTGCAACAGGGTCAGCGGCAGCATGTAGCACATACCATTAAGGGTGAGCGGTGCACAAAAAGGTACCAACGGCAAGTAAGTCAGTGGCGAATTGTCATTAACAAACTGCGCCAGCAGGCGTGAAGGCACGTTGCGCGCAGGCCGGTACCAGGGTAATGCCGTCACCAGGCTGTTATCACGCAGTTCGCTGATCATCCTGCTGGCTGATCGGGCGCTGAGCAGCGCATCATCATCCAGCACCAGAAAGATCTCCGTTTGCGCCACTGCGCGTGCACGCTCAAGCTTGAAAAGTTTTGGATTGACCCCTTGTGGCGGTGCGGCAGAAACAATAATACGCACGGCACACTGAGGATGACGTTGCACAATGCGTGCCGTAATGGCGGCAGCGTCGGCATCATCCTCGTCAATCAGCCAGATAAACTGTGCACCACTGAGTGCCGTTAACGCGGACTCGAGTACCGATTCCAGGGCCGGATCGCCGCTGAGGATAGGTTGCGCCACCGTCAGACGGTGCAGATCCCCCTGCGCGACGACGGCGTGCGTACGCACCACGCGAAGAGCAAAAACCAGTTTAAATAGCAGGATTGCCAGCCAGCTCAGCGCTATCAGCATCATTTTTGTTTCTCCTGTTGCTGCAGAAACGCTGACAGTGTCGCAGAAAACGTACGCCCGGGCGGACCAAAATCGGCCAGCATCCGTGTCACATCCAGCGTTGCGGAATAACCAAAAACACCCACACCAAAACGGGTTATGGGGGGTTCACCACGCAGCGGCAGCCAGCGCCACAGGCGCTCCATCGCCCCAGCAAAACGCAATGCCGTGGCAACATCCATCGTCCGCTGGGGTAACGGTAACGCCATCTGTGTTAATACCTCATCAAGCAGGGTTTCCACCACCACCGGGGCATCGGCAGAAAGGTTATAACAAGGTTGTAAAAGGGCATGGTTAGCGGCGCGCCACAGGTAATCGCATAACTCATCCACATGCAGCAAGTCCGTACGCGCCGGGGTATTTTCAGCGCGTAAACGTACCAATTGCCGCTTGCGTGCAGCCGCGATTAACGGCGGGAACAGTAACGAGTCCCCTGCACCGAAAATGCCGCAAGGCCGAAGTACCGTTTTTTCACCGGGATAATCGGCCAGCAACTGCTCGGCCAGGTATTTGCTACGTCCATACTCACTGGTGAACGGCGGACCAATGGCGGTATCTTCATGCAGCGCATACTGATGCGCAAAGCGATAATAAACAGCAGCGCTGGAGAGAAAAATCAGGCGCGGCAACCCATTACGGCGGCAAAAAGCGGTAACGTGACGGGTGGTTTCAACGTTGTCGCGGTAATAGGCCTGTGCCGTACCCCAGGGTGAAGCCCGCCCCGCAGCATGAATAACCACTTGAGGGCGAAAATCCAGTTCGTCCAGCCGCTCCAGTGCCAGCGCACGGTAGTAAGGGGAATGTGGCAGCGGTCGACGGCCTACCCCGCGCACCTCCACATGGGGTATACCCGCAAGGTAAACGAGTAACCGACCGCCGATAAAACCGGATGCACCCGTGATGAGGATCTTCATACACCATCCCACTGGCGTATAATGCGCCGCCGCTTATGGGTAAAGACGCAGTCAATCGGTGCAGCAGATAACGTCCAGCGTAATGTTTCTGTCGCGATGCCCTCGCCTGCCATCCAGTTGATGAGCGCATCCCGGCAGGTAACCAGCGCACCGGCATCACACGTTGCTGTCAGGTGGATCTGTGCCGCTGCGGTCTGTACAAGGCGATAATCCGCCTCCAGCGGTAATGCCTGCGCCAGAACACGACTACAGGCATCGGCAAAGACCGGCCGCCATTGCCCGCGATTATCGGGCAGCAGCAGTTGATCATCGTGCCGCCCTTCAATGTGCGCAATCGCTCGCGTGGCACTCCCGCAAGGACAAGGAGAGTCCTGAACAGTCAGGACATCATCCAGACGATAACGCACGATGGGCTGAGTACGCCTGGTGAAGTCGGTGATCACCGGCACAAAGCGACGGTCATCGATCCACTGCGGTTCAATGTGCACAAACTCCTCATTGAGATGCAGTGTGCCATGGGCACAGGTTGCAGCCAGGAAACCCTCCGTCGCCTGATAGATCTCCCCCACCTCGCCAAAAACGTCTCGCAACAACGTGCGATCCTGCGGTTCGAGAACCTCGGCAACAGAAATCACTTTCTTCACCTTCAGAGTCAGTTCGCCCGCTCTGACTGCCAGCGCGAGCGCACGCAACACCTGCGCCGGCGCCACGATCAGTGTCGGCGATTGCTGCTGCAGGCGGGTAATCTGTTGCGTGAAAGGCTGCAACAGATCGTAGAACTCCAGCGTCAGCCAGCGGCTATTCACGCTCTGGTAAAGCTGGTTATCAGCACGCAAAAAGAGCGCTACCCGCTCACTGGCGAATAACCCGTCCGGGAGGGCTTTTGCCAGTACCCCGGCAGCCCAGATCTGGCGCTCTTGCGGACTGACGACAAATAACCCACGCTGCCCCGACGTGCCTGACGATAACCCGACACTGAAACGGCCGATGGTCGGCGAAAAATCCCGACTGCGTTCGCTTTCCAGCGCACAAGCCAGCAGTGCTTCACGCCGCAAGCCCGCGGTATTCATCTCATCAAAGTGGGCCATCATCAGCGCTTTGTCCATCAACGGCCATTGGCTAAACGGCTTATCAAGCCAGGGTATAAACCAAGGGCTATTCACCAGAACACGACGACGAAAGGCCGCCATCTTTTTGGCCTGCCAGGCCTCCAGCCCGGCACGGGAGGTAAAACGGCGGCGACGAATCAGAAAATAGCGCGCTAACAAGCCAGCCAGATTCATATATCGCCCTCATGACACAACAGGATCTCCGCCTCACCCCGTTGCCAGAGCTGGTTAAGCTGTGCCAGCGTGCGGTAATACGCTTTCGTATCACTAAGCACCAGGTTTGCCAACCGCGAAGGCCCGCGCAGGGTCTGATAGCTGACGGGCGACCAGGCCGCATCCGCCGCCAGCAATGTCCAGCCCTTATCGGTTAACACGAACGCGCCGATATGCCCCGCAGCATGGCCCGGTAACGGCACAAGGATAATTTGCCCGTCACTACCCGGCAGTGCATATCCCTGCCCGAAAGGTGCCAGCGCAGCGGGCAGTGCCAGGATCGGGAAGCGTTCAATAAACTGTACCGTTGACTCAAATGCTTCCGGGATCAAGCCCGGAATAAAGGCCTGACGCAGCGCCGCAAAGCCGCGTAGTGTTCTCACCTGCTGCCAGCCTTCACCGGAACAGATGCTGGCCACCCCCGGAAAATCGCGCAACCCGGCGACATGGTCGGCATGAAAGTGCGACAAAATAATGCCGTCGATATCGCGTCCCACCAGCCCTTGCGCAAGCAGTTGCTGCGCCAACGACTGTTTTTCGTCGAAGTAAACCGGTGTCAATTGACGATAGAGATTAAAAACGCCCTCGCGGCTGTACTGTTCAAACCATGAGGCATACCCCGTGTCCCAAAGCCAGCACCGTTCGCCGACTTCCAGCAGCCAGGCGCGAGAGGGAAACTTGCAGACGCGAAAGCCCGCACCTTTCAGCGCCATGCAGCCCAAATGCGTGCAATAGCCCACTTCAAAGCCGGTGATTTTTGCCATTCGTCCTTATCCACTCTCCGGTCAGAGCAATCCCGTGTGCCAGCGAAAATTGCGGTTGATATCCAAGCACCTGCTCCGCTTTGGTGGCGCTCAGCGTCATATCAAAGCAAACCGTCCCCGCACTGTAGCGGGTGATCGGCGGCTCTTTGCCGCAACATGTCCCTACCAGTGACATGCCGCGAGCCACCAGAGATAACAGCGGCCAGGGCACCGATTTAATCCGATAATTGAGGCCAAGCTGCTGGCGAAACAGTGCATCAAGCATCGCCACCAGCCGCTGTGGTTGATGATTCGTAATATTAAAGGCATCCCCGGATTGTACCGCGCGGTTCTGCGTCGCCAGCGTCATCGCATGCACCACATTGTGCACAAAGGTTAAGTCCAGCAGCGCCTCACCCCCACGCGGCAGACGCAACAGACCGCCATCTCTCTGCAGTTGCTGCAACAGACGCGGGACAATCACCCGATCGTGCGGCCCAAACAAGCCTCGCGGGCGCAGCATCACAAACGTCGTATGCGGGTGGCTGGTAACCGCGGCCTGAATTGCCTGCTCCGCAGCATATTTGGAACGGGCGTAATGGCTGGCGAATCTGCGCGCCAGGTAGGTTTCCGGCACATCGTAATGATGGCGAAAATCAAAGTAGATAGCGGGTGTCGAGATATGCACAAAGCGCGGAACAGCAAGCTGCCCGGCAGCCTGCGCAAGCGTCTGCGTTGCCCGAACATTGGCCTGATAAAATGATGCACGATTGCCCCAGGGCGAGGATTTGGCGGCACAGTGCCATACTGCGTCGCAGTTATTCATCAATGACAGGCACTGCGCCACGCTGGCGGTAGCGAGATCCAGTGGGATAAACGACGCGCCCAGCGCGGTCAACGCCGCACCCGCCTCGCGATTCCGCCCGGTAGCTATCACCTGATGCCCCTGCTCCCGTAGCCACTGTGCCGCATTGCGGCCAAGCCCACTGGTTGCGCCCGTAACCAGCACTCTCATGGCAGCAACACCATGCCGGACAGGTTTAACCCTGCCGCTGTGCCGATCAACAACACCGGCTCTCCTGAATGCACTCTTCCACTGCTGATGGCATGATGCAGTGCGGTCGGGATCGACGCCGCGACCTGGTTGCCGTGATGGCGATAAATATCGATTAATATCCTGTCCGGCACCGCCAGGCGTTTACGCATATGTTCCAGCGACAGATGGCTGGCCTGATGCGGTACTACCGTGGCAATGTCAGCCAGCGTCAGTCCGCTTTTGTTCAGCAGACGGGTGAAGAAGCCTTCAATGCGCGCGGAGGCAAAGCGAAACAGCGGTTTCCCCTGCATATGAAACAGAAAATCGCTGTCATGCATGCCCGATCGAGGGTTACGCCGGGTCCCCCCGGCGCGGATCTCGCACAAGTCACTCCCTTCCGGATAGACTTCCGTCAGGCTGGCCAGCACACCGCGGTGTCCATCACCACGCTCAACGATGGCGCAGGCTGCGCCGTCGCCAAAGATTAACGAAGACTCCTCATGTTGCCAGTCGATACCCCTGGACGCCAAATCTGCCGCAACAATCGCAATACGTCGGTAACTGCCGGTCGCCAGCAACCCCGCCGCAACGTCCAACGCAGTAATAAAACTGACGCAACTGCTGTTGACATCAAATCCGGCGGTACCGGCAGGCATGGCTGCCGCTTTAAGAATGTGCGCCGCACTGCAGGGCAGCGCCTGAATACCAATGGCACTGGCGCAGATCAGCAAATCAATGGAGGATGGGGAAATAGACTGTGTCGCCAGCGCGTTATGCAGTGCCTGTGCGGCCAGTTCCGCCTGGCTTTCATCAGGCCGGGCATGAAAACGGTGCTCAATACCGGAGCGTTGACGAACATAGCCCGCCGGTTTACCCAGCCGACCGTCGAGATAATCCGAGGTGATACAGGTCGCAGGCAAAGCGCTGCCGGTGGCAATAATGTTGAGTGCCGCAACAGGTGCGCGCCCGGAAAGAGTCCCCATGAAACTGTTCCTTGTTGTTCTTCTTCGGGCGAACAGTTTACGGATAAAAAAAACCCGGGAATAGTCTGCTTTCCCGGGTTTTTATTCACGACACGCTTAGCGACGGGCGCGAACTATCTGGTACTTACGCGTTAAGTACTCGACCGGCGCGCTCCAGATATGCACCAGGCGCGAGAACGGGAACAACACAAACAGCGTCATCCCCAACACCAGATGCACACGATAAATAAATGCCACACCATCAAGATGCGCAGACGCGCCACCGTGGAATGTCACCACCGATTGCGCCCAGCCCACCAGTTTCATCATCTCGCTACCATCCATATGTTGGGCAGAGAATGGAATGGTCAACAGGCCCAATGCGCACTGCACCATCAGCAGCGTCATGATCAGGATATCTGCCGCCGTTGAGGTCGCACGAATACGCGGATTAAACAGACGGCGTTTCAGCAACAGTAGCCCCCCAACCAGACAGAGCACGCCACTTGCGCCACCGCCGAGCATGGCCATTTTCTGTTTCACTTCAATTGGCAGAAACGACTCGTACATCCAGTGCGGCGTCAACATGCCAAGGAAATGCCCGGCAAAAATCCCCAAAATGCCGATATGGAACAGGTTCGAGGCCAGGTTCATCCCTTTGCGATCCAGCATCTGACTGGAGCCCGCACGCCATGTGTACTGACCGTAGTCATAACGCAGCCAGCTCCCCACCAGAAATACCGCACCGGCTATGTAGGGATAAATGTCAAAGAAGAACATATTTAGGAAGTGCATTAGCGCTCTCCTCCTGTTGTGATATTCAGATATTGCGGTGCGACAGCCCCCGCAAAACGGCGCTGATGTGCAGTAATGTCGGCATCGCCACAGCCCTGCTCCGCGAAGAATTTCACCTGCTCTTCTTCCCATACGGCATCCAGCGCCTGCGGCGTATCATCCCGCGCTTCACCGGCAATTTTTTCAGCGACCTGCCCGTTATCCACTGCGGTTTTGCTCAACGTCAGCAAGGCGGTGAACAGCGTGGCATAAGCGCTTTCCCGCTGCTGCAAACGTGCCTGCAGCAGCGCAAGGATGGGGGCAATATCCTGCAAACCGCCAATCGCTTCGGTAAACGGCAGTTGCGCCAGGTACTCCAGATAGAGCGGTAGATGATCCGGCAATTCACGGCTGTCAAGTTGCAAACCATGGCGCTCATATTGCGCCAGCAGATCCACCATCGCCTGGCCACGATCGCGGGACTCGCCATGCACATGCTCAAAGAGCAGCAGCGATGTGGCGCGCCCACGATCAAATAGCTCGCTATAGCTGGCTTGCGCATCCAGTAAGGTTTGTGACGTTAACTCGCGAAAGAAACTCGCCACCTGCTGCGCGTCGTCTGACGCCAGATTTTCACCCGACGCCAGAGCCTCTAATACCTCCTGTTGATGCTGCCACAGGGCAGCATCCGGGTATTCCAGCAAACGGGAAATGACCACCAGTTCAATCATGGGTGCGGCTCCGTTTTAATCGTGACATCCACGGCGTCGATACGACGGCTGTTGAACAGGTTTGCTTTGCTGTCTGAACCGTGGCAACCGTCACCGAAGCTAAAGCCACAACCGTTTTTCTCCGGGAAAGCCTCACGCGCCAGTTCGCGATGACTGGATGGCACCACAAAGCGATCTTCGTAGTTGGCAATGGCGAGATAGCGGTACATCTCCTGCGCCTGCGCCTTCGTCAGCCCGACCTCTTCCAGAGCACGGGTATCTTCCACGCCGTCTACCGTTTCGGCGCGTTTGAAGTGACGCATCGCCAGCATCCGTTTCAGTGCCAGCAACACCGGTTCGGTATCACCCGCCGTCAACAAGTTGGCAAGGTACTGCACCGGAATGCGCAGACTTTCTACATCCGGCAGAATACCGTTGCTGCCCAGTTCACCGGCATCCGCAGCAGACTGGATCGGTGACAGAGGTGGCACATACCAGACCATCGGCAATGTGCGGTATTCCGGATGCAGCGGCAGCGCCAGCTTCCAGTCCATCGCCATTTTGTAGACCGGCGATTTCTGCGCCGCATCGATCACACTTTGCGGTACGCCATCCTTCAGCGCCTGCGCGATCACGTTCGGGTCGTTAGGATCGAGGAACACGTCAAGCTGACGCTGATACAGGTCTTTCTCGTTTTCCGTGCTGGCAGCGTTTTCAATCGCATCCGCGTCATACAGCAGTACGCCGAGGTAGCGAATACGCCCTACGCAGGTTTCTGAACAGACGGTTGGCATCCCGGATTCAATACGCGGGTAACAGAAAATGCACTTCTCGGATTTGCCGCTTTTCCAGTTGAAGTAGATTTTTTTGTACGGGCAGCCGGTAACACACATACGCCAGCCACGGCATTTATCCTGATCGATCAGCACAATGCCATCTTCTTCACGCTTGTAGATAGCACCACTTGGGCAGGTCGCCACACACGCCGGATTCAGGCAGTGCTCGCACAAACGCGGCAAATACATCATGAAGGTGTTTTCAAACTGGCCGTACATCGCCTTCTGCATGTTTTCGAAGTTCTGATCTTTGCTCAGTTTGTCGAATTCACCGCCTAAGTCATCTTCCCAGTTCGGACCTGCGGTGATTTTGTTCATCCGCTGACCGGTAATCAGTGAACGCGGCCGCGCGATCGGCTGATGTTTGCTTTCTGGTGCGTTATGCAGGTTCTGGTAATCAAAGTCGAACGGCTCGTAATAATCATCTATTTCCGGCATATGCGGGTTAGAGAAGATTTTACCGAGCAGCAGCGCACGGTTGCCCATGCGCGGTTGCAGTTTACCGTTGATTTTACGGATCCAGCCGCCTTTCCATTTTTCCTGGTCTTCCCAGTTGGCTGGAAAGCCGGTGCCCGGTTTGGTTTCTACGTTGTTAAACCATGTGTATTCCATCCCTTCACGGCTGGTCCAGACGTTTTTACAGGTTACAGAACAGGTATGACAGCCGATGCATTTATCAAGATTCAGCACCATGCCGACTTGTGAACGAATTTTCATTTTGCGCTCTCCTGTACCTGGTCATTGCCTTCGCCATCCAACCAGTTAATGTTCTTCATCTTACGCACCACCACGAACTCATCGCGGTTGGAACCGACGGTACCGTAATAGTTAAAGCCATAAGCCAGTTGGGCATAGCCGCCAATCATATGTGTCGGTTTCGGGGTAATACGGGTGACGGAGTTATGAATACCGCCGCGCTGCCCGGTAATTTCAGATCCCGGCAGGTTCACAATGCGTTCCTGCGCGTGGTACATCATCGTCATACCGGAAGGCACACGCTGGCTCACCACTGCACGTGCAGTTAGCGCACCGTTACTGTTGAAGACTTCGATCCAGTCGTTATCCGCAACACCCATCTCTTTGGCATCGGTTTCGCTTAACCAGACTACCGGCCCACCGCGGCCCAGCGTCAGCATCAGCAAGTTATCGCTGTACGTAGAGTGGATGCCCCATTTCTGGTGCGGTGTCAGGAAGTTAAGGGCTTTTTCCGGGTTACCGTTCGCTTTCACACCCAGCACCTCTTTCACGGAACGGGTATCAATGGGCGGGCGATAGACCAGCAGGCTCTCACCAAAGTCGCGCATCCACTGGTGGTCCTGATACAACTGCTGACGACCGGAGAGCGTACGCCATGGGATCAGTTCATGGACGTTGGTATACCCGGCGTTATAGGAGACGTGTTCATCTTCCAGACCTGACCAGGTCGGGCTGGAGATAATTTTACGCGGCTGCGCCTGAATATCGCGGAAGCGAATTTTCTCTTCCTGTTTATTCGTTGCCAGATGGGTGTGGTCGCGACCGGTAAATTCACTGAGGGCTGCCCAGGCTTTTACCGCTACATTACCGTTGGTTTCCGGTGCCAGCGTCAGGATCATTTCCGCCGCATCAATTGCGCTATTCAGCATCGGCTGGCCTTTCGCCGGGCCTTCTGCTTTGGTGTAGTTCAGCTTGCGCAGCAGATCCATTTCACTCTGGGTATTCCAGGCAATACCTTTACCGCCGTTGCCGATTTTCTCCATCAATGGGCCGATAGAGGTAAAACGTTCGTAGGTTGCCGGGTAGTCACGTTCCACCGGGATAATGTGCGGTGCCGTTTTACCGGGTATCAGGTCACATTCGCCTTTTTTCCAGTCTTTTACGCCCAGCGGTTGTGCCAGTTCGGCAGCCGAGTCGTGCTGAATAGGTAACGTGACCACATCGGTTTCTTTACCAAGGTGACCGACACAGAGTTCAGAGAAGGATTTTGCGATCCCTTTGTAAATTTCCCAGTCGCTTTTGGATTCCCATGCCGGGTCAACCGCAGCAGAGAGCGGATGAATAAACGGATGCATATCCGACGTATTCATGTCGTCTTTTTCATACCACGTTGCTGTCGGCAGCACGATATCTGAGTAGAGACAGGTACTCGAGAGACGGAAGTCCAGTGTCACCACCAGATCCAGCTTGCCATCGAGACCGTTGTCATGCCACTCCACTTCTTCCGGTTTCACACCCCCCTGTTTACCCAGGTCTTTGCCCTGAATACCGTGCTCCGTCCCCAACAGGTACTTGAGCATGTACTCATGGCCTTTACCGGAGGATCCCAGCAGGTTTGAACGCCAGATAAACAGATTGCGCGGATGGTTTTTGCCATTTTCCGGCTGTTCTGCTGCAAAACGCAAAGAGCCTTCTTTCAGCGATTTGACGGTGTAATCCACCGCGCTCATCCCGGCTTTTTCTGCTTCGGCAGCAATACGCAGCGGGTTAGTGCCTAACTGCGGCGCAGACGGCAACCAGCCCATACGTTCAGCGCGAACGTTAAAGTCGATCAGATGACCGGTATAGCGGGATTTATCCGCCATTGGCGACAGGAACTCCTGTGCCGTAACCGTCTCGTAACGCCACTGGCTGGAGTGGTTGTAGAAATAAGACGTACTGTTCATGTGGCGTGCCGGACGTTGCCAGTCGAGGGCAAACGCCAACGGCTGCCAGCCGGTCTGCGGACGCAGTTTTTCCTGACCGACGTAGTGCGCCCAGCCGCCGCCGCTTTGACCCACGCAGCCACAGAAGATCAGCATATTGATCAGACCACGATAGTTCATATCGAGGTGATACCAGTGGTTCATCCCGGCACCGACGATGATCATCGAGCGACCGTGCGTTTTGTCCGCGTTATCGGCAAACTCGCGCGCAATACGAATAATCTGCGACTGCGGAACACCGGTAATTTTTTCTGCCCAGGCAGGCGTATACGCCTTGATTTCGTCGTAGCGGGTCGCGCAGTTGTCGTCACCCAGTCCACGATCCAGACCGTAGTTGGCCATGGTCAGATCGTAAACGCTGGTGACCAGCGTCGTCGAACCATCCGCCAGTTGCAGACGTTTCACCGGCAGTTTGTGCATCAGCACATTTTCCAGCTTAACGCTGGCAAAGTGTGCGGTACTGTCTCCACCAAAATATGGGAAGCCAACCTCTGCCACTTCATCGTGTTTGCCGAGCAGGCTCAGGCTCAGCTCAACGTCAGCACCATTGCCGCCGTCGCGCTGTTCCAGGTTCCATTTACCCTTCTCGCCCCAGCGGAAACCGATAGAACCATTTGGTGCCACCACATTGCCCTGGCTATCCAGTGCCACGGTTTTCCATTCCGGGTTATTTTCCTGACCCAGCGCATCCACCAGATCCGCAGCACGCAGCATACGACCTGCAGCGTAATAACCTTCACGCTCTTCAAGCATCACCAGCATCGGCATATCGGTGTAGCGACGGACGTAATCAGTGAAGTACTGGCTCGGTTTATCCAGGTGGAATTCGCGCAGCATGACGTGGCCCATGGCCAGTGCCATCGCGGCATCGGTACCCTGCTTCGGTGCCAGCCATAAGTCGCACAGTTTGGCGATTTCGGCGTAATCCGGCGTAATGGCAACGGTTTTGGTACCTTTGTAACGCACTTCGGTAAAGAAATGCGCATCCGGTGTACGGGTCTGCGGAACGTTGGAACCCCATGCGAGAATATAACTGGAGTTGTACCAGTCAGCCGATTCCGGCACATCGGTCTGCTCGCCCCAGGTCTGCGGCGATGCAGGTGGCAGGTCACAGTACCAGTCATAAAAACTGAGGCAGGTACCACCGAGCAGCGACAGGTAACGCGCGCCGGAAGCATACGAAACCATCGACATC
Organism: Kosakonia oryzendophytica; assembly: GCF_027886705.1. Taxonomy (NCBI): domain Bacteria; kingdom Pseudomonadati; phylum Pseudomonadota; class Gammaproteobacteria; order Enterobacterales; family Enterobacteriaceae; genus Kosakonia; species Kosakonia oryzendophytica. The sequence continues at coordinate 2,324,368 of NZ_CP115659.1, read as the reverse complement.
GCCGGGATTGGCGAGAAGCCCGCTACGCGGTCCGGACCGTAGGTTTTCACGGTATAAACGTTGGATGCCGCAATAAGTTCATTCACTTCCTGCCAGGAAGAGCGAACGAATCCGCCGCGGCCGCGCGCCTGTTTAAAGCTTTTTGCTTTATCGGCATCTTCGATAATTGAGGCCCAGGCATTAACCGGATCGCTGTGCTTCGCTTTTGCTTCACGCCACAATGCGATCAGGCGTTTACGCATCAGAGGGTATTTCAGGCGGTTAGCGCTATAGAGGTACCAGGAGTAGCTGGCGCCGCGAGGGCAGCCACGAGGCTCATGGTTTGGCATATCGGGGCGAGTGCGAGGGTAGTCAGTTTGCTGGGTTTCCCAGGTGACCAGACCGTTTTTGACGAAAATCTGCCAACTGCATGAACCGGTGCAGTTTACACCGTGGGTTGAGCGCACGACTTTATCATGCTGCCAGCGGCTTCGGTATCCATCCTCCCAGTCCCGGTTGGTGTTTAACAGCTGGCCGTGCCCGTCGGCAAAGGTTTCGCCCTTCTGTTTGAAGTAGCGAAACCGGTCCAGGAATTTACTCATCGGGTGTTCTCCTGTTGGAGCCTGTTCGGCTCTCTTGCTAAATCGACATTGCTGGATTTGTCGCGAAGGTAACCCCCACAAAGACAAAGAGAATTGATGGCGATCAAGCCGTCAGATCTTCATTTCTGCGCCAAAATAGCGGAGTACTCCCAAAGAGTTATCCTTTTCTATTTTTTATCTTTATGAAAAATAAAGGTTTTATTGATTACGTAGCGAAATTATACGTTGCTTTGTCATGCCCGAGGTATTAAGGGGTAGATACACTGCTTGACCGAATAATCCACGGGGTCATCCGCAGCCGGTGACATTGAAAATCTACAAGTATGTTGTAACTAATGAAGAGGTCAAAAAAAGCGCGGCTCGTCACCGCGCAAGGATAATCAACAGTTACTGCGTTTATTATTTTTTACGTCCGTATATCGCCCAGGTGATCACCACGCAGGCCACATAGAACACGAGGAACACTTTCATTGCGCCTGCCGGGGAACCGGTTAACGCCAGTGAAGTGCCAAATGCTTTAGGAATAAAGAACCCGCCAATCGCGCCAATTGCCGAGATAAAGCCCAGCGCTGCCGCGGTTTCCGTTGCGGCTTCGCGCATGGCTTCGCTCTCAGTGCCGCCGGCATTTTGTACACGTTCCATGGTCATTTTACGGAAGGTGACCGAAATCATCTGGAAGGTAGAACCGCTCCCCAGCCCCGCCGTCATGAACAGCACGAGGAAAACGCAGAAGAAGGCTGTGAAATTGCCTCCCGTACCACCCGAAGGTAATGTCAGGAACAGCAGTGCACTGAATATCGCCATCACCATGAAGTTCACCAGCGTGACGCGAGTCCCCCCCAGACGATCGGAAATTGCCCCGCCAGCAGAACGCGCCAGCGCACCCACTAACGGCCCAAAGAACGCGAAATGCAGGACCTGCACTTCCGGGAACTGGGTTTTCGATAACATGGCAAACCCGGCAGAAAAGCCGATAAACGAGCCGAACGTTGCCAGATACAAGAAGCTCATGATCCACAAATGTGAACGCTTCAACACCGGCAATTGCGCACGTAAAGAGGCTTTAGAGGTCGCCAGCTCGTTCATCCCAAACCAGGCTGCCAGCGTACAGACCACCAGCAGCGGAACCCATACCCAGGCCGCATTTTCCAGATACAGTACCGAGCCATCTGGCTGGGGTGTACCGGTTGCACCAAACGCCGCGAAAATGGAGAAAGAAACGGCCAGAGGTGCAATTAACTGCATCACACTGACGCCGAGGTTCCCCAAACCGCCATTGATGCCCAGGGCGCCACCCTGTTTCTGTTTCGGAAAGAAAAAGCTGATATTCGCCATACTGGAGGCAAAGTTCGCGCCAGCCAGACCGCAGAGCAGAGAAATAACGATGAAGGTGCTGTACGGTGTGGTGGGATCCTGTACCGCAATGCCAAGCCACACGCACGGGATAATCATGATGCCGGTGCTGAACGCCGTCCAGCGACGACCACCGAAGACAGGCACCATAAAAGAGTAAGGAACACGTAACAGCGCGCCGGATACCGATGGCAACGCAGTCAATAAAAATAACTGGTCGGTAGTAAACTGAAATCCTACTTTGGGGAGATTAACGGCCACTGCGCTAAAAAGCATCCAGACACAAAATGCCAGAAGCAGACAGGGAACGGAAATCCACAGGTTGCGGCTAGCAATACGCTGCCCTTGTTGCTGCCAGAATGCCGGTTCTTCAGGACGCCACTCAGTAATGACTCGTGTGGACGTACTCTTTTCCGGGATGGATGAGTGCTGCATAAACACCTCTATTGTTCGGTTTGATACCTGCAACATTAGTTTTTATAGCGTGGGTTAAGTTGATATAAATCAAAGGAAAAGCGGCCCTTTCTCCGGGCAAAAAAACAGCATGCTCATTTATGAGTAGCGGATAGAGATAAAAAAGATGTGGTTTTTCACGGTGCTGCCCTTCACTACTCTGTTCGTTCCATCCAATGCTACCCAGCCGGCAATAAAGAGGTAATACCTTGGGGGTATGGGTATACCCCAGACGATAGCTGACAATAGCGTTATCCGCACGGGTCGCGGCACAGGAGCCTTCATCGCTTATGCTAAAACGCCTTTTCTCACCGCTTACGCTGGTTAATCAACTGGCGCTGATCATGCTGTTGTCCACGGCCATCGGCGTGGCAGGCATGGCTATATCTGGCTGGTTAGTGCAAGGCGTTCAGGGAAGTGCGCATGCGATTAACAAAGCCGGCTCACTGCGTATGCAAAGCTACCGCCTGCTTTCCGCCATTCCCCTGCATGAAGATGAGCAATACCTGATTGACGAGATGGAGCAAACGGCATTTAGCCCGGAATTGGCTAAAGCTGCAGCACGTGACGGTCAACAACCGCAACTCGCAGAACTGCAACATTACTGGCACAGTGACGTGATCCCGGCGATTAAAGGCGCACAACAACCCAGTGAAGTCGCCAGTACGATCGCCATTTTTGTGGGTCGCATTGATCAGTTGGTCACCGCATTCGATCACAGCACCGAGCAGCGCATTGAACGGGTGGTGATCATGCACCGGCTGATGGCGTTGCTGATGGGATTATTACTGCTGTTCGCGGTGATGTGGTTGCGGGCTCGCCTACTCCGTCCGTGGCAGCAACTTTTGCAAATGGCACGCGCCGTGAGCCACCGCGACTTTACACAGCGTGCAAGCATCAGCGGGCGCAACGAGATGGCAACGCTCGGCGAAGCGCTGAATAACATGTCCGCCGAGCTGGCAGAAAGCTATGCCGTACTGGAGCAGCGCGTCCAGGAAAAAACAGCCGGTCTTGAGCAGAAAAACCAGATCCTCTCTTTTTTATGGCAAGCCAACCACAGACTGCATTCACGCATTCCGCTCTGTGAGCGTCTCTCCCCCGTCCTCAATGGCTTACAGAATTTAACACTGCTGCACGACCTTGAATTGCGCGTGTACGATATGGAAGACGAGGAAAATCACCAGGAGTTTACCTGCCAGTCAAATGCCAGTTGTGATGACAAAGGCTGCTATTTATGTCCGCGCGGCACGCTTCCGACGCTGTCCAGTGTCGGGACAACGCTGAAATGGCGGCTGGCGGACGCGCATATGCAGTACGGCTTGCTGTTGGCGACCCTGCCGCCGGGCCGCCATTTAAGCCACGATCAGCAGCAACTGGTGGATACACTGGTTGAACAACTGACTGCGACGCTGGCGCTGGACAGACACCAGGACCGCCAGCAGCAACTGATGGTGATGGAAGAGCGCGCGACTATTGCTCGCGAGCTGCATGACTCGATCGCCCAGTCGCTCTCCTGCATGAAGATGCAGGTCAGTTGCCTGCAAATGCAGGGAGAGGATTTGCCGGAGAACAGCCGGCATCTGTTAGGGCAAATCCGTAATGAACTCAATACGTCGTGGGCGCAACTACGTGAACTGCTGACCACCTTCCGTTTACAATTAACCGAGCCGGGGCTGCGCCCGGCGCTGGAGTCAAGCTGTCAGGAGTACAGTGAGCGGCTCGGTTTCCAGGTGCGGCTTGATTATCAGTTGCCGCCCAGACTGGTGCCGTCGCATCAGGCGATTCACCTGTTGCAGATCGCCCGCGAGGCGCTCAGCAACGCACTAAAACACTCTGGCGCGACGTCGGTCAGCGTTGCAGTGCAACAGCAGGAAAACCGGGTAATATTACGCATCAGCGACAACGGTTGCGGTATCCCGGTTAATGCTGAACGGACCAACCATTATGGATTGATCATTATGCGTGACCGCGCACAAAGTCTGCGCGGCGACTGCCAGGTACGTCCGGTCGCATCCGGCGGCACTGAGGTGGTCGTAACCTTTATTCCAGAGAAATTTCTCTCATCCATGCAAGGAGATAACCATGAGTAATCAGGAACCGGCCACCATCCTCCTGATCGACGATCATCCAATGCTGCGAACCGGTGTTAAACAGTTAATTAGCATGGCGCCGGATATCACCGTGGCTGGCGAGGCGAGCAACGGGGAGCAAGGCATTGAGCTGGCGGAATCACTGGATCCGGACCTGATTTTACTGGATCTCAATATGCCGGGCATGAACGGGCTGGAAACGCTGGATAAACTACGGGAAAAAACACTCTCCGGCCGCATCGTGGTGTTCAGCGTCTCCAACCATGAAGAAGATGTGGTCACCGCACTGAAACGCGGCGCTGATGGTTATTTACTGAAAGACATGGAACCGGAAGATCTGCTTAAAGCACTGCAGCAAGCTGCCGCCGGAGAGATGGTATTAAGTGAAGCTCTCACGCCTGTACTGGCCGCCAGCCTGCGCGCCAACCGGGCGACGACTGATCGCGATATAACCCAACTGACGCCGCGTGAACGCGATATCCTCAAACTGATTGCGCAAGGGCTGCCGAATAAGATGATCGCCCGCCGTCTGGATATCACCGAAAGTACCGTCAAAGTCCACGTCAAACATATGCTGAAGAAAATGAAACTGAAGTCCCGCGTGGAAGCTGCTGTGTGGGTTCACCAGGAACGTATTTTCTGATCATTGCGGGTCTGGTAGCGCCCAGCCCGCACTTTCCTCAGTCTGGGGTGCAATGATCGGTTCAGTCAGTTTCAGTTCGATGGTATTGGACATGACGCGCTGCCCTTTACCATCCTCAACAAGCGCTGAAAGCGTCCAGCGATTGGTTGCCCCTTCCGCACTGTCCCAACGCGGCATAATCAGTGTCCAGCCTTCTGCGCTGTGACCGTTAGCAGGCGGTGTCAGGCTCAAAACCTGCGTATCGCCCTGCCAGGTTATCGAACGGATGCCGTGCACGCTGTTAATCTGCAATTTCAGTTCTACGGTCTCACCAGGCTGTAAGTCCCAGGGTGGCGTGGCCAGAAACACCGACAATGTCTTCCGCTGGCGATACTCAAACACCGGAGCCATATTGCGCGTCGGACTGTCATAGCGGCTGCCGCGTAACGAGCGACTTTCTGCCACTTCACTGGCAGAGAGTTGCTTCCAGAGCGGGACACCAAAGCGATAATTGACTTTCAATCCGAGGTCATTCTGACTTGCACCACTCTCCCCTTGCTTGTGCTCAGCGGTCAGCGTCACCAGCGGCACCGGGGTATAATTCAGACCCAGTTTTACGGCCACAGGATTGTGATAACCGGTGCCGGTATCGAACAGATCGACGCTGTCGCCAAAATATTGCTCAAGACTAACGCTGGTATTCAGTTGCTGATAAAACGGCAGTCTCGCCTGCGCCGTTACGTCATAGCCGCGCGCCATGCGCTGTTGCAGCGTAGCGGTTTGGTCACTCCAGTTACTCAGTGGTTGATAGTAATTAGCAGAAAAACGCAGATACTCGCCCCAGGCTTCAGCACCCACTCCGGCACGGCCCTGGTTATCATCAAGAAGGGTATCGTAAAATGTGTTGTAGCCCAGCAACCAGTCTCCGGCTATCCAGCGTTGTCCGATCCCCGCATTGCCCACCAGTCCGGCATCCTGTTGCGTTAACCCCAGCATGCTCCAGGTGAGATAACGGTTATTATCCTGCACTGGCAGGAACCAGTCCCCGTGGCTACCGGTAAAATTGCCATCCTTATCCGCCCTCAGATCAACCGAGGTGCTCCCCCACGGTGATAACCAGGACTCCACTTTCTGGCTCACTTCATCGTTGACGACATCCTGTATCTGCCCAAACGCAAACTGTCGCGCCTGTTCGCCAGTGGTCAGGCCGTTATCGGTCATGCTGGCTTCGCCGAAGGCCTTTGCCATTTCAGCGAAATGTTTTTCCTGCGTGCTATTTTCGGGCGCCATCCCCAGGTCCGGCAAGCCATCGCCATTATTATCAAAGGGATTTTCCGCCTGCTGTACAAAACGATTTTGCTGGGCACTGGCAGAAACGCCTGCCAGCAACAATGCGAGGAGTAAAAAGAGTTGGGAATGTATGACGTTACGCATCACGACACTAATTATGATCCATCCCGTTGCAGGTTAAACACCTTTTAAGGTTAACGTTTTTGGCCCACCTTTGCAGCCATAGAGGGCATTCCAGGAAGATCCTTATCGTTGCCGTCCTGGTACACCGGCCATCTGCTCGCGAATACACACTCTTTTCCCCGACGCCCTTCCCCCTGTGACGGTGTCGCAGTAGCATAAACGTCTTCCGCGCAGCGTCGACGCTGCGCACTTTTATCGAGGGAGTGAAGATGCAAAAAATCGTCATTGTGGCTAACGGCGCCGCCTACGGTAGTGAATCACTGTTTAACAGTCTGCGTCTGGCCATTGCCCTGCGTGAACAGAGCGCGGAACTTGACCTGAAATTGTTCTTGATGTCCGATGCGGTCACCGCCGGGCTGCGCGGACAAAAACCGGCCGAAGGCTATAACATCCAGCAGATGCTGGAGATCTTAACAGCGCAGCAGGTGCCGGTGAAATTGTGTAAAACCTGTACCGACGGGCGTGGTATCACCACGCTGCCGCTGGTTGACGGTGTGGAGATAGGCACGCTGGTCGAACTGGCCCAATGGACGCTGGCAGCGGATAAAGTATTAACTTTCTAATATTGCGGCGAGTTTAATATTTTTTTCTTATGGATGACCTTACGTCATCAAGTTTACCTGCTGTATTGCCGATAGCCCCTAAAGACAACACAGCAGGTACTATAAAAATGTTTAGATCAATTAAAGCCCGTATTATTGCGGCGACAGCGGGTTGCCTCGTTATCGCTTTGCTTCTTAACACAATCATCAATTATCAGGTAACCAGCCAGCACAACCAGCAAACGCAGCAAAATATCCTCTCCAGCACCAGCGCCAGTCACAGCATTGCGATTGCCGACTGGATTGCCACCAAAACGAATATGATCGCCTCGCTGCAAAGTGTCGCCCTGTCCGACGATCCCGTGCCGGTATTCAAACAGATTGCACGCGCGGGAGGGTTCATTAACGTCTACGTTGGCTATGCCACGAAAACCGCGAAATTCTCCGATCCTGGCGGCGTTCCCCCTGATTACGATCCGACAATTCGTCCATGGTATCAGCAGGTCGTCAAAGCAGATGCCCCTGTTGTCACGGCTCCTTATGTGGATGCCAGCACCGGCGCACTGGTGGTCACTTTCGCCGTCCCGGTCAAAGAGAACGGCACACTCAAAGGCGTGGTGGCAGGCGACGTCTCGATGGACAGCGTCGTGGCCAACGTGAAAGGTATCAGCCCGACACCGAACAGTAGCGGTATGCTGCTTGCCAGCGACGGTACCATCATCGCCGCCGGAAACGACAAGCTGACGATGAAACCCTTCACCGATGCCATTAGCGGCGTCAGCTTCGCCGATTTGCGCAGTGGTAACCCCGTTTCCGGGGTCTATGCGGGTGAGTCGAAGGAACTGCTGGCAAGTAAGGTCAAAGGGACAGACTGGGTACTGGCTGTCGCACTGGATAGCGCTGATTCCACCGCCGGTTTACGCGCACAGCTAAAAGCCTCTGCAATGACGCTGATCGTGTTGCTGTTGATCACCGGCACGATTATGCACTGGATTGTCTCGACGTTGCTTAAACGCCTCCTGACCGTCCGTGATGCCATGAATGCTATCAGCAGCGGAACCAACGATCTCTCCCAGCGACTGCCGACGGATGGCAACGATGAAGTATCGCAAATCGCTCAGGCATTTAACGCTTTCAGCGACAAGCTTTCGGTGGTGATGGGTAAACTGCGCGACTCGAGCAACTCCGTGCAGCAGGCAGCGCAGGAGATTGCAGCCGGTAACGAGGATCTCTCCGGTCGTACGGAACAGGCAGCCTCCAGCCTGCGTGAAACCGCCAGCGCCGTGGAGCAGATCACCGCGTCCGTCGCGCAATCAACCGATGCGGCGTCTCAGGCGAATAACCAGGCTCATGCCGCATCCGAAGCAGCCTCCCGCGGGGGACAGGTGGTGAACCAGGCCATCAACACAATGCAATCCATTGAAGTGGCCTCCGCGAAAATTGGCGATATCACCAGCGTGATTGACGGCATTGCCTTCCAGACCAATATTCTGGCTCTGAACGCCTCTGTTGAAGCGGCGCGTGCGGGTGAGCAAGGACGCGGGTTCGCCGTGGTTGCAGGTGAAGTACGCAACCTGGCAAGTCGTAGCGCGCAGGCGGCGAAAGAGATCAAAACGCTGATTGATTCCACCACTGAAAGCGTGGCAACCGGTTCGCGCTTCGTGCGGCTCGCGGGTGAAAGTATGACCGACATTGTCGCCAGCATTGATAGCGTGTCGGTTATCATGCGGGAGATCACCGTGGCGACCAGCGAGCAAATGAAAGGTATTCAGGAGATAAATCATGCTGTTATCGATCTGGATCGCATGGTGCAGCAAAACGCCGAACTGGTGATCGAGTCTGCGGCCGCTGCTGGTGCACTGCGCTCGCAAGCGGGTGAGCTCGCTGAAACAGCGGGTCATTTCCGCATTTAATCTTTTGTCGGCGCGTTTTAACCACAATTTTTCGCGCCGACATCTTTCCCCACCGAACAATGTCATTTTTGTTTAATCGTTACGTCATTAGTTGATCGAAATCAGCATTTTGCCCCCTCCCGTTTGGTGTTATGCAATGAGTGAATTGTGAACAAAATCACGCACGGGATTTTTCCAGCAAGGAGTGCGTTGTTTAACAACTACGGGGTTGAAAATGGCGTTGGTAAAGGCAAGTTTGAAGTTATTTGGTGGAGATACGGTCGTTGTTCGTTGTTCTGAGAGTTGCCATATCCATCTGATGAGCGAGAAGACACAATCTTCTCACGCACAGACGGATATCTTAAGCGTACAGAACCGTGCAAGCGCCTATCTGGCGGTTCCTTACAGCGGCATCTGGAATGTGTTGATCGATAGCCACAGCCAGTCGCTTGAGCACTCAATCAGCTACGTTGCGGCGTAACCGCCGCAACCGTTAGCAGGCAAAACCAGGTTGCAGGTCCGGGCCTGGTTTTTCTTCTTCCAATAGTCCCCGCACTTTCCCTACCAGCTCATTCAGACAATCGTCATGCATGCCAAGCTTGATAAGTTCCTGCTCAAGTGAAAAGAGATATTGCGCATTGGTGCCCAGCGGCCCGCTGGCGGCGGCAATCAGCGGCGCGATGACCTGCGCGCGGGTATCAGATTCATACAGTGGATGGCGGGGATCCATGATAAACACCAGCGCATTAACATCACGGCCATCGTCAAGGGTGAGTTTGCACCAGCTCGGCATATAGCAGCCGGTGATCATCTCACGCTTCCACAGCAGGCTCAGTTCCTCTTCAACCGTCTGGGCAGGCAACCGATAAGCCACGCCGGTGGTGCGACCGCCCTCTTTCAGTGCAAGCATCCGCCCCGGTTGACAAGCCGTACCGCGTCCGGCGGTCAGGCGCAAACAGAACGCGCGATGCCAACCGATCAGCGTTCCGGTGCAGGATTCGTCAAACTCCAGCGCAGGGTTCCACATCAGCGAACCATAACCAAAAATCCACACCGGACCGTCATCCGGACGGCAGGCAAGCGTGGCAGCCAGGGATGCCGCCCGTTGTTCCGCCGACCATAACAGCGATGCGTCTATATCGCCAAACGCCGTTTTACAATCGGCCTTGAGCAAGAAATCACGCGTTAACATCTTTTACCTCCGCCACTGCATGCTTCCTTGCGACTGCTTTACGGCTGCCTTCCCGACATATGCTGCGTTTCAACGCAACTTACTACGACCTTATGCAATTCACAGGCCGCTTGCAATAGCGACAATCTATCGAATAACGCGCTAAAGACATTTATTTCTTTTTATGCCATTTGTCGTCATCACCCTTCTCATAATCATGTTTGACTGCAGCCCAGGCGACACGGTGCGCCGTCTCTTCGCGGCTCGCGTCATCGCGCCTGTCGTCTTTATCTTTGTATTGCTCCCAGGCGCTATTAAAGGCCTCTTTATAAATCTCTTGTGCATGGGCGGGTAACACATGCTGCACACTATCAGGCAGATCAGATTTCGATTTATACGGCATCTTCTGGCTCCTTCTGGGGGAAATCTTTAAGTCTGATCGACAACCTCCTTTTGCGCCAGCCGTAACGTGTTAGTGAAAAATAGACATAATCATCTCTCTGTAAAGTAAATACTATTTAAACAAAAGACGACTTTTTGCCGGATTCAAATAGAAAGAAACTGCTTCCCGTAAAATCAGGTAAATATCCCCAACATGGGGTCGCGCTTTGCTATGTTAAGGCGTTCAAATTTTTTAACTATAATTGTCAAATACCTGCATGCTGGATGGAGAATCACAATGACAACAACGCACGAGGCGGTAAAAACCCGCCACAAGGAGACCACGCTTATTTTCCCGGTGCTGGCGCTGGGAGTACTGCTGTTATGGGGAAGTACGCAGTCGCTGCCAGCGGTAATTGGCATTAATATTCTGGCGCTGGTCGGTATTTTATCCAGCGCCTTTAGCGTGGTGCGCCATGCAGATGTTCTCGCGCACCGTCTCGGTGAACCTTACGGCTCGCTGATTCTGAGCCTTTCGGTCGTTATTCTTGAAGTAAGTCTGATTTCTGCGCTGATGGCCACTGGCGATGCGGCTCCGACACTGATGCGCGATACGCTCTACTCCATCATTATGATCGTGACTGGCGGTCTGGTGGGGTTTTCATTGCTGCTCGGCGGGCGCAAATTCGCCACCCAGTATATGAATCTGTTTGGCATTAAACAGTACCTGATTGCCCTGTTTCCGCTGGCGATTATAGTGCTGGTGTTTCCGATGGCGCTGCCGTCTGCTAATTTCACTATCGGTCAGTCGTTACTGGTGGCGCTGATTTCGGCAGCCATGTATGGCGTCTTTCTGCTGATTCAAACAAAAACGCATCAAAGCCTGTTTGTCTATGAACATGAAGATGAGAGCGATGATGACGATCCGCACCATGGCAAACCTTCTGCACACGGTAATCTGTGGCATACGGCGTGGCTGATTATTCATCTGGTTGCCGTTATCGCTGTGACCAAGATGAACGCCAAACCGCTGGAGGCGTTGCTGAGCGAACTGAATGCGCCTGTTGCATTTACCGGTTTCCTGGTGGCGTTGCTGATCCTTTCACCAGAAGGTCTGGGAGCGCTGAAAGCCGTTCTGAATAACCAGGTTCAGCGCGCGATGAATCTCTTTTTCGGCTCAGTGTTGGCAACCATTTCGTTGACCGTGCCGGTTGTGACGCTGATTGCGTGGTTCACCGGCAATAATTTGATCTTTGCGCTGGGCGCGCCGGAGATGATTGTGATGGTCGCATCACTGGTGTTGTGCCATATTTCCTTCTCTACCGGGCGCACTAATGTGCTGAACGGCGCGGCGCATTTGGCGTTATTTGCAGCCTATCTGATGACGATTTTTGCCTGACGGCAGATTGTCTCCATAAAAAAAAACCCCGCGATGCGGGGTTTTTCGTTCTTACTGGGTATCGAGCTCGTCAAAGCTCTTCACCAGATCATCAATGGCTTTGATCTGCTTCAGGAACGGTTCCAGCTTCGCCAGCGGCAGTGCGGACGGACCATCGCATTTCGCATTATCCGGATCCGGATGCGCTTCAATAAACAAGCCTGCCAGGCCGGTTGCCATCCCCGCACGCGCCAGCTCAGCAACCTGCGCGCGACGACCGCCGGACGCAGCGCCAAACGGATCGCGGCACTGCAGCGCGTGGGTAACATCGAAAATCACCGGTGCGTTATTGGAGACTTTCTTCATCACGCTGAAGCCCAGCATGTCCACAACCAGATTGTCATAACCGAAGTTAGACCCACGATCGCAAAGAATAACTTTGTCGTTACCGCCTTCGTGGAATTTATCCACAATATTGCCCATCTGCCCCGGGCTGACGAACTGTGGTTTTTTGACGTTGATAACCGCACCGGTTTTCGCCATCGCTTCCACCAGGTCCGTCTGACGCGCCAGAAACGCCGGCAATTGGATGACATCAACGACATCGGCAACCGGCTGCGCTTGGGACGCTTCGTGCACGTCAGTGATCACTTTTACGCCAAACGTCTGTTTCAGCTCCTGAAAAATCTTCATCCCCTCTTCCAGACCCGGTCCACGGTAGGACTTGATAGAAGAGCGGTTGGCTTTATCAAAAGAGGCTTTGAACACGTACGGGATACCCAGTTTTTGGGTCACGGTAACGTAGTGTTCGCAAATGCGCATTGCCAAATCGCGGGACTCCAGCACGTTCATACCGCCAAACAGTACAAACGGCAGGTCGTTCGCGACCTTAATGTCGCCAATGCTAACCACTTTTTGTTTCATAGAATCGCCTTATCGAGTGTGAATCGGAACACATGCTTAATGCAAAGTAATCTGTTTATGTGAAATGGTGTTGATTTGCGCGCGGATCATCTCACTGATGGGATCCTCCGGACACTGCTCAACAAAATAACTTAAATCATGCAGCGCGACGTGGTCACAATCCAGTTGCGCATAAATCAGTCCACGGTCGCGGATCTCATAGGGATCTTCCGGATTGAACTGCAACAATGCTTCACTGGCGCGTAACGCCAGTTCCATCTGCTGCTCTTCCATCAACGCCGATTTCAGCGTATCCAGCAGCTTGCGGATCACTTCCGCGTTATCGGCTTCATCCAGATCTTCATTGAACAACTCGGCAACCGGGCTGATATTGCCTTTCAGCCACACTTCCAGCGTATGCTCATCCAGCGTGTCGCCATTAAATGGGTTAATCAGCCACATTTCGCCATCCAGCCATTCGGCGCGCAGGATCAGTTGCGTCGGGAAAATCACTGGCGTCAGCGGAATGTCCAGATGCCCGGCAACCCACAGTAAAATGGCGCCCAGCGATACGGCGCTACCCTGGCGGTTTTCCAGCACTTTATCCAGCCATAGCGCATCGGACAAACGGTAGACGCCGCGTGTATCTTTAAAGCCCCATTCGCCATAAAACAGTTCAATGAGTTTTTCCAGTTGCCAGTCCTGAGGCTTCGCCATGCTGATTTCTTCGCGTGCCAGACTGAGCAGCCGCTCCAGTTCGTCATGCACATATTGTGAAGGAAAATCATCACGAATCAGCTCTGAAACAAGGATCATCCCATCGCATAACGGTGCTTTATTAAATTCGAAATCGGCTAACGACCTCATGTCTTACCCCAGTATCGGTACTTTTGTGGCGGCGAGTTTGATGATGATGTACAGCACCACCAGCCCCAGCATAAAGGCGATAAACCCTGTCTGCTGGCTGCGCGGGCGATGTCGCCCAAGCGCAATAAAACCCAAAACGATATAGATGATAACGCCAAACAGCTTTTCAGTCAGCCACGCACCTTTAACAGTAAAAGGTAAATAGCCCGTCCCCCACATTAATCCCGCACCACTTAACAACAAGACGGTATCAATGGTATGCGGCAATACGCGCACCCAGCGCGACTGCGCGCGCGGATTTGCTGACCAGCGCCACCAGTAGCGTAAAACAAACAGGCTAATGGTCAATACCACCGACGTCAAATGTAGTGTAATCAGGACCTTAAAAGCACTCATTGCCTGTTCACTCCACTCAGGGCCACTGCCCGAGAGTCAGACGTTCGTTATCGCCATAATCGCGGCAGGTGGCAACCTGTCGCCAGCCATGCCGGGTAAACAGGTTACGCACTAACTCAGCCTGCTGCCAGCCATGCTCAAGCAGCAACCAGCCACCCGGTAGTAAATAGTCAGGCGCTTCCTTGATGATACTCTCTAAATCCGCCAGCCCGTGGTCAGCGGCGACCAGCGCACTTAACGGTTCAAAACGCACATCCCCCTGTGCCAAATGCGGATCCTGCTCATCGATATAAGGAGGATTACTGACAATCATCGAAAACGTCTGCCCGGCCAGGGCGCTAAACCAGTGGCTCTGGCGAATGTCGACATTACCAATGCCAAGGTGCTCTGCATTACGCTGCGCCAGCATTACGGCTTCTGCAACCACATCGACGGCCGTCACCTGGCAGTCAGGACGCTCGCTGGCCATCGCCAGTGCAATAGCACCGGTACCGGTGCCTAAATCCAGGATACGGCACGGCGTCTCAGGCAGGCGGTTTAGCGCCTGTTCAACGAGGCATTCGGTATCCGGACGAGGAATCAATGTGACAGGCGAGACAAACAGCGGCAACGACCAGAACTCACGGACGCCAACCAGATGTGCCACTGGCTCGCCGCGCACACGCCGCGCCAGCAGTGCGTCGAGCTGTTGTTGTTGCTCTGCGGTGAGCCAGGTTTCGCCAAAAGCCAGTATAAAGGTACGCGACTTCCCCGTCACAAAACCGAGCAGGATCTCCGCATCGCGCCGCGGGCTGTCACTCCCCTGTAATTGACGTATTGCCTCACGCAACCACTGTTGATAGTCCATTAGTCTTGCTCGGAGAGTGCCGCCAGCTGGTCAGCCTGGTACTCCTGCACAATCGGTTCGATCAGCATATCCAGCTTGCCTTCCATCACTTCATCCAGTCGGTAAAGCGTCACGTTAATGCGGTGATCGGTCACGCGCCCCTGCGGGAAATTATAGGTACGGTTACGGTCGCTGCGATCGCCACTGCCCAGTAAGTTGCGACGGGTTGAGGCTTCCGCCTGGTGACGTTTGGCCATTTCCGCTGCGTGGATACGCGCCCCCAGCACGGATAACGCCTTGGCCTTGTTTTTGTGCTGCGAACGCTCATCCTGACACTCCACCACAATGCCTGTCGGCAAGTGAGTAATACGAATTGCGGAGTCGGTGGTGTTAACGTGCTGCCCGCCCGCACCGGAAGAGCGGAAGGTGTCGATACGCAAATCAGCCGGGTTAATGTCCGGCAGTTCTGCTTCTGGCAGTTCCGGCATCACTGCCACGGTACAGGCAGAGGTATGGATACGGCCCTGTGATTCAGTGGCGGGAACGCGCTGTACACGATGACCACCGGATTCGAATTTGAGTCGGCCATAGACACCGTCACCGCTGATTTTGGCAATCACTTCTTTGTATCCACCGTGCTCGCCATCGTTGGCGCTCATGATCTCTACGCGCCAGCGACGGGCTTCCGCATAACGGCTGTACATACGGAACAGGTCGCCTGCGAACAGCGCCGCTTCGTCACCACCTGTCCCGGCACGCACTTCAACAAACGCATTACGTTCATCGTCCGGATCTTTTGGCAGCAGTAAAAGTTGCAACTGTTGTTCAAGCTGTTCACTTTTTTCTTTCGCGTCGCGTAACTCGTCCTGTGCCATGTCACGCATTTCCGGATCATCAAGCATCATTTGCGCCGTTTCGATATCTTCCTGAACCTGTTGCCAGTCGGTAAAACAGCGTGATACATCGCTTAACTGCGCGAATTCCCGCGACAGCGCGCGAAACTTGTCCTGGTCGGCGATGGTTTGCGCGTCACCGAGCAGCGCCTGAACTTCTTCATGGCGCTCATGCAGGGCTTCCAGTTTTGCAACGATAGAAGGCTTCATAGGCGTAAGTGCACCTTGTAATAAGAGATTGTTGTGCTAATCCAGCCCGAGGCTGTTGCGCAGAATATGCAGGCGTTCATCGTCCCCGTCACGGGCAGCCTGCTGAAGAGATTTGGTTGGTGCGTGGATCAGGCGGTTGGTCAGTTTCCACGCCAGATCCTGCATAATAGTCTGCGGATCGCCACCCTGCTCCAGCGCAGCGATCGCTTTTGCCGTCAGCTCATCACGAACAACTTCAGACTGGCTGCGGTATTCACGGATAGTCTCGCTGGCGCTTTGTGCACGCAGCCAGGCCATAAATTCACTGGTTTCCTGGGCGACAATTGTTTCTGCCTGCACCGCCGCGGCTTTACGCTGCGCCAGGTTGTGCTGAATGATGCTTTGCAGGTCGTCCACGCTGTAGAGATAGGCGTTAGCGACTTTACCGACTTCCGGTTCAACGTCGCGCGGAACGGCGATATCCACCAACAGCACAGGTTGATTACGCCGGGCCTTCATGGCGCGCTCCATCATCCCTTTGCCGATGATCGGCAACGGGCTGGCGGTAGAGCTGATCACGATGTCAGCGTCTTTCAGACGCTCATCAATATCGCTCAGCGAGATCACTTCCGCTCCCACCTCATCCGCCAGCGCCTGCGCGCGTTCACGGGTGCGGTTGGCAATGATCATTTTCTGCACTTTGTGTTCACGAAGATGCCGCGCTACAAGCTCGATGGTCTCTCCAGCGCCGACCAGCAGCACCGTCACCGACGCCAGTGATTCGAAAATTTGCCGCGCCAGCGTACAGGCAGCAAACGCAACGGACACGGCACTGGCACCGATATCGGTTTCGGTGCGCACTCGTTTCGCAACAGAGAAGGATTTCTGGAACATGCGCTCCAGATCGCTGGCGTTGTGATGCCCGCGCTGAGAATCGGCAAAGGCTTTTTTAACCTGACCGAGAATTTGTGGTTCGCCGAGAACCAACGAATCCAGACCGCTGGCCACACGCATTAAATGGCTGACCGCGTCGTTATCCTGGTGCCAGTACAAGCTCTGGCGGACTTCGTCTTCCCGCAAATGATGATAATCGCACAGCCAACGCACCAGCGCTTCATGCAGGTTATCCCGCTCTTCAACGCTCAAATAAAGTTCAGTGCGGTTACAGGTCGACAGCACCACTCCGCCTTGCACCATCGGCTGCGAGAGCAGGCTTTCCAGAGCCTGGTCAAGCGTTTCCGGCGAAAATGCAATGCGTTCTCGCAACGAAACGGGTGCCGTTTTGTGGTTGATGCCTAGTGCTAAAAGGGTCATGGGCGCGGGAATAGTACCAACGTTGATAAGGTTAGACTCTGCGCATCATACAGGATGCGCGTGGTCAATAAAAGAGAGACTACCCTTTCGGAGTAATTGGTAATTTAATGATTTAAGACAACTTGAACGTAGACGCTGTTTCATCACGACGCTAGCATTAGGGGTAATAACTGCAACGTATCTCAAGGATTTGTCATCATTATGACTTTGCCTGCTTCCCGCCTTATTCGCCTGCTGCCACTGGCCAGCCTCGTTCTCACCGCCTGTACGATCACTGCGCCAAAAGGCCCGGGCAAAAGTCCTGACGCGCCGCAGTGGCGTCAGCACCAGCAGCAAGTCCGCGCGTTAAGCCAGTATCAAACACGCGGTGCCTTTGCTTATCTTTCCGACCAACAAAAAGTCTACGCCCGTTTCTTCTGGCAGCAGACCGGGCAGGATCGCTACCGTCTTCTGCTTACGAATCCCCTCGGCAGCACCGAACTGGAGCTGAACGCGCAACCGGGCTCTGTTGAACTGGTGGATAACAAAGGCAAGCATTATACCGCTGACGATGCCGAAGAGATGATCGGCAAACTGACCGGTATGCCGATTCCGCTCAACAGCCTGCGTCAGTGGATCCTTGGCCTGCCGGGCGAAGCGACCGATTATACCCTTGACGATCAGTATCGCCTGAGTGAAGTCAATTACAGCCAGGGCGGCAAAACCTGGAAAGTGGTTTATGGCGGTTATGACAGCAAAACCCAGCCTTCTCTGCCTGCAAACATGGAGTTAAGTGACGGTAGCCAGCGCATCAAGCTAAAAATGGATAACTGGATCGTTAAATGATGACCACCTGGCCGGCTCCGGCGAAGCTCAATCTTTTTTTATACATTACCGGTCAACGACCTGACGGTTATCACACCTTACAGACGCTGTTCCAGTTTCTGGATTATGGCGACACCTTACACATTGAACCCCGCCATGATGGCGAGATTCGTTTGCTGACGCCGATTGATGGCGTGCCCGATGCGGACAATCTTATCGTTCGCGCCGCCCGTATGCTGATGAAACGCGCCGCAGAAACCGGGCGGTTAGCGGCGGGCAGCGGTGCGGATATTGCCATCGATAAACGCTTGCCAATGGGCGGCGGGCTGGGCGGCGGCTCCTCGGATGCTGCCACCGTACTGGTGGCATTAAACCACCTGTGGCGCTGTAATTTGCGCGTAGACGAACTGGCGGAACTGGGGCTGACGCTTGGCGCAGATGTGCCGGTATTTGTGCGTGGGCATGCCGCATTCGCGGAAGGTGTGGGTGAAGTGCTTACGCCCGTTAACCCACCGGAAAAATGGTATCTGGTGGCGCATCCCGGTGTAAGCATCCCTACGCCGGTCATCTTCAAGGATCCAGAGTTGCCGAGAAATACACCGAAAAGGTCCATTGAGACGTTACTAAAATGTGAATTCGGCAACGATTGCGAGGTTATCGCAAGAAAACGTTTTCGCGAGGTTGATGCGGCGCTTTCCTGGCTGTTAGAATACGCGCCGTCGCGCCTGACTGGCACAGGAGCCTGTGTCTTTTCCGAATTTGACACCGAATCCGCCGCTCGTCAGGTGCTTGAGCAAGCCCCGGAATGGCTAAACGGTTTTGTCGCGCGAGGCGTCAACCTCTCGCCGCTAGCGCAAGCCATCGCCGGGCAAGCTGAGCTCCGGTGACAACGTCACTCATGTTCCAGACGTTGCATCGCGCTCTTTAATACACCGCATGGATAGATTTCTGCCCTGACCGCACATTTTGGCCGACTCTATCCACCACTGGACGCATGCCTGAGGTTCTTCTCGTGCCTGATATGAAGCTTTTTGCTGGTAACGCAACCCCGGAACTAGCACAACGTATTGCCAACCGCCTGTACACTTCTCTCGGCGACGCCGCCGTAGGTCGCTTTAGCGATGGCGAAGTCAGCGTACAAATTAATGAAAATGTACGCGGTGGTGATATTTTCATCATCCAGTCCACTTGTGCCCCTACCAATGACAACCTGATGGAACTGGTTGTGATGGTCGATGCCCTGCGCCGTGCTTCCGCAGGCCGTATCACCGCGGTCATTCCTTACTTTGGCTATGCCCGTCAGGACCGCCGCGTGCGTTCTGCGCGTGTACCGATTACCGCAAAAGTTGTTGCCGATTTCCTCTCAAGCGTTGGCGTAGACCGCGTACTGACCGTTGACCTGCATGCTGAACAGATCCAGGGCTTCTTTGATGTACCGGTTGATAACGTGTTTGGTAGCCCCATCCTGCTCGAAGATATGCTGCAACTGAATCTGGACAACCCGATTGTGGTTTCTCCGGACATCGGCGGCGTCGTTCGTGCTCGTGCCATTGCCAAACTGCTGAACGACACCGACATGGCGATCATCGACAAACGCCGTCCGCGCGCTAACGTTTCCCAGGTGATGCACATCATCGGCGACGTGGCGGGTCGCGACTGCGTGCTGGTTGATGACATGATCGATACCGGCGGCACCCTGTGCAAAGCGGCAGAAGCGCTGAAAGAACGCGGAGCAAAACGTGTATTCGCTTACGCCACTCACCCGATTTTCTCCGGTAATGCGGTAAACAACCTGCGCAACTCTGTGATCGACGAAGTGGTCGTCTGTGACACCATTCCGCTGAGCGAAGAGATTAAAGCGCTGCCGAACGTACGTACGCTGACGCTGTCTGGCATGCTGGCTGAAGCTATCCGTCGTATCAGCAACGAAGAATCGATTTCTGCCATGTTCGAGCATTAATCGCTGCGTTAGAAAAAACCCGCTACGGCGGGTTTTTTTATCTCCGAACATGACTTGTATGATTTATTAACCCGTTACAGACGCATTCACGGATGACATCCCATTGTGAACAAGCTGCTCTCTCCTCATGTTATGCCTTTTCGCGCGCTGATTGACGCGTGCTGGAAAGAAAAATATACCGCCGCCCGCTTTACCCGGGATCTGATCGCCGGGATAACGGTCGGGATTATTGCGATTCCCCTTGCGATGGCGTTGGCAATCGGGAGCGGCGTCGCGCCACAATATGGACTCTATACGGCAGCCATTGCCGGTATCGTGATTGCGCTGAGCGGAGGTTCGCGCTACAGCGTTTCAGGCCCGACCGCCGCGTTCGTGGTGATCCTCTATCCCGTTTCGCAGCAGTTTGGCCTCGCGGGACTGTTGGTCGCGACGTTGATGTCCGGCGTGTTTCTGATCCTCTTCGGTCTGGCGCGCTTTGGCCGCCTGATCGAATACATTCCGCTTTCCGTCACGCTCGGCTTTACCTCCGGGATCGGCATCACGATTGCCACCATGCAGATCAAAGACTTTCTTGGCCTGCAACTGACGCACGTGCCGGAGCACTACCTGCAAAAAGTCGGCGCGCTGGTGATGGCGCTGCCCACCGTGAATGCTGGCGATGCCGCTATCGGCGTGGTCACGCTCGGAACACTGATCTTCTGGCCGCGCCTGCGATTGCGCCTGCCGGGCCATCTGCCTGCGTTGCTTGCAGGCTGCGCGGTCATGCTGGTTGTTAACCTGCTCGGCGGCCATGTCGCGACTATCGGCTCACAATTTCACTACGTGCTGGCCGATGGCAGCCAGGGCAACGGCATTCCCCAACTTCTACCGCAACTGGTGCTACCGTGGGATCTACCAGGTTCGACATTTACCCTGAGTTGGGATTCATTACGGGCGTTACTGCCAGCCGCGTTTTCGATGGCGATGCTGGGGGCCATTGAATCCTTGCTTTGCGCCGTGGTGCTGGATGGTATGACCGGCACCAAGCACAAAGCCAACAGCGAACTGGTCGGCCAGGGCCTGGGCAACATCATCGCACCGTTCTTTGGCGGCATTACCGCCACCGCAGCGATTGCCCGTTCTGCGGCGAACGTTCGCGCCGGGGCAACATCCCCCATTGCGGCGGTTATCCACGCACTGCTGGTGATCATGGCGTTGCTGGTGCTGGCTCCCCTGCTCTCATGGCTCCCCCTCTCGGCCATGGCGGCATTGTTGCTGATGGTGGCGTGGAACATGAGCGAGGCGCATAAGGTGATTGATCTGCTACGCCGCGCGCCGGCGGACGACATCATCGTGATGCTGCTCTGTATGTCACTGACGGTGCTGTTCGATATGGTTATTGCCATCAGCGTCGGCATCGTACTGGCATCATTATTGTTTATGCGCCGCATTGCGCGCATGACTCACCTGGCGGCTGTTAATGTCGAAGTACCAGAAGATGTGCTGGTGCTGCGCGTGATCGGTCCGCTGTTCTTCGCCGCCGCCGAAGGTGTGTTCAGCGATCTGGAAACGCGCATTGCCGGGAAACGCATCGTCGTACTCAAATGGGACGCCGTTCCGGTATTGGATGCTGGCGGACTGGATGCTTTCCGCCGCTTTGTGGCTCGTTTGCCGGAAGGCACGGAGCTTCGTGTCAGCAATCTGGAATTCCAGCCGCTGCGTACGCTGGCCCGCGCAGGTATTCAACCCATTCCTGGCCGGCTGGCTTTTTTCCCGAACCGCGACGCGGCGCTGGCCGATATCTGATTCAGGTGCGCAACACCGTTTTGCGCATCACCAAAAAAAACGGTTCCTGCGGGAACCGTTATCGACATGAACATCTGTTAGCTGTGATTTTGCCGATCGCGACGGCAGCGTTTGTCATAGTGACGTACCCACCAGTACTTATCGCACACCTGCTCATGACCGCTAACACGTGCCCCCGCAAGCCAAAGCACAGCCCCCAGGAAAATACTCAGTACCGCGCCGTGTGCGAAAAATTGTGGCAGGTTAAGTTGCGGAAGCTGGTTTAAAATGGAGTATCCCACTCCAACAACCATCACCACGAGCCCCAACCCCATAAGCACATTACCGAGTAACGAAGCGTTTTTGCGTTTCATATGTCACCTCCGGAACGATGGGTTGGACGGGTATCACCCCAATCCTTGTGGATAAAGTATAGACAGCGAGCTTTATAGCGGTTGCGGAGGCGATCACAATTACACATATCCGACTAACACAAATTTACAAATAAGCTACTGAACTCGTTGAAATTCGAATGGTTCATGAGAGCAATCATTAACATTATTCGCGTTTCGCTGTGAGAATTTTGTCATCGCGCGCTGCACAACGTACACTACGCGCCGAAGATTGATCTGGTCAGGAATAAAAAGTGACGATTAAACTGATTGTCGGGCTGGCAAACCCCGGTGCTGAATATGCCGCGACACGCCACAACGCGGGCGCCTGGTATGTGGATTTGCTGGCGGATCGCGCCCGCGCCCCACTGCGTGACGAGCCGAAATTTTTTGGTTACACCTCGCGCATCAATCTGGCTGGCGAAGATGTACGCCTGCTGGTTCCCACGACGTTTATGAACCTCAGCGGGAAAGCCGTCGCGGCGATGGCGACGTTTTATCGCATTAACCCGGACGAAATTCTGGTCGCGCACGATGAGCTTGATCTGCCGCCCGGTGTGGCAAAGTTTAAACTCGGCGGCGGGCATGGCGGTCATAACGGCCTGAAGGACATTATCAGCAAACTGGGGAATAACCCGAATTTTCACCGTTTGCGCGTGGGAATCGGTCATCCGGGCGATAAAAACAAAGTTGTTGGCTTTGTGCTGGGTAAGCCGCCGGTTTCTGAACAGAAGTTGATCGACGATGCCGTAGACGAAGCGGCGCGTTGTACCGAGATTTGGCTGAAAGATGGTTTAACCAAAGCCACTAACCGCCTGCACGCCTTTAAGGCGCAGTAAAACCGTGCGCTGCGGCTTTTTTGCCGCGCGTTACAGCGGTTACGTGTATAATAGGCGAAGTTATTCACTTTTCTGCAATCCGTTTTTTGTAACGGGTTGATTATCAAGAGATTAAGGTAATTACATCATGGGATTCAAATGCGGTATCGTTGGCCTGCCCAACGTAGGTAAATCCACCCTGTTCAATGCGCTCACCAAAGCCGGTATCGAAGCGGCTAACTTCCCGTTCTGTACCATTGAGCCGAACACCGGTGTCGTACCGATGCCCGATCCGCGTCTGGACAAGCTGGCGGAAATCGTCAAACCGCAGCGTATTCTGCCAACCACCATGGAGTTTGTGGACATCGCCGGTCTGGTAAAAGGCGCGTCCAAAGGCGAAGGCCTGGGCAACCAGTTCCTGACCAACATCCGTGAAACCGAAGCCATCGGTCACGTTGTACGTTGCTTTGAAAACGACAATATCATCCACGTGAACAACAAAGTGGATCCAGCGGAAGACATTGACGTTATCAATACCGAGTTGGCGCTGGCCGATCTGGACACCTGCGAACGCGCGATTCATCGTGTGCAGAAGAAAGCCAAAGGCGGCGATAAAGATGCAAAAGCCGAGCTGGCCGCGCTGGAAAAATGCCTGCCGCAGCTTGAAAATGCCGGCATGCTGCGTTCGCTGGATCTGACGGACGAAGATAAAGCAGCCATCCGCTACCTGAGCTTCCTGACGCTGAAACCGACCATGTACATTGCTAACGTCAATGAAGATGGTTTCGAGAACAACCCGTATCTGGATCAGGTGCGTGAAATCGCCGCCAAAGAAGGCTCTGTCGTGGTTGCCGTCTGTGCCGCAGTAGAGTCCGACATCGCCGAGCTGGACGATGCCGATCGTGAAGAGTTTATGGCAGAACTGGGGCTGGAAGAGCCGGGCCTGAACCGTGTGATCCGTGCCGGTTACGAATTGCTGAACCTGCAAACCTACTTCACCGCCGGTGTGAAAGAGGTCCGCGCGTGGACCATTCCGGTTGGCGCGACCGCGCCGCAAGCGGCAGGGAAAATCCACACCGATTTTGAAAAAGGTTTTATTCGCGCCCAGACTATTGCCTATGAAGACTTTATTACTTACAAAGGCGAGCAAGGCGCGAAAGAAGCCGGCAAAATGCGTTCAGAAGGTAAAGACTATATCGTCAAAGACGGCGACGTCATGAACTTCCTGTTTAACGTCTAATGAAATGTGTTGTCTCATGAGGTTTCGCTGAATCTCATAAACATCGCAAAAACCTATAAAATCCACGCAATTGCGTGGATTTTTCATTATTCTTAAAATCCTTCAGGAAACCGCTAAACGCGGTGCATCGACTGTTGCAGCTGAAGCCCGGCGAACAACTAGCTGAACTGCGCGGTGAACCATTCCGGCAACGCGCATGAACGCTCGTCGGGCACATGTTATTCCTCTTCCCTCTCATCGAAAGCGGCACTGGTTATCAATATTGTAATCATCATATTCATGAAAACCTGACGGCGGATAGCCCTCATCAAACGTCAGATTCTGCTGGGTGTACGGGTGCTTCAAGTTTGAATTGGCGTACCTGTGGCAGGGCAAGAATAAAAGCCGAAAACATCAAGCCCAATGTAGCGATAAATATCGCTTCGCGCGGTGAACGCGCTTGTGCTAAGTAACCACTGGCCAAAGCCCCTAAAGGAATGGTCATACAGAATAAAACTCGCAAAGAAGCGATAACTTTACCAAGCAGATGAGAGGGGATAACTATTTGATTAATAGAAACATTAATGACATTAAAAACAGTTTGCCCTAAGCCAAAGAAAAAAAACGCTATGCCTATCGCAAAGATAACCCATTCTACTGGCTGTAACAGACTCAAAATGAGGCCCCAAACACCGGTTATTGCTACCCCAAATAACAGTGAATTACCGTAGCCAAATTTTTTTATCATCACAGGTATTAGTGATGCCCCCACCAATACGCCAATGGCGCCAGGGATGAAAACCAGACTAAGCATAAAGGGTGATATTTTGAGTTGATTTACCGCGTAAAAGATAAATATCGTGTAGACCAGCGCGTAGCAGAAATTCCACACTGCGCCGCTGAAAGTAATAATTCTTAACAGGGGTGTTTTAAAAACAAATTGATAGCCTGTATAAACTGAACTTAATCTACTGTTCCTTTTTTCTTTCACTATCTCAATTTTTATCTTTTTCAATAACAATAAAAAAAGTGACGACAAAAGAAAGAAAATAACATTAAAAAAAAGAGCATCCGCAGCAGAGAATAACTTTATCATGCAACCCGCGATAACAGGCCCAAGTAATTCTGATAAAGAATTTGCACTTGCCAACTTAGCATTGCACTGAACAATTTCTGAAGGTTTAAATAATCCGGGGAGCAGTTTACGATATGAAACATCAAAAAATAGCTTTCCAGATCCAGATCCCAAGAGAAACACAGAAATAAACAAAGTAAAAAAACCTGCCTGTGAAAAACAAAACAAAACAAAGATACAAATTAATATCAGAGCACGAAAAACCTCACTAAATATCATGATCTTAAGCGGGTTGTGGCGATCGATAAAAATTCCTGAAAAAATACCCAATAGAATAGGTGCCATCTGTTCTGAAAAAACAAGGTATCCCATCTGAATGGGCGTTATATGCAATTGTGTGATGGCAAAAATTGGTAAAGCGAAGAGTGATATTTCAGTACCAATCTGGGTAAAAATTTGAGAGAACCATAATTTACTGAATATTCTATTTCTCCAAAGTGGTAAATTTTCTCTCATCGCCATCCCCGGTAACTATAGTTATAAACTCACGCTTTCATGGCCCATTCACTATCAAAAACCCGATAATGAAATTCATTACTTGTGCTTCCTTTGAAAAAATCCGCATCTTTTAATTCGTTGATTTTTTTTAGTTTCAATGATTCCACTAAACCAATTGAGGCCAGATTACGTGTGTCGATCAATGCATCAACATGGGATAACGTGTAATTGTTAAATAAAAAATCTATCAACATGCGTACGCACTGTTTTGCCACGCCTTTTTTTTGATATTTGCTAAACACATGGTAAGCAATATATGCCCATCCTTGATCAACCATAACGGTCGCCTGGACATACCCCATATAGTCGCCACTCTGACGATTAATAATAACCCAATTTAGCCATATTTCGCTCTGACCTGAAGAGTGACGCTGAGATATTCTCTCATATCGTGCCGCCAACTCTTCAACGCTTACTGGCGGGTTGGTGGGTATAAACCTATAATCAGAATCAACACATAACCCCTCATACATTTTTGGGGCGTGCGACTTATTCAACGGTTCCAGAAAATATAAATCCGACATCATAGTCTCAATTACTTTAGCATTCACCGTGCAAACTCCATTAGACCAAACATCAAGGCTGTGAACAGGGATTTCATAACAGCGCTATCTTTGCTCTCCAGTAAAGCGTAAGATAAATAGCCGTCATTTTTGTTAACGGCATCAAATATGGTCAGGTCCACGCTCACTGATAACCTGCCTTTGATGAAAAAAACATACCGCTTCCCCTTAGAAAATATAATATTAGTCAAGGTGCCATCACTTAACCGAAGTTTGTTCCCTTCCTGAAAACTCTGCAGCCAGCTGGTTTCGTTTCTGGATAGCAGATGCTCCCCCAAAAGTAAAAAATCAACATCTTCATTATGCCTGAAGAATGTTATCGCATCCTCAGCATTATCGATGATAGGCTCACCACCTCCATTAAGAGAAGTGTTGACTAATACAGGATACCCGGTTGCATCGTTAAAACTCGACATAATATCATAAAGCACAGGATCAGTGCTTCTTAACAATGTTTGCGCACGCGTAGAGCGATCGGGGTGAGCCAGCGCCTTTAGTGCAGGAACATGATCCTCCTTGATATAATGGACGTAGTTCATATACGGACTGACCGTCGGGCCATTGAAAAAATCATTGATTTTATCTTGCTGGATAATCGGAGCAACCGGTCGCCAATCTTGTCTGTTTTTAATTTTATTCAGTCTGATCTTAGACTCTTCCAACAGTGGAGAAGCAAGTAAACTACGACCGCCTAATGCTCTTGGCCCAAATTCAGCACGTCCTGCGCAGCGGGCTATTATTTTTCCATCTTGTAATAACCTGGCAATGTCCTCTGGCGTCTGCCTGCCGTTATCAGTTATGAACATGTCATGATGATCCAGTGCACGCATAATCTCAGGTTCGAGAATATCTGTGCCTAACCGGTCCGTATTGTATTTCTCTTGATATTCTAAATGCGGTGCTTCCCATATTCTTTGACCAAAAAAAGCACAACCTATAGAAATTCCTGCATCATGCGGAGAACCCGGGAAGTAACAGCTTTCAAATATACCACTATCAAAAATAGCAGAATTAGACAGTATGTTCAGAAACACTCCGCCAGCCGCACAGAACTTATTTGATTTACCGATTTTTTTGCTTCTTTCTGCATAAGAGAGTAGCGCACTTTGTAACGTGTTTTGCGTTAACTTAGCCAAAGGGATATTTCTGATTGGGTCACCGTTAATGGAAAATCGTTCCTGCCAGCCGTTGTGAAATGTTATATGACCATCAACATCCGTCATCAATTCATTGAATTGATTTGTTTCATTTTCCGTATGCGTATCCAATGAGGCTAATGCCATTAACTGACCATGCGCATTTTCGCTACCAAATATGCTCCTTGCGACATTATCATATAAACTTGCTGCATTCTGCACGAAAACATCCGGGGTCGGATGCGGAGTACAAAATTCTCGCTCAAGTAGTGAATAACCTTTTTCATCGAAAGAATATATTGACAGACATTCTGTCTGTAAGACCATACCCTCCCTGGCTTTATTTTCAGTTATATGATGGTAATAGTCAGAAAATGGCATCACAAAATCTTGCCCGGACTCCGTGGACGCCCCCGCTAAATCCACAACTAAAACGCTCGCGTCCGGGTAACCTGAACAACCAAATGCTGACATAGCATGCGCCAGGTGGTGAGAAATAACTTTATGCCGTTTATCCCACGGGTCAAACAAATTAAATCCCGGTTGTACAAGAGGATGTCTTAAACCTATTCCACCCGGCGCAACAGACTGTAGTGATGAGATGATATCTGTAACATCTTTCAACTCTACACCCGCGAGATTGAGACATTGATGAATCGGTAACTCATTATTAAAAAAAGGTCGACCATCATATTTTCTTCGAGTTACTCTTTCCTGTTGCATAGCCGCCACCAGTACCCCATCAATAACCACAGCACAGGAAGAATGATGACCCAGATGAATGCCTAATGTAACTTTTTTCATATAGTGATCTGCCATTTTTTATCGAGCATTATTAATAATCAAATACCTAATGGATGGAATCCAAATGTCAAAATTGAAACCTTTTCATTTTCTTTTATATGTTCTCGACCATGCGTGATGCTGCCAGCAAACATAATAACCAATTCCCCTGGCTTGAGATTAATCCGTTCAGGTTCAGAGTGAGAAGGAAAGACGACAAGACAGGAACCTGTTTCATCCGGGTTAGTATGTTCAAGCATCAATAAGACATTAAGTGAAAAAATATCCGTATCGATATGCGGATCAATTCCCTGGCCGGCTTTATCGTAGTAGATAAAGCTTGCTATTCCTGTTGGTAAAACCTCACCTGCATGCAAACGTACAAATTCTGTCAGTTCTGTTGATTTAGAAAACTCATCAGCGATAGGTGCGCCGCATCCCAGAAAATGGTCCTTATTATCCACCGCGTCTTTTCTTATGCTTCTGGCTTCATGCTGCAGAGACTGTAACAGTTCATCCGTCATGAACTCTGGACGCCCACGGTAAGCGATGCCATTAGGCGATATTCTGTTGCTGTAAGGCTGCAGTTTTGCCAGGCAGTCAGTGACTGTGTTAAACGCATCCGTTTCTTCCTTATCGATTGGAACATTAAAATCAGGTGATAACCCCCCCGCCGCCAATCCCAATAAGAGCTTATAGTTAGCCTGTTCAGCTTCTGATAAAGTGGAGTTAAAGGCCTTTAGTTTATCCACAATACTTTCAACATGTTCGCTCATATTTATTGCACCATTCTGTTTAAGTTATACGGGTTGAAATCCAAATGCGACAATTCTCACTTCTTCGTTTTCTTTCATACGTTCTCTTGAATGCAAAATACTATCAGCAAACAATATAATTAACTCTCCTGGTTTCAAATAAATACGAACGGGATCCTGATCGGTAGGATAAAGCACCAACGCAGAAGGGGAAGAATCAGACTGATGGTCCAGCATCATTATGACATTCATTGGGAATTCGGCATTATCTATATGCGGATCGATACCCATGCCTTCTTCATTATAATAAAGGTAATTTGTTTTTCCTGTTGGTATAACATTCCCCGCATATTTTTTTACCAGATCAATGAGCTGTTCAGAAAACGCTACCTGACGTGCAACCACACCGCCACTGGATACTAAATGGTCATCAAACCGCTGCGATAAAGGATAAACATCCCTGGATTCTTTATTCAGCGCAAGAAACAGTTCTTCCGATAAAAAATCCGGCCGACCTCTCCAGGCGATGCCATTTACAGTGACCCGATCATGATGTGGTTGTAATTCTGCTAACGACTGTAGCGTCGCCTTCAAAGCCAGGTTTTCAACACCTTGTTTATCGCTTTTACCTAATAACCCACCACAGGCAAGCGATAGGAGCAATTTATAATGTTCCCTTTCCTGCTCAGATAATGTATCTTTAAAAGCATTCAGGCTATTATTTATACCTGTTAGTTCAGATGTATTCATCATGTCAAAGCCTCAGAAAAATATATAGCGGAGTACCAAAGCAGCACCGCTATATATTTCATTATTTAAGGGCCATTTAATTAATGGACGTCAAGCTCATCGGACAGGGCGATAATATCCTCTCTCACCTTAACACTTGCAGCGGCTGAGATAGGCTTTATATAGCTAAACTTATCTTCTGATTGATTTGACTGTTGAAGTGATGAAAGGTGGGTTCCCGCTGACTTGATGATCTTTGAGAATACCTCGCCCTCTTCTTCTGAAAGCGTTTCTTTCAACATTTTCAGTTTATCTCTTAATGTTGAAAAAGAAGCTTCGAGTTCCTTGCTGGTAAGTTGAGATGTATAAATGTTGTTTGTTTCCACTAAATACCTCCAATTACTTTTTATCAAGGATGCGCATTTCTGCACGAGGATTAGATGTACACGGTACATGTCATCTAAACTTAACATTGAATTAAGGAGCAATAAAAAATGAATTAGTGGTGCTGAATATGCTTTAAAACTTAAAGTATAAATATGTTGCATCAATAGGTTAACGTTCTACATTCAACAGAATGTAATATTATTTATACATAATGATAACACTTAATTGAATGTATTTTAACACTTCAGAAATAGCAAATATTTATTTAATATATTTCCAATATATCTCGAATATATCGCAGGGGATGATACCATCCTACTGATTTAACGCATAATGACGATCTTAACGCGCATCTGAAAGCGTCATGCATAACAGCAAAGTTACCGTTGGCCATCAACACTACCTGTACTACCAAAGTCCTGCCGGGGACAACGTCAGTCCCGATGTCCACCTAAAATCCAGGCGGTTGCGTGTATTGTGGTTTTCATCAACATGCGGTGAATGGGTTAAAGCTCCGCAAGGATGGCATAATGCGTTCTCATGTAAGTGACATTAGAACATCTTATGCTCACTCCAGTGCTCACTGATAAAAGCCCCTGCGCCAGCCCGCCGTAATTGTGTTATTGGTAATAATACTGTACGGATAATATTAACTTTATTTATATTTAATATATTCTCCTCAAGGGATTCTGCTAAATTACTAGTGCCCGGCGCACTACGCTGAATCTATGTTTATTGATGTTAATCATCTTTGTACGAAGCAATTTCTATTTTTTAACTTTTATCGAGGTTATCTAATGATGTACGCTCGTGCTGATCGTCAATATGATCTCTCCAAACTTTAGGTAGTAAATGTTTTGCTCTGCGCATTATGTTAAGCAGGAGGTGCTTATGTTGCCTGGCGAACTGGTTATAAAATTAAATCAGCATATGAATATGGAATTTCGTGCTGCAAGCGTTTACATTGCAAAGAGTTCGTGGCTAATTGAAAATGAGCAGACAGAGATTGCACAACAGTTCAGATTGCTGGCTCAGACATCCATTACAGCAACATTGAAGTTTTATGAGTTTCTCACTCATAACCACAGCGCCCCTTTTCTGAGCACCGATATCCCCTCAATAAATGAAGCAGGCCACGAGTGGCAAACGGTCGCCAAAGCGCTATTTTTCGACTTTAACCAGCGAACAGACAGTCTCTCATTGCTGGAAAGACTTGCGGTGACCCATGCGAATTTACCCACGAGTGTTTTCCTTATACGCGTCCGAGAGGTTCATCAGGATGAGGCGCAATCACTGCGGGCCATACTGAAAGAGATCAATATGAATGATGCTGTTACACCAGATTATGCGGATTATGATCTTTTAAGGATTGATTAGCCGCAACGCCAGCGTTCCTGGACTGAACCTCCATAGCATTGCGGCAGAGTTGACGGCGCGCCCGGCAGACAAGACGCGCCAACCTTTGTCAGAACGTTTCCCAGTCGTTTTCACTGCCTTCTGCTTTTTGAACTGGAGTGCCGCCTTTACTAACGGGCGCAGAAGATGGCTGCTTCGTTGAGTATGACTTGCCGCCAAGATCAAAAACAGCGATGGTTTTGGCTAAATGCTGGGCTTCCATTTCCAGCGCTTCCGCACTGGTTGAGGCTTCCTGCACCAGAACAGCGTTCTGTTGCGTCACACCATCCATTTCGTTCATGGCTAACCCTATCTGGCTTATCCCCCGGCTCTGCTCATCAGAGGCAATGGATATTTCCCCCATCAGCGCGTTCACCTGTGTTACTGAATGGATGATGGTTTCCATTGCCTCACCGGCCGTCG
Source organism: Kosakonia oryzendophytica (assembly GCF_027886705.1). Taxonomy (NCBI): domain Bacteria; kingdom Pseudomonadati; phylum Pseudomonadota; class Gammaproteobacteria; order Enterobacterales; family Enterobacteriaceae; genus Kosakonia; species Kosakonia oryzendophytica. The sequence continues at coordinate 2,292,283 of NZ_CP115659.1, read as the reverse complement.
TCACCAGTTCTGAACCGGCTTTAACACGGGAGACCGATTCACTGATCAGTGCTTCGATTTCTTTCGCCGCCTGCGCGCTCCGCTGCGCCAGAGAGCGAACCTCGCTGGCAACTACAGCAAAACCGCGCCCTTGTTCACCAGCCCGAGCGGCCTCCACTGCCGCGTTGAGCGCCAGGATGTTGGTCTGGAATGAGATGCTGTTAATTACCCCTGTAATATCAGATATTTTCCGCGAGCTCTCTGAAATACTCTCCATGGTGTCCACCACCTTGCCCGTCAGAGCGCCCCCCTCTTTGGCGATATTCTGTGTCTCTTCGGAGAGCTTTCTGGCCTGCTGAACGTTTTCAGCGTTATTTTTCACGGTGGAGGTCAACTCTTCCATACTGGCGGACGTCTGTTGTAATGCAGCGGCCTGCTGATCAGTTCGCGCCGACAATTGCTCATTCCCTTCACGGATACGACTGGTGCTGGCATACAAGCTGGAGGAAGTATCCTGAATCGCGGATACCGTTTCGCGCAGGCTATTCTGCATGCTACGGATATAGGGAATTAACTGACCGGCGCAGTTACGACCAAAATCGTTAATCTCCACATGCAGTTTGCCCGCTTTCAATACCTCAAGATGATTTTTGATGTAATTAAGCGGCGTCGTCAGGAACGTTACCAGGTAACGATCTGTCAGGAAAAGCGTAATAATCCCCGCCACCAGAGCACTGAGCAGTATGATTCGGTTTTGTGCAATGGATTCATTTGCCCGATCCAGCATGACGTTGGATTGAATCGCTTTTGTATATTTTTCCGCTGTTTCACCGAACTTAACGCTTAATGGCGGATACGTGCTGCGGAAAATCTGTCGGAACTGATCCTGCTGGTTGTTGCGGGCGGCATCAAGCATGGGTGTAATGGCGGAGAGCAATGCTTCCCAGTCGTTGATCATCGCCGCAGAGAGATCAGGACTGACATCAACATGCTGGGCATTGCGAAACTGAGTGAGCATCTCCTGGCTGATTTTTAACGCTTTCTCAGAAGAAGCAAACGTTTTCGCAGCATCGTCAACTTTACCGTCCTGCTGGAAATCCATCGCCCTCAGCATACGCGTTACCGAGCGGAAATATTGATCATTACCTTTGACCAGCAGAGCATACGTCGCTTTTTGCTGAGAGCTGTTTTCCAGCAGTGTCTGCGTATCTGAAAAACTTTTCAGTGTTAATCCCGTGGCTACCCCCCAAATCAAGGTAAAAATCGATAAAATAATCAATAACATCTTTCTTATGGTGATATCTTTAAGCAGTTTCATTCTTCACTCCAGGCTGCAGTATGATGGTCATATTCTTATTGTTAAACGCATAAAGCGGGTCTTATTGCTTGTGGGAACTGAAAAACACATTTATAAACAGAACAATATTTAACGTCGACGGCTCGCTACTGCTCTCTCCTTCAGGAAATGCCTAACCAACAATAAGTAAGGACATCTTCCGGAGAATGACCAAAGCAATGCCAGCCTGATATCGCAGTTATCGGCGAGAGTAAAAAGAGGATTAGCTGAAGCGAGAATAAATTTGATAGCGATCAAGCAAATAAATTACTTTTCTCTTCGATAACTATTTTTATCTTAATTAATGTGCAACCGATAATGCGCACTTTACGCCTCACCGCACTGCAATAGATAAATTTTATTAATGTAAATGATATGCCCCGCTAATATTTATTGCGGGGCAGCGGTGGAATTATTTAATCATTGCCAGGTCATTTGCGATATCACGACGGCGGCAGTTATCGGCAATATCGCGACCAGGGCGTGCGGGTGCCTGCAGCGCTTTTTGCAGATACATTTTCGCTTCGTCTGTTTTTTTCTCTTTTAGCAGAAAATCACCATAGAAATAATTGGGATCAATACCATCGGGGTTGATCGTAAGCGCTTTTTTTAGCATTTCGTCCGCTTTGTCTTTATCGCCAAAACCTACCGGCCAGCCGGGCACCTGGTAGTACAGCGCGCCCAGACTGGTCCAGGCCGATCCCTGAAGCGCGCCAGGGTCGATGGCGATCGCTTTTTCCAGACTGCCCTTAGCCTGTTTAACCAGGCTCAGAGCAGACAATCCCCCTTTCGCGCCAGCCCAACTGCTGTCGACGATCCCGGACCAGATAAGCAGCGTCGCATCCGCATCGTTCTTTGCCCGACTAGCCTCATGCGCTCGCTGGCTCAACGCGCTGAAACACCCCTCTTTTTTGGCTTCCAGCGTCTGATACTGGCAAACGGACCAGTCATGCTGTAAATCCATCAGAGTGCTCTCTGCCAGTGCGCACGCCGAAGCGGGCGTCAGTAGCGCAACCATAAAGGCATTCATGACTTTCATTCACTCTCTCCACCGTTTGTGCGACGGGCGAACGCCCGGATCACGGGTAATTTTTTACCTAATGCGCCGTCCACCACCGCCGGAAACCAGGCATTAAGTTTGACGAACAACCGTTCCATTGCACCAAAGCGATATCGCTTTTGCTCCGTTTCAAGCAGCCGGATAATCCGCGCAGCAACAAAGCCGGGGGAATCCATGCCATTCCCCAGCTTACGGTTCAATGCATAGACATCTTCATTGTTCAGCGACGTCTCCGTTGCGCGTGGGGCGGCATACAAAACGGAAATACCGCTACCCTGTAACTCCCGCCCCAGCGCTTCGGAGAAACGATGAATAGCGGCTTTCGTTGCGCTGTAAACACTCCAGGCAGGGTGCCCAATTTCGCCGAAGATCGAGCCAATGTTGAGGACGATACCGCCCGGGTTAATTTCCGACAGCAATGCGCGTGTCAGCAATGCCGGTATTTCAATGTTGGTGCGGATCTGCTCGCGGATATCCTCAAACGAGTGCTGCTCAAATAACGCGAAATGGCTGCATCCTGCATTGTTAATCAGGATGTCCAGCTTGCCATTCATATTGAATGACGAGGCTAACGCGCCAATTTCGTCATCAGAATAGGTCTGCATTACCGCGATAGCGTGGCGTTCCGGATGAGGCAGATGCTGCCGAAGGAGTTGCATTGCCTGCTCATTACGCCCGACAAGGCAGAGTTTCGCGCCTTTTTTTGCCAGCGCCAGCGCTAACGCCTGGCCGATTCCGCCACCTGCCCCGGTCAGCAGCACCGTTTTATTCGTCAGATCCACGTGTGTTACTCCCCAGTTGATTAAGCATCTGTCCATATAGCTGATACACACGACGCGCCGTATGGATAATCGCAGCCTGATCGCCCTCATCTGTCACTGTATCCATCAGCCTGGCAAAAAATTGCAGATGCCCTTGATCGAGCTCACCGTGCGAACGCAGATAGGTGGTAGCCGCTTTCGGCAGACCCAGCGTATGTTCAACCTGTGCGGCTATCGATGAAGCGATAGAGACACTGGTGCCCTCCAGAACCAGCACCATGCCAAAAAGGCTCATCGGATTGACCCATTCAATGCGGTAATAGAGAAAAGCCACCATCATCTCAATAGGCAGGCAAGGCGTGCCAGACCTGACTTTCTCCGCATCACCGCCGCAAGCGCGAATGTCATTCAGGATCCACTCCTGGTGACCGTATTCTTCTTCAATATATTCAGCAATTGCCCCACGAACCGACTCCTGCGAGGTTGGAAGGCGGCTACCTGCGCACATCAGCAGGGGTACGGTGTGACTAACGTGATGATAAGCCTGCGTCAGAAATTCAATGTACATCTCCTGCGATATATCACCGTCACGACAACGGGCGATAACCGGGGAGGCAAGCAAAGCCTGACGCTCCGCAGCGGTCTGGTGTTGTAATTGCTCATAAAAGCTCATGATTTTCCCCTTCACTACAGGTCAGGATCTGCTGATGCAGAGATTGCCAGATGGCATTACGACGCGGGCGGCCATTGGCTGTTAACATTCCGGGTAATGAAATCTCAGAGGTGAACAGCAACCGGTGCAGTTGTGCGTAATCCGGCAATCGGGCGGAAAGCGCGATCAGTTGCTCACGTGCCTCCTCATGCTGCCCGTCAAAGGCATCCACCAGCGCCACGTTACGCGTCAACCCGTCACCAAACACGACGATGCGGCGCACGGACGGGCAAGCCATCGCTTCCGCTTCCGGCCACTCAGGGGAGAAGTTGCGGCCAAACGCATTAATTTGTACGTTCTTAAGCCGACCATGAATATGGATGAACCCCTCCTCATCCACTGTGCCCAAATCCCCGGTGGCGACAGTTGCTGATGCGGCTTCTGCGCCCAGATATCCCAGCGCATTGGCAGGACTGGTGACGCACAATTGTTGGTGTTCATCAACCGATACGTCGATACCCGGTAACGGCCTGCCAACGCTCCCCTTCTTCGTGACGCCAGGCAGGTTAAGTGAAACAACGGAACCGCATTCTGATAACCCATACCCTTCAAAAACCGGCAGGCCGCTGATGGCCGCCAGCGCCATTAATTGCTCAGATATTTTTCCGCCACCGGCAGCGATAAAGCGTAGCGATTGCGTACACTCTGGCATCTGGTAACGCAGTGCGAACACCACCCGTAATAGCTCCGGCACCAGCACCAGGCTTTGCGGACGCCAGATCAGGAGCGCCTGTTGGAACTGAGCGGAATTAAAACGGCTGGAGCCGTCAAAACCGACCTGTGAAGGTGGCAGTACAATGGTGGGCACGCCGAGCACCAGTGGGATATAGATACCGCAGAGGTTTTCCAGAAGAATACTGAGCGGCAACGTAACCATATGTTTTTGAAGACTAAGTGGTGTCAATTCGGTCGCCAGCGTTTGCGCCGTCCACAGCAAACCGTGCTGGCTCAGGCAAACGCCCTTTGGCTCGCCTGTCGTCCCGGAGGTATAGGTCACCCTTGCCGTGCCAGGGGGTAATGGGTTGGGATCAACCACCACACGGGTTTGCAGTTTGCCAAACGGGAAGTCATGAACCTGCCATCCCTCCATCACCTCATCACTGAGCCGGGCATCAATAGAGGCGGATGACAGCACCCAAGCCTTTTGAGCAGCGGTAAAAAAGGACGGCACCGGAACCATCACGATCCCGGCCGCGTAGCAGGCAAGGTCGAAAATGGCCCATTCAGGACTGTTTTCTGACTCTAACGCCAGGCGTTTTACCCCCAGAGAGGTTAATTGCCGGGCAATCTCTTCAACCGCCTCATGGTATTGTCGCCAGTTCCATTCACGGGTTTCACCGTACAGGGCGATAGCGTCGGGTTGGCAGGCAGCCTGCTGCTTAAGCAAGTCCGGAAACATAGGATTCTCCTGTAGCGACGGTCCAGGGGGCATCAGGTAAATGGATAAACAGGTTCAACAGCAGACTGGTCTGGCTCAAGGCGATATGCCCCCCCGCCAGTTCACCGGCCATGATGTAAGGGTCATGCTGATAGTAGTCTCCCCACTCCAGCGCAGCGTCACCCAGCCGTTCGGGGTTAGCCGGGCTAAGCGGAATGGGTTGCAGGTTAAGTCGGTGAAAGGTATTGCGGATTTTCCGGGTACCGGTAAAAACAATCCACGTATAGTGGTAGCGATTCAAAAGCAGGCAAAGAGCAGCATACATCACGCGCGCAGACGCGCCATCGCACGCTGCAAAATTACCCACTTCGACGATTGTCCCGCGTTCCACAGGCATGGCAATCTGCGAGGACAACAGCGTTTCCACCGGTTCATCGAGATAGTGCTCCAGATAGAATGCCCCCTGCGGAGCGGTCTGGATGCCACAGGCTGCTTTTAACTCACCCGCTGAGTCATACAAACCAAGTAGCCAGGGCATACAAGCGGAAAGCGTGGCATGGTAAACCTGAGAATAGCTTTCACGAATCAACAGGGAAATATCATTGTGTTTGGAACCGCCAGGTAACCATTTTAGCGTGTAAGGCGACATTATTCTCATATAATAACCTCAGAGGGAACAATATCATCATCGCGCGCTATTATTAGGCCAACCTTAAGATAAATAACTTATTCAAGAACAGTTTTCTTAATATATCTTAATATTCAAATCCCATAGCCTGGTAATATTTCTCACCATGATAAAATGACAACGATTAATTTCCAGAATACCAAAGCTGTTCCTGTAACCTCTTATCTATCTCATTTTGCGAGGTTTATTGCATTGTAAAAGAGGCAAAGGGAACCAGCTTCTCATTTTTAATGGGTGCGCACATTCAGGACGGGCCATTGCGGCAGACAATGGCAAATATCGATTATTCAGATTATCCCGCGAGCATTGCAGGTTTTCCTTCGAACAGGCCCGACTTATTTTGAGTTCAGGGTATTGCTGTCTGAATTTATTCAGTCAACGCAGCAAATCAAAACCGCCGCTGAGATAAACCGTATCTGACACTGAATTGCGCAGGATAACACCGCCCCTCGAAACGGTGAAAATCATAGCCAGCGTTACCCGACAGTGTTTCAGGCAAGGCCTGGTTGTTAGGCTCTGAACCAGCTTGCAACCCGCCGCAAGCCGGTCAGATTGGCGCAACACGCTACAACCAGCGACCGGTTTTGTTGCTGTACGTTTCCCATTCCCGGCCAAACAGGCTGTGCATCGCCGCCTCCTCAATCTCAATATGCAACGCTGAAATCAGGGCAATCAGGACAGGGGTAGCAAGCACGCCTGCGGTGCTACCCAACAGTATCGCCGCGCTGAGATGAATACCCACAAACCCGAGGTAAACCGGGTTGCGCGAGAAGGCGTAGCACCCCATGGCAGAGCGACGTTCCCGGGGGTCACACCGACGCATCCAGCGAGGCTTTTAACCGTACAACCGCTTCTTTCAGGTTCGCTTCCGAGACACTCACGTAAGACATACGCAGCGTGGAATGATCGGGTTCCTTACAATAAAAGAACTCCCCGGGAACATAAACAACACCATTATTCAGCGTTTTTTGCAGCCATTGCGTGGTATTCAGTTCGTATTTAAATCTTGCCCATAAAAACATACCGCCCATCGGCTGATGAAACGTCAAATGGTCGCCCAGCTCCTTTTCAAGGTGCTGAGATAACGTCTGGCATTTCTGTTTATAAGCATCACGGATCAGCGCAATTTGCCCGCTCAACCGCCCTGTTTGCAAATAGTGCCAGGTTAAGGACTGCGATAAGGCGCTGGTATGCAAATCCGTCGCCTGCTTAAGATTTACCACCTGGCGTTTCAGCCACCCCGGTACCACCAGCCAACCAACACGGGTTCCCGGCGCAAGGATTTTTGAAAAAGTGGAGGTATAAATCACGTTGTCGCTGTTATCCATCGTCTCCGCCCAGGCTTTGAGCGGCGTAAAGGTTTTATCAGTGAAGTTAATTTCGCCGTACGGATCATCTTCGATAATAACGAAGCCGTAGCGCTTCGATAATTCCACCAGTTGCTTACGACGAGGCTCAGCCAGCGTCACGCCGCCGGGGTTGCCAAACGTCGGGACGATATACACCGCCTTCACCCGCGTAGTCTTCACCAACGCCTCCAGCTCGTCGATGATCATCCCGTCACCATCAGTGCCTACCGACATCAGATTGGCTTCCGCTAACTGAAAAATCTGCAACGCCGCGAGATAGGTCGGCCGCTCGACCACCACCACATCGCCGGGATCGATCAGCGCACGCGCCAGAATATCCAGTGATTGCTGAGAGCCAGACGTTACAACCACATCATCCACATGACAGTGTATTTGCCGTTTGCTCAGCAACGAGCAAATGGCCTCACGCAACGCCGGGCTCCCCTCGCTCAGGCCGTACTGAAACGCCTCTTTCCAGCCACTGGAAAGCACATTATCCATCGCGATTTGCAGCCCTTCGCGGTCAAACAGATCGGGATCAGGAATACCGCCGCCAAGCGAAATAACCCCGTCTATTTTGCTGTGTTTCAATAATTCCCGGATTGCCGATGACTGAAGATTTTGTACTTTTCTGGCAATGTTATTGTGCGACATCTTCCGCTACCCTTTACCCTTTTTTGTTGTCTCTCAGTGTTAGTATCACATGTCAGACTTTTTGATAATCATTTTCTGCACGGCAATAATAGCGTGTCGATCAGGGTGAATATGATGAATGATGACGCTAAAAATAAAGAATAATGGAGAGACCGGCCTGTTTGATTAATGTAAAGACGCTGCGTTTATTAACCAGATATGCGGCTCGTCAGAAAAACACCCTGACAAACGGGCAGGGACATAACAGCACGTTAATCAGTTTAACGAGTCGCTATGCAAACGACAGTGCAAAAGGTCACCCTTCATCAACGTTCTTTTGCAAATTATCACGGCCGATCCCGCCGATAAACGGCAGCCGTAAGCGTAGCGGGGTCAAATCCAGTCCCACATTCAGACCCAGCACGTTGAGTTCGAATCCCTCTTCAGCACCCAGCGTAACGCCTGCAACACCCAGTAGCGACAGCTGCACGCCGCCCCCCGATGGCGGTAAACCCACGGGGTCACGCAGTGAGCGGAAATCCTTGCCCACCGCATTCGCCGGCATATCCAGTTTCAGCGCCGGCACGTTGCGCCCGATATGAGCAATAAATGTATTGCTGTTCGGCCCCGGCCAGGCGTGATAGGTCTGCGGCCATGGATAAGTACGGATGGCCGCTTCAATCTGTGGAATCATCGCGGCAGCCTCAGCTCCCCGGTGTTCAACCAACAGGCGGGGTTGTGCACCATACCAGTAGCCATCAGCCAGGTTGCTATTGCGCCGCACTTTATCACCCGCCCCCCAACTAATAACTTCGTAACGGCTATATTCCCTTTCCCCCGCGCGCTTAAAGATGATCCATGGATGCACTGCGACAACACCTTTCCAGCCCCATGTTGGCGCGGCATAGACCTGAACTATCGCCAGTTGCGCATTTATCCGGGCATCGGGTGCCATACCCGCGGAGTCACGGCGAGCAGACCACCAGCCCTCCTGTGCCCGCGATTCACGATGATGCATGGCCTGGGCAAGGCTGGCGATAAGTGACAGCAGAACGAGGCAAAAAAAGCTAAGACAGAGCGCTTTTATCGGCATCATGGCAATCAACACTCAGAGGAAGAGACATACAGGCGCCTGGCTATTTTACGACCGTTTTGTTGGGCATCAATATGCGCGGTTCCGCAACTGTATTCCGCAAACATCGCGCTATTCTGTCCGGCAAGCAGAAATGGCGACAGTCTGCCCATCCCTTTTGGCTTACCCTTCGGCTGGAATAATCGAGATATGCCCGCTACGCTCCAGAATCGCATATTTTATTTTACCTAGCTCGGTGATCCCCTGACTCTGGCGCGCAGCAACCAAAATATCATCGCAGGAGACATCCACTTTTTGCAGTTTGTCCATCAATGGAATGCCGTTTTCCACCAGAATGACTGGCGTGCCGTCCATCACCGCTTCTGCGCCGGAAATATATTTTTTCATCAATCCAAACAGAATATCGGCCGTCACCAGCGTAATGATCGTCAGCATGGCGCCAGTCACCGAAAAGTCATTCCCCAGTAATGCCTGCTGCGTCGCCTCGCTGATGATCAATAATAATATCAAATCAAAACTGGTCATCTGTAACAGCGCACGACGACCCGCCACTTTAAAAACAAGCAGCAAAATAAGATAAATGGCCAGGGCCCTTAGTACCATCTCCATCGTCTTCTCCTAAGGAAAAATAAACTGCCAGAAACGGACTTCAGGCTCATCATTCACCTTTACCGTATTGACTGCTTTCCCTGCCGTAGAAGGGGTTGCGTACACCCGGACGCTGAAATCACGCTTGCCAGCGACATCGTTATAGACAAGATAAAGCGTCTGCCCCTGACTGAACATGCGATCCGGTTGCGGCCACACGCTACCCGGTTGAAAACGTTCATTGAATGCGCCACCGATGCTGAAGAGATAAGTATCGGCTATCAGCGATTGCGGGGAAATTTTCATTCTGAACTCATTTTGCAGGCGGCCAACGCGTTCATATTCCACTTTTAGCGAGTGCGTGCGGTTCATTTTCGTCGCCGAACTGATATAGCCGCCGGAGAAAAAACCCATCAATGCAGCACCAATAATGCTTAATAACAGAACAAACCCAATCCGCCGAAACGTCGATTCAAAATTAAGCGCGCGCACACTTTCTTTCACACCGGGCAGCCGCTCATTATTACATCCCATTTGTCACCTCGCCGTTTCGCTGATTACCTGTCTGGCGATGAGTTGCCGAAACAGGACATTCTCCTGCTTTACCAGATTAAAGAAATAGTAAGCCGCTTACGGTTGTCGCGTGACGCCAGATAACCCGCAAAAGAGAAATACTCTTTGGTGTTTTCTTATCCAACAACGGGTTACAATTTGCCGTTTCGTTGAAAATCAGGAACATTCTGAATGCATTGCCACCGATTATTAGCAGACTAACTAGCGTAACGAGTATGCATTTGCATGCCCTCAGGTGCAGACCGGATTTCCTGTTCCTGAGGGTTTTTCTTTGTCAGATTTATCTTAAACGCGTTAAAATAATTTATATTTTCTCCCGCAAACATTCATACACAGGGAAAAGACAGCCCATCACCGTTGCGTTTTGACAGACTTTCCGGACTGTTATCATCTTATTTTCCCCTGCAATGTCCATCAACGCATCATTCAACGCACTTATTTTAAAAGGTATATTTTCAGCGAGCCCCGACAAATTAAGTAACGCACCCACAAACGGGATATCACTATTTGATGCTCCTTACCATTCCGCGCTCCGCTTTGACATATTCCTCTCCCCGACTAGAGTTAGATACCGAGGGCGACGACATGGGTAGTTAAATATGTCGTTATTTAAACAACGAAACTGGAGAAATAACATGGCTGAACATCGTGGCGGTTCTGGTAATTTCGCAGAAGATCGTGAAAAAGCGTCTGAAGCAGGACGTAAAGGTGGTCAACATAGCGGCGGTAATTTTAAAAATGACCCTGAACGTGCTTCTGAAGCCGGTAAAAAAGGCGGTCAACAGAGCCATGGCGGCGGCCGCAAATCGGGTGAGTAGTTTCTAATTACCACGGCTTTAAACACTTGCAAAGTATTTGCAATGACGGCGAGCCGTTAAGCGGCTCGCTACTATTTCCTGTTCAATAAAAGGTGATAATTTATGCAGGTTAATTCTCTTACCGATCTATTCATTCATTCTTTGTCCGATATTTATAGTGCTGAAAAACAGCTTTCTCGCGCATTATTGAAATTATCGCGAGAGGCATCAAACAGCGAATTATCCAATGCATTTAAAAAGCATTATGAAGAAACTCAGGGGCAAATTGAACGCATCGATCAGCTTGTTGAAGCTGAGCCTGAAATGAAGATTAAACGCATGAAATGCCATGCAATGGAAGGGCTGATTGATGAAGCCAATGAAGTTATCGACGCCACGGAAAAAGGCAGTGTGCGTGACGCTGCATTGATTGCGGCGGCGCAGAAAGTGGAACATTATGAAATCGCCTCGTATGGCACATTGTGTACACTGGCCAGTCAGTTAGGGCTGAAGAATGCACAAAAATTACTCTCTGCAACGTTAGATGAAGAAAAAACCACGGACAGTCTGCTGACCCAGATCGCAACATCGACCATTAATCAAAAAGCTGAAGTTGAATAACCCCTGACTTTAATAGCTATGCGACGACATTAATCTTCTCTGCTAAGCACATTAATTACTGAGGAATGTATCATGACGCCACAAGAAAATTATCATGACTGGCTACGGGATGCGCACGCGATGGAAAAACAAGCAGAATCTATGCTTAATGCCATGAGTAGCCGTATCGATAATTACCCTGATTTGCGCGCGCGAATCGAGCAGCATCTGACTGAAACGCAGTCACAAATTAAATTGCTGGAAGAAGTCATTGATCGTAACGGTATCAGTCGCTCGTTATTAAAAGATGCCACCAGTAAAATGGCGGCAATGGGACAATCTATCGGCGGTATGTTTGCCTCCGACGAAATTGTCAAAGGTTCTATCAGTAGTTATGTATTCGAACAATTTGAAATTGCCTCTTATACCTCGTTAATTGCTGCTGCGCAAAAGGTCGGCGATACCGCCAGTGTAGAAATATTTGAGCAAATCCTTGCGCAAGAAGAAGCGATGGCAGATTGGGCACTGACACATTTGCCTGTTGTCACTGAACAATTTTTACTTCGTGATGCAGCAGACGGCGTCGAAGCGAAGAAATAACCACCACGCAACCGGAGGTTTTATGTTTCGACACGTGAAACAATTACAGTACACCGTCAGGGTCAGCGCACCTAATCCGGGGCTGGCGAACCTTTTGCTCGAACAATTCGGCGGCCCTCAAGGTGAACTAGCCGCCGCTTGCCGTTACTTTACCCAGGGATTGGGTGATGAAGATGTCGGGCGCAAGGAGATGCTCATGGACATTGCGACCGAAGAACTGAGCCATCTGGAAATTATTGGCTCGCTGGTCGGTATGCTCAATAAAGGGGCAAAAGGCCAGTTAGCGGAAGGCACGGAAAATGAAGCCGAGCTTTACCGTTCGTTAACGGAGAATGGTAACGACAGCCATATCACCTCGTTACTGTACGGCGGTGGCCCCGCACTGACCAATTCCGCGGGGGTGCCCTGGACGGCAGCCTATATTGATACCATTGGCGAAGTAACGGCGGATCTGCGCTCTAATATTGCCGCAGAGGCCCGGGCCAAAATCATCTATGAGCGCCTGATCAATGTCACCGATGATCCCGGCGTCAAAGACGCGTTGGGTTTCTTGATGACGCGCGAAGCAGCGCATCAACTGTCATTTGAGAAAGCGCTCTATTCCATTCGCAATAATTTCCCGCCGGGCAAATTGCCACCTGTTGAGCAGTACACCCACGTCTATTACAACATGTCGGAGGGGGACGATCCGCGCGGCAGTTGGAACAGCGATGAACACTTCGAGTACGTTGCTAATCCGCAACCTGCGGTTGACGGCGGTGATGGTCTGGCAACGGTGACGCTCAGTAAGGAGCAGGAAGCGCTGGTGAAAGCGATGGCTAAACGCACCCAATCCGATCCTGCCGTCGACCCACTAACCGGTGCAGAACTGGGTAGCGGCGAGCCCCGAGAGGAATAACCATCCGTATTGCTTACGCTACACACCCCTTAAACAAGGGGTGTTTTTTTAGAAGGTAACCCACATGTTTGCATGGGATGCGTTTCATCTGGCAAGACTACAGTTCGCCTTTACCGTCTCGTTTCATATCATTTTCCCGGCCATCACCATCGGTCTTGCCAGCTATCTTGTGGTGCTGGAGGGGCTCTGGTTAAAAACACGAAATAGCGACTGGCGTGCGCTCTACCATTTCTGGTTAAAAATATTTGCCGTTAATTTCGGCATGGGCGTGGTGTCAGGTCTGGTGATGGCCTACCAGTTCGGCACCAACTGGAGCGGTTTTTCACAGTTTGCCGGCAGTATTACCGGCCCGTTGTTGACCTACGAAGTGCTGACCGCCTTCTTCCTCGAAGCCGGTTTTCTCGGCGTGATGCTGTTCGGCTGGAATAAGGTAGGTCCAGGCTTGCATTTTTTCGCCACCTGCATGGTGGCCCTCGGCACGTTGATGTCCACCTTCTGGATCCTGGCATCCAACAGTTGGATGCACACACCGCAAGGCTTCTCCATTGAAAACGGTCAGGTCGTGCCGACTGACTGGCTGGCGGTCATTTTTAATCCCTCTTTTCCGTATCGCCTGCTGCATATGACCATTGCGGCGTTTCTCAGTAGCGCGCTGCTGGTCGGCGCTTCAGCAGCATGGCATCTGTTGCGCGGCAGAGACTCTTCCGCCATACGCAAAATGCTGTCAATGGCGATGTGGATGGTGCTGATTGTCGCGCCCTTGCAGGCCTTTGTTGGCGATATGCATGGTCTGAATACCCTTAAACATCAGCCCGCGAAAATCGCCGCCATTGAAGGACATTGGGAGAATCCGCCAGGTGAAGCCACACCGCTGATCCTCTTCGGCCTGCCTGATATGGAACAGGAGCGCACCCGCTATGCGGTGGAAATCCCGGCGCTCGGCAGCCTGATTCTCACCCACTCATTAAATGAGCAGGTTCCGGCACTGAAATCCTTTCCCAAAGCGGAACGGCCCAATTCCACCCTCGTTTTCTGGTCATTCAGGCTGATGGTGGGCATGGGCGTACTGATGATTGTTCTGGGTCTCGCGGCATTATGGTTGCGATACCGGCGTCGTTTATTCCACGCCCGGCCTTTTCTTCATTTTGCGCTGTGGATGGGGCCAGCCGGTCTGGTGGCAATCCTCGCCGGGTGGGTGACCACTGAAGTGGGGAGGCAACCCTGGGTAGTGTATGGGCTGCTGCGCACCGCAGACGCCGTGTCTGCGCACAGCACGCTGCAAATGAGCCTGAGTCTGCTGCTGTTTATTGTGGTCTACAGCTCGGTATTCGGCGTGGGTTACAGCTATATGCTGCGGCTGATCAAAAAAGGGCCGCATCCGATCGACGAGCCCCCGGAAGATGGCAGACCGGCGCGTCCGTTGTCTGCCACCGGGGAACGGTTACAGGGCGAGGAGGATCACTAATGGGTATCGACTTATCACTGATCTGGTTTGTCATTATCGTTTTCGCCACGCTGATGTACATCGTAATGGACGGTTTCGATCTGGGGATTGGCATTCTTTTCCCTGCGATTCAGGATCCGCTTGAACGCGACATTATGGTGAACAGCGTCGCTCCGGTATGGGATGGCAACGAAACCTGGCTGGTCCTGGGCGGCGCCGGACTCTTTGGCGCATTTCCCCTCGCCTATGCGGTGATTGCCGATGCCCTGGCGATTCCTCTCACGCTGATGTTGATCGGGCTGATTTTTCGCGGCGTTGCGTTTGAGTTCCGCTTTAAAGCAACGCCCGCTCACAAATCGTTTTGGGACAGGTCTTTCTTCGCGGGCTCCCTGCTCGCCACGTTTACACAAGGGATCGTTGTCGGCGCGGTGATCAACGGTTTCCCTGTCAGCGAGCGCACCTTCAGCGGCGGTGCTTTGGACTGGCTTACGCCGTTTAATCTGTTTTGCGGCATCGGGCTGGTTGTCGCCTACGCCATGCTCGGCTCCACCTGGCTGGTCATGAAGAGTGTGGGGAATTTGCAGTATACGATGCGCACAGCTGCCAGGACGCTGCTGCTCGCCTTATTGCTGGCCATCGCCGTTATCAGTATCTGGACTCCGTTGGCACACAGCGATATTGCCCTGCGCTGGTTCAGCCTGCCCAATCTGTGGTTTTTTGCCCCCGTTCCGTTACTGGTTGTGATACTGAGCCTCTGCCTCTGGCGAATGCTGCAACAGCCCCACTACCACATGTTGCCTTTTATCCTCACGCTTGGGCTCATCTTTCTCGGTTTCAGCGGCCTTGGCATCAGTATATGGCCGAATATTATTCCGCCGGATATTTCACTGTGGCAAGCCGCCGCTCCGGCGCAAAGTCAGGGATTTATGCTGGTAGGTGCACTGCTGATCATTCCCCTGATCCTGGTATATACCTCATGGAGTTATTACGTGTTTCGCGGGAAAATTCATCCCGGGGAGGGATATCACTGATGTTAAATAAACCTCAGGCCACCGCCAGAAAAGTGATGTGGTTTATTTTTTTATGGTTCAGTAGCGTGCTGGCACTCTTTATTGCCAGCACATTGATTAAACTTCTGATGTCATTCGCCGGTCTTCGTACTGGCTAAAAAAGGTTATTCCCTGGCCTCACCGAACCCGGCTAATAACATGATTAATGTTCCCATGGCATAACTTGTCGCTTGCTTAATAATCGCTTCACTGTCGCCGTCAAAATGCTTCACTTTCGTCGAAAGCGTATTGTCGGGAAGCTGCCATGCAAACCAGATGGTGCCCACTGGCGTGCCATCTTCTCCCCCCTCCGGCCCGGCATAACCACTTACCGCCAGGCTGACATGCGCCCCCGAACGTTGCTGTGCACCTGCGGCCATCTCTTTTACCGCCTGTTCGCTCACCGCCGTGTGCGTTGCTATCGTCCCGGCGCTGACCTCAAGCAATCGAATTTTCGCCTCGTCGGTATAGGTGATAAACCCGCAACCGTAGAACGCCGGAGTATTTTCTGCCGCGCACAACGCAGAGGCTATCAGTCCGCCGGTACACGACTCCGCAGTCGCCAGTTGCAACTTTTTTTCCTGTAACAATCGCCCCAGTTCATTGGCGATAGATAGAGACGGTGTCGTCATCACTTCCTCCCTCTGTGTAAATAGGGCGGTGCTCACTTCCACCGCCGTGAAACCAACTTACAGTGTCGCCTTTGCGGCGCTCATGCCTGGCACCAGGATCACCTTGCGGCACTCTTCCTGGCGTTTTTCGAAGATTTCATAACCACGCGCAGCCTCTTCCAGCGGCATATGGTGTGTGACGATCTCTTCCGGCGTCAGATGCCCTTGCTCAATGAGGTTAAGCAGATCCGGTAAGTAAGCGTGAACATGCGTCTGGCCCATTTTAAAGGTGAGGCCTTTATCAAAGGCGTCGCCGAACAGGAAACCATGAATAAACCCGGCATACACACCAGGCACGCTGACAATTCCACCGCGGCGCACAGCAGCAATACACTGTCTGAGCGCTTTCCCGCTGCTGCCTTCGATTTTCAAGGTGCTTAGCACCGTTTCGGTCAGGCTCCCTTTCGCTTCAAAGCCAACGGCATCAATCACCGCGTCCACGCCCCGATTGCCCGGCGTCTGCTCAATTATCCAGGCGGCAGGATCGTCGTTTTTATCAAAGTTAATGGGAATTGCGCCGTAGCGTTGCTGTGCGAACGCCAGCCGGTAATCATTATGATCAATGATAAAAATCTGTTCTGCGCCATTCAGTCGCGCGCATGCCGCCGTCAGCAGTCCCACCGGCCCTGCACCGTAAATCGCAACACTTGAGCCCTGTTTGACCTCAGCATTTTTAACTGCCTGCCAGGCCGTAGGGAGGATATCGGAGAGAAATAAGACTTTCTCATCCGGCAGGGTATCCGGCACTTTAAATGGCCCGGTATTGGCTTTTGGCACCCGCACATATTCGGCCTGACCGCCGGGTATCCCGCCATACATATCGCTGTAGCCAAAGAGGGCGGCAGGCGGCGTAATGGTTTTGCGGTTCAGCGTCGCGCCTTTGCCACTATTGGTCTTTTCGCACGCAGCATATTGTTGCAGACGACAGAAAAAGCAGTCTCCACAAGCGATAACAAATGGGATAACCACGCGATCGCCTTTGCTGACGGCTTTCACTTCGGGGCCTGCCTCAACGACCTCCCCCATAAATTCATGCCCGAAAATATCTCCATGATGCGTGCCGGGTATTTTGCCGCGATAAAGATGCAAATCGGAACCGCAGATCGCGGTTGCCGTCACGCGCAGGATGATATCGTCCGGCGCGGCTAAAGCCGGATCGGGCATGTTTTCAACTTTCACACGATGCGGACCATGCCAGGTAAGTGCTCTCATTGCGTGTTCTCCCGTAAATAACAAGCCAATACTGACTGACGAAGCCGTAATAAAAATGAGCGAGCATAAACACAAAAATAATCATTTATGCACTCACTACCTTTTACTGAATGATAAAAACATTGATGCCCTGACTATTTAAAAATCGCCATGCAAATCATCAACACCCTATAAAGAATAGAGCAAAAACAAGATAACAACAGAAACGAACATGCTTAGAACAATAATACAAAAACAACAAGCGCAACGGCGTAAAAAATAAATCATCACCTGATAAAAAAGAAAATTTTCGCTCGCTTTCTTTTTTTATTATCGGGAACATTCACGAAGGGTTATTAACGGACAGAACCAGCGGCGTTTCTTTTTTCCCGTCACTGTCGACTCACATTTATCAGTACGGTATTCACGTTATCTATGCTTAGAAAGTGAGCAAAACATTCACCACCGCAACAGCACTTTGATGAAGAGAGGGCCATTATCCTGGCGCAGGATGGCGCTGAAAAATATTTACGCCTTAAAATAACGACTTAATGAACTGACTAAAAAAGAAGTGAAAACTGGCAGGAAACCAACCGCTTCATAATTAAGGAATATATTCTTCCATATACAACCCATGGATTGAGAATGTTCTTATGAGCAAGATCACATTGTCGACAGCACAATTTCCGGCACCAAACAAATAATAATGATCCGACCAAGAGAGCAGCAGCATTTGTGAATAATCTATTAAAGTTTTGTAAGCGACAGGCGATAACATTGCAGAATGAATAATAAAAAATAGATCGCAGACTTACGATTAATACCATAAGCGCTATCGCAAGGATTAGCCGTTTAGCCCCATAAATTCACCAGGATGTCCGCCCTACAATTTGTTGATTAACCCAATAAAAACAAAGGTGAAATATGTCTGTACTCACGGCGATAAAAAAAATTCCTGGCGCCTCCCTGCTTCGCGGTCGTCACCATCCCGCCAATGGTACTTATGATTGTCAAGCTATGCCCGCAACATTGGCCGCTGCGGGGTTAAGTAATCGCGCAGCAGGCATTTTGATGACGTTTGTGCCGCCCAATGCCGATTATGCCCGTGTCAGTCAGGCCTGGCAGCGTTTCTCCTCTTCACATTTAACAGTTGTTACGCTCTCTTCCAGCGGCGCACTGAGTAGCAGTTGCCGGGAAACCACCTATTGCGATGGCGCCGGACAACAAGGCAGTTGGCTGTTGTTGCCGGACAATCTGATCGCTGAGCACGAAGTGCATATCGTTGATCTACATGTTAAAAACACCCATACCGCGACCGATCGCATTAAAGCCATTACGCAAGAGCTGGACAGGTTGCAGGTCAAAATGCCGCTCTCTTCAGACCGCACATTTGCCATGATCTATTGCGATGGCTTGTCCGCGTCCGAAGGGTTCCTGATGCAGGCCTGGTATAAGAGCGGCCGTTTTCCATGTCTGACCATTGGCGGCTCTGCGGGCGGTAAACTGGCGTTTGACGGTACGTGGATAAGCGTGGGCGGTAAGGTGTTGCAAGGCAAAGCGGTGATCATTTTTTGTAAAATGGCAGCCGGTAAATCCTTCGCCCCCTTTAAAAGCCAGAACTTTAAGCCACTCAAAAAAAGCTGGCTTATCGCGCAGGCCGATCCGGTCGCGCGCACGGTCACGTCAGTCTTTGATGAACAGGGAAAACAGCAATACTTCACGACCGCGCTGGCGGAACATTTGCATTGCGATGAGCAGCACCTGACAGAGGGGCTGAAGGGATTAACATTCGGCGTAAAAGTCGGTGATGAGTATTTTATCCGCTCGGTGGCCAAAATTGACGACGACGGCGTGCATTTTTTCTGCGACCTGGAGTTTGGTGACCGCCTGCATCTGCTGGAAGAGACCGATTTTAAACAAGCCACCCTGCACGACTGGAAGAACTTTATTACCCCGCTGGGCAAACCTGCGGCAATCCTGATGAACGACTGTGTCTTGCGCCGCCTCGGCAGCGAGTCACAGTTGCACAACGCCCATTTCTTTAAAGGCTTACCGGCGGCGGGTTTCTCCAGCTTCGGCGAAATTCTCGGCGTGCCGATTAACCAGACCTTATCGGCGCTGGTATTTTTTAACCATAACGTCAAAGCCATGACCCACTTCCCTGTGGAATATGCCAGCTATGCCGGGCATTACGCCCAACGTGCGCTGCGCCGCTGGGAGGCGCTCAATGATTTCCAGACCGGAGTGATTAACCGCGTGGTCGCCTATCAGCAAAAACTGGCGCCACTGATGGCAGCACTGCCCATGCTGGAAGCAGCAACACAAACCCAGAATGAAACACTGGGCATGGCCGAAAGCAGTATTCGCTCCATCAGTGATATCGCCATGCAGAGCCAGGAAGCACAGAACCGTTTAGTCGAGGGGCTGGACGATCTGGAAAAAATTTCTGCGGGTATAAATGACATTACCAGCGGTATCAGCAATATTGCCTTCCAGACCAACTTGCTGTCATTGAATGCCGCCGTAGAAGCGGCGCGTGCCGGTGAGGCCGGGCGGGGTTTTGCAGTGGTGGCAACCGAAGTCAGGCGACTCGCGCACTCCTCTAAAGAACAGGCGGATGCGACGGCAGAAAATATTAATCAGGCAGTAAGCACCATTTCGCGTATTCGCGCTGTCGCCAACAATACCGTTGAAACTGCCAGTAATATGGCACAGCACTCTATTACTGCCGCTGACACCATTGCCGCGATGAGTAATAAAACAACCCATGAGCGTGAGAATATAGCCAAACATCTGAGTAGCCTGCATGCATTAACCTCCGGAATGGATGCTATGCAGGAAGCCGTTGCACAGCTTACGGTATTACAAAAACTCTCGACGCGACATGAGCATCATTAATGTAATAACGCCAGTTATTTATTTGTTATCCCTTTGACGGGGCGCCGGCAAAGGGATATCGATAGAAATAAGCGCCATGATGGAGATAAAACGTAGCAGAGTAATTAATTTACCTTGTAGATTCAATATCTTAATATTTCTTAAGCTTCTTTTTTTGTGAGACCATCCACAATATTATTTAAAAAGAATCAGTAAATATAAGGTATATTCTCAAAACAGCCTCGTTGTGATGCCAGACAGATATGGCAATGTGTTGTGGAAGGACTCCCGCCTGACCTTTTTTCCATAAAAATTGAATGATAGCACTGACAATACCGGGAGTATTTATGAACATTACCAAGCGTTTATTACTGACCTTTTCGCTTTTAATTATCAGCCTAATTGTTACCAACGTCATCGCCATGATGTCATTGTCAAAAATCGGCAGTGAAACAGAATATTTCCAGGCCAATATACTACCCAGTCTGGATGCAATGAATAAAGAAATGTTTAAAGTCACCTCGGTACGTTCGCAGCTCTATTTGCATGGGCTGGCTGAAAGCGATACAGAGATGAATGCTATTAAACAAGAAGCGATAAAACTCTATGATGAACTTTCCGCTATGCATCAGCATTACATCAGTGACCTGGCTTCCGATCAGCATGACCGGGATTTATCGAACAAAACGCAGGCTGATTTAGAAAGTTTCCGTGGCGTGATGGATCAATATTTTAAAATTTCCGAATCAAACGATCGCAACGCCATTGCAGCCACTATGCGTTCCGGGGGGATGGTGGCCACTAAAATTAGCCAGCTGGCGAAAGATTTCACTGACCAGATTGCCTACAACGCCCAACTTGTTGAACAGTCAAACCAGGCTAACAAAGCATTAATTCAGCATTCGATGATCCTTTCTGCCGGGGCAACGCTGGTCGCCACGCTGGTGCTCGGTATCTTTGGTTTGCTGACCGTGCTTAATATCCGCAACCGTCTTAACGCGATGAAAGACGGCATGGTCAATATCAGCGAAAACCTGAACCTTGAGCAAAACCTCGACGCCGGTCGTCAGGATGAAATCGGCATGGCCATCTCCGCCTTCAACGCCCTGCTCAACCGCATGTCGGAAGCGCTGGTAATGGTACGTTCCGCGTCGCATTCGGTCAGTACAGCGGCAAACCAGATTGCCGTCGGTAACAATGAGTTAGCTGCCCGTACTGAACAGCAGTCCGCGGCCGTGGTGGAAACCGCCGCCAGTATGGAAGAGTTAAGCTCGACCGTAAAACAGAACGCGCAGAACGCCCAACAGGCAAGCCTGCTGGCAATAGCGGCATCCGACAGCGCCAGCACGGGTGGCAATGTGGTCAGTACGGCGGTGGCGCGGATGAAAGATATCAGCGACAGTTCACACCGTATTGCCGATATTACCTCAGTGATTAACGGTATCGCCTTCCAGACCAACATCCTGGCGCTTAACGCCGCCGTCGAAGCGGCCCGCGCCGGTGATCAGGGCCGTGGATTTGCGGTGGTAGCCGGTGAAGTCCGCTCTCTTGCCCAGCGTAGCGCCCAGGCGGCTAAAGAGATTGAAACCCTGATCCACGAATCCGTGGCGCAGGTAGCAGAAGGTACCCGCCAGGTGGATCTCGCCGGGGAAACCATGAACGGCATAGTCCACTCGGTAACCCAGGTGAAAGATCTGATGCAGGAAATTGCCGCCGCATCGGACGAACAAAACCGCGGCATTTCGCAGATTGCCCAGGCGATGAGCGAAATGGATACCACCACACAGCAGAACGCCGCACTGGTTCAGGAGTCCACAGCCGCCGCTGGCAGCCTGGAAGACCAGGCGACAAAACTGCAGGAAATGGTCAATGTCTTCCGCCTGCCCGGCGCACAACACAGCCCTGCGCCACGCAGCGCCGTTAGCCGGACATCACGGCTGACACCCGCGACCGCCACTTCGGGAGATACCGGATGGGAAACCTTCTGATAACGCCTATTGCTTCGCGCGCCGGCCTGCCGCTCCCACTCTCCCGGTAGGGTTGCAGGCTCCTTCACTGCCACTCATTTCACGTGGCAGTGCTTTTTGCGTTTTACGCCCTACCCTGCACGACTTTCCAGACGCTGGCGATGGCGCAAACCGGGGAACCACTTCATCCATAGCGCCACCACAATCAACGTACCCATGCCGCCAATCGCCACAGCCGGCACCGCGCCGAGCCAGGCTGCCAGCATCCCGGACTCAAATTCGCCAAGCTGGTTAGAGGTATTAATAAAGATGGAGTTCACCGCATTCACGCGCCCGCGCATATCATCAGGCGTATCCAGTTGCACCAGTGAACCACGGATCACCATGCTGACCATATCAAAGCCGCCCAGCGCAAACAGCGCCAGCAGGGAGAGCCACATCCAGCTTGAGAAGGCGAAGACCAGTGTGGCGACGCCGAAACCGGCAACGCTGAAAAACATGATCATCCCGACGCGGCGATTCAGCGCACGGTGGCTTAACCAGAAGCCCACCAGCAGAGCACCTACCGCGGGCGCACTGCGTAACAACCCTAAGCCAATCGGCCCGGTATGCAGCACATCGTGAGCAAAAATGGGAAGCAACGCCGTCGCGCCGCCGAGCAGTACCGCAAACAGATCGAGGGAGATAACCCCTAACACGTCCGGGCGGTTACGAATAAAGTGCACCCCCGCAAACAGTGATGAGAGCGTGGCCGGGGTGCGTTTCGGCTGCGCCTGTTCATAACGCAGGGTGATCACCAATAACAGCGACACCAGATACAGCCCGGCGGTGGTGAGGTAGACCACATCCGCACCTGCGGCATACAAAAACCCGCCGAGCGCCGGACCGACAATCTGCGCCGCCTGGCCAGACACCGCGTTTGCCGCCGTTGCGCGCGGTAAAATAGCCGTCGGCACCAGCGCAGGCAGCATAGAGACCATGGCCGGTGATTCGAGGGTTTTCGCGCACGAAATCACAAAAATCAGCAGCAAAATCACGCCGACGCTGGCATTGCCTTTCCACGTTAACCACGCCAGCAGCACAATCGCCACCCATTCACAGATCTGCCCGAGCAACACCACCCGCCGCCGGTCAAACTGATCGGCGATATGCCCGGCCGGCAACGCCAGCGTCACCGACGGAAAGAACTGCACCAGACCAATCATCCCCAGCCAGAACGCGCTGTGCGTCTGAGAGTAAATCTGCCAGCCGACAATGATTGATAACATCTGAAAACCAAAGCTGGAGCTGGTTCGCGCCAACCAGAACGCCACAAACGAACGGTGTTGCAATAAACGCCCATCACGGCCAGGTAACTCGGGTGCCATATCGTTTCTCATGTTGATAATTAATGCCCGGCCGACGGCGCGCCCGGCGCACCGGAACGCACAAACGGAGGACGTGCAAACCAAATCACGACCATCAATGCCATAAACCCCCAGCCTAACAGCCAGAAATAGTCGATGGTCGACATCATATACGCTTGCTGCTCAATGGTTTTATCCACCGCCGCCAGGTGCTGCTGCGTTGCGCCACCCATCTTATGCAGATAGTCCATAGCCGCAGGGTTGTAGACCGACACGCTCTCCGTGAGTGACGCGTGATGATAAACCTCGCGTCGCGACCAGATCCAGGTGGTCAGCGAAGACGCAAACGAACCGCCCAATACGCGGAAGAAAGTGGCCAGGCCAGACCCTTCCGCCACTTCCTGGCCGTGCAGGTTCGACAGCACAATAGTGGTGATCGGCATAAAGAAAAACGCCACGCCGATACCCATAAACATCTGCACTTCCGCCACAGTGCGGAAATCAACGCTGGTAGTAAACTGTGCGCGGATCAGGCAGGAAACGCCCATGGTCAGAAACGACAGCGTGGCGAGAATGCGCAAATCCACTTTGTTGGCATAGCGGCCAATAAACGGCGTCAGCAGTAGCGGCAAAAAACCCATCGGCGCAGCGGCAAGCCCCGCCCAGATGGCGGTATAGCCCATTTGCGTTTGCAGCCACTGCGGCAAAATAATGTTAATGGCGAAAAAGGCGGCATAGCCCAGCGTCAGCGTCAGCGTACCGATGGCAAAGTTACGATCCTTAAACAGCCGAAGATTAACAATCGGATGGCGTTCCCCCAGTTCCCAGATCACGAATGACACCAGTGCAATCGCCGACAGTACCGACATGACAATGATTTCCGGCGCGGCGAACCAGTCAAGATCGTTGCCCTTATCCAGCACCACCTGCAACAACCCAACACCCAGCACCAGCAGCACAATGCCGACATAATCGATAGGCGATGAAACGGTGGTCTCTTCGCGGGCACGCAGTTGCGTCCACACCACCACGGCGGCAAAAATGCCAATCGGCACGTTGATATAAAAAATCCACGGCCAGGAGTAGTTATCGGTGATCCAGCCACCGGTAATCGGTCCGACAATCGGCGCAACCACCGTCACCATCGACAGCAATGCCAGCGCCATACTGCGTTTACTGGTGGGGAAAATCACCAACAGCAGCGTCTGACACATCGGGAACATCGGTCCGGCAAAAAAGCCCTGTAACGCACGGAAAATGATCAGCTCGGTCATGCTGTGGGCGAAACCGCACAGAAACGAGGTCAGGGTAAACAGCGCCACCGATCCGACAAATAACCTGAGCTGGCCAAAGCGACGGGTAAACCACCCGGTCAGCGGTAGCGCAATCGCGTTGCACACCGCAAACGAGGTGATAACCCACGTGCCCTGATCGGAACTGACGCCAAGGTTACCGGCGATAGTCGGCAGCGCGACGTTGGCGATGGTGGTGTCCAGCACCTGCATAAAAGTCGCCAGCGACAACGCGATAGTCGCCAGCAGCAGGCTGGGTGGCGTAAACGCCGACTTATCTTGCATAACGTCTCTCTTAGCGGGCGTTGGACGCTATCGCCTGGTTGTTGTCATGAAGAATTTTCGCCACCAGTTGATCAGCCTGGTCCAGCGCGTTCTGGTAAACGTCAGTGGTAAAGCGCGGTGCAGCTACGGTCTGCTGTGGTAACAGATGACCGTCGGTATCGCGGATATCAACACGTACGGACATCGACAACCCGACGCGCAACGGATGCTTCTCCATATCGTGCGGATCAAGCGTGATGCGCACCGGTAAACGCTGGATGATTTTGATCCAGTTACCGCTGGCGTTCTGCGCAGGCAGCAATGAGAACGCGCTACCGGTGCCGATGCCCAGGCTTTCAATGGTGCCCTGGTACTCGACATCTTCGCCGTAGAGATCCGCCGTCAACGTCACTTTTTGCCCCAGACGCATGGTGTTCATCTGACTCTCTTTAAAGTTGGCATCAACCCAGACCTGATCCAGCGGGACAATCGACATCAGCGTCGTGCCGGAGTCAACTCGCATACCAAGCTGCACGGCGCGTTTGGCAACGAAGCCGCTGACGGGGGCGACAATGGTGCTACGCGCATTATCGAGAAAACGCTGACGCAGCGTAGCGACGGCACTTTTGATTTCCGGATGGCTGTCAACAACCGTGTCATCCACCATCGCCAGATTGGTGCTTAACGCCTGTTGCACGGCAGCAAGATCGCTTTTGGCACTGGTGACTGCGTCACGGTAATGCGCCAGATCTTCCGGGGCGATGGCACCGCTGGCGGCAATCTTCTGTCGCCGCGCATAGTCATTTTGCGCTGTTTGCAACGCCACCTTTTTCGCCTCGACCTGCGCACGGTAATTATCAACTGTGCTGTATAAACCACGCACCTGACGCACCGTGCTGGCCAGGTTGGCTTCTGCTTGTTGCAGTGCAATTTGCGTGTCGCTGGGATCCAACCGCACCAGCGGTTGGCCTTTTTGCACATAATCACCTTCGTCAACGGCAACCTGAGTGACCGTACCGGCGATTTGCGGCGTCAGCGTCACCAGGTTGGCGTTCACGTACGCATCATCAGTGGTTTCATAATAACGGGCATACAGGAAATACCAGGCGCAGCAACCTGCGGCGATCAGCAGTAGCACGATGAACAGAATGGCAAAGTTGCGTTTACGTTTACCCGGTGCACGTTCCGGTTGGGCAGTGGGAGTTTGCATCTTTATCGTAACCTTATTCAGGACAGCTTAGCGATGTGGGCGGGTGGCCTCATCCGGCAGCATTTTGATCAGCAACGCAACAAGCTGTTGCGCTTCGTCTGGTGTCAGGCGTTCCGTTAGCGTTCCGAGAATGGTGGCCAGCGCCTCATTCTGGAAACGGTCGCAAATCGCCCGCCCTTTGTCGGTCAATCCAAGAATGACCTGGCGCTTATCTTCCTGATTGGTGTTACGCACAATTAACTCACGTTTCACCATGCGCTCAAGCATGCGGCTCATGGCCCCTGCGTCCATCAGCAGATTTTTGCTGACTTCCACCGGGCTGTTGAACCCTTTGTAGATGCTGATCAGTACCTTGAACTGTGCCGCAGTGATGTCGGTCGCGGAGAAATAGTGGCTGATCAACTGATCTTTGAACTGGTTTGCAAGGTGGATCAGCAAACCAAGATGAAGCCGGGGGGTGGGAATATCAGTAGAATTTGTCATGATATTTGCCTGGTCAATAATTACAATTGAAATTACTGACCAGGCAGATAACTGTCAAGGGAGTGTCAAGAAGACCGCACGTTTTGTCAGTTTTGCCGTTCCGTCTGCCCACCATGCCAACGACGGTGGCCCCATTTCACGCGGCCATTTTCGAGGATTCTGCCACCCCCTGGCGGGTAGCCCGGTGGTTCAATGGTGACATTGCGCATCGCAGGATATATATCAAAACGCTGGAAGATATCCTGTAATGCCTGGTGGTGCGGGTTCAGGTCGGGTAGCGCATACCAGACCAGTTCACCCAGTGACTTTTCAATCCAGTTCTCGACCCGCTCTTCAGCGGTGACCGGGTTCATAAAGGTCGGGCTTTCCGCCATGGTCTGCAAACGGGCGTAATCCGCTACGCTCCAGCAGCAAAACTCCAGCGCCTGCCCGGCATAATAGAGATCATCTAAAAACGCTTTCTGCCCGTCGGTTAACATTGCTTCTTCCGCATCGCTCAACTGCGCATACAGAAAGCGGGTCACCAGCATTGGCAAATGGTGCACCACCAGCCCCGGATGCTCGCCGCTACCGCCGCCAAGCACTAAATTCTCCGGTGTAGCGCTAAAATCGTAGGCTCCCCATCCTTCTCCGTTGATCTTCTCCAGTGGATGGTAAATGGGTAAATACCCTAACTGACCAATCAGTTCATGATCGTAACCGTCGATATAACTCATACTTTATCGTCCTTGTCCGCCGCACGCAGCAGCGCCTGGTAGAGACTCTGTTTGCCGCCGTCGGCTTTGGCCGCCAGCTTCACGACCTTATCGCGTTTTCCCCACACCAGCGACAGAATATGTTCGGCGCGGTGAGACGGTAAACGTGTCAGCTGCGCCGCCAGCAGACGCAGGAGGGATTCATCATCCAGTTGCGACTGGAGTTTGATCTTCAGCGCATCGGTGGCGCGGCATAAACAACAGACCAGCACCGGCAGCGTCTGTTCATTTAAACTGTAATGCCCGATAAAGGCGTGAATAAAGGCATCCTGTACGGATTGGTGTTCATCATCCACCTGCGCCATGTAGTCGCAGAGCAGCGGGAAATAACGCTCACTGGTCAGAGCCAGCCCAAAGACAGCATAGCTACCGGGCATGCAATTTTTTTCCGCTTCCGCATCGGCATACCATTCATACTGATGGATAGCCACACGCGCGTACCGCTCCAGCACCCCATGCAGTTCAGGGTAGCGCAGCGCATTAGCAAAAAAACGGTGCGTATCAGAGCGCGCGAGGCC
Source organism: Kosakonia oryzendophytica (assembly GCF_027886705.1). NCBI lineage: Bacteria > Pseudomonadati > Pseudomonadota > Gammaproteobacteria > Enterobacterales > Enterobacteriaceae > Kosakonia > Kosakonia oryzendophytica. Next base: position 2,264,171 of record NZ_CP115659.1, on the reverse strand, counting down.
TTTAACTGGCAAAAAGGCTTTCACTGTCGACTTCAGTGTAATGTGGTAATGACGCGGGAACCCCTGCTCCAGTAGCCGCATAATAAAGTCGAGAGCCTGCTGATACGCCGCACTGGACTCCTCGCGAATATGTAGCGTAATGTGCGCCAGTACGTCATTGCCGCAGCCGTGCATTAGCGGACTCCGGTGTTCGCTGTTCGCCAGCGTCCCGCTGCCCTCCCGTAGATATCGCCCGGCTTTTTCACTGCCTAATTGCTGCGCCAGGGCCAGATACTGCAAGCCTGTCGGCTTACTGTAGCTGGGTTCAAAACGCAGGATCAGCACCGCCACATACAGCAGCAGATCAAGTGGTTGCGCGCCATCCTCGCTATCAACGAGTAAAGTCGCCTGTGGCTTGAGGTGATAATGACACTCGCCCCAGCCCGATTTTTCCACCGTAAAGTAGTGGGGTAAAAAGTGCTGTTCGACCCATTCGCTTAACTGGAAGACGATCCAGTGGCGATGTTCCGCCAGTGCGGGATGGCTGCGGTTTAACGCCTCAATGCGCGCACAACCGCGCAGCAACCCGGCAATATCTGGCTGCGGGTACAAATCCGCATTGAGCGCATTACTGCAATAAAACAGCGTTGAGTGAGTATCCGTTGGGGCATTGCCCTCTTCCAGCACCCGGCGTTGCCAGGTCTCCATTGCGCAGCGTAGCTGGGCGATTTTCGCTGTATTGACCACATCCAGTAAGGTGACAGCCAGCAGGCCATCGCAGGTGGCGAAACGCGCGTCAACGCGAAAGCGGTAGTAGTTAAACGCGGCGTGTAGCCGTTGTTCGATAAGCGAGGTGATGGCCGGTATCCAGACCCTGTTCACCTCTTCCGCTGTCAGACTACCCAGCCAGTCATCAGAATCCGCGTCGTTTTCCCGAAATCGTTCGGCATCACTCTCCAGCGTGATGCGCTGTGCATCACAATTAACGGTCAGCGCATACTCCGCCGCGCGCAAGGGGTTATCTTCAGTGGGAAAGGCAGCCTGAGAGGGCGCATGTCGGGCGGCGGTTTCATCAAACCAGCGGTTAACCACCGCCAGCGCACGTTCAACGGGAAACGGGGTAACGACAGCCATCACATCATCCTTTGTTGTGGTGAGTTGTTTTTATAACCCGATGATTTTGAAGACACAAGTGCGGAATATAGTGGGATGCGAAGCCGCGCCACTGCCATCTTGAGCGAGGTAAGCGAGGCCAGCCCTGACGCGTCAGCGCGTTGCCTCGCATGCCATCACGGAAAGGTGATCATGACGATATTATTAAACCCACCGCCACAGAAGGCCGGACTGTTTTTCAGTGTTTCGTAAAATACGGTTTCCCAGCTATTGGGATTGGATTTGTAATACGACCGATGTTGGCGCGCCAAATATCGCTCTACACCCACCGCTCCTTTTCTGCGGTATACCCTCTGCAATGCATCCTTGATGTCCGAAAATGCCTGCCCGGCATAGCTGGCATACAAATCGCCCAGCGCCAGTTCGTTGAAGTGATAGCGCATTCTGTCCCGCAACGCGTAGGTGTTGGGCACCTGGTCATTCACGTAATAGCGTAGCGCCGGAGAGGGCGTATCGCGGTATTCCGCAGAGAGCCATAGAATCCCTTTCAGTTTGTCAAAAAAGGGATGGTATGTTTGCTTCGCTTTGCGGGGGTTCACTTTGTCGGTTTTGGCTTTATTGCACTCGATGCAGGCCGGATACAGGTTCACGCGCAGCAACGTATATTGTGGGTAGTGGGCCTGAGGCAGATAGTGATCGAGCGTGCTGACTTTACGCAAACTGCACAGCGGGCAGGTACGATTAATCGCCGTCTCCATAATAGCATTGTAGATATCACGTCCGTCTTTACTGTCCACCAGCCGGTTTTTATAGAGACTTTTCATCTCCTCTTTGCTCATCTGGTGTAAAAAGGCTTTCTTCAGTACCGGCAACGTATTAAGCGACGCGGTTGCGCCTTTAATCCGATAAATTTCGTCAAAAAACCAAACGCTGTCTCTCACCTCCGGATTCGCCAGCAATATGTCGAATTTCGAACCGGGCACCAGGCAGGAAAAAATGTCAAAAGGGTATTCGGTCGGCAACGGTAGCTCGTACATCTTTACCTGTCCCCTTCATCGTCGCTTAATGCGCTGAGGATGGATAACGCTTCACTCCCCAATTCACCGCCGAACTGCCGGTAAATATCATCAAAATAGCGATAATCATGCACCATCTGCTGGATAAGGTTGACGTAACCGGTGCGGGATAACTCCAGGTTAAAGGCCGAACGGGTCAGCACGGAGACGTTTTCACCGAAGGTTTCGCGCTCAGGGCGTTCAGACGTTACAGTGTCACCGATACGATAGAGTACCGTCACGCAACGTTTTGGCGTTTCCTGCAAGACAACCGGCGAATGGGTGGCGATGATCGCCACGCCGTTGCACTCAGCAAGCAGCGTCGATAACAGACGAATGAACGCAGACAACAGCGGCGGGTGAAGATGTGTTTCGGGTTCATCGATCAGCAATAATGTTTTTTCTTCAATGACTTCGATAATTTTCGCCACACTGAGAATCACAATTTTATGCCCGGAACTCAGCCCATTAAAGGCGGCGTGCAGCCGTTGCCTGTCATCACACTGCTCCAGCAACTCCGGCAGCGCCAGGGCGGCTAAGATTGGGTCGTAACGGAAATGTTCAACAGAGTTGAGAAACAGTGTTTTTTTCGGTTCATAACGACAGGCTTGCAGACTCTGGTAAAACTCGTTGAAAAAATCATCCATGGTTTTGCCGATGGTCAACGTTTTGCCGTCGAGCGCCAGGGTTTTCTTCGAACCGATATAGGAGTAGGTCACCTGATTCTCGGTGCGTCTCTCAATGGATTGCGGGTTAAATTTCTCAAACGCGCCAAACGACATGGCAATCACGTTGGCAAAAAGGCTGCCATCGTTGATGTAAATATTGGCGTCACTGCGGGTTGCACGCCCAACAACAATATCGGCGATCTCCGTTAATATCGTCGACTTACCCACCCCGTTACTGCCAATCAGCACATGGATATTGGTTGGCGGCACGGATTCCGGATAAACATCAAAATCAATATGCAACGATTGATAGGGCTTTTGGTAAGTAAAGTGAAACTCGGTCAGCGCCGCGCGGCCCTGCAAGATATTGCGAAATTGCCCTTCAATGGTCGTTGTGGAGACATAACGCTGTAAGGAATCCCGCATCGCCTGCTCATCCTGATATTGCAGGTAGAGTTGCCGATCCCAGACCACGTCATTCAGTTTTGTCAGGATGTCTCGGGCGGTTTCCTGCCCCAGATCACGAACACGTTGATAATATTCCCCTGACTGCCCTAATGCGTAATAGCCCTGGGGCAGAGCAGCGAATTCCGTGTCTAATATGGGGCGGCGATCATCAAGTTGCTCCAGCGGACAACCAATTTTGATATATCCCAGATCGGTGCGGATACCGTGACGATTGTAGTGAATAACGTAATATTTATTGCGGAAAGTCCCCCAATCATCCCAACTATCAGGAAGCAAATAGAGGGTATTTGCGCTATCAGCGGGAATCTCTTTTATTCTGTTGACGATACGGATTGTGTGCAGCACGGTTCCTCCATGGGAAACCCAATAACCAGAGAAGTCACATCACTCTTATAAGTTTTTCTGAATTATATAAATATCGCCTGCCGGATGACCACTCTTCAAGCCCCCTCTTTCCAGGGGGAAACCGTCCCCTTCCCCTGAATGCCATTTACAGGCAATCACATTATCCATTTTTTGTGTACGCAGCCGCAAAACCAACTTTGCAGCGAAAAAAACCGCAACGGCAGTGACGGAATTGCTAATGTTTATGAATGGGTCGTTCATTTATCGCTTTTCTGTCGGTTTTTTGCGCTCCGATAGAAAGGTATTAACTATCAAATCCGTAGATTCATTCAAATACCTTTAACCGGAAGCAGTGTATATCGTAACGGCATGACATAAAGCAAATGGAGCCAGATATGAGCACGTCAGACGATCAATCCCACACCTCATCCGCCGGGCAATGCCCTTTTCATGAAAAAAAAACATCGCCGCAAGCGGCCCGCACGACCAGTAACAGTGACTGGTGGCCAAATCAGCTGCGCGTAGACCTGCTGAATCAGCATTCCAATCGTTCCAACCCCTTCGATGCCACATTTAATTACCGCGAAGAATTTAAAAAGCTGGATTATTCCGCACTGAAAGCCGATATCCGCGGCGTGCTGACCGATTCGCAGGAGTGGTGGCCAGCAGATTGGGGCAGTTATATCGGGCTGTTTATTCGTATGGCCTGGCACAGCGCAGGAACCTATCGCACCGTTGATGGTCGCGGTGGCTCCGGACGGGGTCAGCAACGTTTCGCACCGCTTAACTCCTGGCCGGACAACGTAAGCCTCGATAAAGCCCGCCGCCTGCTGTGGCCAGTGAAACAAAAATATGGTCAGAAAATTTCCTGGGGCGATCTCTTTATTCTCGCCGGTAACGTGGCGCTGGAAAATGCCGGTTTCCGCACGTTTGGTTTCGGTGCGGGTCGTGAAGACGTTTGGGAACCGGACCTCGACATCGATTGGGGTAATGAGAAAGAGTGGCTGGCGCACCGCCATCCGGAAAGCCTTGCACAAGCGGCCATTGGCGCGACGGAAATGGGGCTTATTTATGTTAACCCCGAAGGTCCGAACGCCAGCGGTGAACCCACATCCGCCGGTGCCGCCATCCGTGCCACGTTTGGCAATATGGGGATGGACGATGAAGAGATCGTGGCGCTGATTGCCGGCGGTCATACGCTGGGTAAAACCCACGGTGCGGCGCCTGCCAGTCATGTCGGCCCGGAACCGGAAGCCGCACCGATAGAAGCGCAAGGCCTTGGCTGGTCAAGCGACTACGGCAGCGGCGTGGGAGCAGACGCTATCACTTCCGGACTGGAAGTGGTCTGGACGCAAACGCCAACGCAATGGAGCCACTACTTCTTCGAAAACCTGTTCAAATACGAATGGGTGCAGACCCGCAGCCCGGCGGGCGCAATCCAGTTTGTTGCCGCAGATGCGCCAGAGATCATCCCTGACCCGTTCGACCCGGCCAAAAAACGCAAACCGACCATGCTGGTGACCGATCTGACGCTGCGTTTCGACCCGGATTTCGAGAAGATTTCCCGCCGTTTCCTCAACGATCCGCAAGCCTTTAATGAAGCCTTTGCCCGCGCCTGGTTCAAACTGACCCACCGCGATATGGGGCCGAAATCCCGTTATCTCGGCCCGGAAGTCCCGAAAGAAGATTTGATTTGGCAGGATCCGTTGCCAGCAGCGGTTCATCAGCCGAATGGCGCGGATATCGCTAACCTGAAAGCGGCTATCGCCGAGTCCGGTTTATCCGTCAGCGAGTTGGTCTCTGTGGCCTGGGCGTCGGCCTCCACGTTCCGTGGCGGCGATAAACGCGGCGGCGCTAACGGCGCACGTCTGGCGCTGGCACCGCAAAAAGAGTGGGAAGTGAATGCCATTGCGGCTAAAGCGCTGCCCGCATTGCAAAGCATCCAGAAAACCCTGGCTAACGCCTCTCTGGCGGATGTCATTGTGCTGGCAGGCGTGGTCGGCATCGAGAAAGCGGCAGCCGCAGCGGGTGTGCAAGTAACGGTGCCCTTTACACCAGGCCGCGTCGATGCGCGTCAGGATCAGACCGATATTGCCTCTTTTAATCTGATGGAGCCGCTGGCGGATGGCTTCCGCAATTATCGTCGCGTGTGGGACGGTATTACGACCGAAACACTGCTGATTGATAAGGCACAGCAACTCACCCTGACGGCACCGGAAATGACGGCGCTGATTGGTGGCCTGCGCGTGCTGGGTGCAAATTACGATGGCAGCCAACACGGTGTCTTTACCGATAAACCGGGTGTGCTGAGCACCGACTTCTTCGTCAACCTGCTGGATATGCGCACGGTATGGAAAGCCACCGACGAAAAAGCCGAGCTGTTTGAAGGCCGCGACCGTAAGAGCGGTGAAGTGAAATACACGGCAACACGTACCGATTTGGTGTTTGGTTCAAACTCCATCCTGCGCGCACTGGCTGAAGTGTACGCCAGCGACGATGGCAAACAGAAATTTGTTACCGATTTCGTTGCCGCGTGGACAAAAGTGATGAACCTGGATCGCTTCGACCTGCTGTAAGCCTCTCACTATGAAAGCCTGCGATACCTGAAAAGGTTCGCAGGCTTTTTTTATGATGGCATGCGGGCAATCACCTTGATTTCAAAATCAAACCCCGCAAGCCATGTCACGCCAACCGCCGTCCAGTTGGGATACGGTGGGTGTGGGAATATCGCCTGCTTCACTTGCATAATCGTCGCAAACTGATGTTCAGGATCGGTATGAAAAGTGGTGACATCGATAATATCGTCCAGCGTACACCCCGCGGCAGCCAGCGTCGCCTGTAGATTGTCAAATGCGAGTCGCACCTGCGCGGCAAAATCCGGTTCCGGACTACCGTCGCTACGGCTACCCACCTGTCCGGAGACAAACACTAAATCGCCGGAACGTATTGCGGCGGAATAGCCATGCTCCTCATACAGTGCATGGCGGTTAACGGGGAAAATGGGTTCACGCAATATCATAAGTCACCTTTCGCTGTTAGCCGGTTAAGGACGGATGCACGGCGAGCAACATTCATTTAATATACACACCGTATGTGAAATTAACCACACATACGCAGCGTATGTCAATTCACATACGATGCGTATTTGAATACAGGAGAGAGTATGGCCGTCAAACGTCGCGCTGAAACCATGGAAGAGAACCGCAGCAAACTGGTTGCTGCCGCACGCAAAGCATTTGCAGAGAAAGGGTTTGCCGCCGCCTCCATGGACGAATTAACCGCCAGCGTCGGCCTGACACGCGGCGCGCTGTATCATAATTTCGGTGATAAACAGGGATTGCTCGCCGCCGTTGTCGCCCAACTGGACGGCGAAATGGCGCAACGTGCCAGAGAGCGGGCGGCAGATATCCTCTCCCCCTGGGACAGGTTACTTGCGGAAGGCATCGCTTATATCGAAATGGCGCTGGATGCTGAAGTGCAGCGTATTGTGCTGCTGGATGGCCCTGCTTTTCTTGGCGATCCTTCGCGCTGGCCCAGCCAGAATGCCTGTTTACAGGCCACGCGGGAAGCGGTAAGCGAGATGGTGCGCAACGGTATAATGAACCCCGTCGATGTGGAGGCCGCTGCCCGTTTGCTGAATGGCGCGGCACTCAACGCCGCCTTGTGGGTGGCCGCCAGCGAAGATCCGCAGGCCACACTGCCCAAAGTCATCGATGCCTTCACGCAACTGGCCAGTGGTCTTCGTGCGCGTTGATCGATAAAAAAAACCCGGCACATGGCCGGGAACAATGACAGATAACGAGTTTGTGTACGCCCGCAAACCGGCTGGCGTAAAGAGAAGGTAACAACCAATGAAGCCATAAGCCGGATGAAGCAGAGGCAGTGTGGCCAGGCTCGCCGTTATTTAATGACATCAATGTAACGCACAGATGACAGCCATACAAATGGGATAAAAACAGTATTGGACGGCGATGCTCACACATTGCCACCCGAAGTACCGACAAGCGTCGTCACTCAATGGGAAGCAGAGGACGCTTCCGCTTCAAGCCGCAGCACAAAATGATTATCGTGACGGGTAATTTTCGCCCCGGTCATGCCGTAATTCGCCGATAACATAAAAAACGCATCGGCATCGACATCAAACGCCAGCTCGACTTCAGTGTGTTTTCCTGAGCTAATCATTTGATATGCCTGCTTTAAATTGTACGCTTTTGCTATAGCCATGAAACATCTCCGTGCAGGGTGACTGCCTGGTTAAGATTCTCGCCCTTATCTTATAGACCGATTTCTGGAAACTAACCCGAAATTTTCCCACTAAAAATGCGAAATGCCCAGGTGTTGTAAAGCAGCGTAATCGGCGTCAGGATGGCAAAAGCCAGTAGCAAAAAGCGCTGGGTCGACGCAGGTGCAGCAGCCTGGTGAAGCGTGAGCATCGGCGGAACGATCCACGGGAAAACGGCGATTATCAGGGTGATAAAAGCGCAACTGGCTATCACCAATAGACTCGCCAGTGGAACAAAAACCCAGCGTCGCAGCAGGCTGCATGTCAACATCGCCACCGCCAACAGTGCCACGATCGTCAACGGCAACCAGAGCCACGGGTGTCGCAAATGCTCGCCTCCCCCGATCGGCAACAGCGAGCACCATACCAGCAGTCCACCGAGCATTCCCCCCGCAAACCCGGCAAGCCAGGGGATCATGTGTCGTCCCCACGCTTCCAGTTCATTCGTGCAGCGCCAAATCAGCCAACCGGCCCCCATCACACAATACCCGGAAGCCAGCGTCATACCACAATAGAGTGGAAAAGGAAGCAACCACTCTATACCGTTCCCCGTATAGTGTTGCCCATCGGTTGGAATACCCTGAAACAGTGCGCCGAAGATAATCCCCTGTGTCAGTGCAGCGAGCAGTGAACCGACGACAAGCAACGTATCGAACAGACGCGGCGCATAATGGCGATACTCGATTGCCATTCCCCGCACGACCAGCGCCAACAGCATCATAAACACTGGCACATACAGCGCACTGAGCACGATGCCATACGCCAGTGGAAACAAACCGAGTAACGCGCCAACCGTCAGCACCAGCCAGGTTTCATTACCATCCCACACCGGCAACAGCGAAAGATTGATGATATGCCGCGCCTCCGGGCTGCGCTGAAAGGCGCAAAGCATACCGACGCCTAAATCGGTGCCATCAAGCAGGATATAGATCCATAAACTGATCGCCAGCGCCGCGGCGGAAAGTGTCTCAAGCCAGGGAAAGCCCCCTATTTCTTGCATGCTTAAGTCCTCCCCGTCCCGCTGCGAAGGGCAACATCCGGCATCACGCCCTCTTCATCCGGATGTGGCGGTTGCGACATCAGACGCAATAAAAACCACAGACCCAGCGCAAACAGCGTCAGATAGACCACAACGATCACCACCAGAGAGCCGAGAACCAGTGCAGGCGAAACAGGCGAAACGCTATCCGCCGTACGAAGCAAACCGTAAACAACCCACGGTTGGCGACCGGTTTCCGTTACCCCCCAGCCCGCCAGCATGGCGGTAAAACCAGCGGGTGCCATTAACACCATCGACCACTGAAACCACCTCGTCCGCCACAATCGACCACGCAGCCGTATCACCAGTCCGGCAATGCCCGCCACCAGCATCAGCAAACCCAGAGCGACCATGATGCGAAATGACCAGAACACCCCCGGAACCCAGGGGAGATCCTCTGGCGGATAGTGATTAAGGCTGTGGATCCGTCCGGTAAGATTGTGGCGTAAATAGAGCGAGCCAATATCCGGAATGGCCACTTCCCAGTGGTTACGGCGCTGCGCCATATCCGGTGCAGCAAACAGTCGCATCGGCTCGCCTGCGCCTGGCGGCGGCGGATCCCAGGCCCCCTCCATCGCCGCCAGTTTAATCGGTTGATGATCTCGGGTATTTTCGCCATGCAGATCCCCCAATACAATTTGTACCGGCGTCATCACCAGCAGCAACCAGAGGGACAACGAGAACATATGACGTGCCGCCGGATGCCGCTCATCACGCAGCAGATGCCATGCGCCGCAGGCGGCGACCAGGCAGGCCGTGCCAAGCATCGCAGCAACCACCATATGCGCCATGCGCCAGGGGAAAGAGGGATTAATGATCGCCGCCAGCCAGTCAACCGGAATAAAGCGCCCATCGGCAGACTGAACCACGCCATCCGGCGTTTGCATCCAGGAGTTAGCAGCCAGGATCCAAAATGCGCTAAACAGCGAGCCCAACGCGACAACGATCGTCGCCATAAAATGAACCCACGGGCGAACCTTCTCCATACCGAACAACAGCACGCCCATAAACCCGGCTTCGAGGAAAAAGGCCACCAGCACTTCCATATACATCATTGGCCCCAGCACGGCTCCCGCACGGCTGGCAAGTCCACTCCAGTTTGTGCCAAACGCAAACTCCATCACCACGCCGGTGACCACCCCCATCGCCACATTGAGCGCGAAAATCTTGCTCCAGTAACGCCACAACGCAAGCCAGACAGGCTGTTTGCGCCAGAGCCACATGGCTTCGAGAAACAGCAGCCACTGGGCAAGGCCAAGGGTAAATGCCGCCAACACAATGTGAAAACCGATGGTAAAGGCGAACTGGCTTCGCGCGAGAAGCAGGGTAGTTTCCGGACTCATCACGCGTCGCTGGGCTTGCCCGTATGGGCCGAAATCGGTTTATCCACCGGTTGCGCCATTCGCCGGGAAAAGGCACGCATCCCCCTGAACAGCGGTGTTAGCGCTTGCCAGAGCTCATCATCCTGCAACATCTTCCACACCCCCTGCACACCTGGTGCTTTCTCTTCGCTATCCGTATCCTGCTCGCTGAGCGCATCCGCCATATCGCGCAAACCAAACGCCAGTTTGTAGACTTTATCTGGCGGAAGGCTGGAGAGCGCCAGAAAGATCACGGCGATATTCTGCATGACATTCAACGAGCCTTCTCGCTGTAATCCCTGCACCAGTACCTTTGCCACGGCATTATTGGCGGCAACCAAATCGTTTGCCAGTCGCAGCACGCCATGCTGATGCAGCGTTTCCAGTAATCGCGCCAGCTCCTCATGGGCATCCGGGCCAATTTTTGCCGGTTCCGGCTGATAATCAATCGCTTTAGCCATTAACATTTCTCCGGGTGAGTGGCTTTTGCCGGGGGTTCAACATAATCACTGCGCCGCCATTTGTCCTCCACGGGTACCTTGTCGATGGGCGTGCGTTTGCCATGGCGAAAATTATGTTTTGGGAGCGGGTCCGGGAAAGGTGGGCGGTCGACAGGCTCCAGACGAACAGCCACTTCTTTATAGGCAGGTGTATTAACGGCGGGATCATGGTGCTCACCCGTCAGTGCATTGACCCCATCTTTGCCCTGATGAATGGAGATAAACAGCACGGTTCCTTGCACGCGATCGGTCACCACTACCGGGAGCTCCTGCGTGCCACGCCGCGAAATCAGCCGCACCCAGTCACCCTCGTTGAGGCTGCGCGCGGCCGCCAGTTCCGGGCTGACTTCCACATACCAGTGCGGTGAAAGCGCGGTGGTACGCCCTCCCTGCCCGCTCTGGTTGGTGGACTGGAAATGCTCCAGCATACGACCGTTATCGAGCGTCAAATCATACAACGCATCCGGCTCTTCCGCTGGCGGCTGCCAGCGTAAGGGAAAGAGCGTAGCGCGCCCATCTGCCGTATTAAAACGTTCAGTGTAGAGCAGCGGCGTACTGCTGCCATCCGCACTGACCGGCCAGATTTGGGATTTCCATCCCTCCAGCCGCGCGTAACTGACACCGGCGAAACTCTCCGCAATGGCGGCCGCCTCAGCCATGATTTCGCCTGGGTGACGATATCCCCAATCATGCCCCATACAGGCCGCCAGCTGGGTTAAAATTAACCAGTCGGGCCGACTCTCCCCTAACGGCGTCATCACCGCAGAGAAGTGCTGGATCCGCCGTTCGGTATTAACAAAAGTGCCCTCTTTTTCAACGCTCGGGCAGCCCGGTAACACTACGTCGGCATATTGCGCGGTGCGACTGAGAAACAGATCCTGAACCACCAGGAAATCAAGGTTGGTAAACCCCTGATGCACGTTTTCTGCGTCCGCATCTGAAAACGCCGTCTCTTCACCAATCACATACATGGCGCGGATCGTGTCGCTGCGCGCCATCTCCACCATCATAAAATTATCCTGCCCCACTTTTAGCGACAGGTGCTCAGCGGGGACGCCCCAGGCATTTGCCCATTTGTTTCGTACCTGCGGGTCGCTAACGGGTTCATAGCCAGGGTAGAAATTTTTCAGGCAACCAAAGTCGCTGACCCCTTGCACATTATTATGCCCGCGCATCGGATACCCTCCGGTACCTGGACGCCCGTAATTGCCTGTCACCAGCAGCAAATTAGACAAGGCGGTGCTGGCATCTGCGCCATGACTATGCTGGGTGATGCCCATTGCCCATATGATGCATACCCGCTCAGCGTGACCGATCATTTCGGCCGACTCGCACAGGGCATCTTCCTGTAAACCCGTCACTTGCGCGGCGTAGTCAAGGGTGAAGGGTGCCAGTGACTGGCGGTACTCTTCCACGTGATTCACCCGTGCCGCAAGAAAGGCGTCATCCGCATAACCATGGTCAAACATGTAGCGCGCCATCGCGGAGGCCCAGACCAGATCCGTACCCGGCCGAATGCGCAGATACGCATCAGCGCGTTCCGCCATTTCATGACGACGCGGATCCACCACCAGCCATTTCTGACCGTGATGTTTTTTGGCGGCTTTGAGTCTGGCGGCGATCACCGGGTGATTTTCCGCCGTATTGCTGCCGACGATTATCACCAGATCCGCCTGGACCAGATCGGCAAGCGTGCCCGCATCGCCGCCATAGCCCACGGTACGGAACAGCCCTTCTGTGGCCGGGTTCTGACAATAGCGAGAGGAGTTATCGACGCTGTTGGTACCAATAATCGCGCGGGCGATTTTCTGCGTCAGGTAGGCTTCTTCATTGCTGCCCTTGCTTGAACCGATAAAACCAATACTGTCCGGGCCGTACTGGTCGCGGGTCTCCAGTAATTTGCGGGCGACAAGCGCCAGCGCTTCATCCCAGCTTGCCGCGCGAAAATGATCGTTTTCGCGGATCAGCGGCGTGGTCAAACGTTGAGGGCTGTTAATAAAATCCCAGGCGAACTTCCCTTTTACACAGGTTGAGATGCCATTGACCGGGGCATCCATCACGGGTTGCACCTTCAGTAAATGCCGATCACGTGTCCACATTTCAAAACTGCACCCCACGCCACAATAGGTGTAAACCGTTTTTGTCCGTTTGATCTCCTGCTGCCGTAACGTTGTATCGATGACGGAAATCCCGGAAATGATCTCCGCACCGGTAGCATTTTCCAGCGTTTTGACAATATCGATTAACGGACGCTTTAGCGAAGCAGGCATGGAGGTGAAGGGACCCGCATCCGGCTGCATGCTTTTCTCCAGTAACGCGTTACAGGGGCATACCGTGACGCAATGACCACAACTCACGCAACTTGAACCCGCAATGCGATCGCCGCCATCCCAGAGTACCCGAGGATGATCCATGGTGAAGTCGATACTCAGCGTTTCGTTAACTTCGACGTTTTGGCAGGCATCTACGCAGCGACCGCAGAGGATGCACTGATCGGGATCGTAGGTATAAAACGGGTTGGAGTCGTCTTTAACATAGGGCTTACGCTGATATGCATAGCGTTGAATGGGAATATGCATATCCACCATGGTGTTATGCAACGTACAATCGCCGGTGTTGTGTTCGCAGACAGTGCAGTACAGTTCGTGCTTTGCCAGCAGGCGATCCATCCCCTCTTCGCGTGCCGCGCGGGCCTGTTCATCAACCGAGTTGAGAACCATCCCTTCCTGGCTACGCAGCGTACACCCACGCACCCGTTTCCCCTGCTGCTCCACCCAACAGACATCACAGGTCTGGAGCGGCGCCAGCGCCGGGTGGTAACAGACATGCGGCAATGTAATATTGCAGCTCTCCAGAAAGTCGATCAGCGGGATATCCGCCAGGCCAACCAACGCCTTACCGTCATAGATGACAGTACATTTTTGCAAGCTCATTTTGCTTCCTCACCAAACAGTCATGTACGTACACTCCCGCTCCGATGAGGTCATCCGTCTGCAGTATGCCTGCCGACGGCGCTGCGTCGGCCATTATGTGGGTGACGTATCCGTTATGAGATCTAACAGTAGTCGCCCTGCGCTTTTCGAGCCAAACGGCATGCCACGGCGCGGCAGGCTCTTTAAGAGTTGTCCTAAAAACATTAGAAAAAGTGATACTTCATCGCGCCAAATGTAAATTTATGTCAATAAAAAAGCGCAATAATCCATCCCGGCATACAAAAAAAACGAAACAATCACGCTCTTGATTACTGCGTTTCGATGGAATTTTCGCTAAGTGCTTTATTTTAAAGGTACAGATTAAATACAGCTTTGTTCAATTAACATTCAGGTACTCAGTAAGTATTAGAAAAATCTTTCCAGAATGCCTCGTTTGACTATTCAGGAAGTGTGACTAAATTTATTTCCGAACCACAACGGCATACCTCAAAACACCATGCTGTTTATTTCGTCAACAATGCAGGAGAAATATTATGGCTGAACATCGTGGCGGGTCAGGTAATTTCGCTGTAGATCGTAAAAGAGCAGCAGAAGCGGGCCGAAAAGGCGGCCAAAACAGTGGCGGGAATTTTAAACATGACCCGCAGCGTGCTTCGGAAGCAGGTAAAAAAGGCGGTCAGAATAGCCATGGCGGTGGTCGTAAAGCAGGCGAGTAGTTTTCGCTTGTTGTTATTTTTGCACAGGTATTAATAAGTCACCAGCGAGCCAGTTCTGGCTCGCTAATTGTGACACGAGCAGGGGATTATTGAGAAGGTCATTAAACGTACGGACAATTTTGTCATCCGTTTAAGAATGAACTCATCAATAATTAACCCGCACTGAAATAGACACTTACCGGCCATTCATTATTAAGCTGATAACCCTGTTTCCGACATGGCGTTTTTATATCCATCCGGCAAAATTATCCGGCGCAAAATGATTAGTAACACTGAACAGTTGTCTATACGTATTGTGGGCCATTGCCGGCGGCACGCTGTCTCAGAAACAACCCGGGGAAACAGACGAAGATGCCTGCGCCGGTGGAGGAAATCGCATGCAGAACAAACTTAAACGCGTCAGAAACGTCCTCGTTAACCAACGTGCCAGTGCGGAAGTCGGTTGGTTGATCCAGGACGAATTCGCACATGACCGCCTTTATAAACCCTTTGTCACCAGCGGTGAAGCAAGCAATAGCCCACAGCTTGATGAGGAGCATGTGGACTTACGCCTTGATCCCGTTCAGCAGTATTTGGTTACCACCATGGCGAATCGCAAACAACCCGGCGATGGCAACGAATAATTAACGGATGTGTCGTGCCTTGTTGTCCTTACCCGGAATGCCCATTCCGGGTGTTTTTTTCGCACACGGCCCTGGCCCATCACAATGTCGACGTCACGCCTGTTGACTTATAATGTTATTGGCGTACTTTTCAGGACATGAAAACATTCCTGATTATTGTCCCTGATGGCGGCATGCTATTCGAAGCCGCAGGTGTTGCCGATATTCTGATGCAAGCCAACCGACTGCATACGGACGGCACGTCTCAGCCACGCTATCAAATCACTCTCGCCACCACACAACCCCACCAGGTTATTCATGGTCAGTCCGGGTTAAATCTGCTGGCCGACTACCGACTTCCGCAACTTGATCCCCGCGAACCCCGGGATACCATCATGATCACCGGCCGCGGTGTGGATGAAGAAGAAGGCACTGCGGTAGTAGACTGGTTGCGGCTTGCCGCCCCTCATGCCCGGCGGGTAGTTTCCATCTGCGGCGGCGCCATGCTGTTGGCGCAAGCAGGGTTGCTCGACGGGCGTCGTGCCACCAGCCACTGGCGGCTGCTGGACACCCTGCAAGCACGCTTCCCCCACGTCCAGGTAGAACACGGCCCGCTCTATATTCAGGACGGCCCGGTATGGACGTCCGGCGGTGTCAGTTCCGGTTTTGATCTGACGCTGGCGCTGGTGGAGGACGACTATGGTTTTACGCTCGCCCGTGATGTGGCACAGGATCTGGTGATGTACCTGCATCGCCCCGGAGGGCAGTTGCAGTTCAGCCGTTTTCATCTGCAACCGGCCAACAGCAGCGGGCCTATCAGTGAGCTGCAAACCTGGATCCTCGCCAATCTGGCCGGGGATTTATCCGTGGAGAAACTGGCTGCACGCGTGGCAATGAGCCCGCGCAATTTCACCCGCGTTTTCACCCGTGAAACCGGCGCGCCGCCTGCGCGCTATGTTGCCGAAGCGCGCCTGGCCGAGGCACGCAACCGCCTGGAGCAGACCCGCGATACGCTGGAACGCGTGGCCGAAGCCAGCGGTTTTGGCAGCAGTATTAATCTGCGACGCATTT
This sequence comes from Kosakonia oryzendophytica, assembly GCF_027886705.1. NCBI lineage: Bacteria > Pseudomonadati > Pseudomonadota > Gammaproteobacteria > Enterobacterales > Enterobacteriaceae > Kosakonia > Kosakonia oryzendophytica. The sequence continues at coordinate 2,248,039 of NZ_CP115659.1, read as the reverse complement.
TTGAGCGCCAGCTTCACCTGACGCCCGGCGAATATCGCCAGCGCTTCCACAGCCGCAATCTGGCGTAAAGTGATCCTTTTTTGTCGTTTACGCCAAATCAACGCCGACCTACAGTAAACGCAGATACCGCATAAGAAGGAGTCAATCATGGTAAAGGTCGGCATTAATGGTTTTGGCAGGATCGGGCGTAATGTGTTGCGCGCAGCGCTGGGCAACGCAGAGGTGGATATTGTGGCCATCAACGATCTGACCGACAGTAAAACCCTGGCGCATTTACTGAAACACGATTCGCTGCTGGGTACCCTGCCCGTGCCGGTGGACGCTGGCGAGGGGCAATTATGGGTCGACGGAAAAGCAGTACGCGTCTTCAGCGAGCGCGATCCGGCAAATATTCCGTGGCGCGACGCAGGCGTGGATATTGTGATTGAAGCAACCGGCTTCTTTACCGACCGTGAAAAAGCGGCCGTCCACATCACGCACGGCGGCGCGAAACGCGTCATTATCTCCGCGCCGGGTAAAAACGATGATTTGACCATCGTGTTAGGTGTCAACGATGAGCAGTATGATCCGCAGCGCCATTTTGTGGTCAGTAATGGCAGCTGCACCACTAACGGCCTTGCTCCGGCGGCGCAGGTGCTGCACCAGACCTTCGGTATTGAGCACGGGTTAATGAATACCACCCATGCCTATACCAACAGCCAGGCGCTGCACGACCAGCCGGAAAAAGATCTGCGTGGCGCGCGGGCGGCCGCGTTGTCTATCGTGCCGTACTCCAGCGGCGCGGCGAAGGCGCTGGGTAAAGTGATCCCGGCACTGGAGGGGCGTCTGACCGGTTATTCATTGCGTGTTCCGGTACCCGTGGTCTCCATTGTTGACCTGACCGTGACCCTCAAACGCGACGTGACCGTCGATGAGGTGAATGCCGCTTTCCGCAACGCGGCAGAAGCCGGGCCGCTGAAAGGCATTCTGGGTTACAGCGACGAGCCGCTGGTCTCCAGCGATTACCAGGGCGACCCGCGCTCCTCCATCATTGATGGCTTATCGACACTGGTGATCGGCGGCAATCTGGTGAAAATCCTTGCCTGGTACGATAACGAGTGGGGCTTCTCCAACCGCCTGGTTGAACTGGCGCAGGTAATGGCAAAACGCGGTTTGTGATCGTCTCTGCTTACCCTGACTGAACGGAACGACGCCCAAGGGCGTCGTTTTTTATTGCTCGTCAGCCAGCGCTGCCATCAATTGGACACGACGACGCTCAAGCGCCGCGATTTGCGTTTCAATGGCCGCTAAGCGCTTGCGCTGTAGTGCACGGGTTTGCGGGCAGAACGCCGCCCCTTCAACGTTACGCATACAGGCCGGAAACGTCGCAATTTCAGCAAGGCTGAAGCCGGTGGCAATCAGTTGCTGGATCTGGCGCACCTGCTCCACCGCCTGAGGCGGAAAGTAGCGATAGCCATTACAGGCACGCGTGGAGCACAACAACCCGTGCCGATCATAATGACGGATGGAACGTACGCTGACGCCCGTTTGCCGGGCGACATCGCCAATGGATAGCATCTCACCTTCTCCTTCGTTACCGCTTGACTCTGACACCAGTGTCAGGGTTGAGGATAGCCGCGAACACCCACGAGGAGGAACAATTTATGCTGTTATCCGTTTACCGTTCTATGTGCACCGTACTGCTTTTCGTATCCGTTTCGCTGTTTGCCAGCGAAAAACAGTACACCGTCACCGCCCCGGATGGCGTCACACTGGCAGTGCAGGAAACCGGCAACCCGCAAGGGCAGCCGATCATTTTTATTCATGGCCTGCTGGGCAGTCATCTTAACTGGGAAAAACAGTGGCGGGATCCGCAGCTACAGCGCTTCCGCTTAATCAGTTTTGATTTACGCGGCCACGGGCTCTCGGCAAAACCCATGCAATCTACCGCTTACAGTGAAGGCCGACGTTGGGCAGATGATGTCGCCACGGTGATAGAGGGGAGCGCTGCGCAACGCCCGATGCTGGTCGGCTGGTCGCTCGGTGGTGCGGTTATCAGCCACTATCTGGCCACGTTTGGCGATAGCCACATTGGCGGAGCGCTGTACGTAGATGGCGTCGTGGAACTGGCACCGGAACAGATCCCACCACACCCGCAGGTGTATGCCGCGATGATCTCGCCTGATTTGCGTACCCACCTTGATGGCGAACGGGCATTTCTGCGACTCTGTTTCCACCAGCAGCCGGACGAGGTGACCTTTCAACGCTTGCTGGCAAACGCCGCACTGGCATCCTGGGAGATGCAGCGTGCCGTGCCTTCAATGCATGTCGATCTTGAGCGCGGGCTGGGAAAAGCCACCGTCCCGGTGCAGTTTATCTACGGTGCGAAAGATCGGCTGGTCAACCCGCAAACATCACTGGCGCGGGCGCGTAGCGTCAATCCAACGATCGCAGCGACACTGTATGCGGATTCCGGGCATGCCCCGTTTGTGGAGGAACCGCAGCGCTTTAACCGCCAGCTTGCGGCGTTTGCGGATGCGTTACGCTGAATGAAAAAAACGGGGCATTGTGCCCCGTTTTATCAGGCGGTTATTTCGACATATCGACAACAATACGCCCGGTGATTTTCCCGGCGCGCATACGTTCAAAAATGCTGTTGATGTTCTCCAGCGGCTCAACGGCAATTTCCGCATGCACTTTATTCCGCCCGGCGAAATCCAGCGCCTCTTGCAAATCTTTGCGCGTTCCGACAATCGAGCCGCGAACGGTAATGCCATCCAGCACCATATCAAAGATAGAGAGATCGAATTTGCCCGGTGGCAATCCGTTCAGCACCATTGTGCCGCCGCGACGCATCATGGTTGTCGCCTGTTCAAATGCCTTCGGCGAAACCGCGGTGACCAGCACACCATGCGCGCCGCCAAACTCGGTGTGGAAACGCGTGCCGGGATCTTCCTGCCGCGCATTGACCACCACCGATGCGCCCAGACGGCGGGCAAACGCCAGCTTATCGTCATCGATGTCCACTGCCGCGACGTTCATACCCATCGCCACCGCATACTGAATCGCCAGGTGACCCAGCCCGCCAATGCCCGAGACCACCACCCACTCACCCGCCCGGGCTTCGGTCATTTTCAAACCTTTGTAGACCGTCACGCCCGCACAGAGGATCGGCGCAATGCTGTGATACTCCACATTGTCCGGCAGGATGCCGACGTAGCTGGCATCCGCAAGGCAATATTCCGCAAAAGTACCGTTGACCGAGTAACCCGCGTTTTGCTGAGAATGGCAGAGGGTTTCCCACCCGCCCAGGCAGTGCTCACAATGACCGCAGGCGGAGTAGAGCCACGGCACCCCAACGCGATCGCCCTCTTTTACATGCTTCACCCCTGGCCCGACCGCCACAACACGGCCCACCCCTTCATGACCGGGAATAAACGGCGGGTTGGGTTTGATTGGCCAGTCACCGTCTGCGGCATGCAGATCCGTATGGCACACCCCCGTGGCTTCAATTTTCACGAGGATTTTGCCTGGCTCAACGCCAGGCACCATCACTTCTTCAATCACCAGCGGTTGACCAAACGCTTTGACCACCGCCGCTTTCATGGTTTTCAGTTGCATGTCATCACCTCATCCTGATGTGGTTTATCAATACAGTCCCAGCGGTGAACCGCTGTAGCTCACCAGCAGGTTTTTGATCTGCTGATAGTGGCTCAGCGCCAGCTTGTGCGTTTCGCGGCCGACCCCTGAGTTTTTATACCCCCCAAACGCGGCATGCGCCGGGTAGAGGTGGTAACAGTTGGTCCAGACACGTCCCGCTTTAATGCCGCGTCCCATACGCCAGGCGCGATTGATATCCAGTGTCCACACACCGGCCCCCAGACCGAATTCGGTATCGTTGGCAATACGCAACGCTTCGGCTTCATCTTTAAACGTGGTGATCCCGAGCACGGGGCCAAAAATCTCTTCCTGGAAGCAGCGCATGCCGTTATGGCCTTTGATCAACGTCGGTTGGATATAGAAACCGTTTTGCAACCCGCCGCCATGCTCCACATGCGCGCCACCGGTAATGATTTCGCCGCCTTCATCGCGGGCGATAGAGATATACGAGAGGATCTTGTCGTACTGCTCCTGCGAGGCCTGCGCGCCGATCATCGTGTCGGTGTCAAAGGGGTCGCCTTTGCGGATGTTGGCCATGCGGGCAATGACTTTTTCAACGAACTGCGGATAGATGGACTCCTGCACCAGCACACGCGATGGGCAGGTACAGACTTCGCCCTGGTTAAAGAAGCCCAGCACCACACCTTCCACGGCTTTATCGATAAAGCCTTCATCACCGTTCATGACATCTTCAAAGTAGATGTTTGGCGATTTGCCGCCGAGTTCGACGGTGCTGGGGATAATGTTTTCCGCTGCGCAGGAGAGAATATGCCGCCCGATAGGCGTGGAGCCAGTAAACGCGATTTTCTCAATACGTTTGCTGCGCGCCAGCGGTTCACCGGCTTCCGTACCAAAGCCGTGCACCACATTGAGTACGCCAGCAGGCAGGAGATCGCCAATCAACTCCATCAGTACGCAGATCCCCAGCGGCGTTTGTTCCGCCGGTTTTAACACCACGCAGTTCCCCGCCGCCAGCGCCGGAGCCAGTTTCCAGGCCGCCATCAGCAGCGGGAAGTTCCACGGAATAATCTGCCCCACGACACCCAGTGGCTCATAAATATGGTAAGCGACGGTATTACTGTCGATCTCCGCCGCTGTCCCCTCCTGTGCACGAATACAGCCCGCGAAATAGCGGAAGTGGTCAACCGCCAGTGGCAGATCCGCCCCGAGGGTTTCGCGGATCGGTTTACCGTTGTCCCAGGTTTCGGTTAAGGCCAACATTTCCAGATTGGCTTCAATGCGGTCGGCAATGGCCAGCAGCACATTGGCACGATCCTGCACGCTTGTTTTTCCCCAGGCGTCGGCGGCAGCATGCGCTGCGTCCAGAGCCTTTTCGATATCCGCTGCATCAGAACGTGGAAACTCAGCGATTACCTCTCCGGTCACTGGTGAGGTATTGGTGAACCAGCGCTCTTCCACCGGATCAACAAACTTACCGCCAATGTAGTTTCCATAACGTTGTTTAAAAGAGACTTTCGCGCCGGCGTGGCCAGGATGAGCGTATTTCATAAGATGTTCCTCTTTTATTATCGGTACAGGTGAGGCGTCTCGCTCACATGCGGACAGGGGAACATAAGCAGTTCTTATGCCAGTATCGTACCCATGGATTAAAAATCCGTTTTTTGCTTTCAAATCAATCTATTAGGAATGTCTGGGAAGTTCGCGCTGTATCATTTTGATACAGAGCCCCGGGATTCTCTCCAGGAAGTGTGTTGCACATCGCTACAAGCGCGACACCTTTGTGCTATATAAATGCAACACCCTAACCGCCGGAGAGTCACATGCCGCAACGCGCACGGTTTTTAGCCCCCGCTCAATCCCCTGTCGGGCTACCCTGTCAGCTTGAAGACTCCTGGCAACGCAGTCTCAGTTACGGACTGACCCGCGATGATGACGCCCAGCCGTGGGTCGCCAGTACCCAGTTAAAAGATGCGCGAGCGGAAAACAGTTGGGTAAAACATCTTGTTACGCCGATGCTGTCGCGTCTGGCGACGGAGCTTTCGAGTCATCCCTCGATAATGGTGATGTCCGATGCCACCGGCCTGGTGCTGGAAACCCACGGCAACAACGATTTTCTGCATAAAGCCCAACGCTACGCGCTTTCGCCGGGCAATCTGTGGGGAGAGCATGCACGCGGTACGAATGCGATAGGCACAGCGCTGGCGTTGCAGCAACACTGCGAAGTCTCCGGCGGCGAGCATTACCTTAACCGCAACGCCGGGTTGTTCTGCTCTGCTGCACCGGTTTTTCGCCCGGACGGGCACATTGCCGGTGTGCTGGATCTGTCGACCCCGGCGCTGGCCCCGCGGCGCGATGCGGCGGCGCTTATCCGTCGTGCAGTATGTGAGATAGAACATGCGTGGACCATGAGCGCGTTGGGTGCGAATCGCTGGCTGCTCAGTCTGCATCATGACCAGGCGGTGCTCGGTAGCGCCCGCGAACTGCTACTGATTTTTGAAGACACCACGCTGCTCGGCGCGAACAAACTGGCAATGGATGAGTTCTCCCTGACTTGTGGGCACTTTGGCGTGCTGAATATTGACACGTTGTTCCCCGGCATCGATGTGCGCGCGGGTGAGAGCATCCAGGATGCCAGTAATCACCGGCGCTATTACACCCGACAAACCTTGCCAGCCCGCCGTTACAGCGGGCGCGGTACGACGCAACCGCAGGATGGGCTGGCCGTCGAAAAAGAGAAAGCGCTGCGTATCGTCAACGCGGGTATCGCACTGTGTGTGACAGGCGAAACTGGTTGTGGCAAAGAGTATCTGGCGCGCGAGCTCTACACCCGTAGCCAGTGGCGTAACGGCAACTTTGTCGCCATTAACTGCGCTGCATTGCCGGAACACCTGATCGAATCCGAACTGTTTGGTTATGTCCCTGGCGCATTTACCGGTGCCAGTCCGAAAGGTTATATCGGTAAATGTCGTGAAGCCGATGGCGGCGTGCTGTTTCTTGATGAAATAGGCGATATGCCGCTGGCACTACAAACCCGGTTGTTACGGGTGTTGCAGGAGAAAAAAGTGACTCCGCTTGGCGCAAACAGTACCTGGAACGTGAATTTTGCCCTGATTTGCGCCACCCACCAGGATTTAACCACGCGGGTACAGGCAGGGCTGTTTCGCGAGGATTTGCTGTATCGCATTCAGGAATTTCATGTGCGCATTCCCCCGCTGCGCGAATGGCCACAGCTCGAGCGCTTTATCCACAAATTGTGGCATGAACTGGGCGCGCCTTGCCGCGACCTGACGCTGAGTGATGAGGTCGTCAGCGCCCTTGCCCGCCGCCCCTGGCCCGGCAATGTGCGCCAGCTACTCAGTCAGTTACGCGTGTTAATGGCACTGGCAGAAGATGGCGATCGCATCACGCTGGCCGATCTGCCGGGTGAAATGCCGCTTGCCCGGCCACCTGAGCCTGTTGTGGCGCAGGTGGATGAGCAGAGCGCGATTGCTGAAGCGCAAGGGAATATGAGTCTCGCCGCCAAAAAACTGGGCATTTCACGCAGCACACTTTACCGGCGGCTGGAAAAACGCCAGGCGGGCTGACACACTCATATCCATCAGAAAATGCGACCACGCGGGTCGCATTTTTCATTTATGGAAGAGAATAAACACCAGACCGCAATCCCCAGTGCGAAAGCGTTTTTTGTACGCCAGGAATAGAAACAATCTGCTGAAAAAGAGGACGGGCCAATCCCCCTGAAAAAATCCTTTCTCAAGTGCTTTTTTGTGATCAACTTCAAACTACATTTCGCATAACGTAAAGAAATGAAAAAAGAAATCGCTTTGTTATGCAAATGCACATTGCCCCGCTATGGCGTTAATCCTATCGTTTACCCACGTCATCATGAACTGGACAATCCATTCGATTTCACCGCCACATTAAATAAAAGCAGATCACGTTTCCGTGATGTTAATAATGTATTCACTTCAGTAACACCGAAATGAAATGAATCCATTATTGGCATTTTTGGATTTCATTTAAATTTAAGGTGGTTTCATATGAGTCAGGTTAATAATCTTGAGGGTGTTGCGCACGCCAAAAAAACGAATGTCCGGTGGCATATCGTTATTATTCTCTTCATTATTACCGCGGTAAGCGTGGGGGATCGTTCGACGCTGGCGATTGCTGGCAAAGATATGTCCGCCGCGTTAGGCATTAACCCCGGACAAATGGGCTGGGTCTTCTCCGCCTTCGCCTGGGCGTACTGCCTGGCGCAAATTCCTGGCGGCTGGCTGCTGGACCGTTTTGGGTCGAAAAAAGTCTACCTCTGTGGCTTGTGCATGTGGTCAGTCTTCACCCTGCTGCAAGGCTGCGTGGAGATCTTCCATGGCTTCGGCGCCATTATCTGCTTCACCATTCTGCTGTTCCTGGTTGGCCTGTTTGAAGCGCCGGTAATGCCGGGCAACAGCCGTTTTGTCGCCGCCTGGTTCCCGTCAAAAGAGCGCGCGACCGCCGCGGCCATTTTTAACTCTGCACAATATTTCGCCACCGCCATTTTTGCCCCCATCATGGGCTGGCTGACACTGAATTACGGCTGGCAATCAATCTTTATCTTTATGGGTACGTTGGGCATTGTGATCACCTTCGCGGCGGCCAAAGTGGTGCATAACCCGTTAAATCACCCTGCGGTAAACAGCGAAGAGCTCGACTATATCCGCCAGGGCGGCGCGCTGGTGGATATGGATCAGCGCAAAGTGAAGAGTGGCCCGGCAGTGGATTTTGGCGCGTTTAAGCAGCTGATCACCAACCGTATGCTGCTGGGTGTCTATCTCGGTCAGTACTGCATAAACGTGTTGACGTTTTTCTTTATCACCTGGTTCCCGCTCTATCTGGCGATGGAAAAAGGGCTCGATATCAAGACGGTGGGATTTATTGCCGCCATCCCGGCGATATGTGGCTTCCTTGGCGGGTTACTGGGCGGCGTCATTTCGGATCGCATTCTGCGTCTCACCCAGTCGCTGTCGATTGCCCGTAAAACCCCGATTGTCCTTGGCATGCTGCTGTCGATGGTCATGGTGTTTTGTAACTACGTGGACTCGATTTACCTGGTGGTGTTCTTTATGTCGCTGGCATTCCTTGGGAAAGGGATTGGCGCGCTGGGCTGGGCGGTTATGTCGGATACCGCGCCGAAAGAGATGGCGGGTGTGGCTGGCGGATTCTTTAACCTCTGCGGCAACTGCGCAGGGATCATTTCGCCAGTCGTGATTGGCTATATTGTCAAAGCGACCGGACATTTTGAGTGGGCGCTGGTGTTCGTGGCCGTCCATGCCCTGATTGCGATTTTCAGTTTTGTGGTGATTGTCGGCCCCATCAAACGTATTGAGCTGAAAAAAACCGGTGCGCAGCAGTAATTACCGGACATTTTCTGTCGGCCCCAAACGCGGGAAATAGCAACGCAAAAAAAAGCCTCTGCGAACAGAGGCTTTTTTCATTTACAGCGCCATATCGTGCTGTGGCGCGCTGGCAGGTTTCTGCTCTGCCGGAGCAGGCGCAGCACCCTGGGTATTCATCTGGATCACCGGCGGTTTGGCGAGCTGTAACGTCGCGGCGGTGTCATCCCAGACCTTCTGGGTCAGCGCCACATTACCGTTCATCTCCTGGCCATAGCTCGGTACGATTTCGTGGATTTTGCTTTGCCACTGCGGCGAGGCAAACTGCTCCGGGAACATTTTCTTGATCACATTCAGCGTGATCGGTGCGGCAGTGGATGCACCTGGCGACGCCCCCAGCAAGGCGGAAATGGTTTTTTGCTGATCGACCACCACTTCTGTGCCCAGTTTCAGCACCCCGCCTTTGTCTTCATCTTTCTTGATGATTTGTACACGCTGTCCCGCCTGGATCAATTTCCAGTCCTCTTTACGCGCATTCGGGTAGTACTCTTTCAGCGCCTCGAAACGGTCGTCATCACTCAGCATGACCTGGCTCACCAGGTATTTCACCAGATCAAAGTTATCCAGCCCCACATGGGTCATCGGCATAAAATTGCTGGTGGTGGTGGTGCTCAGCAGGTCGAAGAATGAGCCGTTTTTCAGGAACTTGGTCGAGAAGGTGGCGAACGGCCCAAACAACACGACACGTTTGCCATCAATAAAGCGGGCATCAATGTGCGGAACGGACATCGGCGGCGCACCCACGGAAGCCTGGCCATACACTTTCTGCTGATGCTGGCTGGTGATCGCCGGGTTTTCCGTCATCAGGAAGGAACCGCCAACCGGGAAGCCTGCATAGTTGTCAGCTTCCGGGATGCCGGTTTTTTGCAGCAGTTTCAACGCACCGCCGCCCGCGCCAATAAAGACATATTTCGCATCAATGGCGTGTTCGTTGCCGTTGTTAACATCTTTAATCGTCACATGCCAGGAGTTATCGGCATTGCGTTTAAAATCGGTCACTTCCGATGAGGTTTGCAGGGTGAAGTTGCTGCTCTTTTTCAGGCTACCCACTAACTGGCGGGTAATTTCACCGTAGTTGACGTCGGTACCGACGGGCGTCCAGGTCGCGGCAACTTTCTGCTGCGGGTCGCGCCCTTCCATTACCAGCGGTGCCCATTGTTTAATTTGCTGATGGTCGGTGGAGAATTTCATCCCCTGGAATAACGTGGTCTGCTGCAATGCGGCATAACGCTTTGCCAGATAATTCACATTATCGCCCCAGACAAAACTCATATGCGGGGTTGAATTAATAAACGAGTGCGGATTATTGAGAACGCCGCGCTTAACCTGCGCTGTCCAGAACTGGCGGGAGATCATAAACTGCTCGTTAATTTCGAGCGCTTTGCTGACATCAATAGAACCGTCGGGACGCTCCGGTGTGTAATTCAGTTCCATATTAGCAGAGTGACCGGTGCCGGCATTATTCCAGCCGTTGGAGGACTCCAGCGCCACCCCATCCAGTTTTTCCACCATCACCTGCTTCCAGTCTGGCTGCAGCGCCTGCAACCAGGTACCCAGTGAGGCGCTCATAATGCCGCCGCCAATCAGCAGAAAATCGGTTTTTTGTGTCTCTTCCGCGTACGCGTTAGTCATCGAAGCGACCAGCAACGCTACCGCGGTCAGCGAAATAGTTGTCTTCTTCATTGCAGGCATAATTATATCGTTACATAGCGAGTAAATTTCGTGTGGACATATATTAACGCACTTTTACGTTATTTTAAAATACCATTCACAATTGCGCTAAATGCTGCAATAAATAGCGGGTTACTTTTTTTAATTAAAAAAAGAGCATCTTCATTTTGTGTGGAATTAATTTCTTCGCATTGCATTAACTTAACGGAAATATTACGCGTCGGGCAGAAATAAATAAAACGGGAAGGCGTCGCGGCGGGTGGTATTATTCCGCCGGATAAGCACAAGGCTATCCGGCGGTGAGGCGTTATTCTGAATCAGCGTGTTGCAGCGTTGCCTCCTGCAGCGCAATACGCAACTGATCGTGATTTTCAGCCAGGATTGCCTGTGCCTGCCCGGCGGGAAGCCCGGTAAGCAACATTAAAATGGCAGTCCGACAGTGATGATGGCTTGCTTCCAGCGCACTTTTCGCCTGCTCGCGGGTGCACTCTGTTGCCGCCATAACAATCGCAATTTGCCGCTCAGCCCAGTGCACGTTACTGGCCTGTACATCCACGCGCAAATTGCTGTAAACCCGCCCGGTACGAATGGCAAGCCCGGTGGCGAGCATGTTAAGGATTTGCTGTTGCGCAAGGCGGGCTTTCGGTTCCGAGAACCCGCTCACCACTTCTGCGCCAATCTCCGGTGCCAGCACGATATCGGCAAGCTGTGCGGCTTCGCTATCATGCCCCCGGCATACCAGCGCCACACGTGCGCCCATTGACCAGGCGTAACGCAGTGCGCCCCACGTCCACGGCGTTTTACCACTCGCCGACAGCGCAATCAGCATGTCGTTGGCGGAGAAACGCAATTGCTGAAGATCGTGCGCGCCGCGTTCATAGTTGCTGGCTGCCACCTCCTGCGCCGCCACGGTAGCATTCGCGCCGCCGGCCATCATCCCTACCAGCGGGTGAGTGTTGTCCTGGGCAAAACCACTGGCAAACTGGACTGCCGCCAGCCCTGAAGCACCCGCACCGATGCAGATCACCCTACCGCCGCGATTGGCGACGGCACTGGCACTGTCCACCAGCCGGGCGATATCCGGTAAACAGGCCGTAATGGCATCGGCAACCTGCTTATCCTGTTGATTGATGAGCGCCAGCATGTCGTTGGTGGCGAGACGGTCAATATTCGTGCTGTCGGCGTGGCGGCGTTCCTTCATCGAACCGTTTGGCTTACTGCTCATAGACTGCTCCTTCTCAATGGTTCCACACTCACTATAAGGTTATTTATATGCCGGACCTGAGAATGGGGTCACGCTTCACACTACCTTTTGTAAGTTTTCATTTTTTTACATCGCTTTATGATTTGCCCCCCATCGGCGATAATAGATACCTTGTTGTTAATAATCGGATTTGTTATGAACGATGTGACGTCCACCGCAGTGAGACCCCGTAAACGGCCCATGAAGCTCAGCACCACGGTCACACTGATGGTGTGCAGTGTTATCGGCTCGGTATTGCTGCTGGCGTTTGCCCTGTGGTTCTGGCAAATCAGCAACGCGACGCGTGACGGCGTCAAAGAGACGGCGCTGGCGGTTGCCCGCACGCTCGCCGATGCGCCAGAGGTAAAACGCGGTCTGCGTTTGCCCCCTAATAGCAACGTGATCCAGCCGCTGGCACAGGCAATCACCACCCGCAACGATTTGCTGTTTGCGGTGGTGACCGATATGCAGGGTATCCGCTATTCACACCCGAATGCGGCGATCATTGGGCAGCATTTTATTGGCAATGATCTGGAACCCGCGCTCAATGGTAATGAAAATGTGGCGGTCAACCGGGGGGTGCTGGCCCCGGCATTGCGCGTGTTCACGCCGGTCTATGATGACAATCACCGGCAAATCGGCGTGGTGTCGATCGGGATTTCATTGAGTAAGGTTGATGAACAGGTCAGCCGTAGCCGCTGGGCGGTGATGTGGACACTGTTGTTCAGTGCGCTCATGGGCACACTCGGCACCTGGCAATTGGTGCGCGTGCTGAAGCGGATTTTGTTGGGACTGGAGCCGTACGAGATTTCGGCGCAGTTTAAACAACGCCAGGCGATGTTACAGTCGTTAAAAGAGGGAGTGATCGCCGTCGATGCAGATGGTCGTGTCACCCTGCTTAATCACGCTGCGCGGCAAATGCTGCTCACCAATAACCCCAGCGGGGAAACCAGCCACGGGCCGCTGATGGATGAGCTGCTAACGGTGTTAACAACCGGTAACGCGCTGCAAGACAGAGAGCTGGGGCATAATGGGCTGTTGCTGTTGTGCAATACTGTGCCGGTACGTAGCCAGGGCGCGGTAATTGGCGCTATCAGCACCTTCCGTGATAAGACAGAAGTGAGCCAGCTGATGCAGCGGCTGGATGGGATGGTCAACTACGTTGATGCGCTGCGCACCACATCCCACGAGTTTATGAATAAACTGCACGTGATCCTTGGCCTGCTGAATATGAAAAGCTATGACAAGCTTGAAGGTTACGTGCTGCAAACCGCGCAGAATTACCAAACAGATATCGGCGCTATCCAGCACCGGATCAAATCGCCGGTCGTCGCCGGTTTTCTGTTAGGTAAAATCAACCGGGCGAAGGAGCGCGGCTTTACGCTGACGCTGGCGGACGAGAGCCTGGTGCCGGAAAACCCCAATGCGAAACAGGTCACCGTCCTGGTCACCGTGTTGGGGAATCTTATTGAGAACGCGCTGGATGCGATGAGCAATCAGGTGGAAGGCGAAGTGAGCCTGCTGCTGCATTATCAGGATGGCTGGCTGATTGGAGAAGTCAGTGATGATGGCCCGGGCATTGAACCGGATCACATCGAGGCGATTTTCCGTAAAGGATTCTCCACCAAAGGCGATAACCGGGGTGTGGGGCTGTTTCTGGCCAGCCAACAACTCACCGAACTTGGCGGCACGATTACCGTTGAGTCTGAACCCGGCGTGTTTACTCAATTTTTTGTCCATCTCCCCTGGGATAGTGAAAGGAAGACCGCGTGATAAATGTATTAATTGTTGATGATGATGCCATGGTAGCCGAGCTGAACCGCATGTATGTGGCGCAGATACCCGGTTTTCAGTGCTGCGGCACGGCATCCACGCTACAGCAGGCCGGGGAGATAATTAACGATCCGCTGCGCGGCATCGATCTGGTGTTGCTGGATGTGTATATGCAACAGGATAGCGGTCTCGATCTGCTGCCAATTATTCGCGCTTCCGGCCGCGCTATCGACGTGATCATGATCACCTCTGCCGCCGATGCCAACACCATTCAGACCTCGCTGCACTATGGCGTGGTGGATTATCTGATCAAGCCTTTCCAGTTCCCGCGTTTTGAAGAGGCGCTGACCTCATGGCGGGAGAAGCGCAAACAGATGGATTCACAACCCTATTATGAGCAATCGGATGTTGACCGTTTGCTGCACGGCGGTGCGCCGGAAGTGGCCGATACCCGTAAATTGCCAAAAGGGCTTACCGCACAGACGCTGCGCACCATTTGTCAGTGGATCGACGCCCATCCTGGCATTGAGTTCTCCACCGATGAACTGGCCGCCGCGGTGAATATCTCACGCGTCTCCTGCCGTAAATACCTTATCTGGCTGGCGCAAATTAATATTCTCTATACCACCATTCACTATGGCGCAACGGGACGCCCGGTTTACCGTTACCAGCTGATTGCCGAGCAGTACAGTCTGCTTAAACAGTACAGTCAATAAGACGGTAGCTGTCGTCGCACTGCGTAAAGCGGAACTGGCGTTGTGAAGAGAGGATAATGTCGCGGTTTTTGGTAACAAAGATCGCTTCAATATCCTCATGCTGACGCAGTGCGGCACACCCTTTCTCTACCCCAAGGCCAAAAATCAGCGTTGTCCAGATATCGCCATCTAACGAATCGGCGGAAATAATGGTGACACTGTCGAGTTCGTTATCCAGCGGATAACCGCTGCGCGGATCGAGAATATGGTGCCAGCGTTTACCGTCCTGCTCGAAATAGCGTTCATAGGTGCCGGATGTCACCACCGATTTGTTCGCCACCTCAATCGACCCCACCAGCGCATCTGCGTCGGCAAAGGGTTTTTTCACCCCGATGGTCCACTGCCCTTGCGGATTGCCCAGCGTTTGCACATTACCGCCGAGGTTAATCAACCCGTCGCTGACGCCCTGCTGATGCAGGTAATCCCGTACCCGATCGGCAATAAACCCTTTGGCGATGGCGCCCAGGTCTATCTCCATGCCAGGCTGTGTCAGAAACACGGAATGCGCCGCATCATCCAGCACAACATCCTGCGGCCGGGTAATGCGCAAGCGCGCGGCAATGTCCTGCGCGCCTGGAACGCTGTCACCTTTAAATCCAATGCGCCACAGTTTGACCAGCGGTCCAATCGCAAGATTAAACGCGCTATCACGCACCATGCTGGCGGCTTTGGCGCATTTAATCAGTTCATAGACCGGGCGGCTGACGACAACCGGTTGTTGCCCCGCGGCATGGTTAATCTCCATGACCTGTGACTGCGCACGGTTAACGGTGAAAAGATCTTCGTATTTTTTGATGAGCGAAAACACGCGTGATGCGAGGGCTTCGTCATGGGAAAAGAGTTTCAGCAGGACAGGCGACCCCATCAGAACGGTGGAGTAGCTCCAGACGCGGTTATCAGACATCGCATGCTCCCTGAGAACGGCCTGATGGCGTTTTGCTTGTCAGGCCTGCAAAAATGCAGGCCTGAAGTGTAGCACGATTGTTAACTACGTTTTGCGCGGAGTGCCGCCTGATGACCTGCCAGGGTGCCGAAGATAATGATATCGGCTACGGCATTACCACCGATGCGGTTGCCACCATGAATACCGCCAACCACTTCACCCGCCGCGTATGCTCCCGGGATAACCTGTTGCGCCGCGTTCAGCACTTCGGTCTCGGTGTTAATGGTCACACCGCCCATCGTGTGGTGAACCCCCGGCGCGATTTGGATCGCGTGGAACGGGCCTTCATTGATCGGCGCGCGCAGTGCGGTAGTGCGCCCAAAGTCGTCATCATGCTGTTTTTCAACAAAACCGTTGTAACGCTCCAGCGTCGCGAGAAACGCATGGTGGTCCATACCCAGTTTATCCGCCAGTTCGCGCGGCGAGCTGGCACTGGTGACAAACCCACGACCGATATACTCATCCGCCGCTTTGTTTTTCGCTCTGACATGTTCGTCAAACACAATGTAGGCATAATGTTCCGGTAACGCGATGATGGCCGCCGAGACTTTGTCACGTGTCGACATCTCATTGAAGAAGCGGTTACCCTGCTGGCTGACCAGGATAGCACCGCCGCCACGAATGGATTCCGAAATCAGATAAGAGGTGTTTTGCTCAACCGTTGGGTGGATCTGAATTTCACCCATATCCACGGTGCCCGCGCCAATGCGTTCCAGCAGCGCAATACCACCGCCGGTCGCGCCTTTATGGTTGGTGGTCACAAAACCTTCCAGGTCCGGGCGGTATTTCACCACCATTGCACTGTTGGCGCTGAAACCACCCGTGGCGACAACCACGCTTTTCGCCTGAACGGTCAGGGATTCCTGCTCTTCGGTCAGCAGACGCACGCCACAGACTTCGCCCTGCTCGAACAGAATGTCATCGACGGAGGTGTCCAGCATCACATCGATGCCGCGTTTGTTCACATTACGCACCAGACCGCTGATCAGATAGCCGCCAACAGCCGATCCGTCGCGTGGGCGGTGAGTACGGTCAATGCTCATGCCGCCAGTCGTGGTGATGTCGTTCAGCATAATGCCGCGACGCGCCAGCCATTCGATGGCTTCCGGTGCATTCTCGACAAAGCGATGCAGCAGTTCCGGATTGTTTTTGTTGCCGCCACCTTTCAGGCTCTCCTGGTAGAACAGCTCTTTGCTGTCCTGAATGCCTTTCACACGCTGGAAGCGGGTTTCTGCAGCATTCATCCCGGCGGAAGCCTTAATAGTGTTACCGCCGATGGTCGGCATTTTCTCCACGATCAGCACACTGGCACCTTCATCATGTGCCTGGATTGCCGCCGCCAGACCGGCACCGCCGCTACCAACCACCACCACATCATAGCGTTTCGGGCCAGCAGGCTCGCCACCCTCTTCCGCCACGCGTGCTTTACTGGATTTGAGCATCGCTTTCGAAACGGCCTTTTTCACCGCTTCGCTCTGGCTGGTCGCACCGGAGATGGCATCCACGTGCGGTGTATTCGCATCCAGAATACGGCTGCGGATCTCTTCAAAGCTGCTGGTGAACTCGACGGTTTGCACCGGGCTGGATGCCAGTTCAATGTCAACAATACGATCGGTTTCAAGGCTGACGTTGATCACCAGTTCATTAACGTCATCCTGCACCGTTTCGACAAACAGACCTGGTTTAAATTTCGCTTCGCCCATGCTCATGTCACGGATCATCGCTTCCACCAGTGAGAAACGCCACAGGGGTTCCGGGATCTGCAATGCTTCACGCTGGGTGCTGTCAATGAACAGTTCCAGATTTTCGCCGCTGGCAATACGCGCGGTCCAGTCCGGATAAGCGATGCACGCACGGCCTACGGCAATCAAATCGTAACCGTGTTCCATCCCCTGTACGGCATCGGCAATGTTCACAACGCCGCCCACGCCCATCACCGGAACCTGCGCTAACGCCTCTGAGCGCATCGCGCAATATTTATCGATCAGCGGTGTCGGGTCGCTGGTGTCGTTAATCGACGGACGCAGCGCCGCACCAACGGAGAAGTGAAGGTAGTCCACCCCCCGCGCCGCCAGTTTTTCCAGCAGGAACATGGTGTCATCAAAACGGATACCGGGGACTTCCAACTCTTCCGGCGAGAAACGGTAACCGATAATGAACGCATCGTCGGCATACTGGCGCGCCATCTTGTGGGTGATATCCAGTACCGCCAGTGGGAACTTCGCGCGGTTATCGCGGCTGCCACCCCACTCGTCATCGCGCTGGTTGGAGTTTGGCGAGAAGAATTGTTGGATCAGATAGGTGTTGGCACCGTGAATTTCGACCCCATCAAAGCCTGCCTGGATGGCACGACGTACGGCTTCACCAAACTTCCCTACCATCGCTTCTACTTCCGCGGTGGTCATGGCAACCGGCGTTGCAGCGCCATCTCGCGGCGCAGCGATAGCGCTTGGGCCAATCGGCGTGCGGCCACCAATCAGCTTCGGCTCCACCATCCGGCCGCCGTGGTAAATCTGCAACAGTGCTTTTGAACCTTCGCCTTTAATTGCGGCGGCGATTTTTGCCAGTCCGGCAATTTTCTCGTCGTTATCAATACCGATAGCCCCCGGAAAAGCCAGACCGAGATCATCGACAAAGCAACATTCGACTATAATAGTACCAATGCTACCGGCACGGGCCCGATAGTACTCCACCAGCTCACTGCTGACGGTACCGTCGAAATAGCCAGTGCAGGTGGTCATTGGTGCCATTAACAAACGGTTTTTCAGTTCTGCACCATTTGGCAGTGTGAAAGGGCTGAGAATGCGTTCGCTACTGGTCATATAAAAACTCCAAAGTCTCAAAATTAAAAATCTTAATAGGGTGACGGATTTTATTTTCGTTATGTTTTTCAATCCTTATGTCGTGTATTTAATATACCGTGAATTTTACTTACCAAATTAATTACGTTAGTTAATAAACTATTTAATACCCTGAATAACAGCGCTACCACTACTGTATTATCATTTTTAAATAACACGTTTACACGGCATTAATTACCGGTAACAACATGATTACCATCGATATAAATGAAACGATTTTTTACTATCATACAAAAGCATATATTTCATATAGTTAAAAGAAAAAATAGCGAAAATGAGATTTATTATCAGCACCATTTTTTAACATTTATCGAAATTTTCGCCAAATAACCCCATAACTCTACAGGGGTATTCAACTTATTAAAAAATCAGCTCGCCTTTTCATTTTTTTGATCTCAATCAAGAGTATTATTGGGCGTAAGAGCAATATAGAAATACACACAATTTTTTATTTATCGCTGTAGGAATTGCGTTAAGTAAACGAACCCGGAATAAGAAAAAAGGCGTTTAATAACTAAAGAAACTTTTGTAACTAAATAAATCGCCAGTCTGTTCCGCAACGCCAACGAATTTTTAACTACTCGTAGATGCTCATTATGAAAGAGAAAACAACCACCGCACCATCTGCTAACGCAGCCAGTGCAAAGGACGGAAATAAAAACCGCCTGCTAATGATGGCGCTGCCGATAGTCGTCGCAGTGCTCCTGCTGTTTGTTCCAGTGCCGGAAGGCCTTCCGCCGTATGCATGGCACTACTTCGCTATCTTCGTCGGCGTGATCGTCGGTTTGATTTTTGAACCGCTGCCGGGTGCGGTCATCGGTATGACCGGCGTGGTGGTTATCGCGCTGTGTAGCCAGTGGCTGCTGTTCAGCCCTGAACAACTGGCTGACCCGAAATTCAAAATGGCCTCTCAGTCCTTTAAATGGGCGGTCAGCGGTTTCGGTAACTCCACCGTATGGCTGATCTTCGGTGCCTTTATGTTCGCCGCCGGTTACGATAAAACCCAGTTTGGTCGTCGCCTGGCGCTGATCCTGGTGAAATATCTGGGTCGCCGCAGCCTGACGCTCGGCTACGCCATTACATTCGCCGACCTGCTGCTGGCACCATTTACGCCGTCCAACACCGCACGTAGCGGCGGGACCATCTACCCGATTATCGCTAACCTGCCGCCGCTGTATGGCTCAAAACCGAACGATCCGAGCTCACGCCGCATCGGTTCTTATCTGATGTGGGTTGCCATCACTGCAGCATGTATCACCAGTTCTATGTTCCTGTCTGCGCTTGCACCGAACCTGCTGGCGCTGGCGCTGGTGAAAAGCACCGTCGGGATTAGCATCTCCTGGGGTAACTGGTTTATCGCCTTCCTGCCGTTGGGCGTACTGCTGATTCTGACCATGCCGCTGCTGGCTTACTGGTTCTACCCACCTGAAGTGAAAGTGAATGATGAAGTGCCGCTGTGGGCGAGCCGCGAGCTGGAAAAACTGGGCAAACTGTCCCGTAATGAAATCCTGCTGCTGGTGTTTGTTTGCTGCGCACTGCTGATGTGGATCTTTGCCGCTGACTTTATCGAGCCTGCACTGGCGGCTTTGCTGGTGGTGGTATTGATGCTGTGGACAGGTGTACTGACCTGGAATGACATTACCAGCAACAAACCAGCCTGGAACACGTTTGTCTGGTTTGCCACCCTGGTAGCACTGGCTGACGGCCTCTCTTCCACGGGCTTTATCGCCTGGCTGGGTAAAGAAGGCGGCGTGCTGATGGCCGGTATCTCTCCGGGTATGGCGACTATCGCCCTGCTGCTGGCGTTCTACCTGCTGCACTATCTGTTTGCCAGCACCACCGCACACACCACGGCGCTGCTGCCGGCCATGCTGACCATTGCCGCGACAATCCCGGGTATCAATATGGAAGTTGTGGTACTGGTGCTCTGTACCTCACTCGGTGTGATGGGCATCATCACCCCGTATGGCACCGGCCCGAGCCCGATCTATTACGGTAGCGGTTATCTGCCGACCAAAGATTACTGGCGTCTTGGCACCATCTTTGGCGCCATCTTCCTCGCCGCCCTGCTGTTGATTGGTTATCCGTGGATTTCCATGATGTTCTGATTCATAACCGTCGGGCTTTCCCGGCGGTTTTATTTTATGGAGTAAAGAGCTATGTCGAACAAACCCTTTGTGTATCAGGATCCGTTCCCGCTGGCGAAAGACAATACGGAATATTATCTGCTGAGCCGTGAATATGTTTCGATTGCCGACTTTGACGGCCAGCAAGTACTGAAAGTCGAGCCAGAAGCGCTGACGTTGCTGGCGCAACAGGCCTTTCACGACGCATCATTTTTGCTGCGCCCGTCGCACCAGAAACAAGTCGCCGCGATTCTGAACGATCCGGAAGCCAGCGAAAACGATAAATACGTTGCCCTGCAGTTCCTGCGTAACTCGGAAATCGCTGCGAAAGGCGTACTGCCGACCTGCCAGGATACCGGCACGGCGATCATTATGGGTAAGAAAGGTCAACGCGTATGGACCGGTGGCGGTGATGAAGCCGCTCTGGCGCGCGGCGTGTATAACACCTATACCGAAGATAACCTGCGTTACTCGCAGAACGCCCCGCTGGATATGTATAAAGAAGTGAATACCGGCACCAACCTGCCTGCACAGATCGATCTGTATAGCGTCGATGGCGACGAGTATAAGTTCCTGTGCGTGGCCAAAGGCGGCGGTTCCGCGAACAAAACCTACCTGTACCAGGAAACCAAGGCGCTGATCACGCCAGCGAAACTGAAAAACTATCTGGTCGAAAAAATGCGGACCTTGGGGACAGCGGCCTGCCCTCCTTACCATATCGCATTCGTTATCGGGGGTACGTCGGCGGAATCCACCCTGAAAACCGTGAAGCTGGCTTCTACACGCTATTACGATGGTCTGCCGACCGAAGGTAATGAGCACGGCCAGGCGTTCCGTGATGTGCAACTGGAGCAGGAGCTGATGCAGGAAGCACAGAACCTGGGCCTGGGCGCGCAGTTTGGTGGTAAATACTTCGCACATGATATCCGCGTGATCCGCCTGCCGCGTCACGGTGCATCCTGCCCAATCGGTATGGGCGTATCCTGCTCGGCCGACCGTAATATCAAAGCGAAGATCAACCGTGAAGGGATCTGGATTGAGAAGATGGAGCACAATCCGGGGCAGTATATTCCGGAAGCGCTGCGTCAGCAGGGTGAAGGCAATGTGGCGAAAATCAATCTGAATCAGCCGATGAAAGAGATCCTCGCGCAGCTTTCCGCCTTCCCGGTTTCTACGCGCGTATCGCTGAACGGCACCATTATCGTGGCGCGCGATATTGCTCACGCGAAGCTGAAAGAGCTGATTGACAATGGCCAACCGCTGCCGCAATACGTGAAAGATCATCCGATCTATTACGCAGGCCCGGCGAAAACACCGGAAGGTTATGCGTCGGGTTCGCTCGGCCCAACCACCGCTGGCCGTATGGATTCCTATGTGGATCTGCTGCAATCACATGGCGCGAGCATGATCATGCTGGCAAAAGGCAACCGTAGCCAACAAGTGACCGATGCCTGTGCTAAACACGGTGGGTTCTATCTGGGGAGTATTGGTGGTCCGGCAGCGGTTCTGGCGCAGCAGAGCATTAAGAGCCTGGAGTGCGTTGCCTATCCGGAACTGGGAATGGAAGCAATCTGGAAGATTGAAGTGGAGAATTTCCCGGCGTTTATTCTGGTGGATGATAAAGGAAATGACTTCTTCCAGCAGATCCAGAACAAACAGTGTGCTGGCTGCAGCCAGAAGTAAGTTAAGCGTAACCGGCGGAGAAATCCGCCGGTTTTTTTATGCGTGCAATAAACCGCATTCCGTCAATAACCGCCTGTGCTTTGTACCGGCTAGTGGTGTGGCAAACCGCACCAGCACCGTTGCGTTTATTGCCAGCCATCAAGTCGTTTTTTCCGCGTCGGAAAACGGGACGAAATCCTGAAAAGGCTCTGTGATCGCATACCCAGCCTCAAACGCAGGCGATGTCACGCTGCAAGGGATTAGTCATCATCAAAGTTAATATTGATACTGTCGACTTTACCACCCGCCAGCGAGAAAGCGATGTGTTTGTTTTTAAAGGAATAGCTGATCCATTCACTTCCATCGCTGTTATCTATTTCACCGGGACCATAGTGACTGATAATGGCTTCTTTTGTGCTGCCAGGCCCCACCCCACGTGCGGTATGCAAGGCAGGACTGTGCAAGGTTATCTGCCCGACGATATAACTGTCGACGCTTTTCCCCTGATCATCCCACCACAGGTTGGCACTGTAGATATCAAAGCCATCAAAGTTATGACGGTAAAATTTATAACTGGCATCACCAAAAGGAACTTCCCCTACAAAGCCGTCATAGGTCGTTTCACCCAAAGAGGCGCTGAGCGCGTCATTCCATGCCTGGCCCAGCGCGACGGGATGTTGATTCAGCTGTACGGTAAAGTCGCTGTCACTCAGCGGCGCTTGCGCCCACACACTGGCGGGCGCTGCCAGTAACAGCGAGACAGAAAAGAGGAAACCTTTAGTCATAACCTGCCACCGTTCAAAGTCTGTTGCTGATATACGTGATTATTTAAGCCAGTTTACAGGTTGATTCACCAGAATTTTCTTTATGTACGAGATTACCTGCGCAAAGAATAACCGCATTTACCTTGCTGCATGGT
Organism: Kosakonia oryzendophytica; assembly: GCF_027886705.1. Taxonomy (NCBI): domain Bacteria; kingdom Pseudomonadati; phylum Pseudomonadota; class Gammaproteobacteria; order Enterobacterales; family Enterobacteriaceae; genus Kosakonia; species Kosakonia oryzendophytica. The sequence continues at coordinate 2,225,054 of NZ_CP115659.1, read as the reverse complement.
GTACGCACCGGTTCTCTCATCGCCAGCCGGACAGCCAGAGATGTATTCATCCTGTTGAGAGGCGACCCGTTTTTACCGAGGTGGCACCCGGCAAACGTCATTCTCTGTCGCGACGATTTGCAGCAGACATTTCACTGGAAAAATCACGGATAGCAATGTTTTTTAAACATGAGGGTTCCGATTGGGCAAAGCCCAGGCCAATACCGTTGCCGTTTTTATCAATGGGCGCTACCCAGGAAAAGGTCTCGTTGACTGACTCACCGCGTGGCACCCACATCAGTTTTAATCCCGGGAACTGGCGTTTTGCCTCGCTTACCTCAATACACGTATTTACCACATCAAAAGTTACAATGGCGATCTGCTGAGGGTGACCATAAGCCATGCGAATTTCTATGTCGTTAATGCCAGGTCCCCCCGCCAGCGTGAAGGAGCGGGCGGTTAAACGGTCGGCAAAATCAGGATTGATCCGCGTGACGGGCGTTTTAATGATGCCATTCAGCGAATCCGGTGCCGCCCCGATAATCCCCTTCAACTGTTCAGCAAAGCGCCATAACGGTTGAGAATCGGGGTGCGGCGGCTGCGCGAAGCATTTGCTGGCGGCCACCGCCAGCAGTACCGCCGTGAATGTGATTGACAGGTTCATCGTATTCACTGAAACCGCCTACGGTGCCAGCATCAGCACCTTAAACTGGCTCGGCACAATGCGCATGCCGATGGCATTGGTGGAGTTTTGCAGGCTGACACTGGTCAGCCGCGTGGCGGGCGTTCCTTTCAGCAGCACAGTAAATGCCCCGGTTAGATGGCGGGACGGCCCCATCACCGTGCCGGAGGCCACGCCAGTAGCTACGCCGGGGTTATCGCCATTGGTCAATGGCGTGACGGTGGCCATATTATGCGCTGGCATGCCCATAAACAGGATATTCAGCGCGTTGGGAATAGCCGTTGGTCCGAGCGCAATGTCCGGATAGGGGATCGGTGTCGGCGCAGGCATTGGCGTCAGGCAGACATCAGGAAAAGCGAGATCCACGCCCATTAGCTGGCAATTTGCAAACATAATCGTTCCTTACCCCATATGAATCTGTTCGGAATCCACTTTGGTGATCGCTTTAGAGGTGATCACCGTATTGTGCGCATGCATACGCATATAGTCTTCGGCCTTCATGTCCAGTTGCCCGGCGCGTACCTGCTCGGTCTGGCGCGTAGTGCGAAAAAGGTTGTGACTGATCTGCGTGACAGTCTGCCAGACAGATTCTGCGCGTTTGCCTACTACCCGCGACAGAGTCACCCATGCCGATACTTTTTCGCCGCTGTACGTCATTTCGCTGATATGGCAATCACCGGTACTGGCGGTGACATTAAGCGCTTCGCTACAGAGGCGTAATGCGCCACTGCTGGAGATATGCAGATCCCCCGGCACATTCAGTTCGGCACATTGCGGGTTGGCGCGTTCCAATACGGCCAACAACCACATCTGGTTGTCCACACCCGCAATTAATACCGTATCGCCCGCCTGCGGTGCGATCACACAACTAACCGCCCGGCGGCAATGCCAGCCGCGCCCTTCGCTCTCGACCATCAGACTGCCATCGTCAAAACAGTGGGTGACCTGCGCAGAACATTGCCCGGCAGGCATCGCCGCTATTGCCAGTTGGTGGTTGATGTTGTTCATGCTTTATCTCCGTAGATTCTACTCTGACGTTCGGCGCTCCAGGCCTCCGCCGCCAGTAACTCTTCGTCATATTCAAGGATGCCTTTGCGATCGGCAAAACTCGCGCCGTCCTGACGGGCACGATGAAAACGGGTACGGGAAAACGTTGCGCCCCGGTAATCCGCCTCACGCACATCCGCACCGGAAAAATCGCTGTAGGTAAAATCACACAGGGTAAAATCCGCCTGCTGTGCATCCACCTTTTGCAGGATGCTTTGAAAAAAACGGCTCTGCTTGAAATTTGCCTGTCGAAGCACCGCGCCAACAAAAATGGCCTGGTCAAACAGACTGGACTGCGCATGAGCGCCGCTCAGATCGGCATCCATAAATAGCGCTTGCGTCGCGTTAACATTACGTAGCTGCGCCGCTTTGAGCGATGCGCCTTTAAAGTTGCACTGAGTCAGTTGGGCACCGGAAAAGTCCGCGCCATCCAGTTGCGTATCGGTAAACTGGCAACCGGTAAACTTCTGCTGCGTGTAGTTTTTGCCTCGCTGATCGCAGTTGAAAAACACGGACCGTTCAAACTGACTGCCGCTGAGATCGGTCTGCCGTAAATCGATACCGTAAAACGTGGTCATCAAATGATGGCAGTTGTTCAGCATTGCCTCGCCAGACGGGCTTTCAAACAGTGTTGACCGCTCAAACGTCGCTCCGGTAAACAGGCTGTTCGCCAGCGGGCTGCGCATAAACTGGGTGGTGTCAAATGTGCAGTGAGAAAAATTGCCGCCATCCAGCCCGCATTCGTTGAACACGCAGCGGACGAATGCAGAGTTATTTACATCAATGTTCTGCATTTCACACTGATTGAATACCGTCTCTTGTAGTTGCGCCTCACAGAGTACCGCCCGGTTAAACAGACACTCGGTAAAGACGGATTCCGTCAGATTGGCTCCCGCAAGGTTAGCCCCCTGCAAAGAGACCTCCTGAAAGATCCCACCCGATAAATCACATCCCCGCAGATCGCAGCCATCGAGATTAAGCTCTGCAATGGCTTCTCCGCCCTTCACTTTTTGTTGCAGCTCGGCCGCCGTTAATGCGCTCATATTACCTCCCCGTCACGCTTCGGCAGCGTTTTCACCCGCTTACTATATGCACCCTGAAATTGTGTCTGCTGATCGGTGATGGATTGCGAGAGATCGGCACGGAACAGATTGGCATAGCTGAGATCGGCCCCTTCGAGACGACTTTTTTGCAGCATCGCGCCCATCAGATTGGCATCGTTAAAGCGCACACGACGGAAATCCGTTCGCATAAACATGCTGCCGGTCAGGGTTGAGCCGCTGAAATCCGCCGCTTCACACTGCGCTTCACTCAGGTCGCTGTTATCCAGCCTCGCCCTGGAGAATGTGGCGTTGTGCAGCACCGCCTGGCGCAGGTTACTCTGCTTGAGATAGGCACCGTTAAAGTTGGCACCGGCAAGTGTCCCGCCGGACGCTACAGCGCAGGTTATTAGCGTTGCCGCAGCGAAGGATGCGGACTCCAGCTGGCTCTCAACCCACGAACAGCCATCAAGATGGGCGTTAGCGAAAACCGCGCGGTGCAGTTCACATTTAATAAAACTGGTTTTGTTCATCTGCGCATCACTGAAGTCCGGTTGCGGCAATGTCAGTTCCATAAACACGCAGTTATTGAGTTGCGCGTGCCGGAACAAGCATTGACTGAATCCCACTTCACGCAGCAACAGATCGCTTATCCTGGCATGGCTGAAATCGCAGGCGTCAAACAGTGCGCCGGTCATCTCCGTTTCAGCAAATTGCGCACCCTGGAATTGGGTTTCACGACATTGCGCCAGTGCAAGACTGGCTTTATCGAAGCAGCACTCGCGCAGTGATGCCCCCTGCAAGTCGGTACGCGCCAGCATCGCCTGGGTGAAATCTGCGCCATCTAGCTGGCAACCGCGAAGGGTTGCACACTCCAGCAGAGCATTGCGGAAATTCGCCCCGCGCAGATCCATGCCGGAAAAATCTGCCCCGGTAAGATCCAGACCGCTAAAATCGCCACCCTGCGCCATGGTGCGCTCAGCACGCTGACGGATAATTAACGCAATATCGCCGGTCAGTTTGATGGCGGGTGGCTGTTGCGCAACCGACATCAGATAGAGTTTGTGCAGCGCTTCACGGCTTTGCAGCAGTTTTTTCTCACTGAGCTGGTCGCCATTTTTTGCCAGCAACTCCTGCATGCGTAGCATCGATTCCGGCCCGCGAGGGCGATTATCCAGTGCGGCCTCCTCCGGATAGCGCGCCTCCATTTCTGCTTTACGCGCTTCGGCCTGCTGCTGCATCTCCTGCGCTTTGCGCTCCATCTCTTCAATAAACTCAGGGAGATCCTCGAGTTTAGGCAACGCAGGTTCTTCAAAGGCGCTGAGTAAATCGCTGACATCACTGCCCTGCGCTTCCAGCCTGGCGCGGTGCTGCTCACGCAGCTGCAATGCCCGGTTGTTCTGGTTGTCACGCATCGGACTGTGACTTTCCTGCACATCGCTATCGATCCACGGCCCAATGACGTCTTCCGGTAGCAGGTCTTTTTCGCGAAAGGCAAACAGTGCGCCTTTCTCTTTGTCCAGACGCTGATTGAGGACTTTGCGGTAGTGGTTTACCGAACGGGATGCGCCGGTTTTTTCCAACGCAGGCATCAGGTGCAGCACATCGGCGGCATCATCTTCATTGATACGCTGATTGCCCTGCCACATCAGTACCAGCTGTTCCAGATGCGGAAAGAACCACACTGTCGTGGCACGCAGGGCTATCTCTTCAAACAGGGTTTCATCACCGCGCTGGCGCTGGATAAAACAGCGAGCCTGCCACGGCGGCAGTGTCCCTTCTTGCAGATGTTTTTGCGGGTGCATATTCCAGATTCGCCACCTCGCCTGCGGCGGCAGCGTGTCCCTCTCTTCCCACCACTGGTCCGGGCTGGCGGCATTAAACACCCGCCAGTCGATATCCGGTGCGAACCCGGGGAAATCATGTTGTAGCCAGTGCGCGTCATAGTTTTTGCCCATACGGCGGAAACGGCGTGGCCACTGGAGATCCAACGGGCCAAAACTCACCGGTTCCGGTTTTGCACGGGGTGACACAATACGGTGTTGCAGCGCTTCGATATTCGGCAATCGGCGAAATGGCGTACCGTTGTGGTTTTCCACTACCGCACCAATGCCGTGAGGGTTTTCATCAAAACCCTCGCCGCCGTAAGCGCGGCTCCAGTCCAGGCGCATCTGTTCAAACGGCTGCGGCGCTGTCGGGCGTGAACCCGCCCAGTAACGATCGCCAGTGACCGCCAACGTCTTGCTGAGATCCTCCACTTCAATGCGCACCGCGCAGGCAGTTTTATCCTGCTGGTGATGAGTGTATGCGTAACCGGTGGCGAGAAACTCTGCACGGGCTTTCGGCATCGCCATATCCAGCACGCCGCCACTGGTTTGCAGCTCGCTAGCGGCCAGTTGCCAGAGTTCCACTTCAGGCCTCAGTTGCGGCGTGGCACTCATATCGGCGAGCGCCATAACCGAAACCCCCAGATGGTTTTGCCCCTGCAGACGAAACGGGCGATTTAATACGCTCAGTCGCAGTGGTTTAATAATCTTCATGTAACGTCCTTAGGAAGATTAACGATTTTATGCTGTTGCAGTTTACGAAGTGTAATGCGCATTTATATGACACCATGGCATTATCACGAGAAATGAATATGGGTCACGGCAAGTCGGTGGATTAGATAACTGCCGACACAAACCTCAATGGGAAAAATAAACAAGGTCTTTCAGGTAAGGCATATATTCAATGATTATCCCTGTTACTTCTCATTAAAGCGTACTTCTACAACCGCAATTCGTTTGGCATGCAATCCCTGATATTTCACCAGCACTCTGCTTCCTCGTTTCAAAAGTCCAATATCGGCGCTTCTGATAATAAAGGCTGCAGATTTTTGTTGCTTCTGCCGGGCAATTTCAAGGGTAAACGTGAGAATAAAATAGTAATCGGATTGATGCATTATGTCAGTTTGTTGCCATGTCTCCAGTTGCGCTTCCCGTAACGGCCCGTGCCAGCTGCTTTGTGAGATACACTCCGCGATCAGTAATGCCTCCCCTTTTGGCGCAACGTTACGCATGCGGTAGACCAAAAGAGAGATAGCAAGGAGTGTCACAGCCAATAACACCAGAAACCCGGAAATATTAACCATCATGCCCTCTCATCAGTGCCTGTACACACGGGCACGTTACCGACCACCGGGGATCTGCGGTCTGTCGACATTGCTTGTTCGCTTACTGATTATCGTGAGGTGATTTTTCAGCCTCACCCGGCGCTGTGGACGCATTCACGGCAACAACCGCCATCTTTTTTGGGGAGTGTGTACTGTATTTCACCACAATGGGCAGTCCTGTAGTAAGCGTTGCCGCCTCGGAATCGGAAAGAACCGCAGCGGCGCGATAGCGCTTTTTCTGGCGTGCCAACGCGGCGGTAAAGGTCAAAATATAATAGTGATCGTTGCCTTTGATAGCGGAAGTCTTTTTCCAGTCCAGTAATTGGCCTGACACAGCTTTACTGGCAATTTTCGGCCTGGCTAACGCCAGCCAGTTTTTTTGCATCTGGTAGTCGTCACCCTGCGTTTTTACACTTCGCAGGAGAAAATAAAGCAGCACATACGCCAGTAACAGGCACAGAGCAGCGAGGACATACGCAACGATTTCCATAGTTTCCCATCTCAACGTACTGCCAGGAGATCTGTCGGTTTCATGGCATCATGATATCGTATTGACGCTCCGATTCGTCACGCCTGTTCGTTAAACATCAGTACAAATTGTTTATCATCTACGTACATGATTTTTATTGTCATTCCTGGCTGTAACTGTGGTGCATAGAGAGGATTAATCGATTCTTTTCTCTTAAGAACCCGACCTTCAGCATTCAGGACATATTCCACGTTCATATAGCCTGAACCATCGCTGGCGGCAGCGCGTATGCTTTTAATGATCGCCATGATCGGTCGTCCATCGCGGATAATTTTTTCGTGCCGTTTAACGGAAATACTGCAAAAAAAGTAGATAGCGATTAAAGCAACAACTAACGCGATAAATCCCATCATAATTGGCTATCCCTTACATCATTAAAGAGTCTACTGGCATTTTAAAAAGGTAAAAATTGTCATTGCTATTAATGCCGTTTCATTAACTCAAACGTACTGGGTACATCGAGCATATTTTTATGCGGATCAGCAGGCAGATAGCGTAATGGGATTTGTTCACCGGCTTGATATTTCTGTATGGAGAGTGCATCAATCACCGTATCTGCTTTACAGGCAATTTTGCTTCCATCTTCGGTTTCAAAAACCAACTCCAGCGTGGCATTGATATAGCCTGAGTTGCCACCAGAGCGACTAAAGACACGTTTGATGGTCGCCAGCGTCAAAATTCCGTGCTCACGGATCTCTTTTTTTACTTTCTCTTTTTTCGCATCGTTGCGCAGCATCACCACAATAAGGGTGATAAACCCTAAAAGAAAAAACGTGGCAAAGAAGATGCTGATACTCAGCATTACTGTTTCCATTTCAGCCATTCCTGAACGGTAAAATTAAAATCTTTCGCGCATGCAGAAGAGGTTCAGCAATCCGCAACCGCCATGTTTGTCACCGCAATACGTTTTTTGCTGCCTTTCTTAACCTTGATCCTGAGACCTTTTTTAAGCAAATGCATTTGCCAGACCAGAGACGAAGCAATGCTTCGGATTTATACATTCTATTGCGGATCATAAATGACATCGATCACCGCTAACTTGTCCGGTGGGTTACCGGTGTATTTAAACGTCATTGGCAGGCCTTTTTTGAGTTTACTGATGTCAGCGACTTTAACAACCGCAGCAGCGTTATACGTTTTCTTCTTACCTTCAATCTCTGCTTCAAACGTAAAAATAAAATAGTAATCAAAGTTATTCATCGTTGACGTTTGCTTCCAGCTAATCAACGTACCGATTGCCATCTCACCTTTTTTTTGTGGGTGTGATATGGCCGCCCAATTTTTGAGCAAGGTGAAAGTCTCTCCCTTATCCTTAATACCTCTAACACTGGTCATGAAAAAGAAAATAAAAAGAAAAAAACCTAACAGCATCATTGAAATGGCGAGTATTTTCATGGAAATCACTTATTCTAAATAAAAAGGTGGAGTAATCCGACAAATGTGGTTTGCAAACTATCTTCTATCCTGGATAGTGACCTTGTATAACTCATAGGCTTATGTGTGATACTAGTTAACGTCGTAGAGATAGACAACGGAGACCACGTTACACCAGTACCGGTTGCAGAAATACTTAATGCAGTTGCTGCCATTGAGAACCCGGTTACTGAGTTGGAATCGCCAGTGAACGACGAAGATGAACCTGTAAAAGAGACCTGCCACCCCTTCGATGTGATATTTGTCTCAGGCGTTTCAATAACAACTTTTGTATCACTTTTGATATGTAATTCCCCTTTACTCGTGATAGCTACTGAACCCTGATTTACTCTCTGATTCCAATCGCCGCTAAGAATATTAGTGCTTGCGCCACCATCAATAGTGTCTACTCGTCCACCGGATGCGATCGTCGTCATCTGACCACTGTCATATTTTTCTGTCAGCAGCTCAGTCACATGGTGCAATTCCGTCCCTTCAATATCGGTGACACGACCACCTTTAACGCTGACAGCATCCCCACCGCTGGTAATATTCAGTGTTCGTCCATTCTTAATGGTTTCAGTCTGGCTATTGTTAAAAATAGTGGTTTCCGCCTGATCGACCGTTGTGGTGCGTTTGGCTCGATAATAGAACGTACCGTCCCCAGTGACATCATCTCTTTGTTCTTTCAGAATTGTCGTAGTGCGGTTTCCATCCACGTTGACCGTTTTGTCATTCTCAACCGAGACTTTCATATCTTTCTCGGAATGCAATTCAACGGCTTCATTACCCAATCTGTCTTCAAAGAATAAATAGCTAGCGTTGTCTTTGCTGCCATCCTTGCTGCGGGTCATAAACCCCATACGTGTGGCATCATCCGGTAGTGACCACGGCGGCATGCTGGCTTCGTTATACACACGTCCGGTTACCATCGGACGATCCGGATCGCCGTTGATAAAATCGATGACCACTTCATCGCCAACACGCGGGATCTGCACCCCGCCAAATCCCTGTCCTGCCCAGGCGCTCGAAACGCGTACCCAGCAGGAACTGGTATCGTCACCTTTCGCCATCCTGTCCCAATGGAATTTCACCTTGATGCGGCCATAGCGATCGGTCCAGATGCTCTCTCCTTCCGGCCCCACCACCTTCGCCGTTTGCGGGCCGTAAGTTTTCGGCCAGGGTGTAACGACCGCGGGACGGTACACCACCGAAGCAGGTATCACTGTAAAATCGATACGGTGCTCCGTTTCGCTGTCACTGCCGCTGGCGTAGCGGTTTTCCTCAAAGAAGTAATTTGCTTCGGTAGTCAGGTACTCGCCGTTGTCGCTGAAGAACGGCGCGTTATACAGCGCAAAAGTGCTACCCGGCGCCACGCCAATGGCGGTCGCTGTTCCCTGAATCTGCTGGTGTTCCACCTGCCAGCGCTCCTGACGAATGCGCGCGTAATACTCGCCGTGGCCGTGTTCGACAAAGCGCCCCGGCCAGTCGTACACATCGATGCTGCCCGGCTGTGGTGAAGCAGGGTTCTGCCGTGCCTGGAATAACCATGCATTGGGCTTGCGGAAATCGTAGTCATCAAGGCTATAGATCCCCGGCGTTACGCTATCTTCGAGCGCCCACTGACTGATCCCCTCCTCACTGGTGCTGCCACCCGATGGCGTCTGATGGTACGGAATGGTTTCATAACCGCTAAACGGTTTGAGTTCCGTTGCCGCATCCGTGAGTACCAACACATGACGATCTTCTTCGTGACGGAAGTGGTACGTAATCCCCTCCAGTTCCATCAGACGGCTAATAAAATCAAGACTTGATTCCTGATACTGGACACAGTAATCCCACACACGGTAACTGCCCGTCAGCTTGTCTTCCAGGTTCACCTGATATTCACCCAGCAGCGTTTTCACAATCTGCGGTACAGTCTGCCCCTGGAAGATACGCAGGTTGCGGTCGCGCTTCATCGGCCACAAATCCGGTTCTACCGTAAGTTGATACACCGCATAACGGGTGCCTGAAAGTTCAACGGCGCTGACCGCAACTCGTGTGATTTTACCGTTGATATAACGTGTGCCATTGCTGCTCTGCGTCGGGATTGCCACCGTGACGGACTGACCAAGTAATTTGCTGCGATCAACGCGTGCATCGGTGCCTAACACCGTCAGCGACAGCGCGAACGATTCCGACAGCGCCTCGCGACCGGTCAGTTTCCAGAATAGTAAGCCGTCTACCGGCAATTTTACGGTTATTCTGTTCTGCATAGTATTTATTCCATTTCGCCTGGTTCAGCATCAATATATTAAGTCACCCGTAACTCACTTTATTTCGCCCGGTGAAATTTGATGCTTTGAATAATTTCCTGATACTGTTTCTGGTGATATTCACTGAACTCCCCCGGACAGGTGCCCACATAGCTCACCATTTTTTTGCCCACAGAGGGATCCTCCAGCAGAATTAACGTCTGACGTTGATATATAACATGGTTGTCATTTTTGAACTGGTAGTAAAGCTCGACAGCCGGATAACCATCCACTTCCAACATTTGTGACGACTCAAGGTGAAAGTCGGTTAAGGTCATTTCCAGCTCACGTGTTTTTCGGGCGGCGATCGTGTGAACTTTATCATCGGCTTGTGCACTGGCGCGAGACACGACAAACGTAAATTCACTGCCACCATTACCGCTGTGTGTTAATAAATTCATAGTTCTGTCTTTTAATATTTCGGGCTATGCAATCGTTATTTTTTGAAATAAGCAGTCATTGCATTATGGCGCAATGGACAAATGAGAGGCATGGGGGAGAGTATTCTCCCCCATGCATGACCGGGCAGGATAGTGCCCGACAGGCAATGACTATTTCGGTTGCGGATTAATCAACCAGGTGCCGGCTTTGGCAATATTGAAGGACTGGCTACGGGTTTGACCGTTGCCCTGCAATACCAGTTCGTAATGACCTGGTTGCAGTTTCAGCGAGGCAAAGCCATTGGTTGCAGGCGTTACGGACTGAGATTCGCCGTTGAGTGTCAGTTTTTCGCCTTCGTTCATGCGCACAAAGATTTGCGCCACCGCACCTTGGGTCGCCACAGGCGTAGCGCTCTGCGTGGAGGGCTGAGATTGTGCAGGCGTCGCTGAAGTCTGTGAACTGGCACTGTTTTCCGGTGCCGTCTGGTGCGCAGGTTGTGTCACGGAAGCGTCGTTCTGCGTGCTGGCTGTTTGCGCTGCGGCACTGTCATTGGACGATCCACCGCTAAACAGCATGCCGCCCGCCACCAGCCCCACCACAACGCCAGCAGCAACCAGGCCAGGCACTTTATAACGTCGCCAGTCGAGAACCGCCGGTTTCTCTTCCGTCTCTTCAACCGGTACCAGCATGGTGCCCGGTTGTTTCACGCTCAGCACATCATCAAGACCGGCAACCGGCATCTCAATCAGGGCGGCAAACTCATCCACCGTTTGCGGACGGTCTTCCATTTTCAACGCCAGCGCGCGATCAACTGCCTGCAATAACGAGGGTGAATACCCCGGCAGATTGCGCTGGGTCAGCGGCATATAGGTGTCCTGAATACTGCGCACCACGCTAACCGGCGGCGGTGAACCAATAATCAGCGTGTGCAGTACCGCGCCTAACGCATAAATATCGGTCCACGGCCCCTGCTCACTTTCATTATCATCGGTGTACTGTTCGATGGGCGCATAACCCGGACGCAGCATAGTTTCGGTTTCATCAGAGATGGAGCCAATGCTGCGGCGTGCAGAGCCAAAGTCCAGCAGCACCGGTAAGCCATTCTCCTGAATCTGGATATTGTCCAGCGAGATATCACGGTGCAGGTAGCCTTCGTCATGAATCGTTTTGATCGCCCCCAGCAGCATCGGCAGCATGCGGCGGATCCAGGCTTCGTTCAGCAGAGCGGGATTTTTCTCACGCAGACGTGAGAGGGTGGTTCCACTGTAAAACACCGTCCCCATGTAGGCGGTATCGTTTTGCACCCAAAAACGCAGTACATGCAGAAGATTCGGGTGATTAAAACGCGCCAGCAAACGCGCTTCCTGAATAAAGCTGTTTAACCCGGCGGTAAACGCTTTGCTGAAGCGTTCACTGCGTAACACCAGCGTCATGTCATCGTTACGTACGGCCAGCGAAGAAGGCATAAATTCTTTAATCGCGATGGTTCGCTCAAGCTGGTGATCCCAGGCGCGATAGACGATGCCAAAACCACCGCCGCCGATCACTTCTTTAATTTCGAACTCATTGAAGCGATATCCCGGCGGCAGCGCATTCGGTACACTCCGGTTGTTATCGTGATCCGTCATATTGGAAAACTCTCTTGATAATGGCTTTACGCCGCAAACTGACAGTGAAACTCACCCTGCTCGAACGTTACACGTAAGCGCTTATATTGCTCGTCGCGGGCGCTGGCGTCGAGTAATAGCTGGCTCATTAACGGCAGCAGTGTATTGGTAAGGATGGCGTCCACCATTCGGCCGCCGGATTCAACTTCGGTACAGCGCTGAACAATCTGTTCCACCACGCTGTCGTCAACTTCCGACACAATACCGTGGTTCTCTTGCAGGCGCCGTTGAATACGCTTCAGTTGCAGCCGGACAATCATCGCCAGCATCTCATCGCTGAGCGGGAAGTACGGCACCACCAGTAAACGACCAAGCAGTGCAGGCGGGAACACCTGTAGCAACGGCGGGCGCAACGCATCGCGCAGCGCATCCGGTTCCGGCATCAAATCCGGATCGGCGCACATCGCAGTAATCAGTTCCGTCCCCACGTTGGAAGTCAGAATAATAATGGTATTGCGGAAGTCGATATGACGCCCTTCACCGTCTTCCATCCAGCCTTTATCGAAGACCTGGAAGAAAATTTCATGTACGTCAGGATGCGCTTTTTCGATTTCATCCAGCAATACCACGCTGTAGGGGCGACGACGCACGGCTTCCGTTAAGACGCCGCCCTCACCATAGCCCACATATCCCGGAGGCGCACCTTTCAGTGTCGACACCGTGTGCGCTTCCTGGAACTCACTCATATTGATGGTGATAACGTTTTGCTCACCACCGTAGAGCGATTCCGCCAGCGCCAGCGCGGTTTCGGTTTTACCCACACCAGACGGGCCGCACAGCATAAACACACCGACCGGCTTGTTCGGATCGTCAAGGCGAGCGCGCGAGGTACGCACCCGTTTGGCAATCAGTTCCAGACCATGACGCTGACCTATCACACGTTCGTTCAGGGTGTCCGCCAGTTTCAGCACCGCGTCAATTTCGTTTTTCACCATTCGGCCCAGAGGAATGCCGGTCCAGTCGGAGACGACAGCCGCCACCACGTTGGCATCCACCGACGTAAACAGCAACGGCGCATCGCCCTGCAAGGCTCGTAATGTACTCTGCTGTTGCGCCAACGTTTCACGCAACCCGGCCAGTTCCTCTTCCTGCGCAGTATGTAGTTGCGCACGCAGGTCGATGATCGCATCCACCAGCGCCTGTTCCTGTTCCCAGCGCCGGGTCAATTCATCACGCTGTTCGCTAAGTTTGTCGAGATCGGATTGCAGACCCACTACGCGACCACTGTCACCCGCCGCCATTTTGGCTTCACGGGTGGCGATGTCAATTTCCACCTCCAGCGCAGCCATACGGTGCAGGCAATCTTCCAGTTGCGGCGGCGGTGAACTTTGGCTCACCGCGACACGCGCACAGGCCGTATCCAGCAGCGCCACGGCTTTGTCCGGTAACTGACGTGCCGGAATATAACGGTGCGACAATTTCACCGCGGCGACGACGGCCTCATCCAGCAGCAATACGCGATGGTGTTTCTCCAGCGCCGACACGGTGCTGCGCAACATCAGCACGGCTTTCTCTTCATCAGGCTCGGCGACCTGTACCGTCTGGAAACGGCGAGTCAGCGCCGGATCTTTCTCAATGTATTTTTTGTATTCCGCCCAGGTGGTTGCACCGATGGTACGCAACTGACCACGCGCCAGCGCCGGTTTCAGCAGGTTTGCGGCATCGCCCGTCCCTTGTTGGCCACCTGCACCAATCAGTGTATGGATCTCATCGATAAACAGAATAATTGGCGTCGGGCTGGACTGAACTTCGTTGATCAGCGATTGCAGGCGGGCTTCAAATTCACCTTTCATGCCAGCACCGGCCTGTAACATGCCGATATCCAGCAACCAGAGCTGCACATTGGTCAGTGGTTCCGGCACATCCCCTGCGGCAATCCGCAACGCAAGGCCTTCCACCACGGCAGTTTTACCCACCCCGGCTTCACCGGTCAGCAGCGGGTTATTCTGGCGGCGACGCATCAGAATATCCACCATCTGGCGGATCTCTTCGTCACGCCCGACCACCGGGTCAATTTTTCCGTCACGCGCCCGCGCGGTCAGATCCTGACCATACTGTGCCAGCGTACCCTGCTGCTGCGGTACCGCCGCGCTGCTGTCATCCAGCGCCGCAACCGACTGCTGCGTCTCTTTGCTGGCGGCAAAGATGCTGTCGAAATTATCCAGTAAAGCGTCGGCGCTGATGCGTTCAAACTGCGGGGAGATGCCTTTCAATACCGTCGCCAGGCTCCAGGTTTTCAGGATACCTGCCAGCAGATGCCCGCCGCGAATGCGGTTAACACCGAACTTCAGAGAACCGTAAACCCATGCGCGCTCCACAGCGGTATCAATATGTTCAGACAAATCAGAGACTGAACTGGCGCCGCGTGGCAATTTGTCCAGCGCCGCGACGATATCACGGGTTAATGCTTGCTCATCCAGCGAGAAGTGGCGGATAGCCTGTTGCAGATCGCCGCCGGATTGCTGCATCAATTGATGTAACCAGTGAACCAGCTCTACATAAGGGTTGCCACGCAGTTTGCAAAACGCGGTGGCGCTTTCCAGCGAGGTAAATAACAGCGTATCGAGTTTGCCGAACAAAACGGCGCGGCTGATTTCTGACATGAGTTCATCCGTTAGTTGTACGTCAGATTAAAAACAGGAAGGGTTACCCCTCCGGGCTGAAAACCAAATCTCCACGCGCTTCTGGCTGCGGTTGTGCTCCCAGCCAGGCGCTGTACCCCAGGCGGCCTGAGCCGCCCAGCGCTGCGCCAGCAACATCTTCGCTGCGCAAAATCACTTTCACCGCCCACTGATACTCAATGCCCAGATACTGGCGCACCCAGTCACGTAACGCGGTGACATACTGTTCACCCGGCAAAAACCGACGATAGGTATCGACAGGTAAAGGACCAATTTCGATGCGAAATTTATGGCACACATCGCGTACGGCTTCCCCAAGAAATGCCGACTGTCCCAGACGTGGCGCATGTCGCCCCCCCTGTAAACGCGCGCGCTCGCGTTCGCTGAGCGGCATCCACTGAGGGACGTTTTCAACAATCCTCACCGGCACATTAAAATAGCTACGCAGGATCTTCTCCAGCCCTTCCGGATCGCGTCCATTACGGGTCAAATGCCCGGCCAGCGCAAAACGGGCATGAGAACTGAGGCTGCCTTTTTCCAGTTGTCCTGGTTGCCCCATCCCCACCAGCGAAGCGATATACTGCTCAAACCGTTTATTGTCTTGCCTGTCGAGCGACACCGTGGGCTGCGCATCAGCCCAGGCGCGGTAAAACAGCAGCGCCAGGCGGTGATGAAACACATCGGCAAAGGCGCTCAGGCTGGCATCCTGGTGATGATCAATACGCTCGCTGGCATATTCTGTCAGATGTACTGGCAACGGCCCATTGGGGCCGAACAACCCAAAGCTTAAGATTGAGATGTCGTACAGCGGCGAGTCTTTGCGTTTGCTGACGCCCGCCAGCGTAGATGGCGCAAAGCCCAGCGACGGCTTCTGTCCAATGCGCAGCGATTCAAATCGCGGTAGCGGCGCACGCCCCAACGGATAGCGCTCCCCTCCCCGTGCATCCACACGGCGCAACAAGGTAAAGAGATCGTAACGCCACGGGGTTGCCATCACGTTTTGCCAGAAGGACTCCGGTAGCGCATTTGCGCGGGTGATGACCGGTGGACCAGCAAGCGTATCGCTCATATCAGCGCCCTCTTGCCCATCCGCGGTGGCCAGTAGCCAATTTCACCGCGCTGCTGAGTTTTCAGCGTAAACTCGGTGAAGCTGTTCATTCCCACCAGTCTGGCGAATACGCGCTCCAGCACGCTACCAAACAGATAGGGGCTGAAACCGGAAAATGCCTGCTCATCAACAGTCAGCGTGATACCAGTACCGCGGGCAAAAACAATCGGCCCCGGCTCAGGGACCCGGCGATGCACCGGCTCCAGCACGCAGTGGCGTACACCTTCAATCTGGCGCGCGACGGGCGCTTCCGCCAACCGGGTATACAGTCCTAAGAGCTGGCGCAGCGCGGCCGCCCCTTCACCCTCATCACCGTCCATCAGGCTGAGATAATTCATCTGTAACTGGCTGATCAACCGCCAGGTACTCAACCCTTCCGCCAGTGCCGGACGTGGTGGTGTCGGACCTTTGCGTAACTGTAAGGATTTCACTGGCAGGGAGTCTGGCATGACAAAATTGCCGATTTCCTGTTGCAGCATCAGCGGCAGATCACGGCTGGTACAGAGCACTTCGGCGGTGATATAGCGTAAATCCTCACGCCATGGCGCATGTTGCTCATCGACGAGGGAAGCAAATACCTCGGAACCGATATAACCAGTGCGCGTACCGTAGCGCTGAGCATGCTCAGAAAGCGCGCGTTGTTCCCTGCGCAACGAGAAATAAGCGCCATAATTGCCATTATCCTGACTCCAGCTACTCCAGAACGGACGAAAAGTTTGCTCGTCGCGTTGCCCATCCACGCTGGCATGAATTTTGGTAACCGCGTAAATCTCATAATCCAGTGGGCGAATGTTATCCACCACCAAATGGTATTCGTGCAGGTTGTCGCTCAGTTTCTGCCGTTCCGCAATTTTCGGAAACAGATTCACCACTGGCGTACAGTGCAGCGCGAGATGGTTTTTATCGACCACGCGCTCCAGTTGCCCGTCGGCTTTATCCAGCAGAATAATGATATCGAAGGATTTCGCTTCGCCACTTTGCGCCAGCATCGGGCGCAAACCGTGCAGGCTGATAAACAGAAAACGTGCCGGGAAGGCAAAATATTCCTGCAACAAGCGATAGCCATCAAAATTACGCAAATCGTCCGGCAACAGGGCCTGATTTGCACTAAATCCCTCCTGACGCAGGGCGTCGTCGGCCAGAACGAGCGGCGGCGTTTTTTGCCCATTCGCCTGACATAGCATGCCAACCTGATGGCCCATCAGCAGTTCCAGCAGTTTTAGCGCCTGCATATCCGGACCGCTGAGGAACAGTTCAAGGTGATCAAAATCCAGATGACTAAGATTCACCGGGCCATCACAGCTCAGACGAATGCGCAATGCGCTCTGTGCGCCGCGCTGGCTCAATCCCACCTGCGCCAGCGGCAGATCGGCGGGAACGCCCCCCAGCTCAACCTGAGTGATGGTCAGGGGCAGTAGCGTCACATCATGCGCGGTGGTGTAGCTACAGGTGACGCCATTTTTTTTCATCACCTGGCTGTCCATCATGGTGCCGCGTGGTACCACAAATCCGTGGCTTAAATCCCCTTTTGCGCTGTCCGGTTGCAGCTCGGCAATCGCCATAGAGGGCGTTGGCGCAAGGTAATTGGGTGCGATCATCTCCAACAGACGCTGAGAAAAGCGAGGAAACTCCGCGTCCATCTTAAGCTGCACGCGCGAAGTGAGGAACGCAAAACCTTCCATCAGACGCTCGACGTAAGGATCGGCCACATCCATACCGTGCATGCCAAGGCGCCCCGCTACTTTCGGGTAGCGCCCGGCAAACTCCTGCCCCATCTCACGCAGCCAGGCCAGCTCGCGGTTGTAGTATTCGAGTAATTTGCTTTCCATCGTTACCCCGCGTCTTTCAACTCGAAATGCCCGTTTTCCAGGTCCACATCGGTGCGGAACAGAAACTCCAGCGGATAAGGCACGCACCACAGGCGGCCCTTGATTTCAATTGTCAGGACGTTGTGCAGATCCAGTGACTGGGTATCAGAAACACAGCGCACCTGTAATCCCTGCGGCAAAATACGCGGTTCAAAATGCAAAATCGCGTCGGTGAGCTTGCGCTGGATATCCTGCCATTCGATATCAGACATACGCTTGCCCGCCAACGGCGAAACACCGAAATTCACCACCGAGCGGCGCACTTCATCAAAACCGGAGAGATCCTGCTGGGCTTCATTATTGATGGTATTAAATAACCATTGCAGATCACGCAGCACATGACGGCGCAGTGCAGCATGGGAAACCAGATTGCTGTTAACCGGCTCCTGCACTTTGTCCGGCGCATCGTCGGTCAGGCGATCAAGCAACGAGGGCTGCATCTTATCGCGTGCGCCGACCGTCTCTTTGCCACGACGGGAGCGCCAGCCGCTGCGCAGCAGATCGCTGTCATGATCTTGCGCAGAATTACTCATGCATCGGTTCCGCATTGAAACTGATTGTCGCGAGGTCCAGTAAAGAGAACTCCGCGCTGTCGTTCAGCCATACCTTCTGACCGAATCCGACATACTGCGACAGGTCGCCTGGCAAAGTCTGCCACTCTGTGACGCGGGAGAGTTTGAAGCGATCCTCGGCATCATGACTCAGCGGATAGCGCACGGGAATCTGGCACACCTGCTCGCTACCGTCCTGCAAACGCACCAGTGTATGCCGCCATACCAGATCGGTTACGCTTGCGGGCGGCTGGAACTGCATGGCAGAAATGGCACTGAACGGTAACCAGAAATAACGCCCATTGACGATAGCTTCACATACCGGGCCAAAACGGCAATCGCCATCCATCAACCAGTCAAAAGCGATTGTCTGCCCATCCTGAGTGGTCAGTTGACCAGGATTCGCTTCGGCTACCTCCAGTGCGGCTTCACGTAGTGTGCCAGCCTCAGCGGGTTCCGCCTCCAGCGCCGATATCATCGATGCCAGCCACGGCCACTGACGGTCAGGCGTCACCGGACGAACACGCCCCGCCATCACCTCTGCACGCTGTTGTTCACCGCTGATCGCCTGCTCCAGCAGGGTAACGGTGGGTTGAGCCTGCGGCTTCAGCGCCGCCCAACTTTTTAACTGTGCCAGTGCGCGAGGCCAGTTGCCATCAAGACACAGCAACTGCGCAAACGCGGCGCGTAAGTCCGCATCGCCCGGTTGTGTGCGGATGCGACTTTCCAGTTTAGCCAGACTCTCGTGCAGTGATTCACCCGCAAGTTGGTGTAACAGAGTGTTCATGACCGCTCCTTTAGTTCAGGGTTTTGTAGGTCCCGACCGCAGGGTCGCGTAACTGTGGGTGCAACGAATCAATCAGCAGGATATTCAGGCGAGTGCCTGGTTCAAACCACGGGGTCCAGACTTTACGCACTTCCTCAAGACGCGCGCGCAGACGGGTTTCATCGCTGGCGACATCGCGGGAGATTTCGACTGCAACGGTGCCATTGGCCTTCCAGCCATTCAGACCGTGAACATAGGGCAGAATCATCCAGCTCTGTGCCAGCGTACCTTCACTGACGACCATCCGCTCGTTATTAACGGTGGTGATCAGCAGGCGATCGGCGTCGACGTTCTCACTCAACCCGCTCACCGGGAAGCCATGCACAAAGGTCATGGTGGTTTTCTTTTCCACACCGTCACTAAGCGACGTGACTTCACTGCGGCCATTCAGCCAGCCGCCTTTCTCGCATTTGCCATCTTCTTTTGCCGGAATAAATAGCGCCGGTGCGCTGGCGTCTCCCTGCCAGAAGGTACGCAGATGGCAACCATCCTGCAAGGTGAACTCCTGCCATGGTGCACGGTTCGCCTGCGGAGAAAGATCTTCCGCACGCCCGGTCGGCGGTGTCAGCACCGTCGAGGTAGCCGCAGAAGTGGACGAGCCGGTAGAGGTAACAACAGGAGCCCACTCTTTCGCTTTATCTGCGGTTCCTTCTGCGAGTGTCGCGCCCTGCGGATCGGTCAGTTTCCAGCGAACCTGAGTCAGGGTGCCGCACTGGTTTTCCAGCAACGAACCCACGCGCGGTAAAAAGCTATTCAACACCGAGGTTTTTTTATCACCGTTGGCGACAATACGCAGAGGCAGCTCACGGGCGCACCAGCTTTTGGGCGTGTTATCCGCGATGTTGTCGATCCAGACATCCAGTTTTTGCGAAGGCGATTGCACGATGCGGTAGTTTTCTGCATGGACGCTGGCACACACAGTGAGCAGCGCCAAACCCGGTAGCCAAAGTTTCATAAAAGTCCTTGTAAGCTGTATCAATCACGAAGAGGGAAAAACTGGGCGGCTTCAGAGAGCGAATGCAGCAACGTTGTCTCTTGAGGCGTGCCCATCCACACCGCTACGGCGCTATAGTTGTCCTGCTGGGTTTGCGCCCCGACACTGTTTTTCAGCAGGATTTGATTCATTAACGTCAGCCATTCGTCCGGCGTATTAACCATGTGCAGGGATTGCTGCATCTGTTCTTCCGTCACGCCGTGCCAAAAGCCATCGGTGCACAGTAGAAAGGCGTCGCCATCTTCAATCGGCACCACATCGCTATAGCTGGGTTCCCGCTCGTCTTCGCCAAGACCCAGCGCGAAGTAAAGCAAGTTACCGTTAATCCCTTCAACCTGATGACCCGCATCTTTCATTTGCTGCACCAGACTGTGGTCCGTGGTGACATGGTACAACCAGCCGCGGCGAAACAGGTACAAACGGCTGTCGCCTGCGTGCGCCCAGTAGGCCAGCTTGTAATCCCTGTCGATAAACAAACTGACCAGGGTCGTCCCCATTCGATGATAATCCTGCACCGCTTTCTGCTCTTCGCGGATAGCGCGGTTAGCGTCGTTCACATACCGACGAATGTACTGAGCATTCAGGTGTGCATCACCGTCAAACTGCGCGATGATTGCGTTACGCGCCAGCGCTGCCGCCACGTCACCGCCGGGCAAGCCGGCGATACCGTCACAGACCACAAAGCACGCGGCGCGCTCACCGATGGTTTCGCCGGTCTGATCCTGATTACTGGCACGTTCGCCTTGTCGGGATATTGAGGCGGTGCTGATATTCATTCTTCCGATCCGCTTTGTGAGTCTTTGTATTGGTTGACCTCCATGTCGTAAGCGTGCAGGAACGCTTCACCAAACAGCGTGTGGAAGTCATCGTCAATCTCACCGGCGGTTTGCGCGTATGTCCGCACAAAGTAGTCCCACAGCGCAGCTTTCCGGTTCGATAACACACCGAGCCGCGCTGTCGCGCCGTCACGTTTGGCATCTTCTTCGAGTTGCTCCGGGTTAAACGACTGCAGCATCGCCGCGATAATGGCGCGGATACCGGAGATCATCCCTAGCTGGTGCGCCTGCAGGTCAATCAGCGCATCGCGAACGGATTTTTTCGGTGGCATAAAACCCGGCATGCGCGTACCAAACATCTGCATCAGTACCGTTTTCCCGGATGGCAGCAGTTTGAACGGGTTGTTGGCATCATCCAGCACCATCGTCATGTCCGCTTTCACGCCACGTTTCAGGATGGAGCGTGAAGATAACAGCGCAACGGTGCCCTGCGAAAACATACTCAGCATCTGACCAAACTGGCGCATATTTTCTTTATCGAACTGCGGGATCGGTTGCATATCACTGAGCCCCATCCCTTCGAGCAAGGCATCCAGCAATTCGCCTTTCAGTACATCGCCACTATCACCGCTGCTGCTGGTCGACGGCGTACTTTGCGCGGCATAGCTTTGAACCGGATCAATACGCAAGCGTCCTCTTGGCGTTTGTGCAGCACTACGCTGCACTGCCTGCGGCGTCGGCAACGTGATCCCCGCATAGTCCTGCGGTTCGGTGTTCTCTTCCGTTGCAACAACGGGCTCATCGTCAGCGAAGAGTGGCGTGCCGGTGAGATCGCCAGCGCTCAGATCGGTAATGATCGGTTGCGGGTTTGCCGGGGTCTCACTGATAGCCGGCTCAGTAATGATCGCGCGCGGTGCGGGCGGCTCTGAGGGTGTCGGTTTTATCGGCGCAATATCGTCCACGCTGGCTAACGGTGCCGCGCCACTCAGTAAGCCCAACGGATCGTCACTACGTGCTTGCGGGGCACTGCTGCTGCCCCCACCGAACAGTGCCAACGGATCCAGTTCATCCTGATCGGCGGCTTGCGGTTTTGACGTATGTTCAACCGGAGGGACCAGCGCAGACGGCGTGGCGTCATTGAAAATACTGTCATTTTTAAACAACGGCTCGTCATTGAATAACTGGTCGGAAGCCAGCGATTTTGGTGTGACCAGCGGTTCGTTGTTATTCAGTAATGAGAGCGGATCTTCCGGGTTGCGTTCCGGCTCTTTTGGTGCCGCAAACGGATTAAGATTCTGCGGCTCTTGCGGCTTGGTACGGCTGCTGGAGATGCTGTCGGAGATGGAGAACTCCTGCATCAGGCTGTCCCAGATCTCTGTCGGTACTGATGCTGGCGCATTTTCCGACGAAGTGCCACGCGCAGCCGCCGGTGCACGGGCCGGTGCGGGCTTCGCTGTCTGAACCGGCGGCGGGAACATTTCCGCTTGCATGCTAGCGGCCATACGGCTCACCGGTTGCGTATCCTGGATAAGATCGGTGACTTCAATGCGATAGTCATCAATGCCAAGAATATCGCCATCCTGAAGCTCAACCTGGCGTCCGCGCTCCAACGGAATATCATTCAGCACTACGCGGGTTACGTTACCACGGTTGGTAATACGGCACTCGCCGTTTCCGGCAATATGGACGATCGCTTGCAGACGTGAGATTGAGCGGTCATTGTCCGGCAACACCAGGTTGTTATCAGTGCCGCGGCCAATGGTGCCGCCCGGAGGATAAAAGTCACAGCGGCTTTGCGGCGGCTGATGACCGGGCTTACTGGTAATAATAGTGAATCGCATCGCGTATTCCTGCTGGAGTTATGTGCACTCAAACGGCGCCGTTTTTTGTCAAAGCGGCTGCGTTTGACAACAACAAGTATTTACGGTGGCGGTGTAACCTGGCACGGATGCGCCAGGTCAAAACCTGTCCTTGTTTTATAGGGCTGCTAATAGACCTTGCTCATGATCTCAGAGACGCGCTCACGCATGGCTTTCGTGATGCAGACCGCATCACTCTGGCACTGATTACGTTTTGCCAGCCAGGCCCGCTGCTCTGATTTCATTTTGTCCATTACCGCCTTATCTGCCGGCTGGATCTCTTCCTGTTCCGACTGCCAGGTCTGGTATGCATCAGTAACACTGCGATCCCAGGCAGAGAGTTCATCACTGTCACAAATGGTTTTTTCAACGGTGCTTAGCTTAGCGTTACATAAAAAACTCGGCGCGGTTTTTTCGCCGGGTTTTACCCGTTGCAACATTAAATAACCATTTTCTGACCAGTTTGTGATCAACCTGTCAGCGGCGATCAACGCAACCCAGTTTTTCATCACCACGCCGTCCGGCCCCAGATGCCCCTGCTTACAGCTGACCAGCTGCGGCGTAATTTTTTGATCACCGGGAATATTTAACTCGTAATCCTCCGCCACTGGGGTAACCGGTGCATCATTATGCTCCCCGGACGTTTGTTGAATGACGGCATTCAGCGTCATCTCTGGCTGGGAGTTGTAGGTCGGTTGCTGGCAGTCAATACCGCCATCCACATCACCACGAATGGCATCCTGGCCGAAGTTGAGAACTCGCCCCACCAGTCGTGGGTCGTTATATTTGGTAGCGGGATAGGTCATGGCACGCTGATCGGTATTGACACTAATAATGCGCCATTGTCCGCTAATCCCTTCTCCTGGTGTCGCTGCAACGGCGTTTGCCGCTGCGAAAAGCGCGGCTACAGTGAAAAGCTGTGTGTAGTGCTGTCTAAGTGTGTCTGTGCATCCGGGCATTTTTATTACTTTTCCTCGGCTGTCAATTGTCTTCAGGCGTAACGCAGTACCTTAATTGATCGGCTGTAACGTGTCTAAACGCAGGTAACCCTGTGGTTCACCGATAAGATCGTTTTTACTTTGGTCGACCACAGCAGCGCGGATCCAATTACTGTCAATAGTCTCAATTTTAATCAGCGGTTGCTCCGGAGGAACAGGCTGTAAATCTTTTGCCGTTGCCTCGGGTTGCTGCTTGAAATGTTGGCCCTCGAGGCCCGCTTTCAGTGTATAAGTCACAGCCCACGGATACGCTTCACACCCTGCCGATAACTCAAGATTTTTCGCCACGGAAAGTTGCCCGGCAATCGGAGTGAACGTCACGCCTTTTGCGCTGTAGAGAGAACGATCGCACTCCGGTTGCACCTTCAATCCTTCGATGATTAACTGACCCGCCTGCTCTGCGTGCCCTTCCGAATATTTCAGAAATGAAGGAGGTAAATGCGAAAACGCACGGTTGATGATGGCGTCGTTATCAGCAAAGGTCACATTGATCACTTTATCGATCTTGCCGGAAGTATTGAGTACAAAGTAACGGTACTTTAACTCGGCGGTGCTCTTCGTCCCCTCGTTATTCCACACCGGCAACCAATACGCCTGCAACACGCCATTTTTCAGCGTCTGAGACGCTATGGCAGGCAGGACGCAAAGCACGCACAACATCAGCATAATGATTCGTTTTAACATAACCCTAACCGTTCTGGTTGTTGCAGGTGACATAGCAGGAAGTGATCATCAGCGTAAAGTTTTCAATCCCGTGCTCCGTGAGAAATGTTTTTAACTCAGTCAGTTTCGGCACGCTGCCACCAACAAAATCTGTACCCTTCGAGCCGCCGATTAACAAACATCCCTCGGTGTTATAGGGATAGTTACCGTTGTGGATAAGGATGTAACGAGATTGCGGCACATCGGCGTTGTAAAGAAGTGGCACAGGATTGTGAGCCTGTACGGATGAGATATTCGAGTTATGCCATTTGAGGCGATAAGAGCCTTCAGGTATACGTTTTAGCTGACCCGAAACCGTGGTATCAGGGCCGGGGCGCTCAAGAAAATAACCTTTGATTGTGCTTCCGGATATTTCGTATGTCGAAATGGTAGAATTGTTGGTCTCCCAGAGGCGTTTTACAGAAATAAGATAATTAGCCATACCCAATCCCGAAAAGAGTAGCGATCCCTTGCGGGATCGCCATGAGCGCTTACGCCTCTTTGTTTTCCTTGATGTTCCAGCCTGCGGTGGTTTCTGCACCTTTACCGCCGGAAGAAGACTGCTCCCAGTACTGCTGTTTCACTTTCGCAGCCTGGAATGCGTAGGTAACACCCACGGTGTCGCCATTGTCTGCGCCGGTGTACTGAACAGATGTTACCAGCACATCTTCCAGAGTAATGCGTGCATATTCAACCTGTTGACCGCCTGCTTTGCAAACAGACAGTTCAACTTTGCTCAGGTGTTTACCGCTAGCGCAGTGTTTCAGGATAGCGGTAGTCGATTTATCAATGAGTGCGTTAACATGCAGGTCGTTGAAATTGACTTTACCGGCACCGCCGCCACCGCCAACGCTCATATTTCCAGGTTGTGATGCACCCCAGGAAAAAGATGTGATATCAGTCCAGCCGGTGTGGTTAGAGTCTTTCGATTCACCCGTAACTCCATCGACCTTCAGAAACATATCAATAGCCATAATATTTACTCTTCGTTAATGATAAATATTGCTTTCGAAAAAGCGCTTATATGGCAAACGGGTAAGCATGGGGCCGAATAAAACCGTCCATATTTTACCTCTGCCTCTATTATTCCCGAATAGATGATATATCCATTCAGAAATACTCATTCCCTCGACATGAGAGGAATAATTCATCAATTCTGTGTGTAGCTAAATGTATCCGCACTTTATTAAAGAAAATGGCGCAATTCTGAAATCAGATAATTCTGACGTATCATCTGTTTCGCGATTATTTTCTTTTATTGCATTTACCGTTTTGAGTCATTGCTTCAAGAATAAGCGTGGTGGCGCGTTCATGCTGTAAACGCGCAGCCGGCTGCGCAGTAAAATACGAATAAACCACTTCGTGTATCGAAATCGCTTTTAGTCGGTTATAACCGCACCAAGCTTTTCCTTCCGTGGTATCCAGTACTCCTAACAGATAGAGATCCGCTTTGATGCGTTCACGCTCGTTGGTTCTGGATGTCCACGCAGTGAAAAAGCGTTCTCCACTCATATGAAGATCCTGATGGGTAAGCAGTGCAGGATCTCGTGGGAAAACCGAGCTATCATCTTCCGGCAACGATTCGCTTCTGGGATATTCATAATATTGAGTCTGCGCGCTGGTCATCGCCGATAAAATCAGCAGACTGCTTGCTATCACTGTATGAATTTTCATTCCCTGTCCTCGATCCCTGACAAAATCCTTCAGGCCGTAAACAATCATGGCTTACGGCCTGTTTTACTTACGCTTCCTTGGTTTTCAGCGACGGCAGTTTAGATACCAGACGCAGAGAAACTGTCAGGCCTTCCAGTTGATAATGCGGGCGCAGGAAGAACTTAGCAGCATAGTAGCCCGGGTTATCTTCGATCTCCTGCACCTGCACTTCTGCTGCTGCCAGCGGTTTGCGGGCTTTGGTTTCCTGAGATGAGTTCGCCGGATCACCGTCGACGTAGTTCATCACCCAGTCGTTCAGCCAGCGCTCCATTTCGTCGCGCTCACGGAAAGAACCAATTTTGTCACGCACGATGCACTTCAGGTAGTGCGCAAAACGGCAGCAAGCGAACAGATACGGCAAACGCGAAGCCAACCGCGCGTTAGCCGTCGCATCGGCATCATGATATTCCATCGGTTTCTGCAACGACTGTGCACCGATAAAGGCAGCAAAGTCGGAGTTTTTGCGATGGATCAACGGCATAAAGCCGTTTTTCGCCAGTTCTGCTTCGCGACGGTCGCTGATAGCAATCTCGGTTGGACACTTCATGTCCACGCCACCATCATCGCTCGGGAAGGTATGACACGGCAGGTTTTCCACCGCACCACCTGATTCCACACCGCGGATCGAGGTGCACCAACCGTACTCTTTGAAAGAGCGGTTGATGTTGGTTGCCATCGCATAGGCGGCGTTAGCCCATGAATAGTTATTGTGGTTTGCACCATCGGTTTCTTCTTCAAAGTCGAAGCTGTCCACCGGATTGGTGCGAATACCGTACGGCAGACGCGACAGGAAGCGCGGCATAACCAGACCGAGGTAGCGCGCATCTTCTGATTCACGCAACGAACGCCAGGCAGCGTATTCGGTGTTCTGGAATATTTTGGTCAGATCGCGCGGGTTCGCCAGCTCTTGCCAGGACTCCATTTGCATGACGCTTGGCGCTGTACCGGTAATAAACGGACAGTGTGCCGCCGCGCCGATGCGCGCCATTTCGCCAAGCAGTTCCACATCCTGCGGACTGTGGTCAAAGTAATAGTCGCCTACCAGGCAGCCAAACGGTTCACCACCGAACTGGCCGTACTCTTCTTCATAGATTTTCTTGAACAGCGGGCTCTGATCCCAGCCGACACCTTTAAAGCGCTTCAGGTTGCGCCCCAGTTCCTGCTTGGAGATGCTCATAAAGCGGATTTTCAGCATCTCATCGGTTTCAGTGTTGTTCACCAGGTGGTTCAGCCCACGCCAGGCGCTTTCCAGTTTCTGGAACTCTTCGTGGTGAATGATCTGGTTAATCTGCTGCGACAGTTTTTCATCAATACCGGCAAT
This sequence comes from Kosakonia oryzendophytica, assembly GCF_027886705.1. Lineage (NCBI taxonomy): Bacteria > Pseudomonadati > Pseudomonadota > Gammaproteobacteria > Enterobacterales > Enterobacteriaceae > Kosakonia > Kosakonia oryzendophytica. Next base: position 2,197,531 of record NZ_CP115659.1, on the reverse strand, counting down.
CAGATTCTGAATGGTACGGTAGGTGTCGTTGGAAAACGTAACGGTGTTTTCCAGTGCCTGCTGGGCCAGGGTTTTCACCGCGCTTTCGACTGCGGAGCGCGCCTGGTCCGTTTTCGGACGGAACTCTTTACTCAACAACGCGCTAAATTCATCCTGGCTAAAAGCCTGCGCGCCCTGCTGTTGTTCTTGCAGTTGAGAAGGATTGCTCATGGTTTACTCCTCTTTACCTTGCGCGGCTTCGTCACTATTGGGTAACTGGCTGAGAGATTTCAGCAGTGTTGGATCCTGCAACACTTTGGCGATCAACTCTTCCGCACCGTTTTTACCGTCCATATAGGTTAGCAGGTTGGAAAGTTGAGTACGGGCTTCCAGCAGTTTGTTCAGGGGTTCGACTTTGCGGGCGACGGCGTCCGGCAGGAAATCGTCCATGCTGTCGAAGGTCAGATCCACATTCAGGCGACCTTCGCCGGTCAGGGTGTTGTCTACATTAAACGCCACACGCGGTTTCAGCGCTTTCATACGCTCATCGAAGTTGTCGACGTCGATTTCGAGGAATTTACGATCCTCGATAGAGGGTAAGTTTTCCACCGGCTTACCGACCAGGTCCGCCATAACGCCCATTACAAACGGAAGCTGGATTTTGCGCTCCGCGCCGTAGACTTCCACGTCGTACTCAATCTGTACGCGCGGCGCACGGTTACGTGCGATAAATTTCTGACCACTGTTACTTATTGCCATGATGTTCTCCATCGAATATGCGCGGTGAAGGTTAGACGGCAGGCGACACGCCTGCGGTCATAACGCGGTACGCGTCAGTCCTGACGCCCAAAGATGTTTTGCAATTGATTCACGCCATCGGGCGCCAGATCGCGAATAATCTCCATAAAATCCAGTTCGATTAACCGCTGCACGCGGTCAATCATTAACGGCGCGGGGTGACTCGGCTCATGCTGGGTGAAATACTGCTTCACTTTTTCCAGCATCAGTTGCGCATCCGCCCGCGTAGTCACTTGCGCACTACGCCAGTCCGCCATCGCGGGCAGTGGAGTGGCAACAGGGCGCGGCTCACTCTGTGTTTGCGCCGGTTGTTCCTGCGTTTCTTGTAATGCGTCGCTATGGGGGGCACGGCTAACGCCAGCAATGATCCCGACGGTTTTCAGTAATTGCTCCATTTCCGGCACCCCGCTTTCGCCAAGTTGTTCCAGAAGCCATGAACGGATCGTTTGCAAACGCCCTTCGATTTGCCCGATAGCTTCAATGCCCGGTTGACCGCCACGCGTTAGCTCATCAATCAGACGCACCCGGCCGCCCGGATAGCCCGCACATTCGGTTTTGCTTCCGTCCAACAACGCCTGCGCATCACGCACGTTCAGCTCATCACCATTACTGCGCAGCAAAGTGGCCTGTCGCAATGTGGCGGTAAGGTCCGATTTGTCACTCAGCGCCGCCAGCGCGTTAATTCGGTAGAACGGGTCAAATTCGCCGCCATCATTCAGCGAGGGCCACAAATGATCCCAGTATAGCGCCAGTGCCTGGCCCAGCAGCATCAGCCCGTCGGCATACCCCTCCAGACCGCGACGCCGGGTCCATGCATGGGTTAGCGCCAACATCACCCGGATATCTTTTGTCCGCTCCAACAGGCTGGTGGCCAGTTTCTCAACGCGGTTCCAGTCTGCCGGTTCAGCCGGAATGATTGTGCTACCAAACTGTTGCTCGGCCTTTCCCTGACTGGCTTGTTCCATTGCCAGAAAGTCGGCGTCGTATTCCAGGTTTTCACCACAAGGCTGCTCCGGACTGACCGGAGTAAGTAAAGATTCAATCGTCATCCGCAACCTGCTTATTCTTCAAACATGGGGGGGTACAGACCGTGGCGTCCAGGCCTTGCACCCCCAGCCGGATCAAACAACAGCGTAAACAACTGGCCGGTAAAATTGCCGCTATGCACATGGGTGTAAAGCGGGTAACCGTCACTGCGGTTGGTCCACCAAAAACTGATCTGGCGCAGCGGATCAAAACACTCAGCGGCTTGTCGCCAACCAATGGACGTTTCGCCATCGCCTTCGTAACCAATCACGTCCAGAATTTCCGAGCGTGATTCCGGCTCCACCAACTGCACTGGGGGGATCGACAACAACGCCTGATCAAGCTGCTCCGGGGAGTAACCATTGCGTACGGCATGCAATAAGGTCCGCCCAAGTTGCTGATACCAGTCACCCGCCTGCGCCAGATGACGCGGCGACCACTCCAGTGGATTAATCGCCATCAGCGCACAAACCGGATACTGCCGCCCGACGCTGTCGCGTCCTGGTAATAAACAGCCCATTTGCACCTGCTGGCCTCCCAGCATCGGCGGCACAACGAAATTCCAGATCGGTGCATTACCGAACTGCCTGTCGCTTGCGCGTTGTTCCTCTTTTTGCCAGGTCATTAGCCCCACCTGAAACCAGTGGGACCACTGACGCTGCAGCGCGTCCGGAAAACGACGCTGTAAAAAATCGCCCGCACTGGGCAGTTTTCCATACCAGCTAATTGCAGAAGTCGTAGTCATTGGCGTTCCTTTGCAGTTCAAGGACATGCGAAGCGAGGAAGCTGGAACGGGTTGCGGATACTGTTCGGCGCAAACTCCAGCGTGACCTGATGCCCGTCAACCGTAAATGTTGCCTGGCGGCTAAGGCTGCTACTGCCAGGGCTGACGCGCGCTTTATCAAAGAAGCGATTCAGTGCCCAGGCCCCATTCGTGACCAGCGTCGCGGTAGTGCCGTTGGTCAGGCCTAATTGCATACGCACCTGATTGGTTCCGCCAGTACCAGGCCAGCTCACGACCTGAACTGCCTGCGGACCGTGGCTGTAACGCAAGATCTGACCGTCGACATCCAGCGTCATAGTAAGGATAGTGTTATCCATTCGCACCGTACGTACCGTGGTACGGAATGACGGGGTCGCGCTACCGTTGGCAAAGAAAGCATCGCGAATAGATTGCGCCTGCTGGAACGGCACCAGCACCCCTTCGCTACCTGGCAGGGTTTTGCCATCAATACCCGGCATAAAGCGCCAACTGGACTGCGTGGTATCGACTTTATTTGTCAGGTTGTCGCGGAAGAACACATCCATGAGCCCGGTACCTGGTGCAAACATGCGCGCCAAATCGTCGGGCGTGACGTCCGTACTGGCGGAACGTACCAACGGATAGCGCCCGGCAATCGCCTGACGGCAGAAACTGCCAACTTCGACGCTAATGCGCTTACGCACATTTTCCAGATCCCGACGTTGGGTATCGCTGCTCGCACCAACCGCCATATTACTGAACATGGTTTGCAGTCCCCCCGGCAAACGTCCAGCGCTGGCTTGTAACCGGCTGATGGCTTCACCGCCAGGCGGTGGCATACCGCTATTGGCGGCATCCTGGACGGCAGTAAGATAGCGATACAACTCATCCACCTGTTTCAGAAAATCATCAAAGACAATGGTTTTGCCGCCTTTTTCCAGCGGCTGCGCCAGTTCGATGATCGGCGCGAAGTGCTCCGTCACCCGCTGTTCTGGCGTTTGACTTGCCGCAGCGTTGGTCACCGCAGTTGCACCGTCGTGATTACTGAACAAAGTTTCGAGCATCTGCGTACCGCGGTTGCCACTCTCTTGTGCTTTGTCCTTACTGTCGTCAGATTCTTCACGCGTAAGTTTGAGCATCTGGCTCAGGTTCATCACCAGACGGCGCAGCGGTGAGTTATTACCAGAGAGCAGGCGCGCAGTATTAATTCGCTGGTTCAGGTCAGCGCTGTTGTTAAGCTGAATATCGCTTAAGAAGCCATCCCACAATGTGATGAAGTCGCGGGCATACAGCTGTCGGACGGCATTATCGGTCTGCTGCTTATCTTCCGGCTGCGTGGTGGAACCCAGTACCCAGGCATCATCCTCATGTAATGCGGTGGTGACCGGGACGATCTGCGCATTAAAAACATTCCAGTAGCCATCCGGCGTATAGAGACCAGGCATCCCCTCACCGACTGGTTTACCGCTTTTACGTGAGAAAACCAGTTCACTTTGCGGGCCACCCAACGTTGCCAGCGATACCGGTTTAAGGTTGTCGTCACGCTCCAGCAGACGTTTCAGACGGCCATAAACGCGCGTTGACAACGGCTGCTGGTTAATCATCGCCTGTTCACGGGCGATCAGCGCGTCGTCTTTGGCATAAGGCGACGATTGAATTTGCGGCTCCAGCAATTGTCGCAGATGCCATTCAAGCTGATTAATCTGTGCGTTGGTAACGTTTTGCGGCAAGTTGCGCTGCAGATTAAGCATCACCCAGGAGAGCAGGAACTTGCCGTCATAATGCTTCGGCTGATACAGCATCTGGTACGCTTTCAACGCTTCATAGCTGTATTCCACATCGCTACCGTTATCGTTGCGTAGCCAGGTGGTAATGCGCATCGCCACTTCCGGCAGCAACATCTGCTGTAAGGCTTTCTGGTAGAGCGTTTGCGAGGCATCAGCGACATCATTACCGCGATACAGCCCCATACGGCGGGTGACGGGTGGGTTATTGATATCAAAGGCTTCACTTTGCGGTAGTTCAGACAGACCATTGAGCAATGGTAACAACGCAAACAGATCGCCCTGCTGACGATTACGCAACGCCTTGATTTGCTGATCCAGCGCCGGGACTTTCGCCTGAACTTCATCAAGATAATCCCGGTTGTTGCCGTAACTGGTAAACCACAGCACGCTGATAATAATCAGCAGCGCCAGCAAGGCTGCATAACCGGACCAGATGACGGCACGACTGCGCAACTCCCACCAGCGATTTTGCCCGGCAATTCCCGCTTCCTGAAAAATCACATTTTGCAGCAGGTGCTTGATAAAGAAACTCTGCCCTTTTCCGCCAGGCACCGGCTCATCTTTGCTGACTGAATCCCAGTTATCGCCGGATTTACCCTGCGGCAGTGACAGCGCGCGGTTCAGTTCACCCATGACCCGGTCAAATGGCAGACCTTCCTGTGTTCCGCTGGCAAAGTAGATACCGCGCGGCGAGAATTCGGTCTCAAAATTGGAACGGGCGAAAATAGCGTTCAGATAATCAGACAGCAATGGACGCAGAGCGGCAAACTCCTGCGGGAACAGAAAACATTCCGCACGCGCCTGTGCATCGCTTTCACGTAACAGCGTATCGGGCAATGCAGCATCAAGACGCTGCTGCAGCAGGGCGAATTCCTGAATAAAACTCCCTTGCAGATCAAAATCCGCCAGCTTTGCTTTCTCCCAAGGGAAAGTGAAGCCCCAGATTTGGTCGCGTTGCGCTTTATCAAAACCAGCAAAATAGGCACGGAAACCTTTTAACAAGTCGGCCTTAGTGACCAGCACATATACCGGGAAGCGAATACCCAGTTGTTCATGTAGCTCGGTCAGACGCTGGCGCAAATTCAGCGCCTGCTCGCGGGAAGCTTCTGCCGACTGCGTCAACAGGTCGGCGATGCTGATGGTGACAATGACACCATTAATTGGCTGGCGACGGCGATATTTTTGCAGCAACCCCAAAAACCTGAGCCATTCACCTGCGTCCTGCGCCTGCTCACTCTCCTGGGTGGTATAACGCCCTGCGGTATCAAGCAACACGGCTTCATTGGTAAACCACCAGTCACAGTTGCGCGTACCACCGATACCACGGAGCGCGGTTTTACCGAAACGATCCGCCAGCGGGAACTGTAAACCGGAGTTAACCAACGCCGTGGTTTTACCTGAACCCGGCGCGCCGATAATGACGTACCACGGCAGTTGATAGAGATATTGCGTGCTGAAGCGTTGAGTCCACAGCCCGCGTTGCCCCGGCTGGTTAAAGTGGGCTTTTTTTAGCACCTGAGCCGCTTCTTCGAAACGCTCATTCAGCACCTGATCTTCGTTAGTCAGGCGTTTGCGCTCGGTGGGATCTTTCGCCTCTTCACTTTTCAGGTTGTCCATCAGCTTGCGGTTGAGCCATGCGTTGTACAAACGCGGCACAATATGGCTGTGCACCCAAATCAGGTACATCACCGCAATGGTAATCATGCGGTTTTGCTCTGACTCCAGCGGTCGGGAATCCACAACGGAGAGCAGCGGGCCAATCATCCAGATGACGGCAGCCAGCCCGGTTACGCCAAGGAAACCCCACAAAATGCGGTTAGTCAGCAATGAAAGCAACATATTCATCCTTAGTTTCCTTGCGGCAGTCCGTTCAGCTCGGCGGCCGTGTTATCCGGCGACACCAGCAAAGTAATTTCCACACGACGGTTGCGAGCGCGGTTTTCTGCACTGTTGTTGGGCGCAACGGGATCCATCTCCCCTCGGCCTTCCGCTTTCACCCGTTCCGGACGCGAAAGATGTTTTTGCAGCAGTGACTGCACCGAGCGCGCACGCTCCAGCGACAATTCATAGTTCGAGGCAAAACGCGCACTGCGGATTGGTACGTTATCGCTGTATCCCACCACCAACACTCTGCCGCTGACGTTATTCATCGCTTGCGCAACCCGGTCAATCACCGGCTCATAGCTATCGCGGGCAACGGTCGAACCTGAAGCGAAGAGGCCATCCCCTTTTAAGGTCACGACACTGCGATCCGCTTCGTCACGAACCGCGACCAACCCTGCCTGAATTTCCGGGCGCAGGAATGCACGCAAGTTCAGCACTGGCGGCACACTCTGCGCTGGCTGCTGGATGGAGGCTTCCGGCAACGCGGTCTGATAGATCTTCGCCAGTACCGGATTGGTGCTGTCACCCAAGCGCCAGTTCAGTACGATGTAGAACAAGCAAGCAAGGAAGCCCGCCAGTCCGGCGCATGCCCATAACGGAATAACAGGACGCCACAGTTTACGCATCACCGGTTGATCTTCCGGATGCGGTGACAGCGCAGGCGGGTAGTTACCGCGGACACCGCGTATCATTTGCCACAGGCGCTGTTTAATGGTTTCCAGTTGCGTGCGGCCATTATCCATCACGCGGTAACGCCCTTCGAAACCGAGTAGCAGGCAGAAGTTAATCAACTCCAGCAGAGCGATATGTTCGCGGGGGTTTTGCGACAATCTCGCCAGCAACTGGAAAAACTTCTCGCCGCCCCATGTTTCGTTATGGAACGTCACCAGCAAGCCGCTGCCTGACCAGACTCCACGGCTGCCCCACGGCGTAAGCGCTGCAGCTTCGTCCAAGGCGGTGCATAAACAGTAGCGCGCACCAACGATCACCTCGTAAGCCAGACCAGATTGCTGGCAGCGCACTTCAAAACGGCGGATCTCATCAATCAAATGTTGACGCAGACCCGCCTGATCATCATGAGAAACCGAATGGCGGATTTGCGGTATCGCATTGAGCAGCGGGTTCGCCGCTGCGACCAGAGGATTATTCCCGCTGGCTCCTGCCAGAGCGGCATCACTGCCGGAGGCTTGTTGTTCCTGCATATTGTATGCTCGCTGTATTATTCAGTCGGGCTACGGATGGCCCAAAACTCCATATCAAGACCCGGGAATTCACCTGCAAGATGCAATGCGAAAGCCCCGGATTTCTCCATTTCGTTCCAGAGTTCGCCGCCTTTTTCCAGCTCGAAATAGTTATAACCGGCATGCCACGGGATTTGCGGCGGCGCAACAGGCATGGTGCGCAGTTTCATACCAGGTAGCTGAAGCTGGACCAAATCACGGATCTTCGTCACCGGTGCCACTTTCATCTGCGCAGGGAAATGGGTTTGTAGAATTTCGCCAGGCACGCTGGCTTTTACCGCCAGAACAAAACCGAACTCCCGCGCCATGGTAGTTGTGGGCAGCGTAGCGATATTCAACCCGTGTGTACGCTCGGTCAAAGGCAGTTGGATCGCATGCTCTTCCATCACCAACGAGAGCCCCTGACGAAGCATCAACTGCAATTTACTAAAGCAGCCTGCAAGGTCATCATGGTCATATACTGGCAACGTCTCATCCGGCGAGCGTGAGGCCGTCCAGGTCGTCAACTCGGTGGCAAACGCCAACCAGCTGCGCCATAACTCTTCCGGGTGGATTGACGGGAGCGTTTTCAGATGCGCAACCAGCCCAACGTGGTGGTTGATCAACGCCAGCAGCGTGAATTCCACCATTTCAGAGGTATTAAAGCGGCCCGGCTGACGCAGACGCTGACCGATCTGCTGACTACGTTGGGTCAGCAGGCTCTGCAAGTCATTAATCATGGCGAAGAGCGGCGCATTATTTACTGCGTTCAGCATCGGCGGAATGTAGCGGGTGTCGAGGCGAATGTGGTTATCATTGCGTTTTTCAAGCACATGCGCCACGCCGATGGCTGTCCATTCGGCGCTGAGATCTTTTTCCAGCATCAGTTTCAGGCGTAAACGTCCGAACTGCACGGCCGCCGGCCCCACCGAAAGGGCGTTATCGTCATCCACTTCGCTTTCCCAGGTGACATAACGCGCCAGCGAGTCTTTTTCCTCGCTGAAAATGACTTCATCACGACCGCCGCGACGAGCTGGTAGCGCAAGCACCACACGTTCATTGCTGATGTTGTCAGGGATGGCAAGCGGTGTGGGCGCCTGGCGGGCATCATGGAAAGAGAAGAATGTACCATCCGGCAGCAAACCGCTGGCGTAGCTCAGTGCAATACAGCCCTGGCGAAGCATTGCATCATCCAGTTCGATATCAAGGTAGCCCCAAAGGTACGGGCGTTGCAGTGTCCCCCACTCACGAATATGGTGTTGCAAGTAGCTTTCCGCACGCTGAAAGTGATGAGGACGCAGAAACATACCTTCGGTCCACACGACCTTTTCTGCTTTATTCATACTGTTTTCCTGTTAAGGCTGGCGCTATCTGGTAATCACGCGGATCCCATTGACGTCGAGGAAGATATTGGCTTCCAGCTCATCCGACGACGATTTCCAGAATTCGTAGAAGCGAGTATCTCCCTGGACAGGAAGAGGTAAGGACATCCGCCATTTTTTGCCGTCAAGCGACTGATATTCCGCCATCACGCCGATGTAGCGAGCTTCCGGCGCGCTTTTCCCGCTCAGCGTTTTTGAAAGCTGACCGGGCATCAGGAAGAATTCATCACTGTTCAGCAGGTTGGCGCCAAGTACGCTATCTGCGTTGTTTTGCAGCGACCAGAAATCGGCGGACATAAAGGTCGCATCCGATTTCAACAGCAACACCCTGACTTTAAGAGGGGCGGACTCATTGATTTGCGGATGAGCCCTGAACTGAAGGTTATAGCTGGTAGGCACGCTGTGTGAAGAAGAACCACAACCGCTGGCCAGGGTGGCCAGCACAAAGAAAAATACCAGGGCAATCTGGCGTACAACAAAGTTATTATTCATAGCTTGGCGCTCGTCACAGCTGGATTAGTCGATGATCCAGGTTCCAGAGTTCGCGTTTTTGCAGGCCTTGCTGCTGCCATCGACAGAGACGCAAGTTTGTTTTTTCGGAATCACACGGCGTTTTTTATCTTTACGCAGCGTTTCGTCGTACAGTTCACTTTTCACGACCGCACGCATCGGGACATAACCGATCAGCTCTTCCTGCCCTTCATCGGCCAGCGCTAACCAGAAGTGTTCAACCTGCCCCAGAACGACATAGGTTTTTCCGGCGGTCAGCTGACGGATAACTTTACCGCCGAAATCTGGCGTACTCATCAGCGACGCGGGATATAACGCGCGATAGTCTTGTTTAACGGGTTCGAACTCTTTTGGCGGGAGAACCGCATAACGGTGAGTCAGGGTCACACCGTTCACTTCGCTGGTGACAATAGTGTCATCGGTAGGAGCGGGTTTAGGAGGTGCTTTACAGGCAGAAACGCTGAAGACAAAAAGAAGAGCCAATACCATTCGCATGTTCATAGAGTTTTTTCCATTGCAAATATATTACTGTGTTAAACAAGAGCGTTTTGGAAAGACTCATTCGGATGGCTCCGAATCACCCTTATCCTTGTCCAGCTAAACGCTCTGATAATGAATAAAAAGGCATAGCTACCGCACGAGTCTTGTCAGAGACAAGGCTGCAATAATATTACTTTTCATTGACTATCGTGACACGATTTTACAGAACAGATAATTCTATTCAATACGAAATCCGATCTGTCGAAATGGTATTATTTAATTTTTCAAGAAAATAGGATTATTCCCAAGAAGGAGTTTAGCTTAAGTTCATCACACTAAAGCAAACTTCCTGGATGAATTCACCATGTATAGAAAGCAACTTATAACATTATGATAATTAATAGATATTTCTAATGAGTTAACGGTAGTGGATAGCGTGAATTTTGAGATAGGATGAATCCTAAAAAACAGCGGAGCGCCAAAAAACTACAATATCTGGTAGTCCATTCCCCTGATTAATAGTATGGATTAGTCACATAACTGGATTATTACAGTTATTTTCTGGATACTTTTTGAAATATATTTACCTAAAGGAAAGCCATTTCCTCCATAGATAGTCCCCTGCGTGACTGTTCCTCATTGAAACATTCTTTATACACAGACAAAGGTTGCAATTACCGCCAAATGGTTAAGTCACGCTACATCCAAATAAAGAAATAATAAACGAATCCATTCAGCCATATTGACCTGACACAGGCTTCAGCCTGTTTTGGAGCAGCAATTAAGATTGACTGTGGACAATATATCCAAACGAATTGCCTATGAATGACCATTATTGCGGCACTTGTTGGGCAAAAAGACGCCGCCTTTCATGTGTGCGGCTTTTTTCTGTTCATAACCAGACGGGTAAATTATCTGGAAGAGCGCAAAATGCCAAACGCGACACGCTATACATCTGATATTCGACTAAGGTTTTCTGCAAGGCTGATGACAGCGGCACCGCTGTACCATTAAGGAGAATAATCGATGACAAGACCTGTATTGCGACATCCGCGCTCCCTGTTGCTGGCGATGCAACTCGCGTTTGGTGCGGCATTGCTTATTGCCATACCTCAGGCGATGGCAGAGCAAACACAAAACCCCCCGCAGCCGCCGGATGTTCTACTTGGACCTCTGTTCAGCGACGTGCAAAGCGCAAAACTGTTTCCGGATCAAAAAACCTTCGCTGATGCCGTACCTAATGGCGATCCGCTGATGATCCTCGCGGATTATCGCATGCAGCGAAATCAAACCAGTTTTGATTTACGCCATTTTGTAGATGTGAACTTTACACTGCCCAAAGACGGTGAAGAGTATGTCCCGCCAGCCGGCCAGACCCTGCGTGAACATATTGACGGATTATGGCCCGTCCTAACGCGTACAACCAACAGCGCAGGTAAATGGGACTCGCTGCTGCCACTGCCGAAGCCCTATGTGGTTCCAGGCGGGCGATTCCGTGAGGTCTATTATTGGGATAGTTACTTCACCATGCTAGGCCTTGCGGAAAGCGGTCATTGGGACAAAATCGAAGATATGGTGACCAACTTCGCCTACGAAATCGATACGTGGGGACATATTCCGAACGGCAACCGAAGTTACTATCTAAGCCGGTCACAACCCCCTTTCTTTGCCCTGATGGTTGAGTTGCTCGCTACCCATGACGGCGATGAAGCATTTAAAACCTACCTGCCTCAGATGGAAAAAGAGTATCGCTACTGGATGGACGGCGTCGATAATCTGCAAGCAGGTCAGGCCAATAAACGCGTAGTAAAACTGAGCGATGGCTCGATACTGAATCGCTATTGGGACGATCGGGACACACCACGTCCTGAGTCATGGCTTGATGATGTTACCACCGCAAAAAATAACCCTAACCGCCCTGCTACTGACATCTACCGTGATTTACGCTCTGCGGCCGCGTCCGGCTGGGATTTCAGCTCTCGCTGGATGGACAATCCCAACCAGCTCGGGACTATCCGCACCACCAGCATCGTGCCCGTCGATCTGAATGCTCTGATGTTTAAAATGGAAAAACTACTGGCCCGCGGCTGGCAACTCTCTGGCGATGCGGCAAAAGCAAGTCAGTATGAAGCGCTGGCAACAGCACGGCAGAAAGCCATTGAAGCCAATCTGTGGAACGATAAAGACGGCTGGTATGCAGACTACGATCTGAAGAGCAAAAAAGTGCGTAATCAGTTAACGGCAGCCACGCTCTACCCGTTGTTTGTCAATGCTGCAGCCAAGGACAGAGCGGATAAAGTCGCCGCAGCTACGCAGGCGCGTTTGTTAAAACCAGGCGGTGTTTCCACCACCACTGTCAGTAGCGGGCAGCAATGGGATGCCCCGAATGGCTGGGCGCCGCTCCAATGGATAGCCACAGCGGGCCTGCAAAACTACGATCATCAGAAACTGGCGATGGACGTGAGTTGGCGTTTTCTCACCAATGTGCAGCACACCTACGATCGCGAGAAGAAACTGGTCGAGAAATATGATGTCAGCAGCACCGGAACCGGCGGTGGTGGTGGCGAATATCCGTTGCAGGACGGTTTTGGCTGGACCAATGGCGTCACACTGAAAATGCTTGATTTAGTGTGCCCTAAAGAAAAACCGTGTGACAACGTACCGCAAACGCAACCCACTCAACAACCGGCGCAGGCCGCGCCTGCTCCCCAAAAAGTGGCGCAATAAATAAGCCCTGATCTCTTCCTGAGCTGCGTACCGATTTCAGGAAGAGATCACATCTCCTCGTCATGAAACAGTGTGGTTAAAACCATACTCAACTGAGCGAGAACGTCATTCGCTGGCCTGCCCATTTGCATATGCATAATGGCACCATCGAACGCCATAACACTGGCTGCAAGCCGCGCCGGATCGGCACAATTCCAGTGAACACCTAATGCCTGCTCAACCGAAAGCTTATGCATGCGGGTCATCTGTACAACATCAGGTAACGCTTCACCCATTTCTGATGTGGCATTCAGAAATGCACACCCGCGAAAATCAGGCGCATCCGCCCATGATTGCAATGTGGCAAGTAGCGCACGGATATTGCCCTTACCTGCCTGCATATGCCTGGCCATCGTCGTGTTAAACCAGTCCATCCAAAGCGTGTGTCGATATTCCAGATAAGTCAGGATCAGGGCATTTTTGCTGGGGAAATGACGATAAAACGTCACTTTCGTTACCTGCGCGCACTCGATGATTTTATCGATGCCAGTGGCCCGTATTCCGTACTGATAAAAGAGTTCGTGCGCGGTTTGCACGATTTTCTCTTTCGCACTGCGTTTTTCCGGTATGTCTGTTTTAACGTTCATCGTGAGTGACTGTTGACAAGTTTATGTTGGAGGTCCAGATTAACACTGGTAGACAGATCTGTCTACATACCATCCAAAAGGAGCTCGCTATGAATAATCGCCCGCCATTGCCCCCATTTACGCGTGAAACTGCCATTCAAAAAGTCCGTCTGGCTGAAGATGGCTGGAACAGCCGCGATGCGGAACGTGTCGCCCTTGCCTATTCGCTGGATACCCAATGGCGCAATCGCGTTGAATTTGCTCAAAACCGCGACGAAGCCAAAGCATTTCTGCAACGTAAATGGAAAAAAGAGCAGGAATACAGGCTGATAAAAGAGCTCTGGGCTTTTGAGGGAAACAGAATTGCTGTTCGTTACGCCTATGAATGGCATGATGATTCCGGCAACTGGTTTCGTTCTTACGGTAATGAGAACTGGGAATTTGCCGCTGATGGCTTAATGCAACGCCGTTACGCCTGTATCAATGACTTGCCAATTAACGAATCTGAACGTCTCTTCCACTGGCCTCTGGGACCTCGCCCTGCCGACCACCCAGGTCTGAGTGAACTGGGTTTGTAGAACATCTCGCCAGTGTCTCAATTTAATCGTTATTACAGTAGCGCTATTTTACGTTAGTCAGTAAACGCAGCTTTCCCTCTGCCAAAGGTGAGTGGAAGGCTGGCGTCTCCTCTTTTCCGTCCGGCAAACAGCCGACAGTCGTTATGAGGCTTCAGGAGGTGATTGCAAAGTTTCCCGTTTTTCTGCCCATTTCAGCATGGAATCGAGCGCAGGGCACAGCGCTTGCCCCCACTCCGTGAGGCGATATTCGACCTTAGGTGGCACTTGCGGATACAGCTTTCGCGATACGATCCCGTCAGCTTCCAGTTGCCGAAGCTGCTGACTCAGCATTTTTTGAGAAATACCAGGGATGAGCCTGCCAAAATCGGAGTAGCGCTGCACCTTTCCGTCGAAGAGATGAAACAAAATGACCAATTTCCACCGCCCCTCCAGAAGCCGAAGTACCTGTTCTACGCCAAGTGCAGCTGTGTCGGGGGTATAAATCTTACTCATTAGGCCGTTACTCACTTTTTCGTGCGTTCTTGATGATTTCACACTATATGGCGAAGATGACCGCATCACAAACCAAAGGGTAAATAACCTTGCCCGGAGAGATCATCTGATGACCATGAATCTGGAATTACAAGGAAAGCGCGTGCTGGTGACAGCGGGCACCAAAGGTGTCGGCAAAGCGGTGGTTGGCCTGCTCCACGAACAAGGGGCGAAGGTGTTAACCACTGCACGAACGCAACCTGATGACACCTTAGCGGATCACTTCGTCACCGCAGACCTGACAACCGTCGAAGGTTGCCGCCAGGTGGCTGAAGCGGTAAAGGCCAGATTGGGCGGCGTTGACATCATTGTTCATGTGCTTGGCGGTTCAACAGCGCCAGGTGGCGGATTCGCAGTGCTGGGGGAAGAAGAGTGGCAGCAGGAACTGAATCTCAATCTCCTGCCAGCCGTCCGGTTGGATCGCGCATTGCTGCCTGGCATGCTCGATCAAGGGGCCGGTGTCATTATTCATATCACATCAATCCAGCGCGTGCTGCCTTTACCCGAATCGACTACAGGATATGCGGCGGCGAAAGCAGCACTGTCGACTTACAGTAAAAGTCTGTCGAAAGAAGTCTCGCCAAAAGGTATTCGCGTGCTGCGTGTGGCGCCCGGATGGATCGAAACAGAAGCATCAGTAGCCCTGGCCGAGCGGCTCGCTCAGCAGGCAGGAACCGATTATGAAGGTGGGAAAAAGATCATCATGAACTCGCTCGGAGGTATACCGATAGGGCGTCCATCAAAACCCATTGAGGTCGCCAATCTCATCCTGTTCCTCTGTTCACCCCGTGCAGCAACGATCACAGGGACGGAGTACATCATTGATGGCGGCACGGTTCCAACCGTGTAAGCAGAAAGGACGCTGCGGCCAGAGCTGCAGCGTTTAAATCATCATGGAAAATTGGCCAGGTGGATACCCATGCGGCGCTAACCACACGAATATCGCTGGCCAGGACTCGTCTTTAGCGAAAGACTACCGCTATGGTTGAATGTTCAGACAAGACATGGCGGGTTGTGAAACGGGCGTTACACTATCTGCGCAACAATCTGAACACCGCCAGCACCACGATGGCACCGACTACGGCAACAATAAAACTGTGTAAGTTAAACCCCGTGATATCTCCGCCATAGCCAAGCCGGGTGGCAAGCCAGCCGCCCACCACAGCGCCAACGATCCCCAGAATACAGGTCAAAATAAACCCACCGCCATCCCGCCCAGGCATAATGAATTTGGCAATAACGCCTGCAATCAGACCAAAGATAATCCACGCGAGAATACCCATATTATTCAACTCCTTTTACTCGTCTCGTTTAAGCGCACTAGCCACAATGGTGATGCGTTGACTACAGTATAGTTGGCGATGGTAAAAGCATTTTCTTCTCACGGACTTAATCTAAATCTGACTTAAAAAAAATTGTCTTGGTTTGTATTAAGTTCTCCGATGAAATGCCGATATAACAACGAAGGTGTGTCAGTCATCAAGGAGCCATTCGGCGTGAGCAATTACAGTGAGCAGTTCCTGAAACAAAATCCGCTGGCCGTGCTGGGGGTATTGCGCGATTTGCAGAAAAACCAGGTGCCTGTCTGCATCACTTGGGGCGGTGGTCAGTTCATCAGTAAAATACTGGACGCGAATCCGGAAGAACTGATCATGGATTTTGGTAGTCAGGATTACGAAAATAATGCGGTACAGCGCGCCGGGAAAGTCACCGTGACAGCCGAAACGCAGGGTGCAAAAGTCGAATTTACGCTGGGTTCGCTTTCGGCAGGAGATTATCAGGCCTTACCGGCCTTTCTTACCCCATTGCCAGAGACATTATGGTTTATCCAGCGCCGGGAATATTTCCGCATCATCGCCCCTTTGCATCCGGCTTACTTCTGTAAGGCGCAACTGCCCGATAAATCAGAGATTCGCTTTCGCCTCTACGATCTTTCCCTGGGCGGGATGGGCGCATTACTGGAAGGCCCGGTACCTGAAATACTGGCACCGGGGATGCGCTTTACAAAGATTGAACTGGATATGGCATCCTGGGGACAGTTCTATTTTGATGCACAACTGATCGCCATCGGCGAGCGTAAAGTGGTGGACGGCAAAAACGAAACAATCAGCACTCCACGTCTCAGTTTTCGCTTTTTAAATGTCAGTCCGGGCGTGGAACGCGAACTCCAGCGCATCATTTTTGCCCTGGAGCGTGAGGCGCGCGAACGCGCCAGCCGGGTGCGATAATTACATCGCGTCCATCGCTTTTTGCACTTTCCAGATATAGCGCGGCGCCTGTGGCGCGGGGTGGTTATCCACCACATGTTTTAAGAAGGCGTCTGCGCTCAAATCATTAATTTCCTCAATTGCTTCGCTTCTGTCGGAAGAGAACGTTCGCAGTAGCGCACCAGCGCCATTCACGTAGGAAACGACCAGTGCATACTGCATCACTTTCTCATCACGGATGCCAGCCAGCGCCCCATGTTCGAGAATACTGAGGTAGGCTGCTCCCATCGAGATATTGCGCTCCGGGTTTTTCAGTTCGCTGGTAGACGGTTGCCCACTCCATCCCATATGGCGATACACTTCACGCCCTGCGGTAGAGGGTTTTAACTGCATCAGGCCAACGGCGTTGGATTTACTCACCAGATCCGGGTTGCCGCCTGACTCGACCGCGATCATGGCGGTGATGAGCCGCGGGCTTACGCCCCATGCCGCGCCGGCTTTTTCGGTTATCGGCATCCACTGCATCGCGCGTTTCACCGGGACTTCCGGGTTCCAGTCCGGCTTACGGTAATCCTGCTTTGAGCTACATCCGGCCAGTAAGACCACTAAAAAAACAAACCATCTCAATTTCACACCAGCAATCCTTATTCGGGGTATTCATCACTGCGGATGACAACGACACAGGTAAGCGGCATGATAACTGTTTCGCTATAGATGTCAGCAAGGAAATGCCATGTCCACCTTCCACCTGATCGCCCCTTCCGGGTATTGCATCAATCAGCAGGCAGCCGCCTCCGCCATTAAACAGCTTGAACAACAGGGACATCATGTCCGTAATCAGCAGGTGATTACTCGCCGTTGCGAGCGCTTTGCCGGAAGCGACGAACAACGACTTGCCGATCTCAATGGGCTGGCGCAATTGTCCGGCGAGAATGTGATTGTTATGCCAGTACGTGGCGGTTATGGTGCCAGCCGCTTGCTGAGCGAGGTTAACTGGCAGGCGATAGCGGGACGACAGCAGCAACAGCCACTGCTGATTTGCGGTCACAGTGACTTCACAGCTTTTCAGTTAGGCCTGCTGGCCACGGGCAATGTGATTACCTTCAGTGGGCCAATGCTGGCGGGTAACTTTGGCGCAGAGCCGCAGGACGCATTCACCGTTGAACACTTTTGGCGGGCATTGCGCAATAAAACCTATACCGTGGAGTGGCAAGGTGAAGGTCCGCATTGTCATACTGAAGGCCAGCTTTGGGGGGGAAACCTGGCCATGCTAACGTCGCTCGTGGGTACGCCCTGGCTGCCCTCAATCGAAGGTGGCATTCTGGTGGTAGAAGATATTAATGAACACCCCTACCGCGTGGAGCGGATGTTATTGCAACTGTTGCAGGCTGGCATTCTGGCGCGACAAAACGCGCTGGTGCTCGGCAGTTTCTCCCATGCACAACCCAACGAGTACGATGCAGGCTACAATCTTACTACGATGGTTGAATATCTGCGTTCGCGGCTGGACATTCCGCTGATCACCGGACTGGCGTTTGGACATGAGCCGCAAACCGTTACATTACCGTTAGGCGCCCACGCTGTTTTGCAACATGCTGAAAAATCTCAACTGACCCTGTCGGGTCATCCCGTGATGTCGGTATAAAAAAAGCGCTTAATGCCCTTATTAAAACGTTGTTTCTGCCGTTATTATAAATGCATTGAATGAATCCAGGCTGCCGGACGCAGCCCGGGTTTCTGATTTGTCATGACGGGATAAGGAGAGGCATAACATTGGACGCTGAGGCGATAATCAGTCTGTTTATTCTGGGTTCAGTTCTTGTAACCTGCAGTATTTTATTAAGTTCCTTCTCATCACGCCTCGGTATCCCGATTCTGGTCATTTTTCTGGCGATTGGTATGTTGGCCGGCGTAGACGGCATTGGTGGCATACCGTTCGATAATTATCCGTTCGCCTATATGGTCAGTAACCTCGCGCTGGCGATCATACTGCTCGATGGCGGTATGCGTACCCGCGCCAGCTCCTTTCGCGTTGCCCTTGGCCCGGCCCTTTCCCTCGCCACTGTTGGGGTACTCGTGACCTCCAGCCTGACCGGCATGATGGCGGCCTGGTTGTTCAAACTTAACATCATGGAAGGGTTGTTAATCGGCGCCATTGTCGGCTCCACCGATGCAGCCGCGGTGTTTTCACTGCTTGGCGGAAAAGGGCTGAATGAACGCGTGGGCTCAACCCTTGAAATTGAATCCGGCAGCAACGATCCAATGGCGGTATTTCTGACCATTACGCTGATTGAGATGATTCAGAAGCATAAAGCCGATCTCGATCTGATGTTCCTGGTGCATATCGTACAGGAGTTTGGCCTTGGTATTCTGCTTGGCGGCGCGGGCGGTTACCTGCTGCAGCAGATGATCAATCGCATTGTCCTGCCGCAAGGGCTCTATCCGTTGCTGGCGCTGAGCGGTGGTATCCTGGTGTTCGCCCTGACCACTGCCTTACACGGCAGCGGGATCCTGGCGGTGTATCTGTGTGGTTTTGTACTTGGGAATCGCCCGATCCGCAACCGGTTCGGCATCTTGCAAAATTTTGACGGGCTGGCCTGGTTGGCGCAAATTGCGATGTTTCTCGTGCTGGGCTTACTGGTTACACCTTCTGATTTGTGGCCGATCGCCCTCTCCGCACTCATTCTCTCAGCATGGATGATTTTTGTTGCGCGCCCCCTGTCGGTGTTCGCCAGTCTGTTGCCGTTTCGCGGTTTTAACCTGCGCGAGCGCGTTTTTATCAGTTGGGTGGGGCTCCGTGGCGCAGTACCGATTATTCTTGCTACTTTCCCAATGATGGCCGGTCTGGATAATGCTCGTCTGTTCTTCAACGTGGCATTTTTCGTGGTGCTGATTTCGCTGCTCTTTCAGGGGACCTCACTCTCCTGGGCGGCAAAAAAAGCCAAAGTGGTGGTGCCACCAGTGGGCTGGCCAGTTTCGCGCGTAGGTCTGGATATTCATCCGGATAATCCGTGGGAGCAGTTTGTTTATCAGTTGAGCGCCGATAAATGGTGTGTGGGCGCAGCACTTCGCGATTTGCATATGCCGGAAGAGACACGCATTGCCGCGCTGTTCCGCGGTAATAGCCTGCTGCATCCGACGGGCAGTACCCGGCTACGTGAAGGCGATGTTCTGTGCGTCATCGGCCGTGAGCGTGACCTGCCCGCGCTGGGCAAACTGTTCAGCCAGTCGCCACCGGTGGCGCTGGATCAACGCTTTTTCGGCGATTTTATTCTTGAAGCGAATGCGAAATTTGCCGACGTGGCGCTGATTTACGGTCTGGAAGACGGGCTTGAGTACCGTGATAAACAGCAGACATTGGGCGATATCGTGCAACAGTTGCTGGGTGCTGCACCAGTAGTTGGCGACCAGGTGGAGTTTGCCGGGATGATCTGGACCGTGGCAGAGAAAGCGGACAACGCCGTGCTGAAAGTCGGTGTTCGGGTCGCGGAAGAAGAGGCGGAATAACCGCCTCAGCTTGTTTTACACCGTCACTACCGGGACGCGCGGCGCTAATGCGCACATCAATTCATACCCGACCGTGCCGGAGGCTGCAGCCACTTCATCAATTTTAATCGCCTTGCCCCACAGCTCGACCGGCGTACCAATGCCAGCCTGCGGGCAAGGGGTTAAATCCACCGTCAGCATATCCATCGAGATCGCGCCCACGGTGGTTGTGCGGATGCCATCCACCAGTATGGGTGTCCCTGTCGGTGCCAGTCGCGGATAACCATCGGCATAGCCACAAGCGACCACGCCAATGCGCTGCTCTGAACCGGCGCGGTAGCGTGCGCCATACCCCACGGTATCGCCAGCCTTTAGCGTTTGTACGGCAATAATTTCACTGCTCAGCGTCATTACCGGACGAATACCACTGGTGGCGACATCCTGCCAGTCGCCCGAGGGTGACGCGCCATAAAGCACAATACCGGGTCGCACCCAGTCGTAATGCGCCTCCGGGTGCCAGAGCGTGGCGGCCGAGTTTGCCAGCGAGCGCGGTGCAGCAATGCCTTCAGCCGCCTGCGCAATACGCGCCATCGGCGCGATAATGCCCTGCGGGTGTTCCGCCGCCGCAAAATGGGACATCAGCGTGATCTCACCCACGTTTGCCAACCCACGCAACTGCTGCCAGACGCCATGCACACGCTCGGGCAGAAAACCAAGGCGGTTCATTCCACTGTTAATTTTCAGGTAGATATCCAGCGGCGCTTGCAGGCGGGCAGTTTGCAATGCGTTAATTTGCCAGTTGCTGTGCAGGCTGGTGGTCAGACGGTATTTGTCAAAGAGCGGCAGCTCATCCGCATGGAAAAATCCCTCCAGCATCAGAATCGGCCCTTTCCAACCGCGTTCACGCAGCAGGATGGCTTCTTCCAGATTCAGCATGGCAAAGCCATCTGTGGTATGGAGTGCGCGCCAGACACGATCGATACCGTGCCCGTACGCGTTTGCCTTAACAACCGACCAGATTTTTGCGGATGGCGCTGCGCGGCGAACAACCTGCAAGTTATTGGCCAGCGCCTGTAAATCCAGGGTGGCCAGAACCGGACGAGACATCACTATTCCTTATATCAGTTATGAACGCCGTGTAAGTGCTGCGCACGCGCAGGTGTAAAACCCGGCAGATAGCGCGCCACACCAAGATCATCAGACGGAATCGCGGGTGTCGTGCCGGAAATCAGATCGCTTATCAACTGACCGGAACCGCAGGCCATTGTCCAGCCCAGCGTACCGTGTCCGGTATTGAGCCACAGATTTTTAAACGGAGTACGCCCGACAACAGGTGTGCCGTCCGGCGTCATAGGACGCAAACCCGTCCAGAAGGTAGCCTGCTCAACGTGGCCACCGCGTGGAAACAGGTCACGTACCACCATCTCCAGTGTTTCACGACGCGGCTTCAGCAGTTCGGTGTTATAACCCACAATTTCCGCCATTCCGCCGACGCGGATGCGTTGGTCAAAACGGGTAATGGCAATTTTGTAAGTCTCATCGAGAATGGTCGATACCGGTGCGCCATCTTCTTGTGCAATCGGGATAGTCAAAGAGTAGCCTTTCAGCGGATAGACCGGAATATCAACAATCCCTTTCAGTAAACCGGTGGACCAGGATCCAAACGCCATCACGTAGGCATCGGCTTTGATCACCTCGTCGCCGCATTTCACGCCGTAGATTTTCTCCCCTTCATACAGCAGGCGATCCACCGGTGTGTTAAAGCGGAACACCACTCCTGCCTGAGCGGCCATCTGCGCCAGATGTTGGGTAAAGAGCTGGCAGTCGCCAGTTTCATCATTGGGCAAGCGCAGCCCACCCGTCAGTTTCCCCGCCACTTCCGCCAACGCAGGTTCAACCTCCGCCAGACGTGCCGCCTCCAGCAATTGGTAGGGCACACCGGCATCCTGCAAAACAGCGATATCGCGGGTCGCATTTTCATACTGTTCAGCAGTGCGAAACAGTTGCAATGTACCGCCCTGCCGCCCTTCGTACTGAATCCCGGTGGTTTCCCGTAGCAGTTTCAGACAGTCGCGACTGTATTCCGCCAGACGCACCATACGTCCTTTGTTTTCCATGTAGTGGCGAGTGTCGCAGTTACGCAACATTTGCCACATCCATTTTAACTGTGATGATGTGCCGTCCAGACTGATGGCCAGCGGCGCATGACGCTGAAACATCCATTTTATGGCTTTCAGCGGCACGCCAGGCGCAGCCCAGGGCGCGGCATAGCCGGGTGAAATTTGCCCTGCATTCGCGGCGCTGGTCTCCTGCGCAGGGCCAGGCTGCCGATCTATCACCGTCACGTCATGACCCGCCTGACGCAGATACCATGCGCTGGTGACGCCCACGACGCCGCTTCCTAAGACAACAACTTGCATATCCCTCTCCCATGAGTAAAGCACAATCATCTAATTACAAATTGATAACCCAGATGAAAATATTATTCAACATATGCCTTTTTTATGGTGACACCCCTCACAGGTTCGCCCTATTACAAGGGTTGAACGTATTTAGCATCTCCTGCTGAACGCCTTTTAAGCACAGAATAAAAAACTACAAAATAGTCTTTCTACGTCACCTCAAGAAGAAAAAATCGCGAAGAAAAACCTATGGCTTAGCCACATATTTTATTGCGTGTTCTATGCTTGAAATGAGACGCTCCATACAGAGAGTGTTGTTAACAACGAGGGCGCGCTAATGGCTACGATTGACTCAATGAATAAGGATTCTATTCGTCTGAGCGATGGACCCGATTGGACTTTCGATCTGCTGGATGTTTACCTGGCAGAGATCGACCGGGTGGCGAAACTCTACCGGCTGGATACCTATCCGCATCAAATCGAAGTGATCACCTCAGAACAAATGATGGATGCCTACTCAAGCGTAGGTATGCCAATTAACTACCCTCACTGGTCGTTCGGTAAGAAATTCATCGAGACGGAACGCCTTTACAAACATGGTCAGCAAGGTCTGGCTTATGAAATTGTCATCAACTCGAATCCCTGCATCGCTTACCTGATGGAAGAGAACACCATTACCATGCAGGCACTGGTGATGGCGCATGCCTGCTACGGGCATAACTCGTTTTTCAAAAATAACTATCTGTTCCGCAGCTGGACCGACGCCAGTTCGATTGTCGATTACCTGATCTTTGCCCGTAAATACATTACCGATTGCGAAGAGCGTTATGGCGTGGACGAAGTCGAAAAATTGCTCGACTCCTGTCATGCACTAATGAACTACGGCGTGGATCGCTATAAACGCCCGCAGAAAATCTCCTTGCAGGAGGAGAAAGCGCGCCAGAAAAGCCGCGAGGAGTATCTGCAAAGCCAGGTGAATATGCTGTGGCGTACGTTGCCGAAACGCGACGAAGAGGTGGCGGTGGCCCAGGCGCGTCGCTACCCGGCAGAGCCGCAGGAAAACCTGCTCTACTTTATGGAGAAAAACGCCCCGCTACTGGAGCCGTGGCAGCGCGAAATCCTGCGCATTGTGCGCAAAGTCAGCCAGTATTTTTACCCGCAGAAACAGACTCAGGTGATGAACGAAGGATGGGCGACGTTCTGGCACTATACCATCCTTAACCACTTGTATGACGAAGGCAAAGTCACCGACCGCTTTATGCTGGAGTTCCTGCACAGCCATACCAATGTGGTGTTCCAGCCACCGTATAACAGCCCGTGGTATAGCGGCATCAACCCTTATGCGCTGGGCTTTGCCATGTTCCAGGACATCAAACGAATCTGCCAGTCGCCGACCGATGAAGATAAGTACTGGTTCCCGGATATTGCCGGTTCAGACTGGCTGGAGACGTTGCATTTCGCAATGCGCGACTTCAAGGACGAAAGCTTTATCAGCCAGTTTATGTCGCCAAAAGTGATGCGGGATTTCCGCTTCTTTACCGTACTGGATGACGATCGCAACAACTATCTGGAGATAGCGGCCATTCATAACGAAGAGGGCTATCGGGAGATCCGCAACAAACTGTCGTCGCAGTACAATCTGAGCAACCTGGAGCCGAATATTCAGGTCTGGAACGTGGATTTACGCGGCGATCGCTCGTTGACACTGCGTTACATTCCGCACAATCGCGCGCCGCTGGATAAAGGTCGTCGCGAAGTTCTGAAGCATGTGCATCGGCTGTGGGGATTTGATGTGCTGCTGGAGCAGCAAAACGAAGACGGTAGCGTGGAACTGTTAGAGCGCTGCCCGCAACGCTCTAACACGCTGTAACGGAAATCCCCTCTGCGCGCCGCAGAGGGGTATCTTTGCTTATCGCCCTTGTAAGGCCAAATCGCCTGGCATCGTTTTTTGCATCCGGTGCCAGATTTCACCGCTCTCATGGCCGTAGCGACGCACCAGCTCATAAACCTGATCGTGCTGCGCGTGCTCACACACTTCCGCCAGCTTATGATAGAAACCCAGCGCCAGATTACGTGCTTCCGGACTGGAGAAGTAATGGCGGCCAATGCGCGTGTACAACCCTTTCATGCCGTTAAGGATCAACCCGTAAATCGGATTACCGGAGGCAAAAGCCAGCCCGCGGAAAACGTTGTAATCCAGTTCAGCAAACGCGTCAGCGTGGTCTTCCACCTCGCGCGCACTGGCCAGCACTTTCAACGCGTCATCAGGATGCTGACGGAAAGCAGTACGAATAAAAATAGTGGAAATGTTGGTACGCACTGACAACAAGTTGTCGATCAATTGTGGAACACTTTCGTGATCGAGACGCGCCAGCGTTTCCAGAATATTCAGACCCGATGTTTCCCAGAAGTTATTCACTTTGGTGGGTTTGCCATGCTGAATAGTGAGCCAGCCATCACGGGCCAGTCGCTGTAAAACTTCACGCAATGTGGTACGGGTGACGCCAATCAGTTCAGAGAGCTCGCGTTCAGCAGGAAGAATGGATCCCGGAGGGAAGCGATTATTCCAGATACTTTCAATGATATACTCTTCCGCGAAACCCGCCGGGCTCTGCGCCTTAATGACCATAGTGAGATTTCCATTACACAGCATTAGCAAAGAGCACTCATCATACCAGACCCCGCCGGGGGCAGGTAGCATGCGAAAAGAAGAAAAAAGGGGATCGGTACGCCATTTTGACTATTTAGCTGCGCTTAACCTCATAAGTCATATGGCTTTCATCCGAAACTGATACAGCAAGTAATGTTGGTTATTTTTTACCGGATATAACATCGCTTCGTGGTCTGGTTTGACTTTTCGCATGATAAACATTCAATTACGTATTATTTTGCCTGCCGCTAGTGGCCTGTACATAGATTTCGTTTACACTGCCTCTTCAAAGCATCTCCCAGGGAAATGATTATGTTGCGATACTTGAACAAGTGCTCGCGCGGGCGCGGCGCATGGTTATTAATGGCGCTGACGGCGTTTGCACTTGAAATGGTCGCGCTGTGGTTCCAGCATGTCATGCTGCTGAAACCTTGCGTACTCTGTATTTATGAACGCAGCGCGTTATTTGGCGTGATGGGTGCCGGCATTGTCGGCGCGATCGCGCCAAAAACGCCGCTGCGTTACGTCGCTCTGGCAATCTGGATCTACAGCGCGTGGCGCGGCATCCAGCTTGCCTGGGAACATACGATGATTCAGTTGCACCCTTCCCCGTTTATGACCTGCGATTTTGCTGCCCGTTTTCCGACGTGGCTGCCGCTGGATAAATGGCTCCCGCAAGTGTTTGTCGCATCCGGCGACTGCGCTGAGCGTCAATGGTCGTTTCTGACGCTGGAGATGCCGCAGTGGCTGCTGGGCATTTTTGTCGCTTACCTGGTCGTTGCGCTGTTGGTACTGATTGCCCAACCGTTCAAACCGAAAAAACGCGATCTCTTCGGTCGCTAACAGAACGCTCCCTCGGGAGCGTTTTTTTGATTACCTTCCCGATGCCAGTCCATAGCGTAGTGGCTCAAGTTCATCGAGCGGACATCGCTGCGCTTTTACAACCCACACGACCCCATACGCACGCAAAAGGTTGCCTGCTCTCGTAGACGGCGTGTAAGGTAACGGCCCTGATCCATCGGGTAAAAGGGAAATGCATGACCGCCGGGATAATCGCGCTGATTTACTTTGCGTTGGGTACGCTACTGTTTATAAAGAAAATCAGACTCTATACCATCACGTCCTCTTTTCTTCTCTTTGTCGCGCTGCATATTGTCGCGCCCAGCCAGCTCCTCACGGCAATCTGGATCGCGGTGCTGCTATTGACGTTTGCTGGCCTGCTGATAATCAAAAGCAGCCGTGACAAGCGAGGCGTTTTTTACTTTTCTCTGCCCTGCTGGCTGCTTATCGCATCGGTGATTATCGACCTGTTCTGGGGTGTCTGAGCGTCAATCCGCCCACTCAGGTTTGTTTAAAATGTGCTCCTGCCAGTCGCGAACTTCAGACTCTTTTACGGCAATATGGCGCACGGAAATGCGTTCGGCGTGCATTGCCGCTTTGGAGCCGGTGCGCAACGGGTGCCACAGCGGTAACGCTTTCCCCTCGGCCAGTAGACGGTAAGCGCAGCTCGGCGGCAGCCATTCAAAAGTCGGGAGATTTTCGCGAGTCAGTTTGATGCAGTCAGGTTCATACTCGAACCGGCGCTCATAGTTACGACACTGACAGGTTTTGATATTCAACTGACGACAGGCGACATTGGTAAAGTAGATCTCGTCGGTGTCTTCATCCATCAGCTTATGCAGACAGCACTGCCCGCAGCCATCACATAACGACTCCCACTCCGCGTCCGTCATTTGGTCGAGAGTCTTGCTTTGCCAGAAAGGAGTGTCGTTCATGATAAAATCCGCCATTGAAATCCAGGGAGCACCTTATAACCAGTCTGGCATGCGGATGCAAGTTTTGCCGCCCGTTCCAGGCGGCAAACTGTATCACAGTACGCGGGTCGTCAGTGAAAGACCGTCAAAGCTTACATCCAGCTCATCACCGCTTTGCAGCGGGCCGACGCCCTCAGGTGTTCCTGTCAGGATCACATCGCCTGCTTTCAGCGTGAAAAAGCGGCTCATATACGCAATCAGTGGCACGATTTTGTGGATCATATCGGCAGTGGTGCCTTGCTGACGAACCTGGCCATTCACTTTCAGGCCAAGCGTCGTGTTTTGCGGGTCGCTGGCAAACTCCGCCGCCGGGATAAAGCCCGAAATCGGGCATGAATTATCAAAACCTTTGGCTTTTTCCCACGGTTGCCCGGCTTTCTTCATTTTACTTTGCAGATCGCGAAGCGTGAGATCCAGCGCCACACCGTATCCGGCTATAGCCTTACGGACATGTTCTTCCGTGGCCTGACGCAGCGTTGCACCAATCAGCACCGCCAGTTCCACTTCATGATGCACAGAACCAAAATCCTGCGGCAGGGCCAGCGGCTGGCGGATATCGCACAACGCCGTTTCGGGTTTAATAAACAGGACCGGCTCTTCCGGGGTAGCGCTCCCCATTTCCTTAATATGTTTCGCATAGTTACTGCCAACACAAACCACTTTACTCACCGGGTAATCCAGCAGAGCGCCCTGCCAGTTGTGATGCTGATACATTTATTCCACCTCCGGTAACACATTGAACATGAGCGAAAAATGACTATCCGCGCCACCCGGCTGTTTGTCAAATCCCCAGGCATTGCTGCCTGTATCGAAGGTCCAAATAAGAAACGGCTCAAAGAGCCGTCCTTTCCCGTATCGGATTTATTGTTTACCTAAACCTGCGAGATGTTCCTTCAATAAATTTTCCTGCGGTGGCGGCAACTGCAAATAATAGCCTTGCGTGACCAATGCTTCTTTTACTTTATCCAAATCCGCGCCAGCCAATTTTTTACGTCCGTCGAGCGGAAAAAGCATCGTCAACTGCGGTGGACCAAAACTCTGCATTAATGCTTCCGGTACACGGGAAAAATCGTCTTTTTTTTCGACATAAAGATAAGTCTGTTCACGACGGGCACTTCGATAGATCACACAAAACATACTTATTACTCGGAATTAGCGGGTGGTTACTTGCCTGAATATAATAGTGACTATAACATGCCTGATAGTCTTCGGAATATCACTCAACGATCGAGTGATAATAGCAAAATGAGTAAGGTCAGGATGTCAAACACGCCCATCGAGCTAAAAGGCAGTAGTTTTACCTTATCAGTGGTTCATTTGCATGATGCAAAACCCGAGGTTATTCGTCAGGCGTTAGAAGACAAAATCGCTCAGGCTCCTGCTTTTTTGCAGCATGCTCCCGTTGTCATCAATGTCTCCACGCTGGAAGGTCCGGTTAATTGGCCCCGGCTGCAGCAGAGTATTACCGAAACCGGCTTGCGCATCGTGGGTATTAGCGGCTGTAAAGACAGCGAATTGAAAGCGGAAATCGAGCGTGCCGGGCTACCCATACTGACAGAAGGTAAAGAGAAAGCGCCACGTAAGGCCATCGATCCTGAACCCGCTCCGATTGTTACACCGGTCACAAAAACACGTTTGATTGACGCCCCGGTTCGTTCCGGTCAGCGGATTTATGCACCACACTGTGATCTGATTGTCACCAGCCACGTCAGCGCAGGCGCTGAACTAATTGCCGATGGCAATATTCATGTCTATGGCATGATGCGCGGGCGAGCGCTGGCGGGAGCAAGCGGCGATCGCGAGGCACAAATTTTTTGCACCCACCTCACGCCGGAGCTGGTTTCCATCGCGGGAGAATACTGGCTGAGCGATCAAATCCCGGCCGATTATTATGGCAAAGCGGCACGTTTGCGGTTAGCGGACAACGCTTTGACAATTCAACCCTTAAATTAAGCCCTTTTAACAAGGAACTCCTATGGCACGCATTATTGTTGTTACTTCGGGTAAAGGGGGCGTTGGCAAGACAACCTCCAGCGCGGCCATCGCTACTGGTTTAGCCCAGAAGGGCAAGAAAACCGTCGTTATCGATTTCGATATTGGACTGCGCAACCTGGATCTCATCATGGGCTGCGAACGCCGTGTCGTGTACGATTTCGTCAACGTCATCCAGGGTGATGCAACGCTGAACCAGGCGTTGATCAAAGATAAACGCACCGAAAATCTCTATATTCTTCCGGCATCGCAGACCCGCGACAAAGATGCGCTGACCCGTGAAGGCGTAGCACAAGTACTCGAAGACCTGAAGAAAATGGATTTCGATTTCATTGTCTGCGACTCCCCTGCGGGTATCGAAACCGGCGCACTGATGGCGCTCTATTTCGCCGATGAAGCCATTATCACCACCAACCCGGAAGTGTCGTCAGTACGTGACTCTGACCGCATTCTCGGTATTCTTGCGTCGAAGTCACGCCGCGCCGAAAATGGTGAAGAACCGATTAAAGAGCACTTGCTGTTGACCCGTTATAACCCCGGGAGGGTTAACCGCGGTGACATGCTGAGCATGGAAGATGTGCTGGAAATCCTGCGAATCAAACTGGTTGGCGTGATCCCGGAAGATCAGTCCGTGTTACGCGCGTCGAACCAGGGCGAGCCGGTTATCCTGGATGCTAACGCAGACGCCGGTAAAGCTTATGCGGATGCCGTGGAACGTCTGTTAGGAGAAGATCGTCCTTTCCGCTTCATTGAAGAAGAGAAGAAAGGTTTCCTCAAACGCTTGTTCGGAGGATAAGTTATGGCATTACTTGACTTTTTTCTCTCCAGAAAAAAGAACACTGCCAGCATTGCTAAAGAACGCCTGCAAATTATTGTTGCAGAACGTCGCCGCAGCGACGCTGAACCCCATTATTTACCGCAGCTCAAGCGGGATATTCTGGAAGTGATTTGTAAGTATGTACAAATCGATCCAGAGATGGTGACGGTTCAACTGGAACAAAAAGGGGATGATATTTCCATTCTGGAACTTAACGTCACCCTACCGGAAGCAGAAGAAACGAAATAAATGACGTTTCATGCAGGCATTAAAAAAGGCAGATGATTTCTGCCTTTTTTGTTTATTATCCGAAATACACTGTAATTATTTACAGTTATTATCGTGGATATTCATCCAGTAATTTTTTCAGCTGATCGGCCATCATTTCTCCCCGCCAACCGCTAATTAATTCCGGTGCTGTTGTCTGCGGTTTCAATTTCCAGTGCCAGTTCAACAGTTGATTAATCTGACGACGCGAAGCCAGCAGTTCAACGCTCACTTTCTCGCTTTCGCCAATGGCTTGCACCAGCGCTTTAATGGCCTTGAATGCCTTGCGATAACCCGGCATGTCCATCAGATTCAACAGCGGCTCCGGCAATTCCTCTTCCGGCAGAGCCTGCGCTTGTGCGACCAGCGCCAGCAGCGTCTTACCATGAAAACGAATTTCACTGCCGGAAAGACCAATGCTGTCCAGCTCGCCCATGCTGGCCGGCATGTAACGTGCAACCGCCCACAGGTTCTCTTCCCGAACGACAAAATTCACAGCAAGGTCGCGCTCACGCGCCTTACGCAACCGCCAGTCCGCAAGCAAGCGCAGGCAGGCAAGCTGGCGTGTACGCAACTGCCAGGCGTTGGTGATATCGCGCCATGCCTCTTCCGGCGCCAGCACGTCCTGGCGACGCTGCATCATCAACCGGCATTCGTCCAGCGCGGCGTCCAGTCGACCGGCCTGTTCCGTTTCAGCCATGAGCTTGCTGGCGATCGGCAGCAGGTACCACACATCCGCAGCAGCATAGTCGCACTGGCGTTCCGTCAGCGGACGTGCCAGCCAGTCGGTACGTGACTCGCTCTTATCGATAACCAGACCAGTAAATTCCTCCACCATGGCGGCAAAACCCCATGACAGCGGACGACCGCAAAATGCAGCCAGGATTTGGGTATCAATCATCGGCTGTGGCTGGACGCCGAAGGCGTTCAGGAATACCTCCAGATCTTCGCTCCCCGCGTGCAGGTATTTGGTCACCTGCGTATTGATCAACAGGTTGCGAAACGGCGTCCAGTCGGTAATAGACAGCGGATCAATCAGCGCCACATGCTCACCGTCATAGAGCTGAATCAGCCCCAATTGCGGGTAGTAAGTACGGGTGCGAACAAATTCGGTGTCCAGGGCAATGGCCGGAAACGCACTGGCGGCTTCACACAACGCCGCCAGTGCATCGTTCGTCGTGATCATCTGGTAATTCAAATCATTATCTCTTTAGTTTGCACCCATAAAAAACGCCGGCTTAACCGGCGTTAGGGCGATTAATGCATAGCTCAGGCTTTATTGTCCACTTTGCCACGCGCTTCGTCACGTAATTCTCGTCGTAAAATCTTACCGACGTTTGATTTTGGCAATTCACTGCGGAATTCCACCAGCTTCGGCACCTTATAGCCCGTCAGTTGGCGGCGACAGAAGGCTATCAGCGCATCTTCCGTCAGGCTTTCCTCTTTCTTGACGACAAAGATCTTCACCGCTTCACCGCTGTTTTCAGACGGGACGCCCACAGCAGCCACTTCACGCACCCCAGAATGCTGCATAACAACGTCTTCAATCTCGTTCGGGTAGACATTAAAACCCGAGACCAGAATCATGTCTTTTTTGCGATCGACAATACGCAGGAAACCTTCGTCGTCCATCACGGCAATGTCACCGGTGTACAGCCAGCCGTCACGCAGAATTTCATCCGTCGCATCCGGTCGCTGCCAGTAACCCAGCATCACCTGCGGCCCTTTCACACACAACTCCCCGGGTTCGCCTGGCGCAACTTCATTCCCCTCATCATCCACCAGTTTGGCCTCAGTGGACGGCACCGGCAGACCAATACTGCCGCTGTGATAATCGATGTCATGCGGGTTTACGCTCACCAGCGGCGAGCATTCAGTCAGGCCATAACCCTCCAGCAGATACTGCCCGGTCAGTTTAACCCAGCGATCCGCCACTGCTTGCTGCACCGGCATCCCCCCGCCTGCGGACAAGTGAAGCGAGGAGAAATCCAGTTTGCGGAACTCATCATTATTGAGCAGCGCGTTAAACAGCGTATTTACCCCTGTCATCGAGGTGAATGGGTATTTCGCCAGCTCTTTGACCAGCCCCGGGATATCACGTGGGTTGGTGATCAGCAGGTTTTGCCCGCCCAGTTCAATAAACAGCAGGCAGTTCATGGTCAGTGCAAAAATGTGATACAGCGGAAGCGCCGTCACTACCAGCTCTTTGCCGCGGTGCAACAACGGCCCGTAAGTCGCGTTCACCTGTTCAAGATTTGCCAGCATGTTGCGATGAGTCAGCATCGCCCCTTTCGCTACTCCGGTGGTTCCACCGGTGTATTGCAGGAAGGCGAGGTCGTCTGCAATCACCTCTGGTTTGACGTACTGCATACGATAACCGCTTTGCAATGCGCGACGGAACGAAATGGCATCCGGAAGATGGTATTTCGGTACCAGGCGTTTAACATATTTGACGACAAAGTTCACCAGCGTGCCTTTTGCCGACGACAGCTGATCGCCCATGCGGGTCAGGATCACATGGCGCACCTGGGTTTTATCAACCACTTTCTCCAGGGTATGGGCGAAGTTCGAGACAATCACAATCGCGGACGCACCGCTATCATTCAGTTGGTGTTCAAGTTCGCGCGGGGTATACAGAGGGTTCACGTTCACCACAATCATCCCGGCACGCAAAATGCCAAATAACGCAACCGGATATTGCAGCAGGTTTGGCATCATCAACGCGACGCGATCGCCTTTTTTCAGCCCCAAGCCTTGCTGAAGATAGGCAGCAAATGCACGGCTGCGCTCTTCCAGCTTCCGGTATGTCATCACCTCGCCCATATTTATAAATGCGGGCTGATCGGCATAACGTGCTGTGGAGTGTTCGAATAATTCAACCAGGGATTGATAACGGTCGGGATTGATCTCCGCAGGAACATCTGCGGGATAACGGTTAAGCCAAACCTTCTTCAATGCATCACCTCTGAAATGAGTATTTTTGGTCATCACAACCCCATTTAATAAACAAGCCGTTAACATAATATTAACTCAGCGTACCAGTTTATTAATTAAGCGAACCGAAGGTTGCGAAGCGCGTCACTAATTATTTTTCTTATACACCGCTAAAGACAGAAACAGCGGCCAGGCCGCTGTCTCTTTCTCTTGTAAGAACAAGGGATTACTCTGTCACGACAGTCTCAACACGGGCCGGCTCGGGCGGGTACCAACCCCAGCCCCCTAACCCGGAGTGCCAGGGGCGTGGCCCCGGTCCCCAAAACCAGGGATCGACAGGCTGCGGCGGCATCACAACCTGCTGGGTCAAACGCCAGCGTTTGTAGCCGTTGGCCTGCATCACCATATATTTATAGGGCGCGTCGCCCACTTTCCCTTCAGCAGTACCGGTGATAGGACCGACGACGGTCACTAACTGATTGCGGAAGTCGACAGGATCAAGAAAACCGTTCACGTCGGCATAAATACGGCCTACCGAAGGCTCGCCAAGCACCGGGCGCGCGCCGCTATCCAGAGGTACGGCAGCGATCTCCAGCCGGGTTTTCCCTTGCTGGTTCTTAATATCAACAACCTTGCCGCCAAAACGCCCTTCCTGACCGACATACAGCGTGGGCGCATTCATCACCCGCACCAAATCTTCCTGCGGCGTTGGACTGGTTCCTTTAATCGCGTCAGGCACAGAAACACAACCGCTAAACACTGCCGTTGCCAGACCGGCCAGCAACCAGCGCATACCTCTTTTTTGACCCGCCATGATGCGACTCCTCAACTCAGTTTGTACTACTGAGATTCATTCACGGCCCGGAAGTTTCTTCCACGCCACTTCGTTACGCAAATAAACTGGTTCAGCCTGCTCAACAGCTACAGTGCGTTGCTCAGTAAATAAGCGACGGGCAATCGGCAGCATATCTTCGGCGGCAGGCAGCGTGGTTTGACCATCGATGAGCGACAGCGCACAGGTACTGGCCATCTCCGGCCAGGCAGCCCACCCTGTGCCCACGGTGGCCCATTGCCCATCAAGCTGTTGCAGACGCGCCATCACGGCATGCGGATTGAGCACCGCTTCGCTCTCTTCCCCCTGCCAAACGCCCTGCTCATCACGCTGATACTCAGCCCAGTACACTTCCCCCATACGTGCGTCGATGGCCGCCAGCACGCGGGTTGCGCCGGTTTTACGCCATGCACCTTCCGCCATGGTCGCCAGCGTTGAAACACCAATCATCGGCAGTTCCGCCCCCAACGCCAGTCCCTGCGCAATGCCAATGCCAATGCGTACACCGGTAAAGCTGCCTGGACCGCGACCAAACGCCAGCGCGTCGAGTTGCGTAAGGGATATTTTTGCATCGTGCAGGACATCCTGAACCAGCGGCAGGATGCGTTGTGTGTGTTCGCGAGGGCAAAGTTCGAAGTGAGCGAAGGTCGTACCATCGTTCCACAGTGCGACAGAACACGCTTCCGTGGCGGTATCAATAGCCAGAATTCGCATGGGTATAACAGTCCACTATCAACAAAATGGCGCGCATCTTACCACAGTCCGTAGCAAATTACTGCGCCGGCGGCGATGCGAGAAAGTCGACTGCGCGGCGAATGTCCCGAGTGCGGGGGGCAGGCGGAAGACTCGACAAGAACACCGCACCATACGGGCGCATCACCAGCCGGTTATCACAAATCACCAGCACGCCACGATCGTCCACGTCACGGATCAGTCGCCCGACGCCTTGTTTCAGCGTAATCACGGCTTCCGGTAACTGCACTTCGTCAAAGGGATCGCCGCCGCGCAGGCGACAATCTTCCATGCGCGCTTTCAGCAACGGATCGTCCGGCGAGGTAAACGGCAGTTTGTCGATGATCACCAGCGACAGGGTATCGCCGCGCACGTCCACCCCTTCCCAGAAACTGCTGGTTGCCACCAACAGCGCATTGCCAGCACTAACGAACTGTTGCAATAGCTGGCCTTTACTGGTTTCGCCTTGCAACAGCACCGGCAAGGTCAGGGTGGCGCGGAACTGTTCCGCAAGATCGCGCATCATGGCGTGCGACGTACAGAGCATAAAGCAGCGGCCATTGTTCGCTTCAATCAAGGGCCGCAACATGGCGGCAAGCTGGCGCGCAGCCCCCGGTTGATTGGTCTGCGGCAAATTCCGCGGGACGCACAATAACGCCTGGCGTTGGTAATCAAAAGGACTGGGTAACAGTAACGACTCCGCACTTTCAATACCTAACCGCGCTGTAAAATGATGCAAATCGTCATTCACCGACAGCGTTGCAGACGTAAAAATCCAGCTGCCTTTTTTCTGCGCCATCACTTCGGTGAATTTATCTGACACCGTCAGCGGCGTGAGCGCCAGTGTAAAATGCCGGGATGTGCATTCGTACCAGTAGCTGTAACCCGGCTGGTTGATCTCTTTCAGCCGTTTCAGGCGCGCGCGATAGAGCGTAGCGCGTTCAAAAGCGGCATCCAGCAATGCGGAACGCCCGAGGGAGAGTTTTGCCACGTCGTAACAGAGTTCAAGCGCATCATCGAGTAGTAACAATGCGCGCTGAATGTTCGCATCCGCCAGCAGTTCGCGCAGATTGCCGCGATAACCCGGTTCACCCAGTTGCAGGCGAAAATCCTGCGCGCTCTGCGCCAGCCGGTCGGCGCACTTCTGCAACTGAGCGGTGTCTTTCAGTTCAGTCCGGTAAGCGATGGTGAAATCTTTTGCCAGATCCTGTAGCTGACGACTGGAGAGTGACTGCCCAAAATACTGGCTGGCGATATCCGGAAGCTGATGCGCTTCGTCAAAGATCATCACCTCTGCTTCCGGGATAAGTTCACCGAATCCACTCTCTTTCACCACCATATCGGCGAGAAACAGATGGTGGTTAACCACTACCACATCGGCGTCCATCGCTTTCTTACGCGCTTTTACCACAAAACAGTCTTTATACATTGGGCAATCGCTGCCAAGACAGTTGTCATTGGTGCTGGTGACCAGGGGCCAGGCTTGCGAATCCTCCGCCACGCTGACGCAGGTGCTGATGTCACCATCGGTCGTTTGGTTCGACCATGAACGCAGCAGGATCACATCACTAAGCGTCTGTACCGGCAGATCACCCCCCGCCAGCGCTTGTTGTTCCAGACGCTCAATGCACAGGTAGTTGGAGCGGCCTTTCAGTAACGCGGTGCGCCCGCTAAAGGCCAGTGCTTTAGCAACGGTGGGTAAATCGCGGCTGTAGAGCTGGTCCTGCAACGCTTTGGAGCCGGTAGAGATGATCACTTTTTTCCCGGAACGTAGCGCCGGGGCCAGGTAGGCGTAGGTTTTACCGGTGCCGGTTCCGGCTTCGACCACCAGCGGTTGAGCCTGGCGAATCGCCTCTGTCACCGCGTGCGCCATCTGGCGCTGCGGCTCGCGCGGTTTGAATCCCGGAATCGCATTGGCCAGTTGGCCGTCTGTTGCAAAATCGTCCGTCACACTACCCCCTGGTTAAATCGACAGTGATTATGTCAGGGTGTGCGGATTTACGCCAGCCAGGTTTATGTGGCACTCTTGCGTGCCCGCTATGGAGAATCAGAAGGAAAAGGTTATGACAATTGTGCGAATTGACGCAGCAGCCCGCTGGTCAGATGTAGTGATCCACAATCAAACGTTGTACTACACCGGCGTGCCGGAAAATCTGGACGCCGATGCGTTTGAGCAGACTGCTAACACACTGGCGCAAATCGACGCAGTGCTGGCAAAGCAAGGTAGCGATAAAACGCGTATCCTCGACGCCACCCTTTTTCTTGCCGACAGCAATGATTTCGCCGCGATGAATAAAGCCTGGGATGAGTGGGTTGTGGCAGGCCATGCGCCAGTTCGCTGCACCGTGCAAGCGAAACTGATGAACCCGCGCTACAAAGTGGAAATTAAAATTATCGCTGCGGTGTAATTACTCGTCTTCGTCTTCAAAGCGCGCCACGATCCGCTCGCCGGTATGGGTGGCGCGCAACTCTTCTGCAACCTGCGCAATCGCCTGTCCGCTGCTCATGCCGCCGGCCATTAACTCCTGAATACGTTCCACTGCTTTTTGCTGTTGCTCGTGGCTAAGGGAAGGTAAACCTGCAAACATCGTGAACTCCTGCTAAATTGTTGACGCTAATTATTTCACGCGGTCGCGCTATTCACCAGCAAAGACGCACATGAGTCAGGTTCAATGAAGACGTTATCCCCCGCCGTAATCTCTCTGCCGTGGCGCCCCGACGCTGCCGAATACTACTTTGCCCCAATCAGCCATCAGCCGTGGGCCATGCTGCTGCATTCGGGCCATGCCGAACATCCGCACAATCGCTTTGATATTCTGGTGGCCGACCCCTTGACGACGCTCACCACGCGCGGCGAGATCACGACCTTTAACGATACAGAAAAATACAGTGATGATCCGTTGGCGCTGTTACAACACGCCCTCGACGAGTATGGCTTACGTAACACTTCTGACCCGGAGTTGCCGTTTCAGGGCGGTGCGTTAGGCCTGTTTGGTTATGATTTAGGCCGGCGTTTTGAAAAACTACCCTGCCATGCCGAACAGGATATCACCTTGCCAGAAATGGCAGTGGGAATTTATGACTGGGCTCTGGTGGTGGATCATCAACGTCAGCGGGTGACGCTGCTGAGCCATGGCGATGTTAATGCACGTCTGGACTGGCTGAGCACACAAACTGCGCCGGAACGGGAAGATTTCCGCTTAACGTCTGCCTGGCAGGCGAACATGAGCCGGGAAGAGTACGGGGAAAAATTCCGCCAGGTACAGGCCTGGTTGCACAGTGGCGACTGTTACCAGGTCAATCTCGCGCAGCGTTTTCAGGCGAATTATCAAGGGGATGAATGGCTGGCCTTTTGCCGCTTAAACCGTGAAAATCGCGCCCCCTTCAGTGCCTTCCTGCGCTTGCAACAAGGGGCGATACTTAGTCTATCGCCGGAGCGTTTTATCCGCCTTGAGGGCAACAACATCGAAACACGGCCGATCAAAGGCACCCTTCCACGGCTTGCCGACCCGCAGGCTGATGCGGAACAGGCGAAGAGACTGGCCTCGTCGCCAAAAGATCGCGCAGAGAATCTGATGATTGTCGATTTAATGCGTAATGATATTGGCCGCGTGGCGCTACCGGGTTCGGTGCGGGTGCCGGAACTGTTTGTGGTGGAACCTTTTCCGGCTGTCCATCACCTGGTCAGTACCGTTACAGCAACACTCCCGGCTGGCCGGCAAGCTTGCGATCTGTTACGCGCGGCTTTTCCTGGCGGCTCGATTACGGGCGCACCCAAAGTCCGCGCGATGGAAATTATTGATCAACTGGAGCCACAGCGTCGCAATGCCTGGTGCGGCAGCATTGGCTATATCAGCTTTTGCGGCAATATGGATACCAGCATCACGATCCGCACGCTGACTGCCTGCGACGGGCAGATTTACTGTTCCGCGGGCGGTGGCATTGTCGCCGATAGTCAGGAAGAAGCGGAATATCAGGAA
Source organism: Kosakonia oryzendophytica (assembly GCF_027886705.1). Classification (NCBI taxonomy): domain Bacteria; kingdom Pseudomonadati; phylum Pseudomonadota; class Gammaproteobacteria; order Enterobacterales; family Enterobacteriaceae; genus Kosakonia; species Kosakonia oryzendophytica. Next base: position 2,159,169 of record NZ_CP115659.1, on the reverse strand, counting down.
ACCTTTGATAAAGTTAATCGTATTCTGCGGCAACTGGAGAAATGATTCGTGGAGCAACCGGCTTTGACCCTGGATGATTTTTTATCGCGCTTTCAACTTTTACGGCCACAGCTTAGCCCGCAAACCCTTCACTCGCGCCAGGCGGCTGTGCTGGTGCCTATCGTCCGGCGCAAACAGCCTGGTTTGCTGTTAACGCAACGCTCGCCGCTGCTGCGTAAACATGCGGGCCAGGTCGCCTTCCCCGGCGGCGCGGTCGACAGTAGCGACGCCTCATTGATTGCCGCCGCGCTGCGGGAAGCGCAGGAAGAGGTTGCCATCCCACCCAATGCTGTAGACGTGATCGGCGTGCTGCCACCCGTGGATAGCGTCACCGGTTTTCAGGTCACGCCAGTGGTTGGCATTATTCCGCCGGATTTGCACTACCACGCCAGTGAAGATGAAGTCTCCGCCGTGTTTGAAATGCCGCTGGCGGAGGCGCTGCGCCTGGGCCGTTATCATCCGCTGGATGTGCATCGTCACGGCAACGCGCATCGCGTGTGGTTATCCTGGTATGAGCATTATTTTGTTTGGGGCATGACGGCGGGCATTATTCGTGCGCTGGCGCTGCAGATTGGGCGCAAGCCATAGACTATACTTTGCACAACGCCTCTTTTTGACAGACTGAGATCAACTTCGCGTTATTAGTTTAATCAGGGTTACGCATTAGTTTAATTCATGTGAATAGTTAAGCTGACAGTGACCTTCCCTCTTACACTATGCGCAGTTATTACATCGTTACTGGAACCTCCGGTAACCCTGTCAGGAGTGTTAATGTGATTAGTATATTCGACATGTTTAAGGTGGGGATTGGTCCCTCATCTTCCCACACTGTTGGCCCGATGAAAGCCGGTAAGCAGTTCGTCGATGACCTGGTCGAAAAAGGATTGCTGGACGATGTCACCCGCGTCGTGGTGGACGTTTACGGCTCACTGTCCCTTACCGGGAAAGGCCACCATACCGATATTGCCATTATTATGGGACTGGCCGGGAATGAACCCGCCACTGTGGATATCGACGCCATTCCTGCCTTTATTCGCGACGTAGAAACCCGGGGGCGCCTGCTGCTGGCACAGGGCCGCCATGAAGTGGATTTCCCACAGAATGATGGCATGCGCTTTCATAGCGATAACCTGTCATTACACGAAAACGGCATGCGCATTACCGCCTTAAACGGCGATCGGGTTACGTACAGCAAAACCTATTACTCCATCGGCGGCGGTTTTATCGTCGACGAAGAGCATTTCGGTAAAGAAACCCTTGATACCATCAGCGTTCCCTACCCGTTCAATTCCGCGACGCAAATGCTGGAATATTGCAAAGAGACGGGTCTGTCGATTTCCGGCATGGTGATGCAAAACGAACTGGCGCTGCACAGCAAAAAAGAGATCGAAGAGTACTTTGCACATGTGTGGGCGACCATGCGCGCCTGTATCGATCGCGGCATGAATACCGAAGGCGTTTTGCCAGGGCCGCTACGTGTTCCACGCCGTGCTTCTGCACTGCGTCGTATGCTGGTGTCGAGCGACAAGCTCTCCAACGACCCGATGAATGTGGTCGACTGGGTGAATATGTTCGCGCTGGCGGTCAACGAAGAGAATGCCGCCGGTGGTCGCGTTGTTACCGCACCGACCAATGGTGCATGCGGGATCGTGCCTGCTGTGCTGGCGTATTACGATCACTTTATCGAGTCTGTCAGCCCGGATATATATATCCGTTATTTCCTCGCCGCCGGGGCAATTGGTGCCCTGTATAAGATGAATGCCTCTATTTCCGGCGCGGAAGTGGGTTGCCAGGGTGAAGTGGGCGTTGCCTGCTCCATGGCGGCGGCAGGACTGGCTGAACTACTGGGTGCCAGCCCGGAACAGGTGTGCGTTGCTGCGGAAATCGGCATGGAACATAACCTTGGTTTAACGTGCGACCCGGTTGCAGGGCAAGTTCAGGTGCCATGTATTGAGCGTAACGCGATTGCTTCCGTAAAAGCGATTAACGCCTCGCGCATGGCGATGCGTCGCACCAGCGCGCCGCGAGTCTCTCTCGATAAAGTTATTGAGACCATGTATGAAACGGGCAAAGACATGAATGCCAAATACCGTGAAACTTCCCGCGGTGGGTTAGCCATCAAGGTTCAGTGCGATTAACCATTATGCCCATCAATAACGCCGTTCAGCCGAACGGCGTTTTTTTTCGCTCTTCTGCCACAGACCGATCATATATCGCCGGTATTCTCGTTGTTTATTGATTTCCCCACTACACTTTGAGTGTGCTGGCATGGAACTCACGCCAGGGATTCCACAGGCGACAATGGCATGCAGACGGCTCAACGGATCATTCAAAGCTACCGACATAAACGGGCCATTTTTAGCGTGGTCGTGGCTGCTGTCGCCCTTATTTTAACGCTGGCGTTTCGCTTTATTTCGGAGCGAAACATAAATCAACAACATATTGTCGCCTATACCAGCCACGCCGTGCAGACGCTCGACAAGCTTATACAACCGTTAGTTGCCGGGCGGGATGTCATCACCCCGCTCGTTGGTATGTCCTGCGACGATGCCCACCAGACCTTACGGAAACAGGCCGCCACGCTGCAAACCATTCGTGCCATTGCGCTGATTGAAAATGGCATATTGTATTGCTCCAGTATTTTTGGTCATCGAAATGTGCCTGTTCATCAGCTACAGCCCTCATTACCGGCCCCTCAACCGTTGATGGTACTCACCACCGATCAATCACTGCTGAAAGATCAACCCATTCTCATTCTCTGGTACCCCACCCGTGAAGATGGACAGAATGGTGTGCTGGAAGTGGTGAATATTGAGTTGTTGAGTAATTTAATGCTTGAACCGCAAGAGCCTTTGATTACGCGTGTCAACCTAAGTGTTAATGGCCGACATCTGGTACAGGGTAAAGGTGTCATGGAGCATTTGCCGCCGCATCAGGATGAGAAACACTATCAACAATCCTCCACACAGTTTCCCTTTGCCATCAGTGTGAGCGGCCCTGGCGCAGATCAGCTGGCGCTACAACATTTGCCTTCCCAGCTACCGCTGGCCTTGATGATGAGTTTTTTGACCGGTTTTATTGCCTGGTTTGCGACCGCCAGTCGCATGAGTTTTTCCTGGGAGATCAACCTAGGACTGGCCGCCCATGAGTTTGAACTGTTTTGCCAACCGGTGATAAGCACCGGTAACCTACAGTGTACCGGGGTGGAAATCTTGTTGCGCTGGTATAACCCGCGTCAGGGATGGATTTCACCGGAGGTGTTCATCCCGATTGCAGAAGATCACCACCTTATCGCCCCTCTCACCCGCTATGTCATTACGGAAACAGCACGCCAACGGGAACTGTTCCCCGACGATCCGCAATTTCATATTGGTATCAATGTCGCACCCAGTCATTTACGCCATGGCGAGTTATTAAAAGATTTGCACAACCTCTGGTACAACATGCATCCCACGCAGCAGCTAGTGATTGAGTTGACCGAACGCGATGCGCTGCTGGATGCAGATTCCCGTATGATGCGCGAACTGCGCCGCAAAGGGACAAAGATCGCGATTGACGATTTTGGTACCGGCAACAGCGCCCTGGCCTGGTTGGAAAAACTCCACCCGGACATTCTCAAGATTGATAAATCCTACACCACGGCAATTGGTACCGATGCGGTGAACTCAACGGTCATCGACATGATTATCGCCCTCGGGCAACGTTTACATATTGAACTGGTGGCAGAAGGAGTGGAGCAGCCGCAGCAGGCGTTCTATTTGCGCCAGCAGGGTGTGCAGTTGTTACAGGGATTTTTGTTTGCCAGGCCGATGCCCATTAACGACTTTCCAGCCTGGCTGGCGGAAAACAACTCACCACCAGCCAGGCATAACAGTCACGAATTACCGCTGATACAGGGGTAACCATTACTCTTCTTCGTCGTGATCCACCTGCTCTTTAACAACACGAACCAGATCAACACGGTAGTCGTTGGCTTCGACAACGGTGATATGCAGCGGCGCGATTTCCAGTACCTCGCCGGGCTGCGGGATCTGACCTTTTGCCGAGATAACAAGACCTGCAACGGTGGCAATGTCTTCATCGTCATTGACCAGACTATTCAGACCCAACGTATGCTGCAGCGCATGCAAATCGGTGGTCCCTTTGACTAACCAACCATCACCATCGGTGATAATCTCCGGCGTTTCATCGGCGTCCGGGAACTCACCGGCGATGGCTTCCAGCACGTCCAGTGGAGTGACGAGACCCTGTACCACACCAAACTCGTTAGTCACGATAACAAAGCTGCCGCGTGCACGGCGCAGAACCGCCAGCAATTTGATCGGATCCAGCGTTTCCGGCACGACAATCGCAGGGGTGGCCGATGCGATAGCAGCGACATCCGTCCCCTCTTCCAGTGCCACCAGCATCTCTTTGGCACGCACGATACCGATCACTTCATCCAGTTCACCGCGACAAACCGGGAACAGGCTGTGCGGCGAAGAGAGCAATTGCTGGCGAATCTGATCGACGCTCAGATTCGCGTCCACCCAACTGATATCCCCGCGCGGCGTCATGATGCTACGCAGCGAGCGGGAAGCCAGCGTCAACACACCGTTGATCATATAGCGTTCTTCTTCCGCAAAAGCGCCTTCAGGTACGGGCACTTGCGCCTGGCTGTCTGCTTCAATCTGCGGATTTGTCTGGCGCTGGCGACCGCCCATCAGACGCAAAATGGCATCCGCAGTGCGGGCGCGCAGCGGCAGATGAGACTGGTTGCGGATAAAGTTACGGCGCGCAATCTGGTTGAAGAACTCAATGATGATGGAGAAACCGATCGCGGCGTAGAGGTAACCTTTCGGAATATGGAAGCCGAAACCTTCCGCCACCAGACTTAAACCAATCATCAGCAGGAAACTCAGACAGAGCACCACCACGGTTGGATGCTGATTGACGAAACGCGTCAATGGTTTGGATGCCAGCAGCATCATGGCCATGGCGATGACCACCGCCGCCATCATCACCGGTAAGTGGTTCACCATGCCCACCGCGGTGATCACCGCATCGAGGGAAAAGACGGCGTCCAGAATAACGATTTGCACCACCACCACCCAGAAGCTGGCGTAGCCTTTTCCGTGCCCGCTATCATGCTCACGGTTTTCCAGCCGTTCGTGCAGTTCAGTTGTGGCTTTGAACAACAGGAAGACACCACCGAACAGCATGATTAAATCACGACCGGAGAAGGTGAAGTCCCAGACGGAAAACAGCGGTTTAGTCAGCGTCACCATCCACGAGATCAGCGACAGCAGTCCCAGTCGCATCACCAGCGCCAGCGATAAGCCAATCAGGCGCGCTTTATCGCGCTGCTTTGGCGGCAGTTTATCGGCGAGGATGGCAATAAATACCAGGTTATCAATACCCAGTACAATTTCCAGAACAACCAGTGTCAACAATCCCGCCCAGATAGAGGGATCCATCAGGAATTCCATAACAAGCTCCAGCTTAAGGAATGGCTAAACGGCGTGCGGAAACGCACAGGCGTGATGACATCGAACGTAATTGGAAAATGGCGGAAAACGCCGGAATGCATGGCACGGGAAGGCCAAAAGGTGAACTGACGTCGGTGACGGTCCATACGGTGGGCTGCTGCCCTTTACTCCTGACAAATTCAACGGAGGATAAACATATCAGACAGACTTTACATTTTGCAAAGATTTACCAGACTTTGCAGTTTATGGGGATATTTCGCGGTTCGAAATTTCCAAAAGCAGTAAACCTAAATTACGGATCTTCATCACATAAATTATTTTTTCGCTCTCTAAAATAATTCTCGAAAGTCATAGGTGTTCTCTTAAACCCTTATCTGAATCGATTCGGTCAGTCAGGCCGATTCACAATACATCGAGTCGCGATGTGTTTACGACAAGAAGAAGGAGGTAGCAAGTGACCATTGCTATTGTACTAGGCACACATGGTTGGGCTGCGGAACAGCTGCTCAAAACCGCCGAGATGCTGCTAGGCGAGCAGGAGAACGTCGGTTGGATAGATTTCGTTCCCGGGGAAAATGCGGAAACGTTAATCGAAAAATACAACGCGCAACTGGAGAAACTGGAAACCAGCAAGGGCGTGCTATTTCTCGTTGATACATGGGGCGGCAGCCCGTTTAATGCTGCCAGTCGCATTGTCGTCGATAAAGAGCATTACGAAGTGATTGCCGGCGTCAATATTCCCATGCTGGTAGAGACACTGATGGCCAGGGACGATAACCCCACCTTCGACGAGCTGGTGGCGCTAGCGGTTGAAACCGGACGCGAAGGCGTGAAAGCGCTGAAGGCACAACCGGTGGAAAAACCCGCTCCAACCCCTGCCCCGGCAGCAAAAGCCGCTGCTCCCGCAAGACCGATGGGGCCTAATGACTACATGCTGATTGGCCTCGCGCGTATCGATGACCGTCTTATCCATGGTCAGGTGGCGACACGCTGGACCAAAGAGACGAACGTGACACGCATTATCGTTGTTAGCGACGAAGTGGCGGCGGACAACGTGCGTAAAACACTCCTGACTCAGGTAGCGCCTCCAGGCGTGACGGCGCATGTGGTGGATGTGGCGAAAATGGGCCGCGTCTACAACAACCCTAAATATGCGGGTGAGCGCGTGATGCTGTTGTTCACCAATCCGACCGATGTGCTGCGTGTCGTTGAAGATGGGGTCAAAATTACCTCCGTCAACATCGGTGGCATGGCCTATCGTCAGGGTAAAACCCAGGTGAACAACGCCGTTTCGGTGGACGAAAAAGATATCGCTGCGTTTAAGAAACTGAATGAGCGCGGTATTGAGCTGGAAGTCCGTAAAGTTTCAAACGACCCGAAACTGAAAATGATGGATTTGATCAGCAAAGTGGCGAAATAACCGCGGCGGCCTGATTGACTCAGTTTTCACACTTACGTCTGATTTAGCTATAGGAGAAGTACAATGGAGATTACCACTCTTCAGATTGTGCTGGTGTTCGTTGTCGCATGTATTGCCGGTATGGAGTCGATACTCGACGAATTCCAGTTCCACCGTCCGTTGGTGGCATGTACGCTGGTGGGTATCGTCCTGGGTGATATGAAAACCGGTATCATCATCGGCGGTACGCTGGAAATGATCGCGCTGGGCTGGATGAATATCGGTGCGGCGGTTGCGCCGGATGCGGCGCTGGCGTCCATTATCTCAACCATTCTGGTTATTGGCGGGCATCAGAGCATTGGCGCGGGTATTGCGCTGGCGATTCCACTGGCAGCAGCAGGCCAGGTGCTGACCATTATCGTTCGTACTATCACCGTTGGTTTCCAGCATGCGGCGGATAAAGCTGCGGAAACCGGCAACCTGACGGCGCTTTCTTGGATCCACGTTTCATCGCTGTTCCTGCAAGCCATGCGTATCGCTATCCCGGCGGTGATCGTGGCTATCTCTGTCGGAACCAGCGAAGTTCAGAGCATGTTGAACGCCATTCCGGAAGTGGTGACCAGCGGTCTGAACATCGCCGGCGGCATGATTGTCGTAGTCGGTTATGCGATGGTCATCAACATGATGCGCGCAGGCTACCTGATGCCGTTCTTCTATCTCGGCTTCGTAACCGCGGCCTTCACCAACTTTAACCTTGTGTCACTGGGGGTCATTGGCGCGGTGATGGCGATTCTCTACATTCAGGTTAGCCCGAAATATAACCGCGCGGCAGGCGGTCCTGCTCAGGCGGCTGCATCTAACGATCTCGACAACGAACTGGATTAACAGGTGAGCGACATGGTTGATATGACTAAAGCAACGACTGAGAAAAAACTCACTCCTGGTGATATTCGCGGCGTGTTCATCCGTTCTAACCTGTTCCAGGGTTCATGGAACTTCGAACGTATGCAGGCGCTGGGGTTCTGCTTCTCCATGGTGCCGGCGATTAAACGTCTGTATCCGGAAAATAACGAAGCACGCCGTCAGGCGATCAAACGTCATCTGGAATTCTTTAACACCCATCCTTACGTTGCCGCTCCAGTGTTGGGCGTGACGCTGGCGATGGAAGAGCAGCGCGCAAACGGTGCAGAGATCGACGACGGTGCCATTAACGGTATCAAAGTAGGTCTGATGGGGCCGTTAGCCGGTGTTGGCGACCCGATTTTCTGGGGGACTGTCCGCCCGGTTTTCGCCGCACTGGGCGCAGGGATCGCCATGAGCGGCAGTCTGCTTGGCCCATTATTGTTCTTTTTCCTGTTTAATATTGTTCGTCTGGCAACACGCTACTACGGTGTAGCGTATGGCTATCGTAAAGGTATCGATATCGTTAAAGATATGGGCGGTGGCTTTCTGCAGAAACTGACTGAGGGTGCATCCATCCTTGGGCTGTTTGTCATGGGGGCGCTGGTCAACAAATGGACGCATGTGAACATTCCACTGGTGGTGTCGCAAATCACCGATCAGACTGGTAAAACGAATGTCACGACCGTGCAAACCATTCTTGATCAGTTAATGCCCGGCCTGGTGCCCCTGCTGCTGACCTTCGCCTGTATGTGGCTGCTGCGTAAGAAAGTGAACCCGCTGTGGATCATTGTTGGGTTCTTTATCATCGGGATTGTCGGCTACGCCATTGGTTTACTGGGGCTGTAATTCATGATGCTGTAACCGGGGGCTTATGCCCCCGTTTTTTTATGTACCGGAGGAAGAATGACGATTACGGATATCGTGCTGATACTGTTTGTTGCCGCTCTACTGGCTTTCGCACTGTATGATGAATTCATTATGCCGCGACGCAAAGGCCCTTCTCTGCTCACCATCCCCTTACTGCGCCGAAGCCGCACCGACGGCGCTATCTTTGTCGGTCTGCTTGTCATTCTTATCTATAACAATACGATAAATGGCGGTGCATCATTAAGCATGTGGTTATTATTTGCGCTGGCGTTACTTGGTGTTTATCTCTTTTGGATCCGCACACCGAAGATCATCTTTAAGGAGCGTGGTTTTTTCTTCGCCAATGTCTGGATTGAATATAACCGCATTAAAGAGATGAATTTATCGGAAGACGGCGTACTGGTGATGCAATTAGAACAGCGGCGATTGCTTATTCGCGTGCGGAATATAGATGACCTGGAGAAAATATATAACATTTTCCTTAAAACTCAATAAATTAAGTTATAGCAATGACTATATTTTTGCGTACAAAAAACACACAGCATTATAGCCTTTGCTATATTTAGATTTATAGATGCTTATATTATTTAACGTTATTTTCACGCATAAATCTAAATGACAATCGTTATCAATTGGCAAAATGAATTATATTCCCCTACTGTTGTTTTATATTCTCAAAATATGTTAATGTGCGTCCGTCGTTGGGGAGTAGCCGATTTCCACCACCCGGAAATGTACGTGTCAACATACTCGTTGCAAAACGTGGCGCGTACGGACTGTATATCAGCAGTCAGGCGAGACCATTGACACACCAACTGCTGTTTACTGGGGGCAGTGGTGTGTTATATGGAACTCCCGGTCTGGACGCTCGAATGAACTTATCTGCAACTATCCTTCTCGCTTTTGGCATGTCCATGGATGCATTTGCTGCTTCTATCGGTAAAGGCGCCACACTTCACAAACCCAGATTCTCAGAAGCCCTGCGTACTGGCCTAATCTTTGGCGTAATCGAAACCCTGACGCCCTTAATCGGCTGGGGACTTGGCATGCTGGCGACCCAATTCGTGCTTGAATGGAATCACTGGCTAGCCTTTGTCCTGCTGGTCTTTCTTGGTGGACGCATGATACTGGAAGGCTTCAGCGGCGATGATGGCGAAACGACAGAAATCCCCCAACGCCACGGTTTCTGGTTGCTGGTCACCACCGCCATCGCTACCAGCCTGGATGCTATGGCCGTCGGTGTCGGACTGGCTTTCCTGCAGGTCAATATTCTGGCCACTGCGCTGGCAATTGGCTGCGCCACACTCATCATGTCCACGCTGGGGATGATGATTGGCCGTTTTATTGGCCCGTTGCTGGGCAAACGCGCCGAGATCCTCGGCGGGATCGTACTGATTGGTATCGGCGCGCAGATCCTGTGGAGCCACTTCGCCGGTTAATTGTCCCGCTGTAAGCAGTGAATACTGAAATCTGTCTGGCAGCGGAAATCTTCCGTTGCCGCTAATGTTTCCCACACTTCTGCTTTCGCACGCCAGGCAAACGGGGTCATCTGCAATAACGCGACGGCCTGCTGACCGGTTAACGTCATATCATAAGCCAATGATTGCTGGCCAATGACGGTAAAACCCGCGATCTCACCTGCACTCTCCGCGTGCAACTGCACCTCATCATAGATAAGCCCCTTAAGCTCCATCAGATGACGCGGGCCGGGTGCGGCAGTGATCACCACGCCACCGGGTTTAACGACACGCGCCAGCTCCTCGGCTTTGCAGGGTGCGTAAATACGCACCAACGCATCGATACTGTTATCTTCAAACGGCAAACGATGACTGGACGCTACACAGAACATCACCTGCGAGTAGCGTTTCGCCGCAGCACGAATCGCAGCTTTCGAAACATCCAGGCCAAATGTGCATGCCCCGTGCTGTTCAGCAATCGCCGCAAAAGCCTGCGTGTAATACCCTTCTCCACAGCCAATATCCATCACAGCATCCGCCTGCTCTGGCAATCTCGCCTGCAGCAGGGCACTAATGGCATCACGCAACGGTTGGTAGTGCCCGGCATCAAGAAATGCACGCCGCGCCTGCATCATCTCAGCGCTATCTCCAGGATCGCGTGAACGTTTGTGCTGCACAGGCAGCAGGTTCACATAGCCTTCCTTTGCAATGTCAAACTGGTGTCGTTGAGGACAAACAAAGGCATTCTCACGACGGTTTAACGGCGCGTGACACAGTGGGCAACTGAAAGGCATAAAAGCTCCGGAGGGGATTTCTCAAAAGGCGAAAGTGTACCGCCATTTGCCGTACCGGGGAAATTAAAAAGCCCCGCACAATGGCGAGGCTTTTATCGCTGACATTGATGCGCGCAAGGCGCTTCAAGCTCAGAGGTGTCGAAATCAGATAGCAGTTACGTTAACTGCAGCCGGGCCTTTCTGACCGTCCTGAATTTCAAACTCAACGTTCTGGCCTTCGGCCAGAGTTTTGAAACCGTTACCCTGGATTGCAGAGAAGTGTACGAACACATCTTTGCTGCCATCAGCAGGAGTAATGAAACCAAAACCTTTGGACTCGTTGAACCACTTAACTTGACCTTTAATCTTTGCCATTTGCTAAATTCCTTAATGTATATACTTCGCCCGCAGGCATTGACTGAGAAAACTGAGACATTACTGCTTGAGGCACTAATATAAGGTTCGGCAGAGAAGCTGTATTCAACGAAACGTGTTTACTCAGGACTTCTTTACTGAAAATGCCACACATAAACAGAACTGTACCTCGTTTGACCCAAAACGTGTTATCACACAATACGTAATTTAAGGCAAGCCATTTTTAAACATGTCTGGATCCGCCGCACAAATTCTAAGGTTATCAAAGTATCAAGCGCACTTTTATGCATTACTTTGAACGTTATAGCAGACGATTCAATGCGTCGGATCTACGCCCCGTATTGGGTGTTTTTTTACCATAGCTCAATAAGTTCCATACGTCCACGTCCGCTACGAAAAAGCTATGCATATACCGTATATCGTCAGTACTTTTTTAGCATAGTTATGCTTGCTCACTTGTCCAGGACGATTCTTAAAACAATTATGACCAGAGAAGAAACTATCCCCCGGGTTTACTATCGAATATTTGTTGTGCAAATAAGTTAATGCTTGCACCAAAATAATGAAATTATGATGACAATGCCTCACAAAAAGGCAATAAAAACGTTTCGACAAATAAAACAGTGCAATTTTATAACAGCTCACATCTTTTTAAGTGAAGCTGTATAATTTGTGAGGGATAAATACCCACCGATTTTCAGGATTCTGAAGTTAACAATATCTTTTGCCGTTTCGTTTAATGCGCATTGCAATTCATTTACCGGCTCATCCAGTGACTCATCAGCAAGTTCAAACACGCCCCAATGCACGGGAAAAGCCAGCGGCATCCCAAGTTGTTGCCACAGTGTAACGGCATCTTGCGGATCCATATGATGTTTTGACATGAACCAGCGTGGCGCAAACGCACCCACTGGTAGCGCCGCAACATTCAGGACACCTAATTTTTCTGGAATCTGTAACAGCTCCGGCGTATAGGCCGTATCACCTGCAAACCAGAAGCGAAGAGTGTCAGAAGCAACGACCCACCCACACCAGAGTGAACGATTACGATCCCAAAATGTTCGCATACTCCAGTGCCTGGCAGGCACAGCCGTCAGCGACAACCCTTTGAACACCACCGATTGCCACCAGTCCAGCTCAACAACATAGCGTGCGCCAAGTCGACGAACCCAATGACCTAAACCCAGCGGCACAAAAAAGTGCACCTCGGGAAAACGCCGGAGCACCTGCCGCAACGTCCCTTTATCCAGGTGATCATAATGATTATGTGAAATCAGGATAGCGTCGAGTTGTACAAGGTCAGCAACATCAAGCGCAGGAGGGGTACGTCGCTGTGGGCCAGCAAAACGGACGGGTGATGCGCGGTGAGAAAAGACCGGATCGGTCAGCAGATAACGTCCTTGCAACCGCAAAAGAATGCTGGCATGTCCCAGCCACCACAGACCATCAGTTTGTTCTCGATCCAGCACCGCTTTTTGCCACCACTTCTCAGTGAAGCACTCATAGCCATTAGCGGGAGGTTTAGGAAGCCCGGCGGCTTTGCGCTCATTGCGCCAGCGTTTTAGATCACCAGGCTGGTTGACGACGGGCGTCGTGTTGGTGAACCCTTCAGGAGTGTGATGCGGGAGAGCAGGATTATACCAGGGATTCTTCCAGGCCATCTCGCCCTCCAGCGCGGTTAGCGTTCTGCCACCAGGCGGATGAAATCCTCGTCATCCTCTTTTGCCTGCGCTTTTACCGGTTCAGGCGTCTCTTCTTTCTCCGGCTCGTTAGATTCACACAGACGGCGCAACAGCACATTTTGTCTTTTTTGCTGATCTAACAGCGCTTCAAGCAGTTCAATCTGCTCGTTTGTACGGGAACTGGCGCGATTGATAAAAAACCACAACACCAGACCAACAACCAAAACCACCAAAGAAACCACGAGGGACGCAAAATTAAGCGCACCCGAATTCATTACTTCGTTCATTTCACCACCTCAATGTAGACGCGGCATTTTACCACTGACGTCAAGGAAGGAAATCTCTCACTGAAAAAATGCCATTACCAGGGGATGAATTTGTTGATGACGCAGATGCCGCTGAAGAATTGTACATCCTGATCGCACATCACGTTAATCATTTGAGTCCAGAGCAGCAGGCAGACCACCAAAACGGCAGCCAGAATCAGCCATCTAAATTTTCTCACTCCACTCTCCGCAACGTTACAAGGTACAACCAGGTTAACATGGCCTCCCTAAACCGCGACTAACTGTATCCCCTTTCGCTTTTTTTAGGAATGCTCGACTTGTTTCACAAGGTAAACTTAGTAGCCTAAGCGTAACGTTTTCCACTATGCAAGGAGCTAATATGCGTACACTTATCCGGGGCGTAATCCTTATCGCACTCGTGTGGATTGGGCTTTTGCTGAGCGGCTACGGGGTACTGATTGGAAGTCATGAGAACGCGGCAGGGTTAGGTCTGCAATGTAAATATGTAACCGCGCGCGGCACCAGTACCGCACAATATGTTCATTCTGATAACGGTTTTTTCGGGCTGGCAAACTGCCCGTTGCTTCGCAAGAGCGATACCGTGATTGATAACGGTTAACGCAGAAACAAAAAAAGCCGCCTGATGGCGGCTTTTTTATCAGAACGGGTAGTCGTTATATCCCATCTGCTCAGAGATTTTCCGCGCTGCGTGATGCAGCATCTCCACGTATTCGTGCAGACGCTCTTCAGAGAAACGCAGTGTCGGGAAAGAGATACTCAAGCCAGCAATCACCACGCCAAAACGGTCAAATACCGGCACACCGATACAGCGTAAACCTTCTTCTTGCTCTTCGTTATCTTCGCCATAGCCCTGCTGACGCACAATATCCAGCATCGGCAACAGATCTTCCGTACTGGTAATGGTGCGATCGGTGCTGCGTTTGTATTCCACGCCGTCCAGAATTTGCAGTACTTCTTCCTTGTCACGCCACGCCAGCAGAACTTTACCAATCGCAGTGCTGTACAGCGGGTTACGACGACCAATGCGTGAGTACATACGCAAGTTATACATTGAATCAATCTTGTGGATGTAAACAATGCTGTCTTCATCCAGCGCACCCAAGTGGATGGTCTCTTTCGTCAGACGGGAGAGTTCACGCATCTGAATGTCCGCACTGCGGATCAAATCAACGTTTTGTAACGCACGGGCGCCCAGTTCGAACAATTTCAGGGTCAGAGAATATTTTTCAGACTCCCCTTCCTGCGCAACATAGCCCAAAGACTTCATTGTTTGCAAAAAGCGATAAACGGTGCTTTTTGACATCATGACACGCTGCGAAAGCTCGGTGATACCGATCTCACGCTCTTCGCCGAGCGCCTGCAGAATGCCAAATACCTTCAATACAGAAGAGACAGAATCTGGCTGCTTATCCAAATCTGCGATTGCCATTAATCACCTCATCGCCTGTGTTTTATAAAAATCAGAATCGGTTTTTATTATAAATTCGTCGACCTACCGCCGCAATGCGCGTTTGCTAACTTCGTTACAAATCTGCGACATAAAGCCGGAATACCAATGATAGAATCATTATACAAATAACTCTGTGATTATAGCCCTGAAATCTGTATGGATAAAAGTTCCACAGACGGTCTCCCCGTGCCGCTGCGCTATGGCGCAATTCTGACGATCGTCATCGGCATCGCTATGGCAGTGCTGGACGGTGCCATCGCCAACGTCGCCCTGCCGACTATCGCCCGCGATCTGCATGCCTCCCCGGCCAGTTCCATCTGGATCGTTAACGCTTATCAGATTGCTATTGTCGTCTCGTTGCTGACGCTCTCTTTCCTTGGCGACATGTTCGGCTATCGCCGTGTTTATCAATGTGGGCTGGTATTATTCACTTTAACCTCGCTGCTTTGCGCACTGTCAGACTCGCTTCTTACGCTAACATTGGCACGCGTGGCACAAGGTTTCGGCGGTGCTGCGCTCATGAGCGTTAACACGGCGTTGATACGCCTTATCTACCCTCAGCGCAGCCTGGGGCGCGGGATGGGCATTAACTCGTTTGTTGTCGCGGTTTCTTCTGCCGCCGGGCCAACGCTTGCCTCAGCAATACTCTCTGTCGCTTCCTGGCAATGGTTATTTTTGGTTAATGTGCCGTTGGGCATTATTGCCTTGTTACTGGCCATCAAATTTCTGCCGCCCAACGGGGCACGCAGCACCATGCCAAAATTTGATTTACCCAGCGCCGTGATGAATGCCCTCACATTTGGGCTTTTGATTACTGCACTCAGCGGTTTTGCACAGGGGCAATCTGTTAGCGTGGTCGGTGTGGAAATCATTGCATTGTTGATAACGGGCTGGTTGTTTGTTCGCAGACAACTCCGGCTGCCTGTACCGCTCCTGCCGGTTGATCTGTTGCGCATTCCATTGTTTTCGCTCTCTATCTGCACCTCGGTTTGCTCATTCTGCGCCCAGATGTTGGCGCTGGTTTCTCTGCCCTTTTTCCTGCAAACCACGCTTGGGCGTAGTGAAGTGGAAAGTGGCATATTGTTAACGCCCTGGCCGCTGGCCACCATGGTAATGGCGCCGCTGGCAGGTTATCTGATTGAGCGGGTACATGCAGGGATGCTCGGCGCATTGGGCCTGGCGATGATGGCTGTGGGGTTGTTCGCACTCGCAATACTCCCGGCTGCGCCTGCTGATATCGATATTGTCTGGCGCATGGCGCTGTGCGGCGCTGGCTTTGGCCTGTTCCAATCGCCTAATAACCATACGATTATTACCGCAGCCCCCCGGCAGCGCAGTGGTGGGGCCAGCGGTATGCTGGGTACGGCCCGTTTACTGGGGCAAAGTTCCGGCGCTGCACTGGTAGCGCTGATGTTTAACCTGTTTGATACCACCGGAACACACGTTTCACTGCTGCTGGCCGGATTACTGGCCTTGCTGGCTGCGGTGATCAGTGGGTTACGCGTTACGCAGCCGCGTTCGACATAAAAAAAGCGCGTCGGTAGACGCGCTTTTTTACTTTCCACAAGCAGCTTATTTCAGATATTCGCCAGTGCGTAAAGCCTCAATACGTTTGTCCAGCGGCGGGTGAGTCATAAACAGTTCACTCAGTGATTTAGACTTACCGTTGATGCAAAACGCCATCATGCTGCTGGCTTCCTGCGGCTCATAGCTGGTTTTAAGGCGTTGCAGGGCTGCAATCATCTTCTCGCGCCCCACCAGTTTCGCCGAACCGGCGTCCGCATGGAATTCGCGATGGCGGGAGAACCACATGGTAATGATGCTCGCCAGAATACCGAATACCAGCTCCAGCACGGTCGCCACGGCGAAATAGATCAACGGGTTGCCATTGCTCTCTTCACCATCATCACGGTTGCCACTCAGGAAACCTGCAGCAATCTGCGCAATGATGCGGGAAATAAAGATAACGAAGGTGTTCACGATGCCCTGGATCAGCGTCATAGTCACCATATCGCCGTTCGCCACATGGCTGATTTCATGCGCGATAACTGCTTCGGCTTCATCACGGCTCATGTTTTGTAACAGTCCGGTACTCACAGCAACCAGAGAAGCATCCCGGCGCGCGCCGGTTGCAAATGCGTTGATATCCGGCGCATGGTAAATGGCCACCTGTGGCATAGCGATGCCTGCCTGGCGGGACTGCTGTGCCACCGTATCCATCAACCAGCGTTCCATTTCGTTGCGCGGTTGCTCAATGACTTCCCCACCTACAGATTTCAGCGCCATCCATTTGGACATCAACAGGGAAATGAATGAGCCACCAAAACCAAACAGCAGCGCCATGATTAGCAAGCCCTGAACGCTGCTCGACTGAATGCCCGTCAGGCTAAGCACCAGACCGAACACCAACATAACGGCCAGGTTAGTCAACAGGAAGAGCGCGATTCGCATCATAATTTTCTTTTAACCTCGATTTAACAAAACGCACTATGCGATTACCCACATCGTATGGGTATAAACTGTATTTTCAAGCATCGGGACAGCGTAAGTCACCAGAAAGACACAACTTTACATTTTGTAGCACAATGCTTACGCCAACGGAGGATTGTTAAAAAAAACAGGCACAATTTCTTGTGCCTGCTTGCTTTTACTTCGCGGGAGCGGGTTGTTCCGCCGGTTTGTCTTTATCCAGATGCGCAAGGTCAAGCGCAATATGAACCGTCTCATCAAGGTATGGGTCCGGCTCCTGGTAATCCTTCGGCAAATCATCCAGCTTTTTCAATAACGGCTTGCCTTCACGTTTAAAGCGATCGTTGAGACGGGAGAGACGAATAGCATCATCTTCCGCATTCTCTTTTTCACGCTGCGCCAGATTCAGCGATACGAGATTGCGTTTATCTTTCAGGGCATTAAAGCGGGCAATGTCCTTCATGATGTACTGGAACTCAGGATCCTTCGCGATACGCTCCTCATGATCTTTAAGGAGTTCCGCGCCAAACGGTTTCAAATCGCCCGATTTCACAAAGGTGGCTGCATTAATGCTGTCCCACGGCAGTGCGTTGTCTTCAAATTTTTCACCGGTTTCCGTCACCTGCGTCCCGGTCGGCATAATAATGTCCGGCGTGACGCCTTTGCGCTGGGTACTGCCGCCGTTCACACGATAGAATTTCTGGATGGTGTACTGCACCGAACCCAGCGCTGGCCACTCAGGACGCAGCATCTGATCGTAGATACGATTAAGCGAGCGATACTGCTGAACGGTTCCTTTACCGAAGGTTGGCTCACCAACAATCAGTGCACGCCCGTAATCCTGCATTGCCGCAGCGAAGATTTCCGATGCCGAGGCGCTAAAACGGTCAACCAGCACCACCAGCGGCCCTTTGTAATAGACGACACCATCGGTATCGCTGTCTTCACGCACCTTGCCGTTATTATCACGAACCTGAACAACCGGACCGGACGGAATAAACAGACCGGAAAGCGAAACCGCTTCCGTCAGCGCACCGCCACCGTTAGTACGTAAATCAATAACCACACTGCTGACATTTTGTTTTTCCAGTTTTTGCAACTGAACTTTCACATCGTCAGTCAGGCCGACATAAAAACCCGGAATATCCAGCACGCCGACTTTTTCTTTGCCGACGGTTTTCACGGACATTTTCACGGCCCGATCTTCAAGGCGGATCCGTTCACGCGTCAGCGTCACAATACGTGTTTTCGTGCCCTTACCCGCAGGGAGGACTTCGAGACGCACTTTGCTACCTTTTGGCCCTTTGATCAGCGCAACAACGTCGTCAAGACGCCAGCCGATGACGTCCACCATATTCTGGCCAGTCTGCCCAACGCCGACGATGCGATCGCCCACACTGATAGCTTTACTTTTCGCCGCCGGGCCGCCTGCAACCATTGAATTGATCACGGTGTAGTCGTCGTCCATCTGCAATACCGCGCCAATACCTTCGAGTGAGAGACTCATTTCAGTATTGAATTGCTCAGTATTACGTGGAGAAAGGTAATTAGTATGAGGATCGATCTCGCGGGCAAACGCCGTCATGGCCAGAGAGAACACGTCTTCACTGTTGGTCTGCGCCAGGCGACGAATAGCAAACTTATAACGACGGGCCAGGGTTTCGCGCACTTCTTTTTCGTCTTTCCCTGTGAGCTTAAGACTCAACTCGTCATACTTTACTTTGCTGTCCCACAGCGCATTCAACTCTGCTTCATTTTTCGGCCAGGGCGCCTTACCGCGATCCAGATTGAACGTGTCATTACCGGTGAAGTCCATCGGACGCTCTAACACTTTAAGAGCGTACTGGTAACGTTCAAAACGGCGCTTTTGCGCCAGGTTATACAGGTCATAAAAGACGTCGAGCTTGCCGCTGCGCAATTCGTCGCCAAGTTGACCTTTCTTCTGCGAAAATTGATCGACATCGCCAGCCAACAACACATTGTGGCTGTAATCCAGCAGATTCAGATAACGGTCGAAAATCTTCGCAGAGAACGCCTGATCGAGATCGAACTGGCGGTAATGAGAGCGGGTGAAACGCGAGGTTACGCGTTCGCTCACTGTCGCGTGCTGCGTCTCTTCCTTCAACACCGGGATTTGATCGGCACGGGTGATATCTTCCACAGCCAGGGCGTGGCCTGTTACAAGTAACAGACCAACCAACGCTGTGCGCTTAAACAAAGTGTTCATGCCAGGCCAGGCCTCCGTTTCAGAACAAGAGATGTTCTGCGCGTACAATCATCGACATACCCGAACTAAGCTGTACGCGAACGCCATCTTTGGTGATTTCCAGTACGGTGGCATCCATCGCATTGTTCCCCGCCTTCACTTTCAGGTTCTGTCCTACGCTCAGCGCAGATAAATCTGAAACTGGCGTATGACGCTCTTCCTGCTGTGGCGCACGTTGGGTTTTCGCGACAGGTTTGTCAGCACGAGGTTTGCGCTCGCCGCCTTCTTTACGACGCGGAGCCGGACGAGGTTTACGCTCACGACGCGGCGCCTCTTCCTGACCGGCAGCAGCTGCGGCTTCTCGTTTTTTTGCTTGCTGTTCAGCACGCTGTGCCTGAACGCGAGCTTTGGCTTCTTCAAGCTGTTTACGTGCATGTTCTACATGCTGCTCATCCAGCACGCCGCACGGGTTGCCGTCGAGATCCACACGAGCAGCGCCCGCTTTGATGCCGTACAAGTAACGCCAGCTTGAAGTATAAAGACGTAAAGCGGAACGAAGTTGGGTTTTACTGAGACTCATCTCACCCTCAACACGCTCAACTAAGTCCTGAAAAATGCCGATTTTCAGGGGGCGTGCTTCGCCTTCAGCACTGAAACAGTGAGGGAAACGTTCGGCCAAAAAAGCGATAACTTCTTTACTGCTATTCAACTTAGGTTGATTTTCCATGAAATTTCCTGATTACAACGGACGTTGCCAACAAGCGCAGGCATGAACAGGCGTCATTATAATGACGCTATCCGTAAATGCTACGTTATCCGTTGATTATCCTGCGACGGGCGCAAAGATTTTTTTAAAGTCAGTCCCCGCGAGGACATTTTCCAGATGCAACACGAGCTCGCGCAGCCCTTGTTCGTCCTCAGCCGTGAAACGCGAGAAGACAACGCTGTCGATATCCAACACGCCAATTATCTGATTATTCACCGACAGCGGTAATACGATTTCAGAATTACTGGCGGCATCACAGGCAATATGTCCATCAAACTGATGCACATCTTCCACACGCTGAACGCGGTTCTGCGCCACAGCCGTACCACACACGCCGCGACCGACGGGAATACGCACACAGGCAATTTTTCCCTGGAACGGTCCTAACACCAGCGTATCACCTTCGAGCAGGTAAAAACCGGCCCAGTTCACCCCATCAAGACGCTCAAACAGTAATGCGCTGGTGTTCGCCAGCGTCGCTAAAAAACTGGTTTCGCCTGCCATTAACGCCTGAAAATCGCGGTTAAGGTCCGCGTAAAATTCTGTTTTGTTCATTATCCAACCACTTTGGTGTCTTACTTTGAAAAACTGCGTAGCCTATTAAAATAAGCATTAAATGCGTTGATGCTCAAGATGTTCCCGACATGAGTTAAGATAGATTTATTCCAACCTTTCCTGACGTACGCAATGGCACTGAAGATTCGACAACTCGCGGCTACGCAAAAACTCGCCATTCACCGGGTAGGTGAAGCATTGCCCCGCGCACATTATCAGCGCTGCCCGCAATGCGATACGCTTTTTGCGTTACCGGTTATGAAATCGCACCAAAGTGCATTCTGCCCCTGCTGCGACGCTAAAGTCCGCGATGGTCGCGACTGGTCGCTAACCCGGCTTGGGGCCATGGCGGTGACGATGATTTTGCTGATGCCCTTCGCCTGGGGCGAGCCGTTGTTGCACTTGTATCTGTTAGGTGTGCGTATCGATGCCAATCTGTTGCAAGGGATCTGGCAAATGACCGCTCAGGGCTCGCCGCTCACCGGTGCCATGGTCCTGTTTTGCACCGTAGGCGCACCGTTGGTTTTGGTTACCGCGATTGCCTATTTATGGCTTGGCAATATTATCGGCATGAATCTTCGCCCGGTACTGTTAATGCTGGAGAAACTCAAAGAGTGGGTGATGCTGGACATTTACCTGGTGGGCATCGGCGTTGCATCGATTAAAGTCCAGGATTACGCCTTCTTGCAGCCGGGTGTGGGTTTGTTTGCCTTTACCGCGTTGGTGATCCTGAGCGTAATGACGCTTGTCCACCTGAATGTTGAGCAATTATGGGAGCGATTTTATCCGCAACGTCCGGCGAAACGTCCCGATCCACAGTTGCGTATTTGCCTCGGGTGTCACTTTACGGGCATTCCCGATGTGCGTGGTCGCTGCCCTCGCTGCCATATTCCGCTCCCCTTGCGGCGTAAGCAAAGCCTGCAAAAGTGCTGGGCATCGCTAATTGCATCATTCATTCTGCTTTTTCCGGCCAACCTGATGCCAATTTCAATTATCTACGTTAATGGCACGCGACAGGAAGACACCATTCTCTCTGGTATTGTTTCACTTGCACACAGCAATATCGCTGTAGCAGGAGTCGTCTTTATCGCCAGTATTCTGGTGCCGTTTACCAAAGTGATTGTGCTGTTTACACTGCTTCTCAGCATACATTCCAAATTTGAACAGGGGTTACGCACTCGCCTTCTGCTTTTGCGCTTTGTGACCTGGATCGGGCGTTGGTCGATGCTCGATCTGTTTGTCATTTCACTGATGATGTCACTGATTAATCGCGACCAGCTACTCGCTTTTACAATGGGACCGGCCGCGTTTTATTTCGGCGCGGCGGTAATTTTGACTATTCTTGCTGTGGAATGGCTGGACAGTCGCTTACTTTGGGATGCACATGAGTCAGGAAACCCCCGCTTCGCCGACTGAAGCGCGTATAAAATCAAAACGGCGCATTTCGCCGTTCTGGCTGTTACCGGTGATTGCCTTGTTGATCGCAAGCTGGCTTATCTGGAGCAGCTATGAAGACCGGGGTAATACCATCACGATCGATTTTATGTCCGCCGATGGCATCGTTGCCGGGCGCACCCCCGTGCGGTATCAAGGTGTGGAAGTCGGTACCGTGCAGGATATTCGCCTGAGTGACGATCTGAAAAAAATTGAAGTTCGCGCCAGTATCAAAGCCAATATGAAAGATGCCCTGCGCAGCGAAACCCAGTTCTGGTTGGTCACGCCGAAAGCGTCGCTGGCCGGTGTCTCCGGGCTGGATGCGCTGGTTGGCGGTAACTATATCGGCATGATGCCAGGAAAAGGCGATCCGCAAGAGCACTTCACAGCGCTCGATACCCAGCCGAAATATCGTCTGAATAATGGCGAATTGATGATCCATCTGCATGCCCCGGATTTAGGCGCGCTAAACAGTGGATCGCTGGTCTATTTTCGCAAAATTCCCGTAGGGCGCGTCTACGATTACGCCATCAATGCCAACAAACAAGGTGTGACCATCGATGTGCTGATCGAGCGTCGTTTCACAAACCTGGTCAAGAAAGGCAGCCGTTTCTGGAATGTGTCCGGCGTGAAAGCGGACGTGAATCTCAGTGGCGCGAAGGTAGAACTTGAAAGCCTGGCGGCGTTGGTTAATGGCGCTATCGCTTTTGATTCACCGGATGACTCACAAGCGGCCGCACAAGATGATGAGTATGGGTTATATGAAGATTTAGCCCATAGCCAGCGCGGTGTGCTGGTGAAACTGGATCTCCCTAGCGGACAGGGGCTGAAGGCCGGTTCGACGCCACTGATGTACCAGGGGCTGGAAGTGGGCGAACTGACAAAAATCAATCTCAATCCTGGCGGTAACGTCACGGGCGAGTTGACCGTTGATCCGGGTGTCGTCAACTTGCTGCGCGATACCACCCGCATTGAGATGCGTAGTCCCAAAATATCCCTTGATAACCCTAATATCAGTTCGCTGTTAACCGGCAATACGCTTGAGCTGGTGCCGGGCGAAGGTCAACCGCGTAATCAGTTCCCGGTGTTGCCGGCAGACAAAACTTTATTGCAAGCACCGGGAGTACTGACGCTAACGCTAACCGCACCGGAAAGTTATGGTATCGACGCCGGACAACCTCTGGTATTGCATGGCGTACAAATAGGCCAGGTGCTGGAACGCACCCTCACAAATGACGGTGTCTCTTTTGCCGTGGCTATCGATCCGCAATACCGCTCGCTGGTGCACGGTGACAGCAAATTTGTGGTCAACAGCCGCATCGACGTGAAAATGGGTCTGGACGGCGTTGAGTTCCTCGCTGCCAGCGCCAGCGAGTGGGTCAGCGGCGGGATCCGCATTCTGCCCGGCGATAAAGGGGAGATGAAAAAAAGTTACCCGCTGTTCGCCAACCTCGATAAAGCGCTCGAAAACAGTCTGAGCGATCTGCCAACCACTACCCTGACGCTGACGGCAGAAACCTTGCCAGATGTTCAAACCGGTTCCGTGGTGCTCTACCGCAAATTCGAAGTAGGTCAGGTGATAACCGTTCGCCCGCGTGCGAATGCATTCGACATTGATTTGCATATTAAACCGGAATATCGCGACCTGCTGACCACCAACAGTGTGTTCTGGGCTGAGGGGGGCGCGAAAGTGCAACTCAATGGCAGCGGTCTGACCGTGCAGGCGTCTCCACTTTCCCGGGCGATTAAAGGCGCAATCAGTTTTGATAACCTCAGCGGCGCCAGCGGGCGCGTGCGCAAAGGCGATAAACGCGTGCTTTATGCCTCGGAAACCGCAGCGCGCGCAGTGGGCGGTCAAATCACCCTGCATACATTCGATGCCGGTAAACTGGCCGCGGGAATGCCGATCCGCTATCTGGGTATTGATATCGGGCAGATCCAGAACTTACAGTTGCTCACGGATAAGAACGAAGTGCAGGCAAGCGCCGTGCTCTATCCGGAATATGTGCAAACCTTCGCCCGTGCCGGTACACGTTTCTCGGTAATCACACCGCAAATTTCTGCCGCTGGCGTTGAGCACCTTGATACGCTGTTGCAGCCTTACATCAATGTTGAACCGGGCCGCGGTGAGATGCGACGTGATTTTGAAATTTCCGAAGCCACCATTACCGACTCCCGTTACCTTGATGGGCTAAATATTGTGGTTGAAGCACCGGAAGTGGGTTCGATGAACATCGGCACGCCAGTGCTGTTCCGCGGTATCGAAGTTGGCACCGTGACAGGATTGACACTGGGTACATTGTCAGATCGTGTGATGGTGGCGATGCGCATCAGCAAGCGTTATCAGCACCTGGTGCGCAACAACTCAGTATTCTGGCTGGCGTCAGGTTACACGCTGGACTTTGGTTTGACCGGCGGGGTAGTGAAAACCGGCACCTTTAATCAGTTCATTCGCGGTGGCATTGCCTTCGCAACACCACCCGATACGCCATTAGCGCCAAAAGCTCAGCCGGGTAAACACTTCTTGTTGCTGGAAAGCGAGCCTAAAGAGTGGCGTCAATGGGGGACGGCCCTTCCGCGTTAAACCTGCTGGCTCCGGCGTGCCTGCGCCGGAGCCTTTATGCTACACTGCGCGCCTGTTTTACTCCTTGTGGGGCGCTCTGTGGCTCAAAACGCTGTCTACTTTCCTGAAGAATTCCTGGCGCAAATGCGCCTCGCAATGCCGGAACATCTCTCTTTCGACGAATTCATCGCTGCCTGTCAGCGCCCGCTGCGTCGCAGTATCCGCGTGAATACGCTAAAAATCACCGTGACAGATTTTCTGGCGCTGGTGTCACCCTATGGCTGGCAACTGACGCCTGTTCCGTGGTGTGCAGAAGGCTTCTGGATCGAGCGGGATGATGAGGAGACACTGCCGCTGGGCAGTACCGCGGAACACTTAAGCGGCTTATTTTACATTCAGGAAGCCAGTTCCATGTTGCCTGTTGCCGCACTGTTTGCCGACGGTGAGATGCCGCAACGGGTGATGGATGTCGCGGCCGCGCCAGGGTCGAAAACCACGCAAATCGCCGCAAAGATGGAAAACAAAGGCGCTATTCTTGCTAACGAGTTCTCCGCCAGTCGGGTGAAAGTACTGCATGCCAATATCAGTCGTAACGGTATCCGTAATGTTGCGTTGACCCATTTCGATGGTCGCGTATTTGGCCCCGCGCTACCGGGGATGTTTGATGCGATTTTGCTTGATGCCCCCTGCTCCGGGGAAGGCGTAGTGCGTAAAGATGCCGATGCCCTGAAAAACTGGTCGGTCGCCAGCAATCGGGAGATAGCTGCCACCCAGCGCGAACTGATCATGAGCGCCTTTCACGCATTACGTCCCGGCGGAGTCCTGGTTTATTCCACCTGTACACTCAACCGTGATGAAAACGAAGCCATCTGTCATTGGTTACGAGATCAATATCCACATGCCGTTGAGTTTCTACCACTGGGTGAACTTTTCCCCGATGCTGGACGCGCGCTCACTGCCGACGGTTTTCTGCACGTTTTTCCACAAATTTATGACTGCGAAGGCTTCTTTGTCGCCAGACTGCGTAAAACTGCCGATGTCGACGCCCTGCCCGCCCCCACCTATAAAGTGGGAACTTTCCCCTTCACCCCGCTGAAACCGCGTGAAGCCGCATTGGTTGAAACAGCAGCAATGGCCGTGGGACTGAGCTGGGGTGAGGAACTGCATCTGTGGCAGCGGGATAAAGAAATCTGGCTTTTTCCGGCCGATATCGAACCGCTGATCGGAAAAGTCCGTTTTTCCCGCATCGGTATCCGCCTCGCCGAAACACACAATAAAGGTTATCGCTGGCAACATGAAGCCATCATTGCACTGGCGGGCCATGATAATCCTCTTGCCTTCCCACTGACGCAAGCAGAAGCCGAAGAGTGGTATCGCGGACGGGACATCTACCCTCACACCGCGCCACCGCGCGATGATGTGATTGTGACGTTCCAGGGCCAACCGCTGGGGCTGGCCAAAAAAGTCGGTTCACGGCTGAAAAACAGTTACCCCCGCGAACTGGTGCGTGATGGGCGCTTATTTGCCGGGAATGCGTGACGGCGCGCAAAAAAATAGCACGATCTGACTGGCAACTTGCTCTGTGTTGTACCAGGCTGAATTTTGGATGGCCTTACTGGTCGTACCACAATATCAGCGATCAATGGAGAGCATTATGACGAAGACCAGCGTGCGCATTGGCGCATTCGAAATCGATGATGCCGAGCTGCAGGGGGATAATCAGGGGGAGCGAACGTTACGTATCCCGTGCGATTCTGACCCGGATTTATGTATGCAACTTGATGCCTGGGATGCGGATACCAGCATACCGGCAATTCTCAACGGCGAACATTCGGTCCTGTACCGGGAACATTACGATCAGAAATCTGATACCTGGGTTATGCGTCTTGCCTGATCCAAAGGGAACCCGTCCGTAAGACGGGTTATTTACCCTTCTGCTTTCCCCTGTCCTCATTCATCCCCTACACTTATCGTTACGTTGTACTGTACCGAGGATGGAATGTTCGCTCTGGTCTTATTCGTTTGCTACCTGGACGGTGGGTGTGACGATATCGTCATTGATGTGTTCAATACCGAGCAACAGTGCCTGCGAGCCATGGACGATCAGCGTTTGCGCCACGGAGGCTGCTACCCCGTTGAAGGGTTTATTGACGGTTTCTGGCGTCCGGCCAATGAATTCAGCGATTTTTAATCACTGCACCTGCACCAGTGTTAATGCACCGCCAAACACCGCTCCCGTGTCGATATAGTGCAAATTATACGCATCATAACGCTGCTTTAGCGGCGTATGTCCGAACCAGAAATGGTCAGCCCCGGCAATTTTGCCGCCTTTGCCGGATAAAAGCTGATTCAGCCTGTCGCGTCGCCACAGCACTGACTCGCCGTCTACCGCTTTATCCCACTGGTACTCTTCTGCCGGATAATCGGCGTGCGCAATGACATTGATGCCGCTGTCACAGCGTACTTCAAGGATATAGGGCAGCGCTGCACAGGAGTGCAATGCGGCCAACGCCCGCTGCTGCTCTGCATGATCAAGTTCTGCAAACCATCGCCCACCATTACGTTGCCACATCGCCATATCACCGTAACGCAATGCATCAATCGCCATCTGCTCATGATTACCACGTACGGTTTTAAACCATCTTTTATGCAATAACCCAAGGCACTGAAGGCTTTGCGGTCCCCGATCAATCAGGTCGCCGACGCAAATAAGCAAATCCTGATAAGGGTCAAAGCGGCGTTCACGCAATGCTTGCATAAGTTGCGGGTGACAACCATGCAGATCGCCCACAATCCAGATGTGTCGCCAAAGCGTACCGTCAATACATTTATACATATTTCCCCCCCTTATTTTTAGTATAGAAAACCCCCTTGACGAAGGGAGGGAAATTCAAAATGCACGATTAATCTAAATCATTCCTAAACGAAGCGTAAATAAAACACCCGGCAGCGTTAATTTGTATTTTGCGGATCTCTAAAATGGGCGGTGAAACAATAAGAGGTCCTCATCGTGTCAAATATCAGCCTGCGTACAGAACTTAACACAAATAACAATCGGCATATTATTTCCGATTTAGTCACCGGCCGTCTTATTCCGGGACCGATCTGGAAAAAGACTGATTATCGAATTAAGTTTCTGCTACGTTCGTTGCTTTTCTGGTCGCCAACGAACCGCATGCTGAACAATCTGTCGTGTCGCCCGGAATTTGACCGTCTGCTTAGCGCTCAGGTAACACTGCCGAGTAAGACGCACCGCCAGTATCTGACCCGCGGTTTAAATGCGGCCCAGCGTGCTGATGCTATTATTGCGCATTACACCTGGCTCGACGAGCAGGTTCCTCCTGTGCTGGCAGATGCGCTGAGTGCGGCAGAATCGTGCCAGATCATTGAATTTACAGGCAAAGATGATAGCCGTTTTTGTCTATACGCTTCCTGTGCCAGTAAAGCAGAACGTGAGGGCGAAAGTACATTGTGGCTACGTGATGCTGATAATATCTTGCTGGCCAGTGCAACATTCAGCGTAGTGAGCGAAAACGGTCAGCGCGCGCTGGTCATTGGCGGATTGCAAGGGCCGCGTAAAAGCGTTAATCATGATGTCATTAAAGTCGCTACCCGCGCCTGCCACGGCGTGTTCCCGAAAAAGATGTTGCTGGAGGTGTTGAGCCAGTTAGCTGCACAAACGGGCGTAACGGCGCTGTATGGAGTCAGTGATAACGGTCACGTATTTCGCGCGCTGCGTTATCGTTTAAGCAAAGGTCGTCATTTCCACGCCAGTTACGATGAATTCTGGGCTTCAATCGAAGGCGAAAAAGAGAATACCTGGCGCTGGCGTTTACCCACGCAATTTACCCGCAAACCATTGGAAGCGATTGCCAGTAAAAAACGTGCCGAATATCGCCGCCGTTTTGAATTGCTGGATGATGTGGCGGCGAAACTTAATCAACTGTTTCTCTCATAAACAGTAAAAGGCAGAGTATTACACTCTGCCTTTTAATAGAACCAACCGCTGGTCATATTTCAGCTTGCCATCTTTCAGAAAATCCCCCTCCGTGCTTCACGTATCGCCTCACAATTTAATCACAATTTTTTAAGATTTAACTTAAGTTAACCCCATGAATTACTGATAAATTGGCGCTCCCTGTCGAGGAGTTTATATGAAAAAAGTCATTTTTCTGGTTATCACACTCAGTGCATCGCTTTCTCTTTCTGGATGTATCGGTCCCTTTTGGGGACCGGGCCCAGGCGGCGGACACGGTGGGGGGCGCGGTGGAGCTCCAATGCAAGGTCCAGGTGGCGGTGGACCGGGAGGCTGGTAAGGAAAGAAGGCCTGCGCACGGCGCCAAGAAATAGATAGACAGAGTGCGCGGTCATAACTGCGCGTTTCCTTTTAATGGCCTTTCCGACGCCAGTACAACAGTCGCGTGATAACCGCTTGAATTCGCGCTGCCGGGCTGGTATTACTGGAGTGCCCAAAAAAAAGACCGAACACGATTCCTGTATTCGGTCCAGGGAAATGGCTCTTGGGAGAGAGCCGTGCGCTAAAAGTTGGCATTAATGCAGGCTAAGTCGCCTGGCACTTTAAGAATAGATGACGACGCCAGGTTTTCCAGTCCGCGACAAAAGTGGTCAAAAAAATCAGGTTATCGTCACGCTTCAAAATGTCAAAACCGCAAGAGTTGTTAATACAGCCTTGCGGTTTTTTATTTTAAATCAGTGCGTTAATGACAGACTTTAACAAAGCGTCTCGGCCCGGGTGATAAAGGGTGCAAGACTCATTTTTTCACCTGGCCGGTTGGGATCGTCAATCTGGATAATGCTAATCGGCTGGCCGCTGCTTTTGCCGCTGGCAACCTGTTGTTGTGCAATATCGTTGAGCGGATACTGCACCAACGTGCTCGGGTTAATCGCGTACAATGCCTTACCCGGACGGCAGGTGAGCATCACTTCTTCGCGATTAAACGCCCACTTGTCTTTACCAATTTCAAAACGGCTAACAGTGATCACTTGCGGCGTCGCCAGCGCAGCGCCCGAACAGGCCAACAGCAACAACATCAATATACTTTTTTTCATTCTTTCCGCCAGGTTCAGTCAAAAAGGTTCCCAGGTTGCAAATACACTTACCGCCGCCAGCACCAGCGCGCCCAGCCCCACTTCAACCCATGTCATGCGGATAAACTGCTGCCGGGCAGTGTCATTTTTCAGGCTCAGCCGTGGCACCAGAACATACCGATTCACAAGGGCAATTACCACCATCAACGCGACAAGCGCACATTTCAGCAACAGCATCCGCCCCCATGCGCTGTTCCACGGTAAAACGTTCCCCTGAACCATCAGGGTATTAATAATACCGGTCAGAACAACCCCGGCGACGGCAAAATGCCCGTAGCGAGAAAAACGCATCATTGTCGCTATCGCGGCGGCATGCCAGCGTCCACGCGCCAGTTGCATGCAAAACAGCACCGGAAGCAATCCGCCAAGCCAGACAGCCGCGCAGAGCAAATGCAAAAGATGATTACCACGTTGCAATACTCCCACTACGCCTTCTCGCGTCGCAGCGTGACCAACGCCTGCCGCCAGCAAAAACTGGATAGCCACCAGCAACAGCAGTCGTTGCTGATTCTGCGGTTGCAACAGGGCAACAATCAGGGTTAACGAGGCCATCAGGATTTGTAGCGTCCAAACCGAACCGAACTGCGTGCTGGTTAGCGCCAGCCAGATTTCCGGTCGCCAAACATCCTGCCAGCCATTCCCCATTATTCCACCCTGAACGCCGAATAGCAGCACGGTACTCACCGCATTCAGCCACAGGCAGAGGTGTTGCAATGCGTGAAAACGATGCGTCAGCAAACGGCGCAGGTTACGCGGAGCCAGCCACGCGCTGAACAGCGCGCTGCCGAGAATCAGCATCAGTGCTGCAAAATGAAGGAATCGCAGCGCAACATATCCCGTTGCCAACATGGTTACTTCACGGAAAATTGATACTGACCGTGGGTTTTGTGCCCGTCGACGGACACCACATGCCAGTTAACAGTATATTGGCCCGGGGTGAGCGGCTGCTCCAGCGGTACGATCATTTGCATTTTGTCATTCTCATTGCGTTTGATCGCGCCGGTCGGGATAATTTGCTGCTGACTCCCTGTTACGCTGATACCACTGAACTGCGCTTCGATGCCTTCAGAAAAGGTGAGCGTTAGCGCCTGCGGTGCAGCGGTAACCTCCGCCCCCGCGGCCGGATACTGGTTTTTCAAATGCGCATGCGCCAGCGCGGCAGGAGTGGCAAAAAGGGCGGTGATCAGCGCGATCATGCGCCAGCGGCGAACAGCAGATGTGAGCATATTGTTCATTCCTTTTTGTTATACATATGGGACAGAGAATAGCCCTGTATAATAATCGCGTCGAGTATCATTGTCGGCGTGCTTGTCTGTATGCGGCAGGTTGCGTAACTTTTGCCGCGTGAACCCAGGAGAAAATCATGACAACGAACCTTGCACAGCTTGGGCAGGATGAAATGGATAAGATCAATGTCGATCTTGCCGCAGCTGGCGTCGCATTTAAAGAACGCTATAACATGCCCGTGGTTGCTGAAGCCATTGAGCGTGAACAGCCAGAGCACCTGCGAGCCTGGTTTCGCGAGCGTTTGATTGCGCATCGGCTGGCCTCAGTGTCGCTTTCCCGCTTACCTTATGAGCCTAAAGCGAAATAATGGAGTTGGGTATGTTGCGTGTTATCGATACCGAAACCTGCGATCTGCAAGGGGGGATTGTCGAAATTGCCTCCGTTGACGTCGTGGACGGGCAAATCGTCAACCCGATGAGCCATCTGGTTCGCCCTGACCGCCCCATCAGTTCACAAGCCATGGCGATACATCGGATCACCGAATCGATGGTAGCCAATCAGCCATGGATTGAAGAGATTGTGCCGAATTATTACGGCAGTAACTGGTATGTCGCCCACAATGCCAGCTTTGATCGCCGCGTCCTGCCGGAAATGCCCGGCGAGTGGATTTGTACCATGAAACTGGCGCGTCGCCTGTGGCCGGGAATCAAATACAGTAATATGGCGTTGTATAAATCCCGCAAGCTCAGCGTACAAACGCCGCCAGGTCTGCACCACCACCGGGCACTTTACGACTGCTATATTACCGCCGCGTTACTGATAGATATCATGCAGGTCTCAGGCTGGACAGCAGATGAAATGGTGACAATTACCGGCCGCCCCGCACTGCTGACAACCTTTACGTTCGGTAAATACCGGGGCAAACCGGTCGCCGAAATTGCCGATCGCGATCCGGGCTACCTGCGGTGGTTATTCAATAACCTTGAGCGCATGAGCCCGGAACTGCGTCTGACGCTGAAACACTATTTGGGTGAAGAGTAGTCCGCGTTTTGCCCCGGCAACGTCCCCTGCGCCAGGGCTATCAGGAAGGCATATTCCAGCGCTACGCCTTCATAGGATTTAAATCGCCCTGATTTCCCACCGTGCCCGGAATCCATGTCCGTACAGAGCAACAGTACGTTGTCGTCGGTTTTATACTCCCGTAGCTTGGCAACCCATTTGGCCGGTTCCCAGTATTGCACCTGCGAGTCATGCAGGCCGGTAGTGACCAACATGTGCGGATAATCGTGCGCGCCGATGTTGTCGTAGGGACTGTAGCTTTTCATGTACCGGTAGTAGGTTTCATCCTGGGGGTTCCCCCACTCCTCAAACTCGCCAGTGGTAAGAGGGATCGACTCATCCAACATGGTGGTGACCACATCAACAAAAGGCACCTGGGCAATCACACCGTGAAATAAGGACGGGCGTTCGTTAATTACCGCACCAATTAACAGTCCGCCCGCACTTCCGCCCATGCCATAGCAGAACAGCGGCGAACCGTAACCCTGCGCGAGCAAACTGTCCGTAACGTCAATGAAATCGTTGAACGTGTTTTTCTTGTTGAGGAATTTGCCTTCTTCATACCATGCCTGCCCCAATTCTCCCCCGCCACGCACATGCGCAATCGCGCATACAAAACCGCGATCCAACAGGCTCAAACGGCTACTGCTAAAATCGGCATCCATACTGGCACCGTAAGATCCGTAACCATAGACCAGCAATGGATTTTGCCCGGCGCGAAAATGATTTTTGTTGTACACCAGCGATACCGGCACTTCGACACCATCCCGCGCGTGGATCCATAAATGCTCGCTTTGGTACTGACTGGCGTCAAAACCTGCCACATTAATCTGCTTGATGACACGCCGTTCACCGCTGTCCATATCCAGCTCAAACAGTGTGTCCGGCGTGGTCATCGATGAGTAACCGTAGCGCAGCCGCGACGTTTCTGGCTCAGGGTTATAAGCAAGCCACGTGACATACGCCGGATCATCAAATGCAATACCAACAACTTCGCGGGTTTTCCGGTTAATTTGCCGTAGACTGGTCAATCCGCGCTGCCGTTCTTCAACCACCAACCAGTCGGTAAACAGGGTAAATCCTTCTAACATCACCTGGTCTCGTGCCGGGATCAGCACTTCCCAGCGCTTTTCATCACGTACTTTAGTGCGATAAAGACCAAAGTTTTTACCGTCCCGATTCGATCGTAGATAGAAGGTGTGCTGGTAGTGATCGAGGCTGTATTCATGGTCTTTACGCCGGGGTAAAAAACGTAGCGGTTGGGCATCCGGCAATTCCGCATCAAGAAGCAAAACTTCGCTGGTAGTGGCACTGGCCAGATGGATGGTGATGTAGTGCTGCGAGGTGGTTTTGCTCAATCCGACGTAGAACGCTTCATCCTGCTCTTCATAGACCAGTTCATCATGTTGCGCGGGCGTACCAACAGTATGTCGCCACACCTGATACGGTAACAACGTTGTCGCATGTTTGCGCACATAGTAGAGCGTTTCAGAATCGTTGACCCAGACGAACTCTGGCGAGACGTTATCAAGCATCTCCGGATACCAGTTCCCGGTTTCAAGGTTGCGAAACCGCAGGCCATATTGCCGACGCGACAGGTAATCTTCCGCAATGGCCATAATGGTATTATCGGGCGACACGGACATGCCGCCGAGGGTATAGAATTCACTATGCGCCGCGCGTTGGTTCGCATCCAGAAGCACCTGCCATTCATCCCATTCGGCACTCAGCACGGACTGACGCTGATAGATAGCATATTCGTTGCCGGGTTCGTAGATATGGCGATAGCGGTAGCCATTTTTGATATAAGGTGCAGAAATCTCACGCTGCGGAATGCGCGAGATAATCTCCCCCAGCACTCGGTCCTGAAGCGCCTGTTGCGACGCCATCACCTCATGCCCATAGCGGTTTTCTTGTTGAAGATAGTCCAGAACGTCTGGCTGGGAACGCGAGTCGTCCCGCAGCCAGTAATAATCATCGATACGTGTATCACCATGCACAGTCAGGGCATGGGGGATTCTTTTCGCTTTCGGCGGCATAGCACTGTTCTTTTTAGTTTTACATACCTATAAGGGTGGCAAAACCCGCGCGCGATGCAAGCGAAACGTAGCAGTTGTTATTGCGGGAGAGCATGTTTTTGTTGCTTAAGATCCTCTTCAATCCCTTCACGCACATCGGCAGGGATTTTTAGCGCATCGCCCAACGCGTTAAGGTAACTGCGCTCCATAAAGTGATCGATATCGATAACAGCGCAACTGAGGAAATAGATTTCCAACGCTTCTTCTTCGTTTTTGACACCCCGCGCCAGCCGTTCAGGCTCAAGAGGCTGCTCAATGGCCTGCGCGATTAGCGCCCGTCCCTGCTCTTCCACGCCTGCTTCTCGAAGTTGTTGTTCGATAGCCGCGCGTTCCTTGTCATCGATATGACCATCACTTTTGGCTGCAAAGACCAGTGCCAGGATCAGGCGTTCTGTGCGCACATCCAACGGTGAATGGTGTTGACCAAACTGGGGCTCACCCTGGTGAGCATCACGGATACGATCTTTGTATTTATTCCACAGCACGCTGCCGGCTACCGCACCACCGCCAACCAGCAAGGCGCTGGTACCGTATTTGGCCAGAAGTTTACGCGATGATTTACTGGCAACCAGCAGTCCGGCAAGACCACCCAGCGCACCGGGTACCAGCAGTTTGCTTAACCCCTGCGCGTCTGAGGAAGAAGATACTGCTCCGCCTTTCTGACCAAGCAGCGACTGTAATTGATTTAACCAACTCATGATGTCCCTCGCCTACTGATAATGGTGCGCTCAGAGTAAGCGAGGGGATGTCAGGAAATGTCTGACTCTGCAAAAGATGGGAAAATTGTGTCAGTCAGGTTGTGGTTGATAGTCCGCCGTACCGGCCTTGCAGTCGATCACCACTTTATAGTGGATATCAGTGCTTTTCCCGCGTACGGTTAACGGTACAGCCCATTTATCGCCCTTGCCGACAATATCCTTGGTGCTGATCCAGGCCACAGGATCAGCCTGTCCAAGTTTTTTTTGATCGTCTGCCCAACGAACAATGCGATTTTGCAAATAGTCACGCTTAACGCTGGCGGCAATGCCTTCAGCGTTAAGCCCCTCGCACGAGGGAAACTTCACCGACTTATCGTTAGCGGCATGCGCCGCTGCACTGCCCGCCAGCAAAAGAAAGCTGGCGAAAACCCCTGCTATTTTCATGCTTATCTCCTGGTTTTTACCCCTTCAAAGCATGGTACAAATTACAGGCAGTGCAAGATCAGGCAACTTTCGCGCGTTTGGCTGCGCTTTTAATGTCGACGGTGTCTGTCGGCTCACTCTCCACATCCGCCGCCGGTGACATTTCAGGTTCCTGTGCCTCTGTTCCAGGCAATTTGCCGGACTTAAGGATGCTGCTAAGTGCGTCTTTTTGTTCGGCAAGCCACAGCGCCATTTGGTCACGTGTTTCGTCTTCCAGTGTGACCGGACCTGCGCCTAACCAGTCACCCAGAACTTCCGCCAGATCAAGCATCTTATCGTAAGCATCCGCTTCCTTTTTGCTGGCAAAAGACATTTTTTCCTCACCTTCTCTAATGACTACGTATTTAACTTCTACCGCCATGATGCAGCCTCATTTAACTGTTTATTTATACAGTATAGTAGCGCGATGAAAAAACCATCGCAAGTGATAAAAGACAGACGCAAACGTTTTCGTTTATACTGCGCGCAGATTTTTTCCCAACGGTAAGCTGCTATGACTCTTTTAGGTACTGCGCTGCGCCCTGCAGCAACTCGCGTGATGTTACTCGGTTCCGGCGAACTGGGCAAAGAAGTGGCCATTGAGTGCCAACGTCTCGGCATCGAAGTGATTGCCGTTGACCGCTATGCCGATGCCCCGGCAATGCATGTCGCCCACCGTTCGCATGTTATTAATATGCTGGATGGAGAGGCGCTGAAAGCGCTGGTAGCGCAAGAAAAACCCCATTTCATTGTGCCGGAAATCGAAGCCATCGCCACCGATACGCTGATTGAACTGGAAGCACAAGGCCAGCACGTTGTCCCCTGTGCGCGTGCTGCAAAGCTGACAATGAACCGTGAGGGCATTCGTCGTCTCGCGGCGGAAGAACTCCAGCTTCCGACGTCCAGTTACCGTTTTGCTGACAGTGAAGCCGCATTCCATCAGGCGGTTGAAGAGATTGGGTTGCCGTGTATTGTTAAGCCGGTTATGAGTTCATCTGGCAAAGGCCAGAGCTTTATTAAAAGTACTGACCAGTTAGCTAAAGCCTGGGAATATGCACAACAAGGCGGCCGTGCCGGAGCCGGTCGCGTGATTGTCGAAGGCGTGGTCCACTTTGATTTTGAAATCACGCTTTTGACAGTCAGCGCGGTGGATGGCGTGCATTTTTGCGCTCCCATTGGCCACCGTCAGGAAGACGGGGATTATCGTGAATCCTGGCAGCCGCAGCAGATGTCCACCGTCGCGCTGCAACGCGCGGAAGAGATTGCCCGCAAAGTCGTCCTGGCGCTCGGTGGTCACGGTCTGTTTGGCGTGGAGTTATTCGTGTGTGGCGATGAAGTCATCTTCAGCGAAGTCTCTCCGCGACCGCATGATACCGGTATGGTTACGCTGATTTCGCAGGATCTCTCCGAGTTCGCGCTGCACGTGCGCGCCTTCCTCGGCTTGCCTGTTGGCGACATCCGCCAGTATGGCCCGTCTGCTTCGGCGGTCATCCTGCCGCGTTTGAGCAGCCGGAATGTGACCTTCGATAACGTGCATGAAGCGGTGGGCGCTGGTGTGCAGTTGCGCCTGTTCGGCAAACCGGAAATCGACGGCTCCCGTCGACTGGGCGTCGCGCTGGCGACGGGCGAGAATGTCGAAACCGCCGTACAACGGGCGATTACGGCAGCGAAGACCGTTAACGTTCAGGGATAAAAAAAGCCCGCCAGCAGTAACGCTGAGCGGGCTTTATGGCTGGCGGGGTTAGACCCGCCGCACGGTTACTGCTTCGCGCCTTCTACCGCTTCACGTGCCAGTTTAGTGATGCGGTCATAATCACCTGCTTCCAGCGCATCTGCCGGCACCAACCAGGAACCGCCGATGCACAGCACACTTTTCAGCG
This sequence comes from Kosakonia oryzendophytica, assembly GCF_027886705.1. NCBI lineage: Bacteria > Pseudomonadati > Pseudomonadota > Gammaproteobacteria > Enterobacterales > Enterobacteriaceae > Kosakonia > Kosakonia oryzendophytica. The sequence goes on along the minus strand of NZ_CP115659.1, from coordinate 2,121,942 downwards.
CCAGGTAGTCACGGTAGTTTGCCGGAGAAATCCCGCCAGTCGGGCAGAAACGCACATGCGCAAACGGACCGGCAATGGCTTGCAGCGCTTTGGTGCCGCCATTCGCTTCAGCCGGGAAAAATTTAAACTCTTTCAGACCGTAGTCCATGCCCAGCATCAGTTCGGAAACGGTGCTGATACCCGGGATCAGCGGGATTGAGCCTTCCGTTGCGGCCTTCAGCAGCGGTTCGGTCAGACCCGGGCTGATGGCGAACTGCGCACCCGCAGCGGTCACTTCCGCCAGTTGCTGCGGGTTCAGCACGGTGCCCGCACCAACAATCGCGTCCGGCACTTCTTTAGCAATCGCACGGATAGCGTCTATGGCACAAGCGGTGCGCAGAGTCACTTCCAGAACGCGAACGCCTCCGGCAACCAGCGCTTTCGCCATCGGCACCGCGTGTTCCAGTTTGTTCACTACGATCACCGGCACAACCGGGCCAGTTTTCAGGATTGTTTCTGCACTCGTTTTCCAGTTTTTCATCAGGTTTTTCTCTCGCCAGAACTAAAATCGTGTCGTCTTAAAAAGTGATACAGGTTGCGCCCTGCTCCGCCCCGGAAAGTTTCTCCCGCAGTGCGCCGAACATTTCGCGCCCTGTGCCCACGCGCATCGCGCTCAGGTCAGGAATATGTGGTTGACGTGCGGCAAGTTCGTTTTCATCCACCAGCAGCGTTAATTCTCCCGTCTGCCCGTTGACCCGGATGATATCGCCATCACGCACTTTCGCCAGCAATCCACCATCATAAGCCTCTGGTGTTACGTGGATCGCCGACGGCACTTTACCCGATGCACCTGAGAGCCGTCCATCGGTTACTAAAGCTATTTTGAAACGGCGGTCCAATAATACACCAAGTGGCGGCATGAGTTTATGTAATTCTGGCATTCCGTTCGCTTTTGGCCCCTGATGACGTACAACAACCACGCAGTCACGGTCCAGCAAACCTGCATCGAAGGCCGGCAACACGTCATGCTGGCTTTCAAAAACAATCGCCGGCGCTTCAATAATCTGATTTTCCACCGGCACGGCGGAGGTCTTCATGACAGCACGGCCAAGGTTACCACTCAGTACCTTGGTGCCGCCGTGTTTGGAGAACGGTTTATCAAAGGTGGCAATGACATCGGCATCGAGCGAGACCTCAGCGCCAGGACGCCAGTCAAGCTCACCATTATTCAGCCACGGTTCGTTGGTGTAGCGAGTCAGACCAAAGCCCGCCACCGTATTGACGTCTTCATGCAGCAGGCCGCCTTTGAGCAGCTCGCGCATCAGAACCGGAACGCCACCTGCCGCCTGGAAGTGGTTAATGTCGGCCGGGCCATTCGGATAGAGGCGTGCCAGCAACGGCACTACATCAGAAAGGTCAGAGAAATCATCCCAGTTGATAATAATGCCCGCCGCGCGAGCCATCGCCACCAGGTGCATGGTGTGGTTGGTTGAGCCGCCCGTTGCCAGCAGCGAAACGATGCCATTTACCACCACTTTTTCGTCAATCATCTTGCCAAGCGGCATCCATTCGTTGCCATTGCCGGTGAGACGCGTTACCTGACGTGCAGCCGCTTCGGTTAAAGCCTGTCGCAGCGGGGCATCCGGATGCACAAAAGAGGAACCGGGTAACTGCATGCCCATAAATTCAATCACCATCTGATTGGTGTTGGCAGTGCCATAGAAAGTACAGGTGCCCGGTGCATGATAAGACGCAGCTTCAGATTCCAGCAGCGCCATGCGATCGACTTTACCTTCAGCATAAAGCTGGCGGATACGTACTTTTTCTTTGTTCGCCAGACCGCTGGCCATTGGGCCTGACGGCACGAACAGCGCGGGTAAATGACCAAATGAGAGCGCCGCCATCGCAAGGCCGGGGACAATTTTGTCGCACACACCGAGATATAACGCGCCATCAAACATATTGTGTGACAGGCCTACCGCAGCCGACATGGCGATAATTTCACGGCTAAGCAGTGAAAGCTCCATACCGTCCTGCCCTTGGGTAACGCCATCACACATCGCCGGAACACCGCCGGCAACCTGCCCCACCGCATTAACGGAATGCAGCGCTTTGCGCAGGATAGTCGGGTAGGTTTCATAGGGCTGGTGCGCAGACAGCATATCATTGTAGGAAGTGATGATGGCGATGTTGTTGCGCAACATACTTTTGAGTGAGGCTTTATCCTCGGGCTGGCAGGCAGCGAATCCGTGCGCCAGATTGCCGCATGCTAGTGATGAGCGGCGTACCGTGCTGCTTTTCGCCTGTTCGATGCGGGCAAGGTAGGCTGAGCGGGTTTCGCGCGAACGTTCAATAATACGATTTGTTACGCGTAACATTGTCGGGTTCATAGAGGCTCCTGAAATTTATCTGTCCGGGGAAACAATATGCGCGGTATAAACGGTTTTTCCTGCCAGCCCGAAACACCGGATTACTGTGCCCCAAAGGCAAAATCGCTTCAGCCAGTGTAATAAAAAAAGCCCCGCTGGTGAATCCAGTCGGGGCCTGAAAGATGAAAAATTGTCCTGATTTCTGTGTTAGATCATGTTACCGGTAAAATAGCATCATCAGAACAGCAGCAAGGTTACTCAAACTCGTTCCAGGAACGGCCATCGCGGGTGATCATTGCCACGGAAGCAACAGGCCCCCAGGTGCCCGCCTGATACGGTTTCGGTGAGTCATTATCCGCAGCCCAGGCTTCAGTAATGGAGTCCACCCATTTCCACGCCTCTTCTACTTCATCACGGCGCACAAACAGCGCCTGGATGCCGCGCATGGTCTCCAGAAGCAGACGCTCGTAAGCATCTGCAAGGTGCGTCTGGTTAAACGTTTCAGAGTAGCTGAGGTCGAGTTTGGTGATCTGCAGATTATGCTTGTGATCCAGACCCGGCACTTTGTTAAGAACCTGGATATCCACGCCCTCATCGGGTTGCAGACGGATAGTCAGCTTGTTCTGTGGCAGATCCTGCCAGGACTCTTTGAACAGATTCAGTTCTGGCGTTTTGAAATACACTACGACTTCAGAACATTTCGCCGGCAGACGTTTACCGGTGCGCAGGTAGAACGGCACACCCGCCCAGCGCCAGTTGTCAATATCCACGCGGATAGCAACAAACGTTTCGGTATTACTGGACTTGTTAGCGCCCTCTTCTTCCAGGTAACCCGGCACTTTTTTGCCTTGAGCAAAACCGGCGGTGTACTGACCGCGTACAGTTTTTTCACGCACGTTGGTACGGTCGATGCGACGCAATGACTTCAGCACTTTCACTTTTTCATCGCGAATGCTGTCCGCACTCAGGTCTGACGGCGGCGACATCGCAATCATGCACAGGATTTGCAGCAGGTGGTTCTGGATCATGTCGCGCATTTGACCTGCCTGGTCAAAATAGCCCCAGCGACCTTCAATACCCACCTCTTCCGCCACGGTGATTTCCACGTGATCGATAGTGCGATTATCCCAGTTGTTCACAAACAGAGAGTTGGCAAAACGCAGCGCCAGCAGGTTAAGCACCGTCTCTTTACCCAGGTAGTGGTCGATACGGTAAACCTGGCACTCTTCGAAATATTCACCCACCTGGTCGTTGATCTCACGCGAAGTCGCTAGTGAGGTTCCCAGCGGTTTTTCCATCACCACGCGCGCCGGTTTGGCGTTCAGTTTGGCTTCGCCCAGCCCCTTACAGATGGCACCAAAGGTGCTCGGCGGCATCGCAAAATAGTTGATGGTAGTGCGATTTTTTTGATCCAGCATATCGCCAAGGCGTTTAAACGCAGCGGTGTCGTTAACGTCGAGATTGCAGAAATCAAGACGACCGCTTAGCTTGTCCCACAAGCTCTCGTCGATCTTCTCCTTCATAAAGGTTTCGAGCGCTTCACGGATCACCTGAGTGTAAGCTTCTTTATCCCAGTCGGCGCGTCCAACGCCCAGGATACGCGTATCCGGGTGGATCTGACCCGCTTTTTCCAGTTGATACAGGGAAGGCAGCAATTTCCGGCGTGCGAGGTCGCCTTTCGCGCCGAAAATGACCAGGTCACACGCCTGGGCTGTTTGTATTACCGCCATGTCATTCTCCTCAGTTGGCTATCCTGGTACTCTAGCCAGGTCTTAGTTGTAATTTTATTACAGTACAATGTACTGCTTTTACGTCATTCCCGAAACTGTTAAGCCTTGTCAGGAAGTGCGTTATTTTGTTGTGACGAAAAATACGTTTTTTCGCCCTGAAAATGCTGGATGTTTGCCCAGGACGCAGCCAATAAAATCCGACGTTGATCAAGTAATGAAAAAAAACAACATCGTTTTTCACAACCGCTTACTTTTCTGCGACGCGCAGGGGTAATATCAAATTCAATCGCATCACGATTTCCCCTTTGTGGAATCGTTTTACCATGAGCGCTTTATCACCCATGAATATGCTGGAAAAAATCCAGTCGCGACTGGAAAACCTTAGCAAATCCGAACGTAAAGTGGCGGAAGTGATCCTCGCAACGCCGGAGCAGGCCATTCACTCCAGTATCGCCGCGCTTGCGCAAGAAGCGGGGGTCAGCGAACCGACGGTGAACCGTTTCTGCCGCAGCCTCGATACGCGCGGTTTCCCTGATTTTAAACTGCATCTGGCGCAAAGTCTTGCCAACGGCACGCCTTATGTTAATCGCAATGTCGATGAAGATGACAGTGTCGAAGCCTACACCGGCAAAATCTTCGAATCGGCGATGGCCAGTCTCGATCATGTGCGTCAGTCGCTGGATATGGCGTCGGTAAACCGCGCGGTGGATTTACTGACCCAGGCGAAAAAAATTGCCTTCTTCGGTCTTGGCTCGTCCGCCGCCGTGGCGCACGATGCCATGAATAAATTTTTCCGTTTTAATGTTCCGGTGGTCTATTCCGACGACATTGTCCTGCAACGCATGAGTTGTATGAATTGTAGCGACGATGACGTAGTCGTGCTGATTTCGCATACCGGGCGAACCAAAAATCTGGTTGAACTTGCGCAACTGGCGCGTGAAAACGATGCCATGGTGATTGCGCTAACCTCCGCAGGTACCCCGCTTGCGCGCGAAGCGACGCTTGCGATCACGCTGGATGTTCCGGAAGATACCGACATTTACATGCCCATGGTTTCCCGCCTTGCGCAACTGACGGTTATCGACGTACTGGCAACCGGGTTCACGTTGCGCAGAGGAGCAAAATTCAGGGATAACTTGAAGCGAGTCAAAGAAGCACTGAAAGAATCGCGCTTTGATAAGGAGCTGCTTGTCAAAAGCGATAACCATTAATAGTTAATAATAAAGCGGTAACCTCTTACGCTGTTCGGCCAGACAAATTGCTCTTCACAGCAGGGCGATACATGACCGAATTCATGTTCACGCAACACCAAGTTGTTTCAGTCAACGGAGTATTACATGTCCAGAAGGCTTCGCAGAACCAAAATCGTTACCACCTTAGGTCCGGCAACCGATCGCGATAACAACCTTGAGAAAGTTATTGCTGCCGGCGCTAACGTGGTGCGGATGAACTTCTCACACGGAACACCGGAAGATCATAAATTACGTGCCGACAAGGTACGTGAGATTGCGGCAAAACTGGGACGTCATGTTGCTATCCTCGGCGACTTACAAGGGCCAAAAATTCGCGTTTCCACCTTTAAGGAAGGCAAAGTCTTCCTGAACATCGGTGATAAATTCCTGCTTGACGCCAACCTGGGTAAAGGCGAAGGCGACAAAGAAAAGGTCGGCATCGACTATAAAGGTCTGCCGGCTGATGTCGTTCCCGGCGATATCCTGCTGCTGGATGATGGTCGCGTACAGCTAAAAGTGCTGGAAGTTCAGGGCATGAAAGTGTTCACCGAAGTCACCGTCGGCGGCCCGTTGTCCAACAATAAAGGCATCAACAAACTCGGTGGTGGTCTGTCTGCAGAAGCGCTGACGGATAAAGACAAAGCGGATATCGTTACCGCTGCAATGATTGGCGTTGATTACCTGGCTGTCTCCTTCCCGCGCTGCGGCGAAGATCTGAACTATGCGCGCCGACTTGCGCGCGACGCAGGCTGTGACGCAAAAATCGTGGCAAAAGTTGAGCGTGCGGAAGCCGTTTGCAATCAGGAAGCGATGGATGATGTGATCCTCGCGTCCGATGTAGTGATGGTTGCCCGTGGCGACCTCGGCGTTGAGATTGGCGACCCGGAGCTGGTGGGTATCCAGAAAGCGCTTATCCGCCGCGCCCGTCAGCTAAACCGCGCGGTGATCACCGCAACCCAGATGATGGAATCAATGATCACCAACCCGATGCCAACCCGCGCAGAAGTGATGGACGTCGCTAACGCCGTCCTGGACGGCACCGATGCAGTCATGTTGTCTGCGGAAACCGCCGCTGGTCAGTATCCTTCTGAAACCGTTGCTGCGATGGCGCGCGTTTGCCTGGGCGCCGAGAAGATCCCCAGCATCAACGTCTCCAAACACCGACTGGATATTCAGTTTGACAACGTGGAAGAGGCCATCGCGATGTCGGCGATGTATGCCGCGAACCACCTGAAGGGTGTAACCGCTATCATCACCATGACTGAATCAGGGCGTACGGCGCTAATGACGTCACGTATCAGTTCGGGTCTGCCGATTTTTGCCCTCTCCCGACATGAGCGCACACTGAACCTGACCGCGTTGTACCGTGGTGTTACGCCGGTCTATTTCGATAGCTATACCGATGGCGTTGCCGCAGCCAATGATGCAGTTATCTTGCTGCGTGATAAAGGCTATCTGCTCTCCGGCGACCTGGTCATTGTGACTCAGGGCGACGTGATGGGCACCATCGGCACCACCAACACCACGCGTATTCTGACCGTCGAATAATGACTGTGTAGAATGCAAAAGGCCTCCCTGTTCAGGAGGCCTTTTTTATGCATTATTTTTTTGGATACAGCTCGTCGCGCCTGTACGGCTCGGTTTCTCCGGGTTTGCGCGTTTTGAGCAATTTCAGGATCCAGGTGTATTGCTCCGGATGCGGGCCAACAAACACCTCCACCTCTTCATTCATCCGACGCGCAATCGTGTTATCGTCCGCGGTCAGTAGATCGTCCATCGGCGGGCGCACCTGCACAATCAGCCGATGCGTGCTGGCATCATACACCGGGAAAAGGGGTACCACGCGTGCACGGCAGACTTTCATCAGGCGGCCAATCGCCGGCAGCGTTGCTTTATAGGTGGCAAAGAAATCGACAAACTCACTCTGTTCCGGGCCGTGATCCTGGTCCGGAAGATAGTAGCCCCAGTACCCCTGGCGCACGGACTGGATAAAAGGTTTGATGCCGTCATTACGTGCGTGTAAACGCCCACCAAAACGACGACGCACCGTGTTCCACACGTAGTCATACACTTTATTTCCCTGGTTGTGGAACATCGCCGCCATTTTCTGCCCCTGTGATGCCAGAAGCATTGCAGGAATATCCACACCCCAGCCATGCGGAACCAGGAAAATCACATTTTCACCGTTGCGACGCAACTCATCAATGATCTCATTTCCCTGCCACTCCACACGCGGCAAGATTTTTTCCGGGCCACGAATCGCCAGCTCGGCCATCAGTACCATTGCCTGCGGCGCGGTAGCGAACATCTCGTCGATGATTGCTTCCCTTTCGGCTTCGCTTTTTTCCGGAAAGCAGTAAAACAAATTGATTTGTGCACGACGACGCGCGCTTTTACCGAATTTCCCCGCCAGGCGCCCCAGCTTACCCAGCAACGGATCGCGCACTGAGGGGGGGAGCATCGCCACGCCAGCAAAGGCCAACACGCCCAACCACGCGCCCCAGTTACGCGGGTGACGGAATTCAGGTTCGAACTCCGGAATGTATTCACTGTTATTTTTTTTCGTTTCCATGCATCTTCCGCAGGCCAGACATCAAGTCAGAAAAGATAATCTGATAGTGTAGCGAGCCGTTATCTTTCACACAAAAGAAAAAGCCGACGCGGCTAAGGCATCGGCTTTATACGCATATTTCTTGAACGAATCAGTCGAGAGTGAGCTGCGGTACGACCTCTTTCACCTGGGCAAGGTAATCTTTACGATCCGACCCTGTCAGCCCTTCCGTTCTTGGCAACTTCGCCGTTAACGGGTTCACCGCCTGTTGGTTGATCCACACTTCATAATGCAGATGCGGCCCCGTAGAGCGCCCGGTGTTACCAGAGAGCGCAATGCGATCGCCACGTTTCACTTTCTGCCCCTCTTTCACCAGCAATTTACGCAGGTGCATATAACGTGTGGTGTAGGTGCGACCATGACGGATAGCGACATAATAGCCTGCCGCGCCGCTACGCTTCGCCACAACCACTTCACCGTCACCCACAGAAAGCACGGGCGTCCCCTGCGGCATGGCAAAATCGACACCTTTATGTGGTGCAACGCGACCGGTCACCGGATTCAGACGGCGCGGGTTAAAATTCGACGACACCCGGAACTGTTTTGACGTCGGGAAGCGCATGAAACCTTTCGCCAGCCCGGTGCCGTTGCGGTCGTAAAACTTACCGTCTTCGGCCCGAATGGCATAATAATCCTTACCGTCTGAGCGCAAACGCACACCCAGAAGCTGACTCTGCTCCTGCTTACCCTCCAGCATCTCACGGGACATCAGCACAGAGAACTCATCCCCTTTTTTCAGCTTGCGGAAATCCATTTGCCACTGCATCGCTTTGATTACTGAGCTAATTTCGCTATTAGTCAGCCCGGCCTCGCGTGCGCTGCCAACAAAACTCCCGCCAACGGTGCCTTTCATGGCCGTGTTCACCCAGTCGCCCTGTTGCAGCTCACTGCTCATTTTGAACGCACCGCTTTCGGTACGATCATAAGTGCGGGTTTCACGACGGGACATCTCCCAGGTCAGGCGTTGCAGATCGCCATCCGCGGTTAATGTCCAGGAAAGCTGCTGACCAATTTTAAGGTTGCGCAACTCCTTATCTGCATCGGCGAGCTGACTGATATCGCCCATATCGATGCCGTATTGATTGAGGATGCTGCTCAGGGTATCGCCTGTAGAAACCACATATTCATGTACGCCCGCTTCGCTGGCGGTTTTGTCATCCAGGTCATCCTGCGGGATATCTTCCACTTCGTCAGGCAGGGTCTGATCAATAGGTTCGCTGGCTTCAGGCAGTAAAGAACGGATTTCGTTCTTTTTGAGCTCGATGGTTTTGACGATCGGCGCGGAAGTCGATTCCGGGTGATACACATAAGGCCGCCAGACGGCGACCGTAAGAGTGAGAACGGTAAGCGACCCCAGCATGACGCGATGGGGCCGCGGTAAACTGTTAAATGCCAGGGCGACAGAGCGGGCTATCTGTTGCACGTATTCACTTCCTCGTTATTCTCCTTTCAGGCAGCTCGCATACTGGTTAGACAATTGGGCAAGGAACTGCGGGTAGCTCTCTTTACCTAACTTGATACTGATCCCGAGTGGATCCAACGTCCCCATTCGAACGGATGTCCCTCTGGCAACAGCTTCAACGACCGCTGGCCTGAACTGTGGCTCAGCAAAAACGCAGGTTGCTTTTTGCTCAACCAACTGTGTTCTGATTTCATGTAAACGCTGCGCACCGGGTTGAATTTCAGGGTTGACGGTAAAATGGCCGAGGGGCGTCAGCCCGTAGTGTTTTTCAAAGTAGCCATAGGCGTCATGAAAAACGAAATACCCCTTCCCTTTCAGCGGTGCCAGCTCGTCTCCGACCTGTTTATCGGCCCGGGCTAATGATGCCTCAAATGCCTGCAGGTTGGCGTCCAGCTTTGCTCGACTTTGCGGCATAACTTCCACTAATTTATCGTGGATTGCAACCGCTGACAGCCGCGCTATCTCTGGCGAGAGCCACAGATGCATGTTGTAATCGCCATGATGGTGATGTTCGTCACTTTTTTCTTCTTCATGGGAAGGACCTTCGTGATCATGCTCGTCGTCATCAGCCCCTTTCATGAGCAGCGTTTTCACGCCATCAAGTTCCGCCATTGTCACCCTTTTATCCGCCGGGATTTGCTGCGCGGATTTCGCCATAAACGCTTCCATATCCGGTCCGACCCAAAAGACTAAGTCCGCGTTCTGTAAGCGTTTTACATCAGACGGGCGAAGTGAATAATCATGCTCAGAAGCACCATCAGGCAGCAACACGTCCGTCGGGGTAACGCCATCTGCAATGGCCGACGCAATAAAACCCAGCGGCTTTAATGAGGTTACAACGGCAGCGTTAGCAGTTTGTGCTGCCCCACCGAGGAGAGCAGCGGATAACGCTGCGCAAAGAAGCGTATTTTTATGTAACATAATGCGACTACTGATCGTAATGAGTGTGTGGGATGTGATATTATAACATTCGACAACTTGTGCAACCCCTTAAATGCTATGACGAATCTTGTAACGCTCGAAAAAGTCACCGTCGCGTTTGGCCAACGACGCGTTTTATCTGACATTTCGCTTAAATTATGCCCCGGTAAAATCCTTACTCTGCTCGGTCCGAATGGCGCGGGCAAATCCACGCTGGTGCGTGTGGTGCTTGGGCTGGTAGCACCGGATGCCGGGATGATCAAACGCGGCAGCAACCTGCGTATCGGCTATGTGCCACAAAAATTGCAACTGGACACGACCCTGCCGCTGACCGTGGGGCGCTTTCTGCGCCTGCGTCCAGGCACGCGCAAAGACGAGATCATTCCGGCCCTGAAACGAGTACAGGCAGCCCATCTGGTGGATGCACCCATGCAAAAACTTTCCGGCGGGGAAACTCAGCGTGTATTGCTTGCACGTGCATTGCTTAACCGCCCGCAATTGCTGGTGCTCGATGAACCTACTCAGGGCGTTGACGTCAATGGTCAGGTCGCGCTGTACGATCTGATCGACCAGCTTCGTAAAGAGCTGGATTGTGCCGTACTTATGGTCTCACACGACCTGCATCTGGTAATGGCGAAAACCGATGAAGTGCTGTGCCTGAATCATCACATCTGTTGTTCCGGTACGCCGGAAGTTGTCTCCATGCATCCGGAGTTTATCTCCATGTTTGGCCAACGCGGTGCAGAACAACTCGGCATCTACCGCCATAATCATAACCACCGCCACGATTTACAGGGACGCATCGTACTGCGCCAAGGTAATGGACGCTCATGATTGAACTATTACTGCCCGGCTGGTTTGCCGGGATTATGCTGGCCTGCGCCGCCGGGCCGCTGGGATCATTTGTCGTCTGGCGTCGGATGTCCTATTTCGGCGATACGCTGGCACACGCCTCCCTGCTGGGAGTGGCATTTGGTTTTCTGCTCGATGTAAATCCGTTTTATGCCGTTATCGCCGTGACGTTGTTACTGGCAGCCGGTCTGGTTTGGCTGGAGAAACGTCCTCAACTGGCGATCGACACACTCCTCGGTATCATGGCACACAGCGCGCTGTCACTGGGTCTGGTCGTGGTCAGTCTGATGTCAAATATTCGCGTTGATCTGATGGCGTATCTGTTCGGTGATCTGCTGGCAGTCACACCGGAGGATTTACTGGCTATCGCACTGGGCGTGGCGATTGTTCTGGGAATTTTACTCTGGCAGTGGCGCAACTTGCTGTCGATGACCATCAGCCCCGAACTGGCATTTGTCGATGGTGTAAAACTGCAACGCGTAAAACTGTTGCTCATGCTGGTTACCGCTCTGACCATCGGTGTGGCAATGAAATTTGTCGGCGCGCTGATTATTACATCGCTGCTGATTATTCCCGCCGCAACCGCCCGCCGTTTTGCCCGTACGCCGGAACAAATGGCAGGCGTGGCTGTTGGCATCGGAATGATTGCAGTGACAGGAGGGCTGGCCTTCTCCGCGCTGTATGATACACCGGCGGGTCCGTCCGTGGTGCTGTGCGCTGCGCTGCTGTTTATCTTCAGCATGTTCAAGAAAACCACCAATTGAATGGTGTACCGGGAGCGATGCGAGATGCTCCCGGTATTCTGCTTTACGGCATTTCCGGCGGCGTTATACCGAAGTGATTCCACGCTCTGACCGTTGCCATTCTTCCGCGCGGAGTTCGCTGTAAAAAGCCCTGCTGAATAAGGTACGGCTCCAGCACATCTTCGATAGTTTCCCGCTCTTCACCAATGGCCGCCGCCAGATTATCCAGACCAACCGGCCCACCGAAGAACTTATCTATCACCGCCAGCAGCAGTTTGCGATCCATATAGTCAAACCCTTCGGCATCCACATTCAGCATGTCGAGTGCCTGGGCGGCAATGTCAGCCGAAATATCGCCGTTATGCTTCACCTCAGCAAAGTCACGCACCCGACGCAGAAGGCGGTTAGCGATACGCGGCGTACCACGCGAGCGACGCGCCACTTCCAGCGCACCTTCGTCACTCATTTCCAGCCCCATAAACCGCGCGCTACGGCCCACAATGTGCTGCAAATCCGCCACCTGGTAAAACTCCAGGCGCTGCACAATACCGAAACGATCGCGTAGCGGAGAGGTTAGCGAACCCGCACGGGTTGTCGCGCCAATCAGGGTAAACGGTGGCAAATCAATTTTGATTGAGCGCGCCGCCGGGCCTTCGCCAATCATAATATCCAGCTGATAATCCTCCATCGCCGGATAGAGCACCTCTTCCACAACGGGTGAAAGGCGGTGGATTTCATCAATAAACAGTACGTCGTGAGGCTCAAGATTCGTCAGCATCGCCGCCAGATCGCCCGCTTTTTCCAGCACCGGACCGGACGTTGTGCGCAGATTGACGCCCATTTCGTTCGCCACAATATTGGCCAACGTGGTTTTCCCCAACCCGGGGGGGCCGAAGATCAGCAGATGGTCGAGTGCGTCACCACGCAGTTTAGCCGCCTGGATAAAGATCTCCATTTGCGAACGCACCTGCGGTTGACCAATGTACTCCGCGAGCATTTTCGGACGAATAGCGCGATCCGCAATCTCTTCCACATTGCTACTGGCAGGCGCCACCAGACGGTCTGCTTCAATCATCCTCTACCTCACAACGCTGCGCGTAGCGCTTCACGGATCAGGGTTTCACTGTTTACGTCCGGACGGGCGATTTTGCTGATCATCCGGCTGGCTTCCTGTGGTTTATAGCCCAGCGCCACCAGCGCAGCAACCGCTTCTTGCTCCGCATCGTCCGATACCGGGCTTGCTGGCGAAGCCAGCACCAGATCAGCAGCAGGAGTGAACAGGTCGCCATGCAGACCTTTAAAGCGATCTTTCATCTCTACAATCAGGCGCTCAGCCGTTTTCTTGCCAATACCGGGCAACTTGATCAGCGCCGCGGGATCTTCACGCTCGACCGCATTGACAAACTGCTGCGCCGACATGCCGGAGAGGATCGCCAGCGCCAGTTTCGGCCCGACGCCGTTGGTTTTTATCAGTTCGCGAAACAGCATCCGTTCCTGTTTATTGTTAAAGCCGAACAGCAGTTGCGCATCTTCACGCACCACGAAATGGGTAAAGACAATGGCCTCTTTACCGGCATCCGGTAGCTCGTAAAAACAGGTCATTGGCATATGGACTTCATACCCCACCCCTCCTGCTTCCAGCACCACTAACGGGGGTTGTTTTTCGACAATAATGCCTCTGAGTCTGCCTATCACGTGACGCTCCTGCGCTAAGGGCTGAAGTTGTAATGCTGTATCATAAAAAAAGGCTGGATAGATATCCAGCCGAATATACAGGAAAAGCGCGAGGGTGATTCAGGAATTCGCGTAATATGCAGCGTCTGCAAGATCCGTAAGCAAATCACGCTGCCCTGGTTGCCAGCCCAGAACTTTACGGGTGCGCTCGCTGGACGCCGCCATTTCCGTAGCAGCAAAGGTGGCAAACCATCCAAAGTGTTCCGCGTCGCGTGATTCCGCAGGAACCCCAAGCATATTGCCTATTGCGATAGCAATGTCGCGCATCGGGATCCCTTCTTCCGCCACGGCATGGTAAACCGGCTGTGTAACACCCGTTTCCAGCGCCAACCGGTACACCTTTGCCGCATCCAGCCGGTGAACTGCTGCCCAGCGGTTTTCCCCGTTTCCAGGCCAGGCGGCAACACCCGTTTTTTTCGCCAGTGCAATCAGGTTCGGCACAAAACCATGATCGCCAATGCCATGAACCGTTGGGGCGAGACGAATGCTGGCGGTGCGTACGCCTTTTTCTGCCAGCGTCTGTGCGGCTTGTTCCGAACGACGCAGGTATTCTGGTCCCGTGCCCGGTTTATCGTCTTCCGTCGCCAGACGCCCTTGGACCAGCCTCGCAAAGCCGGAAGTGACCAGCAACGGGCGTTCACTCCCCAGTAACGCGTTACCCAGTACCTCAATGGCATGCTGGTCCTGCGCGCAGTTATCCGCAAAACGGGAGAAGTCATGATTAAAAGCCGTGTGGATCACCGCATCCGCCTTTGCTGCGGCATCAAACAGCAGTTGATGATCGTCCAGCGTCCCGTATACCGCATTCCCCCCTGCGTTCAGCAACGCCTGCGCTTTGCCCGGGTTCCGGGCCAGTCCACTCACCTGATGCCCGGCGGCCAGTAATTCCGCCGCCACTGTTGCGCCTACCCAACCGGTCGCGCCCGTCAGAAAAACATGCATGCGTGTGTCTCCTTATGTTGACTCGCGCAGTTATCCTGATGAATATCCATAACAGAGAAAAGTAGTGACATTATCGTGGTATAAGGACTAACAGGATGCAAAGCGTGACTCAGCCGAAAGATCTCGGTCAGTACCTGAAATCCCGCCGCGCGCAGCTCGATCCTCTCGCGCTGGGTTTTCACACCGCGCGCAGGCGCACGCCAGGGCTGCGTCGGGAGGAAGTGGCACATCTGGCCTGTATCAGCGCAACCTGGTACACATGGCTTGAGCAAGGGCGTGGCGGTACGCCTTCTGCTGAAGTACTTGAACGGATTTGCCAGGCGCTACGCCTCTCTGAGCGCGAGCGCGAACATGTGTTTCACCTCGGGCTGGGGCGTGCGCCTGGCGTGCATTACAGCCCAACCGGAACCGTAAGCGAACGTCTGCAAAAGGTGCTGGATCATATGCCGCTCAGCCCGGCGATGATCCGTAACGCCACCTGGGATGTGGTGGCCTGGAATAAAGCGGCCACTGTGGTGATGGCAGATTACCCCTCCCTCCCCCCACAGCAGCGCAATATCTTGCGGCGCATGTTTCTTAATCCTCAGGTACGCGCTATGCAAACGGACTGGCATGGGCTGACGCGTTTTCTGGTGGCAGCCTTTCGCGCCGATGCAACCCGTGCCGGCGCTTCCGCTGAGATCCGCCCGTTAGTCGAGGAACTGAGCGCCGCTTCACCCGAGTTTGCCCGGCTATGGCAGAGCAATGATATCGAGGGGATGGCCGAAGGGACAAAGATCCTGCTGCACGGTCATGTCGGCAGGCTGTCGCTTGAGTACTCGAGTTTTTCTGTTGAGGGGCAACCTGATCTGACGATGGTGGTCTATAACCCTTCAACCGAGGAAGATGCGGAAAAAATCAGTTCGCTGTTATAAAAAAAGCGCCAGCATGTGGCGCTTTTCACCGTAATCTTCCGCGCGCCAAGTTAAGCCGGGAACTGCTGACTTGCAGGGCGTTCTGGCTAACATGGCAGTGGGTGATGGCGATCGCCAGTGCATCGGCGGCATCCGCCTGTGGGTTAGCGGGAAGTTTCAGCAAGGTACGCACCATATGCTGCACCTGACTTTTTTCCGCGCTACCAATGCCAACCACCGTCTGTTTCACCTGACGGGCGGCATATTCGAATACCGGTAACGCCTGATTCACCGCGGCAACAATCGCCACGCCGCGTGCCTGTCCCAGCTTGAGCGCCGAATCGGCATTTTTCGCCATGAATACCTGTTCGATAGCAAAAAAATCGGGCTGAAACTGGGTGATGATTTCCGTCACGCCTGCATAAATCAGCTTCAGGCGCGACGGTAAATCGTCCACTTTTGTCCGGATACAGCCGCTACCAAGATAGGTTAACTGCCGCCCGGTCTGGCGGATCACACCATAACCGGTGACGCGTGACCCCGGGTCAATACCGAGAATAATCGCCATCATGCGTCTCCGGTTCTATGCAGATTAAGCGACATCAGAGCGTCGCTGCGACCTCATCTGAGATCTCACCGTTATGGTAAACTTCCTGCACGTCGTCACAATCTTCCAGCATGTCGATCAGACGCAGCAGTTTCGGTGCCGTTTCTGCGTCCATGTCCGCTTTGGTGGACGGGATCATAGACACTTCTGCGTTGTCGGCTTTCAGACCGGCTGCTTCCAGCGCATCGCGCACAGCACCCATCTCTTCCCACGCGGTGTAAACGTCAATTGCGCCGTCATCAAAGGTCACCACATCTTCTGCACCGGCTTCCAGCGCCGCTTCCATAATGGTGTCTTCATCACCAGCATCAAAAGAGATCACCCCTTTTTTGCTGAACAGGTAAGCCACAGAGCCGTCGGTGCCCAGGTTACCACCGCATTTGCTGAACGCATGACGCACTTCGGCAACGGTACGGTTACGGTTGTCACTCAGACACTCCACCATCACCGCGGTGCCGCCAGGGCCGTAACCTTCGTAAATGATGGTTTCCATGTTCGCATCGTCATCGCCACCGACACCGCGTGCAATTGCGCGATTCAGGGTGTCGCGGGTCATGTTGTTCGACAGCGCTTTATCCACTGCTGCGCGCAGACGCGGGTTGGAGCCGATATCGCCGCCGCCCAGACGCGCTGCCGTGACCAGCTCACGAATGATTTTGGTGAAGATCTTACCGCGCTTGGCATCCTGTGCTGCTTTGCGGTGTTTGGTGTTGGCCCATTTACTATGACCTGCCATAAAAAACTCTCCAAGAAACCGCCCGATCAGGCGGTATGAATTACAAACTCTTCAATCGCCTCCCGGTTGCTCCACGACTTGGTTAATGCAGCCGCTTGCGGCGCATCAACCCAGCGGTAGGCCAGATGTTCGCTAAAAACAATCTGCCGCTCGTGTGGCAACGCGAGACAAAACCAGGACTCGCTGTTATGCGTAATGCCCGGTGCGTAGCGATGACGTAAATGACTAAAAATTTCATACTCCACCGTGCGCTGACAGTCGACTAAGGTCAGTTGCTCAAGAGCAATATCAATGTCGACCTCTTCCTTTACTTCACGCATGGCGGCCTGCAACGCGGTTTCCCCTGCTTCCAGGCTGCCGGTAACCGACTGCCAGAAATCAGGATCGTCGCGTCGCTGCAGCATTAGCACCCGTTTCGTATCCTGTGCGTAGATCACGACCAGCACCGAAACGGGATGCTTAAATGGCATGTTACTTGTTCTCCGCAGACTCTTTTTTCAACACCGCAATACCCAATTCAGCCAGTGCCGCCGGGTTGGCGAAGCTCGGTGCTTCAGTCATCAGACAGGCGGCTGCCGTCGTTTTCGGGAAAGCGATAACGTCGCGGATATTGTCTGTACCGGTCAGCAACATGGTCAGGCGATCCAGACCAAACGCCAGGCCAGCATGCGGCGGTGTACCGTATTTCAGTGCGTCCAGCAGGAAGCCAAACTTCTCACGCTGTTCCTGCTCGTTAATGCCCAGAATACCAAACACGGTCTGCTGCATTTCACCGTTGTGAATACGCACCGAACCACCGCCCACTTCATAACCGTTAATGACCATATCGTAGGCGTTGGCAACGGCATCTTCCGGCGCGGCTTTCAGCTCTGCGGCAGACATGTCTTTCGGCGAGGTGAACGGATGATGCATTGCCGTCAGACCGCCTTCACCGTCATCTTCAAACATCGGGAAGTCGATCACCCACAGCGGCGCCCATTTGGCTTCGTCGGTCAGGTTCAGATCTTTACCCAGTTTCAGACGCAGCGCGCCCAGCGCATCGGCAACGACTTTTTTGTTGTCCGCGCCAAAGAAAATCATATCGCCATCTTGTGCGCCAGTGCGTGTCAGGATCGCGCTGACGATATCAGCGTTGAGGAATTTCGCCACCGGGCTGGTGATGCCTTCCAGGCCTTTTGCTGCTTCATTGACCTTAATATAGGCCAGACCTTTCGCGCCGTAGATTTCGATGAATTTGCCGTAGTCGTCAATCTGTTTACGGCTGATCTGTGCGCCGCCTGGCACACGCAGCGCAGCAACACGCCCTTTGGCGTCGTTGGCCGGGCCGGAGAAAACTTTGAACTCAACGTCTTTGAGCAGGTCAGCAACGTCCACCAGCTCCATCGGGTTACGCAGATCCGGTTTATCGGAACCGTAACGGCGTTCGGCTTCAGCAAAGGTCATGATCGGGAAATCACCCAGATCCACGCCTTTAATCTCCAGCCACAGCTGACGTACCATCGCTTCCATCACTTCACGCACCTGCGGCGCGGTCATGAAGGAGGTTTCCACATCAATCTGGGTGAATTCCGGCTGACGGTCAGCACGCAGGTCTTCGTCGCGGAAACATTTTACGATCTGATAGTAGCGGTCAAAACCGGACATCATCAGCAGCTGTTTGAACAACTGCGGGGACTGCGGCAACGCGTAGAATTTACCTTTATGCACACGGCTTGGCACGAGGTAGTCGCGCGCGCCTTCCGGCGTGGCTTTGGTCAGCATTGGGGTTTCAATGTCGAGGAAGCCGTGGTCATCCATAAAGCGACGGACAAAGCTGGTGATTTTCGCACGCGTTTTCAGGCGCTGAGCCATTTCTGGACGACGTAAATCGAGATAGCGGTATTTCAGACGCGCTTCTTCGGTGTTGACGTGGTTGGAATCCAGCGGCAAGGCTTCAGCGCGGTTGATAATGTTCAGCGCAGTCGCGAACACTTCCACTTCGCCGGTAGCCATATCTTTGTTGACGTTTTTCGCATCACGGGCGCGTACGGTGCCGGTAATCTGAATGCAGAACTCATTACGCAGTTCGGAAGCGAGCTGGAACGCATCCTGATGGTCCGGGTCGAAAAACACCTGCACGATGCCTTCACGATCGCGCATATCAATAAAGATAAGGCTACCGAGGTCACGACGACGATTGACCCACCCACAAAGCGTTACTTGCTGTCCCACATGGGACTGATTGAGCTGCCCGCAATATACTGTACGCATGAGATATCCCTTAATTAGCTGCGTGCGACCCGTCACCTGCGGTGCAGGTGCTTAGGTAGCAGCTATTTTCGTATGTCACAACTGGATGAAAAAAGGGGGCTATTATACTGGAAATTCTGCCTGACGATAAGCCCGCGACTGACTGTACGCGCGTTTGCTGCGCGCTTATTGCGCATTCTCACAAAATTTAACAAAAATTGTAAACCGCGCGCGACGCCACAACGCGTAAGGTAGCTACCGACGTCATTCATTTTTCAGGAGTTAATATGCTGGAACTCAACGCTGAGAAAACCGCGCTGGTCGTGATCGATTTGCAGGAAGGCATCCTGCCTTTCGCCGGTGGCCCGCATACGGCGCAGGAGGTGGTTCAACGTGCCGCTGCGTTGGCGGACACATTTCGCGCCAAAAGTGCGCCGGTCGTGCTGGTGCGCGTCGGCTGGTCAGTGGATTTCGCTGAAGCGCTGAAACAGCCGGTAGATGCTCCGGTCGGTGGTCATGCTCTACCTGCAAACTGGTGGGATTACCCGGTCGCGCTGGGTAAAAAAGCGAGCGACATCGAAGTGACAAAACGCCAATGGGGCGCGTTCTACGGTACCGACCTGGAGTTGCAATTACGCCGTCGCGGCATTGACACCATTGTGCTGTGCGGTATTTCGACCAATATTGGCGTCGAATCCACCGCCCGTAATGCCTGGGAGCTCGGCTTCTCGCTGGTGATCGCAGAAGATGCTTGCAGCGCGGGCAGTAACGAACAACATCAAGGCAGTATGACTTACATTTTTCCACGTATTGGCCGTGTTCGCAGCACGGATGAGATCATCAACGCATTATGATTTATATCGGCCTGCCGCAGTGGTCGCACCCGAAATGGGTGCGCCTTGGCATCACCAGTCTCGAAGAGTATGCCCGGCATTTTAATTGCGTCGAAGGCAATACCACGCTCTATGCTCTGCCCAAAGCAGAGGTAGTAAGCCGCTGGCGCGATCAAACCACCGACGATTTTCGCTTCTGCTTTAAATTCCCTGCGACCATTTCCCACCAGGCGGCGCTGCGCAACTGCGCTGACCTGACCACGGAATTTTTTACCCGCCTGTCACCGCTGGCAAACCGTATTGGTCAGTACTGGATCCAGTTGCCTGCCACGTTCGGACCGCAGGATTTACCTGCGCTGTGGGCTTTTATTGACAGTTTGCCGCCAGCGTTTACTTATGGTGTTGAAGTCCGGCATCCAACTTTTTTTGCCAAAGGCGAGGAAGAAAAAGCGCTGAATCAGGGGCTTCATGCCCGCGGCGTTAATCGGGTGATCCTGGATAGCCGTCCGGTGCACAGTGCCGTCGCACACAGTGAAGCCGTTAAAGAAGCACAGCGTAAAAAACCCAAAGTCCCGGTACATGCGCTGGTCACCGCTAACAACCCGCTGGTGCGTTTTATCGGCAGCGATAATATGCAACAAAACCGGGAATTGTTTGCCGTATGGCTCAGTAAATTGCCGCTTTGGGAGCAAACCACCACGCCCTATCTCTTTTTACACACGCCGGATATTGCCCAGGCACCGGAACTGGTAGAAACGCTATGGCAGGATTTATATACAGTACTGCCCTGCATTGGCGACGCGCCCGCCATTCCCCGGCAATCTTCTCTTTTCTGACTGAACCCCCTATCATTGTAAAGCGGTCACCAAGCCTTAAAGGGAGTTAGTATGGTTAGCGCGCTTTATGCCGTGTTGGGTGCGTTGTTGCTGCTGAAGTTTTCATATGATGTGGTACGTCTGCGTATGCAGTATCGCGTAAGCTATGGGGATGGCGGATTTAGCGAGCTACAAAGCGCGATTCGTATCCATGGCAACGCGGTAGAATACATACCCATTGCGCTCATCCTGCTGCTCTTTATGGAGATGGACGGCGCGCAAACCTGGATGGTTCATGTTTGCGGGTTGCTGCTGATCGCAGGTCGCCTGATGCATTATTACGGCTACTATCATCGGCTGTTTCGCTGGCGTCGTTCCGGCATGAGTGCCACCTGGTGTTCGCTGGTGCTGATGGTGCTGGCAAACCTGTGGTATATGCCCTGGGAGTTGGTTTTCTCCCTGCATTAGCGCACAATACGCCCCTTTGTTTTCCCGGATATTTACACTATGTCTCACCGCGACACGCTTTTTTCCGCGCCTATCGCCAGCCTGGGTGACTGGACTTTTGATGAACGGGTAGCCGAAGTCTTCCCGGATATGATCCAGCGTTCCGTACCGGGTTACTCCAATATTATTTCGATGATCGGCATGCTGGCGGAGCGCTTCGTGCAGCCCGCTACGCAGGTCTACGATCTGGGATGTTCGCTGGGCGCCGCTACGCTCTCCGTGCGCCGTAACATTGCACACCCGGCGTGCAAAATTATCGCGGTGGACAACTCCCCGGCGATGGTTGAACGTTGCCGCCGCCACATCGATGCTTATAAAGCCCCAACGCCGGTTAGCGTTATTGAAGGCGATATCCGCGATGTTCCCATCGAAAACGCCTCAATGGTCGTGCTCAATTTTACCCTGCAATTTCTCGAACCCGACGATCGTCTGGCGCTATTGAAGAAGATCCACCAAGGGCTGAACCCCGGTGGCGCGTTGGTACTGTCGGAGAAATTCAGTTTTGAAGACAGCGTCGTCGGCGAACTGTTATTCAACATGCACCATGACTTCAAACGTGCGAACGGTTACAGCGAGCTGGAAATCAGTCAGAAACGCAGCATGCTGGAAAACGTCATGTTAACGGATTCCGTTGAAACGCATAAAGCCCGTCTGCGCGCCGCCGGTTTTGAACACAGCGAGCTGTGGTTCCAGTGCTTTAACTTTGGCTCTCTGGTAGCCCTGAAGGCGGATGCTGCATGATTGAGTTTGGTCGTTTTTATCAGCAAATTGCCGTGGGCCCCTTAGCTCACTGGCTGGATACCCTGCCCGCCCAACTCTCCGCCTGGCAACGTGAAGCACTGCACGGACAGTTTAAACAGTGGAACAACGCTGTTGAGTTTTTGCCTCTTATCACACCAGCGGAACTGGATTTGGTTCATGGCGTAAGTGCGTCCAGCGCTGAACCGCTGAGTGCGGGGCAACTAAAAGGGATGGAAACCCTGCTGCGCAATCTGATGCCATGGCGTAAAGGACCCTTTTCACTCTACGGTATTGATATCGATACCGAATGGCGTTCCGACTGGAAGTGGGAACGTGTTCTGCCGCATCTCTCTGATTTGACCGGGCGCACAATCCTCGATGTTGGATGCGGTAGCGGTTATCACCTGTGGCGCATGATTGGCGCAGGCGCGCAGCTCGCTGTTGGGATTGATCCAACACAGCTTTTTTTGTGTCAATTCGAAGCCGTGCGTAAGTTACTGGGCGACGATCGTCGCGCCCATTTGTTGCCACTGGGAATCGAACAACTACCGGCGCTCAATGCCTTTGACACCGTCTTTTCGATGGGTGTGCTCTATCATCGCCGCTCACCGCTGGAACATCTGTGGCAGTTAAAAGATCAACTGGTTAAAGAGGGTGAACTGGTGCTGGAAACACTGGTGATCGAAGGTGATGAACATGCCGTTCTGGTGCCCGGCGATCGCTATGCGCAGATGCGCAACGTCTATTTTATTCCTTCCGCGTTGGCGCTGAAAAACTGGCTGGAGAAATGCGGTTTTGTCGATGTGCGTATCGTCGATATGAGTGTTACCAGTAGCAACGAGCAACGGCGCACGTCATGGATGACCAGCGAGTCGCTGGCGGATTTCCTCGACCCGACAGACACCACAAAAACCATTGAAGGCTATCCCGCGCCACTGCGTGCTGTGCTGATTGCCCGTAAACCGTAAGATAAAAAAAGGCCCCTGTTAATGGCAGGGGCCTGGTACAAGCAAACATCACATTGGGCGACATGATGCGCGGTAAAAACTGGTTTCAGGGGTGATAAGCAACCATCATCTGCTTCATCAACGCCACTGTATTTCCGTCAACGCCATAGCGGGCATATTCATCCGCACTGGCATCTGAAGACATCGACAACCCCTTATTGCGATAACGCATCGGCGACGCTGTCCAATTGCCTGCCGAGCTATGTACCTCTTTTACGCCTGCAGAAAGGAACAGTGAGAGGTTATCCGGACGCACACCTGCGCCTGCCATAATGATTGGAACACCGGACCGGGCATTAAGTTCCCTGATTAATGAAAGTCCTTTTTCCGCCGACGCCTGTTGCCCTGACGTCAGAATGCGCGAAACGCCTAACTCCGCTAATGAATCAAGGGCTTGCACAGGATCGGCGCACATATCGAAAGCCCGATGAAAAGTAACCGCCATTCCCTGCGCCGCGCTCATCACGTCACGCATTCGCGCCAAATCAACATCGCCGTCCTCATTAAGAATACCGGTGACCAGGCCGGGAAAGCCGAGCTTATGGAGAAAGTGAATATCATCAAGCATGGTGGCAAATTCATCTTTGCGATAGCAAAAATCACCGCCGCGCGGGCGCACTATCGGATGCACCGGAATCGTCACCGCCTGGCGAATGCTTCTCAGCGCGCCATAGGACGGGGTTAAGCCCCCTTCTTTCGGTGCTGCGCAAAATTCAATGCGATCTGCACCGGACTGCTGAGCGATTACCGCGTCTTCGACGCCATAACAACAAATTTCCAGTATGCTCATCACTCCTCCCTTTTCTTTATCATGGCTTGTGGCTTGTTTCGTTCAGCCGGTTTTTGCTCACCTTCACAGGCGGTGTGTCACCCCTCGCTGGCGACGATGTCTTCAATCGTCCAGGGGTGAAATTTCACCGTCACCCTGCCATCTGTCACCGCCAGCGTTGGGTTTGGCAGACGCTCACGCTCGCCTTTGGGTGAACTGGTTTTTACTGACACCCCCGGCTGGCTCAGGCCTTCGTCCGCCAAAAGCGCCAGCGCGCGCGCATTCAATGTCTCCGGCGCCCCCGGCAATACGATCTCGATATGTTCCCAGCCTTCGTGGGGATACCGTTTTTCACCTGGCCATGGCAGCTCAATGACGGTGAATTGCCAGTGCGCAACACACAGCGGTTCATGCAGTTTAAACAGGCAAATCGGTCGACCATTAATCCTGTTCTCCGAGAGCAGTTCACCACACCGTTCAAAACCGCGCCGCCAGCGCTCTGCGGTGGTATTTTGATGACAACGTAGCGAAATATGGTCGGCGTTTAATGGTGCAATATTCAGTCCAAGACGGGTAGTAAATTTCTGCAAGTCGTCAGTGAAACGCGGCAAATCTTCCACGATATCCTGCAACTCTTCGATAGTTTGCCAATTACTCATAACAGTGCCCGTAAGTCATAACAAAGCGCATAATCTACCGTGTTATGCAGTGCTGACGCCACCGGGCATTTGCAGTATACTCCCGCCTTTATTAAACACCCGGACGCCGCCCCTGTTACGCGGCGTCCTAAATGTAAGGTATCCCGGTGAATATTCAGGCTCTTCTCTCAGAAAAAGTCAGTCAGGCCATGATTGATGCAGGCGCCCCCGCAGATTGCGAAGCGCAGGTACGTCAGTCCGCAAAAGTTCAGTTTGGCGACTATCAGGCTAATGGCGTGATGGCAGTTGCAAAAAAACTGGGCATGGCGCCGCGACAACTGGCCGAGCAGGTCCTGACGCACCTCTCTCTGGACGGGATTGCCAGCAAAGTTGAAATTGCCGGTCCTGGCTTTATCAATATTTTTCTTGCGCCGGAATTTCTTGCGCAACAGGTCACCCTGGCGCTGGCATCGGATCGTCTGGGCGTCACTCGTCCGCAGCCACAAACCATCGTTATCGATTACTCTGCACCGAACGTGGCAAAAGAGATGCACGTTGGTCACCTGCGTTCCACCATTATCGGTGATGCATCCGTACGTACGCTTGAATTTCTCGGTCATAACGTGATTCGCGCGAACCACGTCGGCGACTGGGGTACCCAGTTCGGTATGCTGATCGCCTACCTGGAGCTGCAACAGCAGGAAAATGCAGGTGAAATGGCGTTGGCCGACCTGGAGGGCTTCTACCGTGAAGCCAAAAAGCATTATGACGAAGATGCCGCCTTTGCCGAACGCGCGCGCGGATATGTGGTAAAACTGCAGGGCGGCGACGAGTACTGCCGCGAAATGTGGCGCAAGCTGGTTGACATCACCATGAGTCAGAACCAGAAAACCTATGAACGCTTAAACGTCACCCTGACCCGTAAAGATGTGATGGGTGAAAGTCTGTATAACCCGATGCTGCCAGGTATTGTTGCCGATCTGCGAGCGAAAGGCCTGGCGGTAGAGAGTGAAGGTGCGACGGTGGTATTCCTCAACGAGTACCAGAATAAAGAAGGCGAGCCGATGGGCGTCATCATTCAGAAAAAAGATGGCGGCTACCTTTACACCACCACGGATATCGCCTGCGCCAAGTACCGTTATGAAACGCTGCATGCCGATCGCGTGCTTTATTACATCGACTCCCGCCAGCACCAACACCTGATGCAGGCGTGGACGATTGTCCGCAAAGCAGGCTATGTGCCGGATTCCGTTCCGCTGGAGCACCATATGTTCGGCATGATGCTGGGCAAAGATGGCAAACCGTTCAAAACCCGCGCGGGCGGCACGGTTAAACTTGCCGATCTGCTGGATGAAGCGCTGGAGCGCGCCCGTCGCCTGGTGGCGGAGAAAAATCCGGATATGCCTGCCGATGAGCTGGAAAAACTGGCGAATGCTGTCGGTATTGGCGCCGTGAAATATGCCGATCTGTCGAAAAACCGTACCACTGACTACGTGTTTGATTGGGACAATATGCTGGCCTTCGAAGGCAACACCGCGCCTTATATGCAATATGCATACACCCGTGTGTTGTCTGTGTTCCGCAAAGCGGGCATTGAAGAGAGCGTGCTGGAAAACGCCCCGGTGATGATTAGCGAAGAGCGTGAATCACAGTTGGCCGCACGTCTGTTGCAGTTTGAAGAAACCCTGAGCGTGGTTGCCCGCGAAGGCACACCGCATGTGATGTGTGCTTATCTGTATGATCTTGCAGGTCTGTTCTCCGGTTTCTATGAGCATTGCCCGATCCTCAGCGCGGACAGCGACGAAATCCGCCTTAGCCGCCTGAAACTGGCCCTGCTGACCGCGAAAACGCTGAAGCTGGGTCTGGATACGCTGGGGATCGAGACTGTCGAGCGTATGTAAGCGCTAATGCCGGGTGGCTGACACACATTACCCGCCCTGCACAATCGCATTTGCCCTCATTGTCAGGCATAAAAAACCCCGGCGTTCCGGGGTTTTTCTTTTGCCGTATTGTCAGAAATATTTGCGCAAATACTCCGTCAAACAGAGCATCGCCATCGCCTGGCCATACGGCATGGACGTCAGTGGGATCTGGCGATAAAACGCCAGATTACTGCCCATCCCGGTACCAAACGATACCTGCAACAACTCCCCTTCCGGCGAAATGTGACCCACAATTGCCTTCACTGCTTTCTCTGCCACTTCCGCGTAATCCGCGCTGATATAGCGCTTACGCAACGCTTTTAATATGCCGTACGCAAACCCGGCGGTAGCGGAGGCCTCCAGATAAGAGTCGGCATCATCCAACAGCGTGTGCCACAACCCACTCTCGTGCTGGCAGCTGGCAAGGGCAGCGATCTGCGCATTCAGCACCTGCACCAGATAGCGGCGTACCGCGTTATTTTTCGGCAGATCCACCAGTTCGAGGAAATCCGGGATCACAATAGTCAGCCAGCTATTGCCGCGCGCCCAGCGGGCGCGGGCGAAGTTGTGCTGCCCGTCGTAATTCCAGCCGTGAAACCACAAGCCGGTTTCTCTGTCCATCAGGTTCTGCACATGGAGCAGGAACTGATATACCGCTTCCTCAACATACTCTGCCCGGTTAAGCAGCTTACCGATTTTTGCCAGCGGCAGGACCGTCATCATCAGGGTGTCGTCCCACATCTGCTGGTGGTTTTCCTCCGCCAGTGTGATGTGCTGCATACCGCCATGCTCAGTGCGTGGCATCTCATACATCGCCCACTCAGCCCAGCTTTCAAGCCATGGCAGATAGCTCGGGTTGCCGGTTTCCTCATAGCGATACGCCAGCGTCAGAAAGGGGGCCATGGTGTTGACGTTCTTCGTGGTAGCACCTTCAGCAAAGCGCTCGGCGAACCAGTTATCAATCAGCTCACGGACGGTTTCATCCCCTGTCTGGCGATAATACTGATACATGCCGTACAAACCGACACCATGAGTCCACTCCCAGCCAGCCCAGCCTTTGGTATCAATCACACGCCCATCGTCGAGCCGCAATAAAAACTCGCCGGTGTTATCATGTATATTCACGAGGTTATGCGTGATCTTGCGAATCAATGCCTTCAGTTCATCACGGGCGATAAACCGCTCTGGCTGACGCAATAACGGACTGTGTTTGACAGGCCAAACCTTCATATTTCTCACCTCAGTTATAAGTCGATTTCAGTGACGCGCCTTTCTTCAGGGAGGGTGCGGCTGGTTTATTCCGATTCAGGTAGCCGATATTGTTATTGCCCCACAGCGATTCGTATGGCATACCCGCCAGCATCTCCACGGTTTCACGTGCCTGTGGCGTGATGCTTTCTGGCATTGCGCGACCGCTTTGGCGCATTTTGGCCGTCTCTTCGCGCAACACGCTGTGCGTTTTCAGGTTCAGCTTAAAGCGCAGCGAGACAAGGAAGCCGCAGCACAGCACCGCAATGGTGCCAAAGCACATGATCATCAGGATGGTATGGCTCACTTCCGGTACCTGCGTTTTTTGCCCGGAAACAAAGCCCGACGCCTGCATCACAATCCCTACCAGCATCACCGCACCCGCCTGCGAGGCTTTGCGTGTCAGGGTCATAATGCCGGCGAAAATACCTTCGCGACGCTGGCCGGTTACCACTTCGTCAATATCGGCGATGTAGGTGTAGGTATTCCACGGAACATAGTTGATGCCGCCCCGGCCCAGACCCGCAACGGCAGAAACCAGCAGCAGTAACGCGTAAATGTCGCTTAATCCCGCCCAATAAAGGATGCCGTAAGAGGCAGCACTCAGACCAAACAACACCACAACCATACGGTACGACGGCGCAGGCCCGAAACGGATGCACAGCGGGATCATGGCGATAACAGCGATAAACTGGAAAATTGCCATCGTGCCAAGCAGGTTAGACGCGAGAGAGGCTTCTTGCATCAGCACAAACACCACGTAATAGGTGAACACCGCGTTAAATACGTCTTGTGCGATATAACCACCGAGGTACATACCGAGGTGCTGACGGAAAATTTTAATACGCAGCGTTGAACTAAGTTCAACAAACAGGCGGCGCAGACTCTGCCCCAGGGTGAGGCTCTTTTTCTCTTCCTCTGCACGCAGAGCCGCTTCGGTCCACTCTTCACGCGGGCGTTCCCAGGTGAAACACCAGACAAACGTCAGCATCAATGCGCACAGTACCGAGAACACCAGGCTTGCATAGAAGAAGGAGATCGGGTTTTCTTTACCGAAGTGTGTCAGCAGAACTCCAGGCAGGAAAGAGGCCAGAATCGCCGACATTTGCGCCATAGAAATGCGCGCCCCGGAGAATTTAGTTTTCTGTTTAAAGTCATCCGTCATTTCCGGTACCAGCGTTTCGTACGGCACCAGAATCATGGTGTAAACCACATCGAACAACAGATAGGTCAGCAGGTAATACCAGAAACTCATCTCCCCTATCCACATCATCGAATAGCTGAAAACGCAGGGAATACCGAGCAGGATAAAGAACTTACGACGACCAAAGCGTTTACCCAGCCAGGTCGTGCCGAAGTTATCGGTTAAAAAGCCCATCAGCGGACTGACGACAGCATCCAGCACCCTCGCGGCTGCAAAGATAAATGTCGCTTCGATAGGCGTCAGGCCACAGAAGGTTGTGTAGAAATAAAGTAACCATGCTGCGGTCAACGCGGTCGTACCCGCCCCCAGAAAGTCGCCTGAACCGTAGGCGAGGTAATTAGCCAATCCAATTTTTCGTGTTTTCATTGCCGTCAACCCTATTCATTATTGGGGACCCCTGGCATTACGGCTGGCCAAAGGAAATGCTTACACGGCTAAAGTAAGAGGATGCGCCATGGGAAACCTTTCTGTTTCTGCCAGTAAACGGGCGGCCCTGGCAAAAATGCAAAGAGAGCCATTACACGCTTCACTGATTTATAAAACAGCGTTTCTCTTGCTTCAAAAGAGGGGGTCAAAAATGAGATGTCGACAGCAAAATCCTGCCAGACGGCAGGATTTAAGCGGCGAAAAAGACTAACTGATTGCGCAAGTTAACAACGAAACGGTTACCCGTTATTGGCAGGTTGGCGGTAATTGACGATCACCTGATTACTCTGTACTTGCAACGCAGGTATCAGGCGCCCGCCACCCGGGACTTCCCAGACAAAACGCAGAGGTTCAATAGCCGGAACACCGGTAAAGCCGGTGGTAGTCCCATTCTGACCATCAAGTTCAACACAACGTGTTTGAGAACAGAGGCGAACGACTAAGCCCGCCGGGGTCGGCCCATTGAGTTCATAACGCCAGGCAACCAGCGTCATTAATCCATTCACCGGTTGTGATGAAGCCAGCGGCGCTGAAGAGGCGGACACACCACGATTATTCAGCGTAATGCCAATACTGCTGGCCTGCCACGCGCCTTCTCCGACAGCGTGAGCAAACAACGGTAACGCAATTAACCAGGCGAGATAACGCATTACTTCCCTCCGATAGTAGCCGTCATACGAATATTGCGGTTATCCGACATTTCCATATTCGACAACACAACCAGTTGTGGCAGGCTGCGACGTAAGAAGCGGGCCAGCAACGGACGCAACGCATGGTTAACCAGCAGCACCGGCGGCGCGCCCAACATTTCCTGGCGTACCAGCGCTTCCTGAGTCTGTTCGAGCAGACGGTCGGCCAGTCCTGGCTCCAGGCCGCCACCGCCCTGAAGGGCTTGTAATAGCAAACGCTCCAGCGGCGTATCAAGACCAATCACCTGAACTTCATCATTACCCGGGAACCACTGTTGGGTGATAGCCCGACCCAGCGCCACGCGCACCACAGAAGTGAGTTCGTGCGGATCGTTCTGCACCGGCGCGTGCTCTGCCAGCGTTTCCAGAATCGTACGCATATCGCGAATAGCCACTTTCTCGGCAAGCAGGTTTTGCAGCACTTTATGCAGAGTGGTCAGCGTGATCACACCCGGCACCAGATCCTCGGTCAGCTTCGGCATTTCCTGGCTTACACGGTCAAGCAACTGTTGTGCTTCCTGGCGGCCAAACAATTCCGATGAAAACTGACCAATTAAATGGTTGAGGTGCGTCGCTACCACGGTACTGGCTTCGACCACCGTAAAGCCCTGGATCTGCGCCTGCTCTTTCAGCGCACTCTCGATCCAGATAGCTGCCAGGCCAAAAGCAGGGTCGACGGTCTGTTCGCCGGGCAACGTGCCGGCTGCGGTGCCTGGGTTAATCGCCAGCCAGCGGCCCGGATACGCCTCACCGCTACCGATTTCAACCCCTTTCATCAGAATACGATAACGGGCCGGTGGTAAATCCATATTGTCGCGGATATGCACCACTGGCGGCAGAAAGCCCATGTCCTGCGCGAATTTCTTACGAATACTGCGAATACGTCCCAGCAATTCACCATCCTGTTGGAAGTCTACCATCGGTATCAGACGATAGCCGACCTCCATACCCAGCGAGTCTTCAAGCTGTACATCGCTCCAGGTGGCTTCCACCGCTTGCGTGTTTTCTGGTAATTTGACCGGCGCGGCCTCTACTGGCGCTTTCTGTTCTTTACCACGCAACCACCAGGCAAGGCCGAGCAACGCACCGGTAAACAGCAAGAACACAAGGTTCGGCATGCCAGGCACCAGGCCTAACAGACCCAGTACACCTGCACTCAGCATCATTACGCGCGGGTTAGAGAAGAGTTGCCCCACCATTTGCTGGCCGACGTCTTCATCAGTGCTGACGCGTGTGACAATAACGCCCGCTGCCGTGGAGATAACCAGCGCAGGGATCTGCGCAACCAGGCCATCACCGATGGTCAGAAGGGTATAACTTTCAGCCGCGTCGCCCATCGACAGGCCATGCTGCAAAACCCCTACCAGCAGACCACCGATGATGTTGATCACCATAATCAGGATACCGGCGACGGCATCCCCGCGAACAAATTTACTCGCACCGTCCATTGAACCGTAGAAGTCCGCTTCTTGCGTCACTTCTGAACGGCGGCGTTTTGCTTCGTCTTCACCAATGATCCCGGCGTTAAGGTCCGCGTCGATCGCCATCTGTTTACCCGGCATCCCGTCGAGCACGAAACGCGCGCCCACTTCAGCGATACGTCCGGCACCCTTGGTGATAACCATGAAGTTGATGATGACGAGGATCACAAACACCACAATACCGATAGCGAAGTTACCGCCAACGAGGAAGTGGCCGAAAGCTTCTACCACTCGCCCTGCTGCTGCAGAACCGGTATGCCCTTCCATCAGAATGATACGGGTCGATGCAACGTTCAGCGCCAGGCGTAGCAAGGTTGTGAACAGCAGGATGGTCGGGAACGCGGCGAATTCCAGGGTACGCTGGGTGAACATGGCCACCAACAGCACCATGATCGACAGCGCGATGTTAAAGGTAAACAGCAGATCGAGGACAAACGCTGGCAGCGGCAGCACCATCATCGACAGAATAAGCATGATGAGCACCGGCCCGGCAAGGATCTGCCATTGGGTCGATTTCAGATTGCTGGGCAGACGCAGCATTGCTACCAGATTAGCCATCAGTATCCTTCTCGTTCAAAAAGTCCAGCGCCTCTGGCACCGGAAGATTCTCAGGTTTAACGGGTCGTTGTCCGCCTGACAAACGCCAGCGTTTCAACTGCCATACCCACGCCAGCACTTCGGCAACTGCCGCATAGAGCTGACCGGGGATTTGCTGACCGATCTCAGCGTGGCGATAGAGTGCGCGCGCCAGCGGCGGTGCTTCCAAAATGGGTACGCGATTTTCAGTGCCCAGTTCGCGAATGCGTAATGCCACCAGACCCTGCCCTTTCGCCACCACTTTAGGCGCGCTCATTTTATTCTCGTCATACTGCAACGCCACGGCGTAGTGCGTCGGGTTGGTAACAATCACGTCGGCTTTTGGCACATCGGCCATCATCCGGCGGCGCGCCGCCGCACGCTGCATCTGGCGAATACGGCCCTTCACATGCGGGTCGCCTTCACTCTGTTTAAATTCGTCGCGGATATCCTGACGAGACATGCGCAGTTTTTTCAAATGACTGTAGATCTGCCAGAAGACGTCAAATCCCACCATCGGGATAATGCTCAACGTGATTAGACTTGAGATAAATGACAGGGAATAAGTGAGATAATTATGGGAAGAACTGGGTCAACATGGGAAGAGACTGGATGGAATATGCAATAACCTTACAGTATGTGAAAATCAGACCGGCCCGAAAAAAAACAGAACTCGCACCAGCCTGATTACAGATATTACTCCTTTTTCCCCGTATCGGCATCGGGTTCACCATCAAACAGTTTGCCCTGCATCCGATCCAGTTCTTCTTTTCTGATCCGCTTCACCACGCTGTACACCCACTGTATCGAAACACCAAATTTACGGGCCAGTTCGTGATGGTTGCGCCCGTCAAACTCCAGGAAAATTTCACGGTCGCGCTGGCTGACCTTCCAGACCATGCCCATCGGGAAATAGACGTTTTGCCCGCCCCAGACCTGCATCATGCGGTTCGCGACGGCCTGACCAATCTGGTCGGCAACTGCTGGTTCGATATCAATAATCTCGCGGACGGTCTCAGAGGTGTGCTGTGCCAGTTCCACCAACAGTTCCGGCCCTTTACTACGAAACTGATTCAGGTCGCTCATTGCTTCACTCCCGCAGCTCTGCGCTGCCACTTTTTCAGTTTCTCAATAACGCTACTTGCCTGCTCATTGCTGAGCCAGCGTAATGCGCTGATGCCCGTTTCCCGTTTAACCCATAGCGCCAGCGCCTGCTCTGAACTGTCACGGACGACACCTGCCGCAGCCATTTCAAGCCATAGTGCACGGATTTTCTTTGACTGAGGATGGCTATCCAGCGGTAAACCGGACCTGGATTTCCCGGCAGGCTTAACGCGAAAACCTTTCTTTTTCATGGATTCCAGCACGCTGTTTAGCTGTGTGATATCCATCCCTTTGGTCGAGGCTTTGCCGGTCAGCCCCTGCAGCATCTGGCGGTAGGTATCCTCATCCATATGGAGGTCGCTGCGGGCAATATGAATAAGTTGAATGAGGCGCTGTTTAGTCATCATCGACCTCACCTTTTGATTTTCCCCTGACATAGTCAACATATAAAGGAAGGGCTACAGGCCAGCAAAGGAGCATTACCGCCCAGCTAATCCAGTATTTAGCACCGCTGTATCTTGAACAAAAACCTGAATGGCGGTGCAGCTCAGCATTACACCACCCCACGAGGCAGTACCAGAACAGGGCGCATACAATATATTCAGCCATCATAAGCCACTCCCCAGCTTCCGCTGCTCATGCCCGCTGACAGGCTGATGCAGGCGGACGTTTTCCCCTTCTCTGTAACCGATATGGCGCGACATATCCGCGTCACGTGATTTTCCAGCTTCACGGCCCGTAGTTGTGCCTGAATCCGGGTATTTCTGTTCGAGCCAGAGTTGAGCCAGCTCCCGTTCCTCACGGGTCATAGCAAACAATTGCACTTCACTACGCACGGCCAGTACCCAGCCTTCGGCAAATTTGTCGCCACGGCTGGTCTTTGTCGTGCTTTTGATTCTTTTATTCTGCTGCCCGATGTGGTTTTTTCGCGCCGTAATAAGCTGTCGGGCGAGAACATCCCAGGTATAAGACGCCAGCTCAACGCGGTCTTTATTACCGTAAAAGCCAACGCTGGGTTTATGACCTGAATGAATAATAGATTCCACACCAAAGGCAGCCTGGATGATGCCCAGCAGACCCAGCATGTATCGTGGTGGATTAACGCTGCCTGCAGCCCAGTAGTTGCTAATGCTTTCGTCTATATCACTGAGTGCGATATCGTCACGGGTAATGCCGTATGCCTGCATCAGTTTCTGAACACGCTGCAGTGCCAGTGAGGCTTCATGGGGATTATCAGATTTTGACAGCGCCAGAAGTTTTTTTAACTTTTCCAGCACTTTCTCTTTATCAGTCATTGGCATGATTTAGTCCTTTGGTGTGCATACACCGCGTAGATAAATTTCACCGGCATTGACGCGTTTAACTTCCTGGAATGCTGCCCTGCAGGCACTCTCAGTGGTAAATTCCGGAGATGTTATGACAAGGCCTTCGCCTTCAGTACCTGATGTGAACATCCACAAAATAAGTACCCACATGATTACCGGCCCTCCTTAATCGCGTGGTCTAACGCATGGAGCACCATATCGGTCATGACGCCTTTTCCGTTTATCGCAACATGGGCCAGGATTTCACTGCGAGCCACTTTAAGTACACCGAGATTAACCCTGACCGAACGCTGGTTATCAGCGTTCAAAGTCTTTATTCGTTGTAAACAAGTCGTCGCTGCCGGATTAATTTTCATCGGATGCCTCCTGTCGTTGCTTCATTTCACAGGGGATGAATTCCATTGCCGGGACTTCTGTGTAGTAGTGCTGACTGCAGTGAGGGCATACCAGCGTGATGAGGACGGCTGGTACATGGTATTTGACTGAGGTAATGACGCTGGCGTCGCTGAACTTCAGGGTAGTGATACCTTTCTTACAGTTGGAACATTTGATGGACATGATTTATTCCTTAATGCTGTTTTCGGCGTGCAGAAGCCCACGGCGCTGACGCCGAAATAAAAAGAAAGTGAATTAAAATTAAATAGCAGCGATATCTAACGAAATATTTACCAGCCGCCCGTCTTTATCCTTTTCGCGGAAATTAATATAGGTTTTCGATACTGCAACCAGTAAGGATTCCGCTACGGCATCCATGGCTTTACGCCACCGCTCGTCGTCAATCTTGATGCGGCGAAGGGACAGGATGCGGTAAATATTAAGCTTGCCTTCCTGGTCAACCTGAAACGCATCTTTAATAATGGCCACGAGATTGGCGTTAGCGCCTTCAGACCATTCCATCATGCACTCATCCATCAGGTCTTTGGCGATCTGCATTTCAGGGCCATACGTCAGGGAGTCCTGCACACGGATGGTGATCTGCTGTTTGCCATCGAAGCTGCTGAAGGTCACGTTGCCCTTGGCTCCGCCGCGCTTTCTGCCATATTTTTCCGCAGCCAGGTCAAGCCAGGCATAGCAGTCATCAAACGTGCGATTTTTGAAGGCGCTAAGTTCATCGCGTTTAACCTTCGCGGCAGCGACCTGTTCCCGGACAAAGGAATCCATCGCAAGGTCATAGTCAGACACCTGGTCAACTGGCACCAGACGCCCCTTGCGGTCTTTCATATATTCAGCCTGATTTATATTTGACATATTATTTATCCTCGACAGTAATTTCTTTTTTGGCTAGAACCGGTTCGAATTCAACATTTTCCGGGTCATCAATATCTTCGATGTCCTCATTTTCGGCAAAAAAGCCATATTCCACTGCTATCTCAGCAATTTTATCTTCGGTATCACCTGACCATTCTTCACATATGGAAAGATACTTTTCGTAATCTTCCCGCTTCATATTGACTCGCTTTTTGTAGCGAACCTTAGCCTCAGCGCTTATATCAACAAGAATAAAATCACTCATACTGCCTCCTGAGTTTTATCGCGGTTAATGTAATGACTCTGACCAGGTAATGCGGCAGCCATGCAGTTCAAAGACGCCCTGACGAAAGCGCCCTGAGCCGTCATGGCCAACATGGGTATAACTCGCTTTGCCCTGCTCCAGCAGGCGGGCACAGTGCCCGTTGCGGGCGATACGGATAACCGGCTTACTGCCAGCAATCATGACGCTCTGCACGGTAGTGTTCATGGCGTTGAGCGCCATAATGGCGGACTGCACCTTGTTCATCTGCTGGTTGATATCGGCGATGGATTTCATGATTAAACCCCTTTAACGACGTCGGCGTTGACCTGCGGAACCCCGATTTCAGCAGCCAGATTCATGGCGGCTATCACCAGGTTGCTGACGGCCAGCGGATACAGCAGGCTGACCATGCTTTTACGGTTACTGCCCAGATTGCTCAGACGGGCGCGGATGGCTTCCACTGCGCTGGCATCCATTATGTCGGCCAGCTGCTTACCGGCGCGTTGCAGTTTGAACGTCAGAAACTCTTCCAGGCTGTTGTCCAGCGGCAGCAGTTCAACCACCTCACAGCGCTGGACGACCTCACGGACTTCCATGTTGCGTTCGGACAGTTTGTCCGCCAGCTCAGGCTGGCCAATCAGCACGATGGACAGCAGTTTTTTGAAGCCGGACTCCAGTTCGAAGAAGCGTTTAAGGTGCTTCAGCGTCGGAATGGGCAGGCTGTGGGCCTCCTCAATCACCAGAACATGGCTGAAACCCGCCTGACTGCTGTCCTTCAGGACGCGGTGCAACTGGCGGAAACGGGCGTCCTGGCTGCGTTTGATACTCTCCAGCGGTGCGATGGTGCTGATGATGGCCTCGGCGATCGCAGCGGCCTTGAGGGTTTTGCCCTTCACGTCGTTGTCTTCCATGGCGATGATGTATGGCTCGATAACAATCACCGGCGCGTTCTCGCGGTTGACGCGTTCAATCAAGTCGCGGCGCAGCGTGGATTTACCCGCGCCGGACTCGCCGATAACCGCCAGAAAGCCACCGTGGCGGGCGGTCTGGAACAGTGCCTCACGCACGTAGCGGATATCCGGCGTGGTGAACACATCGTCCGCGCCCTGCATGGCTTCATCGGCGAACGGGTCACGGAAAAGGCCAAACGCTTTTTTGGTTGCTGGAAATAACACCTGCTTTTTGAGTAACATGTTCTCTTCCTCACTGAGGTTGGTTTTATCGGTAGTACCCGCTGTACGGGGCGTGGCTGCGCCCTGTGCAGCATCAAAACTCTTCGCTGTATCAATCCCCTGACTTTCCAGCCAGGACGCCAGACGCTGGCGCACCTCTTCGGGGCTGGTGCGGGGCCACTCGTTATGGTTCACAATCTGGGCCAGCGTGGCCTCGGAAACGGCGACGGCTCTTGCCACCGCCGCCTGCGGGATGCGGGCCTCTTTCAGTTGTTGCTTCAGTACCAGCATGCCTTCCTCCTCAGTTACCGTTAACGATGCTGATAACGCTGTTGCGGGCCGGAGTGGTCAGGGTGACCATGACCTCATCCAGCACGGCTTCCGGTACGCCGTCCGGGTACTGTGCCGCTAACTGGCGGTAATGTTCCGACGTCCAGGTATGGCCGTTAGCGCCAAACTTCTCGCGCAGGGCTTTCGCCGCCTCCACATGGGTCATGGGACGCTGCTCAATACGCGGCCCGCGCACGTCTGAAGCCTGACCGCGCTTCGGCATATAGGCCGGAAGCGTGGTGTCGTCGATATGTTTGTACGGGTCAAGTTGCCCGCCGAACGGCAGCGCCTTCGCCTTGCGTGCAGCAGCTGCATCGGCAGCGTTATCGGTGCCGGTGACCAGCTCTTCGATTTCTTTTGCCGCCGTCTGCGCCGGGGTCTCCGGCAGGGCTTTGTAGCTTTCGCCAAATACCGCCGCGCTTTCGGCAAAGCCGAACTCGTTCTTTCTGACCTCTTCGACCAGGAAGAACGTCTCGTGGCCGTCCTCACCGGTCAGTACCACCTGCGCCACATCGCTGCGCCACGGGTTACGGGTAATCATCAGTTTTTCGCCGACCAGTACGCCCGGTACCGTCGAAACGTCAAACTCATTGCCCCGGAACGAGACGCGCAGTTTTGGCGTGACCTTACGGAGTTCCGGTGCGGCCACCGCCAGTTCGCGGCAAACCTCAACGGATGGCGCTTTTTTCAGCTGGTCAGCAGTAATTTTCAGCCAGATATCCGTGCGGGTTTTACCGTGGCGGCTGTGAACAGCCGTGGCGTTAAAGTGGCTGCGCCATTTCACGGCCAGCGCGTTCAGCTCTTCCAGACTGTGAACCGGCTGGAACTTGAGACCCGGCTCCAGCTTGCGCTCGATAATGTCACGCGCCTTTTCCACCTGCCCGGTGGCGCGGGCGTTATGCGGTTTGTGCGCTATCAGGTTGATACCCAGTGAGCGGCACATGTTTTTCGTCATGCCAGCGGTGTTCGCCGAGCCGGGGTCAAGGTAGAGTATTTTCGGCACGCCGTGCAGCACGTCCGCGCCGCCGCGTTCCTGCATGGCGTTAATAAGAACAGAACAGAGGTTCTCACCGGACTCCGCACCCATCACGTACTCAATGTAGATCCAGCCGCTGGTATGGTCGGTAATCTCATAACTCCACACGCGGTCACTGGCGATGCGGGCGATGTTGGCAGGCTTGTTTTTGTAGAACTTCGCGCTGTCCATCACCTGCAGCCCCTTATGGCCGTTGCTCAGGTAGTAAAGCGTACAAAGTGAGGCATCAATCTCCCAGACGTGATTGGGATGCAGGCTGGCCATCTCGGATGACGGGGCCGGTGCGTCAAGCTGTTCCGGGTGCAGACCATAGTTCCGCAGGGCGCGGCTGATGGTGTCCTCGGACAGCGGGAAAAACTCGCCGGTGGCCTCGTCCGTTCTGCCAGCAGTGATAAAGCCGTTTGACCGCAGGGTCTCCACCGCATCCGCGATGGAATACAGGCGCTTACCGTTTTTACGGGTGGCCTCGCGCAACGTGGCAGATATCAGCGCGGCTTCGTCGCGGCTCAGGGCACTGCGCCCGGCATCGGCGCGTTTTTTACGTTTGTCAGTCACTGATACCTCCTTCAGCTTGCGCAGCAGGGTGGCGCGGGACATGCCCAGTTCAGCGCAGGCGGCATCATATATCGCACCACGCTTACCATGCCCCGCGTCACGTGCCGCGCGGGCAACATAAACCAGTCGTTCAGTCAGGGCGGCACTCATGGGTTATGCCTCCTGCCCGTTAATCTCTGGCGTCGGGTCAGTCAGCCATGAAGGGGCGGCGTTGCCTGTCGGCTCGTCCGGCAGGTCAAATGTGGAGCGCAGGCTACGCGCGGTGCTTTCCAGCTGGCAGACCAGACCCGCCATAAAGTCTCTGGGGGTGTCAATCATGTTTTCAGCGCAGTATGCGCACAGGGTCTCAAAGGCGCTGGACAGTCGAACGGCGATGGCAGATTCCGCCTCAACCGCTAACGCCGTCACTTCCGCGCGCAGCTTCTTCACCTCTTCGTCAGGTTTGGGTGGCTGAATACGGGATTTCTTCTCCAGTTTTGTGGAAAGCGAGTCGATTTTTTCGTTTTTGTCGGCCAGTACGCGCTGTTGTGCTGCGTTGGTTTCGCGCGCTTCGCGCAGGGCCGCTTTCAGTTCGCGGCTTGTCATGCGATCAATATCATCAAGACTCATACCAGCAATCGTACCGCCATCGGCTAATTCGACCAGGTCTCCATCATCTTCGGTCATCAACTCAAACAGCTTTGTTTTCCCCAAAACGGCAAGCGCTTGCCGTTTTGGTTCTAATTCCGGTGAGCAATATTTAACTGCAGCTTGCATGACCAACCTTGCAGTTCTTTCTGCAAGACCCAGCTGTTCAGTGATGATGCGAGAGAAATCGCCATGCGGTTCGCATTCCTTAAGAATAATCAGCCGTTTACCAGCCTCTAACATGGCTTCGGCTGATTGAGCCATATAGAACTTTGTCTCATGGACAATGCGATCACGTTCGTAAGGCAGACCTTCTCCAAACTGTTGCATTATTTCCAGGCGATGTTCAGTCATGGCATTAAGACTAACGTTGAGGCCATCACTCAGCGGTGCATCTTCCATTAGTTCAACTGGTTGTGATTTTGTGCGTCCCATTTCAACTCCTTAGCGACTGCCAGCCATAACACGCTGGTTGATTTCATTAATACGATCCTGCGCCCGCGCCATCTCGGTGCTGTGCGCCATGGCGATTTGTAAGAGCTGGACTCCAGGGGCGAAGCGCCCGTTATCCAGTTTCAGGGCCAGTCCCTCTTCGATAAGGGTATTGAGTGCCCGATTGATATTCGCCGGGGACTCGCCCAGAGCCGATGCCAGTTCACCGTTAGAAACACCGTTCAGGGCGTGGCCACGCAGTGCTTTAAGAACGCGCAGAATGCGGGAGCCAGAACTGGATACATTTGCCTTACTCATGTCACATTCCCCTTTTTGCGATATGTGATAATCTGTTACACGGGCTAAAACGTTACGCCGCATTCGAATCTGATTTCAGACCCAGCTTCACTGCAATTTCGTGTGATTTGCCGTAACGAGCTTTGGTGAAGCCGTTAAGAACACGGTAGACCTCATTGCGGCTGTAGCCGTTTTCTTCAGCCCAGCGGGTGAAAGTGACCCCGCGCTGGCGGAAGAGTGATTTGACTTGTTCTGCAGTCATCGTTGTCTCCTTTGTTGATGCAATGATGTTTGCCTTATGTGTGATAGATTATATACACAAACGTGTATAAAGCAACGAAAGAGACGCAAATGTGTATAGCTGAGCGATTGAAAGAAGTACTAAAACAAAAGAAAATCAGCTCAATCAAAGAGTTCGCTGAGATTTGCGAGCTACCTTACCGTACCGCTCAAAGCTATTTGAATGGCGACAGGGAACCTAATATTGCAGGCCTAACGAAGCTATGCACACAGTTGGGTATAAACCTCAATTGGCTTCTCACAGGTGTTGGCGAACAATTTATCTTGGGAGATGGGACTTCATCAGTGCAGGGTATATCAACGGAGAAACAGGCTCTGATGGATGCGTTTGATGATATGAGTCCTGAGCAGCGGAGGGCTATTCTTGAGGTCGGCAAAGTCCTCACTCAACCAAAACCAAGCAAGTTTGCTGGGTAGGGAGAGGGCTTATAAGGATTTCACGGTAAAGGGAATGTGGTTGAGTTAGCGGCTTATCGGGAAAGGCTTATCAAAAAAAAGTAAGGTGGCAAGGCCTAAGCTCTTGCCACGACAAAACTGTCAATCTTTGACCATAAACCAACCTTCAAAGTAAGTGCCTTTAGACCCTGTCTCTTTCTTTTCGCAGGCGAACATTTTCTCGTTTGGCAATCGTCCAGTCACCATATCTGGCTTATCCTGAATGATTTTGAGTGGTTCGCCACCATTTGCCTTTATAGCTGACAGACATTCTTGTATTGAATGAAATTCAGCTTTCATGACGCTATCAGCCATAGTATTTCCAGCGACTAAAAAGGTAGAAATCAGAACAGCGATCTTAAATTTCATAGCGTTATCCATTGTAAGTTGGTTCAAATTCGGCGACCTATTAACGATTCTATTTAATTAAAAATTACAAATCACTAATTCTTTCTGTGGCGTAGCTTTACCTGTGACCTTCAGGTTGTAGCTGATATCAACTGTCTGAATGTTCAGTCCGTTGAACGCCTGCCGCATTTCAGGGATATCGTTCACCGATATAATCATTTTCCCTTTGATGTTCCGCGCCAGTTCCGACATGTGGATGTAGTTCCCTATCGGAAAATCCACACCATAGCCCTCTGTTCCCCAGTATGGCGGGTCACAGTAAAACAGCGTATGCGGGCGATCATATCGCTCTATGCACTGGTGCCAGTCCAGATGTTCTATCAGCGTTCTCGACAGGCGCAGATGTGCCATCGACAGTTCTTCCTCAATACGCAGCAGATTGAAGCGCGGCGCACTGGTTGTAGAGGTACCGAATGTGTGATCGGCGACCTTGCCTCCAAATGCCTGTTTCTGCAGGTAGTAGAACCGGGCCGCCCGCTGAATGTCGGTGAGTGTCTCTTCCGGCGTATCCTGTAGCCATTTGTAAATTTGACGGCTGACCAGTGCCCATTTGAACTGGCGGACAAACTCTTCCAGGTGATGTTTTACCACCCGATACAGATTCACCAGCTCACCGTTGATATCGTTAATGACTTCGATCTTGCTGGGTGTCTTAAGAAAATAAAGTGCAGCTGCTCCGCAGAACGGCTCCACATAGCAGGTATGGGCCGGAAACAGCGGTAAAATATGCTTCGCCAGACGACGTTTTCCGCCAATCCAGGGAACGATGGGCAAAGATTGTTCTTTCATTATCCGTAAGCCTTTTGCAATCAGTGAAAATATGGCAGGCTAGTCTGGTCTCGCGAGACTGACTGAACCCTGGTCGGCTCACAGTGCATACCTGTGGGTTGATGGCCAGCCCGGTGTTCGAGCACCGGGCTGGTCGTTCTTTCACTGCCAGGATGCGGTTTTGGGATGTTCGGCGGCTATTAATGCGGTTTACTGGATGGCGGCATAAGAGCACGTCATTTAGCTGATTTGATAAGGATGTACCTTCCGTTGGAAAAGTATTACACGCTCGATTCTGCAAATAGTCTGTTTCCATTTCATGAGATAACGCTGCGTCACCACACCCCCAAACAGCCAGAGCTGGCTGAATTTCTTAATCAAATACATCCCGATGGGTTGTCGAAGCACGGCCATAACTATCTCTATAATCCTGCGCTTTTCGATGAAGACCATCAAAGGGACAACGCCTTACTGATTGGTCTCATCCTTGAACTTGTACGGCGTAGCGACTTTCCTGATAAACCGTCCCGATATCAGTCGCTGTTTGCCTGTCAGGAAATCAGTGAGGTTAAACAATTCAGGGAATTGCTGGCCAACGAACGTGGTGATGATGGAATACGGACAGCGCCGATATATGAAGTAAGGAACCAGAACCCTGTTCACCGTGGTGATATGAGACTGCTTAACAGTGATGGTCCGATTCTGGATATATATCGTCGGGCGCATCTGTACTGGTCAGGTGAAAGTCTTACACATGCAAATGGTGAAGATCCATTCTGGGAGATACTGATCCCACTTCCGGCATCAACAGGCAGGCGGGTAACGGAATGAGCAATATGACGGGCAGGTAGTTAGCAAGCCGATTTGCTTTTTGGATTGGCGCTGATGGTCAGCCTTATCTGTCCAATGAGTATTCCTTTCAGCTTATTTTCAGGGAGCATTCGTGGCGTTTTCTCCACCTGCTCAAGCGCGGCCTGCATCTCTCTTATTGCCTCTGCAAGATTGTCAGCATTGACGCTGAGGGTGTAAATTTTTGCCGCAGTTTCATACTCATCGCAGGTGATCCCCATCAGACAGAGTGAGCTGGATTTAGCAGTAGCCGAAGTCATACGTTTCCCCTTCAAAGAAATATCTGTGGTTGTTGGCCAGTCAGGTATTGGTGTATCAGCCTTGTCGTTTTTCAAAGTAATCATGCGTTTTGCCCCAACGCATCACTATTAACGCTGTTTAAAATCCCTTTCCCCTGACATTTGTGATGCTGTCTCCCACACAACAAGGAGACGCACCATGAAAAACCTGAAAAAACTCATTCCCCCTGTTAAAAAGCCACGTCTCAGCGGCTGGCTGCTGACCGCAGTGCTGTTGCTCGGCACCATCGGTCTTGTATCGCCCCAGCAGCTTCCGGTGGTTGTCTACAAGTTGTCACTCATCACGCTGGCGGCAGTATTGGGCTACTGGCTTGACCGTTCGCTTTTCCCCAAAGCCAGGCCAGGTCAGTACCTGAAGCATGACGACAGGCTGATGGCCGACGGGCGTTACCCGGTACAGACAGGACTTCACCTGGTCTTTTCCGCTGCGCTAATCCGCCGTGCGCTGATTGTTGCCGCAGTCTGTCTGGCCGTAGCGACGGGGCTTTAATGATGACCCTCTATATGTACTGGCCTCAGGTTGTCTGGGCCGTGCTGGTACTGCTGGGGCTGGGCATCGAACTGGCCCGCCACGGGCAGGCCCGCACGGGTAAGCACAGTTTCTGGTGGCAGCTCTTTGGTTCAGTAACGGTGGCCTGGTTGCTCTGGTGTGGCGGCTTCTTCAGTCAGGCCCGCGCAGCCCAGCCACCGCAGGCCGCGCTGCAGTATCGCGACGATGTGATCCGTAATGCCCGGCTTGAATGGGGAATGTCTGCGCCGGTGGCTGACTTCGGCGCACAGCTGCATCAGGAAAGCGGCTGGCGACCTGATGCGGTCTCGCCGGTTGGCGCTCAGGGGCTGGCGCAGTTTATGCCCGCCACCGCTGACTGGATAAGCCAACTGATGCCGGGGCTGAACAGCCGTGAGCCGTTTAACCCGGCGTGGGCCATCCGGGCGCTGGTCAGCTATGACCGCTGGCTGTGGCAGCGCGTCAGCGCCGCCAACGGCTGCGAACGTATGGCCATGACGCTGTCGGGCTATAACGGAGGTCTGGGCTGGGTA
This sequence comes from Kosakonia oryzendophytica, assembly GCF_027886705.1. Classification (NCBI taxonomy): domain Bacteria; kingdom Pseudomonadati; phylum Pseudomonadota; class Gammaproteobacteria; order Enterobacterales; family Enterobacteriaceae; genus Kosakonia; species Kosakonia oryzendophytica. Next base: position 2,077,555 of record NZ_CP115659.1, on the reverse strand, counting down.
CAGCGGGACAAGCGGCTGGCCACGCAGCAGGGGCTGGACAGCACCCGCTGGTTTGGTCATGTCGCCACGGTGAATGCCGGGCGCAGCGCTGCCAACTGGCGGGAGAACCGCCACTACCCGCAGCGCATCCTTCGGGAGCTGGCCCCCCGTTATCTGACATGGGGGGGCGGCAGCTGTGTGGACTAACCTGCTAAAAAATCTGCCGTGGCGCAGTCTGCTGCTGGCAGTGCTCATAAATGCTTTTCTGATTGGACTTTATTACCTGGGCTACAAAAGCGGGCATGAAAACGCCACGCGCGACGGCGATAAGGCGATCAGTGAGTTGCAGTCAGCATTCGACACATACAAAACGGAGCAGGCAACGCTTGAGAACGCTGCGTTGCGAGCATGGGCAAAACGGTATCAGGAGCAGGTTGCCGCCGGGCAGCAGGCTGAAGCCAGTTACCTTGAGCAGATTGCTCAGCTTGAGAGCCAGAACAAACAACTACAGGGGCAAATTAACGATGTCACACAGCGCTGGATTGATGAAAAAGGCAAGAGCCATCCCATTGAGTGCGTGTTTACTCGCGGTTTCGTGCGCCAGTACAACGCCTCGCTCGGATATGACAACGCATCCGTCGGCACCGGTCATTCAGACACAACTGCCGCCTCTGGCACCGGCACTGGCGCAGCGTCCGGGCAACCTGAAGCCGCTGACGCCTGGCTACGCGACTCAGGCGTCTCCCAGCGTGATGTCCTCGCCAACATCATCGACAACGCGAAGCAGTGCCGCATCTGGCGCAGCCAGATAAACCAACTGCTGGACGAACGGGAAGGATTACAGAAATGACGTTGCAGGTTGAATTCTGGACGGTGGTGGGCTTTCTCATCACCTTCATGAGCTTTGTCGGCGGTATGGCCAAGTGGCTGTTCAGTAAAGCGGAAGAGCGTCAGGCGGCGCGGTTCGCCTCCCTTGAGCAGTCGTTACAACAGTCCGCCTCCAACTGGGGCGAGCTGGAAAAAGAATTTATGCGGTTTAAGGCGGATTTACCGCTGAACTACGTCCGCCGCGAGGATTACATCCGTGGCCAGACGGTCATCGAGGCCAAGCTGGACGCACTCTACAACAAGCTGGAAGTGGTACAGCAGTACCGTCATACAGGAGGTCACCATGGTTGATATCGCCCGCGTGCGCCGGGAATCCCTGCGCTGGAGTCTGCTGGTTGCTCTGAACAAAACCCGCCCGTACACCGCCAGCGAGACGCTGCTGCTGGACGTGTCCCGCGCCATCTACCAGGACACCACGCCGCTGGAGCTGCGCCGTGAGCTGGATTATCTGGCTGACCGCAAGATGGTTGATCTGGAGAAAAAAACCTCCGGCGACTGGTTTGCCGACCTGACCCGCCTCGGCGTTGACCTGGTGGAATACACCGTGGAATGCGGCCCCGGTATCGCCCGCCCGGAAAAGTACTGGAGTGAATGATGGCCAGACGCAGCACGATAGAAAAGCTGCCGGAAGACGTGCGTCGCTGGCTTGAGCGGGCGCTGACTGAATCCGGCTTCAGTGGGTATAACGAGCTGGAGTCACTGCTGCGTGAGCAGGGTTACGTCATCAGCAAATCGGCTATCCATCGCTATGGCCAGAAGATTGAGCGCCGCTATGGCGCTATCCGTGCGGCCACCGAAGCGGCCCGGATGCTGACCGAAGGTGCGGCTGACGATCAGGATGCACGTTCGGAGGCGGTGATCGCCCTGATTCAGACCGAGCTGTTCGAGAGCATCGTCCAGCTGCAGGAAGCGGAAGAAGGCGAAGTCGACCCTAAAGAGCGGGTGGCGCTGCTGTCGAAGGTGGCGAAGAACGTGGCCACGCTGTCCCGCGCGTCCGTCAACCTCAAGAAGTTCCAGTCTGAAGTCCGGGCCAGAGCGCAGCAGGCGGCCAGCAACGCCGAGAAAATTGCCCGTAAGGGGGGACTGTCAACCGATGCGGTACAGGCGCTGCGTCGTGAAATTCTGGGGATTGCCACATGAGCCAGCTTGCTCCCATTTTGCCTGATACCTCGGCGCTGGATATCCCCGCCGTTCTGATGCCCTACCAGCAGCGCTGGGTGGCTGACACGTCTCCGCTTAAGGTGATTGAGAAGAGCCGCCGTACCGGTATCACCTGGGCTGAGGCGTCCGATGATGTGCTGACCGCTGCCTCTTCAGCGCCTGCGGGCGGGATGAACGTGTATTACATCGCCTATAACCAGGACATGACCGTCGAATATATCCAGGCGTGTGCGATGTGGGCGCGGGCATTCAACTATGCCGCCAGTGAAATCGAAGAGGGTTTCTGGGAGGAGGACGAAGACGACAAGCACATCAAGACCTACACCATCAAATTCCCTGACTCCGGCTTCCGCGTTGTCGCGCTCTCAAGTCGCCCGTCTAACCTGCGTGGCCGTCAGGGCATCATCGTTATCGACGAAGCGGCGTTCCATGAGCAACTGGACGAACTGCTGAAGGCGGCGCTGGCGATGCTTATCTGGGGCGGTAAAGTGCGCGTTATTTCCACCCATGACGGTGACGATAACCCGTTCAATACGCTTATCGGTGATATCCGGGCCGGGCGTCAGGGGGGCAGCGTACATCGCATTACTTTTCAGGAGGCTGTGTCCGAGGGACTGTTCCACCGCGTCTGCCTGCGTACCGGGAAAGAATGGTCGGAAGCGTCCGAGCAGGCGTGGATGGCATCGGTATACAAATTCTACGGTGCCGGTGCATCGGAGGAGCTTGACTGTGTTCCGGCCAACGGTGGCGGAGCCTGGCTGTCCCGCGCCCTGATTGAGTCCCGTATGTCAGCTGGCACGCCGGTGTTGCGCCTGACCTGCCCGGAGGGTTACGAGCTGAAGCCCGATGATGTCCGCTGGAGCGAGACGCAGGAGTGGCTTGATACACATCTGAAACCGTTGCTGGAGGCGCTGCCTGCTGACGCACGTTCTTTCCTGGGGCGCGACTTTGGCCGCAGCGGTGACCTGTCGGTGGACTATCCCCTGCTGCAGGAGAAGAACCTGGTTCGCCGCGTGCCGTTCGTGCTGGAGCTGCGTAACGTGCCGTTCAAACAGCAGGAGCAAATCGCCTGGTACCTGATGGATGGCCTGCCAAACCTGATGGGCGCGGCGCTTGATGCCCGTGGTAACGGCTCTTACCTCGCCGAATACGCCATGCAGCGCTACGGCTCCAGCCGGGTTAAGCAGGTGATGCCAACTGAAAACTGGTATCGCGAGCATATGCCGCCGGTCAAAGCTGCGCTGGAAGATGGCAACCTGGTGGATTTACCGAAGGATGAAGACACGCTGGATGACCTGCGGGCCGTTCAGGTGGTAAACGGCGTTCCCCGCGTGCCGGAACAGCGCTCAAAAGCGAAGTCTGACAGTGGCAAACGTCACGGGGATTCAGCCATCGCGCTGGCGCTGGCGTACTTCGCCAGCCGTGAAATTAACAAAGGGCCGGTGAAGGCAAGCTCACGCCGTCGTCGTCAGGCGGCCCGTATGCTGGAGGATTACTGATGGCCCGTGGACTCTGGGTTTCACCCAGTGAGTTCGTCAAATTTGCCGAACCCAATAAAACGCTGACGGAGCAGATCGCCTCGCGCAGCCGCTCCATCGACTTCTTCGGGCTGGGGATGTACCTGCCTAACCCTGACCCCATTCTGAAATCTCAGGGCCGGGATATCCGCATCTATCGCGAGCTGCGTACCGACCCGCTGGTCGGCGGCTGCATCCGCAGGCGTAAGGCGGCGGTCAAGTCGCTGGAGCGTGGTCTTGAGCGCGGTCATGCCCCGGCGCGGGTATTCAGCTTCATCCGGGATATGCTCGATGATCTGGATTTGTCCCGCATCATCGGCGAGATGACCGACGCCGTTCTCTACGGGTATCAGCCCTGTGAGGTCATGTGGGGGCGTTCTGTTAAATCCTGGGCCATTGCCGATATTGTGGGCAAGCCGCCAGAGTGGTTCCAGTTCGATAATGACAACCTGCTGCGCTTTCGCGCCAAGGACTCCGGGCTGGAAGGCGAGCCGGTACCGCTGAACAAGTTCGTGGTACCGCGTCAGGATGCGACCTACGACAACCCGTATGGCTTCCCTGATTTGTCGATGTGCTTCTGGCCCGTGACCTTCAAAAAAGGCGGCATGAAATTCTGGGTGCGTTTTGCCGAGAAGTACGGCTCACCGTGGGTCATCGGCAAGCATCCGCGCGGGACGGCCCAGGGCGAGATTGACCTGCTGCTGGATTCCATGGAGGCAATGGTGGAAGACGCGGTGGCCGCTATCCCTGACGATTCCTCCATTGAAATTAAGGAGGCCGCAGGCAAGGCCGACAGCAGCGATATTTATCAGAACCTGATAACGCTTGCCCGCAGTGAAATCTCCATCGCCCTGCTGGGGCAGAACCAGACCACCGAGGCCAACAGTAACCGCGCCTCCGCGCAGGCCGGACTGGAGGTTACCGATGATATCCGTGACGCTGATGCTGATATCGTGGAAAGCGCGGTGAATCAGGCCATCAGGATGGCGGTATCAATGAACTTTGGCGATGTGGCCAGCCCCGTCTGGAAGATGTGGGAACAGGGAACGGTCGACGATACCCAGGCAACCCGCGACGAGAAACTCAGCCGCGCCGGTGTGGTCTTCACCCCGCAATACTTCAAGCGTGAGTACCAGCTGCAGGACGGCGATATTGACGAGGCACCACCGTCAGAACGCCAGAAGAACATGCTGCCGCTGTCATTTGCCGAGGCCATTGATGCCGATATTCAGGCACAGCAGGCCCTGGACGACGCGCTGGATATTCTGATGAACGGAGGCGCGTTAAATGGCACGCTGGAACCCGTACTGGCTCCTCTGTTTAAGCGGGTTGAAGATGGCGTCAACCCGTCTGAGCTGCTGGGCGAACTGGCCGAGCTGTACCCTCAGATGAACGCTGAAGACCTGCAGGAACGGCTGGCACGGATTATGTTTGTTGCAACTGTCTGGGGGCGTCTGCATGAGCGTGACAACGGCTGAACTGGGGTACTGCATGACGTTGCCCCCCAAACGGGCTATCAGTTACCTGAAGTCCAAAGGGTATAGCTTCACGTGGGACTGGGAGGAGATGTGGCAGGATGCCCATGCCCGCGCCTTTACCGTCGCCAAAGTGACCCGCCTTGATATCCTGGAAGATATTCGCGGGGCACTGCAGCAGGCTGTCGATGAAGGAAAAACAGGCCGCTGGTTCCGGCAGGAGCTGGAGCCGGAGCTGCAGCGTAAGGGATGGTGGGGGCCACGTGACACCACCGACCCGGTAACGGGCGAGCCGGTCACCATCCAGCAGGGCAGCCCGTGGCGGCTCGACACCATCTTTCGCACCAATATGTCCGTACTCTACAGCGCCGGTCGCTGGGCTGAGCAGATGGAGAACGTCGACGACAGGCCGTACTGGATGTATACCGGCATCAACGACAGCCATACCCGCAAGAGCCATCTGGCGCTGCATGGTCTGGTACTGCGCTATGATGACCCGTTCTGGCAGGCGTTCTACCCACCGAACGGCTGGCGCTGCCGCTGTGGTGTGATTGCCCTGAGCGCGGCGGATGTGCGTGCCCGTGGCCTGAAGGTGTCAGGTTCTGGCTCAGCCATGGGATGGGAGCTGAAGCTGGTTTCAGAGAAAACAGGCGAGATGCAGAACGTCGCCACCTTCAATACCGGCACCACGAAGGTGGCCACCGACGTCGGCTGGTCTTATGCGCCGGGGGCTGCATACCGTCCCGACCTTGCCCGCTATCAGGGTACGCTTCAACCGCTGGCACAGCAGGAACTGAGAGGATAACGATGGCTTCCGATAACCTGGTCAATGTCACCATTAACGATGAATCCCTGCGCCGGAGCCTTCGTGCGCTGGACCTTGCAGCCACAGACCTGGAACCCGCGATGCGCAAAATCGCCGGAACCCTGCTGGCGGAAACGCAGTTTAACTTTCTCGATGAGGGGCGTCCGGGGTGGACTCCCTCACTGGCAGCGCAGGAGCGCGACGGGCAAACGCTGCAGGATACCGGGCGTCTGATGGGGTCGGTATCAACCGACCATGACGACCGGCAGGCAGAGGTTGGCACTAATGTCGTTTATGGGCCGATTCACCAGTTCGGTGGTAAAACGGGACATAATGAGTCCGTTGAACTTCCTGCCCGTCCGTTCCTGCCGCTGACGGGGGACGGTGAACTGCAGCCTGAAGTGGTTGTCCCCATCCTCGATACGATTGTCCGCCATCTTGAAGCAGCGGCCCGTCGCTGAGTTTTGTCTCTACAGGCGGGTGATTTATCATTGCCAGCCGCTGAGGGGCTGTATTACCTTTATAAAGGCTTTACAGCCCCCGCTTTGCACCACTATTCGCCTGCAGCATGACATTCCCCGTACTGATACCCCCGATTTTTTCTAAAGCAGATTAAAAGCGCTGCTGATGCTTTTTCCACAGACTGTCCCCGACAACGTAACGCGGGACAGCAAAATGCCAGCCATTCACATTTTTAAAGCCGGTACTCATACCGATATGCACGGCACGAAACTGCCGTTCACGCAAAGCGATCTTGCCGCCTGCGTGAAAGCCTATGACCCGTCCGTCCATGAAGCGCCTCTCGTTATTGGCCACCCCAAAACGGAAGACCCGGCGTGGGGCTGGGTGAAATCCCTGTCGCTTAACGGCGGCGATCTGCTCGCTGAGCCTGACCAGCTCGACCCGCAGTTTGCCGAACTGGTGGGCAACGGACGCTTCAAGAAGGTCTCCGCCTCATTCTATCTCCCTGACTCACCGAACAACCCGAAGCCCGGCACGCTTTACCTGCGTCATGTCGGCTTTCTGGGCGCGCAGCCACCTTCCATTAAGGGGCTGAAGCAGGTCTCGTTTGGTGAGAAAGAAGAAGGCGTCGTGGAGTTTGCCGACTGGAGTGATATCACCAATGCCTCTTTATGGGGCCGTCTGCGCGATTTTCTGATTGCTCAGTTCGGGCTGGACGAGACCGACAAGGTGCTTCCTTCATGGCAGGTTGACTCCCTGCGTGAAGAGGCTTACCGCGACACCGGGAAGTCTGAACCGGACTTCAGTGAACACAATCCCAACCCTCAACAAGAGAACAGCACCATGACTGAAGAAGAAATCAAAGCGCTTCAGGCGGAAAACACACGTCTGAAAGCGGAAGCCACCCAGCGGGCAGAACAGGAAGCGAAGAGCAAGCAGGACAAACTGCACGCGGAGAACGTCTCCTTTGCCGAGAAGCTGGTTGGCGATGGCCGACTGGCCCCCAAAGCGAAGTCGGTAGTCGTGGCCATCCTGGACGCGGTCTCTGCAGGTGACAAGCCGGTTGAGTTTGCTGAAGGCGATACCCGCACCCCGCTGGCCACGGCGTTTAAGACGCTGCTGGACAGCACTGATCCGGTACTGAATTTCAGTGAGCATGCGACCAAAGACCGCGTGAACACGGATATCAAAACGACGTCAGCGGAGTTCGCTGAAGCCGACCCGGAACGTCTGGCGCTGCATCAGAAAGCGCTGGAACTGTCGAAAAAAGAAGGCATCAGCTACGACGCTGCTGTCTCCCGCTGCCTGTAATTAAGGAGAGAACATGTCTGACTATTTAAAGGGTAAGCGCGTCGTTGACCCGGTGCTGACCAGCATCGCTCGCGGTTATAAAAATGCCGCGTTCATCGGTGAGCGCATTTTCCCCATTGTCCTTACCGATAAGGAAGGTGTGACCGTGCCGACCTTCGGTAAATCCGCTTTTGTGGAGTACGACACCGAGCGTGCCGTGGGGGCTGACAGTAACGTTCTGGTGCGCGAGAAAACCGGCAAGCTGGACCTGGTTCTCAACGAGCACGATCTGGCCGCGCCGGTGGACTATCGCGAGCAGGCAGAGTCGATGTTCAACGAAGAGGCCAAAGCCATTCGCCGTGTGACGAGCGGCGTCAACCTCAAGCGAGAACTGTATGCGGCCCGTCTGGCCCAGGACAAGAACGTCTATCGCGCGGCTAACGTCAAAGCGCTGGCCGCTGCCGACCGCTGGGGTGGTGGCAAGGGTGACCCGATTGGCATCATTGAAGGCGGGATCGAAGCGGTGCGTAGAGCCACCGGCCTGCGTCCGAACCTGATGACCATGGGGGCCAGCGTGATGTCGCTGCTGAAGTTCCACCCGGCGATTCAGGCCGCGATTGGTGCCAACGAACGCAAGCGTATCACCATCGAAATTCTGAAAGACCTTTTCCAGCTGGAAGATGTGGTGGTCGGCGAGCCGGTCTCCATGGCCTCCATGAAAGACGCGCAGAGCAAGGACAAAGTCCCGGCTGATATCTGGGGCGACAACCTGATGCTGCATTACGTCGGTAAACCCCAGCCGGGCACTGACAGCGCCGACGAAAACGAGCCGTCATTCGGTTACACCCTGCGCCGTAAAGGGATGCCGGTGGCGGATAAATACGATGGCGTCGGCGGCAAGGTGAAGTACTGCCGTTATACCGATATCTACAAAGTCGCCGTGGTCGGTGGCGATGCCGGGTATCTCGTCACCAACATCGTGAAATAAGGAGACGTTCATGGGTACAACTCAGCAGGTCATTCTGACCACTACCGTGACGGCCAGCGCGGCGCTGACGCAACAGCGCTTTGTCGGTGCCGATAACGCACCCTGTCAGGCCGGAGCCGTCGCGCTCGGTGTGGCGGAGGTGGATGCCGCTGCCGGTGATGTAACGCCGGTCAACGTACTGGGTATTGTTGCGGTCGAGGCCGGTGCCGCGATTGCTAAGGGGCAGAACGTCCAGTCGGATGCAAACGCCTGCGCCGTTCCCCAGACAGCCGCCACGGAAGATACCCCTGCGGGAATCTCTGCCGGGATTGCGCTGGATGAGGCACTGGCCGAAGGTGACGTTATCCGCATCCTGCGCGGGGTGTGACATGTACTGCACCCTGGCGGATTTACAGGAACAAGTGCCTGAGTCAACGCTGATTCAGCTCACTAACGAGGTCGTGGATTTCGACACCCCTGCCACGGTGAATGTGACGGTTGTGGACAGCTGTATTCGCTACGCCGGGGAGTTGATTGATGCGCACCTTCGTGGCCGCTATACCCTGCCGCTGGCAGAAGTGCCTACCGTTCTGCGGGATATTGCCATCACGCTGGTGCGTTACCGCCTGTATATCCGTCGTCCTGAAGGTGATCTGCCTGACACCGTCAAAGACGACAACAAAGAGGCCCGGCGTCAGCTTGAGGCCATCCGCGACGGGAAGCTTACGCTGGGGCTGCAGTCCACTCAGAAGGATGTGCCTGAGTCCGGTGAAATCCGGGCGTGGGCACGCCGCCCCACCTTTGGCGGGCGCGATGGCTTACTGGAGAAATACTGATGAACGTTCTGCCCGTCCTCGATGCGGTGCTGGCCCGGTTGCGCGAGAAGCTGCCGCAGCTGCAGGTGGAGTACTTCCCGGAAAAGCCGTCCGAATACCGTCTGAATCATCCTGTCGGGGCGTTGCTGCTGAGCTATGCCGGTTCGCGCTTCGACAAACCCGATGATATTGGTGCGGTGATCCAGCCTCAGACTATCCAGCTCTGCGTCTCGGTGGTCTTCCGCCAGCTCAACGGTAAAAGAGGTGCGATTGACGTTCTGGATGCAGTCCGCCGCATCCTCGGTGGCTACACCCCGCCGAATTGCCGCCGTCGTATCTGGCTGACCCGTGAAGTGTTTATCGGTGAGGTCAAGGGGCTGTGGCAGTACGCTCTCGACTTCGCAACCGAAAGCGTCTTTATCGAAGACAGCGATTTACCGTCCGGCCCGCTGTTAACCGAAGTGAACTATGAGGAAAGCGAGTGATGAAAGAAAGAATACCGCTATTCCGGCCCGGCCAGCGGCGTCACGCTGTCGGACGGAACCGAAATCCTGCTCTGGCCGGGGAAGAATGTTTCCCTGCCGGAGGAGCATGACTATGTGAAGGTACTGGTGGCGCTGAAGCATCTGACACCGGTATCTGAAGAGACTAAACCCGCCAGCACACCGGCTATGCAGTCACCAAAGCGCAGGAACGGCGGCGACAACGATGTGAAAACGGAGGACTCCCATGGCAGCTAACTATCTGCATGGCGTCGAAACCATTGAGGTGGAAAACGGTGCTCGCCCGGTTAAAACGGTGAAGTCTGCCGTCATTGGCCTGATTGGTACTGCCCCGATGGGGGACGTCAATACGCTGGTGCAGTGCCTGTCTGAGAAAGATGCAGCGGCGTTTGGCAGCCAGCTCACCGGCTTTACCATTCCGCAGGCACTGGATGCGATCTACGACCATGGCGCAGGCACCGTTCTGGTCATTAACGTGCTTGATCCAGTTGTGCATAAAACCACTGTGGCCGATGAAGACGTAACGTTCGACAAGGCGACGGGCAAAGCGCAGCTGGCTAATCCGGTGGTCGCGCAGCTGGTGCTGAAACCGGACAGCGATGGCCAGCCTTATGTGGAAGGTCAGGACTACTCGCTTGATGCACAGACCGGGGTGATTACCAACCTCGGTAAGAGCATTGCTGCAGATGCAACGGTGAAGGCCAGCTATAACTATGCTGATCCGACCAAAGTCACCCCGGCTGATATCATCGGTGCCGTTAACGCGGCGGGCAACCGTACCGGCATGAAGCTGCTCAACGACAGCTTCAACCTGTTTGGCTACTTCGCCAAAATCCTGATTGCCCCGGTATTCTGCACCCAGAACAGCGTCTCGGTTGAGCTTATCGCCATGGCTGAGAAGCTGGGCGCGGTGACCTACATCGACGCGCCGATTGGTACCACTTTTGCGCAGGCTCTGGCGGGGCGTGGCCCGGAAGGCACCATTAACTTCAATACCAGCTCCGACCGCGTCCGTCTGTGCTACCCGCACGTCAAGGTGTACGACGCGGCCACCAACAGCGAACGGCTGGAGCCGCTGAGCCAGCGTGCTGCAGGTCTGCGTGCCAAAGTCGACCTGGACAAGGGCTACTGGTGGTCGTCCTCCAACCAGGAGATTCTGGGTATCACCGGCGTCGAGCGCCAGCTGTCGGCAATGATTGATGACCCGCAGAGCGAGGTGAACCTGCTCAACGAACAGGGCATCACTACGGTCTTCAGCAGCTACGGCAGCGGCCTGCGTCTGTGGGGGAACCGGACGGCAGCATGGCCAACGGTCACCCATATGCGCAACTTTGAGAACGTTCGCCGCACCGGTGATGTGATCAACGAGTCGCTGCGTTATTTCAGCCAGCAGTACATCGACATGCCGATTACCCAGGCGCTGATTGATGCGCTGACGGAGTCGGTCAACGCCTACGGTCGCAAGCTGATTGGCGACGGTGCGCTGCTGGGCTTCAGCTGCTGGTTTGATCCGGCCCGTAATGAAGAGACGGAGCTGGCCGCCGGTCACCTGTTGCTGAGCTACAAATACACGCCGCCACCGCCACTGGAGCGACTGACGTTTGAGACTGAGATCACCTCGGAATACCTGTTAACCCTGAAGGGGAATAGCTGATGGCAAAGATTGAGATCAACCGCATCACGAATGCCAACATCTACCTGGATGGCGCTAACCTGCTGGGCCGGGCCGAGGAGGTCAAACTGCCTGACGTCTCCATGACCATGCAGGAGCATAAGGCGCTGGGGATGGTGGGCAAGGTGGAACTCCCTGCTGGCTTCGACAAGCTTGAGGGCGAGATCAAGTGGAACAGCTTTTACCGCGACGCGATGCTGTCTGCCGCGAACCCGTATAAGTCGCTGGCGCTGCAGTGCCGTTCCAGCGTTCAGCGCTACAGTTCGCAGGGGCTGATTGACGAAATTCCGCTGGTCACTTTCCTGACGATCATGTTTAAGAAGAACCCGCTGGGGACGTTCAAACAGCATGAGAACGCCGAGTTCTCCAGTAGCTTCACCTGCACGTACATCAAGCAGGTACTGGATGGTGAAGAGTTGCTGGAGCTGGACTATCTGGCCAACATCTTCCGCGTCGGCGGCATTGACCAGTTGACCGACTACCGCATCAACATCGGGGGCTGACGGTGACCATCGAGATTGAAGATAAAGGCGGGAACTGTGGTTCGATTGGCATGGGGAATGGTACGTGGTTTACCATCCTTGATATTTCAGGGGTGGAAAACCTTTTTAATACCCAGAAAACCAATGACCCGATTGACTGCACACGCTCCAAAGCACGAAAGCTCGCTGACCTGATTGAGGCATGGGAGCCACCTGACCACTGGTTCACCGGCATCGGCAAATCTGAAGGAAAGGCACTTCTTATCGCCTTCCTGCGTAACTGCAAAGGCTTTCGCACTCACTGATATCACAGGGGCTTCGGCCCCTTTCTTCTTAATCCCCTTTAATATCTGCCAGTCCCACCACCAGACATACTGCTCTGAACTTACACAGGAGCACGATCATGTCACAAACCCAATCCGATACTTTTAAGCTGTCTTACCCCTTCACCACCGCTGCTGGCACCAGAGTTGAGCAGGTTGAACTGAAACGCCTGACGGTCAAAGACCTGAAGCAGGTGCGCAAAATCAGTAAAGACCCGGCTGACTGGGACGAGCCGCTGATTGCCCGTAGCACCGGTATTCTTCCGGAAGACCTCGATAATATGGATCTTGCCGACTACATGGAGCTGCAGAAACGATTTCAGCAAGTCACTGGGCTGGGCAAGAGCGACGAAAACGCTGATGCAGGCGCAGGGGCTGCTGGCGAGGTGGTTTAGATTTCAGCCGGGGGAGATTGATGCCCTCGATACTGACGATCTGGAGATGTGGCTGGAGCAGGCTGAAGAGCAAATCAGAAGCGAGTTCGGCGATAATCATTAACTCCTCATCACTTAACAGCCGCTACTCGCGGCTGTTCTGCATGGCTCTCAGACATTTTCCTTCCGTTTTTCCGCTTTCAGAGGATAACCACCGTGGCCAGTGAATTTTCAGTCGGCGTCATTATTGGCGGCATTGTCGGGAGCAGCTTCCGCTCAGCCGTCAGCGGTACCCGACGCGCCCTTGATTCCCTGGGCGATACATCGCGCCGCCTGCAGGAACGCCAAAACGCCTTAACCCGTGCAACAGAACGCTATGGTCAGTTGGGTTCTTCCCGGATGCAGCGCCTCAACAGCGACCTGCTGCGGGTAAGCCGCACAATGGAGCAAATTGAGCGCCAGCAGCGCCGTTTGTCAGCAGTATCAGCCACCAGTGACGCGCTGAAAGCTAACCGCATGGCGCTCTATGGCCAGGGAGCAGAAACCTATGCCATCGGCAGAACACTGGGTGCACCGGTCATGGCCTCAGTCAAACAATATGCCTCGTTTGAATCGCAGTTGCGGGATATCAGTGTCACTGGTGATCTGGATTCAAGGCAGGAACAGGCCATCGGTACGGCCATTCGTCGGGCATCCCTTCAGGTCAATCAGCTCCAGGAGTCCCTGCTAGGGGGTGTTGGTCAGTTAGTTGCCGATGGTATGAACCCGGAGCAGGCAGCTAAATTTGCCGGGATGCTCGGTAAAGCGGCCACGGCCACCAAAGCGGATATGACTGACCTCGCAAAAATGACCTACGCCTTTAGCGATGCGCTGAAAATTACCGATGCGAAAGAGCTGGAGCAGGCGTTTGGGATTGCGGCAACCGGGGCTAAGCTAGGCTCGTTTGAACTGAAGGATATGGCGAAAGCGTTACCCGGTATGGCCAAAGCCTTCGCTGCACGTGGTATTTACGGCAAAGACGCCATAACCCAGATCGTCGCCAGTCTGGAAGTTGGTAAAGGCAGCGGCTCAGCGGAAGAGGCCGTCACCAATATGTCAAACTGGCTGGCGGCGATGGGGCGCGGAGATACTATCCAGAAATATGCTAAAGCCGGGGTGGATTACCAGGGGTCAATGCAGAATTACGTCGCTCAGGGCTTTTCACAGTACGAAGCCTCGCTGATGATTGCCAACCGTTTCATTGACGGTAAAGGTAAGGCGTTTTTACAGCAATGGAAAGCAGCAGGATCAAGAGGCGATCAGGAAGGCCAGCAGAAACTAATGGAGGCATTTGGTCTGGCAGAAGTCTTCACTGATATCCAGACCGTTAACCATTTACTGTCAATGCGTCAGGGCTGGAATAAATACCTTTCCAGCAAGCAGGAAATGAATACCCCGTCAGCAATGTCTACGCTGGATAAGGATGCTGCAAAACAAAATAATACGCTCGAAGGTCGTTGGCGCAGAACTCAGATTGGTTTTAACGAGGCAGCCATCAGCATTGGTGAGTCACTACGCCCGACCTTGATCCAACTGGGTGAGACTTTTATTCCTTTAATGGACAGTGTCGGCAAATGGATAGCGGCAAACCCGCAAATCGTCAGCGGCACCATAAAGGTTGTAGGAGCATTACTCGCTTTCAAGATGGCCACTATCGGTCTCAAGCTGGGGCTGAATCTCCTTATTTCCCCCTTTGTTAACGTCTGGAAAAATGCCGTTTTACTGCGGGCCAACTGGCTTCGACTGTCGCTTGCACTCGGTGAAGGCGGTAAGCTCCGCTGGCTGGTGACCGGCTTCAGCGCCGTCGCCAGAGGAGCCAGAACACTGGGTGGTGTGCTGTCAGGTGGGCTGGTTCGCGGCATTATGATCGCCGGGCGGGCCGTTCTCTGGATTGGCCGGGCGCTGCTGATGAATCCCATTGGTCTCGCCATCACCGCCGTCGCGGCAGCAGCTTACCTTATTTATCGCAACTGGGGCGCAGTCAGTAGCTGGTTTAAACAGCGCTGGGCTGACATTAAAGAGGCGTTTAATGGCGGTGTCGTGGGGATTGGTAAGCTGCTGATTAACTGGTCGCCGGTTGGTCTGCTCTATAAAGCCTTTGCGGCTGCGCTGAAATATCTCGGCGTTGAGCTGCCAGCGAAGTTCACCGACTTCGGTGGCCATCTTATCGACGGCCTGATTAACGGCATCAAAAACAAATGGGAGTCGCTCAAAACCACCGTCACAGACATGGGCGACAGCGTCGGTGGCTGGTTTAAAGAAAAGCTGGGTATCCATTCGCCAAGCCGGGTATTCATGGGCTTTGGTGACAACATCGCGCAGGGAGCGGCTATCGGCCTGCAACGCACGACACCACAGGCTGCGCTGGCCGGGCAGCGTCTGGCTACCGAAATGACACCGAATGTTCCCCGTATCCCGTCGCCGGAAATCATGGCTGCGGGATATTCAGGTCGTGGCGCAGTTGCAACTGGCGGTGGAACATCTGGCGGTATTCAGGTCAGCTTTAATCCTCAGTTTTTCCTCAATGGCAAAGAAACCGCAGCGCCTGACGGGTTGACCGGCGCACTGAATATGAGCCTGCATGAGCTGGAGAAAATGCTGGAGCGTCTGCTGGCTCAGCAACAACGCAGGAGGTACAGCTGATGTTTGCAGTACTGGGTGATATTGAGTTTGAACTGATTACCTACTGGGACGGCTTCGAGGTCACGTTCGGCGTCGATTATGCGGAGCATCCCCGTATCGAGGGTAAGCCCGGCCTGCAGTTCGTTGGCGATAAGCTGGACGAAATCCAGATAAGCCTGGTCTTCCATCAGCACTATTGTGTGCCCGACGTGGAGCTGGCGAGACTGCGAACGGCCATGAAGGCCCATCAGGCGCTAGCGCTGGTCTTCGGCAACGGTGACTATCGCGGCTGGTTCGTGATTACCGATGTTACTGCGACCAGCGAGCAGACCGACAGCACCGGCAACGTGCTGGCCGTCAATGCCACCGCGTCTCTCCGGGAGTACATCGGCGACCCGAAAAACCCGCTACAGCCACCCGCAATACGCACGCAGGTTCCCGGCGTCGGGGCGGTCTCCGGTGCCGTTCCTTCACCTTCCGGGGTAGCGCAGTACGTCCGCGACGGCGTCAACTACGCCAAACAGGCGCAGTCTGTTCTCCAGACCACCATCAGTGCCGTTCGGGTTGCGCAGAAAATGAAGGATAACCCCGCCGTTGCACTGACCCGCGTACCGGGGCTGATGAGCGGGCTGGGCAACGTGTCCGGGGCGTTGGGTCAAAGCGTTCCGGCATTTAATGCGCTTTCTGAATCCATGCCTGATGCCATCAGTCTGGCCAGAGCCACCAGTGATGCGGCCACGTATGTACAACAGGCACAGTCTTCACTGAGCGGCGTGGACGGCAGCAATATCGCAGCGGCGCTGGATGCCGTTTCCGGGCAGCTTAACTCCGCCAGCACCACCTTCACCCGTATGTCGGCGGGGTTAAGCACCATGGCAGCCAAAATTCTGGCGAGGAGTGTGTGATGTTTCTTGAACATGTCACCCGTGACGGAGAGCGCTGGGACTCTCTCGCATGGCAGTACTACGGCGACCCGCTGGGCTATCCCCGGATAATTGCCGCCAATCCACACGTGGCCATCACGCCGGTGCTGCCCTCCGGGCTGTTGTTACTGATTCCGGTTATCGAGGCTGAAGAAGCCAGTACAGAAGAGGATATTGCTCCATGGCTGAGATAAACAGCACTGCACAAGCCGCATCAGCGTTAACCGGCGTCAGCGATGTTCTGAGTCCGGTGTTCACGCTATGGTATCTGCAGAAGAACATCACCACCGATATCGCCCCCTATGTCACCCGCGTAACCTACAGCGATAACATCAAAAGCGAGTCCGATACCATTGAGGTGGAACTGGACGACACCGATGACCGCTGGCTGGATAAGTGGTATCCGGGCAAGGGTGACACGCTGACGCTGAAAATGGGTTATCAGGGCGAGAAGCTGCTGTCCTGCGGTACGTTCTCTATAGACGAGATCGAGGTGAGTTCGCCCGCGTCCGTTGTCGCTATCCGGGGCGTGGCCACGTCGGTCAACAACGCCCTGCGGACAAAATCCAGTCGTGGTTTCGAGAGCACCACGCTGGCGGCCATCGCCGGACGGATTGCCAAAAAGCATCAGCTGAAGCTGGTTGGCAGTATTGAGTCCATCAAAATTGACCGGGTGACCCAGTATGCTGAAACGGACGTGGGCTTCCTGCGCCGACTGGCCAGCGAGTATGGTTATGCCGTGAAAGTGGTCAGCGACCAGCTGGTTTTTTCTCATCTTGCCACGTTGCGCGGTCAGGAGCCGATCAGGCAGTTAAAGCCGCAGGATGTGGCCAGCTTTTCCCTGCGTGACACCATCAACCGCGTCTACAAATCCGCGAAGGTAAAACACCAGAAGAGCAGCGATAAAAAGCTGATCGTTTATGAAGCTGATGGCGGTACCAGCGAAAGCGACAAACAAACCAAAGGCGGTAAGGTCACCAGTGCCGACTCACTGAAGGTCAACAGCCGCGTCAGTGATCCGGACAGCGCCCGGATTAAAGCAGATTCGGCGCTGGCCAGGCATAACGAATACCAGCAGAACGGCTCGCTGACGCTGATGGGGACGCCTCAGTTGACTGCAGGCAACAAAATTGAACTGGTGGGTTTTGGTCAGTTATCCGGGCCATGGCTGATAACTACTGCCCGCCATGCGTTTGACCGTAACAGCGGCTACATCACCGAACTGGAAGTGGCACGAGGGCCGGTTACGCAGGGCAAAGCGAAGAAAGGTAAAAAGACCGGAAAAAACCAGACGCTGACCGTCTATAAACCGGACGGCAGCACGTCCACGGTAATAAAGGAGAAAAAATAATGACAGGCGTCACTCGTCAGGTCGGTACGGTCAGCGCCGTCGATGCCGACAAGGTTCAGGCCCGCGTTCGTCTGCCGGAATGCGATAACCTGCGCACTAACTGGCTTAACGTGCTGCAGCGCAATACCCAGGATAACAAGGATTACTGGCTCCCTGACGTGGGGGAGCAGGTTGAAGTGCTGCTCGATGCCAACGGCGAGGATGGTGTCATTCTGGGCGCGGTGTACTCAGAAGTCGATAAACCGCCGTTCAGCGACAAAAATGTCCGGGGCACGAAATACGCGGATGGCGCAGAGTTCAGCTATAACCGTGCGACCCATACGCTGACGGTCAAAGGTGGTATCGAGCATGTGGTGATCGAGGTTGCAGTGGGTATCAGCCTGAAGGGGAAAACCATTGATTTGACCGCTGACACCACCACGGTGAACGGCAACCTTGAAATCAACGGCAATGCCCACTCGACAGGCAGCATGCTCTCTGACGGCCCGAACTCTAATCACCATTCCCACTGACCTTCTTAAACGCCTTTAATATCGGCGTTCCCGCACAGGGGCAATACTGCCCCCATGAAAACAACCTCAGTATTCTGGCAACCGGCTCTGCAGGCCCCTGGCGAAATCGTCCGGGGGCTGGATGATATCTGGCAGGCCATTCAAATCATCCTGCGTACTCCTCGCGGCAGCGACCCGCATCGCCCGGAGTTCGGCAGCAATCTGCACCTTTATATCGACTGGCCTATTGACCGGGCCATTC
The DNA here is from genome assembly GCF_027886705.1 of Kosakonia oryzendophytica. Lineage (NCBI taxonomy): Bacteria > Pseudomonadati > Pseudomonadota > Gammaproteobacteria > Enterobacterales > Enterobacteriaceae > Kosakonia > Kosakonia oryzendophytica. The sequence goes on along the minus strand of NZ_CP115659.1, from coordinate 2,059,154 downwards.
CGCATGTGGTGCGCGAATCCGTCGATGCCATCCGCCGCTGGGAGCCTCGCTGCCAGCTTATGTCGGTTAAACCCGCCGTCGATGGCGAACATCTTACGCTCCGGGTGAGCTGGAAAGGCTCTGACGGACAGCCCCGGACTCAGGAGTTGCTATGGCGCTGACAGAACCCGATTTTATTGAACGTGATGCCGATAAAATCACGGCTGAAATGATTGCACAGTACGAAGCTGCAACCGGCAAAACGCTGTATCCCGCTCAGGCTGAGCGCCTGTTGATTGACCTGTGGGCATACCGCGAAATGCTGGTCAGGGTGGCGGCGCAGGAAGCGGCCAAACAGAATCTGGTCGCCTTTGCCCGTGAGCCGATGATTGATTACCTCGGTGAACTGGTCGGTGTATACCGTCTTGCCGCGCAGCCTGCCACGACCACGCTCCAGTTCTCCGTGGATGAGGAACTGGCCATTGATGTGCTGATTCCGGCAGGCACCCGCGTCAGCGCTTCCGACAGCATTATTTTTGCCACCGATACGGACGTGGTGCTGAAAGCCGGATTGCTGCTGGTCAATGCCACGGCCACCTGTACCGAACCGGGAGCCGCTGGCAACGGCTGGCAACCTGCGCAGGTTAGTCAGTTGCTCGATGAAATTGATAACGTCGACCTGCAGGTGACCAATCTGGCAGCCAGTTCTGGCGGTTCTGAGCAGGAAGACAATGACAGGCTCCGCGAGCGTATCAAACTTGCGCCGGAGTCATTCACTAACGCCGGAAGCCGTATGGCATACCATTTTCATGCCATGCAGGCCCATCCCAACATCGTCGATGTTGCCTTGCTTTCCCCGGTTCCCGGCACCGTAGAGCTGTATCCGCTGCTCAGCACCGGCCTGCCGGACGACAGCATCCTCACGCTGGTAGAGAGTTTCTGCTCGGACGAAAAAGTCAGGCCACTTACTGATACCGTGCGGGCTAAAACACCTGTTCAGGTGGATTACACCATTGAAGCCAATATCACGATCTATCGTGATCAGGATGCCAACTCGGTAAAGGACAACGCTAACAGCGCCATACAGAACTGGGTGGCATCACGTACCGCCACGCTGGGGCGCGATATTGTTCCCAGCCAGATTATCAGCGTGTTGTCCGTCTCCGGGGTGTACCAGATTGAACTGGTGACACCGGCGCTGAAGGTAGTGGCAGAAAACGAATGGGCAAACTGTACGGCGATCACACTTAACATGACCGGAGTGTCTGATGGCTGAGCCGCTGCAACTCCCGCCGCCGCTTGAGGGTGATATCAGCCTCAGAACGCTGGGAAGACTGGCCGGGCGGCTGGATAACCTCGACCTGAGCGTACTGATGGTCTATCTCGTCGATATCGTCGACAGTTCCGCGCTGCCATGGCTGGGCGAGCAGTTCTCACTGTTCGGCGATGGCTGGGAGCTGGCGGAATCGGACGATGTACGCCGCATGCTTATCAAATCCGCTATCGAGCTGCACCGCTATAAAGGGACGCCGTGGTCAATCCGGGAAATTATCCGCCGTTTTGGCTTCGGCGAAGTGGATCTGATTGAAGGCACTGGCCAGATCGGCTACGACGGCAAACACAGTTACAACGGACTTTTCGTGCATGGCGATGCGGAAGCCTGGGCGGTCTATCGCGTCATCCTTCAACAGCCCATTACTAACGACCAGGCGGCACTGCTACGTCAGACGCTCGCTGCCTTTGCTCCGGCCCGCTGCCATCTGGCGAGTCTGGAGTATCAGTCTGTCGCCATTCGCTACAACAACACCGTCAACTATGACGGTAGCTATAACCACGGGAGCAGTTAATTATGGCAAACCTACCTGAAACCCCGCAGTGGGAAGACGGCATCTATCAGATTGAGGTCTCCGACCCCGTTCTGGGCGGGCCTGACGGGATTTCTAACCGTCAGGGTAAACAACTGGCCAGCCGCACGCTGTACCTGAAACAACAGGTTGAAAAAGGTGGTTCTGACCTTGCGAAACACATCGCGGCGGCAGACCCGCATACCCAGTACGCGCCGAAGGCAAGCCCAACATTCACCGGCACGCCAACAGCGCCCACGCCTGAAAATAGCGACAACAGCAAGAAACTGGCGACGACGGAGTTTGTGGCTAAAGCACTTGCGGCGCTTGCAGGCAGCGCCCCTGAGACGCTGGATACACTCAAAGAGCTGGCTGACGCCCTCGGCAACGATCCGAATTTTGCGACCACGGTGCTGAACAAGCTGGCGGAGAAGCTGGCCAAAGACCAGAACGGCGCTGATATTCCTGACCCGGCGCTGTTTGTCAAAAACCTTGGTTTAGGGGAAGGCTCTGCTTTGCCAGTTGGCGTCCCCGTTCCGTGGCCGTCAGCAACGCCGCCAACGGGGTGGCTCAAATGCAATGGTGCCGCGTTCACAGCCTCACAGTACCCTAAGCTGGCACTGGCCTATCCGGCGCTGAAACTTCCAGATTTGCGTGGTGAGTTTATCCGAGGCTGGGATGACGGACGTGGTGTAGACAGTAATCGTGAATTACTGAGTCTTCAGGGGCACTTGTTCGCAAGTCATGCGCACAACGTACCCGCATGGGATGCATGGGACAGTAGTGTGCTGACGCCCAATGACAAGCAGGGGGATAGATTGCTGTCTACCGATAACTCGGTCAGTTCTAGCGTAGGTACGCCCAATGGAATGGCTAACAGTAAGTACGCAACTGTAGTTACAGGCGGCACTGAAACACGTCCGCGTAACGTGGCATTTAATTACATCGTGAGGGCCGAATGATGGCAGAAGCTGAACTGAACAATAATTTGATTGCCATAGCAGATGGAGACATCACCGTTTATAACTACGGCAGCGAAACCCGTGAATACATATCTTCTTCTGTTGAGTATCTTGCCATTGGTGTTGGCATTCCGGCCAATTCCTGTATTGACGTGCCAGGTGAAGCCCGCGCGGGGCACGCCATCTGCCGCACTAAGGATCTAACCGCATGGGAATATATTCCTGACCATCGGGGAAAAACTGTATATAGCATCCACTCCGGCGCGGCTATTGTGGTTTCCGATCTGGGTGATTATACGGCAGATACCACTCTGCTGGCCCCCGGTACACCATACGATATCTGGAATGGCACTGCATGGGTGACGGATGCCGATAAGAAACATTCTGCCGATGTTGACGCCGCTGAACAAAGAAAAGCAGCATTGGTAGAGGACGCCAGGGCAACCATCAGTTTCTGGCAGACAGAGTTACAGCTTGGTGTCATCAGTAATGAAGATAAAGCCAGCCTGATTAACTGGCTGGCCTATATCAGGGAGTTGCAGGCACTGGATACAAATTCGGTACCAGATATCAGCTGGCCTGTGCCCCCGGCTTGACTGGCCATGTGACGTTAGGAGCCGTCGAAATATCGACGGCTTTCACTTCTGATTTATAATCCATCCATGCTGAAAGTTTAGTTTTATCGCTCTCGCTGATATCACCCAGCATCAACGCCACTCTCCAGTCAGATGTTATGTCATCCACCTCAGAAAGCAGCCGCAGCCGTTGTTCCCCTGCGTATTCAATATCGACCTTGCGCTTAGCTACTGAGTCGGTCACCCATTTTTGTCCATCCCATATATCGTAGGGTGTCTCGGGTGCTTCAGGGGTTGAACCCGGAGGGTAATCCCCAAGGTCACTGATGATAAAGGGTTGCCCGGTTTCCTTGTTGTAGGCTGTTTCGCCCCGATGATCGGCAACATACTCCCAGTCGGTAAAATCTGCCGTCCGGCAGATGGCAAAGCCTTCTGTGCTTTCTCTTGGGGAGTCAATGCATGAATGTGCTGGTAGTCCAACCCCAACGGCAACATACTCGACGGATGAGGAACGATATTCACGAGTTGAACCATCAAAGTTATGAACGGTGATTTCACCGGCAACGATAGCGATCATATCGTTGTTAAATTGTGCTTCTGCCATTATGCGGCCCTCACGATGTAGTTAAATGCCACGTTATGCGGTCTGGTTTCACTGCCTCCCGTTTTCTCCATCGTGATGTAAGTCCATGCCCTTGAACCCTCGCGTAGGCCGCCGTCAACGCCTTCGCTGTTTTGGTCGGTGAAAGCAATGAAATTTGTAGAGGGTGTGCCGTATTCATTGATAAAACGGTGATTGTGAGAGCGCAGTTCATCGGCCTGAGCAGTGAGAAGTGTACGACCCGCATCTACACCACGTCCGTCATCCCAGCCTCGGATAAACTCACCACGCAAATCTGGAAGTTTCAGCGCCGGATAGGCCAGTGCCAGCTTAGGGTACTGTGAGGCTGTGAACGCGGCACCATTGCATTTGAGCCACCCCGTTGGCGGCGTTGCTGACGGCCACGGAACGGGGACGCCAACTGGCAAAGCAGAGCCTTCCCCTAAACCAAGGTTTTTGGAAAAGCAGTTACACATAGCGAAATCTGTAAAAATCCTCCCACCGCAACATACAGGAGGAGAATTGATGGCCGTTATTGGTTATATCCGCGTATCAACAATCGACCAGAACAGCGATTTACAGCGTAATGCACTCACAAGCGCAAACTGTGACCGTATTTTTGAAGACCGTATGAGCGGAAAAGTTGCCAGTCGTCCCGGTTTGAAACGTGCTTTAAAGTGCGTTAATAGCGGAGACACCCTGGTCGTGTGGAAACTGGACAGGCTGGGGCGCAGCGTTAAGAACCTGATCGCACTGATATCAGAGTTACATGAACGCGGTGCCCACTTCCGCTCTTTAACAGACAGTATTGATACCAGCACTGCCATGGGGCGCTTCTTTTTCCACGTGATGTCTGCACTGGCGGAGATGGAGCGCGAGCTAATCGTCGAACGAACGCTGGCCGGGCTAGCAGCAGCCAGAGCACAGGGGCGCATAGGTGGAAGGCCCAACGCATTAAAGCTGCATGAGCGGGAACAGATTGGGCGGCTATTGGCTAAGGGGCACACCCGCCAGCAACTTGCCATTATCTACGGTGTAGGGGTATCGACGCTGTACCGGTATTTTCCGGTAGATGGTCAGAGGGAGGATGACGCGGTAGGATTGTAATTCTTTTGCCAATATTGAAACGCCGCAGCGATGCCATTTATCTCACGGAAATGGGCGCATTTATCGCGCGGCGCATCATCAACGCCACCAGTAATGCGCACAATCCGGTCAGGTTAAGAGCGCTGGCCATCGCTTTAAACGGCGACTCGCTCATCAGGCGCATCATGTCCGGCCAGTGTTGCCAGAGAAACATGCCCGCCACGCCGCCCATAAACAGCGCCTTCATCAACGCTTTCACAAGCTCAGCCCCGACCTGCGCAGAGAACAAGCGCTTAATACCGCTTAACGGGTTCAGTTTAGAAAACTGAAACGCCAGTGATTTGGTGCTGAATACCAACCCCCCGAGCATTACCGGCGCAACTAACGCTATGATCACGACGCCGGTCAACAGCGGCAACAAGGCTATCAATGCGTTTTTCAGCATGATGATAATTTGCCCGAGGATCAGATTCTGGTCATTGACGATATGGTGATCAAAACGTAACCCGGTGGAGAGCATGATCGACAACCGACGACCAAATGCTTCCCCGCCAAACCACAGAATGCAGATACCGGCCAACATAATAAGCACGGATGTCAGCTCTTTGGATCGGGGGATCTGCCCTTCTTCGCGCGCCTTCTCTAGTCGGTGCGCTGTGGGGGCTTCTGTTTTGTCGTCGCTGTCTTCAGAGGCCACGGCGTACATCCAGGGGTTACAGGTTTGATGACATAATGCCAGAGTCAATACGGTCTAATGGGCAGAGTAAGGCATAAAAACGGGGGGTTTTCGCCATTTGAGACAAAAATAAGGAACACGCATTCCAAAACGAGGACCAAACCCGAACAGACAGCCTAAGATCCTGACTAAAAAAAATCTCCTCTCTGTATCTTCTGATTATTGCGCTCTTAACAGGAACGCTATCACTATCCTTTATACTGTCCCTCTTTTTATTTATCAGGGATGTACCGTACTTATGCACGGCCAGTTTGACAGAATTACGCACAGTTCCATGTGCATTGCAGCATTTGTTATTTATTACTGCCTGTTCTATTTCGCTATTTTTATTCCTGGCTACCCGGCGCTATATCGTGTGGGCATGGCTGACTCCTTTCTTCACTGCGCTCTGCTACTGCCATGTGCGTTGCTACTCTGGCGTTACTACCACCGTCAATATAAGTTACTGCCATTGGGTTCTGTCACGTTACGAAACGTTGCAGTCCCCCTATTGGGTCTGCTCACGTTATTCTTTCTGGAGACGTTCTTCTCGCAACCGGAACCGTGGCTCGAGTCACTTCACAGCTATTCGGGATTTGTTCGCTGGACATGGGTGGTAACGGCCTGTTTGGCTGCACCTGTGAGTGAAGAGATTATCTTTCGCGGTTTTTTACTCAATGCTTTTTTGGGATGGGGGAAAATACCGCAACAACTGGGTATTGTGTTGGTCTCGGCTCTGTTTGCCGCTATTCATATGCAATATCAGACACCCGTCAATTTTGTCTATCTGTTCAGTTTCTCTGCGGTAATGTGTGTGGTACGCATCGGTACCGGCGGACTGATTGTGCCCGTAATCCTACATGCGCTGGCTAATCTGGGTGCAACATTCGCGTTGTATCTTTCATAAAAAAGTGGGAAGGTTTCACCCTTCCCACCCAATAGAATTGCGCCATTTTCAGCTAATCGACAGAAAATCCTTTGCGCCACAACTCACGCACTCATGAAGGATTATGCGCGAATCAGAATCCGAGGCTGTCCAGCAAATCGTCCACCTGATCCTGACTCGCCACAACACCCGCTTTGGTGGCGTCGAGTTGCGGCCCGTTGAGCAGGCTGTCGTTTTCGCGTTTCGGACGCGCGCTCTGATCCGGGATGTTTTCCAGCAGAACCATCAGCAACTGACGTTCGATCTCCTGAACCACATCCATCATGCGTTTGATAACCTGACCGGTAAGGTCCTGGAAATCCTGCGCCATCATGATGTCCATCAACTGCGCGTTGGTGAAGCTGGTATGCCCGGGGACTTCACCGAGATACTTACGGGTATCGGTCACCAGTTCACGGGCGTCGGCCAGCTCGATGGGGTTTTCAAACCACGCGTCCCAACGTTTGCTCAGGTCTTTCGCGCCACGTTCCATCTCATCCTGATGCGGCTGAGAAGCTTCAACGCTGTTGAGCGCACGTTCTGCCGCTTGCGCGGTCATTTGTACTACGTAGTCCAAACGATCACGGGCATCGGGAATTGCTTCCGCTGCTTCAGCAATCGCCTGGTCCAGACCCAATTCGCGCAAGCTGTCGCGCAGCATGCGAGTCAGACTGCCGATCCGGGCAATAATATCGCTGGGTGAATGTTCTTCCACTGGTTTAATCGAAGGTTGAATCATTTATCCAGTCCTCACATGCCAAGTTTCTCGAAGATCTTGCCGAGCTTCTCTTCCAGGGTTGCTGCCGTAAACGGTTTCACCACGTATCCGCTGGCACCCGCCTGCGCTGCAGCGATAATGTTCTCTTTTTTCGCTTCGGCCGTAACCATCAGTACCGGCATGGAGGCCATGTTGCTGTCCGCACGGATGGTTTTCAGCAACTCCAGACCGTCCATGTTCGGCATGTTCCAGTCAGAGATGACAAATCCAAAGCCGCCGGCCTGGAGTTTATTCAGCGCGTCAACGCCGTCTTCGGCTTCTTCGACGTTGTTGAACCCCAGCTCTTTTAACAGGTTGCGTACGATTCGACGCATCGTGGAGAAGTCATCCACAACCAGAAATCTGAGCTCTTTATCCGCCATAAATTTTTACTCCTAGTTCAAATACGTATTGCCTGTCCGGCACTGATTTTCGCCAGCATCTGCTGGCTTACCTGGCTAAGATCGACCACTTCGCTGACGCCACCCATATTGATGGCCTCACGCGGCATGCCGAACACCACACAACTTGCTTCGTTTTGTGCGATGGTCCAGGCGCCTGCCTGGTGCATCGCTAACATTCCGGCTGCGCCATCGTTGCCCATCCCCGTGAGAATCACACCCACGGCGTTGCGCCCCGCATATTTCGCCACCGAATGAAACAGCACATCCACAGCCGGACGGTGCCGATTCACCGGCGGTCCGTCATGGATCTTAATTTGATAGTTTGCCCCACTGCGCGCCAGTTCCATATGCCGATCGCCGGGGGCGATGTAGGCATGCCCTGGCAATACGCGCTCACCATCTTCGGCTTCTTTTACGCTAATCTGGCACAGTTTATTCAAACGCTCAGCAAATGAGCGGGTAAAGCCCGGCGGCATGTGCTGAGTGATAAGAATACCAGGACTTGAGAGAGGCAATGGCTGGAGTACATGCCTAATTGCCTCTGTTCCTCCGGTTGACGCGCCAATTACCAACAGTTTTTCCGAACTGAGCAACGGTCCGGCTTTCAATGTGGCCGGCACCGCCATCGGTTTATGCGCCGACAGACGTGCGCGTGAAGCTGTCCGCACCTTCTCAGCGATCATTTCGCTGTAGGCCAGCATCCCTTCACGAATGCCAATCTGAGGTTTGGTAACGAAGTCAATCGCACCCAGTTCCAGCGCACGCAGCGTCACTTCTGATCCTTTTCCCGTCAGAGACGAGACCATCACAACAGGCATCGGGCGCAAGCGCATTAATTTCTCAAGGAAATCCAGTCCGTCCATACGCGGCATTTCCACATCCAGCGTTAAAACATCCGGGTTAAATTTTTTGATTAAATCCCGGGCGACTAACGGGTCTGGCGCCGTCGCAACCATTTCCATATCACTGTGGCTATTGATTATTTCTGTCATGATCTGGCGCATCAATGCGGAATCATCGACGGACAATACCCTGATTTTACTCATGCTTTATCCTTACTCAGCGCATAAACGGTTTGCCCACGCAGGGTAAACTCACGCACGAGGTTGCTGAAGTTCTCCGAATGCCCGGCAAACAATAATCCGTCCGGCTTAAGCAGCGGAGCGAAACGATGCAGAATGTCCTGTTGCGTCGTTTTATCAAAATAAATCATAACGTTACGGCAAAAAATAGCGTCAAACGGCCCCGGTACGTTGTATTGCTTATCCAGCAAATTCACCGTGGTGAAATCAACGTAGTTCGCCAGTTCCTGCCGGACACGCACCAACCCGGCATGGGGACCTGTGCCACGCATGAAATAGCGTTGCATTTGCTGGGGTGATAGCGTCTTCAGTTCATCCTGGCGATACACACCGGCACGCGCTTTTTGCAGCACTTCGGTATCGATATCGCTGGCAAACACTTTCCAGCGCCCGGGTGCCATACCCAAAGCATCAGCAAGCGTGATGGCCAGCGAGTAAGGCTCTTCTCCCGTTGACGCCGCCGCGCTCCAGACCCGGTATTCACCGGTACGCTTACGCGCATGTTCCGCCAACACAGGAAAGTGATGCCCTTCCCGGAAGAAGGCGGTGAGGTTAGTGGTGAGCGAATTAATAAATGCCTGCCACTCTGCGCTGTTCTGGTTCGCTTCCAGCATGCTCAGATAACGACCAAAATCATCTAATCCTAGCGAACGCAAACGACGGACAAGTCGGTTGTAAACCATGTCGCGTTTGTGATCTGCGAGAACAATCCCCGCACGCTGGTAAATCAATTGACATATCCGACGAAAGTGCGCGTCGGACAGCGCCAGGCGTTGTGTCATCTGCTGTAATATTGATGACGTCTGCCCGCTGGGCATAGATGATGTCATAGCGCCTTCTCAACTAGGTTCAGTATTCAACAGGCACAGCGTTGGGCGGTGCCGCTTGAGGTCTTTCGACCCACTCTTTAATCTTTAAAACCGCCGTCATTACAGTCATAAAATATGACGACAGGTTATTATCACGACAGATCAACTGATGCTCCTTGTCGTTACGCAGGCCAGATAACCGGCCCGCGTACTTCGCTGTGATGTTAAGTCTTCAAGCGGCAAACTATCCGCAAAAAAAGGGTTAAAAAGTCTCCCAATTTTCTTCTTGCCCGGCTGTTTGCGGGCGGTTTCTCGCCGGGGTCTGTGCCGCCGGTGTAGAAGCGCGTTGCGCCGGAGTGCCGGATACTGCTGAGAGGCGGAAGGCCGATACCGCCATCGTCAGTAAACTGGCTTGTTCTTCAAGGGCGGCGGCCGCAGCTGCCGATTGTTGCACCAGCGACGCGTTCTGCTGTGTGACGCGATCCATTTCGGATACCGCCAGTGCAACCTGGTCGATGCCACGGCTCTGTTCATCAGACGCCGATGCAATTTCACCCATGATGTCGTTCACCCGCGTAACCGCGTTAACAATGTCCGACATGGTTTCCCCTGCACTGCCAACCAGTACAGATCCGGTATCGACACGGGAGACAGAATCTTCAATCAAAGCTTTAATTTCTTTTGCCGCCTGGGCGCTACGGCTGGCGAGATTGCGTACTTCACCCGCCACCACCGCAAAACCACGCCCCTGTTCACCTGCACGCGCGGCTTCTACCGCTGCGTTTAACGCAAGGATATTGGTCTGGAACGCGATGCCGTCGATGACGCTAATAATATCGGCGATTTTCTGTGAACTGGCTGCGATGTCGTGCATTGTTTTCACAACACTGTCCACCACTTTGCCGCCACGTGCGGCCGTTTCCGAGGCGCTTTGCGCCAGTTGAGAAGCCTGACGCGCGTTGTCGGCGTTCTGTTTCACCGTGGCGGTTAACTCTTCCATACTGGCGGCGGTTTGTTCCAGGGCGGAGGCCTGCTCTTCAGTACGGGAGGAAAGATCGTTGTTCCCGGCGGCTATTTCGCTGGTGCCGGCATAAATCGCATCTGACCCCTGGCGAACGTTGGTGACCGTTTCGATCAACGCGTTTTGCATATGATCAACGCTTTGTGCCAGTTCGGTCATTTCACTACGACCGGCAATGGTCAGCGTATGCGTCAGGTTACCGCTGGCGATTTCACGAATATGGCGGATAACAGCCGATAACGGCGTAAGAAGAATGCGACGAATGCCATACCAGACTGCCGCCAGCACGACCACCAGCGCCAGCGCGAGGATCGCCATCTGCCATTTGGCAAAAGTATAGTCACTGACGCTCTGTTCCCAGGCGTTGCGATACAAGTTTTCACTCAACCCGGCATATTTGGTCATCGCATCGCCAAGGGCGTTTTGCATTCCCTGAGTGGGTTGCGCCATAAAGCCGTTGATATTGCCGCTTTCAAGGAACTGCACCAGCTCACTGAGGGCGGCGTTATAGGTGCGGTATTTTTCATCCAGATTCTGGCGCGCGGCATCCATTTCCGGCAGTGAAGGCAGTGCACGGAAGGCGTCGTAATGTTTTGCGGCGTCTGCCAGTGAGTTTTTTGCACTGTTCAGCAGATCGGTTTTCGCACTGCTCTGCTGGTTGCCCGGATCGAGCAGCATACGTGCAGAAGAGCGACTCAGGTTAATGCGGGTTTGCAGCATTAACTCCCAGGCTTTACCCAGCTCAGTTTGTTGCATACGCAGATCATTAGAGACTGCGAAGCTTTGCTGGTTTTGCTTAAGTGACGAGAAAAAAAGACCGCCAGAGACGAGCTGCAACAGTGCAAACACCACCAGCACGCTCATAAGCATTGTAACGACGCGGATACGGTTCAACATGCAACACCTTCTTGATAAGTTCTTAACGGTGTTATCGGCATGCAGCCAGGGAACTTTACATTTGCGAAAGGGAATTAAATTGCGACTTAAAACACAATATCCACAGTTAATGTATCACTATCGGATCCCGGCGGATGTGCCGCTTTATCGATCTCATAACTCCGGCAGTTGCTGCCACTGATCCTATTGCATACTCCCCCGCTGGCGTGACCTTCATCATTGATACCAACCGTATCGCTACTGCCTTTGCGGGTCACAGTAATAGAGTGAAAATGGTGTACCGGCGAAGCGCTGCCAACATTTATGTCCGCCGTATTGATGGTGGTGTAACCATTAATAACGGTCATGGATTATTGAAATACCATCCACAGGGCCTTATGCAAAGGACTTCTGCATTTAAAGCGTTCCGGGGAAATATTTATCCGGATTCCATTTTGGCTACAGGATATATTTAAGGAAAGACGTTAAGCGAAGACAAAATAAGGGCGGGTAACGGATGTTACCCGCCCGAATAATTACGCTACATGGGTCGCAGCGATGTCCAACAGCGCCATTTCATCGCTGTTGAGCAGTTTTTCGATGTTCACCAAAATCAGCATACGGTCGCCGAGCGCGCCCAGGCCCGTAAGGTATTCGGTAGACAGGGTAACGGCGAATTCCGGTGCCGGGCGAATCTGATCGGATGCCAGAGAGAGCACATCAGATACGCCATCGACCACAATCCCCACCACACGCTGGCCGAAATTCAGCACGATAACCACGGTGTTGTCATCATACTCAACGTCGCCCTGGCTAAACTTCACGCGCAAGTCGACAATCGGCACAATCACACCACGCAAGTTGGTGACACCTTTAATAAAGTCGGGGGTATTGGCGATACGCGTCACCTGATCATAGCCACGAATTTCCTGCACTTTGAGAATATCGATACCGTATTCTTCATCGCCCAGAGTGAATACCAGGAATTCCTGACCTGATGGCTCGCCCGCCAGTTTTGCTACATTACTCATACCGGTCATGTTTTATACCTTTTTAACGAAATCAGGCAGCTGTGTGCGCCATACGATGTTCACGATTTAATCCCTGCAGCGCCGATACGTCGACGATCAGCGCGACACTACCATCCCCAAGGATGGTGGCCGCAGAAATCCCCGGCACTTTGCGATAGTTACTTTCCAGGTTTTTAACCACCACCTGGTGCTGACCAATCAGTTGATCAACCAGCAGTGCATAACGACGACCAGCACTCTGCAGAATCACGACGATACCTTGCGTGGCTTCGGTTTTCGCGCCCATGACGTCAAACACTTTCCACAGTTCTACCAGCGGCAGATACTCACCGCGCACTTCCAGTACACGTTCCCCACCCGCGAGCGGATGCAGATCTTCTTCACGCGGCTGCAAAGATTCCATTACTGCGTTCAGCGGCAGAATGAAGACTTCGTCGTTCACTTTCACTGACATCCCGTCGAGGATCGCCAGCGTCAGCGGCAGCAGAATACGAATTGTTGTGCCAGAACCTTGTTTAGACTTGATCTCAACGTGACCACCCATTTCCTGGATGTTACGTTTCACCACGTCCATGCCGACACCGCGACCGGAAACGTCAGTCACCTGTTCTGCGGTAGAGAAGCCAGGTGCAAAAATCAGCATCCCCACCTCTTCATCGGTCATATTGTCATGAACTGCCATGCCCTGAGAAATTGCCTTCGCCAGGATACGTTCACGATTCAGACCTGCACCATCGTCCGTCACTTCAATGCAGATGTTCCCGCCCTGGTGTTCCGCCGAGAGGATCAGGTTGCCCACCGGAGATTTGCCAGCTTCAACGCGTTTCTGCGGAGACTCAATCCCGTGGTCGAGGCTGTTACGCACCAGGTGAGTTAACGGATCAATAATACGCTCGATCAGGCTCTTATCCAGTTCGGTTGAACTCCCCTGCAGGGTCAGCTCAACCTGTTTATCCAGCTTACTGGCGAGGTCGCGAACCAGGCGAGGGAAACGGCTGAAGACATACTCCATCGGCATCATACGGATGGACATTACCGATTCCTGCAGGTCGCGAGCGTTGCGCTGAAGCTGACTCATACTGGTGATCAGATCGCCATGGGTGACCGGATCCAGCTCGTTGGAACGCTGTGCCAACATTGACTGGGTAATAACCAGCTCACCCACCAGGTTAATCAGTTGGTCTACTTTCTCAACGGCAACACGAATACTGGTGGATTCGCTGGCGCGAGCAGCGGGTTTTTCACGACCAGCCGGTTGCTCTTTCGCCACCGCTTTCAACGCAGGCGCCGCAGCAGGTTTCACTACTGGCACAACTGCTTGCGACGTCGCTTCTGCAGCGTTGTCGGCAGCCGCAGTAGCAGTAGCAGCTGCCGCCGTTTCGGCTGCAGCAGGCGCAGATGCCGCCGCGGATTTTTCAAAGGCGATTTGGTCGGCTTCAATCACAAAGCACAGCACCGCAATGATATCGTCTTCGCCAACCCCGCTATCGAGCGTCACACTCAGGGTATCAGTGCCCTTCACGACATCGCTGAGCGTACCCAGATTGCTCAGTTCCTCTTCCAGCAATCCAATTTCGCTCTCTTTCAGGCGAGACAGAACAATACGCAGTTTACCGTCGCTTTCAGCGGCCGGCGCGGCTGTGGTTTCAGATTCCGGTGCAGCAGCATCAACAACGGAGAGTTTCGCGGCGCTCGCAGCGGCGGGAACAACCTCTCCTTTTGCTTCCAACGCCAGCTGGCGCAGAGCATTGCAGATGTATTCAAAGCTGGCGGCATCTGGCTCTTGCGAGCTTTTATAGGCGTCGAGCTGTTCCTGCATAATATCTTTGGTTTCCAAAAACAGGTTGATAATATCGGTGTTGAGCTGCATCTCTCCACGCCGCGCCTCATCAAGCAGGTTTTCCATTAAATGGGTGGTTTCCTGCAAGATGGTGAAGCCAAATGTGCCAGCACCACCTTTTATTGAGTGCGCAGCACGAAAGATGGCGTTGAGCTGTTCTGAATCCGGTGCTTCAGGCACCAAATCCAACAAGTGTTGTTCCATATCGGCCAACAACTCGTCAGCTTCATCAAAAAATGTCTGATAAAAATCGCTAATATCCATGCTCACGCTATCACCTCGGTTCGGCTTGTGGCGATGTGGAAACTGCTGCCGGAGACGCTGGCGCGGTTGCACCCGCTACCTCTGGCTGTGTAATCGCGCTTACTGGCGCATTCTGACTTTCGGCGTTTTCATGCAGAATGGCCTGTTCTGCTTGCTTATTAAGAACCAAAAGACTAATTCGGCGGTTGATTGCTTCATCCGGACCTGCGTCAGCCATGCGCATTGTTGCTGCCATGCCGACCACCCTGAGGATCTTGCCATTGTCCAGCCCTCCGGCAACCAGCTCACGGCGCGACGCGTTGGCGCGGTCGGCGGAAAGCTCCCAGTTGCTGTACCCTTTCTCGCCATTAGCGTAAGGGAAATCATCGGTATGGCCCGACAGGCTGATCCTGTTGGGGATCCCATTTAGTATTGGCGCAATCGCCCGTAAAATATCACGCATATAGGGCTCAACCTCCGCACTGCCGGTCTTAAACATCGGCCGGTTCTGGCTGTCGATAATCTGAATGCGTAGCCCTTCCTGTACCAGGTCGATTTTCAGATGCGGACGTAACGCACGCAGTTTGGGATCGGCTTCAATTAACTGGTCCAGATCACCGCGCAATTTACTCAGGCGCGATTGCTCCATGCGTTTTTTCAAATCATCAATGTTGGGCTGTTTTTGTATTTCGCCCTTTTGCTGTGTGTAGTCATCGCCACCGCCCGGAATCGGACTGTCGCTATTAGAAATTCTCGGCCCACCCGTGACCGCAGTTGCCAGCGGCGTGCGGAAATATTCCGCAATCTGGATGAGTTCTTTCGGGCTGGAGATGGAGATCAACCACATCACCAGGAAGAACGCCATCATCGCCGTCATAAAGTCGGCATAGGCTATCTTCCAGGAACCGTGACTGCCGCCGCCGTGGCCTTTATGTTTTTTTCGTTTTACAACAACGATTGGATGGGACTGATTTTTCATGCGTCCTCAGTCGTCGTCTGTTGGTTAGGGTTTCTCACCGCACGCACGTGTTCATCCAGTTCAACAAACGACGGACGTTCACTGGAGTACAGCGTTTTACGACCAAACTCAACCGCAATTGGCGGTGCGTAACCGTTAAGGTTCGACAGCAATGTGATCTTCACGCACTGCATCATCTTGGCAGTTTCAGCGCTCTTCTGGCGCAGTACACTGGCCAGCGGAGAGATAAAACCGTACGCCAGCAGAATACCGAGAAACGTCCCCACCATCGCGTGAGCAATCAACGCCCCCAGCTCAGCTGCCGGACGATCCGCCGACGCCAGTGCGTGTACCACGCCCATTACCGCCGCGACGATACCGAATGCCGGGAGAGAATCCCCTACCGCCGCCAGCGCATTCGCCGGAACTTCGGCTTCGCTTTCGTGTGTTTCGATCTCTTCATCCATCAGCGCTTCAATTTCGAAGGTGTTCATGTTGCCGCTGATGATGAGTCGCAGGTAATCCACGATAAATTCAAGCATGGTTGCGTCCGCGAGAATCCGTGGATAACTGGCAAAAATCTCGCTCTCTTTGGGGTTTTCAATATCACGCTCCAGAGAGAACATACCCTGTTGACGTGATTTCGCCATCAGGCGATAGAGCAGCGCCAGCAAGTCCATATACATGCTTTTGGTGTATTTCGAACGGCGAAATAACAAAGGCAATGCTTTCATCGTTCCTTTGATGGCTTTACCATTGTTACCAACGATAAACGCACCAACACCCGCACCACCGATGATGATCAGTTCCGACGGCTGATACAGTGCTCCAAGGTGCCCGCCGGTCATCATGTAACCGCCTAAGACTGCGCCAAGAACAACCAGGTAACCTAATACGATAAGCACGACATCATCCTTCTGCTAATGACTAAGGCTAGGGATAAACATTTCAGAGGGTTAACGAATCGGAGGCAAAAAAAAGCAGCGGCATTACTGCACCGCTGCTGGAGTGTTTTCCACCTGATTCGGTCAAACAGCCTGATCGATCTGTTCATCCAGCAGTTGTGGAATAATATCGGCAGCATCGCGGGAAAGTTTACGTCTTTTTACCGCGCGAGACGGCGGCTGGCATAAACTGCAGGCGAAACTACCAACCGGCTGGTGTGCATGCGTAATAAAATTACCACCGCAGCAATTACAGCGAGACAACTCCAGCATTCCGCTTTCCACGAAACGAACCAGCGTCCAGGCGCGGGTCAGCGCCAACAGTGGTCCTTCCTCAGCTTGAGGGCATTGTTCGAGATAGAGTCGGTATGCTTTGATGACCGCATCAACACCGCTGCACAAGCCTGTTTTCAGTAAAAATTGCCAGGCGTTACAGAACATGGATGCATGGATATTCTGCTCCCAGGTCATGAACCAGTCAGTGGAAAATGGCAGCATACCTTTTGGCGGCGGACTACCACGCAACTCTTTATAGAGTTTAATGAGACGCCCACGGCTCAGTTGCGTCTCACTTTCCAGCATTTGCAAACGTGCGCCCAGCGTGATCAGTTCCATTGCTAACTGGATGTCGCGGGCTTCCTGAACAATGCTTTTTTCGCTCATCTTTACGCCCTTTTCTTTCTGGCCGCGTCGCCGGTCTGAGAAGACTCATTAAGCAGGCGAGTGGAAAGTAAAATCCCGGTGTGGACTTGCTGTAAGTCATCCACGCGTGATTCCTGGGTCAGACGAGTAATAGTCTGGTGATTGTCAAAACGGAACTGGCAGATCAGCTGGTTAGTTTCAGCCAGTTTAACCATTTGCGGAAGGGTTAACTCACCCAGTGTGGTAGCCATTTCTTCGTTAATGCCAAGACGGAACATTGCGGACGCTTTGTCCTGGCTAATCAAACGCTGAGCAAGGAGTAAATACGACAGGTTGATGTCGTAAACATGTTTCAGCAACTCGGATGTATGCATTTTTCCCATCCCGAATAACCAACTTGTATCTTATGCGGCTGAGCCGCACCCCGTGATGTCGCCGGGAAAAAACCCGGTATAAAAAAAGAAAGGCTAAATGCATAACTGACTTAGGATCGCATGTGCATGGGCGCTTCGCTCAAATGTTTATGCCCTGCTAAGTTCTTAATCATTTCTTACAAAGAACTAAGATTTTTCCTAATTCGACGCAACTGTACTCGTAGGTGATGCCACATACAATCTGACTCGTGTGAAATTTTGAAATTTTTGTGATCCAGATCACATAATTTAAGTGATTCTGGGCAATAAATCTATCAGTCACGCTTCATATTTGATGTTTTTTTGGCCGATTGAGCACCTTTTCTATTCCTTTCTCACGAATACTCATGCAACCCTGAGCCTAAACATTGTTGACTGGTCGGAGGTTTACCCTGCTGCGTCATTTACATCCAGACAAATGTATCTACAAAAGACACAAAAACAAAAAGCAATAAAAAACAATAGATTACCTTTTAAGTGTGGCTACATAATACAGCTACGTTATCATTCAGAAACACTTAGTCATTGCTATCAATAATTTAACAATTTGATCTGAAATTCTCTTAATTTTAGATAAGATTTTAAATTCGATTAACCCGCTCAAACCGCGACCATGCCGTTACGTAAGAATAATTAATGAATATTTATGATAACCTTCACATCGCAGCAATATTTCCGGGTTGCACTGCCTGCAGAAAGGGAGTAATGGTGAGAAAAATTTGATTCAAATCGGGGAGAGAGACATGTCTTATGCTCATCTTCTGGTCGCGGTGGCGGTCACGCCAGAAAGCCGGCAATTGCTGGCAAAAGCTATCGATATCGCCCGTCCTTTCAACGCCCGCATCACCCTCATTACCCTTGCAGCCGATCCTGAACTGTATAATCAACTCGCGGCACCAATGATGGAAAACGTGCGCGAAGTCATACAGGAAGAGACACAACAATTTATGGATGAACTTGTTAGCAGCGCGGGTTATCCAATCGAACGCGTGATCATTGCCTCAGGTGAACTAAGCGAACATATTCTGCATACCTGCCGCAAGCAGGCTGTCGATTTAGTGTTGTGCGGGAACCATAACCAGACGTTTTTCTCGCGTGCCGCCTGTTCCGCGAAGAGCATTGTCAGCACCAGCGAGGTCGATGTGTTATTGGTGGCATTAACGAAGTAGCAGGCCCCCGCCCTTACGGGAGCCTTTGTCGTTACGCCAGCTTAGGAAAGGTCGCCACTTTATTTTGTAGCTGGCTTTGGGTGCTACGTGGCGTGACGCGCTTTAAATCGCTAATAAACCTCTGTTGCCAGTGGTCTATATCATTCTCTTTGATGATCTCCAGCATCTCCGCATGGCGTGAAATACGCTCAGCAAGCGGCATTCTGAGCGCTCTATCCATCGCTGCGGCCACATCATCCCTGTCATAGGGGTTTACTATCAACGCAGAGGTCAGCTCATTTGCCGCGCCGGCAAATTGCGACAGGATAAGTACCCCCGGATTGGCAGGATCCTGAGCCGCAACATACTCCTTCGCCACCAGATTCATGCCATCTCGCAGGGGGGTTACCAGTCCGACTTCCGCATATCGGAACACTTTCATCAGCACCTTACGGTCAAAATGCTGATTCAGGTAATAGAGCGGCGTCCAGCCAAGCTGCCCGTATTTGCCGTTAATGCGCCCGGCCTCGGTTTCCAGCTGATGACGAATATCCTGATACGCCTGCACTTCCCCCCGTGAGGTAGGTGCAATCTGCGTATAACGGATTTTGCCGTGATGCTGAGGATACTTCTCCAGCAGCGTTTCATAGGCAAGGAAACGCTCCGGCAGCCCTTTGGAGTAATCCAGACGTTCTACCGAAAAGATATTCTTCACATTTTTAAGTTCGTTCTTCAGTTGCGCCAGCTTTGTTGGCAATGGCCCGGCGGCCTGCTGTGCAATCTCTTTTGGCTCAATTCCAATCGGGTAAACTTCGGTACGGAAATTTTTCCCCCACGCTACATGGTTTTTACCACTGCGCGTAGTAAGACGGGTCTGAACCGACAGGCTGTCAAGAAACGCCAGTCTGTCGCTTTCGGTCTGGAAGCCAATAAGATCGTAATCACACATCTGCTCCAGCAATTCCGCATGCGGTGGCAAAGCGTTGAAGATTTCCGGCGTCGGGAATGGAATATGCAGGAAAAAACCAATCTGGTTATTAACCCCACGCTGCCGTAATTCGCTGGCGAAAGGCAACAGATGGTAGTCGTGGATCCACAGAATATCATCTGGCTTCAGCAATGGCAGAAGCTTGTCCGCTAACAGGGCGTTCACCTCCTGATACCCTTCCCAGGATTCGCGCTGGTAATTCACCAAATCCAGGCGGTAATGAAAAGCAGGCCACAATACGGCGTTGGAAAACTGCGAATAATATTGCTCGTAATGCGCTTCACTGAGGTTAAAAGAGGCCCAGGTAATATTGCCCTTGGTGACCTTATTTAACGGCTGGTCCTCATCACCAATCTCACCGCTCCAGCCAAACCACAATCCACCGGTTGCTTTTAATGCGCCCAGAATCCCTACAGCCAGCCCGCCAGCGCTGGCTTTTTTATTATCAGGCGGTGCAATACGATTAGATACTACGACTAAGCGACTCATAGTCATCTCTCCTGTTTGTTAGCGCCCGTTGTTCTTGTTGTTGATAGTCGGCAATACGTTCAAGCCACTGGTGCACGTCGCTGACGCTTCCCAGCCGCCATTTTGCCTGGGTTGCCCCGGCACCGACTTTAATCGACACGCCTCCCAGCCGGTTAACGACAATGAAACCATGCTCATCGGTAAGATCGTCCCCGACAAACACAGGTTTTCTGCCGCTAAACGGAGGAGTTTTTAAAAAAGCCTCAATCGCCGCGCCTTTATGAATACCGGACGGTTTCAGCTCCACTACGCATTTTCCCGGTTGCATAGCCAACTGCGGGAAGCGTGTGACCATTTTTTTTGCCAGAGCAAACACCGCATCCTCATGCTGCGGCGCCTGGCGGTAATGCAGAGCAAACGCCATCCCTTTGGCTTCCAATTCAACGCCACCCAGCGTTGATACCCCCTGCCGGAGCTCACGTTCCAGCGGCAGCAATACATTTTCTGGTAACGTCACCCGTTCGGTTTGACCATTGATATCGCGGCGTTCCGCCCCATGCACCCCGGCGAGGGGGAAGTTGTACGGTCTGGCGAGCCTTTCCAGCTCGGCAATTGAACGCCCTGAAATCAACGCCAGCGCACCGTCGTTCATCTCTGCAAGCAATGCAAGTCTCGCCAGCACATCATCCGGGACACAGACATCGTCCGGATGCGGTTTAATGCCCGCGAGGGTGCCATCCAAATCGAAAAAAAAGGCAAAATTACCGGAAAAGAGAGGCGGTACAGATAATGCGTCTTCCACCCTGGTTTCCTCCTTACAGTTATGATGAGCGTCTTTTTTCAAAAACATCTCATTTTCATTAGCCATGTAAGTATAGACAGTGTGACGCTGCTCGCCATTTTAAGCATGACTTACCAGCCGGATTAGCGGCTGGTAAGGAGTGGACGTAAACTAAAAGTTTGTGTCGGGAATTTCTGCGGGATGTATCAAACGGTACGTTTGGCTTTTTGTTTGTAGCGGTCGAAAATAACAGCCGCCAGCAGAATCAAACCACGCACCACATATTGCGAGAACGGCGAAATATTCAGCAGGTTCATGGCATTTTCCACGGTGCCGAGGATCAAAATCCCCGCTACCACGTAAGAAATTTTACCAATCCCCCCTTTCAGAGACACGCCCCCCAGCACGCAGGCTGAAATCACGATCAGTTCATAGCCTATTGAGGTCATTGGCTGGCCGCTGGTCATGCGCGAGGCAAGGATAATCCCCGCTGCTGCCGATACCAGACCAGACAGCACAAAGATGATAATTTTGGTTCTGACGACCGGCACCCCGGCCAGTCGTGCAGCCTCTTCATTACCGCCTATCGCCAGGGTATTACGACCAAAGGTGGTCTTGTTCAGCAGGAAACCAAAAATAATCAGGCATCCAACGGTCAACCAGATAGGCGCAGGCAATCCAAGCCAGTTGGCATAGCCCAGCGTGAAGAAGCGTTCGTCTTCAATGCCCACCGCTTTACCATCAGAGATAATATAGGCCAGCCCGCGCACAATTTGCATGGTGGCAAGCGTCGTGATCAGGGCGTTAATTTTTAAACGTGCAATCACAAATCCGTTGATTAACCCGCTGATGATGCCAAGCAGCAAACCCGCAAAGACGCCAATCCACAGGCTTTCTGTCATGTTAATGACCACTGCCGTGGTGACACCAGCACAGGCAATAACGGAGGCGACAGAGAGGTCAAAATCGCCGGAAGCCAGGCAAAATAACATACCGCAGGCGACCATGCCCGACATGGAAATGGCCAGCCCCAGCCCTTTCATATTGACGAAAGTGGCAAAGTTCGGCACAAAAACGGCGCAGCCAATAAACAGCACGGCGAAAACCACCAGCATGCCAAACTGATCCCAGATACGACCGAAACTGAAAGTCGACTTTGTTGCGCGGGACGTAGTTAAAGATGACATCATTTTCTCCTCACTCAGGCGACAGCCTGACTAACTTTAGGCATCGCGAGGCTCAGCGCCTGCTGTTCATCGCCCTGACCGTGTAACAGCTCACCGGCGATTTCGCCTTCCCGCATGACAACAATGCGGTCGGCAACGCCCAGCACCTCCGGCAGATCGCTTGAGGCGAACAACACCGCAACCCCCCGGGACGCCAGCGCATAAATCACGTTATAGATTTCATGTTTTGCCCCGACATCAATGCCGCGGGTTGGCTCATCCAGCAAAATCACTTTCATCTCTTCGGAGAGCCAACGGCCCAAAATGGCTTTCTGCTGGTTTCCGCCGGAAAGATTCATAATCAGCTGATTCGCACTCGGTGTTTTGATGTTGAGCGAACGAATATGGTGCTCGGCGTTCTGGCTTTCCCAGCCATTATCGATCAGGCAACCGGCGCGGATATATTTGCGGCGGGCACTGATATTGATGTTTTCCTGCACCGAATGAACCGGGATGATGCCCTCCGCTTTGCGATCTTCCGGGCACAGCATCATACCGGCATGGATGGCATGTGCCGGTTTCTGAATATTCACTGCCTCACCATCAATGAACACGCGCCCTTCCGTGATGCGTGTTCCGCCAAACAAGCCTTTCATCAGCTCGCTGCGCCCGGCACCTACCAGCCCGAACAGGCCGACGATTTCACCGCTGCGTACGCTCAGGCTAATCGGCGTCCGGACACCCGGCGCTTTGACCTGTTCGAGACGCAGGCGTTCCTCGCCATATTCTCGCGGCTGCCAGCCGTAAATATCCCCCAGATCGCGCCCGACCATCGCCTGCACCAGTTGGTCATGGTTGACCTGCTGCATATCGGTAAAGGTGCGCACATAGCGGCCATCTTTAAAGACGGTAATCGCGTCGCTCAGAGCGAAAATTTCTTCCATGCGGTGCGAAACATACAGGATCACTCGTCCTTCTTTGCGCAGTTCGCGGATCACGCGGAACAGGTTGTCGATTTCGCGCGCCGACAGCGAACTGGTGGGTTCGTCAAAAGCGATAATTTTGGCATTGCGCGCCAGCGCCTTGGCAATCTCCACCATTTGCCACTGCCCAATAGAGAGATATTTCAGCGGCGTTTGCGGGTCGATATCCAGACCCAGGTGTTGAAGCTGCAAACCCGCTTCGTAATTCAGCAGCGAACGATTTACGATGCCGCCTTTATGGGGTAGTTGTCCGAGATAGATATTCTCGGCAACGGTCATTTCAGGTACCAGGTGCAATTCCTGGTAAATAATCGCCACCCCGGCGTTCAGTGCTGCCGTAGTATCGGCAAAAGAGACCTCTTCACCTTTGATCACCAAGGTTCCGGTGGTCGGCGCATAGTTGCCGCTAAGAATTTTTAAAAGTGTCGATTTGCCTGCGCCGTTTTCACCCATCAGGGCATGGACTTGCCCGGCGTGGCAATCAAAACTGATCTCACTGAGCGCTTTCACACCGGGAAATGTCTTGCCGATGCCGCGAAAAGAGAGATAAGGGGTAGACTGTTGCATACCGTCTCCGTAAAGCAGTTCATTGTACGTCTGGCTCCCCGCCAACGCGGGGAGCACAACCAACAGAGAATTACAGTCCTTTTTTCGCCAGCTCTTCTTTGAAGTTATCGCGGGTGATCAGTACAACATCTGTCACCGCTGTAAATTTCGCAGGCTCAACGCCTTTGGTTACCCAGTTGTACAGCAGCTCACTGGTTTTATAACCGTGTACGTCCGGGCTGGGCAGCAGAGAACCAAAGAAGCCGGTGGCCTGCGCTTTCGACAGTTCGCTCACCGCATCGACACCGTTAATACCGATACCAATCACATCAGCTGCTTTAAAGCCCTGCCCTTCAGTTGCACGTACCCCGCCAAGAACGGTGTTATCGTTCATACCCAGTACCAGCCAGTGTTTAACTTCCGGGTGTTGAACTAACAGGGAGTTACCGGCATCGAATGCGCCCGGGATATCGTTAGATTTGGTGGGGACCTGGTAGATCTGCTTTTCCGGGAAACCGGCTTTTTTCAACGCATCCATAGAACCGGTCGTGCGACGGCGCGCGGTATCCAGCTCATTCGCGGTAATGGCCATAACGGCGGTATCTTTCACATTCCAGCCGCGTTTTTGCATCTCTTTGTAGAGTTCCTGACCCTGGCGGGCGCCAATTTCACTTGCTGCCATCATCACCAACGGAACGCTGGTCATCGGTTCGCCTTTGGCATTAACGAACTGGTCATCGACAGCGATGACTTTCATATCGTATCCGCGCGCTTTAGCGACAATGGCCGATCCCAGTTTTGGATCCGGCGTACAGATAACAAACCCTTTCGCACCGCTGGCTGCGAGGCTATCGATGGCGTTCAGCGTTTTTTCGCCGTCCGGCACTGCAATTTTAATCACTTCAAAGCCTAAATCTTTACCTGCCTTATCAGCGAATTTCCATTCTGTCTGGAACCAGGGTTCTTCCGGTTGTTTCACCAGAAAACCCAGCTTCATTGTTTCAGCGATAGCGGATTGTGACATAACGGCAGCCAGACCGATGGCCGCCAGCGCTTTAGTGAATTTGTGCATGGTAAACTCCAGCTTCAGCTTTCTTTTATGTAGGGAAAATAAAAAATCGGCATCTTTAAAAGTTCATAAAACAAGGCATTAGAATCCATGAATCCCTGGACCTCTTTGCTGGAAATAGTTTTAGCGGGAAATTGATTCTCCATAGGAGAGCGCCATCACACCGCTGAATTACAGTAATTCCGTACATAAATTCAGCGATATTGCACATAAAAACGGAGGTTATTGTCGGACAAATCGAAAAGGTAAAAGCAGAATTATCCATAAGGTCAGCCAGCTTATCCTTGTGCCCGAATGCAGGTCTCATCCGGGCAGGAACATTACCAGCTATAGTAGATATGATCGGCGTGATCTCGCGCCGGTGTTACGTCACCCAGTAAACGGGCGGCGACGGTAAAAGCAAAATCGAAAGCCAGCCCTAATCCTTTGCCACTGATCAGATTGCCGTCTTCGACCACGGATGCATCGACGTACACGCCATCCGCCACGGTTTCATACAGATCGCCTGAGCACACATAGCGTCGACCTTTCAGTAAACCATTGCCACCCAGCACGCGGGCAGCTGCAGAGCAGATAGGACAAATCAGTTTGCCTGCCGCATCATGGCGCTCAACAAAAAGCACCACCTCTTTACTGGCGGCAAGATTCACACTGCCCTGCGGACCACCTGGCAATACAACAGCGTCGTAAAGCGCGTCCATACGTTCACTGAGTGTGCTGTCTGCGACCATGGGGATCGCGTGATAACTTACAACCGCCCGGGATCCTGCACAGGCCAACGTTTCCACCTCAATATTCAGGCGGCGTAAGATATCAATGGTAATTATCGCTTCCGCTTCTTCAAAACCGGGCGCCAACAACACCGCCACTTTTTTCATCTCTGACTCCTCACGTTGAAGGTTAGTTAACCAGACGGAGGGTATTGTTGATCAAAACAGCGTTTCAAAATCTTTGTTTCGTCACAACCCAGGCAGTCAGCCACCAGGATGGCGATATTGTTGGGTGATAAATCAGTGGGCTTCGCCTTGTGGGGTGAACTTCAGCTCAATCAAAGCAATCGCTTTTTGGATTGCACGGCGCGTAACCGGGTCGGCAGCGGCGGCATTGTTGGTAAAATCAATCGTTTTTAGCTGGTTAGACATTTTTTCACGCACTTCAACCGGCGCGATAACGTCGATGACGTCAAGGATTTGTTTGATCACCAGTTGGCAGGCTACAACGTCCGATACCAATTCCTGGTCAACAGAGAGATTTTGCGACATAAGAAGCTCCTTTTATAAAGGGCCTCATAGTACCGGGAATTGCCCGCTAAAAGTAGTTTTGCCGGGCAAACGTAACGGATTGCGGGCATAAAAAAACCTGCCTCAGCAGGTTTTTTATCATCAGAACATCGCGCCTGGCGGGACGTCTTTGAAGGTTTTGCAATAGGTTTCGAACATGTGCTTCAGAATCTTACGCAGTTTCATTTGTTACTCCGGCGATGTGTTATGCAGGCGTTACGTTTCAATGCGTACATAATATGACCCCCATCACATAAATCAAGCCTTATGTGATGGAAATCACGCTTCAAAAAACAGAGATGCAGCAGTTTTGTTAAAAACAGAATCATAAATCAGCCAGTTAGCACTTTAAAAATTTGTTTGTCATTATCAAATATTTTTGCAGGCAGCAGGAAGATGAATGACTGAAAGCCCCTTCGCAGAAGGCAGGATGGAGCTTTCGACGGGTGTTCGTCTGTATCGCACTGATTGGCCGGGTCGGGATGGTGGACACGCTACGGCTGATAAAACATGCGCGCAGCGCAGTATTGCAGGAAAAAGCGACGTAAAACAGACCGCAATGGTGCATTGCGGCCTGCTGATCATCAGGCGAGAACGTTGCGAACGAACGCTTCGATCTCTTTGTTCTGGCAGTTTTCAAAGAAGCACTGCTGGAAGCGTTCACCCGAAACGGCGGTTTTCACCAGTTCACGGTCAATCGCGCGCAAGGTATCAAGATAATTCTCTTTTACCACAGCGGCCTTAACCTGATTCAGAATACCCGCGTTACGCACCTGCGGTTCTTTACGCTCCGGCGGATAGCCTTCACCTTTACGGCCAGTGAACGCTTTTTCAAAGATAAAGCGCACGTTGAGTTCGGCCCCCCAACCAAAGCCTTTAGCGAATGGCAGTGCCAACGCGTTACCATTGTTGATCTGCGCGAACAGGAAGGCATCAGCCGGATCGATACAGTAGCCACACACCACGCCCGGATGGATATTCAGCGACATCAGCGCCCCCTGCCCGGTGCCGCAACCGGTAACCACGAAGTCAACCGCTTTAGAATTAAGCAGAATGCTGGCCATAATCCCCAGATGGATGTAGGTCAGATGATGGTCATTTTCGTCACTCATTCCTACGTTGAATACCGGGAAGTCCTTCTCATCAGCAACGGTTTTCAACTCTTTGAGAATGATGGCGTTCTTCGCCGCCTGGCTGTTTTCCATCATCAGTGCAATTTTCATTTTTGATCTCCTGTAAGCATGCGTCAGATAGCAAAGGTTGAGTAAACCTTACTACCTGGCAAACATACTTTCAAATTTAATGAAAAATGGTTTTAAAAATCAAAATGCCGCTCACAGTTTTACCCGTCTGTAGAAGTCCTCCGCAATCGGATCGCCTGACCGTTTCAATGAATAGCGGCAGTTCCGCTGGCTATTCCACCGATTGCCTCCAAATCAACACGATAAGATGAGATCATGCCAAAATGAATCAGGGCGATTTCATGAAAACAATTGCTTTAGTTGCCTCGCTGGTGCTGCTTAGTGGCTGTACCATCACCAAAGAGGCAAAAATCAGTGAAGTGGACACTACCAGTGGGTTGGTGCGTCTGAGCTTTGACCAGCAGATGATGCAAAACGCAACCTATGATCAAAACGACGCGCAAAGGACGGCAAATAGACAGTGCCAGCAGATGGGGTACGCCACCGCCTTCTTTTATGGCAAACCGGTAGAAACCTGTAGCCTGATCAGCGGTTCTGCCTGCATGAACAAAACAGTGACGCTGCAATACCAGTGTCGCGGTATGGCTTTTAATCACACAACGCCCACCTGGTAATTCCCCGAGCCAGCGAAAATACGCTGGCTTTTTCTTTTATTAATAATCAAAACAATTCTCATTTATTTATTGCTGCGGCGCAATGCGTGTTATTCTCATTCTCTTTTTAAGAGATGTATTTTTTATTTTACCTTTTGCAAATAATTAAATAACAAATTATAGTGACCGCTCTTATATCAATGGTTTATTT
Source organism: Kosakonia oryzendophytica (assembly GCF_027886705.1). Taxonomy (NCBI): domain Bacteria; kingdom Pseudomonadati; phylum Pseudomonadota; class Gammaproteobacteria; order Enterobacterales; family Enterobacteriaceae; genus Kosakonia; species Kosakonia oryzendophytica. The sequence goes on along the minus strand of NZ_CP115659.1, from coordinate 2,031,012 downwards.
CCTGGAGCGCACCATGTTAAAAGCAGAGATGATTGAAAAATTAAATGAACAAATGAATCTGGAACTGTTTTCTTCCCTGCTCTATCAACAAATGAGCGCATGGTGCAGTTTCCACAGTTTCGAAGGCGCGGCCGCATTTCTGCGCCGTCATGCGCAGGAAGAAATGACCCATATGCAACGCCTGTTCGACTATCTGACAGATACCGGAAGTCTCCCGCGTATCAACGCGATTGAATCGCCGGTTGCAGACTATGCTTCGCTGGATGTTCTGTTCCGTGCGACATATGAACACGAGCAGCTGATCACGCAAAAAATTAACGAACTGGCCCACGTTGCAATGACCATGCAAGATTATCCAACCTTTAATTTCCTGCAATGGTATGTGGCGGAGCAGCACGAAGAAGAGAAACTGTTTAAATCGGTGATCGATAAATTATCGCTGGTCGGTAAAAGTGGTGAAGGTCTCTATTTCGTCGATAAAGAGCTGGCTACACTCGACGCACAGAATTAATTAAACGGGCGGTAAGGTTTCTCTTTGCCGCCCGTATTATTAATGGTTACAGATTTTACTTTCGTGAGTGGAAAAGCCGTCTTCAACAGGAATAAATTTTCCTTTGGCTGCAAGAAACGCAACCAGTTCCACCGCTGTCATTCCCTCGGCTGAGCACGTATGAAAACGCGTATCCGCGCCAAAACGGGCGATAATTGCCGCCGCCAGACTCTCATTTGAATAGTGCTCGCCCGTTGCAATCATCATATTCAGTACTTCATGACCGTGAACCGATGCCATAAATCCTCCTCAAAAAGATGTATAATAAACGCAACATTAAGGGCTAATGTTGCGCTAAGACAGGTTTACATGCATCCGGCACAGCTGGTACATCGCCAGTCCTGCTTATTGACCGCCTGATAAAAATAACGGTAGTTTTCCGTTTCCAGCGCAATATCATGGGCATAGAACAGATCGGTTAGCCAGTCGACATTTTCGATAATCCACGCGTCTTCTTCCAGTCCCTGCGCAAATGTCTCATCATCGGGATCAATAACGGAATAGATGGCCCACGTGCCCATATCTTTCTCTCGCCGCGATTCGGGCAAATTGACTGGCTTATCCATCCAGCTAATGATCCAGTGACCGTGACACAGTAAATTTCCGTTGCGCGACCACCTTGCCATGCAGGGATTGACACTCTGCATCCGCTTCCTCTTTTTTTATACGTTATCGTTTTTTAAATTACTGCGAATTGTCGTGCAAACCTATTCCCCTGATGAAGTAGTCAAATCCCCGGATCTCCTTAGGCAGATGACCGACAACCGCATCCGTAAACATATAATTACACACCGTGTAACGGTCGTTTGACGAAATCACTGAATTCCCTTACTCTGCGCGGCATATTGAATTGGTTGTGCGTGTTATTACAGAGGAAAGCGTGAAAAATCGGACGCTTGGAAGTGTTTTTATCGTTGCCGGCACCACCATTGGTGCAGGAATGTTGGCAATGCCGCTGGCGGCAGCAGGTGTGGGGTTTGCCACTACGTTGGTTTTACTGTTTACGCTGTGGGGAGTGATGTGCTACACCGCGCTGTTGCTGCTGGAAGTTTACCAGCACGTTCCGGCGGACACCGGGCTTGGGTCGCTGGCACGGCGCTATCTGGGGCGCTACGGGCAGTGGGTTACCGGTTTTAGCATGATGTTTTTGATGTATGCTCTTACGGCGGCTTATATTAGCGGCGCGGGCGAATTACTGGCCTCAAGTCTCAATCAATGGTTCGATTTGCAGCTCTCCCCTACCGCGGGTGTACTGATGTTCACCGTTATTGCCGGAGGCGTTGTATGCATTGGCACTTCCCTGGTCGATCTGTTTAACCGTTTTCTGTTCAGCGCGAAGATCATTTTCCTGGTGGTTATGCTGGCGTTGTTGATGCCGCATGTGCATCAGGCCAATTTGTTAACCCTTCCACTGGAAAAAGGTCTGGCCTTGTCGGCAATGCCAGTGATTTTCACCTCGTTTGGTTTTCACGGCAGCGTGCCCAGTATCGTCAGTTATATGAGCGGCAAAATTCGGAAACTGCGCGGGATTTTCATCACTGGCAGCGCCATTCCACTGGTTGCTTATATCTTCTGGCAACTTGCCACGCTCGGTAGCATTGATTCGTCTACCTTCCTCGGACTGCTGGCCAGCCAGGCTGGTCTGAACGGTCTGTTGCAGGCGTTACGCGAAGTTGTCGCCTCTCCCCATGTTGAGCTGGCAGTGCATCTCTTTGCTGATCTGGCGCTGGCAACGTCGTTTCTGGGGGTCTCGCTTGGATTATTCGACTATCTCGCCGACCTTTTCCAGCGTCGAAATAATGCGCCCGGTCGCCTGCAAACAGGCCTGATCACCTTTCTGCCCCCGCTGGCATTTGCTCTGTTTTATCCCCGCGGGTTTGTAATGGCGCTGGGTTATGCTGGTGTCGCGCTCTCTGTGCTTGCGCTGCTGTTGCCGTCAATGCTGGCCTGGCAAAGCCGTAAACATCATCCGCAGGGAGAATACCGTGTGCTGGGCGGTAGACCAGCGCTGTGCCTGATTTTTGCCGCGGGTATCGCCATTATCGCTATTCAATTTTCTATCGTTGCCGGGATACTGCCGGAAGTGGGCTGACGGTAGCAATAAAGAAAACGTGCGAGCATAGTATGGCTCGCGCGTTTTTTATGGGGACAGCAAATTACAGGCACAAAAAAACCACCTTTCGGTGGTTTAACGACACTGCTTATTGCTTTGATTATTCTGCTATTTCCCAATGGTACCCGGAGCGGGACTTGAACCCGCACAGCGCGAACGCCGAGGGATTTTAAATCCCTTGTGTCTACCGATTCCACCATCCGGGCTTCGGGAAGAAATTGGAGGCGCGTTCCGGAGTCGAACCGGACTAGACGGATTTGCAATCCGCTACATAACCGCTTTGCTAACGCGCCAGATTCTTCAGCTTTTCAGCCTGCATCCGCTAAAATAGCCGATGCCTTAAACTGGAGCGGGAAACGAGACTCGAACTCGCGACCCCGACCTTGGCAAGGTCGTGCTCTACCAACTGAGCTATTCCCGCATTATCAAGTATTGTTCTAATCACTTGATTTTATTATCTTCTGACGAGCTACGCTGCCTTCCGATGCGTTGCATTCTACTTACCTGACGCACTGAGTCAACGATATTTTTCAAAAGGCAGATCGTTTGCTGAAAATTACGACGAAACGATCACTGATCAAGCAAATCGCCGCGCGCTGCATTCAGGTATTGCAGCATAGACCATAACGTCAGCACGGCCGCAACAAAGAACAACGCAACCCCGGCATATTCCACCCACACATTCGGGCGCCACAGTAGCCACACCAGTGCCACCATCTGTGATGTCGTTTTGACTTTCCCGATCCAGGATACCGCCACGCGGCTGCGTTTCCCCATCTCCGCCATCCATTCACGTAACGCGGAAATAATGATCTCGCGGGCGATCATCGTAGCGGCCGGCAATGTTACCCACCAGCTATGATAGTGTTCAGCCACCAGCACCATGGCGATCGCCACCAGAACTTTATCGGCAACCGGATCAAGAAAAGCGCCAAAACGTGTACTTTGGTTCCAGCGGCGTGCCAGAAAACCATCAAACCAGTCAGTCACCGCGGCGCAGCAGAAAATCAGCGCACAAACAAACGGAGCCCACTGGAAAGGCAGATAAAACGCCAGCACGAAAAACGGAATCAGGATGACGCGAAAAAGGGTGAGCAACGTAGGGATATTGAATCGCATAGCGGCGTTAACTGTCTGTTGTCCGTGGATATTCGCTCTATGTTGCTACAGAGCCCTTAATGTTTCAACGAGTAGAAGATCTTTTCTGCCAGTCCCTGGGAGATGCCCGGCACTTTTGCAATTTCTTCAATACTGGCGTTAAGTAACCCTTGCAAACCGCCCATATACTTCAGCAACATCTGGCGGCGTTTTGGGCCCACACCTTCTATGGTCTCCAGCGTACTGGTATTTTTCACTTTCGCACGTTTTTTCCGGTGCCCGCTGATCGCATGATCGTGTGATTCATCGCGAATATGCTGGATAACATGCAACGCAGGAGAATCCGGCGGCAGGCTGAAGCCCTCGCCTTCCGGTTCGAAGAACAGCGTCTCCAGCCCGGCTTTACGATCGGCCCCCTTCGCTACCCCTAACAGCAAGGGTTTATGCTTGTCCCAGGGAACGTCAAGCTCGGCAAAAACCGCTTTCGCCTGCCCCAGTTGCCCTTTGCCGCCATCGATTAAAATCACATCCGGGATTTTACTCTCCTCAATGGCCTTACCATAGCGGCGGCGCAGTACCTGGTTCATTGCAGCATAATCATCCCCAGGGGTGATCCCGGTAATGTTATAGCGGCGATACTCTGCACGTAGCGGGCCATTGGCATCAAACACCACGCAGGACGCAATCGTCTGTTCTCCCATGGTATGACTGATATCAAAGCACTCCATACGTTTAACCTCTGACAGCTCCAGTACGCTGGCCAGCGCAGCAAGACGTTGATGAACCGTGGACTGTTGCGAAAGTTTGGTGCTGAGCGCCGTTGCTGCGTTGGTGCGCGCCAGCTTCAGATAACGGGCACGATCGCCACGCGGTTTTGTCTGCACATTAATGCGTCGCCCGGCCAGCTCCGACAGCGAGTCGCTGAGCAGCGTTTTATCGCTCAGATTAAAATCCAGCAGGATCTCACCAGGCAACGTACGCATCTGGCTTCCCTGCAAATAGAACTGGCCGACAAAGGTTTCGACCACTTCACCCAGTTCCGTACCTCCAGGCACTTTCGGGAAGTAGCTGCGACTCCCCAGCACTTTTCCCTGCCGGATAAACAACACATGAACACAGGCCATACCTGCATCAAACGCGACGCCAATCACATCCAGGTCATCGCCCGTATTGGATACAAACTGTTTTTCTGTCACACGGCGTACCGCCTGGATCTGATCGCGAATACGAGCGGCTTCTTCAAACTCCAGCGCCTGGCTGGCTTTTTCCATACGCGCGATAAGCTGCGTCAGCACCTGGTCGTCTTTGCCCGCCAGGAACATGCGCACATAATCCACCTGTTGCGCATACTCCTCTTCACTCACTAACCCGGCAACGCATGGCCCAAGGCAACGGCCAATTTGATATTGCAAACACGGGCGTGAACGGTTGCGATAAACACTATTTTCACACTGGCGCACCGGGAAAATTTTCTGTAAGAGCGCCAGGGTTTCACGCACTGCATAACCGTTCGGGAAAGGGCCGAAATATTCTCCTTTGGCGTGTTTCGCCCCGCGGTGCATCGCCAGGCGTGGGTGCGTATCCGCGCTAAGAAAAATAAAGGGATAGGATTTGTCATCACGCAGCAGCACGTTATAACGAGGCTGGTACAACTTGATGTAGTTATGTTCAAGCAGCAGCGCTTCCGTTTCCGTGTGCGTAACGGTCACATCAATTTGCTGGATCTGCGCGACCAGCGCTTCAGTCTTGCGCGACGCCAGGTTGCTGCGAAAATAGCTGGAAAGCCGTTTTTTCAGGTCTTTCGCTTTACCTACATAGATAACGGTACCGCCGGTATCATACATACGATAGACACCGGGTTTACTGGTAACCGTTTTAAGAAATGATTTCGAATCAAAAACTTCAGTCACTGACTTGTTAACGTCTCCGCATTGCACAAACCATGGCGAATGGCAAGGTGCGTCAATTCGACGTCACCGTGAATGTTCAGTTTACTGAACATCCGGTAGCGATAGCTGTTCACCGTTTTCGGACTTAGATGTAACTGTTCCGAGATCTCATTGACCTTCTGGCCTCTTGTGATCATCAGCATAATCTGCAATTCGCGCTCAGACAAAGTGGAGAATGGCGAGTCTGTTTTTTCGGGTTCGATTTGGCTAAGCGCCATTTGCTGCGCGATATCAGAGGCGATGTAACGCTGACCGGAATGGACAGATCGGATAGCATTAACCACTTCCTGTGGTGCTGCGCCTTTACTGAGGTAGCCCGCTGCGCCAGCCTGCATCACTTTGGCAGGCAGAGGATTTTCGGTGTGGACCGTGAGCATAATGACTTTGGTGTCGACATTGCCGCGCGCGATTTTGCGCGTGGCTTCAAGACCGCCAATGCCGGGCATGTTCATATCCATCAATACAACATCAACGGAATTGGCGCGACACCATTTGATGGCGTCCTCACCACAACAGGCCTCGCCTGTGACTCTTATGCCCTTAATATCTTCGAGAATGCGTCGTATCCCTGCGCGCACCAGTTCATGGTCATCAACAAGTAGTACGTTGATCAAAGGAGTATCTCCGGAATTAGGGATAACGCTGCTGAAAACTAATTCACCGTATATTAGCTTTTTTTTACCTAACAGTGAACGACTAAAAACAGTGGCGACTGGATTTCGCTCTCGTTTCTGGAAATTAGAGTAGCAAAAAGCGGAAACTTTTCTTCCGCCCTCAAGCGCAGCGGGAAAAAACTTAAACACCAATTTTCATAAAGTTACCAAAAAATCGTTTTTCTGCTATCGATAATTATCCCGAATGATTTGTAACAACAATTAACTCTGACTAAACCTGTAGTAAACATATATTTTCGGACAAACCAAAAACTGTGTGTTTTTAATGCATCAGCAGTTTAATTTAATAAACCAGCCAACAACGATCAAAAAACAACCACTGCTATCTTTTGCCGGCCTTATGGTATACTCCGCCGCTTTGACAGTGATCGTCGCGCAGTTGCGCGGCAACGTAATGAGGAAAATAAATTGAGCACACCGGATTTTTCCACTGCTGATAATGCAAAGGAACTGGCACTGGAGGTTTCCTGCCTGAAATCATTGATGACACTGATGCTGCAGGCAATGGGTCAGGCTGACGCAGGCCGCGTCATCCTTAAAATGGAAAAGCAAATCGACCAGATGGAAGATGAAACGCAGGCGGCCGTGTTTTCCAGCACTGTTAAGCAGATTAAACAAGCTTATCGCCAGTAATAGAAACGGCTGCCCGGGTAACCTGGCAGCCGCTTATGTCTGGTGCGCAGAAATCAAATCATCCCGGTCGCCGCTGCATAGCAAGCTATCTGCGTTTTATTCGGTGCATTGAATTTCTTCTGCATGTTTTTCTGATGGAAATTGACCGTATTTTCGGAAATAGACAAGATCATCGCGATTTCCGCTGACGTTTTCCCTTCCGCCGTCCACTTCAGTATTTCTCTTTCTCGTTTACTGAATTTCATCTCAGGCGCCATCACCATCTCGTTTTCCAGACGGGTGAGCATGAGCAAACTCATCTGCACCAGCGTTTGCAGGCGCATCTCAATTTCGTCGTCTGCCATCATCTTGCCAAACACATTATTACGAGAAACAGACAGAAAGCCCATGGCGTGATTCGGTAACATCAGACATTGAGATATCCCTTTGCGCAAACCATGATCGCGCGCGGCATCCCATAGCGTCATCGCATCGTGAAAAAGCTTATCACTCCAGGGCAAATGACCCTGAATGAAATTCTCCGCTTTCAGCACCGGATCAATGGCGAAGTAATTCTCCGCCTGATAGTGCGACATCCACGCCTGCGGATACGTACTTTCAACGCTAATCTTTGGCCGTGTAAACGGCACCGGATGACGTACGCAAAGCGCAAAATAATCAAATTCCAGCTGCTGCGTCTGGCGCTGCAACTCCGAATAAATCTCTTCTGCCGTTGTCATCTCCTGAAAACGTGACATGACTTCACGCCGCCAGGTAAAAAAATCTTTCTCCTGCATACCGACCGGTAATACCCCTGAGTTTTAATAATCATTATTTTGTATACAACAAACTAACACATAAAACTTAATTATGAATATAAAATATCGGGATATCTGGAAATAAATTGGATTTATTGACGGGTTTTACGACATCATCAGGAAGGAAAAACCACCTGTTTTTTCAGGCACAATGCGGGGCGGCATTAATATGTCCTTATATTCTGTATGCGTTAATCCACCGCCAGCAAATTTAACTTAAGTAAACTCATTGCCATTCAATGAAATGCACGGGTGGAATCGCGCGCTTATTACCGTAACAGAAATTTTTCCAGAAACTGACGCGTACGTGGCTGCTGCGGTTCGCTGAATAGCGCTTTCGCGGCCCCCTCTTCCACAATCCGCCCTTGATCCATAAAAATGGCCCGGTCGGCCACATCGCGCGCAAAACTCATCTCATGGGTGACGATCACCATGGTACGTTTTTCCTGCGCCAGTTGGCGAATGGCGGTCAGAACCTCCCCAACCAGTTCTGGATCCAGCGCGGATGTAGGCTCATCAAACAGCAGGACATCCGGGCGCATCGCCAGCGCACGGGCAATCGCCACGCGCTGCTGTTGCCCACCGGATAACCGCCGTGGATAGCTCATCTCTTTACCGCTTAAACCCACCTTTGCCAATAGCTCACGGGCGCGCGCGGTCGCTTCCGCTTTTGGCTCACCCTTGACAATCACCGGCCCTTCAATGATGTTCTCCAGCACGGTACGGTGTGGAAACAGATTGAAGTTCTGAAAGACAAAACCCACATGCTGGCGCAACTGGCGTATCGCCGTCTTTTGGTGGCTGATGGCGTGAGCGGTATCAATGGTAATGTTCCCCACGCGGATCGTGCCGTTATCGGGTTGCTCCAGCAAATTAATACTGCGCAACAAGGTCGTTTTACCGGAGCCGCTCGGGCCGATAATCACCACCACCTCCCCCTCTTGCACCTCAAGATTGATGCCGTGCAGCACCGTCTGACCATGAAACGTTTTCACCAGATTTCTGATTTCGATCGTACTCATTTTGTCTCGCGCTCCGGCCGATTGAGCTGATGTTCAAAATAGTTTTGCAGCGTGGAAAGGAGCGTCGCCATCACCCAATAGATCAGTGAGGCGGCAAGATACATCGTAAACACTTCCAGCGTACGAGAGGTGATAAGTTGCGCCTGACGAAACAGTTCCGGCACCTGAATGGTCGCCGCCAGAGAGGTGTCTTTCACCAGACTAATAAAACTGTTACTCAGGGGCGGTAATGCAACACGCGCGGCTTGAGGAAGAATGGCCCGACGTAGTCTCTGCCAGCGCGTCATGCCAATACTGGCCGCGGCCTCCCACTGCCCTTTATCGATAGCCGTGATCGCCGCACGCAGGGTCTCGGCGGCATAGGCAGCGGTGTTGAGCGACAGGCCAATCATCGCCGAGGGAACCGGATCCAGTTCAATACCAAACTGAGGTAGCCCGTAGTAAATCATAAACAACTGGGCAATAAGCGGCGTGCCACGAAAAATGGAGATATAGAAGCGGGCGAGCCAACGTACGGCTAACAGTGGCGACATGCGCATCAACGCCAGCACAAATCCCAGTAACAACCCAAAAAACATCCCGCCGATGCTCAGTTGCAGCGTAAACACCGCCCCCTTTAACAGATACGGGGCGGAATCGATGACCAGTTGCAGACTCTCTTGCATTATGCGCACTCTGCCCGTGAGTTAAACATGTGGATGGTAGGCAAATAGCGCGGGCGCCCCGCCGGTATGCACAAAAAGAATGGGGCCGTTATCCTTAAAGCGCTTCTGCTCTATGCCGTCCAGCAACCCGGCCATCGCCTTCCCGGTGTACACCGGATCGAGCAAAATACCTTCCAGACGCGCCAGCAGTTTTACTGCCTCCATGCCGTCGTCATTTGGCATGCCGTAGCCCGGCGCAAAGTAGTCATCCCACAGCAAAATATCGGCCGTGGCCTGAACCTCCAGTTCACGTGCAATCGCCTGCTGTAATGTCACTACCTTTGGCTTTTGATCGGCAACGCTTCGGGAAATCGTCACACCAATCAGCTCAACCTCTGGCATCAGCTGTTCCAGGCCGACAGCCAGTCCGGCATGCGTCCCCGCGCTGCCAGACGCCACCACTACAGAGGAAAGACCCACCGCCCCTTCGCACTGTTGGGCAATCTCCAGCGCACTTTCCACATACCCCATGGCACCCAGCGCATTAGAGCCGCCAACGGGGATGACATAGGGACGGAACCCCTGGGCTTCAAGACGTGTCGCTAGCTCATCCAGTTGCGCGACGGGATCGTTCAGCGCCTCGCACATTTCGATTTGCGCAGAAAACAGATCCAGCAATAAGCGGTTACCGTTGCTCAGGTAATTCTCCGCCATCGTCCCAATCGGGTTTTCCAGTAACGCCACACAGTGCAGCCCCAATTTTGCCGCCACCGCCGCTGTCTGGCGCACATGGTTGGACTGGATCGCACCCGCCGTCACCAGCGTATCCGCCCCTTCACGTAATGCATCGGCAGCCAGAAACTCCAGTTTGCGCAGCTTATTCCCGCCCATGGCGACAGGTGTCACATCATCACGTTTGATAAAAATCTCGCGCCCAACGTAGTCGGAAAGACGTGGCAGGTACTCCAGTGGCGTGGGTGCGCCAATCAATTCCAGGCGCGGAAAGCGGGTCAAATTGTGCAGTGGCATAAAACCTCCGGATACCGGAAAACGATGAATGTTAATTTTTATTATGCACCCTAAAACTGATGAAATAAAAAAGGCGCTTGATTAAGCGCCTTTTTTTGCGGGCAACGGTTACTTCGTCACATCCGCGCCAAACCATTTTTCCGACAGTGCTTTTAAGGAGCCGTCTTTTTGCATTTCTGCGATAGCCGTATCAATTGCCTTTACCAGGTCATCATTGTCTTTGCGCACCGCAACGCCAGCTTCCTGACGGGAGAACGCATCCCCCGCCACGGCGAGCGTGTCTTTCGTTTTTTTCACCAGATCGAGTGCCGCCAGGCGATCGACCAGAATGGCGTCGATGCGGCCAACGCGCAGATCCTGATATTTTGTCGGGTCATCATCATAGGTGCGAATATCAACACCCTGAACATTCTGACGCAGCCACTCTTCATAGTTAGTGCCCAGACCGACGCCCACTTTCTTACCTTTCAGGTCAGCGGCTGAGTGAATATCCGCTTCGTGACCTTTTTTTACCAGCGCCTGAATGCCGGAGACCGTATAGGGCGTGGAGAAGTCATATTTTTTCTTACGCTCATCGGTGATGGTCACCTGGTTAATGACCACGTCGATGCGTTTAGAATCCAGCGACGCCAGCATGCCGTCCCATTTGGTAGGTTTCAGCGTGGCTTTCACGCCCAGGTGTTGCGCCAGCGCGTCGGCGAACTCCACTTCAAACCCCGTCAGTTTGCCATCATCACCCTGGAAACTGAACGGCGGGTAGGTGCCTTCCAGACCGACTAACAATGTACCGCGCTCTTTAACTTTGCTGAGCAAGTTTTCTGACGCGAAGGTTTTCGCGCTCATCCCGGCCACCAGCGCGACAGCCATCATGCCCATCAGTGCCTGACGTCCCAAAAGTGCTAGTTTCATAGTCACCCCGATTAAGAATTTGACTGTAGTGTGCTGTGCCTGACGGTAAGCTCAAGCACGGCCCGGCTACATGTTATTCTTTTTCAATATATATCAGTTACTGCGCCGACAGCGACTTTTTGCACTGCCGTGAAGCGCATCTGCGCCTTAAATTGCGCGTATTTGCGCAACGCAATCCGATAATTGTTGGTGCTGGTCGCGGGTAACCAGGGCTCCAGATTTTCGTCGAGGAAGCCTTCTTCAAGTAATTGACGGGAAATATTAAGTTCGCTGAGGTGATTCCCCAGCCGGCGCAGGCGAACAACGTACTCGCGCACGGTACCGTGGCTCATTTCCGTTTGTTCGAAAAGATATTGTTTAAAACCGATGATATCAAAGAAATCGCTCTGCTCTTTGCAATGCAAATCGCCGCAGAAACGACACAACGCAACCCACTCTTTCTGCTCCTGTTGCCAGGCCGCTTCATCCAACAACGTATCGAGGCGCGAAATCGCGATTTTATTGACGATTTCGCCCCGACGTACCAGTGTGATGCGATCAAGCAACTTGTGACAATGAGCGCAATGCGTCTGGCTGTGTTTAAAGTCTTTTAGGTAGCGGCTTAAAGGCCGTCTTTTAGGTTGCTGCACCGTCATGATAACTCCTGGTTGTCAATGCGTTGTACGGCATTTCTCCAGGAGGCGATGCAGGATCACCAACCTATAACTTACCCAGCTTGGTACGTAAGCGCTTAATGGCCTGACTATGGAGCTGACTGACCCGAGATTCCCCTACTTCCAGAACAGCGCCAATCTCTTTGAGATTGAGCTCTTCCTGATAGTAAAGCGTTAATACCAGTTGTTCACGTTCCGGGAGCGATTCGATTGCTTCCATCACCCGGTGACGCAAATTACTTTCCATTAACTGGAATAACGGGTTTTCCTGTTGATGATCATCCGTCACCAGCTCGATACTGTCGCCATGCTCTTCCCGCCACTCATCGTAGGAAAAAAGCTGACTATTGTTCGTATCGAGCAACATTTGACGGTATTCCTCTACAGGAATGCCAAGACGCTGCGACACTTCTGTTTCCGACGCGTTACGCCCCAGTTCTTGCTCAAGTTGCCCCATCGCCTGCGCCACTTCGCGGGCATTACGCCGGACGCTTCGCGGCACCCAGTCACGGCTGCGCAATTCGTCCAGCATCGCCCCACGAATACGCTGCACTGCGTAAGTGGTAAATGCCGTTCCTTGCAGGGCGTCATAGCGGTCTACTGCATTCAGTAGCCCGATTCCGCCCGCCTGTAGCAGGTCGTCCAGTTCCACGCTCGCCGGCAAACGCACCTGCAGGCGCAATGCTTCGTGACGCACCAGCGGAACATAACGCTGCCATAGCGAGTGTTTATCCATTACACCTTCAGCGGTATAGAGTGAATTCACGATAAACAGCCCTGCGTTAATTGAGTTATCGGCATGATTATCCGATTCTGGAGTGGTTTTAATCGGATGAATAATGGGTGAAATGGGGGGTTATTTGCATTAATAAAAGAATCGCAGTGAACTCAATGGATCTAAAAATGAAGAAACATCGAATAATCAATGCGGTAAATGAACAATGCTAAAAAGCTTCATTTTTCACATTTACATTGAAAATGTCGCTCCGGCATTGTCGCTGTTATTAACGAACCGCCCCAAACCTCTTTACCCTAATTGAAATTTTAGCTGCTGACCAACGTTTCTGCACGTTTCTATCCGCTAATAAGCGAGAGAAAATGATGGTTATTCGCACCCTGACAGCCCCCCCAGGTCATTTACATTAAGGCATTGATCCCGACTGTCTCTTTTGCACCCGCGCGAGACTCGCCGACGCAAGCAGGATGGTCAGGCATACGGGCGGTCATGCCCTGAAATATCGCACTTCGAGGATACGATGAAACTGGCAATCTATGGTGCAGGCGGGCTGGGTAGAGAAGTTCTCGAACTGGCAAAACAGATCAACGCCGCCCACCCGCGCTGGGACGCATTCTGCTTTGTCGATGACTTACATGCTGACAGGCAGCTCAAAGGCCACCCGGTTGTCACGCTGGAGAGTCTGACCGCGAATGACTATGAAGTGGTGATCGCCGTGGGCGAACCGGCTTTACGCCGGAAGCTGGCAGATAAAGCCCGCACCGCCGGTTTTACCTTGCCAGTGTTGGTGCATCCGGGAGCGCAAGTGAGCACAGATGTGACCTTTCATGAAGGTTGTGTGGTCTGTTACGGCACCTTTATCTCTTGCGACACGGTGATTGGGCGTAATGTGCACCTGCAACCCAACGCCAGCCTCGGCCATGACTGCCAGATCGGAGACGACTGCGTCATTTCTTCTTATGCCAATCTGGCGGGTCAGTGCCAGGTGGGGCCGCGCACATTTATTGGTATGAACGCGGTCGTTCGCGAATGCACCGTCATCGGAGAAGACGCCATCATCAGTATGGGCGCGGCGGTATTTGCCAATATCGCCGCCGGTGTCATTGCCATGGGTAACCCGGCAAGAGCGATTCGCGCAAACGATGACAAAAAAGTCTTTCGTTGAGCAACCTATTCCACCGCGCGGTCATCAGCGATAGCGCGGCACAGATATTACTGAAATTTCCACGCGATTCTGGAGAAACACGATGTCAAATTTAGCAACCTATAACCGTATCTTTGTCGAAACCTTTGAAGTGGATGAGGCGATCCTTGCCGGGTATAAATACCAGGATACGCCGTCCTGGGACTCCGTTGGTCACATGACGATGATTGCCTCTCTGGAAGACGCTTTCGACATCATGATGGATACCGATGACATCATCGAATTTTCTTCCTGGGAAAAAGGCAAAGAGATCCTGAAGAAATACGACGTTGAACTTCAGGACTAAGCCATGTTGCTGAAAGCGAAAACCGCCGTTATCACCGGTTGCCTGCAGGGTATCGGCAAGGCAACGCTGGAAACCTTCGCCAGAGCGGGCGCGAATGTTTTCGCCTGTTGTCAGGCGGAAACCCCGGAATTTACCCAGTTTATCGCGCAGCTTAGCGCCGACTATCAGGTCGAGATCGTCCCGGTTTACTTCGATCTGAGCGACAACGACGCAATAAAACAGGCGGCGATGACGATCCAGAAAGCGAAAAAACCGGTGGATATTCTGGTGAATATCGCCGGTGCAAATTTTGATGCCAACTTCCAGATGGTGACACTGGAGCAGTTGCAAAAAACCTTCACCATCAACTTCTTCTCGCAAATCGCCTTTACCCAGTACATCGCCCGTCTGATGCTGCGCCAGAAAAAAGGCAGCATCATTAATATCTCCAGCATTTCGGCGCTGGACGGTAATCCAGGCCAACTGGCCTACGCCAGTGCTAAAGCGGCGTGGATTGCGGCGACCAAGACCATGTCTGCTGAATTAGGGCCACAAGGCGTTCGCGTCAATGCCGTAGCGCCTGGCGTCATCAGCACGGCGATGACGGCCTCCCTTTCTGAAGAGGTGATGGCGCGACAAATGTCACGCTGCGAGCTGAAGCGTCCTGGACTCGCTGAAGAAGTCGCCAACACGCTGTTGTGGCTGGCGTCAGACGCATCCAGTTACACCACAGGCCAGGTCATCCGCGTTGATGGCGGCATGGGTTGAGGAAATAAACATGTTGATGCAAGGAAAAACAGTACTGATCACCGGCTGTCGTCGCGGTATGGGACGCGCCATGGTGGAGGTGTTTGCTGCCAGTGGGGCGAACATATACGCCCACGCGCGTGAAGCCGATGAGGCATTTACGCAGGAAATGGAACAGATCGCCGCACAGCATGATGTGCAAATCTGGCCGCTCGGCTTTGACATGACCGACTACGACGCCATGAAACTGGCGGTCAAGCGCATTATGTCCGACAAGCGCCCGTTGGATGCCGTGGTGAATAACGCAGGCATCACGCTGAACAGCCTGTTCCAGATGACCAGCGAAGCGCAGCTGCGCGCCCAGTTTGAAGTGAACTTCTTCTCGGTCTACCTCTTTACCCAGTACATCGCCAAACTGATGACCCGCCATCAACATGGCAGCATCATCAATATTGCTTCCACTGCCGGTGAAGACGGTAATCCGGGCAAATCAGCGTACGGCGCATCAAAGGCCGCGCTGATTGCCATGACCAAATCCATTGCCGCTGAACTGGGTGAGAAAGGTATTCGCGCCAACTGCATCGCGCCAGGGATCACCGATACCGAGATGCTGCTCACCATGCCGGCGCAAGTGGTTGAAGATGCCAAAAACGGCGCAGACTTACGCCGTGCCGGCGAACCGGCGGAAATCGCACAGGCGGCGTTGTTCCTCGCCAGCGATCTCTCCAGCTATATCACAGGCCAGACAATTCGCGTGGATGGTGGTCTCAAATGACGCAAAAAATTCAGGATGCGGCCCGACGCATTCGTACCCGTATCGTCAATGTGGCGCACCACGCGCCGAGCGATGGAGTACACGTCTCCCCTGCTCTGTCGATGACCGACATTCTGAGTACGCTGTATGGCAGCGTCATGCGTTATGACCCACAGAACATCACCCGCCGCGAACGCGACCAGTTTATTCTGAGCAAAGGTCATGCCGCACTGGGGCTGTACGCCACATTGTGCGAGTACGGCATTATCAGCGAAGCGCAGCTCAACGAGTTTGAGATCAACGGATCAGTGTTGCAGGTGCATCCGACCAAACACCCGGAGTACGGCATCGACTTCTCCGGTGGCAGCCTGGCGCAAGGGCTCTCCTTCGCCACCGGGCTGGCGCTGGGGCGCCGTCTGAAAGGCGAAACATGGCAGACCTATGTGCTGGTCGGCGATGGGGAGTGCAACGAAGGGGCCATCTGGGAGTGTGCCTTTATGGCCGCACACCACAACATTGACAACCTGACGTTAATTGTCGATCGCAACGGCCTGCAATCCGATGGTTTTACCCGTGACGTAATGTCAATGGATCTCGAAGCACTGTGGCGCGCCTGTCATTGGGAAACCGTCGTTTGCGATGGCCACGATATTGCCGCGTTGCAGACTGCTTTCAACGCTCCGCATCAGGGGAAACCGAAGGTGATCATCGCCAATACGGTGAAAGGCAAAGGCGTATCGTTTATGGAAAACAATAAAGAGTTCCACCGCAATCGCATCTCTGCTCAGCAGTTAACCGATGCGCTGGGGGAACTGAATGGGGGCCAGCATGATTGAGTTCAAACCCGCCGCAATTCGCTCCTGGGCAATGCTCGGCTCACGCGGCACCTTTGGCATGACGCTGCTGGAACTCGCACACGATAACGATCGTATTGTCGCCCTGTCCGGCGACCTGTGTAAATCGTCCGGCCTCGATCGCTTTAGCACCACGTACCCGGAACGTTTTTTCAACACGGGCATTGCCGAACAGAACATGATCGGCGTTGCAGCCGGGCTGGCGGCAAGCGGCTATGTGCCTTTCGCCACCTCGTTTCCTAACTTTCTGACGCTGCGCGCCGCAGAGCAGGTACGCCTGAATCTTGGCTATATGCAGGAAAACGTCAAACTGGTTGGCCTGGCGTCCGGTCTGGCGACCGGAATGTTTGGTGCCACGCATCACGGTATTGAAGAGCTGGCAATGCTCCGATCCGTCTCCAATATTGCCATTTTTTCCCCGGCGGACTGCACTGCAACCGTCAAAATGACCCAGGCTGCACTCGAGTATGATGGCCCGGTCTATCTGCGTCTCACTGGCGGTATGCGTGCGCCCATTGTTTACAAAGAGGATTTTGAACTGATCCCCGGCAAAGCCATCACCTTACGTGAAGGCAACGATATTGCCATTATTGCCACCGGCAGTATGGTGCATGTTGCCCTGACCAGCGCCGGGCAACTGGCCGATCGGGGGATTGATGCCGCCGTTATTGATATGCACACCCTAAAACCCCTTGATGAAGCCGCTATTGCAGCACATCTGGGGAAAAAGCTGCTGGTGACCATTGAAGAGCACAGCATAATTGGCGGTCTCGGCAGCGCCGTAGCGGAATACGTTAGCGCACAATCACAACGCCCCAGACAATTAACCCTTGGTATTCCACAAGGTTATCCGCACGCCGGTGACTATGGCTGGATGCTGGAACAAAGTGGTCTGACGGTGGAAAACCTTACAGCACAGGTCATGGACGCACTGCAATGAATGCTTTTTGGCACACACACCAGCACCCGGCTTCACAGCTGGCGCTGAAAGACGATCGCGGCATAAGCCTCAGCTACGGTGAACTGACCGCCCGCGTTGACGAACTGGCGCAGCGTATTCCTTCTCGCGCGCTGGTTTTTATTTTTTGCCATAACCAGGTGGAGACCGTTATTGGTTATCTTGCCTGCCTGAAACAGGACGCCGTCGCGTTATTGCTGGACAACGCACTGGATACCACCCTCGCGCAGCAGTTGATCGATACCTATCGCCCGTCGTTTCTCTGGCAGCCGCAAGACGGCTGTTATCAGTTGCACGCCACCGGGTTAACGCCATGGGCACTCCATGATTCTCTGGCCCTGCTGATGACGACGTCCGGCTCAACCGGTAGCCCGAAACTGGTGCGCCTGAGCAAACGCAACCTGCAAAGTAACGCCGCCAGCATTGCGCAATATCTGCAAATTGATCGCCATGAGCGTGGACTGGTGAGTCTGCCAGTGAACTATGTTTACGGCCTCTCCATCATCAACAGCCACCTTTATGCCGGGGGCAGTCTGCTGTTGACCGGGCACAGCGTGATGCAGCGTGAGTTGTGGGATTTTGTCCGTACGGAACGCGCCAGCTCCTTCGCCGGGGTGCCTTATACCTGGGAGATGCTGCGTAAACTGCGGTTTATGCGCATGGATCTGCCGGATTTACGCACCCTCACCCAGGCAGGGGGTAAACTTGCCCCCGCATTGCAGCAGGAATACACCGAATTCGCCGCCCAACAGGGTAAACGCTTTATCGTGATGTACGGCGCAGCGGAAGCCACCTCGCGCATGGCCTGGTTGCCGCCGGAAGATGCCGCCACTCGTTACGGTTTTATCGGCAAACCGATCCCTGGCGGCGAATTCCTGCTGCTGGGGGATGATAACCAGCCGGTGACCACGCCTGGAACGCACGGCGAGCTGATCTATCATGGCGAAAACGTGGCTCTGGGCTATGCCGAACGCGGCGAAGATCTTGCCCTGGGCGATGACTTTGCTGGTCGGTTGCATACCGGAGATATCGCCACGGTCGACAGCGACGGGTTCTACCGTATTGTCGGGCGTAAAAAACGTTTCCTGAAAATTTTCGGTAACCGCGTGGGGCTGGACGAAATGGAAGCGCTACTCAAAACGGCGTTCCCGGATACGACCATCGCCTGCGATGGCCGCGATGACTTGCTGTGCATCTTTATTACCGATGCGTCGCTCGCAACAGCAGCCAAACAATATGCGGCAGACATCAGCAAACTTCACGCGTCGGCATTTCGCGTTATTCCCCTCGCCGAGATCCCCAAAAACCCGGCAGGTAAGACGCTCTATCATAAGCTGAAAGATTATGTCCCTGCCGTTTAACGAGATCCTCAATATTGCGCCCTACTCGCTGGCCCGGGAGGAAAAGCGAGCGATGTTGCTGGCGCGTTTGCAAGCGTTAACCGCGCACCACTACGACCGCTGCGACGCCTACCGCGGCATGCTCGATGCACAGTCCGTGAATCCGGCATCGATTGTTGCGCTGGAGGATGTCCCTTTTCTGCCTGTCTCACTGTTTAAATCGCTGGCGCTGAAAAGTATTCCCGATGAGGACGTGGTCAAAACTATGACCTCGTCCGGCACCACTGGTCAGCAGGTGTCGCGTATTTTTCTCGATAAAACCACCGCCTCTTACCAGCAAAAAGTGCTGGTGAAGATTGTCAGCCAGTTCACGGGCGCCAGCCGCTTGCCGATGCTGGTTATCGACTCCCCGGATGTGCTGAAAGACCGGCTGCAATTTTCCGCTCGCGGCGCGGGCATTCTTGGCTTCTCACTGTTTGGTGCCGATCGCGCCTGGGCACTGGATGAAAATATGGCGTTGAATATTCCGGTGATTGAAGCCTTCCTGGAAAAACACCAGGGTAAACGCATCCTGCTGTTCGGCTTCACCTTTATGGTCTGGCAGCATTTTTATAAAGCGCAGGCGGCCAGTGGTAAAAAGCTGGCGCTGGACAATGCGCTGCTGATCCACGGCGGCGGCTGGAAAAAGTTGCAGCATGAAGCGGTTTCACCAGCGGACTTCGCCCGCCGGTTGCAGGATGTCTGCGGCTTACCCGCTGTGCATGATTATTACGGCATGGTTGAACAAACCGGCTGTATCTATATGCAGTGCGAGCAGGGCCACCTGCACGCGTCGATCTTCTCGGATGTGATTATTCGCAACCCACAGAATTTCGCCTGCGCGCCCGTCGGCCAGCCGGGGATTATTCAGGTGCTGTCGTTGTTACCCGAATCTTATCCAGGCCACGCCTTGCTGACCGAAGATGAGGGGGTATTACTGGGCGAAGATGATTGCCCATGTGGGCGCAAAGGCAAATATTTCCGGATCCTTGGTCGGCTTAAAAAAGCCGAATTACGCGGGTGTAGCGACACATATGCAGCTGAGTTTTAACGATCTGACCTTCATTCTGGGCAACGAAGCACAGTTACGGGCGATGCCGGAACAGGCAACGTATCCTGCCTTTGCCCCGGAAATTCTGGCGCTGTTGCACACGTTTTCCCGACTGACATTACAAGACGCAGAGGCGAAAGCCTGGCCGGATGTGGTAAGTCTGGGTTTCTGGTGCCGGGAAGCCTCGCTGGCGCAAATGCAGGCAACCTACGGCGATCTGCCCAACCGCTATGGCCGCGGTGTGGTTTTTCATATCGCACCGGGGAATGTTGCGGCTAACTTCGCTTATTCGTTATTGACTGGCCTGCTGACCGGCAATGCCAATATTGTCCGTTTACCGGGGCGCGACCACCCGCAAGTGGCGATCATTGTGCGCCTGCTGGCTGCCGCATTAGCGCAACATCCGGCACTGGCGCCGTATATCTGCCTGCTGCGTTATGAACGACAGCAGTCGATCAATGACGCTCTTTCGGCGCTGTGCGATACCCGCATTATCTGGGGTGGCGATGAAACCATCGCGCAGATCCGTCGCTCGCCGCTAAAACCGCGCGCGCGGGAGATCGCCTTTGCCGACCGCTATTCCATTGCCGCCATTGATGCGGACAGCTATCTGGCGCACGTGGATAAAGATAAGCTGGCGCGGGCGTTCTTTAATGACACCCTGCTCAATGACCAGAACGCCTGTTCTTCTCCCTCGCTGGTGGTCTGGCTGGGAAAAGAGACGCAGGCCGCACGGGAATGCTTCTGGCAACACTTTCATGCCTTTGCTGCGCGCTTTTACACGCTGGAGCCGGTTGCGGCAGTCAATAAATTGACGCGGCTTTGTCTGCTGGGCGCAACGTGGCCCGGTGTGAAAAAGGTTTCCGCAGATGACAACCTGCTGGTGCGTATTGAACTGCCTGAGGTGAATAGCGCAGTGATGGATTTACGCGGTAACTGTGGCTTTTTCCTCGAGTATGTCGCCGAATCGCTGGATGACATCGTGCCGGTATGCGGTGAGCGCTGCCAGACGCTGGCGACATTTGGCATTGAGAATGCCGTGGTGACTGAATGGCTGGCGGCGCGCCGACCACAGGGCATTGACCGCGTGGTGCCGTTTGGTCGCACACTGGATTTTACCCTGCAATGGGATGGTTATGATCTGGTTGCCATGCTGACGCGTACCGTCGCCATCGGTTAATCGCTGGTGGGCAAAAAAAACGCCGGATGACCGGCGTTTTTTTCAGGCAACGTGGCGAACGGGTTTACCGGACTTTTTTGTTTTTTGCGCATGCCGACGGATGATATCAATCACCCGCAGCTGATCGGCTTGCGTCAAATCCGGGTAGATTGGCAGGCAAAGGATTTGCTCAGCAATCGCGTTGGCGACCGGTAAATGATCCACTGAAGCGGTCGCTAAATGGCGGTACATGGCAAAGGAGCTGATGAGCGGGTAAAAATAGCGGCGCGAGTAGATCCCTTCCGCTTTCAGCGCATCGTACAACCCATCACGCGTGAGCGGATAGTCACTGTCCACCAGCACCGGATAATAGGCATGGTTCCAGTCAAACCGCCCGGCGGCGTCAAACCAGCTAATGCCCGGAATACCCTGCAACCCTTCACAGTAACGTTGATAAATCGTCGAACGGGCAGCCAATGCGCCGTCGATATATTTCAGTTGTAACAGCCCAAACGCCGCTTCCATCTCGTTCATTTTGGCGTTGATCCCCGGCGCGACGACGCGGGTCTCCCCGGCAAAACCAAAGTTTTTCAGATAATCAATACGCTGCTTGGTGCGGGCATCGTGGCAAATGATCGCGCCCCCCTCGAAGGTGTTGAACACTTTCGTGGCATGGAAACTGAGCACCGACAAATCGCCATGGTTGAGAATGCTGACGCCATCTTTACGCACGCCAAATGCATGCGCCGCGTCGTAAATCACTTTCAGCCCGTAAACATCGGCAATCTGCTGAATGCGCTCGACATCGCAAGGAATGCCATAGCAATGGACCGGCATGATGGCAGTAGTCTGCGGAGTGATCAGCTCTTCAATGCGTTCCGGACTAATATTAAATGTCTGCGGGTCGATATCGGCGAAGACGGGTGTCAGGCCATTCCACAACAGGGTATGGGAGGTGGCGACAAACGAATAAGGCGTGGTGATCACCTCGCCGGTGACGCGCAACGCTTGCAGCGCGGTCAATAACGCCAGCGTACCGTTGGAAAAGAGGCACACGTGTTTTACGCCCAGGTAGTTCGCCAGCTCCTCTTCAAGTTGCTGGTGAAAAGCGCCACCGTTAGTCAGGATGCGATTTTGCCAAATCTTCTCCATGTAGGGCATGAACTCCTCAAGAGGAGGCAAAAGCGGACTCGTGACAAAGATGTTATCGCCCATATGCAGACCTGCACGTTAATCAATGAGTCATTGCATGATAACGAGGGGACGGATTTGCTTATCGGTAAAACAGACGGCATTTCAGGTGCCAATTGCGCCCACGACGACGCTATCCTCTAAAAAGAGGGGGAAAACACTGGATATTTGACGGCTGGAACGCACTGAAATTATGTCAAATTCTTATCACAATTCGGTGATGGCTTCCCGGAAAGGGAAATTCAATTGGAAAAACAATGAACCAACATGATCTGGTGAGTATCATCATCCCGGCTTATAAGCCCGATTTCTTTGAAACCGCCCTGAGCAGTGCACTCAATCAAAGCTGGCCGAATTGCGAAGTGATCATCTGCGATGACAGCCGGGATGATACGATTCGCTTGATCTGCGAACGTTACGCCCACAACACCTCTACGCCAGTAAAATACGTCAAAAATGAAAAACAGCTGGGTGAAGAGAACAACTGCCTGCGTTGCGTGCGTGAGGCGCAAGGCAAATACGTTAAATTCCTCTACGACGACGATATTCTGTTCGAACACTGTATCACCCGTCTTGTCGCTGCGCTGACCTCAGCCCCCAATAACCGACTCGCCACTTCACGCCGTCTGCGTGTGGACGAATATGACCAACCGCTGGCAGATATTGTCGCCACCGCCGCCCCGTTTGCCGACGATGTGATCATTAATGGCCGCGATGTCATCGCCTACTTTGCCGACAACCTGGTCAATTTTATCGGCGAACCCAGCGTGATGCTGTGCTACCGCGAGGATTTGGTGGCCTTTGCCGAGGGGTTATTTCTCCTGCAAGGCGAGGCGATGCCGTTCCTCGCCGATATGACCATTTCATTGAAGCTGCTGGCCCAGGGCGACCTGGCATTTGTCGCTGAAACCCTTTCCGCTTTCCGTATTTCCGGTAACCAGCAAAGCCAGTTAAACCAGACACGCCAGGCGCAGGTCACCCGCACCTACACCCGCATGCCTATCGTTATCCGTGAACTGGGTTGGTACAAAGGCACACCGGAGCAAAACCAGTGGGTGCGTGTGGCACCCATGGACACGCCAGAGCAGTTTCAACAAGTCAATATTCACCATGCGATGCTGACCTCCGCTCAGCAGTCGCTCACGCACTTTCGCAGTGGAAAGATCCGTGACTGGCTGGCGGCACGGACCCTACCCTCGCAATATCGCCCCCTGGTCGATGCCTTTCAGCAGGCCCGGGCCATTGCGCAGACACTCACGGTGTTCGTTTTCCAGCAAGGAGACAACACTACCGCCTGCGAGCACACCCTGCGCAGTATCGCGGCGTACCAGGGTTTCGGCCTGACCCTCAACCCGGTAGTGATTTGCGATGATCAGCAATCAGCGCCAGCAGGCGCGCCTGCGTTGGTCTGCCCACAGACTATGCGGGCCACGGCGGTCAATCAGTATCTCACTGCCCGCCCCGGAGACTGGATGCTCTGTCTGGAAGCTGGCGAAACCTTACAGAGCGGCGGGATGTTGATGTTCGACCTGGCGCTGGACGGTGCAGCGGGTTGCGATGCGGTATACGGCGATGAGTTTTATCAGTCTGCCGATGGTGAGCTGATTGGCTCCGCTTTTCGCCCCGACTTTAACCTCGATCTGCTGCTCAGCTACCCATCCGAGATGGCACGCCACTGGATATTTCGCAGCAGCACGGTGCTGGCGCTGGGCGGTTTCAATACCGGTTATCAGCAGGCGTGGCAATTTGATTACATCGTGCGCTTGATTGAACAAAAAGGCATTCAGTTCGCCGGTCATTTGCCGGAGATTTTTGTTATTGGTCATGATCCGATTCAGGTCACGCAGCCGGAAGAACTGGCGATCCTGACCCAGCATTTGCATCACCGGGGATACCCGCAAGGCCACGTCGAAGCCCCAAAACCGGGGTTGTATGCCCTGCGCTATCACCACACACAGCAGCCGCTGGTGTCGATCATTATCCCGACCAAAGATCAGCTCTCAATGTTGATCCCCTGCGTAACCAGCCTGCTGGAAAAGACTACCTACCGTAACTATGAACTGCTGATTGTTGATAACAACAGCGAAACGCCGGAAGCCTTACAGTGGCTGGAAGGCATCGCCACTATCGATCCGGAACGCATTCGTGTGCTGCGTTATCCTTACCCGTTTAACTACTCTGCCATCAACAACATGGCGGCGCGGGAAGCCCGTGGCGAGTACCTGGTGTTGCTCAATAACGATACCGCCATCATCAGCGGGGGCTGGCTGGACAGTTTACTGAACCACGGCCTGCGCCCGGAAGTGGGTATTACCGGCGCAAAACTGCTCTACCCGACCGGGAAAATCCAGCACGCGGGGGTGGTTCTGGGTCTGCGCGGCCCGGCGGATCACCCGTTTATCGGTAGCGATCTGGAACGTTCAGGGTATATGAACCGCTTACAGGTCGACCAAAACTACAACGTGGTGACCGCCGCCTGTTTACTGATCCGCAAATCGGTCTACGACCAGGTTGGTGGGTTGGATGAAGAGAAATTTAAAGTCTCCTATAACGATGTGGATTTGTGCCTGAAAGTTCGCGAAGCCGGTTATCTCACGGTCTGGACACCACACGCCATGGTGATGCACGAAGGCAGCGTCAGCCAGAACAAAGTGGATAAAACCGCGCAGGAGAAGAAACGCATTCGCTTTATGGGTGAACAGGATGCGATGTATGAAAAATGGATGCCGCTGATTGCCAATGACCCGGCGTATAACCCCAATTTGACGCTGGATGGCGAAGGCTTCCAGTTCACCTTGGGCGAGCACGATACCTGGCAACCGCTGCACTGGAAACCGTTGCCGCGTTTTATCACTTACCCGCTGAGCGAACACCCCACCACCCAATCGCGTCTGGTCTTACCGTTGGACCGACTGAAAGACGCTGCGCTGGCGGACGGGCAAAACGCGTATCGCGCCACCCCCTATGCCGAGATTGTGCGTTACGCACCGGATGCGCTGATATTGTCACGTCAGTGCTCACCGTTCCTGCAAGAGTGGCTGCAACGCCTGCGCAAAATTGCCCCGGTGTTTACCGTCTTCGATATCGATGAGTACCTCCCGGCGTTACCGGCCCAGTCACCGCTTCGGGAGAAGTTTCCGGCCGATCTTCAGCACGCGTTGCGTGCAACCGCAGCCAGCGTAGATCGCCTCGTGGTGGCCAGTGAAGTCCTGGCTGAAACCTGCGCGGGCTGGAATGCCGATATTCGTGTGGCGGAAACCCGTCTTGATCCGGTGGTGTGGGCCGGACTAAGCAGCCTGCGCGGCGTGGGACAAAAACCACGAGTCGGTTGGATCGGTAGCGCAGAACGCAGCGCCGACCTGGATGTCATTTACCCGTTGATAAGCCAGCTCGCCGATCGCGTTGACTGGATCTTTTTTGGCTATTGCCCGCCAGCGCTTCGCCCGCACGTGAAGGAGTATCACGCTGCCTGGGCCAGCGAAGTGTATGCGCACAAACTGGCTTCACTGAATCTCGACCTGGCACTGGCACCGCTGGCAGATAGTCTGTTTAACCGCAACCTCAGCACGGTTCGCCTGTTGGAGTATGGTGCCTGCGGTATCCCGGTGATTTGTAGCGACAACATTTGCTATCGCAATACGCTGCCGGTGACCCGCGTGGCTAACTCGCCGAAGAAATGGCGTGATGCCATCGAAATGCATCTGCACGATTTACCGGCGACGTGGAAACAGGGCGACGCACTGCAAGCCTGGGTACAGGAACATGGCATGTTGCGGGGAGAGAATTTGCTTCATCACGCACGCTGCTGGCTGCCTGGTAACTGACCACCAGGCGGTTTGAGCCGCGATACTTTCTGAAATAATGGCTACGTAAACAGGGTCTTTATGGATAAGCATGCATGCCTCATTTGTGGCACGGAAATGGCGTTGTATTTTGTGAAGGAGGAATATATTGCCCCTTCAACACGCAACTTCACACAACAATTGGTTCCCGTGCAGTTTTATGAATGTCCGGCGTGCCATTTTCTCAGTTCACGAACGCACCAGTCGTTACCGGCAAAGGCGTGGGAAAAACTGAATCACGACTTTCATCATTATGCTGAAACCGAAGGCCGCGAGACGCACGATTTTAACCAACCGCCTTACGCCGCTCAGGCAATGATGATTGAACTGTTGGCGCGCAATCATATTATCGATGACAGTGCGATTCTCGATTACGCCGCCGGTTACGGTTCGCTGAGTCATATCCAGCGTAAATACTTTGACCGCGAGATCACCTGCTACGATAAATACGTCAGAAACCCGCACCAGCGCTACATCGACAACCCGCCTGAAAAGGCATGGTCGCTGGTGATCAACTCCGCCATGTTTGAACATGTGCTGACGCGGGGCGACCTTGATGCGGTTAACGATCTGGTCTCCGATACCGGAGCGCTGATGATTCACACCGTGGTCGTGGAGCGCGTACCGAAGGATCCGAACTGGTTCTACATTGATACGCCAGTGCATACTGCCGTACATACCAACCAGAGCATGGAACGGTTAATGGCGCAATGGGGGTACAAATCCTCAATTTACAGCCCAATCAGTAAAGCCTGGGTACTGCTCCGCAAGCCCTACAGTGACGTGCAGGCGCAAGTGGAGAATATCAACGCGGAACTGCAAACAGCATGGTTGTTCGGTAAAGACGGTTTTGTTGATTACTGGAAAACCCGCTAACCCGGCGGATCAAAAAAGGCGCTTTGCAGCGCCTTTTCTTTTATGCACCTGCCGGGAGCCAGCCCTGACGCCAGTCGTCCAGCCCGGCATCGCGCAGATACCAGTGGTTCTGCACCGCCTCCCGTAAGGCCTCCCCATCGCGCTGACGCAGCAGCGGATCGTTGATGTAAGCCTGAACGGCGTTCATCCAGTCTTTGAAACGGTTCTCCACCAGCGTCACCGGCAGACCGCAGCGATAGGGCTCAATGTCAGTGGCGATAATTGGCACGCCGCACGTGCCAATTTCCAGCAGACGCAGGTTGCTCTTACACTCGTTGAACTGGTTAATTTGCAACGGCACCAGCGCCAGATCGAGATTCAGACTCGCCAGTTTTTCCGGGTACATCTCAAACGGTACACCTGGGTGAAACTCACACTGCACATTGCGCGGTTTCATGCCCATAAACACCCACTCAACCTGCCCTTCCAGCTCTTTGATCAACGGCAGCAGGATCTCAAGATCGCCAGCGTGCGAACTGCCGCCCGCCCAGCCGACGCGCACCTTTTTCCCGGTGTTGCGCTCGCTCAGCAAATGCCCCCACTGATGCGGCGCAAGACGGTTTTGCGCAATACGGATGTCCGAATGGAAACGACTGTAAGCCTCCGCCAGCGGCGCGGTGGAGACCACAACCCAATCCGCGCTCTCCATCACTTTACGGAAGCTTTTGATCATATGCTGCGGGAAGTGTTGACGGTTGCCATTTTTAATCGGCACATTCAGCAAATAGTCATCGTACTCCAGCACGATTTTCGCATCGCAGACTTCACGTAGCTGTTTAAAGATATCCGGGAAACGACTGCCGGTGATCAACTCCAGCAGGATGACATCCGGTTGCAGTTGCGCCACCTCCATCACACCCGGGATGGTGTTAATCAGACCGCCTTCAAGCATCAGGTGACGCTCCATGGCTTTAAACGGCTGCATCACCCGGTGATGACCGCCGCCAACCCAGTTAATATGATGTGCCAGCACCACCGGCAAAGGACGGCCCGGCAACGGCTGAAACAGCCGTGCACTGCTGTCACTCAGGGTGAAAGCTTTGCCCATTTTCTGCATTAAAGGATGGTAAGAAGGCTCTGCCAGTAACGCCTGCTTCCACTCCTGACGCAGAGAGGCATAATCATGCAGCAGCGGGCGCTCCTGAACCTGGAACTTGTCGCCCAGCAGACGTGTTGCACCCCCCATATGTCTGACACGAGAGTATGGCGTCCAGACGTTAAGGTAACCCAGCTTCTGCGCACGCAAACCGAGGTCCACATCGGCAAAATAGAGCGGATACCGCTCCTGCGTGAAACCATTCAGAGAGAAAAAGACCTCTTTACGCACCATCATGCAAGAGGCGCTCACCGCTGCCAGGTTGCGCGGTGTTTTCAGATAGTGCTGGAAGCCATTGCTCTGGCCATCCGCCCCTTCAAACGCCACGTCCACACCATGCTGAACACCCAGCAGGTAACCGCCATGCTGGATACGACCATCATGGTATTCCAGACGCGCGCCTACCAGCCCCACTTCCGGTCGCAGCGCCTGTTCCAGCAGGGCATCAAGCCACTCGCCATCAATAATTTCACAGTCATTGTTGAGGAAGACCAGCACATCGCCGCGCGCTTGTTGCGCCGCCGCGTTGTTGATTTCCGCAAAATTAAACGGCGCGTCATAACGCAGGATTCGCACCTGCTCAAGCCCCAACGCTGCTAAATCGTTCAGGAAGCGGCACGCATCGTCCTCCACGGACTGGTTATCCACAATCAGTAGTTCATAGTGCTGATAACGGGTCTTCTCCATCAGGCTTTCGATACAGCGCTTCAGTAACGCAAAACGATCGCGGGTAGGAATAATGATCGACACCAGCGGCGTGGCATCCCAGTGATAACGCACGCGCTTAATCGTGGGTATCAGCCCCGCTTCCAGTGTCGCGTTGATGCCAAGGCGTTGCAGATGCGCCAGCAGGATCTGTTGGCATTCACGGATAACGTCCGGTGTATCGCTCCACTGCCCCGCCGGGTGCGGGCTCTCTACCAGCACTTCCGCCACATGCCCGAGGGCTGCTGCACCCTGTCCTTCGACAAAGCGCCATAGCAGATCGATCATGGCTGCCTGCGGATAGTGACTGTTCAGGCCGCCCAGTTGCAGGGCAACATCACGGGAGAAGAGCAGCACGCGCCCAACATAAGGCACGCCGCGCAGCAGATCGATATTCACATCCGGGCGCAAAGTCAGCACCGGTTCGCCGTTCTCCGCCCGCGTCATTTCATCCGCGTAAAGCAGCCAGGCGTTTTGTTGTTGCAGGCGCTGTTCAACAAAGCGCAACAATGCATCGTCACGCAACGTGTAACCGGCTGGGATCAGCAACAGGGCGTCAGCGCTGCGCGTGTTCAGCAGCGCGTTAACCGCCGTAGGCCACGTGGCATCGCTGGCAATCACATCAATCGATACAGCCGCCAGCGACTGGCTCTCTACCGAAGCCCGGGTCTGCGCGCTGGCATCATCATCACCGAGAATGATAACGCCAATGCTGGCTTTCTCCGGGTAGGCGCCGGCAAACGTGCGTAATGCTTCGCGACGCGCATCGCTTATCTGGCGATCATCAAGCCAGCGGTTAAAGGAATAAGCCGTCGTTTGCTGCTGTGCCAACACCGCTTTGCTGTGGAAGTTAAGGGTGTAGCGGGATCGTGCATCCAGCGTGCGTGTTTTTTCCACCAGAGGTTGGGCGAAAAGCGCCGCCAGTGCACTGTCCAGATTCCATTTAGTGGCAAAATAGGCGCGTTGCGCCTGCGACCAGGCGCGTGCATTGGCGTAGCCATTTTTTAGCAGATCTACCCACTCGTCAGCATCCGGGCAGTTCCGCAGCGTTAACGCACAGAAGTGTTCCGCCTCGTGGCGCGCCATATTCTCGTCGGTCAGATACCCTTCGACATACCCTTCGTTGGCAAGGAACAGCGGGATCCCCAGCGACAGTGCTTTCGGCACGCTCTCTTCATTACCAATTACCACGTCATATTGCTCAAGCCACGCCGGTTCAATACGTTGCACCTGCTGACTGAGATCAAACCAGTCAATCTGAATCCCGGCCTCTCGCGCTTTCTGCTGCACTTCATACATTTCGGCAGACATTTTGGGCGCGATATAGAGCACGCGAGACAACGTCTGTGCATCGCGTGTGCGAACAAACTGACCAAAACGGGCCGGAACGGACCAGGGCAAGGTTTTAAGCTGGGCGCTATCCACACCGGTTTGCAGCAACAGCGCGGAGGTGCGTGGCGAGAGGTCGAGCGTGATCGCGGCAAATTGATTTTCCAGCGCCACGCCCCAGGGGATATAGAGATCGTTGTAATCGCTGTAATGGCGGAACACCATCGCGCCCGCCAGGCGGTTTTCGCTGACGGCGTTAAGCAGTTTTTCGCTGAAGAATCCCCGGTAGATCCAGATAATGTCGTAATGGGCATCCGGCTCACCGATTTTATCGGTGATCACCGCAAAGCGGCCTGTCGCCATCAGGCGTTCTATTTCGCCCGTCAGCGTCTGCCCTGCCGCGCAGCTAATAACATCCACGCGCCAGCCTGTTGCCAGCAAGGCGTCGGCGATATCAAGAAGTTCGGCACTATGGGGGGTATAGGCGTCAAATTTATCAACGCTGATTAATATGCTTCGCATCTGTCATCCTCACATCACCGGGCGTACAGCCGGGGCGATTTCAAAAGGCGTTCCTGTCGTTATGCAATATTGTGGGCGACGGAGGAAAGATCGAGAGGAAAAACAGCTTGCAGAAAAGGGGTTATATCCGGCGATTGACCAGGTAAAAGCCTCCCTTCTGAGAAAGTGACTTTTGAGAGTGATATCTGTAAGGGGGATATTGTTATCCTTCCGCTTACTATTCTAATAATTCCACCTGCTGTGCATGTGTTTGTTCGGTTTTCTCCTGATGACGCACATATCTTCTGATAATTTCTTCGTTCACACCGACCGTATCTACAAAGTAGCCCCGCAACCAAAAATGATTTCACCATACCTTCTTACTTGTACGTGAGGAACGGTTTTCGAGCTTGATTGCACTGCGACTTTCTGGACGACTCTTCAGAGTTGATATGGAAATGTTGGGCGGGATGATAACGACAAGATGCCCCTGATCTGACTGGATATTTAGTTCCAGAACCTCACAATCTTTTATTCCGCATAGAATGTAGATTGTCCTGTAACGTTCCTTGCCCAGATTATCTCTCAAAGATCCTGAAACGGTACTTTGTCGTCCACACTATGTGGTATTTGCCACGCCAGGATACAGATGATGAACGCCTGTAAAGCCTCATGTCGGTTTGTCTCCTTTTACTTGTGGTGAGTAAGCAGAGCTATTCCGGCATGGGCATTTCTTCAGGCTAGAGCCTTACAGGATCACTCACCACCGCCCAAGGAGGTGGTTTAGGGGTGACAATAAAAAAGGCATCCGAAGATGCCTTTTTAAAGCGTGCCGGATTAACGCAGCAGGGACAGCATGGTCTGCGGAACCTGGTTGGCCTGCGCCAGAACAGAGGAACCGGCCTGTTGCAGGATCTGCGCGCGCGACATGTTTGACACTTCCGTCGCGTAGTCGGAGTCCTGGATACGGCTGCGGGCGGCCGACAGGTTGTTCACGGTGTTGTTCAGGTTGGTGATGGTGGACTCGAAACGGTTCTGGGACGCACCCAGCAGGCTGCGCTGGTCGTCAACCGCTTTGATTGCCGCATCGATGTCTGCCAGCGGGCTGCCGTTGACTGTACCACCAGTGCTGACAGTACCGCTCAGTACGTCAAAGCCTTCAGCTGCGGTGCTACGTGCCGTACCGTTGATGGTCTGGCCAGTGGTCTGGAAGGTGTTGCCCGTTGCGCTGTACAGGTTGTACGAGTCAGATTTGCTCAGGCTGATGGAGATGGTTTCGCTGTCTTTTGCGCCAACCTGGAAGTTATAGCTGCTGGAGCCGGTACCGGTGTTCAGCACTTTGATGCCGTTGAAGTCGGTCTGGGTGGTCACACGGTTGATCTCTTCCATACGCTGGTTAACTTCAGCCTGGATGGAGTCGATGTCGGAAGCAGAGTTGGAGCTGTTCTGCGCCTGAACGGTCAGGTCACGGATACGCTGCAGGTTGTTGTTGACTTCGCTCAGCGCGCCTTCAGCGGTCTGCGCCAGAGAGATACCGTCGTTCGCGTTACGCGCAGCAACGGTCAGACCGTTGATGTTGGACGTAAAGCGGTTGGCAATTGCCTGACCTGCTGCGTCATCTTTCGCGCTGTTGATACGCAGACCGGAAGACAGACGCTCAATCGCGGTGCCCAGAGAAGACTGAGATTTAGTCAGGTTATTCTGGGTCATCAGCGACAGGGTGTTAGTATTAATAACAGCCATGATAGTTATCCTTTATTAATAAATGTAGGTTCCGGTATGCGCCAGCGGCTTCATCACCGTCATAATAGTTATCGACGTGATGATCAAACCCTTTAGCTTTTTTTATATTTTTTGAGCAAAAATTGTCGAAAAATCACCCTAATGCAAATATAAAAAAAGCGCCGACATGCGGCGCTTTTGGCATTAGATAAACTGCGATTATTAACGCAGCAGGGACAGCATGGTCTGCGGAACCTGGTTGGCCTGCGCCAGAACAGAGGAACCGGCCTGTTGCAGGATCTGCGCGCGCGACATGTTCGACACTTCCGTCGCGTAGTCGGAGTCCTGGATACGGCTGCGGGCGGCCGACAGGTTGTTCACGGTGTTGTTCAGGTTGGTGATGGTGGACTCGAAACGGTTCTGGGATGCACCCAGCAGGCTGCGCTGGTCGTCAACCGCTTTGATCGCCGCATCGATGTCTGCCAGCGGTGCACCGTCAGTACCGCCGGTGGAGTCAACGGTCCCTTTCAGAACGTCGAAGCCTTCAGCAGAGGTGGAACGTGCTGTACCGTTGATGGTCTGACCGGTCGTGGAAGCGGTAGCACCGGTCGCATTGTACAGGTTGTAAGAGTTAGATTTGCTCAGGCTGATGGAGATGGTTTCGCTGTCTTTTGCGCCAACCTGGAAGTTATAGCTGCTGGTGCCGGTACCGGTGTTCAGCACTTTCATACCGTTGAAGTCGGTCTGGGTGGTCACACGGTTGATCTCTTCCATACGCTGGTTAACTTCAGCCTGGATGGAGTCGATGTCGGAAGCAGAGTTGGAGCTGTTCTGCGCCTGAACGGTCAGGTCACGGATACGCTGCAG
Organism: Kosakonia oryzendophytica; assembly: GCF_027886705.1. NCBI lineage: Bacteria > Pseudomonadati > Pseudomonadota > Gammaproteobacteria > Enterobacterales > Enterobacteriaceae > Kosakonia > Kosakonia oryzendophytica. Next base: position 1,997,666 of record NZ_CP115659.1, on the reverse strand, counting down.
GTTGTTGTTGACTTCGCTCAGCGCGCCTTCAGCGGTCTGCGCCAGAGAAATACCGTCGTTCGCGTTACGCGCAGCAACGGTCAGACCGTTGATGTTGGACGTAAAGCGGTTGGCAATTGCCTGACCTGCTGCGTCATCTTTCGCACTGTTGATACGCAGACCGGAAGACAGGCGCTCAATCGCAGTGCCCAGGGAAGACTGAGATTTAGTCAGGTTATTCTGGGTCATCAGCGACAGGGTGTTAGTATTAATAACAGCCATAGTATTTATCCTTCAGTAATAAATGTAGGTTCCGGTATGCGCCAGCGGCTTCATCACCGTCATAATATTTATCGACGTGGGCAGGAAACTCTTTAGTTGTTTTTATATTTTTTGAACAATTTTTGCCGAAAATATAAGCATTACAAATACGCAGCAGAAAATAAAAAAGCGCCGACATGCGGCGCTTTTGGCATTAGATAAACTGCGATTATTAACGCAGCAGGGACAGCATGGTCTGCGGAACCTGGTTGGCCTGCGCCAGAACAGAGGAACCGGCCTGTTGCAGGATCTGCGCTCGCGACATGTTCGACACTTCCGTCGCGTAGTCGGAGTCCTGAATACGGCTGCGGGCGGCCGACAGGTTGTTCACCGTGTTGTTCAGGTTGGTGATGGTGGACTCGAAACGGTTCTGGGATGCACCCAGCAGGCTGCGCTGGTCGTCAACAGATTTGATTGCCGCATCGATGTCTGCCAGCGGAGTACCGTTGGTGCCACCTGTGGAGTCAACGGTCCCTTTCAGAACGTCGAAGCCTTCAGCAGAGGTGGAACGTGCCGTACCGTTGATGGTCTGGCCGGTCGTGGAAGCGGTAGCACCGGTCGCATTGTACAGGTTGTAAGAGTTAGATTTGCTCAGGCTGATGGAGATGCTTTCGCTGTCTTTTGCACCAACCTGGAAGCTGTAGCTGCTGGAGCCGGTACCGGTGTTCAGCACTTTGATGCCGTTGAAGTCGGTCTGGGTGGTCACACGGTTGATCTCTTCCATACGCTGGTTAACTTCAGCCTGGATGGAGTCGATATCGGAAGCAGAGTTGGAGCTGTTCTGCGCCTGAACGGTCAGGTCACGGATACGCTGCAGGTTGTTGTTGACTTCGCTCAGCGCGCCTTCAGCGGTCTGCGCCAGAGAAATACCGTCGTTCGCGTTACGCGCAGCAACGGTCAGGCCGTTGATGTTGGACGTAAAGCGGTTGGCAATTGCCTGACCCGCTGCGTCGTCTTTAGCGCTGTTGATACGCAGACCGGAAGAAAGACGCTCGATCGCAGTGCCCAGGGAAGACTGAGATTTAGTCAGGTTGTTCTGAGTCATCAGCGACAGGGTGTTAGTATTAATAACAGCCATGATATTTATCCTTTATAAATAATATGTAATTTCCGGTAAGCGCCAGCGGCTTCATCACCGTCATAATTGTTATCGACGCAGGTGAAAAACTCTTTAGCTGTTTTTTTTATTTTTCGAGGTTATTTATTTTTCGGAGAAATAAAAAAAGCGCCGACACGCGGCGCTTTTTCGCAGATGATGCTACGTAATCTATAATTAACGCAGCAGGGACAGCATGGTCTGCGGAACCTGGTTGGCCTGCGCCAGAACAGAGGAACCGGCCTGTTGCAGGATCTGCGCGCGCGACATGTTCGACACTTCCGTCGCGTAGTCGGAGTCCTGAATACGGCTGCGGGCGGCCGACAGGTTGTTCACGGTGTTGCTCAGGTTGGTGATGGTGGACTCGAAACGGTTCTGGGACGCACCCAGCAGGCTGCGCTGGTCGTCAACCGCTTTGATTGCCGCATCGATGTCTGCCAGCGGGTTGCCGTTGACCGTACCACCGGTGCTGACAGTACCGCTCAGTACGTCAAAGCCTTCAGCCGCAGTGCTACGTGCAGTACCGTTGATGGTCTGGCCAGTGGTCTGGAAGGTATTGCCCGTTGCGCTGTACAGGTTGTAAGAGTCAGATTTGCTCAGGCTGATGGAGATGGTTTCGCTGTCTTTTGCGCCAACCTGGAAGCTGTAGCTGCTGGAGCCGGTACCGGTGTTCAGCACTTTGATGCCGTTGAAGTCGGTCTGGGTGGTCACACGGTTGATCTCTTCCATACGCTGGTTAACTTCAGCCTGAATGGAGTCGATGTCGGAAGCAGAGTTGGAGCTGTTCTGCGCCTGAACGGTCAGGTCACGGATACGCTGCAGGTTGTTGTTGACTTCGCTCAGCGCGCCTTCGGCGGTCTGCGCCAGAGAAATACCGTCGTTCGCGTTACGCGCAGCAACGGTCAGACCGTTGATGTTAGAAGTAAAGCGGTTAGCGATCGCCTGACCCGCTGCGTCATCTTTAGCGCTGTTGATACGCAGACCAGAAGACAGGCGCTCAATCGCCGTTCCCAGAGAAGACTGAGATTTGGTCAGGTTGTTCTGAGTCATCAGCGACAGGGTGTTAGTATTAATAACAGCCATGATGTAATTCCTTCAAAAAAAGTTATCAGATTCAGGCATCTGCCTACGGTTTTCTCACCGTCACCCAGATTATCGACAGCTTGCTGGTAACCTTTAGGAAAAAACATCACTTTTTTAAAGCGGAAAAGAGCCCGCTATTATCTGGCTTTATTCCGCCATTGTTTTTTAAAAAACCCTCTAATCTTTTCGCAGTCGCTGCCGATAATCCCCTCAGTGATTGTCCAAAACTGGAAGGATGAAGATATGTCAAGTATTAGTTCGCTCGGCGCAGGCACCAGCCTGGATCTCAATACGCTGTACGCTAACTTGCAAACAGCGGAAGAGACCAAGCTTAAACCAATTACTACTCAACAGACTTCGTATAAAGCAAAGCTGACAGCATGGGGCGTGGTGCAAACGTCGCTGACGAAGCTGCAGACTGCTGCTAACGCGTTGAAAAATACGTCGAATATCGCAGCAACTAAGGTATCAAGTACCAACACAGCGTTTACCGCCACGCTGGCGAATACCGCCGCAGCGGGTACCTATTCTATCGACGTAACGTCACTGGCTGCGTCACAGTCTTTGCTGAGCCCGAAAGTCACCAGCAAAGATACTGATTTAGGTGACAGCAGCATGAGCTCGCGCACTATCACCATTACGCAGCCGGGTCAAACCAACCCGATGACGGTGACGCTGACGAGTGATAAAACCAGTCTTGCTGATATTCGCGATGCGATTAACAAACAGCAAGGCAGCGTCACCGCAAGCGTCATTAAAGCGGATGACAGCAGCTACTACCTGGCGCTGACATCGCGTGATAGCGGCACCAAAAACCAGATGACCATCACTACTGATGATGCGCAACTGGCGCAGTACATTAGCTACGATTCTACAAACCCCAGCAGCACCAGCAACAAGATGACCCAACAGGTCGCCGCTGCGGATGCGAAAGTGAAGATTAACGGGATTGAAATCACCCGTAGCAGCAACACGATCACCGATGCGCCAGAAGGCGTAACGTTGACGTTGAACAAACTGACAACCGCCGGCTCCCCGGAAACGCTGTCGGTAACAAAAGACAATGCGCCGATGGCCGCAGCCATTCAGGCTTATGTGGATGCGTATAACTCGCTGCAAACGACTATCGCTAACCAGACCAAATATACAGCGGTGGATAAAGGTAGCGACGCCCAGAGCACGTCAAACGGCGACTTATTAGGCGATGGTACACTGCGTAATATTCAGACGCGCCTGCGTTCAGTATTGTCCGCAAGTCAGAGCGCAACCGGCAGCAGTGTTTCTATACTGTCGCAACTGGGAATTACGCAGGATACTTCCGGCAAACTGACCGTAGATAGCACCAAGCTTGACAAGGCGCTGAATGAAAAATCGGCGGATGTGATCAGTTTCCTGTCCGGGGACGGTAAAACCACCGGTTTTGCAACCCAGGCCAGTAACCTGTTGGCAGACTTTTTAGGTACTTCCGGCTCTGTGCAGAACGCGACTGATGGCATCAACAAGACGCTGAAGCGTCTGTCCGATCAGTACGATCGCACAAATGAGCAGATTACAGCGACGATGGCGCGTTATAAAACGCAGTTCACCAGCTTAAGTACTTTGGTCTCGTCCCTGACATCCACCGGGAACTATTTGACTCAGCAATTTAACGCAATGAACGCATAAACCAGTTAGTTGAGGTTTGACATGTATACGAAATCGGGAACTCAGGCTTATGCACAGGTCGGCGTGGAAAGCGCCGTTCTGAGCGCCAGCCCACATCAACTCGTGGTATTACTTTTTGATGGTGCGTTAAGCGCCATGAAAAAGGCCGCGATCCTGATTGAGCAGGGAGATATTCCCGGTAAAGGACAGGCGCTTTCAAAGGCTATTAATATCATTACCAACGGCTTGCGGGCCGGGCTTGACCACGAAGTTGGTGGCGAGCTTTCCGCAAACCTGGATAGTCTTTATGACTATATGACAAGACGTCTTTTACAGGCAAACCTCCACAATGACATCTCAGCCATTGATGAAGTTTCAACGTTGCTGAACAACATCGCTGATGCCTGGAAAGAGATTGGCCCCAATAATCAATCCGCGCGGGACACTTACTAATGGAAGCAAATTTCGGGTTGCTCCACCACTATCAGCAGCTGTTGGTCGTCAGCCGTACCATGCTTAGCCTCGCGAAGGAAGGGCGTTGGGATGAACTCATTGAGCACGAGATAGGCTATGTCAAAGCTGTAGAACAATTGACTCAATTCCAGGATGCCAGTGAAATTGCGCCTCAGATGCAGGCGCAAATTCGCCCCCTGCTCCAGCAAATTCTGGATAATGAAGTCGTGCTGAAACTCCTGTTGAACCAACGGATGGACGAATTACGGACATTAGTTGGACAGACATCCCGACAACATAACCTGCATTCGACATATGGACGTCTCTCTGGAAACATACTCTTCCCTAATGAGATTTAATTCTCATCCCGGCGGGTGATACGTTTGTCGTCAATCACCCGCCTGGTTTGTTTTGTTCACTCCTCCCCCTCTTTTTTGACACGTAATACCACCTGGCTTTGCCTGCGCATCCTTCTTCCCCGGTTTTGCAAAAATGCGCTTTCTCATTCTGTTTTTAAAATCTCATCCATACTTCCAGAGTCTTACTCTGGAGCACCGAATATGAAAAACCCCACCCTGTTACAGACCTTTCATTGGTATTACCCCGATGGCGGCAAACTCTGGCCGGAACTGCGCGAACGCGCTGCGGGCTTTAACGATATTGGCATTAACATGGTCTGGCTTCCCCCGGCGTATAAAGGTGCATCCGGCGGCTACTCGGTGGGTTACGACAGTTATGACCTGTTTGACTTAGGCGAGTTTGACCAAAAAGGGTCTGTAGCCACCAAATACGGTGATAAAACACAGCTACTGGCCGCCATCAATGCATTGAAAGAGAACAATATCGCTGTGCTGTTGGATGTGGTGGTCAACCACAAAATGGGGGCTGACGAAAAAGAAGCCATTCGTGTTCAGCGGGTTAATGCGCAGGATCGCACACAGATTGATGATGAAATCATCGAATGTGAGGCCTGGACACGCTATACCTTTCCGACTCGCGCCGGGCAATACTCGCAATTTATCTGGGATTTCAAATGTTTCAGCGGTATCGACCATATTGAAAATCCGGATGAAGACGGGGTGTTCAAAATCGTCAACGATTACACCGGTGAGGGCTGGAACGATCAAGTGGACGACGAAATGGGCAACTTCGACTATCTGATGGGTGAAAATATTGATTTTCGCAACCATGCCGTAACCGAAGAGATCAAGTACTGGGCGCGGTGGGTAATGGATCAAACCGGATGCGATGGCTTTCGCCTGGACGCGGTAAAACATATTCCCGCCTGGTTCTACAAAGAGTGGATCGAACATGTGCAGGAAGTTGCGCCAAAGCCGTTGTTCATCGTTGCGGAATACTGGTCACACGAGGTAGGAAAGCTACAGCAATATATCGATCAGGTCGACGGTAAAACCATGCTGTTTGATGCCCCACTGCATATGAAATTTCATGAAGCGTCGAAACTGGGGCGCGATTATGACATGAGCCAGATTTTTATCGGCACCCTGGTTGAAGCTGACCCCTTTCATGCGGTGACGCTGGTCGCCAACCATGACACACAGCCGTTGCAGGCGCTGGAAGCACCGGTGGAAGCCTGGTTTAAACCCCTGGCCTATGCCCTGATCCTGCTGCGGGAAAATGGCGTGCCCTCGATCTTCTACCCTGACCTGTATGGTGCCCATTATGAGGATACCGGCGGTGATGGAGAAACGTACGCTGTGGATATGCCGGTTATCGACCAACTCGATCAGTTGATTCTCGCCCGCCAGCGCTTTGCACATGGGGTACAAACGCTGTGGTTTGATCACCCCAACTGTATTGCTTTCAGCCGCAGCGGCACCGACGACGATCCCGGCTGCGTGGTGGTACTATCCAACGGTGATGATGGCGAAAAGCACATGACGCTGGGCGAGAATTATGGCCATAAAACCTGGCGTGACTTTCTGGGCAACCGCGACGAATGGGTGACGACCGATGAGAGCGGCGCCGGGGTGTTTACCTGCAATGGCGGCAGCGTCAGCGTGTGGATAATCGAGGATGTGCTCTGACGCTGTGCCGGGTGAGCGTGTCACCCGGCCAGTAAACTTAGTGGGCGAGACTTAGCCCGGCATCAGCACGCGCCTTCTCACACTCCACGGTGAGTTTATCCACTTTCTTCAGCGTCATGCCATCGACCTCCAACAACGCACCATCGTGTTCAAGACGGTAGATGTCACGATTCTGCGTCACGTTGTACAGTTTGTCGTCATTGCGCATCAATTTACCCGGGACGGCAATCACTCGCTGCCACTGGCGGCAATCCAGTGTATCGCCACCGGGCGTAATAATCAGACTGGCCATCGCCTCCGGGCTAACCAGTTTGCTTTGCGGCCCCACCGACTGCCAGTAGCCCGCCAATCCAGCAGGCGCGGGTTGTTTGACCACCGCCTGATAATTTTCCACCTGCATGCAGCCGCTTAGCAGCATTACCGCACCGAGGATCACTCGCTTTTTCATCTTTTGCCCTGCTCGCGAAGAAAAAAATATTGTGGCATTAAAGCGTTATCGTCGCCACCCTTTCCCCACGGGTAACAAGTTTGATCTGCACCAGGTTTTCACATTATTTCGCATCAGATTTTGCGCAGCCCGTGTATCATCCGACTCTTTTCGCAAGACTATCCACACACTCCTTCTGAGTTCAGAGGTTTTTACTATGTCCTGGCAACAGTTTAAGGATCGGTTTTTAATTAAATTCTGGTCTCCTGTCCCGGCCGTTATCGCCGCCGGTATTCTCTCCACTTACTATTTTGGTCTTACCGGCACATTCTGGGCCGTTACCGGCGAATTTACCCGTTGGGGTGGGCAACTGCTGCAACTGGCGGGCGTGCACACGGAAACATGGGGCTATTTCAAATTGATCCATCTGGACGGCACGCCGCTGACGCGTATCGACGGGATGATGATCATCGGTATGTTTGGCGGCTGTTTTGCCGCCGCACTTTGGGCCAATAACGTTAAGTTACGTTTCCCGCACAGCCGGATCCGCATTGCGCAGGCGATCATCGGTGGGATGATTGCCGGTTTCGGCGCACGTCTGGCGATGGGCTGTAACCTCGCGGCGTTTTTCACCGGTATTCCACAGTTTTCCCTGCACGCCTGGTTTTTCGCTGTGGCGACGGCCATCGGCTCATGGTTTGGTGCACGCGTTACTCTGCTGCCGCTGTTCCGCATTCCGGTAAAAATACAAAAAGTCTCCGCCGCATCGCCGTTAACGCAAAAACCGGCTCAGGCGCAGCGTCGCTTCCGCCTCGGCATGCTTGTGTTCGCGGGAATGCTCGGCTGGGCGCTCCTCACCGCCATGAACCAGCCTAAACTTGGACTGGCTATGCTGTTCGGCGTCGGTTTTGGGTTACTGATTGAGCGCGCACAAATCTGCTTTACATCGGCGTTCCGCGATATGTGGATCACCGGGCGTACCATGATGACCAAAGCGATTATCTTCGGCATGGCGGCAAGCGCCATCGGTATCTTTAGTTACGTGCAACTTGGCGTGGAAGCCAAAATCATGTGGGCCGGGCCTAACGCCGTGATCGGCGGGTTACTGTTCGGTTTCGGCATCGTGCTGGCGGGCGGCTGTGAAACCGGCTGGATGTATCGCGCTGTTGAGGGGCAGGTGCACTACTGGTGGGTAGGGCTGGGCAACGTGATAGGCTCAACAATCCTCGCCTGGTTCTGGGATGACATCTCCCCAGCGCTGGCAACCCAGTGGGATAAAATCAATTTACTCAATACGTTTGGCCCGCTCGGCGGACTACTGGTGACTTACCTGCTGCTGCTGGCGGCGTTGCTGCTGGTGATTGGCTGGGAAAAACACTTTTTCCGCACCAAAGCGGTTACCCCTGCGAAGGAGGCTGTATGAACATCGTGCCTGATTACCGTCTGGATATGACCGGTGAACCCTGCCCTTACCCGGCTGTGGCCACGCTGGAAGCCATGCCGCAGTTGAAAAAAGGTGAAATACTGGAAGTGGTGAGCGACTGCCCGCAGTCGATTAATAACATTCCTCTTGATGCTCGTAACCACGGGTATACCGTACTGGACATTCAGCAGGATGGCCCCACTATTCGTTATCTGATCCAGAAGTAACCCGTACCCGCCCTCTCCGGACCCGGAGGGGGCGAGAATCCCGGCGTCTACCGCCTCCGGTCACGAAAACGTCAGGTTGAAGACCAGTCTCTATTCTGAATCACAACACGGTAACCGTCTCTGTCTGCGAAGGTTTTACCCTGCACGGCCCAGTAAGGATTAAAGGATTTAACCTCGCAAAATCCGGCTTTCATCATCATCTCGCAGCGAACGCCCGCTTCCTGCGTATCCGGATAATAGAGCACCAGTAAATCTTCAGCCGTGTGGGCAGGCTGCACCGCATGCGCGTGGCAATGGGTAAATTCGATGTGCCAGGGCAATGCAGGATCCCCCACCATTACGCCACTGAACCCGTCATGGTCATGGAAAGCGGCGATTTTCTGTAACCCAAGACCGTCGCAATACATGCGGCAAGTCAGTTCAAGATCCGTCACGGGTTTAGCGATGCGCATATGCGTAAAAGTCATCAGACACTCCTCGTCGTTCACAGGTGTTGTGATGACGGACTTTAGCCGCCCGGCGGAAAACCGATGTGATCATCCGTGCTCATGCACAAAGCGTGGGAGCGGCGCATAGTGTTAAGCACCGAAAAGAGGGATAAAGCGAGGAAAAGGAGGATAACCTGCAAATTATCCTCCCTCTTTGAAACGCGGTTCGACTAGATCTGCATGTTCATCACGTCCTGGTATGCCGAAACCAGTTTGTTACGCACCTGAATCCCCATCTGCAATGAGATAGAGGATTTTTGCAAATCGGTCATCACGTCATTCAGCGCCACGCCCGGCTCGCCGAGAGTGAACTTTTCCGCCTGCGTGCGGGCTGCGTTTTGCGTGTCGCTGATGCGATCCAGCGCGGCATGCAGTTGACCGGCGAAACTGATTGTCGGTTCGCTTTCCACGCTCTGATTGCGCGCAATCCCCGCAGTGGCCTGCAACTGACTGACGACGCTTTCAATGCCCTGTATAGCCATGGTTTTTCCCCGGATGGTTTGATACTCGACAAGGTTAACAGCTTGTCAATGAGATAATTGCGGTAAATAGCGATAAAAAACCAGGTTATTTGGGGCATAGAAAATTCGGATTCATCAAATAATGGCATTGCCATGTAAATGGACAATTGTCGAGTTTGCCGACCCGGGAGCCTGTTTTGTTTCTCAACTCAAATAACAATATCCGCCCAGAGTTACGAGGTGTGCAATGAGTGCAACTGCTACAACTGCACCGCAGAATAAATCTCTTGAGTGGATCAACCGCTTGCGCGCGAACCCCAAAGTTCCATTAATGGTGGCCGGCGCTGCAGCCGTTGCCATCATCGTTGCAATGGTTCTGTGGGCAAAAAGCCCGGACTATCGCACGCTTTATAGCAACCTGTCCGATCAGGACGGCGGCGCTATTGTTACCCAGTTAACACAGATGAACGTTCCTTACCGGTTTGCTGATGCCGGTGGTGCCATTGAAGTTCCGGCGGATAAAGTCCACGAGTTGCGTCTGCGTCTCGCCCAGCAAGGTCTGCCGAAAGGTGGCGCGGTCGGTTTCGAACTGCTGGATCAGGAAAAATTCGGCATCAGCCAGTTTAGCGAGCAGGTCAACTACCAGCGCGCTCTGGAAGGTGAACTGGCCCGTACTATTGAAACGCTGGGTCCGGTAAAAGGTGCCCGCGTACATCTGGCCATGCCAAAACCGTCGCTGTTCGTGCGTGAACAGAAATCACCGTCAGCCTCTGTCACCGTTAACCTTGAGCCAGGCCGCGCCCTGGACGATGGTCAGATCAGCGCCATGGTGCACCTGGTCTCCAGTGCCGTAGCAGGCTTGCCGCCGGGCAACGTAACCGTGGTTGACCAGAGCGGCCGTTTGCTGACGCAAGCCGGTACTGCGGGTCGTGACCTGAACGATGCTCAACTGAAATATACCGCCGACGTTGAAGGTCGTATTCAACGCCGCATCGAAGCGATTCTGGGTCCTATCGTGGGTAACAGCAATGTGCATGCACAGGTTACCGCGCAGCTTGATTTTTCGAACAAAGAACAAACCGAAGAGCAATACAGCCCGAACGGCGACCCTTCACAAGCGGTGCTGCGTTCACGTCAGGTCAACAGCAGCGAACAGATTGGTGGCCAGAATCCTGGCGGCGTTCCTGGCGCACTGTCTAACCAGCCTGCACCGGCGAATACTGCGCCGATCTCTACGCCGCCGGCCAATCAGCAGAACCAACAGAACCAACAGAACCAACAGAATCAGCAAGGTCAGACGACGTCCACCGCCAGCACTGCGACCGGTCCGCGTAATTCGACACACAACGAAACGTCGAACTATGAAGTAGACCGCACGATTCGCCACACCAAAATGAACGTGGGTGATGTGCAACGTCTGTCCGTGGCCGTGGTGGTAAACTACCGTACGCTGGCAGATGGCAAAACCGCCGCGTTGACAGCCGATCAGCTGAAACAGATTGAAGATTTGACCCGTGAAGCAATGGGCTACAGCGAAAAACGCGGTGACACCCTGAACGTGGTCAACTCGCCGTTTAACGCGAAAGACGATGTGGGTGGTCAACTCCCCTTCTGGCAGCAACAAGCGTTTATCGATCAGCTGATGTCTGCAGGTCGCTGGCTGCTGGTTCTGATTGTCGCGTTTATCCTGTGGCGTAAAGCGGTGCGTCCGCAACTGATACGCCGTCAGGAAGAAGCGAAAGCGATTCAGGAAGCCGCTCAGGCTCGCGCAGAGCTCGAAGAGTCGGTGGAAGTCCGTCTCAGCAAGGACGAGCAGCAGCAACAGCGTCGTACTAACCAGCGCCTGAACGCCGAGGTGATGAGCCAGCGTATCCGCGAAATGTCAGACAACGATCCGCGCGTCGTGGCGCTGGTCATTCGCCAGTGGATGAATAACGAACATGAGCAATAATCTTACCGGAACGGACAAAAGCGTCATCTTGCTGATGACCATTGGTGAAGACCGTGCGGCCGAGGTGTTCAAACACCTCTCCGCCCGGGAGGTTCAGCACCTGAGTACCGCGATGGCCAGCGTGCGTCAGATTTCCAACAAACAGCTGATGGATGTGTTGCAGGAGTTTGAAACGGAAGCGGAACAATTCGCGGCGCTGAACATCAACGCCAACGACTACCTGCGCACCGTACTGGTGAAAGCCCTTGGCGAAGAACGTGCATCCAGCCTGCTGGAAGACATTCTCGAAACCCGCGATACCACCAGCGGCATCGAAACGCTCAACTTTATGGAGCCGCAGAGCGCCGCAGACCTTATTCGCGACGAGCATCCGCAGATTATCGCCACCATTTTGGTGCACCTCAAACGTGCTCAGGCGGCGGATATCCTTGCACTGTTCGATGAGCGTATGCGTCACGACGTGATGCTGCGTATCGCCACTTTCGGCGGCGTACAGCCTGCCGCACTGGCGGAACTGACCGAAGTATTGAACAACCTGCTCGACGGCACCAACCTCAAACGCAGCAAAATGGGCGGCGTGAGAACAGCGGCGGAAATCATCAACCTGATGAAAACGCAGCAGGAAGAAGCCGTTATTACTGCTGTTCGCGAGTTCGACGGCGAACTGGCGCAGAAAATTATCGACGAGATGTTCCTGTTCGAAAACCTGGTGGACGTGGACGACCGCAGCATCCAGCGTCTTCTGCAGGAAGTGGACTCCGAATCCTTGTTGGTCGCCCTCAAAGGCGCCGAACCACCATTGCGCGACAAATTCCTGCGCAACATGTCGCAACGTGCGGCAGATATCCTGCGCGACGACCTTGCCAACCGTGGCCCGGTTCGTCTGTCTCAGGTGGAGAACGAGCAGAAAGCCATCCTGCTTATTGTTCGTCGTCTGGCGGAAACCGGCGAGATGGTAATTGGCAGCGGCGAGGATACCTATGTCTAACGAAATGCCGTGGAAGATCTGGAAGCCGGATGACCTGGCGCTTCCTCTCGCCGCCGAGTTCGCTCCCCTGCTGACGCAGGACGAGCCGATGATCGATGAGGAAGAAGACGCGTTATCTGCAGAACAGAAACAGCAGCAGCAACTGGCGCAAATCCAGATGCAAGCGCACGAGGCTGGCTATAACGCCGGTCTGGCGGAAGGCCGTAAGGCAGGTTATGACGTGGGCTATCAGGAAGGTCTGGCACAAGGACAGGAGCAGGGTCTGAATCAGGCCCGCCAGCAACAAGCCCCGTTGCATGCGCGTATGCAGCAACTGGTCAGCGAGTTTCAGTATACGCTGGATGCGCTGGACAGCGTTATCGCCTCCCGTCTGATGCAGATGGCGCTGGAAGCCGCGCGCCAAGTGCTCGGCCAGGTACCGATTGTGGATAACAGCGCACTGATTAAACAGATCCAACTGTTATTGCAGCAAGAACCGTTGTTTAGCGGCAAGCCGCAACTGCGTGTTCATCCGGATGATTTGCAGCGCGTCGAAGAGATGCTCGGCGCGACGCTCAGCCTGCACGGCTGGCGTCTGCGCGGCGATCCGACGCTGCATCCGGGCGGTTGCAAAGTCTCCGCCGATGAAGGCGATCTCGACGCCAGCGTGGCGACACGCTGGCAGGAACTGTGCCGTCTGGCGGCGCCAGGAGTTGTTTGATGACCGCGCGTTTGACCCGCTGGCTGACCACGCTGGATAACTTTGAAGTGAAGATGGCGCAACTGCCGTCTGTACGCCGTTATGGTCGACTGACCCGTGCGACTGGCCTGGTGCTCGAAGCCACCGGGCTGCAATTGCCGCTGGGGGCGACCTGTATCATCGAGCGTCAGGACGGACAGGAGATGTGCGAAGTCGAAAGCGAAGTGGTTGGCTTCAATGGTCAACGCCTGTTCCTGATGCCACTCGAAGAAGTGGAAGGCATTTTGCCTGGCGCTCGCGTCTATGCGCGTAGTGTGATGGGCGACAATTTACACAGCGGCAAACAGCTGCCGCTCGGCCCGGCCCTACTCGGCCGCGTTCTGGATGGCGGTGGCAAACCGCTGGACGGACTGCCATCGCCGGATACCGGCGAAACCGGGGCGCTGATCACGCAGCCGTTTAACCCGCTGCAACGTACCGCAATCGAGCATGTACTGGATACCGGGGTACGCGCCATCAATGCGCTGTTAACCGTAGGACGTGGGCAGCGTATGGGCCTGTTCGCCGGTTCCGGCGTCGGTAAGAGCGTATTGTTAGGCATGATGGCCCGTTATACCCAGGCAGATGTGATTGTTGTCGGGTTGATTGGCGAACGTGGCCGCGAAGTAAAAGATTTTATCGAGAACATCCTCGGCGCAGAAGGTCGCGCGCGTTCGGTGGTTATCGCCGCACCTGCGGATGTCTCTCCTTTGTTGCGTATGCAGGGCGCTGCGTATGCTACGCGCATAGCTGAAGATTTCCGCGATCGCGGTCAGCATGTGCTGCTGATTATGGATTCTCTGACGCGTTATGCCATGGCGCAGCGTGAAATCGCACTGGCTATCGGCGAACCGCCAGCTACCAAAGGTTATCCACCGTCTGTCTTCGCCAAATTACCGGCGTTGGTGGAACGTGCAGGCAACGGTATTCACGGTGGGGGTTCCATCACCGCGTTCTATACTGTTCTTACAGAAGGGGATGACCAACAGGATCCTATTGCTGACTCAGCGCGCGCGATCCTCGATGGACATATCGTTTTGTCACGCCGTCTGGCGGAAGCAGGACACTACCCGGCAATCGATATCGAAGCGTCTATCAGTCGTGCGATGACAGCATTGATTACTGAAAAACATTACGCAAGAGTTCGTAATTTCAAACAGTTGCTATCGAGTTTCCAGCGTAACCGCGATCTGGTTAGCGTTGGCGCTTATGCGCGAGGTAGCGACCCCATGCTGGATAAAGCCATCGCATTGTGGCCGCAACTTGAAGCTTTCTTGCAACAAGGTATTTTCGAGCGTGCCGGGTGGGAAGATTCGATGCAGGCACTAGAGCTAATCTTCCCGACAGCATAATGTAGTGGAGGCTGACTTCATGACGCAAAATAGCGCATTGACGACGCTTAAAGATTTGGCAGAGAAAGAAGTTGAAGACGCGGCGCTGCGGCTTGGTGAGATGCGTCGGGGCTGCCAGCAAGCAGAAGAACAATTAAAAATGCTGATCGACTATCAGCATGAGTATCGTAGCAGTCTGAATAACGATATGAGCCAGGGCATTGATAACCAGCGCTGGCAAAACTATCAGCAGTTTATTCAGACGCTGGAAAAAGCTATCGAGCAACACCGCCATCAACTGGCGCAGTGGACCCAGAAAGTCGATGTCGCGCTGGGTTGCTGGCGGGAGAAAAAGCAACGTCTGCAAGCCTGGCAAACATTGCAGGACAGGCAAAGTGCCGCAGCGTTACTGGCGGAAAACCGTCTCGATCAGAAGAAAATGGATGAGTTTGCACAGCGAGCGTCCCTGAGGAAAACAGAATGATCACCTTGCAAAAACTGCTAGTTACAGAATCCGATGCCACCACCGGCACGCAAACAGGCAAGGCTGGCGGTGATGCCGCTCAGGACTTCCTCGCCCTGCTCACTGGTGCAATGTCCGGCGCTGGCGCGCAAGGGCAAGAGGGCGATGCCCCCCTTACCCTTGCCGACCTGCAAGCGGCCGCGTTAAGCGGCAAGCTGGCGAAAGGTAAGCTGGCCGCCGCATCCGGTGAAGCGGCGCAAACCCCGGCACAAAAACTGGCCGATATGCTGGCGCGCCAAAGCGTGAAAATGGATGCCAAAACGGCCGCTGAAAGCAATGCCGATATGCAGAACCTGCTCTCCGGCTTGACCCCTTCCGCCCAAACGGATGTGCTGGCTGCGCTGACGAAAACGGCAAAAGCGGCCGATGAGAAAACCGACTTAAGCGACGAAGATCTCGCTAACCTCAGCGCGCTGATGGCCATGCTGCCACACCAGCAGACGCAGCAAATGACCGCGACACAGCCGGTTACCACGACCAGCACCGCCACCAGCGCAATAGATGTGGGGGCGGCGGCAAACCGCGCGCTGAACACCAACCCATTGACTACCGACACGGGCGCCGATCTGCCGCGTACCACCACGAAAGGCACGCATGACGCCACCGCCAGCACGCTTCAGGTTGCCGATGATTCACAGCAATCCACTACCTTTGCGGCCGCACTGGCATCACGTAAAGAAACGGATAATGCCGTGCAGCAAACCACCAATACCACCGCAAGCATTGCGCCGGTCACCACAACCACCAGCGCAGCGCAGGCCAGCACCCCGGTAGCCGCACCAGTTATCAGTGCGCCGCTGGGTAGCCATGAGTGGCAGCAGAACCTGAGCCAACACGTCACGCTGTTCACCCGCCAGGGCCAGCAGAGTGCGGAACTGCGCTTACACCCGGAAGAGTTGGGCCAGGTGCAAATTTCCATCAAGCTGGAAGACAACCAGGCGCAATTGCAAATGGTTTCAGCGCATAGCCACGTTCGCCAGGCGCTGGAAGCTGCGCTGCCGGTGCTGCGCACCTCGCTTGCAGAAAGTGGCATCCAGCTGGGTCAAAGCAATATCAGCAGCGAGAGCTTTGCAGGCCAGCAGCAACACTCTTCTCAGCAACAGCAGGCATCACGTTCAGGATCCGGCAACCTGTTTGGCAGCGATGATGATGAAGCGTTAGTCACTCCTGCAAGCCTGCAGTCCGCTGCTCGCGGTAACGGCGCTGTCGACATCTTTGCCTAAACGTCCGAGGTAGCATGATTATCCCCGTCTTTTCCGCGCTTTGGCGGAAGCAAGACACGGGATAATCAGCTCATAGGCAGTATTAACAGGAAGCTCGTAACAGATGACTGACTCCGCTATTAACAAAAAACGCAAGCGCAATATCTGGATCCCGCTGCTGGTGTTAATCACCCTCGCAGCATGCGCCATCGCTGGCTATAGTTATTGGCATATGCAGCAGAAACCTGCGGCCAGCGCCAAAGCGGAGCCACCTCCGCCGCCGCCGGCACCGGTCTTCTTCGCGCTGGACACCTTTACTGTGAATCTGGGTGATGCCGATCGTGTGCTGTATGTCGGTATTACGCTGCGTCTGAAAGATGACGCAACGCGTGCCCGACTGAGCGAATACCTGCCGGAAGTGCGCAGCCGTTTGCTGTTGCTGTTCTCACGTCAGGACGCCACACAGCTCGCCACCGATGAGGGTAAACAGAAACTCGCCACTGCGATTAAAGAAACACTCGCAACGCCGTTAGTGCAAGGACAACCGAAGCAGGAAGTCACTGACGTCCTTTATACAGCTTTCATTTTGCGGTAATAACATGGGCGATAGTATTCTTTCTCAGGCCGAAATCGATGCGCTGCTCAACGGAGACAGCGATAAGAGTGATGATCCGCAACCGGGTATGGCGGGCGACAATGAAATTCGCCCCTATGACCCGAATACGCAGCGTCGCGTGGTACGTGAACGTCTGCAGGCACTGGAGATCATCAACGAACGTTTCGCGCGTCAGTTCCGTATGGGTCTGTTTAACTTGCTGCGTCGTAGCCCGGATATTACCGTCGGCGCGATCCGCATTCAGCCCTACCATGAATTTGCGCGTAACTTGCCGGTTCCGACCAACCTTAACCTGATCCACCTGAAACCGCTGCGCGGTACCGGCTTGTTTGTGTTCTCGCCAAGCCTGGTATTTATCGCCGTGGATAACCTGTTCGGTGGCGACGGGCGTTTTCCAACCAAAGTGGAAGGTCGTGAATTCACGCACACTGAACAGCGCGTGATCAACCGTATGCTGAAACTGGCGCTTGAGGCCTACAGTGACGCGTGGAAAGCGATTAACCCGCTGGACGTGGAATACGTGCGTTCTGAGATGCAGGTTAAGTTTACGAACATTACCACATCGCCAAACGACATCGTTGTTAACACCCCGTTCCATGTGGAAATCGGTAACCTGACGGGTGAATTCAATATCTGTCTGCCGTTCAGCATGATTGAACCGCTGCGTGAAATGCTGGTTAACCCGCCGCTGGAAAACTCCCGCAGCGAAGACCAGAACTGGCGTGATAACCTAGTCCGCCAGGTGCAGCATTCAGAGCTGACTTTGATCGCTAATTTTGCGGATATTCCCCTGCGTCTGTCGCAGATACTTAAGCTCAAACCCGGTGATGTACTGCCGATTGATAAACCCGATCGCATTATCGCTCATGTGGACGGTGTACCGGTGCTTACCAGCCAGTACGGCACAGTCAACGGACAATATGCGTTACGCGTAGAGCATTTGATAAACCCGATTTTGAATTCGCTGAATGAGGAACAGCCCAAATGAGTGATATGAACAATCCGTCCGATGAGAACAGCGGAGCACTGGACGATCTGTGGGCTGACGCGTTGAACGAACAAAAAACCACGACGACGGGCGGTAAGAGCGCAGCTGACGCTGTGTTCCAGCAGCTCGGTGGTGGTGATGTTGGCGGCAATCTCCAGGATATCGACCTGATTATGGATATCCCGGTCAAACTGACCGTTGAACTGGGCCGTACCCGGATGACGATTAAAGAGCTGCTGCGTCTGACGCAGGGTTCCGTGGTTGCGCTGGACGGACTGGCGGGTGAACCGCTGGATATTCTGATTAACGGTTATCTGATTGCGCAGGGTGAGGTGGTGGTCGTTGCCGATAAATATGGCGTGCGTATCACCGATATCATCACGCCTTCCGAGCGTATGCGCCGTCTGAGCCGTTGAGGCACATATGAGAACACAGGCCACGGTTAGCCAACCTTCCGCCGTTCCCGGTTCGCCACTGCTGCAAGTCAGTGGCGCACTGTTCGGCATCATTGCCGTGATCCTGATTGCCGCGTGGCTGGCGAAACGGCTGGGTTTTGGTGGTCGAACCGCTGGTACCCGGGGGTTGAAAGTCAGCGCCAGTACAACCGTCGGTCCGCGCGAACGCGTGGTGATTGTCGATGTTGAAGACGCACGCCTGGTACTGGGCGTCACCCCAACCCAAATCAATCTGTTGCACAAGCTTCCTCCCGCGCCTGCCGAAAGTGAAGTCGTGAACGAGAAAAATGCGGACTTTCAGTCTGTGATGAAGAATTTGCTTAAGCGTTCCGGGAGATCCTGATGCGCCGTTTGTTATCCTTTGCGCTGGCCGGGCTGTTTCTGTTTGCGCCAGCCGCATTTGCTCAACTCCCCGGTCTGGTCAGCCAACCGCTGGCAAACGGAGGCCAGAGCTGGTCGCTGCCGGTGCAGACGCTGGTATTCATTACCTCCCTCACCTTCCTGCCTGCCGTTTTGCTGATGATGACCAGCTTTACCCGCATCATCATCGTCTTTGGCCTGCTGCGAAATGCGCTGGGGACGCCTTCAGCACCGCCCAACCAGGTGCTGCTCGGCCTGGCGTTGTTTTTGACTTTTTTCATTATGTCGCCGGTGATCGACAAGATTTACACCGACGCCTATCAGCCGTTCAGTGAAAACAAAATTTCTGTGGATGTGGCGCTGGAACGTGGCGCGCAACCCCTGCGTGAATTTATGCTGCGCCAGACGCGCCAGGCCGATCTGGCTCTGTTCGCCCGGCTTGCTAATACGCCGCCGATTGAAGGTCCGGAAGCCGTACCGATGCGCATTTTGCTGCCCGCCTATGTGACCAGCGAGCTGAAAACCGCCTTCCAGATCGGTTTTACCATTTTCATTCCGTTCCTGATTATCGACCTCGTGATCGCCAGTGTGCTAATGGCGCTGGGGATGATGATGGTGCCACCAGCAACCATTGCCCTACCGTTCAAACTGATGTTGTTTGTGCTGGTAGATGGCTGGCAACTGCTGGTCGGTTCGCTGGCGCAGAGTTTTTACAGTTAGGAGTGAAGCATGACACCTGAATCGGTCATGATGATGGGCACCGAGGCGATGAAAGTTGCACTCGCTCTTGCTGCCCCCCTGCTGCTGGTCGCCCTGGTTACCGGGCTTGTGATCAGTATTTTGCAGGCGGCGACGCAAATCAACGAAATGACGCTCTCCTTTATCCCGAAAATCATCGCTGTGTTTGTGGCGATTGTGGTTGCCGGGCCGTGGATGTTGAATTTGCTGCTCGATTATATGCGCGGTCTGTTCAATAACATTCCCTATATCATCGGGTAATCCCGCTTATGCTGAACATCACCAGCGATCAGTGGCTGCAATGGCTTAATATGTATTTCTGGCCGTTGATGCGTGTGCTGGCGCTGATAATGAGCGCACCTATCCTCAGCGAATCGCGCATTCCTCGCCGCGTAAAGCTGGGTTTGGGGATAGTGATTACCGTCGTGATTGCCCCGACGCTCCCGGCCGTGCCGAATGTGCCTATCTTTTCTGTCGAAGGGCTGTGGGTGGCGATGCAGCAAATGCTGATAGGCATTGCGCTCGGTTTTACCATGCAATTCGCCTTTGCCGCTATCCGCACTGCGGGTGAACTTATCGGCCTGCAAATGGGCCTCTCTTTCGCCACCTTTGTCGATCCCACCAGCCACCTGAACATGCCAGTGCTGGCGCGTATTCTGGACATGCTGGCGCTGTTGCTGTTCCTGACCTTCAATGGCCATCTGTGGCTAATCTCAATGCTGGTCGATACCTTCCACACACTCCCGATTGGCGGCGACCCGGTAAGTGGTAATGCGTTTCTGGCCTTGACGCGCTCGGCGGGACTCATTTTCGTCAATGGACTGATGCTGGCCTTACCCATCATTACCTTACTGCTGACCATTAACCTCTCCCTTGGCCTGTTGAATCGCATGGCGCCACAGCTATCGGTGTTTGTCATCGGTTTTCCCATTACGCTTAGCGTTGGGATTTTACTGATGGCAGCGATGATGCCGCTGGTCGCCCCCTTCTGCGAACGATTATTCAGCGAGATTTTCAATCTGTTAGCTGATATCGTGAGTGAACTGCCTCAAAATACAAAACCATGACGTTAGCATTGCCTTTTTGAGGATAATCCTAAAGTTAAATTTGCAAAACATCTTCCAGGATATAACTGGCGCGGCTTATTTGTTTTTAACGGTCTCACAGAACGCAACATTTACTTTACTTTAAGATGATTCCTGGCAAATTATACGTAACTTTACGGGATAGTGGGTTCGCCTGAAGTTTCGTGTCGCACTTCAGTAATATCAGTTTTTCCTGTATGGCTTCTGAAGCTTCCGGCGGTGGTGAATTATCGTTACGCATTGAGTGAGGGTATGCCATGTCAACGATTATTATGGATTTATGCAGTTATACCCGGTTGGGATTAACAGGGTATCTGACAAGTCGGGGGGTTAAAAAACGAGATATCAACGATATAAAAACCGTTGATGAACTCGAATCAGCTTGCGCCACATTCCAGCCATCCGTGGTGTTTATTAATGAGGACTGCTTTATCCATGACCCAAGCAGCAGTCAACACATTAAGCAAGTCATTAATCAGCATCCCCGTACACTGTTTATCGTATTTATGGCAATTGCCAACATCCACTTTGATGAATATCTATTGGTACGTAAAAATTTATTGATTAGCTCTAAATCAATCAAGCCTGAGTCGCTGGATAATATTCTGGGGGACTATCTCAACAAAGAGAAAAAAAGCGTTGGCACCATTAATTTACCCACGCTTTCATTGAGCCGGACTGAGTCCAGCATGTTAAAAATGTGGATGTCAGGACAGGATACGATTCAAATTTCCGATCAAATGAATATTAAAGCCAAGACGGTGTCATCACATAAGGGGAATATAAAAAGAAAGATTAAAACGCATAATAAACAAGTGATTTATCATGTTGTGCGTCTGACAGACAATGTCACGTCGGGTATATTTGTTAATATGCGTTGATACAATGGGTATGTATTCACCCTCCCTCGCAGGAGGGCGAAGAAATTAATCTGCTTTTTCGACGAAAACCCCGTCTGGGTGATCTTTTTCATTAAAGAACCAGATTCCGAGCGGGTAATCTTCCAGTGACACCAGGTACATTGTACCTTCATTGAACGCTTCAACAGCCAATACCACCCCCGGACGGCGTGGACCTCCGTCCGTTTTGACCGTAACCCGATCGTTAACCTTCATATTTACCCTCCTGTTGCATTTACGCCAGTGTAGAACAAAAGCCTCGGGCTGGCAGCGCCCCCGACGTTTAGCTGGCGATTTTTTCTACCGTCTATACTTAGCCGTGGGACTGCGAAAGAGGTGACGGCATGAAAACGGTGAAAGAGTACAGCGAAACCGCCAAACGCGACGTCAACGTTGACGTAGACGCCCTGCTGGCGGCAATTAACGAAATTAGCGAAAGTGAAATCCATCGGATTAACGACGAGGATGGTCAGCGCGTGAGCGTGGATGGCAGGGAATACCATACCTGGCGGGAACTGGCGGAAGCGTTCGAACTGGATGTGCATGACTTCAGCATCACCGAGGTGAACCGCTAAAGAAAACTCCCGGTTGCAGCAGCAACCGGGAGAAAACTTGCTTGCGCAAGAAGCACTTAAAAATTCGTACACCAGGGAATCTGATGTAAGTGAAACTCTAACGACAAACACCCATTAAGACAAGAACTATCGATAAAACAAATAATTAGATAAACAAGTGTATTCTATTGGATACAAAGCGCTACCGCCGAGGACGTTCAGTGCAGAGGACAAAATGACAAAAAAATCGCGCTGAATGTGCGAATGGCCTGCGCCAGGCAAGAAGATGCTTAACTCCCCCGTCTTTTGAAAAACGAAAGGAGCGAAATATGCCGGGTCTGGACTCACCACTGCTGGTTTTTACCGATGTCGATGGCACCCTGTGCGATAGCCATACCGGTGACTGGCACGCTGCTGCCGGGTGGCTTGAGCGACTTCGCCAGCACCATATCCCGGTTATTTTATGCAGCAGTAAAACCGCCGCCGAAATGATCGACCTGCAAAAAACACTCGGACTTCAGGGGTTACCGTTTATCGCCGAAAATGGCGCGGTGATCCAGCTTGATGAACGCTGGCAGGATCATGACAGCTTCCCGCGGATTATCACCGGCTCGCCCCATGAAGAAATCGCCAGAGTATTAAATCAGCTACGACAAAAACAGGGCTGGAAGTTTACCACTTTTGATGAGCTCGACGAGCGCGTACTGGCGGAAATTACCGGCTTGCCTCCGGCGCAGGCCAGCCTCGCGCGCCTGCAGGAAGCATCGGAAACGTTAATCTGGCGGGACAGCGATGAACACATGGCAGCGTTTGACACCGCCCTCGCGGGGCTGGGGTTATGTTTTGTCCAGGGCGCGCGTTTCTGGCATGTGCTTGATGAGCGCGGCGGTAAGGATCAGGCGGTTAACTGGTTAACCCGTCAATACCGCCATTACACCGGAAAACGCCCCTTCACGATTGGGCTGGGCGATGGTCCTAACGATGCCCCGTTGCTGGACAGCGTCGATCACGCGATCGTCGTGAAAGGCCTGAACCGCCAGGGCGTTCGACTGCGTAACGATACGCCAGACCGAGTGTATCATTCGCAATCCGAAGGAGCCGCTGGCTGGCGTGAAGGTCTGGATCACTTCTTTGGTTTTGGCGCAGCATCTTCCGAGCAAACCTGATTACGCCCGCTGTTTTTCGCCCGGTATAACCGGCTGTCAGCAATGGATTGCAAGGTTTCAAAATCATAACTGCCACTCTCCAGTGCGCCGCTGACACCGAGCGAAGCGCTGATGCGAATGGTCGTATGCTTGTGGACCAGTATCTCCTTACCACGAATGCGCGCACGGATACGTTCGGCCACGCGAACGGCTTGTTCAAGTGTACTGCACGGCAGTAAAACACAGAACTCCTCTCCCCCTACGCGCCCGGCCACATCCTCACTGCTTATCGTGCTGCTAATCAGTCCCGCTGCATGTGACAGCACCAAATCGCCCGCCTGATGGCCATAGCGGTCGTTAACGTTTTTAAAATGGTCGAGATCGATCTGAATGACGGCAAAAGGTTGCTGCGACACACGCGCTTCTTCCGTTAAGATTTTCGCCCGCTCAAACAGCGCACCGCGATTACACAGGCGGGTAAGCGGGTCATACCAGGCCTGCCATTGCAGGGTATTTTGCATGCTGTACATGTTGTTGACCATCCGGCGGATCACCGCCCAGGCAAACAGCAGCATGGCGGTAAAGAGCACCCACAACAGCGCCAGCGCAACGCTAATGCTGCCAAAATCCCCTTGCAAACCCTCGCGCAGGGTTTGAATGCGCAGCATGAAGCCATCAAAGTGCCGCAGTTTTTGCCAGCTCACATAACGTGTCCCGAAACGCAGTCCACCGCGGGTGTCTTGCGCCATTCCCTGTGCCAGTCGGGCATGTTGTTCCGCATTGAATACCGGTTCTGTGTGGCTGACGCCCGGTGCGAGGGTTAATAGCTGAAACTGGCTGTTATAAAGCTGGTATTCCCCCTTATTTTGCCCTTCCTGCGCATCTTTCAACTGTTGCGCAATTGCTTCCACAGGGAAACTCATCGCCAGCACACCGAACCAGTAATCCTCGTAGTCCAGAGGGACGCTGGCGATAACAAATCCCTTATCACTTTTTCCGCCATCGGCCTGATCGGTGAACCAGCGTACCGTGCGGGAGCGATTTTCATGTTCACTCTGACCGGTAAACCAGGGCCGCATCAGTAAGTGATAATAAGTCGGGATAATTTGCTGGTTATTTTCCAACGGATACGTAGCGACAAAAAAGCCAGCGCGGGAGACATAATAAGCACGGCGCGGCAGCATCCCTCCATTGGCGGAGAGACGGAACAGATAACCCAGTTCCATGGCGGCCGTCAGCTCATTATGCAGCAGTGGGTGGTCACGGTTGAGCAGTTCGCTCTGATCGACAAAAAACTCGGAAACACCATACAGCGGCAACGTCCGGCGGTTATCCAGTTTGATATCCCACTGGGGTAGCCGTCGTTGCTGCTCAAACCCATTTTGCACATTGCGCATAACGTCTAATGTGAGCGGCGTCTGTAGTGCGGACTGCATGCCATTGCGAAAAAAGAGCAAGCGATCCACACCGACCTGCATATGCCTGTCCAGCGCGTTGCTGACATTTTCCAGCATACTGCGCTGGCTGGCGACATACGCGCCTTCCAGGACGATAACTTCACGCCAGGTGAGAATGGTGGAACACACCACCACGATGACAAAGCACAGGTTAACCACCCGCGCCGGGTAGAAATACTTCTTTAGGTTTCCAAGCCGCCTTTTTTCTTTCACGACATTTTCCTGCCGCATACAGGAGCCCTGATATGCGCTGTTTCGCTGTGCTTTAGTCCCGCAACTCACGTCCTCACCCGGTCTGCGGGCAATAAAAACGCCCGGCATTGCCGGGCGTTTACAGGGATTACACCTCCTCGTGAATCCTTTGCCTGTCGCCAGGCATCAGCTCATCTTCACGAAAGGCTTCCCGTTTGACGCCGTAGCCGTCATACCACCGACACTCCACCATACCGCTGGCATAGCCGGTGACGATCATGCGCGGACCACCATTTTTGGGTATCACTTCATCACTGACCAAAAAGACCATTACTGCCTCCTGTATCAGGGCGAAACTTTTTCACCTTAGACGAAGTTTGTTTATTTTGCATAATGCCGGCCGTAAGATTTTATTCAGCAGCACCCCGCAAACGCGTTATCCCTTTCATGACGGCAACGACCAGCGCGCCAATCACAAAGCCCAGCACGAGGTTCGCCAGTACCGGCGTAAGCGCCTGCAATACGGCATTCTGCCCGGCGGCAAAATGTTCAACGGCATGGTGCAACGGCGCAATACCGTGCACCACAATGCCGCCGCCGACCAGGAACATGGCCAGCGTGCCAACCACCGACAACATTTTCATCAGCCAGGGCGCAGCAAACAGCAATCCTTTCCCCACGCCCTGCGCCAGTACGCCCTTTTTCTCCACCAGCCAGTAGCCCATATCGTCGAGCTTGACGATGATGCCTACCAGGCCATAAACGCCCACCGTTACCAGCACGGCGATGCCCGACAGAATCAGTACCTGGTTGAGCAAGGGCGCGTCTGCAACAATGCCCAACGTAATCGCGACAATTTCCGCCGACAGAATAAAGTCCGTGCGCACGGCACCTTTGATTTTGTCTTTCTCAAACTGTTGCGGATCCTGCGCCGCCAGGGCTTCCAACCGCTGTTGGCGCGCTTCAGGACTCTCTTTATGTTTCCTCGCCTCAAAGGTATGCAGCACTTTTTCCACACCCTCAAAACAGAGAAATGCGCCCCCCAGCATCAGCAGCGGCGTGATGGCCCACGGGATCACTGCGCTGATCAACAGCGCCAGCGGCACCAGAATAACCTTGTTCAGCAGTGACCCTCTCGCCACACTCCACACCACCGGCAACTCACGGTTCGCACGCACCCCGGCGACTTGTTGCGCATTGAGTGACAGATCGTCGCCGAGCACACCAGCGGTCTTTTTCGCCGCCAGTTTTCCCATCACCGAAATGTCATCCAGCAATGTGGCAATGTCGTCGAGTAAGGTCAATAAACTACTTCCTGCCAAAATATCCTTCCTTATTGATTATGTTGCACAAAAGCGCGCAGGTACTGTCGCGTTCCCTCAGTATGCGGTAAAAAACGATACGCGGAAACGCCCTGCAGGTGTCAACAAAAATTTAACACTTTCTTCGCAATTAACCACTCGCCAGCACGATAGTTTTGACGTTAACTATAAGCCTCTTATTTTTTCCTGGGTGGGTTATGCGTTTCAGGCATGTTTTACCGCTGATTGGCGCGCTTTTTGCGCTCTACATTATTTGGGGTTCCACATACTTTGTTATCCGCGTTGGCGTTGAAAGCTGGCCGCCATTGATGATGGCTGGCGTCCGTTTCTTCTCTGCTGGCGTCGTCCTGACAGCCTGTTTGTTATTGAGTGGGCATAAACTGCCCCCTCTGCGCCCGATGCTGAATGCCGCATTACTTGGCGTGCTGCTGCTGGCCGTCGGCAACGGATTCGTCACCGTCGCCGAACATCAAAATGTGCCTTCCGGTATCGCGGCGGTTGTGGTCGCCACCGTGCCGCTATTTACCTTGTGCTTTAGTCACTTTTTCGGCATTACTACGCGAAAACTTGAGTGGTTTGGTATCGCCATTGGTCTGGCGGGGATTATTTTGCTCAACAGCGGCGGAAACTTAAGCGGCAATCCGTGGGGGGCATTGATGATTCTGGTGGGGTCGATGAGTTGGGCCTTTGGATCGGTTTATGGCTCCCGAATCGCACTCCCCGTCGGGATGATGGCTGGCGCTATCGAAATGCTGGCGGCAGGCATCGTGCTGCTGGTGGCCTCGGCGCTAACCGGTGAGCAACTGACCCGGATGCCTTCGCTGCAGGGCTTTATGGCGGTAGGGTATCTGGCGCTGTTCGGTTCAATCATCGCGATTAACGCCTATATGTACCTGATTCGTAATGTCTCTCCGGCCGTGGCGACCAGCTATGCTTACGTCAATCCGGTGGTCGCCGTGCTGCTGGGCACCGGCTTTGGTGGCGAACACCTCTCGCCCATCGAGTGGCTGGCACTGGGAATTATTATTATGGCAGTGGTGCTGGTCACGCTGGGCAAATATTTGCTGCCGCAACGCCCTGTCGTCACCCCGTGTGAAGCGGAAAAGTAATAGGGAAATAGCTGCCTTCAAAGGGCAGCTATTCACCGATATCCACGACGGCATGGATCCCTTGCGTATCAATCTGCGCGAACGCACCGCCTTCGCAGACCCACTCTTCCAGGCGCTCGCTCAGCGCCGGGTCGCTCAACTTCAATTTTCCGCGCAGCGCACATTCCCAGACAATTAACACCCGCCATCCCTGCTCACGCAGCAAACCACAGTCGCGCTTATCGCGCGCCACGTTTTTGCCTATCTTCTCTAGCCAGAAATCGGTGCGCGTCGCCGGAACTTTAAACAGATGGCACCGGTGGCGATGCCAGAAGCAGCCGTGAGTAAAAATCACGCAACGGTAGTTATCCAGCACGAAATCAGGGCGCCCCGGTAAAGCGGCATCCTGTACACGAAAATCCAGTCCCAGTGATTGCAGGCAACCTGCAAGTCGCTTTTCGATGGCTGTATCCCGTGTAGCGATTGCGCGCATGTTCTTGCTACGGGTCGCTTTGTCGTGCACATCCGCCATTCTTTTACTCCGCTACAGGGCGTAAGAACCAAAGCGACGCAACACATCATCGTCAATGTGCTGAAAATCGCCCTGTAATTCGGCGCTCAACTTGGCCATGTAATGCACCAGAAAATCGGCGTTACTGCGGGCCAGTTCACGCCCCTTTTCCGTTTGCATCGTGGCGGGAAGCTTCAGCAGTTTGCAACGAAAGTGATCGAGGGCATACGCGCGGTCATCCAGTTCCCGCTGCGCCGCGAAAGGATCGTCGCCATCGAACAGTGCAACGCCCAACGAGCCAGAAACGGCAAACACCCGTGCCAGCCCAATAGCACCTAATGATTCCAGTCTGTCGGCATCTTGCACAATTTTCGCCTCCAGTGTCTGCGCCGCAATCCCGGCACTGAAACTGTGCGCTTCAATGGCGTGGCATACCGCTGGTATTGCATTTTGTGGGTAATCAGGAAAATCCTTGCCCAGCACATCAGCGGTTTTCTGCGCCGCCATCACTGAAGATAAGTGCCGCTGCGGGTGGTTCTTCGGCAGACTGACAATGTCGTGGAAGTAGCAGGCGGTCAGGATCACCAGCGCATCCACCTGTTGCCCCTGCATCAGGGTTTGCGCCGTTTTCCATACGCGGCGAAAATGCGAGACGTCGTGCGCAGCATCTGCATGATTAAAGTGGTGGCGGATCCATACGTCAAACCGGTGCTGCCAGTCATTGATAGTCATTGTTGCTCCTGGTTAAAACGATAACGATAGCATCGTACGGATTATAACGAGCAATTATCGCACAAAAATGACATTCGGATATTAAACTGTTTTATGGTTACAAGCAAAATATACCCCAAGGAAATATTAATATTAAAATAATACGTATATTTCCCCGGCAGCTATTTATTTATCAGGTTAATTGTGCCATGATGCTCTCGTCTTATTAATAACCTCTCTGAGTTTTAATTATTGTCACTATTTGACAAGGTATCCTGGCATTATCTGTCAGGATATTTTTATTTTCATTAAAAACAACAAATACAAACAACAAGATAAATAAATCCCTATATATTTACTAGTGCGATGTTATTATTTCACGGAATATTCCAGTCGATATCATATTCATCAGGTTCGAGATCCGTCAGCCGTTCCTCTTTCGCAAGCCCCCACTCTGAAGGACAAAAGCGGATAATGCGCTGCCATTTCTTTCTCTTTTAATCGACCGAACCATTGGATAAATCGATCCATTCTCGTATACCGGGTATCTCTCAGTGGAAAACTTTCCTGCGGCGCAGCCAGACTATATTTACCTGCAGGTTGCGACCCGGGTTTAAGAATACCGAATAACGTTTTCGCCTTGTTCCCTTCTTTCGCCTCATCATAGCGTTTGGCCCAATACGCCAGCCCGGCCGCAGACTGTTTTCTGCAGCAGGGCATGGATTACGGGTTAGTGACGTCGTCGGAAGGGGTGACCTGTGTGGGGGTGACCTGTGTGGGAGTGACCTGTGTGGTGCTGGCCAGTTCACTGATGACAAGGCCAAGCATTTTTATCTCCTCCTCGGTCAGGATATCATCGACCGTAAACTCACTGGCCTGGAAAAGCGCCACGTTAAGGAGATGCTCCGTATATTCCTGTACAACCAGCGCTTCCTGCTGCGATAACGCCGGGGTTTCCGGTGTTGCAGTCGTCGCTTCCGGCAGATCGACAGGCTCTGTTATATCGCGTTGATCCGGCACATCGCGTTTTGACCGAGCAACCGCGTCCTCAACAGGTTTAATACGCCAGAGGTACGTATCTGTTCCGGCAACAGGTACTTTCTCAAACTCAAAATTATTAAACAGCGCGAGAAACAGGATCACCTGCGAATCAGCGTTACCCATTTTCGCATTTGCCCTCTCCATCGGCAGAAATCTCACCCGCGCCTGTGCCAGGGCGCGATCGTACTCCGATACCGGCTTAAGGCGTTCAACCCCGGTGGTGCCATAAGACTGACCGGCACGCCCCAGCGGCACATGTGCGCTGTCCGGTTCAAACGGGTAGGTACCGAATGAGACGTGATGTGCAAGGAACGGCGTATATTTTTTGGGAATATCACTGATATAGACAAAATCCTCCGTGCCGGTCGCCTGATGGGAGATCTCGTGAATAATCGTGTCGACAACCGCTTTATCCTCGAAGATATCGGGTAACACGACCATGATACGGGCGGTGGGATCTTTTTGATAAACATACGCAAAAACAACCGGCTCTGAAGCATCGACCTTCTTCACGAGGACAACGCGTCCGAGTTTCGTCTCCTCGACATGATAGCGGGCAAACGTCTGGAGCCGTTCACCAAGAATACTCAGCCGCTCATAAGCCTCGCCGAGAATTTTGCTGTCGGCGGTATTGAGGAATTTCGCCAGTATCACCAGAATCCTTTCATGCAAGGCATTATTATTTTTGGCTTCAAGAAGGAGTGCCTGCACTTTATCCGCAATGTCATGTACCTGGTTAAATGCCTGCTCGATAATGTTTAACTGCGCCATCGATACTTTGCCGCCTCCGTTATTCGCCTTCAATCGCGGGAAATCCGACGAAATCACTTTAAAGTTCGGATCGGTATGCAGTGATTTTGTATAAAATGACTTAAGCGCCTCACTCAGTTGAGGATTATTCTGTCTGAAAGGCAGGTCCTTAATTAAAGGCCGGAAGTGGGTGATATCAGGGCCGAGATCTTTTATTTCCTGGATCCGTTTCATCAGTTGCGCATCTTCGGGGTCGGACGTTTTCCATGCTTTCGGTATGTCGTCTAACTGTGGGACCCGCCGTAATGTAGTCTGTAAGTCATCACTTTCTTCAATTGCATTTTTGATAATAGTCGACAGGCTATTTTCTCCGGCCGGGCTTTGCTCATGAAGATGTAACTGATCGAGGAATTTCTGTATCGCTTCGAAACTCACCCCCTGTTTGGCCACACTGTCTTTATAGGCCTGTGACGCGTAGATCAGGACCCCTTCCTGCGGGTAATCTTCCAGGGGGAGTTCACTGTTTAACTGCGTCAACGGTTTTAACTGCCCTTTACTCCCCCAGGATATGTCCGCTGTACTGTCCAGATCGTAATATGCCAGCAACCAGTCATCTGACTGCTGAGCCTTATTCGCCATGATTTGTAGCCACTCATCCTCATCAAAATAGATATAAGATAAATCACCTTTGTCAGAGAATAGCTGAACCACCACCCGGTCCTGCCTGCGCAGCCCGCGGATATAATAGCTGTTCGTAATTTCATGGGTTGTGCTGCCTTTTTTCCAGGCAGTCACAATGCGCACATTCGATTCGAAACGCATTTTATCCATTTCACTAATAACATCGGACATCGCCATCATTCTTCCCTGTAGAGCCTGTTCCTCCTGAACCCTGGCGGGAGGAGCGAGTCGGCCGGAGGGACCCGCAACAGGTTCAGACTCGACAGGCGGCACCACATCTGGCGCAGATTCAACAGGAATATCTTTTGGCACGGGTGGCGGCGCGGGCTTTTTGAGCGTCCTCACCATCTTGTCCAGATCCTCGAGCCCTTCCTGGCTTATCGACGTGGTCACGCCTTTTCGCAACCGTAAACGTCGTACCCCCGTTTTTTCGATCACCTGCAGCATTTTATTTTTTAGCAGCTTATACATGCCAGGCAGCGTGTCCGGTAGCGCGGTGACGGCAAGACGTGTAAGCCGTGAAACACCCCGGAGCGTCTGTTCCAGCATTACGCCCGCCAGATTGCCCCCCATCTCAAATGCCACGGCCATTAACAGGGAACGCATATACACTTTGCGCTCTTCATCGTCATCCGCCTGCGAATAGAGCACGATAGTTGGCACCACCTCCAGCAGCAGTGTGGTCGCCATTGAGGCCGCAATCCACGGCAAGGCCGGCCCGCCAATCACAATCCCTCCCACCATCAGCAGCAACCCGGACATCACGGCTAACGTATTCACCAGTTCGTGAACAACCGCCCGCAAATGTTCAGCGGGTGTATTAATCAGCTCATCATAAAGATCGGCAAGGTCGTTCTTCTGCCGCGCAATCAGCGTGTCGATCAGCGCCTTACGGCTTCTGGAGGTGGTGGTAAACGGCGGATTATAAAGGCTATAGCTGGTCTGAAAGTTAATATCCGTGTGCTGTTCCGGCGCATCATGGTGATAAGGCAAAAAATCGAATCTGTCAGGAATATTCTTCAGGGCTTTCCCGGTGCCGATTGTCCGGTATTTTTCGATAAAGGCCCTGAAGTCAGACCTGTTTTCAACGATGAGCAGCGGGGGATTTTTTCTGCCCGGCCCTTCTTTTTTTTGCTGCTCACCCAGACCCGGCCAGGGAACCTCATAGTAGTCGGTATCCCAGAGTGAGAGCATCACCCCGATTTTCTTATTACCCAGCACACCAGAGGACGGAACCGGAATGAACATCAGATTAGTGAGCGTGCTGCCGTGCCACTCCACGGTTTCGGCCTGCGTTTTCCCCTCCAGGAACTGTTTTACCGCATCAATATAGTGTTGATGGTATTCTCCCCCGGTTCCTCCGGGTGTCGTTTTTTTCTTGTTGAGATAGGCCAGCGCGGCCCGTGTGGTCATCACTCTGTAAACATTTTCGACCCGTGATTTACCCTCGCCAAACACCGTATTCAGTTTCCGGTCGACAGAGAGATCTATTTTCAGCAGCCTGTCGCGCAGCTGCTGGCTGAAAGCGTCAGGCCAGAGAATATTGCTGTCGGAATAGGCCGTGCCAAGTTCGTTGCGTGGTACCCCGCGCACAATGTCGCGAAGGGAATAGGTATGGGGAATCGTCTCGTGTATTTCTGCGGCCCGCCCGCCGGACAGATGATAGATAATTTCCTTGACGGTGATTTGGCTTTCCGGCGACCACTTCTGGTCCTGCTGATGAATACGCAACGATTCACGGGTAAACGCATCAATATAACTGTCGGGGTTTAAAATACCCTCATCAAGAAAGCCGGTCATGTCCATTAAAAAATCATCCAGCTTTCCTTTAAGCTCGCCCAGCATACGTTCACTGAGACTGAAATGCTCCGGTAACGGCGGCATGGCTTCCATTTGCCTGCTGATTTTTTCCCAGTCAACGCTGTTGTCAGCTTCCAGTGCCGTTGCTGTAGAGGCGGTTGTGGTGGTGTTGTCCGCCGTGGCAGACAACGCAGTGTCGGTTGTCATTGCGGTATTATCCGGTAAGCGCTTCCCAAGCAAGGCATCCAGTAGCGGCTTAATATCTCTCCTGGCAGTGTTGTATCTGCCCAGATATGACTTCAACATTGGGATATTCCAAATCCCGGCAATATTCTCCCGAATAATGCGACTCACTTGCTCATCCAGCACCGCATAGTTGTAGGCATCCTCTCCCTGTTTCTCCTCCAGAGCCGTTATCAGTCGCTCCAGGGTCAAGATACCCAGATTGGTATAAAAGCCAACGAGATCGAACGTATTTCCCCTGCCCTTTATAAAGTTAATAAGAGAAACCACGAAAGACCGCAGGATGGGATGAAATCGCGGCGTAAATTTTGCCAGGTCGATTTTATCGAGATAGGACAAACTGTAGTGTCCCCAAAAGACTTCCGTTGTAGGGATAATTGGACTGAATACCAGCGTTTCATTTTTCAACGTATCAGACAACGATTTATGTGCGTGGAATGTACGTAATTGCTCAGTCCGTTTCCTAAGCTGCTTATCCCTGTTGGAGAGCGTATCCAATGCGGTAGTATTTATCACTCTGTCATGAAATTCGCGATTAAGATCTGTCGTCAACTCCTGAAGCCGCCCTACCAGTACCTCGCTTTTTTCAGCATCGTCCACTGCCAGGTTAAGAATGAAATTCGTCCACAGCGACATCACCTTCTGGTAGAACAACAAATAGTATTTCCCCAGATGCAGCCATGAGTCATCAGGCAGGTTTGCGATACCCGCTTTAACCCCCGGAGCTTTGGCTGCATCGCGAGATGCCTCCTCAATTTTGTTACGGAATTCATGCGGAAATTTGTCTAATTTCAGTCTATCCATCCGGGTTATCCAGGTGTCCTGCAACGGAAAGCTCTCTCTCGGCGCCGCCAGAATATCCCAGTGGGATTTTTCCGGCTCGGTACGGAGCAAATCGAAAAAGAATTTTTCCGGGGAATCTTCCGCCACTTCTTCATAGCGGCGCGCCCAGTATGCCTGCCGGGTTTCCGACATGGCCGTCGTAGGCTCGGGTGGCGGAGTGGTGGTTGTGGTTGTCGTCGTGGTGGTAGTGGTGGTTGTTGTAGCTGGCTCTGCTCTGACTGGCGCTTTTGTGGTGGTGGTCGTTTTTTTTGGCGGGTTATACACACTCAACCCACCTATGCCCCACCGTTTCACCCGGACGTGAGGCGCAGATGTGACGGCAGCGCCTTCGAATTCAGCGTCCAGTTCCTCGGCTATCTGCTCCAGTTCTGCTATCTCGCTGGCATTAAAGGGATAGATAGCCTCTTCAGGTTTGCTCACCAGCGCGTTGTACAGGTGGGATAGCTCGTCAACCAGCGCACGCTCTTCGTCAGTCAGGGCACCGGTCAGCTCAGCCAGTTCCTCAAGACTGAGTGGGCTACCGCTCTGCTCACCGTTCTTTTCACCAAACAGCAAATACCCGGCATACGCAAGACTTCCCAGCAATGCCGAAGCACCCGCCGCAATCCCCGCGCCTTTTCGGGTCATCAAGGCTGAGGTTCCGGCCATTAGCAAACCGCCCGTACGGGCAATACCAGAAAGACGGTCGCTAATGCCCTGTGGCCCTGCCTGTGCGGCCGCTGCGCCGCCTCCTAACATCGTCAGGGCAATATAGTCATACTTTGGACGGTCTCCGGCCGAGGTGACTCCGGACGCCTGCCCGGTAGCGGCGTATTCCGGCAAAATCAGCTCACCGCCGGACGGCAGAGTCAACTCAGACACAGCAGTGCTTTCGGGCACATCTTTGTCTTCGGGCGTATGTTCGTATTCGTACGTATGTTTGTTTTCGTACGCATCTTTGTCTTCATATGCACGCCGGAACATCGCATAATTGCCTACCGCTGGCTGAAATTCCATCCCGAAGACATGAAGAGCATACAACATCAGCGTAACGCGCTCAGCCAGATTCCTCGCCCTGAAGACAGGCAGGGGAGGCAGCCTCTCTTCTGCGGGCCCGTGTGCCAGTCGGGTGTTCCGTGCATCAAATTCATAGCGAATCCACTCCTCCACCGAATCAAAGCCGGGGATGCCTACAGGCTCTTCCGCCCTCGCCCTTCTGCCACGTTTATGGCTCCGCTCACCGCGCTTCTTCTGATGGGCATATTTCGCTCTTCTGACTTTTTCATAGGGAGGTGCATGCCTGGGCATCATTTCACTCCTTCAGTGCCGCATGCACTGCGTTGAAGCAGGAACAGCGGCGGGTCATCTTGCCACGAAACTTGCCTCGCTCACCTTTCAACGTTGGACACGATTATGGGCCTGAGGCAACCGCATTGCTCACCAGCCAGGGATTAGCTCTCACTGGTTTCCGTCGCATCATCATTTGACATATGCGCGGACTGAACGCTGGTGGTGCTGACTGGCGTGTACGTCGTTTGCAGGTCAGTCAGTTTCAGCGGCACAGTGACCATATAACTGAGGCATAGCCGCGGCGTATTACCGACCGCCTGCCAGAAGTTTCCCAGACTATTGAGTTGCTCAGATGGACTGACCCCGCCCCGATAGACGATCCTGCCCTATAGTTTGGACTGACCCCGCCCCGATAGACGATCCTGCCCTATAGTTGGACTGACCCCGCCCCGATAGACGATCCTGCCCTATAGTTTGAGCATAGGAGGAGCGTATGGGCACACCACGATTTACACCTGAATTTAAGGAAGAAGCCGTCCGTCAGATAACGGAACGCGGTTATTCCGTCGCCGAAGTTTCTGACCGGCTGGGCGTTTCAGCACACAGTCTCTATAAGTGGTTACGGGCTATTAAACCCGATAACAGCGAGCAGCATGCCCGTGATTTACTGGAAGCGAAAAGCGAGATCCTGAAGCTCAGGGCCCAACTGAAGCGCACTGAGGAAGAACGAGACATACTGAAAAAGGCCGCGCGGTACTTTGCAAGGGAGCCCGACTGAAGTACCGCTTTATCAATGAGCACCGCACTGTATGGGGTGTCATGACGATGTGTCGGGTGTTGTGCGTTGCCCGGGCCGGGTTTTATGCGTGGCTGCATAACCCGGTCTCCGCGCGGGATAAAGATAACCAGCGTCTGCTGGCGCTTATCCGTGACTCCTATTCACTGAGCGGAGGCGTATACGGTTACCGCCGGGTTCATGGCGACCTGAACGAAATCGGGGAAATCTGCGGTAAAAACCGGGTGGGCCGTATTATGCAACTGAACCGGATTAAAGCCATGCGCGGCTATAAAGCTCCGCGTCGTATCGCTGGCAGACCTTCCGTTGTTGCCCCTAATCGCGTGCAGCGGCAGTTCACCGTTGTCCGGGCCAATCAGGTCTGGGTCACCGATATTACTTATATCCGCACCTGGCAGGGCTGGCTGTATCTGGCGGTGGTTATCGATCTCTTCGCCCGTAACGTGGTTGGCTGGTCGATGAAGCCCACTCTCTCTCGCGAACTCGCGCTGGACGCTCTGATGATGGCCGTGTGGCGTCGAAAACCGGACGGCGAGGTTATCGTACATAGCGATCAGGGCAGCCAGTACGGCAGTGACGACTGGCAGCGCTTCTGCCGGGCCAATAACCTGGCGCCGAGCATGAGCCGGCGTGGCAACTGCTGGGATAATGCGGTGGCCGAATCGTTCTTCAGTTCGCTGAAAAAAGAACGGATCAGAAAACGCATATATAAAACCCGGGATCTGGCCCGGGCGGATATCTTCGATTACATTGAAGTGTTCTACAACCGGGCCCGGCGTCACAGCCACCTCGGCGGCGTCAGTCCGGAGACCTTTGAACAGGCCTCGTCGTGAGGACAGGAAATGTCTACTGTTGTGGGGGCAGTCCAAGAAGGAGGAATGACGCGCAAATATGCACCAGGCAATGAGGAGAACGAACGGTGATTAACCAACGCGTTGAGTACATTATTAATGATGATCAACGACTGGCTATTGGCCTGGCTAGACGGTGAGTCACTGCTGCTGCTTTGTGCCACCTCAAAATACGTGACCAGATAACAACAGCGGATGTTGACATACCCCGGCACAAACTGCCCGGTGACAGAGACGTACTGCCTGCGCTCACCGACCCGCAACTGTAAATCTTCCTGGATGTCATAGAGAAACACGCACACGGTAGGAACATCGGGTGTTGAATCTTTCGGCGGCAGGTCGAAACGGATGGCGACATCCGGTGGCAAATACTGACGTAATGCCGCATCAATAGCGACATTGAGTTCAATCAGTGTAGTATCAGACGCAATGGCAGGCGCAGTTGCATCAGTATCAGTAATATCTGACATAGAAGTTCTCCGGTAGAGAGTGCGGGTTCAGACGACACGTCCCATCTTGGCGAGCTCACGTTGCAGCGCACGTTCGATATGTTTTTGTTCCACACATGTCGATTGATTGTCAGCAGCAAGCCAACTTGCCAGCAATGCAATATTACGAATGTTAGCGCCGGTGATTTCAGCCCGTCGGGCCAGCGCGGCAAAGTCCACATCCTCCGCCACGCGTATTTCGGCAGGCCAGATGCCTCGCCACATTCGTTCGCGTAGTGTGATATCGGGAAATGGAAAACGGATAATAAAACTCAGCCGACGGGTGAATGCCTCATCCAGGTGTGAGCGATTGTTGGTGGCAAGAATGACCAGTCCGGTATAACTTTCAAGACGCTGCAATAAATAGGAGATTTCAATATTCGCGTAGCGGTCGTGAGAATCCCGGGTTTCACTCCGTTTGCCGAATAACGCATCGGCTTCATCAAAGAACAGTAATCCGGAATCCGCTTCCGCAATATCAAAAATGCGCGCCAGATTCTTCTCGGTTTCACCGATGTATTTATTAACGACAGTGGCAAGGTCGATTTTGATCATATCAACACCCAGCGCACCAGCTAACACTTCCGCCACCAGTGTTTTCCCCGTTCCGGAATCACCATGGAATAACGCGCTAACACCGGTTCCATAGGCAATCTTGCGGGCAAACCCCTGAGCGAGCATCTCCTCACGAAACCGGACGGCGGCCAGCACCTCCTCCAGTTGCTTGTTGAGGCTATCTGCGACGATAAGATCGTCGAATGTACGCTGTGGCTCAACCCTTGTGGCCAACCCGCCAAAAGCCTGCTGAGAACGCTGCCGGAAAGCCCGGCAGAGGTCATCGACAGAGAGTGCATCCGCTCCCCGCAATTCCCGATAGGCATCCGCATCGCTGAGCGACTGGAGCAGCGTATCCGGAGGGGGTCTGAATCGGCGAACCAGCATCTGCGTGTCCACATCCGCTTCAACCCGATAGCGTTGCAGGAAACGGTCTAGCAGTCGTGCTTCATCCTGGGTCGAACTCTGCGGCATTTCAATGAGCACCTGGGCAACATCCGTCAACGGCACCAGAGGAATACCTGTTTCACTCAAACCAAACAGCGGGAAACGATGTTCACGAATGCGGTCACTCATCCAGTTGCGTAAATCAGCATGGTTTTGCCAGGCCTGGTGCAATCCATGAAGGACAAGACCTGCGGCATACAGCGTGGACTCCCGCAGCACATCCACAAAACAGCGGCAAAATTGCGTCTCGTCTGTGGGAGCTTGCTCCATATCAAACAACAGCAGTTTACGGCCTGCGATATCGGCTGCTCGCGACAACACCATCTGCCGAGAGCCCGCGCTTCCTTTTGCCAGAGAAATCAGCAATGCGGGGGCCGGATGATAAACATAGTGGAGGACTTGTTTCGTCACGCCGGGAAATAAATCCACCTCCGTTGGCGGTTCCAGCCAGCGACAACAAGCCTGCCCGAGCGGCGAGTCTCTGCCGGATAAATAGCGATAAATATGCATGCTTCCTTGTAAGAACGAGGCTTGATCGTTATTACTCTCCGGGTCACCGCTGAACACCAACGCATACCGTACCAGTGGGGAAAATGGGGATAAACAGGCCTGCATATCCAGACGCTCTATGGCGTCACGGCAGAGAAGATTAAGAATCAGTTCCGGACCAGGCCAGCTTTCGTGCGTGTCGTTCTGTAAACAAGCAAACAGGAAACCGGCATTTCCATTCGCCAGCGGCATCAGCGCCAGTAACAACGCATCCCGCTCAAATTGATTGAGTCCAAAACGCGCTATGAGTAACGCCAGCCTGCTCTCAGACGGGATCACCGCGCGTTCCGCTTCGCGAAAACTTTGCTGGCACACCGGGATATCACAAGCGGGAATTTTTGTTTGAAACCGCACGAACATATCCATTTGCAGCGTGGAGAGCATCGTCTCTTGCGTTTTATGTGAATACTCCTCCACTCGCTGATGCACAGCGCGTAGATAACGTTGGAGTGAATTTTCGATACGTTCAAACTGTTCGCGCAGTACGGAGTAATTCCACTCCTGTGTCGTATTCTCATCGACACCGTCGCAGGATATTTCTTGCGTCATATCGTTTGTCGCTCCTGAATTATTTATTACACCAACGCTTACCTGCCGTTAATTAAATCAATTGATTATAGGGTTGTTATTACGAAAGGCAGGCTACCGCACTTCCCTGATTTAACGCGATTAACAGAGAATGTGGTGAGTATCGTGACATCACTCTATTGACAATAAAAAGCTAGGCAGTCACCCTGCGAAATGCAAATTATCCCGATAACCTGTAGCGGCGCCTACCTGACGATTAAATGCATTAATCCACTTGAGGTAACAAATGAATATCTTGCTGTTTTTATTAATATTAAATACACAAAAACAATAACAAATGGTTAATTCAAAAAATATCTAACAGTGTCAAAAACAAATAGCACTGGCGCAGGAACGCGGATATTACAATCGATTCAAATGCCTGCAAAAAGCCGCATGAAAAATCTTATTCAGAAATACCTGGCGTTATTTCATTACGTTGTTATGAATAAGGGCCCCGCGTTCATCCGCCCCCAGTAAAAATCCATCTGCTCAATGTAACGGAGGAAAACAGTCTAGACGTGTATGAAACGGAGTCAGCCGTGATGCATCCAGGGTTACGACCTGGTTCACAAAATGAATGACATCGTCGCAAAGCGCTACCCGGAATGGCAAACGGGGTGATAACGTATCCGCGTTGTGCTGCCTTAGCCTTAAACACCACAAAAAAGTCAGGTGGTTACGGTATGCTCAGACGTTCAGAGGCGGATGAAAAAGGGCGATAACGCGAGGGGTAAAGGAAGTGGCGGAGAGAGGGGGATTTGAACCCCCGGTAGAGTTGCCCCTACTCCGGTTTTCGAGACCGGTCCATTCAGCCGCTCTGGCATCTCTCCGTACAGACAGTTGCCATGATGCCAGGTAATTTGGCATTTTAACAGACCCTGTCCCGTTAATTTGGTTCAAGTGGCGAGTTTGCGAGCAAAGCGATGATAAAGTGGCCCTGGAAAACGAAAGGATCCGCCGACGAGGCGGAGTTCCCGTGGGAAGAAGCGTTAAACGCCCCTGTGCTGGCGAATTTATTACCGGATGAACAGATCAAACTGGTTCAACTGGCGGACCGCTTTTTACAACAAAAAAGGCTGGTTCCTTTGCAGGGATTTGAACTGGATGCGCTAAAAAGCGCACGCATCAGTCTGCTGTTTTGTCTTCCGGTCCTCGAACTGGGTCTGGAGTGGCTGGACGGTTTCCATGAAGTGCTGATCTACCCTGCCCCGTTTGTGGTTGATGATGAGTGGGAAGACGATATCGGGCTGGTGCATAACCAGCGCGTGGTGCAGTCCGGGCAGAGCTGGCAACAAGGCCCAATCATTCTCAACTGGCTGGATATTCAGGACTCGTTTGACGCTTCCGGTTTTAACCTGATCATTCACGAGGTCGCGCACAAGCTTGATACGCGCAATGGCGATCGCGCCAGCGGTATTCCACTCATTCCGCTGCGCGAAGTTGCAGGCTGGGAACACGACCTGCACGCGGCAATGGACAATATTCAGGATGAGATCGATCTGGTGGGGGAAAGCGCGGCCAGTATTGATGCCTATGCAGCAACCGACCCGGCGGAGTGTTTTGCGGTCCTCTCCGAGTATTTCTTCAGCGCGCCGGAACTGTTCGCCCCGCGTTTCCCGGCGCTGTGGCAACGTTTTTGCCAGTTTTACGGCCAGGATCCGCTCAGTCGTCTGCGCGGTCAGTCTGGCTACGGCGAGAACCTGAACAGAGTGCATTAAAACGGCAGTCTGCGCTTTAATTAGCCAATTGAATCAGTAGGTTAAATTTAGTGTTGACACAGCAGATCGGGGCCAGTAGTATGCGCCCCGTTCAGACAATTCCTCTGTAGTTCAGTCGGTAGAACGGCGGACTGTTAATCCGTATGTCACTGGTTCGAGTCCAGTCAGAGGAGCCAAATTTAAAAAGCCTGCTTTCGAGCAGGCTTTTTGCTTTTCAGATTTGATAATCAATCACCGTTTCGTCCGGCTCCATCACCTGCCGCTTGATATCTTCCACCGACAGCCCGGCATTACACAGTTCGATAAATCGCCAGACATAATTGCGCTGTAACTGACCGCGTTTCAGCCCTAGCCAGACGGTATTGGCATCAAACAGATGTTGCGTATCCAGGCGCACCAGCTTCCCTTCTTCATTCTCGCCGCTTGACTGCTCCGCCACCAGCCCGACACCTAACCCCAGCTCGACATAGGTTTTAATCACATCGGAGTCCTGCGCACTCAGCACCACGTCGGGAATTAATCCTTTGCGTCCAAACGCTTCATCAATGCGAGAGCGCCCGGTGATCCCCTGACGATAAGTGATCAGCGGCCAGCGGCTGATCTCCTCCAGCGTCAGCGGAGAGCTCTGCGCCAACGGGTGATCGCTGGGTACCAGTAAGCTGTGATGCCAGCGGAACCACGGAAACGCCGCCAGCGTACTGTCGTTGCTCAGGCGCTCACTGGCGATACCGATATCCGCCCCGCCGTTATGCAACAGTGATTCGATCTCCTGTGGCGTGCCCTGGATCAATTCGAGACGCACTTCCGGAAACAGCGCACGGAAAGCTTTGATCACCGAAGGCAGGCTGTATCGCGCCTGCGTATGGGTGGTCGCAATGGTTAATACGCCGGAGGTATCGTTAGTAAAGAGATCGGCAAGCCTGCGCACGTTGCTTGCTTCATTAAGGATACGCTCGGCAATGACCAGCAGGGCTTTACCTGGCTCAGTCATGCCGAGCAGTCGCTTGCCACGACGGATGAAAATTTCTATCCCCAGCTCTTCCTCAAGCTCACGGATATGACGACTCACACCGGATTGTGAGGTGTAAAGCATATTGGCAACTTCAGTCAGGTTGTAATCCCGCCGCGCCGCCTCGCGGATAATTTTTAATTGCTGGAAATTCACCCTTTCCTCCAGGCTCATCAGACATGACGCTATTGTTAAAGTCTGTGGCCTGGCAGAACAAATAATAAAAACCAGCATCTTATTCCATTAAGGAATAATAATTAGCTCACCAACTGAAGCTCGTGGCTTTCCATTGCCGGGCGGCTAACCAATGACATCAAAATATCTTTTACCGCCTGTGCCTGCGGCGACAATGCCCCCCGTGCCGACACATTCAGCGACAGCGGTAAATTCATTGACGGTGTGGTGATGCGCGACATCCAGCCGTTTGTTGCGCCGCACAGCGAACGCGCCGCCGACTCAGGTAACACCGTCACGCCCATTCCGCTGGCAATCGCGGCTGTCAACGTGGCGATGGATTCGATCTCACCGATAATTTTTGCCGTCAGACGGCGCAGTGAAAAGGCTTCATCCACACGTAAACGCACTGCACTGTAGTCACGCGGCAGGAACAAATTCATTTCAGCGACCGCCGTCAAATCCACACTCTGCCCCGGACAGTCGCGCGTACCAACCAGGTAAAGATCTTCTTTCAGCAACGGCAGGCTGTTAATGCCTGCGCCCGGCGCGCGCTCATACAGCACCGCCATATCCAGTTGCCCGCTCAGCAATTTATCATTCAGCACTGCACCGCTGTTTTCATGCAGATAAACGGTGACGTCCGGCAGCTCCGTGCGCACCGCCTGCAATAACGGCATGGTGATGGACGATGCCGCCGTGCCCGGCGCAAGGCCGATAGACACCTGACCACGCAAGCTTTGCCCCACACTGTTCACTGCTAACTGCGCCTGTTCGCACTGGCGCAAAATGGTTCGCGCATGGGTATAGAGAATTTTCCCTGCTTCCGTCGGTGTCACTCCCCGTTTGGTGCGAATCAATAACTGCTGATCCAACTCACCTTCCAGAGTGGCAACCTGCTGGCTCAGCGCCGGCTGTGCAATATGCAATACTTCGGCGGCCTGCGTCAGGCTTCCAATATCGACGATTTTTACGAAGTATTTCAGTCGTCTTAAGTTCATTTTGCCTCCTGTTACGGATTACCGGGCCAACACCGGATGTTATGTCGTCGGAGGAGTTGCAATATGCTTGCCAGTTTTAGTCAGGGAAGAGATCGCAGCCTAACAGGCTGGATAATAAGTGTTTCTAATTACCCCTTGGGTAATTATTACTAAAACAGTGGTTTGACATCTGCCCCATAAGGGGTAATTTGCACCAAATCAGTGCAAATGCACCGGTAAGTGCTTATCCCGCCATCAGATTGCCGAAATTGTCAGCAAACGATCGGCTTAAGGCCATCCAGCCTTTGACAAGCCCGATGGCCGCCGTTAATATGCGCCCCGTTCACACGATTCCTCTGTAGTTCAGTCGGTAGAACGGCGGACTGTTAATCCGTATGTCACTGGTTCGAGTCCAGTCAGAGGAGCCAAATTTAGAAAAGCCTGCTTACGAGCAGGCTTTTTGCTTTTCTGCGTCAACGTAAATTCTCATCGCTCTATTTCCCGTCTCGGGAAAAACTCAGGCACATCTTATCCTGTTTCAGCACTTCCTTTTCACCACGCTAAAGAGACATCAGACCGCACGCCGGATCTGCGTTAAAGCATGAAGCAAATTGTCGATATCCGCCTTACTGAGATTAGGGGCGTTGAGCTGGCTTCCCAGCCAGGTGAGGTCATCGCGGCTAAATGAACCGGTGAGTAAATACTGGCTTAATGTAGTCATTAATTGCTGATCCAGTTGCTGGATTTGCTCACGTGAGGAGGCTAACGTCTGCGCAGATGCGCCCTGTTGTGGCGTCGCCAGCCAATCAGCCAGATAACGATACTGGATAGCTTTGCTCGCATTCATTAACGCGTGGACAAAAGGTTCAACGGTTTGTGGATCGAGCCCGGCCTCTGCGGCCTCGTTCCTGGCAGCGGAAATCACATTGTCTTCCCGTGCCAGATCCTCAACCGGCAGATGATGAACGGCTTTAAATTCGGCTACATCCCGCATGAGCACCATGCGCTGATTCAGCGTAGAGGACAACGTGCTGAGTGAAACATTGCTCACTGAACCGGCGTAAACAGCGCTGCACATAAAGAGTGACGACAAGAAAACGGCCACATAATGAATCATGACTAACCCTCACCTCGGTTGGAAAATATCATGATTACCTTACTTTGTTATAATTAACCTAATGTTACTATTGTGTTTTCAGGATATTTCTAATGTTAACAAAAAGACCAGCCTGACGGCTGGCCTCTCTGTTTACGACATCAACAATCTTCAATGATTACATAGGCTGCGTTGACCGGGCCGTGAACACCCACCACTTTTATTAGCTC
Source organism: Kosakonia oryzendophytica (assembly GCF_027886705.1). NCBI lineage: Bacteria > Pseudomonadati > Pseudomonadota > Gammaproteobacteria > Enterobacterales > Enterobacteriaceae > Kosakonia > Kosakonia oryzendophytica. Next base: position 1,953,092 of record NZ_CP115659.1, on the reverse strand, counting down.
AATATCGGCCGTGGAGCTGGGACCGCCAATAATATTAATGCAGGAAGGCATGCGTTTACCCTGCTGCGACAGGGCGTGTAATTGCGTCGCCAACTGTGCAACACGCGGCAGGATCGTGCTTTTACGCAACACAAAAATGGAGGATTCCGGAAGCAGGCTGATGGCGCGACCGCGTTCCGCCGCAGAAAAGAGCACCACTCCCCCCGATTCCGTCAACCCGTAATCGGCAAACACCACCCCTACTTTTGCCTGCTCCGCCAGGCGGATATTTTGCTCACCTGCCTGCGGATCCCACACGGTCGCGCGGCAAGCTTCCTGTAAACGGGCCGTAATGCCCGTCGCTGCCAAACGTGCATCGCCACTCACCACCACCGGCTGTTGACCATATTGTTCACATAGCCGCAGCACGGCAGCCGGCGCGTCTTCTTCGCGAGTCAGTTCGCACTGAACCAACATGACCGTCGAAGCCACGTCGATAAACGCATCACAACGCTGCTGCTGGCTGAGCTCAGTCAGTCGGCTCTGCGCATAATTATGGGCTGGTGCAGGCCGGGCGTCCGGGGTATTACGGGGCCCGCGCCCCAAAGCCTGCGCAATTGTCGCCAGAAACGCGGTTCGGTTATCCATTATTTTTTCCCCTGCGCCTGATGTTTTTTAAACCAGCTACGGAAGCTTTCGCCGTCGGCATCCGGGAGATCCCGCGCCTGCGTCCAGCTGCTGATGGCGCCAATATTTATCGGCGCTTTGCCCTCTTTAATCAACCAACTGGCCGCACGGGCACCGGCGATCATGCCAACTTTCCATATCCCCGGATGGCTGTTGGCGTAAGCAAACATTTTAATCACCCGTTGCTCTGCTTTTGGCGTGATCCCCTCTTCCGCCATCACTCTGCGGTGGCGCAAAATCAGTTTGGACAGCGGGATTTTCACCGGGCAGACCGTGTCGCAGGCCGAGCAGAGCGAGCAGGCGTAAGGCAGATCTTTAAAATCCTTATAGCCTCCCAGTAACGGCGAAATGACCGCGCCGATGGGGCCGGGATAAATAGAGCCGTAACCGTGCCCGCCAATGTGCCGATACGCCGGGCAGGTGTTAATACAGGCACCGCAACGGATGCAGCGCAGCACGTCACGAAATTGCGAGCCAAGTACCGCTGAACGACCATTATCGACTATCACCAGGTGGAACTCCTCCGGACCGTCAACATTGTCCGCCTCCCGGGGCCCCGTCAGCCAGGTGTTGTAGCCAGTCAGTCGGGCGCCAACGGCGCTTCGCGCCAGCATGGTGATGAGCACGTCCACCTCTTCAAACGTCGGTGCAATGCGCTCCATCCCCATTACGGCAATATGCGTTTTGGGCAACGTGGTGCACATTCGCGCGTTCCCTTCATTGGTCACCAGGCAGACAGACCCGGTTTCGGCCACAGCGAAATTGCAGCCGGTAATGCCCACTTCCGCACTGAGGAAATCCTGGCGGATTTTCTGGCGGATAAAGCGTGTCATCGCTTCGGGGGTTTCCGGGCCGCTATAGCCCAGATGATCAGCAAGCACCCGGCGGATCTGGTGGCGATCTTTATGAATGGCCGGTACCACAACATGCGAAGGCGGGTCCTGATCCAGTTGCAGGATATACTCACCCAAATCGGTTTCGATGACCTCAATCCCGGCCTGCTGTAAAACCGGATTCATGCCAATCTCTTCCGTTACCATGGATTTGGACTTGACCACTTTTTTGGCATTTTTTGCCTGCGCAACCTTCAGGATGTAGCCCGTGGCCTCTTCTTTCGTTTTCGCGAAATAAACATGGCCGCCGTTTTCGGTCACCTTCTCCGACAATTGATACAGGTAAGCGTCCAGATTTTGCAGCACATGGTCGCGGATCTGGCTGGCATGATCGCGCCAGGCTTCCCAGTTCCCCAACTCGTCCACCATTTTCTGACGGTTGCCGCCAATTCGCTCCTGCGCATTCGCCACCGCTTTACGCATGATGGGATCATCAATCTGCTGACGGATACGCGTTTTAAATTCGACCTGACTGGTTTTTAAAAACATGACATTTCCCTCAGCGACTCATCAGGACTTCAGCAATGTGCATCACTTTTACCGGTCGGCCTTCACGTTGCAGACGCCCACCAATATTCAGCAAGCAACTGACATCTGCGCCAATCAGGTAATCCGGTTGCCCCTCCATCAGGTGCACACTCTTCTCTTTCACCATTTCGCCGGAAATTTCCGCCATTTTGACGGAAAACGTCCCGCCAAAACCGCAGCAGGTTTCCGGGTGGCTGAACGGAAGCAACTCCAGCCCCTGAACATGATGTAAAAGCGCTAACGGCTCCTCCTTCACGCCCATCTTGCGAAACAAGCTGCACGACGGGTGGTAAACTGCCTTCCCTTGTAAACGCGCGCCCACATCCACGACACCCAGCGTATTTACAATAAACGACGTCAGATCATACATTCGTGCGGCAACCTTCTCGGCGCGGGCGGCCCATTCGGGTTCGTTCGCCAGATAACCGGGATAGCTTTTAATCGCGTACGTACAGGAACCGGCGGGGGAAACGATGGGGTAATCATTGTCCTCCAGCGCGGTAATAAGGTTTTTCATGCCCGGAATGGCTTCGTTGATATAACCGCTGTTAATGGCCGGCTGACCACAGCACCCTTGTTTCTCAGGGAAACTTACCCGACATCCCAACTGCTCTAACAGCAAAACCGTATCACGCGCCATACGTGATTTAATGGCGTCACCAATGCAGGTGACAAAAAAGTTAACATTCACGGTTAAAACTCCATTGCCCTATTTGTTGTTGGTTTCGCGCTGTATTGCGCACTCATCATGCCATGACCCAGTAATAATAAAGGCCGATTTCAAGACCAAGAATAAGAATATAAGCAGCACAGTATTTCATCGTGCCTGCCATAATATGGCTGTCCTGTCCTCCCATTCGCGCGGCGGAAACCGCAATGGCGATACTTTGCGGCGAAATCATTTTTCCGCCTGTGGCACCTGCAGTATTGGCAGCCGCCAGCCAGGTAGGATCAATATTCAGTTTTGCCGCCGCCATGGTTTGCAACTTACCGAACAGGACGTTTGAATTGGTATCACTGCCGGTTACAAACGTCCCCAATGCGCCAATAATCGGTGAAATAAAGACGTAGCTGCCGCCTGTTATATTCACCAGTACATGTGCAAGCGTGGAGATTAGCCCGCTAACATCCATCACCGTGGCCAACGCAACGATGGACATAATGGCAATAATGGAATTTCTAAGCTGCAGCACGGTTTTTACAAATACGTGTAGCATGCTGCTCATCGGAGCGCCCTGAATACAGCCTCCGATAACCGTTGCCAGAATGATGAGTACGCCAGGGGTCGCTATCCACTCAATTTTAAGTGTGAGCGTGGTGCCATTTTCCAGCGGGAAATGCAGTACTGACGCAACCGCAGAAACAGCCGATTTAATTCCCGGAAACAGCGGCGAACATAGCAGGATAAAAATAAAAATCAGGATATAGATGGAACATGTTTTCAGTAGCACCGCCGCGGTACGTGCCGGTCGCTCGCTCTCAGGACGGGTTTCGATAAGCCAGGCGGGATCTGTCTTTCCGTTACGGATGCGTCCGGCAATCGCCACGGCAATCAGGCTCACAAGGCTCCCGGCGAAAGCGGGTAACTCGGCACCCAAGTGCACCGCCACAAAATATTGTGGGATCAAAGTCGATATACCGCACAGAAGCGTAATGCCAAAAACGCCGCGAATGGCTTTCAGGCCACCGCCGATAATACAAATAATGACGAACGGCAAAAGAATGTTAAACAGCGCCAGTTGCAAAATGATCGTACCACTGAGGGTATTCACCGGCAGATTCACCTGCTGCGCAAGAATAGACACGGGGATCCCCACCGCACCGAATGCGGTAGGCACGGTATTTGCGACCAGTGATGCAATGGCTGATTTCAACGGCGGGAATCCAAGCGCCACCAGAATGCCGATGGGGATCGCCACCGCCGTACCGTAACCCGCTGCGGCCTCGAGAAAACCGCCGAAACACCAGGAGATAAGCAGAACCTGAATGCGCTTATCATCGCTAATACTGGCCAACACTTCGCGCAAAATATCCATCGCTCTGGTCGCCTGCATCAGGTTATAGCTGTAAATGGCGCCCAGAATAACGATGACAATAGGCCATAAACCTTTTAACGCACCATAGATGATGGCTGATTCAAGCGTCGGCATTGGCGTATGCCAGAAAAATAACGTCAGTAAGTACGTCAACGCCAGGGTAATCAGAACAGAATAGTGGACGGGCATTCTAATTTTTAGAATTAAAAAAACCATTAATAACAGGGGGATAAGCCCTACTATAAACAATAAGTACTCGTGCATTGTGTGTCCCTGATGAAATAGCGCAATCGCATTTATATGACAAATGGGAAATGTTTTATAACTTACCGTCAATTCGAAAAAGAGTGGCTGGATCGCTTCAGTGTAAATTATATTTTTGCACAATCCTAAAAAGATAAAAGAATGTACACACGATGTTATTTTTGCTTTGCAAATAAATACCCCCTCAATTTAAAAAAAGAAAAAAGGGAGTATCTTGCATTTTTTCATTATTTCTTCTGATACTTTCCGTCAACGCTGTCAATACCCTATTGGGAGTGCACTTTTCCACATAAAGAATTATTCACGTTAGAGCGCTTGTCCTGTTTTCCAAAAAATTTTAAAGAAATGCTTTATGAGGAAAATCTCATTAATCATCGCTAACAAATGAAGCCACTGAATACCTGCGTCCTGCACTACGCTTAAAGTTTGAGCAAAATCTGCCGATAATAGTGTGCAGCTATAATTTCAGCTGCTATCAGGTTGTTTTGTTCCATAACGAAGGATGAATGCATGGATCCAATACAAATCTCATCATTAGCCAGCAGTCTTGATTCCTATCAACTCAGCAACCAGGTCAACACGCTGGTGCTGAAAAAGGCGCTGGATAGCCAGCAGTCAATTGCAACGGATCTTATTAAACAGATCCCGCAATTACCCTCCAACCCGGCAATCGGTCGTAACATCAACACGACCGCCTGATCCGGTTTGCCCTCCAGCGCTCCGCCCTACCGCGTTGGTGGGCAAAAATGAATCCAGGCCCGCCTCGTGCGGGCTTTTTTTGTTTCTCTTAGCTTGCTTAGCACGTCAAATCGGCGTAGCCTGCCCCCAATTAAAACCAATCGGTCTAAATTATGAATGGCGAAACAGTCGTGCAGCACAAGCCCCGTCGTGGGCGGCCGCCGAAAGTAGAACGCGAATTCACCGATATCCGCAAAGCGCTAATTCGTTCGGGCCTCGAAGTGATCACCGAAACGGGCTATCTGTCGGCGGGCATTGATGCGGTGATCAAAAATATCGCGGTCCCCAAGGGGTCTTTCTACCACTGTTTTAAGAGCAAACAGGAATTCGGCACCGCAGTGCTAAACGCCTACGGTGCATTTTTCGCCCATAAACTGGACTCTTTTTTACTGAACGATCAGCTCACGCCCTTACAGCGCATAGAAGCCTTTGTGCGCCATGCGGGCCAGGGCATGGCGAAATATGATTTCCGCCGTGGTTGCCTGGTGGGCAACCTGCTACAGGAAACGCCGCTGTTACCGGAAACCTTTCCCGATCAGTTGAAAACAATCCTTGAAGAGTGGGAAACCCGTGTCAGCCACTGTCTGATGGCCGCAAAGCAGTGCGGCGAGTTACCGTCGACTGCCGACACCGGCGAACTGGCGCGGATTTTCTGGTCCGGCTGGGAAGGGGCGGTGATGCGCGCCAAACTGTTCCGCTCCGTGGAACCGCTCAATCAGTACTGGGCCTTCTTCCGGCACAGCATTACAACGAAATAAACACCTGCACAGGACGGCATAACCCGCCGAAAATCAACCTCATCCGACGAGGAAAACGCAGTCATGAAAGCATTAGTTCTGGAACAGCAAGAGAATCAAACCCTGGCGGAAGTCAAAGACATTGAGCTCCCCCCACTGGCGGAGGGCGACGTCCGGGTCGATATAGACTGGTCCAGCCTTAACTACAAAGACGCGCTGGCCATCACCGGCAAGGGCAAAATTATCCGCCAGTTCCCGATGGTGCCGGGCATCGATTTTTCTGGCCGCGTTAACGAAAGTCGCGACCCGCGTTTTGCACCCGGCCAGGCCGTGATCCTCACCGGCTGGGGCGTGGGTGAAAACCACTGGGGCGGTCTGGCGGCTCAGGCCTGTGTGAAAGGCGACTGGCTGGTTGCACTGCCCGAGCATTTAAGTGCCCGTCAGGCGATGATCATTGGCACGGCAGGCTTTACGGCAATGCTGTGCGTCATGGCGCTGCAGGATGCAGGGCTGAAACCGCAGGATGGCACGATCCTGGTGACTGGCGCGAGCGGCGGTGTCGGCAGTACAGCGGTGGTATTGCTTAAAGCGCTAGGCTACCGCGTAGCCGCGGTTACCGGGCGTGAATCCACCCACGATTTCCTGCGTCAGTTAGGGGCCGATGAGATCCTGCCGCGCAGTGATTTCGCCCAGACCCGTCCACTGGAAAAACAGCTGTGGGCAGGCGCAGTGGATACCGTTGGCGGCGCGGTACTGGCCAAAGTCCTGGCGCAAACCAACTATGGCGGCTGTGTCGCGGCCTGCGGTCTGGCAGGTAGCTTTGAGCTGCCGACCACGGTGATGCCGTTTATTCTGCGCAATGTCCGTTTACAGGGCGTGGACTCCGTTATGGTACCCACTGCACAGCGCGGCGCCGTATGGCAACGTCTGGCGGAAACGCTGCCCGCCAGCTATTACCAGCAGGCCGCAACAGAGATTACGCTGGCGCAAGCCCCTGCTACCGCCGCCGATTTTCTGCAAAACAAAATCCAGGGACGTACGCTGGTTAACATCCACGGCTGATCCCTGCCCCGGCGCGCACCGTCGCGCCGGGTTATCCCGCGTCACCCGTTTCTTCTGAATCCCTTCGCACCCGGCTTTCGTTTCCCGAACCTGTGACATACTATCGGGTACAGCCGTAGAGCAGATAAGGAGATAAAGATGAACAATATGGGTGCACACCTGACCCCGGAAGAGGCGCTGGATCAGCTTGAAGCGCTGTATGACCGCTCGGTTACCGCCTTGCGCGACGCCATCGCGCTGTATATTGAAACCGGTCAGCTTCCCGACGCTGAAGCCCGTGCGAATGGGTTGTTCGTCTATCCGTCGCTGTCGGTAAGCTGGAACGGTAGCGCGACCAATCCCCCCAAAACCCGCGCCTATGCCCGTTTTACCCATTCGGGTTGCTACACCACTACCGTGACCCGCCCGTCGCTGTTTCGTCCCTATTTACGCGAACAACTTACACTGTTGTGCCAGGACTACGGCGCACAAATCGAAGTGGGCCTGTCAGCGCATGAGATCCCCTATCCGTATGTGATTGATGGCTCCGCCCTGACGCTGGACCGTTCAATGAGCGCCGGGTTGACACGCTTCTTCCCTACCACTGAACTGGCGCAAATTGGCGATGAGACTGCCGATGGACTGTTCCATCCCACGGAACTCTATCCGCTGTCCCATTTCGATGCGCGCCGCGTCGACTTTTCGCTGGCGCGACTGCGCCACTACACCGGAACACCGGTCGAACATTTCCAGCCCTTCGTGCTGTTCACCAACTACACGCGTTATGTCGATGAGTTTGTGCGCTGGGGCTGTAGCCAGATCCTCGATCCGGAAAGCCCTTACGTTGCGCTCTCCTGCGCCGGAGGCAACTGGATCACGGCCGATACGGAAGCGCCGGAAACCGCCGTTTCAGACCTCGCATGGAAGAAACACCAGATGCCAGCGTGGCATTTGATTACCGCCGATGGTCAGGGTATTACGCTGATTAACATTGGTGTTGGGCCTTCGAATGCGAAAACTATCTGCGACCATCTCGCGGTGCTGCGCCCGGATGTCTGGTTGATGATTGGTCACTGCGGTGGGCTGCGTGAAAGCCAGGCGATTGGCGATTATGTACTGGCACACGCCTATCTGCGCGACGACCATGTTCTGGATGCGGTGCTGCCGCCGGATATTCCTATTCCGAGCATCGCCGAAGTGCAACGCGCCTTATATGACGCCACCAAAGAGGTAAGCGATATGCCGGGCGAAGAAGTGAAGCAACGCCTGCGTACCGGCACCGTGGTGACCACCGACGATCGTAACTGGGAACTGCGCTACTCCGCTTCTGCGCTGCGTTTCAACCTGAGTCGCGCCGTGGCGATCGATATGGAGAGTGCCACCATTGCCGCGCAGGGTTACCGCTTCCGCGTCCCTTATGGCACCTTATTGTGCGTGTCTGATAAACCCCTGCACGGGGAGATCAAACTCCCCGGCCAGGCTAACCGGTTTTATGAAGGGGCGATTTCCGAACATTTGCAAATCGGCATTCGGGCTATTGATTTGCTGCGCGCGGAAGGCGACCGTCTCCATTCCCGCAAATTACGCACCTTTAACGAACCGCCGTTCCGCTAATGACAAAAGGATCCCACATGCAATCCCCTTCACCGCTGGAAGCATTACGTGACCAGTTAGTTGCACTTGAGCTTGACGGCATCATCGTCCCACGCGCCGATGCTCATCAGAGTGAAAACTGCGCACCGCATGACAATAAATTGCAGTGGCTGACCGGTTTCACCGGGTCGGCGGGCATGGCGCTGGTGTTGCGCGATAAAGCGCTTCTGTTTGTCGATGGCCGCTACCAGGTGCAGGTGCGCAACGAGGTGGATCTGAGTGCGTTTGACATCCATCATTTGCACAACGAGCCGCTGGATCAGTGGCTTAATGCTTCACTGCCCGCCGGGAGCCGCATCGGGTTTGAGCCGTTACTGATGGTTAACAGCCAGTATCAGGCGCTGAGCGCGACGCACTGCCGGTTAATCGCGTTAACCACCGATCCGTTTGATGCTATCTGGCACGATCGCCCGGCAGCTCCGTGTGGGGCTATCCGCGAAATGCCGGTTGCGATCAGCGGTGAAAGCAGCGCCGACAAACGTGCGCGAGTTGCCCGTGTGCTGGCGGAAAAAGGGGCGGATTTTCTCGCTATCACCCTGCCGGACAATATTGCCTGGCTGTTGAACATTCGTGGATCGGATATCGCGATGAACCCGGTGGCGCACTCTTTTGCCCTGCTGAGCCGCGACGGCGAGGTGGAGTGGTTTGTGGCGCCACCCAAGACAGCCACACTTTCCGCCGCGCTCATCTCCACGCTGACGCTCAACGATGTTGACGCCTTCCTGCCCCGTTGCCAGCAGGTTGCGGCGGGCAAAAAGATCCTGCTCGACGGCGATTTCGCGCCTGTCGCACTACGTTTCGCCATTGAACAGCACGGCGGTGAGGTGCTGTGGGGCGCCGATCCGATTACCTTTATCAAAGCGCATAAAAATGCGGTTGAACTGGCGGGTTACCGCGAAAGCCATCAGCAGGACGGCGCTGCATGGGTGAACTTTCTTGCCTGGCTGGCGCAGGAAGTCCCGGCCCGCGAAGCAGCCTGCAACCCGGTGACGGAACTGGAAGCTCAGCAAAAACAGCTCGAGTTCCGCCAGCGGCAGCCCGGTTTTATTGAGCAAAGCTTCAGCACCATTTCCGCCTCCGCTAGCAATGCCGCCATGTGCCACTATCACAGCAGCGAAAAAACCAACCTGCCGATTACCCGAGCTCATCTCTATCTCAATGACTCCGGTGGTCAGTACCAGAACGGTACAACCGACGCCACGCGTACCTTGTCATTTGGCCCGGTAGATCCCCAGCAACGCCTGCACTATACCGCTGTGCTGAAAGGCTTTTTGTCGATGTTCACCCTGCAATTTCCGAACGGTACGCACGGGCATCAACTGGATGCCTTTGCCCGCCGTGCCCTCTGGGATTTAGGGCTGGATTTTGATCACGGCACCGGCCATGGCGTGGGCCACCAGTTGCTGATCCACGAGCAGCCACAGCGTATTGCCAAAAAGGTCAACCCATGGCCACTGTCTGCGGGCAATATCATGACCATCGAACCGGGTTATTACCTGGCCGATCGCTACGGTATTCGCATCGAAAACCAGGTGGAAGTGGTGGAAAGCCAGCCGGGTTTCTGCCGCTTTGCGTCGCTGACGCTGATCCCTATCGATTTAAGCCTGGTCGAATGGAATCTGCTCAGTGAACAAGAGCAGCAGTGGCTGGATGATTATCATCAGCAGGTTCGCGACACGCTATCGCCGCGGGTCGACAGCGAGGCCCGCCCGTGGCTGTTTGCCGCCACCGCGCCACTGCGCGTTCAGGCCGGGTGACGCCGCCATCAACAGATAAAGGGGCGCGGATGCGCCCTTTTTTTACGCTCATGCCTGTTCTTTAGCGCCGCCCCACCCCGCTCTTTCCTGCGCAAGAAACCCGGTGGCGACAGCATGACACAACGCCGCTTCCTGCCCGATCCCGGTATCGTCATCGTAGTAAATACCGGAGAGCCCCAGTCCCATCAGACACAGCATGTGCAACACGCGCAATGCGCGCACCTCCGGCGTGGCATCAGGATGAACAACAATACAGGGCGCAGTGGCGAACGCTATCACCATCCCCTGAGGATCTTCCCCCGGACGCTGCGGTATTCCCTCCTGATCCGGTTTAACCACGCGAATACCAAGCGCCCTGATATGCTGCACCAAACACTCAAAATAGGATTCGCTATCCACATGCTTCGGCTCCTCATCCACCGCCAGATAGCACCGGAGCGATTCCACAATCGCCTGCGCGTTACTGTCGGCGCACAAAGAGCCGACAAACGGGTTTGCACGACTCTCCGGTTGCCGCAGTTGTTCAAGGCGCTGAAGCTGCGACTGATACCACGGGTGGCGCTGCATGCCAGACAACAGTTCATGAAAACTCGCCGCCCCCATGTCGCCCCGTTGCATAAACTCTCGCATTTTTTCCGTCACAAATTCACTGTTCTTCATGGTGATTACCTTCCTGTGGTCATCAGATAAAAAGAGTATTGTCATAGCAGAAATAACCCTATTAATTTCATCGCGCTGTGGCAAATATCTTCGCATTGCACTGCGTAATAAAGGCAAATTCTTCGGCCTTGCTTCCAGAATCCAGCGTTTTAATTTACAGGCTGATAACAAATAATATTGCACAAGATCCTGTGACTCTGTTCAATATGCGTTCTGTGTATTCATGTTATTTATGCGTAATCGTTTTTACATGAAGCAATTAAATGATGAACGCATATGAATTGCAGGCATTACGCCATATTTTCGCCATGACCGTTGAAGAGTGCGCCATCTGGATAGCACCAGATAACACCACAGCGGAATGGCAGGCATGGGAAAATGGTGAGAAAGCGATCCCGGCGGATATTGTTGCAAAATTACTGGAACTGAGAAAAAAAAGACAAACTCACATCAACGCCCTTATCAGCCGAATAAATAATCGTATTGGCAATAATACGATGCGTTTTTTCGCGGATTTAGCCGCTTTTCAGACAGTATATCGTGATGGCGATTATCTGGACTGGAAAGTTTATCAGTCGGTGGCTGCCGAACTCTATGCACACGATCTGGAACATCTGTGTTAACGCGTTTGGTCCGCTCACGCCACTGACGATTCATTTTACCGTCACGCAGTACACACAAGATGAAAAATACCTATCTCTCTACTGCATTGGGTCTCTATCTGAATTACCTGGTGCATGGCATGGGGGTCATTCTGATGAGCCTCAATATGTCCTCGCTCGAACTCCAGTGGCAGACCAACGCGGCCGGTGTCTCTGTGGTGATTTCGTCGCTCGGTATTGGCCGGTTAAGCGTCCTGTTTTTCTCCGGAGTCTTGTCCGATAAGTTCGGTCGACGACCGTTTATTATCTTTGGCATGATCTGCTACCTCACGTTTTTTCTCGGCATCATTAATACACACAACATTCTCGTGGCCTACGCCTTTGGCTTTGTCGCCGGGATTGCCAACAGCTTTCTGGATGCCGGAACCTACCCCAGCCTGATGGAGGCATTTCCACGCGCACCCGGCACCGCGAATGTGCTGATCAAAGCATTTATTTCCGCAGGACAGTTTCTGTTACCGCTGATCATCAGCCTGTTGGTGTGGGCAGAACTGTGGTTTGGCTGGTCCTTTTTGATTGCCGCGGCCATTATGCTCCTCAACGGCGTGTTTTTGCTGCGCTGCACGTTTCCTCCTCACCAAGGGCGTCAGGTTACAGCCGCCAGACCGGCGCCAGACTGCGTGGCGCCGCCTGTTAAACACCGCTGCTCGGTTATCGATCTCGCCAGCTATACGCTGTATGGCTATGTGGCAATGACCACGTTTTATCTTATCAGTCAGTGGCTTGCACAGTACGGCCAGTTTGTGGTGGGTCTGTCTTATACCGCATCCATCAAACTGCTCAGCGTGTACACCTGTGGATCGCTGCTCTGCGTATTGATTACTGCTCCGCTGGTACGGAAAACTGCCAGAACCATGGCCCTGTTAATTCTGTACACCTTCATGTCGTTTGTGGCGTTATTGACGGTGTGCCTCCATCCCAGCGTATATGTGGTGGTGATTTTTTCGTTTGTCATTGGCTTCTCCTCGGCAGGCGGGGTCGTGCAGATTGGCCTGACGCTGATGGCAGCCCGCTTTCCGCATGCCAAAGGCAAAGCCACCGGTATTTATTACAGCGCGGGAAGCATCGCCACCTTTACCATCCCGTTAATCACAGCACGCCTCTCGGAGCACAGCATTGCCGATATTATGTGGTTTGATACCGCCATTGCCGCTGTTGGTTTTCTGCTGGCACTGTTTATTGGTCTGCGCAGCCGGATGGAATCCCGGCGTTTAGTCCATATATCACCGCTCGCGGAATAACCTGCCGGGTTGCCCATGCAATATTGTTGAGGCTCTTCTGCAAAATAATACGGACGTTATTTACCGTCTTAATCGCTCACGCCGGAAACCGCATTAAAGGCAATTCACATCACATTTTACCCTGCAATAAACCTGGCAAATTAAACGCCATGCTATGTATGTCCGGCCACAGCAACCACGTACAGTAATCACTAAACTCGCTGCCAGATATCACAGTAACAGGCGCGGGAGAACAAATTTAAAATTAGCATGGAGCTGTGAAAAATGTCTCAGAATAAGGCTTTCAGCACCCCTTTTATCCTCGCCGTTATCTGTATCTATCTCAGTTATTTTTTACACGGGATAAGTGTTATCACGCTGGCTCAAAATATGACGTCGCTGGCGGCAAAATTTTCCACCGACAATGCAGGCATTGCTTATTTAATTTCCGGCATCGGTCTTGGCCGACTGGTCAGTATTCTCTTCTTTGGTGTAATTTCCGACAAGTTCGGCCGCAGGGCGGTAATTCTGTTAGGCGTTGTCTTATATATGTGTTTTTTCTTTGGTATTCCCGCCAGCCCGAACCTGATGGTGGCCTTTGTTCTGGCCGTCTGCGTCGGTGTCGCCAACTCGGCACTGGATACTGGCGGCTACCCGGCGCTGATGGAGTGTTTCCCGACAGCCTCCGGCTCGGCGGTGATCCTGGTGAAAGCGATGGTCTCCTTCGGGCAGATGCTCTATCCCATGATCGTCAGCTATATGCTGCTCAATCATATCTGGTACGGCTATGGCGTCATCATTCCGGGCGTGCTGTTTGTGCTTATCACCCTGCTGCTGTTGAAAAGCCGCTTTCCCGGTCAGCAGGTGGACGCCAGTGTCGCCAAAGCATTACCGCAAATGAACAGCAAACCGCTGCCGTGGCTGGAAGGCGTCGCGTCGGTACTGTTTGGCGTTGCCGCCTTCTCGACATTCTACGTCATCGTGGTGTGGATGCCGAAGTACGCCATGGCATTTGCCGGCATGGTGGAATCCGACGCACTGAAAACCATCTCCTACTACAGCATGGGATCGCTGCTGTGCGTGTTTATCTTCGCCGTGCTGTTGAAAAAAGCCGTGCGCCCTATCTGGGCTAACGTCTTTAACGCCGGCCTGGCGACGCTGACCGCAGCGGTTATCTATTTATACCCGTCGCCGCTGGTGTGTAATGCCGGTGCTTTTGTTATCGGCTTTTCCGCCGCGGGCGGCATTCTGCAACTCGGTGTGTCCGTCATGTCGGAGTTCTTCCCGAAAAGCAAAGCCAAAGTCACCAGCGTTTATATGATGATGGGCGGACTGGCAAACTTTGTTATTCCGCTGATCACCGGTTACCTCTCAACGATTGGCCTGCAATACATCATCGCGCTGGACTTCGTTTTTGCGCTGCTGGCCTTCATCACCGCGCTCATTGTTTTCGTCCGCTACTACCGCGTATTCAATATTCCAAAAAACGATGTGCGGTTCGGCGAACGCTATTTTCAATAAACAGCTTCGATTCACGATAAAAATTCAAGGAGTCTATTATGGATGTTACTGCTAAATATGAACTGATTGGGCTGATGGCCTACCCCATCAGACACAGCCTGTCTCCGGAAATGCAAAATAAAGCGCTGGAAAAAGCCGGACTGCCTTATACCTATATGGCATTTGAAGTCGATAACACGACCTTTGCAAACGCCATTGCCGGGTTAAAAGCCTTAAAAATGCGTGGTACCGGGGTTTCCATGCCCAATAAACAGCTGGCATGCGACTATGTTGATGAATTAACCCCGGCGGCAAAACTGGTCGGTGCCATTAATACCATTGTTAACGATGATGGTTACCTGCGCGGCTACAATACCGATGGCACAGGACATATTCGCGCCATCAAAGAGAGCGGTTTCGATATCAAAGGCAAAACCATGGTGCTGCTGGGTGCCGGGGGCGCGTCCACTGCGATTGGCGCGCAGGCGGCTATTGAAGGAATTAAAGAGATTAAACTGTTTAACCGCCGGGACGACTTCTTTGAAAAAGCCGTCGCCTTCGCCAAACGGGTTAACGAAAACACCGATTGCGTGGTCACCGTGACAGACCTTGAAGATCAGAACGCCTTTGCGGCAGCCCTCGCCACAGCGGATATTCTCACCAACGGTACCAAGGTCGGCATGAAACCGATGGAAAATGCGTCACTCATCAGCGATGTCAGCCTGCTGCGCCCGGGATTGTTGGTCACCGAATGCGTTTATAACCCGCATATCACGAAGTTATTGCAGCAGGCGCAACAAGCCGGTTGCAAAACAATTGACGGTTACGGCATGTTGTTATGGCAAGGGGCTGAACAGTTCAAGCTGTGGACCGGCAAAGAGTTCCCTCTGGAATACGTGAAACAGGTCATGGGCTTCGAAGCCTGACAGGCTGGTGAATAAAAGGTACTCAATGAAAACCGTAACCGTAAAAAACCTCGTGATTGGCGAAGGGGCACCCAGAATTATTGTGTCGTTAATGGGAAAAGATATCGCCAGTGTGAAATCTGAAGCGCAGAGCTATCGCGACGCGGATTTCGATATCCTCGAATGGCGCGTCGACCATTTCGCCAATGTAGCCTCAGTTGAGGCCGTGCTGGAAGCAGCATCCGTCATCCGTACGATCATCACGGATAAACCGCTGCTGTTTACCTTCCGCAGCGCCAAAGAAGGCGGCGAGCAGGCGTTATCGGCTGAGCAGTACATTGCGCTGAACCGTGCGGCAGTCGATAGCGGCCTGGTGGATATGATCGATCTGGAGCTGTTTACCGGTGACGAACTGGTCAAAACCACCGTGGAACATGCACACGCGAAAAATGTGAAAGTCATTATGTCCAATCATGACTTCCATAAAACACCGCCGGCGGAGGAGATCGTTCAGCGCCTGCGGAAAATGCAGCAGCTTGGCGCAGATATCCCCAAAATCGCACTGATGCCGCAAAACAAAACCGATGTCCTGACGCTGCTCACCGCGACGCTGGAGATGCATGAGCGCTATGCTGACCGCCCTATCATCACCATGTCGATGTCTAAAACCGGCGTAATTTCACGTCTGGCGGGTGAGGTGTTCGGGTCTGCGGCTACCTTTGGCGCGGTTAAAAAAGCCTCCGCACCGGGCCAAATATCCGTTAGCGACCTGCGAACAGTATTAACGGTATTGCATCAGGCTTAATAAACCCAATTCAGGCGGGAATAAACATGCCCGCCCTTAATTAAAACAAATGACCGGACGTGAATATTTTCAATAAATATTCCGCGGCTTCGTACGCCTTTATTTCGCTGCACAGCGAATAATGCGGCTACCCGCCCGGTTATTTCGAGGAGCGATGATGAAACCTGAAAGACCCACACGCATTAATGGGCGTGTCACTGTGCTGTCTGCGCAGGACGCGGTGAATTATATTCCGGACGAAGCCACACTTTGTGTTTTAGGAGCAGGTGGCGGCATTCTTGAAGCCACCACATTAATTACCGCTTTAGCGGAGAAATATAAACAGACGCAAACACCGCGGAATCTTTCCCTCATCAGCCCGACCGGTCTGGGCGATCGCGCCGATCGTGGCATCAGCCCGCTGGCGCAGGAAGGTCTGGTGAAATGGGCGTTATGCGGGCACTGGGGGCAATCACCGCGCATCTCCGATCTGGCTGAGCAAGGAAAAATTGCTGCCTATAACTACCCACAGGGCATATTGACGCAGACATTGCGCGCCGCCGCCGCCCATCAGCCCGGCATTCTCAGTGATATCGGTATCGGGACGTTCGTTGACCCCCGCCAGCAGGGCGGCAAGCTGAATGAGGTCACCAAAGAGGAACTGATCAAGCTGGTGGAGATCGATAACAAGGAGTACCTCTACTACAAAGCGATTGCGCCTGATATTGCCTTTATCCGCGCGACCACCTGCGACAGCGAAGGTTACGCTTCGTTTGAAGATGAAGTGATGTATCTGGATGCGCTGGTGCTGGCCCAGGCTGTGCATAACAACGGCGGCATCGTGATGATGCAGGTGCAGAAAATGGTGAAAAAAGCCACCCTGCATCCCAAATCAGTGCGTATCCCCGGCTACCTGGTGGATATTGTGGTCATTGACCCAAACCAGACGCAGCTGTACGGCGGAGCGCCGGTGAACCGCTTTATCTCTGGCGATTTTACGCTCGATGACAGCACCCAACTCACCCTGCCCCTCAATCAGCGCAAGCTGGTGGCGCGCCGTGCGCTGTTTGAGATGCGCAAAGGTGCGGTGGGTAACGTCGGTGTCGGTATTGCCGATGGCATCGGGCTGGTGGCACGGGAAGAAGGCTGCGCAGACGACTTTGTCCTGACGGTGGAAACCGGGCCAGTTGGCGGCATCACCTCACAAGGGGTGGCCTTTGGCGCCAACGTGAATACCCGCGCCATTCTGGATATGACCTCGCAATTCGATTTCTACCACGGCGGTGGTCTGGATGTCTGTTACCTGAGCTTTGCCGAAGTGGATCAGCACGGTAACGTCGGCGTGCATAAATTCAATGGCAAAATTATGGGCACCGGCGGCTTTATTGATATTAGCGCCACCTCAAGAAAAATTGTGTTCTGCGGCACGCTGACCGCCGCCGGTCTGAAAACGGATATTACCGACGGCCAGTTGCGCATTGTGCAGGAAGGTCGGGTGAAAAAATTCATTTCCACGCTGCCAGAAATTACCTTTAGCGGAAAAATTGCCCTCGAACGCGGGCTGGATGTCCGTTATATCACCGAACGCGCGGTGTTTACGCTGAGAGAAGACGGTCTCCATTTAATCGAAATTGCGCCAGGCATCGACCTGCAAAAAGACATTCTGGACAACATGGAATTCACCCCGGTTATTTCCCCTCATCTGAAACAGATGGATGAACGCTTATTTATCGACGCCACCATGGGGTTCGTCTTACCCGAAGCGGCCCATTAACAGGAGTACAATAATGGATTTTTCTTTAACCGAAGAGCAGGAATTGCTGCTTGCCAGCATCCGCGAACTGATCACCAGTCACTTCCCGGAAGAGTATTTCCGCACCTGCGATCAGACGGCAACCTACCCGCGAGAATTTATGCGCGCGCTGGCCGATAATGGCATTTCCATGCTTGGAGTACCGGAAGAGTTCGGCGGCATTCCGGCAGATTATGTCACGCAGATGCTGGCGCTAATGGAAGTATCAAAATGCGGCGCACCGGCGTTTCTTATCACCAATGGGCAGTGTATCCACAGCATGCGCCGTTTCGGATCTGCCGAGCAACTGCGTAAAACTGCCGAAAGCACCATGGAAACCGGTGACCCGGCCTATGCACTGGCCTTAACGGAGCCAGGTGCGGGTTCGGATAACAACAGCGCCACCACGAGCTACACGCGCAAAAATGGCAAGGTGTACCTGAACGGGCAAAAAACCTTTATTACCGGTGCGAAAGAGTACCCTTACATGCTGGTGCTGGCACGCGATCCGCAACCGAAAGATCCGAAAAGAGCCTTTACGCTGTGGTGGGTGGATGCCAAAAAACCGGGTATCAAAGTTAACCCGCTGCATAAAATCGGCTGGCATATGCTGAGTACCTGCGAAGTCTACCTCGACAATGTGGAAGTTGAAGAGAGCGACATGGTTGGTGAAGAGGGGATGGGCTTTCTCAATGTGATGTATAACTTTGAGATGGAACGTCTGATCAATGCCGCGCGTAGCACCGGCTTTGCTGAATGCGCGTTTGAAGATGCCGCTCGCTATGCCAATCAGCGTATTGCCTTTGGCAAACCAATTGGTCATAACCAGATGATCCAGGAAAAACTGGCGCTGATGGCCATCAAAGTCGAGAACATGCGCAATATGGTGCTGAAAGTGGCCTGGCAGGCAGATCAGCAACAGTCTCTGCGTACCAGCGCAGCGCTGGCGAAACTCTACTGCGCACGAACGGCAATGGAAGTGATCGATGACGCCATTCAGATCATGGGCGGGCTGGGTTACACCGACGAAGCGCGCGTTTCCCGGTTCTGGCGCGATGTGCGGTGTGAACGTATCGGCGGCGGCACGGATGAGATCATGATTTATGTGGCGGGCCGGCAGATCCTGAAAGACTATCAGGACTAAGCGGATAATCCCTCAGTTCCCGGTAAACCGGGAACTGAGGTAACCACCTAAAACAGGACATTCTCCTGCGGATAAAAGCTGGGCAGGTGCTCTTGCTCACTCACATTATTTTTAAATTGCCGCCGGTAATCGCTTGGCGAGCAGCCGCCATGACGCAGAAAAAGCTTGGCGAAGTGATCCACATTTTCATACCCCACACGCCAGGAGATTTCCGCCAGCGAATTATCGGTATTGGTCAGCGCAAATTTGGCTTCGGTCATCCGCCGCTGGATCACATAGTTGATGGGGGAAATACGGTACTCTTTAGTAAATTCGTGACAGATATAACTGACACTGGCGCGAAATTGTTTTGACAACTGTTCGAGCGTTATTTTTTTGCGGTAATTGTTATTCAAATAGACCAGAACATCTTTAATTAATGCATCTTTTTTAATATAGCCCTGTTCCGAACGGTAGGCATTTTTAAAATTCTCGTAATACAACACCGTCAATGCATAGGCAAAGGCATCATAGACGGAGGACGTTAAGGTATTTTTACTTTGAGGTAACATTACACTCAATTCATTAAATATGCTTTTAATCACCGCTTTCCCCTGACCGGCGGAAACGACCGGACATGAATGCGGCTGCAACAACTGGTGCTCCTCCCGGTCACGAAAACGGAAGCTATGCAGGGCGCAGGTATAGGTGGTGGCAGGCGCAGTGGCATCCGATGCCACTGCGTGCAACCGCCCACGTTCAATCACCACAATATCATCCGCATGTGCGACATACAGTGAGGAGTCGATGATTAATCGCGCCACACCGTTTTTCACGTAAATAAGCTCGGTTTCATTATCGTGAACATGATGCCCGGATTCCCAGGCCGGATCATCGCTGATGACAAAGCGTGAAAATCGGGGTGTTTCCCCCTGCGCGAAAAGGGGTTCCATGGCATTATCAAAGCATCGCTGATACATGACAACCTCACATTTTGAGAATAAGCCCAAACAAAATAATAAGGATAAAATAGAGCGAGCGCTGCGGTTATTCAACTGGACTTTACAGGTGCAGAACAAGATTATTTACCGGGCATGCAAGATAATATGTTTACGCACGCAATTTATTTTCACTGACTTTTATTTTGCTTAATCGATCTCACTTTTTTTGCAAGATTGTTAGCAACGAAAACAGCTTGCCCCGTCGAAAACCCGATCCCGCTATCGCACACTATTTCCAGTCACGTTTGACCTTTCGTCGATGTTGGCGTCACCGCCAATATTCGCCCGCGACTTACAGGAGATGCCATGAAAATAATAACCTGCTTTAAACTGGTGCCTGAGGAACAGGACATTATGGTTATGCCCGACCATACGCTCAGCTTTGATAATGCAGAGGCGAAGATCAGCCAGTTCGATCTCAATGCCATCGAAGCGGCCACACAACTCGCCAGTGAAGGCGATGAGGTTACCGCACTGACCGTCGGCGGCTCGCTGCTGCAAAACTCGAAAGTACGTAAAGATGTCCTTTCCCGCGGTCCAAACAGCCTGTTTATGGTGCAGGATGCGCAACTGGAGCATGCCCTGCCGAAAGAAACCGCCCAGGCGCTGGCCGCAGCGGCAGAAAAAATAGGCTTCGATGTGATGCTGTTTGGCGAAGGTTCCGGTGACCTCTATGCCCAACAAGTGGGGTTGCTGGTTGGTGAGCTTCTGCAACTGCCGGTGATTAACGCGGTCAGCAGCATCCGGCGCGATGGCGCAACACTCACCGTTGAGCGCACGCTTGAAGAAGACGTGGAAGTGATCGAACTGACGCCGCCCGCCGTGCTCTGCGTCACGTCGGACATTAATGTCCCGCGCATTCCCTCCATGAAAGCCATTCTTGGCGCAGGCAAAAAACCGGTCAATCAGTGGCAACCCAGCGATATTGGCTGGAACCCGACCTCGCCGCAGGCGGAACTGATGGAGATCATCGTACCGCCAGCCACCACGCGCAAACACATCATCCTCGACAATGATTCGCCGGAAGCAATCGCTGCCCTGGCCGAACACGTGAAAAAAGCCCTGAATTGAGCCCAACGGAGAAGAACATCATGAGTCAATTAACCCGTGTCTGGGTACTGAGCGACAATGCTGAACGCTACGCAGAATTAATGACCGGTGCACGTCAATGGGGCCAACAGGTGCATGCCATTGTGTACGGTGCTGAACAGGCGAGCCGCCTCCAGGCACTGGGCGCAGATAGCGTGACGGTGCTTGAGCCGCATTCCGACCTGCAACGCATTGAAAACTTTGCTGAAACCCTTGCCGCTCTGATTGAGCAACAGAGCGCCGGTCAACCCGCGCTGCTACTGATGGCCACGACAAAACGCTGCAAAGCCTTGGGGGCAAGACTCAGCGTGCTGCTCAACGCCACCCTGGTGAACGATGCCACGGCGGTTAGCATTGACGCCAGTGGCGTCTGTGCGCAACACCGCATGTATGGCGGTCTGGCCTTTGGTAAAGAAAAGCTGAACAGCGCACTGACCATTATTACCCTTGCGCCAGGGGTAATGGAGCCCGTTGCCACCGATCCCTCCCATACCTGCCCCGTCATCACGGCGGAGTATATTGCGCCGCGCCATGAGATCCGTTGCCAGCAGCGCCGGGCGAAGACGTTGAGCAGTGTGGATTTGAGCAAAGCGAAACGTGTGGTTGGCGTGGGCCGTGGTCTGGCGGCACAAGACGACCTCGCTATGGTACGTGAACTGGCCAGCGTGCTGGGCGCAGAAGTGGGATGTTCCCGGCCGATTGCTGAAGGCGAAAACTGGATGGAGCGCGAGCGCTATGTCGGCGTCTCCGGCGTGTTGCTGAAGTCCGATCTCTACCTGACGCTGGGCATTTCCGGTCAGATTCAGCATATGGTCGGCGGCAATGGCGCGAAGGTGATCGTCGCCATCAACAAAGACAAAAATGCGCCGATCTTCAATTATGCCGATTACGGCCTGGTGGGCGATATCTACAAAGTCGTGCCGGCCCTGATCGACGCGCTGAGCCACTGACCCTTGTTCTTACGCAGATATCCCGCTGCGCGGACAGCGGGAAGGGAGCATAACGCATGTCGGATGAAAGATTTGATGCCATCGTGGTTGGCGCGGGCGTGGCGGGAACGGTGGCCGCCTATGTGATGGCTAAAGCCGGGCTGGATGTGCTGGTTATCGAGCGCGGTAACAGCGCAGGCAGTAAGAACATGACCGGAGGCAGGCTTTACGCACACAGTATTGAGCGCATCATGCCTGGCTTCGCGCAGAACGCGCCGATTGAGCGAACGGTGACCCGCGAGAAAATCTCCTTTTTGACCGAAGAAAACGCCGTCACCCTCGACTTTCAACGGGAAAAACCCGCCCTCCCCGCGCAGGCCTCTTACTCGGTGCTGCGCAACCGGCTTGATCCATGGTTGATGGAGCAGGCGGAACAGGCAGGCGCGCAGTTTATTCCGGGCGTACGGGTGGACGCGTTGATCCGCGAAGGCAACCGGGTCACCGGTGTGCAGGCGGGCGATGACATTCTTGAGGCCAATGTGGTTATCCTGGCGGACGGCGTTAACTCTCTGTTGGGCCGTTCGCTAGGCATGGTACCCGCCCCCTCGCCACACCACTATGCCGTGGGGGTGAAGGAGTTGATCGGCTTGCCCACAGCGCACATTAACGATCGGTTTAACCTCGAGGGGAATGAGGGCGCAGCGTGGCTGTTTGCCGGTTCGCCATCGGATGGCCTGATGGGCGGCGGATTCCTGTATACCAACCGTGATTCGGTCTCTATTGGTCTGGTGTGCGGGCTCGGCGATATCGGCCAGGCAAGGAAAAGCGTGCCGCAGATGCTGGAAGATTTTAAACAGCACCCCGCCATTCGCCCGCTGATTCAGGGCGGTAAATTACTGGAGTACTCCGCACATATGGTACCGGAAGGCGGTCTGGCAATGGTGCCGCAACTGGTGAGTGACGGCGTGATGATCGTGGGTGACGCCGCCGGTTTCTGTCTCAATCTGGGTTTTACCGTGCGCGGCATGGACCTGGCCATTGCCTCAGCCGAGGCGGCGGCCAACACCGCCATCGCGGCAAAACGTCAGCAGGATTTCTCTGCGCACGCATTGTCGGACTATAAACGCGCGCTGGAGCAGAGCGTGGTGATGCGTGATATGCAGCACTTCCGTAAGCTCCCGGCACTCATGGAAAACCCGCGTCTGTTTACCCAGTATCCACACATGGTGGCAGACATCATGAACGATATGTTTACCGTTGATGGCCGGCCGAACCAGCCGATGCGCAAAATGATGATGTCCCATATGAAGAAAATCGGACTAATGAATTTACTGAAAGATGGCATCAAAGGGGCGACCGCATTATGAGTCAGGAAAACAGCGTTAATGTTGACGTCAAACTGGGCGTCAATAAATTCCATGTCGATGAGGGCCATCCGCACATTATTCTGGCTGATAACCCCGATATGGCTGAGTTTCGCAAATTACTTAACGCCTGCCCGGCCAACCTCTACAAGCAGGATGCGGATGGCAACATCCATTTTGACTGCGCCGGTTGCCTTGAATGCGGCACCTGCCGCGTGCTGTGTGGGGAGACCATTCTCGACAAATGGACCTACCCGGTGGGTACGTTCGGCGTCGACTTCCGCTACGGCTGAGTCCCCAATACTGCCTGAAATTCGCGAAAGGACATCCGCTCACGATGTCCTTCCTGTTCGCACGTTTAACGGTTTATTGACTGAGAAGAGTTCATGAGCGTCACGATAACGTTTAATGCTGAACGTCGGGAAGCGTACCGACGGCAAGGTTTTTGGGGCGATGCATCGCTGGGAGATTACTGGCACCAGACCCTACGCGCCATGCCAGATAAAGTCGCCGTGGTGGATAACCACGGCGCGTCTTATACCTACGCGGCGCTTGATCACGCCGCAAGTTGTCTGGCGACATGGTTGTTGAACAACGGTATTCAGCCTGGCGATCGCGTGGCATTCCAGCTTCCTGGCTGGTGCGAATTTACCGTGATTTATCTGGCCTGCCTGAAAACCGGCGCGGTTTCCGTGCCGTTGCTGCCTGCGTGGCGGGAAGCGGAACTGGTGTGGGTGTTAAACAAATGCCAGGCGAAAATTTTCTTTGCCCCTACCCTGTTTAAACAGAGCCGCCCGGTGGATCTGATCCTGCCGCTGCAAAACCAGTTACCCGGCTTACAGCGCATTGTTGGTGTGGATAAACTGGCTCCGGCGACAACCACGCTCAGCTTCCACCAGCTACTGCAAGATAACGCCCCGCTCGCCGCACCACGCCAGGTGCACGGCGATGCACTTGCCGCCGTGCTGTTTACCTCCGGCACCGAGGGGATGCCAAAAGGCGTGATGCTGACGCACAACAATATTCTCGCCAGCGAGCGGGCATACTGCGCGCGGCTGAATCTGACCTGGCAGGATGTGTTTATGATGCCTGCCCCGCTGGGGCACGCCACAGGTTTTCTGCACGGTGTCACCGCGCCGTTTCTGATTGGCGCACGCAGCGTGTTGCTGGACATCTTTACGCCGTCCGCCTGCCTTACGATGCTGGAGCAACAGCGTTGCACCTGCATGCTCGGTGCGACACCGTTCGTTTATGACATTCTGTGCGCGATAGAAAAGCAGCCAGCCGATCTCTCGTCACTACGTTTCTTTCTCTGCGGTGGAACCACTATCCCGAAAAAAGTGGCGCAGGGTTGCCAGCAATTAGGGATCGCGCTGCTAAGTATTTATGGTTCGACGGAAAGTTCGCCCCACGCGCTGGTCAATCTTGACGATACTCCCTCACGAATGATGAATACCGATGGTTATGCCGCAGCCGGAGTGGAAATTAAAGTGGTGGATGAGTCGCGTAAAACGCTGCCGCGCGGAATGGAAGGAGAAGAGGCGTCACGCGGACCCAATGTGTTTATGGGGTATCTCGGTGAGCCGGAGCTGACCGCCCGCGCGCTGGATAAAGAAGGCTGGTATTACAGCGGCGATCTCTGCCGCATGGACGATGCGGGGTATATCAGCATTACCGGGCGTAAAAAAGATATCATCGTGCGCGGCGGCGAGAACATCAGTAGCCGCGAAGTGGAAGACGTGCTGTTGCAGCATCCAGCCATTGAAGATGCCTGCGTGGTCGCCATGCCGGATGAGCGGCTGGGCGAGCGCTCATGCGCTTATGTCGTGCTGAAAGTGCCAGGGCACCCCCTGCCGCTGGCGGACGTGGTGGCGTTTTTCAGCCGTAAGCGGATGGCGAAGTATAAATACCCGGAACGCATCGTCATCGTGGATAAACTGCCCAGAACATCCTCCGGCAAGATCAAAAAATTCCTGCTGCGCCAGGACATTATCCGGCGGCTGAGCAACGAGAACGAATGCAGCAGCCCGGCGCGGCGCTACTCACATTCGTAGACGCGCGGCGGTCGAATCTGCCGGTCTGCTGGCCTACCCCCATCAGATCGGCAAACCACCCGGCATTATTTGGGCTGCGGTGTTTTCATTAACATCGCCGTCAGGGCAGAAAGCAGACACCCTACCATCAGATAAATCGCCACCGAATGCCACTCACCGCCGGAGAAGGTTAACAATGCGGCGGCAATAAACGGCGTAAACCCACCGCCCACCACGCTGGCGACCTGGTAACCCACACCCGCGCCACTGTAGCGATAACCCGCACCGAACATTTCAGTGAACATCGGCTGTTGCACGCAGACCACCATATCGTGGGCGATATTGGCCAGCATCAACGAGAAAATCACCACACCGAGGATCGATCGCGCCTCCAGCGCCATAAAGAACGGAAACGCGCTCAACGCGCCCAGCAACGCGCCGGTAATATAGACGCGTCGCCGGCCGTAGCGGTCCGCCATCCACGCGAACAGCGGAATAGTCAGGCAGCTGATTCCGCCAACCAGCAGGCCAATATTGAGAAACAACTCGCGCGGTAACCCGAGGTTCTGCGTCGAGTAGTTAAGCGCAAAGGCCGTGACGATATACATCGTCAGCAGTTCACACAGGCGCAGAGCGATAATTTTTAAAAATGCAGCCGGGTGACGCACCAGCGCTTCAAACACCGGCAGACGTTTTTTCTCACCCGTTGATTGCTGTGCCTGCGCGTGCTCAAACTCGGCGGACTCTTCCATACCATTGCGCACCCACAGCGCACCCAGCACCAGCACAATGCTGAACAGGAACGGCAAACGCCAGCCCCAGCTCAGGAACTGCGCATCGGTGGTCAGACTGCTGATTAACGACACCAGCCCGGTGGAAAGCAGCAGGCCAACGCCATACCCCACCTGCACACCGCTACTGTAGAAAGCTTTTTTACCGTTGGGCGCACTTTCCACCGCCAGCAGCGCCGCACCGCCCCATTCGCCACCGACAGCAAAGCCCTGAAGCGCACGGAGGATCACCAGCAGCGTGGGAGCCCACCAACCGATGGTGGTAAATGACGGCAAAATACCAATACAGGCGGTGGCGATGCCCATCATCCAGACGGTCATCATCAACATCCGTTTGCGTCCCAGACGATCGCCAAAATGGCCGAAGATAATGCCGCCCAGCGGACGGAACAAGAAACCGACGCCAAAGGTGGCGAAGGCGGCGAGCGTGCCCATCGCCGGATCGATCTGCGGGAAAAACTCGCGGTTAAACACCAGCGCCGCGGTAATGCCGTAGAGCAGAAAATCGTACCAGTCGACTACCGCGCCGGCAAAGCTGCCCCAGGCAGCACGGCGGGCGCGGTGAAGTGAAGGTGTCTCCTCGTTGGGGCGGGGGGTAATGAGCGTGGAGTCCATAGTTGTCCTGTCCGTTCCTAATCTCAATTTTTATAGTTATGTATTGCGGGAAAAGATTACTCACATCGTACGCAGCAAAATAAAAGCCGCACCTGAGACTACAGCGACAAGCGGCGAGAGAAAACCCTTTTACGGGGCGACGGGCATGAATGGGGAATTTAACTCAGGGAAAGCGGATGCATAGAACATTATCCGGTGAAGCCTGCAAACAGGAGCAGAGAGAGGTTAACGCCGCACCATAGTGATCTGCTGTGTGACGAATGCACTGCGGAAATATTCACGCAGCGCCGCCATCGCTGGGGTAAAACGGGCATCATAGCGCCACGCCAGACCGACGCTCATCGGATGCACATTATTAACCAGCGAACGGGTCTCAATGCGCCGCCCCTCCAGCGACCACGGCCGATAAACCAGGTCTGATAAGATGGTAACGCCCGAACCGTTGGCGACCATACTGCGTACCGCCTCAACGGAGCTGGTGCGTAGGATGACGCCAGGACTCGCCCCGGCCTCTTCCCAGTAGCGCATGGCGCTGTCTGCCGCTTCATCAACGGTGAGCATAATAAAGGGTTCATCGGCCACATCCGCCAGCGTCACCTGCGATTTTTCGCATAACGGGTGGCGCGATGGCAGCCACAACCGGCGCGTTGAGTTAAACAGGGTTTCGGCATAAATCGACTGATGGCGCAAATTACCGGTCAACACCAATGCCATATCCAGCGTCTGGTCTATCAGACCCTGCTCAATATCCTGACGCTCATACTCGAATAGCTGGATATCAATGTGCGGGTAGTCCTGCATCAGCCGCTGAAGGTGAAACGGTAAAAAATAGCCAATCACGGTGTAACTTGCCGCCAGACGCAGCGTGCCGCGCACACCGGTATCGCTGACCGGCATACTGCGCACGGCATTTTCCACGGTCTGCAAAACGGTATAAGCATGATTGAGAAAGTGATTTCCGTAGTCCGTCAACATCATGCCATGCACCGAACGGGTAAACAGTTTCTTGCCCAGCAGCTGCTCCAACTCCTGAATAGCGCCCGTCACCGCCGACTGCGAAATATTGAGATGGACAGCGGCCAGCGAGATCTGCCCCATTTCAGCTGTGGCGACAAAATAACGGATCTGGCGTAGCGTCAGCATTGATTTGCCCTCTGATCATTTCATCGTAAATGTTCACAAATATGCGTTCTGTTTTTCTGATACCAGCGTATCTAAAAATACTACTTTCCGGATACAAATAAATATTCATATAGTGAATTAATGCTCCCCACCGGAAATAAGAAATTATTATGATGCGAACCGTAGATATCAACTCCGATATAGGAGAAAGTTTTGGACCATGGGTAATCGGCGACGGTGTTGACAATGAATTAATGACGATAATAAGTTCCGCCAATATTGCCGCTGGCTTTCATGCTGGCGACCCCAATATTATGCGCCGAACCGTTGAGGCAGCGAAAAAAAATGGCGTCGCGCTTGGCGCCCATCCCGGATTCCATGATTTACAGGGGTTTGGCCGCCGATATTTATCCATCCCAACAGAAGAACTGGTTAACGATATTATTTATCAGTTGGGGGCATTACGCGAATTCGCTCGTTTATATGCGTTGCCGTTGCAACATATAAAACCCCACGGCGCATTGTATATGTACCTGGCGCGGGATGAAGCGGCAGCACAGCATTTTGTCTCCATCCTGCATCAACTCGACGCCGAACTTTACCTCTACTGTATGGCGAACTCGGCGGTCTGGCAGGCAGCTCAACGGCTGGGACACCCGGTAATTACTGAGTTTTATGCCGACAGGGAGTATGACGATCACGGGTTTATCGTCTTCACCCGCAGCACGGGTCGCCTCAGCGTGCAGGCGATCACAGAGAAAGTGTTAATGGCCTGCCTGGAGGGGAAAGTGAAAACCGTGACCGGCAATATCATCCCTGTGCGTTTCGATTCAATTTGTATCCACAGTGATACACCTGGCGCACTGGAAATTATCAGTTCGGTAAAAAAGGCGCTGGTGAACAATGGCATTACCGTCTGTTCGCCGGTCGCACAGAAATAAGACCCGCTTATCTGGAGAAAAATACAATGTCTGATATTGAGGTTATTTCACCGTTGCCAGGTGTTTTTTATCGGCAGCCATCACCGGAAGCCCCACCCTTTGTTGAGGCCGGAGATAAAGTCACACCGGATACGGTAATTGGTTTAATTGAAGTCATGAAGCAGTTCAGCGAAATATTCGCCGAGACCCGAGGAACAATAACCGCCATCACCATACAAAATGGTGATGGCGTCGAACCCGGACAGGTTCTGGCCATAATAAAAACCGATAACGAATAAGCGCAGCGGAGGAGATATGGCGGGGAAAATAAAAAAACTCCTGGTTGCTAACCGTGGAGAAATCGCGGTGCGTATTATTCGTGCTGCGCAAACACTGGGGATCCCAACGGTAGCGGCTTGTAGCGAGGCTGACAGTGAAAGCCTCGCTGCCACTCTGGCCGATGAGGTGTGCATTATTGGCCCGGCGCCAGCTGCACGCAGTTATCTTAATATCAACGCACTACTGGAAGCCGCAGCACAAAGCGGCGCGAATGCTATTCATCCCGGTTATGGTTTCTTGTCGGAAAACGCCCAGTTTGCCGAGCGGGTGGAACAGGCCGGGTATATTTTCGTCGGACCGGATGCGCAAACCATCCGTGTGATGGGGGATAAAGCCGCCGCGCGCCGCACTGCAGCAGACGCGGGCGTACCTGTTGTGCCGGGCTCACGGGTGCTGGAAACGGTGCAGGCGGCGCAGATTCGTGCCGGAGAAATCGGTTATCCCTGTCTGATTAAAGCGGCCGCTGGCGGCGGTGGGCGCGGGATCCGCGTGGTCGAGGATGACGAGGCGCTGGCGCGTGAATTCCCTGTCGCTCAGAGTGAATCGAAAGCCGCGTTTGGCTCCAGCGCCGTCTACCTCGAGCGGTTTATCGCTCGCGCACGGCATATCGAAGTGCAGATCTTGGGTGATGGTGAACAGGTGATCCACCTGTTTGATCGCGAATGTTCGTTGCAGCGCCGTCGGCAGAAAATCTTTGAGGAAGCCCCCTCGCCCGCCCTGCGTCCTGACCAGCGTGCCGCGCTTTGTGACAGCGCGGTGCAACTGGCACGGCACTTACGCTACCGCGGTGCAGGCACGCTGGAATATCTGTTTGATGAAACGCGCGGCGAGTTCTGGTTCATCGAAATGAATACCCGTATCCAGGTGGAGCATCCGGTGACTGAAATGGTGACGGGCGTCGATCTGGTGCAATGGATGCTGCGTATTGCCAACGGTGAGTCGCTGACACTGGCGCAGTCGGATGTCCGTCTGAGCGGTAGTGCCTGCGAAATGCGCATTAACGCCGAAGATCCTGAGAAGAATTTCTTTCCCTGCCCGGGGCTAATAGACGGCGTAGTGTGGCCGGGAGGCGAAGGGATCCGCATCGACAGCCATGTTTTCAGCGGCTACCGCGTTCCGCCCTGGTATGACTCCTTACTGGCCAAAGTGATCGCCTGGGGCGCGGACCGTCCCCAGGCACTGGCTCGCGCACGCCAGGCGCTCGATACCCTTGAACTTCGTGGCATCAAAACCACCGCGCCGCTTCATCAATGGCTGCTGCAACATCCGAAATTGCTGGCGGGTGAATTCACCACCACCACCCTCGAGCAGTGGCTTGCGGAACGCGACCGTGCCTCATCGGCTCAGATACAGGAGATCCGTCGCTATGGTCAGTAACCCGATTCGCTACTCGTTTGGCGGAGATGAGCACCTCTTTGCCGAAATTGAAGAGTCCATGTCGTTAAGCGCGTTTTTCCGCGGTCTGACGCTGACACGGGCGCTGGAAGCATGCCAGCTTCCCGGCGTACTGGATATTTGCCTTGCTAACGCCTCTTTCCAGGTGCGTTTCAACCCGGATGAACTCCCGCCCGACACCCTGCTTGCCAGACTACAGACGCTGGAGGCCGACAGTGACGGCGACAGCACGCTGGCGACGCGCATTATTGAAGTCCCGGTGCTGTACAACGACCCATGGACACACGAGACGTTAATGCGTTTTCGCGATCGTCACCAGGCGCCGGAAGGAAGCGACCTCGATTATGCCGCACACATCAATGGTTATACGGATAAAGATGCGTTCATTGCCGCACACAGCGGGACGCCATGGTTCGTGTCGATGGTGGGTTTTGTTGCCGGGCTGCCGTTTATGTATCAGATGGTCGGGCAGGAAAAACAGTTGCAAGTGCCAAAATACTTGCGCCCACGTACTGATACACCGGGTTTGTCTCTCGGTCATGGCGGCTGTTTCGGCTGTATCTACTCCGTGCGAGGCGCGGGGGGATACCAGTTGTTTGGCATCACACCGATGCCCATTTACGACCCGGCGCAGCGTCTGCCGTATCTGCAAAGCGAAATGGTGTTTTTCAAAGCGGGAGACATTGTTCAGTTTCGGGCGATCGACCGCCAGACCTATGACGACATCCGTGAACAGGTGAAAAACGGCGTATTTTCTCCGCGCATTCGCGATGTGACGTTTGTGCTTGCCGACTTTCTTGACGATCCACAGGGTTATCCGCAGCAGTTGAAAAGGGGGCTGTATGACCATCAATGTGATTAAGCCCGGCCTTGCCACCACAGTGCAGGATAGAGGGCGTGAAGGGTATTACCACCTCGGGATACCGCCCTCCGGTGCGCTGGATCCCTACTCGATGCAGATGGCGAATCTGTTGGTGGGAAACGCGGTGGATGATGCCGTGCTGGAGATGACGCTGCTGGGGCCGGAGCTCCATTTTTCCGTCGACGCGCTGGTGGCTGTGTGCGGCGCGTCGATGACGCCGATTATCGACAATCAACCGGCCGCTGCGCACACCGCGTTGTATATCCGCGCCGGGCAACATTTGCGCTTTGCGTCTGCGCGCCAGGGATGCCGTGGCTACCTGGCTATCGCTGGCGGCATTGATGTGCCGCGCGTCCTGGGTAGTCGCTCAACCTATACGCTGGGTGCGCTGGGAGGTTTTCAGGGGCGTCGGCTGGCGGCGGGTGACGTGTTAAACACTCACCCGGTCAACGAAGCGCGTTCCCGCCGGGAAGGTAACACCGTTCCCGACGCGTTACTGCCGGTACTGGAGAAATCCGTCACCCTGCGATTGGTGCCGGGTCTCTATATTCATCGCCTGACCCCAGCGGCAGTAGACACATTCTTTGCTGACAGCTGGCATGTGAGCACCGAAGCCGACCGGACAGGCTACCGCCTGAAGGGCGGACAACCCCTGGCGTTCACGCCGCGGACGCCGCCGTTTGGCGCGGGCTCCGATCCTTCCAATATTGTCGATGCCTGTTACCCGATTGGCTCGGTGCAGGTGCCGGGAGGAGTGGAACCGATTGTTCTGCTGCGCGATGCGGTGTCGGGCGGCGGTTATATGACACTGGGGACGGTTATCAGCCCCGATCTTGCCATTCTTGGTCAGCTACAGCCGAATCAACACGTTCGCTTTATGCCCGTCACGCTGGAGGAGGCGCTGGTTGCCCGCCGTCAGTCTCAGCAGCGGCTGGCGCAGTTAGCGAACGCGTTGCGTTAACCCTGCCAGGGGCATCGCCCCATGGCGTCACTCTTTGGTTATTGCGTGTTTCAGGAGGTTGCTATGGCTTCAGCTCCACAATCCCGCGCTGCGGATAATGTTGATCGGTCAGCGCTGCCGGAACCGGTGCGCATGGGAAAACTCTCCCTCACGATGGCCTGGTGGGCGGTGTGCAGCGCCGTGTTTTACATAGTGGTTGGCGCGTCTCTGGCACTGACCTACGGCGCGGTTAACGCCATTATTGGGATGGCATTATCCGTTGTTTCATACGGTTTGATTAACAGCGTTATCAGTCGTTTCGCCATCCGTAGCGGTTTGTCTGTCGCCCAGTTCTCACGCCGCCTGTTCGGGCGTATGGGCGCATCACTGGCGACGCTGATCTTCTTCTCCACGGCCATTTATTACGCCGTGTTTGAAGGCTCCGTTATCGCCTTTGCCATTAACCATCTCTTTCCGGGCGTGGTCTACTGGGCGGCGGCAGCGCTGGTGGTGCTTTACAGCGTGCCACTGATTTTCGGCAGCGTTCAGCACTGGCTGGATAAATTTAACGGCGTACTGCTGCCGTTCTATCTACTGGGGTTACTGGCGACGATCGTCGTTTCGGTGATGCACTACGGCTACCAGGCAAACTGGCTCCAGTATGGCCCGGCCAATCCTTCTCCGTGGGGCTGGTGGAACTGCTTCACCTATTACATGGGCGTCTGGGTATTAATGATGTATACCTTCGATTATGCCCGGTTTGGTCGCGAAGAAGACAGTAAGTACCACGCACGTTTCAACTTCGGCATGCCGTTCTATCTGGTCACGTTTTTCCTCAATGGCGTGGCGGGTATTTACCTCGCCAGCAGCCTTCGCGATGCCGGGGCACTCAGCGAAACTGCGGTAGTTGTCGCGATTTTAAACCTGCTGGGGATAGCCGGGTTGGGATTTGTTTGGGTAACGCAGACGCGAATTAATACCGCCAACTATTATCTCGCCACCGTCAATATGCAGGTCTTTTTCCACAGTTTGTTTAACCTGAAGTTGCCCAAGCTTGTCTGGGCATGCGTGGTAGGTGGGGTGGTGTATATCCTGATGCTGGCGGATGTGTTCGCCTGGTTGTTGCAAGCGCTGGCCTATCAGGGTGTTTTCGTGGTGGCCTGGGTGGGCGTGGCATTGGCAGGAATTGCCCATAACGTGCCGCCCGATCACGAACACGTCGCCATCAATCCCGTGGGGGTGGGTGCGTGGTTTATCAGCGTGGCGCTGGGGATTGTATTAATGCATGGACCCGCCTCATTCGCCGCGTTTTCGGCAGTGGCCACGTTTGTCTCCGCCTGCGGTTTATACACGCTCTTTAGCCAGTGGGCGCGGGTGAGCGTCAATAAACTGCCGAAGCCCCGACGTCCGGCCAGCGTTCGCCGCTGATCGATAATTGGCAGTACAGTAGAAAAGCAAAAAGCCTGCTCGTAAGCAGGCTTCTTAAATTTGGCTCCTCTGACTGGACTCGAACCAGTGACATACGGATTAACAGTCCGCCGTTCTACCGACTGAACTACAGAGGAATCGTCTGAACGGGGCGAATATTAGCGGTGCCCCCTGCCCTTGTCAAAGCCTGAATTCACATTTCAGTGCGTTTGCCGAATTATTCTCCACTCTGTGCAGAAAGAGGGCGTTGCGCCGGCGTTTTCTGCGACTTCGGATACTTCCACAGCCAGCGCCCGCTGACCATACGCCAGTAAAACAACACGCCGCGCACCGCCCAGTCGAGGAACATCCCCAGCCAGACCCCGATGACGCCCATGCCGAGCATGATCCCCAGCACGTACCCCGCCACCACGCGGCAACCCCACATACCCAGCATCGACACCCACATAGCGAAACGGGCGTCACGTGCGCCTTTCAGCCCGGCAGGCAACACCCAGGAGGCCGCCCAGATTGGCATAAATGCAGCGTTAAGCCACAGAAGCACTTTAACCACCTCTTTTACATCTTCTTCCCGTGTGTAAAACGAGGCGAACAGCCCTGCAAAGGGTGCCGTCCCCCAGGCAATCGCCGTCAGAACAAGCGTTGAAAGCCAGAACACATGCCGCAGTTGCCGTTCCGCCTGCGCGATCTGCCCTTTGCCCAGCCGTTTGCCGGTGATAATGGTCGAGGCAGAACCGAGGGCGTTGCCCGGCAGGTTGATCAGTGCCGCCACCGAGAAGGCGATAAAGTTACCGGCGATGACGTTGGTGCCCATCCCGGCGACAAACATTTGCGTCAGCAGTTTGCCGCCGTTAAACAGCACAGACTCGATGCTGGCGGGAATGCCGATGCCCATCACTTCCCAGATAATGGCGAAGTTAAGTTTCTCGAAGTAACTTTTGAGCGAGATACGTAGCGCCGGGTTAAACCCAATCATCAGCACCCAGATAATCGCTACCGCACCAATATAACGGGAGACCGTCAGCCCCAGCCCTGCACCGGCGAAGCCCATGCCTTTCCAGCCAAACAGACCGTAAATCAACACGCTGCTGATCAGAATATTGAGGATGTTCATCCCGCCGTTAATCAGCAGCGGGATTTTGGTATTGCCCGCCCCCCGCAGCGCGCCGCTGCCGATAAGCGCAATGGCCGCCGCCGGGTAGCTAATGACAGTCAGTTCCAGGTAAGTCAGCGCCAGTGCTTTCACCTCCGGCGTGGCCGACCCGGCGATAAAATCAACAATTTGCGTGCCAAAGGTGTGGATAACCGCCGCCAGCACAATGGCAAATAAGGTCATGATAACCAGCGATTGCCGCGTGGCCGCCCTCGCCCTTTCCGCGTCGAGTTTACCGAGGCTAAAGGCCACGACGACCGTGGTACCCAGATCGATAGCCGCAAAAAAAGACATCACCACCATGTTGAAGCTGTCTGCCAGGCCAACACCCGCCATCGCTTCTTTACCTAACCAGCTCACAAGGAAAGTACTGAGCACGCCCATCATCAGGACGCAGGTGTTTTCCAGAAAGATAGGTACGGCAAGGGGGGTGATTTCTCGCCAGAGCAGGACACGGTAACTCTTACGCTTTTTGTACCAGGGGGTGCGCATGACAGCCTGGCGCAGGGTGGTGACGACGTTCAAAATTTTCCTTAGCACAAAGGGTGAAACCTCATTTCAAATAATGGGGGAGAAACCCTGATCCTGCAAAGCATTTCCTGAGAAATCGTTGCTTATTGCGGCAAACTGTCGAGGGAAGCAGCAGACAAACGCGCTGAGCTAAAATGAGGTTTGACAAATGTTTTTTCGCCGCTAAGATAAGCCTCCACAACGATTCCTCTGTAGTTCAGTCGGTAGAACGGCGGACTGTTAATCCGTATGTCACTGGTTCGAGTCCAGTCAGAGGAGCCATTTTCAAGAAAGCAGACGTTCACTAACGTCTGCTTTCTGCATTTCTATCAATTGGTTATCCCCTCTCAGTCGTTCACCCTCGTTCACTAAAAACCACTCGAAGCCATATCATTTTGATGGTAAAAATGCTGGTAATGCTGGTTCGATTTCCCTTTTACCAACAAATGAGGGGGTGTTTTCATGTCACTGACTGATATTAAAGCAAAAAATGCAAAACCCCTTGAGAAGGAATACAAGCTTACTGATGGCTTTGGTATGTTCCTTCGTGTTACCCCTAAAGGTTCGAAATACTGGCAAATGGCTTACCGCTTCGAAGGGAAACAAAAACTCTTCTCTATTGGTGTTTACCCTGCAGTTTCTCTTTCTGACGCAAGACAACGCCGTGACGAGGCCAGAAGGCTTCTGGCTCAGGGTATTGACCCTAATGCAAAGAAACAGGCAGAGGTTAAAGAGCTTAAAGCCAAACGTGATAATACACGCTCCTTCAGAACAGTAGCCAAAGCGTGGTTCTCCACGAAAACAAAATGGTCTGATGATTATGGTGATGCCGTATGGAAGCGCCTTGAAACTTATGTCTTCCCGGTAATCGGTGACAAAGATGTTGCCGAACTGGATACGGGTGATCTGCTGGTTCCGGTGAAAAAAGTTGAGGCTCTTGGTTATCTTGAAGTTGCCATGCGCATTCAACAATACATTACGGCAATCCTGCGTCATGCCGTCCAGCAAAAGCTGATACGCCATAACCCAGCCTATGATATGGAAGATGCAGTTCAGAAACCACAAACTGAACACCGCCCTGCACTTGAGCTGGAAGAAATACCCCAGCTACTGAACAAAATTGCCGAATACAAAGGCCGCAGGTTAACCATACTGGCAATACAGCTCAATCTGATGATTTTCATTCGTTCCAGTGAGCTTCGTTTCGCTCGCTGGTCTGAAATTGATTTCAAAAGTAAGTTATGGGTGATACCCGAACAGCGTGAAGCAATTGAAAACGTCAAACATTCGACTCGTGGTGCCAAAATGAAGCGTAAGCACTTCGTTCCCCTTTGTAAGCAAGCTATGAGGATACTAAAAGAGATCCGACAACTGACTTATGAAGAAGGCCATGATGATGGATTAATCTTCACTGGCTGTTATGACTCGTTTAAGCCCATGAGTGAAAACACCATCAACAAAGCTCTTCGCAATATGGGATATAACACGAAGCAGGACATCTGTGGACACGGTTTCCGCACTCTGGCCTGTAGTGCCTTAATTGAGTCCGGGCTATGGTCAGAAGACGCTGTAGAGCTTCAGATGAGCCATAAGGAAAGCAATAGTGTCCGGGCAGCTTATACCCACAAGGCTAAACACCTTGATCAACGCCGTCTGATGCTTCAGTGGTGGGCCGATTTCCTTGATGCTAACAGCAATCATATGGTCAGGCCGTTTGAGTTTGCTTCAAATAAATAAAGGGAAAGGCCGTTCGCGGCCTTTCAACTTCATGCTTAATTACACTCTATGCTGAATATGATACTGAATCTTTCTCTATCACTAAACCAGCGATTTTTTCCAGCATTATTTCCCAGAGTGCGTATTTTCTTTTGTGCTCAATAAACAGGGATTTTAAATACTCTTCTGTAGAAGGGATTTTTTCAGTCCATGTAATATCTTTACTGTAATCAATGCTTTTTTTCATATCAGATGCCGCATAGGTGTAGTATTTACTCTGAGAACGACTGATACTGTCCTCTGCCAGCACTCTACGGAGCAGAGTTGCAGAACATGCATAACCATGCCTGTAAAGCTCACTCGATAAGGTACGAACAAAAGAACCGCGTAATAAAGACATCATCTCTGCGATTTCATTTTCACTCGCATTCATGACTTCAGAATCAAGTTTTCCATAACTATCTGTCCCGGACAAGAAAAGAATAACAAACGGAAAGCCTTTGTTCTTTGCTATGCCAGAGAACAAATCCAGTGAGTCATTATTTTTCTCTACCCGATTATAGATATTATAAAAAATAACATCACACCTGTTCTTAAATCCGTCTATACAAATTGTTTTTGCCTGCTGAATCTCGCCTTCTTCAATCAACGCCAGAGCCAACACCTCAGTCCATTTATCACGAAGCCCTGCCTGATCAACTGATTTATCTTCTTTGATTTTATTGAGAACCTGAATGGCTTCCTCAGTGCACAGTTCATCAACCAGCAACTCAGCAAACTTAATGATGTATTCTGGCTGGTTCAGTTTTCTTTTCTCAAAGCATTGCCTGATGAAATCAACATCCCTGATGTACAGACTTAACTCAACAGCATAATTAACATCACCTGTCTTAAGAAGACTTTCCCTTAAAGCACGAATAACATTGTATCCCAGCTCTTTTTTATACTTATCAAAAATATCAAAGTTGAAATATACATCACCTTTAAGCACGGAAAGTATTTTATCCGCTATAACATCAATGCTTTTGTCTTTTTGTAGGGACAGGGATTTTAACCATGTTTCGACAGCACCATTATAATAGTCCATCCATGATCCATCTGATGTATCAGCAATTTCGCTGATTTTATCAAATGAGAGCAGTAAATCATGGCAAAACGCCTCGGTTTTTTCAGGCAGCGTTGATACCGTCTTTTCAAGTGGAAATATGACATTCCTGTATAGCCCCTCAAAAAAAACCGCTGCTTCATAATAATCATAAAAGCGTTTTGTTTTAATTACCCTTTTGTATTCAGCCTCAGCCTTTTTCAGTGATTCTTCTGGTGTTAACAGATATTTATTAATAATAAAGGATTTTGCCTGACCATTATTCTCTGCAATATCACAAATTATTTGCATGAGTTGATCGGCAGGCATTTCCTTGAGTAAAGCAAGTTGTTTCTTGTTCAGTTTAGCCATCATCACATCCTGATAATGTTTGGTAGACGCATAAAAGCTAATTGTACTAATACAAGGACAGGACATTCAATAAATGCATTAACATAATGATTTAAAAAGAAATCTGTAGCACACTGTTCATTGATGAAATGCACTATTTACCGTAAAATATCCCCCATCACACAGTAACCTGATACAGATACGTGGAATGGTCAATGAACAAACTTTCGCCTGAAATGCCCGAACTGCAATCAATGAATATCACTGCCGATAACATCACCAAGCTTAAATCATTGTTTCCTGAAGCCTTTAATGAAAACGGCATTGATTTTGACGTTTTAAAACAGCTTTTGGGTGAAAATGTAGACGAAAAAGAAGAACGCTATGGCCTGAACTGGCATGGTAAGCGTCAGGCTCGTCAGCTTGCTCTTACCCCTTCCCGTGGCACCTTACGCCCATGTAAAGATGAAAGCGTTGATTGGGATAACACCAAGAACCTCATGATCGAGGGTGATAACCTTGAAGTGTTAAAGCTTCTTCAAAAAAGTTATGCCGGAAAAGTGAAGCTTATTTACATCGATCCGCCTTACAATACCGGTAAAGATTTTGTCTATCCTGACAACTTCCAAGATAATATAAAAAATTATCTTGAAATTACTGGACAGACAGAAGACGGAGCACGTTTAAGCACAAATACAGAAACCAGTGGGCGTTATCATACAGACTGGTTAAATATGATTTACCCACGATTAAAGCTTGCTAGAAACTTGTTGAAAGAAGATGGGGTTATTTTCATATCAATAGATGATAGTGAACAAGCAAATTTGAAAAAAATATGCGATGAGATATTTGGCGAGGAAAACTTCCTTGCATGTATCGCATGGGAAAAAAGATATACTCGTAGTAATAATGCCAAAAGATTTTATTCATTAAAAGATTCAATCTTATGCTATAGGAAATCTGATGCATTAGAGTATGTTAAAGAAGCAAGAAATGAAAAATCAGACTCTAATTATAGCAATCCAGACAATGACATCAGAGGGGACTGGACAACATCTTCATACATAAACCCCGCAACCAAGGAACAGCGTCCAAATTTAGCCTATGAAATAACCAGACCATTAAATGGCGAACAAGTCACGCATCCAACTCATGCTTGGAAGTATAGTATAAATGAACATTTGAAACATGTTGATGAGAAAAGGTTGTGGTGGGGTAAAGATGGT
This sequence comes from Kosakonia oryzendophytica, assembly GCF_027886705.1. Classification (NCBI taxonomy): domain Bacteria; kingdom Pseudomonadati; phylum Pseudomonadota; class Gammaproteobacteria; order Enterobacterales; family Enterobacteriaceae; genus Kosakonia; species Kosakonia oryzendophytica. Next base: position 1,913,265 of record NZ_CP115659.1, on the reverse strand, counting down.
ACTGCACAGTACCCAAGATTGAAATTATTTTTATCTGAACAGACAGATGGTTTAGTGCCGATTGATTTATGGAGTTATAAAGATGCCGGAACTACTGATGAGGGAGGCAGTGAAATAAAAGCACTTTTTGATAAGGTTGTTTTTGACACACCAAAACCTAAAAAATTAATTAATAAAATGCTATCAATAGCAACCAACAATGAATCCAATGATATAGTTCTAGATTTTTTTTCAGGTTCAGGAACTACTGGACACGCGGTAATTGAGAAAAACACGGAAGATAATGGAAATCGTAAATTTATTTTAGTACAACTTCCTGAGATTTTATCTGAAGAAAATAGAGATCAGAAAGTAGCTGCTGATTTTTGCGATTCGATACTAAAACCTAAAACAATAGCCGAACTGACCAAAGAGCGCCTGCGTCGTGCAGGTAAAAAAGTTCGTGAAGACAATCCTGACTGGAATGGTGATGTCGGTTTTCGTGTGTTTAAACTCGATACATCTAATATCCGTCCGTGGGAAGCCTCTGCCGAAACCCTTTCAGAACAGATTGATGCCTATGTAAGCCCAATTCTTGAAGGCCGTAGTGAAGAAGATTTGCTCACAGAGTTGATGCTCAAACGTGGCATTGACCTGAGTGTAAACATTGAAACCCGTCAGTTTGATGGATTAACCGTTTCTTGTGTTGACGGTGGCAAATTGTTTACCTGCTTTACCAGTCAAATCCCAGCCTCTTGTGTTGAGGTACTAACCAAGGGGATCATCGACTGGCATAAGAGTTTAAAAGCTGGCAAAGATACTGTCTGCTATTTCCTTGATGACGCATTTGAAAATAACGTTGCTAAAACAAATCTTTGCGCCATTCTGGAACAACATGGCCTAACTAACCTGCACAGCCTGTAAGGGAATGAGATGAAACTACATTTTGAATCTGACCTTACCTATCAGCAAAACGCCATAACATCGGTCTGTGATTTGTTTGAAGGGCAAGAGAAATGGGAAAGCGAAATGACTGTGCTGGCCCCAGCTCAGGGTGCACTCTCATTTGAAGGCGCAACAGGTTCAATGCCTGTTAACCCACAAATACCCGAAGATGATGTTCTGCTGAAAAACTTAAACAATGTTCAGTTAAAAAACCAGCTTCCACCTTCACCTGTGCTCGACAGCCATGATTTTACTGTCGAAATGGAAACAGGGACAGGTAAAACGTATGTTTATCTTCGCACCATGCTGGAGTTGAACAAACGCTACGGCATGAGTAAATTTATTATTGTGGTTCCTTCAGTTGCTATCAAGGAAGGCGTTTATAAAACACTACAAATCACTGAAGAACATTTCAAAAGCCTGTATGCGGGAGTTCCATACGAATACTATCTGTATGATTCGGCAAAACCTGCGGATGTTCGAAATTTTGCAACCAGTTCTGTTATGCAGATCATGGTAATGACTGTGGGTGCGATTAACAAAAAAGATGTTAACAAGCTCTATCAGTCCAGTGAAAAAACAACTGTGGACGATCTGGATAAGCCCATTGATTTAATCCGTGCTACACGTCCAATTATTATTGTCGATGAACCGCAAAGTGTTGATGGTGGCTTGAACGGTGCGGGTAAAACCGCACTTAATGCTATGCACCCCATGTTCACCTTACGCTATTCAGCAACACATATTCATAAACATCATATGGTGTACCGCCTTGATGCCATTGATGCTTACAACCAAAAACTGGTCAAACAGATCGAGGTTGCCGGGCTTGAAGTCCAGAATGCAAGCAATAGCCCCTATGTAAAACTGGTCAGTATTAACAGTAAGAAGAATAGCATTAGCGCGACTGTTATTGTTGATATAGCCGATAAAAAAGGGAATGTAACTCGTTCTGAAATTACCGTGCATGACGGTATGACACTTGATGACGAAACGGGGCGTGATATTTATCAGGGATACAGGATAAGTGAGATCCGCACGGGCAAAGAAGGCTATCTGACACTGGAGACGCCTTCTAATACCTACTATATGCAAGTGGGTGATGTCGTGGGGGATATTGACCCTATGCTCATCCAGCGTCATATGATCAGACGTACAATCCGTGAACATCTGGATAAAGAACTTCGCCTGAATACTCAGCAAATCAAGGTTCTTACCCTGTTTTTCATCGATAAGGTTGATTTCTATCGCCAGTTCACTGAAGAAGGACAACGTGAGCCGGGTGAATATGCCCGTATCTTTGAGGAAGAATACCTTAAAGCCATCAAAAGTCCTGCCTATAAAGATTTACTCCCTTCTCATCCAGAACATGCTAAAGACGTTCATGATGGTTATTTCTCCATTGATAAAAAAGGTGCATGGGCTGAAACAAGCGAAAGCAATAATGCAGGCCGCGAAAATGCGGAACGTGGTTATAATCTCATCATGAAAAATAAAGAGAAGCTTTTGAGTTTCTCGAATCCGGTGAGGTTTATTTTTTCACACTCTGCTTTGAAAGAAGGCTGGGATAACCCCAATGTATTCCAGATCTGTAGCCTCCGAGAGATGGGAAGTGAACGAGAACGTCGTCAAACATTAGGCCGTGGTCTTCGCCTGTGTGTTAACCAAGAGGGTGAACGTGTTCGTGATGACAGCATTAACATTCTGACAGTCGTTGCCAGTGAAAATTATGAAGCCTACGCTGAACGATTACAGTCTGAAATTGAGAGCGAAACAGGCATACGTTTTGGTGTGATTGAAAAAGATGCGTTCGCCCATCTTATCTTCGCTGATTCCTCACAAGGTTTAGGTATTTCCGGTTCACATGATATCTGGTCTGAACTTCAGACTGAAGGTTATATTGAAAAATCGGGAAAAATCACCAAAACCCTGAAAAAAGTATTATTCGAAAACAATTTTGTTGTTAGTGAGAAGTATGCCTCACTACAGGAACAAATTGAAACTATCCTGCGTAAATCAGCAGGGCGACTCAATATAAACAATGCTGATGAACGTAAAACAATCAAATACCGGAAAGAAGTCTTAAACAGCCCGGAATTCGAAGCGTTATGGCAGCGAATTTGTCAAAAAACACTGTACCGACTGGCATTTGACGAAAACGAATTGATTAAATCCTGTACGAAATCACTTTCTGAAATGCAGCCTGTAGCAAAAGCAATGGTCAGTTTCAGCAAAGCAACAATCAAACAAAGTCAATCTGGCCTTGATGTTAAAGCTCTGTCTAATGGAACAACAAGCTCTGTAGTTGATGTTGCAGAGCAGCCATTGCCAGATATTCTTGGTGTTCTACAGGAAAAAACCGGACTGACAAGACGCAGTTTAAGCACCATCCTGAAAGAGAGTGGAAGACTCGCTGATTTTGCTAAAAATCCACAGCAGTTTATCAGTGAAGCTATAGGCCGAATCAACTACTGCAAACGCCTGTCAATTGTTGATGGTATTAAATATTATCCACTAAAAGGAGATGTGTATGCGCAAAGCCTGTTTATGGATAAAGAACTGACGGGATATGCCCGTAATCTTTTTGAAACTTCGGCTAAGTCAGTTTATGAATACGTTCCAAAAGATTCTGAAGTCGAAAGCCGTTTCGCTCAGGAACTCGAAGAACAGGATGAAGTAAAGCTTTATGTGAAGCTGCCGGGATGGTTTAAAATCCCGACACCATTAGGGACTTACAATCCTGACTGGGCCTTAGTTATTGAAGACAATGGTGAAGAACATATTTACTTTGTTGTAGAGACAAAAAGTAAACACATTGGTCTTGGTCATGAAGAAGATGCGAAGATAGCCTGTGGAACAGCGCATTTTAGTGCTTTAGAAGCAGAAATAATCAATGCGGCAAAATATGTTCGAGCCACAGATCTTACAGAAATACTGAGCAGCTTTTAAGTTATATAAGCTGACCTTTTAGGAGGCCAGCTTATACTTCACAAAAGTAAAATATAAAAAATACACATTTTAGTTATATTTTGTCTTCCGTTGCTCGCAACAGTTATAGTAACCCATACTCAAAAAATTTTCATAAAAATGGGACAAAAGGTTTTAACCTTTTTTAATAATATACATTAGTGCTACGTTTTTCGGTCTGTTTTCAGGGGCTGTTGGAACCTGTCTTGAAGCATCAAAAGCAAAGTCGTCATTACAGTGTGATGAGCATGTCCCTGTTGTTTGAGCATTATTACCATGCCTTGCTCCAGAATCATAAAATGAGCCGTAATATGCATCAAATCTCACTCCTCCAATACCACTTACTGATCCTGATATATTTCTTATAGCATCACCCTGTGTAGATAATATACCTCTTGATGAGTCAGAATCAATACCAGCACCATGATCCCACGCTCTAACAAACTGCCCTCGTATATCTGGAACCACACCAGAAGGATATAGAGTTGCCAATGTTGGATTTTTGCTCTTATCAAAAGCCTGTCCGTTTAATTCCAACCAGCCAACCGGAGCATTGGATGTTCCCCACATTTTTATTGTTCCGGGCTGTTCTCCAGAAAAATTCCACACACCATTAACACAAGATAAAATCTGACCATCTGCTGTTCGTCCCTGTAATCCATTAGATTGACATTCTTTGCCAACCTCAGCCTGTCCGTTCAATTGAACAAATTCTCCCACCGTAGCGCGTCCTGTGGATTCTAATGTAGCGCCTTTGACATTTTTGGCGGCCTCTATGTTTCCAGAGGCTGTAATGTTTCTAAGAGAGCTAATGTCAGTCTGAACCCTCATATTTCCATCAATATCTAATATAACATCATTTCCGCGACTAGACGTTGGTGAATGTATCGTTAGTGGATGGTTAGATAGCATTTTTATTTCATAATCTCGACCTAAACCTCCAGAATATCCATCTCCACCAAAACCTATAGCGTCCCCATATCCATTCTTAGCCCACATCCAATTACCGGCTGAAATATTACCGTCCGCATCAATTTTTCCAGTAGCCTTAATGTTTCTTGCCTGTAGGTCACCTGTCGTCGTAATGTTGCCAGTGGCATTAAGTGCGGCGACATTGTTGATATTGTGTCCGTCAAGATTTAGATCGCCAGTCATGGGCAAGGTTCCATCCCGTCTTAAATATACAGAATATAACGCACTATTAAAACCAACTCTAAATGCTAACTGTCCAGCGGATGTAATATTATTAAAATTAGCAGACGTTTCTGACCATTGACCACTATGCCCAGAAGCAATAGATGTTGTTTTAGTCATACCGCTATCTATACCTGCTGTTTGCATGGCTTTCCCTAATAAATCATAACGTGTTTTTCCGCCTTCAATCCATGCCGTCGATGTCGTTATAAGACCATTAATAACATAGTTAGGTGAAGTTCCATCTCGTTTTAATATGATTTTATACGAGGATTTATTAGCATTAGTGCCTGTGTAGGTTGAAGGTAGTAAACCTTCTTTAATCAATGTCTGGTAAGTAATTTCACATACTGAGCCTGAACAGGTTCTTGGTCCCGGATCGGTTCCTGTTCCGGCAGCATTGGATAAGGTTGACAATTTATCATAACGGATATTTATATAGCCATTAACTGCTTCACCGATCTGTTTCATTTGTTGCCCAACAGCAGAAGCCAATATACTCTCCTGTTCATTTTTCATATCCTGAAACTTCATAAAAGCCACTATCGTCCCAACACCTAAAACAAGAGTTAATTCTAGTAAAGAGAATCCTTTTTTAATTTTCATTTTCATCGTCCTATTTTATATTCACGTATTAATTAATTATCAAATAACAAACAAAAATCAAGATACAGATAAAAACAAATCCCCAGCCATATTAAAATTAAGCTAGAGATTTGTCAGGACGTGAAATATAAACCTAAAAATTATATTTTATTATTTTATAGATGAAAAAATCTGATTATATAAGATTATGAATCATTGTACTGATAGATATATCATCATAAATAGAATGTCAAATCTTTTAATGAAAGTTAACGATAATTATCTATTGGAATTTTTTCTCAAATAAGTGTCAAATAGTTTATATGCATTATCAAGTTTTCCTTCCTTTCATGCTCGCCAGAAATAACATTCCGCTTCTTTTAAATCTTTCTTTATCATCTGGATGTAGGTGGGGTATCTCTAGTAGCATACCTAAAACAAGATCCTTATCCACCGTAAAAACATCACAATCAAGAGCCTTGGCAACTTCAGCCCCTAAAATTATTTTCTGACGTGTCTCTATCTGTTTAGCTTCTTTCTTAGACTTATATTGCAAACGATTTAAACGCATCTGAGCAGATGCTAATTGCTGCTCCAGTGTCTTTTTTATTCGTGGTTTCTTTCTGGTTTGCTCTTTATCTGAAATATCACTCATTTTCTATCCTCTTATAGTTCCATGATACATATATATTTCTTATATATATGTTAGTCAATGAGGATATTTGAAAAATTGGATTATTATTTCTTTTTATGCGATGGGAGCTTTTCTTTTAAAATATTAAAGCAGTTGATAACATTCTCATGCTCTACTGAAAAATGATCTATACTCCTTTTCAGAAGATCATTGGCAACATCAACGATAAATTGGCTTCTTTCATTATGATTATAGACAGTAAATACATCAGCTATCCAGTGATAGCAGCAAAGCGTCAACAAAATACAATAGTCTTGATATTCTTTAATGCCTGATATAAAAGTACATCCGTTATAATCTACTTGCCTTGTTCTTCTATAATATTGTTTAAGCGTGGGCTTCATTATTATTAAATTATTTTTAACCATGTCATAGTGAATGTCATCCTGAACGTAGTCGTTTTTAAGAAAGAAACTATTGCTATGAACATATAAAGCATAGGCAATGGTTTCAGTAGATATTCCATATTTTTCGCATAAAGCCGTTGAGACAACAGGATTGTTTTCAATATATCTTATAAACTCACTTTCTTTCAAGTTTTTTGTTTTGGTTTTCTTCATATATTTCTCACCATTATTATATTCGATTAACGACGGAAGGTTTCTGGTCTTTTCCACTCAAACACTACTGCATGACGTTCTTTGTCTCTTTCTTTTTTGATCTGACAAGATATACGATTGTTGAGGATCTTTTTTCGAGCAATTTTTAAAACTTCTTTCATTTCACATTTTACAAGCTTTCTACCTTTAATTTTCATTTCTTCATATATGGCATTATTGATAAAATCTCTTTCTTTAGCTGATAGTATCTTTAATCTTCCTTGCTCATCCGCATTATTTGATATGGTATTAATTGTTTCATCTTCTTTTTTTTCCATATCAACTCTACTCTTCTTTTGTTTTTTTGATTTTTGCTCTTTTCTAATCGAGCGGACTTGATCACGAGCAATAAATTTGACAGTTTGTTTTTCTTTTTTATTTAGTGCTTTACCTTTTAACTTAGCGGCTTCTTCCAGAAAATCATCTATTATCTTTTTTTCATTCTCAGTAAGATTTTGTATCCATCCCATTCTTAGTTTTTTTGTTTTACTTTCCATATCATTACCTTTTTATTTATATTTTTTAATTAATACAATTAAAAAACAAAAAACTCAAATTAATCCATGCACCATATTTAATTTATAAACCTACTTATCTTTCGTTAGTGCCTTGATGAAATGGCACCTACCTACTGATATTTTTAAAATTATTTTTTTGTACTAGTAGTACTAGAATTTTATTAGATTAGGTTCTGGGGTTTTAGATAGCGACTTTCAGTCGTAGTAGTTTTCCGTCAGGAAAACTTAGTTTTTCTGCAAGCTTCACCCCCCTAACCCCCCCGTAAAAAAATACTATTGTAATATTTTTTTTAGGTTCGCAGGTTGGCGATTCTCACCGTAGCTATTGAGTTCCAGCACGTTTCCATTACTGGGACACCCCATCGGACTCCTACGGATACATCATGATCATTTAAAGCATTTTCTCGTTTTACTAAAGAAAATTATACTACCGCTTTATAGATTTTAGATGAACGCTTCAAGTTGGTGGCTACCGACTTCCCCCCGTTTATATGCCACCTACAATAACCTAAGAACAAAACAGTTTTTAACACATGATGTCCAAAGATTCTTAGACCTGATACAGCAGGTTTTAACGTTATTGCTTTCGAGAACTAAAATGTTTTTGGAAATGGTATTTGAAAGGCTTGTAAAAAAGTTGCGATTTAGATTTGACAAATATGAAAAGATTATTTAATACTTTATTATATTTGTAATCACGTTGTCTCTTAACTGATTACAAGGCTTCAAAAGTCGGCAAAACTTTTTTAGTCCTTAAAAAGTCAACTTTGATAAGTTGGCTTTTTTTGTATCTTCATTTTATTTACATCGACATTTTTTATTTGTCAAATAATAATCAATAAAATATTTTCCACACATAGCTTTCAAATTATTATGTATTGAGCTATAGCCAATCATATTCTCTTTTTCGCAGCCTGAGCCTTCTACCATTTAACCATCCCATGATCAATACTTTTACCGAACTTCTTAATTAACCCGTCATTTATATATGATCTTATTTTTAATTTTCTAAAATTGAACCCATAAACTTCCTGTTGAAAAATTGTAATAATCATCGGAACGTCAGAATGCACAATCCTCCCACTATCTAGCCAATTAATCATTTTTTCCAAAACACTCTCTCTGAAACGTTCAGTCACAGTTTTAAATGATATATCAGCATCATCCATCACCTCTTTTATTTCGCTATTAATTTTATCACCATGATCACACAAAAGACTTAAAGATATTTTTTCGCCTATATCGCTTTTGATTTCCATTATCTCATCATTATATGATTTGATGATACCTTTTAGCTCATCGTAAAACTTACCATAAAAATAAAAATCTCGTGTAATGCATAGATTAATATGTTCAAGTTGTTTTTTGTTTTTCTTCTCATTATTATTTGAATTATATTCACTCATCTTATCCACCCTCAGCTAAATAGATAATACTCTTCTTATATTTATTTGCTTTTGTCAAAAACAGCACTTCGTGATTGTCATAAACAATCACTATGCTGAATAGGGCTTGCCCTATTAATGATGGTTTGTTCCAATCATGGGTTTTATTCTCATACCTTGCTAGCGCTCACTCACATAAAACAGGTTAGACCAATTAAACTAAAAGTGATGGAATATTGGAAATAATGAAATTTAAAAACATGATATGTAAAATCCACCTAGCTTTCAAAACCAGACCTCTCCGCGTTACTTATTTTTACATATTAGTGCTTTTCATTTAACCTGTTAATATCCATTCTATTTCTCATAACTAAGCTGTGATTTGTGCAGCACATAAAAGAGTCTGTTATTTTAGGAATTTCAGTTATCAACTAAAGATTTTCAACTCAATTTTAATAAAATTCACGTTCCCGCCTACGGCGGGAGACTAATTAAACTACTTTTGCCCTTACGGGCGCTCTCTAAAACCATAATCATTAAGATTCGTGTAATACCTCAGCCGTTCATCCGAATCTAGCCCTGTAAATTTCACAGCCTATAAAACTAGAGTTATTATTTAAGTATAGAAAAACTTTAAACATTGTCGTTATTTTTAGCTCCGTTAGGAGATATAAAAATAAAGCAATGCCCACCTATACACTGCTACGCAGTGTGTGGGGTCTACCGACGGTTGCCTGCCGCAGGCTAACACCGTTTCCTTCGGAAACAAGGTCAACGTCAACACCAGAGTTTTTCTTGCGAAAAACTAAAACCAGCATAGTCGCATTGGAGATTTATATTTTAGTTTGATATTTAAATTTATATTGAGGTTGTTTTTATTGTATGGCTATTTTTCATCTTGATTTTAAAATTGTGAAACGTTCAGAAGGTAGGTCTTCCGTTGCGAAGGCTGCCTATCATGCTCGTACACGTATAACAGATGAAAGAACAGGTGATACGTATGATTACAGTCGCCGTACTGATTTATATGGGCATTTCATATTAGCTCCAGTTAATGCACCGGAACATATCATAAAAGACTCTACAGCATTGTGGAATGAAGTTGAACGGGTCGAGCGTCAGCAAAATGGTCAAACATCTCGTTATTTCGATGTTGCTATTCCCACCGAGTTAAACAATGACGACAAGAAAAAACTTGTCCTTGAGTATTGTCAGAAAAATTTCGTTGATAAAGGCATGATTGCCGACATCGCTTTTCATGATCTTGATAGCGACAACCCACATGCTCACGTTATGTTGACGTTAAAAGCCATAGGCCCGGAAGGTTTTGGTAAAAAAGAAAGAAGCTGGAACGACAGAAAAATGTCTGTGTTGTGGCGTGAATCATGGGCATCTATGGCTAACAGCTATCTCGAAGCCGCAGGTTCATCAGAACGTATTGACCATCGTTCCCTTCAGGCCCAGCATGAAGAGGCATTAGAAAAAGCGGCGGCTGCTCTGGACAATGAAGAACAAGCGCTATGGCTTGCTAAAGCCGCTGAAACAAACCGCCCTGCAATGAAACGTATCCATAGTGCCAAATGGCGCAGTAAAGCTGCTCAGGAACAAAGAGCCGCAGAACAGGCTGTTCGTGACGCTGCTAAACAAGAAGCTGTTGAAGTCTACAAAACATTCAGTGAACTTGACCTTGAAATCGTCGTTGATGTCAGAAGCTTTACGATTACACATCTTGCTGAACCAGAAGAGATTGTTTTACCAGAAACACGCTCCGGTTCTTCTGCCAGTGTACCGCAAAGACCTGTTCTGGTTGCCCCGGCACCTCATACTCGTATGCGTGGCGTTAAATCCTATCGTGATAAATCCAAAGTCAGTAAGGTTGTTGCTGGTAAGAAACCATCGGTCAGTATTTCTGATTATGAAACAAATACTATTTTGAAAACATCCTCCTCTCAAGCCCTAAACAGGGCATCCAGAAGCGCCCCTGAACGTGTTAAGAGGAAACAGACTACTCCACGTCAGGATAATATTTTTAAACGTTTCACAACTCTTGTCATAGATTTTTTCAAGCAGAAGTTCGTATGGGCTAAAACAGACAAAATTAAAGTTGATATTATCAGTGAGGAACATGATAAACGTATTGCTGAAAACTACGTCTTTGACGAGGTATTAGGCCGTCATGTTTCACGTAATGAATATGAACAACGTGCTAAATTCAATAATGATGAAAAACAAAAACAAACTGAGATCTGCGCCACGAAACCAGCGGCAGGTGAAATTTATCGTTTCCCAAGTCGTGTGAAAAAATCTGAACAACCCAGTAACACACCAGACTACATACCTACACTCTCATCTGGTAAGCGCAATGGGCCAAAATTAAGACCGCCGGGTTTCCCCCAAAAATAAGATGGTTTTTACCGCACTGACCTCGTTCATTGAACTTGAAAAACAGATGCCCCCCTGACATAATCCTTGTCTTATAAAATCAGAGGGTTTAAAAATGACAGACCGTTTCTTGATTACTCCACATAGCACCACACTTACTTACAGAATCGGGGAAGGAGAGGAAATCACTCAGGAAATCCCTCTTCATATCGTGTTTGATATTGTTTCTCAGGTTGTTATTGGGGTTTATGGTTCTTTAGAAGAAGCTCAGCTAAAAAAGACCGAGCTTGAAGAAAAATTAAAATCTACACGAAAACTTCGCATGTAATGATTGGCATTTCTTTATACCTGTTTTTATGCTCCTGAATCTCAGGGGCATCAAACATGATTACTGCATCATTCCCTTCAGGTGATACATACCAGCAGCCATTTTCTTTTTTATTATATGGATGTCTCTTATCTGTTTTTGATATAAAACCTTTTCTTATGTTAACACCTTCAGGCCATTCATTGATTTCTTCAATCATAAATGAAGTTTCATCTATGTGTGTATGCCTGAAAAGTTGAAATTCTTTTATCTCTACAGAAAAAGGCATTTTTATATATGACTGATAAACATTACCATCTTCACATAATAAAAAGCATTCGATGCCGGACCAAGGAATCTTGTGAACCCACTTATCAAGGACTGGATTGCCACTCACATGTTCAGGCCAGTCATTACTCAATTTTATTAAAATTTTCATACTCTCTCCTTTTTATTATTAATTAGCAAAACAAAATCCAATGTCAAATAAAAAGCTGAGAATAAAACCATGCCTTTCGAAAAAAGACATGGTTTAAATTTTATTTTACATCCTTCGCCTGAAAACAACATTATCAGAGAAAATTGCCTTACCTGCGACAAACCCAACAGCCGCAATTATTGGTAGGCTGATAGTAGCTCCCGCCATACCTGTAGACATTCCGATCAGTATAGACAGGCCGAAGGTCAATAATATAACCACGAAAGCATACCAGCCGGGGAAGGTTCCATACAGAACCGTCGCCATGCAGCCGGTGCAGACATGGACGCCTCTCTGACTTTCTTTTAGGCACAAAGGACACTGAATAGTTTTGTTTTCCATGATAGCCCCTTAGATAGCTTTCCAGCCATTGCTGGTTTTAACAAGATTAATCATGCTCTCTTCAGGTTCATTCATACCCTTGACGCTGGAGAACGCTTTTTTGTCCACCCATGCAGGAACATCCGCCAACTTCCATGTATAAGACACGCGAACAATTTTCTGATTACCGTTTCCCGGTTCAGTCCATTCCTTTATCTCAGCAACCGCACGATGACCAATACAGGCACCATTTTTACGATCCCAAAACTCAACCGCTTGGCCTTTGTCTGTTACTTCCAGAACATCGACACTACTAAAACCATTAGCTTGTTGAGAAACATCAAGCAGTCCCTGATTAGCCAGACCTTTCAATATTTCATCACTGGCACTATACCCCGCTGAACGGTAGCCATGGTTGACCCGGATGGGGAAGCCCTTATTGAACACAATGTCATTATCCTGCAAGGAGTAGCACAGCTTTGATTGTGATATTTTTGCGTTGATCGCTTTTTCAAAATCGCCTTTTTCACCGCATCCCGATACAAGAGCAGCAAGACCCGCCACGAGTAAAAATTTACGCATAGTGTTATCCCAGAGTTAATGGTTGATTGTGCCGTTTCTCAGAACAACAAGACGAACTGGCATATCGGCATTGTTTACTGTGGCGAAGCCACGAACTTCAAAGTTGTTGACTGTTCCAGTGACACTGACTTTCTGGCCTTTCTTGTAAGTAAGAACGGCATCATCAATACCAGAGTAGTAATCCAGCCAGACCATCGCGCCGCAGTAGCTGGTATCAGAGGTTTTAAATAAAAGGTAATAGTTAGGGGCTGACTTAGGCATTCCCGTCATCATATCGCTGGCACTTCTGCCCTTCGTAACTTCCAGAACAGTGGCATTGGTGATAGAGATCCTTTTGCCAGTCCACTGTTTCTCTGCCGCCATTGCGTTTTCTTCATAGTCTTTGCAGACAGCACCAAGGCCAGATACAGACGATACCGGGCCAAGGCTTTGAGTGGTGGCGGTGCCCCCCAGCGCTTTACCTACTGAAGACAACGAAGAACTGATTGCTCCATTAACTGTATTCACACCATCGTTGAGCTGCTGGCATCCTGTCAGTGCGGCAGCAGACAGCAGTAGAGGCATCACTATCCGTAATTTCATATCTATCCCCAATGTGTGGAAACTTTATGTCAAAGACAGCCCTACCCATAGGTTGGTCTCTCTGGGCTGTAAAAAAGCATTAATCAATTGATAGGATTCAATTTATTTTTCTGTTCGTCATATCGTTTGTATCGATCGAATTCAAATCATTTGATAGATCAAAACTATCATATATCTATAATCGATCGATATAAACTATTAAAACACCGATCAATTGACGCTAATTTGATAGTTAATATCTATCAAATGCAGTTTATTGATCTTTTATATCGATCAATAAGAGGTGTAATGTACACGAAGAGCCATGTCAGTAGCTGTTTGCACATGGATGGAGATAGAAAGGTATAGGTCGGAACAGATAATACCCTGTCGACCATTACGCAGACAGGTATTGTTAGATCTCAGGTAATGTAGCTATCTACAGATATGGTGTTGTAAAAACCTGTATGCAACGCATGTTTTAATATACTGTTTCATATGGAATGGTAGCTACCATTCAGACTTTTCAATCATCTTCCAAAGCACTCACACCACTTGCCGGGAAATTGGTTTTCATATTATTCGATATCTTCGGAACTAAGGACTCTATTGTTTCTTCGCTAACTTGGCTGAGTTCAGAAATCAATCTTCTGTATGTATTAATCATTCGTTCCTGATCAAACTGATTTGCTGATTCTGATAAGAAGAAATAGCCATAATCTTTGACATGGATATTATCACCACTTTCCAAAGTGAGTTTTATTCCTTGTTCATTTTCTTCAACTTCTTTAACAATACAAGTCATAAATGGTATTTTTTTATTTGTATGAAAGAGCGTAATAATCTTAATGTTGTTCATTCATTATTTTCCTTCTTTTTTATTATTTAATACCATATCGAATCGGTAAAAATCAAATTTAACTCATATAATAAACGTTTTACCTGTTTTTTCTTATTCTTTTGAAAAGATATTTCTCTTATGAGCTAACGCTCATGTGCTGACGCACGGCTACGCCCTAACTCTGTAAAATATATTTAACGATTTAACAATAGTCCTTGCTATGTTTTAGGGTAAAGCCAAAAGGATCAACATCTATTCTTTTATTCATGATTAAATATTTTAGATCCTATATTTCATAACAGTATTAGCACTAAAAAATATAGTATTTGCTCTTAAACGCATAGGAAAACTATATCCTCAATAGCAGCACTGAGTGATTGTCCAAAACAATCACATTGCTGGAACAGGGCTGGCCCCTGTTAATGATGGATTTATCCATAAAGAACTGCGGCAGTAGCCGCTGACCTAATAATAGTATAATTAATCTTATCAATTCATATTCGATTTAGTTCTTAAGATTTTATATACGCTAGCTTTACCTTGAAATTAATTAAAACCTCATATTGAAAACAGATCTTTTCTTATGATCTTTCGCTCATGGCTCCGCCCCTTATCTATATATTAACGAGGAATCAATCAAGGTTATAGCATTTGCTCTTAAACGCATAGTAAAACTATATCTCCATAGCAGCACTTCGTGATTGTTCAAAACAATCACATTGCTGGAACAGGGTTCATCCCTGTTGATGATGGATTTATCCATGAATAATTGCGGCGATAGTCGCTATGAGGTAAATGGGAAACAATTTCAACTTTAATAAGATATCAGCAGCGCTTAGTGATTGTTTGAAACAATCACTTCGCTGAGATATAAATTGAAGAGAGGAAACCAATGCAATAAATAGTTAAACTATACCCTTGAAATACCTCTGCATAGTTGTTCTCAACTTCACTAATTGAATAATGAAGAAGGAAAATGCTCTCAGGGCAGCTATAGCTCAAAACCAAGTACCGACATCCGGGAGTTAAAGTCCCGAATCCCGGTACTTAAGTTGATAAGTATTCTCAAATAAAAATGATAAAGTGTTATTTATATATATTATGTAGCACTACAAGTTTCATAAGTAAAAACATCAAGTGTTAGTTATTTTAAAAAATATAAACTTTAAGTATTGACTTGCACGCAAAATATAGTATTTACTTAAATGTATAACTAAAAAAATAAAGGAGTAAATACCATGATAGAAAATAAGATACAAACTGAAGTAAAGAAATCAAGAAGAGGTCTCCCACGTCATACTAAAAACCCATTTCTTAATGATACAAGTCTACATACAAAAACTGGAGTCAGACGTATTACTACAGGAAAAGATCGATTAGCATTAATTAATGAAAATACTGGAGAGCAAGTTGGTAATGGCGGTTTCTATCAGGCTATGGAGGTTGATAAGACACAGTTCGTGAAACTTTATGTTGACGGAGTATCTGCTATTGAAGGACTGTCTTCATCGGGTAAAAAAGTTTTCAAGATCCTTTATCTTGCTATCAGAGATAATAAGGATACTGATACTATTTTGATGTCATACGATATTGTTGATCAAGATGTCGTAAAAATATCCAGAACAACATATTTCAAAGGCATGAAAGAACTTGCTGACAAGAAGTTTATTGCAGAGACCATGATACAGAACTATTACTTCATTAATCCAGACTATATGTTTAATGGCGACCGTTTAACATTTATGAAAACATATTATCTTTCCAGCAGTAACTCTAATAAACCCAGTAATAATAAGGTGAAGAAATGAAATACTTACCCGGCTCACTCGAAATAAAACTGCATGATAGATTATCAAAAACCGATATACTTGACATCTTAGCTGAACAAATGACTATGCTTGAGGAAACATTTGGTATCGAAGAGTTTAGTCTAAATTACTATCTTGGATGTTATATTGATAGTAAGAAACAATCCTTCTATCATGAAGAACATAACGCTATTGTAGAGTCATTTAATTTAAAAAATGATACGAAGCTTGAGAACACGTCTAAACTCATCTCAAAAAATGGTAATGCCCGAATTGTTTCCTTTGATAAAAATATTAATGTAGATAAAATTCGCTCAACCGTAGAAAGCATTCAGATGCATAATCCATATCGATATTGGTCTAATAATATCAAAGTTATTCCATCATCCGTAGTTAAAAACATCATTCAAGATAAAGAGAGAAAATTACAACTAGAAAGAGATAAAATTAACTTACTCAACCAACTAAGACGTAAACAACAAGAGGAGCAAAAGCGTAAGGAGCGTGAAGAATTTGATCGTCCGTTAAAATCACTCATTGCAAGAAAGATCATGGAAAGCGGTCTAACTGATGTAGAGTTCAAAAGAACAATATGTTCAAGCTTTGACTATATAAAGAGCCGTTCTGTAATAGCAAAATACCTAGCCAATAAACCTGATTTGTTAGAAAAATATCATGATTCCCGATTAATAAGAATGTCCATCAAAAATGATGAAGGTAAAGTCGGCAAGGTTGAACTTTATGATCTTTCTGGAACACTAATTTTTGAAAGCTATAAAAACAAATAAGAGAGGTATGATATGCAATGTTCATGTGGTAGAGAAATGACAGAGAGGTTTTCTGTTTCTAAGAAATGCAACTTGAGATGGGAATACTCTTTTTGTAAGTCTTGTGGAAGAATCGATGCAGATTATCTTTATAGCTACGATAAAACACAGTTTATTGAACGAGGTTATTCAGCAAGGCTAAATTATAGAGACATGACAAGAAAAATAGATAATTAAATCCATGCCTCTCCATTAAATTTGACACTTTGAACCAATCCCTTAAAATAAAATATATACACAATCCACTAAAAATAAGAGGAGTCAACATGACAGACCATATAAAAAAAGAACCGGAAGATGAAACAATTATTGATAGTGCTAAAATTTACGATGCGCTTAGAAAAAATTATTTTGATAGATGCTTCCTTTCTTCTTACTTAGATGAAAAAATAGATGATAACTTACATCCTTTCAGTGACGAAGCATATAATAAAATGAAGTCCTTGCATGATGAAAGAGATAATCTTAATTTTAAAAACAAAATGAAAGAGATTAAAAGGAATTTATCTACATCACAAAAAAAAGAAGTCGAAAAAATAATGAAAAACAAAATAAAATAATTTTTTAAATATCCAGCCATGAAAAACACTTTCTCCGATGAGATAAATCTCATCTCTGTTTCAGAAGATGGCATTTTTGTTGATTATCCTGAAGATGTTGATCAAGAAGAAATAATATAGTTTTCATCTGAATATTATCATTCTTATTTACCGGTTATATTTGACACTTACACTATATCTCGTAATATAGATATACCCACTATTTTATTTACGAGGTATATATGAGGAAAGTAAAATTAGACAATGATGATTTAATTCAGTACATGAACACCATTAAAGCATTAAAAAAATATCCAACGATGACTGAATACAGAGATGAATATCGCAGGATAAGAACCGATGGTTCACCGTTGAGTGAAGCCAAGAAATTTAAATCGGCACATACCGAACTTCTGAGATTAGACAGGAAGAAAAAGTCACTACTCGAAAAATTTATTGAAGAACTCAACCCTGTAAGTCACGCATCAGCCCTTGCATCAAGAAAGCTTGAAAAAGTACAAGAGTCCATTATCTACCGAAAGTCATTACTTGAGAAAAGCCCTGATGAACTCGTCGCTCTGGTCATAAAACAGCGCACAGAAGCGGCTCTTGAGTTCCAGCGTTCTGTTGAGCAAAGTCTTGAGCAACTTTCTAACATTTCGTCAGAGTTCGAACCATCAAGTCAACTACAACGAAAAATGGCCCTATAAATCGATCCTCCGCTTTTCGTTTGAAATGGTTCTAATAGATTGCTCTAATGCTAATATTTACTATATTATTAATATGTTGGTGTGTTTTAAATCGATCATCAGACAATACTGCACACCCTTCGATCCCCCATTTCAAACACAGGATGGCATAGTATGAGTGAAGCATTAAAGGTACTGAACAATATTCGTACACTTCGCGCACAGGCTCGTGAAACTGATCTGGAAACGCTGGAAGAGATGCTGGAAAAGTTAACAGCAATCGTTGAAGATCGTCGTGAGGAAGAAAGTGCCATCCGTAAAGAACAAGAACAACGTCAGGCTAAGCTTGAAGCCTTCCGCCAGAAACTGTTAGAAGATGGTATCGATCCTGCGGAGCTACTTTCAGCGGTAGGTTCCACTAAGCCTAAAACCAAATCGACACGCACTCCACGCCCTGCTAAATATAAATATACAGATGATAACGGTAATGAGCAGACTTGGACTGGTCAGGGCCGTACTCCGAAAGCAATAGTGGCTGCTATTGAAGCAGGTAAAACACTGGAAGATTTCCAGATTTAATCTCATTACATTTTTTATTAAAAGCCGCCAATGTAATATTGTCGGCTATGCTCTTCACTTTAATTCTTACGATACGAATATGAGAAAGATATGACTGACCTATTCGATATAATCTATTCAGATCACCGTTCAATTAAACATATACAAACCTGATCATGTGATTATAATAGGATTCTTAGGCGAATCATTATCAGGGAAAACATGAACAGAGTTAATCTACGTCAGAGACAACGGAATTCTCTGTTATTATTTTCAAACTTATTATCTACTTGATATTATTAGGTATAAATCAAGGTTTTAATAATATTTTTTAACGAAAATAACCTGATTTATCATACGAACCCAAATGGTTCTATGATAGTTTTAAAACAATTTCTTGTTTTTATGTATTTTTCATCTCTGTGTGAAAAATCTCTAGCCACTATCTATGTAAATCTATTGTATCATATATTATTACCATAATAAAATCAAATATTTTTACGTGGATAATTTTTAGTTAAATATTTCATATTTAACTTGGTTTTTTATATGATCAGGTTTGATCATTTATTTCTCATACTGCTAAAAACCCAAAATCTGCAATTTTTTTTCTGTTTTTCGTAGTAGTAAATTTAATCCTATGGGGTTGGAACAAAAAGCACCCGAACAGAAAAGGTGAAAATGATGCTCTCAAAAAACCACTACTTTTCTTTCTTATTGTTGCTGGAGTCATTTACTTTATTCTGGTTGGTATTTCTGTAGTAGATTATTCCAAGAGTAAAAACCCAGTCAGTGATGTTCAGTATAACACTATTAAATAATAGTCTACCTCCCTCAAGGGAGGTTTTAAGCATAAAAGTAGATGTTCCATACAATGACAAATATGACACTAATGCATGTAATAACGTTAAAGTGTTCATCAAAGTATCGATATAATTTATTATCTTTGAGTGATGACAAGAATCTTACTGTTCTTTTTTTCATTGAAACCTCCTTTCTTATATAGTTACTAATTGAAACCTCTCACAAGCGCCCTTCAGTCTTCTACTAAAAAGAGTAAGTCTTTTTATATGAACCTTATTTATTTTTTTATCAGACTTTATTATTTACATATAACATTGTTCATTAATATGTCAATTAAGTTAAAAATCGAAAATAGGTTTCATAAATTTCGATGCAAGTGGTTTTTAATACTAAAAAATATCTTATCAACTGGCTATTAACTTTTAAGTGTGTTCCAAAAATTCACTTGCTTATTCGCTAATAGGTCACTTCATCAGAAACTAGTTTCACCTCATATAGTCAGAGTACGTATTACCGGAATCCATTCCGGTAACACATTTTAGATATACTCATGTATCCCTCTGAATAACATTACTGATATTATCTATTTATGTCCATATCCCAGTCCAAAACACTATAATCATCAAAAGATCGTCCCGACTCTATATTTCTTATCAACATATCCTTGACATATAAATCATGAAAAAACATCACCCTTTTTAATAGCTCTGTTATATTTATATATTCATACTTTTCCTTTCCTGTACCATAAGCAGCCTTGTAATACTCAAACTCAGTTAATACTTCCTTCATGTGGATTCGTAGTGCAAACTCAACAACATCTTCATCATTTACATAAATCACTGCATCATCTTTGTTTACACTTGCCATGCTGTATATCCTGTCCACATACAACATTAGCGTTGCTGAAATGGCGAATATCATCGTTTCATCTTTTTTACTCAGATTATCTTTCTTCATCTATATCCTCTTTTTTGATTTTTAGTATTTAATAAAAAAACAGTTAGTATTAACAAAACACCCAAGCATTACGCACAAGCCGTTCTGCAACCTCTTCAAAGTTGACCTCTGTAAGGTTTCCTTGATTTCCTTCTTGTGTAGTAAACTTCTCAAAGTTATGACAAATATGATTAATAGTGAGTCGTATAAATGCGCTCATAAAATCAGCGTCATCAACAAGGTGCGAAATGCTGTCACTACACATATCCTGCATTGTTTTCCAGCTCGCTTCAAAAGAACGCTTTGCCAGATCATAGAACAGCTCAGTAGATGTATTTTTAATTTCAATATTTTTAGTCATGATTACTCCTCATTTTTACATGATATATTTTAACTTACTCTTATTTTCAGCCCCTCAATACGGGGCTAAAACAAAAAACTACTTTTGAGAATCTTTCATAAAATCCATTTCTTTATGAAATGCCTTTAATGCTTTCAATATAAAATCGTTATCAATGAGTCTTGGTGATAACTTTATATCAAAGAATGTATTCCTTACGACTTTAGGGAACATCTGTTTTGCTACTTTAATACTGTCCTTATAAGTATTCATCATGAAAGTTTCTTCATGCTTGAGTTGTTCTACTTGTTCAGGATGGTTCTGAATAATAGAACTCACACGCAATTCAAAGCATTGTTTAGATAAATGCAGTAATATCTTGTTTGCTTCTTTTTTCAGATCTTTATTCATGATTTCTTCCTCTTTATTTAATGCCAAGTTTAGGATAGATTTTTTTGAACTCTCTATAAGAGTATTTTAAATCTTCCATAACTTCATCAATCAAAAAAATACATTCCCCAACATTATTGTCTCTCACCCACTTGAGGAAGTCTGGTTTTGTGATATAAATAATATGATCCATAACCATATTCATATATTTTTTATCATAAAGGTGACGTTCAAATTGATCACCCATTATCTTAAACATGTTTTCCACATAAAGAGCTAAGTTATCCATTGCCATTCTTGAGAAAACTTCAGTTTTATCATTATCAAAGATAAATGATATTTCAGGCACATTTATATTTTTCATGTTATTTTCCTTTTATTAGTTAGATGTATTACGAGAAGCGGTTATAGCTTTATAAATCCACTCATCAACTTCGCTTTCAATGAAAGCAACAGCTCTTTCACCGATTTTTATTTGTTTGGGGAATTTCCCCGCGCTGATAAGTTTATAAATCCACGTCTTGCCGAACCCGGTTTTCCTTATTACTTCTGATAAGCGAATAAGTTTTAAAGTTTTATCTGTTTTGTTTTGAACCATGTTTATCTCCTGTTTTTTTACGTAATATCTTGGATATTTCGTTTTTTAGTATGTTGTTCGATGGAGATAATTCTAGGATTTTGGCTAGTTCTAAACTAGGGATGTTCACCAACCGTGAGTTTCGCGGAAATTTTGGAGGGATACTCTTTATAGGGACGTTCGCAGATTGTGAACATCCCTTGTGTTTACTTTTTGTTTTTATCCGAGGATTTATCGTTAAGTGTTATCACATCAACGATATCCCAATCCTTCAACATATTGTTTTTAATGTAAAAATCATTTAAAACCTTGAAGTACTCATCGTTATCAAGATAACTTTTCGCGTAATCATAATCAGTATCTTTGATGTTCTCACTACTTCTGGCCCCATTATTACCATGCAGGATGTCAGCTAAAATGGTGAAAGGTATGTTCTTACCTTCGTTGTAGAGCTGTTCCCATGAGATCAAATCCATCAAAGGGATGACTTTGTAATCAAGTATTCTTTCAAAGGTCTTATGACCAAACCTAAATTTTCGTTTCGGGGGTTTAGGCGTTTTCAGGTGCTTTTGCCATAGAGCAATCAGTACTTTCAGATGTTCTGCGAGATCGTCACTGCTGGCTTCTTCCAAGTCAATTTCAATCAGCATCTTGTTAGCAGGGTTCATGCCTCCTTGTTTCAGATACTCAGAGATGTAGTCGGAACTCACTGCAACAGGGTCTGTTTGCTCTGAAGTCTCCAGCCGATACATAGCCCGCCCATAGTTGAACAATTGAACTCTGGTCATTGGTCTTACAGCATAGCTATGCGACAGTCTGTGATTGTCTGAAATCCAGTCTGATTTAAGTATCACATCACCACATCGGATTGTGGCATCATGGTATATCGCTTGCATTTGATTATCTTTGCCTGCTGTTTCCCATTGTTGTCTTGTTTTGTAAGCCAACATCCGTCTTTCAAGCTCTGCATAGATTTGTTCTAAGGTGAGGTCTTTCAGGCCATCATATCGGCGTACATCAAACCAAGATAACGCTGCCCTGATTTCTTCCATTTCCTTTTGTGTAGTCATTGTTCTACCGATTGCTTTTGTGTTTCCTAAACGTTAGCCCATTCAACATGATAGAGAAAGTGGAAAAGAGGAGCGGGTTTTCAAAATGGTGTGAACACAGTAAGTGACCTTGGAGGTCAGTGCTTTCACCTTGACTAAACATGATTTATTTAATAAACAATAACCAATTGTTTTTCATCATTTATTTTAACAAAAATAACGACAACTTCATGTTGATAATGAAAGAAAATTTAGATACGTATAGTCAGATGATTATGACAACAACCAATTGTTTTTAATTGACATTTTTACCACAAGAAAACAATAATGATGGTAAATATGTTGGTAAAAATATGGCTATATTTAACAAAGGCAGTAATAACAGGAGATGTAGATGAAGTTCGAGTCCAGTCAGAGGAGCCAAATTTAAGAAGCCTGCTTACGAGCAGGCTTTTTGCTTTTCTACGTCATCACATTTCCGTATCCTCTGGCCGTTGCGAACCCCGCCACGAAACCGTATGGTGAAAGTCCCCTGCCCGTTGGGTTGTCATTGCTTTGTATGTTGAGGAAAAATGGACGCTTTATTTGTCTATGGGACGCTTCGTCCAGGCCATGCTAATGCGCATATTCTGGAAAATATCGGCGGCGAGTGGTTGCCAGGTTATGTAACGGGTACGTTTTACGCGCGTGGCTGGGGCGCCGCTGCGGATTTTCCGGGAATTGTGCTGAATAACGATGGCGCGCAGGTGCAGGGTTATCTGTTTTTATCCGACAACCTGGAGGCACACTGGCCAATGCTGGATAAATTTGAAGACGGCTATGATCGCGTCGAAGTGACGGTAACCACGGTAGATAACCGACACGTCACCGCGTGGATTTATCAGTTACAGCCAGCGGTGTAGCGATATCCAACTTAGGTGATTTACAGACATGATGGATATGAAGCGTTTGATTATTTCACTCTTGCTGATTTCTCCGGCCGCCCTTGCCACCGATGAGTTGTCGCCGCCCGAAAGTGCAGTCCTCATTTTTAATCGATGGTATATCGGGCCGCTTTAATCACGAGGCCTTAGCAAAGGCCTCGTCGCAGGACGGACATGAATGACGCTTGCGGGCCTGAGATATCCTTGCGGATAACCCTCATCTTTATTTCATCCAGTAATTCAGCACCACAGCGCACGTCCCGTTTGCGGCAATTGTCATGAGCAAATTGGGCTGGTTATTTTCACTGGTACAAATCGGAACAATATATACCAGCGAGTTTGGGGCCGGTCTTTGCGATTGTCCATTCATCACCACATGACCGCCAAGCGCATTTTGAGGGCAGACTGCACCCGTGGCACTATGAACACCGGGGTCGAAACCACATTTTTCTCGGTATATCGCTATCCAGGACTTATTATCAATTTTAGGATCATTGGTTGAGCCAATAACATTTAAGAATTGTTGTCCTTGATTCCAGGTGGTGATGCTATTAAAGGTCGATCTCACTTGCATGTCAGCAGGTGGTACGGATTTCACCTCACTGGTTGTTTGCGTATTTTGCGTATTTACTTTTGCACTACTTGTTTTTTCTCCGGTTTGCGATGAACTACAACTGCTCAGTGCTATAACAACCGCTAATAATGTAAATAGCTTTTTCGTTTTCATACGCCCCTCATATCTCAACAGATTAAGGATAACAAATGAATATATTCACTACATTTAAAAGCAGACGAACGTGTAAAGCGCGATTTCGGTACACGTATTTTCAGCACGAGTCATATTGCAGAGTCGCGCAGGAATTCTGGCAAGCAGATAATCATTTGCCGATGCTTTAATGGTAAATGGCGTGTGTAGTCTTCCGTGGGAATAAATTTCAGCCCAATATCTCCTCTGATCTGTTTTTTATAAAATCAGGTTTATATCAGATTCAGGATATATGCCTGACCCCCTTCGCTTTGTGGTTAAGTTTTCTGTTTTAATGCAGCAAAAATCACATTACTTTATGCACAAAAATGCAAACTTAACATTTTTTTGCAATTCAAATCACAAATCCCATGACAATATCTGCTCCGGAAGTACCCGGAAAATCTTCTGAGGGATTTCAACAGTATGCTGAAATGGGCCGAATCGCCCACGCTTTCTGACTGTTCAGGTGTGGCCTGGCACGCCGGACACGAGGTACCAGAACGCCTCGCTTTTGACCAACGTGTGACTTTTATTCCAGAGTACACCCGCAGTCATACCAGCACTTAAGCGTGCTGTCGCCCCCTTGTCAGGGTCGTGTCGCCTGTCTGTCGTGTTCGTTGAGGGGCAGATGTGCGAATATGTCTCTGTCAACAATCAGCGGGAAGTATCAATGGACATGGGTGAAAAGGTGAAAGAGTACCGGCTCAGAAATGCCTGGTCACAAGAGCAACTGGCTGAGCTGGCCTCTCTTTCAGTACGAACAGTGCAACGTATAGAAAATGGGCATAAACCCGGGCTGGAAACGCTCAGCGCACTGGCCTCCGTATTTAATGTCAACGTTTCTGAACTGTCCGGAAACATGACGCAGGCGGAGGAAACGCTGGATACGCATATCAGTGAGGCCAGACTCCGCGTTGAACAGGAAACGCGTTTTTATCGTGCACTCATTATTGCCCTGTTTGTCTGCAGCGTGCTGATGGTGGTCAATTATCTCTCCTCGCCAGGGAGCTACTGGTCTGTGGTGGTGACATTCATATGGGGTTCGCTTATTGCCTTTCGCGCCCTGAGGATCTTTGTCTTAAAAGATCGCATCGCCACGTGGCAGCAAAAAAGAGTTCAGCGCCTGCTGCGAGAAAAGAACGACCTTTCAGGCCGGGAAAAATAATCAGCAGTGAATAATGGCTGATTAATTCATTTTTATTTGCATAGCCGGGTTATTTTTATAGCCCGGAAACAGTCACGCCTAATCGACGAGGTGAAAACATGTCTTTTTTCCCGTATATCCAAAACACGCCTGCCTGGGTGTGGTTCCTTTTTATTTACCTGCTTCATCGCGGTATTAACGCCCTCTTCGACAGAGAAATGCGGCCGGGCAGATTGTTCTTTCTTCCGGTGTTTTTCCTGCTCTGGGGAATATATGGTATCACGCATGAAATATTTCATCCTGAGCTGAGTTTGTTCATGATGATAATTGGCGCACTGGTAGGCATTGCAGTTGGGTATCTAATATGGCGCTCACAACCGCCGCTCAAATATTCTGATACGCCGGGGCTCATTATTCGCGCCGGAACACCGTTAACCCTGGGGTTAATCATCATTGCATTTAGCCTCAAATATGTATTGACCGCAACTATTTATCTTCATCCCGAATTACGTGAAGCGCAGTCGTTTAGTCTTCTCTTCGGATTACTGACGGGGTTTGTCGACGGTATTTTCTGGGGAGGAACGCTAAGGGTCTTTGTGCCGTGGTATAAAAAAGATCGCCTGCGCAAACACACGCCAATTTAACCCTCGGGCTGTGGCGCAACACGCAAAAAAAGACGACAGTGAGGTGTCGTCTAAAAGTGGAACATCGCGAGCCCCTGTCAGGGTCATGGGAGCCTTCTTATGATGTCTGTTCAGTTCACGGCCAGCCGCAGACCTAAATCTTCCGGATAGGGGGCAAAGTAGTTCTGTTGCAACAGATAGCGATCCGGGTACTCGCCCAGGTAGTGTTTCAGTAGCGTCAACGGCGCCAGGATAGGCAGCAACCCGTTGCGATAATGAAGGATCACGTCGCGCAGTTCGCCCCGCTGTCGGCTGTTCAGATGTTCACGGAAGTACCCCTGAATGTGCATCAGCACATTGGTGTGGTTTTCCCGCGAGGCGGTTTTTTTCAGGATCGCCATCAGCTTTTCACGGTACGCCACAAAGAAGGCGTCCAGATCTTCCCACTCGTGCAATGAGGCAACAAACGGCCCAATCTTGCGGTAGCCCGCCTGATGGTGAGCCAGCAGTTGAAGTTTGTAGCGGCTGTGGAAGTCCAGCAACGCGCGGCGGGTCAGGCCGTTAGCCCGCAGGGTGTTAAGTTCATGGAGCGCAAAAACACGCTCCACAAAGTTTTCCCGCAGCACCGGATCGTGCAGGCGACCATCTTCTTCGACCGGTAACCACGGGTACGCTTCGAGTAGCGCGCGGGTAAACAGCCCTACCCCCTCTTTACGCCCGCGATTGCCCTTTTCATCGTACAGACGCACGCGCTCCATGCCGCAGCTTGGCGACTTGGCGCAGACGATAAAGCCCGACAGCGCGCCCAACCGGGGGAGATACGTGTCGGTAAATGCGGCCATTTTTTCCGTCACATCATCGTGTGGCGCATGGCTGAAGCGCATCCGGAAATCGCCGTCGCTGGTCTGAACCAGGCGCAATGCCGGGCGAGGCACAGGCAGACCGATGGCCATTTCCGGGCAGACAGGCTGGAAAGCCACCCATTGCCCGAGGCCGTCCATCACAAAGCCCATGCGTTTATGGCCACCGTCAAACCGAACAGCAGAGCCGGTTAAACAGCCGCTGATCCCAATAACAGGTTGCGTGTTCATGGCGATCTCCTCTTACTGCGCTTGTCGGGTGAAGAACAGCGTGACCGTTGCAACGGTAATGCCGAATTTCTTCATCCTGGTTTTATTAAAAAGATGTGTGCCGTCCTGCAGATACATCCAGTCATCAAAATGAAGCAGCCAGGTGCTGCCATTGGCTTTTACGTTCATGCTATAGCGCCAGTGAAAGGCATTGCCTGCCGCCTTGCCGGTTGCGATACCGTCAATGTCGCTTGCCGTACCTTCGTAGCGACCATCTGCCGTGCGGCGGATGTGCCACACGCGCTGCTGCTTTTCGCCATCGTCATAGACGAAGCGCTCATTCAGCGTCAGCGTCTCGCCAACCGCGTTGCCGTCGATCTCCACGTGGAAGCGACGCAACTGCTTACCGCTGCGATCCTGCACCATCCCCCACGCCTCGGTTTTCCCGGCGAAATAACGAAAAATATCCAGCGAAGGTTGCTGCTGTCGGTAGTCATCAACTTCCGTGCTACAGCCTGTCAGCAGCATCAGCAGCGCCAGGCCAAGTGTCAGGATGCGTTTCATTTTTCACCTCCGATCAACTGGTTACGCAGTTGTGGGTATTGCGTACGGGAATCGAGCCAGATGGCCAGAAAGCAGCGACTGAACGCTTCGGACTGGCGCTCGCCAAGCGGGGTAAAGCCTTTTTGCGCCGCAGATGCGCGATACCAGAACTGCCCCTGCTTATCGCTAAGCACAAAGGCCAGTTCAGCGCCCGGTGTGACGTCAGGCCAAAGGGCACGCAGCATTCGCAACCAGGCCCCGCTTTGTGGCTGATGCTCCAGAATCCCCTGCGCCTGCCACTGTTCACGGGTGGCATCGACCAGCGCATTGCGATCGATGTCACGCTGGTAGGTGATAATCAGGGCCTGCTCTTGTTCCGGCCCGTGATAGCGGCCATCCGGTGTGAGCAACCGGGAGGTGTAGACGGTAAAAGGCCCCCAATAGAGCGTCGCATCACCGACTTTTTGCCAGTTAAACCAGTCGGCGGCACTGACCGCCGGGGCCACCAGCGTCATCCATAACAACGCCAGTAACGAGGTTCTCATGATCGCTTCCCCATAAAAAGATGGAAAAACAGCATGATCACGAGCCAGCCGGAGGCCATCCAACTCACCACGATGAATGTCGGTTGCAGAAAGGTGATGGCACCCAGACGTTCGCCGATCACATACGCGACCGGACCACCAAGGGTCGCCAGCAACATCAGTAGTACCCCCGGCAGCGTCGTGGTGCAGGTCAGGCGTGTCCAGACGGTGGCAAACATCAGCCACAGCGCCGCCATCCATAGCGGCAGCAGCGCATCGCCGTCAAAGTGAATAAGCCCCGTCCACGCCCATAACGTATCGAGTCCACACCCCGCAACGGCGAGCAACAAAGCATGAAGACGGTGTGCAGGCGATAACATCATGCAGGCGAGGATCGCGAGGGCAAGCCACAGATACAGGCCGCGTTCACGAAACAGCACGACCAGCGTCCAGTAGAGATCGAACGCGACAGTCAGCAGAAAAACCTGCACATAACGTTTCATACCCGCTCCGCCGTCAATTGCACCACGCTGATCGTACGTGCGTTAAACCCGGCTTCGCAGTAGCCGAAGTAGTAGAGCCACATACGGCGGAAGCGGTCATCAAACCCTAATTTTTCGATATCGGGCCAGCCATTGAGAAAACGTTGCCGCCAGTGTGCCAGCGTGCGGGCATAATCTGGCCCCATGTCGAACAGGTTGCGGACAACAAAATCGGTGTGCCGCGTCATCAACTCACTCATCGCGGTGATGCTCGGTAAAAAACCGCCGGGGAAGATATAGCGCTGGATAAAATCAACGCTTTTGCTGTAGTCGCGGTAACGTTGATCCTGAATGGTGATGGCCTGAATCGCCATTTTCCCACCCGGACGTAACCGTGCCTGGCAGGTGCGGAAGAACGCAGGTAGATAACGTTTTCCCACGGCTTCAATCATCTCGACAGAGACCAGTTTGTCGAACTCGCCGGTCAAATCACGGTAATCGCACAACAGCACCTCGACACGATCCTGCAACCCTGCACGGGCAATGCGTGCGGTTGCCCAAGCGTACTGCTCCTGTGACAGCGTGGTAGTGGTGACGCGGCAGCCATAGTGACGGGCAGCATATTCCGCCATCGCCCCCCATCCGGTACCAATTTCCAGCAGGTGATCGCTGGCTGTTAACGCCAGTTGTTCGCACAGACGAGCCATTTTTGCCTGCTGGGCCTGCGCGAGATCCTGATCCTCTGCGGTAAACAGCGCGCTGGAGTAAAGCAGGTCTGCATCCAGAAATTGCGCGTAAAACGCATTGCCCAGATCGTAGTGAGCGGCGATATTCTCCCGCGCCTGCTTGCGGTGGTTGCGCCGCGTCCAGTGCCGCAGTCGCTCAATGGGTCTGCCAAACAGCTGAAAACCGCTTTCCAGGCGCCCCAGCACCTTGCTGTTGAGTGCCAGGATCTGCAATAACGCCGTGAGCTGATTCGTCTGCCATTCGCCATCTATCCAGGCTTCAGCGGCGGCAAGACTTCCCCCCGTGAGCAGACGCCAGTAAACCCCTGGCACAAGGATCTGCACATCGGCGCGCAACGCAGCCGACGCATCACCAAAATGAAAGCTCTGCGCTCCGTCCCGCACCGTGAGCGAGCCTTGACGAATACCATTTAGCAGGCGGAAGAGCACCCATCGCGCGATGCGGACGTTGCGCGAAAGTTCGGGTTCAAGCGCAAAGGCGGGATCGGTCATGGGCGTTCACTCCTGCTAACGGGGTGGTTATAGAGCGGCACACGCTTAAGCCATAGCCGTAGCGCCTGCCAGTAAATGGCGAAGACCGTTTTCAGCGTCATCAACGGAATGCGAATCAAGAGAGACGTCAGGTTTGTGCGCGTCAGCGGCTCGCGGTTCAGCAGCAACGTGGCGTCAAACACTTTTGACTGTTGGTGATTCTCGATGTGCATGCGCAGTACATTGCCAGGGCTGTTGAAGCGCCAGTGGTAGATCATGTCCATCGGGTTAAAGGGGGAGACGTGAAACGCTTTTTCCAGTGGACTCGCCTTGTCATCGACGGCGTAGTAGTGACGCTCGTTCCACGGGGTGTTGCGCACTTCCGCCACGACCCAACGCAGGGTGTCCGTATGGTCATAGCAGTAGTAAAAATTGACCGGATTAAAGTGGAACCCAACGTAACGCAGTTGAGTCAGCAACATGACGCGGCCATCCGGGCGTTCCCCGGTCAGGCTTTCCAACTGGTTAAGGACATTTTCTTTAAGCGGTACGCCCAACGGGTAATCCGCATCGCAGAAAGCGGCAGCGGCAAACCGGTTACGGCGGATCCCCACGGCTGGGAGCAAATCGAGCTCATCCAGATCGAGCCATGCCATAAAAACGCGATAGCAAAACTGGTGCGTTTTCGGCTGGAGTCGACGATGGCGTAAAACGCCCTGATACAGGCAGCTGTTCATCTCAGTTGCCCTCCCCGACAGCTATTCCTTTCACCACATCCAGTGCGCTGCGCACGCCATCTTCGTGAAAACCGTTATACCAGTACGCCCCGCAATACCAGCTCCGTCGGTGACCGTTAATCTCACCGCGACGCGCCTGAGCCCGCCAGCTTTGGGGGTTAAAGAGTGGGTGCTCATAGACAAAGCGCTGCCAGACATAGCGCGCGTCGACCGGCGAGTCCGGATTGAGGGTGACACAGAACAAGGGGCTGCCTTCAGGCAGACCTTGTAAGATATTCATGTTGTAAGTGACACAGGCACGATCCTGATCCCGTTCGCTCAGACGATAGTTCCAGCTTGCCCAGGCACGCTCACGTACCGGCAGCCAGCGCGGATCGCTGTGCAAGACCACCTCATTGCGCTGCCAGCCAATAGCGCCCAACACTTCACGCTCGGCAGGCGCAGGATCGACCAGCATCGCCAGTGCCTGTGCCGAGTGGCAGGCGAAGATCACCTGGTCGAAGCGCTGCTCTGACGCATCAAGCCGGATCGTAACGCCGTCGTCATGGCGCAAGACCTGCTGCACCGGCGTGTTTAGATGTAACGTCAGGCGGTCGCCCAGTTGCGCCAGCAAGGCGCGGATATACTCACGTGAGCCGCCTGGCACCACATACCATTGCGGGCGATCGGCAATATCCAGTAAACCGTGGTGCTCAAAAAAGCGCAAAAACAGCGGTAGCGGGAAGCGACGCATCTCTTGCAGCGACGATGACCAGATGGCAGCCCCCATCGGCAAAATGTAGTGGCGCGCAAAAAAGTGGCTGAAATGGTGCTGTTCAAGGAAGCTTTGCAAGGTGGCATTCTCGTCCACACCTGATCGCAGCGCCTGTTTTGCCAGCCGATTAAAACGCACGATCGCGTTCAGCAGTCCCCAAAATGCCGGGTTAACGAGATTGCGACGCTGCGCAAACAGCGAGAGGAGCGTATGCCCGTTATATTCCAGGCCACTCTGTGGGTTATGAACCGAGAAGCTCATCTGCGTTTTTTGCCCATTGATGCCCAGTTCGCTGAGCAGGCCCATAAAGCGCGGATAAGTGCGATCGTTATAAACGATAAACCCGGTATCAATGGCATACGTACCCTGCGGTGTGGAGATATCCACCGTCGCGGTATGCCCTCCCACTGTCGGTTCTGCTTCAAAAATCGTGACACGATGATGCCCGGCCAGGCGCCAGGCACAGGTCAGCCCGGCAATACCGCTTCCGATAATGGCAATGTTCATGAGCGCACCATCCTGCGCAGCAACACGCGCTGGAAACATTCAGGTAGCCCCGCCAGCAGGCGCAGGAGCAGGCTGAACCCGGTCGGAAAAGCGATGTGATTTTTCCCTTTCGCCAGGCCGCGACGGATGGCTTTCACAGCATCATTGACGCTTACCTGGCCAGGCATAGCGAAATCATTTTTGCGGGTCAGCGGGGTGTCCACAAACCCAGGTGAGACAACCGTGACGGTTATCCCTTTGGGTTCCCAGTCCAGTCGCAGGCTGTTAGCAAACCAGGTCAGCGCAGCTTTAGATGCACCGTATGCTTCGGCCCGGGGAAAGGGCAACCAGTGCGCCATTGAACTGACCAGCACCACGCGATTTCCGGCAACGAGCTGTTCTTGTAGCGCAGCCAGGCAATTTACTGGTCCCAGCACGTTGGTAGTCAGCACCCGTTCCACCAATGCAGCATCCACCACGCCGTGATTGAAATATTCACACGTACCCGCACAGAGAATGACCAGATCGGCATAACATTGCGCCAGTGCCTGGCGACAGGCCTGCGGATCGGTCATGTCGAACAGGCGTACCGTGATATTCGGGCTGTACTGATGGAGTGCTTCCAGTCGCAGCGGATCCCGTCCGCACGCAATGACGCTATGGCCATCATCGGCCCAGGATTTTGCCAGCCCTTCCCCGATGCCGGAGCTGGCACCCGTGATGAGGACGGTCATCATGAGCGCACCCTCCTTTTCACGCCACGAATGGCCCAGCTCAGCAAAGGAAGATGTTCGTAGATCATCTCCCCCGCATCGTAGTAATCACGCTGGCGAATAATCAGGTTGTCCTGCACCTCCACCATAGAGCACCCACCAAGCGCAAGCGCCTTCCCGGCGGAAATGCGTGGATGTGACCAGTGCATCGTCCAACTGACGGCATAACGCTGCCCCTCGCAGACCGGAACGTCGATGGAAAAGCGGCAGTGCTGCACATTAACCAGCAGCCGTGTGAAATACCGCTGGATCGCAACCAGTCCCCGATGCTCACCAAAGGGATCGATGAGTTGAGCGTCCGGGTGATAGAGCGTCGTCAGCGCCGAAGGGGGCTGGTTATCCAGCCCGGCGTAGTACTCAACAAACCGGTTGATGACGGAGGAGAGTGTGCTCATGAGTTTCACCAGGGTTCAGAACAACAGAGTAATCGCATAATTTAAACTTACACAATTACTTTTATTTGTCCAAGTTTTGGTGAAAATATTTTTTATATGTAATAATTATCAATAAGTTATTTATTGTTTCTTTGTGCAGTTGTTTTGCTTTTTTTACGCACACAGCCGTCTTCCGCTCACACGAAGGTTGAGTGGGAAACAGGTGCCGCGTGGGGAAACGGAATCAGAGAGGGATGACGTCCAGGGAAACAACCTGCTGCTGCCAGAGTTCAATCTGCTTTTTGCGCGCAGCGGTGAGTTTGCCGGTAGTGACCAGCAGCCATTTTCGTTCCGGGAAGATTTCAGGCGCAAGCGTGGCAGGCGGAACAGGAAGCACGTCAATGCGGTGGCCCTGCCCGGTACGGGTGAGCGCTTCAAGCCAGATTTCACACGGGTCGGTAAGGTGCCAGCCGGTGATAAGGTAATTATCCCCCGGCGCTTTTTTATCCCCTTCAAGGCAAAACGAGGTGTAGGAGATGATGATGCCGTCGAGCACTTCACGCAGGGTCATCATGGCTGGAATGTTAGCCGAGACTTTACTGCGCAATGGGCGCAAAACTTCCGTGACCAGTTCCGGGCGAGGATATTCGCGGCCTGAGTCGTAGATCAGCTGGCGCAGGGACTCGATTTTGCCCTCTTTCAGCCGCTGTAACATGCTCTCTTGCAGGGTGAGCCAGTTGTTTGTTC
Source organism: Kosakonia oryzendophytica (assembly GCF_027886705.1). Lineage (NCBI taxonomy): Bacteria > Pseudomonadati > Pseudomonadota > Gammaproteobacteria > Enterobacterales > Enterobacteriaceae > Kosakonia > Kosakonia oryzendophytica. The sequence goes on along the minus strand of NZ_CP115659.1, from coordinate 1,879,262 downwards.
TGCGCGCACCGGGCCGTGCCAGCAGAGGTTTCACCTGGCTGACTGGCACCCCTTTTTTCACCCAGTCGAGGATTTTGAGCGCCTGCTGAACATCATCATCGCTGTACAGCCGATGGCCTCCCTCTGTGCGCAGCGGTTTGAGCAGGCCGTAACGACGCTGCCAGGCGCGTAGCGTGGTTGCGTTAATCCCGCAAAGCTGGGCAAATTCACCGATGGAGTAAGACATGGGTACGCCTGATAACAAAGAATACTCTCAATATACTACGAATATTTCCGGTCTGGATGAAGTGCGCCCTGCTTGCGCTACACTTTACGCCCAACTGTGCAAATGAAAGGAGTTCTCATGAAGCTATGGCCTGTGGTGACCGGCGTTGCTATCGCCCTGACGCTGGTTGCCTGCAAATCCCCAACACCGCCGCAAGGCGTTCAGCCCATTACCGGGTTTGATGCCCGTCGCTATCTGGGAAAATGGTATGAAATCGCCCGTCTGGAAAACCGCTTCGAACGCGGCCTTGAACAAGTGACCGCTACTTACGGCAAGCGTCGTGATGGCGGCATTAGCGTGCTTAATCGCGGGTACGATCCGGTGAAGAAAATATGGCGTGAGAGCGAAGGAAAAGCCTACTTCACCGGCACGTCCACCACAGCCGCGCTGAAAGTGTCGTTCTTTGGCCCGTTTTACGGCGGCTATAACGTGATCAAACTGGATGATGATTACCAGTATGCGCTGGTCAGCGGCCCTAACCGCGACTATCTGTGGATCCTGTCACGCACGCCAACCCTTCCGGAAGCGGTAAAACGCGATTACCTCAACACTGCGCGAAGTCTGGGCTTCAGAGTCGATCAACTGGCGTGGGTAAATCAGTAACGCTGTGTGCAAAAGCATTGTTGGTAGAGACGCCGTGCTTTTTAATACTCACGATTCTGGTCTGAAATGACTCGTCAGGAGGCAAGTCACGCCCGCTCTGCGCGAGAGGCGGAAGCTCGCTGTTGTTTCTACCAATGTGACGACATGATTTGATTCGCTATGAAGCAGCACACTGAATTGGCTGCCTGGACAGAGGTTATACCGGAGCAGATAAATTATCAGTCATCCAGGAAACTGCCAGGACAAGAATCTAATGAAACGCTACTTCAGACGACGGGAAAATGAGCGGGTACCAGTGATTGGTTACATTAGTTTAAGCGACGCAACCCGCGAAATAACGGACCACATCATTGGGTCTTACAGCGTTCTCCGGGCGTATAAATAATACGGTGGGTTACCACCAAATACATCGGAAAAAAGCCACTGGAAAACCTTAACACAGTGGCCAGTTTTATTAACCGCTACAAAGAGTATCTCTATGTCGACTGCACTGGCACTGAATGTATAGATAGATTAACCGATATTAATTATCGCGCAATTTAAAAGCAAATGGATATACATAAATAAGGTATCTGTTCTGGTAATTTACGCAACCAAGCGTTTGACCTATACAATTAACGGGCTATTTTCACCTCTCCACACAATCGCAACATAACCTCGACACCGCCTCCACTTTCATTTGTTAACTTTCGGAGTCAAATCATTTGAAAGGAGAGAGTGCAGATGTTTCCACGAAACGAAACTCGATTCGTTCTATTTCCTGGCTGCCAATACATGCTGATTGGATTTAACAATAATAAAGACAAAACTACGATTCTTCTCCTGTATACCGGTAGCAATAATACTGACTTAAAAAAATCAACCAATATCCACTAGCTTACTGACCAAATCGACAATGCCATACGTCTTATAATCTGGCTGGCGGCAATTTCTTGGGGCTTAATTATCGGCACGCCAGGTTCCCGTTGGCTTGCTTTTTAAAGGAAAAATAATGAACAAACAAAGGATCCTACTAGTCGAAGATGATGATGAAATCGCTGCTGTTCTTAAGGCATATCTGGAAAAAGCACAATTTTGTGTGGAGCATGCTGAAAATGGTGTAATTGCACTTGACCGTTTTCGCATGACACAACCCCAGTTAGTTATTCTCGATGTCCGCATGCCCGGCTGGCAAGTATTAACTGCATTACGTCAGAGTGAGAACACGCCAATAATAATGCTAACGGACGACGACGATAATATTGACAAGCTTTCGTCACTCGGTACCAGTGCGAATGAGCACATTGTGAAACCCTTCAACCTTGCAGAAGTCGTGGTACGCACAGAGGCTATCCTGCGCCGCACAACACACGATAATGAGCAGCACGTCATTTTATCCAGTCGCTCAATCGAGATAAATCTCGCCAGACATCGGGTGAGGATACGCCCGACAAATCTGGAGATTGCTCAATGGTTAACAATGACCGAATTTCGTCTTTTAACGCAATTCGTCCGTGAGCCGGAGCGTGTTTATAGCCGTGATGAATTGATAGAGACTTGTATGTTGAAAGGCAACACGCTACCCCGCACTGTTGACAGTCATATCAGTAAACTGCGCAGAAAGCTTGAGGAAGCCGGAGCAGCGAATTTATTGAAAAGCGTCCGTGGTTTTGGCTACCGTCTGGGTGAAAAGAAGTGGCTAAAGGACTCAGCAAACAACTGAACATGCTTATGGATGCCGGATACGCTGAGTTTAAGGAAAACAGTTATGATCTTACTCGAAAATTCCCGCACAGCATAACTCCGGAAATAGCCAAGATCACATGTAAAGAACATGACAAAAGGCCAAAAATGAGCATCTAATATGAAAAGCTGGGCAGAGAAAAATTCATCACGTCCAAATGTGGCGCTGCTTCTTTTTATATTGAAACACCGCATTCATGAAAAGCACTGATACAATTTTAAGGCTTCGGTTTAGTGCTAGCTTCAGTAGCAAACTCAATTAAAGGATACTCTATTTGCTTTTTGGCATACACACTCAGCAAAGCTGAAATATTAAAATGAATAATCATAATGAGGATTACTTATAATACATCATCAATTTGGGTGTGGTTCGTGAGCATGAAAATGAGATGACAATATAGCAAGAATAATTTTTGGTAAAATACTCAAACGGATTATCGCATACGCATAATAAGCAATCAGCAGAAATATATAACTCAATGAGCTGGTGTTATAGTCAAAGGAGTAAGTGCATTTATAATTATATAACTCAGCAATGAAATATAGCCACATTTTAATGTTCGTGGTGCCGGGTGCCTCCCGGTGAGCCTTTGGCCAGTTCCCGCACAAGCTCGCGTTTATCATGGCTGTTATCTTCAAACTGTTACGCCCCTCCGCTTAGGGGGATTCACCACATTTCGTTTATATATTATAAAATATAATTCCCAAAGTTTTTTATGCTTAAACATCTTTCAACTCATCATTTGTTTACGTTTTATTTAATTTCAACACCCCACCAAACCAAGAAAAAAACCCAACTATAGTAAATACAAAAACGCTCCCAAGGAAGATAACATTTATTATTTTTCTGATCTTACGTTTATGCCTTGTTTAATATGTGTAGATTTTATTTTTGCACAAAAAATTAATTACAGAGAGACTAAAGTTTATAATTAAGGGGCCGATGACTTACTCGACCAATACCAAGCCTGGAATTGGCTAAATAAATTAAAAAGGAGAATTCACATGTCCGTTATTAATACGAACACGTTATCGCTAATGACTCAGAATAACCTGACTAAATCTCAGTCCTCTCTGGGATCGGCGATTCAGCGACTATCTTCCGGCCTGCGTATTAACAGCGCTAAAGATGACGCGGCTGGCCAGGCGATAGCTAACCGTTTCACTTCTAACATCAACGGTCTGAATGTTGCTGCGCGTAACGCGAACGACGGTATCTCTCTGGCGCAAACCGCTGAAGGCGCGCTGGGCGAAATCAACAACAACCTGCAGCGTATCCGTGACCTGACTGTTCAGGCACAGAACGGTTCCAACTCTGCGTCCGACATCGACTCCATCCAGGCTGAAGTTAACCAGCGTATGGAAGAAGTTAACCGCGTAACGAAGCAGACCGATTTCAACGGCATCAAAGTGCTGAACACCGGTTCCGGCAGTAGCACTTATAACTTCCAGGTCGGCGCGAAAGACAGCGAGAAAATTGGTATAGACATCAGCTCCAGCGACAGCTACAACCTGGCTGCGGCAGGCACTTCCGGTGCCACGCTGAATACTAAAACAATGGCTTCCGGTGATACCGTTAACGGTATCCAGCGCCAGACTCAGGCTGTTGGTTTCGACGTTCTGCACGGAAAAGTCACCGGCGGTGCAGCTGGTTCAGCTTCCGGCACCACGCCGCTGGCTGACATCGATGCGGCAATCAAATCTGTTGACTCCCAGCGCAGCCTGCTGGGGGCATCCCAGAACCGTTTTGAATCCACAATCACAAACCTAAAAAATACGGTGAACAACCTTTCTTCCGCACGCAGCCGTATTCAGGATTCTGACTACGCAACAGAAGTGTCAAATATGTCCCGCGCACAGATCCTGCAGCAAGCAGGTACTTCAGTTCTGGCTCAGGCTAACCAGGTTCCACAGTCGATGCTGTCCCTGCTGCGTTAATCACAAAATAGCTTATTACCGAAACCGCCTTTATGGGCGGTTTTTACTATTAGCTGGACTGAACACGGCACGGTAGATTCATGCTGTCCGTCGATGAGTCATCACTAAAATGTGAAGGGATGAAAGCACATCAGGAGCGCTGCGGTGATGCAAATTTTGCAGCAATCATTTCAGATGTGGGCTGTATCCCTCCAAGACTCCACTGTTCCGGTTCATGTTCGTCGATCCGGATCCATACTGAACGGCGGAATTCAGGATCGCCTTTCCCCTCAATTTCAACAATAAGGTCAGTCATTCGACGTAGCAGCTCTTTTTTTTGCTCCGCATTCATTATTCCTTTCATGGTTTGCACATTTACGAAGGGCATTGTATTCTCCTTAAATAACTGAGTCTTAAAATCATACCCAGATTAAAAGGCAAATACATATATGTCAAAAGATAAATCATTACCGTACTTGTTGCCTGAGCTTTGCGGGCTTGCTGCGGCGGCAGAACTCCTTGGCGATCAATGGGTTTTGTTGGTTCTCAGGGAGGCGTTTTACGGGGTCACTCGCTTTGAAACTATACGTGCTCATACAAAAATCACGAAGCAAACATTGGCAAACAGATTAAAAAAAATGACTGAACTCGGCCTGCTTTGCAAAATCCCCTATCAAGAAGAAGGGGCACGTGAACGGTATGAATATGTTCTCACCGAAAAAGGTCGCAGCCTTGCGCCGATTCTGATCTCCATGATGGAGTGGGGTCATAAAAACATATTGCACGACTCACCGCATATTGCCTTATCGGATAAAGAAAGCGGAGAAGTACTGCATAGCGCCTTTGTCACGGCAGACGGTAAGGTTGTTGATCCAAAAAACATTCAGATAATCGCGTTTGAAAGCCAATCCGGAAAGGAGCGGATAAGTGACATAGGCAAAATATAAGAAAGCCGACTCAGCAGAGTCGGCTATTGTTCTGGTCAGAGCTTGAAGCTACCAACAACATTTTCGAGTTGGACAGTTTGTTCTTCCATGGACTGCGCGGCCGCCGCCACCTCCTCCACCAGTGCCGCATTCTGCTGCGTTGCGCTATCGAGCTGGTTGATGGCGAGGTTGATCTGGGCAATCCCGCGACTTTGTTCATCGCTGGAAGAGCTGATTTCTGAGATCAGCACACCCACGCTTTCAACTTTGTCCATCAGTCCGTCCATCGTTGTCCCCGCCTGGCGAACCAGTCCGCTACCCTGCTCAATGCTGCTCACTGACTCTTCAATCAGTTTTTTGATCTCCTGAGCTGAGCGGGCACTGCGCTGCGCCAGTGAACGCACTTCAGCGGCCACCACAGCGAACCCTCGCCCGTGCTCACCCGCCCTGGCCGCCTCCACAGCTGCGTTAAGCGCCAGGATGTTGGTCTGGAAGGCGATGCCGTCAATCACACTGATGATTTCCACCACTTTAGAGGAGGACTCATTGATGTTGTTCATCGTGGAGACAACGTTGTTAACCACACTGGCCCCTTGTTTCGCCGCCGCCGAAGCTTCTTTCGCCAGTGTATTCGCCTGCAACGCATTCTCGGCGTTAAGGCGCACAGTGCTGGTCAGTTCTTCCATAGACGCTGCCGTTTCCACGATCGAGGCCGATTGATCTTCGGTGCGCGAGGAGAGGTTCAGGTTACCGCTGGCAATCTGGCGCGAAGCTGAGGAGATCGCCATTGAGCTATTTCCTACCTGCTGCATCAGCTCGTTAAGGAACGAAATAAACTTATTGAAGTTATTGATAATAGCGTTAAATTCCGGGCTCTTACTTTGCGCAAGACGCTGCGTTAAATCCGCACCGCCGCTGGAGAGCGCTTCAATATTACGATTGAGCAACGTCACATTATGGAAAATATTGCGCACAATAATCATCATGATAAAGACGATAAGTATCCCGATAATCGCCTGTACGATGGTGAGCTTGGTCATAATAGCGTCAGACATACTCACCAGGTGGCTGCTCGGAATATCAACCGCCATGAACCACGGGCTGCCGCTAATGGGCAGAACGAACAGGGAATGCGCGCCGTCTTCACCATCGTAGCTCCCGCGCACTTCCGTTGTTTTACCCTGCTCTAACAGACTAACTAACGGTGCCGCTGCCGGAATACCGAGATCGCGGACATTTGAGAGCGCAGGTTTATCCTGTACGGACGAGCCGTTACCGACGATTTTGCCATCTGCTTCAACAATCAACACGCTGCCGTTTACCGCTTTGCCCATATCGACAGCCAGCTGGTTAAAGAAGCCCAACGTCACGTCGATGGTCGCCACACCCCAGGCTTTGCCGTCTTTCCAGATCGCCATTGCACAGTTAGTTCGGGGTTGCGGGCTGGCCGCATCCTGATAGGCTTTCGCCCACGCACACTCTCCTTTTGGCGCATTCATGCCGTCTTTATACCAGGGTTGCTCCCAATATTTTGCCGATTCCGGCTGGTTCCAGACGGTGTTGACTTGCAGGTTGCCGCCTCCGTCGCGGGCATAGAAGGTACTGAATTTGTCCCGAGCCGGATCACGCTGACCAGGAAGAGGCCAAATCCCACCGCCGAACACGTTTAAATCCCCATATTGGTTAACCAGGCGCGGTAATAATCCATCGATTTGCTCACTTTGCAGACCGACAACCAGTTCAGTGATTGAGCGTTGCTGAGCCTTAACACGGTTCATCTGCTCTTTAATCGCGTTACTTTGTAATTCAACCGTCGCCTGAATATTTTTGGTCTCAGTTTCAATAATCTGCGGAGAGACGAAGTGCTTGATAACAATATAGGTTACTATCAATAAGATAACGAAAAAGCTTATAAGCAACAGGCCTATTCGGCCCTGGGTATTTTTCCATGTCATAATAGCAGCACCCGTTCTGGTTGATATTATGTGTAATAACGGCATTTAGTTGAAATTCTTTAATTTAAATCGCGCCGCCGTTTCATATAAAAGCGGCATCTATAGGCCGAAATAACGTTTTATAAAAAAACGTTCTGCCGTTCACATTTTTTAATGTGCCACACATTTTTCTTTAAAAGACAATATCGTCGTAATGAGTCATTTCCCGTGGGTAAATTTTCTTTGATGAAATCAATATTATTTTATCGATATGCGTACATTCTGATGAAGCAGAACAGTACGGGCAGTAACATGCGCGTTCGTACTTTTTTGTCAGGCAAGGTGTCTACGCTCCGGAACGGTAAAGTCATGCTCCTGTGAGGTTCTGACAAGGAGAGTGTTGACCCGACGAGAATACTCGCGGGTCACCATTACAGAGAGGGATTTCGCAGCAACAAACAACAAGGCAGGCTGACGCCTGCCTGTACATTTTTCGCGATAACGTTAGCTAAGTTTAAAAACGGCTACCGTCTCTTCCAGTACCTGCGACTGCTCTTTCAGCGAATGTGCCGCCGCAGAGGCTTCTTCAACCAGGGCAGCGTTTTGTTGCGTGACGGTATCCATTTGTGCAACAGCCTGGTTTATCTGCTCAATGCCCCGGCTCTGTTCACCGGTCGAGAGGGCGATTTCCGCCATTAAGCCGGAAACATGCTGAACGGTGGTGATAATTCGTTGCATGCTTTCACCCGCCTGCGACACCCTTTCACTCCCCAAAAGCACTTGCCTGCTTGAGGCCTCAATAAGTTCCTTAATCTCCTTCGCGGCCAGAGACGAGCGTTGCGCCAGATTACGCACTTCGCTTGCAACGACAGCAAACCCGCGCCCTTGTTCTCCGGCCCGTGCTGCTTCAACTGCGGCATTCAGCGCCAGGATATTGGTCTGAAAAGCGATATCCTCGATTAAGGAGATAATGGTGTCTATTTTGCCGGAGCTGGATTCAATCTCCTTCATCGACATCACCGCATTTTCAACAATCGTATTCCCTTCCTGTGCGGAGTCACGCATTGTTGCGGCAAGCATGTTCGCCTGCTGCGTGTTTTCAGAGGTGTGCTTAACGGTGGACGTCAGTTGTTCCATGCTGGCTGCGGTCTGCCCAAGCGAAGCCGCCTGCTCTTCCGTACGGGCGGAGAGATCGGTGTTACCGGCAGAGATCTCTTCTGCGGCGTGTGCCACGCTCTGGCTGGAAGCACGCACCTGGGTAATGATCTCGACAAGGGAAAGACGCATCTGCTCCAGTGAACCCAGCATCTCGCCAATTTCATCTTTCGAGCCGTTGACCACGGGAATATGTAACTCACCCGCGGCCATCTGCTGGCAATGGATACGTGCGGTATCCAGCGGCGAAAGTACCCGACGTCTGAGCAGAATAAAGATAGCGGCAATAATCAGGGTAAACAGCGCGACAAAAACGCCGAGGGTGACCATGCTGTTCACAAAGCGACTCTGCGCGTCGTTGTTAAGGCGCTGGGCGTATTTTTCGCGGAAAGCGAGCAGGTTATCCAGTGTGATTTCAAACTGGCGATCAAGTTGCGGAATCGTCGTACTGACCAGTTGGTTGAACCGCACCGTGTCGTTGGCACTCGCCGCATCCATCAACGGACGCAGCCCTTCGTCAACATAGGTTTGCCAGGCACGACGATAGGGAGCGGAAAGCGCCTCTTCACCGGCAACCGGTGGCGCAGCCTGATAATTATTAAATGCATCCGTGGCTTTTTGCATCACTGCTTTTGCACTCTCAAGCGACGCCTGCGTTTTCTGTTTATCGCCCAGAGAAGCATTAATCATCGCTTCCATAAGCCGCACGCGCAGGGTGCGACTGTGGTTGATCGGATCAATAACCGACAACACCACCCGAATTTCTTTATTCACATTGTCCAGCGACTGGTTACTGCGAGTCAGTGACCAGAGGTTAGACGCTGAACTGACAAGAAAAATACAGAGTAAAAGGCCGAAAACGAGAAACGAAAAACGCCTTACAGACATGTTTTATCCCTTGGATGAATTTGTTTAAAAAATGACTGCACATTGCGTGCAGCGTACAACAATAATGTTATCGACCATTTCGCATTGAGATTTAACTCAATTTTATTTATTTTCTTAAATCAAATGGTTAGATAGAATATATTACTACCAAAATAAATAAAATAATGACGTTCTGCTTAATTCAAAACTCTTTTTTAATATGTGCATACCAGCAATCAGAAAATATTTCTGGTAACACTGGCGGTGCCCGCCTGGCAAATGATACTCAGCACGAAGAACGTTAATACCTGGCGCTATTTATATAAAACGCTGGTTCGATTTTAAGCCCTCGTAAGCACCACTGTTTTCTAATGGTGAAGAGTGAAAAGAGGGTTTGACAATAATCTGATTTGTTTCTGCTAAAGACACAAGCTGAGGAAGCGTTAATCCTGCGACTTTCTCAATCACGTCATGGCTAAGGCCATTGCTTAGCTGGCTAACATCTCCGGGTTCGCTTGCCAGACGCTGAACGAGTAAGAGGTATGCTAAATTTAATTGATGAATATCATGAAGAAGGTTGTTGTGTTTAATCATTTTTGCACCAGAGAATATATCTAATTAACTGAAGCCTCCCCTGGCAACATCATCCGTCGGCCGCAATAATATATATATAGTGCAAATTAGCTATAAAAATAATGTAAACTTATTTCAGGACGTTAAAAAATAATTAATTATCATTTCGTTAATACAATTATTACCGTTGTCTCGCTACGTTTACTATTGCGTCCGGTTATTTTTACCGCTGCAACTGATTGTAATTTAATGGATATATCAACAATGGGATGAAAATATATTATATTTTCAAAATAAGCACATCTGAACCTTAAGAATAATTAAGAAATAGCGGGCACCGGCGTTAACATATATTTATCTTCCCTGTGTTCCTGTTGGGTGCAAAAAACCGTAAAACAAGAGCGGACACGCAAGGTGTCCGCAACTGTTACTCATTGCCCCATTGATTGAGAAAGTTCGCCACATCATCAATACGACGATCGTCGATACCGGCTTCAGTGGCCATCTCGTGCTGCGCATTCTCACTGATCTCTTCGTTATTCATTAAACGGGTAATCAGCAACTGGAAATAGCGCGCCAGCGCGTCACGTTCTGACTCGTTCACCGGCGAGGCTGACTCGGTCGAGTACTCATCCACGATGTCATAAAACTTAAGCGGTGTATCGTTGTTCATCAATCGTCCCCAGAGGTTAAAGTGGTGTCCGTTGCGGCTTGCATTGTCTGGCCTGGATAATAGCACTCTTATTTTATTTTTCTGCCATCCATGTCGGAGATAAATGTTTAAGCAGCGGTGGATTCGCCAGTCGGCTGAAAATTAGTTATCATCCGCTCCCACTCTTTTTGCGGGCAGCCTGATGTCTACCCTTTTCGATACCTTTATTGCCCCGCCATGCCCGGCCCCGATAGAAACGCTCTATCAGGATGATCATCTGGTGCTTATCAATAAACCCTCCGGACTGCTCAGCCTGTCGGGGAAAAACCCGCACAATCTCGATTCAGTGCATCATCGTCTGGTACAGATATTCCCTGGCTGCACGCTGGTTCACCGCCTTGATTTCGGGACGTCCGGGCTGATGGTGATTGCCCGAAATAAGGCTATTAACGCCGCCCTGTGTCAGCAGTTTAGCCAGCGCAGCGTAACCAAAACGTATACTGCTTTACTTTGCGGGCATCTGGAGGAGGATGAAGGGGTAATAGACGCAGCGATTGCCAAAGATCCGGCAAGCTTCCCGCTGATGACGATTTGCGCCATCCACGGCAAACCCGCGCGTTCCCGCTATCAGGTCATTGAACGGATTTATCGCGAGTCGGAAAACGGGACGTTACTGCCATTGACGCGGGTACACCTTACGCCGGAGACCGGGCGAACCCATCAACTGCGCATTCACTGCCTGCGATTGGGCCACCCTATTTTGGGCTGTGATCTCTATGGCGGTCGTCTGCTGCCGGGCACGGAGCAGACACCGCGGTTGATGCTCCATGCCAGCGAGTTGCAGTTTATTCATCCGGTCAGTAAAACGTGGATCCACGCCCGCCATGCCAGTCCCTTCTGAAAGCCAGGCGCCGGGCGTCGTATCCGGGGATTACCACATCAAATCATCGGGCACTTTAAAATCGGCATACGGATCGTCTTCATCCTGTGCTTCCTGACTCAGCGCACTGTTTAATACGATACTGCTGGCATCACGCTGGGCAATTTTATCCGCTACGCTTGCCGGGATAATCGCATATTCACTCTCACCGTTGTTATCTGCCGCCAAACGCGCAATGGCGAGACGGCCATTAATCAGTTGGGCCTGCGTCTGCTTATCCACCTCGATTTTTTTGATGACATTATTATCGGTGAAGTTAAAACCAATATCGCCTTTTGTAAGGGTGATGCGGTTCATTTCAATGAGCTGCTTCACCTGCGCTTTATACTCTTTCGATAATGCAGCCTGTTTTTGTTGTTCGCTGAGTTGCTTATCACGCTCAAGCTGCGCTTTTTTATTTTCTTCCACTGCTTCTCTTGCCTCACGTGCCTGAACACGTGATTTTTTAGCGGTTCGCTGGACCTTGGCCATTTTTTTACTGGTGACCAGCCCCGCTTTGAGCATCTGTTCTTGTAAGGTGAGTTTTGTCATCGTTGTCGCTACCCGTTAATTAATATGGATGATGTCAGACTTTGAGCATTTTTACCGTGGTATCAATGTCTATCTCATCTTCCGAGAAGATTAACGTCGTTCCCTGAAAGGTGGTGATCGCCAGTTTTTTCAGCGTACGCATTTCGCCCGGCTGCGCGGCTGATTTCGGCCTGATATTCCCCATTAACAAACCGACGGAAAGCACCGCATTCTCTTTGTCGATACGGGCATCGGCAGGCACGTCTTCGCTGTAAACGAGGTAAGATTTGATCGACGTGAGCTTAATGCGCTCGCCGGCGATATAGATGTATTTACTTTCCGGGATGACTTTTACCGCATAGGCGGAGAGTCCCTTGTTATTGGTGGTGGGTTCAAAGGTCACCGCCGCATCTTTTTTAATCAGATCCGGGTTGGCGACCTTAATCACATGAAAATAGCGATTATCGCCATTTTCATCTTTGATAAATCCAAAGCCTTTATCTTTAAACCACGTTGTGATTGTTCCGTTCATCGCCATTACCGCCTGATTAATCGTTTATCTACTCAATTTTTGCAGCGCGCAGTGTAATGCACAATGCCTGCGCAGACCACGTCTTTACGGTCAGTCCGGAGGATAAATTTCCTTGATACGTCTATGCCATGCTACATGTCCGGCATGCACCGATCCCGCAGCGCAAAGCGCTGTACCAGAAATTCTAACAGCAGATGCAACGCGCGTAGCGGATGCTTTCGCAAGCGGTAAACCGCGTCAATGTTCATCGCTTCCGGTTCACAGACTGGCAGGACTCCGTGCGTTATCGTTGGAGCATGCTGTACACTGCGCACAGGCATTACAGGCAGCATTTTACGACCAATGACGGCGTGTTGCCCCGCTCCCGGCAACCGGCATACCTCTGGATGTTCTGAATCAAAACTGGACGCCCTGATGGGCTAACTCAACCGCGAGGCTTTTATGATCGTCACCACAACACCGCGCCTCATCATTCGCGCCTTTACCGACAACGACGCCGCGGCGCTCTTCGACTATCTCGCTTCGCCTCGCGCCCCCTGTTTTTATGATGAGAAACTCAGTTCCCTCGCCGACGCAGCAGAAGAGGTTAATAAACGGTCGCGTGATGCCAGTCAGTTCGCCGTGTCTCTGAAAGAGAGTGACACGCTGATTGGTCACCTGTTTGCCGAAAACCGTGAAGAGCCGGATCCGAATACCTGGTGCGTAGGCTGGCACTTTAATGCACGATATGAAGGTCAGGGTTTTGCCACGGAATCCGCCTCAGCGTTGTTTGATTATTTGTTTAGCGTAAAAGACGCCAGACGCCTGTATGCCTATGTTGAAGACACCAATCTTGCTTCGCAGAAACTGTGCGATCGTCTTCACATGCGCCAGGAAGGCTGTTTCAGGGAGTTCGTCTCGTTTGTCACGGAAGACGGCGAGGAGAGATATGACAACACCTTCGTCTACGCCCTGCTTAAAAGAGAGTGGCAGGCAAGGAATCAATAACGTGTCGGCGGAACGCCAAACATCTGGCGAAAAGCAAACGTGAAAGAAGCCGGGCTGGAGTAGCCAAGATCCAGCGCAACCTGGGTGACGCTCCGGTTATTTTTGAGCATCACAACCGACTCAAGCAGTCGCACGCGTTTTTTCCACTCGCTGAACGCCACGCCGGTCTCCTTTTTAAAACGGCGCGAGAACGTGCGCACCGACATGCCGCAACAGGACGCCCACAGCTCAATGCTGTGCGCGTCGCCGGGCGACTCCTGTATCTGACGGCACACGTTCATCAGCAAGGGTGAACCGGGCCACGGCACCGAAAACCCGGCATCAGGCAACTGTCTGAGCAGCGTGACCAACACGCGCACCAGTTGCGCATCGTCCCCCTCTTCGTCATACATTTCCGGCACATGTGCCGTCGCGTAGTGAATAAACTCACGCACGAAATCGCTGACGATCACCACTTTGCTGCCGCTGTGTTCGATAGCGGCGAAGCCCGCGTCCACATACAGGCTTTCCAGCCGAACATGATGACTGGACAGAATGCTGTGCGGTACATGAGCCGGGATCCACACGCCGTAAAGAACAGGCACGACCAGGGTTTTGCCTTCTATTGCCACGCGCATACTCCCCTCGCGCGCATAGAGAAACTCCGCAAACGGATGCTGATGTTGCTCCACACCCGTATCGTCCGGCAGCGGATAACTGCGAAAGTAGACCGGGCGAGGCAGAGACATCAACACAGGCGCTGGCTGCCCGAAAACAGGCTGACAGGGAGAAGACACAAGCTTAGGGCACATTACAACCTGACCTCTATTCGATGAAGTTTGTCTTGATACCACAGCGCAGGCCGGGCGGGTTTACTGAATAATGAGCGGGCATTAAGCATATTTCACTCAGTTATGAATAATTTACCACCCGGCCATCAGGGAGATAACCTCTTTTCGCAGCAGGTTCGCTCTTCGCGCCAGGCCGCTTATGGCGGGTAGATGTTCCGGCTGACCGACGAAACCGTTGAAGGAAAAATGATGGCTAACGAATGTACCGCCGTTGATGTGAGTAAACCAGACCAATGGCTGCGGATCGTGCAGGAGCTGTTATCACAGGCCGGTATTGTTATTAATGGGTTCAACCCGTGGGATATCCGGGTGCATGACAAACGCTTTTTCAAACGCGTGTTACAGCAGGGCTCTCTGGGTCTCGGCGAGAGTTACATGGAGGGGTGGTGGGATTGCAAGCGCCTCGATATCTTTTTTGAGCGTCTACTGAAGGCGGGTGTGGATCAACAGCGCCCTGCCCGCCTTTACGATCTTGCCCGTATTGCCTTTGCGCGGCTTACCAACCCGCAGTCCCGCAAACGTGCCTGGCAGGTTGGTGAGGTGCATTATGATCTCGGCAACGACCTGTTCAGCCGCATGCTCGATCCCAACATGCAGTACTCTTGCGGTTACTGGAAAGAGGCGGAAGAATTATGCGAAGCCCAGGAGCACAAGCTGGCGCTGATTTGTGAAAAACTTCAGCTTAAACCGGGAATGACACTGCTGGATATTGGCTGCGGTTGGGGCGGATTAGCACTGTACGCCGCCCGGCATTATGGCGTCAAAGTCGACGGTATTACCATTTCGGCGGAGCAAAAAGCGTATGTGGAAATGCGCGGCCACGGGCTGGATATCAACATCCTGCTCCAGGATTACCGCGACCTGCACAAACAATATGACCGCATCGTCTCCGTCGGTATGTTCGAACATGTGGGGCCTAAAAACTATGCCACCTATTTTGCAACCGTGGATCGTTGTCTGAAACCAGAGGGGCTTTTCCTGCTGCACACCATTGGGTCAAATCAAACCGGGCATAACGTCGATGCCTGGATTAATAAATACATTTTTCCTAACGGCTGTCTGCCCTCGGTAAAACACATTGCCACGGCCAGCGAACCCCGGTTTGTCATGGAAGACTGGCATAACTTTGGTCCGGATTACGATAAAACGTTGATGGCCTGGCATAGCCGTTTTAATGAGGCGTGGCCACAGTTAGCCGAGAATTACTCTCCTGAATTTCGCCGCATGTTCAACTATTATCTGACTGCCTGCGCGGGCGCGTTTCGCGCCAGGAATATCCAGCTCTGGCAAATCGTCTTTAGCCGGGGCGTCACCGGTGGACTGCGCGTGGCACGCTAACGCTTCCCACCGGTTTGATTGTTCAATGACATTCGTCCATTGGCGGATAATATAACCCTGCCCCCCTGGCAGACTTTCGCCGCCTGCATAAGCTGTTTCTTACGGCTGAGCAGTACGCCACGTCCGCCAGGGTACGCAGAATTATCCTTATCGCCGGATGGCTATAGTGCCCCCAGTTGCTTCATTAGCGTCAGATTATCTTCGATATGCCAGTTTGCCGTGATTTTGCCTTTTTCCACCTGATAAATATCCGTAGCAATAAAATCGACGGTCTGGCCTTTTCCTTTTAATTTCCCAAAGGTACCGGTGAAATGCCCGCGAAAGTGAAGATGCGACACAACGCGATTGCCAGCAATGATCATCTGTTCAACCTCACAACGCAGATCCGGCACTGCTGTACGAAACCCTCGCGAAGCCAGGATGGCCCCTTCAGGTCCTTGTTTGCGGCCTTCCGGTGGCGTTTTATCGATAAAATCCGCCGCCAGCGCCTTGCGTGCCAGTGTTTCATCACCGGTATTCCAGAATGTTGCATAGCGTCGTGCCGCCGTCTCAACATCCATCAGGTGGGGTTGCGCCATCTCCTGATCCACAATTAACTGTGCGGGTTGAATAAGCGCCTCATCGGCAGCGTGAGCAGCATAAGAAAGCGGCAAACACACCATTACTGCAGCACGCGTTAAATAATATTGTGGTCGTTGCATTGTTTATTCCCTGTTCCTGACATCAGTAGAGTGATATACGGGGTAATCGGTATAGCCTTTGTCACTCCCGCCAAATAGCGTGGCGGGATCGTTTATTTCTTCTAACGGCAAATGATTCTTTAGCCGATACGTTAAATCCGGGTTTGAAATAAATGGGCGACCAAAAGCCACCAGATCGGCCAGATCATCATGTAAAATCTTGTCGGCTTTATCCTTGGTATAATTACCCGCGACGATAAGGGTGCCATTAAAGGTTGCGCGTAACGCTTTGCGGAACGCTAACGGTACCTGTGGCGCGTCGTCCCAGTCCGCTTCCGCCAGATGAATATAAGCAATGCCTTTTTTATCGCACCATGCCGCCAGCGCCAGAATCGCGTCAATCACTTGAGGGTCATTCATGCCACGCTGAGTAATGAAAGGAGAAAGGCGAATGCCTGTACGCTCACTGCCAATCGCATCACTTATCGACGCCAGCACCTCTTGCGCAAAACGGATCCTGTTTACCAGGCTACCACCGTATTCGTCCGTACGATGATTAGAGGTACGCCGCAAAAACTGATCGACCAAATAGCCGTTTCCGCCATGCACCTCAATGCCATCAAAGCCAGCCTCGACCGCATTGATGGCGGCCTGACGGTAATCCTCAATCACCTGCTGAATGTCAGCATGGCTCAATGCTCTGGGCGCAGTACAGTCAACCATCTGCCCTTCACCTTTCTCATTGACCACCCATACTTTGGCCTCAGAGGGCAATGCCGAAGGGGCAACAGGTTTACCGTCAGCGTGAAAACGCGCATGCGACATGCGGCCAACATGCCACAGTTGGGAAAAGATGATCCCTCCGGCATGATGAACGACTTGCGTCACCCGGCGCCATCCTGCAATTTGCTCTGCGGAGTGTATGCCCGGTGTCCAGGAGTATCCCTGTCCTTGCGGGGAGATTTGCGTTGCTTCCGTAATCACTAACCCTGCACTGGCGCGCTGCTGATAGTAATCAGCCATCAGTGCCGTCGGAATATTGCCCGGCTGCGACGAACGCGCACGGGTCATGGGCGCCATAACGATCCGGTTTTTCAGACTGATATGCTTCATCTGATAACGGTCAAAAAGTGAATGTTTGTCCACCGTAAACTCTCCTGTCTGCCATCAATAACGTCACTTTACTTATCGAATTTAATTTTGATAATTGCAGTGGAAGCTGATTCTCTTTTCAGGAAATCCGAATAATGGGCAAACTCGAAGATCTGACGCTACTGGTAGAAGTGGTGAAAGCCGGCGGGCTTTCTGCTGCGGGCCGACGGCTGGCACTCTCACCCGCGACAATGACCGCCAGGCTGAAAGCGATTGAAGAGCGTTACCAAACCCGTCTGTTTAATCGTTCCACGCGCGCAATCAGCTTAACGCGCGCCGGAGAGGCTTTTTTTCATGCCGCGTTGCGGGTGCTGGATGAGATGTCTTATGCAGAGTCCATTCTCACGCAGAAAGAGGGGGTCCTCAGCGGAAACATCCGTATTTCCGCACCGTCAGATTTTGGTCGGCAGTACCTGGGCCCCGCCCTGCTTGATTTCACCCGACTGCACCCGGAGGTGAAAAGTACGCTCTATCTCAGTGAAAATGTCGTCGATCTGGTGTCAAATCGTCTCGATATGAGCGTACGCTTTGGCAATCTCCCTGACAGCAATTTAGTCACCCGGCATATCCGGCCAAACCACAGGGTACTGGTTGCGTCAGTAAACTACCTGCAGCAGGCTGGCACACCCCAAAAAATTGAAGATTTGCATCAGCATCAATGCATTGCGATGGAATTACGCGGCATGCTGATGAATGAATGGCGGTTTGAGCAACAGGGAAAAGCCAGCACCGTTCGTATCACGCCGGCCCTGGTCTGTGATGATGGCGCACTGCTCCGCCAGTGGGTACTTGCCGGTGCGGGCATTGCTGCTAAATCATGGTGGGATGTCAAGCACGATGTGGAGCAAGGGCAGCTTAACGTCCTGTTTGCTGATAGCTTTATCGGTTTTAACCGGCTGGATAAAAAGGATGTCGGCTTGCAGTTTGTTTACCCGCAACGGCGACTGCAACCGCTACAGGTGACTGCTTTCACTGAATTTTTCATCGACTGGCTTGAAAAAACATAACCGGCGTCCGCTTTCCCGCAGGCCTGCCTTGCACAGCAGTATCAAGCCCGCGTGTCTGCGGGCTTGTCAGTAAATGCGGTTACCCTCCAGCCAGAGTTCAGTCTTTTATTTTCCTGACTAGCTCTGCCTCTCCCGCCTCGGTATTTTGTCACTCGCGCAGAATGCCGACGTTAATCCCGCCAGCCCATAGCCGGAGCAACATGCTTAAGGATCGACTCAATCACATGCGTATTATAATCAACGCCCAGTTGATTCGGCACCGTCAGTAGCAGTGTATCCGCTTCGGCAATCGCTTCATCCTGCTTTAGTTGCTCGATCAATTTGTCCGGCTCGGCCGCATAACTGCGACCAAAAATCGCGCGGGTTTTCTCATCCAGGAAACCGACTTTATCGCTATCATCACGGCTGCCGCCAAAATAGGCGCGGTCGCGGCTGTCCATCAGCGCAAAAATGCTCCGGCTGACAGAGACGCGCGGCGTACGGGTGTGTCCGGCTTCGGCCCAGGCATCACGGTAAGCACGGATCTGTTTTGCCTGTTGAATGTGGAAAGGCTCGCCGGTTTCATCATCTTTCAGCGTCGAGCTTTGCAGGTTCATCCCCAGTTTTGCCGCCCATACCGCTGTCGCGTTTGAGCCTGCCCCCCACCAGATGCGATCGCGCAGACCTTCAGAATACGGCTCCGGGCGCAGCAACCCAGGCGGATTGGGGAACATTGGTTGCGGGTTCGGTTTGGCAAAGCCTTCGCCTCGCAGCACGTCCAGCAGCACTTCTGTGTGGCGGCGCGCCATATCAGACTCCGTTTCCCCTTCAGCAGGCTGGTAACCGAAATAGCGCCAGCCATCGATCACCTGCTCCGGGGAACCGCGACTGATGCCGAGTTGCAAGCGACCGCCGGAAATAAGATCCGCCGCGCCGGCATCTTCCGCCATATACAACGGGTTTTCATAACGCATATCGATAACACCCGTACCTATCTCGATATGGCGCGTTTTCGCACCGATAGCGGCCAGTAACGGAAACGGCGAACTGAGCTGACGGGCAAAATGATGCACCCTGAAATAGGCGCCGTCCGCACCTAACTCTTCGGCGGCCACGGCCAGATCGATGGATTGCAGCAAGGCGTCAGCGGCCGAACGCGTTCCGGATTGCGGCGACGGCGTCCAGTGACCAAATGACAAAAATCCGATCTTCTTCATGACGTAGTTGTCCTTCTCTTCAGGGAAATAATCAGCAGAAGAGCACCGGCGACTGTGCCTGCATGCTTCTGCTTTATGTCTCCCCTACTCTACGCATTGCATGCTACGAATAAATATCCTTTGTTTAACATACTGGTTCAAATTAATTGACCAACTCGACGACCTTGTCGTGTGAGCAGGTACGAGTCAGGGGCGTCTGTGTGTTGTTCTTTTCGTTCGACTTTGCAAAGATGTTTTGCACACGATTTCAGACCTGTTACGCCAGCCGGAACAGGCTCGACTTCCTGCGACGTGTGCGGCGTCGAACGGGTTTTGTTTTGAGGATGACGCTATGACCCCCTTTCATCAACTTTCAGCCACGACTCTGGGCGGCCAGTCTGTTTCTATGGTCGACTACGCGGGTAAAGTGGTTCTGGTCGTGAATACCGCCAGCCATTGTGGCTTCACGCCACAATACGGCGGCCTTGAAGCACTCTACGCGAAATATGCCGCCCAGGGTTTGGTGGTGCTTGGTTTCCCCTGCAACCAGTTCGGTAAACAAGAACCGGGTAGTGCCGACGACATCGCGCAGACCTGTCACATTAACTACGGTGTGACCTTTCCGATATTCGAGAAAGTAGAGGTCAACGGCGCCGCAGCACACCCGGTATTTCGTTATCTGAAAAACGAATTACCCGGCGTACTGGGTGGGCGGATCATGTGGAATTTTACGAAGTTCCTGATTGGACGCGACGGTAAACCACTCAAGCGTTTTGCACCGTTCACCACGCCGGAGAAAATGGAAGCCGCAATCCTTGCTGCTCTTGACATCCGCGTGTTTCGGTAAGTCGAACCATTCGGTTCTGAATGTAAAAAGGGGACCACCCCATCGGCGATCCTCCTTTTAAGCATGACGAATTAGCTTTGACAGAAGCGGAGCCGGTTGCCAAACGGGTCATGGACTTCCATCACATCCCCCCAATCTTGCTTAACGATTTCCGGGCGGCCATATCCATAGTGTTTACCGTGTAGTTCATTTCTGAACGACGCAATATTTTTCATCGGAATAAATAGTGTTGCGCCCGGGCTGGCATCACCATGATGTTCAGAAAGATGTAACTGCAACCCCTCTCGGGCAATACCCATATACAGGGGTAACTGGGGTTCGAACCGATGTTCAAACTCAACGCTGAATGACAGAAATTCCAGATAGAACTCCTGTGCTTTTCGGACATCAAAAATGCGCAGAATAGGTATGGGCTTACTGAAATGAATTTGAGAGGAGGAAACCTGCGGGAGCAATGTTGCTGCTGCGGTGTTCCAGTCTCGGAAACCTAACTGGTGAGAAACTATTTCGAGTGCAATGGAATAAGGAATCTTGTGATCGCGCAATTCAAGAGAGGCTTTTAATTTGGCAGCCATTTGTTTTGCTTGCTCGATAGAAATCATATTTTCTCCTGTCGTCAGGAAATGAGGGGGCTCGCATTGCCACAACCCGACCGTCAAGAGTTGTAAAATTAATGAGGTTGAGAACAAACATGCTTTCACCTTTTCCTTTCCGGAAGCGAGCGGCGGGTAGCATGGACCCTGAATGAGGGTACACAGCCTCAGGAAATTTCACAAGTTTTCAGATATAAATGGCGGGATCGACTCCTTCTTCACTTTATACATAAAGGTTGTACTGTGAAAACGATTGTCAATAGATTGAGCATAAAGGGGTATCGTACCGGCTGTTTGCCAGCCAAGAGATCGGTATAATTCACTGGCCACGTCACCCGTTCGTGTATCCAGTACAAGTAAAGATATGCCCTTTCCCCAGGCCATGTTTTCTGCCTGACTCATTAATTGCCGTGCAATACCCTGACGACGTGATTGAGGATGAACAAGTAATTTTGAAATTTCCGCACGGTGGCGACCATTAGGCATGCCACAATAATTAATGATGACTGTTCCGGCTAACACTCCATTGTCACGGGCTACCAGTAACTCACAATCATGGCTTGCAAGACTGTAAATTTTATCTTTCCAGAAATTATCGATGGATAAACGATCTGCCGGGTCGGTGAACCCTACACTTGCCCCGCCCTTGACACAAGACTGCAATACATCGCCTAATTCGGATAAAACCAGGTGAGCCTCTTCAGCGTTGAGCTTTTGATAGTCGATCATGATTTACATACCACCAATAAATAATGTGCACCCAGACTGTCATGAGCCCTGAATGATGAAGATCCTGATAAATGAAACCGCAAGCTATCGCCTTTTTTCAAAGACCAGGCTTCTGCATTCTGCGTAATCGTTAATTCACCATCATATAACCAGAGATAGTGTTCAAGTCCCTGTACCGGTGGCTTCTGATATTCTATGAAAGCACCGGGTCTTAGCTTCCCATCAATCATTTCGCATTTATATTGGTTTGAAGGCGGTATTAACAAGCGGCGCTCAAATCCCTTCTCGTCATCCAGCCACAACGTTTGCTGATCTGCCCGAAACAGATTCTCTGCCACTTGCTCGACCTCATTGAGAAGGCGGGACATCGTCATTCCGTAGACGCTACAGAGTTGATTGAGAACTTCGGCTGTTGGACTGACTTCACCGCGTTCAATCCGTGATAACGATGCCCGGCTTATCCCCGATGCAGAGGAAAGTTCATCCAATGACTGGTTATGTTGCAAACGCAGCGCAGCAAGACGCGCAGCCAGCCTCTGCCTGTAATCGGTGCTACTCATCTTCACCTCCCTTAAATGAGATAAATTTCTCTTTTATGGGATATTACTGAAAACGGATTGCCCGTCAAGCTGAACAGTCGGGTCAGCCGCATTCCGGCGTCGGAATTCGCCCGGCGGCATACCGACGTATTTCGTGAAGGCGACGTTGAACGCACTCGCAGATTGGTATCCTGTCCGGAAGGCAATCTGTTCGATTTTATCCTTGCCACTCATCAAGGCTTTCCTGGCTAACGACATTCGCCAGAAGAGCAAGTACTGCATGGGTGACATGCCGACTGTCTCGCTGAATATGGCAAAAAAAGAGGATCGGGACATCGCACAGTCACGAGCAAGGTGTGCTATTTGCCAGTCAGCGCCGGGTTTTTCATGAATGAGATGCAGCGCTGTGGCGATCTTTTCGTGTTGTAACCCTTTCAGGATACCTGTCGTTTTCGACAGATCCTGGTCGCTGCGCAATGCCTCAACCAGTAACAGTCGCAAAAGCTGCGTCAATACCGCGTCACGCCCGGGTCGCCGGGTCCGGCTTTCATCCAGCAGGAGGTCAAACAAGGTGATGAAACGCCGTTCTCCTTTAATCAGGATCGCGTTGGGCAGTAAAGCGACAATAAGCTGTTTGTCCGATGTGTCGAACTGACAGTGACCCACATTCATGAGCAGTTCAGCCGACCCGGTTGTTGAGCCAATTCGCACGTGTCCGTCGCCAAGCAAGGTTGGCTCCGTAATGCCAGCGAGAGGCGGGGTGCCCGCATTGGTGTTCTCAAACGTGTAAGTGGCGGGTATCAGAACGAAATCCCCGGAAACCAGTAACGTGGGGGCCTTACCGTTAATACTTATCAGGCATTCGCCTTGCAATACAGCACAGTAAAACGCTTCTCCGGAAGACTCCCGGATAATACGCCACTGACCCGCGCCCTCAACGAGTTTTGTATGAGTTGGCCTGGGGTTGAGTAAAGCAACAATATCGGTTAACGGATCTGACATTGGACTCTCTCTCAATGAAAGTGGATTTTTGATTATATATTGTCCAGTTCGTGGCGGCTATGATTGCGGCTCTAGTCAACAGAGAGGATTAACCCATGCCAACTGCACTGATTACCGGATGCTCTTCAGGTTTTGGGCTGGCAACAGCAACACTTTTTTTAGCCAAGGGTTGGGACGTGATTGCCACAATGAGAACGCCTGATGCGACGCTTTTTCCTGGAAGCGACAGGCTGACGATATTGCCGCTGGATATCACTTCCGAGGGCAGCATTGCGGATGTAGTGAAAAAGGCTGGCGCGATTGACCTGCTGGTCAATAATGCTGGCTTTGGCGCCCCCGTCCCCGTTGAACTGACGCCCCTGGCAACCGCGCAGCAATTAATGAACACCAATGTCCTGGGCACACTGTCATTAACGCAGGCATTTCTCCCGCTGATGAGAGCGAAAAAATCAGGGGTGATCATCAATGTTTCTTCATCCGTGACGACCAAAGCGATGCCGCTGATTGGGCTTTATCGTGCCAGTAAAGCGGCGTTGAATGCATGGAGCGAATCATTAGCCATCGAAGCCAGGCCTTTTGGTATTCGCGTTCATGTTGTGTTACCGGGCCGCTCGCCCGAAACGAAGTTTGGCCAAAATGCGCAGGCTTATTTTGGTGGGCGAGACGATCCTGCGTATGGAAAAATGGTCGATGAGTTTATCCAGATGGTTGGCAATTCCCACGCGCCAGTAACGCATGCCGAAGATGTGGCGGAGGCCATTTTTGCCGTCGCGAACGATCAACACGCCCCGCTGTATACCGCTGCCGGTGAAGATGCCCTGCATTCTCTCACCGAAGCGCAGCATCGCTCCCCTTTTTCATACTGATTGTTCCGGGCGAAGATGAGACAAGTAAGGGCAGAGAGAGGGTATCCCTCTCTCTGTTTCTCAGCCACGCGCGGCAAGAAAGTGGCGGCGACTGTCAGTGAAACTCACGCTGCGCAAGCTGCGTTGTGAGCGTTTCGATACGCTCGGCCATTTGTCGGGTCAATTCGGTCAGATGAGTATTCTGTTTCAGCAATTCCAACAATTGTGCCGACTGCTCCTCAGCGACCATCTGGCGCTTCGCCATTGCATCATCCAGATCTTCGCGGTGTTGTGCATCGGCCAGCGCATGTGCCTGATCGCGCTCCGCCTGTCGGGTTTGCGCCAAAAGGATCAGTGGAGCTGCATAAGCAGCCTGAATACTGAACGCCAGGTTGAGCAAAATAAAGGGATAGGGATCAAACGTCACAAAGCCCGCAGTATTGAGGACAATCCACACGATCACCGCGATAGTCTGCCCAATAAGGAAAGTCGGCGTACCAAAAAAACGTGCGAAGGCTTCTGCTCTCAACGCAAACCATTCTTCGCCAAACGTATGCGTAATACCTTTCAAGGGGCGATATAAACGAAATTCTTTATCTGTATGCATATCAAAACTTCCTGCTTCGGGGCATTGCCAGCATCGCCAAAAATTCAGGTATCTGCGGAAGCTGATACCCAACTGTTCGAAAATAGAGAGTACCCTGATGTATACCTGACCCTTCTCCTTCAGAAAGATCCCGGCCATTTAAGATCTGCTCATCGCGCATTGTCGCCTGTCGTGTTTTTTGTAGAGAATGGTTTTGAAGGGG
Source organism: Kosakonia oryzendophytica (assembly GCF_027886705.1). Lineage (NCBI taxonomy): Bacteria > Pseudomonadati > Pseudomonadota > Gammaproteobacteria > Enterobacterales > Enterobacteriaceae > Kosakonia > Kosakonia oryzendophytica. The sequence continues at coordinate 1,854,133 of NZ_CP115659.1, read as the reverse complement.
AAAGGTTAATGAGTTTCCCCTAACCAACGCCCCCCGGTATCTTTTAGCCTGTACACAGATCGGCAACAACAGCGTAGAGCCAATAAGGAAGAACTGACTGGGCGCGCCAACAAATGCCCGGTCGAGGCTGTAAAGTGGATTACAGGTGTTCCGGGGTCGATAACCCGCGATCCGTCGCGGTGGTGATATTCACCGGCATGCCCGATCGTCGTTCTAACTCGTCCGTTGCCCGGTTCACATTCACCTCACTCCCCTGCATCACGGCACGCAGCGCTGGCGTAATGGGCAGTGGCACTTTGTTCGTTGATTCAAATTCAGTGCGGTTGCGCGACAACGGCTCGTGAACTTCAATCCAGCGACTGCCGTCCGGCTCGGTGGTGGCTTTCACCGGTTGATCGATAATCTGCACGCGGGTGCCGACAGGCACATTATCGAACAGGTATTTAATGTCAGCATTGCGTAACCGAATGCAACCCTGGCTGACACGCAGCCCGATACCAAAGTTGGAATTGGTGCCGTGAATGGCGTACAGCTTGCCAATATAAATGGCGTACAGCCCCATCGGATTATCCGGCCCGGCCGGAACGAACGCTGGCAGGGTTTTCCCCTGTTTGGCGTATTCACGTCGGGTATTGGGCGTCGGACTCCACGTTGGTCCTTCCTGCTTACGCTCTACGGCGGTGACCCAGTTGCGCGGCGTTTCGCGCCCCGCCTGGCCGATGCCAATCGGTAAAATCTCCACCGTATTCGTCTCTTTCGGATAATAGTAAAGGCGCATTTCCGCGACGTTCACCACAATGCCTTCGCGCACCGTGGCAGGCAAAATAATCTGCTGCGGTATGGTCAGTTGCGATCCCGCTTTCGGTAGAAAGGGATCGGCATCGGGATTGGCTTCAAGCATATTACTCAACCCCTGACCGTATTTCGCGGCGAAAGCTTCGAGCGGCAACGTGTTGTCATGGGGAACGGTGATAATTTGCGGACTGCCCACCAGCCGGCTGCCCTCCGGCGGCAATGGGTAGCTCACCGCCAGCGCGTTTGGCGCAGAAAACAGCGCAATCAGACTGCACAGCAATGTGAATCGGGGCATCATTTCCTTCCCTCAGGGCCAGCAGATATTTTTTATATCATAGCCCGGTTTATGCTTTTTCTCCCTTTTTACAGGGCGTTACCCTCCCGGGCACCAAAACGTCATGCACGATCGCCGACCGTTCAATCCGAAAGAGAGCGTTCACAGTAAAAAACCCCGCCGGAGCGGGGTTTGCGTTTTTGCAGTTTAGCGTCAGGCTTTGGCGCGGCTGGCGATAATGTCGTCCGCCACGTTGCGCGGCGCTTCCGCGTAATGGTGGAACTCCATGCTGTAGGTTGCACGCCCCTGCGACATGGAGCGCAGCGTGGTGGAGTAGCCAAACATTTCGGCCAGCGGCACATCGGCGCGGATAATCTGGCTGCCGAAGCGCTCTTCCATCCCCTGCACCATACCGCGACGGGAAGAGAGGTCGCCCATAATGTTACCGGCGTACTCTTCCGGCGTTTCCACTTCAACATGCATCACCGGCTCGAGGATCGCCGGGTCCGCTTTGCGTGCGCCCTCTTTGAAACCAAAGATCGCCGCCATGCGGAAGGCCATTTCCGAGGAGTCGACATCGTGATACGAGCCAAACGTCAGGGTCGCTTTCACATCCACCACCGGATACCCCGCCAGCACGCCGGTGCCCATGGCTTCACGCAAGCCTTTTTCCACTGAAGGAATATACTCGCGCGGCACCACGCCGCCTTTGGTGGCGTCTTCGAAGACAAAGCCGCTGCCCGGCTCCAGCGGCTCGAGGGTCAACACGACATGGCCGTACTGCCCTTTACCGCCAGACTGGCGCACAAACTTACCTTCAATGTCTTTCACCGTTTTACGCAGGGTTTCACGGTAAGTGACCTGCGGACGACCGATGTTCGCTTCCACGCCAAACTCGCGTTTCATACGATCGACGATGATTTCCAGGTGCAACTCACCCATCCCGGAAATGATCGTCTGCCCGGACTCCTCATCCGTGTGCAGGCGGAAGGAGGGGTCTTCAGACGCCAGCCGTTGCAGCGCAATCCCCATTTTTTCCTGATCCGCTTTGGTTTTCGGCTCAATCGCCAGCGAAATCACCGGCTCCGGAAACTCCATGCGCTCGAGGGTGATCACCGCATCCGGATCGCTTAACGTGTCACCGGTGGTGACATCTTTGAGACCTACGCAGGCGGCAATATCTCCCGCGCGCAGTTCATCCACTTCGTGGCGATCGTTAGCATGCATCTGCACGATACGCCCGATGCGCTCTTTTTTGCCTTTGACCGGGTTGTAAACCGCGTCGCCTTTTTTCAGCACGCCGGAATAGACGCGAATAAAGGTCAACTGGCCAACATACGGGTCGGTCATCAGTTTGAACGCCAGCGCAGAGAATGGCTCTTCATCGCTGGGATGACGCTCAGCAGGCTGACCTTTTTCATCCACGCCCTGAATGGCCGGAATATCCAGCGGCGACGGCATCAGTTCCACCACCGCATCAAGCATGCGCTGCACACCTTTGTTTTTAAAGGCGCTGCCACACAGCATCGGCTGGATCTCCCCAGCAACGGTGCGTGCACGCAGCCCGGCGATAATGTCAGCTTCGTCCAGCGAACCGGTTTCCAGATATTTATCCATCAACGCTTCACTGGCTTCCGCTGCCGCTGAGACCATTTTTTCCCGCCACTCCTGCGCGGTCGCCAGTAATGCCTCCGGCACCGGGCCATAGCTAAAGGTCATGCCTTGTGTGGCGTCATCCCAGATGATTTCGCGCATCTTGATTAAGTCCACCACACCGGTGAAATGCTCTTCTGCGCCAATCGGAATAACAATCGGCACCGGGTTAGCTTTCAGGCGATCGATCATCATCTGCACCACGCGGAAGAAATCCGCGCCGGGGCGGTCCATCTTGTTAACAAACGCCAGCCGCGGCACGTGATATTTGTTGGCCTGACGCCACACGGTTTCCGACTGTGGCTGCACGCCACCAACGGAGTCATACACCATCACTGCGCCATCGAGCACACGCATGGAGCGTTCCACTTCAATGGTGAAATCCACATGCCCTGGGGTGTCGATAATATTGATGCGGTGCGGCTCAAAGCCACGATCCATACCTGGCCAGAAGCAGCTTACCGCCGCAGAGGTAATGGTTATCCCACGCTCTTGCTCCTGCGCCATCCAGTCAGTCGTTGCCGCGCCATCGTGTACTTCACCCAGTTTGTGGCTCATCCCGGTGTAAAACAGGATGCGCTCAGTGGTGGTTGTTTTACCGGCATCGATATGCGCGGAGATACCGATGTTGCGATAACGTTCGAGAGGAATGGGTCGGGGCATGATGCGTCCTTAGTCTTTTGACGGTTCGTTCGCGGCCGGAATTGGCCGCTATTCATTCACGGCACTTATCATAGTACAACTGTACGAGTATATTCGAACTATTTTTGCTATTCTAACGATTGGTTGAGCTGCAATTGACGACGTGGCTTAAACAACGCAGTTTGCGTATAGTACCGGCCAGCCGCCGATACGGGCCGCTGCTGAAACCAGCAGCGCTACCGCCGACACAGGAAGATTATGATCGCTAACCACCCTGAACGTGAGCAATTTCGCCTCGAAAATGTGCTCTTTGCCCTTGGCAACCCTCTGCGACTGGCCATTATCAGGCGGCTTGCCGACGGCAGCGAACTCAGTTGCAATGCACTGCGCCCGCAGGACGTGGCGAAGTCCACCATGACCCATCACTGGCGTGTATTGCGCGACAGCGGCGTGGTCTGGCAACGGCCACAAGGTAGGGAAAATATGATTTCGCTGCGCCGGGAAGACCTGGATATCTGTTTTCCCGGCTTGTTGGATACGCTGTTGCAGGTAATGCAACGCGAAGAGTAAGCGTTATTTCGTTTCCGGCAGCACAATGTTGCTGCCCGCCAGTGTGCCCATGTTGTTGTAAATGGCGCAGGCGGCATCCACCAGTTGCATCGCCAGCGCCGCACCGCTGCCCTCACCTAAACGCATTCCCATATTGATATAGGGTTCCAGTCCTAAGTGCTCAAGCGCAATGCGCGCGCCTTTTTCGGCGGAAAGATGCGACGGAATGAGATAAGGCTTGATCTGCGGCGCAATGCGGCACGCCGCCAGCGCCGAAGCATAGGAGAGAAAACCGTCCAGCACCACCGGCAGCCCACAGGACGCCGCGCCAAGGATCACCCCACACATCCCCAACAGATCATACCCCCCGACTTTAGCCAGCACTGCAAGGCCATCGGCAGGATCCGGTTGGTTAACCGCGATCGCTTTACGCACAACCGCCGCTTTATGACCCAGCTGTGATTCCGGTAGATTTGCGCCGATACCCACCACCGATTCAGGCGCTTCGCCGGTCAGTACGCTAACAATCGCCGCCGCTGGCGTGGTGTTCGCCATCCCCAGTTCCCCAACGCCGAACAGGTTTACCCCCTGCTTCGCCAGTTCACGGGTATAGCGGACGGTTTCCAGCAGCAGTTCTTCTGCCTGCTGCGTGCTCATCGCCGGGCCAGCCGCAATATTGCCGCTGCCGCGCGCCACCTTCATATTCACCACACCGGGGATGGGATCAGCGTCGATACCGACATCCAGCACATGCACTTTTGCCCCAGCCTGCGCCGCCAGCACACACACACCGGTGGTTGCCTGGGTCATATTCGCCGCCTGAATAGCGGTGACCTCGCGCGGGGAGACCGCCACGCCTTCGTGCCATACGCCATGATCCGCGCACATCACCACAATCGCTTTTTCCCCTACCTGTAGGGTGCCCTTCAGTCCAGGCATTCCCGCCAGTTGAACCGCCAGCGCTTCCAGCCGCCCCAGGCTGCCAACGGGTTTCAGTAAACCATCAAGATGCTGCTGCGCGTGTGCCATCGCCATGTGATCGGGGGTGGGAATCGCTGCCAGGAATGCGGTCAATGTCTGCATAGTGTTTCTCATTATGTTGCGGGCTGTTTATAACAGCGCCAGAAGGAATACCAGTTCGCCAAGCTCGATTGCCGCGCCCAGTGTGTCGCCGGTCTGCCCACCCAGCGTACGTTTCAGCATCTGCCCGAGCACGAAGATAGCCAGCAGGGTTGCCGCCAACGCGATCCCCCCTTTTGTCCCTAACAAACCGACCACCGCCAACGCCGTTATCACCAGAGTGACCAGCGTATCCCGACCGGACACCTTGCCAATAAACAGATTCCCCAGCCCCTCATCGCGGGCATAGCGATGGCCGAACATCAGTAATACCGCTCCACCGCGCCCCACTGCACAGGCGGCAGCCAGCGCGGCAATCATGCTGGTGTCGCGCAGTTGCAACTCGCTGAGGGTCAGGATCTTCGCCACCACCACAAACACCAGCGCCAGACCACCGTGGGTACCAAGGCGGCTGTCGCGCATGATCTCCAGCATCCGCTCACGTCGGCGGGCGGAAAACACGCCATCGCAGGTATCCGCCAGACCATCAAGGTGAAAACCACCCGTCAGCAACGCCAGTGCCAGCACACAGAACAACGCCGCCAGCGGCCCACCGCACCAGGGTTGCAGCCCCACCAGCACGATGCCGCTGAGCGCGCCCAGCAGCAGCCCGACCAGCGGAAAAGTCACAATGCCACGCACATAATCCGCCACATCCAGCCCCTGCACACAGCGCCCGGGCACGGGTATGCGGCTGATAAACGACAGCGTGGCGAAAAAAAGCTTCATCATTTGATTTTGACTCCAATACCGGACACCACCAACCAGACATGATCCGCCGCCTGCGCCAGCCGTTGATTCACGCGGCCAGCGATGTCGCGAAAGTGACGTGCCAGACGGTTTTCCGGCACGATGCCCATCCCCACTTCATTGGTCACCAGCACCACCGGTGACGGGCAGGCCGCACAGGCGGCAATCAGCATATCAATCTCTTGCTGCACCTGTGCTTCCAGCGTCGTGTAATCCCAGCTATCGGGATCGTCGGCGCCGCCATAAGCAAACAGTAGATTGGTCACCAGCGTCGTGATGCACTCCAGCAACACCGCTTCATTGGGGGCATTGTCAGGGGTAATAATTTCAGCGAGCTGTTGCCATCGCTCTTCAGTGCGCCAGTGCGCCGGGCGACTGTCCCGGTGATGCTGAATGCGCGCCGCCATCTCCTCATCGAAAATGTGCGAGGTAGCGATATACAACACCCCGTCGGCGCTGGCGACCAGCGACTCGGCATGGCGGCTTTTGCCGCTGCGCGCACCGCCGGTAACAAGGGTTAACATGCTGGCTCCTGATGTTGCTGCATAATCTGATAAATGCGTTCAATATCCACATGCTCACGCATGGCACTGGCCAGCAGATCGAACTGCTGCGCTTTATACTGCGCATAACTGACGGCAGCATCCAGCGGTGGCATGCCTTTACGCTGACGCAGGCCGTTGATGAACGCGCGGGTAAAGGCATCGCTGTCAAACAAACCGTGCAGGTAAGTGCCGAACACCTGCCCATCGTCGCTGACTGCGCCATCCGCCACGCGCTGCCCCGCTTTGTGCAGCCACAATGCCGGACGGCACCCACTGTGCAATGTGGTTTCTCCCAGATGGATTTCGTAACCACGCAAGCCAAGCCCGGCGCAGCCCGCCATCCAGCCAGGCAACGTCTCCTGCAAGGTCGCGTCGACAAGCGTTGTGGTTTTGTCACGGGCAAAACGGGTGACGGTATCCAGCAGCCCCAGACCTGGCAATGTCCCCAGCCCGGACTCTACCTCGTCAATGATCATCTCACCAAGCATCTGATAACCGCCGCAAACGCCGATCACCGGTACGCCCGTATGATGCGCATCCAGCACCGATTTTGCCAGCCCGCACTCACGAAGCCAGGTTAAATCGCTAAGGGTGTTTTTACTGCCCGGCAGAATCACTGCATCGGCGCTGTGCAGCGCTTCCGGGGTGCGCACATAATGTACGCGCACATCCGGCTGGGCCGCCAGCGCGTTAAAATCGGTAAAGTTAGAAATGTGCGGCAACTGCACCACAGCAATCTCTACCGCCCGCTCACCGGTGCGCAGATATTTACCACGCTGCAACGCCACGCCATCCTCATCTTCCAGGTCGATGTCCAGCCACGGCATCACGCCGATCACCGGCACGCCGGTCAGTGCTTCAATCTGTTTAATGCCGGGGGTAAGCAGCGCCACATCGCCGCGAAATTTATTGATAATTACCCCTTTGACCCGCCAGCGCTCATGCTCCTGCAACAGCGCCAGCGTACCGTAAATCGCGGCAAACACGCCGCCCCGGTCGATATCTGCCACCAGGATAACCGGGCAACCGGCCATCTCCGCCATCCCCATATTGACGATATCCCGGTCGCGCAGGTTGATCTCCGCCGGGCTACCCGCCCCTTCCAGCACCAGCGCGTCATACTCCTGCGCCAGGCTGTGATAAACATCGATAATCTGCTGGCGCAGACGCGGTTTATAGTCGTGGTAGCTCACCGCGTCCATATCGGTCGCGACTTTGCCCATCAGCACCACTTGCGCCTTGCGGTCGCTGGTGGGTTTAAGCAGCACCGGGTTCATTCGCACATCGGGGAGGATACCTGCGGCCTCGGCCTGAAATATCTGCGCACGTCCCATCTCCTGGCCGTCCGGCGTAATCCCCGAGTTGAGCGCCATATTTTGCGACTTAAACGGCGCGATCTTGAGTCCGTCCTGATGAAAAATACGACACAGCCCGGCGACCAGCACGCTTTTGCCCACATCCGAAGCGGTTCCTTGCAGCATAATAGCCTGTGTCATGACACCTCCTTCACCGGCATCGCCCGCATACGGGCATAAAATTCATCTTCGCTTTTGCACAGCGGAAACCCCAACTCGCTGTGCAATTTAACCAACCACGGCTGCGTCAGCCCGGCTTCTTCTATCAGCGCCCGGCGGGCAAACACCTCGCCTGGCGCACCGTGCGTCAGCAACTCGCCGCGTCGTAGCACGTACACGGCGTCGCAGATTTCATAGATTAAATCAATGTCATGACTGGAAATCACCACATGATTTCCTTGCGCAACAATGCGCCGGATAAGGGTCAGCATCTGCGTACGCCCGGCGGGGTCGAGCCCGGCAGTAGGTTCATCCAGCAGCAGATATTTTGCCTGCAACACCAACGCACCGGCGATGGCCACGCGTTTTTTTTGCCCGTGGCTCAGGCACTGAATAGGCTGATGACGAAACGACTGTGCATCCACCAGTGTCAACGCATCCTCTACGCGGCGGGCGATCTCGGCTTCCGGCACGCCGATATTGCGCAAACTAAAGGCAATATCGCTATCAATATCGGTATAGAAAATTTGCTGATCGGGATCCTGAAATACGGTCGTGACCTGCTGGCGCAGCGCCAGCAGTGCGCGTTTACTGTAATCCAGCGGTTTCCCCTGCCACTGCACCGTCCCCTGTTGCGGGCGTAAAATGCCGCTCAGGTTCATAAACAGCGTGGATTTGCCACAGCCGTTCGCACCAACCAGCCCGGTTACCGGCTGGCGGGAAAAGTCGAGACTGAGCCCTTTCAGTATGGGTTCATCCTGGTAACGGAACCACAGGTTATCGGTGGCCAGCATGCCAGATCCTCACAGGTGAAAATCACCCTGATAAAGTTTGATATCCAGCGTGGTCGCCAGCGCTTTGTAGCGCAGCAGCACGCGGGTAAATAACAGGCTGACCAGCATCGCCAGCGAGCGGTACCCCTGGGGCAAGGTGCGGTAACCAAAACGCAGCGTCTGCGCCCGGTGAATCGCCGCCGCTTCCTCCAGCAGGATAAAGATAAAGCGCCAAATGAGCAGGATCTGTTCCGTCAACAGGCGCGGCACGTGCGCGCGCTTCAGCAGCAGAATCAACTGCGGAAACGGCAGATTCAGCACCAGCCAGAAGGTCGCCGACAACGCCGCCAGACTACGCCACAGCGTGGCGTTCGCTGCCGCCAGCCCTTCCGACAGCACACCAAGCCAGACGTGACCCAGTTGCACGCCGAACAGTAAATGCAGCGGTTCTCGGGTCACACTGAACAGGATCGTTACGATGCCCACCAGTAAAAATCCCAGCGGAATTGCCATCCAGCGCAGCCAGCGCCACAGCGACATGCGCAGCAGCCAACAGGTGAACGCAGCGATAAAAACCAGCAAAATCCCCTGTCCGAGTGGCGGCAGAGAAAACGCCAGCGCCATCATCAATAGCCAGCAGAAGAACTTGCGCTCCGGCGCGAGCGTAGCCCAACGGCTCTGGTAGCAGAGCCGATCAAGACCGTTCGCTATCACGCTGTCTGCCTTTCATATAACCGAGAATGTAGAAAATCACCGCTGCGCCAATCGAGCCTTGCAACGTAAACAGCAGGCTTTCGATCTCGCCGCTTGCCGGTTTATACAGCGGCTGGAACCACGGCTGGTAATGCGGCGCAACCGCCTGGATCTGGCTTTCCGCTTGCCCATCGGAACCACCGTATTCGCCGCCATGGTCGATAAAGAAAGGCATGATCACCAGAGCAATCACCATCGCCAGTAAAATCAGGGTCTTTTTCATCTTACTCCTCCTGTGAGGTAATAAGCTGTCGCCGGGTAAGCTGATCGTCGATCATCACGGTCAGCAGCCCTTCAGCAATGGCAATGGGGATTTGCGTCAGGCAGAAGATGCCCATAAATTTCACCACCGATCCGGTCATCCCGTGCAACGGATCCGGAAAGGCGACACCCAGTTGCACCGACGTCACGAAATAGGTCACCAGATCGGCGAGCATGGCACAGAGAAACACCGCCACATCACGGCGGAATCCCGCACGGCAAGCCAGTTTCCACACCAGGTAGCCCGCCACCGGACCAATCACTGCCATCGACATGCCGTTAGCGCCAAGCGTGGTTAATCCGCCGTGCGCCAGCAAGAGTGCCTGAAACAGCAGCACAATCGCACCAAGGACCGCCACCACGCCCGGACCAAACAGAATCACCGCCAGCCCCACGCCAGTTGGATGGGAACAACTGCCGGTCACCGAGGGAATTTTCAGCGCCGACAAGACAAAAATAAACGCGCCACACAGCGCCAGCAGCACTTTCTGGTTGGTGTCATCCGCGACAATGCGGCGCAAGCGCACCAGTCCGTACCACAGGCAGGGCAGGAATAACAGCCACCAGGCCAGCGCCCACATTGGCGGCAGGAAACCTTCCATGATGTGCATGGCAAACGCCTCCTGCGGCACCACCATCAGCAACATGGCGGCGGCGAGGCCACTGAAAGACAACGGGTTCAGTTGGTGCACTTTCATACCCTCACCCACTGTTTATTGACCAGGATAGTCGAAAAATAGGGTAGCGGCTGATCGTCGCTAACCTCACCCAGATGCCGCCAAGATTGCTCTCCCGGTAGCGTGGCTTCCGACATCATCAGGGCGCAGTTGAGCAAGCCCGCCTCATGCAGCAACGTTTTGATGCGGGCAAAACGGCCATACACTTTCATCAGCACCAAGCTGTCGTGCTGCTGTAACGCCCGCCGGATATCACTCTCCGGCGCGGTGCAGGAGAGAACCGCCAGCGACTGCTGCTCCATGGCCAGCGGCGTCTGTGTGCGCGCGGCAATGGCGGCAAACGATGTCACGCCTGGGACGATCTCCACGTGTTCCGGGTGTTGCAGGCGTTGCAACAAAAACACCCAGGTGCTGAATAACATCGCATCGCCAAGGGTGATAAAACCGACCTGCTTACCGGCCTGCACTTCCGCGTCCAGCGCGGCGGCAACCTCATCCCACACGGCTTCTTTTTCCGCGCTGTCGGCGCTCATTGGGAAATGGCAACAGCGCACGTCAGTCTGTTCGCCCAGGTATTCCCGCACAATGGAGAGCGCCAGGCTGTCTCCCCCTTTGCGCCCGGCAGGGGCATAGAGCACATCCAGGTTACCGAGGATACGCGCGCCGCGCACGGTGATCAGATCCGCCGCGCCAGGACCGGTGCTCAGGGCGTAAAGTTTGCCGCTCATGCTGCGGCCTCCAGCGTCTGCGCCAGCGCCTGTTGCAGATGGCGGACAAACATCGCCCGCACATCGGCGTTTTCCCCCAAGCCTTGCAACCACGGTGTGGCGGCAATACCAACCCGTTCAAACTGCGTTTTCCAGGAGTCGTCATCGTCAGACGCCATATCGTTAATCGCGTGATCGCCTGCCACCAGCATCAGCGGCATCAGGTGGACGGCGTTGACCCCTTCATGGCGCAACCCATCAATCAGCAGATCGATCTCCGGGTAACTCTCCACCGCGCCAACCCGCGCAGGAAAACGATGAGCGGCCATCATATGGTCGAGACAGGCGTACGCGGAAAACGCGTGATGACTGGCACCATGGCCCATAAACACCACTCGCTCATTCGGGCCAACCTGTGGCATCTGGCGGGATAGTGCCTGCATCAGGTGCAGATAATCGTCATGACTGCTGAGCAGCGGCGCGCCAATCACCAGCCGTTGAAACAGCGGGCGCAGGCTCTGCACTTCACGGACAATTTTTTCGTACTCATCACCGTTAATGATGTGCAATGACTGGATCGCCACATCCTGGTAGCCCGCATCCGCGAGTTTTTGCAGCGCCTGCAGCGGGGTATCGATATGCAGGTTGTCGCGCTGTTTCAGTTTGCGGATGATCATGCCGGAGGTGAACGCGCGAAACAGCGTGCGCTCCGGGCAACTGGCCGCCAGCTCACGCTCACAGGCAACAATATTTTTCTCACACGTGTCGTGATAACTGGTGCCAAAGCTCACCACTAAAAGTGCTTTTTTCATTCTGTTCTCCTCACTGTGTCGCCAGCCAGCGTCGCAACCGCCGTGAAAATGCGTCCTGACTGTCCAGTCTCTCTTCGCCCACCACGACTGTCTGCGGACGGGTAATAACAATGCACGGAATGCCGGCTGCAAGTGCAGGCTCTATTTTTTCCAGGTACCCCCCTTCTGCACCGGAGGCTTTGGTGATCATTACTTCGACCCGGTACTGGCGGTAAAAGGCGGCGTTAAACTCCGCGCTGAACGGACCGCAGAGCGCAAAAATATCGCCCACGCCAAAGCCCTGCGCCGCACAATGCGCCACCACGTCCGGCACCGGCAACACCCGTGCCAGCAGCGTTTTGCCCGGTAATCCCTCGCGCCAGCGCGCCAGATCTTTACTGCCGGTGGTGAGCAAAATGCGCTCGCCCAGCTCACGGGCTTTCTCACAGGCGTCTTCCAGCGAGGCAACATAAAACAACAACGGATGCGTTAAATCCGGCACCTGCTCCGGACGCTGGTAGCGGCTTAACAACACCTGCGCCTGTTCACAGGCATGGGCAATATTGCGGCTTACCACATCAGCGTAAGGGTGAGAGGCATCAATCACCCAGCGGGTGCGATTTTGTTGCAACCAGGCCACCATCTCGCTCGGTTCCATGCGGCCGCAACGCACCTGACCGCGAATATTCCCCGCCAGTTGTTGCCCGGCTGGCGTCGCCACCGACAGCGTGTACTCCACACCCGCCGCGTCCAGTTGCTGGCAAATCTGCCGCGCATCGCTGGTTCCGCCAATCACCAGCACGTCGCCCGCCTTCACAGGCTGTAGCCTCGCGGGGTGATCATCAGCCCGTTTTGCACATAGGTGGCGCGGTTGCCGACGATCACCAGGCTGGTCATATCAACAGGTTCAAAGTCCATCGTGCCCAGCGTAGTCAGCCACTTCTCCTCTTTTTTCCGCCCGGCGGATTTCACCACACCAACCGGGGTATCTGCGTGTTTACTGGCCGCCAACAAGTCAAACGCGCGTGCCAGGTGGCCTTCACGACCCCGGCTGCGCGGGTTGTAGAAACAGATCACAAAGTCCGCTTCACCGGCAGCAACGATACGCTTTTCAATCACTGACCATGGCGTCATCAAATCGCTGAGACTGATATGGCAGAAGTCATGCATCAACGGTGCGCCAAGCAATGCGGCGGCAGCGATACTGGCGGTCATACCCGGTACCAGACGGACGTCCACATCCCGTTGTTGTTTGCCGACCAGCTCCAGCACCAGCCCGGCCATACCGTATATCCCGGCGTCGCCGCTGCTGATCAGCGCCACGTTATGCCCGGCCTGCGCCAGTTCAATCGCCGCCTGGCAGCGTTCGATCTCTTTGCACATGCCGGTTTTGATCACCTGTTTATCACCGGTAAAGGCTTTCACCAGATGGGTGTAGGTTTTATAACCAACAACGATGTCCGCCGCTTGCAACGCTTCGACCGCTTCCATGGTCATCATTGCCTGTGAGCCAGGGCCAATCCCGATTACCGTTAACATCAGTGTGAAACTCCCAAAGTAATAGTCACGCCCTGCTCGCGCAGGGTCTCGCCCACCAGTTGCCCCTGGCTCATCAGCCAGGCGGCCGGGCCGGAAACGCTCCCGACACCGGCGGTTTGCCGCACAAATTCGGAGGCGGGAAAATGGTGTTCGTGCTGACGCAGCATGTCAGCGCTGAACACTTCAAACGGCACATGCAGGCTTTGCGCAAGCTGCACCAGCCCTTGCTCATCTTGTTTAAGCGTGATGCTTCCCACCGCGCGTAGCGCAAGCGGATCGAAAGCGTGTGCATGCAGTTGCCGCTGCAACAACATCGATAACAGCGCAAACGGCGTATCCCGCCGACAGCCAATGCCCGCCACCACACGCCTGGGCACCAGCTTGTAGACCGGTAGTGAAAGCGCAGGTAACTCAGCCTGCGTCGTCACGCAGACCAATGCATCCAGCTCCGGTAACGCATCCAGATCCGCCACCGTAATAAAGCCACGCGTATCACAGCCTGCAACGTCTTCGCGCATTGGTGCGTCGCACCACAGGCCGATGCGTTTACCGCTCACCAGCATGTGGTTGATGGTCTTTACCGCCGGGCGGAAGCCATCCATCCGCGCGTCAAGCTGGCTTGCCAGCATATCCAGCGCCGCCAGTTCGTTAACATCTGTGGCGGTGGTGATCACCGGATCGGCGTCCAGCACCCCGGCCAGATAGCGCGCCAGCGCATTGGCCCCGCCGTAGTGCCCGGAAAGCAGGCTGATCACATGCTGCCCGCGCTCATCAATCACGATCACCGCCGGATCAAAAAACTTGTCATTGACCAGCGGGGCGATAACGCGTACGGCGATGCCCGTCGCGCCAATAAAAATCACCGCCGAAGAGTGGCTGAACGCCTCACGCAAGGTCTGTGCAAAACCGCCTTCAAAGGGCGCAAACCCCTCCCTGTGCAGCTTCTCACTGGTAAAGCAGGTCATCGGCAGCGCCGGTTTCAGGCGCTCAGCCAGCGCCATACCGCCGGGGGTCAGGCAAAACAGCGCAATGGATTCAGGCTTTACGGTATTCATGGCTAAAGTCCGCCGCATAGAGCCGGGAGTAGTGATACTCCTCCCCCAGAAACGCGCCCACGAGGATCAGCGCGGTTTTGCGGATCCCGGCCTCGCGTACCTTGTCGCCGATATCGGCCAGCGTGCCGCGTACGGTCTGGCTCTCCGGCCATGTCGCTTTGTAAATAACGGCGACAGGCGTAGTGTTTGGATAGCCGCCTTCGATCAATCGCTCCGCCACGCGGTGAATGCGTTGTACGGAGAGGTAAATCGCCATGGAGGTCTGATGAGTGGCGAACGACTCCAGCTGTTCGCGTGGCGGCACCGGCGTACGCCCTTCCAGGCGGGTGATGATCAGGCTCTGCGACACCTCCGGCACGGTGTACTCCACCCCCAATTCCGCCGCCGCGCCCAAAAACGCACTGACGCCCGGGACCACCTGCCAGCGGATACCACGGCGGGTTAACACTTCCCCCTGCTCGCGCACTGAGCCATACAGCGAAACATCGCCGGTTTGCAGCCGCACCACCACTTTTCCGGCTTTAACCCCGGCTTCCATCAGATCGATAATCTGCTCAAGGTGCAGTTCAGCGCTGTCATAGCACTCGGCATCCGCCGGGCAATAATCCAGCAGTTCGGTGTTGATCAACGACCCGGCGTAAATCACCACCTGCGCCTGTTGCAACAACCGGTAGCCTTTGAGCGTAATCAGTTCCTTATCGCCCGGCCCCGCGCCAACAAACCAGACGGTATGCGCCTCCACGGTCTCAGCCATGGTGTTTCTCCTTTTCGCAGGAAATCAAATAAACGGGATTATTCGGTTTGAAGTAGTGACCACTGCCAAGCCCGGTGAGCCGGGAGACTTGGATCTGCTGGCACTCCAGCGCGGTTACATGGCGGGCGGCAAGGTGCGACAGTGCAGTGTTGAGGTTTTCCTGCAGGATAAAGGTCATCACCAGTCGGCCTCCGGGATTCAGTTGCGCCAGCGACCAGTCAATCAGTTGCGTCAGGTTGCCGCCGCTGCCGCCCATAAACACGGCGTCTGCCGGTTGTTCAACAAACAACGGTGCGACTCCGGAAACAATGGCAATGTTGCGGCAGCCAAAATGCAGGCAGTTCTCTTCCAGCAGCCCAAGCGCTGCCGGGCTGCGCTCAATGGCGGTCACCCGCAACTGTGGATGAGTGAGCGCCGCTTCAATACTGACGCTGCCGGTTCCCGCGCCTATATCGATCAGGTGGCGCGCCTGTTGTAGATCCAGCTTTGACAGCGCCAGCGCACGCACCGCCTCTTTGGTCATCGGCACCTTTTCACCGCGAATAAACAGCTCATCTTTCATTGAGGATCACCACCACATTCATCTCGTATTGCGCGTGAACATCCGCTGGCCGTAACCACTGGATACGTTCGTTGTCCATGCCAAGATTTTCGCCAATCACCAGCCAACGATCGGCGGCACCACGGGCGATAAGCGCATCGGCAATGACTTTCGGACCACAGCGCGCGTCGGTGACCATCGCCACTTTGGGTTCGCGGGCAAGCCGATCAAAATCCACCTCACGCCCGTGGCTGCTGGTCAGCCAGATGTCGTTCATATCGATCCCGGTGCGCGAGCAAAGGTACTGCGCGGCGCTGATGCCGGGGATAATCTGTAACTGCGCAATGCCAAAGTGCGCGACCAGCCGGGTACCGATGCCGTAAAACAGCGGATCGCCGGAGGCCAGCACCACCACCCGTCGCGCTGTCTGTTGCTCCAGCCAGGCAAGCAGCGCGGGGATATCGCTATCCAGCGCGCGCACTTCTCCGCCAAATGCCGGAAATTGCGCCAGATGGCGCTTGCCGCCGACCAGCACATCCGCCTGCGCCACGGCCTCTAACGCCTGCGGCGTCATCAGGGCAAGATGGCCCGGCCCCATACCGGCTACCGTCAGCATTGCAGCTCCCGGGCAATCGCCTCTGGCGAGCGGTTAGCGCCCAGTATTTTGTTTTCAAAAGAGAATAAAATGGCGTCGCACTGCGGTGGGGTTTGCGTAAAGCGCAGCATCTGCTCAATACGCTGGCAAATCCGCCGCGCAAGATGGTCGTAGAGATGGTTAAACCCGGCGGCGTCGATGTGCTCCATCGCTGCTTCGGTGGTATCGCAGTCGCTGACCGCCAGCAGCAACGCGTGCGGCGCACCAAGCAACGCCAAGTGCGCGACCAGGGTTTCCATACGCGCATCGGCAATATGGCTGTGGGTATGAAAGATACCGGCGGCGATTTTCACCAGCTTGCCAGGGTGACCCACCAGCACAATCTGCCGGTAGCCCATGCGCACCGCTTCTTCAATCATGTAGCCCACGAAGTTACTCATCGTCACAACATGCTCGCCGGAGACGCCCAGTTGTTCGCGAACGAAACGCTCGCCGTGGTTGCCAGGAACGAGGATCACCCGCTCCATCCCGCCCGCACGTTTTTGCTCCAGCTCCAGCGACAGCGAACGTTTCCAGCTCTCTTCGGACATCGGCGTCACGATGCCAGTGGTGCCAATAATCGAAATACCGCCAAGGATGCCAAGCCGCCCGTTGTAGGTTTTCTTCGCCCGCGCTTCCCCTTCCGGGGCGAAAATTTCCACCTCCGCGCCGCGCGTCGGGCCAATCACTTCACGCACAGCGGCCTCAATGGTCTGCCGCGGCGTGCGATTGATCGCCGCTTCGCCCACCGCAAGGCCAATGCCTTTACGGGTTACCCTACCCACGCCTTCGCCACCGCGCAGCGTAATGTTGCCGCTGTCGTTTACCGTCACGCGGGCAAAAATCAGCATGCCGTGCGTCGCGTCCACATCATCGCCCCCGTCTTTGCGGATAGCGGCCATCGCCTGTTGCCCCTCAATATGCGGTGATTCCACGTTGAGACGCAGCGTGACGCCGGAGGGCGTGACAATCGACACCTGGTGAATGATGTGTTGGCGCAGCACCATCAGTGCGGCGACTTTTGCCGCCGCCGTCGCGCAGGAGCCGGTGGTGTAACCTTTGCGTAGCGCTTTGCCGTTATGCCACACCGGGTCGTCAAAGGCTGGCTCACTCATTGCGCCTCCCGCAGGCTGTAGAGCAATGCATTGATAATGGCAGCGGCGACGTTGCTGCCCCCTTTGCGACCACGGGCGGCAATCGCCGGTAAACCGCTTTCCACCAGCGCCTCTTTTGACTCTTCCGCCCCCACAAAACCGACCGGCACGCCCACGACGCCACTCACCTGTGCCTTATGTTCGAGCAGACGAAACAGCGCGGTGGGCGCATTGCCAAAGACAAAGATTTTTTCCCCCGCGTCACCCAGGGCCAGATCCACCGCCGCCATAGAACGGGTGATGCCGTCCGCTTTGGCTCTGCGCACCACTCGGGGGTCGGAGATATAACAACGCACTTCGCTGCCAAACTGCGCCAGCAGCGTTTTATTGATACCGGAGAGTGCCATGGTGGTATCGGTATAGAGGGAGCAACCGCATTGAATCGCCGTACACAACCTGTCCAGCGCATCCGGGGAGAAGTGCAGAATATCCAGCCATTCGAAATCGGCGGTGGTGTGAATGACCCGTTTGATCACCGCTTCATGCAGCGGGCTGGCAAAACGGTAATCAGGACGGGTGTCATGAATGATCTCGCCGATAATGACAAAGCTTTTGGCTTCAATAGCCTGCGGTTGCTGCAGGTAATCCATTTTTTCCATCCTCAGGCTCCCGCCAGTAGGTAATGCGTCAGCGCAAACAACGCCAGCGCCAGCGTGGAGGCCACCCACATCAGGCCAATGGTTCGTGGAATGTCATCCACTTCAATGGCGCGGTGTTCATCACCAATCCAGGGTTTTTCGACGCGTTCGCCGAAGTAGCCATTCGGCCCGCCAAGACGAACACCCAGCGCCCCGGCCACGGTACCTTCCGGCCACGCGCAGTTAGGGCTGCTGTGATGACGTCGATCGCGAAAACCGATACGAAATGCGTTGCGGGCGTGGTGACCGCATAACAGGGTCGCTGCGCTCAACAGTAACCAGCTCAGCCGTGCCGGAATGAAGTTCGCCACATCGTCCAGCCGGGCGCTGACCATGCCTATGGCACGGTATTTTTCATGTTTGTAGCCAACCATCGAGTCCAGCGTATTCACCGCTTTATAGGCCATGGCCAGCGGCGCGCCGCCGATCAGTAAGAAGAACAGCGGCGCAATCACGCCATCTACGGTGTTTTCCGCCACGGTCTCCACCACGGCGCGGGTGATCTGCGGCGGTTGCAGGTGCGCCGTGTCGCGCCCGACAATCCATGACAATTTTTCGCGGCTGTCGCTGAGCGAGCCACGGCGCAGCGCGTTTTCCACCTCCCGCGCCATATCTGCCAGGCAGCGCGTCGCCAGCGTGGTGTAGATGATCCACACCTGCACACACCAGCCAAACCAAGGATGGATAGTCGTCGCCAACGCCAGCACGCCCCAGCTCACCGCCCAGGTGATGCCCACGACCAGCAACCACATCACACCACCGCCAACGCGCAATGCGGTATCACTGTGACACCGTCGCCGCACCACGCGCTGGATGTGCGTAATCAGCGCACCAATCCAGCGTACCGGGTGCGGCCAGTGCGGCGGATCGCCAAGCAGACGATCGAGGAGAAACGCCGCACACCATGCCAGTAACGTCATAAGGCCCTCCTTGCTGCCTGAAACCAGTGGTTGAGCATCTGCGGACGTTGCCCGAAATGCAGATGCAGATAGCTGGCGAAGGTATTTCCCACCTGCCAGCCCCCCTGCCAGTGTTTCACTACCTCACCATCGCGGGTTTTGTAGCAATCCAGCACGGCAGCATGCTGCGGAGTAAAGTCGGAGTAATGGAATTCGTGCCCCCTCAAGATCTCGCCCGATGCCGCGAGTAGCGTCTGTTGCGTGGCGCGGGCCTCACAGTAACCAAAGCGCGTCAGCCGTGTGCCCATTACGCTATGACCGGGAATGACATCAGCCATCGGCCAATGGTGGCCGTCCGCATCACACAGTGTGGTACCGAGGTACATCAGGCCACCACATTCGGCGTAGATTGCCACGCCGCGCTGGTGGGCGGCCCGAATGGCGTCACGCATCGGCTGATTGGCTGACAATGCACGCGCATGCAACTCCGGGTATCCCCCGCCCAGCCACACCATCTGGCACGCGGGCAATGTGCAGTCATGCAGTGGGCTGAAACGCACAATACGAACGCCAGCGCGTTCCAGCAGCAGCAGGTTATCAGGGTAGTAAAAGTTGAAGGCTTCGTCGTCCGCCAGCGCCAGCGTCAACCCGGCCCCGGCCTGTTCCTGCTCCAGAGGAGGTATATCGCCGTCCGGCAGATGGGTAATGGCACTCAGGGCGAGCAACCGATGGATATCCACGGTCTGCGCCAGGCGGTCGGCAAAGTCGCGCCACGGCTGCGCATCCACGATGGATTCACGGGCAGTGACCAGCCCAAGATGGCGTTCTGGCAGCGCCACACCCGGCACGGTCGGCACATACCCCAGCACCGGCACCGCGCAGAAATGTTCGATGGCCTGTTTAAGCAGCTGATAATGGCTGTCGCTATTGACGCGGTTAACAATCACGCCGGCAATCGGTAATTGCGGGTCGAAATGGCAAAAGCCCATCACCGTGGCGGCAATTGATGTGGAGACCGATTTGCCGTCTACCAGCAGGATCACCGGCACGCCAAGCTGTTTCGCCAGCCCGGCGCTGCTGCAATAGTGAGGGTCAGTGCCGTAGCCATCGTAGAGCCCCATTACGCCTTCGATAACGGCAATATCAGCGGCGAGCAAATGCTGTGTAAACAGAGCATTAAGCGTGGGTTCCGGCAGCATAAAGCTGTCGAGGTTGCGGGACGGAATGCCGGTTACGGCGCTGTGCCAGGCGGTGTCAATATAGTCCGGGCCGACTTTAAAAGGCTGCACGCGCAGGCCGAGGCGCTGCAAAACGGTGAGCAACCCGAGCGTGACAGTGGTTTTCCCACAGCCACTGCCCGTGCCGGCAAGGATAAAGGCGCTGCGCCTGTCTGACATTCCTGAAGCCCCGTTGCGGGTGGGAAAGGTGGGGTCAGGACGCGCGTCTGCCCAGTCTGTCGACTGTACGCTTCTGAGCAACCCACTTCCCACCGAAGTTGTTGATAACTGCCCATCCGGTCGGTCTTCTGGCTTAGCGTCATCCTCGCCCGTCCTTCCCGATCCTGCGATCAGTGGTGATTACGGGGTTGTCAGCATCACAGCAGCGGGGGCTGCGGGGGATTTTCACCCCCTTCCCTGCCGCAACAACGTGCGGCGTAACCGGATGGATTATTCATC
This sequence comes from Kosakonia oryzendophytica, assembly GCF_027886705.1. Lineage (NCBI taxonomy): Bacteria > Pseudomonadati > Pseudomonadota > Gammaproteobacteria > Enterobacterales > Enterobacteriaceae > Kosakonia > Kosakonia oryzendophytica. Next base: position 1,833,440 of record NZ_CP115659.1, on the reverse strand, counting down.
ACGGTGTGAAATTGTCACCGCAATGTTGTCCCTGAATGCACTATATCGAAGCAGGGAAATAAAAACTGATTCAGTGTATCGGGGCGGAGACAATAATTTGTTGCGCTATAACAATGTATTGCGCACCCCGTTGATTAAAGCCTTATACAGCCTTGATTCAAATGGGTATTACGCCATATTCGAATAGCAAAATAGTGTTATCGGAAAATTCATTCCCGTCATAGTTTGCATTATTCTGCAAACGGAAGGCTTGCGGCGTAACCGGATAAGTCTGGCGGAAAACCTGGCTAAAATAGCCGGCTTGAGAAATGTCTAAATTGCGCGCAATACTGGCGATGCTCCGCCGCATGCATTACGGTGATGCACCGCGATGATGCTTCCCGCTTTCACGGAGTGGCCAGATACCTGCCAAATGCGAGTGAAGCAGTCGGTTGTCACGCTCCGGCGTTGATTGTGATGGGAGAAGTGGTGTCATAGCGGGAATCTCTGGCGTTCGCCGGGCCAAAATGACACTATCCGGGCTTTCGATTTAAAGGAGCAGCGCTGTGGCGCAGGCACACTGTCCCGCATCCTGCGGTGAACTTATCCAGGGCTGGATCCTGGGCAGCGAAAAACTGGTGTCCTGCCCGGTGGATTGGTACAGCAGTGTGGAGGTGACCTACGGCGCACCGCTGCCGGATGAGCGCCCGCTTACCCGCGCCATGATTCGGCTGCTGCTTGAGCACTGGCGGTTACCGGCAAGCCTGACGCACACGCTGCGCATTGACTGCCGCTCCACCATTCCCGTCGCCAAAGGCATGGCCAGCAGTACCGCCGACATTGCCGCCACTGCTGTTGCCGCCGCTTGCCACCTTGACCAGCCACTGGATGAGCCGACGCTGGCAAAACTGTGTGTGGCGCTGGAGCCTACCGACAGTACCCTCTTTTCCGCACTGACATTGTTCGACCATCATGACGCGCAAACACACATTGCCTGCAATGGCCTGCCGCAAATGGAAGTACTGGTGCTCGAAAGCCCGTTAACACTGACCACCGCGGATTATCACCGTCTCCCGCGCCAGCAGATTTTGCAGGATAACGCCAGAACGCTGGATCTGGCGTGGCAAAAATTACAACAGGCGTGCCAGCGCAACGACCCTTCGCTGCTCGGCGAAGCCACCACGCTCAGCGCCATTGCCAGCCAGGCATTATTACCGAAACCCGCGTTCAACACGCTACTGGAGGTCGTGGAGCGCTACGGGTTATACGGTCTGAATGTGGCTCACAGCGGCAGCGTGGTCGGGCTGTTGCTCGACAGTGCACGGCACGATGTGGATGAGGTTCGGGAGAGGTTAAATACCCTGAAGTTGCTGGCGCACTGGCCGCAAAATCATTTGCTGAAAATGGTTGCCGGGGGCATCCGGCAGGACGGCGAGAGGCGAACCTCTCACCGCTGAAGAGATTATTCCGTTTTGGCGTCAACCGGCTTCAGTTCGCCCATGGTTTTGAGTTTTTTGGAGATGTCACGACGCTCTTTCGACAGCTCGGCGTTTTTGATGATGTAGTCATCAACGCGATCTTCATAGTCGGTCTTCATGCTGGCAATGATGCCCTGGATGGCTTCAACGCTCATGCCCGGCTTGATATAGTCGCTGAGGTTGTCCAGCAGCAGTACGCGCTTCTGGTTATCACGGATCTTCTTCTCAACGTCCTGAATTTCGCGTTGCAGTTTATTCTTGCGGCGGAACAGACGCACAAACTCCAGAACATCCTGGAATGAAGGCTTACTCGTTTCCATTTTTACACCCCTGATTATGTGAGATTCGGATTCGTTAAAGCAACGGCATGGAGGCAAACCTAACCCAAAGCCATTGCATCTGACAATGATTTTTCCTTTTCCCTATCATAACCTCAAATGTAGCTGAATCGAAACAACCTGACAGTGGCAAGTGGTTATCTGCCGCTTATTTACGCAACGCCCGACAGATCAAATGCGACAGTAATTCCAGCTGGCGCGCCAGTTCCATGCTCAACCAGACATAACCGTGGATAGACGTTTCCGCGACAGCGTCCCCCTGATGCTCACCACTTAATTGCCGAAGCTCTGCGACAATCTCATTCAGTTTTTCCGTATTCGCCAGCACCGGTTGCGGGTTGCCTTCGTACAACGCATGGGCGATGGTCAGCAGCGTCTGCTGCGTCATCTGTTGTGTTTCCCGTAAAGTGTTGGCATTGATCATCACAAAATGGCTGGCGCGTGAGCTCCAGTGCGCATTAATTTGCAGCTCCAGCATGCACACCATATTGCGGCTGACGGTCTGGATAGCTTCGAAAATCGCTTTCTGAATGTGCGTCTCTTTGCAGGCCGGGGTTATCAGGCCCCGCATTTTCACCACGTCGCTGAGAATCTTTTGCAGATGTTTTTCCAGCCGTGGACGCTCCACCAGGTTGCGGGAAAACCCCGCCTGGTAGACGCGGTTAAACGCGGTGACAAAACCCGCCATCTGGATCCGCCAGTGCAAAAACGCGCGCTGCGGCCAGATACCGGTAAACAACATAGCCAGCAGTGAACCGATGATCACATCACCGCTGCGCCAGAGTGCCGTGTGCATATCCCCGGCTGGCGCGCCGACCACCACCGACAGCGTAATGCCTATCAACAAGGCCTGATACGGTTTTTTACCCAGCGCCAGCCAGCCGCAGAGAAACATCGCCGCCGCGCACCACAGCAGCATCAGCGGCAAAGAAATCAGTTCCAGCTTGAGGGCAATCAACCCCAACGCCGCGCCAAAGATAGTACCGCCGATGCGCTCAAAGGCACGCGGCACCACGTTGCCCCAAAAGGAGATCGGCCCCATCAGCACCACCAGCGTAATGAGTGGCCAGGTCCCTTCCGGTACGTTCAACAGCCGGATTATCAGAAACGTCAGGATAAACGCCAGCGTCACGCGCGCACCGTGTACGATGCGATAGTGGCGATAGAGACGAATTTCAAACGGGCTAAGTGATTTGTCGCGACGCACAGCCGCTCTCCACATTCAAACGACGAAGGCGCAATTGTAGCGATATTTCTGTGGCGGAAGTCACTCTTTAAAACAAAAAAGAGGCAGGTAAGCACACGCTACCGCCTCTTTTTCACCACATAACCGCTTAAAGTACTTTCGGCTCCACCGGGATATGCATATCAATGTCCCAGTACCCGTCGCTTTGCCCGTCGTTTTGATAGACTTCAAAACAGGGTCCGGCCGCAATCTGCAACGACTGGTCGCTCAGTAACTCATCGAAAAACCGATCCCAGCACTGTTCAAACTCTTCGTTGTAGACGCGGGCATGTGCGACCGCATACTGCCCACCTGGGATGTCAGTGGTGATCACCCCTTCGCTATTGGCTGGAATCTTGAACGCACTGTCGACAGTAATGGCCACGTCGCAGCGCAGTTTTTCCGGCGGCACCTCGTCCGGGTTATCGTAATAGACGCACACCCATTCCAGCGGCTGAATCTGATTATTTTCCACCCACATTAACAACTGTTGAAAACCCTGCTTAACTTTCTCATCCCACGGTCCCACCAGATGGAAACCGGCGATACGGCGTTTTTCAAGCTGCTTAACGTTGTAGCCCATGCTGACTCCCTCACCATTACTGTTTAGACATACAGTATAGCTAATCCAGAAAGGAGCGCCATGCAGGCCAGCGTAATTATGCGAGCCGACTCGCACCCTTGCGATCCGGCCACCACGACGTCAGGATTTATGGTGCAGGTAATCGCTTAAACGGGAGAACCAGCCGCCTTTGCCGACGCTATCCAGCGTCACCAACGGCCAGTGGGCCACCACCTGGTCCCGGTCGTAAAGCTGGATCTCCCCTACCCGCTGGTGTGCTGCCAGCGGAGCATCCAGCTCTTTCTTGTCCAGCACGTATTTGGCTTTGATGTTTGCCAGTTCCGCTTTTGGCAACACCATCCAGAAATCCTGATCGGTGCCAACATCCACCTGCTCTTTATCGCCGTACCAGACCCGTTCGCTACCCACTTTCTTGCCATTACGTAGTACTTCGACAGTGTCGAAATTTTGCTGGCCCCAGTGCAGCAGCTTGCGCGCCTGATCTTCACGCCCTTTCGGGCTATCGGCACCCATGATCACCGCAATTAAACGGCGCTCGCCATCAGTGCTGGAAGCAATCAGATTAAACCCCGCCCCGGAGGTATGCCCGGTCTTCAGACCATCAACATTCAGCGTTTTATCCCACAACAGACCATTGCGGTTTTGCTGCGTGATGCCATTCCAGGTCAGACTTTTTTCACTGTACATATGATAAAAATCTGGCTCACCGTGAATGATGGCGCGCGAGAGCACCGCCAGATCGTAGGCCGAACTGTGCTGGCCTGGGGCATCCAATCCATGTACGGTTTCAAAGTGGGTGTCGCGCAGGTTCAGCTTCTGTACGTACTCATTCATCATGGTCACGAACTGCGACTGACCGCCCGCAACATGATCCGCCAGCGCCACACAAGCATCGTTGCCGGAATCCACAATCAGACCACGGCTCAGGTCGCGCACCGTCAGGCGGTCACCGGGTTTCAGGAACATCAAGGAGGATCCGTCAAACACCGGGTTGCCTTTTGCCCAAGCATCATGGCCTACGGTGACAACATCGTCAGCGCTGATGCGGTGGCTATCAATCGCGCGATCCACCACGTAACCGGTCATCAATTTGGTCAAACTCGCCGGGTTACGCTGCTGATGTTCATTGCCCGCCGTTAAGATTTGCCCGGTGGTGTAGTCCATCAATACCCAGGAACCGGCCTGAATCGCCGGAGGCTGCGGGGCAAAAGGTAAGTCGTCGGCCAGGGCGCTGTTTACACAGAGCGCCAGCAAAGAAGCAGCAAACAAACGGCGTTTCAATGAAATATCCTCATAAGCATCTAAAATCGCCGTTCTTTTTACGGAACTTCGTGTGTCGTTACCTGTTTAAATTGCAATAAAATGTGACACACATCTGATATAACCCCCTGTTTTTGCGAAGCTGCACGGAATCCACGCGGGTTTTTCTTCGGCACACTGCGCGGGATGGTTTACCATAGACGGCATATTTACTGACAGGATGAGCTTCTGGTGTCTGATTCCACCGCAACACCCACTTTTCTCTTTCACGACTACGAAACGTTCGGCACCAGCCCGGCGCTGGATCGCCCGGCGCAGTTCGCCGCCATCCGCACCGATGCGGATTTCAACATTATCGGCGAGCCGGAGGTGTTCTATTGTAAACCCGCCGACGACTATCTGCCGCAGCCGGAAGCGGTACTAATAACCGGTATCACTCCGCAGATAGCCCGCGCCAGAGGCGACAATGAAGCCGCTTTTGCCAAACGCATTCATGACCTGTTTACCGTGCCGAAAACCTGCGTGCTCGGTTACAACAATGTGCGCTTTGACGATGAGGTCACGCGCAATATCTTCTATCGCAACTTCTACGATCCCTATGCATGGAGCTGGCAGAACAACAACTCGCGTTGGGACTTGCTGGATGCGATGCGCGCCTGTTACGCGCTGCGCCCGGACGGCATTGTCTGGCCGGAAAATGAGGATGGCCTGCCGAGCTTTCGCCTTGAACACCTGACCAAAGCCAACGGCATCGAACACAGCAACGCGCATGATGCGATGGCCGACGTCTATGCCACCATTGCCATGGCGCAGTTGGTCAAAGCGAAACAGCCGAAGTTATTTGATTATCTGTTCAGCCACCGCAACAAGCAGAAGCTGGCGGCGCTGATTGATGTGCCGCAAATGAAGCCGCTGGTGCACGTCTCTGGCATGTTTGGCGCGTGGCGCGGCAATACCAGTTGGGTTGCGCCGCTGGCCTGGCACCCGGAAAACCGGAATGCGGTGATTATGGTCGACCTGGCGGGCGATATGTCGCCGTTACTGACGCTGGATGCCGATGCGCTGCGCGAGCGGCTCTACACCCCGAAAGCCGACCTGGGCGATAACGCCGCCGTGCCGGTGAAACTGGTGCATCTGAACAAGTGCCCGGTCCTGGCACAGGCCAATACATTGCGCCCTCAGGATGCGGAACGGCTGGGCATCAACCGCCAGCAGTGCCTCGATAATCTACAACACCTGCGCGATAACCCGCAGGTGCGGGAAAAAGTGGTGGCGATTTTCGCCGAGGCCGAGCCTTTCACGCCCTCAGAGAATGTTGATGCGCAGATCTACAACGGCTTTTTCAGCGACGCCGATCGCGCGGCAATGAAAATTCTGCTGGAAACCGAGCCGCGCAATTTGCCCGCTCTGGATATCACCTTTGCCGACAGCCGTATTGAGAAGTTGCTGTTTAACTACCGTGCACGTAATTTCCCTGGTACGCTGGATGAAAACGAGCAGCAGCGCTGGCTTCAGCACCGTCGCAATGTCTTTACCCCTGAGTACCTTCAACAGTACGCCGACCAGCTACAAGCACTGTTCCAGCAGCACGATGGCGACAGCGAAAAACAGGCGCTGCTGAAAGCGCTATGGCAGTATGCCGAAGAGATCGTGTGAGACGCGTTCCCTGACTGACAGGCATAAAAAAACCGGAGGCATGACCTCCGGTTTTTTATGTGCTGCAGCGTAAACGTTACTGCACGATATCTTCGTACTGCGGCACCGGATTACGGAAGCTGCGGGTTACGCAAGCCAGATAAACCAGCCCGATCCCACCCCAGATAAGGCCAAGGATCATCGAGCTCTGCTCCAGGTTCACCCACAGCGCCCCAACGGTCAGCGCGCCGCAGACCGGCAGCACCAGGTAGTTGAAGTGCTCTTTCAGCGTTTTGTTGCGTTTTTCGCGGATCCAGAACTGGGAGATCACCGACAGGTTAACGAAGGTGAACGCCACCAGTGCACCGAAGTTAATCAGCGCCGTTGCAGTGACCAGGTCGAAACGGATCGCCAGCAGCGCGATAGCGCCAACCAGCAGCACGTTCCACGCCGGTGTGCGCCATTTCGGATGCACATAGCCGAAGAAACGGGTCGGGAAAACACCATCACGGCCCATCACATACATCAGACGGGAAACGCCCGCATGCGCCGCCATACCGGATGCCAGTACGGTCACGCTGGAGAAAATCAGCACGCCCCACTGGAAGGTTTTACCGGCAACGTACAACATGATTTCCGGCTGGGATGCGTCCGGATTTTTAAAACGGGAGATATCCGGGAAGTAGAGTTGCAGGAAGTAAGACGCTGCGATAAAGACCACCCCACCGAGCAGTGCAGTCAGGAAGATGGCGCGTGGGATCACGCGTTCTGCATCTTTCGTCTCTTCAGAAAGAGAGGAGATGCCATCGAAGCCCAGGAACGAGAAGCACAGAATCGTCGCGCCGGTGATCATCGGCACAACATGTGCACCCTCAGACCAGAATGGGCGTGAGCTTACCAGCGTACCCGAACCTTCACCGTGCGACACGCCGTAGATAATCAGGCCAACGATCACCGCAACAATCCCCATCTGCAAAATCACGATCAGGGTGTTGAAGTTTGCGACGGTCTTGATGCTGCGCAGGTTGGAGATGGTCATAAAGGCCACCAGCGCAACCACGAACAGCCACGACGGAACGGAAGGTACCAGCGCTTCGAAGTAAATTTTGGCCAGCAGGATGTTGATCATCGGCATGAACAGATAGTCTAGCAGCGATGACCAGCCCACCATAAAGCCCACTGCCGGGGAGATAGATTTCTGCGCATAGGTATACGCGGAGCCCGCCGACGGGAAGCGGCGCACCAGCTTACCGTAGCTCAACGCAGTAAAGAGGATAGCGATAAGCGCAAACGCATACGCGGTCGCCACGTGGCCATCGGTCAGGCCAGAGACGATACCAAACGTATCGAACAGCGTCATCGGCTGCATATAGGCCAGGCCCATCATTACAACCGGAATCAGCGTAAGGGTCTTACGTAATTCCACGCGAGAGGTTTTTGGAGTAACGTTATGCGTCATGGCTTTCCCCCTGTACGGCGAGAGCCGGCGCAAAAGCAGATAATTGCCCCATTTTCGTTCTTTCCTCAGCGACAACGACTGTCGGTTTTTAAATGTGTATCTATCCGGTACGAAGCCCGGCCTCTTTTATTGAATGACGTTTTGCCTGCAAAAAAATAACCGACGTGTTTGGCGTCGGTTAATCTCTTCATTTTTGCAGCGACATATTTTGCACCAGATTGGAGCGTGATGACAATACGGTGAGACGTAACTCACTCATTTATCATCGCTAACCGTATGATTTGTAGACTATCGCTGAATGATTCGCCACAACAATAGCATTATTTGTTAAAAAATTGATTCCAGCGGCATCTGCAACGGATCCGGATAGAGGTACTCAAACCCCAGTTCATGACAGATACGGCTGCCATCCACCAGTTTACCTTTCTCCTTACTGTGGGAAGCGGTAAATTGCGGCGGCGTCACGCCAAGCTGACGCGCCATTGCCGGATAGAACGTCGCGCGTGTCGGGTGCTCCGGGGCGCAGAGATTATAAATATGGCCGCCTTTTGGCGATTGCAGCAGCAGTGTAATCGCCGCAATGACATCTTCCAGATGCACCAGGTTAACGCCGTGATCACCGTCCGGTGCGGTTTTCCCGGCAAAAAAGCGGCCAGGATGCCGGGCCGGGCCAACCAGCCCCGCCAGCCGAAGAATATCCACCGACGTGCCAGGCAGATTATGCAGCCAGTCTTCCAGCTCTTTCAGCGTGCGTCCGCTGGCAGTGACCGGATTGCGCGGCGAGTTCTCTTTCACCACACCGGAAACATCGCCATACACAGAGGTGGAACTGGTGAAAATAATCCGCGGAATGCGGTACGCCAGCGCACTGTCTACAATCTCCTGCATTGCCTGCAGGTAGAACTCCTCGCCAGGCCCGCTACGACGCGCGGGTAACGTGATGACCAGCGCATCCACACTCATCAGCGCATCGAGGTCATCTGGTTCGCAGACCAGATCGGGAGTGAGATTCAGCACATAGCTTTCGATCCCGCACATGCGGGCCGCTTCCACGCCATCCTGGCGAGTTTTACTGCCAGTGACTCGCCAACCGCGCGCCGTTAATGACAACGCTAACGGCATACCCAGCCACCCCAGACCAATAATCGCGACCTTTTTCATGTGCCCCCCTGTTCTCTTGCTTCCACCTTTCAAGGCTACGCCAGCCAGGGATAACTGACAATTCATAGAGCGTATATGAAATGATTTAAAGATAAAAAAAGGCCTTGCCTTTGCCGACCAAAGTGGTTTAGGTTAAACGACAACATATGAATAAGCATTCATCGAGAATTTTATGACACGCGTTCAATTTAAACACCACCACCATCACCATCATCCTGACTAGTCTTTCAGGCGATGTGTGCTGGAAGACATTCAGATCTTCCAGTGGTGCATGAACGCAGAGAAAGCCCCCGGAAGATCTTCTTCTGGGGGCTTTTTTTTGAACCAAATTCAGCAGGATAAAGAGGACAACAGAATGTTAGATAACTCGCGTTTACGCATAGCTATTCAGAAATCCGGTCGCCTGAGTGAAGACTCACGCGAATTGCTGGCCCGCTGCGGCATCAAGATCAATCTGCATACACAACGATTGATCGCCCTGGCCGAAAACATGCCGATTGATATTCTGCGCGTACGCGATGACGACATCCCGGGTCTGGTGATGGACGGCGTTGTTGATCTGGGGATCATTGGCGAAAACGTACTGGAAGAGGAACTGCTGAACCGCCGTGCGCAAGGCGAAGACCCTCGCTACTTCACGCTGCGTCGTCTTGATTTTGGTGGCTGCCGCCTGTCGCTGGCTACCCCCGCTGATGAAAGTTGGAGCGGCCCGGCGGCGCTGGACGGCAAACGCATCGCCACCTCTTACCCGCACCTGCTGAAACGCTATCTGGATCAGAAAGGCGTCTCCTTTAAATCCTGTCTGCTGAATGGCTCCGTCGAAGTGGCCCCGCGCGCGGGTCTGGCCGACGCGATTTGCGATCTGGTTTCCACTGGCGCCACGCTTGAAGCCAACGGCCTGCGCGAAGTGGAAGTGATTTACCGTTCCAAAGCCTGCCTGATCCAGCGTGATGGCGAAATGATGAATGCCAAACAACAACTGATCGACAAACTGCTGACCCGCATCCAGGGCGTGATTCAGGCGCGCGAATCTAAATACATCATGATGCATGCACCGAGTGAACGTCTGGAAGAGGTGATCGCCCTGCTGCCAGGCGCTGAACGCCCGACGATTCTGCCGCTGGCGGGCGATCAGCAGCGTGTGGCGATGCACATGGTGAGCAGCGAAACCCTGTTCTGGGAAACCATGGAAAAACTGAAAGCGTTGGGCGCAAGCTCCATTCTGGTGCTGCCGATTGAGAAGATGATGGAGTAACGCCATGAGCTTCAATACCGTAATCGACTGGAACAGCAGTAGCGAAGAGCAGCAGCGCGCCTTATTAATGCGCCCGGCGATCTCCGCGTCTGACAGCATTACCCGCACGGTGGTGGAGATCCTCGACACCGTTAAAGCACGCGGCGATGATGCGCTGCGTGAATACAGCGCAAAATTCGACAAAACGCAGGTTGACGCGTTGAAAGTCACCGATGATGAGATCCGTGCCGCCAGCGCTCGCCTGGGCGACGATATCAAACAGGCCATGGCCGTGGCCGTGAAAAATATCGACACCTTCCACAATGCGCAAAAACTGCAAACGGTGGATGTGGAAACCCTGCCCGGCGTGCGTTGCCAGCAGGTCACTCGTCCGATTGCGTCGGTTGGTCTTTATATTCCTGGCGGTTCCGCCCCGCTGTTTTCGACAGTATTGATGCTCGCGACCCCGGCACGTATTGCCGGTTGCCAGAAAGTGGTGCTCTGCTCACCACCGCCGATTGCCGACGAAATTCTCTATGCTGCGCAGCTCTGCGGTGTGCAGGAGATCTTTAAAGTGGGCGGCGCGCAGGCGATTGCGGCGCTGGCCTTTGGTACCGACTCCGTCCCCAAAGTCGATAAAATCTTTGGACCGGGCAACGCCTACGTTACCGAAGCGAAGCGCCAGGTCAGTCAGCGTCTGGATGGCGCGGCCATTGATATGCCCGCCGGCCCTTCGGAAGTTCTGGTGATTGCCGATAGCGGTGCAACACCGGATTTTGTCGCCTCCGATTTACTGTCGCAAGCCGAACACGGCCCGGACTCACAGGTGATCCTGTTGACGCCGGACAGCACAATGGCGACCCGCGTGGCGCAAGCCGTTGAGCGTCAGCTGGCCGATCTGCCGCGCGCGGAAACGGCGCGCCAGGCGCTGTCCGCCAGCCGTCTGATTGTGGCGCGAGATCTGGCTCAGTGCGTCGCTATCTCGAATCAGTACGGTCCGGAGCACCTGATTATTCAAACCCGCGACGCCCGTTCACTTGTAGAGAGCATCACCAGCGCCGGTTCCGTGTTCCTGGGAGACTGGTCACCAGAATCCGCCGGCGATTACGCGTCCGGCACCAACCATGTGTTGCCGACCTATGGTTACACCGCCACCTGCTCCAGCCTGGGTCTGGCGGATTTCCAGAAGCGCATGACGGTCCAGGAGCTTTCCCGTGAGGGTTTTGCCGCGTTGGCAAGCACCATTGAAACGCTGGCGGCGGCCGAACGCCTGACCGCTCACAAAAACGCCGTCACCCTGCGCGTCAATGCGCTGAAGGAGCAAGCATGAGCATCGAAGAACTGGCGCGCAAAAATGTGCGTGAACTGACGCCGTACCAGTCGGCCCGCCGTCTTGGTGGTAAAGGCGACGTCTGGCTGAATGCGAACGAATTCCCGACGGCTGTCGCGTTCGACCTCACACAGCAATCCCTGAACCGTTACCCGGAGTGCCAGCCGAAAGCGGTAATTGAAAACTATGCGCAGTACGCGGGCGTAAAACCGGAACAAGTACTGGTCAGCCGTGGTGCGGATGAGGGTATCGAATTGCTGATCCGCGCTTTCTGCGAGCCGGGTAAAGATGCCGTGCTGTTTTGTCCGCCGACCTACGGTATGTACAGCGTCAGCGCCGAAACCTTTGGCGTTGAATATCGCACCGTGCAGACGCTGGAAAACTGGCAGTTGGATCTGCAGGGTATTGCCGACAAGCTGGACAACGTGAAAGTGGTCTATGTTTGCAGCCCGAATAACCCCACCGGGCAGATTATCAACCCACAAGACCTGCGCGTACTGCTGGAAATGACCCGCGGTAAAGCGATTGTGGTAGCGGACGAAGCCTATATTGAGTTCTGCCCTCAGGCAACGCTGGCAGGCTGGTTGAGCGAATATCCGCACCTCGTTGTTTTGCGTACGCTGTCGAAAGCTTTTGCGCTGGCGGGCCTGCGCTGCGGCTTTACGCTGGCTAACGAAGAGGTGATCAACCTGCTGCTGAAAGTGATCGCACCGTATCCGCTGTCAACGCCTGTCGCAGACATCGCGGCGCAAGCGCTGAGCCCGCAGGGCATTGTGGCAATGCGTGAACGCGTAGCGCAGATCCTTACTGAGCGTCAGTATCTGGTCACCGCGTTAAAAGAGATTCCGTGCGTGGAACAGGTGTTTGATTCCGAAACCAACTACATCCTGGTGCGTTTTACTGCGTCCAGCGCCGTGTTTAAATCTTTGTGGGATCAAGGCATTATCCTGAGAGACCAGAACAAACAACCTTCTTTAAGCGGCTGCCTGCGCATCACCATCGGCACCCGTGCAGAGAGCCAGCGCGTCATTGACGCTTTACGTGCGGAGCAAGTATGAGCCAGAAGTACCTGTTTATTGACCGTGACGGAACATTGATTTCCGAGCCACCAACCGATTACCAGGTGGATAAATTCGACAAGCTGGCGTTTGAGCCCGGGGTGATCCCGGTGCTGCTGAAGCTGCAAAAAGCGGGTTATAAGTTGGTGATGATCACCAATCAGGATGGTCTGGGCACCAGCAGTTTCCCACAGGCAGATTTCGATGGCCCGCACAATCTGATGATGCAGGTCTTCACTTCTCAGGGCGTCGAATTTGAAGAGGTCCTGATTTGCCCCCACTTCCCTGGCGACGCGTGCGATTGCCGAAAACCAAAAGTGAAGCTGGTGGAGCGTTGGTTGGCGGAAGGGGTGCTCGATGCGGCCAACAGTTATGTGATTGGCGATCGTGCAACGGATATTGAGCTGGCGAATAATATGTCCATTTCCGGCCTGCGTTATCACCGCGACACGCTGAACTGGGCGATGATTGGCGAGCAACTCACCCGTCGCGACCGCTATGCGCACGTGAAGCGTCACACCAAAGAGACGCAAATTGATGTCAAAGTGTGGCTGGATCGCGAAGGCGGCAGCAAAATTCACACTGGCGTCGGCTTCTTCGATCATATGCTGGACCAGATCGCCACGCATGGTGGCTTCCGTATGGAGATTACCGTCAAAGGGGATCTCTATATTGACGATCACCACACCGTGGAAGACACCGGCCTGGCGCTGGGTGAGGCGCTGAAACTGGCGCTCGGCGATAAGCGCGGCATTAACCGCTTCGGCTTCGTGCTGCCGATGGATGAGTGCCTGGCCCGTTGTGCGCTGGATATCTCCGGCCGTCCACACCTGGAGTATAAAGCCGAGTTTACCTATCAACGTGTGGGCGATCTGAGCACCGAGATGGTTGAGCACTTTTTCCGCTCGCTCTCTTACACCATGGCCGTAACGTTGCACCTGAAAACCAAAGGCAAGAACGACCACCACCGGGTGGAAAGTCTGTTTAAAGCGTTCGGTCGCACGCTGCGTCAGGCCATCCGTGTGGAAGGCGACACCCTTCCCTCCTCGAAAGGAGTGCTGTGATGAATGTGGTGATCCTCGATACCGGCTGCGCCAATCTCAACTCCGTCAAATCCGCTATTGCCCGTCACGGCTATGAACCGCAAGTGAGTCGTGATCCGGACGTGGTTTTGCGCGCCGATAAACTCTTTCTGCCAGGCGTGGGTACCGCACAAGCAGCGATGGATCAGTTACGCGAGCGTGAGCTGATTGAACTGGTTAAGGCCTGCACCCAGCCGGTGCTCGGCATCTGCCTTGGCATGCAGTTACTCGGGCGTTTTAGCGAAGAGAACCACGGCGTCCCGCTGTTGGGCATCATCGATCATGATGTACCCAAAATGAAGGATGTCGGTCTGCCGCTTCCCCATATGGGCTGGAATCAGGTCTACCCGAAAGCGGGTAACCGCCTGTTTCAGGGCATTGAGGACGGCGCGTATTTCTATTTTGTGCACAGCTATGCCATGCCGGTTAACGCCAATACCATCGCACGTTGTGATTATGGTGAACCCTTTACTGCGGCAGTGCAGAAAGAGAATTTCTATGGCGTACAGTTCCACCCGGAACGCTCGGGCCGTGCAGGCGCGCAACTGCTGAAAAATTTCCTGGAGATGTGATGATTATTCCCGCACTAGATTTAATTGATGGCACCGTGGTGCGTCTCCATCAGGGGGATTACGCGCAGCAACGGGACTATGGTAATGATCCGCTGCCGCGCTTGCAGGATTATGCGGCCCAGGGCGCGGAAGTGCTGCACCTGGTGGACTTAACCGGCGCCAAAGATCCGGCGCGCCGGCAGATCCCTTTGCTGAAAACGCTGGTGGCCGGCGTGAATGTTCCTGTCCAGGTTGGCGGCGGCGTACGCACCGAAGAAGACGTAGCAGCCTTGCTGGATGCGGGTGTTGCCCGCGTAGTGATCGGTTCAACGGCAGTAAAATCGCCTGATGTGGTCAAAGGCTGGTTTACCCGTTTTGGCGCTGACAAGCTGGTGCTGGCGTTGGATGTGCGCATTGACGAACAGGGAACCAAACAGGTAGCCGTGAGCGGCTGGCAAGAGAACTCCGGCGTCACACTGGAGACATTGGTGGAAACCTACCTTGCGGTCGGTCTGAAACACGTGTTGTGCACTGATATCTCACGCGACGGTACCTTAGCTGGCTCCAATGTCTCGCTGTATGAGGAAATTTGCGCGCGCTGGCCGCAGGTGGCGTTTCAGTCTTCCGGCGGTATCGGCGGTATCAATGATATTGCCGCTCTGCGCGGTACGGGCGTGCGCGGCGTCATTGTCGGGCGGGCGCTGCTGGAAGGTAAATTCACGGTGAAGGAGGCCATTCAATGCTGGCAAAACGGATAATCCCTTGTCTTGACGTGCGCGATGGCCAGGTGGTGAAAGGCGTGCAGTTCCGCAATCACGAAATCATTGGCGATATCGTCCCACTGGCGAAGCGTTACGCTGAAGAAGGCGCGGATGAACTGGTGTTTTACGATATTACGGCCTCCAGCGACGGTCGTGTAGTGGATAAAAGCTGGGTGTCGCGGGTCGCTGAGGTGATTGATATTCCCTTCTGCGTAGCCGGGGGCATTAAATCTGCGGATGATGCAGCGAAAATCCTCTCTTTTGGCGCAGATAAGATTTCCATTAATTCCCCTGCACTGGCGGATCCGACGCTGATTACCCGACTGGCAGATCGCTTTGGCGTGCAGTGTATTGTGGTGGGTATCGACACCTGGTTTGACACAGCAACCGGTAAATACCACGTTAACCAGTATACCGGTGATGAAAGCCGTACCCGGGTCACGCAGTGGGAGACCCTGGACTGGGTACAGGAAGTGCAAAAACGCGGCGCCGGGGAAATCGTGTTAAATATGATGAATCAGGATGGCGTGCGGAACGGTTACGACCTTGAGCAACTGAAGAAAGTGCGTGCGGTGTGCCATGTTCCGCTGATTGCGTCCGGCGGTGCCGGTACGATGGAGCACTTCCTGCAAGCCTTCCGGGATGCGGATGTCGACGGCGCGCTGGCCGCATCGGTCTTCCACAAACAAATTATCAACATTGGCGAATTAAAAACGTACCTGGCAGACCAGGGCGTGGAGATAAGGGTATGTTAACAGAGCAACAACTGGCCCAACTGGACTGGGAAAAAACCGACGGACTGCTGCCCGCCGTGGTGCAGCATGCGGTTTCTGGTGAAGTCCTGATGCTGGGATACATGAATCAGGACGCGCTGGCAAAAACGCTGGAGAGCGGCAAGGTCACCTTTTTCTCCCGCACCAAAGGCCGCCTGTGGACCAAGGGCGAAACCTCCGGGCATTTCCTCAATGTGGTCAGTATCGCGCCGGACTGCGACAACGATACCCTGCTGGTGCTGGTCAACCCAATCGGCCCGACCTGCCATACCGGTACGTCGAGTTGCTTTGGTGATAACAGCCATCAGTGGTTGTTCCTGTATCAACTGGAAACGCTGTTAGCCGCGCGGAAAACTGCCGATCCGGCCAGTTCTTACACGGCAAAATTGTATGCCAGCGGCACTAAGCGTATCGCACAGAAAGTGGGGGAAGAAGGCGTAGAAACCGCGCTGGCCGCTACGGTGAATGACCGCGAAGAGCTCGTTAATGAGGCTTCAGATCTGATGTATCACCTGTTGGTATTGCTGCAAGACCAGCAACTTGATTTGACAACAGTGATTGAAAACCTGCGTAAGCGGCATAAGTAAAGTACCCGGGGAGCCACCACGCGCTCCCCTTATTTATCAGAGATAAAGCAGTTACCATTCTTTCCCACAGCAGGTATCATCCCCCCACAGTTTTACGCATCACACGTTATGCATACCAAACATTGAGGTTGAAGATGAAATTTCTGGTTACCGGCGCGGCCGGCTTTATCGGCTTTCACGTCTGCGGGCGTCTTCTGCAAGCGGGCCATCAGGTCGTAGGGATTGATAACCTTAATGATTACTACGACGTCAGCCTGAAGCAGGCGCGCCTGGATTTGCTCCAGTCTCCTGCGTTCAGCTTTCACAAAATCGATCTCGCCGACCGCGAAGCAATGAGCCACCTGTTCGCCAGTAAGAAATTCGATCGCGTCATCCATTTAGCCGCACAAGCGGGCGTACGGTATTCCCTTGAAAATCCACATGTTTATGCTGATTCAAACCTGATCGGTCATCTCAACGTGCTGGAAGGTTGTCGCCACAATAACGTGCAGCATTTACTGTACGCTTCTTCCAGCTCTGTTTATGGTCTGAACCGTAAGATGCCGTTCTCCACCGATGATTCCGTGGATCATCCGGTGTCGCTGTATGCGGCCACCAAAAAAGCCAACGAGCTGATGTCGCACACTTACTCTCATCTGTATGGTTTACCGACCACCGGGCTGCGTTTCTTTACCGTTTACGGCCCGTGGGGGCGCCCGGATATGGCGCTGTTTAAGTTCACCAAAGCGATGCTGGAAGGTAAAAGCATTGACGTGTACAACTACGGGAAGATGAAGCGTGACTTCACCTACGTGGATGACATTGTTGAGGCCATTATCCGTATGCAGGATGTGATCCCACAGGCAAACCCAGAGTGGACCGTAGAAAGCGGTTCTCCGGCTACAAGCTCCGCGCCTTATCATGTCTATAACATCGGCAACAGCTCGCCGGTGGAATTGATGGATTACATTACCGCGCTGGAAGAGGCATTAGGCATTGAAGCACAGAAAAATATGATGCCGATTCAGCCTGGCGATGTGCTGGAAACCAGCGCCGATACACAGCCGCTGTATGAGACAATTGGCTTTAAGCCGCAGACTACGGTCAAAGAAGGCGTGAAGAAATTCGTCGAATGGTATAAAGCCTATTACAACGCGTAACAGAAAAACGGCCCTGACGGGCCGCTTTCGTATCAGTCATTACCAAACAAATCGCGGGTATAGACTTTCTCTTCCACATCCGCCAGCTCTTTCGCCATGCGGTTTGAGATAATCACATCAGATTCTTGCTTGAATGCTTCCAGATCGCGCACGACGCGGGAGTGGAAGAATTCATCTTCTTTCATCATCGGCTCATAAATGATGACCTGCACGCCTTTTGCTTTAATACGCTTCATGATCCCCTGAATCGAAGAAGCGCGGAAGTTATCGGAGCCGCTCTTCATAATCAGACGATACACACCCACGACTTTTGGTTTGCGGGCAAGAATTGAGTCAGCAATAAAGTCTTTGCGTGTACGGTTTGCATCCACTATGGCCGAGATGATGTTGTTCGGCACAGACTGATAGTTTGCCAGCAACTGCTTGGTGTCTTTCGGCAGACAGTAGCCACCGTAACCGAAGGAAGGGTTGTTGTAGTGGTTACCAATACGCGGGTCCAGGCAAACGCCTTCAATAATCTGGCGGCTGTTCAGCCCCAGGCTTTCGGCATAGCTGTCCAGTTCATTAAAGTAGGCAACACGCATCGCCAGATAGGTGTTCGCGAACAATTTAATGGCTTCTGCTTCGGTGGAGTCGGTAAACAGTACCTGAATATCTTTCTTGATAGCCCCTTCCTGCAGTAGGGAAGCGAACCGCTCCGCACGTTCAGAACGTTCGCCAATCACAATACGAGACGGATAGAGGTTGTCATAAAGCGCTTTGCCTTCACGCAGGAACTCCGGCGAGAAGATGACGTTATCAATGCCCAACTTCTCTTTAA
Source organism: Kosakonia oryzendophytica (assembly GCF_027886705.1). Lineage (NCBI taxonomy): Bacteria > Pseudomonadati > Pseudomonadota > Gammaproteobacteria > Enterobacterales > Enterobacteriaceae > Kosakonia > Kosakonia oryzendophytica. The sequence goes on along the minus strand of NZ_CP115659.1, from coordinate 1,814,987 downwards.
TAGATTCGGTAAAACCGACCGGAATGGTGGACTTGATGATCATGACCGCTTGCGGGTTGATTTCATGCACATCGCGGATCACCGCTTCCACTGAACTAGTGTTGAAATAGTTGGTTTTCGGATCGTAATCCGTCGGTGTAGCAATAATCACAAAATCCGCGCCGCGGTAGGCATCATGCTTGTCCGTCGTTGCACGGAAATTCAGCGGCTTATTCTGCAAATACTCCTGGATTTCCTTATCAACGATGGGAGAAATCTTCTTGTTCAGCATATCGACTTTGTCCTTCACGATATCCAGCGCCACGACCTCATGGTGCTGCGCGATCAGGATCCCGTTCGATAGACCAACATAACCTGTTCCGGAGATTGTTATTTTCATTCGATAAGCAACTTTTGTGAGTGTATGAACCGGAGGTGGCGACTCCGCCGCCACCGCTTAATATCAATAACTGTTGGGGTTTTTACCTCTTCTGTTGAGGGACTGTCAAGGCGTCAAACGGCGTACAATAGCGGCGTTTATGCGCGGTTTAGCAGGTAACAGACAGTAAAATGAAGAGGACTTCCCGTAATAACGGCGATTCAGCGGAAAAAAAAGCCCGGTTGCAGTAACCGGGCTTGCTTTTAGAGACGACTGATTATCAGATTAATCCAGCCATTCGGTATGGAACACGCCGTCTTTGTCGATGCGTTTGTAAGTATGCGCGCCAAAGTAATCACGCTGCGCCTGAATCAGGTTGGCAGGCAGCACCGCAGAGCGGTAGCTGTCGTAGTAAGCGACGGCAGCAGAGAAAGTCGGAACCGGAATACCATTCTGGACCGCATAAGCAACAACATCACGCAGTGCTTGCTGGTAGTCATCCGCAATTTGCTTGAAGTACGGTGCCAGCAACAGGTTAGCAATGGCCGGCGTTTCCGCATAGGCATCGGTGATCTTCTGCAGGAATTGTGCACGGATAATGCAACCCGCACGGAAAATCTTCGCGATTTCGCCGTAGTTGAGATCCCATTTGTGCTCATCCGAAGCCGCACGCAACTGAGAGAAGCCCTGCGCATAAGAGACGATTTTACCGAGGTACAGTGCGCGACGGACTTTCTCGATGAATTCAGCTTTGTCACCAGCCGGTTTAGCCTGCGGACCGGACAACACTTTTGATGCCGCAACACGCTGATCTTTCAGCGAGGAGATATAGCGAGCGAATACGGACTCGGTGATCAGCGACAGCGGTTCACCCAGATCCAGCGAGCTCTGGCTGGTCCATTTACCGGTGCCTTTATTTGCCGCTTCATCCAGAATCACATCAACCAGGTATTTACCTTCTTCATCTTTTTTAGTGAAGATATCTTTGGTGATGTCGATCAGGTAGCTGCTCAGCTCGCCAGCGTTCCACTCACTGAACGTTTTCGCCAGCTCTTCATTGGAGAGGTTCAGACCGCCTTTCAGCAGGGCATACGCTTCTGCGATAAGCTGCATATCACCGTATTCAATGCCGTTGTGCACCATTTTGACATAGTGACCCGCACCGTCCGGACCGATATAGGTCACGCATGGCTCGCCATCTTCGGCAACCGCAGCGATTTTCGTCAGGATCGGTGCAACCAGCTCGTAAGCATCTTTCTGGCCGCCAGGCATGATAGACGGGCCCTTCAGGGCACCTTCTTCACCACCGGACACACCGGTGCCAATAAAGTTGAAGCCTTCCGCAGAGAGTTCGCGGTTACGACGAATGGTGTCCTGGAAGAAAGTGTTGCCGCCATCGATAATGATGTCGCCTTTTGCCAGATAAGGTTTCAGGGACTCGATAGCTTTGTCGGTGCCCTCACCCGCTTTCACCATCAGCAGAATGCGACGCGGGGTTTCCAGGGATTCAACAAATTCTTTAACGGTGTAGTAAGGAACCAGCTTTTTACCGGGGTTTTCGGCAATCACTTCTTCGGTTTTTTCGCGGGAGCGGTTGAAAACGGAAACGGTATAGCCACGGCTTTCGATGTTAAGCGCCAGGTTGCGCCCCATCACGGCCATACCAACAACGCCGATTTGTTGCTTGGACATTACATACTCCTGTCAGGTGTGGGCCCCACACTGGATAAAATATCCTAAAGGGTGTTTCAAATATCATACCCTTTAAGTGATTAAATGAGGTAGTTCAAAGTGGAGAAAAAAGACTAAAGTACACTAAACGCTAAAAAAAACAGAAAGACATAATTAGATAAACAATTAAACAATATGTATTAAAAGCGCAAATTTTAAACGGAAATGCATAATTCAATCATCTCCCAAGAATTTTTTTAATCCCGCGTTTGATTATGCTATCACTTCCGTGAAGACTTGCACTTCTGTGAGCAGACAAGTGATTGATAAAATGATGATTTATTGTGTCTGCAATTTGGCGACCAACCTCACCTGTCAGATGGTTAACATATGCAGCGTGTTTATCAGCTTCATTTTTCCACCATTGTTCTTTTGCCTTATGGATAAACATATTACCTGACAGCTCATATATAGCCCTGACTTTATCAAGGAATATCTCATCCTCAGCAAGTTCGAGAAGCGCTTGCGGCTGTTTCGATCCAACAAGGAGAACCCCGAGGCCATTTGAATGGTTGAAGCTAAAAGAAGGATACAGGCCGCAAATCTCCTGCCAAAATTGTTTTGAGCCAAAACCCTCCGCAACTACGTTTGTATCATGAAAAAGAATAATACCATTATCTTTGGACACTTTCGGTAGCCACGTCTCATAGTCATGCTTGACTGCTTCATAATGATGGCAACCATCAATATGGAGTATATTGACCGAGTTTTCAGCAAATTCAGCCAGAGCATTATCAAAAAGTGATCGATAAAGTTTAGTATTTGGGAACGTAGATGAGAAAAAGTCTTTTACTTCAGAATAAACCTCCTCACCATAAATACCCGTAGTATCGTCCCCCCCCCATGAATCAACACCAGTAATCTCGCAACCAATATTCAAATCACGAGAAGCTTGTGAGAAAGTCGCAAGACTATCACCACGGAAAACACCCAGTTCGACTAAAACCTCAGGCCTGGTAAGCTCCATAAGCCAGGCAGCAAACAAAAGATGTCCGTGCCAATCAATAGCCTTACTCAAACGTGCCGGGGTGAAACGTAGGCTGTAGGCGGAAGGATAGAGGTCAGTATTATCATTCGGATGCTTCACTGGCATTACTCCTGTTGGTTTCCATAATTTTTGAATTAAAATCAGAAAAACTGAATTGGCTTTTCTGTTCATAGTTTGCCAAATTAAAATCGCGATTGCCTTTAGGCATTGTCAATGCAAACTCAATTTTATCGTTGAGTGATTCGCGAATTGGATCAAAGGGTACAAGGTTTGACGAAATTGCTTCGATATAATCTGCATCGCGAATACCGAAAGTATTTGTTATTGTAGGTATTCCTGACGCGGCCGTCTGATAAGCTATAACACCTGGATGGTCAGAATAAATTAGTGCAACGACTGCATCGCAAGCTGAAATTAAATCAAGATAATCCTTTTTAGCTAGTTTACTGAGTATAATCACATCAGTTCCGTTTATTTTTTGTGAGAACGAAGTCCCAACCGCCCCAACCAAATAAATTTCATAGCCACAATGCTGATGGCAAAAATCAATAACTGTACGCATTATGAGCTCAGGCATATTTCTGCTATTAAATGCTTCTGGGCGATAATAAAAAAAGATTTTTTTCGACCTTTCTTTTTTTGCATCAAAAGGTTCTATATGTGGAGCAGTTACATAGCAGTTTACGTCATCACTAAGCAATCCTTTCCGAGTGATCGAACTAGCAAGAATACCTGTTGAAAACACAATATTTTTAGACTGGTACAAAGAAGCCTGGCTTCGAACATACATTGAACCGTAAGGATAAAAACCTGACTCAAAATCCTGACAATAATAAACAACCCGCTCAAGATTACCGAAAACATCCTTCGCCTGGAAAAATGTTTCGGTGTCAAAACAATATATAAGTGTTGGTAATTCAATTAACTCCCCGATCTTATTAAAAGGAATAACCTCAATTCCCTTCCCATATTTGTCAAGTAGCCTTTCATTATAATCCGGATTACCTACGATCACCTTCACATGAGCAAAATCCGGGAAAATCAAGGACATGTCCGAAAAAAAAACAGTATAACCAGCAAAGAAAAGATCGTCAGTAAGGAACGGAATGAAAATAAGTAACGTTTTCTCCTTCGCATCAGGGAGAGAACGCAGATCAGGTCGATAGCGAGGTAATGGGAAGATATTTTTAGGCTCTGCAATTCCAGTTGCCAGAACCGGCCCCTCTAGTCTAAATTCATAAATCTTGCGTGAACTCCATACTCTCAATTCAAGTTTACCAAGAGTACAAAAATGAACATATCCGCAACATAAATTGCCGGTACTCACAGCATGAGCGATGTCTGCGTTATTGTTAAGATAAAACTTATCGTCGAAATCTATGCCTGATTCCAGCCCTTGAGACAATAAATAGACATTATCAACGAACCAATCATATGAATATTTATTGCAATAGTCAGATTCCGGGTAAGCTAACTGTATTGAATGACCATATTTTTTAAGCCAACGTTTCTTCTTTAATCGTTCAATCAACATTAAGCATCCTCGCTGCTTCATCTCTTAAATGGCCAGAAAGATTATACATTAAAACTTGTGCCTCGGATTTCTTACCGCATCGCACCAAGCAACGGATAAGAGTAAATGCAGCCGTTTGATCTGACGGTTGGATCACGTTGGCCTGGCGTAAAAATTTCAGCGCAAGTCGTGGAAATCCGAGGTCTAGCATTGTGCATCCAAGCCCATGATTCACTCCCAAATTACCAGGCAATGATTTGTAGCTTCGCCAAAACCAATACAATGCATATGTAAGTTTACGCTTTCTGAAATAGTCTTCAGCAATGCGCACTGATAGATGTGCTGATTTTTTAAAATATTGCTTTAGATGAATAACAGCATTCTCAATAGAAGCTGTATCGCCATTAAAAGTAAAGGAATCAAGCATTCTCTCAAGCACAAACAGACAATCATCGTCAGATAAATATTTGATGTTACCATTATTAGATAACATCCAATTATAGACCATGCTTAGGGTTTCATTATCACGTTGTCGAATATTCCAGCGTAGTGCATGAGTAAGTTTTTTTGCATCAGGAGCGTCTGACTTCAACATTCTCTGAATTAATTTGCTGCGCAGTAAAACAATATCAGAATATTCACGAGAATAGTTGTTTCTTATGTTGTCGATCTCATCCCGAAAGGGTAATTCGGGAACCCATTCTGCATTCATCTCATCATCATTTGACGTTGGGATGAATAAGGCAGTAGAGTTAATGAACGGGAGATCTTCAACTGTACATCTTTTCTCTGGGGTATATTTCTCTACTAGACTTCGCAGTCTTTCAAATTCTTCTCGATCACCAGTTTGGTATTTATAAAGGCCTTCATTTATTCCCCAAGATGGAGACCTGCTACATTTGATGATATCCGTTAAAAAAGCAAAGTTACGATCAAATGCCTCGAACCATTTAGAATAAAGCAGTGCCATTTCAGGGCTGAGATTTGACCAATCATAGTCAAACACATTGTTATTACATTTCATCATTTCGTTCGACTGAAAACGCAGATCAAGCTTTTGGATGAGCAACATCAGTTGCTGATCTGTCTTACAGGCTTCCAGCCAGAGAAAACACTCAGGGCCAATACCATTAAAAATATGGTCGGCAACATATTGCGTCCGCACTGAAAAATGCATAACCTTTCTTATTGCGGAGATTGAGCCTAGATATATCATATCTTTAGCCATGAATGGCAGACTCAGCGAAATGTGCTCAACCGCTAAACGTTCATCTTGTATAGCTTTGCGCACGGCTGTATCGCCAAGGTCTGCATTGATGAAAGCTTCAATGACATCTTTGCGTAACAAAAACTTGTCAGTACGACCTTTCAGCACGTAGGCGTCCGGTTCCAGCACACTCAAACCCGCTTCAAGTGTACGCCATTGCCTGAATATATTAGCCGGGCCGCCAACATCGATTCCTGCACTACCTACTATTTTTATATTTTTAGATGCAATCCAATTAAACAGTTGCAGGTTTTTATTAATGTCTTCATGCCATGTTGAAATAACAACATCGATATGCTCGTTAGCTTTTTCCCTTTGCTCCAGGATGCAATCTATTATCAAAACAAATTCTTCAAGGTCGCGGACTGCGCCATTAATTAAAATTGTTTTTTTCATTTGACTGTCTCTTCATCCTTAACAAAATTCTCGAGCGATTCGCAGCAACCACTATGTTTGGTCGCTAAATATCCGAAATATCGTTCTAGCGCGTGTACACAGCAACCATCTAATTGACCAGCCTCTTTTTCAATTTTATGCCGGTGCAAATTCATAGCTTTCACGAGTTTTAGGAAATTTCCAGTTCCAAGAAACATAGTTCCTGGAATAAATTTACTATGCGCTTGCATAGGGTCATCACCTAATAAATAAGAAAGCCAATGGATATTATTCTCCAGATGATCGCTAATTTCCAAAACAGACTCGCCGAATATTTTAGGACCATCATCCGGCATTAACGAGAAAATTTTATCAGTGATACCTTTATTACCGATAAGAAACTCAACATTTAGCTTAAACCAGCGACCTTTATCCCGTAGATGTTTTGACTTTTTCGTATGCAGTTTAACAAAATGGCTGTAGTTATTAAGCTCAATGAACTTTAAGCTCATCAGGAAGGGCATAACATCCCTACCATGATTTGGCGTAATAAAACCTAAAACTCGTTCAGTACTGAAGCGCTTCTTTGCTTCTTCGATGATTTCACAATGTGGCGATGTGATGACAATGTCATAATCGGTGAAATCTTTGAGTTTATCATAAATATATGCTGCTTCTTCATGATAAAACGCATGTATGAAGACAACTTTGCTATTTTTTGTATTCAACCTTAATTGGGTGGTGCATATAGTATCTTGTAAATCACCTGAGGTGCAGTTGACATCTTCAATCAAAAAGCGATATGAGTCATTTTCCTTCTTTAACCCCAGGAACAAATCGTCATTATATAAACCAGTTGGTTTATTGGAAACGACTAACTTACTAATTGCCCCCCTATTCAGATAATTATGAAATCTTCTGAAAATTTTAAAAAAAGCAAGAAGCAAGAGCCTCCAGGGGTGATTGATAATGAAATCGGTTTTACTTTTATATTCCTGAAATTGGATAGTAAGCCTTAATACCTCAAAATATCCTCTAAGTAACATATTACTTATCCCTCTTCCTCATGAAATATCTGGCATATATATCTGTCAAACGAGGACAATTATATTTTAAGAAATCAATCGTTTTCCGAGAGAGATGTTTATTCAAAATGCGATGTGTAAGTGAATGAGTGAAATTAACATTTTGTGTTTTCCGTAAAATTTCATTCTCACGTCGTAAAGCGGTGATCTGCTCGTGATATCGTCTGCTTGCTGTGTCATTGACATCTTTTACAAAGAAATGCTGCGTGGCGCCAGAAATCACCCATTTATTACTTTGCTCACATACAGCTTTCGGTGAGGGTAAGTCACTAAACTTGCGTGAGAAGCGTTGATAATCATCGAATACATCTTTAGGAACAGCGAACATATCATAATTATCATGATTGCTAATATCATCACGGATAGCTTTTATTTGTTCTTCAGTAAACATCGAGACAAGGGATGTTATAAAACTTTGGTTAACGATCACATCACTTGAATCATCGCCAATTAATTTATCGTGACCTGAATATGTGAAAGCATCTTTCATGCAGGAAACATCAGCTGTTGTCTCCAACGTGGGCCCCCAGCCGATCTTGAAATAACTATCAAGAACTATCCACCAACCTTGAACAGCTCGCGAAATACTTGTGTTTGAAACAACATCATTGATCTGTTCACTTCGGCGATCTGCAATCTCACTAATGTGCGGCAAATTCCAGTAAAAGTGTTGCTTAAAGAGTGCCTGTTCTCTGAAAGGATTGAAAAAGAAAGTTTGTTCGACCGCTAAACGGTTATATAGCAACTCCATTTCAGCAGACAAATTCACTAGCTTCTTAAGATCGTTAATATGGCCAAAGAATTGAGCATCACCGCATAGGAACGGATATAGAGTTTGCGCATACTCAACCAGAATGCGATTTTTCAACCCAACATTGGCAAAATCATTCGTTACAGGTGTCCCATGCTCGAATTCATGCAGCATAGAGGCATGATTATCAGCTAAGTCAACTCTAGTTTTTAATACAAACTGATCTTGGTTCTTTAAAGCGCTCAGTCCGTAGTAGAAAGCTAACATCTGATGTAGCTGATGTCCGCCTTTAAGCACTAAACGAGGCTCTTCGACTTCGATGATTCTGACATTCTTGCTTTCTAATTCTTTACGTAAGCCAGGATAGTTATCGAGCTCGTTAATCCAAGTCGAGTATATAATTTCGTCAACACGTCCCTGATCGCGCCAATCAAAATAATTCTTAAGTTTAGTAAGCAATTTTTCCTGGCTTCTTACTAAGCCACAAATCACAACAGAAACGGCCATGATGATTATTCCAAATTATTTATTCGTAACAACTTCTATAAAATTTGACGCCTTCTTCAAAGGGACCATCAAATAAAACTTGACCTTTATCTATCATAACCAGTCGGTTACAAACACCTAGCATCTGATCTGGAGCGTGAGTTGCAATGAAAGCTGTCGAAGATATATTAATAGTATCCATCAATTTCGCATTCGCTTTTTTCATGAAAAACTCATCACCGCCACCAAGCACTTCATCGAGCACTAATATGTCAGGCTTTTCGCTAATGGCGATAGCGAAAGCGAGTCGACTTTTAAAACCAGTGGATAAATGTTTATACTGCTTGTAACGATCGTCGCTCAATTCACAGAAATCAAGAATAGACTCAGCAAGTATCGGAATGTCATTTTTCTTGACGTTTTTTATTATTAACGACAGATTGATATTCTCAGCCACACTCAACTCTTCCTCGAGCCCAATCCCAGCGGCCAGAACAACAGTTGGTTTTTTTTCTGTCCAGACGGTCCCACAACTAACGGGATAGATGCCTGAAAGTACTTTGAGAAAGGTCGTCTTACCATTCCCATTTCGTCCTACTACACATATTTTATCACCTTCATTAGCAACAAAATGTGGTATAGAGAGAATCTTTCTTTTTTTCCGATTCACATCTCTGAAGTTAAGAATCAGACTTTTCAGCGATTGCGGGCGCTCAGCTTCCGGTACTAATAATTCAACATTTTTAAATTCAACTGTTTTTTTCATAAGTTAATTACCGTTTTTTTCCCGACCGCATTTGATAGCATAAAACCAAGTGAAACAGTAATCACAGCCAATACAGTGGGTATAGCAACCAACTTCAGAGAAACCGGATCACCCATAAAAAGAGACTGAGACAAGAGGATAAAATACGTAAAAGGATTGAAGCTTATTATTGACGCAGCTAAACCTGTCATCGCTGATTTTGCATATGCGATTGGAGTGAGCCAAAAAGCAATCTGCAGGAAAATCCCCATAAGATAAGGGAGATCACGCAATACCGGAGTCAAAGTAGCCAAAATCATTCCAAGCCCGAACAAAAATATAAGGAGAATAATCATTAAGACCGGAACTAATAGTAGATTAAACACGGGGACGTGGTGAAAAATAGCCAGAGCAATAGCAATAAAGTAAAAAGGAATCAAAATGATGACTTCGGATAATATATCTGACATAACTAAAAGATTATGAGAGATATTATTATTTTGCAGAAGTGCCCTTCTTGAAATAAGGCTCTGACAACTCCTCAAAAGTGCACTTTGAATCACTATCCAGCAATTCAATCCACTAATTAACCAAAGCAATATATTTTCAATATTACTTTTAAAAACGTGAGTCATGATAAAGTACAATATAGCCATTTGTGACAATGGATTCATTAAACTCCATGTCCACCCGGCATATGTATTAAGAGACCTTTTCTGAATCTCAAATATTGCAAGTCGCAAGCTGCTATAAAACATTATTTCATACCTTAGTAAGCAATATCAAATTTTAGTCTGATATCTATTTACCAATTTTCAACAAAGAACGCTTCATTAAGAATCTATAATGAGATAAGAGTCCAAAAGAAAACTACCGAAGCGAGTGGCACATTAGTATTCTGATAAAAGGAAATTATCGCTACACTATATATTTGTCATTCAAAGCACCAGGTAACTTTACAACAACATTTGTAGCATCTGTTATTGCCTCAAATGAACTTATTTCACCAGGCGACAGAACAATAATATCGCCTTCATGCCATTCTTTATCCAACATTTTTATTGTGCCGCTAATTACAACGGTAACCTCAGTTGCAATCTTGTGATAATGGGCATCTTCTTTATCACCTTGTTTGTATTTTTTAACTGCAACTTCACAACTTTCCGTTGACAGGGCTGTTGGCGAAAATCCGCCAACAAACCAGCCTTTAATCATTTCATCAAGTTTAAAATTTTTCATAAGTGACAGCACTATTCTCGAATTGGTTGACTTGTCTTTCCGTTTTCAATGGCTTGTAGTCACTAACTTTCAAGTTACGGACCCCAATCTGCATCTGGCGGAGAATCAATTCATTAAAAGTTGGGGCGACGTAGAAGCGCTCATTAACACTAGCATTTTTTCTAATGATATTTTTTGCAGCTTCAAGAAAATCACCGGTGCGTGCAAACCAAAATACACCGGCAGTAGCCTGCTGGCTTATAGGTTTTTGCTGTGCTGCTTCAATAACGAATCCCTTTTCATCCAAAGAAACATATGAATAACGAGGATGAATCGATTTAAAAACAAACGTGCCGCCATCTAGTTTGTTTTTTCTGAACTCATTTAGTGCGTCAGTAAAGTCAAGATCAACAAGCTCATTTGCACTGATGATCAACAACTCATTAGCAGCATCAAGCTGGCTCGCAGCCAAAAGAGCAGTACAAGCAGAACCTTTAGTTCCTTCAGGTATTTTTGAAACAATACAATTCGGTGCTAGTAACTGAACAATACGGTCAAGATGATATTTTTCTATATCTTGCTCAAGCAAGGCAAAACTATATTGAGCGTTAGAAATACCTTTGGTGTTTATAACGATACGCTCAATAAGTGAAACACCATCGGTCTCTGTCAAACAAAGAGGGTAGCCACCGTCACGCTGTTCATTTGTAGTGGGACCAGCAGCAAGGACAAGTATGTTAACTGCCATAAATATTTCTCCTAATCGTAATGAAGATTACAGTGTTTTAATCCTTGAAGATATATTCGTGTAATTCGTATCATGAACATCGCGAACAACAAGTAAATGCCCACCGGCAGCTTTTGCAGCTTTAATGCCATTTTCATTATCTTCGACAATTAAACATTCCTCTGGTTTAAAACCAAGAGTTTTCATTGCTAATTGATACATTTCAGGATCAGGTTTACCGTGGGTAACATCTTCATTGGAGATCATCAGGTCAATATAACCAGACAGTGCTGCTTTATCCATCATCGTTGTAACGGTATTTCTGATTGAATTTGAACACACTGCAATTTTGTAGCCTTCAGCCTTCAGACTCGAAAGCGCATACTCATGAATAAATTGAGGTTTGCATTGTGTGTGCACAATTTCCATCGTGTATTGCTGCTTCATTTCATTGATAAAATCATGCAACTCAGATGGTAAGTGCCTCTCTTTACTGAGCATTTCTAATTTTTTTTTGGTCGGCAAACCATCAAAAGTCGTGAGATGATCAAATCGCGATATTTTCATCCCGAAAAGATCAAGTGCTTTGTTTAGTGCTTCGTAATGCCACTCTTTTGCATCAATAAGCACTCCATCCATATCAAACAAAATTGCTTTAATTGTCATAGCTGCCTCATTTACCAAAAAAATACTCACTCGCTTTTTCAGGGACATCAGTGCAAAGGATCAAATTTGATTCTCCACTAAAAGGCAACAGCATTTCCCATAGTCCCTTATTTTCCCTGCCATGTAACTCAGAGGAAACGACGCAAACACGTTTCTTAGTGTCCAACAAAGACAATATTGTTTCCGCGGAGTACCACTCACCATCGAATGCATCCAGCCATACTCCGGCACATTTATCCAGCCATATAGCTTGTGTTTCTACTTCACTAATTCGAGTAAAAACAGCCAAGGGACTGTCAAAATAGCCGCGCATATCGGGAATTGACATATCAAACACGAAGCAGTCGAGCGTTGGGTAATTTTCCACCACACTCGCCATTTTATTCGCCAAGCCATCGGCTTTCACATTAAGTGCCAATGTAAGCTTATTTTCCACCGTACCATATTGACTTGCATGCTTTATGAAATCATCAAATGGAACAGAGTTAACATCAGCAATATCATGAGAAATAACTAATGCACCATGATAATCACGAACATCTGTCTCAGTGCCATAGCCCAATGAGAAAGAACGAGTGAAAGCAATCTCTGTATTTTTCTCTCCAGATTCTTTCCAATAACCTCTATGAGAAATAATTTTCATTTAACTTTCCCCAGTGCTTCGTTGCATATAGCAAGCGACAGGAATAAATTTAAGTCATCTGGAATTCCTAAGCCATACATCCCATTAGCTTCTGAACCGACATTGAAAATGCCAACCTTATGATTTTTATCATTTATTAATTGATTATAAGTTGGTGCGACATAAAATTCATTATTAACACGTAAATTACTATCAATCATAGCTTCTGCCGCCGCGACAAAATCACTGCCATGCTTAAAATTATATATTCCAACAGTGGCTTCATCAGAGATAACCACTTTTTCAACCACTTCCCGGACTAAATTATTTTCATCAACTTTAACAAATGACCATTTAGGATCATTTGCGGTCATAGTCATAATTAATCCATCAAGGTTTCCTGTTTCCATAAAATCAAGATAATCATCTATATTAATATCGACATATTGATCACTATTGGCGATCATAAGCGCATCTTGATTATTTATGAGATTTTTGGCAGCAAGTACTGTACATGCTGCACCTTCAGTCAATCCATTAATTTCAATAACTTCAGCATTTGCAGACCACGATTTCAACTTTTGCTGCAGTCCATATTTCTGAGAGTGTTCTTTTTGACAGATAAAAATAAAACGATGAGGTTGCGTCGGCATAAGATTGTTAATAACCAATTTAATCATTGGTACTCCATTTATCGGAATCAATGGTTTCGGATCAACATATCCAGCTTTTGCGAAGCGACTTCCAGCACCAGCCATCGGAATAACAATATTTATCATTTGACACCTGCAAAAAAATTACATACAAAGAAAGATCGGTTTAATGATGAAATCCCATTTATAGGCACATATTCATCAGACTTTATTAAGCATTATCGCACACAAAAACGCCAGACTACCGAAAAGAGTTTGTCTGAATAATCTTATTTTCGAGAAAAGCCAAATCCTCTGAATCAATCCAGATTGCCTCGCTCGGACAAACCTATCGAGAATTTTTTTATTCTCATCAGTCAATTCGATATCCATAATGCTCAATACTTCAAGATTCATTTGGATCCAAGTCCTGTATCGGCCATCCAATACGCCAAGTAATCGACTTAATCGTGCCACGAGACTTTTATTGGCACCAATAATGTTACTTTGATGTTGCCTGTAAAGTATTGTTGGCTCTGCATCATAAATCACGCGACCACCACAGCCAGACACCAGTATATATATCCACCAATCATGTGATACAATATCTTTATCAACGGGGGTTTTTATGATTATCTTTCTAGTTGCGCGATTAAAAATCATAGTATTACCGCCAGCTATGCTTTGAACCAGTGCATTCCTGAAGCATGGATTTTTTTTAAAATGTGGCGAGTAGCCTAGATCAATATTTTTCTCATCGACTAACTTTGTTCTCCCGCAATATAATTCAGGAAGAACTGCATCTATATCAAGTTTTTCAGCCGCTATTTCTAATTTTCTATCTAGCCATTCATCATCTTGATCGCTGAATGCATAATAGTCAAAGTCCTCTGGAACTTTGTCAACAAGAGACAAAAAAATTCCATGCAAATCCCTTTCTAGGCCCCTGAAAAAGTATTACACGTTCATTACCCAGTCGCTCTTTATACTCATTAATTATAGATATTGTTTCATCCGTTGAGCCATCATCAGATACATACAACACCCAATTATTATGGGACTGTCGGATAATTGAATCAAGTTGCCTCCTGATATAAGCACTACCATTATATGTGCATAGCAGTATGGCTATCTTCGATTTATATTTCATATGTTAGTCGAATTGAGCATCTTTCAAAAGCAGACCTACTGCATCCTTTGCAGATAATGAGACATCATCAATTTCAGGCCATGTGATATTTAGCTGCGGGTCATTCCAGAGTATGCACCTTTCAGCATGTGGAGCATAATAATTCGTCGCTTTATATAAGAACTCAGCTGAATCCGTGAGTGTTAAAAATCCATGAGCAAACCCCTCAGGGATCCATAGTTGCCGCTTATTTTCCGCACTCAACTCGACGCCAACCCATTTGCCAAAAGTGGGAGACGAAGTTCTGATATCAACTGCTACATCAAATACGGCCCCGAAAGCGCACCGGACGAGTTTACCTTGAGAAAAGGGAGCTAACTGATAATGAAGCCCTCTCAAGACATTTTTTTTTGATTTTGAGTGATTGTCTTGTACAAACTGTACATTTCTACCAACTGCTTCATCAAAAAGATGTTGGTTAAAGCTCTCGAGGAAAAAACCTCTATCATCCCCGAATACCTTAGGCTCAAAAATAAGAACGTCCGGAATGGTTGTTTTAATTACATTCATTTGATTGCTTCTCTAATTTATTTACCAAGTGTTTCAGTGATGACTCTTCTTACTCCAACGCTCCAATGAGGTAGTAAGACATTAAATGCTTTTTGAAATTTTTCGTTTGATAAGCGTGAATTTAATGGCCGTTTTGCTGGCGTTGGATATGCAGAAGTTTCAACATGATTTACTTCTTTTATCTGTAACTTTTCACCGTGCTCTTTGGCAACATCGAACACATATCTTGCATAGTCATACCAGGTTGTTTCACCGCTTGCGACCAGGTGATACGTGCCATATAGCGTCTTACCTTCGCGCTCCGTCCTGATTGCAATAGCAGTACAGTCCGCTAATAATTCAGCCCCTGTTGGTGCGCCATGCTGATCGTTAATAATCGCTAATTGTTCTTTTTCCCGCGCCAGCCGTAACATTGTTTTGGCAAAATTAGCGCCTCGCGTTGCATATACCCAACTGGTACGGAAGATAAAGTGCCGAGGATTGTGCTTAGCGATCGCGAGTTCACCCATCAGTTTTGTTTCGCCATAAACATTTAATGGGCCGGTTGCTTCATCTTCAGTACGATAATGTGAACCTTCACCATTAAAAACATAGTCTGTGGAGTAATGGATCAGTAGTGCACCCAGCTTTGCGGTTTCTTTCGCTATAACTTCGACGCTGTCAGCATTCAAACGCTGTGCCAAATCCCTTTCACTTTCGGCTTTGTCCACTGCGGTATGCGCTGCGGCATTAACAACAACATCAGGCTTAATACGACTGATTGTCTCAGCAATACCATCAAGGTTAGTCAGATCACCACATAACTCTGTATCAAAATAATCAACAGCGATCAGGTCTCCCAGTGTAGAGAGTGAACGTTGCAGCTCCCAACCAACCTGACCATTCTTTCCAATTAGCAAAATTTTCATTATTTATCCGACGCTGGGTTCACATGTTTTACTCATTAATTAGCATGAGCAAATAACGACCATAGTCATTCTTGGCCATTCTCTTCGCCTGCTCTGCCACTTGTTCTTTGCTTAACCAACCTTTACGGTATGCTATCTCTTCGAGGCAGGCCACTTTCATTCCCTGCCGTTTCTCGATGGTGTGAATAAACTGTGATGCTTCAACCAGACTGTCATGTGTGCCTGTATCCAGCCAGGCAAAACCACGCCCCAGCAACTCAACCTGCAAACTACCACGCTCAAGATACATCTGGTTTAATGTCGTAATTTCAAGTTCACCGCGTGCCGAAGGTTTTACTTGTTTAGCCATTTCGACGACGTTGTTATCATAAAAATAGAGCCCGGTCACTGCCCAGTTCGATTTTGGTTTCAGCGGTTTTTCTTCAATAGAAAGCGCTCTAAAGTTCTCATCAAAATCAACAACCCCAAAACGTTCAGGATCCTGAACCTGGTAGCCAAATACCATTGCGCCACTAGTCAGTTGCGCCGCCGCTTCGAGTTTTTTACCAAAGCTTTGACCAAAGTAAATGTTGTCACCCAGCACCAATGCACAAGGCTCATTATTAATAAACTCTTCACCAATGATAAACGCCTGCGCAAGTCCATCCGGTGATGGCTGGACGGCATATGTCAGATTGATGCCGAATTGTGAACCATCCCCTAAAAGTCGCTGGAAAGCTGCCCTATCTTCAGGCGTAGTGATAACTAAAATGTCACGAATTCCTGCTAGCATAAGCACAGAAATCGGATAAAAAATCATTGGTTTGTCATAAACAGGCAGCAGTTGCTTTGAGACACCTAAAGTGATCGGATAAAGACGGGTTCCGGAACCACCAGCAAGAACAATACCTTTCATCATCTATTCCTTAATTAATCCGCCAGTCCCAGACGTTCGCCTGCGTAGGAGCCATCCATAACACGCTGCCACCAGCCCTAGTTATGCAAGTACCACTGAACGGTTTTGCGGATGCCGGATTCGAAAGTTTCCTGCGGAACCCAACCCAACTCATCTTTGATTTTGCTGGCGTCAATAGCATAGCGCAGGTCATGTCCCGGACGATCGGCAACATAGGTGATCAAATCGGCAAAGTGACTAATCCCCTCAGGTTTATCAGTGATCACCTCATCAAGGATGGCGCAAATCGTTTTGACCACATCGATGTTTTTACGCTCATTATGACCGCCAATATTGTAGGTCTCGCCGACCACGCCTTCGGTGACGACTTTATACAACGCACGTGCGTGATCCTCTACGAACAGCCAGTCGCGGATCTGCTCACCATTGCCGTACACCGGCAGTGGTTTGCCAGCCAGCGCGCTGAGGATGATCAACGGGATCAATTTCTCAGGGAAATGATAAGGACCGTAATTATTCGAGCAGTTCGTTACCAGCGTAGGCAACCCGTAGGTGCGACGCCATGCACGCACCAGATGATCGCTGGATGCTTTAGAGGACGAATAAGGGCTGCTCGGCGAGTAAGGCGTTTTCTCTGTAAACAGGGGCAACTCAGAGCCAGCCGGAACCTCGTCAGGATGTGGCAAATCGCCATAAACTTCATCGGTAGAGATATGGTGAAAGCGGAACAGGGATTTACGTGGTTCATCCAGTTGCGACCAGTACTTGCGCGCCGTTTCCAGCAACACATAGGTGCCAATGATGTTTGTTTCGATAAAAGCGGCAGGGCCTGTGATAGAGCGATCAACATGACTTTCAGCGGCAAGGTGCATTACCGCATCCGGCTGATGCTCAGCAAAAATGCGCGCCATCGCCTCACCATCACAAATATCAGCGCGTTCGAAAGCGTAGCGCGCATTATTTTCAATTTCCGTCAGTGACTCAAGGTTGCCGGCATAGGTTAATTTATCGACATTAACCACTGCATCCTGAGTGTTATTAATAATGTGGCGAACTACCGCTGAACCAATAAAACCTGCACCACCAGTGACCAGTATTTTCACGAGAATTATCCGCTCTTGCTTTTCAATGTATTGACTTAAAAAAACCAGGAACCCAGGCCTGTTACTCGCAACCAAATTTCAGATACGCTACCGCCCCTGGCTCTACAGCTACCAGTATACTGTGTGTACGACTCGACAATTTAAAGTTGCACCAACGCCTATCGGCGACTTAATTTTGCCCACCGCCCGGCACAAAATGCTAAACGCGTATTCTCCGCTTAAACAGCGCTGGAAACAAGGAAAAATCTCATCGACATCTTAGCGTTGTATATCAATCACTACCTTTTTTAGTGATTGATTTTAATAATGAAAATAAAAGGGCAGTAAGAATATGCTGAAGACGTAATCGTCTTATCGCCACTCTTCACTGCCCTTACGTTCGCTATTCTAAATACACGTTTTACGATTGGTTACTGCACCAGCAATTTCTTAATGCTGTCGCGGAATTTCTGCCCTTCTTTCAGGTTACGCAGCCCGTAGTTAACAAACGCCTGCATATAACCCATTTTTTTACCGCAATCATAGCTCTCGCCGGTCATCAGCATCGCATCAACCGACTGTTTGTTCGCCAGTTCAGCGATAGCATCCGTCAACTGAATACGTCCCCAGGCACCCGGCTCGGTTTTTTCCAGCTCAGGCCAGATGTCTGCGGAAAGCACATAACGCCCGACCGCCATCAGGTCGGAATCCAACGTCTGCGGCTGATCCGGTTTTTCAATAAACTGCACGATGCGACTCACTTTACCTTCGTTATCCAGCGGCTCTTTGGTCTGAATAACGGAATACTCAGAAAGATCGCCTTTCATACGCTTCGCCAGCACCTGGCTACGGCCAGTTTCAGCAAAACGCGCCACCATGGCGGCAAGGTTGTAGCGCAACGGGTCGGCCGTCGCGGTATCCAGTACGATATCCGGCAGCACAACCACGAACGGATTATCGCCCACGATCGGACGCGCGCACAGAATAGAGTGGCCCAGGCCCAGCGGCTGCGCCTGACGCACGTTCATAATGGTCACGCCCGGCGGACAGATGGACTGTACTTCTGCCAGTAATTGACGCTTAACACGCTGTTCGAGCAGCGCTTCAAGCTCATAAGAGGTGTCGAAGTGGTTCTCAACGGCATTTTTTGACGAGTGAGTCACCAGAACGATTTCTTTGATCCCTGCAGCAACAACTTCGTCGACGATGTATTGAATCATCGGCTTGTCGACGATCGGTAGCATCTCTTTAGGAATCGCTTTTGTGGCAGGAAGCATATGCATTCCCAGACCTGCTACCGGAATAACTGCTTTCAAATTAACCATTGATTTCTTCCACCTATAAATAATGGGATGAATTATAAACCTTTGCCCTGTTTTAGCCAGTGGGTTCGCAGCGTGCGACAGTGAAAGATGTTACGCCGAATGTCACGAGCAAGCAGTAGATGTAATCCTAACCCCTGGGTCAAAGCACCAGGATTTATCGTAAAAGCCTCGCTTGCGGTCATTACGACTTTTTCGCGGGTAAGCGGAAATTCAGATTATCGACATTCACCACATGCTGATCGACACGGTCGATGTCCACTGAACTTTGCCCGTTCTCATTAACCGCATGCACGTTCGCCAGTGACAGCAACGTGTCCTGTTTTGCCATAAAGCGACCCCGCACATCTTTGCGTAAATCAAAGTTTAGCTTCAGCGCCGGCCCCACCGATGCCTGCTGCATAATATTGATATTACGTAAGAAAAGGTGCTGGGGTTTGTTGTGCAGTTCCAGCGTGGCTTGCTGCATTTTTACGTTAGTGATCGCCACAAACGAAGTGGCATTGCCGGAGGAAATCTGAATACCGCGCAGCTTGTATTTACTGCTGGTATTATCCTGGCGGATATCGTTCAGTTTGAAATTCTGCGGAATGGAAAGATAGTTCCCTTTGATCACGCCGTAGCCAATCAACATACCGGCGCTATTGTCCATGCTGATGTTATCAATCACAAAGTTGTCGCAGCCATAAATCGCCACCGTGGCATTATCAAGACCGGCTTTTTTACTGAAATCCGGCGTGATGTTGCGAGCTTTCACGTTGCGGATAATGAAGTGCTTGCCGTTCTCAACGTGCACCAGTTGGCGGCAATTGCTGCCAGTGATATTGGCGACGACAAAGTTTTTCACCGCCTGATCTTCCGGATAGGTGTTGTCGTAAGTACTTCCTGCCAGACCAATGCCAATACCCCAGTTGATCTTGCCGTTAGTACAATCGATATTGTCGATAACATGGTCGGAGATCAGAATGTTGCGATCGTTGATAGCGACATTCCACTCGATGGCGTCCCCCTGCAAGTCGCTGAAGCGGCCATTGGTGATGCGCACGCCGTCAAACTGGTTATGGTAGCCCTGACGCAGAATGCCATAATTGGCCTTTGTCACCGTAATCTGATCAATCAGCAGATTGCGCATCACCCGGTTGTCTTTGCCACCAATGTAAATCTGCATCACCGGCCCATAGCCGCTCATCGCCACCCCTTTGATTTCACAATCGGAGCCGCGCACATCCAGCGTAATATTGTAAAGGTTGCCGCCATCCTCGCCGATCACACGGCTACCATCCTGCAATACAATGCGCCCACGACCATTGCCTTTCAGCGCACCGCGCACCAGCAATGTTTTGCCTGGCGGAATGAAAATCCCGGTATTGATGTTTTCACACACCAGCCCTGCGGGGATCTCAACCGTTTGTCCGGCGGCAAACGCGTCGTTAAGCGCCGCAGGCCAATCATTATGATTGTATTGACGGATATCGACAGTGCCGTTACCGCCTATCGCGCGCGCGACCGTGGTATGCAGAAGGGGTAATGCCGCCAGTGCTGAACTGGCGGCGAGGAAAGAGCGTCGGGTAAAAGATGTTGATGATTTGCAGGCGGCCATAAAACCTCTGTTTAAAGCGTTTGCAGCAGACTTGCCAGTTGCTGGTTGATGATTTTTTGGTTGAAGTCAGCTTCGACTTTCGCGCGTGCCCGGGTCACCACCGGGGTGAGATCGCTATCCTGCATGGTTCCGAAAGCGGCTAAACGCTGCGCCAGCGCTTCAGCATCTTTTTCCGGCACCAGCCAGCCAGACTCCCCGGCGTCAATCAATTCCGGAATGCCGCTGTGCATCGTCGAAACCACCGGGATCCCCACCGCCATCGCTTCCATCAGCGCAACAGGGATCCCTTCCATATCGCCGTCTGCGCCGGTAATAGACGGCAAAAGAAACACATCCGCTTCATCCAGAAGCGCTTTGACTTCATGGCTCGGTTTAAAGCCCGGCATCTCGATCACGTCTTCCAACTGGAACTGTTCAATCAGGGTACGCAAGCGCCGCTCCCAAGGCCCCATACCCAGAATGCGATATTTGAACGCCACGCCGCGCGCTTTCAGCAGACGGCAGGCTTCAATCGCCACATGCAGCCCCTTCTTCTCGGTCAGGCGGGCGACAGAGATAATTTGCAACGGGCTTCCCGGCGTTTTGACGGGCCGCAGACTAAAGCGCGTCATGTCTACGCCCATACGCGAGACGGCGATTTTTTTCTCCGGGCAGCCCATCTTTTTCAACCGCCCCGCCCATAAATCGCTGATCGGCAACATCAGGTCGCCGCGCTGGAATAATCGCTGATACTCTGGCGTGTAGTGGTTCAACACGTCGCGGTGTGAAACATCAATGCCATGGAAAACCGTGGCAATTTTGCCTTTCAGCACCCCAAGCTCGCGCAGTTTCGCCGCCGTAACGCCAGCAGGCCCAAAATGGGCGATAAACACATCCGCAATAAAGGCACGCGGCGCAAGCGCACAGATAGCCGAGAGGATCAGGTTGCGCGCTTCATCGCCATAACGCGACATATTCAGCGCTTTCCACGTCGACGATTTCCAGCAACCCCGTGCGATTGCCTGCGCGCGGTAACTCAGTTTCGCCAGTTTCCCTTCCGGTTCAGCCAGCAGCCAGTGTGTTTTTTCAGCCAGCTTATACTCCGTATATGCGGCGTGGGTGTTATTCATATCGCCCTTATGCAGGGCGACAATCTCCACCTCAAAACCCATGTTAATAAAGGCGACAATCTGGTTAAGGACGAATGTTTCCGACGCTAAGGGAAACTTCAGCAAAAAGAAGCTGACTTTCATTTCGCCCCCTGCACACGATCCAGTACCGATTTCACCATCTTCATTCCCTGTTCCCGTTCCGCTGCTACGGCGACTGCCAGTCGCGCGTTAATGGCAGGCAGTTGCCCGAGGGTATCCGCCGCCATCGCCGCCAGAGAACCATCAAGCAGATGACGGATATCCACCGCCATTTCCGGCATGCCCAATTGCTGCATAATTCCGGCAGATTTGTGTTCGTAGTTGATGGCGATCGCCGGTGTGCCGAAGTTCATTGAAATAATGGCGGAGTGCAGACGCGTCCCGACGGTTAAATCGCAGGCACCGAGAATTTTGCCCATTTCCAGGTCGTTCAGTTCGTCCATCACCACGTGGTAGCGCGACGGGTCACTGACATACTGACGTAAATTGAGCGCCACCATGCGGTCATCTTTGTTGTAACTATCAATACCGGTGCAGGTCGACAGCGCAATCACCTGGTAGCCTGCATCAATAATACGGTTAACGACGCCGGCAAAAGCCTGTTCATAAGCCTGCTGAGTGGTATTCAGGCGCTTGTCGAACGGTGCCAGTTCACGCAGGGTAATCGCCACCGTCTTCTCTTTCGCCGCCAGATCCAGCCAGTGCTGCACAGCATAGCTGGCCACAAAATCGGCCTGGTGATGCGCCACCAGCCAGGCGGTATCCACGCCCTGCTCCACTTTGTCGGTAGTGATACTGCTTTGCTTCATCAAATTAAGGCTGACGGTTTCGCGCAGGATCAACGCCTGGCAATGGCCGAAAACATAATTGGCCAGTTGGTTGAACTGCTCGTTCTGGAACGGCCCAACGCTGTGGCCGATCATATACAGCGGCTTTTTCGCCATAAACGTGCAGAGCGCATGTTCAAACTGCGGAACGCCATACAGATCAACAAAAAAGGAGCCGCCCACCTGAATAATGGCGTCATAGCCGGAAAGCAGGCGCACAAAATCGGTAAACCCCTGTGCAATGGCAATATTGCGCAGTTTGCCGGTATCGGTCACGCGGGAAAGCAGTACCTGATGCTGGTAGCGGCGACGCAGGACTTTCTTGACCCGCCCCATCAATCCGGCAGCATTGTTCTGTTCTTTCATTTGGCTGTACAGCGGGTCGCCCATCACCGGACGATTTAACAACCAGGATGAACTCACCGGATAGCGGCTCATCACATCCACATCTGCATCAGGCTCAATCAGGGCAATAGCATCCAGCAATCCGCGTAATATTGCGCTGTCACCACGGTTACCGCAGGTATGATTGCCAAGGATCAATAATTTCATAGCGACCTCTTAAAGGGGTTCAATAACGTTTCTTAGCCTGCGCGGAGCAGCGTTTTTAATTTCTCGTTACGGCAAAACTGGCGCTTCATCTCCACCACCAGCGCATTACGCGATACCACCAACATCAGCACAAAAGCCACAACCCCCGCCGCGACCTGAATCGCCAGCGTGGCAGCAAGGGGCAAATGCCCGTTCAGCGCCAGCCCCAAACCGTAGCTCACCACCAGCGTCGGTAATGAGAGGTAGAACGGCAGCCACAGGCTCAAAATGTACTGGCGGTAACTGGAACCGAGCACCGGTTTGATCATCACGAAATAGCTCAGAACGGTATTAATGATTTGTACCAGCAAAAAGCCGAGGGTGACGCCCAGCGCGCCCCCCATGTGCCCGCCGATAATAATGGCGGGAATAAAAAGAAACGTTTTAAAGACGTTGAATTTAAAGCTGATATCCACCCGCGCTTTCGCCATTAACAGCGAACCTATCGGGTTTCCTACTGCGCGTAACAAGCCAACGATGCACAACAGTTGCAGGATGGGAATAATGCTGCTCCATTTGTCACCGAAAACCAGCGGCACGAAGTTGTTTGACACCACCATCAGTCCGAGCAAAACAGGAAAGTTAATGATCCCCACCACCGACAGTAGCTTGTAGAAGTTCACGCGCAGTTTTTCGGTATCGTCCTGAATTTTGGCAAACGCCGGGAACAAGACACGGGTAATGATCGGGTTGAGCTTCATCGGCGGGACAACGGCCACGTTGTACGCCAGGTTGTATCCCCCGGCGACGCTGGCGCCGAGGATACGCGCCAGAACCAGCGTTGAGAGGTTGGTGTTGACATAATTGATGATACTGTCTGCGGTCAACCATGCGCCAAAGCGCAGGTTGGAACTCACCGAGGCCAGTGAAAAATGCAGCCCAGGACGGTAGATCTTACGACCAAAGTAGCCAAACAGCAGCGTACGCACAGCGCTGTTGACCAGATAACCAAGGATCGCCGTCATGGCGAGCGGCCAGAAAAAGGCGCTAATGACCGTAAAGCTAAAGCCCGCCAGTACGGAGAGCGTTTCGATCGCGCCGATTTTGTTGAACTCCAGCTCTTTTTGCATCAATGCACGGAACTGCTGGCCATGCGGTATCACCACAAAAGCCAGCGACAGCGTACGGATAAGCGGCGCCAGGTCAGGGTTATTCAGCACATGAGCAATCACGCCGCTCAGGGAGAAGACCGCCACACACACCACAATCCCCAACCCGACGTTCAGCCAGTAAAGCGTCGTCAGCTCAAGATGACTTATCTCTTTGCGCTGGATGATGGAGTTTGCAATGCCAAAATCAGACAGCGTATCCGCCAGCGCGATAATCACCAGCGAGATCGTCAACAAGCCAAACTGGTGGTTATCGATGATGCGCGCCAGTACCGTCATCTGCACCAGCCCCAGACCAATGATGGTCAGCGTGGCCATGGCGGACCACTTTGCGCCGCTGATGGTTTTTTCTCTCAGGCTCATGACCTTTCCTTAATACGCCGCTTTGTTGACAAAGCCTTTAAAGATGGTCAGAAAAACGATTTTGATATCGAACCACAAGCTCCATTCGCGAATGTACTCCAGGTCAAATTCGATACGTTTTTCCATTTTTTCCAGCGTGTCCGTCTCACCGCGCCAGCCATTAATCTGCGCCCAGCCGGTGATCCCCGGTTTCACTTTATGACGGAGCATGTAGCCTTCAATGAGTGAACGGTATTGTTCGTTATGCGCAACCGCGTGCGGACGTGGTCCCACAATGGACATTCCCCCCGTCAGCACATTGATAAACTGTGGCAATTCATCCAGCGAAGTACGGCGCAGAAAACTGCCAACGCGGGTCACGCGCGGATCGTTCTGTGTAGCCTGGGTCACGACTTTGTCGTTCTCCATCACCTTCATGGAGCGGAATTTCCACACTTTGATGGGTTTCCCATCCATGCCATAGCGCGTCTGACGAAAGATAATCGGCCCCGGCGAGCTGAGTTTCACCGCCACAGAAATGCCCAACAGCACCGGGGAAATCAGCAGCAGAATCAAAGAAGAGAGCACAATATCTTCGATGCGTTTCAGGATGCGGTTAATGCCGGACAACGGCGTGTCATACAGCGGCACCACCGGAACACCGTTTACCTCTTCAACACGGGAATGCAGGATATTGAAAGTAAAGACATCGGGAATCAGAATGACGGAACAGGTGGTGTCCGCCAGCTGACGCACCAGATTCTTAATGCAAGCAGCATCATTCATCGACATCGCGATGTAGACATTATGGATTTTGCCGGACTTGGCGTCATCGACCAGTTGCTCGAGGTTACCCGCCCAGTCAGTGGTAATGCAACCCGGTTGCGGATCGTGGTAAACACCGACCACATCGAAACCCAGCCACGGTTCATTGCGAAATCCTTCCAGTAACTCCTGCCCCATTGGCATATCACCCGCCACCGCGACACGACGGGTGTTATACCCCAGGTTACGCAGCCAGCCGGCGCCAAAACGGATCACCGCACGACTTATCATTAACCCCATACTGGTTAACAGATACCAGGAGAGATAAATTCTGAAGGTATTATCAAAATCATTGCTGAACGCCAGCAGCCCTGCGCTGAAAATCAGGCTCAGCGTCCAGTTCTGCAACAACAACGTCAGTTCGGTCATGATCTTAACGCCCCGCCACGAGCGATAAAAATCCGTCATTCCGCCAATCATCTGGAAGACGACCAGGGTAATCAGAGCCATCATAAGATGCATGTAGAAAAACGGCAGCGCATTAACTTTGCACACTACCCAAAGTCCGCCGAACATAATGGTGATGTCGGAGAAGCGCTGCACGATAGAGATTAACGATGCATTCGTTTTGGCCCGATCGCGCTTTTTTAGATTCGTCATCGTTGTACCTGCCTGTATGTTCACCCTCCCCGACCAAGGGGAGGGGAACGCCTGATATTTACTGATTCAACAGCGCCAGAATTTCCTGCGTTCGCGCTTCCATCAACGGCACATTCTGGCGGGATTCCACATTGAGACGCACGACCGGTTCCGTATTGGACGAACGCAGGTTGAAGCGCCAGTCCGGGAACGCGATGCTGATGCCATCCGTGCGATCGATTTCCTGTGCCCCCGGTGCGAAATGTTGTTCGACGCGGGCAATCGCCGTTGCCGGATCGGCCAGTTTGCTGTTGATTTCACCACTTGCCGGGAACGCTACCATGCGGTCACGAACCAGTTCGGCCAGCGTTTTGCCTTTCAGGCACAGCAATTCCGTTACCAGCAGCCATGGGATCATGCCGCTGTCGCAATAGGCAAAGTCGCGGAAATAGTGGTGCGCACTCATCTCGCCGCCGTAAATGGCATCTTCTTCACGCATGCGCTCTTTAATAAACGCGTGCCCGGTTTTCGACATCACCGGCGTGCCACCCGCACGGCTGACAACGTCCACGGTGTTCCAGGAGAGGCGCGGGTCATGAATGATCTTCGCCCCCGGATGTTTTTCGAGGAACGCTTCCGCCAGCAGGCCAACAATGTAGTAACCTTCAATAAACTGGCCGTCACCGTCGAACAGGAAGCAGCGGTCGAAATCGCCATCAAACGCGATGCCCATATCCGCATGGTGTTCAATCACTGCATTGCGGGTATCCGCGCGGCATTCCGGCAGCAGAGGGTTAGGAATACCGTGCGGGAAGGTGCCATCCGGTTCGTTATGCACTTTGACAAAAGTGACCGGCACGTTAAGCGCCTTAAAACGCGCCTCAATGGCGTCGATCACCGGACCGGCCGCGCCATTACCGGAGTTGATCACCAGTTTCAGCGGTTTCAGGTTGCGGGTATCGATATACCCCAGCAGGTGGTCGATGTAGGCATCACGCAGGTTGATTTGTTTATAGCTGCCGCGTTTGCTCGGGTTTACCGGTGGAAAGTCATTGGCTTCCGCCAGGCGCTGCACATCGCGCAGCCCGGTATCGCCGCTGATCGGGCGCGCACCCTTACGCACCAGTTTCATGCCGTTGTAATCCATCGGATTATGACTGGCGGTCACTTCAATGCCGCCATCCACGCCAAGGTGGAAGGTCGCGAAATAGATCTCTTCGGTACCGGAAAGCCCGATATCAAGTACATCCACTCCGGCATCCTGCAGACCTTTTGCCAGCGCCATTTTCAGCGCCTCGCTGGTCTGGCGAACATCGCCACCCAGCACAATGGTCTGCGGCTTCAGGTATTCACCGTAGGCGCGGCCAATACGCCATGCAATCTCTTCATTCAGTTCTTCGCCCAGCTTTCCACGGATATCGTAAGCTTTAAAACAGGTTAATTTTTCCATCATTACCTCTTCTTCAGGCAACAGTCAGCCTTGACCGCAAAATGGCCATATATAATTGATTAATAAATAATTTAATGCCGGAACGCGGTTCCGTTATCCGGCATCGGGCGTTAAATACGCCCGTAGCGATCCTTGAATCGCACGATGTCATCCTCTTCAAGGTACGAACCGGAGCGCACCTCAATCAGGTCGAGCGGAATTTTGCCCGGGTTTTCCAGGCAATGGCGCGCGCCGAGCGGGATGTAAATCGACTCGTTCTCGCCTAACAACTTGACATCATCATTAATGGTGACTTTCGCCGTGCCAGCCACAACCACCCAGTGCTCTGCGCGGTGATGGTGCATCTGTACGGACAGGCCTTCGCCAGGTTTGACGGTAATGCGTTTAACCTGGTAGCGTTCACCGGAATCGATAGAGTCGTATTTGCCCCACGGGCGATAGACTTCACGGTGGATATGGTGTTCGTGGCGTCCATCTGCTTTGATTTTTTCCACCACTTTTTTCACATCCTGTACATGGTTACGGTCAGCAATCAGCACCGCATCTTTGGTCTGTACCACCACCAAATCTTTTACGCCGACGGTCGTCACCAGTCCGGACTCCGCGTAGACGTAGCTGTTTTCGGTGTCATGACTGATAACGTCACCGTGATGGACGTTTCCCTCCGGCGTATGCTGGCTGATTTCCCACAGTGAAGACCAGGAGCCAACGTCACTCCAGCCTGCATCCATCGGCACCACAACCGCATCAGCGGTTCTCTCCATCACCGCGTAGTCAATCGACTCTTCCGGACAGGCCAGAAACGCGTCTTCGTCGACACGGATAAAGTCCATATCCGGGTCGGTGGCCTCCATCGCCTTTTCACATGCAGAAAGAATATCCGGACGGTATTTTTTCAACTCTTCCAGGAACCGACCGGCACGGAACAGAAACATGCCGCTATTCCAGTAGTATTCACCGGTGGCTACATAGCCCTGGGCGGTTTCCAGGTTCGGTTTTTCCACAAACTGCGCCACGTTAAACGCAACCGCATCCACTTTGCCTTCACACACCTCGCCACGGCGGATATAGCCGTAACCGGTTTCCGGCAGATCGGGCACAATCCCGAAGGTCACCAGTTTGCCGCTTTCCGCATAAGGAATAGCGTTACGAACGGATGTCCGGAAAGCCTCTTCGTTCTGAATAACGTGGTCGGCAGCCAGCACCAGCATTAACGGATCGGCATCCGGGTTGTGACGCTTAACCGCCAGCGCCGCGAGGGCGATAGCAGGCGCGGTGTTGCGCCCCGCCGGTTCCAGGATGATGTTTTCGGTCAGCTTATGCAGCTGGCGCAGTTGCTCGGCAACGATAAAACGGTGCTGCTCGTTACAAATCACCACCGGGCTTTCGCACTCCACCCCGTTCAAACGATTGACGGTGGTTTGCAGCATCGTGAGATCGCCCTTCAGGCACAGAAATTGTTTAGGGTAAAGCACGCGGGACAATGGCCACAGACGGCTACCGGAACCTCCGGCCATCACTACCGGATACAGTTGCGTTTGACTCATGATTTATCCCCATTGCCGTCGAAATTCAGGCTGCCGTGCTGCGCATGTGCATGCGCTGGCTGCGCGGAATTTTCCGGGCTGATATCAGCAATAAATTGGCGTAACACGTTCTCTTTTTCGAGCGTGCGTTCGGCATATTCACGTGCCACCGTGTTGTTTTTGGGCAGCGCTAACGCGCGTTCGATGCCCCAGGCCAGCGCATCAACCGATTCCGGCTCTACGCAGACCGCAATACCCGGCTGCGCAAGGCATAGCTGGCCAAGTTCGGTACTCTCTTCTGCGGTGATCACCGCATTGCCGCCGACGGCCAGAATGTTGGTTAACTTAGACGGCAGCACCGCATCCGCCGCGCCGCGTTTCTGGATAACCAGATGGCAATCGCCCAGGCTTAACAATGCGGGCAACGCATCGTATGGCTGCAACGGGAAAAATTTCACGTTGTCCAGACCGCGTTCGCTGACCATTTTTTCCAGTCGTGCCTTACCGCCGCCCTGCCCGACAATGACAAACAACCACGGATGGTTTTGCAGGCGCGCAGCGGCTTCAATCACGTTTTCCAGCCCCTGCTTCTCACCGATGTTGCCGGAATAAAGAATGATTTTTTTGTCATCCGGCAGACCGAGGTGGCGGCGTAACTGTGCAACGCTTTCTGCATCAACATCGCGAAAGCGCGCCACTTCGGACCAGTTCGGGAAGAAAATGATCTTGTCTGCCGCCACCCCTTTCTCCCGTGCTTTATTCATCATGGAGCGGGAGATGGTAGAGACGTTATCGACGTTATGCAGGCCACTCCGTTCAAAGGCCGCTGCCAGACGCGCTACGCGACCGCTCTTGCCTTTGCCCGCCATGCCTAAGCCCAGCATCGCGTCAACTTCATAATCCTGAATGTGCAACACCGTGCGTGCACCCGAAAGCTTCGCCAGCAGGCGCATGCCCGGTGTACAAAACAGCGTGGGCACCACGCCAATGATGCGATCCGGTTTCCAGCTACGTTGCGCCATCAGCGGGAAGAAACTGCTCAGGGCAAAGCTGCCCAGATGCAGCAACCGCTTTAACGTCGAGGGTTGACGAGGCACATACAGCGGGCAACGCCACACCGTGGCGGCCCCCTGCTCTTTTCGCCAGCGCCATGCGCTGTAATGCTCGCCGACTTTCCACTCCGGATAGTACGGCGGCGCAGTGATCACGCGCACGTCATGGCCCTGACGGGCCATCCATTCCACCATTTCGCCGGTGTACTTACCGATCCCGGTCAGCTCCGGCGAGTAGTTGATGCCATAGACCAGGATTTTCATAAGCCCGGTACTCCCTGTGCATCGAGGAAATAGGCGCGGCTGTTGTCATGTACCAGCGGATCGGCAATCAGCGACTCCGGCGTTCCCCAGCGATATTCATTGTGCTGATCCGGCGGTAGCACGAGCGTCTCCTCGTCCACACGCAAGCGGAAACCGAGCACAATGTAGTGGGTGGAAAACGCACTACCGGAGAAGTTATCGTCATAGAAGTGCTGCCAGACGCCGTAGAACTCACCTGCCGACATCGGCAGGCGCAGCCCCAGTTCCGCCTGGGTCAGGCGCTCGAAAGCCACCGCCAGCGGTTCATCCTTTTGCACGCGTCCGCCCGGCACAAACCAGTATCCCTGGGCCGGACGGTTAGTGCGTTTACCGAGTAAAAACTCGCCGCGTGAATTCTCCACGATCAAATCGATGGAGATCAGCGGGGTTGAACGCACCACCGTGGCAAAATCTTCATGACTCAAAAACATGCCTACCCCCGGAACCGGTGCTGGTTTTCAAGGAACCACTGGTAGGTGCTGGCAAGGCCAGCTTCCAGTGAAATCTCGTGATACCAGCCGAGCTGGTGCAGACGTGTCACATCCAGCAATTTACGCGGCGTACCATCCGGTTTTGTGGCATCAAACACCACGCGACCCTTGTAACCCACCACGTTGGCCATGGTTTGCGCCAGTTCGCGGATCGTGCAATCCACCCCGGTGCCGACGTTAATGTGCGACAGCATCGGTTCGGTATTTTCCAGCCACACTTCTCTCGCCAGTTCCTGGACGTGAATGCTGGCAGCAGCCATGTCATCCACATGCAGGAATTCACGCATTGGCGTACCGCTGCCCCACACCACCACATCCGACGCATTCTCCTGCGTCGCTTCATGGAAGCGTCGGAGCAATGCAGGGATCACGTGCGAGTTGCTCGGGTGGAAGTTATCGTTTGGCCCGTACAGATTGGTCGGCATCACTGAGCGATAATCACGACCGTATTGACGGTTGTAGGATTCACACAGCTTGATGCCGGCAATTTTGGCAATCGCATACGGTTCGTTGGTCGGCTCCAGCGTGCCTTGCAACAGCTCGCTTTCCGCCATCGGCTGATGCGCCAGTTTGGGGTAAATGCAGGACGAACCGAGGAACAACAGTTTATTCACGTCATGCACGTGCGCAGCATGAATGATGTTGCTCTCAATCATCATATTTTCGTAGATGAAGTCCGCCGGGTAGGTATTGTTCGCCACAATACCGCCCACCTTCGCTGCCGCCAGGTACACCTGATCGATGCGTTCATTTGCGAAAAACGCATGCACGGCGGCGGAATCCAACAGGTTCAGCTCCTCACGGGAACGCAGAACCAGTTCAACATCCGCACGCTGTTCAAGCTGCCGAACGATGGCTGACCCCACCATTCCGCGATGGCCAGCCACAAAAATACGTTGTTTCGTCATGCTCAGGACTCCAGCGCGATGGCAACCTCGTAACCGTGGGCCTTAAGCAGTGAGTGTTTTTTCGCTGCTTCCAGATCTTTTGCAACCATCTCGGAGACCATTTCTTGCAGCGTCGTTTCTGGCTTCCAGCCCAGTTTTTCGTGCGCTTTGGTCGGGTCGCCCAGCAGGGTTTCCACTTCAGCAGGACGGAAGTAGCGTGGGTCAACGGCAATGATCACATCGCCCGGTTTCACGCCCGGTGCGTCATGACCGGTCACCGAAACGACAATGCCTTTCTCTTCCACGCCGGTACCTTCAAAGCGCAGTTTGATACCCAGTTGCGCTGCCGCCATTTCAACGAACTGACGCACGGAATACTGCACGCCGGTGGCAATAACGAAATCTTCCGGTTTCTCCTGTTGCAGCATCATCCACTGCATTTTCACGTAGTCTTTCGCATGGCCCCAGTCACGCAGGGAGTCCATGTTGCCGAGATACAGGCAAGATTCGAGACCCTGCGCGATGTTGGCGATAGCGCGGGTGATTTTGCGGGTCACGAAGGTTTCACCACGGCGCGGAGACTCGTGGTTAAACAGAATGCCGTTACAGGCGTACATACCATAAGATTCACGGTAGTTAACGGTGATCCAGTAGGCGTACAGTTTGGCCACCGCGTACGGAGAACGCGGGTAGAATGGCGTGGTTTCTTTCTGCGGAATTTCCTGCACCAGGCCATACAGCTCAGAGGTGGAGGCCTGGTAGAAACGGGTTTTCTTCTCAAGGCCAAGGAAGCGAATGGCTTCCAGCAGACGCAGCGTACCCATTGCATCCACATCGGCGGTGTATTCCGGAGATTCGAAGGAGACCGCTACGTGGCTCATCGCCCCCAGGTTGTACACTTCATCCGGCTGAACCTCTTGCAGGATACGGGTCAGGTTTGACGTATCGGTCAGATCACCGTAATGCAGGTGGAACTTCGGATTGCAGGTGTGCGGATCCTGGTAGATGTGATCCACACGTTCGGTATTGAATGAGGAGGCGCGACGCTTAATGCCGTGGACTTCATAGCCCTTTTCCAGAAGCAGTTCCGCCAGATAAGAACCATCTTGCCCGGTTACGCCGGTGATGAGAGCGACTTTAGACATAATTTATTTTCCTCAATGTTCCCTGTTAGGGAGTTACCTTTTCAACGCGTTCGCGCGTCACCACTGCGGGATTGCCACGGCAAATCACATTTGCCGGTAGCGATTTAAAAACACTGCTGCGTGCACCGACCACCGTTCCGTCGCCGATGGTGACGCCAGGCGCGACAAACACATCCGTCGCCAGCCAGCACTTTTCACCAATCACGATAGGCGTCGCGTTAATGTCGAAATGCGCGCTCATATAATCGTGACTGCCAGTGCACAAATAACATTTCTGTGAAACAACGGAATTTGCACCGATAGAAATATCACCCAGCGTGTATAACACTGCGTCATCTCCTACCCAGCTGTAATCGCCTAACGTTAATTTCCACGGGTAGGTAATTCTGACTGAAGGGCGAATAACCACCCCTTTTCCTACCTTTGCGCCAAACAGACGTAATAAGAAAGCACGCCAGCGATACAGCACTTGCGGGGACCACGCGAATAATGTCGCCTGAACGGCCCACCACAGTTGAACCTTAATAGCATTGCCGCCCCGAAAGCCTTTTGGCACGGAGAATCCTTGTAAATCCTGCATCTGTTTTCCTTATATTTGAGCGCTATGCTTTGTTATATAAGGCCTTTGCTTTACCGGTGGTTCGCAAACGCAACATATAAGACAATTGCGCCCAAAAACCCGGCACACGCAATATTGTGCGCTGAACTTTGCGAGCATCCTGACATAATTCAAGGTTATTCGATGTGGATACGCCGCCCATTGAAAATTCAGACACAAGGCCTTTCAAACGCTTAAACGGAAAACCCGCTTTAAACATTCTGGCTGCTAATGCGTAATCGGAAGAGACTTTAAATTGCAGATCGTAGGGGTATGTTTTCAGACCATTTACTGGGAAAAATATTGCCTGATGGCTGGCCGGCAGACTGTGATAAATATACCAGCCACGTTTTGCACTACGACGTATTTTGGTGCCATCGCCGAAGTCCAGCATCGCATCACCGATATACATCGCATTTTCTGTTTTTTCATCCAGCTGACGAACAACATCCACAATTTCTTCATGGAAAATATCGCCGGAATTAAGGAATAGCGCAAAGCGGCCCGTGGCCATATCGATGCCTTTGTTCATCGCATCGTAAATGCCTTTGTCGCGTTCACTAATATAGCGTAAGTTGTACTGACCGTTGAGATTTTTCAGAAATTCCGCAGTACCATCCTGCGAGCCGCCATCAACGACAATCCATTCGAACTCGATATCCTGCGCTTTCGCCAGATGGGCCAGAGACTGCCAGGTCTTCACCACACCTTCATGATTGCGAAATGCAACAGTAATAACAGTTAGCAGCATTTGACCCACCTCTTTATGTTTTCACTATATTCAGCGCTTTACGCAGAATAAACGGACAAACAATTAAAAACGCATATTCCGGGCTAAAAATTGACCCCGTAAAAAACAACGATATCGGTGTAAACAGGTAAAGCTGTACACGAAAATTCTGATTATTGCCGAAGGCACTGACCATCATTTTCCCAACTTTAAACAAGTACCACCCGGTTAGTATTACTGCAAACCACGAGAAATAAATGATTAACAGATACAACCCATTGTCTATTGTTTTCCCGACGTCTGCACCGTTAAAGATTCCGAATGATGCGACATATTCATAAAGTGAGCCGAATCTTACTACCCCGTCGATATTGGTCAGCGAATATCCTACCATCACAAGCGGACCGATAATGCGGTAATAAGATGAAGAGCCTTCCGTTCCTAAATCACCGACACGCGTCGCGATATATGGAAATGCAAACACAACCCCGACGATAAAGACTGCCAATGAAATAATTGCCAACGGTAACTTTTTTCGGATCGCTTCTTTGTTCAAATACTGGAAAGCCCATTCCAGCAGGTAAAACAAGATAAATGTCATTACCCCTGAGAACGATCCCGAAAGTACTATCCCTGCCAAAATCATAGCATCGGTCTTCGGAGTTTTGATACCGAACTGTTTGATGCTGAGCCAAATTGAGATTAATGCCAGAGCGAAGAACGCGGGCTCGAAATATAGCGCTGTGGTTCGCTTACCCCCAAATTTGATAAAATTCAGCACGTAACTGTTGCTGTAGATGAGGTATTTCGAAATAACCTCCATCAGACTGCTGCCGCCAGTCAGGATAATCTGCGCCATTTCCATCGCCGCCAGCATCACCACCAGCGCCACCACAGCATAGAAAAAACGTAAAATCTTACGATAGTTATGCGGTGAAACGGTTTTGAAGCGGATACTCCACACCATGCCGATAATGATCACGATGTAGACAAACAGCATTGTTGAGGTCACGTATTTGCTGGCATCCAGCGACTTGCCGAAGACGTAGTTAAAGAGCGTTAGCGCAGCACCAACGCCTAACGCGATCATCAACTTTTTCAGGTTGATGCGCTCAACGTAGAGCAACAGCAGTACCGGCAGGAATGTCACGATGGTCACCGGAAAGCTCTCCCCCAAGGAGACTATCTTGACGTTAACCAGCAGGTAAATCAGCGGGAGCAGAAGGTAACTACAGACCTTGATAGAATGAGACATACTCCTCCAGCATCTGTTGTCCACTGTATGCCTGGCGGCTACGTGCGCGGAAAGTCTCCAGGCTTTCGCCAAATACTGCCTGCGCAATCTCGGCTTTATGGCACTGCACCAACGGCAGTACCTCTTCTTCACTGAATGTCTTACCGCCCGATTTCTGCAACACTTCACGCGCAGCATCGCTGTGGGTGGCAATCACCGGCACGCCGATAGAGAGCGCTTCACACAGAATAAGCGGATAGTTATCCACGCGTGATGTGAACAGCAACGCATCCATCTGGTTGAGTTCACTCATCAGTTTACGTTTATCTGTCAGAAAACCGTGGTTAACCACATTTGGCGCCTCAAACGGCGAAAACTTACCAAACGTGTGCAGTTCCACCCGGGAGTCCAGCGCCATGATGTCGCGCACCAGTTGCTGGTTGGTTTTGCCGTCATACCGCAAATCATGGGCCACAACGGCGATTTTTGGTTTCCCTTGCGTGACGGTAACCGGGGACAATTCAGACAAAATTGCCTCAGTCGCGACATCAATCCCGTTATTGATAATGCGACAACGCCCCGCGCCGTAGAGGCTATTAAACGCATCCGCCACGTGCTGGCTGGGGGAAATAAACTGACACCCCAGTGCCAGCATGTCATTGAAGCGCTGGCGTTTGCCCGACACCAGGTGATGCGCGCGGTCCACTTTGACCGGTGGATAGTTCGACAGTGTCGGGCACTTTTTGCACTGATCTTTCCAGCCTTCGCAACCATCGGTAAAGGCACAGCGCCCGGTAACACTCCAGTGATCGTGCAACGTCCAGACAAAGGTGACGTCCGGCTTGTGCGCTTTCACTTTCTGGCAAAAGGTCACCACCTCTTCCAGATTCAGCCAGTAGCTGTGCATCACATGAAAATGGAGCACCACGGGCTCTTCACTACGGGTAACCGTGCGGTAGAGATTATTCAGGTTGCCGAAAACATCACGATTAAACAGGCGGAACAACGCCAGGTTAGCAATCGACGTCAGACGTGGCGTCTGCTTATAAACCTGCGGATAGTCGTCGTGGCTGACGCTTTTTTTGCCGCCTTTGCCATAACCATAAATAAAGCGTGACTGCATGCCTTTTCGCAGTGCGCGCTGATGCAGATCCAGTGCCACACCGGCCGCGCCGCCTTCAGCGAGACGCACATTAAACTGTAAAATATTCATTTAATTACCTTCACACGCGCCTTCTCACCCACCACCAATGCATTGTCCGGCACACTGTCGAGCACCACGCTACCCGCGCCGATGGTGACATTGTTGCCAATGGTAATGTCGCCGATGATCACCACGTTTGCGCCCAGTTCGACGCCGTTGCCAATCACCGGGCAGGCCAGACTTTCCGCGCCGCGATTACCGATAGTGACACCGTGGCGAATTGTGAAGTCATCCCCGGCGATGGTGTTTTTATTGATCACCACCGCGTAGCCGTGATGAATGGTGAAGCGGCGGCCGATGGTGGCGGCGGCCTGGATCTCGTAACCGAACAGACATTCAGTGACAAAACGGTACAGCAGCAACACCGGGGCGGCCCACAAGTTGTTAATGACATGCTTTTTGCGCCAGACGGAGCAAAAATGGGCGATGCGATAAGCCGCTACCATGCAGCAAGGACGTAAGCTCCAGTGATTAGCGCGAAAGTCTTCCAGTCGCATTATTTCCCCCGCAGCCCGTCAGCCAGGCGCTTGCCATTACGCAGGGAAAACAGCGTTAACAACGTACGCCAGTTCATGCGCTTATTGCGGATCTGGTACAGGGTAAACAGCTGGTACTTTTTACTGGCGCGGTCGAATTTAGCTTTATGCTTGCGATAAAAGTGGAAATAACCGGAAAATTTCTTAGGCGATGAAGTAATCTGCATTTCACCGTGGTTAATGTGCAGGATCTGCGTGGCCTCTTCGATTTTCGCCGGTTCGCCGTACTCTTCCACCATGCGCAGAAAAATATCGTAATCCTGAGCTGCCTTCAGTTGCGTATCAAACAGGCTCTCTTTAAAGCGCCATGCCCAGGTAAACACCTGATTCCCGACAATATTGCGCTTGTAAAACAGCTTGCGGGAAAACGGCGATTTCGGGTAGAGCGGCAGGCTGGTTGGCTGCGCGTACACTTCACCCTGGCAGACATAATCATTGGCGTATAAGAAACCGCGCGTGTTGAGCAGATCTTTATGCGCCAGGAACACAGACAGGCGATTTGGCGTCCACTCGTCGTCGTCGTCAATACCGGTGATGTACTGCCCTTTCGCCTGCAAAATCGCCTGGTTACGCACCGCGCACGCGCCGGAGTTAAACGCGTTACGCGTGTAGCTCACACGCGGGTCTCCCAGTTCTTCCACAAATTGTTGCAGTTGCTCGAAGGTAGAGGAGCAATCATCAACAATGATCATTTCCCAGTACGGGTAATCCTGACGCAGCACCGATTTAATGGCGCGGATCGCCAGCTGCTGCCGGTTCCAGGTTGGCATATAAATGGAAATTAACGGGTTTGCTGTTGTGCTCATGATGCGATCCCTAATACGTTCAACATGCCGCTTGTGCCCCCACTCCCGCCCTCCCCTTCTTATTCAGGAGGAGGGCGGAGCGCATTGAGGGTAGAGGTGAGGGTCTTGTTATTTCGAATCGGATTTGTATTCGTACTCGTAGTAACCGTAATCCTGGTAGCCGGTAGCACGGCGGAAAATCGAGTTCAGGATCACGCCTTTCACTTCAATACCGTTTTGTTCGAAACGGCTCAAACTGGTCTGGATCTCTTTCAACGTGTTCACCGCATAGCGGGCGACCATCAGCGTGGTACCCGCATGGCGGCCTACCACTGCAGCATCCGTCACCGCGAGGATGGGCGGCGTATCGATCAGCACCAGGTCATACTGGCTGCTGGCCCATTTCAGCAGTTGTGAAAAACGCTCGCTCATCAACAGTTCAGATGGGTTCGGTGGGATCTGCCCGCGCGGCACGAGGTCAAAATTGCTGATTGACGTCGGTTTCGCGCAGTTCTCTACCGGACCTTTCCCGGCCAGTACATCAGACAGACCATTAACGTTGTCGGTCCCCAGCAGCTCGTGTGTATACCCTTTACGCATATCGCAGTCGATCAGCAGTACGCGTTTATTGGTTTGGCTTATCACCGCTGCCAGGTTGGCACAGACGAACGTTTTACCGATTGACGGGCTGACCCCGGTCATCATCAGCACGTTGTTTTTCGCCTGCATCATGGCGAAGTGAAGACTGGTCCGCAGACTGCGTATCGCTTCAATGGCCAGATCCGTCGGGTTACCCACCGCCAACAACTGGCTCTGTTTGTAACGCTTACTGCCTTTGACGGTTTTGGCGCTATCACGCGCTTTTTGCCACTCCGACAGCGGAATGCTGGCATACACATTCATGCCATGCTCTTCCAGAATCTGCGGGCTTTCGATACCGCGGTTGAACAGGGAGCGCAGCAGTACCGCGACAATCGACACAATCAGGCCAAGGATGATGCTGCCAAGAATGATCAGCACTTTCTTCGGCTTCA
The DNA here is from genome assembly GCF_027886705.1 of Kosakonia oryzendophytica. Lineage (NCBI taxonomy): Bacteria > Pseudomonadati > Pseudomonadota > Gammaproteobacteria > Enterobacterales > Enterobacteriaceae > Kosakonia > Kosakonia oryzendophytica. The sequence goes on along the minus strand of NZ_CP115659.1, from coordinate 1,775,939 downwards.
GTACACCCGGTTGCGTAATCGCCGGGTCTACGATGCGCACATCCCCCACGGTGCTCGCCTGGGTGATCCGCAGCTCCTGCTGTTTATTCAGCAGTTGCATGTAGACTTGCTGGCCAGATTCGACATCACGGGTCAGACGCACAATTTCCTGTTGCGTTTGCGGCATTGCAGTAATGCGATCGTTCAGTTTGGCTTTTTCATCTTCCAGTGCGCGACGTTTTTCCAGCAGCGTGCGGTAGGCCGGGTGCACTTTCGTGTACAACTTGGAAATCTCGGCCTCACGGAAGGTCAGTTCGTTTAACTGCGCATCAATATTGACCATCGAATCCAGTACGGATTTCGCTTCCAGTGGCAAATCCACAGAATCTTTCGTCTGACGATAGGTGTTCAGTTTGTCTTCAGCGACGTCCAGATTGTGGCGCACTTCCGGCAGTTGCTTGTCGAGGAAAATCAGACTTTTCGCGGCTTCCTCTGATTTGCGCTCAATATTCTGCTCAAGGTAATTGCGGGTAATGCTGTCCAGAATGGCGCGGATTTGATCGCGATCTTCCCCGGTAAAACTCAGGCTCAGTACGCCCGTGTCCTTACCGGTTTCCGTCACCGTCAGGCTGTTTTGCAGATTGTTGATCATCCCCAGCGTGGAGAATTTGGTCACGGTAAATTCGCTGTCGGTGGAGGCCTGGATTGCGCTCACCATCATGGTGACGCCCTCCTTACTCAATAACTGCCCCACTTCACCGCGCGCCTCAAAACCACTGTCGCTGGTTAACAGGTACTGTTTCGGGCCGAGTACCTTCACCGTCCAGGTATCCTCATTTTTCCCTTTCGGCAAGGTAAAAGAGGTGACTTTTACCGTTTCATTCTGACGTCCCATCAGTCGGTCCCAACCGGCACCAAACAGGGGAAAGGTATTTTTGACCACGGAAATGTCGAGATCGAGATCGTCAACGGTTTTGCCCAGCACCATGCGTGACTGGATCAACTGAATTTCCGCTTCCGACGCAGGCGGTTTGTTCGACAGTGCGCTGTTCAGGTCCTGAACCAGCGAGCTGCCCGTGTTCTGCTCGATTTGCACCAGCGCATCGGCGCTGTAAATGGGCGTCGCAAACAGGCAATACACGACGGCGATAAGCGCAAACACGGCCGTGATGCCCAGTACCCACCAGCGAGCTTCAACGATGGTGCCGAACAAACGGCCAATATCGATTTCGTCATTGCCCACCGCCGGGGCGGCATGGTGCGAATGGTGTGTTTTCTCTGTCATTGTTATCCCTGCTGAGCTTGCAATGCCTGCGCCCAATGGCGGGCAGACTGATCAAGTAAGGTGTAAACGGCTTCAAAGGCCTCACGGCTTTTGCGGAACGGATCGGGAATTTCCCGTTCGTTATCCCAGTGACCGAACAGCATGACTTTTCCACGCATTTCCGGGGCAATCTCGCACAGCGAGGCAATATGGCGTTTTTCCATGACCAGAATCAGGTCGTATTGACGGCACATTTCTCCTGAAACCTGCCGTGCGCGATGCCCCTCCAGAGAAAGTTGATTATCGGCCGCCACACTGACGGCGTTGGCATCAGCGCTACGTCCTACCAGCGCCCCCAGGCCCGCCGACTCCACGGTTAATGCGGGTTGGTATTTTTTCAGCAGCCGCTCTGCCGTTGGGGAACGGCAAATGTTCCCCACGCATACCACCAGAATTTTATTAAACATTGCGCATCACCATTTATGGATGGTGCTGGCCGAATCGGTCATGTAGCGAAGGCCACTGATTGTCGGCAGCAACTGGGAGATAAGACGATTCCAGCGCGCCACCGGAGCTGTTGTGACATACACCACGTCATACGGCTGGAGTCTGAAATTCGTCGCCATCACCAGTGAGGTGGCATCCGACATATCCAGTTGGTAAATGTTGGCAATCTTGCCGCCGCGACCGTTCTCGCCGGTCAGCGGACGGATCACGAACACACCACTGGCGTTGGAGGTCGTCAGATCGATACCTTCGGCCTGGCCCAGCGCTTCGGTCAGCGTCATGCCGCTGAAGTCCATTTTGAGGGTGCTCTGTTTTTTCACTTCACCCATCACGAACACTTTCAGGTCGTCATTACGCGGCACGAAGAGGATATCGCCCGGGTAGAGCAAACGGTTCTGGCTCAAATCACCGTTTTGCATCAGCGCTTGCAGCGAAATACGCTGCTCTTTCCCCTGGTGGGTCAGGATGACGTTACGCCAGTCGGCGTTATCAGTCAGACCACCCGCCGCGTTGATTGCATCAAGCACGGTAAGGGGTACGTTGGTGATCGCCTGTTGGCCGGATTTGCCAACCTGGCCCGAGATATAGGCTTTTTGCGAGCGGAATGCGGCGATATTAACGTCCACCTGCGGGTCAGCAATGTACTGCGCTAAACGGCTGGTAATATCACTACGGATCTCGCTAAGCGTTTTGCCCACCACCTGCACGCGACCCACATAGGGGTAAAACATGGTGCCATCAGGCTGAACCCAGTTACCGGCATCGCTGGAGCTGCGGTACTGACCGGCCGGGGTTGTCAATTCCGGGTGATCCCAAACGGTGACATTCAGGACATCTCCGGGGCCCACACGATACTGGTAGGCAGCAATTTCCTGGTCCAGCGACATATTCGGCTGAGCGACATTCGGACGCGGGCGCAATTGTTCAATCAGACGCGGCGTCAATGGATAAACGTTCACCATGCGGTCTAAATCAAAGTCTGCATCCTGCTGTTTAATCACATCCTTTCCCATCGTAGACATATTGCTACCAGGAAAAATTGTGCAGCCACTCATCAAGCTTATGGACACCAATAATGGCATCAATTTCGTTTTAGATTTCATCATTGATTAATTATCACTTTGGCAGAGTAATTATCCTGTGCGATTTATATAAGCGCTCAAGCTGTACACAGATTCAGAATGCAGTTAATCGCGAAGAAATATAACTGGCATCAGTCCTAAAAAGAGCTTATTCAACCGCATGCGATTACAGAATAATCTGCAAAGGTTGACGGCTGTCGGGCACGCTACCGCCCTTGGCTTTCAGTAACCAAACCACTGATTCAACGCTAACTTATTGCCAGACATCCTTTTTTATCCTCTTCTGACGACGACATGAGACAGGTCAGATAAAATACTGCGGGTGGTGTTTTTAGCACTGATAAACAATGCTGAAAATAACAGCGCTGGTATATTTAATGATGCACGAGGAATTGTTGCAGCTAAGCGAATAGCAGGCAAGGTAGCATCCGGTGATAAACATCTTTTTAAGAATAATATTAAGGGCAAAGTTTTCAGTTTTTAGGATTTTACGTATATTGACAAGCAACCAGCTCCGAACTACCTGTGCGAAATATCTTAATTCTTTTATTTTTCTCTAATGATTAATCACAGTAACAATAAGGAAATAGAATAAAAATATATTCCAATCCGCCGCTAAAATAAGATAAATCGCAGGCTGGCATTGCATTTTGTGCCAGCTTTATCCATGATCGCGCTGTGACAATTGTCATATCACTGAAGGTGTTACGTTAACGATGGAATGGATTGCCGATCCGTCAATATGGGCCGGACTGGTTACGCTGGTCGTAATCGAACTGGTTCTGGGTATTGATAACCTGGTTTTTATTGCAATTCTTGCGGAAAAATTACCCCCGGCGCAGCGCGATCGCGCCCGCGTCACTGGCCTGATACTCGCCATGCTGATGCGCCTGCTGCTGCTGGCCTCTATTTCGTGGCTGGTCACGCTGACCAATCCGCTGTTTACCGTTCGTGGTTTAAGCTTTAGCGCCCGCGACCTGATTATGCTGCTCGGCGGCTTATTCCTGCTGTTTAAAGCTACGGTCGAATTGAACGAACGGCTGGAAGGGAAAGACAGCGACAATCCAACGCAGCGTCGCGGAGCGAAATTCTGGGCTGTCGTAACACAGATAGTGGTGCTGGACGCGGTCTTCTCGCTTGACTCAGTGATCACCGCCGTCGGTATGGTTGATCATCTGGCGGTGATGATGGCGGCGGTGGTGATTGCCATTTCGTTGATGCTGCTTGCCAGTAAATCCCTCACCCGTTTTGTCAACAGTCACCCGACCATTGTCATTCTCTGTTTAAGCTTCCTGCTGATGATAGGTTTTAGCCTGGTGGCGGACGGTTTTGGCTTTCATATTCCCAAAGGGTATCTGTACGCGGCAATTGGCTTCTCGGTAATGATTGAAGCGCTTAACCAACTGGCTATCTTTAACCGTCGTCGTTTCTTGTTTGCTAATCAGACATTGCGTCAACGCACCACCGAAACCGTAATGCGCCTGTTAAGCGGTCGCAAAGAGGATGCGGAACTTGACGCCGACACGGCTTCGATGCTGCGCGACAGCGATGACAGTCAAATTTTTAACCCGCAAGAGCGGCGGATGATTGAGCGGGTGCTGAATCTTAACCAGCGTACCGTCAGCAGCATTATGACCTCGCGCCACGATATTGAGCATATCGATCTGCGTGCGCCGGAGGCGGAGATCCGCGCCCTGCTGGATAAAAACCAGCACACTCGCGTGGTGGTAACCGACAGCGAGGATCAGGATGACCTGCTGGGTGTGGTGCATGTGATTGACCTGTTGCAGCAATCCCTGCGCGGCGAACCGCTGGATCTGAAAGCGCTGATACGCCAGCCCCTGGTGTTCCCGGAGGCGTTGCCGCTATTACAGGCGCTTGAGCAGTTCCGCAATGCGCGTACGCACTTTGCCTTCGTGGTGGATGAGTTTGGCTCAGTCGAAGGCATTGTCACCCTGAGCGATGTAATGGAAACCATCGCCGGTAATCTGCCTAACGAAGTAGAAGAGATCGATGCCCGGCATGATATTCAGAAAAACAGCGACGGAAGCTGGACCGCCAACGGTCATATGCCGCTGGAAGATCTGGTGCAGTATGTTCCCTTGCCCCTCGACGAGAAGCGTGAATACCACACAATTGCCGGCCTGCTGATGGAGTATCTGCAACGTGTGCCGAAGTCCGGTGAAGAGGTTCAGGTCGGCAACTTCCTGCTTAAAACGCTGGAAGTTGAAAGCCACCGCGTACAGAAAGTGCAGCTTATTCCGCTGCAACACGAAGACGATCTCGACTACGAGGTCTGACGCGCCGGGTTTACCCGGCAAACGTCAGGCTTTCACAATGGCAATACCCCGCTGAGCAAATGGCGCCAGACTGCGATCGTCAGTCTGTGCGTCGACCACCAGCGTATTGACCAGCGAAATATCGCCAATCACCCACGGTGATGCGGTGTGCAGTTTTTCCGGTGAGGCCAGTACGATGGTTTCCGCCGCGCGGTCCGCCATGGCCCGCTTGATGCGTGACTCTTCAAAATCGCCGGTACTCAGACCGGCGTCTACATGCACGCCCGTGACGCCCATAAAAAAGAGATCGGCGCGCACTCTGGCAATCCCTTCAAACGCCGCAGCCCCCACAGTCACGATAGAGTGCTTGTACAACTGACCGCCAATCATGATCACCGTAATCAGCGGGTGTTGCGCCAGTCCCACCGCGATACCCGGACTGTGCGTGACGACCGTCAGTTTCAGATCCGGCGGGAAAAAAGCGATCAGCTCCGCGGTTGTCGTGCCGCCGTCAATCATCACCACCTGCCCTGGTGAGACCAGTTGCGCACCTTTTTGTGCAATCCGCCGTTTGGCGTCAGATTGCAGACACTGACGCTCCGCAAAGGTAACGACAGCGGCAGAGGCGGGCAAAGCCCCGCCGTGTACTCGCTGGAGCAGCCCCTCTGCCGCCAGTTCGCGTAAATCACGCCGGATCGTATCTTCCGACACACCAAACGCGTCGCTGAGATTTCGGGACAATACCTGCCCCTCTTCGGCGAGTCGGGTCAGGATCAATTGCTTACGTTGCGAGGTGAGCATGGTGAACTCCATTTGCACGAAATTACTTGATGATGCACGAATATGCACGTTATGCTGACAATTCTACATCCTGAGGAGCGACCATGCCATCTGAACATGCACAAATACGCATTATCTCGTCAACGCCGCTTTCCGAAAACTGGGGGAAACTCACCCAATACACCTTCGACCACCGCCGACGCGACGGCGAATGGCAGCGCCAGTCCCGCGAAGTTTATGACCGTGGCAACGGCGCTGTGATCCTGCTGTATAACCGCGCCAAACGCAGCGTGGTGTTGACGCGGCAATTTCGTTTGCCACTGTTTGTCAGCCAGCATCACGGCTTTTTGCTCGAAGCCGCCGCCGGACTGCTGGATGCACTCGATCCTGAGGAACGGATTAAGCACGAGGCTGAAGAAGAAACCGGCTACCGCATCGAACAGGTCGAAAAAGTATTTGAAGCCTGGATGAGCCCAGGCTCGGTGACGGAGAAACTGCATTTTTTCATCGCAGAGTATGACGACAGTCGACGTATCAACGAAGGCGGCGGACTGATTGACGAAGGGGAAGATATTGAAGTGGTTGAAATGGATTTTGCCACAGCGCTGGCGGGGATCCGCAGCGGCGACATTGCCGATGGCAAAACCATTATGCTGTTGCAGCATCTGGCGCTGGAAGGGATCCTGTAAAACGGACGCGATAGCTACCGGTTGGCGCTGCGTTTATCCGGCCAGAGGCGCTGGCCGGATATGCACCTACATTTTGTCGAGCAGCTTTTTCACATCTTTGCCGTTCTGGTGATCTTTATTACGGTCAGCCCAGTCATTCAGCCGGCGTTTTGCTTCATCCTGCAAATGCTTACGCAGCAACTGATCGACCTGCAAACTGTAGTGAAGCGACTGCCACTGGCCGTAAATGGTGAGTGGGATTGGCGTATTTTTCAGGAAATCGATCAACGCCCCGTCGCCCTGCCAGCCTTGCAGAACACGAACGTTAAAGCGCGTATCCGTCTGCTCTTTAACCAGATCCATTTGCCCTTCGCCGGTTAGCGACAATACCGCCGAACTGCCCTGCATATTGCTGAAGGTCATCTGCCCTTCATCCAGGCTAATGTCGGTCGTGAAATCATCCAGCCGCGTAGCAGTGTCATCGTTTTCCTGCGTCTGCACATCGCTACTGCGCGCCACCGCCTGTTGGATTAACTGCTGGAAGTTCAGACCTTCCATGCGGCTATTTTTCAGATCGATATGCGCCTCGCCCTGCCAGTGACGGCGGAAATTATCCGCATCAATGCGTGGACCAGAAAAATCACCCGCCAGCGTCAGGCTACCGGTCAGCGCGATAGGATAATTAAAGGCTTTGAGGATATTGCCAATTTCCACATCATCCAGCCGCGGCTGGAAAACGGCCCGTGACTGGTCACCACGCACATCCAGCGTCCCCGGCAAGGCGATACGCCCGTTGGCCATCTTCCCTTCCAGAGTCGGAATGGTGAGCAAGCCAAGCTGGTTAGCAAATTGCCCATTGACGTCATTAAACGTCATCCCACGCCAGTGCAGCGTCTTCGCCGTCACGCCGACCTGGGCCACAAAGTCGCGTAAGCCGTTGTACTCCGGCAAATCCTGATTGTTGGCAATCACCGGTCTTGGCAACCGGTTCTGCGCCTGCTGTCCCTGCTGCTGAACATCGTTACTGGTGGCAACGCGGGTTTCCGGGGCCAGTAAATTATCCAGGTTGAGGGTGTCAAAATTCAGCTCGAGCGCCCAGACAGGCTGTGCAGCAAAGGTCACGCTACCATTACCGGTAAACGCGCTGTCGTTAGCGCTCAGGCTAAGGTTGCTCAGCGTCAGGCGACGCTGTGCGCCCTGCCACTGCGCCTGTAATCGCCCCTCTCCGGCGATCCCCTGCGATGGCACATCCCCGCCTTGCAGTTGCCATTTCAGGCTATCAACCACTGCATTCAGATTATGCGGGTAGTCCTGCGCATCAACTTTCGCACTTAAAGAAAGCGTCAGATCCCGCTGGTTGCGGTTAACGCGCCCGGAGAAATCAAGAGCCGCCTTATGCTGCGCATCCTGCTCCATTTGCAGGCGAATATCGCGCACCGTTATCGGATCATCATCTTCATGCTGGAACACCAGCACGCTATCTGCCACCTGTAAACCGGCAATGTCCCATGACCAGCCGCGGTCATCTGCAACATCAGGCAGGGCGTTCTCTTTCGGTGCCACCGGGGCATCTTTTTGCACCGCCGCTTTGCTTTGCGGGGTCAACTGAATGATGGCCCCTTTCAGCATCACCTGTTTGACTTGCAACTGATGCGACAATAATGGCCATAACGCCACATCAAGGCGCATATTGTCGGCTTTCACCACCGCCGTTTGCGCCCCCGGTGCGGTCAAGGTCATCCGCCCGGACAGAATGCTAAGCTGCGGCCAGACATGCCAACGCAGCGGGCCATCAAGCTGTAACTGATAACCGCTACGCGTCTCGACCTGGCGCACCATATACGCACGAAAATCGTTGGGATTTACCAGCAATACCAACGCCGACAGGCCGGCAACCAGCACGACCAGTAAAATCATCAGCGTGGTTAACACTCTTCTCATGGCATCCTCAGTGGGCTTACGTCGCTCAGTCTTTGTCAATGCGGCTGGCAACCGCGCCTTGTTGATCGCGATACTTCGCGTCTTCACGGCGGTTATAGGGGCGATCGGCCGGACCCGACAGCGGCTCAAAGCTCAATGCGCCGATCAGCATGCCAGGACGCAGCGCCAGCGGTAATTTACCGGAGTTGTAAAACTCCAGCACAATGCAACCCGACCAGCCGGGATCGATGCGGTGCGCGGTAACGTGCACCATCAGCCCCAAACGCGCCAGCGACGAGCGGCCATCCAGCCAGCCCACCAAATCCGCAGGCAACGTAACGGACTCATAGGTTACCGCCAGCGCCAGTTCACCGGGATGAAGGTAAAACGCCTCACCGTCAGCGAGCACGATCTCGTCGCTCATCACGCGATCAAGCGCGGCACTGACTTCGTGTTTCGGGCCACTTAAATCAATAAATGCCGCCGTATGCCCACTGAATGTGCGGAATTTGTTGCCAAGGCGGACATCCACCGTAGCGCCATTAATACGCTCTACCGGGGGACGCGGGGTAATAGCGAGGCGGCCTTGATCCAACCAGGCTTCAATATCGCGGTCACAAAGACGCATGGCACATTCTCCTTTTGGTGCGATATACCCCTGAAGATTCCTCAGGGGCCAGCGGTTAATACTGAGTGTTACAGCCTAACATGTATTATTCAAAAAATTGGCTGATTTTGGCTTTCAGGATATCAATGGCGATGCGGTTTTTGCCCCCGCGCGGCACGATGATATCGGCGTACTGCTTGGAGGGTTCAATGAACTGCAGGAACATCGGACGTACGGTTTTTTGATACTGCGCCATCACCGAGTCCATCGAACGCCCACGCTCATTCACGTCGCGCTTAATACGGCGCATCAGGCAGATATCCAGCGGGGTATCAACAAAAATAGAGAAGTTCATTTCGCCACGCAGGCGCGAGTCGGTCAGCAGCAGGATCCCTTCCAGGATGATGACTTTTTTCGGTTCGATAAGGATCGTTTCCGCCGTGCGGGTATGTTCTACATAGCTGTAAACGGGCAACTCAATGGCTTCGCCACGCTTAATAGATTGTAAATGCTGGAATAGCAGACTGTGATCCATCGCGCTGGGATGGTCATAGTTGGTTTTTACGCGCTCTTCCATCGACAAATGGCTTTGATCTTTGTAGTAACTGTCTTCCGGAATAACGCCAATGTGTTCATCACCAACCTGTTCGCGCAGTTCGCGGTATAGCGTACTGGCAATGAGACTTTTACCTGAAGCGGATGCGCCGGCGATGCCGATAATGACGCACTGATGGGACTTATCAGTCATAAATTTAGCGACCTGATTAACCTGGATGTAAAGGAAGGACGACGCCAAAGCGTCAAACGCGGCAATTATAGGGATTTCGTGGTCGCGATACCAGTCGAATACGCGCCGGAGGGATGGTGCTCGCAAAGTGGTTTATTTTTGCTTTACCCGCTGACTATTCGCAAATTTAAACGCTCACAAATGAAGCGCGATGCGCCTTTTTTCTACGGACTAAGTAATTAATAACCCTATGATGTCAAATTATGAGCGCCCGCCATAGGAATTGTAAATTGTTTGTACTAGCATAATCCGAAATTCAAATTTATACGTCCGGACTCCGTTCCCGACGGCACAGGGTTTGCGGACTAAGCGGTAAATGAAGAAACACTACCAGCGCGTTTTGGTTACCACTCCATATCCTGGACTGCGACTCATCAGTTTAGGGCTGCTCTCTTTTATCTTTACCCTTTTCTCGCTGGAGCTGATTCGTTTTGGCACCGCCATCGCGCCACTGTGGTTACCCACCGCTATTATGACCGTGGCGTTTTATCGTCATGCCGGGCGGATGTGGCCTGGTATCGCCCTCGCCTGTACGCTGGGCAATGTCGCTGCGACGCTTTTTCTTTTCTCCACTGATTTTGTCGATCTCCGCTATACCGCCATCAATATTGTGGAAGCGGTGATCGGCGCGATACTGCTGCGTAAACTGCTGCCCTGGTATAACCCATTACAGAATCTCAACGACTGGGTGCGTCTGGCTATTGGCAGCGCGCTGATTCCCCCGCTGATAGGGGGTCTGCTGGCCTGCATCGTGGTGCCGGGCGACAATCTTCTACGTACTTTTCTGGTATGGGTGTTGTCTGAGTCGATTGGCGCGCTGGCGCTGGTGCCGCTGGGCCTGCTGTTTAAAGCGCACTATTTATTGCGCCACCGTAAACCACAACTGCTGTTGGAAACCCTCGGCACCCTGGTGGTGACGCTGGCACTGAGCTGGCTGGCCCTGCATTATCTGCCGTGGCCTTTCACCGCAGTGATCGTCCTGCTGATGTGGAGTGCGGTGCGTCTGCCGCGTGTAGAAGCGTTTACGGTCTTCCTCAGCACCGTAATGATGGTTTCGCTGATCATCGCGCTGAACCCCGTTCTCATTAGGGGCGCAGGGAATGGAGTAGTGATTAACGCGCCCTGGTTGCCGTTCCTGATGATCTTACTGCCCGTGAACGTTATGACCATGGTGATGTATGCGTTCCGTGCTGAACGTAAGCATATTACCGAGAGCGAAGAGCGTTTTCGCAACGCCATGGAGTACGCCACCATCGGTATGGCACTGGTGGGGACTGAAGGACAATGGCTGCAGGCGAACAAAGCGCTGTGCCAATTCCTCGGCTACAGCCAGGATGAATTGCGCTTAATGAACTTTCAGCAGCTCACCTGGCCGGAAGATTTAAATGCCGACCTTGAACAGCTTGGACAACTGGCGCGCGGTGAAATCTCCAGCTACTCCATGGAGAAGCGCTATTACACACGCAATGGCGATTTAGTCTGGGCGCTGCTTGCCGTTTCTGTGGTTCGGCACGCTGACGGTACGCCGCTCTACTATATCGTCCAGATTGAAGACATTAACGATCTCAAACAGACCGAATGGGTCAACAAACGCCTGATGGAGCGTATCACCCTGGCGAATGAGGCGGGGGGAATCGGCATCTGGGAGTGGGAACTGGAGCCGGACATCATCAGTTGGGATAAGCGGATGTTTGAGTTGTATGAAGTCCCTTCGCATATCAAACCCACCTGGCAACTCTGGTACGAACGCATCCTGCCGGAAGATCGTGCAGAAACCGAGCGCGTCATCCGTGATTCCCTGGTCGCACGAATCGCCTTCAAGCTGGAGTTTCGTATCAGCGTAAAAGGCGGCATACGCCATATTCGCACCCTGGCGAACCGCGTTCTGGGTAAAAGCGGTGATGTTGAACGCCTGCTTGGCGTCAATATGGATATGACCGAGGTTAAGCAGCTTAACGACGCGCTGTTTCAGGAGAAAGAGCGCCTGCATATCACGCTCGACTCTATCGGTGAGGCGGTGCTCTGTACCGATGTGGAAATGAACGTCACCTTTATGAACCCGGTGGCAGAGAAAATGAGCGGCTGGTCGCAGGAACAGGCGATGGGGCAGCCGCTGCTGACCGTTCTGCGTATTACCTTTGGCAGCAACGGCCCGGTAATGGAGAATATCCACAGTGGCGATATGTCACGCTCAGATATTGAGCAGGATGTGGTACTGCATTGTCGCACAGGCGGTAACTTCGATATTCATTACAGCATTACGCCGCTCAGCACGCTGGACGGGCAAAATATCGGCTCGGTGCTGGTTATTCAGGACGTGACTGAATCACGTAAGATGCTGCGTCAGCTCAGCTACAGCGCATCACACGACGCCCTCACCCATCTGGCGAACCGGGTCAGTTTCGAAAACCACCTGAAACGTCTGCTGGTGACTGTGCAGGAGTTTCGCCAGCGTCACGCGCTGGTCTTTATCGATCTCGACCGTTTTAAAGCAGTCAACGACAGTGCCGGGCACGCCGCCGGAGACGCGCTGCTGCGTGAGATTTCCTCGCTGATGCTTAGCATGTTGCGTTCCACCGACATTCTTGCCCGCCTTGGCGGTGATGAATTTGGTTTACTGCTTCCGGACGCGAACATTGAGAGCGCACGGTATATTGCCGGGCGCATTGTGGAGTCCATCAACGAGTATCGCTTTGTATGGGAAGGCCGTGAGCACCGTATCGGTGCCAGTTCCGGTATCACCATGATTGACGACACCAATCATCAACTGACCGATGTGATGTCGCAGGCGGATATAGCCCTTTATGCGTCGAAGAATAACGGGCGCGGCATGGTGACGGTATACGAGCCGCAACAAGGGATGCAGCCCCACGAACGCAGCATGATGTCGCTGGATGAACAATGGCGCATGATCAAAGAGAACCATCTGCTGCTGATTGCCCGCGGTGTGGCGTCTCCGCGGGTGCCGGAAGCCTGTAACTTCTGGCTTCTCTCCCTGCGTTTGTGGACCAGCGAGGGCGAAGTCATGGAAGAAAATCCCTTCCGCGCCGGCTTAAATGAGCCTGAGTTGATTCGCGCGCTCGACCGCCGGGTCTTTCACGAATTTTTCCGCAATCATGCGACCGCCGTTGCCGGTAAAGGCCTCGGTATCGCCCTGCCTCTTTCCGTTGCCGGGTTAGGCAGCACCCCGCTGGTGGACGAATTACTCGATCTGCTGGCGCGTGGGCCGATGCCAGGACGCCTGCTGCATCTGGTGATCCATGCCGATGCATTAATGCGTGAAGGCGCAACCATTAGTGATAACCTGAAACGCCTGCGCCATGCAGGCTGCCGGATTATCCTCAGCCATGTGGGTCACGACCTGGACATCTTTAACCACCTTACACCGCATATGGCCGATTACCTGCTGCTGGAGCCGGAACTGGTGACCAATGTCCACGGCAATCTGATGGATGAGATGATGGTGACCATTATCCAGGGGCATGCCCAGCGCCTTGGCCTGAAGAGCATTGCCGGCCCAACCAGCCAGCCACTGATGATGGACACCTTGTCCGGCATCGGTATTGATTTGATGTATGGCGATATTATCTCGCAGGCGCAGCCATTGGATTTGATGCTCAACACCAGTTATTTCGCGATAAATTAATGCACTCGCCGGGGACATCAGGTCAGGCAGTCAGCGCACGGTCTGAGGCAAAACGGCAAGAAAACAGCTTTACTTTTTCAACGGTTCCCACCCCTCGGTATACCAGATATGCAGCAACGCATATGATCGCCAAGGCTGCCAGCGCTCGGCATAACGGCGGGTTTGTGCAGGCGTCATCCCGGCAAAACGTTGCTTGATCAGGTAATCGTCCGGCAGAAAAATGTCCGTTGCCTGCCAGCCGCGCAGGGCAAAATAGCTGGCAGTCCAGCGCCCGATGCCGGGAAACGTTTGCAGCAACTTCACCCCTTGCTCCACATCCTCAGGCGGGGTCAGCGGCAGGAGACCATTGCAGGCAGATTGAGCGAGAAAAATTAACGCCTGCGCGCGTTTCAGCGGCATGCCAAGTGCTTTCAGCGCATGCGGATCGGCGTTTGCCAGTTGCTGCGCCGTCGGGAAACAGATGAAACCCGGCGCATCCGCCAGCGGTTCACCGTAACGTTGTGCGACGTTTGCCGTCAGTTTCGCCGCCATTGCGACGCTCACCAATTGCCCCAGAATCGCGCGTACGCCTTGTTCAAAGGGGTCCATACATCCCGGTAAGCGCAAGCCGGGACGCGCCTCGCCCAGTTCTCCCAGCGCAGCGCCAACGGTCTGTGGATCGCACTGCAAATCGAACAAGCAGGCCAGCCGTTGCAAACAGTGTTCCGCAACCGGCTGCAATCCGTCGCTGAGCGTGACCATTAAGGTCGCTGTCGCGTCATCCGGTTCGGCGGTGATCACGCCGCGATGCCCGGCACAGGCATAGGAGCGCACATAGCGCCCATCGCGAACCTCTTCGACGCCCGCCACCGCACGCGCCCCTAAAAATCCTAACATCCACGCCCAGTCATAAGGCGGCTGCCAGCGCAATTTATACATAGTGACTCCTGACGGTTGACGCTAACAGCATAAACAACTTAGGCAATCTCCGCCTTGCTTTCATATTCCGGTTGTCGCCCGCCGCGCATTCGGCTAAAGTCGCCCCCCTTCTTCACTGGCATGGGGATAAAAACGTGTTTGTAGGTTTTGACTACGGTACCGCGAACTGCTCGGTAGCCGTGATGCGCGATGGCGCACCACAATTATTGACCATGGAAAATAACAGCACGCTGTTGCCGTCCATGTTGTGCGCACCCACGCGCGAAGCCGTCAGCGAATGGCTGTACCGTCATCATCAGGTTCCGGCAACGGGAAGCGAAACCCAGGCGCTGCTGCGCCGGTCAGTCAGCTTTAACCGCGAGGAAGATATTGAGGTTGCCGCCAACAGCGTACAGTTCGGTCTGGCGTCACTACACCAGTACGTGAGCGATCCGGAAGAGGTGTACTTTGTTAAATCACCGAAATCGTTCCTCGGTGCCAGCGGTCTGAAGCCGCAGCAAATTGCCCTGTTCGAAGACCTGGTCTGCGCCATGATGCTGCATATTCGCCAGCAAGCGGAGTCACAGCTACCGCAGGCGATTGATCAGGCGGTGATAGGCCGCCCGATTAACTTCCAGGGCTTGGGGGGAGATGAAGCAAACGCGCAAGCGCAGGGGATCCTCGAACGCGCGGCAAAGCGTGCGGGTTTCCGGGATGTGGTATTTCAGTACGAGCCGGTTGCCGCAGGGCTGGATTTTGAAGCAACGCTGAATACGGAAAAACGCGTGCTGGTGGTGGATATTGGCGGCGGTACCACCGACTGCTCGCTGCTGTTGATGGGACCGCAATGGCGCGAAAAGCAAGAGCGCGCCGCCAGCCTGCTCGGTCACAGTGGTTGCCGCGTCGGCGGTAACGATCTCGACATCGCCCTGGCGTTTAAAAACCTGATGCCATTACTTGGCATGGGCGGGCAAACAGAGAGAGGCATCGCGCTACCGATTCTCCCCTGGTGGAACGCCGTTGCCATCAACGATGTTCCGGCGCAAACCGAGTTCTACAGCGCAGCCAATGGCCGTTTACTTAACGATCTGCTGCGGGATGCCCTCGATACCGACAAAGTCGCCTTATTGCTGAAAGTCTGGCGTCAACGTCTGAGCTATCGTCTGGTACGCAGCGCTGAGGAGAGCAAAATCGCCCTCTCCGAACAGCCGCAAACCCTCGCGCAATTGTCATTTATCCGCGACAACCTGGCAGCGGCAATCAGCCAACAGGGGCTGGAAGCGGCACTCAGCCAACCGTTACAGCGCATTCTGGAGCAGGTGCAGCTGGCGCTGGAGAGCAGTCAGGAGACACCGGAGGTGATTTATCTCACCGGCGGTAGCGCCCGTTCGCCCATTATCAAAAAAGCGCTGGCGGACACCCTGCCGGGTATCCCGATCGCCGGGGGCGACGACTTTGGCTCTGTTACCGCCGGTCTCGCACGCTGGGCGCAAGTCTTGTTCCGTTAATCTTCTGCCGGGTGGCCCGCACCCGGCATTATTTTCTCCGCCATAATCGCCCTATCGCAAATTACCATTCCTGACAAACGTTTCCAGACAGTGTTTCATTTTTCCTCCATTTTTCTGCGGCATACCGTCACTAAACTAGTATTATTCCGGCAACGGCTTTCAGGATGAGATACGCATTACGATGAATGGCAGTGTTACGTTTCGCCGCGCAATTGTCGCGGCCGTGGTCATCGCGGCAATCGGCGCCGCCTGGTATCACTTCAGTCATAAAGACACCTCTTCCACTGCAACCGGGCAAACCGCTTCACGGGGATCGACTACCGGCGGCCCGAGCGGCGGGCGTCACGGTATGCGTGGTGGGGCATTGCCGCCCGTTCAGGCCGCCGTCGCGACGACACAATCCGTGCCGCGTTATCTTACAGGTCTTGGCACCATCACCGCCGTGAACACCGTAACGGTGCGCAGCCGCGTCAGTGGTCAGTTGCTGGCCCTTCACTTTCAGGAAGGTCAGCAGGTGAAAGCGGGCGATCTGCTGGCGGAAATCGACCCGAGTGAATTCAAGGTCGCGCTGGCGCAGGCGCAGGGCCAACTGGCGAAAGATAAAGCCACGCTGGCGAATGCCCGTCGCGATCTCGCCCGTTACCAACAACTGGTGAAAACCAGCCTCGTCTCCCGCCAGGATCTGGATGCGCAGCAAGCGCTGGTTAGCGAGTCCGAAGGAACGGTAAAAGCCGATGAAGCGTCTGTTGCCAGTGCGCAACTTCAGCTCGACTGGAGCCGCATTACCGCGCCCATCTCCGGTCGCGTTGGTTTAAAACAGGTGGATATCGGCAACCAGATCACCAGTAGCGACACCACCGGTATTGTTGTGTTGACGCAAACGCACCCGATAGATCTCGTCTTCACGCTGCCGGAAAGCGATATCGCCACCGTGGTACAGGCGCAAAAAGCCGGACAATCGCTGGCTGTCGAAGCCTGGGATCGCACCAACAAGCAGAAGCTGAGCACCGGCGCGCTACTCAGTCTGGATAACCAGATTGATACCACTACCGGCACCATCAAGCTTAAAGCGCGTTTTAACAATCAGGATGACGCGCTGTTCCCGAATCAATTCGTCAACGCCCGGATGCTGGTCGCCACCGAGCAGAATGCTGTGGTGATCCCTACCGCCGCCCTGCAAATGGGTAATGAAGGTAACTTCGTCTGGGTGCTGAATGACAAAAATCAGGTCAGCAAACACATTGTCACACCGGGTATTCAGGACAGCCAGAAGGTGGTCATTGCCGCCGGGTTATCCGCCGGGGATCGCGTGGTCACTGACGGTATCGACCGCCTGACCGAAGGGGCCAAAGTCGAAGTGGTAGAGGCAAAAAGCGCCCAGGAGATGCCGGCAAAACGTGAACATCCGGCAAAAGGAGCGCAGTCCTGATGCAACTGCTCCCGCCAGGCAGAACAGGCGGCCCTTCCCGCCTGTTTATTATGCGTCCCGTCGCCACCACGCTGCTGATGGTAGCGATCCTGCTTGCCGGTATCATCGGCTATCGCTTTCTGCCGGTTTCCGCCTTACCGGAGGTGGATTACCCCACCATTCAGGTTGTCACCCTCTATCCGGGTGCCAGCCCGGATGTGATGACGTCGGCGGTCACCGCCCCGCTTGAGCGCCAGTTCGGCCAGATGTCCGGCCTGAAACAGATGGCCTCGCAGAGCTCAGGCGGTGCGTCAGTAGTGACGTTGCAATTCCAGTTAACCCTACCGCTGGATGTGGCCGAGCAGGAAGTGCAGGCGGCGATCAATGCCGCCAACAGTCTGCTGCCATCGGACTTACCTAACCCACCGGTGTACAGCAAAGTGAACCCGGCGGATCCGCCAATTATGACGCTGGCGGTCACCTCTTCCGCGATGCCGATGACCCAGGTGGAAGACATGGTGGAAACCCGGGTGGCTCAAAAAATTTCTCAGGTGTCTGGCGTCGGTCTGGTGACGCTGTCAGGCGGTCAGCGCCCGGCTGTACGCGTTAAACTCAATGCACAAGCGGTTGCGGCACTTGGGTTGACCAGCGAAACCATCCGTACCGCTATCAGCAATGCGAACGTCAACTCGGCGAAAGGCAGCCTGGACGGCCCGGCCCGGGCAGTCACGCTTTCCGCCAACGATCAGATGCAGTCGGCGCAAGAGTATCGCCAGTTGATCATTGCCTACCAGAACGGTGCGCCAATCCGCCTGGGTGACATCGCGACCGTTGAACAAGGCGCAGAAAATAGCTGGCTCGGCGCATGGTCCAATAAACAACAGGCGATTGTGATGAACGTCCAGCGTCAGCCGGGTGCCAACATCATTAATACCGCAGATAGCATCCGCACACTGTTGCCACAACTGACCGAAAGCCTGCCGAAATCGGTGACCGTCAAGGTGCTCTCTGACCGCACGACCAACATCCGCGCGTCGGTGAGCGATACGCAGTTTGAACTGATGCTGGCAATTGCGTTGGTGGTGATGATCATCTATCTGTTCCTGCGAAATATTCCCGCCACCATTATTCCCGGTGTCGCCGTTCCGCTGTCGCTGGTCGGCACGTTTGCCGCGATGGTGTTTCTCGATTTCTCCATCAATAACCTGACGCTGATGGCGCTGACCATCGCCACGGGGTTTGTGGTGGACGATGCCATCGTGGTGATTGAGAACATCTCTCGCTATATCGAAAAAGGTGAAAAACCGCTGGCCGCCGCGCTGAAAGGGGCGGGTGAAATCGGCTTTACCATTATCTCCCTCACTTTTTCACTGATTGCGGTGCTGATCCCGTTGCTGTTTATGGGCGATATCGTTGGTCGCCTGTTCCGGGAGTTCGCCGTTACGCTGGCGATAGCAATCCTGATCTCCGCCATCGTCTCTCTGACGCTGACGCCCATGATGTGCGCCCGCATGCTGAGCGCCGAGTCGCTGCGTAAACAGAACCGCTTTTCGCGTGCATCCGAACGTTTTTTTGAGCGCGTGATCGCCGGTTACGGGCGTTTGTTGAACAACGTGCTGAACCACCCGTGGCTGACACTGAGTGTGGCAATCGGTACGTTGCTGCTGTCCGTTATGCTGTGGATAGTAATCCCGAAAGGTTTCTTCCCGGTGCAGGATAACGGCATCATCCAGGGAACCTTACAAGCACCGCAGTCGACCTCCTTTGCCAGCATGGCGGAACGCCAGCGCCAGGTGGCAGATGTTATTTTGCGCGATCCGGCGGTGGAAAGCCTGACCTCGTTTGTTGGCGTCGATGGGACTAACCCTTCATTGAACAGCGCGCGTCTGCAAATCAACCTCAAGCCGCTGGATGAGCGTGACGACCGCGTCCAGCCTGTGATTGAACGGTTGCAACAGGCCGTCGCCCGAGTACCCGGCGTGTCGCTTTACCTGCAACCGATCCAGGATTTGACCATCGACACGCAGGTTAGCCGCACGCAATATCAGTTCACGCTACAGGCAAACTCGCTGGATGCCCTCAGCACCTGGGTACCGCAACTGGTCAGCAAACTGGAGGCGTTGCCGCAGCTATCTGATGTCAGCAGCGACTGGCAGGACAAAGGGTTAGTGGCATATGTGAATGTTGACCGCGACAGCACCAGCCGCCTGGGCATCACCATGTCGGATGTGGACAATGCGCTGTATAACGCGTTTGGTCAGCGTCTTATTTCGACCATTTACACCCAAGCGAATCAGTATCGCGTGGTGCTGGAACACGATACCGCGCAAACCCCCGGTCTGTCGGCACTGGATAACATACGCCTCACCAGTACCGATGGCGGTGTAGTCCCCCTCTTGTCGATTGCAAAAGTCGAGCAGCGCTATGCCCCGCTGAGTATCAACCACCTGGATCAATTCCCCTCCACGACCATCTCCTTTAACGTCGCGGGCGGTTATTCGCTGGGAGATGCGGTGCAGGCGGTGATGGAGAGTGAAAAAACGCTCAACTTCCCTACGTCTATCACCACGCAGTTCCAGGGAAGTACGCTGGCGTTCCAGGCTGCGCTAGGCAGTACTGTCTGGCTGATTGTTGCCGCAGTGGTGGCGATGTATATCGTGCTCGGCGTGCTGTATGAAAGCTTTATTCACCCCATCACCATTCTGTCGACGCTGCCCACGGCAGGCGTGGGCGCATTGCTGGCGCTGCTGATTTCCGGGAGCGAGCTGGATGTGATTGCCATTATCGGCATCATCCTGTTGATCGGTATTGTGAAGAAAAACGCCATCATGATGATCGATTTTGCCCTCGCCGCCGAACGCGAAGAGGGGATGTCGCCGCGTGATGCCATTTTCCAGGCCTGTCTGCTGCGTTTTCGCCCGATTCTGATGACCACACTCGCCGCACTGCTGGGTGCGCTGCCCTTGATGCTGAGCGCGGGTGTGGGCGCAGAGTTGCGCCGCCCGTTAGGCATTGGCATGGTCGGTGGATTGATGGTCAGCCAGGTGCTGACATTGTTCACCACGCCGGTTATCTACCTGCTGTTTGACCGACTGGCATTGTGGACAAAACAGCGTTTCCCCCGGCGTGAGGAGGAAGCGTAAGTGAAGTTTTTCGCCCTCTTCATTTACCGTCCGGTGGCAACGATCCTTATCTCGCTGGCCATCACCCTGTGCGGCATACTTGGCTTCCGGTTGTTGCCGGTCGCCCCGCTGCCGCAGGTGGATTTTCCGGTCATTATGGTCAGCGCATCGCTGCCCGGCGCATCGCCGGAAACCATGGCCTCATCGGTCGCTACCCCGCTGGAACGCTCACTCGGGCGCATTGCCGGGGTGAGCGAAATGACCTCTACCAGTTCGCTGGGCAGTACG
Source organism: Kosakonia oryzendophytica (assembly GCF_027886705.1). Lineage (NCBI taxonomy): Bacteria > Pseudomonadati > Pseudomonadota > Gammaproteobacteria > Enterobacterales > Enterobacteriaceae > Kosakonia > Kosakonia oryzendophytica. Next base: position 1,755,197 of record NZ_CP115659.1, on the reverse strand, counting down.
CGCATTATTCTGGAGTTTAATTTCGACCGCGATATCAACGGCGCCGCACGCGATGTGCAAGCGGCGATAAATGCAGCGCAAAGTTTGCTGCCAAGCGGTATGCCAAGCCGACCGACCTATCGCAAGGCCAACCCCTCTGCTGCGCCGATTATGATCCTGACGCTGACGTCGGACACCTATTCGCAGGGCGAATTGTACGATTTTGCCTCCACACAGCTGGCGCAAACCATCGCGCAGATTCAGGGGGTCGGTGATGTCGACGTTGGCGGGAGTTCCTTGCCTGCGGTGCGCATCGGGTTGAACCCGCAGGCGCTGTTTAACCAGGGCGTATCGCTGGATTCCGTTCGCACCGCCATCAGCAACGCCAACGTGCGACGACCGCAAGGTGCGGTGGAAGATTCCGCGCAGCGCTGGCAGGTGCAAACCAATGATGCGTTGAAAACCGCCGCCGAATACCGACCATTGATCATTCATTATAAAAACGGCTCAGCCGTGCGTTTAAGCGATGTCGCAACAGTCAAAGACTCGGTGCAGGATGTTCGCAACGCCGGGATGACCAATGCCAAACCGGCAATATTGCTGATGATCCGCAAACTGCCGGAAGCCAATATCATCGACACCGTCGACAGCATTCGCGCCCGTTTACCCGATTTGCAAAAGACCATTCCGGCGGCCATTGATTTACAAATCGCCCAGGATCGATCCCCCACTATCCGCGCTTCGCTGGCGGAAGTAGAGCAGACCTTAGTGATCTCTGTAGCACTGGTGATCCTGGTGGTGTTCCTGTTCCTGCGCTCCGGCAGAGCGACGCTGATCCCGGCGGTGGCCGTGCCGGTTTCGCTGATCGGCACATTTGCCGCCATGTATCTGTGCGGATTTAGCCTCAATAACCTGTCGCTGATGGCGCTGACTATTGCCACCGGTTTTGTGGTGGATGATGCGATTGTGGTGCTGGAGAATATCTCGCGGCACCTTGAAGCGGGAACAAAACCGCTCCAGGCTGCGCTTCAGGGCACCCGGGAGGTGGGCTTTACTGTTCTCTCCATGAGTGTCTCGCTGGTGGCCGTATTCATGCCATTGTTGCTGATGGCCGGTTTACCCGGTCGTCTGTTGCGGGAGTTCGCCGTCACGCTCTCCGTGGCGATCGGCATTTCGCTGGCCATCTCCCTGACATTAACGCCGATGATGTGCGGCTGGCTGCTGAAGAGCCATAAACCCCGCGAGCGTACCCGCGAACGGGGTGTGGGCCGCCTGTTAATTGCGCTGCAACAGCAGTATGCGCGCTCGCTAAAATGGGTGCTTAACCATGCCCGCCTCGTCGGCGTAGTGCTGCTGGCCACCATCGCGCTAAATATCTGGATGTACATCACCATACCCAAAACCTTTTTCCCGGAGCAGGACACCGGCGTGCTGATGGGGGGTATCCAGGCGGACCAGAGCATCTCCTTCCAGGCAATGCGTATTAAGTTGCAGGATTTTATGAAAATCATCCGCGACGACCCGGCCGTGGATAATGTCACCGGCTTTACCGGCGGCTCGCGGGTGAACAGCGGCATGATGTTTATTACGCTGAAACCCCGTGGAGTTCGTCATGAAACCGCCCAGCAGGTGATTGACCGCCTGCGCGGCAAACTGGCAAAAGAACCCGGTGCCAGTCTGTTTCTCGTGGCCGTGCAAGACATTCGCGTTGGCGGTCGGCAGGCGAACGCCAGTTACCAGTACTCGCTGCTGTCAGATGATCTCAGTGCCCTGCGTGAGTGGGAGCCGAAGATCCGTAAAGCCCTTGCCGCCCTGCCGCAACTGGCAGACGTCAACTCCGATCAACAGGATAACGGTGCAGAGATGAACCTGGTTTACGATCGCGCTACCATGTCGCGTCTCGGGATCAGCGTCCAGGAAACCAATAGCCTGCTGAATGACGCATTCGGCCAGCGGCAGATTTCGACTATCTACCAGCCGTTAAACCAGTACAAAGTAGTGATGGAAGTCGATCCACGTTATACCCAGGACATCAGCGCACTGGATAAAATGTATGTGATTAACAGCGAGGGCAAATCGATCCCCCTCTCCTACTTTGCCCACTGGCTTCCGGCCAACGCGCCGCTGTCGGTGAATCATCAGGGGTTGTCAGCCGCGTCGACCATCTCTTTTAACCTGCCGACCGGGTCGTCGTTATCGGAAGCCAGCGATGCGATCAATCGCGCAATGACCCAACTGGGCGTGCCTTCAAGCGTGCGCGGTAGTTTTGCCGGTACCGCGCAAATCTTCCAGCAAACCATGAACTCGCAGGTGATCCTGATTCTGGCAGCGATTGCGACGGTCTATATCGTGCTGGGGATCCTCTACGAAAGCTACGTGCATCCGCTGACCATTCTCTCAACGCTGCCTTCGGCGGGCGTGGGCGCATTGCTGGCGCTGGAGTTGTTTAACGCGCCCTTTAGCCTGATTGCGCTTATCGGCATTATGTTGCTGATCGGGATTGTGAAGAAAAATGCCATTATGATGGTCGACTTCGCCCTTGAAGCGCAGCGTCAGGGTAACGTTAGCGCAGAAGACGCTATCTTCCAGGCCTGTTTGTTGCGTTTTCGCCCCATCATGATGACGACACTGGCGGCGCTGTTTGGCGCGCTGCCGCTGGTTATCTCCGGCGGCGACGGTTCTGAATTGCGTCAGCCTCTTGGTATCACTATCGTGGGCGGTCTGGTGATGAGCCAGTTGCTGACCCTGTACACAACGCCAGTGGTCTACCTGTTCTTCGACCGTCTGCGCATGCGTTTTAGCCGTAAAGAGAGAGAGCCAGTTAGTGAATGAATGAACTACCCAAAAACATCCGCTGGCAACTATGGATCGTCGCCTTTGGCTTTTTTATGCAGTCGCTGGATACCACCATTGTGAACACCGCCCTCCCCTCGATGGCAAAAAGTCTGGGGGAGAGTCCGCTGCATATGCATATGGTGGTGGTGTCCTATGTGCTGACGGTAGCCGTCATGTTGCCGGCCAGTGGCTGGCTGGCGGATCGGGTGGGCGTGCGCAATATCTTTTTTATCGCCATTGTACTGTTTACGACCGGCTCACTGTTTTGCGCACAAGCCTCTACACTGGACCAACTGGTGATGGCCCGCGTGCTGCAAGGGGTTGGCGGCGCGATGATGGTGCCGGTTGGCAGGCTAACGGTGATGAAAATCGTCCCGCGCGATCACTATATGGCGGCGATGACCTTTGTCACGTTGCCGGGGCAGATTGGCCCGCTGGTTGGCCCGGCGCTGGGCGGCATTCTGGTGGAGTATGCCTCCTGGCACTGGATCTTCCTGATTAATCTGCCGGTGGGGATCGTCGGGGCTATCGCCACTCTGAGCCTGATGCCGAACTACACCCTGCAAACCCGCCGCTTTGATATGGTGGGATTTGTGCTGTTAGCCTGCGGCATGGCGACGCTGACGCTGGCGCTCGACGGGCATAAAGGTCTGGGGTTGTCACCGTGGATGTTGGGCCTGCTGGTGGGAGGTGGCGCGGTAGCGCTGATTACCTATCTGCTGCATGCGAAAGGCAACGATGGTGCACTGTTTAACCTGCGGTTGTTCCGCACGCCTTCGTTTTCGCTCGGGTTGTCGGGCAGTTTCGCCGGGCGTGTCGGTAGCGGCATGCTGCCCTTTATGACGCCGGTATTTTTGCAAATCGGCCTCGGTTTTTCGCCTTTTCACGCCGGGTTAATGATGATCCCGATGGTACTGGGCAGCATGGGCATGAAACGCATTGTCGTACAGGTAGTGAACCGGTTCGGTTACCGCCGGGTGCTGGTCTGCTCCACGCTGGGGCTGGCATTGATAAGCTTACTGTTTATGACCACCGCTCTGCTGGGCTGGTACTACATGCTACCGGTGGTGCTGTTCTGCCAGGGGATGATCAATTCCATGCGTTTCTCCTCCATGAATACCCTGACGCTGAAAGATCTGCCGGATGAGCTGGCCAGCAGTGGCAACAGCCTGCTGTCGATGGTAATGCAATTGTCGATGAGTATCGGCGTGACCATTGCCGGGTTGCTGTTGGGCTTATTTGGTTCGCAGCACTTGTCGGCGGACAGTGGCGTGGCACACCACGTTTTCCTTTACACTTACCTCAGTATGGCGGTGGTCATTGCCCTTCCGGCGTTACTCTTTGCCCACGTTCCGGATGATGCCAGCAAGAATGTCGTCATTGCCCGTCGCAAAAGGAGAGAATCATGACAGTCTGGCGGCCGGGTATCACAGCCAAGCTGTTTCTGGCTATTTTAACCACCTGTATTGTGTTGCTCATCACCATGCACTGGGCGGTGCGCATCAGCTTCGAACGCGGCTTTATCGACTATATCAAACGCGGTAACGAGCAGCGTTTGCAGATGCTCAGTGACTCGCTGGCCGAACAATATGCTCAGAATGGCAGTTGGCAGTTTTTGCGTAATAACGATCGGGTCATTTTTCAGATCCTGCGATCGTTCGAAAGAGATAATGAACACGAAGAAGACCGCCCTGGTGGTCCGAGTCGTAACGCTGACAGGCCAGACATGGATCGCGAAATGCCGCCCCCCCCGGACGGTGAGTCGGGACATGAACCGGGCCCCCCGGGTGGACCGCCAGGCATGCCGCCGCACGGCTGGCGCACCAAGTTCTGGGTGGTTGATCAACAATCTCAGGTGCTGGTGGGACCACGTTCACCGGTGCCGGAGGATGGCACTCGTCGGGCCATTGTGGTGAATAACCAACAGGTCGGTTGGGTCATCGCCTCCCCGATTGAACGCCTGACGCGCAATACCGATATTAATTTTGAACGCCAACAACGGCGCACCAGTTGGCTGATTGCCGGGCTTGCCACCTTGCTGGCCGCTATCGCGACTTTCCCGCTGGCCAGAGGCTTGCTGGCGCCGGTCAAACGGCTGGTTGAGGGGACGCATAAGCTGGCTTCCGGGGATTTCACCACCCGGGTCACGCCTGGTAGCCATGACGAATTAGGCCGGCTGGCGCGGGACTTTAACCAGCTCGCCAGTACCCTGGAAAAAAACCAGCAGATGCGTCGCGATTTTATGGCTGACATCTCCCATGAACTGCGGACACCGTTGGCAGTGTTGCGCGGCGAACTGGAAGCGATACAAGACGGCGTGCGCCAATTCACCCCGGAGTCGGTAGCCTCCCTGCAAGCGGAAGTCGGCACGCTCACTAAACTGGTGGACGACCTGCACCAACTTTCCATGTCCGATGAAGGCGCACTGGCGTACCAACGCACGCCGGTGGATGTGATTACGCTGCTGGAGATTGCAGCAGGCGCATTCCGCGAGCGTTTCGCCAACCGCAACCTGACCCTGTCGCTTGAAGCACCGGGGCGCGCCACAGTCTTTGGCGATCCCGATCGCCTGATGCAACTCTTCAATAACCTGCTGGAAAACAGCCTGCGCTATACCGACGGCGGCGGTCGTACACACATTCAGGCTACCATCGACGAGGGCAAACTGGTGATGCGTTTTGCCGACAGCGCCCCTGGAGTGAACGATGAGCAACTTAAGCGCCTGTTTGAGCGCTTCTATCGTACCGAGGGTTCACGCAACCGCGCCAGTGGCGGCTCTGGTCTGGGGCTGGCTATCTGTTTGAATATTGTGGAAGCGCACGGTGGCGCTATCCGTGCCGCGCACTCGCCTTTCGGCGGGGTTAGCATTACAGTTGAACTACCGCTTGAACGCGAAAAATCGAGAGACGTATGACTGAGTTACCCATTGACGAAAACACGCCACGCATTCTGATCGTGGAAGATGAACCCAAGCTTGGGCAGTTGTTGATCGATTACCTGCGGGCCGCAAGTTACGCGCCAGCGCTGGTCAATCACGGCGACCAGGTGCTCCCTTATGTTCGCCAGACGCCACCGGATTTGATCCTGCTCGATTTGATGCTGCCCGGCACAGACGGTCTGACGCTGTGTCGCGAAATTCGCCGTTTCTCCAATGTGCCCATCATTATGGTGACAGCGAAAATCGAAGAGATTGACCGCCTGCTGGGGCTGGAAATTGGCGCGGATGACTATATCTGCAAACCGTACAGCCCGCGTGAAGTGGTGGCCCGGGTGAAGACCATTCTGCGCCGCTGCAAGCCGCAGCGTGAACTGCAAGCAATGGACGACGAAAGCCCGCTGATTGTGGATGAGGGGCGTTTCCAGGCAAGCTGGCACAACAAACTGCTGGATCTGACGCCTGCCGAATTCCGCCTGCTGAAAACCCTCTCCAGCGAACCGGGTAAAGTCTTCTCCCGAGAACAACTGCTTAATCATCTGTATGATGACTACCGCGTGGTGACTGACCGTACTATCGATAGCCATATCAAAAACCTGCGCCGCAAACTGGAAGCGCTGGATGAAGAGCAGTCTTTCATCCGCGCGGTCTATGGTGTGGGGTATCGCTGGGAAGCGGACGCCTGCAAACTGGCGTAACCGCGATTGCGTCGGGCGGCGGAAACCGCCCGGCGTTCGCTTATTTGCGCGCCAGCGCGGTAAGCGCCTCTTTTGCTACGGTTCCCCTTGCGCCCGATTGCCGTTCATCCGTTCTCACGCCACCGCAAACCGGCTGGCCGTGTCGCTTCCCCCGACTTCCCCATCTTTACTGGTAGGGTATTTGACCGCGAACAAACCCCACATCCTCTGTATGATGACAGCCGCGAAAATAGCTGTTTTATCAAGCGTGATAACAACAGGTCAGGCTGCTCATAACGTCGTCAACAAAAGGTAAGGGATGATGAGAAAATATGGTTACGGCGCGCTGGCGCTACTGTTTGCCGCGTTTGGTTGCCAGGCGGAGATCACCGAAGCACAAATAGATGCCGACTGCGCCAAAATTAATGATTACGCCAAACAAGGCAATCAATTCTACCAAGCTAAAAACTACGCCAAAGCGAGGGAGGCGTTCATTCAGCAAACCGCGTGGCTTGAGCAGTGTGAATACGGCGGAAATCAGCCCAATGAAGCACTGATAGCCACTGCTTACAATAACGTGGCGCTGACGTTTATTCGCGAGGGTGAATACCGCAAAGCGCAAGCCTGGCTGCAAATCATGCCGGACGATCAGAAGTCGCAATATAACCTTTCGCGTATTCAGGACAAGCTACTCGCGCTGCCAAAACCGACTTCCGCCGCTGGAGAATATTGGCAATATGCCGGGCGTGGAGAATGGGAAGTACTGACCCTTAAAGCAGAAGGTAATGACCGCTATCAGGCCGACTGGGCGGGTTACTCGTTCGGTCTCATGGGGCTCTATTACGGGCCAAATATCGGTGAATTCTCGGAGAAAGTGACCTTCAAAGAGAATAAAGGCGACATCAACCTGCACGACGATGAAGATATTGCGCACTGCACCATTTCGCTGACGCTGTCGGCAGATAAGCAAACAGTGAATGCAAAAACCGATGCCGATGACTCGATGAATTGTGGTTTTGGTCATAACGTCAGCGCCGACGGTAAATACCTGCGCGTGGATTGACGCGCAGGTTTACTCCCCTCGTCCCCGGCGCTACAATTCCCGCCCTGAAATCAGGGGAACGCCCCCTGCAGCCTCACCCCGGTGAGGCTATCTGACCTGTCATCAGAATGAGACCATCATGTTTAAACCGGAACTCCTTTCCCCGGCGGGAACGCTGAAAAATATGCGTTACGCTTTCGCTTACGGCGCGGATGCCGTTTATGCTGGCCAGCCGCGTTATTCGTTGCGGGTACGCAATAACGAATTCAACCACGAAAACCTGCAAACAGGCATTAACGAAGCCCATGCACTGGGCAAGCAGTTTTACGTGGTGGTGAATATCGCCCCGCACAACGCCAAGCTGAAAACATTCATCCGCGACTTAAAACCGGTGGTGGATATGGGGCCGGATGCGCTGATTATGTCCGATCCGGGGCTTATCATGCTGGTACGAGAACATTTCCCGCAGATGCCGATCCACCTCTCCGTTCAGGCGAACGCCGTGAACTGGGCGACGGTAAAATTCTGGCAGCAGATGGGGCTGACGCGCGTGATCCTCTCCCGCGAACTGTCGCTGGAAGAAATTGAAGAGATCCGCACGCAGGTGCCGGAAATGGAAATCGAAATTTTCGTCCACGGTGCGCTGTGCATGGCCTACTCCGGCCGCTGTCTGCTCTCAGGTTATATCAACAAGCGCGACCCGAACCAGGGCACCTGCACCAATGCCTGCCGTTGGGAATACAACGTGCAGGAAGGCAAAGAAGACGCCATCGGTAATATCGTGCATGTTCACGAGCCGATCCCGGTGCAGAACATTGAACCGACGCTGGGCGTTGGCGCGCCAACTGACAAAGTGTTTATGATTGAGGAAGCGCAACGTCCGGGCGAGTATATGACCGCCTTTGAAGACGAACATGGCACCTACATCATGAACTCCAAAGATCTGCGCGCCATTGCTCATGTGGAGCGCCTGACCAAAATGGGTGTGCACTCGCTGAAAATCGAAGGGCGTACCAAGTCGTTCTACTACTGCGCCCGTACTGCACAGGTCTATCGCAAAGCCATTGACGATGCCGCCGCCGGGAAACCGTTCGACACCTCACTGCTGGAAACGCTGGAAGGCCTGGCGCACCGTGGCTATACCGAAGGTTTTTTACGTCGCCATACCCATGACGACTACCAGAACTACGAATACGGGTACTCCGTCTCCGAGCGCCAGCAGTTTGTCGGCGAATTCACCGGCGAGCGCAAAGGCCATCTCGCCGCAGTTGCGGTGAAAAATAAGTTCTCTGTCGGCGATAGCCTGGAGCTGATGACCCCGCAAGGTAACGTTAACTTCACGCTGGAACAGATGGAAAATGCCAAAGGCGAAGCAATGCCCGTTGCACCTGGCGACGGTTATACCGTCTGGCTACCCGTGCCAGAAGATATGGCGCTGGAATACGCCCTGTTGATGCGCAATTTCGATGGTCAGTCGACGCGAAATCCGCACGCCTGAGCGGTGTCCTGAATAGTTAAGTACGGTTATTTATTGCAGGAGAAGATTCTTAGAATCGGATCACATACCGTTGCGGTTAATATGGGTATCATCCACCTCGCTGAAAAACATAACCCATAAATGCTAGCTGTACCAGGAACCACCTCCTTAGCCTGTGTAATCTCCCTTACGCAGGCTGATTTTTTTTCTCCATTCTTCCGCTTTTTCTCCGCATTGCCGTTTCCTGACATACACTTTGCTGATGTTGTTCAGTCAGGGTGAAAAAGGATGCATGAAATTCCCACAAGCTTATTGATCCTCAACGGTAAAAGCGCTGGTGACGAAACGCTGCGCGAAGCGATAACGCTGCTACGCAATGAAGGTATGGATATTCAGGTGCGGGTGACCTGGGAAAAAGGTGATGCCGGACGCTACGTGAAAGAGGCGCAGCAGCTCGGCGTCTCAACGGTGATCGCGGGTGGTGGCGACGGGACCATTAACGAAGTGGCAACCGCACTGGTGGACTGCGCGGGAGAACATGTTCCGGCGTTGGGCATTTTACCGCTCGGCACCGCCAATGATTTTGCCACCAGCGCCGCCATTCCGGATGCGCTGGACAAAGCGTTACAGTTGGCGATTATCGGCAAAGCCGTGCCGGTGGATATCGCCAGGGTTAACGATAAAACCTGCTTTATCAATATGGCGACCGGTGGCTTTGGCACCCGCATTACCAGCGAAACGCCGGAAAAACTCAAAGCCGCCCTCGGGAGCGTCTCCTATCTGATCCACGGTCTGATGCGTATGGATATGCTGAAAGCGGATCGTTGCGAAATTCGTGGCGACAATTTTCACTGGCAGGGAGATGCGCTGGTCATTGGCATTGGTAATGGCCGTCAGGCGGGGGGCGGGCAGCAGCTTTGCCCGCAGGCGCTGATTAACGATGGGTTATTACAGCTGCGTATTTTTACCGGCGATGAACTCCTGCCCGCGCTGTTCACGACATTAACGCAACCGGATGATAATCCGCATATTATTGACGGAAAATCGGCCTGGTTTGAGGTGAATGCCCCCCATGAACTGACTTTTAATCTGGACGGTGAACCGCTGCGCGGGGAGCATTTCCGCATTGAAGTGCTCCCCGGCGCCTTGCAGTGCCGGTTGCCGCCGGATTGCCCGTTATTGCGCTAGCAGGCATTTTCAGGCCGCAGGGTCAGTACCCTCGGGCATTTATTATTTTTTATCAGTCGTGACTGAGGGTATTGGCTTCGATATACGCAAAATTAATGTCTTCGCCGAGCCCCGGACGCTGCGGCAAATGGACAAAACCCTCTTCGTCCATCGGGTCGATAAGAGAATTGAGATACGCCGCCGGTTGATCGTAATCTAGGAACGGGTGCAGCAAACCGCGTTCATACCAACGGCAATTACGGATCGCGCCTATCACCGCGAGGCTTGCCGCACCATTGCCGTGAACTTCGCAGTCCATGCCGAACGATTCCGCCAGATTTGCCACTTTCAGCGTGGGCGAGATCCCACCGACACCATTGGCCCCGGCGCGCAGGATGTCGCATGCGCCCGCTTTGATCCAATCAGCGCGGCTGTGATGCTTACCGCCCAGGCTTTCCGGTCCGATAATCGGAATCGACAGATTTTCCGCCAGCCAGACATACGACGACATGCTCTCTTCTGCCATCGGCTCTTCGAACCAGGCAAAGTTGAGTTTTTCCAGCTCCTTGCCGATGTACAGCGCGTCGGTACGGCTGTACCAGTGATAACCATCAATCATTAAATCGATATCCGGCCCGACCGCTTCGCGCACCGTGGCGCAGGCTTTCACGTCCATTTTCGGATCAGGCGCGAATTTAACGGGCGGCATCCAGGTGTGCAGTTTGATGGCTTTGTAGCCGCGCGCTACCAGCTTTTCAGCAAATGCCGCGTACGCTTCCGGGGTGGAGAGACCGCCTTCAAGCTCGTCACCGCACATGGTGCTGCCATAGGCCGGCACTTTATCGCGGTAGCCGCCGAGCAGTTTATACACCGGCATATTGAGTTTGCGGCCCATCAAATCCCACAGCGCCTGTTCAACGAACGACAGCGCACGTTCGGTCAATTGATGGGCACTACCGCGCTGCCAGTGCACCAAATCCTGCCAGATGCGTTCGCGGTGAAACGGATCCTGACCCACCATCACTTTGCGGAAAAAGGCATTAAGCACAAAGGGACGCACCACTTCCGGCGGCGCAAACGCATACCCTTTGCTGCCATCGTCTGCGGTAATCGTCAGCATCGCCATTTTCGCCTGGCTTTCCGGCCCCGGATGCGAGTGTCCGGCGCTGTCGGAAACCCGTCGTGTGGGATGCTGAAAAACGGTGACGTTTACAGATTCTATTTTCATTGCATGTCCTTTTTTTTGAAAAGCCGTTTCATAACAGAATATATGCACAAAAATATGTCACATCCTCGGACAATTTCCGCTATGCATTGGCCTTTTTTTGGGCATGCGCATGACACTGCGTGACAGTTTTCACAAAAAGTTTCGCAAACGCGATGAAGAGCGGGAAAGGTGTTTGAATGAATGGAAAGTGAGTTTTACGTTTTTATCCCCTCTCATTGAGAGGGGATAACCGTCATCAGGCAATGGTTACTTTGTCATCCAGGTAGACATCCTGCACGGCGTTAATCAACTTCACGCCGTCCGTCATGCTTTTCTTGAAGGCTTTGCGCCCAAGGATCAGTCCCATACCACCGGCGCGTTTATTAATAACCGCAGTGCGCACGGCATCGCTGAGATCGGTATCGCCTCCCGCTGCGCCACCGGAGTTAATCAGCCCGGCGCGGCCCATATAGCAGTTCGCCAGTTGGTAACGCACCAGGTCAATGGGGTTATCACTGGTCAGCTTGCTGTAGACACGCTCATCGGTGTAACCGAAGTTCACCGCTTTATAGCCGCCATTGTTTTCCGCCATTTTCTGCTTCACGATATCCGCGCCGATGGTCGCGGCAATATGGTTCGCCTGACCGGTTAAGTCCGCGGACACATGGTAATCCACGCCCTCTTTTTTGAACGCGGAGTTGCGCAGGTAAGCCCACAATACGGTGACCATTCCCAACTCATGGGCGCGCTCAAACGCCGCCGAGATCTCTTCAATCTGCCGGCGAGACTCCTGCGAACCAAAATAGATGGTCGCCCCAACCGCCACGGCACCCATGTTGAACGCCTGTTCCACACTGGCGTACAGCGTCTGGTCATATTCCGTGGGATAGCTCAGGGTTTCGTTGTGGTTAAGTTTCACCAGGAAAGGGATACGGTGTGCATAACGACGGGAGACAGAAGCCAGCACGCCGTAGGTGGAGGCGACGCAGTTACAGCCCGCTTCGATCGCCAGCTCAACGATGTTTTTCGGATCGAAATAGAGCGGGTTCGCCGCGAACGAGGCGCCTGCTGAGTGTTCGATCCCCTGGTCTACCGGCAAAATCGACAGATACCCGGTTCCGGCCAGACGCCCATGATTATAAAGCGTCTGCATATTACGCAACACCGCAGGCGGACGGTTGTTGTCCACCATCACGCGATCAACATAATCGTTTCCTGGCAGATAGAGCTGGTCGGCGGGGATGGTCATACAACGGTGTTGCAGAAGGCTGTCGGCGTCTTTGCCAAGTAGCTGCACGATATCAGTCATAGCTATGCTCCCGTAAACTTCGCGCAAGGCGAAATGGATTGTCCTTACCCGACTTTCGCCGGGCAGAGATAATCCTGGCCCTCATACGCGCAATTTTCCACCGACGACGCTTTTTTTCAGCATAATCTGCTGGCACGTTTCGTATGTGCGTTTACCACCACTGATGGAAATGGTGCACCGGCCCGATGCCGTGCCCCACCTCCAGCGAGTCCGCCTGCGCCAGCGCCGCTGTGAGCCAGTTTTTCGCGTCCGCCACGGTCGCGGCCCAGTCGTTATGACGTGGGCGCAGCGCCGCCAGCGCTGCAGAGAGCGTACATCCCGTACCGTGGGTATTCTTCGTTGCCACGCGTGGCGTCGTAAAGCGCTGTGCGCCATCGCGGGTGAAGAGCCAGTCCGGGCTTTCGGCATCATCCAGATGCCCGCCTTTCATCAATACCGCTTCGCAGCCTAAGGCCAGCAACGCTTCCCCCTGTGCACGCATCTCTTTTTCTGTCCGGGCATGCGGGGCATCCAGCAGCGCGGCGGCTTCCGGTAAATTGGGTGTAATAAGTGAAACCTGCGGCAGTAAATGCTGACGCAGCGCCGACACCGCCGATGGCGATAACAACGGGTCACCGCTCTTGGCGAGCATAACGGTGTCCAGCACCACATTGCGCACCCGGTAGCGTTGCAGGCGTTCCGCCACCGCTTCAACGATGTCGGTCTCCGCCAGCATGCCGATTTTGGTGGTATCAATGCGAACATCACTCAACACGGAATCGAGCTGCGCGGCGACAAAATCCGGTTCAATGCGATAGACCGACTGAACCCCGCAAGTGTTTTGCGCTACCAGCGCAGTGATCACCGAGCAGCCATAAGCCCCTAACGCGGAAAAAGTCTTCAGGTCAGCCTGGATCCCGGCACCACCGCTGGGGTCGGTACCGGCAATGGTTAAAGCGTTGATCCGTTTCATTGCAGCCCCTCCCCGTTCAGCGCATACAGCGCATCGAGAAATTCAGCCACAAAACTCCCCGGTCCTGTGCTCTTCGTTACCGCCAGACTGCCCGCTCGCGCCATAAAAGCACAAGCTGCCGCCACATTGACCAGCCGATTGCCTTCCAGTGCACAACTGGCGGCCACCACCGCCGACAAGGCACAGCCGGTGCCGACAACGCGCGTCATCAGCGCATCACCGCCGGTGACCATCAGGGTGCGCTCACCGTCCGTGATGTAATCCACCTCCCCGGTCACGGCCACAATCGCACCGGTTTGCCGTGCAAGCATTTGTGCCGCTGGCAGCGCCGTGCTGGCGGTATCGGTCGTGTCCACGCCGCGCCCACCTGCACTCATTCCGGCCAGTGCAAGGATCTCCGAGGCATTACCGCGAATGGCGGCGGGTTGCAAAGTGAGAAGCTGTTGGCAGAACTGCGTGCGGAACGTCAGCGCACCGACAGCAACGGGGTCCAGTGTCCAGGGCGTGCCCGCCGCTCGCGCGCTGTCAATCGCCGCACGCATCGCATCGGCGCGTTCACGGGTTAACGTCCCGACGTTAATCAATAACGCATCGGCAATGGCGCTGAATTGCTGCGCTTCTTCGGGTTCAATCACCATCGCAGGCGACGCGCCCAGCGCTAACAATACGTTGGCAGTGAAGGTTTGCACAACGTCATTGGTCATGCAGTGTACAAGCGGAGAACGGCGGCGGAATTGCTGTAACGCGTGCGCGGTTTGCGCACGATCAAGCAGGTCAGGTTGCATAAATTCGCTCCTGCCCGGCGTGAAGAAGGGATGCCGGGCAGGCATCTGACTTCCCTACGCTGGCATTATCCAGATCAGGTAATACGGGTATTTCTCAGCCTTCACAAAGAAGGGCACCCCGAGTCAAAAGGACAGTGCGTCCCGGTCAGCAGATTAAGGGAATGGACAGGTGAACACAAGCGGGTTAAATAACCTGCCGCGGGTGAAGCGGCAGCGAAGAGGCCCCGCCAGCGACAACGATACGTGCATCGCCCGCGGCAGGTTGCAGCAGAGAAATCAGTGATGTGGGTCAGGCCAGCAGCGCATCTGCCGGTGCCCTATCCTCATTAGCAGATCGAACACGCTAAGACCGACACCCTGATTTTCTCTTTTGCCGTATAAGTGCTGCTCCGTTTTACGGGTTTTTCATCACTAAGGGGTTGTCTACCCTTATTGGTATCAACAGAAACCCTGTGTTAACGGAGTATGTATGAAAGCTATCGCCATTACCCACGCTGCCCGGCACGGCAGCAACCTGGATTTCCTCACCGACATCGACCTGCCACAACCTGAGGCCCACGGCCACGACCTGCTGATTGAAGTCAAGGCCGTGTCTGTTAACCCGGTAGATACCAAAGTTCGCGCCGGTTTCAACGCCGATACGCCACGTGTACTGGGCTGGGACGCCGTGGGCGTCGTGAAAGCGGTGGGCGAAGCCGTGACCCTTTTTCAGCCAGGAGATGAAGTCTGGTACGCCGGGGCGCTAACCCGTCCGGGCAGTAATAGCGAATATCAATTAGTGGATGAACGTATTGCAGCGCTGAAACCGAAAACACTGGATAACGCATCCGCCGCCGCCCTGCCCTTAACGGCCATTACGGCCTGGGAATTGCTGTTCGATCGTCTGGGCGTGCAGGAAAAGGGTAACGAAGGCGACGTGTTGTTGATTGTTGGCGCGGCAGGCGGTGTCGGATCTATCCTCACACAACTGGCACGTAAGCTGACACGTCTGACGGTGATTGGCACCGCGTCGCGACCTGCCAGCCAGCAGTGGGTGAAGGAGCGCGGCGCGCATTATGTGATTGACCATAGCAAGCCACTGACGGAAGAGCTGGCGCGTATTGGCATCAAACAGGTTAGCCATGTCGCCAGCCTGACAAACACCGAGGATCACTACCAGCAATTGATCAATGCGCTACAACCCCAAGGCAAGCTGGCGCTGATTGACGACCCGCAAAGCCTTGACGCGCTGCCGCTGAAAGTTAAAAGCATTTCACTGCACTGGGAGTTTATGTTTACCCGCTCCATGTTCACCACGGCGGACATCATTGCCCAGCATCAGTTGCTAACCCGCGTGGCAACGTTGATTGATGAGGGCGTGTTAAAAACCACCCTTGGCGAACACTTTGGCGCGATTAACGCCGCAAACCTGCGTAAAGCTCATGCGCTGCTCGAAAGCCAGCGCGCGGTGGGTAAAATCGTGCTGGAAGGCTTTGACAACTGATCTCTTGCCAGGATTATTCTCAAACGTTACAAGCGGATAGCCAAAACCGGTGTCCGCTTTTCCTGCTTTCTCCTGGGTTTGCTTACACTTTTTACCAAAGCGTTATTTTTTCGTTGTTGCTCAGCCGTAAGTTAACAGCAATGATGACCTGCGAATTTATGCAACTACGTGAAATGGATAAGAACAACCTGGAGAGAGTATGCGTAAAACAAAAATGATGCTTCTGGGCGCCCTGTTGGCAACCGCCAGTTCCGCGTTTGCCGCACCGCAAACCACCGCTGCTACAGGGCCGCAATCGTACGAGATTAACGAATTCGTCGCTGACTTCACGAAATTCCACATTGGCGATGTGGTACCGGAAATGTACCGCAGCCAGGAGTACAACATCAAACAGTGGCAGTTGCGTAACCTGCCCGCACCCGATGCCGGCAGCCACTGGACCTATATGGGCGGTAACTATGTGCTCATTACCGACGCTGACGGTAAAATTCTCAAAGCCTATAATGGCGACATCTTCTACCACCGCTAAGTAAGGAACACCTGTGAATATCCGCCGCTGGCAGGAAAGCGATCGGCCATTTTTACGCACCCTCTATTTGCGCGCCCGAAAAAGCAGTTGGACGTGGCTCGACAGCAGTGCGTGGCAGCTGGAAGATTTCGACGCTGTCACCCTCGGTGAAGCCATCTGGGTAGCGGAAGAGGATGGGCACCGGATGGGGTTCGCCTCAGTCTATGAGAACGATAATTTCCTGCACAACCTTTTTGTGGATCCGGACTTTCAGGGGAGAGGCGTGGGTAGCGCATTGCTCAAGCATGCGCAGTCAACGTTTACCCACACCGGGGCGCTGAAGTGTTTGTCGCTTAACGAAGGGGCGCTGAAATTCTATCAGCGCCACGGCTGGCATGTCGAAGCACAGGGCGTCTCGCCGCAAGGGGACTATTTGTTGATGCACTATGTGCTGAAACCGTGATCGTCGGCGGCCAGATTTACCCCCTGACGCCAATCTGTTTCTCCAGGCCTGATGCGCTCAACGCCATCAGGCCTCTATTTTTACACGGCGCGGAAAGCAATATCGCCTGGGATCACTTCACCCTGCCAGTAAAGCTGCGCGGCAACGCGCCCGGCAAGCTGGCGGTACAGCGCGGTAAACTCGCTGTCCGGGCGGCTGACCACGGTGGGCGTGCCTTTATCGAGATCTTCACGTAACGTGATGTGCAGCGGCAACTGACCTAACAGCTGCGTATGGTATTGCTGCGCCAGTTTCTCTGCGCCGCCGGTGCCAAAAATCGGTTCATGGTGACCGCAATGGCTGCAAATATGCACGCTCATGTTTTCCACGATGCCCAGCACTGGCACCTCAACTTTCTCAAACATGACGATGCCTTTTTTGGCATCAATCAGCGCGATATCCTGCGGCGTGGTCACCACCAGCGCGCCCGTCACCGGGATGTTTTGCGCCAGCGTCAGTTGGATGTCACCGGTGCCTGGCGGCATATCCAGCACCAGATAATCCAGATCCGGCCACATCGACTCCTGCAACAGTTGCAGCAGCGCCTTGCTGGCCATCGGGCCACGCCAGACCATGGCGTTATCGTCGGTCACCAGATAACCGATAGAGTTGGTTGCCAACCCGTGCGCCATGATCGGCGCCATATGCGTACCGTCTGGCGAAGTGGGACGCTGATCTTCCGCTCCCAGCATTACCGGAATAGATGGCCCGTAAATATCGGCATCGAGAATACCGACTTTCGCCCCTTCCGCCGACAGCGCCAGCGCCAGGTTAACCGCCGTCGACGACTTCCCTACCCCGCCTTTGCCAGAGCTGACGGCAATGATGTTCTTCACACCGTTAACGCCCGGCTGATTTTTCACGCGTTTTAACGTGGCGATGTTGTAAGAGAGTTTCCAGTCAATGGCTTGCGCACCTGTTATGCGCAGCAGCTCCGCGCTACATTGCGTCTGCAATTCGCCAAATGCACTGCGCCAGACAAACGGCATAACCAGTTCGATATGCAGGGTCTCGTCCAGCCAGGCGACATGGTGCAGCGCTTTCAGCGCGGTGAGATTGTGCTTCAGGGTTGGGTGCTGAAAATTTGCCAGCGTCCCGGCGACCATCGCACGTAAGGCTTCCGGGGATTTGGCCTGGGATTGCGAACTCATCCCGACTCCTTTGTAGTTGTTCTGAAAACGACATTGTAGCCACTCAGTTTACCCTGGGGGTAATAATTATCCATTTATGGATTAATGCCCTTATCGCTTGGCGCGATTGTTCCCCTTTTGGTACTATCGATACCCCTTTTTCTCAAGAAGATGTAATGCCCACTATGACTCAAGTCGCGAAGAAAATTCTGGTAACGTGCGCTTTGCCGTACGCCAACGGCTCCATCCACCTCGGCCATATGCTGGAGCACATCCAGGCTGATGTCTGGGTCCGTTACCAGCGAATGCGCGGCCATCAGGTCAATTTCATCTGCGCCGACGATGCGCACGGTACGCCGATCATGCTGAAAGCACAGCAGCTTGGCATCACGCCGGAGCAGATGATTGCCGAAATGAGTCAGGAGCATCAGACCGATTTCGCTGGCTTCAATATCAGCTACGACAACTATCACTCCACGCACAGCGACGAGAACCGCGAGCTGTCGGAGCTGATTTACACGCGCCTGAAAGAGAACGGCTTTATTAAAAACCGCACCATCTCTCAGCTTTACGATCCGGAAAAAGGCATGTTCCTGCCGGACCGTTTTGTAAAAGGTACCTGCCCGAAATGTAAATCACCGGATCAGTACGGCGATAACTGCGAAGTGTGTGGCGCGACCTACAGCCCGACCGAGCTTATCGAACCGAAATCCGTGGTTTCCGGCGCGACCCCGGTGATGCGTGACTCTGAACACTTCTTCTTTGATCTGCCCTCTTTCAGCGAAATGCTGCAAGCATGGACCCGTAGCGGCGCGCTGCAGGAGCAAGTGGCTAACAAAATGCAGGAGTGGTTCGAATCTGGCCTGCAACAGTGGGATATCTCCCGCGATGCGCCCTACTTCGGTTTCGAAATCCCGAATGCGCCGGGCAAATATTTCTACGTCTGGCTGGACGCGCCGATCGGCTACATGGGGTCGTTCAAAAACCTGTGTGACAAACGCAGCGATCTGAACTTTGATGACTGGTGGAAGAAAGAGTCCGACGCCGAGCTGTATCACTTTATCGGTAAAGACATCGTTTATTTCCACAGCTTGTTCTGGCCTGCGATGCTGGAAGGCAGTGGTTTCCGTAAACCGACCAACCTGTTCGTCCACGGTTATGTGACGGTGAATGGCGCGAAGATGTCCAAATCCCGCGGCACCTTTATCAAAGCCAGCACCTGGCTGAACCACTTCGATGCCGACAGCCTTCGCTACTACTACGCCGCGAAACTCTCTTCGCGCATTGATGATATTGACCTGAACCTGGAAGATTTTATCCAGCGCGTGAATGCCGATATCGTCAACAAAGTGGTGAACCTTGCCTCCCGTAACGCTGGCTTTATCGCCAAGCGTTTTGACGGCGTGCTGGCGGCGGAACTGGCGGATCCACAGTTGTACAAAACCTTTACCGATGCCGCAGCCACCATTGGCGAAGCATGGGAAAGCCGCGAGTTTGGTAAAGCGGTGCGTGAAATTATGGCGCTGGCGGATGTGGCAAACCGTTATGTCGATGAGCAGGCTCCGTGGGTGGTGGCAAAACAGGAAGGTCGCGATGCCGACCTGCAGGCGATCTGCTCAATGGGCATCAACCTGTTCCGCGTGTTGCTGACTTATCTGAAGCCCGTACTGCCATCGCTGGCGGAGCGTGCAGAAGCGTTCCTGAACACCACGCTTACGTGGGATGCTATTGACCAGCCGTTGCTGAGTCACAAAGTCAACGCCTTCAAAGCGCTGTATAACCGCATTGAGATGAAACAGGTGGAAGCACTGGTGGAAGCGTCCAAAGAAGAAGTGAAAGCGGCCGCCGCACCGGCGACTGGCGAACTGGCGGACAACCCGATTCAGGAGACCATCAGTTTTGATGATTTCGCCAAAGTCGATCTGCGCGTGGCGCTGATTGAGAACGCCGAATTCGTTGAAGGTTCCGATAAGCTGTTGCGCCTGACGCTGGATCTGGACGGTGAAAAACGCAACGTCTTCTCCGGTATTCGCTCTGCGTACCCGGATCCGTCGGCGCTGATTGGTCGCCTGACAGTGATGGTCGCCAACCTCGCACCGCGTAAAATGCGCTTCGGCATCTCTGAAGGGATGGTGATGGCGGCAGGCCCTGGCGGGAAAGATATCTTCCTGTTAAGCCCTGACAGCGGCGCAAAAGCAGGCCAGCAGGTCAAATAAATCAAAAAGGCGCTGATATCAGCGCCTTTTTTCTATACTGAACAGACTCAACGAGACACAGGGGAATATCGTGAAATTCAGTCAACTTATTGCCGCACTCTTTTCTGTCGCGTTACTGCTCGGCCTGAGCGGCTGCGAGGAAAAAGAGCAGAGTAAATCCTTTCAGTGGTCCGGGCAGGGTACAGAAATGACGCTGACCTATTACTATAAAGATGACAAAGTGCTGCGCCAGACGGCAAACAATAAATTTGACTACGCCGCCGTCGGTGTGAAAAGCAAAGAAGAGGCAAAAAGCATCCTCGGTCCTGTCAGCCAGAAATACCAGAACATAAAAGGCATCACGGAAAAGGTGGATTATCAGGACACCTACGCGCTGGAAACACTGAATGTGGATTACAGCACGGTGAATTTTGCCGATTTGAGCGCCCTGCAGGGTGCGGAATTCACCGGCGAGGTGAAAGACGGCATCAGCATGAAAAAATCAGAAGCGTTGTTGAAAGCGCGCGGCTTTAAAGAAGTGAAATAAGCGGCATTGCCCGAAAGCGTCAACGCTTTCGGGGCTGCAACGGGCTCCTGCACAGGCCGGATAAGGCACAGCCGCTATCCGGTCTGTTTGCGTTATTTCTGTGGTTTTTGCCCTTTCACCGCTAAGCCGCGCAGGAAGTAACGCAAAAACTGGTCGCCGCATTCACGGAAATTCTTATGCTCCGGCGAACGCATCATGGCGGTGATTTCTGGCATCGAAACGCGGAATTGCTGGGCGGTGAGGATCGCCAGAATATCGTCCGTCTTTAATGAAAAGGCGATGCGCAGCTTCTTCAGCACAATATTGTTATTCAGCTTACGCTCAGCAACCAGTGGCGGCGCACTCTCATCCTTGCCGCGTTTTTCGTAGATCAGGCCGTTCAGAAAAGCGGACAACACAATATCCGGACACGGCTGATAACCGGCCTCATCCTCTTTGCGCAGCCAGGGGGCTAACTGTTCGACGGTGACGGGCGTGTCCGCCAGCGCCAGGATCCGCACCAGTGCAGCATTGTCCACTTGCAGGGTGTAACGCAGGCTGCGCAGGATATCGTTATTAAGCATCTTGTTTCCCGGAAATGATGAACCAGCGCGCAGTTTAGGCATCGTGCAGGAATTTACAACCCCAGCGCCTCTTTTAAATTTTTCAGATAGCGGCGACTTACCGGCACCGTCAGGCCATCGCGCAGCAATAACTCCGCCTGCCCGTTATCTTCAAGACGAATTTCTTTCAGGTGCGCCAGATTCACCAGATACTGACGATGACAGCGGATCAGCGGCGTACGGCTCTCCAGCGTTCGCAAGGTCAGCTCGGTAAACCCCTCTTTGCCTTCATGACTGGTCACATACACCCCGCTCATCCGGCTACTGACAAACGCCACCTCTTCCATCTGCAACAGCCAGATTCGGCTATGCCCGGTGCAGGGAATAAACTTCAGCGCGTCCTGATTTTCCGGCAATACGGAAACATCCTGCTCATTACGCTCCTGGCGCAGACGGGTGAGCGTTTTCTCCAGCCGGCGTGCTTCAATGGGTTTAAGCAGATAATCAAACGCGTGCTCTTCAAAGGCCTGCACTGCGTATTCATCAAAGGCGGTCAGAAACACCACATAAGGCCGGTTTTCCGGATCCAGCATACCGACCATTTCCAGCCCACTGATGCGCGGCATTTGAATATCCAGAAACAGGACATCCGGGCGCAGCTTGTGCACCGCGCCAATGGCTTCAACCGCATTGCTGCACTCACCCACAATCTCAATATCGCTCTCTTCCTGAAGCAGAATACGCAGGTTTTCCCGGGCCAGCGGTTCATCATCAACAATCAGCACTTTTAACATGCGTGTTCCTCCAGCGGGAGTCGTAAGGTAATGCGGGTAAAGATGTCCGGCTCACAGGCGATAGTTATCCCGCACTCGTTACCGTAACGGGCGCGTAAGCGCTTATCCACCAGGCTCATGCCCAACCCACTGGCGTCACCTTTCGGCTGATACAACCCCGCGTTATCTTCAATCGCCAGCAGCAGATGTTGCCCGTCAAGACTGGCGTTGATGGAAATTTCGCCGACGCCAAGCAGTTGTGAAGTGCCGTGTTTAATGGCGTTTTCCACGATCGGCTGTAGGGTAAAGGCGGGCAGATGCAGATGTGCAAGCGTTTCGGGCACATGTAACTGCACCTGTAAACGCGACTGAAAACGCGCTTTTTCAATTTGCAGATACGCATTCACGTGCTCGATTTCGTCCGCCAGCGTGACAATCTCCGATGGCCGTTTCAGATTTTTACGAAAGAAAGTCGACAGATACTGCACCAACAACCCGGCCTGATCGCTATCCCGGCGGATCACCGCTTTCAGCGTATTCAGCGCGTTAAACAAGAAATGCGGGTTAACCTGCGCGTGCAACAGTTTGATTTCTGACTGGGTAAGCAGCGCTTTCTGACGTTCATACTGCCCGGCCAGGATCTGCGCCGACAACAACTGGGCAATCCCTTCCCCCAGGGTGCGGTTGATAGAGCTGAAGAGGCGATTCTTCGCCTCATACAATTTAATGGTACCCACCACGCGCTGGTTCTCACCGCGTAAGGGGATCACCAGCGTAGAGCCTAATTTGCAATGGGGATGCAGCGAGCAGCGGTACGGCACTTCGTTGCCGTCGGCATAAACCACCTCCCCGGTCTCAATAGCGCGTTGCGTCCACACCGAGGAGATTGGCCGCCCGGGCAGATGGTGATCGTCACCGATGCCGGTAAACGCCAACAATTTTTCGCGATCGGTGATCGCCACTGCACCGATTTCCAGCTCTTTATACAGCACCTGCGCCACTTTCATGCTGTTCACTTCATTAAAGCCCTGGCGCAAAAAACCTTCTGTTGAGGCGGCGACTTTCAACGCAGTGGCGGAAAATGCCGAGGTGTATTTTTCAAACATGGCGCGCTTATCCAACAGGATGCGCATAAACAGCGCGGCGCCCACGGTATTGGTCACCATCATCGGTGCGGCGATGCTCTGCACCAGGTGCAGCGCGCTGTCGAACGGCCGGGCTATCAACAGAATAATCAGCATCTGTATCAGCTCCGCCACGCAGGTCACCGCGCCTGCGGTAAACGGGCTAAACACCAGATCGGTGCGCCCGCGCTTGATCAGAATGCTGTGCATCAGGCCACCGAGCAGCCCTTCGACAAAGGTGGAGATCATACAGCTGAGCGCCGTCATGCCGCCCATCGAGTAGCGATGCAAACCGCCGGTTAACCCCACCAACCCACCAACCAGCGGGCCGCCAAGCAGCCCGCCCATTACTGCGCCAATTGCGCGGGTATTGGCAATAGAGTCTTCAATGTGCAGACCAAAATAGGTGCCGAGAATGCAAAAAATGGAGAAGGTGACATAGCACAACAGCTTGTGCGGCAGACGTACCGTGACCTGCATCAGCGGAATAAACAGACGCGTTTTGCTCATCAGCCAGGCGATGACTAAAAACACGCACATTTGCTGGAGCAGTAACAACACCAGATTAAACTCGTACATACCCGCCAAACCACATCAACTGAAAGCGCGTAACATACAGGGAGTCGCTTCGCGTTTCTTTGAAGCTTTCCAAAAAAATGCCAAATCGTGCTCGCTATCACAAAGTTATCTTAGGAATTGAATACATAACGCAAATTTTCACCCCCAAGCCCGTCCACGAGAAACAACAGCTACAGTTAGCATGGGGAGAGTGCAGGCAAAGGTGAAACCATGGCGCTTTACACGATCGGCGAAGTGGCAGTGTTGTGTGATATTAACCCCGTGACGCTGCGCGCCTGGCAGCGACGATACGGATTATTAAAGCCCCAGCGCACGGATGGCGGGCACCGCCTGTTTACCGATGCGGATATTGACCGCATCCGGGAAATCCAGCGCTGGATAGACAGCGGTGTGCAGGTCAGTAAAGTACGCGCGCTGCTCTACAACGAAACGGAAGAGGCACATAACGGCTGGCGCGCCCAGCAGGAAACCGTGCTGCACTATTTGCAGGAGGGCAACCTCAACAGGCTGCATGTGTGGATCAAAGAGTGCACCCGCGACTACCCCGCCCGAACGCTGAACACCTCGC
Source organism: Kosakonia oryzendophytica (assembly GCF_027886705.1). Taxonomy (NCBI): domain Bacteria; kingdom Pseudomonadati; phylum Pseudomonadota; class Gammaproteobacteria; order Enterobacterales; family Enterobacteriaceae; genus Kosakonia; species Kosakonia oryzendophytica. The sequence goes on along the minus strand of NZ_CP115659.1, from coordinate 1,730,881 downwards.
TCTTCGCTCCGTTACGCCGCCGTTTGCAAAGCGCCCAACCGGCATTGCTGGGTCTGCTGGATGGCGTCCTCATCAACCATATCTCTGTTTGTCTGGCATCGGCGCGGAAAAAGAATGAGAAAGGCGCGCTGGTGATCGGCTGGAATGTGCAGGACACCACACAGCTGTGGCTGGAGGGCTGGATGGCAAGCCAGCAGGGCTGGCGGGTGGATGTGTTGCCCCATTCACTGCCGCAGGTACGCCCGGAGATGTTCGAGGGTCAGACCTTGTTAGTCTGGTGCGGTGAAACGCCGACAGCTACGCAGCAACAACAACTACGGGCATGGCGCGACGACGGCCATCCGGTCCACCTTCTCGGTATTTAATGTTTTATCAACAACCCGGCTCCCTTTATACTACGCGTCTTAACAAAAGGAGCGAAAAATGAAGCCTGGTAAAATTATCGTCATCACCCTTTTTCTGCTGATGGCGATCGGTGGAATCAGCGGCGTGATGCTGGCGGGTTATTCGTTTATTGTACGTGGCGGTGCCGGTTAAGCAGGCGCGCCAGCCGCTCAAACCCTCTGTCGACAATGATCGCCGCCAGCGCGACCAGCACCGCTCCTTGCACAACATACGCCGTATTAAACCCGCTTAAGCCGATGATGATCGGCGTACCGAGGGTGCTGGCCCCCACCGTTGAGGCAATAGTCGCGGTGCCGATATTAATGATGACCGATGTTCTTACTCCGGCGATGATCACCGGCGCCGCGAGCGGCAACTCCACCTTCAACAAACGCTGCGTGCCGCTCATTCCCATGCCCTGCGCCACGCTTTGCACACCGTCGGGAACAGCCGCAATGCCTGCCAGCGTACCCTGCAAAATCGGCAGCACGCCATACAGCACCAGCGCAATGATCGCCGGTTCTTTGCCAAATCCCATGACCGGGACCGCAATGGCCAGCACCGCCACGGGTGGAAAGGTTTGCCCCACCGCCGCGATGGTCTCCGCCAGTGGGCGAAACTCACGCCCGGCCGGACGTGTCACCGCGACAGCCACCCCGACGCCAATCACGATGGCAATCGCGCTCGAAACGGCCACCAGCGAGAAATGTGCGGCGGTAAGTGCCAGGAAACTCTCCTGTAAATAGACCGGGCGCGGCAACTGCGGGAACAACGCGCCAAATACCCCGGCGCTTTGCGGCAACCAGAGCAGCAGCGCAACAAACAACGCCACCAACCATAACAACGGATCACGCAGGTATGTCACCGGAGGCCTCCACACGCAGCAGATCGCGAAAATGCAGCGTACCGCAGGGTTGCCCCTGCGCATCGCAGACAGGTAACACATCGCACTGGCGAGCAACAAAGGCCGACAACGCTTCGCGCAGTGACATATCATCACGCAGCGGCTCGCCGTCTACTGGCTGCTCGTGTCGCAGATAGCCACGCACCTGGCGAAGTGACAACAGGCGAACACCCAGCTCGCTGCGGCCAAAAAACTCACGCACAAAATCGTTACGCGGCGCGGTCAGCATGTCCAGCGGCGTCCCCTGCTGCACCACTTCGCCGCTATCCATTAACACCAGATGATCGGCAAGTTGCAGCGCCTCATCAATATCATGCGTCACCAACACAATGGTGCGCCCAAGCAGACGGTGAATGCGCACCATCTCCTGTTGTAAGGCCGCGCGCGTCACCGGATCTAACGCACCAAACGGCTCGTCCATTAATAATACTTCCGGATCCGCCGCCAGCGCTCTGGCCACACCGACCCGCTGCTGTTGCCCGCCGGAAAGCTGATGCGGGAAACGTTCGCGCAGCGACGACTCCAGCCCCAGCAGTGCCATCAACTCATCCACACGGGCATTGCTTTTGCTCCGCGACCACTTTTGCAAATGCAGCACGGTGGCAATGTTTTGCGCTACGGTCCAGTGCGGAAACAGGCCAATCGATTGAATGGCGTACCCCATACGGCGGCGAAGCGCAAGAACCGGCTGTTGGCGGATATCCTCCCCGGCAAACAGAATGGTTCCTTCGTCGTGCTCCACCAGCCGGTTAATCATCTTCAGCGTGGTGGACTTGCCGGAACCCGAGGTGCCAATCAGCACGGAAAACGCACCGGTTTTAAAGTGTAAATTAAGGTTGTTCACCGCCCGCTGCCCGGCGAAAATTTTACTGACGTTGTTAAACTCAATCATGGCTGTTTCACCTTCAGCAGCGCTAACCCTAATCCGAACAACGCATCCACGACAACCGCCAGCGCAATCACCGGAATAACCCCCAATAGCACCAGATCCAGCGCACTGCTTAGCAGCCCCTGGAAAACCAGCGCGCCAAACCCACCTGCACCAATCAATGCGGCGATCACTGCCATTCCCACGGTCTGCACCGAGACCACCCGCATACTACGCAGCAACAGGGGCAACGCCAGCGGCACACGCACATGCCAGAAGCGCTGGCGGGCGCTCATGCCCATCGCACTGGCGCTTTCCAGCACCTCCTGCGGCACCTGGTTCAGCCCCGCCACTACACCGCGCACCATCGGCAACAATGCATAGAGAATAAGTGCAATCAGCGCGGGGGTCAGACCCGTTCCGGCAATACCGAAACGCGACAACCACGGGAAATGCAGTACCAGCCCGGCGAGCGGCGCAATCAGCAGACCAAACAGCGCGACCGAGGGAACCGTCTGGATCACATTGAGGATGGCGAACACCGGCCCCTGGCGCAGCGGATGGCGGTAGCACCACAAACCGATGGCAAAGCCGATCGCCAGCGCAGGCAACAGCGTACCCAGCAACAACGTCAGGTGTTGTGCCAGTGCATCGTTGAACACATCCTGGCGGTTTGCGTATTCGCGCAGCAGTGAGAGATTATCCAGCTCGCCGCTGAGCAGCAGAAAAAGCGGCAGCGCCCAAATCTGGGCGTGCAGCAGCCAGCGCCAGACCGGATGCGCGGCAAAACGTCGAATGGCGTCGCTACAGATCAGCAACGCCAGCGCCAGCCACAGCCACCACCCGCTGCCGGGCGAGGTACGGGCCAGCGCACTGCCGCTTTGCGCAAGATCCGTCGCCGCACGGCCTGCGCTCCAGACCAGCAGCCAGACCAACGCTTCCGCCAGCATCAACGTCGCCACCTGCGCGCCACGCCCCGGCACAAAACTGAGTACCAGCATCAGACACGGCAGCAGCAACCACAGCGCCGAAAAAAGCTGCCACAGCGCCCGACTCTCACCGGAGACCAGACGGTTGGGCGCATAGTTAATAAACGGCAACCCTGTCGCCGCCAGCGCCAGTATCACCAATAACAACAGCACGCGGTTATGGCAGCGTAATGACCCTTCCATCACGCGGCTTATTTCACCAGGCCTTTTTCTTTCAGATAATCCGCTGCCACTTTCTTCGCATCCAGCCCTTCAACGGCAATGCTGGCGTTCAGTTTTTGCAGGGTTTTCTCATCCAGGCTGGCAAAAACAGGCTTCAGCCACGCATCCAGTTGCGGATAAGCTTTCAGTACGGCTTCGCGCACGACCGGGGTGGGCGCATAGATGGGCTGCACGCCTTTCGGGTCGCTCAGCGTTTGCAGCCCCAGCGCAGCAACCGGGCCGTCGGTGCCGTAAGCCATTGCCGCATTCACCCCGGATGTTTGCTGCGCTGCCGCTTTAATCGTCACCGCCGTATCGCCGCCCGCCAGCGACAACAATTGATCCTGCTTGAGGGTGAAGTTGTAGGCTTTTTCAAATGCCGGCAGCGCATCGGTACGTTCAATAAATTCCGCCGATGCCGCCAGTTTGAATACGCCGCCCGCTTTCAGATAGCGGCTGAGATCCTCAAGAGACTTAAGTTGATTTTTCTGCGCCACATCCTGGCGCACCGCAATGGTCCAGGTGTTATTGGCAGGCGCTGGCGTCAGCCATACCAGCTTGTTCTGCTCAGCATCGAGCTTTTTCACTTTCTCGTAGCCCTGCTGCGCATTTTTCCAGGCGGCATCATTCTCATCTTTAAAGAAAAACGCGCCATTACCGGTGTACTCCGGGTAGATATCCAGCTCACCCGAGGTGATCGCCCCGCGGACTACGGGTGTAGTACCAAGCTGGACTTTATTGACTGTTTTTACGCCATGACTTTCCAGTACCTGCAAAATAATATTGCCCAGCAGCGCGCCTTCGGTATCGATTTTAGAACCGACTTTAATGGGTTCCGCCGCCTGCAAAGGTAAGCTCACACTGGCTATCAGCGCCAGTGAGCAGGCAATCTTCTTCGTGATTGTCATTGTCTTTTCCTCAGTTTTACTGCCTTTTTCAGCAGGTTGAGAAAAAAGCGTAGCTGAAAAATGGCGGCTTTGTCGCGTTAACCATTTAAACGATAAAGGAATAAGGTATAGCGAAGAAAATCGGGCCGGTTTCCCGGCCCGAAAAGGATTAGCGGAGTTCGAATTCGCCCTGTTTAACGCGGGCGGAGTCGACGCCGATAAAGACATTGAATTTGCCAGGTTCCGCGTCGTATTTCATGCGCTGATTCCAGAACTTCAGCGCATCAACATCAATCGGGAAGCTGACGGTTTTGGTTTCACCCGGCTTCAGGTTCACCTTGTCAAAACCACGCAGTTGTTTCACCGGGCGGCTCATGGAGGCCGTCACATCCTGCACATACATCTGCAGCACGGTTTGACCTTCACGCTTACCGGTGTTCGTCACCTGCACACTGGCCGTTACTTTGCCTGTGCGTGTCAGGATCGGTGCGGACATTTTCACATCGGAAACGCTAAACGTGGTGTAACTCAGACCATAACCAAACGGATACAGCGGGCCGTTAGCTTCGTCGAAGTAACGGGAGGTGTATTTGTTCGGCTTATCGGCATCGTACGGACGACCGGTATTAAGGTGGCTGTAATAGACCGGGATCTGCCCGACCGAGCGCGGGAAGGACATGGGTAACTTACCGGACGGGTTGTAATCGCCAAACAGCACATCGGCAATCGCGTTACCGCCTTCCGTACCGGCAAACCAGGTTTCGAGGATTGCATCCGCTTGCTGATCTTCTTTGACCAGTGCCAGCGGGCGACCATTCATCAGCACCAGCACCAGTGGTTTACCGGTGGCTTTCAGCGCGGCGATCAAATCTTTCTGGCTCTGTGGAATGGTGATATTGGTGCGACTTGAGGCTTCATGCGCCATCCCCTGCGCTTCACCCACAACAGCCACCACGACATCCGATTTCTGCGCCGCAGCCACGGCTTCATCGATCATCGCTTTCGGCGAACGGGGGTCAACCACCACCGCCGGCTCATACAGGTTAAGGAAGTTAACGATGTCTTTGTCGTTGGTAACGTTCGCGCCTTTAGCGTAAATCACGTTGCCTTTACCAGCCAGCGCATTACGGATGCCGGTAAGCACGGTAACGGACTGATCGGCCACGCCTGCTGCAGACCAGCTTCCCATCGAGTCACGCTTGCTGTCCGCCAGCGGCCCAATCACCGCCACGGTACCGGATTTTTTCAGCGGCAGCGTGTCGAGGCGGTTTTTCAACAGCACCAGACTTTCCCGCGTCACTTCACGCGCTTCTTTGCGATGTAAACGGCTCTCGGCATTGGTGTCTTGCGGATCGCTCTCTTTCGGTCCCAGGTGGCTGTAGGGATCGTTAAACAACCCCATATCGTATTTCACATTCAGTACATGGCGAGTCGCATCATCCAGTTCCGCCATGGTCACTTTGCCGGATTTCACCAGCCCGGGCAGATACTTGCTGTAGTACTCATCGCTCATGCTCATATTGATGCCGGACTTCAGCGCCACGCGCACGGCGTCTTCCGGATCGGCAGCAGTGCCGTGTTTAATCAGCTCTTTGATTGCGCCATGGTCGGAAATGGTGATGCCCTTAAAGCCCCACTCGTCACGCAGCAGATCTTTCAGCAACCAGGCATCCGAAGAAGCAGGCGTGCCGTTGAGCGAGTTGAGCGCCACCATTACCCCACCACTCCCGGCATCCAGCGCCGCTTTATAGGGAGGCATATAGTCGTTGAACAGACGCTGTGGGCTCATGTCCACCGTGTTGTACTCTTTGCCGCCTTCCACCGCGCCATACGCCGCGAAGTGCTTCACGCTGGTCATCACCGAGTAGCGGTCTGCCGGGCTTTTGCCCTGCATCGCTTCGACCATCGTGCGCCCCATGGTTTCCGTCAGATACGTATCTTCACCGAACCCTTCGGAGACACGTCCCCAGCGCGGATCGCGGGAAACATCCACCATCGGTGCCCAGGTCATGTTCAGGCCGTCATCAGCGGCTTCATAGGCCGACACCCGGCCAACGGTTTTTACCGCCTCAAGGTTAAAACTGGAGGCCAGTCCGAGGCTAATCGGGAACACGGTACGTTGACCATGAACCACATCGTAGGCGAAAAAGAGCGGAATTTTCAGACGGCTAAGCTGCATCGCCTGATCCTGCATGGCGCGGATATCCTGCCGGGTAACGGTGTTAAAAATGGCACCCACCTGGCTCACTTTGATCATGTCGCGAATCGCCTCTTTTGGGTTATCCGGACCGACACTGATCAGGCGTAGCTGGCCAATTTTTTCATCAACAGTCATTTTTTTGAGCAAGTCGGTGACAAATGCATCCCTTGCTTCCGGCGTCAGCGGATGGTTGCCGAACATCTCATCCGCCAGTGCGGGTTGCAGCGCAAGGCTCACGGCGACACCTACAGAACATAGCCATTTCATGTCGTTTTACTCTCTAGTATTTTCACCCAAAACCGCGGAGCGGGCCGCGAAAGCACGCAGTGTGACATAATCCTGGCGCATCTTGCAGAGTTGGACGCTGATTTTTATGCAAATTCATTCCCCCCTTCGCTTTCCAGGACTACTATCAATGGGTCTGAAAAGTCATGTTTAGCCACAAGGAGGGGAACATGTCACACGAAAATAATGCCTTTATACACGAACTTAAACGGCTGGTTGGCGCATCTCACCTGCTTACCGAACCGGCAAAAACCGCCCGTTACCGCAAAGGTTTCCGTTCGGGTCAGGGCGACGCACTGGCGGTGGTTTTTCCCGGTACGCTAGTAGAACTGTGGCGAGTGCTACAAGCCTGCGTTCGCGCCGATAAAATTATCCTGATGCAAGCGGCGAACACCGGTCTTACCGAAGGGTCAACCCCTAACGGCAACGACTATGACCGCGATATTGTCATTATCAGCACCCTGCGTCTGGATAAGTTACATCTGCTGGACGGCGGTCAGCAGGTGCTGGCGTACCCCGGCACTACCCTTTATTCGCTGGAAAAAGCGCTGAAACCACTGGGCCGTGAACCGCACTCGGTGATTGGTTCATCCTGTATCGGCGCGTCGGTGATCGGTGGGATCTGTAATAACTCCGGCGGTTCCCTGGTGCAACGTGGACCGGCCTATACCGAAATGTCGCTCTTCGCGCGTATTGATGAGCAGGGCAAATTACAACTGGTGAACCATTTGGGGATTGAGTTGGGTCAGTCACCTGAAGCGATCCTCAGCAAACTCGATGACGATCGTATTACCGATGCCGATGTGCACCACGACCAGCGCCACGGACACGATCATGATTACGTCACCCGCGTGCGCGATATCGAAGCGGCTTCCCCGGCGCGTTATAACGCCGACCCCGACCGGCTGTTTGAATCCTCAGGTTGCGCAGGGAAACTGGCGGTGTTCGCCGTTCGCCTGGACACCTTCCCGGCGGAAGCCAACCAGCAGGTGTTCTATATCGGCACCAACCAGACCGCAGTACTCACGGAGATCCGCCGCCATATCCTGGCGAACTTTACTCACCTGCCCATCGCCGGGGAGTATATGCATCGGGATATCTACGACATTGCCGAACAGTACGGCAAAGACACCTTCCTGATGATCGACAAGCTCGGCACCGATAAAATGCCGTTCTTCTTCACCATGAAGGGGCGTACGGATGCGTTACTGGAAAAATCTCCGATCTTTAAGCCGCATTTTGTCGACCGTTCACTGCAAAAAATCACCCGCTTATTCCCTTCACACCTGCCGCCGCGTATGAAAGAGTGGCGTAATAAATATGAACACCACCTGCTGTTAAAGATGTCCGGTGACGGTATTGCCGAAGCGCAAAGCTGGTTAAACGACTACTTCGCGACCGCCGAGGGGGCATTCTTTGTCTGTACGCCAGAGGAAGGCAGCAAAGCGTTTTTACACCGTTTTGCCGCTGCGGGTGCCGCGATCCGTTATCAGGCGGTGCATGCCGATGAGGTAGAGGATATTCTGCCGCTGGATATCGCCCTCCGACGTAATGATACCGAATGGTTTGAGCATCTTCCGCCCGAAATCGACAGCCAACTGGTGCATAAGCTCTACTACGGACACTTTTTGTGCCACGTTTTCCACCAGGATTACATCGTCAAAAAAGGGGTGGATGCACACGCGCTTAAAGAAAAAATGCTGGCACTGCTGCGCGAACGCGGAGCGCAATATCCTGCTGAACATAACGTCGGCCATTTGTATGAAGCCACAGAAACACTAAAACGCTTCTATCAAGATAACGACCCGACAAACAGCATGAACCCCGGCATCGGGAAAACCAGCAAGCGTAAATTCTGGCAGGAAAGCGAAGCGGCTGACACTGTACAGAAACACTGATGAAATAACCGTACCGCGCACTGTATTGTGTGCTCCGTTCGTACTAGAGTAGCGAAAGCCATAGAAACGTTTCTATGGCTCTCTGCTTTGAAGGAGCACACCTGTCATGTCTGCTGTTGATGTCTTATCCGGTCCTGCAATAGAGATACGCGACGCCTGTCCTGACGACGTACACGCTATTGCGTCCCTCTATGCCTGGCACGTTCTGCATGGCCGCGCCTCCTTCGAAGAAGTCCCGCCGACCATTGACGATATGCGTAACCGCATGAACAACGTCGCCAGCGATGGCCTGCCGTGGCTGGTCGCCCTCTACCATGGCATTGTGGTCGGCTACAGTTACGCCCATTTTTACCGTCCGCGCGAGGCGTATCGCTACACGCTGGAAGAGTCCATTTATGTCGATGCCAGTATGATTGGTCGCGGCATTGGTAGTACGCTGATGGGCGCGCTCATCGACCGTTGCGAAGCCGGGCCGTGGCGGCAGATGATTGCTGTAATCGGTGATGGCAACAACAATACGGGTTCGTTGCGCCTGCATAAAAAGTACGGGTTTGAACTGGCCGGGCAACTGCGCAGCGTCGGCTATAAAAAAGGGGACTGGCGGGATACGTTGATTATGCAGCGCCCACTCAACGACGGTGACTGGACGCTGCCGGAATAATTAATCGTTTTGCGCGGTCTGCGCGTCATCGTCGGCCGGGTTTTGCGCCATTTGCGCCGCTTTCTGACGCTTATAGCTTAATGCAGAAGCCGGTACCGGCTGGGCTTTCCCGGTTTCAATCCAGGTCCGCAGACGGCTGGCATCAGCAAAGTGCGTGAACTTACCAAATGCATCCATCACCACCAGCGCCACCGATTTGTTATTGATGACGGTACGCATCACCAGACAATGTCCTGCCGCATTGGTAAAGCCGGTTTTTGTCAGTTGAATATTCCAGTTATCGCGGTAGACCAGATGGTTGGTATTGCGGAACGGTAACGTGTACGCCGGGTTCGCAAAGGTCGCCATCTCTTCACGCGTGGTGCTCAGTTGCCCCAGCAGCGGATATTGTTTGGTCGCGATCAGCAGTTTGGTCAAATCCCTCGCGGTAGAGACGTTGTGGATTGACAACCCGGTCGGCTCAACAAAATGCGTATTGCTCATGCCGAGCGCTTTCGCTTTGGCGTTCATCGCGGCAATAAAGGCGTTATAGCCACCCGGATAGTGGTGCGCCAGGCTTGCTGCTGCACGGTTTTCCGATGACATCAGCGCCAGTAGCAGCATATTTTTACGGCTGATTTCGCTGTTCAGACGCACGCGGGAGTAAATCCCTTTCATTTCCGGCGTCTGACTGATGTCCACCGTGAGTTTCTCATCAAGCGGCAGTCGCGCATCCAGCACCACCATCGCCGTCATCAGTTTGGTGATAGAGGCAATAGGACGCACCAGATCGGGATGACTGGAATAGATAACTTGATTGGTTTGCAGATCGACAATCATCGCGCTACCTGAAGCAATCTCAGGTTGTGCGGCAACCGTCGGGGTAGTCGTTTTCGCAACAGCAAATGGCGCCACAGGCGCAGCCAATAATAAGGCCAGGCTTAATAAGGAGACTCGAAATTTCTGCATGATGAGACTTCTGAAGATTATTCACGCACGTTATTACGCACACCGCGTCTGTTAGCAGGAGCAATAGCAGAGCTGGCTTTGGCATAATAGCCGCCATGCAGGGTTGTCGCCAGAGGATAATCATTGCGAGAGATTGCGTTGCCGGCTTTTACACCAGCAACGCAAGATTCGGAGAACAGGTATCAGAACAATCGGTAGCCATAACCCCAAAGGATCACGGTTAACGCCAGCAAAACTTCCAGCACCAGTACGCCGATTGCCAACGTTGAACTGGAAAAACTCAGCCCCTCTTCCTTGTTAATACTCAGGAATGTTGGGATACCGATATAGAGCAGATAACCGGTGTAGAACAGCGCCACCGTTCCCACCAACACACACAGCCATACCAGCGGGTAAAGCGCCACAATGCCGCTCAGAAACAGCGGCGTCGCGACATAACCGGCAAAGACCATACAGCGCCCCAGTGATGGCCGTTGCGGGTAGCCGCGCGCCATCCACCAGATCACGCGCCCCATCACCGCTACGCCCGCCAACATCAGGGCATAGAACAGCACCGCCAGAGAGAAACCGGTCACCCATGACAACGTCACGACACTGTTCTCGCCGAAATTCCAGCCGATTTGCGTGGTGCCAATAAAGGCGCAAATCACCGGAATAGCAGCCATGATTAATACATGGTGAGTGTAATGATGCGAAATGGTTTCGTTTTCACCTCTGATAACCTGCATTTCACGATCGGGATGGGAAAGAAGTCCCCAGACATGGTTCATAACGCCCCCTTGCTGAATGCCCGGACATCGACACTTCCAGTATAATTCACTATTTCGCTTATTTTATGTACAACTCAAAAAATGCTGCCGCGGCAAAGTACGCTCTTCTTCCGGCGCGAGTGCGATATCAGGTGTATGCTTACAGGCGTTTTACCGGGAGGACGTAAACACAATGGATATCAATAATCTGATTAGCCAGTATGGCTACGCCGCGTTGGTGATTGGCAGCATTGCCGAAGGCGAAACCATTACCCTGCTGGGCGGGGTAGCCGCGCATCAAGGGTTACTGCGTTTCCCACTGGTGGTGCTGTCTGTTGCGCTGGGGGGGATGATTGGCGACCAGTTGCTCTATTTGCTGGGCAGGCGTTATGGCATGAAGATCCTGCGGCGTTTTTCCCGCCACCGCGCGAAGATCCATCAGGCGCAAACACTCATTCGCCGCCACCCTTACCTGTTTGTGATTGGCTCGCGATTTATGTACGGCTTTCGCATTATCGGCCCGTTATTGATTGGCACCAGCCATCTGCGGCCGAAAATTTTCCTGCCGCTGAACATCATTGGCGCTATCGTTTGGGCGCTCATCTTCACTACGCTGGGATATATTGGCGGCGAAGTGATTGGTCCGTGGCTGCACCAGTTCGACCAGCATGTGAAACGCTGGATTTGGCTGGTTATCGCGGTGGTGCTGGTTGTGTGCCTGCGTGGCTGGCTCCGGCATCGTCGGAAAAAACGCCAGAGCCGCTCCGCAGAGAAGGACTAGCCGGTTTTCGGTTTAAACTGCGGGTTCGCCAGCATAAAGCCACCATCAATAATCATCGATTGACCGGTGGTGTAGCTGGCATCATCAGAACAGAGCCAGGCAACCATGCTGGCAATCTCCCGGGTTCTTCCCGGTCGCGCCAGCGGAATGTCGGGCATTGAACCCGGTGTGGCATCTTCATCGCGCATGTTGTTCATCGGCGTGGCTATCGCGCCGGGTGCAACGGCATTGACCAGGATGTTATGCTCAATCAACTCCAGCGCCATGGATTTGGTTAACCCTCCCAGCGCATGTTTGGCCGCAGTATAGGCGCTGGCTTCCGGTAATGGCGTGTGCTCGTGTACCGAGGTAATGTTCACAATGCGCCCGCCCTGCCCCTGTTTAACCATCTGCCGGGCGGCGATTTGTGAGCAAAGAAACGCGCCATCGACATCCACGGTAAAAATGGTGCGCCACTCTTCAAATTTCACGTCAAGAAACGGCGCTTTGCTCATGGCTCCGGCGTTATTCACCAGCGCGTCGATACGCCCGAAGCGGGCAATCAGCGAATCAATCGCCTGCGCTCCTTGCGGTAACTGACTGAGATCCAGCTGAATGGTCTCCGCACGTCGCCCCCGTTTTTCAACGTGCCGGGCCGTCTCTTTTGCGCCTTGTTCATCGGAATGCCAGGTGATACCGATATCAAACCCCTGCTCCGCCAGCATCAGCGCACATTGCTTGCCGATACCGGAATCTGCTGCAGTAACAATTGCGACTTTCGTTGCTGTCATGTTTCACCCTCCGGTTAACGTATGAACAGCTAAGTATAGAAAAAAGGCAGGATGCTGAGAGATTGCCTAAGCTTTGCACTACCTGAACAGCCGGAAGGACGAGGAAAATGTTAAAGATTTTACTTTGGGTGATCCTGATTATCTTCTTGATTGGTTTGTTGGTAGTGACGGGCGTGTTTAAGATGATTTTTTGAGTGCGAACCGGGTGCGCTCATGCACACCCGGTCATTGCAGGTTATTTGCCCTGCGCACTGTAATTGATCGGCACCCAGCGGTATCCCTCTTCGGCTTTCATCACCTTACCAAGGCCGGGGAAGGCAATGTGCGCTGCAGCTATCCAGTCACCTTCGCGGGCGGCCTGAGCCAGCACGTTCTCCCGCGTCGCCACCGCCTGCTGACGATTGACGTCAAAATGGATCGCCACCTCAGGCTGAGGTAACTGCACCGGGTGTGCGTGAATAATATCGCCCCACAGCAGCAGTGTTTTACCCGCGTGGCTGACACGGTAGATCACGCTGCCGGGCGTATGACCCGCGGCGGGAATAGCATCAATGCCAGGCATAATCTGTACCGGGGCGTGGAAGGGACTGAGCTTACCGGCATCAATCACCGGACGCAGCGAACGCTCAGACTCGGCAAAAGTGTGGCGCTGCCCCTCTTCCACATCGCGTTGATGTGCGGGGTTGAGCCAGAAATCCACATCGCGCTGATCCACACGCACGGTGGCATTCGGGAAGACGGGTTTGCCCTCACGCTGTACACCCCCGGAGTGATCTGCATGGATATGGGTCAGCAGCACCGTATCGATAGCCTGTGGATCGATACCTGCTGCCCGCAGATTCTCCGGCAGGTGACCGCCCGCGTCGCCAAATAATGGCCCGGCGCCAGCATCCACCAGGATCAGTTGCTTACCGGTGTTGATCACAAATGCGTTGATGGAGGTTTCTGCGTTTACCGGCAGGTTTGCCTGCGCCATCCGCGCTTTCAGTTTTTCCGGCGTAATAGGGGTGAGCAATTTATCAAACGGCACAGCTACGGTGCCGTCAGAAACGGCGGTGATTTGCCAGTCGCCCAACGCCATGCGGTAATAGCCCGGTGCCTGCGCCTGCTGCGTCGACAGCGGTGTCGCGAGCGCGTTGAGACTTGCCCCAGAGACCAGCAGCGCCAGTAATAATGGATAATATTTCATTGTCTGCTCCGATAGTTTCAGTTGCGCCAGTATCCCGCCGCCGCTACTATCATTCCAATTGATTGGAGCAATAATGACTATCAAAGAGAATGATTTTCGCAAGATCGATCTTAACCTGTTGATCGCCTTTGCGGTGCTGTTTCGCGAACAGAGTGTCTCTGCGGCGGCGGACAAACTGCACCTCGGTCAGCCCGCGGTCAGCGGTGTACTGTCACGCCTGCGCACCCTGTTCGACGATCCTCTGTTTATCCGCAGTGGCCATCGCATGCAGCCCACCGCCCGCGCGGAAGAGTTGCATACCGGGTTGTTGCCCCTGCTGGAGCAATTACAGAGCACGCTGTTTCAGCAAGCAGCGTTCGATCCCCGTACTGTCACTGTGTCGCTGACGCTGGGTATGGCTGATTGGGTTGAGATGTGGCTTATGCCGAAGCTGATACCGGCGTTACAGCAGGCCGCACCAGGTATGCGCCTGAGTGTAATTGCCAGCGATCCGTTTAGCGATGCTACGCGGCTGGAAGGCGGGGAAATGGATATGGCAATAAGCGTCGCCACGGCCGGACCACGCTGGCTGGAACGGGAAGTTCTGACAACCATGTCGTTTGTCACACTCTGGCATCCCCAGCAGTTAACGTTAACCACGCCGCTGGATATCGACAGCTTTGCTGCACAGCCCCATCTGATGGTCAGCTACCGGGAAGCCACCGGCAGCCATTTTGATGCGCTGCTGGCTAAAACCGGCCACCAGCGTCGTATCCATTACACGACGCCACATTTCGCTGCACTGCCGGGATTGCTGGCGACGATGCCTGCGCTGGCTACGGTGCCCTCGGGCCTTGCCGCAGAATGGCAACGTACGCACGGTCTGATGGCGAGTCCGGTACCGCTGGAAGCGGAACCGATAGACGTGGCGCTGCTGTGGCACCAGCGCCACAGCAGCGATCCGGCAGTGATGTGGCTGAAAACCTTTATCACTGACTTGTTGATGTAACAACCGTGCCCGGCGTATCAACACCGGGCATGTTCCGCTTACTTCAGGCTTTCCCCATTGCTGGTGATCACATCGCGGTACCAGTAAAAGCTTTTCTTGCGACTGCGTGCCAGCGTACCGTTACCGCTATCATCACGATCGACATAGATAAAACCGTAGCGTTTGGAGATTTCAGCTTTCGACGCGCTCACCAGGTCGATCGGCCCCCAACTGGTGTAACCCATTACCTCAACGCCGTCCTCAATCGCCTCGCGTACTTGTACAAGGTGATCGTTCAGATAATCGATACGGTAGTCGTCGTTAATACTGCCATCTGCTTCAACCTTATCTTTCGCGCCAAGCCCGTTTTCTACAATAAACAGTGGCTTCTGCCAACGATCCCACAGCATATTCAGCAGCGTGCGCAAACCGAGGGGATCGATCTGCCAGCCCCATTCAGAACTTGCCAGATGCGGGTTCTGCACCATGCTGAGAATGTTGCCGCGCGCTTTCTGATTCAGCTCTTCATCCGTCGTGACACATCCGGTCATGTAGTAGCTGAAGGAGATAAAATCGACGGTCGATTTTAGCGCGTCGCGGTCAGCATCCGTGATCTCAATGCTGATGCCATTGTCGCGGAAGTAACGCAGCATATAGCCCGGATACGCGCCACGGCACTGAACATCGCCAAAGAACTCCCAACTACGGTTCTGCTGCAGCGTTTCGAAGATGTCTTCCGGCTTGCAGGTCAGCGGGTACATCAGTCCCCCCAACAGCATATTGCCGATTTTCCCGTCAGGGATTATGTCGTGGCAGGCTTTTACCGCCAGCGCACTGGCGACCAGTTGATGATGAATTGCCTGGAAGACGTCTGCTTTGCTGCTGTTTTCGGGTAACCCCACACCGGTCATCGGTGCATGCAACGACATATTGATCTCGTTAAAGGTCAGCCATAGCTTGACCTTGTGCTGATAACGGGTGAACACTGTACGCGCATAGTGTTCAAAGAAGGCAATGGTTCTACGATTGCCCCAGCCGCCATACTGTTTCACCAGCCCCCACGGCATTTCGTAATGTGAGAGTGTGACCAGCGGTGTAATACCATGTTTCGCTAATTCATCAAACAGCTTGTCATAAAAGGCCAACCCGGCTTCGTTAGGTGTGCTTTCATCGCCGTTGGGAAAAATACGCGTCCAGGCAATCGACACTCGCAGGCAGCTAAACCCCATCTCTGCAAAAAGCGTGATATCTTCTGGATAGCGATGATAGAAGTCGATAGCGACATCTTTCAGGGCGCTTTCGCCCGGCACACGTTCAACCACATCGCCGAATACCCCTTTCGGCTGCGCGTCGGAGGTGGAAAGCCCCTTCCCGTCTTCCAGATACGCGCCTTCGACCTGATTTGCGGCAATCGCGCCGCCCCATAAAAATGTTTTCGGAAACGATTTCATTGCTGGCTCCTTTGATTAACGGGCGACCGCCAGCAGCGGCATCCCGGCTTGAACTGAGGTTGACGCGACGGTGCTGATGCTCCCGAAGCTGTCGCTGTTACTGATAATAATCGGCGTGGCAAGATCGAACCCGGCGGCAATTATCGCAGCGCGGTCGAACTCCAGCAGCAGGTCGCCCGGCTGCACGTTGTCCCCCACCCGGACATGGGCAGTGAAGAGTTTTCCATCCAGCTTGACCGTGTCGATGCCGACATGAATCAATATTTCAATGCCGCTGTCGCTGAGCAGACCAATGGCATGTTTAGTTTCAAACAGTGAGGCGACTTGTCCGGCAAACGGTGCAATCACTCGCCCCTCCTGCGGAATGATGGCCACGCCCTGGCCTAACAGACCGCTGGCGAAGGTGCTGTCTGGCACCTGGTCCAACGCCAGCACGGTGCCGCTCATCGGCGCAAGCAGTGCGTTATCATCAGTGGCGGCGACCATTTGCGGCTGATCACGTTCGGTGGACACCTTCGGTAACCCGGCAATAAATGTCAGAACGCAAGACAACACCAGTGCGATAACGCTGCCGAGGATTCCGCCCCACAACGTCGCATCTACGCCGCCTGGCGGAATCATCTGCGCAAAGGTGAAGATATTCCCGAAACCGAAGGAGTAGACATGCGTGCCGCTAAAGCCGACGATCGCGCCGCCCAATGCCCCGGCCACACAGCCGAAAATAAAGGGTCGGCGCAGCGGTAATGTCAGACCGTAAACGGCCGGTTCAGTGATGCCGAAGATACCTGCCGCAATTGAGGAGCCCGCCAGCGCTTTTTGCCGACCGTCGCGGGTGCGCAGGAAGATACCCATCGTTGCGCCCACCTGCCCAAATACCGCAGGTAACAGGATGGGCAACATCGTATCCTGCCCCAGGACCGCAATGTTATTGATCATCAGCGGCACCAGCCCCCAGTGCAGACCGAAAATCACGCAAACCTGCCACAACGCACCCAGTGCTGCGCCAGCCGCCCACGGTGCCCATGTGTAGATGGTTTGATAACCGAAAGCCAGCATCTGGCTCAGCCAGGTCGCCACCGGGCCGATGATCAGAAACGTCAGCGGTACGGTGATGGCAATACACAGCAGCGGTGCAATAAAGTTTTTGACGGCGGAGTGTAAAAAGCGATTCCCCTGTTTCTCCAGCCAGCAACTTACCCAGGCAGCAAGAATAATCGGGATCACGGAGCCGCTGTAATTCAGAAACGTCACGGGGATACCGAGAAAGCTTTCACTGACCGCATCAGCCCCCTGACTGGCGTTAAAGGCGCTGAGCATCAGCGGATGCGTTAATGCGCCACCAATCACCAGAGTGGTAAAAGGATTACCGCCGAATTTTTTACCCGCGGTGTAGCCCAACACTAATGGCAGGAAGAAAAAGAGTGCATCACTGGCGGCGAACCAGATTTTGTACGTTCCGCTTTCGGCGGTGAGCCAACCGCATACTATCGCCAGCGACAATAATCCCTTGAGGATCCCCGACGCAGCCAGAATGCCAATAAACGGCGTAAAAATGCCGGAGACGATGTCGATCAATCGCCCGAACAGGTTGTCTTTCTCGTCAGAGGTCGCAGCGGGCGTGTCGTCTGTTATCCCGGCTTCGTTGCGCACCGCCTGCCAGACATCGTGGACATGGTTGCCGATGACCACCTGAAACTGCCCACCGCTTTCGACGACCATGATCACGCCAGGGTTGGCTTTCAATCCTTCGGCATCGGCTTTTTTCATCTCTTTTAATTTAAAGCGCAACCGCGTAGCGCAGTGCACCAGACTGTTGATGTTTTCCTTGCCACCAACGTGGCTCAGAATCTCTTTCGCCAGCGCTTGATATTCCATGCTGTGTTCCTTGCTTCATGCCCGAGGGCGGTGACTGAGTAAAAAAAAACCTGAGACCGGCACCTCACGGTACCGAACTCAGGTTTTGCCTGCGTTGTATCACGCAGTAACAATCCAGGTAATGCCAGAACGCGAGGCGTAGCCCTAGCGCCGATCTTTTCTCACTCGCTCAATATGGATGGCGAGAAACATAATTTCCTCTGTGGTCAACTCACGCTGATAGGTGCTGACCAGATGACGAGCCACCTTTTCCGCACACTGCCATGCCAGGTTGTAGTTCTCTTTGACCGCCTGGTGCAGGGAGAGATCGTCATCTTCCACAACCGTGCGGCTCAGCATACGCTGAGAGAAAAACTTCAGATGTGTCACAAATCGGTGATAGCTAAGGGATTCCTCATCGTATTCCTGCTTTAACTGATACTTCACGATATGCAGAATCTCCTGCATCACTTTGGTGATATGCATCACTTCCGGCATTTCGCTGTTCAGTTGCGCGGTCACCAGATGCAGGGCAATAAAACCCGCCTCATCTTCGTCTAACTCCACCCCAAGGCGTTTGGCGAGGATTGCCCGTGCTTCCTGGCCCAACTGAAACTCTTTTGGGTAAAGACGCTTAATCTCCCACAGCAGCACATTGCGGATCACCGCCCCTTTTTTCTGCCGCTCAATGGCAAAGAAACAGTGATCGGTCAGGGTGATGTAAAGGCTCTCCTGCAACTTGCCAAGCCGCTCGCGCGCCAGTTCAATAATGCGATCGCAAGCGGTCATCACCTCCAGTGGGATCTGACTCAGCAGTTCACCAAGGCGACGCACCAACTCATCGCTTTGCAGTGCAAACACCTTTTCGATACAGCGTTCGTCCAGAGGATCGCCGGGACGTTTCTGAAAGGCGATTCCTCTGCCCATCACCACCTGCTCGCGTTGGTGCTCGTCCAGCACCACCACGACGTTGTTGTTTAATACTTTGGCGATCTTCATCACGACCCCAGAAACAAAAAAACCTGATCTCCGACAGAAGCCAGATAATCAGGTTTAGCCTGCTTTCGCAGTAACAATCCACCTGAGCACTCTACCAGCTTCCCCACGGCGAACAACGAGACAGAAAACAAACTGTGATCGTCGTCTCAGCCAGGCGCTTAACGAAAAAGCGCTTTGTATTGTGATTCATACTGAGGTGCATCCCACTCACCATCCAATAGTGTCCAGGTGATATAACCCTTATTCAACCAGCCGGTATCGGTGTCTGCTTCTGTCGGCATCAGCACTTTCTCGCTCATAACCTGCTGTGCGCGGCCATCATCGAGTAACTTGTAATAGTGCTGTGGCGCAGGGAAACGTTCGTTGCCAATGTACTTCTCTCCCTTGATGGCGCTTTTCACCAGTGGCGGGTAGTTAATACTGAGTCCTGACCCTACAGGCAGTACAGGCTGCCCCGGTTGCCACTTGCTGTGCAGCCTGTCCACCAGTGAAACCAGATAGTCAACAGATTCTGGCCAATATTGATGTGTGCTGGGCCAGCCTGCTTTCATCTCTTCAGCTGTGAACAGATAGCCGATGCTGGCGGCAATGGCCGGAAAGCCATAACGTACCGCACGGGCCGCTGCGCCGACGGTACCGGAATTGAGTTGCGCCACCCCGGTGTTCGGACCGTCGTTAACGCCGGAAATTACCAGGTCTGGCGGTGTATCCCGGAGTACGCCAAGCAGGCCGAAATCCAGTGAATCTGCGGGTGTGCCAGGGAAGCAATAGCGTTTTTCCGCCACCTTCTTCACGTCAAAAATTTTGTTGGGCTTAAAGGTAATTGCCGAACCAATTCCGCTCTGATTAGTAGTGGGCGCCACCATCCATACGTCGTACCCTTTGGCGGCGAGCTTCTCCTGCAAAGAAGTGGTGCCTGGCGATTCGCATCCGTCGTCGTTAACCAACAGAATGCGCATCGCCTGTTCGGCAGCCTGCGTATGCGCCGCAGTGAGCGAAGTGAGTAGTAATGCCAGCACTGGTTTATTCATTTTAATTTTCCTTTTATTAATGCAGACCAAATTTGTATTCCATTGTCACGCTGCCACCGATCCCTTTCGAACGGTGAAATGTCCGCTTGTCGTCCGTCAGCCATGGTTTGCCATTCACCAACTTCCAGCTATAACTCGGGCCAAATCCGGCAAACAATGAGAAACCCTCGATACTTTTTGGCGTCCATGAAACATATCCGCCGTATTCCCACTGCGTTAATGACGTTGCTTGATATCGTGCTCCATAGCCATAATTGCCATAGACCCCAAAGGTAAATTCTGGCGACAGACGATATTTCCCGTATAAATACAACATCTGTTCGCCATCGTTGACATAATCATTCCCTTCCCCATCTGCCGGACTATTAAATGCACCGCGAGTATTTTTCCCCATATGCCAGTAAAAATTCCCCAGACCATTTTCAAGATGGGCGTTTGTTTTTGACCAGGCTATTCCGGATTCAATCTGCTGATATTGATAACCCAGTAGTGCAAAAAAATGTTGAGCGTCATGTGTAAAACCGCGAGCGCCCTCCCATTCATCCAGCCCGCGATTGTAATACCAGGCACTGCGTAATAAGATATTTTCTTTTTTACCGAGCGGCACGGTAAATTGCGTCTCCAGCCCCTGACGCAACAGATAATGATGGCTTTCACCGGCAACCCAGGTCACCCGGGAATATTTCGTTGGGCTCCAGCTCATTTCTCCGGTGACGATATAATCGATAGGTTTATTACTCTTCAGCGTATAAAAGCCTCGCTTTTCCGGTTCATCGCGTTCGGAAAAACGCGTGACCCAGGCACCGCGAGCCGACAGAGTCCCCCAGCCTGTTTCCGCGCGGATACCCTGCCAGGTACTCGGGGCTGCGCGACTACGAGTGACGTTGAGCACGCCGAACTTATACAACTGTTGCCAACCGGCGAACAGCCTGGCGTAGGCATCGCCCTCTTCCCATTTCACCTTTGCATAGAGTTGGCCTATCTTGTTGAACCCTTCCGCATGGCCGTTTTTATCGCGCAGCAGGTCTCTGCCGGCGAAGTCATCGTTAGCGTACAGCTTCGCCACGCTGTACCAGGATGCATCAACGCCGACGGTTTCCTGGTACCAGCCGCTTTGGTAATCCAGCAACGCACCTTGCGCCCAGGCATTTTGTTCGCCGATACCGGCCTGCTCTTGCTGGTCGTTGGTGCTTAACATCCAGACATTTTTCAACGTCACCGTAAACTGACTATCTTCAAGAAATCCCTGGGTGGCGACAGGAAAGGCATTAGCGGAAATTGCTGCGCAACTCCAGCCGGAAATAAAAACCAGAGGTAATGTTAATTTAAATAGCGTCATACTGTTCATTCCATTTTATATTCAGACCACAGGAACGCCGTCGAATTACTTTCAACACCCGTGACTGATCAGTATTTATTTAAACAGTTCACATAAACGTTTCTATTAATCAGACCATTAAAAAGACAAAAACCCAAACCCATAATTCGCCAGACTATGAATTATGATGGTTTAGGTTTTGCCTGTATAACAGTAACAATCCTGATGTGCTGCGCGGATATAAATAACACGCTGCACACCAATCTACCAGAGGCTTATTTTACAAATCAGCAGAAACGTGATTTAGCTCGCGAGAAATTTCTTCTGCAATTTCAGCAGATGTTTTACAGGTTCGAATAATAGAAAATAGATGTCCTGCTTCTATATATTCTTTACGCAAATAACCCAGCCACTGTTTAATACGTGCGACATGATATAAGCCCGTATCGCCCTGTTTTTCCAGCTGGACATATTTCGCCAATAAAGCAACGACCTGCGGCCATGGCATGCGAGGTTCGTTGTACTTAATCACCCGGCTGAGGTTCGGTACATTCAGTGCACCGCGCCCAATCATCACCGCATCGCACCCGGTGACTGCCATGCAATCCTGCGCGCTTTGCCAGTCCCAGATTTCACCATTGGCCACCACGGGAATAGACAATCGCTGGCGGATGTCACTGATTGCCTGCCAGTTAATGCGCTCTGCTTTATAACCATCTTCTTTGGTGCGGCCATGCACCACCAGTTCTGTCGCACCGGCCTGTTGCACCGCATCGGCAATCTCAAACTGGCGCGCGGGGCTGTCCCACCCCAGACGCACTTTTACCGTGACCGGCAGATGAGCAGGAACGGCCTCGCGCATTGCTTTCGCGCCGCGATAGATCAGCTCGGGATCTTTCAACAGCGTCGCGCCACCACCGCTGCCATTAACCAGCTTCGACGGACAGCCGCAGTTCAGATCCACGCCCCATGACCCGAGTTCAACCGCCCGAGCGGCGTTCTCCGCCAGCCACTGCGGGTATTGCCCCAGTAGCTGTACACGCACCAACGTACCGGAAGGCGTGCGGCTTTGTCGGTGCAGTTCAGGGCAGATTTTATAAAATGATTTTACCGGCAGCAGTTGATCCACCACCCGCAAAAACTCGGTGATGCAATGATCGTAATCGTTAACCCCGGTAAGCAGCTCGCGCACCAGCGAATCGAGCACACCTTCCATTGGCGCCAGTAATACACGCATAAATCACCCCAAAAAATGAGGCGCCATAGTAGCGCCTCTGTCACGGCGTGGAAAGTGCCTTTATCGGGCGGAAAAACTACACTTGCCGGTAGCCCGCGGGGAAAATCTTGTGGGAATGCATAACGTTCCAGAATGGAATGTTTGGTATGCTCACAATTCATGATGTGATCAGTAGCACGTTTTTAGCTTTAATTGTATGATGAATGCGTTTCAGCAAGGGCTTTCACCATGAGTAAATCATTGAATATTATTTGGCAATATCTGCGTGCTTTTGTACTTATCTACGCCTGCCTGTACGCAGGGATCTATATCGCGTCACTTCTGCCCATCACGATTCCCGGCAGCATTATCGGTATGCTGATCATGTTCGTACTGCTGGCGCTACAAATCCTGCCCGCGAAGTGGGTCAATCCGGGCTGCTATCTCTTGATCCGTTATATGGCGCTGCTGTTTGTGCCTATCGGGGTTGGCGTGATGCAGTATTACGACCTGCTACGCGCGCAATTTGGTCCCATTATTGTTTCCTGCGCAGTCAGTACGGTGATTGTATTTCTGGTGGTGAGCTGGAGCACTCATCTGGCGCATGGTGAACGTAAAATCGCCGGGCAAGAAGGTGATAAAGAATGATGACGTATATTTGGTGGTCGTTGCCACTGACGCTGGCGGTCTTTTTTGCCGCCCGAAAACTTGCCGCGCGTTTCAAAATGCCGCTGCTGAACCCGCTGCTTGTCGCCATGGTGGTGATCATTCCCATCCTGCTGCTAACCGGTATCCCTTACGATCACTACTTTCAGGGCAGCAAAATCCTCAACGATCTGCTGCAACCTGCGGTGGTCGCACTGGCCTTCCCGCTTTATGAGCAGTTGCACCAGATCCGTGCGCGCTGGAAATCGATTATCACCATCTGCTTTTGCGGTAGCCTGGTGGCAATGATTTCCGGTACCGCCATCGCCCTGCTGATGGGGGCAACGCCGGAAATCGCCGCATCGGTGTTGCCAAAATCCGTCACGACACCGATTGCGATGGCCGTGGGGGGCAGCATCGGTGGCATTCCCGCCATCAGCGCCGTCTGCGTGATTTTCGTTGGCGTGCTGGGAGCGGTCTTCGGTCATACTTTTCTCAATCTTATGCGCATACATACCAAATCCGCCCGCGGGCTGGCGATGGGTACGGCTTCGCATGCGCTGGGCACCGCGCGCTGCGCCGAAGTGGATTATCAGGAAGGGGCATTCAGTTCACTGGCATTAGTGATCTGTGGGATTATTACTTCGCTGGTGGCTCCGTTTCTGTTTCCATTGATCATGGCTGTATTGCGATAAACTTTGCGATTGGTCGCGCAATTTTAATTTCAGTTTCATAAGTTGCACATGCAATGTGATAAAAATCACACATAATCACCCTGTTGCCCCGTAAACTACGGTTCCAATACACGATTATGAGGCAACGCCATGCATTCACGTTTTCACACTGCGTTTTCCGGGCTTGCGGGAGATTTGCAAACCGCGCTGGCGCCTCTGCTGGCGGATGAGCACTTCCCCGCTATGCTGAGCGCGGCGCAGGTGGCGACTTTGCGTAGCGCCACCGGCATGGATGAAGATACACTGGCCTTTGCGCTGTTACCGCTTGCAGCGGCCTGCGCCCGCACCGATTTGTCGCATTTCAATGTTGGCGCTATTGCCCGTGGCGTCAGTGGCATCTGGTACTTTGGCGCCAATATGGAGTTCCGCGGTGCAACGATGCAACAAACTGTACACGCCGAGCAGAGCGCCATCAGCCATGCCTGGCTGCGCGGCGAAAAAGCCCTCTCTTCCGTCACCGTGAACTACACCCCTTGCGGGCATTGCCGCCAGTTTATGAATGAACTGAACAGCGGGCTGACCCTGCGCATTAACCTGCCGGGACGCGCCCCCCATACGCTGGGCGATTACCTGCCGGACGCTTTTGGCCCAAAAGACTTGGAGATCAAAACGTTATTGATGGACGAGCAGAACCATGGTTTTGCTGTGAGCGGAGAACCGTTAGCACAAGCAGCGATCAGCGCAGCGAACCGCAGCCACTCCCCTTACACGCATTCTCCTTCCGGGGTTGCGCTCGAATGTCGTGATGGGCGTATTTTCTGCGGCAGTTATGCGGAAAATGCCGCTTTCAACCCGACACTGCCACCGTTGCAGGGCGCACTAAACTTGCTCAATCTGAGTGGTTTTGATTACGCAGATATTCAACACGCGCTGCTGGCTGAACGCGCTGATGCGCCACTCACACAGTGGGATGCAACCGTCGCCACGCTGCGTGCATTGGGCTGCCAGCACACCGACCGCGTACTGCTTGCATAATGTCTGTCACTGCGGGTTCACGCCCGCAGTGATGAAAAAGCCCGCAATTGAACCTCTGTTTCTTGCGCTTGCCGGACGGGTAAAGTAGCCTGAGTTAAATTTCAAACCTGTACCGAGTCTCCTGCATGTTAAAGCGTTTGCTATACAGCCTGTTAGTCCTGATCGGCTTACTGCTGTTAACGGCGCTGGGTCTTGATCGCTGGATGAGCTGGAAAACCTCGCCCTATATCTATGACGATTTGCAGGATCTGCCCTGGCGGCAGGTGGGCGTTGTGCTTGGCACCGCGAAATACTACCGCACGGGTGTTATCAATCAATATTACCGTTACCGTATTCAGGGCGCGCTGAACGCCTATAACAGCGGTAAGGTCAACTACCTGTTGCTCAGCGGCGATAACGCGATGCAAAGCTATAATGAGCCGATGACCATGCGTAAGGATTTGATTGCCGCAGGTGTCGATCCCTCCGACATCGTGCTCGACTATGCTGGTTTTCGCACCCTCGATTCGATTGTCCGTACGCGTAAGGTCTTTGATACCAACGATTTCATCATTATCACCCAGCGTTTCCACTGTGAGCGTGCGTTGTTTATCGCCCAGCATATGGGGATCCAGGCGCAGTGTTACGCCGTGCCATCGCCAAAAGATATGTGGAGCGTTCGGGTGCGGGAATTCGGTGCGCGGCTCGGCACCATCGCGGATCTCTATATGTTCAAGCGCGAGCCACGATTTTTAGGCCCGCTGGTCCCCATTCCATCCTTGCAGGAAGTGCCTGATAATGCGCAAGGTTACCCGGCCGTCACCGCCGGGCAACTGTTTGAGATGCAAAAGAAAGGGAAAAACTGATCCGGCGTCAGTACGCCGACACATTGCGGTTGGCGCTCTTCACGGGTCTGATAAGGGTAAAATCCCGCGCCCTAAACGCACGGTGATCGATAACCTCCTCCTCGTTCCTGTCAAGCGTCCATAAACCGCTCAGCGCATTAAAGGAGAATATCGTCTCCCCCTCCGGCGTATCGACAAGGTCCTCGCCGGTTTTTAAATACCCCGCCGAGCAGTGAATACGGGCTGGCGCTGCGTTCTTCATTTTGAATTCGATTTTGCGAAAACCGGTAGGCACCGTGCAAAAACAGTAAAACGGCAGGGAGGTGACCTTGATATCGCCGGGAGTGGCAACCACTTCGCCATCGCGCAGTAATTCAATGCCCTTAAGGCAGAAATTCACATGGTTGGTTTTTTCGTGCGGAAGGTGATCAACTTTAAAATACACAACATTCATAGGCGCCCCTCTGAGCTGCAGATACTAATTTCAGAGATTTACCTTTCAAGCGTAAGTACCGACGGAGCGGAAGGCATTCAGAATTGACTTAATTGTTAAATCCGCCGGCTAATTGCGCACGCTCCGGGACGAAATTTGCAAGCGTATAAAAAACTATCGCGCAGAGGACAAAAGCGTTTCAAAGCGGCTGCGCGAAGTCTCTTAAAGGGTGTCAGGCGACTTTGTCTTCACAGCGGTGCAAACTGCGCTCCAGGTCATAGATCAGGCTTTTGACCATTTCCGGTGTCAGGCTAAAAAATTGCGAATCAAAAGTTGTCGCGCCAGGTCCATAAGGCGACGTACTGTAGCCAAATTTGACTACCACACCATTTAAATCTTCCACCGGCCCAACCTGCCAGCCGATCACGGGAAATGCAGGAAACGCGAATTCTTTGTCCATCAGAATTACCTCATTAATGCTGTGCCTTATTTGAGCGTAGCATCGAAGCGGAAAATTTAACAAATTTGTTTGGACAAAGTTTTTTTCGCCTCCTCCCCGTTCATACCGTATTAATGGCAGGCATAAAAAAAGCCCGCTGAAACAGCGGGCTTGTTGAATATGACACGCTTATTTCTTACGCGCGTATTTCAGTGAGTCCAGCGCCACCGCAAAGATGATGATGCCGCCTTTGATGATGTACTGCCAGTACGGGTTAATACCAATATAGGTCAGACCGTAGTTGATAACGGTGAAGATAATAACACCGGTCACCACGCCCAGTACGGTACCCACACCGCCGCTGAAGGAAACGCCGCCCACCACACAGGCTGCGATAGCATCCAGCTCATACATAAAGCCGAGGTTGTTGGTCGCAGAACCGATACGGCCCGCTTCCAGCATACCGCCAAAGGCATAGAACACCCCGGACAGCGCATAAATCATCAGCAGGTTCAGCGCCACGTTCACGCCGGACACTTTCGCTGCTTCCGGGTTACCACCGATAGCGAAAATGTTTTTGCCAAAGCGGGTTTTATTCCACAGGATCCAGACAAAGACGACGGCAATTAACGCATAGAAGGTGATATACGACAGTCGGAAACCACCCAGCGCAATGAAACCCTGTGTAAAGGAGGAGAAACCACTGTCGAAGCCAGAAATCGGCGATGCACCTACAAAGTCGTAGTACAGGGAGTTGATACCGTAAACGATGATCATCGTACCCAGCGTGGTGATAAACGGTGTTACGTTCAGGTAAGCAATAACGATACCGTTCACCAGCCCGATAATCGCGCCAATGGCGCAAACAATCAGGATCACCACCGGAATCGGCATGGTGGCCATGTCCGGGAAGACTTTATTGGCGTTTTCCATGGATTGCAGCAGCGTTGCGGCAACCACCGCTGCCAGGCCCACCTGGCGCCCGGCGGAAAGGTCAGTGCCCTGTGTAACAATCAGCCCCGCCACGCCCAGCGCGATAATAATACGCACAGAAGATTGGGTCAGAATGTTACTTAAGTTCAGCAGACTTAAGAATGTGGGATCCTGGAAAATAATAATGGCCAGTAACACTAAAAGAACAACATAAATGCCGCCGTCTTTCAGATAAGTGAGAAAAGTTTTTATTTAACGCACTCATGAGGAGCCCCTGATCTTAAAGGTGCAAAGACGCAAGACGGAGAATTTCGTTTTGCGTTGTGGTTTTAGTGTCAACAATTCCGGAAACGAGGCCATTGCTCATTACCAGAATACGGTCAGTGATGCCTAACAGCTCAGGCATTTCAGAGGAAATAATAATGATCCCCTTATTCTTTTTCGCCAGTTCGGCAATCAACTGATAAATTTCAAATTTCGCACCAACGTCAATACCACGCGTTGGTTCATCGAGCATTAAGATTTCTGGCTGAGTTAATAACCAGCGACCGATAATGACTTTTTGCTGGTTACCACCAGACAGTGAACCAATTTGCGTACGGTGTCCTGGCGTTTTCACGCGCATTGAATCGATAACCCATTGGGTATCACTCTTCATGCGGCTATTATCCAGCAAACCGACTTTGTTCTTGTAATTCTGAATATTGGAAATCAGCGAGTTAAAACCGATATCGAGATAAGCATAAATACCGGTAGAACGACGCTCTTCGGTTACCAGAGCAAAGCCATTATTAATCGCTTCATTCGCATTATGATTATTAATTAGCTTGCCATGCAGTTTAATGGTACCGGCGGATTTCTCACGGATACCAAACAGCGTCTCGACGATATCAGTACGTTTTGCGCCAACCAGACCGGCGATACCGAGAATTTCGCCTTTGCGCAGATCAAAGGAGACATCGCGAATAGACGGCTGACGCAACGAGGTCAGGTTACGCACTTCAAGGATCGTTTCGCCTGGCTCGTTATGCTTGTCCGGGAAGCGCTGGTTCAGCGAACGTCCCACCATCATGGCGATGATCTTATCCATATCCAGCCCTTCCAGCGGCTGAGTGGCAATCCACTGGCCGTCGCGCAGGATGGTTATTTCATCGCACAGTTGGAAGATCTCTTCCATTTTATGAGAGATATAAACAATACCGCAGCCGCGATCTTTCAGCTTACGGATAATTTTAAACAGATGATTGACTTCTTTTTCCGTCAATGACGACGTTGGTTCATCCATAATAACGATTTTGGCGTCATAGGAGAACGCTTTCGCAATTTCAATCATCTGCATTTGCGAAACAGATAATGTGCCCACGCGTGCCCGCGGGTCGATATCGATATCCAGCTCATCAAAGATAGCTTTCGTATCGCGGTACATTTTATCCTGATCGACAAACACGCCTTTAGTGGGATAACGCCCCAACCACATGTTATCCATCACGGAACGTTGCAGCACCAGGTTAAGTTCCTGGTGAACCATTGAGATACCATTTTCCAGTGCTTCTTTAGCCGAATGGAAATCGATCTCTTTCCCCTGAAAAAGGATGCTGCCGGAATCTTTTTGATAGATCCCAAAAAGACATTTTAATAACGTTGATTTACCCGCGCCGTTCTCACCCATTAATGCATGAATAGAATGAGGACGAACTTTTAAATTGACATTATCGAGTGCCTTTACGCCTGGAAAAGACTTGTTGATATTGCTCATTTCCAACAAGAATTCACCTGACGACTGAGTATTATTGCTGACCATAATTGTACCTTGTTGGCCTGGCATATCATGTTGTTATAAAAGGGCGTATTGATTAATACGCCCTGTGAAAACAGACTAGCTAAATATTATTTACCAGTAATCTGATCAAGGTTGTCTTTATCTACACCCACGTAAGGAATACGAACAACTTTGTTGTCGATCTTCCAGTTGGTGCCATCTGCGGCACCTTTACCTTCGGCGAGGTTTTTCGCCAGGTCGAAGCTGGCTTTCGCCTGGTTATTGGCATCGTTCAGTACGGTACCCGCCATTGCGCCGGATTTAACCAGTGCCAGGGCTTCAGGCAGCGCATCCACGCCAAATACCGGAATTGAGCTCTTGTTGTGCGCTTTCAGCGCTTCAACAGCACCCATCGCCATGGCATCGTTGTTGGCAATGACCACTTCAATTTTGTTTGCGTTCGGGCCGGAGAGCCAGGCATCCATTTTGTCTTTCGCCTGTGCGGTATCCCACATTGCGGTATCCAACGCCAGTTGCTGCGTTTTGATGCCTTTATCGTTCAGCTCTTTGATAACGTAAGTGGTACGTGCTTCAGCATCCGGATGGCCCGGTTCGCCTTTCAGCAGTACGAACTGGATCTGACCGTCTTTGTTCAGGTCCCAGCCCGGATTTGCCGCCCAGTGTTTGGCGATCAGGTCGCCCTGGATAACACCGGATTCTTTAGAGTCGGTACCGACGTAGTACGCTTTGTCATAGCTATCCAGCGCTTTACGGGAAGGTTCTTTGTTGAAGAATACCACCGGCACGTTCTGGCCGCGGGCTTTCTCAATAACGGTGCCTGCAGCAGCCGGGTCAACCAGGTTGATGGCCAGCGCTTTCACGCCTTTCGCCAGCAGAACGTCAATCTGATCATTCTGTTTGGATTGGTCATTCTGGGAGTCGTTCATCAGCAGCTGAACATTTGGCGCTTCTTTGGCATCTTTCTCAATCGCCTTACGCACAACGGACATAAAGTTGTCGTCATACTTATAGATGGTCACACCAATGCGGGTATCCGCTGCGTGTGCGGCTGCGCCGAAAAGCATGCTTGCCATTACAGCAGACAGAGTCAACACCTTCTTATTCATGGTATCTCCGGTTTTTTATATGCAGGGTAGTTCTTGTGAAAAATGCTCGGTGGGAAGTATGTTATTGAAACGTTACTTTCGACCGAAGTTCACTCTAAAAAATCCATTCGTCCGTGTACGGTAACGCTCCACAAATTCGCTTTCTTCGATGTGTCATGGCGGCTATGCACTGCTAAAGTGAATAATCACCGTTACATCGTGTTTCAGCTTCTAAGACGCTGACATCATAGTCAGCGCCTTGTTAAGATACTGTGAATTTACTCACAGATTGAAAACGGTTACATCACCGAACATTATAAGTTAGTGATCGAAGCCACAGTTTGTCGACCAGTCACCGAATGGCGGCGCACCAGCGTGGGCATAAAACAATGAGATTCCTGCGGATCCAGCTTTCCTGCGGCACCCAGCAGCGCCAGCTCGGTCGCCAGACGCGCCATCGACGCCACCGGATAGCGCACGGTGGTAAGCTGCGGATCGGTGTAGCGCGCAATCGGGATATCATCGAAACCAATCAACGACAAATGCTGTGGCACAGCAATGCCG
Organism: Kosakonia oryzendophytica; assembly: GCF_027886705.1. NCBI lineage: Bacteria > Pseudomonadati > Pseudomonadota > Gammaproteobacteria > Enterobacterales > Enterobacteriaceae > Kosakonia > Kosakonia oryzendophytica. The sequence continues at coordinate 1,699,919 of NZ_CP115659.1, read as the reverse complement.
TTATCTTTTAGCGCAGTCAGCGCACCAGCGGCCATGCTGTCGTTGTAGGCAAACACCGCCGTGAGCTGCAAATTGCGCCCCAGCAGCTCAACCATGGCCGCTTCCCCGCCCTGCATGTCCGGTGAGCCTGTGCCAACCCAGCTATCCGGTGCAGCTATTCCCTGCTCTTCCAGGGCGCGGAACCAGCCTTCGCGGCGCAAATCGTTATCTTCAATATGGTGGCTGGACGCCAGATAGCCGATGCGCTGATGACCATGGTTAAGCAACATACGCGTTGCCATCATCGCGCCGCTGATGTTATCCAGACAGACGCAGCGATGGGCGTAACCCGGCACCAAACGGTTAATCAACACCATGCCCGGCACCTGCTCCATAAAGCCAGTCAGCTCTTCGTCACTTAACGCTTTCGAGTGAACAATCAATGCATTACAACGCTGGCGGATCAGAACCTCAATGGAGTGGCGTTCTTTTTCCGCCTCGTGATAACTGTTACCAATCAGCACATACTTTTGATGTTGCTGGGCAACGGTATCCACCGCCTTCACCAGTGCGCCGAAGAAGGCATCGGACACATCCATCACCACCACACCAATGGTATCGCTGACCTGCGTGGCCAGCGCCTGAGCGTTGGCATTCGGGCGATAGCCAAGCTGAGCGACCGCCTTCATCACCGTTTCACGCGTATCCTGACTTACCAGCGCACTGTTATTCAGCACGCGGGAGACCGTCGCGACAGAGACGCCCGCCTGACGGGCAACGTCACGAATGGTGATCATTTTTACTCACCTTTGCTGGATTGCGGCAGTTCACAGTCACCCCCTGGGTTTAGTAAGGAGGCTATTCTGTCAGTCGGCGGGAGATTGCTGCGTGAGTGACATCACATGAATGGAAACGGTTACATCCGTTTTGTTAACGATTGTGATCCAGATCGTTATCTGGATGTTCGCGCCAATGCTGTTCCCGCAGCACGTGCGGTACATTGCCGCCACAACCACTCCATCGGGCCCTGACGAAAACGCTTAAGCCACAAGAGAGAAAACAGGATATTGGCAGCCCATACCGGCGGAACAAAGGCCAGCAACTGGAGACGGTCGAACTTCATAAATAAACCGAAGTGATTAAACAAGGTAATACAGATCAACGTTTGCAAGAGGTAGTTGCTTAACGCCATGCGGCCAACGCAGGCGATCGCATTGGCCCATTTGCTGGCGCCAATCTGCGGCCAGAAGCCATACGCCAGAGCGGCATAGCCTATAGCCTGAAACGGTGCGCTCAGTTCGCGCGGTGCCTGCAAAAAAAAGGCACACCAGCGATACGACCAGCCAAGCTGCCACTGCGCGACAATCGCAGGCAGGTTGATCAGCATACCCAGCGTAATCAGCAGCGCGCCAACGCGCCGGTAATGCCGCAGGCTGAATTGCCCTTTCAACCAACCGCTGCGCATCAGCGCTGCTCCCAGCAGCATCAATCCCGCCAGTTGCCAGCCATACTGCGCGCCGAGTGCCAGCAACGCATTCGATAACATATCCGCCCGGTTGCTGATCGCTTCTATCATGCTACCGCTGGTTTTCCACCAGGCTTCATATTGCAGGTTCGCCGCATCCGGTAACCAGGAACGGTTTGGCTGACTGCCGGAAATCCCCCCCAGCAACAGCAGCACCACAATGCCCATCAGATAGAGCACAACGCCGGTATTGAACATCGTCTTCACGCTTTGCGCATCACGCACCATGCGCCAGGCTATCAACCCCACCAGCCCGTAAGCCAGAAGAATATCGCCATCCCAGAAAAAGAGGCCGTGAATAAAGCCCAGCAATACCAGCAAAGTCAGTCGTGACTGGATCCAGCGTTTACCGCGCGGCAACAACATTTGCAAACCCGCGCCAAATAAGAGGGCAAACAGCGACAGGAATTTTACTTGTGCAAAGAGATCGAGAAAGGCCCAGGTCCAAGCGTCACGTTGCGTGATCTCGCCATACCAGGCAGGGTTGGTATAGGCCGCCTTTGGTAACCCGAAGGCGGTGATGTTCAGAAGCAGGATCCCAAGAATGGCGATGCCACGAACAAAATCCAGCGTGACATTGCGTTCCATGTCTCCGGCTCCCCGATAATCAGTTATGGTGGCGTACAGCGCGCAGGAACTCCTGGCGGGTATTCTGGCTCGATTTGAACAAACCGCCCAGAGAGGTAGTGGTGGTGGCGCTGGTGGCATCACGAATGCCGCGCGCTTTCACACAATAATGCACTGCATCAATGGATACCGCCACATTATTGGTGCCCAGCAGCGTTTGCAGTGCCGTGAGGATCTGTTGCGTTAAGCGTTCCTGCACCTGAGGACGCTGAGCGAAGAACTGCACAATGCGGTTAATTTTTGATAGACCAATCACCGACTCCTTCGGGATATATGCAACGGTCGCTTTCCCGTCGATGGTGACGAAGTGGTGCTCACAGGTGCTGGTCAGCGTAATATCGCGTACCGTGACCATCTCATCCACTTTCATTTTGTTTTCAATCACGGTGATCTTCGGGAAGTTGGCATAATCGAGGCCGGAGAAGATCTCATCAACATACATTTTGGCAATGCGATGCGGCGTTTCCATCAGGCTGTCATCATTCAGATCGAGGTTAAGCAGTTGCATAATCTCGGTCATGTGCCCGGCAATCAGGCGCTTGCGGGTTTCGTTGTCCGTTTCACGGACCGGCGGACGCAGCGGTGTTTCCAGGCCGCGGGCGACTAAAGCCTCATGGACGAGAGCCGCTTCTTTACTGAGTGATGACATTTTTTATTCTCCTGCAGGTGTGGCGTGCTTCGCCTTTAGCGCAGGCGAAGTGAACAATCATTGTGCGTGAGGTCGCGCACATAATCCAGTCCTGACGCCGATAATTATTGAAATTCCGCCGGCTTTCTGGGTGTCGGTTTCCACACCAGAATCCCCCCTATCAGCAAGGCGAATGCCGCCACCCCAAGTGCCGGTTCAAGACGTTGCGTCAGCCAGGTCGAGAGCGCCGACGTCATCGGCCCCACCAGTTGTCCCAGCGCATAGCCGGTGGTCAGCAACCCGGCCATATAACGGGTGTGATCGGGGGCAAGCTCCCGACCGTACAACAGCGACAACTGTACTGCACAGAGAAAACCACCGCCAACCAGCAGCGCGCCAGTGACCAGACCGCTCATCCCTGGTAGCAGCCATGCCGCCAGCACACCCACGCCCTGTAACCACAGCACTATCGCCAGACGTTGATAGCTGTGGCCCACATGGCGCAGCAAGATGCTTAACACAATCCCCACCACCGACGCCGCGCCAAATACCGGCCAGACAAACTGGGCGAATAAACTGCCAGGGAAACGCAGCGCCGCCATTTGCGAAAGAAATGTCGCGGGCAGGATATAACCAAATCCGGCGAGACTATAGCTCCATACCAGCCGTATAAGATCCGGCGTCAGGTGCAACGGTTGCGCTTTTACGCCAGGCCGATGCCACTCTCCCGGTCGCGGCAGATAACGCGCGATAAATGCCACCAGTAACAGCGCGAGTACGCCATAGACCTGCCATGCGGATGCCGCGGTCAGTCCTTTGGCCTGGATCGCCACCGCCAACAGACCGCTCAAAGCGATACCCGCGCCCGGCCCGGCAAACACTGCGGCACTCAAGCCCGGCCGCCCGGCATGTGCCAGACGTTCGTTGCTCCAGGCGGCGATCAGCACCATCGCCCAGCCGCTCATTGCGCCGATCACCAGCCGTAATGCGCCGTGCAGCAGTGCGTTATCGGCAATGGATGACAAGAATGTCAGCGCCACCGCACCGCCAATGCCAGCATACAGGCGCAACTCAATATGCTGCCTGGCACGCATCGCATCCCATGCACCCAACAGATAACCGAGATAGTTGATAGCAGCGACCAGTCCGGCACTGGTCAATGTGAGCTGACCATCGCGGATCATTAACGGTACCTGCGGCGTAAAGGCAAAACGCCCGATTCCCATTGCCACCACCAGCACAATAAACCCGCAAAGCGCAACTTTGCGTGCCATGAGCACCCCATTTGTTAAAGTAAAGTTATGTTTATGATGCAATATGTGGCATTTATGCGGAAGTGAAAGTTACTCACAGGGCAATGAATAATCTGTATTATTAAGAATGTCACCCATCTCCCCCCGAAATGACTGAGGAGCCCTGCATGGAATTGCTCGAAGAGCACCGCTGTTTTGAAGGCTGGCAACAGCGCTGGCGCCACGACTCCGCCGTACTCAACTGTACGATGACCTTTAGCATTTTTTTACCGCCACAGCGTACAGCAACGGCGCCACCCGTCCTGTATTGGCTCTCCGGCCTGACCTGCAATGATGAGAATTTCACCACCAAAGCAGGGGCACAACGCGTAGCGGCCGAGCTGGGCATTGTGCTGGTGATGCCGGATACCAGTCCGCGCGGCGACGCGGTGGCCGATGCCGACAGCTACGATTTAGGCAAAGGCGCCGGGTTCTACCTCAACGCCACGCAGCAGCCCTGGGCTGCCCATTACCGGATGTATGACTATCTGCGAGATGAGCTGCCGGCGCTGATCGCTGCGGAATTTAAGGTCAGTTCACGTTGTGCGATCAGCGGTCACTCTATGGGCGGCCACGGCGCGCTGATCATGGCGTTGAAAAACCCGGGTCGTTACACCAGTGTCTCTGCTTTTGCGCCTATCGTTAACCCGTTGCAGGTTCCCTGGGGGCAAAAAGCATTTACGGCTTATCTTGGGGAAGATAGCGAACAGTGGCGAGCCTGGGACAGTTGCGTCCTGATGCTGGAAAGTGGCGAAGCGGATGCTATCCCAACGCTGATTGATCAGGGCGATAACGATCAATTCCTCGCCGATCAACTGCAACCGGCGCGGCTGGCGGAAGCGGCACGGCAAAAATCCTGGCCGCTGACGTTACGTATTCAGTCCGGCTACGATCATAGCTATTACTTTATTGCGTCGTTTATTGAAGATCATCTGCGCTTCCATGCGCAGTATCTGCTGAAGTGATCTCAGCCCCGGCGGTTTCCCACCGCCGGGTTTGCCCGTCAGAAGCGGTAATCCACGGCCATAAAGTAGCGGCGACCTTCTTCGTTGAAGCTGTAGTCGTCGCGATTCAGGTCTTTATCCCCCAGGTTCAGCACACCGGCGCGCAGTTTCACGTTCTTGCTCGCCTGCCAGGCGCCGCCCGCGTTCCAGATAACATAACCGCCAGGCGTCATGCCCTGCGATACGGTACGTTTTTCACCGCTATAGTTTGCGGAGAGATAGAACGACCAGTCCTGCGTCGCTTGCCAGTCCAGCGTACCATTGGCGGTGTGGTACGGCAGATCCTGCAACGGCTTGTTGCCGCCGCCGCTGAGATCGCGACCATCGTTATAGGTGTAGTTCAGCGTCACTTTCCATGCATCGCTCAACGGCACTTTCAGTTCGGTTTCCAGCCCCTGGATCCGCGCTTTATTGACGTTGTAGTAACGGAACACCGGCACCCGTTTGCCGTTAGCATTACGCTCAAAGCCAACGAAGTTGGCGTAACCCGGCGCTTCAGTCAGGCTGGCGGTGCGACTGATATTGATCATATCCTCAATGTTATTCTGGAAGGCGGTCACGCTGCCCTGAACGCCTTCCAGCCATCCCTCTTCGCCGCTGTAGTAAAGACCCAGTTCAAAACTTTCGCTGGTTTCCGGTTTCAGTTCCGGGCTACCCACCACGCGACAACTGCCGCGACAAGAGTTGGTCGCCCAGTCCGGGCTGAGCTGCAACAGTGATGGCGCTTTAAACGCCGTCGCCCAGCCGCCTTTGACCGTGACAGTATCGGTGGCGTTGTACACCAGGTAGGCGCGTGGGCTCCAGTGATCGCCATAGGTGTCATGATCGTCCATGCGCACGCCGGTGGTGAGCGCCAGCGGTTCGACAATACGCCACTCATCTTCCACAAACAGCGCGTACTGGTTAGCTGAGGTTTTGCTACTGCTTCCCCCCGTCAGGTTGACTGGATCCTGTAATTTGTCGTGTCGCCATTCGCCGCCGACGGTGACCAGCTGATTGATGGCACCAAGCGGCAGCACATACTTGCCATCGAGGGTGGTGTTTTGTGAACGAATCTGGCCGCTGTTACCGGGGTTTTTATTGTCGATCGTCTCACCGTAGAATTTCAGCTCACTGTTGCCGACGCCCCAGCGGCCGTTATGCGCCAATGAGTAGTTCTGCCTGTCGAGGCGATTTTTATTCAGCGAGTCGGAATTCCGGTCCTGGCGATCGTAGCCATAACCGGCGGTAACATCGTGATCCGCCGTCGGCGTCCAGGCGAACTCAACGTTGCTGTCACGGCTGGTAAATCCCTCCATCCGCGGCGTAAGGCCACTGGCATCGGTCTGCGAAGGTTGCTGCTGATCTTTCTCGCGCTTCGCCACGCTACCGTATGCTTTCACGCCCAGGACACCCTCAATCAGCGGGCCGCTGGTGTAGAACTGACCATTCCAGCTATCGCCACGATTCCGGTGCTCCTGGACGGTGCTGTCAGCGGTCACACTGCCGGTCCAGCTCTGGCCGATTTTTTTAGTGATGATATTCACCACGCCGCCAAGAGCATCAGAACCATACAGAGAAGACATCGGCCCGCGTACCACTTCAATACGCTCGATGGCTTCCACCGGGATCCAGTTGAGGTCGAAATCGTTGTGGCGAAATACCGCATTGCGGGAGTTGACACGTTTGCCATCAATCAGGATCAAGGTGTAGCTGCTGTCGAGACCGCGCAAACTGACGCCTTTACGGTTATCCCCTTCGTTAGTGAGCTGTACGCCGGGCACCTCTTTCAGTACATCTTTCAGGTTTTGCACCGGCTTACGCTGGAGGTCTTGTTGCGTAATAACGCTGATACTGGCGGGGGCATCTTTCAGGTTCTGTTCGCTGGCTGACGCGGTCACTACCAGCGTTTCATCACGCTCTACGGCAGCCATCGTTGGCAGCGCCAGGGAGAGTGCGGACGCACAGAGGCCTCCCCGGACGATGGGATTCAAGGTAAACATTCCGTAACTCCATGAGGTAACTACAAAAAATTGCGAAAATACTGCTCACATGCAATAAACCACGCCCCATTACATTGACGGGGCGGCGGTGTGTCAGGGGGTATTCTGGCGCTGCAAAAACAGACTGATACCTTGTTATTCAGTGGGTTACATTAATGTAAACGATAACCATTATCAATTTCAGAAGTTCAAAGTTATGTAAATTGTTACAACTCAGGCGAGTCAGGCAGGCAAAAAAAAGCCCTCCGAACAGAGGGCTAAAGAGTGAATTTACTTGGTAAAGCGTTCCGGGAACTCCATTTCGCTGTAACGCACGAAACGGGTGCCTTTAGAGAATTTGTAACCGAACCAGATAACCAGGAACAGCGGAATGCCGATATAGGTCGCAGTGACCGCTCCCCAGTCAATGGTATCAGCAAGAAACGCCTGATAATTCTGCCCCAGGGTGATGATCAGACACAACACGAAGGCGAAGATCGGCCCGATAGGAAAGAAACCAGAGCGGTATGGCAGATTATCCAGTGAATGGCCCTGCGCAACGTAACCACGGCGGAAACGGTAGTGGCTGATGGCTATCCCCAGCCAGGCGATAAAGCCGGTCATCCCGGAGGTATTGAGCAACCACAGGTACACCGTCTGATTTCCAAACATGGAGGTCAGGAAGCACAACGCAGCAATCACCGTGGTGGCATACAGCGCATTACGCGGCACACCGCCTTTCGATAATTTGGCGAAGATGCGCGGCGCTTTGCCGTCACAGGCCAGGGTGTAAAGCATACGCGTGGAAGCATACATGCCGGAGTTGCCCGCCGACAGCACCGCCGTCAGGATCACCGCATTCATCACCGCCGCCGCTGAGAGCAGGCCCGCATGCTCGAACACCAGGGTGAACGGGCTTACGCTGATATCTTTCACATCATTGCGCAGCAGACTCGGGTCGGTATAAGGAATAATCAGACTGATAATCAGGATCGCAAAGACATAAAACAGCAGGATACGCCAGAACACCTGCCGCACCGCACGCGGAATGTTCTTTTCCGGATCTTCCGATTCACCCGCCGCGATGCCAATCAGTTCCGTCCCCTGGAAGGAGAAGCCGACAATCATCGCCACGCCAATCATCGCCGATAAACCGCCAGCAAACGGCGCATCGCCGATGGCCCAGTTACTCCAGCCTGCCGGTTTTTCCCCCTGGAAAATACCGACAATCATCATCACACCAACAATGATAAAGATAATCACCGTCGCCACTTTAATCAGCGAGAACCAGTACTCCGCTTCGCCAAACCCTTTTACGGAGATGTAGTTCAGCAGGAAAATCACGGCCAGGAACAACGCGCTCCAGATCCAGCCCGGTGTATCCGGGAACCACCAGGTCATCACCAATTGCGATGCAACCAGGTCAACGGCGATGGTTACCGCCCAGTTGTACCAGTAGTTCCAGCCCAGTGCGAAGCCAAAGCCCTCTTCCACATACTTCTGACCATAGGTCGAGAATGAGCCGGACACCGGCATAAACGCGGCAAGTTCGCCAAGGCTGGTCATCAGGAAGTAGACCATCAGACCAATAAGAATATAAGAGAACAGCGCGCCCCCCGGGCCCGCTGAAGAAATGGTCGCTCCTGATGCGACAAACAACCCGGTACCGATTGAACCGCCAATCGCGATCATCGTCAGGTGACGCGCCTTCAGTTCACGACGCAGCGTGGGCGCTTGTGTGGTTTTTGTTTCGGAAACCATAAGAAAAAGCTATCCATCCAAAAAATGAGGCGCGATTGTAGCAAACGAAACGCAGCCCTTCTGGCATAAAACGTCTGTTATTAGAGACCTTCATGATAGGCAGCGAATTATAAGTAAAGCAGTGAATGGGCAATGTTGCGAGGATGTAAATAAGCTCCCGCAGGGCTGCGGGAGCGGTGGATCAATTCAGACCACGAACCGAGGCGATAAACTGTTGCAGTTCTGGCGTGCGTGGCTGCGTGAAAAAGGACTTACTCTCCCCCTGCTCCCAGACTTTACCCTGATGCATAAACACCACACGGTCGCCCACTTCACGGGCGAAATTCATTTCATGCGTGACGAGGATCAGCGTCATCCCTTCAGCGGCAAGCTGCTCAAGCACACGCAGCACCTCGCCGACCAGTTCCGGATCCAGCGCAGAGGTAATTTCATCACACAGCAAGACTTTCGGTTTCATCGCCAATGCACGGGCAATCGCCACACGTTGCTGTTGCCCACCGGAGAGGTTCGCCGGGTAGTAATCAATACGTTCGCCCAGCCCCACTTTTTCCAGCATTTCAGTGGCCAGCTTACGGCACGCATCGGCAGGCAATTTCAATACCCGGCGGGGTGCCAGCATCACATTCTCCAGCGCGGTCATATGCGGAAACAAGTTGAAGTTTTGAAAAACCATGCCCACAGAACGGCTGATTTCCCGCGCCTGAGACTCCCTATCGGTGACAGTCATACCGCCGAGCTTAATGCTGCCATCCTGGTAACCTTCCAGCCCATTCATACAGCGTAATAATGTACTTTTGCCAGAGCCGCTACGGCCAATAATCGACACCACTTCGCCCATTTCGATATCCAGGCTTACGCCTTTTAATACGTGGTTGTCGCCATAATATTTCTGAACATCATTAATGGTGATGAGCGGCATGGAATTTTTTCTCCAGATAACGGCTGTAACGCGACAGCGGATAACACAGCAGGAAGTAGCCCAGTGCGACCAGGCCAAAGACTTTAAACGGGGCAAAGGTCACGTTATTCAGCATCGTCCCGGCTTTGGTTAACTCAACAAAACCGATGATCGATGCCAGCGCCGTGCCCTTGATCACCTGCACAGAAAAGCCCACCGTGGGCGCAATAGCAATGCGTATCGCCTGCGGTGCGACCACGCGAAATAACGTCTGCCCGAAGCTTAATCCCAGGCAGCGACAGGCTTCCCACTGCCCTTTCGGTAGGGCGTTGATACTGCCGTACCAGATATCAAGCAGAAACGCGCTGGTAAATAACGTGAGCGCCAGCGTAGCGGCGGTCCATGCGCTTACATCGATACCGAACAGCGCCAGGCCGAAAAAAGCGAGGAACAGTTGCATCAGCAACGGCGTGCCCTGAAACAGCGCGGCATAACCGCTGATCAGGCGTTTTGGCCAGCGCCAGCGGCTAATGCGCAGTACCAGCAGTGGCAGCGTGACCAGCGTGCCGCACAGAAAAGCAATCAGCGACAGCAGCACCGTCCAGCGCGCCGCCAGCAGCAGATTGCGCAGAATATCCCAGTCAGTAAAGGTACTCATCAGCCCTCGCTCCCTAACCATTTACGGCCAATCGCCAGCAACACCTGGCGCATCAGCAGCGAAAGCGCCAGATACAGCAATGTGGTGACGAAATAGACTTCAAAACTTAAAAACGTGCGCGACTGGATCAGGTTGGCCATAAAGGTCAGCTCTTCATAAGAGACTTGTGAGACCACCGACGAACCGAGCATCACGATAATGCACTGACTGACCAGTGCAGGATAAATGCGCTTCAGGGAGGGCGGCAGGATCACCCGCAAAAAGGTCTGGGATTTGGTCAGTCCCAACACACGCGCCGCTTCCCACTGCCCTTTCGGCGTGACCTGGATCCCGGCGCGAATAATCTCCGTGCTATACGCGCCGAGGTTGACCAGCATGGCGATCAGTGCCGCTTCTCCGGCGGTCAGTTTCATTCCAAGACTGGGCAAGCCAAACACAATAAAAAACAGTTGCACCACAAACGGCGTATTGCGGATCAACTCCACATATGCCCCCCATAATGCGCTTAGCAGACCGGGTTTTCCGCTGCGCAGGGCGGCACCGACAATCCCCAGCGACACACCGCCGACCGTCGCCAGTGCGGTGAGCGTCAGGGTAGTCCACAATCCGGCCAGCAGCTCTGGCCAGAAGGGCCAGAGCGCAGCGAAATCAAGCGAAGTCGTCATGCGTTTATGCGCCGAAGTTGGCCGGTAACGGTGCCTGCATCCATTTCTGCGACAGGGTGTTCAGTGAGCCATCTTTTAGCGCCTGATCCACCAGCTTATCGACTTCAGCTTTCAGTGCCGGTTCGTTTTTCATCAGCCCGATATAGCACGGTGAGTCTTTCAGCATAAACTGGCTGACCGGGGCTTTTTGCGGGTTTTGACGCGCAATAGCGGCAACGACCACGTTCCCGGTGGCAAGATACTGGACCTGCCCGGACATGTACGCCGACAGCGTGGTGTTATTGTCTTCGTAACGTTTCACGTCCGCGTCTTTCGGCGCGATATCGGTCAACACCATATCTTCAACCGCGCCGCGGGTAACGCCGATGGATTTGCCGCTCAATGCTTTCGCATCAGGTAATGTTGCCTCCTTTGGACCAAAAACCCCAAGGAAGAACGGCGCGTACGCCCGGCTGAAGTCGATCACTTTTTCACGTTCGGCATTTTTCCCAAGGCTTGAGATAACCAGATCAACTTTGTTCGTTTGCAGGTAGGGAACACGGTTGGCGCTGGTGACCGGCACCAGTTGCAACTTCACTTTCATGCCTTTCGCCAGGTACTCCGCCATATCAATGTCGTAACCCTGTGGTTTCAGATCCGTGCCCACCGAGCCAAAGGGCGGAAAATCCTGGGGTACGGCAACGCGCAGCACACCGCGCTTCTGAATATCCTGTAACTGATCCGCCAGTGCCTGCCCGGCGCATGTCATCATTAATGCCGCACCGGCTGCCGCCATCATCCACTTCTTCATCATCAACACCTCATCGCCCATGAAACAAAAGATTCTTTGATTCACTTTTTGCAACTAATGTGCCAATGCGATATATCGCGTTCAGTGCACGTAATCCGTAGGATTCCAGGATGAATCGATAGTTTCATTGCTGCGCCCGCTCCCTAAAAAAGTGCAGACGCATGATGATGGTGCAATCAGAGGGCGCAGTAGCGAATAAAACGGTTCAGCGCACTGGAAAGGTGTTTTTGCCGGTGATGAATGCGCCACAAGGTGCGCACCAGGCGAGGTAGCGGGATCGGGACTTCAACCAGCGTGCCACTCTCAAGCTGTTCAGCAATAACCCGGCGGGAGAGACAACTGATACCCAGACCGTGGCGAACCGCGTGCTTAATGGCTTCGGAATTGCCCAGCTCCATGCCGAGATGAAACTGCGGCAAATGCGACAGCAGCAAATAGTCGACAATTTCGCGGGTGCCGGAGCCGCGTTCACGCAGGATCCACGGCGCTGCGGCCAGTCGCTCCAGCGTGACTTCCCTCTGCAACAGCGGCGCAGAAGGGGCGGCGAACACCACCAGTTCATCCTCAAGCCAGGGCTCAGCAATGATTTCTGCAGTGTGGCACGGCCCTTCAATCAGGCCAATGTCCACACGAAAATCCGCCACGGCATTGATCACATCCTGACTGTTGCCCACGCTCAGCTCCAGCGGTAACTCCGGAAAATCGCGGCGGTAGCGGGCAATCACTTCCGGCAGAATGTAATTGCCTATGGTGCTACTGGCAAACACCCGCAGCGCACCATTGTCTTCACGAAAGAGTTGCTCTATTTCCGTTGCCTGCTCCAGCGCCGCCAGTGCTTTAGGATAGAGCAGCCGACCATGCTCATTGACCACCAGCCGTTTACCGACGCGATCGAATAACTGCACACCCAGTTGGCCTTCCAGGTCGGTGAGAGCTGCGCTTACCGCCGACTGAGAGAGCGCCAGCCGCTGTGAAGCCTGGGTGGTGGAGCCGCTTTTCAGCACTTCAGCAAAGACTTCAAGCTGACGCAAAGTAATATGCATAGAGAGGTCACTTACCACTTATAAAGATTGATTATAAATATATAATCAATTTTACCTTTAAACCAGCCCGCCGTACCCTTTTCTCCATTGAAAGGAGAAGGTTATGACAGAAATCACATTACACACTGCTCGCCATCCTGCATGGCGTTTCGCCCCCGGGCTGCTACTCAGTATGCTTATCACCGGTGCGGCTCTCTGGCTCGGTAACTTTCCGTCTATTGCCGGCATCGGTTTCAGTGCACTGACGCTGGCAATCCTGATCGGTATGGTCGTGGGCAATACGGTTTACCCGCACCTGCATCGTTCATGCGATAGCGGAGTGTTGTTCGCCAAACAGCATCTACTGCGGCTGGGTATTATTCTTTATGGCTTCCGTTTGACCTTTTCGCAAATCGCAGAAGTGGGCGTCAGCGGGATCGTCATCGATGTGCTGACGCTGTCCGGCACCTTCTTGCTGGCCTGCGTACTGGGGCAACGTCTCTTCGGGCTGGATAAAAAAACCAGTTGGCTTATTGGCGCGGGCAGCAGTATCTGTGGCGCAGCAGCTGTGCTTGCCACAGAGCCAGTGGTGAAGGCTGAGTCCAGCAAAGTGACGGTTGCCGTCGCCACGGTGGTGATATTCGGGACGCTGGCGATCTTTATCTATCCTGCGCTTTATCCCCTGCTGACGCACTGGTTCAGCCCGGAAACCTACGGGATCTGGATGGGTTCCACGGTGCACGAAGTCGCGCAGGTCGTTGCCGCCGGGCATGCTATCAGCCCGGAAACGGAAAATGCGGCGGTGATTGCAAAAATGCTGCGGGTAATGATGCTGGCCCCCTTTTTATTGCTGCTGGCAGCCCGCGTTAAACAACTCAGCCCGGATACTGACGACGCGAAAAGTAAACTCACGATCCCGTGGTTTGCGCTGGGCTTTATTGCTGTGGCCTGCTTCAACTCATTTCACCTGCTACCTTCAGCGTTGATCCAGGCGCTGAATACACTGGATACCTTACTGTTGGCGATGGCGATGGCGGCACTGGGTCTGACTACCCATATCAGTGCACTGAAAAACGCCGGAGCGAAACCACTGGCATTGGGACTGGTGCTGTTTATCTGGTTGATCGTTGGCGGCGGTGCGATAAACCTGGTGGTTCACCATCTGATGGCATAAACCACTACATCCCTTTCCTGCAGACCCGCTATGATGGTTTCTTTCCCCTGGCGGGTTTTAAGGAGTTGTTATGAAATACATTGGTGCGCATGTGAGCGCCTCAGGTGGAGTGGCGAACGCCGCCATCCGCGCCGCCGAAATCGATGCGACCGCGTTTGCGCTCTTTACCAAGAATCAGCGTCAGTGGCGCGCTGCGCCGCTGAGTACAGAAACCATAGATGAGTTCAAAGCCGCCTGCGAAAAATACCATTTCCAACCCGGGCAGATCCTGCCGCACGACAGCTACCTGATAAACCTTGGGCACCCGGTCGCCGATGCGCTGGAAAAATCCCGCGACGCGTTTATTGACGAGCTGACGCGCTGCCAGCAACTGGGGCTGACGCTGCTTAACTTCCACCCCGGCAGTCACCTAATGCAGATTCCGGAAGAGGCCTGTCTGGCGCGGATTGCCGAGTCGCTCAATATCGCGCTGGCGCAAACCGAAGGTGTCACCGCTGTGATCGAAAACACCGCAGGCCAGGGCAGCAATCTGGGCTTCCGCTTTGAACATCTGGCGGCCATTATTGATGGTGTGGAAGACAAGTCCCGCGTTGGCGTCTGCATTGATACCTGCCATGCTTTTGCCGCCGGGTATGATTTACGCACCGCGAAAGCCACCGCCGAGACGTTTGCTGAATTCGACCGCGTGGTGGGTTTCAACTATCTGCGTGGAATGCATCTGAATGATGCGAAAAGCACCTTCGGCAGCCGTGTCGACCGCCACCACTCGCTCGGCGAGGGCAACATCGGCCACGATGCGTTTCGCTGGATTATGCAAGACAGCCGTTTTGATGGCATTCCCCTGATTCTGGAGACCATTAATCCTGATATCTGGGCAGAAGAGATCGCCTGGCTGAAAGCGCAACAAACCGCCGACGCCGCAGCATAAAAAAGGGCCGCAAACGCGGCCCTTCTGATATCCCTGGTACTGACACTGTATTACGCAGCTTTTGCAACCACAGCTTCTGTTTCCGGACGTTTCAGGAAGGCATACACCAGACCGGCCAGCAACGTACCTGCAACGATAGAGAGCAGGTAGCCCACCACCGGGGTAATTGCTCCCGGGATCAGCAGGACAAACAGACCACCGTGCGGTGCCATCAGTTTCGCGCCAATCGCCATGGAGATAGCGCCTGTCAGCGCGCCACCGGCGATACAGCACGGGATAACACGCATCGGGTCACGGGCAGCAAACGGAATCGCACCTTCAGAGATAAAGCACAGACCGAGAACCAGGGCGGCTTTACCACCTTCACGCTGGCCTTTATCGAACTTGTTGCGTGCAACCAGTGTCGCCAGACCCATTGCCAGCGGCGGCACCATACCGGCAGCCATAATCGCCGCCATCGGTGCGTAAGTCTGGGTACTCAGCAGGCCCACACCAAATGCGTACGCCGCTTTGTTCACCGGGCCACCCATATCGGTACACATCATGCCACCGAGGATTGCGCCCAGCAGAACCGCGTTAGCCGTGCCCATGGTTTGCAGCCATGAGGTCAAACCCGCAAGGATTTTCGCAACCGGCGTACCAATCAGGTAGATCATCGCCAGGCCGACAATCAGGCTGGAGAACAACGGAATGATCAGAATCGGTTTCAGCGCTTCCATACTTGGCGGCAGCTTGACGTTTTTGCTGATCGCTTTCGCAAGGTAACCTGCAAGGAAGCCGGCAATAATACCGCCGATAAAGCCGGAACCAGTGCTGACGGCCAGCATGCCGCCGATAAGACCCGGCGTCAGACCCGGACGGTCAGCAATGGAGAAGGCGATGTAACCCGCCAGCACCGGCACCATCAGTGCGAATGCAGAACCCCCACCGATCTTCATCAGCGCGGCCGCCAGCGTACCTTCTTCTTTAAACGCCGTGATACCAAAGGCAAACGAGAGAGCAATCAACAAACCACCCGCTACGACCATCGGCAGCATGTAGGAGACGCCCGTCAGCAGATGGCGATATGCGCCAGCGCTCTCTTGCTTAGTTTCTGTTGCTTCCGACTGTGCTTTGCCGGACGGTTGGTACGTTTTGGCTTCCGCTACGGCTTTATCCAGTTCCTGGGCTGTTTTCTTCAGCGCCAGGCCGGTAGTGGTGCGGTACATCGGTTTGCCAGCGAATTTCGCCAGGTCCACTTCGATATCCGCCGCCACCATCACCAGATCGGCTTGCGCCACTTCTTCCGGCGTGATGGCATTGCCCGCGCCTACGGAACCACGGGTTTCCACTTTCACCCACCAGCCGCGTTTTTTCGCTTCGGTTTCGATCGCTTCCGCCGCCATAAAGGTGTGCGCTACCCCTGTCGGACAGGCAGTAACAGCAACAATGCGTTTTGGACCACTGGTCGCCGCCACAGTAGCGGCCACCGGTGCTGTGTAGGGCTTCGCGTGATTTTTCGCTTCGCTCAGGAACAGCTCAGGGTGCGCCACTGCGCGATTAATATCGCCCAGCCAGACTTTTTTCCCACTCAGTGCACTGTCATTCGGCACCTGGCTGCCCAAAACGATAGCCAGTTCCGCTTCGCCAGGGTTATCGATGAATTGCAGATTTGCACTCTGTGCAGCCGCGCCCAGCAAGGTCTTCGCCATATAAGCGCGGGCCTGCCCGAGTTCGGAATCTATTATCAGCAGCGTTTTCATTATGCCTCTCCTGCTGTTAGTTGAAGGGTTTTAAGTCAACTCGCGCCATCATCGCGGCTAACTGGGTACGATCGGTAATACCTACGTTACTCTGACTGACCGCCAGTGCAGCAACAGCAGTGGCCAAGCGTAACGTATGTTCACTGGATTCACGCATCAGCAGACCATAAATCAGACCACCGACCATTGAATCCCCTGCGCCAACGGTGCTTACCACTTCCATTGACGGCGGTTTGGCGATCCATTCGCCCGAAGCGTTAACCCACAACGCCCCTTCTGCTCCCAGAGAGATCACCACATGGGCGATACCCTGTTCGCGAAGCCCATGAGCGGCTTCAATGACATCCTTCAATTCCGGCAACTTACGACCCGCCCAGATTTCCAGTTCACGGCGGTTCGGTTTCACCAGCCACGGCGCGGCTTTCAAACCGGCCACCAGCGCTTCGCGGCTGCTGTCAAAAATAATGCATGGACACTGGCTACGCAGGCGCGTCATCCAGTCGGTAAAGGCTTCCGGGCTAACGCCTGAGGGCAGACTGCCGCTCACGCAAACCATATCGAACTGACCCAGCCAGGTCAGCGAGTCGGCAACAAAACGCTCCCAGTCGGTCGGTGTCACTTCAAAACCTGAGAAATTCAGATCGGTGACTTCACCATCTTTTTCCGTCAGCTTGACGTTGATGCGGGTACGCCCCTGCACCACCTGGAAACGGTTAGCAATGCCCAGCTCGCTGAACAACTGCTGGAATCCGTCCTGGTTATCTTTGCCAAGGAAACCGCCAACGGTCACGTCGATGCCAAGGTCTTTTAACACTTTCGCAACGTTGATGCCTTTACCCGCGGCGTGCAGGCCCGTCGTACGAACCAGGTTCACTTCACCGCGTTCAATTTCAGGGGTATACCCCACCAGATCATAGGCCGGATTAAGCGTAATGGTGGCAACACGTCTGCTCATTTATGCGCCCTCTCCCAAACCTGCGGCAATCGCTTCGCCGATTGCTTTCAGCGCTTGTTCAGCATCATCACCTTGTGCTGTGAAACGCAGGCGGTGACCTTTCTTCACGCCCAGCGCAACCACTTTCATCAGGCTGCGGCCATTGGCCGGTTTTCCGGTACCGTCCAGGTTTGCAACGGTGATTTCACTGTTAAATTGTTTGATGGTGTTCACCAGCATCGTGCCCGGGCGGGCATGCAGACCGTGCTCATTGCGGACAACAAACTCTGCACTCAGCAGATCGTCGGCCATCGCATCGTCGCTGGTCAGCAGCGCCAGCAGCGTTGCGGTATCGGCATTCAACAGATGTTCAGCTTTGTTGCTCAGCAGCAGATCGCTCAGGCGCTTCAGCACCGTGACCGGCTGTTCGTCCACCATCGCAACGCTGACCAGCAGCGCAGCCTGCTCGCCATTCACGTCAAACGGCGTGGCAGCGCGGCTTACGGCAACAGCGCTCAGCAGGTTGCCTTCAGCACTGTCGTTCAGCCAGATGCCCTGACCAAGGTTCAGCGGTTGTTCATTGATAGCGCGGGTAACATACGTTGCATCAACCGCACCGACTTCTTTCAGACGTGCAGCGTTCAGCGCTTGCAGGGTCACCAGATCGCTGGCAACTACATCGAGGGTCAGTGTTTCACTATCCAGCTTCAGTGACGCGCCCTGTTTTTCACCCATCAGCAGCGCACGCAGCTCTTCCGCTGTGGTTGCGGATTGCAGCTCTGCAGCCACGGAGTCATCACTCAGCACATGAGTCAGCTGACGCAGCAGGCCAAGGTGTTCATCAGAACTGGCGGCAATACCAATAGCAACATACGCGACCTGTCCTTCGCTCCACAGGATGCCCTGCGGGAACTGGAACACTTTTACACCGGTTTTCAGCACCTGATCACGGGTATCCGTGGTGCCGTGTGGGATCGCGATGCCGTTGCCTAAATAGGTGGAGGTTTGCTGCTCGCGCGCCAGCATGCCGTTGACGTAGCCGTCAGCAACGTTGCCTGCTTCTACCAGCGCAGCCGCGATCTGGCGGATGGCCTCTTCTTTATTGCCGGCCTGCTGACCGGGATGGATGTCCTGAACGGATAACTGGAACATGTGACCCTCTCCTGCTGAAATTGAATCGTTTCAGCTAACATGAGAAATGATGCGTCACCGCCCTGGTTCAGACATTACACGATGACGCTGAAACGTTTCAATGAGTCTTCACCTTTTTACTTCAGCAATCAAGAAATCTCTGAATTTTCGTTGCGAAATTTAGAGGTACAGCACATTTCATCATTAGCTGATGCAAATTTGCTGAAGTTATTTTTACCTTCAGCAAGCAAACGTCAGCAGCGGTCAGCTTTAATAACGCGGGGTAAAATAGCCGTCTGCATTTTCACGGCGATCGCACCGCAGGATCTGTGTTTTTCTCCCGCCGCGGCGTACACTCCGCGTCTGCCAATTGGATCTCAGAGTAAAATGCAAAACTCCCCCGCCACCACCCGACCCGGCGCGTTTGATTTCACGTCGACAGCGTTTTTGATTGTCGCCTTCCTGACCGGTATTGCCGGTGCTTTGCAAACGCCAACACTCAGCCTGTTTTTAACCAATGAAGTGCATGTCCGTCCGGCTATGGTGGGGTTCTTTTTCACCGGCAGCGCGGTGATTGGCATTCTGGTCAGTCAGTTTCTTGCCGGGCGCTCCGACCGCAAAGGCGATCGCAAGACACTGATCGTTTTCTGCTGCCTGCTCGGCGTGCTGGCCTGCGGATTGTTCGCCTGGAATCGCAATTACTTTATCCTGCTGTTTGTGGGCGTCTTTCTGAGCAGCTTTGGTTCCACGGCTAACCCGCAGATGTTCGCCCTGGCGCGGGAACATGCGGATAACACCGGGCGGGAAGCGGTAATGTTCAGCTCCATTTTGCGCGCGCAGGTATCGCTGGCGTGGGTGATTGGCCCACCGCTGGCTTACGCACTGGCCATGGGATTTGGTTTTACGGTGATGTACTTATGCGCCGCCGTCGCATTCATGGCCTGTGCGGCGATGGTGAGGCTGTTCCTGCCCAGTATGCGCAAAGTTCCTCAGCCAACGTCAACGGTGCTGGAAGCGCCGCGGACGCATCGTCGCGACGCGCTACTGCTGTTTGTGATTTGTACCCTGATGTGGGGCACCAATAGCCTTTACATCATCAATATGCCGTTGTTTATCATTGATGAATTGCATCTCCCGGAGAAGCTGGCTGGGGTAATGATGGGCACTGCAGCCGGACTGGAAATCCCCACCATGCTGATTGCCGGTTATTACGCTAAACGCTATGGCAAGCGCTTTTTGATGCGCGTCAGTGCAGTAGCGGGCACCTGTTTCTATCTCGGGATGTTGACGGTGCATACCCCGGCTATCCTGCTAGCCTTACAGTTGCTGAACGCCATCTATATTGGCATTCTCGCCGGGATTGGCATGCTCTATTTCCAGGATTTAATGCCCGGTCAGGCCGGTTCTGCGACGACCCTTTACACCAATACCACGCGCGTGGGCTGGATCATCGCCGGTTCACTGGCGGGCGTGGTGGCCGAAATCTGGAGTTATCATGCTGTGTTCTGGATTGCGCTGGCGATGGCCCTGTTGACACAGGCAGGTCTGACGCGAATCAAAGACGTTTAAGGCGCGGTCTGGCGTTCCAGATCGAGTAGATAAATCATGGCATCAGCACGGCTCTGCCCGCACATCTCACGGCCAGGTTGCAGGCCAGCGCACACTTTCGGGCGCAGCGGCGAGCCAAAGATTTTACAGCGCTGTTGCGCGTCGAGTTGCACGCATGGGGTGTTGGCCGGTTTGCCGTTGGGCATGCCGGGGATCGGGCTACTGATGGACGGGGCAGTACAGCAAGCTCCGCAGTCCGGACGGCATTCCATATGGCTCTCTTTCATTTATTACGCGTCGGAGTGGCGCGAACAGGCGCACGCTACCATCTTTTACTGATGGAATGCAAAACTCGCCAATTCCACTTGCCTGAAAAGGCCCTCGCGAGTACTTTGTCGCGATATTTTCGTGATTTTCATTTTTACAGGACCCTTGCAATGCCAAGAGCGAACGAAATTAAAAAAGGTATGGTGCTGAATTACAATGGCAAGCTGCTGATTGTAAAAGATATTGATATTCAGTCACCCAGCGCCCGCGGCGCAGCAACGCTGTACAAAATGCGCTTCTCTGATGTCCGTACCGGGCTGAAAGTCGAAGAGCGTTTTAAAGGCGACGATATCCTTGATACCGTGACCCTGAACCGTCGTTTCGTCGACTTCTCCTATGTTGACGGCAACGAATACGTGTTTATGGATAAAGAAGACTATACCCCGTATACCTTCAACAAAGATCAGATTGAAGAAGAGCTGCAGTTTATTCCGGAAGGCGGCATGCCGGATATGCAGGTTCTGCTGTGGGATGGTCAGTTGCTGGCGCTGGAACTGCCGCAAACTGTCGATCTGGAAATCGTTGAAACGGCTCCGGGTATCAAAGGCGCATCCGCCAGCTCCCGTACCAAACCCGCCACGCTGAATACAGGCCTGGTGGTACAGGTTCCGGAATACCTGACCACCGGTGAGAAAATCCGTATCCATATCGAAGAGCGCCGCTACATGGGTCGCGCCGACTGATAAGCGATGCAGTAAAAAAGCCACTTCAATGAAGTGGCTTTTTCTTTTGTCTGCTGGCGGCACTTACCCACCCGTGACGCTTACAGCAAATCGCGGAACAGGGTTTTCTTCAGTGCCAGTTCAACACCGCGCACTTCCGCCATTCCTTTCAGACGACCAATTGCCGAGTAACCCGGATTCGTTTTCTTACGCAGGTCGTCCAGCATTTGGTGACCGTGGTCCGGACGGAACGGAATAGGACGCAGATCGCCCGCTTTCTTGCGACGCTGTTCTTCGCTCAGGATCGCCGCAACGACCGACACCATATCCACATCGCCCTGCAAATGTGCCGCTTCATGGAAGGTTTTCGGGTTCTCTTCACGGCAGGTCGAACGCAGATGCGTAAAGTGAATGCGATCGCCAAATGTCTCGATCATCTGCACCAGGTCGTTATCCGCACGCACGCCGTAAGAGCCTGTGCACATGGTAAAGCCGTTATTGATGCTGTTAACCGCGTCTTTCAGCCACTGCATATCTTCAATCGTGGAAACAATGCGTGGCAGGCCGAGGATCGGACGCGGCGGATCGTCCGGGTGCACCGCCATGCGGACACCCACTTCCTGGGCGACCGGTACGATAGCGCGCAGGAAATAAGCCATATTTTCGCGCAGTTGCGCTTTATCTATACCGTCGTATTCCGCCAGACGTGCGTGGAACTGCTCCAGCGTGTAGCCCTCTTCCGCCCCCGGCAAACCCGCGATAATGTTACGCGTCAGTTTTTCCACTTCCGCTTCGCTCATCGCGTTAAAGTAGGCCAGCGCCTGGCGCTGCTCTTCGTCGCTGTAATCCGCTTCTGCACCTTTACGCTTCAGGATATGCATTTCAAACGCGGCAAACGCAATCTGGTCAAAACGTAACGCTTTAGAGCCATCCGGCAGTTGATATTCCAGATCGGTCCGCGTCCAGTCGAGGATCGGCATAAAGTTGTAGCACACGGTATCAATACCGCAGGCCGCCAGGTTACGAATGCTCTGCTGATAGTTAGCAATCCAGGTGTCGTACTGCCCGGTATGGGTTTTAATATCTTCATGCACCGGGATACTTTCCACGACCGACCAGACCAGCCCTTTCTCCGCCAGCAGCGCCTGACGCGCTTTAATCTCCTCCACCGGCCAGACCTGGCCGTTAGGGATATGGTGCAGCGCAGTGACTACGCCTGTCGCGCCCGCCTGACGCACGTCATCAAGAGATACCGGATCGTTCGGTCCATACCAACGCCAGGTTTGTTCCATCGCTTTACCCTCTAAAGTTGTTATACCAATGCACGTAACTTGATGACGACTACCATACATGTTTACGCTAAAGGATCAAACCCTCCCGCAGCAATGATTGATCCAGCTCACATTCCCCGGATAATTACGGCATACCAATTCTTTTTGCTGTCATATAACTTTACACTACCTGTTGTTAATTATTGGTTAATCAGGTGTGTATAGATGAAAACAATTGCCTCGATAACGCTTCCCGCCGCTGTTCAGCGGCCTCAGTATGATCGCACGAAGCTGCGTTCGCGTATTGTGCACTTCGGTTTTGGCGCGTTTCACCGCGCGCATCAGGCGCTGTTAACCAACCGGGTGCTGAATGCGCGAGGCGGAGATTGGGGCATCTGTGAAATCAGCTTGTTTAGCGGTGATGCGTTGATGACACAGCTGCGCGCGCAGGATCACCTGTATACGGTGCTGGAAAAAGGCGCTGACGGTAACCAGCCGATCATTGTTGGCGCGGTGAGCGAATGCCTGAATGCAAAACTCGATTCGCTGGCGGCAATTATTGAGAAGTTTTGTGAACCGCAGGTCGCCATTGTGTCACTGACGATCACCGAAAAAGGCTATTGCATCGACCCTGCCAGCGGCAAGCTGGATTTACACCAGCCGCGCATTGAACATGATCTGCAATACCCCGACGAACCACACTCTGCACCGGGCATTCTGGTTGAGGCCCTGTACCGTCGCCGCCTGCGTGGGCTCGGGCCGTTTACCGTCCTCTCTTGCGACAATATTCCGGATAATGGTCACGTGGTGAAAAATGCCGTGCTGGGGATGGCGCAGGCCCGTTCGCCAGAACTGGCGCAGTGGATTGCCGAACACGTGAGTTTCCCCGCAACTATGGTTGACCGAATTGTACCGGCGGCAACCGAGGAATCGCTGGCGGAAATCAGTGCAATACTGGGCGTTGAGGATCCCTGCGCGATCGGTTGTGAACCCTTTATTCAGTGGGTTATTGAAGATAACTTCGTGGCCGGGCGACCGGAGTGGGAAGCGGCGGGTGCGCAGTTAGTCCAGGATGTACGCCCCTGGGAACAGATGAAATTACGCATGCTTAATGGCACTCATTCATTCCTGGCGTATCTTGGCTATCTTGCCGGTTTCGCCCATATTAACGAGTGCATGCAGGACAGCGCATTTCGCAGCGCTGCGCGCCGGTTGATGCTTGAGGAGCAGGCGCCGACGCTGCAAATATCCGGGGTTGATCTTACCGCTTACGCCGATAGCCTGATTGCGCGTTTCGCCAACCCGGCATTGCAACACCGCACCTGGCAAATCGCCATGGATGGAAGCCAGAAGTTACCGCAACGAATGCTGGACGGCATTCGCGTACATTTACAACGGGAACATCACTGGCCGCTGTTGGCACTGGGCGTTGCAGGCTGGATGCGTTATGTCAGCGGCGTTGATGATGCCGGTAAAGCAATTGATGTTCGCGACCCACTGGTGGATAAAATTCGCGCTATCGTCGACACCAGCAGTGAAGCGGAACGCGTCACCGCCTTGCTCACGCTGCAAGAAATCTTTGGCGCTGACCTGCCGCAAAACCCGGTATTTGTGGATGCCATTACCGACGCATGGCGCAACATTGCCGCCCACGGTGCGCATGGCGCGGTGAAATTCTTGCTCAATACTTAACATTTACTGCTATTACTGCGGGCGATGCGTGCTTTACATCGCCCGTGCTCTTCTCTTTTTCTTTTTTTTTCGCCAGGATCCCTGCCATACGCAATTTTGTTGATCCAGGGAGTTTCCGTGACAAAAACTAACCTCATTACCGGCTTCCTTGGAAGTGGCAAAACCACTTCGATATTGCATTTACTGGCCAACAAAGACCCGCAGGAAAAATGGGCAGTGCTGGTGAATGAATTTGGCGAAGTCGGTATTGATGGCGCTTTGATGGCAGACAGCGGAGCGCTGCTTAAAGAGATCCCCGGCGGCTGCATGTGCTGCGTCAATGGTCTGCCGATGCAGGTCGGGCTGAATACTCTCCTGCGCCAGGGCAAACCCGATCGTTTGCTGATTGAACCTACCGGACTAGGTCACCCGAAACAGATACTCGACATGCTTAATGCTCCGGTTTACGAGCCGTGGATCGACCTTCGTGCGACGTTGTGTCTGCTCGATCCGCGCCAGTTACTGGATGATAAAGCGGTCAACAATGAAAACTTCCGCGATCAGCTGGCTGCAGCTGACATTATTGTCGCGAATAAGCAGGATCGCGCCACGCCACAAAGCCAACGCGCGCTGGAAAGCTGGTGGCAAACGTTCGGCGGCGACCGTTTACAGGTCACCGCTACGCAGGGCGCCATCGACGGTGCATTGCTCGATCTGCCACGCCGTAACTTGCGTGAACTGCCAGCCAGTGCTGCGCATGACCATTCTCATGCGGCAAACAAGGGATTGGCTGCCTTGAACTTACCGGCACATCAGCGCTGGCGTCGCAACCTGAATAGCGGCCAGGGCCACTATGCCTGCGGCTGGATTTTCGATGGTGATACCGTGTTCGATACCGTTGGTTTGCTGGAATGGGCGCGGCTTGCACCTGTCGAACGCGTTAAAGGCGTGCTGCGCATTCCCGAAGGGCTGTTGCGGGTAAACCGCCAGGGCCAGGATTTGCATATCGAAACCCAACAGGCTGCGCCGCCGGATAGTCGAATCGAGCTGATTACCGCCACTGAAGCTGACTGGAACACGCTTCAGTCTACTCTGTTGAAGCTTCGTTTAAGTTAACAACACTAACGTTGCGCCTGTGTTAATTAAAAATGCTGTGAAGATGAAAACTCGTTACTCCTTGATTGTACTGCTCAACGTCGCCGGTCTGGCGCTCTTTTTTTCCTGGTATTTGCCCGCGAATCATGGTTTCTGGTTCCCGCTGGACTCAACCATTTTCCATTTTTTCAACCGCGGCCTGGCTGAAAATCGCGCCTATTTATGGTTCGTTGCGCTGACCAATAACCGCGCCTTTGATGCCTGCTCACTGCTCGCAATGGGAAGCCTGATGCTGACCTTCTGGCTGCGGGAAGATCGTAACGGCCGTCGTCGGGTCGTGATGATTGGCCTGACCATGTTGCTGATTGCAGTGGTATTAAACCAGCTGGCGCAGTTGCTGATGCCCGTGCAACGGGAAAGCCCGTCGCTCTTCTTTACGGATATTACCCGAGTCAGCGATCTGCTGGACTTCCCAACCAAAGATGCCTCTAAAGACAGTTTTCCGGGCGATCACGGCATGATGTTGCTTATTTTTTCCGCCATTATGTTGCGTTATTTCGGCCAGAAAGCCTTTGGCGTTGCCCTGATTATTGTTGTGGTTTTTGCTTTTCCGCGCGTAATGATCGGCGCTCACTGGTTTACGGATATTGTGGTGGGTTCGCTGTCAGCGGTGCTGATTGGGTTGCCATGGTGTCTAATGACACCCCTTAGCGATAAAATTATTCAATGCTTTGATCGTTATTTGCCCGGAAATAACAAAATTTAAACAAATAACAAACATTGTTTTGCGTCATTCATTAGGGATCGTTTTCGATCTCTAATGCAAATTCCCGGCTCTTTCCTAATTTTGTCATTTTTACGTCACCGCAATCTGCCTATAAAAGAGCAATTTGTACGCTATTTAAACCAAATTGACGGTTTTGTGACCAATCCTGAATATTCACTTTCTGTATCATAATTTCTTATAAAAAAACGCGGAAAAGCGCTCGCAATGCCGGGAGGGTTAGGGTAATCTCGGGTTCGTCTTGTCGCAAAGAGTGCTTTTATTCTCATTGTGCGTAAATTTGTGCGTTCTTCCACAGATCTGACTATGAGTAATTGTCTCGTTGCTTACAGATAATTAATCTCGCTGCGTTGGCATTTTTTATAACGATATTTATCGTTAAGGACTTCAAGGGAAAATAATCAATATGGTCAAATCTCAGCCGATTGTGAGATATATCTTGCGGGCGATCCCCGCGATAGCGGTAGCGGTACTGCTGTCAGCTTGCTCAACCAATACCGCAAAGAACGTGCATTCTGAGACGCTTGCTGTGGGTGAAGATGCTTCTTCACTGCAAACCTCTCAGGATGAATTTGAAAATATGGTTCGTAATCTGGATGTCAAATCCCGAATTATGGATCAATATGCTGACTGGAAAGGCGTACGCTACCGTCTGGGCGGCGACACCAAAAAAGGTATTGATTGTTCTGGTTTCGTGCAGCGCACGTTCCGTGAACAGTTTGGTTTAGAACTGCCGCGTTCCACCTGGGAACAGCAGGAAACTGGTAAGTCCATTTCGCGCACCAGTTTGCGTACGGGCGACCTGGTTCTGTTCAGAGCAGGTTCTACCGGTCGACATGTCGGCATTTATATTGGTAATAACCAATTTGTTCATGCTTCCACCAGCAACGGTGTGATGATTTCCAGCATGGACGAGCCTTACTGGAAGAAGCGCTACAATGAAGCGCGACGGATCCTGACCCGCAGCTAATCACTTAACGCCGGTTTTCCCTTGGCTGGCGTTAAGCATAAAAAAGCACTGCCCCGGCAGTGTTTTTTTATGTCTGCTATCCTCGTAACGTTTTTCGGGCTATAGTCCAGAAAAGTAAACCGCCAACCGCCCCCCTACTGAATGCGTATAAATGGGTCCAACAGTATGTTCACCCGCTATTTTTTCCACCTGAACCGAAAAATTGTGCTGATCAGTATTCTTACCGGTCTGCTTACAGCGTTTGCGGTCGGCGGGTTCCAGTTCTGGCTTGAGCAAGAGAAGCGTATCACCCGCTACGATGCCTTACTGGACGGCGTTTCGAGTTGGTTTTCAGCGTATCTCGGTGAAATCCGCGCCACGGCGGAGGCATTACAACCCCTCACGCTGAGCGACTGCCACGATGTTGTTAGTGAGCTCACTTCCCGCGCCGCATTTTCGATGAACGTGCGCGCCTTTCTGTTGGTTAAAGGGCAAAACGCCATCTGCTCCTCGGCAACCGGTGTCATGAATGTCCCCATGAAAGATCTGGTGCCCGACATTGACCTGAATAAAGCGACTGATATGGTGATTTTGCCCGGAACCCCGATGATGCCGGACAAACCGGCAATGGCCTTGTGGTTCCGCAGCCCGCTACTCGATGACCGCGGCGTATTTGCCTCGCTGAACATCAACCTGACGCCCTACATGATGTACAGTTCAGAACAGCCAGATCTGACCGGGATCGCGATAGGTATCAATGATCGTGCCATCTCAACCTTCACCACCGGACTGATTGATTTAGCCAATTTTAACCAACGTCCTTTTCGCACAGTGCAGGTGAATGGTTCTCCACTGACGCTATATCTCTACGCGGAAAGATGGCGTCAGGAAGATCTTCAGTTTGCTGCCCTGCTCGGTGCAACGGTGGGTATGTTGATTGCTTTGCTAAGCGCTTACATGCTGTATACGCGCCTGCGACCGGGTAAGGAGATCCTGACCGCCATCAAGCGGGAGCAGTTTTATGTGGTCTACCAGCCCGTGGTGAATGCAAAGAGCCTGAAAGTCAGCGGCGTCGAAGTACTGATGCGCTGGAAACACCCCACCGCTGGCGAGATCCCGCCGGACGCCTTTATTCATTTTGCCGAAGCGCAGCAACTGATTATTCCGCTGACATTGCATTTGTTCCGCCTGATAGCCCGCGATGCGCCGGTGCTGAAAACGTTGCTGCCAGAAGGCTCAAAGCTGGGAATTAATATCGCGCCGGGACATCTGCACGCAGAGAGCTTTGCCGATGATATCCATGCGTTCTCGCGTTCACTCCCGCAGCACCATTTCAGCATCGTGCTGGAGATCACCGAGCGGGATATGCTGCGCTATACCGAAGTGACAAAACTGTTTGAGTGGTTACGCACCGAAGGGTATGAAATCGCGATTGATGATTTCGGCACCGGCCATAGCGCACTGATCTACCTGGAGCGCTTTACCCTGGATTATCTGAAAATCGATCGCGGTTTTGTGAATGCAATTGGCACCGAAACCGTGACCTCGCCGGTACTGGATGCCGTGTTAATGCTGGCGAAACGCCTGAATATGCTCACCGTTGCCGAAGGCGTTGAAACGCCCGAGCAGGCGCGATGGCTGCGCGAACATGGTGTGCACTTTATGCAGGGCTACTATTTCAGCCGCCCGATGACGCTGGAGCAATTTGTTAACTGGCAGGTTCCTTCTTTTGATGCCCTGGTGTAGGCGCGAATTATTTCACATCAGGCCAGGGCTCCCTTATTATTCAACAATAAGAGCTTAGCGCGCCTGCCGCGCAGGCGGGGTCAAAGGAACACACAATGAAGTTTGTCCGCATTTCAGCGTTATTGTTGGCGTTTGTCGGTCTGGCCTGTCAGGCGCAAACCATCAAGGAACGTGATTCTTTCGCCGTGATTGGCGAACCGAAATATGCCATCAACTTTTCCCATTTTGACTATGTCAATCCTGCCGCGCCGAAAGGCGGCAATGTCACGCTGTCGGTACTGGGTACGTTTGACAACTTTAACCGCTTTGCCTTACGCGGCAATGCCGCAGTGCGTACCGAATCCCTCTATGATGCGCTGTTTACCACCTCTGACGACGAGCCGGGAAGTTACTATCCGCTTATCGCGGAGATGGCGCGCTATGCCGATGATTACGCCTGGATGGAGATAAGTATTAACCCGCGTGCGATCTTTCACGACGGTTCTCCCATTCGTGCGAGCGATGTCGCCTTCACCTTCAATAAATTCATGACCGAAGGGGTGCCGCAATTCCGCCTGATCTATAAGGGCACTACCGTCAAAGCCATTTCACCGTTAACGGTACGTATTGAACTGGCGAAACCCGGCAAAGAAGATATGCTCAGCCTGCTGACGCTGCCGGTTATGCCAGAAAAATTCTGGAAAGACCATAAACTGAGCGAGCCACTGAGCCGCCCGCCGCTGGGTAGTGGGCCATATCGCATCAGTAGCTGGCGCATGGGGCAATATATTGCCTATACCCGTGTGCGGAATTACTGGGCTGCGGATCTGCCCGTTAATCGGGGACGCTGGAATTTCGACAATATCCGCTATGACTACTATCTGGACGACAATGTCGCCTTCGAAGCCTTCAAAGCGGGCGCATTTGACCTGCGCAGCGAAGGGGATGCCAAAAACTGGGCCACGCGCTATATCGGCACTAACTTCAGCCGTGGCTACATTGTCAAAGATGAGCAGCCTAATACCTCCGCGCAAGACACACTCTGGCTGGCGTTTAACATTACCCGCCCGGTATTCAACGATCGCCGCGTGCGGGAAGCCATCTCGCTGGCGTTTGATTTTGAATGGATGAACAAGGCGCTGTTTTATGGGGCATACAGCCGGGCGGACAGCTATTTCCAGAACACAGAATACGCTGCGCGCAACTATCCGGATGCTGATGAACTCACGCTGCTGGCCCCGCTCAAAGCACAGGTGCCGCCGGAGGTCTTCACCTCTATCTACACACCGGCAAAGTCGAACGGCGATGGCTATGACCGGGAAAATCTCCTGAAAGCAGATGCGCTGTTAAAACAGGCGGGCTGGGTGCTGAAAAATCAGCAACGCGTGGATGAAAAAACCGGCAAACCTTTTACCTTCGAATTACTGCTACCCTCGGGCGGGAATACCCAATGGGTACTGCCGTTCCAGCATAACCTGTCCCGACTGGGCATCACGATGGAGATCCGCCAGGTCGATAACTCTCAGGCCACCAACCGCATGCGCAGCCGTGACTATGACATGATGCCGCGCCTGTGGCGTGCACAACCCTGGCCAAGCGGCGATCTGCAAATTGCATGGAGCTCAGAGTATATCGACTCTTCTTATAACGCGCCCGGCGTGAAGAACCCGGCGGTAGACAACCTGATCGCGCAGATTAACCGCTGGCAGGGTAATAAAGAGAAGCTGCTACCGCTCGGTCGCGCATTGGACAGGGTGCTGACCTGGAATTATTACATGCTGCCCATGTGGTACATGGCGGCAGATCGCGTCGCCTATTGGGATAAGTTTTCTATGCCCGGCATTCGCCCGGTCTATTCACTGGGGTTTGACACCTGGTGGTATGACGTAAACAAGGCGGCGAAATTGCCCGCCGCCAGACGTTAAGGAGAAGGGATGGGCGCGTATTTCATTCGGCGTTTATTACTGATAATCCCCACCCTTTGGGCGATCATCACCATTAACTTTTTTATCGTGCAAATCGCGCCGGGTGGCCCGGTCGACCAGGCCATTGCCGCTATTGAGTTTGGCGATAAGGGCACGATGCCGGGCAGTAGCGGCGGCGGAATGGGCGCCACGCATGCCCGCACCGGTGTGGGCGACGCGTTAAGCAATGACAGCCACTATCGTGGCGGGCGCGGCCTGGATCCGCAGGTTATTGAAGAGATAAAACAGCGCTACGGTTTCGATAAACCGTTGCATGAGCGCTATTTCAAAATGTTGTGGGATTATCTGCGCTTCGACTTTGGCAATAGCCTGTTCCGCAGCGCATCGGTACTGCAACTGATCAAAGACAGCATGCCGGTGTCAATCACACTGGGGCTGTGGGGAACACTGATTATCTATCTGGTGTCGATTCCCCTTGGTATTCGCAAAGCGGTGTACAACGGTAGCCGCTTTGATATCTGGAGCAGCGCGCTGATCATTGTGGGTTACGCTATCCCGGCGTTTCTGTTCGCCATCCTGCTGATTGTTTTTTTTGCTGGCGGCAGCTACTACGATCTTTTCCCCTTGCGCGGGCTTACCTCAAGCAATTTCGACGCCCTGCCGTGGTACAAACAGGCGCTGGATTATCTCTGGCATATCACCCTGCCCGTGCTGGCAACGGTGATTGGCGGGTTCGCCGCATTGACCATGCTGACCAAAAACTCGTTTCTTGATGAGATCCGTAAACAGTATGTGGTCACCGCCCGCGCCAAAGGCGTGAGCGAACGCAATATCATGCGTAAGCATGTCTTTCGCAACGCGATGTTGTTGGTGATTGCGGGGTTCCCGGCGACCTTTATCAGCATGTTTTTTACCGGTTCGCTGTTGATCGAGGTGATTTTCTCCCTTAACGGTCTTGGCCTGCTGGGCTACGAAGCGACAGTCTCCCGGGATTACCCGGTGATGTTCGGTACGCTCTATATTTTCACTCTGATTGGCCTACTGCTGAATATTCTCAGTGATATCAGTTATACGCTGGTGGATCCGCGTATCGATTTTGAGGGGCGCTGATGATTCAATTAAGCTACGTCAACCAGGCCCGCTGGCTGCGTTTTCGTCACAATCGCCGTGGTTACTGGTCATTGTGGATCTTTCTGGTGATTTTTATCCTCAGCCTCGGCGCAGAACTGGTGGCCAATGACAAGCCACTGCTGGTGCGTTACGAAGGTAAATGGTTTGCGCCAGCGCTCATCAATTACAGCGAGAGCGATTTTGGCGGCCCCTTTGCTACTCCGGCTGATTATCAGGATCCGTGGCTACGTAAACAGCTTGATGAGCACGGCTGGACGTTGTGGGCGCCCGTACGTTTTGGCGCGCGCAGTATTAACTATGCCACCACGGAACCCTTTCCCTCTCCTCCTTCAGCAAAAAACTGGCTCGGGACCGACGCTAACGGCGGCGACGTACTGGCGCGCATTCTCTATGGCACCCGGATCTCCTTGCTGTTCGGCTTAATGCTGACCTTCTGTTCCAGCGTGATCGGCGTACTGGCCGGTGCAATACAGGGTTATTACGGGGGCAAAATTGATCTCTGGGGACAGCGTTTTATTGAAGTGTGGTCCGGTATGCCGACGCTGTTTCTGATTATTCTGCTCTCCAGCGTGATCCAACCCGGTTTCTGGTGGTTGTTAGGCATTACTGTATTGTTTGGCTGGATGGCGCTGGTCAGTGTGGTGCGCGCCGAGTTCCTGCGTACACGTAACTTTGATTATATCCGTGCCGCACAGGCGCTGGGTGTAAGCGATCGCGGTATTATACTGCGCCATATGCTCCCCAACGCCATGGTCGCCACCTTAACCCTGTTGCCGTTTATTTTGTGTAGCTCGGTCGCCACCCTGACCTCACTCGATTTTCTGGGCTTCGGTTTGCCATTGGGCTCTCCGTCGCTGGGTGAACTTCTGCTTCAGGGGAAAAATAACTTACAGGCGCCCTGGCTCGGTATCGCCGCTTTTATTTCCACCGCCCTGCTGCTTTCACTGCTGATTTTTATTGGTGAAGCAGTGCGCGACGCATTCGATCCTAATAAGGCGGTGTAAGATGACGTCTCCCCTGCTGACTGTTAATTCCCTGACCGTTGCTTTTCGCCAGCAGAATACACTGCGGACAGTAGTGAACGATTTATCGCTGCGCATCGACGCGGGCGAAACGCTGGCGCTGGTCGGCGAATCCGGCTCCGGTAAAAGCGTCAGTGCATTATCGATCCTGCGTTTGCTGCCTTCTCCTCCTGTGGAATACCCTGCCGGCGATATTCTGTTCCATGGCGAATCGTTGCTGCATGCCAGTGAAAGCACACTGCGTGGCGTACGCGGCAATAAAATCGCCATGATTTTCCAGGAGCCGATGGTTTCCCTCAATCCGCTGCATACGCTGGAAAAACAGCTTTATGAAGTGCTGTCGCTACATCGCGGTATGCGCCGGGAAGCCGCGCGCGCTGAAATTCTTGATTGCCTTGAGCGCGTCGGGATCCGCAATGCGCGTGCACGGCTGGGCGATTTTCCCCACCAGCTTTCCGGTGGTGAACGCCAGCGCGTAATGATCGCCATGGCCGTGTTAACACGCCCGGAACTGTTGATTGCCGATGAACCCACCACAGCGCTGGATGTGAGCGTACAGGCACAGATCCTGGCGCTGCTGCGTGAACTGCGCGATGAGCTGAATATGGGTTTGCTGTTTATTACTCACGACCTCAGTATCGTGCGCAAGCTGGCGGATAACGTTGCGGTGATGCAAAACGGGAAATGTGTCGAACACAATAGTGCCCGGGCGTTGTTTAACGCACCGGCGCACCCGTATACGCAAAAACTGATTAATAGCGAACCCGGTGGGGAGCCTGTTACCCTGCCTCAGGATGTGCAGCCGTTGCTGCAGGTGGAAAACCTTGCCGTGAGCTTCCCGGTGCGTAAAGGGATCCTGCGTCGCGTGGTCAACCACAATCCGGTGGTGAAGAATATCAGCTTTACCTTGCGTCCCGGCGAAACGTTGGGACTGGTTGGCGAGTCAGGTTCGGGCAAAAGCACCACTGGCCTTGCCTTGCTGCGCCTGGTCGCCTCACAGGGTGCAATCCTGTTTGACGGTAAACCGCTACACCAGTGGAACCGCAAGCAGATGCTACCGGTACGGCACCGGATACAAGTGGTGTTTCAGGATCCCAACTCCGCACTCAACCCGCGGTTGAATGTACAGCAAATTATCGAAGAGGGTTTGCGCGTTCATCAGCCCGAGCTGACGCGTAGCGCCCGTGAGCAACGGGTGATTGAGGTAATGCAGGAAGTGGGGCTGGATCCGGAAACCCGGCGTCGTTTTCCCGGCGAGTTCTCGGGAGGTCAGCGCCAGCGCATTGCCATTGCCCGCGCCCTGATCCTCAAACCAGAACTGATCATTCTGGATGAACCCACATCATCGCTGGATCGTACCGTGCAGGCGCAAATCCTCACACTGCTGAAATCACTACAGGAGACGCACCGGCTGGCGTATATCTTTATCAGTCACGATCTGCACGTGGTGCGCGCATTATGTCACCAGGTCATTGTGCTAAAACAAGGGGAAGTGATTGAACAGGGAGAGTGTCGGCGTGTCTTTAGCGAGCCTCAGCAGGCCTATACACGCCAGCTTCTCGCATTAAGCTAACGTTCAGAAAGGGTTCTGCCCGGAGAAAGGTTCCGCGATGGCAACGCCGAAATTTTTCAGGCGACAGGTCGCGGCAAACTCATCCTGGCGATTAACGAACAGGCACGGTTCCCCTTCGCATTCCAGTACCGAGCAATCCACTTCGATATCGCTCAATGCCTGGCTGAGTTTGTGCATTACCGGCCAGGCATTGTCACCATCCGGACTCAGCAGTTTCAATGCGACAAGACTGTCATCCGCAGACTGACCGTTTTGCGGAATCGGTTCAACTTTTGCGCCTGCAAAACCCTCCAGCCAGCGATAGCACTGGGGGAGGCGGTGGATGATGGAGAGCTGGAATGTATTCACTTTCTTTCCCCGAAGCACTTTTACTTCACAAATATTTCACATTTATATTAACACACTATTGACAAATCGTCCTGTCAACCTCGCAGAAAAGGTTCAATCCTGCGCAGTGTGAGGGCTGACCGCTCATTTATCAGGGTTTTAATGGCTAAGCGGCGGGCCGGGTTTCGGGCTATATGTACCCGTTTCTGCGATCTAACTCAACCTTTTTCACTACAATAGTGTGACTTTTTACATAAATGGATTTTACATAAAATAAACAAACATGTCTGAAGGTATGTCAATCTGAGTTGATATGCATCAAACAAGGGAGCATTTTTGCTCCCTGTGGGGAGGGGTTATGCCGGTTTTTTACCGCGACTGGCGTAGAGATAGAAGAGAATGGAACTGGTCGCGCAAAACGTGATGGA
This sequence comes from Kosakonia oryzendophytica, assembly GCF_027886705.1. Classification (NCBI taxonomy): domain Bacteria; kingdom Pseudomonadati; phylum Pseudomonadota; class Gammaproteobacteria; order Enterobacterales; family Enterobacteriaceae; genus Kosakonia; species Kosakonia oryzendophytica. Next base: position 1,664,762 of record NZ_CP115659.1, on the reverse strand, counting down.
CCAGATCATCGGCCACGCAGAGTTAAAGGTCGCCATCGACAGCAGTGCGCCCACAACCGCGCCAATGCCAAAACGAAAGGTCCCGGCCAGGGAAGACGCCGTACCCGCCATATGTGGAAACTCATCAAGAATGACAGCCATGGCGTTAGAGGCGACCAACGCTACGCACCCCACAAATACCGCCACACCCAGCACCAGCGACCAGAACCCGATATCCAGTAGCGCCGTCACGACCATCCACAGCGCCATAGCAAACTGCACCCACAGCCCACTGCGAAACATGTTTAGTGCCCCAACGCGGCGGACAATACGGCCATTAATAATGGTCGTCATAAACAGAAAGACAATATTCAGCGCGAAGTAGTAACCGAAATTCTGCGGCGAAACGTGGTTGAGCTGTATATAGACGAACGGCCCGGCGCTCAGAAACGAGAACATTCCGGCAAAGCTGAAACCGCTTGCCAGCATATAGCTCAGCACACGTTTATGGCGAAACAGCGAAGCGAAATTACCGATCGTCGTGCGCAAATGGAACTTTTGCCGCTTTTCTACCGGTAGCGTTTCGCGAATAAAAAAGGCAATCATCGCCGAAGCCAGCAAGGCGGCAATGGCGAGGATCCAGAAAATCACATGCCAGCCGAACCAAATCAACACCGCGCCCCCCACCATAGGTGCCAGTAACGGAGCGATGGTGGTGACCAGCATGACAAATGACATCATGCGGGAGAACTCCTCCCGCGGATAGATATCGCGCATCAGAGCATTAATCACCACGCTTGCCGCAGCGGCGGCAAGACCGTGGAAAAAACGCATGGTGATTAACTGGTCAATACTTTGCGCCAACGCACAGGCCACTGCCGCTGCCGCAAAAATCAGTGTTCCGCCGAGAATAACCGGCTTACGGCCGATGCTGTCAGCCATCGGCCCATAGAGCAACTGACCTACCGCAAACCCCAGAATATAGGTGCTCAACGTCATTTGCGCACTGCCGGCCGGTACGCCGAACTGCTCAGCAATCACAGGCAGCGCAGGCAGGTACATATCGATGGACAGTGGCATTAACATCGCCAGCAGGCCGAGAATAAACACAATGCGTAACGAAGAGTGTGGCCTTGAGGTCACGTCAGTCTCCTGATATTAGCGTGAGGGCATGCCTACACTGGCAATTTCGTCTTCCGTCAGTGGACGGTACTCGCCTGGCTCCAGATCCGCATCCAACGCAATCGCGCCAATACGCTCGCGATGCAGCCCCACGACATGATTGCCCACGGCGGCAAACATGCGTTTAACCTGATGGTAGCGGCCTTCGCTGATGGTCAGACGAACCTGGGTCGGCGTCACCACTTCCAGTACCGCGGGTTTGGTGAGTTCTTTTTCATTATGCAACTGTACGCCGCGGGCAAATTGTTCCGCCGTGTCGTCACTCACCGGTGATTCAAGGGTAACCAGGTAGGTTTTTTCACAATGGTGACGTGGCGAAGTGATGCGGTGCGACCATTGACCGTCATCGGTCATCAACACCAGACCGGTGGTGTCAATATCCAGACGTCCTGCGGCATGAAGCTTATGAGCGACCGGCTCATCGAGAAAATAGAGGATCGTCGGATGATCCGGGTCATCCGTTGAGCAGACGTAGCCTTCCGGTTTGTGGAGCATAAAGTAACGCGGGCCAGTTTGCTGAACGAGGGTGTTGCCATCGTACTCAACATCGTGCTCGGGTTGCAGTTTAAACGCGGCATCTCTCACAATCTCGCCATCGACGGTAACACGATGAGCACGGATTTCACGCCCGGCAATGGCGCGGCTGACGCCAAGTTGCTGAGCGATAAACTTATCAAGTCGCATGAAGTTTTTTAGCCTGTATGGTGCTGGATGCGGGCATTACGCCCAAAAAAGACGTTATAAACGTGAGTAGTATAGCGGCCATCATACACCGCTCAAGGGAAAGATTCATGGCATACTATGCGCCGTCTATCTGCAACCTTATCGAGACAATGACTTTTACGCTGCGCCCTTACCAACGCGAAGCGGTGGACGCCACCCTCGCCCATTTTCGTCAACATGCAGAACCTGCGGTTATTGTACTGCCGACCGGTGCCGGGAAAAGCCTGGTGATAGCCGAACTGGCACGTCTGGCACGCGGTCGCGTGCTGGTGCTGGCGCATGTCAAAGAGCTGGTAGCACAAAACCACGCCAAGTATGTTGCGCTTGGGCTGGAAGCGGATATCTTCGCTGCCGGGTTAAAGCGTAAACAGAGCAACGGCAAAGTGGTGTTTGGCAGCGTGCAATCCGTGGCACGTAACCTGTCGCAGTTTCAGGGCGAGTTTTCACTGTTGGTGGTAGATGAGTGCCACCGTATCAGTGATGATGACGACAGCCAGTATCAGCAAATCCTGGCGCATCTGCGTGAGGTCAACCCCCACTTACGTCTGCTCGGTTTGACGGCAACCCCCTTCCGTCTCGGCAAAGGCTGGATTTACCGTTTTCATTATCATGGGATGGTGCGCGGTGACGAAAAGGCGTTGTTCCGCGACTGCATTTATGAGCTTCCGCTGCGCTATATGATTAAACATGGCTATCTTACCCCGCCGGAGCGGCTGGATATGCCTGTGGTGCAGTATGATTTCAGCCGCCTGCAGGCACAGAGCAACGGTCTGTTCAGTGAAGCTGATCTGAACCGCGAGCTGAAAAAACAGCAACGCATTACACCGCATATTGTCAGCCAAATCGTTGAGTTTGCGCAGACGCGCAAAGGGGTGATGATCTTTGCCGCCACCGTTGAACATGCCAAAGAGATTACCGGCCTGCTGCCCGCCGATGACGCCGCGCTTATCACCGGTGATACAGCTGGCCCGGAACGCGATGCGTTGATCGCGGCATTTAAACAACAACAGTTTCGTTATCTGGTGAACGTGTCCGTGTTGACCACCGGCTTTGATGCGCCGCATGTCGACCTGATTGCTATTTTACGTCCGACGGAGTCTGTCAGCCTGTATCAGCAAATCGTCGGACGTGGTCTGCGGCTGGCGCCCGGAAAAACCGACTGCCTGATCCTGGATTACGCGGGCAACCCTCACGATCTCTACGCACCGGAAATTGGTGCACCAAAAGGCAAAAGTGACAATGTTCCGGTGCAGGTGTTCTGCCCCGGTTGCGGTTTTGCCAACACCTTCTGGGGGAAAACCACTGCCGATGGCACGCTGATCGAACATTTTGGCCGCCGTTGCCAGGGCTGGCTGGAAGATGATGAAGGCCATCGGGAGCAGTGTGATTATCGCTTTCGCTTTAAAAACTGCCCGCAATGCAATGCGGAAAATGACATTGCCGCCCGCCGCTGCCGAAGTTGCGACTGCGTGCTGGTTGACCCCGACGATATGCTGAAAGCGGCGCTGAAGCTCAAAGATGCGCTGGTACTGCGCTGTAGTGGTATGACATTACAACAAGGGGCGGATGCGAAAGGCGAATGGTTGAAAATCACCTACTACGACGAAGACGGCGCGGATGTCAGTGAGCGCTTCCGTCTGCAAACCGCCGCTCAGCGCACCGCTTTCGAACAACTGTTCATTCGCCCGCATACCCGCACGCCTGGCGTGCCCCTGCGCTGGATTGTCGCCACGGATATCATCGCGCAACAGGCACGGCTACGACACCCTGATTTTGTGGTAGCGCGCCTCAAGGGGCAGTTCTGGCAAGTGCGGGAAAAAGTCTTCGATTATGAAGGTCGCTTTCGTCGGGCGCATGAATTACGCGGATAAACGCGCTTTTGATTGATGTATCGGGTATTCGGGGATAGAATACCGCCCGCTTTTGCATCCGCGAAAGCCGATCATCTGCCTGTTGCTGGGTCGCCTGTAACAGGATCTATTTAAGAGAGATTTAAATGTTTACTATTAACGCAGACGTACGTAAAGAGCAGGGTAAGGGTGCGAGCCGCCGCCTGCGCGCAGCTAACAAGTTCCCGGCTATCGTTTACGGTGGAACTGAAGCTCCGATCGCTATCGAACTGGATCATGACAAACTGTGGAACCTGCAAGCGAAAGCTGAGTTCTATAGCGAAGTTGTGACCATCGTTGTTGATGGCAAAGAAGTAAAAGTGAAAGTTCAGGCTGTACAGCGTCACGCTTACAAACCGAAACTGACTCACATCGACTTCGTTCGCGCTTAATCGCCGACAAAGTTGAAGAAACCCCGCCACGGCGGGGTTTTTTTATATCTGTGCCTCACAGAAACCCGCCCTTCCGGGCAGGATTCACGGGCTATTTTCCGCCGTTAAAACGCCGCTGCAACTGGTCGCGCAGATTTGGCGGCGTTCCTTTGATGGTCAGCGTATCGGTCGCTGGATCCCAGAAAATACGCTCGCCGAGCAGCAATGCATCGAAATTGATGGTGAGACCACCGCCGCTACCCGCGTACTTGGTAAGCTGACGCAACGTGCTGCGATCCGCCGGGAAACTCTCTTCCAGCTCATAGCCCTGACCGGCGGTAAACTCTTCGAAGCTCACTTCGCTCACGCCAGCCAGCTCTTTTGAAAGCGAGGCCAGTTCAATCTCCTCACCCGCCTGCAACTGTTCGTTGCAATAGGTATAGACCTGCTGGCGCACGGTCTGACGCTCTGATTTATCCAATTCCGCCTGCGCAGTAAAGTCATCCACCGCCTGCAACAAGCCGCGGTTTTGCGCTTTGGCATTCAACCCTTCGCTGGCGCCAAGAAAATCCATAAAGAAATCGGCAACTTTGCGCCCTACCCGCCCTTTCAGGAAGGTTAAGTAACGGGTTGACTCCGGGTTCGTTTCCCACTCGGTTAAATCGATACGGGCCACAATATCCGCATGATTAATATCCAGATAGTGCGTAGAGCTAATATCCAGATTCTCGTTAACACGCATACTGCTTAAGTTGTTCAGCACCGCCACCAGCAGGTATTCCACCGCCAGGTAACGGTAGTGGCAAAACAGGACAATACCGCCATCAGCAAACGGATATTTCGCCAGTTCATCACGTAAGCGCCCGGTCGCCGCACGGCTGAAGGCGAGAAATTCTTCTTCGCCCTGGCGTTGCAAACGGAGTGCCTGCGCCAGCTCACTCTCTTCGTTAAACAGGCCGTAAGCTTTATTTTTTGCGCTATACACCCGGTGCAGTTCTTCGACCATCTCTTCAACAGGCGCGGTAGGTTCCAGCAAAGAATCGCGCAGCACCAGCTCGAGGGTTTGCTCATCGCGTTTGATAAGCTGATGCAGGGCAATCTGGTTGATGTCCAGACTCATGATAAACTCTCCTTTTAGACCGCGGTATTCAACCACCACCAACGCGACTGTGCAACAGCAGATAAAAAAGCAGAAAAAAAGCTGTTGCTACGGTAATATGTTGCCCTTTCATGAACACACAAATTGATGTCGATTTATGCCACAAATCTCCCGTTACAGCGATGAACACGTTGAACAACTGCTCAGTGAGCTTGCCAGCGTGCTGGAAAAACACAAAACGCCGACCGATCTGTCACTGATGGTCCTGGGCAATATGGTGACAAACCTGATCAATACCAGCGTCGCCCCTGCGCAGCGCCAGGCTATCGCAAAGTCGTTCGCTCAGGCGTTACAATCGTCAATTGGCGACGACAAAGCGCATTAAGGGAAATATCGACAGTTTATGGTGACGAATCGTCAGCGCTACTTTGAAAAAGTCTCCCAGATGGTTAGCTGGGGACACTGGTTTGCTTTGTTCAACATTCTGTTGTCCATTGTACTGGGTAGCCGCTATCTGTTCGTCGCCGACTGGCCCACCACGCTCTCCGGTCGCCTCTATTCGTACCTGAGCATTGCCGGTCATTTCAGCTTTCTGGTGTTCGCCGCCTACTTGCTGATCCTCTTTCCGCTGACATTTATTGTGATGTCGCAGCGGCTTATGCGGGTGCTGTCTGCGATCCTCGCGACAGCGGGTATGACGCTATTGCTTATCGATAGCGAAGTTTTTACCCGTTTCCACCTGCACCTTAACCCCGTCGTCTGGGAACTGGTGATTAACCCGGATCAAAATGAGATGGCGCGGGACTGGCAGCTGATGTTTATTAGCGTGCCAGTGATCCTGCTCATTGAGATGCTATTTGCGACCTGGAGCTGGCAAAAACTGCGCAGCCTTACCCGGCGTCGCCATTATGCCAAACCCGTCGCTGCTTTCTTCTTCGTCGCCTTTATCGCCACCCATGTGATGTACATCTGGGCAGACGCTAATTTTTATCGCCCTATCACCATGCAGCGTGCCAACCTGCCACTCTCTTATCCTATGACCGCGCGTCGTTTTCTGGAAAAACACGGGCTGCTGGATGCGCAGGATTATCAACGTCGCCTGGTGGAACAGGGGAATCCGGAAGCGGTTTCTGTTCAATATCCATTGAGCGATCTGCGCTATCAGGATATGGGCGCAGGACACAACGTCTTGCTGATTACCGTCGATGGCCTCAACTATTCGCGGTATGAGAAACAGATGCCGCAACTGGCCAGTTTCGCGCAGCAGAATGTGGCATTTACGCAGCATATGAGTTCAGGCAATACCGCAGACAGTGGCTATTTCGGCCTGTTCTACGGCATCTCGGCAAGTTATATGGATGGTGTGCTGTCGGCGCGTATTCCGGCCGCGCTGATTACCGCTTTCAACCAGCAAGGTTATCAGTTGGGTCTGTTCTCGTCTGATGGCTTTAGCAGCCCGCTCTATCGTCAGGCGCTGTTGTCTGATTTCTCCCTACCGGCAGCAAAACCGCAAAGTGATGAGCAAACCGCCGATCAGTGGATTAACTGGCTGGGGCACTACGCGCAGGATGATAACCGCTGGTTCTCCTGGGTATCGCTGAATGGCACCGCCGCGCTGGACAGCAATCAGCAGGGCTTTGCCCGTAAATACAGCCGCGCCGCATCAGACGTCGATACGCAAATTGCCCGCGTGCTGGATGCGCTGCGTGAATCCGGCAAGCTGGATGACACCGTGGTGATTATCACTGCCGGTCACGGTATACCAGAAAGCAAAGATGACGCTAATTTCGACTGGTCGCGCAGCAGACTGCATGTTCCGCTGGTTGTGCACTGGCCGGGAACGCCTGCTCAACGCATCAGCAAGCTGACGGATCATAAAGATATTATGACCACGCTGATGCAGCGCCTGCTGCATGTCAGCACGCCTGCAAACGAGTACTCACAGGGACAAGATCTGTTTAACGCCACGAGACGTCATAATTGGGTCACGGCGGCGAATGGCGATACGTTGGCGATTACCACGCCAGAGATAACGCTGGTGCTCGGTCAGAACGGGAATTACCGCACCTGGAATGCACAAGGCGAGAAAATCCGCGAACAGAAACCACAACTCAGTTTACTGCTGCAGGTTCTGACGGATGAAAAACGTTTTATCGCTAACTGATTGATTAATTATGAATCACTCAGCCTGCCCTTCACTTGCATTCAGCGATGAAAAGGGTACTATTAGCGCCACATGTCGGCACGTAGCGCAGCCTGGTAGCGCACTGTCATGGGGTGTCAGGGGTCGGAGGTTCAAATCCTCTCGTGCCGACCAAAATTCCCCAGAAAAACCAGCCCCCTGGGGCTGGTTTTTTTTATGCGTGCGATTTGGAAAAGGTAAAACAAAGGTAAAATGAAGGAACGCTGTCAGATGGCGGCCTGCTTTGCGAAACACCTGCCCGCGGTGCTCCTGTATCGCACTCACCCACGGACGTCATGCGAAAAACACGCCTGCCCGTGGAAAAAACCGTCATCACACCGATTAATTGGCACGCTTTCCGGGAAGCATTCTGAGCAGCGTGTTATCGCGTAATACATAGTGGTGCAGTAATGCCGCAGCAGCATGCAACCCAATAATAAAGTATCCCGCATTAGCCAGCGCCTCATGTACTTCCTTCAGGCTATGCTGTAATAAACTATTTTTAACAGCAGATACCGGCATGGTTATAAAAAAGAAGGCCCATTCTTTCTGGCCAAAAAAGAGTGATGCCACACCGAGTAACGGCAGAGCAATAAAAATTACATATAATAGTATGTGGACAAAAGAGGCGCTCCGCTTCTGCCATAACGGCAGTGGCGGAACCACTGGTGGCTCAGTATTTATTACTCTCAATACCAGTCTGATTAGCATCAGGATAAATACTGTAACTCCACATGTGTAATGTGTTATTCCCATCCAATAGCGGCCGACAGAATCTTTGGGGAAAATCCCCTTAAATTCCATAGCCGCGTACGTTACGATAATAAGCAATAAAACCAGCCAGTGCATGAACATCTGACTTCCTGCGTATTTTTTCATTTTTAATCATTCCTGTGAAATAAATAGAACGCTATGCCAGCGCATGGCCGACAAGCGAACCAGCTCCCATCGAAAGCGCCATCGCCAGTGCGCTCCAGAATGTCGTTCTGATGATTGCCATTGCCGCAGGTGCCTTCCCTGCAATGGACGAGATGTATCCCAGCACCGCCAGAGAAAACAACGTGGAGAGAATCACAAACGGCAGAACAAACCCTGCGGGTGTTAACCAGGCCACCATGACAGGTAATACAGCCCCGGCAGAAAAACTGACAGCGGAAAAAAGCGCCGCCTGAAGCGGGCGTGCACTATTCGTGCCCGTTAGCCCCAGCTCTTCTCTGGCATGGGCATCCAGCGCATCGTGCGCCATTAACTGCTCTGCAACCTGATGAGCAAGTGACGGCTCCAGACCCCGTTTCACGTACAGCGACATAAGCTCCTGTACTTCGCCTTCATAATTCACAGCGAGCTCTTCTTTTTCCTGTGCCAACGCGGCGTTTTCCGTATCCGCCTGCGAGGAGACAGAAACATATTCGCCGGTTGCCATCGACATGGCCCCTGCGACTAATCCGGCGACGCCAGCCAGTAGCACGCCAGAGGAGGATGTCTGCGCCGAAGCAACACCCAACACAAGGCTGGCGGTTGAGACAATGCCGTCGTTTGCTCCGAGCACAGCGGCTCTGAGCCATCCTACCCTTCCAATACTGTGGAGTTCCCGGTGCATAGTAGTGTTTTCCTGTTTATCAATATCCCCATTTCATTCAGTATTATTGATATATGAAAAATTATCTGGCCCGACAGAGTAAGCAATTTATTTTTTTATGCTTAACGCTACATTAAGATTATACAAATATAATCCGCGCATTGAGCTTTTCCTCATAAATGGAATATTAATATGCGAAATGATAATGGGTATCATAACCGATCAATAATGGCGCAAAGGAGTACCGTCGTCAGTGTCGTGGTTAATTTAATACTTTCATGTATTCAGATTATTACCGGCTTATTTTCAGCTTCTCAGGGGCTTGTTGCTGAGGGTATTCATTCGTTTTCTGATTTGATTGCCGATGTTGTTGTGTTGTTTGCCAATAAAAAAAGCCGTAAGCCTTCAGACAATGACCATCATTACGGGCACTGGCGGTATGAAAATGGCGCGTCGATGATACTTGCGATCATGTTGATAGCCGTTGGAGTGGGAATGCTATGGTCTGCTATCGGAAAATTACAGCATCCGGAAACGCTTAGCGACATTCATATCGTGGCCCTTTGGGTCGCTCTTGCTACGCTGGTCGCGAAGGAAATCCTCTTCCGTTACATGCTCAGCGTGGCAACACGCATCCAGTCCACCCTGCTTATTGCCAATGCCTGGCATGCCCGCTCAGATGCAGCATCATCCGTTGTGGTCGCGATCGGCATTACCGGAACACTGGCCGGATATGCCTGGTTTGATCCCGTTGCGGCCTTCGTGGTTGGCGTGCTGATAGCCCGGATGGGATATGCATTCGCCAAAGACGCCTTGCAAGACCTGATGGATCGTTCTGTTGACGCAGAAAAAGAGCATGAAATAAAAACGATCCTTCTCTCCACACCCGGTGTTGCGGGTCTCCATGATATGAAAACCCGTAAAGCGGGCGATCTCATCCTGGTCGATGTGCATCTGGAGGTTCCGGAACATCTCTCTGTCAGAGATGGGCATGACATTGCTGTTGCGGCACGCGAAAGGGTCATGACTAAAAAGGAGGTTCTTAATGTCATGGTGCATATCGATCCGTTTGCGATAAAAACGGATGAAGCCTTTACGGGATGAATGGCGCGAGAATGGCCGCGGAGCATCACAGAGGTAATAAAAAAGCCGTAACAGGGTCGTTACGGCTTAGTGCGTCCGGAATGGTAATTACAGCGCGATATCCGCCACGGTTTCGCTGTCGCTCTGCGGATGCAGAGCCGGTTTTTGCACCGGCGGGGTAACATCGGCAATCAGCGATTCGTCACATTTCAGCCCCAGAATCTCGCTGGTGTAACGCAGCTCAGCGTCAGCAGCGTCAATATTACCGTTCAGTTCAGTGCCGAATGAAGGGATGATCTCTTTCAGTTTTGCCTGCCAGCTTGCGGAAGCAAACCGTTCCGTGAACACTTTCTCCATCAGCTCCAGCATAATCGGCGCAGCGGTCGATGCCCCCGGCGATGCCCCTAACAGCGCGGCGATAGTACCTTCTTTATCACTGACCACTTCAGTGCCCAGTCGCAACACCCCGCCCTTACCGGGTTCACGCTTGATGATCTGCACACGCTGACCAGCCTGCCATAAACGCCAGTCTTCTTTCATCGCCAACGGGTAGTATTCGCGCAGCGCATCAAAACGATCGTCTTCATTTTGCAGCACCTGACCGACCAGATATTTAACCAGACTAAAGTTGGTCATGCCGACAGTCAGCATTGGCAGTACGTTGGAGGTATTGGTGGAGCGAAGCAGATCCCATAATGATCCGTTTTTCAGGAAACGCGTCGAGAAGGTGGCAAACGGCCCAAACAGCAGCACACGCTTACCGTCAATAATACGCGTATCAATATGCGGCACTGACATCGGCGGCGCGCCCACGGTAGCCTGACCGTAGACTTTTGCCAGATGGTGATTCACCACGTCCGGGTTTTCGGAAACAAGAAACTGGCCGCCCACCGGGAAACCGGCATAATCCGCCGCTTCCGGAATGCCAGATTCTTGCAGCAGCTTAAGCGCCGCACCACCCGCGCCAATAAAGATAAACTTCGCCCGGATTACCTGCTCACCGCCGCCTTTCAGCGAATGGAGTGTCACGCTCCAGCTATTATCCGCATTGCGCTTGAGACCACGCACTTCCGTACCCAGTTGCAGTGAGAAGTTCTCTTTTTTCTGCAATGCGCCAATCATCTGGCGGGTCAGCTCACCAAAGTTCACATCGGTGCCAATTTCCGTCCGGGTGGCCGCAATTTTCTGCTTCGCGTCGCGCCCTTCCATCACCAGCGGTGCCCACTGTCTGATCTGCTCAGCATCTTCGGAATAGCGCATGCCGCGGAACAGGGAACTCTGCTGCAGCGCTTTATAGCGTGCGCGCAGGAAGTTGACATTGTCATCGCCCCACACAAGGCTCATGTGCGGCACGGTATTAATAAAGGAGCGGGGGTTGTTGAGCACACCGGTTTTCACCTGATGCGCCCAAAACTGGCGAGAAATACGAAAGGCTTCGTTGATTTCAATCGCTTTTTTGATACTGATGGTGCCATCCGCACTTTGCGGCGTGTAGTTCAGTTCCATTAATGCGGCATGCCCGGTTCCGGCGTTGTTCCAGCCATTCGAACTCTCTTCCGCCAGGGCATCCAGCCGCTCTACCATGGTGATCGACCAGTCGGGCTCCAGCTCTTGCAGCCAGGTTCCCAGCGTGGCGCTCATGATCCCACCACCAATTAAAAGCACATCTGTTTCCTGCTCTTTCGATGCGGAACCTTTTGCTGCTTTCGAGACAGCATTTAGCCCGACAGCCATCGAAAACAGCCTGGCAGTCATTTTTTTCATGTTGTCATTGCCTTACTTTTAGTGCTGTTTTATTCGCATTTATTGAGGGTAAAGTCGTTAGCGCTTCTAACGTAGCACTTACACAATGAGATTTAAATAATGTTTAATCATTAAATTTCCATTGTATAAATGTTACTAATAAGTTGATTTTTTGCATTAGATTTAACGCATTTCGCTGGTCATAAACGGCCAGAGTCTGCTATAGTTTTGCGTTTTTCCACCTGCCCGAACGCCTTTTCCTGCGCGAAGAAGCCTCTCACCTACACAATCTTATGACCCAAAAAGCAAGCCATTTTGCACTGCTGAGAAACGATGATCTTCGCTCGCGGCAGTTGTTCACCCGCGCAGTAGAGAGCACTGAGTCCTGAAGCGATCTCGTTTTCGGTGAGAGCCTGGGGTTGCCCCGAAAGTGAGTCTGATTGCCTCTGTTGTACGGTGCCTTTCCATGTCGTTATTCGGTGGACGGCTGGCAATGATAATGGCAGCGGCAGGACCAGTCGCATTAGTTATCGGACCGAGGTTTCATCAAAACGGTGTGGAATACATTTTGCCTGCACTATTGCTGGCGGGAGTCATTCAAATCATTTTGGGGCTGACCGGCATGACGTGCCTGATGCGTTTTATTCCGCACGCGGTGATGACCGGTTTTGTTAACGCGCCGGGCAGCCTGATTTTTGTTTTTCTGGCGCAGAGCTGCGCTGATTGTGGCGCTGTTTGTCCTGATCTTACTGATCGTGTTGTGGTTGCCGCGCTGGCGGTCACGCCCGCGAGGTGGCGGAAGAAACCGCAAGCTACAGCAGAAACAGTGTTGCCAGCCCGAGAAAAATAAAGAAACCACCGGTATCGGTAATCGCGGTGATCATCACGCTGGAGCCGACCGCCGGGTCGCGCCCCAGCCGGGTCATGATCATCGGGATTAATACTCCCATTAGCGCGGCCATCAGCAGGTTCAGCACCATCGCCAGCGTCATGACACCACCGAGTGCGGCATCGTCATACAACCACCAGGTCACCCCTCCCATGATCCCGCCCCACACCAGGCCGTTAATCAGCGCTACCCCCATCTCGCGCAGAATCAAAAAGGTAATGTTACCCGGCTGAATGTTCTGTAGCGCCAGCGCCCGGACAATCATGGTAATGGTCTGATTACCGGTGTTACCGCCGATCCCGGCAACGATAGGCATCAGCGACGCCAGCGCCACCAGTTGCGAAATCGTATGTTCAAAACCGTCAATAACCCTGGAGGCGATAAACGCCGTGCACAAATTGGTCGCCAGCCACACCCAGCGCGTTCTTACGGCTTTGGTCACTGGCGCAAACACATCTTCTTCCGTGCTCAGGCCGCCCATCTGACGCATATCATTGTCGGTTTCTTCGTATACCACATTGACGATCTCATCAATCGTCAGACGCCCCATCAGCATGCCATTACTGTCTACCACCGCCGCACTGACCAGATTGTCACGTTCAAAGGTACGAGCAACCTTCTCCGCGTCATCCTCTGGCGAAAACATCACCGGCTCGGCATCCATCACGTCGCTTACCCGCTTGCCTGCGGCATTAAGCAAAATGGTTTGCAGCCCGAGTTCTCCCACCAGGCGGTTATCACGCCCGATAACAAACAACTTATCGGTGTTTTCCGGCATCCTGCCAAGCCTGCGCAAATAGCGCTGTACCGCCGCCAGCGTCACCTCTGAACGAACGGTGATAACTTCGAACTCCATGAGCGCGCCAACACAATTTTTAGCGTAACGCATCACCTGGCGGACACGGGCGCGTTCTGCCGGCGGCAGCGTGGCCATTAACCGCCCGATGAGATTCCGCGGTAGGTGCTGCACCAGCCAGATCCTATCGTCGATATCCACGGTTTCCAGGATGGCGAGCAGTGCGCGATCGCTCATTTCATCAATCAGGTCATCCCAGACATTTTCCGAGGCTTCAAGCAACACTTTCCCGCGTTTGCCATCCTCCACCAGCCGCCACAATGCATGGCGTTCATCCACGGGTAACGCTTCAAGCGTGTCAGCCAAATCTGGCGGTGGCAAATGGGACACCAGCGCACGGACTTCCGCCAGGTCCTGATCGAGCCTTTCCCCATCCAACTGCTCGACGAGAGTGATCTCGCCCAGTAGCGTCGCGGTAAGCGTTTTATGGGTCGTCAGTAGCCAAATCAGGCGCGCACGCTCCTCTTCGCGCAGTTTGACACTGTTTTTCTTCATCACCGACATTGGACTGTCCCTGAATGGTAAAAAGCTCCGACAAACCGAAGCAGAACAGCGTTAAGCATAGCGGGTGAGTTTGTAAAAAATAATAAACGGCGGGAGTGCCCGGGCAAAAAAACAGCGCGCCCCTGCAATGCAGGGGCGCGGATAATCAGGCGGTACGGGCGACCGCGTCTCGGGAGGCCTTTTCGCGTTCTTCACCGACCAGTTCGCTCAACTGGCCGTCGCGCATCTCCAGCAGGCGGTCGGCGTGAATAAAGTAGTGATCATCATGGCTGATCGCAAAAATGGTTTTCCCCCTTTGCTGCATCAACGGCAATAGCACCTGGTAGAAGTCGCGACGGAAATGGGGATCCTGATCCGCAGCCCACTCATCAAGCAGCAAAATGTCGCGCTCTTCCGCCAGTGCCAGCAGCAGCGCGACGCGCTTTTTCTGCCCTTTCGACAGTTTTAAATTCAGGATCTTACCGTTGTTCAGCTCCAGCTTATGCGCCATTTTTAACTGTTCCAGCCATGTGTCCACCAGTGCCGGATCCGCCTGTTTCCCCTCCGGCCCCAGCAAATCGTCAAACAGCCAGACGTCGGTAAACACCGCGGAGAAGAGCTTGCGATAATCTTCCGGTTTGTCGTGCGCCATGGGTTTGCCATCCAGCAGGATCTCACCGGATGCCGGCTGATATAGCCCGGTCAGCAGCATTGCCAGCGTCGATTTGCCGCTCCCGTTACCGCCGATCAAAAACACCAGCTCGCCGCGATTAAGGATCATATTGACCGGACCAATCGCAAAGTCATTATCCTGATATTTAAAGGTGACATTGCGCAGCTCCAGCGTTTGCCAGCCAGCAAACGACTGCGGACGGGGGAACGCGGGTTGGTACTGTGCCAGCGCAAACTTTTTCAGTTTATTAAAGGCGACCTGAGCGCTTAACAGCGTCGGCAATGCGCCCACGGCGGAGAGCAACGGCGTGCGCAGAAACAGCAGAGTAAGCGAATAGGTCGCCGCTACGTTAGTGTCGGCCCAGCCAAGACTGTTTGCCATCCAGAAGACAAGCCCAATGGCACCGAGCATCATGATATTCGACCAGTTCACCGCGCTCAGGTGAAAGGTGTCGGCGCGAATAATATGATGGCGGTATTGGCGCGCATCCGGCAGATATATCTGTTCAAAAATATGTTCCGCACGCTCGCGGTTCAGATTCAGCTCTTTACGTCCTTCCAGTACGGTCTGGAAATCGTTATAGAGCTTATCTTCCGTCTCACGCAGCATCGCCATATGTTTGTAAACGCGGGAGACCAGAACAAAACCGCCCCAGATGGTCAGCGCCATCCACAGCGCGGTAACCACCAGCATCTTACCGGAGAGCATGGCGAGATAGATGCATGAGCCAAGGGTCAGGATGATCCCCTGCACCAGTTCTGGCAGGCGCACGAATGCAATGGTGATATTACGGACATCACTGGTTAGCCCTGCCAGCAATGCTGCGCTGCCCAACTGCTCGATCCGCTCTACCGGCGTGTCGAGAATGCGTTTGATAAATTCGCTGCGCAGGCGGTAAACGAAGTGATGACCGAGGGTGGTCAGCGCAAGTTGCGAACCTAGCGTGACCGCCATCAGCAACAGCAGCAAACCGAGAAATTCCGGAAGCACCGTCAATGAAATATCCACGGTTTCTATTAATCGCTGGTTAATAAAGGCAATCAGTCCGATGCCTAAGGCGGCGCTTACCAGGGTGAGCGCCAGTACGGCCACAAACGGCCAGCGATACTGCCGCCAGACAAGAAGAAGGAGTTGCATAAAACGACCCGGTCAACAAAAACAGCCAGCAGTGTAAACGGCTGGCAATTTACATCAAGAATAATTCTTATTTTTATTTGCTGTTACTGGCATGACGAAAAGTGAGATTGTAACGGCATTCACCGGTGATCGGGTGGTAACCCGCTTTCAGCGGCGCAATACCATGATAATAGAGCCGCGACTCGCCCCCCCAGACCACAATATCCCCATGCTCCAGCATCAGTCGCTGTAGCGGATCGTTGCGTTTGAGCCCACCGAATTGGAATATTGCCGGTAATCCCAGAGACACCGAAACGATAGGCGCGCGCAGATCCGGTTCATCCTTATCCTGATGCAGTGAGAGCTTCGCGCCAGGTGCATAACGGTTGATCAAACAGGCATCCGGTCTGAAGTCAGGGTATCCTGCAGCAGTGCTGGCCTTCTGACACAGCGCCAGGAACGCCTCTGGGATGGCCGGCCACGGACGTTGGGTTTGCGGATCGACGGGAGCATAGAGGTAACCGTGCTGGTCGGTCGTCCAGCCAAGCGTGCCGCAATTGGTCATTGCCACGGACATGGTATACCCGCCGGGCGTCACCATATGGCGCAGCGGCGACTGGCTAATAACCTGTCCAATCCCGCGCATCAACGCCTCAGTGTCTGGCAGGGCAAAACGTCTCAGCACAACGGCGCCGGGCGCAAGCGACTCCTGCCAGGGTTCTTCATCCGCAAACAAATCAAGCATCAGGTCTCCTCTTTATTCTCTTCCCGCTGCAGCAATTGCGCTTTGCGCGCCGCCCCCCAGCGATAACCGGAGAGTGCACCATCGCCCCGCACCACGCGGTGACAGGGAATAATAATCGCCAGTTTGTTTGCCGCACAGGCACTGGCAACGGCCCTCACAGCACGAGGTTTGCCTATCTTTTGCGCCAGTGTCTGGTAACTCACGGTCTCCCCCACCGGGATCTCACGCAACGCCTGCCATACCTGCAGTTGAAAAGCCGTTCCGCGTAAATCCAGCGGTAAGCTGAAAGGAGAATCCGTATTGTCGATGCGCTGGATCACCTGCGCCACGCGTCGGGTAAAAGATTCATCCCCCTGCGCCCGATGCGCATGCGGAAAGATAGCACTCAGTTCAGCAATCAATTGCTCATCGCTGTCTGCCAGCAAAATGGCACAAATACCCCGCGCGCTCTCTGCCACCAGGCAGCGTCCCAGCGAACAGTCGCTCAACGTAAACCAGACCGCTGTATCGTCCCCTCCCGCGCGGAACTGACGCGCCGTCATGCCCAGCGAGGCGTCCGCGTGGCGGTAATAAGTACTGCTGTCCGGGAAACCTGCTGCCAGCACTGCGTCGGTCACCGTGTCACTCTGTGCAAGCGTCGCGCGTAAGCGACGGGCGCGAAATGCCTGTTGCCAGGCTTTTGGCGTCATCCCGGTGGCGGATTTAAATAGACGATGAAAATGGTAGGGACTCATCGCCGCCTGCTCGGCAAGCCGCGCCAGTGTGACAGGCGCATCCTGTTCTAACAGACGGCAGGCAGCGGCGATTTTATCCAGCCGCTGTTGCTGCGGATGGAGGGTATCCGGCCGGCAGCGTTTGCACGGGCGAAAACCGGCAGCCACGGCACTTTGCGCGTCCGGGTAAAAACGCACATTCTGGCGCAGCGCATGGCGCGCCGTGCAGGAGGGGCGGCAAAAAATACCGGTGGTCAGTACGGCAAAAACGAACTGACCATCAGCCTGTGGGCTGCGCGCCAGCACCGCCTGCCAGCGCTGTTCATCAGTTAAAATGGCGTTATTCATGTCAGGCTCCTTCTATAAGCTTAGCCTCACTGTGCCCGTTAGCGCGCCTTCTGACACCCGCAATCTTGCGGTTTAATTTTTTTCGCTGATTAGAAAAGCGGAGAACTGTGGCGACATCCAGGTGGTGAAGCCCTCTCCCTGTTTGATTATCATAAATACCGCCAATCCTTCGCGTTTCACCACCTCTTTTGCCTGCTCCGTACCGAGCACCATCAACCCGGTGTCCCAGGCATCCGCTTCCAGCGCCGTTGGTGCGATCACCGTAACGGAGACCAGCGCATGCTGAATCGGCTGCCCGCTGCGCGGGTCAATAATGTGCGAGATGCGTTTGCCATCAAGTTCGTAGTAATTACGATAGCTGCCGGAGGTGCTGATACCATGCCCGTTGATGTCCACGATCGCCTGGGCGGCATTTTCGCGATCGGTAGGTTTCTGAATCGCCACTCGCCAGGGTTGCCCCTGGGCATTCATGCCACGACTGGCGAGCGCACCGCCAACGGACACCAGATAGCGGGCGATCCCTTCCTGCTCCATCAGTTGCGCCAGATGATCCGCCGCATAGCCCTCGCCCACTGTTGATAAATCGACAAACAGATCCGGCAGATCTTTTTGCAGGAACTGTTCACCTGCACGGTTAATGACCGTTAAATGGGCCAGCCCTGTGCGCGCTTTTGCCGCGTCAATCTGCGCGTGTTCCGGCGTTTTGACCGGCTGTTTGTCTGGCCCGAACCCCCACAAATTCACCAGAGGCCCCACTGTAATATCCATCGCGCCGTCGGTTTTTTCGCCAACGCGTAACGCTGTAGTGACGATATCCGCCATAGCGGCGCTGACGGGCCAGGGCGCGGTGCTGGCGGAATGGTTAAAACGCATCAACGCAGAGTCGTTCTTCCAGGTGGACAGTAAGTGGTCATCACCGTCCAGCTGAGCCTGAATTTTTTGCTGCAACGCCTGCGCCTGTTGTGCATTGATATCCACCACACTGACGCGCCACGAGGTACCCATCGTTTTACCTTCGAGCACCGTCGGCGTTGCCAGTTCGCCTCTGTCGCACCCCGCCAGTAATAAAAGCGCCGCTATCAAGCCGGCACGAAGAAAAGTTATCGCCATGTTTTATGACCTCCTTGCTGGCGGCAAGCGTACACCAAATCGTTCCATGTAAGAGATATCGACAATAAAAAAGGGGCCTTTCGGCCCCTGAGCAGTATTGGTTGCTGACTTAGAACTGGTATACCAGACCCACGCCAACGATGTTGTCGGTACCGATACCGGCAGCACGAGTGAACTCATTTTCATCCAGCAGGTTGATTTTGTAATCAACATAGGTGGACATGTTTTTGTTGAAGTAGTAGGTCGCGCCAACGTCGATGTATTTCAGGATATCCTGATCACCGAAGTTAACCGTACCGGTGTTGTTGGTGATGTCTTTACCTTTGGACTGCAGGTAAGCGATGGACGGACGCAGACCGAAGTCGAACTGGTACTGTGCAACCACTTCGAAGTTCTGCGCTTTGTTAGCAAAACCGTAAGCAGTAGACGGGCTGGAGCCGTTAGAGGTACCAAAACGGGTTGCGTTGTAGGTCTGAGTGTACTGCGCCGCCAGGTAGATATTGTTGGCGTCGTATTTCAGACCACCGCTGTACACTTCAGCACGATCGCCTTCACCGTACAGTGCAGCGTTGAGTGCGTTCTGGTCAGCAGTACGACGTGAAGAAGACATCGCACCACCCACGCTGAAGCCTGCACCCAGATCGTAGGTCAGGGATGCGCCGTAGCCGTCGCCATTCTGTTGCAATGTGCTACGACCGCTGTTGTTTTCACCGCTTACGCTGCCGTTTTTGCCCTGATACTGCAGTGCAAAGTTCAGGCCGTTAACCAGACCGAAGAAGTCGGTGTTACGGTAAGTTGCAACGCCGTTAGCACGAGATTGCAGGAAGTTATCAGCACCGTAGGTGTCACCGCCGAATTCCGGCAGTACGTCGGTCCAGGAAGTTACGTCGTAGATCACGCCATAGTTACGACCATAGTCGATAGAACCGGCATCAGCCACGCGGATACCGGCGAATGCCAGACGGGTCCACGCCTGATTGCTGGAGGATTCAGTATCGTTCGCCTGAACGTTGTATTCCCATTGACCGTAGCCAGTAACCTGGTCGTTTACCTGAGTTTCGCCTTTAAAGCCGAAACGCACGTATGTCTTGTCACCATCATTGCCTTTGTCGTCGGAGAAATAGTGCAGGCCGTCGACTTTACCGTACAGATCTAATTTGTTGCCATCTTTGTTATAAACTTCAGCCGCATTTGCTGCGCCTGCTACCAGCAGAGCTGGTACCAGGAGGGATAGTACTTTAACTTTCATTTTATTAACCCTCTGTTATATGCATTTTTATTGCCACTGCTTACTGATTAACCCTCTAATCAGTTGGCAAATTCATTCTCTCTAAAAAAGAAGAATAATCCAACAAGAATATGATACGAAAACTTTGAAGATGTTTCATTTTCAGCAATAGGTGTTTCAAAATGTAAATATGAGGGAACTTTTTTTAGCACAAATAGCTAAAAAATAGCGCACAAATAATCAAAAAATATTAAAAATACAAACAAATACAATCAGTTATACAAAAACAATGTTATAGCACTGAATGCAAAACCCTCATCTTCGATCGCAACTAATATAATCAACGCTATCATCATTAACTTTATTTATTACCGTCATTCGAATCTGAATGTCTGTTTACCCCTCTTATGACCGGATGCTTCGCATTCGGTTTTTTTTTACCTTTCTTTACTCACCTTGAATATCAATATACATATAATCACTATTTGTAATGACTATTAATTAATCAATAACCATGCCAGATTTTTCCTATTGCGCTGGCAGGATGATTAATTTCTTGTTATTTCGTGCGATCTTTCTGAGACGTAACGGTAAATAGTTGTACGGTTTTTACGCCTTTGTACATTTTTACCGCTGCGCTTACGGAAGAGCCTGTTTCAATAACGATCCAGGCATTCACTGAAAAGAGAGTCTGGAAATTCATTGATTAACCGATATACTGCCTGCTGTGCACTGCTCTGCAACACGACATCTATTAGTACGCCGCGCAGACAACAGGCGGTTCTTACGGCATGGCAGCAACATTGTCTCAGCGAACAACCGCTGAATGTCCCGGCAGTGTTGTCATAACGGGTTACACACACGAATGAGTCAATCTGACACAATGATCCCTGGCAAATTTTCCCTGATACCGGGCAACATTACCCGTTTCTTTCTTTTGCTGATAATTGTCCTGCTGGTGACGTTAGGCGTGATGATCCAAAGTGCGGTCAACGCCTGGTTAAAGGATAAAAGCTATCAAATCGTCGATGTGACGCATGCGATTCATAAGCGTATAGATACCTGGCGCTACGCAACCTGGCAAATCTACGACAATATCGCCGCGGCACCCGCTTCCAGTCCCAGCGATGGTCTGCAAGAAACCCGGTTAAAACAAGATGTCTACTACCTGGAAAAACCCCGGCGCAAAACCGAAGCACTGATCTTCGGCTCGCATGACAGCTCCACCCTGGAAATGACCCAGCGTATCTCCACCTATCTGGATACGCTTTGGGGCGCTGAAACGGTGCCCTGGTCGATGTATTACCTCAATGGCCAGGATAACAGCATGATCCTGGTCTCCACGCTACCGCTGAAAGACCTCTCCTCCGGCTTTAAAGACAATACTATCAGCAATATTGTCGACTCTCGTCGGGCGGAAATGTTGCAGCAGGCCAATGCACTGGATGAGCGCGAGAGCTTCTCTCCTTTGCGCCGTCTGGCCTGGCAAAATGGGCACTACTTTACGCTGCGCACCACGTTTAACCAGCCAGGGCATCTGGCGACCGTTGTCGCATTTGATCTACCGATTAACGATCTGATCCCGCCGGGGATGACGCTGGACAGCTTTCGCCTTGATCCCGATACCGCGCAAACAAACACGCGTACACAGGATAAAGATGCCGCCGACAGTGCCTCGGTCAATTTTAACAGCGCTAAAATTGAGATCTCCTCTTCGCTTAACGGTACTGGGTTGCGGCTGATTTGGCAGGTGCCGTTTGGCACACTTCTGCTTGATACCCTGCAAAATATCTTGTTGCCATTACTGATGAATATCGGTCTGCTTGCACTTGCGCTGTTTGGCTTCACCACCTTCCGCCATCAATCGGGGCGCAAAAACGACACGCTGGCACCTGCCGGTACGAGTAATGAGCTGCGCGTGATGCGTGCCTTTAATGAAGAGATCGTTTCATTGCTGCCGCTTGGTCTGCTGGTCCATGATCTGGAAGCGAACCGCACGGTGTTGAGTAATAAGATTGCGGACCATCTATTACCGCACCTGAATCTACAAAACATCACCGCCATGGCGGACCAGCATCAAGGCGTGATTCAGGCGACGATAAATAATGAGTTGTACGAGATCCGTCAGTTCCGCAGCCAGGTTGCCTCGCGCACTCAGATCTTTATTATTCGCGACCAGGACAGAGAAGTACTGGTCAATAAAAAGCTGAAACAAGCGCAGCGTCTGTATGAAAAAAACCAGCAGGGCCGCGCCATCTTTATGAACAACCTCGCCGATGCGCTGAAACTGCCGGTGAAAACGTTGGCCAGCGAAGCCGCCACATTACAAACCCAGGAAGGCAATACGTTGGCGGATCACGCCGACAGGCTGGTGCAACTGGTTGATGAGATCCAACTGGCAAACATGCTGGAAAGCGATAGCTGGAAAGGCTCGTCCACCCAGTTTTCCATCCAGGATCTGATCGATGAAGTAGTGCCGGAGGTGCTGCCGGCTATCAAGCGCAAAGGCCTGCAGTTGCTGATTAACAACCATCTTCCGGCGAACGAAGAACGCCACGGTGACCGTGATGCGCTACGTCGGATATTGCTGCTGCTGATCCAATATGCAGTAACAACCACACAGATGGGCAAAATCACCCTGGAAGTGAGTATGGACGAGTCAGCGGGCGATCGTCTGACTTTCCGTATTCTCGACACCGGCGTTGGAGTGAGCAACAGTGAGATCGATAATCTGCACTTCCCGTTCCTGAATCCCACCCAGGGCGACCAGTACGGGAAAGCCAACGCCCTCACCTTCTGGCTATGCGATCAACTGGCAAGAAAGCTGGGTGGGCATTTGAATATCAAGGCACGGGAAGATCTGGGTACCCGCTATTCACTGCATGTGAAAATGGCTGCCCGTCCGCAGCAGGAAGAAAGCGAAGAAAAATTGCTCGATGACGTCGTGGCGATGATTGATATTACCTCGATTGAAATTCGCAATATTGTCGTTCGTCAGTTAGAAAACTGGGGGGCAAGCTGTATTTCCCCGGATGAACGACTTTCAAGTCAAGAATATGATCTCTTTTTGACAGATAATCCGTCTAATCTTACTGCCTCGGGCTTGCTTTTAAGCGATGATGAGGTCGGCGTGCGGAAAATTGGCCCTGGCCAGCTGCGCGTCAACTTTAATATGAGCAATGCAATGCAGGGAGCAATATTGCAGCTTATTGAGGAGCAACTGGCGCAGGAAGATGTACCGGAGTCGCCTTTGGGGGGTGACGAAAACGCCGAACTCCACGCCAGCGGCTATTACGCCCTGTTTGTTGACACAGTACCCGATGATGTTAAGAGGTTGTATACTGAGTCGGCGTTGAGCGATTTCGCTGCGCTGGCGCAGACGGCACACCGCTTGAAAGGCGTGTTTGCCATGCTTAATCTGGTACCTGGTAAGCAGTTGTGCGAAACGCTGGAGCAATTAATTCGTGAATCCGATGCTCCAGGTATAGAAAATTACATCAGCGACATTGACGCTTACGTCAAGAGCTTGCTGTAGCAAGGTAGCCTAATACATGAACAATATGAACGTAATTATTGCCGATGACCATCCGATTGTACTGTTCGGTATTCGTAAGTCACTCGAACAAATCGAATGGGTCAATGTAGTCGGTGAATTTGAAGACTCTACAGCACTCATCAACAACCTGCCGAAACTTGAGGCAAACGTATTGATCACCGATCTGTCAATGCCGGGTGACAAGTACGGTGATGGCATCACGCTGATCAAATACATTAAGCGTCATTTCCCGACGTTGTCGATTATTGTGCTGACCATGAATAACAACCCGGCGATCCTTAGCGCGGTACTGGATCTGGACATTGAAGGCATCGTGCTGAAACAGGGCGCACCAACCGATCTGCCGAAAGCGCTCGCAGCGCTGCAAAAAGGGAAAAAATTCACCCCGGAGAGCGTTTCCCGCCTGCTGGAAAAAATCAGCGCCGGGGGTTATGGCGACAAACGTCTGTCACCAAAAGAGAGCGAAGTACTGCGTCTGTTTGCAGAAGGTTTCCTGGTAACGGAAATCGCCAAAAAACTGAACCGCAGTATCAAGACCATCAGTAGCCAGAAAAAATCCGCAATGATGAAACTGGGCGTGGACAACGATATTGCGCTGCTGAACTACCTCTCCTCCGTCACGCTGACGCAAACGGAAAAAGAGTAATTCCCGAAACCCCGGCAGAAGCCGGGGTTCTTTTTATCCGCTTTACCGACGGTTGTTTCTGACTCGCGCGGCATACACAGCCAGTGTTTGTCTGATCACATCCAGCGTGACCGGTTTCGACAGACAGCTATCCATCCCCGACTCCAGACAACGCTGCTTCTCTTCCGCCAGCGCATTGGCCGTTACACCAATCACTGGCAGCGTCAGGCCAAGCTGCCGGATACGTTGCGTCAGACGGTAACCATCCATATTCGGCATGTTGACATCGCTCAGAACGATGTCGATATGGTTTTTACTCAGAACATTCAGCGCATCGATGCCATCGTTCGCGGTTTTACACTGATACCCCAGCGAACCCAGTTGATCGGCCAGCAAACGCCGGTTGATAGGATGATCGTCCACCACCAGAATCATCATATCGTCATTGCGCGCGGCTTCAATAACCGCTTCCGGCAAGGCGTCATTGGCCTGAGGTTCAACAACCTGCACGCGGTAAATACGTCCCAACAGCGCCAGCAGATCGTGCGGCGATGCCACGCTGTGCAACCATTCGCCCGGGGCACGCTCCAGCGGAATGCCAATGTGACGACGGCAGAAAATGACCACTGCGCGACCGGTCCATGGCGAGGAAAGCTCATCGTCAGTGATCAGCGTATCCATGTTGCCCAGCGTCCGCCCGTCATACTGTTTCACCTTGATCCCTTGCCACTTAAGCAAGGTTTCCAGATACCCGGACAGTGACGCATTACGCACTGCCAGCCAGCAGCAGGTATCAGCCAGTCCATCCACTTCCACTGGCGCAGGAGCCACGCTGCCATACAGCGGAATACGAATAGTAAACTGGCTACCCATGCCAGGTTCGGTATCCACCGAAATATCGCCATCCATCATGCTGATCAGCTTTTCGCAAATCGCCAGCCCCAGCCCGGTCCCCTGAAAGTTACGCTGCACACCCGTCCCGACCTGGAAGAAGGGATCGAATAACCGCACCACTTCTTTGCCAGGAATGCCGACGCCGGTATCACGTACACGAATGCTGAGGTAATCCTCATCGCGCTGGACATGCAAAATAATGCAGCCAATATCGGTGAATTTGATGGCATTGCTCAACAGGTTAGAGATCACCTGTTGCAAACGCATCGGATCGCCATTGAGCGTTGCGGGAACATCAGGTTCGATAAAGCAGTACAGCCCGAGCTGTTTACGCACGACCAGTGGCAAATAGTTCGCGGTGATATGACTCATCACTTCACGAGGAGAAAACTCGCGCGGTTCAATCTTCAGTTGCTCGGATTCAATTTTTGAGAAATCGAGAATATCGCTGATGATTTTCAACAGCAGACTGGAGGAGTTATTCATTGCCGTCACCAGCCTGTCGACCCCTTTCGGCAACTCTTTCGTTTGCAGCAGGTCAAGGTTGCCAATAATGCCGTACAGCGGTGTGCGCAGTTCATGGCTGACCGTCGCAAGGAACATCGATTTCGACTGGCTTGCCTGTTCTGCCGCCTGCGCCATCTCCTGCAGCGATTCTTCCATTTTTACGCGCGCAGAGACGTCCACCAGCACGCAAATCGCCACGTTTTCATTGCGATAACGCGAGTGGACGAAGCTAATTTGCAGGTTGGTGTTATTACTGGTCAACACATCAACGAAGTTGACCTGCTGACCGCAAATGATCTGTGTCAGCCGCTGCCGATCTTCATGCGTCAGCATATTCAGATAGTTATGCGCCAGCTCGTTACTCAGGATATTGGTCCCATCCTGAGTACGCAGAATACAGATGCCGACCGGTGCCGAGGCAACAATCTTACGGTTGAACTGCTCATGCTCTTCCAGTCGTTGCGCATCATTTTCCGCCGGAATAAAAATACGCCGTTCATACATTCGCGCCAGGGTAAACAGCGCCACGCCTACCAGCACGTTGAGCAATACGGCGTTGAGGATCAGCATACGAATCCGCTCCAGCACCATATCAACCGGCACGGAGTAGACCACGCTTAACGACGAGGGCGGCAAGCTCTTTTTCAGGATCAGTTCGCGAAAACCGGAGGTATAACCAAACCAGGAGCGCTCCTGCATCCAGCGCGGCTCAGCCGAAATCCCGTTATCCTGCCCGGTGAGCGAAATCAGCGAGTGCCCGCTTTCATCCAGAATCGTGACCCCCATTGGCAAACTGCCTGGGGTAAAGAAGTTTTCCATGCGGATGGATTGCTCAGTGCCCAACAGCGCCTGCAGACGATTCCCCAGATAGACGGGCGTCAGCGCATAAAAGTAGCCAATACCCGGACGCGGCCCCTGGCTCATCCAGTAGACATTGTTGCTGCGTTCGTCCTGCGGCGCATTACGGTATTTCACAATGCGTTCATGCAGGCTTTTCAGCGTATCATCCCGCTCGACGGGCAGATCCCGCAGACCAAAGTCAGCCATACAGAGATTATCGCTACCGATCAAAAATACGCGGTTGAGATCGTAAGCCGCAGAGAAATTGTCGCGCCAGTAGCGCATAAACCAGGCCAGCGACTCCAGCGAGCCGCGCCAGGAATTGCCCATCGACGAACAGTCGGAATCCGGGAACAGCGGCGAGAATGTCGGCACATCGGTTTTATCATCGCGGTTACGCGAAGTGAGAATACCGTTTTCCGCCGTCAGACGATTTTCAGCAATATACTTCAGCTCTTTCATCACATCCGAGGTACGCTGGATATAGCGCTGCGCCTGATCGGAGCTTAAGTTAAACTCCTGGCGGATTTCGGACTCTTTATCATGCAGAGCGTTAACAATGTAGAAGACGGAGAAAAAGGCAATCAACAGCCAAAGCAATAGCGCCAGCGCCCTGAACAAATAGCGGGAGACTTTCAGGGTACTGCGAAAAGAGACAAGGTATTTCAACCTGGAAAAACTCCGCCACAAGGAAGATAAAAAAGGGTGTGGTTAAGGTAGCGGTAAAACGCGAAGCCCGCAACGGCCATGAAAAAGGGCCGGAAACCGGCCCTTTGAAACGCATTATTCGGCGTCGTCGTCTGCGACATCATCATCAGTGTCAGCTTCCGGCGCGATATCATCGTCCCCTTCCGCTATGCTACCGTCGATGGAGTCCAGCTCTTCGTCGTCCACCGGCTCAGCCACACGTTGCAGCCCCACAACGTTTTCATCTTCCGCGGTGCGGATCAGAATAACGCCCTGGGTATTACGGCCCACCACGCTGATTTCAGACACGCGCGTACGCACCAGCGTACCGGCATCAGTAATCATCATGATCTGGTCACTGTCATCAACCTGCACCGCGCCCACCACAGCGCCATTGCGCTCGGTGACCTTGATGGAAATCACGCCCTGCGTACCACGAGACTTAGTCGGGTATTCGGTTTCTGCCGTACGTTTACCGTAACCGTTCTGCGTCACCGTCAGAATTGCGCCTTCGCCGCGCGGAACAATCAGCGAAACGACGCTGTCGTTTTCTGCCAGCTTAATGCCGCGTACGCCGGTCGCCGTACGACCCATTGCACGAACGGCACTATCTTTAAAGCGCACCACTTTACCGGCAGCAGAGAACAGCATCACTTCGTCATTGCCCGAAGTCAGATCCACACCAATCAGCTCGTCGCCTTCGTTCAGGTTCACGGCGATGATGCCAGCAGAACGCGGACGGCTGAATTCAGTCAGTGCCGTTTTCTTCACGGTACCGCTGGCGGTTGCCATAAAGACGTTAACGCCCTCTTCGTACTCGCGTACCGGCAGAATCGCCGTAATACGTTCATTCGGTTCCAGCGGCAGCAGGTTAACGATCGGACGACCACGTGCCCCACGGCTCGCTTCCGGCAGTTGGTAAACCTTCATCCAGTACAGACGACCACGGCTGGAGAAGCAGAGGATCGTATCGTGGGTGTTGGCCACCAGCAGGCGGTCAATAAAGTCTTCTTCTTTAATACGCGCAGCGGATTTCCCTTTACCACCACGACGCTGAGCTTCGTAATCGGTCAGCGGCTGATATTTCACATAGCCCTGATGCGACAGCGTGACAACAACGTCTTCCTGGTTGATCAGGTCTTCGATATTAATATCGGCGGTATTAGCGGTAATTTCCGTGCGACGCGCATCGCCAAACTGTTCACGAACCAGCTCAAGCTCTTCGCGGATCACTTCCATCAGGCGCTCTGCGCTACCGAGAATGTGCAGCAGTTCAGCGATCTGCTCCAGCAGCTCTTTGTACTCTTCGAGCAGTTTTTCATGCTCAAGGCCGGTAAGTTTCTGCAAGCGCAGATCCAGAATTGCCTGGGCCTGTTGTTCGGTCAGATAGTATTTCCCGTCGCGGATCCCGAACTCCGGTTCCAGCCACTCCGGACGCGCAGCGTCATCACCCGCGCGCTCCAACATAGCGGCAACATTGCCCAGATCCCACGGCTGTGCGATCAGGCCTGCTTTCGCTTCTGCCGGCGTCGGCGCACGACGGATCAGTTCAATGATCGGGTCGATATTCGCCAGCGCAACCGCCAGCGCTTCAAGGATATGCGCACGATCGCGCGCTTTACGCAGTTCAAAAATCGTACGGCGCGTCACCACTTCACGGCGGTGCCGAACAAACGCCGCCAGGATCTCTTTCAGCGTCATGATCTTCGGTTGACCGTGGTGCAGTGCAACCATGTTGATACCGAAAGAGACCTGCAGTTGCGTCTGGGAGTAGAGGTTATTCAGCACCACTTCACCCACCGCATCGCGCTTCACTTCAATCACGATGCGCATGCCGTCTTTATCAGACTCGTCACGCAGCGCGCTAATGCCTTCCACGCGTTTGTCTTTTACCAGCTCGGCGATCTTCTCGATCAGACGCGCTTTGTTCACCTGATACGGAATTTCGTGAACGATGATCGTTTCACGACCGCTTTTCGCATCGGTTTCCACTTCTGCGCGGGCGCGAATATAGATTTTGCCGCGACCGGTGCGGTAAGCCTCTTCAATGCCGCGACGGCCATTAATAATGGCGGCGGTTGGGAAGTCCGGCCCCGGAATATGCTCCATCAGCCCTTCAACGCTGATATCTTCGTTGTCGATATAGGCCAGACAGCCGTTGATCACTTCCGTCAGGTTGTGTGGCGGAATGTTGGTCGCCATACCGACTGCAATACCCGAAGAACCGTTAACCAGCAGGTTCGGGATCTTGGTAGGCATTACATCAGGAATTTTTTCGGTACCGTCGTAGTTATCGACGTAATCTACCGTCTCTTTTTCCAGATCGGCCATCAATTCATGGGCGATCTTCGCCAGGCGGATTTCCGTATAACGCATCGCCGCCGCAGAGTCACCATCGATAGAACCGAAGTTACCCTGACCATCAACCAGCATGTAACGCAGCGAGAATGGCTGCGCCATACGGACAATGGTGTCATACACCGCGGAATCACCATGAGGATGGTATTTACCGATTACGTCACCAACGACACGGGCAGATTTTTTGTAGGCTTTATTCCAGTCATTGCCCAATACGTTCATGGCGTAAAGTACGCGACGGTGAACCGGTTTTAAGCCATCTCGGACGTCAGGAAGCGCACGGCCAACAATGACCGACATCGCATAATCCAGATAGGAGCTTTTCAGCTCTTCCTCGATGTTAACCGGTGTAATTTCTCTCGCAAGGTCGCTCATCTAACCGCTATCCCTCTACTGTATCCCGGATTCAAAGGTCGCAAATTATAACACAACCGCTTTGAGACAGGTAAATCTATAACACCCGCGCAAAGGTTTATTCATCCCGTTGGCCTGATATACTCGGCAGTCTACTTTTGAGAGGAGTAATTGCCCCCATGAATGCCGAAAAATCGTCGGTCGCTCAGAACGTTGATCATGCTGAAATCGCCAAATTTGAAGCGGTAGCCTCGCGCTGGTGGGATAAAGAGGGTGAGTTTAAACCCCTGCACCGCATTAACCCGCTGCGCCTGAACTATATCGCCGGGCATGCGGATGGCCTGTTTGGGAAAAACGTGCTGGATGTAGGCTGCGGTGGCGGTATTCTGGCGGAGAGCATGGCGCGCGAAGGCGCCAACGTCACCGGCCTGGATATGGGGTTTGAACCGTTGCAGGTCGCGCGCTTACATGCGCTGGAATCAGGTATTCAGGTGAACTACGTGCAGGAAACCGTCGAAGAACATGCGGCAAAACACGCCGGACATTACGACGTCGTTACCTGTATGGAGATGCTGGAGCACGTGCCGGACCCGCAATCCGTCGTGAAAGCTTGTGCGCAGTTAGTAAAACCCGGCGGCCATGTGTTCTTTTCTACCATTAACCGCAACGGTAAAGCCTGGCTGATGGCGGTGGTCGGTGCGGAATATGTGCTGCGAATGGTGCCGAAAGGCACACACGATGTGAAAAAATTCATCAAACCTGCCGAGCTGCTCACCTGGGTTGATGGCACCGTGTTAAAAGAGCGTCACATCACCGGGTTACACTATAATCCGTTGCTGGATAAATTTACCTTAGGGCCAGGCGTTGATGTTAATTACATGTTACATACAACAGCAAAAAACGACTAAGGTCATCAGTTAAAGTTATAAAGATTGCGCAGTGTCAAACTGCGCAGTTGCTATTCCCGATGAAGAAATCAGCACTTGATCAAAAATTCATTTTTTTTTGAGAAATATTGACATCCCCGCCAGGCCTTACGGCACGAGGACTTAGCGATTATTACGCTTTCGCAACCTCAATTTAACCTCAAAATCAACTCTTGTACTGAAAAGAATCCTTACTAGAATACTCACCATATAGCGTTTTTCTTATCGCAAACCCCCTATATCTAGTATTTATCCACAGAGTTAGTCACAGCGTCTGATTGTGGATAAAGGGGGGATACTTTTATTTCACGGACAGGTAATCACATGAATCAGAGTCTGCTGGTGACAAAGCGTGACGGTGGCACAGAGCGCATCAATCTCGACAAAATTCATCGGGTGCTGGATTGGGCGGCTGAAGGGCTGCATAACGTCTCCATCTCGCAGGTCGAGCTGCGTTCGCACATTCAGTTCTATGATGGGATTAAAACGTCTGACATTCACGAAACCATTATTAAAGCTGCCGCGGACCTGATCTCCCGCGACGCGCCGGATTACCAATATCTGGCAGCGCGCCTGGCGATTTTCCACCTGCGTAAAAAAGCCTACGGTCAGTTCGAACCGCCGGCTCTGTTTGATCACGTCACAAAAATGGTCGAACTGGGCAAATACGATCATCATCTGCTGGAAGACTACACGGAAGAAGAGTTCAAGCAGATGGATGGGTTTATCGATCACTGGCGTGATATGAACTTCTCCTATGCTGCGGTAAAACAGCTTGAAGGCAAGTATCTGGTGCAGAACCGCGTGACCGGCGAGATCTACGAGAGCGCGCAGTTCCTCTATATTCTGGTTGCGGCGTGCCTGTTCTCGAACTACCCGCGTGAAACCCGTCTGGACTATGTGAAACGCTTCTATGACGCGGTGTCCACGTTTAAAATTTCGCTGCCGACGCCGATCATGTCCGGCGTGCGTACCCCGACCCGCCAGTTCAGCTCTTGCGTACTGATCGAGTGCGGCGACAGCCTGGATTCCATTAACGCCACTTCCAGCGCGATTGTGAAATACGTTTCCCAGCGTGCCGGCATCGGTATCAACGCCGGTCGCATCCGTGCGCTGGGTAGCCCGATCCGTGGCGGCGAAGCTTTCCACACCGGTTGTATTCCGTTCTACAAGCACTTCCAGACTGCGGTGAAATCCTGCTCTCAGGGCGGCGTGCGTGGCGGTGCAGCTACACTGTTCTACCCCATGTGGCACCTGGAAGTCGAAAGCCTGCTGGTGCTGAAAAACAACCGCGGCGTCGAAGGCAACCGCGTGCGTCATATGGACTACGGCGTGCAGATCAACAAATTGATGTACACCCGCCTGCTGAAAGGGGAAGAGATTACCCTGTTCAGCCCGTCCGACGTCCCGGGCTTGTACGATGCATTCTTTGCCGATCAGGACGAATTTGAACGTCTGTACACGAAATACGAAAAAGACGACAGCATCCGCAAACAACGCGTGAAAGCCGTTGATCTCTTCTCGCTGATGATGCAGGAACGCGCCTCTACCGGCCGTATCTACATTCAGAACGTGGACCACTGCAATACGCATAGCCCGTTCGATCCGATGGTGGCACCGGTCCGTCAGTCGAACCTGTGCCTGGAAATCGCGCTGCCGACCAAGCCGCTGGACGACGTCAACGACGAGAGCGGTGAAATCGCGCTCTGTACGCTTTCCGCGTTTAACCTCGGGGCGATTAAAAACCTCGATGAGCTGGAAGAGCTGGCGACACTGGCTGTCCGTGCACTGGATGCCCTGCTTGATTATCAGGATTACCCGATCCCCGCAGCAAAACGCGGTGCGATGGGCCGTCGTACGCTGGGCATTGGCGTCATTAACTTTGCTTACTGGCTGGCGAAAAACGGTAAACGTTACTCCGACGGCAGCGCCAACAACCTGACGCACCAGACCTTTGAAGCCATTCAGTACTGGTTGCTGAAAGCGTCGAACGAGCTGGCGAAAGAGCAAGGCGCATGCCCGTGGTTTAACGAAACGACTTACTCGCAGGGTATTCTGCCGATCGATACCTACAAGAAAGATCTCGACGGTATTACCAACGAGCCGCTGCATTACGATTGGGAAGCGCTTCGTGAATCAATCAAAACGCACGGCCTGCGTAACTCCACGCTCTCCGCGCTGATGCCGTCAGAAACGTCGTCGCAGATCTCCAACGCCACCAACGGCATTGAGCCGCCGCGTGGTCATGTGAGCATCAAAGCGTCGAAAGACGGGATCCTGCGTCAGGTTGTGCCGGACTACGAAAAACTGAGCACGGCCTATGAGCTGCTGTGGGAAATGCCGAACAATGACGGCTACCTGCAACTGGTTGGCATCATGCAGAAATTTATCGACCAGTCGATTTCAGCAAACACCAACTACGATCCGTCTCGTTTCCCGTCGGGTAAAGTGCCGATGCAGCAATTGCTGAAAGACCTGCTCACCGCCTACAAATTTGGTGTGAAGACGCTGTATTATCAGAACACCCGCGATGGTGCAGAAGATGCCCAGGATGACCTGGCGCCTTCCATCCAGGATGATGGCTGCGAAAGCGGCGCATGTAAGATCTAACGAAGGGGCGGGGAAACCCGCCCTTTTCTTTCGCAAGACAGGACTCACATTCAATGGTATACACCACTTTTTCACAGACGAAAAACGATCAGCTGCAGGAGCCGATGTTCTTTGGCCAGCCGGTTAACGTGGCGCGCTACGATCAGCAAAAATATGACATCTTCGAAAAGCTGATTGAAAAGCAACTTTCCTTCTTCTGGCGTCCGGAAGAAGTGGACGTTTCCCGCGATCGCATCGACTTCCAGGCGCTGCCGGAACATGAAAAACATATCTTCCTCAGTAATCTGAAATACCAGACATTGCTGGACTCCATTCAGGGCCGCAGTCCGAACGTCGCACTGCTGCCGCTGATTTCCATTCCGGAACTGGAAACCTGGGTAGAAACCTGGGCGTTCTCAGAAACGATACACTCGCGCTCTTACACCCACATCATCCGCAATATCGTTAACGATCCGGCGGTGGTGTTTGACGATATCGTCACTAACGAGCAGATCCTCAAGCGCGCGGAAGGCATTTCGCACTTTTATGATGATCTGATTGAGATGACCAGCTACTGGCACTTGCTGGGCGAAGGCACGCACACCGTAAACGGTAAAACCGTCACCGTGAACCTGCGCGAGTTGAAAAAGAAACTTTATCTGTGCCTGATGAGCGTCAACGCGCTGGAGGCGATTCGCTTCTATGTCAGCTTCGCCTGCTCCTTCGCCTTTGCCGAACGCGAACTGATGGAAGGCAATGCAAAAATCATCCGGCTGATCGCCCGTGATGAAGCACTGCACCTGACCGGTACCCAGCATATGCTGAACTTGCTGCGTTCCGGCGCAGACGATCCGGAAATGGCGGAGATTGCGCAAGAGTGCAAACAAGAGTGCTATGACCTGTTCGTGCAGGCGGCATTACAGGAAAAAGAGTGGGCGGAATATCTGTTCCAGGGCGGCTCGATGATCGGCCTGAACAAAGACATTCTCTGCCAGTACGTCGAGTACATCACCAACATCCGTATGCAGGCGGTGGGCCTCGATTTACCGTTCCAGACCCGCTCCAACCCGATTCCGTGGATCAACACCTGGCTGGTGTCCGATAACGTGCAGGTTGCGCCGCAGGAAGTGGAAGTCAGCTCCTACCTCGTTGGTCAGATCGACGCTGAAGTCGATACTGACGATTTGAGCAACTTCCAGCTCTGATGATGAGCCGCATAACGCTGCGCCTTTCCGGCACACAAGTGCTGTGCCGGGATGAACACCCCTCTTTGCTGGTGGCGCTGGAATCACAGCAGGTTGAAGTGGAGTACCAGTGCCGCGAAGGCTACTGCGGCTCCTGCCGCTGTCGGTTGGTGGCAGGCCAGGTGGACTGGATTGCTGAACCGCTGGCCTTTATCAACGACGGGGAAATTTTGCCCTGCTGCTGCCGGGCAAAAGGCGATATCGAAATCGAGATGTAAACCAGATCAGCGCAAAATCCGCGTTATAAAAAAAGGCCTTTTCAGGCCTTTTTTTGTTTAGGGTTGTCGATGAAGAAACTGCACGGCTTTATCGGGGAAATCGGTAAATACGCCGTCAACGCCCGCCTGGCGATACAACACCTCATACAGCTGGTCCACATTGCTGGCATAATCCGGCAGTTTATCTGCACGAACAGTGAACGGATGCACTTGCAAATGGCTGGCATGCGCCTCTTTCACCATCGCCGTCAGCGTAACGTGCCCTGGCGTTGAGCCCTTTGCCACCAGCATATGATAGTCAGGACCAATCCCGTCGGCGTACTGCGCAATCTGTTTCATCGCACCGGGTGTAAACATCCAGTCGTAGCTGTAGTTCACCCATTGACCGTCTGACTGCTTCTCCTGCGTCTCTTTCCAGTCGGTATACGCAATCAACTGCACCAGATTGAGATCCATCCCCCTCTTCGGCTCCAGTTCATGCTTAATACGCTTCAGTTCATTGGCATCAAAGCATTGCAGATACACCTTGTCCTGCTTGCTGGTGTAGCCGTACTTTTTCAGCACGTCCAGCGTCTTCGCGGCAATGTCTTTCCCTTCCTGGTGGTGGAACCATGGCGCTTTGATTTCCGGGTAGATGCCAATGTTTTTACCGGTGGAGTGATTCAACCCCTGTACAAACTCAATCTCCTCTTCAAAGGTATGAATACGGAAATCGGATTTGCCCATCGGGAAGCGCCCCGGGAAAACCTGCACTTTTTTTCCCTTCTCCAGCTCAAAGCCTTCAGTAAATTTCAGCGAGCGGATCTCATCCAACGTAAAGTCGATGGCGTAAAAACGGCCATCTTTACGGGCGCGATCCGGGAAGCGCTCCGCCACATCCGTGACGCGATCGAGATAATGATCGTGCAGGACAACCAGATGGTCATCTTTGGTCATCACCAGATCCTGCTCCAGATAATCCGCGCCCTGCGCATAGGCCATCGCTTTCGCCGGCAGGGTGTGTTCCGGTAAATAGCCGCTGGCGCCGCGATGGGCAATAACGATTTGCTCTGCCGCCAACGCCTGGCAGGATGCAAATCCCGCCAGCAACAAACCGGTGGTCATACGGGTGAAGGTGCTTTTCATCATGGCTCCTTTCTTACTGGCGACGCGCAAGCACGTCAGCATGGTGGCGTTTCTCGCCGATCATCACAATAATCATGCGCGCAGTTCCATACCGAAACGATACCGCCACGCTCTTTCTGCGACCACCAGTGCACCATGGTGCGTCCGCACGGCGGCCACCCCATGCCCTGGAACCAACCACACAGGAACAACAGCACGAACATGATGGCGATGCTGGAGGTTGCCCAGGGCACAAACCCCATAAACAGCATCACCGCCGCCGCCAGAATCAACCCGGCAGGAAGAAAAACACGCGGGTTCGAACGGTCAGACACCGAGCCCATAATGAATTTTGAAAAACCATAGGCGATTGAAATGCCCGACAACGCAAAGCCTAAATCTCCACGCGAAAACCCCTGCTCAACCAGATACGGCATCGCCAGCGCAAAGTTTTTACGCACCAGGTAATAGGCGGCGTAACCAAAGAAAATCCCCAGAAATATCTACCAGCGTAAACGACGGTAGGTCGGGTCGATCTGCTCTGCGGGCAGACGCGACTGATGGGTGGCAGGTTTAAAAATGCTCAACATAACGGCCTCCGTGGCGCGGTGAACTCATGATGCCTGTCATCAATGAGTGAAAACGAACATAACCTCAGTTAGTCGCGGCGAATTGTATTGAAAGTTTTAATCAGAGAGGGTGAGTTGTCGCACATAATGTTACAGAAATATGACAGGCATCTCCATTCACGCATAAAAGCGCACTGCACTTTCGTTTTTTGCTCGAATATGCGCGATATCAAACAAACCACAGCAAGAGTATGGCTAAATGGTCGTTAAAGAACGTCGAACAGAAGGACGCGAACATGCGCAACTCCAGTGACTACGATGTGATCATTATTGGCGGCGGCGCGACGGGCGCCGGCATCGCCCGCGATTGCGCCCTGCGCGGCCTGCGCGCAGTGCTGCTCGAGCGCCACGATATCGCCACCGGCGCGACCGGGCGCAACCATGGTTTGCTGCACAGCGGCGCACGCTATGCGGTGACCGACAATGAATCGGCGCGGGAGTGTATCGCCGAAAACCAGATCCTGAAACGCATTGCCCGCCACTGCATTGAACCCACCGATGGCCTGTTTATTACCCTGCCGGAAGATGATTTGGTGTATCAGGGTCAGTTTATCGACGCCTGCCTGCAGGCCGGTATTCCGGCGCAGGCTATTTCTCCGCAGGAAGCCCGGCGTATGGAACCCAGCGTTAACCCGACGCTGACTGGCGCGGTACGGGTGCCTGACGGTACGGTCGATCCGTTCCGCCTGACAGCGAGCAATATGCTGGATGCACGCGAACACGGCGCGAAGATCCTGACTGGACATGAGGTATGCGGACTTATCCGCAACGGTGAAACCGTCAGCGGCGTGCGCATCCGCCATGCCACCAGCGGTGAAACTCTGGAGCTTCATGCGTCTGTTGTGGTCAACGCCGCCGGGATCTGGGGACAGCGCATAGCAGAATATGCTGATCTGCGCATTCGCATGTTTCCGGCCAAAGGTGCGCTGTTAATCCTCGACCACCGCATCAACCAGCACGTTATCAACCGCTGCCGGAAACCTGCCGATGCCGATATTCTGGTGCCGGGCGATACCATCTCGCTGATAGGCACCACCTCAACGCATATTGATTACAACGATATCGACAATACCCGCGTCACGCCGCAAGAGGTGGATATTCTGCTGCGCGAAGGGGAAAAACTCGCCCCCGTGATGGCACAAACACGCATTTTGCGCGCCTATGCCGGTGTACGTCCGCTGGTGGCCAGTGATGATGACCCCAGCGGGCGTAACGTCAGCCGGGGAATTGTACTGCTCGATCACGCACAGCGTGACGGGCTGGAAGGGTTTATCACCATTACCGGCGGCAAACTGATGACCTACCGCCTGATGGCGGAGTGGGCGACCGATGCAGTATGCCGCAAGCTCAATCACAGCGCTGTCTGCACCACCGCCAGCGCACCGCTGCCTGGCTCTAAAGAGCCCACAGAGCAGGCACTGCGAAAAATTATCTCGCTGCCCACACCGTTACGCGGTTCAGCGGTATATCGCCATGGCGACCGCACCCCCGCCTGGCTTGGCAGCGACAGGCATAACCGCAGTCTGGTCTGCGAATGTGAAGCCGTGACCGCCGGCGAAGTGCAATATGCGGTAGAAAATCTGAATGTCCATTCGCTCCTCGATTTGCGCCGCCGTACCCGTGTGGGAATGGGTACCTGCCAGGGCGAGCTGTGCGCCTGTCGCGCCGCGGGGTTGCTTAACCGCCTGCATGTCACCACCGAGAGCGAGTCCCTGACGCAACTGGCGGATTTCCTCAATGAGCGCTGGAAAGGCGTGAAACCCGTCGCCTGGGGCGATGCGCTGAGGGAAAGCGAGTTTACACGTTGGGTTTATCAGGGATTGTGCGGGCTGGAAAAGGAGACGGATGATGAGATTTGATACGGTTATTATCGGCGGCGGACTTGCTGGCCTGTTATGCGGTATTCGCCTGAGTGAAAACGGGCAGCGCTGTGCCATTGTCAGCCGCGGACAGAGCGCGCTGGGTTTCTCCTCCGGCTCTCTGGATCTGCTCTCCCATTTGCCAGATGGCCAGCCTGTTCGTGACCTGAACAGCGCCATCGCCCTGCTGGCGCAGCACCATCCCGCCCATCCCTATGCCCTGCTGGGCGCAGAACGCGTGCGCCACTATGCGCAGCAAACCCAAACGCTGCTGGCCGACTGCGGGCTGGCGTTACAGGGTGATGTCGATACGCCGCACCTGCGGGTTACCCCATTAGGTTCGTTTCGCCGGGCCTGGCTGAGCCCGGCGGAAGTGCCGCTAAAACCCGACGTCAGCCAGCGCACCGGCGTGATTGGCATCAGTGGTTTCCCGGACTTTCAGCCGCAGCTTGCCGCTGCCTCATTGCGTAAACGCGGCATCGACGCGCATGCAGAAGAAATAGAGTTGCCGGTGCTCGACACACTGCGTGATAACCCCAGTGAATTTCGTGCGGTGAACATTGCCCGCCACCTGGATGCACCGGAACACTTTGCCGCCCTCTATGACGCACTGCACCCGCTGAGTCAACAGTACGACGTGTTATACCTGCCCGCCTGTTTTGGTCTGACGGACAGCAGCGTATTTACGCAGCTTAACCAACAACTGGCGTGCCCGCTGCACTTACTGCCGACGCTGCCGCCATCGGTACCGGGCATGCGCATGCAATTTTTGCTGCAACAACGGTTTATCCACAGTGGCGGAAGCTGGATGCCCGGCGACGAAGTGCTCCACGCCGATATCCAGAATGACCGTGTTACGCAGTTGTGGACCCGCAAACATGAAGATATCCCGTTACGCGCACGCCATGTGGTGCTCGCCAGCGGCAGCTTTTTCAGTAATGGCTTGATCGCCGATCGTGACCGCGTGCGGGAAGCGGTGTTTGACCTGGATGTCCTGCAATGCGACAAACGCAGCGACTGGTATCGGGACGATATTTTCGAGACTCAACCGTGGCAACAATTTGGCGTACAAACCGACGCACAACTCCACGCCTTGCGTCAGGGAAAAGCCATCAACAATCTGTATGTTGTCGGTTCGGTGTTAGGCGGATTTGACGCCATCGCCCAGGGGTGTGGCGGGGGCGTTTGCGCCGTCACTGCACTGCATGCCGCACAGCAGATAGCCGCACAGGGAGGCGAACAATGAGCACCACCCAGTTTGAAAGCTGTATCAAATGCACGGTCTGCACCACCGTCTGCCCGGTCAGCCGGGTCAACCCTGCCTACCCCGGGCCGAAACAGGCAGGCCCGGATGGTGAACGGCTGCGTCTGAAAGATGCCGCACTGTATGACGAAGCGCTGAAGTATTGCACCAACTGCAAACGCTGTGAGACAGCCTGCCCGTCCGGTGTAAAAATTGGTGATATCATTCAGCGCGCCCGCGCGCAACATGCACCGAAACAGCTCTCAATCCGTAACGCGATCCTGAGCCACACCGACCTGATGGGGACACTTTCCACGCCCATGGCGCCGTTGGTCAACACAGCAACGTCGCTCAAACCGGTACGCCAGTTGCTGGATAAAGCGCTGAAAATTGATCACCACCGGACGCTGCCGAAGTACTCACACGGCACTTTCCGCCGCTGGTATCGCAGCGTTGTCGACAAGCAGCGCGCCTTTCCGCAACAGGTGGCGTTTTTCCACGGCTGCTACGTCAACTACAACCACCCGCAACTGGGTAAAGATTTGCTGCGGGTGCTGAACAATATGGGCATCGGCGTACAACTGCTGGAACGGGAAAAATGCTGCGGCGTCCCGCTGATCGCGAACGGCTTTTTCGACAAGGCCAAAAAACAGGCGCAATTTAACGTTACGTCACTGGAGCAGGCAATTGGCACACAAGGTTTACCGGTGATTGCCACATCGTCTACCTGCGCGTTTACGCTGCGTGATGAGTATCCACATCTGCTGGATATCGACAACAGCCATCTGCGCGCGCATATCGATTTAGCGACCCGGTGGATCTGGCGCATGCTGGATGAGGGGCGATCCCTGAGTCTGAAAACCACCCCGCTGAAAGTGGTGTATCACACGCCGTGCCATATGGAAAAAATGGGCTGGACGCACTACACATTGGATCTGTTACGCCGCATTCCGGGACTGGAGCTGACGGTACTGGATTCCCGCTGCTGCGGTATTGCCGGTACGTACGGGTTTAAAAGCGAAAACTACCCCACCTCTCAGGCCATTGGTGCGCCGCTGTTTGAACAAATCGAAGCCAGCGGCGCAGACCTGGTGGTGACGGATTGTGAAACCTGCAAATGGCAGATTGAGATGTCCACCAGCAAACGCTGTGAACATCCCATTACCCTGCTGGCGCAGGCCTTAATCTGATGTACCGAGGATACCGGGCTTGTGCCCGGTATCCTGTTTACTCGACATACAGCGACTCGACGACATTGATCCAGCCGTGA
Source organism: Kosakonia oryzendophytica (assembly GCF_027886705.1). Lineage (NCBI taxonomy): Bacteria > Pseudomonadati > Pseudomonadota > Gammaproteobacteria > Enterobacterales > Enterobacteriaceae > Kosakonia > Kosakonia oryzendophytica. The sequence continues at coordinate 1,623,868 of NZ_CP115659.1, read as the reverse complement.
TCGCTGGCGATGTCTTTGCCCTCAAGCCAGCGGCGCAGGATGTTCAGCGCCATCATGGCGCACACTTCCTGGCGAACCTCCAGACCGTGACGGTTGGTGTTGAACTTCACGCGCAACGCGCGCGTACCGTCCGGTGTCGCCAATGCAAAATTCAGGTGATCGTCTTCAAGCCCGGTGACGGTCAACGCCAGTCCGGCAAGATGGCGGTTGCGCAGCTCCGTCGTCCAGCGTGCGCTTTGTGCCAGCTCTTCCGCCTGTGAGGGCAACACTTCGCTGACCAGCAGCGGAGCCCCCGCGCGGGAAAGTTGTAACGCCACCAGCCCGCTGGTGAACTGTTCGCTCAGGGTCAGGCTCAACTGGCGCTCGCGCAGGCGCGCAGCAAGTACCGCCGGCAAACCGACTGTCCCTTCAAAAATAAGGCTCTCGCCCGCCACGCGTTTAACGTCCGGCCACACCGCTTCCATTGCCGCACGGTGCTCCGCCGGGCCGGTCAGTTTCAGCTCGATGATCGGCATGGATGAGCGATACCCCATTACAACGCCCGGTGGCAGTTCGAGGTGCGCCAGGCTTTGTGCCAGATCGCTTTCCGAACGACCGAAGGTGGTCAAACGCAGGCATACCGGCGGCTCCGGCAGTGTAAACCGTGTGCGCAGGCGCGGCAGGATTTCGCGTTCAACCATAACTTTAAATTCAGAGGGCACGCCCGGGGTAAAGAACATCAGGCAACGGTTCAGTTGGATGGCAAAGCCGCAGGCAGTACCCACAGGGTTATCCACCAGCTCCGCGCTGGCCGGAATTTCTGCCTGTTTACGGTTGCTCGGCGCCATAACGCGGCCGCGCTCGTTAAAAAAGCGCTCCATGTGCGTCAGCCACGCGTCATGCAGCACTAATGATTCGCCCTTTGCGGTCGCCGCCGCCAGTGCGCTCAGATCATCACTGGTTGGCCCCAACCCGCCATTGACGATCAGCACATCCGCATGCTCACTACGTTCGCGCAGAATGGCGACCAAATCTTCGAGGTTATCACCCACCGTGTTACGGCGCGCTAACGGCAATCCCTGATTAAAGAAAAAATCCGCCAGCCACGCGGCATTGGTGTCCACAATCTGCCCGTGTAGTACTTCATCGCCGGTAGACAGCATCTCTACGTTTAACATCATTAACTCCTGTAATAGAGGTTGAAACACTATAGCGCATGCGTAGAGCGAAAGAGGAAAGAAACGGGCGCGGACGAACGCCGCGCCGGGAGATTAGAAGCTCGCGCTCACACCCACATAAGGACCATCGGCAACGGCGTTATCACGACGCCCTTCTTTGCCGGTCATGTCGATGTAACGATAACCCGCTTCCACGGTCAGCGGACGCATAATGGTGTAGCGCGCGCCTGCGTTGGCTTCCTGGTACTCTTTAACGCCGCTGGAGAGCGAATCCGGTGAGTAGTAATACTCGCCAAAGATGCTGAAGCTGCTGGCAATTTGCCATTGCAGACCACCGCCCACCGCGATAGCGTAGCCTTCGCTACCTGCGTTCGGGTTCAGGTAAACGCCTTTGCCGCCCACGGTGCCGAGGAACGGACCCAGCGGAATGTTGTACCCCAGCCCCAGACCGGCAATGTCGCCATCGTCTTCGCTGTGCGCCCAGTTACCACTGACTGCAATACCACTTGTTTCAGTACCAAAACCAAAGCCCAGATTGGTGTAATCCTTACCAATCTGACCGCTCAGGCTAACAGCCTGCGCGCCGGCCGATACCAGCAACAGGCTGGCTAAACCTAATAAAGCAACGTTTTTCATTTCTGATTTTTTCCGCACATAACGGGCCAATGCCCAAAAGCTCCTGATTGTACGCCTATTTTTATGCCAGAAGAATGAATAAAAAAAGCCTGAACTATAGCCAGCGTCAATTTTTCTTCGCTCTCTGATGCTATAACAATCAACACGGAATCAATGACTCTTAAGGAAAAGCCATGCGACAACGGACAATCGTCTGCCCTCTTATTCAGAACGACGGTGCTTACCTGTTATGCAAAATGGCCAATGACCGGGGCGTTTTTCCTGGCCAGTGGGCCTTATCTGGCGGCGGTGTTGAACCGGGAGAGCGGATAGAAGAGGCGCTGCGCCGTGAGATTCGCGAAGAGCTGGGCGATAAACTGCAACTGAGCCAGATAACACCGTGGACATTTCGCGACGATGTGCGGCTAAAAACCTACCCCGATGGCAGCACAGAACAAATCTATATGATTTACCTGATCTTTGATTGCGTGAGCGCTAACCGTGAAATTGAAATTAATGAAGAGTTTCAGGCTTACACCTGGGTCGCACCGGCGGATCTGCATCGCTATGACCTGAATGAGGCAACCCGCTTGACGCTGAAGATGAAAGGGTTACTTTAATCCTGTGCCAGATGGCAGGCCGCAACCTGCAAGTCTGCCTTGGCCTTATTCAGCCCTTCAACCTGGCATTGACCCACTGCTGTAATGCCCGTCGGGAGATTTTAATCCCGCCATTTTTAAGCGCTTCTGGCAACGCCAGCCAGTGAACCGGCTGCTGGAACCGGGCCAGTTTATCCGCTACCCAGCCAGCAAACTTGCTGATATCGGTGTCGTCGTCACACTCCACGACCGCAACCGGGCGCTGACCGAACTCGGCATCCTCCACTGGCACCACCAGCACCTGCCGCACCCCGGCGTGGGTGGCAATCACCCGCTCCACATCTTCCGGTTGAATGCCTTCACCGCCGCTGAAAAAGAGGTTATCGAGCCGACCCAGAATGGTCAGACGACCCGCTTTCAGCGCACCGCGATCGCGAGTCGCAAACCAGCCTTCGTGATTAGCGAGCGGCAACAGCTCCCCGTTGCACCAGTAACCTGCCGCCATACTCTCAGCCCGCAACCACACTTCATCATCAACAATTTTCACTTGCCGCCCCGGCAAGGCCTCGCCCACATCCGGTGCGCCGTCGGCCTCTTTCGCGCAGACAGTAGAGGCAAATTCAGTCAGGCCGTAGCCGCACCAGCTACGGATCCCCCGTTCGCGCGCCTGCTGCGTCAGCGCAACCGGAATGGCGGCACCGCCGAGCAGAACGGCTTTCAGCGCCACTGGCGTGTTGTCATTCAATAAACGCCACAGCTGTGTCGGAACCAGTGAGGCATGCGTGCAACCGACCAGTGCCTGCGCCAGCGGCAATTTGTCGCGCACGGTAATACGCGCCCCGGCCAACAACCAGCGCCACAAAATGCCCTGCCCGGACACATGAAACAGCGGCAACGAGAGTAGCCAGTCATCTTCAGGTGCAAAGGGGATCAGCGAGAGTACGCCTTCAGCACTGGCAAGATGCGCGGCGCAGGTATGTACCGCCGCTTTCGGTAAACCTGTCGAACCGGATGTCAGCGTCATCGACGCCAGCCGCTGCGGCTGCCATGCTACAGCGTACTCCCCCTCCGCCGTATGCTGAACCAGCGCGGTCAGCTCGCTCACCGCCTCCTGTCCATCCACATCCAGGATAAACCGCAGCGTTAACTGCGGTAACAGCGTGGCCAGCAATGGCGCGGGAAGCTGAGGGTTGACCGGCAACACCCGCGCGCCACACTGCAATAACGCCAGCCAGGCCAGTAAGGTATGCGGGTGATTGCGGGCGCGCAGCATCACGCCGTCGCCCTCTTTCACCCCCTGACGGGCAAAACCGCTGGCCAGCGCATCCACACGAGCGCACAACGCGCGCCAGGTCAGGGTTTGCTGGTTAAGCCGGATTGCCACCTGCTCACCGCGCGTACTGCGCCAGTGCCGCCAGGGCCAATCAATAAACATCATAATAACGGTTCCAGTACATCCATCTGCAAACAGGGCAAATCACTGTCCGGCCAGCGGCGCAGCAGCTGCGCTTTCATCAAATGCAGCGTATACAGCCCCGGAAGGGTCCCTGGCGTGAGCCAGGCGGCGATACGCGCCAGTTGCGTCAGACCAAGACTCGATTCGATCGAAGAACTGATCACCACCGTCAACCCGAGCGCTTTCGCCGCAGCCACCTGCTGCTGTACTTTCTGCAAACTGCCGGTGAGCGTCGGCTTGATCACCACAGCCCCGACACCTTCCTGCGCTTCAAAACGAAAATCCTCATCACGCAGGCTTTCATCCCAGGCAATGGTGATCCCCGTCTCGCGGGCAAAGGCCAGTGAATCCTCACGGGTTTTACACGGTTCTTCAAGAAATGCGATACGCGAGCGGTAGTCCGGATTCACATATTTCGCGAACTGCTGCGCTTTCAATGGCGTCCAGGCACGGTTGGCATCCAGCCGCAAATGCAAATCGTCAATCGACTCCAGCAGCAGGTTAACAACCATACCGTCACGTACCGCCTCATATAATCCGACCTTCACTTTCGCCACTTTCTCGCCGGGCAACGCAGCGAGTGTGGCAAACAGATCGTCCGGATCGCCTGCGCACAGCATCGCCGCGCGGTAATCCGCTGCTTGCGGCAGGGTGTTTTGCAGCTCCGCCAGTGCGCAACTGAGGCCAAAGGCCGCCGAAGGCAGTTCCGGCAACGGCAATAACTGCCCCTCAGACCAGGCGCGGGCCCAGGCGACAACAGCCTGCTGCGCCTCATCCAGCGTTTCCTGACTAAAGCCCGGCAGAGGGGAGATCTCCCCCCATCCTTCACATCCTGCGTCCTGCAAATGGACAAACAGGCCGTCGCGGGTTTTTAGCCGCCGATCCCGCAACACCACGCCCGCGTCGAGGGGGAGCTGCCAGCGGTAAACCTGCGCCTGGCGCATTATGGATTCCGTTTGAATTTACTGAAGTCAGGCTGGCGTTTCTGGTTAAACGCGTTGCGACCTTCCTGCCCTTCTTCAGTCATATAGAACAGCATGGTGGCGTTACCGGCCAACTCCTGCAGCCCGGCCTGGCCATCGCAGTCCGCATTCAGAGCCGCTTTCAGGCAGCGCAGCGCCATCGGGCTGTTTTGCAGCATTTCACGGCACCAGCGAACGGTCTCTTTTTCCAGTTCGGCAACCGGCACAACGGTGTTAACGAGCCCCATATCCAGCGCCTGCTGCGCATCGTATTGACGGCACAGGAACCAGATTTCGCGGGCCTTTTTCTGCCCGACGATGCGCGCCATATAAGACGCGCCCCAGCCGCCATCAAACGATCCGACTTTCGGGCCAGTCTGGCCAAAGATAGCGTTTTCCGCGGCAATGGTCAGATCGCACATCATATGCAGTACATGACCACCGCCAATGGAATAACCCGCAACCATGGCAACAACCGGTTTCGGACAGGTACGGATCTGGCGCTGGAAGTCGAGCACGTTGAGATGGTGTACACCGGAGTCATCCTGATAGCCGCCGTAATCACCGCGCACTTTTTGATCGCCGCCCGCGCAGAAGGCTTTCTCGCCTTCCCCGGTGAGAATGATCACCCCGATGTTGTCGTCGTAACGGGCATCAGACAGCGCCTGGATCATCTCTTTCACCGTCAGCGGGCGGAATGCGTTACGCACCTGCGGGCGGTTAATGGTGATTTTGGCGATGCCGTCAGCAGACTTGTGGTAACGAATATCCGTGTAGCCTTCGGAACAGTCGCGCCATTTAACCGGCGCGTAGAGCATGCTTTCTTCTGGGTAGATCATAGTGTGTCCTTTATCTCAAAACGCAGAATTCGCGCCAGGACAGCGGCAACACCCACGGGATTCTCCCGGTGCGCGTTGTGCCCGGCGGCAGGAATGGCGTGACAGTGGCGGGTGACTTGCGTCGCCAGCGCGCAAAATTTACTGTCGAATTCACCGTATAAATAATGAACTGAAAAAGGTAACGCGTGCAGCGCAGCCCGCAAATCAGGCTGGCAAGCCAGCGATGTCGCCTCCAGCATAGCGGCAAGCGATGCACCGTTGTTCTGACGCCGTAACGCGACTAACGCCGCGCGCTGCGAGGTATCCAGCGACGCAAAAACCGGCTGGCGGTACCAGGCGTCAAATACCTCATCCAGTGGCTGTTGGCGAAAACGCGCGGCCCAATGCGCATCGGAGAGCTGGCGTTCTGTACGGGCAGCATCATCGGTCAGGCCAGGATGCCCCCCCTCGACCACCACCCCCTGTAGCCCGGTCGGGTACTGGCACGCGTGGTACATCGCCACGCGCGCACCCAGCGAATACCCCACCAGCCAGTAGTGAGGTATGTTGTAACGCGTCAGTGTCGCCCGCAAGCAGGCATCCATCTCCACAAATGAGGTCACGGCGATCTCCGCCGAGCCTCCATGACCGGGTAAATCAAGGTACAGACGGGGAAAATCTGTCAGTGTCTCGCCGACGGTCTGCCATTCACGGTGATCGCCGGAAAAACCGTGCAAAAACACCAGCCATGGCTGCTGCTGCCGACCGGTTACCGTCTGCCCGTGTAAAATCACAGGTGGCTCACCTGCGCCAGCAAGTTTTGCAAGGTCTGCGCACCGTCGGTCTCTTTCACCACCAGCTCAATCAGTGTCGCCCCGGCCTTGCTCCACGCGCCAGCAAAAGCCTGATCCAGTGCATCCCAGTTTTCCGGGCGATGATAATTCAGGCCAAACATGGCAGCAGCATGCGCAAAATCAACATGTTGCGGCATCAGATAGAATTGCTCTCGCTCCGCCGGAGGCGTAGGCAGCAACGAAAAAATTTGCCCGCCGTTATTGTTCACTACCACCAGCACAAAGGGGGCGGAAACCTGCCGCAGTAACGCCAGAGCGTTAAGATCATAGAGCGCGGAAAGATCACCAACGATCGCCAGCGTCGGTCGGGCACTGGCACGCTGCACACCTGCCGCTGTGGAGAGCAAACCATCAATGCCGCTCGCGCCACGGTTGCTGTAGACCGGATAACCTGCCGGAAGCTGCCCCAGCGCATCCACCAGCCGCACGACCAGACTGTTGCCGAGGAAAACCTGCCCCTGTTCCGGCAAATACGCCGTAATACGGTGCGCAAACTGGGCTTCGCCAAACGTGTCCCGCTGCGCGCTCACCCGCTCCCACGCTTGCGAGGAAAGCTGTTCAACCGCGCTGTACCAGGGCGCGCGCGGCTCCGCCGGGTGTTGTTCCAGCCACCCGGCCACATCCGATACCAACCGGCGGCCACGATGATGAGCAGGATCAAGCCGCCCAGGCAGCGAGTCAATCAACCAGTACTCTTGCGGCTCGCACACCGCCTGCCATTGCAGAAGACGTTTACCGGTCAGGCTGCTGCCAAATTGCAGGATAATCTGTGCCTGGTTCAGTTCGGTGACTGCCCGGGCGTTGCCGAGCCATAAGTCGGCGCAGGGCAATGGCTGCCCGGTTTGCGACAGCGCATCGCCAATCAGCGGCCAGCCAAGTGTTTTCGCCCAGTGTGCAAGTTGCTGACCTTCAGCGGCGCTCATACGCCCGGCGATGATCACGCCGCGCTTTTGCCGCCAGAAAAACCAGTCGCGCTGCTTTTCGCACTGCAACCGCGCAGGGGCTTGCAACCAGGGTTTGTCATCCTGCCACCACGCCCCGAGCGCCTGCAGCCACGGCAGATCGTTCTCATCCATGTCGCCATACAGCGGCTCAGCAAAAGGGCAGTTGATATGCACTGCACCACCGTGCAATGACCCCAGCAGATTATCAATAGCAGAAACCAACCAGCGCGCCGGAATATCCTGAGACGGACGCGGCAACGCCAGCGATTCCGTAGGATGCGAGGCAAACATGCCCGGCTGGCGGATAGCCTGATTCGCGCCGCAATCAATCAGCTCAGGGGGACGGTCAGCCGTGAGCAAAATCAGTTTTTCCCCGGTCAGCCCGGCTTCAATCAACGCAGGATAGAGATTTGCCACCGCCGTGCCGGATGTAACAATGACGGCCACTGGTTGCTTACTGGCTTTCGCCAGCCCTAACGCCAGGTGACCCAAACCACGCTCATCAAAATGGGTGTGATGGATAAAGGCGCGGTTTTCCGCAGCGGCCAGCGTTAAGGGGGTGGAGCGGGAGCCAGGGGCGATGCACACATGCCTGACGCCGTGACGAGTGAGGGCTTCGAGGATCACCGTCGCCCAGCGTCGGTTAAAGGAGCTTATAGACATGAGTTTGTCCGGTATCAATATTGCGACTTAGTATAAATAATCGAAAACCGCGTGTTTTTGATATGCGTCGGTTATGTGTGCGTAAGTCATAATAACGAGCGCAAACCTGCCGCTTTATTTTCGATTTCCTGCCACTCTTGCTCCGCATCAGAACCCGGCACAATGCCAGCCCCGGCATAAAGACGGACAGTGTTACCGTTGATTTTCGCCGAACGCAGCGCCACGCAAAATTCACTCTGCGCACGGGATAAATAGCCTGCGGAGCCGGCATACCATTCGCGCTCGAACGGCTCATGCTGTTGAATAAACGCCCAGGCTTCGCGACGCGGCAGCCCGGCGACAGCCGCCGTGGGTTGCAGCAACTGTAAGCACAGCGCATCATCCGGCGTTTGCAAATCGGTCCAGATACAGCGGCGTAAATGCTGCACCTTACGCAGCCGGATCACCTGCGGCGGTAATACCTCCAACGCGCCGGTTTCCCGTTGCAGGCGCTGGCAGATATCCTCCACGACCAGCATGTTTTCCCGCTGGTTTTTATCATCACTCATCAGCCAGTCGGCAAGACGCTGCGCCTGCTGGTCATCTTCATGACTGGCGACGGTGCCCGCCAGCGCTTCGGTGCGCAACGCCGTACCGCGCCGCCGCCACAACCGCTCAGGCGAGGAGCCTAAAAAAGCCTGTTGCGCATCGAAGGCAAACAAAAAGTGAAAGCAGTGATGGTTGAGGCGGCGACTGGCGGCCATCAGCGAGGCGGCATGCACAGCGTTGGAGAACGCGTAATCCGTTGCTCTGGCAAGGACCACTTTATCCAGCTCCGCTTTGTCAAGCGCACGAAGCGCCTGCGCCATCAGCGTCTCCCAGCCTTCGCGATCCGGAACATGTCGCTGTTCAACGCACACCTGTTGCGCACTCGCCAACGGTTTAAACGCCGTCAGCGTTTGCAGAAAATCCGCCGCGTGCACAGCATCATCATGCAAGGAGTGCTCGCTCAACAGATAGAGGCGTAATATCGCCTGCCCGCCTTCCCGTCGCCATTCCAGGCGCGGCAAAAACAGTGCGCCCTGCTGCAGATTAAACGCGTTCAGCCCCCATGCGCGAACATCGTCAGGGCATTGCTGTAAAAACTGCTGTGCAAGGGGTAATGAAGCAAAGTGGCGCAGCGCGCCAAGCGCGGCGGCTTCATCTTCGCCGCTACGCTGCTGCCAATAAAACTGGGGATAGACGGACTGGCTGGCAAGCCAGGCAAGGGGATCGAACGCGTCATTTAACGGGAAAGGGGCATCAAAAAAGCAAAAACCGGGCGAATGGGGTAAATCGTCAGCCAGGCGGTTATGCAGATGCTCCAGCGCAGAGGAAATGGAATACACGCGAACCCCTCCCTGTTAAAAACCACATAGTATACAAGGTACTTAGGGTAAGAGAAGTACCTCTTTCCAGGGAGGGGACGTGAGGTGTTAGCGGCGAGCTAACAGCAGCCCCAGCACCAGGCCGACAGCTGCACCTACACCAACGCCCTGCCACGGTTTTTCGTGCACGTAGTCGTCGGCGCGATAGACCGCTTTTTTGGCGCGGTAGTAGTAGGTGTCCGACGCGCTACTGACGCGGTTTTTCACCTCATTCAGCGCCTGTTCGGCACGGGCTTTAAGCTCGATATACTTCTGGTCAGCAGGGTCACCCGAGGAGCGGAGTACTTCTTCCAGCGTTTCGCTCAGCAGGGTCAGGTCGTCATCGATACGTGAATCATAAGAATGATATGACATCTCTTTTCTCCATGTTATGCACCTGTTTGCCCGCTAACTATAGACAATAGCCGCCGGTTACGCCTGACCTACCTCCCGCACCATGCCGATGTGCAAAATACCATCTTCGTCATACACGTCGGTCACCGGCTGAAAACCAAAATGGCCATAGAAAGATTGCAGATGCGCCTGTGCACCCAGGTATAACGCGTGCTGCGGCCAGTTTTGCATACAGGAAAGTATCGCCCTTTCCATTAACTGGTAGCCCAGTTTTTCGCCGCGAACCTGCGCACTGACAATCACCCGTCCGATAACCACCGGCGACAGATCATCGTCACTTTTCAGAATCCTCGCATACGCCACCAGTTGGTCACCTTTCCAGCCGAGGATATGGCGGTTCTCTCCTACCAGATCGTCCCCGTCGATATCCAGGTAGGGACACATCTGCTCAACAACAAACACTTCGCAGCGCAGTTTCAGCAGCGCATAGAGTTCTGCAACGGTTAATGCCGAATGGTGAAGGTCCTGCCAGCGGATCATATTCTGCTCCTTATTTATCATCACCTCGTTATACTAAATTTTTTTACATTCCGGCAAAGGACACGGCGTATTGTGGAATTGATTTTTTTAGGCACCTCGGCGGGCGTCCCCACGCGGGGGCGTAATGTCACCTCGCTGCTACTGAACTTGCAGCATCCCACGCGTGCGGGCCTGTGGATGTTCGACTGTGGTGAAGGCACGCAGCACCAGATGCTGCGCACCGCTTTTCATCCTGGCAAACTGGATAAGATTTTTATCAGCCATTTGCATGGTGACCATCTGTTTGGCCTGCCAGGGCTACTGTGTAGCCGCTCGATGGCGGGTAATGTCCAACCGTTACAGATCTATGGGCCAAAAGGGATCCGAGAGTTTGTCGAGACCGCGCTGCGTCTGAGCGGTTCGTGGACAGACTACCCGTTAACCATCGAAGAGATCAGGCCAGGTCTGGTAGTGGATGACGGGCTTCGCAGCGTAACGGCTTACCCGCTTGCGCACCCGGTGGAGTGTTATGGCTTCCGCGTTGAAGAGCACGATAAACCCGGTGCATTAAATGCACAGGCACTTGCCGAACAAGGCATTATGCCCGGTCCGCTGTTCCAGCGACTGAAAGCTGGCGAAACGATCACGCTGGAAGATGGGCGTAGTATTAATGGCGCCGATTATCTGGCACCGGCAACCAGAGGCAAAAAACTGGCGATATTCGGTGATACGTCGCCCTGCGAGGCGTCACTGGCGCTGGCACAAGGGGTGGATCTTATCGTGCATGAAGCAACACTTGAGAGCGCGATGGAAGAGAAAGCCAATAGCCGGGGTCACAGCTCAACGCGCCAGGCTGCGCAACTTGCTGCAGATGCAGGTGCGGGTCGTCTGGTGATTACCCATCTCAGTTCACGCTATGATGAGCGTGGCAGTCTGGCATTACTGGCAGAATGCCGAACAATATTTGCGCAAACGGTACTTGCAGAAGATTTTCTGGTTGTTCGTCTATGATGTGATATTGAGCACTCTATTTTTCCCTTAAGGTGCCGATAACAGTTTACACGCAGGCATTACTTATTGAGGGCATGATGGATAACTTCCAGAAAGACATCGATGACAGGGCGAATCTTACTCTGTCGAACCGGTTTGAACTGTTGCTGTTTCGCCTTGGCACATCGTTAGATGCCGCTAAATCCGAGCTGTTTGGCATTAACGTTTTTAAATTGCGCGAAATCGTTCCGATGCCCACCTTTACCCGTCCTGCGGGAATGAAGCCGCCATTGCTTGGTATGGTCAATATCCGCGATCAGGTGATCCCGGTGATTGACCTCGCCGCAGTGGCCGGGTGTAAGCCAGCAACAGGTCTCAATATTCTGCTGATCACCGAATATGCCCGTAGCGTGCAGGCATTTGCGGTGGAATCCGTAGAGAATATCATTCGCCTGGACTGGAAACAGGTTCACACCGCAGAGAAAGCGATCAATGGTCGCTATATCACCAGTATTGCCTGCCTGGATGAAGATAAGGACACCAACAACCTTGCAATGGTGCTGGATGTTGAGCAGATCCTGTATGACATTGTGCCTGCGGATCATGACGTACACGGCGATCACGTGCCGGATAAAAAATTCAACCTTAAACCGGGTTCGGTGGCTATCGTGGCAGAAGACTCCAAAGTGGCGCGCGCCATGCTGGAAAAAGGTCTCAACGCGATGCAAATTCCGAATGCTATGCATATCACCGGTAAAGATGCCTGGGAGAAAATCCAGGTCATGGCACAGCAAGCGGAATCAGAAGGCGTGCCGGTAAGTGACAAAATTTCGATGGTATTGACCGACCTCGAAATGCCGGAGATGGATGGCTTCACCTTAACGCGTCTGATTAAAACCGACCCGCGTCTGAAGAACATTCCGGTGGTGATCCACTCATCACTCTCCGGCAGCGCCAACGAAGATCACGTCCGCAAAGTTCAGGCGGATGGCTACGTCGCGAAGTTCGAAATTAACGAACTTTCCGCTGTGATTCAGGAAGTGCTCGACCGCGCGGCAAATAATATTCGCGGCCCGTTGATTAGCCACCATCAGATTGCCTCAACACCGTTGCTGGCGAAGTAACCTTCCCGACATCGTTATTGACCCCCATAAAAAAACCGCCGATATCGGCGGTTTTTCTTTTCATCTTCCGGCGTATTACATCATTGGCATCGCCAGCTGTACGATGCTGATCAGCGGCTGCGGATAGATCCCCAGCAGCAGCACCAACAGGGCAGAGATCAGTACCACAATACCGCCCGCGCTGTATGCCCAGTCAGACGGCGCATCACGGTTCAATTGCTGCGGCGCACTCAGATAGAGGCTCACCGCCACGCGCAGGTAGTAGTACAAACCAATCGCAGAACCCAGAACGACCGCACCCGTCAGCCACCACAGATGCGCCTGAACGCCCATCGCCAGGATGTAGAACTTACCGATAAAGCCTAAGGTCATCGGAATACCGGCCAGCGACAACATCATCACGGTCATTACCGCAGAGAGGATCGGACGGTGCCAGAACAGGCCGCGATAGGAATAGAGCGACTCCGCATCCGGGCCGCGATAAGGGCTGGACATCAGGCTCACTACACCGAACGCGCCAAGGCTGCTGAACAGATAACCCGCCAGATAAACACCCACGGTCTCCATCGACATCTGACCGCTTTGCAGTGCAATCAGCGCCACCAGCAAATAACCCAGGTGGGAGATGGAAGAGTAACCGAGCAGACGTTTAATATTGGTCTGGCTCAGCGCCATCAGGTTACCGAAGATAATAGAGGCGAAGGCGATAATGCCCAACACCACACGCACGGCTTCACTGTTACCAACCGGCGCGTAGAGGAACAGACGCATCACCACACCAAAAATGGCGATCTTACTGGCGGTGGCCAGAAAAGTGGAAACCGGAGCAGGCGCGCCCTGGTAAACATCAGGCGTCCACAGGTGGAACGGCACCAGCGACAGTTTAAAGCCAAGGCCAACAATCATCAGCCCCAACCCCGTCAACAGCAGCGGTTCATGCAGCACGTTCTGACCCAACGCTTTACCGATGGCGACAAACGCCAGGTTGCCAGTCTGCGCGTACACCAGTGCAATACCAAACAGCAGGAATGAAGAGGCCGCTGCGGAAAGAATGGTGTATTTGATACTGGCTTCCAGTGAGCGTTTCTGACGGAAGGCGTAGCCAACCAGACCAAATAACGGCAGCGAAATCAGTTCAATACCGAGGAACAGCGACGCCATATGGTTAGCGTTCGCCAGCAAAATGCCGCCCAGCGCGGCAATCAGCACCAGCAGATAGAACTCTTCTTTGTTGTCGGTGTAACCTTCCAGCCACGGATAGGCGAAAGTACACGTGGCGAGGCTCGCCAGCAGCACCAGCCCGGTGTACAGCATGGCATAGCCGTCAACGCGCATCAGCGGGGTAACATCCATCGCCCCTGCCTGACCGACAAACCACAGGGAGAGCAGCGCGACGTTGAGACCAATGACCGACAGCGTGGCATTGAGGAAATGGTTGCGTCGCCACGCAATGGAGAGCATCACAACCACCACCGTCAATCCGACGATCAGCAGCGGCAGCAGCGCAATCAGGTGTTGTGGAGTTATTGTCATGGCGATTTACGGCCTTGTAGTAGTAACGGAATTAACAAACCACTGCTGGATATTGCCCATCGCGGAATGCGAGGTATCCAGAATCGGCTGCGGATAGAAGCCGAGCAGTACCAGAAGCACGACCAGAATCAGGATCATAAACAGTTCGCGCAGTGACAACCCCGGCAGCTCAGCGCTGGCCAGTTCGCTCTTCGCTTTACCGAAGTAGGCGCGGTGCAGCATCGCCAGCGAATAAACTGACGCAAAGACCAGACCGAAGGTGGAAATCACGGTGATCACCGGCACGACCTGATAGCTGCCGAAGAGGATCATAAACTCACCGACGAAGTTCCCCGTTCCCGGCATACCAAGCGTTGCCACGGCAAAGAACATCGACAGCGCCGGCAACCATTTAATCTTGCCCCACAATCCACCCATCATCCGCATATCGCGGGTATGCAGGCGTTCGTACAACTGGCCGCAAAGAATAAACAGACCGGCCGCAGAGAGACCATGCGCAATCATCTGGATAACCGCGCCCTGGTACGCCAGCTGGTTACCGGTGTAAATCGCAATCAGCACGAAACCCATGTGCGACACAGATGTGTAGGCAATCAGACGTTTGATATCGGTCTGGGTGAAGGCCATCCACGCACCGTAGAAAATGCCGATAACACCCAGCCACATGGCGATGGGCGCAAACTCTGCCGACGCGTTCGGGAACAGCGGCAGCGAGAAGCGCAGCAGACCGTAGGCCGCCGTTTTCAGCAGGATCCCCGCGAGGTCCACGGAACCGGCGGTCGGCGCTTGTGAGTGCGCGTCCGGCAACCAGCCATGCAGCGGTACCACCGGCATTTTCACTGCAAAGGCAATGAAGAAGCCGAGCATTAACAGGTATTCGACGTTGTCAGACATCGGCGTTTTCAGCAGATCCTGATAATCGAAAGTCCATACGCCCGTCGCGTTGTAGTGCACCAGCACCAGCGCCAGGATGGCAATCAACATCACCAGACCACTGGCCTGGGTATAGATGAAGAATTTAGTCGCGGCGGTAATACGCGTCTTCCCGTCGGAGGCTTTGTGGCCCCACAGTGCGATCAGGAAGTACATCGGCACCAGCATCATTTCCCAGAAGAAGAAGAACAGGAACATGTCGATGGCAAGGAACACGCCGATAACGCCGCCCAGGATCCACATCAGGTTAAGATGGAAGAAGCCCTGGTATTTTTCGATTTCACGCCAGGAGCAAAGCACCGCCAGCACACCGAGGAAACCCGTCAGGGTCACCATCAGCAACGACAGGCCATCCAGACCGAGATGGATACTGATGCCAAAGCGCGGGATCCAGTCCAGTTTGAACGATTCCTGCCATTGCGGGAACTGGGTGGCCTGCGTCAGAGAGTAGCCGCCCTGCAACCAAAGATGCAGAGAGAGTGCCAGCGTCAGTCCCATGGTAATCAGCGCGATCCAGCGCGGCACCTTCACGCCGAAGCGTTCGGTCTGCCAGCAGAGGAAGCCGCCGATAAAGGGGATGAGTATTAGCCAGGGTAATAACATGGCGGTGTATGTCCCTTATATTAATTCCTGTTCAGGCTATCGTGCTCGCCAGCCTGATTAGCAGGAATACTTACCTAAAATATGTTTTCATCGGAGGCGGAGTTCCCCGCCTCACAACTCACACAAACTCAACGCAATACCATCAACAGCGCCAGCACCACAACGGCACCAATGCTCATCGACGCCACATACCAGCGCAGGTATCCGTTCTCGCTAAACAGCAGACCTTTGCCTGCAAAGCGGGACAGGATAGCCGGGATGTTCATCAGTGCATTCAGCGGATCGCTCTTCAGCAGCCACGCAATACCGAGGTACGGTTTGACGAATACGCGATCGTACAGCCAGTCGAAGCCCCAGGCATTGAACCACCAGGTACCGAAGAAGCGCCCTGCCGCACTGTTGGCAACCGAAGTCACCAGCGTACGTTTACCCAGCCACAGCCAGGCGGCCAGCAGGATACCGATGATCGCTACCGCACCAGACGCGACTTCCAGCATCACCACACTGCTGTGCGCAAGCTCGGTGGTATCCGGCAGTACGCCTTTCAGCGGCGGCACAATCATTGCGCCAATAAAGGTGGAGAGCACCAGCAACACGATCAGCGGCAGATGATGGGTGATGCCCTTCCCTGCATGCGCGTGAATTTGTTCTTTCCCGTGGAAAACGATGAAAATCAGGCGGAAGGTATACAGCGATGTCATAAACGCACCGACCAGGCCCGCGATCATCAGATTGATATGACCGTTAGCCACTGCACCTGCCAGGATCTCATCTTTACTGAAGAAACCGGCGGTCAGCATCGGCAGCGCAGACAGCGCGGCGCCCCCCACCAGGAAGCAGACATACACCAGCGGAATCGACTTACGCAGACCGCCCATTTTGAAGATGTTCTGTTCGTGATGGCAGGCGAGGATCACCGAACCGGACGACAGGAACAGCAGCGCTTTAAAGAACGCATGCGTCATCAGGTGGAAAATCGCCGCATCCCATGCCTGCACGCCCAGCGCCAGGAACATGTAACCAATCTGGCTCATCGTCGAGTACGCGAGTACGCGTTTGATATCCGTTTGCACCAGCGCGGCGAAACCGGCCATCAGCAACGTCACCGCACCGACAATACCCACCAAATGCAGCACTTCCGGCGTCAGCAGGAACAGACCATGAGTACGGGCAATCAGATAGACGCCTGCGGTCACCATGGTGGCGGCGTGGATCAACGCTGAAACCGGAGTCGGACCGGCCATTGCATCTGCAAGCCAGGTTTGCAACGGAAGTTGCGCGGATTTACCTACCGCACCGCCCAGTAACATCAGCGTTGCCCACATCAGCATGGTGTTGCCATTCGCAAAGTGCTGCGGTGCCAGTTCCACCATTTCGCGGAAGTTCAGCGTGCCCAGTTCGTTGTAGAGAATGAACAACGCAAACGCGAGGAACACATCACCAACACGGGTCACGACAAACGCTTTCATTGCCGCTGCGCCATTCTTTGGATCGGTGTAATAGAAACCGATCAGCAGGTAAGAGCACAGCCCCACGCCTTCCCAGCCGAGATACATCAGCAACAGGTTATCGCCCAGCACCAGCACCACCATGCTCGCAATGAACAGGTTGGTGTAAGCGAAGAAGCGGGAGTAGCCCTCTTCACCGCGCATATACCAGGAAGCGAACATGTGGATCAGGAAACCCACACCGGTCACGACTGACAGCATGGTTAACGACAGCCCGTCCAGCACCAGGTTGAAACCGATATTGAAATCGCCAACCGCCATCCAAGTCCACAGTGGTTTAGCGAAAGGCTGCTGACCATTGTTGAAAAAATCAACGCCGACAATCGCCGTGACCAGTGCCGCCAGACCAATCGACCCCACCCCCACGGTAGCGGAGAGGTTTTCTGACCAGCGCCCACGGGAAAAGGCCAGCAATACAAAGCCAATTAAAGGAAAAATAATGGTTAAGGCGAGCATGTTCATCCACGCATCTCACTTACTGAATCGATATTCAGATTCTGGCGGCGACGATGGAGTTGCAGCAGCAACGCCAGGCCAATGCTCGCTTCCGCAGCCGCGAGGCTGATCGCGAGGATATACATTACCTGACCGTCGGTCTGGCCCCAGTAGCTGCCCGCGACCACAAAGGCCAGCGCGGCGGCGTTAATCATGATTTCCAACCCAATCAGCATAAACAGCAGATTGCGGCGGATAACCAGACCGGTTAACCCCAAAACAAACAAAATCGCAGCGAGGATCAGTCCATGTTGCAAGGGGATCATGCGCGCTCCTCCGTTTTTCTTTTTGCGCGGTCATCAGCGCGATTGCTCAGCACTTCGCCCATACGATCTTCACGCCCTACGTGGAAGGCGACAACCAGACCAGCCAGCAGCAGCATTGACGCCAGCTCGACCGCCAGTACGTAAGGACCAAACAGTGTGATGCCGACCTCTTTCGCATTGATCGGCGTACCCTCGATGCCCTGATCGTTCACGCCAAGGATGGCATAAATCATGACCACCAGCAGTACGGCGGAGAGCAGTGCCGGACCTACCCAGATTTGCGGAGAGAGCCAGTTGCGCTCCTGCTCGACAACGGTATTGCCCAGGTTGAGCATCATCACCACGAACACAAACAGCACCATGATGGCCCCGGCGTAAACGATGATCTCCAGCGCACCGGCGAAGTACGCGCCGAGTGAGAAGAAAACCCCGGCAATCGCCAACAGGGACACAATCAGGTACAGCAACGCATGCACCGGGTTGGTATGCGTAATCACGCGAACCGTCGTCAGGATGGCGACCAGGCCACAGATATAAAAAGCGAACTCCATTGCCCTCTCCTTACGGTAACAGGCTCTTGACGTCGATAGGTTTGGCTTCGTTTTCCGCTTCACCTTTATCTTTGCCGTCGATTGCCATACCTGCCATCCGGTAGAAGTTATATTCCGGGTATTTACCCGGACCGGAGATCAGCAGATCCTCTTTTTCGTACACCAGATCCTGACGCTTAAACTCGCCCATTTCGAAATCCGGCGTGAGCTGAATAGCTGTTGTCGGGCACGCTTCTTCACACAGGCCGCAGAAGATGCAGCGGGAGAAGTTGATACGGAAAAACTCCGGATACCAGCGCCCATCCTGCATCTCCGCTTTTTGCAACGAAATACAGCCTACCGGACAGGCTACCGCGCACAGGTTACAGGCAACGCAGCGCTCAGAACCGTCCGGATCGCGCGTCAGCACAATACGGCCACGATAGCGCGGCGGCAGGTAAACAGGCTCTTCCGGATACATCCGGGTTTCGCGTTTCGCAAACGCGTGCAGGCCAATCATCCAGATACTACGGACCTGGGTGCCGAAGCCCACGATTAATTCTTTTAACGTCATGGTCTTTTCACCCCTTATTGCGCTTGCCAGAGAATGACGGCCGCCGTTCCCAGCAAGTTAATCAGCGTCAGCGGCAGGCAGATTTTCCAGCCGAACGACATCACCTGGTCATAACGCGGACGCGGTAACGCAGCGCGGATCAAAATAAACATCATCATAAAGAACGCGGTTTTGAGCGCGAACCAGATGAATGGCGGTAAGAACGGCCCGTGCCAGCCACCGAAGAAGAGCGTGACCATCAAGGCGGAAATGGTGACGATACCGATATATTCACCAACGAAGAACAGACCGAATTTCATACCGGAATATTCGATGTGGTAACCATCCGCCAGTTCCTGCTCTGCTTCCGGCTGGTCAAACGGATGGCGGTGACACACCGCCACACCCGCGATTGCAAACGTCACAAAACCGAAGAACTGCGGGATAACGTTCCACAAACCTGTCTGGCTGTTGACGATATCGGTCATATTGAATGAACCGGCCTGAGCGACAACCCCCATCAGGGAAAGCCCGAGGAACACTTCGTAGCTCAGCGTCTGCGCAGATGCGCGCATCGCTCCCAGCAAAGAGTATTTGTTGTTGCTCGACCAGCCGGCAAACAGCACCGCGTAGACGGCCAGGCCTGCCATCATCAGGAAAAAGAGGATCCCGATGTTCAGGTCGGCCACCACCCAGGTGGGGCTGACCGGCACAATGGCAAACGCTAACAGCAGCGAGGTAAACGCAATCATTGGCGCAAGCGTGAAGATCACGCGATCCGAGAATTGCGGGATCCAGTCCTCTTTAAAGAACATCTTAATCATGTCCGCCACCAGCTGGAGTGAGCCCCCCCAGCCGACGCGGTTCGGTCCGTAACGATTCTGGAACAGACCCAGCAGACGACGTTCGCCAAAGCTCATAAATGCGCCGCAGGTGACCACCACCAGCAGGATCACCACCGCCTTCAGGATGCTTAACAGAATGTCGATAACATCCGGTGTTAACCAGCTCATGCTTGCGCCTCCTGCAGATTTTCAAGACGTGCTCCGGCCAGAACCGGCGCAATGCCCGGCATGCCCATCGGCAAACCGACCTGCCCTGCCGCCAGACCTTCAGAAACCTGCAACGGCAGGCTGATAGTCTGCCCTTCGTAGGTAAAGGAGATATGCGCACCCGCGTTAACACCAAGCTTCGCCGCATCGACCGGGTTAAGCTTGATGTACGGTTGCGGCATACGGCTCTGGAACACCGGCGAGCGCTGCGACAATTCGTCACTGCCGAACAGATGATAGTACGGAGCGATACGCCATTTGCCGTCCTGCGCTTCAAACGCGCCTGGTACGGATGTGAAGTAATCCAGCCCGGTTTCAGAGGCTTCAATCAGGCGTACGCCCGGATCGCCATGGCGCAGATGTCCCCCCACTTCATCCTGGAACTTGTTCCAGGCCTGCGGTGAGTTCCAGCCCGGCGCCCACGCGAACGGAATTTGCGAACGCGGTGCAGACGGCTGGTTGTTCCCTTCCATGGAGAAGGCGAACATGGTGTCTTTATCCTGCGGCTGACGCGGCTCATGCACACTGATATTGGCGCGCATAGCAGTACGTCCGCTGTAGCGATGCGGTTCACGCGCCAGTTTCTGCCCACGAATGCGGAAGCTGGCATCCGGCGCGGCGTCTTTAATACCGGCCAGTTGCGGCAAGGCTTCTACCACTGCGTCGATCACATGATCAAGCTGTGTCCAGTCCACCTCGCGGTTTTGTACGGTGCTGTGCAGTGAGTGCAGCCAGCGCCAGCTCTCCAGCATCAGGGTTTTGCTGTCGTAATAGCTCGGGTCATACACCTGGAAGAAGCGCTGCGCGCGGCCTTCGTTATTGATGACCGTACCGTCGCTTTCCGCAAAACTTGCGGCAGAGAGCACGAGGTGCGCCTTGTCCATGATCACCGTGCGCTGGTGATCAATCACCAGTACCAGTGGTGCTTTCGCCAGTGCGGCGTCAACGCGGGCTGCGCTGGCATGACGGTGCAGATCGTTTTCCAGCACCACAACCGCGTCTGCACTGCCGCTTTCCAGCTCAGCCAGGGCATCATCGAGGCTACCGCCGCCGATCAGGCCAAGACCCATACTGTTCACCGAGCGGGCAATCATCGTCACGCCGACATCGGAACCACGGCCTTTCAGCGCTTTGGCGACGTTTGCCGCCGCGTGGATCACGTCGGCGCTGCCGGCGTTCGTACCGGAAATAATCAGCGGTTTTTTCGCCCCGGCCAGCGCCTGAACGATAACATCCACTTTGCTCTTCAGGTCGTTGCTCAGGCCGTCGACCGCCGGAGCGGAATCATCCAGCGCGTGAGCGATAGCGAAGCCTAACCGCGCCTGATCTTCCACCGGAGCGCAGTAGGTCCACGCGGCGATATCATCCAGGCGAGTGCTGTCGATGTTAGTGACGAACAGCGGATGTTTGGCACGCTGACCAATGTTCATGATTGCGGCAATCTGCCAGTCGGCGACTTTTTGCGCCGCCGCCATTTCACGGGCTTTGCCTTTCACTGCCTGACGGACAGCCAGAGCGACACGTGCGCCCGTCTGCGTGATGTCTTCTCCCAGGATCAGCACCGCGTCATAGGATTCGATTTCGCGCAACGCCGGGGTATGGATACCGCCTTCGCGCAGCACTTTCAGCGCCAGCTCCAGACGTTGTTGCTCGCCTTTTGCAATGCCGGTATAGAAGTTTTCCGCACCGACCAGTTCACGCAGCGCAAAGTTGCTCTCCACGCTGGCGCGCGGCGAGCCAATACCGATCACTTTCTTCGACTGACGTAGAATATCCGCTGCGCCCTGCATCGCCTGCTCGGCGTTAAGGGTGATCAGATCGTCGCCACGACGCTGAACCGGCTGACGCGGACGGTCTTTCAGGTTGACGTAGCCGTAGCCGAAACGACCGCGGTCGCACAGGAAATAGTGGTTAACCGTACCGTTATAACGGTTTTCGATGCGACGCAGCTCGCCATAACGTTCGCCCGGACTGGTGTTGCAGCCCAGCGAGCACTGCTGGCAGATGCTCGGTGCGAACTGCATATCCCATTTACGGTTATAACGTTCGGAGTGGGTTTTGTCTGTGAATACGCCAGTCGGGCAGATTTCCACCAGGTTGCCGGAGAATTCACTTTCCAGCACGCCGTCTTCCGGACGCCCAAAGTAGACGTTATCGTGCGCGCCATAGACGCCAAGATCCGTGCCGTCTGCATAGTCTTTGTAGTAACGCACACAGCGATAGCAGGCGATGCAGCGGTTCATTTCGTGAGAGATGAACGGCCCCAGATCCTGATTGCGGTGAGTACGCTTGGTAAAGCGATAGCGACGGAAGCTGTGACCGGTCATCACGGTCATATCCTGCAGGTGGCAGTTGCCCCCCTCTTCGCAAACCGGGCAATCGTGCGGGTGGTTGGTCATCAACCACTCCACGACGCTTTCGCGGAATTGCTTCGCTTCATCATCGTCGATCGAAATGAAAGTACCGTCGGATGCCGGTGTCATACAGGACATCACCAGGCGGCCACGCGTGTCTTCCGCGTTTTGATATTGCTTCACCGCACACTGGCGGCACGCACCCACGCTCCCCAGCGCCGGATGCCAGCAAAAATAAGGAATATCAAGGCCCAAGGAGAGACATGCCTCAAGCAGGTTGTCCGCCCCATTTACCTCGTATTCTTTGCCGTCTACATGAATAGTAGCCATTAGCATGCTTCCAGTTGTCTCAGTCCGCGACTGAGAGTTAATCAAAATTCTGTTCGCGTCCCCTCACCGGTTCAGGATGAGGGGAGAACCATTACCAGCGCGCTTTCAGCAAGTTTGGCTGGATACCGCCAATCGCATGGGTATTGCTGAATTGCTGTTTGATGCCCGCTTCAAACTCTTCGCGGAAATATTTAATCGCGCTCTGTAACGGTTCCACCGCACCTGGCGCATGCGCGCAGAAGGTTTTACCCGGCCCGAGTTGTCGACACAGTTGCTCAAGTGTCTCGATATCTCCGGGCTGGCCTTCACCACGCTCCAGCGCTCGCAGGATTTTTACGCTCCACGGCAGGCCGTCGCGGCATGGCGTACACCAACCGCACGACTCGCGTGCGAAGAACTCTTCCAGGTTACGCACCAGCGAAACCATGTTGATTTCATGGTCAACGGCCATCGCCAGCGATGTGCCCAGACGGCTTCCCGCTTTACCGATGCTTTCGAACTCCATCGGCAGGTCAAGGTGCGCTTCGGTCAGGAAGTCAGTACCCGCACCGCCCGGCTGCCAGGCTTTAAACTTCAGGCCATCGCGCATGCCGCCCGCGTAATCCTCAAGAATTTCACGGGCCGTGGTGCCGAACGGCAGTTCCCACAGACCGGGGTTTTTCACGCGGCCAGAGAAGCCCATCAGCTTGGTGCCAGTATCTTTACTGGTCGAAATATTCTGATACCACTCAACACCGTTTGCCAGGATAGCCGGAACGTTGCACAGGGTTTCGACGTTGTTAACACAGGTCGGTTTCCCCCACACGCCGGAACTTGCCGGGAAAGGCGGTTTAGAACGCGGGTTAGCACGGCGACCTTCCAGCGAGTTAATCAGCGCGGTCTCTTCACCACAGATATAACGCCCGGCCCCGGTATGCACGAACAGCTCAAAATCAAAACCGGTGCCGAGGATATTTTTACCCAGCAGTCCGGCTTCAGTCGCTTCTGCAATGGCGCGGCGCAGGTGAACCGCTGCTTCAATATACTCACCACGCAGGAAGATATAGCCACGGTACGCTTTCAGCGCGAATGCCGAGATGAGCATACCTTCCACCAACAGGTGTGGCAGTTGCTCCATCAACAGGCGGTCTTTATAGGTGCCCGGCTCCATTTCATCCGCATTACACAGCAGGTAGCGGATATTCATCGATTCATCTTTCGGCATCAGACTCCACTTCAACCCCGTGGAGAAGCCCGCGCCGCCGCGGCCTTTCAGACCGGAGTCTTTTACCGCATTGACAATTTCGTCCGGCGCCATACCTGTTAACGCTTTACGCGCACCGGCATAGCCATTTTTGCTCTGATACTCGTCCAGCCACACCGGCTGTTTGTCATCACGCAGACGCCAGGTCAGCGGATGGGTTTCGGGAGTACGGATAACTGTTTTCATTTATACCGCTCCAGTAAATCAGGGATCCCTTCCGGTGTAAGATGACTGTGAGTATCCTCATCAATCATCATATTCGGGCCTTTGTCGCAGTTACCCAGGCAGCAGGTGGGAAGCAGCGTAAAGCGACCGTCGAAGGTAGTCTGGCCTGGCTTGATCTTCAGGTGGCTTTCAATCGCCGACTGAATGCCCTGATACCCGGTGATATGGCACACTACGCTGTCGCAATAGCGAATAACGTGGCGACCTACCGGCTGGCGGAAGATCTGGCTATAGAATGTCGCCACGCCTTCAACGTCGCTCGCCGGGATACCCAGAACATCGGCAATGGCGTAAATCGCGCCATCCGGCACCCAGCCACGCTGCTTCTGAACGATTTTCAGCGCTTCAATGGACGCCGCACGCGGGTCTTCGTAGTGGTGCTTTTCGTGCTCAATTGCCTCACGCTCTGCCGCACTCAGCTCAAAAGCCTCGGTTTGTGGTTGTTGATTCTCGTGCATAATTAGCGGTCCACATCTGACATAACAAAATCGATACTACCCAGATAAACGATAAGGTCGGAGACCAGGCTGCCGCGGATCGCCGACGGGATTTGCTGCAGGTGCGCAAAGCTCGGTGTACGAACGCGAGTACGGTAGCTCATGGTGCTGCCATCGCTGGTCAGGTAGTAACTGTTAATACCCTTGGTTGCCTCGATCATCTGGAAGGATTCGTTTGCCGGCATCACCGGTCCCCACGAGACCTGCAGGAAGTGAGTAATCAGGGTTTCGATATGTTGCAGCGTGCGCTCTTTCGGCGGCGGCGTCGTCAGCGGATGATCCGCTTTGAACGGGCCTTCCGGCATGTTGTTCAGGCACTGCTCAAGGATACGCAGGCTCTGGCGCAGCTCTTCAACTTTCAGCATCACGCGGGTGTAACAGTCGCTGACGCCGCCGCCCACCGGCACTTCAAAGTCAAAGTTCTCGTAACCGGAGTACGGACGTGCTTTACGCACGTCAAAGTCAATACCGGTCGCACGCAGGCCAGCACCGGTGGTGCCCCACTCCAGCGCCTCTTTTGCGCCGTAAGCGGCAACGCCCTGCGAGCGGCCTTTCAGAATGGTGTTACGCAGCGCCGCCTTCTCATAGGAAGCCAGACGTTTTGGCATCCAGTCGAGGAACTCGCGCAGCAGTCGATCCCAACCGCGCGGCAGATCGTGCGCTACACCGCCGATGCGGAACCAGGCCGGGTGCATACGGAAACCGGTAATGGCTTCCACCAGATCGTAGATTTTTTGACGATCGGTAAAGGCGAAGAACACCGGCGTCATCGCGCCTACGTCCTGAATAAAGGTTGAGATATAGAGCAAGTGGCTGTTGATGCGGAACAACTCAGAAAGCATCACACGGATGACGTTAACGCGATCCGGCACCGTAATGCCCGCCAGTTTTTCCACCGCCAGCACGTAAGGCATTTCGTTAACGCAGCCGCCGAGGTACTCGATACGGTCGGTATAAGGAATGTAGCTGTGCCAGGACTGGCGCTCACCCATTTTTTCCGCACCGCGATGGTGGTAACCGATGTCCGGTACGCAATCGACGATCTCTTCGCCATCCAGTTGCAGAATAATGCGGAATGCACCGTGCGCGGAGGGGTGGTTCGGGCCGAGGTTGAGGAACATAAAGTCCTCATTGTCGGTGCCGCGCTTCATACCCCAGTCTTCCGGTTTAAAGGTCAGCGACTCCATTTCCAGATCCTGCTTGGCTTTCGTCAGCTCAAACGGATCGAATTCGGTGGCGCGCGCCGGGTAATCTTTACGCAATGGGTGACCCGTCCAGGTCTGCGGCATCATAATGCGCGTCAAATGCGGATGACCGTTAAAGGTGATACCAAACATCTCCCAGGTTTCACGCTCGTACCAGTTGGCGTTCGGGAAGATTTTGGTCATCGTCGGCACGTTCAGATCGTTTTCAGCCAGTGCCACCTTCAACATGATGTCGCGGTTGCGATCGATAGAGATCAGGTGATAGAAAACGGAAAAATCCGCGGCGGGCAAACCAGCGCGGTGGGTGCGCAGACGTTCGTCCATGCCGTGCAGGTCGAACAGCATGACGTAAGGCTTCGGCAGTTTCTTTAAAAAATCGAAAACTTCCAGTAATTGCTCACGCTTAACCCAGACTACGGGTACCCCGGTGCGGGTCGCCTGAACGGTAAAGGCATCCGGCCCAAAACGGTTGCGCAATTCGCCAATGACCGGATCATCCAAATGATCCCGGGTCTGCCATGCGGCTTCTTGCGCAGTTAAATCGGTCATATTGTTCACCATTGCAAAGGGTCCGTGGTGACTGTCAGGTATGGCTTCGCGTTATTGGATTATTGAAATGCGAAGTTTCTTCCATTACCCGCAGGCGCAAATTAAATCTCGTCCGGCGTACGCAGATTGGTAACGGCAATGCGTTCGCCACGCTTACGGTCGCGTTCAGACTGCATATTGGCGCGGTAAACGCCCTGATCGCCGACCACCCATGAGAGCGGGCGACGTTCTTTGCCAATCGATTCCTGCAACAGCATCAGCGCCTGCATATAGGCTTCAGGACGCGGCGGGCAGCCTGGGATGTAAACATCCACCGGGATAAATTTGTCGACGCCCTGCACAACAGAATAGATGTCGTACATACCACCGGAGTTCGCGCAGGCTCCCATGGAGATAACCCACTTCGGCTCGAGCATCTGGTCGTAAAGACGCTGGATAACCGGCGCCATCTTGGTAAAACAGGTACCCGCCACCACCATCAGGTCGGCCTGACGAGGAGAGGCGCGCAGTACTTCTGCACCAAAACGCGCAACGTCGTGTACCGCAGTAAACGACGTCACCATCTCTACATAGCAACATGAAAGGCCAAAGTTATAAGGCCAAATTGAGTTTTTACGGCCCCAGTTCACCATATCGTGCAGGGCATTTTCGAGCTTGCCCATATACACACTACGGTTGATCTCTTGTTCCAGGGGGTCGGTTACGATCTCCTGTTTTTGCAGGGGGTAACGGTCGTTCTCACCGTTAGGATCTATGCGGGTGAGCGTATAATCCATCTTATTGCCTCGCGGTTAGCGTTGACGATCAGTGTAGCTGTTAGTCTCTGGGTTCATGAGCTCGCGGCGCGAACGCGCGGGCGTCCAGTCCAGCGCGCCAATACGCACCAGATAAACGAGACCAGCCAGCAGCACTAAAATGAAAATTGCGGCTTCGACAAAACCGACCCAACCACTCTCGCGAATGGAGGTTGACCATGCGAATAAGTAGAGCGCTTCAACGTCGAAGATGACGAAGAACATGGCCACCAGATAGAACTTGGCAGACAGGCGTAAACGAGCGGAACCGACAGAATCGATACCCGATTCGAAAGGAACGTTTTTGTGCCTCGCGCGCGCGCGACCGCCTAAAAACCGACCGCCAATCAGCATGAAGCAGCACAAGCCAATGGCGACAATAAGAAAGATAGCGAATGCCCAATGATGAGCGATGATTTCAGTGGATGTTGACATACGCATTGCTTAACTCAAAAGGTAGCGTTAAAACCTCTGCTCTTGCTGGCAGATGACGCCACATCGATTCACGGGGAGGAATAAAAAACCACACATTTACTGTGTAAATAGCAAGTACAGCTAAACGATGTGGGTTTTTACTCCTTTCTATAACCTTTTGTCAACTTTAACAAAAGTTTACTCACATTAGTTTACATCGGCAGCAATCCATTAACATTTAATGCCGTTTTCGTGTTCAGCGTCGCGCTTTACCGAAAAAAAAACCGGTGTTGAATCGTGTCCGTTGTGAGTTTTCATAAACATTACTCTCCCATTTTGACAGGATTTTGTCCGGATTCCTCCCCCTCTGCGGGAGTATTTTCTTGATCTGTGACACGCTTTTGTTAATTCATCACTAAAAACAGCAACAATCCGGTGCGATTTTTAACATGAACAGAAGGCATGAAAAACTATAGTTGATAAAGGGATACTTTGCTGTGAAGGGGATTAACGTATTGAAAAAAATAATCATTTATTTGACCAATAATTCAATTGATCATTATTTGTTCAAAAAATGAACCAATGGCATTACTTTTCCCGTCAGAGGTTCATTTTTGCACTTACATTTTGTTACGAGATTTTGGAACGAATGTTATCCAAAGTCCCCTTCAATAATGAGAGAGTCACCTCCCCCTTCGGTGGTACTGCTGCCGTAATGCCACGGATTCTGATAATGCTCCATCGCCTGGAAAATAACCTGCGCCAGCTCATTCTGGCTATGCGGGTTATAGCAAAGCAAGTATTCCGTATCGGGCAGCATCGGCAAACCATCCGTTCGCCCTAACACGCGCAATTCCGGACTCATCATTTCCACCGGTCGCGCGGTTACACCCAGCCCCGCTTTTACCGCCGCTTTAACGGCAGAAAGCGTGGAGGCAACATAAGCCATCCGCCAGGGAATATCGGCATCATTTAATGCGTTGATCACCATATCGCGAAAGGCGCTGGGCTCATCCAGCAATACCAGCGGCACCGCTTCACCTTTTTGCAGCACATATTCAGCCGAACAGTACCAGTGAGTGGGTGAGGTGCGTAGCGTCATGGCATCGAATTGCCCGGAGCGATGGGTCGTCACCACAAGATCAACGTCATGATCCTGCAGTCGATCGCCAGAGAGAGGGTTACGTTTGACACGAACATCAAGCGCCAGTTTCGGGTATACCGAGCTTATACGATTAAGCAAAAACGGCAGAATAGTATCGGCGGATTCATCCGAAGCGCCAATAGTGAGTACCCCCTGAAGATTGCTGAACATCAACGACGTACAGGCTTCATCATTGAACCGTAAAATCTTTCTTGCATAGCCCAGTAACTGAATACCATGCTCGGTCAAGAGCTTATTACGACCATGGCGGGCAAAAAGTTCTTTTCCCACTAACTGCTCCAGCCGCTGCATTTGCTGACTTACGGCAGACTGGGTGCGACAAACTGCAGCAGCCGCCGCAGCAAAGGTGTTAAGATCAGCGACCGCAACGAATGTTCTCAGCAGATCGAGGTCGAGATTCAGTATCGGACGATTTGCATTTATCATAATTTTTCACTTACGGGTTGCTCGCGCGGAGTTACCCGGGTTTATGCTGTGCTCGTAAGATTAAGTAATTCCATTTAAAAAGTGCATCCTGCAAAGTCAAGACCAGTATCACCCTGACTTTAAGTTCTGTGTTAATAGTTCGCTGTCTAAGGCAGGCTGAACTTGATGACTTTATTTTGCATACTCCCATTCCTTTTAGATATATAAACCATGCCAAAATGTGTTAATCCTTTTAAAGAAAAACATTTTCACGCAACATTCGCGGTCATACATAGCACAGGCATCATATACAACCAGCTCATATGACTGATTGGGAGTAAAAACCATGAATAACAATCAACTAAAATTAAGAAATATCCCACAGAAAAAGCAAGGCCTTTTGCTTATGAACCATTTCCGACACCTCTAAGTTTAACCTAAAACCCTTATATTTATAAGCATTATTAAGGATAATCTGAAGATAAAAAATGACATGACACCCAACTTAGTTATATTAATATTAATGATAGTCATAGTTCCTATTCTCAATATTAAATAGCTATTATTTGAAGAACAGTCCAACTATTAATAACGCTTAACATTGCGTTCACAGTGCTCCCCTTCCCCTACCAGAAATGATGAATACCCCGTACCCTCATTCAGATTTTACGCCAAAACTCCGCGGCCATGGCTCCGTCATGCCAAACACATACTAAACAAATGGATTTTAACAACACAAAATAATAGATAAAAGCATGATACCAACACCAACAACCATTCGTCAGTTAAAAAACAGTTTAATTAACAGATGAAAAGTCAAAGAGACAGTTAAAAAGCCGTTAACACAAAATGAGTTAAGACAAAATCTTCTCCTGCTGACCCTTCAAAACGTGCGGACGTGGGAGTACATTGTTCCGTGCTCACTTCCACGGCAGGCAGTGACAAATTCTAGCTAAAAGGTCAAAGGTTCATGTCCTCCATCGAAAAATCCAGCAAATTAGATAACGTCTGTTACGACATCCGTGGCCCGGTTCTGAAAGAAGCAAAGCGCCTGGAAGAAGAAGGCAATAAGGTTCTTAAACTTAACATCGGCAACCCAGCCCCCTTTGGCTTTGAGGCGCCGGATGAAATACTGGTCGATGTGATTCGTAATCTGCCAGGTGCGCAAGGTTACTGTGATTCAAAAGGGCTGTACTCCGCCCGCAAAGCAATCATGCAGCACTATCAGGCGCGCGGGATGCGCGAAGTCACTGTCGAAGACATTTATATAGGCAATGGTGTTTCTGAACTGATTGTGCAGTCCATGCAGGCACTGCTGAACAGTGGCGATGAAATGCTGGTTCCTGCGCCGGACTACCCACTGTGGACCGCCGCCGTATCACTCTCCAGCGGGAAAGCGGTGCACTACTTATGTGATGAATCATCGGGCTGGTTCCCCGATCTCGACGATATCCGCGCGAAAATTACTCCCCGCACACGCGGTATTGTGATCATCAACCCCAATAACCCTACCGGCGCGGTTTACTCAAAAGAGCTGCTGATGGAGATCGTTGAGATTGCGCGTCAGCACAACCTGATCATTTTTGCTGACGAAATCTACGACAAAATCCTCTACGACGACGCCGAACATCACTCGATTGCCGCGCTGGCACCGGATCTGTTTACCATCACGTTTAACGGCCTGTCGAAAACGTATCGGGTTGCGGGTTTCCGTCAGGGCTGGATGGTACTCAGCGGGCCGAAAAAACACGCCAAAGGCTATATTGAAGGGCTGGAGATGCTGGCCTCAATGCGCCTGTGCGCTAACGTACCTGCACAGCACGCCATTCAGACAGCGCTTGGCGGTTACCAGAGCATTAGCGAGTTTATTGTGCCGGGCGGCCGTCTGTACGAGCAGCGTAACCGCGCCTGGGAGTTGATCAACGACATTCCGGGCGTTTCCTGCGTGAAGCCAAACGGCGCGTTGTATATGTTCCCGAAAATTGACGCAAAACGCTTTAATATTCATGACGACCAGAAAATGGTGCTCGACTTCCTGCTGCAAGAAAAAGTGCTGCTGGTACAAGGGTCAGCATTCAACTGGCCGTGGCCGGATCACGTCCGTATTGTGACCCTGCCACGTGAAGACGATCTGGAGATGGCAATCACCCGTTTCGGTCGTTTCCTTTCCGGTTATCATCAGTAAGAGCCGTTGGGGGCAGATTTGCATCTTCCCCCACTCTCTGCGCACAATGACTCAGGTCGCAGTCACAGACAAGGTTAACTATGAGTCAGAGTCATTTCTTCGCGCATCTTTCCCGCCTTAAACTCATCAATCGCTGGCCGCTGATGCGCAACGTACGCACGGAAAACGTGTCAGAGCATAGCCTGCAGGTGGCAATGGTCGCCCATGCGTTGGCGGTGATCAAAAACCGCAAATTCAACGGACAGGTAAATGCCGAGCGTATTGCACTGTTGGCGATGTATCACGATGCCTCGGAAGTGCTGACCGGGGATCTCCCTACGCCAGTGAAGTATTTCAACTCGCAGATTGCGCAGGAATACAAAGCCATTGAGAAAATTGCCCAACAAAAACTGGTTGAAATGATTCCGGAAGAGCTGCGGGACGTATTTACCCCGCTGATCGATGAACGTCACTACAGCGAGGAAGAAAAAGCGCTGGTTAAACAAGCAGATGCCCTGTGTGCGTATCTGAAATGTCTGGAGGAACTTTCCGCAGGCAATAATGAATTCGGGCTGGCAAAAACGCGTCTGGAGAAAACATTGGACGCCCGCCGCAGCCCGGAGATGGATTACTTCATGCAGGTGTTCGTACCCAGTTTTCATCTCTCGCTGGATGAAATCAGCGAAGATTCACCGCTTTAATAAGCCGTCAGCCGGGCGATCCGGCTGACCGTTCAAAATGGGAACAGCACCGGAATCAGCAGCGCGCAGACCACCATGACCAGCAGGGTGAATGGCACACCGATTTTAACAAAATCGCTGAACTGATAATTGCCAGGCCCCAGCACCAGCGTATTCACCGGTGAGGAAACCGGCGTCATAAACGCAGCCGACGCGGCCATCGCCACCATCATGGCAAACGGATAGGGCGAAACCCCCATGGATTTTGCCGCAGCCAGCGCAATAGGCGCCATCAATACCGCCGTCGCGGTATTAGAAATAAACAGGCCGATCAAGGCACACATCATAAACAGACAAATCAGCATCAGATGCGGCCCGTAACCGCCCCCCACATCCATCAGCCCTTTTACCACCAAATCCACACCGCCGGTTTTTTGCAGCGCCAGCGCAAAGGGCATCATCCCGACAATCAAAATAATGCTTGGCCAGTGAATCGCTTTATAAGCGCTTTCAGCATCAATACAGCGGAATTTACCCATCAGCAAACAGGCAACAATCGCTGCAACCGTATTGGGAATTTCGTCTGTCAGCATCAGCGCCACCATTAACACCAGGCAGAAGATCGCATGCGGCGCCTGGCTATGCGCCGGAGACGCAGCGCTCTCTTCGACAGGCAGATTCAGCACCACAAAATCGCGACCGCGCGAACCCAACTGGCTAATCAGTTTCCAGTTGCCTACCACCAGAATGATATCACCCAACTGCAAGGGCTCATCCGTAACGGCTCCTTCCAGCGCTTCGCCATCGCGCTTCAGACCCACAACATTCAAGCCATAGCGAGTACGAAAGCCGATTTCGCGCACCGTTTTACCGGTTAATTCTGAATCCGGAATAAGCGTCACTTCCGCCATGCCAACATCCAGCGCCTGATCGGAGAAGTATTCACCACGCAGGATCATCGGCTCTAAAAGTTGCTCAGCACAGAACTCTCGCAGATCGACCTCTGCGGCGGACATATCAATCAACAGCACATCACGGGCGCGGAATTCAGACACCCCATTCACATTCACGATCACCCGCCGAAAACGCCGCCAGCGCTCAACACCGATAATGTTTGCACCATAGCGCTCACGTAGCCGCAAATCATCAAGACGCTGGCCAATCATCGGCGAGCCGGGACGGATAGCCAGGCGACGCGCACGACCAGTAAGGTGATACTCTTTAATCAGATCGCGGAAAGTGCGGTGCCTCCAGCCATCGCGCAGTACACCTTGCTCTTCGCCTTTCAGCATAAAACGCATCAGCAACATATAAATGATGCCGAGCAGCAGGATGACCAGACCTAACGGCGTGACGCTGAAAAAACCGAATCCCTGCAACCCTTCGCGTAGTAACTCACTGTTCACCACCAGGTTTGGCGGTGTCGCAACCAGCGTCATCATGCCGCTGATTAACCCGGCAAAACTGAGCGGCATCATCAAACGTGAAGGAGAAGTTTGCATGCGCATCGACACGCTGAGCACAACGGGGATAAAAATCGCGACCACGCCGGTGGAGCTCATAAAGGCGCCAAGTCCGGCCGCGGTTAGCATCAGCAGTACCAGCATTTTACTTTCGCTGCTGCCAGCCATTTTGACCAGCCAGGTTCCCATATTGGTTGCCACGCCAGTGCGAACCAGGCCATCGCCGATAATAAACAGTGCGGCGATCAGAATGACGTTAGGATCGCTAAAACCGGAAAAGGCTTCCGATAGCGTCAGCGTGCCGCTCAGAATAAAAGCGACAATCACAAACAGTGCTACCGCGTCCATGCGTACTTTGCCCGTTGCGAAAAGCACAACGGCGATACCCAACAGACACAAAACCCAGATCAGTTCACCGTTCACAACGTATCCTTGTCAGTTGATAGTGAGAAAATAGTGCCATAAAAAAACCCCACAAATGTGGGGTTAAATCATGAGATCAGGCCTTCAGCGTGACATTCACCGTTCCATCCGGCTGTTTTGCTACCACCAACGCATCAAGGCGTGTCAGCACGAAGTCCACTTCATCGAGCCGGGGCGCATCCGGCGGTACATTTACCGCAATGACGTGGCAGCCTGCCGCAAGGCCGGAAAGTACGCCTGCCGCCGCATCCTCAACCACAACACACTCCTCCGCTGGCAACCCCAACAGCTTCGCCCCCAGCAGATAGGCGTCCGGCT
Organism: Kosakonia oryzendophytica; assembly: GCF_027886705.1. Lineage (NCBI taxonomy): Bacteria > Pseudomonadati > Pseudomonadota > Gammaproteobacteria > Enterobacterales > Enterobacteriaceae > Kosakonia > Kosakonia oryzendophytica. Next base: position 1,589,726 of record NZ_CP115659.1, on the reverse strand, counting down.
CGGGTTTACCACGCTTCACCTGTTCGGCAGTAACGAACACTTTTGGCGTGGGCAGCCCGGTGGCTCCGTGGCGCGCATGGGCAACCGGTACAGAGCCAGACGTCACAATGGCCCAAGGGATACCGGAGGCATCGAGATGGTTCAACAGTTCAATGGCGCCAGGCAGAGGAGTAATACCGTCAGTGTCTGACGCTTCAATCTCTTCCAGGCGGGTAAACTCAGCAGCGATCTCCGCTTCCGAACTGCCTGCCATAAAGTGACGCAATGAGGTAATCGCTTGTTTGCCGTGAATGAAATTCAGCACATCATCGTGTGCGATGCCAAATCTGTCCGCCCAGTTGCACCATGCCCGCTCTACGGCGGGCAGAGAGTTCACCAGCGTGCCGTCCAAATCAAACAGAAATCCTTTGCACTGCACACACACCTCCTTAGGCGTTAATGATCTGATTAATTTCGTTGCTGCTCAGATGGTACTGGCGCGGGCATGAGTGCCAGACGCTCAGCATGCGCTGATATTTATCCCACATGGGAGTTTGCGCGTTGAAGCCGTGGGTACCGGCGTCGAAATGGGTATACCGCCCTTCAACATTGACCATAAAGCGCACATAGCCGAGGTAACGCGCTTCCGTAGCGGCGTCAAAACCGAGGAAAGTGACGCGGCGCTCATCAATGGCGGCGGTGTCTTTCAGGTTAGCCCAGGAGACATGCAGCGCGTGATACATCTCCATAATATCGATAACGATGCGACAGGTTTCTTCTTTCAGCTCACCGAATTCACGGTCCAGCTCGCGCATTTGCAGGCCATATCCGCGCTCAATGATGGTTTGCAAACGGCGATAACGTTCCGCATTGGCCGGATCCATCATGGTCATCATTTTATACTGATTGGATAAGATCAGACGTTGGGCATTGGTCATTTCCATCTTTCGACTCCTGTGGCACATCGGCGCATTAAAAAAGATGTATTGAGTTTACCTGCTGAAAACGATGGCTTTCTTGATTTGCCGGGGGTGTTGCATGGATCAAAATGAAAAATAAAAAAAGAAGACATACCGATAATGCCTTCTTTATATATTGGCCGGCGACGAAATTACAAATCATCCAGAAAGGTTTTATCCAGTTGTTTAAACGCACGCTTAAGCGTGTCAGCTAACGCCTGATAATCGGGTTTACCTTCTACAGGTGCCAGTGCCTGCCCTGCTTCCTGAAGTTTTCCGCGCACTTCATAAAACCAGTGCAGTATAGAGGGCGGCAGCGGCGTGACAGAGCGTTTACCCAGCCACCACAGCCCCTGCATCGGCAGGCTCAGCGCAAACACCGCGGTGGCAACAGCCGGGCCAAGCTGACCACCCAGCGCAAGTTGCCAGCAGAGGGTAAACACCGCCAGCGGCGGCATGAAACGGATGGCGTAACGCGTGGCACGAATAACGCGATTCTCAACAAATACCGGAGCGAGGCGCTTTTCCATTGGCCAGGTCTTCGCATAATGCTGGCCCCGACGGAACAAACTAAAAAAACTGGCGGGGCGATTCTCTGAAGTGGACATGGCGTTACCTCAACTTCACATATAAAAATTAAAAATTTTGTGCAAAACAACAACTACAAATGACAACGTTAAAATTTTTTGTCAATCGCATCAGGTATCAGGTATCCTGTGCCAGCCTTACCAGGGTCATTAGACGAATAACTAAAATTCGTCAAATTTAAGCTCATTATGCCACTGTCTGAAATTTGCGCAAAATAGCTTAAAATTTTTGTATTCTTCCATCATGCCAGAAAGTATTCGCGGCATGATGTTAATCATAAATGTCAGCGTCAACCTGCGCTACGCTGTGCGACTCACTGACGTTTTTTAGCCACGTATCATAAATAGGTACTTCCATGTCGAGTAAGTTAGTACTGGTTCTGAACTGCGGTAGCTCCTCACTGAAATTCGCAATCATCGATGCAGCAAATGGTGACGAGTACCTTTCTGGTTTAGCCGAATGTTTCCATCTTCCTGAAGCACGCATCAAATGGAAAATTGACGGCGGTAAACAAGAAGCGGCTTTAGGTGCAGGTGCCGCTCACAGCGAAGCGCTGAACTTTATCGTTAACACTATTCTGGCACAAAAACCAGAACTGTCTGCACAGCTGACCGCAATTGGTCACCGCATCGTGCATGGTGGCGAAAAATACACCAGCTCCGTGGTTATCGATGAATCTGTTATCCAGGGTATCAAAGATGCAGCCTCTTTTGCACCGCTGCACAACCCGGCACATTTGATCGGTATCGCAGAAGCGCTGAAATCTTTCCCGAAACTGAAAGACAAAAACGTTGCCGTGTTTGACACCGCGTTCCACACCACCATGCCGGAAGAGTCTTACCTGTATGCCCTGCCGTACAAACTGTACAAAGAGCACGGCGTTCGTCGTTACGGCGCACACGGCACCAGCCACTTCTATGTGACTCAGGAAGCGGCAAAAGTCCTGAACAAACCGGTAGAAGAACTGAACATCATCACCTGCCATCTGGGCAACGGTGGTTCTGTTTCTGCTATCCGCAACGGCAAATGCGTGGATACTTCCATGGGCCTGACCCCGCTGGAAGGCCTGGTAATGGGCACCCGTTCTGGCGACATCGACCCGGCTATCGTTTTCCACCTGCATGACACCCTGGGCATGAGCGTTGAAGCTATCAACAAAATGCTGACCAAAGAGTCTGGCCTGCTGGGCCTGACCGAAGTCACCAGCGACTGCCGTTATGTGGAAGATAACTACAAAGATAAAGAAGACGCGAAACGCGCAATGGACGTGTACTGCCACCGTCTGGCGAAATACATCGGCTCTTACACTGCGCTGATGGAAGGTCGTCTGGACGCAGTTGTTTTCACCGGCGGCATCGGTGAAAACGCAGCAATGGTGCGTGAACTGTCTCTCGGCAAACTGGGCGTTCTGGGCTTCGACGTTGACCATGAGCGCAACCTGGCTGCCCGTTTTGGTAAGTCTGGCTTTATCAACAAAGAAGGCACCCGCCCGGCTATCGTTATCCCAACAAACGAAGAGCTGGTCATCGCGCAAGACGCGAGCCGCCTGACTGCCTGATTACACACACCGCCAGCCAATGCTGGCGGTGCTGTTTTGTAACCCGTCAACCATGACGGTAACGAAAGAGGATTAACCGTGTCCCGTATTATTATGCTGATCCCTACCGGTACCAGCGTCGGTCTGACCAGCGTCAGCCTTGGCGTGATCCGTGCTATGGAACGCAAAGGCGTTCGTCTGAGCGTCTTTAAACCGATCGCACAGCCGCGCGCTGGCGGCGACGCTCCAGACCAGACCACCACTATCGTGCGTGCAAATTCTGGCCTGCCGGCGGCTGAACCACTGAAAATGAGCCACGTTGAGTCGCTGCTCTCCAGCAACCAGAAAGACGTGCTGATGGAAGAGATCATCGCGCGCTACCACGAAAGCAGCAAAGATGCTGAAGTGGTGCTGGTTGAAGGCCTGGTGCCGACCCGTAAACACCAGTTCGCTCAGTCGCTGAACTTTGAAATCGCGAAAACACTGAACGCTGAAATCGTGTTCGTCATGTCTCAAGGCACTGACACACAAGAACAGCTGAAAGAGCGTATCGAACTGACTCGCAACAGTTTCGGCGGCGCGAAAAACACCAACATCACTGGCGTTATCGTTAACAAACTGAACGCCCCGGTTGATGAACAGGGTCGTACCCGCCCGGACCTGTCTGAAATCTTCGACGACTCGTCCAAAGCGAAAGTTGTGCGCATCGATCCGGCTAAACTGCAGGAATCCAGCCCGCTGCCATTGCTGGGCGCGGTACCGTGGAGCTTCGATCTGATTGCCACCCGTGCGATCGACATGGCGCGCCACCTGAATGCCACCATCGTTAACGAAGGCGACATCAAGACCCGCCGCGTGAAATCCGTGACCTTCTGTGCGCGTAGCATTCCGCACATGCTGGAGCATTTCCGTCCGGGTTCCCTGCTGGTAACCTCTGCAGATCGTCCGGATGTGCTGGTTGCTGCCTGTCTGGCGGCAATGAACGGTGTGGAAATTGGTGCCCTGCTGCTGACTGGCGGCTACGAAATGGATGCCAGCGTCCGCAAACTGTGTGAACGTGCTTTCGCCACCGGCCTGCCGGTCTTTATGGTGAACACCAACACCTGGCAGACCTCCCTGAGCTTGCAGAGCTTCAACCTGGAAGTCCCGGTTGACGACAACGAGCGTATTGAAAACGTTCAGGAATACGTGGCCAGCTACATCAACGCACAGTGGATCGACTCCCTGACCGCCACGTCCGAGCGCAGCCGCCGTCTCTCTCCGCCAGCCTTCCGTTACCAGCTCACCGAGTTGGCGCGCAAAGCCGGCAAACGCGTTGTGCTGCCGGAAGGTGATGAGCCGCGTACCGTTAAAGCTGCCGCTATCTGTGCGGAACGCGGTATCGCGACCTGTATCCTGCTGGGTAACCCGGACGAAATTAACCGCGTTGCTGCCGCGCAAGGCGTTGAACTGGGTGCGGGCATCGAAATCGTCGATCCGGATGTGGTGCGTGAAAGCTATGTTGCCCGTCTGGTTGAGCTGCGTAAGAGCAAGGGTATGACCGAAGCCGTTGCCCGCGAACAGTTGGAAGACAACGTGGTGCTCGGCACGCTGATGCTTGAGCAGGATGAAGTGGACGGTCTGGTTTCCGGTGCAGTACATACCACCGCGAACACCATTCGTCCGCCGCTGCAGTTGATCAAAACCGCACCGGGCAGTTCACTGGTTTCCTCCGTGTTCTTTATGCTGCTGCCGGAACAGGTATACGTTTACGGTGACTGTGCAATCAACCCGGATCCGACTGCTGAACAGCTGGCGGAAATTGCCATTCAGTCTGCAGATTCTGCTATTGCGTTCGGCATCGAACCGCGCGTGGCCATGCTCTCCTACTCCACCGGCAACTCCGGTGCAGGTAGCGATGTAGAGAAAGTGCGTGAAGCAACCCGTCTGGCGCAGGAAAAACGTCCTGATCTGGTTATCGACGGTCCGCTGCAGTACGACGCCGCCGTCATGGCTGACGTGGCAAAATCCAAAGCACCGAACTCCCCGGTTGCCGGTCGCGCTACCGTGTTCATCTTCCCGGATCTGAACACCGGTAACACCACCTATAAAGCGGTACAGCGTTCTGCCGACCTGATCTCCATCGGGCCGATGCTGCAAGGCATGCGCAAACCGGTTAACGACCTGTCCCGTGGCGCGCTGGTTGACGATATCGTCTACACCATCGCACTGACCGCAATTCAGGCATCTCAGCAGTAACCTTTCTGCTTTGTGATAAAAGGCGACCCGCGGGTCGCCTTTTTTATTTACAGCAGTTCACGCGCGGCCGACACAATGTCGTGCGCCGTCAAACCATACTCTTTTTGCAGGAAATCCTGCGTGCCCACCTGGCCGTAGCGCTCCTTCACGCCGACACGTCTCATAGGAACAGGGCAGGTTTCTACCAGCACTTCCGCTACTGCCGATCCCAGTCCGTTATGGATGCTGTGGTTTTCACAGGTGACGATACGCCCGGTTTTCTCAGCGTAATTCTTCACTAACATGCGATCGATGGGTTTCAGGGTAAACATATCGATCACTGCCGCGCTCACACCTTCCTGCTCCAGTTGCTGCGCCGCGGCCAGCGCTTCCACCACCATGATACCGTTGGCAATCAGCGTAATGTCCTGGCCTTCACGCAGCACATTCCCTTTACCGATGGTAAATTGAGAGCCGGGCTGATACACCGTTGGTGCCTGTTTGCGGATGGTACGCACCCAGTAAAAACCTTCAAGATCCGCAAGCTGGCGGAGAATGTCCTCAAACATCACCGCATCGGTCACCTCCAGCACCACCGAATGCGCCAGCCCGCGCACAATGCCCATATCCTCAAAGGACATATGCGTACCGCCGTTATGACAGGCGGTGATCCCGGCATCAGAAGCAATCACCTTCACGTTATTGCGCTGGTAATCGAGGGACATAAAGAGCTGATCAAAGCAGCGACGACTGGCGAACGCGGTAAAGGTGTGCACAAACGGTTTACGCCCGGTGAGCGCCAGCCCTGCCGCCGTACCAATCACGTTCGCTTCCATGATCCCGCAGTTAATCACCTGCTGTGGGTATTTTTTGTGCACACCATCCATGGCCATCGAGCTCATCAAATCCGCTTCCAGCGCGATCACCTCACTGCCTGACTCAATCTGTGCGCTGATAAAACCTGCATAAACCTTGCGCATTTCAATGCTGTCTTTTCCACCAGCAGGGGCAACCTTAATCATGCGCAGCCTCCAGTTGTTCAATGGTTTCATTCAGCGCCTGTTTCATCTCATCGGTCAGACGCAAATGGTGTGAGTTGCTGAGATGTTCGAGGTACGGCACACCCTGCCCTTTAATGCTGTCCAGAATAACCAGACGCGGACGGGCATCAGCAGGCGGCACCGGTTTCACCACTGCCAGCAACCCGGCAATGTCATCCCCTTTGACGGTGCAGACATCAAAACCAAAGGCGCGGAATTTCCCCTCCAGATCAAATGCGCAGATGATCTCATCCAAATCACCATCCAGCTGCTGCTTGTTCCAGTCGACAAAGACCGTCAGGTTATTGAGCTTATGATGGGCAATAAACTGAAACGCTTCCCAGCACTGTCCCTCATTCAGTTCACCGTCACCCACGATACAAAACACCCGGTTCGGTCTGCCTGCCAGTTTATGCCCCAGAGCCATTCCCCCGGCGATGGAAATACCCTGCCCCAACGAACCGGTCGTGGCGTCCACGCCGCGCGTCTTAAGGCGATCCGGATGGCTTGGCAAGCGCGTACCGTTGATATTCAGCGTCAGCAACTCCTCCTGCGGAAAGTAGCCCTTCAACGCCAGCGTGCTGTACAGCGCCGGGCCAGCATGCCCTTTCGACAACACAAAGTAGTCGCGCTGCGGCCAGTCCGGATCGGCTGGGTCAATACGCATCACCTCGCCATACAGCACCGCCAGCGTCTCCACCACTGACATACTCCCGCCGTAGTGACCAAAACCTAAATGCGTGAGCGATTTCAGGGTTGCCACGCGGATATCGCGTGCAAACTGCTTCACTTCGTTAAACGTACTCATGATTTCGCTCCGGAGTTCTCTTCTGCGCCATTGCCGTGCGCTTTGCCTTTCGACATGACGTTCCAGATAACCAGTGCGACAAACAGCGCCACCACAACACCGGTGATGGCCATTGGCGACAGATAACGCGCCAGGTTGCCCAGCACAATGCCGACAAAACCAAAGTCCGCATCAGAGAACGTGGTGTTGGCAAAGCCCAGTGCACCCAGCACTGGCAGCAACAACACTGGCAGGAAGGTGATCAATAAACCGTTGGCGAACGCGCCGAGCATCGCCCCACGGCGGCCTCCGGTAGCGTTACCAAACACGCCTGCGGTCGCCCCGGTAAAGAAGTGCGGCACCACACCAGGCAGGATCAATACCAGCTTCATCTGCCCGAGCAGGAACAACCCAACCAACCCGCCAAGGAAACTGAAGAGAAAACCGACCAGCACGGCGTTTGGCGCATACGGGTAAACAACCGGGCAATCCAGCGCCGGACGGGCATTCGGCACCAGTTTTTCGGAAAAGCCAGTAAATGCCGGGACAATCTCAGCGAGGATCAGGCGTACACCTTGCAGGATAATGAACACGCCTGCGGCGAAGGTGATGGCCTGGATAATGGCGTAAACCAGGAAGTTCTGTCCGGCGCTCAGCTGACTTTCGACATACTCGCGGCCCGCACAGACTGCGAGGATCATGTAGATGATGATCATCGTCAGCGAGATTGAGATGGAGCTGTCACGCAGGAAGCTGAGGTTTTTTGGCAGGTTCATCTCTTCAGTTGAGCGCGAGCCTTTGCCGCATTTACTGCCGATCCAGCCAGAGAGCACATAGCCCAATGTGCCAAAGTGACCAAAAGCGATATCGTCATTGCCGGTGATGCGCTTCATATAGCGCTGGGCAATGGCCGGGAAAAAGGCCATCACCAGCCCGAGGATCAGCGAACCGGTAAATACCAGACCGATACCCTCGAACCCGGCCACAGTCAGGATCACACCTATCATACAGGCCATGTAAAAGGTGTGGTGCCCGGTGAGGAAAATGTATTTCAGGCGTGTAAAGCGGGCGACGACAATATTCGCCACCATACCAAACGCCATAATTAATGCAGTTGAAGCACCGTATTTCTCCAGGGCAATAGAAACGATAGCCTCGTTATTAGGAATAATTCCCTGAATATTAAATGCATGCTCAAACATGCCGCCCAGTGGATTAAGGGAACCGACTAATACCGTTGCACCACCGCCCAGTACAATAAAGCCCAGAATGGTTTTTACCGTACCTTTAACAACGTCAGAGAAGGATTTCTTCTGCGCCACCAGACCAATCAGGGCAATCAACCCGACCAGTACCGAGGGTACTTTTAATATATCAACAACAAAATTCAGCGTTTCAAGGATAAACATATCCACCTCGCTTAATACACACCGCATCCGCAATGTGTACAGTTGATGTTAACGGTTGGCGAAGAAAGCACTCACTTTCGCTTCCAGTTCGTTGATATCAATGATGTTATTGATAACGATAAGTTGATTTTCCGGTACGCTGGCGCTGGCAGCGATATCTTTCGCCATCACAAAAACATCGGCGGCGCCGGGTGTAGCGGATGACAAATCGGAATGTTCAACGTCAGCCTCAATGTTCAGCTTTTTAAGGACTTTTTTAATATTCATTTCGACCATGAAACTACTGCCAAGTCCGGATCCGCAAATTGCCATTATTTTCATTGTGGTTACCTTTTTTTTGGGTAGAGTACGACCGCATCACCCGTTACCGGGTAATGAGTAAAATCCTGGTAAGAAAAAAATTAGTAGCGTTGAATTATATTTTTAATCTCCTCAAAGCTAGTTGCGCGATGTAAGTGCTCCATATCGTCATCGCTGGAAAATAATTCAGCCAGCGCGGCGATCATTTCGATATGGCTGTGTTTATCCGGTGCTGCCAGCATGACAATGATATCCACCGGATCAAAATCCTCTGCGCCAAATGTCACCCCCTGATGCAATTTTAATAGCGATAAACCTAACCCTTTCGCCCCCTCTTCCGGCCGCGCATGGGGCATTGCCAGCCCTGGCGCCAGCACATAGTACGGCCCGAGTTTATGATGCTGCGCCACAATGGCGGTCACGTAGTCTGGCGTGATAATGCCCGCCGCCAGCAACGGTCTGGCGCAGACCTCCAACGCCTGCGGCCAGTTTTCCACACTGTCGTGCAGTTGAACCGTCTTATCGTTCAGCCATTGGTTTAACACGTCACGCTCCTTCACAGAGAAAAGATGAGCAAACTTTATGCAAGTCATCGCCCCTTAGCTGTGATGATAGTCGCAAAGATAGCGCTACCAAGGTGCAGTTGCGAAAAATGTGATAGCGCTATCAGATCTGAAAACGCTGGCTATTTCTCAGCAAAACTCAGGATTTCCGGCGTATACTGCGTTACGGACGAACGATAAAAAAGTGCCTGAATAGGTTGGGATCAGCAGGAAATAGCATGTCAATTACCCGAAAACGGCGGAGTACCGGAAAAGTGACCCTCGCCGATGTCGCGCAACTTGCCGGCGTCGGTACCATGACCGTCTCGCGGGCAATACGCACCCCCGAACAGGTATCAGATAAACTTCGCGAAAAGATAGAAGCTGCCGTACAAGAGCTGGGTTATATGCCCAATCTGGCGGCCAGTGCGCTGGCGTCGGCGTCGTCCTGGACCATCGCCATGGTGGTGCCAAGCCTCGCGGAATCCGGATGTTCGGAAATGTTCGCCGGGTTACAGCAGGTATTACAACCTGCGGGTTACCAAATCATGTTGGCGGAGTCGCAACATCGGCTTGAGCAGGAAGAGAAACTGCTGGAAACGCTGCTGGCCTCCAACCTGGCAGCGGCGATCCTGCTCAGCGTTGAGCACAGTGATATGGTGCGCCACTGGCTGAAAAATGCCTCGATTCCGGTGATGGAAATCGGCGCCGTGCGTGCCGATCCGATTGATATGAATATCGGTATCGATAACGTGGCGGCCATGTATGAGCTCACGCAGATGCTGATCCAGCGCGGCTACCAGAACATTGGCCTGCTGTGCGCCAATCAGGAACAGTGGATATTCCAGCAACATTTGCAGGGTTGGTACAAAGCGATGCTGCGCCACCATATGTCGCCGAACCGGGTCATTAACGCTGCCGCGGCGCCGGTATTTTCTACCGGTGCCGCGCAATTGCCGGAGTTTTTACTGGCCTGGCCAGAGCTGGATGCGCTGGTCTGCGTGTCGGATGAACTGGCCTGCGGCGCGTTATACGAATGTCAGCGCAGGCGAATTAAGGTGCCGGATGATTTAGCGATTGTCGGTTTTGGCGACAGCGACGTCAGCCGGGTATGTCAGCCACCGCTGACCACCATCTCGGTGCCGCATCGCAAAATTGGTATTGAGGCCGGGCGCGCACTGTTGGCGCGCCTGAATGATGAAAAGTGGGAGAACAAAACGCCCATTGCACCGACGTTTTGCCTGCGGGATAGCTGCTAACTACTCCGCTTCCTGCTCGTTTTCCACGTCGTTGCTGGCATTACGGCTCATCCACAATGCCAGGGCTTTGAGCGAGTCATCGGTGAACTCATCGCAGCGGGCGGTGATCTCTTCCGGTGTCATCCACCAGACTTCACTCACCTCTTCTTCCTGCAGGGCAAACGGCCCGTGGGAAACGCAACTGAACAGCCCGCCCCACACCCGGCAATGTTGATCTTCAAAATAGAATTGACCGTGTTCGGCAAACGGCACGCCAGCAATGCCTAACTCTTCTTCCGCTTCACGGCGTGCGGAGTCCAGCAAGTTCTCCCCCGCCTGCACCACACCACCGGCGGTGGCATCCAGCATACCGGGCATAAAATCTTTGATTTCGGTACGGCGCTGTACCAGAACTTTGCCCATCCCATCATGCACCACAATGTAGGTTGCGCGGTGACGCAGACACTGTGCACGCATTTGCTGCCGACTGGCCTGCGCAATCACCTCATTGTCTTCGTTGACAATATCCACCCACTCCATGCCTGCAAAATGACTCTGTTCCACCATCGGGAAATCTTCTCTTTGTGGCGCTCTGTTGGCGCGTTTCGGTTGAAAGGTAAGTTACGGATTAATCGACACCTGTGCAATAACCCGCTGATCATTAAGTGCGATAACGCTTAGTACATTCTCCTCCAGCATGCCGTAGCTGGGAGCAAATCCCCCCTTCGGGATACTCACCGAACCGGGGTTGAAATGGACAATCGCACCGCGCTTTTCCGCCACCGGAATGTGCGTGTGACCGTACGCCAGCACATCTCCCTCCTCCAACGGCGGCACATCGTCCGGACCAAACAGATGACCGTGGGTCAGAAATACGCGCCGCTCCGGCAACAGCAGTTGCTGCCACGGGGCCGTTATCGGGAAGTGCAACAGCATCTGATCCACTTCACTGTCGCAGTTACCGCGCACGGCGATAATCCGACTCGCTTGCTCGTTGAGCCGCTCCGCTACCTGTGCTGGGGCGTAGCCTTCCGGTAACGCATTGCGCGGACCGTGATTGAGCACATCACCCAGAAGAACCAGCCAGCGGGCCCCACTTTGTGCAAACAACGCCAGTACGCGCTCCGTCGCGGGCAACGACCCGTGAATATCCGATGCAAACATCAGCTTCATCACTGCACCTCTCTGAAAAAAACCGCCTTATGATAGCGGAAGCGGCGTCCTATATCAGCCCGCTCGCTTAGCGGAAAGTGCAGCATAGCGCTGGATAGATGAGCGCTGCCACTGAAACGCGGCATATTCCGCCAGTAACGGGGGAACATCATCGCCGTTCATCACCAGTCGGTTGAGCATCGCCGACAGGTCGGCATCAGCAATACACCATTCACCAAACAGGTTCGGTTTACCGTGCGACAGCAACTCCCCGGCGATGGCATACAGTTTTGCCGCACTCCGCTGCCCGGCGGCGCTTAACGCCCCCTTTTTCTCCCCGGCGAACATAATGGTGGTAGGACGTTCTTCACGTATCGGTAGCAGATCGCTGCGGAGCCAGGCCTGGATTTGTCGCGCGCGGGCGCGGTTTTGCAGAGCGTGAGGGTAAATACGCTCCCATTCAGGCGGTGCAAAACGCTCTTCCAGATATTCCGCAATCGCGGAGGATTCGCTAAGCGTAAACCCCGCCATCTCCAGTAATGGCACACGCTGAGTCAACGGATAACCCGGCCAGTCCGGCGTATGTTGCACGCCAGCATTGATATCAATGGATTTAATGGTGAAGGGCAACCCTTTTTCATGCAGTGCAACCCAGGCTGACATCACATACGGGGAGAAGAAATTTGCATCAGACCACAGAGTCATTGCCGGTTCGCTCATAACATCCTCGTTTAACGGTGAAATTTTTCATCAAAATATAACGTCCTGTGTGAGCTGTCACTTAATGAAAACTCGCACACCAGAGGTAACACCTATACTCAGGAGGTGACGCACATTCCCATAACAGGAGTCTTGATGATAGACCTCTATTTTGCTCCCACGCCGAACGGTCATAAAATCACACTGTTTCTTGAAGAGGCAGGCGTTGAATACCGACTGATCCGCGTGGATATCAGCAAAGGCGAACAATTTCACCCCGACTTTCTGATTATCTCTCCTAACAATAAAATCCCGGCGATTGTCGATCATCACCCTGCTGATGGCGGCTCGCCCGTTAGCGTGTTCGAGTCCGGTGCCATTTTGCTCTATCTGGCGGAAAAAACAGGGCAACTGCTCAGTCGCCATCTGCGCGAACGCACCCTTGCGATACAGTGGCTGTTCTGGCAGGTGGGCGGGTTTGGCCCCATGCTCGGGCAGAACCACCACTTTAATCACTTTGCGCCGCAGCCTGTCCCCTATGCCATTGAGCGCTACCAGGTGGAAACTCAGCGGTTGTATCAGGTGTTGAATAAGCGATTAAAACGCGTCCCGTGGTTGGCGGGCGATGAGTACAGCATTGCCGATATCGCCGCATGGCCGTGGGTCAGATCGCATCAACGCCAGCGCATCGACCTGGAGAATTTCCCGGCGGTGTTCAACTGGTTTGAGCGGATACGCACGCGTCCGGCCACCGAGCGGGCGATGCAGAATGCGCAGCCGGTGTGAAGTAACCTGTTCTCATGACTGCAAAAAATCATTCAGGATGTGCTCAGCGTCGCATGCGAATATTACTGAGTCACTTATGCTGAACGGGACGAAGGATACACCCGGGAGGGGAACATGAAGATACTGATTACCGGCGGTACGGGCCTGATTGGTCGTCATTTAATCCCTCGCCTGCTCGAGTTGGGGCACAGCGTCACGGTGGTCACCCGTAATCCCGCCAAAGCACAGCAACTGCTGGATGCTCGCGTCAGTTTGTGGAAGGGGTTGAGCGAACAGACACACCTTAATGACATCGACGCGGTGATCAATCTGGCGGGTGAACCCATTGCCGACAAGCGCTGGAATGAACAGCAGAAACAACGGCTCTGCAACAGCCGCTGGGAGATCACCCAGCGACTGGTTGACCTGATTCACGCCAGCGATAACCCGCCGCAGGTGCTGATTTCGGGTTCAGCTGCGGGTTATTACGGCGATCTCGGTGAAGTGGTGGTCACTGAAGAAGAACCGCCACATAACGAATTCACCCATAAGTTGTGCGCGCGCTGGGAGCAAATTGCCAGTAGCGCACAGAGCGACCGCACCCGCGTATGCCTGCTGCGAACCGGTGTCGTATTAGCACCAAAAGGCGGCATCCTGGGGAAACTGTTACCGCTGTTTCGCCTCGGCCTGGGGGGTCCTATCGGCAATGGTCGTCAATATATGGCGTGGATCCACATTGACGATATGCTGAACGGCATTCTCTGGCTGCTGGATAACGATCTGCGCGGGCCATTCAATATGGTTTCCCCCTATCCGGTGCGCAACGAGCAGTTTGCCCATACGCTCGGTCACGTATTGCAACGTCCGGCGATCATGCGCGCGCCCGCGTTTGCAGTGCGCCTGATGATGGGTGAGTCCTCCGTGCTCGTGCTCGGCGGGCAGCGCGCCCTGCCCAAACGCCTCGAAGCCGCAGGCTTTGCCTTTCGCTGGTACGATCTCGAAGAAGCGTTGGGGGATGTGGTAACCCCCTAATTTTCGTGGCCCCTCTGATCCTCTTCCGGTGCTAAGCTTAAGCGCTTTGTCACCGGAAGGGCGATTTAATGAGGTTGCAGACCCCCCGCTTTACGCTTACCCCGTTTCAGGAATCCGACTGGCTATTCTTTCTGCGTTTACGCCGGGATGACCGCATTATGCGCTATATGGCCGAAGTCGCCTCCGAAAGGCAGATCCGCACGTTATTTGATAATCGTCTGCTGGATGACAACGCCTTTGTGATCCGCGATGCGCAGCATACCGCTGTCGGCGATATCGGCCTGCGCCCCAGCGTGCATAATCCGCAGGAAGCGGATGTTGGTTATTCCATCTTACCCACAGCACAGGGCCGCGGTGTTGCGTCAGAAGCGCTGCAAGCATTGTGTGAGTTCGCCTTCGATAAACGCAATGTGCAGGCGCTGAATGCCTGGGTACTGGCGGAGAATCAGGGATCTGTACGGGTACTGGAAAAGAGCGGCTTTCAGCGTGTACAGGTGCTGGAAAAAGCCTATTTGCTGAAGGGTGAATATTACGACGACTGGGTGTACCGGCGGGAAAAAGGCACACAGGCGTGTTAACTACCCGGTGTTTTGCCCTCCCCGTTCATCACTGGAAATGACAGTGTTTACCTCGACCAAAACGCGGCTGTTCCTGACCGGAGGCGTCGCCCTGCTGTGGTTATTCTGGTTGATGTTTGCCAGTCGACTCAGCCATAGAGCTTACCTGCAAGCCGATGCGCCAGATACCGGGGCCATGATGACGATAGCCGCGCTGGTGGGCCTGCTCGTTGCCTGGCGTCTCGCACAAAAAGGGTGGCGGTGGAAGTCGCTGCTGCTGGCATTCTCAGGGGTATTCCTGTTTATCGCCTTAACCCTGTGGAATGCGCCGGAAGCCTGGGTGCGCGCCACCGCCAGCGAACGCGTGCAAAGCGAAGTGATGTTCAGCATCGGGCATCCCGGCCCGCCGGTGACGCGCAGTCAACACTGCGAAGCCGGTCTGCGTTTTTATGATGCATGGTTAAAACGCCCGGTAGAACTCTGCACCCGTGACGATATCGTTCCCCCCGGCGCGCGCACGGTACAACTGGAAAAACGCGTCACTGCCAGGGGCGCAGTATTTACCCACTATCGCTTTATTTCCGCCGCAGGCCACCCACAAGGGTGGTGGCCCGTTTCACCGCCGACACAGGCCCGCTAATCCCCCTCAGGCGCGTTGCTGCGCCTCCTCTTTACGGGCTTCCGCCTGCTGGCGTACGCGTTTTGGTTGCGGCACATTAATAATCAAGGTCAGCACCCCGGCAAAGATGTACAGCCCGGTGTAAGCCCACACCACCCCCACGATGTCAAAAAACGGCAACAGTGCGGAGGCAATCGCTGGCGCAACAAAATTACTCATCCCTGCGGAGAGGTTATAAATCGACACGGCCGCCCCTTTGTGATGCGGTTCCAGCGTCGGGAAAACTGCCGTCATGGGCACAAAGGCCGCGACGAAAACCCCTAACATCACTGCCGGGATCAGCGCCACGAGGAAATTATGCCCGGCATATACCGGCAGGTAATAAAACGTCAGGCTGGATACCGCCATCCCCAGACAACCAAACCAGCGGACCTGGCGGATCCAGCCGATATACTCGCCGGTGATCCCCCAAAAGATATTGGTAAAGATGGTCACGAAGAAGAACACTGCCCAGATTTGCAGCCACTCGGAGATGGTAAAGCCCAGTCTGTCGACAAACAGCAGCGGCATCACAATCGCAAAACCAAACAGCGACAGCGTGTTGATAATACGGATCAGGCAGGCGTAGAAAATGTCGCGGTTGGTGAACAAAATGGTCGCCGCACGGGAGAGTTCGGTCATCTTGTCGCGCAGCGGTAAATTGACCCGCGAGCGATCCACCGGCACGTGACGCAGGCTGAAAAAGGCCAGCAACCCGCCGCTTGCGACCCAGGCAATGGCAAACCACAGCGTCCCGGTCTCCCCAAACACAGGAATAGTCAGGCTCGGCAGATAACTGCCCACCACACCAATACCGATGGAGTACATCGCCCAGAACCACCCCGTGGCCGCCGCGAGATGCTGACGGGGCAACACCTGCACCAGCATCAACATAAACGAGTAGATGAACAGGGGATACGCCAGCCCGCGAATGCCATAAAACAGCAACATTAACGGGTAGTTACGCAGCCCGAGCCCCAGTGACATAAACAGCGCATGCATCACTATCCATAACACAAAGCCGATGGTCATCGCTTTTTGCGGGGTGATCAGTTCCGCCACCACGCCAGATGCCCATGCCGCCAGCGCTGCCGCCAGCCCGTACATAGTAAACACCACTGCCGACTGCGCGGGCGTGAAGCCCATGTCGGTAATGTGCTTTGACAGGAAAGCCATTTCAAAGCCATCGCCAGCCATAAAAATCGCGATAGCCACGAATCCCCAGATCAGATGTTTCGGTAAGCCAAACCAATATTCTTTCGATTGCATAACCATCTTCCTATCGTGAGGGAGATGCCCCGACGAGGGTACAGAGGCCGGGGCGACAAGGGATTACGGCAGCAGCGTGCGTGCCGCCTGTTGTTGTTGGTAAAGCAGCCGGAACAGCGCCAGCCGTTGTGACAGCCACGCACCACGTTCAGCCTGCGGCGTATAACGCGCCACCACGGGCGGTTTCAGGCAGACATCTGCCTCTTTGCCCCCCTCTGCCAGCCAGGCCAGCCGCGCGGCACCCAGCGCGCCCGATGAACTGGCCGGATGGGTGACCATCGGGATCGCCAGCACATCAGCAATCAGTTGCGCCCAAACGGTGCTACGCGCACCTCCGCCGGTCAGGCTGCACTGGGAAATTTGCGCATTCCCCAGCACCTGTAATCCATCCGCCAGGCCAAAGGTCACACCTTCGATCACCGCATACCCCAGCAATGCACGGCTGGTTTCATGGCGCAGATTAAAGAAACTGCCAGTAGCCTGCGGATCGTTATGCGGCGTCCGTTCCCCACTGAGGTAAGGCAAAAACAGCGGCGCACGTCGCAACGCGTCATCGGTCAGTTGTGCGATCTCTTCCATTAACTGACTTTCCGTGACCGACAGCAGGTTACACACCCAGCGCAGACAGCTTGCGGCACTGAGCATCACGCTCATCTGATGCCAGCGACCGGGCAGTGCGTGGCAAAAGGCATGTACACCGGAAGCGGGATCGGCCTGCAATGTATCGTTAACCACGAAAATCACCCCGGATGTCCCCAGGGAAATAAAAGCATCGCCCGGTGCAACCGCCCCCACGCCCACTGCAGAGGTGGCGTTATCGCCACCGCCGCCCGCAACGACTACGGAGGAACTGAGCCCCCATTCCGTTGCCAGCGACGCGCGCAATCGGCCACTCACAGCACAGCCTTCCACCAGCGCAGGCATCTGTTCACGGCGTAAATCGGTCATCGCCAGCAGTTCATCAGACCAGTCGCGCTTCGCCACATCCAGCCATAGCGTTCCGGCCGCATCCGACGGATCGCTAACAAACTCGCCGGTCAACCGCCAGCGCAGGTAGTCTTTCGGCAACAACACCTTCGCCACCCGGTTAAAGATGTCCGGTTCGTGGCGTGCGACCCACACCAGCTTCGGCGCGGTGAAACCGGGCATGATCATATTGCCGCTGAGGGCCATCATTTCCGGATGGTGATCGCGCAACCAGTCGCATTCGGCGGCGCTGCGTGTGTCGTTCCACAGAATGCACGGACGCAGCACATTGCTTTCGTTGTCGAGCAGTACCGCGCCATGCATCTGCCCGGACAGGCCAATACTACGAATCGCCGCCCACTGTTGCGGGTACTGCTGGCGCAGTTCGCTGACCACGCGCCCACACGCCTGCCACCAATCCTGCGGATCCTGTTCCGCCCAGTGCGGATGCGGGCGCTGTACCGTGAGCGCCGCATGCGCGGCCCCCACAATTTCACCCTGCGCATCCAGCAGCAGTGCTTTCAATTCCGAGGTGCCAATATCCATTCCCAGGTACATATCGCCCCCTCAGGCTGTTGCCAGTTGCGCCTGCGGCTGCTTGACCCACTGTTCAAGCTCAGCCACCGTGCGGCGCAGCAAGGCAAGAAAATCAGCCGATTGCGCGAGCTCAGCGAACAGGGCTTCATCTTTTGCGAAGGTCGCCAGCGGATCGTCAGAAGCAAACAGTGCCTTTATCGCCTCCGGTCGCATGACGCCGTCCTGATAGGTATACGGCAACGTGCCGTCCGCCCAGCGACGCAGGAACAGGAAGAACAGTCCCGGCAACACGGCGGTTGCAGACGGCGTTGCACCGCGCTGGTAGCACTGAACCAAAGTAGGTGTCACCATCCCCGGGATCTTCGATAAACCATCAGCAGCGACACGCTGGTTGGTATCTTTGATATACGGGTTACCAAAGCGGGCAAGCACCACATCCCGGTATTTAGCAAGATCGAGCGGGCTGGGCGTTAATGAAGGGATCACGTCGCGGGAGACATACTCCCAGGCCATCTGACGAATCGCGCTCTGCCGGGTGCTTTCATCGATGTAGCTCAGGCCAATTAACGTTCCGGCCCATGCAATGCAGCTATGGGTCGCGTTCAGAATGCGAATCTTCGCCTCTTCCCACGGCAGCACAGACTCCACCAGCTCGACGCCAACGTTTTCCAGCGCCGGGCGGCCGTTAATAAAGTCATCTTCAATCACCCACTGGATAAAAGATTCCCCCATCACCGGCACTGCATCGTGAATGCCCGTCGCCGCCAGCACGCGTTCGGCCACATCCGGCGTGGGTCGCGGCGTAATGCGGTCAACCATGGTGTTCGGTGAGGTGGTGTAATGTTTCACCCAGTCATACAACGCCCGTTCGCCTTTGGCTTTAAGGAAAGAGAGAAAACCGTGGCGGAAGCGTTCACCGTTATGGCGCAGATTGTCGCAATTGAGCAACGTTACCGGGCCGCCATTGTTAGCAATACGCTGGGTAAGAATGCGGGTCAGCGCACCGTACAGGGTGCGAATGCCGCCGTTGAGATCGGCCTTGATATCCGCCTGCTGCATATCCAGTTCATGTTCCGGCGTCAGGTAGTAGCCGCTTTCAGTCACGGTGAAGGCAATAACCCGGGTTTGCGCATCCGCCCCTTGTGCCACCAGTGCACTGATTTCACTGTCCCACGCCAACACTTTACGGATTGACGTGATGGTTTCGTACTGGCGTTCCCCATCCGGAGAAACGGTCTCCAGCACATACTCCCCTTTCTGCGCAGCGAGTGCGCCAAGCAGCGCATTGGCATCATCACGAATATTCCCCAGCGCGATACTCCAGCTGTCGTCACCTTGCTGCATCAGGCTGTGCAGGTACCACGCCTGATGCGCCCGATGAAACGAGCCTGCGCCAATATGCATCCATACCGCTTTGTTACCGGACATAATTATCACCCCACAATGAGCATTTGACATATTCACGGGCATATGCCCGTTTGTGAGGAGTATGTTAGTAGCCGTAAGCGAAATCTTTCTGCGAGGCAACTCACGAAATTAGCATTTGCCCTAGCAGTGGACTTTTGCCCACTCACACCATCAGGCTATTCAGCGGTACACTGTTGGCAGGTAATTTCAGGAATGCGTTGATGAACAAAGAAGAGAAAAAACAGGAACTCGCCGCACGCGCCGCCTGGATGTATTACGTGGCAGGCTTAACACAGCAAGACATCGCCACGGCGCTGGGATTATCCCGCCAGGTGGCACAACGGCTGATTTCCGGCGCGCGGGAAATGGGCATGGTCACGGTGAATATCAGCCATCCGGTGACCCGTTGCATGGAACTGGCGGCGAATTTACAGGAAAAATATGCGCTCTCACTGTGCCGCGTGGTGCCTTCCGCCGGGCTTGAGAATGAAGCCATCCAGCAGATGCTGGCGGTAGAAGGCGCAGACGTAATGGCGAAATTCATTGCCAACGATTCCCCGCAGGTGTTCGGCATTGGTTCCGGGAAGACGTTGCGTGCAATTATTGACGCATTGCCCTGGCTGGAACGTCCGCAGCATCAGTGCGTGTCGATGATCGGTGCCATCGCGCGTGATGATTCGGGTACCCGTTACGATGTGCCGCTGAAAATGGCGGAGAAAATGCAGGGAAAATATTTCTTCATTCCGGCACCGCTGTATGCCGACAGCCCGGAAGACAAAACCATGTGGTGCCAGCACCAGCTTTACCAGCGCGTGGCGGAGCGGGCGCTGAATGCGGATATCACGTTTCTGGGGATTGGCGAAGTGGGTCTCGGCTGCCCGCTCAATGCCGAAGGTTTTATCACCGATGAACAGGTCAAAGCACTGGAACAACAGCATGTTGCTGGCGAGATGCTGGGCCATTTCTTTAACCATCAGGGAGTGCGTCTGGAAGGAGAACTGGACACGCGACTGACCAGCGTGCCGCTGTGCAGCCAAACGCCACGTAACGTTTATGGCTTTGCCGGGGGCGCGAAAAAATACGCTGCGATCCGCGCCGCATTAACCGGACAGTGGGTGAATGGCCTGGTCACGGATGAAGACACGGCGGTGAAATTGCTGGCGGAAAAGTAGCGACTTGCCCGAGCGCAGAGCCTTTACCGGGCCTGAAAAAAAGAAAAGCGCCATTCGGCATTTCACCGGATGGCGCAACATTTAGCAGGCCAACCGCCCCCGTAATACGGTGACTTATTTCAATGAGCCTTTGAGGAACTGCTGCAAACGCGGGCTTTTCGGGTTGGTAAACACCTCTTCCGGCGCGCCTTCCTCTTCAATTTTGCCCTGATGCAGGAAGATAACGTGGGTGGAAACATGGCGCGCGAACCCCATTTCGTGGGTCACCACCACCATCGTTTTCCCCTCTTCCGCCAGCTGTTGCATAATGCGTAGCACTTCGCCCACCAGCTCCGGATCCAGCGCTGAAGTCGGTTCGTCAAACAGCAGGACTTCCGGCTCCATAGCCAGTGCACGGGCAATGGATACACGCTGCTGCTGGCCGCCGGAGAGATGCACCGGGTATTTTTGCTGCTGCATTTCGTCGATGCCGACCTTCGCCAAGTACTTCACCGCACGTTCGCGGGCTTCCTGCTTGCTTAAGCCCAGCACCTGGATCGGCGCTTCCATCACGTTCTCCAGCACCGTCATATGGCTCCACAAGTTAAAATGCTGGAACACCATGGTCAGCCGGGTACGTAACAAGCGCAGTTGGTGCTTATCGGCCACTTTCAGTTGACCGTCTTTGTCGCGCACCAGGTTGATATTCTGCCCGTTCACGACGATCGAGCCTTCGCTCGGTTTTTCGAGGAAGTTAATACAGCGTAAAAACGTACTCTTGCCGGAGCCGGAAGAGCCAATGATGCTGATCACATCACCCGCATTGGCCTGCAACGACACGCCTTTCAGCACTTCATGCTCACCGTAGCGCTTGTGTAAATCGATAACGTTTAATTTATTCTCAGACATCGTGTTCTCAGTGCGTCGAAGAAGGCTTCATATGCTGCAACCAGCGCTTTTCCGCTTTGCGGAATAAGCTAATCAGCACATAAGAGATAATCAGATACAGCACCGCCGCCAGACCAAACGCCGTAAAAGGCTGGTAGGTGGCAGAGTTAATATCCCGGGCGATTTTCAGCAGATCCGGCACGGTGGCGGTAAACGCCAGCGCCGTTGAGTGCAGCATTAAAATCACCTCATTACTGTAGGCGGGCAGCGCAATACGCAGCGCCGACGGCAGAATAATGCTGCGGTACATTTTGAACGACGAGAAACCATAGGCCCGCGCCGCTTCAATTTCACCGTGCGGCACCGAACGGATCGCCCCGGCGAAAATCTCGGTGGTATAGGCGCAAGTGTTTAGCGTCAGCGCCAGTACTGTACAGTTGAGACCGCTGCGGAAAAACGCGTTCAGCAGTTCGGTGCCTTTCACCACTTCCAGCGTATACATTCCGGAATAGAACACCAGCAACTGGACATAGAGCGGCGTCCCGCGAAAAACGTAGGTAAATAACCAGATAGGGAAACGGATAAATTTGTTGTTGGAGACGCGCCCGATAGCGAGAAACACCGCCATTACGCCCCCCATCGTCACCGATGAAATCAGCAACCACAGGGTGATGGCCACGCCAGTCAGGCGGTAACCATCGCTCCACAACAAGGATTGCCAGTACTCCTGAATAATCTCGATCACAGGTCAGCCCTCTTCACACCCACGGAGTAGCGACGTTCGAGAAGAAGCAGCACACCATTGGAAACCGTTGTAAAAGCAAGGTAAATCACACCGCAGACAATGGCGAAATAAAACGGCTCCCAGGTGCTTTTCCCGGCGAGCTGGGTGGCTTTCACCACATCCTCCAGTCCCAGCAGAGAGACCAGCGCCGTGGCTTTGAGGATCACCTGCCAGTTGTTGCCAATGCCCGGCAGCGCATAACGCATCATCGCCGGAAACAGAATACGGCGAAACGTCTGTCGCCCGGTAAAACCAAAGGCGGTAGCCGCTTCAATGTGCCCTTTCGGCACCGCCATATAAGCGCCGCGAAAGGTTTCGGTGAAGTAAGCGCCATAGATAAAACCGAGGGTGATAATCCCCGCTACCATCGGGTCAATATCCAGTTGCTCCAGACCCATGGCATCAGTGATACCGTTAAGGGCGATTTGCAGACCATAAAAGATCAGCAACATCAGCACCAGATCCGGCACGCCGCGGATAAGCGTCGTGTAACCTTCAAAGATTAATGCCAGCGCCCGGTTTTTCGAAAGCTTCGCTCCCGCCCCCGCCAGGCCAATCAGTACCGCCAGCACCACGGAACTGAGAGCCAGTTCCAGTGTGACCAGCGCACCGTGTAATATGACTTGTGAAAACCCGTACAGCATGCAGCCAGTCCTGTCGTGTGTGGTGTTTGCCGTGTCTCTTCCCCTCCCGTAGCGGGAGGGGCCGCACGTTAAGCACAGGTGGGATTAGCCACCGTAAACGTCAAAATCAAAATACTTTTTCGCGAGTTTTTCGTAAGTGCCGTCGGCGCGCATTTCAGCAAACGCTTTGTTCAGCGCTTCGCGCAGCTCGTTATCCTCTTTGCGCAGCCCCATACCGGTGCCGACGCCAAACAGCTTCTCGTCTTTAATGGACGGGCCGCCGAATTTATATGCTTTGCCCTGCGGCGTTTTCAGGAAACCTTCGCTGGCCGCGACTTCATCCTGGAATGCGGCATCGATACGGCCTGCAGTCAGGTCAGAGTAGATATTGTCCTGCCCCTGATAGGAGACAATTTCCACCCCTTTCGGTGCCCAGTTCACGTTGCCGTAGGTCTCCTGCGTGGTGCCTTGCAGTACACCAACGCGCTTACCTTTCAGCTTATCCAGCTCGGGCTGAACATCAGAATCTTTTGCGACGACCAGTCGGGAATCCGCCGCGTAAAGTTTGTCGGTAAAGGCGATTTCTTGCTGACGCTTTTCCGTAATGGAAAGCGACGACATAATGACGTCGATTTTTTTCGCTTTCAGAGACGGGATCAGCGCGTCCAGCGGGTTTTCGATAAACGTACACTGCGTTTTAATGCGTTTGCACAGTTCCTTCGCCAGATCGATATCAAAACCCACTAATTCACCCTGCGCATTTTTCGATTCAAACGGCGCATAAGTGGGATCGGTACCGATACGTAATTTTTGCGGGATAGCGGCGAATACGGTTGAAACGCTGGAAACAGCGAGCACCAGAGAAAGAGATAACACCAGTTTTTTCATCATTATCCTCAACAGACTGTCTTTCCTAAGGGAATTAGCTGAACAATACGGTGCCGTTATCGTGCCATCATATGCCCCGGCATGGCAAAAGATTCTGCCCGCACGGTGGCTTTTTTTGCATCCTGAATGCGTAATTATGCATCCATGCACTATTATGGCGCGCGTCATGCACCACAATAGAACATCAACCGTATTTCTGCACCACGCCACGTAATGCGCGTGGTGCATTTTCCCTCAGACCCGGGAGCCCGGGCCATGCAGCCTTACTCGCCGTAGACGTTAAAGTCGAAGTATTTTTTGGCAAGTTTGTCGTAGGTGCCGTCTTTACGCAGTTCGGCAAATGCTTTATCGAACGCGGCTTTCAGCTCGGTATCATCTTTACGCAGACCAATACCGGTACCGTCGCCAAAGTATTTTTTGTCTTTCACTGACGGGCCAGCAAAGGCGAACCCTTTACCGGCGGGCTGTTTCAGGAAGCCTTCGCTGGCAGCGACTTCATCCTGGAACGCAGCATCAAGACGCCCCGCAGCCAGGTCAGAGTAGATCAGATCCTGGTTCTGATACGCCACCACATCGATGCCTTTGGTCCGCCAGTTGTCGTTGGCATAACCTTCCTGCGTTGACCCTTGCAGCACGCCAACGTGCTTGCCTTTCAGCGAATCCAGTGTCGGTTGGATAGGCGAACCTTTTGCCGCAATCAGGCGGGAATCCGCCGCGTAGAGTTTGTCAGAGAAGGCGATCTCCTGCTGACGTTTTTCCGTAATAGAGAGAGAAGAGATAATCGCGTCGATTTTCTTCGCTTTCAGCGACGGGATCAGCGCGTCAAAGTCGCTCCCGACCCACGTGCATTTCACATGAATGCGTTTGCACATCTCGTTACCCAAATCGATATCGAAACCCACAAACTCCCCTTTCGCATCTTTGGATGAGAACGGCGCGTAAGTCGCATCAGTGCCGATGCGCACCGTCTGGGGAAGCGCTGCATAAACGCTGGCGGTCGCAGACAGACCCAGCATTAAAGACAGAGCGAGAACCGTCTTCTTCATACATTACCCTCAAGTGTTCTGTTTTTATTTTGTATTGCGTTGTGTTGTGTGTTGCTGCCAGTTACCTTGCATGTCTTATGCCAGTTTCCCGCAGTGCATTCATAACCGCGTTAAATTTGTTAATAAAACGTTGCAAATTCACCTTAGTGATGAAAGATAGCAGGTCTGCCGAACGAACCGGAGCGTTAAGCGGGGAAAAGAGGGATTAAATGTTGAGGATATGATCGCGCTTGCAGAATTGCCCCAAAAAAGCGCACGCCCTGTAGCAACGCACTATTTTGCAGCATCCCCCCCTTGCCAGCGGGTAAAAAGATCCTCCGGCAGGTCGATAGCAAACTGATCCAGCACGCGGTTGACCGTTTGATCAATGACATCATCAAGGGTATGTGGGCGGTGATAAAACGCCGGAACCGGCGGCATGATCACCGCACCCAACTCAGCGGCCTGGGTCATTAAACGCAAGTGACCGAGATGCAGCGGAGTTTCCCGTACGCAAAGCACCAGCGGCCTGCGCTCTTTCAGCACCACATCCGCCGCGCGTGTGAGCAGACTGTCGGTATAGCTGTGCACAATGCCGGAGAGGGTTTTAATGGAACACGGCAGAATAACCATGCCTGCGGTTTTAAATGAGCCGGACGAGATACTGGCGGCGATATCGCGCGCGTCGTGCACCACATTCGCCAGCGACTGCACATCGCGCAGAGAAAAATCCGTTTCAAGAGAGAGGGTCTGACGGGCAGCCTGGCTCATGACCAGGTGGGTTTCAACTTCCGCCACATCACGCAGCACCTGTAACAGACGCACGCCGTAGATCGCGCCGCTGGCGCCGGAGATCCCCACAATTAGTCGTTTCATGATTGTCGCCCCTCTTTTGTGCGAGAACTTTGCCTGATTATAGAGGGCGTTGCAACAGGTTGCGCCCCTCACTGGCGGAGGGGCGCGACAGGATCAACCTTCGTTATGCATCTCTAAGCTTTCCACTTCGTTCTGGCGCTGCACAGCTTTGGCATCGTCGTTACGCAGGGAATCGAGATAGTCGAGATACTGCTGATTAACGTCTTTGGTCACGTAGACACCGTTAAATACCGAGCACTCGAACTGCTGGATATCCGGATTTTCCGCACGTACTGCATCAATCAGGTCGTTGAGATCCTGGAAGATCAGGCCGTCGGCGCCAATAATCTGGCGGATTTCATCGACTTCGCGACCGTGCGCGATAAGCTCATTCGCAGTAGGCATATCAATGCCGTACACATTCGGGAAGCGAATTTCCGGTGCAGCGGAAGCGAGATAAACTTTCTTCGCTCCGGCTTCACGCGCCATCTCGATAATCTGCTCAGAAGTGGTGCCGCGTACGATGGAGTCATCCACCAGCAGGACATTCTTATCACGGAATTCGGCGCGGTTGGCGTTCAGCTTGCGGCGCACGGATTTACGACGCAGTTGCTGACCCGGCATGATAAAGGTACGACCAACGTAACGGTTTTTCACAAAACCCTGGCGATACGGTTTACCGAGGATACGCGCGATTTCCAGCGCGATATCGCAGGAGGTTTCCGGAATCGGGATCACCACGTCGATGTCCAGGTCTTCCCATTCGCGGGCAATCTTCTCACCCAGCTTGGTGCCCATGTTGACGCGGGCGCTATAGACAGAGATTTTGTCGATAAAGGAGTCCGGGCGCGCAAAGTAGACGTATTCAAACAGGCACGGATTGCTGACCGGGTTATCCGCACACTGGCGGGTAAACAACTGACCTTTTTCGGTGATGTACACCGCTTCGCCCGGTGCGATATCGCGCAGGAATTCAAAGCCCAGCGTATCCAGTGCCACGCTTTCAGAGGCCACCATAAATTCCGTACGCCCATCACCGACATCACGTTTGCCAAGCACCAGCGGACGAATACCGTTCGGGTCGCGGAAGGCAACCATACCGTGGCCGATAATCATCGCCACGCAGGCGTATGCGCCGCGGATTTGGCGGTTAGTGGCGGCAACGGCGGCAAAAATATTGTCTGCTTCCAGCGGATAGTGGCGGAAATTATCCAGTTCGCTGGCAAAAATATTGAGCAGAATTTCAGAGTCAGATGTGGTGTTAATGTGGCGGCGCTTTTCTTCAAACAGCTTTTTACGCAACTCGTGTGCGTTGGTCAGATTGCCGTTATGCGCAAGCGTAATACCATACGGGGAGTTGACGTAAAAAGGCTGAGCTTCCGAGGCGCTGGAGCTGCCTGCGGTGGGATAGCGCACGTGGCCAATGCCCATGTTGCCCTGAAGACGCTGCATATGGCGGGCTTCAAAAACATCATTTACCAGACCGTTCGCTTTACGCAGACGGAAACAGTTGTTCGCATCAATAGTGATGATACCCGCTGCATCCTGCCCACGGTGCTGTAGCACCGTTAACGCGTCATAAATCGACTGGTTGACCGGCATAACACCGGCGATACCGACAATACCGCACATACGTCTTTTCCTCGTTAAGCCACATCTCAGGGGTTATGCCCTGGGCAAGAAACTCGACGAGCCTTGCAGATAGTCAAAGAACCATCTGATGATGAAGCTGAATTGCGGGATAAGCTGCGACTTTTGCCAGTCTTCGCTTTTCGACAGGCCTGTAAATGTATCAAGAAAGAACAGAATGGCGGCGACGATCAGCACGCCACGCAGCGCGCCAAAACAGATCCCCAACACCCTGTCTGTACCCGACAGGCCGGTTTTCTCCACCAGCGCCCCTAACACGTAGTTAACGATGGCGCCAACAATCAGCGTTGCGATAAACAGCACGGCGATGGCAATCCCATTGCGCACCAGTTCATCTTCAAAGCCCGTGAACCAGACAGACAGGTAAGTGTAGTAATGACTGGCAACAAAGAAAGCACAACCCCATGTCACCAGCGATAACGCTTCACGAACAAAGCCGCGGATCAGGCTTACCAGACAAGAAAAACCAATCACCGCAATGATGGCGTAATCAATCCAGACCATATGTGTCCCACGATTTTACGCCCTGTCGTCCAGTTCGGGGCGAATTCTAACAGAAAAAGAAAACGTTTGCGTAGGGATTTCCTTCCCGCGCGTAAATAAAAATGGCGCTGAAAAAATATTCAACGCCACGTTTCCGGTCGCCTGTATTTGGGCGTTATTCAGGCTTTTTCCTCCTCACTCAGGCCCTCTTCCGGAAGAGTGAGGAAGGCGTCATGCGACGCACTCTACACATTGACTGAGGGCCGGGTTAAGGAGGCGTAACACTTAGTTCGGCGTATACCCCATCACCACGCCGCTTAACCCTGACAACTGATTAAGTTCGCTAAGGGAGCCTTTCAGCTTATCCCTCGACGCGTCCGGCCCGACCAGAATACGGGTGATTTTACCCTGAACCGGCGTGGTCGGCGATGTGTAAACGCGGTACCCTGCGCCACGCAATTTGCCAACGATTTCATTGACCTTATCGGCATTTTTCAACGCGCCAAGCTGCACCACATACGCCTTGCCGGTCGGTGTTGGCTTCTCATCTTGCGCTTTCGGCGGCTCGGCGGGCTCTTCGTTCGCCATCGCCAGCTGTTCGCTGGTCTTATCACGCACGGCCTGAGGTTGCGTTTGCTGTGGTGCCTGCGGTTTTGGCTGCGGTTTCTCAACCGGTTTAGGTTTTGTCACCGGCGGTGTGGTCACTTCCGGATTGGCATTGCCGCTGGCGGCAAGTCTTGAAGCATCGAGGGACGGCGCAGCCGCATCACCAGCCTGCACCTCTTCCGCTGCCCCTTCCGGCGGCTGGGCCGGCAGCGCCTGCGTTGCAGCCGGCATCATATCGGGTTCGTCGCGATCGCCAGGTTTCGGCACCAATGGGATCGCCGCGAATTCATCCTGGTAATGCTTTTTCTGCCCGTCGAGCAACCCGGGAAGAATGATCACCCCGAGCGCGACAAGCACAATAGTGCCCATTAAACGGTTCTGAAACTTACTTGCCACCGGTTCTCCCCGCGTCCATCGCTTCCATCACATGCGCTACGGTGTGGAACGATCCACACACCAGCACAGTATCACAGGCGTCGGCTTCCGCCATTGCCGCCTGCCAGGCCTGCGCCACATCCGGCCATGCGCGGCCAGAGGTCAAATGCGCCAGCAGTTGCTCCGCTGTAGCGCCACGCGGCCCTTCCAGAGGGGCACAATACCAGCTATCGACCACCGGCTCCAGACAGGCAAGCGTCCCGGCGATGTCTTTATCATGCAACATGCCAATAACCGCCAGCACGCGTCCTTTTTTCGGCAACGCTGCCAGACGCCCGGCGAGGTAACCCGCTGCATGAGGATTATGCGCGACATCGAGAATAAGACGCGGCGACTCGCTCACAATATGGAAACGTCCAGGTAGAATCGCTTTCGCGACCCCGTCGCGTATCGCCTGTTCGCTGACCGCCAGTTGGCTGGCCCGCAGTGCCGCCAGTGCAGTCGCCGCATTGGGTTGCGGTACCTGCGGCAGCGGCAGATGGTTCAGGTCGCCTTGCGCATCGCTAAAGTCCCAGCCGTCTGCATTCACGGTATAGCGCCATTCCACACCGCGACGCATTAATAACGCGCCCTTTTCCTGCGCAACGTCAGCAATGGTGTGCGGCATATCCGGCTCACCAACCACGGCGGGTTTACCGCTGCGGAAAACACCGGCTTTTTCCCGACCGATGCTTTCGCGATCCGGTCCCAGCCAGTCAGTGTGATCGAGTGCAATACTGGTTACCACGGCAACGTCGGCATCTACCATATTCGTGGCATCAAGACGGCCGCCAAGCCCCACTTCGAGGATCACCACATCCAGCGCAGCCTGCTTAAATAACCACAGCGCGGAGAGTGTACCGAATTCAAAATAGCTTAATGAGATGTCGCCACGCACGGCTTCGATTTCTGCAAAGGACGCAGTGTGTGCAGATTCGGCAAGTTCTTCCCCCTGCACGCGCACACGCTCTGTGTAACGCACCAGATGCGGGGAGCTGTAAACACCCACCCGATAGCCCGCCGCCAACAGAATAGACTCCAGCGTGCGGCAGGTGGTGCCTTTGCCATTGGTGCCAGCAACCGTAAAGACAAACGGCGCGGGGCGCAGCACATCCAGACGCGCCCCGACCTGGCTTACGCGATCAAGACCCAGATCGATGGTTTTACTGTGCAGATTTTCCAGATAAGAAAGCCACGCGGCCAGGGGCGACGTGGCTTGCGGAATGCGTTTAGTTTCCATGATGCCCGTTGATATGTACGGTTTGAAAAACAAAAGGGCAGTGCCTGGTGGCCCTGCCCTTCGGTATTATCAGGCGTCGCCTTCCTGAACTGGCGCCGATGGGATCACCGTGCCAACATGCGTATCGTCCGGATCCGGCGAGGGCAGATTCATCAGCTTCGCCAGAATGCGCGCCAGTTTCAGGCGCAGTTCCGGGCGGCGGATAATCATATCGATAGCGCCTTTTTCGATCAGGAACTCACTGCGCTGGAATCCCGGCGGCAGTTTTTCACGCACGGTCTGTTCAATGACGCGCGGACCGGCAAACCCGATCAGCGCTTTCGGCTCAGCGATGTTCAGATCGCCCAGCATCGCGAAGCTCGCGGAAACGCCACCCATGGTCGGATCGGTCAGTACCGAAATATACGGCAGACCGCGCTCCTGCATTTTTGCCAGTGCGGCGGAGGTTTTCGCCATCTGCATCAGCGACATTAACGCTTCCTGCATACGTGCACCGCCGGAAGCGGAGAAGCAGATCAGCGGGCAGTTATCTTCCAGCGCCTGCTCAACTGCACGCACGAAACGCGCGCCAACGACAGAGCCCATCGAACCGCCCATAAAAGCAAACTCAAACGCCGCCGCAACAACCGGCATGCCATGCAGCGTGCCTTTCATGACCACCAGCGCATCTTTCTCGCCGGTCTCTTTCTGGGCTGTCGCCAGACGGTCTTTGTATTTTTTGGAATCACGGAACTTCAGCACGTCTTTCGGCTCAAGTTCGCTACCCAGTTCCACCAGTGAACCTTCATCCAGCAGGCTATGCAGGCGATTACGCGCTGTCATACGCATGTGGTGGTCACATTTCGGGCAGACCTCAAGGTTACGCTCCAGCTCGGCACGGTACAGCACCTGGCCGCAGCTATCGCATTTTGTCCACACACCTTCAGGGATGCTTGCCTTACGGGTGGGGGTAATGTTGCTCTTAATTCTTTCAATCCAGCTCATTGATAACCTTTATACATGAACCTGGTAGCCCATAAATGGTGCACATTAAAACATAACGGTTCGCAACTTGGGATAAAAAAGTGGTCGAACCGCCGTTGACTTCTTATTTTGCCTGTCGCGCCGCGGCGCGGCGGTGGCGAATAATCTCAAACACACCGGGAAGTATAGACACCACGATGATTCCCACAATCAGCAGCTTAAGATTCTCCTGGATTGCCGGAATGGTGCCAAAGAAATACCCGGCGTAGGTAAACAGGAGTACCCACAACAGCGCGCCTACAACGTTATAGGCGGCGAAATGGCGATAAGACATATGCCCCATACCGGCGACAAAAGGCGCGAAAGTACGCACTATCGGCACAAAACGCGCCAGAATAATCGTTTTGCCGCCGTGTTTCTCATAAAACTGATGGGTTTTATCAAGATAGCTGCGACGGAACACCTTCGAATTCGGGTTGCTGAATAATCGCTCACCGAATAGCCGCCCGATGGTGTAGTTCACCGCATCACCGGCAATCGCCGCAATCAGCATGAGTAACACCATGGTGTGAACATTCAGATCATTGGTTTCCAGCGATGCCAGCGCACCGGCGACGAACAGCAGAGAATCCCCCGGCAGAAACGGCGTGACCACCAGCCCGGTTTCGCAAAACAGGATCACGAACAGGATCGCGTACACCCACACGCCATATTGCGCCACCAGTTCCGCCAGATGAACGTCAATGTGCAGGATGAAATCAATCAGAAAGCGTATTAAGTCCATATGTACTTATGCCTTTTTCAATTGCGACTAGTCCGCCAGGAACAGCGGGCCCATTGGCGCAGAGGGAAGGTCAAAACGCTGTGGGTAATCCACCGACACCAGATACAGTCCTTCCGCTTTCGCCGTTGCTGCTGCCAGCGTTCTGTCCTTTACCGCCAGCAACTCTGCTATCCAGCTCTCCGGCTGGTTGTTGGCACCTACTTCCATCAGGCTGCCGACAATATTCCTGACCATATGATGTACAAAGGCATTGGCTTTGATATCGACCACCACATAAGGGCCGTGACGACTGACATTAATGTGCATCAGATTGCGCCACGGTGTGCGCGACTGGCACTGCACCGCGCGAAACGAGGTAAAGTCATTTTCACCGATAAGACACTGTGCGGCGCGATGCATCCGCTCTGCGTCCAGCGGGTGGTAGTAATGTGTTACGCCCATGCCTAATACCGCAGGACGCAAGCGATGATTATAAATGACGTAACGGTAACGGCGAGCCGTTGCGCTGAAACGGGCATGAAAATCATCGGGGACATCTTTCATCCAACGTACTGCGATGTCACCAGGTAAATTCGCATTTACACCCAGCGTCCAGGCTGCCGCTTTGCGCAGCGCGGTGGTTTCAAAATGCACCACCTGACCGGTTGCGTGCACCCCTGCGTCCGTACGCCCGGCACAAAACACGGTGATCGGTTCATTCGCAACTTGCGAGAGCGCTTTTTCCAGCTTCTCCTGCACGCTACGCACTTCCTGCTGACGCTGCCAGCCGTAATATTTGCTGCCGTCGTACTCAATGCCAAGAGCGATTTTGTAGATCGGCGCTTTCAGCTCGTCCTGCATCAGTACAGATACTCCTGCACCAGTTTTTCAGCGATTTTCACCGCCATCAGCGCGCCGCCGAAGCGAACATTATCCGCCACGGACCAGAACTGGATCTGCTCCGGCATGCCGTAATCATTACGCACGCAGCCCACGGAGAGGTGTGCCTGGCCGGACGCATCGCCCACCTGCGTCGGGAAATCGTTCTCTTCCGACAATGCAATATCTTCAAAACGACCGAACGCATCGCGCGCTTCTTCTGCCGCCAGCGGACGCATGGCTTCAAAGTTCACCATCTGCGCATGACCGTAGAACACCGGCGACTGCACGCAACTGGCAGAGATCATTAACCCATCGTCCTGCAAAATTTTACGTGTCTGATCGATAATCACGCGCTCTTCACGCACGCTGCCTTCGCGGTCAGCCAACAACGGCAACATATTGAACGCCAACTGGCGACCAAAGTAGTCATCTTCATCAATCGGGATACCGTTCAATAGCTTGGCGCTCTGCCCTGCCAGCGCATCGACGGCCTTTTTGCCATTACGTGAAACGGACAGCATACTGGTCACCGCAATACGTGACAGCCCACCTTCGTCAATCAGCGGTTTCAGCGCCGCCAGCAATTGACTGGTCAGGCTGTCCGGGACGGCAATAATGTTACGATTGCGGTAATCCGCCAGCACAAACGGGTTGATATCCGGCATCACCAGCGGCACATCCGGCTCCAGCGCGAACAAGCCGCTGGAGTCGATAACCAGACACCCCGCATTCGTCGCGTCCTCAATACAGGTTGCAGACGCCTGTGCGCCAGCCACGAAGAACGCCAGTTGCGCTTGCGTCCAGTCAAACTCAGCCGCGTCTTCCACACGCACGGTTTTGCCTGCAAAACGCAGGGTTTCGCCGACGCTTTCGCGTGTTGCCAGCGCATACAGTTCGCCTACCGGGAACTGGCGCTCCGCCAGCGTTTCGAGCAAGGCTTCTCCGACAGCGCCCGTCGCGCCGAGAACGGCAATATTCCAGCCTTCAGACATGGTGAATTACTCCAGAAAAAAGCGTCCTTGCCGGAGTGTCGGCAAGGAGCATTAAGAAGACATTAACGAACCGGGGTATGAACGGCGTTGAAGCCCAGTTTGAGCAACAACGCAGCAGCGTCAGCGTCATCGCACTGAACATACAATGATGACCATTCGCGACGCTCAAGATAATGTTTACGCAGTTTATCGAACTCACCCGGTGTGCCCGCTACTTTTCGCAGCAATGCATCGTCGCGGCGCACATCATACACCAAATGAACCAGCCTTTTCAGCGTTGACTGATCAAGCCCACCATGCAGCGTAATGCGGCCAAATTCCGGGGCCGGCAGCAGCGTATCCAGCGCCACCTGTTGGCGTTTACCAATAAATTCACTATAGGCTTCAAAGACCTGCGTTGTCCCACGTGCTTTGCCTTCAAGCGTATAACCGGCGATATGCGCCGTACCGATGTCCACGCGATCCAGCAGCGCCACGTTCAGATCCGGCTCCGGCTCCCATACGTCAAGCACCACACTCAACGCCTGACCGGCTTGTAGCCGCTGCAACAGCGCGGCATTATCCACCACCGGTCCGCGACAGGCATTAATCAGAATAGTGCCAGGCTTGAGGCGGGCAATCAGCGCCTCATCCGCCAGGTGCAGCGTTTTATACGGGCCATCTTTAAACAGTGGCGTATGGAAAGTCAGGACATCCGCCTCACGCACTAACTCGTCAAGGCTACGGAAATCGCCCGCATCACCGCGATCGGCGCGCGGCGGATCGCACAGCAATGTGCGGATCCCTAAGGCTTCCAGCCGCGCCTGCAAGCGCCCGCCAACGTTACCCACGCCGACAATACCCACCGTACGATCGGTAAGCGCAAAACCGTCACGTTCCGCCAGCATCAGCAGTGAAGAGAACACATATTCCACCACTGCAATTGCATTACAGCCGGGCGCGGCGGAAAAAGCGATCCCCGCCTGTTCCAGCCAGGCATCATCCACATGATCGGTACCTGCGGTTGCCGTACCGACAAATTTGATCCCCGTTCCCTGCAATAACGCAGCATTGACTTTCGTTACCGATCGCACCATTAAGGCATCGGCATCCGCCAGTTCCGCCACCGGGATCGGGCGACCTGGAACAGCTTTAACCTCACCCAAACGACTGAAGAGATCGCGGGCGTAAGGCATATTTTCATCAACAAGGATTTTCACTAGAGTACCTGTTTGAGAACGGGAGTTGAGCGCGCAAGTGTGCCATAATCTGGCGGCCAGGCATACCCGCAATGCCGACAACGCCATGCGAGAGTAAGAGGATTTTCATGATGCAACCCATTCAGGGTGCCCCCGGGCGCCCTCCCGGGCAGGAGCCGCTACAAACCGGCAGTGTTCCCGGTGAACTACCTTTATCCAGTGTGCAACGCACGGTGCTGGAACGCCTGGTTATTCGCCTGATCGCGTTGACGCAGCAACAGAGCGCAGAAGTCTGGGCTGGCGTGAAACACGATTTAGGGCTGAAGAACGATGCGCCGCTGCTTTCCCGCCACTTTCCGGCTGCAGAGCAGAATCTGAATCAGCGGGTGGAAACCGCCACGCAAAACCATACCACCCGGCAGATAATCTCACAGTTGACCGAACTCCTGGGCCAGGGGAATAACCGCCAGGCAGTGAGTGATTTTATTCGCCAGCAGTTCGGGCAGACGGCGCTGAGCCAGTTGACGCCGCAACAACTGAAAACCGTACTGACGATGCTGCAAAACAACCAGATTGTTATTCCGCAACCGCAGCAGCGCCCGGCCACCGAGCGCCCATTACTGCCTGCGGAGCACAATTCCCTTAACCAGGCGGTGACGAAACTGGCGGCAGCGACAGGCGAATCCGGCAAGCTTATCTGGCAGTCGATGCTGGAACTGTCCGGGGTGAAAACAGGTGAGCTGATCCCGGCAAAGCACTTCGCCCCGCTGATGACGTGGCTACAGGCGCGCCAGACACTGAGCACCCATCCCGCGCCGACGCTGCACACGGTGCAAACTGCGCTGAAACAGCCGCTGGATCCCATCGAGATGCGCACGATGACGGAATATGCGCAGCAAAACTGGCAAGCGACGCCGCAAACGGTACTGACCACGGCACAGGTGCAGGATATTCTCAATCAGGTGTTTTTACGCCGCACCGAGCGTTCGCCGGAAGCGTTGGAGATCCGCAATATTCAGCCGATCTACAGCCCGTTTGTCGCACCAATTATTGAGACGGTTAAATCGATTTCCACCAGACCGGGTTTGTTCTTTATCGCGCTGCTGGTCGTTGTGTTCCTGTTCTGGCTGGTGAGCTAAAAAAAGCCCGACGGCGTTCATGCCTGTCGGGCCTGTAGTCTTATCCGGCTTAACTTAAATATTCTCGCCGTTTTGTTTGATCACATCCTGATACCACCAGAACGATTTTTTGCGGCTGCGCGCCAGCGTCCCGTTACCGTCATTGTCTTTATCGACGTAAATCATACCGTACCGTTTTTTCATCTCGCCGGTACCTGCCGAGACCAGATCGATACAGCCCCACGGCGTATACCCCATTAAATCGACGCCATCCTCAACCACCGCTTTTTTCATTTCACTGATATGGTTGCGCATATAGTCAATACGGTACTGGTCATTGACGATACCGTCGCTTTCCGGTTGATCAATGGCACCGAACCCGTTTTCCACAATAAACAGCGGGAGCTGGTAAAGGTCGTAGAAATAATTGAGCGAATAACGTAAGCCAACCGGATCAATTTGCCAGCCCCAGTCCGACGCTTTGACATAGGGGTTTTTCACCAGGCTTTTGGTTTCGTCATAGTCCAACTGTGGATTGTCTTCCATCGCTTTGGTGACGAAGGACATGTAATAACTAAAGCCGATATAGTCGACGCAACCACGTGTCAGGATCTGCAGGTCATCGTCGGTAATATCGAGTTTAAATGCCCGGCGGGCGAAATAATTGAGCAGATGCTGCGGGTAATAGCCACGCACATGCACATCGGTAAACCAGTAACGGCGGTGCATGGCCACCACCGACATCATCATATCGTTGGGATCGCAGGTTAACGGGTAAATCGGACACATGGCGATCATGCAGCCAATTTTAAAATCCGGATTGATTTTATGCCCGGCTTCTACCGCCAGCGCACTGGCGACCAGCTCGTAATGCGCGGCCTGATACATGATGACTTCACGATCTTCACCGGGTTGGTATTTCACCCCGGAGTTGGTAAATGGCGCAAAATCTTCGTGGTAGTTGGCCTGATTATTGATTTCGTTGAACGTCATCCAGTATTTCACCTTGCCGCGATAGCGGGTGAAAACGGTGCTGGCGAAGCGCACAAAGAAATCGATCATCTTACGGTTACGCCAGCCACCATATTCGGTGACAAGGTGATAAGGCATTTCGAAGTGAGAAAGGGTGATGACCGGTTCGATGTTGTATTTCAGGCACTCATCAAAGAGATCATCGTAAAATTGCAGCCCCGCTTCATTTGGCTCCTGTTCGTCCCCTTTCGGGAAAATACGCGTCCAGGCAATCGAGGTGCGAAAGCATTTAAATCCCATCTCGGCGAACAGCTTAATATCGTCTTTATAGCGATGGTAAAAGTCGATGGCATCATGGTTGGGGTAGTTTTTACCAGGCAGCACGCCATCAGTAATTTCACGCGGTACGCCGTGCGCACCGGCGGTCATAACATCGGCAACGCTGACACCTTTGCCGCCCTCTTGCCAGCCGCCTTCAAGCTGATGTGCCGCTACCGCACCACCCCATAAAAAATCCGCTTTAAACCCGGGCATATCACTCTCCTTTCGCTAATGATGCTGAAAGAATAAACAAGCCAGCGGTGACATAACATCACCGCTGTCTCGTTTTGTGAAACCGGTTGCAAAGAGAGTCATCCGCGCTGTCGGTACGCGATTATTTATGTGAACGAAAAGCGATTAACGTCACCACAATACCCATAACTGCAGAGATCGCGCCGGCCAGGAACACAGAGGAATACCCCAAAGACGTCGCAATCAGACCGGTTAACGGGCCGGTCAAGGCATACGAGATATCCTGAAAGGCAGCATACCCACCAAGCGCCGTCCCCCGTACCTGTGGCGGTACGCGTTTCACCACTTCGACGCCCAGCGCCGGGAAGATCAACGAACAACCGCAACCGGTTAATGCTGCGCCCAACAGCGCCATCCACGCGCCGTGCGCTTGCCACAGCAGCACCAGGCCAAGGGTTTCAATCACCAACGAGACAATGGCGACGCGCACCCCGCCGAAACGGTCCGGCATCCAGCCGAACAGGATGCGCATCAGCACAAATGCGCCGCCAAAAGCCGTCAGGGTAAAACCGGCCATTGGCCAGCCCTGGCTGGCGAAATAGAGCGAGACAAACGTACCAATCACCGCAAAACCCACGCCCTGCAAGGCGAGCCCGAGGCCCGGCTGCCAGATAAGCCCTACGACGCTCCATAACGACGGGCGGCCCCCTGTATGCGCAGGAACGCTGCGCACGCTGCCGTTAAACGCCCACGCGACAAGCGGTAACAGCATGGTGGTTGCCGCCAGAACAGCAAAACCAAAATGGCTGTGGATCATCAGCCCCAGCGGCGCCCCGGCGGCCAGTGCGCCGTAAATCGCCATGCCATTCCACGACATCACTTTGCCGGAACGTGCAGGCCCCACCAGCCCCATGCCCCACGTCAACGTGCCGGTCAGCAACTGGCTTTCGCCGAACCCCAGGATCAGACGCCCGATAACCAGCAACGCGAATTTCACCATCGGCTCCACCGGCAATAGCGCGGCCAGCAACCAGGCCACTCCCGCCAGCCCACAGGCAAACATCCCCTGCAATGCTGAACGCTTAGCGCCAAACTGGTCCGCCAGGCGACCGGCATAACCGCGCGTTAGCACCGTGGCAAGAAACTGAATGCCCACGGCGATGCCAACCAGGGTGTTGCCATAACCCAGTTCATTGTGCACAAACAATGGGATCACCGGTAACGGCAGCCCGACGGTCATATACGTCAGAAAAACCGCAAAAGCGATGCGAAACAGCGAGACATTCGCTGAAGAGGAACGAACAGATTGTGTTTCTACAGACATGCATTACTCCATAACGCAGAGTAAGGCGGGATTGGGAAGTGCCCACGCCCCCTCTACCTGAGTGCCAGGATTAAGGTGCGTTGGATAACGTTAAACGCTTACGCATTATCGTATTGATAATGTTGCGGTGTGGAGTTTGCCTGCCACAGTGACAGGTTGTCAACGCATAAAAAAAGGGAGCCGCAGGCTCCCTTTATCTGTTTGCTTATGGTTACTTCAGTTTGCGCATAACGAGCGTGGCGTTTGTGCCGCCGAAACCGAAGCTGTTGGACATTACCGTCGTCAGTGCGGCATCAGTCGGTTTGGTCACAATGTTCAGGCCGGCCGCTTGCTCATCCAGCTCTTCTACGTTGATGCTCGGCGCGATAAAGCCGTGTTCCAGCATCAGCAGCGAGTAGATGGCTTCCTGTACACCGGCAGCGCCCAGAGAGTGACCGGTCATCGCTTTGGTCGCGGAGATTGCCGGGCTGTTATCACCGAACACTTCGCGGATAGCACCCAGTTCTTTCACGTCGCCAACCGGCGTCGAGGTACCGTGGGAGTTCAGGTAATCAATCGGCGTATCCACACCGTGCATTGCCATCTTCATGCAGCGTACTGCGCCTTCGCCTGACGGAGCCACCATGTCAGCACCATCGGACGTTGCGCCGTAACCGACGATCTCCGCATAGATATGCGCGCCGCGCGCCAGTGCGTGCTCCAGCTCTTCAACCACAACCATACCGCCGCCGCCTGCGATAACGAAACCATCGCGGTGTGCGTCATAAGTACGGGAAGCTTTGTCCGGCGTCTCGTTGTATTTTGTGGAGAGTGCGCCCATCGCGTCGAACTCACAGGCCATTTCCCAGCACAGCTCTTCACCACCGCCAGCAAAAACGATGTCCTGTTTGCCCAGTTGAATCTGCTCTACCGCATTACCAATGCAGTGCGCAGAAGTAGCACATGCAGAACTGATGGAGTAGTTCACACCGTGAATTTTAAACGGCGTTGCGAGACAAGCGGATACCGCAGACGCCATCGCTTTGGTCACCACATACGGACCGACCGCTTTCAGACCACGCGGGCTACGCATTGCGTCAGCGCCAAAGACCTGAGATTTAGAAGAACCGCCAGAACCGGCAATCAGGCCCACGCGCGGATTGTTCTGATAAACCTCTTCTTTCAGGCCAGCATCTTCAATCGCCTGCTGCATGGAGAGATAGGAATAGATAGAGGCATCGTTCATGAAACGAACCACTTTACGGTCAATCAAACCGGTCGTGTCCAGTTTAATGTTGCCCCATACGTGGCTGCGCATGCCGGAATCTTTGAATTCCTGAGAGAATGTGATCCCTGAGCGCCCTTCACGCAGAGATGCCAGGACTTCCTGCTGGTTGTTACCAATGCTGGAAACGATGCCCAGGCCAGTAATCACTGCACGTTTCATTCAATACCCCTAAGTCGCACTAATTAAGTTTCGTGTCGCAAGATAGCGTACACTTGTACGCCGAACAAGTCCGATCAGACAATTTGTGAGGAAATTTGCGCCTTTCCTTGACGACCGTTAAGATCGTGCCACTGCCTGATGGACGAGTAACTTACGTGAAACAAACCGCTATACAATCCGCCAACCTCGAATTCAACGCTGAGGGTACACCTGTTTCCCGAGATTTCGACGATGTCTACTTCTCTAATGATAACGGGCTGGAAGAGACGCGTTATGTCTTTCTCGGCGGTAACCAACTTGAACAGCGTTTTCCGGCGCATTCCCGTCCGCTGTTTATCGTGGCGGAGAGCGGGTTTGGCACCGGGCTGAATTTCCTGACCTTGTGGCAGGCATTCGCGGCCTTTCGCGTAGCACATCCCGACGCTACCCTGGAAAGATTACATTTCATCAGTTTTGAAAAATTTCCGCTGACCGCAGACGATCTGTGTAAAGCCCATGCCCACTGGCCGGAGCTTGCCCCTTGGGCAGAGCAGTTGCAAGCGCAGTGGCCGCTGCCATTTGCGGGCTGCCACCGTGTATTACTTGATGAAGGGCGCGTTACGCTGGATCTCTGGTTCGGCGATATCAACACGCTGACGGAGAAGCTGGACGATTCGTTAAACCAGCGCGTGGATGCCTGGTTCCTCGACGGTTTCGCGCCGGCGAAAAATCCGGATATGTGGACTCCGGCGCTGTTTCAGGCCATGGCGCGCCTCGCCAGACCTGGCGGCACGCTGGCGACCTTTACCTCTGCGGGTTTTGTGCGCCGCGGATTGCAAGATGCCGGGTTTACCATGCACAAGCGCAAGGGATTTGGCCGTAAACGCGAAATGTTGACCGGAGTGATGGAACAAACGCTCGCCCCCACGCCCCGCGCGCCGTGGTTTGCCCGAAGCGCTGCCCGTGCGCGCGAAGTGGCACTGATTGGCGGCGGTGTAGCCAGCGCCCTGCTCTCTCTGGCGTTGTTGCGCCGTGGCTGGCAGGTGACGCTCTACTGCGCCGACAGTGCTCCGGCAGAAGGGGCATCCGGCAACCGCCAGGGGGCGCTTTATCCGCTCCTCAGCGCGCATGACCCGGCGCTGGCACACTTCTTCCCTGCTGCTTTTACCTTTGCCCGCCGGCTTTACGACGCGTTACCACTGGCGTTTGATCACCAATGGTGCGGTGTGACGCAACTGGGTTGGGATGGAAAAAGTCAGCAGAAGATTGCGCAGATGCTGACGCTGGAATTACCGGGTGCGCTGGCCCACGGAGTGGATGCGCTAACCGTTCAGACCCTGACCGGCGTTAATACCGGCTGTGGCGGCATCACCTATCCGGCGGGCGGCTGGCTCTGCCCGGCACAGCTGACGGCAGCAGCCATCGCGCTGGCCTGTGAACAGGGTTTGCAGGTGCACTACGGGCATGACGTACAGCAGCTCACGCCTGCGGATAATGGCTGGCAACTGCATTTTCACCACGGCGAAGCACAGCAACATGCGGTGGTGGTACTGGCTAACGGGCACCGCATCAACCAGTTTGCACAGACGGAACACCTGCCTGTCTACCCGGTTGCCGGGCAGGTCAGTCATATCCCGACCACACCCGCGCTGGCTGAATTGCGTCAGGTACTCTGTTACGACGGTTATCTGACACCGCAAAATCCACTTAATCATCATCACTGTATCGGCGCCAGTTACCATCGCGGGCAGGCGCAGGCAGCGTATAGCGAAGCGGATCAACAACAGAATCGCCAGCGCTTGCTGGACTGCTTGCCACAAGCTGAGTGGGCTAAAGAGGTGGATATCTGCGCGGGTGAAGCCCGTTGCGGCGTGCGTTGCGCCACGCGTGATCATCTGCCCATGGTGGGCAATGTTGCGGATTATGAGGCAACGCTGGTGGCATACACGCAGCATACCACTGAGGCAGGAAATACCGTCAGCGCGCCCGTTTATGAGGGGCTGTTCATGTTAGGCGCACTCGGTTCGCGCGGTTTATGCAGCGCCCCGCTGGCGGCGGAAATTCTGGCATCGCAGATGAGCGATGAGCCTATCCCGCTGGACGGCGAAACGCTGGCAGCGATGAATCCGAACCGGTTATGGGTGAGAAAGTTATTAAAGGGCAAAGCGGTAAAATAAGGATTAAAGGGGCAATCGCCCCAATTTATTGAGCTCACGCCGAATGGCATGATCGATATGATGTAGCTGTATCTTATCGCTCTGTTCATCTGCAGCAAGCACAGCGGCCAGTAACGCCACATTGCAGATGCTTGCCCCCGTCAGATTGCCCCGAATAGCCAGCTCGGCAAAATCCACATCTTCAGCAAGTGCCAGTGTGGCTGGCCATATAGCCTGCCACATTTGCGTGCGCAGCGTCACATCCGGGTAGGTAAAGTGCGTGATAAAGGTGAACCGCCGACTAAAAGCCGTGTCGAGGTGCCCACGATGGTTGGTCGCAAGGATCACTAACCCAGGATAGTTTTCCAGTCGTTGCAGAAGGTAAGAGACTTCAATATTGGCATACCGATCATGGGCGTCTTTACTTTCACTGCGTTTACCGAACAACGCATCCGCCTCATCAAAGAATAATATTCCACTGTCTGTTTCTGCGAGATCAAAAACCAGCGACAGGTTTTTTTCCGTTTCCCCCACGTATTTACTGACCACCGCGGAGAGATCCACCTTTATAAGATCTGTATCGAGATGCTGCGCCAATACTTCCGCTGCCAGCGTTTTCCCGGTTCCGGGCTCGCCATAAAACAAAGCGCTTAACCCCTTTTTTCCGCCGGTTTTATGGGCAAAATGTTTGATAGTCACCCGTTCCCTCAGCCTGATGGCCGCCAGAATTTCCTCCATTTGTTTTTTAACAGACGGCGAAAGCACAATATCGTCGAACGTCCGAACAGGCGTTATACGGTGGGCCAGATTGCCGAAATTCTTACGTGACCGGTACAGCAACGTTTTTTGCAGATCGCCTGCGCCTAATAACGCATCTTTACCCCTTACCTGCCGGTAATAATTCGCTTCGGCAAG
Source organism: Kosakonia oryzendophytica (assembly GCF_027886705.1). NCBI lineage: Bacteria > Pseudomonadati > Pseudomonadota > Gammaproteobacteria > Enterobacterales > Enterobacteriaceae > Kosakonia > Kosakonia oryzendophytica. The sequence continues at coordinate 1,546,300 of NZ_CP115659.1, read as the reverse complement.
CAACAAGGAGATATCGGCTGGGCTAAAGGCGTAACGCTCTGCCAGCGTCTGCAACCGTTGGTTTTCGCTAACACTTTGCCGGGGCCACGCCATCTGCAATAACTTGCTTTTCGCCATCGCATCCGGACACGGCAAAGAAAGATGAATGCTGGGTAGAACGCGGAATAAAGGGCTTTCAGCTGTCGAATCCGTTAGTACAAAGAAAGGCAAGCGGACCTGAGGCAATAGTCGTTCAAGCACACTGATAACACTTTTTTTTGCCACCCCGGCATCAGCCCAGTGCACGCAAACCACCCCAGCATTATCCATCAGCGCGTCACGGATGATTTCCGCAACCGCCTGTTGTTGCTGTGGCTCGGCCACATTATCCAGATCGCGGATATCCAGACGCCATAACGCACGTTGGTGTTGCCACAGAATGTTGGCAAGCCCATTTTCACGCCCATCCAGCGCGCACCCGTCCAAAACAATGACCGGCGGTGTTTCTCCCACCGGTTCCAGGCATAAACAACTTATTTGTTCACTGAGAGTCACCGGGTACAACGTCATCGCATCGGTTACAACAGGCTGCGGATAAGGATAACGATACTTCGCCATCGATCCATTGCCGCAAAGAAAATGCCACACCGATTCGCTGCACATATAAAATGTGGTAGGTATTTTATTTTCATTAATTGTTGTTTTAAATAATAAAGAGAACTGGAATAGCGGTGATGATGGGTGTAATGCTGAAAGTAATAATTGATATTCCGTTTGCGCGGATGAAAACAGTTGCATGAGTAACTTATCGCTTACCCCTTCTTTTATTCCACTGTCCGGCAATGCACTATAATGCGCACTCAAACGCGGTAACAAACAGACGAGAAGAATGTCTCGCTCAAATAATGTTAAATCAAATTGTTCAATCAGTCTGTTAAGCCGCGTCGTTAAGGCCTCTCGCGAGTCCGGGAGAGGGTGAAATGCTAACCAGACAGGAACGTCGTATAGATCGTTGGAATACGCATTCTGCGCCCTGGCAGGCAAGAAAAATGGCGAAAAATATGCAGGAACCACTTCATTTCGCTGTAAATATGCCTGCTGAAAAAGCAGATCTATTCGTGACAGGCAGCGATAGAAGTCACTCTCATCGTTATTATCATCGTGTTGAGAAAATACATCAATTCCGGAATACAGAGACATAATTTCCCCTATTGGCTATCGGTGCAGGAGGCGTTTACCCTCCTGCAAAGATGACATCCGGAATAATGGATACCCGTTTCATGCGAAAAAGTACGCAAGGATAAAAAAGACTCTAGGCCCGGCCAATGATGAGTTCAACGTTGGCAACAGGAATTTAGGATATTTCATGACCGCAAAGAGGCCGACATGAAATCAACGATACGGGAGTAAACGCTGTTGTTGTAAAAAGAGGATCCCTCTCCTGCAGGAGAGGGTAAACAGCTTAATGCGCTTTCGCTTGCTGATAGAGGTTTTCCCACATGCCAAGCACCAGCGCCTGATCGCGTGGAGAAAGTTCGCCCGCCTGAATAGCGGTTTCCACACTGTGGGTCACTTTGGCGTACACCGCTTCGTGCGAATGGTCTTCACCGCTTTCGAGATCGGCCACCGCCAGCGTCAAATGCCCGCGCAGATAACCGCCAGCAAACAGCTCATCATCACTGGCGCTTTCCACCATATTGTCAATTAACGCCAGAATGCGTGATTCTAACTCCGCGATCATCTCTCTTCCTCTTTTGAAAACATGGCCTTACAGGTCTTCAGGCCACGGGAACTGTTCTGCCGCAAAAGGCGGCGTCTGATAATAGTCCTGCAATGCTTTGATAAACCGCGCCGGACGGGCAGGAATACCCTGTTCCAGATAGGTCATCACCTGCGCGTGGACGCGGCGCTGAAAAACAATACGATCCGGTTCGAAATCCCCTTCGAGGTTGTCGCAACTGACGTTAAACGGAAACCCCGCCGCCACGCAAAACAACCAGTCAAAAGCCTGGGGTTTGACTTCCACATCTTCGAACTGCCCCTGTGTCGCGGCATCGCGTCCATCCGGGCAGTACCAGTAACCGAAATCCACCAACTTGCGACGCTCCGCCCCGGCAATGCACCAGTGCGAAATCTCATGTAACGCGCTGGCGTAAAAACCGTGGGCAAAGACGATGCGGTTGTAGGGCGCATCGGCGTCTGCGGGAAGATAGATCGGTTCATCGTCGCCTTTAATCAGACGGGTATTAAAATCGTCTGCAAAGCAGCGATTAAAAATATCAATCAACTGTTGGTAGTGATGGGTCATACGTTCACCCCCATAAACCGGAGGATCTCCTGGCCGTGACTGTCATAGAGAAGTTTTGCGCTCATCACCGCCGAGACAATCACAATCATCGGGCGAATGAGCTTTTGCCCTTTACTGAGCACCAGGCGCGAGCCCATGCGCGCGCCGAGAAATTGTCCGGCCAGCATCACAAAACCGGTAGCCCATACCACTTTGCCGCCAATAATAAACAACAGCAGACCGCCGATATTGGAGGTCGCATTCAACACTTTGGCATGCGCGGTGGACTTTGCCAGGTTGTAACCTGCCAGCGTGACAAAAGCCAGCGCATAAAAAGAACCGGCTCCCGGGCCAAAAAAGCCGTCATAGAACCCAACACAACCGCCAGCCACCAGCGCAAAAGGCAGGCCGTACAGGCGACGCTGGCGGTCTTCTTCGCCCAGTTTAGGCATTAGCAGAAAGTAAAGACCGATACAGATAACCAACACGGGCAGGATCTGGCGCAGCACATCGGACTGCACGTGTTGGACTAACAATGCACCGGTCGTGGAACCGATGAAGGTCATCAGAATATTGAGTTTCTGATCGGCAATGTTCACCACTTTGCGACGAATAAAATAGAGCGTGGAGGAGATCGAACCGCCGCAGGCCTGCAACTTATTCGTCGCCAGCGCCTGTGCCGGAGACATCCCGGCTGCCAGTAGGGCGGGCACCGTTAACAGCCCGCCGCCACCGGCCAGCGCATCAATAAACCCGGCCAGTAATGCGACAAAAAAAAGCGCCACCATTAATAGCGGCGACACCAAAAACAGTTGTTGAAAGGTTTCCATTACAATGCGTGCTCATCCAGTAGAGCCTGGCAAGACGGCGGCAAAGGCGGCGGCGTCTTTTTCTCAGGCGTGGTGCTGCCGGGTTTCGCCGGTTCGAACCAACTTTGCAATTCTGCGCCACATCCATCGCCAGGCGGCGGCAGAGGTTGATCTTCACATTCCAGGCTGTCTGCCGGGCAACGCAGACGTACATGCATATGCGCACGATGCTGGAACCACGGGCGTACTTTACGTAACCAGTCACGGTCCGTACCCGCATCCAGACAGAGTTGCTGCTTGATAGCCGGGTTCACGAAGATACGCGTCACGTCGTTATCCTGCGCCGCCAGTTTGATCATACTGCTGATTTCTGGCTTCCAAAGTTCCGGCACCACCTGCTTACCATCGCGAGAGACCAGATCCAGTGCCTGCGGTTTCAGCAGTTGCGCTGCGCTCCAGCGTGCTTTCGGCAGTTGCAGGAAGATATCCACATCCAGGCCGGATTGATGGCTGGCGTGGCCGCCATTAAAGCGCCCACCGGCGGGCATCCCCATATCGCCGACCAACACAGTCCCCATTCCCAGATTGTGCACCTGATTGCTCAGGCGCTGAATAAACAACACCAGATCCGGGTGGCCGAAATAGCGGCGCTGATCGGTACGCATCACCTGATAATTATCCGCCTGTAGCGGTAACTCCTGCGCACCAACAATGCAGCCATTGGCGAATGCGCCAATAGATTGGGGGCTACCGGCAACGGGGTGAGTCAGCTTTTGCCAGGGGGTTGCCGCCGTCGCGGCGGCGCTTATCAGCAGCGCAAACAGCGCAATTGCCGTGTTGTTCATTGTTTACCAGCGTGGAATATCGGTCGTAACATCGGCGTTCTGCGCGCGCTGGCGCAGGAAGTGATCCATCAGCACAATGGCCAGCATCGCTTCCGCGATAGGCACTGCGCGAATGCCGACGCAGGGATCGTGGCGACCTTTGGTGATCATTTCCACTTCGTCGCCAAAACGGTTGATGGTACGCCCCGGTACAGTAATGCTTGATGTTGGTTTCAGCGCGATAGTGGCAATAATTTGCTGGCCGCTACTGATACCCCCCAGGATGCCACCTGCATGGTTGCTCTGGAAACCCTGTTTGGTGATTTCGTCACGGTTTTCGCTGCCGCGCAGCTTCACCACGTCAAAGCCGTCGCCGATTTCAACGCCCTTGACCGCATTAATGCTCATCAGCGCGTGGGCGATATCCGCATCCAGGCGGTCGAACACCGGCTCGCCCAGGCCTGCCGGAACGCCGTCTGCCACCACTGTCACTTTCGCGCCAATAGAGTCGCCTTCTTTCTTCAGACCACGCATCAGTTCATCCAGTGCGTCGACCTTGCCCGGCTCCGGGCAGAAAAATGGGTTCTGCTCAACCTGATCCCAGTCTTCGATCGCCAGCGGAATATCCCCCATCTGGGTCAGACACCCGCGGATAACAATGCCAAACTTCTGCGCCAGATATTTTTTAGCAATAGCACCTGCGGCAACGCGCATGGCGGTTTCACGGGCAGAGGAACGACCACCACCGCGGTAATCACGCACGCCATATTTTAGTTCGTAGGTGTAATCAGCATGCCCCGGACGGAACAGATCTTTAATCGCGCCGTAATCCTGCGAACGCTGGTCAGTATTTTCAATCAACAAACCAATGCTGGTGCCGGTGGTCACGCCTTCAAACACGCCAGAGAGAATTTTCACCTGGTCCGGCTCACGGCGTTGCGTGGTGTAACGCGATGTCCCCGGACGGCGTCTGTCCAGATCATGCTGCAAATCCGCTTCGGTCAGCGGAATACCCGGCGGTACCCCATCAACGATACAGCCCAGTGCCAGGCCATGCGATTCGCCGAAAGTGGTTACGCGAAAGAGTTGTCCAATTGTGTTTCCTGCCATCACGGCTCCGTTGTCGTTGTTTGTGTTGTTGAGCGTCGTTTAATCTTTATAAATGCTGAAATGTTCCTGCGCGGCGATAAGTTGCGCTTTCGTCAGCATAAAGACGCCGTCCCCGCCGTTATCAAACTCCAGCCAGGTAAACGGCACATCCGGATATTGTTCAATCAGATGTACCATGCTGTTACCCACTTCACAAATCAGGATGCCATTATCAGCGAGATAATCCGGCGCGCCAGCCAGGATGCGGCGTGTCAGTTTCAGCCCATCGCTACCGGAGGCCAGCCCCAATTCTGGTTCGTGGCGATATTCTGACGGCAGGTCAGACATATCTTCTTCATCCACATAAGGCGGGTTCGTCACAATCAGATCGTACTGAACTTTCGGCAGCTCGCGGAACACATCAGAGCGGATCGGCGTAACGTGATGAATCAGGCCATGCTCTTCAATATTGTGCTCGGTCACCGCCAGCGCATCCGTGGAGATGTCCACGGCGTCCACTTCCGCTTCCGGGAAGGCGTAAGCACAGGCGATAGCAATACAGCCGCTGCCGGTGCACATATCCAAGATATGCTGGGGTTGCGCATGTACCAACCCGGAAAAATGGTTGTTGATCAGCTCGCCGATGGGCGAACGCGGCACCAGCACACGCTCATCAACATAGAATTCGTGGCCGCAGAACCAGGCCTTATTGGTCAGATAGGCAACCGGAATACGCTCATTAACGCGGCGGATAACGCGCTCAACAATGCGATGACGCTCACTGGAGGTCAGGCGCGCATTGCGCATATCTTCCGGAATATCCAGCGGTAAATAGAGCGTCGGCAGCACCAGTTGCACCGCTTCATCCCACGGGTTATCCGTGCCGTGACCGTACCAGATATTGGCGGCGCTAAACCGGCTGACCGACCAGCGCAGCATGTCCTGAATGGTGTGCAGCTCATTGACTGCTTCTTCAACGAAAATTTTATCCATAGTATCCCCCAGGCCCATGCTCGCATTAAATTCGGCGGCTAGTTTGCCATGAAGACGGCGATAAATCAGCATCGTCTCGTGCAGTGGGGGGAAAAATGCATTTTGCTACACCGCAGCCGCGGTGAGTCGGGTACACTGAAGGAAAGAAGAGATGAGATGTACAGATGAAAAAGAAACCATCGCTTAGCGAGGAGGAGCAAGCGCTGTTCCGACAACTGATGACCGGGACACGTCAGCTCAAGCAGGACACAGTGATACACCGCCCGATACGCAAAAAAGTAAGCGAAGTGCCGGTGAAAAGGCTGCTTCAGGAGCAGGCCGATAACAGCCATTACTTTTCCGATGAGTTTCAGCCGCTGCTGAACACCGAAGGCCCGGTGAAATATGTCCGCGAAGATGTCAGCCATTTTGAGCTGAAGAAGATCCGCCGGGGCGATTATTCACCGGAGCTGTTTCTCGATCTGCACGGTTTAACCCAGCAGCAGGCGAAACAGGAATTGGGCGCGCTGATTGCCGCCTGCCGCCGCGAACATGTCTTTTGCGCGTGTGTGATGCACGGTCACGGCAAACATATTCTCAAGCAACAAACGCCGCTGTGGCTGGCGCAGCATCCTCACGTGATGGCATTCCATCAGGCACCGAAAGAGTACGGTGGCGATGCCGCCATCCTGGTGCTGATTGAAGTGGAAGAGTGGCAGCCGCCTGAACTTCCCTGAAGCCAGAAACGACAAGAGCCGCATTGTGCGGCTCTTGAATACCATGGTCCGGCGAATCAGATGGCTTTACGCATCTTCAGGTTGCAGGGACTCATTTGCCAGTCAAAGGTGCCTTTACCGTTCTCGTCAAGCGTAACGCAGGCGATCGCGGAAGTCGTAAACATTGGCGGTGCTTCACCCGGGCAGAGCTCGGACACCAGGTAACCCACCAGTGGCAGGTGAGAGATCACCAGCACAGAGGAGAGACCTTCGTTCGCCAGCGCCTGAAGATAAGCGCTAACAAGGCCAATGTCGCCACAAGGCGTCAGTTCCGGCAGGACATCCACGTTGTCAGGCAGGTTTACACACTCCCCCACCATTTTCAGCGTCTGTTCAGCACGTAAAAAAGGGCTGACCAGAACACGTTCAACATCCACTTTTTGACCTTTCAACCAGGTTGCCATCAGACGGGATTCGTCGCAGCCACAAGGGGTTAAGGGACGAACCGAGTCACTGGCTGCATCGAGGGCAGCGTCGCCGTGACGCATGATAAAAACTTGCATATTGCACCGCTTTTGTTAACCAGAATCATTAATAGTTCCACTGCGAAACCCTTTCGCAACGACGGGAAATATCAATGGCCGGGCATTGTGCCTGATTCATTCTCTGAATGAAACGCTGTTTTTTACCTCAATGGCGTAAGTGTAGTCAATGATTGTTTACAAAATAACCGCGAACGCCATGAGCAATAACAGATTTAAATATTTAGACCTTAACTTACAGAATCAGTTTCTTTTGCCGGACAAAAAGTCTCGCCCTGCTCCGTCATCCGTAACAGTGCTTCACAGGGGCGGAAACGTGGCCCGTATTGTATCTCCAGCCGCTGTAGCGCCACCACCACATCCCGCGCGCCGAGCCGGTCCATATAATGGAATGGCCCACCCAGAAACGGAGGGAAACCGATGCCAAACACGGCGCCGATATCGCCATCGCGCGAACTGCGGATCACCTGCTCATCAAAGCAGCGCGCTGCTTCATTAAGCATCAACATGACGCAGCGTTCCGCTATCTGTTCTGCGGGCAATTTGCCGTTGCCAGAGGTGCCGATTAAGCGGTAGATCGCCGGATCAGGTTGTTTTTTGCTTTTACGCCCTTTCACAGGGTAAAGATAGAAACCGCGGGCATTTTTTCTGCCTTTGCGATCGTCGTTCAAAATTGCACTAACAACACTTGCAGGGGCGCTAAATCGCTCTCCATAAGCGGCTTCCAACACCGGGATAATTTTCGTTCCAGTATCAATACCAACCTCGTCCAACAGTTGAATTGGCCCGACCGGGAAACCAAATTTCACTAATGCCTGATCAATCGCCTCAATACGCTCCCCTTCACTGAGCAGACGCATGGCTTCACTGATATAAGGGGCAAGAATGCGGTTAACGTAAAACCCAGCTTTATCGGCCACCACAATCGGTGTTTTCCCTTGTTTCTTTGCCAGCTTAACGGTTGTGGCAATGGTCTGTTCGTCAGTACCGGCATGGGGGATCACTTCCACCAACGGCATTTTTTCTACCGGGCTGAAAAAGTGTAATCCAATAACCTTCTGCGGGCGCTGCGCATACGCTGCAATATCACCAATTGGTATAGAAGAAGTGTTGGATGCAAAAATGGTGTGTAGTGCGCAATTCTCCTCAACTTCCCGAACCATTTGTTGTTTCAGCGCCAGGTCTTCAAATACGGCTTCAATCACCAGATCGCGATGGGCAAAACCACGGTAATCCAGCGAACCAGAAATCTTCGCCATCTGGCTGTCACGTTCCGCGGGTTTGAGATAGCGACGCCGGACTTTTTTATCCAGCTCTTGCCAGCTGTATTTCAGCGCATGATTAATGCCTTTCGCATTGATATCCTTAATGCGTACCGGCAATCCCCCTTTGCTGGCCGTCACAAAAGCGATACCTCCGCCCATCAACCCGCCGCCTAACACGCCGATGGTGCTTAACGGCCCCGGTTCAACCGCACTGCCGGGATCTTTTTTCACGTCGGTACTGGCAAAGAACAGATGACGCAGCGCCTGCGATTGCGGCGTCATCGCCAGTTGGCCAAAAGCGCGCGCTTCGGCGTCATAACCGCTACTGCGCCCGTGCGTCAGCCCGGTTTCAATCACCGATAAAATACGCGGTGCGGCAGGATAGTTCCCCTGCGTTTTTTGAGCCGTTTTCTTCGCCACCATGCGAAATAACAGCGTACGACCGAGCGGCCCGGCGAGAATGCGTTCGCGAACCGGTAAGCGGCGACTGACAGGATGCCCCTTCGTTGCCAGTTCCGCTGCAGCATCCAGCAAAATCGAGCGGGGAACAACATCATCCACCAGCCCGGCCTTTAACGCCTGGCGCGGACGAAGCTGCTTACCGGTCAGGATCATCTCCAGCGCAGTACTCACGCCCACCAACCGCGGTAAACGTTGTGTGCCACCGGAGCCAGGCAACAGGCCGAGCTGAACTTCCGGTAGACCCAGCACCGTTTTTCCGTCATCGGTACAGATACGGCGATGGCACGCCAGCGCCAGTTCAAGGCCTCCCCCCAGACAAGCACCATGAATAGCGGCAATCACCGGAATGGGCAGCGCGTGGATTTCCGCCATCATCTGCTGCCCCTGATGGGCAAGATCTTCCGCTTCTTTAGCCGTCTTACAGCGGGCAATCATGTTGATGTCCGCCCCGGCGATAAAGTTATCTGGTTTGGCGGAGATGAAAACGACGCCCCGCAGCGATTTGTTATCACGAATCTGCTTTAAAATGGCGCGGACTTCAGCGCCAAACTCCGCTTTCAGCGTGTTCATCTTTTCGTCCGGTACATCAATGGTGACAACCGCCACATTGTCGGGGCGCACGCTAAGCGTAAATGCGGATGTGAATGTCATTATTCAGCCTCCAGAACCATGGCCGCACCCAACCCACCTGCTGCACAGGCGGTCACCAGACCAAAACCGCCGCCGCGTCGGCGCAGTTCATGCAGTGTTTGGGTGATCATCCTCGCCCCGGTGGCGGCGAACGGATGCCCGTACGCAATAGAGCCGCCCAGCACGTTAAATTTGCTGTCGTCCACTTCACCTGTCGCCTGCGAGCGCCCAAGCACCTCGCGGGCAAACCGATCACTGGCCATCAGCTTCAGGTTGCTCAGGGTTTGTGCGGCAAAAGCTTCATGCATATCAAGCAAGGTTAAATCCGCCATCGTCAGCCCGGCTCTCTCCAACGCCAGCGGCGTCGCCCATGCCGGCCCCAGCAACATGTCCTGCTGTACGGCAATAGCGGTGAATGCATAGCTGCGCAGATAACCCAGCGGGGTTAAGCCCAGCTCTTTTGCGCGGGATTCGGTCATCAAGATCACCGCGGCTGCACCGTCGGTTAACGGCGTACTGTTTGCCGCCGTCACCGTGCCATGCCGACGATCAAACGCCGGACGCAGCTTTGCGTAATCCGCAAGGCTGGACTGGGCTCGCACGTTATTATCCTGCACCACGGGTTCGCGAAACGGCGGCGCGTAAGCGGTCATCACTTCATCGGCCAGTTTGCCTTCTGACCACGCCTGCGCGGCAAGCTGGTGCGAGCGATGCGCCAACGCATCCTGTTGCTCACGGGTAATCGCGTAGGTTTTCGCCATCTGCTCGGCAGTATCCCCCATGCGCAGGCCGGTGGAATACTCCGCCACAGCCGGTGGTACCGGCAGCAAATCGCGCAGGCGAAGACGGGAAAAAAGTTTCAGTTTTTGCCCAAGCGTACGGGCTTTGTTGGCATCCACCAGCGTGCGTGCCAGCGTTTTGCTGACACCAATAGGCAAGACGGAAGAGGAATCCGCACCACCGGCGATCCCGGCGCGGATAGTGCCCGCCAGCAAACTTTCCGTGACATTCGCCACGGCCTGAAAACTGGTGGCACACGCGCGACTGACGCTGTAGGCATCCGTATGGACGCTCATGCCAGTACCGAGCACGATCTCGCGGGCGATATTGGGCGCTTCCGGCATCTGAACGACCTGGCCAAAGACCAGTTGCTCAATCACCTCAGGCGGAATTTCGCTGCGCGCCAGCATCTCACCCACCACCATTTTTCCCAAATCGATAGCCGGTACACCGTGAAACACGGTCGCCTGGCGGGCAAAAGGTGTTCGTAACCCACTGACAATGGCAATGCGGTCACCCTGACGGGTAACAAGCGGTAATGCCTGACTCATAACACTCCCCTGTTAACAGCGTAATGCGCAAAGTGGTCTGACCTGATAACAGTCTTAACCAATTTTTTACATTTAGCCAATGGGGGGAGAAAAAAAGTGAGAGCTAAGGCACAGAGAAGCTTAACATAACGCTCCCGAAGAACGGGAGCGTGGAGAGAGAAATTAACGCAGACCGAGTTGGAAAATCAGGGTTTCCGCTTCACATGCGAAAACAAAGTCGATATCCAGTTGGACACCACCCGCCACTTCCGTAAAGGAAGAGGTGATCTGGCAAGGGTCGGACTCTACGCTGCGAGCTCTGGCGCTCAGCGCGGCCAGCGTTTCTTCAGCGTCGGTACGATTGCTGAACACGCGGCTGTAAGAGGCGGTGCAATCGGAGTTGTCCATAATGGTGCCAACATCCATACAGCAGCAAACCGGGGTTTCATCAGCACTGCATTTACTCATTGTTGATTTCCTCTGAATTCGCACCCAAGGTGCCAGGTAAACGATGTGATTATTTTACGCTCCGGCGAATAGCCTCTCCAGTTGTTCATTCCATGTAGGGCCATAAGTGACCGAAATCACACTTAAAAATGATCTAAAACAAAAATCATCCAATCGCCTGATTAAGACTTACCCCGTTTTTGCCACGCAGATCCCGTTTCGAAGATCACAATTGAAAAAACTTATATACAAACTTGCAACATTCCCTCTGGTCAGACCTATACTTCCGCCACTGGTCTGATTTGTCTGAAGTACCTCAGACCCTACACTTCGCGCTCCGTTACGACATGTAACATAGTTTGAATAAAAATAACTCGATTTCGAATGAGGTTATGGTCATGAGCCAGAAAACCCGTTTTACCAAGTCTGCTCTGGCAGTCGCAGTGGCAATCGTCTCTACCCAGGCCTGGTCCGCAGGCTTTCAACTCAATGAGTTTTCTTCCTCTGGCCTTGGTCGGGCCTATTCAGGTGAAGGCGCTATCGCAGATGACGCGGGCAACGCCAGCCGCAACCCTGCATTGATTATGATGTACGACCGCCCGATGTTCTCTGGCGGTGCGGTGTTTATCGACCCGGATGTCAACGTTACCGGCCGCTCTGCTATCGGGAATGATGCAAGCCAAAGCAACATTGCGCCAACCGCCTGGGTACCGAACCTGCACTTTGTTGCGCCGATTAATGAGCAGTTTGGTTGGGGCGCGTCTGTCACCTCCAATTATGGTCTGGCTACTGAATTTAACGATGGTTACACAGCCGGTTCGATGGGCGGGAAAACCGACCTTGAAACCCTGAACCTGAACCTCAGCGGTGCCTATCGCCTGAACAACCACTGGAGCTTTGGCCTCGGTTTCGATGCGGTCTATGCAAAAGCAAAAGTTGAACGCTACGCGGGCGATCTGCCACAGATGGTAGATGCGCAAACACGCGGCGTTTTTAATTTATCCCGTGCTATTCCGGCAAACACACAAATTGCGCGGCTGAAGGGTGATGAGTGGGGGTTTGGCTGGAACGCCGGTATCCTGTACGAGCTGGATAAAAATAACCGTTACGGTTTGACCTATCGTTCAGAAGTTAAAATCGACTTTGATGGCGATTATCGCAGCAATCTGCCGCTCACCGTGAATGCGCTGGCCCCTGCATTGGGTCTTAACAACCTGCCTTATGCCACAGCGGGTTCCACTATCAATGGTGCGCTGACGCTGAACCTGCCGGAGATGTGGGAACTGTCAGGTTACAACCGTATCGATCCGCAGTGGGCCATCCACTACAGCCTGACCTACACCAGCTGGAGCCAGTTCCAGGAGCTGAAAGCCACCGGCAGCAACGGTCAAACCCTGTTCTATAAAGATGAAAGCTTTAAAGACGTGTACCGCATCGCTCTGGGCACCACCTATTATATGGATGATAACTGGACCTTCCGCGCCGGTATCGCCTATGACGATAGCCCGGTTCCGGCCGATAAGCGCTCTATCTCCATTCCGGACCAGGATCGTCTGTGGCTGAGCACCGGTGCGACCTATGCATTTAACAAAGATGCCTCTGTCGACGTCGGTGTTTCGTATATGCATGGTCAGAAAGTGAAGTTCACCGAAACCCCGTATACCTTCCAGTCTAGTGGCCGGGCATGGCTGTACGGCATGAACTTTAACTACGCCTTCTGATAAGACAGCGGTAATAAAAAAGGTGAGCATTCGGCTCACCTTTTTTGTTGGCTGCGGTTTATTCCGCATCAATATCTTTCAAATCGCCCTCTATCGCCTTCGCGTTAGGGTTCTCTTGCGGCTTCAGCTTGCCACCATTGGCAATAAAATCATGACGCTGGAAGTAGGCTTCGCGCACCATAATATACGGATCGGAAGACTGGCGGAGTAAGCCATCGGAATCCAGCAGTTGCGCGCGGGTTTCAATGCCTTCCACCGTCCATTTACCGACGGACAATGGCCACGTCAGCCAGGAAAGCACCGGATAGAGCGTATCCGCTGCATCACCACCATCTTCACGCAACGTGAAACTGCCATAGAATGGCAACTGCATATAGGGACCGTAACCGATGCCATAATGGCCGAGCGTACTGCCGAAGCGGTGCGGTTCAACGCGCTGCAATTTCGGGTTAGACATGCCGGCAACGTCCATAAAGCCGCCCATCCCCAGCAAGGTGTTCAGGAAGAAACGGGTAAAGTGAACCATCCCCTGGTAGGGATCTCCCTGTAAGAAGAAGTTCGCCATGATCGCCGGCTCTTCAAGGTTGCTGGTAAAGTTGCTCAGACCGTTGCGCGCCGGTTGCGGCACATAATTACGCCACGCAACCGCGACGGGTCTGACAACGTAAGGATCCAGCACATTGAAGTTAAAGTTGTACATGGTGCGGTTGAACCCTTCAAACGGGTCTGAACGCCCCTGCGACTCTCGGGTACCGGAGCTGGCGCAGCCGACCAGCACCGTGGTAGCCAGCGCAAGCGCCGACAGGCGGAATTTCATAGGTGTCTCCCTGGAGAATATGGCCATCGGTGAATGCCATCCATAAAGGCGCAAACGCAAAATGCCCGGATTTGCGCCCGCAACATGTCACGCATTGTATCAGCGCGTCTTATGATGTCTACGCAGCGAACAGTCTTCATTTCAGCATAGCCCGCATTCAGCGGTGCGCTGCGTTGACAATTTTATACATACTTTCCCGACGACGTATCACCATTGTTGCTTTCCCCCTGTACTTTAGGACGATACCGCCACGAATCGCCACAGAAACTCGCTACGCTTAATTGCATCTGCAGAGAACAAGTGAGGTTTTAGTGGACGCAATAAAAGAAGAGAAAATCGACACGCAGAGTAAAGAGATCGCCGTCGAGAGCGACGAAAAAAAGCGTGGCGAAAAAATCGAACTGGATGAAGACAGGCTCCCCTCTCGCGCCATGGCAATTCACGAACATATTCGTCAGGATGGCGAGAAAGAGCTGGAACGCGATGCAATGGCGCTATTCTGGTCGGCTATCGCCGCCGGGCTATCAATGGGGGCATCTCTGCTAGCAAAAGGGATATTTCACGTTCAGCTTGATGGCGTACCCGGCGGTTTCTTGCTGGAAAACCTCGGTTATACCTTTGGTTTTATCATCGTCATCATGGCGCGCCAGCAGTTGTTTACCGAGAACACAGTGACAGCCGTATTGCCGGTCATGCAAAACCCCGGTTGGGTGAATTTTGGTCTGATGACGCGCTTGTGGGGCGTGGTGCTGTTGGGGAATCTTATCGGCACGGCGATTGCGGCCTGGGCATTTGAGCATATGCCGATTTTTGATGAACAGACGCGCGATGCTTTTGTCAAAATCGGCATGGATGTGATGAAAAACACGCCGGGCGAAATGTTCTCCAACGCGATTATTTCCGGCTGGATCATCGCCACCATGGTGTGGATGTTTCCTTCAGCTGGCGCGGCGAAGATTGTGGTAATCATTCTGATGACCTGGCTTATTGCACTGGCGGATACCACGCATATTGTGGTGGGGGCGGTGGAAATTTTTTATCTGGTTTTTAACGGCACACTGCACTGGAGCGAGTTTATCTGGCCTTTCGCGCTACCGACGCTCGCCGGAAATATTTGCGGCGGGACCTTTATTTTCGCCCTGCTCAGCCATGCGCAAATCCGCAACGATATGATCAACGCTCGTAAGGCTGAGGCGAAAGCCAGGGCCGAAGAGGAAAAGCACCAGAACAAGGGTGCGGAAAAATAAGCATAAACGGTGACAGTTTAATCACTTGGCGGCCTGCGCGCTTAACGTGGCGCGCAAATGACGTTATACTCCAGCCGCCCTGTCCCCTTAGTTAAATGGATATAACGAGCCCCTCCTAAGGGCTAATTGCAGGTTCGATTCCTGCAGGGGACACCAGAGCATCCTTTTATTGCTTAAATCTTCACGTTATTTGCTCTCCCGGCTGATTATCACAAGCGCGTCAGGCATCCGGTGTGATGGCCTGTGTCGTGTTCATTGCCTGTGTCGTGTTCGTCCCGGCGGAATCGGTCAGTTCAAGACCGAATTTTTTAATCTCTTCATCGGTGAAGATACCGGCAACGCTAAAGTCGAGCGCTTGCGCAAGCTGTGTGGCTGTCAAATTGTCCACCAGTTCTTTCATAAAGGCATCCTCTTCATCAACTGAACGGCGTGTTCTGCTACCGGTTGCCAATGTAATCGCCCAGTGTCCGGTCTTCTCATCGCCAACCCACTTGAATTTGAAACTACTGAGCAGTTCATTAATCAGTACGACCAATGAGTCTGCATTGTTCATTTTGGTATAAGCCCGCTCCATAGCCAGAAATAGCGCTCGGGCCTGCGCTATTGCGCGGTCCAGGGTATTTAATGGCGGAAGTTCATTGACCAGATACTCGGCAGATGTTTGTGCTGTACGGCCTAATGTTGCATGCGGACTGAATGATTCCCATCTTGATTCACCGAATCTAAAATGATGCTGTTTTAAATTGGGGAATTTTTTTCCTAAGTCGGCAATATAGGCATAGTCCTCAGACCCAATGGCATGATGGGTCATCTCATGAAGAAGCGTGTTTTTAATCCCTTTCTCTTCTAATACCGTGGGGAAAACTAACATAATGCGTGCAGAAGGATCCCGCTCATAAACAAAAGCCACCGTTTGCGATATATCACCCTCACTTGCTGTAACGGGTACAACACGGCTGAGCTTGGTCTCTTTCACATGATAATGTGCTTGTTGGTAAAGCCGACTCGATAATTCATCAAGCCGTTGATAAGCTTCCCCAAGGATCGTAGCATCGGGCGTATTTAAATACCTGGCCAGCACTACGAGGATCGCATCACGCAATTCTGGCGATGCTTTTGCTTGTCCAAGCAGTGCGGAAAGTTGATCCGCCCGGGTATATGTCTTATTAAACGCCGTTTCAACTTTATCAATATTTTTCGAGGGTATAAATCTCCCCCACCATTTTTTACCCACATTTGCTTTATAGGTTATAAAATCAGGCGCAGCTATTTGGAAGCCACTATTTTGTAATTCGTAGTTATAAAAATTTGTCAGGTTCTTGATTTTAGTGGGATCTCTGAGATTGAGCGCCAGATCTTGCATGATCGGCCTGAATTTGGTTATATCCGGACCGATCTCTTTCAATAAAGCGGCATATTTCATAATGAGATCGCCTTGCGATAAATTAACCGGTACATCTGCAAAAAACGGCAGGCTCTTCAGAGAAGACTGTAACTCCGGATTTTCTTTTAACGCTTGTCGGATAGAAGCAGAAAGCGATGTTTCTGCTTCCGCACCTTTTTCCACGCCAAGCGTTTTCTCAAAAAATTCCTGCATATCATCGAAATCCAACCCCGTGCTTTTCACGCTATTTTTGTATTCTTGCGAGGTATAAATCAGTACCCCATCCACGGGATAATCTTTTAGTGGGAGACTACCCGCCGCTTCCGTCATAGGCTCAAACTCTTCAAATAACTCTGAAAAATCAGCATCATTTTTGACATCATAATAGCCAGTCACATCATCAGTCTGCTTACTTTTCTTAATCACTGTTTGGAGCCATTCATTCTCATCAAAATAAATATATGAGAATTCATTATTATCGGAAAACATCTGTACCACCACCCGATCATTACCTCTTCTCCCTTGCACAAAATATTGGTTTATCACTTCATCCGTAGTGCTTCCTTTTTTCCATCGGGTGAGGATACGGATATCAGATTTAAATCCCAATTCGCGCATTTTACTGATCACTTTTTTGGCAGTTTTTGATTGCTTCAGCAAGCCCTCCCCCGCAATGTTGTTTGCCGCAGCGCCAGCCCCGGTATCCGTCTGCTGTTTCGATGATCCGGCAGCAGCGTCTGTTTTGTCAGACGGTTTCGTTTTCACAGAGGGGCGTGCCGTGTCCGACGCTTTTAACGTCTCGACGACCTTATCGAGATCGCTGCGCGCTTCTTTGCTGATCGTCGTCACCGTATCCGGTACTTTGCGCAGACGCCGGATACCGGTTTTGGTCATTACTTGTACCAGCTTTTCCTTCACTACCCGGTACAAGTCGGGCAGCGTTTCCTTCACCGCCGTATTCCCCAGACGCGCCAGCCGCCGGGTGCCTTTCACCACGCCGCCTATTGCAGGCCCAGCCAGATTGCCCCCCAGCTCAAACGCCGCCGCCATCACCATCGAACGGATATACAGCTCACGCTCTTCCTCATCATCTGCCAGCGACGCAAGCACAGCCGTTGGCACAACCTCTCCCAGCAGGGTGACCGCCAGAGATGCCGCTACCCATGGCAGAGCAGGGCCGCCCAGCATTACGCCACCGACCATAAGCAGCACCCCGGAGAGAATGGCCAGCGTATTAATCAATTCGAATGCAACGGCCCGTTTATGCTCCGCAGACGAGTAAATAAGATCGTCGTAAAGGTCGACAAGATCCTTGCGATGCATATCGATAAGCTTGTCGAAGAGCACATCCGGCGTTTTTGCATAGGTGATAAAAGGTGGGTAGTAATCAGATGAAGATACTTCGGAGGTCATGTCCATAGAGTATGCTGGTGCATCATAGTGCTCTGCGCGATAGTCATAACTGTCGTCCACTTTCGCCAGCGCCTTCCCCGTCCGGATCGTCCGGTGTTTCTCCATAAAGGCCTTTATCGCGGGGTATTTTTCAATCACCACGCCAGGGGAAACCTTTCTCCCTCTCCCTTCCTTATGTACTTTGCCGGCAAATCCAGGCCACGGCACTTCACAATAATCATTGTTCCACAGTGACAGTAGCACGCCGATTTTCTTTTGCTTGGGAACGAGAGAAGGTGAAACCGGAATAAAAATCACATCAGCAAGGGTGACACCATGCCACTCCACGCTTTCCGCTTTGGTCTCGCCTTTGAGAAAACTTTCAACCGCATCGATATAGCGCTGATGGTACTCTCCCTGGGAAGCCTTCGATACGCGGTTTTTTCTGTCGATATACGCCAGTGCCGCTCGATCCAACATAAACTTATAGGCTTTCCTGGCCTTTTGTCCGCCCTCGGGGTTGTTCAGGTCAAACTCATCCTGAATTCGCCAGTCAGCAAAATCCCCCATATTGCCCAGACGTTCCTTCAGCGCACTGGGAAACGAGGAGGGCCATTCAATCACATCGTCGGTATAGGATGTTCCGTAATCTCTGCGCGGCACCCCCCTGGCAATGTCGACCAGCGTGTAGCTGCGGGAAGGAATAGTGGTGGTCAGTTTCCCCTTTACATCCATGCCGACCCCGGCTTTGAGTACAACCGGACGGGAAGTGATTATTGACTGATCGGACCATTTATCTTCCAGCCCATACATCTCCAACGACTCCCGGACAAAGGCCGTCATATAGCGATCCGGGTGGAGGATGTTTTCCCCCAAAAAGTCGGTCAAATCTGCTATCCGCCGATCCAATATCGTTTTCAGCTTATCCAGCATATATTTATCGGCACTGAAACGCTCAGGCATCGGTTCGGCCTGTTCGGCTTGCTGGCGGATGTTTTCCCAGTCCACTCCGGTAAGCAACGCGTGTTCCGTCGATACGGTTGTATTGCCCACAGTCGCAGGCTGCGAGGTTGCCGTTTCACTGGTGTGCCGCGCCTCCATTGCCCACAACAGCGGCAACGCCTCCACTATCGACTCATTATATAACTCGAAATATTTCGACTGGGTTTGCTCATTCCAAAGAAGGAAAATGTGCTCTTTAATTATCTTGTTCAACTCCTCATCCAGCACGGCAAAATCATAAGCGGCAACCATATCGTCGTTTTCAAGCGCATGTAGCAGGCGTTTGACTGTCAGGATACTCCACGCGGTATAGAGCGTGACCAGGTCCACATGACCTGTATCGTCCCGAATAAGGTCCACCAGGCTTATCAGCATGATTTTGAGATACTGCGGAAATGTCCCGGAAAATCGGGATCGATCAATAAGATCGACATAAGACAGGCTGTATTGCCCAAAGAACACTTCCGATGCCGGTATATCCGTGCTGAATGACAATGACGTATTTTTCATGATATCTGTCGACGGTCTGTCAGCACTGTAGGTAGCCAACCGCGCGGTACGCTCCGCGAGTTTTTTACTTTTGGCAGCATATTCCTTCAGTTCGCCCGCATCCATCGCGTTACCTTCCCAGTCATCGTTCAGCCTGTTGGTCAGCGTTTCAAGGCGCTGCACAAGTACTTCCTCATCTCTGGCCTCCTCCACATTCATATGAAGCAGCCCCATGCCCCAGTCATACAGCGCTCTGCGGTAAAGCTGAAGGTAATAACGTCCCAGATGTAGCCAGCGTTCATCGGGCAGTTCTGCAGACTTCGCGCCTGAATGCGGATCGTAGATGCTCGCAATGGACTCCTCTTCAATCTCCTGCTGAAATTCTTGCCTGAAGGTCCCGACCTGCAATTCATCCATTCTTGTGAACCACGCATCTGCGAGCGGGAAGCTCTCTCTGGGCACATACAGACTGCCCCGATCACCCGGTTTGGGGCCTTCGCTCAGCATCAAAAATATCGATTTTTCTAAGGTGCCATTCTTGGCTGCTTTATATTCTTCAGCCCAGTATGCACTGCGTAACGAGGGGTCTGCTGTCGCGTTGGCTGGTACAGTCATGTTTGCTGATGCGGTCGCGTTGGCTGGCGCTGTTGCCTCCGTTGTCACGAACGGATCTACCAGTATCTTTTTCACTCTGATACCACGCGAAACCTGGGGCTCCGCCATCAGATGTGACCTTTTAACGCGAGATTTCGCAGCCAGGGAGGCTTCCTCTGCCATCACGGTCGTGCTTTCCGGCTGCTGGCTGGCACTATCCGTGCTGCTGAATGCAGATGAGGCAATGTTATCTTCCACCAGTTCCGCGACTATCGCTTCCAGCTCTGCAATATCACCAGGGCTGAAGGGTGATACGGCCTCAATCGGCGAAGCCGCGTTTCGTTCAGGAAAGAGCGAGTTAATCAACTCCCGCTCGTCCTCAGTTAACATCCCGGTCAGTTCAGCCAGACGTTCATAAGCAGAGGCATTTTCATCATTACTGCGACCAAACATCGAATACCAGGCGTATGATAGCCCTGCCAGCAGAGCGGAAGCGCCAACTGCTTGCGCAGCCCCTCGCGGGGAGATCTGCGATGCTGCAGCAGCCATGAGCAGGCCGGTTGTACGGGTCATATCGGCAATACGATCGCTTATACCCGGCCGTGCTGCCTGAGTGGCTACCCCCGCTCCGCCCAGCATCGTCATGGCGATATACGTCGGTGCAGCGCGATCGCCGGCAGACGCAGTGCCAGGTGCCAGCGACGTATCGTATGTTGATGGGGTATAGGTCGTTTCCTCCTCCGGCTTCGCTATCACCTCTGCTTCTGCCTCTGGAGCTGGCTCACGCACTTTCGCTTCTGCCTCCGACAGCGATTTTCGCGTCGCCGGCCCCGCTTTTACAACACCGGTCTCCTGCTGACGGGTTCGCGCCCTCTCCACCGGGATCCCGGTTCCCAGAACATTCAGCACATACAACATCAGTGTTAAGCGCTCAGCCAGATTTCGTGCGCGAAAGACAGGCAATGGCGGCAGGGGCGCTGCTGCAGCTTCCGCTGCCAGTCGGGCGTCCCGCTCATCAAATTCGTAGCGGATCCAATCCTCCACCGAAGCGAATCCTGGGATCCCCAAAGTGCGTTCGGCTATGGCGCGCCTGCCACGGTTATGCCTCCTTTCGCCTCGTTTCTTCGGATGTGCATATTTCGCTCTTTTGACTTTTTCAAAGGGAGGGGCATGTCTGGGCATCACGCTTTCCTCATGATTGAGGGTGAGTGAAAGAGAAATGGCCGGAAATATATAAAATTAAAAATAGCAATAGTCAGACAACAACTACTGGTCTGTTCCGCGAATTGGGATATTTCATTAAGGTTAATGCACAGGACCCGGAGCCAGGGAAATTCCCCCTGGCCGGTTGCAGAAACAGCGGTGATCAAATCTGACTGGGTAGCACAGCCGGCAGCAGTGGCATCAAACGCCGCGCAGCCAGAAGCGCCGTGGCCTTTTCGATGTCGGGTGCGAAAAACCGGTCTTTTTCGTAGTGCGAAACCTGCTCGCGCAGCAGGTGGCGCGCCTGTTCCAGCAGTGGACTACTGGTTAACCCTTCGCGCATATCCAACCCCTGGCAGGCGGCCAGCCACTCCACCGCAATCACACCACGCGTGTTAGCGGCCATCTCCCATAAGCGGCGGCCGGCAGCTGGAGCCATCGACACGTGATCTTCCTGATTTGCTGAGGTCGGCAAACTGTCCACACTATGCGGATGCGCTAACGCTTTATTTTCGCTCGCCAGCGCGGCAGCGGTGACCTGTGCAATCATAAAACCGGAGTTCACGCCGCCGTTTTTCACAAGAAATGGCGGTAACTGCGACATGTGACTGTCCATCAGTAACGCTATGCGCCGCTCCGCTAATGCGCCCATTTCCGCAAGCGCCAGCGCAATATTATCCGCCGCCATCGCCACCGGTTCCGCATGGAAGTTGCCACCTGATATCACCTCATTTTCCGCCGCAAACACCAGCGGGTTGTCCGACACCGCATTCGCTTCCGTCAGCAGAACGTCCGCCGCGTTACGCAACTGCGTCAGGCACGCGCCCATCACCTGCGGCTGGCAGCGCAACGAATAGGGATCCTGCACTTTATTGCAGTTGTGATGCGACTGCGAAATGGCGCTATCGTCGGTCAGCACGTGGCGATAAAGCGCCGCAGCGTCAATCTGCCCGCCTTGGCCGCGCACCTCGTGAATACGGGCGTCAAACGGGCGACGCGAGCCCAGTGCCGCTTCTGTGGTCAATGCCCCACACACTATTGCAGCAGCAAACAGATCTTCCGCTTCAAACAGCCCGCGCAACGCGAATGCCGTAGAGGTCTGCGTGCCATTGAGCAGCGCCAGCCCCTCTTTCGCCGCCAGCGTTAGCGGTGTGAGTCCGGCGTGTTTCAACGCCTCAACAGACGGTAACCATTCGCCCTGCCAGCGCGCTTTACCTTCGCCGAGCAGCGTCAACGACATATGGGCAAGCGGTGCCAGATCCCCGGATGCGCCTACCGAACCTTTCGCCGGGATCCACGGATAAACGCCCGCATTGACCATTGCCACCAGCATCTGGATCACCGGCAAACGGATACCAGAAAAACCACGCGCCAGGCTGTTAATTTTTAACACCATGATCAGTCGCACCATGGCGTCGTCCAGCGGCTCACCCACTCCCGCAGCATGGGAAAGCACCAGTGAACGCTGGAGGTTTTCCAGATCTTCGGTAGCGATACGCGTCTGCGCCAGCAAACCAAAACCGGTATTAATGCCATAGGCTGTACGCCCCTGCGCCATGATGGCATTCACACACGCCACGCTGTTATCAATGGCGGCAAACGCGCTGTCATCCAGCGTAAGATGAAGCGGGTGGCTGTAAATATCACGCAGTTGCGCCAGTGTCAGTTGGCCGGGAATAAGGGTGAGATTCTTCATGCCTGGTAAAGTCCCTGAGTTGCTGCGTTTTCAGGCTGCGTGCGGCACTCCTGAAAACACGGTGAGTATATAAACACATATACTTGTCTATACAAATACACGCAAGTCATGATTTAACATAAAAGATACAATTTTTTTATAGTGCGCCAGTAATCACGGTTTCGTGGTGACACACCCGTAGACACAAAAATCACTGCACAAATATGCCCAGGCAGACGGGTGTTTATGCATTTTTTTGCATGTCGCTTTTATTGCGTTTTTAAGACACAAAAATCCGCTTTGGCGAAGAGTGTGAACTGACTCAAAAAATTAGCCTTATAAATCAGGCGGAAATGAAGCGTTTCAGCATGGATTTTCTCCTTCGCTGAAGCACAATTTATTTAGCAGTGAAATTAATGTGTCGCCAAACCCCGACACAGCCTAACTTACTAAAATTAAATAAAAAAACCCTCTTGTAAGGGCAAAAAATTAAGCGTACATTAGCCTCGTTTGGTGAGGAATCACCCAAGATTCTGAGATGGAGCTGTGGCCGAAAGGGAGAAAATTCTCATTTTCGTTTTGGCGTAGTTTCACCTCTCTATACTCAGTCCTGATAGGTCATGAATGCATACATAATGTATGCGGAGCGATGAACGTGAAATATTTCTTTATGGGCATTTCGATGATGGTCATTGTTTGGGCCGGCACATTCGCCCTGATGATCTAACCTGAGCTTATTGATGCAGAAAAGAAAAAGGAGCCTTTCGGCTCCTTTTTTTATTGATTCGGTTTAAGGTTCAATATCTTCCGTTGTGGTTTTGGGCGCTGCCGCAAGCAGGCCATCAGCGCGGAACATGCTTTTAATACCCCGTACCGCCTGCCGAATACGATCGCGGTTCTCAATCAGCGCGAAACGCACGTGAGTATCGCCGTAATCACCAAAACCAATCCCCGGCGACACACAGACTTTGGCGTCTTTCAGCAACTTCTTGGCAAATTCCAGCGACCCCATTGCTGCATACGGCTCCGGTATTTTCGCCCATACGTACATGGACGCTTTCGGCATCTCAACCATCCAGCCGGCTTCATGCAAGCCTTTCACCAGTACATCGCGGCGGCGCTTGTACTGCGCGGCAATGTCGCGCACGCACTGCTGATCCCCTTCCAGCGCCGCGATTGCCGCGACCTGCAACGGCGTAAACGTACCGTAGTCATGGTAACTTTTGATACGCGCCAGCGCGTTAACCAGCACCGGATTGCCGACCATAAAGCCAATACGCCAGCCCGCCATATTGTAGCTTTTCGACAGGGTAAAGAATTCGACCGCGACGTCGCGCGCGCCGGGCACCTGCATGATCGACGGCGCTTTCCAGCCATCATAAACAATGTCGGCGTAAGCCAGATCGTGCACGACCAGTACATCGTAGCGTTTTGCCAGCGCCACCACTTTCTCGAAGAACTCTAACTCTACACACTGCGCCGTAGGGTTGGACGGGAACCCGAGGATCATCATCTTCGGCTTCGGGTAACTTTCGCGGATTGCACGTTCCAGTTCGTTGAAGAAATCGACCCCTTCTACCAGCGGTACAGAACGCACCTGCGCGCCCGCGATCACCGCGCCATAGATATGGATGGGGTAGCTTGGGTTTGGTACCAGTACCGTATCGCCATGATCCAACGTTGCCAGCATTAAATGCGCCAGCCCCTCTTTCGAGCCAATCGTCACAATGGCTTCGGTTTCCGGATCGATATCCACCTGATAGCGATCCTGATACCAGCGGGAAATCGCCCGACGCAGACGCGGAATACCGCGCGAAGTCGAGTAACCGTGTGTATCCGGACGCTGCGCCACAGTACAGAGTTTCTCGACAATGTGGGGGGGAGTCGGACCGTCCGGATTCCCCATGCTGAAATCAATGATGTCTTCGCCGCGCCGACGCGCAGCCATTTTCAGTTCAGCAGTGATATTAAAAACATAAGGGGGAAGACGATCGATACGCGTAAAACGGCGTTCAGGACTGAAGTCAGCCATAGATTCCTCGGGATAACGTGAGCGCCCGGACCGTCCGAGCGACGTCGCCGCGATTGCGGCGTGCTAAGAACATAGCCCGAAAAATTTCCTGCTGTCGAGAGGAAAAGGAAAAAATAATGTTCTGACAAAAAAGGGGAACCCCAAAAAACCACCCTGAGTGCAAGACCATCCCTTTATTACCGAATCAAACAAATATTTTAACAACATGATATCAATAAAATTACTCTACATTTTCATCAAATCTCCGTCTTCGCTCACATGCTTTCGACGCTAATTAATCCCCTTTTGAAATAGTGGTTTTTCCTCATTCACTCAATGAATGTCCCGGCTGGTCATCCGGGCCGCAGTTTTTTATCATAGCTTTTTGACGCCTTTCACATGAGTTTCCCGTGCACGAAATATTCGACATGCTGTTGGCGGTTTTCGATCGCGCGGCGTTGATGCTGATCTGCCTGTTTTTCCTGATCCGTATCCGCCTGTTTCGCGAGCTGCTGCATAAAACCGCCCACTCCTTCAAAGAGTTACTGGGCGTAACCGCCATCTTCTCCATGTTCGCACTGTTCAGTACCTGGTCCGGTGTCCCTGTGGAAGGTTCGCTGGTCAACGTGCGTATTATTGCGGTGATGTCCGGCGGCATTCTGTTTGGTCCGTGGGTCGGTATCATTACCGGCGTGATTGCAGGCGTACATCGCTATTTGATTGATATTGGCGGGGTTACGGCGATCCCCTGCTTTATCACCAGTATTATTGCCGGGATCATGTCCGGGGTGATTAACCGCAAGATCCCGAAAGCGCAACACTGGCGCGTGGGGATTATCGGCGGCATGATCTGTGAAAGCCTCACCATGATGCTGGTGGTGGTATGGGCGCCTTCCACCGCGCTCGGCCTCGATATTGTCTCCAAAATCGGCGTACCAATGATCCTGGGCAGTGTCTGTATCGGGTTTATTGTGCTGCTGGTACAGAGTGTTGAAGGGGAAAAAGAGGCCATGGCAGGACGTCAGGCAAAACTGGCACTGGATATCGCCAATAAAACACTGCCGCTGTTCCGTAACGTTAACAGCGAATCCCTGCGCCAGGTGTGCGATATCATTCGTCGTGATATCGACGCCGACGCGGTCGCGATTACCAACGTCGACCATGTTCTGGCTTATGTTGGCGTCGGGGAAAATAATTACCGCGACAGTGATGACATCATCAGCCCCACCACGCATCAGGCGATCAACACCGGCGAAATTATCATTAAAAACAATGATGAGGCGCACCGCACGCCAGAGATTCACTCCATGCTGGTGATCCCGCTGCGTGAACAAGGCATCGTCACCGGGACGCTGAAAATCTACTACTGCCACGCACACCAAATCACGTCGTCGCTACAGGAGATGGCCGTCGGGTTATCACAAATTATCTCCACCCAACTGGAGGTGTCCCGCGCCGAACAGTTGCGTGAAATGGCAAATAAGGCAGAACTACGTGCATTGCAGAGCAAAATTAACCCGCACTTCCTCTTTAATGCCCTGAATGCTATCTCGTCATCCATTCGTCTTAATCCGGATACCGCCCGGCAATTGATCTTCAATTTGTCGCGTTATTTACGCTATAACATTGAATTAAAAGATGATGAGCAGATAGATATCAAAAAAGAGCTCTACCAGATTAAAGATTACATTGCGATTGAACAGGCGCGCTTTGGCGACAAACTGACCGTCATTTACGACATTGATGAAGAGATCGGGTGCGAAATCCCCAGCTTGTTGATCCAGCCACTGGTAGAAAACGCTATCGTGCATGGCATTCAGCCCTGTAAAGGCAAAGGGGTAGTGACCATTAGCGTAGAAGAGTGCGGCAACCGCGTGCGTATTGCCGTGCGTGATACCGGAAATGGCATATCGCCGGAGATGATCGCCCGCGTAGAAGCCGATGAAATGCCCGGCAATAAAATCGGTCTGCTGAATGTTCACCAACGAGTAAAACTGCTGTACGGCGAAGGGTTACATATCCGCCGCCTGACGCCGGGGACGGAAATCGCGTTTTACGTGCCACGCCAGTCGACGCCCGCGCCCTCGATTGCCGCGCTGTTGCCTTAACGGGAGATGTGAATGAAAGTCATCATTGTTGAAGATGAAATCCTGGCGCAACAGGAGCTAAGCTGGCTGATTAAAGCGCACAGTCAGATGGAGATTGTCGGCACGTTTGACGACGGTCTCGACGTACTGAAGTACCTGCAACACAATAAAGTCGACGCCATTTTTCTCGATATCAACATTCCCTCGCTGGACGGTGTATTGCTGGCGCAGAACATCAGCCAGTTCGCCCACAAACCCTTTATCGTGTTTATTACCGCCTGGAAAGAGCATGCGGTCGAAGCCTTCGAACTGGAAGCGTTTGACTACATCCTTAAACCTTATCAGGAGTCACGTATTATCAGCATGTTGCAAAAGCTGGAACATGCGTGGCAACAACACACTGGCGCGACTACAAACCCGCAGCCACGGGAAAACGCGACCATCAATCTGGTGAAAGACGAACGCATTATCGTCACCAGCATTCATGATATCTATTATGCGGAAGCACATGAGAAGATGACCTTCGTCTACACGAAGCGGGAGTCTTACGTGATGCCGATGAATATCACCGAATTTTGCAGCAAACTGCCAGCGGCGCATTTCTTCCGTTGCCACCGCTCCTACTGCGTCAATCTGGATAAGATCCGCGAAATAGAGCCATGGTTTAACAATACCTATATTTTGCGGCTGCGCGACCTGGAGTTTCAGGTGCCCGTCAGCCGCAGTAAGGTAAAAGAGTTTCGGCAGTTAATGGCGATCTAGAGATAGTAGCCCAGTGTCTGGCGCAGGTGCGCGCCTGCGCCTAACAGCCCCGGATTGTCGTGGACGATAAGATAAACCGGAATATCCTCGACGTAGGATTTAAAACGGCCTTTATCTTCAAAGCCGCCGCGAAAACCGGAAGCGGTAAAGAAATCGAGGAAGCGCGGTACAATCCCGCCGGCAATGTAGACGCCGCCAAAGGTGCCAAGGTTCAGCGCCAGGTTGCCGCCGAAGCGCCCCATAATGACGCAGAATAGTGACAGTGCGCGGCGACAATCGATGCAGCTATCCGCCAGCGCGCGCTCGGTTACATCTTTCGGTTGCAGATTTTCCGGCAAACGCCCGTCGGATTTCACAATTGCGCGGTAGAGGTTCACAAGCCCGGGGCCGGACAGCACACGCTCGGCGGAGACATGACCAATCTCACTGCGCAGCTCTTCAAGGATAATCCCTTCTTCTTCGCTGTTGGGCGCAAAATCCACATGACCGCCCTCGCCCGGCAAGCTCACCCAGCGTTTATCCACATGCACCAGGTGCGCGACGCCAAGGCCGGTGCCCGCACCGTAAACGGCGATCGGCTTGCCTTCCACCGGCTTAGCGCCGCCAAACTGGATCAGATGCTCTTGTTTCAGCATCGGGATCGCCATCGACACAGCCGTAAAATCGTTAATGATTTCCAGATGGGCGAAGCCAAGGTTTTTCTTCATTTCTGCGATGGAAAAAGCCCAGGTGTGGTTGGTCATCGCTACCCAGTCACCGGTGATCGGGCAGGCAATGGCGATACACCCGTCCTCCACGCTCACGCCGTGCTCCTCAAGGTATACACGTACCACAGCTTCCAGGCTTGGGTAGTCGAGGCCGGAGTAGGTCTTGGCCCGGGAGATGACGCCGCTGTCGACATCGCATAACGCTAAGCGCGCGTTAGTGCCGCCTACGTCTCCCACTAAAGCATATTTTGTCATTCTTTTACGGCTCCGCTAAAGTCAGAATAAATCTTTGGCACACTGTAAATTCAAGGCGCTTTAACGACAATGACCATAACACGAGTGCCCCAGGATTATCGATCTTCGTCACAGATTAACTTCGTGGTTTCGGCTCTGTTAGCAGCCACTGCGACACTCTTCCGGTAAAAGGACATAAGCATGCTCCATCCGCGAGCCAGAACCCTGTTATTGCTGGCGCTGCCAGCACTGACGATTGGCGTAGCCTCAAGCCTCGTACTCCTGCTGGTGATGAAAATCGCCGCAGTCTTACAATCCATTTTATGGTTCGGCATTCCCTGGCGGCTGGGAGTCGATCCGGACTCTCCCGGCTGGATCCTGCTGATGTTGACACTGACGGGTGTGGCCGTTGGGTTGGTGATCCGCTTTAGCACGGGTCATGGCGGCCCTGATCCGGCGACCGAGCCGTTGATCAGCGCGCCGGTTGCCGTCAATGCGCTGCCGGGTCTGGTGCTGGCATTGATCCTTGGGCTGGCGGGCGGCGTCAGCCTCGGGCCTGAACACCCGGTGATGGTGCTGAATATTGCGCTGGCGGTGGCGATTGGCGCGCGCGCATTTCCGCGAGTCGCCCCACTGGACTGGACGATTTTGGCCTCTGCGGGCACACTTGGCGCACTGTTTGGTACCCCGGTTGCAGCAGCGCTGATCTTTTCACAAACGCTGACCGCCAGTAATGATGTACCGCTATGGGATCGTCTGTTCGCCCCACTGATGGCCGCTGCTGCTGGCGCGCTGACCACCACGGTGCTGTCGCATCCCCATTTCACTCTACCGATTCCCCATTATCCGCAGTTGCACATTGTCGATATCATCAGCGGTGCGGTCGTCACCATGCTCGCCATCGCGCTGGGGATGGTTGCGGTCTGGTGTTTACCCCGCCTGCATCAGCTTATGCAGCGGCTAAAAAATCCGGTGCTTGCGCTGGGCATTGGTGGGTTTCTGCTCGGTATTCTTGGCATCATGGGCGGTAATATCACCCTGTTTAAGGGGCTGGATGAGATGCAGCAACTGGCCTTTGCGCAGACATTCACCGTCAGCGATTATCTGCTGTTTGCGGTGATAAAACTGGCGGCGCTGGTGGTAGCAACAGCGTGCGGGTTCCGCGGTGGGCGTATTTTCCCGGCGGTGTTCGTCGGGGTGGCGCTAGGTCTGATGTTGCACCAACATGTGGACGCGGTACCAGCGGCGGTTACCGTCTCCTGTGCAGTGCTTGGTCTGGTGCTGGTGGTCACGCGGGATGGCTGGTTAAGCCTGTTTCTTGCCGCTGTCGTTGTGCCGGACACGACACTGCTGCCATTGTTATGCATCGTGATGCTTCCTGCCTGGCTGTTGCTGGCCGGGAAGCCAATGATGGTTGCTCCCCGGCGGGACAAATGATCACTGGTTGTTGCGCGCTTCAAGCGAGCGGGTGACGTCACGCAACAAATCAGGGAGATCTGTCTTCGGCAGCATGACTTCAATCAGCGCGAGGCGGTGATGATGGGCGGCAGCTTCCAGTGCCTCGGCCAGTTGTACCGTTTCGCTGACCCGCCAGCACTCAGCCTGACAATCATGGCTAAGTGCATGCGGAATATGCGTCCAGTTCCAGCGAGCAATGTCGTTATAACGCTGCTGCGCGCCATGAATGGCACGTTCCACCGTATACCCATCATTATTCAGCAATATAATGATGGGCCGCAGACCGTCGCGTAGCATCGACCCCAGTTCCTGAATGGTTAACTGAGCCGCACCATCGCCGCTGAGCAAAATCACCCGCCGTTCCGGGCACGCTGTTTGCGCGCCAAACGCGGCGGGCAGACAAAAACCGATCGATCCCCATAACGGTTGTACCAAAAAATCGACTTCCGCAGGCAAGCGCAAATCCGCTGCGCCAAACGCCGCGGTTCCCTGATCGGCCAGGAGGATATCGCCAGGACGGATAATATCTTGCAGTGTTTGCCAGAGTGCTGACTGATCCAGCGTCCCCTGATGAACGCGGGGCGGCACGTCAGTGTGATTAACCTGCTTAGGCGGGTTGCGCGGAAGATGGCGGCACACCGAGATCAGGGTATTCACCGCATCGCGCATCGACACGCCGCTGAACCAGGTTTCCCCTACCCGCGCGGCGAACGGCTGAATGTCGATAGTCCGTTCCCGTGGCAACTGCTGGCTAAACCCGGCGGTCAGCGTATCGGTGAAACGAGCGCCCACACAAATCACCGTGTCCGCCCCTTCTATGGCTTCGCGTACTGTTGGCGGGCTTGCGGCACCGCTGTAAGTGCCCACAAACCCGGGTTGTGTTTCATCAAATAGCCCTTTCCCCATCAGCATCGTGGCATGGGGGACGGGGAAATCACGCATCCAGCATTGCAACATTTTCTGTACGCCGAAGCGACGAGCAAGAAAATCCGCCAGTAGCGCAACGCGTGGACTGCCCGAAATCAGCGCCTGTGCATGACGGCGAAACGCATCAAGGCGCGTTTCGTCGGATTGCATTACCGGGGAAGTGATAGTGGTTACAGGCGGTGTCGCTGCCATTTTGGCGACATCAGCCGGTAACATCAGGTAACCGGGACGTGACTCTGTCAGCATGGTGCTGATAACCCGGTCGATTTCATAGCAGGCATTTTGCGCCGTTAAAATGGCGCGCGCGGCAGTAACCGGTTCGCTCATCCGCCAGAAGTGGCGAAAATCCCCGTCGCCGAGTGTATGGTGCAGTAATTCGCCACGTTGCTGCACTGCGCTACACGGTGCGCCAACGATATGCAGCACCGGTACATACTCAGCAAAACTGCCAGCAATGCCGTTAATGGCGCTTAATTCCCCCACGCCAAAGGTGGTAAGCAAAGCGCCAGCCCCCCGGCAACGCCCGTAGCCGTCGGCGGCATAGGCAGCGTTAAGTTCGTTGGCGCAGCCAACCCAGTGGACCGCCGGATGTTGAATGACGTGATCAAGAAATTGCAGGTTATAGTCGCCCGGCACGCCGAACAAATGGTGAATGCCACAGCCAGCGAGCCTGTCCAGCAGATAGTCGGCAACAGAGTAATCAGTTTGCATGACATTGATCCTTCCAGACTTTAGTTCTTCACTGAGTATTGAAGAACTGTGATGAGAGTCCAGGATACGCGCCATATCAGGGGTGGAAAGCAAGCTTTACGATAACGCCCGGTGTAATCTCATTGGTCCGGCGATGTAAACGCATACACTGAAGGCATGATGACTTCACAGGGGCAACGGCATGGTTTATCAGGCAGATTCCGCACGTTACGAAAAAATGGTCTACTCGCGCTGTGGTGATAGTGGGCTTAAACTCCCGGCGATTTCATTCGGGCTGTGGCATAACTTTGGCGACGCCACGCTGTTGGAAAACAGTCGGCAATTACTGCGGCACGCATTCGATCTTGGCATTACCCATTTCGATCTGGCTAACAATTACGGGCCGCCCCCCGGATCCGCAGAGAGCAATTTCGGCCGCATTTTGCGGGAAGATTTCCTCCCCTGGCGCGACGAGCTGATTATCTCCAGTAAAGCGGGATACACCATGTGGGATGGCCCCTATGGCGACTGGGGTTCGCGCAAATACCTGATCGCCAGCCTTGATCAAAGCCTGCGCCGGATGGGGCTCGAATATGTGGATATCTTCTACCACCATCGTCCGGACCCGGAAACGCCGCTGAAAGAGACCATGCGCGCACTGGATCATATTGTGCGCCAGGGTAAAGCGCTGTACGTCGGGTTGTCTAACTACCCGGCAGCATTGGCGCGTGAAGCTATCGACATTCTCAACGACCTGGGCACACCGTGTCTGATCCACCAACCTAAATACTCTATGTTTGAACGGTGGGTGGAAACCGAACTGCTGGATGCGTTGCAGCAAAAAGGCGTCGGCTGCATTGCCTTCTCTCCGCTCGCGGGTGGGCAATTAACGGACCGCTATCTGCATGGTATCCCGGCGGATTCCCGTGCTGCCAGCGGCAGTCGTTTTCTTAATCCGGATCAGCTTACTGATGAAAAGCTGGCGACAGTACACGCGCTAAATGCTGTGGCTCAACGGCGAGGACAGAAACTGTCGCAGATGGCACTGGCCTGGGTGCTACGCGGCGGCAAAGTGACCTCGGTGCTGATTGGTGCCAGCAAGATCGGGCAACTGGACGATGCCGTTGGCATGCTGACCAATCGGGATTTCAGCGCAGCAGAATGTAAGGAAATCGACGCTATTCTCAGCGGTGCAAAATAACGCTTTTTTAGCAAAAAGTGCTGCTATTCATGATTTAGGAGTTCCGCCAATAATACGGGGTTTTACCGCCCCGTAAGATTGTTGTAACAGGCCGTTTCGGCCCCGATCGTGAAGGAGAAGAGTATGTTCAGGTCACTGATTCTGGCAGCAGTGTTAATGGCTTCAGCGCCCCTGGTCGCTAATGCTGGCGAAATCACCCTGTTGCCATCTGTAAAATTACAAATTGGCGATCGCGATAATTACGGTAACTACTGGGACGGCGGCCGCTGGCGCGACCGTGACTACTGGGGTCGCAACTATGAATGGCGCGGCAACCACTGGTATAAACACGACCGCGGATGGCATCGCGGTTGGGATAAACGCGACGCCTATGAACGCGGCTACCGTGAAGGCTGGAACGATCGCGATGACCACCGTGGACCTCGAGGCGGTCGCTGGCATCATCATTAATACGAAAAAGGAGCGC
Organism: Kosakonia oryzendophytica; assembly: GCF_027886705.1. Lineage (NCBI taxonomy): Bacteria > Pseudomonadati > Pseudomonadota > Gammaproteobacteria > Enterobacterales > Enterobacteriaceae > Kosakonia > Kosakonia oryzendophytica. The sequence continues at coordinate 1,512,901 of NZ_CP115659.1, read as the reverse complement.
ATGCGCTCCTTTTTTTGTGGTGATGGGTAAACAGGATGTTATAAACCTGCCGCAGTTCCCACTAACAACCAGCCATTTAAACTGACCACCAGTATCACAATCACCCAGCCGGTACGCTTAATCAGCGATGTATTCACCAGTTCCCCCATCAGCGCGCGATTGCTGGTGAATATCAGCAGCGGCACCAACGCCAGCGCAATACCGAAGCTCAGCAACACCTGGCTCATCACCAGAATTTGCGTCGGATCCAGCCCCAGCCAGATAACAATAAACGAGGGCATCATGGTGATAGTGCGGCGAACCCATAGCGGAATGTGGAAACGCACAAACCCTTGCATCACCACCTGCCCCGCCAGCGTACCAACCACCGTTGAAGAGAGGCCTGCCGCCACCAGACTCAGACCAAAAATGGTGGCGGCTGCGTGACTCAATAATGGCTCCAGCGTGAGGTAAGCCTGATCCAAATCGGCAATCCCCGTATGCCCGTTAAAATGGAAAGCCGCGGCAGCGGTGGCCATCATGGCCAGATTCACAAAACCGGCGATGGTCATGGCAATCCCCACATCCCATTTGGTGGCTGAATAACGCTGGCGCTGGGTTCCCTGGTGCAAATGCTGCGTCAGGGAAGAGTGCAGATAAATCACATGCGGCATAATGGTTGCCCCCAACACCCCGGCAGCGAGAAAGACGGCATCTGTTCCAGGTAAGCTGGGAATCACAATCCCTTTCGTCAGCTCTGCCAGCCGCGGCTGAGAAAACACCAGTTCGACAATGTATGCCGCTGCAACAAACAGCAACAACCCGCCGATCACCTTCTCTAACGGTTTTTGCCCGCGTCGTTGCAGCATCAAAATGAGAAAGGTAGCAACCCCGGTCAGCACCGCGCCTTGCAATAACGAAACACCGAGGATCATTTTAAAACCGATAGCGGCGCCAATAAATTCCGCGAGGTCAGTGGCCATGGCGATAATTTCCGCCTGTACCCAGTAAAACCAGACCACCGGGCGTGGATAGTGATCGCGGATCTGCTCAGCCAGGTTTTTGCCAGTGGCGATACCGAGTTTGGCCGAGAGCAACTGAATCAGCATCGCCATTAAGTTGGCCCATACAACGACCCACAAGAGCTGATAGCCGAAACTTGCCCCCGCCTGAATATTGGTGGCAAAGTTGCCGGGATCGATATAGCCAATCGCCGCAATGAACGCCGGTCCCATTAACGCGAACCTTAGCTTGCGCGCTGCCCGCCCACTGCTATTCTCAACGCGACTACTGTTCATTTTATGCCCTTAAATATAGCCTTTGCTATGTTTCATGCTATCAAAATGAGAATGATTATCAAGTTCATTTAGATGGATTTACCTGATTTCTCTGATAGCCAGAAACGATAGAAGGGCTGGATGTCCAGTATGGTGACGGCGGCAACGGGATCTGCCGCAGCGTTATGTTAAGAGTTTAGCATCAAGGCGCAACTTTTCACCCACTTACTTAACATAGCAGAAATGTATGATGGATCACTAATTTTGAGTCTGGTCACAGGTCATTAATATAGTGTGTGTTTGATCTCGTTTTCTTTTAGCTTGTTACATAGAATGTGCAAGAAATTTCTACCCGTCTCATATTTGGAGCAAATATGTCCCGCGTTCTGCACTTTGTCCTGGCGCTTGCTGTTGTGGCGCTGCTTGCCTTGCTCGTAAGCAGCGATCGCAAGAAAATCCGCATCCGCTTTGTTATTCAATTGCTGGTTATTGAAGTTTTACTGGCCTGGTTCTTCCTGAACTCAGATATCGGCCTGGGCTTCGTGAAAGGCTTCTCCGAAATGTTTGAAAAACTGCTCGGTTTCGCCAACGAAGGTACCAACTTCGTATTCGGTAAAATGAATGACGAAGGCCTGGCGTTCTTCTTCCTGAAAGTGCTGTGCCCGATTGTCTTTATTTCCGCGCTTATCGGTATTCTGCAACACATTCGCGTGCTGCCGATTATTATCCGCGCCATCGGTACGGTGCTGTCGAAAGTGAACGGCATGGGCAAACTGGAGTCATTTAACGCCGTCAGCTCCCTGATTCTGGGTCAGTCCGAGAACTTTATTGCCTATAAAGATATCCTCGGCAAAATGTCTCGTAACCGTATGTACACCATGGCGGCAACGGCCATGTCGACAGTGTCAATGTCCATCGTTGGCGCTTACATGACCATGTTGCAGCCGAAATATGTTGTTGCGGCGCTGGTACTGAACATGTTCAGTACCTTTATCGTGCTGTCGCTGATCAACCCCTACCGTGTGGAAGAGAGCGAAGAAAATCTGCAGATGGCGAGACTGCATGAAGGTCAGAGCTTCTTTGAAATGCTGGGCGAATACATTCTGGCGGGCTTCAAAGTGGCGATTATCGTTGCGGCGATGCTGATTGGCTTTATCGCGCTGATTTCCGGTCTGAACGCGCTGTTCGCTGCGATTTTTGGTATCTCTTTCCAGGGCATTCTGGGCTATATCTTCTACCCCATCGCCTGGGTGCTGGGTGTACCGGCCCATGAAGCGCTGCAAGTGGCGAGCATCATGGCAACCAAACTGGTGTCCAATGAATTCGTGGCGATGATGGATCTGCAGAAAATCGCGGCCAACCTCTCTCCGCGTGCGGAAGGTATCCTCTCTGTGTTCCTGGTCTCCTTCGCTAACTTCTCTTCTATCGGTATTATCGCCGGTGCGATTAAGGGCCTGAACGAAGAGCAAGGCAACGTGGTTTCCCGCTTTGGTCTGAAACTGGTTTACGGCTCTACGCTGGTGAGTGTGCTGTCTGCTGCGATTGCGGCACTGGTGATCTGATTGCCGGATGGCCTTGAATATTGAAAACCGGGGATAGCCCCGGTTTTTTTATCTCTCCGCCAGCAGTTGCGGTTTCCCTAATAAGTAACCTTGCAAATAATCGACCCCGGCTTGCAACAGCAGTGCGCGCTGGGCTTCGTTTTCCACATACTCCGCCACCACTGTCAGCGACTTCCCTTTCGCCACCTCGCAGATGGCTTTCACGATCATCACATCCTGAGGATCGTTCAGAATATCCCGCACGAAACAACCGTCTATCTTGATGATATCCGCCTGCAAGCGCTTCAGACGTTCAAAGTTCGCATAGCCGGTACCAAAATCGTCGATAGCAATTTTGAAACCGGCTTCGCGCAATCGTTGAATGTTGTGAATACTCACTTCAGAGTGCGAGAGCGCCTGCTCTTCGGTGATCTCAATGATCACCGCCTGCGGCGACACGGCATAGCGGTCAAAGAGAGAAAGAAGCTGCGCAACAAAATCGTTCTGCATTAGCGTTAACGGCATCAGATTAACCGAAAAGCGCGCGCCACCATGTGGGCCAGGATGCTGCTGCATCCATTGTAGTAAGCGATCCACCACTTGCATATCAAAACGGGTGCTCAAATTGAACTGCGCAATCACCGGGATAAACTGGTCCGGCGTTAGCAACTCGCCATCACAGACCAGCCGGCTGAGGATCTCCTGATATCCGATACCTTGCGCATTAACGATAGGCTGACCATAAAGCACGGTGCCGTTGTTATCCAGCGCCCGCTTCACTTTGTTGAGCAGCAGGACCCGATCGGTGGTCTGGTCGGTCACCTCTTGCAGACTATTGGTGAGCGCCAGTACCTGCTGCCCCAGGGAGGCCTGTTCCGAAAGCCAGCTTAACTGCCCCAGCGTGTGATGCAGCTCTTTCCCTGAAGCCTGTAATTCTCCCCACGAGATACCAAACTCAATATCCAGCGCAGTGGCGTTCCAGTAGATACGACGGCTATTAAGATAACGCACCATATGTTGCAAACGCCCGGCGATGTCTGGCCCGTTCAGTTTTAACAGCAGTTCATTTCCGGGAAGCTGAAAGAGGGTTTCTCCCTCCTGCAGTAAGGGTTGCAGCTCACGCGTTACGCTGCGTTTTACATGCACGCGCATCATCATGCCAAAATGGCGACTCAGGAATTCCACATTCTGCATATGCAAGCAGCAGACAATGCAGGAGGGCTGCGCGTCGAGCATTTTTTCCAGTGCGCGCAGGTTGGGCAAGCCGGTTAAAGGATCGGTCATTGCCTGGGCCTGCCAGCGCCCTTTCAGCCATTCGCTATGGGTATAAATGCGCATCATATACAGCATAGAAATGGTGAAACAAATCAATACCGACATCACAAACGCCAGCGAATAGTCGGAATGCACGCCGTGCAGAAAGCTGTCGTTATACACCATCAGCGCGAATGCAGCGCATCCCCAACACAACATCAAAAGTGGATGGCTTAACCTGCTGATGCCAAAAGTAAAGAGAATAAACAGAACCGGCACCAGGTAGCCCGCAATATACTCGGACTGATAAGGGAGACAGAGGGTAATAACCATGGCGATCAGCGCTGCGATCCAGAAAAGGGTAAACAGACGCTTCTCTGCTGAAAGCCAGGGTTTAATACTCTGTCGCCAGAATGTGCGGAAAAAATGAGGATTAATCATCATCCTTAGCGGAAAATATATAATCATCGTGAATATTAGTGATGCAACAATCAGGCTCTGAATATCAATAATGGAATAAATAACGGAACTGGAATTAAAAAATCCCGACAAATGAATTGGATAGTTAAACCAGATACCCGCAATATACATTGAACATTTTATGCCGAGCGGAGCAATAAACCCCAACCATAAAATACGGATCCCCATATCTTTATTCGGGATGCCATGACGCCAACGCGAACCGAGCCGCCAGCGGACGACCGCGCAGGCCAGCAGCACAGGGAATGTCAGGCAAAATAACAGCACCGCCGCCTCTATTCCCGGTAAATGCAGAACGCTCTCGTTTATCAATGCGAAACCGAGAATAACAGGCACAACACCATGCCGCCCAAAAAGTAAAATAATGGCCAGCATAACACTTAACGGCAACCAGGCCAGATAAATATCGCTGGCATTGACCACCGTTTTCGGCGAAATAATACGGGAAACAGGGACGGCGATCAGACAAAGAATTAATGCCAAAAGGAATTTTCGCACATAACTGTCATTTCGGTTCTTCATTAAAATAATGCGCAAACTCCTGGCCGGGAAAAGGGTAAGTAGCCGGATAATAGATTTATTCGTTTTATGGATCAAGTTACCAGGCCAATAAACACTCTTAGTCTTTTCTGAGGTTAACCACCTAAGAGTTGTTACAACAGCCTGAGTGCAATTGACAGAAGCTCAGAAACGAAAAAACCCCCGCGTAAACGCGAGGGTTTGAGATTTTGGTGGAGCTAAGCGGGATCGAACCGCTGACCTCTTGCATGCCATGCAAGCGCTCTCCCAGCTGAGCTATAGCCCCACAATGTTTCTTTACGCGCCAAATCCGTTGGGTGCGGAATTTGGTGGAGCTAAGCGGGATCGAACCGCTGACCTCTTGCATGCCATGCAAGCGCTCTCCCAGCTGAGCTATAGCCCCATTGCGTAAAGCGTGTCGTGTTGACGGGCGGCATAATATGAATTCCCTTGCCAGGTGTCAACGGCAAAATCTCTCCGCCTTATTCAATCGCTGAAAAAGCATGCAAATGAAAGACATTGCGCGCCTGGTCGCAACCAGTAGTTAAACCTGTCACATTTTCCTGTTAAATGGTGCTATAACATAAGTCATTAATTACCCTTACAACCACTCGGGAATTACATGCTCAAGGAACGAATGACCCCAGACGAGTTGGCAAGCCTCACCGGTTACAGCCGCCAGACAATCAATAAATGGGTGCGCAAAGAGGGATGGGTAACGTCCCCCAAACCTGGCGTACAAGGCGGAAAAGCCCGCCTGGTCCATGTGAACGAACAGGTTCGCGCTTTTATTCTCAGTGCCCAACGTCCGGAAGAACACACCGTTTCCGGCGCTATGTCGCACGACACATCCCTCGAAATGTTGCTTATCACGCTGGTGAAAGAGATGACCGACACCGAGCAAAAGCAATTCTCCTCTCTGTTAATACGTGACGGTATTACCGGGTTATTACAACGCCTGGGTATCCGCGAACAGAAATAAGATGATGAAACTAGCCAGCAAAATGACCACCGAAGAGTTAGCGGATTTTATCGGCGTCGCAAAGCAGACCGTGAATCGCTGGATCCGTGAACAAGGTTGGCAAACCGAAAATTTACCCGGTGTAAAAGGTGGGCGCGCCAGACTTATCCATATCAATAAAGATGTACGCAACTTTATTATGAAAACGCCCACCATGCGCCAGCGAACCACCTCCTATTCCATCGCCGAGCCTTCTGTACCGTATGGCGCAGCAGAAAGCACCCCACTGCGGGAAATCATGAAGGTTCTGAATAATATGACCCCCGACGAGCAGCACCAGCTTGCGCTATTACTGGCGCGTGAAGGCATTTGCGGTTTCTTACACCGGCTGGGTATTGCGCAAACCGTGGAGGAGTAAAAAAAACCGGCTCAAAGTAGCCGGTTTTTTTATCACTGACCATCAGTGCGTGTGCTGATGATTCTCACGCCGGTAAGCTCCCGGTGGCAGATTGAACGTGCGGGTAAAAATACGCGTGAAGGTTTGCTGCGAATCAAAGCCATATTTCAGACAAATGTCGTAAACCCTCTGATCGGTATCGCGTAAATCCCGGGCTGCAAGCGAGAGTTTACGCTCGCGAATATAACGCCCTAAACTCTCTCCTTTGTACTGCAAGAAAAGCCGCTGCAAATGCCATTTGGAATAGCCCGCATGCGCTGCAATATCATCAATACGTAATGGTTGATGGAGATTGTCGTCGATCCACTCGACGATGGTGTCGATAACCTGAGCGGAAATAGTCATACTGCGCTCCCCCTCTGCTCTTCGATTAGTAAACGGGTTTATTCCCACCAGGCGCGAAAGCGTTGCGCGCTGTCAGCTGCAAACACAGGCTCGCCCAGTCTCGGTGTCAGTAAGCGATAACTTTTGCCAAGGCTCGCTGCCGCCAGCCGTTTGTAGGGATCATCCCAGGTATGTTTTGCCAACACAAAACGCCCCGCGTGGCCCGGCAGAACCGCACGTGCATTAAGCTCCTGCGCCGCTTGTGCGGCCTCTTCCGGCATCATATGTATGTACTTCCAATCCTCGTCATACTGGCCGTTTTCCATAATGGCGACGTCCACTGCGCCAAAGTGTTCGCCTATGGCTTTAAAATGCGGGCCATAGCCGGTATCCCCGCTGTAGTAGACCTTGCGTTCCGGTGTCACGAACATAAAGCTTGCCCACAGCGTCTGGTTACGCTTCAGACCACGTCCGGAGAAGTGTCGCGCAGGCAGCACATGCACGGTGAGATCATCACTGATGGCCACTTTCTGCTGCCAGTCCGCTTCCTCAATAATTGCCGGATCCATCCCCCAGTAACGCAGGTGAGACCCCACGCCAAGCGGCGTCACCACGCGTTTAATTTTGGGCATCAGCGCTTTGATGGTGGCGTAATCCAGATGGTCGTAATGGTCATGAGAAATAATCAGCAGATCGATTTCCGGCATGCTTTGTGCCGTCCACGCCTCATTGCCTGCAAACGCTTTATTGAGGAACGAAAACGGTGCTGCATAGTCGCTCAGAACCGGATCGATAAGAATGCGTTTACCCGCCAGTTGCAGATACCAGGAGGAGTGTCCCATCCACACCAGGGTATCCTCTGCCAAGGGCAGACTGGCAAGATCGGTGTGCACTATCGGTAAGGGTTGTTGCGGGCGCGCGTTTTCGCGTTTAGTCACTAAAAAGTCCCACCACGCGGCCAGCATATTTTTCTTTCCGGTAAAGCCCGGCGTAGGCAACGTGTTCTGGAATTTGCCATCGTGATAATTCGGCGATTTTTCGACTGCCGTCAGTTGCTCACCCTGCGGCAACTGACCAAAACCGGCACTCAGAACAAACGGTAAACTTGCGGCGGACGCAACGAGCATAACAAGAACCACGCTGAGAATGAGACGCTTCATATCCTTACCCGACAAAATCGATCCTTTCCCTGGATACGACGCTGGTTAAACTTGATTATGAGTGAGTAAGCACTCATTATAGAGAGGAGCAATAAACCGTCAAGATGATTTTTTTTATTTGACATCCGACGTTGCAGCGTTACAGAGGGCGTGTTTCAATCGTGGTTTTTATAGCGTGAGAGGAAAAGTGGAGTGGCTCGTCCAAAGAGTGAAGACAAAAAAATGGCGTTACTGGAAGCGGCAACCAAAGCGATTGCAGAGTCAGGGATCGCGGCCTCAACCGCGTTAATAGCCCGTAATGCGGGCGTCGCTGAAGGCACGCTGTTTCGCTACTTCGCCACCAAGGACGATTTGCTGAATGCGCTTTACCTGCACCTGAAAACCGATCTCTGCGGTACCATGCTCGACAACCTCGATCGCACCATCAGCGATCCGAAAGAGCATACGCACTCTATCTGGAACAGTTATATCGACTGGGGCATTCGCCACCCTTGCGGGCACCAGGCTGTACGCCAGATCGCGGTGAGCGAAAAACTCACCCCGGAAACCAAACAACAGGTGACAGACATCTTCCCGGAACTCCATGAACTTTGTCATCGTTCGGTGCTGCCCATCTTTTTAGACGGCGAGTTTGCCCCCTTCGGCGATGCCATCTTCCTGTCGATGGCGGATACCACCATTACCTTTGCCGGCCGCGACCCTTCCCGCATGAAAGAGATCAAACGCCTCGGTTTTGAAGCGATGTGGCGCGCACTGGCGTCAGAGGAAAAAGATGGACAGTAAAACCCTGCAGGCCACTGCCCATCGCCTTGCACTGGCGTTGCCCTTTACCGAGCACTGCTGGCCTTTCGGCCCGGAGCATGATGTGTTCAAAGTGTGCGGTAAGATTTTTATGATGACCACCACCGCCCACGGCAGGCCGATGGTGACGATGAAGGCGGAGCCGCAAATGTCGCTGCTCAACCAGCAAATTTACCCCAGCATTGAGCCGGGATACCACATGAACAAGAAACACTGGATTTCGGTGTTTGCCGGTGAGGAGATCGACGAGTCGCTGCTCGCCTCGCTGATTCAGGCCTCATGGGATCGAGTAGTGGACGGCTTACCGCGTAAAGATCAAAAACGTCTGCGCCCTTAAGCGTTTGCCGCCAGCCATTTCAGCGCGTGTTCGCCCTGTTCATCCACCGGCAGGTAGACCAGCAGGCGCGAACCATTACGCGGCGCAGAAAACCAGTACATCTGCTGAAGCGTAAACTCACCCAGTTGCGGATGAACAAACTGCTTCAGTTTATTTTCCACTCCGCGCACATCCAGATATTTGTGCCACAAGGCTTCAAACTCAGCGGAGGCCGCACAAAAGCGCGCCAGTTTGGTTTCCCACAATGGGTCGCCACGGTGTTCCGCCATTGCCGCGCGAAAATAGGCGACAAAGGTTTGCAACACGCTTTCATGCTGACCCAGACGGCTACGCCACTGCGGATGGGTCAGATAGAGGTAAATACAGTTGCGGTCTTCTTCCGCCATTTCGCCGAAATTCACGCCCATCAGGCGCTCAAAAGCGACGTTCCACGCGACAATATCAAAGTTGGTTTTCTGAATACTGGCAGGCTGTGGCAACAGGCTATCCAGCAAACGACGCGTCCCTTCGCTGATCCCTTCGCACTGCGGCGCGTTGAGCGCCTCTGCTGGCGTCAGTCCTGCCAGTAAAAACAGATGTCGCGTTTCCGTCGGCGAGCACTGCAATGCGCTGGCGACCGCCTGCAAGACACTGGCGGAAGGGTTCATCTCTCTGCCCTGCTCCAGCCAGGTGTACCAGGTGACACCCACATCAGCCAGTAACGCAACCTCTTCCCGGCGCAGGCCCGGCGTACGACGACGTCCGCTGCGCGGCAATCCCAGCCGCTGCGGATCCAGACTTTCCCGGCGCGCACGCAAAAATGCGCCCAGTTGTTTACGGTTCTCTTCCTGAACCGTCAGTACGGGTTGCCGTTCCGCCATTAACGTCATAAACACCTCCAGCATGGTAGTGCCAGTACCAGTATGGGTAAGAACTGGTACCCGTGTATTCAATCAGCGATGCTACGTCTATCTGATGAATGACGCAATGGAGTTACCATGAATACGTCTGCTGTTTCACCTGGCCGGGCCGGTCTGATCCTGCTGTTAACAGGGCAGATGCTGCCACTTATCGACACCTCCATTACCAACGTGGCGCTCGACTCCATTACGCTGTCGCTGCATACCTCCGCCACCCAGTTAGCGTTGATTGTGGCGCTATATGGCGTCGCCTTTGCGGTTTGTCTGGCCATGGGGAGCAAACTGGGCGACAACCTTGGGCGCAGGCGCGTGTTCTTATGGGGCGTGACGCTGTTCGGTATTGCGTCTCTCTTGTGCGGGCTGGCGGATTCCATCTCTGCGCTCCTGGCGGCCCGCACGCTGCAAGGCATGGGCGCGGCGCTGATCGTGCCACAGATCCTCGCCACGTTGCATGTCACGTTAAAAGGCACCGCGCATGCCCGCGCCATCAGCCTGTACGGTGGCATTGGCGGCGTCGCCTTTATTATCGGTCAGATGGGCGGGGGCTGGCTGGTTTCGGCGGATATCGCCGGACTGGGCTGGCGCAACGCCTTTTTTATCAATGTGCCGATTTGCCTGTTGGTGCTGGCGCTCAGCCACCGCTATATCCCGGAAACCCGCAATGAAACACGCTCGCGTATCGACTGGCATGGCACGATCGCACTGGCGCTGATCCTCTGCTGCCTGCTGTTCCCGCTGGCGCTCGGTCCGGAGTTACACTGGCCATGGCCCACGCAGGTCGCATTGCTGGCACTTTTCCCACTGGTTTTGTGGATGCGCGCCAGCGCACTGCAACAACAGCGTGCTGGCCTGACGCCCCTGCTGCCGCCGCGACTGCTTAAACTGCACAGCATCCGTTTTGGTTTATTGATCGCCCTTCTCTTCTTTAGCGCCTGGTCCGGGTTTATGTTTTGCATGGCGCTCACTTTGCAGGCTGGCATGGGGATGACGCCATCGCACTCCGGCAACAGTTTTGTTGCCCTTGGCATCGCCTATTTTGTCTCAGCCTGGTATGCCCCCAAACTGATTGCGCGTTACAGCATGCGAACGATTCTGCTCACCGGGTTAGCGGTTCAGGTCGCCGGGTTACTGGCTCTGATAGCAACCTTGCAGCTTTCCGGCCAATGGGTGGGCGCACTGGCACTGGCCCCCTCTACGGTGTTGATTGGTTACGGTCAGGCGTTGATTGTGAACAGTTTCTATCGCATTGGTATGCGCGATCTCACCGCCAGTGACGCTGGCGCAGGCAGCGCGCTGCTCAGCACATTGCAGCAGGCGACGTTAGGGCTTGGGCCTGCACTGCTCGGTGGATTGTTTTTGCATCTCGTCGGGCAGTCGCACGGCAATTACAGTACTGCGATGAGCGGTTTTCTGGCAACGGAAGTGTTGATGATGCTCATGCTGGCCGTGGCGGCTATTGGTGCGCGCCGCCAGTTAGCGCCGCACTGCCCGGCGAACTCATAACTACCCGCTCCGCTGAAAACAGGATAATGTTATATCTTTGTTATTAAAGGGAGCACACGGTGAAACTCGATATCTACCAGGTGGACGCGTTCAGTGCGCGTCCTTTTTCCGGCAACCCGGCAGCGGTTTGTATTACGCCGCATGGACTGGATGCTGCGTTAATGCAGCAAATTGCCGACGAAATGGCGGTGTCAGAGACAGCATTCTTCAACCTTGCAGATAACAACCTGCGCTGGTTTACACCGCTGGCGGAAGTGGAACTCTGTGGGCATGCCACACTTGCGACAGCACATGTGCTGCATCAGACCGGGCGACTTGCGGCAGGGGCAACGGTCACCTTTCAAACCCTTTCCGGCCCGCTGTCAGCAAGCGTGGTTCGCCGCGGTATTCAGCTTGATTTCCCACTGCTAACCCCGCAAATGGATAGTGCTCCGCCGCAGGCTTTACTGAATGCGCTTGGGCTTTCATCCGCCCAGGTCTGCGATTACGGTACCTTTGGCGCAAAACAACTGGTCGTGGTGAGCGACGCGCAAAGTGTGCGCACGCTGAGCGTCGATTTTCAGGCGCTCCGCGCCCTGTCTGGTCGTGGCGTGGTGGTCACTGCTCCCGGCGAGGGTGAGTACGATCTGCTGTCGCGCTATTTTGCTCCATGGGTGGGGGTCGATGAAGATCCGGTCACCGGCTCCGCGCACTGTGCCCTGGCGGCATACTGGTCGGCCCGGTTGGGTAAGCGCTCGCTTACCGCTTACCAGGCCTCGCGTCGCGGCGGTGTACTGACTCTGGAGCAAACAGCGAATGACCGCGTGTTGATGACCGGCGCGGCGCATACCGTCCTGGCTGGCACACTACAACTTTGACGGCAGCCGCGCGACCATACGCCAGCGGAACCAAATCTGTGCCAGCAGGATCAACACCCCGCCGATAATTTTTTGCAGCGGCAAACGCTCACCGTACCACAAGGACGCGGCAATGACCGTCAGCAGCGGCTCCAGCACCATAATGATGGCAGCACTGGCGACGGCAGCGTATTTCTGACCTTGCAACTGCAGCGCAAAACGCAGACTGGTGGCAATAAAAATACTCGCCACCAGCCACATCCCGGTGGCGGCCGTCAGGGGTTGTGTCCACGCCTCAAACAACGCGGAAATCGCTAACCCGGCAATGCCGGTTACCGCCAGTTGCACGGCGGTCAGCGGCAACAGCGGCACTTCTCTGGCGCAGCGGCTGGTGTAACAGAAGTTAATTGACTGCACGAACGCAGTGAGCAGAAACCAGCCCTGGCTGGGGTGAAACGTAATCGGCGTATGCAGGCTAAGTAGTGCAAGGCCGATAATCGCCACCGGCAAACACTCCCAGTACGCTCGCGCGGGACGGGTATTCATCATCGCCCACGCCACCAGCGGCACAAACAGCATCGACAGGCTCATGATAAATGCCCCTTCGCCCAACGATGGCGTGGTCGACACTGACCAAATCCACAAGCAGAGGTTAAGCGCCATCCAGAAACCGCTGATCAACACCTGGCGCAGTTTCGCCAGCGGAATGCGTTGTTTAAGGCAGAAAGGCAGCAGCACCAGCGCCGCGCCAAAAAAACGCAGGCCGAGAAAAGCAAAAACCGGCATGCCGGAAATCGCCTCACGCGAAAAAATCCAGCCACAGGCGGCGATAAGGGTGGTGAGAACCAGTAACAGGTCGGCTTGTCGTTGCCGGGTCATGCCATAACTCCTGAAGCCATAAAAACGCCAGCGCGAACGGCTGGCGACATCATTGTATGCATCATGCCTGAAAAATCAGGCACTGGCCTGGAAAATTCCCGCCAGGTGAGGCGGGAACAGAGAGGATTAGGCGCGGGTACCTGAACGACGCAGCAGTTTAAAAGCCGCGAAAAGAAACAGGATCCACAGCGGCAACAGCACCGCCGACAAGCGCATATCCTCAATGGTGTACATCAGCACCAGGATCAGCAACATGAAACCGATACACAGATAGTTTCCCGCTGGAAAGAGCAGTGCTTTGAACTGCGGATCGCGCCCTTTGCGCCGCATGGCGGCACGAAACTTCAGGTGCGCCAGCGAGATCATGATCCAGTTCAGCAGCAGCGTCGCCACCACCAGCGCCATCAGCATACCAAACGCTTTCTGCGGCAGCAGGTAGTTCACCAGCACCACGAATGAGGTGATAGCGCCGGAGAGAAACAGGGAATTCACCGGCACACCGCGACGGCTCACGCGCGTCAGAAAGGCGGGAGCATTCCCCTGCACCGAGAGGCCAAACAGCATGCGGCTGTTGGAGTAAACACCGCTGTTATAAACCGACAGCGACGCCACAAGAATGACGAAATTAAGCGCAGATGCTACCAGGTTACTGTCCAAATCATGAAAAATCATCACAAAAGGACTGCTATTCGCTTTGACATCAATCCAAGGATAGAGCGCCAGCAACACCACCAGCGACCCGATATAAAACAGCAGAATACGGTACACCACCTGGTTGACTGCTTTGGGAATGGTGGTATGCGGCTCGCTGGCTTCCGCCGCAGTAATACCGATCAGCTCAAGCCCACCGAAGGAGAACATAATCACCGCCAGCGACAGGATCAAACCGTGCCAACCGGTGGCGAAGAAGCCGTTATAGCGCCAGAGGTTATCAATGCTGGCGCGCTCACCGCCGTGGCCGGAGAACAGCATCCACAGGCCAAAACCAATCATACCGATGATCGCCAGCACTTTGATCAGGGCAAACCAGAACTCTGTTTCGCCATACAGACGCACGTTAACCAGGTTAACCGCATTGATGATGACAAAGAAAGCAGCAGCCCAGACCCAGGTCGGCACCTCCGGGAACCAGTACTGCATATAGATCCCGGCGGCGGTCAGTTCCGCCATGCCCACCAGCACAAACATCGCCCAGTAGTTCCAGCCGGAAAGGAAACCGGCGAACGGCCCCCAATATTTGAATGCAAAATGGGAAAACGAGCCGGATACTGGCTCTTCCACCACCATTTCGCCAAGCTGGCGCATAATCAGAAAGGCGATAATCCCGGCAATGCCATAGCCCAACAATACTGCCGGTCCGGCCATCTGAATAGCCGGGCCAATGCCAAGAAATAATCCGGTGCCAATCGCGCCGCCCAGCGCAATTAACTGAATATGACGATTCTTCAAACCCCGTTGTAATGTCGGCGCTGTTTCCGACGCGGCATCGGTGATATTACCCGCTGCCTGAGACGCGTTTTTCACGTCCTTCCCCTTTGTGTTTTATTGAAGGGGCACCTTTTAACATCTCAGGTCAGGCCTGGCAAGAAATGGCGCTGCCGCCCCGTCATGCAAGAACGAAAATTCCGCTGAGGTTGAGTTGTTGGCGAACCACTGCAGGTGTCAGTCGAGAAAACTTGCACAACCGAGCAAATAAAAACTACTATTAATAGCCACAATTGAACACAATCAAGCAAAATCGAGCAATCAATGCTGTTCGGCCAGCCGCAACGTTTGTCACCGCGGTTATCACGTTTTGGGAGGGAGATCTTGAACATTGCACACGTGGCGCTTTGGACGCGCCATATCGAAGCGCAGCGTACATTCTGGCGCGACTTTTTTTCCGCCACCAGCAACGAGAAATATGTCAGTAAAAATCGTGCCGGTTTCGAATCCTACTTTATCTCGCTGGCGCACGGTCCCACCATCGAACTGATGGCGCTGCCTGAACTGGCGAACGCACCGGCAAATCCGGAATTCGTCGGCTGGGCGCATATTGCTATCGCCGTGGGTAATGTCGAACAGGTGGATAAGATGGCGCAAAAAGCCCACCAGCAAGGGCGGCTGGCAAGCCCGGCCCGTTGGACTGGCGATGGGTTCTATGAAGCGGTGATCACCGACCCGGATGGCAACAGGATCGAACTGGTCGCCGAATAATGAGCAACAGGGAGCCCGGCAATCCGGACTCCCTGCACTGCCTTACACGTGCAAGCGGAACTGCTGCACGCTCTGCGCCAGCTGTTCGGCCTGTTCTTCCAGCGACGTCGCCGCGGCGGTCATCTGCTGAACCAGGGAGGCGTTCTGTTGCGTTACGCCATCCATCTCGTTCACCGCGATAGTGACCTGACCAATGCCTTTGGCCTGCTCATCCGAGGCACTCACGATCTCACTGATGATCGACTGCACGGAGTTCACCGCCTGCGTCATCTCCTGCATGGTTTTACCGGCATCGTTCACCAGTTGTACCCCGGCTTCTACCCGCTTACTGGACTCCTCAATCAGCGCGCCGATATCTTTGACCGCATCGGCGCTGCGCTGCGCCAGGTTACGTACTTCAGACGCCACCACAGCAAATCCACGGCCCTGTTCACCCGCGCGCGCCGCTTCAACGGCAGCGTTAAGCGCCAGGATGTTGGTCTGGAAAGCAATGCTGTTAATGATTGCCGTGATGTCGCCGATTTTCTTCGCACTGTCGTCGATTTGCGCCATGGTATCCACCACCTGACCGACCAGCGCTTCACCGCGGCTGGCGATTTTGGTGGCGTTAGCGGTGAGCGCCGTCGCATTGTGCGCGTTTTCGGCGTTATGTTTCACCGTGGCGCTGAACTGCTCCATGCTGGCTGCCGTCTGCTCCAGCGCCGCGGCTTGCTGCTCGGTGCGTGAAGAGAGGTTAATATTACCGCTGACAATCTCGCCCGCCCCCTGACGTACTGAATCGCTGGCGTCTTTAATTTTCCCGACAATACTTCGCAGTTGATCCTGCATGGTGTGCAGTGCATAAAACAGGCTGCTGCGGTCACCCGGTTTAACCTCGATGAGGTTATCAAGCTTGCCGTCAGCGACCGCCAGCGCAATGTTGGCACCTTCCGCCGGCTCACCGCCAATGGGTTTGAGCACTTTGCGGCTAAAGACCAGCCCCAGCAACACACTGACCAGCAGGATGCTGATCACGCCGAGAATAACGGCATTCATCAGTTGACGGTTCGCTGCCGCCATGACCTGACTGACCGGCGCGACCACACCCAGATACCAGCTATCCGTCCCCTCGCCCAGCGAAACAGGCTGCCAGGTGATTAACGTTTTTTCACCGAGGATAGGATCGTCCTGTTCCACCACCTCACTGCTGTAGTTATCGGTCTTACCGGGGTAAGGCTTACTGGTCAGTTTCTTATCCGGGTAGGAAATGACTTTACCCGCTGTCGAGAGCAGCACCGCATAGCCGCCCCCTTCCCAGGGTTTAATCTCGTTCACTTTCTGCTGCAAAGAGGCCAGCGAAATATCGGACGTCACCACTGCATGCAGCTTGCCATCTCTGATGATCGGCGCGGCAACAGAGGTTAACAAGGTTGGCACGCCGTTATAGGCATAGCTATAGGGTTCAATCAATGTATCTTTTTGGCTCTTCTGCGGCAGCAGGTAGTAATCTCCCTGGCCTGGCGTAAAGATCGATGTCAGCGGATGCAAGTTGTACTCGCCGGACTGACCATGATCGACAAAGAAGGCATAGCGCCCTTTTGGCGCCTGACCCGGTTTATCCGCGAATTCCGCATCCCGTCCGTCGTAGGCGTTTTCTTCGAAAATGACCGAAATAGAAAGATAGTCAGGATTGTCATGCAGTGCCGATTCCAGCAGTTTGTCTGCCACTTTACGATCGGTAATGCCGGCTTCCGGAAGGGCAATCATGCTGTGGCCCAGGTTATGCGCCACGTCGCGCGCATAGCTCAGTTGCTGCTGGATTTTCAACGCTTCGCTTTGCGCGATTTTTTGCAGATATTTTTCTGCGAGACTTTTTTGTTCACTGCTGGACTGCCAGCTCAGAACGCCGATGGTCACAACGAAACCAAGGGTGATGGTGATGGCGCCCGTCAGCAGCATTTGCGCGCGGGTGCTCATTTTTTTGGACGCTAATTGTTTGGCCATTACCGCTCTCCTGGAGTCAGCCTGCTACATCATCATGGTCCTTTCAACATGGGCTCCCTTGTAAAAGGGCTATCGGCGTCAGTTTTTTGATCTTTAATTGTTAACAAGACCATTTTACTGGCGTAAAAACGCGCACCATTTCCCAAAATCAGCAGGCTGACAGCGGAGAAAGGTGTAGTGAGAGTTAACAAATCGGCAACTAAAAATTAAATCAGTGTTTTATGCTGCAAGAGAAGTGAGGAACTATTTTTAAAGGCTGTGAGCATGCAAACAGCCCTGACTTATCGCCAGGGCGAGACAATTTAACCGCGATCGTCTTTTGGGCCGAGGAAGTAAAAACCAAACGGCAGCGAACCGATAATGGTGAACATCAGACTGTAAATGGCAACCCAGGCGCCCTGCATAATGAACATTGAGGTCGTCCACTGCGCCATCGGCAGATTGTACTGATCTTCCACCCCCTGGAAGGTCACTTTCGAAATGACGCTCACCGCAATCAGAAAGACGATAACGACCGCAACGATGAACTTTTTCCCCTCGCGGGTACGCAGTTTTTCCAGCATATACCCCTCCTGTTATGTGGCATTTCCGTGCCGCGAGTGTAACCGATCTGCTGTTTAATTGTTGTGAATTATTCAAATAACTCGTGCAAATTCCGGGAAACGATAACCGGTTAACAACCGCATATACTGCGGCTTTACAGCATCAATAAGGAGAAAACAACGCGTAAGGACATCCCGATACGCTGTTTTTCCGTTTCACTTTTTGTGTTGTGCAAATCCGCTAATGACTGGCGCGTCCTGCTGCTAAAGCGCTTAACTGGGTAGGCGAACATTTTGCTGAGCGCGCCCCCTCTGCGTTACTGAAAATGCCCGTTTCGCCTTAGATCGTCTGTGGCAACGTATTATCGCCCTCCCCCAACGGGCGCTGCATCAACACCGTATCCAGCCAGCGCCCGTGTTTCATGCCCACACTTTTCAGCGTGCCGATGACGGTAAACCCGGCGCGCGCATGCAGCCGCAATGATCCTTCATTTTCGCTATTACCAATGTTGGCGATCAGTTGTCGGTAACCGTGCTGTTCCGCCCAGGCCACCGCCTGCGACAGTAAGGCTATCCCGGCCCCCTGCTGGAGAAACGTGTCATCCACATAGACCGAATCTTCCAGCGTGTACTGGTAGGCATGCCGTTCGCGGTAACGCGAAAGATAGCAGTAGCCCCGTACGCGCCCTTCATGCACGGCGACATACCACGGCAGCCCGGCATGACGCGTTTTCTCGAGCCTCTGGCGCATCTCTGCTCTGGCCGGCGGCTCGGTTTCAAACGAGGCGACCCCGCAGGTCACATGATGCGCGTAAATTTGTGTGATCGCGCTTAGGTGTTGTTCTTGTGCTTCAATAATGTCCATAATCCAGCTCCCGTCAGGCGTGTTCACCACGCTACCTGTAATGCGGCAAAACAGGCACCGGGTTGTACTTATCACCCCTATAAGGAAAAGTTTGCGATGTCCCATTTCAGCCTCGACCAACTCGCTACTTACAAGCTGGTGATCGCCCGGGGAAGTTTTACCGGAGCGGCGGAAGTGCTGGGGATTTCGCAACCGGCTGTCAGCCTGCAAATACGCCAACTGGAGCAGGCGCTGCAAACCCGCCTGATTGAGCGCTCCGGGCGCGGTATCCGCCCAACGGCGGCGGGCGAGACCTTTCTTGCACACTGCGCGCACATTGAGAATGCCGTCACCACGGCGATCCAGTCCGTTGCCATCTATCAGCAGGCCATTAGCGGTCACGTGACGATTGGCACAGGCGCAACGACCTGTATTCACTTGTTGCCTCCGGTACTGCAACAACTGCGCGAGGACTTTCCGTTGCTGACCGTGGGCGTTCGTACCGGCAACACCAGCGATATTCTCCGCGCCGTCGAGGAGAACCGGGTGGATATCGGGCTGGTGACCATGCCAGCCAGCGGTCGCAACCTTGCCATCTCGCCGCTGTTTAACGAATCCTTTGTCGCCATCACCGCAGAAGGACAGCCCCGGCAGGCATTACCGCTGATTGTGTTTGAGTCCGGTAGCAGTACCCGCCAACTGATTGATGAATGGCTGCTGGACAAGGGTGAGCATGCCGCGCCGGTCATGGAGCTCGGCAGTATTGAGGCCATTAAACGCATGGTGCGCGCCGGGCTGGGTTACAGCATCGTGCCGGACGTCGCGGTACAAACTGAGGAAGACCGTCTGGGTTTACGTGTCACACCATTACAGCCGCCTTTACAACGCACACTGGCGCTGGTGATGCGCCAGGACAAAGTGGTAACGCGCGGAATGACGGAAGTGCTCAACGGTTTAAAAAGGCGGGTATAACACCCGCCCCTGATTCAGCAATCGTCGAGGCCGGATACGCGCAGCGCCATGCGGCGCAATACCCCGCAGGCTTAGAAGTCGTAGCTCATCGACACTTTCAGCGCCCGCGCCTCACCTTGATAAATATAGGTGCCGTTGTCTTCGACGCTGGCCCAGTATTTCTCGTTGGTGACGTTATCCACGCCGACGCGCCAGACCATTTCGTTCTTCTCTGCATTCAGGTGCATGCGATAACGCATGCCCAGATCGAGCGTGGTATAGCTGTCAAGTTTCTTGGTGTTGGCATTGTTGGCATACTGCGAACCGGTGTAGTTCACTCTCGCGGTCGCTGTCAGGCCATCAATCGGTTTGATGTCATACTCCGCACCGAGCACGCCATAGAATTTCGCCACACCGATGGGCCGGTTGCCCTGGTTGATGCCATCTTTGGTTTTGGTCAGCTCGGCATCCAGCCAGGTGGCACTGCCGTTCAGACGCAACCCGAGCACCGGCTCGCCGAACACATTCAGCTCAACGCCACGGTTACGCTGCTCGCCATCCAGCGCGTAAATATTGGTGGTGCTGTCCTGAATCCCCACCGGCTTTTTGATGTCAAACAGCGCCAGCGTGCCGCCGATGCGGCCAAAGTCCGTTTTTACCCCCACTTCGTTCTGTTTCGAGTGCGCAATGCCAACACTTTCATACTTGTTGGCAGCGGTTTTCGGTGCCACGCCGCCCGGTTGTAGTGCTTCGGTATGGTTGGCGTAGAACGACACCGTTTCCCAGGGTTTATAGACAATCCCGTAAGTTGGCATCCAGCGTTGCTGGGTGTAACGCGCGGTGGTGGTCTCCGCCCCGGTGGCATTGCTGTAGTTACGCACCCACAATTTCTGGTAACGCGTACCCGCCGTAAACAACAGGGTGTCGTCCAGCACGCCCAGCGTATCGCTCAGGGTATAGCCCTGCGAACGGTAGCGTGCGGTGGTGAGTGGATCAAAATAGTTACCGCCAAACGAGGCATTATCCGGCTTTGTCACCGCCGCGCTGTTGTAAAGGTTGACCGTCGGGTTGGTCGCCGAATCAGACATCCGCCAGGCGATGTTTTCGCGTTTAATATTGGCAGAGTAGCCCAGGTTCACTTTATGGGAGATAAAACCGGTGTCAAAGTTACCCCGTACACCGCCCATGCCACTCCAGGAGTCACTGATACGGTTAGTATCGAGACGGCTAAAGGTTGCATCGCCTTGATCGTTATATAACTTTGGTGCGCCATAGGTGCCCATTTCATGGGCATGTTGACCACCGAACGCCGCATACGCGGTCCAGTCATCGGTCAGATCGTATTCCGCGCGAGCCAGGCCATATTCGTTTTCGATATCGCTATAGGCCCACTGCTGACTGTAATTTTTACGCGTGTCAGGAACAGAGGGAATAAAGTCCACCGCGCTGATGTTGACGCCCATTTCGCCACCGTGGAAGGTCTTCTTCTGGTAACCGAGATCCAGCGAACTGCGAAAACGATCGCCACGGTAATCAAGACCGAGCGAGGCGGCGGTGGTACGACGGTGATCATCTTTTACCGTTGCATCGCCTTCGCGGTGCAACAGATTCATGCGCACGCCAAACTGGTTGTTATCACCATAGCGACGACCGAGATCCAGCGATCCCCCCAACTGTGAACGTGTGGAATAATCCACACCAACACGGGTGATCGGTGCGTCTTCCGCATGCTTCGGTTCAAGGTTAATCATCCCGCCCACACCAGATGACGCCGAGCCGTTCATCAGCGCATTCGAGCCTTTAAAGATTTCGACACGTTCCAGCATCTGGGTATCAACCACCTGGCGTGGCACAATCCCTGCCAGACCGCCCATCATCATGTCGTCGCCATCCAGCTCGAACCCACGAATGCGGTAGGTTTCGGCAAAGTTGCCGTATCCCTGTCCGACCTGAACGCCCGCATCGTTGCTCACCACATCGGCAACGGTTTTCGCTTGCTGATCCTGAACCAGCTTCGAGGTATAGCCGATCACGTTAAACGGCACATCCATCGCCTTTTGTTCACCCAGCACGCCAAGACGCCCGCCGTGTGCAACCTGGCCGTCCAGATAGGCCGGAACCAGTTCGCTGCCGCCAGGTTTAAAATCGCTGTTCGCCGACTGAACAACGATGGTCTCTTCCTTCGTTTGGGTGGTGTTGGCCTCGGTGGTTGCGGCCTGCACGGTGTGCGCGGCAGTACCAATGGCCAGCGCAAGCAATGTCTTGCGCAAAGGAGTGTATGTCTTGTTGCTGTTATTCATCATCGACTCATCGTGAAACGTGTGAAAAACGGCCCGTTGCCGGGCCGGGTTAATTACGGATTCAGGGAAATACGGGCAACGCTGTCCGGCCCGTTAGTAGAGTGATCTTTATTGAATGCCTGTTTGACGGTGACATACAGCGACTGTCCGTCGGCAGAGAGCAGCAGGCTGTTCGGGTGCGGCGGCAAATCCCAGCTCTGTTTTACCGCGTAGCTGGTCGCGTCAAGGCTCAGCACTTTGCCGGATTCACGCTGGCTGATGTAAATCTCATGGCGTTTCGGGTTGAACTTCACCGCCAGCGCATCACCATCAATCTGTTTCAGCACCTTGCCGCTGTGGATATCCAGTACCAGCGTGGTTTTCGCTTTGGCATTGTCGGTCACAAACAGGCGCCCCGTTTCGCTATCTTCGGCAATATTCAGCAGCAGAGCCGGTTTCTCACCGAGCGGTTTCCAGCGCTGCTCGATACGGTTATTGCGCAGGTTCACCACGAGGATTTCGCCGCCGCCATTTGCTACATACAGACGCTGGGTTTGATCAGAGAAATGCAGCCCGGTCACCCATTTACCCGCGCTTTTGATGCGCGCCTTGAGCTTCAGGGTTTTCGCGTCAACGACCCACACCAGCGCCGGATCGGCAACAGCGCCAATATACAAGCTGCCGTTATGCAGCAAAATTTCGCGCGCGCCGTACGGCAAACCTTTTTCGTTGCGTTCCGGGAACAGCGTACGAGACAGCACCTTGCCATTGCGGGTATCAATAGCGCTCACACCGCCGTCCAGTGAGTTGGTGACATAGACAGTGTTGCCGTCCGCAGAGATAGCCATACCAAAGTTTTTCAGATCGGTATGGGTCGCGCCGAGGGTTTTCAACGTGGTCGGATCCAGTTTGTAGACCACACCGCCCTGCACATCTTTAAATCCTTCCGCGCTGGATACATACAGCGCATCACCTTGCGGGCTGAGCGCCATTTCGTACAGACCACTCGCCAGGTCGCGTTGTTGCACGTTGACCGCTGACGCAGCAACAGGGGGTTTTGGCGCATCTACCGCTGGTTGTGCAGACGTGGTGCTATGGGCGCTGCAACCGGCAAGTGCCAGCGCCGCCAGCAGTGGCAGCGCAGAAGTTTTTATTTTCATCGGGTGGATCCTTTACCGTTAATGTCATTAAGGCAGGCGAGTCGCGGCGTCGCGCCTGAAGAGCGCGATCGTTATTCATAAAGGCAGGTTTTAGCCCGGCGCAGCTCGCCACTGCTTTTCAGTGTCCCTGTAAGCGCTAACGCCTACTGTTATTGCGGAAAACGCCCTTGCTGTGCCCACAAACACTAAAGAGAATGAGAACTATACGCATTCTTTTATATCAGGCAAGCACTATTGTCTTCTTCGGATGTTGCGGCGGAGTGGGCTCGATGTGAAAGCGCCGGGCAAGATTATTCCCGGCGCGGAATAACGGGGAATTACAGACCCAGCGCTTTTTCAACAGCAGCTTGCCCCGGCTGACCGTCGCGGGTGGTCACGCCATTAAGCCAGCTTTTTAACAGCTCAGGACGCTTAGCCAGCTCCGCTTTCGCTGCCGCCTGCGCCGTTTCCTGCTTGTCCAGCACGCGGCCAATCACCGCATTCTCTATAGCCACATCAAATTTCAGCTGACTGAAGAAGCGGCCGGCATTCGGGCAATCACGGGCAAAATCGTTGCGTGTGACGGTATTCACCGTTGCACTGCCGTAGTTCGCGCCAAAGTACGCATCACCGCCGCTAAGATAGGCCAGTTTGAAGTGCGTGTTCATGGCATGCGGCTCCCAGCCCAAAAAGACGATCCACGCTTTACGCTCGACCGCGCGCGTTACCTGCGCCAGCATGCCGCTCTCGCTGGACTCCACCAGTTGCCAGTTTTGCAGGCCAAAATCCTGTTTCTCGATCATCTTCTTCAGGTTCTGGTTGGCGGGTGCACCAGGGGCGATGCCGTAGATCGTGTGGTTAAATTTCGCCGCGTACTTTTGCAGGTCGGCGAAATCCTTCACCCCCGCAGCAGCAACATAATCCGGTACCGCCAGCGTAAAACGCGCAGCAGGCAGGTTCGCCCCCACCACCTTAATCGCGCCGTCGGCCGTAAATTTGCTGATAACCGGCTCCTGCGCCGGCATCCAGTTGCCGAGGAACACATCCACCTGGCCGGTTTTCAGCCCCTGAAAGGCCAGCGCCACAGAGAGGTTCTGGACTTTTTGCTGGTAACCCAGCGCGTTCAGCACCACGCCGGAAAGCGCGTTGGTGGCGGCGATATCGGTCCAGCCGGGATCGGCCTGGGTAATGGTCGCACAGCGGGCGTCATCTGCGGCGATACTGCTCAGTGAAAATCCGCCAGCCAAAGCCAGCAGTACGAGTTTGCTCACGGTGTTGTTCATTGTTATTTTCCTGCCGGTTGTTTTAAAGGACGCGGATAACGGGCAAAAGCTTCCTGTTCATCCAGCGTTTGATGATTGCGAATGTAGCGTTGCGATGCGGCCTGATGCGGTTGAAAGTCCCATTCCGGAATCGCATGCTGCCCGGCTATACGCGTTAAAAAGAGCCGCCGCTGCTGGCTCGCCAGCACTTGTTCACGCAACCCGGAGACGTCCCAATGAGCATCGGCTTCGGCGGCAAACGCCGCGGCAACCTGCTGGTAAGCCTTCTCCGCCACCAGATTGACGCGTTCATGGGGATCGTTATGCAGATGAAAAAGTTGCGGCGCGTCGCTAAAGGAATAGACATATTTCCACGGCCCACGACGGATCATCAGCATCGGCCCCAGCGCACCTTCAGCCAGGTACTCGCTGTAAACGACATCCGGCCCCGGTTCACCACGCAAATGCGGCATCAGGCTGTGGCCATCCAGCGGGGCAATCGCCCGCACATTACCCTCTTCGCCACTCGCCAGTTCGATAAGCGTCGGCAGTAAGTCCACCAGAGAAACGCTCTGCGCAATACGCCGGGGGGCAAAGCGTGCCGGGTTATGCACAATAAAAGGGATATGTACGGCGTTTTCAAAAAAGGTCATCTTGTACCAGAGATCGCGCTCGCCCAGCATTTCGCCATGATCGGCCACCACCAGCACCACGGTGTTTTCCGCCAGGCCGGTCTCCTGCAACGTCGATATGATCTCGCCAAAGCAATCATCCACATAGGCCAGTGCCCCATAGTAAGCGTGCCGCGCACGGCGGATATGCTCATCGCTGAGCAGCCCCTCTTCCAGTTGATACATGGCCCGCAAGCGCGCGGAATGTGCATCGTCTTCGACATCTTCCCGGCGCGTTTGCGGCAGATCGATATCGGCATCGTTAAAGCGCTCAAGGTAGCGACGAGGAATGGCAAACGGATCGTGCGGATGGGTCAGCGACAGCAGCAACATAAAAGGCTGCTCCTCCGGGCGACGGGCTGCGTCATACAATCGCTGGCGCGCCAGAAACAGCGCTTCATCATCAAAATCGAGCTGATTGGTGCGCACACACTCCCCGGCGTCCAGCACCGAACTCATGTTGTGATACCAGTCAAGGCGGCGCTCCGGACGCTGCCAGTCCGGCGTCCAGCCAAAATCCGCCGGGTAGATATCGGTGGTCAGGCGCTCGTCAAAACCATGCAATTGATCCGGGCCGCAGAAGTGCATCTTGCCGGAGAGCCAGGTGCGATAGCCCTGCTCACGTAGGTAGTGACACAGTGTGGGCGAATCGGCATGAAATTCGGCGGCATTATCATAGACGGCGTTGCGGGAAATAAATTGACCGGTCATCAGCGACGCACGCGACGGTGCGCAAAGCGGGCTATTGCAATACGCAGATTCAAATACCACGCCTTCATCCGCCAATTTATCTATATTCGGTGTCAGACTGACCTTATTACCATACGTTTTTAAGGCGCTGGCGGTTAACTGATCGGCCATCAGAATAACGATATTCGGTTTATTTATAAGCATGCGACGTCCAAAAATAAGATATTCACAAAAAACGTGTTACGTTTATCTCACGCATATTTAGCCCTGTGAAGGGGTTATTTATTTATCATGAAATAAGGTGGATTTATGGCAGACAAATTACAACTTCCGCCTTTACAGGCATTAGTGGTATTTGAAGCGGCGGCGCGCTTAGGCAATTTTACCGCTGCCGGAAATGAGCTTGGACTTTCCCAGCCTGCAGTCAGTCAGCGTATTCAGGCGCTGGAAAACCGGCTCAATGCGCCATTATTTGAGAGGCGGCACCGCGGCGTACAGTTAACCGAAGCAGGCCACAGTCTGTACCTGATTGTCCGCAGCAGTTTGAACGATATCAGCGAGCAACTGGAGCGTACCCGCCGCAAGCGCAATGTGCTGCGTATCGACACCGATATGGGTTTTGCCAGTTACTGGTTGCTGCCACGGATGGAGCGTCTGCAGGCACTGATCCCCGGCGTGGAGGTACAGGTCACCACCTCGCCGAATGACTACAACTTTCGCGACAGCAATGCGGATCTGGCCATCTATTTTGGTCAGGGAAACTGGCCAGCAACCCAGACACAGCGCCTGTTCCCGGAGGTGGTTTTTCCGGTGTGCAATCAGGAGATTAAACAGGCACTGGGTCAGCACAACCGGGCGGAAGCCTTGCTGTCGCACCCGTTATTAAAACTGCCGGAGACCCATCCACAACGCTGGATAACCTGGGAGGACTGGTTTCACCAGCAGCAGATTTATGGCCAGAGCCACAGCGCATCGCGCACCTTTAATGCCTATTCGCTGGTGATCCAGGCGGCACTCGAAGGCCAGGGCATCGCGCTGGGCTGGCAACCGCTGATTACGCCATTTATCCAGAACCAGCAACTGGTCCAGTGTGGCCCGCAGGTGCGTACTGAGCGCGGTTATTATCTTATTTCCGCCAGCAATAAACCGGCATCGGTTCAGCAGGAAAAAATAAAAGCGTGGTTATTAGATGAGGCCTGGGGTTTTCATGAGCAGGCAACGCCCATTAGCGTAATATAAATAAGCTAATGCGTAAAAAGCATATCGGGAAAGTGAAAATTAATTCTCCCCCAGATTCTTTTACGCTAGTGTGTATTAGCACTCCTGAAATAAAGTAAACATTATGCCACAGCCGCTATTTGAATTACGCTCAATTACCAAGCAGTATTATTCCTCAGGCGGAAAGAGCTTTTTCCCCCGCCGGGAAAAAAGCGCCACCGTAACCGCATTGCAAGATATTAATCTGCACATATTTGCCGGTGAAATCTTTGTCATTGTGGGATTATCCGGTTCGGGAAAATCCACGCTGCTGCGCACGTTAAACCACCTAATTCCGGCCAGTTCCGGCGACGTGATCTTTCAAGGTCGCACACTCGCCAGTTTGTCAGATAAGGCGTTAATTGCTCTGCGTCGCGAGCACATGGGGATGGTGTTCCAGTCTTTCGCCTTGTTCGACGAACGCACGGTGCTGGATAACGTTGCCTTCGGTCTGGAAGTGGCCGGTGTGCCCCGCGAAGCACGGGAAAGCCGGGCGCAGGCGATGCTGGAAAAAGTCGGGCTCGGCAACGTGGCAGACCACTACCCACACCAGCTTTCCGGCGGTATGCAACAACGCGTGGGACTGGCGCGTGCGCTGGTGGTGAACCCTTCGGTCTTGCTGATGGATGAGGCTTTTTCCGCGCTGGATCCCATTATCCGCCGTGAGATGCAGTCGCTGCTGCTGATGTTGCAGGCCGAATCGCAGCGCACCATCGTGTTTGTGACCCATGACATGGAAGAGGCACTGCGTCTGGGTTCGCGCATCGCGATAATGGAAAAAGGCAAGCTGGTGCAGGTGGGTAAACCGGAAATGTTGATCAATGCCCCTGCCACACCGTATGTGCGCCGTTTCTTCTCCGGTGTGGATGTCTCCCGCTGGCAAATGGCGGAAAACTACGCCGATATCTGGACGACGCGTTAAGGAATATCATGGCTTACCCACTCGATTTCAGTCGGCAGATCGACAGTGCTATTCACGCCTTGCTGGCAAATGCTGGGGGGTTGTTTGACGGCATTGCCGCCGGTATCGATCTGTTTGCCAGCAGCCTTGAGCTACTGATTAACAGCCTCTCCCCTTGGGGATTGGTGATACTTGCGGTGGTGATTGGCGGCTGGCGCATCGGTAAGGGGTTCGCGCTGTTTGCCCTGCTTGCCACGCTGTACATCATTTACAGCGGTTACAGCGAACATGCTGCCATCACGCTGGCGCTCACTCTCTCTTCAACCTTCTTCAGCCTGTTGTTGGGTATTCCGCTGGGGATCTGGAGCGCACGTCGCGCCGCCGTGGGTAGCGTGGTGCGGACACTACTCGATTTTATGCAGACCATGCCCGCATTTGTCTATCTGATCCCGGCGACGATCCTGTTTGGCCTCGGGCGGCCACCGGGGATCTTCGCCACCATTCTGTTCTCTATGCCGCCGGTAGTGCGCTTGACGGATTTGGGGATTCGTCAGGTGAATCCGGCGCGTATGGAAGCCGGTATCGCGTTTGGTTGCACACCGTGGCAATTGCTGTGGAAGGTACAACTTCCTGCGGCGCAGCCCGCCATTATGGCAGGGGTGAACCAGACCATTATGATGGCCATGTCGATGGTGATTATTGCCTCCATGGTCGGTGCAGGAGGACTGGGTAACGACATTCTCAGCAGTATTCAACAACTGGAGATGGGGCTGGGGCTGCAGAGTGGTTTGGTGGTGGTGCTGATGGCGATTCTGTTAGATCGTTTATCCGCCAGTTTCGCCCGGCGACCTGCCGGTCAATAACTCCGTGATTGTGAACGTTGCCAGGCGCCGTCGACCAGTTCGGCGGCAGCCTGTATTTGATCGCGAAACGGCGCGCCAAAGCTCTCCATCAGCGCAGCATGGCGGGTAAGAAAGTGCATCCCCTCTTCATTACCGGCAATGCTTTCCAGAAACCAGTCCGGTACCCCTTTTTTAAGACTGAGTTCGCACAGCCCGGCGGTGAATTCGGCACGTCGGGAAACGTCCGTGATCCAGGAGGGTTGCTGCTCATCCATTTCCCTGGCAACAGTGGCCTGCAACGCCCGTTGGGAACGGCTGTAATATTCGCGGATCTTCGATGAGCTCCACGCCTTCCCAAAAAACAGCAGTAATATCGGAACCACACACCAGATAATCGTCATTATGCGCTCATTGTCTGTTTTCACCGCACTCCGGATAGTACTGGCTAAAGCGGGCAAAAGCATCATCGCAAAAGTCTGTTTTTTGCCAAATGGCGGCTAAGACGTTACGCATAGCTGGCCCGGTAAGC
The DNA here is from genome assembly GCF_027886705.1 of Kosakonia oryzendophytica. NCBI lineage: Bacteria > Pseudomonadati > Pseudomonadota > Gammaproteobacteria > Enterobacterales > Enterobacteriaceae > Kosakonia > Kosakonia oryzendophytica. Next base: position 1,483,608 of record NZ_CP115659.1, on the reverse strand, counting down.
ATAGCGCCACCGGGCAATCAGCAATAGATGTGAGTATAAGGCGGGTACTAGCGATGCATTCCCCAGCGTTTGATGGTCACTTTTTCCAGGCTGGCAAACACCACGCCTTCCACCAGTAAACCGATGGCAATTACCGTGACCAGTCCGGCGAACACGCGATCGGTAAACAGCTCATTGCGATTCTGGAAAATATACCAGCCCAGACCACCTTCCCCACTGGATGCGCCGAACACCAGTTCTGCTGCAATCAGCGTACGCCAGGCAAATGCCCAGCCAATTTTCAGCCCGGCGAGAATGGCGGGCAACGACGCCGGGATAAGAATAGTGACCACATAACGCGGCCCGCTCAGTCCATAATTGCGCCCGGCCATACGCAGTGTTTCCGGCACGCCGCTAAAACCGGACCAGGTATTCAGCGCAATCGGCCACATCACCGAATGCACCAGCACAAAAATCAGGCTCACATTGCCTAACCCGAACCACAACAGCGCCAGCGGCAGCAGAGCAATGGCTGGCAGCGGGTTAAGCATCGCAGTGAGTGTACTGAGCAGGTCACGACCAAATTGCGTGGTGACCGCCAGCGCGCTGGCAAGCAGCGCCAGCAGGCTACCAATCAGATAACCTTTCAATAAAGTACTCAACGAATTGATGATTTTGGCGGGCAATTCACCATTGCGCATATCGTCACTGAACGCATGCCAGGTTTGCAGTACGCCGGGCAGCATCAGGTCATTTTGCTGCACCCGCGCCGCCACCTCCCACAACGCCAGCACCAGCAACACGATCAGTGATTTACGTAACCATGCCTGATTCCACACGCGCTGACTCAGCGGTAACGGCGTCTCGACCGGCACATTACGCAGTGGCGGTAATTCGCGTTCGAATTCAGGACGGATGTACGGTGGCTGCGACATACGCGGTTTCCTCACCAGATGAAGGGGATGGGCTGGCCCCGTTTGTCGGGAACAACAGATCGTGGATATGACGCGCGGCGTGCTGGAACGCCTCGCTGCCGAAATCATTCAGGCCAAACTGATGGCAATTGATCTCCGCTCTGACCCTGCCTGGGTGCGGGGAAAGCACCAGGATGCGGCTTCCGACCACCAGCGCCTCTTCAATTGAGTGGGTGACAAACAGCAGCGTAAAACGCTCCTCTTCCCACAGCGCCAGCAGCTCTTCCTGCATGGTGCGTCGGGTGAGCGCATCCAGCGCCGCGAAAGGCTCATCCATTAACAGCATGCGCGGTTTCATCGCCAGCGCGCGGGCAATGGCGACACGCTGTTTCATACCGCCGGAAAGCATGTGCGGCATTACATCAGCAAACTCCGCCAGCCCCACTTTATGCAGAAAATGCAACGCGGTCTCTTTGGCTTCCGCCCGGCTGGCTTTGCGACTTGCCAGCAGCGGAAACATCACATTTTCCAGTACCGTCTTCCACGGCGGCAGCTGATCGAACTCCTGAAACACCATCATCCGTTCCGGGCCAGGGGACGTGATGACCGAACCGGCCAGCGAAAGTTGCCCACTGCGTGGCGTGAGGAAACCGCCAGCGGCCTTCAGCAGACTCGACTTCCCGCAACCTGACGGCCCAAGCAAGATAAAGCGATCGCCCGGCCAGACATCAAAACTGACATCGTGGGTGGCGCGCACCTGGCGCTCGCGCGTGCGGTATTCAATGTTCACGTTGCTGACCTGCAACAAGGGGCCGTCACTCGGATGCATTGTCATCGGTGTCTCCTGGGTTGCCGCTTAACTGCCTGGTTTTTCCCACGCCTCGTTAAAGAAATAGTCTTTCCATGAACTGGCTCTGTTTTTCAGTACGCCCAATTCATGGAGTTTTTCGGCATACACGCCGGTACGTTCCGGGGAGACGGTGAAGCTTATCTCGGGATCGTTAACAATTTTCTGCACCAGCGGTAACGGCAGACGGGATTTTTCGACGCGAATATAGGTTTCCGCTGCTGCGTTTTTGTCGGCATTAATGATTTTCGCCGCTTCACTCAGTGCGCGATAAAAAGCCTGATAGGTTTTTGGATTCTCGTCGTGGAATTTCTCGGTGGTATAAAGCACATTAAATGTCGCTTGCCCGCCTAAGACATCATAGGAGCTGAGAATTTTATGCACATTATCATGTTCCAGTGCCTGATACTGAAACGGCGGGCTGGAGAAATGGGTGGTAATTTCCGACCCGCCGGCAATTAATGCCGCACTGGCATCCGGATGCGGAAGGCTAACGCTAATGTTATCAAAACGCTTAAAATCATCGTTGCCATATAATTTAGCGGTTTCAATCTGTAAGGTTCGCGACTGAAAACCGACGCCAGCAGCCGGTACCGCAATTCGGTCCTTATCGGTCAAATCTTTAATGCTTTTTACCGCCGGATTATTACTCAATAAATAGTTGGGCATTGAGCCCAACGAGGCGATGGCTTTGATATTTTGCTTCCCTTTCGTGCGGTCCCAGAGCGTAAGCAGCGGCGGCACGCCAGCTGACGCAACATCTAACGCACCAGAGAGCAAGGCTTCATTCATGCCGGTGGCACCGGATATTGTGCGCCAGTCGACGGTGATATCCAGCCCCGCTTTTTTCCCCTCTTTTTCGATCAGGTGCTGGTCGCGCACTACATCAAGAATTAAATAGCCAATACCAAACTGCTGCGCAATGCTGATTTTCCCTTCGGCAAATACCGAATGGCTCACGCCGCATAATGTAAAAAGTGCCAGCGCCCCGGCAAGCGTCCTGTTTAATGTGTTCATGCCTGTCCCCAGAATATCGTTGTTATCAGCAGAAAATGATTGGCTGGTGGGAAAGCAAAAGGAAATGATTTAATCAGCAATGCTTAGTTGAAAATTAAAAATAGCTTTTCCCTCGCGGCATTATTCAATAAATGGCAAAGGATAGTTATTTTTCATGGTTATGTAACAAATATATCGTCGTTATAGTCGAAAACACCTCTTTATTATCCTCTATGAGTACAGGGATTATGCCTCTATTTTCACATCAACATTTACGCGTATTGTTGAAACAGCATCTGGTGCGGGTGAATACCGCACCCGAGATTGCGCAAAAAGTTGCGGATAACCTGGTGGAAGCCTCGTTAAAAGGCCACGATTCCCATGGTGTGACGTTGCTGCCCCGCTATATCCGCGCGATTCTGGCAGGCGATCTTAACGCCAATGCTGAACTGAAAATCGTGCGTGACGCCGGACCAATCCTCTCCTTTGAAGGCGGGCACGGGTTTGGTCAGTTGCTGGGTGAACAGGCGATGACCGCCGGCATCGAGCGCGTCCGGCAATTTGGCGTGGCGATTGTCGGTCTGGCGAACTCACACCATCTTGGGCGAATTGGCGCATGGGCGGAGCAGGTCGCCGACGCCGGGCTGGTATCGATCCACTTTGCCAACGTCGCCGCCCCTGCGGCGGTATTGCCGTTCGAGGGGCTGCGCCCCGGCTTGGCACCAATCCCTTCTGCGTCGGCATACCGTTACACAACCGCCCGCCGGTGGTGCTGGATTTCGCCACCAGCGCCATCGCCGGGAATAAAGCCCGTGTGGCCTGGAATGAAGGTCGGCAAATTCCTGAAGGCTGCGCGGTAGACGCTAACGGACAGCCCACCACCGATCCCGGTGTATTAATGACCGAACCCCGTGGCGCACTGTTGCCCTTTGGCGGTCATAAAGGTGCAGGACTGTCGCTGGTTTGCAGCCTGCTCGGCGCCGCGTTGACCGGCGGTGAAACCGAAAGCCATCACATTCCGCCCCGCGAGGGCATTATCAACAACATGTTGTCGATTCTGTTTGACCCACAACGTTTGGGCGCAGGCGAGCACTATCAACAGGAACTTCTGGCGCAGGTGGACTGGGTGCGTAACGACCAGCAAGGCCGCGATGTGCAGATTCCGGGAGAGCCGGAACGGCGCGCTTATGCCCGTCGTCAGCAAGAAGGCATTCACATTGACGGGGTGAGCTGGCGTGAGTTTATGGCGCTGGAGACATTACGTGCGTGATCCCGTACTTAATGCGGGGTTGATTGTTAAGATGATAAAGATTATCTTTCTCATTACCGAATAGTTGAGTCAAACGCTCAGGTATTCGGTACGACATTGCTCACATTGCTTCCAGTATTTTTGCCCGCCTGACAAGTGCGGGCTTTTTTTTGCCTTTCCCGCTCTGTTACCGCGCATCCGACTGAGATTTGGCTTAAGGAGCCATAATCTCCCGTTATTCATCGGCTTACTTACCTGAAATCAAACCGTCACAAAACCGACTTAACCTAAGAATATTCTCATTACAGGTTCTGTCAGAACATGGATATTCCGCTTTCATCCCGACAGCTTAACGCCGGTATTTTGCGCCTCACCGTACCGCACGTAACACCAGACAACAACAATGCGCAGGTGATGTCGCTGTTTAACGAACATACTGCGTTGATTGGCCTGCCGGTGCTGGAGAACAATCGCCCTATTGGCATGATTAACCGCCATATTTTTTTGTCACAGATGAGCCGCCCCTTTTTCCATGAACTTTACGATCAGAAAAGCTGCATCGCCTTTATGGATAAAAGCCCGCTGATCGTTGATGCCGATGCGGGTCTGGAATACCTGTCGGAACGGGTCATCGAAACCGGTGATAAAGCGGTGACGGAGGGCTTTATTCTCACCCAGCAGGGGCAGTACATCGGTATTGGTCTGGGCATCGACCTGATTCGCACCGTATCGGATTTGCAAGCCAAACAGCATTTGCAAATTATGCAAAGCCTTGATTATGCGCGCATTATTCAGGAATCGATGCTGAGCCGTTCACGCAACACCATTGAACAAACACTGGAAGAGTGGTGTTTATACTGGCACCCGCGCGACTGTGTTGGCGGGGACATTTACGCGTTTCAGCGCAGTGAAAATGGCTGGCTAATGGTGCTGGCGGACTGTACCGGCCACGGTGTTCCCGGTGCCTTTATGACGTTCATTTTCTCTTCGGCGCTGGAAAAAGCGCTGACCATCGCCCGGCCCGATGCGCCAGAACACCTGCTCAGCCTGATCAATCAGCACATTAAACAGACATTAAGCCAGGTACACCCTTCGTCCGATCGCAGCCAGTCCAATGACGGTTGCGACGCTATTGCTCTGTATGTCGATACCCATCACGCCCAGGTAAGCTGGGCCAGCGCCCGTATGCACGCCTTTATGCTCGGCGCACATGCCGACAATGCCATTGTGCTGGACAGCTGTCGCAAAGGCATCGGTTATACCGATACGCCAGTGGGCTACCAGTGGCAGCGTTATCAGGCACCGTTGCAACGGGGCGATACTTTTTTGATTGTTTCTGATGGCGCGACGGACCAGCCCGGCGGCCCGCGCGACATTATGTTTGGTAAGAAACGTATTCAGTCACTGTTAGTACAGAACCGCTCACTGCCCATGTCTGCCCTTTCCGATGCCCTGCTTCAGGCGTTGAAAAGCTGGCAAGGGCAACAGGCATCCCGTGACGACATGACATGGTTTGGTTTTCGCTGGTAGACAAAAAGTATGCAAATAAATGACCTGCAGGGCAAAGAAGCCGTCCTGTTACCCCTTTTTACTCTGCAACGGCAAAATGCCGTTGAGCTGTTTTATACGGGTTATTTTTCTCAGCAGCATATCGTTTCGCTGGGCAACGTCATTCGCACATGGCTGGATAAGCACGAATCTTCCGCCGTTACGCGCCGTAAACTGTTCTCGGTGTTTATCGAAATGGGGCAAAACATTGTGCGTTACTCCTCAGATGAGCGGTTTTTGTGCACCGGTCAGGATGAGCTGCGTTTTGGTTCTGTCTGTTTCCATATGGACACCTCCCATTATTACCTCGAAACCGCAAACCTCGTGGGGCCAGAAGCCTCTTCCCTGTTGCAAACCAACCTTGAAGTCCTGCGTACGATGACGCAGGCGGAAATTCGCGATGCCTGGAAGCAAGGGCTGCGTGCAGAAGCGCCGACGACCAGCAAAGGCGCGAACATCGGTTTGCTGACCATGGCGCGGGATACCAGCGCACCGCTGGAATATCGCATTCATCCACTGGCGGCAGGCAACCTCTCCGCCTTTCACTTAAAGGCAACCTTTTGCCATGACTGATACGACACTGACGCCCCCGATTGAACTGACCGCCACCGCTGCCACGCCAGAGGTGAAGTTCGATTTTGCCGCGCAGCGACTGCTGCTTAAAGGTGAAGCCTACCCGGAAAACGCGGCTGCGTTCTTCCGCCCGCTACTGGACGCAACGGAAAGCTGGCTGCAAACCCGGCCGCAAACATCAACGCCGGTGCAGTTGCACGTCGCATTGCGCTATTTCAACAGTTCCAGTACCAAGCTGCTGTTCACCCTGTTTGAAAGCCTGAACGATCACGCAAAACAGGACGTCCCCTGCGAACTGCACTGGTACTACGACGCCGAAGACGATATCTCCGAAGAGTTTGGTCAGGAGTTGCGTGTCGACTTCCCTTCGCTGGCGGTGTTTCTTATTCCGGACATCAACGCATGCTAGATATCAATGAGCTGTTCCGGGAGGAGTATTCCGTTCTCGAAGATGCCAGGCTGGCCGCCGCCGATCGTCAGCTCTCTGCCGATGCCTGCCGTGAGAAGCTGTGGGGCGTCGCGAAACACTATCAGCGTCTGATCCGCGAATCGTATCGTCTGATTTCCCGCAGCGACCGCGCGGAGCGTGAGCTAAACCGCATGAACGAGCAACTTCAGCAACTGGCGGCGCGTCTGGAGTATGAAGCGACGCACGATCCGCTGACGGCGGTGTTCAACCGTAGCGCGATCATCAACCAGATCAATCAGGGGCTGACTACCGGCAGCGTTGCGCTGATCCTGCTGGATATTGACCATTTCAAACGCATTAACGACGAGTACGGTCACCCGATGGGCGACCGGGTGATCTGCTCACTGGTGTCGCGCGTGCGCCGCGCCGTGCCGCAAAGCGCAGCGATTGGTCGCGTGGGCGGCGAAGAGTTCACCATTGTGCTGCCTGAAGCGCGCATTGAAGAGGCGATGATTATCGCCAGCTATATTCATGCCTCGCTCAATGCCTCACCGCTGGAGGTGCTGCCCCAGCAGTGGGTGACGGCCAGTTTTGGCGTCAGTCTCGGCGCGAAAGAGAGCGACTTCGAAACGCTCTACAGCGCAGCAGACACAGCGCTGTACACGGCTAAAAAACGCGGGCGCAATCAGGTAGCGCTGCATGAGGATTTTTTCCGCCAGCCGGCGAAAGCCTGCTAACCGCCGCGCGGCGGTTAGCAGTGATGCAATACTGAAATATCAATCGTGTCAGGATGATAAAGCGCCTGAGCAATGCGGCAGATATCACACACCCTCACCTCTCCAGAATGAATACTGCCGTACGCGCTACGGACGGCCGTTACGAGATTGCTATAGCGTCACAGGGATAGACGACAGGGAACGTAAGGCGTGTAAATAGTCGTGAGAATTCTGATTTTTTACCCCAGCCTCTGGCACAGATTAAGGGAGAAACCATGCTGCTTATATAGCCATTAAAAGGGGCAGAATCATGTTCAATATCGAAACCATTCTGGCGAAAATTAACCGTGCACTTACGCCTCATGGCGATATCACGCTGACATCTTCATTACTGACGGAATCCCTTCCCGACCTGCACAAACGTTTTAAAAATATCCTTTCACGCGGTGAAATTCTCTATCTGTACCTGGAGTCTTTACGGGCGCAGGAAGATACAACAACACGGGAAAAAATAAAGAAAGCACCTTCAACCTCAAGAATTGAACCTTCCGATCTGGCCCTCGCCATTCGACAAGCGGTAGGGCCTTTGACATTGCAGCGTTATGTGAATGCCACGGATGTCGGCGCGAAAAAATTGCTCCGCTATATCAAGGAGCATCCGGATGCCTTCGTCGATGATGTTGGTATTGAGCCATGGCCGATATCGTCGATGTTGAGGTCACAAATTGAAAAGAATCGCCTCCATCAACACAATCTCCGCTCTGGCAGCGATCCGGTGTATAACAAGGCTTTTAAAAAACGGCAATTCTGGAGTAACGATCAAAAAAGCGAAGGCAATAAAATCTTAAGCGATCAACGTGTTAATCCGTTCGCAAACTCCGTTAGCGAGTTAGCCCGGAAATACCATGAAAGATTGCATTCCTCCTCCGTTGCCAGCGGTGCAGTCAGAAAATTGACCCAGGCTGAGCGCGATATCATCAACCTTTACAGTAAAGAGTCACTCCCTTTCCATACGATAACATTAGGGTTCAGGGATCTGAATGCACAAGAGAAAGCACAGGGTTATCACATGGGCCAGGGGGTTGAACTGATTAACGCCTTATCCCGACTGCCCTCTCACAAAGGGAAAACCTACCGCGGTGCGTTTATCGAAAAGGGATTTACCTATGAAACGTCCGGCGTTCCGGTCACCCGAAGTATGACCGTGACAACCGGGAAAGATGGCAAACGCAGAGCATGGAAGCCAGGCGATTACGTCACAACAAGAACCTTTTTTTCCACCAGCGCAGCCAAAGGCGTTGCTGCCGAATTCATTATGCGTCAGCGTTTTGGATCAGGTTTTCACTCCGACACGGCGATTTTAAATGTGGTGGGAACCAGCGGTCGAAATATCACCCAACTGACCCACATAAAACAGGCAGAAGTCCTTTACCCTGCCTATACCGTTTTTCAGGTTAAACACGTGCAAAAAGGTGAATTTGGTCTTGAGATTGACCTGGAAGAAGTGGATGAAGAGATCTGGAACGATCCTGACGCGGTCATCAGGGATTATCGTTTTGGTAACGTTGTATTAGAAAGGCCAAAACATATGATCCCGCAACGGACCAAATAATACAGAACCGATAAAACGGCCACCGCAACTTCCGGTGGCCGTTGGCTTTATTCCGTTATGCGTCAGGACTTATAACGGGTATTTCCTTGCGATATAAGATTTCAGCACTTCGGCATCAATGTATCCCGTATTAACGTAACCGCTGTGTTGATTGAGTTCCGGGTAGCCATCCCCTCCTGTGGCATTATAACTGGGAAGGCTCATACGGTAAGTTTTATCCATTTCCAGTGGCTTACCGCTTATCGTGACGTGAGCCACTTTGCCATTATCCCGGTCAAACGCGATGTTGTGGAATTGAGCATAAGCCCCCGAGCCCGCAGTCTTAAATGCGACAACATTGAGATAGTCGATAATTTCCTTACCGGTCAGTGCAACATAAGTTACCGAGTTGCCAAACGGCTGGACTTTCAACACATCGCGGTAAGTGACGGGCCCCGCACTGATAGAACTACGAATACTCCCGCTGCTGATAACGCCGAAGTCCGCCTGGGTTTTATCCATCTGCGCGGCAATAATCAGTTGCCCCATATTGGTTTGCTGTGAGCGAACCACATCGCGATCGCCTTCAAATGTTTGCCTGAACATGCCAATCGGCACGCTTAACTGGGTATCGATATGTTTTTTATATCCCTGCAACAGCGTATATAGCGCTTGCACCGCTGGCGTCTCCGCTTCTGTCGAGGCGACGACAGGCAGCAACTGATAACGTTTTAACGTAAGCTGACCTTTTTGCCAGATAAAATCGGCCCGCCCAAGGTAACGTCCGCTGTCGAGCGCCTGCATTATCCAGATCCCATTCTGGCGATCGGGCTTGCAGTCAGCATGTTTACGCCAATCAGCATCCAGTGCTTTGTCGCCAACGCAGACGGCGGTATGGGTATGCCCGCCAATGATCATGTCCACGCTGCCGGGGGGCAGTTCGCGCGCCAGTTCTACATCACCCGGCGCGCTGGAGCCGTGCTTGCCATCGTAATAATACCCAAGATGTGTGAGCGCAATAACCACATCGGGTTTCTCTTTTGCCATTTCCGCTAAGACTTTACGCGCTTCACTGACATGGGGTCGGAAATCGAGATTTGCCAGAATCGCCTTACTGCCAACGATCCTGGTATCCACGCTGGTCAAACCCAGCACACCGATTTTCAGCCCTTTCTTCTCAAAAAATGCATAAGGTGTAAAAGCACGATGCGACGTCTTGTTGTTATAAATATTGGCAGAAAGAAAAGAAAACCCTGCCCAGCCTTGCTGACGCTGAAGAATATCATGTGTGTTATCAAATTCATGATTGCCCACCGTCATCGCATCGTACCCCATCTTCGCCATGGCCTTAAAATCAGGCTCGGCAAGGAGAAGATCCGATTCCGGCGTACCGGTATTGACATCACCGGCATCCAGCAACAACACCGCACCTCCCTGCGCAGCGACTTCATTGCGAATACGCTCAATCATTGCAAACCGGTTAACCAGTCCGTTATTTCCCTCCTTGTCTTGCCAATAGGCCCATGATGATCGTTGGTATGCAACACCGTGAGGAATACTGTCTCATCCCTGGATTGCTGGCTGGCGTACCCTGTCTGAATCAGCAAAAAAGGGAGAGCAAATAAAATGAACAGATAGCGAAAAAATAACATGTTGCCTCCTGCTGTCTGCTGCACTATTAGTTCAGCACACCTTTATCATCGACAAACATAAAAAACTTTGTGGCTTGATAAGGTTGGAAATTGTTATCCGAGACAAAAATTAAAGACTTTTTCCCGTTGATCTGCGGGCCGAACGTTACCGCCTCAATGCAGTCCGGTGCTTTGGTGTAATCGTCGAAATCAATCAATAACTTTTTACTGACGGGTTGAAGCAAATTTTTCTTCTCAACATCTGCAAGACTTTTTTTACCGATAATATTTGTAGCCTGGGAAAGATCGGAAATATAAGTTCGGATATTGAAATCAAAATCATTAAACCCTTCACTGGCATTACGCCCTGCTCGCTCTGTGATCAGTAATTTATCGTTACCAAGAGCAAGAATTTCAGACAGGCCATTATCACTGACACCATATTTCGTTATGCGCGGGATAGGATCGACATTATAAATATATTCTCCTACCAGTTCCCCGACATTGCCATCAGGTTGCAGCGCAAATTTAAGAATACGTACCGGTGAAGAGCTCACGGTGGTGCTGATGCCACCATCCTGCTTCAATGCACTTTCCGCTGCCACGAAGAGGAATTTACCATCAGGCGTGACGCTGGCCCCTTCAAAGGTCGCGCCGTTGCGTAGCCCTTCCGGTGCTTTTTTCAGATCACCACCGGCGTTATAGGAAACGGGGATTTTATCTGCGAAATCCTTCTTCAACTTGCCATCCAGGGAAGAGAGCCTGAGTGGGCTACCCAGTTCAGATGTCCAGAGCACGCTTTTTTTATCAGGTGTCAGCGCAAAACCTTCACCATCAACTTCCTGTTCCTTGAATGATTTCCCATCAGCATCGGTAAGCTGTTGCATATTCTGGATATCAACACGTTGGATGCCTTTGCTGTTGGTTTTAATGTTAAGGGTATAAAAACGCGCCATTCCTTCGGCAGGCGTATTTCGGGCATCAGTAATGGCATAATAGACGCCTTTGGCCGGATCGTAAGCCATTGCGGACAGTCCGCCAAATTTCACATTCTGAAAACTTGTTGCAGTCGGAATAGAATATTCATTTAAAAAAGTCAGTTCAGCTCCGGTAGCTGAAACAGACAGCGCAGACATGCCGACGGTCAACGCGATATATTTAGCTAATAATACTTTTTTCATAATTGCCCCCAAAAGTTATTGATATTGCTCTTTGAATTTATTGACATCATCTACCGTGGACAATTTCCCACGGGCACCAACATGCGAAATATTGATTGCTGCCGCAGCGCTGGCAAAACTTAATGCGTCATTAAGTTCCCGATTGTTGAGGTAACAATAAATAAAGGCACCATTGAAGGTATCTCCCGCACCGGTGGTATCGATAACGGATACGTTATATCCCGGATGGGTGGCGACACCTTTGCGATCGCAGGCGATAACCCCTTCTCCGCCACAGGTTACAACAAGGGCATCCAGATCGTGTTCTTCCACAAGGCGGCGCAAAACTTCGGCATCCGGTTCCTGTTGCAGGCTGGTACGAAATCCTTCTTTGTTAAAAATAGCGACATCACTTAGCGACAGCATCTCCTTAATATTCTGCTGACTGTTTTTAATATGTGATTCAACATCTATAACAACTTTTGTGTTCTTCTCCCTGGCATACCTTGCCAGCGTACGGAATTTATCGAGCTGCCCTGGCATCATATAAACCAGTCGACTACAGTCGATTGCCTGCGGAGCCTGAACCATACACGTTTCCGTTTCATCATTCGGCGCATACACCAGAGCCTTTTCACCTGAATCATCGAGAAAAATAATGGCCATATTTGCAGCCACACCAGGCTTACGTAAAATAAAGCGTGTATCCACACCATTTCTATGAAAATCATCAATAATCGCTTGTGCATAGTAATCATCACCCGCGGTAGATAATGACGTAACACGCAATCCCAGTTTTCCCATTACACATGCGGAGTTTGCGACCGTACCACCGATAAGTTCCGCAACTTTTTTTCCAATGACTTTATCGTCATTTCCGGGCAAACGAGGTACACGAAAGATAAGATCTACGGTTCCACTTCCCACCGCAACAACATCAAACGTTTTCATTTAATTTACTCCTGCGAAATCCTTTCACCTCCGCATGACAGATACTTCTCTGTTGCAGAGATAATAAAACTGAATATGGCAAGCATTGCGTAAAAATGGCAATCCTCGTGGCTGGAAAAAGCGGTGTAATGACCACTAAATATATAACTGAGTAATTGATTATCCACATGTAACACTGTGGCATTCTTTTTTATTAACTGCTGCTTTATATGCCAGGCAAGCACACCAGGGCTACCGGTACAGTTAAATATAATGACCAGATCTTGTGCCCCGGCCTGGTTCAGACGTAAAGCATGTTCATACTCTTCAAGCGCCAGTGCCTGGCTGGCCACTTGCGGGCCACACCACAACAGGTTAGACAGCATCGTTGCCAGGCCGAGGTTCCCTCCACTACCTAAGAGAGTGACCCGTTTCGTAAACAGATGCGATAACATCTGGTCACTTCCTGAAAGTCGCGCAATATCAGGAAGGTATTTCGCATAAAAGCAGAACTTACGAAATTGCGGCCAGTATTGTTTATCATATTCCGGTTGTAATATGCAGATAATCGCCTCAAGAAAAATCGCCATTGCCAGCGTGCTTTGCGTGGGCATGCCTTTCTTTGTTGCCTGCGTTACCAACAATTTTTTCACCTGAGTCGCAAACAGGCTGTCACTATTATTAGTGATACCAACAACCTGTGCATTTGTATGTTGTGCTTTTATCAAGGCATCGACAACAGGCGATGCCCGACCACTGGCACTTAATACAACCACCAACCACGAATCATCAAGATATTCGGTGTGTTCGCTGACAAATTCATATGACTGAAGAGCACGAGCAGGCAGCGATGTTATTCTGTTAATAAGTGCAGCATACAGCAATGCCAGAGCATAGGAGTCACCGGAACCGATTAACAATACCTGACGGATTTTTCCCGCATTAATACACGCAACAGCACCTTCTTCAATAATCTTAATATCGCAATGTTTAATATAGCGTGCAATTGCTGATACTTCTTCTCGTGTGGCAGTCAGCGGCATAATTGCAGATGCCGCGTCCTGCGTTTCGCTGGTTTTCATTCCGATGACTCCTCTTAATTAACAGAGGGTGCTTAATTCTCTGGCAATACGTTCCACATCAAAATCTTTTTTATTTACCTGATAGAAAAATTGATATTTATCGGGCGGAAGAGCAGAAAAGCCTTTATAGGCTCCGGCCATCGCGCCTGCCATTGTTGCAATACTGTCCGTATCATTTCCTGCGTTTGCTGCCGCGTGGATCGTCTGCCACGGATCCCCCTGACAGAACGCAAAGATGGCAATCGCAGAAGGAACGGACTCATGAGCATTGACCGAGTTACCGACAAAACCTTCCAGTTCGCGCAAGAAAGGTTCCAACTGACTGTTGCTTTGCGCGATGTCCAATGCAAGCTGTAGACGTTTTCCAATTTTTGGCCCGGCAACCACTCTGGCGCGTTCTGCTGCCAGCTGTTCGCCATACTCAGCACCATGGAGTGCACTGGCAAGAATGCTATCCACTGTCGCATTTGCCATCATTGCGCTGGATACACCTGACGCAATTGCGCAAGCGCTGGCAATAGCAATATTGGTATCGTGAGAAGGCAGGCAGGTAGCAAACGCCAGCTCACACGCTTTCTCTGGCTGACCCGGCCAAACCAATCCCGCCGGGGCAACGCGCATTGCTGCACCGTTCGTTGTCCCTACGTTAGGTGCCTGCCGCGATGATGTGCCAATCCTTCCGATGGTGTTAGTGGGTTTTCCTTCTTTTAACGCCTTAACAACCTGTTCAGTTGTGGGACCTTTATAGTTTGCATAGGGCTCCATAGAAGCCCAACGCAACAGACATTCGGTCCAGGCCTGAGTGTCAAAGTTTGCTTTTCCTGTTTTAATTAACCCTTCAGCAAAAACGTACATTTGGCTGGCGTCATCGGTAATCAATCCCGACACACCGCCCAGAGAACCGGCAAAAGTGTCCTCCGGCGGTGTCTGAAAATCAGAAATAAACCCCTGATAGTGTTGGATTATCTCATCGATGCTGTACAGTTCTGTCGCCGCGCCAAGCGCATCTCCCATACCCGCACAAGCCAGTGCTCCTAAGACCTTTTGCTCATAATTTTGCCCGTTCTGACGCATTAAATGCTCCTTTAATATTCAAATGTGTCCTTACTCACCTTCAACTGGTAAACGTAACGACTGGTCGGATAAATCATTTCTACATATTCAATGGGCTTTCTGTCACTGGCGTAGGTAATGCGTGAAGAGGTGAGCACCACTTCGTTGCTCCCTATCTCCAGATGCTGCCGTTCGGCTACTGACGGTAATCGGGCGCCGATCGACTCATACGCCTCTACCATTTCGATACCGTATTTCTCTTCCAGTAAATGATAGAGAGACCCCCTTTCTTCCAGCTCTTTCTGCTCAATTTCCTGACCGGGTTTGAGCTTGAGATAAGACGTCTGTATCCCCATTGGGGTGGTATCCGAAAAACGTATTCTTTTAATTTTCAACACGGTTTGTGTTGAAAGCGGCATTTGCAGGTTTGTCCTTATGACTTCGCTGACAGGAACATGGCCAAACTCAAGTACTGCCTGCCCAGGACATCCACCGTTACGCTTAATATCGTCGCTAAAGCTATAAAGCAGATGCGAATCATGACTGCGTGGAGGCAAAACATAGTTCCCTTGTTTCGCCGCGCTGTGCAAATAACCACGCTGCTTCAAATGCGCGATGGCTTTACGAACGGTAATCCTGTTTACGCCAAACACTTCTGCCAATTCGCGTTCGGAGGGGATGACATACTCAGCCGCCCACTGCCCCGAAACAATCTTTTCTATCATTATGTCTATGATTTTCTTGTATTTACTTTGTCCATCTGCGCTGAGATTTTCGGTCTGCTTTTCGTTTTTCATTTTTTTTACCTTTCTGGTCTACACCAATGAATACTACCTGAATGAAATAGTAACAATCTATGGAGTTAAAAAGTGTAATCAATATCACACTTAATTCCTTACATTCCTTTAAATTCAAATGGATATACAAATATCACTAGCATGTCAAGTTGATAACATGATCGTGTTCACAAATTCATCAATTGCCTCTTTGGTCTACACCAGATGTTTGTTAGCTTGGAATCAGAAATAAAGTCAGTCGTCACCCAGTAAGTATTTTTAGATAACCGACAATAAAATCAGTGGCCAAGGAGAAAATACAGAAAAGTATATTGAGAATGTCTATCACTCGTCTCCAAAGTAAAGACAAAAAATGATGACAACATTTTTTGAAGGATTTGTTTTGTCTGAAATAAGCACTGCATTGCGCAATATTTTTCTTTCAGACATCACAGCATAAAACAGGATATTTATTATGAACATGAAAAACATCTATTTATTATCATCTATCGTACTGATGGCTCCTCTGGTGCATGCGGAAGCTCCACATGGCTATATCAACTGGCAGAATGAATATTATGGCAAGTCCCATAACTATAATGACCGCGTGCAGATGGGGATGTTTTTCAAAAATGGCTTCGGCATGATTGGCGAGCTGCGTTATAACTCAAAAGAAGGTGCTAAAAATACCTGGGATCCATCACAATTTAATAACAACGGTCACGGTTTTTCTGTGATGTATCGATTTAACCCATTAGAAGATAAAAAATTCTGGCTCGAACCTATGTTCTGGCTGGATTCCAGCGAATACTGGAGCACCTACGAGTATGGCGTAACAGCGGGTTATAACTTTAGCAAAGTATGGCGTACATCATTCCGTTTCCGCTATGACATGGATAAAGCGACGGCTAAATCCCGCTCTTACGGTAACACCGATCGCAATAATATCCGTTATGACTGGTGGCTGGATTATCGTCCGGAAGGCACTAATTTCCAGTACCAATTGAATGTTACCTACAACGATAACGAGTATCTGACCTGGAATAACGGCAACAAAAACTACCGTGTAACCGCCCGTATTGGTTATCAGTGGGGTTCCTGGTTCCCTTACTTCAGTATTGCTGATGAAAAAGGTCCGGACAAAACCTCCAGTAACCGTCAGGCGCTCTACCGTACCGGCGTAACTTACTCATTCTGAAGCAAACCAACCTGAAACGTGGGTACTGATGTACCCACTGCATTACCACCGAGGTTTTCATGAAACTAACCATTCAAGAAAAAATTGGGTTTGGTGCCGGTGATATGGCAATTTCAATTGTCATGATGTCCATGCAATTGATTGTTGCCTATTTCTATACGGATATTTTTCAGCTAAAAGCAGCAGACGTTGGGCTGCTGTTACTGGCAGTGAGAATTCTGGACGCGATTATCGACCCGATGATTGGCATCATTACCGATAAAACGCAAAGCCGGTGGGGTCGTTACCGACCTTATCTCCTGATTTTCGCCATTCCGTTCGGCATAACGATCCTGTTAATGTTTATTACTCCGGATTTCAGCTATCTCGGAAAATTGATCTGGGCCTATGCCACCTACATTCTGCTCACGCTTGCTTATACGTTTATTGCGATTCCGTACATCTCGGTCATTGGCGTCATTACCGATGACAGTCGGGAACGTCTGAGCGCCAATACGTACCGATTTGTGATGACCAAAATCGGGATGTTCCTCGTCTCAATTATTGTGCCAGTGGCGGCGGTAAAACTGGGACAGGGGAACCTGGCAAACGGATACCAAATCGCAATGGGAGCAATGGGAGCACTTGGCGCATTGTTATGTCTTTACTGTTTCTTCACCATCAAAGAAAGAATCATTCATACGCCAAGTCGCATCCCTTTTTTCCAACAACTTCGCTCACTGCTGAAAAATGATCAGTGGATGATTCTTGGCGTTGTTATTCTGGTGATTATGCTAGGAGGCTCCGTGCGCAGTGCGGTTGCCGCCTATTACGCCAAGTATTACCTGAATGGTGGTGATGCGCTAATTCCCTGGTTCCTGACCACCGGTGTCATTGCTTCTGTGCTTTCTATGTTCGGCGCGAATTTCGCAGCAAAACGAATGAACAAGCTCACCATGTTCAGGCTTTCACAAATTGCGACGTTCGTCTTTAGCGTTATCATGTTTATGGCCGTCGGCAGAGACGCCGTTATCCTGGCGTTCATCTTCTACTTTATTATTACCTTCCTGGCCGATATGCAACTACCGGTATATTGGGCTTCGATTGCTGAAGCTGTAGATTACGGTGAGGTTAAAAATAAAGAACGTGTATCAGGGCTGGCATTTGGCGGGATCTTATTCTTCCAAAAACTGGGAATGGGTGTGGCTGGTGGTCTGGTGGGTTATATTCTGAGTTACGCAAGCTACACACCAGGTGAAACACAACCGGACTCTTCCCTGGCCGCTATTTCTTTAATGATGACAATTATCCCAGGGGTATTTCATTTAGTGGTCGCATTACTTATGCGGAAATTCATTATTGATGATGACTATTACCAAACAATTCGTGAACAGTTAGTTAAGGAGTAATCATGGATGCTTTACTGGCCACCATTGCCGGTATCATTGTGGGGGCTATTTTTACGCTGATTAAATTACCGATCCCGGCACCACCGTATTTACCCGGCGTCATGGGTGTCGTTGGTGTCTATCTTGGTGGTCATATGGGCAATTATGTCATGACATTTTTACGTTAGTTTTCCCGGAGGTGGCAGTGTTAAATCTGCCACTTTTGTTGCATACGATAATTCTAAAAAGGCGTTCAGATGTTGCTAAAAAAATTCCCCTTAGTGGATCTGCACCGGCATCTTGATGGCAATATCGACATCAATACGATCATTATGCTGGCTCAAAAATATGGTGTGGATTTACCCACCTTCGATCCTGAAGAACTTCGCCCTTATGTACAGGTGACGGATAATCAACCCGACCTGCTCTCCTTTTTGGCGAAACTCGATATTGGCGTCAGTGTGTTAGGGTCGCTGGAAGCCTGCCATTTTATCGCCAGGCAAAATGTTTATAGCGCTTTTGCTGAAGGTCTTGACTACGCGGAACTGCGTTTTTCCCCCTACTATATGGCAAAAGCGTTTAATTTACCGCTGGAAGGCGTGGTGCAATCCGTCATTGATGGCGTACGTGAGGGCATGGCCGAATTTTCCGTGGGTATCAACCTTATCGGTATCTTAAGCCGCACCTGGGGAGTGGATAGCTGTATGGCGGAACTGAACGCCCTGCTGACTTACAGAGACGACATTAGCGGTGTGGATTTGGCAGGAGATGAACGTAACTTTCCCTGTCGCTTATTCACCGAACATTTTACCAAAGCCCGGGATAAAGGCTTCCGGGTGACGGTACATGCCGGAGAAGCAGCCGGTCCCGAAAGCATACGGGATGCCATCAAACTGCTGGGAGCCGAACGGATCGGCCATGGCGTGCAGGCAGTTAACGATCCCTGGTTGCTGGAGTATATGGCGAATTGGGGCATTGCTGTTGAATGTTGCCTGACATCAAATCTGCAAACCAATGCCGTTAACGATCTCGCTAACCACCCGGTGAAAACGTTCCTTGATTACGGCATTATTGCCACACTTAATACAGATGATCCTTTTGTCGAAGGTGTCACCCTCCGTTCAGAATATGAACGCGCGGTCAACGATGTGGGTCTGACAAAAGAACATATCTCTCAATTACAGCGTAATGGGTTAAATGCCGCCTTTATAAGCGAAGGGGAGCGGATAAAATTCATTATGCGTAAATTGCAAAACGGAGAACGCTCGCTTCACTGAGCTTGCTGACGACAGCAGCCCGTTACGACTCTCATTGGAGGTCAACGGGCTGCGCCATCCTGAACATTACCTTAGCGGCTGGACTGTAAAAACTTGCGTACCCTATCTGAGTCCGGAGCAGTGAAAAATTTTTCCGGCGGGGCTTTTTCAATCAACAGGCCTTTCTCCAGAAATACCACCTCATCAGAGACCTGGCGGGCAAAATCCATTTCATGCGTGACCACCACCATGGTGTAGCCTTCCGCGGCCAGATCCTTCATCACGCCCAGCACTTCATTAACCAGCTCCGGATCGAGCGCTGAAGTGGGTTCATCAAACAGGATCACCTCTGGCGACATGGCCAGCGAGCGGGCAATCGCCACGCGCTGCTTCTGACCGCCGGAAAGCGTTATCGGGTAGACCGCTTCTTTATGACTCATGCCAACCTTTTCCAGTTGCCGGTGCGCAATTTCGTTCGCCATCGCGCGCTTCATTCCCTTGACGTGCACCAGCGCTTCGGTGACATTTTGCAACACCGTTAAATGCGGCCACAGGTTAAAGCTCTGGAACACCATCCCCACCCGTTCACGAATGTGGGAGAGATCTTTGTGCGACATCGCTTTGCCGGTTTTTTCGTCCACCCCGATGCGCTGACCGCTGATGCGCACTTCCCCGCGATCCGGTTGTTCCAGCCAGTTCATGCAGCGCAACAGCGTCGATTTACCGGAACCGGACGACCCGAGGATGCTGACCACCGTGCCTTTTTCCACCGTCAGGTTGATATCCCGCAGCACTTCGATGTTATCAAACTGCTTGGACAGGTTTTTAATGCTAACCGCGCTTGCTTCAGGCATGGGTCATTCCTCTTTTCGCTCCGTAATGACTTAACCGCTTAATCAGCAACTCCAGCAGAATGCTGATCCCCCAGTACAGCGCAATGGCGACAATAAAGGCGTTAAACGGAATAAAGTAAGTCGACTGCACACTATTCGCGGCGGCGGTGATCTCCTGCACGGTAATAATGCACAGAAATGCTGTGTCTTTCAGGCAAATAATCAGCTGGTTTCCCATCAGCGGCAGCGCAGAGGAAAAAATATTTGGCAATACAATGCGTCGGAATATTTTATAACGCGAGAACCCCTGCGATACCGCGGCTTCAATATAGCCTGCGGAGAAGATCCGCCGCTGGCTACGCAATATTTCGAAGAAATAAGCGCCATGATAAATCACCAGTGATAAGAGTCCCGCCGTCCAGGCCTCCATACTGATCCCCAGTTGCGGCAAACCGTAATAAAGCAAATAGGCCAGAATCAAAAAAGGCACGGCGCGCATCAGGCTGACAAAAGCGATAATCAGGCGATTAATAAAGCGGTTTTGATATTCCATGACGTAACACAGTAATACGCCAATCAATAACCCCACAACGGCGGCAATAATAAACAGTTCAAGTGTTGATAGCAGGCCATTAAAAAAGCTTTCCCGCGCTGCCCAGATAATTCCCCACTGATTCATAACTCCTCCGTCTCTTATCGCGCCAGGCGCTTCGCTTTACGTTCCGCCATCCCCTGCAACTTCAGCAGCAGGCCGATAATAATGACGTACAACAGACCCGCAGCGAGGATCGGCGACAACGGTTCGTACGTCACCGATGAGATACGGTTAGTGACGCGCGTCAGATCCACCACGCCGATAACGGCAATCGCCGGGCTGCCTTTGATCAGAAACGACATCTCGTTTACCAGCGCAGGCAGACTCTCTATCCACATCTGTGGCAGCATAATTTGCCGGAAATAGGTCCAGCGGCGCATACCGACGGATTCAGCGGCTTCCCGCTGTTCGCGGGGAAAATTGCGGAAGGCGTTACGCCAGATTTCGGCGTTAAACGCAGAAGTGTTGAGTGTCAGGGCGACAATCGCCGCCAGCGTTTTATCCAGGTTAATGCCGAGCGTCGGCAGGGATAAAAACAGAAACAGTACCAGCGTAACCAGTGGCGTTGCCCGCGCCAGACTGATGTAAACCACCAGCAACTGGTCAACGAACGGGATTTTCATCATACGGATAAAGGCGATAACCAGACCGATAACCACCCCGAACGCAATCGCCACGCCAGAGATCCAGAGGGTCGTCCATGCGCCTTCAATCAACAGTTGCCATGAAATTAAGTCCATGTTCCCTCCTGTTTAAAACGAGCGGCGGTCGCCCGCCGCGTGACACTTACAGACCGGCTAACTTGTGGAACTGATCGGCGCTGGTGATCGGCTCTTTCGGCAGTTCATAAGTCTCGCCGAACCATTTTTTCTGCAACTCGGCCAGTTTGCCGGTTTCGGTCATATGGTTCATAAACCCGGTCATAAATTTCAGCAGTTCCGGGGCGTTTTTCGGGATGGGCCATGCCATATAACCGGGGCCGGATACCGCCAGACCTTTGGCAAAGACCTTCGGCTTGGCTTTCACCAGATCGTTAACCGAGATAACCACGTTGATCACATAGTCGACGCGTTTATTCGCCAGATCGGCGTAGGCTTCCGGGTAGGATTGATACTCCACCACCGGACCCAATTTACCGCCGACTTTTTCCAGCATCGCTTTCAGTTCCGGTAAACGCGCCAGCAATGCACTGCCCGCCTGCACGCCCACTTTTTTACCGCTCAAATCGGCAATGGTATTTAATGTTTTATCATCAGCGCGCTTAACAAAATAATGCTGCGCAGAGGCCCAGGGCGGCGTGAAATTAAACACATTGAGGCGTTCATCGGTAATGACCGCACCGGTTAAGGCCATATCATACTGGCCGGTTGAAACCGCGGCGAGTAAGCCGGTCCACGGTAAAATACTTTGGTTGATGTTGAATTTCGCGTATTTGCGTAATTCTTCAAGCATGTCTTTGTTAAAACCGTCCGTCTGGCCGTTATTCATAAAGTTAAACGGTGCATAATCATCTTCAGTCGCGACTTTCATGGTGCCGGACTTTTCGATTTCGGGTAAATCTGCTGCCACTGCGTGTAAAGAAAATGCCAGGGCCATCATGGCTGCAAGACAATATTTGCCGAATACTTTTTTCATCTTTCCACCCTTATTTAATGTGCCAGACCGGTATATCCCGGGTGTGCTGGAAGCGTTGCAAGATATATGCCGAAACAGTGAGTCGTCCGGTTTTTGTGACTGCGTTTTTACAATAGGGAGGCTTGCGCTTTTCTGAATAGAGCCAGTTTTTGTGAATGGTTGTGTCAGATGCACCGAAGCTGGTATGGAATTTGCTCGACCCTGTATAGCGATATATCCGGAGGAGCACAGCATGATTCGTCATCTACTGAACGTAAATTTTGACGGCCAACGTGGGTTGCAAGAGCAGGTTCGCGAATCGCTGATTAATGCGATTCTGAGCGGTATTTTCCCGGCAGATACCCCGCTGCCTTCATGCCGACAGCTCGCCAGCCAGCTCAATGTATCGCGTAATACCACTGCGCTGGTGTTCGAAAGCCTGGTGAACGAAGGCTACCTCGTCAGCCGCCCACGCAGCGGATACTACCTGCACCCGGATTACTACAGCTGTGGGCAAAATACTGCACAGCCTGCACCCGAATGCGAAAGCAGTGCACCACACTGGGGCAGCCGCCTGAAAATTACCCCCAGTCAGCAGGAATCAATCCTTAAACCCGCTGGCTGGATGCACTACCGTTACCCGTTTATTTATGGTCAGCCCTATACCCAGCAGTTTCCGCTTGCCACCTGGCGCGCAGCGGCAAACTGGCTACACGGTGGTGTGCGCGATCCGGCATGGGTGATTGATCATATTGATCAGGATGTGCCGATGTTGATTGAGCAGATCCGCACTCGCGTACTGCCCAAACGCGGCATTGTCGCTGCACCCGATGAGATCCTGATTACGCTGGGCTCGCAAAATGCGCTCTATCTGTTGACGCGCCTGTTAATGTCGCGCACCACCCGCGTTGCGGTGGAGAACCCCAGCTTCCGCGAAGCGATTAATACCTTCTTATTAAGCGATACGCAGATTGTGCCGCACCCCGTCGACAGCGAAGGACTGGTGCTCAATGAGACGCCGTGTGATTACTACTACGTCACACCTGGGCACCAGGTGCCGACCGGCGTCACCATGAGTAAAGCCCGTCGCACTGAATTGCTCGATTACGCCACCCGCCACGATGCAGTGGTAATTGAAGATGATTACGACTCAGAAAGTAACTTTATGCAAAACCCGCTGCCCGCGTTAAAAGCCAGCGATCGCAGTGGGCGAGTGATTTATGTCAGCAGCCTGTCAAAAGCACTGTCGCCGGGTTTGCGGCTGGGGTATATGGTTGCCGCCCCGGAAATCATTGATGAGGCGCGCGCCCTGCGCCGGCTGGTCTATCGCCATCCGCCAACCAATATTCAATATCAGATGGCCCATTTTCTGGCGCAAGGCCATTACGAAACCCATCTGCGACGCTACCACGAAGACTCCGCCCGTCGCTGGGATTGCCTGCATAATGCGTTACGCACTTTCCTGCCTGCCTGCGAGATGATGCCAGGCAGTGAACATGCCAACGCCTTCTGGCTACGCACACCGGAGCAGATAAGCACGCAGCAGTTAACCTGGCGCGCGGCCCATGCCGGTGTATTGATTGAGCCTGGCGCGCGCCATTTTCTGCAAGATGCACCACCGGATAACTTCTTCCGTATGGGGTTTCACGCCATCAACCCGGATGCCATCGCCCCTGGCGTGGAAGTCCTTCGCGGGCAACTGGAGCAATTTTGCTGATAAGAAAATCCGGTTACTCCAGAAAAGATGATGCGATGCACGGCTTCGCCGTTATTTCACAGTAACGCGGCATTTTTATAGTGAGTCACGAGTTGATAGCCGACGATATATTTTACCGCCGCGTTTTTATTATCGCTTTTCGTGGTGAGACAAAACGACGTCGCTATTCATCCGATCCCGAACATGTCGAAAAATCACTGACAATCGCAGGAGGAAGGAATGGACATTCACTTCCATAATAAAGAAAACACATTGCGTAAGGGAGTGTTATGCCATTACCCGATTTTCATGTTTCTGATGCATTTACGCTGGGTATTGAACTGGAATTACAGGTGGTTAACCCGCCTGGCTACGATTTAAGCCAGGACTCTTCCCGGCTTATCGCGGCGGTACAAAATCAGATCACTGCAGGCGAAGTGAAACACGATATTACCGAAAGCATGCTGGAAATCGCCACTGGCGTATGCCGGGATATCAGCCAGGCGACGCACCAGTTCTCCGCCATGCAGTCGGTGATTTTGCAGGCAGCGGCGGATCACCATCTGCAAATTTGCGGCGGCGGGACGCACCCTTTCCAGAAATGGCAGCGCCAGGAGGTATGCAACGACGAGCGTTATCACCATACGCTGGAGATGTTCGGTTATCTGGTGCAACAGGCCACGGTCTTTGGTCAACATGTGCATATTGGCTGCCAGAGTGGCGATGACGCCATCTATTTATTGCATGGCCTTTCCCGCTTCGTGCCGCACTTTATTGCGCTTGGTGCCGCCTCGCCTTATATGCAGGGCACGGATACCCGCTTTGCGTCATCACGGCTGAATATCTTTTCCGCCTTCCCGGATAATGGCCATGCGCCGTGGGTCAGCAACTGGCAGGAGTTTGAAGGATTGTTTCGCCGCTTAAGCTACACGTCAATGATTGAAAGCATTAAAGACCTGCATTGGGACATTCGCCCCAGCCCACATTTTGGTACGGTCGAAGTGCGGGTGATGGATACCCCGCTCACGCTTTCACATGCGATCAATGTCGCCGGGTTTATTCAGGCGCTGGCGCACTGGTTGCTGGCCGAGCGACCGTTTAAACATCAGGAGCGGGATTACTTATTGTATAAATTCAATCGCTTTCAGGCTTGCCGCTTTGGTCTGGACGGCATCCTAACCGATGTGCATAGCGGCGAGCAGTGCACCATTGCTGACTCACTGGCACAGTTGCTGGATAAGCTTGTACCCTGGGCCGATAAGCTCCATGCCGGTAGCGCACTGGATGAACTGGCTAATGTGATAAAGCGTGGCAAAAGCGAAGCACAGCAAATGCGCGAGTTTGTCGCTAACGGAGGATCGTTAATGGGTTTAGTGCAAAAACATACGGAAATCTGGGCAGCGGGATAATAATGCTTTAATTTCTCACTGCCAGATTATTCTCTGTGATTAATCAGAGATATAAAGAAAAGCTTATTTTTAATAAGCTTTTCTTTCGCCATAAATAATACCCACAAAGGAGTAAGAACTCATCAGCAGAATTGATAAATATCAACAAGCCTTACGTTAAAATAAAGGCGTCAGCCTCTATTCCGATAACAAATATGAGCAACAGCAAACATGAGGCATATTTATGAATTGGATTTACCGTTTTTCCATGAAAGCAAAATTATTACTGGCGCTACTGCCGCTATTGTTTGCGTTGATCTGGCTGGCAACCAGCGGCATCCTGTCCCGTGTGGAAACGGGTCAACAAATGCGCACCATCATCTCTTTGACGGAGCTGGCGAAAAACGCCGGTAATGTGATTCAGGAATTACAAAAAGAGCGTGGCATGAGTGCCGGTTATTTAGGCAGTAAGGGCCAGCAATTTTCCACTGAATTATCAGCACAGTATCCCTTGTCAGCACAGGCGATTAGCCAGTTTGCGGACGCGCTTAAACAGTCGCAGGTACGCGATGCCAATCGCGATATCCGACACGCGCTGGACCAATTCCAGCAACACCAACAAGGGCTGGAGGCGTTCCGCCAGCAGGTCCGTAGTCAGAGTGTAAGCGGCAGCGAGTCACTGGTGTGGTACAGCACAATCATCAACGATTTACTCAATGTGGTGGGAGGCATCAGCCAGCTCACCGACAATGGCGATATCGTCAACCAGCTGGCGGCGTACTACAGCGTGCTGAACGCCAAAGAACAAACCGGCGTTGAACGTGCACTGATGTCGAACGTCTTTTCTGCCGATCGTTTTAACGATGGGCAGTTCCGCCAGCTTAATGAAGTGGTGGGTAAACAGCAGGCATGGCTGGCTGCTACGCGCGCTTTTAGCACGGCGGAAGTCAATGCTACGCTTGCGACACAACTGCAAACGCCACAGGCAACACATGCGCTGGAACTTCGCCAGCATGCGATTGATCGTGCGACAGAGGGCGGCTTTGGCATTGCGCCAGCCGACTGGTTCAAAGCGCAGACGGAGCGCATTACGGTGCTGAAATCCGTTGAAGATGCCTCTGCCAATACACTGCTGCAAACAGCACAAACGCTGGCGAATAAAGCCTGGCGCGAGGTGACAATCTTTGCCGTTATCAGCGTTGCGGCACTGGTTGTGGCGCTGTTTTTCGCCTTGCTGGTCGCCAGCAGCATTCATCGCCAATTACATACGTCGCTCTCCACCATTAAAGGGATGAATGGTGACCTGACCCAGCGGCTGGAAGTTCCCGGCACCGATGAACTCTCTCTGCTTAACCGCGCTTACAACCAGGCCATTGAGAATATTCAGCATATTGTGAGCGAAATTAAGCACGGGGCGAATGTGCTGCGCGGTGCCAGTTCTGAGATTGCCGGCGGTAATCAGGATTTAGCATCCCGCACAGATGAACAGGCTGCGTCGCTGGTGGAAACGGCGGCCAGCATGGAGCAAATCGCCACCGCGGTGAACCAGACGGCGGATAACGCCAACGAAGCGAAAAAACTGACCGAAGAGATGGAGAAACAGGTGCAGGAAGCAAGTCGCGTAGCGGGTGAAGCGAACCTGAGCATGAGCGCCATCCGCGCCTCCAGCGAGCAGATCTCCAGTATTGTCAGTTCGATTGACGAAATCTCCTTCCAGACCAACCTGCTGGCGTTGAACGCCGCAGTAGAAGCCGCGCGTGCCGGAGAGATGGGCAAAGGTTTTGCAGTGGTGGCAAGCGAAGTGCGTAATCTGTCCCAACGCTGTGCCAACGACGCGCACCAGATCCGCGAACTGGTCACGAAAAATATGGAGCAGATCCAGCAGGGGGTAACGCTGGTGCAGTCCTCCGATCGCGCATTGCAAGCGGCGAAGGCCAATACTGGCCAGATGCTGGCATTTATCAGCGATATTGCCCGTGCGGCCAGTGAACAATCGTTGGGCGTTTCACAAGTGCATCAGGCGCTGAACCAGTTGGAGCAGGTCACGCAGCAAAACGCCGGTCTGGTGGCAAGTGCCGCCAGCGCCAGCCAGATGCTGGATCATCAGTCCGAAACCATGGCGACACTGGTTGACCGCTTCGTGGTGGCCTGATTACCCGTCGGGGAACGTTGCGCTCAGGCCAGCTTTCCCCGACAATGCGGCTTTTCACCACCAACAGACGCTTATGAAACACCCCTTAGAATCGCTGTTCACCCTTGCCGGCATCTTGCTGATGGCTTTTATCTCTGTGTTGCTGCTTCCCGCGCCCACACCGGGGTTGCAACTGGCGCAAAGTCTGGTGCAGCGCTTCCACCTGCTGGATCTCAATCAGCTTTATACCCTGATCTACTGCCTGTGGTTTTTGCTGCTCGGTTGCGTTGAGTTCTTTGTGTTGCGTTTTATCTGGCGGCGCTGGCTCGCTGTCTGAGGACATGTCTCCCTGCCCTCTCCGGTTGGCGGCAGGGTGCTTCCCCGCTTTTTAAGTACATTCCCCTCACCACTCTTGTTCTATTTTTTTGAACTTTATCCGCAAATTGTTCCGCTTTTTATCAGCAATTTGCAGGCTTATGATTTATCACATCAGGGCAACACCGCCCTTCTCAAACAAAACTGAACAGGATTACGACCATGAAATTCGTCAAAACTTTCGTTGCAGTTGCTGCACTTTCTACTCTCTCTTTTGGTTCTTTTGCACAAAGCATCAGCGCCAGCGCTTCCACCCTTAGCGCGGCTGAAGCAAAAATCGCCGCTCAGGCAGAACAGGCGAATGCCTCTTACAAAATCACCAGCGCCCGTAGCGACAACGGCGTGTATATGACCGCAGTACTGAGCAAATAAAAACATCGCCCCGTAAGGGGCGATATCACAACCAGGATCAGGCGAACATGAACCCGTTGCAGAAAATTTTTAGCGCTTTGTTTCCGCAGGCCACCCCGGCCGCGGTTGAACAGTCAACTTCAGGAGCAGCCATGTCAGATAACTTTATCGCGTTGGCGAAACAACGCAGAACCATTTACGCCCTCGGTAAAAACTTGCCGGTTGCAGAAGACGTTGTGATTGAAACCATCAAAGAAGCGATTCGCCAGGCGCCATCTGCATTTAACTCGCAAAGTTCACGCGCGCTGATCCTGCTGGGCAACGAACACGTACAGTTCTGGGAACTGACTCGCGAACAGCTGAGAAAGATCGTGCCGGCAGAGAATTTCCACGCGACCTCTGAAAAAATCGACGGCTTTGCCGCAGCGGCCGGTTCGGTGCTGTTTTTCGAAGATCAGAACGTGGTGAAAGGGTTGCAAGAGCAGTTTGCCGCCTATGCCGATAATTTCCCGGTATGGTCTGAACACAGCACCGGTATTGCCCAGTATGCGGTCTGGCTGGCGCTGACCGAAAAAGGGATTGGCGCGAACTTACAGCATTACAATCCGCTGGTGGACGCCGATGTACAGCGTACCTGGAATATCCCGGAAAACTGGAAACTGCGTGGTCATATGAACTTCGGTTCGATTGTCGCACCGGCAGGCGAAAAAGCCTTTATGGACGACGACAAACGTTTCGTGGTTGCGCGTTAAACCTTCGCAACCTGCACAAGCCCGGTAAGCATTAGCGCTGCCGGGTTTTTTGTTTGCCTGATCGGCCCGTTACTTGTCAGCTATAGCGGGTAATAAAAAAGCCGCCTTCAGGGAGGGCGGCTTTTATTCATTCACACGGCGCGATTACTGCTGGTTTTCGCGCTCAGTAATAAACGCCAGCGCTTTGTTGATTCGCGCCACGCTGCGGGACTGACCAATCGCGTGAACAGTCACGTCCAGTGCAGGAGACTGACCCGCGCCGGTCACAGCAACACGCAGCGGCATACCGACTTTCCCCATGCCTACTTCCAGCTCGTCGGCTGTGCTCTGAATAGCGTGATGAACATTTTCAGCCGTCCATTCGGTAATCGCCGCGAGTTTGTCACGCACCACTTCCAGCGGCTGACGGGCTACCGGACGCAGGTGTTTTTTCGCCGCATCGGCATCAAACTCGTCAAACTCTTCATAGAAGTAGCGACAGCTTGCCGCCATCTCTTTCAGCGTTTTGCAACGTTCGCCCAGCAGTTTCACCAGTTCAAACAGCTGCGGGCCGGTGTGGGTGTCGATGTTTTCCTGCTCAATGTGCCATTGCAGGTGTGTCGCCACATATTCCGGATCGAGCGTGTTGATGTAGTGGTGGTTCAGCCACAGCAATTTGTCGGTGTTAAACGCACTCGCCGATTTGCTGACCGCGCCCAGCGAGAAGAGTTTGATCATCTCTTCACGGGTGAAGATTTCCTGATCGCCGCTCGACCAGCCCAGGCGCACCAGGTAGTTCAGCAGCGCTTCCGGCAGATAGCCATCGTCACGGTACTGCATCACGCTGACCGCGCCGTGGCGTTTAGAGAGTTTTTTACCGTCGTCGCCGTTGATCATCGACACGTGCGCGTACACCGGAACCGGTGCATTCAGCGCTTTCAGGATGTTGATCTGGCGCGGCGTGTTGTTGATATGGTCTTCGCCACGGATCACATGGGTGATCTCCATGTCCCAATCATCCACCACGACACAGAAGTTGTAGGTTGGGGATCCATCGGTACGACGGATAATCAGATCGTCAAGTTCCAGGTTGCTGAACTCAATCGGGCCACGGATCTGATCATCGAACACCACGGAACCGTCCTGCGGGTTGGCAAAACGCACAACGCAAGGCTCATCGTCCGCGTGATGGGAGTGATCGTGGCGGCAGCGGCCGTCGTAACGCGGTTTTTCATTGTTTGCCATCTGCGTTTCGCGCAGTTGCTCAAGACGCTCTTTGGAGCAGTAGCATTTGTATGCGGTGCCAGCTTCCAGCATCTCGTCAATCACGGCGTTATAGCGATCAAAACGTTTGGTCTGGAAGTACGGGCCTTCGTCCCACTCCAGGTTCAGCCAGTTCATACCATCCATGATGGCTTCAATTGCTTCCGGAGTGGAGCGTTCAAGATCGGTGTCTTCGATACGCAGCACAAACTCACCGCCGTGATGACGAGCAAATAGCCAGGAATAGAGAGCTGTACGCGCGCCGCCAACGTGCAGATAGCCGGTGGGGCTTGGCGCGAAGCGAGTTTTGATTTTCATGAATTGGCCTTACGTTGATAAAGATGCCGACCGTCGGCACTACCTAAAATGAAAGTGGGCAATATTCTATCACTGTGGGCTGATTCCTCAATGTTGTTGCCGCAATCGGCAGTGTATCGGACTATTTTGTTTAGAAATCATGCTCTCGCGACGGATTACGCAGCGGTTTGACTAATTTTACGACGAACGAACAATTTCTTTTGAAAATGCGTTGACTCATTTTCAACTCTCCCTATAATGCGACTCCACACAGCGGGGGTGATTAGCTCAGCTGGGAGAGCACCTCCCTTACAAGGAGGGGGTCGGCGGTTCGATCCCGTCATCACCCACCACGATTTTTGTGGTTCCCGCAGTGTAGATAAGAATGAGAAGTGGGTGATTAGCTCAGCTGGGAGAGCACCTCCCTTACAAGGAGGGGGTCGGCGGTTCGATCCCGTCATCACCCACCACTTTCTCACCAGCGAATTCTTATCAGTGAAGTACCGAAGTGGGTGATTAGCTCAGCTGGGAGAGCACCTCCCTTACAAGGAGGGGGTCGGCGGTTCGATCCCGTCATCACCCACCAATTCGGGTCGTTAGCTCAGTTGGTAGAGCAGTTGACTTTTAATCAATTGGTCGCAGGTTCGAATCCTGCACGACCCACCAATGTAAAAAAGCGCCCTAAAGGCGCTTTTTTGCTTTCCGGCATTTGCCAACGTCCCGCCGCATCGTAACGCCACCGCCAGCTTCTGCCTGCAACATCAACAGACGTCTTACGTTCCTGCAATCAACGTTTCATTTCCAAAATAGTTACCGGCATTTTTGCAAGCGTAAAACCGCCTTTCCACCAGATATAAATTCACAGATTTCATTTAAAGAATTTCTTTTAAATGCCTTATCAACAATGACAACAAGAATAAAAATATATATTTTTCAAGAGGTAAGCACGGTAACATCTACCCATAATTTATCCTTAATATCCGGATAAGATGCTCACAGTTCGGCCTTTCCGTGGCCGCGACTCAAGAACTGTTTGATTACGCCGATAATGATGTTTTATGGCAAAAAAGAAGGGGAGCTCAATGACAACTATCTCAGTAACAACTCCGTCAGTACAAGGCAGTAGCAGCAACACCGGTAAGTCATCGCCTGCCAGCAGCGACACCGCTGCGCAGATCACCCGCATCACTCAACAGATCACCAAGTTGACTCAGCAGCTGAAAGATGTGGCCAACGGCAGCGGTAGCGCCAAAGAGAAAAAGAAACAACAAGAGCTGATTCAGGCTCAAATCGAGCAACTGCAGGCACAGCTGGCGCAATTGCAGCGTAAGCAGGCAGAAGAAGCCGAGCAGAAACAAGCTAAACAGCAGCCACAGGCAAAAGTGGAAGGCGTCAACGCCCCTTCCGACGATCATCAGATTGATATCTACGTCTGAGTAAATAACGGATCGTCCTCACGGGCCTGGTTTAAACACCGGGCCTGTTCTTTTACCACTTCCCACAACGCCTGCGCGGCGCCAGATAACGAACGATTTTTACGACGAACCAGCATAATTTTCCGTTGCACATCCGGCACCAGACGTTTTACCACCAGTTGGCTCCCCTGGGGCAGGGGTAGCGCTAATGCAGGCAGCACACTGATGCCAATACCCGCCTCCACCATCGGAAAAAGCGTCGCCGGATGACCAATCTCCTGCACAATCATTGCCTTTACCCCAAAATGCAGCAGTGCGGAATCAATCAGCGGACGGCTTCCCGACGCATAATCCTGTACCACCAGCCGCGCCCCCTCTAACGCTGACCACGGCACAGCAGCACGTTGCGCCCATGGATGATCGTGACGGCACAGCAGAAAAAATGGCTCCTCAAGGATCTCTTCACATTGCAGATCGCTGACCGGCCCCGGATCGATAACAATGCCAAAATCCACCTCGCCCTGGCGAATACTCTCCAGTACCCACTGTTGTGGTCGATCGTGCAACACAAAATCGATTTCCGGATAACGATGATTGCTGCTGGCAATACATTGCGGGATCAGATGTGCAGAAATGGTCTGGCTGGCGGCAACACGCACCGTACCGGTTAATTGCTGCCCTACTCGCCCGGCTTCGCGTAGCGTACTGCTAAGCTCATCTAACAACCGTTCAAGACGTATCGCCAGTTGCTGGCCGGCTTCTGTTAACACCACTTCACGGGTAGTGCGATCCAACAAGCGAACACCGGTCTGACGCTCCAGCTCTTTAACACTGTGACTGACGGCGGACTGACTGAGCCCAATGATGTCCCCTGCCCGGCTAAAACTTCTGGCCTGGGCAACGGTCACGAAGACACGCAACTGACGGAGTGAATAATTCATCTGTTAAATTCATGAATGGATGCAATAAATCAATTTTATTTCTCAAAGCAGAAAAAGCACAATAGCAACACCGTTTTTCAGGAGTGCCTATGAAACTGTTTCGTGTTCTTGATCCTTTCACCCTCACGCTGGTCTGTACGGTTCTGCTGGCCTCGTTTTTCCCCGCACGCGGTAGCTTTGTGCCCTTTTTTGAATGGCTGACGACCGCCGCCATTGCGCTGCTGTTTTTTATGCATGGCGCCAAACTCTCCCGCGAGGCGATTATCGCAGGCGGCAGCCACTGGCGCTTGCACCTGTGGGTCATGTGCAGCACCTTTGTCCTCTTCCCGGCGCTCGGCGTACTGTTTGTCTGGTGGTCACCGGTGAATGTCAGCCAGGAGCTATATACCGGGTTCCTCTATCTGTGCATTCTGCCCGCCACCGTACAGTCGGCGATCGCGTTTACGTCACTGGCGGGCGGCAACGTTGCCGCTGCGGTCTGTTCTGCATCGGCATCCAGTCTGCTTGGCATTTTCCTCTCACCGTTACTGGTCGGCCTGCTAATGAACCTGCACGGCGCGGAAGGCAGTCTCGAACAGGTTGGCAAAATCATGCTGCAACTGTTGCTGCCTTTTGTGTTGGGGCACCTCTCTCGCCCGTGGACTGGTGCATGGGTGGCGAAACATAAAAAGTGGATTTCCAAAACTGACCAGACGTCGATTCTGTTAGTGGTTTATTCAGCATTCAGTGAAGCGGTGGTAAACGGCATCTGGCATAAAGTCGGCGTCGGTTCACTGCTGTTTATCGTCGTGGCGAGTCTGCTATTGCTGGCTATCGTGATCGTGGTAAATATGGTGGTCGCGCGCAAAGGCGGCTTTAACAAAGCGGATGAGATTACCATTGTCTTCTGCGGCTCGAAGAAGAGCCTTGCCAATGGTATTCCGATGGCCAACATCCTGTTCCCGACATCGGCGATCGGTATGATGGTACTGCCGTTG
Source organism: Kosakonia oryzendophytica (assembly GCF_027886705.1). Lineage (NCBI taxonomy): Bacteria > Pseudomonadati > Pseudomonadota > Gammaproteobacteria > Enterobacterales > Enterobacteriaceae > Kosakonia > Kosakonia oryzendophytica. The sequence goes on along the minus strand of NZ_CP115659.1, from coordinate 1,449,726 downwards.
ATGATTTTCCATCAGATCCAGTTGATGGTCTGCGCCGTGCTGGCGCGCCGCTACAAACGCCAGGCAGAAAAAAGCCTGGCGCAGGAAGCGGCAAAAGCCTAGCGGCGTTTCAGGGGCTGAACCAGATGGCTCAGCCCTTCCGTTTTGATCAGCAACGTAATTTGCAGCAATTCTCCCAAACGCCCGGCGGGAAACGCCTCTTTGCGGGCGAACCACAACAGGTACTCTTCCGGCAGATCAATTAACCGTCGCCCCTGATATTTCCCGAAAGGCATCACGGTATTGGCGATCTCAACGAGCTGCTCTTTTTCCATTTACTCTCCCAGTAAGCGGATCATCTCCGCCTCGTCAATCACCGGGATACCCAGCTCTTGCGCCTTCGCTAACTTTGAACCCGCCGCTTCGCCCGCAATCACCAGATCGGTTTTCTTCGACACGCTCCCCGCCACTTTCGCGCCCAGCGCCGTTAATCGTGCTTTGGCCTCATCACGGGAGAGCTGACTCAAACTACCGGTCAGCACCACCGTTTTCCCGGCGAACGGGCTGTCGATCTCTTCGGCATTGACCACCACGGGTGCAGGCCAGTGGATCCCCACCTCGCCGACAAGCTGGCGGATAACCTCACGGTTACTCTCTTCGTTGAAGAAGTTATCAACGTGCTTCGCCACGACCACCCCCACATCCGGGACTTTTTGCAGTTCGTCGACGGAGGCGGCCATCAGCGCCTCCAGCGTGCCGAAATAGGCCGCCAGACCGGCTGCCGTGGCTTCACCGACTTCACGAATCCCCAGCGCATAGAGGAAACGGGCAAACGTCGTCTCTTTGGCTTTTTCCAGCGCGTTGACCACATTTTGTGCCGATTTTGGCCCCATGCGATCCAGACCGGTCAGTTTCCCGGCTGTCAGCCGAAATAAGTCAGCGGGCGTGTGTACATACTCTTTTTCCACCAACTGGTCGATAATCTTATCGCCCATGCCGTCTACATCCATCGCACGGCGGGAGACAAAATGCTTCAGGGCTTCTTTACGCTGTGCGCCGCAAATCAGCCCGCCCGTACACCGGGCAACCGCCTCGCCTTCCACACGCTCGACATCAGAGCCACACACCGGGCAGTGCGCCGGGAATACCACTTCACGCGTCTCTGCCGGTCGTTCGGAGAGCACCACATTCACCACCTGCGGGATAACATCCCCGGCGCGGCGGATCACCACTTTATCGCCAATGCGTAACCCCAGACGATCAATCTCATCGGCATTGTGCAGTGTGGCGTTACTCACCAGCACGCCGGCAACATGCACTGGCTCAAGGCGCGCGACCGGCGTGATCGCCCCCGTACGCCCAACCTGAAACTCCACGTCGCGCACAAAGGTCATTTGCTCCTGCGCCGGGAATTTGAATGCCACCGCCCAGCGCGGTGCACGGGCAACAAAGCCAAGTTGCTCCTGCAAATCGAGGGAATCAACCTTGATCACTACGCCATCAATATCAAAACCCAGCGTCGGGCGATCCTCTTCAACCTGATGGTAGAAAGCCAGCACCGCTTCCGGGCTGTCGCACAGACGTATGCGTTCACTCACCGGCAGCCCCCAGGCTTTAAACTGTTGCAAACGCGCCAGATGACTGCGCGGCAGTTCTCCACCTTCAAGAATGCCGACGCCATAACAGAAGAAGGTGAGCGGACGTTTTGCGGTGATACGCGGATCGAGCTGGCGTAAGGACCCCGCCGCTGCGTTACGCGGGTTAGCAAATACTTTTGCCCCGGTGCGACGCGCATCGTCATTGATTTTTTCAAAGCCGGTCTGCGGCAGGAACACCTCACCGCGCACTTCAAGGCGCGCAGGAATATTGTCGCCATGCAGCTTTAATGGGATCGCGCGGATGGTGCGGACGTTCGTTGTGATATCTTCCCCGGTCGTGCCATCGCCACGCGTTGCAGCACGTACCAGTACACCATTTTCGTATAAAATGCTGACCGCCAGGCCATCGAGTTTCAGTTCGCAGCAGTAAATCAGCGCATCAGTGCTTTTCAACCGGTCCTGCACGCGCTTGTTAAACGCCAGAAAGCTCTCTTCATCAAACACGTTGTCGAGCGACAACATCGGGACTTCGTGACGTACCTGGCTGAACGCTGTCAACGGCGCGGCACCAACCCGCTGTGTGGGCGAGTCCGGTGTAATCAGATCAGGATGTTGCGCTTCCAGCTCACGCAGCTCACGCATCAGGCGATCGTATTCCGCATCCGGGATCTCCGGTGCATCCATAACATGGTACAGATATTCATGATGGCGAAGGGAGGTTCGCAGTTCAGTCAGTTGTTGTTCAATTGATTCCATATCGCACCATCAATGATAAAAAACCCCCGACTGGCGGGGGTTCTGGAAGGAAAGTATCTGAGTGGACCCGTTACGCGTTGGCGTCTTTGACCTCGCGAATACGGTCCTGATATTCACGCAGTTTTTGCGGCGTCATCATCCGGCGCTGATCGTCCAGTACCACACCGCCGACTTCATCGGCGATATGCTGTGCAGATTGCAGCATCAGTTTAAAGTTTTGCAGTTCGTCGCCGTAAGAAGGCACCTGCATAAAGATAGTGACACCCGGCGTGGTCATTTCACCCATCATTTCGACGTCAAACGTCCCCGGATTGACCATGTTCGCCAGGCTGAAAAGCGCCGGGCCGCTGCCGTCCGGGCTAAGATGACGATGGAAAATGCTCATATCGCCAAATTTAAAGCCTGCCTGCAGGATGCTGTTTAACAGCACATCACCGTTCAGAGTGCTGCCGTGATGTGCGGCAACGTTCATAATGATGACCGTTTCTTTACGCTGCGGTTTTTCCACCGGCGCTTCCACAACCGGCTCGGGCTCAGGCTGCGGCGCAGGGGTGTGAACCTGCTGCTGCGGCTGATGTTGAGGCTGATGTTGCGGTGCAGCAGGTTGTTGATATTGCGCAGCGGCAGGCTGCGGAGCGTGCTGATGCTGAACCGGTTGGGGTTCAAACACAGGAGCCTGAACAGGACGGCGTTCCGGTTGCGGCGGCTGAACAGAGGGCTGCGGTGCGTGATGTGCGGGTTCTTCCGGCGGTTGCTGCACAGGCGCAGACGGGCGCGGTTGGGCCGACGCGTAAGGCGGCTGATATTGATGCTGCGGATGCTGACGCGGTGCATCCTGCTCGCTTGCAGCTTTTGGCGCTGTGTTCACTTTATGAACCCGAACTTCACCCACGCCTTCGTCGTCGTCTTCGACATCCTCGTCATACAACTCGTCGTCGTCACGTCGCGACTTCATGCGTTTTATTGGGCGATCGCGGAACATTGATGAACGTTCTTTGCGGCTGGTCCAGAACCCGTGAACCAGTAAAGCAATTATGGCGATCGCGCCAACAATGATTAATATCAGACGCAAATCCTGCATCATTATATTCTCTGTTGTTCTAACACCTTGCCACCACGGCAAACCTTTACTCACTAAGAGTATTTGCCCCGTAACTCAAGTGCAAGTGTGTGGGGGGCTTTCGCCGCAGAAAGATACGCTAAATTGTGCTTTTTGCTGTTTTTTCGAACATTTCTGAACGGGTTTCCCCCGTCAGGTGAATATTATAAGCTTCAATTTTTCCTGCTGTCATAAAAGGAGTACAGACAGATTATGATTTCCTCGTCCCCAGGTGCGGTACGCAGTGGTGTCTTTTACTTTTCCCAGGGCTGGAAACTGGTCACGCTGCCGGGCATTCGTCGTTTCGTGATTTTGCCTTTGCTGGTGAACATTATCTTGCTGGGCGGCGCATTCTGGTGGCTGTTTACCCGCCTTGATAGCTGGATCCCGTCGTTGATGAGCCATGTGCCGGACTGGTTACAGTGGCTGAGCTATCTGTTATGGCCAATTGTGGTGATCTCGGTTCTGCTGGTGTTTGGGTATTTCTTTTCGACTATCGCCAACTGGATTGCGGCGCCATTTAATGGCCTGCTGGCTGAGCAACTGGAAGCGCGACTGACCGGCGCCACACCACCCGATGCCGGTATCATGGGCGTGATGAAAGATATCCCGCGTATTATGAAGCGTGAATGGCAGAAACTGGCCTGGTACCTCCCTCGCGCCGCGCTTTTGCTGATCCTCTATTTTATTCCTGGAATTGGGCAAACCGTCGCACCCGTACTGTGGTTTCTGTTCAGCGCGTGGATGCTGGCGATTCAGTATTGTGATTACCCCTTCGACAACCATAAAGTCCCGTTCAAAGAGATGCGTCTCGCGCTGCGTTCGCGTAAGTCCATGAATATGCAGTTCGGCGCGCTGACGAGCTTGTTTACGCTGATTCCGGTGCTGAATCTGGTGGTAATGCCGGTGGCAGTGTGCGGCGCTACGGCGATGTGGGTCGATTGTTACCGCGACAAACATGCAGCCTGGCGTTAAGGAAGGAATTATTCCGTTTCTTATTCCATACTGCTTAGCATTATTTCGGTGCAGCATATAGATATGCGAATTCCTTACTTCCGCATCAACAGTAAGTGCGTATGCTGATGTGGTTCCCAAATTTCATACAGTTAAGGACGGGCTATGAGTAAGATTTTTGAAGACAACTCGTTGACTATTGGTCATACGCCGCTGGTTCGACTGAACCGCATCGGTAACGGACGTATCCTGGCGAAGGTCGAGTCCCGCAACCCAAGCTTCAGCGTGAAATGCCGTATCGGTGCCAATATGATTTGGGATGCCGAAAAACGCGGTGTACTGAAGCCGGGTGTCGAGTTGGTCGAACCAACCAGCGGTAACACCGGTATTGCTCTGGCTTATGTGGCGGCAGCGCGTGGTTACAAACTGACGCTGACAATGCCGGAAACCATGAGCATTGAACGCCGTAAGTTACTGAAAGCCCTGGGTGCCAACCTGGTGTTGACCGAAGGTGCGAAAGGCATGAAAGGCGCGATTCAGAAAGCAGAAGAGATTGTCGCCAGCGATCCGGCTAAATATCTGCTGCTACAGCAATTCAGCAACCCGGCGAACCCGGAAATCCACGAAAAAACCACCGGCCCGGAGATCTGGGAAGATACCGATGGCCAGGTGGATGTGTTTATCTCAGGCGTGGGTACCGGCGGTACGCTGACCGGCGTGACGCGCTATATCAAAAACACCAAAGGCAAAACCGATCTGATCACTGTGGCAGTAGAGCCGACCGATTCGCCGGTCATTTCCCAGGCGCTGGCGGGCGAAGAACTGAAACCAGGTCCGCATAAAATACAGGGCATTGGCGCAGGGTTTATTCCGGGTAACCTGGATTTGAAACTGATCGACAAAGTTGTCAAAATCACGAATGAAGAAGCCATCAGTACCGCACGCCGCCTGATGGAAGAAGAAGGTATCCTGGCGGGTATTTCTTCCGGTGCGGCAGTGGCTGCCGCACTGAAGTTGCAGGAAGATGAAACCTTTACCAACAAGAATATTGTGGTTATCCTTCCCTCTTCCGGCGAGCGTTATTTGAGCACCGCTTTGTTTGCGGATCTGTTCACTGAGAAAGAGCTGCAACAGTGATGCCAGATTGTTAAATTAGCGCAAAAAAGCACCCATCGAGGTGCTTTTTTGTGGCGTACGTCAAATTTTTACCCCTCCTGGCATTGCCTGGATCCTCCGGGTCTGGTATTTAACCATCACATTTATTTTGAAGCGCGAAATTAATCGAAGTCAGATTTCATCTTGCTGAATCGATTTTATGATTTGGTTCAATTCTGGCTTTCGCGGCATAATGTTTAATGACGGACGAAACGTCAGCGATCGGATGCGTCTGTAGCGGATTTTCTCGGCACGACCTCTGTCTCTTGTTCCGTTACGCCGGCGCTAACTATACAGGCTAAAGTCAAACCGCCAGGCTAGACTTTAGTTCCACAACACTAAACCTATAAGTTGGGGAAATACAATGTTCCAGCAAGAAGTTACCATTACCGCTCCGAACGGTCTGCACACCCGCCCTGCTGCTCAGTTTGTTAAAGAAGCGAAAGGCTTCTCTTCTGAGATCACTGTGACTTCCAACGGCAAAAGCGCCAGCGCGAAAAGCCTGTTCAAACTGCAAACTCTGGGCCTGACTCAGGGTACTGTTGTGACTCTGACCGCGGAAGGCGAAGACGAGCAAAAAGCAGTTGAACATCTGGTTAAACTGATGGCTGAACTCGAGTAAGTTTTTCGGGTTCTTTTCAAGATCAGTCACAAGTAAAGGTAGGGTTATGATTTCAGGCATTTTAGCATCCCCGGGTATCGCTTTCGGCAAAGCACTGCTGCTGAAAGAAGACGAGATCGTCATCGACCGGAAGAAAATTTCTGCCGACAAGGTTGACCAGGAAGTTGAGCGTTTCCTGAGCGGTCGTGCCAAAGCATCGGCACAGCTGGAAGCGATCAAAACGAAAGCGGGTGAAACTTTCGGTGAAGAAAAAGAAGCCATCTTCGAAGGGCACATTATGCTGCTGGAAGATGAGGAGCTGGAGCAGGAAATCATAGCCCTGATTAAAGATAAGAGCATGACTGCCGATGCTGCGGCACATGAAGTTATCGAAGGCCAGGCTACGGCCCTGGAAGAGCTGGACGACGAATACCTGAAAGAGCGTGCGGCTGACGTGCGTGACATCGGTAAACGCCTGCTGCGCAACATTCTGGGTATGCCGATTATCGACCTGAGCGCAATCCAGGAAGAAGTTATCCTGGTTGCGGCAGATCTGACCCCGTCAGAAACCGCACAGTTGAACCTGAAAAAAGTGCTCGGTTTTATCACTGATATCGGTGGCCGCACATCTCACACGTCCATCATGGCCCGTTCTCTGGAACTGCCAGCGATTGTGGGTACCGGCAGCGTCACGACGCAAGTGAAAAACGGCGACTACCTGATCCTCGACGCGGTGAACAACAAAGTTTACGTTAACCCAAGCGACGACGAGATCGAAACCCTGCGTGCTGCGCAGGCTCAGGTTGCGGAAGAGAAAGCAGAACTGGCGAAACTGAAAGACCTGCCGGCGATCACCCTTGATGGTCACCAAGTAGAAGTCTGCGCTAACATCGGCACCGTTCGCGACATCGCAGGTGCAGAGCGCAATGGCGCTGAAGGTGTGGGCCTGTACCGTACCGAATTCCTGTTTATGGATCGCGACGCGCTGCCGACCGAAGAAGAGCAGTTCGAGGCGTACAAAGCGGTTGCTGAAGCCTGTGGCTCTCAGGCTGTTATCGTTCGCACCATGGACATTGGCGGTGACAAAGAACTGCCGTACATGAATTTCCCGAAAGAAGAGAACCCGTTCCTTGGCTGGCGCGCTGTGCGTATTGCTATGGATCGCAAAGAGATCCTTCGCGATCAGGTTCGCGCTATCCTGCGCGCCTCTGCTTTCGGCAAACTGCGCATTATGTTCCCGATGATCATCTCTGTTGAAGAAGTGCGTGCGCTGAAAAAAGAGATTGAAATCTACAAACAGGAACTGCGTAGTGAAGGTAAAGCCTTCGACGAGAGCATTGAAATCGGCGTTATGGTGGAAACCCCTGCCGCAGCGACTATCGCTCGTCACCTGGCCAAAGAAGTTGATTTCTTTAGTATCGGTACCAATGATTTAACGCAGTACACCCTGGCAGTTGACCGTGGTAATGATATGATTTCACATCTTTACCAGCCGATGTCACCGTCCGTACTCACTTTGATCAAGCAAGTTATTGATGCTTCTCATGCTGAAGGCAAATGGACTGGCATGTGTGGTGAGCTTGCTGGCGACGAACGTGCTACACTTCTGTTGCTGGGGATGGGTCTGGATGAATTCAGTATGAGTGCCATTTCTATCCCGCGCATTAAGAAGATTATTCGTAACACGAACTTCGAAGATGCGAAGGTGTTAGCAGAGCAGGCTCTTGCTCAACCGACAACGGACGAGTTAATGACGCTGGTTAACAAGTTCATTGAAGAAAAAACAATCTGCTAATCCACGAGATGCGGCCCAAATTACTGCTTAGGAGAAGATCATGGGTTTGTTCGATAAACTGAAATCTCTGGTTTCTGATGATAAAAAAGACACCGGAACCATTGAGATTGTTGCCCCGCTTTCTGGCGAAATCGTCAACATTGAAGATGTACCTGATGTCGTTTTCGCTGAGAAAATCGTTGGTGATGGCATTGCTATTAAACCGACCGGCAACAAAATGGTAGCTCCGGTTGACGGTACTATCGGCAAAATCTTTGAAACCAACCATGCCTTCTCTATCGAATCCGATAGCGGCATTGAGCTGTTCGTTCACTTCGGTATCGACACCGTTGAACTGAAAGGCGAAGGTTTCAAACGCATCGCGGAAGAAGGCCAGCGCGTGAAAGTTGGCGACCCGGTAATCGAATTTGATCTGCCGCTGCTGGAAGAGAAAGCCAAGTCAACCCTGACGCCGGTGGTTATCTCCAACATGGACGAAATCAAAGAGCTGATCAAACTGTCTGGTAGCGTGACCGTGGGTGAAACCCCGGTTATCCGTATCAAAAAGTAAGCTCATCGCATGTAAAAATGGCGCCGTAAGGCGCCATTTTTGTTTTAACACGGCGGTAAAATCAGCTCGTCATACCCTTTGTCCAGCGTATACCCCATTACGTCCACCACCCTGTCACCTGCGGCGCGTACCGCCATATCCAGTGTTTTCCCCTGAATAATGCCGCTCACCAGTTCTGAACAGAACAGATCGCCGGTCCCTTTCAAATCCGTTGCTACACGTGGATAGCCACTCACTGTAACCCCATCGGGCGTGACCAGCACCACGTGGATTTGCCCGTCATCCACCTCCACAGGTGCACTGGTGATGGCAACCCAGTGTAACGAATCAGAGAGCAGCTCCTGCGCCGCGCCAATGACACTTTGCAGATCCCGGCACGGTTTACCACTTAATACTTCCAGCTCAAATACATTCGGCGTGATCCCCTGCGCCAGCGGTAACAGATGCTCACAATACGCCTGGGGTATTTCTGGTTTTACATAGATACCGCTGTCTGTATCACCTATTACCGGATCAACGAGAATCAGCAGTTGCGGATGTTTTTTCCGTAGCGCCTTCAGCCACTGTGCCAACAGCGTTATCTGGCTGGCACTGCCCATATACCCGGTGGTCACCGCTTTCACTTCACGCAGGACATCACGCTCTTCCAGCGCCTGCAAGTAGCCGTTAAACCACTCATCAGGGATTACTCCACCGTAAAAAGTGTCATAGTGCGGCGTATTACTGAACAGCACCGTTGGCACCGCCAGCACATTCAACTGGTGCTGGCGAATATTGGGTACGGCAATACTGTTGCCCACGCTGCCATACACCACCTGTGACTGAACTGCGACAATATCAGCCTGCTGCGCCCGGGTTTTATCCCTGAACAGGATCATCTCCATTATGTCTCCTTAAGGGGTTAAATCCCCGCACCCTGCGAATAACTCTCTTCACCAAACACCCCGGTGGACAGGTAGCGATCGCCGCGATCGCAAATAATGGCCACCACGATCGCGCCAGGGTTTGCTTTTGCTACGCGTAATGCCCCGGCTACCGCGCCGCCGGAACTGACACCGCAGAAGATCCCCTCCTGCACGGCCAGCGCCCGCATGGTATTTTCCGCCTCACGCTGGTGGATATCCAGCACCTCATCAACCAGATCGGCGTTAAAAATGCCCGGCATATACTCAGCAGGCCAGCGGCGGATACCGGGAATACTGCTGCCCTCTTCCGGTTGCAGACCAACAATGGTGACTTTTTTCGGTTGTTCACGTAAAAAGCGCGAGACACCGGTGATGGTGCCAGTAGTGCCCATACTGGAGACAAAATGGGTAAGATGCCCGGCCGTTTGCTGCCAGATTTCCGGGCCTGTAGTGGTGTAATGCGCGTACGGATTATCAGGATTATTGAACTGATCGAGCAACGTGCCCTCACCGCGTGCCGCCATTTCAAGGGCCAGATCGCGTGCACCTTCCATCCCCTGTTCTTTACTGACCAGAATAAGTTCAGCACCGTAAGCGCGCATCGCGGCGCGGCGTTCCTGGCTCATGTTGTCCGGCATCAGCAATTTCATGCGGTACCCCTTTAACGCCGCAATCATCGCCAACGCAATTCCGGTATTTCCGCTGGTCGCTTCAATCAGCACATCACCGGGTTGGATTTCACCGCGTTTTTCCGCCTGCACAATCATTGACAGCGCCGCGCGATCTTTGACTGAGCCTGCCGGGTTGTTACCTTCAAGTTTGACCCAGATTTCACTGCCGTTGTCCGGCGTCAGACGTTGCAATTTGACCAGCGGCGTATTGCCGATGGTGTGTTCTAATGTGTTCACGATTTTCGCTCAATAAAAAAGCCGGGTGGCGCTACGCTGACCCGGCCTACAAAGCTGTGCAGAGATTGTAGGCCCGGTAAGCAAAGCGCCACCGGGCGATAGACATGCTCACTAACCTATCAGGCGGACTCCGCCAGAGCAAGCGCCTGCGGGGCTTCAATCCGTTCATTACCGTTATACAGGCGGGCGTTTTGTAACCCCACGAACAGGCGTTCACCGCGGTGCGGCGCTGGCTCATCACGCATCACAACCGTTAGCGGTTCCGGGCTCCAGCCTAATGGCTGCACAACCAATTGCGTATAGTGCCCTTTCGGGCTGGCTTCCAGCACCTGTACCGGCAACGGAGAATCAAGGCTGGTGCGACGGCTGACGTCCACTTCCCACGGGCGCAGGAACAGATCGACCTCCCCCTGATACGCAGGCGTATAACCCAACGGCCAGCGATGCGCACCCACATGGAACTGCCCACCGCGGACCATTCCTCGCAGGCGGTTCACTTCCCCCATAAACTCCAGCACAAAGCGGGTCGCCGGTTCGCGCCACACCTGATCCGGTGCATCCGCCTGCTCAATATTTCCCTGGCTCATCACCACCACACGATCGGCCACTTCCGTTGCCTCTTCCTGATCATGGGTAACAAACACGCTGGTGAATTTCAGCTCTTCATGTAACTGACGCAGCCAGCGGCGCAACTCTTTACGCACCTGGGCGTCGAGCGCGCCGAAAGGTTCATCCAGCAGCAGGATTTGCGGCTCTACCGCCAGTGCGCGGGCCAGCGCGACGCGCTGTTTCTGACCGCCGGAGAGTTGCGCCGGGTAACGATCCGCCAGATGTGCCAGTTGCACCATTTCCAGCAATTGCGTCACTTTGACTTTGATCGCCGCTGCATTTGGACGCTCGCGCTTAGGCAACACCGTCAGGCCAAACGCGATATTGTCGAAGACCGTCATATGGCGGAACAGCGCATAGTGTTGAAACACAAACCCCACGCGACGCTCGCGGGCGTGCAGACGGCTGACGTCTGTCCCGTGGAAGCGAATGCGGCCGCTGGTCTGGTGCTCCAGCCCGGCGATAATGCGCAGCAAGGTGGTTTTACCGGAACCGGATGGCCCCAACAGTGCAACCATTTGCCCGGAAGGGATATCCAGAGAGATATCATTCAGCACCTGGGTGCGACCAAAAGATTTCTTAATATTGGCAATCTCAATGCTCATGATTTCCCTCCTGTTGCTGGCGTTTTTCCTGGTTGTTCAAACGCCACTGCAACGCACTCTTCAAAAACAACGTCAAAATAGCCATCAGTGTCAGCAGGGCAGCAGCGGTAAAAGACCCCACTGTGTTGTAATCCTGCTCCAGTAATTCAATTTGCAGCGGCAGTGACAGCGTTTCCCCACGAATGGAGCCGGACACCACCGACACCGCGCCAAACTCGCCAATCGCACGAGCATTGGTCAGCACGACACCGTACAGCAGCGCCCAGCGAATATTCGGCAACGTCACGCGCTTAAACATCTGCCAGCCGGAGGCGCCAAGCAGAATGGCCGCCTCATCTTCCTGGCTGCCCTGACTGAGCATCACCGGCACCAGTTCACGCACCACAAACGGACAGGTGACAAACACGCTGACCAGCACCATGCCCGGCCAGGCAAACATAATTTGCAGATTATGCGCATCCAGCCAGCCACCAAGCGGGCCGTTGGAGCCATAAAACAGCAGATACATCAGCCCCGCTACCACCGGCGAAACCGCAAAGGGAATATCCAGCAACGTCAGTAACAACTGACGGCCAGGGAAGTTAAAACGGGTGACCAGCCAGGCCAGCAGTGTACCGAACACCAGATTCACCGGCACGGTGATTAAGGCAATCAGCACTGTCAGCCAGATCGCGTGCAGCATGTCAGCGTTTGCCAGGTTTTCGAGCACCGGAACCAGACCCTGGCTGAACGCCTTCACAAAGATGTAGAGCATCGGCACGACGAGAATGAACGCCGAGAGCAGAACGCCCGCGCCAATCAACAACCATTTCCCCCAGTTCACCTGAGGTTTGTCATAGCGTTTCAATTCGGTTATTTCCGCCATTAGTGACCTACCACACGCTGGCCAAAGCGACTTTGCAGGGTATTGATGGAAAACAGCAACAGCAGTGAAGCCGCGAGGATCACGGAAGCAATCGCGCTGGCAGCGGGGTAATCAAACTCCTGCAAACGGACAAAAATCATCAGCGAGGTCACTTCCGTCTTCCAGGCGATATTCCCGGCGATAAAAATCACCGCACCGAACTCGCCCAGACTGCGGGTAAAAGAGAGAGCCACACCCGCCATCAGCGCCGGAGACAGCTCCGGCAGCACCACTTTGCGGAAGCTCTGCCAGGGCGTTGCGCCGAGGGTTTCCGCCGCTTCTTCATACTCCGGACCAAGCTCTTCCAGTACCGGCTGGATGGTACGCACCACAAACGGAATGCTGGTAAACGCCATTGCCACCGCGATACCCAGCCAGGTATAGGTCACTTTGATATCGAACGTCGCCAGCCATTCACCGTAAAAACCGTTTACCGAAAACAGCGACGCCAGCGTCAGGCCGGCAACCGCCGTCGGCAATGCAAAGGGCAGGTCGATGAGCGCATCCAGCAGCGTGCGCCCGGGGAAACGGTAACGGGTAAGGATCCATGCCATCAGCAGCCCAAACACGCCGTTAAACGCCGAGGCGACAAACGCTGCAAGCAACGTCACTTTGTACGCGGCCACGACTTGCGGGTTGGTGACCACTTCCCAATATTGTGACCAGCTCATTTGCGCCAGTTGCATAACCAGTGCGCTCAACGGCAGCAGTAATACCAGACAAACAAAAAACAGGCTGCTGCCAAGGCTCAAACCAAAGCCCGGCAACACACGCTTAGCCGATCCTGCAAACATCACTTACGCCCCGCCGCCAATAACGTATCCAGCTCGCCACCGCTGGCAAAATGGGTTTTCATGACTTCCGGCCAGCTACCGAACTTGTCTTCGACGCGGAACAACGTAGTCTGCGGGAATTTGTCACTCAGTTTTGCCATCACTTCCGGGTTGTTCACGCGGTAGTAGTAATCGGTGATGATAGTTTGTGCCTGCGGGCTATAGAGCCAGTTCAGATAGGCTTTCGCCGCTTTTTCAGTGCCATTGGCTTGTACGTTTTTATCTACCCAGGCCACCGGAAATTCGGCGAGGATATTCACTTTCGGCACCACCACTTCAAAACCTTGCGCCGCGTACTGCTTGCTGATGTTATTGACTTCCGACTCAAACGAGATCAGTACATCGCCAAGACCGCGTTCAACAAAAGTGGTTGTCGCGCCGCGACCGCCCGTATCAAACACTTCGACGTTTTTCAAAAAACGGGTCATAAACTGCTGCGTTTTGGCTTTATCGCCGCCGTCAGCCTGATCCGCTGCACCCCAGGCCGCCAGATAGGTATAACGCGCATTACCGGAAGTTTTCGGATTCGGGAAAATCAGTTTCACATCATCACGCACCAGATCGTTCCAGTCGTGAATATTCTTCGGGTTGCCTTTACGCACCAGGAAGGCCATGGTGGAGTAGAACGGTGAGCTATTATTCGGCAAACGGCTCTGCCAGTTCGCGGGGATCAGATTGCCTTTGTCATGGAGGATTTGCACATCGGTGACCTGGTTGTAGGTCACAACATCGGCTTTCAGGCCTTGCAGAATAGCCAGCGCCTGCTTGGACGACCCCGCATGCGACTGCTTGATCGTCAGCTTGTCGCCGGCATTATCTTTCGCCCACTGTTGTTCAAATGGCGTATTAAGGGCCGCAAAAAGCTCACGCGATACGTCGTATGAGCTGTTAAGCAATTCCGTCGCCTGCGCCTGCGCAGCAAACAGCGTCAACGCTGTCAGCGTCAGATATCCTTTTTTGAGTAAGTTAACGACCATTGCGCACCCTTATAAGCTGATGACTCTCTGACCTTCAGTTTATTTATAACGAGTGTGAAAACAGTAACGGTTTTATATACCAATTGGTGATTTGGAATCAGAAAAGAATATAAGCAGAAGGGAGTACGCCGGGCGAAATGTCCCCGCCCGGCCTTGCGCTTACAGCGCCAGTAATCTATCCAGAGACGGCGCGAAGTAATACCCCCCGGTTACCGGGCGGGTAAAGCGCAGCATCGCGTCGCGCTTGCCATCAGCATCGCCGAACATGCTCAGCAGTTGCTGTTCGATGTTATAAAGACGGGCGCAGTAGCTGCAGAAATAAAGACCGTGCGTGCCGCTGGCCGTACCGTACGGCAGGCTCTGGCGAACAATTTTCAACCCCTTGCCATTTTCTTTCAGATCGACACGGGTCAAATGAGACGTCACCGGACGCGCATCGCCGTCGATCTCCTCATTGGCCTCTTTGGTACGGCCGATCATCATTTCCTGATCGCCCACGCTCATGCGGTTGAGCTGCTTGAGGTTATGCTCCCAGCGCTGCACCATCACATAGCTGCCACCAGCGTCTACGCCATCCTGAATAATCGCCACTTCACGGCGTTTCTCAACCCCTGACGGGTTTTCCGTACCGTCGACAAAACCGCTCAAGTCGCGATCTTCCACCCAGCGGAAACCGTGCGTCTCTTCTTTCACTTCCAGCGCATCGCCAAACGCGTCCAGCGCAGCCTGTGCCACCGAGAAGTTCACGTCATGACGCAGGGAAAGAATATGAATCAGCACATCGTGCTGCGTTGCTGGCGCCAGACCTTTACCATATGAGGGGTAGTCTTTCAGCTCTGCCGCCCCTTCCCCACCACTCAGTGCACGCCACACCGTGTTGCCGAAGGCAACTACCGCACCAAGGTTAGCGTCCGGGAATGTCATCTGAAATGTCGCCAGCTTATCGGCGAACGCTTTACTGCCCGCGCGCAGGGCATCTGTGTCCCCTTTCACGCTGGCTTCAATCCATATTGCCGCACGGCAATGCTCTGGCAAAATGCCACTCTGAACCTGAGACATCACTCCTCCTGAAAAAATAATGCCACGCATCCGTGGCATTGATAGCGGCATTGTACCTGTTTTTTAGCGCTGACCGACGCGATTCGATCAAATTAACGACGCCAGATAAGCTTACTGACTTTCCAGTTTTTCAGGACATCATCCGCGGGCATCAACCCTTCCGGGCCGCTCCACTCACCGGTGAACACATAGCTAATATGCTGGCTACCCGGTGCCTTGCACTCCACACCAGCACTGTCGTCGCCTGTTGCTTTCACGCAGTTGCCGAAAGCTTTGTCATAGAGATCAGTGAAAGGCGTACCGACTTTCACGCCTTTGTCGCTGGCAATATCGTGGTCCAGCACGTCAATGCGGCTGACTGCGCCATTTTCACCGTTGACCACCAGCGCCAGTTGGTTATCTCTCAGCGCT
Organism: Kosakonia oryzendophytica; assembly: GCF_027886705.1. Lineage (NCBI taxonomy): Bacteria > Pseudomonadati > Pseudomonadota > Gammaproteobacteria > Enterobacterales > Enterobacteriaceae > Kosakonia > Kosakonia oryzendophytica. The sequence continues at coordinate 1,434,028 of NZ_CP115659.1, read as the reverse complement.
TCGAAATAACGCACGACCACCCCATTCTCCGTTTTCATGCCGCTGCGCAGACGGTAATCACCCTTTAATGCGTCGCTGATAGCCTGTTCAGTCAGCGGTGTAGCCGCCGTGATGTTACCCACGCCGTTATCGCTCACCTCAACGGAAGAACCAAACCAGTTCCATGGATACGCTGCTGACCAGTTTACGGAGGAGAGGGTCGAACAGCCCGCCAACGCCAGCGGCAGGACGCAAACAACCATACGCAGGGATTTCATACACATTCCTTTCTTGTTCATTTAACGCCTGTTGGAGTCCGGGAACGGCAAAAAGTGCCATTCAATGTGGATCGGCATAAAAACAGGCACGCAGGCGACGGTTTGTCACCAACCATAACAGGGAGACAGCGTCGGCAATCATCAGCGCTATTGCCGGGCCGGATAATGCCTCGCCGGTTAACCAACGCCAGGGTTGCCATAACAACAACGCCAGTTGCGCCAGCAATAATAAGGGATAGATTGTGCGCCAGAGATGGGGAACCTGTTCGCGGCGACCGCTCAGTACAAACGCCAACGCCGCAGGCACGCCGGGGATCAATCCCAGCCAGAAATCATCGTGATCGGGGTAGAAGAGTGTTAACAGCGCATCTCCCTGACCGCGTGACGCGCCAGCCATGACAAACAGCACCCAGGTGCGGGCCTGTAAAAACAGCACGCACCAGAACAGGAAAGGCAGCTTAAGACGACCATGACTGTCGTAATCGGCGGGATGGATTTCAGTACTCTTCATCTTCAATCAAACGCTTACCCAGGCTCACAGAGTCCATGTGTTCATAGCCCAACCGCTCATACATGCCGATCACCATCTCGTTCTCTTCACGCACCATCAGGTTAATTTTCGGGCAACCACGGGCAATCAATTTTTTCTCCAGCCGGTTGAGCAGCGCGTTCGCAATCCCACGCCCGCGAAACTCAGGATGCACGCCCAGGTAATACGCAGAACCGCGATGACCGTCATAGCCGCCCATTACCGTCCCGACGACTTCGCCGCCCACTTCTGCTACCAGAAACAGACTGACGTCGTGATTCACTTTGCGCTCAATATCCATTTCCGGATCGTTCCAGGGCCGCAGCAGACCACAGCGCTCCCACAAGGTGATCACTTCTTCGAAATCTTCCTGGCGAAAAACGCGTATCTCCATGGTATGCCCCATCTTTTCAACTGTGAAAATAGCGATTATGGCCCTAAGCGCCGCCGTAGCCAATATCCAGCGAGATCGCTATTGAAAAATGGCATAATGTCACTCTGTCACGTATTGAAATGAAAAGTAAAACAATAGTTCTTACGGACTGTCGTAACGGCAAACACGATACGATATAACACCAGGGACCACGGATAATACAACTCAGGCTGTATGAGCACTTTTAAACCTTTAAAAACACTCACCTCGCGCCGCCAGCTGCTGAAAGCAGGTCTGGCAGCTCTGACATTGTCGGGTATGTCCCGCGCCATCGCAAAGGATGAGACGCCGCTAAAAACCACCACCGGCCACAGCAAGCCAAAAGCAAAGAAAGCGGGAGCCAGGCGCATCGTTATGCTCGACCCGGGTCACGGTGGGATTGATACCGGTGCCATTGGTCATAATGGCTCCAAAGAGAAACATGTCGTGCTGGCGATCGCCAAAAATGTCCGTGCCCAGCTTCGCGCCCAGGGCATTGACGCAAGGCTGACGCGCACCGGCGATACGTTTATCCCGTTATACGACCGCGTTGAGATCGCCCATCAGCATGGCGCAGACCTGTTTATGTCAATCCACGCCGACGGCTTTACCAACCCCAGCGCAGCGGGCGCATCCGTTTTTGCCCTCTCTAATCGCGGTGCCAGTAGCGCGATGGCGAAATACCTGTCGGACAAAGAGAACGCCGCCGATGAAGTCGCCGGGAAAAAAGCGACGGATAAAGATCATCTGCTGCAACAGGTGCTGTTCGATTTGGTGCAGACCGACACCATTAAAAACAGCCTGACGCTGGGTTCGCATATCCTTAAACAGATTAAACCCGTGCACCGCTTGCACAGCCGCAATACAGAGCAGGCGGCATTTGTGGTGCTAAAATCACCGTCGATCCCTTCCGTACTGGTGGAAACGTCGTTTATCACCAACCCGGCGGAAGAGAAACTGCTGGGTACTGCCGCGTTTCGTCAGAAGATCGCCAACGCGATTGCCGACGGCGTACTCAGTTACTTTAACTGGTTTGATAATCATAAAACTCATACGAAGAAACGCTGATGACCACACCCGACGTACATCCGGTAAAAACCGCCCTGCTGAACTTGCAGGATGAGATCTGCCGCCAGCTCTCGGCGATTGATGGCGCAGCGTTTGTCGAAGACGTCTGGCAGCGCGCGGAAGGCGGCGGTGGGCGCAGCCGCGTATTGCGCGACGGCGGCGTATTTGAACAAGCCGGGGTTAACTTCTCTCATGTGCACGGCGATGCCATGCCCGCTTCTGCCACCGCACACCGCCCTGAACTGGCCGGGCGCAGTTTTGAAGCGATGGGCGTCTCACTGGTGGTGCACCCGCGTAACCCGTACGTTCCCACCAGCCATGCCAATGTGCGCTTTTTTATTGCCGAGAAACCCGGCGCGGAGCCAGTATGGTGGTTTGGTGGCGGTTTCGATCTCACCCCTTATTACGGTTTTGAGGAAGATGCGCAGCACTGGCATCGCACCGCGCGCGACCTCTGCCTGCCGTTTGGTGAAGAAGTCTACCCGCGTTACAAAAAATGGTGTGATGACTATTTCCACCTCAAACATCGCAATGAGCAGCGCGGTATTGGCGGGCTGTTTTTTGACGATCTGAACACGCCGGATTTTGATCGCTGCTTCGCCTTTATGCAGGCCGTGGGCAAAGGCTACACCGACGCCTATTTGCCGATTGTTGAACGCCGCCAGGCCATCCCTTATGGCGAGCGCGAGCGGGATTTCCAGCTCTACCGACGCGGGCGGTATGTGGAGTTTAATCTGGTGTGGGATCGCGGAACGTTGTTCGGTTTGCAAACCGGCGGGCGTACCGAGTCGATCCTGATGTCAATGCCGCCGCTGGTGCGCTGGGAATACAACTATCACCCCGCAGAAGGCAGCCCGGAGGCCGCCCTCAGTGAGTTTATTAAAGTCAGAGAGTGGGTTTAATTTTACCGCCCGGATAAGACGGAATCGCCATCAGGCACGGATTACCTGATGGCGTAACGCATCACAGCGGCTGCGTTTGTGCTTCAACGACCGCCAGCGCGACCATATTGACGATACGGCGAACGGAAGCAATGGGCGTCAGCACATGCACCGGTTTCGCCACCCCCATCAGCACCGGCCCGACGGTGACCCCTTCCGAACTGGAGACGCGCAACAGGTTATAGCTGATACGCGCCGCCTCAACGTTCGGCATAATCAGGATATTCGCCGCCCCTTTCAACGGGCTATCCGGCATACGTTCATGGCGGATAGCCTCATCCAGCGCGGCATCACCGTGCATTTCTCCGTCAATCATCAGCTCCGGCGCACGTTTACGCACCAGCGCAAGCGTATCGCGCATTTTCACCGCCGCCGGGGCATTGGAGGAACCAAACTGTGAGTGAGAGAGCAGCGCCACACGCGGTTCAATCCCGAATCGACGTACCGTTTCCGCCGCCAACAAGGTGATCTCTGCCAGCTGTTCCGCGCTCGGATCTTCGTTGACGTAGGTATCCGTAATAAAGGTGTTGCCACTCGGCAGCAGCAACGCATTCATCGCACCGGCGGTGTGCACGTTATCGCGATAACCGAAGATCTCCTGCACCACGCTAAAGTGCTCGTGGTAATCACCAATGGTGCCGCAAATCAGCGCATCCGCCTCTCCGCGATGAACCATGATGGCGCCAATCACAGTGGTATTGCTGATCACCGCACGTTGCGCCTGCTCCTGGGTGATCCCCCGTCGTTTCATGATCGTGAAGTACTCCATCCAGTACTCTTTAAAACGCGGGTCGGATTCGTTGTTCACAATTTCAAAATCAACACCCGGGCGGATTTGCAAACCCAGCTTCTGGATACGCATCTCGATCACGCCCGGTCGCCCGACAAGGATCGGTTTTGCCAGCCCCAGCGTCACCAGTTCCTGAGTGGCATGCAGTACGCGCGGCTCTTCCCCTTCCGCCAGTACCACACGTTTAGGCGCGTTGCGGGCCTGGGCGAAGATCGGTTTCATAAACAGATTGGTTTTGTAGACAAACTCGGTGAGTTTATCGACATAGGCATCGAAATCAGCAATCGGTCTTGTCGCCACGCCGGACACCATCGCAGCTTTCGCCACTGCCGGTGCGATTTTCACAATCAGGCGCGGATCGAACGGTTTCGGGATCAGGTAATCCGGGCCAAAGCTCAGATCCTGATCGCCATAGGCAGACGCCACCACTTCGCTTTGCTCGGCATGGGCCAGCTCCGCAATCGCGTTGACTGCCGCCAGTTTCATCTCCTCGTTAATCGCCGTAGCGCCCACATCCAGCGCACCGCGGAAGATAAACGGGAAGCACAGCACGTTGTTCACCTGGTTGGGATAGTCAGAACGCCCGGTACAGATAATGGCGTCCGGGCGTACCGCTTTCGCCAGGTCCGGCAAAATTTCCGGTTCCGGATTAGCCAGCGCGAGGATCAACGGCTGGCGCGCCATCTCTTTCACCATTTCCGGTGTCAGCACTTTCGGCCCGGAACAGCCAAGGAAGATGTCCGCACCGGCCACCACATCCGCCAGCGTGCGTTTGCCGTCATCCTCCACCGCGTAGGCGGCTTTGGTTTCCGCCATATTCGGCTCACGCCCTTTGTAAATCACCCCTTTCGAGTCGCAGACCACAATGTTGTGTTTCTGCATGCCAAGCGCCACCAGCAGGTTCATGCAAGCAATAGCGGCTGCGCCTGCGCCGGAAACGACCATGCGGACATCAGAGAGGTTTTTCTCTACCACGCGCAGGCCATTCAGAATAGCGGCGGTGCTGATAATCGCTGTGCCGTGCTGATCGTCATGAAACACGGGGATATTCATGCGTTCGCGTAATTTGGCTTCAATATAGAAGCACTCCGGCGCTTTAATGTCTTCCAGGTTGATGCCGCCGAACGTCGGTTCCAGCGCGGCAACCACATCGATAAGTTTGTCCGGATCCTGCTCGTCGACTTCGATATCAAACACGTCAATACCGGCGAATTTCTTGAACAGCACCCCTTTTCCTTCCATTACCGGTTTACCGGCCAGCGCGCCAATGTTGCCAAGCCCCAGCACGGCGGTACCGTTGGACACGACCGCCACCAGATTACCGCGCGCGGTGTATTTGTAGGCTGCCAGCGGATCTTTTTCGATCTCAAGGCACGGCGCCGCAACACCCGGCGAATACGCCAGCGCCAGGTCGCGCTGGGTGGCCAGAGGCTTGGTCGGGGACACCTGAATTTTCCCCGGACGAGGAAATTCGTGGAAATCGAGGGCACTTTGTTTTAACTGGTCATCCATTTGAGGTTCCTTTCACGTTGCTTTCAGTGTGATAAAGCGTGATTACGATCCCGATGCGCCGCCTAGTATGGCCCCTGAAGCAGCGGCAAACTTTGAACATAGCCAAAATCTCGTCATTCCATAAACAAAGTTGCTATCAATTCATCACATTTTTGTTACCGGTCACTAACGGCAGGTCAGGTGCCCGTCTGCTATGCTTTTTTGTTATGCACCTCTCATCCTCACAAAAGTGCGAACGAAAGCACTCCAGTAACACTTTGCTTTTAAAGGAGTTATTTTCATGAATCATTTAGACGGCCTGAAACAATTCACCACCGTGGTGGCAGACAGTGGCGACATCGAATCTATTCGCCACTATCAGCCGGAAGACGCCACCACCAATCCCTCCCTGCTTTTGAAAGCAGCCGGGCTGGCACACTTCTCCCACCTGATTGACGACGCCATTGCCTACGGTAAAGCGCGCGGTAAAACCCAGGAGCAGCAAGTGGCAGAAGCCAGCGACAAACTGGCGGTTAACTTTGGTGCGGAAATTCTGAAAAGCATACCGGGACGCGTATCGACTGAAGTCGATGCCCGTCTCTCCTACGATAAAGAAAAAAGCATCGCCAAAGCGCGCCGCCTGGTGGAGCTCTATCACGATCAGGGGATCGATAAGTCACGCATCCTGATCAAACTGGCATCCACATGGGAAGGGATCCGCGCAGCAGAAGCGCTGGAAAAAGAGGGTATCAACTGCAACCTGACGCTGCTGTTTTCGTTTGCGCAGGCGCGCGCCTGCGCCGAGGCGGGCGTGTTTCTTATCTCGCCTTTCGTGGGGCGTATTTATGACTGGTATAACGACCGCAAACCGCTTGACCCGTATGTGGTGGACGAAGACCCCGGCGTGAAGTCGGTGCGCAACATCTACGACTACTTCAAACAACATCGCTATACCACCATCGTGATGGGCGCCAGTTTCCGCCGCACCGAGCAGATCCTTGCGCTGGCAGGCTGCGACCGCCTGACCATCTCCCCGGCGCTGCTGAAAGAGTTGCAGGCGCAGGAAGGCACGGTTGAACGCAAGCTGGTGCCGTCGCGGCAAACCTTCCATCGCCCGGAACCGCTTACGGAAGCGGAGTTCCGCTGGGAGCACAACCAGGATCCGATGGCGGTGGAAAAACTGGCGGATGGCATCCGCCAGTTCGCCGTAGACCAACGCAAACTGGAAGATCTGATCGCCGCAAAACTTTAACCCTTTGCCACGGAGTGAACTATGTCCCGTAGAGAGCTAGCTAACGCCATTCGCGCCCTGAGTATGGACGCAGTGCAAAAAGCCAATTCCGGCCACCCTGGTGCGCCAATGGGGATGGCGGATATCGCTGAAGTGCTGTGGAACGACTTTCTGCACCATAACCCGGCGGACCCGACTTGGTACGATCGCGACCGTTTTATTCTCTCCAACGGCCACGCCTCGATGCTGTTGTATAGCCTGCTGCATCTGAGTGGTTACGATTTATCGCTTGATGAGCTGAAAAACTTCCGCCAGTTGCACTCTAAGACGCCGGGACACCCGGAAATTGGTTATACACCGGGCGTAGAAACCACCACCGGCCCACTGGGTCAGGGGCTGGCAAATGCGGTCGGGCTGGCGATTGCCGAACGTACGCTGGCGGCGCAGTTTAACCGTCCCGGCTACGACATTGTCGACCACTACACCTATGTGTTTATGGGGGATGGTTGCCTGATGGAAGGGATCTCTCATGAAGTCAGCTCGCTGGCGGGCACCCTGGGCCTCGGAAAACTGATTGGTTTTTACGATCACAATGGCATCTCTATTGATGGCGAAACCGAAGGCTGGTTTACCGATGACACCGCCAAACGCTTTGAAGCCTATAACTGGCATGTGATTGGCGATATCGACGGCCATTCGCCGGAAGCAGTGAAAAAAGCCATTCTGGAAGCGCAAAGCGTGAAAGATAAACCGTCGCTGATTATCTGCCGTACGGTTATCGGCTTTGGTTCGCCGAATAAAGCAGGGAAAGAGGAGTCGCACGGTGCGGCGCTTGGAGAAGAAGAAGTCGCGTTGACCCGGCAGAAACTGGGCTGGCACTACCCGCCGTTTGAGATCCCGAAAGAGATTTATCAGGCATGGGATGCCCGTGAGCGTGGTGCGAAAACCCAGCAGGTCTGGAATGAAAAACGCGAGGCCTGGGCGAAAGCATACCCGGAGCTGGCCGCTGAGTTTACGCGTCGGATGCGCGGCGAATTGCCGGAAGCCTGGGAAAAAACCACCCAGCAGTGGATTCACGAATTGCAGGCCAATCCGGCAAAAATCGCCACCCGTAAAGCCTCGCAAAATGCCCTCAACACGTATGGCCCATTGTTGCCGGAGCTGCTCGGCGGTTCGGCGGATCTCGCGCCCAGTAATCTTACCATCTGGTCGGGTTCCACCTCCTTGAAAGAGGATCCCGCCGGTAACTATATCCATTACGGCGTACGTGAGTTTGGTATGACGGCGATTGCTAACGGCATTGCCCATCACGGTGGTTTTGTGCCTTACACCGCCACATTCCTGATGTTTGTGGAATATGCCCGTAACGCAGCGCGTATGGCAGCACTGATGAAAGCGCGGCAAATCATGGTCTATACCCATGACTCCATTGGGCTCGGGGAAGATGGTCCGACTCACCAGGCGGTGGAGCAACTGGCCAGCCTGCGCCTGACGCCAAACTTCAGCACCTGGCGTCCCTGCGACCAGGTCGAAGCCGCCGTCGGCTGGAAACTGGCGATCGAGCGGCATACCGGCCCGACCGCGTTGATCCTGTCTCGCCAGAACCTGGCGCAAATGGAGAGAACGCCGGAGCAAGTGGAGGCAATCAGCCGTGGCGGTTATATCCTGAAAGCGTGCCAGGGCACACCGGATCTTATCCTGATCGCCACCGGGTCCGAGGTGGAGATCACCATGAAAGCGGCCGAACAGCTCAGTGCGGAAGGCCATCAGGTGCAGGTGGTGTCCCTGCCTTCAACCGATATTTTCGATGCGCAGGATGACGCCTGGCGCGAATCGGTATTGCCATCAAACGTCAGTGCACGTGTGGCAGTGGAAGCGGGGATAGCCGATTACTGGTACAAATATGTCGGCCTGAAAGGTGCCATCGTCGGCATGACCGGTTACGGTGAATCCGCCCCGGCGGATAAGCTGTTCCCGTACTTCGGCTTTACCGTGGAAAACGTGGTGGCGAAAGCCAAATCGGTTCTGAAAAAATAAGCACAAAGGCGCGCCAGCGTTTACTGTTCGCTGGCGCGTGATCTTATTTCAGCACCTGCAATGCCTCGCTGTTTTGCGGGGTGATGATATCTTCCTGCTTCTCATCCCAGAGCGCTTTTTTCACCAGCACATTGCCGCTGTGCTGCGGGTCGCGCTTCACCAGCGTGGCGGCATCATCCTCTTCCTGCATATTGGTGTTCATCGGAAACGACGGAATGGCTTTAATCCACTGCCCTTGCTGAATGTCGTAGACATACACCACCCGCCAGGCGCTGGTCCACCACTCCGGGAAGATGACCACCCTGTCGCGCCCGCTGTCATCCAGTTGCGAAAGCACCTGCACCCCGCCGCCAATACACTGCGGCAGAATAGCCGGTTGAATAGCGGGGTTGCTGCTCCAGACAGAACACTGGCAGTCGCCATCCATATCGCAACTGCCGCCGTTTTGCGGATCGCGGGCGCTAAGCCAGACGATATCTTTATTGACGCCGTCAAACTTGCCCTTGGCAACACGGCCTTCCACGGCGGTGTCTTTTTGATTCAGCCGGGTGAGTAAATCCGTTTCCCCACTGACGCGCCAGCCACCGGCCTCTTTTTTGAACATTAACTGCGCGGGATAGTTTTTGACCTGTTTGCCATCAACGCCTGCCTGTTTGACAAACTCCACCAGCACCTGTCCTGCCTCATTGTCGACGATATCGAGGGTGCTGATAATGCGCTGGGAAAATTGCGGCGTACGGGTTTGAAAATCGTGCTGTTTGTTCAGTACCGCGTCACTGGCAAGCGGCTGGCCAAACCACTGCACCTGCGCGGCGTAGAGATCGCTACCGGTGGCATTCTGTTCGCCATTAAGATAGTGATTCCACCGTTCAACCTGCCGGGTGATCTCCTGCCGGTCGGCAGCACTGAGCTCCGCCTGCGCAGGCAGGGCAGCGATGAATAGCAGACAGGCGGCAATCCAGTGGGCGTATATGTGCTTCATTCTCTCTTTCCCGGATAAAATATTCGGGAGGATTATAAATAACTTACGCTTATCGCGTCACCCACAGCGTCGGCCAGGCATCGGGGCCGTGCCAGTTATCGCAGGTGGGCTCCTGGGCGTAACGTACCAGGCGAAAACGCTGCCCATCAAAACGCCAGCGGCTCGCTACGCCGCAGTCCGCCAGACCACGCCCTTTTGACAAGGTGGTCAGTTCCCGGGTTTTCTCATCAAACATGGCGTTCATCAGCTCCATTTCGTCATTACCGTTATCCGGTGTGAATGGCAGATGCAAACGTACGGGGCGTGAGGCGAAGGGTTTTTCCCGCGAAACCAGCCATGCCAGCTCGACGGTGTTATACGCACCCGCTTCGCAATCAATCATCAGCAAAGCTTTATCGTCCGTCAGCGCGGTGACACGCACCTCGCGGCGCATAGGATCCAGCGAACACTGGGTGTTATTCATACGCCAGTTGGCATAATCCAGCAGATCATTCAGCTCCTGGTGGGTGAGCGGTACGGGCGTCGTCGTCACCAGCGCCACCTCTTTTAACGCAGGCGCGGGCGGTACACTCAACGGTGGCTCATCGCCTTTCTTGATCCATGCGGTTTCGCTCCCCACACGCTTTTGCTGTGTGTCGATAAACAGCAGTGCGGCTTTAAGACCCAACAACGAAATCTTGCCTTTACTGCCCGCAAGCGTGATGGTCTGCCCTTCCTGAATCGTTTTCAGGAAGTCAGTAATGCCAATGGCGTTATCGGTCATCAAATGCCAGGGGGAGATTTGCCAGTGTGTCGCCGTCAGTTTCAGGGGCTGCTCATCCAGCAATAAGCGATCGGCAATCGGCGGCTCTTTTACCGGCGGCGCTTCTTTACCGCCAAGATCGATACGCAGTGCGGCATCGGTGCGCGCCCCGGCACTGCGGTCAAGCGTCATCACCAGACCGCCATGCATTCCGGTGTTACGGGCAACGCAAAAGTTTTGGTTATTGCAGGTGACCTGCCAGTCGGAGAATGTCTGCTGTGCGGGCGCAGCCTGGAGTAAAGGCGCGGTAAACAGACCGCAGAGCAAGGTGAATAAGCTGCGATAACGCATGAATGGTACAACCCCGGAAGAAGAGAAGCGCGACGTGCGTATCTTCGGTTTCCGGGGGCGCTGGCTCAATCGGATTTGTCGGATAGCTTCATCCGAAAGATGGAACAAAAAACCTTAAAATTCAGTCCATTATTCCTGATGATTGTAAGTATTGCAGTAAAATCACCGCCTTGCCGTCGCGTATCTCACCGTTTGCCATCATGGATAACGCCTGATGGAACGGCAACTCCAGCACTTCAATGTCTTCATCTTCTACGCCACCGCCGTAATTAGCGCGTTGTGCATCGCTGTATTCCGCAATAAAAAAGTGCACAATTTCCGTTACGCCGCCCGGCGACATATAGAGTTCGAAGACTTTACGCACCTCACCAACCTGGTAACCGGTCTCTTCAATGGCCTCTTTGCGAATACAAACTTCCGGCTCATCGTCATCCAGTAAACCAGCGCAAGACTCAATTAAGCGCCCATCTTCATTGCCGTTCACCCATGTGGCAATACGGAACTGACGAATCAGCACCACGCTCTGTTTTTCGCGGTTATACAACAGGATCGTGGCGCCATTACCCCGATCGTAGACTTCGCGCTTATGACGCACGACTTCGCCGTTCTGACGGGTCAGATCGTAGGTAATATTGCGCAGGATAAAGTAATTTTCAGAGAGGAGTTTATCTTTGATAACTTCAATTTTCAGCGACATACAGGCTCCAAAGCGCTAACAATCTGGCGTCATACTACGCCGTGGAGCCTGTTTTGTCGCGAAGAGCGTTAATGTTTACCCGGTGCTTTTACACCCAGCCAGTCCATCATGCCCTGCGCTGCATGGCGACCTTCTGCCATCGCAGTTACCACCAGATCGGCACCGCGTACCGCATCGCCACCGGCGAAAATTTTCGGGTTGCTGGTCTGATAACGGTAGGTGCTGTCGACACTGGCGGAAATCCGCCCCCAGTCGTCCACGCGAACCCCATGGCGTTCCAGCCACGGCATGGCATGCGGGTTAAAGCCAAACGCCATGATCACCGCATCGGCAGGCATCACAAATTCACTGTCAGCAATGGGCACCGGACGGCGACGGCCTTTGGCGTCCGGTTCACCGAGTTGCGTACGCAGTAAACGGATGCCACACACCTTACCTTCGCTATCCAGTTCCAGGTTCACTGGCTGCACATTGAATTCAAACTCTGCCCCTTCCTCGCGGGCGTTTTTCACCTCTTTCTTTGAACCCGGCATGTTGGCTTCGTCGCGGCGATAGGCGCAAGTGACTTTGCTGGCACCATGACGTAGCGAGGTACGCACACAATCCATCGCTGTATCGCCGCCGCCCAGCACCACGACATTCAGTCCTTCAGTGTTGATAAAGGGCTCTTCAACGCTATCCGGCAACCCCATTAAGTGCCTGGTGTTGGCAACCAGGAAGGGCAGCGCATCGTAAACTCCTGGCGCATCTTCATTCGGCAAACCGGCCTTCATTGAACGGTAGGTTCCTACCCCCACAAACACGGCGTCATACTCATCCAGCAGCGTATCGAGGGAGATGTTTTTGCCAATTTCACAGTTCAGTTCAAAACGGATGCCCATTGCGCTGAAGATTTCCCGGCGACGCGCCAGCAGCGATTTATCCAGCTTAAAGGCGGGAATACCGAAGGTCAGCAACCCACCGATTTCCGGGTGGCGATCGAAAACCGTTGCGCTCACGCCATGACGCGCCAGCACATCGGCGCAGGCCAGTCCCGCCGGTCCGGCCCCGATGATCGCCACACGTTTGTTCACCGCCTGCACCTGTTGTAAATCCGGCCGCCAGCCCTGTGCCAATGCCTGATCGGAAATATAGCGTTCGATATTGCCAATGGTGACCGCGCCGTATTCGTCGCGCACTGTGCAAGCCCCTTCGCACAGGCGATCCTGCGGGCAGACGCGGCCGGTGATTTCCGGCAGACAGTTGGTCTGATGGGAAAGCTCGACCGCTGCGGCAATATCGCCCGCTTTTACCCGTTCAATCCACTGCGGAATATGGTTGTGCAGTGGGCAGGTCCATTCGCATATGCTGTGTTCACCGCACGTCAGGCACCGTTCCGCTTCGCGGTGCGCCTGATCTGCATGAAACGGCAGATAGATTTCGTCGAAACCGGTTTTACGCGCCGCCACTGGCAGTTTGTCCGGCTCACCGCGCGGCGGTGTTTTACGCATTTGCCGCACCTTGCGATCGTCGAATGCTGGCACCAGCGCTGCAACGCTGTGCCACGGCTGCGCTTCATGGCTGGCCGCACGCAAACGACGCGCTTTTGATATCTCCGACAATGCATCGCCGTTTACGAGCTGCAATGCATTGGCCGGGCAGTTTTGCGCACAGGCCGGCCCCTCTGCCCGATCGCGGCACAGATCGCATTTATGGGCGGTGGCTTTCACCCTCCCCTCGCCAATGGGCGTTACCAGGACCTGCAGGGTGCCGAACGGGCACGCGACAACGCAGGACTTACAGCCGATGCACTTCTGCTGGTCGACCTGCACGGCATCATCGACACGACCGATCGCACCGTTCGGGCAACTGCGGGCACAGGGTGCAGCTTCACAGTGGCGGCAGGTCACCGCGCTGCGCTGCTGCTGATGTTTAATTACCGTAATGCGCGGATGAAAATGCGCCGGACTGACGACATGCTGCTCTTCATTGTGAGCCATTACGCACGCCACTTCGCAGGCACGACATCCTATACATTGCTGGCTATTCGCCATAATAAAGCGATTCATGGCACCCTTCTTTTCTGGTTTAATAAACCCTGTTTTTTATATGAGCATTGTATTTACCGGGGCAGTTTCACGCTGGCAATGTACAATTGCCCAGATAGGTTATCTATTTGTCACGAACTTGTAGCAGATCAATTTATTTCAGGATTTCTGAACACTAATTTCATTCGATGGGCGTTCGTGCTGCCGTTTGCCGCACGTAACATCAGGAATCGGGAACAGCGACTGTGTCAGTGAAAAGACCTGTGTCATCCAGTCTCGCCAAAGCCTTTTTCTATATTGTCCTGTTGTCGTTACTCTCAACAGGTATCGCATTGATTACCCTTGCCAGCAGCCTGCGCGATGCGGAAGCCATTAACATTGCCGGATCATTGCGTATGCAAAGCTATCGTCTCGGCTACGATCTGCGCGCCGATCCCGACAAGCTGGTCGGGCACCGACAGCGCTATCTACAGACGCTGAATTCGCCGGTGCTGCAACATCTTCATCACTGGTATATCCCGCAGGATGTTCAACAGCGTTATGGGCAATTGCACGATAGCTGGCAACAGATGGATGCGCGGCTGGCGCAGCATGATACGCAGTGGTATCAGCAGAATATTCAGGGTTACGTCGGCAACATCGATCTGTTTGTGCTGGCACTTCAGCACTATGCCGAACGCAAAATGATACTGGTGGTGATCATTTCACTGCTGGGCGCAACGGGGATTTTCCTCCTCGTATTTTTCACTCTGCACCGCATCCGCCAGCACGTGGTGAAACCGCTCCGCCAGTTGATGACCGCCAGCCAGCAAATCCAGAAGGGGCACTTTTCTTACCCGCCACTCAATATTCACCTTGATAACGAACTGGGCCTGCTGGCCTCGACATTCGACCGGATGTCCGGCGAGCTGTTAAAGCTGTATCGCTCGCTGGAAGCCTCCGTCGAGGAAAAAACCCGCGACCTGCATGACGCGCATCGTCGTCTGGAAGTGATGTACCAGTGCTCGCAGGCGCTCAACACCAGCCAGCTTGATGTGCACTCACTGCGCCATGTCCTGCGTATTGTCTATGAACATGAGGCGGCCAGTTATCTGGAGCTGGTGACGGATGATAACTGGTGTCTGCAACAGGGAAAACAGGATCCGCAGCGTCCGCTGGGCAGTTTGCCAGTGAATATGCAGGATAACGTTCTGGGTGAGTTGCGCTGGCAGAGTGCACAGCAGCATGCCTCTATACCGTTAATGCGCAGTATCGCCACCATTCTCGGGCGCGGGCTGTATATCAATCAGGCGCAAAAACAGTATCAGCAATTGATACTGATGGAGGAACGCGCCACGATTGCTCGTGAGCTACACGATTCGCTGGCACAGATGCTCTCGTATTTACGCATCCAGTTAACGTTACTGAAACGCGCCGTGCCGGACGAAAACGCACCGGCACATGTCATCATTGATGATTTTTCTCGCGGGCTGAATAACGCATACCGTCAGTTGCGCGAGCTGTTGACCACCTTCCGTCTGTCACTACAACAGAGTGATTTGACCGCAGCGTTGCGCGAAGCACTGGATCTGCTGCAAAGCCAGACTCAGGCGAAGCTAAGCCTGGATTGCCGCCTGCCAACCCAGGCGCTGGACGCTCAACAGCAGATCAATGTGCTGCAGATTATCCGCGAAGCAGTTATCAACGCCATCAAGCATTCCGGTGCCAGCGACATTAACGTCACTTGCGTCACCGATCCCGATGGGGCGCACTCCATCTATATTCGCGATAATGGCATAGGTATGAGCACCACGGCGGAGCCAGACGGACATTATGGGTTGAGCATCATGCACGAGCGGGCAGAAAGACTGAATGGCACGCTGGATATTGTTTCACCGTCGGGCGGCGGAACGGAAGTGCAGCTTCGCTTTCCGCATGCCGGCCAACCAAAACGTCAACCAATGTAAAGAAAAGCATAGAATTACATGATCTGGCGGAAGGAGTTTTGCTTAAATCGCGTTTTGCATAGTTATGCCTTAACCCGGCATGATAATTTACATTTTATCCTTATTTTCTCCACGATTGATTTCTGCATTGCCGCTACATTGATGCAAGCAATGTCACTATAACGATACGCAGCAATAGAGGTCTGGCTTCTGATGGCGAATTTTTTTATTGATCGCCCCATTTTTGCGTGGGTGCTGGCGATCCTGATCTGTCTCACGGGAACACTTGCCATTATTTCTTTACCGGTCGAACAATATCCTGATTTAGCCCCACCGAACGTCCGTATCACCGCTAATTATCCCGGTGCATCTGCACAAACGCTGGAAAACACCGTGACGCAGGTTATCGAGCAAAACATGACCGGGCTCGATAACCTGATGTACATGTCATCACAAAGCAGCGCAACGGGCCAGGCGACGATCACGCTTAACTTTAAAGCCGGTACCGACCCTGACGAAGCCGTCCAGCAAGTACAGAACCAGTTACAATCGGCACTGCGTAAGTTGCCGCAAAAAGTGCAAAATCAGGGCGTCACCGTGCGTAAAACCGGTGACACCAACATCCTGACTCTCGCCTTTGTCTCAACCGACGGCTCAATGGATAAACAGGATATCGCCGATTATGTCGCCAGTAACATTCAGGATCCTATCAGCCGTGTGAATGGTGTGGGGGATATTGATGCCTACGGCACGCAATACTCGATGCGTATCTGGCTCGATCCGGCGAAGCTCAACAGCTATCAGATGACCGCGTCTGACGTGACAAGTGCTATCTCTTCGCAGAATGCGCAGATTGCCGTTGGTCAGCTTGGCGGAACGCCGTCGGTTGATCGCCAGGCGCTGAACGCCACCATTAATGCCCAATCGTTATTACAAACCCCGGAGCAGTTCCGCAATATTACGTTGCGCGTCAATCAGGACGGCTCGGAAGTCAAACTGGGCGACGTCGCAACGGTGGAACTGGGTGCGGAAAAGTACGACAACCTCAGCCGTTTTAACGGTAAAGCTGCGTCGGGTCTTGGGGTAAAACTGGCTTCCGGGGCTAACGAAATGGCGACGGCGGAACTGGTGCTAAAACGCCTCGATGAGCTGGCGCCCTATTTCCCGCATGGTCTGGAGTATAAAGTCGCTTACGAAACCACGTCGTTCGTTAAAGCCTCCATTATCGACGTGGTGAAAACCCTGCTTGAAGCTATCGCGCTGGTGTTCCTTGTGATGTATCTGTTCTTGCAAAATTTCCGCGCCACGCTTATCCCCACCATTGCCGTGCCAGTGGTGTTACTCGGGACATTTGCTGTGCTCTACGCCTTTGGCTACAGCATTAACACGCTGACCATGTTCGCGGTGGTGCTGGCGATCGGTTTACTGGTCGACGATGCCATCGTCGTTGTGGAAAACGTTGAGCGCATTATGACCGAAGAGGGGTTGTCGCCACGGGAAGCAACGCGTAAATCAATGGGGCAGATCCAGGGGGCGTTGGTGGGGATCGCCATGGTACTGTCGGCAGTCTTTGTCCCGATGGCCTTTTTCGGCGGCACCACCGGTGCCATTTACCGCCAGTTCTCCATCACCATTGTGTCGGCGATGGTGCTGTCAGTGCTGGTGGCAATGATCCTCACGCCAGCTCTGTGCGCCACGCTGCTGAAGCCGCTGCACAAGGGAGAGTTGCACGGGCAAAAAGGGTTCTTCGGGGCCTTTAACCGCATCTTCAACCGTAACGCCGACCGTTATGAAACGGCGGTAGGCCGGGTTCTGCACCGCAGTCTGCGCTGGATTTTGCTCTATGTGTTGCTGATTGGTGCCATGGTGCTGCTGTTTCTGCGTCTGCCTACGTCATTTTTGCCACAGGAAGATCGCGGGATGTTCACCACTTCCGTGCAATTACCCAGTGGCGCAACGCAGCAGCAGACCCTGAAAGTGGTGCAGAAGGTAGAAGACTATTTCTTCACCCATGAAAAAGAGAATGTCTCGTCAGTGTTTGCCACCGTCGGCTCCGGCCCTGGCGGTAACGGGCAAAACGTCGCGCGTTTGTTTATTCGTCTGAAAGACTGGGACGAGCGCGATCCGAACAGCGGCAGCGCCTTCGCCATTATTGAACGCGCCACCAAAGCCTTTAACCGGATTAAAGAGGCCCGCGTTTTCGCCAGTAGCCCTCCGGCTATCAGCGGGTTGGGGAGCTCAGCCGGTTTCGACATGGAGCTACAGGATCACGCCGGAGCAGGCCACGATGCGCTGATGAATGCCCGCGATCGCTTGCTTGAGCTTGCGGCCAAAGAGCCGACATTAACCCGCGTCCGCCATAATGGCCTCGATGACAGCGCGCAGTTGCAGATCGATATCGATCAGCGCAAAGCGCAAGCGCTGGGGGTCTCCATTAATGATATTAACGACACGCTGCAAACCGCATGGGGTTCCAGCTACGTGAACGACTTTATGGATCGCGGTCGCGTGAAGAAGGTCTACGTACAGGCAGCGGCAAAATACCGCATGCTGCCGGATGATATTAATCTGTGGTATGTGCGTAACAGCAGCGGCGGCATGGTACCGTTCTCCGCTTTCGCCACGTCGCACTGGGAAACCGGATCGCCCCGTCTGGAGCGTTACAACGGCTATGCCGCGGTGGAAATTGTGGGTGAGTCTGCCCCTGGCGTCAGTACCGGTACAGCCATGGATGTGATGGAAAAACTGGTCAGCCAGTTACCGGGTGGTTTTGGTCTGGAATGGACAGCCATGTCCTATCAGGAACGCCTCTCCGGTGCACAAGCACCCGCGTTGTATGCGGTATCCCTGCTGGTGGTATTTTTGTGTCTGGCCGCGCTGTATGAGAGCTGGTCAGTGCCCTTCTCGGTGATGCTGGTCGTACCGCTTGGGGTGATCGGCGCACTGTTAGCGACATGGATGCGCGGGCTGGAAAACGATGTCTATTTCCAGGTCGGCTTGTTGACGGTAATCGGGTTATCGGCGAAGAACGCCATTTTGATCGTCGAGTTCGCCAATGATATGAATGCGAAAGGTGAAGATCTGCTGGTATCGACCCTGCATGCTTGCCGCCAGCGTTTACGTCCGATCCTGATGACCTCGCTGGCATTTGTCTTCGGGGTACTGCCGATGGCCACCAGCACCGGCGCGGGCTCCGGTAGTCAGCACGCAGTAGGCACCGGCGTGATGGGCGGTATGATTTCCGCAACATTACTTGCCATCTTCTTTGTGCCTCTGTTCTTTGTGCTGGTGCGCCGCCGCTTCCCGCTCAAAGAACGTGCGCAGTAAGATACTCCCCCTCTCCCCGAAAGGGGAGAATTAAGCGATGAAAACAAAAAAGGCGACCTGCGGGTCGCCTTTTTTCATGTGGATACTTTCACACATTTAGCTATAAGCCGTCACTGCTTAATAATTCTTCTGGATGTTATTTACGAAGCATGTCTTCGATAAAATCTTTCCAGTTCCCCAGTTCATGTTCAATCATAACTACCTCTCTTATTATTGCGATCATTCTACTTAAAACAGCAGCCACTGTGAAGATACTTCAACCAATTGCTTTAATCGTTGTTTGCAGGGTATGTTTAATAACTGGTTTCACTATGCGCCGTTCACCTGTCATTTAATGTGAGTAACGGCAATATTCCGTAAAAACTTTAGGGCCAAATGAAATGACATTCACATTGTGTGATAAACATTCCATTAATGAGGTTGACTGGTTGGAATTAAGTGCCTTGCTCGCCGCAGGCGGGCTCAATCAGCGCCCGCCTGACCTCGTAGAGCAGGCGTGGTGTAACAGCACCTTTTGCTGGTTCGGTTACCATGACGGCGAACTGGTCGCTACAGCCCGCGCCATCAGCGATTTAACATGGGCAAGCTATGTGGCTGATATTGTTGTCGCTCCGCAAATGCAGGGTCGCGGTTATGGTAAACAATTAATGATGGACATCGTTAAAACATTATTACCTCACGGTAAAATCTTTATTTATTCAGTGCCGGAAAAAACGGGATTTTATCAACAATATGGTTTTCGCTTTTTAACAACCGGAATGGTATGCGCAACATCTGAGAGTTTATTCAAGCTGGAGCAGAGTGGCTATATTCGCTGAATTATCATTAACAGGCGAATGATATTCTTTTTAAAATCCGTTATTCTAAATTCTTGTTCAAATAACCAAAAATGAGACAAAAGGATTCACCATGTTCACAATGTACGGTATCAAAAACTGCGACACCATCAAAAAAGCCCGTCGCTGGCTGGAGGAAAACCAGGTGGATTATCGCTTTCACGATTACCGGGCAGACGGCATTGATGCACAACTGCTGCATACTTTTATTGCAGAACTGGGCTGGGAAGCTCTGCTGAACACACGGGGCACTACCTGGCGTAAATTGGATGCCTCCCTGCGCGACACGATCACCCACGCCGATGCTGCCGTTGCACTGATGGTGGAAATGCCAGCAATTATCAAACGACCATTGCTCTGCGCGCCCGGTAAGCCTATGCTGCTGGGTTTCAATGAATCCAGTTATGAGAAGTTTATCAACGAGGTGTAGTTTATGTCGTGCCCGGTTATTGAGCTGACACAGCAGCTTATTCGTCGCCCTTCTCTCAGTCCCGATGACGCGGGATGTCAGGCGTTAATGATTGCGCGCCTGCGTGCTATCGGTTTCACCGTTGAGCCGATGGATTTTGGCGACACGCAAAACTTCTGGGCATGGCGTGGTCAGGGGGAAACGCTGGCCTTCGCCGGTCATACCGACGTGGTTCCGGCCGGTGATGCGGATCGCTGGATCAATCCCCCGTTTGAACCCACCATCCGCGATGGCATGCTGTTTGGCCGTGGCGCGGCGGACATGAAAGGATCACTGGCGGCCATGGTCGTTGCCGCCGAGCGATTCGTCGCTCAGCACCCGCAGCATAAAGGCCGCCTCGCATTTCTGATCACCTCCGATGAAGAAGCCAGCGCCGCGAACGGCACGGTCAAAGTGGTGGAAACGCTGATGGCGCGCAACGAACGCCTGGATTACTGCCTGGTAGGTGAACCGTCGAGCACGGAAGTGGTGGGCGACGTGGTAAAAAATGGCCGCCGCGGTTCCATGACCTGTAACCTGACTATCCATGGCGTACAGGGCCACGTGGCGTATCCGCATCTCGCCGATAACCCGGTGCACCGCGCCGCCCCCATGATCAGCGAACTGGTGGGCATCGAATGGGATAAAGGCAACGACTATTTCCCACCGACCAGTATGCAAATTGCCAATATCAAAGCCGGTACGGGCAGCAACAACGTGATTCCTGGCGATCTGTTTGTGCAGTTTAACTTCCGCTTCAGTACTGAACTGACGGATGAGATGATCAAAGCAAAAGTTATTGCGCTGCTGGAAAAACATCAGCTGCGTTATACCGTGGAGTGGTGGATCTCCGGGCAACCGTTTTTGACCGGGCGCGGCAAACTGGTGGATGCGGTCGTGAACGCCATTGAGCACTATAATGAGATTAAACCGCAGTTGTTAACCACTGGTGGCACCTCGGATGGCCGTTTTATCGCGCAAATGGGTGCGCAAGTGGTTGAACTTGGGCCGGTCAACGCGACCATTCACAAGATTAACGAATGCGTGAACGCTGCGGATTTGCAGATGCTTGCCCGTATGTATCAACGCATTATGGAACAACTCATCGCCTGACGGGTCTGGAGGATTGCATGGACTGGCTTGCTAAATACTGGTGGATCCTGGTGCTGGTGTTTTTACTCGGCGTGATACTGAATGTGATTAAAGATCTGAATCGCGTCGACCATAAAAAATTCCTCGCCAACAAACCGGAGCTTCCTCCCCATCGTGATTTTAACGACAAGTGGGATGATGAAGATGACTGGCCAAAAAAAGACCAGCCGAAAAAGTAACACACCGTACGCCACTCCCGCCGGGAGTGGCTGTTTTATATCAGTTCAATGATATCGTCGTTATCAGGTTTGCCACCGCTTAACGCCTCATCAAAATAGTGCTTCGGCACGGTATAGCGCAGATGGTTCAGCGCCAGCGCCATGCTGCGGTCATCAATGGCATGCTCCAAATCCTCCACGATATCCAGCGTCACATCGCCCCCCAGGCTCTGCAAGGCTTCCTCTGCGGCAACGGCCCAGGCCAGATCGATAACGCGGTCTTCCCCACCGTGGATCAAGTGAATGGTATGTGCAGCAGAAACCGCCTGCGGCAGCGTGGCATAGCGACCATTAAACGCGATCACCCGTGAGGCCAGATCGGGCTGGGCTTTTACCCCTTCCAACGCCATGATTGCGCCCTGGGAAAAACCGATCAGTGCCGTCGCCCGGGCATCAAGCCCGCTCTGTTTCTGCCAGTAACGCACGGTATCGATAAACACCGGCATAATGGCATCCACACGCTGTTGCCGGTTCTCTTCCGTTACGCCATCCACGGAAAACCATTGACGCCCTGGCGCAGGACCGCTGGCTTCGGCGCCGCCGATACTGACCACCAGTGCATCCGGAAATTGCGCGGCGAACCGGCTACCGATTTCGCCCATCCCGACAGGGTTATCGCCGACGCCATGAAACAGCAGCAGCAATTGTTTCGCCGGAGTTTGGGGACTTTGCACGACAAAATGGTCATGTTTCATGGTTCTCTCCTTCATTTGATAGATGCAGTTTACGCCGGGGAGCAATAATGACCATGCCATTTAACTGAAGGAGTTAGTTAAAAAAACTGCAGTTTCTTCACCTGTTCTTTCAGCATTTCTGTGCGTTGCGTATCAAGCGCGCACAAAGCCTGTGCCGCCTCCACGCGCTGCCGTGCCAGCAAGGCTTTACGGCCAGAAAGAGATAAGCACTCGCACAGCGTTTGCTCGCGCTCGCCAGCGGTAAGCTGGCCTCGCAACGCCAGCAGCGGTAACGCGCTACGGTTCAACAAACGGTGTAATGCGCCCATCGCTGCGGATAATGGGCGATGGGCAAAAGCAAACCCCGCCAGCTCACACCAGTCATCATCATTAAAGGTAGCCGTTTGTGCCGACGGAAGGGGTAACGTTTCCTGCCGCCAGTGGGAAAGCCAGGGCAGATCGCGTGCCAGCCGCACTTGCTCACGCGCCGCTAATTCGTGCCCGGCTGTGGTTAATGGCAACAGCGCCATGGCGTTGTAACAGCCGCTGCTGGCTTCCCGGTGACTTCCCAGGCGCACCAGCAAAAAACCGCAGCGCTGCCAGAAACGCCACAGCATGGGCGTGTAACCAAAACTGACAGAGAGATAATCGACACCATAACTGTTCGCCTGCGCCCGGGTGATTAACGCCGAACCGATGCCTTCACGCTGGCTGTAGGGATGAACCGCAATGCGACTAATCCGCAACCCGCGCAGGGTTGCCGCCAGCGGACTGCCACCATGCGCCGCCAGCGATTGCGCCACCAGATTGCCACGCGGGCGACGAAAACCGGCCCACACAGCCTGGCTTAACGCCTCGCTGAGTCCCCCCTCTTCCACCAGCCACAACGCTGCCACGATCGTCTGCGCTTTTTCCGCCAGCCAGAAATGCTGTCCGGGGGCATCCATCATGCGCCGCAAATCGAGTGGAGAAGTACGGTAATGCGCACTCGCCAACAGGCGATAGAGCGCAGCAGGTTGCGCGGGAATGTGCTGCCATGCACGCTGTGCCAGCGGCTGCATCACACATTCGCCTTTCGGAACATCAGCGAGGTGGGCATCGTCAAACAGCAGCAGCGTACTGATAAAGCGCTCCAGCGGGCAGCCTTTCGCCCAGCGCAGTGGCGTGCTCAGTGTGGAATGACGCAAGCGTGGAAAACTCGCACAGAACTTGAGCAGAAATCCCTGACCGGTACCTTCATATCCCTGAACCGTGGTGGTCAGTAACACATGGCTGAATGCGGCCGTCAGGGCATGCAGCAACGGGCCTGGGATCGCCGCGGCTTCATCCACCACCAGCCAGCCGGGCTGCGCACCGGTGCGCTCAATCTGCTGCAATAATGCATCCGGCGCGATAAAGGTAAAGCGTTCTCCGGCATAATGCGCCAGCACATCGGTTGCGGCACGCGCCGGAGCCGTGATCACCACTGGATCGGATAACTGCGCGATATGCATACCCGCCAGCGCCGATTTGCCACGACCGCGCGGGGCCGTCACCACCATCACGCCAGGCGGCATGGTACGTAGTGCGGTAAGGATCTGCGCTTGCTCATGTTCAGGCTCCCCCGTTGCCGGATGCCAGGCCGGGCGGGCAGCAAAGCGGGGAAGCATGAGAGGCTGATTTTCATGCCACTGTACCGTCTCGCCGTCTGCTGCGGCGGTCTGGCAGAAATGTCGAACAAATGTGGGGACGGGGATGGGATCGACAGTGTCGCTCCAGCGGCAACTGTCGGCGTCTGGCAAGTGCGGCCACTGCGCCTGCGGCGGCGTTAACAACACCAGCCAGCTTCCGGCCTTTAACGTTCCGCCCAGTGCAGCAAAAGCAGCAACATCAAAGCCCTGGCGTGCATCAAAAATCGCATGGCGGAATTCTCGCCCGAGCAGGGTTGCGAGCGCGCGCGGCGAACAGTGCGGTGACCAGCCTGCTGGCTCACCGACCCACAGCCAGTCTCCCGGCACGGTTACACGTAACGTCTCAGCGTGCTGTTCGCACCACGCTGCCTGACCGCTTACCACCAGTAACCGACGGATGCCTTCCTGCGCCATCCGCGCGGTCTCTTCAATAAATGCCTGCATCACAAAGAATTACAACTGCCCGCTAAACGTGTCGCACTGCGCCGGATCGCCGCTGTCCATACCGCGCTTGAACCAGCTATAGCGCTGTTCCGACGTACCGTGGGTGAAGCTGTCCGGGAAGACCTGCCCCTGGCTGCGCTGTTGTAAACGGTCGTCACCAATGGCCCGCGCGGCATTCAGCGCCTCTTCCAGATCGCCCGGCTCCAGCACCCCCTGCTGCTGCATGCTGTGCCCCCAGACGCCCGCATAGCAATCCGCCTGTAGCTCCAGCCGTACGGAAAGCGCATTAACCTGCGTCGGCGAGGCATTCTGCTGCAGGCGGCGAACTTTCTCTTCAGTACCCAGCAATTTCTGTACGTGATGCCCGACTTCATGGGCAATGACATAACCCTGCGCAAAATCGCCATCCGCGCCCAGTTTGGTTTTCATTTCGTCGTAAAAAGAGAGGTCGATATAGATCTTGCTGTCCGCCGGACAGTAGAACGGCCCCATAATGGCTTGCCCGATACCGCACCCCGTATTGAAACGATTACGGTACAGCACCAGTTTAGGCTGCTGGTAGTGACGCCCCATTTTTTCAAACAGTTGTCCCCAGGTCTCTTCGGTGGTGGCAAATATCACGCTGGTAAAACGCGCGGATTCATCCTCCTGCGGGTTAATGTGTTGTTGCTGTGAGGGGGGATTGACAGGTTGGCCGGTTAACAGGCCGGTTAAGTCGACACCGTAATAACTGGCTACTATCACCAGAAACAGCAGAATGATCCCGCCTTTACCGCCAGGCAGGCGAAAACCCGGCCCCCGGATGAACGGACCGCCCGACTCATCGCGTCGGTCTTCTACATTGTTGCTTTCTCGACGCCCTTGCCAGCGCATAACAACCTCACTATTCCAATAATGGACTCAGTGTATATATGATCGTAGGCGCTTAGGGAAGGATTACCACAGGAAAAACGGTGCAGAAAACCAGAGGATACCATGACCCTCTGGTTATGACGCAGACAGGCAATCAGTCGAGTTTCACACCCAGGCGGTGCGCAACGGCTTCATATGCTTCGATCAGGCCACCGAGGCTCTGGCGGAAGCGATCTTTGTCCATTTTATCCAGCGTCTCTTTGTCCCACAGGCGGCTACCGTCCGGAGAGAACTCGTCGCCCAGCACCACTTCGCCTTTAAACAGACCGAATTCCAGTTTGAAGTCGACAAGGATCAGACCCGCGCCATCAAACAGTTTTTTCAGTACGTCGTTGGCTTTGTAAGTCAGCTCTTTCATGCGCGCCAGGTTTTCTTTATTCACCCAACCGAAAGTTTCGCAGTATGACTCGTTAATCATGGGATCATGCATGGCGTCATTTTTCAGGAACATATCGAACAATGGCGGATTCAGCTCGATGCCTTCCTCAATACCCAGACGTTTCACCAGCGAACCGGCGGCACGGTTACGGACAACACACTCAACCGGCACCATCTCCAGTTTTTTCACCAGGCATTCGGTATCGGAGAGCAGCGCTTCCATCTGGGTCGGGATACCCGCTTCTTGCAGTTTGCTCATAATGAAATGGTTGAACTTGTTGTTCACCATGCCCTTACGATCGAACTGTTCGATGCGCGCGCCATCCCCTGCTGACGTATCATTGCGGAATTCGAGCACCAACAGATCCGGGTTTTCCGTACTGTAAACGGTCTTCGCTTTGCCACGATACAACTCAGCTTGCTTTTGCATCTTTGTTACTCCAGGTGTGATGATATAAATCGAATTTGGCTATTTTACGCCGACGCACACGTTTGCGTCACCATAATAAAAAAGGCCGGATACGATCCGGCCTTCGGGATTAGTGGTTAAAGGCAGACTGGAATGCGGCTACCAGCGCATCATTCTGCGATTGCGTCAGGGTATGACCTTTCGGATCAATAAACTGGAGGCTGCTGCGGTTGTCTAAATCACCGACCTGCAGTTTATAATCACCGGAAACGAGGCCCGGATCGCGCGCACCAAGATCGCGCCAGCCGCTGTCAGACAGTGGCTTGTAGGTCACCGCCATGCTACCGGTAGAGCGCGTGCTGTCGGTCACTTTCATGCCCACTTTTTCCAGTACGCCAGGCAGACGCTGCCACACGACGTTAAACGGACCACGCACCACCAGCATTGGCAGACCGGTGTCGTCCGCCGCGCTCTGAACATCCAGCGAGGTTACGCTGCGTTTTTCTGCGGCGTTTTGCGCATCGGTCGCGGTTTGATCCAGCCCGGCGGAAATCACGTTCAGCATTTCAGCGCTGTAGCGCTGCAGCGATGCGGCATCCGCTACCGGTTTGCCTGCTTGTTCCAGGTTCACCAGTTTCACCACCACCGCTTGCTGATACCCCTGCGGTTTTACCGAGATTTGATAACGACCACGGTACTGCTGATCTTCATCCAGACGGTTCCAGTCAACCCAGTCGGTTGTCAGGGTCTGCGACGCATCGTCACGTTTGGCAATGGCGTAGTTTTTCGCCTGAAGCACGCTTACCACCTGCGGCCACAGCGTGCTGTTACGGCCCTTTTCAACCATCAGCGTTGCAGTGTCGCCAGTAAACTGGGTGCGCGCACCGCTTACCAGCGCCAGCGGCTGAGCCGGCGGGCGAATATCTAACTGTTTGCCAACAGCGCCGCTGCCATTGGTTACAGGGACGTTGTAATCCCCGTTCTGCACCGGAAGGATCATCCCGGCCGGCGCATGAAGTTCAGCGAGCGGAGCAGCATCCAGATAGGACTCGTCACCGCTAACCTGACGCTTGTAACGTGAATCGGAACTACAGGCGGCGAGCAACATCACAAGTGAAACACCCGCTACCTTCGCCAGGCGCGACTTCTGTACTGAGTAAGCCATCAAATCTCCCTAAACTTTACAGCAAACCGGCATGCTTAAGCGCTGCGCGGACAACCTCACGACCGTGGTCGGTGATAGGCGTCATCGGCAGACGCAGCGTATCGGTTGCTACAAGTCCCAACTCCTTACATGCCCATTTGACCGGGATCGGATTGGGTTCGACAAATAGTTTGTTGTGTAACGGCATCAGACGCTGGTTGATCACGCGCGCTTCGGCATAATGCCCTTGAGCCGCCAGTTTGCACATATCGGCCATATCGCGCGCCGCTACGTTGCTGGTAACGGAAATCACACCGTGACCGCCAAGCTGCATAAAGTCCATCGCAGTGGCATCGTCGCCGCTCAGCAGGATAAAGTCATCTGAAACCAGCTCTTTGATCTGGTGAACGCGACTTAAGTTCCCTGTTGCTTCTTTAATACCGATAATATTTTTAATTTTCGCCAGACGACCCACGGTTTCCGGCAGCATATCGCAGCCGGTGCGCGACGGCACATTATACAGAATTTGCGGCAGGTCAGTATGTTCAGCGATGGCTTTAAAATGCTGGAACAGGCCTTCCTGGGTCGGGCGATTGTAATAAGGGGTAACGGTCAGGCAGCCCACTACGCCGCTGTCGTTAAAACGTTGCGTCAGGCTGATGGCCTCTGCGGTTGCATTTGCACCTGTTCCGGCAATAATCGGGATGCGCCCGTCAGCCAGCTCCAGGGTCAGCATAACCACATCGCCGTGTTCATCGTGGCTCAGCGTGGCGGATTCACCGGTAGTCCCTACCGAAACAATCGCCGAGGTTCCATTGGCGACATGATAATCAATCAGTTTTTTCAGGCTTGACCGGCAGACTTTACCTTGCGAATCCATCGGCGTGACAAGCGCGACAATACTTCCCGTGAACATGGGCCATCCTCTGTGCAAACAAGATTCTCAATGGTACGTGCGGTGCTGTAAGAAAAGCAAGAGACCTGAGGCTCTGTGGCGGTTGTATGCCGGTTTTTTTTATGCTTTCCTTATGATTACCTCATGTTTGACAGGAAGCACAGGTTTGACAGCCTCATCACAACATTTTTTGGTTATCACTGCGCTGGGGGCCGACAGGCCTGGCATTGTGAACACAATCACACGCCACGTCAGTAGCTGCGGCTGTAATATTGAAGACAGCCGTCTGGCCATGCTGGGGGAAGAGTTCACGTTCATTATGCTGCTTTCCGGGTCATGGAACGCCATTACGCTCATTGAATCGACGTTGCCGCTGAAAGGTGCTGAACTGGATTTGCTGATCGTCATGAAACGCACCGAAGCCCGCCCGCGCCCTGAAATGCCAGCCACCGTTTGGGTGCAGGTTGAAGTCCCTGATTCGCCGCATCTGATTGAGCGTTTTACCGCGCTTTTTGATGCACACGCGATGAATATCGCGGAGCTGGTTTCCCGCACACAGCCTGGCAATGACGCGGGCGCACCACAGCTGTTTATTCAGATAACAGCGCATAGTCCGGCGTCGCAAGACGCATCAAATATTGACCAGGCGTTCAAAGCCCTATGTACAGAACTGAACGCACAAGGCAGTATAAACATCGTCAACTATTCACAGCATGATGAACAGGATGGAGTTAAGTAATGAATCCACTGAAAGCCGGTGATATTGCACCGAAATTTAGCTTGCCGGATCAAGACGGAGAACAAGTAAATTTGGCCGACTTCCAGGGACAGCGTGTTCTGGTCTATTTCTACCCGAAAGCCATGACACCAGGCTGTACTGTCCAGGCTTGCGGCCTGCGCGATAACATGGATGAGTTAAAGAAAGCGGGTGTGGAAGTGCTGGGTATCAGCACCGACAAGCCAGAAAAACTCTCCCGTTTCGCCGAAAAAGAGCTGCTCAACTTTACGCTGCTTTCTGATGAAGACCATCAGGTCTGCGAAGCATTTGGCGTCTGGGGTGAAAAGTCGTTTATGGGCAAAACCTATGACGGCATCCACCGTATCAGCTTCCTTATTGATGCTGACGGTAAAGTCGAGCATGTGTTTGATGATTTCAAAACCAGCAATCACCACGATATTGTGCTCGCCTGGCTGAAAGAAAACGCCTGATCGCCACACCTTCCTCTTAGGGCTGCCCGACCGGGTCGCCCTCCACCTTCACTGCAATATTTGAACTCCATCACATTTTGTTTTCCCCGCTCGTCACTCGTGTCGACAGGTTATTTTTCGTTCTGACCTGACCATCACTTTTGTTCGCCCTCACGCCGCAATTAAATACAACTAATTGAAATTTAATCAATTTTAATCCTGGCACATCTTATGCTTAAGCAGGCTCAACGTTTTAGCTTTTCTTTCAAGGAGCCGACATGAACCGCTTTGTGATTGCCAATCCCGAGTGGTGTATAGGATGCAATACCTGCCTTGCTGCGTGTTCGGATGTGCATAAAATTCAGGGGTTGCAGCAGCATCCCCGGTTGACGCTGGTGCGAACGGAAACCCAAACCGCACCGGTTCTCTGCCGCCACTGCGACGATGCCCCCTGCAAACAGGTGTGCCCGGTCAACGCCATTTCGTTTCAGGATGACGCTGTGTATCTCAATGAAACGCTGTGTATTGGCTGCAAATTGTGTGGGTTGGTGTGCCCCTTCGGCGCCATCACTCCGTCCGGCAGTCGTCCACTGAATATTCCCGCCCGCTACGAGCACCACATTCCTGAGGAGCAATTACGGGATGTCCCCGGCAGTGCGCAAACGGATCACCCCTTTTTACGCTGGAACGCAGGTGTGCAAACCATCGCTGTGAAATGCGATCTGTGCCACTTCCTGCCTGAGGGACCTTCCTGCGTGCGCGCCTGCCCAACAAACGCGCTGCATCTGGTGACCGACGTCTCCCTGCATAAACAGCTCAAAACACGCAGAGAGCTGGCCGCCCTCAGTTCGACAGATCTGACTTTTGCTTCCCTTCCCTCATCGTCGGAGCAACGCTAATGGATGCCCTGCAATTACTGATGTGGTCAATTGTGCTATACGTTGCCGGCGGGGTCGCCTCACTGTTGCTTGCCCGCCAACAAGCGCTGGCGATCAAGGTCGCGGGGATTTCCGCGATGATCGGCGGCGCGCTTGGCGTACTCAGCGCGCTGGCAGCGCTCAGCGTTGGAGAACCCTTAAGCTGGCAGGCCGCAGGTCCGTTCAGCTTTGCGCATTTCGTTGTCCGCATGGACAGCCTCAGCGCCTTTATGGTGCTGGTGATCTCCCTGCTGGTCACGTTCTGCGGACTCTACTCCCTCTCTTATGTGCGTGAGTATCTCGGCAAAGGACCTGGGGCGATGGGATTCTTTATGAACCTGTTTATCGCCTCAATGGTCGGGCTGGTGGTGATGGATAACGCCTTCTGGTTCATCGTGCTGTTTGAAATGATGTCCCTCGCGTCGTGGTTCCTGGTGATCACCGACCAGGATGAAGAGTCGATTCACGCCGGGCTGCTTTACTTCTTTATTGCCCATGCCGGTTCCGTGCTGATCATGATCGCCTTCTTCCTGATGTGGCGGCAGAGCGCCAGCCTGGATTTTGCCAGCTTCCGCACCTTATCGCTGACGCCCGGCACGGCATCGGCGGTCTTCCTGCTGGCCTTCTTTGGCTTCGGCGCAAAAGCGGGGATGTTGCCGTTACACAGTTGGTTACCGCGTGCACACCCGGCAGCGCCTTCGCATGCCTCGGCACTGATGTCCGGTGTGATGGTTAAAATCGGTATTTTCGGCATCATCAAAGTCGGCATCGATCTGCTTGGTCATAGCGGCATTCCGTTGTGGTGGGGCGTACTGGTGCTGGCGTTTGGCGCGGTCTCTTCGGTGCTGGGCGTGCTGTACGCCCTGGCGGAACACGATATCAAACGCCTGCTGGCGTGGCACACCGTTGAGAACATCGGCATTATCCTGATGGGCGTGGGTGTCGGTATGGCGGGCATTGCGCTGCACCAGCCGGTGATCGCCGCCGTCGGCTTATTGGGCGCTCTGTTTCACCTGCTTAACCACGCGCTGTTCAAAGGACTGCTGTTTCTCGGTTCCGGGGCCATTATCTATCGTCTGCATACGCGCGATATGGAGAAAATGGGCGCGCTGGCCAAACGCATGCCGTGGACAGCAGGCGCATTTCTGGTGGGGTGTCTCGCCATTTCCGCCATGCCGCCGCTCAACGGGTTTATCAGCGAGTGGTACACCTATCAGTCTCTGTTTTCACTGACCCGCATTGACGCCATCATTCCACGCCTTGCCGGCCCGATTGCCATCGTGATGCTGGCGATCACCGGGGCGCTGGCAGCAATGTGCTTTGTCAAAGTGTACGGTGTCAGTTTTTGCGGCAATCCCCGCAGCGAAAAAGCCGATCAGGCGCGGGAAGTGCCCTGGCCGATGGTCGTCGCTATGTGTGCGCTGGCGCTGCTGTGCGTATTGACCGGCGTCGGCGCAAGCGTTGTTGCGCCGCATCTGATGCAGATTGTCCTTACGTTAACCCCTCCCGCCACGCTGGCGGTGGCCCAGGGCGCAACGCTGATTCCCGGCGATGTGCAGCAAGCCATGCTCACACCATCGACGGTGTTCCTGTTGTTGTTAGTACTGCCACTGCTGCCCGCCGTATTGTGGTATGTCAATCGCCAGACGCGCGGGGCATATCGCCGCAGTGGTGATGCCTGGGCTTGCGGTTACGCGTGGGAAAAAGGCATGGCCCCGTCGGCAGGCAGTTTCACCCAACCATTACGGGTGATGTTCGGCCCGCTCTATCGCCTGCGCCAACAGCTCGATCCGGCGCAACCGCTCCAGCGAAGCCTTGGCGGCATTACCCAGGCGGCAACCCGCACGGAACCGTTCTGGGACGAGAAAATTATCCGCCCGTTGGTGCGTATCACCCGGCGTATTGCACAGGTTGTACAGCATCTGCAAAGCGGAGATTTCCGGCTCTACTGCCTGTATATGATCGCCGCGCTGGTGGCCCTGTTGCTGACGATTGCGCTGTAAGGAGAGAAGACAATGTTAGAACAGACGTCTGCATGGTCAATGGGGGTCTTCGCCCTTTGTCAGGCAATTCTGCTGCTGGCGCTGACCCCGCTATTTACCGGTATTTCCCGCCAGATCCGCGCACGCATGCACTCCCGCCGCGGGCCGGGCATCTTGCAGGATTACCGCGACTTACAAAAACTGCTGAAGCGCCAGGCGGTCGCACCAGCCTCATCCGGGCTGATGTTTCGCGCCATGCCGTGGGTGCTGCTCAGCAGCATGTTGCTGGTGGCGATGACACTGCCGCTGTTTATTCGCACCTCGCCTTTCGCCGGGGCGGGCGATTTGATCACCTTAATTTACCTCTTCGCCCTGTTCCGTTTCTTCTTTGCGCTCTCCGGGCTGGATACCGGCAGCCCCTTCTCCGGGCTTGGCGCCAGCCGCGAACTGACGTTGGGCATTCTGGTTGAACCGATGTTGATCCTCTCGTTACTGGTGCTGGCCCTGCTGGCCGGTTCCACCAACATCAGCACTATCAGCACGACGCTGGCGGCGGGCTGGATCTCCCCGGTAGCGACGTTGCTGGCATTGCTGGCTTGTGGGTTCGCCTGTTTTATCGAGATGGGCAAGATCCCCTTCGATGTGGCGGAAGCCGAACAAGAGTTGCAGGAAGGGCCGCTCACCGAATACTCCGGTGCGGGCCTGGCGCTGGTGAAATGGGGCGTGGGCCTGAAACAAGTGGTGATGGCCTCCCTGTTCCTCGCGCTGTTTTTCCCTTTTGGTAATGCCGTCACCCTGAGCATCGGCGCAATGGTGCTGTCGCTGGTCATCACGCTGCTCAAACTGCTGGTGGTGTTCACGCTGGCGTCGCTGGTGGAAAACGCGCTGGCGCGCGGTCGCTTTTTGCTGACGCATCACCTGACCTGGCTCGGCTTCAGTCTGGCTGCGCTGTCATACGTTCTCTGGCTAACCGGTTTGTAAGGAGCACTGGAACATTATGGAAACTCTCGCTCTGACGACGCTGCTGTTGCCCTTTGTTGGCGCGCTGGTCGTCTCTCTGGCGCCCCGGCAAACCGCTCCGCGACTGGCGACCCTGTTTGCGCTGCTGGCGACCGTTGCAACGCTTTCGCTGGCGCTGAATTTCTACACTGCGGGCAGCGAAACCGTCGACATCCCGCTATTGGCGGCAGGACGGGTGGCGCTGTTCGGTTTGCTGGTTGACCGCATCAGCACGTTGATTCTGTTTGTAGTGGTATTTCTCGGCCTGCTGGTAGCGCTCTACTCCACCGGTTACCTGACCCGCGGCAACCGCGAGCATCCGCATGACGGCAGCAACCGTTACTACGCGTTTTTACTGATTTTTATCGGTGCGATGTCCGGTCTGGTGCTCTCCTCCACGCTGCTGGGGCAATTGCTGTTTTTCGAAATCACCGGCGGATGTTCCTGGGCGCTGATCAGCTACTACCAGAGTGAAAAAGCCCAGCGCTCAGCGATGAAAGCGCTGCTTATCACCCACGTCGGGTCACTGGGTTTGTATCTGGCGGCCGCCACGCTGTTTCTCAATACCGGCACCTTTGCACTGAGCGCCATCAGCCAGTTACAGGGCCCAGCTGCGTATCTGGTGTATGGCGGCATCCTCTTTGCCGCATGGGGTAAATCAGCCCAGTTGCCGTTGCAGGCCTGGCTGCCGGACGCCATGGAAGCGCCAACCCCGGTCAGTGCGTACTTACATGCCGCGTCAATGGTGAAGGTCGGCGTCTATATTTTTGCCCGCGCCATCGCTGAGGGCGGTGAAATTCCTCATGTTATAAGTTGGGTTGGCGTGGGAATGGCGACCCTGACGCTGGTGTACGGCTTTTTAATGTACCTGCCGCAAAAAGACATGAAGCGCTTACTGGCATGGTCGACCATCTCGCAGCTGGCGTGGATGTTCCTTGCCTTGTCGCTTTCTACCTTCGGTTCGAAGATGGCGTTCAACGCGGGGATTGTTTACATCTTCAACCATGCGTTCGCTAAAAGCCTGTTCTTCCTCGTTGCCGGCGCGCTCAGCTACAGCTGTGGCACCCGTCTGCTGCCACGTTTGCGCGGCGTGATGCACACACTGCCGCTGGCGGGCATCGGCTTTTGCGTGGCCGCCCTGGCGATCACCGGCGTTCCGCCTTTCAACGGTTTCTTCAGTAAGTTTCCGCTCTTTGCCGCCGGGTTCTCCCTTTCCAGCCAGTACCCGATTCTGCTGCCGGTGATGATACTGGCGCTGGTGGAATCGGTCGCCAGCTTCGGCTGGTTTATTTACTGGTTCGGGCGTGTGGTACCGGGTGAACCCAGCGAAGAGGTGGCGCAGGCCGCGCCACTGCCCTACGCCATGCAGCTGGTGCTGGTGGTTCTGATTGTGATGTCGCTGTGCTCAAGCGTGATTGCTTCGGCGTGGCTTGGATAAGGGAGTCGATGATGACCGGAACATTGATAGTCAACAATCTGGCGGGGTTGATGATGTTTACCTCGCTGCTGGTCACCAGCGCCAGACGCTATTCCGTCTCCTGCTGGTTGTATGCCCTGCAATCGCTGGTGCTGGTGTCCCTCTTTTTTACCCTCTCGCAGTTACTCCATGCAGAGCAGTTGCTGATGTGGTCGTTTAGCGCCTTTTTCACCAAGGTGCTGCTGGTGCCGCTGATCATGGGTTATGCGTTTCGCAAAATGGCGCCTGATGGCGAAGGCGGCAGACTGTTCGGCCCGGCCGCGTTGGTGCTGATGGCCGCTGCCATCGTACTGCTGTGCTGGTTTGTGGTGCGCCCGGTGCAGTTGCCGATAGTCGCGCAACTGAAACCGGCGCTGGCGGTTGCCCTTGGTCATTTTCTACTGGGGTTACTGTGCATCATTAGCCAGCGCAACATCCTGCGTCAGGTGTTTGGCTACTGCCTGATGGAAAACGGCTCGCATCTGGTGCTGGCACTGCTGGCCTGGCGTGCACCGGAGCTGGTAGAGATTGGCATCGCCACAGATGCCATTTTTGCCGTGATCGTGATGGCGTTGCTGGCGCGCAAAATCTGGCGTACCCACGGCACGCTGGATGTTAACAATCTCACCGCGCTGAAGGGGTAACGCCATGAGTCATGCCTTGATGTTCACGCTGTTGCTGCTGACGCCGCTGGTGGTCTCCGTGCTCTGTTTCACCTGTCGCCTGAGCGGCGCAGCAGCCCGTAATCTGGTGACCACTGTCCACACGTTTGGGATCACTATCCTATTGTTTATTGCCCTGTGGACGGTGGCGGAGGCGGTAGGCGAAGGTGAAATTTTCGCGGCACATCGCTGGCTGCACATTGACAGCCTCAGCGGGTTATTCCTGTCATTGCTGGGCATTATCGGTTTTCTTACCGGTCTCTACTCCATAGGTTATATGCGCCATGAGGTGGATCACGGCGAAATCACCGTTCCCACGCTGTGCAACTATTACGGCTTCTTTCACCTGTTTTTGTTCACCATGTTGCTGGTGGTCACCAGCAATAACCTGATTGTGATGTGGGCGGCCATTGAAGCCACTACCCTCAGTTCGGCGTTTCTGGTGGGAATTTACGGTCAGCGTTCGTCGCTGGAAGCCGCATGGAAATACATCATTATCTGTACCGTTGGCGTTGCGTTTGGCCTGTTCGGCACGGTGCTGGTTTATGCCAACGCTGCCAGTTTTATGGCACAGCCAGATCATGCGATTTTCTGGACCGAAGTGCTGAAAGAGAGCAGCAAACTGGATCCGACGTTAATGGTGCTGGCTTTCGTCTTTGTGCTGATAGGCTTCGGCACCAAAACCGGCCTGTTCCCGATGCATGCCTGGCTGCCGGATGCGCACAGTGAAGCCCCCAGTCCGGTCAGCGCCCTGCTATCGGCGGTGTTGCTGAACTGCGCGCTGCTGGTATTGATCCGTTATTACATCATCATCTGCCATGCGATTGGCGATACCTTCCCGAACAGGCTGCTGCTGATATTTGGCATGCTGTCGGTGGCGGTGGCGGCGTTCTTTATCCTCGTGCAACAGGATATGAAACGCCTGCTGGCCTACTCCAGCGTCGAGAACATGGGGCTGGTGGCGGTGGCGCTGGGTATTGGCGGACCGCTCGGTATTCTGGCGGCGTTGCTGCATACGCTGAACCACAGTCTGGCCAAAACATTGCTGTTCTGCGGTTCAGGCAACGTGCTGTTGAAATACGGCACCCGCAACCTGGATGTGGTGTGCGGCATGCTAAAAGTGATGCCGTTTACGGCGGTACTGCTTGGCGGCGGCGCACTGGCGCTGGGCGGCATGCCCCCCTTTAACATCTTTCTTAGCGAGTTTATGACCGTCACCGCAGGCCTGGCGGCGGAGCACCTGGTCGTCACTATCGTGCTGTTGCTGTTGCTTACGCTGGTGCTCGGTGGGCTGGTGCGCATGGTCGCCAAAGCGCTGTTCGCGACGCCGCCGCAGCAAGTCGCCACCGGTGAACTCGGCTGGCTGACTACCCTGCCAATGGTGATTTTACTGGTGATGATGCTGGTGATGGGAACGCATATTCCGCAGCCAGTCAGCCGCTTACTGGCCAACGCGTCCAGCCTTGTTCTGTCCGGCAACGATCAACCATCCACCCCATTTAGCTGGCTGTGGGCCTCGTTTGAGACCACCGCCGCGCCCGTAACGTCACCGCGTGTTCAGGGAGAGTGAAAGTGAGTTATTTAGCCAGTGTGAATCTGCAACAACCCCGCGGCACAGCCTGTCTTGCTGCATTAAAACAACAGTTCCCCGGCGCGGTGCTGGATGAAGAGCGTCAGACCTTTGAACAGGTCACCATTACGGTGAAACTCAATCTGTTGCCGGATATTGTGCACTATCTTTACTACCAGCATGACGGCTGGCTTCCGGTGCTGTTTGGTAATGATGAACGGACCCTGAACGGCCACTACGCGGTCTATTACGCCCTGTCGATGGAAGGGGCGGAAAAGTGCTGGATCGTCGTCAAAGCGCTGGTGGACGCGCAAACCCGTGAGTTCCCGTCGGTGACGCCACGCGTACCGGCGGCGGTATGGGGCGAGCGCGAAATCCGCGATATGTATGGCCTGATCCCGGTGGGTCTGCCGGATCAACGCAGGTTGGTGCTGCCAGATGACTGGCCGGATGATTTGCATCCGCTGCGCAAAGACACCATGGATTATCGCCTGCGTCCGGAACCCACCAGCGAGACGGAAAACTACTCGTTTGTTAACGATGGCGGCAGCTCGGCGCGCATTGTCCCCATTGGGCCGCTGCACATTACCTCTGATGAACCCGGTCACTTTCGTCTGTTCGTTGACGGGGAACGGATTGTCGATGCCGACTACCGCCTGTTCTATGTGCACCGCGGTATGGAAAAACTGGCGGAAACCCGGATGGGCTATAACGAGGTCACGTTCCTCTCGGACAGGGTGTGCGGGATTTGCGGGTTTGCCCACAGCGTGGCCTATACCACCTCGGTGGAAAATGCCCTCGGCATCGTTGTGCCACAACGTGCGCACACCATCCGCTCAGTGCTACTGGAAGTGGAGCGCCTGCACAGCCATCTGCTGAATATCGGCCTTTCCAGCCACTTTGTCGGCTTCGATACTGGGTTTATGCAGTTTTTCCGCATCCGTGAAAAATCAATGACCATGGCGGAGTTGCTGACCGGCTCGCGTAAAACCTACGGTCTTAACCTGATTGGCGGCATCCGTCGTGACATCCTGAAAGAGCAGCGCGTGAAGACCATTCAATTGGTGAAAGAGATGCGCGCGGAAGTCTCACAACTGGTGGATATGCTGCTCTCCACGCCCAACATGGCGCAGCGCACCCAGGGCGTTGGTGTGCTTGATCGTCAGGTCGCGCGGGATTACAGCCCGGTCGGCCCGCTGATCCGCGGCAGCGGTTTCGCCCGCGATTTACGCTTCGATCATCCCTATGCCGATTACGGTAGCCTGCCCAAAACCCTGTTCACCTGGCCGGATGGCGACGTGTTCTCCCGCGTGATGGTGCGGGTAAAAGAGGTGTTCGACTCGCTTTCGATGATCGAGTTTGCCCTCGATAACCTGCCTGATACCCCGTTGCTCACAGAAGGCTTCAGCTATCAGCCGCATAAGTTCGCCCTCGGCTATGTTGAAGCGCCGCGTGGCGAAGATGTGCACTGGAGCATGCTGGGTGATAACCAGAAGCTGTATCGCTGGCGTTGCCGTGCGGCGACCTACGCTAACTGGCCGGTGCTGCGCTATATGCTGCGCGGCAATACCGTTTCCGATGCGCCATTGATTATCGGCAGTCTCGATCCCTGTTACTCCTGTACCGACCGGGTCACGCTGGTCGACGTGCGCAAACGTAAATCGACCACGGTGCCCTATAAAGAGATCGAACGTTACGGCATTGAACGTCGCCATTCGCCGCTGAAGTAAGGAAAGAAACGATGCTGAAATTGTTGAAAACCATCCTCAGGGCGGGCGAAGTCACGGTGAAATACCCGTTCGCGCCGCTGGAGGTTTGCCCGGGATTTCGCGGTAAACCGGAGCTGGATCCCCAGCAGTGCATCGCCTGTGGGGCCTGCACGACCGCCTGCCCGGCGAATGCGCTAACTATGGAAACCCTCGCCGACGAGAACAGTCGCACCTGGCAACTGTTTATTGGCCGCTGTATTTATTGCGGACGCTGCGAAGAGGTGTGCCCGACACGCGCTATCCACCTCTCTGAAGAGTTTGAACTGGCAGTGACCAACAAAGCGGATTTGTATGTGCGGGCCACTTTTCGCTTGCAGCACTGTAGCAGGTGCGGTGTGCCTTTCGCACCGGAGAAATCCGTTGCGCTGGCGGTGGAGTTGCTGACCCTCAATCAGAATGCCCCTGAACTTGCCGACACACTCCGCGCTCAGGCCTCTATTTGCCCGGCGTGCCGACGTCGCGACGCACTGGAGCACCGCGGCAGTGTCAATGTTCATTACTATCTTGAGGAGCAAGCATGAGTTCCGATCTCAAGGTGCTGACCCAGCATGTCAGCCAGCCGGTTCAGCTTGATGAATCGGCACAGAAAATCAAACAATTGCTACTGCGCGACATCCAGCGCTCCGCCTATGTTTACCGCGTTGACTGCGGTGGCTGTAACGGCTGTGAAATCGAAATCTTCGCCGCTATCACCCCGCTGTTTGATGCGGAGCGTTTTGGTATCAAGGTGGTAGCGTCACCGCGCCATGCCGACATTTTGCTGTTTACCGGCGCAGTCACGCGCGCCATGCGTATGCCAGCCCTGCGCGCCTGGGAGGCGGCTCCAGATCATAAAATCGCCATCTCTTATGGCGCATGCGGCGTGGGCGGCGGGATTTTTCACGATCTTTACTGCGTGTGGGGCGGCAGCGACACCATCGTGCCGATTGACGTGTGGATCCCTGGCTGTCCACCCACCCCGGCGGCGACCATTCATGGTTTTGCGGTTGCATTGGGTTTACTGGAGCAAAAACTGCACGCGGTTGACCACCAGCAAGCAGTCAACGAAGTCGCCAGCGTACGCTGGCCCTCCCTGCCACTGGCGCTACGCGTGACTATGGAGAGAGAAGCGCGGCAACTGGCGGGATACCGTCAGGGGCGTGAAATCGCCGATCGCCTGTTTACACTGTTGAGCAATGGCGATCCGAACCAGAGCACAGCACGCGTTAACGCCTGGCTTCAGCAGGCTGACGATCCGCGACTGACGGCGATTGTGCAGCAACTGATGCAGGTACTGGAGCGCAGCCATGTCTGACAATCCGGCAAAAGTGATGTTCTGGGCACTGCGGCAAAAGTTTGTCGATGACAGCGTGGAGCTGGAAGAGAAGAGTCGCCAGGTCATGTATTACTCGCTGGCGATTGGCCATCACGTCGGGGTGATTGATTGCCTGAATGTTGTGCTGGAGTGTCCGCTCACCGACTACCAGCAGTGGCTGACGCTGCTGGAAGAAGGAACCGCGCGGCGCAAAATGCAGGGACTGCTGACCTTTGGCGAAATCATCATAGATGCCAGCCACATTGACACACTGGCGCCCGCGTTTGCTGCACTGTCGAAAACCGCCCCCGAGCCGTGGCGGGGATGGAGCCTGCAAATAGTGCAACATTTGCAGGATATGGCCCATGAACCGGCACTCTATCTGATGGTGCGGGTGCTCAATTAGGGGTATTCAGGCAATTAATGCCAGGACGATGACTTATACGTGAAGCTTGTAACACTACGAAAATAGGGGATATTGTACTATCCATACTCACTTTGAGGGATAGCGGGTAAATCTGGAAGGGCGACGTATCCATGATCTTACAAGATAATTTGCAGGCTTCACTACTTCGGGCATTTATCCCGCTGCCGCCCCCCTTCAGCCCCATCCAGTACATCGAATTATGTCTCAATAACACGCACTTCTGGCGCTGCTTCGATGATGGCAGCGTCGAGTGCAGCGATCATGCCTACAACGGAAAAATCAGCGACAGTTCAGTGCATATCGCCCTGCTTAATGAGGGCGAGGTTGTGGAGCTGCGTTTTGTGCGCACCGACAATGGCGTATTTAATGACGCCGACAACGCCATGTTCGCATGGCTGGCGCGGCTGGCGACTCAGGCGCTGGAAGAGCAGTGCTCGCGAGCGCAACTGAGCCAGTCGGTGGCACAGCTCCAGGAAGAGCGCGATCACGACCGGGTGTTGGTGGATATCACCAACTCGGTGTTGTCGCACCTTGATCTTGATGAACTGGTTGCTGATGTTTCCCGGGAGATCCATCGTTTTTTCGGTATTGATAATGTCCGTATCGTCCTGCGCGACACCCTGCACGCACGCCAGTTGATTTGCCATGCCACCCACTTTCCCACCTGCCCGCCGGGTACCGAACAGTACCCGCTGCGTAATGAAAGCCCGTTGCTACTGGCGGCGCTAAACGACCATCGCAGCGCTTTACTGCGCCGGGAGCAGGATGAAGCGCTCTGGCAAAACGATCCGGTATTACAGCAACTGGCGGTTCAGGAACTGGACGCTGCGCTGATTTTACCGCTGGCGTTCAGCCATAAATCCACTGGCGTCCTGCTGCTGTCGCATCGGGATAACAGCGTTTTTAATGAGCAAAACTGTCGATTGCTGCAACAGATCGCCGACAGAATTGGCATCGCCGTCGATAATGCCGACGCGTATCGCCAGGTCACGCATCTGAAAGAGAACCTGAACAGTGAAAACCGTAAGCTGAACGAGCAAATTTTCTCCAGCCAGAGCTTCGGCGACATCATTTACCAGAGCGATGCAATGCGCGACGTGCTCCAGCAGGTCAACATTGTGGCGCTGAGCGACAGCACCGTATTGATCCTCGGCGAGACAGGAACAGGCAAAGAGATCATCGCCCGCGCCCTGCATCAGATGAGCCCACGTAAAGACAAACCGCTGGTGAAAATAAACTGCGCCGCCATTCCCGCCAGCCTGCTGGAAAGCGAGCTGTTTGGTCACGACAAAGGGGCGTTTACCGGCGCGATAAATGCCCACCGCGGGCGTTTTGAAATGGCCGATGAAGGGACGCTATTTCTGGATGAAATTGGCGATATGCCCCTCGAACTGCAACCGAAGCTGCTGCGTGTATTACAGGAGCGGGAGATCGAACGCATTGGCGGCACCCGCACCATCCCGGTCAACGTACGGGTGATAGCCGCCACCAACCGCGACCTGCGCCAGATGGTAATTGACCGGGAATTTCGCAACGATCTCTTCTACCGCCTGAATGTGTTCCCGCTGGTGCTGCCCCCCTTGCGTGAGCGACCGGACGACATTCCTCTACTGGCACGCTACTTCACACAAAAACTGGCGCGCCGCTTAAACCGCACTATCGACACCATTCCTCCGGACACGATGCGCCAGTTGATGCGCTATGAGTGGCCCGGCAACGTGCGCGAACTGGAAAATGTGATTGAACGCGCCGTACTGCTGGCGCGCGACAATACCCTGAGTCTGCATTTGCATGCTCAACCGGTAAGCATGGTGCAGCCCGTGGCACACGATCCCTTCCCGTTTACCCTGCCAAAAGTGGCGGAGATGATGCATCCGGAGCCGCCGGAAAATGACGAAGAAGAACGCCAGCGGATCATCCAGGTGCTGCGAGAAACCAACGGTATTGTCGCCGGGCCGCGCGGTGCCGCCTCGAAACTCGGAATGAAACGCACTACCCTGTTATCCCGCATGCAGCGCCTCGGTAT
This sequence comes from Kosakonia oryzendophytica, assembly GCF_027886705.1. Lineage (NCBI taxonomy): Bacteria > Pseudomonadati > Pseudomonadota > Gammaproteobacteria > Enterobacterales > Enterobacteriaceae > Kosakonia > Kosakonia oryzendophytica. Next base: position 1,391,751 of record NZ_CP115659.1, on the reverse strand, counting down.
TGCCGTGCGCGAAGTGCTGTAACCCTTCCTCCGTTATGTGAAGTCGTTAACGATCTCCCGATTACCGCTGGTATGCGCTATGCATATGACCGCGGGTATCTCACTTATGTGCATTGAATCAGGAGAATCAAATGGATACCGGCAACGCGTTTGACCTGCGACTTCCTGCGGAAATGGCAAAAGTCGCCGAACAATCTGGTCTGTATAAAGTCACTAAAAAGAAAGAGCTGTCGTTTTTTCTCGCGGTCACGGCAGGGGTATTTATCTCGATTGCGTTTGTGTTCTATATCACCGTCACCAGCGGGCCGGCCCCCGCCAGCGCGCTGGCAAAACTGGCGGGCGGACTCTGTTTTTCCCTTGGGTTAATACTGGTGGTGGTCTGTGGCGCCGACCTGTTTACTTCCACTGTGCTGACGGTAATGGCAAAAGCCAGTGGGCTGGTGAGCTGGCGGCAACTGATCGTCAACTGGATCATCGTCTATTTTGGCAACCTGACAGGCGCGCTGTTTTTTGTTGCGCTGATTTGGTTTGCCGGTCAGACCATGAACGGCAACGGGCTATGGGGATTGAATGTGCTGCAAACTGCCGATCATAAAATGCACCACACGTTTATTGAGGCGGTCTGTCTGGGGACGCTGTGCAATTTGATGGTCTGCCTGGCAGTATGGATGAGTTACTCCGGCCATACGCTCACGGATAAAGTGATGGCGATGCTGTTGCCGATCGGCATGTTTGTCGCCAGCGGCTTTGAACACAGTATCGCCAATATGTTTCTGATCCCACTGGCGATCATCATTCGCGATTTTGCGCCAGAGGGCTTCTGGAGCGCCGTACATACCTCGCCGGATAATTTCCCGGCGCTGACCGTCGGCAACTTTATTACCGCCAATCTAATTCCGGTGACGATTGGGAATATTATCGGTGGAGGGCTGCTGGTGGGCATCACCTACTGGATTATCTATCTGCGCAACCAGAACGCTGCACATTAATTCGACTTCCGGGCGGCGCTGCGTGCACCGTCCGGCATCTTTACTCTTCGATAGCCGGTGAGTCCGGCCAGGCGTGGATCACCGCTTTGATCAGCGTGGCGAGAGGAATGGCGAAGAAAACGCCCCAGAATCCCCACAGCCCGCCGAAAATGATCACCGACAGGATGATCACCAACGGGTGCAGGTTGACCGCTTCAGAAAACAGCACCGGCACCAGCAGGTTGCCATCCAGTGCCTGGATAATTAAATAGACCGCGAAACAGCTCCAGAACTCGGTACCCAGGCCAAACTGGAACAGCGCCACGCCAATGACCGGAATGGTCACCACAAACGCACCGATGTAAGGGATCAGTACCGAGAACCCCACCAGCACCGCCAGCAACAAGGAGTAGTTGAGACCAAACAGAATAAAGCCAATCCACGTGGCGACACCGACCACCACCATCTCCAGCGCTTTACCGCGGATATAGTTGGTGATCTGCTGGTTCATCTCCTTCCATACCTGCCCCGCCAACCCGCGATTGCGCGGCAGTATACGGCGCACAGCATTAAGAAGCTGCTCTTTATCCTTAACAAGGAAGAAGACCATCAACGGCACCAGTACCAGGTAAACCGCCAGCGTTAACAGTCCGACCAGCGAGGCAAGGGAGTATTTGACCACGGAGTCGCCCATCGTCAACATACGTGAACGCATATTCTCCGCCATCGCATCGATAATGCCGGCATCCATCAACGCCGGGTAACGACGCGGCAGAGTCGCGGCAAAATCAGAGAGTTTGTTCAACATGCCGGGCATATCACGGATCAGATTGATGCCCTGCTGCCAGGCTACGGGCATGACCACAAACGCCATCACCAGCAGAATGCCGACAAACATCATCAATACCAGCGTGGCAGCAAAGCTGCGCGAACAGCCGATGCGTTGCAGACGCGCGGTGGGCCACTCCAGCAGATAGGCGATGACCAGCGCCACCAACAGGGGCGCAAGCAGGCCGCTAAAAAAGAAGAGGATACAGAAACCCGCAAGGAGAATGACCAGCAGTGCAATTGCCTCCGGATCGCTAAAACGGCGGCGATACCACTGCATCAACATTTCGAGCATAACGTTTTTTCTTGAGCCTCGTTGGCGGGAGTTAAGGAGTGGAATTGTATCGAAATGTCACAAAAAAGACTTCGCTTTTCGTATCCTTTCGGGGAAACATAACATTCTGCTGAATGGGATTTTCTTCACCTGCCAACGCGGCTACACTCGCAAAGCGGGAAAACCGGAACGAAGACCCCGAATACCGGTCATAATACTACCCCCCAAACACAGGAAGAGGTTATGTTCAGGCAGTTGAAACGCACGCTGGTCGCCACCCTTATTGCTGCACTTGCCACAGGCCCGATAACCATGGCGTTTGCAGATTCGGCAGACAGCCTGCCGGATATGGGAACATCCGCCGGAAGCACGCTCTCCATCGGACAGGAGATGCAAATGGGCGACTACTATGTTCGCCAGTTGCGAGGCAGCGCGCCGCTGATTAACGACCCGCTACTGGTTCAGTACATCAACGGGCTGGGGATGCGTCTGGTAGCCCATGCGGACTCGGTAAAAACGCCCTTCCATTTTTATCTCGTCAATAACGACGAAATTAACGCCTTCGCCTTTTTTGGCGGCAATGTCGTGCTGCACTCCGCCCTGTTCCGCTACGCGGACAACGAGAGCCAGCTCGCATCGGTTATGGCACACGAAATTTCTCACGTTACGCAACGCCACCTGGCGCGCGCGATGGAAGACCAAAAACGCAGCGCGCCGTTGACCTGGGCCGGAGCGCTCGGCTCAATTCTGCTGGCAATGGCCAGCCCGCAAGCCGGGATGGCGGCGTTAACCGGTACGCTGGCGGGTACGCAGCAAGGGATGATCAGCTTTACTCAGCAGAACGAACAGGAAGCAGACCGTATTGGGATTCAGGTACTGCAACGCGCCGGTTTCGATCCACAGGCGATGCCTACCTTTCTGGAAAAACTCCTCGACCAGTCGCGTTACTCCACCCGTCCGCCGGAAATTCTGCTGACGCACCCCTTACCGGAAAGCCGTCTCTCGGATGCCCGCAACCGCGCCAACCAGATGCGTCCGGTGGTGGTGCAATCCTCCGAGGCGTTTTATATGGCGAAAGCCAGGGCGTTAGGAATGTACAATTCCGGGCGCAATCAGTTGACCAGCGACCAGCTTGACGCCTGGGCGAAAGGCAATGTGCGTGAGCAGCGCGCCGCACAATATGGCCGGGCGTTGCAGGCGATGGATGCGAAAAACTACGCTGATGCCGCCAAAAACCTGCAACCGCTGCTCAGCGCCGATCCTGACAATGCCTGGTTCCTCGACCTGGCAACCGACATCGATTTAGGCCAGCACAAAAGCGCCGATGCCATTAAGCGTCTGAATGCCGCCCGTGAGGTAAAAACCAACCCGGTATTGCAGCTCAACCTGGCGAATGCCTTGCTCGAAGGCGGTCAGCCCGCAGAAGCGGAGCGCATCCTGAACCGTTATACCTTCAGTAATAAAGAGGATGTGAACGGCTGGGATTTGCTGGCGCAGACCGAAGCCGCGCTGAATCACCGCGATCAGGAACTTGCTGCGCGGGCGGAAGGTCTGGCGCTGGTGGGTAAACTGGATCAGGCGATAAGCTTACTGAGTAACGCCAGCGCGCAGGTGAAACTCGGCAGCCTGCAACAGGCGCGTTACGATGCGCGAATTGATCAGCTACGGCAGATGCAGCAGCGTTTCAAACCGTATCAGAAGATGTAATAAGGAGAAAAGATGTCAGACGGCGTACAAATTTACCATAACCCGCGTTGCTCAAAGAGCCGTGAGACGCTGAACCTGCTGAAAGAAAACGGCGTAGAGCCGGATGTGGTGCTCTATCTGGAAACGCCGCCGGATGCGGCAACCGTGCGTAGGTTATTGCAGATGCTGGGGATGTCCAGCGCACGGGAACTGATGCGAACAAAAGAAGATCTTTATAAAGAATTGAAACTTGGCGACAGTACGCTGTCTGAGGAAGCACTGGTTCAGACGCTGGTGGAGAATCCGAAGCTGATTGAACGCCCGATTGTGATTGCCAACGGTAAAGCGCGGATTGGTCGCCCGCCGGAGCAGGTACTGGCAATTTTATAACGCGCCCAGGCCGGAGGAAGTGGCACGAGTCCGGCCGGGTATTACAGCTTGAGGATCTCTTTCACGAACGGAATGGTCAGCTTGCGCTGCGCGGTAATGGACGCGCGATCCAGCTCGTTCAGCGTATCAAACAGGGTACGCATCTCCCTATCCAGCCGCTTGAGCAGAAAACGGCCCACGTCTTCCGGCAGTTCAAAACCCCGTAAGCGAGCACGCAACTGCAATGCCTGCAATTTATCTTCATCAGAGAGCGGTTGCAGCTTGTAGATTTGCCCCCAATCCAGCCGCGAAGCCAGATCCGGCAACCCAAGGTTAAGCTGGCGCGGAGGACGATCGCCGGTGATCAGCAACCGGGTTTTTCCCGACTCCAGAATGCGGTTATAGAGGTTGAAGATCGCCATCTCCCACAGCTCATCGCCAGCGACGCATTCGATATTGTCGATGCAGACCAACGAAAGTTGCTCCATCCCTTCCAGCACATCCGGCACAAACCAGGTGCGCTTATCCAACGGCACGTAACCCACGGCATCGCCGCGCTGGGAGAGTTCAGCACAAGCAGCATGCAGCAAATGGCTGCGCCCCGCGCCTTCACGCGACCAGATATAGATGTATCCGCTGTGTGCCTGGCGCAGAACATTTTGCAACGCCGCCAGTAAAGAGGGGTTATCACCCGGCCAGAAACTCGCGAAGGTTTCGTCATCGGGTAAATATAATGGCAGGGAGAGCTGTGCCGGTGTGTTCAGAGGGACCTCAACAGGGCTTACAAAAAACGCAGTGAGTTTATCATAAAATCCCGTTCGGTTTGAACCGGGCGTGAAACCCGGCTCAACCCCACGTAAAAATTACTTCGTTACGTCACTGTCTGGCGCATCCAGCACCACTTCTTCCGGGCGCAGCACGCTAATCAGTTTGAAGATCAGGCTCAGGCAGATCCCCACAATGGTCGCCAGCGCCATGCCTTTCAGCTCTGCCGCACCAATGTGCACTTTCGCCCCGCTCACACCGATAATCAGGATAACGGACGTCAGGATCAGGTTTTGCGCTTTGCTGTAATCCACTTTGGATTCGATCAGCACGCGGATACCGGACGCGCCGATAACCCCGTACAGCAGCAGCGAAACGCCGCCCATCACCGGTACCGGAATGATCTGGATAGCCGCCGCCAGTTTACCTACGCATGAGAGCAGAATGGCGATGATCGCCGCACCGCCAATCACCCAGGTGCTGTAGACGCGGGTGATTGCCATCACACCGATGTTCTCACCGTAGGTGGTATTTGGCGTAGAACCGAAGAAGCCGGAAATCACCGTCGACAGGCCGTTAGCAAACATCGAGCGATGCAGGCCCGGATCGCGAATCAGATCTTTTTTGATGATATTCGCTGTGACCACCAGGTGACCAACGTGCTCGGCAATCACCACCAGCGCCGCAGGCAGAATGGTAAAAATTGCAAACCACTCAAAACGCGGGGTGTAGAAGGTCGGCAAAGCGAACCAGTGCGCTTGCGCAATCGGCGTGGTGTCGACAACGCCCATCGCGAACGAGAGCGCATAGCCCGCCAGCACACCGATCAGGATCGGAATAATGGCCATAAAACCGCGGAACAGCACGGAACCAAACACCGTCACGCCCAGTGTTACCAGCGAGATGATCACGGTTTTGGAATCCGCAGACTGCCCTTCTGCAGGCAGCAGACCGGCCATGTTTGCCGCCACGCCCGCCAGCTCCAGACCGATGACCGCAACGATTGCGCCCATCGCAGCAGGCGGGAACATCACGTCCAGCCAGCCGGTACCTGCTTTTTTCACAATAAAGGAGACCAGACAGAACAGCACGCCGCACATGATAAAACCGCCCAGTGCCACTTCGTAACCCAGCGGCAACAGCAGCAACACCGGCGAGATAAAGGCGAAGCTGGAGCCTAAATATGCCGGGATTTTCCCTTTGCAAATAAAGATGTACAGCAGTGTCCCGATACCGTTAAACAGCAGCACGGTGGCCGGGTTAATGTGAAACAGGATTGGCACCAGCACGGTTGCGCCAAACATGGCGAACAAGTGCTGTAGACTAAGCGGGATGGTTTGCAAAAGCGGTGGTCTTTCACTTACCCCGATAGCACGGCGCGTCATAGTGTTTTCCTCTGAGTGTTGTTGTGTATCTCCCCGTCCTTAACGGCGGGCAGTGTTTTGAATCCCAAAAAAAAGCCGACTATCAAAGTCGGCTTTCGATTTTTAAGCAATTACTTCGTACCAAAGATTTTATCGCCGGCATCGCCGAGGCCCGGAATAATGTATCCGTGCTCGTTGAGGCCCTTATCGATCGACGCGGTGTACAGTTCCACGTCCGGGTGCGCTTTTTCCAGCGCCGCCAGACCTTCCGGTGCAGCAACCAGCACCAGCACTTTGATGCTGTGGCAGCCCGCTTTTTTCAGCAGGTCAATCGTGGCGATCATCGAACCGCCGGTTGCCAGCATCGGGTCAACCACCAGCGCCATACGCTCGTCGATATTGGACACCAGTTTCTGGAAATACGGCACCGGCTCCAGCGTCTCTTCGTTACGGTAGATGCCGACCACGCTAATGCGCGCGCTCGGTACATGCTCCAGCACACCTTCCATCATACCCAGACCTGCGCGCAGGATTGGCACAACGGTGATTTTCTTCCCTTTAATTTGCTCAACCTGGACCGGCCCGTTCCAGCCTTCGATGGTCACTTTTTCCGTTTCGAGGTCCGCAGTCGCTTCATACGTCAGCAGGCTGCCCACTTCCGAGGCGAGTTCACGAAAGCGTTTGGTGCTGATGTCGTTCTCTCGCATCAGACCCAGCTTGTGTTTGACGAGTGGGTGTTTTACTTCCACGATCTTCATACTCTTCTCCTTTCCCCAGACAGGTGGCAGCCACAAAAAAAATCGCCGGATTATACCGCTTTTTTTCCGTTGCGCTACAGGCAGGCGCTTGATCACGATCAATCAGACTGGAAAAGAGTATATCGTAAGAATCCTCAGCGCCCTGAAATAATGGACTCGCAAACGTTTGCCTTGGCTGTTAGAATTGCGCCGAATTTTATTTCTACCGCAAGTAAACGCGTGGGGACTGAAGCAGTGACCGATAAAACCTCTCTCAGCTACAAAGATGCCGGTGTTGATATCGACGCGGGCAATGCTCTGGTTGACCGAATCAAAGGCGTGGTGAAGAAAACCCGCCGACCTGAAGTGATGGGCGGTCTGGGTGGCTTCGGCGCGCTGTGCGCTCTGCCGCAAAAATATCGTGAGCCAGTACTGGTTTCCGGCACTGACGGCGTAGGCACCAAGCTGCGTCTGGCGATGGATCTGAAACGTCACGACACCATTGGCGTCGACCTGGTGGCGATGTGCGTGAACGACCTGGTGGTACAGGGTGCAGAGCCGTTGTTCTTCCTGGATTATTACGCAACCGGCAAGCTGGATGTCGATACAGCGGCCAGCGTGATCAACGGCATCGCCGAAGGGTGTCTGCAATCCGGTTGTGCGCTGGTCGGCGGTGAAACAGCAGAAATGCCGGGCATGTATCACGGTGAAGATTACGACGTAGCCGGTTTCTGTGTCGGCGTGGTGGAAAAGTCAGAAATCATCGACGGTTCAAAAGTGATCGACGGTGATGTGCTGGTAGCGCTGGCCTCCAGCGGTCCGCACTCCAACGGTTACTCCCTGGTACGCAAAGTGATCGAAGTGAGCGGTTGCGATCCGCAAACGACACAGCTTGAAGGCAAACCGCTGGCCGATCACCTGCTGGAACCAACGCGCATTTATGTGAAATCCGTGTTGGAGCTGATTGCAAGCGTAGATGTACACGCCATTGCGCACCTGACCGGCGGCGGCTTCTGGGAAAACATCCCGCGCGTACTGCCAGACAACACCCAGGCGGTCATCGACGAGTCATCCTGGCAGTGGCCGGCTGTGTTTAACTGGTTGCAAAGCGCGGGCAACGTCAGCCGCCATGAAATGTATCGTACCTTTAACTGCGGCGTCGGGATGGTGATTGCACTGCCAGCGGCTGAAGCAGATAAAGCCATCGCACTACTGAACGCTAAAGGTGAAAACGCGTGGAAAATCGGTATCATCAAAGCATCCGATTCCAGTGAGCGCGTGGTCATTGAATGAAAAATATCGTGGTGCTGATTTCCGGTAACGGAAGCAATTTGCAGGCAATTATCGACGCCTGCGAACAGAAGAAAATCAACGGCACCCTGCGGGCGGTATTCAGTAATAAGGCCGATGCGTTCGGCCTTGAACGTGCGCGGGAAGCAACAATTCCCGCACATGCCCTCACAGCAGACCAGTTCGCCAGTCGCGATGCTTTCGATCGCGAACTGATGCTGGAAATCGACGCTTATGCGCCGGATCTGGTGGTGCTGGCGGGTTATATGCGTATCCTCAGTCCGGCATTTGTCTCCCACTACGCCGGGCGTCTGTTGAATATCCACCCTTCCCTGCTGCCGAAATATCCCGGTCTGCACACGCACCGTCAGGTACTGGAAAATGGCGATGAAGAGCATGGCACCACCGTGCACTTTGTCACCGATGAGCTGGACGGCGGCCCGGTGATTTTGCAGGCAAAAGTGCCGGTGTTCGATGGCGATACAGAAGAGGAAATCACCGCACGCGTTCAGGCGCAGGAACATGCCATTTACCCGTTGGTGGTGAGCTGGTTTGTCGAGGGTCGCCTGAAGATGGAAAACAACGCCGCCTGGCTGGATGGCGTCTGCTTACCGCCGCAGGGCTATGCGGCTGACGAATAACGTCTCTGCTACATCACTTATGCCGGATAGCGTCTCCGTCTTATCCGGCTTGTTTATCCCTTCCCCGCTGTATTTTCATCACCTTAAGTCAGAAAAAAGAATACTGTCATACTTTTTTGGCACAGTTGGACATCTGGTGGCAAAGCTCGCCATAATAAGTTGTGTCATACGAAGGAACGCCAGCAACGTTCACCTGTAAGCCGGGCGCCGCGAGAGCGAGATGGACTTGCTGTGTCCCGAGATTGAACCGGAGTGTAAACAGGAATGGGTCAGGAAAAGTTATATCTCGAAAAAGAACTAAGCTGGTTGTGTTTCAATGAACGCGTTCTTCAGGAAGCCGCCGACAAGAGTAACCCGCTGATCGAGCGCATGCGTTTTTTGGGGATCTATTCCAACAACCTCGATGAATTCTATAAGGTCCGTTTTGCGGAGTTGAAACGCCGGCTGATCATCAGTGAAGAGCAAGGCCTTCCGACCAATTCACGCCATCTGCTGGGCAAAATTCAGTCCCGCGTACTGAAAGCCGACCAGGAGTTCGACAGCCTGTACAACGATCTGCTGCTGGAAATGGCGCGTAATCAGATCTTCCTGATCAACGAACGCCAGCTTTCGCAAAACCAGCAGAGCTGGCTGCGTAACTACTTTAAACAGTACCTGCGCCAGCACATCACCCCGACGCTTATCAACCGCGAAACCAATCTGGTGCGCTTCCTGAAGGATGATTACACCTATCTGGCAGTGGAAATTATTCGTGGCGACAATATTCGCTATGCATTGCTTGAGATCCCATCGGACAAGGTTCCGCGCTTTGTTAACCTGCCGCCGGAAACCCCGCGCCGCCGTAAGCCGATGATCCTGCTTGATAACATCCTGCGCTACTGCCTGGATGATATTTTCAAAGGCTTCTTTGATTACGACACACTCAACGCCTACTCGATGAAGATGACCCGTGACGCCGAATACGATCTGGTGCACGAAATGGAATCGAGCCTGATGGAGCTGATGTCCTCCAGCCTGAAGCAGCGACTGACCGCCGAACCGGTGCGTTTCGTTTATCAGCGCGACATGCCGGATGCGATGGTGGAAATGCTGCGCGAGAAACTGACCATCTCCCGCTATGACTCAATTATTCCCGGCGGCCGTTACCACAACTTTAAAGACTTTATTGGTTTCCCGAACGTCGGCAAATCCAACCTGGTCAATAAACCGCTGCCGCGCCTGCGTCATCTCTGGTTTGACAAATTCCGCAACGGCTTTGATGCCATTCGCGAACGCGATGTGCTGCTCTATTACCCATATCATACGTTTGAGCACGTGCTGGAGCTGCTGCGTCAAGCGTCGTTCGACCCGAGCGTGCTGGCAATAAAAATCAATATTTACCGTGTGGCAAAAGACTCGCGCATTATTGACTCCATGATCCACGCGGCCCATAACGGCAAGAAAGTAACGGTAGTGGTGGAACTGCAAGCGCGTTTTGATGAAGAGGCGAATATCCACTGGGCAAAACGCCTGACCGAAGCGGGTGTGCAGGTTATCTTCTCGGCGCCGGGCTTAAAAATTCACGCCAAACTGTTCCTGATCTCCCGTATGGAAGGAGAAGAGGTGGTGCGTTATGCCCACATCGGCACCGGCAACTTTAACGAAAAAACCGCGCGACTTTATACCGACTATTCGCTGATCACCGCCGATGCACGTATTACCAATGAAGTACGTCGGGTGTTCAACTTTATTGAAAACCCTTACCGCCCGGTAAGCTTTGATTATTTGCTGGTTTCACCACAGAACTCACGTCGCCTGCTGTATGACATGATCGATACCGAAATTGCCAACGCGCAAGAGGGCAAACCGTCGGGAATCACGTTGAAACTGAATAACCTGGTGGACAAAGGTCTGGTAGACAGACTGTACGCCGCCTCCAGTTCCGGGGTGCCGGTTAACCTGCTGGTGCGCGGGATGTGTTCGCTGATCCCGGATCTCGAAGGCATCAGTGAAAATATTCGCGTAACCAGCATCGTTGACCGTTATCTTGAGCACGATCGCATCTATATTTTTGAGAACGGCGGCGATAAGCAAGTCTATCTTTCTTCCGCTGACTGGATGACGCGTAACATCGATTACCGTATTGAAGTGGCGGCACCGCTGCTCGATCCGCGCCTTAAACAGCGCGTTCTGGATATCATCGATTTGCTTTTAAGTGATACCGTGAAAGCCAGGTATATCGATAAAGAACTGAGTAATCGCTATGTGCCGCGCGGCAATCGACGTAAAGTACGCGCACAACTGGCGATTTACGACTACATCAAATCACTCGAACAGCCCGACTAATCTATGCCGATACAAGAGAAGACACCACGACCAGAAGAGTTTGCTGCGGTCGATTTGGGTTCCAACAGTTTCCACATGGTGATAGCGCGTGTGGTGGACGGCGCCATGCAGATCATTGGCCGCCTCAAGCAACGCGTTCATCTGGCGGATGGACTGGACAGCAATAACATGCTGAGCGAAGAGGCCATAGAGCGCGGGCTGGCCTGCCTGTCGCTTTTTGCCGAGCGCTTGCAGGGTTTCGATCCCTCAAGCGTTTGCATCGTCGGCACGCATACTCTGCGCCAGGCGCTGAATGCCACGGACTTTCTCAAACGCGCCGAGAAAGTGATCCCCTACCCGATTGAGATCATTTCGGGCAATGAAGAAGCCCGTTTGATTTTTATGGGCGTAGAGCACACGCAGCCAGAAAAAGGCCGCAAGCTGGTCATCGATATCGGCGGCGGCTCGACGGAACTGGTGATCGGAGAAGATTTCGAACCGAAACTGGTTGAAAGCCGCCGGATGGGCTGTGTCAGTTTCGCACAACTCTATTTCCCCGGTGGCACCATTAACGGCGAAAACTTCCGTCGTGCGCGCATGGCTGCGACGCAAAAGCTGGAGTCGCTGGCGTGGCAGTTCCGCATTCAGGGTTGGAATGTGGCGCTTGGTGCCTCCGGCAGCATTAAAGCCGCCCATGAAGTGCTGCTGGCCTCCGGTGAGAAAGATGGCATCATCACCCCGGAACGTCTGGAAAAGCTGGTCGCTGAGGTGCTGAAGTATAAAAACTTCGCTGAACTCAGCCTGCCAGGGCTTTCCGAAGAGCGCAAAGTGGTGTTTGTGCCGGGCCTGGCAATCCTGTGCGGCGTATTCGATGCGCTGGCTATCCGCGAGCTGCGCCTGTCCGATGGTGCACTGCGTGAAGGCGTTCTGTATGAGATGGAAGGCCGTTTCCGTCACCAGGACATTCGTAGCCGCACGGCACAGAGCCTTGCCAGCCAGTACAATATTGACCGCGAACAGGCGCGTCGTGTGCTGGATACCACCACCCAGATGTACGATCAGTGGCAAGCGCAAAACCCGAAGCTCGCCAACCCGCAACTGGCGGCATTGTTGAAGTGGGCGGCGATGCTGCATGAGGTGGGGCTGAACATTAACCACAGCGGTATGCATCGTCATTCCGCGTATATTCTGCAAAACAGCGATTTGCCGGGCTTTAACCAGGAGCAACAACTGATGATGGCGACGCTGGTTCGCTGCCATCGTAAAGGGATCAAGCTCGACGATCTGCCGCGGTTTACGCTATTCAAGAAGAAGCAGTATTTGCCGCTGGTGCAAATTTTACGTCTGGGCGTGTTGCTGAATAACCAGCGCCAGGCGACCACCACGCCGCCGACGCTGCGCCTGAAAACGGATGACAATCACTGGACGCTCAGTTTCCCGTATGACTGGTTCAGCCAGAATGCGCTGGTGCTGCTCGATCTGGAAAAAGAGCAGGAATACTGGGAAGCCGTAACCGGCTGGCGGTTGAAAATCGAAGAAGAGCAATCTGACGTGGCGGCCTGATCCGCCACGCAGCCTCATCAAACCTGCGCTGGCGGCGCAATAAGCTGTTCGAGCGGCGCAGGTTTACCAATCACATACCCCTGCAGATAATCGATCCCCAGCGCAACGGCCGCGCTGCGTATCTCTTCCGTTTCGACATATTCCGCCACGACATGCATTTTCTTCATCCGCGCCAGGGTACAAATGGATGACACAATCTGGTAGTCCAGGCTGTTAGAGACAATATTGCGGATAAAACTACCGTCGATTTTCAGGATATCGGCATTCACCGTTTTTAGCCGCGCATAGCTGCCATAACCGGTGCCAAAATCATCAATCGCCACCCGACAGCCCATCAACTGTAATTGCATCAGCGTCTGGTTCGCCTGCATGATGCTACTCAGCGTATTGCTTTCGGTGACTTCAAAAATCAGTTGCCAGGCTTCAATGCCGTATTTGCGCAATAAACGGCGGACTTCCTGGCTGAACTGTTTGCGACATACGGACGCCGGGGAAAGGTTGATGGAAAAACGCTGTGCAGGCAGACGCTCGCGGTTTTGCGCCATAAAGCGCAATACATGCTCAATAACCCACAGATCAATGCGCGACGATAAACCAAACTCATACGCCACCGGCAAAAACACATCCGGGCTGATGCTCTCGCCCCCCTCCTCGGCGAGCCGCAGCAGAATCTCGTAGTAATCGTCACCGCGCACGCCATGGATCCGCTGCGCCATCAGCACAAACCGATCCTGTTCCAGCGCCAGTTGCAGGCGATTCATCATGTCCACTTTCAACCGGAGGCCACGCTGCAGGTTCGTTGCACCGCGGTTTTGCAGATTTTCCGGATGGTTGGTCGCCAGCGACAAATCCGCAATGGTGCTCATCTCACCCAGCAACAGCGATAAGTGCTTCACCGGTGAACGCACATAGCAGTAGCTCAGCCCGACCTGCGGTTGCAGCGGCATATCATCCCAGACAAAGCGGAACTGTTTGATACGCGCATCCAGCTCCTCAATGCGCGTTTGATGCGACTGGGTATTCAGGCGGATCACCAGATCGTGTCCGGAGAGCTGGTACACGCACTCATCCGCCTGCAATAAAGGCTGTAGCCAGTTCGCGATTCGTTGTTTGTACTGAATGCGTAACATCACGCCATAGTTACGCCCTAATAGCTCAAGCTCCGGTATGCGTAAAAAGCAAAGCACCGACCAGGGCGTTTCCGCCAGCGCACGGTTAAGCGCCCGCAGGTTAGGCATATTCGTTACCGGATCGATAAACGCCAGGCGGCGGGCACGGCTGTTCACGGTACGTTGCCGGGTCGCCATCACAGCCATGGCGATAATGATGAACGAGAACACAAGGTAGCTTGAGGAGACGATTGCCAGTTGCACATCGTATGAGGGAAATTTGGGCAGATAGCGGTCAAGGTAGTGAATTGAGACGATCAGTAATGGCGTCCAGACAAACGAGATAAAACGATAGCCGTAACGCATCGCGCCCCACAGCATGACCGGCAACAGTAACGATAATGTGTAGTTGGTGCTAAAAATTGAGCTGTGGATGTTAAGCGGCATCAGCAGTAAAAAGACGATTCCTGCAACAATAACCGACCATATCAGCACCTCCACGCGCGTGACTTTTGGGTCGAACTCATGGCGTAACTGCGAGAACCAGGTGATGACATAACGCGGATGGCGAATAACGCGGATCACCAGATAACTGAAGGGAACGCCAGTGAGTAACCCAACCAGCAACCCCTGATAATTAATCAGCATGGGTACATTGAGCGCCATCGCATTCGCCTCGCTGAGCGGTATATCGTACAGGTTCAGCCAGACGCCCACTTCAAGGATGATCAGATAAAGGGTGGCCGGGCACAGCGCTTGCCAGAAGATGCGCTGGGATACCAGCAACGATGTACCGTACGACACGCGGTGTCGTCGGCTAACAAAAACGCGATAACCGCCCCAGCTCAGTATCACCGGAACCAGTAAACGCATGCTTTGCAGAAACAAAACGAGCGGTTCGAGAGTGCCGTAACGTAAAACGAGCGCCACTATAATACCAGGCAACGCCGCCCAGCCGTAAAACATCATCAGGCTTATCAGCAGCGCCATCGGCAGATAGTAAAGAATGACATGCTGCCCGGAGACTAAAACAAATGCATTAGCCAGACTAAATAATGGAAACAATATCGAGGGGACGATGAGAGGCAGTGCCCACCACTGATCTTTCAGATGATTATATTTTTTTATCAATGTCATAGATGCTCAACGCAAAAACCTGATCCTGGTGGGCATTTCAGGCAGGCATTCAACCTGGCCATGCCGGGCAAGGGGTACAAATGCCCGAAGAAACCGAAAGTTTAGTGCTGAACAATAACTTATAATTGATATATATCAAGAAAATCTCGGCAAGCTATTTTATTCCACAGCTTTTTTACGTTTGGGCAGAAATAATATTCCGCATATAAATATTTAATTTATCTTATATAATTTCTGTTTATTTTTTATCCATGGCATTTTTGCGCCAGGCTGAATTGACCTTCCCCGGAGTCTGTGCCTTAATGTCATTGTCGCCCGTTTATCGGGCTTTCCTAAAGGAACCATTGTGAGTCAGGCACCCAGTATGCGAAAACGACATCGATTTGACAGTCGCATGACCCGTATCGTACTTCTTATCAGCTTTCTCTTTTTCTTCGGCCGCTTCGTCTATTCCACTATTGGCGCCTGGTATCACCATCAGGGTAAAGTCCAGTCGCAACAAGTCAGCCAGACTATCGATTCCACTGCCCAACGTTAAAATCTAACGCCCCTTTACGACACGCTTCACCGCGTGGGTTTACGCATATCTGAACACCAGATGTTCACTTTTCTGCCACCCGCTGTAACCAGTCGCGGTAGGCGGGAGTGGTATCAGCCGGTAAATTCTGCCTGTGCGCGTTGAATTCATCGTCCATGCCGAAGATCTTCCACACCAGCGGCGCAAGCGAGGCTGCCGGGCTGTTGCTCCCCTGAGCATCGCGCAGCATTTCCAGACTGCGTTGTCGGTACTCAGCCAGGATGTCGGAGTGATAATCGAACGCTTTACCCAGTCCGGAGAGATACATTAACTTTGGCACCGCCACCTGCGGCCATTGGAGCGCCATCTGCAGCGGCCAGTCGAGCATCGCCCGTTCTCCCCACATCGCCTCGCGCGGGGTAGTGTTATTCGCCACCAGCGTCAGGGTGAATGCCTGCGCTAATTCCCCCAGGTAAATCGCCATCGCCTCAGCAGACGGGCGCAGATAAAACGCATCCAGCGGCTGCTGGCGAGGCGTGCCTATTTGCGTAAGTAGCCGTTGCTCAAGACTGAGCACCAGTGCGCCCAGATCCGCCTCCACACAACGTTCTGTGATGCTGGCTTTTTTAGCCCGAGTGGTACAGTCCCACAGGCTCAACGAGAGTTGCCACTCACGCTGTTCGCCTTCACCGGTGCAGCCCATCTCCCCGGTGACAAAGAACTTCATCGTCGGCGGGACAATATCGAACAGCACATGGCCATCGATTTCGCCCCCCATCAGCACGGGCCCGCCCCCTTCCACTACCTGCACATAGAAACGGCTGGCGAAGTCGCTCCAGTAGTGTGCGGCTTCGGCAAAATAGAGCGATATCGCCCGCGTCATGCGACCAATATCATCTTCGCGCTGCGACTCCGTGCGTTCAGGACCGCTCTGCATTTTGGACAAGGCAAAAAAGCCGACAGACGGTGCATCTTCCGTTTTGTGCGCAAACAGCCAGTCGGCTTTACACAGGCCGTATTGCCAGATCGGCTGGGTGATCGCCAGCGTGTTGACCTTCAGCTCAGCAGCATCGGCAGGGGTTGAGGTCGCATCGTGCAGGTTCATCTCCTGGAATGCGCGAGCAAACTCATCAAGGTGAGGCTTCAGAGGCGCATAACCCAGCGCATACATCCGCGCCAGCAGTTTTTCGCCCTCTTGCGCATTGCCCAGCGCCTGCCAGGCACGTAGCAAATTGAGACCCGCCATCGGATCATGACGATGCTCGTCATACACGGGGGCCACCAATTCGACAATCAGCGGGATCTGCCCGTTATTCCCCAAATCGCCGGAAATCATCATCAACGCGCCACTGTCGTACCGCCCCCCGGCCAGCACCTCAGCATATAATGCGCGGGCGGCGGCAATATTCTGCTGTTGCAGATAATGGCGCGCCAGCCACAGCTGCGCACGCCAGCTCCCCGACAGCGCCGCAGCGGTTTTCAGCGCTGCGAGCCAGGCCTCATCGCCGCCACGCTCCTGCTGGATAGAGGCCCACCACATCAGGCCATTTTCCTGATTCGGATCGGCCTGCACAGCCTGCCATAGTGTTTCGTCTGCGCGCGCTTCTTCACCGCGCGAAGAAAAGACTTTCGCCAGATTGGTGAGCAGCGTACCGGTCGCCCCTGCTTTCGCGATACCCGCCTGCAACGTGTTCTCTGCCGCTGTAAGCTGGCCGTTATCCATCAGTACAATGCCATGAATGGTATGGCTGCGTTCAGGAAGCGGATCGATCTCCAGCAGGCGCTCGGCTGCCTGCACCAGGTCCGCAGCAAATCCACCGTTCAACCCATCGACGATGGCCTGATAGAGTTCGTCAGCGTTATCACGCTTCTGTTCCAGCGAGGGTAAAAACACCTTCTCGCGCCATTCACTGCGCGGGATCTGCATCTCGCGTCCATAGGCGTCATACGCCACGATTGGCTGCTCGTCTTGTGAAGGTTCCGTGGTGTGCGTATTGGTGGCCGGTGTCGGCTCAGAGGCGTTTTTGCCGCTGATGGCGGAGAGCAGGCGTTTAAACATGGCGGTTGCCTTGTGGGTTGCTGACGTTTTGGACAGTATCAGACTAGACCTTAACTGCCCACTCGTCCAAAAAAAAGCTACTAATTACGAGGGGTTAGTACCCTGCCATAAGGTGAATATGGCGTGATACATACCAGCCAGAATGACAGGCCGCTACCCCTTCGCCCCGCTACGCCGCGCCATGATCTGCTGCGCATACTGCGCAATCCCAATGTGATGATCCCGACTGACACGGGCAATGAGTGTTTGTAGTGCTTCTGGCGAGGCATGGAGTGTCTCTGCGATCAGTTTATCGAAGTCGCTCTGGGTAAAGTTGATACGCACACTCGCGCGCTGGAGCAGCGTATGGGCGACGATCTCCAGCACCGCGCGGCGGTAGTCATCGGCAAGAAGCACATCCAGATCCGGCGGCTGAATTTCAAATGTGAAGTCGAAGCTGACAAACCCGGACTCCACAGGCAGCGAGTAGGTCAGCCGCTCGCCTTCCTGCCATACCTGAGGCTCATATCCCTCACCCATCAAGCGTAATCGTTGCATTGCGCGCTCCGTTCAGCACGTTGACGTATTTTCGATTACATTAACGTTCAGGAAAACACTCAGTAAAGCCATAAGTTATGGTGGCAACCACCGCTGAACGGTTGAAGGATGGCCTCAACTGGCAGCAAAACTGACGCCGGAGTGGATAATGCGCTATGAATTCGTTGAGGTGCTCAACGATCTGATTGATTACTTTTTGCTGGGCGACATCCGCCTGTTGCAGACCTGGAAGGAAGAGCATGCACTTGATGACGATGTGGCATCCGAGTTTATCAGCAATGACAGCGGCGACCAGGCTGTGCAGGAGGGCATTGTCATCCCTCTGGCGGGCATTGAAAATTACCCCTACACCGTGATTTTCACCCTTGCGGATGAGACACCGGAACTGCTCAAGCCGGAAAGCCATTTGCAGCACCAACGTGGCGGCTATGTACTGCGCATCGAAAACCGGCAATTAATGCTGTTCACGTGGCGGATCCTGCAAAACTTCACCGATGCGCAAATCCGCGTGCTTGAGGCGCGTTATCGCCAGCCAGGGCGACCGCAAATAGACCTTGATAACGGCATGTATGAGGTTGAGATCCTCGCCGGAGAAGTGCTGCGCGGCGCGTATTACGAGCCTGCTATTGAGTTCGTGCTGAAGAGAACCGAACGCGAGCACGCAACCGCCGATATGGATATGAACTACCGCTTCACTGTCGACAGCCAGACTTATTAATCGGGACACGATAATGACTTCAGATAACCAGGCTCTGCCACCACTTGCGTGGCCAGCATTTACCGACGAAGCAGAGCGGCTGGCGTGGTGGCGCGCCTGTGCGCAGGCTTACCTCGACTTGTGGAATAACCCGCCGCCCATCACGCCTGTGCCCCTCAAAGAGATCGATGCCCTGGAGCAGCGCCTGAACTGTGCCCTGCCCTCCTTGCTGCGTCGTTATCATGAACAGATTGGTGCGTTGGAACTGGCGGAAAGGCTGTGCAGCGTAACGCCCGAAAAATACGCCAGCATCGAACCGCTGCTGAATGCTTATCCCGGCATTAGCGACATCCTGGAAGATGCACCCGACGCAGAACAACTGTCGGCGCTGGTTGATCAGTTGGTTGCTTTTGGCGACTACCTTGGCAATGGCAATTTGTGGTGCTTCCATCGGGAAACGGGCGAAGTGTGGTATTTCGATCACGACAGTTCGCCGATGCTGACGCAGATCTTCAGCGACGCGGGTCAGTACCTCGACGTGCTGATGTTTAAGTGCCTACTGGCCGCCCACGACGAGGAGGACAATGAGGATCTGCTGCGCGAACACCTCGGCGATGAGATTGTGGAGAAATGGATCTATTGAGAAGGCGGTAATGCCCCTGGCATGGGAGCATTACCGTTTTATGTTTCAGCCTTTATACGCTCTGCTTTTCATATGCACACTGATCGGATTTACACCCCGGATACCGCGACGGCCAGATTACTTCTGGTCGGGTATCTAACGCTTCGGCAATTAACCGCTCCCCTTTCGGCCAGTGTCGGGTTAAGGCATTGGCGAGCGTGGATGAAGCCAGCCCCGACTCACGAGAAAGCGCCGCCAACGATGTCCCTTTTTTCCGTAAACCCGCAATAATATCTGCCGGATGCCAGTCCTGATGTTCCATGGTGATTCTCCTTTTCAATCGGCTGTTAGGGTAAGAGCTAAAGCTAACATCCATTAAGATGGACGTTCTTTAAAGGTACTAAAGAGGAGATAATCTTTCTTTACGTGCTTATCATGTAAAAAAGAACTTCCCTGATGTATCTACTAAGAATAAGGAGCGAACGTGAGAGCTGAGTTATCATAGCCAGAATAAGTACTGGATAATGGTAAATTATTTCAAAAAACGGTATAACAGAAGCATATTGGAGAATAATAATGAGATCTAAAAAGCGAAAAACACCATTGGTGGCCACAAACCATTTCTAAACATTGGATAAATCAAAAAGGTTTCACCAATATACTAAACGTAAAAGGATAAAACACTGAAGTAAAACCCAAATACGTAGCACTAATAAAAACGGGCTTATAATTAAGCCCGACCATAACCCAGAGAAAAAACGATTTTTATCAAAATCTTGAGTGCTTTTTTACAAAGCAGATATAATGTAAACACAATAATAAGTTTTTTATCGGAGATATGTCTCGAGCATTTCAACCATAATGACTGTAACTTTTCCAAATCTAATTCATGCTTACCAGAACAGCGCGAGTTAATAATAGGAATTGTCATTTCCCTGGCAACTAGAAGTCCGCTTTATAGAGACGAATGCATAGCCGTTGCTGAAAAGATTAGGTTAGATATTCCGACCTTAAAGAAAGACAGGTTGATAGCTATAAAAATGAGAGGTGCTCTTGGAAAAATACTCCAGAATATAAAAGACAAACCTTTAACCCTTTTTTTAAGCAAGCTAAAAAAGTTTAGCTTTGGCGATGGCTTTTATTATAATACTCCGGCAAGTACTATACCCAACAGGTCACCAAGAATTGTATGCCCACTAACCCCACATCCATGTATCGTAATTGATACAAAAGAAAGCAACAAAGATAATTAATATCTGCATCATGAGATAATGAAGAAAGAAATGTATGCAACAACACCATTAAAATACATTCTAAAAAATTGAATATTTTATAAAAATGACAAACCAACGCTGTCTGAGCATTTCATGGAAAATCAAAGAAAGGAATCCAATAATACTTTGCTGTAATTAATTAAAAAACCATTACACTTACAATCATCCATATGAATGAGTAAAAAAACATCATAGAGGAAAGCACAGAGGTATTTTGTAGATAATTAAAATTATCTACACTATAGCATCTTTACATTCTCAAAATTGCAAATACCGATTCCTGTTTATGGCGCTTACAGATTATTTTTGAACGAAAATTTAAATTAGCGCCCACAATATAACAGGACCGAGCGACTTATTTTTTACATAATAATAAATGCAAACATTATATATATTATTTGTGGGCTCATTGGAATAGAGATAACAGTAAAGCCGCTAAAAAGCGGCTTCCGGGCAGCGTGAAAGCAGCTAATCAAAGTTAGCTGTATTGTCCCCAATCCCTACCGATTACCCAAGCAGGATTCCATGAAACAAAAGAGCCTGGTTCAAAAGACTCACCTGTATCAATCATATATTGAATACGCTCTTCTCTTAATGGCAGTGTATGGTTAGCTTTATCACTTTCAAAATCCCAAACCCAATATCGTGGAACCCCGTCTTTTATTTTTGTTCCAGCTGCGTAATCCATAGGTGCACATACTCTTTCAATGTAACCACCATCATCTTCTGAATAGAACCGAATTCTCAATTTATTTTTTGTGTGTATAGCATCAATAAAAACATCATGCTGGTTGTGCATAATCACTCCTTTATGTTACTTAAATAAATACGCGAGATATTTGATATCTTACATTAGAACTCCATGTAGAGTAATTTCAGTAAATCATACTATATAACGATAAAATCACTTAGCGCTGTTGAAAAAAAGTGCCTAATGCTAGCGATCTTAGATAACTTCGCCACCACTGAATCATCGTAATAGCACCAGTAAAAACAGTTATTGAAGACTCTTCACGGTTGAATAAAGTGTTTTCAAGTGAGCTATTCCTAGATCAAGAATTGGCTCATACATGAATGAATTTAGATGGATATTCTCAGGTGTCATTAGGTTTACTTGTTCAAGAATCCTAATATCTTGCACACTACCAAGTGCCAATACCTTATACTTCTGAAGAAGTTTGACCGTTTGGTTCTCTGTTATGGAACTTGTAAATGTTGAATCATTGATGGTTTTAATCATATGTCGCTCTGCAATCAACCTAATAGCAATTGAAAGAGTAACTTTTCCTTCAAGTTCTACAGTTTCATCTCGTGCATTAAAAACTGACTCAGCTTCTTCGTTTATTAAATCAATCACAAGCTTCGTTTTTGGGTTCAAAATCAACTGCTGCTTATCAGCAAGAATTTTCTTATATATGGTGCAAAGCTCATCAAGCGTCATCGTGTCAGTATCTGCCTTAACATGGAGTAATGATGTTAGCTTGAGAAACTCAGCATCCAAACCACAGTATTCAGCCAAATTTCTAACAAATGGAATCGACGAAATACAAAATGCCGGTATTGTTAGATTGTCCTTCCAGTGGGTAAACGGATTTTTCTGATATTTTTCTTGAATAAGCTTCAGTTTCCTTCCTGTTTTTGCAGCATGGAGCTTGCAATCGCGCTTAAGCCCAAGCCTGCCACTAATAGTCCTATAGAAGTCAAAATTATGAGATAGAAAGAGGCAAAGAAACTTATCTGAAGATGAAATATCTTTCAGATACTCAATAATTGCATACTTGTTTTTGTAATCAAATGAATCCGCAATATCATCAATTACCAAGATTGTAGTCGTTCCTTGCTTTCTTCTTGTCTCAATTTCAAACAATATATTAAGTATATAAAGCGCTCTTCTTTCACCTTGACTAAGTACTTGCAACAAGGAGTTTCTTGGGACATCACCTTCTCCATCACCATCAGAAAATTTAAATAAAATTGATGGCTGCGAGCCTTTGAGGATCACATCATCTTGGTTTGCTACACTCATTTTGAATGGAACAGTGAAACGTCTGTTAAATGCTTCAACAACAGCCTCCCATTCTGTTCTTTCACTCTTGGCTTGCTCAATAGCCTCTTCAATAGTGACCTTGCTCGTTCTATAGGCTTCCAAAAATTGATCATAGAGCTCTTTTTGATCAACCAGATAGGAAATCCACAGTTCCTTTTGAAGCTTTTTAAAGTCTTTCAAGCACGTAAGAATATGCTGATTGTCAAAGAGATAATCTCTGAATTTCCTCAGTTCTATATTTTGAATCTTCTTATCTATTGCATCAAACTTTGAAGCAAGATCCTTGTCAGTCAGTATTTTTTTTCTTTCATCTTCAATCTTCTCGGCAAGCTCATCAGCAGTAGAAATAGCCTTCATTCCATCTTTTGTTTTTAGATTTACCGTGTGTTCAGCTTCAAAAAAACCATTATCTTTTAGTTGCTTGTTGACAGTTGATGCATTGTAATGATTAAATTTTTTGCTTAAAAGGTCTGACTTTGAAACTAGTTCATTATATTTTTTGATATATTCTTCAAGCTGATCTTTGATTGAGCCTGATTCCAAAAGCCCAACAGTTTTATCATTAAAAACTTCTGCATAAACTACGGTAGAAAGCTGTGATGGAGTTCCAATATTTACTTTTTCTTCTAGGGACTCAATTAATTCAGAAATATTCTTCTTGTCGAAGCATTTTAGAATTTCATATTCAGGAGTAACCGTCCTACCAGTCAAACCTGATAACTGTTTAAGCTTCACAAACAAAGCCGACTGTTTATCTGCAATGTCTTTGAGGGCATCATCATACTTCTGCTTCACGTCGCTATTGACAAGAAGTAACGATGTCTTTGAAGATGAAAAATCCGCATTATAAGGCTCGACAACAAATACTGAATCAGCAGAAATGTCATTACCTGATTCATCCTTAATAATCCGTGTTGATACTCTATCTGGAAAAATCAAATCCTTTGTTTCTTTTCCTTTAGCCAAATCGTCAAAGGTTTTAGAAAACGAGGTTTTCATGAAACCGTTGGGTGCATAAATTGCATAGCCTTTAGTGATATTGAAATCAAACTCATGCATTAATTCACTAATGCCATAACAGTTCCTAAGGTCTACAGTAAGCTTCATCTTCATCCCTTTCTGACGATAAAAAACGCGCCTAATTTAGTGCCTTACCTTCATGAATAGTAATTTAACTAACGAAAAAAAAATCTCAACATACCTATCCTTGAGACAAGGTATAAGGCTATAACATCGAACATTGATACATATGAATGTCGAATGTCATGATTTTGCGATATTGTTAAAAGTCTAATGCCCGCTATTGGCGCACCAACCTATTTTGACATGCTGTATGCACATAAATTAATTACAATATTCATTTTTAGAACCAAATTGACACTCAATTCATACTACCAAGGAGTGTATATAAGTTATCACATGGCGATTAACCAAGACTAAGACAACTCCTATATTATTTTCAATTTAATTTTCATCTCAAAAAAATCAATAACACCTAAACTTTCAGAGATAGGAATTAATTGCCAGTGTTACTTCACAATAAAATAAAATATTACTTAAAGTTTAATGTTATCATTTGGTTATGTTAATTATATATAATATTCTCAAAGAAATCGCCATAACACTACATATATAATCTCTATCTTATAAAATTATCTAGCTCTGACAATCCATAAAAATATTTTCTTGAAGAAAAAAAATCTAATCAACCGAGTCCGACAAAACAAAAAACCCGCTTTCGCGGGCTTTAATATTTAATATTTAATATTTAATATTTAATATATCAGCAGGAATTAAATCTTATTCCCACTCAATGGTAGCTGGCGGTTTGCCGCTGATGTCATACACCACGCGGGAGATGCCATTGACTTCGTTGATGATGCGGTTGGAGACGCGGCCGAGGAAATCGTACGGCAGATGCGCCCAGTGTGCGGTCATAAAGTCGATGGTTTCTACAGCACGCAGGGAGACAACCCAGTCGTATTTACGACCGTCGCCCATCACGCCCACGGAGCGAACCGGCAGGAATACGGTGAAAGCCTGGCTCACTTTGTTGTAGAGATCGGCTTTATGCAGCTCTTCAATAAAGATCGCATCGGCGCGACGCAGCAGGTCACAGTACTCTTTCTTCACTTCGCCCAGTACGCGAACGCCGAGGCCCGGACCCGGGAACGGGTGGCGGTACAGCATGTCGTACGGCAGGCCCAGCTCCAGACCAATTTTACGCACTTCGTCTTTGAACAGCTCACGCAGCGGCTCAACCAGGCCCATCTTCATCTCTTTCGGCAGGCCGCCCACGTTGTGGTGAGACTTAATAACATGCGCTTTACCGGTAGCCGAAGCAGCGGATTCGATCACGTCCGGGTAGATGGTACCCTGCGCCAGCCACTTC
Organism: Kosakonia oryzendophytica; assembly: GCF_027886705.1. Taxonomy (NCBI): domain Bacteria; kingdom Pseudomonadati; phylum Pseudomonadota; class Gammaproteobacteria; order Enterobacterales; family Enterobacteriaceae; genus Kosakonia; species Kosakonia oryzendophytica. The sequence goes on along the minus strand of NZ_CP115659.1, from coordinate 1,366,571 downwards.
ACGTCTTCCAGTTTCAGGGCTTCTTCGTCGAACACTTCCACGAATACGCGACCGATGATCTTGCGTTTCGCTTCCGGATCGTTCTCGCCTGCCAGCGCAGACAGGAAACGGGATTCCCCTTCTACGTGAACAATGTTCAGACCGAAGTGGTCGCCGAACATGTCCATTACCTGCTGGGCTTCGTTCAGGCGCAGCAAGCCGTTGTCCACGAAGACGCAGGTCAGGTTTCTGCCGATGGCGCGGTGCAGCAGCATCGCGGTCACGGAAGAGTCCACTCCGCCGGAAAGGCCGAGGATGACTTTGTCGTCGCCCACCTGCTGGCGGATGCGCTCAACGGCGTCATCGATGATTTTTGCCGGCGTCCACAGTGCTTCACATTCGCAGATGTCGCGCACAAAGCGCTCCAGCATACGCAGCCCCTGGCGGGTGTGGGTCACTTCCGGGTGGAACTGCACGCCGTAGAAGCGTTTTTCTTCGTTCGCCATAATTGCGAACGGGCAGCTTTCGGTGCTGGCAACGGTCACAAAGTCAGCCGGGATTGCTGTCACTTTGTCGCCGTGGCTCATCCATACATCCAGCAGCACTTTGCCGTCTGCGGTCAGGGAGTCTTCAATGCCGCGCACCAGTGCGCTGTCGGTCTGTACTTCTACCTGCGCATAACCGAATTCACGTTCATTGGAACCTTCAACGTGGCCGCCCAGTTGCATGGCCATGGTCTGCATGCCGTAGCACACGCCAAGCACCGGCACGCCTGCTTCGAACACATACTGCGGCGCACGCGGACTGTTGTCTTCGGTGGTGCTTTCCGGGCCGCCGGAAAGGATGATGCCGCTTGGATTGAAGTCGCGGATCTGCGCTTCGGTGACATCCCACGCCCACAGTTCGCAGTAAACGCCCAGTTCACGCACGCGGCGCGCAACCAGCTGGGTGTACTGGGAACCGAAGTCGAGGATCAGAATACGATGTTTATGAATGTTGTCCGTCATTGACGCTACTTCCGAGGCAAGTTACGAAAGCGCCCGGTAAAACCGGGCGCGAAAATCATTAAGAACCCATACGGTAGTTCGGGGATTCCTTGGTGATGGTCACGTCGTGAACGTGACTTTCCTGGATGCCCGCACCGCTGATGCGCACAAATTCCGCTTTGGTACGCAGGTCGTCGATAGTACCACAGCCGGTCAGACCCATACAGGAACGCAGGCCGCCCATCTGCTGGTGAATGATCTCTTTCAGGCGGCCTTTATAGGCAACGCGGCCTTCAATGCCTTCCGGCACCAGTTTGTCGGCGGCGTTATCGCTCTGGAAGTAGCGGTCAGAAGAGCCCTTGGACATTGCGCCCAGGGAGCCCATGCCACGGTAAGATTTGTAAGAACGTCCCTGGTAGAGTTCGATTTCGCCCGGGGATTCTTCGGTGCCCGCCAGCATGGAGCCAACCATCACAGCAGCTGCGCCAGCGGCGATAGCTTTAGCGATGTCGCCAGAGAAGCGGATACCACCGTCAGCGATAACCGGAATGCCGGTGCCTTCCAGCGCTTCAACCGCATCGGAAACGGCGGTGATCTGCGGAACGCCCACGCCGGTCACGATACGGGTGGTACAGATGGAGCCTGGGCCGATACCAACTTTCACCGCGCTTACGCCAGCGTCTGCCAGCGCACGTGCGCCTGCGCCAGTTGCAACGTTACCGCCGATGATTTGCAGGTCCGGGTATTTAGCACGGGTTTCGCGAATGCGTTGCAACACGCCTTCGGAATGGCCGTGAGAGGAGTCAATCAGCAGTACGTCAACGCCGGCGGCAACCAGCGCATCGACGCGCTCTTCGTTACCTGCGCCTGCACCGACTGCCGCGCCAACACGCAGGCGACCCTGCTCATCTTTACAGGCGTTCGGTTTACGTTCTGCTTTCTGGAAGTCTTTAACGGTGATCATGCCGCGCAGGTGGAAGCTGTCGTCCACAACCAGCGCTTTCTCAACGCGTTTTTCGTGCATTTTAGCGAAGACCACTTCGCGGGATTCGCCTTCGCGAACGGTCACCAGACGCTCTTTCGGCGTCATATAAACGCTGACCGGCTGAGTCAGGTCGGTCACGAAACGCACATCACGACCGGTGATGATGCCGACCAGTTCGTTATCGCCATTGACAACCGGGTAACCGGCAAAGCCGTTACGTTCGGTCAGCTCTTTGACTTCGCGCAGGGTGGTGGTTGGCAGCACGGTCTGTGGATCTTTAACCACGCCGGATTCATGTTTTTTCACGCGGCGAACTTCTTCTGCCTGGCGCTCAATCGACATGTTTTTGTGAATAAAGCCAATGCCGCCTTCCTGTGCCAGGGCAATCGCCAGGCGCGCTTCGGTCACGGTATCCATCGCCGCAGAGAGCATAGGAATGTTCAGGCGAATGGTTTTGGTGAGCTGCGTGCTCAAGTCGGCAGTATTCGGCAGAACGGTGGAGTGAGCGGGAACGAGGAGGACGTCGTCAAACGTCAGTGCTTCTTTAGCAATACGTAGCATGGGCAATATCTCTGACCTGGGGGGTTAAATATTGCCGTGGCATTATACAGAGCGTAACCGATTGCATCCACACTTTTTTAAGAAAAATACTTGCTATCCCCTCGTATCGGGTTACTATCGACTGAATAACCTGCTGATTTAGAATTTGATCTGGCTCACATGTCATCGTTCCAATCCCCTTCCATTTATACCGTCAGCCGCCTGAATCAATCGGTGCGCTTACTGCTGGAACGCGAACTTGGCCAGGTGTGGATCAGCGGCGAAATCTCCAACTTTACCCAACCTTCTTCAGGCCACTGGTACTTCACGTTAAAAGACGACACCGCCCAGGTGCGCTGCGCGATGTTCCGCAACAGCAATCGTCGTGTCACCTTCCGCCCACAGCACGGCCAGCAAGTGCTGGTGCGCGCCAATATCACGCTGTATGAACCGCGCGGTGAATATCAGGTTGTGGTTGAAAGCATGCAACCGGCGGGCGAAGGTTTACTGCAACAGAAGTACGAGCAGCTTAAAGCGAAGCTTGCTGCCGAAGGGTTGTTTGACCAGCAGTGTAAGCAATCACTTCCCTCACCTGCGCACTGCGTTGGCGTGATTACCTCGAAAACCGGCGCTGCGCTGCACGATATTCTCCATGTGCTGAAACGCCGCGATCCGTCGCTACCGGTGGTGATTTACCCGACGGCAGTTCAGGGCGAAGATGCCCCCGCACAGATTGTACGTGCCATCGAACTGGCGAATGCGCGCCAGGAGTGTGACGTGCTGATTGTCGGGCGCGGTGGCGGTTCGCTGGAAGATTTATGGAGCTTTAATGACGAGCGCGTGGCGCGGGCGATTTTTGCAAGCACCATTCCAGTGGTCAGCGCTGTCGGGCATGAAACTGATGTGACGATTGCCGATTTTGTCGCCGATCTGCGTGCGCCAACGCCGTCTGCAGCGGCGGAAATCGTCAGCCGTAATCAACTGGAACTGTTGCGCCAGGTGCAGGCGATGCAGCAGCGTCTCGAAATGGCGATGGATTATTACCTGGCAGGCCGCAACCGCCGCTTTGCGCAACTGAATCACCGTTTGCAACAACAGCACCCGCAATTAAGGTTGGCACGCCAGCAAACCGTGTTGGACCGTTTACAACAGCGCATGCACAATGCGCTGGATACCCAGTTAAAGCGTGCATCTTTACGCCAGCAACGTGTGATGCAGCGCCTGAACCAGCAAAATCCGCAGCCGCGTATTCACCGGGCGCAAACTCGCGTGCAACAACTGGAGTATCGCCTCAGCCAGACCATTCGCGACCGCTTAAGTCACACGCGTGAACGCTTTGGAACGGCTATCACTCATCTGGAAGCAGTCAGTCCGCTGGCGACACTGGCGCGTGGCTACAGCGTGACCACCGCGACGGATGGCAAAGTGTTGAAACAGACTAAACAGGTGAAAGCGGGCGACAAGCTGACCACGCGGCTAAACGATGGCTGGGTAGAGAGCGAAGTCAGCGCCGTCAAGCCCGTAAAAAAACCGCGCCAGCGTAAATCCTCCTAATTTGTCCGTCCCCCGGATCCTGCGGTCCTATACTTTTTGTTGTTCTTTGTTGTTTTATCAAGGAGATCAACATGCATTCATATCGCCCGTACAGCGTTATCCCGCCTTATATCCTTCGCCGCATTATTGATAATGGTTCCGAGCTGCAACAACGTTGCGCCCGCCAGACGTTAACGCACGTGCAAACGCTGATGGCCCACAGCCATGGCAAAGTCAATGCGCCGCTGGTGACCTCCCCCGGTGAACTGGTGCGCGATATCTATGACGCGCAGCAAAAAGAGACCCTGCCCGGTGAGCAGGTACGGTACGAAGGTCAGCCATCGAATGGCGATGTCGCCGTGGATGAAGCCTACGATTACCTTGGCGTCACGCACGATTTCTTCTGGCAGATTTATCAGCGCAACTCGCTGGATAACCAGGGATTGATCCTCAACGGCACCGTGCATTACGGCAAAGAGTATCAAAACGCCTTCTGGAACGGTCAGCAGATGGTCTTTGGCGATGGCGACGGTGAGATTTTTAACCGCTTTACGATAGCCATTGATGTCGTAGCGCACGAACTCAGCCACGGTGTCACAGAAACAGAAGCGAACTTAATCTACTTTGAACAAGCGGGCGCACTGAATGAGTCGCTATCGGATGTTTTTGGATCGCTGGTGAAGCAGTATCACAAACAACAAACCGCCGCCGAAGCAGACTGGATTATTGGCGAGGGTTTGCTGGCAAAAGGCATTCACGGCCGTGGGCTACGTTCGATGTCTGAGCCTGGCACCGCCTATGATGACCCGTTATTGGGTAAGGATCCGCAGCCCGCGCATATGAAGGACTATGTCAAAACCCGGGAAGATAATGGCGGCGTACACCTGAACTCCGGTATTCCTAACCGCGCGTTTTACCTGGCGGCGACTGCCGTTGGCGGGCATGCCTGGGAACAAACAGGGTACGCCTGGTACGATACCGTCTGCGATAAGTCACTGGCGCAAGACGCGGATTTTGCCGCTTTTGCGAAACTCACCATCAAACACGGCGAAAAACGCTCCGGCAAAAAGGTGTCGGCAGCCATTGAGCAGGCGTGGAAAGATGTCGGAGTATTATGATGAACGAACCGGAATTAACCGACGATGCGGTGGTGGAGTTAGCCCGTGAAGGCGGGCTGGCTTTTATGCCGAAGCTGAGCGGCAAACGGCGAATTGTCATTGCCCAGCTCAGCAACGAGCAGCGCCAGCGCCTGGTTGAGATCCTGCACCAGGCTTTGCCGCTCGGGGAACCGCCCGGGCAGACAGGTTCACCAGGACGCGGCGACCAGCGCTTTTACCGTGTACAGATAACCTGGACCACGCAGCCAACAGATGTGTTGTTGCTGATCCCAGAAAGTAAAGCCCCTCCCTCTTTTGTTGATCTGTGGCGCGAAGGTGAAGGGTGTATCTGCAAGTCTTAACGCAGGGTAAATTCAACGCGTTTTTTGGAAATCAGCCCGTGGCCGTGCTGGCAGAAGAAGTCCACCGCGCCACAGGCTTTTAACACCTCCAGAGGCTGATGACACTCCGGGCAGTTGGCCTGTACTTCAATGTCTGTATCGCAGACGTTGCAGTGGGCGTGCGTTCCCACCTGTTCCAGTGGGTTGTGGCAGGTCGGGCATTTTAAATCCATAACGAGCTCCTTCATGTTTCACTGCAACTATCATACACGGCGGGTAACAAATAATCCGTCGCCTGTTTTATCTTTGGTTTGGTTGGCCAAGGTGTATCTCCGTAAGTGATGAAAAAAATCTCTGCTCGCGAATAACAGCATGTGATAAATAGGGCGTTCACAAATAGCAAGGAGCGGTTATGTCACGGGATTTTAGCGTTTATCTTCATGCTGCAAAGATGCCCGCCCCCCCGGCGTGGAGAGCAGAAATAAAGCAGCAGGGTTTTGCGTGCGATTTGGATGATGATTTTGACCCTCTCACCTTCAGCGGCTTTCTGCCCTGCCCGGTGGAAGAAAAAATATCCGGTTTCGAGTATTACGCGCGCGAACTTGATGATGACGATTTTGCAGAGCTGGATGGCGTGCAACCGTTCCACTACAGCATCACATTTTGTGCCGGAAGCAGACCCGCTGAAACCATGGCGGCATTGGCTGCGGCCAGTTGTCTGACGAAGCTTTCCGGCGGCGTGTTATACGATTTTTATTCCGGGGAGATGATCCTGGCTGAGCACGCTGTGGAGTGGGCAAAATCGCAAACGGCCTGACCATAACAGCAAACCCGCCGGATGGCGGGTTTGGCGTGACGCATTACTTGCTTTTCTTAATGTGTTTAATCAGACGCTTACGTTTACGCATCTGGTTCGGCGTCAGGGTGTTGCGCTTCTCTGCAAACGGGTTTTCCCCTTCCTTGAACTGGATACGGATCGGCGTACCCATCACGTCCAACGATTTACGGAAGTAGTTCATCAGATAGCGTTTGTAGGAATCCGGCAGGTCTTTCACCTGGTTACCGTGGATCACCACAATCGGCGGGTTATACCCCCCGGCGTGCGCGTATTTCAGCTTCACGCGGCGACCGCGCACCAGCGGCGGCTGATGATCTTCCGATGCCATCGTCATAATGCGGGTCAGCATCGCGGTGCTCACGCGACGGGTAGAGCTGTCGTAGGCTTCGCGAACCGACTCAAACAGGTTACCGACGCCACTGCCGTGCAACGCAGAGATAAAGTGCACGCGGGCAAAATCAATAAAGCCAAGGCGATAATCCAGCGTCTCTTTAACCTGTTCTTTCACTTCCTGGGTCAGGCCATCCCACTTGTTGACCACAATCACCAGCGAGCGACCACTGTTAAGGATAAAGCCCAGCAGCGACAGATCCTGATCGGAAATGCCTTCGCGGGCATCAATCACCAACAGCACCACGTTAGCGTCTTCAATCGCCTGCAGGGTTTTGATAACGGAGAACTTCTCCACCACATCAGTGATTTTGCCACGCTTACGCACGCCCGCCGTATCGATAAGTATGTACTCACGTTCATCGCGCTGCATCGGGATGTAGATACTGTCACGCGTGGTCCCCGGCATGTCATACACCACAACACGCTCTTCACCAAGAATACGGTTAGTGAGTGTGGACTTACCGACGTTCGGACGACCGACAATAGCCAGCTTGATCGGCAAATCCTGCGGGTTAAAGTCATCTTCCGGCTCTTCTTCTTCGCCGTTTTCACGGGCTTCGAACTGCGCCCAGTACTCAGCGTCTTCGTCCACCTCTTCCGGCGGATTCAGCTCGTCCATCCACGGCATCAGCACGTGTTCCAGCAGACTGGTCACACCGCGCCCGTGCGATGCGGCAATGGCGTAGATTTCACCGAGGCCCAGCGAGTAAAAATCCGCCGTTGCCTGATCCGGATCCAGACCATCGGTTTTGTTCGCCACCAGGAAGGTCGGTTTTTCACGCGCACGCAGGTGTTTCGCAATAGCGGAGTCAGCAGGCATCAGGCCAGCGCGCGCATCCACCATAAACAGCACCACATCGGCTTCTTCAATCGCCAGCAGCGACTGTTCCGCCATACGGGTTTCCACACCGTCTTCCGTGCCGTCGATACCGCCGGTATCGATGCAGATAAATTCACGGCCTTCCACTTCAGCACGACCGTACTTACGGTCACGAGTCAGACCCGGGAAATCCGCTACCAGCGCATCACGGGTGCGTGTTAAACGGTTAAATAGCGTGGATTTTCCAACGTTAGGGCGCCCGACAAGCGCGACCACAGGTACCATGTTTGAAGCCTCATTACAGAAAATTCATTAGCAAAACGGCGCGGTTTGCGCAGCGTTTTAAAAACAGGAAAACGGCTCCTGCAACAGGAGCCGTTTTCGGGAACGACAACCTCAGCGCGATTAACGCGTGATGGCGTACAGCGTACCGTCTTTTGCCTGGATCAGCAGTTTGCCATCGGCAACGACCGGCTCGGTCAGGAAACCAGAGCTGTCGACTTTCTGCTGTGCCACAAAACGGCCGTCCTCGACATTAATCCAGTGCACATAGCCTTCGCTATCGCCTGTCACAATATAACCATTATACAACGCCGGAGCGGTAAGGTTACGGTGCAGCAGATCGCTTTGTGTCCACAGAGTTACACCACCGTCCGTGGTGAGCGCCAGAATGCGGTCGTTCTGATCGATAAGATAGATACGGTTGCCGTCAACGATGAAATCACTGACTGAACCCAGCTCACGTTTCCACATGATTTGGCCGCTGCGCAGATCCAACGCTGTCATGTTGCCATTGTAAGCCAGCGCGTACACGACACCATTCACCACAACCGGCGTGGTGTCTACATCGCTCAGACGATCGATTTCCGTCGGCCCGTTTGCCTGAGAGATACGTTGCTGCCAAATCAACTGGCCTTGCTGCATCAACACCGCACTCACGCGACCATTATCACCGCCAACAATGGCAGCACCAAAGGCAGCAGTCGGAGCAGACTCACCGCGCAGAGAGAGCGCAGGCATATCCAGGTTAACGGTCCATTTTACTGCACCATCAGTTTCATTTAGCGCTTGCAACTGACCGTTGCTGGTATGGATCAGCACCAGACCATCGCTGATGACCGGGCGAGACAGTGCCTCACCGGCCACTTTCGTTTGCCAGGCGGTAGAGCCATCACTGGTGTTCAGCGCATAAACGCGTGCTTTTTCACTACCGACATACACGTGGCCGCCGGAAACAGTCACACCGCCAGAAAGCTGTGCAGCGCGGGTTGAGAACCAGCCATCTTTTTCGGCCAGATTCACGGACCAGACTTCACGACCATCTTCTGCATGCAGAGCTTTCACCACACCATGGCGATCGGCGGCATATACCACGCCATCCGCAAAGGCCGGATGCAGGTTGGAATAGAAATTGCCGATACCGTTGCCAACGGAGGTGCTCCACGCCGTTGACGGCGTAAACTGGTTTTCAACAACCGGCAACGGGGACATTTTGACAACATCTTCTTCGCCATTGAACAGGGAACAGCCGCTCAATAACGTAACGGAAAGCAGCCCAGGCAGAAGTAATTTACGCAATTGCATCGGGTCCCTCTTAGATGGACAAATTATTAATTTTCATTTGCATCATTTCACTCAGCGCAGGGGAAGCATTGTTTTTAATGCCGTTTTCCCATGCGGTGCGCGCGCCTTGTTTGTCGCCTTTGCTCAGCAGTGCCTCGCCGCGTAAATCAGCCACGATAGCTGCCCAGCTTTCGCCTTTTACGGCATCCAGTGTTTTGAGCGCAACATCCTGCTGTTTCAGTTGCACCTGAACACGCGCCAGACGCACATTGAAAATCGCTTTCAGATTTTCATCGCTGGTCGCCGCGAGCCCTTGATGCAACTGGGCAGCAGCTTTGTCCAGCTCGTTTTTATCAACGTACTGCTGCGCCAGTTCCAGCGACGCTAACGCGCCGTAGGTGTTTTTGTTGTCAGCGGCAAACTTCTCCGCCGCCGCGAACGACTCGGGTTTGTCTGCCTGAAGCGCGGAAACCGCGTTTTCATAAGCTTGCGATGAGGCTTTTGCTGTATCAGCCTGATGATTGGTCCAGTAGCGCCAGCCAACCAGCGCACCAATACCTAAAACAACGCCAACAGCCAGCGCTTTGCCGTTTTCAGCAAAGAAGCGCTTAATCGCGTCTACCTGGTCGTTTTCGTTTTCGTAAATTTCCACGCAGTCCTTCTCCTTAACGATAATTCACCGGGGAGATTAGCCCAGTAGTGTGCGCAAATGCGCCGCAACGCTGTCCTGCGTTACCGTACTCTGCTCACCAGAGCGTAAATCCTTCACCACAACATTACCGTCGGCGATTTCAGATTCGCCGAGCACCAGTGCGACGCGAGCGCCCCACTTGTCTGCACGGGCAAACTGTTTTTTGAAATTGCCGCCGCCGTGGTTCATCATCAGCCGTACGCCAGGTAACGCATCACGCACCTGCTCACCCAACTGCATCGCAGCGGATTGCGTATTGGCGCCAGACGCCACCAGGTATATATCGACAACGGATTCTGCTTTAAATTCCGGATTAACTGCCTGAACTAACAAAACAAGTCGTTCAAGACCCATCGCGAAGCCCACCGCCGGTGTGGCGCGACCACCCAATTGTTCAACCAGACCGTCGTAACGACCGCCAGCACACACGGTGCCCTGCGCGCCCAGACTGGTGGTGACCCACTCAAATACAGTGCGGTTGTAGTAGTCCAGACCGCGCACCAGGCGCTGGTTAACGGTATAGGCAATGCCTGCCGCATCCAGGAATGCACAAAGCCCGGCGAAGTGTTCGCGGGACTCGTCATCCAGGTAATCACCCAGTTTCGGCGCATCGTTCAACAGCGTCTGGATGTCCTGATTTTTGGTGTCCAGCACGCGCAGCGGGTTGGTGTACATGCGACGCAGGCAATCTTCGTCCAGCTTATCTTTATGCTGTTCGAGGAACGCCACCAGCGCATCGCGGTAGGTCGCACGCGCTTCAAGTGAACCGATGGAGTTAAGTTCAAGCGCAACATGGGAAGCAATACCCAGCTCACGCCACCAGCGGGCGGTCAGCATAATCAGCTCGGCGTCGATATCCGGCCCCTGCAGGCCAAACACTTCAACACCCAACTGATGGAACTGGCGGTAGCGTCCTTTTTGTGGCTTCTCGTAGCGGAACATGGGCCCGACATACCACAAGCGTTGTTCCTGATTGTACAGAAGACCATGCTCGATGCCGGCGCGTACACAGCCCGCCGTACCTTCTGGACGCAGCGTCAGACTTAACTCATTGCGATCGTCAAAGGTGTACATCTCTTTTTCAACCACGTCGGTCACTTCACCGATCGCGCGTTTAAATAACGAGGTCTGCTCTACAATCGGCAAACGGATTTCACTGTAACCGTAGCTGCCGAGCACGTTTTTTAAGGTGCCTTCAATGCGCTGCCAGATGGCGGTCTCGCCAGGCAGATAATCGTTCATGCCGCGAATGGCTTGAATATTCTTTGCCACGTTTCTTCTCTTTATGAATACAAAAAATGAACCCTCAGGGCCGGAGCGCCTGGCGGGTTCATCATACACGGGAAGCCAGCCGCTTCCCAGTCACGTTATTTTTCTACCTGTTGCACGTCGATGCGGCGCGCTTCATCCAGAATCGACGCTTTGGCGCGAATGCGGGCTTCAAGCTGGCTGATCATATCGCTGTTATCAAGGCGATCTTTGCGCACGCCATCTTCATACAGGCCGCTTTTCTTATTGCCACCTGTCACGCCCAGTGTAGAGACCAGCGCCTCACCCGGACCGTTCACCACGCAGCCAATAATGGAAACGTCCATGGGCGTGATGATATCTTCCAGACGTTGCTCCAGCGCATTAACCGTACCGATAACATCGAACTCCTGACGGGAACACGTCGGGCAGGCGATAAAGTTGATACCACGGGAGCGGATGCGCAGGGATTTCAGGATATCGAAACCGACTTTGATCTCTTCCACCGGGTCGGCGGCCAGCGAAATACGCAGCGTGTCGCCAATCCCTTCGGAGAGCAGCAGGCCGAGGCCAATCGCCGACTTCACCGCGCCCGCGCGTGCGCCGCCAGCTTCGGTGATACCCAGATGCAGCGGTTGGTCGATCTGCTTCGCCAGCAGGCGATAAGACTCAACGGCGAGGAACACATCAGAGGCTTTGACGCTGACTTTGAACTGATCAAAGTTCAGGCGATCGAGATGATCCACATGGCGCATGGCAGATTCGAGCAGCGCCTGCGGCGTCGGTTCGCCATATTTTTCCTGAAGATCTTTTTCCAGCGATCCGGCGTTCACGCCGATGCGGATAGGAATGTTTTTGTCACGCGCGCAATCAACAACGGTGCGAATACGTTCTTCGTTGCCGATGTTGCCCGGGTTGATACGCAGGCAATCCACTCCGTATTCCGCCACTTTCAGCGCAATGCGGTAGTCAAAATGAATGTCCGCCACCAGCGGAACGCTCACCTGCTGTTTGATCAGTTTAAACGCTTCCGCCGCGTCCATCGTCGGGACGGAAACGCGGACGATATCCGCGCCGACACGCTCAAGGGCTTTGATTTGGTTAACCGTGGCTTCAACATCCGTGGTGCGGGTGTTTGTCATTGACTGCACGGCGATAGGCGCGCCATCGCCGATTGGCACATTACCAACGTAAATCCGTTTCGATTTCCGACGCTGAATCGGAGCCTGGTTATGCATGAAAAATCTCCCGCGTTGCCCGTCTGTTACTGTACTGCTGATTGTTCGGCATTGAGGGTCAGACGCGCAACCTGGTTAGTTCTGATAAAACGACTCAGATCGACAGGTTTACCCTGATACTGGATCTGGACTGCTGACGGCGCACCGATTTTCAGTTTATACGGTGCCTGGCCCGCCAGATTCAACGTTGCATCTTTACGCTGCATGCCGCTGAACAGTTTTTTGCCAGTTGCATCGCTCACTTCCAGCCAGCAATCGGCGTTAAAGGTCATCGCCAGACCATTGCTGTTGGCTGCCGCGCCAGCAACGCCTGCCTGATCGGTCGGCAGTTGCCCGTTGTTCGCCATTGCCGCAGGCGCAGAATCAACGTTAGCCTGAGACGGCGGTACCACTGTGTTCTGGTTAGCGGTGTTTGCCGGGGCTTGCTGTGCAACCGCCGGAGCCTGAGCCGTTGTGGTCGGCGCAGGCTGCTCAACTGACGTCGAGGAGTTATCTACCGGGGCGGAAGAGGAGTCGGTATTCAGTGGAACACTCTGTTCGTTGCTGTTGTTAGCATTGAGTTCAGCAGAGGATTGATCGGCCATGGTGCTGATCTCTTCCTGTTGCGCTTTATGGTTCTGCCACCACCAGGCGCCGGTCAGGCCTACCACCACAAACAGCACCAGCCAGGTGAAACTCATCAGCCAGCCGTCACGTTTTTTACGCGGCTTGCCTAAAGCGAACGTCTGCATCGGGGCCACTTTCGCGGCTCTGACCGGCGCTTGCTTCTCAATCATTGGCAGTAATTCTTCTTCGGGAATATGCACCAACCGGGCATAAGAGCGGATATAACCACGCACAAAGGTAGAGGCCAGGTCAGCGGGTGACCTGTCTTCTTCGATATCGCGTACCGTGGAAACCTTCAGGCACAAGCGCTCTGCAACCGCTTGCTGGCTGAGTCCAAGTTGTTCACGGGCGCTGCGCAGACGTACGCCAGTGGTTTGTGCTTCGTTTTGGTCGTGAGTGGCTTCAGTATTCATTCGCTACAACTACTGGTACGTGAAATTAAACATTCAGGCGCGCGTGACCGCAATGCCTACACGCGCCGCGAAAAAACCGGGTCAATTAAGCCTGGACCCCTAGTATAAGACTGTCAGGCTTTGCATAACAGAACAGCTTTCAGCACTTTTTGCTAAGCCGTTGTTCCATCACTACATACTGCCTCAAAGTCAGGAGAAACGCACCGTAATTATTAATGGCCTGCATACGTACAGGCCAAATATTCGTCATTTTTAGAAAATGCAGCACATTCTTCGTGCTGCGTTTTCGCATTACAGTGACTTCACCGCAATCGGTTCGCCCTGCATACGCTTACGAAGGGTGCGTTTGGTACGGTCGATCACATCGCCTGCGAGCTGACCACAGGCAGCATCGATATCATCGCCACGCGTTTTACGTACAATTGTAGTAAAACCATAGCTCATCAGCACCTTACAGAAGCGATCAATACGGCTGTTGGAGCTGCGGCCATACGGTGCGCCCGGGAACGGGTTCCAGGGGATCAGGTTGATCTTGCACGGTGTATCTTTCAGCAACTCCGCCAGTTGGTGCGCATGCTCAGTGCCGTCATTCACATGATCCAGCATAACGTATTCAATGGTCACGCGACCCTGGTTGGCGTTGGATTTTTCCAGGTAGCGACGCACCGCCGCGAGGAAGGTTTCGATATTGTACTTTTTGTTGATCGGTACAATTTCGTCACGAATTTCATCGTTCGGTGCATGCAGAGAAATCGCCAGTGCGACGTCAATCATGTCACCCAGTTTATCCAGCGCCGGAACCACACCCGAGGTGGACAGCGTTACGCGGCGTTTGGACAGACCAAAACCGAAGTCATCCAGCATGATTTCCATCGCCGGAACGACGTTGGTCAGGTTCAGCAGCGGCTCACCCATGCCCATCATCACCACGTTGGTGATAGGACGGTTGCCGGTCACCTTCGCCGCACCGATAATTTTCGCGGCGCGCCATACCTGACCGATGATTTCTGACACACGCAGGTTGCGGTTAAAGCCCTGCTGCGCGGTTGAGCAGAATTTACACTCCAGCGCACAACCGACCTGTGAAGAGACGCATAAGGTGGCGCGATCATCTTCCGGGATATAGACGGTTTCAACGCGCTGATCGCCTACCGCGATCGCCCATTTGATGGTGCCGTCGGAAGAGCGTTGCTCTTCAACAACTTCCGGTGCGCGGATCTCAGCGACTTCTTTTAACTTGCCGCGCAGAACTTTGTTGATGTCGGTCATTTCATCAAAGTCATCGCTGCAATAGTGATACATCCACTTCATGACCTGATCGGCACGGAAGGGTTTCTCACCTAAGTTTTTGAAAAACTCGCGCATCTGCTGACGGTTTAAATCCAGCAGGTTAATTTTTGCATCTTTATTAGGGATCGTGAGAGCGTCGTTCTCAGGTATGACAATTTGTTCAGACATAATTTATTCCGGCCTCGTTATTACACGTTATGGCCCCTGGAGGGTTAAAAAGAAGCGCCCCAGGTAAGCGTCTGCTCATCCTGGGGCGCAGCATTGTACAAATTCTGACGCACAGATACCACGTTTGCACGCGGCATTTCACAAATTAAAGTGTAAAACTCGTTACACAGTTTAACGGGTGATTAGCGAGTGCGCGGGCACACTTCGCCTTCAGCGAAGAAGTAAGCAATTTCGCGAGCCGCGGATTCAAGGGAATCCGAGCCGTGGGTGCCGTTTTCAGTGAAGCTGTCAGCGTAGTCAGCACGCAGCGTGCCCGCCAGCGCGTTCGCCGGGTTGGTTGCGCCCAGCAGATCACGGTGACGCTGCACCGCGTTTTCGCCTTCCAGAACAGAGACCACAATCGGACCGGAAGTCATGAACTCAACCAGACCGTCAAAGAACGGGCGACCTTCGTGCTCAGCGTAAAAACCGCGAGCCTGTTCAACGGTCAGATGCAGCATTTTGGTGCCGACGATTTTAAATCCTGCCGCTTCAAAGCGAGAGAAGATGCTGCCAATAACGTTTTTTGCCACCGCGTTTGGTTTGATGATGGAAAAAGTACGTTCAATAGCCATGATTACCTCTGTAAGTTGTTCTGTTGTCGTACATACACATGAGTATTACCTGGCGCGGATTATAAAGAGCAACGTGAGCGTTGCCTATGGATTAAGGTAACATTTTTTTAAAATAAGACGAGCTTTAGCAACACCCTTCACTAAACTCACCATTTAACAGGTTATTGCACAGTAAACTGCACCGCAGCGACCTGCCCCGCGTCATCCATCACCAATAACTGATACTCGCCGGTTTTATCAAGTTTCAGGCTAAATAAATTCTCGTGCGGCGACAGGGGTTCACCATTCAGAAACCACCAGCGGCCCCCTTCCCCGCCGCTGCTTTGCACTGGCAACAGCACAAAAGATTGCCCCGGAATACGCTTAATCACCGCGCCCTCACGCACGCCACTGAGTAACAGGGGAGGCGGCGCGTTATCATTACGCGGCGGGCAGTGCTTATCTGCAGGGGGTAAACGCGCCGCCCGCCGTTCTCCTGGCGGTAGCCAGGGTTCAAGCGGCAGTGGCCAGACAATCCATGTTTTCTGTTGCGCATCCGGGCAGTCCGCCGCAACGCGTCGGCCTTCACGGTTTAACCACAGCGGAAAATTGATGCCGTGCATCCCTTCCTGCTCTGGCATCAGCAACGTGGGGGGCTGACTGTCCTCCAGCAACCAGGTTGCCAGACGGCGACGGCAATTACTGTCTCCCTCCGGCAAACTTTGCCCGCCAGGCCAGCAAATCATTCCCTGACTGACGGATTGCGGACGCGGATCGCGCGGTAATTTCCCCTGCTCAAGCGCCGAACGCGCCTGCAGCAGGTTGTTCACCTGGTTAAGCAGCGGTACGGCGCTGGCAAAACCGAACTGCCCGGCGACCGGCGTACCATCTGGCCTGCCGGTCCAGATCCCAATCACGTAGCGGGCATTCACACCGATAGCCCAGGCATCACGGTAGCCATAACTGGTGCCTGTCTTCCAGGCCAGCGGCGCGACCTGCGGCAATACGGCGTCCGGCATCGGTTGCGCTTCCCCGGCCAGAATACGACGAATGATCCACGCCGCTCCCGGCGACATTAACCGTCGTTCCACCAACGGTGCATCCGGCGTCAGGCGCAGTTGCCCGGCTTTACCACCGCGGGCAAAAGTACTGTAAGCGGCGGCAATATCTTCCAGCCGCGCCCCTGCGCCCCCCAGGATCAGCGACAGATTGGGCTCAGCCCCGGTCGGTAAGCTCAGCGGCAATCCGGCATTACGCAAATTACCGGCAAACTTTTTCGGCCCGTAAGCTTCCAGCACCTGTACTGCCGGTAAATTCAGCGAACGCACCAACGCCTCGCTCATGCTGACAGGGCCGTGAAAACCACTGTCAAAATTGCCGGGCCGATAATCCCCGACCCGTCGCGGTACATCCTGCAGTAACGACGCCGGGTGAATTAATCCTTCATCCAGCGCCATACCATAGATAAACGGCTTCAGCACCGATCCGGGCGAGCGCACCGCGCTGACCATATCCACATGGCTGAAGCGACTGTCATCATTGATGTCTACCGAGCCAACCCAGCCGCGCACCTTCATATCAGTATGATCAACGACGATCATTGCCAGCGAACTGCGCAGCGGCAGACGCGTTTTGACGCTCAGCGCCAGCTCTTCAAGCTGCCGTTGCAGCGTGGCGTCCAGCGTCGTGGTGATTTTCAACGCCCGGCTTTCGCCAAGCATACGTCTGGCAAACAGCGGTGCCAGTTGCGGCATTTGCCGGGGTGCCAGCCAGACCGGTTCCTGCCGCGACTCTTTCACCTGCACCTCTGGCCATACTTGTTGTGACGCCATGCGTTCAAGCACTTTGTCACGCGCCGCCTGCGCCCGTTCTGGCCAGCGGTCAGGACGCAGACGGCTTGGCGCTTGCGGCAGAACAGCCAGCAGCGCAGCTTCGGCATAACTGAGTTTTGCGGGGGGTTTGCCAAGGTAAGCCCAGCTTGCCGCGCCCACGCCTTGCAACGTACCGCCAAAGGGTGCGCGGTTCAGGTAGAGCGTGAGAATGTCGCGTTTGGAAAGGTGCCACTCCAGTTGCAGCGCGCGCCAGAGCTGGCGTACCTTGCCGCCGAAAGTCCGTGGATGAGGATCAAGCAGACGGGCAACCTGCATCGTCAATGTACTGCCGCCCGACACCACGCGCCCGGAACTGAGATCCTGCCAGGCGGCACGGAGAATGGAAAACGGGTTAACGCCGGGATGATCCCAGAACCAGCGATCTTCATACTGGATCAGCGCCTGCAAATAACGCGGCGAAACCTCTTCAATGGTCACCGGATAACGCCAGATGCCGTCAGCATCGGCAAAACGCCATAGCGGCGTGCCATCTTCTGCCACCACCACACGCGCGGGATCCACCTCGCTGAGCGGCAGCGGCCAGATTTTATCCGCAGCGATCACCGCCAGCACCAATAACAGGGGCGCCCCCACCAGCCAGCGCCAGCGGGTGCGCATCAGATGCACGATCTTCACGTTACGGCACGATAGTCAGCGAGCCGCTGGTCGCGCCTGTCGCCCGCCACTGCGGTACGTACATGGATTCCACCTGCGGCGCAGGAATCTGGTAATGGCCCGGCGTCACTGCCCGCGCCAGATAGACCAGCGTAACGGGTTGACCTTCGCTTACCGGAACTGCCGCCACAAAGCGATCGTCGCGGAACTCCATATGCTGGATATCCGCCTGCTGCATACGGTTTAGCAGTTCCTGCACTTCACTTCCGCTATCCTGCAAGCTGGCGCTGCTGCTGGCCAGATTCTGGTTTTCCAGCTCCAGACCGGCAGGCAGTAAATCCACCACCAGCGCATCCGGTACATTCTGGCTGGCGCTCACTTCCAGCCATACCAGCACCAAATCGCCGCTTTTCAGCGATGAAAGAGATTTGCTACGGCCATCAGTGCCAAGAATGTTGCGCTCAATGCGCAGCACATTGGCGGAAGGCGTCGGCGCATGATCCGGGTAACCGGCACTGTCCAGGCGTAACCACAACGGGGTTGAACCGCTGTTGGTGACCTGCAATGAAGCCAGCTGATCGGCAGCCAGGTTACGGCTCTGGGCATTCTCGCCACCCAGTGCAGCGGCATCGAGCGAGGTTTGCGCCTGCCAGCTACCAGAGGTGTTTTGCAGATTACGCCCGGCTAAAAACAACGCGTTACTCTCCTGAGTCGACAACCAGCGCTGACCGTACGCTTGTTCAGACAAGGTTGTCAGCAGACGCGTTTGCACTTGCGGCAGCAGATTGTTGTCCTGCAACAGCGCCAGCATCAGCGCGTTATCGCGCAGATCGCTGCCGTAATCCGCCAGCCAGCGGTTGTTCTGCACCCGTGACGTTTTCAGCGCCAGGTTGATGGCCTGTTCGCTGCGTTGCGCATCACCCATCAGTTTTAATGCCACACCCAGTTGCATCAACGGCAGCGCTGCTTTGGCCTGCTCATGGCGCTGCCAGACTTCACGCAGCGCACCCAGCGGGGCTTTTTGCTGACGTGCCAGCACCAGCGCTGCATAGCTTTGTACGGCAAATTTGGTGGCAGGAAGATCGTCGCTGTAGCGGATTGCCATCGTCGCCGGATCCTGCAGGTAGCGCAGCAAGCGGTTGTTGGCGTTATTTAGCGCATTTGTCGGTACGCTGTAGCCCTGGGCGGAGGCGCTGACCAGGAAGTCAGTAACGTAGGCGGTTAACCAGTACTCTTCTGAACCGCTTTTATCCCACAGCGAGAAACCGCCGTCGTCACGCTGCATTTGCAACAGCCGCGAGATACCCAGATCCACCGCAGCACGGCGCTGCTCGTCACTCTCGCCTTTAATGCCCAGCGCTTTAAGCTGTGCGGCGTTGGTGTAGAGCGACGGGAACAGGCCGCTGGCGGTTTGCTCCAGGCACCCGTACGGGTAGGCTTTCAGCTCCTGAATATAGCGCGCAAGGTTCAACGGTGGTTTGCCGCTAAACAGCACGCGACCTTGCAGCGTTGCCGGGGACATTCCGGCAAGGTGCTGCGCTGGGGCATGCCAGCTCTCACCGGGATTCAGCATCGCGCCGCTGTTAACGGTCTGCGCAGCAAATGCCGGACGTACGCCAAGTTTCCACTGTTTCTGCTGTGGCGCAAACGTTTCGCCTGGTAGCGTCAGCCCGCTAATTTGCGCGCTGATCTCACCCTCGCCAAAACCGTCCAGCGCACGCACCGGAATAAACAACGTCTTACGCTGCCCGGCAGCCAGTTTTACCGGTTCAGGCTGACCACTCTCCAGCGTCAGCAATCCACTTGCTGCCAGTGCCACATTCAGGGTTTGCGGCTGATCGGTAAGATTAGTGACATCCAGCGTCAAGCGGGAAGTGTCGCCACTACCGAGGAAGCGCGGCATATTCATGTCGGCAATCACAGGGGCCGCAACAATCACTTTGCCTTCGCTGCTACCAAAGTCTTCCGCCGTCCAGGCTTGCGCCATCACGCGCAACTCACCGTTGAAATCACCAATTGGCAACGTCACCGTGCCTTCACCGTGCTCATCCAGTGTAACGGGCTGTGCTTGCTGGGCAATAATGGTGACATGGTTGACCGGCGGTTTACCGCCACGGTTCATTTCGTCGCCGTCGCCACCAAAACGCAGTGCAGCAAGACGCCCCTGCCCTTCAATGACCTGGCCGTAGATATCGTAAATATCCGCACCGTAGCGTTTCTGGCCGAAGAAGCCCTGCCACGGATCTGGCGTCACGTAATCCGTAATGTTAAGCACACCGCTGTCTACTGCGGAAAGCAACACATTGATCTGTTTAGGTGTGTCGCCATTTTTCACTGCCGCCTTCACTTTCACCGTTAACGGCTGGTTCGGGCGCATTTTTTGCGGGGTATTCAGCGTGACATCAAGACGGCGGTTTTCATCTCCCATCGGCAGATGCAGCAGACCGACCGCGCGTTTCGGCGTCGCGGACTTCGACTTGTCACCGGGGCGAACCACCAGTGTGCTGATATAAAGATCGTGGCGCTGCCATTTCTGATCGATAGGAATAGAGAGATCGAGGCCGTCTGCCGGCACATCAATTTCCTGCCACCACAGCGGGCCTTCAGCCGACTCGATCATTGCATAGCCTTTGCCCGCAGCAGGCGCAGTAACGTGCAACTTGACGGTATCGCCCGGTTTGTAGGCCGGTTTATCCAGTTTCAGGGTGACGCGATCCGGACGAATGGCGCCCGCACCGTCGCTGTTATCCTGCCAGCTGTAACCGGCCCAGAAACGCACGCTGCTGATGGTATCGTCCGGCCCTTTCACCTCCAGACGATAAGCGCCCCACTCCACCGGGAAGGTCACTTTACCGGTTTCATTCGCCACCAGGTTGAGGCTCTGCTCACCTTCAACCAAATCTTTTTGATTGAACTGCGACTGCCAACCCTCACTTTCTGACCAGTTCCAGAAATAATCGCGGCGTTCGCGGATCAACCGTACCTGCAAATCACTGACTGCTTTTTTGTTACCTTCGGCATCCGCATAGACGATGTCGAACGCGGCGTTACTGTCTTCGTCAACGATGGGCTGGTTGACGGTGGTATCGGTGCGATAGTCATAGACCGCTTTTGACGCAAACTGCGGGCGGATACCCGGTAGCGCCTGTGCAGGCCAGATGGCTTGCTGTGCGCGGCGTGTAACCGGGCGACCGCCAGACTCCAGCAGACTGGCCTGTAAAATAACGTCTAACGGCGAATGACTCTCCTGCCACTGGCTTGCGGTGGTGACTTCTCCCTGCCCGTTGTCATCCAGCGTCAGGTGGACTTCATCCAGACTACGACTGAGGTTTTCTTCTGCGATGTCGCCAAACTGGAACCCCGGCAACGCCTGGACAGCTTCGCGCAACGGGCGTAAATAGAGTTGCCCTTGCAACGTGTTGCCGCTCGCTGGCGCACCATAGAGGTAGTGGCCGTTCACGTTAAACACCACGTCATCCGCTGGTGCAATCGGTGATGCCTGCGGGGTGATATTCAGCGCCATGCGCTCCGGCATAAAGTCTTCAACATGGAAGCCCCACTCGCGCGCCTGGTTATCGCCAGTATTGGCGCGGATATGCCACATCCCGGTTTGCGCGCTGGCTTCCAACGGGTAGGTAAAATGATACAGCCCGTTCTGCGGCTGGCTGACCACCGTACGGATCACCTGCCCGTCCGGTTTCACGACTTCCAGTTTCACCGGTTGCGCAGTCAACGGCTTACCGTCGCTGTCGCGCAGCAGTCCGTTGAGGATCACCGTTTCACCCGGACGATAGAGATCGCGTGGGCCAAACATAAAGAACTGTTTGCTGTAGCCCGGTTCGCCGGTAATGGCGAATTCCGCCAGATCCAGTGCCGGTAATTTCAGGTCCAGCAGCGTGGTTTCACCGTCTTTACGCGCCAGGATCAGCGCCGCTTCTTTGTCGGTGGTTAACGTTGCATGACCTTCTTTGTCACTGGTGGCCTGCGCCAGCGTTTGCCCGTTCTCATTGAGCAGCATCACCTCGATACCGGAGAGCGCTGCGCCGTTTTCCAGCCCCTGGGTGAAGATATCCAGACGATTATGGTAACGGTGAGCAGACAGGCCAATATTGCTGAGCGTGAACAGCGTGGCGGCATTGCTGTAGTTGTAATGACCGGCCTGATTCATTACGGCGACATAGACCCCGGTTTGTTGCAACGGCTGAATACTGCTGAGCGGCAACAGTAACTTCTCACGGGTGTTGCGCGCCGGGTTGAGGTCAAAACGGCCGGTATACACCAGGTCGGCCATTTTCAGTAACGTGTCCGACTCCCAGTTTGACAGGGCGTTACGGTATTCCCACTGGCTGATAAACGCCGCCAGCGACTCCGGTTTCACGCGGTAGAAATTCACGTCGACGTTATCGACGTTTAGCGCCATCACCGGCAGCCCTTCCACCACTTTTCCCGGCAGCAACGAACCACGGCTGGCGAAGCCGACACTGGGCTGCACATCGCGGGTGGTAATGGCTTTTTCGTAATCAATGCCGAACGTGGCTTTGTTCAGCGCCGTTAGCCCGCGATCCACCGACACCAGCAATTCGCGGTTTGGCTCCAGATGGCGCAGGCGCAGCTCTTTCAGATTCGGCGCCAGTTCCCAGGCACCATCGACTTTGCCGCTCTTTTTGTCTACCAGGTGGACGGTCGAGGCAAAATCCTGATCGGGATTAAGTGGAACGGAGAAGGTCAGCACCAGCGTGGCGGCGCCATCCAGTTGTACTTCAGAGGCATCCAGCAGCGTGAGCGGCTTACCTTCGCTACGCGCGGCAAGCTGTGCCAGTTTCTCTTTACTTTGCGTGGGGGCTGCCTGGCTTTGCTGCGGCGCGGATGCCGCAGCAGGCGAGCTGCTTGCCTGCGGTTTATCGTTGTTATCACAGCCGGCTAACGTAAACGTAGTGAACAGCGCGACGGTCAGCGCCGCAATGCGTAGCGGTTTCATTCTTTATCCCTGGCCTATAAAGCCTGTTGAACATTGCCACACATTATTATTCGCAACGATAAGAATTACAAAATGTGTCTTTGGTTCTGGAAAGCGCTTCGCAAAGTCCCGTCACGCTTTTCCGATCACCCTGTTACGCGGATCACAGTGCGAAACGTAACATGTTACGTTTCATGTCATTTGTTTTTAAAACAATAAGATAGATGGAAAAACAACGCGACCTGCTGCTACCGTTAAGCTGTCTGTGCACCTTTGTGCGCGGTTCTAATAAGAGAGAACATTATGTCCAGAGCCGTGAATGCCCTACAAAATTTTGGTAAGTCCCTCTTTGGTCCGGTGCTCATTTTGCCGATTGTCGGCTTATTTATTGCCTGTGGAAATATCTTCGGCAACGGCAACCTGGCCGACTATCTGCCTTTTCTTGGTCACCCCCTTATTCAACAAATCGGTCAGTTAATTGCCAAATCCGCTGTATCGGTGTTGGCGAACCTTGCCCTTGTCTTCGCGGTCGGCATTCCGGTGGGCCTGGCCTCACGGGATAAAGGCTATGCGGCGCTGATTGGTCTGGTGACCTTTATCGTCTTTATTAACGCCATGAATGTCATGCTGCAATTTCAGGGAGTACTGGCACCTGCTGCGCAGATGAAAGCCGCAGGCCAGGGTATGGTGTTAGGCGTACAGGTGCTGGAGATGGGCGTTTTCGCCGGGATCCTCACCGGCGCGCTATCAGGTTATCTGTACGATAAATATTCCGGGGTACAGTTTTCCGGGGCGATGGCAATCTACTCGGGTCACTGCTTCGTCGCCATTATCATGCTGCCGGTTGCGATGATATTAGGTGTGATCATGAGCGAACTGTGGCCTTTCGCCCAGCAGGGTATCAGCGCCCTGGCGATGGCTATCAAAGGTGCGGGGCCATTCGGCGTTGCGGTCTACGGTTTCCTTGAGCGCATCCTGGTGCCGACCGGGCTGCACCATCTGGTGTATACGCCGTTTTTGTACACCGAACTCGGCGGTACGGCGGATATTTGCGGTACAACTTATCAGGGTGCACGTAACATCTACTTTGCCGAAATAGCCTGCCCGAGCGTGACGCAACTCAGCAACACCGTCGTCTGGGATGCGCGCGGTATCAGCAAAATGTTCGGTTTGCCCGCTGCTGCGCTGGCGATGTATGTGACAGCGAAACCTGAGCGCAAAGCCGCAGCCAAAGCGATCCTGATCCCTGCTGCGCTCACCTCATTTTTAGTCGGTGTCACCGAGCCTATCGAGTTTGCTTTCCTGTTTGTCGCACCGCTGCTGTTTGTGGTGCATGCCGTGCTCACAGGTATCGGCATGATGCTGTTCTCACTGCTTGGCGTTCATGCTATTGGCGCGAACGGCATTATCGATTTTGTGCTCTACAACCTGCCCCTCGGCACCGAAAAGTCCAACTGGCCGATGTACATCCTCGTTGGGCTCATTATGTTCGCCCTCTACTTTTTTATCTTCCGCTTCCTGATAGTGCACTTCGGTATGAAAACGCCAGGCCGTGAAGATGATGAGCAGGAGACTCGTCTCTACAGCAAACAGGAGTATCAGGCAAAAGGCAGCAATGCTGGCGTCGGCGCAGCGATCATCGAAGGTCTGGGCGGGCGCGCCAATATTGACGTGGTGGACAACTGCTACACCCGCCTGCGCGTGACGGTGATCGATGTGGCGGCGATTGATGAACCGCAACTGAAAGCAACCGGCGCAAAAGGTGTTATCAAACAAGGCAATAACGTTCAGGTGGTCTACGGGCTGCATGTCAAAAAAATGCGAGAAGCTGTTGAGATGTTTCTCTGAAGGAGTCCAGAAATGGTTAAACCCCCGTTTATTTTATCCATCGCCGGTGGCGGCAGCACCTATACCCCCGGCATCGTGAAAAGCCTGATGGTCCAACTGGAGGCGTTCCCGCTGGCGGAAATTCGCCTGTATGACATTGATGAAGCCCGGCAGAGCACCATTGCGCCGGTGGTAGAGAAAGTGATCCGCGACCACAGTCAGAGCATTAAATTTACCGTGACCAGCAATGCCGAAACGGCGCTCAGCGGCGCACATTTTGTTTTTGCTCAGATGCGCGTCGGTCAGTACAAAATGCGCGAGCAGGATGAGAAAATCCCCTTGCGCCATGGTGTGGTGGGTCAGGAGACCTGCGGCCCGGGTGGTCTAGCCTACGGGCTACGCACGATTCTGCCGATGGTGGAACTGATCGATCTGGTGGAGCGTTACGCCGATAAAAAAGCCTGGATCGTCAATTATTCCAACCCGGCAGCCATCGTGGCCGAAGGTGTGCGCCGTCTGCGTCCGAAAGCACGGGTACTGAATATCTGCGATATGCCCGTGGCGGCGATGCGCAATATGGGCGCTATCCTCGGCGTGGATCGCCATAAATTGGAGGTCGATTACTTTGGCCTGAACCACTTTGGCTGGTTTACCCAGGTACGTGTAGATGGTGAGGATCGTCTGCCTGCGTTGCGCGAGCATATTGCCCGTTTTGGTCTGCTGACGGAAGATGCCTCCCAAACGGACCCGCAACATGCCGATCCGTCATGGGTGAAAACCTGGCGCAATATCAAGCCGATCATGGATCACTTTCCGGAATATCTGCCAAACCCCTATTTGCAGTACTACCTGATGCCAAACGAGATCGTTGCCCATCAGGATCCCGACTACACCCGCGCCAATGAAGTGATGGACGGGCGCGAGAAAAAACTGTTTGCCGCCGCCCAGGAGTATAAGCGCAGTGGGATCCTGCCGGATGCTTTTCACGTGGGCGTGCACGGCGCGTTTATTGTTGACGTCGCCTGTTCACTGGCGTTTGACCTGCGCCAGCGCCATCTGGTGATTGTGGAAAACAAAGGCGCGATTGCCAATTTACCCTACGATGCGATGGTCGAAGTGCCAGCCTATATTACCAGCGAAGGCCCGGAGCCAGTGCGTATGGGGGCGGTACCTCTATTTCACCAGACCCTACTGATGCAGCAACTGGCCTCGGAACAACTGCTGGTCGAAGCCACCATTGAGGGCAGCTACGAAAAAGCGTTGCAGGCCTTTACACTGAACAAAACCGTGCCCACCATGCAGCATGCTAAAGCGATCCTTGATGAGATGATCGAAGCCAACCGGGATTACTGGCCTGCACTGCAAAAAACCTGGGAAAACGGCAAAGCCGTGCAAAAATAACGAGATTGCTCGCGACATGAGCGAAGGTAACTTGTCGGGTCAGGAAAAAACGTGAACAATTCAGGTTACTGTTGATGACACGGAGGCAACCATGTCTACCTCGTTTTTTGTCGCGGCCGACTGGCTGATAGAACACAGCGATGATCCTGAAATCCAGCTGATTGACGCCCGTATGGCGCCTCCTGGACAGGAGCATCGAGACCTTAAAGCGGAATACCGCGCCGGGCACCTCCCCGGTGCGGTATTTTTTGATATTGAAGCTCTCTCCGATCACACTTCGTCACTACCACATATGCTCATGCGCCCGGAAGCGTTTGCTGTCGCCATGCGCGAACTGGGCATTAGTCAGGATAAGCACCTTGTGGTCTACGACGAAGGCAACCTCTTCTCCGCCCCGCGCGCCTGGTGGATGCTGCGCAATTACGGCGTAGAAAAGGTGTCAATTCTTGCCGGTGGCCTCGCGGGTTGGCAGCGGGATGCCCTGCCGCTGCAAAAAGGCGATGTGGCGTTGCCGGAGTCTGATTTTAATGCCAACTTTGACCCCTCCGTGGTGAAAAAGCTGACAGATGTCCTGTTAGTCAGTCACGAAGGGACAGCGCAGATTGTCGATGCGCGCCCGGCACCGCGTTTTAATGGCGAAATGGACGAGCCCCGTCCAGGGCTGAAGCGCGGGCATATTCCCGGTGCGAAGAATGTGCCGTGGGGGGATCTGGTGGCGGAAGGTGAGCTGAAAACCACCGATGAACTCGCCGCCATTTTCCGCCGCCAGGGCGTGGATTTGCATAAACCAATTATTGCCAGCTGTGGTTCGGGCGTCACTGCATCGGTGGTTATTCTCGCGCTGACAACCCTGGGTGCGGAAAACGTCACGCTGTATGACGGCTCCTGGAGTGAATGGGGCGCACGCGACGATTTACCCGTAGAACCGGCGTAAATGGATAACCGACTTGCGCCATTACTGACGCGCGGGGAGTCACTGACCCGCGCCGAGTACCGCGTCCTGGCGCACCTGACGGAGCATCCGCTGCTGGTGGGCCACATCACCGTGCGACAACTGGCGCAGGCCACGTATGTCTCCACCGCCACCATTATCCGTCTGTGCCAGAAACTGGGCTTCAGCGGCTTTAGCGAGTTTATCTGGCACTGCAAACAGCTTTTATCCGATACGCCGCATATTGCGGAGCAACGCAGTGAAGGTTCCGTTGAACTCCCGGCGCTGTTTCAACAGTTCATGGCCAATTATCAGCAGACCTTTCAATGGGTGACGGCAGAAAAGCGCAGCCAGTTCGCCGCGCTGCTGCGCGACAAAGAGAGTTTCTTTCTCTACGGCGCAGGTTTCTCATATTTGTTCGCGGAGTATTTAACCAAGAAGCTGCAGGTCTTGGGCAAGACGGCATTTATCTCCGGCCCGGGCGACAGCCGCAATATCTTTCTCAGCAATGCGTCGCGCTATCAGGTATTTATCGCCGTATCGCGCAGTGGTGAAACCGAGCAGGTGCTGGATAAAGTGCGGATCGCACACACCGTCGGCATGACGGTCGTCGCGTTTACCCGCGCCTCCGCAAACTCACTCGCTGCACTGGCAGATATCCACTTCGCACTCTACGACGAAGCGGTGCATTTCGCGGCGGAAGCGGCGGGGATCACCTCGTTTGAATCCAACCTGGTATTGTTGATGGATTTGCTGTTGCTGGAGGCAACATAGGGTGCAAAACACCGGGTCTGCCAGTCCGGTTAGAGATCGTTGAGTGTCTGCCGCGCCCAGGTTGCGCCAATGTATTCGCGGATACGCGTATGTAACTCGCCGAGGGTGATGTTTTCTCGCGCCTCGCCCTGTGTCATCCCGCCAGGGATCGTGATGATGACTTTGCGCTTTTGCGTATCAAAAATGAAATTATGTACAAACCGCCCGACAATACATTCCGGCGGCTGATATCCCTCAGTCCAGTACAGCTCGATGCAGTTCTGCCCACGAAACTTGCTGACATGGGTCGCTTCAATCTTCGACAGCGCCAACGGCGCACTGAGCTGATAACTCTCAATCGCTTGCGGGTGCAGAGTCAACAAGGGTTGCCGTACGCGTTGATACATCGCCCAGGCGCCCAGCGCCAAAATTATCGACATCGCTGCCAGGCCGCCCACCACAGTATCAAACTGCAGAAAAGTCAAACCCCGCAGCCTGTTCAGGATAAACAGTACGCATGCCGGGAAACCCGCTATCATCGCCAGCGCAATGTAGCCCCACACATTGCCTTTTTTCAGTGACACCACGACGGCATCACGGGCCTGTGCAACCATCTCTTGCAACTGCTCCATGTAAGCATGATGGTTGGCATTCAGTTCATCGCTGACTTGTGCGGTGAGCGCCCGGCAAAGTGCCGGGAAGTCAGGCAACAGGTGATGCAGCCCGAGATAGTCGGCTTCATTGACCTGACGTGAAGCCCGCGTCAGTAACACATTATCTGGCGGCACATTCAACTGCTTAAGGCGCTCGCGCACCGTCGGATGATGATCGGTTGGGTGCGATAACTTCCGTCCCAACGCCACCTCGGCGTTCAACGCCCCAAGTTTATAAAGCCCTGAGTA
Source organism: Kosakonia oryzendophytica (assembly GCF_027886705.1). Lineage (NCBI taxonomy): Bacteria > Pseudomonadati > Pseudomonadota > Gammaproteobacteria > Enterobacterales > Enterobacteriaceae > Kosakonia > Kosakonia oryzendophytica. Next base: position 1,337,992 of record NZ_CP115659.1, on the reverse strand, counting down.
AAGCGTGTTAACCAGATTGGTGGTGCTCAGTTTGCGATCTAAAAAACGCTGCATGGGCGCCGCCAACTCAATATCCAGCGTGGTGCAGCGTAGCAGCGATGAGGCCAGTGCCTGAGGCGTGCTGGTGCGTGCGCCAGCAGCATCCGCCGCCAGCTCTCGCATCCGACTCCAGCCACTGACCGTTACATCGAACCGACGATAAAACCAGACGCCAATATGCACCGGGGGAGACAGCGCGATCCGCTCGAACCAACCACAGAATTTCAGGTTTTGATAAAAATGGTCGAGGCTACTTTTCATGCCGGAATAAAGCCCGGCAAAATGCAGTGTGTATGCGGTGTCCTGGCCGGAAAAATGCCCCAACTCGTGACCAATAACAGCCGCAATTTCGTCTTTATCCAGAAAGGCAGCAAGCGTCACGGGAAAATAGAGTGTGTTACCTGTCAGGCGTTCGCCTTTTTCCAGTTGTACTGGCAACGTCGTGACGTAAAATCCCTGAAACAATCCCACGACAATATTATCCGGCATTATTGCCTGACCACGCTGCGCCAGCTCTCTGACCCACCGCCAGAGTGTGGGTGCATCCTGCTCCGTCATGGCAATGCCAAAAACGTTCCGGTCTTGCGGTTGAATTTTCGCATAGCATCTTTTCAGCAGAAACAGACTACTGAGCACCATAAAAATCAACCAGCCGGTAACCAGTAACAGCACGCCGAACAGCTTAATATTCAGCGGGGTGGTTTGTTTAATCGTTAACAACCACAATAATTCATACAGCAAAACAGACACCAGCGCGAAACCCATTGCCGTCATCAGCGCAGCCATAATCAGCGGCAACATTTTCCGGCAGAGAGTAAAGGCGTGAATTAACTGCCCGGTCGATATTCGGGCTTTGCGTACGCTATAAAGGCTTAATATCACAGCGCAGGTGCTTGCAAACAGTGCGATGACGGAGAGAGTGACGGATACGCCTGCAACATAGCGGCGGGAAAGTGGCATCAGAATGTTGTGCGAAGCGGTGCCCCACTCAATAACAACCCAGGCATCGCTGTCGCTGATTCTGGAATATTGCCAACAGGACCAGATGAATAACAGCAGCGGAATGCCGAAACAATACAGCAGGCTTTTTTTATCCATAAAAATGAACCACAAATCAACGTAGCGTAAACGATAGCACCCGCTTTCCGGCCATGAATGTGTTTATCAGTAAAAAGAAGTCAGGGTGCATAATGAAGAGTAACAATAACCCTTAGCCAGCAAAGAGAATAAGCGGCGCACGCGGCGCCACCTGATCATTAAATAATGCGGTTATTTTTAAAATCGCGCAGGAAGCTGCCCCAGCGGCGCTCATAGAAAGGCGTAATGTGCGCCAGCATAAAATGGCTAATACCTTTCTCGCCTTCGACCACCTGGCAGATATCAATAGGTTCGTCGCCCGGTAAGGTATCCGTCGCTACGCTGCCCGCCGCGTGAATAATCTCTTCGATATCCCCTTCCGCTTCAATACCGATCAACAGGTTCGCCTGCTCCTCTGCGTTCTCTTTGATGGTGCAGATAAACGCACGTTTAACGGTTTTGATGCTTTTAAACAGTGTGGTCAGGGAGTCCACCATCTGCGCTGGCGGTTCCGCCACTTCAGACAGCAACAACGCGCTACCGCCCTCCAGCACTTCCTGCTGGCTTAACGGACTGCCCTCTTTTCCCACTAAGTGGCTGATTTCACGCGGAGTAAACTCTTTACCGGTAGACAGTTTGGCGTTGAGGAACAAGGTTTCCCCCAGCGTCATCTCAAAGAGAGTGCGGGCGGGCATCACCACAAACGCTTGTTCATCGTCAACGGCCTGTTGCAATGCGCCCAGTGAGGTAAAGAACGGGATCACCGAGGTTCCGTCATCTTTTTCCCAGTGCTGCAGATCCAGCGCGCTATCGTCTGCAATCGCGTCACCTTCCGCAGCGCTTCCCGGTACCCACACGGTGGAGTCCAGTAGTGTGCGGAAAAACGCCGGACGATAAGCCGGTTCGGTCGCCGCCTGCGCCAGCAGGGTTTCTAATTCGTTTTTGGTTTCCGACATACAAATTCCGAAAAATTAACCCTCCCCCGGCCCCTCTCCCTGGAAGGGAGAGGACGCGCGTTTCCCCTTACCGGGAGAGCGTCAGGGTGAGGGTAAAGATGAAATATTACTCAGCCGTTAACAGATTCGCGAGCGTGCGCACACCCAGGCCGGTGGCCCCTGCCGCCCACTGCTCCACCGCCGCTTTACGGTAGGTTGCGGAACAGTCGATATGCAACCAACCCTGCTGATAGTTTTCCACAAAGTGCGACAGAAAACCGGCCGCGGTGCTCGCGCCAGCCGGGAAAGCCGCACTGGCAGTATTGTTCAGCTCGGCAAAGTTCGACGGCAGCTGATTACGGTGAAACTCCGCCAGCGGCAAACGCCAGAACGGCTCATTCTCAGCGGCAGCACTGCTCAGCAAGCGGCCAGCCAGCGCGTCATCGAAGCTAAACAGCGCATGGTAGTCATTGCCCAGCGCCGTTTTCGCCGCACCCGTTAGCGTGGCGGCGTCGATGATCAGTTCCGGTTTCTGCGCGGAAGCGTCGATCAGACCATCGGCCAGCACCAGACGCCCTTCAGCATCGGTATTCATGATCTCAACGGTTTTACCGTTGCGGTAGTGGATAATATCGCCCAATTTAAAGGCGTTACCGCTAATCAGGTTGTCGGCGCAGCAGAGCCACAGTTTGACGCGTTTGTTCAGGCCGCGATTAATAGCGAAAGCCAGTGCACCGGTTACCAGTGCCGCGCCCCCCATATCGGATTTCATTGAATCCATAAACGCACTCTGTTTAATGCTGTAACCGCCGGAATCGAAGGTAATACCTTTCCCCACCAGCGCGGCATACACCGGCGCATCCGGATTACCGGTTGGGTTATAGTCCAGTGCCAGCAGCACGGGCGGGCGTTCGGAACCCCGTCCGACAGTATGCAGACCGAGGTAGTTCTGCTCGCGCAGATCCTCACCTTTGGTGATGCGGTAAGCGATTTTATCGCCTCCAACACTGTGCAGCAGATCCACCGCACGCTGCGCCAGTTGTTCCGGGCCCAGTTCTTCCGCCGGGGCGTTAATGGTGTCGCGTACCCAGTCAATGACTTTCAGGCGGCTATCCAGCTCTTTCTGCTCAGCCTCATCAAGCGCCGCCCACTCCACTTTGCGCGTGCCTTTCGGCCCCTTATAACCCGCCCAAAACGCCCAGCTACGATCGGCATTCCAGCCTTCACCGCTCAGTGCAACGTGCTTGATGCCCAGGCCGTCGATTTTACGCGCTGCGCGCTGAATAAGCCCCAAATCATCTTTACCGGTCAGGTGCAGAGCGATGCCGTCATTATTGATGCTGTATGCGGCTTTTTCACCCCAGCGCGCATCGGCAGGTTGCGTGGTTAACGTAATTTTCATGGCTTCTGTCATTTTATTTATCCTTATTAGCGCATTCGTGAAAACGGGCCGCCCGAAGGCAGCCCGTTAGATGATTACGATGCTTCGTCTAACCAGACTAGCAGAATCGCTTCGAGAATTTTTTCATTCGATGCATTCGGATCATCATCAAACTCTTCCAGTTCGCAGATCCACTGATGCATATCGGTGAAACGAACGGTCTTCGGATCGAGATCCGGGCGGCTGTCATACAGCGCCTCGCCGATTTCACGGCTGTCGGTCCACTTCAGCCCCATATCAGTGCTCCCGTGCGTGGTTGATGGTGTAACGCGGGATCTCAACCACCAGATCTTCATCGGTGACGCGCGCCTGGCAGCCTAAACGACTTTCCGGCTCCAGCCCCCAGGCTTTATCCAGCATATCATCTTCGTCTTCACTGCTTTCCGGCAGAGAATCGAAGCCCTCACGCACGACACAGTGACAGGTGGTGCAGGCGCAGGATTTTTCGCAGGCGTGCTCAATCTCGATGCCGCCGCGCAAGGCAACATCAAGAATGGTTTCACCGCTCTTCGCTTCCAGAACTGCGCCATCCGGACAGAGATCCTGATGAGGCAGAAAAACAATTTTAGGCATATTAAACCTCGTCGACGGAATGGCCTTTCAGCGCGGTACGCACGGATTGGTCCATGCGGCGGGCGGCAAATTCCTGGGTTTGTTTATCTACATTTTTAATGGCTTGTTCTATCGCGGCGGTATCATCGCCCTCGGCAACGGAGCGCAGTTGCGCCACCGCCTCGTCGATGACCGCACGCTCTGCGGCGCTTAACAGCGCGGCGTCAGCGGCGAGCGCACCGGACAGACTTTCCAGTACGCGCGCGGCTTCCACTTTCTGTTCCGCCAGCATACGTGCTTTCACGTCCTGCCCGGCAAAACTCATGGAGTCTTTGATCATGTCGGCGATTTCGCCATCGGTGAGACCGTATGACGGTTTCACCTGAATTGAGGCTTCCACCCCGGTGGATTTCTCCATGGCGGTCACACTCAGCAAACCATCGGCATCGACCTGGAAGGTGACGCGAATATGCGCGCCGCCAGCGGGAAGCGCAGGAATGCCCCGCAGCGAGAAACGCGCCAGAGAGCGGCAGTCCTGCACCAGTTCACGCTCGCCCTGCATCACATGGATGGACATCGCAGTTTGACCATCTTTAAAAGTGGTGAACTCCTGTGCGCGCGCGACCGGAATAGTGGTATTACGCGGGATCACTTTCTCCACCAGGCCGCCCATGGTTTCAAGCCCAAGCGACAGCGGGATCACATCCAGCAACAGCATTTCGCTGTCCGGCTTGTTGCCGACCAGAATGTCCGCCTGGATTGCCGCGCCAATGGCGACAACCTTATCCGGATCGATCGATGTCAACGGCGTGCGGCCAAAAAATTCGCCCACACGCTCGCGTACCAACGGCACGCGGGTTGAGCCGCCGACCATTACCACTTCCAGCACCTCATGCGCTTCCACGCCCGCATCTTTCAGCGCGCGACGGCAAGAAAGCAGCGTACGTTTCACCAGGGTTGCGATCAGATCGTCGAACTGTGCTCGCGTGATCACACCCTGCCAGCCCGCCACATCGACAGCTGCGCTGTCGGCATCGCTCAGCGTAATTTTCGCGGCAATGGCCGCATCCAGCAGTTCTCGCTGCAGGCGTGCATCGCTGCGATCGTCAAGCCCCGCCTGCTCGCGAATAAAGTCTGCCAACAGGTGGTCAAAATCATCCCCACCCAGAGCGGAATCACCGCCGGTGGCCAGTACTTCAAACACCCCGCGGCTAAGACGCAGGATGGAGATATCAAAGGTACCGCCGCCAAGATCATACACGGCGATCACGCCCTCTTTGCCCGAGTCCAGACCGTAAGCAATGGCTGCCGCGGTCGGTTCGTTCAGCAGGCGCAGCACGTGCAGCCCCGCCAGCCGCGCGGCATCTTTCGTGCCCTGACGTTGTGCGTCATCAAAATAGGCGGGCACCGTGATCACCACACCGTCGAGATCGCCAGACAGCGTCTGTTGCGCGCGTTCAGCAAGGGCTTTGAGAATATCGGCAGAGACACGAATCGGGTTAACCAGACCGGCCTCGGTGACAATCATCGGCAGACCGTTTTCGCTGGACTGGAACTGCCATGGCAGATGTGGATAGCGCGCCTGGATGTCCGCAAGACTACGGCCCATCAGGCGTTTTACCGAGCTAATAGTGTTGACCGGATCCAGCGCGGCGTTGCGGCGGGCGTCATAACCCACACTGTGGCTGTCCGCCTGGTAATTCACCACGGAAGGGAGTAAATGGCGACCTTCGCTGTCGGCCAGCGTTTCCGCCTGACCGCTGCGCACGGTGGCAACCAGCGAATTGGTGGTGCCAAGGTCGATGCCCGCCCCCAGGCGACGCTGATGCGGTGCGGCGCTCAGGCCGGGCTCACTGATTTGTAATAAGGCCATTGTTTGCTTCCAAAAAATTAAAAACCGAGCAGTTTTTCTTCGAGTTGTTCTGTTGCGCTGCGCAGTTTATCGAGAAAACGCAGTTTACGCACGGTATCCGCCGCTGCGTCCCACGTTTGAGTATCTAACTGTTCTACCATTAACTGATGGCGCGCGTCGTACATCCCTTTCACGCGCGTCTGGAAAGCTTCCAGTCGCGTTGCATCTTTCGCACGCTCAATCTCGTCCAGCTCTTCGCGTAGCTCCAGCTGTTCCATCAAAAAAGCGGTATCCCGCACCGTGTGTTGCTCAGAGGCTAAATCAAATCCGTGTAATGACAACAGGTATTCGGCGCGCGTTAGTGGGTTGCGTAAGGTTTGCCAGGCCTGATTAATGGTGGCAGATTGCTGCACGGCGGCAAGTTGCTCAGCCTGCGGCTGACTGGCAAAGCGGTCAGGATGGAACTGACGCTGTAAATCCTGGAAACGTGTCGCCAGCGCCTGCGTGTCGAGTTGGTAATGGGCTGGTAACCCAAAGAGGGTGAAGTAATCCATAACAGTTCCGGGTGTGCAATCGAAACAAACCCCACGCACAGAGGCCTGCGGTGGGGTCATCAATGATGGCGATTAAACGTTGAAGCTTTCGCCGCAACCGCACTCATCTTTCACGTTCGGGTTGGTGAATTTGAACCCTTCGTTCAGGCCTTCTTTGACAAAGTCCAGTTGAGTACCGTCGAGGAATTGCAGGCTTTTGCCGTCGACCACGACCTTCACGCCTTTGTCTTCAAACACCGTATCTTCTTCGTTCGGCGCATCGACAAATTCCAGTACATAGGCCATACCAGAACAACCGGAGGTTCTGACCCCCAGACGCAGACCAAACCCTTTACCTCGGTTGGCCAGGAAGGTATTGACTCGCGCGGCGGCACTGTCGCTCAGGCTAATGGACATGACAACAACCTCCTGCCTTATTTCGCTTCTTGTTTGCTTTTGTAATCCGCGATGGCGGCTTTAATCGCATCTTCCGCCAGGATGGAGCAGTGAATTTTCACTGGCGGCAGTTCCAGCTCTTCGGCGATATCGGTGTTTTTGATCGCCTGAGCTTCGTCCAGAGACTTGCCCTTCACCCACTCTGTCACCAGGGAACTGGAGGCGATGGCGGAACCGCAACCGTAAGTTTTGAAACGTGCGTCTTCGATAATGCCTTTATCGTTCACTTTGATCTGCAGCTTCATCACGTCGCCGCACGCCGGTGCGCCAACCATACCGCTGCCAACGCTATCGTCGCCGTTGTCAAAAGAGCCCACGTTGCGCGGATTTTCGTAGTGATCGATTACTTTTTCGCTATAAGCCATTCTAAATTCTCCTGTTTGCGCAACCGTTATTAATGATGAGCCCATTCGATCGTGGTTAAATCCACGCCCTGTTTGAACATTTCCCACAGCGGGGAGAGTTCGCGCAGACGACCAATGGATTTACGCACCAGTGCGATGGTGTAGTCGATCTCTTCTTCGGTGGTAAAACGCCCTAAAGAGAAACGGATGGAGCTGTGCGCCAGCTCATCATTCATGCCCAGCGCGCGCAGCACGTAGGACGGTTCCAGGCTTGCAGACGTACAGGCAGAACCAGACGAAACAGCCAGGTCTTTCAGCGCCATGATCAGCGATTCGCCTTCAACGTAGTTAAAGCTGACGTTGAGAATGTTCGGCGCGCCGTGCTCCAGGTCACCGTTCAGGTAAACTTCTTCGATATCGTTGATGCCATTCCACAGACGGCTACGCAGGCCGCGCAGACGCTCCATTTCGGTCGCCATCTCTTCTTTGGCGATGCGGTAGGCTTCACCCATGCCGACGATCTGGTGAACAGGCAGCGTACCGGAACGCATACCGCGCTCATGACCGCCGCCGTGCATTTGCGCTTCAATGCGTACACGTGGTTTACGTTGCACATACAGCGCGCCAATGCCTTTCGGACCGTAGATTTTATGGCCGGAGAAGGACATTAAATCCACTTTCAACTGGCTCAGATCGATAGGCAGTTTACCGACGCTCTGCGTTGCATCAACGTGGTAGATAATACCGCGCGCGCGGCACATTTCGCCGATGGTCGCGATGTCCTGCACTACACCGATTTCGTTATTCACATGCATGATGGACACGAGGATGGTGTCTTCACGCATCGCTGCTTCCAGCTCTTTCAGGTCGATAATACCGTTGCTTTGTGGAGCCAGGTAAGTCACTTCGAAACCTTCGCGCTCTAACTGGCGACAGGTATCCAGCACGGCTTTATGTTCGGTTTTGCTGGTGATGATGTGCTTGCCTTTTTTCTGATAAAAGTTGGCTGCACCTTTAATCGCCAGGTTATCGGATTCGGTTGCACCGGAAGTGAAGACGATCTCACGCGGATCGGCACCAACCAGCTCAGCAATCTGGTTACGGGCGATATCTACCGCCTCTTCAGCTTGCCAGCCAAAACGGTGTGAACGGGAAGCAGGGTTACCAAAGGTCCCGTCCAGGGTCAGAAACTGCATCATTTTCTCGGCAACACGCGGGTCCACCGGCGTGGTTGCGGAGTAGTCGAGATAAATCGGTAATTTCATTGCTCTTTAAACTCCGTACATCGCTCTAATGCAAGGAATCAGGCAACCGGCTGGATGTACGACCGTGTTAACAGGGCACATAACTGTGCCCTGGCCCGATTCTGAATTCTGTTTTTTTATTATGCGCGCAGTTTAACGTCGATAGCGTCTTGTGCGCGGGTCGTGCGATGAGATTCGTGGGAGTGCTGTCTGCCGGAGACGTCGAGGATTTCCTGGTTATTCACCAGTTCGCCCAGCGTAATGTTATTTAAAAAGTCGGTCAGACGGTCACTCAGATCGCGCCACAGCGCGTGGGTCAGGCACTTATCGCCGCCCTGGCAGCCACTTTTCCCCTGGCAACGGGTCGCATCCACGGATTCGTCAACGGCGCTAATCACTTCGCCGACGGCAATGCTGCCCGCTTCTTTACCCAGCAGGTAACCGCCGCCCGGACCACGTACGCTGGCCACCAGGCCATTTTTACGCAGACGGGAGAACAACTGCTCCAGATAGGAGAGTGAAATTCCCTGACGCTCAGAAATATCGGCCAACGGAACCGGGCCTGATTCGGAGTTGAGTGCAACGTCCAGCATTGCGGTCACGGCATAACGCCCTTTAGATGTCAGTCTCATGTCTTACTAGCCTCAGACTCGCCCCTGCCCGGGGATTATTATTAAAATGTTAATGTTGCATAGCAGTCGCAAGTCTGACATTCCTGACTAAATTGGTCAACTATTTAGTTGACTGTTTTAGTCAGGTATTTATCCTTTCGTGCTGTGGTGTTTATGACCCGATGGCGCGCCTGCTTTTCTGGACTACGCGTCAGATAAAGCAAAGCAGCCATCCAGCGCTATTGCTTTTGGTTCTGCTCAATAGACGCCAGAATGCCGCGCAGGATATTCAGTTCCTGGCTTTCCGGACGTGCGCGAGTGAACAGACGGCGCAGTTTATTCATCACCTGACCGGGATGGTTTTCACGGATAAACCCGGTTGCCAGCAGCGTTTGTTCCAGATGCCCATAAAAGCGCTCAAGATCGTCTACCAGCGGGTACGGCGTCTCTTCATGATGAGCGGCCGGGGCATCGCTTGCCTGCGTCGCCAGCCAGGCCATGCGCACTTCATAAGCTATCACCTGCACCGCCATAGCGAGGTTCAGCGAACTGTATTCCGGGTTAGCGGCGATGGCGACGTGGTAGTGGCATTTTTGCAGTTCATCGTTGGTCAGACCTACGCGTTCACGGCCAAAGACCAGCGCAACCGGCGCATGTTCCGCCTCGGCAACGCTTTTCAGACCACATTCGCGTGGATCCAGCATCGGCCATGGCAACGTACGCGAGCGTGCGCTGGTGCCCACCACCAGACTGCAACCGGTCAGTGCTTCGTCCAGCGTATCGACAATGTTTGCATTGCCAATCACATCGCTGGCACCTGCGGCGAGCGCAATAGCCTGAGAGTCCGGTTTAACCAGCGGGTTAACCAGCCACAGATTGGTTAACCCCATTGTTTTCATCGCGCGGGCAACGGAGCCCATATTGCCAGTGTGAGAGGTCTCCACCAGCACAATTCGAATATTTTGCAGCATAGATTTTCAACGGCTAAAGAATATTTGCGCATATTACCATAAAGCGAAGACATAATCCGAATTCGCTGCTATCATACGCGCCGTTTTCCGTTCTTTAACATCCAGTGAGAGAGACCGATGCATCCGATGCTGAACATCGCCGTGCGTGCTGCGCGCAAGGCGGGTAATTTAATTGCCAAAAACTACGAAACCCCTGACACCGTAGAAACCAGCCAGAAAGGCAGCAATGATTTCGTGACTAACGTTGATAAAGCCGCCGAAGCGGTAATTATTGACACCATCCGCAAATCTTACCCGCAACACACCATCATCACCGAAGAGAGTGGTGAGCACGAAGGCGCTGACCAGGATGTACAATGGGTTATCGATCCACTGGATGGCACCACCAACTTTATCAAACGCCTGCCGCACTTCGCGGTATCTATCGCCGTTCGTATTAAAGGCCGCACTGAAGTCGCGGTGGTTTACGATCCGATGCGTAACGAACTGTTCACCGCCACGCGCGGCCAGGGCGCGCAGCTTAACGGTTACCGTCTGCGTGGCAGCACTGCCCGCGATCTGGATGGCACCATCCTGGCGACCGGTTTCCCGTTCAAAGCCAAACAGCACGCCACTACCTATGTAAATATCGTCGGTAAACTGTTTACCGAATGCGCGGACTTCCGTCGTACCGGTTCCGCTGCGCTGGATCTGGCCTACGTTGCAGCAGGCCGCGTTGATGGTTTCTTTGAGATCGCACTGAAGCCATGGGATTTTGCTGCCGGCGAACTGCTGGTGCGTGAAGCGGGCGGTCTGGTGTGTGATTTCACGGGCGGTCATAACTATATGATGACCGGCAACATCGTCGCAGGTAACCCGCGTGTCGTGAAAGCGATGCTGGCGAACATGCGCGAAGAACTGAGCGACGCGCTGAAACGCTAAGTTATTAGTGGATAGCCCGGTGGCACCATGCCTATCGGGCTATCACGCTTAAAACGGCCTTAAGCCGCCGCCCGGCGGTAATGCACTGACCCACATCACTCCCGCCGCACAAACCAACAGTACGCCCCCGGCCAGCGCCAGCGTCGTCCAGCCCACCTGCCGCCACAGCGATGGCGCCTGATTGCCACTGAGTTTTATCGCCAGTTGGCGAAAGCCGTGCACCAGCAATGCCAGCGAACTGATGGTCAGCGACGTACCCGCCGCCATTGCCAGCGCCGATGCGATCCCCCAGGCAAAGACACCGATCACTTTACTGAACAGTAGCACCATAATGGCCCCGGAACAGGGTCGCATACCCATCGACAAGATAATTGCCAGCCGTGCCCGCCAGTCCTCACCACTTTGCAGTTGCGACGGCGACGGGAGATGGTGATGCCCACAGCCACAGCCTTCATGATGCACATGATGCGGAGTAAAAGATCGAAATACCGGCTTTTTCAGCAGCGCGCGCAGTTGCCTGACAGCACGCCAGCACAGCAGCACACCCAGTGCGCCAACCAGCAGATAGCTACCCTTTTCCAGCCAGTAGCCACTCATATGCAACTGACGAGCAGGCAACGCCAGTATGCTTAACACGACGACCACCAGCACAATCGCCACCAGCCCCTGCAACAGCGACGAGGCCAGCGTCAGCCCAATACCGGAACGCAGTTTCGACGGATGGGTCGCCAGCCAGGTGGTGATCACCACTTTGCCATGCCCTGGCCCTAATGCATGCAGCACACCATAGACAAAACTGAACAGCAGCAACGAACCTCCCGTTTTGCCGGGGTTTTCTGCCACGCTTTTTAGCAGGTTGCTCATCTGCATATTCACATCGCGCTGCCAGACCACGCTTTTTACCATCACCTGCGGCCAGGCTTGCCATAGCCAGAACGCACCAGCAACGGCGAACAATACAAAGAGCGCCAGCGGCCACCAGTGCAGCAAACGCCGTTTACGCAGTGTGCTCGCCGGGATTACTGACATGCCAGCGTTACCGTCTGCGCGAATTGTTTACCCAGTTGCATGTCTTCCTCCGGGGCATCTTCTTTATCCAGCGACTGGGCATAATTCAGCACCTCTTCGCCAGGCTTTGGGGTATGAACCGCCACCTTACACGACATTTGCAGCGCGCCGGACAGCGAGGCATCGCTATCATGTTCGTAACTCATGTCCACATAATATGTAGGATCGAAGGTAGCAAAGGTGTATGTCTGGCCGTGAAGAGGCTGCGGTTGCGCGAGAGGCAGAATAAATGTCAACACCGCCTGGTGTCCCTCCCGCGCCATACCATATTCCGTGGGCCGGTTGAGAAACTTCACCTTCTGCCCGTCGTGCCACACTTCGGTAAAATAGTGCTGGCCTAATACGTTAGCCATCACTTCCGCCGCCAGCTTTTTCCAGATTTCCTCACCGGGTTTCGCATTGCCCGCGTCGTACAGCAAATCCGCGGAGGTGATCTCATCCATCGTCCAGCGCATTTTCAAGCCGGTAAACTGCCCGTTCTCTGCTAATACTTGTGTTTTCAGGCGGATAAAACTATGGGGGTGCGCCGCCACTGAGAATGATAAAAGCGCGAGAAAAACGCCCCAGGCGCACTGTTTAACTGCTTGCATGTATTCCTCACGTGAAAAATTCTGTGATGCTCTCCGGCAATCCTGAAGGAAAGAGCAGCGGCTGCGCTATCGCACAGCATAGCTTTAACTACGCTTATCAAACACCCCTAACTGGAATCTGACAGATGACAATTGTAATGACGCCCCCATCTGCGCTCTCCAGTCCGCAGCGACGCTGCCAGGTACTGCTGATGCTCGCGCTGCCAGGGCAATATGTCACTATGGAACATATCAGCGCCATGAATGGTGTGGACGATCATGTGGCACGCCAGGATCTTGCCGAGACCGAAAGCGAGATCCGCCGTTACCATCGTCTTTCCATCGTGCCACAGCATAACGGCGGTTACCGGATTGAAGGCGCAACGCTGGATCAGCGTTTATGCCTGCTGCACTGGCTGCGGCGCTCACTCCGGCTATGTCCGCAATTTATCACGCAGCATTTTACCCCGACATTAAAAACCGCGCTCAGGCAGCAAGGGATCGCCAGGACCCTGTATGACGATACCAATTTGCGTGCGTTAATTAATCTGTGTGCCCGCCGCCTGCAACGCTCTTTTGAGTGCCGGGATATACAATTTTTGCGCCTCTACCTGCAATATTGCTTACTGCAAAATCATCATGGACACACGCCGGAGTTCAACCCGGTGCAGCAGAGCTGGGCGCAGATGCGCGAAGAGTATCAGGTCGCGCAAGATATTGTGCGCCACTGGCGGCGGCGTGTGATCGCGCATCCACAAGAGAATGAGCATCTGTTCCTGTCACTGTTATTTATGATGGTGCGGATCCCCGACCCTCTGCGCGACAGCCACCACCAGGATCGGCGGTTACAGCAGGCCATCAACCGGATGATTGTCCGTTTTCGCGATCTGGCAGGCCTGCGTTTTAGCGATGAGCAAGGACTCAGCGCACAGCTCTATATCCATCTGGCACAGGCGCTGGATCGCAGCTTGTTTGGCATCGGCATCGATAACAGTCTGCCGGAGGAGATCCATCAACTCTATCCGCGTTTGATGCGCACCACCCGCAGCGCATTGCAAGCGTTGGAAGAGGAATACAGCCTGCGTTTCAGCGATGAAGAAGCCGGCCTGGTAGCGGTGATTTTCGGTGCCTGGCTGATGCAGGAGAACGATTTACATGAAAAGCAGGTGGTGTTAATTACCGGCGAAGACAGCGCGCGGGAACAGGAAATAGAACAACAGCTGCGTGAATTAACGCTGCTGCCGCTCACGATTAACTACCTGCCACTGGCTGAGTTTCGCCAGCAAGGCGCGCCGCGCGATGCCACACTGATCGTCACGCCGTACACCACGCCGCTGCCGCTCTTTTCGCCACCGCTGATCCACACCGATGGCCCATTAAGCACACAGCAACAGCAGCATATTCGTGCCATGCTGGAGTGCTAACTGGCAACGGACTGCTGTGCGGAAACTCGCGGTCGCAGGAAGATGGCCGGGATCGCCAGCAGCGCCATCACCCAAAACAGCCCCTGGTGCAGATGCTCGAACAAGAACCCGGCAATCATGGTCATCAACGCAATGCTTCCCCCCATCGCAACGGCGGAGTAGACCGCCTGCAAACGGATCACTTCGCTGCCCTTGCGCGCCGAGATATAACGCATGCCGGCCAGGTGGCAAACGGTGAATGTTCCGCAGTGCAGGATTTGCGCGACAATAAGCCAGGGCAAGTCGGTGGTCCAGCCCATCAGACTCCAACGCACCAGCCCGGAAAACGCGGAAAGCAGCAACAAGTCGCGCGCACTGAAGCGACGGAAGAGACGGTTGCTGAGCGTGAAGATGATGACTTCCGCGACCACCCCCAATGACCAAAGGTAACCCACCGTCGAAGCGGAATACCCGGCAGATTGCCAGTAGATTGCGCTGAAGCCGTAATAGGCGGCATGCGCGCCCTGCAGCAGGGAGACACAGGCGAGAAAACGCCAGTTCTGGACAATCAATTGACGCCATGCCTGCCAGCCAGCACCTTCCTGATGGCGCTGTTCCCCCTGCGGTAAGACGGAAGGCCGTAACAGCATACCCAGCAGCATGGATGCCACGCCAAGCGTCAGCATCGCCAGAATCGCCCGATAATCATACAGGCTCACCAGCTTACCGGTCAGTGCAGAACCAATCACAAAAGCAATGGATCCCCAGACCCTGACGCGGCCATAGTCCATGGTGAATTGTTTTTGCCAGGTACCGGCCAGTGCGTCGGTCAGCGGCACCAGCGGCGAGAAGAAGAGATTAAAGCCCACAATCACCACCGTCAGCCAGGCCACGTGGTTGCCTGCATAAAAGGCAAGCGCAAACAGGCATGTCACCAGCGCCAGCACACGCAATGCAGTGATCAGACGGGACGGATCGCTAACGCGTGGCGCAATAAGCAAACTGCCCAGAAAACGTGCCACCAGGCCTGCGCCCAGCAACATGCCGATAATTTCCGGGGTTAATCCCACGCCTTTGAGCCAGACGCTCCAGAAAGGTAAGAAAATGCCGTAGCTGAAAAAGTAGGTGAAATAAGCGAGCGCCAGCCAGCGCGTGGACTGCAGAACCATGATTTCCTCCTGAATGGAGGCGATAGTCTGGCGGCAAATAGCCGGGCTGGCAAGTAACAATCAGATAACAAGGTGTGGCGGCCTAACGGATGTATGAATCCAGCACGCTTAATACGACATCCAGGTCTGCTTCGCGCTTAATTTCATCGCTTTCATGGACGATATGATCGGTCAGATGCCCTTTAATCACTTCGCGCATTAAGCCATTCACCGCACCACGGATGGCCGCGATTTGCTGCAAAACCTGTGCGCATTCATGCGGTTCGTCGAGCATTTTTTTCAGCGCAACCACCTGCCCTTCTATTTTGCTTGCCCGCGCTTTTAGCTTTCGTTTATCCCGAATGGTGTGCGACATACAGACCTCAGTTTCATCGTGCTTCACAGACGATAGCATACCATGCAACAACTGGGGGGGAGTTTCTTTCTAATGGGGGGCAGTATTTTTTACTGGGGGGGAGTTTCTTTCTACTGGGGGGTAGTATTTTTTACTGGGGGGGAGTAGATTTAAGCGCACAAAATGTTACCGAGAATTATTCTCATGAATGACTTCACCACCCTTTTTCAGCAAGGGAACGCCTGGTTTTTTATTCCCAGCGCAATTCTGCTCGGCGCCCTGCATGGCCTGGAGCCAGGACACTCAAAGACCATGATGGCGGCGTTTATTATCGCGATCAAAGGTACGGTTAAACAGGCCATCATGTTAGGGCTGGCAGCCACGGTCTCTCATACCGCGGTAGTCTGGCTGATCGCATTGGGCGGGATGTTTATCAGCCAGAAATTTACCGCCCAATCGGTGGAACCCTGGCTGCAAATGATCTCCGCCGTGGTGATCCTCGGTACAGCAACGTGGATGTTCTGGCGGACATGGCAAGGGGAAAGCGCCCGACGTGCAGGCCATCATCACCACGATCATCATGACGATCATCACCATCATCATCACGGCCACGCTCCGCAGCCACGCGGGTTAATCTTCCAGCCACAACTCGCTGCGGTGCGTGCACAGCCAAATATCCTCGCCATGCGGAGCGTAGCAAAAGAAGAAGAGGAGTATCAGGATGCGCATGAACGGGCACACGCCCGGGATATTGAGCGACGTTTTAACGGTGGTGACGTCACCAATGGACAAATTCTGCTGTTCGGCCTGACCGGTGGCTTGATCCCATGCCCGGCGGCCATCACCATTCTGCTTATCTGTATTCAGCTTAAGGCGCTGACATTAGGTGCAACGATGGTGGTCTGTTTCAGTATTGGCCTGGCGCTCACGCTGGTCGCCGTTGGCGTAGGTGCGGCAATCAGTGTACAACAGGCGGCAAAACGCTGGTCTGGCTTTAATACACTCGCCCGTAAAGCCCCCTACTTTTCCAGCGTGTTGATCGCTCTGGTCGGTATTTACATGGGCTTTCACGGCTACGCCGGTTTGCAATAAGGCATAAAAAAAGCCCCGAACGGGGCTTTTTTATTTGCCTGAAACTTAAGCGTAAACCGGGAAGCGAGCGCAGATATCCAGCACTTTCTGTTTCGTGCGCTCAATCACCGCTTCGTCATTGATGCTATCCAGCACGTCGCACATCCAGCCAGCCAGCTCTTTCACTTCCGCTTCTTTAAAGCCGCGACGGGTTACCGCCGGGCTACCGATGCGGATACCGGAGGTGACAAACGGGCTTTTCGGATCGTTCGGTACGCTGTTTTTGTTAACGGTGATGTTAGCGCGACCCAGTGCAGCATCGGCTTCTTTACCGGTCAGGTTTTTATCCACCAGATCCAGCAGGAACAGGTGGTTATCTGTACCACCGGATACCACTTTGTAACCACGGTTCAGGAACACTTCCACCATCGCTTTGGCGTTTTTCGCAACCTGCTGCTGATAGGTTTTGAATTCCGGCTCCATCGCTTCTTTCAGCGCCACCGCTTTACCGGCGATCACGTGCATCAGCGGGCCGCCCTGGCCGCCAGGGAACACAGCTGAGTTCAGTTTTTTATACAGCTCTTCGCTGCCGCCTTTCGCCAGGATCAGACCACCGCGCGGGCCAGCCAGCGTTTTGTGGGTTGTGGTGGTCACCACGTGTGCATGCGGAACCGGGTTCGGGTAAACGCCTGCGGCGACCAGACCTGCAACGTGCGCCATATCCACAAACAGGTATGCACCGATGCTGTCAGCGATTTCACGCATTTTTGCCCAGTCAACCACGCCGGAATAAGCCGAGAAACCACCGATGATCATTTTCGGCTTGTGTTTCTGCGCCTGCGCGTTCAGGTCGTTGTAATCAATATGGCCGGTTTCATCGATGCCGTAAGGCACGATGTTATACAGTTTACCGGAGAAGTTAACCGGAGAACCGTGCGTCAGGTGACCCCCGTGCGCCAGGTTCATACCCAGTACGGTATCGCCCGGCTCCAGCAGAGAGGTGTACACAGCGAAGTTCGCCTGTGAACCTGAATGCGGCTGGACGTTGGCATAATCAGCGCCGAATAGCTCTTTTGCACGGTCGATCGCCAGTTGCTCAACAATGTCGACATATTCGCAACCGCCGTAGTAGCGTTTGCCCGGGTAACCTTCGGCGTATTTGTTCGTCAGCTGAGAACCCTGAGCCTGCATTACACGCGGGCTGGTGTAGTTTTCGGAGGCGATCAGTTCAATGTGTTCTTCCTGACGTACTTTTTCCTGCTCCATAGCCTGCCACAGTTCGGCATCATAATCGGCAATGTTCATTTCACGCTTTAACATCCGCATCTCCTGACTCAGCTAACAAAAACAACTCTAAACGAGGGCCCAATTTGGGGAACGGCTCACAGTATAACTGATTAATATCCTGATAACAGGTCTTGACAAAGGTTTTTACGCAAACGATTGGCTCCGCGCCAGTCAAGGGTTTGAGCGATAACGGGCTTCGCCATATAAGCGGATTTCTTTTCAGGTTTGTGATGCAACTTATTCACGATGCAAATCCTTTAGATGGCCCGCTCTTTACAAGGCCGTGCGCTGCGCTATAAGATGCATTTAAAATACAACTTTAAATAATCATCGCTAAAGGAAGCCATAATGCTCGACGCTCAAACCATCGCTACGGTCAAAGCCACCCTTCCCCTGCTGGCCGCCACCGGACCTAAACTCACCGCACATTTTTACGACCGGATGTTCAGCCACAACCCGGAACTAAAAGAGATCTTTAATATGAGCAATCAGCGCAATGGCGACCAGCGTGAAGCGCTGTTCAACGCGATTGCCGCTTATGCCAGTAATATCGATAACCTCGCGGCATTGCTGCCCGCCGTTGAAAAGATCGCACAGAAACACACCAGTTTTCAGATCCAGCCGGAGCAGTACAACATTGTCGGCGCGCACCTTCTGGCAACGCTGGATGAAATGTTCAGCCCCGGACAAGAGGTACTGGATGCCTGGGGTAAAGCCTATGGCGTGCTGGCTGGGGTGTTTATCAATCGTGAAGCGCAGATTTACCGTGAGCACGCGGAAAAACAGGGCGGCTGGCAAGGAACACGCGCGTTCCGCTTGCTGGAGAAAACCCCGCAGAGTGCACTGATCACCAGCTTTGAATTCGCACCGGTAGATGATCAGCCGGTGGCGTCTTACCAGCCGGGACAATATCTTGGCATCTGGCTGAAGCCGGAAGGTTTCGCGAATCAGGAGATCCGTCAGTACTCGCTGACCCGCCAGCCGAACGGGAAAAGCTACCGTATTGCCGTAAAACGCGAAAGCGGTGGCCAGGTTTCAGAGTGGCTGCACGATAAAGCCCAACCCGGTGATGTGGTGCACCTGGCCGCGCCAGCAGGGGATTTCTTTATGGATGTGCCTGCTGCTACTCCGGTTACGTTAATCTCCGCAGGCGTAGGGCTAACCCCGATGCTGGCAATGCTGGACAGCCTTGCCGCCTCTCAGCACAGCGCACAGGTGAACTGGTTTCATGCCGCCGACAATGGCCAGGTTCACGCTTTCGCCGATGAAGTCAGCAAGCTGGGAGCATCACTGGATCGCTTCTATCAACATGTCTGGTATCGCCAACCGGAAGCAGCAGATCGAAGTGCAGGTCGTTTTAACAGCGAAGGGTTAATGGATTTAACGCAACTGGAAGGAAAATTCAGCGACCCGATGATGCAGTTTTACCTCTGCGGGCCGGTTGGATTTATGCAGTTTGCCGCTCAGCAACTGGTGACGCTCGGCGTAGACAAAGCCAATATCCACTACGAATGCTTTGGGCCGCATAAGGTCCTGTAAGCAGACATTCCCTCACCCGGCAGGGTGAGGGAATCACATCAGATTGCCGCGTCGTCTTCTTCGCCGGTACGGATACGCACCACGCGCGCAACGTCAAAGACGAAGATTTTGCCGTCGCCGATCTTACCGGTCTGCGCCGTGCGGATAATGGTATCCACGCAGGTATCAACGATATCGTCGGTGACCACAATTTCAATTTTCACCTTGGGTAGAAAGTCCACCATGTATTCCGCGCCGCGGTAGAGTTCTGTGTGGCCTTTCTGGCGACCAAACCCTTTCACTTCGGTCACCGTCATCCCGGTGATACCGACTTCCGCCAGTGCTTCACGCACATCATCCAGTTTGAAAGGTTTAATAATCGCATCAATCTTTTTCATGGTGGGTCCTTAAACGCTCTTGCCAGTCTGCTGCATCGTAATCGGTTGCTCACAGTATCATACTCACCGCGCCATTACTCCTTAAAGTCGTTGGCGTCCAGCTCATGTCGCGAGAGTAATTTGTAAAATTCAGTCCGATTGCGGCCCGCCATCCGCGCGGCGTGGGTCACATTACCTTTGGTGATTTGCAACAGCTTACGCAGGTAGTTAAGTTCAAACTGATTACGCGCTTCAACAAAGGTAGGCAACGCCGTGTTTTCCCCTTCCAGCGCCTGTTCAACCAGCGCATCGCTGATCACTGGAGAGGATGTCAGCGCCACGCACTGCTCAATCACGTTCACCAGTTGACGCACGTTACCCGGCCAGCTCGCGGTCATCAGCCGTTTCATGGCATCGGTGGAGAAAGCACGCACAAACGGTTTGTGGCGATCCGCTGCCTGACGCAGCAGATGGTTCGCCAGCAGCGGAATATCTTCCGCGCGCTCCGCCAGTGCCGGGATTTTGAGGTTCACAACATTCAGACGGTAGAACAAATCCTCACGAAACTCACCGCGCTCCATCGCTTTCGGCAGGTCGCGGTGGGTGGCGGAAATAATACGCACATTAATATCAATATCGCGGTTGCTGCCCAGCGGGCGGACTTTACGCTCCTGCAGCACACGCAGTAATTTCACCTGCAACGGAATTGGCATATCGCCAATTTCATCAAGAAACAGCGTACCGCCTTCCGCCGCCTGAAACAGCCCTTCGCGGCTACTGACCGCGCCGGTAAACGCCCCGCGCGCATGACCAAACAGTTCCGACTCCAGCAATTGCTCGGGTAATGCACCGCAGTTGATGGCGATAAACGCGCTTTTACTGCGAGGGCTGGCGTTGTGGATCGCCTGCGCGAGGATCTCCTTGCCGGTACCACTTTGCCCGTTGATCAGCACGCTGACATCGGACTGCGCCACCATTCGCGCCTGCTCCAGCAAGCGCAGCATGACCGGGCTACGGGTAACAATGCTTTCGCGCCACTGATCGTCAGCCGCCGGGCCGCTGTGTTCCAGCGCCTCATCAATGGCTTTGTATAACGCGTCTTTATCCACCGGTTTGGTAAGAAAGCTAAAGACGCCCTGCTGCGTGGCGGCTACCGCATCCGGTATTGAGCCATGCGCCGTCAGGATAATCACCGGCATGCCAGGCTGAACGCGCTGAATCTCAGCAAACAGCTGCATGCCATCCATTTCATCCATGCGCAGGTCGCTTATCACCAGATCGACCTTTTCCCGCGCCAGAATGCGCAATCCTTCCTGCCCGCTCTCGGCGGTGACAATGCTGTACCCCTCGCTGGTAAGACGCAACCCCAGCAGCTTCAGCAGGCCAGGGTCGTCATCCACCAGCAGTAAATGGGCAGGTTTGCGGCTTGTCATGGTTTTACATCCTCCTGATTCCCGTCATTTTTCGACGGGCGCGTGCTATCCGGCATATCGGCTGGCGCGGGCTTACGCGTGGAAAGACGCCGTTCAATATCGGTCAGCGTCTCCAGCTTGCGCGTGGTGGTTTCCAGTTGCTCA
This sequence comes from Kosakonia oryzendophytica, assembly GCF_027886705.1. Taxonomy (NCBI): domain Bacteria; kingdom Pseudomonadati; phylum Pseudomonadota; class Gammaproteobacteria; order Enterobacterales; family Enterobacteriaceae; genus Kosakonia; species Kosakonia oryzendophytica. The sequence continues at coordinate 1,316,643 of NZ_CP115659.1, read as the reverse complement.
CGTAAAAATTGCTGCTGCTGGCGCAACGTATCCAGCTCGCTATCGGTGGATTGTTGCAGTTTGCTGTAGCGACTGCGCTCTTCTGACAGTTGTAACTGCAACATTTCACTATCGCGCCAGAGCTGGAACAACGGGCGAACCTGCGCCGGGATAGTCGGGCTTACAGCGTCCAGCCGGGTAGTGTAATCACGCCGTTCAAGCGGTGTGATTTTAGCGCTGGAGAGCAAAATGCCACGCCGGAACGTGGCAGCCCAGTTATCATCCGTCCAGGAGCGCGCTTCAGCACGGGCCACTGCCGGGGCCAGACGCTGTGCGCAATCCATCGCTCGCAGCCAGTAAAGCGGGTTGGTGTCGACATGCGGGCCCGACAATAGCCAGATGTCATCACAGTCTGTTGAGAGAAAATCCGCCAGTTGGTGCTCAGGGAGTCGTTCTTCCTGGCCATTATGGATAGCGCTTTGCGGCTTTTGCGCCACGCATCCGGCCAGCAACAGGCAAGGAAACGCACGAAGCCATTTATTGCGCGGTGACACCGCGTTAATTACGCGGGAAAAAACATGCGACATACTTACCAGGTCCAGGTTCATTTAATCTCTTTTACCGGCACATTGAGCGGTAACTCAATACGGAAACAGACATCGGCTTCGCTATCGGTTGCCAGATAGAGTTCGCCCTGCATACGACGAATACAATCTCTGGCAATACTAAGCCCTAACCCACTGCCTTTTACCGCCCCTTTTCGTTGATGGCTGCCCTGAAAAAAGGGCTCGAAGATCATGCTGCGTTCTGCTTCAGGGATAGGCGTACCGGTATTTGTCACGTCTATAAAGAGCCGCGCGCCGGCAATATAGCTGTGCAGATAAATGTTACCGGATTCAGCACCATAGTGCACAGCGTTAGAGTAGAGATTATCCAGCACGCTCATCAGTAACATTGGTTCAGCCTGACAGGTGGCCGCATCGAGCGTGACCCCGGTATGCATCATTTTAGCTCGCGCCGGCAAACTGTGAGCAGAGATAACCATGTCCACCAGCGGTGCGATCTCAACCTCTTCCAGCTCAACCGCGCCGTCGGCAAGCTTGCGGTTATAGTCGAGGAGTTGCTCAATAAGTTTTTGCAGGTTGCGACTGCTGGCATCGAGGATCTCAACCACCTCTTTCTGTTCCGCGGTCAGCGGCCCCACCACTTCATCGGCAAGCAACTCCGTTCCTTCGCGCATACTGGCGAGGGGGGTTTTAAGCTCATGTGACAAATGACGTAAAAACTGATGGCGCTGCGACTCCAGCCACGCCAGCCTTTCACTGAGCCAGATAATGCGTTCGCCCACATAGCGCAGCTCGCGCGGGCCTTTAAACACCACAGTATGGCCAAGCGATCGCCCTTCCCCCAGCCGGTTGATCATCCGTTCAATCCCCTTCACCGGACCGATGATCATTCGGGTAAACAGCAGCACCAGCCCGAGACTGACCATAAACAACACCAGCGCCTGCCAGCCAAAAAACTGGCCGCGTTCGGCGATTTCCAGTTGTAATTGCTGACCACGGGAGAACACGACCGCACGGGTAGATTGCACCATTTCGGTGTTTGCGGCGGCAAAGGCTTCCAGCCGCTCGGAGGCTGAAGCGGAAGGACCGCTGTTTTTACACTGCAATTGGGCAAGGTCGTTCAGATCCTGGCGTAGCGCCTGGTAGAGCTTATCATCCGGCAGCACGCCCGCATGGGCATCCAGCATTTCACTGTAGCGTTTACGCTGATTCTGATACACCCGCGCCAGCGTGGCATCGTCGAGCACGCAATACTGGCGGTAACTGCGCTCCATTTCCAACGCTGCGTTGGTCATGGCTTCGCTGCGACGCGCGTCAATGAGCGTTGTGCGGTTGGTTTGTAGTGCCTGGGCGCTGAGGGCATTCAGGCTTTGCCACGCCTGCCAGGCCAGTACCAGCAGCGGTAATAAAATCAACAGAAACGCCATCATCACCAACTGGCGTAGCGAGCGGGGGAAAACAAGCCAACGTTTCAACGCAATGCTCTCGCAAGAATAGATACAGGGATGCTAACTGAGTAACGCGCCGGGGGAAAGCCAGAAACAACAAAGCCGGGCATAAGCCCGGCTCTGTTATGAAATTAGGCGGTGCCTAACTCGACGTTTCGCCCGAAGCCTGATAAAGCAAAGCAATTATCAGCAGGTGGACGGCAGGCACCTTTAAGTGCGTCATTCGAAGTTTATGTAGCACGTCCCGAAGGGGCTGACATAAGAAAGATGAATGAGCCACTGCTTAGTATTATGCACATATTATGCCAATGCACAAACAAATAATTTAAATCATTGATTATAATTGATTTTATATTTACCACACGCAACGGCAAGATGTTTGTTTTTTCATCTCACTGTCGCTGTTTAACAACACTCTAATAGCGTTTAAAATAATTACTTATAATTCATATAATTAAATGTCGCCATTTAGAGACACAAAAGAAAAGCCATTGTCGGGAAATGCCGACACTTTTCAACAGGTAATAAAAAAGCCTCCGCCAGAAAGGCCGGAGGCTTTATACGCTTCTCGCGAATTTAACCCAACTGTTTACGGGCGTTACGGAAAATACGCATCCACGGGCTATCTTCACCCCAGTTCTCCGGATGCCAGGAGTTAGACACCGTACGGAATACACGCTCCGGATGCGGCATCATGATCGTCACGCGGCCGCTTTCATTCGTGACCGCCGTAATGCCGTTCGGCGAGCCGTTCGGGTTCGCCGGGTAAGTCTGCGTCACCTTGCCGAAGTTATCGACATAACGCAGCGCCACCAGTCCTTTGCTTTCAAGCGCAGCCAGGTGCGCATCATCGCGCACTTCCACACGACCTTCACCGTGAGATACGGCGATGGGCATTTGCGATCCCACCATGCCGCCGAGCAACAATGACGGGCTCTGCGTCACTTCCACCAGGCTGAAACGCGCTTCGAAACGATCGGAGTGGTTACGCACAAAGCGTGGCCACAGTTCGCTACCCGGGATCAGTTCGCGCAGGTTGGACATCATCTGGCAGCCATTGCATACGCCCAGCGCCAGCGTCTGCGGACGGTGGAAGAAGGTTTCGAACTCGTCGCGTACACGGTCGTTAAACAGGATCGATTTCGCCCAGCCTTCGCCCGCGCCCAGCACATCACCGTAAGAGAAGCCGCCACAAGCGACCAGCGCATGGACGTTTTCCAGCCCGGAGCGCCCGGCCAGGAGGTCGCTCATATGCACATCGATTGCATCAAAACCTGCGCGGTGGAACGCGGCCGCCATCTCAACATGTGAGTTGACGCCCTGCTCGCGCAGTACCGCCACTTTCGGGCGCGCGCCAGTGGCAATAAACGGCGCAGCGATATCTTCGTTAATATCGAACGACAGTTTTACATTCAGCCCTGGATCGTTGTCATTGGCTTTCGCGTCATGCTCCTGATCCGCACACTCCGGGTTATCACGCAGGCGCTGCATCTGCCAGGTGGTTTCCGCCCACCACATACGAAGCGTGGTGCGGCTTTCACTGAACACTGCCTGACCATCAGCTTCAATGACAAAGCGATCGCCGGAGACAGCATTTCCCAGATAATGAACACAATCGCCCAGACCGTATGTCGCCAGCACGCTTTCCACCGCTTCGCGGTCGCCCGCACGCACCTGGATAACCGCGCCCAGCTCTTCATTAAACAACGCCGCCAGACGATCGCCTCCCAGGGAAGCGATATTCACATTTACACCGCAGTGCCCCGTAAAGGCCATTTCCGCCAGCGTCACCAGCAGACCGCCGTCGGAACGATCGTGGTAAGCCAGCAATTTGCCCGCCGCAACCAGCGCCTGGATGGCATCATAGAAGCCTTTCAGTTGCTCAACGTTACGTACATCGGCGGGCTTGTCGCCCAGTTGACGATAAACCTGCGCCAACGCCGTTGCGCCCAACGCATTGTTGCCGTTACCCAGATCGATAAGCAACAGGGCGTTATCTTCGGTGGAGAGTTGCGGCGTTACTGTATGACGTACATCTTCAACGCGCGCAAAGGCCGTGATCACCAGCGACAGCGGCGAAGTCATCTCACGCTGTTCATTTCCTTCCTGCCAGCGGGTTTTCATCGACATGGAATCTTTGCCCACCGGAATGGTCAGTCCCAATGCAGGGCAAAGCTCTTCACCCACCGCTTTCACTGCCGCGTACAGGCCTGCGTCTTCGCCAGGATGCCCTGCCGCCGCCATCCAGTTTGCGGACAGCTTAATGCGTTTGATGTCGCCAATCTGCGTTGCCGCGATATTGGTCAATGCTTCCCCCACGGCCAGACGCGCGGAAGCCGCAAAGTCCAGCAGCGCAACCGGCGCACGTTCACCCAGCGCCATCGCTTCACCATAGTAGCTATCGAGGCTGGCAGTAGTCACCGCACAGTTCGCTACCGGGATCTGCCACGGCCCGACCATCTGATCGCGGGCGACCATACCGGTCACCGTGCGGTCGCCAATGGTCACGAGGAAGGTTTTTTCCGCCACGGTCGGCAAATGCAGCACGCGATTCACTGCGTCTGCAACCGAAATGCCCTGTGTCGTAAATGCATCGCCGGTCGCCTGACGGGTCTCAACGTTGCGGGTCATCTTCGGCGTTTTGCCTAACAGCACATCCAGCGGCATGTCGATCGGTTGATCGTTAAAATGGTTGTCGTTCAGCGTCAGGTGCTGCGCTTCGGTCGCTTCGCCAATCATCGCATAAGGCGCGCGTTCGCGGCGACACAGCTCATCAAACAGCGCCAGTTGATCGGCGGCAACCGCCAACACATAGCGTTCCTGCGATTCGTTACACCAGATCTCCAGCGGGCTCATACCCGGCTCATCGCTGAGAATGTCACGCAGTTCAAAACGACCGCCGCGACCACCATCGCTGACCAGCTCAGGCATGGCATTGGACAGACCGCCCGCGCCCACGTCATGAATAAAGAGGATCGGGTTGGCATCGCCCAGTTGCCAGCAACGGTCAATCACCTCCTGGCAACGACGCTCCATTTCCGGGTTGTCGCGCTGAACTGAGGCAAAATCCAGATCCGCATCAGACTGACCAGACGCCATAGAGGATGCTGCGCCGCCCCCCAGGCCGATATTCATCGCCGGGCCACCAAGGACGATCAGTTTCGCACCTACGGTGATCTCGCCTTTTTGTACGTGATCGGCACGAATGTTACCGATCCCGCCCGCCAGCATGATCGGTTTGTGGTAGCCGCGCAGCTCTTCGCCGTTATGGCTATTCACTTTCTCTTCATAGGTACGGAAATAGCCGTTCAGCGCCGGGCGACCAAATTCGTTGTTAAACGCCGCGCCGCCCAGTGGGCCATCGGTCATAATATCCAGCGCGGTAACGATACGCTCAGGCTTACCAAAATCTTCTTCCCACGGTTGTTCAAAGCCCGGAATACGCAGGTTGGAAACGGAGAAACCCACCAGGCCCGCTTTCGGCTTCGCGCCACGACCGGTTGCCCCTTCGTCACGGATCTCACCGCCGGATCCGGTCGCAGCCCCCGGCCACGGAGAGATCGCCGTCGGGTGGTTATGTGTTTCCACCTTCATCAGAATATGCGCCGGTTCTTGATGGTAATCGTAACGGCCTTCACCGCGATCGGCGAAGAAGCGGCCAACAGCTGAACCTTCCATCACGGCGGCGTTGTCTTTATACGCAGACAGGACGAAATCCGGCGTTTTCTCGAAGGTGTTTTTGATCATTTTAAACAATGACTTCGGCTGCGGCTTGCCATCAATCACCCAGTCGGCGTTGAAGATTTTGTGGCGGCAGTGCTCGGAGTTCGCCTGGGCGAACATATAGAGTTCGATATCGTTCGGGTTGCGCCCCAGACGGGTAAAGGCGTCTTGCAGATAGTCGATTTCATCGTCTGCTAATGCCAGGCCAAGACGCAGGTTGGCGTCGATCAGCGCCTGGCGGCCTTCACCCAGTAAGTCGACGCTTTGTACCGGTGCCGGCTGATGGTGTTCAAACAGGCGCTCAGCATCCGCCTGTGAGGTGAATACGCTCTCCATCATGCGATCATGCAGTTCTGCTGCGATCTGAGCCCACTGGGCGTCCGTCAGGCCATCGGCGTCTACATAGTACGCAACGCCGCGTTCAAGGCGGTTGATCTTATTAAGGCCGCAGTTGTGCGCAATATCGGTAGCTTTGGAAGACCAGGGAGAGATGGTGCCAGGACGAGGAGTGACGAGCAGTAAGGTTCCGGTTGGGGTATGGCTGCTCAGGCTCGGGCCATATTTCAACAGGCGCTGGAGCCGGGCGTACTCTTCTTCGGTCAGGGTGTCGTTCAGATCAGCGAAGTGAGCGTACTCGGCGTAAATATTACTGACCGGGAGGTTGGCCGCCTGAAAACGCGCCAGCAGTTTGTTGATACGAAAAGCGGACAATGCAGGCGAACCACGCAGAATTTCCATCATAAGTCTCTCGTCTTCGATTACGAAGCGTCGGGGACGCTTTAAGTGTGCACCAGGGGAAAACGGGCGTCATTATAGAGAATCCTGAGCGCCTACGAAACCGTTTGCGTCGAAATAAAATCAGCCCGGATTTTTGACAATAGCTGCCGCCGACCACTCTAATTAGTTGCCAACTGGCGTTTTGTTGCGCAAAATGCCGCTCAATCACAGACAAACCTTGTTGTTATCATGACGGCCATCTGCTGAGGCAAAGTACGGCGCAGAGAATTAACTGATTGAAAAAATTTAAGATTAATTATCTGCTCATCGGCATTGTCACCCTGCTGCTGGCAGCGGCCCTGTGGCCATCCATTCCCTGGTTCGGCAAAGCCGATAACCGCATCGCGGCAATCAAAGCCCGCGGGGAATTGCGCGTCAGCACCATTGCCACACCGCTCACCTATACCCGTATTGACGGAAAATCCTACGGTCTCGATTACGATCTGGCGCAGCATTTCGCCGACTATCTGGGTGTGAAGCTCAAAGTCACCGTCCGCCAGAATATCAGCCAGCTCTTTGACGATCTCGATCATGATGATGCGGATATGCTCGCTGCAGGACTGGTGTACAACAGCGAACGCATCAAAAACTACCAGACCGGCCCGGTTTACTACTCCGTTTCTCAGCAACTGGTTTACCGGGTTGGCAGCCCTCGCCCGCGCACGCTGCAATCTGTTAACGCCAGCCAATTGACCGTTGCACCGGGGCAGGTGGTGATCGACGATCTTCGCGCCTTAAAAGAGAAAAAATACCCGGATTTAAGCTGGACGGTGGATGAGAAGCTCGGCACCAATGCGTTGATGGAACAGGTGCTGGAAGGCAAATTGAGTTACACCATTGCCGACTCGGTGGCGATAAGCCTGTTCCAGCGGGTGCACCCTGAGCTGGCTGTCGCACTGGATGTGACCGATGAACAGCCGGTCACCTGGTTCAGCAAGCGCGATGACGACAATACCCTTTCAGCCGCCATGCTGGATTTCTTCAATAATATGAATGAAGACGGTACCCTCGCACGGCTGGAGGAGAAGTATCTCGGGCATGGTGAAGACTTTGACTATGTGGATACGCGCACTTTCCTGCGCGCTGTCGATAGCGTACTGCCCGAGCTGCAACCGATGTTTGAGAAATATGCCCAGCAGATCGACTGGCGTCTGCTGGCAGCCATCTCCTATCAGGAGTCACACTGGGACGCCCAGGCCACCTCACCAACCGGGGTGCGCGGCCTGATGATGCTGACAAAAAATACGGCGCAAAGTTTAGGCCTAAGCGATCGTACCGATGCGGAACAGAGCATTAGCGGCGGCGCGCGCTACTTGCAGGATATGATGAGCAAAGTGCCGGACAGCGTACCGCAGGATGAGAAAATCTGGTTTGCGCTGGCGGCCTACAATATGGGCTATGCGCATATGCTGGATGCACGCGCGCTGACGGCAAAAACCAAAGGCAACCCCGATAGCTGGGCCGATGTAAAACAGCGTCTGCCGCTACTGAGCCAGAAACCCTGGTACAGCAAACTGACCTACGGCTACGCACGCGGGCATGAAGCATACGCTTATGTGGAGAACATCCGTAAGTATGAAATCAGCCTGGTCGGTTACCTGCTTGAGAAAGAGAAAGAAGCGGCCAAAGCGCTAAAGCTGGCAAAGAGTTACCCGGCGGTTTCTACGGATGAACTGAACCGCCCCGCCTACGGCATACTGCCTTTTAGCGCCTTTACCACCAGCGATCCTTTTCCGCGCAACCCGCTGCTGACGCCGGATACGTTGGTAAAAAACCCACTGAAAGTGAACCGATAAAGTGCTTTAACCGCCCGACTGCTCTTGTGAATCAGAGAGCGTTTTTTTCAGCGCTTTTTTCTCCTGCCGACGCTGGCGGAAAAAGTCGCTCAGCATTGCCGCACACTCATCGCGCAGCACCCCTTCGGTGATCGCCACCCGGTGGTTCATTCCCGGGTGATGCAGCACATCCATCAGCGAACCCGCCGCACCGGTTTTCGCATCCCGCGCGCCAAACACCAGATGACCAATGCGGCTATGCACCATTGCCCCGGCGCACATCACGCAGGGCTCCAGCGTGACATAGAGCGTGGTGTCGATCAGGCGGTAGTTTTGCAGCACCATCCCCCCCTGACGCAGTGCCATGATCTCCGCATGCGCCGTGGGATCGTGACGGCCAATCGGCCGGTTCCAGCCTTCGCCAATCACCCGTTCGTTATGCACCAGTACCGCGCCAACGGGCACTTCGCCTTCTTCCCATGCACGTTTCGCCAGCGTCAGCGCATAACGCATCCAGTATTCATGGTTCAGTTCAGGATTGGACAAAGGGAAAAACTCCAGTGATTCAGGCGGGCGCATTATACAGCCCTTCGCTGTTTATTCCAGTTGCTGTAACTCACCGCGCGGCGTCACACGCCAGCGGTGCTGGCAAAAATAGAGCAACGGGTTGTCTTGCTTGCTGTCGCTATAACCACTGTACAGACGCAGCGGCGTACCGATTTTCCGCTCCAGTTGCGCCACTTTCTCGTGCCCGAGACAGCGCATCGTTAGCACCCAGCCGCCATAACGACGGTTGATCTGACTGGCAATCACATTCACCTTCGGCAACCAGGGCGTATCAAAATAGACTTGCTCCACCAGCGGTTGCGGCGAGCCCGTGATCAACCAGATATCCGCATCAGAAGCGGTAAGGTACTGGGTTAGTCGCGATTGCACCACCGGAAACGCCGTCACGTGTTCGCGAAACCAGCGGACAAACTGCTGCTCACGCTTTTTCAGTTGGTGTTCACTGTGGCCAAACGTGCAGCCCCAGAGCAGCAGGCTCATAGGCCAGCGGGCTGCACGCCCTTTAATCAATAACGCGCCAGCAATCACCGGCAATAGCGGCAGCACCAACAAGGCATTCAACGGCTGGTGCCGCAACAGATAACGTAAAAACGTACCGAACATATCCTGCTGGTGCAGTGTTCCGTCAAGATCAAAAAATACGACGCGGCGCTCGCTGGTAGCCAAATGTTGTCCCTCTGCCTGGTTAAACGCCGATCGCCATTTATCCTCTTCTGGCGATCGCTATTAGAGATAGCCTAACAGATAGAACCTGACTTTTCCGGTAACAAGACACCTGCAATATAAAGCAGCTATTTCGTTACGCCACAGATGCACTACACTGCCTTATCTTTCCAGGAACCGTAGTGACCATGACTTCGCATACCAAAACGATGCGCGCCTTTAGCTCTGCCTCTTTCCGACATCTGTTCTTTGCCCGTCTGTTCACCGTACTGGGTAACGGCATCGCTCCGATTGCACTGGCCTTTGCGGTACTGGACATCGGCGGTTCCGCCGCCGATTTGGGCCTCGTCGTGGCGGCTCGATCTGTTTTTAATGTCGCCTTCTTGTTGGTCGGCGGTGTATTGGCAGATCGCTATTCACGTAGCCTGGTGCTGGTTTCGTCCTCTGTTGTGGCGGCGATATCGCAAGCGGTCGTCGCATGGTCCGTGCTAAACGGCAGCGCAACGGTCATGGGCCTTGCCCTGTTAGGTACCCTGAATGGTGCCGCCGCAGGCGTTGCGTTACCGGCCTCCTCCGCGCTGGTGCCCCAGACGGTGCCAGCCCATAACCTGCGCGAAGCCAATGCGTTGATCCAGTTAGGTATTTACAGTGGAACCGTGGTTGGTGCTTCGCTGGGCGGGGTCCTGACCAGCGCCGTCGGGCCTGGCTGGGGACTGGCGATTGATGCGCTCGGCTTTGCTGCCTCGGCGCCGCTCTATTACTGGATCCGTACAGGCGTCGCGCCAGTCGCCGCCGCACAAACCAACATTCTGCAGGATCTGCGCGACGGCTGGAAAGAGTTCGCCAGCCGGACATGGGTCTGGTCCATTGTCGTTCAGTTCACCATTATCAATGCCGCATTCAGTGGTGTAGTGATGGTTCTCGGCCCGATCATTGCCGATGCCTCATTTGGCCGCACCCAGTGGGGAATCATGGTTGCGGCGCAAAGCGTTGGGTTGATTGTCGGCTCATTCCTGGCATTGCGCTGGCGCCCGCGTCGCGACCTGTTTATTGGCGTGATGCTGGTGTCGTTGTGTGCGTTGCCTATTTTCCTGCTGGGGCAGATTGCGCCGACACCGTGGCTTATCGCGGCATTTTTTATCGCGGGCGTCACTTTCGGTCTGTTTGGCGTGGCCTGGGCACAGTCGCTGCAAACCCATATACCGCCAGAAAAACTGGCGCGTGTATATGCATACGACGCGCTGGGATCCTTTATTGCGATCCCGGTTGGCGAACTGGCCGCCGGACCGCTGGCCATACATTACGGTAACAGCAATGTATTAATGGCTTCAGCGGGGGCCGTGGTCATCGCAACGTTTGTTGCCAGCCTGATCCCGGCCATTCGTCAGCTCGATAACTCACCGAAGGTGAAAAGACACAGCGCCGAAGGATCCACTTGATCGCTGTCAAATGCCGGGTTGTGATACTTTGTCGTGATAGAATTTTTAATTCATAATAATAATCAATTGCTGGAATATTAAATTCTCTCATTTGTATGCGTTGTTATTGCCTCCGGAGATCCTATGAACTGTTTAATTCGCATCCGTCAGCGCTATTCCGGCCTGGCGCAGAGCGATAAAAAGCTGGCGGAATTTCTGCTTGAAAATCCCGATCGCGCGCGCCATTTAAGTTCGCAACAGTTGGCCGCCGAAGCGGGTGTTAGCCAGTCGAGCGTCGTGAAGTTTGCCCAGAAAATGGATTTCAAAGGATTTCCGGCAATGAAACTGGCCATCAGCGAAGCGCTGGCCAGCAACACCAATCCCTGGTCCGTGCCCGTGCATAACCAGATCCGCGGCGACGATCCGCTACGTGTGGTGGGTGAAAAGCTGATCAAAGAGTACCAGAGCGCCATGCACGCCTCACTGGATGTCAACAGTGAAGAGAAGCTGCTGGAAAGCGTACGACTGCTGCGCGAGGCACGGCGTATTATCCTGACCGGTATTGGCGCTTCCGGGTTGGTTGCCCGTAACTTCGGCTGGAAGTTGATGAAAATTGGTATTAACGCCGCGGTGGAGCAGGATATGCACGCCCTGCTGGCAACCGTGCAGGCAATGGAGCCTGGCGATCTGTTGTTGCCGGTTTCTTATTCCGGCGAACGGCGTGAAATCAATATAGCAGCCGATGAAACCCTGCGCGTGGGCGGCAAGATCCTCGCCATCACCGGCTTTACCCCCAACGCCCTGCAACAACGGGCGACACATTGCCTTTACACTATCGCCGAAGAGCAGGCGACGCGCAGTGCGGCCATCTCCTCCACCAGCGCGCAAATGATGCTGACGGACTTACTGTTTATGGCGCTGGTACAGCAGGATCTGGAGCATGCGCCGGAACGCATTCGTCATAGCGAGGAGCTGGTAAAAAAACTGGTTTGAGCAGGGAATCATCGTATAATGCCCGCCCTGTTAGTGATGTTTCTGAGATTTTCCTGATGGCGCTGTTAATCACCAAAAAATGCATCAATTGCGATATGTGCGAGCCGGAATGCCCGAACGAGGCGATTTCGATGGGTGACAGCATCTATGAGATTAACAGCGATCGGTGCACCGAGTGCATTGGGCACTATGAAACGCCGACCTGCCAGAAAGTGTGCCCGATCCCCAATACCATCCTGAAAGATCCGGCACATATAGAAACAGAAGAACAGCTCTGGGATAAATTCGTCCAGATGCACCACGCCGATAAGATTTAACTTTCAATTATCACCGTTGCGCAGGCGTAATGCCGCTCATCCGCCAGCGTCACGTGAGTGGACTTCACGCCCATCTGCTCCGCCAGCCGCAGCGCCTCATCCCACAAACGCAAGCCTGGCTTACCCAGTTCGTCGTTGAACACTTCGAATTGATTAAATGCCAGACCGTTACGAATACCGGTGCCAAACGCCTTCGCCGCCGCTTCTTTTACCGCAAAACGTTTTGCCAGGAAGCGCACCGGTTGCTGATGCGCCTGGTAGAGCTCCCATTCGTTAGCGCTCAACACCCGCTTCGCCAGGCGATCGCCGCTGCGGGCGATCACCGCTGCGATGCGGTCTATCTCAACGATATCCGTACCCAGTCCGAGGATTGCCATTACGCGCGCGCTTCCTGCATCAGGCGTTTCATCTCGGCGACGGCCTCTTTCAGACCACTCATCACCGCGCGACCAATAATGGCGTGGCCGATGTTCAGCTCGTGCATTTCTGGCAGTGCGGCAATGGCCTTCACGTTGTGATAAGTCAACCCGTGGCCCGCATTCACTTTCAGGCCGAGGCTGGCGGCGTAGGTCGCAGCTTTGGCAATGCGCTCCAGCTCTTTCGCCTGCGCGGCATCGTTTTCTGCATCAGCGTAGCAACCGGTGTGGATTTCGATGTACGGCGCGCCAACGTCCGCAGCGGCTTTGATTTGCTCCGCATCGGCGTCGATAAACAGCGATACCTGAATACCGGCAGCGGCCAGGCGCTGGCAGGCGTCACGCATTTTCTCGCGCTGACCAGCCACATCGAGGCCGCCTTCCGTGGTAACTTCCTGGCGTTTTTCCGGCACCAGGCAGCAGAAATGCGGTTTGGTTTCACAGGCAATTGCCAGCATCTCTTCGGTGACCGCCATTTCCAGGTTCATTCGCGTATCCAGCGTCTGGCGCAAAATACGCACGTCTCTGTCGGTGATGTGGCGACGATCTTCGCGCAGATGCACGGTAATGCCGTCGGCTCCCGCCTGTTCAGCAATAAATGCTGCCTGCACCGGATCCGGGTAAGCCGTGCCACGTGCGTTACGCAATGTTGCGATATGATCGATATTGACGCCCAACAGTAATTCAGCCATGACAATCCTCAGTGTTTTCATTGGTTCCGGCGCGGTCTTCGCCTCGCCTGGCCTGATTTTTTCCGTTATCGCTTCGGCATAAACTGCCGGAACAGTTCCCGGCTTTTTAACGGCTTGCCTCCAAGATACGGCTTTAACGCAATACGGGTAAAGCGCTTTGCAGCGCGCAACGTGTCGGCATCCGGGAATTCACGCTCAGCCAGCGCACGCAGATGCCGGCCAGTAAAGGTGCTGTTATCCATTACTACGCTGGCAATAAACCCTTTCTCTTCCCGGTAGCGATAGGTCATCAGGTCATCCACCGGCTCACCGCTGCCCGCACAGTGCAGGAAATCAACGCCATAACCCAGATGCCCGAGCAGTGCCAGTTCAAAGCGACGCAGCACAGGTTCCGGCGTGCCGGTTACGCCCGCTAACGCCTGGATGCAGTGTAAATAGTCGAAGAAGAGTTCGGAGAAGCGGGTCTCATGCTCCAGCACGCGGGCAATAAGCTCATTAACATAAAGGCCGCTGTAGAGCGTGATACCGCTGAGCGGCAGCGCCAGTGAAACCGCTTCTGCGCTGCGCAGCGTTTTGACTTCGCCACGCCCGCCAAAACGTACCAGCAGGGGAGTAAAAGGCTGTAATGCGCCTTTAAGATTAGAGCGTTTGGAACGTGCGCCTTTTGCAACAAGGCGCACGCGGCCCGACTCTTCCGTGAAGACGTCCAGCATCAGGCTGGTTTCGCTCCACGGACGGGAATGGAGGACGAATGCGCGCTGCCATCCTTCCATCGTGTTCTCGCCGTCTGTCAGGCCATTAACGCTTAAAGATCGTCGACATAACCGAGACTGCGCAGCGCGCGTTCGTCATCGGCCCAGCCGGACTTCACTTTCACCCACAGTTCAAGGTGAACTTTGGCTTCAAACATCTCTTCCATATCTTTACGGGCTTCAATGCCGATGGTTTTGATTTTGGCCCCTTTGTTGCCAATCACCATCTTCTTCTGCCCTTCGCGCTCAACAAGGATCAGCCCGTTGATGTCGTAGCCGCCGCGCTCGTTCGTAATGAAACGTTCGATTTCTACTGTCACCGAATACGGCAGCTCCGCGCCGAGGAAACGCATCAGCTTCTCACGAATGATCTCAGAAGCCATAAAGCGCTGAGAACGGTCGGTCACGTAATCTTCCGGGAAGTGATGAATGGCTTCCGGCAGGTGTTTGCGCACGATGCTGGCGATGGTATCAACATTGGTGCCGGTTTCCGCAGAGAGCGGTACGATGTCGAGGAAATTCATCTGGCTGGCGAGGAACTGCAAGTGCGGCAGCAGATCGGCTTTTTCTTGCACGTTGTCCACTTTATTGACTGCGAGGATCACCGGCGTTTTGCCGTCGCGCAGTTTGTTCAGCACCATTTCGTCATCCGGCGTCCAGCGCGTGCCTTCCACTACGAAGATTACCAGCTCAACATCGCCGATTGAACTGCTTGCTGCTTTGTTCATCAGACGGTTGATGGCGCGCTTCTCTTCCATATGCAGGCCCGGGGTGTCGACGTAAATCGCCTGATACTCCCCTTCGGTATGGATACCGACAATACGGTGGCGCGTGGTCTGTGCTTTACGGGAAGTAATGGAAATCTTCTGCCCGAGCAGTTTGTTCAGTAGCGTGGATTTGCCGACGTTGGGACGTCCAACGATGGCGATAAACCCGCAATAGCTTTTTTCAGTTTCAGTGCTCATTCCAGCTCCAGTTTTTTCAGCGCCTGTTCGGCGGCAGCCTGCTCCGCCTTACGGCGGCTGGAACCTGTGCCGACCACCGGTTCGCTCAGGCCGCTGACCTGGCAGTGGATAGTAAATTCCTGATCATGTGCTTCACCGCGCACCTGCACCACCAGATAGGACGGCAGCGGCAAATGGCGACCCTGCAAAAACTCCTGCAGGCGCGTTTTCGGATCTTTTTGCTTATCGCCCGGACTGATTTCGTCCAGGCGCGTTTGATACCAGCTCAGGATTAATTGTTCGACGGTCTGGATATCGCTATCGAGAAATACCCCGCCAATTAATGCTTCAACGGTGTCCGCGAGAATGGATTCACGGCGAAAACCGCCGCTCTTCAATTCACCCGGCCCTAAGCGCAGACATTCGCCTAATTCGAATTCGCGGGCGATTTCCGCCAACGTATTACCGCGAACCAGCGTGGCGCGCATGCGGCTCATATCACCTTCATCCACGCGAGGAAAACGGTGATAGAGCGCATTAGCAATCACAAAACTTAAAATCGAGTCGCCAAGAAACTCCAGACGCTCATTGTGTTTGCTACTGGCACTGCGGTGGGTTAATGCCTGCTGCAACAGATCCTGATGATGAAAAGTGTAGCCCAGCTTCCGTTGAAGCCGATTAATTACGATGGGGTTCATGCGATACCAATAAATAAATGCGTCAACAATGCAGCACACGAAACCGACCTGAGAAAAACCAACGCGGTTTCGTGTGCTGTGGCGCCCGGAGGAGCCAGCCTCAAACTTCGGGGGAATATTCTATACGCAACGAGGGGGGTTGTCGTTAGTCTAAGGGGAATAATCGCGGAAATAATTCAGGGCGCAACGGGAATAATTGCGCCCTGGTTAATTAATGAATTCCGCCGATACGATTCAGTCGTACACCTGTCGGCCATTCACCTTCTTGTTTTTCGAAACTCATCCAGATTGCCGTCGCACGACCAACGAGATTCGCTTCCGGCACGAAGCCCCAATAACGGCTGTCAGCACTGTTATCGCGGTTATCGCCCATCATGAAATAGTGACCTGGCGGCACAATCCACGTTGCCAGTTGCTGCCCTGGCTGACGGTAATAAATGCCAAGCTGATCCTGGGCGATCGGTACAGTCAGAATACGGTGCGTCACCTCACCCAGAGTCTCTTTGCGCTCCGTCAGACGAATGCCATCTGCCATGGTTTCGCTTTTAGGCAACTGGAAGAAGCCACTGCTTGCTTCACCGCCGGAGCGGCGACCAAAGGTCTGCACAAAGTCACTGGCTTCAACATTGCTGTAGGTGATCGGCAGCGCGTTGTCGCACGCCTGACCGGAGCTGCAGTTTGGCTGCACGGTAACCTGCTTGCTGACCGGGTCGTAACTGACTTTGTCACCCGGTACGCCAACCACACGTTTGATGTAATCCAGGCGCGGATCGTCCGGGTATTTAAACACCGCAATATCACCGCGTTTCGGATGACCGGTTGCGATCAGCGTCTTCTGGTAGATCGGATCTTTAATACCGTAAGCGAATTTTTCCACAAGGATAAAATCGCCGATCAGCAGCGTCGGCATCATTGAACCGGAGGGGATCTGGAACGGCTCAAAAATAAACGAACGCACGATCAGTACAATCGCCAGTACCGGGAAAACAGAAGCACCGGTTTCCAGCCAGCCTGGCTTCGGACCGATTTTCTTCAGCGTTTTTTTATCAAGGGCATCACCTGTCGCAATTTGCGCGGCGGCCTGACGTTCCCGGCGTTTTGGTGCAAAAATAAACTTATCCAGGCACCATAAAAGTCCCGTCACCAGCGTCGCGATCACCAGGATCAGGGCAAACATGTTCGCCATGCCAACTCCTTAAGGTTATTTGCTCTCTTTGCCTACGTGCAGAATGGCAAGGAACGCTTCCTGAGGCAGTTCGACGTTACCGACCTGCTTCATACGTTTCTTACCTTCTTTCTGTTTCTGCAGCAGCTTTTTCTTACGGCTGACGTCACCGCCATAGCATTTCGCCAGTACGTTTTTACGCAGCTGTTTTACCGTCGAGCGGGCAATAATGTGGTTGCCGATAGCCGCCTGAATCGCGATATCAAACTGCTGGCGAGGGATCAGATCTTTCATCTTCTCCACCAGCTCACGGCCACGGTACGGTGCATTTTCATTGTGGGTGATCAACGCCAGCGCATCGACACGCTCGCCGTTGATTAACACATCCACACGTACCATGTTAGACGCTTGGAAACGTTTGAAGTTGTAATCCAACGATGCATAACCACGCGAGGTGGATTTCAGACGGTCGAAGAAGTCCAGCACCACTTCCGCCATCGGGATTTCATAGGTCAGCGCTACCTGGTTGCCGTGGTAAACCATGTTGGTTTGCACCCCACGTTTTTCCACACACAGCGTAATAACGTTACCCAGATACTCCTGCGGCAGCAGCATGTGGCATTCGGCAATCGGCTCGCGTAGCTCTTCAATATTGTTCAACGGTGGCAGTTTGGACGGACTGTCGACATACACCACTTCTTTGTTCGTGGTTTGCACTTCATACACAACAGTCGGCGCAGTGGTGATCAGATCCAGATCGTATTCACGCTCCAGACGTTCCTGAATGATCTCCATATGCAACAGACCGAGGAAGCCACAGCGGAAGCCGAAGCCCAGCGCAGTAGAGCTTTCCGGTTCGTAGAACAGGGATGCATCGTTCAGGCTCAGTTTGCCGAGCGCATCACGGAAGTTTTCGTAGTCGTCAGAGCTAACCGGGAACAGACCCGCATAGACCTGCGGTTTTACCTTTTTGAACCCTGGCAGAGCTTTGTCCGCCGGGTTGCGTGCAGAGGTCAGCGTATCCCCGACCGGTGCGCCGAGAATGTCTTTAATTGCACAGACCAGCCAGCCCACTTCGCCGCACTTAAGCTCGGTACGATCAACCTGTTTCGGCGTAAAGATGCCGAGACGGTCAGCGTTATACACCTGGCCGGTACTCATAACTTTAATTTTGTCGCCTTTGCGCATGGTGCCGTTTTTGATACGCACCAGCGATACCACGCCCAGGTAGTTATCAAACCAGGAGTCGATGATCAGCGCCTGCAGCGGCGCGTCCGGATCGCCTTCCGGCGGCGGAATGTCCCGCACCAGACGTTCCAGCACATCCGGCACGCCAACACCGGTCTTCGCCGAACAGCGCACCGCATCTGTCGCGTCGATGCCGACGATATCTTCAATCTCTTCGGCAACGCGCTCAGGATCGGCGGCTGGCAGGTCGATTTTGTTCAGTACCGGCACCACTTCCAGATCCATTTCGATGGCGGTATAGCAGTTTGCCAGCGTCTGCGCTTCCACGCCCTGACCCGCATCCACCACCAGCAGTGCACCTTCACAGGCGGCCAGCGAGCGGGAAACCTCATAGGAGAAGTCAACGTGCCCGGGAGTATCGATAAAGTTCAGTTGGTAGGTTTCGCCGTTAAGGGCTTTGTAGTCCAGCGTTACGCTCTGGGCTTTGATGGTAATACCGCGTTCGCGCTCAAGATCCATGGAGTCCAGCACCTGGGCTTCCATTTCGCGATCGGAAAGACCACCGCAAATCTGGATGATACGGTCAGACAGCGTCGACTTACCGTGGTCGATGTGAGCGATGATCGAAAAGTTACGAATATTCTTCATATAGTGAGATTTTATGCCTTACGAGTAACTAAGAGGCCTGTTCGCGCCTGACGTCAAATGTACTTAAACGCCGCATTCTACACTACAACCGCAATGCGGGGAAATGCTCATACCAGCAAGAAAAATGCCGCTTTTTTCACCGTTACAAGGGTGAAATTACGGGCGGCTTTCAGTGGAAGCATCGTCGACGCGAACAAGGTTCGGAGGTAAACCTACGCTAATGATGATGGGTTGCCATTCGCTGCGGGAAGCCAGTTTGGGCGAGAGTCCTCGTGCCAGTAAAAAACCGCCAACACCGCCGAGCACCGCACCGCACAGCGCCGCAAGATCGTGACCAAACAGCGCCTGGAAAATGGCGCCCAGGACAAACAACCCAACCAGCGGCGACATATACACCAGCAGAGCCGATCCCAGCAAACTGGCTTCGGCAATACCGAGTTCAACTTTTTGCCCGGCCACCAGCGGCTCTGCGCTGGGTACGGCAATGGTATGGCTGGTTTGCGGACCTAACTTATTCAACACGCGGCTACCGCAGCCCGCGCGGGAGGCGCAACTGCTGCAGGAGGCTTTGACGTCACATTCGACTAATGCTTCACCGTTACGCCATGAAACGACGGTAGCCCACTCTTTAATCATTGTGTGGCCTTGAATTTGAGGCTATCCGCAATGCGTTTTGCGGTTTGTGGAGGGAGTTCGCCTACGATGGTAATTTCGGCATTGTCACGAACCGTGGTGCTAACCGTGCGACGGCCGGTACGCAGGACCTGATCGCTACTGTTCTGGTTTGCGCGGTTCACGTTAATCGAGAAGCTAAATAAGCCGTCTGAATAAAGGCGCGACTCAACGGGAACATCCACCGTTGGCAACTGGCGACGACTGCTGGCCACCTCGCTAAATCCTTCTGGTAACCAGGACGGCCCCCAATTGAAGTCAACTTTATCCCCCGCAGGGACCGAAAGCAGAGGCGGTAAACTGGCTTTTGCCAGCGTTTGCATGCTGTTCGCAACCTGCGTGTTCACGGAAAACGCGATCACGCGGAACTGTTCGAGAGTTTCGCCATCGCGATCGAGTAAGTCGACGCGCATTGGCAGGCGTGTTTCCGAATCCATCCAGACGATGTAACTGTAACGGGTGCCGTCACGGGCAACAACGCGGATAACCTCACACAGTCTGTCGGCAATACGTGTACGTCCTACAGAAATGAAATCATAGTAGGAAGAGAGACGCTTAAAATCGGTATAAACCAGCGTAGGCAGCGAATCGACGATGTAGTTGCCGTTCAGCGTAAACGGCTCAAGACCCGGCTCAAAGTAGCTGATCTCATTACCACGCTGCACCACTTCGCGGCGAGGACCGTCCATTTGCAGCATTTGGGCCAGAGGCTGGTCGTTCAGGCGCGCATGGCGGTAGCGTAACGACTCCACTCCCTGCTTATTGATGCTGATAAAAGACAGTTCGTAGTTGAGCGACTGACTCGCCACGTTCATTTGCTGCAACAACGCCCCGGACGAAACATCAGCCGAGGCGTTAGCAGAGAAGAACAGACCAGCAGCCACAAAAGACATGGCACACCAAAGTTGCTTCATTACTGCGATTGCGTTCCTAAAGTTTGATTTCCTGGCACCTGCACAGCAGCCTGCTGCGTTTGCGCCTGCTCAAACTGAAGCTGTTCTGCATGCAGGCGTCGTTGCAGTTCGTAGTCCTGCAGCATTGCATTGATACGACGGCGCTGCTCCTGCGCTTGCTGTTGCTGACCGGCGGTTGCGGTAGCATCAGACGGAACACCCAGACTTACCGGACTGGCTTTACCCATCATCGGCAGCGTGTTAAACACCGGGCCTTCGGGCTGCTGGGTTGATTCAGCTGAGCCATTATAGTGCTGAACGCCAACAATTACAGCTAACGATACGCATGCAGCCACGCCCATTTGGGTAAGCTGGCTTGCCCACGGGCGAACCTTATGCCAGAACGGCATTTTCTGCCACTGGTGCGGGGCGGGTTGCGCTTCGGGAATCAATGGCGCGGTCGGTTGAACGGCGTCATTCTCAATCGCGGCCATGACTCGGGCTGAGATATCGAAATGGATGACATCGGCGGTATCACCGCGCATTGCATCGCGGATGAGGTGATAGCTTTCCCATGTTTGCTGCAATTGCGGATCCTGAGACAGCTCCGCGAGCAGCTCGTTATCCAGCGTTTCACCATCCATTAAAGCGGAAAGTTTTTCTTTCTGCATGCCTAATACCTTTTTCAGTATCCCGCTATCGTCAACGCCTGATAAGCGGTTGAACTTTATTATCAATAGCTTCCCGCGCTCGGAAGATACGTGAACGTACCGTACCTACCGGGCAATCCATGATGGCCGCAATTTCTTCATAGCTCATGCCATCCAACTCCCGCAACGTAATTGCCATGCGTAAATCTTCCGGGAGCGACTCAATAGTACGGAAAACTATTTGTCTCAGTTCTTCTGACAACATTAAGTTCTCAGGGTTCGAAATTTCTTTCAGTGCACCGCCACTTTCGAAGTTTTCTGCATCAATGGCATCCACATCACTGGATGGCGGCCTGCGCCCTTGGGCAACCAGGTAGTTTTTGGCCGTGTTAACGGCAATACGGTACAGCCAGGTATAAAAAGCACTATCTCCCCTGAACGAATCAAGCGCGCGATAGGCCTTTATAAATGACTCTTGTACGACATCAGGCACATCTCCGGAAGGAACATAACGGGAAACCAGACTCGCCACTTTGTGCTGGTAGCGCACCACCAGTAAGTTGAACGCTTTCTGATCTCCTTTCTGTACCCTTTCGACAAGGACCTGATCCGTTAACTGCTCGCTCATCCGAGGTAAAATCTCCCCAAAACCAATTTCCACGCGTATCCAGAAACGCCACTCCAATACTGCAATCTATGAGCAAGCAGCCAATTAGAGAGCAGGTTCGTGATAAAGTTCCGTTACGCCTTTGTTTTTGTGCATCGTTCTACAGACTTTTCATTATCACTCATTATAAGTCTACAAACCCTGCACACTGTGTTTTCTCAAAGAAAAGACCTTAAGATCGCCAGAGAGTATCGCAATATCGCTTTTTTTTCATCACTAATAAGCGCTTACTAACAATCAGATCCCTGTTTCCCCTTCCCTGACTCTCATCCCGCCTTTTTATACAATGTTTAGTGCTTAATACAAAAATCAAAAAAAACAGTGCCTGGTCACCTTTCATAGTGCTATGCTGGCCGGACCTTGTTTAGTAAATTAAACACGAATTATGAAAACGACGCCTGAATTCTCTTGTGATGTCCTGGTCATTGGCAGCGGTGCCGCAGGGCTCTCCGTGGCATTGCGTCTTGCGGCGCAGCATCGTGTTATCGTCCTCAGCAAAGGGCCAATCAGCGAAGGCTCCACCTTCTATGCGCAAGGGGGCATTGCGGCGGTATTTGATGAAACGGACAGCATTGAATCCCATGTCGAAGATACATTGATTGCCGGTGCCGGTATTGTCGATCGCCAGGCGGCAGAGTTTGTCGCCGGGAATGCGCGCCAGTGTGTACAGTGGCTTATCGATCAGGGTGTGTTATTTGATACCGAGGTAACGGCGAACGGCGAGCCGGGTTACCACCTCACCCGCGAAGGCGGGCATAGTCACCGCAGGATCCTCCACGCGGCCGATGCCACCGGCAAAGAAGTCGAAAATACGCTGGTCAGCCAAGCCCTCAATCACCCCAATATTCGCGTATTGGAACGCTGTAATGCGGTAGATCTGATTATTTCGGACAAAATCGGTCTGCCTGGTGCCCGACGCGTCGTCGGAGCATGGGTGTGGAACCGGAATAAAGAACAAGTCGAAACCTGTCAGGCTAAAGTGGTTGTACTGGCGACCGGCGGCGCATCCAAGGTGTATCAGTACACCACGAACCCGGATATTGCGTCCGGCGATGGCATCGCCATGGCCTGGCGCGCCGGTTGCCGGGTCGCAAACCTGGAGTTTAATCAGTTTCATCCCACTGCCCTCTTCCACCCACAAGCGCGCAATTTCCTGCTAACGGAAGCGTTGCGCGGCGAAGGTGCGTATCTGAAACGCCCGGATGGCTCCCGCTTTATGCCGGATTTTGATGCGCGAGGCGAGTTGGCCCCGCGTGATATTGTGGCGCGCGCTATCGATCATGAAATGAAACGCCTCGGCGTGGACTGCATGTATCTCGATATCAGTCATAAGCCAGAAGCATTTGTCCGTCAGCATTTCCCGATGATTTATGAAAAGCTGCTCGGTCTGGGCCTTGACCTGACGAAAGAACCAATACCGATCGTCCCTGCCGCGCACTATACCTGTGGCGGGGTGATGATAGACGATCGCGGGCGTACCGATGTGGACGGATTATATGCCGTAGGGGAAGTGAGTTATTCCGGGCTGCACGGTGCAAACCGCATGGCATCAAACTCACTGCTTGAATGTCTGGTCTATGGCTGGTCAGCGGCGGAAGATATTTCCCACAGAATGCCGGATATTGATGCTGTGACGGAATTACCGGCATGGGATGAGAGCCGCGTCGACGACGCAGACGAGCGCGTGATCCTGCAACATAACTGGCACGAGCTGCGCCTGTTTATGTGGGATTATGTCGGCATCGTCCGTACCACCAAGCGCCTGGAACGCGCACTGCGCCGCATTACATTACTGCAACAGGAAATTGACGAGTACTACGCTCACTTCCGCGTTTCCAATAATCTGCTGGAACTGCGCAATCTGGTGCAGGTAGCGGAGTTGATTGTACGTTGCGCTATGGCGCGTAAAGAGAGCCGTGGGCTGCATTACACGCTGGACTATCCGGATTTACTGCCCAACTCCGGCCCAACGGTGCTCTCGCCGCGCGGTTACATAAATATGTAGAAAGCCTGCGTCAGCGCGGTATAGCTCTCGGAGTAGCGCTGATCCGGCCCGCGGATCACCAAACGGTCGGCAAAAAACTCCCCCGGACGCGGAGAGTATGCCAGTAACACGCGGTGCGGCAGACGCCCTTCCGTCTCGGCAACATCCGTACGCAAACGCAGATGCCAGCCAATGCTCTGCGCTTTGCGGGTGAACGCATCGCCTGCATCCACTGGCAACACGACGCAGAAAAAGCCTTCTTCGGTAATCAGTGTCGCGGCAATCTCTAGCAGAGCCTGGTGATCCAGTGAGGTGGTGTAGCGTGCACGGTCGCGCTCAGGCGTTGCGCATTTTACGCCTTCCTCAAAATAGGGGGGATTGCTGACGATCAGATCGTAGCGAACCGTATTCTTATTGCTCCACTGACGGATATCGGCGGTATGCACAATAACACGCCCGGACCACGGCGAGGCCTGCACGTTTTCCTGCGCCTGCGCAGCCGCCTGATCGTCCAGCTCGACCGCATCGATCATCACAGTCTGTGGCGTACGCTGAGCGAGCATCAGTGCCAATAAGCCGCTACCCGTGCCGATATCCAGTATATGTCGGGCATTCGATACCGGCGACCATGCGCCTAACATCACGCCATCGGTGCCAACTTTCATGGCGCAACGGTCATGCGCAACAAAGAATTCTTTGAACGTGAAGCCATCACGGCGAAACTGAGCCTTTGGCTGGGACATCTCTACAACCTCAATACGGAAAACAGGTGTAGCATAGGTGAAAGCGAAGCCCCGGAAAAGCGATAAGCAGACAACAGATGAAGATTGCAGCCGTAACGTCTATAATCAGCGCCCCACACAGAGGTAGATCATGACTGTAACGACTTTTTCCGAACTCGAACTTGACGACAGCCTGCTGGACGCGCTCCAGAGTAAAGGTTTTACACGCCCGACCGCCATCCAGGCTGCCGCTATTCCGCCTGCGCTTGAAGGGCGTGATGTCCTCGGTTCCGCGCCTACCGGCACCGGTAAAACGGCGGCATATCTGCTGCCTGCGTTGCAGCACCTTCTGGACTTTCCGCGTAAGAAATCTGGCCCGCCGCGTATTCTGATCCTCACGCCAACCCGTGAACTGGCGATGCAGGTTGCCGATCACGCCCGCGAGCTGGCAGCTAATACGCACCTGGATATCGCGACCATCACCGGTGGCGTGGCGTATATGAACCACGCGGAAGTCTTCAGCGAAAACCAGGATATCGTGGTCGCAACCACTGGCCGCCTGTTGCAGTATATTAAAGAAGAGAACTTTGACTGCCGGGCAGTTGAAACGCTGATCCTTGATGAAGCAGACCGCATGCTGGACATGGGCTTCGCGCAGGATATCGAACATATCGCGGGCGAAACGCGGTGGCGTAAGCAAACCATGCTGTTTTCCGCCACACTGGAAGGCGATGCGATCAAAGATTTCGCTGAACGCTTGCTGGAAGACCCGGTGGAAGTTTCCGCTACGCCGTCCACCCGCGAGCGTAAGAAAATTCACCAGTGGTACTACCGTGCCGACGATGTGGCGCATAAAACCGCGCTGCTGGTACACCTGCTGAAACAGCCTGAAGTAAGCCGCTCTATTGTGTTTGTTCGCAAACGCGAGCGTGTGCATGAGTTGGCAAACTGGCTGCGTGAAGCCGGTATCAATAACTGCTATCTCGAAGGCGAAATGGTGCAAATTAAGCGTAACGAAGCCATCAAACGCCTGACCGATGGTCGCGTCAATGTGCTGGTTGCGACCGATGTTGCAGCTCGCGGGATTGATATTCCGGATGTCAGCCACGTTTTTAACTTCGATATGCCACGCAGCGGCGACATTTATCTGCACCGCATTGGGCGTACTGCCCGCGCCGGACGTAAAGGCACCGCGATTTCGCTGGTCGAAGCGCACGATCACCTGTTACTGGGTAAAATTGGTCGCTACATTGAAGAGCCGTTGAAAGCCCGTGTGATTGATGAGCTGAGGGCAAAAACCCGCACGCCGAGCGAGAAACTGAAAGGCAAACCGTCGAAAAAAGCGCTGGCGAAGCGTGAAGAGAAGAAAAAAGAGAAAGAAAAAGAGAAGCCGCGCGTGAAGCAACGCCATCGCGATACCAAAAACATTGGTAAGCGCCGTAAGCCAAGCGCCACAGCTGCTGAACAGCAGAATACAGAAGAATAAAAAAACGCCGGGGTTTCCCGGCGTTTTTATTACTACCTGAAATTACAGGCTTTCAGTAAAAGTACGAGCAATAACGTCGCGCTGCTGTTCTGGAGTCAAAGAGTTAAAACGCACAGCATAACCTGATACACGGATGGTGAGCTGCGGGTATTTATCCGGGTTTTCAACGGCGTCGAGCAGAGTTTCACGACGCAATACGTTCACATTCAGGTGCTGACCACCTTCCACGCGAACTTCTGGTTTCACTTCCATCGGAATTTCACGGTATTCGATATTGCCGAGCTTGCTAACAGCAACCACTTCATCTTCAGCATAGCCTGCTTTCGCGCATACGCAGCGTGCTTCACCTTTTTCGTTATCGAGCAGCCAGAACGAGTTCAGCAGGTTGTCATTTGCAGCTTTAGTAATCTGGATACCAGTAATCATGAATAGCCTCCCATGGGCACAATATTTGATTTCACCGGAATCTTTCCGGCCAATTGGTAAAACCATTGTTGTCTGATTGTTTATATACCAGTCCAGAAATCCGCATTCTTTGATTAAAATCAATAAAAACCACACTGTGAAAATGGTGATACCAGGAATTTCTTGTTTTATATCAAGTTACGCCACTCACTCCCTCTTAAAATTTTTGTAAATTTTAAAAAAATTTTACAGGCAGGGCACCGGAAGCAGCGGGGAATTTTGTTCCGGGGAAAGAAGCAGTTAAGCTAAAGGGAACGAACTTCGCAGGAGAGCGGGATGACCACTTCTTTAACATGGCATGACGTGCTGGCCGATGAAAAACAGCAACCCTACTTTATCAATACCCTGAGCACCGTCGCGGCTGAGCGCCAGGCCGGGATCACCATCTACCCCCCACAAAAAGACGTGTTTAACGCTTTTCGCTTCACCGAGCTTGGCGATGTCAAAGTGGTGATCCTTGGCCAGGACCCATACCATGGCCCCGGACAAGCACACGGACTCGCATTCTCGGTACGGCCTGGCATCGCGATCCCGCCCTCTCTGCTGAATATGTATAAAGAGTTGGAAAAAACGCTTCCGGGTTTTGTCCGCCCGGAACACGGTTATCTGGAAAGCTGGGCGCGCCAGGGCGTGTTGCTGCTCAACACGGTGCTGACCGTACGCGCGGGCCAGGCGCACTCCCACGCCAGCCTGGGCTGGGAAACCTTCACCGATAAAGTGATCAGTTTGATTAACGAGCATCGTGAAGGCGTTGTCTTTTTACTTTGGGGTTCGCACGCGCAGAAAAAGGGGGCAATTATCGACAGAACACGTCACCATGTATTGAAAGCGCCGCACCCGTCACCGCTCTCCGCGCATCGCGGTTTTTTCGGCTGTAATCATTTTGTGCTGGCGAATCAGTGGCTGGAACAGCGTGGTGAGAAACCGATTGACTGGACGCCGACATTACCGGCGGAAAGTGAGTAAACCAGAATGTAGAAGGCCCGGTAAGCGCAAACGCCACCGGGCCTTTTGCCGGGTGGCGGCGACGCCTTCCCCGGCCAATAACACAACGGGTTACGCTTTGTTCTGACGCCACCATTCGGCCAGCAACACTCCTGTCGCCACAGAAACGTTGAGGCTTTCAACGTTGCCAGTACCGTCAATGGACACGCTAAGATCGGCACGGGACAACGTCGCATCAGACAACCCGTCGCGCTCCTGCCCTAACACCAGCACTATTTTCTTCGGCAATTCAGCCTTAAACAGGGGTGTACCGTTATGGCTGGAGGTCGTCACCAGCGCATAACCGGCCTGGCGGAACGCTTCAAGCGCATCAACAAAACTCTCTCCGGTGATCGCCTGAACGTGCTCCGCACCGCCTTCTGCCGTACGCACAGCCGCGCCGGACTCGATCACTGCCGCATCCTGCAGCACCACACCTTTCACACCAAAGTGCGCGCAACTACGCATAATCGCGCCGAGGTTGTGCGGGTTACCTACTTCTTCCAGTGCCAGGACGCAATCCTCAGCCCCCGCGGTGGCGACCCATTTCTCTACGCTCAAACCATTGCGTTTTTTGATCAGGAAGCACACGCCACCATGATGTTCAGTGCCGGAGGCTTTCGCCAGCTCAGCATCATCAACCACGTGATAAGCTTTGCGGTTTGCAGCCATCCAGCGCAGTGCTTCTTTAAAGCGCGGCGTGACACTCTGCACAAACCAGGCGCGGACGATGGAATCCGGACGGCTGCTGAACAGCGCCTGACAGGCATTTTCACCATATACACGCGTCTCTTCCGCACGCTGGCGACGCAGCACTTCCGGATCGATAAAACTTTTACCGCTGATCCCGCCATGATCCGGTTTCTCCGGCGTTTCATCACCCGGTGCGCGGGAAACGGTGCGCCACGGAGAATCACTCTGACGGCTAAAATCTTCGCGCGATGGACGGCTTCTATCGTCACGCTGTGGTCGACCGCCACGGTCATCACGTTGAGAACGGCTTCTGTCATCACGGGCTGGGCGACGGCCTGCATCTGCACGAGACGATCCCGAACGCGCTGGCCCTTTCCCGGTGCGCGGGTTATAGCCACGTTTATCGGAATCATCATCACTGCGGACATACATCACTTTGACCTTGCCGCTTTTGTTGTTACTTTCGTCGTTCATGCTTTTCTCCACCAGCGCTGCGCGAAGCGCGCAGATTACCTGATGTCCTTGCGCTTAGCCATTACTTCGTACAAAAGCTATCGACTATTGTACTCATTGAATAAATCGCATTGTCGTGTGAAACCTTCTTATTAATAATATGTAACATTGAAGAAACATACCGGTGAAAGCCGCGTTGTACCACCGCTTCCCTGAGGTTAGTTATGAATACCGTATGTGCAAGCTGCCAGGCATTGAACCGCATTCCTGAAGACAGAATGAACGACGGCGCGAAATGCGGGCGCTGTGGACATGAGCTGTTCGACGGCGATGTCATTAATGCCACTGGCGAAACACTGGATAAACTGCTGAAAGACGATCTGCCCGTCGTGGTGGATTTCTGGGCGCCATGGTGCGGCCCGTGCCGTAACTTTGCGCCAATCTTTGAAGACGTTGCGGAAGAGCGCAGCGGTAAAGTGCGTTTTGTCAAAGTGAATACCGAAGCCGAACGTGAGCTAAGCGCGCGTTTCCGCATTCGTAGTATCCCCACCATCATGTTGTTCAAAAAAGGTGAAGTAGTCGACATGCTGAGCGGCGCAATGCCAAAAGCACCGTTTGATAACTGGCTCAACGAATCACTCTGATCCTGCCGGGGCGCATCTTGTGCCCCGTTTTGACCTCTGCGACAATGGCGTTTTTCCTGTGCATTCCTGATGACTGATAACGCCGTTCTTCAACTTCGCGCTGAGCGCCTTGCCCGCGCCACGCGCCCATTTCTGGCGCGAGGTAACCGCATCCGTCGCTGTCAACGCTGCCTGTTGCCACAGCGGCAATGCCTGTGCGATACCCTCAAACCTGCTGCTGCCCGTAGCCGTTTTTGCCTGGTAATGTTTGATACCGAACCCATGAAACCCAGCAATACCGGGCGTCTGATCGCCGATGTTTTACCCGATACTCTGGCGTTTCAGTGGTCGCGTACCGAGCCGCCGCAAGCGCTAATCGATCTCTGCGCCAGTGACGAATATCAGCCCATGGTGGTCTTTCCGTCCTCTTATGCTGGCAGTGAGCGCCAGGTGCTGAGCGCACCGCCACCAGGTAAACCGCCGCTGTTTATTATGCTGGACGGCACCTGGACGGAGGCGCGTAAAATGTTCCGCAAAAGCCCTTACCTGGATGCACTGCCGGTCATTTCTGTGGATTTGTCGCGGGTTTCGGCCTATCGCTTGCGTGAAGCACATGCTGACGATCAATATTGCACCGCAGAAGTGGCGATCGCTTTACTGGATCTGGCGAATGATAATGTCGCCGCGCAAGCGCTGGGGGACCATTTCACCCTGTTTCGCGAACGTTACCTCGCGGGTAAACCGCATCATCCATCCGCCATCACAGCAAACGAAGCAGAAAGCGTTTAATATCATCAGGTCACTCTTTTCAGGAGGCCGGTATGAGCCAACGAGGGCTGGAAGCGTTATTGCGTCCCAAATCGATCGCCGTGGTGGGCGCATCGATGAAACCGGATCGCGCCGGTTTTCTGATGATGCGCAATCTGTTGGCCGGCGGTTTTGCCGGGCCGGTGCTGCCGGTTACCCCTGCATATAAAGCGGTACTCGGTGTTCTTGCCTGGCCGGATGTCGCCAGTCTGCCTTTTACCCCTGACCTGGCAGTACTTTGTACCCATGCCCGGCGCAACCTCGATCTGCTCGATGCGCTCGGGCAAAAAGGGTGTAAAACCTGCATTATTCTTTCTGCGCCTCCTGAGCAGCATGCCGACTTACTCGCCTGCGCCAGCCGCTACCAGATGCGGCTACTTGGTCCAAATAGTCTGGGCCTGCTGGCACCATGGCAAGGATTGAACGCCAGTTTTTCTCCGGTGCCGATTACGCGCGGCAAACTGGCATTTATTTCTCAGTCTGCTGCGGTTTCGAATACCATTCTGGACTGGGCGCAGCAGCGGGAAATGGGGTTCTCCTACTTTATAGCTCTCGGCGACAGTCTGGATATCGATGTCGATGAGCTGCTGGATTTCCTCGCTCGGGACAGTAAAACCAGTGCGATCCTGCTTTATCTGGAGCATCTTAGCGATGCCCGGCGTTTTGTCTCCGCTGCACGTAGCGCATCACGTAATAAGCCTATCCTGGTGATTAAAAGCGGACGCAGTCCGGCTGCGCAACGTTTACTGAACGTGCACGCCGGGCTTGATCCGGCCTGGGATGCCGCTATCCAGCGTGCTGGGTTATTGCGCGTACAGGATACGCATGAGTTGTTTTCCGCCGTCGAGACGCTTAGTCATATGCGTCCGCTGCGGGGTGAGCGTTTGATGATTATCAGTAATGGCGCAGCGCCGGCTGCGCTGGCGCTCGATGAGCTATGGTCACGTAACGGCAAGCTGGCAACGCTGAGTGAAGAAACGCTGGCGCAGCTTCGCGCGGTATTGCCGGAATATGTCAATGTGAGCAACCCGCTGGATTTGCGTGACGACGCCAGTAATGAACGCTATGTCTCTGCGTTGACGGTTTTGCTGGAAAGCCAGGATTACGATGCGCTGATGGTGATCCACTCACCGAGTGCGACAGCGCCGGGTAGCGAAAGCGCGCAGGCGCTGATCGACGCCCTGAAAAAGCACCCGCGCGGAAAGTATGTCACCGTCCTGACCAACTGGTGTGGGGAGTTCTCCTCGCAAGATGCGCGGCGTCTGTTCAGCGAAGCCGGGCTGCCGACCTACCGGACGCCGGAGGGGGCTATCACGGCGTTTATGCATATGGTGGAGTACCGCCGGAACCAGAAGCAATTGCGCGAAACGCCCGCTCTCCCACTCAGCCAGACAGCCGATACCGCCGAGGCATATAAGCTGCTGCGTCAGGCTATTGCCGATGGCGCCACAACGCTCGACACCCATGAAGTACAGCCTATTTTACGCGCCTGGGGTTTACAGACCTTACCGACCTGGATTGCGGGTGACAGCGCGGAAGCAGTGCATATAGCCGAAAAAATCGGTTATCCGGTGGCCTTAAAACTCCGCTCCCCTGATATTCCGCATAAATCGGAAGTTCAGGGGGTGATGCTCTATTTGCGTACCGCCAAAGAGGTGCAACAGGCTGCCGATGCCATTATCGATCGTGTGAAGATGAGCTGGCCACAGGCTCGCATTCACGGTTTGCAGGTGCAGAGCATGGCAAACCGTGCGGGAGCGCAGGAGCTCCGCGTGGTGGTTGAGCAAGATCCGGTGTTTGGTCCGTTAATTATGTTGGGTGAAGGTGGCGTGGAGTGGCGGGCAGAAGATCAGGCGGCTGTCGCATTACCCCCTCTGAATATGAACCTGGCGCGTTATCTGGTGATTCAGGCAATCAAAAATAAGAAGATCCACGGGCGAAGTGCATTACGCGCACTGGACATCGCGGGTCTGAGCCAGTTTTTAGTACAGGTTTCGAACCTGATTGTTGATTGCCCGGAGATTGAGCGCCTTGATATTCACCCGTTGCTGGCGTCCGGCAGCGAGTTTATCGCGCTGGATGTCACCATGACTGTCGCCCCCTTTGAGGGGAATGGCGAAACGCGTCTTGCCATTCGCCCTTATCCACAGCATCTGGAAGAGCAGGTGGAAATGAAAAACGGCGAAAAGTGCCTGTTCCGCCCGATTCTTCCTGAAGATGAGCCGCACTTACAGCAATTTATCGCGCAGGTGACTAAAGAGGATCTCTATTACCGCTATTTCAGCGAGATCAATGAATTTACCCATGATGATTTAGCGAATATGACGCAAATCGACTACGATCGGGAAATGGCATTTGTTGCAGTGCGTCGTACGAATGAAGGCGAAGAGATCCTTGGCGTTACGCGTGCAATCTCCGATCCGGATAACATCGATGCGGAATTCGCCGTGCTGGTACGCTCTGATTTGAAAGGGCTGGGTCTTGGGCGGCGTCTGCTGGAAAAGCTGATCAGTTATACGCGAGATCACGGACTTAAGCGCTTGAATGGTATTACTATGCCGAATAATCGCGGCATGGTAACGCTGGCGCGAAAACTGGGATTTGATGTCGATGTTCAGCTGGAAGATGGGATTGTGGGCTTGTCGCTCCCTCTGACGCAGACGGAAGAATCCTGAGTAAGGTACTGGAAATGTTGACCACTTTAGCGGGCTCGGTGTTATTATTGTCCGCTTATGTCGTCTGCATGGTACAGAAGACCCTTCAATAAACAGAGAAGAAACGCACTGTGATGTTGTCAAAATTTAAGCGTAATAAACATCAACAACACCTTGCCCAACTACCCAAGATTTCTCAGTCAGCGGATGATGTAGCCTTTTTCTACTCGCCTGCGGATTTCAGAGAAACGCTGCTTGCCAGGATAGCCAGCGCAACGCACCGAATCTATATCATTGCCCTGTATCTTGAACAGGATGATGGTGGGAAAGGAATTCTGAACGCACTGTATGAAGCAAAACGCCAACGTCCTGAACTGGATGTGTGTGTGCTCGTTGACTGGCATCGCGCCCAGCGTGGTCGCATCGGTGCCGCAGCGTCAAACACGAATGCCGACTGGTATTGTCGCATGGCGCAAGAAAACGCCGGCGTTTCGGTTCCCGTTTACGGCGTAC
Source organism: Kosakonia oryzendophytica (assembly GCF_027886705.1). NCBI lineage: Bacteria > Pseudomonadati > Pseudomonadota > Gammaproteobacteria > Enterobacterales > Enterobacteriaceae > Kosakonia > Kosakonia oryzendophytica. The sequence continues at coordinate 1,283,648 of NZ_CP115659.1, read as the reverse complement.
CGGTAAATACCCGTGAAGCACTTGGCGTTCTCCACTTTAAAGGGTTTATTATTGATGACTGCGTGCTCTACAGTGGCGCCAGCCTCAATGATGTTTACCTGCATCAGCACGATAAATACCGTTACGATCGCTATCAGCTGATCCGCAATCCACAGATGGCCGATGTCATGCAAAACTGGGTCGTTCAGAACCTGGTGCAGGGGCGCGGCGTGAATCGGCTGGACAATCCTCAACGCCCGAAAAGTCCGGAAATCAAAAACGATATTCGCCAGTTTCGCCAGGAGCTGCGCGATGCCTCGTTTCATTTTCAGGGCGATGCCGATAACGAACAGCTCGCGGTAACACCGTTGGTCGGCCTGGGAAAATCCAGCCTGCTGAATAAAACGATCTTTCACCTGATGCCGTGTGCGGAACACAAACTGACTATTTGTACGCCGTACTTCAATCTGCCGGCGGTACTGGTGCGTAATATCATTCAGCTCCTGCGCGAAGGCAAAAAAGTCGAAATTATTGTCGGCGACAAAACTGCCAACGACTTTTTTATTCCAGAAGATCAGCCGTTTAAAATCATCGGTGCACTGCCTTATCTTTATGAGATTAACCTGCGCCGTTTCCTGAGCCGACTGCAGTATTACGTGAATACCGAACAGTTGGTGGTGCGTCTGTGGAAAGATGACGATAACAGTTACCATCTGAAAGGCATGTGGGTTGATGATGAGTGGATTCTGCTGACAGGTAATAACCTGAACCCGCGCGCATGGCGACTCGATCTCGAAAACGCGGTGCTTATCCACGATCCGAAGCACGAGCTGGCAGCGCAGCGCGATAAAGAGCTGGAGCTTATTCGCAGGCATACGACGGTCGTTAACCACTATCGCGATCTGCAAAGCATTGCCGACTACCCGGTAAAAGTGCGTAAGCTGATTCGCCGGTTACGCCGTATCCGTATTGACAAGTTAATCAGTCGTATTCTTTAAACCGAGGCCCCGTTATCGCACGGGGCTTTTTTTCAGGCTTTGCTAATGAAATATATTGTGCTGTTCGGTTCACTGCTGTTGACGGGATGCAGTCATATGGCGAATGACAACTGGAGCGGGCAGGATAAAGCACAGCATTTCCTCGGCTCCGCTATGCTCTCTGCTGCAGGTAATGAAGTCGCACAGCATCAGGGGATCAGCCGCGATCGAAGTGCAATCTTTGGGCTGATGTTTTCTGTTAGCCTGGGAGCATCAAAAGAGTTGTGGGACAGCCGCCCGGCGGGAAGCGGCTGGAGCTGGAAAGATTTTGCCTGGGATGTTGCTGGCGCCACAACGGGTTATACCGTGTGGCAACTGGCCAGACATTAAAGGCGAATGCCTTTTCCTTTACGGTGTAGCATCAAAGAGACCAGAAATGCCAACGCGCCCATCAGAGTAACGTACCAGAAGAAAGCCGTTTCAAACCCAATCGATTTCAGTGACAGCGCGACATATTCCGCCGAACCGCCAAAGAGAGCGTTTGCCACTGCATAGGATAGACCGACGCCAAGTGCACGAACCTGAGCAGGGAACATCTCGGCTTTCAGGATCCCGCTGATTGAGGTATAGAAACTGGCGATCACTAAAGCCAGCATAACCAGTACGAATGCAGCATAGGGGGACGTTACACTGTGCAGTGCACTGAGGATGGGTACCGTGCACACTGTGGCAAGACCACCAAAGATCAGCATCGAGGTACGGCGACCAATCCGATCAGACAGAGCGCCGATAAGCGGTTGGATCAGCATAAAGACAAACAGCGCGACCGTCATAATCACGCTGGCGACATTGGCATGCATCCCGGCAGTGTTCACCAGGTACTTCTGCATATAGGTCGTGAAGGTATAGAACGTGAGCGAGCCCCCAGCCGTAAAACCCAGCACCATAATGAAGGCTTTGCGATTGCGCCATAACCCTTTTAGCGAACCAGCTTCTTTTAGCGCACGCACTTCCTGCTGCGAAGTTTCATCCAACTGACGACGCAACCATAGAGCGACGATAGCCAGAGCAGCTCCGAGAGCAAAGGGAATACGCCAACCCCAGGCGCGAAGCGCTTCTTCCTCCAGAACCTGCTGCAATATCACAACAACCAGCAATGCCAGTAACTGCCCGCCAATCAGAGTGACGTACTGAAACGAGGCGTAAAAGCCTTTCCGCCCTTCAACTGCCACTTCGCTCATGTAAGTTGCACTGGTTCCATATTCTCCCCCCACTGACAATCCCTGAAACAAACGAGCCAGCAACAATAATGCAGGTGCCCAGGTTCCAATGGTCTCATAGCCCGGCAGGCAGGCGATCACCAGCGATCCCAGACACATCATGCACACTGAAATCAGCATGGATGTTTTACGACCGTGCCGGTCAGCGATGCGACCAAACAACCAGCCGCCAATGGGCCTCATCAGAAAGCCAGCGGCAAATACTCCGGCTGTTTGCAGTAACTGAGTGGTAGTGTTTCCGGCAGGGAAAAAAATATGTGCGAAGTAGAGAGAGCAAAAGGAATAAACATAGAAGTCAAACCATTCTACCAGGTTACCTGATGAGGCACCAATGATCGCCCATACCCGACGCCGGGTATCGCTGCTGGTGAGCGATTCATGTGTTGTCATACTGCTGTCAGCCATTGTAATGATACTCCTGCCTGAGCTATTGATGAGATGTGCACGTGGTGAGGTGTACACAGTAAGCATCCTTAACTCACTGATATGCAAAAAATGAAATGTTGCATATTTGTTATAAATAAATAGTGAGTTAAATCACATTTTCGCTTAGCTGGGTAAGGAATTCAGAATATAGCCCGGGTGGGGTGAATAGCAAAAAGGCCCAGTCTTCCGACTGGGCCTTCTGCTTTATTTGATGCCTGGCAGTTCCCTACTCTCGCATGGGGAGACCCCACACTACCATCGGCGCTACGGCGTTTCACTTCTGAGTTCGGCATGGGGTCAGGTGGGACCACCGCGCTAGTGCCGCCAGGCAAATTCTGTCATCAACACACCTTCCGGTCTGTCAATCTAATCTGTATCAGGCTGATTATTGTCTCTCTTCCGCCAAAACATCTTCGGCGTTGTAAGGTTAAGCCTCACGGTTCATTAGTACCGGTTAGCTCAACGCATCGCTGCGCTTACACACCCGGCCTATCAACGTCGTCGTCTTCAACGTTCCTTCAGGAGACTCAAAGTCTCAGGGAGAACTCATCTCGGGGCAAGTTTCGTGCTTAGATGCTTTCAGCACTTATCTCTTCCGCATTTAGCTACCGGGCAGTGCCATTGGCATGACAACCCGAACACCAGTGATGCGTCCACTCCGGTCCTCTCGTACTAGGAGCAGCCCCCCTCAATTCTCCAGCGCCCACGGCAGATAGGGACCGAACTGTCTCACGACGTTCTAAACCCAGCTCGCGTACCACTTTAAATGGCGAACAGCCATACCCTTGGGACCTACTTCAGCCCCAGGATGTGATGAGCCGACATCGAGGTGCCAAACACCGCCGTCGATATGAACTCTTGGGCGGTATCAGCCTGTTATCCCCGGAGTACCTTTTATCCGTTGAGCGATGGCCCTTCCATTCAGAACCACCGGATCACTATGACCTGCTTTCGCACCTGCTCGCGCCGTCACGCTCGCAGTCAAGCCAGCTTATGCCATTGCACTAACCTCCTGATGTCCGACCAGGATTAGCTGACCTTCGTGCTCCTCCGTTACGCTTTAGGAGGAGACCGCCCCAGTCAAACTACCCACCAGACACTGTCCGCAACCCGGTTCACGGGTCCACGTTAGAACATCAAACATTAAAGGGTGGTATTTCAAGGTTGGCTCCACGCAGACTGGCGTCCACGCTTCAAAGCCTCCCACCTATCCTACACATCAAGGCTCAATGTTCAGTGTCAAGCTATAGTAAAGGTTCACGGGGTCTTTCCGTCTTGCCGCGGGTACACTGCATCTTCACAGCGAGTTCAATTTCACTGAGTCTCGGGTGGAGACAGCCTGGCCATCATTACGCCATTCGTGCAGGTCGGAACTTACCCGACAAGGAATTTCGCTACCTTAGGACCGTTATAGTTACGGCCGCCGTTTACCGGGGCTTCGATCAAGAGCTTCTCCTTACGGATAACCCCATCAATTAACCTTCCGGCACCGGGCAGGCGTCACACCGTATACGTCCACTTTCGTGTTTGCACAGTGCTGTGTTTTTAATAAACAGTTGCAGCCAGCTGGTATCTTCGACTGATTTCAGCTCCACGGGTAAACCGCTTCACCTACATATCAGCGTGCCTTCTCCCGAAGTTACGGCACCATTTTGCCTAGTTCCTTCACCCGAGTTCTCTCAAGCGCCTTGGTATTCTCTACCTGACCACCTGTGTCGGTTTGGGGTACGATTTCGTGTTACCTGGAGCTTAGAGGCTTTTCCTGGAAGCAGGGCATTTGTCACTTCAGCACCGTAGTGCCTCGTCATCACGCCTCAGTGTTAAAGTGAACCGGATTTACCTGGAACACACACCTGCACGCTTAAACCGGGACAACCGTCGCCCGGATGACATAGCCTTCTCCGTCCCCCCTTCGCAGTAACACCAAGTACAGGAATATTAACCTGTTTCCCATCGACTACGCCTTTCGGCCTCGCCTTAGGGGTCGACTCACCCTGCCCCGATTAACGTTGGACAGGAACCCTTGGTCTTCCGGCGAGCGGGCTTTTCACCCGCTTTATCGTTACTTATGTCAGCATTCGCACTTCTGATACCTCCAGCATGCCTCACAGCACACCTTCGCAGGCTTACAGAACGCTCCCCTACCCAACAACACATTCGTGTCGCTGCCGCAGCTTCGGTGCATGGTTTAGCCCCGTTACATCTTCCGCGCAGGCCGACTCGACCAGTGAGCTATTACGCTTTCTTTAAATGATGGCTGCTTCTAAGCCAACATCCTGGCTGTCTGGGCCTTCCCACATCGTTTCCCACTTAACCATGACTTTGGGACCTTAGCTGGCGGTCTGGGTTGTTTCCCTCTTCACGACGGACGTTAGCACCCGCCGTGTGTCTCCCGTGATAACATTCTCCGGTATTCGCAGTTTGCATCGGGTTGGTAAGCCGGGATGGCCCCCTAGCCGAAACAGTGCTCTACCCCCGGAGATGAATTCACGAGGCGCTACCTAAATAGCTTTCGGGGAGAACCAGCTATCTCCCGGTTTGATTGGCCTTTCACCCCCAGCCACAAGTCATCCGCTAATTTTTCAACATTAGTCGGTTCGGTCCTCCAGTTAGTGTTACCCAACCTTCAACCTGCCCATGGCTAGATCACCGGGTTTCGGGTCTATACCCTGCAACTTAACGCCCAGTTAAGACTCGGTTTCCCTTCGGCTCCCCTATTCGGTTAACCTTGCTACAGAATATAAGTCGCTGACCCATTATACAAAAGGTACGCAGTCACACCCCAGAGGGTGCTCCCACTGCTTGTACGTACACGGTTTCAGGTTCTTTTTCACTCCCCTCGCCGGGGTTCTTTTCGCCTTTCCCTCACGGTACTGGTTCACTATCGGTCAGTCAGGAGTATTTAGCCTTGGAGGATGGTCCCCCCATATTCAGACAGGATACCACGTGTCCCGCCCTACTCATCGAGCTCACAACCTGTGCGTTTTTGTGTACGGGGCTGTCACCCTGTATCGCGCGACTTTCCAGACGCTTCCACTAACACACAAGCTGATTCTGGCTCTGGGCTCCTCCCCGTTCGCTCGCCGCTACTGGGGGAATCTCGGTTGATTTCTTTTCCTCGGGGTACTTAGATGTTTCAGTTCCCCCGGTTCGCCTCATTAACCTATGGATTCAGTTAATGATAGTGTGACGAATCACACTGGGTTTCCCCATTCGGACATCGCCGGTTATAACGGTTCATATCACCTTACCGGCGCTTTTCGCAGATTAGCACGTCCTTCATCGCCTCTGACTGCCAGGGCATCCACCGTGTACGCTTGGTCGCTTAACCTCACAACCCGAAGATGTTTCGTGAAACATCCTCAGTTGCGAAAATTTGAGAGACTCGCAGAACAGTTTGCACTGCTCTGTGTTTCAATTTTCAGCTTGATCCAGATTTTTAAAGAGCAAATATCTCAAACATGACTCGTGAGTCAGTTTTGAGATACGGTGGCCGGTGACTTTCACTCACAAACCAGCAAGTGGCGTCCCCTAGGGGATTCGAACCCCTGTTACCGCCGTGAAAGGGCGGTGTCCTGGGCCTCTAGACGAAGGGGACACTGAAGTCTCAATCGCAAGACGCCTTGCTTCTTTCTTTTCATCAGACAATCTGTGTGAGCACTGCAAAGGCAGGTTCTTTAAGGTAAGGAGGTGATCCAACCGCAGGTTCCCCTACGGTTACCTTGTTACGACTTCACCCCAGTCATGAATCACAAAGTGGTAAGCGCCCTCCCGAAGGTTAAGCTACCTACTTCTTTTGCAACCCACTCCCATGGTGTGACGGGCGGTGTGTACAAGGCCCGGGAACGTATTCACCGTGGCATTCTGATCCACGATTACTAGCGATTCCGACTTCATGGAGTCGAGTTGCAGACTCCAATCCGGACTACGACGCACTTTATGAGGTCCGCTTGCTCTCGCGAGGTCGCTTCTCTTTGTATGCGCCATTGTAGCACGTGTGTAGCCCTGGTCGTAAGGGCCATGATGACTTGACGTCATCCCCACCTTCCTCCAGTTTATCACTGGCAGTCTCCTTTGAGTTCCCGGCCGGACCGCTGGCAACAAAGGATAAGGGTTGCGCTCGTTGCGGGACTTAACCCAACATTTCACAACACGAGCTGACGACAGCCATGCAGCACCTGTCTCACAGTTCCCGAAGGCACCAAGGCATCTCTGCCAAGTTCTGTGGATGTCAAGACCAGGTAAGGTTCTTCGCGTTGCATCGAATTAAACCACATGCTCCACCGCTTGTGCGGGCCCCCGTCAATTCATTTGAGTTTTAACCTTGCGGCCGTACTCCCCAGGCGGTCGATTTAACGCGTTAGCTCCGGAAGCCACGCCTCAAGGGCACAACCTCCAAATCGACATCGTTTACAGCGTGGACTACCAGGGTATCTAATCCTGTTTGCTCCCCACGCTTTCGCACCTGAGCGTCAGTCTTCGTCCAGGAGGCCGCCTTCGCCACCGGTATTCCTCCAGATCTCTACGCATTTCACCGCTACACCTGGAATTCTACCTCCCTCTACGAGACTCCAGCCTGCCAGTTTCGAATGCAGTTCCCAGGTTGAGCCCGGGGATTTCACATCCGACTTGACAGACCGCCTGCGTGCGCTTTACGCCCAGTAATTCCGATTAACGCTTGCACCCTCCGTATTACCGCGGCTGCTGGCACGGAGTTAGCCGGTGCTTCTTCTGCGGGTAACGTCAATTGCTGTGGTTATTAACCACAACACCTTCCTCCCCGCTGAAAGTACTTTACAACCCGAAGGCCTTCTTCATACACGCGGCATGGCTGCATCAGGCTTGCGCCCATTGTGCAATATTCCCCACTGCTGCCTCCCGTAGGAGTCTGGACCGTGTCTCAGTTCCAGTGTGGCTGGTCATCCTCTCAGACCAGCTAGGGATCGTCGCCTAGGTGAGCCGTTACCCCACCTACTAGCTAATCCCATCTGGGCACATCTGATGGCAAGAGGCCCGAAGGTCCCCCTCTTTGGTCTTGCGACGTTATGCGGTATTAGCTACCGTTTCCAGTAGTTATCCCCCTCCATCAGGCAGTTTCCCAGACATTACTCACCCGTCCGCCACTCGTCACCCGAGAGCAAGCTCTCTGTGCTACCGTTCGACTTGCATGTGTTAGGCCTGCCGCCAGCGTTCAATCTGAGCCATGATCAAACTCTTCAATTTAAAAGTTTGATGCTCATCGAATTAAACTTCGTAATGAATTACGTGTTCACTCGTGAGACTTGGTATTCATTTAGCGTCCGTGGACGTCAAGAATCCATGTCACTTTGAGTGCCCACACAGATTGTCTGATAAATTGTTAAAGAGCAGTGCCGCTGTGTTTTCGCTGCGGCGCGGGGTGTGCATATTACGCTTTCCCGCTGCGAAGTCAACTGAATATTTTCAGAATTCTTCACCTGACAGGCCGGTGTGTTTGCCGTTGTGCCGTGTCAGTGGTGGCGCATTATAGGGAGTTAATTCCGGCTGACAACCCCTAATTTAAAAAAAGTTACCGTTCGCTCACTTTCCAGGCAAAACCACTGAAGAAGGTGAATTTTTGCTTGGTTTTTAAGTAAAAGACCACCTTCTTAGAAGGTGGCTTTTGAGAATGCCCCCTGTAAGGGGGGCTATTGTCACTTTCCGCTTACTACTCTAGCAATTCCATTTGCTGTTCATGTATTTGTTCCGTTTTCTCCTGATGCCTCACATATCGTCTGATAATTTCCTCGTTCACAACGACAGTATCTACAAAGTAGCCACGTGACCAAAAGTGGTTGCCCCATAGCTTCTTTCTTATGTGTGGGAAACGATTGTAGAGTCTGATTGCGCTGCGACCTTTCAGATGCCCCATTAGAGTTGATATCGAGATTTTCGGCGGGACTATTACGACCAGATGTACATGATCTGGCTGAACATTTAGCTCCAGAACCTCACAATCCTTTATTCCGCAGAGAATGTAGATTGTCCTGTAAAGTTCCTTGCCCAACTTATCTTTCAGGATTCTGAAACGGTACTTAGGCGTCCAGACTATGTGGTATTTACAACGCCAATATACATGTGATGAACTCCTGTAAAGCCCCATGTCGGTTTGTCTCCTTTTACTTGTGGTGAGTAAGCAGAGATATTCCGGCATGGGCATTCTTCAGGCTATAGCCTTACAGGATCAATCACCACCTCCCCAGGAGGTGGTTTAGGGGTGACAACAAAAACGAGCCCCGCAGGGCCCGTTTTCTTATATTTGTGACTTACTGCACTGCCACAATACGATTGTTTTTCACTACCAGCTCAACCGTTTTCCCCGGAATCAGCTCACCGGAGAGAATTTGCTGCGCAAGCGGGTTCTCGATTTGCTGCTGGATGGCGCGTTTCAGCGGACGAGCCCCATACACTGGATCGTAACCATTCGCACTCAGCAGTTTCAGCGCTTCTTCAGAAATCGTCACCGTATAGCCACGTTCTTCCAGGCGTTTGTACAAACGTTGCAGTTGGATCTGCGCAATAGAAGCAATATGTTTTTCACCCAGAGGATGAAACACAACCACCTCATCAATACGGTTAATGAATTCAGGGCGGAAATTCTGGCTAACGACACCCAATACCAGTTCTTTCATATGACCATAATCAAGATCGCCAAAACGCTCCTGAATCAGGTCAGAACCCAGGTTAGATGTCATAATGACCACCGTATTACGGAAATCCACGGTTCTGCCTTGCCCATCCGTCAATCGCCCGTCATCCAGTACTTGCAATAAGATGTTGAACACATCCGGGTGCGCTTTTTCCACTTCATCCAGCAGGATGACGGAGTAAGGGCGACGACGCACCGCTTCGGTCAGGTAACCGCCCTCTTCGTAGCCGACATATCCCGGAGGCGCCCCCACCAGACGTGAGACGGAGTGTTTTTCCATAAATTCGGACATATCGATACGCACCATCGCATCGTCACTGTCGAACATAAAATTCGCCAGCGTTTTGCACAACTCGGTTTTCCCCACCCCGGTTGGCCCAAGGAACAGGAACGAGCCAATCGGGCGATTAGGATCTGACAACCCCGCACGGCTGCGGCGGATCGCATTCGATACCGCTTCAACGGCTTCATCCTGACCAATCACCCGATGATGCAGATCATGCTCCATGCGCAGCAATTTTTCGCGTTCGCCTTCCATCATCCGCGCCACCGGAATACCGGTCCAACGCGCCAGTACTTCAGCGATTTCCGCATCGGTTACGCGGTTACGTAACAAACGCATGGTTTTGCCTTCCGCCTGTGTAGCCGCAGCCAGCTGTTTTTCGAGCGCCGGAATTTTACCGTACTGCAATTCCGACATACGCCCCAGGTCACCATTACGGCGCGCCTGTTCCATCGCAATTTTCGCCTGCTCCAGCTCCGATTTGATGGTCTGCGTTCCGGAAAGCGACGCTTTTTCGGCCTTCCACTCTTCTTCTAAAGTTGAGTACTGGCGTTCTTTATCCTCCAGCTCTTCATTAAGCATGTCGAGACGCTTTTTACTGGCTTCATCTGACTCTTTCATCAGCGCCCGCTGTTCCAGCTTGAGCTGAATAATACGGCGATCAAGACGATCCAGCTCTTCCGGTTTCGAGTCAATCTGCATACGGATGCTTGATGCAGCTTCATCAATCAAGTCAATGGCTTTGTCCGGCAACTGGCGATCGGCAATATAACGGTGTGACAGCGTTGCCGCCGCCACAATCGCCGGGTCAGTGATCTGCACGTGATGGTGCAATTCATAACGCTCTTTCAGACCACGCAAGATGGCAATGGTATCTTCCACCGAAGGTTCTGCGACCAACACTTTCTGGAAACGACGTTCCAGCGCAGCATCTTTTTCAATAAACTGACGATATTCATCCAGTGTGGTTGCCCCCACACAATGAAGTTCACCACGCGCCAGCGCAGGTTTCAACATGTTACCGGCGTCCATCGCCCCGTCGGCTTTCCCTGCGCCCACCATCGTGTGAAGTTCGTCAATAAACAGGATGACGTTGCCTTCTTGTTTCGCCAGATCGTTAAGCACGCCTTTTAAACGCTCTTCGAACTCACCGCGGTATTTTGCCCCGGCAACGAGCGCCCCCATGTCCAGCGACAGCACGCGACGCCCTTTCAGCCCTTCCGGTACTTCGCCATTGACGATACGCTGCGCCAAACCTTCAACGATGGCAGTCTTACCAACGCCTGGCTCACCAATCAATACCGGGTTGTTTTTCGTCCGGCGCTGCAGTACCTGAATAGTACGGCGGATCTCTTCATCACGACCGATAACCGGATCGAGCTTGCCTTGTTCGGCGCGCTCGGTCAGATCGACAGTGAATTTTTTCAAGGCCTGACGTTGGTCTTCGGCCCCCTGATCGTTCACGTTTTCTCCCCCACGCATTTGATCTATCGCCTGAGTCACATTGGCGGTTGTTGCACCAGCGGATTTCAGCAAATCAGTTAGCGTGCCACGTGAATCAAGCGCAGCCAGAACAAAAAGTTCTGACGAAATAAAGTTGTCACCCCGCTTTTGCGCCAGTTTGTCGCAAAGATTAAGCATACGAACCAGATCCTGAGAAGGCTGCACATCGCCGCCGGTGCCTTCCACCTGCGGTAAGCGGCTTAACGCCTGTTCAATGGCGGTACGTAACTGGCCAGCGTTCACGCCGGCAGAGGTCAATAAAGGATGAATCGAACCCCCTTCCTGGTTCAGCAAGGCGCTCATTAAATGAAGAGGTTCGATAAATTGGTTGTCTTGCCCCAGTGCGAGCGACTGGGCATCGGCAAGAGCAAGCTGGAATTTATTAGTAAGACGATCCAGACGCATAACTCCTCCCATAACAGGTCAAAATTGCTACTGGAGATTAAATGAGGTCATCCCTCAATTATTCAAGGTGAATGACCTGAATTATGCGAAAGAAAACTTACGCGTACTGGATCGTCTTGATTCGTTAGGTTATATCAGCCAAATGAAACTTGCCATACGCCCGGTGACCTTGTCCCGGCGATAGGAGAAAAAATCCTCCGGTTGGCTAAAAGTACAGCGATCGCCGCCAAACACATGCTCCACGCCTGCGCTTGCCAACCGCTGGCGCGCAAGCTGGTAGATATCCGCAAAAAACTTTTCCCCAACCGGGCGAAAGGCGTCATCAGCACGGGGATCATGGGCCATAAACGCCTCCCTGACTTCCGGGCCAACTTCAAAGGCTTGCGGGCCAATCGCCGGACCAAACCACGCCAGCACATTTTCCGGCTTATCAGCAAAACACGCGACCGTCTCTTCCAGTATACCCGCGCATAAACCACGCCACCCCGCATGCGCAGCGGCAACTTCCGTTCCTTCGCGATTACAAAAGAGAACCGGCAGACAGTCAGCAGTCATCACCGCACAAACGGTACCCGGGGTGTTACTGTAGGAGGCATCCGCCCGCTTCGAGGTATAAGGCTCACCGTTGAGTTTCAGCACATCGGTGCCGTGCACCTGTTCAAGCCACACAGGTTTAGACGGTAAACCACCTTCCGCAAACATGCGCTTACGGTTTTCCTCCACCAGAAGGAGATCGTCACCGCAATGTGCACCGAGATTCAGGGAGTCATAAGGCGGCAGGCTAACGCCACCAATACGTGTCGAGCTACAGGCTGCAACATTCTTGGGTTGCGGCCAGTCCGGGCGGATCAGTTTGGTCATAACCAGGCCACTTCATCCTTATGCAATTCAAAATCAGCGCGCATCGCGTCGATAAGATCGACCATATCCTGCGGGATCGGCGCATGCCACTCCATCTCAATACCGCTGATCGGGTGATAAAGACGCAACATGGTGGCGTGCAAAGCCTGGCGATCGAACTTACGCAGTGCCTCAATAAACGCTTCCGAGGCCCCTTTTGGCGGACGCGGACGACCACCGTACAGTTGATCACCCACCAGCGGATGCGTGATATGCGACATATGCACACGGATCTGGTGCGTACGGCCGGTTTCCAGACGCAAACGCAAGCGTGTATGTATGCGGAAATGCTCCATGATGCGGTAATGCGTGACCGCCGGTTTCCCCATCGGATGCACGGACATATGCGTACGCTTCGTTGGGTGACGGCTGATCGGTTCTTCAACAGTGCCCCCCGAAGTCATGTGACCAATAGCAACCGCTTCATACTCACGTGTGATTTCACGCAGTTGCAAGGACTCCACCAGCCGCGTTTGCGCCGGCACCGTTTTTGCGACCACCATCAAACCGGTGGTGTCTTTGTCCAGACGGTGCACAATCCCTGCACGCGGAACATCGGCGATAGGCGGATAGTAATGCAGCAATGCGTTCAGCACCGTACCGTCAGGGTTACCGGCTCCGGGATGCACCACCAAATCACGAGGCTTGTTGATAACGATAATGTCGTCATCTTCATAAACGATATTTAACGGAATATCTTGCGGTTCAAAACGGGCTTCTTCTTCAATTTCAGCATTGATGGCAATGCTTTCGCCGCCCAACACTTTCTCTTTCGGCTTGTCGCTGACGCTGCCGTTGACCAGCACGCGCTGGTCGAGAATCCATTCTTTTATACGCGAACGTGAATAATCAGGGAACAATTCGGCCAAAGCCTGATCTAAGCGTTGACCGAGCTGGTTCTCGGATACCGTTGCGGTGAGTTGTACTCGTTGTGCCATATACAGCTTCTTCGTTAACGTTGGGTTTTACGGCTTTGCCGTTTAATATAGTGTGCTATTGTAGCTGGTCTTAGTCGGGAGCAGGAATAAAGAATCTCCCGCATTAACATTCTGAGGAAAGTCTAAACGTCATGACGCGCATGAAATATCTGGTGGCAGCCGCCACGTTGAGTCTGGCTTTGGCGGGTTGCTCCGGTTCAAAGGAAGTGGTGCCTGATAATCCACCAAATGAAATCTACGCGACTGCCCAGCAAAAACTGCAAGACGGTAACTGGAAGGCGGCAATAACGCAACTGGAAGCCCTGGATAATCGTTATCCGTTTGGTCCTTACTCTCAGCAAGTGCAACTGGATCTGATCTACGCTTACTACAAAAACGCCGATCTGCCGCTTGCTCAGGCCGCAATTGACCGCTTCATTCGTCTGAACCCAACGCATCCCAACATCGATTATGTGATGTACATGCGCGGGCTGACCAATATGGCGCTGGATGACAGCGCGCTGCAAGGGTTCTTTGGTGTTGATCGTAGCGATCGCGACCCACAACATGCCCGTGACGCATTTAATGACTTCTCTAAATTGGTACGCGGCTATCCGCAAAGCCAGTACGTTACGGATGCCACCAAACGCCTGGTCTTCCTGAAAGATCGCCTGGCAAAATATGACTACTCCGTAGCGGAATATTACACCGACCGCGGTGCCTGGGTTGCTGTTGTCAACCGCGTGGAAGGGATGCTTCGTGACTTCCCGGATGCGAAAGCCACGCGCGATGCGCTGCCGCTGATGGAAAAAGCCTACCGCGAAATGCAAATGAACGCACAGGCTGACAAAGTCGCGAAAATCATTGCGGCGAACAGTAGCGCCAGCTAAGACCAATCGCCTGAAAGACAAAACGGCAGCCCGCAGGCTGCCGTTTTTTTATTCGGTTTCACTTATTGCTGAAGCGGTTTAGCCCCAATCCATCCTATCAACTATGACCGCTATTTACGCGTTCGACAAGGTATATTTGCGCTCTTCCTGTCCTGCCTCACAAAACCTTTCCTTTGACAAAAAGTGACAAAATAATGTGATTTAAATCACACATTTTGACATTCACCACGGTATGCTGAAATCACCAAGACGGAAAGACAAGAGGTAAAATTTATGACAATGAACATTACCAGTAAACAAATGGAAATTACTCCGGCAATCCGCCAGCATGTCGCAGACCGTCTCGCCAAACTGGATAAATGGCAAACCCATCTGATTAATCCACATATCATTCTGTCTAAAGAGCCACAGGGCTTTATTGCGGATGCGACGATCAACACGCCGAACGGGCATCTGGTCGCCAGCGCAAAACACGAAGATATGTATACCGCTATCAATGATTTGATTAACAAGCTGGAACGGCAGCTCAATAAAGTGCAACACAAAGGTGAAGCACGTCGCGCCGCAACGTCGGTGAAAGACCCAAGCTTCGTTGAAGAAGAAGAGTAGTCTCTACATTGAGTCCCTATCCAACGCGCCTTCGGGCGCGTTTTTTATTGACAGAAAGAAAACAGTACGGGTACTGTACTTCAGTCACTCAAAGGAAAACTGCATGAAACTTGTACCGTTCTTCTTCGCATTCTTTTTTACCTTCCCCTGAACCGGGAGGCGATTCGTTTTGTGATAAAGAATGCGAAGACGAACAATAAGGCCTCCCACTCCGGGAGGCTTTTTTTTTTGATAACAATTAAAGGCAACAACATGACGGCTGAAAACCCCTTACTGGATTTACGTGTAAAAATCAGCGCGCTGGATGAACAGTTACTGACGCTGCTCGCCGAACGACGCCAGCTTTCTGTCGAAGTCGGCAAAGCCAAACTGCATTCACACCGTCCGGTGCGCGACATCGATCGCGAGCGCGATCTGTTGGAACGTCTGATTCAACTGGGTAAAGCGCATCATCTGGACGCCCATTACATTACCCGCCTGTTTCAATTAATCATCGAAGACTCAGTCCTGACTCAGCAAGCGTTGCTCCAGCAGCATCTGAATAAGATCAACCCCCATTCCGCGCGCATCGCGTTTCTCGGCCCCAAAGGTTCTTACTCCCATCTGGCGGCCCGCCAGTACGCTGCACGCCACTTTGAAGAGTTTATCGAAAGCGGCTGCCTGAAGTTCCACGATATCTTCAATCAGGTGGAAACCGGCCAGGCGGATTACGCCGTCGTACCGCTGGAAAATACCAGCTCAGGCGCAATCAACGACGTATACGATTTACTGCAACACACCAGTTTGTCGATTGTGGGCGAGCTGACGGTGCCAATTGATCATTGTGTGCTGGTTTCCGGCTCGACCGATCTGGAGCAGATTAAAACTGTTTACAGTCACCCGCAGCCGTTCCAGCAGTGCAGCCAGTTCCTGAACCGCTACCCGCAGTGGAAGATTGAATATTGCGAAAGCACCTCAGCCGCCATGGAGAAAGTGGCGCAGGCGAATTCACCCCATGTTGCAGCGCTGGGCAGCGAAGCGGGTGGAGCGCTGTATGGACTCCAGGTGCTGGAACGCAACCTGGCTAACCAGACGCAAAACATTACACGTTTTGTGGTGCTGGCGCGTAAAGCGATCGATGTTTCCGATCAGGTGCCCGCGAAGACCACACTGCTGATGGCCACCGGCCAGCAGGCTGGCGCACTGGTTGAAGCCCTGCTGGTGCTGCGCAAGCACAACGTCATCATGACGAAACTGGAATCGCGCCCGATTAATGGCAACCCGTGGGAAGAGATGTTTTATCTCGATGTTCAGGCTAACCTGCACTCCGATGGGATGCAAAAAGCGTTGCGCGAACTGAATGATATTACCCGCTCGCTGAAAGTGCTGGGTTGCTACCCGAGCGAAAACGTAGTGCCGGTTGAGCCCGTTTAACGCTCTTTGAACAGCGATTTCTTCATTCCTGCCACGCTAACCGGCAGGGTGAAGATCGCCCCCGAAAGCGGGTATTGCGCCACTTCGTCAGCATCCATATTTTCCCGCGTAGTAGTAATAAAAAGCGTTTTCATATCTTTACCACCAAAACAGACCATCGTCGGGCAACGAACGGGCAGCGAATACTCTTCCAGTCGTTCTCCCTGCGGCGAAAAACGCGCAATACGCCAACCATCAAAAATCGCGCTCCAGTAACAACCTTCCACGTCGACGGCAGCACCATCCGGTATACCTTCACCCGCCTTAAACCGGTGGAAGAGTTCACGTTTACCCGGCTCCCCCTGTTGATCCAAGGGCGTCCGATAGATCACACCGTTGGGCGTATCAGAGGTAAACATCCACTGACCATCCGGACTAAATGCCAGCCCGTTAGCACCATGAATGTCGCACTGCACCACTTTTGGTGTTAAATCATTATCAATACGCAATAGCAGTGCGCCATTGTAGTCACCCGGCCCCCAAAACGTGCCGGCATAAAAACGGCCCAGATGATCGGTGCCACCATCATTAAAGCGCGCCAGTTGCGGATTCGACGGGTTATCACACACTTTTTGCCGCAGCAGACCGCGCGGATCGGTTAACCAGATGGCGTAACGCATCGCCACGATAAAACCGCCCTTTTCCCGCAATGCAAAACAGCCAACCTCCTCCGGAAACGACAACACCGTATGTTCACCCGTCGCCAGATGATAGCGATGGATCTCCCCTTCAAGGATATCGGCCCAGTAGAGCGCCTGCTCCGGTTCACTCCAGGTCGGACATTCCGGCAAATGCCCGGTGTAATCAAACAGCGTTTTCAGCTCAGCCATCGCGCGTCCCTTAAATGAAAAAAGCCAGCGGGTAACCACTGGCTTTTCAGTATAAACGGCTTTCAGATTACTGGCGGCTATCGTTCGCCTGACGCAATAACACGCGGCTTTCACTTTGGAAACGCTGGGCATAATCACCAAACCAATGCTCCACTTTTCGAAAGCTGTCGATAAATGCCTGCTTGTCTCCCTGCTCCAACAAACCAATCGCCTCGCCAAAGCGTTTATAGTACCGTTTGATCAACGCCAGGTTGCTGGACGACGACATAATAATGTCAGCATAAAGCTGCGGATCCTGAGCAAACAGCCGGCCGACCATCGCCAGTTCGAGGCGATAAATTGGCGAAGACAGCGCCAGCAATTGCTCCAACTGAACATTCTCTTCCGCCAGATGCAGCCCATAAGCGAAGGTGGCAAAGTGCCGCAGCGCCTGGATAAACGCCATGTTCTGATCGTGTTCAACGGCGCTGATACGATGCAAGCGCGCGCCCCACACCTGAATCTGCTCCAGGAACCACTGATACGCTTCCGGCTGCCGCCCATCGCACCAGACCACCACCTGTTTAGCAAGACTGCCGCTGTCCGGACCAAACATCGGGTGTAACCCCAGTACGGGCCCTTGATGCGCCGCCAGCATGGCCTGTAGTGGGCCACTTTTTACCGACGCAAGGTCGACAAGAATGCAATCATCCGGCAGCGCGGGTAGCTTCGCGATCACCTGCTCAGTAACATGGATCGGCACGCTGACAATCACCATGCCAGCATCCGCCACCAGTGCCTCGGCCTGCGCCCAGTCATCTTTTTCCAGAATGCGAACCTGATAACCGGAAAGCGTCAGCATTTTGGCAAACAGTTGCCCCATTTGCCCACCGCCGCCGACAATGACCACTGGCCGCAATTCAGGGTAGAGCGTTTTAAAACCTTTATCGTTTTCGCTTGAGTAGGACTCACGCATCACACGGCGCAGCACATCCTCAATCAGATCGGGTGGTACCCCCAGCGATTCAGCTTCTTTCCGGCGCGACGCCAGCATTGCCGCCTCACGTTCAGGGACATAAATGGGCAAGCCATAATGGCTTTTCACTTCGCCAACTTGTGCCACCAGTTCCAGACGGCGCGCCAGTAATCCCAGCAGCGCCTTGTCAACATCATCAATCTGATCGCGCAACGCGGTCAATTCAGCAACCATAACAACCTCTTAAGCAAGACGCGTCGCCAGACTATTGCGCAGGTCTTTATCAATCTCACGCAACAACGCTTCCGTGGTTTCCCAACTGATGCAGGCATCCGTCACGGAAACGCCGTACTTCATTGCACTGCGCGGTTGTTCAGAAGATTGATTGCCTTCGTGAATGTTGCTTTCAATCATCAAACCGGTAATCGACCGGTTGCCATCTTTGATTTGAGCAACGACGGATTCCGCAACGGCAGGCTGGCGACGATAATCTTTATTGGAGTTACCATGACTGCAATCTACCATCAGCGACGGCCTGAGTCCCGCCTGAGCCATCTCTTTTTCGCACTGCGCAACGTCCGCCGGGCTGTAGTTCGGCGCTTTACCGCCGCGCAAAATCACATGCCCGTCCGGGTTACCCTGCGTTTGCAACAGGCAGACCTGACCGGCCTGGTTGATACCGACAAAGCGGTGCGGCATCGCAGCAGCACGCATGGCGTTGATCGCCGTGGCCAGGCTGCCGTCGGTGCCGTTTTTGAACCCCACAGGCATCGACAGACCGGAGGCCATTTCGCGGTGCGTCTGGGATTCCGTGGTACGTGCGCCAATTGCCGACCAGCTGAACAGATCACCCAGGAACTGCGGGCTATTCGGATCCAGCGCTTCCGTCGCCAGCGGCAGTCCCATGCTGACCAGCTCAACCAGCAGACGGCGCGCAATCTTCAGTCCGCCTTCCACATCAAACGAGCCATCCATATGCGGATCGTTAATCAGCCCCTTCCAGCCAACGGTAGTACGGGGTTTTTCAAAATAGACGCGCATCACCAGGTAGAGGCTATCGCTGACCTCTGCGGCAAGGGCTTTAAATCGACGAGCGTACTCAATCGCCGCTTCCGGATCGTGAATAGAGCAAGGACCACAAACCACCAGCAAGCGCGGATCGCGCCCGGCAATGATATCGGAGATGGTCTGGCGAGATTGCGCGATTTGCGCTTCTTGCTCCGTGGTCAGCGGAAATGTCGCTTTTAATTGATCCGGTGTGATCAGAACCTGTTCGTCGGTGATGTGTACGTTGTTCAGCGCGTCTTTTTGCATGATTGCGATCCTGTGTGACTCGTTTGCGATAGTTGTTCCTCTTGCGAGGATGACGTAACCATACCACAAGCGGTAAAGATTTCAATCCACAATTCGTACCGTTTACTTTACACAATCAAATTAAAAGCCATTTTACAGTGCAATTACTGTAACGGTAGCGTTACACAAACAAATGGCGCGGGGTTAGCCGCACCATTTGTCATTAGCCATTAGCCGACCTCGATCTGCGCCTCCTGACGATGACGCCTCCAGCGTATGATATCCATCAGTATAAACACCAACAGGCTGCCCCCCAGTACCGGCAAAGCCAGTCCCAGCAATAATGCCAGCGACGCAGTGATCGTACGCCCCACCACGCTCAGATGCAGCCAGCAGTACAGCAATGTTCCCGCCGGGTTCGTACTTGCCCGAGCCGGACGACGTATCCACCATAGCCGGTAGCCCAGTACGATCGTGACACAGAGTGCGCTGCCAAAGGCGATCAGCAGTAACTGATTCGGCAGACCAAACAGTACGCCCATATGGAAATCGACGCCCCAGCGCGTGAGTTTCGCCATTAACGGGAAATCAGCAAATCGGGTGCGATCGATAACCGCCATGCTGCTGCCGTCAATGGCTACCGCATCAACCTGCGTGGGCCAGCGACGATCGATTTCACTTACCGTCCAGGCTTTATCGGCGCTACGCGGCGGGCGGATTTCCAGCTTAGTGGCGGAAATGCCAGCCTGCTGCGCACTCTGCAGCACCTCATCAAACTGCACCCAATCGAGCTGCATATCAGGCATTTCCATACCGTCATGGTGCGCATGGTGTTCCGCATGTGGATCGCCAATCGTTGCCATGCCATGCAGTTGTGTATTGAGTTGCGGAGTCATCCAGCCAAACGCGGCGCGCAGACGATCAACATTGCCGCCAGCCCATTGTGACCAGGTCAAGCCGGTTGCTGAGAACAGCAACATTCCCGCCAGCAAGATCCAGCCGAGCGAAACATGCCAGCGCCGATGATGTTGCACCGGGTTATTGAGCCGCCGCTTTGGTCGGGTGAAAAACCACAACGCAATGCCACCCAGCGCCGCCACCCACATCCAGGACGCCGCCAGTTCACTGTAAATACGCCCGACATCGCCGAGCAACAATGAACGGTGGGCGTAATCTATCCACTGGCGCAGCGGCAAAATCCCGCTGGTGCCATAAACCGTCATATCGCCCTTCACTTGCAAGGTCATTGGGTCAATAAAAATGGCGCGATTTTCCGACTCGCCAAGCCGCGGATCGGCAAACATCACACGTGTCGTGTCGTTACCGCTCAGACCAGGACGCACCGCATGGAGACGCAGATGCCCGCCGGTCACCTGCTCAGCAATGGCAATCTGTTCCGCCAGCGGCTGGCGTTCCCCCTTCTCCACGCCGTAAAGCGCATCCTGATAGAGCGCGTTTTCGAGCTGCGGCGTCGCCACGTATAAAGTGCCAGTCAGGGCGGCGATAAAGATAAACGGCCCCACAAACAGACCGATGTAAAAATGCAGGCGTCGTAGCAGGTTCAGCCACGCCGCACGCGGGGTGCAGGAAGTCATACTTTTCCTCAGAAATAGCAAAAAGATGCCGTTACGCCAGGGCGTACGGGCAATATTATCGTGTCAGAAAAAGCAGACGCGCGGCGGCGCGCGGGTATCTGGCCAGAGCCAGGGAAAGAAGTGCCAGTGCGAAACCTCTTGCTTTCCGGGGGCCAGGCGCATACGCAATACGCGCCCCAGTAGCAACATGGCGACAAGGAAAATCAGGCCAGGAACATGCGCCAGCAGTACGCAATAGCCACACGCTTGGGCGTGGTCGAGCGGCATGCTCTGTGAGGGTATTTCGTGATGACGCATTTGCGCATGCGACATCTGATGATGGTCAGGCATTGGCATGCTCATCTCATGATGCATGCCCGCCATCGCCTTCATCGAATCGTGTTGCAACGAGACGGAAATCAGCGGGGCGATGAGGATCAGCAGGATCGAAAATAACGCCAGCCAGGCGGCCGCGCGTTTTGCTGCATACTGATGAAAAATACGCTTCACCCCTTCTCCTCCCGATCGAAGCGGCATTGTAAATTAATCATCACCAGAAGGTTAATTTTTTCACCAAAAAGAACGAAAAGCGGTTGGCATCCCTCGAAGAGAGCACGAAAAAACTAGTTAAGACGCTTTTCCCTCGCCTCTCCACAACACGCTCATAACCGTTACCCACCAATGCCTTACCCCCTCTTTCACTGCAATAAATTGCAGCGTTATGCAACTTCTGCCGCCATTTTGCCGCCATTAAAATGCGCCAGCGGGTTCAGGGTTACCGCGTCTTCCAGATGATCGGGCGCGAAGTGGGCGTAACGCAGGGTTTCACGGATATTGGCGTGACCCAGAATACGCTGCAGTACCAGGATATTGCCGCCATTGGTCATGAAATGCGCGGCAAAGGTATGGCGCAACACATGGGTTTTCTGCCCCTCGGCCAGTGCGATATCGGTGGACGCCAGCATTTTGCTGAACGCCGGATAGCACGGCTGGAACATCTGCCCCTGCAATGGCGCAAGCTCGTCATACAACCACTGCGGAATGGGCACGGTACGGTTCTTGCCGCCCTTGGTTTTCACAAACGTGATTTTATTGGCCGAAAGCTGCGTGCGCTGAAGGTTTTCCGCTTCGCGCCAGCGCGCGCCGGTGGCAAGACACACCTTCACCACCCGCGTTAAATCGCGATTCCCGAACGCGTCACAGGCCGCCAGCAGTGTGGCGATTTGCGGCGGTGTCAGCCACGTCATCTCGCGCTCTTTCTCGCGAAACGTCCGTACCCCCTCGAGCGGGTTCGGTAACTGCCACTCCCCCAACCGACTCAACTCGTTAAACACCGCACTGAGATACTGCTGCTCGCGGTTCACCGTCACCGGCTTCACCTTCCAGTTCGCCGGATCGCGCGTGTAACCATTATCGATTTCGCCACTCAAACGCCGATCGCGATAGTGCGCCCACACTTTCGCGGTCAGCTCCGTCGCCAGCGGGTCGCCGAGCCCCCGGCAGACAATCTCCAGCTTAGCCATCCGCGATTTCCCGGCCGCCAGCGACTGCCCATGCAACTTAAACCACAGCGCAATCAGATCGCTCAACCGACGGCGGTCCTCTTTTTCGCCAAGCCAGGGCTTCTCCTGCGCCTCCTGCTTTGTCCAGCGCTCAAATGCCTCGGCTTCACCTTTGGTAGGAAACTGCCGACGAATACGTCGCCCCTCCCGTCCCTGCGGATAGAGCTCGCACAGCCACTTCCCATTTTTCTGTTTGCTGACCGTCATGGTTACCCTAAACGTGTTTTTCCAGCGTAAAAATCACCACGCCAAACGGCTCAATCTCTGTCACGTTGCACTCAAAATCCGCCGAATGATTGGTAAGACGCACCTTGCCGCCCGGCAAGCGCACCACATCAAACACATCCAGCACATCATCAATGCGGATAAACCAGCGACCGTTACCGATTTTTTGCGCGGAAGTGTCCACCAGCCAGCCCGCATTCAGCCCTTCAATAAAATTCAGGCTGTCGACGGACGACGGTGCCAGGCTACGATCCAGCAACCACATGCCCGCCTCTTTCAGTTCGCCGGACTCATGGCGATATTTCGGGATACTCAGCGCCGCCTCGTGTTGCACAGCCGACGTGGACGCGGCGGGATACATCTCGCCTTTGCCGGTCGCCAACCAGTTGAGCGACACGCCGGTATCCAGCGCGCACGTCACCACCACATCGCCGGGGAAAAACTCACGCCGCACCCAGGTACTGATGGTTCCGGAAGAGATATCCAGCAAATCACCGAGATCTTTTTGCATCTGAAACCCGTATGCATCGAGGATTCGGCGCAGCACCGGGCGCCCGCCGGTCGATAAAATCTCGTTGTACAACGCTTTGCCTTTCGGTGCGGGTTTATCGGTTAATTTTGCATTTGCAAACTCACCTTCCACCAGCCAGTGCAGATCGGCCCCGGTATCGAGCGCACATTTGACCACTGCTTTATAGGGCACGCTCTCGCGCTGGATCCAGCTACTGATATTGTTCGCCGGCACATCCAGCGCTTCGGCGAGCGCTTTCTGGCTGGAGACGGAATAGGACGCGGCAATGCGCTCAATCACATCCTGAACACTCATCTTGTTTTCACTCATGCATACCAACTTCGAAAAAGTGATTTACACAATCGCATTTGCGATTTATATTGCTGTGCATAGACCAAAATGCACACCAGTGCAGTACATTTCAAACCACAGGAGATAATGCGATATGTCAGATGCAAAATCAACGCCGTCTCATCCGTTATCCGACTCTCAAATGCAATCCGGAAATTTCACCCATGGCCAAATGGATGAGCTGATGTCCGCCCTGTTGCCAGCGTTGCAAACGCTGATCCGCTCGGCGATGTCCGACGCGATGACGGTGAAAGATTTCGCCGCCATGCGCGGTATCAGCGAACGTCTGGTCTGGCAATGGCTTGACGAAGGCATATTGCTCAAAGCCCCGACACGCGACTATTCCGTGGCGCAACATGCCGGGAAACGTAGCCGTACGTTGATCAATGTGAAAGCCTGGCGCGACAAATTAACGCAGCAGGCCATCGACTGCCGCTATATCGATCACCGCGCCGGCACATCCTTTAACTGAGTTTGCTTTTGCAAGCTCAGAAGAAAACAGGAGAGAGTATGGCTATCACAGCAGACCGCATCAGCGTACCGCTCAGCGCCGGAGAACGACTTAACGGGCTGAACCATATCGCCGAACTCCGCACCAGTCACTGGGGCGATAGCTGGCCCGAAGTGGCGCGTTTTATCGAGGATTTGTGCGATAAGCGCGACGCGCAGTACGACGAAAACAGCCGCGCACTGGCGGCGATCTTCTTTCTCGCCCGCGTGCCCGCGGCCCGCCAGGCTCTCGGCCCACACGCACTGACGCTTGAAGAGAAGAGAGCCGTGATCAGTGCAATGAACCATTTCCGCGCGGTCGTCAGCCTGTTTCCGAAACGCCTGACCCTGCCGCGCTAACCCCCAATCCGTAAGCCATGGCGTCCACCCGCCAGGCCCCCTTTTGCCCGCAATCAGGAGAAACCCAATGCACCACACCCTAAGGAGCGTTACCGATGGCCGATGAAATGGATCTCGTACAACAGCGTGAGCTGGAAGAGCGCGAACGGTACATCCGCCAGGCACGCAACCGCCTGCTGTTACCATCGCGTCTGACCTGCGAAAACTGCGATGCGCCTATCCCCGAAGCCCGCCGTATGGCGCTGCCCGGCGTGACCTGCTGCGTAACCTGCCAGCACCGCGCCGAACGGCAAGATAAACACTACAGGAGGCGCTAATTGGCGATCTCGTGGGCTTTTCCGTGGAACGCGCCGCGTCCGGCGATTGCCAGCCCCTACCTCACGCATGCCGAACTCCACCGTCGCAATCAGCTGATTGCGGCGTTGTTGCAAGCCCGTCATGCGCTGGCGCTGCAACCGGAGTGTGTACGCCTGCCAATCATGCGCACGGCGGATACGCTGGAGAAGCACCACGGCGAGGCGCGCGCCAACGCCTGGCTGCGCCACGTTGTGGCGCGTACGCTGCCCCGCCTCAACGCGGTCACACAGCGTTACCAACTCACCTGCATTCACCAGCGCGTATCGAAAGCGGTATTTAATGGCCACTTCGATACACAGGTTCAGCGCGACCTCGCGAGCCGGCTGGTGAATTTACTCGCCCGCTACAACCGCCTACCGGACATGACGAAAAAAGCGATCGACCGGCTGTCGGCGGACATCGCCAATTTTATTCGCGGCGAACTGGCAGATATCGATAACGCCGACGACGCCGAGCTGAAAACCCTGCATCGTTGGTATATGCGCGCGGGGATCATCGCCCTGCAATTCAACGTCACACCGCCGCACTGGCAACGAGTCACCCGCAAACTGGCCAACGCCAGCGACCTCGCCCCGGCCGTGATCCGCCTGTTCAGCGAACAGTGGTGGCGCGGGCATTTACGCCGCATCGCTGCACAGTGGCGGGAACATCTCCAGATCGCACTGGGCAACGTCAGCAAGAAAAAACACCCCTACGCCAGCCAGGATTGCGTCAGTGCCTGGCGCGAGCAAAAACGCCGTAACCGTGAGTTTCTCAAAGGCATGGAACTCGAGGACGAAGAAGGTAACCGCATCAGTCTGATCGATAAACACGATGGTTCGGTAGCCAACCCGGCGATCCGCCGCAGCGAGCTGATGACGCGCATTCGCGGGTTCGAGACCATCTGCCAGAACCTGGGTTACGTGGGCGAGTTTTACACCCTGACCGCCCCTTCCGCCTGGCACGCCACCACCCGCACCGGCTACCGCAATCGGAAGTGGAACGGTGCCAGTCCGGCGCAGACCCAACGTTACTTCACCGCGCTGTGGGCGCGTATTCGCGCCAAGCTGCACCGCCATAATCTGCGCGTGTTCGGCATTCGCGTGGCGGAGCCGCATCACGATGGCACCCCGCACTGGCATCTGTTGCTGTTTATGCAGCCTCAGGATGTTGCTCGCGTACGCGATATTACGAGCGAGTACGCAAAACTTGAAGACAATCATGAGCTTAATAGTGAAAAAGCGAGGAAGGCGCGCTTTGACGCGCAGGCGATAGATTCACGGAAGGGCAGCGCAACCGGTTATGTGGCGAAGTACATCGCTAAGAATATCGACGGTTATGCGCTGGAAGGTGAAACCGATCACGAGAGCGGTTCACCGTTGCAGGAAACCGCTTGCGCAGTGGCGGCATGGGCCTCGCGCTGGCGTATCCGCCAGTTCCAGTTTATCGGCGGCGCACCGGTCACGGTGTACCGCGAACTGCGGCGCATGGCCGACAGCGAAACCGCACGCGGGTTAAGCGTGGAGTTCGCACAGGTGCATGACGCCGCCGACGCCGGTGACTGGGCTGGCTATGTGAATGCGCAGGGCGGGCCGTTTGTACGCCGCGACGACCTGCAAGTGCGCACATGGTACGAGGAGGAGAACATGTTTAATCAGTATGGCGAAACGATTGTAGCCATTCGCGGCCTGTACGACACCACCGTCGGCGCGGGTTCGCCGGTGCTCACGCGGCTGAAGAAATGGAAGATTGTGCCGAAGCGTACGGACCTTGACCTTCAGGGCGCATCTGCGCCCTCTTGGAGTTCTGTCAATAACTGTACGCCCCGGCGGGAATGGCAGGCGGGCTGTTGCCAGTCTCCTGACAAAATTGCGGCGCAATTCACAAAAAACAGAGGAGAGAAACCGTTATCAGAAAACAACAATACTTTTTCTAATCATCAACATAGGTATCAAGATGAAATATTTTTCGCTTCCCATTACTATTAGGCTTATGATACTGTACATCCATACAGTAAAAGCACATGAGGGGATTCATGGTGTCTGAACGTTTCGAAAAATCGCAGTTTAATTGGGCGTGCGTCAAACTGATTACTGATCTGGCGCTACTTCATCGCTGTACCAGGGAAGAGATGGAACTCGCCATGACCATGGTGTCGAACATCGCACACAGCGAAACCCCAGGGGTAGCAGATAAGGAGCTTTTTTACCCCGCCGAATAACGCTCTGCCGCCTTCCTCAGGCAGAGGCATTTACAGCATTGCGCGCCAGCCGCCACCGGTCTGGCGCGCGCTTTTGTTGTTCTCCCCTTTCTGCATCATTACGGCTTTCTCACGTTGTGCCAACGCTTAACCAGCCCTGACAGATGGCGTCTGTCTGCCCCACCCACGACACTTGAAGCTGGAAACACTCCCTCCAGACCGCAAGAGATCCGAACACGATGAATGCAATTACACAACAGGGCGACACCCTCGACATCCTTTGTCTGCGCTATTACGGCCGCACGGAAGGCGTGGTCGAAACCGTACTTCTGGCCAACCCTGTACTGGCGGAACTCGGGGTGATCCTGCCCCATGGCACCCGCGTTGAACTGCCGGAAGTGGCGGTCGCCACGGTGAACGAAACGGTGAACCTATGGGCATGACCATCGAAAAAGTCACCTCGTCGCTGGCGTATTGGATCAGCGTCGCGCTGACGTTTTTTGGCGCGATGACGCCACAAGACTTCGCCGCCTGGTTTGGCGCGCTCGGCGTTGCCGTTACCGTGGCGGTGAACTGGTATTACCGCCGAAAGAGCTATCTGTTTCTCAAATCCTGCGCCACGAGCCAGGAGGTGATCAATGGGCTTACCCGTTAAACGCTGTAGCGCAGCGGTCGTGCTGGCGCTGGCGGCACTGATACCGGACTTCCGCTTACTCCATACCTCGCAGCAAGGGCTGGCGCTGATTGCCGATCTCGAAGGTTGTCGGCTGCGCCCTTATCAGTGCAGCGCTGGCGTCTGGACGTCCGGTATTGGCCATACCGCCGGCGTCACGCCGAAACGCGATATCACGGAAAAAGAGGCGGCGGTCAACCTGGTCGCCGATGTCCTGCATGTTGAGCGTCGACTGTCGGAGTGCGTAACGGTGGCGATGCCGCCGCAGGTCTACGACGCGGTGATCAGCTTTGCGTTTAACGTCGGTACCGGTGCCGCCTGCCGCTCAACGCTGGCGTTTTTCCTCAATAAAAAACAGTGGCAACAGGCCTGCGATCAGCTGCCACGCTGGGTGTTTATCGACGGTGTGCGCAATACCGGGCTGGAAAATCGCCGCCAGCGTGAACGCGCCTTATGTCTCCAGGGGACGTTATGAAAACCTGGCTAATTGCCCTGCTGTTGGGCGTCTGCGGCCTGCTGTGGCTGTTGCAGCAAAACCACACGCTGCGCACGTCGCTGGCACAGTCCCGCCAGCTAACCCAGGCGCAAAACAGCGCTATCGCACAACTGAACGCGCAGCTTACCGCCTCACGCGAACTGGCGGACAGCAACGAGCAGGCGCAGGTGGCGCTGCGCCAGCAACTGGATTCCGCCAGTGCGCAGGCGGTGCAGCGCGAACAGGCTATTACGAGGTTAATCAATGAAAACGATGCGTTTCGCCGCTGGTACAGCGCTGAGCTGCCTGATGCTGTGCGCCGGGTGCACCAGCGCCCCGCCTGCGCCTCTGCCGGTCACTGTTTACAACCGTTGCCCGCAGGTCAGTCTGTGCCCGATGCCGGCAAGTAATCCCCAAACCAACGGCGACTTAAGCGCCGATATTCGACGGCTTGAGCGCGCGCTGGAACAGTGCGCGTTACAGGTCGAAACCGTTAAACACTGCCAGGATGAGATAAATGCTAAAACCCGATACGCTGCGCAAAGCCCTGATGGACGCCGTCCCGGCCCTGCGCACTAACCCTGCCATGCTGCGACTGTGGGTGGATAAAGGCAAAAATATTGCCACCCTCTCCCACTCACTGTCGTTTGAAAAACAGTTCAGTCTGAATGTCGCCGTCAGTGGTTTTTCCGGCGATATCGACACGATCTTCGTGCCGGTGATGCTGTGGCTACGCGACAACCAGCCCGATATCCTCACCGTGGAAGCCGGCCAGCAAGCCTGTTTTAGCTGGACGCTGGTTACCAATAGCGACAGTACGCAGGATCTGGCCCTCACGCTGCAACTGACGGAACGCACACAGGTGAAGGAAGTGGATGGCGCGCTGTATGCCGAAACGCTGCCGGAACCGTTGCCGCCGGCGTTGGTGACCCGCCCGAAAGAGCTGTATGTTCACGGCGAGCTGCTCAGCAGCTGGTCCTCCTGATAACCCATTGCTCCCTGGCGTTGTGCCAAAACCCGGACAGCGTTGTCCGTTTTCCAAAGCCGGGGGCGCATAGCATCATTTCGCGTATGAATACACAACTCTCGCTCCAGGAAATGGCCCGCGCGCTGCGCAATATGATCCGCACCGGGATTATCGTCGAAACCGACCTTAACACCGGGCGTTGTCGTGTGCAGACAGGCGGCCTTGTTACTCAGTGGCTGCAGTGGTTAACCCACCGCGCCGGTCAATCACGTACGTGGTGGGCGCCTTCCGTCGGCGAGCAGGTGTTAGTGCTGGCGGTCGGTGGCGAACTCGACACCGCCTTTGTTCTGCCCGGGATCTATTCCGACGATCGCCCGGCACCGTCCACTTCGGCGGATGCCTGGCATGTTGCCTTCCCGGATGGCGCGGTAGTTGAGTACGAACCCCAAACCAGCGCCCTGAAAGTCAGCGGCATCAAAACCGCCGAGATCAGCGCCTCACAATCCATTACCGCCAGCGTGCCGGAGGTGTTAGTGAAGGCATCCACCCGCGTCACGCTGGATACCCCGGAAGTGGTCTGCACCAATAAGCTCATCACCGGCACGCTGGAGGTAAAAAGCGGCGGCACGATGCGCGGCAATATCGAGCACAGCGGCGGTTCGCTGTCGTCCAACGGCAAAGTGCTGCATACCCATCAACACCCTGGCGACAGCGGCGGCACAACAGGAGCACCTCTATGACAGTTCGTTACAGCGGGTTAAACCGCACCACTGGCGCGAGCCTGACCGACACTGCGCATATCCGCCAGAGCATCAGCGACATCCTGCGTACGCCGATTGGCTCGCGGGTGATGCGCCGCGATTACGGCTCGCAATTGTTTGAGATGATCGACCAGCCGCAAACCCCGGCGCTGGCACTGCAAATTCAGGCGGCGTGCTATATGGCGCTGCTGAAATGGGAGCCGCGCATCCGCGTCAGCGCGGTGACCGTTGAGCGCCAGTTCGACGGCAAAATGATTGTCAACCTGACCGGCCAGCTTGCCAGCACCGGTGAATCCCTTTCGTTAACCCTTCCTGTGAGTTAAAACCATGCCGATTATCGATCTGAGCCAGCTTCCTGCGCCGGACGTGGTCGAGGAGCTGAATTACGAAACTATCCTCGATGCGCGTAAAGCAACGCTGATTTCCCTGTTTCCAACGGATGAGCAAGAGGCAATCGCCCGTACGCTGGCGCTGGAATCTGAGCCGTTGACCAAGTTTCTTGAAGAGAACGCCTACCGCGAAGTGATGTGGCGCCAGCGCGTCAACGAAGCCGCACGCGCGGTGATGCTGGCCTACGCCGCCGGGAATGACCTCGATGTGGTTGCCGCCAACAGCAACACCGCGCGTCTGACCATCACCCCGGCGGATGACAGCACCCTTCCGCCGACCGCCGCCGTGATGGAGTCCGATAAGGATCTGCGTCTGCGCGCGCAGCAGGCGTTTGAAGGATTAAGCGTCGCCGGGCCGGTGGGCGCGTATGAATACCACGGGCGCAGCGCCGACGGACGGGTGGCGGATATCTCCGTGGTCAGTCCGAATCCGGCGTATATCACCGTGTCGGTGCTCTCTCGCGAAGGCGATGGCAGCGCCAGCGACGAACTGGTCGCCATCGTCGATAAAGCCCTAAACGCGGAAGATGTGCGCCCGGTGGGTGATCGCGTGACGGTGCAAAGCGCACAGATTGTGCCGTACCAGATTAACGCCACGCTCTATTTCTACCCTGGACCGGAATCCGAACCGATTCGCCAGGCCGCCGAAGCGCAACTGAAAGCCTATATCAATGCCCAGCGCCGACTTGGCCGCGACATTCGCCAGTCGGCGATTTATGCCGCCCTGCATGTTGAAGGCGTGCAGCGTGTCGAGCTGAGCGCCCCGCAAAGCGATCTGGTGCTCGACAAACATCAGGCGTCGTATTGCACCGCGTGGAGCATTCAGGCCGGAGGTACCGATGAATGATGACCGCCTGTTACCGGTTGGCTCCTCAGGACTTGAGGTAGCGGCAACCACAGCGGCGGCGCAAATCGAACGTGTGCCGGTGCCGCTGCGTACCTTGTGGGACCCGCAAAAATGCCCGGCTGAGCTGCTGCCTTACCTGGCGTGGGCGCTGTCGGTCGATCGCTGGGATTACACCTGGCCGGAAGCCACCAAACGCAACGTGATTGCCGCCTCTTTTTATGTTCATCAGCACAAGGGCACCCTCAGCGCCCTGCACCGCGTTGTCGAACCGCTCGGTTTTCTGATTGAGCTGCGCGAGTGGTGGCAGGACAACGCCGAGCCTGGCACCTTTAAGCTGGTGATTGGCGTGCAGGATCACGGCATCACCGAGGCGATGTACGAGGAGCTGGAGCGGTTGATTGATGACGCCAAACCCGCGAGCCGCCATCTCACCAGCCTGAATATTAGCCTGAGTACGCAGGGTGAGTTTTATGTCGGTGCGGGCTGTTACCTGGGTGAAGAGCTGACGGTTTACCCCTACGCGCCGGAAGAGATTGTTGTTGGCGGTGAGAGCTTCCCGGCTTCCGCTGTTCATTTGATTGATGACCTGAGAGTTAACCCATGACCACCAAATATTTTGCCATTCTGACCAACCTGGGGGCGGCGAAACTGGCGAACGCTACCGCGCTTGGCCGTCAGCTCAAACTGACGCAAATGGCGGTCGGCGATGCTAACGGCGCATTACCCACGCCGGATGCCGCGCAAACCGCATTGATTAACCAGAAACGTATTGCGCCACTGAATACGCTGACTCTCGATCCCGGCAATGCCAGTCAGATTATTGCCGAACAGGTGATTCCGGAAACCGAGGGCGGTTTCTGGATCCGCGAAATCGGTCTGTATGATGATGAGGGCTCGCTGGTTGCCGTCGCTAACTGCCCGGAGACCTATAAACCGCAGATGCAGGAAGGCAGCGGTCGCACGCAAATTGTGCGCATGCTATTGGCGGTATCGTCGCCGTCGTCGGTGACGCTGACCATTGACCCGGCGGTGGTGCTGGCCACGCGTAAGTATGTGGATGATAAAGTCATTGAGGTGAAAGCCTATGCAGACAGCCTGCTGGCGAATCACCTGGCTGCTGCCAACCCGCATCCGCAATACGTGAAAGTGGCGGATATCGCCTACTACACGCCGATTGGCGTGCCGGTGCCTTACCCTGCGGCAATGCCGCCTGACGGCTGGCTGTTGTGCAATGGCGCGGCATTTGATAAAGCCACCTGGCCTGGGCTGGCAGCGGTGTACCCGTCTGGCGTGTTGCCTGATCTGCGCGGCGAGTTTATTCGCGGCTGGGATAATGGGCGCAAGGTGGATACCGACCGGGTGCTGTTAAGCGCACAGGGAGATGCCATTCGCAATATCACTGGCTCAATAATTGCCTATCAATCAGGTTCTAACGGCGTGGTAATTCCAACTGGTGTCAGCGGCGCACTGGCCACTTTTAACTCTGGCACCAATAACACGATCACGCCTGTGCCCCAGTCCGTATCTCCAACCACTAACTATGGTGTCAGATTTGATGCGTCGCTCGTTGTGCCAACATCAACTGAAAACCGCCCACGCAACATTGCTTTTAACTATATCGTCCGGGCAGCGTAATGCCCGTATTGCCATTCTGTTAAACACAGCGCCATCTGGCGCTTTTTTTTATCCCTCGTCGTTGTGTCAGCCCGTAATAAACCCCGTTAAATGGTGTTCGTCTGTGGCTGAACGGAAAATAACGCCTGTCTTAACCGCGATGTTTCATTCATCCACAAACAACCAGAGAGTTAACGCATGTCCGCAAAATATTTTGCCATTCTGACCAGTCAGGGTGCAGCGAAGCTGGCGAACGCAACGGCGCTAGGCACAAAACTTACTCTTACGCAGATGGCGATCGGCGATGCCAACGGCGTGTTGCCGACCCCCGATGCTTCGCAAACGAAACTGATTAACCAGAAACGTATTGCGCCGCTGAACCGGCTTTCTGTTGACCCCAACAACGCCAACCAGATTATTGCCGAGCAGGTGATTCCGGAAACCGAAGGGGGTTACTGGATCCGCGAAATCGGCCTGTATGATGACGACGGCGTGCTGATTGCCATTGCCAACTGCCCGGAAACCTATAAGCCGCAGATGCAGGAAGGCAGCGGGCGTACGCAGACGATTCGCATGGTGGTGGTGGTCTCGTCAACGGCGGCGGTCACCCTCAAAATTGACCCGTCGGTGGTGCTGGCCACACGCCAGTACGCTGACGACCTGATGAATAATCATATTAAGGCCAGCAACCCGCACACTCAGTATGCGCCGCTTGCCAGCCCGGTATTCACCGGCGCGCCGACCGTGCCCAATACTCCTGTCAGCAACTACGGGCAGCAAATCGCCAACACCAAATATGTGCGTGATGTTATCGCCGATTATGACGGCATTCTTCCTGTCGGCGCGCCAGTCGCCTGGCCGCAGGCAACACCGCCGGGCGGTTGGTTCAAGTGCAACGGTGCCACGTTCGATAAAGTGCAATTCCCAAGGCTGGCTGCAGCCTACCCTTCTGGCGTACTGCCGGATCTACGTGGGGAATTTCTTCGTGGCTGGGATGATGGACGTGGGGTAGATGCAGGAAGAGCGTTATTAACTGCACAAGGAGACGCTATCCGCAACCTGGTGGGGTCGATTCCTTGTGTTGCCCCCTACGGATTCGAGCAACATGTCAGCGGGATTTTATACGGAATGGGAATGCCACAAGGCGGGGGATCGTCAGAAACCCTGGCTAACGGATATGGAATTGGTGTTAACGCCTCACTCTCCGTCCCTACCGCGGCAGAAAACCGACCGCGCAACATTGCATTTAATTACATCGTGAGGGCTCAATAATGTCGCAAGCAACGCTGAACCAGAACCTGATTGCCACCGCTGCCGGGGAGATCACTGTCTATAACTTTGATGGTGAGACGCGCGAATACTACTCTACGTCGGTAGAGTACCTGGCGATTGGCGTGGGTATTCCCGGCAATTCGACCGTTGAACCACCGCTGGCGGCGAAAAACGGTTTCGCGGTGTGCTGCGCGACCGATGGCCGCAGTTGGCAATACGTTGCCGATCATCGCGGCGAAACCGTTTATAATCTCGAAAGCGGTGAAAAAACGTCTATTACCACGCTGGGTGATTACCCGGCGAACGTGACCACGCTTGCCCCGGCAACGCCGTACGATAAGTGGAACGGCAGCACCTGGGTCACCGACAGCGCCGCACAGCATGCCGCGCAAATAGCCAGCGCAGAGCAGAAAAAAACGCAGTTGCTGAATGAAGCGAAAAACACCATCAGCCTGTGGCAGACGGCCCTGCAACTGGGCCGCATTAGCGATGCCAATAAAGCGCGGCTGATCGCCTGGATGGATTATATTGATGCCGTGCAGGCAATGGATAGCGCGCAGGCACCGGATATCAGCTGGCCTGTGCAACCGGCATAATACGCAACGGGCTTCGGCCCGTTTTTTATGCCGGGTTGTACCAGACCGCAGCCAACCCCGACCGATAGCCCCCTCCCACATCTGCACCGGACAATGTCGTTTACTTATCCGATAACCGAGAGTGAACGCATGACTGCGAAATATTATGCCATTCTGACCAATCAGGGAGCAGCGAAGCTGGCGGCCGCCACGGCGCAAGGCACCCGGCTTAACATTACCCGCATGGCAGTTGGCGACGGTAATGGCACGCTGCCCTCACCGAACGCCACGCAAACCAGCCTGGTGAACCAGAAACGCATCGGTGCACTGAATGTGCTGATGGTGGATAGCATCAACAGTAACCAGATTATCGCCGAGCAAATTATTCCGGAAAATGAAGGCGGCTTCTGGATCCGCGAAATGGGTCTCTACGACGATGCTGGGGTACTGGTGGCCGTGGCGAACTGCCCGGAAACCTATAAACCGCAACTGGATGAGGGCAGTGGCCGCACGCAAACCATCCGCATGGTGCTGACGATTTCGAATACGTCGGCCATCACCTTAAAAGTGGATGCCACGGTGGCGCTCGCCAGTCGTCAGTACGTGGATGACCACCTTAGCGATCATATTAAAGCCCCCAACCCGCACAGCCAGTATTTGCAAATTTCCCAGTCGCTGAAAGAGATAGCCGATTCGGGCCCCGCAGCCGTCGCTGCGGCGGTTAAAAACCTGGGGATTGAAGCATTGATTTCTGCGTTGTTGCCTAAAGCCAGCTTTACCCAATCTGATTACATTCGGATTCCGGATAAACCCGGCGGACTGATTATCCAGTGGGGGAATGTCATGTCCAATGCCAGCGGAGACGCCACCTGGACACACCCCACACCGTTTCCAAACCAGCGGCTCGGGGTTTGGGGAACCTTTAAACGTCTGGGTGTGGCAGGGACAGATTACCCGACTATCTCCTTTAATAACGTTTCAGATCCTGACCCGAGAGTGATGACCAATTTTCATCTGCGGATAAACGGCACGCCGGGCGTGTATGGCGCATTTACCTTTGCATTGGGGTATTAATATGACAACAGCCTTTTTTTCTCCCGCTATGAATGCGTTTATTCCAGCAGCATGGAAAGATGACGGGACCTATAACAACGAGACATGGCCGGTTGATGCTGTCGAAGCAACCGATGCAGAAGTCAGCGCCTATTGGTGCCAGACCCCGCCAAATGGTAAACAACTCGGCGCGGTTGATGGGCGTCCGGCGTGGGTTGATATTCCGCCGCTGTCCTCAGAGGAGGAAAAAGCGTTGGCGGATCAGCATAAAACGTTTCTGCTCAATGCCGCCACCGCAAAAATTGTTATCTGGCAGACGAAGTTATTAATGGGACGGAAACTCGCAGACAACGAAACCGCGCAACTTAATAACTGGATAGATTACATCGATAGCGTAACCGCGATCGACACCGCTACCGCGCCGGATATCAGTTGGCCCGCGCTGCCGGAATAAAACCGAACGGGCTGCGGCCCGTTTTTTTTGCCCGTCACTGTTGTTTCAGCCCAGCCCCAACGCCGATAAATAGCGCCCGACCCCGCCGCCCTGGAGAATAGCACTCACCCCAAAACCACGGAGTTAAACGGATGAGTGACTATCATCATGGCGTCCAGGTCGTCGAAATCAACGACGGCACACGCGTCATTTCCACTGTCTCAACGGCCATTGTCGGCATGGTATGTACCGCCAGCGATGCAGACGCTGAGATGTTCCCCCTTAATGAACCAGTGCTGATCACCAGCGTGCAGAGCGCCATTGCGAAAGCGGGCGTCAAAGGTACGCTCTCCTCTTCTCTGCAAGCCATTGCTGACCAGGCGAAACCGGTCATCGTTGTGGTGCGCGTTGCGGAAGGCACGGGCGACACCGCGCAGGCGCAGACCATTTCCAATATCATCGGCACCACCGATGCAAACGGTAAATACACTGGCCTGAAAGCACTGCTGACCGCTGAAGCGGTAACCGGCGTGAAACCGCGTATTCTTGGCGTTCCGGGTTATGACACCCAGGAAGTCGCCACCGCACTGGCCTCTGTCTGCCAGAAACTGCGCGCCTTCGGCTATGTCAGTGCCTGGGGCTGCAAAACCCTTTCCGATGCAATGAAGTATCGCGAAAACTTCAGCCAGCGTGAGCTGATGGTGATCTGGCCAGATTTCCTCGCCTGGGATACCGTCGCGAACGCGACTTCCACCGCCTACGCTACTGCCCGCGCGCTGGGTCTGCGTGCTTACATCGACCAGTCCGTTGGCTGGCACAAAACCCTGTCCAACGTTGGCGTTAACGGTGTGACCGGCATCAGTACTCCGGTGTTCTGGGATTTGCAGGAATCCGGTACCGACGCGGATCTGCTCAACGCGGCTGGCGTGACCACGCTTATCCGCAAAGAC
Source organism: Kosakonia oryzendophytica (assembly GCF_027886705.1). NCBI lineage: Bacteria > Pseudomonadati > Pseudomonadota > Gammaproteobacteria > Enterobacterales > Enterobacteriaceae > Kosakonia > Kosakonia oryzendophytica. The sequence continues at coordinate 1,246,665 of NZ_CP115659.1, read as the reverse complement.
GGTTTCCGCTTCTGGGGCAACCGCACCTGCTCCGATGATCCGCTGTTCCTGTTTGAAAACTACACCCGCACCGCGCAGGTTATCGCCGACACCATGGCCGATGCGCATATGTGGGCGGTGGACAAACCGATCACCGCAACGCTTATCCGCGACATCATCGAAGGCATTAATGCGAAGTTCCGCGAGCTGAAAAGCAACGGGTACATCGTGGATGCCACCTGCTGGTTCGACGAAACCGCCAACGATGCCGTCACCCTGAAAGCCGGGAAACTGTATATCGATTACGACTATACGCCGGTGCCGCCACTGGAAAACCTGACCTTACGCCAGCGCATCACCGATAAGTACCTGGTGAATCTGGTCTCCTCGGTCAACAGCAATTAAGGAACCTGATAAATGGCAATGCCGAGAAAACTGAAATACATGAACGTGTTCCTCAATGGCTACAGCTATCAGGGGATCGCCAAATCCATCACGCTGCCGAAACTGACCCGCAAGCTGGAAAACTACCGCGGCGCAGGCATGAGTGGTGTCGCGCCTGTCGATATGGGGCTGGATGACGACGCCATGTCGATGGAGTGGACGCTGGGCGGTTTCCCGGATACGGCTATCTGGGAACTGTATGGCGCAACCAGCGCAGACGCCGTCCCTGTGCGTTTCGCCGGTTCCTACCAGCGCGACGACACCGGTGAAACGGTGGCAGTCGAAGTGGTCATGCGTGGTCGCCAGAAAGAGATCGACACAGGCGAAAACAAAGTGGGCGAAGACACCGAATCCAAAATCTCCGTCGTTTGCACTTATTTCAAACTGACGATGGATGGCAAGGAACTGGTGGAAATCGACACCGTTAACATGATCGAAAAAGTCAACGGCGTAGACCGCCTCGAGCAGCACCGCCGCAATATCGGCCTGTAATGCGCATCCCGGTCAGCCTCGCTGGCCGGTTCTTCCCCCGCTAATGGAACCACGAGGAACTCATGAGCAACGAAACTGACAACGTCATCACCCTGGAAAACCCGATCACACGCGGCGAACAGAGCATTACTGTTATTACCCTGATGAAACCGAACGCCGGCACGCTGCGTGGCGTGAGCCTGGCGGCAGTGGCGAATGCCGAAGTGGATGCGCTGATCAAAGTGTTGCCGCGCATTACCTCGCCGTCGCTTACCGAGCAGGAAGTGAGCGCGCTGGACCTGGTGGATATGGTGGCGCTGGCCGGCAAGGTGGTTGGTTTTTTGTCACCGGCTTCGGCACGGTAAGCTTTCCGGCGAACCTGTCGGTTGACGATCTGATGGCGGATATCGCGGTGATTTTTCACTGGCCGCCGTCAGAGCTCTATCCCCTGAGCCTGAGCGAACTCATCACATGGCGCGAAAAAGCGCTGCAGCGAAGCGGAAACACACATGAGTAACAGCGTAAAAATAGAAGACTTGCTCACGGCTGTTGATCAGGCGACGCGCCCGTTTAAAACCTTACAGACCGCGAATGTGTCGCTGTCTGATCAGGTTAAAGAGACGCAGACCACCTTACGCGGCCTGTACAGTCAGGTGGCGCAAATCGACGGTTTTACCCGAACGCAAAACGCCCTGACTGCCGTCAGCCAGGCGCTGAACGTCGCCAAAGAGAAAACCCGCGCGCTGGCATCTGAACTGAAAAAAGTGGACGAGCCCTCCCGTACGCAAATAAGCGAACTGGAGAAAGCCCGCAGCCGCGTCAGCACCCTGCAACAACAGCATGATGACCTGCGTCAGTCGGTGAAAAACCAGCGCCAGGTACTGAGCCAGGCAGGCATCAGCACCCGCGCACCGGCAAGCGCACGGCAGCGTCTGCAAAACAGCATCAACGAGCATACCGGGCAACTGACCACCCAGCGCGATGCGCTGGCGCAGGAGAACCGGCAAAACCGCATGGCGAAAATCAAAGCGGGACAGCAATCCATTCTGGGTATTGCCGGGAACCTCTCCACCGTCGGCAAAACCGGCATGTCGGTTGCTACCACCGGGGTTAACCTCGGCAAAAAACTGCTGCAACCGGGTTACGAAGCGTCGCTGAAAGAGGCACCGGCGGCCATCCCTGCCAGTCCAGCCAACCCCGGTGCGAACGTGGCAACCACGCAGAGCGGCGGCAATCTCGGCACCGATTTACAAGCGCTGCAAGCGGCGTATCAGTCGCTGAGCGTGGATATTTTCCGCACTCAGGAATCCTCTTTACGCCAGCTGGTACAAACCGCTACTCAGTATCTGGGCCAGCTACAACAGTGGGTACAGAACAACCAGGGACTGGTGCAAACCTTCGGCATGATCGCCACCGTGGTGGTTGGCGTCGCCGGGGCCATTGGCACCGTGGCCAGCGTTATTGCGCCCTTCTTTACGGGCATCAGTACGCTTATCACCATCGCCACCACCCTTGGCAGCGTCTTTACCACCGTGTGTGGCGCTATTGTAGCGGTACTTGGCTCGCTTACCCTGCCCATCATCGGCATTATTGCCGCAGTTGCCGGCATAGCGCTGGGCATTTACGCCCTCTGGGAACCGATTAGCGCCTTCTTTGGCGGCGTGGTCGAAGGCATCAAAGCCGGATTAGCCCCACTTGCCGGACTGTTCGCGCCTTTACAACCCGTTTTCGACGCCATTGGCAACGGCCTGACGTGGATAAAAGACCTGTTTGGCGCGCTGCTCTCCCCGATTACATTCAGTCAGGAAGCGCTAGAGAAATGCGGCAATGCCGGGCAATCCTTCGGCAAGTTTCTGGCCGATGGGCTGATCGGTTGCTTATGGCCGCTGAAATTGCTGATCGACGGCGTCGGCTGGCTGCTGGAGAAACTCGGCATCGTGAACAAGCAACCGGCGATTGCGATCCCCAAACCGCAGGTGGACGCAACGGCGGCGGGGACAACATTCGGTTACGTCCAGCCAACCAGCACAATGCCGGGATTCAACAACTACCAGGCAGCCAGACCCGCAGGGGGTAATTCGTATGTCGACCAGAGCAAAACGGAATATAACGTCACGCTACAGGGCGATATCACCCCCGGTAGCACTAACGAGCGCTACCTGCAGGATCTGTTCCGCCAGGACGCGGCGAACAAACGCAACAGCACCCTTTCGCAATTCTATCCATCAGGAGGGTTTTAATTATGATGCTGGCGCTGGGACTTTTTGTCTTTATGCGGCAAACGCTGCCGTTTCAGAACCTGAACCGCACCTCGACGTTTACCTGGAGCAGCAACGCGCGCGTCGGTAAACGCGCGGCGTATCAGTATATCGGTCCGGGCGAAGATACTCTCGAAATTACCGGCGCGCTCTACCCGGAACTGACCGGCGGCGTGCTGTCGCTGGCGGCCGTGCGTCTGATGGCTGAACAGGGCGGACAATGGCCGCTCATCGACGGCACGGGCATGATTTACGGTGTGTATGTCATCAGCAGCGTCAAAGAGAACGGCTCCGAGTTTTATAGCGACGGCTCGCCGCGCAAAATCAGCTTCACCCTGAATTTAACCCGGGTCGACGAGTCGCTGCTCTCCGAGGCAGAAGCGCTTTACACGAAAGGCAGTAAGCTGCTCGACGATGCCACTAAAATGCTGGGGAGTCGCGGATGATTGACGCTCTCGACAACGATCTGACGCGGGGAGATGCCCCCGCGTTTAAGCTGGAGCTGAACCAAAAACCCGCCAGCAGCAGCGCCTCTGCGGCAAAAAACAACACCAGCAAAGACGAAAAAAAAGACATTACCGCCAGGCTCGCCCCGCGATTAATCGCGCTCACGGTCACGGACAACCGCGGTTTTGAAGCTGACACGCTGACACTGACGCTGGATGACAGCGACGGCAAAATCGAGATGCCAGAGCGCAACGCGCAGGTTAACGTCTCGATTGGCCGACAGGGCTCGGTACTGACCAATATGGGAAGTTTCATTATCGACCAGGTCACGCACCGGGGCACGCCGGATCAACTGGTGATTACCGGGCGCAGCGTCGATTTTCGCAATGACATGAATACCCCAAAAGAGTGGTCATGGCATGACACAACGCTTGGCGAGATTGTGAAAGATATTGCCTGGCGCAATTCGCTGAGCGCCAGCGTCTCGCCGGCGTTGGCCGGTATTACGATAGCGCATATTGACCAGTCCAAAGAAAGCGACATCGCCTTTCTCACCCGGCTGGCTATCCGCAACGGTGCTGAAATCGCCGTAAAATCGGGCGTACTGATTTTTCTTGTGCCGGGTAAATGCGTACGAGGCGGTAAGGCCATCCCAACGGTGACCATCAGCCGTAGCGATGGCGATGCTCATACGTTTGATTTGGCCGATCGGACAGCATACGGCAGTGTCATCGCTCGCTGGCAGGATACGAAAACGCCGCAGAAACAGGTGAAACAGGTAAAACTGACGCGCAAAAGCGCCGGCACGCAGCAGGCAACAAAGGATTACCTCGCCGGTTCACGCGAGAATGTCAGCATCCTGCAAAACATGTTCGCCTCCAAAGATGAAGCCATCCGTGCGGCAGAAGCGGAATGGCAACAACGTCAGAGAAATGCAGCGCAATTTAGCCTGACTCTCGCGCAAGGACGGGCCGACATCGCGCCGGAAACGCCTGTCCGGTTATCGGGTTTTAAGGATGTGATCAATAAAACGCCATGGGTGATCAAAAAAGTGACTCATGGCATTGATAAAAAAGGTTTTATTACAAAACTGGAGCTGGAAGCCGACATCCGAAACGTGGAGTACGACATGGAGGAATCTGGCGCCTGAAAACGTCAAATGCAATTGTTAACTTGCATTTGCGAGTTAATGGTTTATTATTACTGGCATAAACACGCTGGAGAAATCACAAAATGATGCATTGCCCGTTATGCCAGGAAGCGGCTCATGCGCGTTCAAGCCGCTATCTCAGTACCGAAACCAAAGAACGCTACCACCAGTGCCAGAACATCAACTGCGGCTGCACCTTCGTGACCCACGAATCGTTGGCACGCTACATTGTCCGTCCTGGCGCGACACAAGCCGCACCGCCCCACAGTGTGCGGTAATACCGGCATTACCCCATCCCAAAGCCTGCGCAAGCAGGCTTTTTTTTGCCTGCCATTCAGTGCCGCCAGTGGCGATCCTCTGCCGCCATTCTGCCGCCATCGCCAATAAAAAAGGGGTTGGCATTACGCCAACCCCTTGTTTTACACTAACTTTTCGGATGTCGCGAAAGCGATCCTTAGTTAAGACGCTCTTTAATACGAGCAGACTTACCGGTACGCTCACGCAGGTAGTACAGTTTAGCTTTACGAACAGCACCACGACGTTTAACAGCAATGCTGTCAACTACCGGAGAGTGAGTCTGGAAGACACGCTCAACGCCTTCGCCGTTGGAAATTTTACGAACAGTGAATGCAGAGTGCAGACCGCGGTTACGAATAGCGATAACCACGCCCTCGAATGCCTGCAGACGTTTTTTGGAACCTTCAACAACCCATACTTTCACTTCCACGGTATCGCCCGGACGGAAGGAAGGTACGTCCTGCTTCATCTGCTCTTGTTCAAGTTGCTTAATAATGTTGCTCATAATTTAATCTCTTATCCTGGGTAAACTGATATTGGGGGCTTACGCCGTCCCATCATGTTTCTGTTGCAGTTGCTGTTTTGCGTGTTCGCTTTGGAACTCCGCCAGCAACCTTGCTTGCTCTTCAGTCAGAGCCAGGTTTTCCAGAAGTTCAGGTCTTCTAAGCCAGGTGCGGCCCAGCGACTGTTTCAAACGCCAGCGACGTATCTCAGCATGGTTCCCCGACAGTAACACCGCCGGTACTTCCATCCCTTCTAACACTTCAGGCCGGGTATAGTGTGGGCAGTCCAGCAACCCGTCAGCAAAGGAATCTTCCGTTGCTGAAGCCTCATGTCCCAGTACGCCCGGAATAAACCGGGAAACTGAGTCAATCAGCGTCATCGCTGGTAACTCACCACCGCTGAGAACGTAATCGCCGATAGACCATTCTTCGTCGATCTCGGTTTGAATTACGCGCTCATCTATCCCTTCGTAGCGACCGCACACCAGAATCAGTTTCTGATTGGTAGCCAGTTCACTCACGCCCGCTTGATCAAGCTTGCGTCCCTGAGGCGACAGATAAATCACTTTGGCGCCTTCACCCGCCGCGGTTTTTGCTGCATGAATAGCGTCCCGCAAAGGGTTCACCATCATTAGCATCCCCGGTCCGCCGCCGTAAGGACGATCGTCCACGGTACGGTGCCGGTCGTGAGCGAAGTCACGCGGACTCCAGCTCTGGATGCTCAGCAGGCCATTTTTTACTGCCCGGCCAGTTACCCCGTAGTCGGTAATCGCGCGGAACATTTCAGGAAACAGGCTAATTATGCCAATCCACATAGCGCCGTCTTTTACCGTATATCCGGAGGTTTAAAAACCAGGATCCCAATCTACTTCAATGGTTTGAGTAGTGAGATCGACTTTCTTGATAACCTGCCCATCGAGGAACGGGACCAACCGCTCCTTGATACCAAATGCATCTTTCAGGTTTGCTTTGATGACGAGAACGTCATTAGACCCGGTTTCCATCATATCGACGACTTTACCGAGGCTGTAACCTTCCGTAGTCACTACCTGGCAACCCATAAGGTCTTTCCAGTAATAGTCACCCTCTTCCAGTTCCGGCAACTGCGTGGAATCAACGACAATTTCGCAATTAGTCAGCAGATTCGCCGCATCTCTGTCATCAACACCTTTCAGTTTGATGACGATATCCTGATTGTGGTAGCGCCAGCTTTCCAGCTCAATGCTCTGCCACTGACCCGCCTTCTGAATAAACCAGGGCTGATAGTCAAAAATGCTTTCGGCGTCTTCGGTGGAGGAAAACACTCTGAGCCAACCACGAATTCCGTAAGAAGAACCCAGTTTGCCAACGATAATTGGCTCAACAGGCGTCTGTGCGGTTTGTTGCTTGCTCATCATGACCACCGTGACAGATTAAGCTGCTTTCTGTACTTCTTTGATCAGCGCGGAAACGCGATCGGAAACGGTAGCGCCCTGGCCAACCCAGTGCTGAATACGATCCAGATCCAGGCGGGTGCCTTCTTCTTTCTCGGAAGCGATCGGGTTGAAGAAACCAACGCGCTCAATGAAGCGACCGTTGCGTGCATTACGGCTGTCGGTGACAACAACCTGGTAGAACGGACGCTTTTTAGCGCCGTGACGTGCTAAACGAATAGTTACCATAACATCCTCTTGTGTGAATAAAACACCAGGCCCCATCGAGGAACGGAGCCCGGTGTCATATTAAAAGCCCGAAAATTTTACTCATTTTTTGCTAAAAAGCAATCGACAGTTATGAAACTGTGAGGTCTGAGGCCGTCGGCGTTGCAGCCAATTTGACATCGGCGTGTGCGCAGTCACCGGAGCGTACACGCAGTACGTGAGCATGTTGAGCACACCCCGGCAGCAAAATGGCAAAGAAGATAGCCCGATATTATCTACCCGGGAAGCCTGGCGGCATCATCCCCTTCATTCCACGCATCATCTTCGCCATCCCGCCCTTCTTCATCTTCTTCATCATGCGCTGCATATCGTCGAATTGTTTGAGCAGACGGTTTACATCCTGCACCTGCATACCACAGCCTGCGGCGATGCGGCGTTTACGAGAACCTTTGATAATGTCCGGATTAGCGCGCTCTTTTAGCGTCATGGAATTAATAATGGCTTCCATGCGCACCAGCACTTTATCGTCCATTTGCGCTTTAACGTTGTCCGGAATTTGCCCCATGCCAGGCAGCTTGCCCATCAGGCTCGCCATACCGCCCATGTTTTTCATCTGGCGCAACTGCTCAAGGAAATCGGTCAAATCAAAACCGTCGCCTTTCTTCAGTTTATTTGCCAGTTTCTCCGCCTGTGCGCGGTCAACTTTGCTCTCAATATCTTCGATCAGCGACAGCACATCGCCCATACCGAGAATACGGGAAGCAATGCGATCCGGATGGAACGGCTCCAGCGCCTCGGTCTTCTCGCCAACACCAAGGAACTTAATCGGTTTGCCGGTGATATGACGAATCGACAACGCCGCACCACCGCGGGCATCACCATCGACTTTGGTCAGCACAACCCCAGTCAGCGGCAGCGCTTCATTAAAGGCTTTCGCCGTATTTGCCGCATCCTGACCGGTCATGGCATCGACCACAAACAGCGTTTCCACCGGCTTAATCGCCGCGTGGACCTGTTTGATCTCATCCATCATCGCTTCATCAACGTGTAAACGACCGGCGGTATCCACCAGCAGTACGTCAAAGAACTTCAGCTTCGCTTCTTTCAGCGCCGCGTTAACGATATCCACTGGTTTTTGCGCAACGTCAGAGGGGAAGAACTCCACCCCCACCTGCTGAGCCAGCGTTTCCAACTGTTTGATTGCCGCCGGACGATAAACGTCCGCAGAAACCACCATCACCTTTTTCTTGTGCTTTTCGCGCAGGAACTTACCGAGTTTACCCACGCTGGTGGTTTTACCGGCCCCTTGCAAACCCGCCATCAGCACGACGGCTGGCGGTTGCGCGGCAAGGTTCAGGCTCTGATTTTCTTCGCCCATCGCCGCAACCAGCTCATTGCGCACGATTTTGACGAACTCCTGCCCTGGGGTCAGACTCTTATTGACTTCATGCCCCACCGCCTTCTCTTTCACGCGGTTGATAAAGTCACGCACGACCGGCAGCGCAACGTCCGCTTCCAGCAGCGCCATACGCACTTCGCGCAGGGTATCTTTGATGTTGTCTTCAGTGAGGCGCCCACGGCCACTGATATTGCGCAGCGTGCGCGACAAACGATCGGTTAAATTATCAAACATGGTCTCTCGCCTGAGGTGATACGATTGGCCGCCAGGGCGACGCATTACAAAAATTTTCCGCAGTATAACATGAACGTCCCGCTCCTGTATGTGATGCAACTGTTGGAGCCAACGTCCCGTGACGCTATACTGTTTTTCTTTCTTCTTCAGTCAACTGCCGACACCCATATGCCCGTTTTCGCTCTGATCGCTCTTGTTGCCTATTCCATCAGCATTGCGCTGATCGTTCCTGGCCTGCTGCAAAAAAACAGCGGCTGGCGCAGAATGGCCATTCTTTCAGCAGTGATTGCCCTGATTTTCCACGGTTTTGGGCTGAAAGAACGCATTTTCCCCGATGACGGTGGGCAAAACCTCAGCTTATTAAACGTAGGCTCGCTGGTCAGTCTGATGATCTGCACCGTCATGACCATTGTGGCGTCTAAAAATCGCGGCTGGTTACTGTTGCCCATCGTTTACACCTTTGCATTGATCAACCTCGCTTTCGCTATTTTCGTCCCTAACGAATACATCACCCATCTGGAAGCGACGCCTGGCATGATGGTACATATTGGGTTATCCCTTTTCGCCTATGCCACCTTAATTATTGCGGCAATGTATGCCCTACAATTGGCGTGGATTGATTATCAGCTTAAGAACAAACGGCTGGCGTTTAGCAGTGAAATGCCACCGCTGATGGTGATCGAGCGCAAGATGTTCCACATCACTCAGGTCGGTGTGGTATTGCTGACTCTGACATTGTGTACCGGGCTATTCTTTATGAAAAACCTGTTCAGCATGGACAATATCGACAAAGCGGTGCTCTCTATCATCGCCTGGTTTGTCTATATCGTTTTGCTGTGGGGCCACTACCATGAAGGCTGGCGCGGTCGTCGGGTCGTCTGGTTCAATGTCGCGGGCGCGGGGATCTTAACGCTGGCCTATTTCGGCAGCCGCGTCCTGCAAGAGTTTCTGAGCTAAAACAAAGGAGTTCCCCCTGGAACACATCTCCACCACGACATTGATCATCACGCTGGTCATTATGGTCGTGGTTTCGGCGTATTTTTCCGGTTCTGAAACCGGGATGATGACGCTCAACCGCTATCGCCTGCGCCATCTGGCAAAGCAGGGTAACCGGGCCGCCCGTCGCGTAGAAAAGCTGCTCCGCAAACCGGATCGCCTGATAAGCCTGGTGCTGATCGGCAACAACCTCGTCAATATTCTCGCTTCGGCTATTGGCACCATTGTCGGCATGCGTTTGTACGGCAACGCCGGCGTTGCTATCGCCACCGGGGTACTGACTTTCGTGGTGCTGGTGTTTGCCGAGGTGCTGCCCAAAACCATTGCCGCCCTCTACCCGGAAAAGGTCGCCTTCCCCAGCAGTTTTCTGCTGGCGCCGTTACAGGTGATCATGCTGCCGCTGGTCTGGCTGCTCAACGGCGTTACCCGCATCTTAATGCGCATGGTGGGGATCAAAGCCGATGTGGTGGTCAGCGGCGCGCTCAGCAAAGACGAACTGCGCACCATCGTCAACGAATCGCGTTCGCAAATCTCCCGTCGCAATCAGGATATGCTGCTGTCGGTGCTCGATCTGGAAAAGGTCAGCGTTAACGACATTATGGTGCCACGCAACGATATCGTCGGCATCGATATTAACGATGACTGGAAATCCATTGTTCGCCAGCTCACGCACTCGCCACACGGTCGTATTGTGCTGTATCGCGACTCGCTGGACGATGCAATCAGTATGCTGCGCGTGCGCGAAGCCTATCGCCTGATGACCGAGAAAAAAGAGTTCACCAAAGAGGTGATGCTCCGCGCTGCCGACGAAATCTACTACGTACCGGAAGGCACACCGCTCAGCGTGCAACTGGTGAAATTCCAGCGCAATAAAAAGAAAGTCGGCCTGGTGGTCGACGAATATGGTGATATTCAGGGGCTAATCACGGTAGAAGATATTCTCGAAGAAATTGTTGGGGACTTCACCACCTCTATGTCACCGGCGCTCGCAGACGAAGCCACGCCGCAGAATGACGGTTCGGTGATTATCGAAGGCGGTGCCAGCGTGCGCGAACTGAACAAAGCCTTTAACTGGCGGCTACCAGAAGAAGAAGCCCGCACCATAAATGGCATGCTGCTGGAAGCGCTGGAAGAGATCCCCGCCATCGGTACGCGCGTGCGTATTGAGCAGTACGACATCGATATTCTCGACGTACAGGACAATATGATCAAACAGGTGAAAGTGATCCCGGTAAAAGCCCTGCGAGAAAGCGTAACCGAATAAGGCGGATGAAAAAAACCCTCTCCGAAAGAGAGGGTTTCTGCTCAGGGAAGCTTACGCCTTCGCTTTTGCTACGGTGACCATCGCAGCACGGATGGTGCGGCCGTTCAGGGTATACCCTTTTTGCATCACGCCCAGCACTTTACCGGCGTCAATCTCATCAGACTCGACCATCGCAATGGCCTGATGCACGTTCGGATCCAGCGGAACGTTGGTATCAGCAATCACTTCCACACCGAATTTTTTCACCACATCCAGCATGGACTTCAGCGTCAATTCGATACCTTCAACCATCGGTGCCATATCAGCGTTGTTTTTGTCCGCCACTTCCAACGCGCGATCCAGGCTGTCGACGACCGGCAGCAGTTCGTTGATGAATTTTTCCAGCGCGAACTTATGCGCTTTCTCAACGTCCTGTTCGGTACGGCGGCGCAGGTTTTCCATTTCCGCTTTGATGCGTAAAACGGCTTCGCGCTCACGGTTTTGCGCTTCAGCTAATTGCGTTTCAAGATTCGCAATTTTCTCATCGCGCGGATCCACCTGCTCAGCAGAATCGTCAGACTCAACAACGGCCTCAACATCATCGTGCTGTTCCATGATAATTTCTTCCGGGGCTTGCCCGTCAGGCGTTTTCTGTTCTTTACTACTCATGAATTTCTCCGCGTTTTTTTGCATTCATCTCGCTAACCTGGCTTATTATGGGGATCAGTTTCCGGGATTCAAGGGAACGTGACAGATTGTCATCATTCATTCGCCACAAGGACCGCAGAACATGACTCACCATTTCAAGTGTATTGGTATTGTCGGGCACCCACGGCACCCTACCGCACTGACCACACATGAAATGCTTTATCGCTGGCTCAGCGCAAAAGGCTACGATGTCATTGTTGAACAGCAGATTGCCCAGGAACTGCAGCTCAAAAATGTGCGAACCGGCACGCTGGCGGAAATTGGTCAGTATGGCGATCTGGCGGTGGTGGTCGGTGGCGACGGTAATATGCTTGGCGCGGCGCGCACCCTGGCCCGTTATGATATCAATGTTATCGGCATTAACCGCGGCAATCTCGGTTTTCTCACCGACCTCGACCCGGATAACGCCCAACAGCAGCTTGCCGATGTGCTGGAAGGGCATTATATCGCTGAAAAACGCTTTTTGCTGGAAGTGCAGGTCTGCCAGCAGGAGTGCCAAAAACGCATCAGCACCGCCATTAATGAAGTGGTGCTGCACCCGGGCAAAGTGGCCCATATGATCGAATTCGAAGTCTATATTGACGAAGTTTTTGCGTTTTCTCAGCGTTCCGACGGACTGATTATCTCGACGCCAACTGGCTCCACCGCCTATTCGCTTTCTGCAGGTGGGCCGATTCTGACGCCGTCGCTGGACGCCATCACACTGGTACCGATGTTCCCGCATACGCTGTCGGCACGCCCGCTGGTTATCAACAGCAGCAGCACCATTCGCCTGCGTTTCTCGCATCGGCGCAGCGACCTGGAAGTCAGTTGCGACAGCCAAATCGCCCTACCCATTCAGGAAGGCGAAGATGTGTTAATCCGCCGCTGCGACTATCATTTAAACTTAATTCACCCTAAAGATTACAGCTATTTCAATACGCTAAGCTCAAAACTCGGTTGGTCGAAAAAATTGTTCTGAAAATCATCACACAACACTTTACTGTATATAAAACCAGTTTATACTGTACGAAAACACAGTTATGGTTTTTCATACAGGAAAGCAACCATGTTGGCACAACTGACCATCAGTAATTTTGCTATCGTTCGTGAGCTTGAGATCGATTTTCACAGCGGGATGACGGCTATTACCGGCGAAACCGGGGCGGGTAAATCCATTGCCATTGACGCACTCGGCCTGTGCCTGGGTGGCCGCGCCGACGCTGACATGGTGCGCGCAGGTGCGCCCCGCGCTGATCTGTGCGCCCGCTTTGCGTTGAAAGACACCCCGGCGGCTCAACGCTGGCTGGAAGAGAACCAACTCGAAGACGGGCGTGAGTGTTTACTTCGCCGCGTCATCAGCAGTGACGGGCGTTCCCGCGGTTTTATCAACGGTACGGCGGTCCCCCTTTCTCAGTTACGCGAACTGGGCCAGCTCCTCATCCAAATCCACGGGCAGCACGCGCATCAGTTGCTGATCAAACCCGAACACCAGAAAACGCTGCTCGATGGTTACGCGGGTGAGTATGCGCTCACTTTGCAAATGTCGGAGAACTATCGCGCCTGGCATCAGAGCTGCCGTGAACTGGCGCAGCACCAGCAGCAGAGCCAGGAGCGTGCAGCCCGTGCAGAGCTGTTGCACTATCAACTAAAAGAACTGAATGAATTTAACCCGCAACCGGGCGAGTTTGAGCAAATCGACGAAGAATACAAACGGCTGGCGAACAGTGGACAACTGCTCTCTACCAGCCAGCACGCACTGAATGTACTGGCGGATGGCGAAGACGTTAACCTGCAAAGTCAACTCTATGCCGCTCGCCAGTTACTGACGGAGCTGGCGGGCATGGACACGCGCCTTTCCGGCGTGCTGGATATGCTGGAAGAAGCCGCCATCCAGATTAGCGAAGCCAGCGATGAGCTACGCCACTACTGCGACCGCCTGGATCTCGATCCGAATCGCCTCTACGAACTGGAACAGCGCATCGCCCGGCAGATCACACTTGCTCGCAAACACCATATCAGCCCGGAAGAGCTGCCGCAGCTCCACCAATCACTGCTTAATGAACAGCAGTTGCTGGACGATCAGGCGGATTCACAAGAAACATTGACGCTGGCCGTCAGCCAGCATCATCAACTGGCACTGGAGAGCGCCCGGCTTCTGCACGACCAACGCGTGAAATATGCGCAGGAGTTGAGTCAGTTGATCACTGATAGCATGCACGCGCTTTCTATGCCTCACGGTGTGTTTGATATTGATGTCACCTTTGATGATCGTTCACTGACTGCTGAAGGTGCCGATCGCATTGAGTTTCGTGTCACCACTAACCCTGGGCAACCGTTGCAATCTATCGCCAAAGTCGCCTCTGGCGGTGAACTGTCGCGCATTGCACTGGCAATCCAGGTGATTACCGCACGGAAAATGGAAACCCCGGCACTCATTTTCGATGAAGTGGATGTGGGTATTAGCGGGCCGACCGCCGCTGTGGTCGGCAAACTGTTGCGTCAGTTAGGGGAATCAACCCAGGTAATGTGTGTGACTCACCTGCCACAGGTAGCAGGCTGCGGGCATCATCACTTCTATGTCAGTAAAGAGACCGACGGCGCAATGACCGAAACGCATATGCAGCTGCTGGATAAACGTGCCCGTTTACAGGAGCTGGCCCGCCTGCTGGGCGGCAGCGAAGTGACAAGGAATGCGCTGGCGAATGCAAAAGAGCTGCTGGCAGCGTAAACTTTTTTGAATTCTCAGGGTCAGAGTTCCCGACAAAAACGACAACAGACTCCGCCACAAAGGTTTTAAACTGGCTAAAGGTCTATTATCATCGGCATATTACATATGAGCCACGTATTGTTCGGGCCCGAAAAGGAATCAAATCACTATGCGCTGTAAAATGCTGACTGCTGCCGCAGCGGTTCTCCTGATGTTGACCGCTGGTTGCTCTACTGTAGAACGCGTGGTTTACCGCCCTGATATCAATCAGGGGAACTACCTGACACCTAACGACGTTGCAAAAATCCACGTGGGTATGACGCAACAGCAGGTTGCTTATGCATTGGGTACGCCGATGATGACAGACCCGTTTGGTAGCAACACCTGGTTCTACGTGTTCCGCCAACAACCGGGACATGAAGATGTAACCCAGCAGACACTGACACTGACGTTTAACAGCAATGGTGTATTAACCAACCTGGATAACAAACCCGCGCTGACCAAACAACAGTAAGCCATAACCACAAAAAGGTGCCAAAGGGCACCTTTTTTGTTTTCAGGGAGGAAACAATGGCTGTACCGCAAAGCAAAGATGAACTGCTGGCTTCAATGGAGAAATCCTGGCTCACTTTGCAGAAAAAACTCGATCGCATTCCTGTGGATATCGCATTTACCCCTCTTCTGGAAGGGCATGCATCCGGCACCACAATGAGCGCCGCAAACCTTGTTAGTTACTTACTGGGTTGGGGAGAACAGGTGATCTACTGGCATCAACAGGAAGCGTCAGAAAAGCAAATCGATTTTCCGGCAGCGGGATTCAAATGGAATGAGCTCGGCAAACTGGCGCAAAAGTACTACAGCGATTACGCGGATATCACCGACTGGTTAACACTGCGCGCAAAGCTGGAGCAGTGCTATCACGCTCTGGTAATGCTGGTTGAAAGCTACAGCGACGAAGCGCTCTATCAGCAGCAGTGGTACGGAAAATGGACGCGAGGTCGAATGATCCAGTTTAATACTGTCTCGCCATGGAACAACGCCACCTCACGCCTTAACGCATTGTTAAAAACCAGCACAGCGGCGAAATAAACAAAATTACTTTTTCGCACTGGCGGATTTTTCCGCACGCTGGCGACGCAATTCTTTTGGGTCAGCAATCAGCGGGCGGTAGATCTCCACGCGATCACCATCGCGAACCACATCCTGTAATTTAGCCGGTCTGCTGTAAATACCGACTTTATTAACGTTCAGATCGATATCGTCACGAAGATCCAGCAAACCCGAAGCCACAATCGCTTGTTCAACGGTTGCGCCATCGTCCAACGTCACCCGTTGCAGATACTGCTTTTCTGGTAAAGCATAGGCAACTTCAACGGCAATCTTACCCGACACGGTAAACCTCTTTCGCCCGAAGGGTAAAGGCCTGCACCATATTTGCCGCCAGCTCTTTAAAGATGCGGCCAAATGCCAGTTCGATCAGCTTGTTGGTAAACTCGAAATCGAGCTGGAACTCAATACGACAGGCGTCGGTACTGAGCGGTGTAAATTTCCAGCCACCGATCAACGACTTGAACGGGCCATCCACCAGGTGCATCAAAATGCTCTGGTTAGTTTCCAGCGTATTGCGTGTGGTAAAAGTCTTGCTGATCCCGGCTTTGGAAACATCCACGGCAGCGGTCATCACCGACGGCCCGGACTCCAGCACCCGGCTGCCTGTACAGCCTGGCAGAAACTGCGGGTAGGACTTTACATCATTCACTAACTGATACATTTGTTCTGCGCTATAAGGAACCAGCGCAGTCCGGCTAATCTGAGGCATTCGGTTCTTCCACGTTCACACAATCGACAAATAATAACATCTCCCCAGGATGAAAGGAAAACGCTACGCCGGAACTCATGCTAAGATAACGCGTTAAACCTCACAGGACGCAATGAGGTCAGTTTCAGATATCAGATTACCGGATGGCTTCACGACATTATGACGAAGAAAAAAGCATATAAACCAGGTTCAGCAACCATCGCGCTCAACAAGCGCGCCCGCCATGAATACTTCATCGAAGAGGAATTTGAAGCCGGGCTGGCATTGCAGGGCTGGGAAGTAAAATCCTTGCGCGCCGGTAAAGCAAACATTGGCGATAGCTACGTTATTCTGAAAGACGGCGAAGCCTTTCTGTTTGGCGCCAACTTTACACCGCTGACCGTGGCGTCCAGCCACTATGTTTGCGATCCGACTCGCACACGCAAACTGTTGCTTAACCAACGCGAGCTCGATTCACTCTACGGACGCATCAACCGCGAAGGTTACACCGTGGTAGCGCTGTCGCTGTACTGGAAAAATGCCTGGTGCAAAGTGAAAATCGGCGTAGCGAAAGGTAAGAAACAGCATGATAAACGCTCCGATCTGAAGGAGCGTGAATGGCAGCTCGATAAAGCACGTATCATGAAAAACGCAGGACGCTGATAGCGCCCTGTTCCGCCCTCTCACGCCGGGAGAGGGCATCATTTCCCACGCACCCTCGTTCTGGTTATTCCTCTTCACACGCCATGTAAACATCACCCAATGAAATGCAGCCACGATATGGACTGGTGTGCTGCATCATAAAAGTGTTATACTCATTTCACACTTTTGGGGCTGATTCTGGATTCGACGGGATTTGCGAAACCCAAGGTGCATGCCGAGGGGCGGTTGGCCTCGTAAAAAGCCGCAAAAAATAGTCGCAAACGACGAAAACTACGCTTTAGCAGCTTAATAACCTGCTTTGAAGCCCTCTCTCCCTAGCCTCCGCTCTTAGGACGGGGATCAAGAGAGGTCAAACCCAAAAGAGATCGCGCGGATGCCCTGCCTAGGGTTGAAGCGTTAAAACTAATCAGGCTAGTTTGTTAGTGGCGTGTCCGTCCGCAGCTGGCAAGCGAATGTAAAGACTGGACTAAGCATGTAGTACCGAGGATGTAGGAATTTCGGACGCGGGTTCAACTCCCGCCAGCTCCACCAAATATACATGGACAGTGGCAGGACAGAGTCTTAAAAAACAGTAAGTTAGCCACTTACCCCGGACGGTGACCGGACACCAAAGGGACAAAAAAGGATACGTAAAGGAGCCGCGGCTCCCACGTTACAGAAAAGCCCGCACGCGCGGGCTTTTTTATGGCTTAAATCCCATGACGAGTTAAACCACCCAGTCATCATCTTTCACCCGGTTAATTGTGTACGTCAGCACGCCGAAAACCGTCACTTCGTCCAGTTCATCACCCTCAATCGCTTCACCGTCATCGGTGATCAGCGCAGCACTCATCCATTTTGCGAACTGGCTACGACCGTCATACAGTGCCAGCACCATATCACCATCGCCTGGTTGTAGTGACCGATCAATAACCGCATAGCCGGTGCTCGTCTCTATCACCTGACAGTTTGCATTCACCCGACACAGAATTTCAGGCGTAATAGTCCGGTCGGCATAGTCTGCCGCAGGAGACGGAAATCCCATTAGCGAACCCTCCCCATGTTGCGCAGTATCCAGTAACGGTTTTCACTGAAATCTGTAGTCCTGTCGGCAAAGTCTGGTTGATAGCGCTCTATCCAGCCGTTCGCATCCTTCTGGCTGAAGTGCCAGTTACGCTGGCTGAGTTCGCGGATAAAGTCATCCGTACGCAGACACTGAAACCCTTTAGGGTTGAGTTGGACTGCGGCCACAAAGGCGGCGTTAATGTCTGGTTTACGCGGCATGATCTACACCTTCAAAAAATACTGTATATGCAAACAGTAGTTGTTTTGTCAGTGCAGATCAATACCGGAACGAACGTCAGAAACGTACTAAATCGATATTTTCTTTTTGTAAGATTGAGTTATGGATGTGAATTTTTACCCCTGTGATTCAGGGCCCTCCGGATCTGGCAGAGACCAGCGAATAAACTCCGGCATACGATAATAAAACTCATGATAGAGGTCGCTTGATAAATCCAGTTGCACATAACCTGGCTCAGGCTGTGGACCCTGGACTATATAAACGATCTTCCCGTCTTCTCCGATGAATCCGTACCACTCGCTAAGTGCCATTAGAATGAATACCCCTCTACGACAACGGTGTAAGCAATACTGGCGGAAAGCGTGTGCCAGTACATAGTTTTTGAGTTATTGAATACAGGCATTTGAGAGAAGGACGTATTACTGATTGTCCCACCTGTTGAAGAACCACCAACGCTGACTCTGCGGGCACCAACCAGATTACTTGCAGGAGCGATTTCTATAGAGCCAGTCGTGTCCGCTGTGATTAGCCCTGCAGTAATGACCATATCCAGTGATACCGCATTATATGGAACACCAGACATAGAAAGTGCGACAAGCGATCCCGGTGCTCCGTTGCCTGACAGTACGCTTACGCCCACAATTGAAACATTGCGACCTGCGACAGAAGCGGCGGAAAATTGCAAAGATGAAACAGGCAATACTGCGACAAGCGCTGACGCGATATACCCGGCTGGTATGTTTGCACTGGCACAAATTTCCGGCACCGCGGCTGCTGTGGCGTTAACACCCAGCAACCCGTCAGTGTCCGTCGTTGGGTTATAAATCGTATACACCGCGACGAACCCATTAGATGGTGCTGCACCTGAGTCCATTCCGCCAACACCAGTGATAGCAAGATTAATTGTCTTGTTAACATTTGACAGGCGGTAAACCTTACCGCCTAACGCCGTTGAAACAATCAACTCATCAGCAGTAAACGTTGCTGTCGTGGATGCGGCAGCAATGTTCATTCGCGCATTGCGGGATGAGCCAACCACGCCCACACCGGTGGCGGCCTCTTTTAATCCAAGGTTTGAAAGAGCCAGCGCCACAGCCGCAGCGCCATCGGCTTTAATGTCACCAAATGGATTCGCGCGGCTGAGCAGCAGGGCTTTAAGGGCTGTCAGTAGTTGGTTGTGTTTGGTTTTATCAAGGACAGCCCCGGAAGCTTCAACAACGCCAGCCAGTTCCTCCTGGAGCATGTCGAAAAAGGCTTCATCGAGATCGGTTGCTGGCGTTCCGGTTTGCGGGTTCCCCGCAGTGAAGCCGTTTTTGCCCGCGCCAAATTTATCCACCTGCGCGGTAGACGTATCAATACGATGCATGGTTACTCCGGATATTTAAAAATTACGTAGGTATGTGACGGACAGAGTTTGCTGATCACGCATTCAACAACCGTATCCCCCCACCAGCGCAACGGGGATTCGCAGTTATCGACACAGGTCATGCTTGTGACATTAACCGCGGCGGGCATATTAACCTGCCAGTAATAGCGCCACTCCGGTGACCAGAGCGCGTCTGTACACTTCGACGTGCATTTAAATGCGCTTTTGTCGTACCGGGTTATCGTTGCGCCAGGCATGCCAAGTGCTGCAAGTTGTGAAAGGTAAAAATCTTCGTTAATGCCGCCGGTCAGATTGAGTTTTGAATCAAGACGCCGCTGGCGCTGCCTGAGCGTTTGTGTGCCCGCCGGGATACACTCATCAGGTAACCCTGCAATTTTCTCCCAACGATCTATAAGTTCGGTTGTGGTGCGCGGGTCAATCTCCTGCATCAGCGCATCCGCGCGCTGATGTGCCCGAAGCAAAGAGGGTGCTGCGCCCTTGATCGCCGGATCATCAGACGACCAGGCAGGACCGGGTGGCAACAGCGCTGACAGCAGGCTGATGTAATCATCATTGGTTACAGCCATGTGATAGCTCCCAGCACTGCCAGCTCGTTTTTCGCGATAGCAATATCCGCGGCAGGCGAAATCAGCGTATGACTGTATTCGCCGGTGGCGATGGAGATCGCCTCATTAATTCGGGATAACTCAAGCTTTCCTTCCGGGTAACCATCACGCAGCAGGAATGATCTCAACTCGGCTTCCACCTCGGCCCGCACTGTCGCAGTATCGGGATTGAGGTCAATCGTGAAATTGACGGTATGTGGCACGGCGGTAAACACATACAGGTCAGATCCCGCTACCGGGGCCAGTGGTTCGATATAGGCCTGCACGGCTGCAACGGTCACGTCGTCCAGTATTGGATTAACAAGGTCACTGCTGGCCACCATCACGCCAACCGTTCCGGTACCGAGCCAGTGCCGGTATGTCCATGCACGCGTGACGCCGGAAACCTCTTTTGCCCAGACGATGTAATCACCATCAGCACCGCCAAGCGGCGTCCAGTAATAACGTTCCAGTACGCGGGCACGCCAGGTTTCCAGATCCTCAACGTCAAAGCCGCCGGTAACCGTGTCAGCCAGGCCGCCAGACGGCAGCCCGGTAACAGGGGTGACCAGTGACAGCGCGGTGCCATCATCTGCATTGCCGATTACTCCCGTTTCGCTGCATGAAATGGGTAGCCTCAGAATCCCGCCCGCGCTGGTTGCATCAGCGGCGGCAGTATATTGCACAAGGTCATCGCGCTGGATAACCGCACCGGCAGAGACGGTGATGTCGTTGGTTACACCATCCCAGCGCATATAACCGGTGGCGGCCGTTGCATTCTTTCTCGGGCATCGCTTCATCGCGGCATGACGCGCCAGCCAGGTTTCATCGCAGAGATCCGGCAGCATGTTCATTGCCAGATAATCGATATAACCGTAGACCGTATGCAGTGCGGCGGCGTACACCTTTGCCCGGACATCCTCATCCATACGGCGCAGCGTGTCGCTCACATCCAGCATCGCGAAAAGGTCGGTGCGGATCATGCTGATATTTTCGGCCAGCGTCGGGCGCTGAAATTCACTGTCCGCCATCTGTTATCGCGCTCCATAAATCGTTAAAAGAAACAGTGACCGGACCATCCCGGCGCCACAGGGTGATGCTGTTGGCCAGTTCGTTGATGCCGGTGCGCTGGATATCCAGGTCGATGCGTGAAACTACCCCGTCATCGATAAGCCACTGCAGGCACTCGCGGATATAAACCCGTACGGTCTGCACTAACTGGTTGGTCAGTTTGCTGCGCTGCAGCAGCCAGAGGCGGGAACCATAGCGATCATTCTGTACAACAGGCCAGGTATCACCCCACCAGCCCATCGGGACATTCGCGTTATCGTCGGGTTCAGCTCGCCGCCATGTGAAGAGTGAAATAACCACCGCGCGAGTCAGCATGTCCAGCGATGAGCTGGCGCTGACGCGCTGCCCGTTTACCACAAGCCAGAGCTCCATCACGCCCCCATCTGTGTTGTTGGTATGTCCGTGTTATTGCCCTGCCCGTTCTCTTTGTGACGGTGTCCGTTGTAGGCAACCCGCATCGCGGCCATAGTCAGGCCATTGCTGTCACACAGATCTTTAATCTGCCCGGTCGCCTCGATGTCCATCTCAAAGCGTGCTTTCGGTGCGTTGATGAAGGTGATCGGCTTACCGCCGCCATCCACGACAATCCCGTCGCGCGAGAGTTTTATCACCAGTCCCTGGTCGTCGAAGATGGCAACTTCCTTGTTGGCCAGCCCCTTCAGACGATAACGCCGGTCAGCAACGACAATAGCTACAGCATGCGAGCGGTCAGCATCGGGAAACAGAAGCACTGCCTCGGCGCCCGCATCGGCGCGGGATGTAAAGCCGTATGGCTCCAGATGTTCAACCCCGGTTTTCTCTTCGCTGGCAATCAGCGAAACATCCACCGTCTGGCACTTTGTTGCCGCATTCACGCTGCCGATAACCGCACGGGTGATAAGGCTCTGTACCTGCCGTTGCAGGTTCTGCAATGCGCGCATCAGAATGGGTCCTCGTCAGATGATTTTTTACGTTTCTTCGGATCTTTCGGTTCCGGCAGATAGGCATCCGGTGGCCCGATACGTAGCTCTGCCCGCGTGCCGTTGTTGTCTTTGGAGAAAGTGACTTCGGAGATCAGCATTTCCCGGTTGTCAAAGCCACATACCGGATCAAACACAATCACCCGCTGGTTTGGTTGCCATAACGTTCCGTCGCCCTGACGCCAGCCCCACACGGTGTATGTGGTCTCGTCGGTACGCGCCGCGCGCTGGCGGGCTTCAAACTCTGCACGGGCAATACAACTTGCGCCGGTGGCCTGCCCGGTCTGCTGGACAGCCATTGGCCGGTAGCGTGAGATCCCGGCATCTTCGGTTTTTGCGCGTAATGCCGTCGTGGTGGCCGCGCCAAAGTCGTCATCGTTTCCGGAGCGCTGCCCGCTCACCTGATAGGTTGAAAACCGCTCGCGGATGCTTTTCTCTGTGTCACAACTGATGATGTTTTGCCCGAGCACCAGCGCTGTAGTGGCACGTGTTGAGCCAATACCGCCAATAACCAGCCGCCCGCGCGGGTCGTCGTACGCCAGCGCCTGCTGCTTACCCAGCATTTTGTTAAGCACCTCCAGTACGGTTTCACCGTGATCTGGCTGCACTGACGGGATTGATCCCGTCGGCGCGCCGGAGTTAATCACCTCAATACCAAACGGTGCGGCCAGTGTGGTGGCCACCTGAACAAGTGACCGACCGTTAAGCTGTTTGGGATCGGCAGCGCAGTCGATAAGGTCCGCTGTAAGGCTTCTCCCGCTGATGCCGGTGCTGATCGACCCGGCGTCGTAGCGTACCGGAGTCGCCTCAACCCATCCGGTGATCACCAGGTCAGCGCCAATGAGCACCTCTACCTTTGCGCCGTTTTTAATGCGGGGCTGCAGTGATTTAGTGCCATCGCTGCCCGGCCATTCGCGGGTTATTTCCACGCTGAAATCCCGGGCGAGACGCTCAATACCGGCACCAATGCGAACGGAGGTCCAGCCTCCCCACTCACGGCCATCCACCCTTAGCGTTACGTTGTCATTCATTGAACCGGTACCCTCAGTGCTGATGCAGGGACAAAGCCAGGATGCGCAACGGCGTTACGACGAACGATATCGTTTTCCCGCGCGGCGTTGTCATACCATGTCGCCGCCAGCACCAACGCCGGCGTAACTTCCGAAGGCGTACGAATAACCGTTTTTTGTGTCTGCTGAAGCCGGTCATTGATGTCAGCATTGACATCCACTTTCACACGACGCAGTGCAAGAAAGAGCTGGTCATCATTCGTGCGGGACATCTCTTTATCGATCGCCTGATTCAGCGTGTCGCGGATATCCACCAGTTCGTCCCACGTTGGCAGATCGGTAGTGGTGGTTTCTTCTGCCGCATTATTCAGTGCCGGATGTGAAACCGCGGGCCATCCTGCTGTCTGCTCACTGGCCGTCGTAGAGGTCACTGTCGAGGATGTCGGTGATGGAAGGTTTACCACTGCCGCTGCGGCTTCACTGATCGCCGTGGTACGGATAGCGCTGGCAACATAGTTGCTTTGCTGCTTTATGGTTTTGGTCGTAACACTGTCTGTTTTCCACACGCCTTTGGGTTGAAGATCGCTACCCAGGCTGATGCCTGAAAACGTTTTAATCATCGTGAAAAGATCGCTGGCATTTCCATACAGGCGATTCCCCGCGCGCCACATAGTTTGTAGCTGATTTACAAACGTTTTTCCTGATGAGGGTGGCGGAAGTAAAACAGAGATATCCCCCTGCATAAGCCTGGCGGCATCAGAAACGACGGCATCCACAACTTTCATTGCGCCGGTGACATAACCCATCATTTCTGTCGCCGTACCGATCACATCGTTCTGAATAAAATCAGCCACACCATCGATGCTGAAGTTGTCGAAATTATTACTTATGCAGTCATCAAGCGCAGAGCAGGACGTTGTCAGATTCTGCGCCGTCGCAGCGCCTGATGTCGGGTAAGAAAGTTCGCCAGCCTCAACAAATCGCAGGTCGAATCGCACCATGCGCCCATCGCTGGCAGAGGTGCTTACGCGTGCCTCTCCGTCGACGCACACCTTCACTTCGCCATAGCTCGGGTGGATCAGCGTGCCAGGGCCGGGCTTATTCAGCGCCTCGATTAAACGGTCGCGCTGGTCATAACAGTCTTCACCAATAACATAAGCTGAAATGTTGGGGCGAAAGCTGACCTTGCCGAGATCCTCCGTATACGGCTTGTCACGGTTGGGGAATTCGTGAGTTTCAACACGGCGACCCACCCCGGCATCTTCGCTTTCAACTTTAAACGCGACGCCGCGAAACGACGCATCAACAAGCCTGTCTTTCCACGCCATAGGTTCTCCGGGCATAAAAAAACCCGCAGAAGCGGGTTTGTTTCGAGCAAAAAGCCCACCTGAGTGGGCTTTATAAATTTAGCACTATTAATTATTAATGTTTGACATAAACCATGCTCGATTATTTTCAGAAGCATCAAACATTACAGCCGTCGTTACGTCAGATAATTTCAACACCATATTTTTTGCGTTTGGTAGATTAACCTCAGCAGCGTGTATTATAGGTGTGCCAGCAATATAAGTACTAACATAATCTGCTTTGATATCTTTCCCAGTGTCATTAACCAAATTAACAAATAATGAAACATCTGAGGGAGAGAACCCGCCCGATATAGATGGTTTATTTTTAGCGTTATTTATTCTGCTTTTGAGCCCTGAGCCTAAGTCAAAATAAACATAATTTTTTTCATTAAACAAAACTCTTAACTGAGGAGTATCTTTAGCAACCTTACCATCAGGCCCATATGCTATAGGCACTGAAAATAATGCAATGCTATCAAGCTTTTTCTTAAAGCACTCTTTGAACTCACTATCGGTAAATATTTGTGATATTTCTTCTTTTGCTTCAATAAGGCTTTTTGAAGGCTTCCGCGAGTCCTCATAGTCATTGCAAGAAGGAACTTCTACGTATAGCTCTGCAGAGCCTGTTTTAATTTCCTGTCCTAATAAGGCAGACAATGGAACGGAAGACGATAGCTCAATTTTGCAACCTGCCAGAGTAATAACAGCTATAGCACAAGCCGTTCTAAAAATAACTTTTTTAGACATAATGCATTCTCCAGTGCGTAATTGTTTCCAAGCATAACACAGTGTAAAAAATTAACACACCTGAGAGCGGTAGTGGCTAACGCCAAGACAAGCTGTTATATCCTACATCCGTGTTGAGGTTCATCCCGCCGCCCTGGGCCTCTGTCACCCTCATGCCGGGCGGTGCGTCTTTAAACTGGACAGTGACCGTGCCATTAGACTGCTGAGAAACCGGCTTTATGCCGTAAGGGTTATATCCCTGGCTGGCAACCCCGGTACCATACGCGCCATAACCACCAGCGCCCCACTGTGCTGAATTCATTGCGTTAACCGTATCGGTCGCCTCTTCAGTGAACCATTTTATGATCGGCTGCAATTTGTCCCACATGTCCTGGAACCACTTAACGATCGGACCCCAGTTATTAATAATGATCCCCAACGGGCTCCACGCAAAAACCTTTTTGATAATCTCCCAGCCCTTTTCGAAGTAGGGGCTGACCACATCCCACATCTCTTTAAAATATGGGCCAACGACATCCCAGTTAGAAATAATTAACCCGGCTGCCAATGCAATCGCGGTGAGGATCATACCAAGGGGTGTCATTGAAGCCAGACGGCTCGCCAGCGTAATGGCCTGGCCCACCCCCATAATGCCAAGCTTAAGCGTGACGAGACCCGCTGCGAGACCAGCGACACTGCGAATAACCCGCGGGTTCTGATCAGCAAAGGTTGTGAATCGCGCGCCAAGATCACCAAGCCAGGTTGTGAGGTTCTTGGTGTCACTCGAAAATACACTACCGATGGCCGCCAGGCCATTGGTTGCTGTGCCTGTCATGGCTTCCCACAGGTTAGCCAGTGTTCCGAGCTGAGCCTCAACGCGTTTGTTGAGGGTGGCCTGCTGGTTCATTTTCTGCTGTATCTGGTCGTAACCGTCCTTGCCTTTATCAATGAGCGCGTTAACCACCTGGAGGGTTTCTGCATCATCACCAAAGATGGCTTTAAGCACGCCGGTGCGTTTGACGTCCGTTAATTTGCGCAGTTTTGATAACTGCTTAAACAGGTTATCAAGGCCACCAAAAGCACCTTTCCCGTCAGTAAAATCCAGATCCACGCCGAGGTTTTGACGCTTCAGGACTTTATTCACGCCCTTAACTTTTTTGACATCCAGACCAGACTGAATAACTTTCCGTAACGCGTTACCCGCCGATTCCCCCTCCATCCCCATCTGATCCATCATGACACTGATCGGTGCCAGACCCTGCGCAGCTTTCAGCCCGTCTTTATTCACCATCTTCAGGACGGAGCTAGTTTTAGTGAAAAACGAGAGCATGTTGGTATCGTCGACACCGAGATAGAACGCCTTCTGAATGGTATCAAACAGACCCATCATGTCGCCCGCTGCTGTCCCTGTGGCGTCCTGCATTTTTGCAGCAAACTCTGCTGCAGCCTCCGGGGTCTTTTTAAGCTGGACTGCAAGATAAGCCGTGGCTTTGCCTACCCCGCCGAGGATATTTTCAGCGGGGATGCCCTGGCGAACCAGCATCTGCATCATGTTCTGGAAATCAGCAGTTGTCCCCGGTAACTGATTACCGAGCCCGACGGCAAGCTTGTTTATTTTTTCAAAGCTGCTGCCGACCTCACCATTGGCCTGCATCATTGCCACTTTCAGGCCCGTTGCCGCATTCTCCTGGTCGGCATAAGCTTTCATGGACACAGTCAGCCCGGCAGCAAGTCCACCAGCGAGAGCGAGACCACCTTTGGATGCCTCTTCTGTCTGTCGCCTGAATCCACGAATATTTTTCTGCATCCTGGAAAGCGCGGGGGAAAGTTTATCGACGCCTGTGATTAGCGCTTTCAGTTCAAACTCAGCCATTACCTTGCTTCTCCCGCTCTATTCTGTTTGCCTGGCTGACCAGTACGGGGATCTCACTGATTGGCATATTCAGCAATTCAAAGGGGTTAATGCGCCAGTAACTGGCGCAGTCGAAATAGCTGTTAGTGAGATACTCAGCCGTCAGCCCTGGAGGAAAAAACCAGCGACAATCCATCCGGCAGCATTGAGATCACCGGGTGACATCTGATCCACCGTGCTCAACGGTACCTTTGCCAGTTTGACGATGTATTTGGCGACGATGTGCGCCTGAAGTTTGATTGATTCGTCCTGGTTCATCTGGTACGGATAACCCAGCTCGCGCACATCTTTCCCTGTCGGCTCTTCGAATTCCAGCA
Organism: Kosakonia oryzendophytica; assembly: GCF_027886705.1. Lineage (NCBI taxonomy): Bacteria > Pseudomonadati > Pseudomonadota > Gammaproteobacteria > Enterobacterales > Enterobacteriaceae > Kosakonia > Kosakonia oryzendophytica. Next base: position 1,219,149 of record NZ_CP115659.1, on the reverse strand, counting down.
CGCTCAGCGTTTCACCATGCGCCTGAATCGGCTTTTTCAGTTCAAGCTCTGTCACTGGTAACCCCCCTCTTCACCATGGAATTCAAGATCCACAGTGCCTTCTTCGGCATTGTGGTTTGCTTCGCCATGCACCCAGGCATTAGAAAGGACATACACCTGCCCGTTCGCCAGTTCGGACGTAATGGTCATAGAGTCCGAATCAAAAAGTTTGCTGACGGGGAAGTCCTTTGGAACCTTCGCTGTCAACTTGGTGTACGGTGCGCGGTGGGTTTCTTTATAGTCGACATCACCCGCCAGGCCGACGACGTCATCCTTGACGTTGGTATTCATCGGCACTTCTACGCCCCCCGTAGCGGACAACTGAAGCCCGTCAACTTTGATGTAACAGGTACCGCCAATCTTGGCCATTATTCAGTCTCCTCGGAATATTGCAGGCGGAACTGGTTAACAACGGCGAAGACACGCAGCTGGTTAACGTAATCCGGCGGGAACAGGGTATTGAGGCGATTCGGGTCATTCTCATCGCGCTCAACGATCAGGTGCTGCTTAAACAGGTCATAATTTTCAACGATCCCGGCGCGCTCCATCTGGCGATACGCTGCCAGCAATTCCCCCTTGATCACAGCGGGGGTGACAATCGCCTGACCGGACCCAAAGCGGGTACCATCATTTGCCAGTTTGTGGCGGCCATATTTGCTGGTAATCACCGATTTCAGCTTGCGCAGGACGTAGGCGCTGGTATGCAGCGTCTCGCTGTCGAGGTAACTGTTGTCAGCCACGCCGTAAGCGTTCGTCTTGTAGGTGGTCACATCGCGCTGGATGCGCAGCACACCGCTTTCGACGTAGGCGGTCGCGATGCCGTGGGTCAGCAGAGACTGCTGCTCAGTCATCGTGAAGCGCTTGCCCTTCGGTGCCGGCAGCATATCCACCAGTTCACCAGTCTGCGTCGGGCGCGCCGGATCGTTACGGATAAACACCGCCGCGCGCGCGGTACGGCTGGCCGCCAGTTCATCCGCCGGGGTCTGCGTTTCTTTTTCGTAGCCCGCCAGGGTGATGTGTTGCAGGTTGAACAGGTCACCGGCCGTCACCAGTTCGGACAGGGTTCCGAGCTTAGCGGTGTACACATGCCCGTAGAGCTGACGCGCATAGCTCCAGCGACCACTGGTATCGTTCATCTCGCTGGCAATCGTATTAATCGACGCCTGGTCGTTGAACGGATGACCGATATAGTCAAAAGGTTCATCCCCCATTGCTGCAATCGCGGAAGTCAGCACCGGCGCACCGGTACCGGCAGTGCCAGTCGCGATCGCCACGGCCACACCTGCGGGTAACACTTCACCACTTCCGTAGCCGTAGTAATTCAGGGATACCGGGATTTCGTTGCCGCACAGCCCCTTATGCCGGGCGGTGAGCGTAACAACACCCATGGCAGAAGCGGCAGTGAACGGAAGTGAGCCAGCGGCGTTAACCGCATCTTTGATACTGGTGGCAATCGCGGTGACATCATCACCATTGACCACCGCCACCTGCACGCGGGTGCGCCCGACATAAAGGCTCAGCGTGCCGCTCTCTGTCGCCGCACCTGTCACGGTCAGGGTGATTGTTGCAGCAGCGCCTGCGGCAGGTTCCGGCACAGCGATAACGTACAGTTCACCAAACGGATCCGTGGCGCGGTACGCTTCAACCATGCGGGCAAGCTGGCTTCCCAGGCCACAAAGCTGTTTTGCATAATCGGCGGACGGCATGATCACCAGCGTATTGGCAGTGATCGTGGCGCCGGTATTGGCATACCCAATCAGCAGCGAGGGCGCAGTATCCTGCGAGGTGTTCGCCGCCGAATTATCCATCTCGGCATAGAACAACGGCACCCGGGTTGTTGAGGGGATGTTGTTAAAACTAATTGTCATCGGTATTCACCTTCTTCGGTTTAGCGTCCACACGCTGGATGTCGCCGGCGGCTTCGCGACGCAACCAGTAGTTGTTCTCTTCGACGTTCCGCCCTTCTTCAGGCAAAAGGTCACCACGGGCGGGGTCAGGTACTGACCGCCCGGTAACAGGTTTTACAAACATGAGGCCCTCAGTTGCCGGTTGTGCCTGGCAGGTTAATTTCGGTGTGGTGTTCGATATTTCCGTCCGGGCCCTCGCCGGGGTCGATGAAGTCAACATCAATGGACAGCGTCAGGAGATCACTCAGCGCATCAAGATCATCAGGCTGGCGGGTATCGTCATCAGACAGTTCGGTATCGACAACAAAATCAAACTGGTAAGTAAGTTCGTAGCGGTTAACGTCGAGCAACGTGCCACCGTCATAAGTGATCGGTTCGCCGCGTTCCTCTGGATTCCAGCCTAAAAGCGCCTTAAATAGCATGTTGCGGATGTCGTGAACAACGTCATAAGAGGCCCATTGCCCTCGCTCATCACGCCCATTGCTGACGAAAACAATAACGGAGAATCCCTCGCGCAGATCCTGCCAGTAGTCGGTCTGGCTTTTTTGCTCACCAGGGGAATCATCACCCGGCAGCACGTAGGCCGACGGCAGGGGGAGCTTCCCGGCCTCCGGCAGATTCTTGAACTGAGCAGCGCCCGCGACCCGGTTTTCAAATATCTGGCAACGGTCGCGCAGCGCAGCAATAATCGGGGTCAGTTTCATTTTCGGCGTTTCTCCGGCTTCAGTGAGAGCCGCAACTCGCGGGCGAGAAGATAACGCGTCCAGGATGCGTTTTGGTTGAGCGTTTCAACCATGAAGTTGTTACGCGGTGCCATGCGCCAGCCACTGCCGCCAGACGCTCCGCGATGATGACTGCGGCGACGCCGTGCGCCACCACGCACACCGTAGAAAAGAAACGCCGGGTAGAAATCGCCGGTGATCAGCCTGTTACCCTGCCCGTTGCGCTGGTTAGGCGCGATACGCGTCATAAAGCCAGGGCGACGTTTACTTGCCTTTGGCACCATAAAGCCGATCGACTTCGCCAGACGTCCGCTCTGAAATCCCGGGTTTTCGCCTGGTTCCGAGCGACCGCGACGCATCACCAGGCGGCGGGCATCGCGCATATGCTTCTGACCAATGCGAATAAACGCCCGTCGCACCCGCGCGCGGTTGAAGCGCATCTCATTGGGCTGCTGAAAATCAACGTGAAAAAAGGGTGTTGCCATTGCTGCTCCCTCCGCTGTTGGACGGCACGCCGAGATCGGTACATTCCAGCAACAAAAAACGCCGCTTGCTGTTGAGATCGCGGGCGCGCTGAACACGAAACACCTCGTCACCGCACACGACTTCAAAATCCTTCGTGATACCGGAACGCCAGCGGATCGTGATGTAATGCGTTATCGCGTTGTCGGTCTGGGCCGTTTCCTGGTATGTGGTTGCGCTGGTCTGTGTCACTTTAGCCCAGGCATAAAACTGCACCGGATACGTCGGCTCAGTCCCCATATCATCCGATGGGGTGTCGACTCGCTGGCGGATCTGCACCCGCTTATCGAGTTCACCTGGGTCGGGGAGGATATAAGTTGCGCTGGTCTGCGCCTGCCGTAACTTCATAGCGGGATAAACCTGTGTGGACCAACCAGCCAGTTATAGGCCAGCGGCATTTCAACTTTCTCTATCTCGCTGACGGAAGACCGGTTTTCATAGTAGTGAGTTAACAGAAGAAGCATGCCAAGTTTCACATCGTCAGGCAGTGCCAGCCCTTCCGGATCAGTGTCAGGCACTGTTGTGTTTTTCTCGTACAAGGTGCGGTTCAGGTATGACTCTGTCCGGGCCTGCACCGCGTCGCCAAGCAGCCCGAGAAGGGTATCCTCTTCAGTGAAATCCTCATCAAGCCGGAGCTGCGCCTTGATTTCTGAGAGTGTCAGCAGCATGAAAATCTCCATGCCCGCCAGATGACGGGCATAAAAAAACCGCTTTCGCGGCTATGACTGTGCTTTTTTGCCGGTTATGCGGCTGGTTTGCCCACCAGCGCCTTGATAGCAGCCACGTCTTCCAGCACGCAATCGAAACGATGGAACGCCAGGAAGGCGGTCTGATCGTATTCAGCATAACGTTCAACAAGGCGTTTCAGCGTCATATAGGTAATACGGCGCACGATGAAGCGGTCAAAGTCACCGAGAAAGGCGAATTTTTTACCCGCCGCGATACTGTCAATCGCCTGGTCAATCACGTACGGAATATTCAGAATGGTGGCCGGAGTGCCGCCTGCCACATCCGGCAGCCACAGCGGGCGGTTCTGCCCGTCCACCATCTCTTCGATCACCTGGAGCGTGGAATCGTTGAACGCCCAGCGGAATTTAGGACCGCCGCGGTAAGCCGGGTCGATCGCATGTTTCAGCTTGTTCATTTCCTGCCAGGTGAACGCAGCCGCAGCGGCCGTGTTTACCGTTCCGGTAACGGAAGCCACCAGGCCTTTTGGCTGCACCGGTGCGCCTGCCCCGGTGCCTTGCACCAGGTATTTTGCTTCACCGCGCCCGATACGCTGACCGATGCGTGATGCCAGGTAAGCTTCAATATCCACACCGCTGTCCTGCAGCAGTTCATTGGATACGCGGATAATTTTCGAAGACAGTTTTTTTGCACCCAGAGTTGCGGAGCCAAACGTCGCATCTTCTTCGGAGGCTTCCGTGTTTTCACCCAGCAGTTCACCCTCTTCCGCCGTACCGTCGGACGTGGACCAGGTAATATCCTGCCCGTTCGACGTGTTGAGGATTTGGGCCACGCTGGCGATACCGCCGTAGGCTTTCATCGCGTCGACGATTTTATTCAACATCTGCGTCGGCACGGTGTAACCGCCTTTGTCATCCGTGGAAGTTCCCTGGGCACGCAGCTCTTTAAGTGCCGTGCGCTCTTCGGAGGACAGTTCACCGAAGCCATGACGAAGGAACTTATCAAACGTAGCGGCGCGGCGTTCAGCATTCTGCCCTTCCGGCGTGTTGTTACGCTGCTCCCGGCGTTGCTCGTCTTCCTGATTTTCAACGTGGATCTGATCGAGGCGGCGCAGTTCCTCCAGGCGTCCGATCTGCTCATCGAGCGCATCCAGTTCAGATTTAGCAGCGTTCCACTGGGTGCGCTGCTCATCAGTCCAGGTTGCGTCGCCGATTTTTTCGTGCAGCGCACGCATGTCGGTGGCGATGGTGTTACGTTTTTGCTTCAGTTCGTGCAGTTTCATGTTTTTTCCTTACGCGTTAAGAAGGTTCAGCAGGCGCTCGCGCGCCATTCGTTGATTAATGGCTTGCGCCAGCGCGCCACTGTCGCGCGCCTCCTGCCAGGCTTTCATGGATCGGACACCGGAATCGGCTTCCTGATAGGCCGGGTAGGTCACCGGGCTCACATCAAAAAGCCGTGAAAAGCGGGAGATTTCACGGATAACAATGCCTTCATCATCTTCGAACCAGTGCTCACCATCACGCGCCACGCGGAACGCAAAGGAAGACTGGTTGATGTCGCCGCGGAACATCGGGGCCAGGACAAGATCACGAATGGTCTGCGTCTCCGGGGCCACAATGTCGTAACGCAGCCCCTTATCATCAACCGACAGTGAAAGCGTACCGGCGGCGCTGCGGCCAAGAATAAAGTTCGGGTCATGGTTAAACAGACCGCGCACATCATCATTCAGCACGTCGTCAAACGCGCCTGGCTTGATGATTTCACGGAATCCCCATAACGGCTCGGAACGGCTGTTGAACACCGAGCCATAACCGATAATGTGCGTCGGCTGCTCACTGTGTTGCTCCGCCCGAACCTCGCCGCTGTAACAGCGGACTTCGCGATCATCCATTGGGTTGCTCCTCGCTTTTTGGGTCGGTGGTAAAGTCTTTAACGGGATTGGCGGCATTGACGCTGACAAGCATTTCGTCAAGGCCATCGACCGGGTTCATGTCTTCGAACGCACGGGCTTCATTGCGGCTCATCCAGCCATCCGTGATGGCGAAGTGATAGAACTGCGCGCGCTCCTGAGGCGTACCGCGCAGAAGCCCGGTCAGGTTAAAGCGCGTGTAGAACCCCGCCGCCAGTTCAGCGCGGGTGAAAATCCGCCGGTTAAGCTCCTGCTCCCAGTTGGTAACCCAGGGCATCATGGTGTAGCGGACAAACTGAATGGCCTGCTGGGTGATGTTGGAGAACGTGGCTTTTTCAAGATCGTTAATCATGTGCGCCGGCACGTTGAAAATCCCGGCGATCATGGAGCGGTTCAGTTTGGTCATATCGATTATCTGGGCATCGACGGGTGAAACCGTCAGCGCTTTGTAATCGAGATCCGCCGGCAGCAGCATGGTTTTGTTTTCCTGACTGCGCAGCGCTAACGCTGCTTTCTTCCAGGAATCCTTTAGCCAGCCCCAACTCTCTTTCTGAAGAGGTGTTTTCACCGAAACGATACCGGCAGGCCGAGCATTGCCACTGAAAAAGCTTTCGGTATACTTCTGCCCGCTCATGCCCAGGCCGATGGTTTCGGCATGCTGCATAATCGGACTGAGCCCCATTTTCTGGTTATTGCCCAGCGCCCGGATATGGATCATGTCATCCGGGCTGATGGCAAAGCTCCCCTCTTCGTTGTACATCCCATAGGTGTAGCGACCGCCCGTTTTCAGCAGCGTAGTTTCCCACGGCATGCAACTCTTTAGCTCGGTGACTTCGCCGCGACTGTTACGCTTCACCCATGAATAGCCGTTGCCCCAGCCGAGAATATGGCGCTGTTTTAGCTCACGCCATTTGTAGCTGGTCTGCCATGTATTTGGCTCGTCGTGAATGATGTAAAACGCCGGGTGATCGCGCGCTGGCTCTACTTTGCCGCTACTCTTTCGCATAACGTGCAGCGGCATCTGGGCCAGGTTCGACGACAGCACATAAATACAGGCGTAGACCGCCGCCAGTTTCATGGCCGTTTCCGGGCTGACGTACACATCAGATTTAAAAATCCCGTCCGTATCGACCAGATCGCCGCTTATCGGCGTGGCGGGATTCTCCAGGGATTCACTTCTGAACATGGCATCAAGCAGCACGTTTCCCCCTTCTGGCCATTGCCAGTGCAGCCACCAGCAGCAGGCCGCCGGAGAACATCAACGCGGGAGCCAACCCAAATTGCAGGTAGAACCCCGCCGTGAGCAGTCCAAAACCGGCCAGCCCGATCACATCAGTAATGATTGATTTCATAGAATTAAGAGGTCTTCGTCTGGATCCAGTGATGAAAGGAAATCACCAGGCTCTTTAAGCATGGCCCGGCCAATTGCCATAATCAGCGCCACCGCGCCGTCAATTTTGTTTTCGTTCTGCTCTTTAATAGGCTTAACCACATCGTCATTGCCGGGGATGTTTTTGCCAACGACGTTACCAATACACCAGGACATGATCGGGTTGCCGTCATGATGAAAACGCCCGGACTCGATCGCCGCTTCCAGTTCTTTCATCGGGTCTGACATGTTGGTGAAGTTCTGGATGATGGTGATCGGGTTAAGCTCTTCATCTGCCAGATCGTGCGAAAGACCGGTTGCACCGAAAGGGTCGATCGGCGATTCGCTGACGGGGTTCAGTTTGTTAGCAGCTTTGGCTTCTTCCAGAATGTAACGGTAATCAACCTCCGCGCCATCAGTGACGGTGAGGTAACCCATCTCCACCCATTTCTGGAAGCGTTCAGCGGTACGGCGATCCTCGTTTTTTTCCACGCTGTACACCGTGTCGTAGGGCACCCAGAAACGCGGCGCGACACTGTAGTAATGCGTTTTCCCGTCAATCTCGCGGGTAAACAGCCGCGCCATGCTGTTCATGTCGAGCTTGCGCGCCAGGTCGAATGCCAGCACACATGGCTGTCCTTCGAAATGCTCGAGCGTCAGCGTTTTGTCTTCGCAGTTCTGCCAGGACACAAGGTTGTAGAAGGCCGCGCGCGCCGCCACCCAGATATTCAGATGCTTGGTTTTAAAAACGCCAGCCTGCCGGGCGTTGTTGATCGCCCGAACCTGCTGACTGAGAAGGAAATCACGGTACACCGACACGCCCATATTCGGGTTTGCCTTCTCCAGCACCTTCGGATCCGTCCAGTCGTCGCCCTCGTCAACCGTGTAGATAATGCCGAAAAGCTCTTCATTTGGTACCGAGCCGTTCAGCATCTCGATCACTTCGCGGCGTTTGTCGTAGCACGGCCCTTCAATGTTGTAACCGGCGGTGGTGATCGCCCACATCAGCGGCTGCCGCCGCGCGCCCATCCCCGTCAGCATGGTGGTATAGAGCGCATCGGTCTGGTGTTCGTGGTATTCGTCGACAATCGCGCAGTGTGGCGAGGCACCGTCGCCAGGGTTGCCAATCAGCGGCTCAAACCGCGCACCGTCCTCGGGGCGGTTCAGGTTGGAGGCATTCACCTCGATACCGAATGCTTCCACCAGCAGCGGCGTGCGCTTGCACATCAGGCGCGCCGGACGGAACACTTCCCAGGCCTGTTTTTCAGTCGTGGCGCCGGAATACACCTCCGCGCCGAACTCGTTATCACAGGTAAAACAGTACAGCGCCACACCAGCGGAGATCGCTGACTTCCCGTTTTTGCGGGGGATCTCGGTGTAGACCTCGCGGAAACGCCGCAGCTTTGTACTCTTCTGCACCCATCCAAATGCACAGCAAACAATGAAAAGTTGCCATGGCTCCAGAGTGATCGGCATCCGCTTGAATGCCCATTCACCCTTTGTGTGGGGCAATAACTGAATAAATTTCGCCGCTTTCTCGGCCATGTCTTTATCGAAGCGGTACCGGAATTTCCGGCTTTTCTCCTGCGCCATGTCATCGATGTGACGCTGGCAGGCCTGAATGACAAACTGGCACGCCGGGATTTTCCCCCGCACAACGTTGCGGGCGTACTGATTCGCGGCGTTGACGTTGGGGTAAGATTTCCGGCTCATGAATTGATCATCTTCAGGAATGGGTTGGAGGTTTTCTTCTGTCCTGCCAGGCCGATAAGACGCTGGCGGCTGCTCGGGTCAAGACCCAGCATTGAACCGGTAGAGCTCATCTCCGATTCCTGTTCTTTTTTGGCGGTGAGCTCAGGGTTTTTGATCTTGCCGCCCATGGCACCGAAGATAGTGTTGCCCTCCGCAGCAATATTTTTTACAGCGCGGCGCCAGAACTCGTAGGCCACACACCAGCGTTCAAGCACAGCCAGATCAGTAACGCACAACAACCCCTGCCCGCATAACTCTTTTGTGGTCAGTTCCCACATGATTGACGCCAGCGGGAGATCGTCTTCTGTGAACCAGTCCGGCGGCGCCACGCCTTTGATCGGCGTGAATACCGGTTCCTCTTTGTTCAGGGCTCGCTTGCCGGGGTTCCCGGCCAGCTCCTTGCGCGCCGTTGGCTTGGGGCGACGCCCGGAACGCCCCGCCGTTCCAGCCATATGCGGCACTCCTGGTTAAATTTCATTTTTCGCGGGTATAAAAATTCGAGGGGGCTGGCAGTCCGGAAGGCAGGGGGTTGCAGAGATTTATCCTCCCCCTCCCCATGTCACATGATGATACTGGTTCTCACTTGAACCGCTCACGACCGGTCTTCGTGGCATGGCATGACCAGCACAGTGACTCAAGGTTGCTGTCCTCATCGGTGCCCCCGTTGGCCTTTGCGGTGATGTGGTCGACACACGCAGCAGGCACAGCCAAACCTCTACGCAGATGCTCCTGGCACAACCCTTTGTCACGCTTCAGAATACGCGGGCGTATCAAGTCCCACTTGGAACCATAGCCGCGCTGGTGGCGTGACTGCCCCGGCTTGTACTGCCGCCAGCCTTCGCCTTTGTGCGATTCACAGTAGCCAGATGGATCCGTAGTTGTGTTGCGGCAGCCTCGCGCGCGACAGGCTTTTGGTGTCCGTGGTGGCATAAATATTCATCCGAAATGAAGTCTGTTATAAGATTATTCAGCAAAGATCAACAAAGGAGCCATCGCAATGAAAGAGCGGATTTCAAAAGGTTTTCACCGTGTAGGAATAGCACTTGCTGTTGTTTTATTGGTTCTCATGTTTCTGGCTCTTTCCTCTCAATATGAGAGGATGTCGATATTTCACATATTGGTTATCTTCATCATCAGTGCTGCCTCATATGTAGCGATGCGCGTTATTGGTTGGGTTATTAATGGGTTTGTTAAGGGCTAAGGTTTTCACGCTGCCATAAATAAAAAAGCCACCAGCGGATGCCAGTGGCTTTGTTCAAATTAAAAAGAAACAGGTTTGTTTAATATTTTAATTTTTAGGTGGTTCAGGTAATGGCATCCAGTACGTTACCTCGTAACGGCCATACTGTGTATTACCTGGGATCATTACTTGATTCATCGTGTCGTGAAAAGCATCATATTTTGCACATCCCACACCATGATTAGTTACAACCAATACCATCTGTCCTGCCTGCGGTTTTACTTCATCATACGATAACCATTCCAAGATAAATTCCCCACCTTTTGACAAGAAGAGGATTCAACACTATCACAGGCACTCAGCGAATGCCTGCTGTAATGTCTACCATACTTTCGCTGTGGCTACAGCAATGCCCTTGAGATCGTCACACCGGTTCGTCTATGCTTCACCGTTGGTTTAAAATCTGAGGATTGCTAAATGACTTCATTAGGAATGCAGATTGCTTCAACACTGCTTGGTTTTACAGGTACTATCCTGATGTTTTTCAATAGTTATGCATTAATACCATACGAGTCGGCTATGTTTGGTAGTGACGAAATAATTGAGCACGACAGAAAGGTTGAACAAAAAAATAAGCGAATGTTGAGAAACCAAAAAATAGGCATCGGCCTGCTTTCGCTCAGCTTCTTGCTCCAACTGATCTCTTATTTCCTTTAATTTTCACTTTAAACATTGTTGCCTGATGTAGTCATGCAGGTAGCTCACTTGCCCGGTGATGGTGGCGATTCGCTCTCTGAGGGTGAAATAATCCCGTTCAGCGGCGTCAGTAAGTCGGGCGCTGGTTGCATCGCCCATGCCGCTGGTGCTGGCCGTTCCGTCCTTTTCACAGGTTGCGTTGGGCTGCAACCGACGCTTGCCAGCAGCAACATCGCGCTCAAGCTGATCAATAGTGGCCTGTGCATTTGCCAGTTCTCCGGTGTATTTGGCATCCAGTGCGGCGACATCGCGCTGGCGCACCTGCATGTCATCAATGGTGGCGTTCGCCAGTTTCAGATCGCTAGTGGCTTTATCGCGCTGCTCTTTGTAGGTGATGGCGTTGTCGCGGTAATGGTTCACGAAGAATGCCAGAACGCCAATCATCGCAATCGCCAACAACTGAAGCCAGTAGCGCTTTAAGAGCGCCGTAATCACGACAGGAACAGAGCACGCTCTGCCTCACGGCGTCGGGTTAGACCAGCCAGCACCTGCCCGCCTGCTTTGTTCCAGCGAGGGAACTCATCGGCAGCGCCACGGTAATCGCCAGCGTTGAGTTTTTTCAGCAGCGTCGAGGTTGAAAGGGGAAGTGGGCCGAGGTTGTAGGCAAAAGACACTAAAGCATCGAACTGGCCCTGCGTCAGTTTAACTTTTACCAGTTTCGACACGTCGCTTTCATAGCCAACAAGACCTGTTCGCAGCAGGCGTTCTGCCGTGTCCTCTTTGATTGTCATCCCTGCGCGGATCGGCTTTCCATCGACAGGTCGTGTCCAGCCATAGCCGATCGTCCATTTGCCTATAGTGTCCTGATATGCCGTCAGCCGCAGACCTTCAAACTGTTTGATGAGAGCAATACCCTTATCGCTGATCTGCATTATTCTGGCCTCAGTACGTGAAAAATCCGGGCTACGTTACCGCGCGCCGCGAATACAGCAGCGCAGATGATGAGATTCATCAGCACGGTCGCCCAATGGACATGGAAATAGAAATCGAACATGAAACGGAATGGCACCGAGGCATAAGCCAGGATGATCAGATAAGCCAGCCATGACGCCCACCAGTTGTGTCGCCCGCCCGGCTTACGAAACATCATCAGGCGCAGAACGATAGCGGTACTGGTCACCACGTTGGTCAGCACCAGCGGATCACTTGTTACCATTTGTCCCTCCCCGCCACCTTTGCAGCAGCGACAGGGGATCCTGTTCGCTAAAGAAGGTGAGCGTCTTAATCGCCACCGCGGAAAGCAAAACCGCGCCAAGCGCATCAAGCGGTTTATCACTGTAATGGGTAATGCTCGCCAGCATTGAACCCACCAGCCCGGAGCCATACACGCCAGCGAAGTAAGAAACGATGAAGTAGGCTGAACGGCGGAGAATCGTCAGATCGGCAGCGGTGGCGACATAGAACACGGCACCAGCGAACGCACCGAACACGACGCCGTAATCGGTGCCGGTTAACAAGCCATACAAACTGGCACCGGTTAAAGCGCTTGCCGCCGCAGCGGAACCGGAAACAGGTTCGGACATTTAGCCCCCTCGTATATGCTGTAAGTCCTCTCAGGATGAGGGGAATAAAAAAGGCCGCCCGAAGGCAGCCCAAAGCGAAAATGGCTCGCAAAAGCGAACCATTGAATAGTGATTATGTTTCCTGACGTAGTTTCAGCATCCCCTCAGGCATCCAGTAGCCGCGAGAGTTGGAGACTGCCTTTTGTGTAAGAGGTAACGTTTTCAGGAACCTTATCGGATATGAGCACTGATAAATCCCATCAATAACGACACACAAAACATCGTTATATATGAAATCTGACACTGCTTCGATAGAGCAAATAGCTTCGGTTATATCGTTTGAGTCTTCACAAACAAATAACTTAATCCAACCTTTAAAATGGTTCGCATTAATATTCATGCTGATTTCTCATAGAATTAGCACGTCATGCGCTGGATTAAATAAAACCCGCGCGACGGCGCGGTTGGTTAACTATGAACATACAATGCCCATCGTTATAAAAATCCTAACCACTTTTTTCGAATATTGCAAGAATCGTGACGTGATAATTCACAATATTGTTGCTAACGTGTGACTTTACGCAATTGCACCTCAGCGAATGCCTCTTCCTGCCAGCACTTTGTTACCAGTGCGCTGATCACATCGGCGTAACCGCTATACCACTGGTAGCTGGTCAGATCCGGAATCACTCTTTCCACCAGCGCACGGGCAAGCGTTGTCGGTACCCGGCTGTAGCGATTGCCATTACAGCGCCCGCAAACCTTATATGTCGGTGCTCCGATCAGTTTTGTGCGCCTCTCGTCGAGCACCTGCCCCTTTCCTTTGCAGCCACGGCAGGCGGTGCTTACCTCTCCTTTACCGTCGCAGTACTGGCAGAATTCTTCCACCTCTTCATGTCTGACGGTCGCAGCCACACCTTTAACGCCAGGGTGTTTGACCACATCGCGCATAACGTGCAATACGCCAGCGCCATTACAATGCGGGCACCGCGATTTACTGGCAGCAGACCGGGAGTAGTCGGCATAGGCAAACTGAACCAGCACCGGCAGTATCTCAAGGCGAGCCTTCTCACTGAGTTTCACCAGCACCGGATTTTTTAGCGCCAGCGCATAATGCATCAGGCCGTCCAGCGCCGGGGCAGGATCCTGAATGCCCATCTTCGCCAGGAAAAGGTTAAACCCCAGCGGGGCTTTTGACTGCACCATACCCTGTGCCGCCATCACATCGGTGATCGTCAGTGCAGCATTGCCGGTTGCTGGTGTCTCGTCGTTAAGTTTTGGGGACTTCGGCGAGTAGAATTTCGGTAATGATTCGAGGTTCATAGCGTCTCCACACTTTACGCCAGCACGCCGATGGCTAGCGCGCGATCAATAAAACGAAACAGCAGCGTCAGTTGGCTGCCATATTTTTCTTCAAATACCACGGTGTCAGCGTGCAACTCGTCGTGATGTGCTCTGCAAAGCGGGATCACGAACAGGTCATGCGCCTTTGTACCCATACCACCATTACCATGGCCAATCAGGTGGTGCGGGTCGTCTGCCGGGTTGTTACAGCACATGCACTGCTGTGCCTTAACCCAGCGGGTGTACTTCTCATTTTCCCAGCGGCGGCGCTTCGGTCGCAGCATGAAGGATTCAGGCGTCTCAGGATCTACGCGCAGCGCCAGCACCTGCTTTGCTTTCTCCTCGATGATGCTGGTGGCCGGAACAGACGGCACCAGGTCGATTTCACGTGTGACGGACGGGATCACCTGTTTAGGCATTCGCAGCACCTGCCGGGCTGCGCCCTCAGGAATGGCGTCGGCGAGATCATTGCGCGCCAGCCACCAGCACAACTCCGGCAGCGTCAGCGTGTGCGCATCGTCGAAGCCAAGCTCACCCCGCGCGGTTCGGATGATGTACGCCGCACAGTTCGCCCGGGCGATTCGCGCCAGTTGCTCTGTACTGTGGTCGCGTAGCTGGTTATCACAGTGCCAGCACAAACGGATCGCTCCGGGCTGGTGGCGCATCGTTGTCATGTTCTCGTCGTGCCAGGTTTCATGCGGCCACTGACACCCGTTTTCATCACTGAGCCAGCTTTCAAGCCCGTTAATGCCACCAGCGCGGCGCAGAACAGCCTCGTTTTCAAAGATACCCTGCAGTTCCGGTTCTTCCGCCAGCGGCTGGTCTGCTGGTGGTAGTTCGCCGGTCGGCATATCAACCAGGCGATCAGGTTCGTTCTCCAGCAGCATGCGGCCCCGACGGAAATGCGCCAATAGGCTGGAACCAGGCCGGAACATGACCAGGCCAAGCTCTGGTACAACGATCGGATTTAAAAGCGCTCTCACGTTCGCCTCAATGCACGGTATCGAGCAGACGCAGAAGGTCTGCAAACCGGGATTCAAAAAAATGAGGTTGTGTCTCACGCGGGTTCGCCGGGCTGGTAATGTTCTTGCCGTACATGCACCCTTTAGCGGTCAGCGCCCAGAAGCGTTTAACGCCATTACTGCCGCTGCGGCTGCGGCGTTCTTTCTGCTCAACCACGCCAAGTTTCACCAGTTGCTGATATGCCTGCGCCGCCGTCATAGCTATTTTGTGAGTTTTAAGCAACGCACTGAGGGATTGCGTCGGACGGCTTGAGCCATCAACCGCATCGGCGGGAGAATCAATGGCATACTGAGGGGCCAGATTCGGCAGGCCAACTGCTTCCTGAAGTTTCTGGCAAGCACCAAGCACCGACGAGTTGGAAAGGTTTAATGATCGCTGCATAAAGCCGAGAAGAATTACACCGGCCTGCATTTTGTCGGCGGCAGCGGATAAAGCTGGCTCGGGGGAGCTAACAACTTTGTCAAAGGTGCGAATCACCTTCAGGTGGAATGTGGGACTGATCCACATGGCGTATGAATACACCAGTTCTTTGCAGACGTAGGTTCCCTGTGTTGCTCCGCCACGAATGCTCTGTACCGGGTCGATACCCAAATCCTGGGTAACGGTCAGTTCGTTGAGAAGCTCAAGTGTCTGAGGGCTTGAAAGAAACTTTGCAGGCTCTTTTGTTCGATCATTCGCACCAGAAGCAACGGCAGCACGGTGCAAATCGTTAAGGCAGTAACGACCATCAATATCACGGCGTACGGAAACGCCGTCAATCACGAGTAATTGACTCATTGGTTTCTCCACTGTTTGAAATGCGAGCGGGACTGCAATCCCGTTTCGCTGACACAAACCCACCTTACCACCTTCTTTTGTAAAGAGCATGGCGGCACTGATCATTTATCCATCCCTCTATTTAGTGGGGTGATCGTCATATCCACCCTGCCGCCCTTCACTACTGGTCCCCACTCCACCAGCATACGTTTTACCTGGCTGTCGTCCTCCCACACTCCGGCGTGCGTCAGCGCGTCAAACAGAGCCTTGTTGTAGTTGTCGATGTCACGGCGGCGGGCATCAGGCGGATAGAGGATGATCTCCACTGCCGCCGGTTTGGTTGATGGTTTCGGTAAACAGCGCAACTGCTCGATAATCGCCGCACTCGCTGCACTTTGATATTTACGCCCCTCAGCACTGATGAGGTGGCGACCGGCCAGAGGCGCCCTTGTTCGGGGCGCGCCAGTAAGTGTTTACGCTCGGTGGGAATGGCAGCGTCAATTTCATGGTTTCACCCCGATAGTGGCGACGATGTCATTCGCGGTTTCCCGCGTGCTGCCTTTGCTGGATATCGCCCGGCGGGCGCTGACGTGGTGCAGGTCGAAGCCATACCCTTTATAAAGCTCGATGATGCGAGGCGCGGTGGAATTGCTGATCACCACTCTGGCGCCACGCTGATACGCAGCAACACAGCAGCGGACCAGGTCTTGCTGATCTTCCCAGGTAAAACCACCAGCAGCGTAGTTTGTGAAGCCAGCCGTTCCCGGCAGAGGTTCATACGGCGGATCGCAGTACACAACATCGCCCTCACCGGCAAGCACCAGCGTGCGGCGGAACCCGGCATTCATGAAAACGCAGCGGCGCGACACTGCTACAAAGGCGTTAATCTCTGCGTCTGGAAAATACGGGGCGCGGTAATTGCCATAGCCGACATTGAACCGGCCCTCCAGGTTGTAGCGGATCAGGCCGTTAAAGCAGTGGCGGTTGAGGTACAGGAAAGCGGCAGCGCGTTCCGGTCCGGCCATCTTCTGCTGGTTGAAATCTTCGCGGCAGTCGATATAACCGTCCTCATCGTTTAGCTTTTCAAAAAAGCCCCGGGCCCACTCGGTTACCAGCTCAGGAACCACTGTCAGCATCTGGTACAGGTTGATCAGATCGCCGTTTACGTCTGCCAGCAGAAAGCTTTCATGTTTATCTGAGTTGAGGAACACCGAACCACCGCCGACGAATGGCTCAATAAGGCGCTTCCCGGCGGGGATAAGGCGATCCAGTTCAGGCAGCAGCGAATACTTGCCGCCTGCCCACTTCAGGAACGGGCGCTGCCAGTTACGTTGCTTTTCTTCTTCAGCTACAACGGCGATAGCGCTGATGACGGCTCCGCTTGTCACAGGCCACCCCCGATATAGTTCCCCGGCGCATTGCCGGATGCATCAGCTACGCCGCGGGTCATGCCTGACAGACACCGGGCTCGGAATTTAGCGTAACGCCCGCGTGCGGCGTTGGATTTAGCCAGGTCGTAAGCTTCCAGCCAGGCGGTTGCCGCGCGGCGCCACAGGTGTTTAGCTTCCAGTTCACGGGCTTTACTCTCCAGCCCGGCCAGTTTTTGAGACTCTGCAGGTGTCATCAGATCTTCGATGTAGTACACCCAGTAGCGTCCGCTCTTGTAGCGTTCCGCGGTTCCATCTGTGTAGAGGCGATCAAGCGCGCTACCGATAGAGTTTTCGTTGATATGGGGCAGCGCCATGATGATGTCGCGTGCTGTTGAATCCGGATGCACCAACAGGTATTTATGCACCTCGTCAAACGTGCTCATGACCGGAACCCCGCATTTTCTGGCAGTGAATAATCCACATTCTGGAAACTGGCGCGGTCAGCAGTGCTGTTCACCCATTCTCCGTTACGGCGTGCCGGGCGTCCGGCCTCAACCCACTTGTTCGCGGCCTGAAGGTAGCCAGGGAATTTTGAAGGCAGGAAAAGCGTCGTGGGACGCAGGTACTCAGCCATGCGCAGATCCTGCCCCCATTTTTCGGTCGTGTAGTCCACCACAAGATTCAGCTCTGCAACGGTGAAACCATCGCCAAGGCGGGCGCGGATGTTGTCCATCGAGGATTTACTGACCTGGTACCGTGATCCTGTCTTCTGGTTCAGGTAGGTCAGAACCTGTTTAGCCTGATCGGTGATCACCACCGCGTCGTCGGGTTGCCCTGCAACCTGACAAGAAGGGTTTTGATTTTTATCTGATGGATCAGTAGTTGAATTTACTGACGGATCCCCGCCAGATTCTGACGGGTGAAAACCACCGGCAGCGCTGTTTTTTGATGGCTCAAATTTTGACGGGTCAGATTTTGATGCGTCAGATTTTGACGGGTCAGAATCTGACAGGTGAGAAAAGGCAGCAGCCTGAAGTTTAGCCACGTTGAGCTGGTAAACGTTTGAGGCATTGCGGTTACCGTTGCGGCGCTGTTTGCGTGACAACCAGCCTTCCTGCTCAAGCTTACCTATGGCGGTGCGTACGGTGCTGACACCCGCACCAAGCTGGCGGGCAATGGTCTCAATCGACGGCCAGCACACCCCCTCATCACTGCTGAAATCAGCGAGGCGCGCCATGATGGCAACGCTGGACAGCTTCATGCCAGCAGCGGCACAACCATCCCATACGTAGCCCTGTAATTTAGTGCTCATGATCGCCCTCTACTTCCCTGAATTTTCGCTGAAACTGATCAAGCGGGCTGAAGCACTCGTGCTCATAACCTTCTCGCAGATAGATAACCCGGCGCGTCTCTGGCTCCCACCGGATAACCCGCACGGTGACGCCGTAGTGGTCTTTAAACTTTCGGTCGACTTCGCGCATAGCTCTTTTGCCCTCCGGTAGTAGACCCCCACGATTGCCGCCGCCCGACTGTGGTTACATGACACCCAGCGGTTTGATATTCTGCGCTCATACCGGAATAGCGGAGCGCCCTTAATGGGGATCATCCGCAGTTGCGGTAAGCGGCTTTTAGCCGTTAAACTGTTCATGCGTTAGTATCTCCACAACGATCGACACGCCACGACGCCAGGGGCTGCAACCCGCTGGCGTCATCTTTTTCAGGAAGGCAATAAACGCGCGAGATTAGGTTCAGGAAGGTCATTAGCGTGACACGGAACTGGTAGGCGATATCATTCAGGCTTTGCCACTCTCCGTGAGTAACGACCCCGTCATCGATATATTGGCGATAAGCGTTTACCAGTTCGCCAAGTTGCCCGACAAGCTCAGCCAACTTCAGGCCAATCTCTTCGTTCTCATCCTCTGGAGCTGCACCAGATATGTGAATTCCGTTATCTGTCTCGCGTGAGAAAGCATCTGCGATGTAACTAACCCCAGCCGCTTTTTGCAGGATCATCGCCCAGCCCATTGGGAAGATCTGATCGCCACCAGCCCGCAGGCGATTAAACAAGGCATCCTCAGTCACATCGATAATCTCGGCCGCTTCCGCATAGCCGCCAGGCAATGCCGCAATAGTCTTGCGTATTGCCGCCACCAGCCACGCCGGTTGTTTCTCTACTTTCCAGTGATCATTACCCACGGTTACCCCCTTGATTCTGTGGTTATGCTTATGCCGCATTTTCGTTAGGCTTTGCGTAAAGCGTCGGATCGACCTTTAGCACGTTGTTGGTAATGGTCTGGATTTCAAAAGCGCGCCCCTTCGGGATTACGCTTCCCCAGCCGGATACTGATGCGTGAGAAATACCAAGCAGCCTCGCAAGGTTGCTCACCCCACCGAAGTAAGAAAGCACTTCGTCTTTGTTCATATAACCCTCTCATGTAGTAAATGGGAACACTCGAATAGTAGGATATCTTACATACGGAGGTCAAGGATTCCTACCTTAATTAATGGTAGGATTACCTACATGAAAATGAATGATCGCATCCGCTCACGGCGCAAAGAACTGAAGCTTACCCAAGCAGTTTTAGGGAAGCTTGTTGGCGTCAACAGAGTAACCGTCACTGGATGGGAGTCCGGTGACTACGCTCCTGGAGGCTCAAATCTCCAGGCGCTTTCTTCTGCGCTTCAATGCAACCCTCAGTGGCTTATTGATGGCAAAGGTGATCCTGATAGCGATGCCCCCAAAATTATCCCGACAGATAAGTTTGGCGTTAAGCAAATCCCCGTATTAACGTGGGTTCAGGCTGGTGAATGGACTGAATCTGGAACAACAATCACTCAGGATGACGTATCAGAGTGGATTTATACCACAGCCAATCTTTCCGATGAGGGGTTTGCCCTGCGTGTTCGTGGAGACTCAATGACAAACCCTAACGGGGCGCCAAGTATACCTGAGGGGTCACTCGTAATTGTCGATCCAGATTACGGAAGCCCGTATGAAGTTAGTGGGCGAATTGTTGTTGCTCAAATAGAGGGGTCCACAGAGGCAACATTGAAAAAATTTGTTATTGATGGGCCAATGAAATACCTCGTACCACTGAACCCTAACTACAGGGTGCTTGAAGTGAATGGTAACTGCCGGATAGTAGGTGTTGTAAAACAGGTTGTTACCGACCTTTAAATCAAATTACCCTGCAAATTAGCCGCCTATAGCGGCTATTTTTTTACCTCTTAATGTAAGTTTTCCTACTTTTGATGTTGACACGACAAGGTAAGTTATCCTACATTCAACCTATCGGCATATGGCACATGTGCCGTAAGCGGTCCGGGGGATTTCCTTGACAGTATCCCTAATCCAACCGGGTAGCCGGAATGTGCAAGCCAGGCACGCACAACGGCCTGCAGCGATTCACCATCGTGGCGATTCGGTGTGACCACCGGGAAGAGTCCGGGCACAACTGGAAAGAGCACTGAAGATGCCAGGAAACGCCCTACCGCCAGGCAGATAGACGGGTTATCCCGCAAGGGGTGGCGGCAGTGCTCTCTCCGTTGTGGTGAATTGCAGCCGCTTCGACGGCAACCAGAAGATAAGTACCTGGCACCACACACAATTAAAAATGCCAATGTGTAGTTTTGGCGGCGTCTGATCTTTCCCGTGAGGGCGCCGCAATTTTTTACGCAACACAAGAGAGCATCACCGCCGGGACGGCTCATTCCCCAATCCCGTCGGGCGGCTTCCTACCGCGGGTGCTCTTCTGTGTTGTGTGGAGATACTAACCGGCGGTGTCTGCCGCCATTCAGAGGGTAAGACCGATGGACAATGAACGTTTGACCAATATCCCTGATTTCTTCGGGGAGCTCGACGGCGGCGTGTTCGAAACCAAAGTGGCAGCAGCACTCAATGAGGTTGCCCTGGGCGTGCTGAACAACGGCAACAAAGGCAAGGTAACACTCACCTTCGACATTTCCCGCCTCAGCAATTCGATGGAAGAAAAGCGCGTGGGTATCGTCCATAAGCTGGCATACGTTAAGCCGACGCCACGCGGTAAAACGTCAGAAGAGGACACCACCGAAACCCCGATGTACGTCAACCGCGGCGGTAAGCTCACCGTTCTGCAGGAAGACCAGGGGCAACTGTTCACGCTTCAGGGCCAGCCTAACCAGGCTCAGCGCTAACCGGCCCGCCAATTAACCAACTTTTAGTAAGGAAAAACCATGCCTCAACTCGTCGAGTCGTCCGCCATCAGCCAGATCCGCGATATGGTTCTGAGCCAGTTGGTTGAAGAAAAACTTTCTGGTGCTGACTGCCCGGCAGTAGCCCTGCCCAATGATGTTGGCGTTAAAAATCTGGAAAGCCTTTATACAAACCGCTTCCGTTTCCGCGGGGAAATGAAGACACAGAGTATCGAAGATTTCGTGCGCTACTCAGTTGACTATGCCGCTATCGGTACCCGTTGTTTTATCAATGCTGACAAGATGGCTGCCGTGTCGGTATTTAACCTTGGCACACTGGATAATCCAGGCCATGCAGATAACACCGCCGTGCTTCAGCTTAAACGCACCGCTCCGTTCACTGCACTGCTGAGTATTAACGGTGATCGCAACAACCAGAAGCAACTGGCGGAATGGCTAGAAGACTGGTCCGAATACGTAACCGGTTTCGACGCTGACGGCCAGGTGATTGAAGCTAAAAAAGCCGCCGCTGCCGTCCGTAAAATCACAATCGACGCTATCCGCAGTGCTGAATATGAAGATCAGGACTTCAGCGGCAAGCGCTCGGTGATGGAAAGCGTTGAAGCCCGTAGCAAAGACATTATGCCGGTGGCGTTCGAATTTAAGTGCGTGCCGTATGAAGGCCTCGGTGAATACCAGATCAAATTGCGCATGAGTATTCTAGCCAGTGACAGCCCGGTGCTGGTGCTTCGTATCACGCAGCTCGAAACCTACGAAGAAGAAATGGCCGCCGAATTCCGCGATCTGCTGGTAGAAAAATTCAAAGGCAGCGCAGTGGAAACATTTATCGGTACCTTCAGCGCTTAATTTCTCTGCTGCAAATGCCCCGCCGAGGGGCATTTATGGAAGCGAAATCAATTTAATTATCGCCACCCGGCGAGGGATTCCTGCAACCAAAATTCGGCGCGTTGCAGCGCGCACAGGAGATACAACGCAATGAAAGAAACCTTTATTCAGACCTACACCGGCAAGAAATTTGACTATCTGGCAGCCACCACTGACGACATTGATATCGAAGACATCGCCAATGCGCTTGCAAATATCTGCCGCTTTTCCGGACACGTCCCTGAGTTCTATTCAGTCGAGCAACACTCAGTGCTGTGTAGCCAGATTGTACCGGTTGAGTATGCCTTTGAAGCGCTAATGCACGACGCGGCAGAAGCCTATGTGCAGGACATGCCCGCGCCGCTGAAAGCGCTGCTGCCGGATTATCGCAATATGGAACGGATGGTTGATGATCTGATCCGTCAAAAGTTTAGCCTGCCTCGTGATCACAGCCCGGTTGTTAAGCGTGCTGATCTGACCATGCTGGCGACCGAACGCCGCGATCTTGAAATCGATGACGGCACTCGCTGGTCGGTACTCGAAGGCATCCCGGAATCAGACATCATTCAGGTTTACCCGCTT
The DNA here is from genome assembly GCF_027886705.1 of Kosakonia oryzendophytica. Classification (NCBI taxonomy): domain Bacteria; kingdom Pseudomonadati; phylum Pseudomonadota; class Gammaproteobacteria; order Enterobacterales; family Enterobacteriaceae; genus Kosakonia; species Kosakonia oryzendophytica. Next base: position 1,196,674 of record NZ_CP115659.1, on the reverse strand, counting down.
CGCCCTGGTCAGGCTTATGCCCTGTTCATGAACCGCTTCAACGAACTGACGGAGATCCGCAAATGCGCCTGAATGCCAACGAGCTGATCGCGGCCGCCCGCGTTACGGCTCCTACCCTGCCACCAGCAGCAGCGAAGTTAATGTCCGATATGGCTGATCGCCTTGATGTGCAGTATGCAGTGATCCGTGAATCGCGCGAGCAGGTTAAGCAGTTGGCATCGGAGAATGCCTGGCCCCGAATTCAGGAGCGAGACCTTGACGCACTGATTCGCTTCAATGAGACGTGTGAAGACGGCGAAGGGTATGACATCGGCGAAGAGGCAATGAATCGCTTGGTTGAAATCGGCCTTTGCAGAAAAGGGGCTCGCCGTGTCCGTCACATAACTCCGCTCGGTCAGCGGGTGATTGACGCGCGAGAAGGTGAAATTGATTTAACACCATTGCGTACCGAGAGTGATGTTAACGCTGATTTTTCTGCGCAAATCGACAAGCTCCGCAGCCAGTCAGCACCATCACCAGAAGCCGCAGCTATCGCCCGCCAGTTTGACCAGGTGAAGGGGGTGCAATCGTGAGCCTGTTTCAGTGTGAAAATTGCGGATGCTGCGAAAACACAGCGCTGTCGTCTCAGGGCTTCAAACTCTTTTCTGAAATATTCGACTGGTCATATGCGCCTGAGCGCCGTGGTATGCGCCTATGCTCGGCTTGCGGCCCGGCATCATTACGTGGTGGTGCACCAACTGAAAACGCCGGTAAGTGGCATGGCCGGTTCCCACGCGTGTTTCTGCCTAAAGGAGAGTTCTTCACGAATGCCGTGGGGAATCTTGAGCACAAAGAAACCGGCAGCGAAGACTATCAAAAATTCGCTATCGAGGCGGTGAAAGGCAACTCAGGAGAAGGACGATGAAACGCTTTCTGTTTACCACCGAAGTGAAACGTGCCGAAGGTTCGCAAACTTTCCGTGTTGATGCTGAAACTGAGGAAGAGGCTCTGGAAATTCTGGAAAACGGCGGCGGGGATATTTATGCGCACGATGTTGAGGTAGTCGATATCGGTGAGTTTGAATTTGACCATGAGACAAACCTAGATGATTTCGGCGACTTTCCTGAAGGCGGTGCCGCATGACTAACAACGACGAGATGGCGCTGAAATTGAAAACCGCGGCAGAGAAAGCGACTCCGGGACACTTTATTCAAGCGCAATGGCTCGCAGGTGAGTATGAATAATGATGAAAGCATTATCATTGTGTTAAAACCCTATCTTTCCATAAAGGACGTATCGAAAATGACAATTAATTTTTATATTCCTGGGATACTGCTTCTTTCCTTCAGTGCATCCACCAGAGCAGACACCTTCAAAGAGATAATAAAGGATTTGAATAAACCTTATGCCGTTACTGAGCATAAACAAACAGGCGTGAGGTGTGTATGGACTAAAGGAGAGAACGGATATTTGCAAAGCGAAAACTTTGGCAACGAAGGGACTGGTTTGTGCTGGAGTAAGGAGTCTCTTGATGACGCTCAGTCAAGAGATAGAAATGGCTCTTTGAAGTGGAATCACGGTAAATCATCCCCTAAGGAATTTTTTACAGATCTTCATAACGCTTGCTTTTATGGATACATGGGAAGGGAAACTGGTGACTGGGGAAAATATTTGGCAGACAAATATGCCAAAACTTCAGGTAAATATTCCGGCGATGCAGAGTCTATACATAAACTTGGTCTTGCTTTTGATTATGGAAAGGCATCGGCAAAGATGCCTCACGATTGCTATGACATTTCAAAGAAATTATTTTTAGATCAATAAGATGGGAAGGAAAGAATATACCTGCGCCTGTCAAGGAGGTTTGAGGTGATTAAAGGCAGACTCATCAGCAGCCAGCGCTATCTCAATCGGGCTATTGTCGTGGAAAGGGCTGTGAAGTTTAAGCGGTTCGTCGTTAACGTCTTCCCTGTTGTTTTGCGCGGTACCCAATACACCATTTTAATGGATGGGCATCATAACTTTGCGGCGGCCAGATTAGCTGGCGTCGCTCCTGATTTTCGACCTGTCTCGAAGAAGCTGATGAAAATCCTCAGCGGGATGGGTGCGCATGAGGTCGAAGCATTTTTAATAAACAATGTCACCGATAGCAATTATTACTTTGTGAACACTGGCGATGTTGTGGACGCGCTTTTGCTTCCTGATACCGGACATCGGTTTCATGTTCACTTTGGTAATCAGTGGGTACTAGGAGGGCATTCCTGATGCCCAGCAAACTCAAACAGCGGAGGCTGCGCCGACTGAAAGACGATGTTGCATGGTGGCGCGCAGAGGCCGAATACTGCAAAGCCCGCCTTCTTGAACTGGCGGGCGAGCTGGACAACGCCAGGCAACAAATTATCCGCGTGCCGATGCCCGTTCCTGTACCGGCACCAATCCTTAACCTGGTGGAAAAGCCCACCAGCGAACCAGCGATTTGTGTGAAATGTAACGACGGTACCCGGGACGGGTGTTCGTCTTGCGCGTATAAAATCAGTTAGCCGGTTGCAGCCGGTGTGGAGAATCTATGCTGAACCTCGATTGTGTTCCCATCTCGACGTATTGCAAAGAAACCGGAGAAACAGCAGAGGCCATCAATAAACGTTTACAGCGAGGCGTTTGGTTTGAGGGTGTCCAAGTTTTGAAAGTGGAAGGTGTAAAGGAAAGATGGATTGATCTTAGTGAGGTTACTAAATGGGCAAGACAGAATCGCCAAAGCTCCCGCGTGGTGTGACCGTAAGGAAACATAGCCAGGGAGAGACGATCAATATTACTTTCACCTATAAAGGGGTTAAATGTCGTGAGCCCCTTTCCAATCTGGAAGTGAATAATAAAAACCTGAAATACGCCGAGAGAATGCTCGGCGAAATTCATAATAAAATCGAACGTGGATCTTTTATTTATGCCGAATATTTTCCACGTTCGGCAAGACTGAAAATATTCGGTAATGCCGCCACTGGTAAAACAGTTAAAATGTACCTTGATGAGTACCTGTCAATATGCGAGACACGGAAGTTATCGCCATCAACTATTGGCGGTTATAAAAAATGCCGCAGTGCTTTGAGTGATCTTCATTCATTTCCGGCAAGTGAACTGACGCCGGCGGCAATGAAATCCTGGATCCAGAACCGCACAACGACTTTGAAGACCATCAGAAACCAGCTTTCTTTTTTGCGCTCTGCACTTGATGAGGCGGTGACCGATGGCGTCTTACAGATTAACCCGGTATCGCTGGTGACCGCTTCCCGGTATCAAAGCGATAAGGGCAACTCAGACAGTGACTATATAGTCGATCCCCTTTCACCTGCTGAAGTGGATGCCCTTCTCTCTTCATCCGGTAACAAGCAGTGGGAAAACCTGTTCATGTTCGCTATTCAGACCGGTTTACGGAGTTCAGAACTCTGCGCTTTGCGCTGGCGCGACATCGATTTTATCGGGAAAACGGCGCACGTTCAGAGCGCCAGTGTCGTAGGGGTGATCAAAGGAACAAAAACAAAGGCGGGAACACGTAAGGTTGAACTTAACGATCAGGCTATGGCGGTGCTGGCATCACAGAAAGCTTTCACCTTCATGAAGGACGAAACAGTTTTTGAGGATCCGAAAACAAATAAACCCTGGGCGAGCGCTGACGCTATCCGTAAAAAAGCATGGGTGCCGACTCTACGGAAGGCCGGTATACGTTACCGAAATCCGTATCAAACCCGGCATACATTCGCGACCCGGCATATCAGCCAGGGCGCCAACCTTTTCTGGCTCGCTGGCCAGATGGGGCACAAGGGGCCAGAAATGCTTTTCAGGCATTACGGATCGTATTTAAAAGAGTACGACGGCAACACAGAAAAAAGACCAAGGCTGGTCGGCGGCGGGACACGAAAGGAGCCGTAAAGGAGCCGCAGAAAATATAACTGAAAATAAATACTTCTCTTTCAGTTGGTTGCAAAATTTCGGACACGGGTTCAACTCCCGCCAGCTCCACCATTTCATGATCCGGATACGTCCGGTGAAATCCTGAAAGCCCGCACGGCACAAGCCCTGCGGGCTTTTTTGTGTCTGTAATCGTCCGAGGTCATCCGGCTAAATCCAGAGAAAATTGGTACACGTTTAGGTACACGGTATACTGTGGTCCATTAAACGTGTACCAATTATGGAAGGGATCCAGACATGGCGCGCATTACACGCCCCCTCACTAACAACGAAATCCTCAAAGCTAAGCCCCGCGAAAAAGACTTCACGCTTCATGATGGTGATGGCCTATTCCTGCTCGTCAAAACCTCTGGGAAAAAACTGTGGCGCTTCCGTTATCAACGACCGGGAAGCAGCAGCCGAACTAATCTAAGTCTCGGTTCATACCCTGCCCTTACGCTCGCAGCAGCTCGCCAGATGCGCGACCAGCATTTGACAACACTCGCGCAAGGCACAGATCCACAGCAGCAGCAAGAGCAAGCATCAGAACAACGCCAGATTGAGCTGGACAGCATTTTCTCAACTGTGGCCGCTAACTGGTTCCAGATTAAAAGCAAGAGCGTCACAGAAGACTATGCGAAAGACATTTGGCGCTCTTTGGACAAAGACGTTTTCCCAGCTATCGGAGCTATACCTGTTCAAGAGATTAAAGCCAGAACAATTGTTGAAGCCCTGGAGCCAATCAAAGCGCGTGGTGCGCTAGAGACGGTTCGCCGCTTGGTACAGCGCATTAATGAGATAATGATTTATGCAGTTAATACCGGTCTGATTGATGCTAATCCGGCATCAGGTGTCGGTATGGCCTTTGAAAAACCCAAAAAGCAGAACATGCCGACATTGCGACCAGAAGAACTGCCAAAGCTAATGCGCTCTCTGGTTATGTCTAATTTATCCGTTCCGACTCGTTGCCTGATTGAATGGCAACTCTTAACACTTGTTCGCCCCTCTGAGGCTTCTGGTGCTCGATGGGCTGAGATAGATCTTGATGCAAAGCTCTGGACAATTCCACCCGAACGGATGAAGGCTAAGCGCGAGCACATTGTTCCTTTATCACCGCAGGCGTTAGAGATTCTAGAGGTGATGAAACCAATCAGTGCTCACCGTGAACATGTTTTTCCCAGTAGAAATGATCCAAAACAACCCATGAACAGCCAGACAGCTAATGCAGCTTTAAAGCGAATTGGCTATGGTGGTAAATTAGTTGCTCATGGTTTAAGGTCGATGGCGAGTACAGCAATGAATGAAAAGGGATTAAACGCTGACCTTATAGAAGCGGCACTTGCTCACTCGGACAGAAATGAAGTTAGACGAGCCTACAACCGGACCACCTACATAGAGCAAAGGAAGGCTCTCATGGATTGGTGGGGAGACTTTGTTCATAAAACGCAATAACCAACAAGTACCATTTAATTAAGTTATATATCAAACTAAGGAATGATTATGATTTTAACGAATGTTCAGCTTGGACCTTTTCGCTCTATTAACACAGCTCAGAACTGTACTATCGATCCTAAGGTTACTGTATTAGTTGGCATGAATGAGGCGGGTAAGACGGTCTTTCTTCAAGGTATACATAAAGCGTGTGACGCTTTAAATACTGAACGTTATGAAGTTATAGAGGATTACCCCAGAAAAGATCTAACACGTTATAATAAAACCCATTCAGAAAAACCGGAAAATGCTATCACACTTACATACATGCCAGAACAGGAAGATTTAGACCTTGTTAATAAAAAGCACAATACAAATCTTGAATTTGGATTCACCTATTCTATATCGACAAACTATAATAACACTCGCACAATATCTATCTACATAGATGAAAAGCCTATTATTTCAAAATTACTAAAATCAAGTGGCTTCACATCAGATACAATACAGTCGGTAAAAGAAGCCGCCTCCATAAGGAAACTTGTTGAGATTTTAGATAGCTTAGACTTAAATGATAACGAGCAAAAAATACATGCTCAACTTACTGCAAGAGTTAAATCCAGCACGTGGGATAACGTTACTCAATATGAAGTATTTAAATCCTTAGACGCGCGATTACCTAAAACATTATACTTCAGTGATTATGATATTTTGCCAGGAAAATTAAATATTAAAGATTTAGCCCGGCGGCATAAGCAATCTGAAAATGATCCTTCGCAGTTAACTCCTAAACACAAATCTATTTTAGCTCTGTTAAGAATGGCAGATGTAAGCATCGATGAACTTTCAGAAACTGATGGTTACGAATCCCTCAAAGCAAAAATTGAGGGTGTATCTAATAGTTTAACGGATCAAATAATGCAATTCTGGAAACAGAATGAAAATATTGAAGTTGTTGTGGATATTCAATCTGATCCTAAGGATGAAGTCCCTTTCAACGATGGAGCAAATATATATCTCAGGATAAAAAATAGTAGACATAGAGTTACAACTCCTTTTGATAAAAGAAGTCGCGGGTTCATTTGGTTCTTTAGCTTTTTAGTTTGGTTCGACAGTGTTCAATATCAATTCAATGCGGCAGATGAGGATAGAAAACTCATCTTACTTCTTGACGAACCAGCATTAGCATTACATGCTTTAGCACAATCTGATTTTTTGACATATATAGACCATCTTTCTAAAAACCATCAAGTTATATATACCACTCATTCACCATTTATGGTTCACTCGGATAGATTTAATCAGGTTCGCATGGTTGAAGACAAAGATAAAATAGGTACAGTGATATCCGAAAACCTCTCGGGAACCGATCCAAGGACTATTTTCCCTCTTCAAGCTGCACTTGGATGGGATATTGCACAAAATCTATTTATCTCGAAAAGAAACTTTTTAGTCGAAGGTCCTTCAGAACTTATTTATCTAAAACACTTATCTTCTATTCTTGAGACTAAAAACCGAACAGGACTTAATGATTCAATAACTATCGTACCAACAGGTGGCTTGGATAAAATAATCACCTTCATTGCGCTTTTAGGTGCTAACAATCTTAACATCGCAGTACTCCATGATTATGATGGAAAAAGCAATCAAAAGATTGATGAAATGATAAAAAACAAGATAATAAATCCCAAATCAATTAAAAATACATCCATGTACACTGAACACAAAGATAAACCAAGTGACATTGAGGATTTATTCTCGATAAAAATATACCTTGATTATTTCAACAAGGCATTTGAGAAACAACTCCCTGAAAAAATAAAACCATCGGATTTACCGAGTGGCACAAGAGTTATAGAGCGGATTAATAGATACCTTAAAGAGAAAAACATTACATTGCGGCCTTCAGGTGGATTTAATCATTACCTTGTAGCTTCAACATTTGGTTCAAATCCACCTAAAACAATTGACGACAAGACACTGACGAATTTTGAAAAGTTATTCAGCGATATAAACAATATATTGGAATAATTAATGCACCACGGGGGGAGCAATCCCCCTAATTTAGCCTGATTTTTTTGCGCAATCCTGCTTATCATCGTTTCAGCTCGAAACAAAAATCTCGAATAACTTAATTATTTATTAAACCTAGCGCGCAGTGCTTTCCCCGCCTCGCCTGCCCGCTTTGCAGGGCAGTTTAAATGCAGATGCATGACCTAGCTCAGGCCGCGCCGGGACTGGCGCGGGCGGGGTTCTGATGGGCTGAAAAATAAATGCAGTTAAATGCACCTGATGCATGCAGGGTATTTTTCGAAAAAATAACGGGATTTTTTTGCCTTTTTTCGCGGTGCTGAGAGTGCAACCGGTAGCGAGTACCGGTGCACATAAATAGGGAAACTTTCGGGGAATCATTGCGGCTGGATATCTGCCTGCAAAACCGCATTTTCCGGCATCGCCGGTTTGCGTATCACCCCGTCGAGTGTCTCGGTGGTGCGGAACGTGGCCGAACATTCAATACTGGTGCACTGGTGGTAGCGCTGTTTGAGGTTTTCCGTCAGATAGCGGCTGGTGCGCGCATGCGCGGGCTGTTTGCAAAACGGACAGTGAAACATGCCTTAGCCCTCCGCCTGTTTTCTTTTCTCGGCCAGTCGTGTGGCGAGCAATGTTCGCTTCACCGGGCTTTTATACAGCGCCATATCCACGCCGGTCAGCGGCGGGCGGTACAGGCCAAGCTGTGAAAGTACCGGCTCCCTGTCCATATCGAAGGTGTAAAACCCGGCCTGAACGGAAACATGGCCGCCGAGCTCCTGAATCAGGGTACTGAGCGGGCGTTCCGTCTGCTGCATTTCCAGCGCGCGCAGACGCAGCGCGAATGCCCTGACCAGCGCCGGGCTGATGCTCTTCATGGCGTCAGCCCATTCGCTCTGAGCGTACAGGCCAAATGCTGTCCGGTGTTCTTCCACGTACTTTTCACCGGAGGCGCAGGCGGCCAGCATGGCGCGGGATTTGTCGGTTTCCAGCTCCGCAATCAGGGCGGTGAACTCCTCCGCCAGTTCCCGACCGGCAATGCGTCTGCCGTGTTCGGCTTTCAGCTCCGGGGTCATTTCGCCGCGCAGGGTGCGGAAACGCTCGCGCCAGCTCTGTTCCGCTTCGGCACTTTCTGTCAGGGCGTTCTCTCGTTCCTTTTCGCTGCGGGTGATGGCCGCGCCGATGTCGTTCAGCTTCATCATATTGCCGGTGTGGGCGGCTTTTGCCTGAGTGAACGTCTCAACGGCACGATTTACAGCGACTGCACTCTCTTCGCTGGCCTTTTTATTCATGGCGTCGAGGGCGCTGTCGATAGCGGTACGGGTTTTAGCGTCCTGGGTGCTGCCGAGGGTTTTCATGACGGCGGTAATCAGTTCAGTTTTCATGTCAGGGCTCTCTGTGTTGTCAACCTGAGCGCATTCTGCCGCGCCCTGCACAACGATACGACTGATTGCAGTTGTGGCCGGGATGGTACAGAAACCCGCTGAAAAAAACGGCTCGCCAGAAAGAGGTCTCCGTAAGACCATCTTTCTGTTTGTTTTTCTGTAATTAACTCTTCACTCTGTTCACTGAGAAATAAAAGAATAAGTAATACAGTAAGTTAAATGGTGAACAGTTGAGAAATTAAGTGTTCACCGACTGTTCACTAGTGTTCACCTTCTTATGTTTCTTCCTGTACGGCAGTATTTTTTTTCTGATGTTTTTTCCTTTTAATATCAGCTTAATTAATCGGATAAAAAGGTTTGCAATTTTAGTTACTGGTTATATTGGCAAACATTGACATTTATTGGCAAACAGAGGCAAACCCGAAAAATAAGCTGCTTATTAAACAGACAACCTTGCAGGAAACAGCCAGGAGTGCCCTTGTTGTAATACGCAAAAATATTCACAAAATAGAGAGCTACCCGAAGCCGGAAAGACACGACCGGCACTGTATGGACATTATGAGGTAGCCCGATGCACACAGTTTTTTCTTCCCCGTCTTCCGCCCCTGCCGCGCCATTAATGCCGGTTTCTGACGTTATTCAGGAGCGCTTTTTACGTCTGCCGGAAGTGATGCATTTATGCGGCCTTTCCCGCTCTACCATTTACGACCTCATCAGCCGGGAGGCTTTCCCGAAACAAATCTCTCTCGGCGGTAAAAACGTGGCGTGGGCGCACAGTGAAATTACTGCCTGGATGAGTGACCGCATCGCGGCACGTAACCGGGGCTGTGATGCATGATGTTGCCCGGTCAGCAAAACGCCCCTTTTTCTGGCTTGCTTCCTGTCGGCATTACCAGGTATAGTTTTCCCGCTGTCGCAAAATCGGCAGCCGGAATTGGCGTTCCGCGTAACTTATTGGCGACACAACACGCGCCAGGCGTGTTTTTTTATGTCGTGGCTCAGACACACCCATTTTCCGGGCTGTGGTGTCCAGTTTTGCACCATGGTTTCATTCAGATAATGGCAGTCCGGGCGGGGCAGCCTTCGGGCTGGCCGGTTTCCAATAAGGCCGGTTACGCCAACCCCGTTCGGGCTGCCACCAGTGAAATTGGCGTTTCCGGTGGTAGCACTAACCGCTACTTATTGGAGAATGCCTTTATGGCTACGACCCTCACCCCGTCACACCCGCAGTTTGTCTTTGTGTTTGCCGCCGTTCGTCGTGCAGACCGCAAGCCCCGTATCTGTATGCTCCGCACCGTTGCCGGAGACGAGTGCACTGCGCGCCGTTCCCTCGTTCGCGATTATGTTCTCTCGTTTGCCGGTCGCCTGCCGGTTGCGGAGGTGCGCGCATGAGTCACTCCATCCTCACCCTTGACGATCTCAGATATCTTGAGCACCTGCGCAATATCGGCCATCTGGTAGGCGAGCTGGCAGCGGAACAGGACAGCGTGATACTCCGCCGCGATCCGGCTGAGCGTCTGCAACTCATTTCCCTGATTTACCTGATGACGGATCAGCTCGATGCCGTGATAGAACGCTGCAACCGGCGCTGGCTCGACGGGGAGGAAAAGGTATGAAACAGCCGTTACCGCCCGCCCTGCGCGCTGCACTTTACCGCCGCGCCGTGGCCTGTGCCTGGCTGACCCTGTGTCAGCGCCAGCACCGCTATCCACATCTGACGCTTGATGCGCTGGAATCCGCCATCGCCGCCGAGCTGGAAGGGTTTTATCTGCGCCAGCACGGCGAGGAAAAAGGCCGCCAGATTGCCTGTGCACTGCTGGAAGATTTAATGAATGCCGCACCGCTTAAAACCGCGCCGTCGCTCTCCTTTCTGGGCCTGGCCGTGATGGAAGAGTTATGCGCCCGCCATATCACCGCGCCGGTCGTGCACTGAGGAAAAATAATGAAAATGAACGTAACGGAAATCGTGAAACAGGCGTGCGGCCACTGGCCGCGCATTCTCCCGGCGCTGGGTGTGAAGGTCATTAAAAACCGGCATCAGCCCTGCCCGGTGTGTGGCGGTGCTGACCGCTTCCGCTTTGACGATAAAGAGGGGCGCGGGACGTGGTTCTGCAACCAGTGCGGCGCGGGTGACGGCCTGAGCCTGGTTGAAAAGGCGCTGGGCGTGACGGTCAGCGAAGCCGCCGACCGGGTGAACGCCGTGACCGGCAACCTGCCGCCGGTTGCCCCGAAGGTAATTGCTGCTGATACGGCAGAAACCGAAGCCAGCCGCAGGGAGGCCGCCGAGCTGGCGGCCAGTCTGCTGGCGAAAAGCCGCTCAGCTACTGGTAATAGCTATCTGACCCGCAAGGGCTTCCCCGGCTTCGAATGCCTGACGCTCACCACCACGCATAAAAGCGGTGGCGTGACCTACCGCGCCGGGGATGTGGTTGTCCCGCTGTATGACGACACCGGCGCGCTGGTTAATCTCCAGCTTATTAACGCTGACGGCGACAAGCGCACCCTGAAAGGCGGCCAGGTGAAAGGGGCATGCCACACCATCGAAGGGCAGAAACAGGCGGGAAAACGTCTGTGGATAGCAGAAGGGTACGCCACGGCGCTGACCGTGCATCACCTGACCGGAGAAACCGTGATGGTCGCGCTGTCGTCCGTGAACCTCCTTTCTCTGGCGAGCCTTACCCGCCGCCGGCATCCTGGCTGTCAGATTGTCCTCGCGGCCGACCGTGACCTGAGCGGCGACGGCCAGACAAAAGCCACTGTGGCGGCAGATGCCTGCGCCGGTGTGGTTGCCCTGCCGCCGGTGTTCGGTGACTGGAATGATGCATTTATCCTGAATGGTGAGGACGCCACGCGCCGGGCGCTTTACGATGCCATTAAGCCGCCTGTCGCCAGCCCGTTTGACACCATGAGCGAGGCGGAATTCACCGCCATGAGCACCAGCGAAAAGGCCATGCGCGTACATGAGCATTACGGCGAGGCGCTGGCGGTTGACCCGAACGGGCAACTGCTTTCCCGCTATGAAGCCGGAGCCTGGAAAGTGATTTCCCCTGCTGACTTCTCCCGCGATGTGGCAGCACTCTTTCAGCGCCTGCGCGCGCCCTTCTCATCAGGCAAAATTGCGTCGGTGGTGGAGACCCTGAAACTGATTGTCCCGCAACAGGGCGCTCCGGCGCGGCGGCTGATTGGCTTTCGTAACGGCGTGCTCGATACCGCGAGCGGCACATTCAGCCCGCACCACAAATCCCACTGGCTGCGCACCCTGTGCGAGGTGGATTTTACCCCGCCGGTGGCGGGAGAAACGCTGGAAACGCATGCCCCGCATTTCTGGTACTGGCTCGACCGCGCCGCCGGTGGCCGCGCCGACAAACGCGACGTGATACTCGCCGCGCTGTTTATGGTGCTGGCGAACCGCTACGACTGGCAGCTCTTTCTCGAAGTCACCGGTCCGGGTGGTAGTGGTAAAAGTATTCTGGCTGAAATTGCGACCCTGCTCGCAGGGGAAGATAACGCCACATCAGCCGATATCGACACACTGGAAGACCCGCGCAAGCGTGCATCCCTGACTGGCTTCTCGCTGATTCGCCTGCCCGACCAGGAGAAATGGAGCGGTGACGGCGCGGGGCTCAAGGCCATTACTGGCGGCGATGCGGTGTCGGTTGACCCGAAATACCGCGATGCCTATTCGACACACATTCCGGCGGTGATTCTGGCCGTGAACAATAACCCGATGCGCTTCACCGACCGCAGCGGTGGCGTCTCCCGTCGCCGGGTTATCCTGCACTTCCCGGAACAGATTGCCCCGGAGGAGCGCGACCCGCACCTGAAGGACAAAATCGCCCGCGAGCTGGCCGTCATTGTGCGCCAGCTTATGCAGCGGTTCAGCGACCCGATGACCGCCCGCGCACTGCTCCAGTCGCAGCAGAACTCCGGCGAGGCGCTCAGCATCAAGCGCGACGCCGACCCGGCTTTTGACTTCTGCGGTTATTTACAGGAGCGCCCGGAACCTGACGGCATGTTTATGGGAAATGCGAACATCGTTCCGCGCCAGCCTCGCCAGTATCTTTATCACGCCTATCTGGTCTACATGGAGGCTCACGGTTACAAAAACACGCTCAGCCTGACCTCGTTCGGAAAGGGGTTACCGGCCATGCTGAAAGAGTACGGCCTGAACTATGACAGGCGGCGAACAAATCAGGGGATGCAGACTAACCTGACGCTGAAAGAGGAAAGCAACGGCGACTGGCTGCCGAAGTGCGACGAACCCGCAACAAAATAACCAACACAGACCGGCGATTGCCGGTCTTTTTTTATCTCCGCACACCAAGAGTGAAAAGCAAAGTGTTCACTGTTTATCTAGCATTCATTTACTAACCCAATGAAATAAAAAATAAAAACACCGTGTGAAAAGTTTGAACAGTTTTCCAGAAAAACTTTTACCCTCCAAAGTTCTCAGACCGCTCAGAGCCAAAAACAGACATTGCTTGTAAATGTGGAAAACACACAGTGTAATTTGCTTCCCCATACACAGGTACTCTTTGAGCAAATCAATAAGCAAATTTATTTGTTGCTGAAGAAGGTAAAAGACTCTAATTTATACGTTTAGTGTAGATAAACCTAAATTGAGAGGCCAGTAAAAGTAATAAATTACCAGCACTTTTTTGGCGTGAGCTAGTGGCAGCTTTTGCAATAATTTTTTATCAAAAAATTAACCCCCGTTACTCATCTGGTTAACCCAGAGAAAGCGAGCAGGAACAATACAACTGTAAGATCAATAATAGAAATTCAGGGGATATATGGACGGAAAAAGACTTCAAGATTATTGGTCACAAGAAGTAGATGCGCTTATTGCAACGTACAGACAATTTGAAACTCTTATCCCGTCTCAAGAGTATCAAGGGTCTGCACATCGTGGTGAAGATGGTAGATTCGTTGAGGAGCTATTACGCGAGTATTTTTCAAAATATCTTCCTAAAGGATTAGAGATCCTTACTGGGTTCATTCTTCGGCCTGCAGTAAAAACTGGCACTACAGGAAAAGAACGCAGAGATGAAGTCGATACAAGTTCATCTCAATTAGATATGATTGTCTACGACTCAGAAAGATACCCAATATTTCAAAGATTTGGAAACAGTTCAATTGTTCCTCCTGAGGGAGTTGTGGCAATAATTTCAGTAAAAAAGCATCTTAACGATGGGGACATTGTAAAAGAGTGCCAGGCTTTATGGCATGCTTCGAAATTATGCAAGACACTGAACTCTAATGACCCAGACGACAAAGTTAGAGGGCCCTACCTTGCTTTAGTAACGATGAAATCAAACATCGAGAAAAAGACGGTAGAAAGTCAAGACTGGATATTTAATAAAGTCGTCGAAGCCTATAAATCTAGTGATAAACCGACATTTGATGAGCTAATTGGCTATATTGGCTCTCTTAGTGAGTGGAGTCTGTTTAAGCGAAGGCCAGACGGTGATAAAGTAACGAATGCGCATTTTATTAGCCTTGTTCACGCTGAAGGTGAGTCTCACTTTGGATTACAATTCATTCTCACTGGTATTCTTTCGGTTTTTTACCATGAAAGTAGACGTAACATAAGACGCCCAGGGTTTACAGCATTTCCTTCTGGACGAAATATTGAGAAGAACCTTGGGAACATAGCATGTAATGGAGAACGCTAGCTTTCACAAAGCGTTGCCAGGGACAAATCTACACTGTGCTTCGGTTTGCTCAAGAGAACCGTGTTTCATTTACCTTACAGGGGGAGAATTCTTTGAAAGTCGAGTATTTGGTAATAATCGATTCAGAGAGCACTTTCTGTAGAAGTTCTAAATCATTTAAGAACTTTCTGCAATCTGACTCTGAAATTAACATCAGCAACTCTAAAATAAAATTCCGTAATATTTCCATAGATTATGAACTGCAAGAGGGAGAAAATTCCAATAAAAATAACAAATTCTTTCACATTAAGTTAGCTTGTGAAGAAAAAGACCTATTAGAATTTTCAGATCTTTGCAGATCAATAAAGAAACTACTACATATGAATAGTAAAAACAGTGTTCAGACCCTCTGGGATGACATTAGTTTCTACTATTCTTCGCGTAGTTATCCGATGATCTACGAAATAGAAAACTCGATGCGTAAGTTAATAACTAAATTTATGCTTACTAATGTCGGTCTCGGTTGGACCAAGGAAACCGTGCCTGAAGAACTTAAGAAATCATCACGAACAGAAAATATAGATAATATTAACTATCTTTACGAAACAGATTTCATTCAGCTATCGAACTTCCTCTTTGATGAGTATAGAACGCTCGACATAACAGCTCTCATAAAAAAAATATCTGAGATTGATACTGATACAGTTCATGTTAATGAAATTCATGACTTCATTCCAAAATCAAATTGGGAGCGATATTTTCAATCCTATGTTGATTGTGAAGGATCATATTTGAAAGTTAGATGGGAGAAATTATACAAACTTAGATGTAAGATCGCTCATAACAACACTTTTACAAAACCAGACTATGAACAAACAGAAAGGCTTGTGAACGAAGTCAAATCTAAATTACTAGCCGCAATCCAATCCTTGGATAAAATAACTGTTAATGATGATGAAAAAGAAGATCTCGCTGAAATCGCAGCAAGTAATGCAAGTATTGTGTTTGGTAACTTTATACAAAAGTGGAAAATTCTCGAATCTCTAATCATTGAGATCTTAATCGCGAAAGAAATATTACCCAATCAATTATCTAAGCGAGAAAAGTCAATGCTCTACAAGAACCAAGAAGCTCTAATAAAACATGGTATTATTGATTCTAAAACTTACAAAGAAATTAAGACTCTCAACAAAGTAAGAAATATAATGGTTCATGAAACTGAACAACATTTTACTGATTCTGAGATCATGATGTTTTCTAGGGATATTGATAGAATTATTGAGTTCTTTGCAGAAAAACTGAGCATATAACAAGTTGCTGTACTGGGTTCCAACTATGAGTACATGCTTGTGATTTGTTTCACGGACTTACCATAAGCTTGCTATGCTTCGTTAGGCTACTAAGCAATGCGTTATGTCCTCCATTCGCTACCAGCAGACGATAACGTCTGCATCTCTAAGCCTGTAGAGGTGAACAGTAAAGTGTTCACTGTTCACTGAGCATTCACACGCTAACACTATGAAAATAAATTAAAAAAACACTTAGTGAACAGTATGTACAGTAAAACACAAAAAAACTTTTTCTCCTGCCGTTGTTGATACAGAAGAATGCTCACTTGTAAGAACAATCGACGATTTTAGACAGGCAAGATCGCAATGACATTCAATAATTGGTACACGTTTAGGTACACAATTGAAAGTTGAATTCACTAAAAACGAATTAATTCAATTAATTAGCGAATTTATTCAGACTCCGCCAGCACCAAATAAAACAAGGGGTTACGTGAAAACGTAGCCCCTTTTTGTTTACCGTTGGCGACAAAGTGGCGACAGAAGATTGCTGACTAGGTAGAAAGGCATTAACCATGGTCGCTGGTTCATACCAAGCGGAGAAAATCAAAATCTATATTTAAAATCATATAATCTACAACGATTCTGCAAAGATTTTTTGTATCTGATGATATATACCGCCCAAGTGGCGCACTAGCTTGTTTGCACAGACCACCCGTTAGACCAGGTACTAACTTTTTTACGATAAAATTAACAATGCAGATACTTCAAACTTTAAGGATAATATTGAGAGAGATAGTTTTTATGAAAGCGTTACAGCAGATAGCCTTCTCTCCCTTATGTCGTATCAATTAACTAGTGTTAAGTTAGGAGTAGGATGTCCAACTGAAGCCTCCTGTATCAGATTGCTTGGTGTACCTATTTGCAAAAGGCGTAAAGCGTCAGTCAGGCCGCAGAAGCATCTCTGACTCATCATTAAATTCGATCAGCTTGTACAAAATCGTCAAGCGACCCCAAAGAACCATGTTCAATGCATTTTGTCTTTGGATCGTAATAAGCTTGGTAAAATTTAAAATCATTAATGTTATTCTCCCTACATTTATCCTTAATAATTTGTACAATACTGATTTTATCCTCCGCCTTAGTATTCATGCCAAATATCAACCCTTTTAAAGATGAGAAATTATATTTCAAGGCCCTTTTCTTAGGAGAACTATAATCAATCAAACCATCAAAAATTATAACCCTATATTCATTCTCATATGCCCAATGATGGGTTTTTCTTGTAATATCATTAATGAATGAAGCCCAATACTTCTCTCTCCATGCTGCAGCATTAGCATTCATTTCTCGCGAACAAACACTTCGTTCTTTCTTAAACGTGTACCATTCCGCATTCAGTTTAGGAATAGGAAGTCGGCCTAACATACTAAAGAAATCAACAGCCACCACACCTGAAATATAATCAACAGGGTGAAATTGACAAGGGGAAAATTCATATATCTCACCATCCATTCCTAATCCGACTGCATGATTCAAACTAATATTATCAAACCCATTTATCTCTTCAGACTCAAATATTAAACATACGCCCGCATGATTGTCGCCATAATGTCCCCATACAGCAGAATCCTTACATTCAGTCATAAAACAAGCGGTATACCATTTTGGAAATAAAAGATGCTCAAGCTGAGATAAATAGCGACGATTAAAATCAAGAAAAATCATATCTTTATTATGAGTTGCATTTTTTAGTGACCCATCGACCTTTCGAAGAATCCCCATTTCCATTTGCATGGCGTATCTTTTTTTCATTAGTGCATCTATAATTTCGGCACCGCCTTCATTATGTTCTACAACATAATCAACATTTGTTATAAGACCTTCATCCAATAACTTAATTATAGCTTCTTCAGCAGCAGAGAAGCTGTCAAATGCTGCACTATCAAATAAGCGACCAAGTCCGAACTCGTCATTAATTTCATCTATTATATTTAAAGCTATAAATTGCAAGTATGTAAGATGAAAAATAAGTTCATCTCTACGCACTGGGTATTTACGCTTAGCCAATTCATTTGCCATCCTGATAACAACCTTATGGCTAATAAATGCATTACTTATTTTTAAAAACCTTTTTTTATATGATAGTGTAGGAAGATCATCAACCCCTGAAAAAACGGGAATATTTTCATCCTTAATTTCGAAATCATCCCCACCAATTTTATAAAGACAAAACACGCGTTCCAAGCAAAACAAGTAATTTTTAAATAAATTAATCCATACTACAAAATCTCCTTTCCACAATATATCGCGATACCCTTCCATTGGATCATTTAGAGAATTGGGTTCAGCAAAAAATATTGTCTGAGTGTCAAGTTCTTTCCATTCACCAAGCAAAGCGCTACAACGTCTAAAACGGTAAAAGTGCCCCATAATCTAACCTTCAGCCATATACAATTTATAGCGCAAAGAATAATCAATCGATTAATGATTTTCCAGTTAGCTTTTTCAGTCTCTCCAGAGACCGACATTCCCCTACAGCCATTGCCGTATCAGGTTTTTCTCTTACTAAGGCATTATTCCCTCCAGTATTTACACAGCCATTCGAATGACATAAAGCAAAAAATTATTATATATATCTTAGGGTTATAATTTTATTAGATCCATTTTTGATACTTAAAACTGAAAAACACTGAAATTCCTTTCAATCTTTTCAGTTTGGGAATTCGCGTAAGCCGCCAGCCGTGGCGCGCGCTGGCGGTCTGTTTTGTAGAAAAAGAAAACTGAAAAATTTCCCCGATCCAAAACCCGCAGGCGGGTGCGGTGTAGTGCCGTTTTTGTCTGCGACATGTTTATTTTGTCTGTGTGTTGCTGCGCCAGTCAGTCGGGGCGGGTGCGATCTGTTTTAAGGGTTGCGGTGTGATGGTTGTCGGACTGATGCGCTCACAATGCGTTACAGCGCGTCTGGTGAAGGGGCATAAAAAAGCCCGCGTTATGCGGGCCGGGTGGAAGGGATCAGGCAATAATCTGCTGGTACTTGCTGCGGGTCTGCCCCGCCTTCGTGGCCGTCTGCGTAAAGACGCTGGCATTGGTGGGTGTGCCGGTGTCCGGGTGCGCATGGCTGGCACACTGCTGCGCCAGTTCGGCCAGTAAATCAATGGTGTCCAGCATCATGGCCAGCGTGTTAACACTCTCGCTGCCAATATGCACCGTCTGGCCAATGACCTGCTGGCCAGCGGCCACCGATTTACGCAGTGCGGCGATTTTCTCTGTCAGCGCCCCGGCGGTTTCCACGGAGATATTACCGGCCACGGTCGTGGACTGCTGGCCGCTGATATCGGTTTGTGCATCCCCTTTCACATGGGCCTGGTAGTTTCCCCCGGTGGCCATCGCATAATCGCCGGTGGTCACCTGCTGAATATGCCCGGCCATCAGCGTGGCCGTTCCCAGCACGGTGGTTTTATCCGTGGCTTTTATAGTGGTGTCGCGCGTCACCATTTCGCGGGTTTCGGTATCGGCGGTCACACGGCGGGTCATGGAGGTTTCGCGGATAGCCTGGTCGGTCTGGCGTTCCCAGTCGCCACCCTGCGTCACCCGCTGCGACACTTCGGCGCGCTGCTGTTGTAGCTGCTCGCCCGGTTTCACATCCGGCAGGCTTGTGCCGTCCGCCACGGTCTGGCGCACAAACGGCTTGTCCGGCCTGCCGCCCGTAAACCCCACTTCAACCAGTGTGCCTTCGGGCGGAAACTGAAACAGGCCGGAGTCATTACCAGCCATCGGCACCGGCAGCGGTACGGCGGAATACACCGGTGTGCTGCCGTCCGGGTTGCCGTTCGCGTCAAGAAGCTGCACATCCACGGCGTAACGCGGGCGGAACGGATCGGCAAAGTTACCGCTGCTGACCGGCTCACTGGCAGCAACTACCCGCACAAACTTGGGCAGGTGGTTGCCGCTGGCCAGCTCCGGGAAATGGCTCTCCATCTGTCGCTGTGCCGGGGTTTTCTGCAAGGGCGTGCCGGTGGCTTTGTTGCGCGGCGTCCAGGTGATGGCCATCGTGTCATTGTTCAGACTGACCTTAGTCACCCGCTCGCCGTTCATCTCCACACCGGGGCGCATGTATGCCGGACCAGACAAACAGTGTCAGCACAACCTCAACTAGTGGCGCTTTGGCGATTATCCCGGCATCAGCTGCGGCGCGTATGGTAAAGTCACGTTCCCCGATGGCCGCATCCTGCGCACCACCAAAACGCGCCATCCGCGTGGCTATATGCAGGGGGCATCATCTGGAAAGCCAGCTCGATGTGGAGCAGGTCGATAAACCGTTTGAATTTTTCATGAACCGATTCCGTCTGCCGGAAGCGGCTCCGTGTGGCTGAATTTACGCAATATACGGGGTTGTCGGAGACGGTGATTCGTCAGCCGCTTGATGAGGCCATTGCTCAGGGGGATCTGACCGAGAGTGAGACGCACTGGCAGATCAACCAGCACGGAAAACTGTTTTTAAACTCGCTGCCTGAACTGTTTCTCACCGAATAAGATCGTAAATGCATTTGCTGGATAAAGCCATCCAGCAAACTGCCTGATGGCGCTGCGCTTATCAGACCTGAAAATCAGAGTGATAAGCGCAGCCGCCTTCAGCGATTAAAACTGATTAAACATCGTCTGGATCTGTTTCGGATCTTTAGTCTGCGTCAGCGCCAGTTGCAGCAGTACGCGTGCCTTCTGTGGGTTCAGGGAACCAGAGGCAACGAAACCGTACTTCGCATCATCGATTTCAGCATCCTGCGTGGTTGAACCAGTCGGTACGCGGGAAGAACGCACCACAACAGTCCCTTTATGCGCTGCGGTTGCCAGCGTATCGAAGACCGTTTTGTACAGGTTGCCGTTACCCACACCCGCGCTCACTATCCCATCATAACCCGCATCCACCAGTGCTTTTGCCGGCAGATCTGAAGCATTCGCGTAGTTATAGACGATACCGACCTTCGGCAGTTCATTCAGCTTAGAAACGTCGAACGGCGTGGAGGTGGTGTGCTTACGCGCAGGCGTACGCTGGTAGTCGATATTGCCGTTATGAATGTAGCCCAGCGGTCCGTAGTTTACGGATTTGAAGGTCGCCACATCGGTGGTGTTGGTTTTGGTCACGTCGCGCCCGTCAAGCACGGTGTCATTCATCACCACCAGCACGCCACGGCTGGCAGAGGCTTTATCCGCCGCGGTCACCACCGCGTTATAGAGGTTGAACGGACCGTCTGCGCTCATCCCGGTAGACGGACGCATTGCGCCAACCAGCACCACCGGCTTGTTGCACTTCACGGTCAGATCGAGGAAGTAAGCGGTCTCTTCCATGGTGTCGGTACCGTGGGTAATCACGAAGCCGTCGGTGCTGTCACACTCGTTATTGATCTTTTTCGCCAGGGTTAACCAGACGTCGTCGTTCATATCCTGCGAACCGATATTGACGACCTGCTCACCCTTCACGTTAGCGATATCCTTAAGTTGAGGAACGGCTTTGACCAGATTCTCTACGCCAACTTTGCCCGCCGTATAGTTAGACTTGGTTGCGGAGTCACCACCACCGGCAATCGTCCCGCCGGTCGCTAAAATGGTAACGTTCGGTAAGGCGAGCGCTGCACCGCTGAAACCCATTACCAGTGCTGCCAGTGCCGTTTTCCTGAAAAACTCCATGTTATTTCTCCAGTTACGTGAATTTATCGCATTATCCCAACCTCATAGCTGAATAATGTGATTTCATCCAATTAACCAGACAAATGTATTTCTTAGATTGTTAAATTTAGAGATGGATGTCGTTTCCACCCAGAACA
Source organism: Kosakonia oryzendophytica (assembly GCF_027886705.1). NCBI lineage: Bacteria > Pseudomonadati > Pseudomonadota > Gammaproteobacteria > Enterobacterales > Enterobacteriaceae > Kosakonia > Kosakonia oryzendophytica. Next base: position 1,175,141 of record NZ_CP115659.1, on the reverse strand, counting down.
CTAGCAAAATCACCGTTGCTACGTTTCTGAAAAACCTGCCACAACCACTCTGAAAGGGGCTTCCATCTTCCCGGCAGCATTTTCAGCAATACCCGTTTATTCCTCAACCCATCAATCAATACAACGTTCATCAAACCAGGCCAGGCTTCCTGTCGGGAGCGTGGCCTGTCTGCTTTTTATGTCGTTAACCCCACAGGAGTTTTTATTATGCGATTAGCCAGCAGCTTTGGCCGTATTAACCAGATTCGCCGCGACCGCCCCTTAACCCGTGAAGAGCTCATGCAGCATGTCCCCAGCGTCTTCGGAGAGAACAAACATGCTTCCAGGAGTGAAAAGTACACGTTTATTCCCACCATCACCCTGCTGGAGAACCTGCGGCGCGAAGGGTCCCAGCCGGTGACGTCATCCCAGATACTGACCCTTCGCCGCTATGAAGATCGTCAGGACGATCTGTGGTCAGTTTTAATCGTTGCCAGGAAAACATGCTGAAAGGTAGTCTGCAAGGACGTACTGCCAAAGGCAAGCGCAGCCACATCCGCGCGGTTAAAGTTAAAGGCATAGACGGAGACGTTAAGCTCAACCGGGCACTCTGGGTGATGGCGGAAGAACAGCATCAGGCGCTGAGCTGATGCCACCGTTGCCTGATAGCGCCCATCAGGCCACCATTCATCCGACCGCCCTTGAGAACAATCCCTGCAGCCGATCCATCTCCGATGACGATCTGTGCGCTTGGTGCTCACTCCTTCTTTATCGTCCCGGTGAACTCAGCCTCTGCCACTTGAGCATTCCCGACGGGCACTGGCCCTCGCGCTGTGATACGGACAGCTATGCGCAGTCCTGCCTGGCACACCTTATCTGAGCTTTTCACCGGGCGGGAACTCCAGGGCGATGACTATCGATGGATGACTCAGGTGTTAAAGGAATCCGGACTCAGCCGGGAAGCGATCTTCATGATTCTGGATGAGGAAGCCGCTGCCCTCCAGGCTAATCTTCTTTACAACCCGACGCCCGTGATGGATGGCTGGACAGAAGAAGATGTTAAACGGCTCGTAACGGAGTACGTGACCAGAAAGCCGACCATTATTGAGCGTGTTGTTCCAGCCCGCTTGTTATTAAAGCATCGCCGGAAACACATTCAGGATGAGTTAAACAGGTTTATTGCCGAGCTGGATCATATTCGGACTCAGGGGCACACGGTATAGAAAACGTCGATTGCCATACAAAGAGAATCACGTGTTCTACATAGTAGTATCAACAAGCTGCATTCTTACTACCCTTTCCTTTATGTCTGGTCGCCTCCACCAGCGCACGATGTAACTGCCCGACGGGCAGATCGCGGACCACCGGTTCGGGTATACCGCGCAACCAATTAATAAACCGGAAGATACCGAACAGGTCCAGACCTTCACCGTGGAAAAGGTATTGATTCTCCCCAAGGGAAAAAGTGTTGCAGTACCCCTCTTCCTCCGTATAAAGCTGCACGTCAAAGGCCTGCGCAATCTCCTCCAGAAGATCCACACCTTCATCGCCTGTTACCCCAAGATCGGCTTCAAGCCAGCTATGCTCATGGATGGGAATACGTCTGTGACCGGTAAATTCGCGGATAAAGTCAATCACCTGACTCAGGGTTGGTTCCATCTATTCTGCACCGTTGTTGTGGCCCTGGTTAATACTTTATCAGCGTAGCGCAAAGTACAATTTTTTTTCCCGGAGCGAAACTTTCCGTTCTCCACCGGCGAACTGTATATGAGCGTCACTCTTCTTCACCCTAATGGAGCGCAACATGACCCCGATAAAAAAACTCGTTCTGAGCCTGACCACCGCCGCCCTTTTTAGCATCGGCAATGCGCAAGCAGCCCTGCCGGCAGGCACTCAAGCGCCGGACTTCAAACTACAAGGCGCACTGGCAGGCAAACCACTGACGTTCTCATTGCAGCAGGCGCTGCAAAAAGGCCCGGTGGTGCTCTACTTCTTCCCGGCGGCATTCAGCAAAGGGTGCACCATTGAAGCCCACGCGTTCGCCGAAGCGACGGATGATTTTAAAAAGCTGGGTGCCACGGTAATTGGTGTCACCGCCGGTAATACCGATCAAGTGGATGCGTTCTCGAAGCTCGAGTGCCGCGACAAATTTACCGTCACCGCCGACCCTGGCGCGAAAGTCGCCGCCCAGTACGACACGCTGATGCAAATGAATGGCAAAACCCTTTCAGACCGGACCTCCTTCGTCATCGCGCCGGACGGTAAAATCCTGCTGAGCTACACTGACAGAAACCCGGAAACGCATATTCAGAAGACAATGGAAGCAGTGAAGCAATACGCCAACGCGCACTCCTGATGCGCTATTAACAACCTGACTCCAGAGAATCGCTATGCTGACCGCCATGCTCGCCGCCTTCGCTGGCGGCATTATTCTCAACTTTATGCCCTGCGTATTCCCGATAATTTCCCTCAAAGCGCTGGGCCTTTTGCGCCATACGCAAGATTCGGCGCAAGTGCGCAAAGAGGGCTTCGGCTTTCTGCTGGGCACGGTCGTAACCATGTTGATCCTCGCCGGGATATTACTGGCTCTGCGCGCCGGAGGAACCGCCGTCGGTTGGGGCTTCCAGCTCCAGTCACCGTTGGTAATTGCCTTTCTTGCGCTGGTGATTCTGGGCGCCGCGTTGAACCTGCTCGGGGTATTCGAAGTGGGACTTTCCCTGCAACGTGCCGGGGAGATAAACCTGCAACGCGGCGCGTTTACCCGTGCAGCGCTGACCGGTGCGCTGTCGATTATCGTAGCGACGCCTTGTGCTGCGCCGTTTATGGCGGGCGCGATTGGCTATGCGCTGGTGCAACCACCCGCAGTGGCGTTGGCGATCTTCTTCACGCTGGCGTTGGGTTTTGCCGCGCCCTTCAGTCTGATCTCCCTGTTCCCGGCGCTGGGCAAATGGCTACCGCGTCCCGGAGCATGGATGAGCGTACTCAAACGCGGACTGGCATTTCCGATGTTTGGCGCATTTGGCTGGTTGGTGTGGGTGCTGGCGCAACAGGCAGGCGACACCGCGCTGGCAGCGATCCTTGCAGCGGCAGTGGTGGTGAGTTTTGCCGCCTGGTTGTACGGTATGGCGCAACAGCAACGCTTTGCCGGGCGCAGTCATAAAGCGCTGTTCACTGCAACCGCGGTCCTGCTGCTCGCCGCGCTGGTGCCGCTCCCGTCAGTGCTCACCAACAGCGCGGCACTGCCTTCAGAGCAGACCACGCAGAAGGTGGAAGAAGTCAAATGGTCGCCGCAAACCGTGGCTGACAATCGCGGCCACGGCAAGGCCATTTTTGTCAATTTTACCGCTTCGTGGTGCATCACCTGCCAGGTGAATGAGAAGACATCGCTCTCCACTCAGGCGGTAAAAGAGGCGCTGGCGAAGACCGGTACGCTGTATATGATTGCCGACTCGACAAAATTCAACGCCGATATCGATGATGCGCTGAACGAGCTGGGCCAGGGTAGCCTGCCGCTGTATGTGATCTACCCGGCGGATGGCAGTGCGCCGAAGATCTTGCCGCAGGTATTAACCCCCTCAATTGTGGTCACCGCACTGACCGGAGCCAGCGGGAAAAAAACATAAAGGCGGAATATGGATAAAAGTGAGGCAGCGCGTGACGAATGGCCGCACCTGATGGCGCTTGCGCAGTCGGGCAATCAACAGGCGTATACGCGGCTGCTGAAAGCGCTGGTGCCGGTGATCCGCTCACTGGCGCGCCGGCAAATAGCCGACGACATTCTGCTGGAAGATGTTGTTCAGGATGTGCTGCTCACCGTGCACAGAGTGCGTCACACCTATGATCCTGCATCGCCGTTTTTGCCCTGGCTGATGGCGATAACCCACGCGCGTGGGGTTGACGCACTGCGTAAACGTGGCCGCCACTCTCTGCGGGAAACGGACAGTGATCTCGCACCGGAGCCCTTGTTCTCCGCCGGCGAGCCGCAGCATTCGCAGGAAGAACTGTCGACATTGTTGGAACAGCTCCCGGCACGCCAGCGGCAAATTGTTGAGCATGTTCATCTGCGGGAGATGAGTCTGTCGGAAACCGCGACGCATACCCATCTTACGGTTTCTGCCGTTAAGTCCCTGCTGCATCGCGCACTGAGTAATCTTCGTCGGTTAGGAGCACAACATGGCCGATCATGATGTATTGATAGAGAAATTAAGCCGCTCGATGGAGCCGGTAAGGCGCCCGTGGCATCCGGGCTGGCGCACCCTGGCATGGGTTGCCATGGCGTTGCCCTGCGGGATCGTCGCCAGTTTATTGCTTAACCGCACGCTGACCGACTGGTCGCAAACGGGTGCGAATTGGGCAGCGGTACAGCTACTACTGACCTTTGTCGCCGGTCTGCTTGCGGTGCGTAACGCCTTTTTATTGAGCATTGCCGGGCAGCGCCCGCTGAACTGGCGGTGGTTTACGCCACTGGCCGGTCTCTGGTTCGTCAGTACGCTCGCCAATCTGTATAGCCACCCTGCTGCGCCTGCCGTCGGTGCCATAGAAGGACCGAATTGCTACCTGTTTATGGTCGTAGTCAGTACGCCAATGGTGGCGATGGTAATAGGTTATCTGCACCGCACACGCACGCTCTATCCGCTGCGCAGCCTGGCAGCGGCGGGCGCAGGGGTTGCCTGTATGGCACTTACGCTATTGTCACTGTGCCACCCGACGCATATCAGCGCGCTGGATCTGCTGATGCATATTGCGGCCACCGCCACGATTGTGACGGTGACCGTTATTGCGGGTTACCGGTGGGTGTCGTTGCCGTAATCAGCTTTTGGGGAAGATCCAGAGTTGATCGTCAGGCAATACCACGCGGTAATTTTGCATATCGCGCTGCTGAGTGCCGTACACGCGGATCACGAAGTCATCCCCTGCCGTGCGGAACAGATACTCCCAGCGATCGCCGAGGTACATGCTGGTAAGCATCGGCAACTCCATAGAATTATCCTGCGGCGTGTCGACCAGCCGCAGGCTCTCCACCCGGATCACCGCCGTCGCTTGCTGACCGACGCTGAGTCCCGGCCCGGCCACGCCCCACAATGACCACTTCGCACCTTCGATGCGCGCTCTGCCGTTGCTGATATCGGTTACCGTTCCGTGCAGGCGGTTATTGCTGCCCATAAATTCAGCGGTAAACAGCGTCGACGGGGTGCTGTACATCTCCTGCGGTGTGCCCTGTTGTTCGATGACGCCGTTGTTGAGCAACAAAATACGATCGGAAATCGCCATCGCTTCGTTCTGATCGTGGGTAACCATCAGCGCCGACAGCCCCAGCTTAACAATCAGCTCACGCAAAAAGACGCGCGCTTCTTCGCGCAGCTTGGCATCCAGGTTCGACAACGGTTCATCGAGCAGGATCACCGGCGGGTTATAGACCAGCGCACGGCCAATAGCGACACGCTGCTGCTGCCCCCCGGAAAGCTGGTGCGGGTGGCGCTTGCCCAGGTGCCCCAACCCCAGTTGATCGAGTACCGTTTGCGTACGTTGGGTGATTTCTGCAGAGGGGACCTTGCGCAGCTTCAGCGGATAAGCGACGTTCTCGAATACCGTTTTATGCGGCCACAGCGCATAGGACTGGAATACCAGCCCCAGATTGCGCTCTTCCGCCGGGATTTCGCTGCGCGGAGTACCATCATAAACAATGTTGCTGCCAATGGTAATGCGCCCCTGAGTGGGTTTCTCCAACCCGGCCACCGCGCGCAGCAAGGTGGTTTTGCCACTGCCAGACGGGCCAAGCAGCGACACGACTTCGCCGCGTTTTAGCTCCATCGATACACCTTTCAGTACCGGGTTGTCGCCGTAAGTCAGATGTAAGTTCTCTACCGATAGCTCAATCATGTAATTTCACTCCAAAACGCAGGGCCACACCCAGACCAATGACCACCAGCAGAATGTTGATAAACGACAGCGCTGCAACGATATCAATCGCCCCCGCAGCCCACAGCGACACCAGCATCGAGCCAATCGTCTCCGTCCCCGGGGAGAGCAAATAGACACCGGTTGAGTACTCGCGCTCAAAAATGAGGAACATCAGCAGCCATGAGCCAATCAGGCCATAACGCGATAGCGGCACCGTCACATGGCGTGTGACCTGACCGCTGGTCGCCCCGGTGCTGCGCGCCGCTTCTTCCAGCTCCGGCCCCACCTGCAACAGGGTGGAAGAGATTAGCCGCAGGCCGTAAGCCATCCACACCACGGTATAAGCCAGCCAGACGCTGAAAATGGTGTTTCGCAGCGATCGTAGCCAGACAATCAGGTTCTCACGCAACCACTCCGCCACCGGCAATCCGGAGAGCCAGCCGTTTTTCAGCGACTGATCAAGCCACATCGGTAAAAACAGGAACACCCACAAAAACGCCAGCCCCGCCAGCAATCCCGGTACGGCACGGGGCACCAGCACGCTGTAATCCAGAAACCGCGTGACATTATCCTGTTTGCGGTGCATGGCAATGCCAACGAACAGGTAGCAGATCACCGCCAGCGCCCCGCCGAATACACCAATCGCCATTGAGTTCACGATCGCGCGCAACAGATTGGGTTGCTGCCAGATATTGCGGAAGGTATCCAGCGAGACCTCATCCCACAGTGAAACGCCAACCCCCCAGTTCGAGATAAATGCCCGCAGCACAACGCCAATCAGCGGTACACCGATGGTGACGGTTAACCAGGCCACCACCACCGCGCCAGCGACCCAGCGCCATTTGCCCAGTGGCAGCGCCCGCGCCTGCGACGCCTTGCCTTTCATGGTGACAAAGCGGTTGGCGGTGCGCATCAGGCGGCGTTGCAACATGACTAACGGAATGGTGATGCAAATAAGCACCACAGCAACGGCGGCCATCAGGTGATAGGAAGGCGTGCCCAGCTTGTTGGTGAGTTTATAAAGATACGTGGCCAGCACCATGTTGCCTTCGGGATCACCCAGCACCAGCATCAGGCCGAACACCTCCAGTCCAAGGAAGAACAGCAATACGCAGGCGTACAGAATCGACGGGCGCACCATCGGCAAGCTGACAGAGGTCATCACCTGCAATGGCGACGCGCCCACGGTACGGGCAGCCTCTTCCACATCAGACCCCACGCTACGCAGTGCCGAGGAGATATACAAATAGGCATGGGGCACGTGCGTCAGTCCGGCAATCACCACAATGCTGAACATGGAGTAGATATTCCACGGCACAAAACCGATCAACGCCTCGGCCCAGCGCGAAAAGAAACCCACCGGCCCGGCGGCGACCACATAGCCAAAGCCCAACACCATCGGTGAAACAAAGATCGGCACCAGGATCAACGGTTCAATAAAGCGGCGACCGGGTAAATCGGTGCGCACCATGAGAAACGCGAGGATGCCGCCCAGCGGAATAGCGATAAACACCAGGCCAAACGCCAGAATAAAGCCGGATTTCAGCGCCAGATAAAAATCCGGATCGGTAAAAATAAAGGCGAAAGATTCGAGACTCAGCTCTTTGGAACGGACAAAAAAGGGCGCGGAGAGAAAACTCTGCACCACTATAAATAACAGCGGAACATAAATAACCAACGCGGTGATCAGCACGATCACACCGCGCGGCATCCCCTGCCACTTTCTGCGCAATGTATTCATTGGTCATCCCTTTGGTCAGGTATTTCAGGCAAACCATCCCGGCGATGAAAAGGGGGCGCGCTATCACGACGCGCCGCCCGTACAGCCATTATTTGGCGGCGGCTGCACGCCATTGTTTAATAAATTCCAGACGCTTTTTCGGTTCCAGATATTCCAGCAGCGACGTATCCACATGGATCGGTTTGAGCGCATCGCCAAGCATTTTGGTCATACCATCAACGTCGTTTTTGCCTTCGATATCGTTACGCAGGGAGGGAATGTCCGCCTGATTGGCCAGAATGCTCTGCCCTTTTTCCGATAACACATAGTCGAACCACAATTTGGCAGCATTACTGTGTTCCGCTTGCGCGCTGATAAACGAGACGCGGGACAACACCAGGATATAGTCTTTCGGATAAGAAATACCCAGTGCATTATCCCCTTTGGCGCGGGCTTCGGCGTACGATCCGAGGATGTTATAGCCAATCAGGTTTTCCCCGGAGGAGACACGCTCCATCATCGTGCCGGTGGAGGACTGCACCGTCAGCCCACCTTTTGCCACATCCGTCAGGTGCGCAAAATAGTCTTTATCGAATTTGAGGTCTTCCACCGCCAGCATAAAGCCCAGCCCGGATTTTTCGATATCGTAGGTGGTGACTTTATTTTTGAATTTGTCGGTCTGGCTGGCGATCAATTTGGCCAGTGCGCTATGCGAGTCCGGCACATCCCCCTGTGGGATAAGACGCTTGTTATAAATAAATACGACCGGTTCATAGGTGGTGCCATAGGCCTTATTCTGCCATACCGCCCATTTCGGTAATTTACTCACTTCCGGTGAGGCATATTCGTCGGCGTAATCGGTCGCCAGTTTCAGCGCGGTATCCATCGACGAACTCCAAATCACATCCCCGCTGCCACCGCCGGAAGCCTGCTCACTCAGATAGCGGTTGTACAGTTCGGTGCTGTTCATGTCGTTGTATTCGACTTTGATGCCCGGATACTGCGCCTCAAAGCCTTTGATTAACGGCCCTGCGGCTTTGGTGTCGGTAGTGGAGTAGATAACAACTTTGCCTTCTTTGGTGCCCGCGTCGACTATTTTCTGATAGTCCGCCGGGTAACCCTGCGGTACCGCCGCCAGCGCGGAACCAGAAAAAAGCAGTGCCAGCGCAGCGACCAGTAGATCGGTTTTCTTATCCATGAACAATCCCTCGGTATCATTTTTTAAACACAAATTTAACATATAGCGTGAGATCTGACCGATGCAACGCAGTGGCTTGTTTTTTTGCGACTTTTGTGACGCTGACGGGATTAAAATAACGGCGTTGCAGTGTAAGGACGAGAAGGCGGTTAACGAGCCGGATGAGATGAAACAAACAGTGCTGATTTCGCAGTAAGCTTTAATGAATCAGCACGGGTGTGAAGAAGAGATACAGCCGGGATTAATCCCCTAAAATTAGCGGGCGGTCATATAAGATAATATGCTGCGGATGTTGCGGATCGTACTTCACGGTGGTGCCGTTGCCCTCAGCAAAACGCACAATTTCACGGCTGGTCAGATGCTCAAACACGCTCGCCTGCACCACCTGACCTTCGCGGGTTTTGAAGCGCAAGACCAGTTCACAATAGACTGTGCGCCTGTCCATCCAGTTGGTGCGCTTAAGGGCAATAATATCGGCATTCGCGCCAATGCCATGATTGCGCACATGCGCTTCAATACACAACTGACGGATCCAACGCGCCAATTTGTAAAGCCCAAACAGCAGCAACGCGGCGATCCCAATCATTAAAATGACATGAATAATGTCCATATCTCTGTTCTCGTTTTCTACTGTGCTACGGTAAAAATTAATCGCCCAAAATCAACGGACGGTCATGGCGATATAAAGCGATACGTTCTGGATGGGTGGGATCGTATTTTAACGCCACAACGTTACCGGGCGCATAACGGATAAAACTGTCCATATCCAGCGCTCTTTCCAGACTCGACTGCACCTCGATACCCTCACGGGTGACAAATTTGAATGTCAGGCGATACACCGGGTTTTCGCCGTCAATCATGCCAGTCTTGCTACGGTAAATAATATCCGCATTTACCCCGATACCGGTTTTCCGCACCGCGGATTCCATCCTGAATTGCCGAAAACCGGGCATTAGCATGGACATCGCCTGGCGAAGCACAAACGCCATCAATGGGACAAAAAAGAAGAGTAAGAACAGAACTATCCAATGGTATCCCACGCACTCCTCCATCAATATTCTATGCTGAAGGTTAATCGCCCAAGATCAAAGGTTTATCATTATCGTATAAAGCAATGCGTTTTGGATTTTTCGGATCATACTTCAACGCCACACCATTGCCCGGCGCATAACGCGTAAAACCGTCCATATCCAGCGCCCTGTCGATGCTTGATTGTACTTCTACTCCTTCACGTGTCCTGAATTTTACCGTGAGCCGGTACACTGGCATCTCTGCGTCGATCAACGCTGTTTTGCTTCGGTGGATAATATCCGCATTAACACCAATGCCGATCTTCATCACCCGGGCTTCTACAAACATCTGTTTGATGTAGCCACCAAAGAAAGAATAAAACCCCTTGATTATGAGGATAAACACCACCGCAAAGAAAAGATAAATAATATACATCCAGTCAAATTCCATCTTATGATCTCCGGGTCCGTATACGCTTTAAAAACAACGGCGTGGTACCGCTAATAGCCGTAAAAGGCTACAGCATACGCGCTTTATCGGGGCCCCTGATAAGAATATTCTGAAGATCCTCTCTTTATAGGACATGAAATAAAGAATGCGTAAAGCCAATAATGTTTCACTTGTCACTACATGCGAGGCCACCGACTTCCGCCAGGCCCAATCGGTCGTAGTGATTGGGGATGAGGTAACGAATATCACCGTTCCCGGCCTGTTGCTTGAAGCGGCAGTACAGGTGGATAACACGCGCTATCTGCTGTTTCTTACTGATGATGTTATCTTTGAAGAATCCCTGACCATCGTGCTGATTGATATCCGGCAAGGCGTAAAGGAGATTGTGCGAATAGGCCAGATGTGGGCAACGGGCATTTTTGAAAATCTATCGATTAGCACGGAACAGGTTCGCTTTCGTTTTCTTGGCGAGGGCGAGTGGGTTGTCGAAATATCCTCAGCGCCGCGTCTGCGGCTGCCCTTCTTTTCCGATCCTGCGGGTGTACAGCGTGCGCCCGGATGGCAAAAATATATCACTCTCGCTTATATGAAATAGCCTGCTCATTTTTTTCCTCTCCCAATGAAGCCACACGTTCACTATTTGTTCGTCTTTCCGTCATAAAACGATCATCACCTGTCCTCTTAATGGTCGCCAGCTTAATGAAAAAACCGGATGACTTATGAACAGCGCATTGGCGGAAATTTCTGAAGACCACTATTCGTCTCTGCATCAACTCAACACGGTGCCGAAACAAAAAGTGCTAAGCGTAAGCCACTTACGCAAGTCCTATAACGCGCACCAGACCGTGTTGCACGACATCAGCTTTGATCTGCATCGCGGCGAGATGGTCGGGGTGATTGGTCGCTCGGGCGCAGGGAAATCAACCCTGCTGCACGTTCTGAACGGCACGCACAGCGCAACATCCGGTGAGATCAACAGCTTCCCGGAAGTGGGGACGCCGCGCGATGTTTCGCGCCTCAAAGGCCGCGCGCTTAATCAGTGGCGCAGCGAATGCGGGATGATTTTCCAGGACTTCTGTCTGGTGCCGCGCCTTGATGTGCTCACCAATGTGCTGCTGGGCCGTCTGAGCCAGACCTCGACGCTGAAATCCCTGTTTAAAGTGTTCACCGATGAAGATCGCGCCAGAGCCATTGCACTGCTGGAGTGGTTGAATATGTTGCCACATGCCCTCCAGCGCGCGGAAACCCTCTCCGGTGGTCAGATGCAACGCGTGGCGATTTGCCGGGCGCTGATCCAGAACCCGTCCATTTTGCTGGCAGACGAGCCGGTCGCGTCGCTGGATCCGAAAAACACGCAGCGCATCATGGGCGTGCTGCGCGAAGTGAGCGAACAAGGCATTAGCGTGATGGTAAACCTGCACTCCGTCGAGCTGGTAAAAGAGTACTGCACACGCGTGATTGGCGTTTCTCAAGGACGAATTGTTTTTGACGACCACCCTTCACGGCTGACGCAGGACGTTTTGCAGATCCTTTATGGCGATGAGATAAGCCAGTTGCATTAATTCTTCCCCTTCCAATGAGACAACACAGGCAATGACAATGAAAAAGCATATTTCGGGCGCATTACGTTTATCTGCATTGATGACAGGTCTGCTGCTGGCATGGCAGGCTTCGGCGGCGGAGCAGCCGAAAGAGTTGAATCTGGGGATCCTTGGCGGACAGAACGCCACCCAACAAATTGGCGACAACCAGTGCGTCAAAGAGTTTCTTGATAAAGAGCTCAGCGTAGACACCAAACTGCGCAACTCATCTGACTACTCCGGCGTGATCCAGGGTTTGCTGGGCGGTAAAGTCGATGTGGTGCTGAGCATGTCGCCTTCGTCTTACGCCTCGGTGTATATCAACAACCCGAAAGCGGTCGATATCGTCGGCATCGCCGTGGATGACAAAGACAAGTCTCGCGGTTATCACTCGGTCGTGATCGTTAAAGCCGACAGCCCGTACAAAAAACTGGAAGATCTGAAAGGGAAAGCCTTTGGCTTCGCCGATCCGGACTCCACCTCCGGTTATCTGATCCCGAACTATGAATTCAAACAGAAGTTCGGCGGCAACGCGGATAACAAATACAACAACTACTTCTCCAGCGTCACCTTCTCCGGCGGTCATGAGCAGGACATCCTCGGCGTGCTGAACGGTCAGTTCGCGGGGGCCGTTACCTGGACATCTATGGTCGGCGATTACAATTCCGGTTACAGCGTGGGCGCCTTTAACCGCCTGATCCGTATGGATCATCCGGACCTGATGAAACAAATCCGTATCATCTGGGAATCGCCGCTGATCCCGAATGGCCCGATCCTGGTCAGCAACAGCCTACCGGCGGATTTCAAAGCCAAAGTCATTACGGCCATCAAAAAACTGGATACCGACAACCACGCCTGTTTCGTGAAAGCGATGGGCGGCACGCAGCATATCGGCCCGGGTAGCGTAGACGACTTTAAACAGATTATTGAGATGAAACGCGAGCTGGTTACCGCCCGTTAAGTTGCCGTCTCACGATATCGCAAGCCCCTGCGTAAAAACCAGGGGCTGTTATTCGATTGTCATACAGGACGCAATTGCAACGCATGAGCACGTCGAATACGCAGTTTGAACACTACTATCAGCAGGTCAGAATGCGCCAAAAGCGCGATACCGTGACCTGGTCATTACTGTTGCTGGCTCTCTATTTTGCGGCGGGCAGTGCGGCAGAATTTAATCTCGCCACCATCTGGCACTCGCTGCCCAACTTTCTCGATTACATGCTGGAAACCGTGCCCACGCTGCACTGGTCAGTGCTGTTTGCCGACAGCCATACCAAGGGTTCACTGGCCTACTGGGGGTATCGGCTGCCCATCCAGCTACCGCTGATCTGGGAGACCCTGCAACTGGCGCTGGCTGCCACGATCCTCTCCTTTGCCATCGCCGGTGTATTCGCCTTTCTGGCGGCGGGCAACACTTGGTCTCCGCCGGCAGTCCGCTTTGCGGTGCGCACGCTGGTGGCATTTCTGCGCACGATGCCGGAACTGGCGTGGGCGGTGATCTTTGTGATGGCCTTCGGCATCGGTGCCATTCCCGGTTTTCTGGCGCTGACGCTGCACACCATCGGTAGCCTGACCAAGCTGTTTTATGAAGCGGTGGAAAGCGCGCAAGACCGACCCGTGCGCGGGCTGGCGGCCTGCGGCGCAACGCATCTGCAGCGCATCCGCTTTGCCCTGTGGCCGCAAGTGAAACCGATTTTTCTCTCTTACGGTTTTATGCGCCTGGAGATCAACTTCCGCTCCTCCACCATTCTCGGTCTGGTGGGTGCCGGCGGCATCGGTCAGGAGCTGATGACCAACATCAAACTCGACCGTTATGATCAGGTCAGCATCACGCTGCTGCTCATTATCATTGTGGTGTCGCTGCTCGATACGCTCTCCGGCCGCTTGCGCCAGTGGGTGCTGGAGGGGAAAAAATGACCAGAGTGCAAGCCGTTCCGAACGTCACATTAAGCCGCAAGCTGAACAAAAATCTGTTCCAGGCGCAGGGGCGCTATCTGCGTCGTCTTGCGCTTATCGCCCTGGCCGTTCTGCTCTATTACGGCTGGTTTTTTATGCAGTTTGGCATTCCTGTCGATCAGGCGCTCAGCGGCCTCCAGCAAATAGGACGCTACATTCTGCGCATGTTCGTCTGGCACGACTTCCCGAACTGGCCATTTGGCTACTACTTTACGCAGATCGGTGTCACCCTGGCGATTGTCTTCGCCGGAACCCTGACCGCCACAGTATTTGCTCTGCTGCTGTCGTTTCTTGCGGCGCGCAACATCATGAAAGGGGGAATTGCCGGAGCGATCGCCTTTTTCATGCGCCGCGTGTTCGACATCCTGCGCGGTATTGATATGGCAATATGGGGGTTGATTTTCGTACGCGCCGTCGGGCTGGGGCCGCTTGCCGGGGTACTGGCGATCATTATGCAGGACACCGGGTTGCTCGGGCGTCTGTATGCGGAAAGCCACGAAGCGGTGGATCGCTCACCGGGTCGCGGCTTAACCGCGGTAGGCGCTGGGGGCTTGCAAAAACACCGCTTCAGCACCTTTACCCAATCATTCCCAACATTTCTTGCCCTTAGCCTCTATCAGATCGAGTCCAATACCCGTTCGGCCGCGGTGCTGGGTTTTGTTGGTGCGGGCGGCATTGGTTTGATTTATGCCGAGAACATGCGCTTGTGGAACTGGGATGTGGTGATGTTTATCACCCTGATCCTGGTGGCGGTGGTGATGCTGATGGATACCGCGTCGGCCTGGCTGCGCCGACGCTATATCACCGGCAAACCGGTGCCGCTATTTAAGCCTGAGTAAGTTGCCAGTCAAGCACCGGCCAGTGGCGCAGCGCTCCGTGCGCTGCCAGCTTCTGGCAGGGGTTCACCAGGTAAACGTGGTCAGCACGTTCACACAGCGGCAAATCGTTAATCGAATCGGTGTAAAAGGTCAGCGGCCCGTCATATTGCGGGTGACGGGCGAGGAAGTTCTCCAGGCAGGTGATTTTCCCCTGCTGGTAACTGGGCGTTCCGTCAATGACGCCGGTGTAGCGCCCATTATCGGTTTTCACCTCAACGCCAATAGCGTGTTCAATGCCCAGCACCGGGGCGATAGCCTTCACCAGTAACCCCACGGATGCCGAGATGATCAGCATCGGTTGCTGCTGCGCCCGTAACCGGTTAATCAGCGCCAGCGCCTGCGGGTAGATGCGCGGCGTGATCTCTTTTTCAACGCACAGCGCGACCATGCGGTCCACCAGCGCTATCGGAATATCCATCAATGGCGATAAGGTCAGCGCCACATACGCATGCAGATCCATTTCACCGCGCGCGTAATCCAGCATCATGCGCTCTTCCTGCAGCAGATAGTCCGGGTGGCTGGCAAAGCCTTCACGCACCAGGTAGCGGCTCCAGAGCGTGCTGCTGTCGCCGTGAATCAAGGTGTTATCAAGATCGAAAACAAAAAGCGGTTGCGACATATGCCCATCCATCTGGTTGATACACAGACGCTCCAGCATGCAGAAAAAAGATGACAGCTTAAAGATGTTACGCAGAAATCCAAGAACAAGATTGATTTGCTAAAACGGTTTAGTTAAATTTTAGCGATATTTTTTAGCGGGAGAATAGCATGTCAGCTCGAGTCTGGTGTCTGGGCGACGCCGTCGTGGATCTGCTGCCGGACGGGCCGGGACGCCTGATGCAATGTCCCGGCGGTGCGCCAGCAAATGTGGCGGTGGGAATAGCCCGGTTACAGGGGAACAGCGGCTTTGTGGGCCGCGTGGGGGACGATCCGTTTGGCCGTTTTATGCAGCAAACGTTGGCGCATGAACAGGTCGACACTGCGTTTATGTCTGCCGACCTGGCGCAGCGCACCTCAACGGTGGTGGTGGCGCTGGACAATGACGGTGAACGCTCCTTTACCTTTATGGTGCGCCCCAGCGCCGATCTGTTTCTGACCAGTCAAGATTTACCTGTATTTCAACGCGGAGAGTGGCTGCACTGCTGCTCTATCGCGCTGTCGGCCGAACCGTCGCGTAGCGCTGCGTTTACCGCCATGCAAAACATCCGTGCGGCGGGCGGGTTTGTCAGCTTTGATCCCAACATTCGTCACGACCTGTGGACTGACGACGAACAACTGCACCAATGTCTGCGCCAGGCGCTAACGCTGGCAGATGTAGTGAAGCTCTCGGAAGAGGAGCTGGCGTTTATCAGCGGTTCGCCACACCCCGGCACCAGCATGCAGACACTGGCGGAGCGCTATGGCATCAGCTTATTACTGGTCACTCAGGGCAAAGCGGGAGTACAAGCCTGGCACAGCGGTAAGCTTTACCACTATCCCACACTGCCGGTAGTGAGCGTCGACACCACCGGCGCAGGGGATGCCTTTGTCGCCGGTTTACTCTGGGGACTCGCAGAACACGGCCTGCCGGACAACGAACCGGCGCTGGCCGCACGCCTGGCCAGTGCGCAAATCTGTGGTGCGCTGGCAACCACTGCAAAAGGTGCCATGACCGCTCTGCCCTATCGTCACCAGCTTGAGGAACACGCCGCCTGATTTCGAGCAAGCTTGCCGCTTCGTTTTGCGAGCCGTCTCACATTCACTAAACCGGTTTAGCAAATTTCATTGCGCTGATAAATTAGGCGTGATTATGATTTAAAACCTAAACCGGTTTAGCAAAAAAATAACTTTGTGATGATGGCTCTTCCTTAGGGATGCAAAACGATGAAAAAAAGCACGCTCGCTGTAACCCTTGGTGTGATATTAAGTTCTGGCTCCGTCTGGGCCGCCGATAGCAGCACAAGCAGCATTGAAGCGCGCCTCGCGGCGCTGGAGCAGCGTTTACAGGCAGCCGAACAACGCGCCAGCGCTGCCGAAACCCGCGCTCAGGCGGCGGAAAAACAGGCACAGCAACTGGCAGCCGCCCAGCAAAAAACACAAACCACCACCACTCAAGTGGAACAACGCACCGCGAAACTGGAGCAAAAATCCAGCGATGAAGGGGGCTTTGAGTTCCACGGTTATGCCCGTTCAGGCTTGCTGATGAACAGTTCCGCGGCCAAAACTCAGGGCGGCCCGACGGTAACGCCAGCAGGCGAAACCGGGGGGCACGTCGGGCGTCTGGGGAACGAACCGGACACCTATGTCGAAATGAACCTCGAACATAAACAGACGCTGGCTAACGGGGCAACCACACGCTTTAAGGTGATGCTTGCCGACGGGCAAAAAACCTATAACGACTGGACGGCCTCTTCCAGCGATCTCAACCTGCGTCAGGCATTCACTGAAATCGGTCATCTGCCCTCCTTTACCGGTGCGTTTAAAGACACCACCGTCTGGGCCGGTAAGCGTTTTGACCGCGATAACTTCGATATCCACTGGATCGACTCCGATGTGGTCTTCCTCGCCGGTACCGGCGCCGGGATCTACGACATGAAGTGGAGCGACGCAGCGCGCAGCAACCTGTCGATCTACGGCCGCACCTTCGGCGATATCGAAAACAGTGAAAACACCGCGCAGAACTACATTCTCTCGCTGAACAACTTCTATGGCCCGGTACAGTTGATGGTCAGCGGTATGCGCGCCAAAGATAACGATGACCGTCTGGATCTGGATGGCAATAAAGTGAAAGGCGATGCCGCCAACACCGGCGTACACGCCCTGCTTGGCCTGCATAACGACAGCTTCTACGGTCTGCGTGAAGGTTCCGCGAAAACCGCCTTGCTGTACGGTCATGGTCTGGGCGCGGAGGTTAAATCCATTGGCTCCGATGGCGCACTGTTGCCGGAAGCCAATACCTGGCGCCTGGCGAGCTACGGTATCACTCCGCTGGGCGGTGGCTGGCATATCGCGCCGGCAGTGCTTGCGCAGAGCAGCAAAGATCGTTATGTCAAAGGCGACAGCTACCAGTGGGCCACAGCAAACCTGCGCCTGATTCAGGGCATCACGGAAAACTTCGAGATGCAGTATGAAGGCAGCTATCAGTACATGGACTTACGCCCGGAAGGGTATAACAGCCGCAACGCGGTGAGCGGCAGTTTCTACAAACTCACCGTCGCACCGACGCTGAAAGCCAGCGATGTCGGCGAGTTCCTGAAACGTCCGGAAATTCGCCTCTTCGCCACCTGGATGGACTGGGATCATCGTCTGGATAAATACGCCAGCGATGATGCCTTTGGCAGCAACGGCTTCAAAGCCGGCGGTGAATGGAACTTCGGCGTACAAATGGAAACCTGGTTCTGATCGATCGGCCCCTGCGGGGGCCTCATCTTGCCAGGTTGATCCCACAAAAACGATAAGACAGAGGTTTTTATGGATTTTGCAGAAATTTCCCGGTCACTACTGCCGTTACTGGGAGGCAAAGACAACATTGCCAGCGCTGCGCACTGCGCCACACGCCTGCGTCTGGTGCTGGTGGAAGACGCCAAAGCCGATACCGCCGCCATCGGTAAAGTCGACGGGGTGAAAGGCTGTTTTCGCAACGCAGGGCAACTACAGATTATCTTTGGCACCGGGGTGGTGAACAAAGTGTACGCGGCCTTTATTGCCGAAGCGGGGATCAGCGAAACCAGTAAGTCCGAAGCCGCCGATATCGCCGCGCGTAAGCTGAACCCGTTCCAGCGTGTCGCCCGTTTGCTGTCGAATATTTTCGTGCCGATTATTCCGGCGATTGTCGCCTCGGGTCTGTTAATGGGCCTGCTGGGTATGGTGAAAACCTACGGCTGGGTCAATGCAGACAACGCTATCTATATCATGCTCGACATGTTCAGTTCGGCGGCGTTTATCATTCTGCCGATACTGATTGGTTTTACCGCCGCTCGCGAGTTTGGTGGTAACCCCTATCTCGGCGCAACCCTCGGCGGCATTCTGACTCACCCGGCGCTGACCAATGCCTGGGGCGTGGCTGCAGGCTTCCACACCATGAACTTCTTCGGCATTGAAGTGGCAATGATCGGTTACCAGGGCACGGTCTTCCCGGTACTGCTGGCGGTGTGGTTTATGAGTGTTCTGGAGAAACAACTGCGCCGCGTGATCCCCGATGCGCTGGATCTGATCCTGACGCCGTTCCTGACGGTGATCATCTCCGGTTTTATCGCTATGCTGATCATCGGCCCGGCAGGGCGCGCGCTGGGCGACGGCATCTCCTTTGTGCTCAGCACATTGATCACCCATGCTGGCTGGCTGGCCGGATTGCTGTTTGGTGGGCTTTATTCCGTGATTGTCATCACCGGCGTACACCACAGTTTCCATGCCATTGAGGCGGGACTGCTGGGCAATCCGTCAATCGGCGTAAACTTCCTGCTGCCGATCTGGGCAATGGCAAACGTCGCGCAGGGCGGCGCGTGTCTGGCGGTCTGGTTTAAAACCAAAGACGCGAAGATTAAAGCGATCACGCTGCCGTCGGCGTTCTCGGCGTTGCTGGGAATTACGGAAGCGGCGATTTTCGGTATCAACCTGCGCTTTGTAAAACCGTTTATCGCCGCACTTATCGGCGGGGCTATCGGTGGCGCATGGGTGGTGTCAGTGCATGTCTATATGACCGCAGTGGGTCTGACCGGCATCCCGGGAATGGCGATTGTGCAGGCAAGCTCGCTGCTCAATTACGCCATTGGCATGGTTATCGCGTTCGGCGCCGCCTTTGTTATCTCGTACCTGCTGAAATACAAAACGGACTCTGAATAATGGCGTTAACAAACCTGCTGCCTGCATTATTGCAGGCAGTCATGAAAGGCCAGCCCAAAGCGCTAAAAGACAGCCACTACCCCGGCTGGCACCTCGCGCCGACCACCGGGCTGCTTAACGATCCAAACGGTTTTATCCATTTTGCCGGACGCTACCACCTGTTCTATCAGTGGAACGGACTGGGCTGCCAGCACCAGCATAAAGGCTGGGCGCACTGGAGTTCCGACGATTTGCTGCACTGGCAACATGAGCCTGTCGCCCTGTTGCCCGACCAGGAGTATGACCGCAGCGGTTGCTACTCCGGCAGCGCCGTGGATAACGGCGGCGTGCTGACGCTCTGCTACACCGGTAACGTGAAGTTCGATGACGGCACGCGCACCGCCTGGCAATGTCTGGCAGTGCAAAACAGTGAAGGCGGTTTCGACAAGCTCGGCCCGGCGATCCCTCTGCCGCACGGCTACACCGGCCATGTACGCGACCCGAAAGTCTGGCGGCATGGCGAGTACTGGTACATGGTGCTGGGCGCACAGGATCTGCAATTACAGGGCAAAGTGTTGTTGTTACGTTCCGAAAATCTGTGGAACTGGCAAAACCTGGGTGAGATAGCCGGCAGCGGCCTCGGTGGTTTGGGGGAGGCGGGCTATATGTGGGAGTGCCCGGATATGTTTACCCTCGGTGGCAGTACATTCCTGATTTGCTGCCCGCAAGGTATCGCGCGGGAAGAAAAACGCTATCTCAATACCTACCCGAGCGCCTGGCTAGGCGGCCAGTTGGACTACACGAAGGCGCAATTCCACCACGGTGAATTTCACGAACTGGATGCCGGGTTTGAATTCTACGCCCCGCAAACCACGCTGACCGCCGACGGGCGTCGTCTGCTGGTCGGCTGGATGGGGGTACCGGATGGCGAAGAGATGCGCCAGCCAACTGTTGCCAACGGCTGGATCCACCAGATGACCTGCTTGCGCGAACTGACCTCCCGTGATGGCAAACTGTACCAACAGCCCATTGTTGAGTTGCAGGCACTGCGCGGTGAAACCCGCACCTTGCAGGGTGCGGCCGATGCAATGCCCGTTCTGGATGCCCAACGTCTTGAGCTGATACTGGAGAGCGCCGGGGAAGTCACGCTGAATTTCGCCGATACGCTGATCCTGCAATGGCAAAACGATGAACTGCGTCTTGCACGTCGCAGCCTCGAAACGGGTGAGTGGCTCTACCGCTACTGGTGCGGTCAGGCGCGGAAATTGCAGATCCTCTGCGATCACTCAAGCATAGAGATTTTTATCAATGATGGCGAAGGCGTGATGAGTAGCCGCTACTTCCCGTCACATCCGGCGCAGTTAACGCTGACCGGTCGCGCAGAAGTGCGCGCGCACTACTGGTCGTTACGTTCTTGCATGGTAGAATAAGTGCTTGTTTCATTAACCGATGCAAAACCGTGAGAAAAACAAAACGCGTCACCATCAGCGATATCGCCGCGCTGGCAGGGGTTTCTAAAGCCACTGCCAGCCTGGTGCTTAACGGCCGCGGTAAAGAGTTGCGTGTGGCGCAGGAGACGCGCGAGCGCGTTCTGACTATCGCCCAGCAGCACCATTATCAACCCAGTATTCACGCCCGTCTGCTGCGTGAAAACCGCAGCCATACGCTGGGTCTGGTGGTGCCGGAAATCACCAACTACGGTTTCGCCGTTTTTTCTCACGAGCTGGAAAACCTGTGTCGCGAAGCGGGCCTGCAACTGCTGATCTCCTGCACGGACGAGAACGCCAGTCAGGAAACGGTGGTGGTGAACAACCTGGTGGCGCGACAGGTGGATGGACTGATTGTCGCCTCCAGCATGCAAAGCGACAGTGACTACCTGAAGCTGAGCGAACAACTTCCGGTGGTGCTGTTTGACCGCCATATCAATGACACCCGCCTGCCGCTGGTGATCACCGATTCCCTGACGCCGACCGCCGAACTGGTTGAACATCTGGCGCGCGCCACTCCCGATGAAGTCTATTTCCTGGGCGGTCAGCCACGTCTGTCACCCACCAAAGACCGCCTTGCCGGGTTTATGCAGGGTCTGGAGCGAGCGGGTGTCACGCCGCGTCCGGAGTGGATCATTCACGGCAATTATCACCCAAGTAGCGGCTATGAGATGTTCGCCGCACTCTGCGCCAGACTGGGCCGCCCGCCGAAAGCGCTGTTCACCGCCGCCTGCGGCCTGCTGGAAGGGGTGCTGCGCTATATGAGCCAGCACCACTTACTGGAGAGCGATATCCATATCGCCAGTTTTGACGATCACTATCTGTATGATTCCCTGTCGCTGCCGATTGATACGGTCGAACAGAATGTGCCGCGACTGGCGCAGGACTGCTTCGATATCATCACGCAGATGATTGAAGGCAACGAGCCGGCGACGCCGCAGCGTATCCTGCCGGCAACGCTGCGCTGGCGTCACCCCTAACCCATCAGGTGTTAAACGGTATGCCCTTTAGCGGGTGTTGCGGCTCGCCTGGCGCCTGCAACGATCCGCAACTGTTTTGCTGCGGCGCGTGCTCCATCACGCTGCGAACGAACGCCAGTTCATCCTCAAAGGCCACATTTACTGTGCCATTGTGGGTAATGCCGGGGTAGGTCTTCCACTCAACCGGATTCCCGGCGGCGCACAATGCAGCAACGGCAGCGTACTGATGGTGCGGCGACAGCGTGTGATCGGCCAGCCCGGTTGCGGTAAATAGTGGTGCCGGGAACATCTTCAGCGGCATGTTGGTTACCGGGGTTAACGCGGCATTAACTGGCCCGTCCCCCCCGATAAACGCCTTAGCACCATCAATCTTCTCCTTGTGCTCATAGTGACCCAGTTCTTTCATACAGGCGGTTCTGGCAAGCACCAGCATCTTCGCCCCTTGCTCTGTCACCCATTTATCGGCCGCTGGCGCGCCGTCCGGTAGCGAGCCGCCAATCAATCGTAGCAGGGTAAAACGCGCCGGATCGCGGTGACCTGGCCGTGCGTGACCCGGTTTTATCGGCCCTTCCGGAAACGTCGCCACCAGCCCGGTAGCAATCGTGGCGCGCAGTTTCAGCTCTGGCGCATAGTCTGGCGCAATGAGGCTGGCACCAAGAGAGGCCCCTGAACCTTGCGACTGCCCGGTGATCACTAGGTTATTAGCAATCTGTTGCGGATACGCCTGCAACACCGCACGCACGCTGTCGAGTACCGAGCGCCCCTCCGCTTCCCAGTTAAGATAAGGGTGAGGCCCAGGCCCCCCCAGGCCCTGGTAATCCGTGGCAACCACCACAAACCCCTGTTTCAACCACTGATTGATATAGTGCGCATCGCGCGGGGTCGGGTTCGTCCATGAAGGGGCGCAAGCATCGGCGACACCGAGTGTACCGTGCGCCCAGGCGATGATCGGCCAGCCTCCTTTCGGCGTCTCGCCTTGCGGAAACCAGAGCGTGCCACTCACCGGAACGCTGCCCGCATTCCAGCGTTTGTCCTGTGAGGTATAGAGAATGCGCTGGATCTTGCTGGCATCGGTGATGTCCGGCTGGCGCGGTATAGGCTCTTCACGCAGCATCACTCCCGGGCGCTGGGGAAGCGCGCTGTCCCAGATGTAAAATGGCGACAGCGACTGATCGCCGACCGCAGGGCCTACGGGGAGCGCGTTACTCCAGGCGTTTGCGCCACTCGTCCAAAGGCTCATGGCAACAACCAGCGTGCAGAGGATATTTTTCATCGTCCGGTAAACCTTCACACTCATATTCAGTGAATAGCATCATGTTATGAGCAGTTAACGCAGGCGATTGTAATAATTCAAACAGAAAGTGTGAGTGTTTTATTCTGCAAACAGATCCATTACGGAAAGCGGATATCGTTATTATATTCAAAAGGATAAAAACGATACTTCTCTCGCTGAGCGACAATATTACCTGGGGTTTTGTGAGGGTGTGGAGCGGTTGAGCCATCTCACCACCGCCATTCTATGTATTGTGCTTTTTATCTTGCGTGGCAGAAGCGGGTTTCTTTACTCAATACCCGACGTAGCTGTGCCTGTGAACTTCCGGTGATCGGCAAAAAAAAGCACTACGTTGAATGTCCCCTCCCAACCCAGAGTTGAAAACAACGTAGTGCAAGGGCTTATTATTATGTTTTTATTATCAACGCTCCTTGTCTGCTCAACTGCCCCCTTTACACGGGAAGGGGCCGCATTTATCGCACTACCGCGAAACTATTTGCATGGAGATGTTGCTTTAATTTTCACATGCACAAAAAGACATTCAGATCCATCCGCTATCGGCGATGGTGGCTCAGGAGAGCGTTTTTATATGAATATCTAATTTATTAATCTTTTGTTCGTAAAGCCCCTGACTGAATGCGACAATAAAACGAATGGTGTCATCATCAACAACCATAAAGTCGACATCCACCTCACCTTCCGGAACCATGTTCGATATTTTCTCTTTAATATCAACCGCAATTTTCTCGAAAACTTCCATCATCAATCTCACTTCATCATGACATTTATATTAGGCCACTTTATTACCTTGCTAAGATTCACCTGATGCACTAAACAGTAAAATAACCACCTTTACGGGGCAGCAACCCTATCATAGCCAAAACATCCCACTCAACAAAAAAACCATATAAATAACAGCTGATATATACGCATTTCCTATTGAAATGCTTGAGTGAAATCAATAAATTGAAAAACAATAACAAAATCAAATCGCCATTATTAAACACCGATCACAGATTGAATAAAGACCCCATAAAAAAGGTACTCATTCGATATTAATAGATGAATACTACACCGCTAATTTTTTTGTCTGATCCCAGGGGAAAGAAAATGAGGGTTAGAGATCTTGAGTATCTGTACGCGCTCGCGCGATACAAACATTTTCAAAAAGCGGCTGATGCTTGCAATGTTTCGCAACCGACGCTGAGCGCCCAGGTACGCAAACTTGAAAGCGATCTGGGAATAACATTAATTAATCGTCAGGTGCGTGGCGTTAAGTTTACAGCGCAGGGTATAGAAGCTTTGTCGCAGATAGAGGTCATTTTGTCAGAAGTGAAAAGCCTTAAACACATGGCGGAAGAATCCAAGAAATATCCATCGGGGGTATTAAATATCGGCTCAGTGCCCACCCTTGCTCCCTACATTTTTGGCGATATCGAAATGATTTGCCGGGAGCGATTTCCAAAAACTGAGTTCAAATTTCATGAAGCCAGCAAAGAAAAGCTGGTTGCCTTGCTCGACCATGATATTATTCAGGTCGCGATTATTACTTCGCCGATTAATAATAACGACGTGGTTGAATTTCCCGTATTTGAAGAGCCTTACGTCATTGGCCTGAGCACCAAACACCCCTCGGTGAGTCACGATAAATTCAAACTTCCGTTGCCCCGGAATGAAAAAATTATGATTACCGAGTCGCTGTTTGCCGAAACGCTGGATGATACCTTTGCCCAAACGGTTCTGAATGCCACCAAAATCATGCCCAACACTCTGGAAACTGCACGCTATATCGTGACGCACTCACAAAATGTTTCGTTTTTTCCGTTGTTGTCGTCCATTGATGAAAAAGTGAAAAACATCCGCTATCTGCGAACACACCCTGAGGAGCTTCGCAGGCGTGTCGTGTTGATTTGTCGCCGGGGCGATCCCTTCAGAAGACGGTTTGAGCAGCTTCGGGAAGACCTCTCCGCGGCGTTTTCCCGAAAAATCACTGGCCATCTGCAATAACCCCAGCAGCCAGGCGTTGCGTCGGTCTCATTCCTATCGATTAGTCTCATCCCGGTTATTCACAAGGATTGCCGACATGAGGCTATTCCTGCGCGGTTCCCCGCTTGCATCCTGCTGCCTTTTATTTTAGATTAATCTAAATTTAGAAAAACCTAAATAAAGCGACTGACATGGATATTCTTCAATTACAGGCGCAAGCCGAACAAGCATCCGGGCTGTTGAAATCGATGAGCAATCCTCACCGGTTGCTGATTCTGTGCATGCTGATCGATGCGCCGGGAACGTCAGCGGGCGAATTAAGTACGGCAACCGGCCTTAGCCCTTCGGCGACATCCCAGCATCTGGCGAGGATGAAAGAAGAAGGATTAATCACCAGCCAACGCCAGGCGCAGCGGGTTAACTACTTCATTCAGGATCCAACGGTCAGTAAAATCATTAACACACTCAAGGGCATTTACTGCCCGGAGGTATAAATATGCGTTACACCCAGGTCACCCCCGAGCAGGCGAGCAAATTGCAGCAAAGCGGCGCG
The DNA here is from genome assembly GCF_027886705.1 of Kosakonia oryzendophytica. Classification (NCBI taxonomy): domain Bacteria; kingdom Pseudomonadati; phylum Pseudomonadota; class Gammaproteobacteria; order Enterobacterales; family Enterobacteriaceae; genus Kosakonia; species Kosakonia oryzendophytica. Next base: position 1,149,389 of record NZ_CP115659.1, on the reverse strand, counting down.
CTGCTGGTTGATATTCGTCAGTCCGATGAGTTTCGCCGCGAGCACCTCCCTGATGCTGTCTCACTGCCGCTGGATACCCTGATCGCCGGTAAAAACGGGGCGCTCGCTTCCCCCCAGCAAACCGTGATCTTTCATTGCCAGTCCGGCATGCGCACACAGCAAAACATCGATGCGCTGATCCAGGCCGCCGCCCCTGCGCAGGTCGCGATCCTGGAAGGCGGGCTGAATAACTGGAAGCAATCAAAGCTGCCGACAGTGCAGGATAAACGTCAGCCACGCCCGTTAATGCAGCAGGTGCAAATCGTTGCCGGTACGCTGATCCTTAGCGGTGTCGTACTGGGCTATGCGGTTAATCCGGGATTTTTTCTGCTGTCGGGCTTTGTCGGCGCAGGTCTGTTGTTCGCCGGGCTAAGTGGCTGGTGCGGTATGGCGCTGCTGCTGGCGAAAATGCCCTGGAACCGGGCGCACTCATAACGCCGCCAGGTTGCTCTCTTATGGCAACCTCAACTCCAAATGGCAAAAGCAGGTGCCCTGTGGGAAACAGGACGCCGCATCCCGGCTTTTTTCAAACAGCGGGCTGCACATTTCGGGAACAACCTGGTGTTCTGCCGAATATCCTCTGGGTCAAATGAGTGATATATTTCAGACCATCATCCAAGGAGACGCCATGGCGGAATTTGATTCACTTGCGCTACATCAGTTGGTGCAGGCAGAGAGTGACCAACAGCGACAGCAGGAACGCGATCGGGCATTACTGGACCAGGTACTGGAAATTTACGGCCAAAAGTGTGTGGCGGAACAGCTTAAAAAAGCAGGTAAACGGGAATGGAGCCGGGAGTCCCTTAATCGCTGGGTAAATGGCAAAGGTGCGCCAAAAATCCTGACCGTAGCCGAAGAGACGCTGCTGCGCGGGTTGCTCCCCTCCCCACCAGCACATCATCCCCATTATCGCTTCCGATTTATCGATCTCTTCGCCGGTATCGGCGGCATTCGCAGCGGTTTTGAAGCCATTGGCGGGCAATGTGTGTTTACCAGCGAATGGAATAAAAACGCCGTGCGGACTTACAAGGCCAACTGGTACAACGACAGCGTCACACACACCTTTAACCAGGATATCCGCGAAGTGACGCTCAGTGGCAACCCGGCGATTTCCGAAACTGACGCCTATGCGCATATCTGCCAGCAGATCCCCGAGCATGATGTATTGCTGGCGGGTTTCCCTTGCCAGCCATTCAGCCTGGCCGGCGTCAGCAAAAAGAATGCCATGGGTCGCGCTCATGGGTTTGAGTGTGAAGCGCAGGGCACGCTGTTTTTTGATGTTGCACGTATTATTAAAGCCCGACGTCCGGCGATTTTTGTGCTGGAAAATGTCAAAAATCTGAAGAGTCACGACAAAGGAAAAACCTTTAGCGTGATCATGAACACGCTGGACGAATTGGGTTACGACGTTGCAGATGCCGGTATCAATGGCAAGGATGATCCGAAAATTATCGACGGTAAGCATTTTCTGCCCCAGCATCGCGAACGCATAGTACTGGTCGGTTTCCGCCGCGATTTACACCTTAGCGAAGGCTTTACCCTGCGCGACATCGATCGCTTTTACCCTTCACAGCGCCCGACATTTGGCCAGCTACTGGAGCCAACGGTCGACAGCAAATATGTGTTGTCGCACAAGCTTTGGGATTATCTCTATCGCTATGCAAAAAAGCATGCCGCAAAGGGCAATGGCTTTGGCTTCGGGCTTGTCGATCCTACTTGCGAAAACAGCATTGCCCGCACCCTGTCGGCGCGCTATCACAAAGATGGTTCTGAAATTCTGGTGGATCGCGGCTGGGATAAAGCGTTGGGCGAAGCGGATTTCAACCATGCGGAAAACCAGGCCCGCCGCCCGCGCCGCCTGACGCCACACGAATGCGCCCGTTTAATGGGCTTTGAGAAACCCGGCGATAAACCGTTTCGTATTCCGGTTTCCGACACACAAGCCTACCGCCAGTTTGGCAACTCGGTGGTCGTGCCGGTATTTGCCGCGGTGGCAAAACTGCTGGAGCCGCGCATTGCTATGGCGGTTAAACTGCGCAACAAAAAGTGAGCCACTTCCCGGTGTGTGACGCACCGGGCACTTACTTAAGTCTTAATTAAGTGTTTAAAAAGCGATCATAAAGTTAATTTATGCCAGGTCGATAACCATTGAGCAATCCCGACTCTCTCACGGACTATGGCCATGCTCAAAAATATACGGGTTATTACCGGCATCATTATCGCGCTTTCGGTATTTTGTCTTCTTCAGTTCGTCACCGGGGGGTTGTTCTACTCGGCAGTCAATAACGACAGAGTGAACTTCCAGAACACCGGCGTACTGAACGCGCAGCAAGAAAACCTTGGCGACAGCGTCAATACGCTGATCAAAACACGCGTCACCGTTACCCGCGTGGCAATCCGCTTCTTGAAAAACCAGCGCGATCCCGCCTCGCTTGCCAGTATCGAAAAGCTCCTGACCACCGCAACCGAGTCGCTCGGCAAGGCTGAAGGTTATTTCAACAATTACAAAAGCATGCCGCGCGTTGCAGGTCAGGATACAGCATTAGCGGACGACGTAGCGCAGAAAATCACCAAAATGCACGATGTGCTGCAACAATCAATCACCTTCCTGCGGGCGAACAATTACGAAGCTTACGGCAACCTGGACGCACAACAAGCTCAGGACGATATGGACGCCAGCTATGCCAAATGGCGCACGGAGAACAATACCTTCCTGCAAGCCGCCGCTCAGGAGAATCAGAGCAGCTTCACCAGTATGCAATGGACGCTGGGCGTGATTTTTCTGGTTGTGATTGCGGTGCTGATTGTTATCTGGCTGGGTCTGCAACATCTGTTGCTGCAGCCGTTGCATAGCGTGATGGCGCATATTCGCGCGATCGCCAGCGGCGATCTGACGCAACCCATCTCTGCTGAGGGGCGTAACGAAATGAGTCAGCTGGCGGCTGGTTTGCACGAAATGCAATCTTCGCTGGTGCAAACCGTGAGTGCCGTGCGAAACAGCTCCGACTCGATTTACACCGGCGCGAGCGAAATTTCCACCGGTAACAACGATCTCTCTTCACGTACCGAACAGCAGGCCGCCTCGCTGGAAGAGACCGCCGCCAGCATGGAGCAACTGACCGCAACGGTGAAACAGAACACCGACAACGCCCGTCAGGCTTCGCAACTGGCGAAGAACGCCTCAGATACGGCTGCGCGCGGTGGTCAGGTCGTGAGCAACGTTGTACGCACGATGAGCGAAATCTCAGACAGTTCGCAGCAAATCGCCCACATTACCAGCGTGATTGACGGCATCGCTTTCCAGACCAATATCCTGGCGCTCAACGCCGCGGTTGAAGCCGCCCGCGCGGGTGAACAGGGTCGCGGTTTTGCTGTGGTGGCCGGGGAAGTGCGCACGCTTGCCAGCCGCAGTGCTCAGGCAGCGAAAGAGATCAAGACGCTGATTGAAAACTCCGTAAACCGGGTCAATTCCGGTACCACTCAGGTGGCTGAAGCCGGTGATACGATGAAAGAGATCGTCACCGCCGTAACGCGGGTGACGGATATTATGGGGGAAATCGCGTCTGCCTCTGAAGAACAGAGCAAGGGTATTGAGCAGGTGAGCCTCGCCGTTTCGCAGATGGATAGCGTTACCCAACAGAACGCCTCGTTGGTGCAGGAATCCGCTGCGGCTTCTGCTGCACTGGAAGAACAAGCAGAGCAGTTGCGTCAGGCAGTGGCGGTGTTCCGCGTCAATGGCCACACGACGCAGTCAGGTACGAAGCCGGGTAAACCACAATCCACACCGTTGCGCCCGGCAGCCGCCTCTGCGCCAACTACCAGCGAAAGCAACTGGGAAACCTTCTGATCCTGTCTCCCGTAGAACCGGCGCGATGCTGTTTTTCGCGCCGGTAACATAACAGTCCTCCCCCGCATCAGGCGGGGAAGAGGACTCACGCTACGGAATTAAGATTATCGACAAAGTGCTGCCACTGCTGCTGTAGCGCGCTGATATGCTGCTTTTCGATCTCACTAATGTAAGGTAACGAGCGACTTTCGCTCACCCGGTTATTCAGCCGTGAAAACCAGACATCGCTCTCTTTGTTACTGGCGGTCAGTTGCAGCATCTCGTTACGTACCGTCTGCGAAGAGTGCGTACCTTCACTCAGTTGATCGATCGCATCCTGATGGTGCTTCGCCTGTTCCTCATCCCCCAAACTTTGCGCCAGTTTGCTTGCCTGCGAGAGCACAACACGGGTCATCTGATCCGCCTGCTCGGCCTTTTCGCTGATATAACTGGCAACAAAGTCGCTGGCCTGCTGCTGATAATCCGCAGAGACGAACTGCTCCACCACTTTGTTGAGCTTAGCCTGCATCAATGCCAGATCCATCGCATTAGTGGTGTAGTCGCCATTGACCTCCGGCGACGTCATCGCCTGATGCAGCGCGCTGGCCATGTCGTCCGCCGCCACGGTGGCATGCTGGAAAAAGCCGATAAAGCGCACAGCGTCGTTGGCCGTTGCCGGGTCACCATAAAATTCACTGGCAAGGCTTGGACCACCGCGGGTGACCGCTGCCATGTTGGCTTTGCGGACTTCCGCCATGGCGCGGGCGTTCTTTTCACTCTCTTCTTTGGTCAACGGTGGATGGCCTTCCATCCCACGTGCGAGCGCCGCTTCAGAAAGGCTCACCGCAACCGAACTTTCCGTGACAATCTCTTTTCCCGCAAACATACGGGTCCTGGACTGATGCGTAGCAGGCTCTGTCTGCGGACCGGTGGAGGCACCAACATCCTTAATGCTCATCTCTTCTCCTTAGAATCATTGCCAAATGTTTCATTTATCGTCTGAATGATAAATACCTTTACGTTTTTGCTCAGATTTGGCGAAGAACAGTACGAGTTAGCCATTTAATCATGCTGGTTTTTATTATGGGCGAAGCATCGCCCATGGCGTGTTTAATCGCGGGTTTGTACCCAAAACGCGTGGATCAGGCCCGGAATGTAACCCAACAGCGTTAACAGGATATTGAGGATAAATGCCCAACCCAGCCCCTTACCAAGCAGTACACCCAGCGGCGGAAGAATAATCGTAAAGACAATGCGCCAGAAACCCATATAGCCCCCTACAAATAAATGACAGCTTATTGAAAAAAAGACACTTTCTCTTCAAGAGTAGCCACTGCGCCTGTGGTTGCCACTTCCCCCCTGCGCTTTTACCCTGTTTTACTTTTCCCACATCAGTGGCTGTCGCGTTCCGCTGTACCGCAAGCAGGCGACAGGCTATGGTTACTGACACAAACCAATGATAAAGGAGCGATGTATGTTTTCTGTCGGCGATATTGTGCAACCGCGCATTGGCGGTCCCAAACTGAAAGTGCTGGAAGTCCATCAGGATCAACTCGTTGCGGTGCCAGCCCACGATGAACAAGCGGACAAAATTACGCTGAAAGCCGAGGATGTCTCTCTGTACAAAGAAGACGGTGATTTCGGCGTTTGCTGATCGTTGGCGGTGAGGTTAGCTCACCGCCATACCGTTATATATATGCAAAAAAGGAGCATAAATAACCATTTAAGTTATTAGCATTAAACGCTGCAAACTTGTCTTTATCAGCATAAAAAATGCTGTTGATTGTTTTACATACTCTGCAAAAGCACAGTGCGCTAAAAACCCCGCTTTGCTCCCCGACCTGAACGCTGCATTATTCTTCAATTTAAATATAAGCGTTTGATATACATTACTTTTTAAAAGCCATCCAACTAAAATAATGAAATGCGCAAAAAACAGACAATGGCAGAGCACTTTATCCAATAAACGGAAAATAATAAAAATTAATCTCTAGTTGTTAGTTTATATCCAGACATATAATCTATCCGCATTAAATCAGGCACTTCAAAACGCTAAACACTCTCACTGTTCGTTTTTTTATTGAGTATCAAGGAGCTCGATCATGTTCTCTTCGCAGTCCCGCCTGCGTCACGCCGCAGCAGACACCTTTGCTATGGTTGTCTATTGCTCGGTAGTGAACATGTTGATTGAAATTTTCCTCTCAGGAATGAGCTTTGAACAGTCACTTTCCTCTCGTCTGGTCGCCATCCCGGTCAACATTATTATTGCCTGGCCTTATGGCTTGTACCGCGATCTGTTTATGCGTTATGCCCGCCGCATTAGCCCCGCGGGTTGGATGAAAAATCTGGCGGATGTGCTGGCCTATGTCACGTTCCAGTCACCGGTGTATGTGGCGATTCTGTGGTCGGTCGGGGCAGACTGGCACCAGATTGTGGCTGCGGTGAGCTCCAATATCGTGCTGTCAATGATGATGGGCGCCGTGTACGGCTACTTCCTGGATTACTGCCGCCGCCTGTTCCGCGTCAGTAACTACCATCAGGCCAAAGCCTGATGGCGGGTAGCTGGTGAAAACCGGCTACCGCTTAATGCTGTTGCTCGCCAAATAATCCTTTCAGAAAACGTTCCAGCGCCATGCGCGAGCTAAAGCCGTGTGGAATGCCGTAATGTTCCTGCGCATCGCCGCCCAGATAAAGCGGGAAATTCTGGTAGTGATCGCACATTTTGATGTCCGAGGCGGGTTCCGCAAGCGACAAACTACGTTCTTTGAGTGTGGGATGGATAACCAGCGCCGTTCGTCCCATGCGCGCTTCACGGTTCACATACACATAATTATCGCCACGCCGGTAACCATAGGTTTTCGTCGTCGCCACATCCATCGTAAATCCCACATTTTCCAGCACGCGCGCCACTTCATCGGGTCTTAAATACATAGATTTTCCTCGTCATCTTTCTACAGCCTCGCCACCTTACATGACTGAGCATTGGCAACGCTTTCAGAAAAGTCCACAAACGGACGTGAAAGGCGTGATTGCCGTCTGGCCTTAAAATTTATGGTCTAAACTAAAATTCACATCAAAAACGAGGGAGGATCCTATGTTTAACAGACCGAATCGCCGTGATGTAGATGAAGGTGTTGAGGAGATCAACAACGACGTCAGCCAGTTGGCCGACAGTCTGGAAGAGGTGCTGAAGTCCTGGGGCAGCGATGCGAAAGACGAAGCCGATGCGGCGCGTCGCAAGGCGCAGGCTTTGCTGAAAGAGACCCGCGCGCGTCTGCATGGCCGCAACCGCGTACAGCAAGCAGCACGTGATGTCGTGGGGTGTGCTGATACCTTTGTGAAAGATAAACCCTGGTGCAGCGTTGGCGCTGCCGCTGCGGTGGGCATCTTTGTCGGTGCGCTACTCAGTTTGCGCCGTTAAACGCTCTGGCTCACCGCTGACCCCTGCCTGGTTTCATCGCCCGCAGGGGTTTTTATTTTCCGCTATGCCCAGCATAACCTGCTCTAAAACCGGTACAAATTCCCCTTACCCATTATGCTTATCCTTCGGGCAAAGCCTATGTCATTTTCCTATATATTGTGTGGTTGCATCTTTTAATAACTACATCTAGTATTCCTTTCAGTGACAAACACACAACATGACGCGACCCATCGCGCCATCCTTTTATTTTAAACGGAAATACGAATTATGCGCATTACCATTTACACTCGAAATAATTGTGTTCAGTGCCATGCCACCAAACGGGCAATGGAAAGCCGTGGTTTTGCATTCGAAATGGTGAACGTTGACCACGTACCGGAAGCCGCGGATAAGCTGCGCGCAATGGGTTTTCGTCAGTTACCGGTAGTCGTCGCCGGAGATATCTCATGGTCCGGTTTCCGCCCGGATATGATCAATCGCCTGCACACCGCTCCCCGCGTGGCCAGCGCATGAGCACCCTCGTCTACTTCTCCAGCCGTTCCGAAAACACGCAGCGCTTTATCACGCGTCTCGGACTGCCGGCAGTGCGCATCCCGCTGAACGAGCGCGAGCGTATCCAGGTAGACGAACCCTATATCCTGGTGGTTCCCAGCTATGGCGGTGGTGGTACAGCTGGCGCTGTCCCCCGTCAGGTGATCCGCTTTTTAAACGATCCGCACAACCGTGCATTGATCCGCGGTGTGATTGCTTCCGGCAACCGTAACTTCGGCGAGGCGTATGGCCGTGCAGGTGATGTGGTGTCGCAAAAATGCGGTGTCCCGTATCTGTACCGTTTTGAGCTGATGGGAACCTCGCAGGACATCGACAACGTGCGTAAAGGAGTAAGCGAATTTTGGCTACGACAACCGCAGAGCGCATGATGCAAAGCGCACCCGATTACCATGCGCTGAATGCAATGCTGAATCTTTATGATAAAGACGGCCGCATTCAGTTTGATAAAGACCATCAGGCCGTCGATGCCTTTATGGCGACGCATGTCCACCCCAATACCGTGACTTTCGCCAGTCAGGATGAGCGCCTCAACGACCTGATATCGGAAGGTTATTACGATGAAAGCGTGCTGGCGCGCTATGACCGCGCCTTTGTGGTCGATCTGATTGCCAACGCGCACGCCAGCGGTTTTCGTTTCCAGACCTTCCTCGGCGCGTGGAAGTTTTACACCAGCTATACGCTGAAGACCTTCGACGGCAAACGTTATCTGGAACATTTTGAAGACCGCGCCTGCATGGTGGCGCTGACACTGGCGCAGGGTGACCAGGCGCTGGCTCAGCAGCTAACAGAGGAGATCCTCTCCGGACGCTTCCAGCCCGCCACGCCAACCTTCCTCAATTGCGGCAAACAGCAGCGTGGCGAACTGGTCTCTTGCTTCCTGCTGCGTATTGAAGACAATATGGAATCTATTGGTCGTGCGGTGAACTCGGCGTTACAGCTGTCGAAACGCGGCGGCGGCGTGGCATTTCTGCTCTCTAATCTACGGGAAGCAGGCGCGCCGATTAAGCGTATCGAAAACCAGTCATCCGGGGTGATCCCGGTGATGAAAATGCTGGAAGACGCCTTCTCTTACGCCAACCAGTTGGGCGCGCGCCAGGGCGCGGGCGCGGTCTATCTGCACGCCCATCATCCGGATATTTTGCGTTTTCTGGATACCAAGCGCGAAAATGCCGACGAAAAAATCCGCATCAAAACCCTTTCACTGGGCGTTGTCATTCCGGATATCACTTTCCAACTGGCGAAAGAGAACGCGCAAATGGCGCTCTTCTCGCCATATGATGTTGAACGTTTGTACGGCAAGCCGTTCGGCGATGTCGCCATTAGCGACATGTACGACCAATTGCTGGCTGATGAACGTGTGCGTAAAAGCTACATTAACGCCCGCGATTTCTTCCAGACCCTGGCGGAGATCCAGTTTGAGTCCGGCTATCCGTACATCATGTTTGAAGATACGGTGAACCGCGCTAATCCCATTGCCGGGCGCATCAATATGAGCAACCTCTGTTCGGAGATTTTGCAGGTTAACAGCGCCTCGACGTTTGATGAAAATCTCGATTACGCCAATACCGGCCACGATATCTCCTGCAACCTCGGTTCGCTGAATATTGCCCATACCATGGATTCACCGGATTTTGGCCGCACGGTGGAAACCGCCATTCGTGGTCTGACAGCCGTGTCCGATATGAGCCACATCCGTTCGGTGCCCTCGGTGGAAAGCGGTAACGCCGCCTCGCACGCCATTGGGCTTGGGCAGATGAATCTTCACGGTTACCTGGCGCGAGAAGGCATTGCCTATGGCAGCCCGGAGGGGCTGGATTTCACCAACTTCTATTTTTACACCATCACCTGGCACGCGCTGCACACCTCGATGATGATTGCCCGCGAGCGTGGGCAATATTTCGCCGGGTTTCCAACATCGCGTTATGCCAGCGGTGACTATTTCAACCAGTACCTGGAAGGCGACTGGCAACCGAAAACAGAGAAAGTCCGTGCGCTGTTTGCCCGTTCCGGCATCACGCTTCCTACGCGTGAGATGTGGCAACAACTGCGCGACGATGTGATGCGTTACGGTATCTATAACCAGAACCTGCAGGCAGTACCGCCTACCGGATCCATCTCGTATATCAACCATGCGACATCAAGCATTCACCCGATTGTCTCGAAAATTGAGATCCGCAAGGAAGGCAAAACCGGACGTGTTTATTATCCCGCACCGTTTATGACCAACGAGAACCTGGCGCTGTACGAAGATGCGTATGAGATTGGGCCAGAGAAGATCATCGACACCTACGCTGAAGCCACGCGCCATGTGGATCAGGGGCTGTCGCTGACGCTGTTTTTTAAAGACACCGCCACCACTCGTGACATCAACAAAGCGCAAATCTACGCGTGGAAGAAAGGTATCAAGACACTGTATTACATTCGCCTGCGCCAGCTCGCGCTGGAAGGTACCGAGATCCAGGGCTGCGTGTCCTGCGCGCTGTAAGGAGGAAAGGATGAGCCAACTGTCACGCGTTAGCGCGGTGAACTGGAACAAAATCCAGGATGATAAAGACCTCGAAGTATGGAACCGCCTGACCAGCAACTTCTGGTTGCCAGAAAAAGTGCCCCTGTCGAATGATATCCCCGCCTGGCAAAGCTTAAGCCCGGCGGAGCAGCAACTGACGATCCGCGTATTCACAGGCCTGACGCTGCTCGATACCATTCAAAACACCGTGGGTGCACCGGCGCTGATGGATGACGCTATCACCCCGCACGAAGAGGCGGTGTTATCCAATGTCAGCTTTATGGAAGCGGTGCATGCCCGCTCCTACAGCTCGATTTTCTCTACGCTCTGCCAGAGCAAAGATGTGGATGCCGCCTATGCCTGGAGCGAAGATAACCCGGCGTTACAGCGTAAAGCGCAGCTGATTCTGGCGCACTACCGCGCCGATGACCCCCTGAAGAAAAAAATCGCCAGCGTGTTTCTTGAATCTTTTCTGTTCTATTCCGGTTTTTGGTTACCGATGTACTGGTCGAGCCGCGGCAAGCTGACCAACACGGCTGACCTGATTCGTCTGATCATTCGCGACGAGGCAGTGCACGGTTACTATATTGGCTATAAGTATCAGAAAGGGCTGGAAAAAGTGAGTAGTGAAAAACGTGAAGAGTTGAAGAACTTCGCGCTGGAACTGCTGATGGATCTCTATGATAACGAACTGGCCTATACCGACGATCTGTACGCGGACAGCGGCTGGGCTGAGGATGTAAAAGCCTTCCTGTGCTACAACGCCAATAAAGCGTTAATGAATCTGGGGTATGAGGCGCTGTTCCCGGCGGAAATGGCGGAAGTGAACCCGGCGATCCTCGCCGCGCTCTCGCCCAATGCCGATGAAAACCATGACTTCTTCTCCGGCTCAGGCTCCTCCTATGTGATGGGTAAAGCGGTCGAAACCGAAGATGAAGACTGGAACTTCTGACCCCCACCCCTTCCCTCTTTTCGGAGAGGGAATATTTCTTTTTTTCAGGAAAATGATAATAACCGTCAAATTAAAAAGGATATCGTTAATTCCCGCATATAGCCGAAATATCCGGCACAATATCCCCATAACTTGTACACTGTAATTGAACTGTCATTTTCGCCTGAATTCTCACATTTCAGGTGCGATTTCCCGATGAATACAAAAAAATGATCACCCACCGTCAGCCCTTATTTCATGGTAAATGGCGGCGATTCTGCACGGCGCAAATTCACCGTCTGAGGAAATTCAGGGTTGTCTCAGATTCTGAGTATGTTAGGGTATGGCCAGTTAATTATTATCACCGGGTATTATATCGACACAATAAATAACAGGAACTCTCTTATTGCATGGCAATTAAATTAGAAGTGAAGAACCTCTACAAGATATTTGGCGAGCACCCGCAGCGGGCCTTCAAATATATTGAAAAAGGTCTTTCAAAAGAGCAAATTCTTGAAAAAACGGGTCTGTCGCTTGGCGTGAAAGACGCCAGTCTGGCCATTGAAGAAGGCGAGATATTTGTCATCATGGGGTTATCCGGATCGGGTAAATCCACTATGGTACGCCTTCTCAATCGCCTGATTGAACCCACCCGCGGGCAGGTGCTGATTGATGGCGTGGATATCGCCAAAATATCGGACGCTGAGTTGCGCGAGGTGCGCAGGAAAAAGATCGCGATGGTCTTCCAGTCATTTGCGCTAATGCCTCATATGACGGTGTTGGAAAATACCGCGTTTGGTATGGAATTAGCCGGTGCGACAGCACAAGAGCGCGAGGAAAAAGCGCGGGATGCGTTGCGTCAGGTGGGACTGGAAAATTATGCCCATGCCTGGCCGGATGAACTCTCTGGCGGTATGCGTCAACGTGTTGGTCTGGCGCGTGCATTAGCGATCAATCCCGATATTTTATTAATGGACGAAGCCTTCTCGGCGCTCGACCCATTAATTCGCACGGAAATGCAGGATGAACTGGTAAAACTGCAAGCGAAACATCAACGCACCGTGGTATTTATTTCCCATGATCTGGACGAGGCCATGCGTATTGGCGATCGCATCGCCATTATGCAAAACGGTGAAGTGGTGCAGGTCGGTACGCCGGACGAGATTTTAAATAATCCGGCCAATGATTATGTGCGTACCTTCTTCCGTGGCGTGGATATTAGCCAGGTATTTAGCGCAAAAGATATTGCGCGCCGTACGCCGGTGGGCTTAATCCGTAAAACACCAGGCTTCGGCCCGCGATCCGCACTGAAAATGTTGCAGGATGACGATCGTGAATACGGTTATGTCGTCGAACGCGGTAATCGATTTGTCGGCATTGTCTCCATCGACTCCCTGAAAGAAGCCTTAGGGCAGAATCTGGGTATCGATGCGGCGTTACTTGACTCCCCGCTTGCCGTGGAGGCCGAAACGCCGCTCAGCGAGTTGCTCTCCCATGTCGGACAAGCGCCCTGCGCTGTCCCGGTTATCGGTGAAGAACAGCAGTATGTGGGCATCATCTCAAAACGGATGCTGCTACAGGCTTTAGATCGCGAGGGGGCAAACAATGGCTGATGCAAATAACCCGTGGGATAGCGCGCCAGCGGCAGACAATGCAGCGCAATCCGCCGACGCCTGGGGCGGCGGCGCTTCGTCGGCCCCCGCCAGTGGCGGTGGTACAGACTGGCTAAACAGCGCCCCGGCACCTGCACCGGAACATTTCAACATTATGGATCCGTTCCATAAGACGCTGATCCCGCTGGACAGTTGGGTAACACAAGGGATCGACTGGGTAGTGGTGCATTTCCGGCCGCTGTTCCAGGGGATCCGCATTCCGGTGGATTACATTCTCAGCACCTTCCAACAGTTGTTGCTGGGCATGCCTGCACCAGTGGCAATCATTGTTTTCTCGTTGATCGCCTGGCAGATGAGCAGCGCGGGAATGGGCATTGCCACGCTGGTCTCCCTGATCGCCATTGGCGCGATTGGTGCCTGGTCACAGGCCATGGTCACACTGGCGCTGGTGCTGACCGCGCTGCTGTTTTGTGTGGTCATCGGTCTGCCGTTGGGGATCTGGCTGGCGCGCAGCCAGCGGGCGGCAAAAATTATCCGTCCACTGCTGGATGCCATGCAAACCACCCCGGCGTTTGTATACCTGGTGCCGATTGTGATGTTGTTCGGCATCGGTAATGTGCCGGGGGTAGTGGTAACGATTATCTTTGCCCTGCCACCGGTGGTACGACTGACGATCCTCGGCATTAACCAGGTGCCGGCCGATTTGATTGAAGCGTCGCGCTCATTTGGTGCCAGCCCGCGACAAATGTTGTTTAAAGTGCAATTACCACTGGCCATGCCCACCATTATGGCGGGAATTAACCAGACGTTGATGCTTGCCCTCTCCATGGTAGTGATCGCCTCGATGATCGCCGTTGGCGGGCTTGGCCAGATGGTACTTCGCGGTATTGGTCGTCTTGATATGGGGCTGGCTACCGTTGGCGGGGTGGGAATTGTGATCCTTGCCATTATTCTCGACCGCCTGACGCAGGCTGTCGGCCGCGATGCCCGCAGTCGGGGCAATCGTCGCTGGTATCAGACCGGCCCGCTGGGTCTGCTGACCCGGCCATTCACCCGCTAATCCCGCTGCCCGGTGCAACATGCGCCGGGCGTCCAGTATCCCACCTGAAAATAAGGAACAACGATGCGACATAGCGTACTTTTTGCCACAGCGTTCGCCACCCTTGTCTCCACCAGCACGTTCGCCGCAGAGGCTGAGCTGCCCGGCAAAGGCATCACCGTGCAACCTTTTCAAAGCACCATTTCAGAAGAAGCCTTTCAGACTCTGCTGGTAAGCCGCGGGCTGGAAAAACTCGGCTACACCGTCAATAAACCGAGTGAAGTCGATTACAACGTTGGCTATACGTCACTGGCCGCAGGCGATGTGACCTTCACCGCCGTAAACTGGCAGCCTCTGCATGACGATATGTACGCCGCTGCCGGAGGCGACAAGAAATTCTACCGTGAAGGCACTTTCGTCACCGGCGCAGCGCAAGGTTACCTGATCGATAAGAAAACGGCTGAGCAGTACCACATTAAAAGTATTGATCAGTTGAAAGATCCGAAAATCGCCAGGCTGTTCGACACCAATGGCGACGGTAAAGCGGACCTGACCGGTTGCACGCCGGGCTGGGGTTGTGAAGCGGTGATTAATCACCAGATTGATGCCTATGGTCTGAGCAACAATGTGGTGCATAACCAGGGTAACTACGCGGCAATGATGGCTGACACCATTACCCGCTATAAAGAAGGCAAACCCATTCTTTACTACACCTGGACACCGTACTGGGTGAGCGATGTGTTGAAACCGGGTAAAGATGTGGTCTGGTTGCAGGTGCCGTTCTCTTCGCTGCCGGGCGAGCAGAAAAATATCGACACCAAACTGCCGAATGGCATGAACTATGGGTTCCCGGTCAACACTATGCACATCGTGGCAAACAAAGCCTGGGCGGAGAAAAACCCGGCGGCGGCGAAACTCTTCTCGGTAATGAAATTGCCCATTGCCGACATCAATGCACAGAATGCGATGATGCATGCGGGTAAAGCGTCGGAAGCAGATATTCAGGGCCATGTTGATGGTTGGATCAAAGCCCACCAGCAGCAGTTTGATGGCTGGGTGAAAGAAGCGCTGGCCGCGCAGAAGTAAGGCATTTCCCCTCACCCTAACCCTCTCCCACTGGGAGAGGGGACGGATCGAGCCCTTATAGCTTCCAGCTCTCACCTTTGGGTAGAGGAGACGGATCGAGCCCTTATAGCTTCCAGCTCTCACCTTTGGGGAGAGGGGACGGATCGAGCCCTTATAGCTTCCAGCTCTCACCTTTGGGGAGAGGAGACAGATCGAGCCCTTATAGCTTCCAGCTCTCACCTTTGGGGAGAGGGGGCAGATCGAGTCCTTATAACTTCCTGCTCTCACCTTTGGGGAGAGAGGATAGATCGAGTCCTTACAACTTCCTGCTCTCACCTTTGGGGAGAGGGGGCAGATCGTACCCTTCCAACCTCTTGCTCTCTCCTTTGCACAGAGGGAACCGACAGCACATATTTTTATTCCCCCTCACCCCTTTGTTTTTTCCCCCTCCCCCCTGGCTGACCCGCACCTATTTTTTCTCCCTCTCCCCTGTGGGGAGAGGGTCGGGGTGAGGGGAAGGTCTTTCACCGCACTTTCCGACACGCGATCATCCTCACAAACGCCTACCCATTGGTTATGATGAATTTCTGACGAAATCACAGGCAAATTTATCACTCCTATGGTCAAACCCAATCAGGGCCTTAGCCCGTCTCTTATTGCACTGATGTCCGTTGCAACCGGCCTTGCCGTAGCCAGCAACTATTACGCACAACCCCTGCTCGATACCATCGCACACGCGTTTTCGCTCTCGCCGAATCAGGCCGGCTTTATTGTCACCGCAGCCCAGCTCGGTTATGCCGCCGGGTTACTGTTCCTGGTGCCGCTTGGTGACATGTTTGAGCGCCGTACGCTGATCGTTGTGATGACGCTGCTTGCCGCAGGTGGGATGCTTATCACCGCCAGCAGTTCCTCGCTGGCGGTGATGATCCTGGGGACCGCGCTGACGGGATTATTCTCTGTAGTGGCGCAAATTCTCGTGCCGCTGGCAGCGACGCTCGCCACCCCGGATAAACGCGGCAAAGTGGTTGGCACCATCATGAGTGGCCTGTTGCTGGGTATTCTGCTGGCGCGAACGGTTGCCGGGTTGCTTGCCAGTCTTGGCGGCTGGCGCACCGTCTACTGGGTCGCCAGCATATTAATGGTATTGATGGCACTAGCGCTGTGGCGCGGTCTGCCAAAGGTCAAACAGGACACGCATCTCAATTACCTGCAACTGCTGGCGTCAGTGTTTACACTGTTTGCTGGCGATAAACTGCTGCGCACCCGCGCTATGCTGGGTTGTCTGAGCTTTGCGAACTTCAGCATCTTGTGGACGTCGATGGCCTTTTTACTTGCCTCGCCGCCGTTTCACTTCTCAGAAGCGGTGATTGGCTTGTTTGGCCTGGTCGGCGCGGCCGGAGCATTAGGCGCACGGCAGGCAGGCGGACTGGCGGACAGAGGAAAATCGCATCTCACCACGACCGGTGGCCTGCTCCTGTTGCTGCTGTCGTGGGTGGCTATCTGGCTCGGTCACAGCTCAGTTATCGCGCTGATAGTGGGCATCATTGTGCTGGATCTCACGGTACAGGGAGTGCATATCACCAACCAGACGGTGATTTACCGCGTCAAGCCCGATGCGCGTAATCGCCTGACCGCCGGGTATATGACCAGCTACTTTATTGGCGGTGCGGCGGGTTCACTGATCTCCGCGTCCGCCTGGCAACATGCCGGGTGGAGCGGCGTTTGCGCAGCGGGCAGTCTGCTTGCGATGGTAAACCTGCTGGTGTGGTGGCGAGGATTTCATCGTCAGGAGGCTGCGATGTAAGCAACCGCCCACGTTTCGCGGTTTCGGAGAAAAACCGGGGTGTTAAGGCGCGCCTTAGTCTGTTAAGGTTAAGGGACTTGTTTATCCCGGTTATATTAACGTGGGTGATATATAACAAACACTATGGATAGCTCAGCAACACCAACAGACGTCAGTGCCGTGAGTACGGCCACGTTACAGGAAGGTATCAAAGACAGTCTTCCCATTGTATTAAGCTACGTTCCAGTTGCGTTTGCTTTTGGCATGAATGCCACCAAACTCGGTTTTACTCCCCTTGAAAGCGTCTTTTTCTCCTGCATTATTTACGCCGGCGCCAGTCAGTTTGTGATCACCACGATGCTCGCCGCGGGTAGCGCCTTATGGGTTGCCGCCCTGACCGTCATGGCGATGGACGTCCGCCATGTGCTATATGGCCCGTCACTGCGCAGCCGTATTGTGTCCCCGCTCAAAAACCCCAAAACCGCTATCTGGGCCTTTGGTCTGACGGACGAAGTTTTTGCCGCCGCCACCGCCAAACTGGTGCGCAATAACCGCCGCTGGAGCGAGGAGTGGATGATCGGCATCGCCTTCTGTTCGTGGTTTTCGTGGGTATTGGGTACCGTGCTGGGCGCGTTTTCCGGTAGTGGCTTACTGGAAGGCTATCCGGCGGTGGAGTCAGCACTGAGTTTTATGTTACCTGCATTATTTATGAGCTTTCTGCTGGCGTCGTTCCAGCGGAAACAAGCCCCCGCCGTCACAGCAGCACTGCTTGGCGCGTTGGCTGGTGTCACGCTGTTTTCGATCCCGGCGGCCATTCTGGCCGGGATTGTCGCCGGTTGTCTGACCGCGCTGGTGCAAGCGTTTTACCAGGGAACGCCCGATGAGTCCTGACGTACTGCTCCTTGGATTACTGGTCGGCGGGGTAAATTTTTTATTTCGCTACCTGCCCCTGCGCATCCGCACCGTGCAGTCTCGCCCGGCGAGACGCGGTGTGACTGCCGTGCTGCTCGACACCATCGGTATTGCGTCTATTTGCGCCTTACTGGTGGTCTCCTGCATGCCGGAAATCATGGCCGATGACCGCCGCCTGCTACCAACACTGGTGGGTTTCGCGGTGCTTGGCGTGAGCTTCTGGAAAACGCGCAGCATTATTACCCCCACGTTACTGAGCGCGCTTGCGTACGGAATCGCCTGGAAACTGCTGACAGATGTATAGATAAGGCAAATTTATTAGCACAAATAATACATTTACTTTATTTGTCACTGTCGTTACTATATCGACTGCAATTAATGAGGTTATGCCCAAAATGGATAGTTCTTTTACGCCCATTGAACAAATGCTTAAGTTTCGCGCCAGCCGCTACGAGGATTTCCCTTTTCAAGAGATTCTGTTAACGCGTCTGTGTATGCATATGCAGGGCAAGTTGCTGGAAAACCGCAACAAAATGTTGAAAGCGCAGGGCATCAACGAAACGCTGTTTATGGCATTAATTACGCTGGAATCCCAGGAAAACCATAGCATTCAGCCGTCTGAATTGAGCAGTGCGCTGGGTTCATCGCGCACCAACGCCACGCGCATCGCCGATGAGCTGGAAAAGCGTGGCTGGATTGAGCGTCGCGAAAGCGACAATGATCGCCGTTGTCTGCACCTGCAACTGACCGACAAAGGTCACGATTTTCTGCGTCAGGTGCTGCCTCCGCAGCATAATTGCCTGCATCAACTCTGGTCTTCTCTCAGCGTCGCTGAAAAAGATCAGCTTGAGCATATCACCCGTAAACTCCTGACACGTCTCGACCAGATGGAAGAAGACGACGTCATTCTCGAGGCGTTGCGCTAACGCGATAAGACGCTCGACTATCCAGGATATAAGAATACAGACAAGCTGGCTGGCAGCTTTTGCTGCTGGCCTTTTTGGCGAAAACAGGTCGGCATTGCCGATATGAAATAAGAAGATCGTGGAGAAAAGCATGAGCGCAAATGCGGAGAGCCAAACCCCGCAGCAACCGGTCAAAAAGAAAGGTAAACGTAAAGGTGCCCTTCTGCTTCTGACCTTGCTCTTTATTGTTATTGCCGTGGCATACGGGATTTATTGGTTTTTGGTACTGCGTCATTTTGAAGAGACAGATGACGCCTACGTGGCAGGGAACCAGGTACAAATCATGGCGCAGGTATCCGGCAGCGTGACGAAAGTCTGGGCCGACAATACCGACTTCGTCAAACAGGGGGATGTGCTGGTCACGCTCGATGCGACCGATGCACAGCAAGCGTTTGAAAAAGCGCAGACTGGCCTGGCCAGCAGCGTCCGTCAAACCCGCCAGTCCATCATCAACAGCAAGCAGTTGCAAGCGAGCATAGAGCTGAAAAAAACCGCTCTCGCCCAGGCACAGAGCGACTTTAACCGTCGCGTACCGCTGGGCAGCGCTAACCTGATTGGCCGCGAAGAGCTGCAACATGCCCGTGACGCGGTTGCCAGCGCGCAAGCCGAGCTGGACGTGGCAGTGCAGCAGTTTAACGCCAACCAGGCGATCATCCTCGACACCCCTCTGGAAGATCAGCCGGCAGTTAAACAGGCAGCGACCGAAGTGCGTAATAGCTGGCTGGCGCTGCAACGTACCAAAATCGTGAGCCCAATTACGGGTTACGTCTCCCGCCGCGCGGTACAACCCGGCGCACAGATCAGCCCGACAACGTCCTTAATGGCGGTGGTTCCGGCCACTAATCTGTGGGTGGACGCCAACTTTAAAGAGACCCAGCTTGCGCATATGCGCATTGGTCAGACGGCGACCGTCGTCAGCGACATTTACGGCGACGAGGTAAAATACAGCGGTAAGGTTGTCGGGCTGGATATGGGTACCGGCAGTGCCTTCTCGCTGTTGCCTGCGCAGAACGCCACCGGTAACTGGATCAAAGTGGTGCAGCGTTTGCCGGTACGTATTGAGCTGGATGCGAAGCAACTTGCCGATCATCCGCTGCGTATTGGTCTCTCCACGCTGGTGAAAGTGGACACCTCAGAACGTGAAGGTCAGGTGCTGGCAAGCCAGGTTCGCACCAGCCCGGCGTATGAAAGTAACGCCAGGGAAATCAGCCTCGAACCGGTCAATACATTGATCGATAACATCGTGAAAGCCAACGCCGGTTAATCTGAGGTGAGTGCAATGCAACAGAAACCGCTGGAAGGCGCGCAACTGGTCATTATGACCATTGCGTTGTCGCTCGCGACCTTCATGCAGGTGCTGGATTCCACCATCGCTAACGTTGCTATTCCGACTATCGCCGGGAACCTTGGCTCATCACTGAGCCAGGGGACCTGGGTTATCACCTCGTTTGGGGTGGCGAACGCCATCTCGATCCCGATCACCGGCTGGCTGGCAAAGCGCGTCGGGGAAGTGAAACTGTTCCTCTGGTCTACAGTAGCCTTCGCCATCGCCTCCTGGGCATGCGGCATGTCGAACAGCCTGAGTATGCTGATCTTCTTCCGCGTGATTCAGGGGATTGTCGCCGGGCCGCTGATCCCGCTGTCGCAGAGCCTGTTGCTGAGTAACTATCCACCGGCGAAACGTTCGATTGCGCTGGCGCTGTGGTCAATGACGGTGATTGTCGCGCCTATCTGCGGGCCGATTCTCGGCGGTTATATCAGTGATAATTACCATTGGGGTTGGATCTTCTTTATCAACGTGCCGATAGGTATTGCGGTGGTGCTGATGACCCTGCAAAGCCTGCGCGGTCGGGAAACCCGTACGGAACAGCGCCGGATCGATGGCGTCGGTCTGGCATTGCTGGTGATTGGTATCGGTAGTTTGCAGGTGATGCTCGATCAGGGTAAAGAGCTGGACTGGTTCAACTCCACAGAGATTATCGTCCTGACGATTGTCGCCGTCATTTCGATAAGTTTCCTTGTGGTTTGGGAACTGACCGACGAAAACCCGATAGTCGACCTGTCGTTATTCAAGTCGCGCAACTTTACCATCGGCTGTCTGTGCATCAGCCTTGCTTACATGCTCTATTTCGGCGCGATTGTCCTGCTGCCGCAATTGTTGCAGGAGGTCTATGGCTACACCGCTACGTGGGCAGGCCTGGCGTCTGCGCCAGTTGGGGTGATCCCGGTACTGCTGTCGCCGATCATCGGGCGTTTTGCCCATAAGCTGGATATGCGCCGTCTGGTCACGTTCAGTTTTATTATGTACGCAGTGTGCTTCTACTGGCGTGCATATACGTTTGAACCGGGGATGGATTTTGGCGCATCTGCCTGGCCGCAGTTTATCCAGGGCTTTGCGGTGGCGTGCTTCTTTATGCCACTGACGACCATCACGCTGTCTGGTTTGCCACCGGAGCGCCTGGCGGCAGCATCAAGTCTGTCGAACTTTGCGCGTACACTGGCAGGCTCCATCGGGACGTCGATTACCACAACCTTGTGGACCAACCGTGAGTCGATGCACCACGCGCAGCTTACGGAGTCGGTGAATCCGTATAACCCGAACGCGCAGGAGATTTATAATCAACTGCAAGGTATGGGTATGTCGCAACAGCAGGCATCCGGCTGGATTGCGCAGCAGATCACGAACCAGGGGCTGATTATCTCCGCCAACGAGATTTTCTGGTTCTCTGCCGGAGTGTTCCTGATCCTGCTCGGCCTGGTCTGGTTTGCGAAACCCCCGTTTGGCGCGGGCGGCGGCGGTGGCGGCGCGCACTGATGCTCAAAAACAATCGCCTCCTTTAGGGAGGCGATTTTGTTATGGCTCAATGGCAAGCACATCCAGCGTGATCACCGAAACCACGCCCGGGGGCACCACACCAGGGATCCCCTCTTCGCCGTAGGCCAGTTCACCGGGCACATGCATGGTTACCCGCCCGCCAACGGCCAGCTTCTTCACGCCGGTACGCATAACGACCGGAAGCTCACTGACAGGACCATGACTCACCTCGCCACGGCTGAGGATCTGCCCGGTGCTGATCTTTTCATCCACTTTAAAACGAATGGTATCGCTGTCCTTCACCATTGCGCCCTGGCCTTTGTTCTCAACCAGATAGACAGCGCCATTACTCTCCCGCACAGCGCCTTTCTGCCTGGCGGCACTGGCAAGGAGTTGTTCGCCCTGTTTTTTATTGCGCGTCATTTCGCGTTGTCTGGCATCGTTTATCTGTTTATTCAGCGTCGCGAGAGTACGGTCAATATCGCTATCGCGCATCTGTAAATGATTTTCGAACCTGTCCTTTACGCCTTGCAGAAACGCCTGCGCTACGAATGCTTTACCAACATCCTTCAGCGCACGACTTTCCAACTGCGCTTTCGCGGCGAACCAGACGCCCCAGGCATAGTTTACTCTCGCCAGTTCACCCTTATTGGCCTCCAGTGAGAAAACGGGCGCTGTTGCACTCTGCTTTGCCTGTAATGCCATGATCTGTTGTTCAGCGCGGGCTTTCGCCGCTTCAGATTGTTGCAGCTTTGCTTCCAGAGTCGCAATACGGGCCAATTGATCGGTCACTTTCTTCCGAGCGTTATTGTCGTCATCGGGTTGAACTCGCTCAGCCGATGTGGGAGGTGTTTGCTGAGAAGGAGCAGCAACCGGCGTCTGCTCACGGGCGGGAAAGAGAGAGACCGGTTCATCGCGAATAATACCGTCTTCCATGAGTCGATCGAGCAATGCCGTGGGCGCAGCATATCCCCGCGAAAAGGAAATAACAGACAGAAGCCCCATCGTTAAAAGTAATTGTTTTTTCATAATTGATTCAGTTCATTGGCACGACGGGACATATCTGTAAATACCGCACTGCGGACACGCGAACAAACAACATTAATTTTATTATCGATTTCCAGTTTCATAATCTCAGCAGAGTTCTTATCAATATTTTTTTCGTTTCTCTTATAAACCTCGTAACTTTTATTAATAGTACTGAATTGCTGCTGGTAGATCTGAAACGTGGCATTGTCGAGACCTTTTAACGCCGTTAATAAATCATAGCACTTCTGTGCCTGCTGCTTCTGCGGCGCATCCTGCACCACAGCGGGCGGTTTTGACTTCACGCAGGCGGTTAAAGATAAACACATTGATAAGCACAAGACCAAAGAAAGAGATATACGCATACTATCCTCATACCCTGAGAGAATTATTTCCATAAAATATATTTAACAGAAAAATATATTACGCAGACAGCCACCGGACAAAACGGCGAAAGCAAACTATCACGACAAATTTCAAATAACAACTGAAGGCAAAGGGAGATTTAGCGAGGCATTATCCGGTTAAATATATAAAACAAAAACGATAAATATTATAAATAACAGGAAGCAGAAGAAGGGGAAAAATAGAGCCGCCTTCTCGTTACGGGAAGGCGGCACAGCACTAAATATGCAATTCCTGCAGTTTCTCTTTCGGCAGGGCCAGCTCTTCGTTGCTGTTAACACGAACATCGCGATCGAGGATATGACGCGCAATTTCCTGTGCTTCCTCCAGCGAGTGCATCAGGTAGGTGCCGCACTGGTAAACGTTCAGTTCCGGGATCTGATTCTGATCTTTAACCTTGAGTACATCCGCCATCGCCGCTTTCCATGCCTCGGCAACACGCTGTTCTTCCGGTGTGCCGATCAGACTCATATAGAAGCCTGTCCGGCAGCCCATCGGGGAGATATCAATGATCTCAACGCCATTGCCGTTGAGATGGTTACGCATAAAACCGGCAAACAGATGCTCAAGAGTATGAATGCCTTTTTCCGGCATAACTTCTTTATTGGGCACGCAGAAACGCAGGTCGAATACGGTGATGGTGTCGCCATGCGGCGTGTCCATGGTCTTAGCAACACGGACAGCAGGGGCTTCCATACGGGTATGATCGACAGTGAAGCTATCCAACAATGGCATTTAGTCACCTCCGATAGTGATTTTTTAAAAATAAAATGAACTCTTTTTTCCCATGCGAGTCTGAGTATATGAAAGACGCGCATTTGTTATCATCATCCCTGACTTTCAGAGATGAAATTTTGGCCACAGCGATGTGGCCTTTTTCTTTTCTGTCAGGCGTGCCGCGCTAAAAGCGCATCAAAAGACTCGGTATCACCGGCTTCCACTTCCTGCTGACGCACCAGCGACGCTTTGCATTCGGCGATAAAATCTTCTTCTCGCAGCACTTCCAGCGGCTCTTCACGCAACTGAGAACGATACTGATCGCCCAGCGCTTTACCTGTTCCGCCGATCCCATTATCAATCATAGAGCGCAAAATGCGCGCTGAGAACGTTAATTCCGGATCGTCAAAGCTGGCAACCAACTGGTCACATACATTTTCGTACGCTTTGCCACCGTACACGCCATCCAGTGTCTGCGCCACACGTTTCAGATCGAGGAATAGATCTTTGCCGACCTGGGCAAGCGGGAACTGCGCAGTTTCACAGCCCATACCCAGCGTAAGGCCCGGTTTGCGTCCTTCAAGGATCACGCGGTTCCAGTTTTTACGCGTACAGAGCAGTTCGTCGCTGCTCATTTCCGGCGCATCAGCCAGCGCGCACCAGACCATAAACAGATCGAGGAAGCGTACCTGTTGCTCATCGACGCCAATCGCCGTGAACGGGTTAATGTCCAACGAACGGACCTCAATGTACTCAATCCCCCCACGCAGCAGGGCATCAGACGGCGTTTCGCCGCTGCGGGTCACGCGTTTCGGACGAATGGGTGCATACAGCTCATTTTCAATCTGCAGGATATTGGTATTGATTTGCAGGTATTTACCCTCTTTCTTCAAACCAATTTTGGCGTACTCTTCAGAAGGCGTTTTAATCGCGCGTTTCAGCGCCACCACATAATCGTGCAGATTATTGAAGGTGATGCCGAGGTTACTTTGCGACTTGTTGGTGTACCCCAAATCGCTCAAACGCAGAGAGGTTGCGTAAGGCAGATAGTACATGCCATTCGGCATTTTCTCGAACGGCAGCGAGGTCGGTTTCCCTTGCAGGAAGGACGAGCAAATCGCCGGAGAAGCGCCAAAGAGATACGGGATCACCCAACCAAAGCGGTAATAGTTACGGATCAGGCGGAAATAACCGTCCGATACCGTTTCTTTATCAGTGCCGCCGCCTTTTGCTTCCCAGAATGCCATCGGCAATGAGAAGTTGTAATGCACGCCAGATATGGTTTGCATCAGCGCGCCATAACGGTTTTTCAGCCCTTCGCGATAGAGGGTTTTCAGGCGGCCGATATTTGAAGTGCCGTACTGGGCCAGCTCAATATCCTGACCGTCCTTGATATAGCACGGCATACTCAGCGGCCACATACGCTCGTCGCCAATCTGGCGGGCGGTGTAGCGATGAATATCGCGCATAATCGTTAGCATATGATCGATATCGCCATCCACCGGAGTAATAAACTCCAGCAATGCTTCGGCAAAATCGGTGGTGATCCATTTATGGGTTAATGCAGAGCCAAGCGTTGCCGCATGGCGGGTCGTCGCCAGAGAACCGTCCGCATTAACGCGTAACGTTTCACGCTCAAGGCCGCGTTGCATGCCTTTAAGCGCCTGAGGATGTTTTTCCAGCCAGGACAACGCCTGAGATACGTCCGGGATCAAATTGACCTCCCGCCTGTCATAATCATTTTATTAAGCATAATTGTAATGGTTGACGATTAAAGGTCACTCACTCAATCCAATTAGTGCCACCACGTCATACCCTGCAGCGTTACGCTGGCAATAGCCACATAGCGCAACGCTTTCCCAAGGCACAGAAAAATCAATACTGGCCCCCACGAGAGGCGCATCCATCCCGCCAGCAGGCACAGTAAGTCGCCTATTACAGGCGCCCAGCTCAACAGCAATGCAGCCGCGCCATAGCGTTTGAGCCAGCCAGTCGCTTTTTCCTGCCAGCGTGAGGTTTTACGCTGCGGAAAGAAACGCCCAAGAATAACGTTAGTCAGCCCTCCAAGGCTATTACCCATTGTTGCTATTACAACAAGAAGCCAGGGCTGACTGACGTGAGAGAGCAGCATGGTCACCAACACCACCTCCGAATTACCCGGCAGAAGCGTGGCGCTGAGAAAGCTGCTGGCAAACAACGAAAAAAGCGACAGCGCGTCACTCACAGTAAGCGAACATCCACGACGTCCATTCCGGCCGCTCGCGCCGCCTGAATGCCAAAATCCGCATCTTCAAACACCACACACTGCGTTGCTTCCACACCCATTCGCTCAGCGCAGAGCAGAAACGTATCCGGTGCCGGCTTGTGGTGCTGAACGTGATCGGCGGCAATGACCGCATGGAAATAATGCCGCAGACCAAGATGCGCCAGTAAGGCTTCTGCGATAGCGCTTTCGCTGCCCGTGCCAACAGACAGGGGGCGACGCCCATGCCACTCCTTTACCACCTCAATCAGCGGTAAAGGGCGTACAGAATCCAGCAGCATTGCTTTTACCGCTGCCGTTTTTTCTTGTGCAAGAAGATAAGGATCAAGATCGCCCTGATTGGCTTCAATAATCGATTGTGCGATACGCCAGGTTGGCGCTCCGTTCAACCCGATCATGGCCTGCTCGTCAAAGCGCATCCCGTAACGCGCCAGCACTTCACGCCAGGCTTTACGATGAGTGGGTTCAGTATCCAGGATGGTGCCATCCATATCAAAAATCAGCCCTGCATAACGGTCGTACATCGTGTTCTCACAAACTGGATAACAGGTGATTACTTTAGCGTAAACAGGGATTTTTGTCGCTGCCAGTGCATAACAGGCAAATTGAACAGAAATGAAACGGGGTACGGGGTATCGATATCAGAGAAGGTAGTTTTTGAGAGGGAATGGTGCTTGCGGTCATTACCGCTCTCCCAGAAAGAACAGACGCACTGTTATTTCACAGAAGATGGTGCATCCGGGAGGATTCGAACCTCCGACCGCTCGGTTCGTAGCCGAGTACTCTATCCAGCTGAGCTACGGATGCATCGGAAAAAACTTTATTTACAACGCAGATTCAGTGCCGCGTTACCTCGCCACACTGAACAAGATGGTGCATCCGGGAGGATGACTCGTCTTTCGACTCGCCCTGCGGGCCGTTGCTAAAGCAACGTTATCCTTCCTGGTGCTTGCTGCCAGTACCGCTCTCCCTGAGAAAACAGACATGCTGTTATTTCAAAGAAGATGGTGCATCCGGGAGGATTCGAACCTCCGACCGCTCGGTTCGTAGCCGAGTACTCTATCCAGCTGAGCTACGGATGCATCGGAAAACTTTATTTGCAACGCAGATTCAGTGCTTACGACTTCATTGCACTGATGCAAGATGGTGCATCCGGGAGGATTCGAACCTCCGACCGCTCGGTTCGTAGCCGAGTACTCTATCCAGCTGAGCTACGGATGCATCGGGAAAACTTGCTTTACAACGCTGATTCAGTGCCGCGTTACCTCGCTACACTGAACAAGATGGTGCATCCGGGAGGATTCGAACCTCCGACCGCTCGGTTCGTAGCCGAGTACTCTATCCAGCTGAGCTACGGATGCAAAATGGCGGTGAGGCGGGGATTCGAACCCCGGATGCAGCTTTTGACCGCATACTCCCTTAGCAGGGGAGCGCCTTCAGCCTCTCGGCCACCTCACCACACGCCTCTTTCGAGTGCTTCGAAGAACTTGTTGAGAGCTCATCGTCGCTGCGTGGCGCACATATTACTTTCTGGGACTTATAAGTCAAACACTTTTTCCTGCCCCTGAATCGTTTGCACACTTCGCAGACAATTAGCCTGTAAAAAGCCCAAAAAGGATGTTTTATCAGCAGAATTTCCACCGTACCGCTGAGAAAAAACGACAATGGAGCAGACGTAAAAAACGGCAGATAACGGCAAAATCGGACGAGTGAAATAAAAAGATAACGAAACAGAGGGAGAATCAGGAGGAGGTGTTGCGTCTCGCCGGGAAACAGCGAGACGCGATAATTGCATCAGTAATTTGACTGCTGTGATTTTTCAGCCTGGATACGCTGGTAGATCTCTTCACGGTGAACGGAAACTTCTTTAGGAGCGTTAACGCCAATGCGCACCTGGTTTCCTTTAACTCCTAATACAGTCACAGTGACCTCATCCCCAATCATGAGGGTTTCACCAACTCGACGAGTCAGAATCAGCATTCTTTGCTCCTTGAAAGATTAAAAGAGTCGGGTCTCTCTGTATCCCGGCATTATCCATCATATAACGCCAAAAAGTAAGCGATGACAAACACCTAAGTGTAAGCAGTCACGGCATTACATTCTGTTAAACCTAAGTTTAGCCGATATACAAGACTTCAACCTGACTTTCTTGTTATCAATAGCGTAGTGGCAATAACGCCATAACGGCAAGGTTATGGCGTCTGCTTTCGCTTTGTAATTATGACAGTTTAGCGCTTACCCACTCTTTAACGCTGGAGAGCGCTGCTGGAAGCGCGGCCGCATCGGTACCGCCGGCTTGCGCCATATCCGGACGTCCGCCGCCTTTACCCCCGACCTGCTGGGCAACCATGCCAATCAATTCCCCTGCTTTCACACGATCGGTCACATCCTTCGACACGCCCGCTATCAGAGAAACTTTTCCTTCGGTCACGGTGGCAAGAACAATGACTGAAGCACCCAACTGATTCTTCAGATCATCCACCATGGTACGCAGCATCTTCGGCTCGACGTCTGCCAGTTCGCTGACCAGGAGTTTCACGCCGTTGAGATCGATAGCTTTACCAGACAGATTTGCGCTTTCCTGCGCGGCCGCCTGCTCCTTAAGCTGCTGCAATTCTTTTTCCAACTGACGAGTACGCTCAATGACGGTGCGGACTTTATCGCCGAGGTTCTGGCTATCGCCTTTCAGCAACTGTGCAATGTCGTGCAGTTGATCGCTCTGCGAATGCAGGCTGGCAATAGCGCCTTCGCCGGTCACCGCTTCAATACGACGCACACCTGCCGCCGTACCGGATTCAGACACAATGCGGAACAGACCAATGTCACCAGTGCGGGAAGCATGCGTACCGCCACACAGTTCGGTGGAGAAATCGCCCATGCTCAGTACACGCACGCGCTCATCATACTTCTCGCCAAACAGTGCCATTGCACCGTTCGCTTTCGCGGCTTCCAGATCCATGATGTTAGTTTCGATCGGCAGGTTGCGGCGAATTTGCGCATTGACCAGATCTTCCACCGCGCGGATTTCCGCCGGTTTCATGGCTTCGAAATGGGAGAAGTCGAAGCGCAACGCTTTGTCATTCACCAGCGAGCCTTTCTGCGCCACATGCGTACCCAATACTTCGCGCAACGCAGCGTGCATAAGGTGTGTAGCGGAGTGGTTCAGGCGAATGCGCGCACGACGAGCTTCGTCCACTTCTGCTTTCACGCCGTCGCCCACTTTCAGTGAACCGGTAGTCAGCTTACCGAGATGACCAATTGCCTGACCATATTTCTGCGTATCCTGTACGGAGAAAGCAAAACCGTTGCCTTTCAGCTCGCCTTTATCCCCCACCTGACCGCCAGATTCCGCATAGAATGGCGTTTCGTTGAGAACAACGACAGCCTCCTGACCTGCGGCAATCGCGTTAACCGGTTTACCATCAACAAACAGCGCCGTGACTTTGCCGTTCAGTTCCAGATGGTCATAGCCTTTAAATTCAGAGCTGCCATCGACGCGGATCATCGCATTGTAGTCTGCGCCAAAACCGCTGGACTCGCGCGCGCGGCGGCGCTGCTCTTCCATTGCGGCTTCAAAGCCAGCTTCATCGACTTTGATATTGCGCTCACGGCATACGTCCGCCGTCAGATCGACCGGGAAGCCGTAGGTGTCGTACAGACGGAAGGCCGTTTCGCCGTCCAGCGTATCGCCTTTCAGTTTCGCCAGCTCTTCATCGAGCAGTGCCAAACCGCGTTCCAGCGTACGGGCAAACTGCTCTTCTTCAGTTTTCAGCACCTGCTCGACCTGCGCCTGCTGACGCTGCAAATCTTCACCGGCGGAACCCATCACAGCGATCAGTGGGCCAACCAATTTATAGAAGAAGGTGTCTTTCGCGCCCAGCATATTGCCATGGCGGATTGCGCGACGAATGATACGACGCAGCACATAGCCACGGTTTTCGTTCGATGGGATCACGCCGTCTGCAATCAGGAATGCGCAAGAACGGATATGGTCAGCGATAACGCGCAGCGACTTGTTGCTCAAATCCGTCGCGCCAGTCACCTTCGCCACCGCCTGAATCAACTTCACGAACAGGTCGATTTCATAGTTCGAGTTCACATGCTGCAATACCGCCGCAACACGTTCCAGACCCATACCGGTATCCACTGACGGTTTTGGCAGCGGCTCCATGGTGCCATCGGCCTGGCGGTTAAACTGCATAAAGACGATGTTCCAGATTTCGATATAGCGATCGCCATCTTCTTCCGGGCTACCCGGAGGGCCACCCCAAATATGATCGCCATGATCGTAGAAAATCTCGGTGCACGGACCACACGGACCGGTATCGCCCATTTGCCAGAAGTTGTCAGAGGCATACGGCGCGCCTTTATTATCACCGATGCGAATAATACGCTCGCGCGGGATACCCACTTCTTTTTCCCAGATTTCGTAGGCTTCATCGTCTGTTTCGTACACCGTCACCCACAGACGTTCTTTCGGCAGGTTGAACCAGTTTTCACCGGTCAGCAGCTCCCATGCGTACTGGATAGCATCATGTTTGAAATAGTCGCCGAAGCTGAAGTTGCCCAGCATTTCGAAGAAGGTGTGATGCCGCGCGGTGTAACCGACGTTTTCCAGATCATTGTGTTTACCGCCTGCACGAACGCAGCGCTGTGCAGTGGTAGCGCGGGAATAATTACGTTTGTCGAGCCCAAGGAATACGTCCTTGAACTGGTTCATCCCGGCGTTGGTAAACAGCAAAGTCGGGTCGTTATTCGGCACCAGGGAGCTGCTGGCAACTACCTGATGTCCCTTGCTATGGAAAAAATCGAGAAACGCCTGACGGATCTCAGCGGTGCTCTTGCTCATAATTATCCTGAAATCAAGCTAACGAAATGTGGTAACTGGTCGCCGCTATTTGCATAGCCCACGCACCAGCTACTGGAAAAAGTGGGAATAAGATAAGTTTTCTTTACTGCGAAGTAAAATCCCGTATGCGCTCAGTCGGCAAAATTTCGCCAGATTTCCTGAATATCTTCCTGCAGAAAGCCGCGATAGAGTAAAAAACGCTGCACTTTCACTTTGGCCACAAACTCGGTTGGCAATGGTTCACCATATTTACGTAGCGCCTGCTCACGAGCGCTCGCTACCCAGTCAATATCGCATTCATACATTGCATTTTCACTCATCTGCCGGGCGATACCTTTCTGATTTAACTCCTGGCGAATGCGGGCCGGGCCATAACCTTTGCGGGCACGGCTGGCAATGAACTGGCGTACAAAGCGCATATCATCGAGAAAGTGATGCTCCAGGCACCATGCCACCACCTGGTCGACCTCTTCCGGCGTGATATCCAGTGTTTCCGGGCCATTTTTGCTCATTACCGGCGCCGTTAGCTTGCGACGAAACTCCTGTTCACTGTGGTCGCGCATCGCCAGAATACGCATCGCGCGATCGCGCAGGCGTGCAATTGAAGAGCGGCGGGAACTGTTCTCTGACATGACGAAATCCTGTGGTCATAGAAAAGCAAAAGGGCTGCATCAGCAGCCCTTGATTGCGGTTCAGATTATCAGAAATCTTCGTTGGTTTCTTCAACGCCTTCACCGCTGTCATCCACCGAAAATTCCGCAGAGGAGCTCTGATTACTGAGCAGAATCTCACGCAGTTTTTTCTCGATTTCTTTCGCTGCCGCCGGGTTCTCTTTCAGCCAGGTCGTTGCATTCGCTTTGCCCTGACCGATTTTGTCACCGTTGTAGCTGTACCAGGCACCCGCTTTCTCAATCAGTTTCTCTTTTACGCCGAGATCAACCAGTTCGCCGTAGAAGTTAATGCCTTCACCGTAGAGGATCTGGAATTCAGCCTGTTTAAACGGCGCTGCGATTTTGTTTTTCACCACTTTTACGCGGGTTTCGCTACCGATAACGTTGTCGCCCTCTTTCACCGCACCGATACGGCGGATATCCAGGCGCACGGAGGCGTAGAATTTCAGCGCGTTACCACCGGTGGTGGTTTCCGGGTTACCGAACATCACACCAATTTTCATACGGATCTGGTTGATAAAGATCAGCAGCGTGTTGGACTGTTTCAGGTTACCCGCCAGCTTACGCATCGCCTGGCTCATCATACGCGCCGCGAGGCCCATGTGAGAGTCGCCGATTTCGCCTTCGATTTCCGCTTTCGGCGTCAGCGCCGCAACGGAGTCAACCACCAGCACGTCAACCGCACCGGAACGCGCCAGCGCGTCACAGATTTCCAAAGCCTGCTCACCGGTATCCGGCTGAGAACACAGCAGGTTGTCGATATCAACGCCCAGTTTGCGGGCATACACCGGATCCAGCGCATGTTCGGCGTCGATAAACGCACAGGTTTTACCTTCGCGCTGCGCGGCGGCAATCACCTGCAGCGTCAGGGTGGTTTTACCGGAAGATTCTGGCCCGTAAATTTCGACGATACGCCCCATCGGCAAACCGCCAGCACCCAGTGCGATATCAAGAGAGAGCGAGCCGGTAGAGATGGTTTCCACATCCATGGAACGGTCTTCACCCAGACGCATGATGGAGCCTTTACCGAATTGCTTTTCGATCTGACCCAGTGCGGCTGCAAGCGCCTTTTGTTTGTTTTCGTCGATAGCCATGATTACTCCTGTCATGCAGAGTGAAGCGCGTTACGCCCCGCCGTGAATTACTGTTTTGTTGTGGCAATTATACTGTATAGTCATACAGTATCAAGTGTTTTGTAGAAAATGTTGCCACAGGGTTTGCAACGCATAAGCCGTCGCCTGCCGGCGCACTGCTTCACGATCCCCCTGGAAACATTCGCGTCGGGTGATCCCTTCTCCGCGCGCGCTGGCGAAACCAAACCAGACGGTGCCAACCGGTTTCGACTCGCTGCCGCCGTCCGGCCCGGCAATACCGCTGACCGACACCGCGAAATCGGCTCGCGCGGCTTTCAACGCACCAATCGCCATTTCCACCACCACCGGCTCGCTGACCGCGCCGTGCGCTTCCAGCGTGGCGTCCTGTACGCCGATCATTTGCGATTTCGCTTCATTACTGTAGGTGACAAAGCCGCGCTCAAACCAGGCGGAGCTGCCGGCAATATCGGTGATCGCTTTCGCGATCCACCCGCCCGTGCAGGATTCAGCGGTCGTAAGCGTAGCGCCGCGCGCCTGCAGCGCCCGCCCGACACGTTCGCTCAGTTGCATTAATTCACTGTCCGTCATGATGGCTCCCGTGCGTCAAAAAATCGTGGCGGAAAAGATACCACTTTCAGCACAAAGATGGGGATGGGTTAACGAATTTACGAGGAGGCTTCAGAAATATTTGCCTGATGCGGTTAGCGGCGCGCGCCTCCGGCAAACGTAACATGACTGGATGGCAACGTCCGGGCGCGCCATCCGGTCATGCGAGGTTATTTCATGCTATTCGCGATGGTATCAACATTATGACGGAATGCTTTCTGGTAGGTATCCGCCACACCCCCTTTGGCACTCAACGCTTCCGGGTAGAGTTCGCCGCCCGGTTGCGCGCCCGTAGCGCTGGCGATCTGTTTCACCAGGCGCGGATCCAGCTGATTTTCCATAAACCACACTTTTACACCATCGGCTTTGATCTGTTGGATCAATGACGCCACCTGCGCCGCGCTGGCCTCGCTTTCAGAAGAGAGCCCCTGCGGTGCCATAAATTCAACGTCATAAGCACGGGCAAAGTAGCCGAACGCGTCGTGACTGGTCAGTACTTTACGCTTCGCTTGCGGAATAGCGCTAAAACGCGCTTTTGCCCAGCTATCCAGTTGTTTCAACTCCGCGATATAGCGCTGACCTGATGCGTTGAATGCCGCTTCATCAGCCGGGTCGGCTTTCACCAGCGCAGCAAGAATATTTTGCGCATAGAGTGCGCCATTAGCCGCGCTGTTCCACGCATGCGGGTCGGTCACTGTTGCGCCATCTTCTTCCAGCGTATGGGTTGTAACCCCCGTGGACGCCACAACAAGCTGGCCTTTGAAGCCAGACGCTTTAACCAGCCTGTCCAGCCAGCCTTCCAGCCCGAGTCCGTTGACCACGACCACATCGGCTTTGTTAAGCAATGCGCTATCTTTCGCCGACGGTTCAAAAGTGTGTGGATCACCATCTGGCCCGACTAGCGTCGTCACCTTGACATGATCGCCTCCCACCTGCTGCGTGATATCGCCAAGAATCGAAAAGCTGGTCACCACATTGAGGGTTTTTGCCATTGCCCCCTGCGCGATTACGCTCAACACGAGCGCCAGTATCACCCCTGTACGTTTCATCATTTCCCCTTGCTAAGTTAACAGTGTGCGCAGGCTGTGAGCCAGCCCGCTGCGCGTACCGAATAAAATGGAAAAAAAGAAGATAAGGCTGGCCGTCAGCACAATCGACGGACCGGCAGGTAAGCCCGCGCTCCAGGACAAACTTAATCCCAACCAGGCACAGACCGCGCCGATAGCAGCCGCCAGCAATAACAATCCCGCTAAGGTACGCGCCCAGCAGCGAGCCGCCACAGCGGGTAGCATCATCACCCCAACCGCCATTAAGGTGCCCAGTACCTGAAATCCGGCTACCAGGTTCAGCACCAGCAACGCCAGAAATAGCCCGTGGAACATACCAGGCACTCGGGGCGCATTAACCTGCAAAAAGGCGCTATCGAAGGCCTCACTGACCAGGCCACGGTAACCCAACGCCAGCACCACCAGCGTCAGGCTGGCAACCCCGGCAACAAACAGCGCGGCATCGTTGTCCACTGCCAGAATTGAACCAAACAGCAGATGCAGCAGATCAACACTGGAGCCGCGCAACGACACCAGCGTCACGCCAAGTGCCAATGAACCAAGGTAGAAACCGGCGAAACTGGCATCCTCTTTCAGAGGCGTACGGCGGCTAACCCAACCTGCCACCAGCGCCACGACAATCCCGGCGATAAACCCGCCAATACTCATGGCCAGCAGCGACATGCCATTAAGCAGATACCCCACTGCAACACCCGGCAAAATCGCATGTGATAATGCATCCCCCATCAGGCTCATGCGCCGCAACAGCAGAAAAACACCCAGCGCCGTAGTGCTAACCGATAACGCCATGCACACCACCAGCGCGCGGCGCATAAAGCCAAATTCAATAAAAGGCTGAAAAAAGAGATGCCAGATCATGCGCTGCAGACCTCTGTTTGCAGCGGTGCGGTGTGTGTTGCACCCCACAGCGGTTGTTGCTCGCCAAGCCGCAAGGTTTGCGGGAAATAACGCGCGACACGCTCGCTGTCGTGGAGTACCGCCAGAATGGTTTGCCCACTGCAATGCATATCAACAATCTGCTCCATCAGTATCTGAGACGTCGCCTCATCAATGCCGGTAAAAGGCTCATCAAGCATCACCAACGGCGCGTTTTGCACCCAAACACGGGCAAACAACATGCGCTGAAACTGCCCGCCAGAGAGTGTATCGATCGTTTCCCGCGCCATTGCTGTTAGCCCGACACGCTCAAGCCCTTGCGCCACACGGCTGCGGGCTGCACGGTTCAGCCCGCGAAACAATGAAATACGCGGCCAGCAGCCCATGCTCACCACCTCCTGCACCGTCACCGGGAACTGTGATTCCAGCGCATGGCGCTGCGCCAACCAGCCAATGACAGGACGCCGCTCCGGCCAGCGCAGCACACCGCTGACCGGCGGTAAAAATCCCGCCAGGGTTTTCAGAAGTGTCGATTTACCACAGCCATTTGCGCCAACGATGGCAGTCATGCTGCCGCGCACTACCCGGCCGCACAGTGCCGGGGTAATCGCCTGCCTGTCATAGCCAGCCACCAGGTGGTCAAGTTCAATCATGGCAGCGCCACCGCCCAACAAGTCAGCAGCCAGAGCACCAGCAATAACACCGCCGCCAGCAGTAGCCGCGTCGTGGCGGAAAGGGAAAACAGGGTTACGGGAATCATTCACTCACCTCATATGTTATAACGTAACAATAATCGGAAGTGATAATGAAGTAAACGGGTAGGCGAAACGGGAATGCGTCGAAATGTTTCAGTCCCCTCCCACAGGAGGGGCGCTGAATTAGCGAACCCGTGCCAGCGCAACTGCCTGGCCGAGCTGCCAGACTGCCATTGCGTAGTGGGTGCTGTGGTTGTAACGGGTGATGGTGTAGAAGTTGGGTAAACCGTACCAGTACTCATAACCAGTACCCACATCCAGGCGCAGCAAGCTGGCCTGCTGATGTGTGCCCAGCGGCTGCTGCGGTGTTAACCCGGCAGATGCCAGTTGCCCGATGCTGTAGTTGGTTTTAAAGCCGTTTTCCAGCCCCGGAGCCTGACCGTTAGCCGGAACGGCGACCAGATCGCCTTTCACCCAGCCATGCTGTTTGAAGTAGTTGGCCACGCTGCCAATGGCATCCACCGGATCCCACAAGTTAATGTGCCCGTCACCATTAAAATCCACGGCAAACTGCTTGTAGGAGGATGGCATAAACTGGCCGTAGCCCATTGCGCCGGCAAAAGAGCCTTTCAACTCAAGCGGGTCATCGCTTTCGTCACGCGCCATCAACAAGAACGTTTCCAGCTCGCCGGCAAAGTAATCCGCACGGCGCGGATAGTCAAAAGCCAGTGTCGCCAGACCATCCAGAATACGGGTTTTGCCCATCACTCTGCCCCAGCGGGTTTCCACGCCAATAATGCCGACAATGACCTCTGGCGGAACGCCGTACACCATCCATGCGCGGTTCAGCGCATCTTCGTATTGATTCCAGAATGCCACGCCGTTTTGCACGTTATCCGGGGTAATAAACTGCTTGCGATAACGCAGCCAGGCACCATTTGGCCCACTCGGCCCAGCGGTGGTCGGCGCTTGCTTGTCCATCAGGCGCAAGACGTAATCCAGGCGTTTTGCCTGCGAGATAATTTCATGCAGTTGCTGGCGGTCAAAACCGTGCTTGCTCACCATCTGATCAATAAACCGCTCTGCCGCCGGGTTATTGGCAAAATCGCCCCCGGTCATCACAACATTGTGCTGCGGTGCCAGCAAAAACCCGCCGGACGGCGCAGGCGGCGATGCAGTCTGTGGGGTTTCGGCAAGGGGGGGTTTACTGCTACAGGCACAGAGCACGACAAACGCAGGCAGCAACGCTGCGTAACAACGCTTCAACATGGGACATCCATTTTAAACGAATTCAGCCAGGAGCAAGTATGGTAAAGCATCTGACCACCGACAAGGAAGCGCCATAACGCCTGCGCGCACGATCGCACTTCACTTTTCATCCTGCTATTGCGCATTCATTTAAAACCGT
Organism: Kosakonia oryzendophytica; assembly: GCF_027886705.1. Classification (NCBI taxonomy): domain Bacteria; kingdom Pseudomonadati; phylum Pseudomonadota; class Gammaproteobacteria; order Enterobacterales; family Enterobacteriaceae; genus Kosakonia; species Kosakonia oryzendophytica. The sequence goes on along the minus strand of NZ_CP115659.1, from coordinate 1,112,245 downwards.
CCCTCCTCGCAATATCTTTCACAATGATCATTTTTTCTTTCATAACGAGATCTAAATAACACATTTCAACCTTTCATAATGATTATGATAGTGCACGGTTAAACAACAAAACGACACCCCTACAGGAGAGAACAATGGAAACCATTACGCATGGTGCCGAGTGGTTCATCGGGCTGTTTCAGAAAGGCGGAGAGGTCTTTACCGGCATGGTGACCGGTATTCTGCCGCTGCTGATAAGCCTGTTGGTGATCATGAACGCACTCATCAACTTTATTGGCCAACACCGTATCGAAAAATTTGCCCAACGCTGTGCGGGCAATCCGATTGCCCGTTATCTGCTTTTACCGTGTATTGGCACCTTTGTGTTTTGTAACCCGATGACGCTCAGTCTCGGGCGGTTTATGCCAGAGAAGTACAAACCCAGCTATTACGCCGCCGCATCGTATAGCTGCCACTCGATGAACGGGTTATTCCCGCATATCAACCCCGGCGAACTGTTTGTTTACCTTGGCATCGCCAACGGCCTGACCACGCTGGGCCTGCCGCTTGGTCCGCTGGCAGTGAGTTACCTGTTGGTGGGTCTGGTGACCAACTTCTTCCGTGGCTGGATAACGGACCTCACGACCGCTATTTTCGAGAAAAAAATGGGTATCCAACTTGAACAAAACGTCCAACTCGCTGGAGCTACATCATGAGTCGTATCGTTATTGAAAAAGGCGCTGGCGGCTGGGGCGGCCCGTTGCATCTCGATGCCAGCAGCGACAAGAAAATCGTCTATATCACCGCAGGCACACGCCCTGCCATTGTTGACAAACTGGCGCAACTGACTGGCTGGCAAGCAGTGGACGGCTTTAAAGAGGGCGAGCCACCGGAATCTGAGATCGGTGTTGCGGTGATTGACTGTGGCGGAACGCTGCGCTGCGGTATCTATCCGAAACGCCGTATCCCGACCGTCAATATTCACGCAACCGGCAAATCGGGTCCGCTGGCGCAGTACATCATGGAAGATATCTATGTCTCTGGCGTGAAAGAGGAAAATATCTTCCTACAGGGAGAAGCCGACAGCACAACGCCATCGCGGCAGCCGCAACAGCCGCGGCAACGTGACTATGACACCAGTAAAAAGATCACCGAGCAGAGCGACGGTTTGCTGGCCAAAGTAGGGATGGGCATGGGTTCAGCGGTCGCCGTTCTGTTTCAGGCCGGGCGCGACACCATTGATACCGTACTGAAAACTATCCTGCCGTTTATGGCCTTCGTCTCGGCGCTGATCGGCATCATTATGGCGTCCGGTCTGGGCGACTGGATCGCCCACGGTCTCGCGCCGCTCGCCAGCCATCCACTCGGCCTGGTAACACTGGCGCTCATCTGTTCTTTCCCGCTGCTATCGCCGTTCCTCGGCCCAGGGGCCGTTATCGCACAGGTCATTGGCGTGCTTATCGGTGTACAAATCGGCCAGGGAAACATTCCGCCGCATCTCGCCCTGCCCGCGCTGTTCGCCATTAACGCACAGGCCGCTTGCGACTTTATCCCGGTAGGCCTGTCGCTGGCAGAAGCTCGCCAGGACACCGTCCGTGTCGGCGTTCCTTCCGTACTGGTTAGTCGCTTTTTAACCGGTGCGCCCACGGTGCTGATTGCCTGGTTCGTATCGGGTTTCATTTATCAATAAGAGGTGTGCCATGAAGGTGATTTACCAGACCACCATTACCCATATCGGCGACTGCGCAGCCGACGCGCTCAGCGACAACATGCTGATTACCTTTCGTGAAGGTGCGCCTGCGGATGTGGCGGAGTTCTGCTTTATTCACAACCACGGCGAGTTGTCTGGCGTGCTGCGTCCGGGCGCGGAATTCATGCTGGGCGAGCAGCATTATCCGGTCACGGCGGTTGGCGATGTGGCGGAGCAGAATCTGCGTGAGCTGGGCCATATCACCCTGCGTTTCGATGGACAGACGCAGGCCGAATACCCCGGAACGGTGCATGTTGATGGCGTAACGCCGCACGATATCGCCCCCGGTTGCATTTTGAAATTTGTCGCTTAAGTCGTAAGGAGAACTATATGAAACAGGTTGCCGTTGTCATTGGCGGGGGACAAACCCTTGGGGCGTTCCTCTGCCGTGGGCTTGCCGCAGAAGGGTACCGCGTCGCGGTCGTGGATATTCAGAGTGATAAAGCGGCCAATGTCGCCCAGGAGATCAACAGCGAGTTTGGTGAAGGCATGGCCTACGGATTTGGCGCCGACGCCACCAGCGAACAGAGCGTACTGGCGCTGGCACGCGGTGTGGATGAGATCTTTGGTCGTGTGGATCTGCTGGTCTACAGCGCCGGTATCGCCAAGGCGGCATTTATCAGCGACTTCTCGCTGGGCGATTTCGACCGTTCATTACAGGTGAATCTGGTGGGCTACTTCCTGTGCGCCCGCGAGTTCGCCAGACTGATGATCCGCGATGGCATCCAGGGCCGCATTATCCAGATCAACTCAAAATCTGGCAAAGTGGGCAGCAAACACAACTCTGGCTATAGCGCGGCAAAATTCGGCGGCGTCGGGCTAACGCAATCACTGGCGCTGGATCTGGCAGAGTACGGGATTACTGTGCACGCGCTGATGCTGGGCAACCTGTTGAAATCTCCTATGTTCCAGTCACTTATTCCACAGTACGCCAGCAAACTCGGCATTCCTGCCGAGGAGGTGGAGCAGTTCTATGTGGATAAAGTGCCGTTGAAACGCGGTTGCGACTATCAGGATGTGCTGAATGTGCTGATGTTTTACGCCAGCGCCAAAGCCTCTTACTGCACCGGCCAATCGATTAACGTTACCGGCGGGCAGGTGATGTTCTGATGATTACCCTTATCCGGCCTGATTACAGGCCGGATAAGGCATTAACCGCCCTCTGGCACCGATATAAAGGAGAACATGATGGTTTCAGCCCTGATCACCCTGGCCGTTATTGCCTGGTTAAGCCAGCTTGCCCTTGGCGGCTGGCAAATTCGTCAGTTCAATCACGCGTTCGACGCACTGTGCCAGCGCGGGCGGGTCGGCGTTGGCCGTTCGGGCGGGCGCTTTAAACCCCGTGTGGTACTGGCCGTGGCCTTTGATAAACAGGACCGCGTCAGCGACACACTGTTGATGCGCGGCATCACCGTATTCGCGCGTCCGGCGAAAATCGACCGTTTAATTGGCTTAAAACGCGAGGAATTAGAGCCTGATGTGATCTTTCCCCATGATCCTGGCTGTCAGAATGCTCTATTATTAGCGCTTAAAATGAAACATTGATAATTTCGTTGTGAACGCTATTAGCTTGCGAAATTATCATTTCGCAACGTAACGCAGGAAATCAGCGCCAATGAAACCACGTCAGCGTCAGGCGGCTATTCTTGAGCATCTGCAAAAGCAGGGAAAGTGTTCTGTTGAAGAGCTGGCATACCACTTCGACACCACAGGGACGACCATTCGTAAGGATTTAGTTGCGCTGGAGCATTCCGGTGCCGTGATCCGCACCTATGGCGGTGTGGTGCTTAATAAAGACGAAGCCGATCCCCCTATCGATCACAAAACGCTGATCAACACCGTACAGAAGGGGCTGATTGCCGAAACGGCCGTCACCTACATCCACGATGGCGATTCCATCATTCTTGACGCGGGCAGTACCGTGCTGCAAATGGTGCCGCTGCTCAGCCACTTCAACAACATCACCGTCATGACCAACAGCCTGCACATTGTAAACGCGCTGTCAGAGCTGGATAACGAACAAACCATCCTCATGCCTGGCGGTACCTTCCGCAAAAAATCCGCCTCATTCCACGGTCAACTGGCGGAAAACGCCTTTGAGCATTTCAGTTTCGACAAACTGTTTATGGGCACGGACGGTATTGATTTGAATGCCGGCGTCACCACCTTCAATGAGGTCTTCACCGTCAGCAAAGCCATGTGCAACGCTGCCCGCGAGGTGATCCTGATGGCGGACTCCTCTAAATTCGGCCGCAAAAGCCCCAACGTTGTCTGTAGCCTGGAGAGCGTCGATAAACTGATTACCGACGCCGGGATCCCGGCAGACGTCCGCACCGCACTGGAAGAGAAAGGGGTCGAAGTGATCATTGCCGGAGAACAGCATGAGTGAGTCATTGATTAACGCGGGTCGTCAAACCCTGCTGCTGGAGTTGCAGGAAGCCAGCCGACTGCCAGAAAGGCTGGGCGAGGATTTTGTCCGCGCTGCGGAAACGGTGCTGAACTGCAACGGCAAAGTGATCGTTTCCGGCATCGGCAAGTCCGGGCACATTGGTAAAAAAATTGCCGCCACGCTTGCCAGCACCGGCACGCCTGCTTTTTTCGTGCACCCGGCAGAAGCGCTGCACGGTGATCTCGGCATGGTTGAAAGCCGTGACATTATGCTGTTCATCTCCTATTCCGGCTCGGCAAAAGAGCTGGAGCTGATCCTGCCACGTCTGGAAGAAAAATCCGTCGCGCTGCTGGCAATGACCGGCAAACCCCGCTCGCCGCTGGCGCTGGCCGCCGATGCCGTGCTGGATATTTCCGTTGAGCGCGAAGCCTGCCCGATGCACCTGGCCCCTACCTCCAGCACCGTCACCACCCTGATGATGGGGGACGCACTGGCGATGGCGGTCATGCAGGCGCGAGGTTTTGATGAAGAAGACTTTGCCCGTTCGCATCCCGCTGGCGCGCTTGGCGCCCGCCTGCTGAACAAAGTGCATCATTTAATGCGCAAAGATGAACAGGTGCCGCACGTACAGATGACCACCAGCGTGATGGAGGCAATGCTGGAACTGAGCCGCACCGGTTTAGGCCTGGTTGCGGTATGCGATGCACAACGCCGGGTGCAGGGGGTCTTTACCGACGGCGATCTACGTCGCTGGCTGGTGGCGGGTGGCGCGCTGAGCACCGGGGTCAGCAAAGCGATGACCTACGGCGGTATTACGCTTGCCGCAGACAGCCGGGCAGTTGATGCCAAAGAGCGCCTGATGCAGCGCAAAATCGCCGCCGCGCCGGTGGTGGATGATACCGGTGTGCTGGTGGGAGCTATCAACCTGCAGGACTTCTACCAGGCCGGCATTCTCTAATTTTTCAGACCCAGGCGTTTCGCCAGCCGATGCAGGTTGGCGACGTCCATCTCCAGCCCACGCGCGCTGGCTGCCCAGTTGCCGCCATGCTCCTCCAGCGCGCGGGCGATCAATGCACGCTGGAAATCATCGGTCGCATCACGCAAATTCTGCCCAACCGGCAATGACTCCGGCAGAAGTTCCGGCTGTACAGGTTCATCACTGAGCGCGAAATGACGGGCTTCCAGCACCACTTCCGCCTGGTTTTGCGTCCCGCGCGCCAGCACAATCGCCCGGTGAATCGCATGTTCCAGTTCGCGCACATTCCCCGGCCAGCGATAGCTCAACAAATGATGCCGTGCGCCAGGGCTTAGCACCACGCGCCCGAGCCCAAGCCGCAGGCGGCACTGCTCGCAAAAATACCCCGCCAGCAGGACCACATCCTCACCGCGCTCGCGCAACGGCGGCACAGAGAGCGGAAAAACGCTCAGCCGATGGAACAGATCGGCGCGGAAACGCCCGGCCAGCACCTCTTCCCGCAGATCGCGGTTAGTCGCCGCCAGTACCCGCACATCCACGCGCAAACTGCGATCGTCGCCAACCCGCTGAATATCGCCATACTGCAACACACGCAGCAGTTTGGCCTGCAACGACAACGACAGCTCGCCAATCTCATCAAGAAACAGCGTACCGTTATCCGCCATCTCAAATTTACCGCTACGGTTGCTGATAGCCCCGGTAAACGCCCCTTTCACATGCCCAAACAGCTCACTTTCCGCCACGCTTTCCGGCAAGGCAGCACAGTTCAGATAGATCAACGGACTGGCGGCACGCGGCGAGCCTTCGTGAATGGCTTTCGCCACCAGCTCTTTACCGGTGCCGGTTTCACCGCTGATCAGTACATTGAGATCGGAGGCCGCCACGATATCGATCTCTTTTTTTAACTGCATGATCCCCGCCGACAGCCCGATCATCTCGCTGTTAGCCGCCTGCTCGAAAGTGGCTGGCGCGCCCGGCAGCATATTCTGGCTCTCCAGTTGCTCAATCAACAGCGCATTGTTCAGCGCCCCGGCCGCCAGCGCCGCAATCAGCCGCAACTCTTCATCACTGAACGTGTCGAACTGATCCGGTGCCATACCATCCAGCGTCAGCGCACCAATCAGGTTCTGTCCGGCAAATAACGGCAGGCCCACGCAGGCATGTACCTTCAGACTCTCCTGACCGGGGATCAGCCCATCGTAAGGATCAGGCAAATCACTGTCCGCCGGGAATCGCACCACGTCTCCGGCGCGGGCAATGGCCTCCAGCCGCGGATGCCCTTCCAGCGTAAAACGCCGCCCCAGTACATCCTGCGCCAGCCCGTCAATAGCAAGCGGGATAAACTGTCGCGCCTGGTAACGCAACAATGCTGACGCATCACACTCCAGCACCTGCCGCAGGGTGGTGATTAGCCGCTGGAAACGATCCGCGTGACCAATACCGCTTTGCAGCTCAATGGCGATCCCCGCCAGTACATTCAGTGAAAAACTCATGCTAACCTCACTGTCTTTTTGACAATGCATAGTGTCATATTGACCATTTTTATCATAGTCATTATGACCATCATTTTTTAGCAATAAAAATAAAAAATATAAAAATCAATGATATAAAAAGTGGCACGTTAATTGATATATGTCCTGCATCGCTTTCAAGAAAACAGTACAGGACATTTGATATGGCTATTCATGTAAAGAACAACATTCACTGGGTCGGGCAACGTGACTGGGAAGTGCGCGATTTTCACGGTACGGAATACAAAACACTGCGCGGCAGCAGCTACAACAGTTATCTCATCCGCGAAGGCAAAAACGTACTGATTGATACCGTCGATCATAAGTTCAGCCGGGAGTTTGTGCAGAACCTGCGCAGTGAAATCGATCTGCAGAAGATCGATTACATCGTCATTAACCACGCGGAAGAAGATCATGCGGGTGCGCTGACAGAACTGATGTCCTACATCCCGGATACACCGATTTACTGCACTGGCAACGCCATCGACTCCATTAACGGCCACCACCACCACCCGGAGTGGAATTTCAATGTGGTGAAAACGGGCGACTCGCTGGATATCGGTAACGGCAAACAGCTTATCTTCGTTGAAACGCCCATGCTGCACTGGCCAGACAGCATGATGACCTACATGACTGGCGACGCAGTGCTGTTCAGTAATGACGCGTTTGGTCAGCATTACTGCGACGAACGTCTGTTCAACGATGAAGTGGATCAAACAGAACTGTTTGAACAATGCCAGCGTTACTACGCCAATATCCTCACGCCATTCAGCCGTCTGGTAACGCCGAAAATTACTGAAATCCTCGGTTTCAACCTGCCGGTGGACATGATCGCCACCTCGCATGGCGTGGTGTGGCGCGATAACCCGACGCAAATTGTCGAGCTGTATCTGAAATGGGCGGCGGACTATCAGGAAGATCGCATAACGATTTTCTACGACACCATGTCCAACAACACCCGCATGATGGCAGATGCGATTGCCCAGGGGATTAACGAAGTCGATCCGCGTGTCGCCGTGAAAATTTTCAACGTTGCTCGCAGCGATAAAAACGACATTCTGACCAACGTTTTCCGTTCCAAAGGCGTGCTGGTTGGCACCTCGACCATGAACAACGTGATGATGCCGAAAATTGCCGGACTGGTGGAAGAGATAACCGGCCTGCGTTTTCGCAATAAACGCGCCAGCGCCTTTGGCTCCCATGGCTGGAGTGGTGGTGCGGTAGACCGTCTCTCCACCCGTTTGCAGGACGCCGGTTTTGAAATGTCCGTCAGCCTGAAAGCAAAATGGCGACCGGATCTGGACGCACTGGAAGTGTGCCGCCAGCATGGTCGCGATATTGCCCGCCAGTGGGCGCTGTCGCCGCTGCCGGAAGCCGTGAATCCGCCGCCCGCCAGCGCACAACAGGCCTGTGCTTGCGCCGCCGCAGCGGCTGCCGAACTCGGCCCACGCATGCAGTGCAGCGTCTGTCAGTGGATCTACGATCCGCAACAAGGCGAACCGCTACAGGATGTTGCGCCGGGTACGCCGTGGCGCGATGTGCCGGACATGTTCCTCTGCCCGGAATGTTCATTAGGTAAAGAGGTATTTGACGAACTGGCATCGGAGGCAAAATGAGCGCAGGTATTGTCATTATCGGTTCGGGCTTTGCTGCCCGGACGCTGGTGAAAAACATCCGTAAACTGGACAGCGCCGTCCCGCTAACGCTCATTGCCGCCGATGGGATGGAGGAGTACAACAAACCGGATCTTAGCCATGTCATCAGTCTCGCCCAGCGCGCCGACGATCTCACCCGCCAGTCGGCGGGGGAGTTTGCCGAACAGTACCATTTACGTATGTTCCCGCAAACTCGCGTGAGTGCCATTGATGCACAGGCGCAAGTGGTGAAAAGCGCGGATAAACAGTGGCAATACGACAAGCTGGTGCTGGCGACCGGGGCGGCGGCATTCGTGCCCCCGCTGCCGGGTAGCGACATGATGCTGACCCTGAACAGCCAGCAGGAGTACCGCGACGGTGAAACATCATTGCGCGATGCAAAGCGCGTATTAATCGTTGGCGCAGGGCTGATTGGCTGCGAACTGGCGATGGATTTTCAACGCGCGGGGAAAAGCGTCACCGTGCTGGATAACGCCAGCAGCATTCTCCCGTCTCTGATGCCGCCGGAAGTCAGCGGACGTTTGCAACACTGCCTGACCGCCATGGGCGTACGCCTGCTGTTGAAATCCCGCTTATTGTCCCTTGAACAGAGCGGTGGCGGCGTACGCGCGCAGCTTGATGACGATCGCTATCTGGAGGTCGATGTAGTCGTTGCCGCCACCGGCCTGTCGCCGCACACCGCGCTGGCACGCTCGGCGGGCATCGCGACAGGCCGTGGCATCGTGGTAGACGGTGCACTGCAAACCAGCGATCCGCATATTTACGCCCTCGGGGATTGCGCAGAGATCAATGGCCGGGTACTGCCGTTCCTGCAACCGATCCAGCTCAGCGCCATGACGCTGGCGAAAAACCTCACCGGCAGCAGCACACAGCTGGTGCTACCGCCCATGCTGGTGAAAGTGAAAACGCCGATGATGCCCCTGCATCTGGCCGGGGAAACGGCGCGGGGCGATCTGCGCTGGCATATCACCACCGAAGCCGACGGCATGGTGGCAAAAGGGCTGGATGCCGGTGATAAACTGCGCGCCTTTGTGGTCAGCGAAGATCGGATGAAAGAAGCGTTCGCGTTGCTGAAGGCGCTGTCCGCGTAAGGCGGGCCGCCGCCACCAGCCCCTGGCCGAAGGCAATCGCCCCATCCCCCGCAGGCAACTGATGCGGAAACAGCAAGGTGAATTGCGGCAAATAAACCCGTAAGCGGTTTTTCAGCAGGCGGTTATGCAGTACACCGCCGCTGAAAACCAGCGTCTCTATACCGTGCGACACCGCATGCAGGCGCGCCAATGCGGCGATACCATGCGCCAGCGCATCATGAAATGCCCACGCCCGTGCCGCCGGGCTGGCTTTCCAGTTCAGCCATTGCCGCCAGAACACAGCCAGATCAAGCTGCCGCCCACGCAACGGTAACGTCACCGGATGCGTGACTGCACCACTGCTTGCAGCCAGCGCTTCCAACTGACAGGCCGCCTCCCCTTCATAGCTCAGATGCAGCGGCGCACAGCCCAAGGCACAGGCCACTGCATCGAACAGCCGCCCGCAGGAGGACGCCAGCGGCGCATTAATGCCGCGCTCAATTGCCCGCGCCAGCAGCGGCCAGTTCTGCCGCTCCAGCACGGCGCATTCCGGGTAGTGCTGCCAGTCCGGAACAAATGCCAGCATCTGTGCCAGCAGGTTTCGCCACGGCTGTTGCGCCGCCAGATCGCCGCCCGGCAGCGCCACGGCGGGTAAGCCGCCCAGGTGCTCGCATTCGCGATAATTCACCCGCAGGCATTCACCGCCCCACAGCGCACCGCCCGCGCCCATGCCAATACCGTCCAGCGTCACCGCTATCACATCCCCCCCTTCCAGCGGCCAGCCGTGTTCCGCCAGACAGGCGGCTGCATGCGCGTGGTGATGTAAAACGGTCTGTACCGGTAAATCGTAACTCTCAGCCCACTGACTGGTGCGGTAACCTGGGTGCGCATCCACCACCACTTGCCGTGGGGTAAAGTCATAGATAGCCTGCATCAGGCGCAGCGCGCTACGCCACTGCGCTTCCACGCCTTCATCCGTCAGGTCGCCAAAATGTTGCCCAGGCACAGCGCTGTTGCCACGCAACAGGCAGAAGGTGTTTTTCATGTCCGCGCCAAGACACAGCAGCGGCGGAATGGCGTCAAACCCGTCCGGCAACGGTATGGCGTCCGGCACATAGCCGCGGGAACGGCGCAGCATTTCGCCATTCGCCCGCATCACCGAATCATCCATCCGCTGCACAATATCGCGGTTATGCAGTAAAAAGCCGTCGGCGATCTCCGCCAGATCGTCCAGCGCCTGCGCATTGGTTATCGCCGGAGGTCTGCCGCTGAGATTACCGGAAGTCATCACCAGCGGGCGCTGTAACGCCTGCGCCAGCAAATGTTGCAGTGGGTTGGCGGGTAACATCACCCCGACTTCATCAAGGCCGGGCGCAATCGCCTCGCATAACCCGCTGACGCCAGCTTTATCCACCAGCACAATCGGCGCAGCGGGTGTGGAGAGTAACGTCACGGCTTGCGCCGTTAAACCACGTGTGCCCGGCAACATGACCGCCAGCGGTTTTGCCGGACGGTGCTTGCGCGCACGCAGTAACTGCACCGCCGCCAGGTTAGTGGCATCACAAGCCAGATGAAACCCGCCCACGCCTTTCACCGCCACAATACCGCCGCTGTGCAGGAGGGCCACTGCCGCCTGCAACGCCGCCTCGCCTTCAGCCTGCTGCGCGCCGCTGCACCACTCAAGCTGCGGGCCGCAATCCGGGCAGGCGACCGGCTGGGCGTGAAAGCGCCTGTCCAACGGGTTGCGGTACTCCGACTCACAGGCCGGGCACAGGGGAAACGCCGACATCACCGTAAAGGGACGGTCGTAAGGCATGGCGTGAATAATGGTGAAACGTGGACCACAGTGGGTACAGTTGATAAACGGATAACGGAAGCGCCGCTCAGCGGGATCGTTCATTTCCGCCAGACAGGCGGGGCAGGTTGCCGCATCCGGCACAATCTGCGTGTTCATGGCCCCCCCGGCACTGTGGCGGATGGTGAAATCATTCGGCAGGGGTTGCCAGAGATATGCCGTGCTAATCACACGATCAATACGTGCCAGCGGCGGGCATTGTTGCTGCAACAGGGTGAGAAATTGGTCCGCATCACCAAGCAGACGAACCTCCACACCCTGCGCATCATTACAGACATCGCCTTTCAGCCCGAGCTGCTGCGCCAGTTGCCAGACAAAGGGGCGAAAACCCACCCCCTGAACTTTTCCGTAAACGCGTAAGCAGACACCGTTGCTGTTGGTCATGTCATCATTGCATCGCCGCATTCAGCAGGCGAGTCTTCATCTGTTGGTAAGTGCTCTGAGTGTACTCCTCTGCCCAGCGCTGATCGTTGATCGCACTCACCCGTACTGCGCAATATTTGGTTTCCGGCGTTTTCGAAATCGGATCCAAATTATCCTGCGTCAGTTCGTTACAGGCCCCAATCCACCACTGGTAGGTCATATAGACACTGCCATGGTTGATACGCTCATTCACATCCGCGCGGGTTATGACTTTGCCACGGCGGGACTCCACCCACACCAGTTGCTTGTCTTTGATACCCAGCGCCTCCGCATCTGCAGGGTTAATCTGCACAAAGCCAGGCTCATCCGCGAGCGTTTGTAACGCCGCGCAGTTACCGGTCATTGAACGGCAAGAGTAGTGACCCACTTCGCGCACGGTGCACAACACCAGTGGGAAGTCGGCATCCGGACGTTCCGCCGGTGCGCGCCATGGCGCCGCAAACAGATGACCTTTGCCGTCAGGCGTATCGAACTTGTTGTTCTGATACAGGTACGGCGTACCCGGATGATCAAGCGTCGGACAAGGCCATTGTACGTGCCCCATGTCACCCATTTTTTCGTAAGTAACACCGTAGAACAGTGGGCAGAGTTCACGCAGCTCATCCCAGATCTGCTGGTTATTGTCGTAGTGCATCGGGTAGCCCATTTCCGTGGCAATCAGGCTGATGATTTCCCAGTCGCGTTTGACGTTGTACTTCGGCTCAATGGCTTTTTCAAAACGCTGGAAACCACGGTCGGCACAGGTAAAGACGCCACCATGCTCACCCCAGGAGGTGGCGGGCAGCAGCACATCCGCCTGTTCGGCAGTTTTGGTCATAAAAATGTCCTGCACCACCACAAACTCAAGTGCTTCAAACCCTTTACGCACCAGCCCAAGATCGGCTTCGGTCTGTAGCGGATCTTCACCCATGATGTAATAGGCTTTCACCTTCCCTTCCAGCGCCAGATGCGGCACCTCAGTAATGCGCACCCCGACTTTATCGTCCATGGCGGCCACATCGATGCCCCAGGCTTTGGCGAATTTCGCCCGCACATCGGCATCCACCACGTTCTGGTAACCCGGGAACTGATTCGGGATCACGCCCATGTCGCACGCGCCCTGCACGTTATTCTGCCCACGCACCGGCCCCACGCCTACATGTTCACGCCCCAGGTTGCCAGTGAGGAGTGCCAGGCTGGAAAGGCCTTTCACCACATCCACCGCCTGGCCGAACTGGGTTACCCCCATGCCCCACATGATGGTGGCAGATGGTGCAGCGGCATAGGTACGCATTGCCTGGCGAACCTGTTTCGCTGGTACGCCTGTCAGGTGTTCCACCGCTTCCGGCGCGTAGTCTTTTACCGTTTCACGGTATTCATCCAGCCCGGTGGTAAAGCTGGCGACATAATCTTTGTCGTAGAGTTCTTCTTCCAGCAGCACATAGCCAAACGCATTGACCAGCGCCATATTGCAGCCGTTTTTCAGTTGCAGGTGCTGATCGGCAATACGCGCGGTTTCAATACGACGCGGATCGCAGACGATGATTTTTGCCCCTTTCTGGCGGGCTTTGATCACCCGGCGCGCCACAATCGGGTGTGAGTCAGCGCAGTTATAACCAAACACCAGCAGGCAGCGGGAGTTTTCAATATCACCGATGGAGTTACTCATTGCGCCGTTGCCGAGGGTTTCCTGCAACCCGGCGACGGAAGGACCGTGGCAAACGCGCGCGCAGCAGTCAACGTTATTGGTGTTGATGACGCCACGGGCAAATTTCTGCATCACGTAGTTGGTTTCATTCCCGGTGCCGCGAGACGACCCGGTGGTCATAATCGAACGCGGGCCATATTTCGCTTTGATTTCACTCAGACGGCGCGCGGTGTAGCGAATCGCTTCTTCCCAGGAAACAGGGGTAAACTTGCCACCGCGTTCATAGCGGATCATCGGCTGCGTCAGGCGTGGAGTCAGCAGTTTGGTATCGTTAAGGAAGTCCCAGCCGTAATACCCTTTCAGGCAGAGTTCATTTTGGTTGGTTTTGCCGTCGGCCGCTTCCGCACGGATAATTTTCCCGCCGTCCACCACCAGTTTCAGTTTGCAGCCCGCGCCGCAGTATGGGCATACACTTGTGATTTTTTTCATCAGTAACAGACCTGTTAAAAGTGAAAGTGAGAGGCGTTAAAACATCAGCGACACAGCGCCATCCAGCGCTGCGCGACGGCGTTTTTCCGCGCTCATCTGTTCCAGTAAGTTGCGGTCGACACACACCAGCGCCTTGGTCGGGCACGCCTGAATACAGGCCGGACCGGTTTCACTGTGGTGACACAAATCGCATTTGTTGGCTTCGGCCTTTTCCGCATGCACGTTAAGACCTGCGCCGCTGTTGCGCACAATTGGACGCACGACCACTTCCATTGCGCCATACGGGCACGCCACCACGCATGTTTTGCAACCAATGCAGCGTTCCTGCATGACATGCACAAAACCTTCATCGCGGCTGATTGCGCCATTCGGACAGACATTGGCACAGGGGGCATCTTCGCACTGACGACAGATAGCCGCCGTCGACACGTTGACGCCTTTAATGACGTGAATGCGCGGTAAAAATGTCTCAGGGGTGAGCGCCGCACAGTCCCGGTTTTCCTGATGAGAAACCACGCAGGCCACTTCACAGGTGCGGCAGCCAATGCATTTCGCAGCGTCTGCCATGATAAATCGGTTCATTGTTTCCTCCAGCAATATGCCTTATCCCGCCGAAGTATTCATAAACCGTGCCAATATTTAAGCCGCTGTAATATATGGGTTTTTAAGAAGTGAGAAGCGGCAGGAATCTGTCATCGACAGAAGTGACGATGACAGATGACGAGATCAGGCGTAGGGACCGGCACTCAGTGAGTCGCGTAACATTAATTCGCCAGGAAACGTTTGTTGATAGTTAAAATCGCCGCCATCAAGCATAAAGATCAGACGATCAATTGTCTCTTTCACCATTTCGGTCACCGGAATTTTAACGCTGGATAATGCCGGCACGGTAAAAGGCGCCATCGCGATATCATCAAAACCAATAATTGAAACCTGCTGCGGCACAGCTATTTTGCTGTCGTGCAACTGTTTAATCGCGCCAATCGCCATATCATCATTGCTCGCCACCAGCGCACTAAAACTAACCCCGCGGGATAATAATTCTCGTACGCCCATTGCTCCACTGAGCGGCGTCCATTTCCCTTCCACAATCAATTCATTACGTACAGGAATATGCTGCTGAGTCAGCGCATCTTTATAACCGGATAACCGTTCAATACCGGTAGGAGAATCCAGTGAGCCGGTAATAAACGCAATCTCCCGGTGTCCTTGTGCGATTAATTGTAATACCGCGCTCTGGCTTGACGCTTTTTGATCGGAATAAACACAGTGACTGCTGTTTTTACGCAAACGTCGATTAAGCACCATAATAGGCTGCGAATGGTTTTGAATTATCTCATCCAGCTCATCGACACTGAGAAAACGCGGATAAATAATGATCGCGTCGCAGCGTAAGTCGAGTAAATACTGAATCGCCTGCCGCTCTTCTTCCGCACTGTGTTTACCGTCCGCCAGCAGTAACTGACGCCCTTTGTCTTCGGTCATGCGCGCCGCATGAGACAACAGTTCGCTAAAATAAACGCCGTGATAGAGGGTGTTGGTGACCACCAACCCCAGCGTCTGGGTTTTATTGCTTGCCAGGCTGCGGGCCAGTAAATTCGGGCGATATCCGCTTTCCGCAATGGCCTGAAATACGCGCGCCTTCGTCTCTTCGCCCACATAACCCTTGCCTGTCAGCACACGGGACACAGTGGCTTTTGATACACCCGCCCGCTTTGCCACTTCCAGCATTGTCGCCATCTTTTTCCCCAACAAACCTCGTGAGCCGAAGTGTACTTCAGCCATCGGGATGATGGGAACACTTAACACCCGCAGACGGTACTTCTGCGAAACGCTTCATAGTGATCGTAATCACGATTTTTGAAAGTGGTTAAATTTAGATCTTGTCTGACTCAAATAAACTCATCATGATTTTGTGGAACCGGTTACCTATTTCGCGTTTCATGGCCGCCAGAGCGCACTATGAAAATGTACCTCATTGATAAAACAGGATAAAAATCCGATGGCAAAGAACTATGCGGCGCTGGCCCACTCTGTGGTGAACGCGCTGGGCGGTGTCGAGAATATCGCCGCCGTAACCCACTGCATGACGCGCCTGCGCTTTGTGGTCAAAGACGCATCGCATATCGACGGTGAAACGCTGAAAAACACCAGCGGCGTGATGGGCGTGGTACGCAACGATAACCAGTGTCAGGTGATTATTGGCAACACCGTGTCTCAGGCTTTCCGGGAAGTGACGGCTTTGTTGCCACAGGATATGCAGCCGGTAGAGACGCACTCTCCCCAGAAGCTGACGCTTAAACGTATTGGCGCAGGCATTCTTGATGCGCTGATCGGCACCATGTCGCCACTGATCCCGGCAATCATCGGTGGTTCGATGGTGAAACTGCTGGCGATGGTGCTGGAAATGTCCGGCGCACTGCCGAAAGGCTCCTCCACCCTGACGATTTTGACAGTCATCGGTGATGGCGCGTTCTTCTTCCTGCCGCTGATGGTCGCCGCGTCCGCCGCCATCAAATTCAAAACTAATATGTCGCTGGCGATCGCGATTGCCGGTGTACTGGTGCATCCAAGCTTTATCGACCTGATGGCAAAAGCCGCACAGGGCGAGCATGTTGAATTCGCGCTGATTCCGGTGACGGCCGTGAAATACACCTACACGGTGATCCCGGCACTGGTGATGACCTGGTGTCTGTCGTATATCGAACGCTGGGTCGATCGTATTACGCCTGCGGTGACGAAAAACTTCTTAAAACCGATGCTGATTGTGCTGATTGCCGCTCCACTGGCCATTGTGTTAATTGGCCCGCTTGGCATCTGGATCGGTAGCGCGATTTCCGCGCTGGTCTATACCATTCACGGCTATCTCGGCTGGCTCTCCGTCGCCATTATGGGCGCACTGTGGCCACTGCTGGTGATGACAGGCATGCACCGCGTGTTTACGCCGACCATTATTCAAACCATCGCCGAAACCGGCAAAGAAGGCATGGTAATGCCGTCTGAAATCGGCGCTAACCTGTCTCTGGGTGGTTCATCTTTAGCGGTGGCATGGAAAACGAAAAACCCGGAACTGCGCCAGACCGCAATGGCGGCAGCCGCCTCCGCTATTCTGGCGGGTATCTCTGAACCGGCACTGTATGGTGTGGCGGTGCGCCTGAAACGCCCGCTGATCGCCAGCTTAATCAGTGGCTTTATTTGCGGTGCAGTCGCAGGTATTGCCGGGCTGGCCAGCCATTCCATGGCGGCACCCGGGTTGTTTACCAGCGTACAGTTCTTCGACCCGGCTAACCCGATATCAATCGTCTGGGTGTTTGGCGTGATGGCGCTGGCGGTGGTGCTGTCGTTCGTGCTGACGCTACTGCTTGGGTTTGAAGATATTCCGGTGGAAACCACAACTACACCGCAGACGGCGCAGCCGGTTACTGTTAAAGAAGCACGCGCCTGATTAACGAAACGAGGTAAGGCATGTCAGTATTTCCGCAAGGATTCTTATGGGGCGGCGCGCTTGCCGCCAACCAGTCGGAAGGGGGCTTCCGGGAAGGCGGTAAGGGGTTAACCACCGTCGATATGATCCCGCACGGCGCTAACCGCCTGCCGGTAAAACTCGGTCAGGAAAAACGCTTTGCACTGCGTGATGACGAATATTACCCGAGCCACGAGGCGATCGATTTCTATCATCGCTACAAAGAAGATATCGCACTGATGGCGGAAATGGGCTTTACGGTGTTTCGCACCTCGATTGCCTGGAGCCGTCTCTACCCGGACGGTGATGAATTGACACCGAATCCGGAGGGCATTGCCTTCTACCGTGCGGTGTTTGAGGAGTGCAAAAAGTACAACATCGAACCGCTGGTCACTCTCTGCCATTTTGATGTACCGATGCATCTGGTGGTGGAGTATGGCTCCTGGCGTAACCGTAAAATGGTAGAGTTCTTCACCCGTTATGCCCGCACCTGTTTCGAGGCGTTTGATGGACTGGTGAAATACTGGCTGACCTTCAACGAGATCAACATCATGCTGCACAGCCCCTTCTCTGGTGCGGGGCTGGTGTTTGAAGAGGGTGAAAATCAGGACCAGGTAAAATACCAGGCCGCACACCATGAGCTGATTGCCAGCGCGCTGGCGACGAAAATTGCCCATGAAGTGAACCCGCAAAACCAGGTGGGTTGCATGCTGGCGGGAGGTAACTTCTACCCCTACTCCTGCAAACCGGCCGACGTGTGGATGGCGCTGGAAAAAGACCGCGAAAATCTGTTCTTTATCGACGTGCAGGCCCGTGGCGCTTACCCGGTTTATGCGGCGCGCGTGTTCCGCGAAAAAGGCGTCACCATTCATAAAGAGCAAGGTGATGACGAGATCCTGAAAAACACCGTCGATTTCGTCTCTTTCAGCTACTACGCCTCGCGCTGCGCATCGGCGGACATGAACGCCAATAACACCAGCGCGGCGAACATCGTCAAGTCACTGCGCAATCCGCATATTGAAGTGAGCGAATGGGGCTGGGGCATCGATCCGCTGGGGCTGCGCATCACCATGAACATGATGTATGACCGCTACCAGAAACCGCTGTTCCTGGTGGAAAACGGGCTTGGCGCGAAAGATGAGTTCAATGACCGCGGAGAGATTGAAGATGATTACCGCATCAGTTATCTGCGTGAACACATCCGTGCAATGGGCGACGCCATTGAAGACGGCATCCCGGTGATGGGTTACACCACCTGGGGCTGCATTGATTTGGTGTCTGCCTCTACTGGCGAAATGAGCAAACGCTATGGTTTTGTTTATGTCGATCGCGACGATGCCGGTCACGGTTCGTTGGCGCGCAGCCGCAAAAAATCCTTCTGGTGGTATAAAAAAGTGATCGCCAGCAACGGCGCAGATCTCGACTAAGCTCGGGACTTACCCGGCCTGCCGTATTTTCAGGTCGGGTAAGCATTGGCTTTACGGATACAGAGACAGTAGCAATTGCCGCTTATCCTGATCGAAGATGACAAAATCGCGACTCAATGACGGATTGCTTGCTGCTAATTTTTTCTTCTCTGCCTCAAATCTGCCGTCATCAGTAAAAAAGAGCGCCATCAAATAGTCCATATTTTCACTACCTGAACGTTCAGACAGGCTGATGACATGTTTATAACAAGCGGCATCGCCATCATTAATCCTGTCCTTAAGCATGCATTCTTGTAATAGCAGAGAGGGGTTGTTTCTCGCTTTATTGACCGGCTCCAGCAAGGAAATCGCTTTTTCATACTCTCCTCGAGATGAAAGTATGCTGGTATAGCTGCGGATGACATTCACATTGTCCGGGTTATCCCGAGCCAAATGGTCAAAATCCTGAAGCACCGATGGCTTAGCGCTTTCATCAGCCATGACATATTTCTTCGACAATTCAGAAGCCTGTGCTGTTGGCTTATCCGCATAGCCGCCCGCCGTAACACTAACGCTAAAGATGGACAATATAAACAGCATGACAATGTTTTGATAACGCATGGCTTCTATCCTTGAAAAGGTGTCAGGTTTATAACACGTTTGAAACTTCCGGGTATCGGGGGAACAGTCCCCGTGTAGCCAGAGTCATAAAAATAACCGGCTTCTATCTCCAGGGAGGGGCTGTTGTGGACTGAATTAGGCATAAAAAAAGATACAGACCCAATAGGAACATCATCCAAGCCAACCGCCCAATACTCTCCTTTTTTTCGTTCTAAACATATAGTTTACTATCAACCGTATTTTTTACTTTGCACCAAAATAAAAGATTCCCGCTGCCAGCTGCTTTTGCCGCATTACTTTTCCCAGTGGCCGCGACAGAAACGTTTTTACCACCGGGTGTATTTTCATCTGTTACGGTTAAATTAACGGAATAGCTAGCATGGATACCGACACCTTCTATACGTAGGTCAGCGATCTGCGAGAAATAAAAGTTTTTAATTGCCACAATATATCCTTATCAAGGCTGAGTGATGTTCTATATAAAAACACATCGTGATTCTATCCTGATACAGCCCTTTCCTGATGTCAAAATGACATCTCTGTATTTTAAACTGGTTCGCTTATGTCTCCCAATTACGACAGATCATGAACAATCAGCCAGGCTTTACGCGCAATCGTTATAACGTGCCACATTATCGCTCCCTTATAGCGGGGGCCCTGTGAAGGGGCCGTATAGCCTTAAGGCTATATACTCAAGCGCGAATGCTTAATCAATAACCACGAAAGTGCTTTCAGGCTCCGACCCCAAACACTCTGAAGAGGGCGCTTTTGCCTTCGTCTGTCACGGTGACTTCACGGTAGCCAGGCGTTCTGCGTAACCAGCCTTTATGTTCGAAGGCAATCAACAACGATGCGCCAGCATCGCCGCCAAGGTGGAAACGACGCTCGCTCCAGTCCAGGCAAGCGCAGCAGGGTTTGCGCCGGGTACGCGGGTCGAGCGTTACGCCCAGGGCTTCCAGTTTGCGTTTGCCCGGTTCCGTCACGGCACTGCCCTCGTCCGTTACCCAGCCTTCGCGCTGCATAAACTCATAAATGTCGACGGCGATTTCACCGGCAAGGTGATCGTAGCAGGTGCGTGCGCGACGCAGTTCAACCGGAGTGCGGGTCGCCAGCGCACGCCCTCCGCGCATTGACACCCCCATCATATTTTCCAGTAACCCGGCGACATCGCTCCCCGCCAGGCGGTAGTAGCGGTGTCGCCCCTGCGAAACGCAGACCAGCAGGCCATGGCTCAACAACCGGTTCAGATGCGCGCTGGCGGTAGATGCGGAAATATCCGCGACCGAACTCAGCTCGGTTGCAGTCCAAGCCCGCCCGTCCATCAGCGCGCAGAGCATACGCGCCCGCGAAGGGTCGGACATCGCGCTGGCAATACCGGCCAGCGCCTCTTCCAGCGCTGTGCCGCTCTCATGTGAATGCTGTAAACCGGGTAAACTCATTGTGCCTCTGTACTCCAGGGCTGCGTGACCTCACGGGTCAGGGTGTCGTTATCCGTCAGCAGGATCAGGCGGTTAGCATGATCACTGTACTGCACGAGAATATTGATGCCATTTTTCGCGATCGTGCGGGCTATCGCGCCTAACTCACCGGGACGTTCCTGCTTTAGCTTGCGGATCACCGGCTGCGTCACCTGCAGCACCATAAAGCCTGCAGCTGCCAGCACCTGGCGGGCACGTTCCCCCTCCACGACCAGAAAGTGCGCATGACTTTCACGACCGACGGTGAATACGCCGCCACCTTCCAGGCCTACGCCATTTTTGCCAAGTGTTTCACCCAGCATCGCCAGCCCACCGGGCGCATTGTTAAGCATAACGTGAATATCATACATGGCCTGGTTTCCTGCTTTCCGATGAATAGTCACGCAGCACCTGGGCCACACGGATACGGTAAAACGAGAAAATTGCGCGCTGCCCCTCCGCCTGCGCGGCCTGGTGCAGCACATTTTGTTTCCAGGCCAGTACTGCAGCTTCATCACGCCACCACGACAGCGACAAAATCTTGCCTGTGGTGGTCAGGCTTTGAAACCGTTCAATAGCGATAAAACCGTCGATTTCCACCAGTAGCGGCTTTAACTCCGCGGCCAGTTGCAAATAGCGCTCCTGCCCTTCTGCGGCGACATCGGCTTCAAACAGTACAGCAATCATCGGCTCACTCCTTCTGTGTATTTGCCGCCAGTTTACGCAGCCTTCAAAGAAATGCTTCGCTCAGCAACGAAATGTGGTTGCTGGTGTTGCCGGACCCCATCGGGAAGTGATTTAGCTCGCAGAATCCCATGAAACCGGTTGCATGGAGTAATGACCAGGTTAGCATGAAACCGGTTTCACCCAGTTACACCTACTCAGTTTCCGATAATAAAAGGTAAATGAACATGGCCGTTATCAGGGATTACAATAAGTTAGCGAGTGATATCCTCCGGGAGGTGGGTGGCGAAGAGAACATCAGCACCTTCTCCCGCTGCGCCACACGTCTGCGCCTGGTGCTCAACCATACTCCCGCCACCGCGAAAACCCACATCCAGAGCCTGCCCGGCGTCATAGCGGTCGTGGAAAGCGGCGGTCAGTTCCAGGTGGTGATAGGAACGCATGTCGCCGATGTGTTTAACGCCCTGTCAGGTATGGTGAAAGAGAATGAACACGGTGCGCAGCAGCCCAAAACACGCTGGCTGGATGCGGTGATCGCCACCATGTCCGCCGTGTTTGCGCCGATCGTCTATATTCTGGCTGCGGCGGGGATCTTACAGGGCCTGCTGATCCTGCTGGGTCTGGCCGATGCAGAGATCAAAACTTCCGGTACCTTCGCGATACTCAATTTTATGTCGTGGACGCCGTTTGCCTTCCTGCCGGTCTTTATCGCCATCACCGCTGCACGCCATTTTAAATGTAACCCGTTTATCGCCGTGCTCTGCTGCTGCGCGCTGATTAACCCGGAATGGACCGCTATGGCCGGGAAGATCGCCGCCGGCAACGAAGTGAAATTTCTCTTCTTCCCGTTGGCGGAAACGGTCTACACCTCGTCGGTCCTGCCACCATTATTCCTCGTCTGGGCGCTCTCCTGGTTTGAACGCCGTGTTGAAAAGTGGCTGCCAGAGGTCATCAGCCCCTTATTCACACCGCTACTCTGTTTTGTGGTGATTGTCCCGCTGACGCTTATCGTGATTGGCCCCATCACCAGTTGGGCGGCGCTGGGCGTCGCGCACGGCTATAACACCCTGTTCCATGCGGCTCCTGCGCTGGCGGCGGCGATTATCGGCGGTGTCTGGCAGGTGATCGTCATTTTCGGTGTGCACTGGGGGATTACCCCGGTGATCATGGCCAACTTCGACACCCAGGGCTATGACTCCTTCCAGGCCTATCAAACCATTGCGGTGATCGGCCAGATGGCAGCAGTCTTTGGCGTATTTATCAAAAGCCGCAATACGCAACTGAAAGCCACCTCCCTGTCTGCGGGCGTCACCGCCATTTTTGGTATTACTGAACCGGCCATTTACGGCGTGACCCTGCGCTTTAAAAAACCGTTTATCTGCGGCTGCATTGGCGGCGCGATCGGTGCGGTGGTGGCCAGTCTGTTTGGTAGCCTCTATTACGCCTATGCCGCGCTGCCGGGCCTGTTTACGCTGGTGAATGCCATCAGCCCCGATGCGCCAATGTCGTTTATTGGCGAGCTGGCAGGCGCAGGAACCGCCATTGTGCTGACCATTGTGATGGTGCAATTCGTTGGCTTTGACGATCCGATCGAAGAGACGACGCCAGACGAAAAAACCCCGGTGCTGAAAGTCGGCGCCGTGCAGATGCTTAGCCCGATCAAAGGTGAAGTGATTGCGCTGGAAAGTGTGGCGGATGAAGCCTTTGCCGGCAAAGCGCTGGGCGACGGCATTGCCATTATTCCGCACGAAGGTAAAGTGGTGGCCCCGTGTGATGCACAGGTCGCAACATTGATCGACTCTCATCACGCCGTGGGACTGATATGTGATAATGGTGCGGAATTACTGATCCATGTCGGGCTCAATACCGTTAATTTGCAAGGACGGCATTTTACCCCACGGGTAAAAGAAGGCGACAGAGTTGCAGCGGGCGACACGCTGCTGGAATTCGACAAACAGCGCATTGAGCAGGAAGGCTACGACCTGACAACCCCGGTGCTGGTGGTGAACAGCGATGAATTCACCCTGACCCGCCATCAGTCACAGGGCACGGTCACCGTGGGGGAGCCGCTGATGTCGCTGGGCTAATCATAACAAGAGTGAGGTTGAATTATGGTAACGATACTGGATGTCGCCAGACTGGCTGGCGTATCAAAAGCGACAGTATCGCGGGCGCTGAACGGTAAAGTCTTTGTGCGAGAGGAAGTGAAAGCCCGTATTTTTCAGGCGATTGCCGATACTGGCTATCGACCGAATCAGTTGGCCCGTAACCTTGCCAATAATAAGACTAACTCAATAGGGCTGGTGATCACCAACGGGCTGTATAACGGCCCGTTCTTCGCCAGCATGATTTACCACGCCGCAACCAGCAGCGAGAGCTTTAGCCGTCAACTGGTGCTGGCGGACGGCAAGCACAGTGCGCAGGAAGAGCGCGATGCCATTAACCTGCTGCTGTCGCTACGTTGCGAAGGCATCATGATCTACCCGAAGTACCTTTCTGTGGATGAGCTCGATGAGATTATCGATCACAACACGACGCCGATCGTGGTGATCAACCGTGAACTTCCCCGCCATCGCAGCCAGTGTGTCTTTGTCGATCATCAACAAAATTGTGAAACAATGATGGCGCATCTGCTGGCGCAAGGTCACAGGCGTATTGCCTTTGTGGCGGGTTCGGAGGGATCGCCGACGGGCGAAAGCCGTTTCGCGGGTTATTGTCATGCCCTGCGCAAGGCAGGCATTGAACCTGATCCGCAACTGCACGTGCGTGGTAGTTGGAGTATCGACAGTGGATATCAGGCGGCGCAGCAGTTGCTGGCGCGCAACGTGCCGTTTACCTGCATCCTGGCGGCGAATGATGATATGGCGATTGGCGTGGCGAAAGCCTGTCAGGAGGCCGGATTACGGCTACCGCAGGATGTTTCTCTGGCGGGGTTTGACGATTCGGTCATTGGTCAGTACTACAACCCCTCGTTAACCACGATTCATGTGCCCATGGATGAAATGATCCGCAATGCCGTCGGGATGCTGCTGCAACCGGACGCGCAAACCCTTAATGCCCATCAGGGCGAACTGGTTTGCCGGGAGTCGGTGGCGAGTGCTAAAAAGGCCCGGTAAACTGCTGAGGTATCGCGAAAGATTTCAGGATACCTCAGCCGTAAAGTCTGTTTTTTTATTGAGCCAAAGAGATATTCCCTTGAGCCCCAGCGGCAAGAGTGAAATCCGCAGTGATAAGGTGTAGCCCTTTTTCGGCGGAACTCACCTCCCATGTGATGGAGTAGCGTGTCCCGGCGTTGAAGGTAGCGTCAAATAACGGCAGGCATGCACCCTGCTCTATATAGAGGGGATGATGATAAAACCGCGTGAATATCGGATCGTGGTCCTTACTGTAGATAACCGCCCCTGTCATTTTTTCTCCCGGTTTCATTATTGACAAAGCACAGACGGCATTGTTGTTAATGACTACCGTGGTCGCAGTACGCGGCACCATCCTGTCTCCGGAACCCGGGCATCCAGCGAGTAAAAATAGCGTTGCCAGCAGAATGCTTTTCTTCTCCATCAGCCCTTCCCGTAACCCTTTTTTCGTTGCGTTCTCAAGTCGAGAATAATCATTCGCTGCCCTGCTAAAAAAGTCCCCTCATTTCATACGAACGGAGAATGCACTGAGGCATTCTCCGTTCGTTTTTACCAAAAACACACCTGACCTTTCTCTCGCTATCCTGCAGCGATAAACCAGCTATTCTTCCGCTATGCGCCGATACCGTTCAGTTTTTCCAGCGCTTCTGGCGGCAGCGTTATCTTCGCGCTCGCCAGGTTTTCCTGTAAATGCTGCGGCGAGGACGTACCGGGGATCAGCAGAATATTCGGTGAACGCTGCAGCAGCCACGCCAGCGCGATCTGCATCGGCGTTGCGCCAAGGGATTGCGCCACTTCATTCAACTCACCGGCCTGCAATGGCGTAAAACCGCCCAGCGGGAAGAATGGCACAAACGCAATGCCCTGCTCGTTAAGGGAATCGATCAACGCATCGTCCGCCCGGTTTGCCACGTTATAAAGGTTTTGCACGCAGGCCACAGGGGTCATCTTCTGCGCATCCGCCACCTGTTTCGCCGTCACATTGCTCAGGCCGATATGGCGGATCAGGCCACGCTCTTTCAGCGAGATCAAGGTTTCCAGCGGCGCTTCCAGCGAACCCTCTTCCGGGCCATGAACACCAAACATCGAGCGCAGATTCACGACCTCTATCACCTCCAGACCGAGATTACGCAGATTGTCCTCGACGGCACGGGTCAGTTCTTCCGCACTGAACGCGGGTAGCCAGTTAGCTTTATCATCGCGGCGAGCCCCGACTTTGGTGACGATACAGAGATCATCCGGGTAGGGATGCAGCGCCTGCTTAATCAATTTGTTGGTAACGTGGGGGCCATAAAAATCGCTGGTGTCGATATGGCGAACGCCGGCGGCAATCACATCACGCAACACCTGAAGCGCTTTCGCTTCATCGGCTGGCGGGCCAAACACGCCAGGACCTGCAAGCTGCATTGCGCCGTAACCCAGGCGACCAACCTGACGATCGCCAAGACGATAAGTAAGTGTGGGTTGAGACATGGAATACCTCCTGTGCATAAAGTAAACAGATTGTAGGAGCATTGCGGCTGTGCAACAATCTGCTGAAATTCACACACAGTGTACGGATTGTCGAACAATGAAGCTGGATTTTGCCCTGCTGAACGCCATTGTGGCGGTCGCCAATGCCGGAGGCTTTCGCGAAGCCGCTCGCATCACCGGCTCTAACCCTTCCCGCCTGAGCGACGCCGTCCGCCGCGCCGAGCAACAACTGGGGGTACGGCTCTTTAACCGCACCACGCGCACCGTCGCCCTGACTGAAGCGGGCAAAATGTTAATTGAGCGCCTGCAACCTGTCATGACCGAAGTGGATGCAGCACTGGACGCCATCAACCGCTACCGAACGACACCCAGCGGCACCTTACGGCTGAATGTGCCGGTCAGCGCCACACGCCTGGTGCTACCGGCCATCGTGCCGGATTTCCTCGCGCGCTACCCTGATATTCGCCTGGAAATTATTGCGGAAAGCAATGTACTGGATATCTTTCGCGACAGCTGCGATGCGGGTATCCGCTACGACGAATGTCTGGAGCAGGATATGGTCGCGCTGCCCATCGGCCCGCGTCGCCAGCGCTTTGCAGCAGCCGCCTCTGCGGCTTATCTGCAGCAGCATGGTTGCCCTGAGCACCCTCGGGATCTCGTGCATCACAACTGTATTCGCGGGCGTTACGCCAGTGGTGTAATGGCCGAGTGGGAGTTTAGCGGCGAAGCAGAGCCGTTTCGCGTACAGGTGAACGGTTCGCTGGTGGTCAGCATTGGTGGCGCGATGGATTTGGCGGTACAAAGCGCTATCGCGGGTAGCGGCTTGGTCTATCTTTTTGAAGAGTGGCTGCGCCCCTCGCTGGAAAACGGTGCGCTGATCCCGATTCTTGAACCCTGGTGGTTGTCCTTTAACGGCCCTTATCTCTACTATAATTCCAGGCGGCTGATCCCCGCTCCGCTCCAGGCGTTTATTGATTTCGTCCGCACAATGGGGCAAGCCACGGATATATAACGTTATGGCAACGCAAGCGCGATAAGTAATGTCTACACTTAAAAAGACTACCTTCAGCGAGGGACTAACTATGATATTCCCGGCCATGCCAATAAATGAAAATGAGCGGCTTAATTCGCTGTACATGATGGATTTGCTGGATAAAAAGGACGATGAGCGTTTTGACCGACTCACCAGAATGGCGAAAAACACCTTCGATGTGCCGATAGCGATCATCAGCCTGCTTGATCGTGAACGCCAATGGCTGCTGTCCCACGTCGGCATTGATGCTGACGAAACGCCGCGTAACGTATCGTTTTGCGCGCACGCCATTCTTGAAGAGGGTGCGCTTATCGTCAAAGACACGCTCGCTGATCCGCGTTTTGCCAAGAATCCGCATGTCACCGGCGACCCGTGGGTACGTTTTTATGCCGGTTGCCCGGTGCGGCTGCCGGACGGCGCCATCGCAGGCACCATCTGTATTGTCGATACCTATCCCCGCCCGTTCTCCTCATCTGAAATTGACACGCTGCTTGATTTTGCCGCTCTCGTCGAAGATGAATTTTTAATACTCAGTATGGCGATGACCGATAATCTCACCGGCATGCAAAATAGCCGGGGTTTTTACCGCAGCGGCGAGAAACGGTTTGCCGGGTTAAAAGAGCACAACAAAGGGTGCACCCTGCTCTATTTCAGCATCGATAATCTGAAACCCATCAATGAGCTGCTGGGGAATAAAGAGGGCGATGCGGTGGTGAAAAACTTCGCTAGCAACCTGACAAAATGCCTTAAAGATCACGATATTGTCGCGCGACTCGGCGGCGGTGAATTTGCGGTATTACTGGGGGATACGACAACCAATAGTGCGGATGCGTTTTTGCTCGATCTGCAATCCCGGATGGATGCCCAGGACGAGATGTCAGGCAAGAATTATCACATCAACTATTCCTACGGCATGGTTGAAAATGAGGATAACAAATACGCCTCGCTCCGCGAGATGCTGGATGACTGCGACAAAGTAATGCATACGGAAAAACGCCGTCGCTAATCTGAAACGCTGCGCCGGGTTCACCGGCGCACATTTAGAGCGGCTCGAAACCGCCTTTGCCTTCCCAGCCCGCCAGTCGCTGGTAAATGGTTTCAACTGCCGCCATCACCGGTGGCGTCATCGGGTAATAAAAACCGACAATATCCGGCTGGATACCCAGAAAAATCACCTCATCAATGTCCTCTTTCAACTGATCGATAAGGTAGTTCAACGGCATATTGTGGGTGGTCATCAGGAACATTTCAGCAATGTCATCCGGATCCACCACGCGGATTTCGCCAGGGTTCAGCCCCATATCGGTGGCATCCACGATCAGCAACCGCGACGGGCGCAATTCACGGATGGCCACCACATCGTTTTCCGGTGCGCTGCCGCCGTCAATCACCTTCCAGTTTCCCGGTGGGTTTACCGCACACATCTCAGCGAGCAGCGGGCCTGCGCCATCGTCGCCCATCATGCTATTTCCCACGCACAACAACACGTCAGTCACGTAGTCTCCTTACCATCAAATAGATGGCGCTCTCCAGATGAATATCATGCAACATGGACAGCAGCGCCTTGCTCCATGCCTGTTGCTGCGCATTTTGCCGCGCCTGCGCCTGATCAAACGCCTTCGCCAGTAGCATAACGTGACTGCTCTCAATCACGATTTCACCGTAACGCGGCACACCTTCCATTTTGCGCCGCGCTTCGCTCCCCGCCTCCAGCGTAGCGATCCACGCCAGATAGTCTTCCCACGGGCAGGTCAGCGCCGTCTCCAGACAGTCGATCACCCCGAGATGGTGGCCAATAGCCAGACTGTAGTAGACCACCTGTTGCGCCTGCTGTGGAGCGTTGTCGTTCTCATCAACAAACTTACGCCGTAACTGGCTAAAGACCACCGACTCGCCCATCAGATTTTCGCCTCCAGCACCACCTGGTTGAGATGGCTGACAATCTCGGTAAGGCGCGGATCGTTCTCCTGCGCCAGCCAGCGCACCACTTCATGCTCACCGACACTGCGTAACCGCAGGTAATCGTCTGCAATCTGCCGACCATAGCGGTAACCGGCCAGACGGCGCGCCGTGCGATCCACTTTCACGCGCAATGGCTGAACCATCGATGGGTGGAGAATTTCCGCCGGTTGGTCGTCCTGCTCGCCGGGGGTGCGGGCATGAATTTTCTGCTCCAACAGCCCCAGCGCCATGGCGAAACCATACAGTGTGGCCGCGGGCGTCGGCGGACAACCGGGAATATACACATCCACCGGGACGATTTGATCGGTTCCGCCCCAGACGCAGTACAGGTCGTGGAAGATACCACCGCTGTTGCCGCACGCGCCGTAAGAGATACAGATTTTGGGATCCGGCGCAGATTGCCAGGCACGCAGCGCCGGTGAGCGCATAGCGCGGGTTACCGCTCCGGTAAACAGCAGAATGTCGGCATGACGCGGCGACGGCACCACTTTGATGCCAAAACGTTCCGCATCAAACAGGGGAGAAAGCGTCGCAAAAATCTCGATTTCGCAGCCGTTACAACCGCCGCAGTCAACGCGATAAACGTAGGCGGAGCGTTTGATTTTATTCAGCAGTGACGCTTTCATGCTGGCGATGGACTCGTCCACCGTCATCGGCACCGGAATCCCCTCCGCATCGCGCGGTCCTAATAGCTGGCTCATTAGCTGGCCTCTCTCATATGGCGGGTCAAATCAATGCGATCGGAAGGCACCAGGCACTTCTGCCGCTTGCAGTCCGGGCAGGTTTCAAACGTGGCACGGTGCTGCTCGGCGCGGCTGTCGCCGTTATGCGCCAGCAGTGCAATGGCGTAATCGATCTCTTTTTGCACCGCGAAAGGCCGGGCGCACTCGCGACACTGGCACAGTTCAAAACGCGACTGCTGTAAAAAATCGGTCTTACTCCAGACCGCCAGTTCGTACTCCTGCGACAGTGCGATCGCCGCCGTCGGGCACACCTCTTCACAGCGACCGCAGAAGATGCAGCGCCCAAGGTTGAACTGCCACGCCAGCTCGCCCGTGGCGAGGTCAGTCTCTACGGTAAGCGCGTTTGACGGACAGGCATTCACACATGCCGCACAGCCAATACACTGCTGAGGATTGTGCTGCGGTTTGCCGCGAAAGTTCTTATCCACCGGCATTGGCGACAGCGGATAAGCGGTGGTCGCGGTGCCGGTTTTGATCACTTTTTTAATAAAGGTAAACATGGTTGCTCCACTGCGGTGTATTCATTTTTCCTCCCCTTCAGGAACGGAATCCCCTCACCCCGCCCCTCTCCCCGGAGGGGAGAGGGAGAAAAGCACTTGCCCCACCCCACTCCCCAAAGAAGACAGGCAGGAAGAGAATCCCCTCACCCCGGCCCTCTCCCCGGAGGAGAGAGGGAGAAAAGCACCTGCTTCACTCCACTCCCCGGAGGGGAAAGGGAGACAGGCAGTTGCCTCACCCCACGTCTCTCCCTAAGGAGGGCAATGCCCGGCCCCCTTTAAACAGACGGCGGAGGGGCGATCCCCTCTCCCTTTCAGGGAGAGGGTTAGGGTGAGGGTCAAAAAACAGAACCTATTTCAACGGCGAGTTCTTACGCTCAACCCCGTAACGTTCCAGCTCTTTGTACGCCACCACTTTGCTTTTCTTCTTGCGAACATCCACCACCGTCATCCGGTCGGTACAGGAGTAGCAAGGGTCGAGGCTACCAATAATCAGCGGCGCGTCGGACACGGTATTACCGCGCAGCATATAGCGCAGCGTCGGCCAGTTGGCGTAGGTCGCTGCACGGCAGCGCCAGCGGTAAAGCTTCTGGTTGTCGCCGGTCATACTCCAGTGAATGTCGTCGCCACGCGGCGCTTCAGCAAAGCCCAGCGCAAAACGGTGCGGAATATAGGTAAACCCTTCCACCATCAGCGGGCCACCGGGCAGGTTATCCAGACCGTAATCAATCATGTTCAGCGCGCTGAGTACTTCGTTAATTCGCACTTTCAGGCGCGAAATGACATCGCACCCCTGCTCGCTGTGCACGGTCATCGGCAGCAGACCATAACCCACAAACGGATGATCGGCGCGGGTGTCGCGGGCGTGGCCGCTGGCGCGCACCATCGGCCCCACGTTACTGAAATCGCGGGCGATCTGGGGCTCGAGGCGACCAATACCCACGGTGCGCTGCTCGATATTCGGCGTACTCATCAGCACATCCACCAATTCGATCACATCACGGCGCATCTGCTGGGCCAACTGGCGCGTCTGCACCATGTCCTCTTTCAGCATGTCGCGACGGATACCGCCAATCAGGTTGAGGCCATAGGTTTTACGCGCGCCGGTCAGGATTTCCGCCATCTTCATTGAGGCTTCGCGCACGCGGAAGAATTGCATAAACCCGGAGTCGAAGCCCACAAAGTGGCAGGCAAGCCCAAGGTTCAACAGGTGCGAGTGCAGACGTTCCACCTCCAGCAAAATGGCGCGGATCATCTGCGCGCGCTCCGGCACCACGATACCCATCGCGTTCTCGACCGACGTGGTGTAAGCGGTGCTGTGGGCAAAGCCGCAAATCCCGCACACCCTGTCAGAAAGGAAGGTAACTTCGTTGTAGCCCATGCGGGTTTCCGCCAGTTTTTCCATACCACGGTGGACATAGAACAGGCGGTAATCCGCATCAACAATGTTTTCGCCGTCGACAAACAGGCGGAAATGGCCAGGTTCATCAGAGGTGACATGTAACGGGCCAATCGGCACTACGTTGTTTTTCTTATCACCCAGTTCGTTAATAAACTGATAGGTTTCGGCATCGGTGGTCGGTGCCGGTCGCTGGCGATAATCCATACTGTCTTTACGCAGCGGGTAGAGTTCATCCGGCCAGTCATCCGGCAGCACCAGTCGGCGCTCATCCGGTAAACCGACCGGCATCAAACCGTACATATCGCGCACTTCACGCTCGCCCCACACTGCCGCAGGCACACGCGGTGTGACGGAAGGGTACTCCGGTTTCAGCGCGTCGACTTCCACACGCACGGTGATCCAGCACTTCACGCCCTGCTCCATCGACAGCACATAATAGACAGCGTAATGGCCGTTCAGCTTGCGTTCATCGTTGCCAAACAGCACGGAGAGCCAGCCCCCCTGCTGGTAATACAGAAACTCCACGACCTCTGGCAGATAGTTCACTTTCACTGTGACAGTAAGCTGGTCTTTGGTCTGCCAGGCTTCATCCAGCACCACACCGGGAAATTTCTCGTGCAGGGCGGCGAGATAGTGTTGACCGATTTTTTCTTCAGACATGCATAAACTCTCTTAATACGTCGCCAGTAAGGAGACGAACGCTAAAAAGGCGACGCCAAACCCGGCCCAGGTCACACGTGACGTGGCAAGGAAGCGCAAACGCGCCATGCTGTTTTCAAACAGCGCAATCACCAGGACGCCCACAATCCATTTCGCCAGCGCCACCACCACCGCCAGCAACAGACCTGCGGTGCTGAAATCGCTCATCTGCCCCCAAGGGAGAAAAACGCCGACAAACATTTGCAGCACCACCAGCTGTTTCAGACTGATGCCCCACTTCAGTACGGCAAAACCGCTGCCGCTGTATTCCGACAACGGCCCTTCCTGCAACTCTTGCTCCGCTTCCGCGAGGTCAAAAGGCAACTTGCCCATCTCGATAAAGGTGGCGAAAGCACAGGCGCACAGCGCCAGCAACAGCGGAATAGTGTGATGCAGCGGCCAGTGGTAAACGGTAAACGTGATAGTGCTGATATGGGTTGATCCAGCCACCAGTGCCGCAACCCACAGCCCGAGCAGCAGGATCGGCTCCACCAGCACGCCAAGCATCGCTTCACGACTGGCACCCAGCCCGGTAAACGGACTGCCGGTGTCCAGCCCGGCGATAGCGAAAAAGAAGCGGGCAATGGCGAAGAGGTAAATCAACGTGATCAAATCCCCCAGCGCTGGCAGCGGAGACGCAATCGTCACCACCGGCAACGCCGTGGCGAGGGTCAGCATGACGCCGGTCATCACAAACGGCGTCAGGCGAAACACCCAGCCGGAGGCCACCGGAGCAACGCTCTGCCGACCGAGTAATTTGAACAGGTCGCGGTACTCTTGCAGCACCCCCGGTCCGCGGCGGTTGTGCAACCGCGCACGCGCCACACGACTGATACCGGAAAGCAGCGGCGCAAACGCAAACAGCACCAGCGCCTGCAGTAAAGCAAACAGAAAACTCATCATCAGGCTCCTCGCGAAATCACCACGACCACCAGCACCGCCAGCTCGATCAGCGCCAGACGACGGAACAGCAGCGGCGCGGCATCGGCACGCCAACCAGGAATGGGCAGCGTCGGCTCCAGCCATTTACGCAGCTTCAGCACCGGGGAAAACGCGGCTTTAACCGGCATAGCAAAACCGTGCGCCGTCACCACCATCGACGCTTCGTGATCGTAACCGCACACCCATGCCGTTCCCCGGCTACGGGCTGGCAGGCGATCGCCTTTGAACAGCATCATCAGCAGCAGCGGCAATAACGGCGTGGCGATCAACAGCAGCGCCATCATCGGCGGTGATACCAGCGTATTCGCGGTTTGCAGCGGCAACGGTACCGCCGCGAACAGGCGCGGCAGCAGCCAGGGCGCAGCAACACCACCCACCACGCAACACAACGCCAGCCCGGCGACACAGATCGTCATCAGCCACGGAACAGGCTGCGGGTTTTCTGCCTGCGGCGTACGCGGCGCGCCAAGGAAGGTCACACCATAGACTTTTGCCATACACATCACCGCCAGTGCGCCGGTGATGGCCAGACCGACGGCCAGCAGCGGCCCTATCAGTTGCAGAGAAAACACGCCGCTGGCACTTAAACGGAAGAAGGATTGATAAATCACCCACTCACCGGCAAAACCGTTGAGCGGCGGCAGTGCCGCCATCGCCATCAGCCCCACCAGCATTGCCAGCGAGATAACCGGCATGCGCTTACCGATGCCGCCCAGTTTTTCAATGTCGCGGTAGCCGGTGCCAAACCACAGTGCGCCCGCGCCCAGGAACAGCGTGCTTTTAAACAGGCTGTGATTGAACAGATGGTACAAACCGCCCGTCAGCCCCAGCGCAATCAGCGCCGGTTGCCGTAACGCCAGGCCGGTGACACCTGCGCCAAGGCCGAGCAGGATAATGCCGATGTTCTCCAGCGTGTGGTACGCCAGCAGGCGCTGAATGTTATGCTCCATCAGCGCATACAGCCCGCCGACAAAGGCCGTGACCATGCCAAGCACCAGCAGCAGTACGCCCCACCAGAGCGGTGGCTGGCCGCCGAGCAGCGACAGACTGAGAATGCCGAACAGACCGATTTTCATCACCACGGTGGAAAACAGCGCGGCGGCCGGAGCCGGCGCATTAGCATGCGCCTGCGGTGCCCAGGCGTGCAGTGGAATGATCCCCGCCAGCAAACCAAAACCTATCACCCCCAGCAGCCAGATATCGCTGTCGGGTGTTTGCGCACTCAGTAGCAGCAAACTCAGTGTGTGATAGCGTTGCCATAACAGCCAGCAGGCTATCGCCAGCAGCGCCGTGCCCAAGCGTCCCATGGCGAACCACAGCTTGCCAGACTCACTGCAGCCGGTGAGAAATACCGCGCTGAGCGCCATGATCTCCACCATCACCACCAGCGCACCGAAATTCGCCGCACTCACTGCGCATAGCGCAGCGGCCATCAGCAAATTGATCAGCAGACCGTTGGCTTTTACCGCATCGTGGCGATGCCACTGGATGTTATAGAGGCTGGTGAAACCGCCGCACACGCCCAGCGTAATCAGCCAGACCGCACTTAACGGCGTGACCAGCACCTGATACTGGATAAGGGGGATCGTTCCACTGACGGAGTGCCCCCCCAGCAGCGCCATCCCACCTGCCGCCGTTGCCATCACGCAACCTACCGTACCGCCAAGCCCGGCGAGCAGACCGCTGAGCGCTTTCGCCGGTGTAAACAGATACGCCAGCGCCGCCGCGCACACCAGCACCGCGATGGCGTCACTTAACAAAGAGAGGATCGTCATTTCGCACTCCGGTTTTGCGACTGAAACAGCGATAAATCGCCGTAGTCAGTGGTAAGGGTAAGTTCGCGTTTGCGTCGGCTGGCGAGGGCAAGATCGCGGTTATTCACCAGGTGCAATGCCTTGGTCGGACACATGCGTACGCAGGCCGGACCTTGCTCATCGAAATGGCAGAGATCGCACTTCACGGCGATAGCCCGCACGCCCGGCACCCAGTCCAGCAGCGAGCTGACGCGCGCAGGCGCTGGCGGTGCGGCGGGCGCTTTTGGCGAGTTGACGTTGGCGGGAATATCCAGCGGGCGGCTACCGGAAAACTCGATAGCGCCAAACGGACAGGCAATCGCGCACAATTTGCAGCTCACGCACAGACTTTCATTAAGCTGCACCGCGCCCTCCACACGGTTAATCGCGTTGACCGGGCAAACGCCCGCACAGGGCGCATCTTCACAGTGGTGGCACTGCTGCGGCGCAGATTCATTTTCGTTACGCATCACACGCAGTCGCGGCATCGCCTGCAACCCCTGCGCGCGGTGCGTCTCGGCGCAGGCGGCTTCACAGGTATGGCAGCCAATACACAGCGAAGCGTCGGCAATTACAAAACGGTTCACCAGCACATCCTCAGGTGATTCACCCACGTTACGGGCGGTCATTTATGACGAAACGTGTCGCTCAAGGTGTCACTTTCGACACTTGTCGACACCCAAACTCAGGCCAGTGCAGGCGCGTGCGCGTTGCGGGCAAGCGCCGTAAGCGTTACCGGCGAGTCTGTCTCCATGGCGGCATAGAGGTTGTTGTAAACGTCGGCGATCGCGTCCAGGTAGTGGTTCAGTACTTTTTCGCGATCGCGGTTGCTGATAACACCATCAATCAGGCCATCGCTGCTGAGCTGCGCCTGAGCAATAACGCGCGGCTCGCCGCCGTCTTTGCCGGCAATGGCGTACTCAATGGTGTGACCGTTAAATCCCCCGACAAGGGTGACAGAGAGTGTGAAGTGTTCGAACAGCACAAAGCAGAGTTGCTGTTCCGGCGCACAGCCGATGGCATGGTGCAATCGTGCTTTGGACAGGGTAATTCCCTGAACCAGCGTATTACAGTAATGGCGCCACTCTTCCTGCAGACGGTGATGCCGTCCGGCAATGAAGTCCGCCTTTTCGCTAATTTCCCAAATCGTCATGTCAGCTTACCCGGTTAATTGAAACAACGGCGGTAAAGCATCATCCATGCCAAATTTTAATTTCATGATTTTTAAGGAAATTAAGACAAAACCTTCGCCATTTCGACGTGTCATTTCGTCATGTTCGACATCGTCACCGTGACTTTAACCACGCTGGCACTCTTATTGCATTAACGCGGCAAAGTCCTAAGGAGGCGTTATGCACGAAATCACATTATGTCAGCGGGCGCTGGAAGTGATTGAACAACAGGCGCGGGCAAACGGCGCACGTCGGGTGACCGGCGTGTGGTTAAAAGTCGGCGCATTTTCCTGCGTCGAAACCGAGGCTTTAACGTTTTGTTTTGATCTGGTGTGCCGTGGCAGCCTGGCGGAAGGTTGTACACTGCATATCGAAGAACAACAGGCGGAGTGCTGGTGTGAGTCATGCCAGCAGTATGTGACGTTGCTAACCCAGCGCGTGCGCCGCTGTCCACAATGCCACAGCGACCAACTGCACATCGTCGCCGACGACGGAATGCACATTCAGCGACTGGAAATTGAGGAGTAAATAATGTGTACAACATGTGGTTGTCAGGACGGTAACCTTTATATAGAGGGTGATGAACATAACCCGCATTCCGCATTTCGCGGTGCGCCGTTCGCCCCGGCAGATCGTCCGGCGCTAAAAATTACCGGCGTCAAAACTCGCGAATTTAATCCAACCGAGCTGGATAACGGTGACCTGCATTACGGTCATGGCGAAGCTGGCACCCATGCGCCAGGCATGAGCCAGAAACGGATGCTGGAAGTGGAAATCGATGTACTGGATAAAAACAACCGCATCGCCGCCCGCAACCGCGCCCGTTTCGCCGCGCAACAGCAACTGGTGCTGAACCTTGTCTCCAGTCCCGGATCCGGCAAAACCACCCTGCTGACGGAAACCCTCGAACGCCTGAAAACCCGCGTTCCGTGTGCGGTGATCGAAGGGGATCAGCAAACGGTGAACGACGCCGCACGCATCCGCGCGACCGGCACCCCCGCCATTCAGGTGAACACCGGCAAAGGGTGTCATCTTGATGCGCAAATGATTGCCGACGCCGCGCCGCGCCTGCCGCTCGCCCACCAGGGCATTCTGTTTATCGAAAACGTCGGAAACCTTGTCTGCCCGGCCAGTTTCGATCTGGGTGAGCGCCATAAAGTGGCCGTACTGTCGGTCACCGAAGGGGAAGACAAGCCGCTGAAATACCCGCATATGTTTGCCGCTGCATCGCTGATGCTGCTGAACAAAGTCGACCTGCTGCCGTACCTCAATTTTGATGTCGACAAATGCATCGCTTACGCCCGCGAAGTCAATCCGGACATTGAAATCATCCTTATTTCCGCCACCCACGGCGAAGGCATGGATCGCTGGATCGACTGGCTGGAGACGCAACGATGTGTATAGGCGTACCGGGGCAAATCACGGCCATTAACGGTCTGCAAGCCAAAGTAGACGTCTGCGGCATTCAACGCGATGTGGATCTTACGCTGGTGGGCAGCGAGGATGAAAACGGGCAGCCGCGGCTTGGGCAGTGGGTGCTGGTGCATGTGGGTTTCGCGATGAGCATGATTAACGAAGAAGAAGCCCGGGATACGCTGGCGGCACTGCAAAATATGTTCGACGTTGAACCGGATGTCGGCGCTCTGCTGTTTGGTGAGGAGAAATAATGCGATTTGTCGATGAATACCGCGCCCCGGAGCAGGTGATGCAGCTTATCGCCCATCTGCGTGAACGGGCGGCGCATCTCTCTTATACGGCGGCGCGCCCGCTGCGCATTATGGAAGTGTGCGGTGGCCATACCCACGCTATTTTCAAATTTGGCCTCGACCAGCTACTGCCGGAGAATATTGAGTTCATTCATGGTCCCGGCTGCCCGGTCTGCGTCCTGCCGATGGGGCGCATTGATACCTGCGTTGAGATAGCCAGCCACCCGGAAGTGATCTTCTGCACCTTTGGCGACGCGATCCGCGTGCCGGGGAAAAACGGGTCGCTGTTGCAGGCGAAAGCCCGTGGCGCAGATGTGCGCATCGTCTATTCGCCGATGGATGCGCTGGCGCTGGCACAGAACAATCCACAGCGCAAAGTGGTGTTTTTCGGGCTGGGATTCGAAACCACCATGCCTGCCACCGCCATTACGCTCCAGCAGGCGAAAGCCCGCAATGTGGACAATTTTTACTTCTTCTGCCAACACATCACCTTGATCCCCACGCTACGCAGCCTGCTGGAGCAGCCGGATAACGGCATCGACGCTTTCCTTGCCCCCGGCCACGTCAGCATGGTGATCGGCACCGACGCCTATACGTTTATTGCCGATGACTTCCAACGCCCGTTAGTGGTGGCAGGGTTTGAACCGCTTGACCTGCTGCAAGGCGTGATCATGCTGGTTGAACAGAAAATTGCCGCCGCCAGTCGGGTGGAAAACCAGTACCGCCGTGTGGTGCCGGATGCCGGGAACCATCTGGCTCAGGCCGCCATCGCGGATGTGTTTGCCGTCAATGGCGACAGCGAATGGCGCGGTCTGGGGATCATTGGCGAGTCGGGCGTGCACCTGACGGCAGAGTATCAACGTTTCGATGCCGAAGCGCATTTTCGCCCGGCGGTGCAGCAGGTGTACGACGATCCGCGCGCCCGCTGCGGCGATGTGCTGACCGGTCGATGCAAACCGCATCAGTGCCCGTTGTTTGGCAACACCTGCAACCCGCAAAGCGCCTTTGGCGCACTGATGGTCTCGTCGGAAGGCGCGTGCGCCGCCTGGTATCAATACCGTGCTCAGGAGTGTGAAGCATGAAGGAAGTTCAACTCGCCCACGGTAGCGGCGGTCAGGCGATGCAGCAGTTAATCAGCCAGCTGTTTCTGGAAGCCTTCGCCAACCCGTGGCTGGCGGAGCAGGAAGATCAGGCACGGCTGGACCTGGCTGCACTGGCGGCCGGAGGCGACAGACTGGCCTTCTCCACCGACAGCTATGTGATTGACCCGCTCTTTTTCCCCGGCGGTGACATTGGCAAACTGGCGGTCTGCGGCACGGCCAATGATATTGCCGTCAGCGGCGCGACACCGCGCTTCCTCTCCTGCGGTTTTATTCTCGAAGAAGGCCTGCCGATGGAGACGCTGAGAAGCGTGGTTGAAAGCATGGCGGCCACCGCCCGTAGCGCCGACATCGCTATTGTCACCGGCGACACCAAAGTGGTGCAGCGCGGCGCGGCAGACAAACTGTTTATCAACACAGCGGGCATTGGCGCTATTCCCACGACTATCCACTGGGCAGCGCAGTCACTGCAACCGGGCGATGTGTTACTGGCCAGCGGCACGCTGGGGGATCACGGTGCCACCATTCTCAACCTGCGTGAAGGTCTGGGGCTGGATGGCGAACTGATCAGCGACTGTGCGGTGCTGACACCTTTGATTGCCACCCTGCGCGATATCCCCGGTGTTAAAGCCCTGCGCGATGCCACACGCGGCGGCGTGAACGCGGTCGCGCACGAGTTTGCCGCCTCATGCGGTTATGGTATTGAACTGAATGAACGGGATTTACCGGTAAAACCGGCAGTGCGCGGCGTGTGCGAACTGCTGGGGCTGGATGCACTCAACTTTGCTAACGAAGGCAAACTGGTGATTGCCGTACAGCGCGAGGCCGCAGAGCAGGCGCTGGCGGCATTGCGCGCCCATCCGTTAGGGCGCGACGCGGCGATGATTGGTGAAGTGGTCGAACGCAAAGGTGTGCGACTGACGGGACTTTACGGCGTAAAACGCCTGCTGGATTTACCCCATGCCGAGCCGCTGCCGCGGATCTGCTAATTTATTATTTTGATATTTTTTTACACCTGCGGGTGTGTTCCTGGATTAGCAAAATGTCGTATACACCGATGAGCGATCTCGGGCAACAAGGGTTGTTCGATATCACGCGGATTTTATTACAGCAGCCGAACCTGGCTGCGTTGAGCGAAGCACTGACCCGTCTGACGCGACAGGCGGCGCTGGCGGACAGCGCTGCCATTGTGTTGTGGCATGCCGACAGCCACCGTGCCAGCCGCTACGTTGTGAATGCTGACGACGACAGCGCCGACTATGACGACCAGGCGTTGCTGGCGAGCGGCCCGGTGCGCCATATTCTCTCGCATCCACAAGCGCTGCACTGCACGGCAGAGATGTTTGCCGACACCTGGCCGCAGCTCATGCAAAGCGGAACCTGGCCTCCTTTTGCCCACTACGCTCTGCTGCCCTTAGCCGCCGAAGGGAAAATTTTTGGCGGCTGCGAGTTTTTTCGCCGTGATGAGCGGGCGTGGAGCGAGAAAGAAGCAGAGCGCCTGCATACGCTGACGCAGATTGTCGCCGTCGTGGTCGAGCAGTTGCAAAGCCGCGAAAATCCCACCCCGGATTACGAATTGCTGTGCCAGGAGCGCGACGATTTCCGCATTCTGGTGGCGATCACCAACGCGGTGCTCTCCCGGCTGCACATGGATGAGCTGGTCAGCGAAGTCGCGAAAGAGATCCACTACTATTTCGGTATTGATGCCATCAGCCTGGTACTGCGCGGTAGCCGCAAGGGCAAACTGACCATCTATTCCACCCACTATCTGGATGAAGCAGACCCCACGCACGAAACGCAGGAAGCTGACGAAGAAGGCACGCTGACCGAACGCGTGTTTCGCAGCAAAGAGATGCTGCTGCTGAACCTGCATGAACGGGACAAACTCGCCCCCTACGAGCGGATGCTGTTTGAAACCTGGGGCAATCAAATCCAGACACTGTGCCTGCTGCCGCTGATGTCCGGTAAGAATTTACTGGGCGTCTTAAAACTGGCGCAGTGCCAGAAAGAGGTCTTTACCCAGGCCAACCTGAAATTACTGCGCCAGATTGCCGAACGTATCGCCATTGCTGTCGACAACGCACTGGCCTACCAGGAGATCCACCGGCTGAAAGAACGGCTGGTGGATGAGAACCTGGCGCTGACCGAACAGCTTAACAATGTCGACAGTGAGTTTGGCGAAATCATCGGACGCAGCGAGGCGATGTTCAGCGTGCTCAAGCAGGTTGAGATGGTGGCGAAGAGCAACAGCACCATACTGATCCTCGGCGAAACCGGCACCGGCAAGGAGCTGATCGCCCGCGCAATCCATAATCTCAGCGATCGTAACAGTCGCCGGATGGTGAAAATGAACTGCGCAGCCATGCCCGCCGGGCTGCTGGAAAGCGATCTGTTTGGTCATGAACGTGGCGCATTCACCGGAGCCAGCGCCCAGCGCATCGGTCGATTTGAACTGGCGGACAAAAGTTCGCTGTTTCTTGACGAAGTGGGCGATATGCCGCTGGAGTTGCAGCCCAAGCTGTTGCGTGTGTTGCAGGAGCAGGAATTTGAGCGGCTCGGCAGCAATAAACTGATCCGGACCGACGTGCGGTTGATCGCCGCCACCAACCGCGATCTGAAAAAAATGGTTGCCGATCGCGAGTTCCGTAGCGATCTCTATTACCGTCTGAATGTGTTTCCGATCCATCTGCCGCCGCTGCGCGAGCGCCCGGAAGATATTCCCCTGTTGGTGAAGGCATTCACCTTTAAGATCGCCCGCAAAATGGGGCGCAATATTGACAGCATTCCGGCGGAGACTTTGCGGGTACTGAGCAATATGGAGTGGCCAGGCAACGTCCGTGAGCTGGAAAACGTGATTGAGCGCGCGGTGCTGCTTACGCGCGGCAACGTGTTGCAACTGTCGCTGCCGGAAATCAGCGTACCGCAGGAGGTCTCCCGACCTGCTGAAGTCGCGCGCGACGGAGAAGATGAGCGTCAGTTAATTGTCCGGGTGCTGCGCGAAACCAATGGCGTGGTCGCCGGGCCAAAAGGTGCGGCACAGCGGCTGGGGCTAAAACGCACCACGCTGCTTTCCCGTATGAAAAAGCTGGGCATTGATAAAGATGCGTTAAGTTGAGATAACCGGGTTTTCCCCCTTAATGTTCAATGGAGGAACCCGGGCGGTTTCGACACGTAATCAGTTTGCCGGTAGTGTAACGACGGTGACAGAAGGCGCGGCAAACGCATGATTGCGTTGGTTAAGGCATCTGCAATCCTGATTGCGACGCGTGTCTGAGTCGGTAACCCTCACCCCAACCCTCTCCCTGAAAGGGAGAGGGAGCAAACCTGCAGCCGCCTTATCCCCTTGCCTCTCCAGAGAAAACGAGGATGAATGGAAAACCACACCAGTCTTATCCCCTCTCCCCTCGGGGGAGAAGGCCAGGGTGAGGGAAAACATCTTCGCCAGTCTACCCTTTGCGACGATACTTTTCGGGGAGTTCCGGCACCGGGCGTTTATCATCCATTAAATGGCGCACCGTCAGCAGAGGATGACGCCACAACATACGCGGCCCTGCCCAACGCATAATCTGTTTCATCTCTTCACGTTTGGCGGGCTGGTAACAGTGCACCGGGCACTGTTTACAGGCCGGTTTTTCTTCGCCGAACACACATTTGTCCAGCCGTTTTTCCGCATACGCATACAATTCCGCGTAGTGCGACGCACTACTGACCGCATTCGGGCAAGCGCGCTGGTAGAGTGCAATCATCTTCCGGATAGTCCGTTTTTCCCGCAGGATGCGTGGGCCAGACATAGCAATCACCTCACCTTAAAGATGCAATAATAATACATCTTATCGGTAACGGATTGCACTTCATACGTGCATTTCCTGCGCAGTGACGGAGGCTAACGCTATGATGCGGCACCAGTGGATGCACAACCGGAGTCACCCCACCGTATTTACCGCCACGGCCGCATTTTGCCCGCCAAAACATCTAAAGAATTGCGTCTGATTAACGATAAATTAATCACTCACATTTATAGGTAAGGATGCTGTATGCTCACCCGACTGATCCCTTTGACACTGTTGGCCATGGCAACAACCGCCACAGCCACCCCACTCCCGGAAAGTTTACTGCGCTGCGACAGTCAGTTTTTTAGCGAACTGTACGCGCAACGCGCCACCCTGACCCACACCGCACCGCTGAAAACCGATAATCAAGGCCACGCCTGGTTTGTTGCCCCTAAAGAGGGGGGAAGATGTGGTGTGGTTTACGCAGCCGCTCAAGGTGCAGCAACTGACCATTTCCGGCTACTTCATGCGTACCAGCGACGGTGATGAACTGGGGAAATTCTATTTCTGGGGACTGGTTTTTGACCAGCCGCCGGAGACCATCGTCAGCGCCCTGCCTAATGTGAAGTGGCAGCAGGACGGCCATAATTACATCGTTGAGCCGATGATCAAACGCGTCGGTGATAAAGCGTGGCAACCCAATACCGGCGCGGCCAGCGGCATTGCGCCAGGCAAAAACAGCGTTGAGAAACTGGCCATGCTGGAAAGCAGCGGCGGCAAATCGCAACTGTTATGTACTTTGCAGGGCAACGTCACGGATGTGGATTTACTGCCGCTACGACCGGATCTGAAAGGCAACCACAAATGATAAAACCGCTGTGGTTATGCTCTGCCCTGTTGCTGATGACGGGCTGTGCCAGCGTCGATAAGCCTGCCGTACCGGCAGCGAACACGCGCCCGCATGGCATTATCAAAATGCTGGAAGATGACACCGGCGGCACTTATGCAGATATGCGCACCGTCTCCAGCTATAAAGGCAACACGCACCTGCGCCGTCTCTGGCTGATTAATAATTATGAGCAAGGCGGCCTGTACCAAAAAAAACCACCTATCCATATTTACAGCTCACGCGCCATTTATGTTTTCAACTGCGATACGCAAGAGTATGCCCAGTTTGAGCGTATCTACTTTACGCAGCGCTGGGCCGAAGGCGACAAAGTGTTTAAACGCCACAGCATCGGCCAGTGGCAGCCCTATCCGCAGGAGTCGTTAATGGGGATTGTCGCCGCGGCAGT
Organism: Kosakonia oryzendophytica; assembly: GCF_027886705.1. Lineage (NCBI taxonomy): Bacteria > Pseudomonadati > Pseudomonadota > Gammaproteobacteria > Enterobacterales > Enterobacteriaceae > Kosakonia > Kosakonia oryzendophytica. The sequence continues at coordinate 1,068,169 of NZ_CP115659.1, read as the reverse complement.
CTGTCTGATTGAGCCTTCGCGTCTGAAGCCCGAACCCCCGCGTGATACCGACACGCCAGACGTCGGCGATTGATACAGTAAGAGACAGAACGGCGGTAAAAGGCACACAATCAGGATACATCGATCCCGTGCAATGGGGGGATGCGTTTGCGCCCCCCTCTCCCCTTTATCACGCAAGATGTCATCGATTGAAAATCCGCAGCCGCCGCTTTGTATCGCTGTGTACAACGGTTAATAGACATCGCGCTGGTAGCGCTTCTCCTCTATCTGCTTCGCCACCCAGTCGCTGGCCTCGTCGGCACGCATCGCACCCCAGCGCTGAACCACCCGTCTGAGCGCGGCATCCACATCTTTCGCCATGTGGTTTGCATCACCGCAGACATAGAAATACGCGCCTTCAGAGAGCCAGCGCCACAGGGTTTCACCCTGCTCCAGCATGCGATGCTGCACATATACTTTCTGCGCCTGATCGCGGGAAAAAGCCGTGGTAAAACGGTGCAATACCCCCTCTCGCTGCCAGGCCTCCAGCTCATCACGGTAGTAAAAATCCGTCGCCGCATGCTGTTCACCAAAGAACAGCCAGTTGCGCCCCCTGGCGGCGGTCGCCTGTCGCTCCTGTAAAAAGCTGCGAAACGGCGCAATACCGGTGCCTGCTCCAACCATAATGATCGCCGCGTTAGGGTCGGCGGGCAGGCGAAAATGCGGCGACGCATGAATAAAGATCTCGGCGTGGGTGGCACGATCCGCAAGGAACGTAGAGCAGACTCCACCGCGCTGTTTTCCCTCGCCATAACGTACCGTGGAAACGGTCAGTTGCACCTGCTGCGGCGAGACGGTCGGGCTGGAAGAGATGGAGTAAAAACGGGGCTGCAAGCGCCGCAACACCGACACCCACTCCGCAGCCGTCGCGCGAACCGGGAACATCTGTAACAGATCGATAATCTGCCGCCCCCATAACCACTGTTGTAAATCGTCTTTACCTGCGCTGCTGAGCAGCCCATTAAGCGTGGCATTCGCTGCCCGTTTGCCGACAAACTCCAGCACCTCCGGCGTAATCCGCGTAATGTCAACATGGCGGGTCAGCGCTTCAGAAAGCGGCATTTCCCCCTGTTCCGCCACCTGCACCGGCGTATGCCCTGCCAGCCCCAGCGCGTCGATGATGTGCGCCACGCTCTGTGCGCTGTTGCACGGCCAGACGCCCAACGCATCTCCGGCCTGGTAGTGCATGCCGCTGCCCTGCAAATCAAAGGCAAACTGACGGATCTCTTTTTCTGCCCCGGCGCCGCTCAGACGCTGGTTAAGCACCAACGGTGCAGGTAACGGCGCATGGCGGCTATAACCGGGTTGCCGATCATCGCAAGGGGCGCTGAGCACAACCGCAGTCGCATCGCACAGTAATTGCAGCAGGGTGTTGAGCCACTGATGCGCAGCCACGCTGCCCGCTTCACAGTCCACGCGCGCGGTGAGCCGCTGCGCGCCTAATGCCGCCAGGCGAGCGTCGAGCTGGCGGCCAAAACCGCAAAACCGATCGTAGCTGGCATCCCCGAACGCCAGCACCGAAAACGCCGTGGTAGAGAGTTGCGGTGCAGCCTCATCCTGCAATGCCGCCCACAGCGCTGTGCCGTTATCCGGCGGATCGCCATCGCCGAAGGTGCTGGCAATCAACAACACTCGCGGCACCGCGGCGAGATCCGCGACAGCAACGTTGTTCATCGCGCAGAGTCTGACCGTCATCCCGCTACGCCGGAATCGGTCAGCGCAGGTGTGTGCAAAGGATTCAGCATTGCCGGTGGTAGAGGCCCACAGCATCAGCACATCCGCCATGCCCTCTTCGTCTGCGGTGGGCGTATTGTCCGTAGGCGTTATCACTGGCTGCTGGCTGCTGCGCACCAACGAAATGGCGCAGAACTTCAGCTCAGGTTGTCGCGACAACGGATCGACCGCATCGCTGGTCACTGCGTTAATCGCCAGGTTGTCACCGAACAGATCGTTCCAGTGGAAAGGGGCAAAACAGTGACCGGCCAGTACGCGCCCGGTCACGACCGCAGGCAAGGTGGCGGAGCCGCGCCGGGAGCGCACATCCACATGATCCCCTGTGTAGATCCCCAGCCTGTCGGCATCCTGCGGGTGGATTTCGATAAACGGCCCCGGATTGAGCTTATTAAGTAGTGGGATCTTGCCGGTCTTGGTCAGCGTGTGCCACTGGTGCTGGACGCGCCCGGTATTCAGTACCAGCGGGAACTCCTCGTCCGGCATTTCCGCGGGCGGCAGATCCGGGCGGGCAAAAAAGTGTGCTTTACCGCTGGCAGTGGCAAAGCGCAGCGTTGACTGCCGGTAACGAATGGGATGGCGGGCATCGTTGTCCTCCGGTGAACAAGGCCATTGCAGCGGCGTCTCACGCAACCGCTGATAGCTGGCACCGCGCAGGTCATAGCCGGTATCCGGGTTCCACGCCTGGCGGAGTTCATCAAACACATCACTGGCGCTGGCATAGGTAAAACCATCGGCATACCCCATTTCGCACGCCACCTGCGCGATGATTTGCCAGTCGGCAAGCGCCTCACCCGGCGGGGCCACCGCCTGTTGCATCAGCGTCATGGTGCGTTCGGAGTTAACCATCACCCCTTCGGCTTCCGCCCACAGCGCGCCAGGTAGCAGGATATCGGCGTAGCGGTTGGTTTCGGTATCAAGAAAGGCATCCTGGGCGATCACCAGTTCCGCCTGCTGTAGCCCGGCAATTACCTTTTGCCGGTTCGGCACACTGGCCACCGGGTTCGTGCAGATGATCCAGCAGGCTTTGATATGCCCGGCGCACATCTCATCAAACAGCGCCACCGTGCCGTCACCGCAATCCGGGCGCAGCGTTCCCGGCGGGCGCTGCCATAGCCGTTCAATAAAGGCGCGATCTTTTTCTACCAGTACCGAGCGTTGCCCCGGCAACCCCGCGCCCATATATCCCATCTCGCGGCCGCCCATGGCGTTCGGTTGCCCGGTGAGGGAAAAAGGCCCGCTGCCGGGGCGGCAAATCGCCCCGGTCGCCAGGTGCAGATTGCAAATGGCGTTGGTGCTCCAGGTACCGTGCGTGCTCTGGTTCAGCCCCATCGTCCAGCAGCTCATCCACTCGCCTGCCTGGCCAATCCACTCCGCCGCCTGGCGAATATCGGCTTCTGCCAGACCAGTGCGTTCCGCCACCCACTGCGGCGGATAATCCAGCAGGAAGTCCGGCATCGCCTGCCAGCCGTCGGTAAAACGCGCGATAAACGCCGGATCGGTGTGACCGTTTTGTACCAGCAGCGCCAGCAACCCGTTAAGGAGTGCCAGGTCCGTTCCTGGGTTAATTTGTAAAAACAGCGAGGCTTTTTCCGCCGTTGCGGTGCGCCGGGGATCGACGACAATCAGTTTGGCCCCGGCATTTACCCGCTCCATCATGCGCAAAAAGAGGATCGGGTGGCAGTCGGCCATATTGGCACCGATCACCAAAAACAGATCCGCGCGATCGAAGTCATCATAGGAACCTGGCGGCCCGTCCGCTCCCAGCGACAGCTTGTACCCCGTCGAGGCGCTGGCCATGCACAACCGGGAGTTAGACTCGATATTGTTGGTGCCGATAAACCCTTTCGCCAGTTTGTTCGCCAGATATTGCGCTTCAAGGGACATCTGCCCGGAAACGTATAACGCCACCGCATCCGGGCCGTAATTATCAATAATATCCCGCAGCCGCCGGGCCGTTTCACGGATAGCGTCGTGCACCCGGACCTGAACCGGTTGTTGCTGGCGATCGGTACGCAACCACCCCTGTTCCAGCCTGCCCGCCGCGGTCAGGGCAGCAGCGCAGCTCTGGCCTTTAGTACACAGCCGACCGGCGTTGGACGGGTGCGTTTTATCCCCCGTGACGCTGATAATACGCTGGTTTTCCACGTTCATGACCAGCCCGCACCCTACCCCACAATAAGGGCATACGCTTTTTATCTGCTCCATTTTCGCCCCCTGACGCGGTTTATGACGCTTCGGCAATCGCCGGGAAGAGAGCCTGATCGACAGGCATGCGGCGCACCCAGATTTGCCCGTGCTCCACTTTTACCGGCCACACGCGCACGCGCAGAGCCGCATCATCCGGACTGACGCCATCGGCTAAGCGAAAACGTTTTTTGTAGAGCGGCGAAATCACCACCGGCTCGCCCGCAACGTCACCCAGCAGACCGCGCGACAGCACATTGGCATTGCTGCCGGGTTCATGGTTCTCCAGGGCGAAAATGTGCGGTTCGCTGCCCGGCAAATGAAACAGCGCGATTTGCTGCTGACCAAGGCGCGCCGCCACGCCTGCATTAGCCGGAACATCAGCCACAGCGCCAACGTGGAGCCACTCATCCTCACACGGCTTCGCGGTGCGCTGGGCCGGTTTTTCTTCCGCCGTGGCAGGACGAATTTGCCCGCGTTCCGGCACCATGACCACCGCTTCGTCAGGGTGGTCACTATTAATAAATCCACGGAACAGCAGGCGGTTTTGCGGGTTATCCAGCGTGGTTTTCCATTCGCACTGGTAGCTGTCCACCACCTGCTGCATCTCGCTCTCCAGCTCTGCGCCAATGCCGAGACTGTCCTGCAAAATCACCTGCTTGAGGTAATCAAGGCCGCCTTCCATATTGTCCAGCCAGGTGCTGGTGCGCTGGAGCCGATCGCCAGTACGGATGTAGAACATCAGCAGACGGTCGATGATGCTCATCAGTGTTTCACTGTCGAGATCGCTGGCGAACAGATCGGCGTGACGCGGTTTCATGCCGCCGTTTCCGCACACATACAGGTTCCAGCCTTTGTCAGTGGCGATCACGCCAATGTCTTTGCCCTGCGCTTCGGCACATTCACGGGTACAGCCGGAGACCGCCATTTTGATTTTGTGCGGTGCGCGCAGGCCCTTGTAGCGGTTTTCCAGCGCAATCGCCATACCGGTTGAGTCCTGCACACCGTAGCGGCACCAGGTGGAGCCCACACAGGATTTCACCGTGCGCAGAGACTTACCGTAGGCATGCCCGGTTTCAAACCCAGCCGCGATCAGTTCTTCCCAGATGGCGGGTAACTGTTCAAGGCGCGCGCCAAACAGATCCACCCGCTGCCCGCCGGTGATTTTGGTGTAGAGGTTATAGCGCTGTGCCACCTGACCGATGGCAATCAGCCCCTGCGGAGTGATCTCCCCGGCAGGAATACGTGGCACCACGGAGTAGGTGCCATCCTTCTGGATATTGGCAAAAAAGCGGTCATTGGTGTCCTGCAGCGGCAAATGTTGCGGCTTTAAGAGATACTCATTCCAGCAGGACGCCAGCATCGACCCCACCAGCGGTTTACACACTTCACAGCCGCTACCGCGCCCGAAGCGAGCAATCAGCGCATCAAAGCTGCGAATGTCATGCAGACGGATCAGGTGGTATAACGCCTGGCGCGACCAGGCAAAATGCTCGCAAACGTCTTTTTTCACTTCGACGCCCCGTTGCGTCAGTTCATGCTCCATCACCTGTTTCAGCAACGGAACACATCCCCCGCAGCCGGTACCGGCTTTCGTGCAGTCCTTGAGCGCCCCCAGTTCGGTACACCCCCCGGCAACAGCGGCGGCAATGTCCCCTTTACTGACGTTATGACAGGAGCAGATTTGCGCGCTGGCCGACAGCGCCGCCACGCCGAGTCCTTTTGGCGCATCGCCGGAACGGGCCGGCAGAATGAGCGTCTCCGGCTGAGCGGGGAGCGGCATGGCGTTAAGCATCATTTGCAGCAGCATGCTGTAATCAGCGCTGTCGCCAATCAACACCGCGCCGAGCAGCCGTTTGCCATCAGCGGAAACAACGATTTTTTTGTAGATTTCGTTCGGGCCGTCGGTCCACTGATAGCTCTGAGCGCCCTCCGTTTTGCCGTGCGCATCCCCCAGCGACGCCACCTCCACGCCGAGCAGTTTCAGTTTGGTGCTCATATCCGCACCGGTAAACGGCGTATCCTGCTGCGCCAGCCGATCCGCCAGGCTACGCGCCATCTGGTAACCCGGTGCGACCAGACCAAAGATCTGCCCGTTCCACAATGCGCATTCGCCAATGGCGTAAATCGCTTCGTTGGAAGTCTGGCAATAGTCGTTAATGACAATGCCACCGCGCGGCCCTTTTTGCAGTTGTGCGCTCTCCGCCAGTTCATCGCGCGGGCGGATCCCGGCGGAGAACAGCAGCAGATCCGTTTCCAGCACGCTGCCGTCAGCAAAGCAGAGGCGGTGTCGCGCCTGTTCGCCGTCGACGATCTCCCGTGTCTCTTTGCGGGTATGCACCTTCACGCCCAGCGCGTCAATTTTGCGTTGCAACATTGCCGCGCCACACTCATCCAGTTGTACCGCCATCAGGCGTGGGGCGAACTCAACGACGTGGGTCTCCAGCCCCAACTGACGCAGCGCGTTAGCCGCTTCCAGCCCCAGCAACCCACCGCCGATGACCACACCGCTTTTGGCCTGTTGCGCACAGGCAGCAATGGCGTCCAGATCGTCCAGCGTGCGATAGACCAGGCAGCCAGGGCGCGTATTGCCGCTGATCGGCGGCACAAACGCATATGAGCCGGTGGCGAGCACCAGTTTGTCGTAGTGGGTCTCAACGCCTTGCTCGTCACGCACGCAGCGTTGCTGGCTGTCGATAGCGACAATTTTACTGGCGCTGCACAAGGTTATGCCGTTGTCGGCAAAGAAACCTTCACTCACCAGAGACAGTGACGCGGCGCTGCGCCCGGCGAAATATTCCGACAGATGCACGCGGTCATAAGCGGGTAAGCGCTCTTCGCCAAACACCACAATCTCGTACTGCTGATGCAGTTCACGCGCCACCAGTTGTTCAAGGAAATAGTGCCCAACCATGCCGTGGCCGATCACCACTAATACCGGCTTTTTCATAACCTGGATCCTTACATCGAAAGAGGGGAAGAGAGGTCAGGCCGCTTTCGGCTGTTTCTCGTAGAGGAACTGCAACACCTGCTGGCGGTATCGCTGGTAACGAGCGTCGTCGGCCAGTGCCACGCGGGAACGCGGACGTTCCAGTTCCACCGCCATGATTTCGCCGACGGTCGCCGCCGGGCCGTTGGTCATCATCAACACGCGGTCCGACAGCAGCACCGCTTCGTCCACATCATGGGTGATCAACACAATGGTGGTGTGCAGGCGTTGCTGGATTTCCATCACCGCATCCTGCAAGTGAGCGCGGGTTAAGGCGTCCAGTGCGCCAAAGGGTTCATCCATCAGCAGCACGCTGGGTTTCATGGCCAGTGCGCGGGCAATGCCGACACGCTGTTTCATGCCGCCGGAGATTTCGTGCGGGCGTTTATTCCATGCGTGGGACATATGCACCAGCTCGAGGTTATGCATGATCCATTCATGCATCTCCTGTTTGGGCATTTCGCCGCGAAACACCTGGCGAACCGCCAGCGCGACGTTGTCGTAGGCGGTCAGCCACGGCAGCAGCGAGTGGTTCTGAAACACCACCCCGCGCTCCGGCCCCGGTCCGTCGATTTCACGGTTATTGCACAGCAGCCCGCCGCTGGTGGGCAGCGTCAGACCGGCAATCAAATTCAACAACGTGGACTTACCGCAGCCGGAGTGACCGATCAGGCTGAGGGTTTCACCGGTGTGAATGTCAAAGCTCACGTTATCCAGCGCCAGGAACTCACCGCTGCGGGTGGTGAAACGCTGGCTAACCTGCTGTACCTGAATTATTGGCGTTGTACGCATCATCGTCTCCTTAGCGGTGGCTGTAGTTAAAACGGCTGGCTATCCACATCAGCCCCTGCTCCAGCAGCAGGCCGACAACCCCAATCACCACGATGGCGATAATGATGTTTTCCACGTTCAGGTTGTTCCATTCGTTCCAGATCCAAAAACCGATGCCGATGCCGCCAGTCAGCATTTCAGCGGCGACGATCACCAGCCAGGCGATGCCAATCGACAGGCGCATGCCGGTGAGGATGCCCGGCAACGCCGCCGGCAGCAGGATTTTGCGCATAATGGCGAACTCCGAAAGCCGCAGCACCCGCGCCACATTCAGGTAGTCCTGCGGGATCTGCCGCACGCCTTCCGCGGTGTTGAGGATCATCGGCCAGATGGAGCAGATGAAAATCGTCCAGCTGGACGCCGGTTCGGCGCGCTGAAACAGCAGCAGGCCAATCGGCAACCAGGCCAGCGGGCTGACCGGACGCAGCAGAGAGATCAGTGGGTTGAGCATGTTGGCGACAAAGCGAAAACGGCCAATCAGGAACCCGGCGGGAATGCCCACCAGTGCAGCGAGACCAAAACCGGTCGCCACGCGCTGCAACGAGGCCAGCACGTTCCAGCCAATGCCCTGATCGTTTGGCCCGGCGATATAAAACGGATCGGCGAACAGGGTCAGCGCCGCCTGCCAGGTCCGCCACGGTGTGGGAAACCCTTTGCTATTGAGCGCGGCAACCTGCCACAGGCAAAGCAGTAGGCCAATGCCCAACAGTGCCGGAACCCCGCGTTGCATCAGCGGACGAAGCAGTGGCACACGGCGGCGTACCACCGGTTTAGCCGGTAACGGGACGATCTCTGCCTGCGTCCGCGCGGGCGGCGTGTTGTCCAACGGAATGGGGATAATCTGCGCCTGGTTTTTCATCTGCAACCTCTCACTTCTTCACACTAAAGCTATTGGCGTACGCGGCAGGATTGCTGCCATCCCAGCGAACGCCGTCCATCAATACGCTGCTGCGCATGTCGCTGCCCGGGAGCGACACATTGCCCACCGCAGCAGCAGCCTGTTTGTAGATATCAATGCGGTTAACCTGGCGGGCGATGGCAAGGTAATCCGGGTCTTCGGTGAGGAATCCCCAGCGTTTATGCTGGGTGAGGAACCACATCCCATCCGACAGCCACGGGTAATTCACCTCGCCATCATGGAAGAAACGCATGGCGTGCTGATCGGTCCAGCGTTTACCGATGCCGTTTTCGTACTGCCCTAGCATGCGCCCGAGAATGGTCTCTTCTTTGGTGTTGAGATACGCACGCCCGGCAATCACGCTGGCGGTTTCCCGGCGGTTGGCTTCAGAGGCGTCTATCCAGCGGGAGGCGTCAAGGATGGCGGCAGTCAGCGCGCGGGCGCTGTTGGGGTTTTTCTCCACCCAGTCGGCGCGCGTGCCGAGCACTTTTTCCGGATGATCCGGCCAGATATCCTGCGTCGTGGCGGCGGTAAAACCGAGATTGTCGCTGATGGCACGCTGGTTCCAGGGCTCACCCACGCAGTAGCCGACCATATTGCCAATCTTCATGTTCATCACCATTTGCGGCGGCGGCACCACCACGCTGCGAATGTCATTCAGCGGATGGATGCCCGCGCTCGCCAGCCAGTAGTTAAGCCACATGGCGTGCGTACCGGTCGGAAAGGTCTGGGCGAAGGTATATGTGCCTGCCGGGCTGGCAGCGATGTGCTTTTGCAGGGTGGCCAGATCGCTGACACCCGCATCGTGCAGCTGATTCGCCAGCGTGATCCCCTGCCCGTTCTGGTTGAGGGTCATTAGTGATGCCATGGCGGTTTGCGGGCCAGAGAGCCCCATTTGCAGGCCATAAAGCTGACCGTAAAGCATATGCGAGGCGTTCAGTTCACCCGATACCACTTTGTCACGCACGGCGGCCCAGTTGGCCTCTTTGCTGGGGAGCAGGGTAAAACCGTATTTTTTGTCGAAGCCTTTGATCGACGCCATCACCACCGATGCGCAGTCCGTTAGCGGGATAAACCCGACGCGGATCTCTTTCAGCTCCGGCGCATCGGAACCTGCGGCCCACGCGCGGTTGACGACGGACGGCAGCAGCAGACTGCCGCCCAGCGCTGCGCTACCCAGTAAAAACTGACGGCGGGAAACCGTCATCCCCTTTGTTTTGTTGTCGCTCATTGCCACCCTCGCGCTGCTCACCGTTGTGGGGATGCAAAAAAAACGGCGTCCATAAGCCGGTGCAAAGCTGCACGCTTATGGACGCCGTTGTCCGGTTAACACACGCCCGACCGCCGTTGGCCGCGCATGCGTTATGTTGTGTTGTTGCTACATGACTAAAGCAAGGGCTGTGCCAGGGTCAACGAATGGCGCATTTACCTGCTTCAGGGCCGTCAGAAAGCGGTTTTCCGTCGCGTTTTCGCACTATCACAGAGCACATTTCGCACCCTTCACGTGCAGCTACCCCTTAAGTATTAGGCTGAAAAACATCCGCTACCGCCAGCATTGCGCTGGCGATCTCAATCAGCTTTTTGTTCTGATTCATCGCCATCCGGCGCAGGGTTTTATAGGCCTCTTCTTCGCTAATCTGCCGGTGCTGCATCAGCATGCTTTTGGCGCGTTCGATCTGTTTGCGTTCATTGAGCGTTTCACGCAGCGCCGCCAGTTCGGTATCCAGCGCTTGCAGGCGTCGCGACTGCTGCTGCACCAGCGTTAACAAAGAGCGCCCGAGCTGCGGGCGTACGCCGCCGCTCTCCAGCCATCCATGAGAATCAATAAACACCGAATAACCGCTCTCTTCCCCTTCCTGCGGCGGCATCAGACTTTCCAGATCCGCCCGCTGTTCACTGTTGGCCTGTTCAGTGGCGGCGATGCGCGCCCGGCAATGGGCCATCAGGGTTTGCGCCAGCGCATCTTCCAGCGTTTTCATCGCATCAATGCGCTGCGTGGCCAGCGCAAACCAGCGCAGACAGTTATCCGCTTCGATGAATTCACGCCCGGTACAGGCAATGCGTCGTAAACGTTCAAACTGGCTGTCGGTGGTCATCTGTTGCCAGCGAAGACGGTGCTCGTCATCGGCGAAATCGGCGAAGGTGGCGAAACAACGCTCCTGGCGTTCAATGAGATCGAGCCATTTTTGCTGGGTCTCGTCGCTGAAGGTGCCAACCGCAAAGGCCGCCGCCCCTGTTGCCCGCTCCTGCCCGGCGTACTCCTTGCCCTGCATAAAGCTGAACATGGCAATCAGCGCACGGGAAATAGCGGGCTCTGCGGCGGTATCGGAGAGCTCAAACACCAGCGAAAGCAGGTTGCGGATGATGTCGTTAAAAAAGGTCATCGCCTGCGGTAAACGCAGCGCGCGCTGGCGGATTTGCTGGCGCAGGGTGGGCAGTAAACTGAGGGCATAGACCACGCTCGCCACGTGGCTGAACAAACGACTGGCTTGCGGCAGCGCGGCTATCTGGCTTTCCAGTGTGTCGAGCTGCATCATCAGCGGCGCTTGCGCTTGTGCCACGTCGCGCTCGCGCAGGAGCAACTCATCGGCAAACTGGCTGTCCGCCGAGCAGAGGAACATATTGGATGTCCCCCGCTCGCGTTGCAGCATATGCACCAGTTGGCTGATTTTGCCCACCAGTTCACCGCTTTGCAGCAGATAACGCAGGCTGTTCAGCTCGCACTGGCGCGAGGCTAACAGGAAACGGATGGTGGTCGACGAATTGGCTATCATGCGCGTGCTCCCGGGAAGTCAATGCTTCACTAATGCAAGCAACGCGCCAGCCATTATGTTATGGCGCTTTTTGTCCCGTCACGCTGTATGCACCATTCCTATAATGACCGCGCACAATTCGTCTTTGGCCTGAACATCGGTGATGGCCCCCTGAACCACCGCCCACGCCAGCCCCTCGGCAGAACCGAGCATGGCCCACAATGCCGCATCACGCAGCGGGTGAGTGCAAAATGGCGCAAACAGCGTTCGGCATTTGCCGATGAAGTCGACAGCATACTCCCGGCGGATTTTTTCCAGCTCCGGCGTTCCGGCCAGCGCAGCCAGTACGCTTGGCATTTCGCGTCCTTGCAGTAACACACAGTCGATGTAGGCAGTGGCAATCACTGCCGCCAGCTTTTCCGGCGTCGCATCAGTACGGCTGATGACCTCATCCATTTTCTGGTTCTGCCGCTGATCGTATTCGCGGTACAGCGCCGCCAGTAACCCGGAACGGCTGATGAAATGATCGTATACCACCGGTTTGGTCACACCCGCACACTCTGCGAGATGCCCCAGCGTTAACGCCTCCGTACCTTCATCGCGAATAATTTGCCAGGCCACTTCCACCAGCTGTGTATAGCGATCTTCACGCGTCAGACGTTGACGCACACGGGTATCGCTCATGGTCTCTCCCCTTGACAGTCTTATATACCAAAGGTAACTTACTAATGGTAGGTTACCTTTGGTATATAAGATTACGTTCCTGTACGCCATCTGGCAACGGAGGAGGTTTGATATGCATGCGTTGATTGTCGTTTCTCATCCATTAACTCACTCTTTAACCCACAGCGTAGCGCAGGCGGTTGCCGAAGGGATCACCGCGGCCAATGCGCAAAACAGCGCCGAAATCGCCGATCTGACACGGGAAGGTTTTAACCCGATCTTTTCTGCGGAAGATAGTGCCGCTTTTGCACACGCCGCGCCACTGCCCGCTGATGTCCTTGCCGAACAGGCGCGTATCGACAATGCCGACGCGCTGGTGCTGGTGTTTCCGATTTACTGGTGGACGATGCCTGGTTTATTAAAAGGCTGGATCGACCGTGTGTTTACGAACGGCTGGGCCTATGAAGAAGGTGCGGATGGCAAGGTCGCGAAAAAACTCGGGCATTTGCCGGTGCACCTTGTAGCACTGGGCGGTGCCGATCTGAAGACGTTTGAAAAACATGGCTATGCGCAATCCTGGAAGACGCAGATCGCTCACGGTATCTTTGATTATTGCGGTGCGCCAGTGATGACCAACACCACGCTGATGATGCCGGATCTCGGTACGCCGGAAGCCTGTTTGCACCAGGCGCATGAGACAGGAAAACGGATCTTTTAAAATTTGCGCCCCCATAAGTTTGGGGGCTACCTGAGCGGACAGATACCCCACATTCTATCAGCCTCAACAGTATGTCGTTATCAACGCGGCTTGTTTCAGGTAATGATGCCCTCGTGCCATACAGCAAGAGAGGAATGTCACAGTGGTAATGACCTGAGGGCGCTGCTCACTGAGTGATCGCGCAGGCATACCCGAGCAGGCGCGGGCAGCGTATAGTGGCGACCAGAGTGAAATGACAAAGGAGTGTGATGTGTTCAACAAGGTGCTCAACCCCACAACGTTCGGCTGGTGGCTGCTGGCTAACCTGGTAAATTATCTGACGCAGACGGTATTCAGCGCGTTTGCTAGCAACAATCTGCTGGTGCAGATGCTGATCGCGGTGGTGATGTTTATCTGGTATGTGGAGTTCAGCCTGACCTACTACCGCGCGCTGAAAGCCCGCAACAGCATCGGCCGTTTCTTTCTTGCCGCATGGGTGGGCTCGACGCTAATCGCGTTTATTACCGCCTCAGTCTGGCTATTTTTGCTGTTCCGTTAATGGATCTTTTAGGGCACCTGCTTGCGGACAACTTTTTGATTGCAAAACACTGCGCCGCTTAGCAGCGCAGTGTTGTCGGCATTACACTACCCAGCTCAGTAACAATGTTGCCGCAATCACCGTCGATGCACCGCCAATACGGGTGGCGATCTGCGCAAACGGCATCAGCGACATGCGGTTTGACGCCGAGAGGATAGCCACATCGCCGGTACCGCCCAGGCCACTGTGGCAACTGGTGACAATCGCCGCTTCCACCGGGTACATATTCAGCCATGAAGCAATGAAATAGCCGCTGAGCGCCATGGCAATCACCACCGAACCGCACACCACCACATAGCCGACGGAAAAGACCGCAACAACGCTTTCCAGCGGCACATACAGCATGCCCAGACCAATCATCAGCGGCCAGACCAGCGCAGCCGACACGAATTTATAGCAACTGTGCGCACCCTGCTCCATGGACGCCGGGATCACCTGCGCATATTTGCACAGTACGGCGATCAGGATCATCAGCACCGGCCCCGGAATATGCACCAGTTTTTCAAATAACCCGCCAACGATAAAAAAGGCGCAAATCATCAACAACCCGCCGCCCATTAACTGGAAATCCGTCTGCTGCGCGCTCTGGGTCTGAGTAAAAATACGGTTATCGTCATCGCTACGGATCAGCATACCGTTACCGGTAAGCGAAGGACGACGCACGCCAATACGCGCCAGCACCCCGGCGCAGATAATGGCGAAAATATTGCCCACCACCGCAGCGGGTGCCAGTTGTGCGACGTAGACATCCGGCGTTTGCCCGAGGATAGCCGAATAGGCCAGCGACAGCGGTAATATGCCTTCCCCAATGCCACCGCCAATGATCGGCACGATGATAAAGAAAAAGGTGTGATACGGCGTGTAACCAAACAGCATGCCCACCAGCAGCCCCGATACCACCGCCATCACGGTGCCAGCCACCAGCGGCACAAACATACGGATCATCCCCTGGATCAGGATAATCCGGTTCATCCCCAGAATGCTGCCCACCACCAGACAGGCAATGACAAAATAGAGCAGGTTGGCTTCTTTCATCAGCAGATGAACCGTCGCCATGGTGTGGGGTTCGAACATGCCAAAATAGACCAGTACCGACGGTACCATCAGGCACAAAATTGCCGGTCCGCCAATGTCTTTCAGGACGGGCAGCATGCGCCCGATTTTGGCGAAGGCGAAACCCAGCGTCATGATCACCGCCAGGCCGCCAATCATATTTTTGGGCAGTAAACCGGCGGATGCCGATACCGCAACGATCGAAGCAATACCCACAAACAGCAGCAGTGGTACCGCGCCGACTTCAAGCCCCTGCAAACGGGCGAGTTGCCCGCCTGCCGGGGCGGTTTCTACAGAGGGGTTAAGAGGATTATCTTTCATTATTTTCACCTGATTCGCTATTAATGAATAACAGTGGGCCAGGAATAACCTCAGGGTTATTCGTAATGGATAAAATGCTTGAAAAAATAAAACCAAAGTAATAAATATTGCCACCAGGAAGTTATTATTGAATAAATACCAACGACGGCTGACTGTAAAGAGCATGCCTGTTTTCCAATGTTAAAATTGTGAATACCGTGGTAATTCCATTTTAAATAACTTAACTCAGCTATTTGTAAATAAAGTAACCGCCAGGATATTCATTTCAGATATTTCTAATAAAAATAACCCCTTAAGCCTTTCTTATTATCCATTTAATTAAAGTAGCCATTATGAAACTAATTAAAACAGGAGAAGTGTGATTCCAGTCACCTCCGGGGATAAAGGCTCCCGATAGAGTGCCGCCTGAAAACAAGTTAAAACAAAACCCAGGATATCTTATGCCTTCATTACTTTTACAATCTTTATTCCCATTGGTATTTATTATGCTGTTGGGATGGCTGAGCGGGAAATTAGGTTATACGCGTCGCGAAGACGCCACAGTGTTAGCCACAGTGGTGATCCGATTTGCGCTCCCTTTTCACCTGTTTATCGGCGCGTTAAACACCAACCCGGAAAAGATCAAAAACTTCTCGTTTATGGCGGTTCTGATTATTGGCCTGATGGGTTCCTATTTACTGACGTTGATCCTGTCGCGCTATGTTTTCCGCCACGATATTAAAACCAGCGCCATACAGTCTCTGGTTTGCGCCTTTCCTGATATGGCGTATTTCGGCGCACCGGTACTGGCAGTGCTGATTGGGCCGGAAGGCTTCTTAGGCGTGCTGATCGGCAACGTAATCACCAGCGTATTTATGATCCCGTTGACCATTATTCTGATCCGCATGGGGGATAAAAATGCCGATAGCGAAGCGCTGCATCCAGGCAAACTGATTTTGCAAAACCTGATGCGTGCAGTGCGTAATCCTATCGTCTGGATCCCTATCTCCGGGGTGCTGCTCAGTCTGGCGGGAGTGCAATTACCACACCTGCTTAGCGCGCCGATTGAGATGGTCGGTAAAATTGCCGGTGGTCTGTCACTGTTCGCACTCGGTCTGCTCTTCTACGGCGAGCGCCCGTCGTTAAACCTGCAGACGTTTACCAATATCAGCATTAAAAACCTGATCCAGCCTGCCATGATGGCTGCCGCCGGACTGGCTTTCGGCCTGAGTCATACCTTAATGCAGCAGGTGGTGATTATTGGTGCCACCCCATCCGCTATCGCTGCGGGCATGTTTGCATTACGCAGCGAAACGTATATCGAGTCCGCATCCTCTTCCATTCTTATTGGCACTGCGATCGGCGTATTAACTGAGGGAATCATGATCTATCTGATTTCATGACACTGAGATCTGATATCCCCGATACAACGACAGTGGTGTCGTTATTATTTAGTCAGGAGCAGCAATAATGTCACGCAAAGAAACACTTTATACGCCTTATAATGGCGCAGTGTTACTGGAAAACCCGTTACTGAATAAAGGACTGGCGTTTACTGAAGAAGAGCGCCTCGCCTTTAACCTGCACGGTTTATTACCTCACAATGTTGAAAGCATTGAAGAGCAAACCGATCGCGCGTGGAAACAGTTCTGCCATTTCAAAAAAGATATCTCTCGCCACGTGTATCTGCGCAATATTCAGGATACTAACGAGACCTTATTTTATAACCTGCTGCGCACGCATATGCAGGAAACATTACCGATTATTTATACCCCGACAGTGGGTGAAGCCTGCGAACACTTCTCGGAAATTTACCGCCGTGCACGTGGGTTATTTATCTCGTGGCCAAACCGCCATCATATTGATGAAATGCTGCAAAGCTTTTCCCGTAACGACATCCGCGTGATCGTCGTGACCGATGGCGAACGTATCCTTGGCCTGGGCGATCAGGGTGTCGGCGGGATGGGCATTCCGATTGGCAAACTCTCGCTGTATACCGCCTGCGGGGGGATTCACCCGGCGTCTACGCTGCCTATTATGCTGGATGTCGGTACTAACAATACCCAACACCTGGAAGATCCGCTGTACATGGGCTGGCGGCATCCCCGCATCAGCGACGATGAATATCTTGAGTTTATGGATATGTTCATTGAGGCAGTGAAGACCCGCTGGCCGGACGTGCTGCTGCAATTTGAAGATTTTGCGCAGAAGAACGCGACGAAACTGCTTAACCGCTACCGTAATGAGCTGTGCTGCTTCAACGACGATATTCAGGGAACCGCTGCGGTCACCTCTGGCACGCTGATGGCAGCGTCGCAGGTGGCGGGGACACGTTTACGCGATCAGCGCGTGGTGTTCCTCGGTAGCGGCTCGGCCGGGTGCGGTATCGCCGACAAAATCATGGCGCTGATGGTTGCCGATGGCGCAACACCGGAACAGGCACGCAACAACATTTTCATGATTGATCGCTTTGGCTTGCTGACGGATGACATGCCTAATTTGCTGGATTTCCAGCAAAATCTGGTCACCTCACGCGCGAGCATCGCCCACTGGAAGGTGGAGTCGTCCAATATCTCGCTGCTGGAAGTGGTGCGCAACGCCCACCCAACCGTGCTGATTGGCGTCTCCGGTCAGCCGGGACTGTTCAGCGAAGAGATCGTCAAAGAGATGCATCGCCACTGCCCGCGCCCGATTATTATGCCGCTGTCCAACCCCACATCACGTGCGGAAGCGCAGCCCAAAGATCTGATCGAATGGACGCAGGGCGCTGCGCTGATTGCCACCGGCAGCCCGTTCGCGCCGGTATTCTGGCAGGACGAACACTACGAGATTGCCCAATGTAATAACGCTTACATCTTCCCCGGCCTCGGCCTTGGCGTACTGGCAAGCAAAGCCAGCCGCGTAACAGAAGCGATGCTGGTAACGGCCAGTAAAACCCTTGCTGCGCATTCGCCGCTGGCAACGACCGAGAAAGGCGGATTATTGCCGCCAGTGGAAATGATCGAAAGCGTTTCTCGTGCGATTGCGCTTGAGGTAGCCCGTGTGGCACAGCAAGAAGGTGTTGCGCCCGCCATGAGCGAAGACGCATTGCAGCAAAGCCTGGATAAAACCTGGTGGAATGCCACCTACAGCGCCTATAAACGCGCTTCGTTCTAAACCTGCCTGACCACGGAGGACTGCGGTCCTCCGTCATCTCTCCTGATAACGTTTTCCCCCGCCCATTTGCCCAAAGTGTGAAGAGGTGCATAGCACCAGGTCAACCAGAGACAATTTTGTTAACTGAGGAAATACCGACTCCGGAAGCGCTACCGTATACTTGTTTCAGTCCGGGAAAAAAGTTTTCCGCTGCAACCAGCAGTCAGAACCCACTTCTGGCCGCCAGGGAAACGCACATTGAGGGTCGAGTTTATGGAAAAGAAACATATTTATCTGTTTTGTTCTGCGGGCATGTCGACGTCGCTGCTGGTCTCTAAGATGCGGGCCCAGGCGGAAAAATATGCGGTCCCGGTCATTATTGAAGCATTTTCTGAAACGCTGGCCGCGGAAAAAGGCCCCCAGGCGGATGTCGTCTTATTAGGCCCGCAAATCGCCTACCTGCTTCCCGAAATCCAGCGCCTGTTACCCGATAAACCCGTTGAAGTGATTGATCCCCTGCTGTACGGCAAAGTCGATGGCTTAGGGGTGTTAAAAGCGGCCGTAGCGACAATCAAAAAAGCCGCTGCCCACTGATTTTTTGCCATTTCATCGTTATTTCCTCATGTTCACCGCGCGATATTCGTGCGGTCATTAAGGGTATTTTTCTATGAGTAATGCCATTGCTTCACTTGAAAAGATACTTCTTCCTTTTGCGGTCAAAATAGGAAAGCAACCTCACGTTAACGCCGTTAAAAATGGCTTTATCCGGCTGATGCCATTAACCCTTGCCGGGGCGATGTTCGTCCTGATCAACAACGTTTTTCTGAGTTTTGGCGACGGTTCGTTTTTCTATTCGCTGGGCGTTCGCCTTGATGCATCCACCATTGAAACGCTTAATGGCCTGAAAGGCATTGGCGGTAATGTCTACAACGGCACACTGGGCATCATGTCATTAATGGCGCCCTTCTTTATTGGTATGGCGCTGGCGGAAGAGCGCAAAGTGGATGCGCTGGCCGCCGGACTGTTATCCATTGCCGCATTTATGACCGTGACACCCTACAGCGTGGGTGAAGCCTATGCGGTGGGGGCAAACTGGTTGGGCGGCGCCAATATTATCTCAGGGATTATTATTGGCCTGGTCGTGGCGGAAATGTTCACATTTATTGTGCGCCGCAACTGGGTGATTACCTTACCGGATAGCGTGCCTGCATCGGTTTCCCGCTCCTTTTCGGCGTTAATTCCCGGTTTTATTATTCTGTCGGTCATGGGGATTATCGCCTGGGCGCTGGCGAACGCGGGCACCAACTTCCATCAAATCATTATGGATACCATTTCCACGCCGCTGGCTTCACTCGGCAGCATTGTCGGCTGGGTTTACGTGCTGTTTGTACCGCTGCTGTGGTTCTTCGGTATTCATGGTTCGCTGGCACTGACCGCACTGGATAGCGGCATTATGACCCCATGGGCGCTGGAGAACATTGCCACATACCAGCAATATGGATCTGTGGCCGCAGCACTGGAAGCCGGCAAAACCTTCCACGTCTGGGCGAAACCGATGCTGGATTCCTATATTTTCCTTGGCGGCAGCGGCGCAACCCTTGGGCTGATTATTGCCATATTCATCGCATCACGCCGCGCGGATCATCGCCAGGTTGCCAAACTGGCGCTGCCATCCGGTCTCTTCCAGATTAACGAACCGATTCTGTTTGGTCTGCCGATCATCATGAACCCGGTCATGTTTATCCCGTTTATTCTGGTGCAACCGGTGCTGGCGGCCATCACCCTGCTGGCTTACTACGCAGGCATTATTCCGCCAATTACCAACATTGCGCCATGGACCATGCCAACCGGGCTCGGCGCTTTCTTTAATACCAATGGCAGCATCGCCGCCTTGTTACTCGCGCTGTTCAACCTCGGTATCGCCACGCTGATCTACCTCCCCTTCGTGGTGGTCGCCAACAAGGCGCAACACGCCATTGAAGAGGAAGAGAGCGAAGAAGATATCGCTAACGCGTTGAAATTCTGATCATCACCGGCAGGCATATACACCTGCCGGACAGCTTACAAGGAGACACTATGTTCGATATCGACAATGCCATGGAGACGCCGCTGGCAACCGATGCGCTGGAAGAGGTGATCATGGGCCTTATCATCAATGCCGGTCAGGCACGCAGCCTGGCCTATGCGGCGCTGAAACAAGCCAAGCTGGGCGATTGCGCCGCCGCGCGAACCATGATGGAACAGTCGCGCATGGCGCTTAATGAGGCACATCGGGTGCAGACTAAACTGATTGAAGACGATCAGGGCGAAGGAAGAATCAACGTAAGCCTGGTGCTGGTGCATGCGCAGGATCATCTGATGAACGCCATGCTGGCGCGTGAACTGGTTACCGAGTTGATCGATGTCCATGAAATACTGAATAAGTGAGGAGCGAATGATGCAGTCGCAGCTCAACCCCCAGGAAATCACCACTGTCCGTGAACAGCAGTTGTTTAATGGCAAAAATTTCCATGTGTTCATCTACAACAAAACGGAAAGCGCCAGCGGGTTGCATCAGCACGACTACTACGAGTTTACTCTTGTGTTAACCGGCCGCTATTACCAGGTCATTAACGGTAAGCGCGTGCTGCTGGAGCGTGGCGATTTCGTGTTTATCCCGCTGGGATCGCATCATCAAAGTTTCTACGAATTCGGCGCGACGCGCATTCTGAACGTAGGTATCAGTAAGCGGTTCTTCGAGCAGCATTATCTTTCACTGCTGCCGTTTTGCTTCGTCGCCTCGCAGGCTTACCGCACCACCAGCGCTTTTCAGGCGTATGTCGAGACGGTTATCTCCTCCCTCAATTTCCGTGAAAGCGGGCTGGATGAATTTGTTGAAGCCATTACTTTCCATATTATCAACCGCTTACGCCATTACCGTGAAGAACAGGTGATTGATGATACTCCGCAATGGCTGAAATCCACCGTGGAAGCGATGCACGATAAAACGCAGTTTGGCGATCATGCGCTGGAGAATATGGTTCGCCTGTCAGCAAAATCCCAGGAGTATCTGACCCGTGCAGTACGGCGTTATTACGGCAAAACGCCAATGCAGATTATCAATGAGATCCGCATCGATTTTGCCAAAAAACAGCTGGAGATGACCAACTATTCGGTTACCGATATCGCCTGGGAATCCGGTTATAGCAGCCCCAGCCTGTTTATTAAGACGTTTAAAAAAATGACGTCTTTTACGCCCAATGGTTATCGCAAAAGTTTAACGGAGTTAATTCAGTAACCCGTTTATTTCCTGCATTTTCAACCGGCCCAGCCACGCCTGGCGGCAACGCGTTTCTTTCTGCAACGGGCTGAGCACACTGAAGGGAGAAGTTATGAGCCAGAAATTAAAAATCGTTACCATTGGCGGCGGCAGCAGCTATACCCCGGAGCTTCTCGAAGGTTTTATTAAACGCTATCACGAACTGCCGGTGAGTGAATTATGGCTGGTCGACGTTGAAGAGGGAAAAGAGAAGCTGGATATTATTTTCAATCTTTGCCAGCGCATGGTTGAAAAAGCGGGTGTGCCGCTGAAAGTGTACAAAACGCTGAACCGTCGCGAAGCGCTGCAGGGGGCGGATTTTGTCACCACACAATTGCGAGTGGGCCAGTTGAAAGCGCGTGAACTGGACGAACGCATCCCGCTCAGTCATGGGTATCTGGGCCAGGAAACCAACGGCGCGGGCGGCCTGTTTAAAGGATTACGCACCATTCCGGTGATCTTCGACATTATTAAAGATGTCGAGGCTATCTGCCCGAATGCGTGGGTGATTAACTTTACCAACCCGGCGGGCATGGTGACCGAAGCGGTTTACCGCCATACCGGCTTTAAAAAGTTTATTGGCGTTTGCAATATCCCCACCGGGATGAAGATGTTTATCCGCGATGTGCTGAAATTAACGCAGAGCGACGATCTCGCTATCGATCTGTTTGGCCTGAATCATATGGTCTTTATTAAAGAGGTGCGGGTGAATGGCGTCTCGCGCTTTGCGGAATTACTTGATGGCGTGGCAAGCGGAGCATTAAGCGCCTCGACGGTGAAGAATATTTTCGACATGCCGTTTAGCGAAGGGTTAATCCGCTCACTGAACCTGCTGCCTTGCTCCTACCTGCTCTACTATGTCAAACAAAAAGAGATGCTGGCCATTGAGATGGGCGAGTATTACAAAGGCGGCGCCCGTGCGCAGGTAGTGCAAAAGGTCGAAAAACAGTTGTTTGACCTCTATAAAGATCCACAACTGAACACGAAACCGAAAGAGCTGGAACAGCGCGGCGGCGCATACTACTCCGACGCAGCTTGTGAAGTGATTAACGCCATCTATAACGACAAACAGAGCGAACACTACGTCAACATTCCCCATCACGGACGGGTGGATAACATCCCGGCGGACTGGGCAGTTGAGATGACCTGCCTGCTCGGTCGCGATGGTGCAACGCCCCATCCGCGCATCACCCATTTTGATGAAAAGGTGCTGGGGCTTATCTATACCATCAAAGGGTTTGAAGTGGCGGCCAGTCAGGCGGCGCTGAGCGGCAAATTTAACGATGTGGTGCTGGCGCTGAGTCTCAGCCCGCTGATTCATTCCGACAGCGATGCCGAAGTGCTGGCGCGCGAACTGATTCTGGCGCATGAGAAGTGGCTGCCGAACTTTGCCGACTGCATTAAAACGCTCAGGGATGAACGACGCTAAGAGGTGGCTATGGAACGCTTATTGATTGTGAATGCCGATGATTTTGGCCTCAGCAAAGGGCAAAACTACGGCATTATCGACAGTTTTCTCCACGGTGTCGTCACATCGACAACGGCACTGGTTAATGGTGAAGCCGTTGAACATGCAGCACAACTGTCCAGCGAATTGCCTGCACTGGCCGTGGGTTTGCACTTTGTGCTGACGCTGGGTAAACCCCTTACGCCGATGCCGGGCCTGACCCGCGACGGGCAACTGGGAAAATGGATCTGGCAAATGGCAGAACAGGATACGTTGCCGCTCGACGAGATTGCGCAGGAGCTGGCGAGCCAGTACCGGCGTTTTGTTGGCCTGTTTGGCCGCGAACCGACGCATCTTGACAGCCATCATCACGTGCATATGATCCCGCAACTCTTTCCTCTCGTGGCGCAGTTTGCCGCAGAACGGCGCCTGCCATTGCGTATCGACCATCAGGCGCTGTTGCCGGCAGATGATGTGCCGCCGTCACTGCGTAGCACGCAGGGTTTCAGCAGCAGTTTTTACGGCGATGGGGTTTCGCAAGCGCTTTTTTTACAGGCGCTGGATGCCTCCGCGGACCGCGGTGAATCATCGCTGGAGATCATGTGCCACCCGGCGTTTATCGATAATACGATTCGCCAGAGCAGCTACTGTTATCCGCGCGTGACAGAGCTGGAGATCCTTACCTCTTCGTCACTGAAATATGCCATTGCGGAGCGTGGTTACCGCCTCGGCACGTTTCTGGATCTCGCAATGTAGCCGCGGCGTTTTGCGGCGCAACGCGCGCCGCAATTTTCCCACTCTCTTACCACCAGACTTCCGCTTGTGCGCCAATGGTCAGTTGGTCTTTTTTCCGATCGGCAAACCTGAACTGGCTGATTTCATTATCCTGTGCCCGAATATAGGTCGTGTAGAAACGCAGTTCAGGCCGCGACTGCAACAGACTGGTGTCGACTTTTAGCGCATGGAACAGCGTGGCTTTATAGCCTTTCTCCGCGTACGCGTTGCCCTGCTGCTGGTTGGTCTGCTTAAACCACGCCAGCTCCATGCCGGTCTGGTTGCCGTTGTTCCAGATCCAGGCTGGACGCACGACCGCACGATAGCTCTGGAAGTCGGTATGCGCCCCGGTATCATAACTGTAGATATCATTGCCCGCCGACCAGGCTAACGCATGCGCCAGTACAACAGACGATGCGGGGTAAAACTCGCCCTGCGAGATCACGCGCAATGCCTTGCCATAAGTGTGTTTGCCATAGTAGTTGTCGCCATTGCCATACCCCGGACTGGCATTGGAAATCAGTGCAAAACCGCTGGCCAATGAGTTATCCGCCGCCTGGACGGTCAGCTCTTCAAAACCGCCCGCATCAAAACGGTGTCGCAGCACCGCCCCCGCAAGCCAGGCATCTTTCACGCTAAAGTGGCTGCCGTTATTTTCACTGTTTTGGTAACTGTCGGATTTGTTCGCCCGCGAATATCGGCCGAGAAGTTCCGCCGTCGTGTTGCTCGCCACGGGGATCTCTTTATAGCGAATATCCACGGTGTTGGTATTCACCTGCATCGCATCCTGGGTTGCCGGGTAGTTAACGGCATGGGCGTTGAGATCCTGGCGAACCAGCGCCATGCTGAGCTTCCCGGCACCGACCTGCCAGTTCTCAATCCCCACCCCGGCACCGCTGTCAGTCAGGTGGCTTTTCCAGTCCAGCATCTGAATTTCGTATTTGGGCAGGTTATGTTTACCGATCCACAGAGAGGCGTCCGGTGCAAAGGGAAGAAACCCGGTAGTAGTGAGATAGATGTCAGAAAATTGCAGCAGGTTTTCCGAATCTTTATCAAACCATGCAGTGCCGTACTGTTCACCCACGTTACCATCCAGCGTGACCACCGCATGGGCAGATTTGCCATCTTGCGCATAGACGCGCTGCTTAAATTGCAGATCGAACCACGACGAGTATTCATTACCGAAACGCCCCAGCGAACCAATGGCATACTCTTTTGGCGAACCGTGATTGCCCGTTCCCCACCCGGAGCGCAAATAGCCGGTAAATGAGAAACCCATATCCTCTTTTACAAAATCGCTTAACGCTTTTAGCGTCTGCGGTGTCGTTTCCGCTGTCGAACCATTTGTATTTTTGCGATTGATTTCAGATTTATTTATTTCTTGATTATTAGCCACCCCGGTAATAGAAACAGGCGTGGTCATTTGTTTATATTTATTCAATTCCGCTTTGGTTTGGCTGAGTTCACGCGCATTTTCTTCCAGTTTTTTCTCCAACTGAGCAAGCCGCTCTTCAACGGATAAAGGTTGCCCCCAGGCGTTGCCACACGCGGCAGAGATCAACAACACGAGCAATGATTTTTTCATAGCATACAATCCATGTGTTATATAATTAGAATACAAAGTTAGTGGTTTACTTATTTAAAAGCGCCCTATTAAAAGAGCGAAAATGATTCTAACCCAGGTTAATTAAATAAATACAGTTAAAGATAATCCATTTATTTTAAAAATAAAAACGCAGTTATTATAAAGATGGGTATATATGCGTTAAAAAGAGAATTAATCAGGAAGTTTTTAATAGATAACAGGTTCACATTAAGTACAAAAGATCGTTTACATAAAAGTTAATGCGCGGATAAAACAGGGCGCCTGATGCCATAAACATATTTGTGCAGGGATTCTAATAATTGATAAGAGCAATACGCCGTGTTCCTCCTGACCTGGTAACGTTTAGTCGTATTAACACACTTATTCCGGTTATCGATCGCTGCCCTTTTCCTGCTGAGCGACTGCGGAATAGCACAGCAGTCGAGGCCTCTCCGCACTTTTTATCGAATAGAAATCGCCGTCGCCGCGTTTACCCTTCATTAACACGCAAATGGGGCCTCATTTATGACTGAAAAAACATCACCGTTAACACAGCTACGCATTAGCACCGCCCTGCATGACCTGCAAAACGCATCCGCGATCCTGCGACGTCTTCTGTTGCCGGTGGTATGTATGCTGCTGCCTGTCATGCCCGTTTTCGCAGCGGGTGACGATAATACCAACAGCAAGACACCGGATTGCCCCAGCGGGCAGGTTTATGACAGTACGGCGAAACAGTGCGTCCCGGCGAAAACAAGCCAACTCAGCGATGAAGATAAAACCCGTTATGCTTATCACCTGGCAAAAAAAGGGGAGTATCAGGCAGCGCTGAACCTGCTCAACACACTTAAAAATGGCAATACGGCTGAAGCCTGGAATTACCGGGGATATGCCACGCGTAAGCTGGGGCGTACTGATGAAGGTATCGGCTATTATCAGCGTTCATTAGCACTCAATCCAGCCTATGCCAAAGCACGCGAATACCTGGGCGAAGCATGGCTGGTAAAAGGGCGTCCTGACCTGGCAAAAGCGCAATTGCGCACCATCGCGACACTTTGCGGCCATGGTTGTGAAGAGTACCGGGATCTGCAGGCAGCTATCGACGGCCATCCTGAATCCTGAGTCATGGTAAGAGGATAAAAAGATTACGACCCGTGACGTCCGTCAGCATCTTGCTGAACATCTGACACGCCTGTGGCGCTATGGGCTGGTTCTGTCGCGTAACCGCGAGGTGGCGGAAGAACTGGTTCAGTCTACCTGTGTTCGCGCGCTTGAAAAAAGCGCGCAGTTCACCCCTGGGACACGCATTGACAGTTGGTTATTCACTATCCTGCATTCCATCTGGATTTCAGATGTGCGTGCCCGCCGGGTGCGCCTGGGACAGGGGTTCGTTGAAAGCGATGAGTTACTGGCGCCGGATACGCATGAACAGGATGAAGCACGCCTGCACTATGCGAAAATCATGCAGTGCGTAAGCGCACTGCCGGAAGCACAGCGCAATGCCATGTTCTTAGTCTATGTTGAAGGTTTTACCTATCAGGAGGCAGCAGACACATTGTCTGTACCGATTGGCACTATCATGAGCCGGCTGGCTACGGCGAGGGCAAAAATCGCCCAGGTGATTCACACGCCGCCCCCTGTACAGGAGAAACGATATTGAAATCAATCAGATTTACAGCACCGTACAGCGATGAGGCGATAGTCGCCTGGCTCGATGGTGAAATGCCAGCCAGTGATGCAGAGCGCTTTGCGATCGCGCTTGGCCAGGATAAACACCTGGCCGAACGAACCGATGAGTTAAAGCTCAACCAGGCAGACGTTGCCCGTGCCTTTGCGCCCCTCCTGGAGGATGCGCCGCAGTCTCGCATGGAGGAACAACTGGCTAACGTGCTGGCCCACCAACCGGCCCCTTTTCACAAGGCACCGGGCGTCAGTCGACGCGCGTTGATCGCGGCCTCACTCAGTTTTCTGGCTATGGGTTCGGGGCTGGGCTATTTCGCGCGCCCCGCGACCAGGGTTCAGGGCGAAAGCGAAAAAATGCGTGACCTTGAGGCACAGTATATGTCTCTGTACAGTGCGGAAACGTTGCTGGATGCAGACAGTTCCCCCTCAGCGTTGCAGCGTGGGCTGGCGCGTACGGCACAAGACATAGGTTTGCGGGCGAATGAACAGCAACTGGTACTGCAAGGCGCAGAGCTGAAAATGGTGCGGATGCTGCGCTATGACAGCACCTCGATTGCGCAAATTGCCTGGATGCATGCCGATTACGGCCCGATGGCGCTCTGTATTTCACCGGACAGCCATCCTGCCAGCACAGAACTTCGTCATGAACAACGCCATGCGATGAACCTCGTCTGGTGGCATTCCAGAGGCTATCAGTTTGTGTTGATCGGCCGTAACCCTGCCGACCAATTGCAACAAAACGCACTGACGTTGCAAGCGGCGTTGGCATAGCAAAAAAAACGCACCGGCATGCTGATTGACTGGCTGCCAGGAGGATTTATACGGCCTGGTGTGGGCGGGCCTGAATCTCAATCGTGATCGTCACGGTGTCATCCACCAGCGCGGCAAAGCTATCCATATTGAATGCTGAGCGCGAAATCGCGGTCGAGGCATGCAGAAAAATATTCTCCGCACCCGAGAGTTCGCCATGTTGACTTTCCAGGGAGGCATCAAGGATCACCGGGCGTGTGACATTTTTCACGGCCAGGGTCCCGAATACCCGAAAATGTCCCTTTCCGAGAGCCACCACGCGACTGCTTGTAAATGCGATGTTTGGGTAGTGTGCAGCATCAAAAAAAAGGTGGCTTTTCATCTGATACGTTAACAGGGTATTGGACGCCTTAAGGGTATCAACCGGAATGGTGACGTCTATCCGGTCGCCACGTTCATTTCCGGTATCCAGCGTAATATTTCCCGTCACCTTTTCCAGGCTGGCTTCTGAGGTCCCCCCAAATGCATGCCAGGCGAGGGCAATCGTCGTTTTCTGCGTGTTGATACTGTAGCTGGCAGGGCTGGCATATAACGAAAATGGCGTGATTAAAAATCCGAGAGCGATGACGGGCATGATACGGGTCATAGTGGTAATCCTTGAGGTGGTTACCGTGTAAACGCGTCAACCTTGCTTCTTATTCGATCCCGCATCTCGTTTCACAGCAAACAGACGGTAAAAGAGAGAAAGCGATAGAGAATACATTGTTAAAATATCTTAAATTTCAGTCAATTATAAACAAAAGGAGTGTGCAGGATAATCAGATGTGCGTTTGCATTACATCCCTTCTCGCTCATGCGGATCGTCTGATCCCACCGGGTCAGTCTGTATGTGCCAATAGCGAAAATTCACTCGTTGTCGCTCAAATCGCTGACAGAAACCGTCAACACGAACCTCTGCTGTTCGCGCTTAAGGGAGAGCCATATTCAAATCTCACACAAGGCTCAATATCAACGTGAGGCGCGTAACAAACGCTGGCGATTACCTATTCTGCTCCCGCCATTGCCTGACATGGTCGACCAGAGCGCGTAGTTTGGGTGCCATATTACGGCGTTGAGGAAAATAGAGATAGAAGCCCGGAAAAGAGGGAAGAAACGCGTCCAGCAATGAGACAAGTTGCCCTGTTTCAACAAACGGTCTGAACGTATCCTCTGTGGCAAAGGTAATTCCGCCACCGGCGAGCGCAAGCCGCAACATCAGGCGAAGATCGTTCGTTGTGATCTGCGGTTCAATCGCCAGGTTGAAAGGTTCTCCCGCCTCCTCAAATTCCCAGCGATAAGGGGCGACATCTTTGGCAGGACGCCAGCCAATACACCGGTGATGGATCAATTCACGCGGGTGTACGGGTGTGTTGTTAGCCGCGAGATACGTGGGCGAGGCAACCACCATTTCACGTTGCTTTCCTGTAAGCGGGACGGCAATCATATCCTTTTCGATCACCTCCCCAAGTCTGACGCCAGCATCATAACCCGCGGCCACAATATCAAACTCTTCATCCGTCACGACAATATCAACCGTCACGGCGGGATTGGCTGCCGCAAACGAGGCGATCAGCGGGCCGGAAAGAAACGCTTCGGCTATCGAAGTCACTGCGATCCGCAGACATCCTCGCGGCAGCGTGTCCGACGCCACGTCTTCGAACGCCGCGTCAATACTTGATAACGGTGATGACAGGGACTGACGCAGACGTTCTCCCGCTTCCGTCAGCGTGACTGAGCGAGTCGTTCGCATTACCAGCATGGTGCCGAATGCGTCCTCAAGCCGCCTTATTCCCTGGCTGACCGCCGATCGGGTGACATCCAGGCGAGCAGCGGCAGCACTAAAATTACGCTCTTCTGCCACCGCGAGAAAAACAGGTAAAAGGTTAAGATCGATTTTCATTGTTTAATGCCGCTAACCAGTGAGTCCAGTAATGACAGGATACTGAAAACAATCGCGACGTTCTATGATCGATTCGAACTCAACTGAGGAGCATGCTATGGATAAAGTGATAGTCATTACCGGCGCATCCAGCGGGATTGGTGAAGGCATGGCCAGAGAGCTTGGAAATGCCGGCGCGAAGGTGTTATTAGGGGCGCGCAGGCTGGAACGTATTGAAGCCATTGCCACAGAAATACGCAGCGCAGGGGGGATTGCCCTGGCGCGGGAGTTAGATGTCACCAGTCGCCTGTCGATGGCGGGCTTCGTGCAGGCAGCGCTTGATCAATGGGGTCGGATCGACGTGCTGATCAACAATGCGGGTGTCATGCCACTTTCTCCGCTTGCAGCGGGCAAACAGGATGAGTGGGAACGCATTATTGACGTGAATATTAAGGGGGTGCTCTGGGGGATTGGTGCTGTTCTTCCTGTCATGGAAGCCCAGGGCTCCGGTCAGATAATCAATATAGGATCTATCGGTGCCCTGACTGTGGTGCCAACCGCTGCCGTCTATTGCGCCTCAAAATTCGCCGTACGAGCGATTTCGGATGGTTTACGTCAGGAAAGTTCGACTATTCGCGTGACTTGCGTCAACCCTGGCGTGGTGGAGAGTGAGCTGGCCTCAACCATTACCCATACGGAAACCAAAGCGGCGATGGATGTGTACCGTTCTGTGGCACTTAAACCTGCGGATATTGCCCGCGCCGTTCGGCAGATTATTGACGCTCCAGAGAGTGTTGATACAACCGAAATAACCATCAGGCCAACGGCATCCGCCAACTGAAATACCTGACCGGGAACTGGCGTCGTGTCGGTGTAGACTGCCTGCTTTGCTCCGAAAGCAGATTCCGGAAGGAGAGAAAAGTGAGCCAGAAACAGCGTTCAGCACTGAGCCGTTTCCGGCTCCCTGCTCACCTGGGGGGTCTGCCGTCAGGCTCTATAAACGCACCGGACTCATCCCCTTCCAGAGCATATTTAACCGGCCGCCGCGCCCCCTCCGCTGGCGTCATTACCCCGTAACCCGTCAGGTCCGTTTTTACAAACTTCGGGCTGACAGCGTTGCCTTTTATACCGGTGTCCCTCAACGCTTCGCTCGGTTGAACAGTAAACATATCCAGCGCAGCCCTGGAGGCATTGTAGCCAATAAAGTGTGAAGCGTAAGACGTGGAGGTCGGGTTATCGTTAAGCGTCAGCAAGCCTAATCAACTGAAAACGTTAACTATCCTGACACCTCCAGGAGCCGTTAAAACCCTCTTCTGCGGAAAATGGCACGGGATCCGGGAGGTATTTTCACTCCTGACGGTCATGCGAAGTGAGACATATAATGTCTTAAATGACTACCATAATCGTCATTTAAGACACTTCTTTCTCACTTATGATTCTCTCATTGAATCAATCGTGATCGAAAGGAGTCTGCAATGAATCTCGCAACACAACCCGCTAAAGGCACCGCCGTGATCACAGGTGCGTCTTCCGGTATCGGTGCCATTTACGCGAATCGACTGGCGCGCATGGGTTACGACCTGATCATTATCGCTCGCAATCATAACCGCCTGAATCAGATGGCCAGCCACATTACTGCTGACACCGCCCGTAATGTGGAAGTGCTGGCAGCCGACCTTGGAGATGCCCAACAGCTTGCCGCTCTGGAGCGAAAACTGCGTGACGATGCCAGCATCACACTGCTGGTGAACAATGCCGGTGTGGGTACGCATACGCCGTTGTTGTTGAGCGAAGTCGATGAGATGCAGGCGATGATTAATATCAATGTCGTCGCCCTGACCCGTCTGACGTATAGCGTGGTTCCAGGTTTTGTCGCGCGAGGTACGGGCGCCATCATCAATATCTCCTCGATTGTCAGCCTCGCGCCGGAACTGCTGAACGGCGTATACGGCGGTACAAAAGCCTTTGTATTGGCATTCAGTCAATCACTGCATCACGAACTCGCCGAAAAGGGCATTCACATCCAGGCCGTGCTGCCGGGCGCGACAGCAACACCGTTCTGGGATAACGGCGGCTTACCCCTCGAACAACTCGATAAGTCGATAGTGATGAGTGCTTCTGACCTGGTCGATGCCGCGCTAACGGGTTTTCTTAACGGGGAACTTGTCACCATCCCATCATTGCATAACGACGCTTACTGGCAGGCGATGGAAAGCAGTCGTCAGGCCATGATTCCGCATCTTTCACGTAACGTACCCGCCGACCGTTATCGCGTCGGCCCGACTCGCTAATTATTTAGCCAACAGGAATAACCGTATGAAACTGACAGGCAACACTATTTTTATCACTGGCGGCACGTCCGGGATTGGCCGCGCGATGGCGGAAAAATTTCATCAACTGGGAAATCAGGTGATCATTTCAGGCCGCCGTAAGGCGCTTCTGGACACGGTCACGGCTGAAAATCCGGGGATGGCTTCCGTGGTGCTGGATGTGACCGATGCATCCAGCATTAAATCGGCGGCGAAAGAGGTGCTCTTGCGCTATCCGGCGCTGAATGTCGTGATCAATAACGCTGGCATTATGCCGTTTGATAACGCCTCCGCTGAACTGGACGATGAGATGGCTACCACCTTACTGGATACCAACCTGTTGGGCACTGTTCGGGTCAGTTCAGCTTTTGTTGAGCACCTAAAGCAGCAACCGGACGCGGTATTGATCAATAACAGTTCGATTCTGGCCTTTTTACCCCTGGTGACCAATGCACTCTACTCAGCAACCAAAGCGGCGATTCATTCGTACACCCTGTCGCAGCGTTTTTTACTGCGCGATGCCGGTGTGAAGGTCATTGAAATTTCACCCCCTTGGGTTGATACCGATTTGATCTACAAAAGCGGTGACTCCCGCGCGATGCCACTAGCCGATTTTATCCAGCAGACCTTTGACAAACTGGCGACAGACGCCATTGAAGCGATTGTAGAGAGTGTGCTGCCTGCGCGTGCAAATCCGGGTTTGAATGAACACGAGATGGTGAATGCCTTCAACCAGTCAATGATGGATAACCCGATCCCGGTTGCGTAACCTGCTCTGGGGCAGGTAACTGCCCCCGTTCTGGAGTTGATAATGCAAAATCACCTGTCCACCTCTCAACGCCGCGCACTATGGGCGCTTAGCCTGGCGTATTTTATTCAGGCGACCGGTTCGCTTTCCGTCGCGGGCAGTCTGGTCCCGATTTCTCAGGAGTGGGGGATCAGCGATGCACAAAGTGCTCGTCTGCTCTCTATTTTCGGTCTGACATTTGCGCTCGGCGCGCCGCTGGCACAGGTTATGTTCGGCAAGTTCATGCGCAGAACACAGGTGCTGGCAGGCATGCTGGTATTTGGACTGGGCGCCCTGACTTTTGCCATTGCTCCGGACTATAAGGTGCTGGTGGCTTCGCGGATTGTCATGGGGCTGGGTGCCTCCCTGATCGGTCCGGTACTGATTGCGCTCGGCGCAGAGTTAGTGGCTCCTGAAGAACGTGGCAGCGCCATTGCCATGATCCTGCTGGGCGTCTCAATGGCCAGTATGGTCGGTATTCCGCTGGCGGCATGGCTGGCCACCGTCTGGGGCGCGCGGATGTTATTCACGCTTATCGCGCTGATGAGTGTCCTCACCGCCAGTAGCGTGTTTCTGCTGGTGCCCAACGTGGTCAGCGGTGTTGATATCCGCTTACGCCAGGTCGGCATGGTGCTCAAGCAAGGCAAATCACTGGCCGCCTTTCTGGTCGTCTTTTTTATCACCTCCGGCGTTTACGACATGTACGCCTTTATCTCGCCGATGATCCGCGATCGCTGGCAGGGTGATACCCCGGCCGTCTCCATCGCGCTGGCCGTTATTGGCTCGGCGGGTATTGTGGGGAATCTTTTTGTTGCCCGTGCTGCACGCCACTACAGTGCGGAACACTTGTTGGTTGTCGGTCTGACGTTGCTGGTGGCGGATATGTCGCTGATCATGCTACTACCGGCTCAACTGTCATTGTTGTATCTCCTGCTGGTGGTCTGGGCCTTCTCCACTGATCTGTTATGGCCCACTCAACAGCGGCGTATTGTGGAGATCTCAACGGCGGAAACGCGTGGAATTTCGCTGGCATTAACCAGTGCGTTTATGTTCTGCGGTATTGGTTTTGGTTCGGCCGTAGCCTCATGGCTTTATCCACTGTCGGGCTTTTACGGAGTAATGATAAGCTCAATCGTGTTCCTGCTGCTGGCACTGGCCAGTCTGTGGACGTCTGAGCGCTTACGCGCCCGCTCTGCGGAATATCAGGCGGTTAGTCTGTCATAAAGGAGTTGCGATGCACCGAATAGGATTAATCATTGCCGACCATTTTCAGATGCTGGCGCTGTCTACGCTGACGGTATTTGAGTTTGCTAATCTGGTCGCTGATCGCCCGTTTTATCAACCTGAGGTTTACTCCGAACATGGCGGTACCGTACGTTCTTCTTCCGGTATTGGTGTAGATTCGGCGAAGTTGAGCGAGGAAACGCAGGTGGATACCTGGCTGGTGGCAGGCGTGCTGTCTCCCCAGGAGGAACCCGCCAGCCCCGGCGTGGTTACTTTCCTGCAAACTACCGCCAGCCAGGCACGCCGTATCGCCGGGATCTGCACCGGCGCATTTGTACTGGCACAGGCCGGACTGCTGGAGCAAAAACGTGCCACCACGCACTGGGCGCACTCACACAGTCTGGTCTCACAACACCCCACTATTCGGCTCGAAGATGATCGTATTTTTATTATTGATGACACTATCTGGACCTCTGCAGGCATGACCGCCGGGCTGGACATGGCGCTCGGTATGGTAGAGAAAGATCTCGGTGCAGACGTTGCCCGTACGGTGGCGCATCGTCTGGTGATGAATCAGCGGCGCTCCGGCGGCCAAACGCAGCATTCGGAAATGCTTGCCTTGTCACCTCGCTCAGATCGTCTGCAAACTGCGCTGGAATATGCCCGCAACAATTTGCGCAAAACCCTGACAGTGGAAATGCTGGCCGATGCGGTGCATGTCAGCCCCCGCCAGCTTAGCCGTCTTTTTCGTCAGGAGACGGGCAAGTCCCCGGCAAAAGCGATTGAAGGGCTGCGGCTTGAGGCCGCGCGCGTCATGATTGAGCAAAGCCGCCTGTCGCTGGATGCCATCGCTCGTGAGTCCGGTTTTCGCGACAGACGGCATATGCGGGAGGTGTTTATTCGCGGGTATGGCATTCCACCTCAATCCCTACGCGCAGGCCGTTAAGCCATAGTGCTGTATTCACTCTGCAAGGGGGACGTGGGGTTATTATTCTTTTCCGCGAGCGCAGACTAACGGCGTGTCACCGAAAGGAAATGCAAGTTTGCACGATAACATTACGCCTGATCATCGTTGCCGTCCGGCAAGGTTCCGGTGAAAAAGGGGCTATGCCCACGTCTACGATACTGAGCAGGCGTGATACCGTAGGTTTTTTTGAACGCTTTCGTGAAAGAGGAGAGCGACAAAAAACCGCACTGCTCAGCCACACCCTCCATCATCAGGTTTCGCGCTTCTGAAAGTAGCCTCACCGCCAACATCATACGCAGTTGATTAAGCCAGGCCTGCGGTGTCTGATGGTAGCTGTTTGAAAAGTGACGGGCGAAGGTGGCTCGGGACAAAAAACAGCGTTGCGCCATTGATGCCATCGTCCATGGCGCTGCCGGATCGGCGATGACAGCCAATACAGCAGGAGCAAGACGTTTATCGCTTAGCAAACGCAATACCCCGGCAGGAGGCTCGCGCCGCGACAGTAAAATACGCAGGATCAACGCAAGCAGCGTATCTGCCAGCCCCTTAACGATGCTCGCACTGCCCGGCAAACCGCTTAGACTTTCGCGTACCAACATTACCAGTAGCGCTTCCAGCTCGGGGCAATCGTGTCGCTCATCGGTACGGAGATGGATCAGCGTTGTTTCATCGGCGAACATCCAGCGATAGCCCGGACCGAAATGAAAGTCACCGCACAATACCTCTACCGCAGGCCCCGGCCCTTCCGTCCACACTTCAGTTACGATGCCATTATTGTTGACCTGCGCGGGAACGACCTGCCCCCAGTCCACAAGGCTTTGCAATAAATGCGGCGATCCGTGCGGGAACAGAACGATATCGCCCGCGCGAACATCGAATGTGTTCCCTTCAACAACCAGCCGGGTTTCACCATGAAGAATGACATGCCAGGGCACAATACCGGCGACCTGTTGCGGGTGGTCGGCGTCCCAACGCCCGGTAAAACGGCAGTGGAGATTGACGTTACATACTGGCGCGAGTAAGGAAAGCAAGCGACTGAGGTTGTCCACCCTGGCTCCTGAGACGATAAGACAAAAAGTCGAGACGATACGGCCAGAACGTCAGCCCACCGCGCCCTATTATGTGCTCATCGCCGATACGGCGAAACCCTTAAACTGAAAGGAAAAAATGATGAGCCGATTAACTTCCGTACACCCCGACAATGCGACGGGTCAGACAGCCGAACTCTTTAACGCCATTAAACGGGCGATGGGTAAAGTCCCGAATGCCTACCAGACCATCGGGATCGCTCCCGACATTCTGAGTCAGGCATTGCAACACAACGCCACACTGGCGAAAAGCCAGCTGAGTAAACAGGAAATTGAAGCCGTTAACCTTGTGGTGAGTGAGGTGTCAGGATGTGATTATTGTCTGGCGGCGCATACGTTAACCGGGAAAATGGCAGGTTACAGTATTGAGCAGATTCAGGCATTACGTCGGGGAGAGTACCCGGAGGATCCGCATCTTGATGCGCTGGTCAAATTTGTGAAAAAACTGGTGACGACCCGTAACACCTTACCAGAAGAAACCGTCAGCCGTTTTCTGGCTGCAGGCTTTAGCGACCGACACGTGGTTGAAGTGATCAGCGCCGTCAGTGCAATTCTGTTCACGAATATGATTAACCGTGTAAATGACACCGTGGTGGACTTTCCAAAAGTAAACTAGCCCACTGCATGTGGCAGAAAGCCCTCTCTTTCTGCCACAATATTACGTCTCTCCTTACCCACATCCCGGCGAATAAAACAATGGGGCGCAGGTCAGGGTCTCGCGCAGACGCAGGAAAAGTTCCTGTTTGCCCCTACCGGAAAAATGTCGCCATTGCCTCACTCAGTGCGTTGGGCTGTTCATCCGGGATAAAGTGACCACTCTGCGGGATAGTGATGCCCGTTACCACCGCCGCAAACTGATGTAGCGGGGCCGCCATATCAGGAATAGATCCCTCTTCAGCGCTAATTGCCAGGAGCGGTAGCATCAATTTACCCTGCCCGCACCGCGTCCGATTCTGGGCGGCTGACACTGCCGCCTCGCGATAAGGCGCTAACCCTGCGCGAAGAGCACCACGTTGTCTCATTAACCGCACATACTCTGCGATATCCTCATGGCTAAATGCCATCGGACTGGCGGTTTTGCGCCGCAGGAACCATTCAAGGTAAACATCCTCACGCCCGCTAATTAACGCTTCCGGCAGATCGGGAAGCACATGGAAAGCAAAGTGCCAGGTCTTCCAGGCTTTATCAGGTGTTGCAGGTAAGGCATCCGGCAATGTGATACCCGGGATACCGGCATCCAGCAGCGCCAATTTGATGACCTGCTGGCTATAACACATGGCATAAGGCCACGCGACCCAGGCACCGACATCATGGGCGGCAAGGTAATGTCTTTCAATCTTGAGCGTTTGCATAAAGCGATAGACATTTCCGGCTAGTGTCTGTGTATCGTAGCCAGCCAGAGGCTTGTCTGAGTCGCCCTGACCGGGCAGATCAAGCGCGATGAGGTCGTAACGATCGCCGAGCAGCGCCATCACTTTGTACCAGGCATATGCGCTTTGCGGAAAGCCGGCCAGCAGCAGCAACACGTCACCATGCGGGTTGCCGCCTCTGACATAGTGCAAGCGAACACCGTCGACTGCCGCGTAGAAATGAGCAAAGCCGGGCAAATTATCGACCGGTTGCGACCAGGGTTGTGTGATTGATTGATCAGGCATTTATCACTCCGGTTATTTAGGAAATGAATATTTCCTTTATGGTTAAAATTTTTAGTCGAGTAGGGCCATGACCGTGGCTACCAGACGATCATGTGCCGGTAACTCACCGCTCTTACCCGCCACACGCATACCCAGCACCAGACACATCAGGACGCTGCTCAGTGCTTGTGCATCATGTCGTGGATGCACAGACCCATCCTGCTTTCCCTGCTCAATCAGTTGGCGGATCGTGTGTTGGTTGCGTTCAAGTGCAGCGCGGACCAACCCGGCCAGTTCGTCGTCAAGCAGCCCCAATTCAATGGCACTCCCGACAACCAGACAACCGCGTCGCCCCTCCATATCGCTGGCAGACTCAAGATAGAAGCGCAGGAGTTCGGCGATTTTTGCCCGCCCATCAGGTTGCTGTGTCAGGCGCTGGCGCAGGGTTTGATTGCGCAGCGAGGTATACCGTGCAAACACTTGCAGGAAGAGGCTTCGCTTGTCGTGAAAGGCTTTATAGATACTGCCGGCCGTGAGCTGCATCGCCTCGCTTAGATCGGTTATCGACGCACTGTGGTAACCCTTTTCACGAAATACCGGTATTGCAAGATCCAGCGCTGAATCCGGGTCGAACTGTCGCGGGCGTCCCCGTTCACGGGCGCTGTGCAATGTCTCAGGCATCATGCTCTCCATTTTGGAAATAATCGATTCCTAAATACTCCCACAGAAAACGACAATTGGAAAGTTTTCCGCTTGATGAAAATGCGCGCTAAAACGAAACACGCTCGCGAACCGCAGGTGCCGCAGGATGAATAATGTCGCTCAGTTCGGGTGAATCTCCATTCGTCCTGGCCAGAAAAGTCCGTCAGTTATAAAAAACCACCCCTCATCAAATTAGCCAGATAATATGCGATAACCCTTTGTAGTATATCAGCCCGATACGTACTTCAATCGGTTGAATAGAGCGCTAAAAATACTAAAAATTGCCTTTTTCAATCCGCCTCAAATACATCCTTTAATATATCCATATCTATTCGCCTCCTGTATACTTCGCGATTAACTAAAAAAATGCGCTTGTTATTGTTGTATTATTTTTTACTATGAACCAGGGAAAGTAAAATGAATAACAGAGTTCTTTTTCTAAAAAATATGCACGTCCTTGCACAAAAACTCAGTTGGATTGAAAATGATTCCGTCGTGGATGAGTTGAAGGATTTATTTATTGCAAATAGTCATCTTTTAAATGATGATGAGAATACCACAACATTTATTAATCAACTGATTTACTGTGCCGGGAAAAATGTCACACCAGACGATGTTGAAAACTTACTCACTCACTTAACTGATTTTTTTATATACTATTTTTCAATACAACCGTGTCATGTTTTCTTCGTCGGAAGAGATTGGGACTCCTACCAGCAAAACGCGCTTTTCCTTCCATCTAATATGGAAAAAGTTACCGCATTCGAAATCAATCTGGACACAGACCCGGAAAGCATCCAGCTAAACCAGAGTGACGATACGTTTATTCCCCTGATCGTCACAGATTCCACAGGGTTTAACTTCATCAAAAAAAATAATATAGAATTCCCTGACGCGCTAACCATCCTGCAATTTCCAGAGAAGAATACCAGTCTTTATAGTATGGATATTGGATTCATACCTCTTCTTAATGCTCGTTATAAAAAAATCATCAGCGATCCAAATGTACAGAGTGTGATACTTGGATCATCCTATGCATACCAGGGATTCCCTGATGAGCTATTAGATAAATCAGTAAACCTCTCTATCTTCTCCGGTGATTTTACTTTATCGTACAGCCTGATTAAGAAAATAACAGAAACAACACATATACGAAATTTCATTCTCTGCATCGGTCTTTATGATGCTTTTTATGAGTTATCAATGGGCGCTGCCCCAACGTTCCCTATTGCTCGCTACTTCTGCAAAAGCCAGGATATTGAATACAATTTCAGGAATAAAGTCGATAACTCCAATAGTAGTTCAACTAGCCAACATATTCTGAGCCCACTTGATTTGCTCATCAGGCATATCTACGAGAGAAAAACTCACCTTAAGTTTTATAATGATGAGGAATTATCGAGGCTCAGTAGTCTGTTGCTTGATGAGCCGATTGTAAAAAAATCTGTCGATTTTATAAATGAGAGAAACTATCGCACTGACTTTTCATATTCATCAGCAGACATCCTGACACGTACATCAGAACTATCAAAGGCTTATACAAGAAAGCATAGTTTTGAAAATAATAAAGAGGTCATTTCCTCCATGATAGAGTTAATTAAAGAAACGAACTCTACCATTAATTTTATCGTTATGCCGTTCACTGACTTTTACGTTGAAAACTTTGATAAAAACCTAAAAAATGAAACGCTGGAGTATATCGAAAGTATTACTGATGGCCAGAATGTATTCATGACTGATTTATCGACACATGAAGCATTCACGCCTGAAGATTATTACGATTCGGATCATTTGAATTTTAATGGCGCCCGAAAGCTCTGTCACGTTGTTAAGCAGCTAGGGGGTGAAATTTAACAAACAGGCGTGTTATACCGAAAAATCGCTTTTCCTTATGGTTTAACAGCAGAAAAGCGATAATGTGGCCTTTAGCCTGACGCGCATTCGTCATGTTTTCTTGGGTCAGGATTTATCATACGGCGCATTGCAAGCATGACCGAAACCGGATGACGGCGTTTTTTACGCTCCAGGAGAGCGTGACGTATCCTGAACGTCAGACGACGTAATTTTTTGATTGTCTTGGAAAAAGTGAGCGAGCAAAGTACCGCCCCGTCATCTGAATCGGGGCGGAGCATATGCGTGTTTATTGACCGTGCATCGCCACACGCAGCCGGGAAGGACAGGCAAAAAAGCGCTCAGAAGCGATATGTCACTTTCAGGCTTCCGGTGGGCGATGATTTTCGTTGCACAATCGGGCTGTTGCGTGCGTCCCCCGTCAACTGCGTATAGCCTGCTGCAGTAACCACGCTCCAGTCTGGGGTGAGCTTGTACGTCCAGTCAATATTCATGTTATAGGCATAAATTCCCGATCTGGCATCATATTGAGCAAACCCCGATGCGGCCGACTGTGATGCGCTTACGCCGTAGTAAGTCTGCATGTACTGGCTCGTCCCCCAACTGCCGGTCAGCGCCAGTGTCACGGAATTTTTGGGTGACGTATACAGCGGGCTGGTAATGCCAAAATGCAGCGCCGTACCATTGCTTCGCTCAGAAATCGGCACCTCCGCCTGCAATTGCACATTAAGCCAGTCGGTCACCCTGTACCCTAACCCGTGTACACCAATCGCTGAGCCTTTGACGTCACCCATCCCCCGCAACTCATCGCTGCCGTAGCTGACTGAGTCGCTGTCCACGTTACGATCCTTACGGCCTGCGCGATAACTCAGCGCAGCGCTGTAATCCAGCTTGCCGATATTGTTGCCGTAACCGATACCCCGCGTACTGCTGATGAAGAAACCATTTGCCATCGAGTAATCAAGCACCAGGGCCGTTGTGGCGCGGCTTTTATCCGAACCAGAATAGCGTGGCGCAACATCCACGCCTCCCCCGAGGGTTAACGCGTTGCCTTGTTGCTGTTCTGCCGCCAGGGTCGGGGTGGCCAGCAACGCCAGAATAATGCCCGGCACTATTTTTTTCAGGTTGCGACCCGAGAGTGAGGGGGGAAACTTATGACGCAGTTCGATGTTTCTCATTAAAGAAGTCCTTGTGGATTCAACTGATTACGATATAAACGGTTTTTAAACACCAGAACGCTCAGTTTGAATGCTCCCCCTAAAGTTCTCATGAGCCAAAAATGAAGAAAGCATGAAGCAAGTACAGGTGCCCCAAACCTGATAGATTTCCTGATATCGATTTTTTCTTCAGACGTTCTTCATTCACCGTTGATACAGTAACCATTGTGAAAATTCTCCTAATCGAAGACGACCTGGATCTCGGCAATGGCGTGCGTATTGCTCTTTCAGATCAAGGGTTTGACGTCATATGGGTTCGCCGAAAAGAGGATGCGCTGCATCAGCTTGACGCTTGCGTGCCAGAACTTGTGCTGCTCGACCTCGGACTGCCCGACGGCGATGGCATGAGCCTGATGGCGTGCTTGCGTCAGCAGTGCAAGGGCATCCCGGTCATCATCCTGACCGCGCGAGGCACGTTGCAAGATCGCCTCAGTGGCCTGGATGCTGGTGCAGACGACTATCTCGTTAAACCTTTTGTGCTCGCCGAGTTGTTAGCAAGGGTGAGAGCCCTTGCACGCCGCAGTTACGGTTTTCAGGATGAGGCGATAGAAATCCGCGGCCTCTCTCTCCATGTGCCGACTCGTCGCGTAACCGTGGGTGCAGGTCATGTCGATTTGACGGCCAGTGAATACGCGCTGCTTGAAACGTTAATGTTGCGTGCTGACCGCGTGCTGACACGCCGTTTTCTGGAAGAAAAGATCTTCGGCGCAAAAGAAAACATGAGTAATGCGCTCGATGTGCATATGGGTAATTTGCGTCGCAAAATTGGCGACGGCTATGTACGCACGGTGCGGGGCGTAGGGTATGTCATTGATACCGTACCGATCCAGAAAGGAGCGGGTTGATGCGCAATGTTTGGCACCACCTGAGAACGCCAACGCTCGTGCGGCGAGTGATGATCGCGCAAATGGTACTGCTTACACTGCTTTGGTGTCTTTTTCTGACCTACGTTTTGTGGGAGGACTTGCGCAGCCCCCCGATACTAACGGGCAGTAAGACTTACGAAACCATTTTTACAATGATCGATCGTATGGACGATAGCCCGCAGAAGCGCACTGATGTTCTGGACGCGTTCAGCAAGGCCTTGCGGGAAGATTATGGCGGAAGTGAAGATCCGGAACTGTCAATCAGCCTGATCGTTCGGAAAAATAAAGAGATTATTTATGCATCTGATGGCGCCCCAACAGGCGTGACAAACACCAGGTATGGGAAAATCCAGACGATTCAGAGCGAAGGTCGTAGCTGGACTAGCCGTACCCTCAAATCCGAAAACGCCGATGTGGAGGTAACACTTATCACCCCTGCCGGAGGCTGGAACTTCTTTATTTACCTGAACTCGCGTGGCTACTACGTATTACCGCTGTTGGTGTGCATTCCTTTTCTTTTGTTTCCCGCGTGGCTGTCTATCCGCATTGCCATGCGTCCCTGGAACAAGGTCGTCACTGAAATTGCCTTCCGAACGCCAGAAGATCTCTCGCCCTTAAAAGAAGTGCCAAAACACAGGGAGCTTCGCCAAATGGTCGATGCGGTTAATGGATTCCTCACCAGAGTGCGAGAAAGCACGGAAAGGGAACGGGTTTTCATAGCCGATGCCGCTCACGAACTGCGTACTCCCCTGGCGGCGATGCGCATCAATGTTGAGGCCTTGCAAGCCTATATAAACAGCGATAGCCAACAGGAGTTACTTGCAGGGATTATTCGCAGCAATAGCCGTGCGGCTCGTCTCGTCAATCAGTTGCTGCTGCTGATGCACAGCGAAGCGCGTACAGACACGGTTATGGCGCCGGTGCCGCTGACGACGCTCATACAAGAGCGAATGGCTGCACTGGCACCGCTGGCGGCTGAACGTAGTATTGAACTCGAATTCTACTCTCATGATGAAATCTGGATTACCGGTGTCAGGGAACGCCTGATGTCGCTGATCGACAACGTCATTGAAAATGCCGTGAAATACAGTCCTGAGGGCGGACGGGTTGTGGTAGAGGTACGATCATCTGATGCATCCACTCAGCTATGTGTCTCAGACGCGGGGCCAGGCATTCCCGTTGAATTGAGGGAGCGGGTGTTCGACAGATTTTTTCGCGATCCCAATCAGGTGCAAAGCGGGAGTGGATTGGGGCTTGCAATTGTCAACGCGGTTGCGCAGCAACACAACAGCAGCGTAAGCCTGAGTACCTCTGCCGAAGGTGGGCTCATGGTTACGGTTAACTTCCCAAACCACACGTCCGCCTGAACGAAAACACGGTTTTTGAACCCAGCCCGCCGGAGAGTATCCCCGTTCGGGCCCCTTCCAAAATGCTTTCCGAATACCGCCCCTAACGTCTTACGAACATCTGCTGAATGGCCAGGATCGTCTACCGATCAGGCGTCAGCCCATATTGAATGTGAGATCAGCGTTGCCTTTTGTGCACACCGGAAACTTATTTTTACGAGTCAGGTCACCCGTAGACTTCTTCAAAAAAATTGCCGTATTTGTTATATTATTGCTCATTGATTATTCACCT
Source organism: Kosakonia oryzendophytica (assembly GCF_027886705.1). Lineage (NCBI taxonomy): Bacteria > Pseudomonadati > Pseudomonadota > Gammaproteobacteria > Enterobacterales > Enterobacteriaceae > Kosakonia > Kosakonia oryzendophytica. Next base: position 1,024,557 of record NZ_CP115659.1, on the reverse strand, counting down.
CTGCGGTGCCAAAAAGAACAAGATTCACCGCAACCCAGGACAATGAAATGTTAGATTACCGCTTCCCGACAGCTTTGCAGATGGTACTCAGCGTAGCGATGGCGGAGCAATTGGGTGAACGTTCGACAAGTGCGATTCTGGCCTACGGTTTGGAAGCGAATCCGAGCTTTATCCGCAAATTAATGGTTCCACTCACGCGTGACGGCATTATCGTCTCAACGCTTGGCCGCAACGGTTCTATTCACCTTGGTCGCCCGGCGGAAAAGATCACTCTGCGCGATATTTATGTTTCCGTCACCGAAGATAAAAAGCTGTGGGCGTCGCGTCCCGATATACCGGCTCGCTGCGTGGTCAGTGCCAACGCGTGCTGGTACTTCAAATCTATCGCCGATGAAGCAGAGCAGGCTTCGTTAGAGGTGTTAGCTCGCCATACCAGCGCGCTGGCGGAAGTCCAAAAAGCCAATACCAGCGGGTTCGATCTGGTGCCTGACATTGTTGCCCAGCATAAAAAAGCGCTTTGATTCTTTTCTGATGACAAAAAAAACCGCCTTCTCTGTGAAGGCGGTTTTTTGTTATCTGCAACAACTCAGGCAGGCAAAACGTCCCTTGCTGATTTGTCACGCGTAACAAGTTTACGCAGCGTAACGTAAAACACCGGTGTCAGGAACAGACCAAACAGCGTCACGCCCAGCATACCGGAGAACACCGTGATCCCGGTGACGCCGCGCACTTCTGCCCCCGCGCCGTGGCCGAGGATCAGCGGAATGGTCCCGGCAATAAACGCAATGGAGGTCATCACAATCGGGCGTAAACGCAGGCGACACGCCTCCAGCGCCGCTTCCATGATACCTTTCCCCTGAATTTCCAGCTCGCGGGCAAACTCAACGATAAGAATCGCGTTTTTACAGGCCAGTCCCATGAGAACCACCAGACCGACCTGCACGAACACGTTGTTATCCCCACCGGTCAGCCAGACGCCAAACAGCGCGGACAGCATCGTCATCGGTACGATAAGGATCACCGCCAGCGGCAGGGTCCAGCTTTCATACAGCGCTGCCAGCACCAGGAAAGCCAGCAGAACCGCAACCGGGAAGACAATCAGTGCCGTATTGCCCTGAGTGGCCTGCTGGAAGCTCAAATCCGTCCACTCAATATTCATCCCATTCGGCAGTATTTGCTTCGACATTTTGTCCAGTTGCGTCATCGCCTGCGAAGAAGAGAGTATGCGAGGATCCGCGTCGCCAATGAGATCCGCTGCCGGATAACCATTGTAGCGAATCACCGGATCCGGCCCGTACGTCGTCGTGATCTTCACCATACTGCCGATCGGCACCATTTCACCCTGATTATTACGGGTGCGCAGATTAGCAATATCTTCCACGCTGTCGCGGAACGGTCCGTCTGCCTGCGCCATCACACGCCAGGTACGCCCGAACTGGTTGAAATCATTCACATAAGACGAACCCAGATAGGTTTGCAGCGTACCGAAAAGATCGGTCAGCGACACCCCTTGCGCTTTCGCCTTATCACGATCGACCTGCACATCCAGCTGCGGAACGTTAGCCTGATAGGTTGAGATAGGGAAATGCATCCCTGGCGTCTGCATAATCGCACCGGACATCATGTTCACCGCGTTTTGCAACGCACCATAACCAAGACCAGCACGATCCTGTATGTACAGCGAATAACCAGACCCCTGACCCAGCCCTAAAATCGGCGGCGGCAAAATAGAGAAGCCAAAGCCCTGCTGGATTTGTGCAATTTTCGCGTTGATCTCAGCGTTAATTTCCGCCGCAGAATGTTTACGCTGGTCGAACGGTTTCAGGCCAAAAAAGACCGTCCCGGTATTCGGCGTATTGGTGAATTGCAACGCATTAAGCCCAGGAAAGGCGACCGCATAATCCACCCCTTCGGTGTTCATGCCGATTTCGCTCATTTTGCGGATCACCGCATCGGTGCGTGCCAGCGAAGAGCCTTCCGGCATTTTCACACCGCCAATTAAATAGAGCTTATCCTGCGTGGGAATAAACCCGCCGGGTACGGCTTTAAACATGACGCCAGCGGCACAGAGCAGCAGCACATACACAACAAACACCGCACCCCGTCGTCCAAGCGTTTTGCCAACCAGCCCCTGATAGCGGTTCGAGCTACGGTGGAAAAAGCGGTTAAACGGACGGAAAAGCCAACCGAACAGACGATCAATAAGCCTGGTAGGGAAGTCTTTCTGTGCGCCGTGCGGCTTTAACAGCATGGCCGCCAGCGCTGGCGAGAGCGTCAGCGAGTTGATGGCGGAGATCACTGTTGAAATCGCGATCGTCACCGCAAACTGTTTGTAAAACTGACCGGTTACCCCGGAAAGAAACGCCATCGGTACGAACACTGCACAGAGCACCAGCGCAATCGCGATAATCGGCCCGGATACTTCACGCATCGCCTGATGCGCTGCTTGAAGGGGAGCCAGTCCCTCTTCGATATTGCGCTCAACGTTTTCCACCACCACGATGGCATCATCCACCACGATACCGATAGCCAACACTAGCCCGAACAAACTCAGGGTGTTAAGTGAAAAACCAAGCAGGTAGAGAATACTGAACGTACCCACAACCGATACCGGCACCGCGATCAATGGGATAATCGACGCGCGCCAGGTTTGCAGAAACAGGATCACCACCAGTACAACCAGCACCACCGCTTCCAGCAATGTTTGCACGACCGCGCGAATCGAATCGCGAACAAACACCGTAGGATCGTAAGGTGCCGCCCATTTCATATCTTCCGGGAAACGCGTGGCCAGTTCGTCCATTTTGGCGCGCACCGCGTTAGACAAATCGATGGCGTTCGCCCCCGGAGACTGGAAGATACCAATCCCGACTGCGTCTTTATTGTTAAGCTGGGAACGCAGTGCATAGCTGCCAGACCCCATTTCTATACGCGCCACGTCGCGCAGGCGTACCAGCGAGCCGTCTTGCGCCGTTTTCAGAATAATATTGCCAAACTCTTCTTCGGTGTGCAGGCGACCCTGAGCGTTAATGGAGATCAGGAAATCGCTCTCTTTCGGCAGCGGCTCAGCACCAAGCTGCCCGGCGGAAACCTGTACGTTTTGCTCCTGCATCGCCGTGACCACATCCGAAGCAGTCAATCCGCGCGCCGCGACCTTATCGGGATCCAGCCAGATGCGCATCGCGTATTCGCCCGAACCAAAAATCTGAATTTGGCCGACACCGGGAAGACGCGCCAGTTCATCCTTCACTTTGAGCGTGGCGTAGTTACGCATATACAGTGAATCGTATTTACCGCCGGGCGAAAACAGATGCACCACCAGCGTCAGCGTCGGCGATTGTTTCTGGGTGGTAATGCCCAAACGCCTTACATCTTCCGGCAAACGCGCCTCAGCCTGTGATACCCGGTTTTGTACCTGAACCTGCGCCTGATCGGGATCCGTACCCGGACGGAAAGTAACGGTGGTCACCAGTACGCCGTCGGAGCCTGCAACGGATTTCATGTACATCATGTTTTCAACGCCATTGATCGCTTCTTCCAGCGGCGTCGCCACGGTCTCTGCAATCACTTTCGGGTTGGCACCCGGATACTCCGCACGCACCTGCACGCTTGGCGGCACGACGTCCGGATATTCGCTGACCGGCAGCAGCGGGATAGCGATTAATCCGGTGACAAAAATTAGAATCGACAGCACTGCGGCGAAAATCGGCCTGTCGATAAAAAAGCGGGAAAAGTCCATGTGTCGGATTCTCAAATAAGGGATCAGTTGAGGGCAGTGCTGGCGGTCATGGCAACGGTTTTCGCGTTAACCGGCATACCCGGCATAAACACTTTTTGTAAACCATCGACGATGACTTTATCGCCCGGCTTCAACCCTTGCTGCACGATGCGTAAACCGGCAGCCAGACGCCCCGGCGTGATATCGCGACGCTGCGCTTTACCATCTTTATCAACGATATAAACATATTTGCGATCCTGATCGGTCAGCACCGCTTTGTCGTCAATCAGCGTGGCTTTGAATTCAGCGCTACCCGGCAGCCGTACGCGAGCAAACAGTCCCGGCGTGAACTGACGCTGCGCGTTATCCAACAGCGCGCGCATACGGATCGTGCCGGTACTCGGCGTTAACTGATTATCAAGAAAATCCACTTTCCCCTGGTGAGGGTAGCCCTCCTCGCCAACAAGGCCAATCTCAACCGGTAGCGCCAGGTGATTGCTGGACGCCCCTTGCCCACTGCGGGCAAGATTTTGATAGTGGAGGTAAGTCGACTCATCCACGTCAAAATAGACGTAAACCGTCTTCTGCGAGACCAGCGTGGTGAGCACGCTGGCGCTGTCACCGGCAGTGACCAGATTACCGCTGGTGATCAACGCACGGCTGGCGCGGCCATCGATAGGCGCGGTGACTTTGGTGAAATCCAGATTAAGTTGCGCCGCGTCAACCGCCGCCTGCGCTGCGCGAATGTCGGCCTGTGCCTGGACGGCAGCTGAACGGCGCTGCTCCCATTCTTCACGGGATACCAGATTGGTATGGATTAATTTATTGGTACGCTCAGCCTCACTTTGCGCCAGGCTGGCCTGCGTTTTGGCTCTCGCTAACGTTGCCTGCGCCTGTTCCAGCGCGGCACGATAGGTTCGGTCATCGATAGTGAACAGCACATCGCCCTTTTTCACCTCCTGGCCGTCGGTGTAATTCACTTTATCAATGTAGCCGGAGACACGGGGGCGTAGCTGAACACTTTCCACCGCTTCAATCCGACCGTTAAAGCTATCCCACTGACTGATGGATTTCACGACCACATCAGCGGCGCTGACGGCGGGAGCTTGTGGCATGGCGTTCTGCGCGACACCGTCATCGCAGCCGACAAGCAGTACGGAAAGTAACATTACTCCCAACGCATGCAGATGAAAGTTAACCCAAGGTTTTTGCAGGCTCATTATTTTTATTCCGCTAATTGTAGCCGCCGGGCAAGACGCAGTAGAAGACACCGCGCCACTTCCTTTGTCCGGTCTGGCTTCAGGCCATTTGTGTCGTTCATCGCCACAAAACTGTAACAGTTACGAATACACTATCGCGGGGATTGTAGGGAGGCGCTAAATTTAGTGCAACAATAATTAATACACTTTATGTGCTATTTTGGTCAGCGCAAAAGACGCAATTCCGGCAAGGTCTTAAATGCAACAATAAAACTTGCAATTAATGCAAAATCGGGCCACCTTTAAATGCAACAGATAAAGATACCTTTTAAGCTGCGTGGGGGAACGAAATGAACACTGACGCATTTATGCACGATTTACTCGACTGGATCGACAACAACCTTGAAAGCCGTCTGGACATTGGCACCGTTTCCCGGCGCGCGGGCTATTCGAAATGGCACCTCCAGCGGATATTCAAAGAACATACTGGCTATACCCTCGGCGAGTATATTCGCGCACAAAAACTGAAAAAATCGGTCGAGCGCTTAACGCACAGCTCTGAACCGATTTTGAACGTGGCGATCGCGTTGGGCTTTGACTCTCAGCAATCCTTCAAGCGCCAGTATGGCGTGGCACCCGGAGTATGGCGCCGTAGTATGGGCACCTCTGCAATGCGGACATTACGCCAGCAATCCACATAATATGTTGTCGTTTTCGCGGCAGCCCGTGCAGGATGAAGTCGTCAACCTGATAACAGCGCTACGGGCAGGCCGCCCGGCGTGTCCGGTTTGATGTTTCATCCAGACTGCCGATGTTAACCTGAGCAAGATTGCCCGTCAGCGGCTGGTGTAAGGACAGTAAAGAAGCGTTAATTCCGCTTGCTCCGTATGGGATGTGTAAACGCCGATGTTCGCCGATATCAGCTTTATCACTGCAACCAGGCTTGATTCATTATGAAACTTAAAAACATCACTCACTCATGAAATTTAAGAAAATGGACATCATAAACTGATGAGTACACTTAAGAATTTCGACGAACATACGCTTATGACACATTAGCTGTGCATCACAGGTCGAGAGATTACTCTACTCTCTGCTGCCGACATTCCCATTTAAACCCTTAAAACAAGCTTTGCATGTACAGCATGTAAATTCCACAAAAGTCTGTTGAGTGCCAAGAACAGACGTTGCTGACATCAGTTTGTGTTGATTAACGGGGAGCTGGTCACCAGGATTAATCCGATTCCGTAAAGCCCCGGTAAAATTTTTACAAAGTGTGTAGTCAAGCAGCTTCCTGTTGCAGTTTAATAAGCGCCATTATGCCTATCAGGAGATACGAGGAAGGGTCCTCCCATCCAGTAGTTCTTTCATGCCAAACCGTATAACAATTCAAACGCCCATAGATGGCTTCTTTTCTGGAAAATGTCAGGTCATGAGGCCATTTCGCAACCATTCTCACTCAATGTCGTGCTGCTAGGTACAGATGTACGGATCGATCGCAGCGCGTTACTAGGGCAACCACTCACTGTAACAATCCCAACGCAAAACGCCTTAAGCCCAAGATACTTTAATGGAAAAGTTACCGGCGTTGCGGTAAGCGCGGTTGAATTATCCGGAAGCCGTTATGCAGCCTATACGCTCACCGTTGAGTCTGATCTATGGCCGATGCAACGCGATCGTAATATGCGTATTTTCCAGGAACAAACAGTACCGCAAATTGTTAAAACCTTGCTTGCTGAATATCAGGTCAATGTTGAAGATGCATTGATTGAAAACCATCGGGTCTGGGATTACAGCGTTCAGTATCAGGAAAGTAGCTTTGACTTCATCAGTCGCTTAATGGAACTGGAGGGGATTGCATACTACTTCCGGCATGAGAAGGACAAGCATACCCTTGTGCTGGTTGATTCCGCTGAACAATATCAGCCTGCGAAAGGTTATGAAATAATCCCTTACCAACATACTCCGTCCGGTGGTAGCACGACGACCGAAGGCATCGCTCAGTGGGCTATCGCAGACTTCGTGACGCCGGGCCTTTACAGCCTGGACGACTACGACTTCCGTAAACCTAATGCATGGCTGCATCAGGCTCGCCAGAATCCCTCCTCTCCGCAACCCGGAAAAATAGATGTTTATGACTGGCCGGGGAGATTTGTTGATCATGGACACGGCGAAACGTATGCGCGGATCCGCCAGCAAAGATGGCAAGTAGAACATCATCGTATTAATGGAACTGCGACGGCGCTCGGCATTGCGCCAGGCACGACATTTCTATTAAGCAATGCCCCCTTCTTTAGTGATAACGGTGAATATCTCACAACTGAAGCCCATTATCAGTTTGAGGAAAACCGCTATGCCAGCGGCGCGGACAATAATACGCATCACCAAATCGATTTTTCTGTCATTCCATCAACGGTGGTATTCCGACCTGCTCAAGCCACATCCTGGCCGAGAACATATGGGCCGCAAACAGCGAAAGTTGTTGGCCCTCAAGGTGAAAGTATTTGGACTGACAGGTATGGCCGGGTAAAAGTTAAATTCCATTGGGATCGTCAAGGTAAAGGTGATGACACCTGCTCTTGCTGGGTACGCGTTTCAAGTGCCTGGGCTGGGCAAGGGTTTGGTGGGGTACAAATTCCTCGTGTCAATGATGAAGTGGTCATCGATTTTATTAACGGAGACCCGGATCGTCCCATCGTAACAGGCCGTGTTTACAATGAAGCCAATATGCCGCCGTGGGAGTTACCAGGCGATGCCACCCGTATGGGCTTTATGACACGTAGCAAAGATGGGAATAAAGACAATGCCAGTTATCTGTTCTTTGAAGATCGGATTGGGGGGGAGACGGTAGACCTGCATTCAGAACGAAATATGAATATTTCCGTTGAAAATGATAAGGCGGTAAATATCGATGGTCATCGTACAACTAAAATAGGCAAAACCCAAAATGACGAGGTCGTCGGAGATGCCTCTTTCTATTACCAGGCGAAACGGACGACGACTGTTGATAAGGAAGAAACGGCGACATTTAATCAGGGCACAACAACAACCATCTCGAAGGGGCGTAAACTGACCATCACTGATAGTGGTGATGTTTCTGATATTAAAGGAAATGTTACAACAACAATTGATGGCTCGGTTGATACGAAAATAAAGAACGGTTGGCAATATCTCACCCTCGAAGATGGCAGTATGTGGGTCAAGATCTCCACGGGTGGGCGCGGTGTTGAAATACAAAATGGTGATGAGCTACTTGTTCATAGTGGTGGACAAAAAAATATAATTACCGGTGGTGTAAATACAACCATCACAGGAAACTGGGAACAGAAAGTAACTAACGGTGACATTACAATTTCAACGCCAGGCACCATAACAATTAAAGGTGATACGAAGGTTGATATTCAAGCTCCTGACTGGTATGAATTCAAAGCAATTGCTCTGGCATTGAAATTGAATGAGAGCTCGTTTGGTTTGACCGAAATAGCTTCCAGAGGATTCAAGTATGAGACAAACCCTGCCCAGATTAAATTGAGGGGTAATACTGGATTCGAGGTGCATGTCAATGGTGTCCAGGTTAAAAAGGACATAGTTTCCATAAAAAATGCCGCCCTACAAATAATTACATGAGGTTTAGGATGTCAAAGTATTCAGGAATAATAGCAACCCTTTTGCCTTTGTTATTAATAATCTCTGTCATTTTCTATTTCTTACAGGGTTATTACGTATACTTAAAGATTAAAAAAGACCCTGTCCATACTAAAGCTAAAATTGTTAGCTACGTTCCCGGAAGCCCTAATAATTTAGGAAAAGTAGATATTGCAATAACTTATACATTTACAGCTGACAATAAAGTCTACATAAAGGGAAAAGAAAACTTAACTATTAATACGGTAGATCTTAATAAAGAGCATATCGGTAAAGAAGTTCCGATCGTCTATTACCGGAAGGATCCTAACTACAGCAAAATTGATGTATATGATGAGAGCTTACGTAACTAATAATATCTACTATTAACATATAGGGGCGGTTACCGCCCCTATTTACTTGACTATAGTTGCTCTATCTGAAAGTCTAACATATCCAGTTCGGTTCGCATATACCCATCCTGAAAAACAGAAAATGGAGCCATCCGTTAGAAAGATATATTTCACCCTTGGTTAACGCGTAAATCCTGATAAACATCTCTGCCTGACACGCATCATTACGAATATATACCGAATGTGCAATGCACAACTACAATTGCAGACAGAAGTTGCACGTAAAAAAGAGTTATGATTGCCCCTGACCTGCTCCCCGTGAATTAACATACCACAATCTAAGGTCCGCTCCTCGCTCATAGCGGATCTTACGGCTCTTCAACAGGTCCGCGCTGTGACAGGAGCGGATATTTATCATCTTGATGACGCCAAAATGTTCAAACCGGTAACTGGCATCTAAAAATGTCCAAAAAGATGATCCAGGAATGCACGCACAGCAGGATTAGCGCGGCGACTTTCATGCCACAGTACCGAAATGTTATGCCGCTCTACGGTAAAGTCCGTCAGCAGAGGGACTAATTTTTTATTCTTTACCCACGAATCAGCCACAAAGCTCGCTGCCATGCCTATTCCGGCACCGGCAGCCACTGCCGCTACAACGGCTTCACTGACATCAACGATGATCTCAGATGAAGGCACGATGTCGATCTCCTGCTCTCCAACCCGGAACGGCCAGCGAAAAACCTGCCCGGTATTCTGGTAACGCAGATTGACCGTTTTGTGCTCCGTTAGATCATTCGGGTGTTCTGGCGCGGGGTGCCTGGCCAAATATTCAGGCGAGGCATAACAACCTATGTGATAAGGAGAAAGGTGGCGAGACAAAAGAGTTGAATCCGCGAGTTCACCGAGCCGGACGGCAATATCAATATTCTCATCAACGATACTTATCACGTGATCGCTTAACCGTAAGTCAATCTTCACGTTGGGATAAATGGCGCAGAACTGCGGAATAACCGGGGCGATCATATGAATACCGATCGGCAACGATGCCGCTATTCTCAGTGTTCCCGCGGGCTCTGCACGTGCGCGCTTTGCCAGTTGCCCAATCTCTTCAGCATCGCGCAACAACCGTAATGCTCGCTCGTGCAGCTCACGCCCTTCCGCGGTCAAAACCAAAGAGCGTGTGGTGCGGGTAAATAACGTGACCCCGAGCTGATGCTCCAGCCGCTGGATACTCTTACTTACCGCTGAAGGTGAAACGGACAGAGAGCGGGCGGCAGCCGTATAGCTACCGAGAGACCCGGCACGCGCGAATGCAATAAGACCCGTGAGTCTTTCAAAACCAATTTGTTCCTTCATGGCACAATTAAAGCGAAATAGAGCCTAATTATCAATCCATGGGAACGATCTTATTATTTGTCACGTGAATCCTTTTACAGTGAGATGATAATGACTGAGGTAATGAAAGCAGTACAACTGCATGCTTTTGGGGGGCCCGAAAACCTGCTGTATGAAGACGCGCCGAAACCCACTGTGGGAAGCGACGAAGTACTTGTAAAGATATATGCTGCCAGTCTTAACCCCCCCGATTTGTATCTCCGGGACGGCTATCAGGCGCTTCCGCCTGAATGGTGGCCAACCCCCACATTCCCGCTCATCCTGGGAACTGATGTATCCGGCGTCGTTGCAGCCGTCGGTGAAAATGTCTCTGCCTTCAGCCCTGGCGATGAGGTCTATTCCATGGTGCGCTTCCCGGAAGGGATAATGAATGGCAGCGGTGCCTATGCAGACTATGTAAGCATTCCCGCACCACAGGTGGCGCTCAAACCCCACGGACTAACACATGTCGAGGCTGCTGGTGCGCCGATGTCGCTTCTTACGGCCTGGCAATTCCTTGTCGAGCTGGGTCACGATGCCCCCAATCCATTTCAGCCATTTCAGCACACACCGGTTTCACTGAATGGCCGGACAGTACTGGTAAATGGTGCTGGCGGGGGCGTGGGACATCTCGCCGTACAGATAGCGAAGTGGAAAGGGGCGCGGGTTATTGCCGTGGCCTCGTCCCGACATGAAAAACGTCTACGCGACCTGGGTGCGGATGAGTTCATCGATTACACCCTTACAACCGCTGAGACCGCAGTAAAAAATGTCGATCTCGTTCTGGACAGTGTCGGTGGTTCAAATATGGCGCGCTTCCTTGGTTGCATCAAACAGGGTGGCGCATTGTTTCTGGTTAATCCGTTAGGGTTTTCCGGCCAGAATGAGGCCGTTAAAAAAGGGATTACCGTCTCCTCCACACAAGTACGTTCGAGTGGTGCGCAACTCACTGAAGCCGCTCATCTTCTGGAAAAAGGCATTATTCGGGTAGTTATAGATAGTACTTATCCCTTAGCCAGAGCATCAGATGCGCATAAGCGCGCTGCGCAGGGAAGTATTCAGGGCAAAATTGTGCTCACGAACTTTTGATTATCGCGAAACCTGCCATTCATTGAGGTTATATGTGTGGCAGGAAGATGAGGGGTAACATGTTAATTATCCTTGGTTATGTCCATATCCAACCTTCTGTGTTGGGACAATTTATGAATGAGATAGGGTTGCTGGCTGAAAGTGTGCGGAGGCGCGATGGCAACATTTCGTACAACATCGCCGTCGAGGATAGTCTGGCAGGGAAAATACTGATAGCTGAGCGCTGGAAAAATCACGTTGCACTGAGCGCGCACCTTGAATCTGCCGATACTGTGGCCTTTATTGAGCGATGGCAGAATTCAATGACAGGAGACGTTCTGAAATATGACGCAGTTAATGAACGGGGGCTGACGGAGTTGACCTGAGCTCCGTTAATAAAAGAACCAATGAGCGATGTAAAATTTAATGAGAATTAAAAAAACCTCTAACTGATTAAAATTTAAGAAAATGCAATCATATACTGGTGGTGCGAACACGTTACACTTTGTCTGCAGCGTCGGGGACTTTCTGTTCCCGTAAGCGGAGAAGCCGCCGTGAATGACAGCAGAACAAAATCGCTCGCTATGAAGCAGAATATGGACAGGGCCGGTGGTGGCAGCAGCATGCGGCGGCCAATCCGAAAGCTGCCATAGCAGCCACTTTTGGCCGCTACAAACGATGTTTAACGTTGATTCTTCTCCCCCCTACTGGCTCTGGCCTCGAATATGATCCAATTACTGATTTGCCCAGGAGCCTTCCTTAATAGAGGAAGGCTCCTGTTTCTGCAGTAAATGATTTTGCGGTCTGCATCGTCAGTTGCTCTTAACCCTGTAGCACGCTTCAGTCAGGGCTCAGAGGATTCATAAGACTGAAACTGAAGCTTCCACGATCCTTTCAGTTTTATCCAGCATTCAATAAAGCTTATCCGGATTTGCTCATCCGGTGATGAAATCACGGCGATACCGCTTACCGAAGCTATGTCACCAAGCTCACGGGTGACAACGTCATATTCTTCCCGACGTGTCTGCTGAAAAACAGCAGGATTATCCTGCTTCAGGAGCGTTAATTTGCGCAGCTGATGTTTCTTATAGATCATCTTCTCTCCGTTAGTGGAGAAGAACCAATCAGCCTCAAGATAATCCAGTTGAGCAATATCCAAACAATAGAAAGCGTTATACCATTCTTTACGCATCAGCTGGAGATTTGATCCAATTTTCACAGTATCCTCTTCAGATCCATGTATTCCTGTATTTGCTCACTGAATGACTGATGCGTTTTTATCGCCTCTTCTATACCCGCATTGTAAAACAGGGGCCCAAAGGTTTTTATCACAAACTCCGCAAAAAATTCCGCATCGAATTGCTCCAGCTGGAAATCCAGCTGCTGTTCACAGTATGACTGCAGTTGAGACACGATAAGGTGCTTTTCTTCTTTGCTTAATTTAATTTCTGACATCCCGGGTCCTTATATCAGGGAGGTTGAACTTCACATATCGCTGCTGCATACAGTCTTGAATAATAGCTGACTCCCACAAATCTATATCAATTTCTTTAAGGCACTCTGTGAGCATCATCTGCAAGGATGCATTATCAGAAGCGCTGCTCGAAAAAGCGACAGGTTCGCGCAGTTCAGGATACCGCGCAAGGGAGTCTAAAACCGTTTTAATAACATCAAGTTTGCGCGGCCGGATCACAGGAAAAGAAATGTGAAGGGAGCGCTCCCCTTCTGTACGTACATTATGCCAGTATCCGGCGGGCAAATAGACGGCCTGTCCTGGCTCAATTCTCAGTGTCATCATGGGTTCACCCGCCGGTGGCGTGAAATCGAAACTTTTATCTGACAGCAAGGGATAGGGATGAGTGGGGGCGTGAATATCCCACAATTTAGCCCCCTCGATCTGTACGGCGATGACATCATGGTTATCGAAATGGAGACCAAAACTTGGCGTGGATGACCACGCGCAATAAAGATTCGCTGTCGACCGGCACCGTAACTGAGAACTCAGATAATCAGTCACTTTTCGCACATTTTCAAAATATGCCTGACAGCGATCGATAATAAGGGTACTTCCAGACTGCAGACTTTTGAGAAGATTGTAGCGATTTACATGCGGCGACTTTTCGCCAGTCACGCTGAGCGTGTAAGAAACAAAGCCTCTGTAACCCCGAATGGCAGGGTTACTGTCATTAGCCAGACGAATTCTTGGATAATCCAGAATATCTTTTTCCAGAAGATAATTAATATCATCCCAGCATAATAGCCCAGAAGCATCAACCTTCTCAAAAAGATACGGCTTCTTCTGAAACGCTGTGCGGGTAAATGTTTCAATTTCCTGCTGAGCAATAAATTGCTTGTCCATTTCAGCCTGCCTTTTGTTTAATGCCAGTTAGGTGAATAAGAGCATCTTTTTTAACTTCATATTTTACGGAGTCTGGAAATGCTGCCTGAAGTCCAGGATCGTGAGAAACAATCAGAACGTGGCCGGTTAGTAAATACTCTTTAATCATTTCTATAAGTACTCGTGTGGACTCATGATCGAGTGCAGATGTCGGTTCATCCATGATCAGGAGTTGGGATGATTTTAAAAAAGCTGTAATGATATTTAATTTTTGTAATTCACCACCTGAAAGGTTACGCCCGCCTTCACCAACTGAAAAATCCAGTTCGTAAGGGAAGAAAATCCGTTTTGAAATTACAGCAAATTTTTTCTCATCAAATTCTCCCAAAAAGAAGATAAGGTTATCTCTTAGCGACGCATTAAGAAGAGAAAAAGACTGGGTAACAACGGAAACGCCAGGAGGCGTCGTTCCGTCTGATCCGGCTGACGTTATGTCGGGGGAGAAAATGATAGTTCCTTTATCTGGCCTGTCAATCAAGCTCAACAACCTGACCAGGCTTGTTTTTCCTGTGCCATTTTCACCAAGCAGAAGAACGGGTTTTCCTGAATCAAACTGTATATCCCCGCTCAGGCCAGAAAAAACGGTTTTTCCATCTTTATTTTTGTAGACATCATTGAGCATGATATAAAGTTGGTCAGGGAAATTTCCACATTGTGAACTCATGTCAGCCTTATCTGCATTAATATGTTTGCGAAGAGGAGACAAAGCGTCATTTAATATACGGAAGTCAATCCTGCACCGGTTAATATTACGCCAGAGGACGCCAATGCGATTCAATGGGAGAAAGACCTGAAAGAGAAACGTCGCAAGCATGATAAGGCTTCCGAATGTTATCGCACCGGTATTAAAGGCAATACCGGCCGAAACGAGGACAATAACGCTACCAAAGGAAGAAAGAAGGGTCGTAAAAAAACCAAAGCGAAAAAATTCGTCCCGGACAGAGCGCTGAGAATTATCATAATTAATAACAGCATGACGCATTGTAGCCTGGCTCCGCAAGCCAGAACTATAAATTTTAGAGGAAAGATGAACGGACCCGAGCCCATGGAGAAGGCCGTTAATTTTCTTCCTGCTCATTGCTACATTTCGCATTAAAGAGAAACGTTTTTCCGTCAACTTTATAATAAAAATAACATATATTAAGACAACTGAAAGGAACTCCAGAGCTATTGTACTGCCGAGATACCACCAGACAGAAGCAATTATGAAAAGCGTCTGAAATACAACGGGTAAAGTTTCACTCCAGATGGTCCTGACATACGTTCCAATCGAACCCATTGCAGTTTCGTATACGGAGAACAGCTCACTTTTATTGACCGAATCCATATCCTCTGCATAAACAGAATTTATGTTTGAATATATTTCAGTACGCAATTCACTTTCCGATTTAATGCAGTACTCATGCACAATTCTTTCAGTAAGCGCATAACTGATAGGCATTAAAATTCTGATTGCGATGAAAAGAGAACAAAAAACAACCACTCCCTCATAGGAAGAAAGCTCCTGTTTATTATCAATGCAATATCGTACAAGAACACCGAATGAGATGAATAAAAATGAAGAAATCACCGTCAGTGATAGCGTCGATATTTGACTTAGCTTATTTTTTTTTAGCAGATTTTTTTCAATGAAATCCATACGATCACCTTTAAAGCCCGCATTAAGCGGGCTGCACTCATGAATTATCTTGAGTTACAAGAGCATCCGGCACCACAACCTTTTCCAGAACAGCCACACCCAGCCTTACCCGTGAGTGATCCCATGATAATTTTCATAACTTCATCTTTAGGCATAGCAAGAATTTCAGAAGTAATCATATTGAATGATTTACTGCTAACTTCACTTGAAACAAGTGGCATCCTTAAAGCATTAAGGCGATCGATACTATAGTTAACGGCATACTCACCGTACCATTTAATAACAGTCTCCTCGCCAAGAAGCTCCTTAATTTTAAGGATTTGGTTATGATAAGCCTGTTGTTTATAAGTCTCAAAATCACTATTCATCGCTGTTATGTGTTTAATTTCACTTCTCAGCATTTCTCGCGTAAACGGGAAGTGATGAAGGAATCCCCCAAGGTATTCTTCACAAAAATGGTGATACCTATCTGTAAAAAGAACGAAGGTATGCCACATCTCATCGATGACCTGCATTTGTTCGTACACTGATA
Source organism: Kosakonia oryzendophytica (assembly GCF_027886705.1). NCBI lineage: Bacteria > Pseudomonadati > Pseudomonadota > Gammaproteobacteria > Enterobacterales > Enterobacteriaceae > Kosakonia > Kosakonia oryzendophytica. The sequence continues at coordinate 1,008,649 of NZ_CP115659.1, read as the reverse complement.
TATTAAAACATTCAGTTTGACAGCGGGCGGCAAGATAAAGGAACTTTTTAGTCTCGTAGAATATATCCTCCGCCTCCTCCTGAGTGACATTCCATTCCTTTCTAAATTTAGTGATGAGATCCTCATTTTGGTACGCCAATACCCTGTCGATATCGCTCACATTGAGAGGACCATTATTGATATTACTGCGTAGCGCTTGCTGTAGCATTGTAATCTCCAGTTGCAGGTGAGGGTTATCTGGATTGATTTAATGTAATGCCTAATTGTTTTAGCGAAACGAGATGTGAAAGTTTATAAGTGAAATTTAAATATTTGTGTATATATATTTTCTTGTTATTTTTGAAGTTTGAGAGCACATACCGAAAAAACAACTCTTACCTGATTGATTTATAATGCAAAAAATCTCAAACTTTCACACCAATAAGATAAATCTTAAAACTTTTGTGATAATTGTATTTTTCTATTTTTTAATTACGAATTATTAATCGCCTAATTATTTTTATTTATTTTTAAAATGCAAAATAAATTAGGGAATAGGCACTCACCATAAAAGCACTCAAAGACTCCTATAATTTCCAGTAATTTCTTTGTAGGCGGCATTAAACATAAGTATTAAATGATTTTCAAAAGCAGTAGGCGACTGTTCAACCAACACTTTTTTCACTCATCAACAAACATTGACTTAATAAAGGAGCTGGAAAATATTTCTTTAGATTCAGGACGGCCTGGATATATCCACACAAATAGCATTGGTTTAAATGAATATGCATACAATTGTCTATTTCACTGCATTTTAGAGGAATATTAAATATATTATTTCGCAAAAAGAGACTCTCTGAAGCTGCCCTGGTTTAGCCAGACAATCAGGCCAAACTATAGAGCCGGAACGTCTACCGGGTTGGGGTCACAAGCTTGCCCTGCAGAGCACTCGTGTAACAGTAGAAAAAAGACCTGACGCCGGTTGCGCCGCTGGAAACGCATCACCACGCGTTTTCCCGATATCGGCTTTATCACTGTCACCTGGCTTCATCATTTCTCTCACTTTAAACAACAACACCTCCCCATTGTTTCCCTGCCATAAAGACCTGGTTATCATGCTCGCTACGTCCTTATGAAAGGAAGTGCAGGATTTCATGAGATCCAATGAGCAACGTGAAACCTAATGAAAATTAAAAACATCACTCACTCATTAAAATTTAAGAAAATGGACATCATAAGCTGATGAGTACACTCGAGAATTTCGACGCCCACACCCCGATGATGCAGCAGTATCTGAAGCTGAAAGCTCAGCATCCGGACATTCTGCTGTTCTATCGCATGGGGGACTTTTACGAGCTGTTTTACGACGATGCCAAACGCGCATCGCAGTTGATGGATATCTCACTGACCAAACGCGGCGCATCGGCGGGTGAACCGATCCCAATGGCGGGCGTACCGTATCATGCCGTCGAAAACTATCTGGCGAAGCTGGTCAGCCTTGGCGAGTCCGTGGCGATTTGCGAACAGATAGGCGATCCTGCCACCAGCAAAGGGCCGGTTGAGCGCAAAGTGGTACGCATCGTGACGCCAGGCACCATCAGCGATGAAGCGCTGTTGCAGGAACGTCAGGATAACCTGCTGGCCGCCATCTGGCAGGACAGCAAAGGCTTTGGTTACGCCACGCTGGATATTAGCTCCGGGCGTTTTCGCGTAAGCGAACCGGCCGATCGCGACACCATGGCCGCCGAATTACAACGTACCAACCCGGCCGAACTGCTGTATGCCGAAGACTTTGCGGAAACCGCATTGATTGAAGGCCGCCGAGGTTTGCGCCGCCGCCCGCTGTGGGAGTTTGAAATTGACACCGCCCGCCAGCAGCTCAATCTGCAATTCGGTACCCGCGATCTGGTTGGCTTCGGCGTCGAGAATGCTCCGCGCGGTCTGTGCGCCGCCGGTTGTCTGCTGCAATATGTGAAAGACACGCAGCGCACCGCCCTGCCGCATATTCGCTCCATTACTATGGAGCGCCAGCAGGACACCATTATTATGGATGCCGCCACGCGCCGTAATCTGGAGATCACCCAGAACCTGGCAGGCGGGATAGAAAACACGTTGGCGTCGGTGCTGGACTGTACCGTCACCGCCATGGGTAGCCGTATGCTGAAACGCTGGCTGCATATGCCCGTGCGCGATACCCGGGTGTTAGTCGAACGCCAACAAACCATCAGCGCGTTACAGGAACGCACTGGCGAATTACAGCCAGTGTTGCGCCAGGTCGGTGACCTTGAACGTATTCTTGCCCGTCTGGCGCTGCGCACCGCTCGCCCACGCGATCTGGCGCGTATGCGTTACGCTTTCCAGCAATTGCCGGAACTGCGCCGCCAGTTGGCGGATATCGACAGTGCGCCGGTTCAGGCGCTGCGCGAAAACATGGGTGAATTCACCGAACTGCGTGAATTGCTTGAACGGGCGATTATTGACGCTCCGCCTGTGCTGGTGCGCGATGGTGGCGTCATTGCTCCAGGATATAACGCCGAGCTGGACGAGTGGCGTGGGCTGGCGGAGGGGGCGACCGATTACCTCGACAGACTCGAGATCCGTGAACGCGAACGTCTCGGGCTGGATACCCTGAAAGTCGGCTATAACGCCGTGCACGGTTATTACATCCAGATCAGCCGCGGTCAGAGCCACCTGGCGCCCATTCACTATGTGCGCCGCCAGACGCTGAAAAACGCCGAACGCTATATTATTCCGGAGCTGAAAGAGTACGAAGACAAGGTCCTGACATCTAAAGGCAAAGCGCTGGCGCTGGAGAAACAGCTGTATGAAGAACTGTTCGATCTGCTGATGCCACACCTGGCGGATCTGCAACAAAGCGCGTCTGCACTGGCAGAACTGGATGTGCTGGTCAACCTGGCGGAACGCGCTGAAACGCTCAATTACTGCTGCCCGACCTTTAGCGACAAACCGGGCATTCGCATTAGCGAAGGCCGTCACCCGGTGGTGGAACAGGTGCTGAAAGAGCCGTTTATCGCTAACCCGCTGAATTTATCCCCTCAGCGCCGGATGCTGATTATTACCGGGCCGAATATGGGCGGTAAAAGTACCTATATGCGTCAGACTGCATTGATTGCACTGCTGGCGTATATCGGTAGCTATGTTCCGGCACAGAAGGTCGAGATTGGTCCCATTGATCGTATCTTTACCCGAGTCGGCGCGGCGGATGATCTGGCCAGCGGGCGCTCGACTTTTATGGTGGAGATGACCGAGACCGCCAACATTCTGCACAATGCCACCGAAAACAGCCTGGTGTTGATGGATGAGATTGGTCGCGGGACATCCACCTATGATGGTCTGTCGCTGGCCTGGGCTTGCGCAGAGAATCTGGCGAATAAAATCAAGGCACTGACGCTGTTTGCCACTCACTACTTTGAGTTGACGCAACTGCCCGAGAAAATGGAAGGCGTGGCAAATGTGCATCTGGACGCACTGGAGCATGGCGATACCATTGCCTTTATGCACAGCGTGCAGGATGGTGCGGCCAGTAAGAGCTACGGGCTGGCGGTTGCCGCACTGGCTGGCGTGCCGAAAGAGGTGATCAAGCGGGCGCGTGGTAAGCTGCGCGAACTGGAAAGCCTGTCGCCGAATGCAGCAGCTACGCAAGTCGATGGTACGCAGATGTCGCTGCTGGCGGCTCAGGAAGAGACCAGCCCGGCTGTTGAAGCGCTGGAAAATCTTGACCCGGACGCGTTAACACCGCGTCAGGCGCTGGAGTGGATTTATCGACTGAAAAGTCTGGTCTAGGTTGCCCTCACCCCGGCCCTCTCCCCCAGGGAGAGGGAGAAAACCGAGCTCTCACGCCGGCCCTCCCCCCAGGGAGAGAGAAAACCGAGCTCTCACGCCGATCCTCTCACAAGGATGGGGGAGAACGGTTCCCTCACCCCGCCCCTCTCCCCCAGGGAGAGGGAGAAAACCGAGCATTCACCCCGCCCCTCTCCCACAGGGAGAGGGAGAAAACCGAGCACTCACCCCGCCCCTCTCCCACAGGGAGAGGGAGAAAACCGAGCACTCACCCCGGCCCTCCCCCCAAGGAGGGAGAAAACCGAGCATTCACGCAGGTTTTCTCACACTGGGAGAAGGGCCCCCTCATTCCTCCTGGAGGAAATGAGGGGAACGACTCATTTCGTCAACAGTGGTGGAATGGTCGGGACTTGCGGCGCGTTATCAATATCCTGTTGCGTCATTCGAAACGCTTCCGGGTAGTGTTCACGGCTGGTGCGGCGCAGTGGCTCAGTATCTCGCCAGGTATATAAACAGTGCTGGCACTGATAAACCGTCCAGACCCCTTTGACTGGCGAGGTCGCCATCACTTCAATCTGCTCATCGGCACAACGTGGGCATATCATCATTCGCTCCTTATCGACGATTCGCCAGCATGGCGGTTAGTTTTTCGGTCCAGTCTTTGGTCTCCGGCAGATCGCGTACCGGCTGGCTATAGTGACCGCGGTTATCCGGTGCGACTGGCGTGGTTGCATCGATAATCAGTTTGTCAGTGATCCCTGCCGGGCTGGATCCCGGATCCAGCTCCAGTACCGACATATTCGGCAACTGAACCAGATCGCCTGCCGGGTTCACTTTTGACGACAGTGCCCACATCACCTGAGGCAAGTTAAACGGATCGACATCTTCATCCACCATGATCACCATCTTCACATAGCCCAACCCGTGCGGCGTGGTCATGGCGCGCAACCCAACGGCGCGGGCAAAACCACCGTAGCGTTTTTTTGTTGAGATGATGGCCAGCAACCCGTGCGTATACATGGCGTTCACCGCCTGGACTTCCGGAAACTCGGCTTTGAGTTGCTGATACAGAGGAACACAGGTGGCAGGCCCAATCAGATAATCAATCTCTGTCCAGGGCATGCCAAGATAGAGTGATTCAAAAATCGGCTGGTTGCGGTAAGAGACTTTATCAATGCGTACCACCGTCATATTGCGCCCGCCGGAATAGTGCCCGGTGAACTCACCAAATGGCCCTTCGATTTCACGCTTACGCCCTTCTATCACCCCTTCGAGGATCACTTCAGACCCCCACGGCACATCGAAACCAGTCAGCGGCGCGGTGGCAATCGGATACGCTTTTTCGCGCAGCGCTCCCGCCATTTCATATTCCGATTGATCGTATTTCAGCGGCGTTGCGCCCATTAGCGTGATGATCGGTTCATTACCCAGCGAAATCACTATGGGTAAATCTTCACCGCGCTCTTCCGCTTTATGCAGGTGCAGCGCGATGTCATGCATCGGCACCGGTTGCAGGCCCAACTTGCGTTTACCTTTGACTTCCATGCGGTAGATACCGACATTCTGTTTACCAAAATGGTCGGGATCGGTCGGGTCGCGAGAAACCACGCAGGCTTTATCGAGGTAAAATCCGCCATCGCCATCGTTGAGGCGGAACAGCGGCAGAATGTCGAATAAGTTGATGTCGTCACCGTCAACGCAGTTCTCCGCCCATGGGGGATTGTCGCGGCGTTCTGGCGCAACCGGGAAGGTATCCCAACGGCGAATAAATTCATCAATCTGCTGCTTCACGGGGGTATTGGGTGGTAGTCCCATGGAAATCGCATGGTTTTGCCACGAACCGATGGTATTCATGGCTACGCGGGCATCCACAAAGCCGCGAATATTATCGAACCACAGTGCGGGCGCGCCTTCACCGATGCGGCCTGTCGCGTTCGCAGCGGCGGCCAGATCCGGCTCGGCATTGACCTCTTCACTGATCCTGAGCAGTTGTCCCTGGTCTTCCAGCGCGTTTAAAAAACCACGCAAATCATCAAAAGCCATTATGCATTCTCCTGTGAAAAATTCTGTGCCGCCTGCAAGCCGGCCCAACGTTTGGCCTGCGGCAGCGACAGACCAAACTGATCCAGCACGCGCGCAACAATATGCAGCGTGATGTCTTCAACCGTCTGCGGATGGTTGTAATACGCGGGCATCGGCGGCACCATGGCGACGCCAAGTCGGGACAGCGCCAGCATGTTTTCCAGATGGATGGCGCTCAGTGGCATTTCGCGCGGGACCAGCACTAACTTACGTCCCTCTTTCAGCACCACATCGGCGGCGCGTCCTACCAGCCCTTCAGCATAACCCGCGCGAATACCAGCCAGTGTTTTCATACTGCAGGGGATAATGATCATGCCGTCGGTATGGAAAGATCCGGATGAGATCGTGGCTGCCTGATCCGCCGGGTTATGGCAGTAATCCGCCAGCGCGGCGACATCGCGGGCGCGAAAAGGCGTTTCCAGCTCAATGGTGGTTTTTGCCCATTTCGACATCACCAGATGGCTTTCGACGTCTGGCATCGCTTGCAATGCCTGCAATAGCGCCACCGCTAATGGCGCGCCCGTTGCGCCGGTCATTCCTACAATCAGTTTCATCTGGCACCTTATTTTGTTCGTACACGAACATTGTGGCAATAACTTACGCTTGCCCCAAAAGAGTGACAAGAGAGTCACGGCGTTAGTCGCATAAAAGGTTAAAAACAGAGGCGTTATAAAGCGGCGCGGAAGCCGCTATGATAAAAGGAAGATCATGATGTGGAGTGCACATGGAATTAAGAAACGAAGCGTTTCACCTGTTACGCCAGCTCTTTCAGCAGCACACAGCGCAATGGCAGCAAGCGTTGCCAACGCTGACAAAGCCGCAGTATTCGGTGTTACGCTCCATTGCCGAACATCCGGGGATTGAACAGGTGATATTGACGGAAGCGGCGGTCAGCACGAAAGCAACGCTGGCGGAGATGCTCAGCCGCATGGAGAGCCGAGGACTGGTGCGTCGGGAAAGCGATCCTGCGGATAAGCGTCGACGGTTTGTTTATCTGACGAAAGAAGGCGAAACATTGCTGGCGGCGAGCATTCCTGTTGGCAACGACGTGGACGAAGCGTTTTTAGGCCGACTTACCGCTGAGGAACGACAGGCGTTTTCGCTGCTCATCAGGAAGATGATGGCAAAAGCGTAATGCCAGAAATGAAAAAGGCCGGGTCATCTGCGACCGGCCTTTTTGGCTTGAATGGGTGCTTATTCGCGGAACAGCGCTTCGATATTCAGCCCTTGCGTTTGCAGGATTTCGCGCAAACGACGCAGACCTTCAACCTGAATCTGGCGAACACGTTCACGAGTGAGGCCAATTTCGCGGCCCACATCTTCGAGCGTCGCAGCTTCATAACCCAGCAGACCGAAACGACGCGCCAGCACTTCACGCTGTTTGGCATTCAGTTCGAACAGCCATTTGACGATACTCTGTTTCATATCATCGTCCTGCGTGGTGTCTTCCGGGCCGTTATCTTTCTCATCGGCCAGGATATCCAGCAGCGCTTTTTCAGAATCACCGCCCAGCGGTGTATCAACTGAGGTAATGCGCTCGTTGAGACGCAGCATACGGCTGACATCATCAACAGGTTTATCAAGCTGTTCGGCTATCTCTTCCGCACTCGGTTCGTGGTCCAGCTTATGGGACAACTCACGCGCGGTGCGCAGATAAACGTTCAGCTCTTTCACAATGTGAATCGGCAGACGAATGGTACGGGTTTGATTCATGATCGCCCGTTCAATGGTCTGACGGATCCACCAGGTGGCGTAAGTCGAGAAACGGAACCCACGTTCCGGGTCAAACTTCTCAACGGCGCGGATTAACCCCAGGTTGCCCTCTTCAATCAGATCCAGCAGCGCCAGACCACGATTGCTGTAACGACGGGCAATCTTCACCACCAGACGCAGGTTACTTTCAATCATGCGACGGCGTGAGGCTACGTCACCTCGTAATGCACGGCGTGCGAAATAGACTTCTTCTTCGGCCGTCAATTGTGGGGAATACCCGATTTCCCCAAGGTATAGCTGAGTTGCGTCTAAAACACGCTGGGTAGCACCCTGCGATAACAGCTCTTCTTCCGCCAGGTCGTTATCACTGGGTTCCTCTTCTACTAAGGCTTTTTCGTCAAAAACCTCTGCTCCGTTCTCATCAAATTCCGCATCTTCATTTAGATCATGAACTTTCAGCGTATTCTGACTCATAAGGTGGCTCCTACCCGTGATCCCTGGGCAAAGCACCGGAACACTCATCACTGTGCTCATTGCAGCGGCATCTGCGCACACTGCAATGGCTCAAATGGGGAGTGCTTCAACCACTTTGCACCGATTTATCGCTGCGGCAAATAACGCAGCGGGTTTACGGATTTCCCCTTGTAACGAATTTCAAAATGCAAGCGTGTAGAACTGGTGCCGGTGCTACCCATGGTAGCTATTTTCTGCCCCGCCTTAACTTCTTGTTGTTCCCGGACCAGCATCGTATCGTTATGGGCGTAGGCACTCAGGTAATCATCGTTATGTTTAATGATGATGAGATTCCCGTAACCGCGCAGCGCATTACCGGCATAAACGACGCGCCCATCTGCGGTCGCGACAATAGCCTGTCCTTTGCTACCCGAGATATCGACCCCTTTATTGCCACCTTCGGTAGCAGAGAAGTTGTCGATAACTTTGCCGTCAGTCGGCCAGCGCCATGCTGAGATTGGCGAGCTGGTTGATGTACTGCTGACAGTCGGTTCGGTCGTGCTGACAGAAGGTGCCGTAACAGGCGCTGTGACCACGGTCGCAGGCTTGTTGTTAGGCAACATTTTATTAGCACTTTGTTCACCTGAATCTTCAGAATACGTAATTGTCGGTTTCGAAGCAACCACCACGGTTGAATTTTGTGCAGGTTTTGAGACGATTCCTTGCGCAGATGCATCAGCCTGAGTTATTGCATTACCACCTGTGATTGGCGCACCAGATGCATTACCCACCTGGAGCGTTTGTCCGACCTCCAGACTATACGGCGCAGCGACATGATTGCGTTGCGCTAAATCACGGAAATCGTTCCCGGTGATCCACGCAATATAAAACAGCGTGTCACCACGTTTAACGGTGTAAGTACTGCCGCCGGCATAGCTGCCTTTTGGAATATTGCCGTACTGGCGGTTATAGACAATGCGCCCGTTCACAGTCTGCACAGGCTGCTGGGCGACCGGTTGGATTTGCGCAGGCTGAACGCTGTGGCGCTGAACCGGCTGGATTGCCGGTTGCTGCTGCGATGCCGAGCCAATTTTGGGCGGCGGTGTGATGAGCATTCCTGAACCGGAATGGGAACTTGTACCGGCGTTACCGCCAACCGAGCTCACTGGCGCAGGCGCGTTAGTGGAATTTGAACACCCTGCCAGCCAAAGTGAAACCAGCGACAATGCCGCAATACGACTTACGGTGAATTTAGGGCTTCCCGTGCTCATTTTTCCCCCAACAATATGTATGATACCAATGACTTAATAATTACCGTGTACGTCAGCGGCAAATTTGCCCACCATACGCTGTTATCGCCTGAAAAACCCAGGAAAACTCTGTTTCTCAGGCCAGTTCGCCCCGCACCAGCGGGACAAAACGTACGGCTTCCACGGTATCGATAATAAATTCGCTGCCCCGCCGACGAACACGCTTCAGTTGTTGGTGTTCGTCGCCCACGGGCAAAACGAGAATTCCGCCTTCATCCAGTTGCGCCATCAGCGCAGCCGGAATCTCCGGCGGTGCGGCGGTCACGATGATGGCATCAAACGGCGCACGGGCCTGCCACCCTTGCCAGCCATCGCCGTGACGTGTAGAAACATTATGTAAATCAAGCTGTTTCAGGCGGCGACGCGCCTGCCACTGTAGCCCTTTGATGCGTTCAACGGAACAGACGTGGTGCACCAGTTGCGCCAGAATCGCCGTCTGGTAGCCGGATCCGGTGCCAATCTCCAGCACGCGGGAGGCGGGCGTCAACTCCAGTAGCTCCGTCATACGCGCCACCATGTAAGGCTGGGAAATGGTTTGCCCCTGGCCAATCGGCAGCGCAACGTTATCCCACGCTTTGTGTTCAAACGCTTCATCGATAAATTTCTCGCGCGGCACGCGCGACAAGGCCTCAAGCACTTGCTCGTTTTTAATGCCCTGCGCACGTAATTGCGTGAGAAGATCCTGAACGCGTTTGCTTACCATTGCCTGTTCACCCCGGCTCGCTCCAACCAGCCCGAGACCACATCATGCGCGCTGTAAGCGGTTAAATCCACATGCAGCGGCGTCACCGACACATACCCCTCGTCGATGGCAGCAAAATCGGTGTCCGGTCCGGCGTCACATTTTTCCCCCGGAGGGCCAATCCAGTACAGCGTGTTGCCACGCGGATCCTGCTGCGGAATCACCTGATCGGCGGGATGACGGCTGCCGCAGCGGGTCACGCGAATGCCTTTGATCTCCTCAAGCGGAAGATCCGGCACATTGATATTCAGGATACGACCGGTACGCAGCGGCTCACGGTTAAGTGCACGCAGAATTGAGCAGGTGACGGCCGCCGCCGTTGCATAATGGGTATGCCCGTTGAGCGACACAGCCAGCGCCGGGAATCCCAAATGACGACCTTCCATTGCAGCAGCAACGGTGCCGGAGTAGATAACATCATCGCCAAGATTCGGCCCGGCATTAATACCGGAGACAACCACATCCGGACGCGGGCGCATCAGCGCATTCACGCCCAGATAGACACAATCCGTTGGCGTGCCCATCTGTACGGCGATATCGCCGTTATCAAACGTGAAGGTGCGAAGTGAAGATTCAAGCGTAAGCGAATTAGACGCGCCGCTGCGGTTACGATCGGGTGCGACAACTTGTACGTCGGCAAATTCCCGGAGAGCCTTTGCCAGCGTCTGAATGCCCGGCGCATGGATCCCGTCATCGTTACTCAGCAATATTCGCATAATCACCCGATGTGTTGATAAGTTCCCTGACCACACTGGTGGCAAAACTTCCCGCCGGGAGCCAGAAACGTAGCTCGACGGTAACGTCATCCCACCAGTTCCAGCGAAGCGACTGCGGGTAAAGCAGCATCGCGCGGCGCGCCGCCTCGACTTTTTCCCGCACCAGCAGCGCCTGTAATTCCGGCGCGTCGGCGATAGCGTGTTGCTCAAAGGCCAGCGCCTCACGCTGCGCTCCCCATTCGCCGCAGCCAGGCAGCGATGCGGTGATCATTAACGCTTTGGCATCCACGCGAGCCTGCACGTCAGCGCGTTCGTCCTCGGTTGCGACGAACCAGCTTCCGCGCCCCGCTAATTGTAGCGCATCGCCGTCAACAACTTGATTAAAGTCCGGTTTTTTCAGACGCTCGCTAACCATTTGATTAAACAACGCACTGCGGGCCGCCGACAACCAAAAACTGCGTTTGTTGCGATCGCGCACCGGGGCATTGCTTTGCGCCCAGCGCAACGCGCCCTGGACGTTACTGCCGCCAATGCCAAAGCGCTGAGCGCCGAAATAGTTCGGCACACCGCGCTCCGCAATGGCCTGCAAACGTGATTCGACATCCGCGCGATCGCTCACCTCACGCAATACCACCGTAAACGCATTACCCTGCAAAGCACCGAGGCGCAACTTACGTTTATGACGGGCATACTCCAGCACTTTGCACCCTTCCAGCTCAAAGGCGCTGAGATCCGGCATGGCATTCCCCGGCACACGAGCGCACAACCACTGCTCTGTGACAGCATGCTTATCTTTCTGCCCGGCAAAACTCACTTCCCGCGCGGGAATTTTAAGGAATTTTGCCAGCGCATCCGCAACAAAACGCGTGTTACAGCCGTTTTTCAGAATACGTACAAGAATATGCTCGCCCTCGCCGTCTGGCTCGAAACCGAGATCTTCCACCACCACAAAATCTTCCGGGTTGGCTTTTAAAATGCCCGTCGCTGTCGGTTTGCCATGCAACCAGGTCAGATTCTCAAAATCGATCATTTTGCCGCCTTCACCAGCAACACCACCGCTTCACAGGCAATGCCTTCGCCACGACCGGTAAAGCCAAGCTTTTCGGTGGTCGTGGCTTTCACGTTGACGTCATCCATGTGGCAGCCAAGATCCTCGGCAATAAACACGCGCATCTGCGGAATGTGCGGTAACATTTTCGGCGCCTGGGCGATGATCGTCACATCGACGTTGCCAAGTGTATAGCCTTTGGCCTGGATGCGACGCCACGCTTCACGCAGCAGCCCGCGGCTATCCGCGCCCTTAAACGCCGGATCGGTATCCGGAAACAGTTTACCGATGTCGCCCAACGCCGCTGCGCCAAGCAGGGCGTCCGTGAGCGCATGTAGCGCGACGTCACCATCGGAATGCGCCAACAGGCCTTTTTCGTAAGGAATGCGCACGCCGCCGATGATTATCGGGCCTTCGCCGCCAAACGCGTGTACGTCAAAACCGTGTCCAATGCGCATTTATGCTTTCTCCTGGAGGTCTGAATGGGTCAGATAGAATTCTGCGAGTCGTAAATCTTCAGGTCGGGTGACTTTAATATTATCCGCACGCCCGGCAACCAATTCCGGGTGAAAGCCACAATGTTCCAGCGCGGAGGCCTCATCGGTGATGATAGCCCCTTCATTCATCGCCCGAATCAGGCAATCGTGAAGGAGTTCCAGCGGGAAAAACTGCGGCGTCAGCGCATGCCATAAATCATTACGTTCAACCGTATGGGCAATGGCGGTTTTACCTGGCTCGGCACGCTTCATGGTGTCGCGTACGGGGGAGGCAAGAATACCGCCGACGCGGCTGGTTTCGCGCAGTTGCAGCAGGCGGTTTAAATCGTCCTGACACAGGCAAGGACGCGCGGCATCATGCACCAGCACCCACTGCGCGCCCACGGCGGCTTTCAAACCAGCGAGCACGGAATCGGCGCGTTCAGCGCCACCGTCCACGACAGTGATCTGTGGATGACGGGCGAGCGGTAAGCGGGCAAAACGTTCGTCGCCAGGGCTGACGGCGATGATCACCCGGCCAACGCGCGGGTTAACGAGCAGCGCGGAAACCGCATGCTCAAGGATCGTTTTATCGCCAATGGAGAGATATTGCTTAGGACATTCCGTTTGCATGCGGCGGCCGAATCCGGCTGCCGGCACCACGGCACAGACGTCCGGTATCATTGCTGACATGTCGTAAACCCGGGACTGTTAAGGTCTGTTTTGTGTATTTTGTGAATTCTGCGTGTTTTGCGTTGACCCCGGCGCGCGTTTCGATGCGTCCGGCACCAGACGATAGAATGTTTCGCCCGGTTTGGTCATGGTCAATTCGTTGCGTGCGCGTTCCTCAATCGCTTCCTGACCGCCGTTGAGATCGTCAATTTCGGCGAAAAGCTGATCGTTGCGCGCTTTTAATTTGGCGTTAGTCGCCTGTTGTGCCGCTACATCTTCGCTGACGCGGCCGTAATCGTGCAGACCATTCTTGCCAAACCACAGTGAGTACTGTAGCCAGACCAGCAAAGCCAGCAATAGCAGCGTTAGTTTACCCATCCTGCCCCCTGAAAAACGGCATCATCATCCCATAACTTTTCGTCAGACTCCACTCCGGGGTCTGGTGATACCGCACAAGCGCCAGACTTTAGCATATTTCACTGCCGAACCGTAGCCCACCCCGTATCCCGGATACATTGTCTTAACATGCGTTACGGTTTGACGTATGCATGCCCTCAGCCGAGCAGCCACATAAACAGCACGCCGAACATGGCGATCACGGTCAGCAATGTCGCCACGCTACTGTACAGCAACTTACCGTCGAGCAGTGAATGCAACGCAATGCCAACCACCACCGAAACGGGCATCAGCGCAAGGAAGAAGGGCCAGGTGTAGAGAAAGAAAAAGAGCGTGTTGGGGCCGTAAATCATAAACGGGATCGCCAGCGCCACCAGCCATGCAACGAACCCCACAACGGCCCCAGGGAGCGACCATGTGGTTTCGTCGGCGGTCGTCGTAGAAAGCGACTCCGACCTGGAGAGGGTGATGTTCTGACTATTACGCATATCTGATCCTGTTACCTTAACGACCGGCAAAGGGGGGATACGCGCAATCATCAGGCAACGTGGAAATTAATGCCGGGCCACCTGATGATGACGGGTATCGCCAGTACCGTCTCAGGATCTGATAATATCGCCCTGTCGGAGGAGATCTAATAATTGGCTTACCAAATTTGTTACCAATTGTTCACCATCCAGATGAACCTCCGCAGAGAGCGGCGCTTCATAAACCGAGTCAATGCCGGTGAAGTTACGCAGCTCACCAGCACGCGCTTTTTTATATAATCCCTTAGGATCGCGTGCCTCGCAAATTGCCAATGGCGTATCGACAAACACTTCGATAAAACGCCCTTCCCCAAGCCGCTCGCGCACCATCTGGCGCTCCGCGCGGTGTGGAGAGATAAACGCCGTCAACACCACCAGCCCTGCGTCGACCATCACTCTGGCGACTTCACCCACCCGGCGGATATTCTCTTTACGATCGGCATCGCTAAAGCCCAGGTCGCTGCACAACCCATGGCGAACGTTGTCGCCATCCAGCAAATAGGTGCTCACGCCCGCGCGGTGCAGCGCCTCTTCCAGCGCCCCGGCGACGGTTGATTTACCCGAGCCGGAGAGCCCGGTAAACCACAGTACAACACCACGGTGACCGTGGAGTTGTTCGCGCTGCTCAGCCGTAACCGGATGTGCATGCCAGACGACATTTTCGTCATGCTGCGCCATTACTGACCTCCCAGCAGATCGCGTGCGCCCCAGTGCGGGAAGTGCTTGCGGATAAGCTGGTTCAGCTCCAGCTCAAAGGCGCTGAATTCAGAAGTGCGGGTCTGTTGCCCGGCATGAACTTCACGCACCATGCCAGCCCCAACGGTTACATTACTTAGACGGTCAATAAAGATAACGCCACCGGTAACCGGGTTCTGCTGGTATGCATCGAGCGTTAGCGGCTCATCAAAGGTGACATCGACAAGCCCAATGCCGTTCAACGGCAGGCTTTCCACCTGGCGCTGAGTGAGGTTATTGATGTCAACCTGATACTGGATGTTATCCACGCGCGCGCGGGTCTTTTTACCGGCGACTTTAATGTCGTAGCTTTGACCCGGTTGCAGCGGTTTTTCTGCCATCCACACCACATCGAGCGAAGCACTCTGCACTGCTGGCAGGGTTTCCTGCGCATCGAGGATCAGATCGCCGCGGCTGATATCAATTTCGTCTTTCAGCACCAGCGTAATCGCTTCACCGGCGGCCGCTTCCGGTAAATCGCCATCGAAAGTGACGATACGGGCAACTGACGACTCCACGCCAGACGGCAGGACTTTAATGCGCTGACCCACTTTCACAATACCGGACGCCAGCGTACCGGAAAAACCACGGAAATCGAGGTTCGGGCGATTCACATACTGCACCGGGAAGCGCATCGGCTGCGTATCCACCACGCGCTGGATCTCAACCGTTTCCAGCACTTCCAGCAGCGTCGGACCGCTGTACCATGGCATTTGCGGACTCTGGCTTGCGACGTTGTCGCCTTCCAGCGCCGAGAGCGGCACAAAACGGATATCCAGATTCCCTGGCAGTTGTTCTGCAAAGGTCAAATAGTCCTGACGGATGTTCTCGAAGGTCTCTTCGCTAAATGCCACCAGGTCCATTTTGTTGACCGCCACCACCAGGTGCTTAATACCCAGCAGCGTGGAGATAAAGCTGTGACGGCGCGTCTGATCCAGCACGCCTTTACGGGCATCGATCAGCAGGATCGCCAGATCACAGGTCGAGGCCCCGGTCGCCATATTACGGGTGTACTGTTCATGCCCTGGGGTATCGGCAATGATAAATTTGCGTTTTTCGGTGGAGAAATAGCGATAGGCCACGTCAATGGTGATGCCCTGTTCACGCTCTGCTTGCAGGCCATCCACCAGCAAGGCCAGATCGAGCTTCTCACCCTGCGTACCGTGACGTTTGCTGTCGTTGTGCAGCGTAGAGAGCTGATCTTCATAAATCTGGCGGGTGTCATGCAACAAGCGGCCAATCAGGGTGCTTTTCCCGTCATCGACGCTGCCACAGGTCAGAAAGCGCAGCAGGCTTTTGTGCTGCTGAGCATGCAGATACGCTTCGACGCCGCCTTCATTAGCAATTTGTTGTGCGATTGTGGTGTTCATGGCGGCTCCTTAGAAATATCCCTGACGTTTTTTCAGCTCCATGGAGCCGGCCTGGTCGCGGTCAATCACGCGGCCCTGACGTTCACTGGTGGTGGAAACCAGCATCTCTTCGATGATCTCAGGCAGCGTTTGCGCATCCGACTCCACGGCACCGGTGAGAGGCCAGCACCCCAGCGTACGGAAACGTACCATTCGTTGTTCGATCACTTCGCCCGGTTGCAGATCGATTCGGTCGTCATCGATCATCATCAGCATGCCATCACGCTCAAGCACCGGACGTTCCGCCGCCAGATACAGAGGAACAATCTCGATATTTTCCAGGTAGATGTACTGCCAGATATCCAGTTCAGTCCAGTTTGACAGCGGGAACACGCGAATGCTTTCGCCCTTGTTAATCTGGCCATTGTAATTATGCCACAGCTCCGGGCGCTGGTTTTTCGGGTCCCAACGGTGGAAACGGTCACGGAACGAGTAAATACGCTCTTTGGCGCGGGATTTTTCTTCGTCGCGACGCGCGCCACCGAACGCAGCATCAAAACCGTATTTGTTCAGCGCCTGCTTCAGCCCTTCGGTTTTCATGATGTCAGTATGTTTCGCACTGCCGTGCACGAATGGGTTAATGCCCATTGCCACCCCTTCCGGGTTCTTATGCACCAGCAGCTCACAGCCGTAGGCTTTCGCGGTACGGTCACGGAATTCATACATCTCACGGAATTTCCAGCCGGTATCCACGTGCAGCAGTGGGAACGGCAGCGTGCCCGGATAGAAGGCTTTACGCGCAAGATGCAGCATCACACTGGAATCTTTGCCGATGGAATACATCATCACCGGGTTGGAAAATTCGGCGGCCACTTCGCGGATGATATGGATGCTTTCCGCCTCCAGTTGTCGCAGGTGGGTGAGTCGTTTTTGGTCCATAACCATTCCTTAAGCCAGATTAATCACAGAAGCGTCAAACGCGTCCGTTCCTGTCGTATGCCGGAACCAGGCGAGTTCGCGATGAAGCCCAACCACCTCGCCCACCACTAACAAGGCGGGCATTGGGGCGGCTTTCGCCAGTTCCTCAAGTTGTTCTAATGTGCCAGTAGCCACATGCTGATCCGTGCGCGTACCGCGGGAGATGACCGCCACTGGCGTAGTGTTATCACGACCGTGGGCGATCAGTTGCGTGCTGATTTCCGCGGCCTTCATCGTCCCCATATAGATAGCCAGCGTCTGGCGGCTTTGCGCCAACAGCGACCAGTCGAAGGGGGTGCTATCGGCTTTATAATGCCCGGTAACGAACGTCACGCTCTGCGCGAAGTCCCGGTGTGTCAGTGGAATACCCGCATAGGCGGTCGCACCGGATGCAGCCGTCACGCCCGGCACCACCTGAAAAGGAATACCCGCTTCCGCTGCGGCCTGTAACTCTTCTCCACCGCGACCAAAAATAAACGGATCGCCTCCCTTCAGGCGCACTACCGTTTTGCCCTCGCGGGCGGCATCCACCAGCATGCGATTGGTTTCATGTTGTGCAACCGCATGTGCCCCGGCGCGTTTACCTACACAAATTTTTTCCGCATCCCGGCGGGTCAGCTCCAGCACCGCATCGCTGACCAGATGATCGTAAAACACCACATCGGCTTGCTGAATCACCTGCAAGCCGCGCAACGTCAGCAAGCCTGCGTCGCCCGGCCCCGCGCCGACCAGAATAATTTCCCCACTCGCTGAGCCCGGCTGCGTCAGTTCCGCTTCCAGCGCTTTCTCCGCTGCGGGTTCATCACCTGCGGCCATCAGGCTGGCAAAACGCCCGCGAAAGGCGCTTTCCCAAAAACGGCGACGTTCATCGGTGGTCCGACGAAATGCTTTAATACGTGTGCGCCAGCGCCCGGCGACGTCCGCCATGCGCCCCAGATTGCCGGGTAACAACGCTTCAATCTTTTCACGCAACAGGCGCGCCAATACCGGTGCGTTACCGCCGGAGGAGATCGCCACCAGTAGCGGTGAACGATCAACAATCGACGGGAAAATAAAGGAGCACAGCGGCTGATCATCAACCACATTGACCAGCCGGTGGCGCGCGTTGGCGGCATCAAATACCCGGCGGTTCAGCGCGGCATCATTGGTGGCGGCAATCACCAGAAAAACGCTGTCCAGTTGTGACTCGTCAAAGGTTGTCGCCACCCAGTGAATAGCCTGCCGTTCAGCAAGCTGTTGCAGCGACGCATCCAGGTGTTGCGCCACAACCTTTACCTGTGCGCCTGCACGACGCAAAAAAGCGATTTTGCGCGCGGCAATTTCGCCACCGCCAATCACCAGAACGGGGCGGTCTTTTACAGCAGCAAACAGCGGAAGGTAATCCACAACGCAACAACTCACTCGTAGCCAGCAATACAGGGACTATAGGGGGCGGTTTAGAACGAATGAAATTACGAATTGGAATGAGTAGTTCCGCAAAGGAATAACGCCTGTGCAAAGCAAATATCAAAAAGTGCTTAACGCGTGTCTTTTCGCACGGTTAAGAAGAAATGAAATTGTGTAAACCCGGTCACAGTTTCATACTAAGCGCGTCAAAATTTTTGCTGCATAAAGGACTCTCTATGTTTTCCGCATTGCGCCACCGTACCGCTGCCCTGGCGCTCGGCGTATGCTTTATCCTTCCGGCGCATGCCCGCCCTTCCCAACCCGGTGAGTTTGCTAATGAGCAGGCACGCCATATTGCCACTCTGTTTCCAGGCCGAATGACCGGTACACCTGCGGAAATGCTCTCTGCCGACTATTTGCAGCAGCAGTTCATGCAGATGGGTTATGAGAGCAATATCCGTAAATTTAAAACCCGTTACAGCTATACGGCGAAAGATAAGCAGCAGAGCTGGCAAAACGTTACCGGCAGTACGGTGATCGCCGCGCATGAAGGCAAATCGCCGCTGCAAATTATTATTATGGCGCATCTCGACACCTACGCGCCGCGCAGCGACGCCGATGTGGATAACAATCTGGGCGGCTTAACCTTACAAGGAATCGATGATAACGCCGCCAGTCTGGGCGTCATGCTGGAGCTGGCGCAGGCGCTCAAACAGGTGCCAACGCAGTACAGCATTCGTTTTATCGCCACCAGCGGTGAAGAAGAGGGCAAGCTCGGCGCACAAAACCTGCTTGATCGCATGAGTGAAGCAGAGAAGAAACACACCCTGCTTGTGATCAATCTGAACAACCTGATCGTCGGCGATAAACTCTATTTTAATAGCGGTAAAAACACCCCGGCTTCGGTGCGTAAACTGACGCGGGATCGTGCGCTGGCGCTTGCCCGTACGCAGGGTATTCTCGCCATGAGCAACCCAGGGCTTAACGCCAGTTATCCTAAAGGCACCAGTTGCTGCAACGATGCAGAAGTGTTTGATAAAGCGGGGATCCCGGTGCTGTCGGTGGAGGCCACGAACTGGTCGCTGGGCAATAAAGATGGTGAACAACAACGCGCAAAATCGAAAACTTTTCCCGACGGCGTCAGCCATCACAATCCGCGACTGGATAACCAGCAATATATTGACCGGGCGCTGCCAGGACGCATAGAACGCCGCAGTCGTGATGTTATGCGCATCATGCTGCCGTTAGTGAAAGAACTGGCCAAAGCCGGCAAATAACACGGACAAAAACGCCTGCCTATGCAGGCGTTTTTTCAGACTGTTCAGGCAACAAGCGCACCTGATGATGTGAGACTAACGCTCGTCGCGTCGCCCGCCGACCGCGGCCCACATCCGGCGTACATGTACCGTCACTTCTTCACGATCGTGGTACAGCTGTCGCGCCTGAATCTGCGCGGCGACACCGTGTTCATCAAGCTGCGCCTGAATATACGCCAGGTTGTTGGAGACCTCTTCGTAGCGTTTTTTCATCGGCAGTTTAAGGTTAAAAATGGTTTCGCGGCACCAGCCTTCAGTCAACCATTGCGCCATCAGCGCAGCGACTTTCGCCGGTTTCTCCACCATATCGCACACCATCCATGAGATGTTGTTGCGATTGGGGCGATAGCGGAAGCCATCTTCCCGCAGCCAGGTCACCTGACCGGTATCCATCAGACTTTGCGCCATCGGGCCGTTATCCACTGAGTAAACCCACATGTTGCGTTTTACCAGCTGATAGGTCCAACCGCCAGGGCATGCGCCAAGATCGACAGCATACATTCCATTGGCCAGGCGCTCGTCCCACTCATCCTCAGGGATAAAGACGTGGAACGCCTCTTCCAGCTTTAACGTTGAGCGGCTCGGCGCGTCGGATGGAAATTTCAGACGCGGGATGCCCATATAGAACGGTGAGTTATTAAAGGAGTAAGAATACCCGGTATAGCAGCAGCCAGGCGCAATAAAAAAGACATGCACCACCGGACGTTTTGGCGAATCACTGCGCGCCAGCACGCCCGCTTCACGCAACGCTGAACGCAGCGGCACGGTGAATTTGCGACAGAACTTCATCAGCTCTTTGCTTTCGTTGGTGTCAGCCACTTCAACCCGCAGATCGCCGCCTTTCTCCACCACACCTTGCAGCATACCGACAATCGGCGTAATACGATCCTCTGGCGGCAAGTCCTTCAGTAATTCCCCCACCACAAACATCTGACGGGCGAAAATCAGGCTATTAAACGGCAGTTCGCGCGCCAGCTTATCTGCATCGCTTTCCTGATAACATTCAAAAACAACATAGCCCGCGTTTTCTTTTACGCGCGCAAAACCGAACACCTCAAGACGCCCGGCCTTATCGGTAATTTCTGCTGCGCACTCTTTCTCAAAACCCGGGCGGCACAGCAACACCACTTTATTCATGAACAACGCCCTTACGTTTCAGACGGATCGCGCCAGTAAACATCAATGCCCAGCCGATTAAAAAGCAAACGCCACCGACTGGCGTAACAAACACCCACAGGCGTAAGTGAGAGAGCGCCAGGCAATAAAGGCTGCCGCTAAACAGCACGGTACCCAATGCCAGGAAAACGCTGCTCCAGTAGAACCAGATGCTAATACGGCGCTGCATGGCAACCGCCAATCCCAGCACCGCAAGCGTATGAAATGCCTGATAGTCGAGGCCGGTCTGGATCCAGCTCATATCCACCGACCCCAAAGATTTACTCAAAACATGTGCGCCGAATGCGCCCAGCGCGACATAGACAAAACCGCTCACCGCGGCGAAAATCAGCATAAAACGGCTGGTCATGAGATTACCCTAAAAGTCATACGCGCCGTTGCGCGCGAATTATTGTTCGTAACGGAAACGAAATTTTTCCTGTTCGTTTGCCGCTTTTGCCAGTATCCACTGTCGAAAGGCGGCTATTTTACCCAGTTCTGCCTGACTGTCATGACAAACCAGATAAAACGCATTTTTACTGACCAAAACATCGTTAAAAGGACAAACCAGCCGGCCTGCCTCAATTTCGGACTGCGCCATCACATTATTCGCCAGCGCGATCCCCTGTCCGTGGATAGCCGCCTGCAGCACCATCGAGCTGTGGCTGAATATCGGCCCTTGCTGGACATTAAGATTAAGACCTAACTGGCGCGTATAAGTTTGCCAGTCGCGACGGGATGCGTCGTGTAATAACGTGTGCTGCGCCAAATCATCTGGCTTTTTCAAGGGCTTATCGCCTGTAAGTAACAGCGGAGAACAGACCGGAAGCAGATATTCGGCGTACAATTTTTCCACGCGCAGCCCTGGCCAGTTGCCGCGACCGTAAAAAATGGCTACGTCGACATCGTCAGCCAGTTTATCTTCTTCACGATCCACAGCCTGAATACGCACATCGATTCCCGGATAAGCTGAGTTAAAGCTGGAGAGTCTTGGCACCAACCATTGAATGGCAAAACTGGGTAACAAACTGACCGTCAGCGCACCTTTGGCGCTGCGCGCCTGAAGCTTACGCGTCGCCTCATTAAGCTGTGAAAATATCTCTTTGATGTCCTGAAAATAACTCTGCCCCTCTTCAGTAAGCAGCAGAGAACGGTTACGTCGGCGGAAGAGTTTCAGCCCGAGAAAATCCTCAAGAGACTTGATTTGGTGGCTTACTGCGGCCTGCGTCACAAAAAGCTCATCGGCAGCGCGAGTAAAACTCAAATGGCGTGCAGCGGCATCGAAAACGCGTAATGCATTTAGTGGTGGTAATCGCTTTGACATGGTTATCAGGCTTAGATGTTAACTCAATTTAACAAACAGGAAACAAGGGTTAACCTATTAGTTTTTTTTATCTGAGCCATTATAAATTGTCCGTTGAGCTTCTACCAGCAAATACCTATAGTGGCGGCACTTCCTGAGCCGGAACGAGAAGCTTTTTTTGGAATGCGTGTTCTGAAGGGCTTTTGGCTTACGGTTGTGATGTTGTGTTGTTGTGTTTGCAATTGGTCTGCGATTCAGACCCCGGTAGCAACGCTACCCCTTTTTCACTTCCTGTACATTTACCCTGTCTGTCCATAGTGATTAATGTAGCACCGCAAAATTGCGGTGCTTTTTTTTACCCAAAATCCGGCCTATTTTTTCTCCAGAGCGACCATCTCTTTCACGTCTGAACGGTTAATCTGCTGCTCATTACCATTCGCATCTTTATAGGAAATCATCCCGGTCTGATCATCTGTTTTCGGTTTCCCTTCCGAGACGATGGTGCGTCCATCATTGGTGTGTAACGCGTAATTCGGACCAGAACAGGCGCTCAGGGTAAAAGCAAACATACATGCAGATATAATTGCGGCAGTCTTTTTCATGTTCTTCTCCTTCTGGCAATTAATGCTGTGAAAACCTCTTTCAGGAAGAGGCCAAAACATTTACCTAACACTATTCAGCATAACCTGCTTCTCCGGCCCTGCCAGGACAAACAGACTATTCCGATGGAGCGCAACGTTCTTGCTACGCCGGACAAATTGCGCGACGATCCGGCTATTGGTATGAGGAGTCCCATGAACGCATTTAACCCATCGCTATTTCGCGCCCAGTTTCCGGCGCTGGCTGACGCTGGCGTCTATCTGGACAGCGCCGCCACCGCTTTAAAACCGCAGGCAGTGATCGATGCCACACAGCAGTTCTACAGCCTGAGCGCGGGGAATGTGCACCGTAGCCAGTTCGCGCAAGCACAGCAGTTAACCGCCCGCTATGAAGCCGCCCGCGATCAGGTCGCCGCGCTGGTGAATGCACCATCCGGTAAGAACATTGTCTGGACGCGCGGTACAACGGAATCCATCAATATGGTCGCTCAGTGTTACGCCCGCCCACGCCTGCAACCGGGCGATGAGATCATCGTCAGCGAGGCCGAGCACCACGCCAATCTGGTGCCATGGCTGATGGTGGCGCAGCAAACCGGCGCACGGGTCGTCAAACTGCCGCTGGGCGCTGATCATCTGCCGGATATCGCGCAACTGCCGCAATACATCACCTCACGCAGCCGTATCCTCGCACTGGGACAGATGTCGAACGTCACGGGCGGCTGCCCGGATCTGGCGAAAGCCATCACGCTTGCTCATGCGGCTGACATGGTGGTCATGGTCGATGGCGCACAAGGCGTGGTGCATTTCCCGGCGAATGTGCAGAGCCTGGATATCGATTTTTATGCGTTTTCCGGCCACAAGCTCTATGGCCCCAACGGCATTGGCGTGCTCTACGGAAAAACCGAACTGCTGGATGCCATGTCACCGTGGCTCGGTGGCGGCAAGATGATCACCGAAGTGACCTTTGACGGTTTCACAACCCAGCCAGTCCCTTACAAACTGGAAGCGGGCACGCCTAACGTCGCCGGGGTAATTGGCCTGAGCGCGGCACTGGAATGGCTGAAGACGCATGATATCGCGCAGGCGGAAAGCTACAGCCGCGGGCTGGCAACCCTTGCAGAAGAGCGCCTGGCGCAGCGCCCTGGGTTCCGTTCCTTCCGTTGTCAGGACGCCAGTCTGCTGGCCTTCGACTTTGCTGGTGTGCATCACAGCGATATGGTGACATTGCTTGCGGGGTACGGCATTGCGCTGCGCGCCGGTCAACATTGCGCTCAGCCGCTTCTGGCGGCGCTTGGCGTCAATGGCACATTGCGGGCATCTTTCGCTCCTTATAATACGCAACACGATGTGGATGCGCTGGTGAACGCCGTTGACCGCGCCCTGGACATACTGGTGGATTAATGACAAACCCCGTTTTTGCCGGACATCCGTTCGGCACTGTGATCACCGAAGCAACGCTGCGCCAGACCTTTGGCGTGCTGACCCAGTGGGAAGATAAATACCGGCAATTAATCTTGCTCGGAAAGCAGTTACCTGCGGCAACGGACGCGCTGAAAGCACAGGCGCGGGAGATCCCCGGTTGCGAAAATCGTGTCTGGCTGGGAGCAATGCCCACGGCAGATGGCACCCTGCATTTCTTTGGCGACAGTGAAGGCCGAATCGTACGCGGGCTGCTGGCGGTATTACTGACCGCCGTAGAAGGTAAGCGCCCGGCGGAGTTGCTGGAACAGGATCCGCTGGCGTTTTTTGATGAACTCGGCTTGCGCGCCCAGCTTAGCGCTTCACGCAGTCAGGGGCTGGCGGCGTTGGCTGCCGCCGTACAGGATGCTGCCCGTCAGGCGTTAGCCTGACGTTCTGCTTTTGCCATCAGTTTTTTCAGTGCGTGGGACACCGCAACAAAACCAAAGGTGGCGGTAACCATTGTCGCCGCGCCAAAACCGGATGCGCAATCCATGCGTTTTGGCCCTTCTGCCGTGCTTTTCATCGCGCATACGGAACCATCCGCCTGCGGATAAACCAGCGCTTCCGTGGAAAAAACGCAGTCCACACCAAGCTTGCCTTTGCTGTTTTTTACCACACCGAAATCGCTTTTCAGCCGCTCACGGAGTTTCGCCGCAAGCGGATCCTGGATGGTTTTCGCCAGATCGCTTACCTGG
The DNA here is from genome assembly GCF_027886705.1 of Kosakonia oryzendophytica. Classification (NCBI taxonomy): domain Bacteria; kingdom Pseudomonadati; phylum Pseudomonadota; class Gammaproteobacteria; order Enterobacterales; family Enterobacteriaceae; genus Kosakonia; species Kosakonia oryzendophytica. The sequence goes on along the minus strand of NZ_CP115659.1, from coordinate 983,757 downwards.
ATCTGCGTTGGATCGATCTGCCCACCCGCACCGCCGGTGGTGACCAACGGGATCTTGTTTCGACGACAGTATGCGATCAATGCTGCTTTCGGACGCACGCTATCGATAGCGTCAATCACGTAGCTGAAGCCCTGATCCAGCAGTTGCGCCACGTTGTCGGCAGTGACGAAATCATCGACGCCCGTCACCACGCACTCCGGATTGATTTGGCGGATGCGATCAGCCATCACTTCCGCTTTTGCCAGACCCACATTGTCACGCAAGGCATGAATCTGACGGTTGGTATTGGTCACGCACACATCGTCCATATCAATCAACGTAATCGCACCGATTCCGGTTCTCGCCAGCGCTTCCGCGGCCCAGGAGCCGACACCGCCAATGCCCACCACACAAATATGTGCGTCGGCAAACCATTGCAGTGCATTTTCACCGTACAAACGCGCCGTACCGCCAAAGCGCTGGCGCCAGGCATCGCTGATGACTACAGACATAAGACCTCAGAAATGAAGAATAAAGACAGGAGTTCCCCTCACCCGGAATCGGGAGAGGGGGAAGTTTATCACACTCAGCCGCTGAACACGCCGCCAGCGCCCGGTGCATTTTTCAGCACCCAGACGCGGCCATAATGGTTATACCATCCGGCACGGTGACCGGCATCCGGGCCAATGCCCTGATAAATATCAAAATGCTGCCCTTTAATCGCACCGCCAACATCCAGCGCCACCATCAGGCGCAGCTCATACTGGCCATTAAATTTGCCGTTGTTATCAAGCTGCGGCACTTCCGCCAGTAGCGTCGTACCCGGAGGGATCACGCTACGATCGGAAGCCACAGAGGCACGGCCAACCAGCGGCACTGCACTGGCACCTTTCACCGGTGCCCAGGATTGCGGCTTAAAGAACACGAATGAGGCGTTCTCTTCCAACAGTGCACGCACTTCTGATTCACTGTGCTTCGCCCCCCATTCCCGGATGGCCTGCATCGACATGTCTTCTTTCTTCACTTCACCACGGTCGATCAACACCTTACCGATACTGCGGTAGGGATGACCGTTTTTACCGCCATAGCTGAAGAAGTTAAGTGGGCTACCGTCGCCAAAATCGATATAGCCGCTGCCCTGCACGTCCATAATAAAGTTGTCCATCAGCGAGTTGCTGTAAGCCAGCACATAGCTGTCGCTCAGCGCACCGGCATAGATTTCGGCACGGGACGGCAACCGTCCGCGTTTGGACGGCATACGATAGATAGGGTACTGGAATTCGCCCTGGCGCGTGTGTCGCGCCTGTATCACAGGGGTGTAATAACCGGTGAACTGCACGTTGCCGTAGTTATCCGTGCCTTCCATCTGCCAGGCGTCGAGGCCGTATTGACGTAAAGTGCGAGTATCGCCTCCGGCTCGCAGCCACTCCTGGATAGCGTTATACACGTTGCTTTGGCTGCTATAGAGGCGCGGCGCTGCGCTGCGGATCTGGCTCACCTGCTCGGAGAAATCACCGGCATTGATTGGCGCGCCAACGGCGTCAGGCTGGTTGACCAGGGAAAACGGCTGGGAAAATTTCCCGTCTTTATACTGCTGACCGCGATCGGTCGGTTTAGAAGTACAGGCTGCGAGGATAGCAACCATCGCTCCCGTGAGTGCATACTTAACCCAACGTCCTTTCATTCTCTCTCATCTTCTGAATTAACCCGGAGCGAGGTGAAGATAACAAACCCCACTCGCTAATGAAATGCGCCAGCGCAACCCAACACAAATTTCGTTCAAAAAACGAACTGATTGTATTGTTTTTACGCATAATCTCCGCAAATTACGTATTGGGGCAAAAAAAAGGTTGCATCAAAAAGTTTGCAGCGTATAGTGCGCATCCACGGACGCGGGGTGGAGCAGCCTGGTAGCTCGTCGGGCTCATAACCCGAAGGTCGTCGGTTCAAATCCGGCCCCCGCAACCAATTAAAATGTGAAGAAAAACGTTTACATGATGGAAGTGTAAACAGACGGACGCGGGGTGGAGCAGCCTGGTAGCTCGTCGGGCTCATAACCCGAAGGTCGTCGGTTCAAATCCGGCCCCCGCAACCAACACAATAAACACCTTAACGGGTGTTTTTTTGTTTCTGCGTTGCAGTAAACGAAACATGGCACGCTGCGGTGCCATTTTGTTGTCGCGTTGCTCACCTTTCGTGCATCAGGACGTCTTATTTCCCTTTACTCTACCCCTCTTACGTGGCGACACTCGCTTTGCATCCTTTTCCGTCGCTAGTCTGGGACGCAAATCAACTCCCTTAACCTTGAGCTGCATTCCATAGCCCAGCTTTTCAACCAGACGCATTGCCTCATCATTCAACCATTCGATCAGCTGCGCGAAATCCATTTTCTTGCCGTCATCGGGTTTTTTCCAGTTTTTGTCGCTGGCAATGGTAATCATCAAACACCCTGCCCGACACTCCTCCGAAGCCATGTACTTATTGACGAGTTGATCCGACAAGGCGGCACGTAAGTCATTTGCGGAACGGGGCTTTTCACCAATTTTAAGTTCAATAACAGCCTGTGGCCCAGCAAGCGATCGCAAGCGAATGTCGGTCTCTTTCTCATCCGCAGTTGCTGATTCTTGATCGACGGTATAGCTATTTCTTGCACTATTACGCAATTCACGCGCAATTTCGCGTCGCATAACGCGCTCATCACGGATGCCAGCCCAGCTTTCACGTGGAGAAACATCTGATAGCAAAAGTTCATCCAGATCATCCAGACGATCGCATAGCAGAGCAAACATACTTTCACTGCTGGCTGGAGGGAGGTCGTGGCCGCCATAAATCCCGGCAATATCACCTTCGCTTAACACGTCGCTATCCGCTTCCTGGGCAGCCTTCTCCAGTGCGATAGCTAATGCTCTTGCGCTAAAATCAGCAAACAAAGGATCCTGACTCAACGCGATGCGGGCTGACCATGCAGATGACCCCGTGGTATTGAGTAAGGCAGACAGAATCACATCCCGACCACTTTGCGCGTAATCACGACGATCGGGTGTCCAGCTTCCTTCGTGCCAGGGATCATCTTCCCGGCGGATATGTGTATACGCGAGTCGGACCAGGCGCAGTAATAACTCCGGTGTGAACCCCGGCTGCGACAGATTCACCGGAGCATTGAGATGATGCGTGTCGAAGAGCTCGCCAAACCAATCAAGCGCAGCAGAATCTTTACTCACAGGGATCTTAGCCAGAATACGTTCCAGCTTTTCCACCCCGGTAGTCGGTTCCAACTGCAATAACGCAGCCACCCAGACGCTTTCAAACCTGACACCAGTGCGTCGAAGCCGTTTACGCGCCAGTAAACGGATTTGCTCGACCGCCTCTGGATCGCCGTGTTGGATCAATACGTCAAGAACGCGCTTTAAGCGTTGTTTTGCCCGCGTCGGGTCTTCTTTATTACCCGTACTGCTGGCATTCTGCTCAAGCCACTGGCGTAAACAAGGCACAAAAATCGCGGCGATTGCTGGCGTCGCATATTCGAGTCCGTGTAGAATGGGCGAGGGCGAAGGTAGCGTTAATTCGAACGTCAGTTGAGCCCCTAACGTACTGCTGACCGCCGTTGGATGGGCAATCACCAGCGCCTCAAGCCATGAGGGAAAGCTGCCATACCCAATCGGCACATAACGCGCGGCGTTTTCGGCTTCAGCAGGCGAAAGCTTTCGTGCCCAGTCGGGGTCTTCGGATTCAGCAAAAATGGCGGCGAACCCCAATTGCCACCGTCTGTAGACCACATTTCTGTCTTCGGGTTTAACCTCCATACCCAAACCGGGCCGTTCTCGTCGCCAAAACGGTATCAGCGCAGCCCGTACCCGATCGGCTGTCTCTTTACCAAAATGATTTTCCAGAAAAGCACGGTTCCACCCGGTTGCCCGTCCATGACTTTCAGTGCTTTCCATAACATGCCACAGTTTTTTTATTGTGGTATCGACGCAATCCTGGCTAAACGCCCGGTCCGGGTTATCGCTGATCTCATTCCACAGATCAATCCAGCTCGCCATCGCTTGTGCTTTGCGATCATTGCGTTGTTGCTCATCAAGGGCAGATTGTCGTTCAGACTCGGCAAATACAGGATCAAACACATGCCTTCGTTGTAACACCTTGTCGAGATCAGCAACAAGGGCTGGCGTATCGGCGACGCAGGACTTGAGGTGTTCCAGATATTCATGAAAAGAGAGTGCCGTTGGGCATAAAAAGCGGATTGCCACTTCCAGCAGCATCTCCCGATCTTCTAACGGGCGTTGCTTGTCTGTCAGGCAGGTGATAATCCACTCGCTATCCCGTTCAGGCTCTGGTGTGATTGCCCCCCCACTCGTCGCAGCCAGCATCCGTTGAAAAGCGTCTTCTTCTGGGTGAAAAACCTGACTTAAGGCATCACTGGCCCAGAAAAGGGATTCGCGCTCGCGACCGGAAAGCGTATCAATAGCCGCTCGCAGGTTTTGATAAGCGTCATTGCGATAGCGATATTCGTCCCGCAAGTAGAACGCCACCGCGACGGAACGAAAAATATGTTCTTTACGTTCACCGTTCTCAAGCAGCCGGGAGCAGACTTGTGCCAGTGCAGCAACCAGGTGCACACGCGGTACCACCTTACGCCGGGCTGTTTTGTCCCATAAAGCGCCATCAAGGATACATTCGGTCAAACGTTCACGTAGAGGCTCCAGTATTGACTCCGGAAAATCTTTTGCCGAAACAATGCCCGGCAGACGCCAACTGAGATCGCTAACGACATGTGCGCTTGACTCGGTTCGCATCAATAACGGAAGGAGTTGGTCCATATCCATATGACCGGGGAACAAACGGCAAATCATATGCTGGAGCATATGGCCATTCCAGATATCAGGCCGTGTCTCCAGCCTTAAGACGACAGGCTGCAAGGCGGGTGAATTAAGCGCAACCAGCGCATCGACTGCGTCATAACGCTCGTCTATGGCCGTTTCATCCGCCAGTGCGACTTCCCGGGGAATATGTTCGCACGCCGGGAGCGGCCCAGCTTCAATCAGCTTCAGTAAAAAGACCCGAATCTCTTTATTTTCAACGCCTCGTTGCCAAAGTTTATTAATCAGCTCACTCAAATCGGTAGAGACAAAACGGCGGGCGTTGATTTCAGGAACCTCAAGCCCACGCCATCCGCCACAACCGTAACGATCAACATAAGCTTGTAGCGCTTTTTGTCGCTGATGAGGATCGAGCTGTTGCGGATCGGCAGAATTCAGTAAGACTTCAGGCTCACGTCGAACCACTTCATCAAAAAAGCGAGGATCACAACCGGCCAACCATGCCGCAACAGGACGCATTGTAGGGCGTATAACTTCATTACCCTGCATCGTTCTCGTGAACAGCAACCGTTTTGCCGCTTTCACCGTTAGCCCTTTTTCAAGCAGGACGCGAATCTGTTCTGCCGCAAGGTATTCGATCACTGAACGATGATGAAAACGTACCCGCCCATAACTGGCGAAGCCAAATAATGGGCGCTCAAGCAATACCTGCCGCTCATCCTTTGTCCAGTCGGAGAGAAGAGTGTTCACATCCAGCGCTTGTTCTCCCGCATCTCCCAAATTTGATTCAGCGCTGTGACGGAGGGTCAACTTCCGGCTAAGCAGGGCTGCCAGTGCCAATTTGCGCGCGCCTTCCAGTGCCTTGTCGTCTGATAACGCAACGTGTTCAGAACGGTCTGGATTAGGCCGTAGTTTTATCGCAATGTCATGTGCAACCTGTTCCCGATGTGTCCGGATACGCCGGGACTCAGCCCAGCTGCTGCAAAGCTCAATTAAGTCCTGCGGGCGCCGTGCAAACTCCTCAGCGTTTCTCCGGTGAATATCCTCCATGAAACCCTCAACATCGACAACGCGCTGTCTGATGGCCATCTCGCGTATTTGAAGGTTATTCAAAGGCATTAAACCAACATGCAACCAGGTGGGTACCTCTTCCTTCTCCTCCCTGATTTGATGCGGGTCGATAGCAATGGCTGCAAAGGTGCTGGCGTTATATTCAGCCGCGCTTTTTGGCACCGGCAAATATTTTTCGATGAGTTGTTGTTCAATACGAATCGGACGCGTCGTGATGACTATTCTGGCCCGCGCAAGTTGCCCTTTCAACGCCCGGTTTAGCCGACGTAATGCCTGTTTGAAAGAACCAAGGGTAAGTTTTAACTCGTCAATCGCATCCAGAAAGAAAGTGGCGATAGCCGATTCTGAACTCAGCCAGGTCTCAAACTGTTGCTGCCCTTCATGATCAAACATCTCCAGCAGTTCTGTTTGTGCAAGAACAGCAAGCTCAAGAAAAAAGGCCGGCTCTCCTGACGCTTTTAACTCCTCTTGTTGCTGTTGGCATTCATAGGTTTTTCCTGCTCCGGCTTCGGCAATGATAAGAATACGCGGGGACTGAAGAAGCACTGGCCATGTCATCACACCAGGCATGCCAGGAGATAACAGTGCCGCGAGGCGATGGATATCCGTCGCATCCTCGGCGGAAAGTTTACGGAAAGTGCGTTGAATGGCTTGCTGGTTACCTTTTTTATTATCGCTACGCATAGTGGCGGGTTCCTGCTTAATCCTTTCGTTGCCGGGTCACTTATTGTTATAAACACGTTGTTATAAAAATGGCGCCTTAGGGCGCCTGTTTTTTATTGCCTTCTTGCCAGCGTCGCGCCATCCGCGAAATAGGCCTTTATCCCCGCCAGAATCGACTCTGCCACTTCCTGCTGGAACTTCGCGGTCTTGAGCTTACGCTCCTCTTCCACGTTACTGATAAACGCGGTTTCGACCAGAATCGACGGAATGTCCGGCGCTTTCAGCACTGCAAACCCTGCCTGTTCCACCTGGTTCTTATGCAGGTTATTGACCGTGCCAAGACGGTTAAGCACCGCTTTGCCAAACTTCAGACTGTCGTTAATGGTCAGTGACTGCACCATATCAAACATGGTGTGGTCCAGATAGCGATCGCCGCTCTTACTGACGCCGCCTATCAGGTCAGCCGCGTTTTGCGTATCGGCGAGGTACTTCGCGGCGGTACTGGTCGCCCCTTTGGTGGAGAGCGCAAACACCGATGAACCGCTGGGCTGTCGGCTACTGAATGCATCTGCATGTATCGAAACAAACAGATCCGCGCGCTGTTTCTGCGCTTTGGCAACACGCACCTTCAACGGAATAAACACATCCTCGTTGCGCGTCATGTAGGCCTTCATATTGCTTTCTTTTTCGATCAGCGCATGCAGACGACGAGCGATTTGCAGCACCACGTCTTTTTCGCGGGTGTGATATTTGCCCGTTGCGCCCGGATCTTCGCCACCGTGTCCTGGATCGAGCATGATCACAATCGGACGATCGCGTCCGGCTTTGCCCGGCTGCGGACCGCTTTCCGCTGGAGGGACCTGGTTATCAAGATCGCCTTTGTTGTACTCTTCCAGCAAGGCCAGCAGCGGATCCTGTACATCTTTCGCATTCGCCGGATAAAGGTCCATCACCAGGCGCTCTTTAAATCCGGCAACCGGAGCCAGCGCAAACAGCTGCGGAGTGATGTTTTGCTTCAATTCAAACACCATCCGCACTGTTTGTGGATCGAACTGACCAACGCGAGCCGATTTAATATAGGGATCGTCACTGCGAATTTGCGCGCCCATGCCTTTCAACACGGAATTAAGATGCACGCCTTCGAGATCCACCACCAGCCGGTCAGGATTACTCAGCGCAAACTGCTTATATTTAATGACCTGGTTAGACTCCACCGTCACGCGTGTGTAGGTCGAGGCGGGCCACACGCGAACCGCCACTACCTGGCTGACTGCGGCCAGACTGACCTGGCTCACGCTTAATAACCACATGGCCCCCGCCCCTTTTAATAATCTGCGGCGGCTCAGCGCTGATTGACTTCCCGACATGCTTCTCCCGAGCAATTAAACTGAAATAGTAATGAACGTCAGAATTGACCGAAAACTTTAACGAATGACGCATAAACTGTCATCTATTAAAGGGTAAACATATGTCTGGCTAATGGCTTTGTGGGCGTAGGTTTATTGTTTACTGAAAAATTTTGCACTTGCGCGCGGCACCAGAAAAGAATAAAAATACACAAATTACGAATAATCATGCAGTGAGGGTAGGCCGTGGTAAAGGAACGCAGAACCGAACTGGTACAGGGATTCCGCCATTCAGTTCCCTATATTAATGCTCATCGGGGAAAAACGTTTGTCATTATGCTTGGCGGTGAAGCGATTGAGCATGAAAACTTTTCCAGCATTGTCAATGACATCGGTCTGCTGCACAGCCTGGGTATCCGGTTGGTGGTGGTCTACGGCGCACGCCCGCAAATAGACGCGAATCTCGCCGAACACCATCATGAACCGATTTATCATAAAAATACCCGTGTTACCGACGCCAAAACGCTGGAACTGGTGAAACAGGCTGCCGGCCTGTTGCAACTGGATATCACTGCCCGCCTTTCTATGAGCCTCAACAACACGCCGTTGCAGGGGGCGCATATAAATGTGGTAAGCGGCAACTTTATCATCGCGCAGCCGCTGGGCGTGGATGACGGTGTGGATTACTGCCACAGCGGACGTATTCGCCGCATTGATGAAGAAGCGATCCACCGCCAGCTCGATAGTGGCGCGATTGTTCTGATGGGCCCGGTCGCCGTTTCGGTCACTGGAGAGAGCTTTAACCTCACGTCTGAAGAGATCGCCACTCAGCTTGCCATCAAACTGAAAGCGGAAAAAATGATCGGTTTTTGCTCCTCGCAGGGCGTGATGAACGACGAAGGCGAAATCGTCTCTGAATTGTTCCCAAACGAAGCCCAGGCACGCGTGGACGTGCTGGAAGAGCGTGGAGATTACTACTCCGGCACCGTGCGTTTCCTGCGCGGCGCGGTAAAAGCCTGCCGTAGTGGTGTGCGTCGTAGCCACTTAATCAGCTATCAGGAAGACGGCGCCTTGTTGCAGGAGCTCTTCTCGCGCGACGGTATTGGTACGCAGATCGTGATGGAGAGTGCCGAGCAAATCCGTCGTGCAACCATTAACGACATTGGCGGTATTCTCGAGCTGATCCGTCCGCTGGAGCAACAGGGCATCCTGGTGCGCCGCTCCCGCGAACAGCTGGAAATGGAGATCGACAAGTTCACCATTATTGAGCGCGATAACCTGACCATCGCCTGCGCGGCACTTTATCCGTTCCCGGAAGAGAAGATTGGCGAAATGGCCTGTGTGGCGGTGCATCCGGACTACCGCAGTTCTTCACGCGGCGAGATGCTACTGGAGCGCGTGGCGGCACAGGCGAAACAAATGGGACTGGCGAAACTGTTTGTCCTGACTACCCGCAGCATTCACTGGTTCCAGGAGCGCGGGTTTACGCCGGTGGATATCGACTCCCTGCCGGAAAGTAAAAAACAGATGTACAACTATCAGCGTCGCTCAAAAGTGCTGATGGCCGATCTCACCTGAACCTCGCCCCCGCGTCATGCGGGGGTTACATCATCCGACGAAATAACGCCTCCAGGCCGCTGCGCCTCTCCGTACGGGAGGTGATGGCCTGCATCAACACACGCTCGTCCGCATACAGCGATAAGCGCTTGCGCGCGCGGGTAATCGCGGTATAGACCAGCTCACGCGTCACTACCGGTATGATCTGCTGCGGCAGGATCAGCGCGGCGTGATCGAACTCCGATCCCTGCGACTTATGCACGGTCATCGCCCACGCAGTGTCGTGCTCCGGTAAACGCCCTGGCTGCACCGATTTAATGGTGCCATCCGGCAGCGGAAACCAGACGCGGATCCCCTGCCCCTGCTCAAGCGCAATGCCGATGTCACCGTTAAACAGCCCCAGCGATGAGTCATTACGTGCGATCATTACCGGTCGCCCGTGATACCAACGGGAGTGCGGCAATCGCGTAATCTGCCGCTGGCGTAATAACGCTTGCTCAAGTCGCTCATTCAAGCCGCTTACGCCGAATGGCCCTTCCCGCAATGCGCACAGCAACTGGTATTCGCCAAACGCTGCGATCACCTCTGCAGGCGCCGCATTGCTGTGTACCAGCGAGAGATAACGGGCATAACCGGCAAGGGCATCATCCAGCATCTGCTGATACTCTTCCGTCGACTGTAACGGCTTACGCTCAATATCGCTAAACCCCTGCCCGAACACGTCCCGGGTGGCGGATTTATCCCCCCGGTTTACCGCAGCAGCAAGCTGACCAATGCCGGAATCACTGCCGAAGCGATAGCTTTTTTGCAGCAGACACAAACTGTCACGCAGTGCGCTGGCCGCGCTCCCGTCTCCCGCCGGTACCGCACAGCCGGTCAGGCGCGTCAATTGTGCTGCGCGTTCCGCCGTGTAACCAGCATTAACCCAGGCGCAGATATCCCCCAGCACAGCGCCGGCCTCCACCGACGCCAGTTGATCGCGATCGCCAAGGAAAATCACCCGGGCATGCGGCGGTAGCGCCTCAATCAACCGCGACATCATCGGCAAATCGATCATAGAGGCTTCGTCAACGACCAGCACATCCAGATGCAGCGGGTTACCCGCATGATGGCGCATGCGCTGGCTCCCCGGCTGAGCGCCCAATAATCGGTGCAGTGTGCTGGCCTCATCGGGCAGCATCGCTTTTTGTTGCTCATTCAACGACAGCTGACGCAGCGCATTACCCAGCGACTCGGTTAATCGTGCGGCGGCTTTACCGGTTGGCGCCGCGAGGCGGATACGACACTTGTCGCCATCAACCATCTGCACCAGCGCAGCAAGCAGTTTCGCCACGGTGGTGGTTTTGCCGGTCCCGGGCCCTCCGGAAATCACCGAAATCCGCCGGGTTAACGCAACGGCGGCGGCCACTTTCTGCCAGTTGACGTCATCGGTAGCCGGAAATAGTGATGTAAGGGCCTGCGTCAGGCGCACCTCGTCAACCGCCAGGGGCGTGTTCTCTTGCGCAAAGAATGCAGCGACCTGCCGTTCGTTGCACCACATTCGGTTCAGGTAGAGACGCCCGTCGGAGAGGATCAATGGCGTGGGGGCATATCCCTCACTCACAGCGGGAGAGGCCAGTAGAGTTGCCTGCCAGTCATCCGGTTGCCCGGCGCATTCAAACAATTGCGCTAATAGCGTCGAGGGGTGAGCGAACGCCTCAGGCGTAAGACGCGCCAGCGGCATGCAGACATGCCCTTCCCCCGCTTCATGGCTGAGCAGTGCAGCCGCCAGCATGACGGCTGGCTCATCTTCGGTGGTCACAGTAAGGGCGAACTGAACGTCCAACGGACGCAGCAACTTCTGCTGCGCCGCTTCACGTAATAAGGTCGTCATGCTCATGGCGTCATCTCCTGCTCCAGCCCGGCAAATAACGCATCCATTTGCGCAATCAGCGCGCCATCAGGACGGGTAGCAAAAATGCCCTGCTGCGGGTTTTGGGCTTCCACACCGCGTAAAAAGAGATAAATCACGCCGCCGAAATGGCGTTCATAGTCATACCCTGGAATGCGATGGCGCAAATAACGGTGCAGTGCGAGCGTATAGAGCTGGTATTGCAAATCGTAACGATGCGACTGCATCGCCGCCGCCATCGCCTCTTGCGTGTAGGCCTCCGCGCTCTCACCCAGCCAGTTAGATTTATAATCCAGCAGGTAGTAGCGCCCGTTATGGCGAAACACCAGGTCGATAAAGCCTTTCAGCATGCCGCGAACATCGCGAAAATCAAGCGGCGGGCAGCCTGCCGATAGCGGGTCGTAGCGGCGTATCAATGCATCCAGTGCAGGCGCGGTTAATGTCTCGCTGATGGGGAGATAAAACTCCATCTCCACCTGTTTATCTTTGCCGCTCAACTGGCGCAGACACACGCCGGACTGTGCCAACGGCGCGCGCAATACCGTCTCCAGCCAGTCGCTGAATACCGGTTGCCAGTGCTCTTCATAGCCGCCCGTAAGCAATTTTTCCGTTACCCACGGCGCAGAAACCGGTTGGGTAAAATCCATCTCTTCAAACAGACTGTGCAAAAACGTTCCCGGCGAAGCGCCACGAGGAAACTGGTGCGGTGTTAACATCGGCTCTGCTTGTGGCTCCCGCTCTCCGGCTGCATCCATATCCAGACGCGGCAGTAAATCCAGAGCGATGCCGTGAGCACGCTGCTGTAACCCGGAGTAGCTGGTAACGCGCCAGTCATCGGCAATACGCCGCTGCATGTCACGTGCACTCAATGCGGGTGGTCGCACCTGCGGCATCTGCCAGGGCTCACCGTCCGGCGTTTGCGGCACACAGACGGCAATATCGTCATTGCACAGTTGCTGCAATGCGCTTTGCAGCGCGGTGGCATCCAGCGCCTCGCCTTTTTGCAGTAACCGGCCAAGTGCGCTTAAGTGGAAATCCGACGCCCCGGCTTTCTCGCCACGCCGACGGAACAGCGGCGCAATGCCAAGGCTGCAATGCCATATGGAACGCGTCAGTGCGACATACAGTAACCGCAGATCTTCCGCCAGCCGTTCTTCCTCTGCCAGCGCAACGCTGTCATCAGCATGGCTAAGGTCAAGCACAGCCTGAAAAGCGTCGCGATCGTGATAAAACCCCTGATCCTGCACACGGAAATTCGCAATAAATGGCAGCCATACCAGGGAATATTCCAGGCCTTTCGATTTATGGATCGTGACAATTTGCACCAGATGTTTATCGCTCTCCAGACGGAGTTGCTCGCTGGCGGCGTTGGTGTTTGGCTCGGCTATGCGTTGCGTTAACCAGCGCGTAAGCGCGTGCTCACTCTCCAGTTGCGTCCCCGCTTCCTGTAGCAGTTCACTCATGTGCAAAATGTCGGTCAAACGGCGCTCGCCGCCTGGCGTCGCCAGCAAGTTTTCCGCGACATGGCGTGCGCTCATCAGGGTGCGTAGCATCGGCATGACACCCCGTTTTTGCCACAGCTCCCGATAGCGGGAAAACTCTTCCACTACCGCATCCCACGCCAGCTCATCGAGATTCAGCGCTTCAATGTCCTGCGCCGTCAGTCCCAGCATCGATGTTGCCAGCGCGCTGCGGAGCGTACTTTCACGCTCCGGCGCCAACACCGCCTGCAACAGCCACAACAGCTCCTGTGCTTCAGGTGTTTCAAACACGCTGTCGCGGTTGGAAAGGTAAACAGAAGGAATATTCAGCAGCGTTAGCGCATCGCGGATCAATGACGCTTCGTGGCGGCTGCGCACCAGCACTGTAATATCCGAGGCTTTGACCGGACGGGCTTTTTCCCCTTGCTGCAACAGCGCCTCACCCTGCTGTCCGGCGCTTAACCAGTCACGGATCTGCGTTGCGCACAGTTGCGCCATAAAGCTTTGGTAATCCCCAACGCCGACGCCGTCACCCTCCATCAGCCACAGCTTCATCGCGGGCTGCGTTTCGCCCCGAAGCGTAAAACGCAGAGACGCATTTTTAGCGGCGGATTTGACCGGCAAAAAGGGGATCTGCCGGAACATAAAAGCATCATCCATCTGGCTGAACAGCCGGTTAACGCTGGCTACCATCCCCGGCGCCGAGCGCCAGTTAGTATCCAGCGTATAGCGGGCGCTCACTTCGTCCCGCGCTTTCATATAGGTGAAAATATCCGCCCCGCGAAATGCGTAAATCGCCTGTTTCGGATCGCCAATCAGCAGCAAACCACACGCTGGTTGCCCCAGCCAGATACGGCTGAAAATACGATACTGTTGCGGGTCGGTATCCTGGAATTCATCAATCATCGCCACCGGGAAGCGGTTGCGAATAGCGGCGGCCAGCGCTTCGCCGTTCGGGCTTTGCAGCGCGCTATCCAACCGACTCAGCATATCGTCAAAACCCAACTCGCCGCGACGGCGCTTCTCTTTGGCTACCGTTTCACGAATTTCACGCATAGCGGAGATCAGCACCAAATCGTTAAGCGTCAGAGGCTGTGCCAGGAGATCGTCGATGGCGACAAACAGAGCATGCTCCGGCACCACGCCACCGGCTTTGGTACGCTGGGCCAGAAACGACTGGGCAAACTTTTCCAGAGCGTCCGGTAGCAGATAACTTGTTGTCTCTTCCTGCGCCCAGGCGGTGATCTTCTCTGTCCATTTCGCCTGGTTGCCACGGTTGAACTTACGCCTGTCGATGCCGGAGTTTTCGATCAGCGGATCCAGCTCATCCAACGCAGCATTCCACTGGCGCTTTACGGCTTCGATTTGCGCAATGATTTTCTGATGGCGAGAAGCCAGCGTTTCATCTGCAGCTGGCAGAACTTTGATTTGCGGTGCTTCGCCTTGCAGATAACGATCAATCGACTTCAGCAGGTCCTGAGGGCCTTGCCACACCGCGTGGATTGCCTGGGCAATGTCGCGCGGCAACGGGTAGCAATGGCGTCGCCAAAAATCCGCACAGGCCTGATAGCGCAACAGTGACTCGTCTTCCACCAGTTGCTGCTCGAACAACATGCCGGATTCAAAAGCATTCAAGCTCAGCATCCGCTGGCAAAAACCATGGATAGTGAAGACAGCCGCTTCGTCCATCTGGCGTTCAGCCAGTAGCAGCCATTGCGCCGCCTGCTGTTTATCGTCGATCTCATCCAGCAAACGGGCATACAGAGGGTTGTCGGTGGATTCCCGCAGGCAGGCAATGCGCAGCTCGTGAATATTGCTGCGAATGCGGCCACGCAGCTCTTCTGTGGCCGCTTCGGTGAATGTCACCACCAGCAGTTCTTCAACGCTAAGCGGACGCGGGAAGGCGGCACTGCCGCCCAGCCCTAATAACAGCCGCAGGTAAAGCGCGGCAATGGTGAAGGTTTTACCGGTTCCCGCCGAGGCTTCAATCAGGCGCTCGCCAGTAAGCGGCAAGCGCAGGGGATCAAGGGGCTCAGCGGTGGCTTCATTCATCTTTCTCGACCATCATGGGTAAGGATTGCTGCAACGCGCTGACGCTGTCCCAGACCTTCCAGCCCCGCGGTCGGGCGTATTCGGCTTTCCCGCTCTGGCTACCGGAGATCTGCGACAAAATCGCCATACCTTGCGGCTCAACCACCGCCTGATGGAAGAAGTCGGCAAGTTTTTGCGGCGTCAGCTGTTTTATCTGGGCCACTACTTTATCACGTGAATCGAAACGCATATTACCGCGATCGAAATCTTTGCTCAGTTTGGAAGCCTCTTCACCTAACGTCTGCGGCGCTTGTTCAATTTGCGCAATCACACCCTGCTGAATTTGCGCGAACTCTTCCGGCTTCATGGCGCGCAGCCGCGTTTCCGCCGTCGGGAAGAATGCCTTATAGCGATCCCAGAGATACGCAGGCTGTTTACCGTTGCTTTGCAGCAGGAAACCCATTCCCCACTGGCGGCCAACACTCATCGGGAAGGCGAAAACCGCATAACCCAGTTGTTCTTCAGTACGAAGTTGGTTATAGAACCACGGCTGGACAATCTGCCCCAGCATCGTGCTATATGCAGAACTGCTGTATTCATCGAAACCGGGAGGAACAAATACAGCCGCGAGTGCGGAGTCAGTGCTGTTACCCGCTTTTTCAAAGCTTACATTCTGCTGTTTATCCACCAGCACGTCTTTATTACGACACCATTCCGTGCCTTTTGCGCCGAGCTGTTTCTGCACGTTATGAGCCAGATCTTTCGCCTGCTGCGCGCCGAGATTACCGATGACCAGGAACTCAGGACGTGCGTTGGTTTTCAACGTTTCGCGGTAGTTGAGAATGTCCTGCAGGGTAATGGAAGGCAGCAGGTCACGACGGGTTTCACGCTGAAAATAGGGCACCTGTGAGAGCATCTGGACCGGCATAATCGCCAGATCGAAGGCTTTGCCCTTCTCTGCCGAATCCATCATCTGCGTGTACCAGGATTTCGCCTGTGCCAGTTGTTCTTCCGTCGGCGTATAGCTGAAATACCCCGTTAACAGCGCCTGGAAGAGCTGAGGTAAACGTTGCGTGTAGCCATTGGCATTCAGCATCAACCCGTTGTTAGCATTGGTGGAGAAACTAATACCGCCGACCGACGCCTGATTACTGAGCTGATCGAGAGCCAGCCCGGCCAGGTAGTCATTGAGTGCAAACAGCACCTGATTTTTCGCGCTATCCATGGCTTGCGGGTTGCGCAGCACGACGCTGACATCAGCCTTCGGCTCGCTGGCGAAATAATGGCTTGGCATATACACCACGCGTAACGTGGGCTCATCGACAATCAGTTCCGGATGCGCATACTGCTTCTCAGGTTTGATCAACGAGAAGTCATCGGGAATATAGGGATTCAGCTCCGGAAATTTCAACGCTATCGCACTGGCACGTTGTTGCCAGTCAGCGAAGGTTTGCGGGGTGATTTTATTCACCTGATAGGGCGCCTCAACGAAATAGGCGGTCTTATCGTGGGGTTCGTCCGGGCTGATGTACCAGATGCGGGCGTTTTGCGGCGTCATTTCATCAAGGCGCGCCTGCACCGCTTTCGCATCGAACTGGTCAGCAATATTCACCGAATCAAGGGTGTGCGCGACCGGGACACGGATCATGGTGTCCGCCAGCCACTCAACATAATCCATATCGCGGGTAATGGACGGGTAGCGAAAATCAAGATCCAGAATATGGGACAGCTCGTCGAAATAGCGCTTATCCACGCCTTTATCACGCAGCAGTTGTAAGTAACTGAAGATCGCCGCCACCACCTGATCGCGGTTTGCCTGCCCTTTGTCAGTGAGTGTGGCGGAAATGGCCAGCACGCCACTGTTACCGTTGACCACCGGGTCAGAATCACCGCGAATGCTTTCCACCAGCCCCTGGCTCTGCAACCAGTCAGAGAGCGTCCCTGGACTGCGGTTGCCGATAAGATACGTGATCAGTTCATCCGTTTTGCTGCGAAACGCAGCGGTGTTGTTATCAATACGGAACTCGACGCGCACAACTTTGCGCGGCACCGCCGGGACATAATGGATGATGATCCCTTTTTGCGCATCGGTCACCACCGGCGTGGTAATCTCCGGCTTACTGATATTTTTATTCGGCACGCGACCGTAGGTTTCTACGGCGATCTTCGCCAGATCCGCCAGCGGACGATTACTGTAGACCACGGCCTTCATCAGATTGGCGGAGTAGTATTTATCGCGAAACGCCAGCAGCGCATCATGTACGGGGCTGCCGGGTTTGTCACTGAGGGTTTCAAGGTTGCCGCCAGAGAAGCGGGCTCCCGGGTGAGCCGGGTTGATGGTTTCTGCGCTCACCTGCGCCATCCGCATCCCGTCGCGGGTACGCGCCATCGTCAGTTCGGCATTCACGGCATTACGCTCGCGCTCCGCGTATTTTTTGTCCAGCATCGGTTCGGCAATGGCATCCGCCAGACGGTCAACGGCACCTTCCAGCGCATTATTTTCCACTTCCAGGTAGTACGCCGTGCGATAAGGAGCCGTACTGGCGTTATGACTGCCGCCGTGCAATTTGAGGAATTCGGCGAGACTGTCCGGCTGCGGGTATTTTTTCGACCCCATCAGCGTCATATGCTCAAGATAGTGAGCAAGACCAGGATGGGTATCGGGATCTTCCAGCGAACCCACCGGCACGACCAGCGCAGAGAGCGACTTCACCGCCTGAGGATCGGACACCAGCAACACGACCATACCGTTATCAAGGCGAATGGCCTGATACTCTCGGGTATCTTTGTCGCTCTTACGGATAGTTTCCTGAACAGGTTGCCAACCATTATCTGCCTGACTGAATGGCGCCCAGAGGGCAAAAAACAGTACGAAAGCTTTTAACCAGGTGCTGCAGGGCATTCACGAACCTCATCATTAACGATCCCGGAGATACCAGGAGCTGCGGATATCGCCGGGTAAAACATGTGCTGACTGTGCCAGCACTCTTGTTATATCAGTCCGTGATCGTCGCGCATAATAATAGAAGCCTTCATGTTGCGCAATTTTTATACAATCAACCAGACTGATTATGCCGATAAAGCGGTAACAGGAAACGCTGCGCCTGTTCAGTGATTTCTGCATAATATTCAGGTTCAAGGGTGCGCCACAGACGCTGATACCAGAGATCATCGCCTTCGCCGCGAACCATCATATTGCCTTCGTACGCCTGCAGAAATTTGCCCTGCGCTTTTTGTAACGTTTCGTCATCCATTACCATGGCATCATTTGCCGCGTCATAACAGACTTTTATCCATGCACCGCCGCTTTCCGGCAGCAGTAATAACGGTTTTGCCATGCCTTCCCGGTATCCGTCAATCATCAGGGCCAGATAATGCATTGCATGGTCAGGCTCCAGGGGCGGGAAGCGCCACTCGCCATCTTTGCGCACAAACAGTCGGCTCTCGCCGGTTCCCCCGCTGGCACAGTAGACAAGATGCTCCAGCCAAAGTTGCACCCCTTGAGAAACGCTCAATAGCGAGGGCCGCCAGCGTAGCAGGCCATCTGCCTGTACGCGCGGCAACCAGCCGGTTAAATGTACACCGGCACAATGTAAGTCGATTTCGAGGCTATCGGCAGGCTGGCGCAACTCGCTGACACGGCTGGCCAGTGCCTGCATCTCCTGGCATTGCGTCTCCCAGAAGATCTCGCCAAAGGCGCCATAAGGCAGTGCACCCGCTGCCCGGTAACGCCGGAACAATTTTTCCGCATCCTGCTGTTCAACCAGCGCGTTAAGCAGTTCATTATTCAGTTGATAACGGCTTAGCCCATCCAGCACAAAAGGTTCCGCATCCGGAATTTCACTCTCTTCCGGGCGGAAGTTAACCTGTAACCGCATCTGGAAAAAAGCGCGTACCGGGTGCGCCCAGAAACGCTGAAGCTGGTCAAAGGCCAGCGTCTGCAGCGGTAGTGGTGCCAGCGGCTGAATAAAAGCAGGATGTGTTTCGCCCTGCTGGTTTGCGGCCGGCAACCAGTCGCGTGCATAGCTCTGCCACTCATCAGCAACATAATTCGCGGGGTCGAACGGCATACGGGTATGCAGATGAGTGATATGCGCCTTCACCCGCGCTTCACTCTCATCGCAGTTCGCGGCCTCATCACCGGGCAGATAGTGACTTTGACCGATGTAGTCCACCAGTTCCTGCACCAGCACCGAAGGGAAACGTTCTTTGTTATCCTGAATGGCACGACCGATATAGCTGATATAGAGCTGCTGTTGTGCGGAAATCAGCGCTTCAAGGAACAGATAGCGGTCATCATCACGACGACTACGATCGCCACGCTGGGGTTTCTGACTCATTAAATCAAACCCCAGCGGCGGCAGCGTTCGCGGATAAACGCCATCGTTCATCCCCAGTAAGCAGACCACCTTAAAAGGGATCGAACGCATCGGCATCAGAGTGCAGATATTAACTGGTCCTGCAAGAAAACGCTGACTGATACGCTCCTGATCCAGGCGCTGCGCCAGTTCATCACGCAACAAAGAAAGGGGGATTGCTTCACCGTAGTTTGCTCCCACGCCCTTGGCGATGATCTCCTGCCACTGCTGTTCGATCAGCGCAAGCGCCGCTTCGGTGTCCGGATCCGGCAAGAAAAAATCGTTCAGCATTTCACGGCAAACCGGCAACCACTCCTCCAGCGGGCGTTCCTGCGCAAGCCCACGGCGCCAGATATTCAGTTGCATCAGCAGTGACGCCAGGTGACCCACCAGTTCTGCGATCAGCCCGCTGGATTCATCGTAAGGCAGAACAGACTGCCACTCGCCTTGACGACTCTCCATGGCGTAACCCAGAAGCATACGCGTGAGACCAAACTGCCAGGTGTGCTGACCGGTTGGCGGCAACGCCAGTTCGCGCACATTATCGTCATCCATCCCCCAGCGAATGCCCGACTCGTTTACCCACAGGCGCAAATAGCGCAGCCCCTCTTCGTTGATGTTGAAACGTGCAGCCAGTACCGGCACATCCAACAACGCCAGCACATCTTCTGACACGAAACGGCTGTCTGGCAACGACAGCAGGCTAATAAACGCCTGCAACGCCGGGTGCGCCTGGCGGGCGCGACGGTCGGAAATGGCATAAGGCACATAGCGTTCACCGCTGGCGCTGCCAAACACCGACTGAATATAAGGACTGTAGCTATCAATATCCGCCACCATCACCACGATATCGCGCGGGGTCAGATCGGGATCGGCGTCCAGCATCGCCAGTAAACGATCGTGCAAGATCTCAACTTCCCGCTGTGGGCTGTGACAGACATGTACCGTAACGCTACGATCGCCCGGTTGTAGCCTGCGTTTTTTATCGCTGCGGGAAAACTCTTCTGCGGTCACCCCGGCTACAGCGGCGTTTTTTAATTCAAGAATGTCGTATTTAATATTTTGTAGCAGTGTACCAGGCGTTATATCGACAAACGCATCCAGTTCCTCGTAGCGTTCCATTCCCGCCAACAAAAAGATATTGTCACGACCCAGTTTGCCCCATGAGCCAAGCAGCGGGTTACTGACATCCTGTTCTCCCTCGTCGTTGAATAAACTGCCGGCAGTTTGCGAATCCCGAAACAGCGGAAACTGCCGGGCTTCCCGGTGATGTCGACGCTGGCGGGTGATAAGTTTCGCCAAAAATGCGGGATCTTTGATGTCGCCCCAGTAGTAGCGACAAGGGTTAGTGAATAGCAGGTGAACATCGATATGCTTACCCAATGCCTGTAATGCTTGCAGGTAAACCGGCGGCAGAGCGGAAATCCCACAAATAAAAACCCGGGAGGGAAGTCCTGCGGGACGCGCCTGGGCTGATTCGAGTTTATCGATAAAACGTTGATACAGATTAGCGCGATGCCAGTGTGGCTGACCGAGAGCGGCAGTGTGCTCCACCAACGCACGCCATAACGGTGCTTGCCAGCGTTGCGCCTCATCCAGACCATCTACGCTCTGCCCCGCCTCCCAGCGAGTTAGCCACTCCGGGCGGTAAACAAGGTATTGGTCATAGAGATCCGCCACACGGGAAGAGAGCTGAAAGAGCTTTCGCTTATCATCATCGTCACTCAGGTAATGATGCAGCATCGCGAACTCTTCGCGCTGCAACATGCCTGGCAGCAGCGACATCAGTTTCCAGCTCATACTTTGTTTGTTAAACGCACTCTCTTTCGGAATATCGTCCAGCACACTGACGAACATGTCCCAGATAAAGCTCGCCGGAAGAGGAAACGTGATATTGGCGGCAATGCCAAATTTCTGCGCCAGCGTCATTTGCAGCCATTGCGCCATACCGGTGCTCTGCACCAGGACGACCTCAGGCTCAAAGGGATCGTCAAGCGGATCGCGCTCAACAATAAACTCCATCAATGCTTCCAGCACATCCAGACGATTGGAGTGATAAACCCTTAACATAAACGCTCCTGACTACTGACTAAGTGGGCAAAATAACCGTGTCATTTGTCCCTGCCTGCCCCCTGGCGAGATGACGGTAACCTGGATGCTGACACATCCCTCTGCCGTTGTCTGCAGTCGCTGGACCCGCCAACCAGGAGGCAACGGCGGCGGTGTTGGTTGCGCCTGCTGCCACGCGCAACGCCATAGCTGCCGCCACTGACTGGCGCTGGCAAAGCCCGACGCCAGAGCACGATGATAACCGCCAAGGGCAGTGACCACCATCACCATTAATACCATGGACAGCAGCACTTCCGTCAGGCTAAAGCCTGCCTGCTTATTTACGGGAGCTGGCATTGCGCAGACTCCTTTAACGGGCAAAAATCACTCCAGCCATGTGGCGAAAAAATCACGCGTTGCTGGCTCACCTGCCCGCGTCGCCACAATTGCACCTCGTCATACGCCGCAATCAATAATGCTGTCTCATCAGCAAAAATACGCAAACAAGCTCGCCATTGCCGCTCAACCTGCCCGAAACACTGCAACGCAGGCGTCGTTGTCCAGGGTTGAACCCGCGCCCATTCCATTGCCGAATGGCTCTGTGCAAGGCGGCGCAACATTTTGCTTTCATGGTTGACCTGCCAGATATGACTGGTTAACTGTTGGTTCAGGCCATTTAGCATCAGGCTGCCCAGCAACAGTAATAACAGGACCAGCGCCAACGATGACATCCCGCGTTGACGGTTCATAAGTTGTACCCCATCACGTCGAGAGCGGCGACCATCTCTCGCCCGTGTTGTCCGGACACACGCGCCGCCAGCGTCACTGTGATGATGGGAGCAAAACCCGCTGTACGACGTAGCGCAACGTTAAATCGCTGTACCGTCATCTGAGCCGGATCGGTGGTCTTTTCCCAACCGCGTCCTGTACAAGTGGTTGCGCCACGTAGCGTTTCCAGTGCACCTTTTTGCAGACGAAACCCGGTCTGCTCCGATTCGCTATGCCCTGACGGCTCCCAGCGTCCATTACTGTTCGCATCCCATTGCACAATCACACACTCCCCGGCATTGCGAATCAACAGTGGTTCACCGCTACAATGCCCGTTGCAATATCCTGCGCGTTGCAGATGTTTCGCCACAGTCCACGTACGCAGCCACAGTTCATTCTCAGCCGTTTGCATGCGGTAGTGCTGTAGCACGCCCGTTTGCAACGCCGGTAAAAAACGCGCCGAAGCGAGCAGTAGCACGCTGCTTATCGCCATCGCCAGCAATGTCTCCAGCAAAGAAAATCCTCGTGTCCGGCTTAACATAGTGACTCCACGGCTTGTTGGCACATTCTGATCCTTCCCCAGGCGGATATCACAATTCGCCACTCCCCGGCGTGACTGCGCAGGTGAATATGCCCCGGCCACGCGCTATTGCGCAGACCATAAAAACCCAATGAAGGCGTGACCTCCACTAAGGCTACTTCCGGCCAGTCAGGGGTCAACACAAAAGATCCTGCGGCCTCGCAGGTCTGTACGGGTGTGTTTGCCAGACACCAGCGTCCCCCTTCATGCACGCCATAAACGCGCTGCGAGCGGTTTAGTCCGTTCGCATCATCGCGTAAGCGTTCCAGAAAATGACGCGCCTGCAATGCGGTTTGCCACAATCGTTGCTGTGCCTGCCAGCGCTGCCAGCCGGAGAGCCCCGTTCCGCAGAGGATAACGATCAGCCCTATCGCCACAAGGGTTTCCATCAGGGTAAAGCCATGTTCACGTTTCATGGCGAAAGTCTGCGATGCACGAGACCAGGTTGCGAGCAAGGAAAATGGCTTTTACGAGGTGCTACGAAGGAAAGATTCGTTGTTGCAAGGCGTTGCAAATTAGCCGGAAGCGACACCGAAAATGCAGTTTTTGGGCAAAAAAAACCGGCGCATCACCGCACCGGTTGTGTCATGTTGAATACGATCAGATAGCGACCGGCGCTTTGATCCCGGGATGGGGATCGTAGCCTTCAATCTCGAAATCGTCGAAGCGGTAATCGAACAGCGATGCGGGCTTACGTTTGATAACCAGTTTCGGCAAAGCGCGAGGTTCACGGCTCAGTTGCAGCCGGGTCTGTTCCAGATGGTTACTGTACAAGTGGGTATCGCCACCGGTCCAGACAAAATCCCCCGGCTCCAGGTCGCACTGCTGAGCCATCATATGCACCAGCAGCGCATAGCTGGCGATATTGAACGGCAGGCCGAGGAAAATGTCGCAGGAGCGCTGATAGAGCTGACAGGAGAGCTTGCCATCTGCCACATAGAACTGGAAGAAAGCGTGGCATGGGGCCAGCGCCATTTTATCCAGTTCGCCGACGTTCCACGCGGAAACGATAATGCGGCGCGAGTCCGGGTCGTTTTTCAGTTGATTGAGGACAGTGGTGATCTGGTCAATATGGCGACCATCTGGCGTTGGCCATGCGCGCCACTGTTTGCCATATACCGGGCCAAGATTGCCCTGCTCATCAGCCCACTCGTCCCAGATGGAGACATTGTTTTCATGTAAATAGGCAATATTGGTATCACCCTGCAGAAACCACAGCAGCTCATGAATAATTGAACGCAAATGGCAGCGCTTGGTGGTCACCAGCGGGAAGCCATCCTGCAGGTTAAAGCGCATCTGATGGCCAAAAATAGACAACGTGCCTGTCCCGGTGCGGTCGTTTTTCGGAGTGCCTTCATTCAGCACCTTTTGCATCAATTCTAAATACTGTTTCATGGTTCCTCAGGAAACTTGTTGCTGCGGACGACGGTAAGCCCAAATCATCATAATGAGGCCCGCGACGATCATCGGAATGGACAGGATCTGCCCCATGCTGATGTATTGTACCCATGCACCGGTAAATTGCGCATCCGGCTGGCGGAAGAACTCAACGATAATACGGAACGCACCATAGCCAATCAGGAACAGGCCGGAGACTGAGCCGGTCGGGCGAGGTTTACGGATAAACAGGTTGAGGATAATAAACAGCACGATGCCTTCCAGCGCCAGTTCGTACAACTGCGACATATGGCGCGGCAACATACCGTAGGTATCAAAGATGGATTGCCATTCGGGATGTGACGGCAGCAGCGCCATGTCTTCCGCGCGCGAACCGGGGAATAGCATGGTGAAAGGGAAACTCGGATCAACGCGGCCCCATAGCTCACCATTAATAAAGTTGCCTAAGCGACCCGCGCCCAGACCGAAGGGGATCAGCGGCGCAATAAAGTCAGAGACCTGGAAGAACGTACGCCCGGAACGTTTGGCAAAAATAATCATCACCACGATCACGCCAATCAAACCACCGTGGAAGGACATGCCCCCATCCCATACGCGGAAAAGGTAAAGCGGATCGTTAAGGAACAGCGGGAAATTGTAGAACAGAACATAGCCGAGACGGCCACCGAGGAATACGCCAAGAAAACCCGCGTAGAGCAGGTTCTCAACTTCGTTTTTCGTCCAGCCACTGCCCGGACGGTTTGCCCTGCGCGTAGCCAGCCACATAGCAAAAACGAAGCCCACCAGATACATCAAGCCGTACCAGTGGAGGGAAACCGGCCCAATGGAAAAAATCACCGGATCAAAGTCCGGAAAATGCAGATAGCCACTGTTCATGTGTCACCACAACTTGTTGTTATTCCGCCCGAAAAGCCCAGCGGTTCACACGCGAGACCGCAACCGGCGGCCGCTCCAAAGCTGCGAATCATAACATAAGGCGAAGGCGCGGGTGGCGGTGAAGTGTAAAAGATATGTATAAGGCCTGCCAGCAGAGCACTGCCTGGCAGCGCCTCCACCGCCGCATAACGCTAACGCTTATTCGGGCCACACCTAATTAACAATCAGGTGATTAAATACCGCCGCGAATCAACCCGCCCAGGCCGCGTCGCTCCATAAAGGCCGCAATCTGATGGCGGACTTCTGTCGCCAGTTGCGCCTCCAGAGCGCGCCTTGCCAACGTCTGTGCCTCTTCACAATCGATGCGGCGCAGCAGGTATTTGATACGCGCCACAGAGCGCCCGTTCATCGACAAATGGCGATACCCCAAGCCAATCAGCACCGCAACACACATGGGATCGCCAGCCATTTCACCGCACAAGCGGATATCAATACCTAAACGTTCAGCCTCATCTGCCACCATCGCCAGCGCACGCAGCACCGCCGGGTGCAGGCTGTCGTACATATTTGCCACGCGGGTATTGTTGCGATCGACAGCCAGAATGTACTGCGTCAGATCGTTCGTCCCCACCGAGATAAAATCGACGCGGGTCGCCAGGTGAGACAACATAAATACCATCGACGGGACTTCAAGCATCACGCCAATACGCGGTTTGGGAATGGCGTAGCCGATCATCTCTTCCACTTCGCGCCCCGCGCGCTCAATCAACCGCCTTGCTTCATCCACTTCGTCAATACTGGTAACCATTGGTAGCAGAATACTGAGGTTGCCGGTTGCCGCATTGGCACGCAACATCGCCCGCACCTGCACCAGGAAAATTTCCGGTTGGTCGAGCGTAATACGGATGCCGCGCCAGCCCAGACACGGGTTCTCTTCGCTGATCGGCATGTAAGGAAGTTGTTTGTCGGCACCAATATCCAGTGTACGCAACGTAACGGGCTTATCGTTGAACATCTGCAACATGCCCTGGTATTGCGCCACCTGCTCCTCTTCCGAAGGAAAACCGCTTTGCAGCATAAACGGTATTTCGGTGCGATACAGCCCGATACCGTCGATGCGGCTACCGAGCTTCTCTTCATGCTCCGGGCTTAACCCCGCATTGAGCATCACTTTTACCCGCTCGCCGCTTTTTAGCTGGGCGGCAAGGTTCACATCATCTTCGGCCAGACGGCTTAATTCGTTCTCTTCCGTGATAAGCCGCTGATATTCCTGCAACAGTACCGGTTCAGGATCCACCAGCAATTCACCACGGTAGCCATCCACCACCAGCGTGCGACGTTGCAGCAACGAAGGCTGAATATCGGCCCCCATGACCGTCGGAATGCCCAGCGCGCGCACCATGATCGCCGCATGCGAGTTGGCAGCGCCATCGCGCACTACCACCCCGACAAGCCGGTCGTGCGGCAACTCAGCAAGCGTCGTAGCGGACAGTTCATCCGCCACAAGAATGAAGCGTTCCGGCCAGCTATTCGGCCCGGAAATTGAATCATCAAGATGGAACAGCAGTCGCTGCCCCAGGGTGCGTAAATCTCCCGAGCGCTCTTTCAGGTAGCCGTCGGTAAGTGCAGCAAACTGCTCAGCGAAACGTTCAATCACCGTTTTCACCGCCCACTCCGCGACCACGCCCCGGTCGACTTCCTCAAACAGTTCGCGGCGCAGACGCGCATCGGAAAGCAAGTGCGAGTAGAGGTCGAAAATCGCCGCCGTTTCTTTCTGCGCACCAGCGGAGAAACGTTTGCTATAACGACGGAACTCGTTAGCGGCTTCTTCAAGCGCAGCAGTCAGCCTTTCCCTTTCGAGGGTAGTGTCCAGCGTTGAGGCCTGATAGACCTGCTCCATCAGCGGCAACGTTTCATCTACCCACCCTTCGGCGATTGCCACACCAGGAGAGGCAGGGAGCGCACGAATGCGCGTCTGGCGATATTGACCAAACAACGCGTTTAATTGGGACTGGGAGAGAATTGCCGCCACCTGCGTGGCGAGCGTCACCAGAAAGGACTCTTCACTTTCATCGTACTGGCGCAGCTCACGCTGCTGAACCACCAGTACACCAAGCAACTGACGGCGCTGAATAATAGGTACACCAAGAAAGGCGCGAAAACGCTCCTCTTTCACCGCGGGAATATATTTAAAGCTGGGGTGCTTCTGCGCATCGGCAAGGTTGATAGGTTCCGCCAGCCTGCCGACCAGACCGACAATCCCTTGATCAAATGCGAGTGTGACAGTACGACCACGCGGTTTTTTCAAACCGCGCGTCGCCATCAGGTAAAAGCAACGTCTGTCGTGATCTGCGAGATAGACCGAGCACACCTCGGTTTCCATCGCCAGGCAAACGTCGGTAACCAGTATTTCCAGCGCTTCGTTAAGGCGCGGCGCGCTGGCGACTTTCTCAACTATTTCTCGCAGTCGGGTGAGCATGATGTGGGTGGCTTAACCTCGTTTACGTCGCCATGCAGGCGCATTCTGCGGCTTAGGAGGCGTTTCCTGAAGCAGCATGACCGCGCTTGCGAATTCTTTCATCACCCGCCGGTAGACGTCGCGTTTAAACGACACTACCTGACGAACAGGATACCAATAGCTTACCCAGCGCCAGCCATCAAATTCAGGCGTACTACTGGCTTGCATATTGATGTCGGCATCGTTACCGACCAATTGCAGAAGAAACCACTTTTGTTTCTGGCCGATACATACCGGCTTTGTGTCCCAACGCACCAAACGTTTCGGCAACTTGTAACGCAACCAGTTACGGGTAGAAGCAAGGATACGAACATCTTTACGACTTAAGCCCACTTCCTCGAACAGTTCCCGGTACATTGCCTGTTCCGGGGATTCTCCAGGGTTGATCCCCCCCTGGGGGAATTGCCATGAATGTTGTCCAAAGCGCCTGGCCCACATCACCTGGCCCTGGCGGTTACAGATTACGATTCCAACATTTGGGCGGTAGCCATCGTCATCAATCACCGGACTACCTCAAAATAAATCTGAATGAAGCGATTGTTTCACACTCGTGCATAACGGTAAACCACTCTATTACAGGGACACGGACGGATAACAATTGAATAACTCACAGTTATCGTCAGAGTTATAAACAGCGCTCGCCTCCGCCAACGGGTTTTATTCACCTTTTCTGTGGATAGAGTTGTGAAGAAGTGTGGAATTACCCAGGGAAAACCCGGAACAGTCTGAATAACTCGTGATGGACCTGTAAAAATAAAATACAGTAATTCATTGAGTTACAGTGTTTATCAACCTTTTCCTCGGACGTAGTGTGATGATCATCACTCTTCGGATCCTGTCGCTGATGAAAGATCGAACAGAGCCGTTTTTATCCACAGATTATGCCAATAAGTTAGGCACATTTTGTGCAGAAATTCGATTTTCGTCGCACGTCAAGGCTGTAAATTGAAACAGTAGTGGGGCTTTTCCCCAGTTATCCCACTTTTCTGTGGATAACAGGGTGTAAGATCCTGTTTATTGTCAGTGACCAGATTTGGAAAACCGATCACACTGTTGCGCAACGCCTGATCGATGAAAATAAATTACCTTATAAATCATCGCATTGCTTAGCCAGCATGGAAAAAGGTAAACTGCACAGATGCAGTGCAAAACTGCCGTCTGTTTTTTAACCAAAAGGTTTTTAGCATGTCCGCGTTAGCTCCACTGACAACACCTCCGGAAACAGAAGCTCAGTTGCTGGCTCAGGCGCAGCGCCTGGCAGGCTACTCACTGGGAGAACTGGCGGCAAAGGCAGGGTTGCCCGTTCCCCGCGATCTCAAACGAGATAAAGGGTGGACGGGTGTGTTGCTCGAGCTGTGGTTAGGCGCAAGCGCAGGCAGCAAACCGGAACAGGACTTTGCAGCGTTGGGCGTCGAATTGAAAACGATCCCTGTAGACAGTCAGGGACGCCCGCTGGAAACAACGTTTGTTTGCGTCGCGCCGTTGACCGGCAACAGTGGCGTGGTGTGGGAAACCAGTCACGTTCGCCATAAACTCAAGCGTGTCTTATGGATCCCTATCGAAGGATCGCGGGAAATACCGGTGGCAGAACGCCGGGTTGGCTCGCCCCTGCTCTGGAGCCCGAACGAAGACGAAGAACGGCAGTTACGTCTCGACTGGGAAGAGTTGATGGACCTGATCGTGTTAGGGAGAGTCACCCGTATTACCGCGCGTCACGGCGAAGTGATGCAGTTACGCCCGAAGGCGGCCAACAGCAAAGCACTCACCGAAGCGATCGGCGAGCATGGCGAACGGATCCTCACCTTACCCCGCGGTTTTTATCTGAAAAAGAACTTCACCAGTGCCCTGCTGGCTCGTCATTTTTTACTCTCCGGATATTAAATTTTTGCCACAGCAACGCTGGCGCTTATAATTAGCGCTTCTTTTTTTTGGCAGGACTTTGCTTAAATGTTATTTGCATGGATAACCGACCCCAACGCCTGGCTGGCGCTCGGAACATTGACGCTACTGGAGATCGTTCTCGGGATCGACAATATTATTTTCCTCTCTCTGGTCGTCGCCAAACTTCCCACTGCACAACGTAATCACGCACGTCGCCTTGGGCTTGCAGCGGCAATGATCATGCGCCTGTTACTGCTGGCGTCTATTGCTTGGGTGACCAGGCTGACGCACCCACTGTTCAGCGTGTTTGATCACAACGTTTCCGCCCGCGATTTGATTCTTTTTCTCGGCGGCTTGTTCCTGATCTGGAAAGCAAGCAAAGAGATCCACGAATCGATCGAGGGGGAAGAAGAAGGGTTGAAGACCAATGTGCACTCTTTCCTTGGCGCTATCGTGCAAATCATGCTGCTGGATATCATTTTCAGCCTTGATTCCGTGATCACCGCCGTGGGCCTGTCGGATCATCTGTTCATCATGATGGCCGCCGTGGTGATTGCCGTTGGCGTAATGATGTTTGCTGCGCGGCCGATCGGCGAATTTGTTGATCGCCATCCGTCGGTCAAAATGCTGGCATTGTCGTTTCTGATCCTTGTTGGCTTTACGCTGATCCTGGAAAGCGTCTCTATACATGTGCCGAAAGGCTATATCTACTTTGCGATGTTCTTCTCCATTGCCGTTGAAACGCTCAACCTGATGCGTAACAAGAAGAATCCGCTGTAATGTTCACGCTTCCTCTTCGGAGGAAGCGTTCTTCGCTGTTCCTCTCTCCTCATCCTCTCTTTTCAGATCTTTTCAGATAATCCCGCTTTTTCATCACCCGATCGCACGTTATTACTAGACTTGTGTATGACAGGCCGTGAGAGGGGCAGGATGATGAAAAAATGGGCAGTGCTGATTTCCGCAGTGGGACTGGTTTTTGCTGTTTCCGGATGCAGCAGCGATTATGTTATGGCGACAAAAGATGGCAGGATGATCCTGACGCAAGGTAAACCAGAAATTGATGATGAGACCGGGCTGGTCAGCTACCACGATCAGCAAGGCAATAAAATGCAGATTAACCGTGATGACATATCCCAGATTATTGAGCGCTAAGAAATCCCTATAAAGGTCAGTAACCTGCTGGCCTTTTTTTGAATTTCCGCTTTCCCTTTCTCTTCCCCTCTGCCATGGTTATATTCCTTTGTCAGGAGCTCTGACGTTGTTTGATTGAGGAAGCCGGCTATGCACTATCACCGTATCCCCCACAGTTCGCTTGAAATCAGCACCCTGGGGCTGGGCACAATGACGTTTGGTGAACAAAACAGCGAAGCCGACGCCCACGCACAGCTCGACTATGCCGTCAGCCAGGGCATAAACCTGATTGATGTTGCAGAGATGTACCCTGTCCCGCCACGCCCGGAAACACAAGGGCTGACTGAAACCTACGTCGGCAACTGGCTGGCGAAACGCGGCAACCGCGAAAAACTGGTGATCGCCTCTAAAGTCAGCGGCCCGAGCCGCAACAATGACAGCGGCATCCGCCCCAATCAGGCGCTGGATCGCAAAAACATCCGCAGCGCGCTGGATGCGAGTTTAAAGCGTCTGCAAACCGATTATCTCGACCTGTACCAGGTGCACTGGCCGCAGCGCGCCACCAACTGCTTCGGCAAACTGGGTTATAGCTGGGTAGAGAGTGCACCGGTCATCACGCTGTTGGAAACGTTGGAAGCGCTGACCGAATTTCAACGCGCCGGGAAAATCCGTTATATCGGCGTCTCAAACGAGACCGCCTTTGGCGTGATGCGTTATCTTCACCTGGCAGAAAAACATGAACTGCCGCGCATTGTGACCATTCAAAACCCGTATAGCCTGCTAAACCGCAGCTATGAAGTGGGCCTGGCGGAAGTGAGCCAGTATGAAGGCGTTGAGCTGCTGGCCTACTCCTGCCTGGCGTTTGGCACGCTGACCGGCAAATACCTCAACGGCGCGAAACCCGCAGGCGCGCGAAATACCTTGTTCAGCCGCTTCACGCGTTACAGTGGGGAGCAGGCGCAAAAAGCCGTGGCGGCCTATGTGGATATTGCTAAACGGCACAACCTCGATCCGGCGCAAATGGCGCTGGCTTTCGTGCGCCGTCAGCCCTTCGTCGCCAGCACCCTGCTGGGCGCAACGACGATGGAACAACTGAAGACCAATGTGGAGAGCCTGCACCTGGAGCTCAGCGAAGCGGTGCTGGCGGAAATTGAAGCGGTGCACCAGGTGTATACCTACCCCGCTCCGTAACCTGCTAACGGCGGCGCTGCCAGATCCACAGCGCCGCAATCGCCAACGCAAACAGCGTCCCGAAGCCAACGCCCACGCCAACCACCGGCGCCCCCGCTTTTACCGCCAGCGAATAGAGCCCCAGCATCAGCAACATCGCCATATTTTCGCCGAGGTTTTGCACCGCGATGGCGTTGCCCGCGCCCACAGATGCTTTACCGATTGCCTGCAATAGCGCATTTAAAGGCACGACGAAGAAGCCGCCCAGCGCACCAATCAGCAGCAAAACGCCATACGCAGGCAGTAATGCATGTTGTAACGAAAACAGCGTCACCGCCACACCGATCAGGATCCCGGCAGGCATACAGCGGGCAACGGTATCCAGCGTCACCAGTTTTGCCGCCAGGCCCGCTCCCGCCACAATACCCACGGCCACCATTGCATTCAGATAGGTTGGCGTGGCGTTATCGGTAATGCCCAGCGCCACCGGCACCCACAGCACCAGTAAAAAACGCAGCGTCACGCCCGCCCCCCAAAACAGACTGGTACCCACCAGTGAAAAGCGCGTCTCACCGTTGCGCCACAGGTTTTTGCAAGCGCTGAAAAAGCTGTGGGTCATCGGCGTAAAGTGCCAGGATTGCCCCGGCCGCGCAGCAGGCAGTTTAGGGATCATCAGGTTGGCGACCACAGCAGCGCCATATACCACCGCACACACGCCCAGCGCCGCCAGCACATGCCAGTCGGCCAGCACGCCACCAGCCACCGAACCCAGCAGGATCGCCGCAATGGTGGAAGACTCCATCAGGCCATTGGCTTTCACCAGCTTATCACCAGTGGTAATTTCACCCAGAATGCCGTATTTCGCCGGGGAGTAGGCCGCTGCGCCAATCCCCACCAGCAGATATCCCACAAACGGGTTCACGCCGATACAGATACTCACCGCGCCCAACAGTTTTAACCCGTTGGCCACCATCATTACTCGCCCTTTGGCATAGCTGTCGGCGACCTGACCGACAAAAGGAGCGAAAAGAATGTAAGCGCCCACAAACACCATCTGCAATACCGGCTGGCTCCAGTCAGGGTAAAACTCCGCTTTCAGCAGCGCCAGGGTGGCAAACAGCAGCGCGTTATCGCCAAACGCCGAGAGAAACTGAGCGGCAATCACCGCCATCATCCCCCGCGACCACAGCGAAGTGTTAGTGCTTACTGACTCACGCATGCGTGGATTCATCCTCTTCAACCATACCTTTCAGTGTAACGAAATCGGGTTTGCCGCTACCAAGCAGCGGAAGTTGCTTCAGGAAACGAATATCGCGCGGCACGGCCAGTTCCGGGATGCCATGCGCACGCGCCTGCTGGAGCAGTTTGTCGCGCGTCAGCGCATCATCGGTGGTAAACATCACCAGCGCCTCGCCTTTGCTGGCATCGCTTTTGATGACCGTAGCATGCAGTTTGTCAGGCGAGGTCATCAGCGCCAGCTGTTCCACCGTCTCCAGCGATACCATCTCACCCGCGATTTTGGCAAAGCGTTTCGCGCGCCCCTGAATCTGAACAAAGCCTTGCTCATCAAAACGCACGATATCGCCCGTGTCATACCAGCCAGGCTCCAGCTCACCATGAACATTCTCCGCGGCGGGCGTTTCCAGCACTCCGGGGTTTTCCACCCGCAGGTAACCGGTCATCACATTAGGCCCTTTAAGTTGCAGCCGACCGCCCTCTTCAATGCCCGGCACCGCCAGCAAGCGGGCGTCCATCCCCGGCAGGATCCGCCCGACGGTACCCGGTTTGGCCGCCATCGGCACATTGATCGATACCACCGGCGCGCACTCCGTTACGCCATACCCTTCGAGAATGCGCAAACCGAACTTGTCCTGCCAGAGCTGGCGGGTGCTCTCCTGCAATTTCTCTGCGCCTGCCACCACATAGCGCAGACGGTAAAAATCATAGGGATTGGCAAAACGAGCGTAATTCCCAAGGAACGTCGATGTGCCGAACAGCACCGTACAGTTCCGGTCGTACACCAACTCCGGCACAATGCGATAGTGCAGCGGGCTGGGGTAGAGAAACACCTGGGCGCCAGTCAGCAATGGGGTCAACAACCCAACCGTCAGGCCAAAGGAGTGGAACAACGGCAGCGCCGACATAAAACGGTCATTGGCGGTAAAGTCGGCGATGGTCTTAATCTGCTCGACATTCGCCAGAAGACTCTTGTGGCTATGCACCACGCCTTTAGGATGGCCTTCAGAACCGGAGGTAAAGAGGATCAGCGCCGGATCTTCCGGCTTTTGCGCAACCTGCGCTTTTAATGGTGTCAGCAAATGGCGGAAGATCCACAGCTTATCTTCCAGTTTGACGTCGCTTTTCAAATCTTCGAGGTAAACCCAGCGCACCTGGGTCAGTTGCTCCGGCAGATGCCACAGCTTGCCTTTCTCCATAAAGGTGCGCGAGGTAAAAATGGTCTTGATTTGCGCTGCGGTAATGGCGCTGCTCAGCCCTTTCACCCCGGCGGTGTAGTTCATCATCGCCGGAATTCGCCCACGGGCGATAGCGCCGAAAATGACCGCCGCGCTGATCCCGGCATTCGGTAACATCAGGCCGATTTTCTCTCCCTGCGCCGTGTATTTATCCAGAATACGCGCCACAAACAACGTTTTGGTCAACAACTTACGGTAACTGTCGGGGGTGAAGTTGATATCTTCTACGCAGGGCTTCTTTTCACCATAGCGGTACTGCGCCGAGAGCAACGCTTCGAACAGCGTTTCACGCGGGCGCACCGCCATGCGGGCTTCCATCATGATTTGATGCAACATCTCGCCCGCCAGTTTACGGCGATCGCGCGCACGTGGGGCATCCGGCATCGGTAATTGCGTTGGCGGCAGAATATGCAGCGTAATGCGCGGGAACAGGCGCTGTTTAACCAGCCCTTTCAGGCGGCTGAAATACGTAAGCTCCGCGCCATCAATGCGCAGTGGAACCACTGTCGCGCCGGACTTTGCCGCCACAAACCCAGCGCCATCGTAAATTTTCATTAGCGAACCAGAAACGGAAATACGCCCTTCCGGAAATATCACCACCGGCCGTCCCTGCTCTACCAGTCGCACCAGATGCTTAATGGACATCGGTTTGGTGGGGTCGAGCGGCACAAAATCAATGATTGAGCTTATCCAGCGCATATACCACTGGGTACTGATTGAGGTGTAAACAGCGAAAACCGGGCGCACAGGCAGGAACAACGCCAGCAGAATGCCATCAATAAAAGAGACGTGGTTAGGGGTGATTAATACACGCTCGCCATGCAGCGCCTCTGTTTTTCCGGTCAGTTGCACCCGGAACAACACCTGAAACAGGCTGCGGAAAAAGCCCAGTAGCATTTCAACTCCTTTTGCCAGTCAATTAAGCACAATGTCTTCAAATTGTGGCAGATTACACGAGAAGCGCAGGAGGGAAAACGCGGGCAAAAAAAAACCTGCGCGTCCGCGCAGGTTGGTGCAATAAATAAGTACGAAGAGTGTACCGAATACTTCACCAATCAATACCTCTGGGAACTTGATTGTGGCGTGGGGTATCGCGCGTTACCAGCGGGAAAAAGCAAGAGAATGAGCCGAAGTGAAACCAGGTATGTCTATCATTGATTCCTGTTACACCCCGGAAAACCGCAAAAAAAAACCTGCGCATCTGCGCAGGTTGGTGTAATTCGAGTGTGCAACCCCGAGGGTTGCCTTCACCTATCAATACCTCTGGGATCCCTACTTTGTCACGCGGGGTATAGCGCCACCAGCGGACAATCGAAACAGCCTTTCGCAAAGTGTAACTAAAGGTTTTCACTGTATTAATCGGTAAAACTTTTATGTGTAACGTTTTCACCTGCTTGCCACGCGTCACTTCACGTTTGCACGTTCCCGTCCGGCAACCTCCTTGATTAGCCCTCCCTTTTCCGTAACACTAGCCGGTGTGTAAACGCTTACCTCTAAGGACGGTGCATCATGGCGACCATCAAAGATGTCGCACGGCTGGCGGGCGTCTCCGTAGCAACGGTTTCCCGCGTCATTAACGACTCGCCAAAAGCGAGCGAAGCCTCGCGTTTGGCGGTGCAAAATGCAATGGATACCCTCAATTACCATCCCAACGCGAATGCCCGTGCGCTGGCGCAACAGTCGACAGAAACCGTCGGTCTGGTTGTGGGCGATGTGTCCGATCCCTTTTTTGGCGCTATGGTGAAAGCAGTCGAACAGGTGGCCTCCGCCACCGGCAATTTTCTGCTGATTGGCAACGGCTACCATAACGAAGAGAAAGAGCGTAAAGCGATTGAACAGTTGATCCGCCATCGCTGCGCCGCGCTGGTGGTACACGCCAAGATGATTCCCGATGACGAGCTGGCGTCGTTGATGAAGCAGATGCCAGGTATGGTGTTAATTAACCGTATCCTGCCGGGTTTTGAGCAGCGTTGTGTCGCGCTGGATGATCGCTACGGCGCCTGGCTGGCGACCCGCCACCTGATCCAACAGGGTCATACGCGCATTGGCTACATCTGTTCGAACCACGCCATTTCAGATGCGGAGGATCGGTTGCAAGGTTACTACGACGCACTGAAGGAGCACGGGCTGCCCTGCAACGACAGACTGGTGACCTTTGCTGAACCCGATGAGAGTGGTGGTGAACAGGCGATGACCGAACTGTTGGGGCGCGGCAGAAACTTTACCGCTGTCGCCTGTTATAACGATTCGATGGCAGCAGGGGCGATGGGGGTACTGAACGATAACGGCATTGACGTGCCGCGCGAAATTTCCCTGATTGGTTTTGATGACGTGCTGGTGTCGCGCTATGTGCGCCCGCGCCTGACGACCGTGCGCTACCCGATTATCACAATGGCGACGCAGGCCGCTGAATTAGCGCTGGCGCTGGCGTCCAGTCAGCCATTACCCGATGTCACCCATCTGTTTAACCCGACGCTGGTGCGTCGCCACTCGGTGATGACGCCGCAGGAAAGCTAACTCTGGTGTTAATGGTGTGCTACCCAGCCTGCAAATCCGGCAAACAGCACAACGCAATGCGGTAAAGATGAACGATGGTGTTGGGGTAATCGAGCGCATCACCAATGTAGTGCCAGCCGTAACGCTCGTAAAAATCGCGGCAGGCGGAGTAAAGATGCAACTGGCTGAAGCCCATGGCTCTGGCCTGTTGCATGACATGTCGCTGTAGCTGCCCCGCCAGCCCCTGCCCGCGCGCGCTCTCTTTCACGTACAGCGCCGCCAGCCACGGGTACAGATCCTGTCGGCTAATCAGATCGCAGCGCCACAATCCCACCGTAGCCAGCAACGCATCCCCGTCGAGCAACACAAAGGTCAACGGTAACTGCCCCGGCGTCTGGCTGTGCTGGATAATACTGGCGAAAAAATCACGCGGCAGCGAATCACCAAACTCACGCCACAGCCATTCGGTGACCTGCTCCGCATGGTGCGGGGCGTCGTACAATGGAACGATCGTCACATTAATTTTCCCTGAAAAATCGGCACGGATTCAAAAAGATAGCCGTCAAAATCCGGCGCATCCTCGTCGGACAGCTCCAGCAGACTCTTTTTTACGTTTTCCAGATGTTGCCACATTGCCTGCCACGCCCCCATCACATCGCGGCGGCGCAGCGCCGCCAGCAGCGTCTGGCGATCGCCAAGCCATTTCAGGCGATACGGGCGACTGGCAATATGCACATTAAATTGCTGCCACAGCGGACTACTGTCCATTTGGTGCCAGATGCTTTCCACCGTCGCCAGCAGCATCTGGTTTTGCGATGCACCCGCCAGCACCAGATGGAACATTTTGCTGTTATCCTGCGAGGTGTCATTCATAGCGATGGCGCGCTGCTCTTGCTCGAGGATGCGCCGCAGATTATCGATATCCGCCCGGGTGGCCATTTTCGCGGCAAAGGCGGCGATATTACTTTCCAACAGCTGGCGCGCCTGCAAAATCTCAAACGGGCCAACATCGCTACTTAAAAAGCGCTCTTCCTCATTTTCATGCTCCTGCGGAATGCGCATCACATACACGCCCGATCCCTGGCGAATATCCACCGTGCCTTGCAGTTCCAGCATCAGCAAGGCTTCGCGAACTATCGTGCGGCTGACGCCATACTTTTCGGCGATATTGCGCTCCGGCGGCAAACGCGAGCCAACGGGGTAATGCCCGTTGATGATTTGCTCACGTAAATCTTCGCCAATCTCCTGGTACTGTTTTTTTTCCGGCGGGACGACGGCCTTCTCCACAATATCACCTGCGCTTTTCAGTCATTGCGTTCTATTTTACGTCATCATCGAGGGTGAGGGTCAACTGACGCTCATCGCTTAGCTGGCGATACCATGACAAGGACTTCTTCGCCCGGCGATCGCGGTTGTTTTGCAGATCAATCTCCACCAACCCGTAACGGTTCTTGAAAGCGTTCATTGGCGAGACATTATCGGTGAATGCCCACAGCATGTAGCCCTGGCAGTTTGCGCCCGCTTCCCGTGCGCGCAGGGTTTGCCACAGATGCTCGCTGATAAACGCAATACGGTAATCATCCTCGATCATCCCTTGCGCATTGCGAAACCGCCCTTCGTTCTCCACGCCCATACCGCTTTCGGCAACAAACCACGGAATATTGCCGTACGCGTTTTTAATGCGCATCGCCATGTCGTAAATAATGGAAGGCAGGATCTCCCAGCCACGGGATGTGTTCATTCGCCGCCCCGGCAATTCAAACGGCTCATAATAATATGCCGGGTGGAAAGGGGTGTCCGGGTGCCAGGCGCGAGATGGGGCTTTGACCCGGTGCGGATAGTAGAGATTAATCCCCAGCTCATCGACGGTGTTATCACGAATGATCGCCAGCTCATCTTCGCTGTAGTCCCAGGCGACCTGGTGTTTCTCCAGCAGCGCAAACAGCTCCGGCGGGTAGTGCCCTTTCACCATCGGATCGAGGAAGACGCGGTTATAGAACAGATCGTAACGCTCAGCGGCCAGCACGTCGTGCGGCGCACGGGAGCGCGGATAGGTCACTTCCGGGTTGAGAATGCAGCCCACCGTACCGGTGTAGCCCTTTTCGCGGAACAGCTTCACCACCTTTGCCGTCGCCAGGTTTTTGTGGTGATTCCACTGCATCCAGGTACCGGTGTTCTGTTCATAAGGCCAGCGTAGCGCATCAAGGTAAACGCGGGTTTGCACCACGATCGGCTCATTAAAGGTAAACCAGCGCGTCACTTTATGATGAAAACGCTCAAACACCTTTTCGGCATACAGCAGATACAGCTCCACGACCTTTTTCGATGCCCAACCGCCATACGTTTCCAGCAGATAACCGGGCAGTTCGTAATGCTCAAGGCAGATCATCGGCACAATGCCGTTGCGCTGCATCTCATCGAACAGTGCGTCGTAATAAGCCGCGTAGGTTTCATCCACCACACCCTGCTCGTAATCGATCAGAAAACGCGCCCAGTTGATCGAGGTGCGGTAGTGGGTTAACCCCGCTTGCTTCATCAATTGCACATCTTCGCGAAAACGCTGGTAAAAGTTGGTTGCTACCGCCGGACCATACCCCTCATGCCAGACATGACGATCGTTTTTGTACCAGAGATCGGGCCAGGAATCCTGCCCCTCCCGTTTATCGATCCAGCCTTCTGTTTGCCAGGCCGACGCGGCAGCACCGAGGATAAATGACGGTGGTATGGCGATGGTTTTCGTACTCATGGTTTCCTCAGGCGTTAGACGGCGTTTCTGCCTGCAACTGCGCCTGCTCTGCGCGGCGGGAGGCAATTTTCACAAACGGCAGGTAGATAACGACGGCAGTAATAATGCAGATCAGTTGCGTCACCACCGCGCCCATCGAACCGGCGGTAGAGAGCCAGGCATTGATCAGCGGCGGTGTCGTCCAGGGCACCATCACCACGGCTTTTCCGGCAAACCCCGTCACGGTGGCGAAGTAGCCAATCGAGCCGGTCACCAGCGGCGTGATAATAAACGGGATGGCAAGGATCGGGTTCAGCATGATCGGCATCCCGAATATCACCGGTTCGTTAATATTGAAGATCCCCGGCCCGATGGAGAGCTTCGCGATCTCTTTCATCTCTTTGCGTTTGGTGGCAATCATCACCGCAATCAGCAGACCGATGGTCAACCCGGAGCCGCCGATGCTCATATACACGTCCCAGAATGGCATAGTGATGATATTCGGCACCTCTTTACCCTGCTCAAAGGCGCTCATATTGACGGTGATCGCCCCCAGCAGCAGCGGCTCGCGAATCGGTTTGATCATCTGGTTGCCGTGGATACCGATGACCCAGAACAACTGTGCGACAAACATCAGCAACAGGATCCCCGGCAGGCTCTGCACGACGCGCTCCAGCGGCTGTTGCACTACCTGGTAAACGGCATCGTACAGATACATGCCGGTCACTTTCTGAAAGGCAAAACCGAAAGTGGCAATCACCGTGGTGGTGATAATCGCCGGGATCAGCGCCGAGAACGATGCGGAGACATTTGGCGGTACCGTGTCCGGCATTTTGATCTTCAGCCCTTCACGGTTTTCCAGCCAGCAGTAGATCTCCACTGACAAAATGGCGATAAACATGCCAAGGAACAGGCTACGGGTGTCAGAGAACTGACGCAGCAGCACATCTTTCACCACGTGCATCTGCCCGTCCACCAGCATCTCAACGGTGGTTGGCGTGACGCAAATAAAGCAGATCACCGCCAGCAGGCCAGGAAACAGCGACTTGATGCCGTTTATGCGCCCCAGTTCAATACCGATTAAAAACACCGCGCCAATGTTGAGGAAGTTGAGCGTGGCGTAGTTGATGGCGCTGGTTATGGGTTTCAGCGCCGCCAGAAATGACAGTGCCTGAAAACTGGCGAGTCCGTTTTTCGGATCCAGCACCATATTGGAGATCAGCACGGAAAACGCGCCGACGATGATCACCGGCATCAGAGTAATAAACGAAGATTTGATCGCCATAATATAGCGATAGCTGTTGAATTTTGTGGCAAAACTACCCAGAGAATCGATGAGTTTGTCTTGTAGGGCCATGAGTTAACACCTCAGTAAAGGGGTTTTTTTATTGAAACCGGGATACAGCTCAATCCCATTTGGCATACCAAAAATAGTCATGGATGGAGAAAAGTTCTGTGACTCGCCTCGCAACGCTGCTTCTGGTATTCCAAAACGAAACGACAGCCCACATTGGCATACCACCTTGCATTGATCAGGGCTTTTTCGTGAGTGTGGTAAACTGCGTTTGATTACGCGAAACGAGAGCCCGTTATGGTCACAATGCTGGAAGTCTCACTGCGCGCGGGTGTGTCGAAAGCGACGGTGTCCCGCGTTCTCAACAACACAGGCCAGGTGAAAGAAAGCACCCGCAACCAGGTCTTTAAGGCGATGGAAGAGCTGGGCTACCGGCCTAATTTCCTTGCCCGCTCGCTGGCGAACCGCACCAGCAATAGCATCGGTCTGGTGGTCTCCAGCTTTGACGGCTTCTATTTTGGCCGACTGTTGCAGCAGGCCTCACGCCAGGCTGAACGGCATGGCAAACAGTTGATCGTGACCGACGGGCACGACACGCCGGAGCGGGAAGAGCTGGCGGTGCAGATGCTGGCCGATCGTCGCTGCGACGCCATTATTCTCTACACCCGCTTTATGAGTGAAAACGCGATCCTGCAACTGATCGACAGCGTATCGATGCCGCTTGTCGTCATTAACCGCGAGGTGGTGCAGGCGCACGATAAATGTGTGTTCTTTGAGCAACAGGACGCAGCTTTTCAGGCGGTGGATTACCTGATACGCCAGGGGCACCGCGAAATAGCCTGCATTACTGTTCCGATGCATACTCCCACCGGTAAAGCCCGGTTGATGGGCTATCGCAAGGCGCTGGAACACCATGGGATCGACTGGGATCCGGCAAAAGTAAAATACGGTGACTCCACCATGACGCGCGGCTATGAACTGTGTCGGGAAATGTTGCAGGAAGGTGCCAGCATCAGCGCCCTGTTCGCCTGTAATGACGATATGGCGCTGGGCGCTTCTAAGGCTATCTGGCAGGCGGGTTTACGCATTCCGCAGGATATTTCCCTGTTCGGCTTCGATGACGCCCCCAGCGCACGCTGGCTGGAGCCGGGTCTGTCAACGGTCTATCTGCCTATTGATACCATGATCACCACAGCGATTGACCAGGCGATCAGGTTGGCCAATAAGACGGCTGTCGATGCGATCCCACCGTTTACCGGCACGCTGGTGTTGCGCGAGTCAGTGGCGGCGGGACCGTATAGTGCGGTTTAGCACTGCTCCAGCGCGAGCAGTTCTTCAATGGTCTGACGACGGCGAATCAGCCGCGCCACACCCTTATCAAACAGCACTTCCGGCAGTAGCGGGCGGCTATTGTAGTTCGACGACATTGATGCACCGTAGGCGCCGGTATCATGCAACACCAGATAATCACCCGGCGCAACCTCCGGCAGCGCGCGGGTTTCAACTTTGCCCCCCTCCTGCTGGGTAAAGACATCGCCGGATTCGCACAACGGCCCCGCCACCACAGTGTCAATCAGGGCGGCATTTCGCAGATCCCGGCCATCCGCCGCCAGCGCGGTAATGTGGTGATAGCTGCCATACATCGCCGGACGCATCAGGTCGTTAAAACCGGCATCAATCAGCACAAAGTGGCGGCTGCCCATATTTTTCACGCTGCGCACCTGCGAAACCAGCACACCGGACTCCGCCACCAGGAAACGTCCCGGTTCGATCTCCAGTTTCACGGCATGACCAAGATGCCGGGCGATCTGCTCACGCGCGGCATTCCACAAACCGAAATAGTGTGCGGTATCAACCTGCGCTTCCCCTTCATGATACGGAATTGAGAGGCCTCCCCCTGCGGAAATCGCCGGCAGATCCTGGCCGAAATCCACCACCTGGCGCACCATCGCGCCGCATACCTGCTCCAGATGACCATAATCCACACCGGAACCGATGTGCATATGAATGCCCGCCAGTTGCAACTGGTAACGCTGCATGACCGCCAGCGCCGCCCCCAGATCGCTGTACCAGATGCCGTGTTTACTGTTTTCGCCGCCGGTGTTGGTTTTCTGGCTGTGACCGTGACCAAACCCCGGGTTAACACGCAGCCAGACACGATGACCCGGCGATACCGCCCCCAGTTGTTCCAGCATATCCACCGAACCGGCATTGACCGCGATACCCAGCTCACTGACACGCGCCAGTGTCGCGTCATCAATCACGTCAGCGGTGAAAACAATATCATCCGGATGCGTTTTAGGATCGTAGCCCGCCGCCAGCGCACGCTCGATTTCGCCCAGCGATACCGAATCCACTTTGACGCCCTGCTCACGCATTAACCGCAGAATATGGATGTTCGAGCAGGCTTTCTGCGCGAAGCGTACCACGTCGAAGTCGCGCAGTTTGGCGATTTGCGCGCGGATGATTTGTGCGTCGTAAACCCATACCGGGCAACCAAATTCGGCAGGCAGTCTCAGCAGGTTGGCAGCGTTAAGGTCAGTCTCAGTCTGGTGTAATGGGCGTGGCATGATGGGCTCCGTCGATATTTTTCATCATTACGCCACACGGTGAAGAGAATAAAAAATATCGTTTTATCGCGAGTCTATGCAAAAATGATATGGAACACCTTTAACAACCGGATACCGCCATGCCCGCTGTTAACCTGCGCCATATCGAAATTTTTCATGCAGTGATGACCACCGGCAACCTCACCGAGGCCGCCGCACTGCTACATACCTCGCAACCGACGGTAAGCCGGGAGCTGGCGCGGTTTGAAAAAGTGCTGGGATTAACGCTGTTTGAGCGCACAC
Source organism: Kosakonia oryzendophytica (assembly GCF_027886705.1). Classification (NCBI taxonomy): domain Bacteria; kingdom Pseudomonadati; phylum Pseudomonadota; class Gammaproteobacteria; order Enterobacterales; family Enterobacteriaceae; genus Kosakonia; species Kosakonia oryzendophytica. The sequence goes on along the minus strand of NZ_CP115659.1, from coordinate 940,348 downwards.
GTGGACGCCTGCATCCCACAGTGCAGGGGCTGCGGCTATTTGAAGAGGTACAGCGTTCCTGGTACGGGCTGGACAGGATCATCAGCGCCGCCGAAAGCCTGCGCGAATTCCGCCAGGGCGAATTGTCGGTCGCCTGCTTGCCGGTCTTCTCACAATCCTTTTTACCGCTGCTGTTACAGCCCTTTCTCACCCGCTATCCGGACGTCAGCCTGAATATCGTGCCGCAGGAGTCGCCATTGCTGGAAGAGTGGTTGTCGGCACAACGCCACGATCTGGGGTTAACGGAAACACTGACCACACCTGCCGGTACGGAACGTACACCGCTGCTAACCTGCAATGAAGTATGCGTGATGCCGCAGTATCATCCGCTGGCGCGTAAAAGCGTGCTGACACCAGCGGATTTTCATGCCGAGAACTACATCAGTTTGTCGCGCACCGACAGTTACCGGCAACTGTTGGATACGCTGTTCAACGAACATCAGGTGAAGCGCCGCATGGTGCTGGAGACCCACAGCGCCGCATCGGTTTGCGCGATGGTGCGCGCCGGGGTTGGCATTTCGGTCGTGAACCCGTTAACAGCGCTGGATTACGCCGCCAGCGGCGTTGCCGTCCGTCGCTTCAGTATCGATGTTCCTTTTACGGTCAGCCTGATCCGCCCTCTGCACCGCCCCGCTTCCGCGCTGGTCAACGCCTTTACACAGCACTTGCAAGCCGCCATGCCGCGGGTAACCCAACCGCTGGCGGCGATGCTCGGGACCGTTTAAGAGAGCATAAACTCCACGGCGTCGGCGGCATGGAGCGCCGCGGTGTCAAAGACCCTGATCGGGCAGTGTGTCTCCGGCAGCAGCAGACCGATTTCGGTACAGCCAAAAATCACGCCTTCAGCCCCTTCCGCCGCCAACTGTTTGATCAAATTCAAAAAGTAGTAGCGCGACTCATCGGTGAAGGTGCCGAGGCACAGTTGATCGAAGATGATTTCATTGACGCGTACGCGATCTTCCGGACCCGGTACGCGGGTTTTGATGCCGAACTGTTTTTCCAGACGCCCGCGATAAAAATCCTGCTCCATGGTGTAGCGCGTACCGAGCAGCGCGACGTTACTCAGTCCGGCGTTTTCAATCGCCCGGCCAGTGGCATCGGCAATGTGCAGAAAGGGAATATGGCAGCGCTCCTCGATTTGCCCCGCCACTTTGTGCATGGTGTTGGTGCACAGCACAATCGCCTGTGCGCCCGCCTGCTCCAGCCCAGCCGCCGCCTGGGCAAGAATTTCCCCGGCTTTGTGCCATTGCGCCGTGGCCTGACAGGCTTCAATCTCATGAAAATCCACGCTGTGCAGAAGTATGCTCGCGGAGTGCAAACCACCCAGGCGGGCTTTGACACCCTCATTAATCAGGCGGTAGTAGGGAACGGTCGATTCCCAGCTCATTCCGCCCAGCAGTCCTATCGTTTTCATCGTTTGTCTCCGTGGGTTAGTGCACTCAGTCAATCAAAGTTGTGATCGACTTTCAACTTCTCTGGCCTCACATTTATTTTTGCCTGCCGCTGAGATAAATTATTTTGAAACATCGTTTCATCTTATTACTCAACCACAGGACAGCCAGATGTTTATCTTTCATAAAGACACTCAGCTTGACGATCTGGGCAATGGTGTTACCCGCCGCATTCTGGCCCATGACGGCAAAATGATGGCCGTCGAGGTCATGTTTGAACAAGGCGCCATTGGCCCGATGCATAACCATCCTCATGAACAACTCACTTATGTCTTATCCGGTGAATTCGAATTTACCATCGGTGATGAGAAACATATCGTCACGGCAGGCGATACTCTTTATAAGCAACCGCACATTATGCACGGCTGCGTGTGCCTGAAAGCCGGTACGCTGCTGGACACCTTCACGCCGGTGCGAGAAGACTTTTTGAAAGCGTGATCCTGAGCACGTTATTACGCCCCCTGTTAACGCCCTCTTCATTGCGGGCGTTTTCATTTCATTTCTTTGATGATTTTCTCTAAAAAACACTTCGACGGGTAATCGTTTAAATATTGAATGATTTCATTCGGCGATATTTCCGCTGTTCTGACAGATCGCGGCAGCCTTTTTATTTCCGGCGAAACCTGTGTTTTTTCGGCAAAAACGTCATCCACCTCACCTTATTGAAACATCGTTTCGACTTTGATCACATTTCACGAATTAATCGAATGACGGCAAATCAAAACGCAATAAAATATTTTAAAACGATGTTTTACAAATCAAGAACGCAGGTTGAAAGGATTTTAAAACCCGGAAGATTGCTAATGATTTCGGGAAGTTAAAGACTCACATCACATTGATTACGCTAAATATTGTGATCAGGCGCACGCACAGAACCTGTTTTTACCCCCCAACGCCCAGGCGCCGGGGGAAAGAAGTTAATCTCCGAATCCGTATTACACCATTGTTCGCCAGGTAGGTATGTATGAATGAAAACAGACTACTGGGATTGGCCTGGATATCACCCTACGTTATTGGGTTGATCGTCTTTACGGCATTCCCGTTTATCTCATCGTTCTTTCTCAGTTTTACTGAGTATGACCTGATGAGCCCGCCAGTATTTAACGGCATCGAAAACTATCGCTACATGTTTACTGAAGATACCCTCTTCTGGAAATCAATGGGCGTAACGTTCGCGTACGTATTTTTAACCATCCCGCTGAAACTCGCTTTCGCGCTGGGTATTGCCTTTGTACTGAACTTTAAATTACGCGGTATCGGCTTTTTCCGTACTGCTTACTATATTCCCTCGATTCTCGGGAGCTCAGTGGCTATCGCCGTGCTGTGGCGCGCGCTGTTTGCCATTGATGGTCTGCTGAACAGCTTTATCGGCGTATTTGGCCTTGATCCGGTTAACTGGCTGGGCGAACCCTCGCTGGCGCTGATGTCGGTGACATTACTGCGCGTGTGGCAGTTTGGTTCGGCAATGGTTATTTTCCTGGCTGCGCTGCAAAACGTACCGCAGTCACAATACGAAGCGGCAATGATCGACGGCGCCAGCAAATGGCAGATGTTTATGAAAGTCACCGTGCCGCTGATCACGCCGGTTATTTTCTTCAACTTCATAATGCAAACCACCCAGGCGTTCCAGGAATTCACCGGCCCGTATGTCATCACAGGCGGCGGCCCGACCTATTACACCTACCTGTTCTCGCTCTATATCTACGACACGGCCTTCAAGTATTTCGATATGGGCTACGGCGCGGCACTGGCCTGGGTTCTGTTCCTGGTGGTAGCGGTCTTTGCCTCTATCGCCTTTAAATCGTCGAAATACTGGGTGTTCTACTCTGCTGATAAGGGAGGCAAAAATGGCTGATATCCAACACGTCACGCCGGGCATGCAGGAAGCAGAGCGCGAAGTGGCGCGTACCCTGCGCCGTGAGAAAGTGAGCGCGTGGATCCGCTATGTGATCCTGCTGTTTGTCGGCCTGCTGATGCTCTACCCGCTGGCGTGGATGTTCTCAGCGTCGTTCAAACCGAACCACGAGATCTTCACCACGCTGGGTTTGTGGCCGCAGCACGCCACCTGGGATGGCTTCATCAACGGCTGGAAAACCGGCACGGAATACACCTTCGGTCATTACATGCTGAATACCTTTAAGTATGTGATCCCGAAAGTGATCCTGACCATTATCTCCTCCACCATTGTGGCTTACGGCTTTGCCCGCTTTGAGATCCCGTGGAAGAACTTCTGGTTTGGTACGCTTATCGCCACCATGCTGCTGCCGAGCACCGTGCTGCTGATCCCGCAGTACCTGATGTTCCGTGAAATGGGCATGCTCAACAGCTATATGCCGCTGTATCTGCCAACGGCGTTCGCCACCCACGGGTTCTTCGTCTTTATGCTGATTCAGTTCCTGCGCGGTGTGCCGCGCGACATGGAAGAAGCGGCGCAAATCGACGGCTGTAATTCCTGGCAGGTGTTGTGGTACGTGGTGGTGCCGATCCTGAAACCGGCGATTATCTCGGTAGCGCTGTTCCAGTTTATGTGGTCGATGAACGACTTTATCGGTCCGCTGATTTATGTCTACAGCGTGGATAAGTACCCCATCGCACTGGCGCTGAAAATGTCCATTGACGTGACCGAAGGCGCACCGTGGAACGAAATTCTGGCAATGGCGAGTATCTCCATTCTGCCGTCCATCATTGTCTTCTTCCTGGCACAGCGCTACTTCGTACAGGGCGTGACCAGCAGCGGAATTAAAGGTTAAGAGGGAAGTATCATGGCTGAAGTTATTTTCAACAAACTGGAAAAAGTTTACTCCAACGGCTTCAAAGCGGTACATGGTATCGACCTGAAAATCGCCGACGGTGAATTTATGGTGATTGTCGGCCCGTCCGGCTGCGCCAAGTCCACGACTTTGCGTATGCTCGCCGGTCTGGAAACCATCAGCGGCGGCGAAGTGCGCATCGGTGAGAAGATCGTCAACAACCTCGCGCCAAAATCGCGCGGTATTGCGATGGTGTTCCAGAACTATGCGCTCTATCCGCATATGACCGTGCGCGAAAACCTCGCGTTTGGTCTCAAACTCAGCAAGATGCCGAAAGACGAAATCACCAAACAAGTGGATGAAGCGGCAAAAATCCTTGAACTGGAAGAGCTGATGGACAGGCTGCCGCGCCAGCTTTCTGGTGGTCAGGCACAGCGCGTGGCGGTAGGCCGCGCGATTGTGAAAAAACCGGACGTGTTCCTGTTTGACGAACCGCTGTCGAACCTCGACGCCAAACTGCGCGCTTCCATGCGTATCCGTATTTCCGACCTGCACAAGCAGCTCAAGAAGTCCGGTAAACCGGCCACCACCGTCTACGTGACCCACGATCAGACAGAAGCGATGACCATGGGCGACCGTATCTGCGTGATGAAACTCGGTCACATCATGCAGGTGGATACCCCGGACAATCTCTATCACTTCCCGAAAAACATGTTCGTGGCGGGCTTTATCGGCGCGCCAGAGATGAACATCAAACCGGCAAAAATTGTGAGAAAAGACGACCAATTACATATCACGGTTGGTCACGACACGCTGGCACTGAATGCCCGCCAGCAGGAAAAAGTCGTCGATTATGAAGGCAAAGAAGTGTTCTTTGGCGTGCGTCCGGAGTTTGTCTCCGTCGCCGATCAGCCTTTTGCCGATGACTACGGCTCCGGCGACCTGGTGCGCGTAGAAAACATGGGACACGAGTTCTTTGTTTATCTGAAAGTCGGTGACTACGAGCTGACCGCCCGAATTCCGTCCGATGAAGCTAAGCCTCTGATTGAAAAGGGTCTTCACCGGAAGGTGTACTTTAAGTTTGATATGAATAAGTGTCATGTTTTTGACGCAAAAACGGAACAGAACATCTCTCTGTAAATGAAAACTGGAGTATAAAAATGAAAAAAGTGCTAACAGGCGCCGTTATCTCCGCAACTCTGGGCATGTGCGCTGTACCCGCTATGGCCGCTGATAATGTTGACCTGCGTATGTCCTGGTGGGGGGGCAACGGTCGTCATCAGGTCACATTGAAAGCGTTGGAAGAATTTCATCAACAGCATCCGAATATTACCGTTAAATCGGAGTACACCGGCTGGGACGGCCACCTTTCCCGTCTGACCACACAAATCGCGGGCGGCACTGAGCCGGACGTGATGCAGACCAACTGGAACTGGCTGCCGATCTTCTCAAAATCAGGTGACGGTTTTTACGACCTGAACCAGGTGAAAGACATTATCGATTTGAGCCAGTTCGACGCCAAAGAGCTGAAATCCACCACCGTGGACGGCAAGCTGAACGGTATTCCGATCTCCGTCACCGCGCGCGTATTCTACTTTAACGATGAACAGTGGAAAAAAGCGGGCGTCGCCTTCCCGAAAACCTGGGATGAGCTGTTAGCGGCGGGCAAAACGTTTGAAAGCAAACTGGGTAAGCAGTACTACCCGGTGGTGCTTGAGCACCAGGACACGCTGGCGCTGCTGAACTCGTACATGGTGCAGAAATACAATATTCCTGCCGTTGACGAGAAAGCGAAGAAATTCAGCTATACCAATGAGCAGTGGGTGGAATTCTTCCAGATGTATAAAAAACTGGTCGACAGCCACGTGATGCCGGACGCGAAGTACTATGCATCGTTCGGTAAGAGCAACATGTATGAAATGAAGCCGTGGATCGAAGGTGAATGGGCCGGTACCTACATGTGGAACTCCACCATCACCAAATACTCCGACAACCTGAAGCCGCCAGCCAAACTGGTGTTGGGTGAATACCCGATGCTGCCAGGCGCAACAGACGCAGGCCTGTTCTTCAAACCGGCGCAAATGCTGTCGATTGGTAAATCCACCAAACACCCGAAAGAAGCCGCACAGGTGATTAACTTCCTGCTGAACAGCAAAGAAGGCGTGGAAACCCTCGGTCTGGAACGTGGTGTACCGTTGAGCAAAGCCGCAGTCCAGACACTGACCGCCAATGGTGTAATCAAAGCGGAGGATCCGGCCGTTGCGGGTCTGCGTCTGGCGCAGTCGCTGCCTGCCAAACTCACTGTGTCGCCCTATTTTGACGATCCGCAGATTGTTGCCCAGTTCGGCACGGCGATTCAGTACATCGACTATGGTCAGAAAACAGTGGAAGAGACCGCCGCAGACTTCCAACGCCAGGCTGAGCGTATCCTGAAACGCGCCATGCGCTAAGGTTTTACCGTCATCCCCTACCCTGCCGGATCCGGCAGGGTATTTTTTTATCGATGGAGAGAGGATCAGGAGAGAAGATCATGGCAAAAGGTAAAATCATCCCGCTGACATACCGTCGCCAGAAGGATCCGCATACCGGGCACGAGGTTATCCGGATGACGCCTCCGCACATTATTTGTCACCGTAACTACTTCTACCAAAAATGCTTTACCCGCGATGGCGGGAAACTGATCTTTGGCGGCGCATTCGAAGGCCACTGGAACTATTACCTGCTGGATATCGCCCGCAGCGAGGCAACCCAGCTAACCGAAGGGGCCGGGGATAATACCTTCGGCGGTTTTTTGTCTGCCGACGATCGCGACCTGTGGTATGTAAAAAATACCCGAGAATTACGCCGCGTCGATCTGAGCACGCTGGAAGAGTATGTCGTTTATGAGGTGGATGATGACTGGGTAGCTTACGGCACCTGGGTCGCCAATTCCGACTGCACCAAGCTGGTGGGCATCGAGATTAAAAAAAGTGACTGGCAGCCGTTAACGGACTGGCAAAAATTCCGCGATTTCTATTTCACCCATCCGGAATGCCGGCTGATCTGCATTGATCTGCAAAGCGGTGAGCGCAGCACGTTGTTGCAAGAAAAACGCTGGCTGGGGCACCCCCTCTACCGCCCGTTTGACGATAAAACCGTGGCGTTTTGCCATGAAGGTCCGCGCGATGCGATTGATGCGCGCATGTGGTTGATCAACGAAGATGGTAGCAACCTGCGCAAGGTGCGCCAGCATGAGGCTGGTGAAAGTTTTACCCATGAATTTTGGGTACCGGATGGCTCCGCGCTCTACTACGTGGCACACCGGGAAAATGACGCCCGGCGCTATCTGTTCAGCGCCGATCCACAGACGCTGGAAAACCGCCAGCTCATGGCGATCCCTCCCTGTTCTCACTTGATGAGCAACAATGACGGCAGTCTGGTGGTCGGTGACGGCGCGCCCCATCACACCGGAGATATTCATCTTAACGACCCCTTTATTTGGGTGTTTGATGTGCAAAGCGGGGAACAAACGGCTATCTGCCAGCATAACAGTAGCTGGAAAGTACTGGACGGCGACCGCCAGGTCACCCACCCGCACCCGTCATTCTCCCCGGATAACCAGTGGGTACTCTATACCTCAGACGCCGACGGCATGCCTGCGCTCTATTTAGCCAAAGTTTGAGTGTTCCCCTCCGCCCTCTTCGCTGCGTTGAGGGCTTCTTTTCTGATGCTTTTTCGCACGCTTTTCGCCCCCCATTTCATGCGTTTTTCCAGCCTTTTATGTTTACTCAAAAACAATACAACTCATTGTTATTATTATAATTTTTATTTAATCAGGCCTATTGACGGGGTGAATATCTCAGGCGTAGCATCGCCCTCGCTGTAGCAAAAAACCTGTTTTTATATACAGCACTTTCGGTGTAACAGAACGTCTCTGGTCTTCAAAAAGATGCGCACCGGATTTCCGCAATCCAACTCAAAAATGACAAAAGAGGAAAACAGTATGCCTGGATTTAACTATGGTGGTGGTGTAGGTGATGGTACCAACTGGAGTTCTGAACGTGGTTCAGAGCCGTCGCCTGGCGGTGGTTCGAACGGACATGGCGGCGATCGTGATAACGGCGGTTCAGTGAACGCGACGCCGGCGCAAAAACAGTTGGCGGCGATCCAGAACGATCAGGCGCTCCGCCAAAAGCTGGCTAACCTGATTCTGGCCGCCCATACCATTAACCCGTTAACGAAATTGAAAATTGAGCAAGTGAAACCCAATGGCATGCTCAGCATTTCCGCCGAAGGGTTGACGGCCGATCAAGCGACGGACATTGGCCTGTCTGGTCTGGTAATGGGGCTTCGCGGTAATGGCGTAACCATTGCGATTGGCGATTTCAACTCCGGTCATCCGCTGGAAGGCAAGCAACCGAATAACGGGAAAGGCGGTCTCAACGCCGACACGATCGCCGCCTCATCGGTTGGCCAATTTGTGACTGTGTTGCAGGGCGTATTGCCTTCCGGCTACTGGCTGAGTAATGGCAAAGTGATGACCAAAGTTCGCCGGGAGATCACCTCCGGTGGCGGCGGGAAAAACGGCAACGAGCATACCCGCATCGTGACCGTTGAACAGGAAGTGCCTGCGCTGACCCAGGCGTATAAGCAGGGTGAGACGCAACGCGCGGACGTGAAAGATGCCGTGAAATTTACGGCTGATTTCTACAAAGAGGTGACGGCGAAATTCAGTGAACAATCGGCGAAAGTTGCCCAGGAACTGGCTGCAGCCGCCAAAGGCAAGAAGATCCGCAACGTTGAACAGGCGCTGGCCGCTTTCGATCGCTTTCAAACCGTACTGGATAAAAAATACAGCGTGGCCGATCGCGAGGCGATTGCAAAAGCACTGGAGTCCGTGAACCGTGCCAACATGGCCAGCAGCCTGGCGAAGTTCAGTAAAGGGTTTGGCTATGTGGGTAAAGCCATTGATGCGTATGATGCGATCCTGGTCGAACTGCCGAAGGCGATCCGCACCAAAAACTGGCGTCCGTTCTTTGTGAAAGTGGAAGCCATCGCGGCGGGTAACGCGGCAACGGCATTGACGGCTTTCGTGTTCAGCGCCATCACCGGCAGCGCCCTGGGCATCCTCGGGTTTGCATTGATGATGGCCATCGTCGGCGCACTGGTAGACGAGGCTTTTATCACCAAAGTGAATGCTCTGTTAGGCGTGTAATGACAAACCAAAGGCCGGTATTAACCGGCCTTTTTCATCAGCAACAGATAGAGCAAATACGCCAATCCAAGCGGCACGGCGAACAAAAAGCAAGCGCCATAATACAAGGCATAAAGCCCGTTTTTGCCCGGAGTCTCTTTAAAATAGCCTCGCTGCCAGAAGGCTCGCGTCGTAAACCTCAGCGCCAGGGTTTCAACCCCTTTTTTGGCTAACGGATAGAGCGGGCAACTAAGGAGCGATAACACAAAGAAGTATTGGGAGACGCGATCCTGCATATCCTGGCTCCATGCCCAGGCAAAACCGGACAGAAAAAACATCCCCCAGAAAATATTCTTGAAGTAGTATTTCGCGGTCATAACGCGCCCATTCCTTATGATTTATCAACCGTAACTGATTAATATCATCATAAAAAGCAGCGACGTTGCACGCGCTTTTCACCCGCATTGTGAACGTGACGCCCATAAGCGCCACGCGTTGTGGTTATACCCCAATATTACGCAGCTTCTCGCCCGCCATCAGTCGACGTTCAATGTGCTCAAGCGTAACGTTTTTGGTTTCCGGAATCAGCCAGAAGGTAATCCCGACAAACACCAGGTTCAGCGCGGTATATAACCAGAAGGTGCCAGCCGCGCCAATCGCATCCAGAAGCGTCAGGAAGGTCGCGCCAATGATCATGTTCGACACCCAGTTGGTGGTGGTCGAACAGGTAATGCCGAAATCACGGCATTTCAGCGGCTGGATCTCTGAACAGAGGATCCATACCACCGGCGCAGCGCTCATTGCATACCCGGCGATGCAGATCATGGTCATCCCGACTGACAACCAGGACAACCCGCTCGATGCGGTGCCGTTATCAAACTGCATCAGGCAGTAGCCGAGGATCAGCGTACCCAGCGCCATCACGCTAAAACCAATTTTCAGCGCGGGTTTGCGCCCGGCTTTATCGACCGTGAATACCGCAATAAACGTGGCGAACATAAAGGTCAGTCCGACCACCAGCGTGGCAATCATCTGCTGCTCAGTGGTGGTGAATCCCGCCATTTTAAAAATACGCGGCGCGTAATACATGATGATATTCATCCCGGTGAATTGCTGCATTGCCTGCAACAACATGCCGAGGAATACTGCACGACGCACATTGCGGTTAGCTTTAAACAGGTGAAATCCCCCCTGTTTCAGCTTCAAGCTTTCGCGAATTTCATTCAGCTCTTCGCGGGCTTTTTCAGACGTGTCACGCAGCATGCGCAACACCTCTTCCGCTTCGATATGTCGTCCTTTTTGCGCCAGCCAGCGCGGGCTATTGGGCAGGAACACCACCAGAACAATCAGCAATACCGCTGGCAGCGCCAGCACGCCGAGCATTGCCCGCCAGTTGCCGCTGTAGCTGAACGCGGTATCAGAGAGGAATGCCAGCACAATGCCCAGCGTCACCATCAGTTGATACATGCTGATCATCTTGCCGCGCACATTTTCGCTGGCCATTTCCGACAGATAGAGTGGCGCGGTGTAGGAGGCAATCCCCACCGCCACGCCCAGCACCACGCGGGACACCAGCAACAGTTCCACGTTACCGGCGAAAGCCGATCCCAGCGATCCGGCTACAAACAATACAGCCCCCGCCATCAGGCTGTATTTACGGCCGAGACGGAAAGAGAGCCAGCCATTGAAGAGTGCGCCAAGCGCCGCGCCGAGCATCATGCTGCTGACGACCCACTCCTGCAATCGGCTGCTTAAGGTGAAATGATCGGTGATAAACGGCAACGCACCGGCAATCACGCCGATATCCAGGCCGAATAGCAGCCCGGCGACCGCCGCAGAGACAGAGACAAACAGGTTCATACGCCGGGTATCACGCAGCGCACGCGGTAAAACTACAGACTCATTACTGATAGATGTCATTTTTTTCCTGCCTGCACAGAAGAAGATGTCTTATGAAAGTAAGTCAGCAGCGTGAGCGAGCGTCAGTCTATAAAACGCGAAGATATGGATAAATTCGCTGTGGCATGATGTTTTGTGATGGAGTTTACAATTTTGAAAATATAGTTTAAGCCATAAACTATTTTTAACTCATTTATTTGTAATAATTTTTTAAACAAAGCCTGCTAATTAAGATAAAAGGATATGGATTTTTTAAGCAGTACCATATGGACAAATAATATGCAGAGATAAAAAAACCTGCCACAGGCAGGTTTTTATCGAATGCTGGCGAATACTTAACGCGCCAGCCAGCCGCCATCCACGGCAATGGTGTAACCGTTGATATAATCCGATGCCTGAGATGCGAGGAACACGACCGGCCCCATCAGGTCACTTGGCAGCCCCCAACGGCCAGCCGGAATGCGGTCAAGGATCTCCGCGCTACGTTGTTCGTCGGCGCGCAGTTGCTGGGTGTTGTTGGTAGCCATATAGCCCGGCGCAATGGCGTTGACGTTGATATTGTGCTTCGCCCATTCATTCGCCAGCAGACGGGTCACACCCATTACGCCGCTTTTCGACGCGGTGTAAGACGGAACACGGATGCCCCCCTGAAAGGAGAGCATGGAAGCGATGTTGATGATCTTGCCGCCGTGCCCCTGCGCGATAAAGTGTTTCGCCGCGGCCTGAGACATAAAGAACACGCTTTTAATGTTCAGGTTCATAACGTCATCCCAGTCTTTCTCGCTGAAGTTGATCGCGTCTTCGCGGCGGATCAAACCAGCGTTATTGACCAGAATATCGATTCTGCCGAATTCCGCTACCGCGCGCTCCAGCAGTGCCGGAATGCCATCAATCTGACGCAGATCGGCCGTCAGGCTGAGAAAACGACGACCCAGCGCAGTGACACGCTCAATGGTTTCCGTCGGTTCAACAATGTTGATACCAACGATGTCACAGCCTGCTTCCGCCAAACCCAGCGCCATCCCCTGACCGAGACCGGTATCGCAACCGCTCACTACCGCAACCTTACCTTGAAGAGAAAATGCATCCAGAATCATGTTTGTTCCTTAATCTATCAGCGCCTGTACCGGACAGGCATGGTTTTATGCTGCCCGCGACTAGCGCAGATCTTTTACAGCGACGTGGTCCATGTCATCAAAGACCTGGTTCTCCCCCACCATCCCCCAGATGAAGGTGTACGCGCGCGTACCCACACCCGAATGGATTGACCAGCTTGGAGAAATTACCGCTTGTTCGTTATGCATCACGAGATGACGCGTTTCCTGCGGCTGGCCCATCATATGGAATACGCAGGCGTCCTCTTCCATATTGAAGTAGAAGTAGACCTCCATCCGGCGTTCGTGCGTATGGCACGGCATGGTGTTCCACAGGTTGCCCGGCTCCAGCTCAGTCAGCCCCATGCTCAACTGGCAGGTTTCGAGTACGTCCGGCACGAAGTACTTATTGATAGTGCGACGATTGCTGGTCAGCGGATCGCCCAGGGTGACCGGCGCGACATCGGCTGGCGTCACTTTTTTCGTCGGGAACGTCATGTGTGCAGGCGCGCAGTTGTAGTAGAACTTCGCTGGTTTTGCGCTATCGATGCTGGCGAAAACCACCTCTTTCGCCCCTTTACCCACATACAGCGCATCGCGGTGACCGATTTCAAAGCACTGTCCGTCAACCGTAATGGTGCCGGGTCCACCGATGTTGATCACGCCCAGTTCGCGACGTTCAAGGAAATAGCTGACGCCGAGTTGTTTGCCCACTTCGCCGCCCACGGAGACGGTTTTCATCACCGGTTTGATACCGCCAACAATGATGCGATCGATGTGACTATAGACCATGGTGTATTCGTCATCGACGAAGACTTTTTCGACTAAAAACTCATTGCGCAGGCCCTGGGTGTCCAGCGTTTTTGCGTGCGCACTGTGGATGCTTTGTCTGACTTCCACAATAACCTCCGAAGTAAATTTTGACCGAAACGTCACCAATCAGAAGAGAAACAATGTTCCGTTTCTTATATTAGTGCATCTTATCCCGGCTAAAACACGTTTTCAATTGTAAATAAAACAACGTTTCACTTTTTCTGTTAATTCTTTCAAGATCTGTAAGTCCGATCACGAATGTTCAGCGTTGACATCGCCGCTACGTTGCGTCGCATGCAAATTTGACGAAAAATTAATCTTAACAAACAATAAGTTAATAGCGTCTTTGAGTTTTGACAGTCGAAGGACAGTTTTTCAGTTAAAAATCAAAGTTGCGCCTTTCCCGTTGTCTTATTGCATTTTGCTTTGCTCTTTTCTTAGAAAGTGCGTCAGCAATCACACATATTGAAACGTTGTTTTGATAAATTATTACCCAGTTTTTAAACTTAAAAGCATCTGTGGTCACAGCAGGGCGCGTGATTGCCCACCGGACCCTTAAAAGGAGCGAGATATGGCAAAAGGCATGCGGGTAAAACTGCAATACGCAGTCAGCCGCGATCCGGACACCGGCGCGGAAATCACCCGCTTAACCCCGCCGGAAGTGACCTGCCACCGGAACTACTTTTATCAGAAGTGTTTTTTTAACGATGGCAGTCATCTGTTGTTTGCCGGTGAATTTGACGGCAACTGGAACTACTACCTGCTTGATATCGCTAATGCAGAAGCCGTACAACTGACGGAAGGCGCTGGCGATAACACCTTTGGCGGCTTTCTCTCACCCGACGATAGCACGCTCTATTACGTGAAGAATGACCGTACGCTGCGCGAAGTGAATTTGCAGACGCTGGCCGAACGTGAGATCTACCGCGTACCGGATGAGTGGGTAGGTTACGGTACATGGGTTGCCAACAGCGACTGCACCAAACTGGTGGGGATTGAGATTGCCGCCAGCGACTGGACGCCGCTGAACAGCTGGCAATTGTTCCACGATTTCTTCCATAAAGGCCCGCACTGCCGTCTGTTACGCGTTGATCTGCAAAACGGCCAAAGCAGCGTCATCCATGAAGAGAAAAACTGGCTTGGTCACCCGATTTACCGCCCGTTCGATGACAATACCGTGGCGTTTTGTCATGAAGGTCCTCATGACCTGGTGGACGCGCGGATGTGGCTGGTCAACGAAGATGGCAGCCATGTGCGTAAAGTGAAAGATCACGCGGAAGGCGAAAGCTGCACGCATGAATTCTGGGTGCCGAACGGCTCCGCGCTGGTGTATGTCTCGTACCTGAAAGGCAAACAAGGGCGCACGATTTACCGCTTTAATCCGGATAGTGGTGTAAACGAAGCCGTGATGCCGATGCCGGCCTGCTCTCACCTGATGAGTAACGTTGACGGTACGCTGCTGGTTGGCGACGGTTCCGGTACGCCGGTGGATGTGAAAGACACCAGCGGCTACACCATTGATAACGATCCCTATTTGTATGTGTTTGACGTGGCACAAAAGGCCTATTTCCGCGTGGCCCGTCATGACACCTCATGGGCGACCGTGGCAAACAGCCGCCAGGTAACGCATCCGCATCCGTCGTTTACTCCGGATGACAGCGCCATTTTGTACAGCTCTGATAAAGACGGCAAACCGGCGCTCTATATCGCAAAACTTCCCGCGCAGCGCGTCATGCTGCAGGCATAAAATTTTAGTCGTGTTTCTGTAACTGGCCTTGCCCTCCTCCTGGGGGGCTTTTTTTTACCCGTCGATGCCAGGATAAATTTTCGCATTCCCAGACCTGCGTTTACCTTCATCCGCCGATGCCCTATTGCCAACGCAAGCGCTGTTTAAAACGACAGAACTGGGTGGTGCCCTGTGAACCCGGCCATATCCGAACCCCGGTAAATCAACTATTGAACTGAGCGGCGACACAACGGCGGTTCGAAAACAGAGCAAACAAAAATCCCCGGCCAACGGCTCCGGGGAATGTTTTTGAGGGTAATGCAGACAATCAGAAAGAATAGGCTACGCCGAGACGGAAACGGGTCTGGCGTTCGTCGGTGTTTTTCACGCCCACGTTGCCCAATTCAACATACGGAGACCAGTTCTGATCGAGTTTATAAGCCACTTTAGCGTTATATTCGTTTGAATAGGTTTTGTTGTTATCGCGGATAACGTCTTCAGTGCTCTTGGCATAAACATAGTTCAGCTCAAAACGGAAATCGCCCAGCGCCCAACCCACCCAGGTATCGAATTTGTTGACTTTATTATCAACGGTATTGGAATCCGGGTTACGTGTGTATTCATAACGATAGCGGCCTGCAATATAAACGCCGTTATCAAAGCTGTATTGCACATGCAGATACGGTTTATAAATGGAGTTCGTATCTTTACTTTCGATATTAAAGCCCGGTGTCAGCGCAAAATTCTTGGTCGCAGCCCAGCGCCAGTTGATCGATTCTTCGTGACCATTCCCCACAATTTCAGTTAAGGGTTTATCGGCATCATCGCCGCCGGATTTCCATTTCGCTTCAACACCAAAACCCACACCGTTATCAAAACGGTGAGAGACCGCAACACGATCGGCGTTAGAACCGCTGTCGATGTATTCATGACGTAAGTCGACGGTAACAGCTTGTGATGCGAAGGAAGCGCCAAGGAGTGAAGCAAGAGCCAGAGTTTTCTTAAACATGAGTCACCTCAATAATTAAAATTATGTTCCATTTTTATGGAATTACATTTTATTTTTTCGGTAACTTTATTTTAGTGATCTCGATCGTAAATAATTACACGGAACTGAACTATCTATAACGACGTGATGAATATCAATTTATTTGCCGCTTTTCCGATAAAAAACAAGGGCAAGATCACACCAATTTTTTATTAACCGAGAAGTTACAATTGGAAATACAACTTAAAAACACAATTAAAAACAGCCATATACAAAATGAATTATATAATAATAAGCATGCTTACCTTGTACAATGACAATGGTAACGGTGGCAACAATACAATTGTGGTAAATTTAAAGTGTGTTTTCTAATTAGGGGAAATGATTATTAGAGGCAGCCGAAAAGGTTTTAATTTAATTGAAACACCGCCTGAGATCACCATCACAAATAATAAAGCCTTCCCGGAGGAAGGCTTTATTTGACTTAAAAGAGGAGATCAATCGCGTTCAATAGCCAGCGCCACGCCCTGACCACCGCCAATGCATAATGTCGCCAGCCCTTTGCGCGCGTTGCGCTTTTGCATCTCGTGCACCAGGGAAACCAGAATACGGCAACCGGATGCGCCAATCGGATGACCCAACGCGATCGCGCCACCGTTGACATTGACGCGTTTCTCGTCCCATTCGAGGACCTTCCCCACCGACAACGCTTGCGCCGCGTAGGCTTCGTTCGCTTCAATCAGGTCAACATCATTTAACTGCCAGCCTGCACGATCCAGACAACGTCGCATCGCATAGACGGGCGCGATCCCCATCAACGCCGGATCAACGCCAACGCTGGCAAATGCCCGAATACGCGCCAGCACCGGCAGATTCATCGCCTGCGCTTTGTTCTCGCTCATCATCAATACTGCCGCCGCGCCATCATTCAATGGCGAAGCGTTACCGGCGGTGACCGAGCCACTCACGCCAAAAGCCGGAGACAATCTTGCCAGCGCTTCGGCACTGGGATCGGTACGCGGCTGTTCATCAGTATCAACAATCACCGCCCGACCATCTGCGGCAATCGCGTTCACCGGTACAATCTCAGCACGAAAGCGACCTGAATCAATGGCCGCGCGCGCTTTATGCTGGGAACGGAGTGCCCATTCATCCTGATGTTCGCGGCTGATGCCATACTCGCGCGCCAGATTTTCCGCCGTCATTCCCATATGGTAATCGTTGAACGCATCCCACAGCCCGTCGTGCACCAGACTATCAATCAGTTGGCTATTGCCCAGCGGCGCACCGGTTCGGCTGTCGGTGAGCACATGCGGCGCACGACTCATATTTTCCTGGCCGCCTGCAATCACCACATCTGCCTCGCCACACTGAATAGCCTGCGAGGCCAGATGCAGGGCTTTTAGCCCTGAACCGCAAACATCGTTAATAGTGATGGCGGAAACGGTATTCGGTAACCCACCTTTAATAGCCGACTGGCGCGCAGGATTTTGCCCGGCTCCGGCAGTTAACACCTGGCCCAGGATCACTTCATCAATATCCTGTGGCTGCACACCGCTGCGTTCCACCAACGCCTGCACTACCAGACTACCGAGCTCAACGGCGGAGTGGCGCGACAAGGCCCCCTGAAAACAGCCGATTGGCGTGCGGACAGCCCCCACGATCACGACATCTTTCATCTCTACCTCCGCCCTGGAATGAACCTGGCAATAGTAGTGCATTGTTAATGAGTGTTAACAAGGTTGTTTAAAATTGGTGATATTAATCACAAGGAAATAATGGACCAGAAACGGTGGAAATAAAGAAGGAGGAGAAGAAAACGGCGCTACAGGCGCGCGGCCAGAACAGCCGCGCGCCAGAAGGATCAATTATTAACCGGGATCACCGCACCTTTATATTTGGTGCGGATCCATTCCTGAATCTCTTTGGAGTGCAGCACGTTCACCAGCGCAACGATATCCTTCTTCTTCTCATCACCACGATGAACGGTAATGATGTTCGCGTACGGGTTGTTTTCACCGCTCTCTACCGCAATCGGATCGTGTACCGGATCCAGGCCAGCATCGATCGCGTAGTTGGCGTTGATCACTACCGCGTCGCCTTCATCGTTGTTGTACATCTGCGGCAG
Organism: Kosakonia oryzendophytica; assembly: GCF_027886705.1. Classification (NCBI taxonomy): domain Bacteria; kingdom Pseudomonadati; phylum Pseudomonadota; class Gammaproteobacteria; order Enterobacterales; family Enterobacteriaceae; genus Kosakonia; species Kosakonia oryzendophytica. The sequence goes on along the minus strand of NZ_CP115659.1, from coordinate 922,287 downwards.
CAGCGCCGCTTCAACGTTCGGCAGGAATTTCAGTTTTTTCGGGTTATCCACGATGTCGTCAATTCGGGCAGTGACTTTATCCACACCCGGTTTCAGCTTGATCACGCCCGCTTTTTCAAAGATGGACAGAATACGCCCCTCTTCGGAGACCGCATCACGCATGATGATCTTGCCGCCTTGCGGCAGATCTTTCAGCGACTTGTATTTTTTAGAGTAAATACCAATCGGCTCAATATGAATCGCGCCCGCACTCACAAAATCATAGGTCTTGTCGCCTGCATGGTCTTTGATCACGCTGTTCAGGTACGGGATGTGCTGGAAGTAGTTGGCATCCAGTTCACGGCTGGCCAGCGCAGTGTTCGGCAGGATGTAATCCTGGAACGGTTTAATTTCCAGATCGATGCCCTGTTTCGCCAGAATCGGTTTCGCCTGCTCCAGAATTTCAGCATGCGGCACATTAGATGCGCCAACGATCAGCGTGTCCGCCCAGGAAGAGAAGCTCAGAACGCTCAGGGTGGCTGCGGCAATCAGTGTCAGTGTTTTTTTCATGATGGTGGTTTCCAATAATTATCGTTTATCTAACAGAGAAGTCATCACGTCGCCGCAGAACTGGATGATGAAGACGATGATCAGGATAGTCACCGTCGCCACCAGCGTGACGTCGTTGTGGTTTCGCTGGAATCCTTCCAGATAAGCAAGGTTGCCCAACCCGCCTGCGCCAATAACTCCGGCCATGGCGCTGTAGCTCACCAGCGCTATCAGCGTCACGGTAATACCGGACACCAGCGCAGGTGATGATTCAGGTAATAACACCCGAAAGATCAGTGTGCTCAGACGCGCGCCCATTGAACGCGTCGCCTCAATCACCCCTTTATCCACTTCGCGTAGCGCAATCTCGACCAGACGCGCATAAAACGGCGCAGCACCGACAATCAATGCGGGCAGTGCCGCATTAGCACCGAGAATGGTGCCAACCAGCGCCTTGGTAAACGGGATCAATAACACAATCAAAATGATAAACGGGATCGAGCGGAAGACGTTCACCAGAATCGAGATGATGCTGTACAACGCACGGTTCTGAAACAGACCGCCACGCGCAGTCAGAAACAGCGCCAAACCAAGCACAATCCCCAGCACAAACGTCGCCGCGCCTGACAGCGCCGTCATATATAACGTCTCTTGCGTGGCGGCCCAGAGTTGCTCCCATTTCAGATGGGGGAAAAATGACTCAGCCATGCGTTACCACCTCGCTTTCAATCTCGCTGTTGCGTAAGTCGGCGAGGATATTGTTCAGTTGTTCCGGGGTCGCCACCACGTGCACCCATAATTGTCCAAACACACCGTGCGCTGTTTGCGACATTTTGCCGTGCAGAATATTGAACGGCAGGCCATAGCGCAGGGTCAGTTCTCCCACAATCGGCTGGTGCGTATTGTGACCAGTAAAGGTCAACTTAATGACGGCACCGCCCAGGTCGCTGCTCAGTTCCGGATTAAACGCCTCGTCTTCTTTATACTGGCTGACCTGACGTACAAACTGCCGGGTGATCGGTTTTTGCGGGTGAGTAAAAACACTTAACACATCGCCCTCTTCCACCACCTGACCATTCTCCATCACCGCCACGCGGTCGCAGATTTTGCGTACGACATGCATTTCATGGGTGATCAATACAATGGTCAGTTTGAAGCGACGATTAATATCCAGCAGCAGATCGAGAATCTGGTCGGTCGTCTGCGGATCCAGCGCCGACGTTGCTTCATCACACAACAGCACATCCGGATTGTTCGCCAGTGCACGAGCAATACCGACGCGCTGTTTCTGCCCACCGCTCAATTGCGACGGATAGGCGTTTTCGCGACCTTTCAGCCCCACCAGCTCAATCAGTTCCGCTACACGTGCGGTGATTTTCGCTTTCGGCGCACCGGCAATCTGCATAGAAAAGGCGATATTTTCGCTGACCGTGCGCGACCACAATAAATTGAAGTGCTGGAACACCATGCTGATCTTCAGACGCGCCTGGCGCAGCGCTTCGCCCCGCGCGGCGGCGATATCCTGCCCATTGATCACGACGCTGCCGGAGGTGGGCTTTTCCAGCCCGTTCAGTAAACGGATCAGCGTACTTTTCCCGGCGCCGCTGTAGCCGATAATCCCGTAAATTTGCCCCTGCTCAACGGTCAGATTGACGCTGTCGACAGCAGTAATCGATGCCTTTCCCTGGTCGAAAATCTTAGAAATATTCCTGAGAACGATCATGCGTTGGTGTTTCCGTCTGGCAGTTTAGCAGTATGGATGTCCAGACGATAATAATCACCCGTAGTGATATTTCAAATAACCAAATGGACATTATTTATAACTAAAAGCGCTAAACGGCAGAAAAAGCGGGATTTTTCGAAAAGGATTTATTTCGCATTACATTGCCAAAAAACGCATAACTCCAGCGAACAGAACGAAAAAAGTGCATGAAATCAGCGCTAAAACACCTTTTTTGGCTATCAACACATCCGGACGACTATACGGCTCTCCGTCCCGACGGCCAAACAGAGCTTTATATTTCCGTTTGTTCTAAACGACAAATAAAGATTCTTTAAAAGAGAAAAATGGCAGACCTATCATCCGCCCATCACGATTTTCTACGGGTGAACACACAATGTCTGTCTTCCATTCAGTAACCGAATTGATCGGCCAAACACCGCTGCTGCAACTGCATAAACTCGACAGTGGCCCATGCGAATTATTTCTCAAACTCGAAAACCAAAACCCAGGCGGATCGATCAAAGATCGGGTCGCTCTGTCGATGATCAATGAAGCCGAACGGTTAGGTCTGCTCTCGCCTGGCGGCACCATTATTGAAGCCACTGCGGGAAATACGGGGCTCGGGCTGGCGTTGATTGCGGCGCAAAAAGGGTACTCGCTGGTGCTGGTCGTGCCGGACAAAATGAGCCGTGAGAAGATTTTTCATCTGCGCGCATTGGGTGCAAATGTGGTGCTCACCCGCTCTGACGTCAACAAAGGGCACCCCGCCTATTATCAGGACTATGCCCAACGTCTGGCGCTCGAAACACCGGGCGCATTTTATATTGATCAGTTTAATAACCCGGCCAACCCCCAGGCGCACACTACCACCACCGCGCCGGAGATTTACCACCAGCTTGACGGCAATATCGACGCCATCGTCGTGGGCGTGGGTTCCGGCGGCACGTTGGGTGGGTTACAAGCCTGGTTTGCCGAACACTCGCCGCACACCGAATTTGTGCTGGCGGATCCGGCTGGTTCCATTCTGGCCGACCAGGTCGAAAGCGGTCATTATGGTGAACCCGGCTCATGGCTGGTTGAAGGGATTGGCGAAGATTTTATTCCGCCGCTGGCGCATATCGATGGCGTGAAACAGGCATTTCGCGTCACCGACCGCGAGGCCTTCGCCACCGCACGGGATCTCCTGCAACAGGAGGGCATTCTGGCAGGATCGTCTACCGGCACGCTGCTGAACGCGGCACTGCGTTACTGCCGGGCGCAAACCACGCCAAAGCGCGTGGTCACGTTCGCCTGTGACAGCGGCAATAAATACCTGTCGAAAATGTTCAATGACGACTGGATGCGCCAGCAAGGTCTGCTCACCCGCCCATCGAGCGGTGACCTGACCGATTTTATCGCGCTGCGTCACGATGAAGGCGCGACGGTCACCGCCGCACCGCAAGACAGCCTTGCCGCAGTACTGGCACGCATGCGTTTGTATGACATTTCGCAGTTACCGGTGCTGGAAAAAGGTCACGTGGTCGGGATTGTTGATGAGTGGGATTTGATAAGCCATGTGCGTGGCGACAGTGCGCGTTTTTCCCTGCCGGTGAAAGAAGCGATGACCCGCAACGTTGAAATTCTTGATAAGCATGCTCCGGAGAGCGCGCTGTATGCCATTTTCGATCGCGGCCTGGTGGCGGTGATCGCTGACAACGGCCGTTTTGTCGGCCTTGTCACCCGCAGCGACGTCCTCACCACCTGGCGCAACCGCCTTGAACAATAAAGAACAAAAGGAAAAGAGAGTGAAAACACTGGCAACGCAGAGTGTCCATAGCGGCACATTCAACGACCAACACGGCGCAGTCATGCCGCCAATTTACGCCACGTCAACCTTCGCCCAACCCGCGCCAGGTCAGCACACCGGGTATGAATATTCGCGCAGCGGCAACCCGACGCGCCATGCGCTGGAAACCGCCATCGCCGAACTGGAAGGCGGCACGCGCGGTTATGCCTTTGCATCTGGCCTCGCCAGTATTTCAACCGTGCTTGAGCTGCTGGATAAAGAGAGTCACCTGGTGGCTGTCGATGATGTCTACGGCGGCACCTACCGCCTGATTGAAAATGTTCGCCGCCGGAGCGCCGGGTTACGGGTCAGTTGGGTAAAGCCCGACGATCTCGCCGGGCTGGAAGCCGCCATCCGACCGGACACGCGCATGATTTGGGTGGAAACGCCCACGAATCCGCTGCTAAAACTGGCGGATCTGGCGGCCATTGCCACTATCGCCAAACGGCATAATGTGCTGAGCGTGGCGGATAACACGTTTGCGTCCCCGGTGATCCACCGCCCACTGGAGTTGGGGCTCGATATTGTGGTGCACTCCGCCACGAAATACCTGAACGGACACTCCGATGTGGTGGCCGGGCTGGCGGTGGTGGGTGACAACCCGGCGCTTGCCGAGAAACTGGGCTATTTGCAAAACGCCGTCGGCGGCGTACTCGATCCCTTCAGTAGCTTCCTGACGCTGCGTGGGATCCGAACCCTGGCGCTGCGCGTGGAACGACACAGCAGCAACGCGTTAGCGCTCGCACGCTGGCTGGAGCAACAGCCGCAGGTGGAAAAAGTGTGGTTCCCGTGGCTGGAGTCACACCCGCAGTACGCGCTTGCGCGTCAGCAGATGGCGCTACCGGGCGGCATGATATCGGTGGTGATCAAAGGCGATGATGCGCGGGCGACGACCATCATCAACAAATTGACGTTATTTACCCTGGCGGAAAGCCTTGGCGGTGTGGAAAGCCTTGGCGGTGTGGAAAGCCTGGTAAGTCAGCCTTTTAGCATGACCCATGCCTCCATTCCGCTGGAACAACGGCTGGCCAACGGTATTACGCCGCAACTGATCCGTCTGTCGGTAGGCATTGAAGACGAAAACGATCTGATTGCAGACTGGCGGCAGGCATTGCTGTAAACCGGAGAGCCCCACCGCGTCAGCACATCGGCGCAGGCGCGGTGGGGCGTTGCCACCACGGACGATGTGCAAATTCAGGGAACGGTGTAGGCATCCCGCGCGGAAACCACCTGATTGCGACCTTGTTTTTTAGCCGCATAGAGCGCGGTATCAGCCAGGTGGATCAACCCACTGGCAATCATATGCAGCGGTTTATCCTCAATAGAGATTTGCTTGCCATGCAGGGTTGCCACGCCGATGCTGATGGTCAAATAACCGGTCGGACTGGCATGGTGCGGTAACGCCAGCGCATTAATATTGCTGCGCACCACTTCCGCCACACCCAGCGCCTGCACCAGATCGGTACCGGGCAAAATAATCAGAAACTCTTCACCGCCGTAACGGCTGACATTATCGCCGCTACGCAGGCGCGACGACGTAAGAGTTTTGGCAACAATGCGCAAACAGTCGTCCCCCGCCTGATGACCGTGGGTATCGTTGTAGTTTTTGAAGTAATCAATATCCGCCAGACAGACTGACAGCGGGAAATCGTCCTGCATGGCGCGGGTGATCTCCGCCACCAGGCACTCATCCATATAGCGGCGATTAAACAACCCGGTCAGATGATCGTGCTGCGCATATTGTTGCAGCACTTTGTTGGCACTCGCCAGTTTCTGCTCGGCGTGACGGCGCTCGGTAATATCCACCCAGGTCACCGACAGACCGATAACATTGTCCATCGCATCGCGAACCGGCACCGATTGAATGTCGTAGCAGCGATCAAACCAGCCCAGTTCTCGTGAAGGCAACGTTTCTCCGCCATCCGCCAGTTCAAAGTCCGTACGAAAGAAGTGCCAGTACTCTGGCATCAGGCTCTGGAAATGGATCTCCGCACCGTGCGGCGCGCGTTCTCCCAACAGCTTTGCCATCGCTTTATTGGACATCACCAGCCGCCCCTGGCGATCGATCATGCAGAGCGCCACCGGGGTGGTTTCATAGATTGTCTCCAGTTGCAGGACGCGCTCGCCAAGCGTGGAAATGTTGCGGTCGATCCCACGGTACCCGCACAGTTCACCGTTATCGTCAAACAGCGGAATACCGCTGGTTTCCAGCACCACAATGGTTCCATCAGCGCGCTGGTTACGGTTTACCAGCCCGGAAAACGCGCGCTTCTCCATCACGATAGCGCCAAAAGCGCCGGCAACGCGTTCGGCTTCGCCCGGTGGCATAAAATCAAAGGGGGTTTTGCCAATCACCTCTTCCGGTGGCACACCCAGCAGCTCCGTCACCACATCGGAAGACCAGGTATAACGCCCCTGAGCATCCACTTCCCAAACCCAATCTGAATTATTATTGAGCAACTCAAAGAGATGCTTAACGTCTTCATCCCTGTGGTCTGTCCGTCTTTTTTCACTCATGATTTTTGTTCCGCATGACCCGCTATGCGCTTAACAACAGCCTGATGATAGGGTGAAAGGCGAAAAGCACACCTGGCCGCTAAAATCGCACGCCTTGCCAGAATGACCTTCAGCCGCAAACGATTCACCACAAATAGATAACTTCGCGTCATGCCTAAGCTGCAGGCTAACCCTGTGAAAGTGAATCAGATTTGCACTCATTTTGCATAATTATTGTTAAGTGCTTTCTACTTACCAGGATCTGCTCTGGCCCTGTCGCGCCCCACATCCATTACGAGAAGTCATGATAGCCTTGCCGGGACGCAATGCATCAGGCTTTTTCGTTATCCCTGTGCGCGCCAGCACAATACCGCTTCCCTTTCCCAGCCCAATGTTGCCCAGGATAAATACCCAATCACCGTTATTTATTTGTTCTCCAGCCCAACCAAACCGGTAATTATAGAGTCAACCTATCTTAATAAATTTATTGTCCCAAACGCAAATTTCCGCATGGATTTTTATTTTTTTCCAGGTAATATAAATTTTCTTCGCTTATTATCGTCGTGCACGCATAAGAAAAAAAAGGTAATCATCGCGACCTGTCTATATATATAAGCGAATTAATTAAAAGCATCTATAAAACAAAAAAGAGCCTTCCTGTATTTATTGCAGCGGCTTGCTATACCTATGTTCGCTCCTGTGAAGCGCCGTGCCGCAAGGCCTGGCGTGGGCTATCATTAACGTCGGGTATTGTAAATTTATGCGTATTAACAATAGCGAAAATAAAACAACCAGTACTAATCCGGCCCGTCAGGCGCACCGTCACATGTCATGGGGGATGCTGGTTTTTTGCTTATTACTTATCATATTGAAATGTTTTAGTTAATTCGGCGAAAAATCTTTCTTATAAAAACAAGGCGGGAATAATGTATACCCATTATTCGGCTTGCCTGAGTGGGCAAGTCGTAAAAGAGTAGAAACTTATCTGACTCCGTTGCTGAAGGGGAAACAAAAAATAATCCCCCGGCACTGGACGCGCACCGGGGGAATTATTCCGGCCTGATTATCCTTTCAAGCCTGGGCCACTGCTACCGTGCAAACTCACTCTTAAATCATTTCACTTTGCGGCCTGCTTTGCAGCCAACCGGCCAGCGCTGCCGCCGTGAGCGCGCGGGAGTAAAGATAACCCTGCGCAATATCACACTGCAGATCGCGTAACTGATTACGCTGCTGTTCCGTTTCCACACCTTCGGCAACCACCGTCTGATGCAGACTCTGACCAATTTTGACCACCGTGGTGGCGATGGCTTTCATCTTGCTGCCTTCGCTCAAATCACGCATAAAGCTCTGATCGATTTTCAGTTCAGTCATCGGTAAATGCGCCAGTCGGGACAGGCAAGAGAAACCGGTGCCAAAATCATCCATCGACAACCCAACACCTAACTCCCGCACGGCGCAAATCACTTCCATCGTTTCCGGTCGCTTGTCCATCATCACCCCTTCGGTGATCTCGATGGTCAGACAACTGGCCGGAATACGGTACTGCCGGAGCAGATACGAAATGTAATTAGGCAGGCTGCTGTTATAGAAGTTGATCGGCGACAGATTAACCGACACCACGGGTACATCAATACCGTTATTGCGCCATTCCGCCATCTGGCGGCAAGCTTCATGGAGCGTCCAGCGACCAATGGCCTCGATCTCGCCGGTCTCTTCGGCCAGGGCGATAAATTTTCCGGGGGGAATATCGCCAAGAACCGGATCGGTCCAGCGTGCCAGCGCTTCGACCCCATAAAGCTCGCCATTTTTAAGCCAAACCTGCGGCTGATAGTGCAAATGCAGCAGATTGCTGGCGATTGCCAGTTTCAACGCCGCCGCCAGTTTTAGCCGTTCCTGATCCACCTGGTTCATCTCAGTGCTGAAGAACAGGTAACCGCCGGAGGCCGCCGCTTTCGCCAAATGTGACGCGTGGTTAGCATGCTTAAGCAAACCATCCCGTGAAACGCCATGATCCGGATACAGACTGATACCGGTGCTGACGGTCACATTTAACGCCAGATCGGCAATTTTAAACGGCATGCGGAACAGCGCCTGAATTTTCTGCGCGATACTGGTTGCCCGAGTGCTATCGCAATCCGGGATCACCAGCACAAACGCGTCGCTGTCGGCGTGGCTGACAAACCCCTGGCGGGAAAACTCAGTGCGCAGGCGCTGCGCGATGGCCACCAGCACGTTATCCCCTGCGGCGTAGCCGAGCGCATCGTTAACGTCTTTAAAATGATCCAGGTCGAGAAAGAAGAACGCCGCGCGGGCATGCTCGCTACTGGTCATCATCTGATCGATATACTGATGCAACGCGCTACGATTCGGCAGCCCAGTCAGACGGTCAAAGGTTGAAAGTTTAGTGACACGCTCCTGGTCAATGTGCACCACAACACGACAAGGTGCGCCCGTATTTTCTGGTCCGTCATAACTGATGGTTGCCGCCAGCGACGTCTCTTCGCCGGTTGCAGTAATGACGGTCAGTGCCTGCTCATTTTCTGCTTCGCAGGACAGCACATCGATAGCGCCAAACAACGGAATGGTTGACGCCTTACAGCCGAGGACCGAAATCCGCGGATAGCCCCATAATTGCTCAGCTGCGCGATTAAAAAAAACACGGTTTCCGTACTATCAAGTAGTACGACAGCATCGTGAACATTTTCGAGTGCGGCAAGCATATTCTGAGAGCCGAAAATATCATTTTCAGAATGCATAATCGTTTTTCTTAAAGAAGTGTTCGGGTACATCCTAATTGAAAGTATTAAAGGGTTCAATATCACTCAGCAGCTATATTAATAGAGAATGATGATTTATAGATGGTCTCAATATATAAACATTAATTAATCGCTAAAGAATCCAAAATAATTTCCGATAAAGACAGTGCGCACAAAAATCGAGAAATTATGAATAAATTGTGAAGAATTGATGTCGGGTAATTATTAATAAAAAGTTTAACTAACAATCCATGTGATAAATTTTACCTCTCACACCCCGCAACGCCGTGCTACCTGCGGCTTTGTCTCGACGCACAGTAATAAATAAAGCCAGCATTCATAGAAAACCCTAATAAGTGCATCCTAATTTATTGATATCGTCACTTGACCTTAACCGCTCCCCACCGACAGTATATGAGGAAATTCTCAAATAAACCGAATGTCTGAAATTTATCTTAACGAAAGACCTGGTTTATTACGTTTCCGCTGAATAACCCGGAAAATAGAGAAGATAACCTTGCTAATTATAGCTCGTATTCAACACATCGGGGTCAGGCAAATACTATGTATGATGATTTAGGTTCTTTGGCTGGAAAACTAAAAATGTCCGGTGTCTCTTTCCAGGAAATGAATGAAGAAGATGGTGCTACTATGCAAGCAGTAACCACAACGGCAGTCACCTCCGACGCCAGCGACGAAAAACACGAAGCGGCAATCACTGAAATCCCGGCTGTCAGCCGCAAAGAAGTGAGCCCTGCCAGTGCGCCAGCAGACGTACCGGCTAACACTATCTCCTGGCCGAAAAGCAAACCGGCACCGGTCGCTGCACCAAACGCGTTCAGCACACCGGCAAATACGATTATGGAAAGCGTTGCGGCCATCAGCCGTCCGGCGGAATTTGAAGTCCGTGAACGTAATCCGGTGCGGCTGGATATGTTATTTACGGTAATTGGCAAATAATACCGTTCAGCCATGTGGGATCCACACATGGTAATAATCAGCACAATTTTTCATGACCTGCTGCAGGTGATGCTATCGGTCTATGACTAATTTGATGGCCAGCAGAATGCGTCATGATTTTTAACAGGTAACCGGAAACATTGTTATGCCGGGGTACCTTTATTATTTTCTGTGCAAGATGATACAAACATGAAAAAAATCATCGGAATTATATTCACGCTGATGTTGTTAGCATTATCCCTGCTGGTGATCATCACCCCAATGGGCAGCGATAAGCAATACCTCTTCGGTCTTAGCGTGATGGCAGCCGTGCTCATTCTTGGTCGAATAAAGGGTAAGAAAGCCGTACTGGCAATGCTCACACTTTCATTGCTGATGTCAACGCGTTATATCTGGTGGCGTGCAACTACGACGCTGCATTTTGACTCCACGCTGGAAATGTTGCTGGGTAGTTTACTGTTTGCTGCTGAAATTTATTCGTGGACGATTTTGCTGTTGGGTTATATTCAAATGGCCTGGCCATTAGAACGCCCTATTGCTCCGTTACCTCAGGATAAATCGACATGGCCGACCGTCGATATTTATGTTCCTTCTTATAATGAAAGTCTCGAGGTCGTTCGCGATACCGTTCTTGCTGCGCAGTGCATCGAATATCCACAAGATAAAGTCAAAGTGTATATTCTCGACGACGGCAAGCGCGATGAGTTCCGTGACTTTGCTGCTGAAGCTGGGGTCGGCTATATCACGCGCCCGGATAACAGCCACGCTAAAGCCGGTAACCTCAACCATGCGATGACAGTGACCAATGGCGAGCTGATTTGCGTGTTCGACTGCGACCACGTGGCGACCCGCGTATTCCTGCAGGCTACCATTGGCGAGTTCTTCCGCGATGACAAACTGGCCCTCATCCAGACTCCGCACCACTTCTACTCCCAGGATCCGTTTGAACGTAACCTGACGGCGGCGAAACGCGTTCCGCACGAAGGTGCGCTGTTCTATGGCCCGGTGCAAAAGGGTAACGACAACTGGAACGCCACCTTCTTCTGCGGCTCCTGTGCGGTGATCCGCCGTGCTGCACTGAACGAAGTGGGGGGATTTGCAGTAGAAACCGTGACCGAAGATGCGCACACCGCGCTCAAATTGCAGCGTCGCGGCTGGAACACCGCGTTCCTGGATATTCCTCTGGCTGCCGGCCTTGCCACAGAACGTCTGGCGCTGCATGTGAACCAGCGTATTCGCTGGGCGCGTGGTATGACGCAGATCTTCCGTATTGATAACCCATTGCTGGGCCGTGGCCTGAAGCTGACGCAGCGCCTCTGTTATCTCAATGCGATGCTGCACTTCCAGTATGGTCTGCCACGCGTGATATTCCTGACGTCGCCGCTGGTGTTCATGTTGTTTAACCTCAACATTATCTCCTCGTCGGCAACGTTGATTTTTGCCTATGTGCTGCCACACCTGGTGCTTTCCACCATGGTCAACTCGCGGATCACCGGGCGCTATCGCTATGCGTTCTGGGGCGAAATCTACGAGACGGTGATGGCGTTCCACCTGATCCTGCCAACGTTGTTAAGCCTGATTTCACCACGTTTAGGTAAGTTCAACGTGACGGATAAAGGCGATCTGACCGACAAAAACTACTTTGACGCCCATACCGTTCGTCCGCTGATCATCACGACCATTCTGATGGTCGGCAGCATGATCTGGGTTGGCGTACGCTACTTTATGCATGACTACGCCGGTATCGACCCGCGCGTGATCCTGTTCAACATCGCATGGGGTACCTTCAGTACCATTATTCTGCTGGCCTCTATTGCCGTTGCAAAAGAGACCAAGCAAATCCGCAAAACCATCCGAATCTTCGCCCGTCTGCCGGTAACGATCCATTTTACCGACGGCTCACAGATGCAAACCCGCACCTTCGACATCTCCATGGGCGGCGCACGCGTGGCGCTGGTGAAAGGGGAAGATATGACGCGCAAAACCCCGGTGCAAATCGAACTGGGCCTCAGTGGTAAAATTGCCCATGTGCCAATCCGTGCAGCAGGTATGGGCGTGGGGGATATTCGCCTTGAGTTTGACACGCTGCCGCTGAGTGAACGCCGTAAGCTGGTGCGCGTCGTACTCTCCCGCGCCGATGCCTGGTACCGTCCACCGCATGCGCCTGATCGCCCGCTGATCTCCTTTATCGGTATTTTGCAGTGCGTATATGAACTGTTCTTTGGCCCGAAAAAACGCACCAATGGGTTTAACAGCCAGATGGCCACGGTCGCGAAGAAACAGAAAGAGGTTAACAATGCGCTTTAACCCCATCGCACTTGCCACTCTGCTGGTGTGCTCAGTAAACGGCACGGCCTTTGCGCTCTCGACGGACAGCGATGCGCTGCCTGAGCTGCCGCTGCCGGTTACGTTGCAAGGTTCAACCTCGGCGCAGACACCGCCGCCTGCGCCAGCGAATGCCAGTAATCAGAACATCGCCAGCACGCTCAGTTTTGGTGATATGGGCGCAACCGGTGGGCTGACGCTCTCCGGTATGCAACTGCAAAACGGCGTCTCCTTTAACCTGCCCGGTGATCTGGTGATCACCGATGCGCATATCAGCCTTAATGTGCAGGTCAACCGTAGCGATGTGAACGGTGAAAACCTGCAACTGATGCTCAACGGTCAGCCGCTGGGGGCGATCCCGCTGGATCAGTTACAACAGGATAAAGGCTTCTGGAATCTGGATGTGCCAGCGTCGATGATCGCCTCCAGTAACAACCTGAGCTTCCAGTTGAAAACCGGCGACGACATTATCAATAACGTCTGGAGCTGCCAGCGCCCGCTGCCTGCGGATTACAAAGTCACACTGCAACCGGAATCGACCCTAAATTATCAGGGGCTCTGGCTGAATGTGCGTAAAACGCTGGGGACGTTCCCACGTCCGTTCTTCGACGTGAAGCAAACCAAAGACCAGGCGGTCAGCATCGCTTATCCGGAAAGCCCGGATGCCGACGTGCTGATGGCATCTGCCATTGTCGCCTCACAATTTGGCACACTGAGCAACGGTCGGCCAAGCCGTTTCGAAGTGCAGTACAACGCGCTACCTGCGGGCAACGGCATTTTGATTGGTAAACCGGGTCAAATGATTGGCGGTGTAACGATCCCACAAAGCAATGGTGCAGCGTTGCAAGTTATCGACAACCCGCAAAACCCGGCCTACAAACTGCTGGTGGTGAGTGGACATAACGAAATGCAACTCCGCCAGGCCGCCTGGCGTCTGACGCAACCTGCCCTGCCAGATAGTGACACACTGGATGTTCCGGCGCTGAAAATCGTACAACGCGAAGCGTATGACGCTCCTCGCTGGATCAACACCGATCGCCCGGTGACGGTTCGCTCATTACTCAATGATGACGGCGCGTTGATCGCACACGGCGTCTGGCACGGCGAAAATCGTTTGCCGTTCCGCACCGCGCCGGACCTGTTTATGTGGGATGGCTCCGCCATACCGCTGCGCCTTAATTACAGCTTTGCGCAGAAAAACTGGATTGACGACGACGAGTCTTTCCTGAACGTCAGCCTGAATGGCGAGTTCCTGAAACGACTGCCGGTAAGCAAAGAAGGTCTACTGGCGCCGGTGATGTCAATGCTGGGTTTATCGCAACGTCAACAAAGCGCCGTGGTGAATATCGATCCGCGCGCCATTCTCGGCAGCAACCAACTGGGCTTCTGGTTTGGTCTGAAAGCACAGAAAAATGCACCCTGTAACGCCATGGCGGATGAAAACATCCAGAGCCGTATTGATGGGGACTCGACCCTTGATTTCAGCCGCTCCTGGCACTACGGCAAGCTGCCGAATCTGGCCTGGTTCAGCGGCGCGATGTTCCCGTTCACGCGTAACGCCGACCTGGCCCACACAACGGTGTTGATGGCTGCGCATCCCACAGTGGAAGAAGCGACAGTGCTGCTCAATCTGATGGCGCAGTCCGGCCGTAATACCGGCGTCACCGCCAATTTCCTGCACCTCTATACCGGCATGCCGGGGCACGATGACGCCCAGCAACAACTGACCGATAGCGATGTGCTGGCGATTGGCAACCTGAGCAATAACGAGCAGCTCAACCCGCTTTTACAAGGCAGCGCGTTTACGCTCAATGGCAACAATCTTGAGGTCAACACCACCAGTGCAGTGGGACGTGTGCTGTCGCTGCTGAGCGGCAATCAGCCGCTGACGGACAGGGAAGCCGCGGAATACCTCAGCGACAACAACCAGTGGCGCGGCCTGTTGAGCATGCGCTCTCCGTGGAACCCGCAACGCGTGGTGGTCGTGGCGACGGCCACGGACAACCACCAACTGGCGCAACTGTCTGAGGATATGACTAAACCGGCATTCCAGTCTGCGGCCGGCGGCGATTTTACCGCGGTCAGCAATACGGGTGATGTCCACAGTTGGCGTGTTGGTGAACAGTTCGTCAGCGGCAATCTGCCTGGCTATCTGCGCGTACTGTGGTTCACGAGCGAGCATGTTGTCTGGTTGGTGGTTCTTGCCTGCCTGATTGCCGCCGTGTCCGGTCCAATGTTGTTTCACTCGCTTCAGCGCCATGCGCGTCAACGCTTGCAGGATAAAACGAAGAAATGAATACGCGTAAACAACTGACGCACGCTTTTTACCTGCTGTGTCTGATGGGTGCCAGCCACCCGGCTGCGGCGGCTGATAGCGCCGATGCGACGGGGAATGACACAGCCGTAAAAAAACTGTTGGCACAAGCCAGTTACTGGCACAGCAAAGCCCATGACGATATGGCGATGGAAGCGCTGCAAAAAGTGCTGGCCGCCGATGATAAAAATATCGACGCTATGTACCTGATGGCGCTCTATCACTTGCAACAGGGCAACGTTCAGCAGTCTGAGATTTGGCGTAAAAAAATCGCTGATATCTCACCACAAGATCCGCGCCTGAATGCGTTGACCAGCGCCAACACCCTGCGCAACATTCCGCAGGACAAACTCAACGCCGCGCGCCAGCTGGCGCGTCGTGGACAAATTAAAGAGTCGATTGCCGCATGGCGTGCGCTCTTTAACGGCAACCCACCGCCAGATGACGTGGCACTGGAGTATTACCAGACGATGGCGGGTGACAGCGCCACCTGGCCAGAAGCCGTGGCGGCTATGCGCCAGCGCGCCAGCATTATGCCGGATGATGTGCCAACCAAAACGGCGCTGGCGATGGCGTTGACCTACCAGGAGCAAACGCGTCGGGAAGGGATCAATCAGCTCAGCAGCCTGGCGGCGGATGATAAAAACGCCGATAAGGCCCTGCAACAGGCCCTGTTGTGGCTGGATGCGAAATCGTCCGATCTCCCGGCGTATACCGCATGGGCACAGCGTCACCCGGAAGACAGCGCGCCGATGGACCACTACCGCAAAAGCGTGGAAGGCGATGCCACCAAAGCGGGCTTCGATGCGCTGAATGGCGGTGACTTAGGCAATGCGAAGGATAAGTTTGCCGAAGCGCTGCAAAACCGCGCTAACAACGGCAATGCGCTGGCCGGGATGGGTTACGTGGCATTACGGCAGAATAACTATGCCGATGCGGAAAAATATCTGCGCCGCGCCTCGCAAGAGGACACCAATAACACAAACAGCGTGCAGTGGGCGAAAGATGCTGACAACGCCCGTTACTACGGTGCGCTGGCGCAGGCCAAAAACCTGAGCCAGAAAGGCAGCTACGATCAGGCCCTGGCCAGTCTCGACAGCAGCGCCACTAACGACGCCAGTCAACAGCAAGCAGCCGATATGCTGCGCGCCGACATCCTGCGCCGTCAGGGCAAATTGCCGCAGTCGGAAGAGGTCTACCGCCGGTTACTGGAGCGACACCCACAGAATACCGACATCCGTACCGGATTGTGGTGGGTACTGAAACAGCAAAACAAACAGGCGGAAGCCGACGCCATGCTGCGCACCTTGCCCGCTAACCTGCGTACCCGTTATGCCTCGGTCGGGGACAATGGCGATAACGAACGGAAAGCGGCACAGGCGGCATTGCAGGAGGGGAACAGCTCACGCGCCATGCAAATCCTGCAAGCGGCATCCGCTAAATATCCGCAAAACGTCTGGCTGCAACTGGATTATGCCCGGGCGTTGCGTAAAGCCGGGCAGAAGCAACAAGCCAGCACGTTGATGTCTGGCGTGGCGCAACGTGGCGGCAGCAACAAAGAAGCCCTGTACGCCGCAGCCGTTTATGCCGCTGAAGATAGCGACTGGTCACGCGCACAGAGCCTGCTGGCTCGTCTGCCGCGCAGCAGCTATAGCGCCGATATGACGGCACTGAGCACCCGTGTACAGCTCAACCAGCAACTGGATGTTGCGCGTAACTACCTGCGTCTGGGTAATACCACGGCAGCACGCAACTCTTTGCAAGCGCTGAAACGCAACCCGCCGCAAACGCCGGTGGATGTGGGTCGTCTTGCAGAGATGTTGATGCAGAGTGGTGATAACGCAGGCGCGCTACAACTGGTGCGTGATAGTCAGGCGCAAGGGCTGCACGGCTCCGTAGTGGACTATGCAGGACAGATCCGCGTGCTAAACCAGGCCGGTCAGTTTGCCGAAGCGGAGAGTATTCTCAATGCACCGGCGCTGCAAAATGGCGCCAGCCAGCAAGAGATCAATGCGATTCGTACCGGCAACCTGATTGCTCGCGCGGATCGTCTGCGAGAGAAAGGCCAGATTGGCAAAGCGTGGAACCTGCTGATGCCGGAGCTACAGGCCAATCCGACCAATACCGATCTGCTGTTATCCGTCGCGCGCATTTATCAGGCCGATCACATGGATGAGAAAGCCACGGAGATCTACCAGTACGTGCTGCGTAAATCCCCGCGCGATAAGCAGGCACTGACCGGGATTGTTAACCTGGCGCTGGCGCGAGGCGATAACGACGATGCCCGTAAAGCATTCGCTTCACTGGAACCCAGTCAGGATGCGGATTATATGCTGCTTGCCGCACGTGTAGCGGCAGCCAACGGCGAGAACCAGCGTGCCATGTCGCTGCTGCGCACCGCGCAGTGGCGTCTGCAACAAGGCGGTGAGGAGGACAGCGATGAACTGAGCTCAGTCATGTCGCTGCCTTCGCCGACTCGCCAGGCGCAACAAACCGCCATGAGCGGCATCAATACGATGATGCGCGACTTGCAAGAGAAGAGCGCCACCTGGACCAGTGCGGGTATCTCGCTGCGCAGTCGTGATGGTGAGTCAGGCCTGAGCGCATTAGATGAGATCCAGTCGCCGCTGATCCTTTCCGGCGCGGTGGGCGACAGCACGCGCATCAACCTGAACGTCACGCCAACGGCACTGAACGCAGGCGAGATGTCGGGAGAGTCCGCCAACCGCTTTGGTTCCGGCGCGCTGGAGCACGCGGCAAAACTGGCGGAAGCCGCAGCCAGCACCAGCACCACGACGACCTCGACCAATGCCTCCAGCCAGGGTAGCCAGCAGGCCAACGGCGTGGCGGCAAACCTCAGTCTGAGCGGCGACAACTACAAGCTGGATGTTGGCAGCACGCCGACCGGCGGCGAGTTTACCCGCTTAGTCGGCGGCGTGGAGTGGACACCGAAACTGACGCAATACAGCTCGCTGAACCTGAAAGCGGAACGCCGCGCGGTCACCGACAGCCTGCTCTCTTACGTGGGTGTGAAAGATAAAAGTACCGGGGAAAGTTGGGGGGGCATTACCCGTAACGGCGTGTCCGCGCAGTTTGCGTGGGATAACGACCTGGTTGGTCTCTATACCCGCCTGGGTTTTGATACCTGGGTTGGTACTAACGTGCCGACGAACCACTCGGTCAACATGCTGGCGGGCAGTTACCTGCGCCCGTGGCGCACCAACGACAGCGAGATGAAGGTCGGGGTCAACGTCAACTACATGAACTTTGACCGTAACCTCAGCTATTACACGCTCGGCCAGGGCGGCTATTTCAGCCCGCAGGATTTTATGGCGGTCTCGTTGCCGGTGTCACTGACTCGCCATATCAACGACTGGGATATGACACTGAGCGGCTCCGTGGGTTACCAATCCTATAAACAGGATAAGAGTAACTACTTCCCGGGCCACAACACGCTGCAATCGCAGTTAAACAGTTACGCCAGTTCCGATGACGACGTGGATGCAGTTTACAAAGCCACGTCGAAAAACGGCATTGGTTACACATTGGGCGTGGATGCGCGCTACCACCTCAGCGACAACCTGGCTCTGGGTGCAAACCTGGGGTATGACACCTTCGGCAGTTATAACGAAGGTAAAGCGTTGTTTTATTTCAAATATTACGTCGATCAAAACAAATAAACCGTGGGATACATGATGTTTAGCAATCAGGACACTTATTTACAACGCAACTATCAGGCTGGCTGGCACGATCTGGTGTATCTGTTCTTCAACGAATACACCGAAGGTCGTGGCGATAAAGATCCCGACGCCTTGAGACGTATTGGTCAGATGATGGCCCAGTGGTATCCCATTGATAACGCAGCCACCGTCAGCGAACTGGAAGCGAGCATCAACCGGGTGCTGGAGCTGTTTAACTGGGGCTTCGTGAAGATGGCGCCCGCCCAGCGCGAGCTGATTCTGCTGCATTGCGCCTGGCCGCATGCACCGGAATACCGTGATGAAGCGGGCTGGCGTCGTGCCAGCGCCTATGTGCTGGAAGGTGCCTATTCCCAGTGGTTGGTGTCGCAGGGCGCAGGCAATCAGGTGCCCGTGCGCTGGAAAGACAACGCCACTGAAGATGTGCTGATTTTCCGTTACGCCATTGGCGAATAATTTCGCAAGGGCATTTCCACCATATATCAACAATCAGGTGACCATAATGTTTAATGAGATCGTGGTTTCAGGAAGAACACTGGAAATCGAAACAGTTAACCATATGGAGGACAATGCCTTTGTTTCACTGGTTCTCGATACATCCGGGCGAATTATTTACGCCAGCCCGTTTTTCTACCAGCTCACCGGTTTTAGCCATGACGAAGTGATTGGCCAGGTTTTGTTTCAGTCCGAAGATGAGACAACCATCATCTCTCTGGCGATGGCCATTAAACTCGCACAGCAAACCGGCGATAACTGGCAGGGGGAAATATCGCAGAAGAAAAAGAACGGCGAGAGGCTATGGCTCGACACCAGACTAATGCCGCGTCGTGATGATAACGGTGAAATATTCGCATTTATTCTGTTGGGTTTTGATATTACCCGACATATGACGATTCGTGAAAAATTGCATTTCCGTGCGCATAACGATGCATTAACCAAGACCCTGAACCGCCAGGGTTATTATATTCGCAGCCGTAAGAAAATTCGTGCAGCGAATGCGCGTGGCGCGCAGATTGTCGTGGCGATCCTCGATCTCGACAATTTTAAAACCATTAATGACGAACTGGGGCATGCGGCGGGAGATGAGGTGTTACGTTGCTTTATAAGCCGGGTGAAGCAATGTATTTCCCGCACGACGTTACTCGGACGGTTGGGCGGCGATGAGTTTGCCCTGACCTATATTGATGGTGTGGATGAACCAATGGGTCGTGGCGTGTTGCAATCCATTGTTGAGGCCACTCGTCAGCCAATGTATTTGCAGTACCTGCAACAAACTGTGGAATTATCGGTCAGTATTGGCGTTGCCAGTTATCCTGAACACGGACCGAATTTTTCATCAATATTAAAAGCTGCCGACACCGCCCTTTATCGGGTTAAGGCGAGCGGCGGTGATGATTTTATTAATTATCAGGTTCCAGGCATTAATGAGCCTGGTAGCATTATTAACACCGTTGTGTGTTGATATTTTAACGACTACAAACAGCAATAGTTTTTTCCCAGAGGAAATAAGTATGTTAAAGGCTGTAATCCCAGTGGCAGGCCTCGGTACACGTATGCTCCCGGCTACCAAGGCTATTCCCAAAGAGATGTTACCGATTGTGGATAAACCGCTTATCCAGTATATCGTGCAGGAATGCTACGCTTGCGGGATCCGTGAAATCGTGCTGGTGACCCACTCGTCCAAAAATGCCATCGAAAACCACTTCGATACCTCTTTTGAACTGGAGTCATTGCTGGAATCTCGCGTGAAAAACCAGCTTCTGGAAGAAGTTCGTACGATTTGCCCGGCAGGCATGAACATTATGCATGTGCGTCAGGGTCACTCAAAAGGCTTGGGTCATGCGGTACTGTGCGCAGAACCGCTGATTGGCGATAACGACTTTGTCGTGTTGCTGCCGGATGTGCTGATCGACGATAGCCAGTGCGACCTCTCTTCAGATAACCTGGCGGCGATGATCAACCGCTTTACCACAACCGGCGCCAGCCAGTTGATGATCGAGCGCGTTAACCATGAAGACGTCTCCCGCTACGGCGTGGTGGATTGCGGCGGTGTAAACGTAGCGGAAGGCCGCTTCGGTCAGGTGCAGGGAATGGTAGAAAAACCGGCCGTCGATGAGGCTCCGTCAGACATGGCGGTGGTTGGGCGTTACGTACTTTCCAAAGAAATTTGGCCGTTGTTGCGCAAAACCCCTATCGGCGCGGGTGGCGAAATCCAACTGACCGATGCCATTGCGATGTTGCTTGAACGCTCGCCTGTTGAGGCTTATGCCCTGACCGGTAAGTCTCACGACTGCGGCGACAAAATCGGTTATATGAAAGCGTTTGTGGAGTACGGCCTGCGTCATGACGCTACCGGTCCGGCGTTCCGCCACTGGTTGCAGCATGAACTGACGTTATCGCCGGTGGCTGAAGTCGTTGACCGCATTGCAGAAGTGGTTTAACGCCTGACGGCGTTTTACCCGGTTAACTGCCATATCTTCACAACAGGAAATCTCATGTTAAGGACCACCTGGCTCATGTCGTGCTTATTGCTTTCGCTGGCCATGACCTCTTTTTCAGCCCGCAGTCAGGACGGCAACTGGGTGCTATTTAAACAGAACTACCTAAGCCAGGATGGCCGCATAGTTGACCATGAAAATGGCGATATCAGCCATTCGGAAGGTCAGGGATATGGCATGTTATTGGCGGTGATGAACGATGATCCCGCCAGTTTTGAGAAAATATGGCGCTGGACGCGTAATACATTATTACGTCCTTCACTTTGGTTATTTGCCAGGCGTTATGATCCGCAACAACACAAAGTGACTGACGATAATAATGCCAGCGACGGCGATACACTTATTGCCTGGGCATTATTACTGGCCGGGAATAAGTGGCATGACCAGAGTTATCTGACCGCCTCTGAAAATATTCAAGAAGCGCTAATCAATTGTTTGATTATTGAACAAGATACACACACTTTACTGCTGCCAGGTTTGAGTGGATTTACTAAAGATGATGGCTATATTATTAATCCTTCATACTTTATCTTTCCAGCCTGGGATAGTTTCTGGCAACATCAGCATAATGATATTTGGCTGAAGCTGAAAAAATCGAGCCTGAATTTACTCGATAAAGCGCGTTTTGGTAAAACGCAACTGCCCAGCGACTGGATTTTTGTCAAGAATAATGGTGAAGTCATACCTGCCGATAACTGGCCGGCACGTTTTAGTTATGACGCAATTCGCATCCCGCTGTACTTAAGCTTGAGCGAAACGCAACAACATTCGACGGATAATTTCCGTCATTTTTGGGCAAATTATGCCCGAAGCGAAACGCCCGCGTGGGTGGATGTCTCCGGGGAAGGACATGCGAATTACTCGATGTCTGGCGGCATCCTGGCGGTGCGTGATTTAACGATGGGCGATTACCAGCATATGGATAAGTCCGTTCGTCCGGGAGAGGGATATTATTTGTCCGTACTGCATATGCTGTCGTTATTTGCCATCACATTAAAAAAAGAGTAACGGCGCTTCGTCGCCAGCAATACGCAGTTTTGCGCCGGTTACGTTGGCCCGCGCACCTTAGTGATGTTTTAGCAGTGCAGTCTCTGACGCAGGAATGCGCAGAAAACAGGCAGGATGCCTTTTAGAATTGACCGATAACCGGCCTGGCAATACAGGAACACCGGTTCGTTATGTCGTTTCCGTCTCTACAGGCTGCGGCACGAACCGGATGACAATGAATAATAAAAATCACACATCTCATGTCCAAGCATGAGGGAGAGACTTGATGACAGAGTTGAAAATAATAACACGTCATTTACACAGCACGTTGTTACACGCGGATCGTCAACCAAGCGGAAACTTGCGCCCCGGGGATCACAATGAACATCCGTAATCTTGAATATCTCGTCGCGCTGGCCAAGCATCGACATTTTCAACGTGCAGCGGAGGCCTGTAATGTCAGCCAGCCAACGCTGAGCGCACAGTTGCGTAAACTGGAAAATGAGCTTGGTTTGCAGCTACTGGAGCGTACGACACGCAGGATCCGCTTCACGCAGACCGGCCTGCGTCTGGTCGAACAAACCCAGGTGGTGTTGCGGGAGATCGAAGCGCTGAAAAACATGGCCAGCAGCAGTCACTATCAGAGCCTGATGCAGACGCTCGATGTGGGCATTATCCCTACACTTGCACCGTATATCTTTTCTCATCTGAATTCGGTATGTCACGAGAACTTCCCGGAAATCGAACTGGAAATTCACGAAGCGCAAACCAATCAGTTGCTGAACATGCTGGAGTCCGACGCCATTAAATGCGCGATCATGACCTCTAACAAAGATACCAGCAAATACGTTGAGCTACCGCTGTTCGATGAACCACTCGTACTGGGCGTAAGCCAACAGCATCCGTGGGCGCGAATGGGTGAAATCGATATGGGGCATCTGAAAAACAGTAAGATCCTGATGATTGATGACGGCAACTGCCTGCACAGCCAGGTGCTGCGTTATTGCTATCAGTTCGAGCTGGAACCCGATCCGCGTTTTGTCGCCATGCAACTTGAAACGCTGCGTCGTGGCGTGGCGTTTAACCGTGGCGTTTCATTCTTCCCGCTGCTTTCTACCCAGCAACAGGGGGGCAATGAAAACATTCGCTATTTGCGCTGTGTGAGTCCGGAGCCAAAACGCAAAGTGGTGCTGATTTTCCACCGCAGCGACCCGATGCGTAAGAAATATGAGATCCTGCGCAACGCCATTGCCCGCTATATGGAACGATACATTATCGATAACAACGTACTGGCGTGATCCATCAGCGCTGCTCATCAGTACAGGCAGCAGACTCTTTCTCATCTTTACGACAATCATGCGCCGGTATGGTTGTCGTTTTTTGCATTAAGCCGCGCATGATATCGTCCGGCAACACCGTTCCGCGATGGTACATCTCTTCAATCAACAACCAGACCGTCACCAGCGAAATCGTATAATCGGCAATCGCCGTTGGCGCACGTAAAGCGGCCATAAACGGGAAACGTGCGCACAGCTGGGCACGGTCATCTTCAGTGACTTCATCATGGTAATAAGGTAAGGAAAGCAGACGGTAAGCCTCAGCTTCATCCACAGAAGACGCCCAGCACAAGCGAACGGCGATGGTTTTCACAAACGGTGGAACCAGCACATTGCGCTCCGATAGCGGATCCAAATGCAAAGGAAGACGACTATGGTGCGACTCTGCTTTCATTTTTTCCTCAATACCTGGCGACCAGGGGGGCTGTTCCGTATTCGGAGCTATATCCATATCCATCGACCGCGTAGAAATTTTCTTTAGGGTTAATGTTTAAAATAGAGAATAAAATGAAATTGATCCATACGGAATGTCTTAAAATCATAAAAAAGTTCATATAAAGCAAAAGGTTAATTCATGTGCAGTTATTGATGCTATCGATCCTAATCTGTTATTTTCATTTATCCCATATATTAAAACCGGGAAACGTCTTACTGTTGTTGAATAATTTTGTCAGTAACCCGCCAGTAACGTGAAAATATATCACTGATGACACGGGACATTCGGTCAGCGTCTGCATACCTTTACTGACCGCACACCACCCATTCGATATGCATTAATTTATACAGCGATCCTCTTTTATATTGTCATACAAATTGGAATGATAACGACCCTCTTCCGGTACGACAAGGCTCCCGCACATGGCGTGATGCGTGAAACACAATTCCCCCTGTCATTGGACGTCTGAGGATGAAGCCCCACGCATGCTGCGCGGACAGCTTCCTGCGTGATCAACACCGCAACTTTCAGCTTTAACCGCCGCCCTTCCGGTGAAGCCGGTTGTTTTTGGCACAAATACCGCTTTTTATCTTGTTTGTTCGTATGATCGACATGGGCTGGCCCATGCTCTGATAAAGCACAAAATCCGGCTTAACGCGCACAACAGGAAAAGTGAACCATGCACCCGTTTCAGCAAATCTTGAATTCGACGCTCGCTCGCACGGAAGGCCAGCCTCAGCCGGCAACGCCGCATAACCCGCTGGATCTGGAGTTGCGCACCCTGCCGGTCAGCGCCACACCGGAGGATTTTCTTGCCCTTGCCAAAGCGCGCAGAACCATTTACCTGCTGGGTAAAGCGCTACCGCTCGATGAAGAGAAGGTGGAGGCGATAATCAAAGAAGCGATTCGTCAGGCGCCGTCGGCATTTAACTCACAAAGTTCGCGGGCATTGATTTTGATGGGTAAAGAACACGATCGTTTTTGGGCGCTGGTACGAGGGCAGTTGCGCAATGTGATCCCGGCGGAGAGTTTCCATGCCACCTCCGATAAGCTCGACGGGTTTGTTGCTGCCGCCGGATCGGTACTGTTTTTTGAAGATCAGGAGACGATCTCGCATTTACAGAAGCAGTACATTGCTTATGCCGATAACTTTCCCGTCTGGTCGGAACAAAGCAGTGGAATGGCCCAGTATGCGGTGTGGCTGGCGCTGGCGGAAAAAAACATTGGCGCTAACCTGCAACATTATAACCCGCTGATTGACGAGGAAGTTCGCCAGACATGGGCGATCCCGGAGAGCTGGAAACTGCGCGCAGAGATGAATTTTGGCAATATCGTCGCCGCCGCCGATGAGAAAACCTTTATCGACGACGACAAACGCTTTATTGTCGCCCGCTAATTGCACGTTCCGAAACGTCAACGCCACCTGGCAACTGTGCCAGATGGCGGCTTCACCTTCTCAGGCCCGCAGCGAACATTTTACTCGTCGAAGTACCAATATCCCTGGTTTACCAGCGCAGTCAGCTCGGCGGCAAATGCCGGGTTATCCAGAGCGTCACCCAGTTCCTGCTGACCGATAATGGTATAGCGACACAGCGCATCAGCGGCGCGCGCGTCGGCGGTCTCCAGACACTCGCTGTTAATAAAAAAGCTGTCGCCGATGTGCAGCACGCGCAGCCCACTCAGGCGGGTAAGCACCTGCCCCTCTTTCAACGCTGCCACAATCTCTTCCACAGGATAGTCATCCGGCTCCGGAGCAATATCCAGTTCATGCCGCGGCGTGGTGATAAAGCTGCCGAACCACTGTTTGAAATGCTCCGGCTGGCTGATCATCTCGATCATCATCCCGCGCACGCGCTCCAGCTCGTAATCTTCCACTCTGCCCGGATGTTCACGGCAGGTGAGATCGGGATCGCTGTAATGCTCGCCACCAAGATCGTTTTCCAGCGCGTAATCTGCAAAACTGCTGATCAGGTCGCGACCGTTCGGCCCGCGGAAGCCGATGGAGTAGTTAAACGCGGTCTCATGCGTGAAGCCGTCATGCGGGAATCCCGGCGGAATATAGAGGATATCGCCCGGTTCCAGATCTTCATCAATGATCGGCGGGAAAGGATCGACATGCAGCAATGCCGGATGCGGGCAGAACTGCTTCATCGGCAATTTGTCGCCCACGCGCCAGCGGCGGCTGCCCATCCCCTGAATGATAAACACATCGTATTGATCGATATGCGGGCCCACGCCGCCGCCCGGCACGGAATAGGAAATCATCAGATCGTCAAAACGCCACTCCGGTAACACGCGGAACGGTTTAACCAGTTCGGCGGAGGGTGCATGCCAGTGGTTCACTGCCTGTGCCAGCAATGACCAGTCGGTTTCCCCTAAATGATCAAACTGCTCAAACGGGCCGTTCCATGCCTGCCACTGACCATTGACGTGGCTGACAATGCGGCTGTCCACTTCCGGCTCCATAGCAAGGCCTGCCAGCTCATCGGGCGAAATCGGATCGACAAAGTCCGCGAACGCGCGCTTCAGGACAACGGGTTTCTTTTGCCAGTATTTCTCAAGAAATTCCGGCCAGTTAAGGTTTAGTTGGTAAGCCATAGGTCCACACCAGTGAGAAGGGAAACGCGGGAGATTATAAAGAGAGTCACCCCCTGCCCGCCTTGTCATTGGTCAAGAGCGTGCACGCTGACAGTCAGAGCGTCCGGCCGTTTCGTCTACCGGGCGCGTAAACCACTGTGCTATCAGTTAAGTTTGAGCGTGACTTGCAGCCCCTGCTCTACCGCCGCGCCGTACTGTGTTTTAATCTGCACGTCTTGGCCCTGCCCGTTCACGTAGCGCGCCTGAATACCATATTTCGCTGCAATATCAATGTTTTTTAACGATACATTCTGCACGACCGACTCCGGCAATCCGCTAAAAATCATGGCATGGTTGGCATTGGTTGCGGTGAGCCCGGAGATATCCACCCCGGAAATTTTCGGCGTCGAGGGCGTAACGGCTGCGTTTTCAATCGCCGAAATCAAGGTGTTGCCCTGCGCACCCGACTGGCCACTATAGCTGTTGGTTATCAGAATCGGCGTCGCCACGTTGGTCATTGTCAAATGGTCGGCCACCAGCGGACCTATCGTGTTCCCCCGATCGCGGGCCGATTTGATGCGAATACCGTTTTCCGTATTGAGGAACGTGACATGGCTGACTGTCACCCGCCCGATGCCGTTGGCGGTTTCGCTGCCAACAGAGATGCCGTGTCCATCGCGCATGATGGAGTCGCGAATGGCGATATCCTGCGATGGCGCTGCCGTACCGGGCACCAGACCGGACTTGATGGCAATGTTGTCATCACCGGTGTGAATGTCCATTTTCGACACGGTAACATTGCGTGAAGAGACAATATCCAGACCGTCTGTATTCGGTGAAGTGGTTGGGTTGCTGATGCTGACCTGGTGAACAGCAATCTTGTCGCTATTGCGGATAACGATATTCCACATCGGGGAGTTAGTCAGGTGAAGCTGTTCGATCTTCCCGTTGGTGACCTGGTTAAACTCCACAAACCACGGGCGCGGAGCACCATTTGCCAACGGAACGCCAGGAAAGCGGTCGGTAAAAGCGTTGGTATTGCCGCTGCGCACCTGTGCACGGATCTGCAACGCCTCGGGCCACCAGCTCTTTTCGCCATCGCCATCAAGCGTTCCGCTGCCGGTGATGGCGACATTCTGCGCCTGGCTGGCAAAAATAAAGGCTTCGTTGGCGCGGGCCGGCTGACCAATAAATGCGGCTACAAACTTCCCTTCCGCATTACTGGCCTTTAATGTCGCCCCCTTGCCAACCTCCAGGGTGATATTGCTTTGTAGCTGTATGGGGCCGCTTAACCAGACGCCAGGCGATAACACCACCGTGCCGCCGCCGCGCTGGCTACACTGTTGGATCGCTTGCTGAATAGCGTGTGTATTAAGGTTTTTTGCATCTGCTTTGCCGCCAAAGTCTTCGGGTATGCAGTGGGAAGGCGCGGCCTGCGCCGTAAACGATGAAAATGCGCCACAGCACATCAGCGCCAGCAGTGATTTATTCATACGTCCTCTGTTCCTGCGTAAATTGTCAAAAGCCACCTATGTGAAATTGACTTTAGGGCAGAAAATGCACGAGAACTATTGTGCAAAAGCACTTATTTACCGCTGGTTTATTAAAAAGTGACGTGAGATTCCCCGGCAATCAGCACAGCCGGGGGGAGTGGCGGGCGCGATCAGGCTTGCGTCTGAAACATCAGCGTGTCGGACGTAAACGAGCCATCTTCGCGGATCCGGAAATGCTGTTTTACCTCTTCGGAGGTGTGGTTTTGCAGATAACGGATGGCGGCACGCAATACCTCCGGTGTTTTCATGCGCTCTACCCATGAGTTGTACTCCAGCGCCAGTCTGTCCGTCGCCATTTTTTGCACCGTCATGCCGCTTTGCTGAGTCATATGCAGCCACTCAGCCGGCGAGTAGTTACGCACATGCGAAGGATCGCGCAGCACTTCGATGGTTTGCAGCCAGATGTCCAGCACCGACTGACCGGGTGAGGCAATATCCATCAAGATAAATTTCCCACCCGGCTTGAGCACGCGTTTCACCTCGCGCAGAGCCTGCGCCACATCATGCCAGTGGTGGGCGGAGTAGCGGCTGATCACCACGTCAAAGCTGCTATCGGCAAAGGGCAATTTTTCTGCTGCCCCCTGGGAGGTGGTGATATTTGCAAGATGACGTTCGTGAGCGGCCTGGCGCACTACATCGAGCATCTTTTCCGACAAGTCATAGGCGGTGACCGCCCGGGCAATGCCTGCGGCAACAAAGCTCGCGTGGCCCGCACCACAACCCAAATCCAGTATGGCTGCACTGGTATCGTCTGCCAGCCACTGTGCCAGTCTGACTAAATCCGCCCCTTGGGCATGAACCTG
This sequence comes from Kosakonia oryzendophytica, assembly GCF_027886705.1. Classification (NCBI taxonomy): domain Bacteria; kingdom Pseudomonadati; phylum Pseudomonadota; class Gammaproteobacteria; order Enterobacterales; family Enterobacteriaceae; genus Kosakonia; species Kosakonia oryzendophytica. The sequence goes on along the minus strand of NZ_CP115659.1, from coordinate 893,471 downwards.
ACTCTGCAAATAGGCCTGCGCCTGATCGCCAAATTGCTGTTCCGTTAACTGATGATGATTAACCGCCATTCTTCTTTCCTTCTGTTAGCACGACAAAGCCTCTTTTTGGCGACTATAAGACGCTCTTTATAGTGGTACAATATGAGCACTTATACTGGTATTAATGAGTACCCCCCATGGAAAATACCCTCTTTGCCGGCCCTAAAGCCCTGGGCGCTTTTTTGCGCTCGCAGCGGGAAAACACCGCGCCTGCGGATATTGGCTTGCCTGCTCTTGGGCGACGTCGCACCCGTGGATTACGCCGGGAGGAAGTGGCGCAGCTCAGCGGTATCAGTACCACTTGGTACACCTGGATTGAACAGGGGCGTGACATCGTGGTGTCGCCGCAAACCCTGTCGAATATCGCCAACGTGCTGAAGATGAAACCCACCGAGCGCAGCTACTTGTTTCATCTGGCCATGCAAAACGATCCGCAGGAAGAACAGGTCGTCACGGTAGAAAAAGAGGTGTTGGCAACCGTCACTCAGATGACCTGCCCCTGTTATCTGCTGGATTTAATCTGGAATATGCTGGCATGGAATGCGCCTGCCGAAGCGCTGTTCAGCGGCTGGCTGGACGAAGATCCACAGCCGAATATGATGAGTTTTATGTTCCGCCACCCACTGTCCCGCCAGCTGGTTGCTGACTGGGAGAGCCGCGCAAGCCGCATTGTGGCGGAGCTGCGTGCAGACGCGATGCACTATCCGCATGATCGGGAGCTCAATAACTTTGTGCAGGGTCTCAGTCATGACAGTGAGTTATTCCGCGACTTCTGGTCGCGCCAGCAGGTGGTAGTGCGCGAAGGGGGCGAGCGCGTGTTTCATCATCCGCAGCAGGGAGAAGTGCACTATCGCCAGATGACCTGGCAATTGACCAGCAATCGCTCGATAAAAATGATTATGTTAATGGCAGGATCAGTCGTGCAGAAATAAAAAAATCAGGCCAGTAAACTGGCCTGATTTTTATTATTTGCGAAAATCCAGTGGTGCCTGAGAGGACTGAACCCACGCGGTGAAATTATTAAATGCAATCATTGTAGATTTGCAAAAAATACATTTCGCGCCAGCCGGGTTCTTTTCAGTTACATCAAAACTGGAAATCCGGTATTGCGACCCGCTACAGCACGGGCAGCGAAAATGAATACGGTTCGTAATTTCTAAATCCTTAGCGAACCACAACGACATTTGCAGCCGCCGGGCCTTTCGCACCATTTTCAATGGCGAATTCAACTTCTTGATTTTCTTCAAGAGTACGGTAGTTATCGCTCTGGATCGCAGAGAAGTGTACGAATACATCTTTGCTGCCATCTTTCGGCGTGATAAAACCGAAGCCTTTCTCAGCGTTGAACCATTTTACGATACCAGTCATTTTAGCAGACATTCTTGTTACCTTCTGTTTTTTTTAGCCTTTTCGGCAGTAATGGTCTGAAGCATTATTTTATTCAGAGTGTAAAGCGAAGACCCAAAAAGAAGTAGCAAGGAGGTACTTAGAGATGAGAAAGACTTTAGTGAACTGCTGGAGATAATGGTTATCAAACCGACGGTGCATTAACGCATGGCTGAAGAAGGGATGCAAGCATTAATTAAAAAATATTTTATTGTTGCCTGCCGCATTGATGGTGCCATCGTGTGAAAAGAAAACGCACCGGCTCATGCCGGTGCAGATGATTACGCGCGGATATCGTCATATTCGCGTGTATTATCAAACTCATGTTTGGCGAAAGGACACAGCGGAATAATTTTGCGGTGCTCTGCACGCATTTTTTCTACCACTTTCGCCACCAACTGTTTACCGACACCTTGCCCTTTCAGGCTTTCATCAACATCGGTATGTTCGATAATGCTTAGGTGCTCGCCGGTGGGAACAAAAACGATTTCCGCTACCTGATTGCCTGCGGCGTCGTTCACGTAAAACTTGTTATGACCTTCCAGAATGTCCATGCGTTGTCTCACTCAGTTATGGCGGTACTTCAAGGCACCGCTCGGGCAGGTATCAATGACGTTCACTACCGTTGCGACATCCACTTCATCGGGGATGATCCACGGCTTGCGCTTCAGGTTGAACAGCTTCGAACTGCCACGTACGCAATTACCGGCGTGCTGGCAAATGTGGGTATTGAAGTACACATCAATCTTCTCGCCGGTGTATACGCGGTAACCCGCATCCAGTAGTTCCTTATCCATGACATTGCCTCAATTATTATGTGTGTTGCACAAGTAAGCATAGCCCGGTCATCAGACTACAAGGTTGTACAGCCTTTCAGCAATATCGGCGAATCTGAAACCCTTCCGCCTCGGTGGGTTCCACAAAGTAGCGCGTGATCTGTTCGAACTGCTCGTCAGTGGCGGCAAAATCATGCTCACCTGTGGCATTGCGTGCGCGCAGTCGCGCTTTGCAAACGTCATCGCTGACTTGCAAGTAGTGCAACAAATGGTGGGCACCAGACTGATCAATTATCTCTTTAAGCCACTGTCGACTGGTCAGCGTATTGGCCGGAAAATCCAGCACCACATTGACGCCCGCCTGGAGTAAAGCAACGACATGCGGCCTGATGGCCAGTTTTAGCTTTGCAGAATAGTGGACATAATCCTGAACACTGTGCAAAACATCGCGAAAAAGAAGCGATAACCAACGATCTTCGCTCAACATCACGGTACCAGGCGCTGTCATCAGTTCAGCGGCAAGGGTTGATTTGCCAGAGGCAATCTTGCCGCACAGGATATGCAACATCGGGCGAGCAACGGAAACGGGAGCGGTCATACTGAGTCACCTCACAGGTTGTCACCAGTAAGGCTCCCGCCGTACTGGCGGGAAACAGAGATGAACGCTATCCCACCACACTATTTGTGGTGCGAATAATGCTCATTGCAAACATCAATACGGAATATCTTTTGTTCATGATTTCAACGTAACAGCAATGTCGCCGGGTTGCCAGTATTGCGTTATCTCGGCGGCGTTTAGCCCGGCCCGTCGCTGCCGGCAGCCAGCAGGGGCACAATCACATCACTGAATGGCGTGGGGATACCGTGTTTGTTGCCGTACCGCTGTACCACACCATTACGGATGTCCCATTCCAGAGGGCGACCCGCCAGGCGGTCTGCAAGAATCGAGGTGCCCAGATCGGCAGGCGCACGCTGAAAACCGGCCACAATCTCCTGCGGCACAGCATCCCCTAACGTAGCCCCTTCCGCACGGGCAACCGCGAGGCACTCCTGCAAATAGTCCATCGCCAGTGTGGTGATGTCGTTGCGCGAGAACATGCCGGCGCGACGCCCTGCTAACACCATTAGCCCGGCAGCCGCATTCTGCAACAGCTTGCGCCACGCAACAGAGATGAAATCGGGAGAAAGATCAACAGCGCAGCGAGTACCCTGCAATACGGTCTGCACACGTTTCGCGGCTGGCGTATCCGGCAAGGTAAGCCGGGGGGCTGCACGCAACCAGACGGAGGCGTCCGGCTCACGCTGCGCGGGAAACCACACGACAGATGGCAGCACTTCGGCCCCCGCTACGTACGGCGTAATTTGCGCTTTTTGCTCCACGCCGTTTTGCAGTGCGCACACCACGGTATTTTCATTGCACAGCACCTTCAGCCACGCCGCACTTGCCGCCAGTTGCGTGGTTTTGGTCGCCACAAAAACCAGATCAAACGGCTGGTGAATGTCGCCCGGTTCAGTCAGCACCGGACCGGGTACCACAATATGTTCGTTATCGACACGCAAGATCAGCTGCGGGTGCGCCGTACGCCCGCACACCGTGGGCGTACGCCCGACTTCATGCAACGCCGCCACAATCGTGGTTCCAATTGCGCCAGGACCAATAAGGGCGACGCTGGGGTTATCTGACACCATCTCACTCTCCTGATTATCACGTGCCGCCCCGATAGCGGCAGTCATCACACACACTATGATACGCACTGAAGTCGATCACAAATGTGTCAATAAAAGAAACAGTGCTGTTTTGTGCGAATCGTTCGGTAAGAGCAGCGAAGAGGCGTTTTCATCCGGCGATGGGGATAATAAGACAAACGGGATACGTAAGATGCTTCGTAGTGGGAGTGACATCCGCGAGCCTGGGTAATCACAGGCTCGCGTTAATGACTCGATGGGGATTACCTGCCGGTATTAAAGAAAGCGACGGTCTCCGTCAGACGCCGGGTTTGCTCTTCCAGCGCACTTGCCGCTGATACCGCCTGCTGCACCAGCGCGGTGTTTTGCTGCGTCACCGCATCAATTTGAACAATCGCTTCGTTAACATGGCTGATCCCTTTGCTCTGTTCGTCGGTGGCAACGGAGATTTCCGACATGATATCTGACACACGTTTCACCGCGACAATCATCTCATCGATGTTGTTACCGGCAAGTTTGATCTGCGATGAACCGTTATTGACCCGCTCAACGGACTCTTCCACCAGGCCTTTTATCTCCTGCGCCGCCTGAGAGCTGCGTAATGACAGACTGCGCACTTCACCGGCGACAACGGCGAACCCTCGTCCCTGTTCACCGGCTCTTGCCGCTTCAACCGCCGCATTCAGCGCCAGGATATTGGTCTGGAACGCGATACCGTTAACCACTTCAATAATGCTGGCAATTTTCCCGGCGCTTTCAGAAATGCCATTCATGGTGTCATTCATGCCTTGCATCACCACGCCGCCGCGCGAAGCAATATCCACCGCTTCACTCGCCAGTTTGCGCGCCTGCCCGGCGTTTTCCGCATTTTGTTTTACAGCTGCGGTGATCTCTTCCATGCTGGAGGAAGTTCTTTCCAGCGACATGGCTTGCTGTTCAGAATGCGAAGCAATCTCCTGGTTTCCGGCGACAATGTCATGGGTGCTGGTGTTGATGATTTCCGCACCATCGCGGATATCTTCAATTACCGCAGTCAGTTGCTCTCGCATCACCCCCATTTCGTGGATCAGGCTTGAACTGTCGCCCGCTTTTTTATTTACCGGATGAGAGAGATCCCCGGCGGCAATTCGCGCTGCCACATCTGCGGCATAACGTGGCTCGCCCCCCAGAGTCCGTAGTGTACCCCGGTTAATCAGGTAGACGAGGATCGAGAGCAGAATGCTGATCGCCGCAAACTCAATGAGATTCTGGTAGAGCGACACCAGAAAGGCTTCATCAATATCATCAACATACAGCCCGGTGGTAATGATCCAGCCCCAGGGTGCCCACGGAATGTTGTAAGCAATTTTCGGTTGCGCTTTCGTCTCACCCGGGCGGGGGAAAACGTAAGCGGTATAACCAGCATGATTACCCTGCGTTACTGACACCATATCCCGGAAAATATAAACCCCGTTGGCATCGGCAATATCCGGCCCTTTGCCAATCAGTTTGGCATTGATCGGGTGCATAATGACCTGCGCCTGATTATTCACGATCGTGAAATAACCGGTTTCACCATAGCGCAGATCCTTAATTAATTGAGTGGCGCGCTGTTGTGCTTCCGCTTGTGAAATCAATCCCTTATCAGCCATGTCAGCCTGCGTTTTCACGATGCTGAGGGCCAGTTGCGAAACATGCAGTAACTCGTTCTTCCGCAGTGTCAGTTGGTCGTCTTTGACCGTCAGGGAACCGTAGAGCAGTGTTCCAGCCAGGCACAATAGCGCTACGATGAGAGGGAGCCAAAGTTTTTGCGCAAGAGATAGTTTCATGGCAGGAGTACCTATTGTTGTTTTATATGGCGGGTACAGCATCGGTCGTAGGGTTTCAGACCGCGCCTTATCTCTTTATCGGAAAGAGATAACAGCAGGTTAATCGATAGAAGTGATATATATATTCTTCTTAACCGCTTTTGGGTTATTAAAAATTTAACCAATTAATAACTAACGCGTTATTTTTCGGCAGATTAATTAACCTTTTGAATATCTTTGTATAAAGTCGAGCGTGATCACAATAATGCGCAGGAAGGCGCGAGAAGCGGAAGACGACGAATTCCTGTGAGGAAGATATACAGGGAAACACCATGCATGATGCAGGATCATCGAGGAATCTGGGGGCGGTTGCCCCCGTCATCGTTATTTCAGGCGTTTACCTGCACCATCAACAACCTGCTCGCCATCTTCTTTTACAAAAGCGCCTTTTTGCGCATCCGGAAGAATATCCAGCACAACCTCAGACGGGCGGCACAGGCGTGTTCCGCGTGGAGTCACGACAATCGGACGGTTAATCAGGATGGGATGTTGCAACATAAAATCGATTAACTGATCGTCCGTGAATTTATCTTCGGCAAGATTCAGCTCTTCGTAGGGCTCAACGTTTTTACGCAGCAGAGCCCGTACTGAAATCCTCATATCTTCGATAAGTTTAACCAGCTCATCGCGCGACGGCGGAGTCTCCAGATAATGAATAATTGTCGGTTCAGTGCCGCTGTTGCGGATCATCTCCAGTGTATTACGCGACGTACCGCAGGCCGGGTTGTGGTAAATGGTGATGTTGCTCATATCAGTATCTCATTACAAAGTGAAAGAGAGACGTAGCGCCAGCGCGGCCAGCGTTACAAACAGCACAGGCAACGTCATGATAATCCCGGTACGGAAATAGTAGCCCCAGGTGATCGTCATCGTCTTCTGTGAAAGTACGTGCAGCCAGAGCAGCGTTGCCAGGCTACCAATCGGTGTAATCTTTGGCCCCAGGTCACAGCCAATGACGTTGGCATAAATCATTGCCTCTTTGACCACACCAGATGCCGAGCTGCCATCAATAGACAATGCGCCTACCAACACGGTGGGCATATTGTTCATGATGGAGGAGAGGAATGCGGTCAGGAACCCTGTTCCCAGCGTCGCTGCCCAGAGGCCTTTTTCCGCCAATATGTTCAGCACACCGGAGAGATATTCCGTTAGCCCGGCGTTGCGCAAGCCATAAACCACCAGATACATTCCGAGCGAGAAAATCACAATCTGCCAGGGCGCACCTCTTAATACCTTGCCGGTGTTAATGGCATGACCACGCTTTGCAACGGCAAACAAAATCACGGCCCCCACTGCCGCAATCGCGCTCACCGGAATACCGAGCGGTTCCAGCACAAAAAAGCCAATCAGCAGAAGGAGTAAGACTATCCAGCCGGTTTTGAACGTAGCCAGATCTTTAATGGCTTTTGTTGGTGTCTTAAGGAGAGTCAGATCGTAAGTCGGCGGGATATCTTTGCGAAAGAAGAGATGCAACATTACCAGCGTGGCAACAATGGCGGCGATATCAACTGGCACCATCACCGACGCATATTCAGTGAACCCCAGGTCAAAGAAGTCTGCTGAAACGATATTCACCAGGTTCGACACAATCAGCGGCAGGCTGGCCGTATCGGCAATAAACCCGGCGGCCATCACGAAGGCCAGCGTTGTGCCTTTGCTGAACCCTAATGCCAGCAGCATAGCAATCACGATCGGTGTAAGGATTAACGCTGCGCCATCGTTAGCAAACAATGCCGCTACCGCTGCGCCGAGCAGGACGATGTACGTGAACAACAGGCGCCCCCGCCCCTTCCCCCAACGGGAAACGTGCAGTGCGGCCCATTCAAAAAATCCCGATTCATCAAGCAGTAGGCTGATAATAATGACCGCAATAAACGTGGCGGTCGCATTCCAGACGATATTCCACACCACGGGAATATCCCCCACATGTACCACACCGGAAACCAGCGCCAGTATCGCACCCAGCGTCGCGCTCCAGCCAATCCCTAACCCCTTCGGCTGCCAGATAACCAGAACAATGGTCAGGACAAAAATAGCGCCTGCCAGTAACATACATCCTCCTGAAAGGGCGACGCTGCCGCCCTGTATATCCCCAAAATTAACCCACTAATTCCCTGAGTTTTTCGATGCCCGCAGGCTCACACGCCCGTACCGGAACAAGCGCTATACGTTTAGCGTGCTGCCGCCTGACGGCTTCAATCTGAGGGAGCTCCTGCCGGGCGCGCTGGCAAAGCAGGGGTGAGTGAGTCTCTGCAATGGAAAGGCTGTTGTTGATAATCCATCCCCAGGGATGAATCCCCGCCCTTTCAAGATCGGCCTGCAAATTTGCCGCCTCCAACACAGGGGTCGTTTCAGGAAGCGTGACCAGTAGCACTTTGGTGCGATCAGGGTCCTGAAGCTGCATCATCGGCGTGGTGAAATGGCCTTTATCGCCCATTTTTCTCGCAATCTCACGGTGATACGCACCGGTAGCATCAAGCAGTAATAGCGTATGCCCGGTAGGTGCCGTATCCATCACTACAAACCGCTTACCCGCCTCCCGGATCACCCTGGAAAATGCCTGGAACACGGCAATTTCTTCAGTACAAGGAGAGCGTAAATCCTCTTCCAGCAGCCGTTTCCCCGCGTCATCCAGATCCTTACCCTTCGTCTCAAGGACATGCTGGCGATAGCGTTCGGTTTCGTCGTGCGGGTTGATCCTGCTGACCTGCAGGTTACTCAGGCTACCGTTGAGTGTTGCGCTGAGATGCGCAGCAGGATCGGAGGTGGTGAGATGCACATCAAATCCCCTGTCCGCTAAACTGACGGCGATAGCCGCCGCCATCGTCGTTTTCCCCACGCCGCCTTTTCCCATCAGCATAATCAGACCGTGTGTAGTGCGCGCGATTTCATCCACCAGGCCGGAAAGCGACTCGTACTCAGGTTTGGGGAGAATGTGCGTTTCCGTAAACGATGCTGACTCAAAACGGGGTTCGAATAGCCGCTTCAACGCGGACACACCCACCATGTTCACCGGCTGAAGAAATAAGGTGTCTGTCGGCAGCGCAGATAAACCCGCCGGAAGGTTAGCCAGTGCCGCCTGCTCCCGTTGCCATATCGCAGCCGCTAAGGCGTCACTTTCTGTTTCGGTTTCAGGCAGCACACCGTTAATAACCAGGTATTGATTTTTAAGGCCAAGCGTTGCCAGCTCGTCATGTGTGCGGGCCACTTCCTGCAGCGTTGCTTTTTGCAGTCGTGCAACCAGCACAAGGCGGGTACGTTCGGGATCAGATAACGCCTCAACCGCATGTGCATATTGCTCACGTTGCTTTTCCAGCCCGGCCATCGAGCCGAGGCAGGAAGCCCCCTCCGGGTTACTGTCAATGAAGCTGCTCCAGGCTCCGGGAAGCTGGAGAAGGCGGATGGTGTGACCTGTCGGCGCAGTATCAAAAATAATGTGATCAAAACGGGTCAGCAGAGAAGCGTCTGTCAATAAACCAGTGAACTCATCAAATGCCGCAATCTCTGTCGTGCATGCTCCCGACAGTTGCTCGCTGATACTGTTAACAACGTCATCAGGCAGAAGACCCTTGATAGGATCCACGATTCTGGCCCGGTATTGCTGAGCCGCATCCTGTGGATCGATCTCCAGCGCGGAAAGTCCGGGAACGGCTGCCACAGGATGAATAGTGTTACCGATAGTCTGATCGAACACCTGACCAACATTGGAGGCAGGGTCGGTGCTGACCAGCAGAACCCGTTTGCCCTGCCCTGCCAGGCGGATGGCCGTTGCGCAGGAAATGGACGTTTTCCCCACGCCTCCCTTCCCGGTGAAAAACAGGTAAGGCGGGATACGCTGTAAAAATTTCATATGTCCTCCTGACATATTCAGCAGCAGGAAGAATCACCACCGCAGCAACGTGCGGGAGCCAACCCCACTTTCTCCAGTGGAATACCAAACCAGCGTGCCAGTTCAGCCCGTTTGGGGTATCGCCCTGCCATGACGGTTTCACCGTCAAGCAACAGCAACGGCAGACCTTCCGCTCCCGATGCTTCAAGGAATGCTTTTGCTTTCTCGTTCTGAACGAAGCTCATGGGCTGTTGCGCCAGGTTGTAACGTTCAACCTGTACACCACGCCCTTTTAGCCATTGCACATCCGCAGAGAAATCGACCAGAACCTGATCGACATCTGAACCGCATACGCCAGTACTGCAACACATCGCCGGATCAAACACCGTTAACGTTTTCATCGCCACTACCTCACATTCATAAAATCATATATGTTCAGGCAAATTTTAGATGCAAACAGCCTTGCCGCTACCCGAGCAGTTTGCCGATGCCAGCTTACGGGCGATGGCCTGTACGTCGTCCTGTTGGCTTAACCAGGCCTGCTCAATAACCTGAGCCGCCCACGAAGGAATATGCGGAGATAAGCGGTAATGCACCCATTTTCCCTGCTTGCGATCCAGCAACAACCCGCTTTCCCGGAGCATAGCCAGATGGCGGGATATCTTGGGCTGCGATTGATCCAGTGCGGTGCAAAGATCGCACACGCACAACTCACCCATCTCCCTGAGCAGGAGAACGATCCCCAGACGGGTTTCATCAGAGAGATATTTGAAAAGTTGCAGAGAAGTAAGTGACATTATGCCTCCTGATCATAGGGAGACAGAATACGCTGCAAATGAATAAAAGCAATCAACACATTTGAAAAATCATATATGTGTACAGCAATAAATGTTGAATCGCCACGGATAATCCAGGCACTTTTGGACCGTAAGTGAACGGCCCCCACACAGCTAAAGTGCTCCGGTGTGATGTGAGGTCGCACGGTATCCTTCGGCTTGCCCTTGAAGTGACCCGCCTCTTTGGTGATAGCAATCCCTTCGTTCTGATGATGCGGTATCAATAACCCTGGGTAACCCGATTATTGCTACAGCAATATCAGGTATCTATTTAATCCCCCCCCAGCGATATAACCAGCATGCTCTCTTTTCCCACCATCAATCATACAGCCAACGACCCGCTCTGGCGGATTCAATAATCATCTCAACGGTAAGCGGCTTGATTTTTATTTTTGGTTTCTTCTGCCAGAACGGGTACACATATTCAATATAGTTACGGGTATCCATATTGCTGTAATCAATATTGAAATGCGTGAACACATCCAAAAGCATGTCTTCTGCGTCTTCTGGTACAAGCCGGAAATCATCGTTCAGTGTCCACTCTTTGGTAATTTGCTTAAATCCAGGCCTGAACCAGTGTTCTCTAATAGAGTAGCGTTCCATTAGATAATCAATGACTTTCTTTTCGTCGTCGCGCTCGTCCATCAGATATACGCCCATTGAATGCGGTCTTGAGGTTTGGCAATAAGTTGTATTGTTTTCGAGTTTTGCTCATTACCTGTTGGATGGCCATTATAGCCATCGCGTACCCAAGGTAATAAATATATCTTCCCCAAAAGAGAGCGACCTTCTTTGTGAGCACCATTTTAAGGGAAGAATTCATGAGAGCGCCCCCAACCTGGCAATGCAGAACCAGAGCGGGTACGGGCAATAACAACTTGATGCCCGGACGGTGGTATTGTGGCGTGAGCACGTCACTAAGTTTGGTCGTATTTTTTACACGTGAAATGAATCCCGACTTTCGGCGAGCTTAGCCGTCTGTCGTAACATCGCCGCACTCATAATTAATCAGGTGTCACCGTGAAACGAAGCTCATATCCCCTACCTGTCGGCCAAACTTTTTTCTCTGAGGACACCTTCCATCCATCGACGGCATATTCACCGTATTTCCCGTCAGTTAGCGAACCCACAATCCTGGCAACTTTTCCAGGTGAAGTGGGAAACATCTTTTTCATTATCTCAAATGACCCGTTTATAAAATAGCTTTTGGCAATTTTGACTGCATCCGGGTCCTGGTTGTTCATATTAAGCATGAGCATCAATTTCTTCGTTTTGGTTTCATCACCGGACACATAGTAAGCGATATTGTTGTTCAACGTGTCGCCACTGTTCGGTGTTTCTATTTCAAAATAGGGTGTGCCACACGTATAATCTTCGCTACCTTCTGAGTAAGGTTTATAGGTTGACGGCGTTTTAATGAAAGGCATTTTTGAAAGAAAGTGGCAAGCATCAGAAGGAACAGGAGCAGGAGTGTTCGCAGCAAAACTTGAACTGGCGATAACGGATAATAATAAAAAAATACTCTTTTTGATCATGGGGAAAGTCCCTATTGTGCGAACCCATTGAGGTTTATCTTATTGCCCATGCACTCTGTCATACATAAAAGATTACAAACTCTTCAGCAGTAATGATGGGCGTAAGTAAATAGCTTATCGACAAGTTCAGTAAATACTTTAATAAACTTCAAGATGCATTAATGGCTTGGCGTCCATTTTTTCGCAAATGCGAGAGGAGCCACTTTCCTGGTGGTTAAACATCGCCCTTCAAGACATCAGCAAGCCATTAACCCGATTAGTGATATCACATTAAGCAGGGCAGCACACCCTCTGCCCCTACCCCCGAACAGCATCCTGAATCACTTCAACGGCAAATAGATATCCGTGAGTAATTCATGTTCCGCTACCTCATGCACAAAGTTATGGTAATGAAGGAAAAGCGGGAAATCGCGAAGTTCCTCTCCACTCTCAGGCAACCAGTCACGGTACAGCGTCTTTGCCAACCCGGTTAACGCCTCATGCGCTCCCTGATGGCGTAATACCGCACATCGACCCGCAGGAATAACACTATTTATCACCCCGAAGCGATTGTCTTCCGCAATCGGTGACGTTATTGTTCCGCAAATATGGAACTCAAATTCATCCGGCGCAGTTAAGGTTGGATCGTGTGGTGCAATACCGTATGTCTGGCTGCTGGCAACAGGTGAATAACCCGTGCTTTTTCGCCATTCAATAAAGCGAGCCGCAGTTTCGTTTATCAGCTCCGGTTTTCCAGAATGCGTCAGCATTGCGACTGATGTCGCGGGGAAATTCATGATTCTGACCTGGCTTTGCATTGTTTGTCTCCTGGCTTTGTAAGGTTCGGATATGCGCTTATGCCAATCCACCCAAGGGGGTTGCTGGCGAAATTGCGTCGGTGACAGACCGAACATTTGCCTGAAAGCACGGCTAAATGATTCAGAATGCTGAAAACCGGCGTCAAACGCGATATCAGTGATTTTCTCTAACGGATTAAAAGCCAGCCGATAAGATGCGCGCTTTAATCGCATCATCTGTATGTAACGACCAGGTGGCATCCCACAATAACTGCAAAACTGACGATGGAAGTGAAATGGCGAGAAGTGAGCCACTTCACTGAGTTTTTCCAGTAACAAGGCGTCATCGAGATGATTGTCAATATAATCAAAGACCTGTTTAAAACGTCTGGCGTAACTATCAGTTTTATTATCACTCATGGCTTCCTCCGTGCGGCTTAATATGCTCGAAGGCGATTCAATTTGCCTGACCGATCTTGCCCAAAACAGTCACAGGAAACAGTATCCAACGGGCTATATCACGAACCTTTAACCAGACGAGCGCAGGAAACGCTACAAATTGAATAAACAAGAATCAGAAGGCGTCCCTGGATGTTCGGGCCATCTATCACGGTGTTCTTAAGAATAGCCGCCTCATGAGAGGTATCTTCGCCACTCAATGCGGTTTTCTTTATCATCACCCCTGAAGAAGCCCCAAAAGCCAGCAACGGAGATAATGCTTCATGCGCTGTCACGTATGATTTAGAAAATATGAGGGAATTAAGACGTCAGGAGAATTCTGGAGCGGGCGAAGGGAATCGAACCCTCGTATAGAGCTTGGGAAGCTCTCGTTCTACCATTGAACTACGCCCGCGGTGAGGTGCGAGGGGCATTATAACCCGTTACGGCGACAGAGCAAGGTGAGTTTGCTGATAACCGCTGGAGTTTTAAGCAGTTAATCTTCACGGCTTAAACACCTCCCCATTTGTGCAACCCGCACATCGACGCCGCTGAGCCCGGCATTACGAAGACATCCTCTCTGCGCTACGCCTTTCCCGTAAGTCTTTGCGTTTCCCAGGCTAAATTGACAATAATTAGGACAACACCACCTCCCGCTTCGCTTTACGAGGAATAGCATATCCTGCGTAGTCACTACTTATTGGTTGGGGAAAAGGATGAACGTTAAGGCAATCTTTGTAGGCGTAGTTTTGGTGTCGGGTTCCATCAACAACGCACTGGCGGACAGTTGCCGGGAAAACATTTTTGGCGGGCAAGATTGCCGCTACGACAACGGTACAACCTCAAGCAGTCGGGCCAATATCTTCGGCGGACAGGATGTCCAATATAGCGACGGCAGAACGTCAACCAGCCGAGCCAATATTTTCGGCGGTCAGGATGTGAAAAACAGTGACGGCAGCAGTTCAACCAGCCGCGCGAACATTTTTGACGGCCAGGACACGCAATACAGTAATGGCGATAGCTCAACCAGCCGCGCCAATATTTTTGGTGGGCAGGACACCCACTACAGCAACGGTAAATCATCGACCAGCCGGGCAAATATCTTTAACGGCCAGGATACGCAGAATTATTAATTCGCGGCGCAATAACGCGCTAACAGGCCAGTCAGCGCCTGTTAGCGTGCTTTATTAGCATTTCGGTGGGCTACCTTGCGGAGGTAAATAACGCAGCGGATCGATAGCCGTCGCGCGATAACGCAACTGGAAGTGCAGCTTGACTGAATCCGTATCGCTGCTGCCCATGGTGGCAATCTTCTGCCCCGCTTTCACACTCTGCCCGTTATTCACCAGCAATGTGTCGTTATGGGCATAAGCGGTGATGTAATCTTCACTGTGCTTAATCATGATTAAATTGCCGTAACCACGCAGTTGGTTGCCGACATACACCACTTTCCCGGCCCCGGCGGCATAAATCGGTTGCCCGCGCGAACCGGCAATATCGATCCCTTTATTCCCACCTTCTGCGGTGGAATAGGTCATGACCACTTTCCCGGTCGTCGGCCAGCGCCAGCAACGGTCACCTACTGGCGGCCAGGAAGATTGCGGCACAGCAGAAGAGGGGACGACTTTCGCCGTTTTGCCGCTGCCTTTACCCGAGGAAGAGGCCGTTTTCGCACTGCCTTTCACTTTTAACTGCTGCCCGACTTCAATGGTATAGGGCGGTGAAAGGCCGTTCATGCCAGCCAGATCTTTAATACTGGTGCCGGTTATCCGGGAAATACGGTACAGGGTATCGCCCCGCTTCACCGTATAAACGCCGCCGGAATAACTGCCAACAGAAGATTTGTTCCCGGCGCAGCCTGCCATCAGCAATATAATTGCCAGGCACATCACCCTGCGCAACGGGTTTATCATCAGGCGTCCTGCACGCAAAACAGTTCCTCAAATAAAATAAAAGGCGACCTATGATAAGCAGCCACCGATGGGATGCCAACCCTTTCACGCCGGATGACGCGGAATCGGGTATCCCTGGGCAATAATTTCCATAATTTCCGGCAAATAGGGCATGGCTGGCATCTTCACCAGGGCCGGATAAAAGACCTGCGGCGACGGGAAAACCTCCACCACGTGACATTGCGACAGCTTGCTGGCGTCGACTTCTGAAGAAGGCAACAGCGTCGCCGCCGCAAGTCCGGATTCCAGCCACTCAAGAATCACACCTGGCTGGGTAATATGCATAATCACCTTCGGATTGCCGCCCGCTTTACGAAATAAATCGATCAGCATTTCATAGGTTCCGGCATCTTTCGCCCGGTGTAACAGCACCAGCGGAAACGCCGCCAACGCCTGATAATCAAACGGGCTGACGGGGGCTTGTGGCAAACACTGCTTACTGATCACCGCCACTAACCGGACGGGATCGAACGAGACATAATCAAAACCTTCGCTGCGATAGGGTCGCTGAATCATCGCCAGATCGATAGTGCCTTCATTCAACATGGTTTCTAAATGGCTGGAATCGGTGACCGAGATATTAATTTCCGCGTCGGGATGGCGTTTATAAAGCTCCAACAACAATGGCTTAAAATAGGATTGAAAAAGATGTGTTAAGCCAAGTTTTAACTGGAATTTCTCTTTATTGGCAATCGCCACCGTTTCGCGTGCAGTATCTTCCACCTGACGTAATATTTCACAGGCTTTACGATAAAGAAAATAACCGGCTTCGGTAGGTTCAATACGATTTCCCTGACGGGTAAACAACGAAACTTGCAGTTCTTCTTCCAGCTCCTGGATCCGTTTACTGAGCGGAGGCTGTGCCATATTCAGCACTTTCGCCGCCTGGCTTACTGAGCCCTGCTCCACCACGCGACAAAAATAACGCAATCTTTTCAAATCCATACAACATCTCTCCGCCATACCCGAATGCTCAGTATCCCACTTAGTGTGACAAAGGAAAAGTCCGCGGCTTTAATCAATTCACCAACGTTAAATTAACAATTATATAAAGAGTACTTTTTTGATCTGGTCTGAATCAGGAAAACGGTATTTGTTTAATCGGCAACATAAAAATAAGGTGAGCACAGCAAGTAAATCCCTATCAAAAAATGGAAAAGACCATGTCAACCAGAAAAAATAATAATGCCAGCGGCGTTTCCGATTTACGCTCTGCTCTTGAATTATTAAAGACATTTCCCGGCGAATATGTCGAAACCGACACCGAAGTTGACCCGCACGCAGAGCTCTCCGGCGTTTACCGCTACGTAGGCGCGGGCGGTACTTGCCAGCGTCCGACATGTAAGAACGGCCCGGTGATGGTGTTTAACAGAGTGAAAGGTTTTCAGGACATCAGTGTGGCAATTGGCCTGAATGGTTCACGCAAACGTGTCAGCCATTTCCTTAACTGCGAACCGGAAAAACTCGGCCATCTGCTAAAAGATTCCGTACAGAACCCGATCCCTCCGGTCGTCACCCAAGACCACGCCGTTTGCCAGCAAGTGGTGCACCTTGCCAGCGACGCGAATTTCGATCTGCGCAAGTTGTTGCCAGCACCGACCAACACCGAAGAAGATGCTGGTCCGTACATCACCATGGGTCTGTGTTACGCCTCCGATCCGGAAACCCATGAATCCGATATCACCATTCATCGTCTGTGTGTTCAGAGCCGCGATGAATTGTCGATGTGGCTCACACCGGGCCGCCATATTGACGCATTTCGCATGAAAGCCGAAGCGGCAGGTAAACCGCTGCCGATCTCCATCAGCATTGGCGTCGATCCGGCAATCGAAATTGCCGCCTGCTTTGAACCCCCTACCACACCGCTGGGCTACGACGAGCTGAGCGTTGCCGGTGCGCTGCGCGGTCACGCAGTCGAAATGGTGCAATGTAAAACCATCAACGAACGCGCGATTGCGCATGCGGAGATCGTTATCGAAGGCGAGCTGCTGCCTAACGTGCGTCTGCGTGAAGATCAGAACACCGATACCGGTAAAGCGATGCCTGAATTCCCGGG
Organism: Kosakonia oryzendophytica; assembly: GCF_027886705.1. Taxonomy (NCBI): domain Bacteria; kingdom Pseudomonadati; phylum Pseudomonadota; class Gammaproteobacteria; order Enterobacterales; family Enterobacteriaceae; genus Kosakonia; species Kosakonia oryzendophytica. Next base: position 876,315 of record NZ_CP115659.1, on the reverse strand, counting down.
TTATACCGGCGAAGCGAAAGAAGCGCTACCGGTCATCAAAGTGAAAGCAGTAACCCATCGCTACAACCCTATCTGGCGCACGACCGTGGGTCCAGGTGAAGAACATGTCAACATGGCGGGTATCCCGACCGAAGCCAGCATTCTGGATATGGTTGGCCGTGCAATGCCGGGCAAACTGCTTAACGTGTTTGCGCACTCAGCAGGCGGCGGCAAGCTGCTGGCGGTGATGCAATTCAAAAAATTCTCCCCTGCGGATGAAGGCCGTCAGCGTCAAGCCGCGCTGCTGGCATTCTCTGCGTTCCCGGAGCTGAAACACGTGATTCTGGTCGACGAAGACGTGGATATTTTTGACAGCGACGATGTGCTGTGGGCCATGCAGACGCGTTATCAGGGTGATGTGGATACCGTGACGATCCCAGGTGTGCGTTGCCATCCGCTTGATCCGTCGCAGATCCCGGCTTACAGCCCAAGCATTCTGCAGCAGGGGATGTCCTGCAAAACCATTTTTGACTGCACAGTGCCGTTCCATCTGAAAAGCCACTTTGAACGTTCGAAGTTCAAAGAGGTGGATGTAAAACGTTTCCTGCCAGATTTCAAGTAAGGGGAAAGGTGTGACCACACTGCAACGCATCATTGTCGGTATTAGCGGCGCTTCCGGTTTTCAGTATGGCGTGAAAGCACTTGAGCTTCTACGCGCGCAGGATCTTGAAGTCCATTTAGTTATCTCGAAAGGGGCGGAAAAAACCTGCGAGCTGGAGACGGATTACCAGCTTGACGACGTGAGGGCGATGGCGGATGTGGTCCACCCTATCGGCAATCTCGGCGCAGCTATCTCCAGCGGATCGTTTAAGACCATGGGCATGCTTGTCGCGCCCTGTTCCATGCGTTCGCTGAGTTCCATTGCAAACTGCCTGACGGATAACTTGCTAACCCGCGCCGCCGATGTGGTGCTGAAAGAGCGCCGTCGTTTGGTGCTGCTGGCGCGCGAAACGCCATTGAATCTCGGGCACATTCGCAATATGCAGGCCATTACAGAAATGGGCGGGATTATTTTCCCGCCGGTTCCGGCGCTCTATCAGCGCCCGCAAACCACAGATGAGATCATTACCCACAGCGTCAGTCGCGCACTGGATCTGTTTGGTATTGATGTAAAAAACCTCCCGCGCTGGGGTGAGGGACACCTCACCTATAACGCGTAATCTTTCAGGAAACATTATGTTAATCGGTCCTTATGTGAACGGCGCCGCAGTGATTGTCGGCGGTCTGCTGGGTTCAGTGGTTGGCACCCGCATCCCCGATCGGGTCAAAGTGGCATTGCCGCTGACGTTTGGTTTGTGCTCGGTTGGGCTTGGCATCAACCTGGTGATTAAAGTGAAATTTATGCCGGCAGTAGTGCTGGCAATGGTGCTGGGGGCGGTGATTGGCGAAGCCTTCTTCTTTGAAAAACAGATTGGCAGAGCGGCAGGCACTACCCGTGGCTTGATTAACCGGATTTTCCCACCAGTACAGGGGTTAACCCACGATGAATTTACGGAAAAATTCGTCGCGATTCTGGTGCTGTTTTGCGCCAGCGGAACGGGGATTTTCGGCGCCATGCATGAAGGGATGACCGGCGATCCGTCCATTTTGTATATCAAAACAGTGCTGGATCTGTTCACCGCCGCCATTTTCGCCACCATGCTGGGCTTTTCGGTGATGACCATCGGTCTGCCACTGATTGCCGTACAGGTCGCGCTGGCAACGCTGGCGGTTTACATCGTGCATATAATAACGCCAGATATGATGGGCGATTTCTCCTGTGCTGGCGGCCTGATTATGGTGGCAACCGGGCTGCGCATTTGTAATATCAAACCCTTCCCGGTGGCGAATATGCTACCCGGTCTGGTACTGGTGATGCCCTTTTCCGCTCTCTGGGCAAAGCTGTTTGCCTGATAGTCAGGTATAATTGGGTTCGCACGGTGGCGCTGCGCTTATCGGATCTGTGGGATCGCCCTCCCGTGGTCCGCAGTAAGCGCAGCGCCATCCGGCGTTCTCAGTACTGGAGTCGTTATGGGTCTACAAGAACACGTCATTTTGGTTAATCACCAGGGAGAGGTGACTGGCACTCAGGAGAAATACGCCGCACATACTTCCCACACCCCATTACATCTGGCTTTTTCATGTTGGATTTTCAATCGGCAGGGCCAGCTTCTGATCACGCGCCGCTCACTGAGCAAAAAAGCCTGGCCCGGTGTCTGGACCAACTCAGTGTGTGGTCATCCGCAACTGGGTGAATCCGATGAAGAGGCGATACACCGCCGCTGCCGTTTCGAAATCGGCACACGCGTCGACAACATTACGCCCATCCATCCTGGTTTTCGTTACCGTGAAACCGATCCATCCGGCATCGTCGAAAATGAAGTGTGCCCGGTTTATGCCGCGCGGATTGACGGTAAAGTCGTCCCCAACCCCGATGAAGTCATGGCGTATCAATGGGTTGACCTCGATGCCCTATTACAGGGGCTGGACGTAACGCCATGGGCCTTCAGTCCATGGATGGTCAGCGAAGCGTCGCCCGGTGAAGGACGGGATAATCTCCGCCGGTTTGCCGCCAGATTGCAGCAATAAAAAAGCCCCGACGCGATTAACGCCGGGGCTTTTGTTATCGCTGAGCGATTATTTTACCGGACGCATTGCCGGGAACAGGATCACGTCACGGATGGTGTGGCTGTTGGTAAAGAGCATAACCATGCGGTCGATACCAATCCCCAGACCTGCCGTCGGCGGTAAACCATGTTCCAGCGCAGTCACGTAATCTTCGTCATAGAACATCGCTTCGTCGTCGCCTGCATCTTTCGCCGCAACCTGATCAGCAAAGCGCTGTGCCTGGTCTTCTGCGTCATTCAGCTCGCTAAAGCCGTTACCGATTTCACGTCCACCGATAAAGAATTCAAAACGGTCGGTGATTTCCGGGTTCACGTCGTTACGGCGTGCCAGCGGGGAAACTTCCGCCGGGTACTCGGTAATGAAGGTTGGCTGAATCAGGTGCGCTTCGGCCACTTCTTCAAAGATTTCGGTCACGATGCGGCCCAGGCCCCAGCTCTTCTCAACCTTGATACCAATGCTGTCAGCAATGGCTTTCGCGCTGCCGAAGTTATCCAGATCCGCCATATTGGTTTCCGGACGGTACTTTTTGATCGCTTCGCGCATGGTCAGTTTTTCGAACGGCTTGCCAAAATCGAAAATTTCGTCACCGTACGGCACTTCAGTCTTACCAAGGATGTTCTGCGCCAGGGTGCGGAACAGCGACTCGGTCAGCTCGATAAGATCTTTATAATCCGCGTACGCCATATAGAGTTCCATCATGGTGAACTCAGGGTTATGGCGCACGGAGATACCTTCGTTACGGAAGTTACGGTTGATTTCGAACACGCGCTCAAAACCGCCGACTACCAGACGTTTGAGGTAAAGCTCTGGCGCGATACGCAGGTACATGTCCAGATCCAGCGCATTATGATGCGTGATAAACGGACGTGCAGACGCACCGCCAGGGATCACCTGCATCATTGGGGTTTCCACTTCCATAAAGTCGCGGCCAACCATGAACTGACGAATTCCGGCCAGGATCTGCGAACGAACCTTGAAGGTGTTACGGGATTCATCGTTCGCAATCAGATCGAGGTAGCGCTGACGGTAACGCGCTTCCTGATCCTGCAAACCGTGGAATTTATCCGGCAGCGGGCGCAGCGCTTTGGTCAGCAGACGCAGCTCAGTGCAGTGAATAGAGAGTTCGCCAGTCTTGGTTTTGAACAGCTTGCCGCGGGCGCCGAGGATGTCACCGAGGTCCCATTTTTTGAACTGCTCGTTATACACGCCTTCCGCCAGATCGTCGCGCGCAACGTAGAGCTGGATACGGCCCCCAACATCCTGCAGCGTCACGAAAGAGGCTTTACCCATAATACGACGGGTCATCATACGACCGGCAACCGCCACTTCAATGCCGAGTTCTTCCAGCTCTTCGTTCTCTTTGGCATCGAATTCAGCGTGCAGCTTGTCAGAGGTCTGGTCGCGACGGAAATCATTCGGGAACGGCACACCCTGCTCACGCAGCTGCGCCAGCTTCTCACGGCGATTTTTCAGTTCATTATTAAGTTCAACTGCCGCGTCAGCGCCCTGTGCTTGTTGTTCAGACATGTTGGTTCCTCATAACCCTGCTTTCAAACTTGCTTCAATGAATTGATCCAGGCTGCCGTCCAGCACCGCCTGCGTGTTACGGGTTTCAACCCCGGTGCGCAGATCTTTGATGCGGGAATCATCCAGGACATAAGAACGGATCTGGCTACCCCAACCGATGTCAGACTTGGTGTCTTCCATCGCTTGTTTCTCAGCATTTTTCTTCTGCATCTCCAGCTCATAAAGCTTCGCTTTCATCTGCTTCATGGCCTGGTCTTTGTTCTTATGCTGGGAACGGTCGTTCTGGCACTGTGTTACCAGCCCGGTCGGAATATGGGTAATACGTACGGCTGATTCAGTACGGTTAACGTGCTGACCGCCCGCGCCGGATGCGCGATATACATCGATACGCAGGTCCGCCGGGTTGATTTCGATATCGATATCGTCTTCCACTTCCGGGTAGACAAACGCGGAGCTGAACGAGGTATGACGACGACCGCCGGAGTCAAACGGGCTTTTACGCACCAGACGATGAACGCCGGTTTCCGTACGCAGCCAGCCGTAAGCGTAATCGCCGATAATCTTGATCGTGACAGATTTAATCCCCGCCACTTCACCTTCAGACTCTTCAATAATTTCGGTCTTGAAGCCACGCGCTTCTGCCCAGCGCAGATACATACGCATCAGCATGCTGGCCCAGTCCTGCGCTTCGGTGCCACCGGAACCCGCCTGAATATCAAGGTAACAATCGGCGCTGTCATACTCGCCGGAGAACATGCGGCGGAACTCCAACTGCGCCAGTTTCTCTTCCAGCCCATCCAGTTCAGCGACAGCTTCGTTGAAGGTCTCTTCATCGTCAGCTTCAACGGCGAGATCCAGCAGCCCGGCAACATCTTCCAGCCCCTGAGTCATCTGATCGAGCGTATCAACAATGGCTTCGAGTGAAGAACGCTCTTTGCCCAGCGCCTGTGCGCGCTCAGGCTCATTCCATACGTCCGGCTGTTCCAGCTCGGCGTTTACTTCTTCCAGACGCTCTTTCTTGGCGTCATAGTCAAAGATACCCCCTAAGAACGTCGGAGCGCTCCGTGAGGTCCTGAATACGATTTTTTACCGGGTTAATTTCAAACATGGTCTGATTTCTTTTAATGGACTTGTCAAAATGCGGTGATAAGGGCGGGAGTTTACCGGATCCACGCCCTTTTTTGTAGCGAATACTGGCGCTAAATTGGCCAGAGGTTTTCGATAATCAGCTGTACGCTACGGTTGCCGCGAAACTCGTTAACATCGAGTTTATAAGCAATATTCACCTGCCGCACCCCATTGTCTGGCCAGCAGGTGGTATCCACGTTAAACGCGATACCGTCGAGTAGCGGGCCGCCGCCAACGGGCTCCAGCATCACCTTAAGATGGCGTTCCCCCACCAGACGCTGCTGCAACAGGCGAAACTCACCGTCGAACAGCGGTTCCGGGAACATCTGCCCCCACGGCCCGGCTTCACGCAGCATCTCGGCGATCTCCAGCGTCATCTCCTGCGCCGTTAATGGCCCATCAGAAACGATTTCGCCCTGCAATAACGCCGGATCCAGCCACTCAGTGACCAGATCGCCAAAACGTTGCCGGAACTCGTCAAAGCGCCCTTCCTCCAGGGTTAAACCCGCCGCCATCGCATGACCGCCGAATTTCAGCATCATCCCGGGGAATAACATATCCAGCCGCTCCAGCGCGTCGCGCATATGCAAGCCCTGAATGGAACGCCCCGACCCTTTCAACACACCGTCGCCCGCAGGGGCAAAGGCGATAACCGGGCGGTGAAAACGTTCTTTGATGCGCGACGCAAGAATACCCACAACGCCCTGATGCCACTCAGGATGGTACATCGCCAGGCCACCAGGAAGGGTATCAAGACTGCGTTCGAGTTGTTCGCACAGGGTGAGCGCTTCAGCCTGCATACCCTGTTCAATCTCTTTGCGCGTCTGGTTCAGCGCATCCAAATCGTTGGCAAGCTGGCGCGCCTCACCAAGGTTATCGCACAGCAGCAGTGCCACGCCGACAGACATATCGTCCAGCCGACCGGCCGCATTCAGGCGCGGTCCCAGCGCAAAACCGAGATCGCTGGCCGCCAGTTTTTGCGCATCGCGATTCGCCACTTCCAGCAGCGCTTTGATTCCGGGACGGCAGCGCCCGGCACGAATGCGGCTCAGACCTTGCCAGGTCAGGATGCGGTTATTGGCATCCAGCGGCACCACGTCCGCCACTGTACCTAATGCCACCAGGTCAAGCAGTTCTGCAAGATTTGGCATCGCCAGGCCGCGCGCATCGAACCAACCGTTATCACGCAGGAAACTACGCAACGCCAGCATCAAATAAAACGCCACACCCACACCTGCCAGCGATTTCGACGGGAAATCACAGTCACGCAAGTTAGGGTTCACAATGGCTTCTGCCTCGGGCAAGGTTTCCCCCGGCAAATGGTGATCGGTCACAATCACCGGAATGCCCAGCGCATGCGCCCGTTCAACGCCAGCGTGGGACGAAATACCGTTATCGACGGTCAAAATAAGCTGCGCGCCGCGTGCATGTGCCTGATCGACGACTTCCGGGCTAAGGCCATAACCATCGTCAAAGCGGTTTGGCACGAGGTAGCTGACGTTTTCGCACCCTAGTGAACGCAGCGCCAACACGCTCAGGGCGGTGCTGGTTGCGCCATCAGCGTCAAAATCGCCGACGACAATAATCCGCAGCCCTTCGCGCAATGCGTTGTACAAATGCGTTACTGCATCGTCGATGCCATTTAACTGATGCCACGGCAGCATGCCTTTGACGCTACGCTCCAGTTCGCTGTCATGCCGCACGCCGCGGCTGGCATATAACCGGCGCAGCAGAGGCGGAAGTGAATCCGCCAGTTCCACCGCGTCATCAATTACGCGGCGGCGAAGTTGTATCTGAGCTTTCACGCGAATTATTTACCGCCAGTGGCTTTTTGATGTTGGTCGAGAAACGCTTTCATCTCGGCAGGTGCCTGATACCCCGGCACAACATAGCCATCATTCAGCACTACCGCTGGCGTACCATTCACGCCAAACTGCACGCCCAGCGCGTAGTGATTGGCGATATCCATATCACAACTGGCCGGTTTAACGCCTTTGCCGCTCATGGCATCATCAAAGGCTTTGTTACGATCTTTGGCGCACCAGATCGCTTTCATGTCCTTCTCGGCTTCACTTCCGATCCCCTGGCGCGGAAACGCGAGGTAGCGAACGGTAATGCCTAAAGCGTTGTAGTCAGCCATTTCGCTGTGCAGCTTCTGGCAATAACCGCAGGTGATGTCGGTAAAGACGGTAATTACGTGTTTTTCCTGCGGCGCTTTGTAGACAATCATCTCTTTTGCCAGCGCATTGAGGTGGGGCATCAGCATTTGTGAGGTGACATTCACGGGTTGCGCGCCACTGACGTCGTACATCGGCCCCTGGATAATATGTTTGCCATCTTCGGTAACATACAACACACCGCTACTGGTCAACACGGCTTTCATTCCGGCAACTGGCGCGGGCAGGATTTCAGAGCTCTGTACACCCAGTTTCGCCAGCGACTGTTTGATCGCCGCATCATCCGCATGCGCAACACCAGAAAACGCCGCTGCTAGCAAGGTGAACATGATTAAACCGTTTTTCATAACACATCCTTAGATTGTCAGTATCACGCCCGCGGGTGATGCTGTTGATGAAGCTTACGCAGCCGCTCTGTAGCCACATGCGTATAAATTTGTGTTGTCGACAGATCCTGATGCCCCAGTAACATTTGCACTACACGCAAATCCGCGCCGTGGTTGAGCAGATGCGTGGCAAACGCATGGCGCAACACGTGCGGCGACAGCTTCTCGCTATCAATGCCCGCCAATTGAGCATAGTGCTTGATACGATGCCAGAATGTCTGTCGCGTCATCTGTTGCGCGCGCTGGCTCGGAAACAATACATCTATTGATACGCCGTTAAGCAGCCAGGGACGACCATATTCAAGGTAATTTTCCACCCAGTAAACCGCTTCTTCGCCTAACGGCACCAGACGTTCTTTATTGCCTTTACCGATTACCCGCAACACCCCCTGCCTCAGGCTGATGTCGCTCATCGTTAATCCCACCAGTTCAGAAACACGAAGGCCGGTGGCATAGAGCACTTCAAGCATCGCTTTATCGCGTAACTCCAGCGGTTGGTCAACCACCGGTGATTGCAATAATCGTTCGACCTGCGCTTCGCTTAAATCTTTGGGCAAGCGCTGAGGCAGTTTTGGCGAGGCCAGTAACACACTGGGGTCGTCGCTGCGAATTTTTTCACGATACAGGTACTGAAAAAAACGCCGCACAGCGCTCAACAAACGTGCCGAACTGGTCGCTTTGTACCCTCCGTCGACGCGCTCCGCCAATATCGCCTGTAAATCCTCGCTTTGCGCCTGTTCGAGGCTGCTTTCCCGATGGTGTAGCCACTCCACGACGCTCTTCAGGTCGCGACGATAAGCGTTGAGGGTATTTTCCGCCAGGTTGTTCTCAAGCCAGAGAGCATCCAGAAACTGCTCAATGCGTGCCAGATCCTGTTCCATCTGCGCCTCCTTCTCTCAATCACTGCATTATGCCTGATTGCCGTACGATTCTGGTACACTGCTCGCAAAGAGACATTAAGCATTGAGAAGTTTACGTTATGAATATTGGTCTGTTTTACGGTTCCAGCACCTGCTACACCGAAATGGCGGCGGAAAAAATTCGCGATGTTATCGGGCCGGAACTGGTGACGTTGCACAACCTGAAAGACGACGCCCCTGCGCTGATGGAGCAGTATGATGCGTTGATCCTCGGCATTCCCACCTGGGATTTCGGCGAATTGCAGGAAGACTGGGAAGCCATCTGGGAGCAGCTTGACGACCTGCATCTCGATGGAAAAATCATCGCGTTGTACGGGATGGGCGACCAGCTCGGCTATGGCGAATGGTTTCTCGACGCACTTGGCATGCTGCATGACAAACTGGCACCCAAAGGCGTGACATTTATCGGCTACTGGCCAACTGAGGGCTACGAGTTTACCAGCAAGAAACCGGTCATCGCCGATGGCCAACTTTTCGTTGGCCTGGCGCTTGATGAAACCAACCAGTACGATCTGAGCGAAACGCGCATTCAGGCCTGGTGCGAGCAGATCCTGCTGGAAATGGCGGAACGGCTAGCCTGATTACACACCGTCTCGCGCTTAATGCAGCCCCTGCGCCGACTTTTGAGAGAGCATCCGGCGCAGATCGCGCCACTCCTGTGCATCCATGCTGTCCGCCGCCAGCCACAAATGTTGGCGTCGTCCGTCTTCTTCACGGCGTAACCGCAGCATCATACCGCTGCGTAACATCCACGGCGCACCGACAATATTCCACTCAACGCCCTGCCAGCGTAGACGTGACTCCATCAGCAGTTTGATCTCACCATGGCAGGCATTGATGCGACGCTGGCTGCGTACGCTGTCAAAAACCACCAGCGATAGCAATAACAGCCACAATGGCGTATAGCTCAATGGCCATGGCATCAGCAATATCAGTGCCGCCACCAGACCATGGAGCAGTAAAGAGAGCCATTGCGCGCGCCATGAGACGCGTAAATCAGATTGCCACAGGACCACGTTCCCGATTCCGTGTTTGAATTAACTGCACCATTCTCTGCAACCCCGCATCCTGAGGTTTGCCATGATTCATCAGCCAGTTAAATAAGTCCGGGTCATCACTTTCCAGCAGGCGCACAAACAGATGCTTGTCGTCATCGCTCAGCGTGTCGTACTCATGTTCAAAAAAAGGCATGATGGAGATATCGAGTTCGCGCATTCCACGGCGGCACGCCCAGTGGATACGGGCTTTGTTATTAATATCCATGTTCTTCTCCCTGCGTAGGCATAATGGGGCCTATTGTAACGTGTTTTTGTGCTTTCTTTTGCGGATTATTTATCCTTACGAGGACGCTCAGGGAATAAATCGCATGGTCTGCAAAAATTTCATTCCCCTGCGCAGTCGCTCGCAAGGCTTTCACAATGGCACAAAACGCGTGCTTTATCGCTTGCATTGAACAATGGCTCTTTTACCATTAAGCACCAACACAGCGTTAAGCTAATCAGGACATTATTATGGCTTTTACACCATTTCCTCCGCGCCAGCCGACCGCATCCGCACGTCTGCCGCTGACGCTTATGACGCTCGATGACTGGGCACTGGCGACCATCACCGGCGCCGACAGCGAAAAATACCTGCAAGGCCAGGTAACCGCCGATGTCGCGAAAATGCCCCCTGAACAGCATCTGCTGGCGGCGCATTGCGATTCTAAAGGTAAAATGTGGAGCAATATGCGGTTGTTCCACTACCAGGATGGATTTGCCTGGATTTTACGCCGCAGCGTGCGTGAATCGCAGTTGACCGAGCTGAAAAAATACGCCGTCTTTTCAAAAGTCACGATAGCCCCCGATGACGAACATGTGCTACTGGGCGTGGCCGGTTTCCAGGCGCGCGCCGCGCTGACGGATCTGTTTACGACGCTGCCGGATGCGGAAAAACAGGTTGTTCAGGATGGTGCGACCACCCTCCTGTGGTTTGCCCACCCCGCTGAGCGCTTTCTACTGGTGACCGATGTCGCAACCGCCGAACGGGTTACAGAGAAACTGCGCGGCGAAGCACAGTTGAATAACAGCCAACAATGGCTGTCACTGAACATCGAAGCCGGTTTGCCGGTTATTGATACACCGAACAGCGCACAGTTTATCCCGCAGGCGACCAACCTGCAGGCGCTCGGCGGCATCAGCTTTAAAAAAGGTTGCTATACCGGGCAGGAAATGGTGGCTCGTGCGAAATTCCGCGGCGCAAACAAACGCGCGCTGTGGTATCTGGCAGGCAAGGCCAGCCGTGCTCCGGAAGCCGGTGAAGACCTCGAAATGCAGATGGGGGAAAACTGGCGTCGTACTGGTACCGTACTGGCCTCTGTCCAGCTTGATGATGGACGCCTGTTAGTGCAAGTCGTGATGAATAACGATATGGAGCCTGGCAGCGTATTTCGCGTTCGCGACGATGCAAATACCTTAAGCATCGAGCCGCTGCCCTACTCACTATCAGAAGAATAGTTTGATGAAGCCGGGGCTGGCGCAAGCGCCCCCCGGCAAGAAAGGCTAAACCTGTCCGACGTACAGATAGATCGCCAGGAAGTGGCAGACACTGCCACCGAGCACAAAACCGTGCCAGATAGCATGGTTATAAGGAATCCGCTTGCAGACGTAAAATATCACGCCAAGCGAGTATACCAGTCCCCCCACCGCCAGCAGTGTTACGCCGCCAAGCGACAAGCGGGTGGCCAGTTGGTAAATCACAATCAGTGACAGCCAGCCCATCGTCAGATACGTCACCAGCGACAATACCTTAAACCGGTGTGCAATGGTGAGTTTGAACAGGATACCCAACAACGCGAGGCTCCAGATGACAATCATCAGCCCGCGCGCCAACGGCGAATCCAGACCGACCAGCAGAAATGGCGTATAGGTACCGGCAATCAACAAGTAGATCGCACAGTGGTCAAATTTCTTCAGCCATATCTTTGCCCGCTGATGCGGGATCGCATGGTAAAGCGTAGAAGCGAGAAACAGCAAAATCATGCTGCCGCCATAAAGACTGTAACTGGTGATAGCCATCATACTGGCGTTACTGTCCACTGCCTGCACCAGCAGCAGCACCAGACCGACAATACCAAACACCAGCCCGATACCGTGGCTGATGCTGTTGGCAATTTCCTCTGCCAGTGTGTATCCCTGTGCGATTAATGGTTTCTGCGCCATAGCTAACTCCGGGAAGAACTCTTAAAACGTTGCGATCATAGAGTAACTGAGAATGATTCCAGTGCACACCTGTACGCTAAAATAAATATCGTATCTGAATATTTGCCGGCCAAAGGGTGACACACCGCGCAAAAGTCGGGGCAACACCAGCAGAGTTATGGCAGCATGTGCGCACGCCCAGGCCAACCGTGCATAAGATGGGTGACGTTAACAAAAAGTAAAGGATACCGCCGTGACGATGTTTACTCACTCGGCCATCGCCAGCCTCAATAATCTGGAGATGATGGTCTATAACTTTGTCGTCAAGAATCGTGACAAAGTGATGTATATGACAATTCGCGAACTGGCCGACGCGGCGGACGTATCGACAACGACGGTGTTGCGCTTTTGCCGCAAACTCAACTGTGAAGGATATTCTGAGTTCCGGGTGCGTTTTAAATTATATCTGGAACAAAATGAACCCCAGCAACCTAATTTTGGCGCCAGCGAAATTATCAGCTTTTTTAAAGGGGTAAATAACGAAGAGTTTGATAAATTACTCGATAGTGCTGTCGATGTCATATTATCCTCTGAGCGCATTATATTTGTCGGCGCGGGAACATCAGGCGCATTAGCAAAATATGGTGCACGGTTCTTTTCTAATGTCGGGAAATTCAGTAACCATATCGATGACCCTTATTTCCCGGTAACGAATGATATGGCGAAAAACGCACTGGCAATTGTACTCTCCGTCTCCGGTGAAACAGAAGAGATCCTCCGTTTTGCCAGCCAGTTCAGCCTGCATCACTGTAAGGTGCTCTCTGTCACCAGCCACGAGCATTCACGACTGGCGAAGCTGGCGGACTTTAATATCTCCTGGCATATTCCACAGACCCGCATTACCGGCGGCTACGATATTACGACGCAAATCCCGGTCATTTATATTCTGGAGACGCTGGGAAGAAAACTGGCGAAAAGAATAGCATAAAAAAACAGGTTGTTTTTTTGATGTAACAAATTACTGGCCGGGTGATTTGTTATATCGTGACATTTAATTCCCCTTTGTTAGACTCGTTGCCAGCAAATATGACGAGAAAAGCAAAGATGAAAAAATTAACCTTACCGAAAGACTTTTTATGGGGCGGCGCCGTCGCTGCACACCAGGTTGAAGGCGGCTGGAATAAGGGCGGTAAAGGCACCAGCATCTGCGACGTGCTGACCGGCGGCGCACACGGCGTACCACGCGAAATCACCCAGCACGTTGAGCCGGGTAAATACTACCCCAACCATGAAGCCATCGACTTTCACGGCCATTACAAAGAAGACATCAAGTTGTTTGCGGAAATGGGCTTCAAATGTTTCCGCACCTCCATCGCCTGGACGCGTATTTTCCCGAAAGGCGACGAACAGCAACCGAATGAGGAAGGGTTAGCGTTCTACGATGACATGTTCGATGAACTGCTGAAATATAACATCGAACCGGTAATTACCTTGTCGCACTTCGAAATGCCGCTGCATCTGGTGCAGGAATACGGCGGCTGGACGAACCGTAACGTGGTCGACTTCTTCGTACGCTTTGCGGAAGTGGTCTTTGAGCGCTACAAAAGCAAGGTCAAATACTGGATGACCTTCAACGAAATCAACAACCAGCGCAACTGGCGCGCGCCACTGTTCGGTTACTGCTGCTCTGGCGTGGTCTACACCGATCATGAAAACCCCGAAGAAACCATGTATCAGGTACTGCACCACCAGTTCGTGGCCAGCGCCATGGCAGTTAAGATTGGTCATCGCATTAACCCCGCCATGAAAATTGGCTGCATGCTGGCAATGGTGCCGCTGTATCCATTCTCCTGTAAGCCAGAAGATGTGATGTATGCGCAGGAATCAATGCGTGAACGCTATGTCTTTACCGACGTTCAATTACGAGGTTACTACCCGTCGTATGTACTGAATGAATGGGAACGTCGCGGTTTCACGATCAAAATGGAAGCAGGTGATGAAGCCATCCTGCGTGAAGGCTGCTGCGATTACCTTGGTTTTAGCTACTACATGACCAACGCCGTAAAAGCGGAAGGCGGTTCCGGTGATGCACTGTCTGGTTTCCAGGGCAGTGTTCCCAACCCACATGTGAAAGCATCTGACTGGGGTTGGCAGATTGATCCGGTAGGGTTGCGTTATGCGCTGTGCGAACTTTACGAGCGCTACCAGAAGCCGCTGTTTATCGTCGAAAACGGTTTTGGTGCGTACGATAAAGTCGAAGACGACGGCAGTATTAACGACGATTACCGTATCGACTATCTGCGCGCACACGTCAAAGAGATGGTGGAAGCGGTAACTTACGACGGTGTCGACCTGATGGGTTATACCCCGTGGGGATGCATCGACTGTGTGTCGTTCACAACGGGTCAGTACAGCAAACGTTACGGCTTCATTTACGTGAACAAGCATGATGATGGCACGGGCGATATGTCACGCTCGCGGAAGAAGAGTTTTAACTGGTACAAAGCGGTGATTGCCAGCAACGGCGAAAACCTCTGAGTCAGTTTTCCCCTCACCCTGGCCCTCTCCCCTCAGGGGAGAGGGAATGTACCGGTGACAGAGGATATTTCCTTACCCGGCCTCATACCCTGGCGAAGAGAGGGAACAGGTCTGCGGAAGATGACCGTGGTTTTCCCCCTCTCCCTTCCAGGGAGAGGGCCGGGGTGAGGGTCTTTACCGCCCCCCAGCCAAATCTAAAAAGCTCCCCGTCACATACGACGCTTTATCACTAAGTAACCAGGCAATCCCCTGCGCAACCTCCTCGGGTTGCCCGCCACGTTGCATCGGTATCACACTGCTTACGCGATCAACACGCCCCGGCTCACCGCCGCTGGCATGCATGTCGGTATAGATAAAACCTGGGCGAACACAGTTGACCCGGATCCCGCAGGCCGCTACCTCCAACGCTAACCCGATCGTCAGCGTATCAACCGCGCCTTTCGAGGCAGCATAATCAACATATTCGCCAGGGGAACCGGTTCGCGCCGCAGCGGATGAAACATTCACAATCGCGCCCCCCGGCCCACCATACTGCCAAGACATGCGTTTTACGGCTTCGCGGCAACACAGAAAATAACCGGTCACGTTGGTGCTTAGCACCTGGTTGATACGTTCAGCGGTCAGGTGCTCCAGCCGGCTTTGCCGAAACAAGATCCCGGCATTATTTACCAGCGCCACCAGCGGTTCCGCTTCATGGTCGATACGGGTAAACAGAGCGTCTACCTGCGCTTCATCGCTGACATCCGCCTGCACCGCAAAAGCGTTACCGCCCTGTGCGATGATGTGTGCCACCACCTCATCAGCCGCCTGGGCATTATGCTGATAATTCACCGCCACGTTGTACCCTTCCTGCGCCAGCAGCAATGCAGTCGCCCGTCCAATACCCCGGCTGGCACCGGTGACTAACGCTATCGCCATTATCCTCTCCCATAATAAAAGGGCGCCGAAGCGCCCTTAAAAGATAGCCTTATTCCCACACTACTGATATTCGCTTACCGGTACGCAGGAGCAGAACAGGTTACGGTCACCGTAAACATCATCCAGACGTTTTACCGTTGGCCAGTATTTATTGACCACACCCGCCGGGAATACTGCTAACTCGCGGCTGTAACCGTGGTTCCATTCAGCAACCAGTTCATTTTGCGTGTGTGGCGCATTCACCAGTGGGTTATCTTCCAGTGGCCATTCACCTTGTTTCACGCGATCGATCTCGCCACGTATCGCCAGCATCGCGTCAATAAAGCGATCCAGTTCGACCTTGCTTTCTGATTCAGTCGGTTCGACCATCAGCGTTCCGGCAACCGGGAACGACATGGTTGGCGCATGGAAACCATAGTCAATCAGACGTTTAGCGATATCCAGCTCACTGATGCCGGTCTCTTCTTTCAGCGGACGGATATCGAGAATACATTCGTGCGCCACGCGGCCATCGCGGCCGGTATACAGCACCGGAAACGCCCCTTTCAGACGGCTGGCAATATAGTTGGCATTGAGGATCGCGACCTGGCTGGCCTGTTTCAACCCTTCAGCGCCCATCATGCGGATATACATCCAACTGATAGGCAGAATCGACGCGCTGCCGAAAGGCGCAGCGGACACCGCGCCCTGACGGGTCAGCATCCCGTCGATTTGCACCACGCTGTGGCCCGGCACGAACGGTGCCAGATGCGCTTTCACACCAATTGGCCCCATGCCCGGACCGCCGCCGCCATGCGGGATGCAGAATGTTTTATGCAGGTTAAGGTGCGATACATCCGCGCCAATAAAGCCCGGCGAGGTAATGCCAACCTGGGCGTTCATGTTCGCGCCATCCAGGTAAACCTGGCCACCGAACTGATGCACCACGTTACAGACTTCACGAATCGTCTCTTCATAAACACCGTGAGTAGACGGGTAAGTCACCATGATGCAGGAGAGATTATCGCCCGCCTGTTCGGCTTTCGCGCGCAAGTCAGCAAGGTCGATATTGCCGTTTTTATCACACGCGACCACCACCACCTGCATACCGGCCATCTGTGCGGATGCCGGGTTGGTTCCGTGGGCGGAGCTTGGGATCAGGCAGATATCGCGGTGCCCCTGGTTGCGGCTTTCATGATAATGGCGGATAGCAAGCAAACCTGCGTATTCGCCCTGCGCGCCGGAGTTCGGCTGCATACAGAGCGCATCATAACCGGTCAGTTTAACCAGCCAGTCAGAGAGCTGAGCGATCATCTGATGGTAACCCTCCGCCTGCTCCGGCGGGCAGAACGGGTGCAGCTCCGCAAATTCCGGCCAGGTGATGGGGATCATTTCCGCTGCGGCGTTCAGCTTCATGGTACAGGATCCCAGCGGGATCATTGCCTGGTTCAGCGCCAGGTCTTTACGCTCCAGCGAGTGCATATAACGCATCATTTCAGTTTCGCTGTGGTAGCGATTAAAGACCGGATGCGTCAGGAAAGTATCGTCACGCAGCATACTTTGCGGAACAGAACGGCTGTCGAGCGCCACGTCCTGGTCCAGCGTGTCGATATCCAGGCCATGATTATCCCCCAGCAGCACCGTAAATAGCGCCAACACATCTTCACGGGAGGTGGTTTCATCCAGCGTAATACCCACGGCGTTGAGGATATCACTGCGCAGGTTAATTTCCTGCGCTTCAGCGCGGGCCAGCACGGCGGCTTTATCCGCCACATCCACACACAGCGTGTCGAAGTAGTGCGCATGACGCAGTTTCAGACCTTTACGCTGCAAACCCGCCGCCAGGATATCGGTCAGGCGGTGAATACGCCCGGCGATACGTTTCAGCCCTACCGGACCGTGGAAAACCGCGTACAGACTGGCGATATTGGCCAGCAGAACCTGCGAAGTACAAATGTTGGAGTTCGCTTTCTCACGGCGGATATGCTGTTCACGCGTCTGCATCGCCATGCGCAGCGCGGTATTACCGGCGGCATCTTTAGATACGCCGATAATACGGCCAGGCATAGAGCGCTTGAATTCGTCTTTTGCGGCAAAGAAAGCCGCATGCGGGCCACCGTAGCCCATTGGCACGCCAAAGCGTTGCGCGGAGCCAAATACAATATCAGCTCCCTGCTTACCTGGCGCAGTCAAATATACCAACGTCATCAGGTCGGCAGCGACGCTGACGATAATTTTGCGGTTTTTCAGTTCGGTAATAAGCGCGCTGTAATCGTGTACTTCACCGGTGGTGCCCACCTGCTGGAGCAGCACGCCGAACACATCCTGGTGATCCAATACTTTGTCGGCGGCATCCACAATCACGTCAAACCCGAAGGTTCCGGCACGGGTACGGACCACATCCAGCGTTTGCGGATGAACATCGTCCGCAACAAAGAAGCGATTCGCCCCTTTCAGTTTGCTGACGCGCTTCGCCATCGCCATCGCTTCAGCCGCCGCAGTGGCTTCATCCAGCAATGACGCAGAAGCCATATCCAGCCCGGTCAAATCCAGCGTCACCTGCTGGAAATTGAGCAGTGCTTCCAGACGACCCTGTGACACTTCCGGCTGGTAAGGGGTGTAGGCGGTGTACCAGCCCGGATTTTCCAGCATATTGCGCAGAATAACCGGCGGTAGCTGCACGGCGGTGTAGCCCATGCCAATGTAAGACTTAAAGCGCTTGTTACGTCCGGCAATCGCTTTCAGTTCGGCCAGGGCCGCGAATTCGGTGGTTGGCTCTCCAACCTGCGGCGGAGTGGCAAGCTGGATGTCTTTTGGCACGATCTGGCCGATCAGTGCATTTAATGAATCCGCGCCAACAGTATTCAGCATCTCCAGCTGTTGCTGAGCATCCGGCCCAATGTGACGTTCAATGAAAGCGCCACGGTTTTCAAGCTGGCTTAAAGTCTGTGTCATGAGCGATGGTTCCTGAAACGTGCAGTGAATCGTGTTTGGACATTATCTGAATACGCTAAATCATTCATTCGCGTTGCAGGAGGGCGGTAACATAGCCACTCCCCAGACGCTTACATCAGCAGGTGACCGGGGTGGGCGAGGAGGTTACCGCGTTTGCAACGCGAAGAATGACGCGTATTTATTCGTCTTCCAGCAGCGCCGCGTAAGCCGTGGCATCCAGCAGCGCAGCCACTTCCGCTTCGTCACTGGCTTTGATTTTGAAGATCCAGCCTTCACCGTAGGGCTCGCTGTTAACCAGTTCAGGCGCGTCATTCAGCGCGTCGTTCACCGCGACAACTTCACCGCCGATAGGCGCATAAATGTCCGACGCGGCTTTTACCGACTCCGCCACGGCGCAATCGTCACCCGCAGCAACGGTTGTCCCCACGTCTGGCAGGTCAACAAACACCATATCGCCCAGCAGTTCCTGCGCGTGTTCGGTGATACCAACGGTGTAGGTACCGTCCGCCTCTTTGCGCAGCCACTCGTGTTCTTTGCTGTATTTCAGATCGCCAGGTACATTGCTCATCTCAATCTCTCCAGATAAAAAAAGGTTACGCGACGGCTTTGCCAGCACGCACAAAAATCGGTTTGGTCACTTTGACCGGCATTTCACGGTTGCGGATTTGCACCACTGCTGTTTCGCCAATACCAGCAGGTACGCGCGCCAGTGCAATACTGTAGCCAAGCGTCGGTGAGAAGGTTCCGCTGGTGATCACGCCTTCCTGAACATTGCCCTGGTTATCGGTGAAGCGTACCGGCAGTTCGTTGCGCAGCACACCTTTCTCGGTCATCACTAACCCAACCAGTTGCTCAGTGCCTTTTTCCCGCTGTACTTCCAGCGCTTCACGACCGATAAAATTGCGATCCTGCGGCTCCCAGGCAATGGTCCAGCCCATATTGGCCGCCAGCGGAGAAACGCTTTCATCCATTTCCTGACCATACAGGTTCATACCGGCTTCCAGACGCAGTGTATCGCGCGCGCCAAGGCCACAAGGTTTAACACCCGCGCCCAGCAATGCCTGCCAGAAGTCAGCCGCACGTTCATTCGGCAGCGCAATTTCATAGCCCGCTTCACCGGTATAACCGGTGGTCGCGATAAAAAGTCCATCAACATCAACGCCAAAGAAAGGTTTCATCCCGGCAACCGCGCTGCGCTGTGCATCGCTGAATAATGACGCGGCTTTCGCCTGCGCGTTCGGCCCCTGGACGGCGATCAGCGACAAATCATCACGCACGGTGAGTTCAATGGCGAAGGGTTCAGCGTGTTGGGCAATCCAGGAGAGGTCTTTTTCGCGGGTGGCGGAGTTAACAACGAGGCGGAAGAAATCTTCAGTGAAGTAATAAACGATCAGGTCATCAATGACACCGCCCGAGGCGTTTAGCATGCCGGTGTAAAGCGCTTTACCGGGCTTCGTGAGTTTCGCGACATCGTTAGCCAGTAAGTAGCGTAAAAACTCGCGGGTGCGTGCACCTTTGAGATCAACGATGGTCATATGCGACACATCAAACATACCAGCGTCGGTGCGCACTGCATGATGTTCATCAATCTGCGAGCCGTAATGCAACGGCATCATCCAGCCATGGAAGTCCACCATGCGGGCGCCGCACAGTGTGTGTTGTTCATACAAAGGGGTCTGCTGAGCCATCTTTTCCTCGTCGAATAAGCTGAGCCATCACGCTCGCCGGTGGCGTTTAATCACGCCGCCAAAAGCCGGGTTCACGACCTGTTGCAGGCCGCGACGCAAACGTTCTCTTTCGCCTGAACTTATCACCGAAAGCGGCGCTTAACCATAAGGTAAAATGGGCCATCACATTAGCTTATGACCTGTTTAGCCCAAAAACGGATAAGATGATTACACTGGATGAATGACGTAATGAGTGCACAAACCATTACAAAAAGGGGAATGCCAGGGTCATTTCCAGCATTTCACTCCGCAAAAAAGCGAATTTTGCCGCATAAGAAAAAACATGACATGAGAAAATCTAATCTGAAAAAAGCGGTGAAATTAGATTATTTCAAATGAGAAGTGCGAGCCCTTCCCGTTACCGGGAAGGGAAAATGTGACGGGGTTAACGTAACCACTCAGGGAGATCGTTCAGGCCTAATGCCTGACGCAGTAACTGACTTTTCACACCGGGGAGCGTATCGGCCAGTTTCAGGCCAATATCACGCAGCAATTTTTTCGCCGGGTTGGCACCGGCAAACAATTCGCGAAATCCCTGCATACCGGCCAGCATCAGTGCCGCACTGTGTTTGCGGCTGCGCTCATAGCGACGCAGATAAAGGTGCTGGCCAATATCTTTGCCCTCGGTGCGTAAACGACGCAGTTCGGCAATTAACTCCGCCGCATCCATAAAGCCAAGGTTTACGCCCTGCCCGGCCAGCGGATGGATGGTGTGCGCGGCATCGCCCACCAGCGCCAGCCGATGCGCGGCAAACTGACGTGCATAACGCCCGGTCAACGGGTAAACCTGGCGCTCGCTTTCCACATGGCAAAGCCCAAGGCGGTTATCAAACGCCATACACAGCGCCTGGTTAAACGCCTCATCGCTTGCCTGCTGCATGGCCTTTGCCTGCTCCGGAGGCAACGACCAGACAATTGAGCAGAGATGCGGGTCGCTAAGCGGCAGGAAGGCGAGAATACCATCGTGATGAAATACCTGGCGCGCCACCGCCTGATGGGGCTCTTCCGTGCGGATAGTCGCCACTAAAGCATGATGGTGATAATCCCAGAACGTCAGTGGAATATCGGCTTTGTTACGCAGCCAGGAGTTAGCGCCATCGGCACCGATCACCAGCCGCGCAGTCAGCATCGTGCCATCTTTTAACGTAAGAAAGGCTTCATTTTCGCCCCACGCAACTTGTTGCAGCTCCGCTGGGGCAAGCGTTGTCACATCCGGGCATTGCTGTGCTTTATCCCACAACGCCTGATGGATCACCGCATTTTCAATGATGTAGCCAAGGTGATCGTACCCCATTTTCTGGTCATCAAAAGCAATACGCCCGAAGCTGTCTTTATCCCACACTTCCATGCCGTGATAGCAACCCGCGCGACGGGCAATAATGTTTGACCACACGCCCAGATGACTCAGCAGTTTTTCGCTGGCAGCGTTGATCGCTGAAACGCGTAACGCAGGGGGCGCATCGTCAGCCAGCGGCGCAGGAAGCTGCTGCTCAAGCACCGCCACACGCAATCCGCTACCTTGTAACCCGCACGCCAGCGCCAGCCCCACCATACCGCCGCCGACAATCGCAACATCAACACTCTGCACTCTAACGCTCCTTTGATCCTTAACGCGCAACCCAACCAAGGGTTCGCTGCGCCAGCGCATCGCGCGCCGGGGTGAATAGATCCATCGCCATAAGCCCGATATTGCGTCCAACAACCAACGGAGCCCAATGGTTCGCAAACAGATGCACCAGCCCGTCGGTCACCCCAATGGTCGATTTTTTATCCGCATAACGACGATCGCGATAGCGGGTCAGCACCGGGAACTCCCCCACATCCTGCTGCGCGCCTGCGGCCTGCGCCAGCGTTTCCGCCAGCGTCATTACATCGCGCATGCCAAGGTTAAAACCCTGCCCGGCAATCGGGTGCAATGTTTGCGCCGCATTACCCACCAACACGGCACGATGAGAAATGGTCGAGGATGCACAGTTCAACGCCAGGGGATAAACGGTGCGTTTGCCGGTCTGCGTAATGCGCCCGAGCCGCCAGCCGAACGCTTTTTGTAGCTCATGACAGAAACGTTCATCAGACCAGGCGGCCACGGTTTGCTGTTTTTCCAGCGGGTGGCACCACACCAATGAACAACGCCCCTGCGACATCGGTAACATGGCCAGCGGGCCATGTTCGGTAAAACGTTCGAATGCGCGTCCCTGATGTGGCACCGAAGTCGTCACATTTGCAATCACCGCGACCTGATGATAAGGCGATTGCTGCTGACTGATGCCCAACTGCTCACCCACGGCGGAGCGGGAACCATCTGCCGCCACCAGCAATTTACCGATAATTGACTCGCCATTATCCAGCGTCACACAGACCTGCCGGGCATCACGGATAAACTGGCGAACGCTCGCCGGACAATGTACAGTAACGCCCGGGGCTTTTTGCAGCAGGCTAAACAGCCGCTGACCGACATCATGCAGCTCTACCACCTGACCGAGTGCATCAAGACGATACGCCTGCGCATCCAGGGTAACGAAACCGGCATGCCCGCGATCGCTGACGTGAACCGTCGAAATCGGTGTCGCGCAGGAAGCTATCGCCTGCCAGATCCCAACACGGGCCAGTTGCTGGCAGGTTCCCGCCGCCAGTGCAATTGCGCGAGCATCGAACCCCGGGTGGTTGCCCGCCCCCGGCGCAGTGGCTTCCACCAGATGAACGGGCAGTTGACCTGAGGTTAAATGTGAAATGGCCAGTGCCAGCGTTGCTCCCGCCATACCGCCGCCAACAATAATCACGCTCATGATCGGCGCGCCGCCGCCATCAGCGCCTCAATCTCATCCGCCGTTTTCACCACGCTGGCGGTCAGATTTTCGTTGCCGCTTTCTGTGATCACAATGTCATCTTCGATACGAATGCCAATCCCGCGGTACTGTTCCGGCACATCGGCGTCCGGTGCGATATACAGTCCGGGCTCAACGGTCAGCACCATGCCAGGAGCCAGTTTGCGGGAGCGATCCTGGCCATAAACACCCACGTCATGC
Organism: Kosakonia oryzendophytica; assembly: GCF_027886705.1. NCBI lineage: Bacteria > Pseudomonadati > Pseudomonadota > Gammaproteobacteria > Enterobacterales > Enterobacteriaceae > Kosakonia > Kosakonia oryzendophytica. The sequence continues at coordinate 853,209 of NZ_CP115659.1, read as the reverse complement.
ACATCAAGCCCCAGCCAATGGCTTAGCCCATGCATAAAGAACGGACGGTGGGCGTTATTCGCCACCAGTTCTTCCACATCGCCTTTAAGAATACCGAGCTTCAGCAGGCCGCTAATCATGATACGCACCACTTCACCGGTCACTTCCTGAATCGAGGTATCCGGGCGGAACAGCTCAAGGGAGCGCGTCAGCGATGCAAGGACAATGTCATAAATTTCGCGCTGCGCCGGACTGAATTTGCCATTCACCGGGAACGTGCGGGTAATATCTCCGGCATAGCCCATGTATTCGCAGCCTGCGTCAATCAGCACCAAATCCCCGTCGCGCATCTGACTTTCATTTTCGGTGTAGTGCAGAATGCAGCCGTTGACGCCGGAGCCGACAATGGTGTTGTAAGAGGGGAAACGCGCGCCATGGCGGTTGAATTCATGATGAATCTCGCCCTCAAGCTGGTATTCGAACATGCCCGGACGGCAAACCTGCATCGCACGTGTGTGCGCCAGTGCGGAGATCTCCCCGGCGCGACGCATCACTTCAATCTCTTCGGCGGACTTGAACAGACGCATTTCATGCACGATCGGGCGCCAGTCGGTCAACGTGGCGGGAGCCTTCAGGTTTTGCCTCGAACCTTTGCGCAGCTTATCCAGCGCAGTAAACAGGACCTTATCGGCATACTCAAATTCGCCCTGAGCGTGATATACCGCATCAAGGCCGTTGAGCAGTTGATAAAGATGTTCGTTGATATCCGGGAACGCCAGCGCACGATCAACGCTCAGTTTTTCCGGCGCGGCGTCCTGCCCAAGACGTCGGCCAAACCAGATCTCAGCGGTTTTATCCCGTATGCGGTTAAACAGGACGCTGTGGTTGTGGGTGTCATCGCTCTTTATCAGCACCAGTACCGCTTCAGGCTCGTTAAAGCCGGTGAAGTACCAGAAGTCGCTGTTCTGGCGATAAGGATACTCGCTGTCCGCGCTGCGGGTTGCTTCCGGCGCAGCGAAAATCAGCGCGGCGCTTCCAGGCACCATCTGCGCCAGTAATGCCTGGCGACGACGGAGAAACTCAAGCTGTGTCATGACACCTACTCCCTGCAAGGCGAATTAATGTAATGTCGGCTTCCGCACTTCGGGTGCGGTCGGCTGTGGGCGCGTAAAGGTGTCGTGGCACAGCAGTGCCGCGACACGCACGTATTCGATGATCTCTTCGAGCGACATCTCCAGCTCTTCCTGATCTTCTTCTTCGTCATAGCCCAACTGCGCGATATTACGCAGATCGTCAATTGCTTCACCGGTTTCTCCGGTGACTTTATCAAGTTTGGGTTGCGTAACCCCCAGCCCCAACAGGAAATGGTTCACCCAGCCTGCCAGCGCATCCGCGCGATCAAACACGCTCACATCATCGCCCTCAGGCAGATAGAGCTGGAAAAGGAAACCGTCGTCTTCCAGTGAGTCACTGGTGCCGGCGTGCATGGCGCGCAGTGCCTGCGCCAGCTCGTGACCGAACGCCAGTCCGTCATTCGTCAAGTCATGCAGCAGCGGCAGCCAGGAGCTGTCATTATTGCCACCGCAGAGCATCCCCGCGATAAGACCGTGCATTTCAGCAGGAAGTAATCCCACGCCCTGTTGGTTGAGTAGCTGGCCTACTTCGTTGTAACCAGGTATTTCGTTCTGTATAGACATGCGCATTCGTCGTCGTTGGGGGGAATATTCATGATATGCTACCACTTTGGCCCCTGGTGATATACCCGTGATGCTTCACGTTCCATGCCTTTGCATGCACGCTGAATCATTAAGGTATAGACGCAAAAAACTTGAAAGCACGCGCCAGGCTAGCTTATAGTGTCGCCCCTTCGCAGCCCAGGGCTCGAATGCGAAGGCAGAGCGCAGTCAAACAGCAGGAAGGTGGCATGTCTGCACAACCCGTCGATATCCAAATTTTTGGCCGTTCACTGCGAGTGAACTGCCCGCCTGAGCAGAGGGATGCTCTCAATCAGGCTGCGGAGGATCTGAATCAGCGGTTGCAAGATCTGAAAGTTCGCACTAGAGTCACCAATACTGAGCAGTTGGTGTTTATCGCCGCGCTGAACATCAGCTATGAGCTGACTCAGGAAAAGGCAAAAACCCGTGAGTATGCCGCCAACATGGAGCAGCGTATTCGGATGTTACAGCAGACCATCGAACAGGCATTGCTTGATCAGGGTCGCATAACAGAAAGACCGGGGCCAAAGTTTGAATAACACTTCAGGGCCAGTTGTGGTAGAGTGACCTTGAAGAAAAAATTTCTCTGAGATGTTCGCAAGCGGGCCAGTCCCCTGAGCCGATATTTCATACCACAAGAATGTGGCGATCCATGGTTGGTGAGCATGCTCGGTTCGTCCGAGAAGCCTTAAAATCATGACGACACATTCACCTTGAACCAAGGGTTCAAGGGTTACAGCCTGCGGCGGCATCTCGGAGATTCCCTTCTTTTACTTACTACCATGACGCAACTTCCTGATTTTCCTTCATCACGACAAGAAATCCGCAAACTGATTCGCCAGCGCCGCCGGGAACTGACCCCTGAGCAACAAGCACATTTTGCACAGCAAGCGGCCGCTCGTATGATGGCGTACCCGTCGGTGGTGATGGCGCATACCGTCGCGCTGTTTCTCTCGTTCGATGGTGAGCTCGATACCCAACCGCTCATTGAACAGCTCTGGCGCAGCGGCAAACGTGTTTACCTGCCAGTATTGCATCCGTTTAGCCTGGGTAATCTGCTTTTTCTGCACTATCATCCCCATAGCGAACTGGTGGTCAACCGCCTGAAAATCCAGGAGCCGAAACTGGACGTCCGCGATGTGCTGCCGCTTCATCAGCTTGATGTTCTGATCACTCCGCTGGTGGCCTTTGATGAACACGGACAACGTCTGGGAATGGGTGGCGGTTTTTACGACAGAACTCTGCAAAACTGGCGCGAGTACGGTCTGCAACCTATCGGCTACGCCCACGACTGCCAGGGCGTCAACACGCTGCCGGTTGAAGAGTGGGATATCCCGCTGCCTGCGGTGATCACGCCGTCAAAAATCTGGGAATGGTAACAGCCTTCCTCCCCCGACCTGGGAGAGGAAGACGCGAGGTTTATCAGAACAGCAGACGGGAACGAATGGTGCCAGGAATGGCTTTCATGCTCTGCAGCGCTTTCTGCGCCACATCCTCATCGGCTTCAATATCCACCACCACATAGCCCATATACGGCGTTGTTTGCAGATACTGTGCAGCAATGTTGATGTTCTGGCTGGCAAAAATCTGGTTCAGCGCAGTCAGCACACCCGGGCGGTTTTCGTGGATGTGCAGCAGACGACGACCGCCATGCAACGGCAGAGAAACTTCCGGGAAGTTAACCGCAGACAGCGTTGAGCCGTTGTCCGAGTATTTGATCAGTTTACCGGCGACTTCTAACCCGATGTTTTCCTGCGCTTCCTGCGTGGAGCCGCCAATGTGCGGGGTTAGCAGTACGTTATCGAATTCGCACAGCGGGGAGTCGAAGGGGTCGCTGTTGGTTGCTGGCTCTGTGGGGAACACGTCGATAGCCGCGCCCGCCAGATGTTTGCGTTTCAGCGCATCGCACAGCGCCGGAATATCCACCACCGTACCGCGTGCGGCGTTAATCAGCAGCGCGCCAGGTTTCATCAGCGCCAGTTCTTCCACGCCAATCATATCTTTGGTGGAGTTGTTTTCCGGCACGTGCAGGCTCACTACATCGCTCATGTTCAGCAAATCGGAAAGGTGCTGAACCTGTGTGGCGTTACCGAGCGGCAGTTTGTTTTCAATATCGTAGAAGTAAACATGCATACCCAGCGATTCTGCGAGAATACCGAGCTGCGTACCAATGTGACCATAACCGATGATGCCCAGTTTTTTACCGCGCGCTTCATAGGAGCCCACAGCCAGCTTGTTCCAGATACCGCGATGGGCTTTGGCGTTCGCTTCCGGGATCCCGCGCATCAGCAGCAGCAGTTCGCCAATCACCAGTTCCGCAACGGAACGCGTGTTGGAAAACGGCGCGTTAAACACCGGGATGCCGCGCTTCGCAGCCGCGTCGAGGTTAACCTGGTTGGTGCCGATACAGAAACACCCAATCGCCACCAGTTTTTCAGCGGCAGCAATGACATCTTCAGTCAGTTGAGTACGGGATCGCAGGCCAATAAAGTGAGCATCACGAATGGATTCTTTCAGTTGTTCGCTGTCCAGCGCGCCCTTATGAAATTCGATGTTGGTATAACCTGCCGCACGAAGGCTATCCAGCGCCTTCTGATGAACCCCTTCAACCAGCAGGAATTTAATCTTGTCTTTCTCCAGTGATACCTTTGCCATTTACCCGACCCTGTTTTTGTCTTGACTGTGATGTTGTGCAGATCGCAATCCGCTTCAGTCAACATATCAAAAAAAACTATTGCGGCAATATGAACGTTTGCGTCGGCTATCTGAAGAAATGTCATACAGCGGGAATTGGCAGATAAAAATGCTGGAAAAATGGACAATACTGGCATGGTTCGTAGAAATAGCATAAAAATGTGACAGATATCACCAAATATGCCACTCGCAGATTTTTTAGAGGGAGGCAGGCGCCTCCCTGTCAGATCATTTTACGATGGTTTTCACGCCATCGGCAGTGCCGATCAACGCCACATCCGCGCCACGGTTAGCGAATAACCCTACGGTAACTACGCCCGGGATACCATTAATGCTGTTTTCCAGCGCGATCGGGTCGATAATCTCCAGCCCGTACACATCGAGGATCACGTTGCCATTATCCGTCACCACATTCTGGCGATATTCCGGGCGTCCGCCCAGTTTCACCAGTTCACGGGCAACCGCGCTGCGCGCCATCGGGATCACTTCCACCGGCAGCGGAAATTTCCCCAGGATGTCGACCTGCTTAGACGCATCAGCGATGCAGATAAACTTATCGGCGACCGACGCAATGATTTTCTCACGCGTTAGCGCCGCGCCGCCGCCTTTGATCATCTGCATCTGACCATTAATTTCGTCTGCACCATCAACGTAGATGCCTAACCGATCCACCTCATTGAGATCGAACACGGTAATCCCGAGGCCTTTCAACTTCTCGGTTGAAGCGTCCGAACTGGAGACTGCGCCTTCAATCTGGCCTTTCATCGTGCCTAATGCGTCAATAAAGTGTGCGGCAGTGGAGCCTGTGCCTACGCCCACAATGGTGCCGGGTTCAACATACTTAAGCGCTGCCCAGCCCACTGCTTTTTTGAGTTCATCCTGCGTCATGGTCGTTCACCTGTGGTGTGAAATTTCAGGCGCATTATAGACCAGCCTCCCCCTAAATGTCCCTGTGACCAGCGTCACATTACGCGACTGCCAATTTCGTCTGTATCTCCTAAAAATTTATGTCATAGTGCTGGGTAATCATTTTCAGGAGACAGTGCGAACAATGAAACGTCCGGACTACAGAACACTACAAGCGCTTGATGCGGTCATTCGTGAACGCGGGTTTGAGCGCGCCGCACAAAAGCTGTGTATTACCCAGTCCGCCGTATCGCAGCGCATTAAACAACTCGAAAATATGTTCGGCCAACCACTGCTGGTGCGCACGGTACCACCGCGTCCAACGGAACAGGGGCAAAAACTGCTGGCGTTGCTGCGCCAGGTGGAATTGCTGGAAGAAGAGTGGCTGGGAGATGAGCAAACCGGCTCTACGCCGCTGCTGCTGTCGCTGGCAGTCAACGCCGACAGTCTGGCGACCTGGCTGCTGCCTGCGCTGGCGCCCGTGCTGGTGGACTCCCCCATTCGTCTGAATCTGCAGGTTGAAGATGAAACCCGCACCCAGGAACGCCTGCGTCGTGGCGAGGTGGTAGGTGCGGTGAGTATTCAGCCGCAAGCGCTGCCCAGTTGTCTGGTTGATCAACTTGGCGCGCTGGATTACCTGTTCGTCGGCTCAAAAGAGTTTGCTGCGCGCTATTTCCCCAACGGGGTCACGCGCTCTGCGTTACTGAAAGCGCCTGCGGTTGCCTTTGACCATCTGGATGACATGCATCAGGCGTTTTTACAGCAGTACTTCGATCTGCCGCCGGGCAGCGTCCCATGCCATATCGTTAACTCCTCCGAAGCCTTTGTGCAACTGGCGCGCCAGGGCACCACCTGCTGTATGATCCCACACCTGCAGATTGAAAGAGAATTGAACAGCGGTGAGTTAATTGACCTGACGCCGGGACTGCTGCAACGCCGCATGCTCTACTGGCATCGCTTTGCGCCGGAAAGCCGGATGATGCGCAACGTAACCGATGCGCTGCTGGAATACGGACATAAAGTATTAAGGCAGGATTGATTTGCCCCTCACCCTCACGGGTGAGGGAAACGATCACTTCGCAGCAGGAGTCTGCTGCTGGCCCTGAACGGGCTCCAACTGGAACACCACATCAACCTGATCGTCAAACTGGATAGTCGGCTGTTCGTAAGTTTCCTGCGCTGAAGCTGGCGCTGCTGCCTCGGCTTTCATCATGCGAACCATCGGGCTCGGTTGATAGTTAGAAACATGGTAACGAATGCTGTAGACGGGACCGAGTTTGGCATGGAAGCCGTCGGCCAGTTGCTGTGCCTGGCGGGTGGCATCATCAATTGCGGCTTTACGGGCTTTATCTTTAAAGGATTGCGGTTGCGCAACCCCCAACGAGACGGAACGGATTTCGTTCAGACCCGCCTTCAGTGCGCCATCCAGCAGTGAATTGAGTTTATCCAGCTCGCGCAGCGTCACTTCAACGGTGCGCACTGCACGGTAGCCTTTGAGGATGCTTTTGCCGTTCTGGTAGTCATAATCGGGCTGAGTGCGTAAGTTCGCGGCATTAATGTCTTTACGGGCAATGCCATTTTGCTCAAGGAAGCTAAGATATTGCGCAACACGGTCATCGGCCTGTTTTTTGGCTGAGGCTGCATCTTTAGCGGCGACATTCACCTCTATCGCCAGGGTGGCGATGTCCGGTGTCGCATCCACGCTCGCCGTCCCTGAGGTGACAATATGCGGACCATCAGGCAATTCACTCGCCTGCACCGCCATCGCACTGAAACCCACCATCGCCGCCAGGGCCATCACTTTAAATTTCACAGTTGCTCCTCCATGGTGCTTTTGTTACGTCCATACACGCTGGACGCCTGGCAGCAAGCTTAGCGGCTCGGCGCAAATTGTCCATCGGACTTACCTTAACTGAATAATCCCTGCAAATGGTGGATGCCCTCTTTCGCCAGTTGAAGCGCGATAATCCACATCACCAGCCCAACCAGCAGATTGATAGCCCGCTGCGCTTTGGCTGTTCGCAGGCGGGGTGCCAGCCAGGCTGCGAGTAAAGCCAGGCTGAAGAACCACAGAAACGATGCACTGACTGTGCCTAACGCAAACCAGCGACGTGGCTCCACATCCAGTTGCCCGCCCAGGCTACCGAGCACAACAAAGGTATCGAGATAAACATGGGGATTAAGCCAGGTCACTGCCAGCATGGTAGCAATAATGCGCCAGCGCCCCTGGCGTAACGCGTCCGCACTGGCCATGTCCGGTTGGCTGCTGAGAGCAGTTTTCAGCGCGCCAAAACCGTACCACAGCAAAAACGCAACGCCACCCCAGGTGACCAGCGCCAGCAACCAGGGTGACTGCATCAGCAGCGCACTACCGCCAAAAATACCGGCGCAGATCAGCAGCAAGTCACTGAGGGTGCAGAGAAAAGCGGTCATGATGTGGTACTGCCTGCGAATCCCTTGGTTCATGACAAACGCATTTTGCGGACCCAACGGCAGGATCAACGCGGCACCGAGCATAAGCCCTTGAAAATAATAAGATAGCACGACTTTATTCCGTCAGAGTTGTTTCGGATGCAGACTATAGCGCGGAAGAGTTATTAGTTGAAATTGATAATTTTAATCGTTAATTAGAATCACTAATGAAAACAGGTAACAAAAAGGCCGGCTGAGCCGACCTTGGACGTTACTGCTCTGCAGCGGGTTTGGCACGTTTAAAATTGACGTCCATTTGCGGGTACGGGAAGCTGATGCCCTGTTCATCGAAGCGGCGTTTAATCAGCTCCAGTACGTCCCAGTAGACGTTTTGCAGGTCGCCGCTCTTACTCCAGACACGCACTACAAAGTTAATTGAAGAGGGGCCCAGCTCATTCAGACGCACGGTCATCTCACGATCTTTGAGAATGCGATCGTCAGCCTGAATAATCTCCGTCAGTATGTTTTTAACCTGATCGATATCGGAATCGTAAGCCACGCCGATAATGAACTCGTTACGGCGCACCGGCTCACGGGAAAAATTCACGATATTCCCGGCGATAATTTTGCCATTCGGGATAACCACAATACGGCCATCGACAGTGCGCATGGTGGTGGAGAAAATCTGCACCTGCAACACCGTCCCGGCTACACCCCCCAAATCGACATACTCGCCGGAGCGGAACGGACGGAAAGTGACCAGCAACACGCCTGCCGCCAGGTTAGAGAGCGAGCCCTGCAATGCCAGACCAATGGCCAGACCGGCTGCACCGAGTACGGCGATCACCGAGGCGGTCTGTACGCCAACCCGCCCCAGCGCGGCAATCAGGGTAAACGCGATGATGCCATAACGCACCAGTGCAGAGAGAAAATCTGCGACGGTGGTGTCAATATGCCGTGCCACCATCAACCGGTTCACAGCATTGGACACAATGCGCGCGACGATCATACCGACAATGATAATGGCGATCGCCGCCACAATATTGACGACGTAGCTCAGCAACAGCGCCTGGTTGTTGACCAGCCACGAGCCAGCGTCGTTGATGCTGTCGACGACGTTGAGATCTTCCATTCTTTCTTCCTTACTGTTGTTCCAAACGGGAAAACCGCCCCTTACGGGCAGGACGGTTTCCTAAAGGGTAAACAATAAGCGACGATTTCGCCAAATGGATCACATTTTATGTCGCGGACAGCCTGTTGAATTCTCAATAAAAAAGCCCGCATATATGCGGGCTTTTGGCTGAACCAGGACGCAAATTACAGAACGTCTACTGCGTTCAGTTCTTTGAAAGCCTGCTCCAGACGAGCGACCATGCTGGTCTGCGCAGCACGCAGCCATACACGCGGATCGTAGTATTTCTTGTTCGGCTGGTCTGCGCCTTTCGGGTTGCCCAGTTGGCCCTGCAGGTAGCCTTCGTTCTCTTTGTAGTAGTTCAGGATACCTTCCCAGGTTGCCCATTGGGTATCGGTATCAATGTTCATTTTGATAACGCCGTAGCTTACGGAGTCTTTGATTTCCTGAGCAGAAGAACCGGAACCGCCGTGGAAGACAAAGTTCAGGCTGTTGTGCGGCAGGTTATGTTTTTTAGACACATATTCCTGAGAGTCACGCAGGATAGTCGGGGTCAGTTTCACGTTACCCGGTTTGTACACACCGTGTACGTTACCGAAGGAAGCAGCGATGGTGAAACGCGGGCTGATCGCGTTCAGTTTGGTGTACGCGTAATCAACATCTTCCGGCTGGGTGTACAGTGCAGAAGCGTCCATGTGGCTGTTGTCTACGCCGTCTTCTTCACCACCGGTGCAACCCAGTTCGATTTCCAGAGTCATGCCCATTTTGGCCATGCGCGCCAGGTATTTAGAGCTGATTTCGATGTTCTCTTCCAGAGACTCTTCAGACAGGTCGATCATGTGAGAAGAGAACAGTGGTTTACCGGTAGCAGCAAAGTGTTTTTCACCCGCATCCAGCAGACCGTCGATCCACGGCAGCAGTTTTTTGGCACAGTGGTCAGTGTGCAGGATCACTGGCACACCGTAATGTTCAGCCATCTGGTGAACGTGATGCGCGCCAGAAATAGCGCCCAGAATTGCCGCACCCTGCGGAACGTCGGTTTTCACGCCTTTACCTGCGATAAAGGCAGCGCCACCGTTGGAGAACTGAATAATAACCGGCGCTTTTGCTTTCGCAGCAGCTTCCATAACAGCGTTGATGGAGTCGGTGCCCACACAGTTTACTGCTGGCAGAGCGAAGTTGTTTTCTTTCGCTACCTGGAACACTTTCTGAACGTCATCACCAGTGATCACGCCCGGTTTTACGAAATCAAAAATTTTAGACATGTTACGGAGTCCTGTATCTGTATCTTCGACCGTTAGAGAAAAGTCGCGAGCTCTTAAGCGCGCTGAAAATTGGGCAGGTTTCCCTGCCCAGTAAAAACTTACTTCTTAGCGCGCTCTTCGAGCATAGCTACTGCCGGCAGCACTTTGCCTTCCACGAATTCGAGGAATGCGCCGCCGCCAGTGGAGATGTAGGAAATTTTGTCAGCGATGCCAAACAGGTCGATCGCCGCCAGGGTGTCACCACCACCTGCGATGGAGAACGCGTCGCTGTCTGCGATAGCGTTAGCCACGATTTCAGTACCTTTACGGAAGTTCGGGAATTCAAACACGCCAACCGGACCATTCCACAGGATAGTTTTGGCGTTTTTCAGGATTTCAGCCAGTTTTTCCGCAGACGCATCGCCCAGATCCAGAATTTGCTCATCATCTTTGATGTCAGTCACGGACTTCAGGGTAGCCGTTGCGGTTTCTGAGAACTCGGTTGCAACGCGAACATCTGTCGGAACCGGGATATCACAAGAATTCAGCAGACGTTTAGCTTCATCAACCAGATCGGCTTCGTACAGGGATTTACCGACGTTGTGGCCCTGGGCAGCAACGAAGGTGTTGGCGATACCGCCACCCACAATCAGTTGGTCAGCGATTTTGGACAGAGAGTCCAGAACGGTCAGTTTAGTGGAAACTTTAGAACCACCCACGATAGCGACCATCGGGCGAGCCGGTTCTTTCAGTGCCTTACCCAGCGCGTCCAGTTCGTCTGCCAGCAGCGGACCTGCACAAGCTACGTCAGCAAATTTGCCGATGCCGTGAGTCGAAGCCTGCGCACGGTGTGCGGTACCGAAAGCATCCATAACAAACACGTCGCAGAGTGCAGCGTATTTTTTGGAGAGTGCTTCGTCGTCTTTCTTCTCGCCTTTGTTGAAACGCACGTTTTCCAGAACAACCAGTTCACCGGCCGCAACGTCAACACCGTCCAGGTAGTCTTTAACCAGACGTACCGGGCTGGACAGTTTGTCTTTCAGGTAATTAACAACCGGCAACAGAGAGAATTCTTCGTTGTACTCGCCTTCGGTCGGACGACCCAGGTGGGAGGTGACCATCACTTTCGCACCCTGCTTCAGGGCCAGTTCGATGGTCGGCAGAGAAGCACGGATACGCGCATCGCTGGTCACTTTGCCATCTTTAACCGGTACGTTCAAATCCGCACGGATGAAAACGCGTTTACCTGCCAAATCCAGATCGGTCATCTTAATTACAGACATGGTGAATCCTCTCAATGATTCTTAAAGTTTTGCAGACACGTAAGTGTCTTACCTGAAACTAATAGCCGCCATTGCTAACGTCGTGTCGAGCATCCGGTTAGCAAAGCCCCATTCGTTATCGCACCATACCAGGGTTTTAATCAGGTGCGCGCCACTGACCCGTGTCTGTGTACCATCAACAATGGCACTGTGCGGATCGTGGTTAAAATCGGTTGAAACCAACGGTAATTCCGTATAGTCAACTATACCATGAAATGTTCCCTGCGCTGCTTTTTGCAGCAACGCGTTGACTTCCATAGCTTTTACCGGTTTTTTTACCGTTACACTGAGATCGATAGCCGTCACGTTAATCGTCGGTACGCGAACAGCTATCGCCTCGAATCTGTCATTAAATTGCGGAAAAATACGCGTGATCCCCGCCGCCAGTTTGGTGTCCACCGGGATAATTGACTGGCTGGCTGCACGCGTGCGGCGCAGATCGGGATGATAGGCGTCAATCACCTGCTGATCGTGCATCGCGGAGTGAATGGTCGTCACCGTTCCTGATTCGATACCATACGCATCGTCGAGCAGTTTTATGACCGGAATAATACAGTTCGTTGTGCAGGACGCGTTAGAGACCAGGCGATCATCAGCACGCAGCGTGCTCTGGTTAACGCCAAACACGATGGTCGCATCAAGATCGTGGCTACCGGGGTGAGAGAACAGAACTTTTTTCGCTCCCGCCGCAAGATGGGCTTCGCCATCTTCACGGTTGCCATACACGCCCGTACAGTCGAGCACCACATCCACACCCAGTTCACGCCAGGGCAGCGCCGTGATCGATCGCTCATGCAGAATGCGAATGACATCATCGCCAACAAACAGTTGCTCGCGCTCCTGGCGAACATCCCAGGCAAAACGTCCATGGCTGGTGTCATACTTCAATAAATGCGCCATGCCCACGGCATCCGCCAGTTCATTGATTGCCACCACGGTGATTTCCGCCCGACGCCCGGATTCATATAAAGCACGAACCACATTGCGCCCGATGCGACCGAAACCATTAATCGCTATGCGTACGGTCATAACTCTCCTGCAAGACAAGCCAGCCTGAAGTGGATGACAGAGTAATCCAGCAACCACAAGAGGGGAATCCTCGCCTGCCTCAAACTGCGTCTGATTGGTCATTTGTCGAACATTTAATCGACTGAAACGCTTCAGCTAGAATAAGCGAAACATGGAATAAAAGGAATGATTGTCCAGACGGTTTCACCAGTAATCTGACTTGCATCACATTTTCACAGGAATAATTGGTACAAGAGCATCGAATGGAAGAATAACAGCCGAAAAAAAACCGGGCGTAATGCCCGGTTGATCTTTAACCTGTGAAGCCGCTATACGGCGACAGGGATTACAGCAGCGCTTTCGCTTTGGCGACCACGTTATCCACGGTGAAGCCAAACTCTTCAAACAGCAGCTCAGCCGGCGCCGACTCACCAAAGGTGGTCATGCCCACTACCGCACCGTTCAGGCCCACGTATTTGTACCAGAAGTCTGCAATGCCGGCTTCAATCGCCACGCGCGCAGAGACGGCTTTCGGCAGGACGGATTCACGGTACGCCGCATCCTGTTTGTCGAACGTATCGGTAGACGGCATAGAGACCACACGCACCTTCACGCCTTCGGCGGTCAGTTTTTCCCACGCCGACACCGCCAACTCTACTTCAGAGCCGGTGGCAATCAGGATCAGTTGCGGTTGACCAGCACACTCTTTCAGTACATAAGCACCGCGGGCAATATCCGCCAGCTGTTGCGCCGTACGCTCCTGCTGCGCCAGGTTCTGACGGGAGAGGATCAACGCAGTCGGGCCATCGGCACGCTCAACGCCATATTTCCACGCTACCGCGGATTCCACCTGGTCACACGGACGCCAGGTGCTGACGTTCGGGGTCAGGCGCAGGGAAGCCACCTGCTCCACCGGCTGGTGAGTCGGACCGTCTTCACCCAGACCGATAGAGTCGTGGGTGTAGACCAGCACCTGACGCTGTTTCATCAGCGCTGCCATACGCACCGCGTTACGGGCATATTCGACGAACATCAGGAAGGTGGAGGTGTACGGCAGGAAACCGCCGTGCAGGGAGATACCGTTGGCAATCGCGGTCATACCGAACTCGCGCACACCGTAATGGATGTAGTTGCCGGCAGTGTCTTCGTTGATGGCTTTCGAACCGGACCAGAGGGTCAGGTTGCTTGGTGCCAGGTCAGCCGAGCCGCCAAGGAATTCTGGCAGCAGCGGGCCAAAAGCTTCGATGGCGTTCTGCGAAGCTTTACGGCTGGCGATTTTCGCCGGATTAGCCTGCAGTTTCTCCACAAAAGCCTGTGCTTTAGCGTCGAAGTCAGAGGGCAGCTCACCCTTCATACGGCGGGTAAATTCGGCAGCTTCCTGCGGGAAGGCTTTCGCGTAAGCCGCGAATTTCTCGTTCCACGCAGCTTCTTTCGCCTGGCCAGCTTCTTTCGCATCCCACTGCGCATAGATGTCAGACGGAATTTCAAAGGCCGGGTGTTTCCAGCCCAGCGCTTCGCGGGTCAGGGCGATTTCTGCATCACCCAGCGGCGCGCCGTGGGAATCATGGGTACCGGCTTTGTTCGGCGAACCGAAACCGATGATGGTTTTGCACATCAGCAGCGACGGTTTGTCCGTCACGCTGCGCGCTTCTTCTACCGCGCGTTTGATAGCGTTTGCATCGTGACCGTCCACCCCGCGCACCACGTGCCAGCCGTAGGCTTCAAAGCGTTTCGCGGTATCGTCGGTGAACCAGCCCTCAACGTGACCGTCGATGGAGATGCCGTTGTCATCGTAGAACGCCACCAGTTTGCCCAGTTTCAGGGTACCGGCCAGCGAGCAGGCTTCATGGGAAATACCTTCCATCATGCAGCCGTCGCCCATAAAGGCGTAAGTGAAGTGGTCAACGATGTCATGACCCGGGCGGTTGAACTGCGCCGCGAGGGTTTTCTCAGCAATCGCCATGCCCACAGCGTTGGCAATGCCCTGCCCCAGCGGACCGGTGGTAGTTTCTACGCCAGCGGTGTAGCCCACTTCCGGGTGACCCGGCGTTTTGGAATGTAGCTGGCGGAAGTTCTGCAGCTCGGACATCGGCAGATCGTAACCGGTGAGGTGCAGCAGGCTGTAAATCAGCATCGAGCCGTGACCGTTGGACAGCACAAAGCGGTCGCGGTCAGCCCAGGCCGGATTCGTCGGGTTATGGTTCAGAAAATCACGCCACAGGACTTCGGCAATGTCAGCCATCCCCATCGGGGCTCCCGGGTGACCGGATTTGGCTTTCTGTACCGCGTCCATGCTCAGCGCACGAATAGCATTGGCAAGCTCTTTACGTGAGGACATTTTGACTCCAGATCGGACGATTAAGGGCTGTGCCCGTAACGACTTGACGACAGCGCGTTTTGGGCTACGCCGGAAAAAAGTGCCAACAATGTAACCCAAGCGGCTGGTCATGTACATGGAACATCCTTTTGCCTGTTCAGAAATCTCCGGAAGCTGCCTGCTTGTTGCGCAATCTCCTCGCTCGCCTTTCCTGCTCTTATTTATACTTACGCTGCCACCGGTTCGCATAACCCCGGTGCATAATCAGAAATGACTCACCATTGCGGAAGATGACACATGAAAATTCGCCCAGCATTACTTGCTCTGGGAATGACAACCCTGCTCGCCGGTTGCCAGAATATGGACTCCGGCGGTTTTCTCAGCTCGGGAGCGGAAGCTTTCCAGGCTTACACCCTGAGTGATGCTCAGGTTAAAGCACTGAGCGACGATGCCTGTAAACAAATGGACAGTAAGGCCAGCATTGCGCCAGCCAGCAGCCCGTACAGCCAGCGTCTGAGCAAAATAGCCGCCGCCCTCGGCGACAATATCAACGGCCAACCGGTGAACTATAAGGTTTACGTGGCGAAGGATGTGAACGCCTTTGCGATGGCCAACGGCTGCATTCGCGTCTACAGCGCACTAATGGACATGATGACCGACAACGAAGTCGAAGCGGTGATTGGTCACGAAATGGGTCACGTTGCGCTGGGGCATGTGAAAAAAGGTATGCAGGTTGCGCTCGGGACCAATGCATTACGCGCGGCAGCGGCGTCCGCGGGCGGTATTGTCGGCAGCTTGTCACAATCGCAGCTTGGCGCACTGGGCGAACAACTGGTGAATTCACAGTTCTCCCAGCGCCAGGAATCCGAAGCGGATGACTACTCTTACGATTTGTTGCGCAAACGCGGCATCAATCCGTCAGGGCTGGCGACCAGTTTTGAAAAACTGGCGAAAATGGAAGAGGGTCGTCAGAGTTCAATGTTTGACGATCACCCGGCCTCTGCCGAGCGTGCGCAACACATTCGTGATCGTATGGCAGCAGACGGTATTAAATAACGCAACAGGGAGGCAATAGGCCTCCCTGTTTTTACGCAGTGTGTGGACAATCACCTGTCACTGGAAAATCTTATTCATCTTCCAGATAGGTGTAGCCGTACAGTCCGGCTTCAAACTCTTCGAGGAACTGCTGCTGCAGCGCATCTTCGAGCCCGGTCTGTTTAACCTGATCGCGGAACTGCGTCAGCAGAGTGTTCGGATCGAGCTGCACATACTGCAACATATCCGCGACGGTGTCGCCTTCATCAGAAAGCTCCACTTCCACGCTGCCATCCGGGAAAACAAACACATCAACCGCTTCGGTATCACCGAACAGATTATGCATATTCCCGAGGATCTCCTGGTACGCGCCAACCATAAAGAAGCCCAGCATCGGCGGGTTCTCCGGGTCGTATTCCGGCATCGGCATCGTGGTGGCGATCCCGTCGCCATCCACATAGTGATCGATAGCACCGTCGGAGTCACAGGTAATATCCAGCAGTACCGCACGGCGTTCCGGTGCATGATTCAGCCCTTCCAGCGGCAACACCGGGAAGAGTTGATCGATCCCCCAGGCATCCGGCATCGACTGGAACAGCGAGAAGTTGACGTACATTTTGTCCGCCATACGCTCCTGCAATTCATCGATAATCGGACGATGTGCACGGTTGCTCGGATCCAGCTGTTTCTGCACTTCATGACACATATTCAGATAGAGCTGCTCAGCCCAGGCGCGCTCTTGCAGGCTGTAAGCGCCAGAAGAGTAACCGACATGGATATCGTGCAAATCCATCTGGCTGTCATGCAACCATTCACGCAGCGAACGGCGTGTGCCAGGCTCATGCATCTCCTGCCAGGTTTCCCACATACTTTGTAACGCACGCGGCGCATCGTCAGCCGGGGCTGTTGCCTGCGTATATTCGTTGCGTTCCACACCGATAATATTGGACACCAGCACTGTGTGGTGCGCAGTCACGGCGCGACCAGATTCCGTGATCACCGTCGGATGCGGCAAACCATGCTCTTCACACGCATCGCCAATCGCCCAAATGATGTTATTGGCATATTCGTTCAGGCCATAGTTCACCGAACAGTCTGACTGCGAACGTGTACCTTCATAGTCCACGCCTAACCCGCCGCCAACGTCGAAGCACTGGATATTCACGCCCAGTTTATGCAGTTCAACGTAAAAACGCGCGGATTCACGCACGCCTGTCGCGATATCGCGGATGTTTGCCATCTGCGAACCAAGGTGAAAGTGCAGCAGTTGAATGCTGTCCAGACGCCCGCGCTCGCGCAGAATTTCCACCAGTTGCAGAACTTGGGTGGCCGCCAGACCAAATTTAGATTTCTCGCCGCCGGAAGATTGCCATTTACCGGAGCCTTGCGACGCCAGACGCGCACGCACACCAAGACGCGGCACCACGTTCAGACGCTCCGCTTCTTCCAGTACGATGGCGATTTCGGTCATTTTCTCAATCACCAGATAGACCTTGTGGCCCATCTTCTCGCCAATCAGCGCCAGGCGAATGTATTCGCGGTCTTTATAGCCGTTACACACGATCACCGAGCGGGTCATCCCCGCATGCGCCAGTACGGCCATCAGCTCCGCTTTGGAACCGGCTTCCAGCCCCAGCGGTTCGCCGGAATGGATCAGCGACTCAATCACACGCCGGTGCTGGTTCACCTTGATCGGATAGACGAGGAAATAGTCGCCATTGTAACCGTAGGATTCACGCGCACGTTTAAAGGCGGCGTTAATCGAGCGCAGGCGATGTTGCAGGATCTGCGGGAAACAGAACAGCGCTGGCAGGCGCTGCCCTTGCGCTTCGCGCGCTTTCACCAGTTGCGCCAGGTCAACGCGGGCTTCCGGTACATCCGGATCCGGGCAAACACTGATATGCCCCAGTTCATTGACGTCGTAGTAATTATTACCCCACCACGCAATGTTATATGTACGTAGCATCTTGCTGGCTTCCTGGGAGCTCATCGCCACCTCCTGCATGGAACGTAATACACCGTGTTCGCCTGCTGACGAAGGCGAAACCGAAGACATGTCGTCAGACATAGCGAACCTCAACATAAAAAAGTGTATACCCTGTTGGTTTCACCGCGCCCGCAGGCCGCAGAGTAAAACGCAACGGATACAAAACAGTTGACTACTATCGCAGTGACATATAGCGATAACAACCCATAAACAGCCTGAATGCTCAGCATGTCATGCTGAAGCGCCGGCTGTGCGACCGGTTTCTTGTTCATATCATTGTAAAACACGTTCCGAACTTAAGTATGACAGTCCGGCGAAACCACGAGAAAACTCCTGATTTATCAGGAGAGCCCTTGTTCAGTTATCGCAACGCCTTACCGGCTCTGGAGTCCTGAGAAGCGCCGAAATGGGTATAACATCGGCTGGTTTGCAGATTAGAAATGCAGGTAGTGGGGAGTAAACATGCGTCAGAACGACGCAACAGTTTTTGCGGAAAACAACGGTTCATTATCTCGTATCACCTCCACGCAAGCCTTTTACAACCCGCGACAAGCCAAAGCCATTAAATTCACTGCTTAACCCGGCTGGAAGTGGCGACACAGCGTTTTTGCCGTGCGCTTTTTTAAGTGAGCCGCGCGCGGCGTTTTATACCGACAACGAGGTGAAAATGCAAAATAAAAAAGCTGTGTTTGACGCATTGCCAGGAAAATTTTCCGTCACTATTTGTGACAAGAAGTGGTGAACATCAAAAAGCGCTGGCAATAGAGTCAGGAAGTACCTTAGAATAGCCATCCAGATGTTAATCCGTCTATATTGATTAACACTCAGACTTTTGCGTCATAACCTGCAGTCCCCGCGGCGCCACCGCGAAGGCATATCCGGACGCAGAATTCGAGCTAACCGTATTACTCCAGGGTGAAAACAACATATGGCAAAACACCTTTTTACGTCCGAGTCCGTCTCCGAAGGGCATCCTGACAAAATCGCTGACCAAATTTCCGACGCCGTGCTGGATGCGATCCTCGAGCAGGATCCGAAAGCACGCGTTGCGTGTGAAACTTACGTCAAAACCGGCATGGTGCTGGTGGGTGGTGAAATTACCACCAGCGCATGGGTTGATATCGAAGAGATCACCCGTAATACCGTCCGTGAAATTGGCTATGTGCATTCCGACATGGGCTTTGACGCCAATTCTTGCGCCGTACTGAGTGCGATTGGTAAGCAATCTCCGGATATCAACCAGGGCGTTGACCGCGCCGATCCGCTGGAACAAGGTGCGGGCGACCAGGGGCTGATGTTTGGTTACGCAACCAACGAAACCGATGTACTGATGCCTGCACCGATCACCTATGCACACCGTCTGGTTGAGCGTCAGGCTGAAGTGCGTAAAAACGGCACCCTGCCGTGGCTGCGCCCGGATGCGAAAAGCCAGGTCACGTTCCAATATGAAGACGGTAAAATTGCCGGTATCGATGCCGTTGTGCTGTCCACACAGCATGCAGAGAATATCGACCAGAAATCCCTGCAAGAAGCGGTGATGGAAGAGATCATCAAGCCGATTCTGCCGTCTGAGTGGCTAAATGAGTCCACCAAATTCTTTATCAACCCGACAGGCCGTTTCGTTATCGGTGGCCCGATGGGCGACTGTGGTCTGACCGGACGTAAAATTATCGTTGATACCTACGGCGGCATGGCGCGTCATGGCGGCGGCGCATTCTCCGGTAAGGATCCGTCTAAAGTTGACCGTTCTGCCGCTTACGCTGCGCGTTACGTCGCGAAAAACATCGTTGCTGCGGGCCTGGCTGACCGCTGTGAGATCCAGGTCTCCTATGCTATCGGCGTGGCAGAACCGACCTCTATCATGGTAGAAACCTTCGGTACCGAGAAAATCGCCAGCGAGCAGTTGACCCTGCTGGTGCGCGAATTCTTCGATCTGCGTCCGTATGGTCTGATCCAGATGCTGGATCTGCTGCACCCGATCTACAAACAAACCGCTGCATACGGTCACTTTGGTCGCGAAACCTTCCCGTGGGAAAAAACCGACAAAGCTGATGCGCTGCGTGAAGCTGCCGGTCTGAAATAATCCTCTGGCAATGTCTTTTTAAGGCCAGCCCCGTGCTGGCCTTTTTTATATTCTCCGCCCTTCATCCCAACATATTTTTTCTCAATGCCAGTGCCCACTTAGCGTGAGGGAGTTTCGCATGAAAGCGATTACATCAAACCGCTTCGGTAAAAAATCAGAATTCTCTCTTTGAAAAGCAGCAAACTGATGACTGTTACATAATGCTTCGGTTTAGTCTGAAATCACGTCAACCACCTCACATTCTCTCTTCAGTAATTCTATAATATTTATGACTTTTATTTACATTACATCCTTGATTGTAATGTAACCGATTACACTCATGTGATGATAGTCACATATTTTTGCGTATTCCTGACCTACCTTTGACACCGATAAAACCAATGACATCAATGGAGGGCATAATGCCTGACACGAAAAAACAGGGGCGTTCAAACAAGGCAATGACCTTCTTTGTCTGTTTCCTCGCAGCACTGGCAGGATTGCTTTTTGGCCTGGATATTGGCGTGATCGCGGGTGCGCTGCCCTTTATCACAGATGATTTTCAAATTAGCTCACACACCCAGGAATGGGTGGTGAGTTCGATGATGTTCGGTGCCGCCGTAGGCGCTGTCGGCAGCGGATGGCTCTCCTGGCGCCTCGGCCGTAAAAAAAGCCTGATGATCGGCGCCGTACTTTTTGTGATCGGCTCGCTCTGCTCCGCCGCTGCCCCGAACGTTGACGTGCTGATTATTTCTCGTGTGGTGCTGGGCCTTGCCGTGGGCGTAGCGTCCTACACTGCACCGCTCTATCTGTCGGAAATTGCCCCGGAAAAAATCCGCGGCAGCATGATCTCCATGTATCAGTTGATGATCACCATCGGTATTCTCGGTGCTTATCTTTCCGATACGGCGTTCAGCTACAGCGGTGAATGGCGCTGGATGCTGGGGGTGATCATTATTCCGGCTATCCTGCTGTTGATTGGCGTCTTTTTCCTACCAGACAGCCCACGCTGGTTTGCCGCGAAGCGCCGTTTCCACGATGCAGAACGTGTGCTGTTGCGCTTGCGCGACACCAGCGCTGAAGCGAAAAATGAGCTCGAAGAGATCCGCGAAAGCCTGCAAGTGAAACAGACCGGCTGGGCGCTGTTCAGAGAGAACAGCAATTTCCGCCGCGCCGTGTTTCTTGGCGTGTTGCTGCAGGTGATGCAACAGTTCACCGGGATGAACGTCATCATGTACTACGCGCCAAAAATTTTCGAACTGGCGGGCTATACCAATACCACCGAGCAGATGTGGGGCACGGTGATTGTCGGTCTCACTAACGTACTGGCGACGTTTATTGCTATCGGTCTTGTGGATCGTTGGGGACGTAAACCGACGCTGGTGCTGGGCTTCCTGGTGATGGCGGCGGGGATGGGCATCCTTGGCACCATGCTGCATCTGGGCATTCACTCCCCGTCGGCACAGTACTTCGCGGTCGCTATGCTGCTGATGTTCATCATTGGTTTCGCCATGAGCGCGGGGCCGTTGATTTGGGTGCTGTGTTCCGAAATCCAGCCGCTGAAAGGCCGCGATTTTGGTATCACCTGCTCAACGGCCACCAACTGGATTGCCAATATGATCGTCGGCGCGACGTTCCTGACCATGCTCAATTCGCTGGGCAACGCCAACACCTTCTGGGTGTATAGCGCGCTGAATGTGCTGTTTATCGTCCTGACGCTGTGGCTGGTGCCAGAAACCAAACATGTTTCGCTGGAGCATATCGAGCGCAACCTGATGCGCGGTCGCCCATTGCGCGAAATTGGTTCCCACAACTAGCCCTGAAGGCTTCCTCCCCGGAGGAAGCCTTCCCTTCCCCTTGCACTCCCGCTTCGCCCATCCTATGCTCTGCAACTATGAAAACACCCCGCCTTCCCATTGCCACGCAACAAGCCGTCATGCGCAGCCTGCGAGAAAAACTCGCCCAGGCAAACCAAAAACTGGGGCGCAATTACCCGGAACCTAAACTGATTTATCAACAGCGCGGCACGGCCGCCGGTACCGCCTGGCTGGCGGATTACGAAATCCGGCTTAATCCGGTGTTATTACTGGAAAATGAACAGGCATTTATTGACGAGGTGGTTCCTCACGAACTGGCGCATCTGCTGGTGTGGAAACACTTTGGCCGTGTCGCGCCTCATGGCAAAGAGTGGAAATGGATGATGGAGAGCGTATTGGGCGTCCCCGCCAGACGCACTCATCAATTCGAGCTGGAATCCGTACGGCGCAATACTTTTCCCTACCGCTGCAAATGCCAGCAGCATCAGTTAACCGTGCGCAGACATAACCGGGTGGTACGTGGCGAAGCGGTTTACCGTTGTGTTCGCTGCGGCGAGCCGCTGATTGCCGACGCGAGTAACTGAATCCATTAAGAAGTTTTCTGCTCTTACTGATTGCATCAGGCAACGCCTTCCGTTACGTTGCGGACTCGTTTTGACAGGGAGTTCGCCATGTTTCGTCTTTTCTCACTTTTATTGACTCTTATTGCCGTTCCTGCACTCGCCGCAGACGGGATCAACAGTTTTGCCCAAGCCAAAGCAGCAGGCGTTAAAGTGAACGCCGATGCGCCAGGGGACTTCTACTGCGGGTGTAAAATTAACTGGCAGGGGAAAAAAGGCGTGGTTGATCTCGCCTCCTGCGGCTATCAAGTGCGGAAGAACGAAAATCGCGCCAGCCGTATCGAGTGGGAGCATGTCATGCCCGCCTGGCAGTTCGGCCACCAGCGCCAGTGCTGGCAGGATGGTGGACGGCAGAACTGCGCGAAAGATCCGGTGTACCGCAAAATCGAAAGCGATATGCATAACCTGCAACCCGCCGTAGGCGAGGTGAACGGCGATCGCGGCAATTTTATGTACAGTCAGTGGAACGGTGGTGAAGGTCAGTACGGCCAGTGCAGCATGAAAATCGATTTCAAAGCCAAACTCGCCGAACCGCCGGCCCGCGCCCGCGGCGCGATTGCCCGCACCTATTTCTATATGCGCGATCAGTATCAAATTTCGCTTTCACGCCAGCAAACGCAGTTGTTTACCGCCTGGGATAAACAGTACCCGGTGACCGACTGGGAGTGCGAACGCGATGCACGCATCGCCAACGTACAGGGTAACCATAATCCGTATGTGCAGCGCGCTTGCATGGCGCGAAAGAGCTAACCTACACTAGCGGCAATTATTTATTTGCAGGCGCGCCCCTCCCCTTCAATGGCGGAGGGGATAGACCGCGCCGCCCCACACATGGAATTTCATACTATGCGCATTCCCCGCATTCATCATCCGGAACGCATCCTGCCTGGCTGCGAAATCGCACTCAGTGAAGACGCAGCCAACCATGTCGGTCGCGTGCTGCGTATGGGGCCAGGCCAGGCGCTTCAGTTATTTGATGGTTCGAACCAGGTCTTCGAGGCGGAAATCGTCCATGCGGACAAAAAAAGCGTGCGGGTGAATGTGCTTCGCGGCGAGTTGGACGATCGGGAATCGCCGGTGCATATCCACCTCGGACAGGTGATGTCCCGCGGGGAAAAAATGGAATTCACCATCCAGAAATCCATTGAGCTTGGGGTAAGCCTCATTACGCCACTTTTTTCTGAACGCTGCGGCGTTAAACTGGATGCTGAACGCCTGAGCAAAAAGCTTCAGCAGTGGCAGAAGATTGCCATTGCCGCTTGCGAGCAATGCGGACGTAACCGCGTTCCGGAAATCCGCCCGGCAATGGATCTGGAAGCCTGGTGCGCCGAAGAGGATACCGGCCTGAAGCTGAACCTGCATCCGCGCGCCAGCCAAAGTATCAATACCCTGCCGTTGCCAGTGGAACGTGTGCGGCTGCTGATTGGTCCGGAGGGCGGGTTAACCGCCGATGAGATTGCCATGACCGCGCGCTATCAGTTCACGGATATTTTGTTAGGGCCACGCGTACTACGCACAGAGACCACGGCGCTTACCGCCATCACCGCGCTTCAGGTACGCTTTGGCGACCTGGGTTGAGAGGAGAAGCAAAATGATTAAGCTCGGCATCGTGATGGATCCCATCGCAGACATTAACATTAAAAAAGACACCAGCTTCGCCATGCTGCTGGAAGCACAGCGCCGCGGCTATGAGCTGCACTATATGGAAATGGCCGATCTCTACCTGATCAATGGCGAAGCCCGCGCACGCACCCGTAAGCTTTCCGTCGAGCAAAACTACGACAAATGGTACGAATTTGGCAGCGAGCAGGATATTCCGCTCGCCGATCTGGGTACCATTCTGATGCGCAAGGATCCGCCGTTCGATACCGAATATATTTACGCGACCTATATCCTTGAACGTGCTGAAGAGAAAGGCACGCTGATCGTCAACAAACCGCAGAGTCTGCGTGACTGTAACGAAAAACTGTTCACCGCCTGGTTCGCGGAATTAACTCCGGAAACGCTGGTTACCCGCAACAAAGCGCAGTTGAAAGCGTTCTGGCAGAAACACGGCGACATTATTCTCAAACCGCTGGATGGGATGGGCGGCACCTCGATTTTCCGCGTGAAAGAAGGCGATCCAAACCTGTCGGTGATTGCCGAAACCCTGACCGAACTGGGCAATCGTTACTGCATGGCGCAGAACTATCTGCCGGCCATTAAAGATGGCGATAAACGCGTGCTGGTTGTGGATGGCGAGCCAGTACCTTACTGCCTGGCGCGCATCCCGCAAGGTGGTGAAACCCGTGGCAACCTGGCGGCCGGCGGTCGCGGCGAACCTCGCCCACTGAGCGAAAGCGACTGGGCGATTGCCCGTAAAGTCGCCCCGACGCTGAAAGCAAAAGGGCTGATTTTTGTCGGCCTGGATATTATCGGCGATCGTCTGACTGAAATTAACGTCACCAGCCCGACCTGCGTACGTGAAATTGAAGCTGAATTCCCGATCTCGATCACCGGCATGCTGATGGACGCCATCGAGAAACGTCTGGGAAAATAAGCCTCAATGCTCCGGATACGGGAAGGAACCCGTATCCTGCCAGGTTTGGCTAGTGACAGCATTCTGCTTTCACCGCATACTAGACTGTCGCTTTTTTGAACCAGGAAACAGAACCTCTGACAATGAATTTACAGCATCACTTTCTTATTGCCATGCCTGCTCTTCAGGATCCCCTCTTCCGGCGCTCCGTGGTTTATATTTGCGAGTACAACGATGAAGGCGCAATGGGGCTTGTTATCAACAAGCCGCTGGAAAACCTGAAAGTAGATGGTGTGCTGGAAAAACTCAAAATCCAGCCAGAGTCTCGCGATCCGTCGATCCGTCTGGATAAACCGGTGCTGCTCGGCGGCCCGCTGGCGGAAGATCGTGGTTTTATACTGCACACGCCACCCGCCAGTTTCGCCTCCAGCATCCGTGTCTCTGACAACACCGTCGTGACCACCTCGCGTGATGTCCTTGAAACACTGGGCACAGCAGAGCAGCCAAGTGAAGTGCTGGTCGCGTTGGGCTATTCATCCTGGGAAAAAGGGCAACTGGAGCAGGAGATCCTCGATAATGCGTGGCTGACCGCCCCGGCGGATCTTAATATTTTGTTTAAAACGCCTATTGCCGATCGCTGGCGTGAAGCGGCAAAACTTATCGGCATTGATATCTCCACCATGCCGGGTGTTGCGGGGCACGCCTGATGAGTGGAACGCTGTTAGCCTTTGATTTTGGTACTAAAAGCATTGGCGTAGCCATTGGGCAGCGCATTACTGGCACCGCCAGGGCGCTGACCGCACTGAAAGCGCAGGACGGCACACCGAACTGGAGCGCCATCGAAAAGCTGTTAAAAGAGTGGCAACCTGAAGCAGTGATCGTCGGTTTACCGCTAAATATGGACGGCACAGAGCAGCCGCTGACGGCCAGAGCGCGTAACTTTGCCAATAAGATACATGGCCGTTTCGGCGTGCAGATCAAACTGCATGATGAACGGCTCAGCACCGTCGAAGCCCGTTCAGGGCTGTTTGAGCGTGGGGGATTTCGCGCCCTCAATAAAGGCAGTGTGGATTCCGCTTCCGCCGTCATCATCCTCGAAAGCTGGTTCGAACAGAACCTCTGATCCTCTCAGGGGCGGATTCCGCCGTCGATAACGTTTTCCCCCTCATCAAGCCGCGCATCAGCCGCGGCTTTCTGCCGATCGTGCTCACAAATTTAGCCCGTATTTTTTGCATTTCCATCAGTGTTTCTATAAAAGAAACATATCAAACAGTGTGAGTGGCGATCAGGGCTTTTCCGTCAGACGATTCACCAGAGAGTGAAGTTCCTCCAGGCGCGTTTCCACCACAGCTTCGTTTATCTGCCACATTCCGGCAAACGCCAGTGCGGCAGAGTGAGCGCCGAGAGGCTGCGCCATAGAAATTTCACCATCGTCATGGCGCCAGACAACATGCCCCTGCTCGCGCTGCTGAGCAACGTGTGGGCCAAGTTGCCGCCATTGCTCATCGGTAAAGCGTTTTTGCAAATCGTCATCGCTTTCCGCCGCCAGCAGTGACATGCCAATCACGGATTGCCAGGCAGGGAGCATATGGAAACCGGCCAGCGCCTGGCTAACCTGGCTACCGGGTTCGGAGTGATAGATGTAAATAACCTGGTCCTCCCACAGCACGGCCATTGCGACCACGATATCTTTCGGGGCGTAGCGTTCTAACAAGGGGAGTGCATGGGAGAACAGCGCCGATCCGCGAATAGCCTGGGCGGCCAGTGCGTGAATACCAGGGCCTGGTAGATAGCGTCGTTGAGCATCCTGCATGGTCAGGCCGATAGAGGCCATGGTCATCAATAACCGGTTTACGCGGGTGGTGTTGATCCCCATCAGGCGCGCCAGCTCGCGACAGCCAATAGCACGGCCGCTGGACACCAGGTACTGCAGGCAGCGAATACCGTCGATCAGGCTTTGGTTCGGTTGTGAAGACATAGCAGGGTTCGCTTCTCAGGTTGCTCAAAGAGTCGATTTTACCGCCAGTAAAGAAGGATACAAGGTTATGAAAATCTTTCCCCAATCCGCCGCCAGATGTTTTCCGACACAATACCTGCATGCCGACCTGCTGGTCGCAGGCGGCGGACTGGCAGGGCTATGCGCGGCCCTCGCCGCCGCACGTGACGGCTTACAGGTTGTACTGATCCAGGACCGGCCGGTGCTGGGCGGCAATGCCTCCAGTGAGGTTCGCCTGTGGGCCAATGGTGCGACTTCGCATATGGGAAATAATAACCGCTGGGCGCGCGAAGGAGGCATTATGGGCGAAATCATGGAGGAGAACCTCTGGCGTAACAAAGAGGGTAACCCGGTAATGTTCGACCTGGTGCTGCTGGATCTGGCGAAAACTCAGCAAGGTCTCACGCTTTTGCTGAATACAGCCGTCTACGAGGTGGAAAAAGAGCAGCAGCGCATCACGCAGGTCAGCGCCTTTAACCCGATTAACGAAACGTTTTATATCGTCAGCGCAGAACAGTTTTGCGATGCCACGGGCGATGGCGTGCTGGGTTTTCTTGCCGGGGCAGAATATCGGGAGGGTGCAGAAGATGCGGATGAGTTGGATGAAAAGATGGCACCAGGCGATAACTTTGGTCATAAACTGGGTCACTCGATTTATTTCTATACCAAACAAACAGCTGGCCCGGTCAATTTCATCCCGCCGTCTTTTGCGCTGAAAGACATTACCGACATCCCGCGTTACAAACGCCTCACCTCAACCCTTAACGGCTGCGATCTCTGGTGGCTGGAATGGGGCGGACGTCTCGATACCGTGCATGAAAGTGAAGAGATCAAATGGGAGCTATGGAAAATCGTCTGGGGCGTTTGGGATCATATTAAGAATTCGGGTCAGTTTCCTGAGGCTGAGAATATGACCATTGAGTGGGTCGGCGCGATCCCCGGCAAACGGGAAAGCCGCCGCTTTATGGGCGACCACCTGCTCTGCCAGCAGGACATTATTGAGCAACGGGATCACTATGACGCCGTTGCCTACGGCGGCTGGTCTATTGATTTACACCCGGCGGATGGCGTCTACAGCACCCATGACGGCTGCCGTCAGTTCCACAGTAAAGGTACTTACACTATTCCATTTCGTAGCCTTTACAGCCGCACGCTGGGTAATTTGCTGCTAACCGGACGGTTGATTTCCGCCTCTCATGTGGCCTTTGGCAGTGCACGCGTAATGTGCACCTGCGGTCTGCTGGGCGAAGTGGTTGGCCGCGCCGCCGCCCTGTGCAAGACGCATAATCTCACTCCGAGGGAACTGGCCAGGCCAGAGCATGTCACCGCGCTACAGCAGCAGTTGCAGCGTAATGGCTGCTACATTCCGCGTCACTGGCTGAGCGATCCGGCACAGGGTGCGACGGTCAGCGCTAGCAGTGAGTACCAACTCACGGAGCTTGCACCGAATGGTCAATGGCAGCCGCTGGCGGAACGGATGGCGCTGCTGCTACCGGTGCAGGCAGGCGCATCATTGCCGAAGATTACGCTGCACCTGCGCTCCACTACCCCGCAGCAACTGGCGGTATCGCTTTTGGGCAGCAAACGCGCCGGGAATTTCACACCGGACGAGCAGTATGATGAGTGCATACTGCAACTTTCGCCTGGCGAAGGTGAGTATGCACTAACGTTTAACTGGCAAAGCGCCCGTGACCAGTACCTGTTCCTCGCTTTTGACGCCCGGGATAGCGTGGAGATCGCCTTGACCGACACGCATCTGCCTGGAATGATGACGGTGTTTAACAGTCTGAATGCCCGCGTGGCGAAGCATACTCGCCAGGTAGCGGACGGTGATTACGGCGTGGACGAGTTCGACTTCTGGTTACCGCGCCGTCATCCGCAACAGATCATGCCCGCCCTGCAAGTCAGCCAGCCGTTGGCATACTGGGGGGCGCAAAATGTTCTGAATGGCCGCCTGCGCCCTGAGCAGCAAATCAATGCCTGGAGCCCGGCTGCAAATGACAATACGCCTGAAATCATCTGGCGCTGGCCTACGCCGCAGTCCCTGAAACAGCTAACGCTGGTGCAGGACAACGACTTCGACAACGCCATGGAGTCGGTACAAATGGGTCACCCTTATGCTGTAACGCCGCACTGCATTACACACTACCGCTTGTGGGCCGATGATCGGTTGCTGGCTGAGGTTAAAGCGAATCACCACTCCGTGTGTCAGCACTGTCTGGACGAACCGCTCACGGTGACAAGCATCCGGTTAGAGATCCTCGCCACAGCAGGTGCACTCCCGGCGATTTACTCTCTGAACGTAAGCTAAAGCCGCCCCGCCTGTTCGCGCTGCTGCCGGCTTTGCGCAAATGTCAGCATCCCCGCTTGCTGCCCGGTTTGCATTACGCCGGGCAGTTGGTGAGTCTTGCCTTCACGGATCAAGTTCGCCGATGCAGAGGTATTCACCAACAGTTCAAACAGCGCGACCCGCCCCGCCTGTTTATCGGCTTCCAGTTTTTGCGCCAGCACTGCCAGTAAACTCCCGGCAAGCTGGCTGCGCACCGGGTCTTTTTCCTGCGCCGGGAAAGCATCCACCAGCCGCTCCACGGCCTGTGCCGCACCGCGCGTATGCAGCGTCGCCAGCACCAGATGCCCGGTCTCCGCTGCTGTTAACGCCAGCCGGATCGTCTCACTGTCGCGCAACTCACCAAGCAGGATCACATCCGGATCCTCACGCAATGCCGCGCGCAACCCGCTGGCAAATGACCGGCAGTGCAGACCAACCTCCCGCTGCTGGATTAAGCACCGCTCGCTGGTATGTACAAACTCAATCGGATCTTCCAGCGTCACGATATGCCCGTCCATGCGTTGATTAAGGTGATTTACCATTGCAGCAAGCGTTGTTGATTTACCGCTGCCAGTAGCACCGGTCACCAGAATCAAACCATGCTCCTGCGCGAGCAACCCGGTAAGCGCCTGGGGCGCATCAAGTTCGTTGAGCTGCGGGCAGCGTTGCGGTAATAACCGCAGCGCCAGGGAGACACCGTCATGACGGGCAAACGCCCCGGCGCGCAAACGCAGACCGCTGGCAGTGGTGAGTGCAAAATCCACCTGCCCTTGCTCTCGCCACTGGTTTTGCAGCATTTCGCTAAGATGCCTGTTCATGAGTGCAGCGATGTCCGGACAGGGAAAAGGCGCAGGCTCCAGCCGCCCTTGTTGCCGCCAGCGTGGAGAACGCCCACTGCACAGGTGTAGATCCGAGACGTTATGCTTTACACTAAGCTCCACTATTTTTTCTATATCCATATAGCCACCCTGGAATCATGAACGATATCGCGCATAACCTGGCACATGTCCGGGACAAAATCTCCGCTGCGGCGACGAACTGCGGCCGTGCTCCAGAGGAAGTTGTTTTACTTGCCGTGAGCAAAACCAAACCTGCGAGCGCCATCGCAGAGGCTATTGACGCCGGGCAACGTGCCTTTGGCGAAAACTATGTTCAGGAAGGGGTGGATAAAATCCGCCATTTTCAGGAAGCTGGCGTTGAAGGTCTGCAATGGCACTTTATCGGTCCATTACAGTCCAATAAAAGTCGTCTGGTTGCCGAGCATTTTGACTGGTGCCATACCGTCGATCGGCTGCGTATTGCCAGTCGGTTAAGTGAGCAGCGTCCGGCAACGCTTGCACCACTGAACGTGCTGATTCAAATCAACATCAGCGACGAGCAGAGCAAATCCGGCATCGCGCTCAGCGAGTTGGATGCGCTGGCGGCGCAGGTTGTGGAATTACCGGGCATCCGCCTGCGCGGGTTGATGGCAATTCCTGCGCCGGAAACGGAGTATCAGCGACAGTTTGCCGTCGCGCAGCAAATGGCGGTAGCATTTGAGACGCTGAAAACCCGCTATCCAACGGTGGATACGCTGTCGTTGGGCATGACAGACGATATGGCCGCCGCCATTGCGGCTGGCAGTACCATGGTGCGCATCGGAACGGCCATTTTTGGTGCGCGCGATTACACAAAAAATTAAGGAAAACTGAGGAACGCCATGAAGACGTTGACTTTCCTGCTCTCGACGGTCATTGAACTCTATACGATGGTTCTGCTGTTGCGCGTCTGGATGCAGTGGGCTCGCTGCGATTTTTACAATCCGTTTTCGCAGTTCGTGGTGAAAGCCACGCAGCCGATTGTCGGGCCGCTGCGCCGCATTCTGCCGTCGCTTGGGCCGATTGACAGCGCATCGCTGTTGATAGCCTTTGTTCTGAGCTTTATCAAAGCGATCATGATGTTTATGGTGGTGACCTTCCAGCCGATTATCTGGATCTCCGCCCTGCTGATTTTACTGAAAACCGTCGGCCTGATGATTTTCTGGGTATTGCTGGTGATGGCGATTATGAGCTGGATCAGCCAGGGACGTAGCCCGGTGGAATACGCGTTAATGCAGTTGACCGAACCGTTGCTGCGCCCAATCCGTAACCTGCTGCCGGCAATGGGCGGGATCGATTTCTCGCCAATGGTGCTGGTGCTGCTACTGTATGTCATCAATATGGGGGTTGCCGAAGTGCTGCAATCCACAGGCAATATCTTGCTTGCAGGGGTGTGGATGGCGCCATGAGTGCCGTGCTCGTTTGCGAAGACGGGCTGATTTTGCGGCTGTACATTCAGCCGAAAGCCAGCCGGGACAGTATCATCGGGTTGCATGGCGACGAACTGAAGGTCGCCATCACCGCCCCGCCAGTGGACGGCCAGGCCAATGCTCACCTGGTTAAATATCTCGCAAAGCAGTTCCGCGTAGCCAAAAACCAGGTCGTGATTGAAAAAGGCGAACTGGGCCGCCACAAACACATTAAAATCACTCATCCGCAACAGATCCCGACGGAAGTCGCGGCGCTGATAAATTAGGATCCGCTATGCAAAAAGTTGTCCTCGCTACCGGTAATGCCGGTAAAGTGCGCGAGCTTGCCTCGCTGCTCAATGATTTCGGCCTTGATGTGGTAGCGCAAACCACACTGGGCGTAGACTCAGCAGAAGAAACCGGGCTGACGTTTATTGAAAACGCGATCCTGAAAGCCCGCCACGCGGCACAACTTACTGGCTTACCGGCCATTGCCGATGACTCCGGGTTGGCGGTTGACGCACTTGGCGGCGCGCCGGGTATCTATTCCGCACGCTATTCCGGTGTTGACGCCAGCGATCAGATGAACCTCGAAAAGCTCCTTGAAGCCCTGAAAGATGTCCCGGATGCTCAACGTCAGGCACAATTTCACTGTGTACTGGTTTATATGCGCCATGCAGAGGATCCGACTCCGCTGGTGTGCCACGGTACCTGGCCGGGCGTTATTGCCCGCCAGCCTGAGGGTAACGGCGGTTTTGGCTACGATCCGGTGTTCTTTGTCCCTTCCGAGGGCAAAACCGCTGCGGAACTGACCCGCGAAGAAAAAAGCGCCATTTCCCACCGTGGACAGGCGTTGAAACTGTTACTGGAAGCATTACGTAATGGCTGATTTGCCACCTCTGAGCCTTTATATTCACATTCCCTGGTGCGTGCAGAAATGCCCGTACTGCGATTTCAATTCCCATGCGCTCAAAGGGGAAGTCCCGCACGATGACTATGTGCAGCATCTGCTGTGCGATCTGGATGCCGATGTTCCCCTGGCGCAGGGGCGAGAAATAAAGACCATTTTTATTGGCGGCGGCACGCCGAGCCTGTTGTCCGGCCCGGCGATGCAAACGTTGCTGGATGGCGTGCGTGCCAGGCTTCCGCTGGCTGCCGATGCGGAAATCACCATGGAGGCCAATCCTGGCACCGTCGAAGCGAATCGCTTCGTCGACTACCAGCGCGCTGGTGTCAACCGTATCTCCATTGGTGTGCAGAGCTTTAGCGAAACCAAACTCCAGCGCCTTGGACGTATCCACGGCCCGGAAGAAGCCAAACGGACGGCGCACCTGGCCTGTGGGCTGGGATTGCGCAGCTTTAATCTCGATTTAATGCACGGTTTACCGGATCAGTCGCTGGAAGAGGCGCTGGACGATCTGCGCCAGGCCATTGCGCTTAACCCGCCGCACCTCTCCTGGTATCAGCTTACCATCGAGCCCAATACGCTATTTGGCTCTCGCCCGCCGGTCCTGCCGGATGACGATGCGCTGTGGGATATTTTTGAGCAAGGCCATCAGATTCTCACTGCTGCCGGGTATCAGCAATATGAAACCTCGGCCTATGCCAAACCGGGTTATCAGTGCGAGCACAATCTCAATTACTGGCGTTTTGGCGACTATCTGGGCATTGGCTGCGGCGCGCACGGCAAAGTGACCTTCCCGGACGGGCGCATTCTGCGAACCGCGAAGACGCGCCATCCCCGCGGTTATATGCAGGGAAACTATCTGGATAAGCAGCACGACGTGGAAACAGCGGACAAACCGTTCGAGTTCTTTATGAACCGTTTCCGCCTGCTTGAGCCCGCACCGCGCGCTGAGTTCTCTCGTTATACCGGCTTAAGCGAAAGTACGATCCGTGCCCAGTTGGATCGCGCGCTGGCGCTCAATTATCTGACCGAGTGTGATGACTACTGGCAGATAACCGAGCACGGCAAGCTGTTTTTAAACTCGCTACTTGAGCTTTTCCTTGCTGAGTAATCTCTCTGGAAAACGGTTCGCAAAACGCTCATCACGTTCTGTTAGCGCAAGGAGAGCGCTGACAGAATGGCGGGGTGGAAAAGATCACCCATGCCCGCGCCCTTCGCAAAGCATTAACGCCACAGGAGCGCCAACTGTGGCGACAATTACGTAGCCGTCGTTTTGCCTGTTATAAGTTCCGTCGCCAGCATCCGATTGGCCCGTGGATCGTCGATTTCGCGTGCTGCGAGGCTCGTCTGGTTATTGAACTGGATGGTGGGCAACATGAAGAACAACGTGGATACGATAACCGCAGAACACGCTGGCTGGAAGCTGAGGGCTGGAAGGTGCTGCGTTTCTGGAATAATGAGCTGGCGAGGAATGAGGAAGGGGTGATGATGAGAATTCTGGACGTATTGCAGGTGCTTTTACCCTCACCCCGGCCCTCTCCCTGGAAGGGAGAGGGAGAAAAACAGCGCTGACAGCCCGTCCCCAGGCAGAAAATCCGCACCTGACGGTCCCCTCTTCCCCCCGAGAGAAAAACCTGCACCAGACAGTCCCTCTCCCCTTTGGGGAAAAACCCGCACCAGACAGTCCCTCTCCCCTTTGGGGAGAAACCCGCACCAGACAGTCCCCTCTCCCCTTTGGGGAAAAACCCGCACCAGACAGTCTCCTCTATCCTCGGGGGAGAAAATCGGCACCAAATAGTCCCCTCTCCCCTTTGGGGAGAGGGTTAGGGTGAGGGGAAAGATTACTTCAGACCCGCTGTTAACGCTTTGCGGCTCTCTTCCAACGACACCACACGCTGGCACACATCTTTGCCAAATTGCTGGAAATCCGCTTCCTGGTTATTCCACTCATTCTGGATAGCAGTCTGTAAACCACCAAGGCTACCCAACACACCCTGTAATGGATTACCGCCGCCTTTTAGCACCGCTTTGGCACCCATCTCATTAATACTGTCCTGCAAAATACCGCCCATCGCCTGATTCACCAGTTGCTGACCGTTGGCACGCACCTCATCAATCGCTTTATAGTGGAACGTGAGCCCGTCACTACGGTGCTCAATAATGCGATTCATCTGCTCTTTCAGTTGCGCGTCCAGTTTGGTCAGACGACTGCGCATGCTGCTGCTCTCGCCAACTTCTTTAACGATGATTTTATCCAGTGCCGTACGGCCTTTCTCCACACGGCTGCGTGCGCCTTCATCAATCCACGGCAGCGCATGACGCAGATCGGCCTGATAATCTTTCGCCTGTTCACGCTGAGCAGCACTCAGCGAAGGCTGCTTACCGTTGAACATGACATTGCCATCCGGCGTAATCACCAGATTGCCGTTCTCCCCTTTTACCTGCACGGATTGCGGGCTGAGGATCACATCGTCACGTGGGGTCACGCTACATTGATAATCCGCCTGAGCGGCAAAAGCGGTAAACACCAGCGTTGCCGCTAGCAGCGTTTTGCGCATCATAAAAAAACTCCTGTAGAGACAAAACGGGCCAGCTAATGCTGGCCCCTTATGCATGCTTAGTCCCACCAAACGTCGAAAAGTTCGCTGATGCGCACCTCATCCAGTTTGCGGTCCTCAAGCCATTTACGCACGATGGCCTGGTGCTCTTCGGTGCACTTGCCCACTTCTTGCAGACAAATCAGCCCGTCCCAGGCCAGGTAACCGCTGCCGTCAAACGCCAGTTTGTTCGGCTCAATCACTTCCTGAATAAAATCATCGACGGTTTTATCGATTTGCTCTTCACTGGTGCCTTCCGGGAAACGCCACGCGACGGAGAAACCCAGTTCCTGGAATTCGTCGATATGCATTTTTTTACGCAAGCGACGGCTGCGGTTTGTTGCCATTATTTCACCCTCTCGAACATTAAGTCCCATACGCCGTGACCAAGACGATGGCCACGCTGTTCAAATTTCGTCACCGGGCGCGACTCGGGGCGCGGCACATAATCACTCGTCGCCGACAGGTTTTTATACCCATCAATAGAAGACATGACCTCGAGCATATGTTGCGCATAGGCTTCCCAATCGGTCGCCATATGAAACACGCCGCCGGGTTTCAGCTTACTTTTCACCAGTTCAGCAAACGGTACCTGAACGATGCGGCGTTTATTATGACGCGCTTTATGCCACGGGTCAGGAAAAAAGAGCTGCACCATATTTAACGAATTGTCAGGGATCATTTTGTGCAGCACTTCTACCGCGTCATGGCACATCACCCGCAGGTTTTCCACGCCCTCTTCGTGAGCGGAAGAGAGGCACGCGCCAACGCCCGGCGAATGCACTTCAATACCGAGGAAATTCTGCTCCGGGCGGATTTTCGCCATCTCCACCAGCGAAGCGCCCATGCCGAAACCGATCTCCAACGTCACCGGCGCGGTGCGGCCAAACAGCGCGGCAAAATCCAGCGGCTGTTCAGTGAACTCAACGCCCATCACCGGCCAGTAGTTTTCCAGCGCGTGCTGCTGCCCTTTAGTCAGGCGGCCCTGGCGACGGACAAAGCTGCGAATTCGGCGCAGCGGGCGACCGTTTTCATCAAATTCCGGTGAAATGACGTCGTTATTCATAAAGTTTTCTGCTTGTGAGAGTGTTCAGGAAACGGGCATTATCCAAAGTTCATCGCACGATGCAAGCACCGGAAAGTTCCGGTTTACAGTCTGCCGCCGCTGTGCTGCAATCTTGGCCCCTGATAACGCGATTCTGGTGACCATGCAAGCGTCTCAATTTTCAGCCCAGGTTCTGGACTGGTACGACAAATACGGGCGAAAAACTCTGCCCTGGCAAATTGAAAAAACGCCTTACAAAGTATGGCTGTCGGAAGTGATGTTGCAACAAACACAGGTCGCAACCGTTATTCCCTATTTCCAGCGATTTATGGCGCGCTTCCCCACGGTAACCGATCTGGCGAACGCGCCGCTGGATGAAGTACTGCATCTGTGGACCGGTCTCGGTTACTACGCCCGCGCCCGCAATCTGCACAAAGCCGCGCAGCAGGTGGCTAACCGGCACGGCGGTTATTTTCCTGAAACGTTTGACGAGGTTGCCGCCCTGCCAGGCGTTGGTCGCTCAACGGCAGGTGCGATTCTCTCTTTGTCGCTGGGCAAACACTTTCCTATTCTTGACGGTAACGTAAAACGCGTGCTGGCGCGCTGCTATGCCGTGGAGGGCTGGCCGGGCAAAAAGGACGTGGAAAAACGCCTGTGGGATTTGAGCGCCCAGGTGACGCCAGCCCATGGCGTAGAGCGTTTTAACCAGGCGATGATGGATCTCGGCGCAATCGTCTGTACGCGCTCAAAACCGAAGTGCGAGCTCTGCCCGCTGCAAACCGGTTGCGAGGCGTATGCCGCCCATTCATGGGCGCAGTATCCGGGTAAAAAGCCGAAACAGACGCTTCCTGAACGCACCGGTTACTTCCTGTTGATGCAGCACGAAGGTGAGGTCTATCTTGAACAGCGCCCACCAAGCGGTCTGTGGGGCGGTTTGTTCTGTTTTCCGCAGTTCAGTGATGAAGCCGCCCTGCGTGACTGGCTGGCGCAAAGAAGCATTCCTGCGGATAATCTCAGCCAACGGGTAGCATTTCGCCATACGTTTAGCCATTTCCATCTGGATATTGTGCCTATGTGGCTTGATGTGTCCTCGCTCTCGTCTTGCATGGATGAAGGCGCGGGTCTTTGGTATAACTTAGCGCAACCGCCGTCGGTCGGTCTGGCGGCCCCAGTGGAACGCCTGATACAGCAATTACGCGCAGGCGCTTTATAGCGCTGGCGCATGAAAGAGGATGACTTATGAGCAGAACCATTTTTTGTACCTTCCTGCAACGCGAAGCAGAAGGACAAGACTTCCAGCTCTATCCGGGCGATCTGGGTAAACGTATTTATAACGAGATCTCAAAAGAGGCCTGGAAGCAGTGGCAGCAGAAACAAACCATGCTGATCAACGAGAAAAAACTCAACATGATGAATGCGGAGCACCGCAAGTTGCTGGAAGAGGAGATGGTGAATTTCCTTTTCGAAGGCAAAGATGTGCACATTGAAGGCTATACGCCGCCAGAAAAAAAATAAGCGTCTGCACGCTCACCACGGCTGGCAATGTCGCTAAATCATGGGAAGACATTGCCCGCAAGCGAGCGTCACTGGCGCGGTTAAACCAACACAACTGCATCCCGGAATGATGAAAAAATTTTTAGCGCTCGCCCTGATTGCGCCGTTGCTGATTTCGTGTTCCAGCTCTAAAAAAGCAGGCGAAGACTATAACGAAGCCTGGATCAAAGACACCAACGGTTTTGACATTTTGATGGGGCAGTTTGCCCATAATATTGAGAATTTATGGGGGTTTAACGAAGTCCTTATTGCAGGGCCGAAGGACTACGTTAAATACACCGACCAGTACCAGACGCGAAGCCATATTAACTTCGACGCCGGGACAATCACTGTTGAAACCATTGCCGGTACCGAACCGGCCGCACATCTGCGCCAGGCGATCATCAAAACCCTGCTGATGGGCGACGACCCCGGCTCTATCGACCTCTACTCCGACGTTGACGATATCCCCATCTCCAAAGAACCGTTCTTGTATGGCCAGGTGCTGGATAACAACGGCGAAGCCATTCGCTGGCAGTGGCGCGCTGTGCGCTTTGCCGATTATTTGCTGCAAACTCGCATGAAAAGCCGCAGCAACGGTTTACGCGTGATCTACAGCGTCACCATCAATCTGGTGCCAAACCACCTCGATAAGCGTGCGCACAAATACGTGGGTATGGTACGCCAGGCGGCACGCAAATATGGCGTGGAAGAGTCACTGATTCTGGCGATTATGCAAACCGAATCCTCATTTAACCCGTATGCGGTCAGCCGTTCCGATGCGCTGGGATTGATGCAGGTCGTGCAGCACAGCGCCGGGAAAGATGTGTTCCGTGCGCAGGGGAAATCCGGTACACCGGACAGAAACTATCTCTTTGATCCGCAAAGCAACATTGATACCGGTACTGCCTACCTGGCGATGCTGAACAATATTTATCTTTCCGGCATCACTAACCCAACATCACGCCGTTATGCGGTGATCACCGCCTATAACGGCGGCGCAGGTAGCGTGTTGCGCGTCTTCTCCAGTGATAAGGTGCAGGCGGCAAATATCATTAACAGCATGACGCCGGGGGATGTTTACGAAACCCTGACCAGCCGCCATCCGTCCGCGGAATCCCGCCGTTACCTCTATAAAGTGAATACGGCGCAGAAGACATACCGCCGCAATTAACTCCCTTCACCTTATGCCTCTTTCACGCATCACGCGGAAAGAGGCATAAGCGTTACCTTTGAGAGATGCAAACGGTTGCGTAAAATTGTGACATACGTCACCATATGGAATTGCAATCAGAGGAAGTTTGCATTTTTATGTCGGGCGTAACAAATTCACCACGCCGTCGATGATAGAATCCTGACACATAACAAAAGCAATTGTGCCCATTCCAACACCTAACCGTCTCCTTTGTGAGGAAATTAGCATGAATCTTAAGCTGCAGCTGAAAGTCATTATCTTTCTGCAGTTCTGCCTGTGGGGTAGCTGGCTGACTACACTTGGCTCTTATATGTTCGTCACCCTGAAATTTGAGGGTGCGGAAATCGGCGCCGTTTACAGCTCGCTGGGTATTGCCTCTCTGCTGATGCCAACGCTGCTCGGTATCATTGCGGATAAATGGCTGAGTGCAAAATGGGTTTACGCCCTTTGCCACCTGGTCGGGGCGATCACGCTGTTTATCGCCGCAGGCGTGACGACGCCGGGGGCTATGTTTGCCATTATTCTGCTCAACTCGCTGGCCTATATGCCAACGCTGGGCCTGGTAAACACCATCTCCTACTTCCGTTTGCAATCCGCCGGTCACGACATCGTGACAGAGTTCCCGCCAATTCGTATCTGGGGCACCATTGGCTTTATCCTGGCAATGTGGGCGGTGAGCTTCTCAGGTTTCGAACTGAGCCATATGCAGCTCTATATCGGCGCTGCGCTGTCGCTGCTGCTGAGCCTGATCTCTCTGACGTTACCGCACATTCCGGTGGCAAAAAGCAAAGAGAAACAGACCTGGGTGGAAATGCTCGGCCTGAACGCGTTTGCGCTGTTTAAAAACAAGCGCATGGCGATTTTCTTTATCTTCTCGATGCTGCTGGGCGCCGAGTTGCAGATCACCAACATGTTCGGCAACACCTTCCTGCACAGTTTCGATGCTAACCCGCTGTTTGCCAACAGCTTTATCGTGACCCATGCCTCGGTCATGATGTCGATTTCGCAGATTTCCGAAACCGCCTTCATCCTGGCTATTCCGTTCTTTATGAGCCGCTACGGCATTAAGAACGTCATGATGATCAGTATCTTCGCCTGGGTGCTGCGTTTTGGCCTGTTCGCCTTCGGCGACCCGACACCGTTCGGCACCGTACTGCTGGTGCTGTCGATGATCGTGTACGGCTGTGCATTCGACTTCTTCAACATCTCTGGCTCCGTATTTGTGGAGAAAGAAGTCAGCCCGGCCATCCGCGCCAGTGCACAGGGTATGCTGCTGATGATGACCAACGGTTTCGGTTGCATCCTCGGCGGTATGGTGAGCGGTAAAGTGGTGGAGATTTACACCACTGCAGGCGTGACCGACTGGAAAACCGTATGGTTGATTTTCGCCGGTTATTCGCTGGTACTGGCGTTCGCGTTCATCACGATGTTTAAGTACAAACACGTGCGCGAACCGGCAGGCGTCGCGCAAAAAGCGTAAGACAAAAAACCCGGCCTGAGCGCCGGGTTTTTTATTGGCCTGTTGCCGGATGATGGCCTCGCCCTATTCCTCCGGCAAAAACAGCTTAAGGGAGCGATGCCAGCACATACGCGACGGCCAGTAAGTCCGCGCTACCGCCGGGGCTTAAGCGCCTCGCCATCAACGCATTATCCATTTCCCGCAGGGAATCGCTATTCCACGAGGTCGCCAGCAATGCGGCCGCATAATCCTGTACATAACGCAGCCCTGCCATACCCCCACGCGATACCAGATTGCTGTCGGCGTTGGCGGCCATCAGGCGCAGCAGCGCGTTGTGCAAGCGGCGCTCCCCTTGTTCCTGATGCCAGAACGGCAATACCGCGCGTCGAACGGTGATAAAGCCCTGTTCAACTTCTCCGCGAGCCCCGGTCAGGCCATAGGCATGAAATTGCTTCTCACCAGCGGTGGCTGCTTGCGGTCGCGCCATCAGCTCACGCGCCACCAGGCCACGACAAATTTCACTGACCTGACGGCACAATGCATCAGCGCTAACCACTCGGTTTTGCCCCTGCAAGCGCCCGGCAGCGAAACATAACAACCCCAGCGAAAAGATGCCGCCTTTATGGGTATTCACCCCGTTTGTGGCGCTGAGCATGGCCTGTTCACAGGCGATGCCCTGAGGTCGTAACAGGCGTAACTGCTCGCTGGCGGGTTTATGGGCATGTGCTTGCCCAGCCTGCATAAACGCGGAAAACCAGGGCGTGATAGCCGCAATGCTCTTCACAAACAGAGCGTGGTCCATATCCTGGTGCGAGCCGGTATTCGCTCTGTCCACCAGCCCCGGTTTCGGGGTTAAATCCAGTTCAATACGCAACGCCCGCGCGGCAAGCGTGGGCACATCGTCTTGTTGGGGGTTAGTCGCGAGCAAACCAGCCATCAATCAATCTCTCTACACGCCCGACCACATCCTCAACCGGATGGCGACGAGAGCGTGCGCAGCCGTGTGCAGGCTCGTCGCATACCAGGCAGCGGCGCGTGTTCAGATCCAGCGAATGTCGGCCAACTTGTCCGTTGTCCGGGCAAAAAACATCAAAATCCCACAATCTACCCAGCGGATGCGTTTGCTCCATCTCCACGCAGCAAGCTTTGATTTCCACCGCCGGATGCGCCACGCACCACAAGGCTTCTGCGCCGGTTGGCAACCACAGCACCTGTCTGTCCAGCACGTTCCAGCGATGCTGCCACAGCAACTGGTCGCAGGCTTGCAACGCCACCCCCATGGTATTGCGATAGCGGATACTGTCTTTAACCGCGCCGGGCGTCACCAGCGTCAGCGAAATAACCGGTTGTTGATAGTGAGCGAGCCAGTCAGCCTGACGCGCCGCGCGGCTATCTTTCGCCGCCAGCAGCGCTTCAAGGCTGACGCCCGCTCTCACGGGCGTCAGTGTGGTCATTGATTTTCCTCTTTAACCTGACGGACAACGTCAATCACGCTGCCGTCGCGGTAGCGGATCACCCCGACGATACGGTCGGTAAAGGCGATCGGTTTCGGTTCACCGGTAAGGGAGATGGCACGTTGATAAAGCGCGTCGATATCCACGATTTTCAGTCCGGCCGCCAGCAGGCGTTCGCGAATTTCCGGGCGCGCCGGGTTAACGGCAATTCCGTGGTCGGTCACCAGCACATCGATGCTTTCCCCTGGTGTCAGCAGTGTGGTTACCCGTTTTACCACGGTCGGGATACGGCTACGCAGCAGAGGCGCAACCACAATGGTCAGGTTTGCCGCTGCAGCCACATCACAGTGACCACCGGACGCGCCACGCATCACACCATCGGAACCAGTAATTACGTTAACGTTAAAATCGACGTCAATTTCCAGCGCGCTGAGGATCACCACATCCAGTTGATCGCAGCTTGCCGCTTTACCACCGGGGTTGGCGTAGACGTTGGTGGAGATTTCCACATGGTTCGGGTTACGACGCAGTGATGCCGCCGCTTCGCTGTCAAAGCACTGGGTATCCAGCAGTTTTTCGATTAACCCTTTTTCATGCAGATCCACCAGGCTACCGGTGATACCGCCAAGCGCAAAACGGGCTTTCACACCGTGGCGCTCCATTTTCTCTTCCATAAAGCGGGTCGCTGCGGTGGACGCCGCACCGGACCCCGTCTGCATGGAGAAGCCGTCTTTGAAATAGCCGGAGTGTTCAATCACATCGGCGGCATAACGGGCGATCATCAGTTCACGCGGGTTACTGGTCACACGGGCTGCACCCACGCTGATTTTGGCCAGATCACCAACGCTCTCCACCTGAACGATCAGATCCACCTGATTCTGACTGAGGCTTGCCGGCATATTCGGGAACGGCACCAGCTCTTCGGTCAGCAACACCACTTTTTTGGCGAACTGCGCATCCACCATCGCGTAACCCAACGAGCCGCAGGACGATTTGCCCTGCGTACCGTTGGCATTACCAAATTCGTCGCTGCACGGTACGCCAAGGAAAGCGACATCGATGTTCAGCTCACCGTCCTGCAACAATTTCACGCGACCACCGTGGGAGTGAATTTGTACCGGTTCGTCCATCAGCCCGTGGGAGATAGCATCTGCCAGCTTGCCGCGCATACCGGAGGTATAAATCCGGGTGATCACGCCATTCTGAATATGCTCGATCAGCGCATCGTTACAGGTCATCAGTGAACTGGAGGCCAGCGTCAGGTTTTTAAAACCCAGACGTGCCAACGTCGCCACCACGTTATTGATCACGCGGTCGCCTTCGCGAAACGCATGATGGAAAGAGATCGTCATACCGTCTTTCAGGCCGCTGCGGGCAATGGCATCTTCCAGCGTGGCGCAGAGTTTACGCGTATGTTTGCTGTTAACGTCCGCCAGCCACGGCGTGGCGGCATGGGCGCTCTCAAAGGGTTTTAAATCACGCAGATGGGGGAAATTAACGTGAAGAAGCTCTGTTTGATTCATTGTTCTGTCCTTAATGACGCACGCCGGACGCAGCCGCACGTTCCAGCACCATCTGCGCGTGATTAATAATGGGGGCGTCGATCATTTTGCCGTTCAGCGATACAACACCAAGGCCGTTGCGTTCACCCTCTTCCGCCGCTTCGATAACCCGTTTAGCATGGTCAACTTCCTGCTGGGTGGGGGCATAGGCGTTGTGCAGCAGGTCGATCTGACGCGGGTTAATCAACGACTTACCGTTAAAGCCCATTTTGCGGATCAGGTCGACTTCACGCAGGAAACCGGCTTCGTCATTCACGTCTGACCACACCACGTCAAAGGCATCAATACCGGCGGCGCGGGCAGCATGCAGTACGGCGCAACGCGCGTAGAACAGCTCAGTGCCGTCGCCACGTTCGGTTTGCATATCCATCACATAGTCAAACGCCGCCAGCGCAATACCGATCAAACGTTGAGAACTACGGGCAATGGCCACAGCATTGATAACGCCGATAGCGGACTCAATTGCCGCCATCACACGTGTGGAGCCCACTTCGCGGCCGCACGCCAGCTCAATGCGTTCCAGATGGCGTTCCAGTTCGTAGATATCTTCCGGAGTGTCGGTCTTCGGTAAGCGCACCACATCCACCCCGGCGCGAACGACGGCTTCCAGGTCCGGCAAACCGAACGGCGTGTTCAGTGGGTTAATGCGCACCACGGTTTCAATGTCCTGGTACATCGGGTGTTGCAGCGCATGAAATACCAGCAGACGCGCCGTGTCTTTTTCACGCAAAGCGACAGCGTCTTCCAGATCGAACATGATTGAATCCGGGCGGTAGATAAACGCGGTGGAGAGCATGGCGGCGTTAGCGCCTGGCAGAAACAGCATGCTACGACGAAGTTTTTTCACAGCAGTTTCCCCCAGTCAATTTCAGTGCCTTCAGCGGCACGCAGGATAGCGCTTTGCAGACGGGCGCGAATAACGCAATCCAGCGCACCTTTATCTTCAATAATCACCAGCCCCTGATGGACGTCCATCGCGCGTAACGTGGCATTGACCACCTGGCGGATTTGATCGCCAAACTGCTTAATCACTTCGCTGTGCACAACGACTTCCAGCTCGCCCGCAGTCGGGGCTATTTTCACCATCAGGTCGCTGGACTCCATGGTCCCGGCCAGCGCCTCCCTCACAATTTTCATAATGACATTCCTGATTTTTAAGCGACTTCCGCGCTGTAATGGGATTCAAGGTGCGCGAAAGTGGTATCCGGTACGATTTCCCGAATGCGGGAAAACTGGTGTGTTTTGAGTAAACGGCGCACTTCCGAGGCGGAGATGGCATTGCCGGTGGCTTTAATGCGCGGAATTTCCAC
Organism: Kosakonia oryzendophytica; assembly: GCF_027886705.1. NCBI lineage: Bacteria > Pseudomonadati > Pseudomonadota > Gammaproteobacteria > Enterobacterales > Enterobacteriaceae > Kosakonia > Kosakonia oryzendophytica. The sequence continues at coordinate 808,788 of NZ_CP115659.1, read as the reverse complement.
CACCTCCACGACGCCTGCCAGCAGCTGATGCATGGTTTGGTTGTACTGGCGGGTGATATCGCAAAACGGCTCGCTGCCGATAAAGCGGTGGGTAATCCCCAGCGCCGGGGCGATATAATTGCGGAAGATAAGCAGATCGATTTCGCTCCACGCCTGCTGCACTTTGCCGGTCTCTTTCAGGAAGTAGGCCGGGAAGGTGGCGCGGGAAATAATGTACTGAGAGCCTTCATGCACGGTGACGTTCGCCAAATGCGACACGCCTGCTTTCACCATTTTTAAGCGTGCGGCAAAGGGAAAGAACGAAGCGTCTTCACGCACCACAAACAGGTGCAGCCAGTCGCACGCCTGCGCAGCCTGCTCGACCAGATGGCGATGCCCAAGGGTAAAAGGATTGGCGTTCATCACAATCGCGCCAATACGCTTTCCCGGCATGCGATCTGCCTGCAACGTGCGGCAATAGCGCTGAATCCCTGACGGCGTGTTTTCCATCAGAATGGCATTATTGCCGCTCTGCGCAACAGGCCAGAATCCGCTGTGCTGAAAGCGCTCCCGGTTACAGGGGCGAGTGCACAGAAACAGATGAAAGTGGCCGCGCGCCAGCGCCAGGTGTTCAACTTCTGCCAGGAGTTGCGCGCTGAGGTTCTCACCGCGCATCTCTTCATCTACTGCCACGCACTTGATGACGTTGTCGGCCAGGCCCGCACAACCCACCAGTCGGTTTCCCGACCAGGCTTCAACGAAAGTGGTGATATCGTGGTCCATACCTAAGCCGCTGTCAGCGAGCAACGTGCGGATAGAGGCCAGCCGTTGAGTATTGCCGTTGACTTCCGCTACGCGGAAGTCGATGGGGGGTCGTGCTTGCATGGTGTTGCCTTCGTCCTTAGTGCGCCGCCGTCAGCGCATGCGCTGGCGCATCGATAATCACATTGCTGAGGTGACCGATATTCTCGATTTCCACTTCAATGCGATCGCCCGCTTTCATGAACAGCGGCGGGTTACGCTTTTTGCCGACGCCGCCCGGTGAACCGGTGATGATGACGTCGCCTGGCGTCAGGCTGGTGAAGGTACTGATGTACTCGATAAGCTCGGCCACCTTATGGATCATGCTGGCGGTGTTGTCGTCCTGCACCATACGGCCATTCAGCCAGGTACGGATAGCAAGCGCATGCGGATCCGGGATCTCATCCGCGGTGGTCATCCACGGGCCAAACGCGCCTGTCTGCCGCCAGTTTTTGCCTGCGGTAAACCAGGTGTGCTGCCAGTCACGTGCGGAACCATCCATATAGCAGCTATAACCCGCCACATGACTTAACGCCGTCTCGCGGGAAATATTTTCACCACCTTTACCCATGATCACCGCCAGTTCGCCTTCGTAGTCGAATTCGCTGGAGTGACGCGGTTTAAGCACCGGTGCGTTATGCCCGGTCTGCGAGTCGGCAAAGCGGACAAACAGCGTCGGTGCCGGGTTGTGCTGATCAAATTCTTTGCGTTTTTCGGCGTAGTTCATGCCAACACAGAGAATTTTGCCGGGGTTATCGATCACGGGCAGAAAATCGAGATCATCGAAGCGGAGTTCCGGTGCTTCACCGACAAACTGCTGTGCCTCGTTCAGCGCGTTGGCCGCGAGCAGTGATTTCAAATCACCGTAACGATCGCCCAGGCGCTTACCCAGATTGATGACGCCATCAGCCTTGACGATGCCGTAGCTACGGATCCCCTGATGGACAAAGCTTGCGAGTTTCATATCAGTTCCTGTAATGCTTAATCAAACGAGGAAATTGCCAAGGACCAGCAGTGACACCGACACGTTGATCGCGCCGCCAATACGGGTCGCAATCTGTGCAAACGGCATCAGGCTCATGCGGTTACCCGCCGTCAGGATGGCAACATCCCCTGTCCCGCCCTGACCGCTCTGGCAGCAGGAAACGATGGCCACATCAATAGGATGCATGCCAATCTTTTTACCCACGAAGAAGCCAGTCGTAACCAGTGCGGAAACGGTACTCACGATCACCAGCAAGTTGTCGATGGTGAAAGCGTGAACCAGTTCTTCCCACGGCGTGATCGCCACGCCAACCGCGAAGAGAATCGGATAGGTGACCGAGGTCTGGAAGAATTTGTACACCACCTGAGAGCCTTCCAGCAGGCGCGGAGAAACGCCATGTACCAGCTTGATCAGGACAGCAACAAACAGCATGCCGACCGGTGCAGGCAGGCCAATCAGTTTGTGGCCAAGCATGCCGATCATGTACAGCAGTACTGCCAACAGTGCGCCAGCTGCAATAGTGGTCACATCGGTTTTGCCGGAGAATGCCGGTGCCGCCGGAGCCTGTTCATCACCGTTGCTGCGGTTAGGCATCAGTTGGCCTTCACCGGTCAAATGTGGGAAGCGTTTACCGAGCTGGTTCAGACAACCAGAGATAATGATGGCAGTCAGGCCACCCAGCATTACCATTGGCAGTACACGACCCAGTGCAACACCCTGATCCATATGCAGCAGCGTGGCGTAACCAATAGAGAGCGGAATCGCCCCTTCACCCACACCACCGGCCATGATCGGCAGAATAATAAAGAAGAAGATCTGGAACGGTTCCATACCGAGCATCAGGCCAACGCCCATGCCTACCAGCATGCCAACAATTTCACCGCACAGCATCGGGAAGAAGATACGCAGGAAACCCTGAATCAGGGTGGTGCGGTTCATGCTCATGATGCTGCCGACAATGATGCAGCAGATATAGAGATAGAGGATGTTGGTGGATTTATAGAACTTGGTGGTAGATTCCACGACCACGTCCGGCAGCAGACCGTAATAGACCATCGCCGAAGGAATAAAGGTTGCGCAAATCGCCGCAGCGCCCAGCTTACCGATGATCGGCAAACGCTTACCGAATTCACCACAGGCAAAGCCGAAGAACGCCAGCGTAGCGACCATCACCACGATATCGCTGGGAAGCTTGCCGCCCAGACAGTCAATCGCAATCAACGCACCCGCCAGCAGGAATAACGGCAGTGGAATAATCCCTACCTTCCAGGTATCCATAATGTGCCACCACTTATCTTTAAGTGATGTTTTTTGAATCGCCAGCGATTCAGAGGTAACAGAAAATGAATCGTCAGTTGTGCTCATAATTAAGCCCCTTGGTTATTTTGTGCGTACAGACTAAAGGGCTAAACACACACTTTATGTGAGGAGCTGCATAATAAAATTGGAGTTTTAATGGCGCCTATGGTTTTTATGGTTTCTTTTATTTTGTGTGATTTACGCCTTAATAATGCGCGTGGTTTTTATGGTTTTTATATATAGAAATACAACTTAATAACATTTCCCAAAAAGAATATTTAACAGGCCGTTTTTCAGCGTCAGCGCTTGCTGTGCAAGGGATCACAAGTTTCCAGTAAACTGCGTACGGCAGCAAAAAAAGATGGTACATTGGCGCATTGTTAGCTGCTGTGCGTACCGTCATGAAAGTATCCTTTCAAATCAAACTTTTTATTTCGCTGGTGCTTTTCTTCTCCGGCCTTTTTGCCTTGCTGGGGGTTTATTATTACAAGGATGTCGGTCGTCAGCTATACCAGGAAATGAGCGTCAGAGCAAAAATACAAGCTGAAGAAATAGCGATTATTCCGAATTTACGCAAGGCCGTTGCTGAAAAAGATATTCCGGCAATTACCCAGTTTATGCATCAGGTTGTATCCCACAGCGACGCCAGCTTTATTGTTATCGGTGATAATAAGGGCCTGCATTTATTTCACTCGGTGCATGCCAATGTTGTGGGTAAGACGCTGATAGGCGGCGATAACGAAGAAGTGCTGCGAGGTTTAACTACCACCACGATCCGCAAAGGAGGCTTAGGTATTTCCCTGCGCAGTAAAGCGCCGATATTCGACGATAACGGGCAGGTCGTGGGAATTGTTTCCGTGGGATATCTGACCAGCTATCTGGATACTATTACGCTTGGCAAAGCGATCAATATTTTTATTGCTGCCGTGTTGCTGCTCGTCGCGCTCTTTATCTTTTCCTGGTTTTTCACCCGCGGAATTAAAAAACAGATCTTCTCGCTGGAACCGCGGGAAATTGGTCTGTTAGTGCGCCAGCAAAAAGCAATGATGGAGTCCATTTATGAAGGGGTGATCGCCGTCGACAGCGAACTGCGCATTGAGGTGATAAACCAGGCCGCGCGCAAACTGTTGGGACTGAGCCAACCTACCCGTGCCCTGCGCGGACTTGCCATTGGCGACGTGATTGCACCGGTGCCCTTTTTCACCCGCACGGTGATGCTGGAGCACGACACCCACGATGAGATCTGCTGTTTTAACACCTTAACAGTGATCGCCAGTCGGGTGCGCATTATGCTGGAGGATAAATTACAGGGCTGGGTAATCACCTTCCGCGACCGCAATGAGATAGACAGCCTCAGCGCGCAACTCAGTCAGGTTAAACGCTATGTTGATAACCTGCGCATTATGCGCCACGAGCAATTAAACCGCATGACCACACTCTCGGGTCTGCTGCATATGGAGCGTTACGACGAGGCGGTGCGTTACATTCAGGCGCAGTCTGAGCACGCGCAGGAATTGCTGGACTTTATCTCGTCGCGTTTTAGCTCGCCGACCTTATGCGGGCTGCTGTTGGGCAAAGCGGCGCGCGCCCGTGAAAAAGGCGTCGAACTGGCGTTTGATCCGCTGTGCAGGATGGATCGCGCCTGTCTCGCGCTGGGGGAAGCGGAACTGATCTCGATCATCGGCAATCTGCTGGATAACGCCATTGAGGCAACGCAGCGTGCAGCGCTGCCGCACGAACCGGTGGAAGTATTGATCCTGCTGAATGAACGGGAGCTGATTATTGAAGTAGCGGATCGCGGTATTGGTATCGACCCGACTATTCGCGAGCACATTTTTGAACGCGGGATGACCACCAAACACAGTGGCGATCATGGTATTGGCCTCTATTTGATCGCCAGTTATGTGACACAGGTAGGCGGATCGATCGACGTTTCTGATAACGATCCCCGCGGTGCGATTTTTTCTTTGTTTATTCCTGAAGCGGGCAACGTACAGCGTCCCGTACCGACCCTGGAAGATCAGAATTATGCGACATGAACTGATAGACGTGCTGATAGTAGAAGATGAAAACGCGCTTGCGCAGCTTCATGCTGAACTGATCAGCAAACATCCGCGTTTACGTCTGGTGGGCATTGCCTCATCCCTTGCCGAAGCAAAGGTGTTGCTGAACAGTACGCAGCCGCAACTGGTTTTACTCGACAATTACCTGCCGGACGGTAAAGGCATTACGCTTATCAGCGATCCGCTGATTACCCGCGCCAACTGTTCGGTCATTTTTATCACCGCCGCCAGCGACATGGACACCTGTAGCCTGGCTATCCGCAACGGCGCTTTCGACTATATCCTCAAACCGGTGTCCTGGAAGCGGTTAAGCCAGTCGCTGGAGCGTTTTGTGCAATTTGCCGAGCAGCAACGGGTATGGAAAATCGTCGACCAGCAGAACGTCGACTCGCTCTATCAGCTACAGGCCAAAAACTACCGCCAGGATAACGGCAGTAAAGGTATTGAAGAGAATACGCTGGCGCTGGTGCAAAAGTTGTTTGCTGATGAGGCTGAACGCTGTTTTTCCGTTGATGAAGTAGTAAGCGAAACGGGGCTGAGTAAAACCACTACCCGACGCTACCTGGAACACTGCGTGGAGGCGGGTTTTCTGGCGGTGGAGATGCAATACGGCAAGATTGGGCATCCACGCCGTATGTACCGGCGCGTAGCCGCGTGATGATTGCCCTCTTCCCAAGGGGAGAGGATGGAAAACAGCGCCATACACATCTCCCTCTCCCCTCAGGGGAGAGGGCTGGGGTGAGGGGAAAAACTACTTCAACACATACCCGTACAAACGTTTGATCCCGTCCGCATCCGTTTCGGAATAGACGCCCTGCAATTCCGGCGAGAAGCCCGGCAACAGATTTACGCCCTCTTCCAGTGCCAAGAAATAGCGTTGCACCGCGCCACCCCATACTTCCCCCGGCACCACACACAGCACCCCCGGTGGGTACGGGAGCGCGCCTTCAGCGGCAATACGCCCTTCCGCTTCGCTGATGCGCACCAATTCCACATTGCCACGAATAAATTCGCTGTTGGCATCCTGCGGATTCATCACCACTGGGGGCAGGCTCTCTTTGCGGAACATCGCTTTTTGCAGATCTTTCACCCCGAAGCTGACATATAAATCATGCATCTCCTGGCACAGTTCGCGCAGCGTGTAATCGCGGTAACGCACCGGATATTTGTTGAAGATGGTCGGCAGCACATCCGCCAGCGGCGTATCGTCTTCAATATGCTGTTCGAACTGACCTAGCATCGCCACCAGTTGCGCCATCTTCTCTTCGCTTTCCGCTGGTGTCAGCAGGAACAGGATTGAATTGAGATCGCACTTCTCCGGCACAATGCCGTTTTCGCGCAGGAAGTGCGCAAGAATGGTCGCCGGAATACCGAACTCTGTGTACTCGCCGGTTTCAGCATCAATACCTGGCGTGGTCAGTAGCAGCTTGCAGGGATCAACAAAGTACTGTTCCCGCGCATAGCCCTCAAACCCGTGCCATTTATCGCCCGGTTCAAAACTGAAGAAACGACGTTCGCGGGCAATATTCTCCGTAGGATGATCCTGCCACGGTCGACCGGCGATTTCTGGCGGCACAAATGGCCTGATCATTTTGCAGTTGGCGATGATCGCTTTGCGCGCTTCAATCCCCAGAGTCACGCACTCTGCCCACAGGCGGCGACCGCTCTCGCCCTGGTGAATTTTGGCGTTAACGTCCAGCGCTGCGAACAACGGGTAAAACGGACTGGTGGACGCATGCAGCATAAAGGCGTTGTTGAGCCGCTTATGCGGGCAAAAACGCGCCTGACCACGCAGGTGGTTATCTTTTTTATGGATCTGCGATGTTTGCGAGAACCCCGCCTGCTGTTTGTGCACTGACTGGGTGACGAAGATCCCCGGATCATTTTCATTGAGCTCCAGCAGCAGCGGCGAGCAATCCGCCATCATCGGAATAAACTGCTCGTAGCCCACCCACGCGGAGTCAAACAGAATGTAATCACACAGGCTGCCGATTTTGTCGATCACCTGGCGGGCGTTGTAAATGGTGCCATCGTATGTGCCAAGCTGGATCACCGCCAGGCGGAACGGGCGCGGCTGGTTAGCTTTTTCCGGGGCGACTTCGCGGATCGCATCGCGCAGATATTTTTCATCAAAGCAATGCTCATCAATACCACCGATAAAACCAAACGGATTACGCGCGGCTTCAAGATAGATCGGCGTCGCACCCGCCTGGATCAGCGCGCCATGATGGTTGGATTTGTGGTTATTGCGGTCGAACAACACCAGGTCGCCACGCGTCAACAGCGCGTTCGTTACCACTTTGTTGGCGGCGGAAGTGCCGTTAAGCACAAAATAGGTTTTGTCAGCGTTAAACACTTTGGCGGCAAATTTTTGCGCATGCTTGGCGGATCCTTCATGGATCAACAAGTCGCCCAGTTTGACATCCGCGTTGCACATGTCGGCGCGAAAGACGTTTTCACCGAAAAAATCATAGAACTGTCGCCCGGCCGGGTGCTTTTTAAAAAACGCGCCGTGCTGATGTCCGGGGCAAGCAAAGGTGCTGTTATCCATCTCAACGTACTGGCGCAGCGTATCGAAAAAGGGTGGCAACAGATGGTCTTCATAATCGCAGGCGGCAGTTTCCAGCTCCAGCCAGTCCTGCGCTTTACCGCCGATCACTGCCGTTACACCGTCCGGCATTTCAACAGGCTCGTTAGCAAACAAGAACACCGGCAGATTAAAGCCAGTCCGTTTCAGCAACGCCAGAATGCCACTATGACTCTCCGCCACCGTCATGACGACTGCCGCCACATCCGTAAAATCGGTACTGTCCAGCGTCACGGCTTCGCGGTGAGTGGAAAGTTGGGACACCAGCTCACGGCTGACGGCAATTTTCATTGATTTCATAAGCACGAATACCCGTTTCAGGGGAGTAAAAGACCCCGGGCAAAGCGGTGGCTTCACCCAACGAACGTGTCTGACTGGGACCAGCTCCGACCGCCAGACATCAGTAAAAGCAGACAGCTTCTGATCTTACTGTTGTCCTACAGTGAGCGTACGATACCCTCACCGCATGGTGAGAGACGTAGGGGACAAAACGATACGGGCGCCCATTCGCATGCTGGCGTAAAGCGTGTGACAAACAGTGTTAATGTACGTCATCAGGCAGCCCCGTGAAGGTAGAGGAAAATTCGCGCAATCATGGCATCTTTCCCCGGGTGGTGCAACCAACGGGGCGGCTCAACCGCATAAAAATGCTATTCTGTGCGTTATCTTATTCAGTTTTATGAACATCAGGGAGAGAGGGTGTGTTAACGGGTCCCTTTATTAATGCTGCTGCCGTTTTAATCGGCGGTAGCCTCGGTGCGCTGCTCAGCCACCGTCTGCCGGAGCGCGTACGCTCTTCTATGCCATCGATATTCGGCCTCGCATCATTGGGGATCGGTGTTTTGCTGGTGATCAAGTGTGTCAACCTGCCGGTGATGGTGCTCGCCACGCTGGTCGGCACATTAATTGGCGAGCTGTGTTACGTTGAGCGCGGGATCAGCGGTGGCGTTAACGCCCTGCGCAACCTGGTGCTAAAGCGCAAAAGCGGCGAAGCCAATAGCGCGCATGAATCGTTTATTCAGAGTCTGGTGGCCATCATTATTCTGTTCTGCGCCAGCGGCACCGGGATTTTTGGCGCGATGCGCGAAGGGATGACCGGCGATCCAAGCATTCTTATCGCCAAGGCGTTTCTGGATTTCTTTACGGCGGTTATCTTTGCCACCTCGCTCGGGTTTGCCGTGGCGATCATTTGCGTACCGATGCTGATTATTCAGCTTACGCTCGCCACCTGCGCAACACTCATCCTGCCGCTGACCACGCCCGCCATGATGGGAGATTTCACTGCTGTGGGCGGAATTTTGCTGCTGGCAACCGGGCTGCGCATTTGCGGGATTAAGATGTTTGCCGTGGCGAATATGCTGCCTGCACTGGTGATCGCCATGCCGATTTCCGCACTGTGGACAGCGTTTTTTGCCTGACACGGCGTGCGTTTTCAACAAAGTGGTGATAGATTGTGCAGTCTGCAACGAATTAAAGAAATTTCGTTGACGGAGCGCGGTGAATCAGGTTTAATGCGCCCCGTTGCCCGGATAGCTCAGTCGGTAGAGCAGGGGATTGAAAATCCCCGTGTCCTTGGTTCGATTCCGAGTCCGGGCACCACTTATTCAGAGAACCCAGCCTACGGCTGGGTTTTTGCTTTCTGTTTTCCGGACTCTCCATCGAACTTCGTTCGATTATTCGCCGCAAGCGGCTCACCCCTTCGGGGCCAGCGCGACAAGCGCGCTGTTCAACGCCTGCGGCGTTAGTCCGGGTCCGGGCACCACTTATTCAGAGAACCCAGCCTATGGCTGGGTTTTTGCTTTTCTGCTTCCGGACTCTCCATCGAATTTCGTTCAATGATAAAAAAACCACCTCCGCGGAGGTGGTTTTGGGTGACAACAGAGGAATCTCAGTCGCGGGTCTGACTCATCACAGTTGTGATGTAATCGGCAAGCTTTGCCACAAAGGGCATGGTCAGCATGGTCATATGATTACCAGGGTTGAGCAGAGGAGTTAATCGCTCTGCATATGCAGACCACACCGCATTATGTTTTTCTCTTGCTACGCAGTCCCCCTCCTGGGCATTAATCATATGCATCACCCCGCGGTAGCGAGTCGCCGGGTAATACGACGTGTTTAAGTTCGCTTTTATGACCTGAAATACCCCCTCCAGTGCGGAAAGCGGCGTTTTGTTTGTATATAAACCGGCATCCACCAGAACCTGATGCAAATAGCCAAGTTGCTCTTTCGGTGCCAGGGGTGATAACTCTTCCCACGTCACAGGAAGAGTCCGGTTCAGCATTAAGTTATAAATATCAATCAACTTCATTATCGCCTCACGATGAGAGGCCGATTGTTTACTTCCCGGCGCCCTGCTATCAATCACAATCAGATCGGAAACGCTTTCACCCTGCGCCTGTAATTGCAGTGCAATTTCCAGCGCGATCCAGCCGCCAAACGAGTGGCCGACAACGAAGTAAGGCCCGCACGGCTGTATTTGCCGCATTGCATAAATATAGTCGCGCGCTGTCTCTTCAACCGTCAGGTGAGGCATGCGGGTAACCTCGGTTAATCCCCGGGCCTGCAATACATAAACCGGTGAGCTGACAGGCAAAAGCCCCGCAAGATCGAGAAAACTGAACGCAGACGCCCCCGCGCCGGGTATGCAAAAAAGTGGCGGCTCTGTTTTTACCCCCTCGTGCATGATCACTACCGGGTTATAGGGCGTCTGAGGCAACAGATGTGCAGACAGATACGCTGCCAATTGTGCAAGCCGGGGTTGCTGCATGATGGAGTGATGGGTTCCTCCTACCGGATGCAGTGATGAGCGCTCACCCACAATGCCGTGCCAACCACGCCATCTGTCCTCGTTTTCCTGCGTCTCTGCCGTGTACAAATTGACAGTAAAGTCTGAGGACGACGGCCTGTATTTCAGCCCGAGCGGCCTGATATAAAGCGCCGTATTTAACCGCAGCAACAGTGCTTCACAGGTCATATCGTCGGGTAACCAGCGGTGAAAAGAACAGAGGTCAACGGCTTTTTTCTCATCAATCGGTCGTTGAAGTTGCGCTAATACCGCCCGGTCGCTCTCCGGCACATAGTTGGATAAAAACGTCAGTATCATTGCATCTCTTTGTTCCGCTGCGGAAAGCGCGTCGAAAGCGCTATTCTGCAGCAAAGCGGGGTGATAACTGTCGATCATCCCGATAAAAGCAATCTCCTCCCCGCGCTGATGCAACTGACAGGCTATTTCATAACTTAGCAGCCCCCCTAATGACCAACCGCAGAGGTAATAAGGCCCATGGGGCTGAACGCGACGGATGACTTCTGCATGGTAAGCAGCAAGCGCCTCCAGTGACGTAGGCGGATTCTCCAGAGCATACATGCCCAATGCGTGCAGCACATATACCGGGCGATCGACCTGAAGTAATGAGGCGAGAGGCGAATAAACCAGCGGATCGCCTGAAGGCTCATGCACAAAGAAAAGCGGCGGCTGAGTCCCCTCCGCACGCAGCAGCAACGGGTTATCGTCCAAAGGAGATGTTGTGAGTTTCCCTGGGCGTTTAACGGCTACGGCAAGCTGACGCAATATCGGATGAGCAAAGAGTATTGCCAGCGAGGTTTCCATACCGGCCCGTGCCAGACGATTCAGCAACTGAACCGCCATCAGCGAGTGGCCACCAAGCTCGAAGAAGTTGTCATGCCGGCCGACGCGCTCCAGCCCCAGCAGGTCACACCACACTGCCGCCAGTTCCCGCTCGGTCTCCCCTTCCGGCGCTTCATACCCCTGTGTCACCACCGATGCACTGTCCGGCACCGGCAGTGCACGCCGGTCCAGCTTGCCGTTCGCCGTCAGCGGGAACGCCGCCACCGTCACCCACGCCGCAGGCAGCATGTACTCCGCCAGCGTCTGTGACAGCTGCCGCCGCAGCACTCCCGGCGACAGCGTGTGCCCCGGCTCCGCCACCAGGTAGGCAACCAGCCGCTTCTCACCCGGCGTGTCCTCCCGCACCGTCACCACCGCGTCTCGCACCCCGTCGCACGCCACCAGGGCCGCCTCCGTCTCCCCCGGCTCAATGCGGAACCCGCGCAGCTTGACCTGAAAGTCATTGCGCCCCAGATACTCTATGTTGCCGTCCGCCCGCCAGCGGCCCAGGTCTCCGGTCCGGTACATCCGCTGACCCTCCCCGCCCGCAAACGGGTCCGCCAGGAAACGCTCCGCCGTCAGTTCCGGACGGTTCAGGTAGCCGCGCGCCACCCCGTCGCCGCCTATATACAGCTCGCCCGTCACGCCGACCGGCACCGGCTGGCCCCGTTCGTCCAGAATATAGATGCGTGTATTGGCGAGAGGTTGCCCAATAACAGGGAGGGCAAGGCAGTTGTCAATCAAGCAGATAGTGGCATCGACGGTGCATTCAGTGGGGCCATAGACATTAAAAAAACGGATCTGCTTTATTGTTTGCAATGTTGTCCATGTTGAAGATGAGATCGCGTCTCCGCCAACAAGGACCCATCGAGGTTGTGGGTTACGCATGTCGCCCAAACCAGCCTCAAGAAGCCCTTGTAATTGAACAGGGGTGCAATCAACAACATCCACATCATGGCGCAATAAGAATTGCAAAAATGCCCCGCTATCTTTGCGCACGGCTTCCGGAACAATGATTAAAGTATGCCCCGACAGCAGTTGCAGCCAGCACTGTACGGACGCATCAAAGACAATGCTGGCATTCATTGTCACGCGGCACGGTTGTGGCAAACCCAACCTGCTCTTCAGCGCTGAATGCAGGTTGATAACACTGCGGTGCTCCACCATCACCCCTTTTGGCTGCCCGGTGGAGCCCGAGGTGTAAATCACATACGCCAGATGCCGCGACGTCAGCCCTTCCGGGGACGGGTTGCACTCCGTTTCCGCCTCCCCGTCAGCGGCCAGCGTGTCCAGCCACACCTGCGGCACCGCACACCCCGGCGGCACCCCCTGCCCGCTCACGCTCACCAGCGCCACCGGCTCCGCATCCGCCAGCATCCTCTCCAGCCGTCCCGCCGGACTGGCCGGATCCAGCGGCAGGTACGCCCCGCCCGCCTTCAGGATCCCCAGCAGCGCCACCACCGTCTCCGCACTCCGTGCCATACACACCGCCACCCGCGCATCCGGCCGCACGCCCAGCGCCATCAGACGGTGCGCCAGCCGGTTCGCCCGCCGGTTCAGCGCGTCGTAGCTCAGTGACGCCCCCTCACACACCACCGCCACCGCTTCCGGCGTGCGCCGCACCTGCGCCTCAAACAGACGGTGGATAAGGCTCGCCTGCGGGTAGTCGCGGCGGGTGCCACTGAACGCCTCCAGCAGCACCCGCCGCTCGTCCGCCGGCAGCACGGGAATATCCGTCAGCGGACGCTGCGGTTCGCTTTCCAGCGCCGACACCAGACCGGATACCGCCGTCAGCAGGTAACCCGCCATCCGCTGCGGCGCTATCCCCGCCGCCGTCTGCGCCGTCAGGGTGAACCCCGCCCCGGTCTCATCCACCGAAAAGGTGACCGGGTAGCTGGTCCGCTCTTCCGACGCCAGCAGGGTCATCCCCGCCAGCCCTTCCGGACCGCCTTCGCCGGGACTGTGGCGGTAATTAAGCAGCGTGCTGAACAACGGCAGCGGGTGCGGCACCCCGCTGCACCGCAGCGCCAGCGACAGCGGCGCCTGCTCATGCTCCAGCAGTGCGGCCAGCGCACTGCGTGTGTTCAGCACCGCATCCCGCACGCCCTCCCCCGCCAGCGAAAGCCGCAGCGGCAGCGTGTTGATAAACATACCGGGCGTGCCCGCGCCTCCGGCATGCAGACGGCCCGCCAGCACCGTGCCGAAGACCACGTCGTCACGCCCGCAGAGCTGCGCCAGCACGCGGGCCAGCGCCGTGTGGAACAGCACGCCGGGACTGACCCCCAGACGCCGCGCCTGCGTCACCACCGCCGCCGTGAGCGCCGTATCCGTCGTCAGCCGCGCCTCCCCCGTCTCCGCCCCGCTCTCCCGGGTGTTCAGTATGCCGAAGGGGGCGGTCGGGGTGTCGACATCCGCCAGCTGTGCGCGGAACCAGGCTTCGTGCTCCGCCGCCGGAACCCGCAGCGTCCGGGCAATAAAGTTGCGGTACGGCTGCGGGGCGGGCAGCGCCGCACCGTTCCCCGCCAGGATGTGAGCAATCTCCGTGCAGATAAGCCCCATCGTCACGTGGTCGCAGACCAGATGATGGAAGCTGAGCGCCAGCAGCCACTGCTGCTGCGCCGCATCGTAAGCCGTCTCTGCCCGGAACAGCGGTGCCCGGCGTAAGTCGATGCGCCGCCGGCGCGGGTCCATGTGTGCCCGCAGTTGTGCGGGAAGCGCCGCCTCCCCCTGCGGGACAAATTCCGTCACCGGCAGCGTCGCGTGCCGCCAGACCACCTGCACCGGCGCGGACAGCCCCTCCCGGCACACGGCGGTGCGCAGGATGTCATGCCGGTCAATGACCTGCTGAAAGGCACCGAGAAACGCCGTCCGCCGCGCCGCGGAGTCAAAGGCCAGCAGGCTGTAAAGCAGGTAGGCGTCCCCCTCCTCCTCCAGCAGGTGGTGGAACAGGATCCCCTCCTGCAACGGCGACAGCGGGTAAATGTCCTGCACGTTGGCCGCCCCGCCGCTGACCGTGGCCACCACCGCGTCGGTTTCGGCCTGCGACAGGGTGACCAGCGGCAGCATCGCCGGGGTGACGGCCCGGCAGTGCGCGGGAATACGCGACGGCGGGACGTCCCCGTCCGTCTCATCCTGCGCGGTGACACACCGGGCCATGCCGGCCAGCACCGGCGCGGCGAACGCGCGGCGGATATCCAGCACCCGCCCGCTGCGGCGCAGCCGCTCAAGCAGGCTGACCATCATCAGCGAGTGGCCGCCAAGCTCGAAGAAGTTGTCATGCCGGCCGACGCGCTCCAGCCCCAGCAGGTCACACCACACTGCGGCCAGTTCCCGCTCGGTCTCCCCTTCCGGCGCTTCATACCCCTGTGTCACCACCGATGCACTGTCCGGCACCGGCAGTGCACGCCGGTCCAGCTTGCCGTTCGCCGTCAGCGGGAACGCCGCCACCGTCACCCACGCCGCAGGCAGCATGTACTCCGCCAGCGTCTGTGACAGCTGCCGCCGCAGCACTCCCGGCGACAGCGTGTGCCCCGGCTCCGCCACCAGGTAGGCAACCAGCCGCTTCTCACCCGGCGTGTCCTCCCGCACCGTTACCACCGCGTCGCGCACCCCGTCGCACGCCACCAGGGCCGCCTCCGTCTCCCCCGGCTCAATACGGAACCCGCGCAGCTTGACCTGAAAGTCATTGCGCCCCAGATACTCTATGTTGCCGTCCGCCCGCCAGCGGCCCAGGTCTCCGGTCCGGTACATCCGCTGACCCTCCCCGCCCGCAAACGGGTCTGCCAGGAAACGCTCCGCCGTCAGTTCCGGACGGTTCAGGTAGCCGCGCGCCACCCCGTCGCCACCGATATACAGCTCGCCCGTCACGCCGACCGGCACCGGCTGGCCCCGTTCGTCCAGAATGTAGATGCGCAGATCGGCAAGAGGGGTGCCAATCAGGCTCGCACCCTGGGGGGTAATGTCTGAGAGAGGAATGGCATAATAGGTGGCATGTACGGTAATTTCGGTTATGCCATACATGTTAATAAGACGCGTATTGCGATTGGATTCCCTGGCCACCCAGGGGAGAAGGGAGTGCATTTCAAGCGCTTCACCGCCGAAAATGATACAGCGCAGCGTATGTGGCGTCGTATCTTGCGCAGCAATCAATTGGCGAAACGCACTGGGAGTTTGATTGAGGATGGTGACCTGCTCGCGGCATAACAGCGCATAGAGTGTGTGCGGCGATCTGGCGCATGCGGTGGGTACAACAATTAACCGACCGCCGGAACATAATGCGCCAAACAATTCCCATACCGAAAAATCAAATGAGAAGGAGTGGCACAGCGTCCATCTGTCATTGTGGGTGAAATGAAAATGGGCCTGTGTTGTCGTTAAAAGACGCGAAACATTCCTATGTTCAACCATCACGCCTTTAGGCCGCCCCGTTGAACCCGAGGTATAAATCACGTACGCCAGATGGTGAGTAGCGAGGCCGAGTAACGCAGGATCCGGGTTGTTCTCATCCTCAATATTTTCAGATGAGGAATGGGGAGCATCCACCATCACGGTTGGTATTTGTTTGCCCAACGTATTCGCCAAAGAATATTGCGTGACTAAGGCGACAGGTGCGGCGTCTTCAAGCATATACATCAGACGTTCACCAGGGTAAACCGGATCCAGGGGAACATAAGCCCCGCCGGCTTTGAGAATACCAAGGATCCCCACCACCATTTCAAGACCACGCTCAAGGTGGATAGCCACCCGATCATTCGGGCGTACCCCCAGGGCGATTAAATGATGAGCCAATCTGTTCGCCCGGCGATTAAGCTCATCATAGGTCATTAATTTTTCGTCAAAAACAGCAGCAACAGCGTATGGTTTTTGCCGGACCTGCGCCTCAAACATTTCGTGGATTAATAGATGATTCACCCTGCTGCCTGCGAGTGGATGGGGAGCCTGTAACACTTGCTGGCGTTCATGGTCGGGTAAAACAGGCAAGCACGAAACCGGTGTGTTGAGGTCTTGCAAAGCCCCTTCCAGCAATACGGCGAGGCGAGATTGAATCGCAACAATATCCTCAGTCGTGAAATAAGCGTCAGAGTAATTAAATTCAACGATAACTGACTGATTCTGCTTATCATTGCTGGTGAATGCATATCGGTTAATGGTGACCGCCAGAGGGTATTGCGCTCTGTGGTGCGGTTTGATGGATGTCACAACCGCCCCCTCCATATGCACATCTACCACGTAAGGCTCATACGATAACGTCATATCAAATAAATGCGCCCTGCCTGTATTCTGGTGTATTTTTGTTTTGCGCTGAATTTCCGCTATGGGTAAGCGCTGATGCTTGTAGCAATAACGCAATTCGGTCGCTGCTTTGTGCATAATTTCGGCAAAAGTATCCTCTGCCGTTAACTTTATGCGCACGGGAATAACAGAAGCATACATACCGACGGCTAATTTTTGACGCGCATTTCTGCGGTTATGTAATGGGATACCGAGAACGATATCTTCAATATCCTGGGTTCGCTTGAAATAACAGGCAAAAACGGCATACATAAAATGCAGTACCGATAACCCTTGAGACTCAGCAGCCTGCTCAATACGCTGAAAAAGTTCGCCATCCAATACCCAATTAACCGGCTCAGATTGCAAAGGCGCCATTTTTTTTGCAGAAATCAGCGGCTGGAATAGCGAAGGGGGATGTGCCGCATAGCGTTCAAGCCAGAATTCAAGATCTTTTACACATTGTTTAGAATTAAGATAAGCCGCGTCATCCGTAATAAAATCAGCATAGGAAGGTGCCTCATCATCTAAGGGCATTGCTTTCCGTATCAGTTGACTATAATTATAAGCCAACTCAGCATTAATCAGACTCAAACTCATCCCATCGGCAATAATATGATGGCAACAGAATTGCCAATACCAACTATTTTCACCGCTGCGTATTAATGCCGAACGCCACAAGGCTTTATCTAAATCAAAGGGGTTGTGAAAATTTTCACTTATACATTGCGCAATTTTTTGGGATATGTTACCCACCGTTGAGAAGTCATAATATTCCAACAATGCAGGCGTAGCACTATCAAAACATTGGGCTGGAGTGTCACTGTTAACCAAATTTATTTGGAATGCATCATGACGCTTAATGATGGCTTCAAAAGCCTGAGACATGATCTCAGGAATGATATGCCCTTCTATCGCGACGACACAGCCGATATTGTAATTTGTGAGCTCAGGATTGAGTGATTGATCAAGCCAGATAGCCTGCTGTGCAGAACTGAGGGGGAAGCACTCTCCTGGCGATAGTGGGCTGTTGTTCAACGGTGAAAGATGACGTGCAGATGCAATATCAGTAGGAGATATACACATGATTTTCTTCCCTAATTTATAAAAACCACATCATTGTGTTAAATGAATTTCATTTTTAATCAGACAGGATATCGTTCCAATGATATCCTTCATCAATACATGTTTTATTCCTGATGTTTAATCATTACCCACAGCCTTTCGATAAACATGTTTTAACACAGCTTACAGAAAGCGCTCTTAGCTGAACAAGAAATGTGCAATAGAGAATGAAGAAAATTCTCATACACTGATATAGACGCGTTTAAAGCGAGCAGTTAAATAACATCTCATCACCTTAGCATTCACAGCATGCAAAATATATCAAACAACACTTATTGAAACTTATAAAAACAAATTCAAAAACAAACCTCACCATAAAAAATCAACAGCAACCAATTAAATTAACAATGTCTGGCAAGTTTACAGGGCAAATGGAAAATTTGGCAAGAAGATTGTACCCCCTCTCTTTACGCTTTTGCGTCAACCATTACTTGTTAATGGCATTTACCCTTTTCACAAAGATACGAACTATAATATTTAAAGAGACATTAATTATATGAATAACAACAAGTCAATTTAATGCTATTACTCTTTGCAGAGATAAATGAGAAACTCAGTAAATAACTTTTATTGGTCGCCATAAATATGCTGACTTTATTAGCTACCCATTCACAGCCGTCTTTCTTTCGCCAAATCAACGCGGGAGTCGTGTCGCACTTTCCTGCCATAGCCTACTGCCATGTGGTGTTCGACGAGCCTCTTTATCAGGATGCGTTATTTGGCGAAAACGCAATCCCTTTTCCTGCAGAACTGGAAAAAACAGCGCTAAAACGCCGTGCGGAATACCTTGCCGTTCGCTATGCCGCAAGACAATTACTGCAAGATGCCGGCTGCGCTGGTTATGTTGGTACTGCCGCCAGTCGGGCTCCTGTCTGGCCCACAGGTTGGCGCGGCAGTCTTTCCCATACCGCGAGTCATGCAATCGCCATCATCACGCCCGACAACACAGGCCTTACGCCTGGCATTGATATTGAAATGCTTGCCCCGGAAACCATGCGGGAAACCGCAGATATCTTTACTGACGCCGAAGAGCAAAGTCTGCTTGCCAGCTGCGGTATTCCATACGAAACCGCGTTGCTCATCACCTTCTCCGTCAAAGAGAGCATGTTTAAAGCGCTGTATCCGGAAGTAGGCTGCTTTTTCGGCTTTGACGCCGCACGGGTTTGCGCCATCGAACCCGCAACACAGTGCATCACCCTCGAACTGACGCAATCGTTGACACCGATGAGAAAGAGCGGACATCGGATCAGAGGTTATTACCTCCTCCAGGCTGACCGCGTAATCACACTCGTTGCATAAGCACGGATGATCCTCCGCCCCCACCGCGCCACGGTTTGCCTCTCTCGTATGCAGTGGCCTCACCAACGCTGTATGTGGCGTAGCGATAATTGTCGAGCACGGATAACGAACAGCCAGATGACGTTGCCTGGCTATTTCATCCGTTCTTCTTTTTACTGTTTATAATTCAGCCACTTGCCATACGCCAGCATTGATCCAGATTGTGAAACCATTGGAGAAGGAGCGTGAGGCAGGCGTAAGGCCGCCGTTATTTTTGTCGAGAGATTCCAGCATAAAGGAGACATGGTAGGCGCGCCCCGGCTGGAAGGTATAACCATAAGTCGGAAGGCATTTCTGCACAGAAACAGGAACATCCACAATATTGTATTTCTGCAATTGATGCTCCGGATTGCCAATTTCCTCAATCCAGAGACTGCTCATCCGCTCGCGGCCCTCGGGTTGAACCTGTATGCATAGCGAATTCGCCACCATGAGCAGTTTTGCGGAATAGACCATGGGCACACGATCGCCCATCGGGCAACCGGTTAAAAAAAGGGGGAAAAAAATGACGGGAAAATTCCGTTTCACACGCTGCCACTCCTGTCGGGATAAAAACCGGGTCAGTATAAGCCTGAACCGTCTGTGCTGACAGCGTCCATAAAAAAACCCGCCTGTTTTCAGACGGGTTCTATATTAGCGCGCACAGTTCATTCCAGTAGCTGTAGCGCATGACCAGATGTAAGCGCTCATTTTTCATCGTAAATCCATACCGACGGATGGTAATCAAGGCCATAGAGCAGGCCGAACGGAATCAGCAACGCCACATGGCGACCTGAATCATACTCCCCGTCTTCCACCCGCACAGGCAGCGCAGGCGTGAGGCGATTAAGCCATTGTTGCAGCATTGTCTTCATCAGCGCGTTCTCCGGTTAACGTTGACCCTGTCAGTTAAGCGCAAACCGTTCCATAACCAAAACGAGAATTTTTGCGCTGGTTTTCCGAAAAACGCATATGGATTTCCTTCAACACAGTGGAATAAAAAAGCCCCCGGCGCGAACGCAGGAGGCAAGGCTGTGTCCGAGCCAAAAACCGTTAGTTAAACACCATACCTCCATCAATCAGCAGCGACTGGCCTGTCATATAATCCGAGTCCGGCCCGGCAAGGTATGAGACACAAGCCGCCACATCTTCCGGTTCCGACAAGCGACCCAGCGTAATGCGTTTGGCAAATTGTTCCGTACCGTAGCCCGGTTGTTTGCCTGCTGCTTCTGACACCTGACGATCGATTTCCGCCCACATCGGCGTTTTAACAATTCCCGGGCAATAGCCGTTAACGGTAATCCCCAACGGGGCCAGATCCCGCGCCGCGGTTTGCGTCAGACCACGCACAGCAAACTTACTGGAGCTGTAGACCGCCAGTTCCGGGTTACCCACATGCCCGGCCTGCGAACAGGCATTGATGATCTTGCCGCCGTGTTTTTCCGCTTTAAACGCGTTGACAGCCGCCTGGATCCCCCAAATCACGCCTTTCACGTTGATGTTATAAACCTTATCCACCACCGCTTCAGTAATCGACTCAATCGGAGTAGAAGGCGCGACGCCCGCGTTATTGACGATCACATCAAAACCTTGCAGTTTTGTCCTGGCCTCTTCTACGGCGGCAAAAACCCGCTCGCGATCGGCAACATCCACCGTTACCGCAATGGCGCTGCCCTTACCATGTGCGTGATTGATCTCGTCGGCTACCGCATGGGCGGTTTCCGCGTTGTAATCTGCCACGGCAACAGCAAACCCGTCATTGGCCAGACGCAGGGCAATGGCTTTACCAATCCCCTGGCCTGCGCCGGTTACAAATGCGACTTTTTTCATAGCATTTTCCTGGTTATTTACAGAATCTGATTAAGATTGAGCTGGCTCATCAGCAGCGGGTTGTCGCTATAATCCACCGGAATGGCGACCACTGCCGGGCCATCGATATCCATGGCGGCGCGCAGCGTTGGTTCCAGTTCCGCGGTGCTCTCCACAGCAAAACCGGCCGCGCCAAACGCCTGAGCATAGGCTTTAAAATCCACCGGGCCGAAATTCACGCCGGAGAGCCGTTGGTATTTTTTCTCTTCCTGGATAGCCACCATGTTGTAGGCGTTATCCACCCAGATGATGTGCAGGATATTCGCGCCCAGACGTACAGCGGTTTCCAGCTCCATGCTGGATTGCAGGAAACCGCCATCGCCGGAGACGGAGACCACTTTCCGGCCGGGGTTGACCAGCCAGGCGCCGATCGCCCATGGCAGCGAGACGCCCATGGTCTGCTGACCATTGGAAATCATCATCTGACGGGCGCGGAAACTGTAGAGATAACGGGCGATCCAGATATGGAAACTCCCCATATCTACCGTCAGCGTAACGTCGTTATTCACGATGTCCTGCATAGCCCGCACAATCCGCAACGGATGAATCGCAAACTGACTCAGCTGCGCCCCCCGGCGGCTTAGCAATTCACGCTGGTTGCGACGTTCAATGAGAATTTCCGAGGCCCGCGGCGAGAGAACCAGCGGTTTTTCGATGCGCGCCGCCAGTTTGCTCAGAGTGGCGGAAATATCGCCGACCAGTTCAATGTCCGGCACGTAGTGGCGCTCCTCATAAGCCGGGAGCACATCGATATGCACCAGTTTTGCCTCACCGGTATTCCACATCGCCGGTTCATATTCCACCGGGCTGTAACCGATGCAGATGATCAGATCCGCCAGCCGCAGCAACCGATCTCCCGCCTGGTTATTGAACAGGCCAACACGCCCGGCAAAACGCGTAAAATGCTGTTGATTGACGGCCCCGGCGGCCTGGTAGGTACTGGTGATGGGGATATGGCTCTTTTCCAGCAACTGGTGCAGCGCGCTAATGTTCTCCTGCCGGCTGGCCATCAGTCCGAGCAAAAACACCGGGTTTTGCGCGGCGGCGATGCGTTTTGCCACCTCGTCAATGGCGGCGTCAGGCGCGGCGCCAAGTTGCAGAACACCGCTGGCGGGAAGAATATCGCCAGTTGCCGGTTGGTCGGCGATATCCTGCGGCACACTGATAAATGCGCTGCCTGGCCTTCCCTGTTCGGCTGCGCGAAACGCATTCGACACCACTTCGGAGATGGCATCCGGCGACGAAATTTCCACGGCGTATTTAGTGACGGGATTAAACATCGCCACGGTGTCCATGCTCTGATGCACCAGTTTGGCTTTGTCGGCGCGTTTGACCGCGCCGCCAATCGCCACCAGCGGATCCCCTTCGGTATTGGCGGTCGCCATCCCGGTAATCAGGTTAGAGCATCCCGGCCCCGAGGTGACCAGCGCCACGCCCGCTTTGCCGGTAATTCGCCCGACGGCCGCGGCCATAAATGCCGCATTGGCTTCATGGCGCACCGGGATAATGCGGATGGTTGAATCGAGGAGGGAGTCAAAAACCTTATCGATTTTGGCGCCGGGAATGCCAAAGATCTGTTTGACGCCCTGAGCTTCCAGTTGGCCCACAATCATATCAGCGCCGTGCGCCCACTGGTGTGTACGGTTTTCACTGCTCATCAGTCTCTCCTTGAAATGGGCTTAACTCTCCACGGAACGAATGGCGGCATCCAGATTGTCCGGATGCAGATCGGCGTTCAGGAAGGCATCATCCGCAGGCAGATCGATCATCAGCTTGTAAATGGCGCCAAACGCCAGCGTGCCGTGCTCCAGCTGGTAGTCCAGCAAGTGACCGCCACCGCGGCGATCGTCGGTAATAAAGTGCTCGTGGTAACCCGCAACGTTGATACCCTGCATATGCTGCGGTGTACGAAATCCCACCAGTACGCCACTGCGCTGGTTGAAGCGGAACACCGGTTGATCGTCGAGCACGTCGGTCATGGCGCGGTAGGGCGGCGTCTGGCGCGGAACCGTGCGGGTATGGGCGTGACAAAAGTGGCCATCAATGCGCAGTGCACAAAAGAGATTGTCGGACGGGATCTGTTTATCGATGATGTCGTGCAGTTGCTGCCGGCTGACAGGTTTATCAAACTGCTGGCGGTACTGTGGCAAAAACCAGGTCATGACCGCGAACGGTGTTTTCTGCTGCGGGCTCGCCTCCCGCGCACTGCCATCCGCCCGCAGCTGATAAACTTCACTGTTGAAAGCAATCAGCTCACCGTCCAATTCGTTAAAAGTACCGAGCCCAAAATCACCGTGGTCGAGCAACGCCTTGATCGTCGTCTCCCCCTCATACACCCCGCTGAGCAGCGCACTCATTAGCGATGTTTGATATATCACGCCATTTGGATTGTTTCTGGAAAAAGCACGAAATGTTTCTCGTAGATTTTCCTCACAACAACAATCATTTACATGAGTCATCCTCTTTTCCCTCGCTGAGTAGTCGTTCAGAAAAGCTGATAAAATATTGACTCGCTTCAGCCGGGGATTCCAATATACAAAGCATCAGGGTTTGAGATGTTTTCGATATGGAACTTCGTTATCTACGCTATTTTGTTGCCGTTGCGCAGGCACAACACTTCACCCGTGCCGCCGAAGTGCTGGGAATTTCCCAGCCGCCACTAAGTCAGCAAATCCGTCGTCTGGAGGAGGAAGTGGGCACGCCGCTGTTCTACCGATTGACGCGCGGTGTGGAACTGACCGAAGCCGGTGAGGCTTTCTATGAAGACGCGTGCCAGATCCTGGCGCTGAGCGATGCCGCGTTGGAAAAAGCCAAAGGCATTGCCCGGGGAATCAATGGCAAACTCTATTTGGGAGTGACCAGCTCTAACGCTTTCCACGGCAAAATATTTTCGGTACTGCAAAGGTTCAGAGACGACTACCCGCAGGTGTCGCTCTACCAGAAAGAGGACAATATGGCGACGCTGATGCAGGAACTGGATGAGGGGTTGATCGATGTGGCGTTTGTCCGCTTGCCCTGCGAGAACAGCAAGTCGTTCAATCTGAAGCTGATTGATGAAGAACCGATGATTATTGCGCTGCACCACACGCACCCGCTCTCCGCCAAAACAGAATTATCGCTGTTTGAGCTGCAAAAAACGCCGGTGGTGATCTTTCCGCAGGAGGTGGCGCCGGGGCTTTACGAGCTGGTGTATAACGCCTGCCTGCGCGCGGGGATCAATATGGACGCTCAGCAGCAGGCATCGCAATTCGCATCGTCTTTGAGCATGGTGGCGGCAGGCTTTGGCTTTGCCATCATTCCCCAGTCAATGGCGTGCATCAGCCATCCGCAGGTAACATTTCACCAAATGGAAGAGACGCTGAAGACCGATATTGCGCTGGCATGGCGGAAGTTTGAGCGTTCCCCCGCCGTGCGGCGCTTTATCGACAACTTTTAACCCCGGCGCGTTAGCCGTGTCGGGTGTTCACCACCTGCCCGATGCCTTTGCCTTCTAACGCTTCATTGGGATCGGCAAAGAAATCGATATTGAAATAGGTATCGTCCGTCAGCAGTTCGATATGGTGCCAGTACTGCGGCGGACTGATGCCAAAGTGTCCTGCTTCGATCACCACTTCACTTTCCGGCGTGGTGTCATGCTCATTCGCGAAACCGAAATATTTCACTGCTCCCTGCATCACCGATAGCCGGCCGTACACGCCTTTTTGGGTGTTGTGGTGGGTTAACAGCGCATGCGGCACCGTCTCTTTCGTCCAGAACGGGGTGGAGCGGGTGTGGCGAAAATGCACAGGAATACCTGATGCCATGGGAACCTCCTCGGTATTACCAACCGCAGACGTTGGTTTCTTCATCGGATTCGTAGCCACGCACAATATTAATCAGCTCTTTAACCGAATCGGCAGCGTTTAGCGGGTCTTTTAATTCATTAATACTGGTAAAATCTTTATCTACGGATACACCGTTATTGTTATTGGTTACCGTCAGGACAATCTCACTGGCATTATTTTTAGCTTCAGAAAGCCGTGCCACGAGTTCCATTACGGCCTGGACTGCCACATCCGGAACATATAACGACATCGGTTTCAGATACACTTTTTCTTCGGTTTCATTGTTGCTGCGGTTAGATACCGCTAAAGAATAACCTTTATTTTCAATGGTCATAATGAATACCTCAACCTTCAATCAAAATTTTCGGGTCAACATAGAAATCCACGCTGAATATCGTGTCATCGGATAATGCCTCAATGTTGTGCCATTTCTCCGGCGGGAATACACCAAATTCTCCGGCGTTAATGGTCAGCGTTTCCACGGGCTCGGGGCTGGTTTCATCGGCGTAGCCGTAGTAGCGGATCGCCCCTTGTAGAACACTGAGTCGTGGATAGACACCCTGCCGGGTACCGGCATCAAGATGGCGTTTCCAGATGGACGCCGGCGCGGTCTCTTTGGTCCAGAACGGTGTGGTGCGGGTGTGGACATAGTCCACGGGTATCGCAATACGTTGCATGTTTCATCCTCATGGTTCTCAGCAAACGGCGCCTGCCGGGAAGGTAAAAACATATGTTGCATATCATATGCCTGTTTTATAAATTTGTGGACCACTTTTTTAGTAGTTATTTTTATGGGTTTTCAGTACTCAGAAAGGGTTATTGAAAAACACGCTATCGAGGGGGAAAAATAGTCATTAGATTGTTTAAACAAGGCATCAAAGACATCATGAAAAACAAATCAAAGTTGAATTCATTTTATTATGGCTTCCCTGTATTTTTAGTTACCACGCAAGATAGTAATGGCAACACAAATATTTCCGCCGCTTCATCCTCTATTTCCCTTGGCGAAAAGCTGATTATTGGCATCAGCAAAGGAAGTAAAACCTGGCATAATTTGATGGCAGGTTCCGATGCCGTAATTAATATTCCCGATCACACCCAGTGGGAGAAAGTCGAGCAAATTGGCAGACTGACCGGCGGTGATACCTTGTCGGAAGCACAAACCAAATGGGGCGTTGAGATTTGCCACGATAAATTCAGTAAAAGCGGACTGCACGCCGAAGCATCCGTGGACGTCGCACCGCCGCGCATTGCAGAATGCCCGATTCAGGCCGAATGTCGGTTAGTGAGCACCAGCGATAAAGGGCGCTTTATCCTCGCCGAACTGGATATTGTTAACCTGTGGGTTGACGATCATCTGTTGGGGGAAAACGGCATGGTGGATTCCACCAAATGGAAGCCGCTGATTTTCAATTTCCGCGAGTACGACACCGTCGGCAGCGCGCTGGGTTTTAATGTGAAATACGGTCACTGACCCGGCTTAATGCCCCCGCAACCGGGGGCATTGGCGCGTTTACTCCAGCAACCCTTTATCCCAATCGGCGAAGATGGCGGCGAGAGAATATTGTGCAGCATCGGCAGCGCTTAGCTGATATCTTTCGCCTCCCTGCCCGGCCCCTGGCCCGCGGTTTGCGGACTCGTAAAAGCGGCTATCTTCAGGATAAAACCAGATCTTCTCCCCCGCTTTGTCTTTGCCGGACATTTTGTCCCAACCGTAGATATGATCGTCAATGTCGCAGTTGATAAAGGCTGCCAGACCGATCGCGTTCGGATCGGCATAACGCCCGTCGCTAAATTGCGTCGTTGGGTGCCATGGTCGCCCAAGCGCAAAGCTTTTCGCCGGTACACCCGCCTCTTTGCTCAGCGTGCTGTTGATGATAAACAAGCCAAACTTCTCATCCGCCTGTGTGGCCGGAGCCATGATGTAGCCATACGGCGGGGCAGTGTCGTTACGGTTACGGGCAATGATCTCGCAGCGATCGAACACAGCGATGCCAGGGCCAAAGATAAAATCGACATGCCCGCTGACCTCACAATCAGTGAAATAACTGCGACTGCCGCTCTTGCTGTAAAACGTGTCCTGGTACCCTTCCAGCCGGACATGACGGAAGCGCGCTTTGTCGACATTTTCCGACACCATTAACGCCACAGCCTGGGTATCCTTCAGCTTCTTCGCATCGCCATCCGGCAGCGCCGCATTGGCCGGGAAATCAAAGCTATTGCGGATGGTCAGATTCTCAATCGTCACATTATTGGCGCGGATCTCAACGGTGCTGGTACGCCCGGTGCCTAACTTCTGCCCGCTATCATCTAACGCCCCGGCGGGTGTGTTGGCTTCAATCTGGGTTAGCGTTTTCGACTCCCCTACCAGCGTGACGGGTTTTTCAATCACCAGCCGCTCATTCCAGCGCCCCTCTTTTATCAGAATACGCCACGGCGTGCCGCTGTCCGGTGCGGCCGCCAGCGCCTGGCGAATCGTGGCGAACTCGCCAGCCCTGGGTGAAACAGAGACCACGGCGTTCCACTCCGCCGCCTGGACGGAAACGCTTATGCAGGCTAATAGCAACGCGGACGCGGAACAGTACAGTGTTTTCATCAGACTCTCCTTCGTGTTTTAACCTGTCAGCACGCGCGCTCAATTCTGGCGTCTGACGGCTCTGCGCGGTGACAATTGATGCAACGGCTTCCACTTCCGAGACCAGTCGGTCGGTTA
Organism: Kosakonia oryzendophytica; assembly: GCF_027886705.1. Taxonomy (NCBI): domain Bacteria; kingdom Pseudomonadati; phylum Pseudomonadota; class Gammaproteobacteria; order Enterobacterales; family Enterobacteriaceae; genus Kosakonia; species Kosakonia oryzendophytica. The sequence continues at coordinate 781,330 of NZ_CP115659.1, read as the reverse complement.
ACGGGGGTGATATTCGCGATATTCACGCGGTCTTTTTGCAGGGTAAACCGCAGTGAAGCCATGCAAGGGGCGCGAGGAGCATCACTGCACAGGCATGTTGATGGCCCGCCATTACCGGCAGGCAAGATAACGGTGCTTAATCCCAAGAGGTATTGCATTGTCATTCTCCCGAAACAAGGGCTCCCGGCGATAGCTCGCCGATGTCATCCTGCGTGTCTGTTCCTGGAAAATGAGGCTCAATAAAATGCCGGATGACGCCAAGCGGATCCGGCCAGAAGTCCGACCAAAAATATGTGCTTATTTTTATAGAGATACAAACGAAACAAAGTTTTACACATAACGAAACGCGGTTTTGAGATCGAATTCAAAAATATCACAATCGAAAAAAACCCGGCGAACGCCGGGCTTCAGATTAACGAGCAAACACGCGTGCAGGCCCAGTGATCTGCACATTGACCTGCATACCTGGCGACCAGGCAGCATCCGTCACGGTTTGCAAACTGAGGGATTCACCACTCTGTGCGAAGCGCAGCGTCAGCGAAGAGAGATAACCGGCAAAATCGATCCCGACAATCTGCGCTTGTGGGGCCGCCTGCTGATTGTCACAAGGCAGAACGCGGATCTGCTCCGGACGCAACATGATCCGTTTTGCACCGCACACCGCGGCACTGTCGACCGCCACCTCACCTAACAGGCAACGCGCCTTACCCTCAGCGACCTCCGCAGGGAGGATCAACGCATCCCCTAAAAACAGCGCAGTTTCTTCATCCGTAGGTTGCGAATAGACCTCAAACGGTGACCCCACCTGAGTAAAACGCCCGTGGCGGATAACCGCAATCTGGCTGGCGAAGGAGAGCGCTTCTTTCTGGTCGTGCGTCACCAAAATCGACGCAACACCTGCCTGCGTCAGCAGTTCTGCCGTGGCCTTACGGGTCGCCGCCCGCAAGCCGGTATCCAGTGCCGAAAAAGGCTCATCCAGTAGCATCACTGCGGGCTGCTGCGCCAGCGCACGGGCCAGTGCCACACGCTGTTGCTGCCCACCGGAAATCTCATGCGGCCAGCGTCGGGCCAGTTTCGCATCCAGAGAGACCATTGCCATCAAGGCCGCCACGCGATCGCGCTTCGCCTGGCGCGCGCCACGCAATCCCCAGGCAATGTTTTCCCCCACGCGAAGATGGGGAAATAACGCGCCTTCCTGCGGTACAAAACCAATGCGGCGCTGATGGGCCGGAACACACTGCCCGTCGGCGAATAACGGCTTTCCCTGCATCATAATCTGGCCGCTGTCCGGCGCATCAAACCCGGCTATCAGGCGCAGCAACGTGGTTTTACCGGAGCCGGACGGCCCGACAATCGCCGTACGGCTGCCAGGTGGAATAGTCAGGCTGACATCGTCCAGTACCCGTACGGCGCCAAATGTTTTGGAAATATGCGTGAGTTCTAACATCTTAAAGACCTGAAAGTTTTTGTGATTGCTTGTATAGCAAGCCGGTCAGCGGCAGTGAAATCAGGATCATCAGCGCGGCATAAGGCGCCGCTGCAACATAATCAATCTCGCTGGTCAGCGCCCAGAACCCCGTCGCCAGTGTACGGGTGCCAAGCGGTGAAAGCAGTAACGTCGCGGTAAGTTCATTACTCGCGCCAAGAAATACCAGCGCCGCAGCGGCCGCCGCGCCCGGCGCCGCAAGCCGTAACGTTACGCTGAGCAGTGCTCTGGCGGGTGTTGTACCAAGACTTTGCGCTACACGTTCCAGCTCAACCGGCGCTTGTGCAATACCGGCGCGAAGATTCACCAGCGCTCTGGGCATAAACATCAGCACGTAGGCAAGAAACAGCGTCACTTCGGTCTGGTAAATCGGCCGGGCGTAATGGATGGTCACCGTCACCAGTGCCAGTGCGACAACAATTCCCGGTAGCGAGCTGGCAATGTAATTACAGCCTTCGAGCAGGCGAAAGGCAGGACGCGGATGACGTACGCTAAGCCAGGCCGTTGGGAGCGCAAAAGCGGTGGTGATTACCGCGCCGCAAAGCGCCAGAAAAAGCGTCTGGTGCAGAGAAAGCCACAAATCGGCATTATCCCAGCAGGCGACCCCACCTAACCATAACCAACGGGCAAGCACGACAAGCGGCGTGCCCAGCGACAGGATCACGGCGCAAAGGCACACTAACAGCCCCAACATACGGCCCCAGCCGCCCAATTCATGTTGCTGCTGCTTACGCGCCGCGCCAGCGCCAACACGGGCATAGCGAGCGCTGCCGCGCGCAGCGTTTTCCAGTAACAGTAACCCCAGGCAGCAGATTGCCAGAACGCCCGCCAGCATATTCGCCGCCGGGCCGCTAAAAGTGGACTGAAACTGGTCGTAAATGGCGGTGGTGAAGGTGTCGAAACGGATCATCACAAACAGGCCATATTCCGCCAGCAAGTGAAGTGCCACCAGCAGCGCACCACCGCAGAGCGCCAGCTTAAGTTGGGGCAACACGACGCGGAAAAAGATAAGCCAGGGCGGTGTTCCCAGCGAGGCGGCCACATCTTCCAGCCCCGGATCCAGTCGGCGCAACACGGCGGCCACCGGCATAGTGATAAACGGAAAATAGGCCAGCACGGAGATAAAAACCGCCGCCCAAAGCCCATTAAATGCAGGCGCAACGCTGACCCACGCATAGCTTTGCACGAATGCGGGAATGGCCAGCGGCGCGACCGCCAGAACCGACCATAGCCGTCGGCCTGGCAGCGAGGTCCTTTCGGTTAGCCACGCGATCGCCGTGCCAAGGACCACGCAGGCAGGCACGGCAATGGCGACCAACAGAAAGGTATTGCTCACCAGTTCGCCCACGCGGGGGCGGAAAATGAGCGCTTTAACGCTCTCCCATCCGGTGTCGATTCCCACAGCGATAACAAACCCCACGGGAAGTAAAGCAAGCAACGCGACAAAAAGGGCTAACACCACTAACACCACCGGGGGACGGTGACGCGTGGTCTGGCTGGCCGCGGCGGTTGCCGCCGGAAGCGTTAAACTGGACATAAAGCGCTCATGGTTATGCAATCAATTACAGTAGACCGGCTTCGGTCATTAACTCTGTGACTTTTTGGCTGTTCAGGGAGGATGGTTCAACAGCAGGTGCATCTAACTGATTCAGCGGCACTAATTTTTCGTTGGAAGCAGCATGCTCGCCCACGGCATATTCAAATGCGGTGTTGGTACGCAGCATATCCTGACCGGTTTTGCCAGTGATCCACTTGATAAACGCCTGCGCCTGTTTCGGATGTTTGCTGGATGCCAGCACGCCACCGCCAGAAATGCTGACAAATGCGCCAGGATCCTGGTGTTTGAAGTAGTGAAGCTGGGTGTTTTTACTGTTTTCGCCAGTTTTGGACTGATCAACAAAGTAGTAATAGTGATAGATCACGCCGCCATCGATCTGCCCGGCGTTCACCGCTTTCATCACCGTGCTGTTGCCTTTGTACGGTGTAAAGTTGATTTTCATGGCTTTCAGCCAGTCGAGTGTGGCTTTTTCCCCTTTCAGCGACAGCATAGCACTGACAATGGCCTGGAAATCCGCGCCTGACGGGGAAGCCGCCCAGCGGCCTTTCCATTCTGGTTTCGCCAGATCCATCAGCGATACCGGGAGCTGCGCATGGCTAATTTTGGACGGATTGTAGACAAACACCGTGCTACGTGCAGCGATGCCAATCCAGCGACCATGCGCAGGGCGGAAACGGGCAGGCACCTGTTTCAGCGTGTCGGCATCCAACGGTGCGAACAGCTTCGCATTATCCACCAGCGTCATCGCCGGGGAGTTTTCCGTCAGAAACACATCCGCCGGAGAGACACTGCCCTCCTGCACCAACTGGTTACCCAGCTCAGTATCGCCGCCGTTGCGCAGCGTGACTTTGATACCGGTCTCTTTGGTGAACTCATCAACCCAGGTTTTGGTCAGGTTTTCATGTTGCGCGTTATAAACAACGATACCGTCATCGTTATCCGCCGCCAGTGCAGCGGGGGCGGCTAAAACCGAAGAGATGACCAGTGCAAGCGAACAGAAAGGCAAAAAGCGATTCTTCATCTTCATTCCTTTTTTCATTGGTTTAATAGCGAACGTCTACAGACGAGGCTGGAGTGTAATCGTAGCGGAAATGAAATGAGAATCAAAACTATTATCACCAGAAAAGTTTAAAATTTAATATGAATAAAAGAGAAAAATAAGAAAGCGTCCGGTTAGCCGTTGCAAGATACTGTAAATATTAAGATAACCTTAAGATAATAAAAATATTTCAACTGTTATTAATAGCCACTATCTGCCACCCTGTTCTTTCCTTTTTGAGGATAACAAATTAACATCATACAGAGTGAGCTTAATATCAGACATCGCGAAGCAGCCTGCACAGGTAAGTAAAATAATTATGAAAAATAAAAAGATAGATACATTAGCAAAAGTGGCTATGCGCAACAGGGGTTTGTCGGTTAAAGAAAAACGCGTGCGTTATCAGGGGAAAATATTCACCTTTAAATACGTATCAGGACATTATGAGGTTTTTTTAGAAGACCAGCAGGTTGACTCCATCGCCACAGATAGTATCAACGACGCAATTGCTGAATATAAAGAGAAGCATAACAAAACGAAGCGTTAGGACCTGTGTCAATCGTTCCCCCCTCCTGAAGAAAAATACACGTACACCTGCTCCCCATCCGGATGAAACGAGGTGACGACATCTCTCTTCATGTACGCATGACATACCTTTGGTTTGCATACCCGGTGTTGCGGACTCTTTCTCCACTGTGGAAATGGCAGACAGATTTTATGGCCAACGCCAGATAACCAGGCAAAAGATAGCCGATATCCTCAGCTCACAAATCGCTGAAAATTCACCCTATCATTAACGTACTTAAGCCAAACAGATATCAGAATGGCGACGTTATTCGCAACAACAATATAAGATATATTTTCTCGCAAGCAGATGAAAGAACGGCAGATAATCAACTGATTGCGTTACATGCAAAAAAAAAGAAAATACCCACTTAAAAATAACGGATATTAGAACAACTATTTATTGCATATCCGTCAGTTCTGACTCGCCGGGCATCGCATTTGGCAATGTCTCGACTTTAGGTTTACTTTCCAATTGTTGCTGAGCGATCTGGCTATTTTTTTTCGCCATCTCCGCCTGCTCTAAATCCTGCTGTGTGACTTTTTTACCGGAAAACGCATCGATCATTTCCGTTCGGCCATCTGGATATTTCACGATCGTAACCAGTCGCCCGCCATATTGCGGAATACCGGACATCGCCAGCGAATAATCAATCTGATGATTTTCCACTTTTTTCTTTTCCTGAGCCTCTTGCTCAGTCTGAACTTCTTTTAAAGATTTGTGGTTTTCTGCACGAGAGGAGAGCGTCACTTTGGTGCTGTCATCCTGATACGACTGTTTGCCAGCGCCATGTTCAGTACTGGTGCCGATACTGATGCCGGTGCTATTCGCCGTTTCAATCTTATGCGTGATAGTCTCTTTTGTGCTGGCAAGGTGCGCGCTTGCCTGAATCGCCTGAATCTCCTGCATCATTATCTCCGCTACTCGTTAACCAGATAATTTGCGACGAATGACTCATCCTGGTGAGTCGAGAAAGATCCTCATAACGATTATCGACAGGCAGTTAAAACATATTAATAACAAATAATGCTGACAAAAGATGATTGACATAAGAAATTAAAATAAGCAACCCATCATTATATATTATATTAATTTCAGTTAAATCAGATGCAGCATGAAAAATATCATTTAAGTCAGATTAATTAATTTATCGCGGTGCAAAGAGCGACGTTAATGGCTGATTGTTACAGATGATCAGGGCATGATGTTCACGACGGCGGGTACATTTTCACACGGTTACGGCCCTGCTTTTTGGCCTCGTACAGCGCCTCGTCGGCCCGGTTAATCGCCAGATGGATGTTTTCGCCCAGCCCGCATCGAAAGGCACTGATACCCACACTGGTGGTAAAGCTCAGTGGCGCGGCACCCGGCACTTTAACCGGCGTCAGCGCAACCCAGGCACGCAGCCGCTCGCCGAGTAACAGGGCATCGGGTGGGCTGAGGTCCAGCGCAGCGATAATAAACTCTTCACCTCCCCAGCGGCAGATCAGGTCATTTTGCCGCATCTGCTTTTTCAACAGGGCAACAAAATGGCGAATAACATCATCGCCCGTCGAGTGGCCGTAAATGTCATTGATCTTTTTAAAGTTATCGATATCAAGAAACAGGATGGCCACTTCCCGGTGGGCCAGCCCTTCTCGCTCTGTGCAAAGCCGGGAAAGCTGCGCCAGAAAAGCGCGGCGATTCAATGCGCCGGACAACACATCGCGACTGCTGCCCGATTCAATGCGTTTAAGCAGAATTTTATTGGCAGAGACCACCCGTGAAACCATTAATATAGCCATGATCAATATTGAGAGATTGAGGCGAAACGCATTGAGCATGGCATCAAGATCCGCCTGGGTGACGCCCGTGCCAGGCTCGAGCAACCTGACAGCATAGAGATAATTCAACGCCACGCCGGTAAGCATGCAGAGTACAACGGTCGTTTTAAAGGAGTAACGCAAGGCGAACCAGGCGAGTGGAAAGAGGATCAATGCCACCATCTCAGTGCCGGAAAAAAGGACACATAGCAGCACAAACACTAAAAAAACGATCACCAATACCTGCGGGCGTAGCTGTTGCCAACCACGGTGTAATTGCCGCCGCACGGTGCGGAAAATTGCCTTGAACCGAATAAAAAAACAAACAAAGATGATACCTGTGCTGAGTTGTTCGCTGAACCAGCCGCGCATGAGTTGGTAGATATCAGCGCTGTTTGTCGCCCATAGCCAAAGGCCGAACACCGCCGCCGAGCAGAACGCGCCAGCCACCACCGGAATAGTCATCACCAGAACGGCATTGCCGGTGAACGTGCTTCGCTGTAGAAAACGGCTGTGGAAACAGTAAATAAAGCACAACCAGGCAGGCAGATAAAAGCCGATATTGAACGCGCAGTAGATAACCTTCTGCTCAATACCCGACCCGTCTTCAAAACTGAGAGCCGCCACCAGCATCGCGCTATAACTGATAACGGTCAGCAATGCATTGTGCAACAGTTGTCGCCCCACATGGCGACGACGTAAACGGAAGTGAATAAACAGGCTGAAGGCCAGTACGTTAGCAGGCCAGAATAGAGAAACATTGTTGCCAGGGCGAAAGTTTAACCCCCAGTCACTTACGAGATATACCGCGAAAAAGAGCACACACAGTCTGACGAGGTAACGACACATAATCTCCGCCCTCTTTAGTTCCTTTTCACCATCGCCTGTTACCGTTAGTAAACCGAATACCTCATTTATTTCAATAAGAAAGCACTGTAAGAGAGGTTAACCGCATCCAGCACAAAGCGTACTCCCCGCGTCTATCGCATCCTGCTATTCTCAGAGACGATAAAAACATCACATACCAGGAGTGATAATGAGCCAACAACCTTTACACGCCGATCCGCTTAGCTGGGGCCATGGTCCACGCACGTTCGAGGTGTTCCTTGAACCGACCTGCCCTTTCTCCGTCCGCGCATTTAACAAGCTGGACGCCTTGCTCAACGAAGTGGGCGAAGAGAAGGTCACCATCAAAATCCGCCTGCAATCGCAACCGTGGCATATGTTCTCTGGCGTGATTGTGCGCTGCATCCTTGCTGCCTCCACACTGCCGGAAGGCAAAGCCGCTGCGCGAAGCGTACTGAAAGCAGTAGCGGACCATCGAGAAGAGTTCGAATTCACGGACCACTGTAGCGGCCCGAATATGGATACCACGCCACAGCAAATTATTGAACGTATTGAGAAGTATAGCGGAGTGAAACTGGCGGCGGCATTTGCCAGGCCGGAATTGCAAACCGAAATCAAATGGCATAGCAAATATGCGCGGCAGAACGGCATTCATGTCTCCCCGACCTTTATGGTTAACGGGCTGGTACAGGCCGATCTCGGCAGCGGCGATGACATCGGCGTCTGGGCGCAGCGTATCCTCGCCTGAGACGCTGCTACACTGATGAGCACCCCATTCCAATAACGCTTCAACAGATCAACCAAAAGGCAGACCAATATGTCAGACAACTATCAGCCACCTAAAGTCTGGACGTGGGATAAATCCGGCGGCGGTGCATTTGCCAATATTAACCGTCCGATCTCCGGCCCGACGCATAAGAAAACCTTGCCGGTGGGCAAACATCCGTTGCAACTCTACTCGCTGGGTACGCCAAACGGCCAGAAAGTGACCATCATGCTGGAAGAGCTGTTGGAGAAAGGGGTTACTGCGGCTGAGTATGACGCCTGGTTAATCCGCATTGGCGAGGGCGATCAGTTCTCCAGCGGTTTTGTTGAGGTGAATCCGAACTCGAAGATCCCGGCGCTGCGCGATCACTCCACCACGCCGCCAACCCGCGTATTTGAATCCGGGGCAATCTTGCTGTATCTGGCAGAAAAGTTTGGCCATTTTCTGCCCAACGATCCGGCCGGGCGCACCGAAACCCTGAACTGGCTGTTCTGGTTACAGGGCTCTGCGCCGTTCCTCGGTGGTGGTTTCGGCCACTTCTATAACTATGCGCCGGTGAAAATCGAGTACGCTATTAATCGCTTTACCATGGAAGCCAAACGCCAACTGGATGTACTGGATAAGCAACTGGCTAACCATCCGTTTGTCGCCGGTGATGAGTATACCATTGCCGATATGGCGATTTGGCCGTGGTATGGCAATGTGGTGCTGGGTAATGTCTACAACGCCGCAGAGTTTCTCGATGCAGGCATCTACACCCATGTACAACGCTGGGCGAAAGCGATCCTTGCGCGCCCGGCGGTACAACGCGGACGGATCGTTAACCGTACGTTCGGCGAGCCGCATGAACAGTTGCATGAGCGCCATGACGCCAGCGACTTCGATACCAACACAGAAGATAAGCGTCAGGCATAATCTTCTGCACCGGGCGGTCGTCCGCCCGGTTTATTCCCGCTCTCCATTACCTTCCACTGTTTTTTTCACATCATATTTACACGACCAGAATAACTGGTAAGAATGCGCTTTATTTACCTGTAGCCGGCCCCCATGTCCGACATCGCGCTCAAACAGCAGATCCAGAATCTGAAAAAGCATAACGCCCGGCTGGTGCGGATAGCGCGTGATGCGCGCAATAAACTCAGCGCTGCGCTGGACGGTACCGGGCTGTGCCTGTGGCAGCTTGATGTTCCCAGTGGCAAGCTGATCATCTACAACCGCCGTTGGGGTTCGATGCTTGGGTATCAACCCAAAGAGTTGAGCGCCCATTTTGATGTCTGGCGTGAGCATCTGCATGAAGATGACCGCCAGCGCGTGCTGGACGCGTTTTACGATCATTTGCACGGCAAGACCCCGTTTTATGAAGCCCTGCACCGCATGCAGCATAAAAACGGCACCGTCACCTGGGTGCTCGACAGAGGCCGCGTAACGGAGTGGGATGCCAACGGTTCACCGCTAAAAGTGACCGGTACGCATATCGACATGACCAAAGAGAAGCAGTATGAGGAGCAACTCTCGGCGCTGGCGAACCACGATCCGCTCACCGGGCTGGCAAATCGTCACGCGCTGTTGCAACACTTTGATGAGTTAAAGCTTTCCGGGCCAGTGTGCGTAGCCTTTATCGATCTTGATGATTTTAAAGCGGTTAACGACACCTTCGGTCACCGTAGCGGCGACGAACTGCTGATCCAGCTGAGCCAGCGTCTGCGCAATGCCTGCCCGGAAGGAACGATTGTCGGCCGTCTCGGCGGCGATGAGTTTGTTCTGCTGTTACCGTTTCCGCTTACCAGCCTGCTGATTAACAGCACCGCGCATACTTGCCTGCGCGCGGCGCTGACGCCCTTTGAACTGGATAACGGCGAGGCGTCGGTTGGGGCATCGATTGGCATTGATGAAGCGCAGGATGACGACGATTTCATCAACGCGCTGAAACGCGCCGATCGGGCGATGTATCACATCAAGCATACCGGGAAAAACGGCGCGGCTCTCGGCCAGACACTGATTTCCCTCTCCGCTTGCGCCGGAGCATAGTTGATGAAAACCGCTCGCCAGCAGACGATTGTGCAACTCCTCACCCGCTATGACACCCTCACGACTGCGGCGCTGGCTACCCAATTGAACGTGAGCATCGAAACCATCCGCCGGGATCTGAATGCGCTGCAAACCCAGGGGAAAATAGTGCGTCGCCATGGTCGCGCACGGATGCTGCATTCACCGCAGCAGGAAAGCAGCGAGCCGTTTCGCAGCAGGCTGAAAAGCCATTATGCGGATAAAGCCGATATTGCCCGCCATGCGCTGAACTGGATCGATACGGGGATGACGCTGGCGCTGGATGCCAGCTCCACCTGTTTTCACCTTGCGCGGCAGTTGCCGGATATCGACCTTACCGTCTTTACTAACAGCGTGCCGGTATGCCAGGAGATCGTCCGACGGCAAAACATCACGCTGGTCTGTTCAGGTGGGAAACTGGATCGCGCCGAGCGTTGTTATGTCAATCCGGCGCTGCCGGGCCTGTTGAAATCGCTGGAGATCGATCTGTTTATCTTCTCCTGCGAGGGGGTGGATGCGGCGGGCGAGATGTGGGACTCCACCCGCCATAACGCCGCATTTAAAGCGCATTTGTTACGCCGGGCGCAGCAATCGCTGCTACTGATCGATAAGAGCAAATTTTACCGCGCCAGCGAAGTAAAAATCGGCAACCTGTCACTGGTGACGCAAATGATCACCGATGTAAAAACCGACACGCCTCATCGCTGAGGGGCAAAATCCGCCAGCTCCATATTGCGCAACGCCGCAAGCGTCTCTTGCGCTTCATTTTCATCAATCAGGCTCATGGCAAACCCCACATGTACCAGTACCCACTGCCCGAGCAGCGCACGCGGATCATCTTCGCACACCAGGGCGATATTGACCTCGCGCCGCACGCCGCAAACGTCCACCTGCGCCAGTTGATGAAAATCGTCGCCCACGGCCACGACTTGGCCCGGTACGCCTATACACATCTTACTTACTCCACTTCAATACTTTTGATCTGTACGCCCTCGCTGTGCTCAATATGCAGCGTTGGGCAGTGACAGAGAGGGCACTCATCATGGCGGGTAATTTCCACCGACTGGCTGCAATTCCAGCACCATGCCTGCGCGGGTTTATGGAGGATATGCAACGCGCACCCTTCAGCAAGGGTATCGCGGCAGGCGATATCAAAGCCGAAACGCAGCGCACTCTCCTCCACACAGGCCAGCGCGCCCACTTCCAGCCACACACCGGTCACCTTGCTGGCGCCGTTTTGCCTGGCCTGCTGTTCGATGATCTCCACCGCGTTCTGGCATAGCGATAACTCATGCATGCCGGGCGTCCTTCAGCCGGGTGAGCAACGCTCGGCGACTCACCGACTCGCTCACCGGCAGGGAGAGTGCCATTTTCAGGCAATCATGCGCCAGCGAGGCCCCCTGTTCCGCACGCAGTTCCCGCGCTAATGGTGACATTAACGAACAGCTCAGATACTGCGCAAGGGCGGGCATTTCGCCAACGGTAAAGGTCATTTCGCCATAGGGTAATCGCAGCCCAATACGCTCGCCAACATTGCGACGTACCCAACATTGCTGCGGACCGGGAAAAATCAGCAAACTCAGCATCCAGGGCGTTATCACACAACCTATCCACTGCCCCTCAAACAGTGTGAAGGGCGTCACCGAGACCGGCATGTGTGGATGCACAAAAGGTAAATCGTGCATCTCACCTGCGGCCACGGCTGCAAAAGCAGCCTGCACCTCGCTGTGCGGCGAGGCGTCAAAACCGGTGATTTCATTCTGCATGCTGAACCTCCCTGGGCGTCAGGACTACACCAGACTCCGCCAGCGCATCCAGCACCGCCTGTAATGCCGTATCGATACTTGCAGCAACGATCGGCGTCAAACCAATATGCGGCTCCAGTGAGGCCGGAATGACACCGACCAGCGTCAGCTTCGCCGGAAACTCGCCGGTAAAGCGCAGCGCGGACAGCACATCAGACAATCCCAGTTGGTGCGGGGAAATTTTATTGCTGAACAGCGTGGGCACTTCATCGTCGCGCAGGCAAATGACGCTGCCAGGCTCGCTTTTGCGCGTGACAATGGCGTCTGCAATGATCAGATGATCGCGGTTCGCCATCGCGCTCAGCAACTCCATGCCAGCGGTGCCACCATCCAGCACCTCGACCTGTTCCGGCAGGTGGAAACGCTGCTCCAGCGCTTCCACCACCCGTACGCCGATTGCCTCATCGGTGAGCAAAATATTGCCCACCCCCAACACTAAGATCGACATTACAGCACCTTCACCGACACCACATCGTTACCCTCTGCGTCCAGCACGTGTACGGCGCAGGACATACAAGGGTCGAAAGAGTGAATGGTGCGCACCACTTCCAGCGGTTTTTGCGGATCGGCAATCGGCGTGCCTACCAGCGACTGCTCGTAGGGACCGGCTTCGTCATTCACGTTGCGCGGTCCGGCGTTCCACGTCGATGGCACGACAGCCTGGTAGTTGCTGATAGTCCCGTCTTTGATCACGATCCAGTGCGAGAGCATGCCACGCGGCGCTTCGAGGAAGCCTACACCTTTAAACTCGCCGCTGGCGGGAATATCCGGCTTCACAAAGGTGGTCATGTCGCCTTTGCCGATGTTGTCGACCAGCGCCTGATACTGCTGGCTGGCAACCTGATGCAGCTCGCAGGCATGCACGGTACGACCAATAATGCGGCCCAGCGTAGAGTGCAGTTGCTCTATTCCCAACGTTTTGCCAGTGAGTTTGTGGTAGATCGCCACAATTTCATTGAGTTTGGTGGTCGTGGATTCGCGCTTCGCCGCCAGTTTACAGAGCATATTGGCCAGCGGCCCCACTTCCACGGTTTTGCCGTAGAAAGTCGGTGACTTCACCCACGAATATTTCCCGTCTTCCTGCCAGCCGGTGTAATTCGGCACCGTCGTCCCTTGCCATGGCTCTTGCGGCGCTTCGTCTTTATACCAGGCGTGTTTCGCGCCCTCCTGAATGCCTTTCACCATAAACGGATCGTTGTATGCGGTGATGGCCCGATAGGTGCTGAGATCGGCGTTTTCGATGTAACCGCCAGGGAACAGGAAACTGCCGTTTTCACCGTCGGTCGGAAACTCCGGCGTACTCAGGTAATTGACACTGCCTTTACCACGCTCCAGCCACTCCGGATAGAACGCCGCAATCACGGCGGTATCGACCTTATAAACCTGTTCGATAAAGGCCTGCAGCTTGTCGATGAACGACTTGAGGTACATCAGCCGTTCCAGATTCAACACTTCGATGCCGTCAAGATTGATCGGGTTGGCAACACCGCCCACCGCCATGTTTTGAATATGCGGCGATTTCCCGCCAAGCAAGGCGACGATGCGGTTGGCATCACGCTGACACTCCAGCGCCTGTAAATAGTGCGCGACGGCAATCAGGTTCACTTCCGGCGGCAGCTTCATGGCCGGATGTCCCCAGTAGCCATTGGCGAAAATCCCCAACTGACCGCTGGCAACCAACGCTTTGATTTTGTCCTGCACCTCTTTAAACGTGTTTTCGCTGTTCAGCGGCCAGTCAGAGAGCCCTTTCAGCAGGTTCGCCGCTTTTGCCGGGTCAGCATTGAGCGCAGACGTGATATCAACCCAGTCCAGCGCCGAGAGTTGGTAGAAGTGCACGATATGATCGTGGATAGTATGCGCGGCCAGAATAATGTTGCGAATATACTGGGCGTTGACCGGAACGTTCATATCCAGTGCGCTTTCCACGGCACGGACAGAGGCAATAGCGTGAATCGTCGTACAGACGCCGCAGATGCGCTGCATAATGATCCATGCATCCCGCGGGTCGCGGTTCTTCACTATCTCTTCCATACCGCGCCACATCGTGCCTGATGCCCAGGCTTTGGATACAACACCGTTTTCAATTTCGCAGTCAATGCGTAAATGACCCTCAATACGGGTCACCGGATCGATGGTAATTCGTTGACTCATGCTTTACTCGCCTCATGACGTTCTTGTCGTTGTAACGGAGGAATAATCGGCAACAGACGTATGAGTAAGATGTACGCACAGACTTCAATTGCCACAAAACCGATAGAAATCAATATCTCTTCCCAGGCCGGGAAGTAGTGATAGCCATTGCCGGGATTAAACGCTAACAGCGAATAGGAGAGTCGCCACAGAGCGCATCCCAACAGCATGCTTAACGCGCCGATAAACAGAACACGGGAATCAGTACGCAGACGCGCCGAGCGCAGCACCAACAGCGGGAACATCAGCAGTGCGATTTCCAGCCAGAACATCAGGCTGTAAAAATCCCCAGCAAAGGCGTAGCTCCACTTGTCGCGCCAGGTGATTTCCCCTACGCGCAGCAGCAAAAACAGCGCCAGGAGAACGCTTAACGTCCCGGTTAACTTCGTAAAGAGCCGCTTTTCATCCGGCCCGTTGCCGCGCAGACTGGCCTGCAACAGCGAACCTTCAAAGATGACGATCGAAAAGCCCATGATAAACGCGGTCAACAAGGAGAAGACCGGCAGCATTTCGTAGCTTTGCCACAGCGGATAGACCTTGTACCCGGCCGCGATCATCAAAGAGCCCATCGAAGACTGGTGCATGGTGGGCAGCAGCGCGCCAAGAGCGATAATAAAAAACATCACCTTATTCAGCCGCCGCAGCGACACTTTCCAGCCCAACCGCTCCAGCAGCGCGGGCGCGAACTCCAGCGCCATCACACCGATGTAAATCGTCATACAGACGGCAGTTTCAAACAGGACCGAGTTCACGTTGAAGTGCCCCGGGATGTAAAAATAGGGCAGATTCCAGTAACGCCCGACGTCAATGGTGATGGACAAACCGCCCAGCGAATAACCAAACAGACTGGCCAGTAATGCCGGGCGCACCAGTGGATGGTAGTCGCCACGGTTAAAGGCATATACCGCCCAGGCGAGCGCCCAGCCGCCGCAAGCGAAACCGGTGCCGATCAGCAAATCGAAAGCGATCCAGATCCCCCACGGATAACCACCGTTAAGATCCGAAACCGATCCCAGGCCGAAGATCAGACGCTTGAGGATAAAGATCCCGCACAGCACGATCAGCGGGGCAAAAAGCAGTATTGGCTTGCTGAACAGCTTGCCGCCCAACGGTTGCGGATCATGACTCATGATCGTCGCCTCCTTCATGGTGCTCATTCTTCGTATGTCGACGTACCAACGCCGTCAGCCCCGCCAGCACAGCCAGCGGCAACATCATGCCTTTGTACACCGTATGCTGAACATGTTCCGAACGGGCACCGGTCGCCAGATCATCCAGCGCTGGTAACCCCAGCACCTCGTAAGGCACGCCGGTCAGCACCAGCACCTGTGTGCCGCCCCCCTCTTTTTCACCGTACAGATGTGGGTAGTAGCTGGCGACAGTGTGTTGATAGGTGTCGGCGGAGGTGAGCGTTTGCCGGGGGTAGTGATACTCAGTACCCGGTTTTAGCGAGAGGCGTTTTTTGGCTTCCGCCAGTAACTCTTCGCGCGTGCCGAAAATCACCGCACCGGCAGGACAGACTTCCACACAGCCAGGCAATCCGCCTTTATCCAGACGCTCAACGCCTTTCTGGTTACAGAGCTGGCATTTGTGCAGTTCACCGAACGGATTGTTGTAATCGTATTTCGGCACATCGAAGGGACAGGCGACCATGCAGTAGCGGCAACCGGTACAGACGCTGGCGTCATAATGGACGATGCCGGTTTTACTGTCCTTCTTCAGCGCCTGAACCGGGCAAACAGAGACACAGTTGGCATCCACACAGTGCATGCACTGCTTTTTGATATAGGCGTAGCCATCATCGAGGCGATCTTTGTTCACCCCGCTGCCGCTATGCCAGACCTGAATGATGTTATTGGTGTATGGCGAAAGTTTGTCGTTGTTGGA
Source organism: Kosakonia oryzendophytica (assembly GCF_027886705.1). Lineage (NCBI taxonomy): Bacteria > Pseudomonadati > Pseudomonadota > Gammaproteobacteria > Enterobacterales > Enterobacteriaceae > Kosakonia > Kosakonia oryzendophytica. The sequence goes on along the minus strand of NZ_CP115659.1, from coordinate 765,340 downwards.
CCAGGTTTGTTGACCCTGCGGATTACGTTGCGGGGTATTGATGTCCTGGCAACGGGTCACGCAAGCCTGACACCCCACACAGAGCGTGGAGTCGTAGAGCATGCCCAGCGCGCCGGGGATCGGCGGGCGGTTCTCTGCGGCGGCAAAACTCGTCGACGAGCCTGCCGCCAGCAACGCCCCGCCGGACGCCACTTTTAGAAAATTACGTCTGTTCACGGTTAGTCTCCCTGTGAGTCAGCGTCGTTTTTCTTTTGCTGACGCCCCAGCTCGCGCACCGTCATAACGCCTACGCCCGCCACCAGACCCACTACGCCGCCCAGCAGACCAACGGCCGTTGCCGAAACCGCGCCCCCCTCTTTCAGGTTGACATCGGGTTTCTCTGCCCGCGGCGTAGGGTTCTCGACATGCGCCAGTTGATGGATGCCTTTATGGAAGCCAATGCCTTCTTCATTACAACCATAACAGGGGTGACCGATCGCCACTGGCCAGACGCCGCCCACATCGCAAAATTGCAGCGTGGAGCAGTTACCGTAGGTTTCCGGCCCTTTACAGCCTAAGTGATAGAGGCACCAGCCTTCACGATGGCCCTGATCGCCAAACGCTTTCGCAAAGCGTCCGGCATCAAAGTGCGGACGGCGTTCGCAATGCTCGTGGATCAGCCGACCATAGGCAAAAGCAGGACGGTTTTTGGCATCCAGCGCAGGCGGTTTGCCAAAGGTAATGATGTGCGCCACCGTCGCGAGGAAGTTTTGCGGGTTCGGCGGACAGCCTGGAATGTTGATCACGGTTTTACCCGGCAACACCGATTGCAGGCTTACCGCACCGGTAGGATTGACGCCCGCCGCGGCCACACCGCCCCAGGCGGAGCAGGAGCCGATGGCGATGATCGCCGCCGCGTTTTCTGCCGCTTTACGGATATGTTCCACAATAGGCTCGCCAGCCACCATGCAGTAAATCCCGCCGTCTTTCATCGGAATTGAGCCGTCAACCACCAGCACATACTTCCCTTTATATTGCTCGAGCGCGCGGTGTTTGTTCTCCTCAGCCTGATGACCAAAGGCAGCAGAAAGCACTTCGTGGTATTCCAACGAAATGGTTTCCAGTACCAGGTTTTCAACAGTGGGGTGGGTAGAGCGAAGCAGCGATTCGGTACATCCGGTGCACTCCTGTGCGCCAATCCAGATAACCGGTGGACGTTGAGGATGACTGACGGCTTCCGCCATCTCAGCAGCAGCCTTGCCGCTTAATCCCATGGTGGCCGCTAACGCAGCACACAGCTTCATAAAATCACGACGGCTCACACCCTGTGATACAAAATGTTGATTCTCTCCTGCCATTTACTTGTTATCCCTTAGCCTGGACTAGGATTATTCTCCTCCCCTTTGGGAACAGAATGCTGCGATCGCCCCGACAATTAATCACATAAAAAACAAGGGTATTATGCAAAAAGTTGATGCGGTTCACAGTAGGCACAAAAGAAATAGGGGCTTGTGGGCACAAAACGACAAAAAAAAATGAAAGCCACCCTCGACAAAAGTGACCTTCACTAAAGAGAACTACATTGAGCAAAGCTTATTTTTAGGTTTCGAGGCGGTAACCCGCCATAAAAAATCGGATCACAGTGCTGGAGTGGCTCTCGCGAAAGAAGTCCATCACCATGTCCTTATCCAGCCCGTAACGACGCGTAAGCATGCCTGCTTCCCACGCGCTGAGTTGACGATCGCCGGTTTTTTCAAACATGCGATGCGAAAACCCGAGTACAAAACCACGCTTATAATCCGGGCAGAAATGCGCCACGTTACTGGCGCTATCCGCCTGTGACGCATTCAACCCGGCCATCAAACCCTTACCAAAATGGTTGTCCATCGCTACTCCCCTCAATCGCTATATAAAAAATTATATATCGATCTTTAATGGGGGCAATAGCGCTGATTAAAACGCCACCCACTCATCAGACGAAGCGGCTTCTTTTTTCGCTGCCCCGCGTGATAAATCCGGTTTGACCAGCTTCGGTGCAGCCGGTTTATGCTGCTCTTCGCTGGAGAGACGGAACTGCTGAACGGAACGCTGCAACTCTTCTGTCTGGCGTTCCAGCGCAGCAGCAGCAGCAGAAACTTCCTCAACCAGCGCGGCGTTCTGCTGGGTAACGTTATCCATTTGCGTAATCGCCACCCCCACCTGAGAAATGCCTTTACTCTGTTCAGAAGAGGCGGAGGCTATTTCTTTCATAATGGTGGTGACTTCAGTGACCGCGCGCAGAATACCTTCCATTGTGGTGCCCGTATCGTTAACCAGCTGTGCACCTTTTTCTACGCGGCTAACCGAGTCGGCAATCAGCGTTTCAATCTCTTTTGCTGCGCCCGCACTGCGGCTGGCAAGGTTGCGGACTTCCCCGGCAACCACTGCGAACCCGCGGCCTTGTTCACCTGCACGCGCCGCTTCAACGGCGGCGTTCAACGCCAGGATGTTGGTCTGGAACGCAATGCTGTTAATGACGTTGGTGATTTCAGCAATTTTCTTCGAACTGCCGGAGATCCCATCCATCGTGGTGATCACTTCTTTTACCAGTGAACCGCCTTTACTTGCCGTCACCGAGGCCGCCTGCGCCAGCTCGCTTGCATGGCTGGCGTTCTCTGCATTCAGTTTCACTGTTGAGGTCAGTTCTTCCATACTGGCGGCGGTTTCTTCAAGCGCGGCAGCCTGCTCTTCAGTACGGGAAGAGAGATCGTTATTACCGGATGAAATTTCTGTCGCACCGCGCCAGATATTCTCACTGCCGTGGCGGATGCTGCTTACCGCTTCACGCAGGCTGTCCTGCATCGCTAACAGCAGCGGTACCAGTTGCCCCACACAGTTACGGCCAAAATCTTCCAGCGGCTGGCTGAGATCGCCTTGCGCCATCAGACCGAAGTGCGACCGAATACGTGCCAGCGGTTTCACCATCATGGTGACCAGATAACGATCGGTGAACAGCAGGATCAGCAGACCAAATACCATCGCCGCAATTAGCGCATTACGCGTGCTGCTGGTTTGCCCGTCAACCAGGATCCGGGTCTGATCCAGCATCGCGCTGGCGGTTTTATTAAAACTTTCAGTGGCCGCGCCAAAGGTACGGCTCAGCACCGGGGTCACTTCGTTGGCCTGTTTACGGTAAGCCTCCGGCGTGCCTTGCTGCGCCAGTTGCATCTGCGGCGTGATCCCCTGGTCGAGCAATGCCTGCCAACCGGCAATCACTTGTTCGGAGACTTTTGGATCCATCGGACCCGGAGATATCGCTTTAAAGTCCGCCAGTCGACGCCCCATGTTATCCAGCGCCTGTTGGACCGGCGCCATATCCGGTGAGCCACCCGCAGCTTTGGCTTCCATAACGCGACTGAGACGAGTAACAAACCGAAAATATTGATCGTTACCCTGACTGAGCAGAGTCATCTGTGACACTAACTGGCGATCAACATCATTGCCATCGGCCACTTTTGACAACGAAAAAACGCTATACAACCCGACGCCAGACCACAGCAGACCGAAGATCCCCAGGATCACCAGCATCACGGCTCGTATAGTAAAGTTACGAAGCATACCCATAATATTATCCTTGCGGTGAAAGTAGATTCTCGCCTGCGGGCGAAACTTAACTTCTTATCGGCAAGTTTTAGAAAAGTTGTATGGTTCGCTTAAAATTTTTTGTGCATCCTGAAGTGCCACATATCACCTCAACTGGTAGATCCAGTATCCTCCCAGAACGTTATTCTGCTAACTTTATGCCATATTTCCCTTCACCACCCAAAAGAGGGCAATGCAAAAACACACACCATAACAGACTAATTTATAATGATTTTTTTATTTATAATTTTTATGAAAAAAATTGAAAATACTTTTCACCAGAAAATGATAGTTATTAACAACCTTTTGCAAAAGGCTAAAACAGCGTGCACATATAAGGATTACGTTATATCGATATGTTGATAAAAAGAGACCGCGCGCCTTTTTCTTAAAACAATCAAAAAAACGCCTCAGGAAATATTAAAATATATAAACAAACGCTTCAGTAAAATATCCAAACAGGGTGTTAAGTGTACTTTAAAGGTAAGTTAAGAATTATTAAAACATACTCACGCCCAGCTTGGGAACAGACATCTTTATGTGCAATCTGGAACAACCTGAAACAACAAAACCCAGGTGTCATGCGACATGGTCGAGAGATTACGAACTCAACGATCACCATGTCCGCTCTCTCACCGTGAGCGTATATGCGCCGTATTGCTTATTTTTTCATACATTCACAAATATTATGAATCGCGCCTCATTATTTATGAGGAGGTTATTTTTCAACCGTTTCTCTCAGCCGTTTTGCCAGACAATATCTGGTTACCTAACGTAAATTAAAACAGCTATTGCCCCTCTGTGAGGTGATTTTAAAATAGTGAATCGTCTGTTATTTGATCGATTCATGCACCTCGTTCAGCATAAAGATCGACAATACCGGTCTCCCTGCGGGAGATTCATCCCTGGCGCAGGTACTTTTCGAACCAACCGAGAGTGCGCTGCCAGGCCAGTTCCGCCGCAGCACGGTCATAGCGCGGCGTAGAGTCGTTGTGAAAACCGTGATTCACCCCCGCATAAATGTACGCCTCATAGACTTTGTGGTGTGCTTTCAATGCCTGCTCATAGGCAGGCCAGCCTTCGTTAATGTTTTTATCCAGTTCAGCGTAATGCAGCAGCAGGGGCGCGTTAATTTTCGCCACATCCGCGGCTGGCGGTTGACGACCATAGAACGGCACGGCGCAATTCAGCTCCGGATAAGCCACTGCCGCTGCATTCGAAACGCCGCCGCCATAGCAAAAACCGGTGATCCCCACTTTTCCGCTGGCATCCGGGTGTTGGCGCATAAATTCGACAGCGGCAAAGAAATCATTCATTAGCTTTGTCGGATCGACCTTTTGTTGCAACTCACGCCCTTCATCATCATTGCCGGGATAGCCGCCTACGGAACTCAGACCGTCCGGCGCTAACGCCAGGTACCCCGCTTTTGCCACCCGACGCGCCACATCTTCAATGTAAGGGTTGAGACCACGGTTTTCATGCACCACCACCACCGCCGCTATTTTCCCGGTGGCTTTTGTTGGCCTGACAAGATATCCCCTCACTTCACCATGCCCGTTTGGCGACGGGTAGGTGATATATTCCGGGTGAATATCCGGATCGGTGAACACCACCTGCTCCGCCAGCGCGTAATTCGGCTTAAGCAGGTTAAACAGCGCCAGCGCCGTCATCCCTCCTACCGTGTACTTACCGGCCAGATGTAAAAATTCGCGCTTGTTGATTTTGCCGTGCGCGTAATAGTCGTAGTAGTCGAGTAATTCCTGAGGAAAGTCTTTCGCTGTTAAACGCGTCATCACATGTCTCCGCTCGTTTTTTCCTTCTAAGCAAAGCATAGCGGTCCGTTTTCTGCACAAAAAATGTTCAACTATCAGACTGACCTTTGATGTGCAGAAATCCGGCGATAAGATAGAAACGTTGTTTCGAATTAGCCTGTACAATAAAGGAGACATCATGCCTGGTTTCGTCAACCCGGATCGCTATGCGCAGATGCACTATCGCTACTGTGGCAAAAGCGGTTTGCAGTTACCCGCCCTTTCACTCGGTTTGTGGCACAGTTTTGGCCACAGTCACGCCCTGGAGTCACAGCGCGCCTTGCTGCGCAAAGCGTTTGATCTGGGGATCACCCATTTTGATTTAGCCAATAACTACGGACCACCAGCAGGCAGCGCGGAAGAAAATTTCGGCCGTCTGCTACGGGACGATTTCGTCAGCTACCGCGACGAACTGATTATTTCCACCAAAGCGGGATACGATATGTGGCCAGGGCCGTACGGTTCCGGTGGCTCACGCAAATATCTGCTCGCCAGCCTTGATCAGAGCCTGAAGCGTATGGGGTTGGAGTACGTGGATATCTTCTATTCGCACCGGGTAGATGAAAAAACGCCGATGGAAGAGACCGCCGCCGCGCTGGCCCATGCAGTGCAGAGCGGTAAAGCGCTCTACGTCGGTATCTCTTCCTATTCCACCGACCGCACCCGGCAAATGGCGGCGCTGCTGCGCGAGTGGAAAATCCCCCTGTTAATCCACCAGCCCTCCTATAACCTGCTTAATCGCTGGGTGGATAAAACCGGACTGCTGGATGCGCTGGAAGATAATGGCATGGGCTGCATCGCGTTTACGCCGCTGGCGCAGGGCTTGTTGACGGGGAAATACTTGAGCGGTATTCCGGAAGGCTCACGCATGCAGCGTGAAGGCAATAAAGTGCGCGGTCTGACACAGAAGATGCTGACGGAAAGTAATCTCAACAGCCTGCGGCTGCTGAATGAGATGGCGCAGCAGCGCGGGCAGTCGATGGCGCAAATGGCGCTGAGCTGGTTGCTGAAAGATGCCCGCGTCACCTCCGTGCTGATTGGCGCAAGCCGCCCGGAACAGATCGCGGAAAATGTTCAGGCGTTGAATAATCTGACATTCAGCGCAGACGAACTGGCGCAAATCGACAAGCACATCGCCGATGGAGAGCTCAATTTATGGCAGGCGTCGTCGGATAAATGATCGTACGCAGGCCGGGAAACCGGCCTGCAGCGATCAATGTTTTTCGCGGGTCAACCTGTCCAGGTAGCCCATCACAAATGCTGAGAGCACAAATGTCAGGTGGATTATTACGTACCACATCAGTTTGTTGTCCGGCACATTTTTCGCATCCATAAACACCCGCAGCAAATGAATGGACGAGATGGCGACGATAGAGGCGGCCACTTTGTTCTTCAGGGACGTGGAGTCCATTTTGCCGAGCCAGTTCAGTTTCTCTTTGTGTTCTGCGATATCGAGCTGCGAGACAAAGTTTTCATAGCCGGAAAACATCACCATCACCAGCAGGCCGCCGACCAGCGTCATATCCACCAGCGACAGCAGCGTCAGAATGAGATCGGCTTCCGCCAGGCTGAATATGTTGGGCAGGATGTGAAAAATCTCCTGGAAGAATTTTACCGTCAGTGCAAGCAGAGCAAGGGAGAGGCCAAAGTAAACCGGGGCGAGCAACCAGCGCGAAGCGTACATTGCGTTTTCCAGAAATCGTTCCATAGTGTCCTGTAAGATAGCTTAACCAGCGGCCAGTATATCCCAGTCAGGTAAACATTTGGCAACACTCTGCCAACATCAACGGAACACAATGATACGTACAAGGTAGCGAGGTTGATGGCAGGCCAGACCTTCGGCCTGCAAAAGATATGAACAATATTGCTATACGTCCTCGGGGTTTACCCACGGACGCTGGTTCTCCGGCCACACCAAAACAACCAGTGCCGGGTAGGCTTCAGTACTGAACTCGTGGAAACACTGACGCAGATTGAGCACATCCAGATCGGCATGCGGCACCTTCTCACCATTGAGGCAGCGCTTCTTTATATTGTCATAATACTTATACACAGCAGAATTGAGATCGCTACACCGACGCTGCGCCTCAAATAAACCAGGGGTATTATTTAATTCTGCCATGTTCATGCGTTTTATGGTCGCATGAAGAAAATCAATATATTCATGGTTAACCCGCCAGTACCACACCGGAGTAATGGCATTCATTAACACAGAAAAATGATCCTCACCTTCCTCTTTTGACAACGGTTGAGGTCTGGGAGGAAGGTTCTCAATTTCGCTGCGCGGGGCTTTATTGTACTCGCGCATTAATAAAAGTACGCCGCCAGTGAGCAGCAATAATGTAATAACAGAATAAAAAATACTGTTCATGAGCAGGCTCCATTTTTTTTGATTTTAAAAGTGCGCCATGATATTGTCAACGAACCTCACGTCTGTCTTGCCCCTTCCCTGTTGATATTAAAGGATATTAGAAATGCTTCCCGAGAATCTTGTCCCGGCACGATTTCACATTTCTGCCGCTGAAACCAGGCCAGGAGAAGAAGGAAAAGAGCCTAATTTAACTCAGGGAAAAAGAACGCTCTCCGAACACGCTGACCAAATATTAGCGAACGTGAGCCACAATGGGCAATCAAGAAATATGTTACTTGAGGAACGCGATCGGCATATAAAAGATCGTCTGTTCCGTGTAGTAAAAATCGAGACATTCGCCCGTCTGCTTAATGACTTACAAGCGGAAGGCGAGATTGATGCCCAGACATTAAGCAAAATAATTGCGGATAAAACACAGGAAATTAATGAATCTGGCGATAAGATTTGGCTTAACCTGATTACCCGTGAAAAAGATGGACCAATGTTTTATAAAATTGGGGAAGAGTAACGTGAAAGAAATCGATAACAATAATGTGTATTTAGCTTTAGATGATAAAAAAAGTGATGAGTTTATCTTAAAGCAAAATATAGAAGCATTAATGCTCGATAAAAACAGCACAATTGAGCGCATTGCACGTGAACTGGTATCCATTCCCGCCGCGCTGGTGCGTCTTAAATGGCAGAATCGTCGGGAAATCTATCCATTACAGGTTAAAGAAGAAATTTATGGCGCGGTGATCAACGCCATTATTGAACAGAAGCCTGAGCTCATGGAAAAGATCATGGGTCGTCTGGAAACCAACTATCAGCATATTCTGGGACGGGAAGCGGCAACGCTGCGCCTGAACCGTAAATTGATTGACGGTGAATACCGCACATCAAACGTCACTACCGTCGCGCTGGATGAAGAAACCGCCGCGAACAAGCCAGACGCAAACTAACTGGCCGTCGCCGGTTGCGCATATCATTACTATCCAGAAAATCCTGAATCTTGCTGCAATAACAGCGCAGACAACTACCCTTAAGTACTCAACCACCGATATGGAGGGTACTTAATGGCAACTAACCAGACAAAAATTCAGGATCCCACCACGCAATACTACGCTGGCGATTACCCGCAGCAGAAACAACCCTATCCCGGGGTGCAGGCAAAAATGGATCCTGTACCTGACTGTGGTGAAAACAGCTACGTGGGCAGCGGACGGTTGAAAGATCGGAAAGCGCTGGTCACCGGCGGGGATTCCGGTATCGGTCGTGCTGCCGCCATCGCCTACGCGCGTGAAGGGGCGGATGTGGCGATCAACTACCTGCCTGCGGAAGAAGAAGATGCGCAGCAGGTCAAAGCGCAGATCGAAGCGGCCGGACGCAAAGCGGTGCTGATCCCCGGCGATCTGAGCGATGAGTCATTTGCCCGTGCGTTGCCACACAAAGCCAAAGAGCAGCTTGGCGGTCTGGATATCCTGGCGCTGGTCGCTGGCAGACAAACCGCAATTGAAGAGATTGCTAATCTGACCACCGAGCAATTTATTCAGACCTACACGGTGAACGTTTTTGCGCTGTTCTGGATAACTCAGGAAGCCATCCCACTGCTGCCACGCGGCGGTAGCATCATCACCACCTCATCAATCCAGGCGTACCAGCCAAGTACACACCTGCTGGACTATGCCTCCACCAAAGCGGCTATTCTCAATTACAGTCGCGGGCTGGCAAAACAGGTGGCGGAAAAAGGGATCCGCGTCAATATCGTGGCGCCAGGGCCAATCTGGACAGCATTGCAGATTTCTGGCGGTCAGCCGCAGGAGAAACTGCCGCAGTTCGGCCAGCAAACGCCATTGAAACGCGCCGGACAACCGGCTGAGCTGGCCCCCGTCTACGTTTATCTGGCAAGCCAGGAGTCGAGCTACGTCACGGCCGAAGTGCATGGCGTCACAGGCGGCGAACATCTCGGATAAGCAGGTGAAAAAAAAGCTGGCGAGAGCCAGCTTTTTTACGTTTGGCAAGGGCAGATTACTTCGCTTTCGCGACCTCTTCACCGACCAGACCGATTTTCAGATACCCCGCCTGATGCAACGTATCCATCACCTTCATCATTGTTTCGTAGTCTACGGTTTTGTCCGCACGGAAAAAGATGGTGGTGTCTTTTTTACCTTCCGTCATCGTATTCAGTGCGTTGATCATCGTGTCATCCGTCACCTGATCGTTACCGATAAACATCGTGTTATCCGCTTTTACAGAGAGGTAGACTGGCTTTTCCGGGCGCGGTTGTGGCTGGCTGGAGGATGCCGGCAGATTCACTTTCACATCCACCGTGGCAAGCGGTGCGGCCACCATAAAGATAATCAGCAGCACCAACATAACGTCGATAAACGGCGTTACGTTGATTTCGTGCATTTCGCCGTTATCGTCCAGGTTTTCATTCAAACGCATTGCCATGGCGTATCAACCTACACGTAATTTCTGAGCCGCACGCACCGGCTGCGCATTGCTGGCAGCCAGGTCAAGATCGCGGCTTTGCAGTAACAGAACCTGCGCGGCAACATCGCCGAGGGTGGCTTTGTAACTGCCAATCATGCGCGCAAAAAGGTTGTAAATCACCACCGCCGGAATGGCAGCAACCAACCCGATCGCCGTAGCCAGCAGCGCTTCGGCAATACCCGGCGCCACAACAGCGAGGTTCGTGGTTTGCGTCTGCGCGATGCCGATAAAGCTGTTCATGATGCCCCACACGGTACCGAACAGACCGATAAACGGAGAGATCGCGCCGATAGTGGCGAGATAGCCATTACCGCGCCCCATATAACGCCCGGTCGCCGCCACGCGACGCTCCAGGCGGAACCCGGTGCGCTCTTTAATGCCTTCGTTATCTTCGCTGCCTGCGGATAACTCCAGCTCGTTCTGGGCTTCGTTGATTAACAGGGTGCTGAGGCTTTTCGCATGGAAGGAGGAGGCGATTTCGCTGGCCTGGTCCAGTGAGCGGGCATCAGCCAGCAGGGTCTGCTCGCGCTTGATGCGGCGCTTTTGCGCCATCATCTCAACGCTTTTGCTGAAAAACAGAGCCCATGTCACCACGGACGCCAGAATCAGGCCGATCATTACCACTTTAACGACAATGTCGGCGTGCTGATACATACCCCACACGGATAGATCCGTCTGCATCAAATTATTACCCACTGTGTTTCTCCGCGACGCAAATCACAAAAACTGAGCGCCATCATATCAAAATGATGTCGAATTGATAGTAGTTCTCATTACTATTTACATAGTGCCTGAATTGAAAGCCATTTTCTTTGCGCTCACGCAGTAAACCCGCGCGACTGAACAGGTCGTAGAAAAAATTAACACCCGCACCGCAAACAGGGATGCATCAACCCACAATCATGGTAGTCTGGACATCCAGACGTATAAAAACAGGTTGAGCGAAAATGACGGCGAAGCATCTTGATACCGCTCTGGTAAACGCAGGGCGCAGCAAAAAATATACACTAGGCTCGGTGAACAGCGTGATCCAACGCGCCTCTTCCCTGGTCTTCGAAACGGTGGAAGCCAAAAAACACGCTACCCGCAACCGGGCAAACGGCGAACTGTTTTATGGTCGCCGCGGTACGCTAACACACTTCTCATTACAGGAAGCGATGTGTGAACTGGAAGGCGGCGCCGGATGCGCGCTTTTCCCCTGCGGCGCCGCGGCGGTGGCTAACACCATTCTGGCGTTCGTTGAGCAAGGCGATCATGTGCTGATGACCAACACCGCCTATGAACCGACCCAGGATTTCAGCACCAAAATTCTCGCCAAACTGGGCGTCACCACCAGCTGGTTTGACCCGATGATTGGCGCCAGCATTGTGCATCTCATCCAACCCAATACGAAAGTGGTGTTCCTGGAATCTCCCGGCTCCATCACCATGGAGGTGCATGACGTTCCGGCGATTGTTCAGGCGGTGAGAAGCGTGGCCCCGAACGCCATCATTATGATTGATAACACCTGGGCGGCTGGCATCCTGTTCAAAGCGCTGGAGTTTGATATTGATATCTCGATTCAGGCAGGCACCAAATACCTGATTGGTCACTCAGACGCGATGGTGGGCACCGCCGTTTCCAACGCCCGCTGTTGGGAGCAACTGCGTGAAAACGCCTATCTGATGGGGCAAATGCTGGATGCGGATACCGCGTATATGACCAGCCGCGGTTTGCGTACATTGGGCGTGCGCCTGCGTCAGCACCATGAAAGCAGTTTAAAAATTGCCGAATGGCTGGCGACGCACCCGCAAGTGGCGCGGGTGAATCATCCGGCGCTGCCTGGAAGCAAAGGGCATGAGTACTGGAAACGTGACTTTACCGGCAGCAGCGGCCTGTTCTCCTTTGTATTAACTAAACGCTTAACCCATGAAGAACTGTCGCAATACCTCGATCCGTTTTCACTGTTCAGCATGGCCTACTCCTGGGGCGGTTATGAGTCGTTAATTCTGGCCAACCAGCCGGAACAGATAGCGGCGATCCGCCCGGATGATGAAGTGGACTTCACCGGTACCTTAATTCGGGTGCATATTGGTTTAGAGAATGTTGACGATCTGATTGAAGATTTAGCTGCAGGATTCCAGCGTATCGTGTAAACCAGGCTAACCGGGGTAAAGCTTCAGAAAATTCTCTGTTTCTTGCGCCCCGGATCAAGGTGTTTTTGGCGAGTTGGAGTACAATAGCCTCCTCTACGCGGTACCACAGGAACGTCCATGGCTGTTATTCAAGATATTATCGCTGCGCTTTGGCAACACGACTTTGCTGCGCTGGCTAACCCGCATGTTGTTGGCGTTGTTTATTTTGTGATGTTCGCCACGCTGTTTCTGGAAAACGGCCTGCTTCCTGCTTCGTTTTTACCGGGGGACAGCCTGCTGTTACTGGCCGGTGCGCTGATTGCGCGCGGCTGCATGGACTTTGTATCCACCCTGTTTATCCTCACCTCCGCCGCCAGTCTCGGCTGCTGGCTCAGCTACCTGCAAGGCAAGTGGCTGGGCAATACGCGGGTGGTGAAAAGCTGGCTTGCGCAGCTACCGGTGAAATACCATGAACGGGCGACCTGTATGTTTGACCGCCACGGTCTGCTGGCGCTGCTTGCCGGGCGTTTTCTGGCGTTTATTCGCACCCTGCTGCCGACCATGGCCGGCATATCCGGTTTGTCGAACCGCCGCTTCCAGCTGTTTAACTGGCTGAGCGCCCTGCTATGGGTTGGCGTCGTCACCTCTTTTGGCTACGCCATCAGCATGATCCCGTTTGTGAAACGTCATGAAGATCAGGTGATGACGTTTCTGATGATCCTCCCGGTCTTCCTGCTGGTTGCCGGGCTTGTCGGCACTGTTGCGGTGGTGCTGAAGAAAAAATACTGCAACGCCTGACCCGCTGCCCCTCTTCCCGGCGAAGAGGGGCCGTTTTTACATCCCCTGCATGGTACGAATTCTCGCCACATCCTCTCCCGGCGTCAGACCAAAATAGCGTTTAAACTCGCGGCTGAACTGCGACGGACTTTCATAGCCAACCCGTATCGCCGCAGCGCTGGCTTTCATACCATCATGCACCATCAGCATACGTGCTTTGTGCAGACGGTAGCTCTTCAGGTACTGCAAAGGCGACGTGCTGGTCACTGACTTAAAGTTGTGGTGAAACGCCGACACGCTCATATTGGCTTCAGCGGCAAGCTGATCGACGCTCAGATTCTCCGTGTACTGGCTCTCAATGCGCTTCAGCACCCGGCTAATCAGGCTAAAATGCGTCTGGCGACTCACCAGTGCCAGCAACGCACCGCCGCGCGGCCCGGTCAGCACGTGGTAAAGGATCTCGCGGATAATCTGTTTACCGAGAATACGCGCATCCAGCGGGCGCTCCATCACGTCCAGCAAGCGTTCGGCGGCGCACAGGATCTCTTCCGACAGGACCGCCGAGTTAATCCCGCTCGCGGCGATATCAGGGCGAAAGAGTTCATCTTCGCCGATATCCATCAACAGTTCCTGTAATTGCAGGATATCGACATTTACGCGAAGACCCGCCAATGGCACCTCCGGCGTGGCAAAGGTTTCACACTCAAACGGTAACGGCACCGTCAGTAATAAATACTCGTTAGTGTCATAGCGAAAAACGCGCTCATTGATATAACCGATTTTATGACCGGAAAAGAGAAAAACGATCCCCGGAAGGTACATCACCGGCGTTCGGGTTCCCGGCTGAGTCCCGTACAGCAAACGGATATCCGGCAGCAGTTCACTGAGTGTGTTTTCATTTATTTTCAGAGCCTTAATCTTTTCTGTCAGGTGCAAACAAATCTCTTCGCGCTTCATTTTCCGCTACTCCGGCAAGGCTTTTTGACACAGACAGTGTGCTCAGTTTTATGCTTTTTCTCCAGCCTAAAAGAGAAACAGGCAAGACATTCGCAGGAATGTGCATTGAGAGAGACGCTGCCCACGCCCACAATAATCCCATCAGGCAGACAGCTGCCGGACATTTTTCACCTAATGAGAAGGGAACGAGCAATGAATAACTTTAATCTGCATACCCCTACCCGCATCCTGTTTGGTAAAGGCGCAATTGCTAACCTGCGTGAGCAGATCCCGGCGGAGGCCCGCGTGTTGATTACCTATGGCGGCGGCAGCGTGAAGAAAAATGGCGTGCTGGATCAGGTCTACAGCGCGCTGCAAGGTCTGGATGTCCGCGAATTCAGCGGCATTGAGCCAAACCCGACGTACGAAACCCTGATGAAAGCCGTAAAAATCGTGCAAGACGAAAAGATCACATTCTTGCTGGCGGTGGGCGGTGGTTCTGTACTCGATGGCACCAAATTTATCGCCGCAGCAGCGCAGTACGCAGACGGCATCGATCCGTGGCACATCCTGCAAACGCGGGGGAATGACATCAAAAGCGCCATTCCGATGGGTTCTGTGTTGACGCTGCCAGCCACCGGTTCTGAATCCAACGCAGGCGCGGTGGTATCTCGTAAAGCAACCGGCGACAAACAGGCGTTCCACTCTGCTTTCGTGCAGCCCGTATTTGCCATCCTCGATCCGGTTTACACCTACACCCTGCCGCCGCGTCAGGTGGCGAATGGTGTGGTGGATGCCTTTGTCCATACCGTTGAGCAGTACGTCACCTATCCGGTGGACGGCAAAATCCAGGATCGTTTCGCGGAAGGCATTTTGCTGACGCTGATCGAAGAAGGCCCAAAAGCGTTGCAGGAACCGGAAAACTACGACGTACGCGCCAACGTGATGTGGGCGGCAACGCAAGCGCTGAATGGTCTGATTGGCGCAGGCGTACCGCAGGACTGGGCAACACATATGCTCGGTCATGAACTGACTGCGATGCATGGTCTTGACCATGCGCAAACCCTGGCCGTTGTTCTGCCTGCGCTGTGGAATGAAAAACGCGATACCAAGCACGCCAAATTGCTGCAATACGCTGAGCGCGTGTGGAACATCACTGAAGGCTCTGAAAACGAGCGTATTGATGCGGCCATTGAAGCAACGCGTAACTTCTTCGAACGTATGGGCGTGCCGACGCGGTTGTCCGGTTACGGCCTCGACGGTAGCTCAATTCCGGCGCTGTTGAGCAAACTCGAAGAACACGGTATGACGCAACTCGGCGAACACCAGGATATTACACTGGAAGTCAGCCGTCGCATCTACGAAGCGGCGCGCTAAGGTCGTCTGGCAACGGCTTTCGTTTTTGGTTTTTTCGACCACACTTAATGCACACCACCTTACCGGGCCTGTCCCGGTAAGCCTATTGAAAGGAGAAATGCATGACACATCCCACCGTGATTAAGCTTTCTGACGGCACACTGATGCCGCAACTGGGTCTTGGCGTGTGGAAAGCGAGCAACGAGGAAGTGGTTACCGCGATTCATAAGGCACTGGACGTGGGGTATCGATCCATTGATACCGCCGCAGCCTATAAAAATGAAGAAGGCGTGGGCAAAGCGATTGCCAGCTCGGGCGTACCGCGCGATGAGTTATTTATTACCACCAAGTTGTGGAATGACGATCAGCAGCGTCCGGCGCAAGCATTAAAAGAAAGTCTGAAAAAACTGCAGCTTGATTATGTGGATCTCTATCTGATGCACTGGCCAGTACCGGCCATCGATCATTATGTCGAGGCGTGGCAAGGGATGATCGCATTACAGCAGCAGGGGCTGGTGAAGAGCATCGGCGTATGCAACTTTCAGATCCCACACCTGCAACGCCTGATCGATGAAACCAGCGTCGCGCCGGTGATTAACCAAATCGAGCTACACCCGTTGATGCAGCAGCGCCAGTTGCACGCCTGGAATGCCACACACAAGATCCAGACCGAGTCCTGGAGCCCGCTGGCACAGGGCGGTGAAGGGGTCTTCGATCAGAAAATCATCCGTTCGCTGGCGGATAAATACAGCAAAACACCTGCACAGATAGTGATCCGCTGGCATCTTGATAGCGGTCTGGTGGTGATCCCGAAATCGGTCACGCCGTCGCGCATTGCCGAAAACTTTAATGTCTGGGATTTCCGCCTGGATAAAGACGAGCTGGCGGAAATTGCCAAACTGGATGCCGGTAAACGGCTGGGGCCAGACCCGGATCAGTTCGGCGGTTAAATGCCTGTTGAGCACAAAAAAATGCCCGGTGTAAACCGGGCATTTTTAGGGTGACTTAACGCACCCGCGTGGCTTTTTTCTTCGTGGATGCAGCGCTTTTACCGTTGCTACGCTGGTGCACAATCGGCGTATGTTTGGTCAACGCTGGCTGCGACTGGCGGTTCTGACGGCGCGCTTCACGCATCTCTTCCAGCGTCGGTGCCGGCACCAGGCATTCGCGGCGCGAGCCAATCAAATGCTTTTTACCCATCGCTTCCAGCGCCTGGCGCAGCAGCGGCCAGTTGGCCGGATCGTGGTAACGCAGCAGCGCTTTATGCAGACGGCGCTGTTTGTCCCCTTTGGGGACCACCACCTCTTCGCTCTTATAGTCGATTTTCGACAGCGGGTTTTTGCCGGTGTAATACATGGTTGTCGAGTTCGCCAGCGGTGAGGGATAGAAGTTCTGTACCTGGTCAAGACGGAAGCGGTGACGCTTCAGCCACAGCGCCAGGTTCACCATGTCTTCATCACGCGTACCGGGGTGCGCAGAGATAAAATAGGGGATCAGATACTGTTCTTTGCCCGCCTGTTTGGAATAGGTGTCGAACAACTGCTTAAAGCGGTCATAGCTGCCCATTCCCGGCTTCATCATCTTCGACAGCGGACCTTCTTCAGTGTGTTCCGGCGCAATCTTCAGATACCCGCCCACGTGGTGCGTCGCCAGCTCTTTCACATAGCGCGGATCTTCAACGGCCAGATCGTAACGCACACCAGAGGCAATCAGGATCTTTTTAATACCTTTCAAATCACGGGCACGACGATAGAGATCGATCGTCGGTTGGTGATTGGTATCCATATGCGGGCAGATCTCCGGGTAAACACAAGAGAGTCGGCGACAGGTCTGTTCCGCACGCGGCGATTTGCAGCGCAGCATATACATGTTGGCGGTCGGCCCGCCGAGATCGGAAATCACCCCGGTAAAGCCCGGTACGCTATCACGAATCGCTTCGATCTCATTGATGATCGAATCTTCGGAGCGGCTTTGAATGATACGGCCTTCATGCTCGGTGATGGAGCAGAAGGAACAGCCACCAAAACAGCCGCGCATAATATTGATGGAGAAGCGGATCATCTCATACGCCGGGATACGGCTTTTGCCATAGGCGGGGTGCGGCACGCGCTTATAGGGCAAAGCAAACACGCTGTCCATCTCTTCGGTCGACAGCGGGATAGCTGGCGGGTTGATCCAGATGTAACGATCGCCGTGTTTTTGCATCAGCGCGCGGGCGCAGCCGGGGTTGGTTTCGTGGTGCAAAATACGCGACGCATGGGCGTAGAGCACCTTATCACCTTTTACCTTCTCAAAAGAAGGCAGCAGCACATAGGTTTTTTCCCACGGTTTCGGGCGCGGCGGCTGCACCGTCACACGTTTTGCTTCCTGCGCTACGGGTTTGTTGTCCGCACAGGGTAAATCTTCGCCATACGGATGCGGGATCGGGTCGATCTTACCCGGCGTATCGAGGCGGGTGGAGTCCACCCCGCTCCAGCCCGGCAGCGCTTCTTTGACGATGATCGCGGTGTTACGCACATCGCGGATCTGCGAGATCGGTTCGCCCGCGGCCAGACGATGAGCCACTTCCACCAGTGGGCGTTCACCGTTGCCAAACATCAGCATATCGGCTTTGGCGTCAATCAGCACCGAGCGACGCACGGTATCAGACCAGTAATCATAATGTGCAGTACGGCGCAGGCTGGCTTCAATACCGCCGAGGATCACCGGCACCTCTTTCCACGCTTCTTTACAGCGTTGGGTATAAACCAACGTGGCGCGATCCGGACGCTTACCGGCGACGTTATCCGGGGTGTAGGCGTCGTCATGACGCAGCTTACGATCGGCGGTGTAGCGGTTGATCATCGAATCCATGTTTCCAGCGGTGACGCCGAAGAACAGGTTCGGTTTGCCCAAACGCATAAAGTCGTCTTTGCTGTTCCAGTCCGGTTGGGCAATGATGCCAACACGAAACCCTTGTGCTTCCAGCATACGGCCGCAAATCGCCATCCCGAAACTGGGGTGATCGACATATGCATCGCCCGTCACCAGAATAATGTCGCAACTATCCCAGCCGAGTTGATCCATCTCTTCGCGCGACATCGGCAAAAACGGCGCAGGGCCGAAGCAGGCCGCCCAGTACTGGGGCCATGAGAAAAGGTCACGATCCGGTTGGATCAGGGATATTGCGCTCATCTTGCTTCCAAAAATGATAAAAAAATAATCAAAGGGCGGCGATTATACGCCGTAATTTGACCGGAAATGAAGGAGGATTTTGTACAGGACAGCAGCCTGACAGGTAAAAACCTGGCAGGCTTACACATGTTACGGCGCCGGGTTCACCAGCAGCTGCCCTACCGAACCACGGTCGGTCATCTCCAGCGTCTGGCTTTGATACTGGAACGGGAAGTGCGGCCAGGAAGGCTGGCCGAACCACACCAGCAGTTCCACCTGTCCGTCGATCCAGACAGTATCTTTCCAGCCCCGGTCCTCCGGGAATGGCATCGCACCGTTAACGTTGCGCACCAAAAACATTACGCCTTCAATATGGAAGGATTGCGGCATCTCGGCGCGGACGGTCCAGCGCTCCCAGGTGCCTTGCTGCGTAGTGATATCGATCCGCTGCGGATCCCATAACTGCCCGTTAATGCCCGGATCGCTGCCCAGCGTGATATCCCGGCTGCGGGTTGGTGTACCGGCCATAATCTCTGACGGCAGCAGACGCATGGGTAGTCTGTCCGTCACCAGCGGTAACAGCCCGGTTGGACGCAACGTCAACACCAGCGTCGAAATCAGGATGCTGGAGGGCTCGAAGAAACCGCGTACGCGATCCATCAGGGTTGCCGCTTCGCCACAGGTGATCGACACTTCATCACCGTTGGTCATATCCACCAGCACCTCGCGGCGCTCCCCCGGCGCCAGCGACAACTGCTTTACTGATACCGGTGCAGGTAAAAAGCCCTGATCGCCGGCAATCACATGCAGTGCGCGACCATCACTCATTTGTAACTGGTAGCGCCGGGAGTTCGAGGCATTTAACAGACGCAGTCGCACCCAGCCACGGGAAACATCCACATACGGGCTTTGCGCGCCGTTCACCAGCAACGTATCGCCAACAAAACCACCGCTACCGGGTTCGCTGTATTGCGGCGTACCGAAATTATCCAGCCGCTTATCCTGAATAATGACCGGGAAATCATCCACGCCGTAATGGTTCGGTATCGGTAACGACTTACTGATCTCATCCTCCACCAGCCACATTCCCGCAAGACCGTTATAGACCTGCTGCGCGGTGCGGTTCGGCGTATTGGCGTGATACCACAGCGTCCCGGCATTCTGACGAATAGGCAGCACCGGTGCCCAGTCGTTATTGGCGGTCATCATGCGCGCTGCGCCACCAATCAGCGGCCCTGGCACCTGCAAACCACTGACGGTCATTGCCACGTTTTCCGCCAGTCGGTTGCTATAAATCAGTTTGACGTCATCACCGTTCCATACCCGGATCGTTGGCCCCAGATAACGCCCATTGATGCCGAAAACCTGGGCACGTGTACCGGTCGTGAATGACCAGTGCGTACGTTGCAGGGTAAGAAACAGCGGTTGCCCGCGACGGGATTCAAACAGAGGAGGAACGGGCAGCTGCGGTTGTTGCCCGGCGGCATTTGCCCTCAGCGGCACCGCACCTGCACATAGCGCAACCCCGGATGCCTGAATAAACTGACGCCGACTGAGTGACATATTTGCTCCGTGTAACACTGACTCTTTGCCGCAAGCATCACTGTCTGCGGACTTATTAACAACAAAAGGTTAAACCCGACCGGCGGCTTCGCGTTCTGCAACTTCTTTATCGAGTTCCTCGATTTTCGTTGCCATCAATTCGCGGCAATGAGTTGCCAGCTCACGCACCTGATCTTTACCAAAGCGGGTGATATCAATGGGCGGCAACATCTCAACGATAACCAACCCGTTGCGCAGGCGATTGAGTTTAATTTTGTTAGACGTCGTCGACACGCAGACCGGAATGATCGGCACACCGGCGGCAATCGCGGCATGAAACGCCCCGGTTTTAAACGGCAGCAAACCGCGACCGCGGCTACGGGTGCCTTCCGGAAACATCCAGATGGAAATATTGCGTTTCTGGATCTGCTTAACCACTTCGGCAATGGTGCCATGGGCTTTCGCACGGTTATTACGATCAATCAGCAGATTGCCGGTCAGCCAGTAAAGCTGACCAAAAAACGGGATCCACAACAGGCTCTTTTTACCCACGGTCACCGTTGGCGGTAGCACAATGTTGGATGCGGTCACCATGTCGAAGTTGTTCTGATGGTTCGCAATATAGATAGCATTGCCAAACTTCGCAGCATCCGGCGGCAGACGTTTTTCGACTTTCAACCCGAAAACTGGCGCAAGGCGACCAAACATATGACCAAAGGTCGCAACATGTTTTGGATTACGTGGACTAAACAGGCAGTAAAGGGACCCGAATACGCACACCAGAATGGAATAAATAACAACGATGATTACGCGAAAAATGAATAGCATAGCGACCTCTGAAGCCCATACCTTTGAGCATTATATACACGCCAGCAGCACTACGCTGAGGCTGGCGGCGCCACAATGAGCCATCAACTGGCCTGGGCTTTGTGTTATGCGGCCTTTAAAAAAGCGTATTGTTAATCGCAATTGCCGAATTAACAACGCTTTTACGGGAAATTTTAATGTAGAAACGTGTCGCCCTCAGGGGCGATGGAGACACGCTTTTGCGCCTTACTCTTCGCTGTCGCCCGTCGCCGGACGGGAAGGCGCATCAATCTCAACGCGATCGATACGCTGCAAACCGCGCATCAGCGTACCGCGGCGCCCGCGTTCGCCCTGCACTTTTTGCAGCTCTTCAGGACGCAGCTTGATTTTGCGTTTGCCGACATGGATGGTTAACGTGCTCTGCGGCGGCAACAGGTAGAGGTGCGCAAGCCCGTCGCTACCGTTTGCTGCATCCGCAGACGGGATGCCGATGATCTTGTTGCCTTTCCCTTTCGACAACTGCGGCAAATCGCTGACCGGGAACATCAGCATACGACCGGCGGTGGTGATGGCCAGCAGCATATCGTCATCGTTAACGATTTCCAGCGGCGGCATCACCCGCGCGTTATCCGGCAGGCTGATCAGCGTTTTACCGGCACGGTTACGCGCCACCAGGTCGTTAAAGGTACACACAAAACCGTAACCCGCGTCCGACGCCATCAGCAGTTTCTGCTCGTCGTTGCTCATCACCATATGCTCAACGGTCGCTCCCGGCGGCAGCGTCAGCTTACCGGTTAGCGGTTCGCCCTGACCACGTGCGGACGGCAGCGTAATCGGGTCGATTGCGTAACTGCGTCCGGTGGAGTCGATGAACACCACCGGCTGGTTGCTCTTGCCTTTCGCCGACGCTTTCCAGCTATCACCGGCTTTGTAACTCAGTCCCTGCGCGTCAATGTCGTGGCCTTTGGCGCTACGCACCCAGCCCATTTGCGACAACACAATGGTCACCGGCTCAGACGGCTGCATATCGTGCTCGTTCATCGCTTTCGCTTCTTCGCGCTCATGCAACGGAGAACGGCGATCGTCACCGAACGCATCGGCATCCGCCTGTAGCTCTTTCTTCAGCAGAGTGTTCATCTTGCGCTCAGAAGCGAGGATCGCTTGCAGTTGATCGCGCTCTTTCGCCAGATCATCCTGCTCACCACGGATCTTCATCTCTTCCAGTTTGGCAAGATGGCGCAGTTTTAACTCAAGGATCGCTTCCGCCTGCGTCTCGCTGATGCCAAAGCGTGACATCAGCACTGGCTTCGGTTCGTCCTCGGTACGAATGATTTCGATCACTTCGTCGATGTTGAGGAATGCCACCAGCAAACCTTCAAGGATATGCAGGCGTTTGAGGACTTTTTCCAGACGGTGATTCAGGCGGCGGCGCACGGTGTCGCGGCGGAACGCCAGCCATTCGGTGAGGATCTCCAGCAGGTTTTTCACTGCCGGGCGGCCATCCAGACCGATCATATTCAGGTTAATGCGGTAGCTCTTTTCCAGATCGGTGGTGGCGAACAGGTGGTTCATCACCTGCTCCATGTCCACGCGATTAGAACGCGGGACGATCACCAGACGCGTCGGGTTTTCATGATCCGATTCGTCACGCAGATCGTCGACCATCGGCAATTTTTTATTGCGCATCTGAGCGGCGATTTGCTCCAGCACGCGTGCGCCGGAAACCTGGTGCGGCAGCGCGGTGATCACCACCGCGCCATCCTCTTTTTTCCAGACCGCGCGCATACGCACTGAACCGCGACCATTCTGGTAAATTTTGCGGATCTCGGCACGGGAGGTAATGATCTCTGCTTCAGTCGGGTAGTCCGGCCCCTGCACAATATCCAGCAACTGGTCGATCGTGGTTTTCGGCTGCTCAATCAGGGCAATAGCCGCATTAGCGACTTCGCGCAGGTTATGCGGTGGAATATCCGTCGCCATCCCTACTGCAATCCCGGTCGTGCCGTTCAGCAGGATATTCGGCAGGCGCGCAGGCAGCATTTTCGGCTCCTGCATCGTACCGTCGAAGTTCGGTACCCAATCAACGGTGCCCTGGCCCAGTTCGCTCAGCAGCAAATCGGCATATTTCGACAGACGGGATTCGGTATAACGCATGGCGGCGAAGGACTTCGGATCATCCGGCGCCCCCCAGTTACCCTGCCCATCAACCAGCGGATAGCGGTAGGAGAACGGCTGCGCCATCAACACCATGGCTTCATAGCAGGCGCTGTCGCCGTGCGGGTGGTATTTACCCAGGACGTCGCCCACGGTACGGGCGGATTTCTTAAATTTGGCGCTGGCGTTCAGCCCCAGTTCAGACATAGCGTAAACGATGCGGCGTTGAACAGGTTTCAGGCCATCACCGATAAACGGCAACGCACGATCCATGATGACGTACATGGAGTAGTTCAGGTAGGCGTTTTCCGTAAATTCATGCAGCGCAAGGCGCTCTGCCATATCGCTCATTAATCGTGATTCCTCAACGTATGTGCCCGCCTGTACGGCGGCAATATTGCCGCAGATACTACCCTATCTGCGGCGAGGAGTCATAGAGATGAGCGATTTTTTCACGCGCACCTGGCGCTTACTGGGCGACCTTACTGATCTCTTTTACATCGATTTCCACCGAGTTCCAGTCTTTATCCACTTCTCCCTGGATCTCCACCACATCCTGTGGCCCGACTGTCACGCCATTCCAGCGTTTACGGTTGATATCCACATTGATAGTGCCGGTGGCATCTTTGAATAAATAGGTATCGTCGGAAACGCGCTCAACGATGTTCCCCCGCAACGTAACCCAGGCATCGTCCCGCAGCGACTTCACGCTCTCAACGGTGGCTTTGCTACCGTTCGGCCCGGTAAAACCCCCACTCTGCTGAGAGGCACCAGGGCCGGTAAACCCGCCCTGATTCGCGGCGAAGGCCGGTGCGGAACATAACGCAAATACGGCAATAATGGCGGCGATCTTTTTCATTTTGTCTCTCCCTTTTCCTGTGGTTTGCGACCATTTAACCGGTCATTCCTTAACGACTTCTTAACGGGAAAAAAGATAATTTTTCGCTGTACATTGCCTGTCGCCAACGGGTTTACTGCCCATAACAGGGTGATGAAAGGAGGCATTGTGCGCATTTTACTGATTGAAGATGACACGCTCATCGGCGACGGCATTAAAACCGGACTCAGCAAAAAGGGATTTAGCGTCGACTGGTTCACGGACGGCAAACAAGGGAAAGCGGCGCTGTTTACCGCCCCTTATGACGCGGTGATCCTCGATTTAACGCTCCCCGGTATCGATGGCCTCGACATTCTGCGCGACTGGCGCGAACAACAACGCGCCGAACCGGTGCTGATCCTGACCGCCCGCGATGCCCTTGATCAACGAGTGGAAGGGCTGCGCCTGGGTGCGGATGATTATTTGTGCAAACCGTTTGCGCTGATCGAAGTGGCCGCCCGACTGGAAGCCCTGATTCGCCGTACACACGGACAAACGCAAAATACGCTGCGCCACGGCGGGGTGATGCTGGATCCCGGCAGCCTGGTCGCCACATTGAATGGCGAAACGCTGGCACTCAAACCGAAGGAGTTCGCCCTGCTGGAACTGTTACTGCGCAACGCCGGTCGCGTACTGCCGCGTAAACTCATCGAAGAGAAGCTCTATAACTGGGATGACGATGTCACCAGCAATGCCGTGGAGGTGCATGTGCACCACTTGCGACGCAAACTGGGCAGCCACTTTATCCGCACGGTTCACGGCATCGGTTACACCCTGGGAGAAGCATGAAACGCACCCGCCCGTTGAGTCTGCGCCTGCGCCTGACGTTACTGTTTTTACTGTTATCGCTCGCAGCCTGGCTGTGCGCCAGCCTGGTTGCCTGGCAGCAGACCCGTGATAAGCTCGACAAGCTGTTCGACACCCAGCAAATGCTGTTCGCCAAGCGCCTGAGCGTTATGGAGTTTGAACAACTGCAAAGCGCCGCGCCGCAGATCGCGAAGAAAAAGGTGAAGCATGGCCATCTCGACGATGATGCGCTGGCGTTCGCCATCTATTCGACAGACGGCAAAATGCTGCTGCATGATGGCGAGAACGGCAAAGAGATCCCCTATAACTATCGGCGCGAAGGGTTTGATAACGGCCATCTGCGCGATGATGATGACTCGTGGCGCTTTCTCTGGCTAACCGCTGAAAACAAGCGCTTTCGCATTGTTGTCGGTCAGGAGTGGGATTATCGCCAGGAGATGGCGCTGGAGATTATAACCTCACAACTCACGCCGTGGCTTGTCGCCTTGCCGTTGATGCTGATTCTGCTGATTGTTCTCCTGAGTCTGGAGCTGCGCCCGCTGAAAAAACTGGCGCTGTCGCTGCGCGCACGCGCGCCGGATCTCGCCGAACCGTTGCCAGACGACGGTGTACCCCGTGAAGTGCGTCCGCTGGTGGAGGCGCTGAACCAGCTCTTTGCCCGCACTCATACGATGATGCAGCGCGAGCGGCGTTTCACCTCCGATGCCGCCCATGAGCTACGTAGTCCGCTGGCGGCGCTGAAAGTGCAGACCGACGTCGCCCAGCTTTCCGATGACGATCCTATTGATCGGCAAAAAGCGCTGGCTCAGTTACATACGGGAATCGATCGCGCTGCCCGTCTGGTGGATCAGTTACTGACGCTGTCACGGCTCGACTCACTGGATAATCTTGACGATCTCGAACCCATCTCACTGGCTGCGCTGCTGCAATCCGCGGTAATGGATAATTACCATCCGGCGCAGCAGGCCGGCATTGATGTCCGTCTGCATCTCCATGACAACACCGTCAGCCGCCAGGGTCAGCCCTTGTTACTCAGCCTGCTGGTACGTAATCTGCTGGACAACGCCATTCGTTATAGCCCGGCGGGCAGTACCGTGGATGTTACGCTCGATGCCCATTGTTTTAGCGTAAGGGATAATGGTCCAGGCATTAGCGAAGAAGCGCTGGCACGTATTGGCGAACGTTTCTATCGCCCGCCCGGCCAGAGCGAAACCGGCAGCGGGTTGGGCCTGTCGATTGTGCAGCGCATTGCCAGGCTGCATCACATGACGGTGACATTCGGTAATCATCCGCAGGGGGGGTTTATCGCGCGGGTCAGTTGGTAGCGGCATTATTGCTGTAAAAGCAAAAGTCTTTGCACTTTTTGCCAATTTAACCGCACCGTCGATCAGGATACCATGGCCCGCAAACGTATTTCGCTGAGGAATTCCCATGAGCAATATTCTGATTATCAATGGCGCGAAGCAATTCGCACACTCAAAAGGTCAACTGAATGACACCCTGACCGAGGTCGCGGAAAGTTTTCTGCGCGACGTCGGGCATGATGTTCGCACCGTCCGCGCCGACGGTGAGTATGACGTAAAAGAAGAAGTGCAGAACTTCCTGTGGGCAGACACTATCATCTGGCAAATGCCCGGCTGGTGGATGGGCGCGCCCTGGACGGTGAAAAAATATATGGATGATGTCTTCACCGAAGGCCACGGTACACTCTACGCCAGCGATGGCCGTACCCGTTCCGATGCGTCAAAAAAATACGGTTCCGGCGGCCTGATTCAGGGCAAAACCTATATGTTGTCACTGACCTGGAACGCGCCAATGGAAGCGTTCACCGATAAAGAACAATTCTTCCACGGTGTCGGCGTAGACGGCGTCTATCTGCCCTTTCACAAGGCAAATCAATTCCTTGGCATGGACGCGCTGCCAACCTTTATCACCAATGATGTGATTAAAATGCCGGACGTCCCGCGTTATATCGCAGAATATCGCAAGCATCTGACAGAGATTTTTGCTTAACTGTGAAGCTGGACTTATAGGGAGTAGGTTAATCATGTTGACAGTAATTGCAGAAATCCGTACCCGTCCAGGGCAACATCATCGCCAGGCGGTGCTCGATCAGTTCGCGAAGATAGTGCCGGTGGTATTGCAGGAAGAGGGATGTCATGGCTATGCGCCGCTGGTGGATCACGCCGCGAACGTGAGCTTTCAAACCACCGCACCGGACTCCATCATGATGGTGGAAGTGTGGGAAAGCGTGGCGCACCTTGAAGCCCATCTGCAAACGCCGCATATGAAAGCGTGGAGCGAAGCAGTAAAAGGCGATGTACTGGAAACCCATATCCGTATTCTGGAAGCGGGTCTCTGAACGTTGTCTTCCCCTCTCCCTGACGGGAGAGGGATGTGTTGCCTACCAGTACAGTTTCCAGCTTTGCGAAAACCGCGCCAGCGCCTCCACATAGAAATAATCCCCCCAGCTACTGCACTCATCCACCCCTTTATTGCTCGCCAGATGGTAAACCGAATGCTTGAGTAGTCCGTTCGTGGCCTCGTTTTTTCCCGCCAGGTAGTGTTTACCTAACGATGACATGATCTGCATGGCCCACTGCTGGTAACGCGCGCGATCCGGGTCCGTCACTGGCAGGTGCTTGATCAGCTCCAGCAAACCGCACACGGCAATCGCGGCTGACGAAGAGTCCCGCAGCGCATCGGTACCCACCAGCGCCAAATCCCAATGGCAGACCGCATCGTCCGGTAAACGGTTGAGAAAATAGTTAGCCAGCCGTTTCGATAGCGCCACCATCTCACGGTCGCCGGTATAAATGAAACTCAGCAGAAAACCATAGATCCCCCACGCCTGCCCGCGCGACCAGCATGAATCATCCGCATAACCTTGCTGCGTATTGCCGTAGCGAGGCGCGCCGGTTTTTACATCCATATAGTAAGTATGGAAGGTGGATGCATCTTCGCGGATCAGGTATTTCGCCGCCTGCTTCACGTGGGCTACAGCCGCATCGGCAAAACGCCGATCCCCGGTTTGCTCCGTTGCCCAATAGAGCAGCGGCAGGTTCATGTTGCAGTCGATGATCATACGACCCGCCTGCTCCGGATCCGCGAGATCGCCCCACGCCTGGATGATCTGCGCCTTGTGATGAAAACGTTCCAACAGCGCTTCCGCCGCCAGCAATGCAAAACCCCGCGCGTCCCGGTTGCCGGTCAACCGCCAGCCCGCCACGCAGGAGAGCGTGTATAAAAAGCCCAAATCGTGAGTGTTAGTATCATGACGCCCGGCGATGCGCACGCCGAAAGAGCGCACATGCCGCTCCGCCAGCGCACGAAAGGGTTCCTCACCGCTCATCTCCCACGCCAGCCATAATTGCCCGGTCCAGAAACTGGTGGTCCACTCGATATTATCGGTTAACGGATAATATCCCCGCACGCAGGTTTCAGCCGGGAACTTATCGCCGAATTCCGTTAAATGGCGGCGAATCAGTTCAAGGGTATGCGCCCGCGCCGTCTCCAGTTCATCTTTAAAGGTCTGCGCATCAATTTTGGTGCCTGGATAATCGCGTAACGTTTCCTCAACGAGGTTACTTAACATATTTCGGTTCCTTCTTTTTACAGATAATTAGCGCAGCCATTAACGCGTCACATTATTGCGGGCAATATCCAGCGAACCGCTCTGCCGCCATTTGCTCTGGCACGCGGATAACGTAAACAGCGAGACAAGCGTAAACAGCAGCGCAATCCCGCCCATAATGATGTAGGTATTTTCAAAACCGATGCGGTCATACAGAATCCCGGCGGGTGAGGAAACCACCACGTTGCCGACATACAACATGGCCTGATAACCAAGTAAATACATGGTCGCATTTACGCGTTTATCAAAATGCTCGGCGATATATTTAAATACCGACACCAGCAGAAGGCAGATTTCCAGGCCGTACAGCGGTTTTAATACCGAAATCAGCAGATGCGATTCGCACAGCCCGGAGATGATCAACCGCGCCCCCACCACCATGCCGACAATCAGCAACCCACGCTTAGCGCCAATAAAATTCACAAACAGCGGGATCACCATATACATCACGAACTCCATGCCGGACTGGACCGTTCCCAGATAACCAAAGACGGCATTGCCCTGATGGACATCATCAAAGAAGGTCACAAAATAGCGGGAGAACTGCTGCTCGGCGATAAACATCATCCATGCCACACCGGCTACATACAGGCAGAACGCCCAGAATTTACGGTTACGTAGCAGCGCATAGACATCCGCCGGAACGATCTTCTCTTTGGTCAGCACCTCATTGGCATGGGCAGAGTGGACATTCACTTTCAGGCTTAACAACACCGCCAGCATCACCAGCGAAGCGACCGATCCCATCATAAAGTTATAGGCGGGCGAGAGATTAAACAGCAGGCCGGAAAACGAGGATGCCACCGCCCAGCCAAGCGACCCCCACATGCGAATCTGACCAAATTCCATACCGTTTAAACGGCTGTAGCGATCGGTATAAGACTCGCAGGCGGCCACTCCCGCATACCAGGCAAAACTTAAATAGATTGCCCCGACAATAATTCCCAGCAACGTATTCGACATTAATAACGGCTGATAAACATAAATAAAAAACGGTGCCATTAATGCCGACATCAGCACCACAAAATAGAGCAGATATTTGCTCATACCGATTTTATCGAGGATATAGCCGTAAATCGGTTTCAGGATCACGGAGAAAATACCGTTCACGGCAAATACCGTACCAATGACCGTGCCGCTCAGGTTGGCTTTTTGTCCTAACCAGATAGCCAGCAGCCCAATACTGGCCGACCAGGTAAAGAAATAGAGAAAGATAAATGTGCTGATTTTGTAATATTCAGTTTTAGGGTTGATGGCTGTCTTTTCCATACTATCCTCGGCGAAAGCATGTAGGGTTCAGAGTTCGGCATCCGGTAATAACCGGGAATTAAAAAGTAATGACGTGTTTTGCTTTTCCGGCCTGGTGAATAACCAGCGCCTGTTCTTCTCTGTGCAGTTGCGGTATGCAGGAATTAAATGCCCCTTCAGAGGCGGCGGCCTGTACCGCGCACGCCAGCCAGTGACGACCAGGGGGAATATCGCCCTGCAACACCGGGATCGCCGCGCAGGGAGCAAACATAATGCTGCTGTTTGGCGGTGTAACCACGCTCTCCGCCTGACGCATAACGGTGCTTGCCAGCGGGAAAATGGCGCTGATGCCGTTTTCCGCCACCACCAGGCTTCCGCCCTCTTCGCAACGATGCGCGGCTTTCAGCACCGCGAAACCACCCTCCACGCTCTGCAAATGGCGGGCGGAGTCAATACGGTGCACCCGCACGTGCCAGTCGCCATAGGGAATCAGCCAGGTGGCAATATGCACGTCATGCCACGGTGACCAGCGGGAGAAAATGGCCTGTTCGCTGACGACCACCTCGTCACATTCCCGGCGGCCGCGGAAATAGTTGTCACCGTCGCTGAGCAGCAACATGGAGTCGCAGGCGGCGTGTTTAATGCCATAACGCCCGCGTTCAATGGTGAAGCCAAACAGGCTTGAATAGGCAAATTTGGTGTATTTCGCCTCGGTGTTGACGTAATTGTTCAGCTCAAGCTGCCCGGACGCGAGCATCCAGACATGCCGCGCGTGATCACTGTGCACCAGAATTTGCCCGGCGTGCGGCAGGGTTCGCTGCGCGGCCCGCTCCGGCAAGGGCAACTCTTCGGCACGCCAGAACGGGTGCGCGGCGGGCAGCGCCAGAATGAGAAAGACCTTTAAGGCCCAGTACGGCGAACCCGGTGAGTTGTAGTCTTCGCACATCGCCAGGTTGGGGTAGGCAAAACCCAGTGTCAAAATGCCGTCACGGTCAAAAATCGGCTGCTTCTGCCACCAGCGCAGATGGCGCAAGATCACCCCTTTCACCACGCCAGCCGGGAAAACATCCAGCCCGGAGAACGCCACTGCACTCCAAAAAGCAACCATCGCAAAACGGTACGTCAGGCTGCGTCCATAGGGGACGCACTCCCCTTCCGCAGCCGACATTGAGATAAAATCCTGCGCAAACAGGCGCGCCCGTTCGCGGATAATGTCTGCCCGCACGGGGTCGTCATCGCCATTCAGCGTGGCGTAAACCAGGCCGTAAAAATGGAACGCCATCGGAATGTAGTAATCTTTCGGTCGGCCAGGACCATCGGAATACCAGCCATCCCCCAGGTAATAAGCGTCCATCATCGCAAAACGGCGTTCAATCGCCGCGGCATCCCAAGGGAGTCCCGCACGTTTAAAGCCCAGTTGCACCATGATGGCAAAGAAATGCCAGTTGCTATCGGGCATCTCAGCATCGGTAATCTGGTTAAGCCAGCGATGCAGGTTATGCACTTCGCGTTCGCTAAAGCTTGCGGTGAGTGCGTCGCCCAGTAGCGCCAGACCGAGGCCATAGGCAGCCATCTCCACCAGGCGTTGATCGTAAGGCCCGGTTTCCCCCCAGTAGCCCTCACTTTGCGGATCGGTGCCGCGCTTTATTGCCGCCAGGTATTTCGGGCTAAACGGTTCGGCATCGCCTCCCGCCATCAACGGGAACAGCCCCCATAATGCCCGCGACAATCCCTCCATCTCTGCAATATCGGTAGGGTAATGGGCGCTGGTCGCCCCCAGTGAAAAGCGGGATTCCCCCGCCGGGAACTGGCGATCCAGCGCGCTCAGCATCGTGTTCAGCGCGGCGACCACGTCGTCGCGGGATGACAATGGATTTGATGTTTTCACTTCCGCCGTCTGCATAGGTTGCTCTCCCTTGGGTGTGGCTGAAGGATAGTGAATGCATGAGAAGGGGAAATGTTAGCTTTGTCACACCGCCTGAATTTGCCTGAAACCGCTATTGAGGAAATTTAAAACTGTGGTTTATAACTGGATTCATTCGGGCAAAAATTGAGAACTGTTGCACTATGAGTGACAACTGGCAGGCAGAGCGTCTTGAGCTGATCACCCTGAATGACACCATCGTGTCGTTCAGTCGGCTTTTCGCCAATACCGTGCGTTACCACCACTGGCATCAGGGTCTGGAAGTGTTGTACGTCGAAGAGGGTTTTGGCGTGGTGATTGTCGATAACCGCCAGTACACCATGCGCCCCGGTCGGCTGTTTTTCTTCCCGCCCTTTACCATTCATAAAGTGATGGTGGATGAGCAGGCACAGGATCGTTATCGCCGCACCATCATTCATGTCGATCACCGTGCGGTGCTCAAACAGCTGCGCGATTTCCCGCATAACCACAGCCGTTTACAGCGTCTCTCGCTGCGTGGCGGCGCGGCGGTGGTGATGGACGCCGCCGATATTCACCCGCATATCGATCACCTGTTTAGCTGTTATGCCAAGCTTGCTGCCTGCGCCAGTCTGACGGGCGAGCAGGTCGCCTGCCTGCTGCTTAACCTGCTGGGCATGTTGCCGGAAGCCAACGAGGAGTTGCCGGAAGAGCGCAGCGGCATTGCCACGCCGGTAATGTTCTGGCTGGAAGAAAACTACCGGCAAAAATTCCGTCTCGACAGACTGGCTCAGGAGCTGGGCAAGTCCCGCAGTTATGTCTCGCGCCGTTTCCATTTCGAAACCGGTGAGCATATCCATCAATACCTGAACACCATCCGTCTGCGAAAAGCCTGTGATCACCTGCTGCACGGCGTACTCAGTATGCGCGAGATCGCCGATGACGTCGGTTTTTCCGATGTGACCTACTTTATCAGCGCGTTTAAGAAGGGCATCGGCGAAACGCCACTTCAGTACCGTAAAAATCATCCCACGGCGCAGCGCTGACTGTTGCCCCTGGCACGGTTTTGCTATGGTGATGCTCTGATAACTTCACCGGAAAAAGCATATGGAACGGCTGGATTGCGATCGCATGTTTGTGGCGGTAATGGAAACCGGCAGCTTTACCGGCGCGGCGCAACGCTGCGGCACCAGTCACGGTCAGGCCTCTAAGCTGATCTCCCGCCTGGAACATGAACTGGGGGTCAATCTGTTGCGCCGCAGCACACGCTCGCTCACCCCCACCGAGGTGGGACAGGCCTATTACGAGCGCATTCGCCAGTTACTGATCGATTACGACGCTCTCAATGACTCGGTACGCAACATTGCTAATGCCCCTTCCGGTCTGCTGCGCATCTCTGCGCCCGTCACCTTTGGCACGTCGCAACTGACGCCGCATCTGGTGGCGTTCGCCCGTCGTTATCCGGATATTGAGCTGGATGTCAGCTTTGCCGATCGGCTGGTCAGCGTGGTGGATGAAGGCTTTGATCTGGCATTACGCATCGGCAGCCTGACGGACAGCAGCCTGGTCGCACGCCGTTTGTGTGCAATTCGCAACGTGGTGGTGGCATCGCCGGACTACCTGGCCCGCCACGGTGAACCGTCGCACTGGCAGCAACTTGACCAACACAGCCTGATTGTCGATACCAACTTTCGTGACCCCTGGCACTGGCCGTTTATTGATGCGCAACAGCAGCTACACGCCCAGCCCGTGCGCGGGCGCATGAAGTTCTCCAATGCCGAAGTCTGTCTTGAAGCAGCTTGCGCCGGGCTGGGCATTGCGCGGATACCGGTTTTTGTGGCCGGAAAAGCGCTGAAAGCCCAGCGTGTGAAACCGCTGCTGAGCGCCTATGAAGCGCCGCCATTGGCGCTGTTCGCTGTCTACCCTCCCGCCCGCTACCTGGCGCAGAAGTCCCGCGTGTTGATCGACTTTCTGGTGGAATCCTTCTCACCACAGCCCGTCTGGGAACAGGGGTGGTGATAATTTCCATATTGGAAATAAACATACCTGTTCTGAGCGGATAATCATTGATATGGAAAGACTATACACTCCCCTCATCAACTGACCTGAGAGGAAGACCACCATGTTCGATCAACGCACGACCCCGTATGCTGCTCTGCTGATGCGCCTGGCGCTGGGTATTCTGTTTCTGGCGCATTTCAGCCTGAAATTTTTCGCGTTTACCCCGGCGGGCACGGCAAAATTCTTTGCGTCTCTGGGACTGCCAGGCTGGCTGGCCTACATCACGATGACTGTTGAACTGCTGGGCGCAATTGCCCTCATCCTCGGTGTCTACACCCGCATTGTGGCGATTGTGCTGATTCCTATCCTGCTTGGCGCTATTTTTACCGTACACGGTCCGGCGGGCTTCTTCTTCACAAACCCGAACGGTGGCTGGGAATTCCCGGCATTCTGGATCGTGGGTCTGCTGGTGCTGGCGTTAACCGGCGACGGTAAATTCGCACTGAAGCCCACCACACGACAGAGTTAACGGAGTTTATATGCTGATTGAGGGTAAATGGACAGCGGACTGGCATCCGGTACAGTCTACCGACGAGAAAGGTGGCTTTGTGCGCCAGACCTCCAGCTTTCGCCACTGGGTCACACCGGACGGGTCGGCTGGCGTCACCGGCGATGGTGGCTTTCAGGCCGAACCGGACCGCTATCACCTGTATGTGGCGCTGATCTGCCCGTGGGCGTCCCGTACGTTGATTGCGCGCAAACTGAAAGGGCTGGAAGCGGTCATCAGCGTGTCCGTGGTCGAACCCTGGCTGCTGGCCGAAGGCTGGCATTTTGGTGATTACCCCGGCGCTCATCGCGATACGCTCAATCAAGCGGAGTGGCTGCATCAACTTTACACCCGCGCCGACGCCCGATTTACCGGGCGCGCAACGGTGCCGGTGCTGTGGGACAAGAAAACCCACACCATCGTGAATAACGAGTCGGCCGATATTGTCCGCATGTTTAACAGCGGCTTTGGCGAGCTGGCAAACCAGACGCTCGATCTCTATCCGTTGCCTCTGCGCGATGAGATCGACCGCCTGAACGCGGAGATCTACCCGAATCTCAACAATGGGGTTTATCGTGCCGGTTTTGCCACCACGCAGGTCAGTTATGAAGAGGCGGTCAGCGATGTGTTTACGCAACTGGATAAACTGGAAAGCCACCTTGCGCAGCGCACGTTCCTTTGCGGCGACCAGTTAACGGAAGCGGATATTCGCCTGTTCGTGACGCTGGTGCGCTTTGATGCCGCTTATCACGGGCTGTTTAAATGCAACCTGCGCAAACTCGCGGAATATCCCCATCTGGACCGCTATCTGCGCCAGATGCTGGCCTACCCCGGCATTCGCGAGACGGTGAATATCGATCACATTAAGCAGGGCTATTACTCCATCAAAGCCCTCAACCCTAACGGCATTGTCCCGCAGGGGCCGGATTTGAGCGCTTATGGGCTCTGACAGGACGCGATGATGAAAAAAATGATTGTGCTGTTACACGGTGTTGGCAGCCGCGGAGACGACTTGCGCGGCCTGGGGAAATACTGGTCGCAGACGCTGGGCGATGTGCTGGTGGCTTCGCCAGACGGGCCGTCGCACTTTGATATGGGACCGGGTTTCCAGTGGTTTAGCGTTAACGGCATCACCGAAGAAACGCGTGCCGGACGTATTGCGGATGCGCGCGCGGCATTCAATGCCACGATCAACGGGTTGCTCGAAAAGCATGATGTACAGCCAGGCAGAGACAAGCTGGTGCTGGCGGGCTTCTCTCAGGGAGCCATTATGTCGCTGGACGCGCTGGTTAATGGTCAATGGCCGCTGGCGGCGGTGGTCGCCTTTTCCGGTCGTCTCGCCTCCCCCCGGCCGTGGCAGCCTGCAAGCAATACACCGGTGTTACTGGTACACGGGATGAGCGATCCGGTGATCACCTGGAAAGAGAGTGAGCGCGCCGCCGCAGCCCTTGGGGACGCGGGTATCAATGCCGATACGTATTTTGAACCCGGCGTGCCGCATACCCTTACCGCCAATGGCGCGATGAAAGCCGCCAGTTTCCTGCAACCCCTGCTTAACCGTGTAGATTAACGCGTGACGGGATGCCGGACCGGCATCCCTGTTTACGCCACCAGTTGCTGCATGACCTGGATAAAGGCAGACGTCATGCGCGTTTCGTGCACATGCCGCCCCTCTTCAATCACCCATCGTCCTCCCACCATGACTCTTTTTATCGGGTTGGCCGCACAGGCAAAAATCCAGCGGTTCAGCCGTTCGCGATCGCCGGCAGTGGCCAGGAAAGGATCGCGGCTATCCAACAACAGCATATCGGCACGTTCGCCTGTCGCCAGTTGACCGATTGGCTGACCTAACGCCCTGCGCCCGCCCTGCAACGCCCCCTGATACAGCACATTACCGATATAAGGCTCGTCGGGCAGATGCAGAAGATTGCGCCGCCGCTGATTCAGGCGTTGACCGTACTCAAACCAGCGCAGATCTTCCGTAACGCTGACGCTAATATGGCTGTCGGAGCCAATTCCCCAGGCACCGCGCCGGGTAAGGTAATCCGCGCCGGGGAAAATACCGTCGCCAAGGTTGGCCTCCGTGGTCAGACACAGACCCGCCACTGCACCGGATGCGGCCATCCTGCGCGTCTCTTCCGGCGTCACGTGCGTCGCATGGATCAGGCACCAGTGTTCATCCACCGGTTGATGGCGGTACAGCCACTCCACCGGGCGCAGCCCGGACCAGGCGACGCAGTCCTCCACCTCTTTTTGCTGTTCAGCGACATGAATATGTACTGGCTGTTTTTGCGGACTGGCCTCGAGTACCGTCTGCATCTGTTCCGGCGTCACCGCCCGCAGTGAATGGAAGCACAGCCCGGTACGCTGCATCGGTTCACTGGCAAGCTGTGCAGTAAGCGTTTCATGCAGCGCCAGATAGCCTTCGGTGTCATGAAGAAAACGGCGCTGCCCGGCAGAAGCTGCCTGCCCACCAAAGCCGGAATAGCTATAGAGCACCGGCAGTAACGTTAACCCGATGCCTGCGGTTTTAGCCGCCTGCGAAATACGCAGCGCCAGTTCAGCGGGGTGCACGTAAGGTTTGCCACCGCGATCATGGTGTAAATAGTGAAACTCCGCCACAGAGGTATAACCGGCTTTCAGCATTTCGATATACAGATAGCTGGCAATCACTTCCAGTTGGTCCGGGCTGATTTTATCCACCAGCCGGTACATCAAGTCCCGCCATGTCCAGAAGCTGTCCGCCGGATCGCCCACCACTTCGGTCAATCCCGCCATGGCGCGCTGAAAGGCATGCGAGTGCAAATTTGGCATCCCCGGCACCAGAAAACCCGCCAGCCGGATGTCGTCATCACCCGGCTGACTGTCGCTTTCCAGCGCACTGATCATGCCCTGTGCTGAAACCGTGATCCTGACATTATTTGCCCAACCTTGCGGCAGCAATGCTTTTGCCGCGAAATAGACCGCCATATCCCCTCTCCGCGCAGACATTCACAAGATGTATATACATGTTTATATATATACATCTAATAGGGGGTAGAGTAAACTTTATCACTCATCAGGTGAGGATAGCGTAATGGCGCAAAGCGACGTGTTTAAAACAGTGGCTGAAGAAGGGCATCTGGATCAGCCCGCCCCTTTCTATGAAAGGGTAAAAAGCATGATCAAAACCAATGTTCACAGCGGCGTCTGGCCGGTCAATTTCCGCGTACCATCCGAAAGTGAACTGGTCAGCCAGTTCGGCTACAGCCGCATGACCATTAACCGCGCCCTGCGCGAGCTGACCGCCGAAGGTCTGCTGGTGCGTATGCAGGGCGTCGGCACTTTTGTCGCCGAAGTGCGTGGGCAATCTGCGTTGCTGGAAATCAATAACATCGCCGATGAGATTGTCAGCCGCGGTCATCGTCATCACGCCCGAGTGCTTGAACTCACCCAGTTGCATGCCGATGCCCAGCAAGCACTGGCATTTAACCTGCCAAAAGGCAGCCGTCTGTTCCACTCGTTGATCTGCCATTACGAAAACGGCGTACCGGTGATGCTGGAAGACCGATTGGTGAATGCGTTGATTGTGCCGGACTATCTACAGCAGGATTTTACCCGCATCACCCCGAACGCCTACCTCTCCTCCATCGCGCCGATTGTAGAAGGGGAACACATTATTGAAGCGGTCAACGTGCCCCGCACGGAGTGCGCGTATCTGGAAATTGATGAGCACACCCCTTGCTTACAGGTCAATCGCCGTACCTGGACCGGTCGGCAGGACAAAAAAATCGTCACCAGCGTGCGGCTGGTCTACCCAGGCCCACGCTACCGGCTGGAAGGAAGCATGCGCAAATGACCGTGCTGCTGTCCTACGCCGACTATGCAGAGATGCGCTGGAAAAACGGCCAGGGTGTTACCCGTGAAGTGTGTCGTTTTCCCGGAAGCGAAGCGTACGACTGGCGCGTATCGGTCGCCACCATTCGTGAGAACGGCGCATTCTCGCGTTTCTCTGGCTACCTGCGAAATATCAGCGTGCTGGAAGGCGACGGCATGTTCCTCACCCTCGACGGCCAACGCAGCGCACTGATCCCGCCTTTTCAGGCAACGGATTTTAACGGCGACAGTGACGCATACTGCGAGGTGGTCGGCGGGCCGCTGCTGGATTTCAACGTTATCTATAACCCGCAAACCACACAGGCTGCCGTTCGCTGGGCGTGCGATGGAGAGTGGGCGCATCCGCAAGGCACCCTGCTGCTGTTTAACGCCGGTGACGCACTGGATGTCGCCGTTAACGCACAATCATTTACCTTGCAGCATTACGACAGCTTGTTGATCGATGCCCCGGCGACCCTCGCAGTCAACGCAGGCGCAGACACGCATTTCGCCTGCGTAACACTCCTCTCCCGCTCATCGCGGCGCTGACGTTTACCCATTCTCCGCTTCGTCGTTAATCAGCGCACAAAGCTGGCGACTCAACTCACCGCTGGCAATCAGATCGCGAACAGCGTGCATATCCGGATATAGCGCCGTATCCGTTTCACGAAACGCCACCCGCTTACGCACCTGCGCCAACGTTAACTCCGTGCCGACGGATGCCCGCAGCGGGCGGTGGAACTCAATCGCCTGACAGGCACATAGCAGTTCAATCGCCACAATATCCACCGCATTCGCTACCGCTTGCCGTGCCTTACGCGCCGCCGACACACCCATGCTGATATGATCTTCCTGCCCGGCGCAGGTCGATACCGTGTGCACGCTGGCGGGCGCAGCCAGACTACGGTTATCCCCGGCGAGCGCGGCTGCGACATAGGGCGGGATCATCATCCCGGAATTGGCACCGCTTTTGCCCACCAGAAACGCGGGCAGTCCACTGAGATGCACGTTGGTGATCCGGTCTGAGCGCGCCTGTGAGGCCGTGCTGAGTTGGGCAATCGCCACCGCCAGCGCATCCAGCGCCAGTGCCAGCGGCGCGCCATGCCCGTTCCCCCCCGGCAACGTCACCAGTTCATCCGCTTCAATTAAAAATACCGGGTTATCAGTAACCGCATTGAGTTCGGTGGTCACGATATGGCGGCAATGCGCCAGTTGATCGCGCACCGCACCGTGGATCTGCGGAATGCAACGCAGACTGAGCGCATCCTGTACCCGATGGTCGCGGTAGCGTTGAAGAATGTCGCTTCCCTGCAATAGGCGGCGCAAAATGCGC
Source organism: Kosakonia oryzendophytica (assembly GCF_027886705.1). Taxonomy (NCBI): domain Bacteria; kingdom Pseudomonadati; phylum Pseudomonadota; class Gammaproteobacteria; order Enterobacterales; family Enterobacteriaceae; genus Kosakonia; species Kosakonia oryzendophytica. Next base: position 726,060 of record NZ_CP115659.1, on the reverse strand, counting down.
GCCGTTTCCTGTTGTCCGGCATGGGGGCGTAGCGCATGCAGTCGCGCATCGTAGCCGCGGGTGTTGCCTTTCAACGCTTCAAGGCACATGCCGCCCGCCATATCCGCGACCGGCAGCAACTGTTCAAAATCCCGCACCGCCAGGCAGGCCAGCGCGGTGATTTCGTATGTGCCACTGATCAGCGCATGCCCTTCACGCGGACCGGGAACACGGGGCGGGATCCCCGCCTTCGCCAGCGCATCGGCGGAAGGCAGCAACTGCCCCTGATACCAGCACTGCCCTTCGCCAAACAGGGATAAACCGATATGCGCGGTGGCAATCAGATAGCCAACGGAGCCGCCAGCCGGAGACCACGGAGTAACCTGCCGGTTCAGCATGAGTGCCATCCGCTGCGCCAGTTCCGCACTGACGCCGCTGCATCCTTGCAGCAACGATTTCAGCATCACCGCCATCATCGCCCGCACTTCCCGCACCGACAGATCTGCCCCCATGCCACAGGCATGGCTGCGCAGCATATTAAGTTGCATGCTGGCAATCTGATCCGCAGAGAGACGCTCGGTTACCAGATCTCCCACGCCGGTTGTCAGGCCATAGATCACGTCGCCACGGTTCATGGCGTTGTGGATATACCCGCTGACCGTATCCATGTACGACAGCGCATCAGGATCCAGCGCCACTGGTGCACCATCGGCAATACGCACCAGTTCATCAAGAGTCGTGGTGGCCCGGCCTAATGTCACCGCATCACGCTGTTGCGTGGAAGAAAAGGACGTTGTCGTCATCTTGCAGCCGTTCCTTACTTGCTCAGTTGGTGTTTAACCAGCCACTGGTGCGCCACATCATCAATGCTGGCGAACTCAGCAAGCTGTTCATTCATGGCAATCAGATCCTCGGTCGTCAATTGCGCGGAGATCGCATTCAGCGTGCTTTGAATGGTCGGGTTCAGCGTGGCGCTGGCGACAATAGGAACAATATTCTGTGCCGCAAACAGGTGTTTTGGATCATCAAGCGCCACCAGGTGATCTTTTTTGATCTCCGGCGTAGTGGAAGTGAGATCCGCGACCTGGATCTGGTTGTTTTTCAATGCGGTCAGCGTCAACGGACCGGCGACATCCAGCACTTTAAAGCTTTTGAAATTCAGGCCATAGACCTCGCGCAAGCCGGGAACGCCTTCATGGCGGGTTTTCCACTCCGCCGGGCCGCCAAGCACCAGCTCACTGGCAATCGGCTTCAGGTCATCGATGGTTTTCAGTTTGTACTTGTCGGCGGTCTTTTTCGTCACCGCAAGCACATCACTGTTCTGCGCCGCAGAGGTGTTCAGCATGCTGACATTTTTTGGCAGTTTCGTGGCCAGCGCTGTTGCCACCTCTTCCGAGCTGTGCGCGGTATTTTTCGCATCCAGATAGCTCAGCAGCGCGCCGCTGTACTCCGGGATAACATTAATAGAGCCATCAAGCAGCGCCGGAATATAGACTTCGCGACTGCCAATATTGAGTTTTTTCTCTACCGGAATGTTCTGCGCTTCCAGCGCACCGGCGTAAATGGTCGCCAGTAACTGGTTTTCCGGGAAATCCGCCGAGCCGATAATGACTTTCTGACCGGCGTCCGCAGCCCAGACAGAAGAAGCGACAGACAGCAGTGCGGCACTGAGCAACATAAGAGAGCGTTTCTGAACATTCATCGTGTTAACCTTCTGTAATTAAAGGACTAAGCATCACTGGTTGTGGGTACGCCGGGAGATGCCTGGCGACACCACCACTTTCCCGACGAGCGAAAATAAGAGATCAATCATCAGTGCCAGCAGCGCGACGAGGATCGCGCCGGCAGTCATTTGTGCGAAATCATTCGCCGCCCTGCCATCGATAATCAGCCGCCCGAGACCGCCAAGCGACACATACGCCGCGATGGTAGCGGTAGAGACGATTTGCAACGCCGCGCTGCGAATCCCAGAGAGGATCAGCGGCGCAGCACAAGGTAATTCCACCTGCATCAGTACCTGAAACGGGGTCAGGCCAATGCCTTTCGCCGCATCATGCACACCGGGATCCACCGAGCGAATCCCCGCGTGTACGCCCAACGCCACCGGAGGCAACGCCAGAACCACCAGCACAATGATGCAAGGCAGTACAAAGGCCATATCCGATTCGAAATAGCCCGCCAGCAGGATCACCAACAAAATAATCAGACCAAACGAGGGCAGTGAGCGCAGTGCGTTCGTCATCCCCATCAGGAGCGCCTCCCCTTTACCGGTATGCCCGGTATAGCACCCCACCGGGAAAGCAATGGCGATCGCAAATGCCAGCGCCGCTGCGCTATAGCCCACATGCTGTAACAGCAGAGGCGCAATGCCGTCATCGCCGTACCAGTGGCTGGGATCGAAAAACCATTCAGACATTGCTCATCCCCTTTTAGGTTGCCAACGACTCAAGACGCGGGTTATCGCCACTACCAACGCATCAAGCACCAGGGCCAGCACGATACACAGCGCAATACCGGCGATAATTGGCGTGAGAAACTGCAACTGAAAACCCTGCGTAAACAGCGATCCCAGTTGCGGCGCGCCAATCAGCGCTGCCACAGAGACAATACTGACGTTGGACACCACGGCGACGCGCAGGCCCGCGCCAATCACCGGCACGGCAAGCGGCAGATCGATTTGCAGAAACTGTTGCAGCGGCGTGTAGCCCAGCGCAGAAGCAGACTGCCGGGTCTCGGTCGGGACCGAATCCAACCCGTCGCACACCGTCCTGACCAACAGTGCAAAGCTGTAAATCGTCAACGCCACCACCACGTTGAGCGGATCGAGGATTTGCGTATTCAGCAGCGGTGGCAACAGCACAAACAGCGCCAGCGACGGAATGGTGTATAGCAGGCCAAACAGATTGAGGATCATCGCTTTGACGCCCGGCAGGCTCTGCACCGCCCAGCCAACCGGCACGGCCAGTAGCAGCCCCATCATGATTGGCGTAATCGACAAGTAGCAGTGCCACAGCAACAGCGAGAGGATTCGGTCGCTCTGCGCCCACAGCCAGTCAAACCTCATAGCGCCTCCTGGGTCAGCGACTTACAGGCATCCAGCACCTTTTCCAGCGACAGCGATCCCACCGGTCGGTGTTGTTCGTCAACCACCACAGCGCGATGACAGGGTGAACTTAACGCCGAGTCCAGCAGTTGACGCAGCGTGCCGCCCTGCGGCGAAAAAGTGGCACCCAGATTGATGTTTTCCGGGGCAATAACCTCTACCTGCTGGTGGGTGTCGAACCAGCCGCAGGCTTTACCCTGCTGCGTGACCAATAACCAGCGTTGCGCACTGACGCCGCACGCATGTGAAAGAGATGCGCCTATTTCAACGGCAGGTTCCGCCTGAAGGGCTGGCAATGGCCCGGAAGCGTGAAAACTGAGTTTGCGATAGCCACGATCGCGGCCGATAAAGTCCGCCACAAATTCGCTTTGTGGCGCATTCAGCAACTCTCCGGGGGTAGCCAGTTGCGCCAGCTTGCCGCCAGGTTTCAATACCGCGACACGGTCACCCAGCTTCATCGCTTCATCAATGTCGTGGGTGACCATGATAATGGTCTTGCTCACCGCCTTCTGAATGCGCAGAAACTCCTCCTGCAACTGTTCGCGCACCACCGGATCGACCGCACTGAAGGGTTCATCCATCAGCATAAATTCCGGGTCGGCGGCCAGCGCACGCGCCACACCAACGCGCTGTTGTTGACCGCCGGAGAGCTGCCAGGGGTAACGTTTTGCCAGTTGCGACGCCAGCCCAACCACCTCCAGTAGCTCCCCCGCTCTGGCTCTGGCTTTGCTTTTGGTCGCACCGTTAAGGATGGCGGTGGTGGCGATGTTATCGAGGATGGTTTTATGCGGAAACAGCCCGGCATTCTGGATGACGTAACCAATGCGCCGACGCAGTTGCACCACATCCATTTGCGCGGTGGATTCACCGTTCAGCAAAATGGTGCCGGAAGAGGGTTCCACCAGCCGGTTGATCATCCGTAATGAGGTGGTTTTTCCGCAGCCGGACGGCCCCACCAGTACGGTAATTTTCCCTCCCGGCGCAACCAGGTTCAGGCCGTCCACCACAACGGTGCCGTCGTCATAATGCTTGGTCACATTATTGAAAGTAATCATCGCTACGCCTTATGGTCATCATGTGCCGCCAAAGAACAGGGCCGGGTAACAGGCCGTATGTATATCCTTGTATGTACAACTTGCAAGCCATGTGCCATAACGCTATTGCAACCATCACCATTTCAAATAAAAAGCATAAAAACAAAGTTTTAAATCAATAAAGCATTCAAGACCTGTGAAAAAAACATATATTCAACTGTGTTGCCGCCTGTACCCGGCGCTCTTTTTTGCACCTGAATCGCTCACAAATCTCCTCATCTCGCACAATGACGGTGCATAAAAACAGCAACAAATCAGATTGATAAACGCACACCAATAAAGATTTATTTTTAAAATGCTGTTTTTAAAAGAAAATAAATAAAATGATCAAAGTGGCACTGTATGTGCTTATCATGTATATACAAGATAATGCAAAATGACATCGCCATTTCAGCGAGCATTTATTCCGCTAGCAAACAGAGAAGGTAAACCGCATGAGTAGTGAACATTCCCGTTATCGTGATGTTGAAATCAGAGCGCCGCGCGGCACAACATTGAATGCAAAAAGCTGGCTGACGGAAGCCCCGCTGCGCATGCTGATGAATAATCTGGATCCTGATGTTGCGGAAAATCCCAAAGAGCTGGTGGTCTACGGGGGGATTGGTCGTGCGGCGCGCAACTGGGAGTGCTTCGATAAAATGGTTGAGGCGTTAAAACAGCTTAACGACGATGAAACGTTGCTGGTGCAGTCTGGTAAACCGGTGGGCGTGTTTAAAACCCATACGCATGCTCCCCGGGTGCTGATCGCCAACTCTAACCTTGTTCCTCATTGGGCGAACTGGGAACACTTTAATGAGCTGGATGCCAAAGGGCTGGCGATGTACGGGCAGATGACCGCCGGCTCCTGGATCTACATTGGCAGCCAGGGGATCGTACAGGGCACCTATGAAACCTTCGTGGAAGCGGGTCGCCAACACTATAACGGTTCACTGAGCGGGCGTTGGGTACTGACCGCGGGGCTGGGGGGTATGGGCGGCGCGCAGCCGCTGGCGGCCACGCTGGCTGGCGCCTGTTCACTGAACATTGAGTGCCAGCAGTCACGTATCGATTTCCGTCTGCGCACCGGCTATGTGGACGAGCAGGCAAGCGATCTGGATGATGCCCTGGCGCGTATCCATCGCTATACCCGCGAGGGCAAAGCGGTTTCCATTGCGCTGCACGGTAACGCAGCAGAGATATTGCCAGAGCTGGTTAAACGCGGTGTACGCCCGGACATCGTTACCGACCAAACCAGCGCCCACGATCCGCTGAACGGCTATCTGCCCATCGGCTGGCAGTGGGAAACCTACCGCGAACGCGCGAAGACAGAGCCTGCGCAGGTGATTCAGGCGGCAAAAGCCTCTATGGCGGAGCATGTGAAAGCGATGCTCGCCTTCCAACAGCAGGGGATTCCAACGTTTGATTATGGCAATAACATCCGCCAGATGGCGAAAGAGATGGGCGTCAATAATGCGTTCGATTTTCCCGGTTTCGTTCCCGCCTATATTCGCCCGCTGTTTTGCCGGGGGATCGGTCCGTTCCGTTGGGCAGCGTTGTCTGGCGATCCGCAAGATATCTATCGCACCGATGAAAAGGTGAAAGCGCTGATTCCCGACGATGCGCACCTGCACCGCTGGCTGGATATGGCAAAAGAGCGCATCAGTTTCCAGGGCTTGCCGGCGCGTATCTGCTGGGTTGGTCTGGGGCAACGCGCGAAGCTGGGCCTGGCGTTTAACGAAATGGTCAGACGTGGTGAGGTTTCCGCACCGATTGTCATTGGCCGCGACCACCTCGATTCAGGTTCCGTCGCCAGCCCAAACCGGGAAACGGAGTCGATGAAAGATGGCTCTGACGCCGTTTCCGACTGGCCGTTGCTGAATGCACTGCTCAATACCGCCAGCGGCGCGACCTGGGTCTCTCTGCACCACGGCGGCGGGGTTGGCATGGGCTTTTCCCAACATTCCGGAATGGTGGTGGTGTGCGACGGCACGGATGAAGCCGCAGAGCGTATTGCCCGTGTGCTGCATAACGATCCGGCGACAGGCGTGATGCGACACGCGGATGCGGGCTACGATTCGGCCATTGCCTGTGCCAATGAGCACGGTCTCAACCTGCCAATGATTTCTGGGGCATGATTTAACGGCGCGGTAACCGCCGCGCACTATCATCACGGGAGAACGCTTATGCGTACTTTATGGCGCCATTGTCAGATTGCCACCATGGTGGATGGGCAATATAACCTGATAACCGGAGCCGCCATGCTGACCGATGGTTCGCAGATTGTATGGCTGGGCAAAGAGGGAACGCAGCCGGAAGGAGCGGTCAATGATGAAGTGGATCTGCAGGGGCATCTGGTTACCCCCGGGCTGATTGATTGCCACAGCCATAGTGTCTTTGGCGGCAATCGCAGCCAGGAGTTCGAGATGCGGCTTAACGGGGCGAGCTATGCGGAGATCGCGGCGGCAGGCGGCGGAATTATCAGTACCGTCAACGCCACCCGCCGCGCCGATCAACAGCAACTGCTGACCAGCGCGCGCAAACGCATCGACGCACTTCGCAAAGATGGCGTCACAGCGCTTGAAATCAAGTCCGGTTACGGCCTCAGCTTTGCCGATGAGCGTAAAATGTTGCAGGTGATCCGTATGCTGGCTGACGAAATGCCGTTGGCCCTCTTCAGCACCTGTCTTGCCGCACACGCGTTGCCAGCGGAGTATCAGCACCGTGCAGATGAGTACATCGACGACATCTGCCAGCGCTGGTTACCTGATTTGCACGCAGAAGGGCTGGTGGATGCGGTTGACGCCTTTTGCGAACATCTGGCTTTCTCTCCCGAACAAGTGGAGCGCGTATTCCGCACGGCGCAACAGCTGGGTTTACCAGTGAAATTGCATGCGGAGCAACTCTCACTGCTGCATGGCGCAGGGCTCGCTGCCCGCTATAACGCCCTTTCTGCCGATCATCTGGAATACTTGTGTGAAGAGGATATTGCGCTAATGGCGCAACACGGCACCACCGCTGTGCTGCTGCCGGGGGCGTTCTATTTTTTACGGGAGCAGCAACAGCCGCCTGTAGCGTTGTTACGTCAGTACCGGGTGCCGATAGCCATTTCCAGCGACCTGAATCCCGGCACCTCTCCGGTGTTATCCCTGCGATTGATGATGAACATGGCCTGCACCCTGTTCCGTCTGACGCCGGAAGAGGCGCTGGCGGGTGTGACCTGTCATGCTGCCCGCGCATTAGGCATCAGTGCGCATTGCGGTACGTTACAGGCCGGCAAAGAGGCCAGTTTTGTGGCGTGGGACGTCGAACATCCGGCGGAACTGAGCTACTGGTTGGGCGGCACGTTATCCAAGCGGGTGATTTATAAGGGGGAGGAAGTCTGGCATGACTAACGGGTTCGAATTACATCAGGGTACGCTGCCGTTGCTGGTGAGTATGCCGCACCCTGGCACACAATTGACATCGGCGATCGCCGCCGCGCTGACGCCCCGTGCGCAGCGGCTGGAAGATACTGACTGGCATATTCCGCGGCTGTATCAGCCCATCCGTGCGCTGGGCGCAAGTGTGTTGAGCGCGAACTACTCCCGCTATGTGGTGGATTTAAACCGCCCGGCCGATGATAAACCGCTGTACAGTACTGCCACCACCGGCCTGTTTCCGGCCACGTTCTTTGACGGCGAACCGCTGTTCAACGCCGGACAAGAGCCGGATGAAGCGATGAAGGCCGCGGTTTTGCAGCATCTGTGGCAGCCTTATCATCAGGCGCTGATGCAGGAACTAACAAGGCTGCGCGATACCTTCGGTTACGCCTTGTTGTGGGATGCACATTCGATCAAGTCGGTGGTGCCGCGTCTGTTCGACGGTAAGCTGCCGGATCTCAATTTTGGCACTGCCGATGGCGCAAGCTGCGCACCGGATCTGAGTGCCGCGTTGCTGGCGCGCTGTGAGGCATTTCCGCACTACACCAGGGTATTGAATGGCCGCTTTAAAGGCGGTTACATCACCCGCCACTATGGTGATCCGCAGCAGCATATTCATGCGGTGCAGCTTGAGGTTGCGCAATGTTGCTACATGGATGAAGAGCAATTTACCTGGTCGGAAGAGAAGAGCGAGCGGTTCCGCGAGTTACTGATCGCGCTGATCAACACCGCGCTGGAGTGGGGTGAACGGCACCTGCGCCGCTAAGTAAAAAGGGATGCTTCGGCATCCCTTTTTTTTGCATCAGGCTTCGATATCCGCCATATCGCCTTTTTCCTGCAACCAGTTACGCCGGTCTTCCGAGCGCTTTTTGGCCAGCAGCATATCCATGGTCGCGTTGGTTTGCTGCTCATCTTCATCACTGATAATAAGCTGCACCAGGCGGCGGGTATTCGGATCAAGCGTCGTTTCACGCAACTGCATCGGGTTCATTTCGCCCAGCCCTTTAAAGCGCTGCACATTCGGTTTGCCCTTTTTGCGTTTTAACTGCTCCAGCACGCCAGTTTTTTCCTCTTCCGTCAGCGCGTAATAGACCTCTTTACCGAGATCGATACGGTACAGCGGCGGCAGCGCCACATGAACGTGACCGTTTTTCACCAACGCGCGGAAGTGTTTGACAAACAGCGCACACAGCAGTGTGGCAATGTGTAAACCGTCGGAATCCGCATCCGCGAGGATACAGATCTTGCCGTAGCGCAACTGGCTGAGATCGTCGCTGTCCGGATCGATGCCGATCGCCACCGAAATATCGTGGACTTCCTGGGAGGCGAGAACCTCATCGGAAGAGACTTCCCATGTGTTCAGGATCTTCCCTTTCAGCGGCATGATCGCCTGATACTCACGATCGCGCGCCTGTTTGGCGGATCCGCCTGCGGAATCCCCCTCCACCAGGAACAGTTCAGTACGGCTCAGGTCCTGCGCAGTACAGTCTGCCAGCTTGCCCGGTAACGCCGGACCGCTGGTGAGTTTCTTACGCACCACTTTTTTGGCGGCACGCATACGTCGCTGCGCGCTGGAGATCGCCATTTCCGCCAGCAGTTCAGCCAGCTGGATATTCTGGTTCAGCCACAGGCTGAATGCGTCTTTCACCACGCCGGAAACAAACGCGGCGCACTGACGGGACGACAAACGCTCTTTGGTCTGCCCGGCAAACTGCGGATCCTGCATTTTTACAGACAGCACATACGCACAACGATCCCAGATATCTTCAGCGGAGAGCTTCACGCCGCGCGGCAGAATATTGCGGTATTCGCAGAACTCACGCATAGCGTCCAGCAACCCCTGACGCAAGCCGTTAACGTGCGTGCCGCCCTGCATGGTTGGGATGAGGTTAACGTAGCTTTCCGTTAGCAGTTCACCGCCTTCCGGCAGCCACAGCAGCGCCCAGTCCACCGCTTCTGTCTCTGCGGAGAAGGTGCCAATAAAGGGTTTTTCCGGCAGCGTAGGCAGGCCGTTAACCGCCTCGCTCAGGTAGTCGTTGAGACCATCCTGGTAACACCAGCGCTGCTCCGCGTTGTTCACTTCATCTTTGAAGGTGATTTCCACGCCCGGACAGAGCACCGCTTTCGCCTTCAGTAAATGCGTCAGGCGGGAGACAGAGAAACGCGGGCTATCGAAGAAAGATTCATCCGGCCAGAAGTGGACGCTGGTACCGGTGTTGCGTTTGCCGCAAGTGCCGATAACCTGCAAATCCTGCACTTTTTCGCCGTTTTCAAAGGCGATGCTGTAGACTTGCCCATCACGCCTGACGGTGACTTCTACACGGCGGGACAGGGCGTTTACCACTGAAATTCCGACACCGTGCAAGCCACCGGAGAACTGGTAGTTTTTATTGGAGAATTTACCGCCCGCGTGCAGACGGCAGAGGATCAGTTCAACTGCCGGAACCCCCTCTTCCGGGTGGATATCCACCGGCATGCCGCGCCCGTCGTCGATAACTTCCAGCGACTGATCCGCATGCAGGATCACGTCCACACGCTTGGCGTGGCCCGCCAGCGCTTCATCCACGCTGTTATCAATAACTTCCTGACCCAGATGGTTAGGGCGTGTGGTATCGGTGTACATCCCCGGACGGCGGCGAACCGGCTCAAGCCCGGTGAGTACCTCTATGGCATCAGCATTATAGGATTGCGTCATGGTTTGTTCGTAGATAGTGACCGCATCGTTTCCTGGTGAGCTCAACACAGCCCAAGGAACTCGATAATCTGTGTGAAATGATTCTCAAAGCCTACAAAGGCATGGTTTCCGCCCTCTTCCACAGTCTGGCGGCATGCGTCGTAATATGCCACAGCCTGGCGGTAATCCAGCACTTCGTCCCCGGTTTGTTGCAGCAACCAGATAAGATCCGGCGCTTCGAGCGGGTCAACTTGCATCACTTTGAGCTCGTAAATATGGCGAGACTCTAGCACATATTGTTGCCCCGTGTAGGGGTTCTCGTTATTACCGAGGAAATCCGCCAGCAATTCAAAGGGCCGCACCGCCGGATTAACCACGACCGCGGGCAACATAAAACACTGCGAAAGCCAGGTCGCAAAATAGCCGCCCAGCGACGAACCTACTATACCAAGCTGTTTTCCGCCCTGCGCCATCACCAGTGATTCAACCAGTTCCGCCGCCGCGGCAGGATAAGGCGGTAATTGCGGCACAATAATGTCAATCTCGGGATGGTTTTGCGCCAGCCACTGCGAAAGCTGCGTCGCCTTGGCAGAACGCGGCGAGCTGTTAAAGCCATGCAGATAGAGAAGCGTAGACATCAGTATCCTTCCGACGCCGTGTCCGGACTGAATTTCGTGCTTTGCAGGCGGCAAACTTCCGTGTGCAGGGTGCCGTCGGCGTGCAGGTCCAGCCAGCGCCAACCTGGCGCGATGGTATCGAGCGTGAAATTAGCGCAGTGCGGCTTGAACTGAACGCAGGTTGATGGCGTCGCCAGCAGGCGGCGGCCATTCCAGTCGAGATCCAGCTCCTGATGAATATGCCCGCACAGCAGATGCCGTACTTTCGGGAAACGCTGCAATACGTTGTTAAGCTCACCGGCATTGCGCAGGCTGTGCTGATCGAGCCAGCTACACCCTGACGGCAACGGATGATGATGCAGTAGCAGCAAGGTGTGCCGATCCGGACTGGCGGCAAGCTTTTGCTCAAGCCAGTCAAGTTGGAACTCACTTAGCTCACCGTGCGGAACGCCGAACACCTGGCTGTCGAGCAGCAGGATTTGCCAGCTATCACCAACGAAAACACGTTTCGCCGGGGAAATCCCCGCTTCTTGCAGCGCGCTGTACATCGCAGGTTGAAAATCGTGGTTTCCCGGCAGCCAGACGCAGGGCACGTTAAAGCTTGCGATGCCTTCAGCAAAGTGCTGATAAGCCGCAGCGGTATGATCCTGCGCCAGGTCGCCGGTGGCGACAATAAGATCGCATCCGCGCTGTTGAGCTTTAATCGCGTCCAGTACCGCCTGGTAGCTCTCCCAGGTATTCACCCCTAACAGCGTTTCATGCTTTTCGGCAAACAGGTGAGAGTCGGTAATTTGTAATATCCTGACCCTGGCCTCACCAGCCAGAGAAAGGTTTAACAGGCTTTCCAAATGGTGTCCTTAGGTTTCACTACGCTAACAAACCGGAATCGCCATTGCTCCATGTGCTAAACAGTAACGTAGCCAGTCGGCCAGAAACTGATTAATTTGATGCTTTTCGTCGCGTTGATGCAACTTTTTATTCGGATAATCATAACGTGCTTTAAAGCGAAAGATCTGCTGGCTCGAACACACTTCAGCCACCATGGCGTCATGGTAGAGGCGCACCGTCATTGAAGGCAGGCTCCAGTAGCTCACGGCAGGCACCGTCTGTTCAATTTCCACCAGCGTAGTGTAGCGGGTGGATTCGACTATCGTTAACCGGTATTGCGCGTTGGTCACCTGATAGCTTACCGCTTCGCCCGCTGCATCATTACGCGGCAACAGGCGGCGCAACTGGGCGAAATTGGTCTCGCACAGGCGCATCATTTCAGGAAAGTCAGGTGTGTAACGCTTCATTTTTTCCACTCGTTTTTTAAGCTCTCATGATGCAGTTGCAGCCATTGCAAGGCGATGACAGACGCTGCGTTGTCAATTTTCCCCTCTTCTACCCACTGGTAAGCCTGCTCCCGGCTCACCACCTGAACACGAATATCTTCGTTTTCATCCACCAGACCATGGATCCCTGCGGCCTGCGTGGCGTCCACTTCGCCAACCATTACAGATGAGCGCTCGCTGGTGCCGCCAGGGCTTGCCAGATAACTCAATACTTTTTTCACGCGTCCAACGTGCAAGCCCGCTTCTTCTATCGCTTCGCGGCGCGCGACGTCTTCATCAGTTTCGCCTTCTTCGATCATTCCGGCGATCATTTCCAGCAACCACGGGGTTTCGCTGGTGTCGATTGCGGCAATGCGGATCTGTTCAATCAGCACCACTTCGTCGCGCACTGGGTCAAAGGGTAGCAAAACTGCGGCGTGGCCGCGTTCAAAAATTTCACGGCGCACTTCACCGCTCATTCCGCCATTAAATAAACGGTGGCGAAAACGGTATAATTCAAGCGAAAAAAAACCGCTGTAGAGCGTTTCCCGTGCAATAATTTCTACATCGTTTTTTGTGAAAGTCACTGCAGATGATGTTGACTGACTCATTGGCGGTATCTCATGAAAAATAATGATCAAACTGTGGATTTCAAGCCTGTTTAGCGAACGTTTCAAGCGCTATGTGATAGATTGGGGCAAATTTCCGTCAATGGCACGTTACGCCAAGCTTTAGCGCCACTAATCTCTGGTAGAATCGGCGAATATTTTTCCAATTTAGACCAGCGCTAGTACTGCTTCACAACAAGGAATGCAAATGAAGAAATTGCTCCCCCTCCTTATCGGCCTGAGTTTGACCGGTTTCAGCGCCATGAGCCAGGCAGAAAACCTGCTGCAGGTTTACCAGCAGGCGCGTTTAAGCAACCCCGATCTCCGCAAATCCGCAGCCGATCGCGATGCGGCTTTTGAAAAGATCAACCAAGCGCGCAGCCCATTACTGCCGCAGCTCGGTTTGGGTGCAGATTACACTTACAGCAACGGCTATCGTGACAGCAAGGGTGTGAACTCAAACGTCACCAGCGCCTCTCTCCAGTTAACGCAAACCATTTTTGATATGTCGAAATGGCGCGCACTGACCTTACAGGAAAAAGCAGCGGGTATTCAGGATGTCACCTGGCAGACTGACCAACAAACGCTGATCCTGAACACGGCTACCGCTTATTTTAACGTGTTAAGCGCCATTGATACGCTTTCCTACACTGAAGCGCAGAAACAGTCGATCTACCGTCAGTTGGATCAAACCACCCAGCGTTTTAACGTCGGCCTGGTGGCAATCACCGACGTGCAAAACGCCCGTTCGCAATACGATACCGTACTGGCTAACGAAGTGACCGCCCGTAATAACCTCGATAATGCGATTGAATCGCTGCGTCAGGTGACCGGCAACGAGTACCCGGAACTGGCATCGCTGAACATCGATAACTTCAAAACGGAAAAACCACAACCGGTTAACGCCTTGCTGAAAGAAGCGGAAAGCCGCAACTTGTCGCTGTTGCAGGCGCGTCTGAATCAGGATCTGGCTCGTGAGCAGATCCGCCAGGCGCAAGATGGCCATCTGCCGACGCTGGATTTAACCGCCTCAACCGGCGTGTCGAATACCTCTTACAGTGGCTCAAAAACCAATAACAGCGCGCAGTATAACGATAATGACGCTGGCCAGAACAAAGTCGGTCTGAGCTTCTCTCTGCCGCTGTATCAGGGTGGTCAGGTGAACTCGCAGGTGAAACAGGCGCAATACAACTTTGTGGGCTCCAGTGAGCAACTGGAAAGCACACACCGTTCCGTTGTGCAGACCGTGCGTTCCTCGTTCAACAACGTGAATGCCTCCATTAGCAGCATCAACGCTTACAAACAAGCGGTGGTGTCCGCCCAGAGTTCTCTGGATGCAATGGAAGCCGGTTACTCCGTGGGTACACGCACCATTGTGGATGTGCTGGATGCGACCACCACGCTGTATAACGCCAAACAGCAGCTTTCCAGCGCGCGTTATAACTACCTGATCAACCAGCTTAATATTAAGTCTGCGCTGGGTTCGTTGAACGAACAGGATCTGGTTGCACTCAACAACACCTTGGGTAAATCCATTTCCACTTCACCGGAAAGCGTCGCGCCGGAAAACGCGCAGCAGGCTGCCGCCGTTGATAACTTTAACGGTAACGCACAACCTGCCGCCATGCGCACCAGCGCTAAGCGTTAATCGCTGTTTTCTTCGCTTTTCCACAACGGGGGCACACAGCCCCCGTTTTTACGTAAGGCAACGTAAAGGCCTCCCCTCCTTGCTTTCACTTCCCCCCCTCATCCTCTATCCTGATCGTCTGTTTATGCCTTTGGGTCCACAGGAAGATAAAAATGAAACGGACAAAAAACATTCAACATGCGACGTTCCGCAAAAGCTGGGGCGCACGTCATCTGACACCGGTTGCGCTGGCAGTCACCGCCGTGTTTATGCTGGCGGGCTGTGAGAAAAGCGACGAAACGGTTTCTCTGTACCAAAATGCCGATGATTGCTCGTCGGCGAATCCGGGTAAAAGTGCCGAGTGCACCACGGCCTACAATAATGCCCTGAAAGAAGCAGAACGCACCGCGCCGAAATATGCCACGCGCGAAGATTGCGTCGCCGAATTTGGTGAAGGTCAATGCCAGAAAACACCGGTACAGGCCGGCACCGCGCCGGAAAACCAGGCGCAAGCGCAGTCCAGCGGCAGCTTCTGGATGCCGCTGATGGCGGGTTATATGATGGGCCGCCTGATGGGCGGTGGCGCGGGGTTTGCTCAGCAACCGTTGTTCAGTTCACGCAACCCGGCAAGTCCGGCTTACGGTCAGTACACCGACGCATCCGGTAAAGGTTACGGCGCAGCACAGCCGGGCCGTACCATGACCGTGCCGAAAACCGCAATGGCGCCTAAACCGGCGACCACCACCACCGTGACGCGCGGCGGTTTTGGCGAATCGGTTGCGAAGCAGAACACCATGCAGCGTCGCGTTAGCGGCACGCCAACCCGTTCAATGGGTGGCTGATCGTCATGGAAAGAGTCACCATTACCGAGCGCCCGGACTGGCGCGAAAAAGCCACCGAATACGGTTTCAATTTTCATACCATGTATGGCGAACCCTACTGGTGTGAAGAGGCGTATTACAAGCTGACGCTTGCCCAGGTCGAGAAGCTCGAAGACGTGACCGCAGAGCTGCACCAGATGTGCCTGAAAGTGGTGGAAAAGGTCGTTGCCAGCGATGCGCTGATGGCGAAGTTCCGCATTCCGAAGCACACCTGGGGTTTTGTGCGTCAGTCATGGGCCACGCGCCAGCCATCGCTCTATTCACGCCTGGATTTGGCCTGGGATGGCGTGAATGAACCCAAGCTGCTGGAAAATAACGCCGATACGCCAACATCTTTATACGAAGCGTCGTTTTTTCAGTGGATCTGGCTGGAAGATCAGCTCAATGCCGGGTTGTTACCGGAAGGCAGCGATCAATTTAACAGCCTGCAGGAAAAGCTGATTGCGCGTTTTGCAGAGCTGCGTGAGCAGCACGGCTTCCAGTTGCTGCATTTCACCTGCTGTCGCGATACCGTTGAAGATCGCGGTACAGTGCAGTATTTGCAGGATTGCGCAGCGGAAGCGGAGCTGGCAACGGATTTTCTCTATATTGAGGATATTGGCCTCGGGGAAAAAGGCCAGTTCAGCGATCTGCAGGATCAGGTTATTGGCAATCTCTTCAAGCTCTATCCGTGGGAATTTATGCTGCGTGAAGTCTTCTCCACCAAGCTGGAAGACGCGGGTGTACGCTGGCTGGAACCGGCATGGAAGAGCATTATTTCCAACAAAGCGCTGTTGCCGATGTTATGGGAAATGTTCCCGGATCATCCGAATCTGCTGCCCGCGTATTTCGCTGAAGATCCGCACCCGGAAATGGAAAAATACGTCGTTAAGCCAATTTTCTCCCGCGAAGGCGCTAATGTGTCAATTATTGAGAATGGCAAAACGCTGGAATCCGTTGAAGGCCCCTACGGCGAAGAGGGAATGATTGTGCAGCAGTTCTGTCCGCTGCCGAAATTTGGCGACAGCTATACCCTGATTGGCAGCTGGCTTATTAACGATCAGCCTGCCGGGATTGGCATCCGTGAAGACCGCGCGCTGATCACCCAGGATCTGTCGCGTTTTTATCCCCATATCTTTGTTGAATAAGCGAAAACCCGGCCATCCGCGCCGGGTTTTTTATTCCCTCACATCACACCAAACAGCGTCGGCAGAAAGAGTGAGATCGCCGGAATATAGGTCACCAACATCAGCACAACAAACAGAACGGCATAGAACGGCAGCATGGCTCTCACCACCTGCTCAATCTTCTGTTTACTCACCGCGCTTGCCACGAACAGTACCGATCCAACGGGTGGCGTAATCAGCCCGATCCCAAGGTTAACTAACATGATCATGCCGAAATGCACCGGATCAATGCCCAACGCATTCGTCACTGGCAACAGTACTGGCGTGAGGATAAGGATCAGCGGTGCCATATCCATCAATGTACCCAGCAGCAACAGCATGATGTTAATGCACATCAGGATCACATACTTGTTATCGGAGATGCTGGTAAAGGCTTCCGTGATCCGCCCCGGCAGTTGCATATAGGTCATTACGGCACCAAACGCCGCGGCAAACCCGATCAGGATCATCACAATGGTCACCGTCTTTACAGTGCGGTACATCAGCCTGGGCAGTTCTGACCATTTGTAATCACGGTAGATAAACATGGTGACGAAAAATGCCCATAAGCAGGCGATCGCCGCCGATTCTGTAGCGGTAAAGATCCCGGAGAGGATCCCGCCCATAATGATCACCACCGTCATCAGACCCCAGAGCGTATCCGCAAATATCTTTAACGCCTGGCGAAACGGCACGCGTTCCCCTTTTGGGTAACCACGTTTATGCGCAAAGGCCACGCACATCACCATCAGGGTAAAACTCAGCAGTAATCCAGGCAGGATCCCGGCAATGAAGAGCGCCGCAATGGAGACCGTGCCGCCCGTTGCCAGTGAGTAGATCACTGAGTTGTGGCTGGGCGGCGTTAAAATCGCCTGCACCGATCCGCTGGCTGTCACCGCGGCGGCAAAATCCCGCGGGTAGCCTTTTTTGTCCATCTCCGGGATCATCACCGAACCAATTGAGGCGGTATCCGCCACCGACGATCCGGAAATGGCACCAAAAAATGTTGAGGCCACGATATTTACCAGCGACAGACCGCCGCGAATAAAACCGACAAAGATATAAGCGAAATTCACGAGCCGACGGGCAATACCGCCTTCGGCCATGATCGCCCCCGCCAGAATAAAGAACGGGATCGCCAGCAGTGAGAATTTGTTGACGCCATTGGTGAGCTGGATCATCACCGCTTCCAGAGGAATATCGATATACCACGCCCCCAGTACTGCGCTGATCCCAACGGCGTATGCCACCGGAACGCCCACCGCCAGCATAATGGCTAACGTAAAGACAAGAATAAATGCATCCATAAACTTTCCTTACCGGATCAGCTCGACGAACCCAGCAGTACCACCTGGCGGTGGTACTGCGCGCCAAAAAGCATCTTCTCGATAATAAACAGGAGAGTAATCGCCGAACCGACAGGAAGCGGCAGGTAGCTCTCACCTGCGGTGAACAGCGGGAATTCCGCCACCGGCTGTTCCCACAACTCCGCACACAACGCGCTGCTATACCAGAGAATAAACAGGCTGATAGCCATCAACATCAGATCCGCCACAATGGAGCAGGCTTTGCGCGCAGGTTCGCTCAGGCGATCCGTTACCATGCTGACAGCGATATGCGACCCCGCACGGTAACTCACGGCTGCACCGACGAAGGTAAATGTCACCATGCAGATAATGGCCACCGGTTCCGGCCAGGACAACGCACTGTTCATCACATAGCGGGCAAAAATCCCCACAGGAATAATGGCAACCATAATTAACAGCGCCAGCCCGGCAACCCACATTGAAACCCGGTAAAGAATATCCATCAATATCGAATAGCGTTCACCCATAATTGTTTCCCCGGAGAAGATTGAAAACAGCAATACGGAAACACGTTATTTGGGCAAGGCCGCCCCTGCCCGTTAAACGTTATTGCACTTGCTGAATCCGGGTAATTAAATCCTGGTGTTCTTTTCCATATTTATCGCGAACCGGTTGAGTGGCTTTATAAAAGACGGCTGTATCGATATCGTGAAATTTCACACCTCCGGCTTTCATCGCCTCCAGGGATTTTTCATTATACGTTTTCCACAATGCCCGCTGCTCAACCTGAGCCTCTTTCGCCAGTTTAAGAATTAATTCCTGATCCTCTTTTTTCAATTTATCCCATTTCGGCTTAGAGAATAAAAACAGCTCAGGAATAATAAAGTGTTTGCTCCAGGTGTAATTTTTGACAACCGGAAGATAATTATGCGCAACAAAAGTCGGTGGGTTGTTTTCCGTACCATCAATCACCCCGGTCTGCATACCGCTAAACACTTCGCTCACCCCCATAGCCACGGAGTTCGCCCCCATTGCCTTCAGCGTATCGAGTGCGATTGGACTGCCCTGAACACGGATCTTCATTCCTTTTAGATCCTCAGCATTGTTTACCGGCGCTTTGGTGATTAAATTACGCGTACCGGCATCCATCCAGCCAAGAAAGATCAATCGGGATTTACTGCTGTCAGACAAACGACCACCAATTTCCTGGCCAATCATCCCATCGAGCACTTTGTGCATATGATCTTCATCGCGGAAAATATAGGGCAGCGTAAAGACATTAATCTCGGGGAGTATCGCCGCCACCGGCGTCATCGATACGCGAATAATATCAATTGCGCCAATCTGCGCTTGTTCAATCACCTGTTTTTCGTCACCTAATACGCCGCCAGGAAACGTTTTAATATCCAGTCGTCCGTTTGTCGCTGCGCTTAACTTCTCTCCCATATGCTTAACAGCAACAACATTAGGATAGTCAGCAGGATGGACGTCAGCTGCGCGGAAGGTCTGAGCTAAAGAGGCGTGGGAGATAAACAACAGAGCGGAACTAATACATACTTTCAGTAAGGTTTTTGCTGAGTTCATATTTCCGTGTCTCCAGAGGGTCTGATTTTTAGAAAAAAAGGTCGACCGCGAACAAGGCGTTCGTGGTATTACGGTAAACGTTTTTTATGGGTATATCTGAGACAGTAGACACTCTGAAGAGTAGTCACTCGATGGCGTTATTGCGACGATGCTGTTCACAAAAAATTGCTAAATTCAGCACAGCGTTTCATTTTTGCAGCGAACATCTTTTTATTTTCAAAAAAACGGCATTTCAGTATCCGTTTTTTGAGATCCACCTCGTATTTCTCTACTTTCGGGATGAAAGCACAAACAAAAATGGCGCATTACGCGCCATTGGGTTAACCAACCTGAACGGAAAGCATGCTGAGAGAGCCCATCTCAATGCCATCAACCGGGATCGATACTGGCTCTTTACCGTCCCACGCGCCAAGTACGTACAACAGTGGCAAGAAGTGCTCCGGCGTCGGGTTCGATAACGAACCGCCTTCATGGTCAAGGTAGTTGACCAGCGGATGTTGCTCAGCCGGTCCCTGCCAGGTCAGATTCTCTTTCACAAAGTCATTGAACGACGTTGCCCACGGGTATGGCGTATTCTCACCGTGCCAACGCGCTGTTCTCAAGTTGTGCACGACGTTACCACTGGCAACCAGCATAATGCCCTCGTCACGCAACGTCGCCAGTTTACGCCCCATCTCAAGATGCCATGCTGCGGGTTTAGTGCTGTCCACACTCAGTTGCACCATCGGGATATCCGCATTGGGGTACATTTTTATTAATACTCCCCATGAACCGTGGTCGAAACCCCAGGCTTCTTTGTCGAGCACCACCGGCACCGGTGCCAACAGTTCAACCAAATGCTGTGCTAATTCTGGTGAACCCGGCGCCGGATAATGCGTGTCATACAGCGCCTGCGGGAAACCGCCAAAATCATGGATCGTTTTCGGTGCTTCCATCGCCGTCACGCCCGTGCCACGCGTAAACCAGTGGGCGGATACCACTACAATCGCTTTCGGGCGCGGCAGTGTTTCGCCCAGTTCCCCCCAGGCACGGGTATAAATGTTATCTTCCAGAACATTCATTGGACTACCGTGGCCCAAAAACAGCGCTGGCATACGGGGTGCTGACATGGTGATATCCTTACAGAGTGTGACAATTTGATAGCACTACATTACGCCTTTTCAGTAGACGAAGAACTCTGATAACCATGATGAAGATCTTCAGTAATTTTGAATGTAAGGAATGCGTAAAGATGGCGCGCCCGCCTCGCTTTTCGCAACGTGAAAACATACATTAATGAGAATCATTATCATAAAGGAGTTATGCATGTCAGTGCCCCTAATCCTGACCTTACTGGCAGGCGCTGCCACCTTTATTGGCGCGATCCTCGGCGTGTTAGGCCAGAAACCCTCTAATCGCGTACTGGCGTTTTCGCTTGGTTTTGCCGCCGGAATTATGTTGCTCATCTCGCTGATGGAGATGCTTCCCGCCGCGCTGGCAACAGAGAATATGTCGCCCATGCTGGGCTATGGCATGTTTGTTGTCGGGTTGCTGGGTTACTTTGCGCTGGATCGCATGCTGCCTCACGCCCACCCGCAGGACTTAATGCAGGGTACACAACACAGCTTCCCGCGCGGCATCCGCCGTACCGCCATTCTGCTGACGCTCGGTATCAGTCTGCATAACTTTCCGGAAGGGATCGCCACGTATGTCACCGCCAGCAACGATCTGGAGTTGGGGTTCGGCATCGCTTTTGCGGTGGCATTGCACAATATTCCTGAAGGACTTGCGGTTGCCGGCCCGGTCTATGCCGCTACGGGTTCCAAACGTACTGCTATCTTCTGGGCCGGCATTTCGGGTCTGGCGGAAATTATCGGCGGCGTACTGGCGTGGTTGATCCTCGGTAGCCTGGTGTCACCGGTGGTGATGGCTGCAATCATGGCTGCTGTCGCGGGGATTATGGTTGCGCTTTCTGTAGATGAGCTTATGCCCCTGGCAAAAGAAATAGACCCGAATAATAACCCGAGCTATGGCGTACTGTGTGGTATGTCGGTGATGGGATTAAGTCTGGTCGCCCTTCAGGCGATGGGAATTGGCGGTTAAGCCGACCGCCTGCCACCATGGACGGGTAGCGCTGCTACTCGCCCTGCCTGGCACCGCTGATTTTCTTCAACTCATCAAGCACACGCTGATAAGCTGTGTATAGCGCATCGCGGTCGTGGCGACAGGCTTTATTGTTGCGTTTAAGCGCATGAATATAGACAACGAGGACCAGAACAATAAGCAGTAGCCAATACCAGGAAATAAACATCGCGACTCCATGACTCTATTTGGCAAAAAACACAACGCAGAATCATTAAAAATCTTTTTAATTTAACGGATTAGGTGAATTCAAACCCATTACTCACATCAGATAACGCCATTACCACTTTATAAGTAGAGGCCTAAGATTTCAACGTGTGAGCATGAGAAGTGCAACAAAGTTTGATACAGGACAGGCAAAAAAAATCCGAAGCCAGCGACTTCGGATTTTTAGCGTTAACGGCAACAATTAGCTGGCTTTGCGCTCATGCTCCTGACGGTATGCCACGAGGTCTTCAATCGTCACAACCGCCATATTGTGTTGCTTAGCAAACGCGATGCACTCCGGCGCACGGGCCATAGAGCCATCGTCATTGGTTAATTCACACAGCACACCCGCCGGTTTAAACCCGGCCAGCGTGACTAAATCGATAGTGGCTTCGGTATGACCGCCACGGGTCAGAACACCACCCGGTTGCGCCCGCAGTGGGAAGACGTGACCAGGACGGTTCAGGTCAGACGGTTTAGCACCGTCTGCAATCGCCGCGCGAACGGTCGTAATACGGTCAGCAGCGGAAACACCGGTGGTGACGCCGTGAGCGGCTTCAATAGTGACGGTAAAACCGGTGCCATAGGCGCTGGTATTGTTCTCGACCATCATGGGCAGATCGAGTTGTTTACGGCGTTCGTCAGTCAGGCATAAACAGACAATCCCACTACCGTGACGGATAGTCAGCGCCATCTGCTCAACGGTCATGGTTTCGGCGGCGAAAATCATATCGCCTTCGTTTTCACGGTCCTCGTCATCGAGCACCATTACACCCCGGCCTTCGCGCAGTGCGGCGAGTGCGTTTTCAATACGTTGGAAAGGCGTGCCAAAAGAAGAAAGCAGCGTCTGATTCATGGTAAAAGACCTCAATAAAGTTATGGTTACCAGAATCAGGGCAGTCTTAGGAGTGTCGCAAAGCGGCAAAAAAATAACGCGAGCGGGCATCATGCCCGGCAGTATCGTTACTCTCTCCCATCCGGACTTTAACCGTCGGCCCCGGAATTACACCGGATCTGCTGACCTTCAGGCATTAACCTGAAGCGCTCGCGGGCTTTCAGCGTACGCTGATTTACCGCCGGTGGGGAATTTCGCCCCGCCCTGAGAATAAGCGGAATAACTATAACGCCATTGATTACCTTCGGCAATGCATAAGCTTCAAACAATTCTGGTTTATCACCTGGGGTTATCACACTACAATGACTGCATGAGCCCATCCGAGCAGGGAACCCAAAATGATTGACCCGAAAAAAATTGAACAGATTGCGCGCCAGGTTCACGAATCCATGCCAAAAGGGATCCGTGAGTTCGGGGAAGACGTTGAGAAGAAGATCCGTCAAACGCTACAGGCACAGTTAACCCGCCTCGATCTGGTAAGCCGTGAAGAGTTTGACGTGCAAACGCAGGTGCTGCTGCGCACACGTGAGAAGCTGGCTTTACTGGAACAGCGCCTTAGCGAACTGGAGAATCAGGGAAAAAACACCGAAGTGAAACCCGCGCCTGCTATTCCGCCGGTTGACGATCACGCGTAATACGACGCGCTCTTTGCCTGGCAAAGAGCGCTATTAGAGGGTTTAATCACCCTGTTTCTGGATTTTTTTGATGATATTGGTGGTTGAACAACCGTCTTCAAAGTTGAGCACCAGTACTTCACCGCCGTTGGCCCAGACCTCTTTGCTACCGGCAATTTGCTCCGGCTGGTAGTCACCGCCTTTTACCAGCAGATCCGGCAGGATCCCGGCAATCAGACGCTGCGGCGTATCTTCTTCAAACGAAACCACCCAATCCACCGCTTCCAGCGCGCTCAGCACAATCATGCGCTGCTCCAGCGGGTTCACCGGACGGGTGTCGCCTTTCAGGCGTCGAGTGGACGCATCACTGTTCACCGCAACAATCAGACGATCGCCGAGTTTCCGCGCATTCGCCAGATAAGAGACGTGCCCGGCATGCAGGATGTCGAAAACGCCATTGGTCATCACGACTTTCTCACCACGCTTACGCGCTGCAGCAACAGCCTCTTTCAGCTCCGCTTCCGTCATCACGCCAAAACCGGTTTCCGCACGACCACGCACCGCGTTCTCCAGCTCAATCGGCGTCACGGTTGAAGTACCGAGTTTACCGACCACCACACCCGCCGCCGCGTTCGCGAAGTAGCAGGCTTCTTCCAGAGAATTGCCCGACGCCAGCGTTGCCGCAAGAACGCCGATGACCGTATCGCCAGCACCGGTCACGTCATACACTTCCTGCGCCTGGGTTGGCATATGCAGTGGCGCTTTACCCGGTTGCAGCAGTGTCATGCCCTGTTCGGACCGGGTCACCAGAAGCGCCGACAGCTCATAGTCAGCGATCAATTTCATGCCGCGCTCAACAATCTCCGCTTCGCTTTTGCATTTACCCACGACGGCCTCGAACTCGGATAAGTTAGGCGTCAGCAGCGTTGCGCCGCGATAGCGTTCGAAATCGGTGCCTTTCGGATCGATAAGCACCGGTACACCTGCGTTGCGCGCAAGCGTAATCATCTGCCGGACGCTGACCAGTGCGCCTTTGGCATAATCAGACAGCACCAGCGCGCCAACGTTGCCCAGCGCCTGGCTAATGCGATCGTGCATCGGTTGCGGGTCAACGCCATCAAACCCTTCTTCAAAATCGAGACGGATCAGTTGCTGGTTGCGGGAAAGCACGCGCAGCTTGGTGATCGTCGGATGCGTCGGAACAGAAACAAAGTCGCATTTAACGTTAACGTCCGCCAGCGCCTTACTGAGCGCCCGCGCCGCATCGTCAATACCGGTCAGCCCGACCAGACGTGCAGTAGCACCCAACGATGCGATGTTCATCGCCACGTTTGCCGCGCCGCCGGGGCGCTCTTCAATCGTATCGACCTTCACCACGGGTACTGGCGCTTCCGGAGAAATGCGGCTTGTTGGGCCGTACCAGTAGCGATCCAGCATCACATCACCCACTACCATGACACCGGCCTGTTCAAACTCTGGCAGCGTTACTTTCATTCCTGTCTCCTGAGAGATACAAAATTTGCGCGCGATAATACCACACTTACGCGTGGGCGCACGGTTCCACCAGCCACTTCTCCCAGCTCGCTTTGATCAGAGCGCGCTCAGCGACAAAACAAGAGAGCGCGACATTTCCCGGCAGCTCCTGCAACGCAAGATGGTGCAGTTCATCACGCAGCGTGGTGTAAGCGTGCGTCAGCGCCAGCGCTTCTTGCTCATCCATAATGCCGTTTTGCGCAAGCCCTTCGAGGATGCGTACATTATCCGACCAGCGTGTCAGCTTCGGTTTGTCATGCGCGTATCGCAGCACCAGATACTGCGCGATAAACTCGATATCTGTAATACCGCCTTCATCTGCTTTCAGGTCGAAGCGATCTTTATGTTTGTTGCCGAGATGCGCACGCATCTTTTCCCGCATCTCACGCACTTCGGTTTGCAACGTCTCCCCGTCACGTGGAGTCATCAGAATATCGCGACGAATAGCGTCAAAATCGGCGGTCAGTTGCGGATCGCCGTACACCACGCGCGCACGCGCCAGCGCCTGATGCTCCCACGTCCAGGCTTCGTTTTTCTGGTAATCCGCGAACGATTCCGTCGTCGTCACCAGCATACCTGCCGCGCCGGATGGGCGCAGACGGGCGTCGACTTCGTAAAGGATGCCGGACGATGTGCGGGTGCTGAACAGGTGCATGACTCGCTGGGCAAGACGCAGATAAAACTGACGACCATCAATTTCCCGTTCGCCATCGGTCATGGCATCCGGTGGGCAATCATGTAAGAACACCAGATCGAGATCGGAACTGTAGCCCAGTTCCCAGCCCCCCAGCTTACCGTATCCCACCACGGCAAAACCGCGCCCTTCGCGCTCGCGCAGGTGCGTCGGCTGGCCATAACGGGCCACCATTTGCCCCCACGCCTGCTGCACCACCGCATCGATAATCGCTTCTGCCAGCCAGGTCAGATGATCGCTCACCTTCATCACCGGCAGCGTTCCGGCAATGTCCGCCGCCGCTACGCGCAACAATTGGGCCTGTTTAAACTGGCGCACCGCTTCGAGCTGTTGCTCTTCATCATCTTCAGGCACGCGCAGTAAATATTGCCGCAGCTCATCGCGGTACGCATTCATTGCCGTGGGCTGATACAGCGTGTTGGGATCGAGCAGTTCATCCAGCAGTATCGGATAACGCGCCAACTGGCTGGCGACCATCGGCGATGCCGCGCACAGCGAGATCAAATGCTTCAGCGCACCGGGGAATTCACTCAACAGCTCAAGGTAGGTCGTTCGGGTAATAATGCCGGTCAGTAGCGGCGTCAGGCGCGACAACGGCACCGGGGCATCATCACGCGAGCACACATCGCTGAGCAAGTGCGGCATCAAATGGTCGAGCACCTGACGACCACGCGGCCCAATGGTGCGTTTATCAAGTTCTTTGCGAAAATCGGCAATCAACGCCAGCACGCGATGGCGATCGTCATCAGAGAGGTGCGCCAGCGCAGGTGTGGTGTCATCTTCCTGCAGCGCGTCCTGCCACAGTTCGCGCCAGTGTTCAGACAGGGTATCTTCCGGCGAATCCGTTTCATCATCGCCAATCAACGCATTAAAAATGCGTCGTACCGCCGCCATATGGGTTTCCAGCGCACAACTGAGCGCTTCCCAGTCGGGAACGCCCATTCCCCAGGCGAGTCGCGACCGATTCAGTTCATCACCCGGCAGCGTCTGTGTCTGTTCGTCATTAATACTTTGCAGCAGGTTTTCCAGCCGGCGTAGCCAGAGATAGGCTTCACGCAGGGTGGTGGCTTCGCCCTCCGGCAACAAGCGCAACTGATCAATTGCCGCCAGCGTCGGCAGCAACGAACGGGATTGCAGCGCCGGTTCGCGACCACCGCGGATCAGCTGAAACACTTGGACGATAAATTCGATTTCGCGAATGCCGCCAGCGCCCAGCTTGATGTTGTCTTTCAAACCACGGCGACGCACTTCACGGGCAATCATGCCCTTCATATTACGCAGCGACTGAATGACGCTAAAATCGATATAACGGCGGAAGACAAAGGGCCGCAGCATCGCCCGCAACTCCCTGGCGTGATCGCCGTCGTCATCCCCCATGATCCGCGCTTTGACCATGGCATAGCGCTCCCAGTCGCGCCCCTGCTCCTGGTAATAATCCTCCAGCGCGGCAAAGCTGAGCACCAGCGGGCCGCTGTCGCCAAAGGGACGCAGCCGCATATCCACGCGGTAGACAAATCCATCCTGCGTGGGTTGATCGAGCACTTTAATCAGCCGCTGGCCGAGACGCGTGAAAAACTGCGCATTATCCAGCTCCCGCCTGCCGCCACGGGTAGCACCGTTTTCCGGCCAGGCAAAAATCAAATCAATATCAGACGAGAAGTTCAGTTCGCCGCCGCCGAGTTTCCCCATTCCCAGCACCAGCATCGGCTGCGCAACACCCTGCGTATTGCACGGCGTGCCCCATTCGCGGCAGCAGGCATCGTAGAGCCAGTCTCGCGCCGCAACAATCAGCGTTTCCGCCAGCACGCTTAACTGCTGAAGAATGTCTTCTTCCGCTGTCAGTCGCAGCGCCTGAGCCCAGGCAATACGCACCATTACGCGGCGGCGAAACTGCCGCAATGCCCGCATCAGCGATGCTTCATCCGCAACGTCCTGCAACACGCTTTGCAACATGGAGGCATAGTGCCGCCACTCGTCAGCCTGCGGCGGCGCGCTTTCAAGCTCCGCTAACCACGCCGGATGCGCGATGATCGCATCCTGAACAAAGTCACTAAAAGTGAGCACTGACTGCGCCTGTGTGCTTAGTGGCTTCGCAGCTAAGGATTCCGGCAGACGAGTGAGTACCGTCTGCCAGTGTTGCGATAACGGTGAGGCGTGCGACATCCGAAATATCCTTTAGTTAGCGTTTCCCGCTGTGTAACCAGAACGGTGGCTGGTTAATGGCGGTATTACGGAAATGTTCAATTTCGATGATTTGGCGGGTTTCAATGGCGTGATACAGCCCTTGCCAATTTTCCAGCCATTCAATCGCCAGTGCGCGATCGTAAAAACCGGCCAGCAGCAACGCGCTGTCGATATCCCGCGCCAGGCGCGGCAACTGGTCGCGATAGCTGTCGCCAAGCGGTTGAGCAAACGTTTTTTTCAGCTCAGCGGCGGTGCGCGAGAGGTGAACATCCGCAAAGCGTTTAAACGAATCGGCAAACTTCGCCTGTGCTTTTTCATCCAGGAAAGCACGCCAGCCTTGGCTCACCAACCATTCTGTCAGCACCAGTTTTGCCATGGCTGATGGCGTGCTCCAGACGGCTGTCTCGGCGGAGACCGCAGAGGTGATGGTGGCTTCAGCTTGCGTCAGTAAATCACGTAAGTGAGCGCTCGCTTTACGCGGCACAATACCGCCAAACAGCACCAGAGTATGACGCAGCAGCGCAATGGCGCGCAGTACATCGTCTTTTGCGCGGTTATTCCCCCGGATCCATAACTCTTCGTGGTACTGCCATTGCGACAGCGCCAGCTCCAGCGCGGCGGCGAAACCCTGCTCTACGCTGGCTTTCGCTACTGGTTGCAGAATCGGCGTCGGGTGAATTTCACGTGGCGTATTGCCCTGCGCCAGATGATAACCGCGCGCCGCTTTGCTCAGACTTCCCTGACGTAACCCTGAGAGCGTGACGAGCTGGCGCGCCAGCTTAAGGATATCCGATGGATCGCCACTCAGCAGTTCAAGCTCCAGTTCGCAAATCGGCTCGGCAAATTCACCGGCTTTGACTTCGCCTAAATCAAGAGCAATCTCAATGCGACTGTCGCCCACGGTCACCAGCCATTTTTCGCGCCAGAAATCGGTGCTAAACAGCGGGTGAGTCTGCGCCTGTAAGTCAGCAGGCAGAGAGCCTTCCGGCCACACTTCTGCCGGGAAACGCGCCAGGTCAAGCTCGGCTTTTTCCAGCGGAATGTTGTATTCCGGGCGTTGATGTAAACCGCCGATCACCCGACCGGCGATTTTCATCGTCATCTCATATTTGCCGTCAAAACCGCGAATACGCAGCCCCATATCGTGGCCACGCAGCCAGTTGTCCGGCGTTTCATAATAGATGTTCAGTAGCTGGCTGGGTGCGACATGTTCGTCGGTCAGCGTATGGAGATGTTGGCGAAGCGTTTCCACGCTGTCGCTATTCACGATAAACTTTAATTCGATTTCCTGAGCCATGGCCTTGCACTTATGGTTATGTCACATCAGTGAAAATTTCGGCGAACTAACGCGCCCGATGTTTGTCAGTAGATAGTATTTTGCGCCAAATTGCCATGCAATGCGCAAACTGGCTGGAGCAAAAGTTCGCATAAGTGCGCAGTTTGACCCGGAAGATTCCGATTGATGCCAACAGCAGGGTATCGTCAGACTGTGGTCACTGTTGACCCTTCACGTCCAATGGAAATAACGACTACCTGATGCCAAAATTACGCCTGATTGGATTGACCTTATTTGCGCTTAGCGTGTCCCTGGGAACCCACGCTGAGGAAAAACGTTATGTTTCCGACGAACTGAATACCTGGGTCCGTAGCGGACCGGGAGATAATTACCGCCTTGTGGGCACGGTGAATGCCGGCGAGGAAGTGACCCTGCTGCAATCCAATAGCGATTATGGTCAGGTGCGCGATAGCACCGGGCGTACCGCGTGGATCCCTCTCAAAGAACTGAATACCCAGCCCAGCCTGCGCACCCGCGTACCGGAACTGGAAAACCAGGTCAAAACGCTGACCGATAAACTCAACAATATCGACAATACCTGGAACCAGCGCACTGCCGAGATGCAGCAGAAAGTCGCGCAGAGCGATGGGGTCATTAGCAGCCTGAAAGATGAAAATCAGAAACTCAAAAACGAGTTAATTGTGGCGCAAAAAAAAGTGAATGCCGCCAATCTGCAACTGGATGACAAACAGCGCACCATCATTATGCAATGGTTTATGTATGGCGGCGGCGTGCTGGGCGCAGGCCTGTTACTGGGCCTGGTGTTGCCGCATATGATCCCCACCCGCAAACGCAAAGATCGCTGGATGAACTAAGCACATTAGCCATCTTCTCTACACTTACGTATTATCTGTCGGCAAAATAAGTGAGAGGAGTGGCGGGTGAAGAGTTATCTGGTCGGTGGTGCAGTACGCGATACGTTGTTAGGCCTGCCAGTCAAAGACAGAGACTGGGTGGTAGTCGGCGCCACGCCGGAAGAGATGCTCAACGCGGGCTACCAACAGGTAGGCCGTGATTTTCCTGTGTTCCTGCACCCGAAAAGCCACGAAGAGTATGCCCTGGCACGCACCGAGCGCAAATCGGGCGTCGGCTATACAGGATTCACTGTCCATGCGGCACCAGACGTTACGCTTGAGCAAGATTTGCTGCGCCGCGACTTAACCGTTAACGCCCTCGCACAGGATGAAAACGGCAACATCATCGATCCTTTCAATGGTCAGCGAGATCTGCACAATCGGGTCCTGCGCCATGTCTCCCCCGCCTTTGGCGAAGATCCTTTACGCGTTCTGCGCGTTGCGCGCTTTGCTGCCCGCTATGCGCATCTCAGTTTTCGCATTGCCGATGAGACCATGGCGCTGATGCGCGCCATGACAGACGAGGGTGAACTGGCGCATTTGACCACCGAACGCGTATGGCAAGAGACGGAAAATGCATTGCGCACCCGTAACCCGCAGGTCTACTTCCAGGTACTGCGGGATTGCGGCGCGCTGGCCGTTTTATTCCCGGAAGTGGACGCGCTGTATGGTGTTCCCGCGCCCGCGAAATGGCATCCGGAAATCGATACGGGCGTGCATACACTGATGACGCTGACAATGGCGGCCATGCTCAGCCCAGACGTGGATGTGCGTTTTGCCACGTTGTGCCACGATCTGGGCAAAGGGTTAACCCCCAAAGAGCTGTGGCCACGACATCATGGTCATGGCCCGGCTGGCGTAAAATTGGTAGAAGGGCTGTGTAAACGGCTTCGCGTTCCTAATGACATCCGCGACCTGGCAAAACTGGTGGCGGAGTTTCACGATCTGATCCACACCTTCCCGATCCTGTTGCCCAAAACCATCGTGAAATTGTTTGATTCTATCGACGCCTGGCGTAAGCCGCACCGCGTCGAGCAAATCGCGCTGACCAGTGAGGCAGATGTGCGCGGTCGTACCGGGTTTGAAGCCAGCGATTATCCGCAGGGGCGTTTATTGCGTGAAGCCTGGGAAGTGGCGCGTGCGGTGCCAACCAAAGCGGTGATTGATGCGGGTTTTAAAGGCGCGGAAGTGCGCGAAGAGCTGACCCGTAGACGGATAGCAGCCCTTGCACACTGGAAAGAGCAGCGTTGCCCTCAGCCGAAAGAGTGAGGGCGCAACGCTTATAAAAAGACCAGATAGACAACCGCAGCGACGATAAAACGGTAAATCGCGAAGGGGATAAACGAGATACGTTTAATCACGTGCAGGAAGGTTTTGATGGCAATCAGCGCCACAATGAACGCTGTAATAAAGCCAACGGCGAACATCGGGATATCACCGGTCGTGAGGAACCCCATACTTTTATAGAGATCCAGCACCGTGGCCCCCATCATCATGGGCACTGCCAGCAGGAACGAAAACTCAGACGCCGCGTAACGGCTTACTCCCATCAACATCCCGCCGGAAATGGTGGCGCCGGAACGGGAGAAGCCCGGCCACAGCGCCAGGCACTGGAAGCAGCCAATCATAAAGGCCTGACGATAGGTAATATCATCAACCCCTTCCGCGCGCGGAACCTTAGGTTTCAGAACTTCTGCGGCAATCAACAGTACACCACCCACCACCAACGCATAGGTCACGGTCAGCGGGTTAAACAGCGACTTGATGGTATCGTGGAAGACCAGCCCGAGCACCACGGCCGGAACCATGCCGAGCAGAATATGCCCCAGTGTCAAGCGGCCTGTACCGGTGCCTTCATGGGGCTGATGACCGAAATGAATACCAATTAAACCAAACAGGCGTCGCCAGAACATCACCACAACCGCCAGAATCGACCCCAGCTGAATCACCACCTCAAAGGTTTTTGCCGTATCGCCCTCAAATCCCAGTAAATGCCCTACGATAATCATATGGCCGGTACTGGAGACCGGCAGAAATTCGGTAAGCCCTTCAACGACACCCAGAATGGCTGCCACCAGCAACGAATGCATATCGCCCATCAAATAAACCCCTAAGAAAGCTATAAAAAACGGCTTACCCCGCAGAGAAGCCGAAAATGCCGTTATCTATGACCTGAATACTAGCGCTTGGTTTAATTATTATGAATTTAAATACTTTCTTTCGGATTTAAGCCACGCTCAATGATCACGCCTACGTTTAGCGCGCGCGCGACCGCGCCTGGTTTGCTGAGTTTGATGCGCACCCACGGCGACTGAAAGCGCGCCAGCAGCAGGTCTGCAACCTCTTCCGCCACACGCTCCACCAGTGCAAAACGCCCGCCTTCAACATGACCGACAATCACATCGGCGATATCGGCATAGCTCAGGCAATCCTTCACATCATCGCTTTTAGCGGCTTTGCGGTTATCCCACGCCATTTCGATATCGAACACCAGCTTCTGTTCAATGGTCTGTTCCCAGTCGTAAACACCAATTGTGGTGATAACTGAAAGCTGCTCAATAAATACGATGTCCATTACACCTCGCCTGCTATTGGGTTACACACTTCTTGCTTCAGGCCGCCGCTTTCCTGGCGATCCGTCAGATTTTGCGCATTCCCTGGATACCACTTTCCGGAATTTATGCGTATTATCCACGGATGCAGAGAATAAAACGACATTTTCACAACGGAACAGCGTTATGAGTGCAATCGCGCCCGGAATGATCTTCCTCGCGTACCTTTGCGGCTCAATTTCCAGCGCAATTCTGGTCTGCCGCATCGCGGGTCTTCCGGACCCACGCGAGAGTGGCTCCGGAAACCCCGGAGCGACCAACGTATTAAGAATTGGCGGCAAGGGAGCAGCCGTAACGGTACTGATTTTTGACGTATTGAAAGGCATGCTGCCGGTCTGGGGCGCATACGCGCTGGGCATCACGCCATTCTGGCTAGGCCTCATCGCGATAGCTGCCTGTCTTGGGCATATCTGGCCCATTTTCTTTAAGTTTCAGGGCGGTAAAGGTGTGGCCACAGCATTTGGCGCCATAGCGCCAATTGGCTGGGATTTAACAGGTGTGATGGCGGGAACCTGGCTGCTGACGGTGCTGCTAAGCGGTTATTCCTCCCTGGGCGCGATTGTCAGTGCGCTGATTGCCCCATTCTATGTCTGGTGGTTCAAACCGCAGTTCACTTTCCCGGTGGCGATGCTGTCGTGCCTGATCCTGCTGCGCCACCACGACAATATTCAGCGCCTGTGGCGACGCCAGGAAACCAAAATCTGGACCCGGCTCAAAAAGAAAAAACGGGAAGAGTAGGAATGTTGCCCGGCGCGCAAATAGCAACCGGGCTGTCATAGATCACGCCGCAGGTAGCTCCGCCAGCGGCCAGCGAGGGCGAACAGTCACGCCAAGCCCGGCGTCATTCCCCACTTTCAGGCGCACCATCCCCGCATAAGCAATCATCGCGCCGTTGTCGGTGCAAAACTCCGGACGCGCATAAAAGACCTCACCGCGACGCTTTTGCATCATCTCCGCCAGTTTTGCGCGCAAGGTCCGGTTGGCGCTCACGCCGCCCGCCATGACAAGGCGCGTAAAGCCGGTTTGATCCAGCGCGCGCTTGCATTTGATCATCAGTGTATCGACCACTGCATCTTCAAACGCACGTGCAATGTCGGCGCGGGTTTGCTCATCGTCGCCATTACTTCGAATGGTGTTCGCCGCAAAGGTTTTCAGACCGGAGAAACTGAAATCCAGCCCGGGACGGTCAGTCATCGGGCGCGGGAAAACAAAACGCCCCGCCGTTCCCTGCGATGCGAGTTTTGACAGCATCGGGCCACCAGGATAATCCAGTTCGAGCAGTTTCGCCGTTTTATCAAAGGCTTCGCCTGCCGCATCATCAATCGACTCGCCCAGCAGTTCATAATGACCAATGCCCGTGACGCTAATCAATTGTGTGTGACCGCCGGAAACCAGCAGAGCGACAAAGGGGAATGCCGGGGGATTCTCTTCCAGCATCGGCGCCAGTAGATGCCCTTCCATATGGTGAACAGGGATAGCCGGAACATTCCAGGCAAACGCCAGTGAACGACCGACGGTCGCGCCGACCAGCAGCGCGCCAACCAGCCCCGGACCGGCAGTATAGGCCACCGCATCAATATCTTTTGCGGTTAATCCGGACTCTTTCAGCGCAGCCTGAATCAGCGGTACGGTTTTGCGCACATGGTCGCGGGATGCCAGTTCCGGCACCACTCCGCCGTAATCGGCGTGCAGTTTTACCTGACTATACAGTTGGTTGGCTAAAAGCCCTTGTTGATCGTCATAAATTGCGATGCCGGTTTCATCGCAGGATGTTTCAATGCCCAGTACGCGCATGGCTCTTTTTACCTCGTTGCAATACCGCGCAGTGTAGGGCGAATGCGGGTCGATGTAAAACTTTGCTCACCCCAGGTGAGGAGTTCGTGTATACTCCCCACCCTTATGAAAGTCCCTTTCAAAAAGGGCGGAGGTGCTTTACAAAGCAACAGTAGTTGCAGTAAAATTCCGCACCATTTTGAAATAAGCTGGCGTGAACGCCAGCGGCAAACCGATTTAATCAAAGGTGAGAGGCACATGCCGGTAATTAAAGTACGTGAAAACGAGCCGTTCGACGTAGCTCTGCGTCGCTTCAAGCGTTCCTGCGAGAAAGCAGGTGTTCTGGCGGAAGTTCGTCGTCGTGAATTCTATGAAAAACCGACTACCGAACGTAAACGCGCTAAAGCATCCGCTGTGAAACGTCACGCGAAGAAACTGGCTCGCGAAAACGCACGCCGTACTCGTCTGTACTAATCTGTTGAGGGCGCATCGCCCTCAATTGCAGACCGAGTTGTAGTTGTAAGGCCGTGCTTCCGAAAGGAATGCGCGGCTTATTTTCGTTTATAAGCAGACATATTCTACGGACTTCCGGTTGCATCACAGCGACCTGAACGACAACGAATATAAATAAACGGGGCCTATGGCTGGACGAATCCCACGTGTTTTTATCAATGACCTGCTGGCGCGCACCGACATCGTCGATCTCATCGACGCGCGTGTAAAGCTGAAAAAGCAGGGCAAGAACTACCACGCGTGCTGTCCATTCCATAACGAAAAAACCCCCTCTTTCACCGTAAATGGTGAAAAACAGTTTTACCACTGCTTTGGTTGCGGCGCGCACGGTAACGCTCTCGACTTCTTAATGAACTACGACAAGCTCGAGTTCGTCGAAAGCGTCGAAGAACTGGCGGCCATGCACAACCTTGAAGTGCCTTTCGAAGCAGGCAGCGGGCCAAGTCTGATTGAGCGCCATCAACGGCAAACGCTCTATCAACTGATGGACGGCCTGAACGCATTTTATCAGCAATCTCTGACGCAACCTGCCGCTGAACCTGCGCGCCAGTATCTACAAAAGCGTGGTTTGAGCAGCGACATCATTGCGCGGTTCGCTATTGGTTACGCCCCACCCGGCTGGGACAACGTGTTAAAGCGTTTTGGCGGCAACAGCGAGAACCGCCAATCGCTGATCGACGCAGGTATGCTGGTAACGAACGATCAGGGACGCAGTTACGATCGCTTTCGCGAGCGGGTCATGTTCCCCATTCGCGATAAGCGTGGCCGGGTGATTGGTTTTGGCGGGCGTGTATTAGGTAATGATACGCCCAAATACCTGAACTCACCGGAAACCGATATTTTTCATAAAGGCCGCCAGCTGTATGGCCTGTATGAAGCGCAGCAGGATAACGATGAACCGCAGCGACTGTTAGTCGTCGAAGGCTATATGGACGTGGTGGCGCTGGCACAGTATGGCATCAACTACGCGGTAGCCTCGCTGGGAACGTCGACAACGGCGGATCATATCCAGTTGCTGTTCAGGGTGACGAAAAACGTCATCTGCTGTTACGACGGCGACCGTGCAGGTCGCGATGCCGCATGGCGAGCGCTGGAAACGGCGCTGCCGTATATGAGCGACGGTCGCCAGCTACGTTTTATGTTTTTGCCGGACGGTGAAGATCCGGACACGCTGGTGCGTAAAGAAGGTAAAGAGGCGTTTGAAGCGCGGATGGAGCAGGCTCAGCCGCTCTCCACGTTTCTGTTTAACAGCCTGTTGCCACAGGCAGATTTAACCACGCCGGACGGTACAACGCAGTTGGCCGCGCTGGCGCTGCCGTTAATCAACCAGGTGCCGGGCGAAACATTGCGCATCCAGTTGCGCCAAATGTTGGGTAATAAGATTGGTATTTTCGATGATGCACAGCTTGATCGATTAATGCCAAAACAGGCGGAAAACAGCGTGGTCCGCCCCGCTCCTCAGCTAAAACGCACAACCATGCGTATACTGATAGGGCTATTGATCCAGAACCCGGAGCTGGCGCCAGCGGTGCCTCCACTCACCGGCCTGGATCAATCCAGACTACCTGGGCTTGGCTTATTTGCAGAACTGGTCAACACTTGTTTGTCACAGCCAGGACTGACCACCGGGCAGTTGTTGGAACATTACCGCGGCACAAAAGAGGCCGCAACACTTGAAAAACTGTCAATGTGGGACGATATAGCAGATAAGGACATTGCGGAAAAAACGTTCACCGACGCACTCAATCATATGTTTGATTCGATGCTTGAACGGCGACAAGAAGAGTTGATAGCTCGCGATCGCACACACGGTTTAAGCAGCGAAGAACGCCGGGAGCTCTGGCAGTTAAACCAGGAACTGGCGAAAAAGTGAATTCAACGGCTTAAGTGCCGATAATCGTTCGGGTAGATCCCGACAGCCGCGATGAGGGCCAGCGGCAAAAATATAAATACACCCTCGCGTTAAATGTTGGCGGTTTATTTCGCCGACCGACACCAACCCTCATGAATTTAAGTGTGGATACCGTCTTATGGAGCAAAACCCGCAGTCACAGCTGAAGCTTCTTGTCACCCGTGGTAAGGAGCAAGGCTATCTGACCTATGCCGAGGTCAATGACCATCTGCCGGAAGATATCGTCGACTCCGATCAGATCGAAGACATCATCCAAATGATCAACGATATGGGCATCCAGGTGATGGAAGAAGCACCGGATG
Source organism: Kosakonia oryzendophytica (assembly GCF_027886705.1). NCBI lineage: Bacteria > Pseudomonadati > Pseudomonadota > Gammaproteobacteria > Enterobacterales > Enterobacteriaceae > Kosakonia > Kosakonia oryzendophytica. The sequence continues at coordinate 689,180 of NZ_CP115659.1, read as the reverse complement.
CCGATGATCTGTTGCTGGCTGAAAACTCCAACAACACCGACGAAGATGCGGAAGAAGCTGCTGCGCAGGTACTTTCCAGCGTTGAGTCTGAAATCGGGCGGACAACCGACCCGGTGCGTATGTACATGCGCGAAATGGGTACCGTTGAACTGCTGACCCGCGAAGGCGAAATCGACATCGCTAAACGTATCGAAGACGGGATTAACCAGGTTCAGTGCTCCGTTGCCGAGTACCCGGAAGCCATTACTTATCTGCTGGAACAATACGACCGCGTTGAAGCAGAGCAAGCGCGTCTGTCTGATCTGATCACCGGTTTCGTCGATCCCAATGCGGAAGAAGACATGGCGCCTACGGCGACCCACGTCGGTTCTGAACTCTCCAGCGAGGAGATGGACGACGATGACGATGATGAAGACGAAGATGACAGCGACGATAACAGCGATGACGATAACAGCATCGACCCGGAGCTGGCGCGCGAGAAATTCGCCGAACTGCGTACCCAGTACGAACTGACCCGCGACACCATCAAAGCAAAAGGCCGCAGCCACGCTGCCGCTCAGGAAGAGATCCTGAAGCTGTCTGAAGTGTTCAAGCAGTTCCGTCTGGTACCAAAACAGTTCGACTACCTGGTTAACAGCATGCGCACCATGATGGATCGCGTGCGTACCCAGGAACGCATCATCATGAAGCTGTGCGTTGAGCAGTGCAAAATGCCGAAGAAGAACTTCATTACGTTGTTCACCGGCAATGAAACCAGCGAAACCTGGTTCAACGCTGCGTTGGCCATGAACAAACCGTGGTCGGAAAAACTGCATGAAGTGACGGAAGAAGTACAACGCGCACTGCTGAAGTTGCAACAGATCGAAGAAGAAACCGGCCTGACCATCGAGCAGGTTAAAGACATCAACCGTCGCATGTCCATCGGCGAAGCGAAAGCCCGCCGTGCGAAGAAAGAGATGGTAGAAGCGAACCTGCGTCTGGTTATCTCTATCGCCAAGAAATACACCAACCGCGGTCTGCAGTTCCTCGATCTGATTCAGGAAGGCAACATCGGTCTGATGAAAGCGGTAGACAAGTTTGAATACCGCCGCGGCTATAAGTTCTCCACCTATGCAACCTGGTGGATCCGTCAGGCGATCACCCGCTCTATCGCGGATCAGGCGCGTACCATCCGTATTCCGGTGCATATGATTGAGACCATCAATAAGCTCAACCGTATCTCCCGCCAGATGCTGCAGGAAATGGGGCGTGAACCGACGCCGGAAGAGCTGGCTGAGCGCATGCTGATGCCGGAAGACAAAATCCGCAAAGTGCTCAAAATCGCCAAAGAGCCTATCTCCATGGAAACACCGATTGGTGATGATGAAGATTCGCATCTGGGCGATTTCATTGAGGATACCACCCTCGAGCTGCCGCTGGATTCTGCCACGACTGAGAGCCTGCGCGCTGCCACGCACGATGTTCTGGCTGGCCTGACCGCCCGTGAAGCGAAAGTCCTGCGTATGCGCTTTGGTATTGACATGAATACCGACCACACGCTGGAAGAAGTGGGTAAACAGTTTGACGTTACCCGCGAACGTATCCGTCAGATCGAAGCGAAGGCGCTGCGCAAACTGCGCCACCCGAGCCGTTCTGAAGTGCTGCGTAGCTTCCTCGACGATTAAGTTGTTATGCCGTAATGCTAAAAGGCTTCCAGCGATGGAAGCCTTTTTTGTTTCCTCTCCAACGCATTAAAGTCCTCGCGTGACCAGTGCCTCATCCAGTTCCCGGTAAGATTGCACCAATTTATCCAGCGTTGCGCGGTTGAGCCCGCTGGGGTTCGGCAACACCCAAACCTGCGTGACGCCAATGGTAATAGCCTGTTTGCCCCAGGGCGCGCCGCGCACGCTGAATGCCTGCTCAAAGGCATTTTTACCGAGGATCGCTAACGCAGCTGGTTGGTAATCTTCGATCTTCTTGATCAGTTCCCTGCCACCGTTACGCAGTTCATGAAGATCCACTTCGCTTGCCTGCACGGTCGGGCGTTCGACCAGCATGGTGATACCACAGCGAGTATCAAGCAGATGCCGTTCATCTTCCGGGCGCAACAAGGTATCAGTAAAGCCCGCCTGGTGGATCACTTTCCAGAAGCGATTCCCCGGGTGAGCAAAGTGAAAACCCGTATGGGCGGAAGACTTGCCAGGGTTGATACCGCAAAACACCACCCGCAACCCCGGCTCCAGAATATCGTGGATCATACCCACCTCCTGATGAATGCCGTAAAAGCCAGTATAAGAGATTGAAAATAGGTTGTTTATAAAAACATCAGCCAGGCGATTCCCGCTGGATTGCGTGGGTAAGTTACTTTATAATTCCCCGCCACGGCCCCTTAGCTCAGTGGTTAGAGCAGGCGACTCATAATCGCTTGGTCGCTGGTTCAAGTCCAGCAGGGGCCACCAAATTTTCTAATTACCTTCAATAAGTTACCTGCATTTTCTTAATGTAATTTGTTTTACCTTTTCCTCGAATGTCTCAAAAGTGTCTCACCGTCATAACGGTGCTAAAGATTTACGATTTGTTTTTCACTGGCGCTTTACCTGTCGTAAATGGAAATTTATACAAAACTCAATGCTTGCGCCGAAGTGATTTCAGCACATCATAAATCTCCGCCGTTTTCCCTTCCCCAATATCGTTGCCCACCCTCACCGTAAGAACGATAAACGCCCCGCGTTATAGAAGAAAAATATAAGCAAAAAAGCCTGTCAAATTATAGCCCTGCGGATTTGCTATTTACGGGGCCAACTCCTAATCTTCCATCATCGGGACAGTTGACGATGTACTGGACCAGGCGAGTACAGGCGTGAAGATTGCTGTTCAGAATGGGGAGATAATGCCGTGAATTTCCAACCCAGATATGCAAGTAGCGAGTCTCCGGATCCGGTTCAGGCAGTGGCCGAGTTTGCTGAACAGATCGGTCACGACGAAATCGAAACCGTTATTTTCTTCTGCTCTCCGGATTATGATCTGGAGGCTCTAGGCCGGGCGTTAAAAAGCACCTTCTCCTGTCCCTGCATCGGTTGTACTTCCTCAGGTCACATTGGCACAGAAGGTTTCCAGCACTCCGGGCTACTGGGGCTTGGATTAGGCGGTGGTTTTCGCGCCCGCACTTTTATCATCCACCCGCTGATTGAATACACCGCCGTCATCACCGACATTGCCGAAACCATTCGTCGCGACAGTCAGGAGAGACCCAACCTGCACCGTTTCGGCCTGCTGCTGGTCGATGGTCTTTCGATGGCCGAAGAACGTCTTGTCGCGAACCTGTATCAGCAGATAGGCAATGTTCCTATCGTGGGGGGATCCGCAGGCGACGATTTACGTTTCGAAAAAAGCTACGTCTATGATGGTAACGGGCATTTCGTCTCTGATGCCGCCGTTTTTGCCGTTATCGAAACCAGCTCTCCGGTCGCCACCTTTAAGATCCAGCATTTCGAACCCAGCGACGTGGAACTGGTTATCACCGAGGCCGATGCCGAGAAACGGCTTATTCTTGAGATCAACGGCGAACCTGCCGCACAGGTGTATGCGGAGTCTCTTGGCCTGACTGTCGATGAATTAACACCAACGGTCTTCTCCCGAAACCCGCTGGTTCTCTCTTTCGGCGACGAGCCTTACGTTCGTTCGATCCAGAAAATGAACGCGGACCTCTCTCTTACTTGTTATTGCGCCATTGAAGAAGGGTTGATCGTGTCGATTGGCATTGCCGAAGATCCCATTCAGACCTTTAGCCAGGCCTTTGACAAAGTGCGTGAAACCATTCCGGATCCCGCTGTCATCATCGGCTGTGATTGCATCCTGCGCCGTCTCCAGTTCGAAAAAGAGGGGCTTGAGCAACAGATCGGCGAAATTATGGTGCAGAACAGGGTGGTGGGGTTCTCAACTTATGGCGAGCAATATAACGGGCTGCATGTAAACCAGACATTTACAGGTGTTGCCATTGGAGGTTAACCATTATGTCCGCCTTTCCCGAAGCCTCCCCAACCAGCCTTTCTCTCGCGGATTATGAGCGCAAGCTCATCGCTCGGGACAAGACCATCGACGTCCTGAAACGCCGCATCGCACAAGAAGCCCGACACAGCCACGCCACGCCGTTCGCCATTCTGGAGCAGAATGTGGGGCTGGAAAAAGTGGTCGCCCGTAAGACAATGGAGCTGGAAAACGAGCGACACGAACTGGAAAAAGCGCTGGCTGAGTTGCGCATTACCCAAACGCAGCTGCTTCAGGCGCAAAAAATGGAGTCTATCGGCCAACTTGCCGCCGGTATCGCCCATGAAATCAACACGCCGACCCAGTATGTCTCTGACAACGTCGGCTTTGTTAAAAGTGCGAATGCTACGCTGTTAACGCTGCTTGATGCGGCTCTTGCGCTGGCCGATGTCGCGCGTGGGAAACTGGCCGATGAGCCCGCCATGGCGGAATTTGACGCGACGCTCAAGCGCACGAAGTTAGACTTTTTGCGCCGCCAGATCCCAGGTGCGCTGGACGAATCACTCGAAGGCCTTGGCCATATCGCCAGAATCGTCGCCGCCATGAAAGAGTTCTCACACCCTTCGCAAAATGTGAAGGAGCGGGTGGATATACGCGAAATCATCAATACCACGGTGACTGTGGCCCGCAACGAATGGAAGTACGTGGCCGATCTTGAAACCCATTTCAGCGACGATTTACCCCAGCTACCTTGCCTGCGCGATATGGTGGGCCAGGCTATCCTCAACCTGGTGGTTAACGCCGCGCATGCTATTGCGGACACGCTGAAGGAAGGCATCAAAGAGAAAGGCCGCATCACCATTTCTGCGCAACAGAACGGTGATTATCTGGAAATCCGCGTCAACGACGATGGCAGTGGTATCCCGGCGGCGATCCGCGACCGCATTTTCGATCCCTTCTTTACCACTAAGGCCGTGGGAAAAGGAACAGGGCAAGGGCTGGCGATTGTGTACTCAACGGTGGTAGACAAACACGATGGACAGATCCGTTGCGAGTCGCAAGAGGGCGTCGGCTCAACGTTTATCCTGCAGTTTCCGCTACGCAGCAGCAAGGAGGATGATCCGGCATGCAAGTGATGTTCGTGGATGACGAAAGCAGGGTGCTGTCAGGTATTGAGCGGGCCATCATGATGCACGATGCCGACTGGGAGAGTCGCTTCGCCACCAGCGGCCCTGAGGCGCTGGCAATGCTGGAAGAGACGCCGGCGGACGTGGTGGTGTCCGATATGCGCATGCCTTTTATGGACGGCGCAGAATTACTGGCCCAGGTGCGCGATCGCTGGCCTGGCACAATACGCATTATCCTCTCCGGTTACTCCGAACCTGATGCCACTCGGCGAATGCTGGACGTCGCGCACCGATTTGTGGCCAAACCCTGCGACAGTGCAGCGTTGTTCACGATGATCGGCAGTGCCCTGGCGTTACGCGATATGTTTAAAGATCCTGCCGTGCTCGGGATTATCGGGCGTATTAACCAGTTGCCCGCCTCACCTAAAGTGTTTACCGAAGTCTGCCAGCTCATCGCCCGCCCCGACAGTGATACCCGGCAGATCGCAGAACGCCTGGCCAGCGACCCTGCGCTAAGCGCCAAAATCATGCAGCTTGCCAATTCCGCATGGTTCAGCCGGGGAGGGAAAATTCATGATATTGGCAGCGCCATTACCCATCTGGGGCTGGAACAAGTAAAGCTGCTGGTGCTGGCCTCCCAGTTTTTTGCCGATGCGAAAGCCGATCCGTACGTTGAACAACTGCAACACCGCGCCCTTCTCGCCTCCAAACTGGCTGAGCGTATCGCCGGGCATCAGGGGCTGGAACCTACCGCTGCGCTGTTGGCCAATATTGCATTGCTGATCCCGGAAATGCGTGAGGACGGCGGCGAATCCCCTCTCGCGCGCGACAATATTCCCCTGCGTTCCGCTGTGGGCGCTTATCTGCTGGCGCTATGGGGCTTACCCATGGACATTGTGGAGATTGTGGCGGGCCACGCTCAGCCTTCCCGTTCCACAAACGGCGTTTTTGACGCGCTCGGTATCGTGCACGTCGCGGTCGCGCTGGCCAATCACACCCTGCCGGATCGGGATTATCTCGAACAGACAGGCATGCTGAACCAGCTACCTTTATGGCAGCAAATGCTTGCCACCCTACAGGACACTCCTCATGACTGATACCGCCTTACCCCGGGTGCTGTGCGTCGACGATGAACCCAATGTACTCGCAGCGATAGAACGAAACCTGTTTGGTGAATTTGACGTGGTCGTCGCACCGAGTGGGGAAGCGGGACTGGATGCGATTCGCTGGGGAGAACCTTTTGCTGTGATCATGTCGGACATGCGCATGCCCAACATGGACGGTGCGACCTTTCTGGCCAAAGCGCGGGAGCTTTCTCCCGATAGCGTGCGGCTCCTCCTCACCGGGCAAGCCGATGTCACATCCTCCATTGCGGCCATCAACAAAGGGGCTATTTTCCGCTACCTGTGTAAACCCTGCCCGAAAGAGGAATTGATTGCGACGCTCAACGACGCTGTTCGTCAGTATCGTCTCGTCCGTGCAGAAAAAGAGTTGCTGGCCACCACCCTCACCGCCTCGGTGAAAACGCTGACGGAAGTGCTCGCCATGGTAGCGCCCTGGGCGTTCCAGCGAGCAGCCTTCGCCCAATCCTGCGTCCGTCACGCATTGCCAAAACTGGAGTGGCACGATGAGTGGATATACACTATCGCCGCCTCATTGAGTCAAATCGGTTGCGTCGGCATTCCCGCCGACATCGTGCAAGCCGACGCAGCCCAGCGCAAACTCTCGGAAGAAGAGAGGAAACTGTTGGTGGGGCATCCGGAAGTTGCCGCCCGTCTGGTTGGAAATATCCCGCGTCTTGAACTGGTGGCCGAAATCATTCGTCATCAGGCGAAAGAGCCAGCACCCAATGTGCCCCTCGAAGTGTTGCGCGGTTCGCATTTACTGCGTGCAGCCCTTGAACTGGAACGCCATGCCGCACGCGGATGGAGTCTGGAGCGCCCCTGGGAGATCCTGCGCGCCGCAAGCCCCGCGTTGCCGGACTATATCATTAAATCCCTTTCGGATTTCCGCACCAATGTCACCGGCGTACGCTCTGCGCGAATTCGTGAACTGATGCCCGGCTGGGTGGTGGATGAAGATATCCGCACCACGAACGGTTTGATGGTGCTGACGAAAGGGCATGAACTCACTGACACCGCTATCTCTGCCCTTCAGCGGCTGCTCAGTGCAGAGGCCATTAAAGAGCCGATACGGGTACGCGGGCTGCCTGACAGCACAACGCCTGGTTAATGTTATGCCGCGTCCGGCAGATAAGGGTGAGGTCTTATCGGCAGCAGAAAACGTTCCGCTGCGCGGTAATTATCTGCTTTGCCATAACGCAACTTTTTACGCATTTCGCATGGAAAAGAGGCCGTAAACGCAATTTTCACAGAAAGACTACGCATTGAAAGGGGGCGCATGTAATATGGTGCCGGACGATTGCGAGCTTCATAGTCGTGGTCCAGATCTGATGAACAACTCCCATTAACAGACTCATTACGCGCTTTGACGAAACGCCATGAACAAACCTATAAAACGGCTTGAAATCATCAAATACGCCATTGAACTGGAGGATGACGGGATCATCCATAGTCAGCTTCCCTTACTCAAAGCGGAAGTCACGGACCCGGAATTAGCCTTCATTGTCCAGGCGCTTGAAGCGAAAAACTACAGTGATGCGATGCGCGTTATCACGGAGTGGCTGCAGAATCAGCGCTCGGTGGTCGCCTGGTCAGATCCGCAGGTATCCGCCAGCAAACTGGAGCTGAAAGCCCTGGAAGAACAATTGCGGGAGCTGATTGATAAACGTAACGCCCGCATCCAGTTGCTGGATGAGTTCAACGACCTGTACATGACCCGCCTTGGGCCACTGATGTCGCAGATCCTGAACTTGCGCAAAACCCTCGCCGAAGCCGCCGTCCGCCGCCAGGAAGCCGAAGCGCGCCGCCGTGAAGCGGATTATCAGCGTTGCCAGAAATACCTGTCGCAGGCGGTCAATGTTCTGGTGATGCTGACTCAGCGTTGGGAAAGTATGCCGCCTCACTCCATACAAGCCGCTGAAGCGCGTAAACATTTACAGCAGCAAAACGACCTGATTGCCTCTCTGCTGGCCGAAGCGCTGGAGCTGGAAAGCGGCCTCACGCGTGAAGACGAACCGACTCGCCATGCCCGTGACGAGGCACGCCAGGAGTACGAAAACCATCAGGAACAGCAGCACGATGCCGAAAAACGCTTCAGTTTTGAACAAAAAATGACGGAAGACGAGCGCACTGAGCTGAAACGGCTGTGGCGTCAGGCGAGTAAACTCTGCCACCCGGATCTGGTGGATAATGAGCTGAAAAACGAGGCCCATGGCATGATGGTGCAGCTGAACCAGGCGCGCGAGCGTGGCGACCTGAGCGCCATTCGCTCTTTGCTGACCCGTCTGCAACAAGGCTTAGACCCCATGATGGCCAGCGATCGTTTAAACGATCTGCAACGTTTACGTCAGCGTATCGTCGAGGTGAAACAACATATCGCAACGCTGATTGAGGAACTCGCCGCGTTGGAAAAAGAGGAGACCTGGCAACTGGTGTCAACACTCGGCGATCAGGAAACCTACTTCCGCCAGCAGGAAAAAGCACTGACAGAATTGCGTCAGACGCTGGAGCAGCAAGTCAGCGAGGCGGAGTACGACGAAGTCGCCTGAAAGCAGTAAGCCCGGTCACCCACCGGGCCTGCTCGCTACTTTTTGTGCCAGTACGCCTGCGCACGCACCAATTGCTGATCGATACCGTTACCCTCAAAGCGGCCCATCAGTGATTTCACCGCATCGCCCTCCCCGGTCAGCCAGATAAAATAATCTTCATCCGGTACCGCCAGGGCCGCCAGCTTGTCAGCCACCGCCTGCGGGTTATGGCCAATCACCCACTGGATATCAAAACCGCTCAGATGCGCCAGGTAGTCCTGATACGCAGCATTATCAATCGTGACCACCGCCATGACGTTCGGGCGCGCAGCAAGCTGGCTTATCCCTTCCAGGCGACGGCGCAGCGCTGGCATGCCGGACTCATCACACACATAGAGCTGCCAGGCATAATCTTCCGGCACAACCAGCGAACCGCGCGGTCCGCCAATGGTCAGCTTATCGCCAACCTGTGCCTTTAGCGCCCACTGGCTCGCCACTCCGCCATCATGGATATAGAAATCCAGCAGCAGCTCATGACGCCCGGCATCATACAGCGGTGTATAGTCGCGGGAAGCCGGACGCGGCCCGTCGCCCCAGACAATCCCTTCATCTGTCACAACTGGTGGCACAAACGATGTGCCCGGCTGCGGGAAAAAAACTTTGGTGTGATCGTCAAATCCGCGGGAGGAAAACCCCTCCAGTTGCTCGCCGCCCAGCACCACACGCTGGAAGCCAACGCCCGGACGCTCTACGCGCAGTACAGTTAATTCACGAAAGCGCAGCGCATTGCGTACGCGCTGCGGATAACGCTGTGGGTTGGTAGTCATAATCGGCCTTCGTAGCGTTGAATACGATATATCTAAATATTGTGCAAATGATAATGATTGTTGATTAGAAAGAAGGCAAGCGATTTTTATGATATAGACAAGACAAAGCGCACAGTTCGTTAAAGTGGAAAATAATTACTATATTTATCAGCATATTAAAGAAATAAAGGTTTTAAATATTGTCTGAAAAGTAATTTTAGATATAAATTAGATATATCAAATAACAGGAGAGGTGTATGCGGCATCATCACGGTAACAATAACGAGGGGCACCACCACGGTGGCGGCCGCCGCCAGCGCTTTTTTGGTCATGGCGAATTGCGGCTGGTTATTTTGCACCTGCTGGCGCACAACGCCAGCCACGGTTATGAGTTGATTAAAGAGATTGAAACCCTGACGCAAGGCAACTACACGCCAAGCGCTGGTGTTATCTATCCAACACTGGATTTTTTGCAGGATCAGCAGTTGATCGCCATCAGTGATGAAGAGAGCGGGCGCCGGAAAATAGCCATTACCGCAGAGGGGCTGCGCTGGCTGGAGGAAAATCAGACGCAACTGGCGCAAATTCAGGCGCGCATTAAAGCCCGTAATGTAGGCTATCAGTTACGCCGAGACCCACAGATGAAACGCGCGCTGGAGAATTTCAAAGCGGTACTGGATTTACGCGTCAATCAGGGGGAACTCAGCGCCACGCAGCTAAAGCAGATCATCGGCATTATCGACCGCGCAGCGCTGGATATTTCACAACTGGATTAAGCCGACGCGGGCATATCGCGCAGACGGAACACCTGTACCAGCTCATGCAGGTGCAGCGCCTGTTCATTTAGCGCTGCCGCCGCCGCAACAGACTCTTCCACCAGGCTGGAGTTCTGCTGGGTGGTGGAGTCAATCAGCCCGATGGCGCTGTTGATCTGCGAAATGCCGTCGGTTTGCTCCCGGCTTGCCTGGCCAATCTCACGCAGGATCACATCCATCTCTTCAACGTTCGTCACCATACCGTTAATCAGCGCACTGGCTTTTTCCACCAGCGACATCCCCTCGCGGGTCTGGCTGGCTGAACTTTCGATCAGATGACGGATCTCGTTCGCCGATGAAGCGCTTTTCTGCGCCAGTTGACGGACTTCGCCTGCCACTACCGCAAAGCCACGGCCATGCTCACCGGCCCGTGCGGCTTCTACCGCGGCGTTAAGTGCAAGGATATTGGTCTGGAACGCAATGGAATCGATCAGGTTGATAATGTCGGACATGCGGTTAGACGTGTCGTTAATGACACGCATTTTTTCCGTCACCTGCTTCATCATCTCGCCATTGTTTTTCACTACCGTTGCCGCACCCGCAGAGAGCTGCGACGCTTCCGATGTATGATCGGCGGTGTTTTTCACCGTTGCCGTGATCTGTTCCATCGAGGCGGCCGTTTGCTCAACGGAGCTGGCCTGTTCTTCGGTTCTTGCCGCCAGATCCTGGTTACCCGCTACGATCTGCGCTGCTGCGCTGGAAATGCTTTCAGAGCCGTTTTGCACCTGGTGGACAATCTCAACCAGGCGGTTTTTCATTTCCATCAAGGCATGCAGAAGGATACCGGTTTCGTCGCGATGACGAACATCAATGGTGCGGGTTAAATCACCATCGGCAATCGCTTCGGCAAAAACGACCGCTTCACCCAACGGGCGGGTGATCATGCGCACGATATACCAGCCCATCAGGCTTCCCATACCAATGCTGAATACCGCAAGCAGGATCAGCATTAAGCGGTTGGTGCTGAAGTCATTTTGTACCTGAGCGCCTGCCGTGCGTATCTGTTTGTCCTGTATAGCAATCAATGCCATCACTTTCTCTTTATAGGCGTTTTGAATCCTGACCGTGTTGGTCATCATCTCTTCAATCGCCGCCGCACGGTCGTTTTTCTTCACCGCATCAAGGATGCGGAAGCGGGAATCAAGATACTGCTGGCGTACGGTGCGGATATCAGAAAGAACTTTTTGTGATTCGCGGTCCGGCAGGTTTTTCGACAGGTCTTCAAGGAGGGAGGTAACGTGACTGCTGATGTCGGCGAGCTGTTTCTGCGTTTCCGTCGTCCATCTGCCATCATTGTCGAGCAACATCATTTGCTGGGTGTTCACGAAGGCATTGAAATTATCGATCAAATCGTTCGCTTTGACAGTGGTGGGATAGTCATTATGAACAATCTCTTGCATGCCATTATTTGCACGATTCAGGCTGAGTAGTGAAAGGCAGGAACTTACTACCATCAACACAATAAAAAAGCCGAATGCCAGAAATAATTTCGTGCCGATTTTTACGTCATGTAAAAACATATATTCTCCATGGGATTGATTATTTTGCTGAGGAAAGCGCGTGCCCCTAATCGAAAAGGCGAGCTTAAGTCCCTGGTGCGTTTAAAAAGAAAGCAACCACCTAACGTTATCGGTAACCGAAACGCTAACTTTATGAGTTTGATCGTTTTTTTAATTACTTATTGAATAAACCGATAGTTACAGGCGATTAATCCCATTGCATCGATCGTTATATGTACGGAAAAATTGATAAGAACAATGTATTTACTACAACTTAACCGGATTTAATTAATAATTAAGTTACAGTCTTTGATGTTTATTAATGCTTCACAATTCCAATTATATTTAATAATAATTTAACAAAGAAAGAATAATACTATTACATAATAAAACGCACTTTTATTATGGTTATAGACAAAAAAACCACCAGAATATCTCCTGGTGGTTTTTAATTCGCTTAGAGGGGTTAATGCAATACAGAAACGGCATCCTGTAAACGCCCGGCGCGATGCTGCACCATCGCCGACACCGTCGCACTCTCTTCAACTAACCCGGCGTTCTGTTGGGTAATGGCATCCAGTTCAGAGACCGCGCGCGTCAGCTCGGAAAGCCCCGCTGCCTGCTCGGATGCCGACTGGCTGATTTGCCCAATCAGAGCCGTCACGTTCTGCACCTGATTAACAATATCATCCATGGTCTGGCCTGCGGCATGCACCTGCTCGTAGCCAGACTGTACTTTGCTGGCGCTGGCGTCGATAAGCTTGCGAATATCATTGGCCGCATTGGCACTGCGGCTGGCCAGGTGGCGAACCTCCCCGGCGACAACAGCAAACCCTTTGCCCTGCTCCCCGGCGCGGGCAGCTTCAACTGCCGCGTTCAATGCCAGGATATTGGTCTGGAAAGCGATGTCATTAATCAGCGCGGTAATTGAACCAATACGCTGCGTACTGTTGGCAATCTCATCCATGGTTTTCACCACCGTTTCCATCACTTTTCCGCCGTGCGACGCCGCACTGCTAGCGGAGCTGGAGAGCTGGTCCGCTGCCGACGCGGTTTGCGAACTGGTCTGCACCGATGCAGCCATCTGGCTCATGGTCGCCACGGTTTGCTGAACGTTGTCGACCGTCGCGCGGGTACGCGCATTGAGATCATCGTTACCTTTGGCCAGCGTTTCACTGCCTTTACGCACGCTATTGACCTGGCTGGAGACATCGTGGATCAACCAGCGACACATTAACCCCAGTTGCCCGACCGCACGTAGCGCAAGCCCCAGTTCATCACTACGGTTGAGCGGTTGTACGCTGTTACGCTCCCCGGTTGCAACGCTCAGCGCCTGGCGAGCAACGTTTTCTGCCGGGCGAACGATTTGCCACTCAAACGCCATCCCGCCTGCCAGCATCGCCAGTGTACTGACCATCAATGCCAGTGTGCTGCTATCCGCCAGCCACAACCCCATCAGTTGTGCAACCCAGGCGCACACCATCACGCTCCGGGCACGCCAGCGAAGCGGCATGGCGCGCAGATTTCCCCACCACCTTTTGCTTACCACCAGCCCCTTATGGATCCGCTTATTACAGCGTCCTTCATTTAACGCGTTGTACAGTGGTTCAACGGCGGCAATCTCATCGTCCGTCGCGCGGGTGCGAATCGACATGTACCCGGTAAGTTGCCCATCACGCACCATCGGGATCGCGTTGGCGCGCACCCAATAATGGTCGCCATTTTTACGTCGGTTTTTAACAATTCCGCTCCAGGGTTCTCCCTGTTTGAGCGTATACCACATATCGGCAAACGCGGCTTTGGGCATATCCGGGTGACGAACCAGATTGTGCGGCTGGCCCTGTAACGCTTCCAGAGGGTATCCGCTGGCCTGGACAAACGCATCATTTGCGTGGGTGATGTAACTGTGCACGTCGGTTGTTGACATAAGAGTGATGTCGTCATCCAGCGGAAAAAGCCGCTGACTAACATAAAGCGGAGAAGGCATGATGGCATCCTTGGCAGGTTATAGGTCTGTTAAAAATTATTGCGAATGTTATTTCGGCGATAATGGATTTATCTTTAGTTGTTAAATTTGATTTAGATCGCAATTCACGCTAAAACCGCATTTTTTGTATGCCCTGTAACTCGCTGATTTTAATAATTTCAGTATGAAATCACGTAATAACCCTAAACGGTCATGCTCCGTTATTGGGCACTCTTTGCACCACCATGGCGCATAATCCGCATAAAACCGTTGCCATCGTTCAAATTTTAATCACGAAGATAGCGATATTTCAACGAAACGGGACGATTAAATCTTGCACAACCCCCTATTGCCCTGGCGTTTATCCCGATTTTTGTAACACAAGCCGAAGTGGCGTAATCCCTGCAATACTTAAATCGGTATCATGTGATACGCGAGCCCCTGGAGCACATTTTGAACAGGTTACCTTCCAGCGCATCGGCTTTAGCGTGCAGCGCTCACGCATTAAATCTCATTGAGAAGCGAACGCTTGATCATGAGGAGATGAAAGCATTAAACCGAGAGGTGGTGGACTACTTTAAAGAGCATGTTAATCCGGGGTTTTTAGAGTATCGAAAATCTGTTACCGCCGGCGGGGATTACGGAGCCGTAGAATGGCAAGCGAGCAGTTTGAATACGCTTGTCGACACCCAGGGACAGGAGTACTTAGATTGCCTGGGTGGTTTTGGAATATTCAATGTGGGGCACCGTAATCCAGTTGTGGTTTCCGCCGTACAGAATCAACTCGCCAAACAACCTCTGCATAGCCAGGAACTTCTCGACCCGCTACGGGCGATGCTGGCAAAAACGCTGGCGGCGCTCGCCCCTGGCAAACTGAAATACAGCTTCTTTAGCAACAGCGGGACGGAGTCCGTCGAAGCTGCGTTAAAACTTGCCAAAGCGTACCAATCGCCGCGCGGCAAATTCACCTTTGTCGCCACCAGCGGCGCGTTCCACGGCAAGTCGTTAGGGGCGCTCTCTGCGACAGCGAAATCGACCTTCCGCAAACCCTTTATGCCGCTGCTGCCGGGCTTCCGTCATGTCCCCTTCGGCGATATCGAGGCCATGCGCACGTTACTGAGCGAATGCCATAAAACGGGCGATGACGTTGCTGCCGTGATCCTGGAACCCATTCAGGGCGAAGGTGGGGTAATTCTGCCGCCACAAGGCTATCTGCCTGCGGTGCGTAAGCTGTGCGACGAATTTGGCGCACTGCTTATCTTTGATGAAGTGCAAACCGGTATGGGACGTACCGGCAAAATGTTCGCCTGCGAGCATGAAAACGTGCAGCCGGACATTCTGTGCCTCGCCAAAGCACTGGGCGGCGGTGTGATGCCGATTGGCGCGACCATCGCCACGCAGGAGGTATTCTCCGTTCTGTTTGATAACCCCTTCCTGCATACCACCACCTTTGGCGGTAACCCGCTGGCCTGTGCGGCTGCGCTGGCAACCATCAATGTGCTGCTGGAAGAGAACCTGCCTGCGCAGGCTGAACAGAAAGGCGACATCCTGCTGGATGGCTTCAGGGCGCTGGGACGCAAATATCCCGATCTGGTGCAGGATGCGCGCGGTCGCGGGATGCTGATGGCGATCGAGTTTGTGGATAATGAAACGGGCTACAACTTTGCCAGTGAGATGTTCCGCCAGCGGGTACTGGTTGCCGGGACGCTCAATAACGCGAAAACCATTCGCATAGAACCGCCGCTGACGTTAACAATGGAACAGTGTGAGCAGGTGCTGAAAGCCGCGGGTAACGCGCTGGAAGCACTGCGGGTCGCCGTCGCACAAGCGTAATCGTTCCCCCTCTCCCGGTGGGGAGGGGGAACCCCATCAGGCTGGCATCACGCCAATAAAGCTGCGTTTTTTACGCGGCTCAGACATCAGTTCCTCCAGTTTTTCCACACAGGCCAGGTAGTGCGGCGTCTTCTTATGGGCAAGCACGGCGGCATCATCCTGATAAGCCTCATAAATGAAAAAGCGGGTTTTCACTTTTGGATCCTGCAAAACATCGAAACGCAGATTCCCCGGTTCACGGATGGCGCCTTCATGGTTAGCGCGAAACACCTGCAAAAACTCCTCCACGCGATCGGGTTTAATGTTGATCTCCACCAGCGTTACATTCATGGTTGCTCTCCTTGTTTTTCTTCCAGCCAGAACTGGTACGCCTCGTGGGCGCGCATATTTTCGTGCACCACTTTTTTCACCGCTTTTAGCATTGCCAGCGGCGCGCTGGATTGAAAGATATTTCTCCCCATGTCCACGCCGGACGCGCCCTGATCGATGGCGCGGAAACACATCTCCAGCGCCTGCTGCTCTGGCAGCTTTTTCCCCCCCGCGATGACAATCGGCACCGGGCAGCTCGCGGTGACTTTCTCAAACCCCTGCTCCACAAAATAGGTCTTCACAAACTGAGCCCCCATCTCGGCAGCGATTCGACTGGCAAGGGCAAAATAGCGGGCATCGCGGGTCATCTCTTTGCCAACCCCGGTGACGGCAAGTGTTGGAATACCGTAGCGATTACCCGCGTCCACCAGCGTGATGATATTGCTGATTGATTGATGCTCATACTCGCTGCCAATGTAGACTTGCGCAGCAACAGCACAGACATTCAAACGCAGAGCATCCTCCATGGCCACCGCCACACACTCGCGGGATAGCTCCGCAAGGATCGAGTTACCGCCCGACGCGCGCAATACCACCGGTTTATTGGTCGCGGGCGGCACCACGCTGCGCAAAATACCGCGCGTACACATCAGCACATCGGTTTCACCAAACAACGGCGCAATAGACAAATCAATGCGCTCAAGCCCGGTGGTCGGTCCCTGGAAATAGCCATGATCGAATGCGAGCATGACCGTGCGATTGCTTGTCGGGTTAAATATCCGCGCCAACCGCGACTGCATCCCCCAGTCCAGCGCCCCACACCCTTTCAACGCAAAAGGGACGTTATGTTGCGGTGTGTCGAGGCCAAAATCTTTACCGTCTTTGATGTCATCTAAATCCGCCATCATCTCCCCCGCCAGAAGCTGTGATTGAGTCATTGATTTTGTGATTGAAGATTGTTCAAAAGCGTAGGCGGTGAACTATATTTACGACCGTACGAGGATCACAGTTTTATCTCTGATGCCGCGCGAGGGGGAAAAACCCATGAGTTATCTATTAGCGTTAGATGCAGGAACCGGCAGCATTCGTGCGGTGATCTTCGACTTATCCGGGCGGCAGTTAGCGGTGGGTCAGGCCGAGTGGAAACACTTGAGCCTCGAAAATGTGCCCGGCTCAATGGAGTTCGATCTCCACGCCAACTGGCAGCTCGCCTGCCAGTGCATCCGACAGGCACTGGCAAAAGCCAGCCTGCGCGGAGAAGATATCCAGTCTATCGCCTGCTGCTCTATGCGCGAAGGCATTGTGCTCTACGATCGCAATGGCGAAGCGCTCTGGGCCTGCGCCAACGTTGATGCCCGCGCCAGTCGGGAAGTCGCTGAACTGAAAGAGATCCACGACGATCACTTCGAAGCCGAAGTGTATGAAGTTTCCGGTCAGACGCTGGCACTCAGCGCCATGCCGCGCTTGCTCTGGCTGGCGCATAACCGTCCGGATATCTACCGCAATGCCGCCACCATTTCGATGATCAGCGACTGGCTGGCCTCCCGCCTTTCCGGCTGGCTGGCGGTTGATCCTTCCAACGCCGGTACCACTGGACTGCTTGATCTATTTACCCGCGACTGGCGTCCAGAACTGCTGGATATCGCCGGGCTGCGCGCGGATTTTCTCTCTCCGGTAAAAGAAACCGGCAGCCTCCTTGGCGAGGTCACGTACGAGGCGGCGCAGGAGAGCGGCCTGCGCGAAGGCACGCCGGTAGTCATGGGCGGTGGCGATGTACAACTGGGTTGCCTCGGCCTTGGCGTGGTACAGGCCGGACAGGCCGCCGTGCTGGGCGGAACATTCTGGCAGCAAGTGGTGAATTTGCCGCAGGTGCGTGTCGACCCGGAGATGAATATTCGTGTGAATCCGCATGTGATTCCCGGTATGGCGCAGGCAGAATCGATCAGCTTCTTCACCGGCTTGACCATGCGCTGGTTCCGCGATGCCTTCTGTGCAGAAGAAAAATTGATCGCTGAACGGCTGGGCGTCGATGCTTACACGCTGCTGGAAGAGATGGCCAGCCGTGTACCGGCAGGCTCGTGGGGTGTGATGCCGATCTTCTCTGACGCCATGCACTTTAAACAGTGGTACCACGCTGCGCCGTCGTTTATTAATCTCTCGATCGATCCGGAAAAATGCAACAAAGCCACCCTGTTTCGCGCGCTGGAAGAGAACGCCGCCATCGTTTCTGCCTGTAATCTGGCGCAAATATCGCGTTTCTCCGGTGTGCGCTTTGACAACCTAGTGTTTGCCGGCGGCGGCGCAAAAGGGGCGCTGTGGGGGCAAATTTTAAGTGACGTCACAGGCGTGCCGGTACGTGTACCGGTGGTGAAAGAGGCGACCGCGCTGGGCTGCGCGATTGCCGCAGGTGTGGGTGCCGGGCTGTATGATGATCTGGCAGCCACCGGCGAACGGCTGGTGGCGTGGAGCCATGAATATACCCCGGCCCCGCAGCACCGCGAACTGTACGACACCATGATGCAGAAGTGGCAAAAGATCTATGCCGATCAGCTCGGTCTGGTTGATCGCGGGCTGACAACCTCTATGTGGACGGCGCCAGGGCTGACAACCCGGGCGTAATTTTTGCCCCTCACCCCGGCCCTCTCCCCACTGGGGAGAGGGAGAAAATCATTATCACCGTCCGGCACAGGAGGAAGAGAATTCCCCCTCACCCCGGCCCTCTCCCCACTGGGGGAGAGGGAGAAAATCATTATCACCGCCCGGCACAGGAGAAAGAGAATTCCCCCTCACCCCGGCACTCTCCCCACAGGGGGAGAGGGAGAAAATCATTATCACCGCCCGGCACAGGAGGAAGAGAATTCCCCCTCATCCCGGCCCTTTCCCCACTGAGGGAGAGGGAGAAAATCATCCTCACCGCCCGCCACAGGATGACAAAGAAAATCGCCATCACCTCTCTTCAGGTGGAAAGAGAAGATCCCCTCTCCCCTCCGGGGAGAGGGTTAGGGTGAGGGGCAACGATTTTTGAATCCCATCACAATCATTCGCTCCCGCTTTTCCCTTTTTGTCCGGGACGGCTACAGTAGAACTCATCCGACCACATAACAATTATTTTACATTGGAAGAGAGCATGAGCCATTACCCGTCGTTGTTCGCCCCGCTGGATTTGGGCTTTACCACGCTAAAAAACCGTGTACTGATGGGCTCGATGCACACCGGGCTGGAGGAGCGCCCGGACGGCGCAGAGCGGCTGGCGGCCTTTTATGCCGAACGCGCACGGCACGGCGTTGCGCTGATTGTCACGGGCGGCGTCGCCCCTGCGCTTTCGGGCGTTACCATGGAAGGCGGCGCGGTATTATGCGACAGCAGCCAGCTTCCCCATCACCGGCAAATCACCGATGCGGTTCATCAGGAAGGCGGCAAAATCGCGCTCCAGATCCTGCATACCGGGCGTTACAGCTATCAACCGCATCTGGTCGCGCCGTCTGCGCTCCAGGCACCGATCAACCGTTTCACGCCGCATGCCCTCACCCACGATGAGATCCTCACGTTGATTGCTGACTTTGCCCGTTGCGCGCAACTGGCGCAGCAGGCCGGATATGACGGTGTGGAAGTGATGGGTTCCGAAGGCTATTTGATCAATGAATTCCTCGCTGCGCGGACTAACCAGCGTGAGGATGCATGGGGCGGCGATGCCACCCGGCGCATGCGGTTTGCCCTGGAAGTGGTTCGCGCTGTGCGCGAGGCCGTGGGCCGCGAGTTTATTATTATTTACCGTTTATCGATGCTGGATTTGGTGGAAGGCGGCGCGACGCTGGACGAGACCATCACGCTGGCAAAAGCAGTGGAAGCCGCAGGGGCAACCCTTATTAATACCGGTATCGGCTGGCATGAAGCGCGCATTCCGACGATAGCCACGCCGGTACCACGCGGCGCGTTTAGCTGGGTGACGCGAAAATTAAAAGGCCAGGTGGGCGTGCCGCTGATCACCACTAACCGCATTAATGATCCGCAAGTTGCGGAAGCGATCCTGGCTCACGGCGATGCCGATATGGTCTCGATGGCGCGCCCGTTTCTTGCCGACGCGGCGTTCGTGTCAAAAGCGCAGGAAGGCCGCGCAGACGAAATCAACACCTGCATCGGCTGTAACCAGGCCTGCCTCGATCAAA
The DNA here is from genome assembly GCF_027886705.1 of Kosakonia oryzendophytica. Classification (NCBI taxonomy): domain Bacteria; kingdom Pseudomonadati; phylum Pseudomonadota; class Gammaproteobacteria; order Enterobacterales; family Enterobacteriaceae; genus Kosakonia; species Kosakonia oryzendophytica. The sequence continues at coordinate 669,044 of NZ_CP115659.1, read as the reverse complement.
TCTTCGTCGGCAAAGTCACCTCCTGCCTCGTTAACCCCCGCGCCTGCCATGAAACCCGGATGCCCGTCATCCCGGCGCTGCACAAGAAAAACCTCGCCGTGGTCGGCGCTGGTCCCGCAGGGTTAGCGTTCGCGATAAATGCCGCCACCCGTGGCCACAGCGTAACGCTGTTCGATGCACAGGCGGAGATTGGCGGCCAGTTCAACATCGCCAAACAGATCCCCGGCAAAGAGGAGTTCTATGAAACGCTGCGCTACTACCGCCGAATGATTGCGCTGACTGGCGTTGAGTTATGCCTGAATCAGCGCGTTTCGCCTGCCATGTTAACGTTGTTTGATGAAGTCGTTCTCGCCTGCGGCATTGAACCGCGCATTCCGCCCATCCCCGGTATTGATCACCCCAAAGTACTGAGTTATCTCGATGTATTGCGTGACAAAGTCCCGGTGGGTGAAAGCGTGGCCATCATCGGCTGCGGGGGAATTGGTTTTGATACTGCGATGTATTTAAGCCAGCCGGGCGAACCCACCAGCCAGAATATCGCCGAGTTTTGCGTGGAATGGGGCATTGATACCAGCCTGCAAAATGGGGGAGGACTGCGCCCGGAAGGGCCGCAACTGCCAAAAAGTCCGCGCCGTATCGTGATGCTGCAACGTAAAGCCAGCAAACCCGGTGAAGGTCTGGGTAAAACTACGGGCTGGATCCACCGCGCAACCTTGCTGTCGCGCGGGGTGAAAATGATCCCCGGCGTAAGCTATCAGAAGATCGATGATGCCGGTCTGCACCTGTTGATCAACGGTGAACCGCAACTGATTGAGGCGGATCATGTGATTATCTGCGCCGGGCAGGAACCGCGTCGTGAACTGGCGGATCCGCTACGGGAAGCGGGTAAAACGGTGCATTTAATTGGCGGGTGCGATGTGGCGCTGGAGCTGGATGCGCGCCGGGCAATCGCGCAAGGGACAAAGCTGGCGCTGGAAATCTAGGTTAGCCGACTGCCGGAAGGCGCTGATGCCTGTCCGGCAGGACGGTTTACGGCATCAGCGTTTTTTACGCACTTTCACCGCTTTCAGGATGACAAACTTATTGTTGGTCGCCAGCGTTTCGCAGTTGCCGAACACCTTCTTCAGCTTACGGAAATAGTCCAGATGCCGGTTTCCGACAATACGCAGTTCGCCCCCGTATTTCAGGCAACGACGCGCATCATTAAACATCTGCCAGGCAATATGATCGGTGATGGCGCTTTGCTGATGAAACGGTGGATTGCACAGCACTGCGTCAAAACGATCCGGATCCACGCCCGACAAGGCGTTGTTGATCATGTAATCACAACGCGAGACATCCGCCGGTAAGTTGGACTCCACATTGAGTCGGGAAGAGGCGACGGCCATCGCCGACTCATCCACAAACAGCACGCGGCTGCCCGGATTTTGCGCCAGCAATTGCAGACCAATCACGCCATTGCCGCAGCCGAGATCGACCATTTCCCCTTCCACGCCTTCCGGTAAGTGTTGCAGGAAAAAGCGAGCGCCGATATCAAGACCGCTGCGCGAAAAGACATTGGCGTGGTTATGGATGGTCCAGTCGGTGCCGTCCAGTTTCCAGCTCGCCAGCGGTGACGCATCCGCCAGTTCCGGTGCAGTGAACGTACAGTTGATCAAGCGCGCCTTTTTCCATGCCAGCGTCGTGGTGGTTGGCCCAAGGATCGTTTCAAACAGCGCCAGCGTGGAGTTGTGCACATCGCGCGATTTCGCCCCGGCGATAATACGCGTCTGCGGTGTTACCACCTGACGCAGCGCGCGCAATTGCTGTTCCAGCAATGCCAGGTGTTTCGGTATTTTGATCAGCACCAGCGCCGGGTTAGCAGGCAGCGAGCTAAGGCTGTCTTGCTGCGTTACGCTGCTTTCATCAAGTGCATTAATGCGCAGGTTATGTTGTGTGGCCAGCTCAGCAATGTACGAATCGTTTACGCTGACCGGGTGATGTTGCGACAGCGCGCACGCCAGTGCACCGAAGCTATCGTTGAAGATGAGCACCGGGCCAGTGACCTCATTCACCTGCTGCAGCAGATATTCGTCCGCCGCGTCCCATGCCTGTAATGACGCATCTTCCACGCCGACCGGGAATCTGTCTAAAGTGAACAACTGTCCGTTTAACTCAACCTGGCTCATCACCCCTCCGCAATGCTAAAATTCGCGCGTTTTATCGCTTAAATACGTCGGGAAGTAAACACATTTCGCCATGAACACGCTCACGTACCTTCAGGGTTATCCTGAAACCCTGCTGGCGCAGGTAACCGCATTGATTGAACAGAACCGCTTAGGCGAGGTGCTGCAAAAACGCTATCCCGGCAGCCACGGCATTACCACCGACAAAGCGCTGTATCAGTACACGCTGGAGATGAAAAACCAGTATCTGCGTAACGCCGCACCGGTGAATAAAGTGATGTACGACAGCAAAATCCATGTGCTCAACAACGCCCTCGGTCTGCATACTGCGGTATCACGCGTGCAGGGCGGTAAGCTGAAAGCCAAAGCGGAAATTCGTGTGGCGACGGTGTTTCGCGACGCGCCGGAAGCCTTTCTGCGGATGATTGTGGTGCACGAGCTGGCGCACCTGAAAGAGAAAGATCACAACAAAGCGTTTTATCAGTTGTGCTGTCATATGGAACCGCACTATCACCAGCTCGAGTTCGACACCCGCCTGTGGCTGACGCATCTTGCGTTGAAATAACCTGCCGGGCAAAAAACTGGTAGTCTGGGGGTTACCCTTTTCCGCCCGCCAGTGATGCCCATGTACAACATTGATGATTTCGACCTGAAGATCCTGACGCTGTTGCAGTCAAATGGCCGCCTGACAAATCAGGAGTTGAGTGAACTGATTGGTTTGTCGGCATCGCAGTGTTCCAGGCGACGTATTGCGCTGGAGCAGGCGCAGCTTATTCTGGGCTATCACGCCAGACTAGCACCGGATGCGGTGGGTCAGGAGATGCTGGGGCTGATAGAAGTGCGTCTGTTGAACCATACGCCGGAGTGCGTGGCAAGCTTTCACCAGATGGTCAGCGGCGTTGATGCGATTCTTGACGCTTACAAAACCACGGGCGACAACGACTATTTGCTGAAGGTTGCGGTGTCGGATTTGCCGGGGCTTAACCATGTGATCAGCGGTATTCTGGCGCAAAATAAGAGCGTGGCGCACCTGAAAACCTCCGTCGTGCTTCATCGACTGAAAGAGAACGGGTTGTCGATGCCGGGAAGCAACACACTGCCCTGATTTGGGGCATTTCGCCCCAAAACTGTGCAAAAACACAATCACTTCACGCATAAAAGATCGCTTAAACGCACATTGCACGCCACAAACGCAACGAAGACGCACACATCGTGCATATTGCTCTTTTTGTAATTTCAACCTGTTAGCGTAGACGCCGTCTGTTTTTCCGCCATTCACTGTGAACGCAGGTTCAGTCTGGTGTATTTATTGCAAGTGACACTTATCTTTATGACTTAATAGATAGTGCACGCTTATGGATAACGTCCTCACCCCGACTACACTCACGCACACCTGGCTGGAAGACGCGCTGGCATTGCTATTCGGCACGCTGATGATCTCCTTCGGCGTGGTGCTATTTCGCCAGTCTGGCGCATTGACCGGCGGCACGGCGGGGCTGGCCTTTCTGATCCACTACACCATGCACATTTCATTTGGCGTCGCCTTCTTTGTGATTAACCTGCCCTTTTATTGGTTATCCGTACGCCGCATGGGGGCGCAGTTTACGCTGAAGACCTTTTGCGCCGTGGCAATGGTGTCGCTCTTTTCCGATTTGCATGGCCGTTTTATTCATATCGACCAGTTAAATCCGTTCTACGCCACGCTGTTTGCCAACATTATGATGGGAGTGGGCTTTGTGGTGCTGTTCCGCCATAAGGCCAGCCTGGGCGGTATGAACATTCTGGCGCTCTATCTGCAAGAGAAAAGCGGCATCCGCGCGGGGAAATTCCAGATGGTGGTGGATGCCTGCATCGTAACGGCATCGTTGTTTGTGGTGAGCCTCCCGATGCTTGTCGTGTCTGTTGCCGGCGCTACGCTGCTGAATTTGATTATCGCCATGAACCATCGGCCTGGTCGTTACGTGGGTTAAAAGCGTGTCGCACCTCCACCCGCGTTAACCGCCGGATGTAACTGAACGCAGCGCGGTTCCGGCTGACGCGCTCTTCTTCTTAATGCCATTTGTGCTTCTGCGTGGCAGTGCACTGGTTTTGTCATGCTGTCGTGCTAGAGTGACAAAAGACCCCCATTACGGAGAATCAGCGCCTGTATGATACGTTTCGCTGTCATAGGCACCAACTGGATCACCCGCCAGTTTGTCGATGCCGCCCATGAAACGGGCAAATATAAACTCACCGCCGTTTTTTCCCGCAGCCTTGAACAGGCGCAAGCGTTCGCCAGCGATTATCCTGTCGAACACCTGTTTACCTCTCTCGACGAGATGGCGCAAAGCGATGCGATTGACGCGGTATATATTGCCAGCCCGAATGCCCTGCATTTCCCGCAAACCCGCCTTTTCCTCAGCCACAAAAAACATGTGATTTGTGAAAAACCGCTGGCCTCAAACCTGCGGGAAGTAGAAGCGGCGATTGCCTGTGCGCGGGAAAATCAGGTGGTACTGTTTGAAGCGTTTAAAACCGCCAGCCTGCCCAATTTCATCTTGCTGAAACAGTCGCTGGCGAAAGTCGGTAAGGTGCGTAAAGCCTTTATCAATTACTGCCAATACTCTTCCCGCTATCAGCGTTACCTGGACGGTGAAAACCCGAATACCTTTAATCCGGCGTTCTCTAACGGCTCGATTATGGATATTGGTTTCTACTGTCTGGCATCCGCCGTGGCGCTGTGGGGCGAGCCGTATGCCGTGCAGGCCACGGCCAGTAAGCTTGAGAGCGGCGTTGATGCACACGGCGTGGTCGTGATGGATTACGGTGACTTCAGCGTAACATTGCAGCACTCCAAAGTGAGTGATTCCGTGTTACCCAGCGAAATCCAGGGCGAAGCCGGTTCACTGGTGATCGAGAAGATCTCCGAATGCCAGAAAGTGTCATTTGTGCCGCGCGGCGGTAAAGCACAAGAGCTGACGCAGCCACAGCACATCAACACCATGCTGTATGAGGCCGACGTGTTTGCCCAACTGGTGGAAGAGAATCAGGTCAACCATCCGGGGCTGGATGTCAGCCGCATCACCGCAAAACTGCAAACGGAGATCCGCCGCCAGACCGGTGTGGTTTTCCCGGCGGATGATGTCAGCCAGCAACTTCCCGCGTAAAGGTTCGTAAGCAGGGCGGGCATATTATTGACGGGATGAATATCCTGACATATTTTGTTACCTGCAAAGGGGAGTAACTTCATTGCCGGTGGATCGTCATTACGATGCGTATATGCATCCGGTCGCCGGGCGTCTTTACCGACGTAAGTGAGACCTTGCCGGAAGGCGAGGAACCATTGCATCGAAAGCAAGCGGCTAACGTCTTCTGACGTTGGCCGTTTTTGTTTTTTAGGTAAGGAACTGATGATGAATAGTGTCGGCACACCGATGTTATGGGGCGGATTCGCCATTGTGGTAGCAATTATGCTGGCCATCGACCTTCTGCTTCAGGGGCGTCGCGGCGTCCACACGATGACCATGAAGCAGGCGGCCGTCTGGTCAGTGGTATGGGTAAGTCTCTCTTTGCTGTTCAATGCCGCGTTCTGGTGGTATCTGGCGCAAACCGAAGGTCGCGCCGTTGCGGATACGCAAGCGCTGGCCTTTCTCACGGGTTACTTGATTGAAAAGGCACTGGCGGTGGATAACGTCTTTGTCTGGTTGATGTTGTTCAGCTACTTCGCTGTGCCTGCTGCGTTGCAGCGCCGCGTGTTGATCTACGGTGTACTCGGCGCGATCGTGCTGCGTACCATCATGATCTTCGCGGGAAGCTGGCTGATCAGTCAGTTCTCGTGGCTGCTGTATGTGTTTGGCGCGTTCCTGCTATTTACCGGCGTGAAGATGGCGCTGGCGAAAGAGGATGAAACCGGGATCGGCGATAAGCCGCTGGTGCGCTGGCTGCGTGGGCACCTGCGCATGACAGACACCATTGAAAATGAGCACTTCTTCGTGCGCAAAAACGGGCTGCTGTTTGCCACGCCGCTGCTGCTGGTGCTGATTCTGGTGGAACTGAGCGATGTGATTTTTGCGGTCGACAGCATTCCGGCGATTTTTGCCGTCACCACCGATCCCTTTATTGTGCTGACCTCGAACCTGTTCGCCATTTTAGGGTTGCGCGCCATGTACTTCCTGCTGGCAGGCGTGGCAGAGCGCTTCTCAATGCTCAAGTACGGTTTATCGCTGATCCTGGTGTTTATCGGCATTAAGATGCTAATTGTCGACATCTTCCATATTCCAATCGCCATTTCGCTTGGCGTGGTGGGTGGGATCCTTGTGCTGACTATGCTGCTCAATGCCTGGGTTAACCACCAGAACGACAAAAAAACGAAGGCGTAAGCTGTAATTCGCCGCTCTGCCACTATGCTGAGCGGCGAATGCGTCAGCCTTGTCGCCTTTATCACAAAACGTTAACACAAAAAATCAAAAAACAGCGCCAGGCCCGAAAAGTACATCTTCCACCCTTCCCTGTTGCCGCAGAGTCCATATACTTCTTTCTGCAAATAAATGTTACATCCTGACAAATGTCATCAAAAAAGACAGGCGGGATGCAACTCCACAACACGAAAGGAACATGGCATGACAACGCACCGCTCCGCCGGGTTACTGCAACGTCTTATTGATGGCAGCCTGGTGAAACAGATCCTTATTGGTTTAATTCTGGGTATCTTACTGGCGTGGATTTCCACTCCCGCCGCCATTGCGACCGGCATTCTGGGTACGCTTTTTGTTAGCGCGTTAAAAGCGGTAGCGCCGGTACTGGTGCTGATGCTGGTGATGGCCTCCATCGCCGGTCATCAGCAAGGACAAAAGACGCATCTGCGCCCGGTATTGATGCTCTATCTGTTAGGCACATTCACCGCCGCACTGACCGCCGTGCTGGTCAGTTTCCTGTTCCCTTCCACGTTACAGCTTGTACCCGGTGCAAATGATGTCGCACCGCCTTCCGGTATTGTGGAAGTGCTGCGTGGTTTGCTGACCAGCATGATCGCCAACCCGGTAACGGCGCTCATGAATGCTAACTACATTGGCATACTGGTATGGGCCGTGGGGCTGGGTTTTGCACTGCGTCACAGCAACGAGAGCACCAAAAATCTGGTGCAGGATTTTGCAAGCGCGGTGACCTTTATGGTGCGGCTTGTGATCCGCTTTGCCCCGATCGGGATATTCGGTCTCGTCTCATCCACCCTTGCGACATCGGGTTTTGGTGCGCTGTTAGGCTATGCGCAACTCCTGGTCGTGCTGGTGGGATGTATGGCGTTTGTCGCGCTGGTGATTAACCCGCTGCTGGTATTCTGGAAAATCCGCCGCAACCCTTTCCCACTGGTTTTTACTTGCCTTCGCGAAAGTGGCGTCACCGCATTTTTCACCCGCAGTTCAGCGGCGAATATTCCCGTTAATATGGCATTGTGTGAGAAGTTGAACCTCGATCGCGATACCTACTCTGTCTCTATCCCGTTGGGTGCCACCATTAACATGGCAGGTGCGGCAATCACGATTACGGTGCTGGCACTGGCGGCAGTCCATACCTTAGGTATTACGGTCGATCTGCCGACAGCGTTGCTGTTGAGCGTCGTGGCGTCGCTTTGTGCCTGTGGTGCCTCCGGCGTGGCGGGCGGCTCCCTGCTGTTGATCCCGCTGGCCTGTAACATGTTTGGTATTTCCAACGATGTGGCGATGCAGGTGGTGGCGGTCGGCTTTATTATCGGCGTGCTGCAGGACTCTTGCGAAACCGCGCTCAACTCCTCCACGGATGTGCTGTTCACCGCAGCGGTATGCCAGGCGGAAGATTCGCGTCTGGTTAACAACGCCCTGCGTAATTAACCTCTTCACCTGCCGTCAGCGGGCGGCAGGCGTCTCTTTTTGCTGCGCGGTTTCGACTTTAAACGGGTCGATGCCGCGTTTTTGCATTCGCCAGAAACGGATGATATTCAGCCCGTTCATGATAAGAAAGCTGCCTTCGATCAATGAGCCACCAATCGAGCCGAGCCAGATATTGTGGATCACCCAACAACCGGTAGAACACCAAATCACACAGCGCATTGGCAGACCTTTAAAACGAAATAGCGCCCAGGTGCTGACGATAGTGCCCGCTACAGGTAACAGCTCCATCGGATGGTGAAATTTCGCCAGCCCCAGCCCGCCGGTCAGCACGATAAACAGCGCCATCACCCAAAGACTGCGCGTGCGCAAGGTAATCAGCGTACGGACGGCGTTGAGCATCGCGCTCGAACCGGCAGGAAACGCCCCCATCAGAAAGAAGTGGACACCAATAATGGCGCTATACACCGAGAGCTGTTTTTTAAACCGTCTTTCATCACGGTTAATAAACGTGGTAATACCAATCAAAAAAGCAATGACACCCACACCCTGGGCAAGCCAATACGCGGTCATGGAAAATCCTTGAAGGGTAGATAAAAAAAGAAACGGCCTCTATTAGAGCGCCGTTTTTATCAGGGGATCTACCTGCGTTACCAAAAGATTTCGCACCGTGGTAAGGCGGAGTGCCCGCGCAGCCCGGAAACTGACACATCAGCAACCGGGGTGAATACGCGTAACCATGGCGCAAACGCGAACGGTAACTTACAGGGTTACGCCGCTTTTGAAGATCGCCAGTTCACGGAAATCGTTCTTCTCGTTGCAGGTCTGCTGACCGTTAGCGATAGCCACAATCACATCGACAAACTCATTCAGCAGTTGCGGCATCGCTTTGCCGTGGATCAACTGACCGGCATCAAAGTCGATCCAGTGTTTTTTCTTCGCCGCCAGCTCGCTATTGGTGGCGATTTTCACCGTCGGTACAAAACCACCGTAAGGTGTACCGCGACCAGTGCTGAACAACACCATATGGCAGCCCGCCCCCGCCAGTGCGCTGGTTGCAACGGCATCGTTGCCCGGCGCGCTCAGCAGGTTCAGACCGTGGGTTTTCAGCCGTTCGCCATAACGCAGTACATCCACGACCTGGCTGGCGCCTGCTTTCTGCGTACAACCCAGAGACTTCTCTTCCAGAGTGGTGATCCCACCCGCTTTGTTGCCCGGCGAAGGGTTCTCGTAAATGGGCTGGTTATGCGCGATAAAGTACTGTTTGAAGTCGTTGACCATGGTAACGGTCTTCTCAAAGGTACTTTCGTCGCGGCAGTGGCTCATCAGGATCTGCTCCGCGCCAAACATCTCCGGTACTTCGGTCAGGACGGTTGTTCCGCCATTACCGATGACATAGTCCGAGAAACGCCCCAGCATCGGGTTCGCGGTAATACCGGACAGCCCGTCAGAACCGCCGCATTCCAGGCCAAATTTCAGTTCGCTCAGTTTACCCGGTACGCGCTTATCGTTGCGCATGACCTGATAGAGCTCGTGCAGATGCTCAAGCCCGGCTTCCACTTCATCGTCCTGGTGTTGGCAAACCATAAAGTGAACACGCTCAGAGTCGAACTCACCCAGCGTCTGGCGGAAAGCATCGACCTGGTTGTTTTCGCAACCCAGACCAATCACCAGTACAGCGCCGGCATTCGGGTGACGCACCATGTTTTGCAGCATGGTACGGGTGTTGATGTGATCGTCGCCCAGTTGCGAACAGCCATAGGTGTGGCTGAACAGGTAGACGCCATCGGTGCCTTCGGCATTTTGCGTCTCTTTCAGGAAACGGTTCTGGATCTGGCGGGCAATGCCGTTGACGCAGCCAACCGTTGGCAGGATCCACAGCTCATTACGGATCCCCACTTCACCATTAGCGCGACGGTAGATTTGAATATCCCGGTCCACCGCCTGTGCGCCTTCATCCTGAAAATCAGGTTGATAGCTATACTCGTCCAAATCACTCAGATTGGTACGCGCGTTGTGGGAATGAATGTGCTCGCCCGGCGCGATATCTGACGTCGCATGGCCAATTGGCAGACCGTATTTAACGACATTTTCGCCCTGCGCAATGGCCTGCAGGGCAAATTTATGCCCACGCGCCACCGCCTGACGCAGCCGAACGGTCTGGTTGTCGACAACGACTTCCGCGCCTTCGGCAAGATCGGCCAGTGCTACCGCAACGTTATCCAGCGAATGGATCTTGATGTATTGCATATCAACCTCAAACGGCTTTAGTTCAGTTCAATCGCGAAGTAATCACGCGCATTGTTAAAGCAGATATTTTTCACCATCTCGCCCAGCAGCTGGATATCCGCCGGCGCTTCCCCTGCTTCCACCCAACGGCCAATCATCTGACACAGGATGCGGCGGAAATATTCGTGACGGGTATAAGACAGGAAGCTGCGGCTGTCGGTCAGCATACCGACAAAACGGCTCAGCAGGCCGAGTTGCGCAAGCTGGGTCATCTGACGTTCCATGCCATCTTTCTGGTCGTTAAACCACCAGCCGGAACCGAACTGCATTTTGCCCGGCATGCCTTCCCCCTGGAAGTTACCAACCATGGTGCCCAGAACTTCGTTATCACGCGGGTTCAGACAGTAAAGAATGGTTTTTGGCAGCAGGTTTTCTTCGTTCTGTTTGCTTAACAGTTTGGAGAGTTCTTCCGCCAGCGGGCGATCATTGATGGAGTCGAAGCCAACGTCCGGCCCCAGCAGTTTGAACTGACGCAGGTTGTTGTTGCGCAGCGCGCCAATGTGGTACTGCTGTACCCAACCGCGACGGGCATATTCAGCACCCAGCCATACCAGTACCGCCGTTTTAAACTGTGCCACTTCTTTTTCGCTCAGCGTTGCACCGGTCAGACGACGCGCCAGGATGCTATCCAGCTCGGCTTCGCTGGCTTCGGCAAACAGCACAACGTCCAATGCGTGGTCAGACACTTTGCAGCCATGCGCGGCAAAGTGATCCAGACGTTTGCTCAGGGCTGTTTGCAGATCGGCAAAGCGACGAATGTCGGTATCAGACACTTCGCCCAGTTTCGCCATGTAATCAGTAAAGGTCGCCAGTTCAATATTGAAGGCTTTATCCGGACGCCAGCTCGGCAGCACTTTGATACGGAAGGTGGTGTCTTTGGCAACCGACGCATGATGCTCCAGAGAATCAATCGGATCGTCAGTGGTGCCGACCATTTTGACATTCATCTGCTGCATGATACCGCGCGCGGAGAACGTATCCTGCGCCAGCAGTTCGTTACCACGCTCCCAAATTTCCCCGGCAGTAGAAGGCGAAAGTAGCTTACCTGTAATACCAAAAGGACGACGCAGCTCAAGATGCGTCCAGTGGTATAACGGGTTGCCGATTGTATGCGGCACGGTTGCCGCCCAGGCATCAAACTTCTCGCGATCGGACGCATCCCCGGTACACAGGCGCTCAGGTACACCATTAGTACGCATTGCACGCCACTTGTAGTGGTCACCTTTCAGCCAGATGTCATACAGGTTTTTAAAGCGGTAGTTATCTGCAATCTGCTGCGGCGGCAGATGGCAGTGGTAATCAAAAATTGGCTGATCTTTTGCGTAGTCGTGGTACAGGCGGCGAGCAAATTCAGTGTCCAGGAGAAAATCTTCAGTCATAAACGGAGTCATTATCGTCTTCCTCTCAACGAGTGCGTCTGATGTTTACCTTAGATGCTGACAAAGTTATCACACCAATTTCTATAGCCCGAAGATATTTTCGTGAGTTGGATCAATAAAAGCAGACAAAAAATTACCGTTTGTTCCTGTAAATAGCGCGCCAGACCGCGCTGCATCTGGCTTCTCGCGCCAAAGTTAAAGACCACACAAAGAAAAACACTTTTGTGATATCACTCACCTTTTCAAGTTGTATGACAAGTTATCTTTCTGCCGTCGAACACATAAGCCGACGGAATGCATTCCCGACAACACATTGATCGGATTTTTTGGGTACGGATACCGACTTGAACACGCTTACTTATGGCAAGGTTTGGGCCGTACCGGGACTGGTTCCCGGTTACGTCCTCCCGTTTCATCCTTCGAGGGCGATCGCAGGATGACCGCGCAAGCGGTAATAACATAACGATGAGGTTTACATGCGTAAAATCAAAGGATTACGTTGGTACATGATAGCACTGGTGACGGTCGGCACCGTGCTGGGCTACCTGACACGTAACACCGTAGCGGCAGCGGCTCCAACGTTGATGGAAGAGCTGCACATCAGCACTCAGCAATACTCCTATATCATTGCGGCTTATTCCGCGGCTTATACCGTTATGCAGCCTGTTGCAGGCTATGTTCTGGATATCCTTGGCACCAAGATTGGCTACGCCTTCTTCGCTGTAACCTGGGCTATCTTCTGCGGCGCGACTGCGCTGGCGGGTAGCTGGGGCGGTCTGGCGCTGGCGCGTGGTGCGGTCGGCGCGGCTGAAGCGGCGATGATCCCCGCAGGCCTGAAAGCGGCGTCTGAATGGTTCCCGGCAAAAGAGCGTTCTATCGCCGTTGGCTATTTTAACGTTGGTTCTTCTATCGGTGCGATGATTGCTCCGCCGTTGGTGGTGTGGGCTATCGTGATGCACAGCTGGGAAATGGCGTTCATCATTTCTGGTGTGCTGAGCTTTGCATGGGCAATGGCGTGGTTGCTCCTTTATAAGCACCCGCGCGATCAGAAAAAATTAAGCGAAGAAGAACGTGACTACATCATTGGTGGTCAGGAAGCACAACACCAGACCAACAATGGCAAGAAAATGTCGCCATGGCAGATCCTGCGCACTCGTCAGTTTTGGGGTATCGCGCTGCCGCGTTTCCTGGCAGAACCGGCATGGGGTACGTTTAACGCCTGGATCCCGCTGTTCATGTTCAAAGTTTACGGCTTTAACCTGAAAGAAATTGCGATGTTCGCCTGGATGCCAATGCTGTTTGCTGACCTTGGCTGCATCGTGGGTGGTTACCTGCCGCCGCTGTTCCAGCGCCTTTTCGGTGTTAACCTGATCGTCTCCCGTAAAATGGTTGTCACCATGGGTGCGGTACTGATGATTGGCCCAGGCATGATCGGCCTGTTCACCAGCCCGTATGTTGCAATTGGTCTGCTGTGCATCGGCGGTTTTGCTCACCAGTCTCTGTCCGGCGCGTTGATTACCCTCTCTTCCGACGTATTTGGTCGTAACGAAGTGGCCACCGCAAACGGCCTGACCGGTATGGCCGCCTGGACCGCAAGTACGCTGTTTGCGCTGGTGGTCGGCGCACTGGCTGACACCATCGGCTTCAGCCCGCTGTTCGCCGTACTGGCCCTGTTCGACGTGCTGGGTGCGATTGTCATCTGGACCGTGCTGAAAAACCAAACGGCGGAAGAATTTGCGAAAAGTCATTCGGTGGGTAGTACCGCAACACAAAGTTGATGCACCGCATTAATGTTGACAAAAGCCGCCTTGCAGGGCGGCTTTTTCGTTATAGATTGTGGTGAGAATCAGGTAAAAGTGGTATAACAAATCTACTATTGCCCTTCTTTCCCTGGAGCTCATATGGAAATCTCCGAGTCACGACGTTTGTACCAGCAGCTAGCCGCGGAGCTTAAAAGCCGTATTGAGCAAGGCGTGTACCTTGTCGGGGACAAACTGCCTGCCGAACGCTTCATCGCTGATGAGAAAAACGTGAGCCGGACCGTCGTTCGTGAAGCCATCATCATGCTGGAAGTGGAAGGGTATGTCGAAGTACGTAAAGGCTCCGGCATCCATGTCATCTCTAACCAGCCGCGGCATACGCAAGCGCCGGATGAAAATCTTGAATTCGCCAATTACGGTCCGTTTGAACTGTTGCAAGCTCGCCAGCTGATTGAAAGCAATATCGCCGAATTCGCCGCCACTCAGGTGACGAAACAGGACATCATGAAGCTGATGGAAATTCAGGATAACGCGCGTAAAGAGAAGTGCTTCCGCGATTCAGAATGGGATTTGCAATTCCACGTACAGGTTGCGCTGGCGACGCAAAACACCGCGCTGGCAGCGATTGTCGAAAAAATGTGGACCCAACGCGTACACAACCCGTACTGGAAAAAACTGCACGATCACATTGACTTACGTACAGTGGATAACTGGTGCGATGACCATGACCAGATCCTGCGGGCGTTAATCCGTAAAGATCCACACGCGGCAAAACTGGCGATGTGGCAACATCTGGAAAATACCAAACAGATGCTATTTAACGAAACCAGCGACGATTTCGAGTTTAACGCCGACCGTTATCTGTTTGCGGAAAACCCGGTGGTGCATCTCGATACTGCCGCTACCGGCACCAAGTAAAAATAGCTTTCCGGGCGCAGAGTTACGCTGCGCCTGTCATCTGTTTTGGGTAAGTAAAAAGTATAGAGTGTCAGCGTTTGTAAATAGCCTCGCCTCCCCCTCTCCCGACAAGCAAAATCATCACCGAAACGTTTTTTTCTGACTGACGTATAACGTCAGCCTTTGTTACAATTGGATGCATTTCGCCATCATGTGAGTTAGTGCTTGCTCCCAGAGTCTTTTTCGGGAATATGCCGCACCGGGCGTGTCACGAGCGACCATAATGTATTAGAACGCATCGCCGTGCTGTTCCGGGCGTGACGTAAACCGATGTACCAGGAACACTGAATGGAACTATTAAGCCAATTACTTCATGCCCTCTGGAGCCAGGATTTCGAAACATTGTCGAACCCAGGCATGATCGGCATGCTTTATTTTGTTTTATTTGTCATTTTATTTCTGGAAAATGGCCTGCTTCCGGCGGCGTTTCTTCCGGGTGACAGTCTGCTGGTATTGATTGGCGTGTTGATTGCCAAAGGTGCGCTGGGTTACCCGCAAACCATCCTTTTGTTGACCGCGGCGGCAAGTCTCGGTTGCTGGCTCAGTTACATCCAGGGGCGATGGCTAGGCAATACGCGCCTTGTGCAAAACTGGCTGTCGCATTTGCCTGCGCATTATCATCAACGGGCGCACCATCTGTTTCATAAACATGGGCTTTCCGCGCTGTTGATTGGTCGTTTTATCGCATTTGTTCGTACGCTGTTACCAACTATTGCCGGACTTTCTGGTCTGAGTAATGCCCGCTTTCAGTTTTTTAACTGGATGAGCGGTCTGTTGTGGGTGCTGATCCTGACCACGCTGGGTTACCTGCTGGGCAAGACGCCGGTGTTTCGCAAATACGAAGACGCACTGATGTCCTGCCTGATGTTGCTTCCGGTAGCCCTTCTGGTGATTGGCCTGATTGGCTCACTGGTGGTTCTGTGGAAGAAAAAATATGGCAACCGGAGTTAAAAGCATGGAATTGCAACGTCCGTTTCTGTGCTGGCTGGTCATGAGCATCTGCGCGCTGGCGCTGTTCAGCGCGATGTTTTTCGCCTGGACAGCATTGCAGGATCGCGAGTCCACGCTGGCGATTCGCCCGGCAGCGCAAAACATTAGCGTACCCGATGGCTTCTCCATCTGGCATCATCTTGACGCGAATGGCATTCGCTTTAAAAGCATTACCCCTGATAACGACACCATACTGATCAAGTTTGATTCCAGCGCGCAAAGCGCCGCGGCAAAAGCCGTACTGGATCGTACCTTGCCCCACGGATACATCATCGCCGCACAGGACGATGACGCCGGCCAGACCTCCGCCTGGCTCACCCGCCTGCGCAACAGCACGCATCGGTTCGGTTGATCCTTCCAGGATTCTGAATCTTTTCACTCACTTTGGTGTTATCCGTTAACTTAACTATGCTTGAGTAGACGGAACCAGGGTTCACTTTTTGTCACTGGATGCTGGCGTAACGACCGTTTCGCCGGCTAACAATGGAAGGTTTCGACTATGAATTACCGCATCGCACTGGCTCTGGCCCTTCTTTCTCTGAGTGCAGTTTCTCAGGCCGCGACGCCTTGTCAGGAGAAGGAGCAGGCGATCCAGCGAGAAATCAGCTATGCCGAAAAGCATAACAATCAGAGCCGGATTGACGGTCTGAACAAAGCGCTGCGCGAAGTGCGCGCAAGCTGTTCTGACAGCAAGCTACGCGCTGCCCATCAGAAAAAAATCGCTGAACAGAAAGAAGAGATTGCGGAGCGTCGCCGGGAACTGAGCGAGGCGAAGCAAAAAGGCGATGCGGACAAAATAAGCAAACGTGAACACAAGCTGAAAGAGGCGCAGGAACAACTGAAAGCTCTGGAAGCGCGTGACTACTGAATGAAGGAAGTTACCACTCACTCACCTGGAGAGAATTATGTCGAAAGATAATGCTGATCATCTGCGCGCTGAGTTGAAATCCCTGGCGGATACCCTCGAAGAAGTCCTGAGCAATTCCGGGGAAAAATCGAAAGAAGAGCTGAGTAAGTTACGCAGTAAAGCTGAACAGGCGCTGCGCGATAGCCGCCATCGCCTTGGCGAAACCGGCGATGCGCTCGCCCGCCAAACCCGTGAAGCGGCCGCCCGTACCGATGAATACGTACGCGAAAATCCGTGGGCCAGCGTAGGTATCGGCGCCGCCATTGGCGTGGTGTTGGGCGTCCTGTTGACGCGTCGCTGATATGACAGAGCCACGAAACGCGCAGGGGCCAGGCAAAAGCGTGCTGGGGATTGGTCAGCGTATTCTGACCATCCTTGTTGAAATGGTTGAGACCCGTCTGCGGCTGGCGGTCGTCGAGCTGGAAGAAGAGAAAGCCAATTTATTCCAGTTGCTGCTGATGCTGGGGCTGACCATGCTGTTTGCCGCATTTGGCCTGATGAGCCTGATGGTGCTGATAATCTGGGCCATCGATCCGCAATATCGTCTGAATGCGATGATTGCAACCACCGTGGTGTTGCTGGTGCTGGCGCTCATTGGCGGCATCTGGACACTGCGCAAAGCGCGGGCGTCAACGCTACTGCGCCATACCCGGCAGGAGCTGGTGAATGACCGCGCCTTGCTGGAGGATGAAAAACCGTGAGCAACAAAGCGGAACGCCTGAAGCGCAAAGCACGCTTGCTCAGTGAGATCCAGCAACAACGCCTGGATCTCACCGCCGGACGGCGCGACTGGCTGGAAGCCACCGGTGCCTACGATCGTGGCTGGAACGTGCTGTTAAGCCTGCGTTCCTGGGCGCTTGTGGGTAGTGGTGCAATGGCTATCTGGTCTGTTCGTCACCCCAACAGGCTGGTGCGCTGGGCCAAACGCGGGCTGAGCGCCTGGAGTTTGTGGCGACTGGTTAAAGCAACGCTTAACGCGCCACGATAACCCCCTGACAGGCGATGGGACACATCGCCTGCCTCTCACTTCTCTTACTCAGTTTTTTTGAAAAATTTCGACAGTTTTCCTTGCTAACAATCCGCCACCGTCGCGATTAATATCCTCTCCATCGACAGCAAGCACGCGGCATCTGCCGGTAATTGCACACTATTTACTTACAGCCGCTATTGTGGTTCCCTGGAGAGAAAGATGAAAAAATTAGAAGATGTTGGTTTTCTGGTTGCGCGTATCCTGATGCCAATTCTGTTTATTACCGCTGGCTGGGGCAAAATCACCGGTTATGCAGGTACCCAGCAATACATGGAAGCAATGGGCGTTCCGGGGTTCTTCCTGCCGCTGACCATTCTGCTTGAGTTCGGCGGTGGTCTGGCGATCCTGTTCGGTTTTCTGACCCGCACCACAGCACTGTTTACTGCCGGTTTCACGCTGCTGACCGCATTTATCTTCCATAGCAACTTTGCGGAAGGCGTGAACTCGCTGATGTTTATGAAAAACCTGAGCATCGCTGGCGGCTTCCTGCTGCTGGGCATCACTGGTCCGGGTGCTATCAGCATTGACCGTGTGCTGAATAAAAAATGGTAAGCGCTCTATACTGAAAAGTACCAATACAGCAAAGCGAGGGGTTTACTCCTCGCTTTTGCTATCTGAAGGAGAAGCAAAATGGGACAACTGATTGACGGCGTCTGGCATGACACCTGGTATGACACGCAATCCACCGGCGGCAAATTCAAACGCTCTGTTTCCGCATTTCGCAACTGGCTGACTGCCGACGGCGCGCCAGGGCCATCCGGTGAAGGTGGCTTTATCGCCGAGAAAGAGAGATACCACTTGTACGTTTCTCTCGCCTGTCCATGGGCACACCGCACGCTGATCCTGCGCAAGTTAAAAGGGCTCGAGCCGTTTATTTCCGTCTCCGTGGTTAACCCGTTGATGCTGGAAAATGGTTGGACCTTTGATGATGATTTCCCGGCCGCCACCGGCGATATGCTGTACCAGCATGAATTCCTTTATCAG
Source organism: Kosakonia oryzendophytica (assembly GCF_027886705.1). NCBI lineage: Bacteria > Pseudomonadati > Pseudomonadota > Gammaproteobacteria > Enterobacterales > Enterobacteriaceae > Kosakonia > Kosakonia oryzendophytica. Next base: position 650,743 of record NZ_CP115659.1, on the reverse strand, counting down.
CTCTATCTGCATGCCGACCCCCACTACAGCGGACGCGTCACCGTACCGGTGCTGTGGGATAAGCAGCGTCACACCATCGTCAGCAATGAATCTGCGGAAATCATCCGCATGTTTAACACCGCCTTTGACGGACTGGGCGCGAAAGCAGGCGATTACTATCCGCCAGAATTACGCAGCCAGATCGACGAGTTAAACAGTTGGATCTACGATAACGTCAATAATGGTGTCTATAAAGCGGGCTTCGCTACCAGCCAGCAAGCATATGACGACGCTGTGGTAAATGTGTTTAACGCGCTGGAGCGACTGGAACAGATCCTTGGCCAGCACCGTTATCTGACCGGCGACCGACTGACAGAAGCAGATATTCGCCTGTGGACTACACTCGTTCGCTTTGATCCGGTGTACGTTACCCATTTTAAATGCGACAAACACCGCATCAGCGATTATCTCAACCTGCATGGTTTCCTGCGCGATATCTATCAGATGCCGGGTATAGCGGAAACCGTCAATTTTGATCATATCCGCCATCATTACTTCCGTAGCCACAAAACCATCAACCCGACCGGGATTATCTCTATCGGCCCATGGCAGAACCTGGATGAACCCCATGGCCGGGACAGTCGTTTCCGTTGATCCTTAAGGGCGCGTCACGACGCGCCCGAAAATTTGTTTCCGCGCTTACCCGTTTCTCTTTTTGCCGTCTATTCTTACTATGATCGCTTAGAAAACAACGAATTGACCGTTGACCGAGGTGGAGAATGGACTGGTATTTTAAAGTGCTTAGAAACTACGCCACTTTCCGCGGACGCGCGCATCGCCGCGAGTTCTGGATGTTCACGCTGGTCAATCTCATTCTCTTTGGCGTACTGCATGTTATAGACAGGATCATCGGCTGGCACACATTGAGTCTGCTTTATGAGCTGTTGGTACTGGTGCCGTCGCTTGCTGTTCAGGTCCGCCGTTTACACGATACCGACCGTAGCTGGCGCTGGTTATTGCTGCTGCTCTTTCCGGTGATTGGCTGGCTGGCGCTGCTGGCTTTCTACAGCCAGCACGGGACGCCCCAGGAGAACCGTTTCGGGCCGGAACCCAAACTCTTTGCCTGAAAGTGACCGCAGCGCACCCGGCAAAACGATCACTTATTTACCGGCAAACAGTTTTGGGATTTCGCGCAAGCACCAGGCTTTACCTTCGCCCATACTGTCGCGCCGCCAGGCCATAATAATGTCCACCTGGCTGGTGTATTCCGGGCTAACCACCCGCAAACGTCCTTCCGCGATATCCTGCTCCACCAGCGGGTAAGGCATGGTCGCCACACCCAGCCCGGCCAGCAACGCCTGACGTTTGTCCTCAATGGTGCTTACCGTCAGCCTTGGCTGTTTATCCAGCAACTGCACCGTCAGTACAGGACGCTCACGGGCGGTGTCCGCTACCGCAACGCCACGGTATTTCACTCGCGTCACTTCCGACAACGGCTCTGGCTCGTGGTGAATAGGGTGATCTGGCGCGGCAACGTACACATTCATCACCGAGTACAGCTTGCGCGAATTGATTTCGGATGACGATCGAAAGTGCATATCCGGCGCGACCACGATATCCGCCCGCCCCTGCTCCAGCCGCTCCCATGCCCCAGCCAGCACTTCAGTGATGATCGACAGTTGGGTGTTGGCCTTCGCTGCTAAACGATCCACCAGCGGGAACAGCTCAACCGTCGGCACCAGCGCTTCCGTCACCAGCGTCAGGTGTGTTTCCCAACCACGCGCCAGCGCTTCAGCGTCGGTAGTGAGTTTGTCTGCGGCTTCCAGCAACACACGGCCGCGTTCCAGCAGCATGCGCCCGACGTTGGTGAATTTTGTCCGGTGTCCGGAGCGATCAAACAGCACCACATCCAGCTCTTCTTCCAGTTTCTGCATGGTGTAGCTCAACGCGGAGGGAACGCGCCCTAACTCATCCGCTGCCGCAGCGAAGCTCCCGCGCCGATCAATTGCATCCATTACGCGCAGCGCTTCCAGCGTAAGTGCCCTTTCTTTCGCCATTTTTGTTCTCATTCAGGAAATTTGAACATACCGGGCAGAATATCTGGCTAACAATGAAGCGTCCATACCTTTAACATTGTTTTAAGTAAAGAGAGGTCAATAACGATGATTACTACCCGTACAGCAAAACAATGCGGACAAGCTGACTTCGGCTGGCTTCAGGCCCGCTACACTTTTTCTTTTGGACACTACTTTGACCCGAAACTTCTGGGCTATGCCTCACTGCGTGTATTAAACCAGGAAGTCCTCGCACCGGGCGCGTCTTTCCAGCCGCGTACCTACCCGAAAGTGGATATTCTGAACCTGATTCTGGAAGGTGAAGCCGAATATCGCGACAGTGAAGGCAACCATGTTCAGGCGAAAGCGGGCGAAGCGCTGCTGATTGCCACCCAGCCTGGCATCAGCTACAGCGAACATAACCTGAGCAAAGATAAGTCGTTAACGCGTATGCAGTTATGGCTTGATGCCTGCCCGGAGCGGGAAAACCCGCCGGTGCAGAAAGTCATGATTACTGCGCGACCGCAACAGTTGCTGGCCTCGCCGGATGGCAGCCAGGAGAGTTTGCAACTGCGTCAGCAGGTTTGGCTGCACCATATCGAGATGGAAAAAGGCGAAGAACTGAGTATTCAGTTACATGGCCCACGGGCGTATTTGCAGTCCATTCACGGGACAGTGCATGCAGTCACGCACTGCGAAGCCAGGGAAGCCCTGACGTGCGGTGACGGTGCGTTTATTCGTGACGAGGCTAACATAACGCTGGTTGCCGATACGCCTTTACGTGCATTACTGATAGATTTACCGGTGTGATAGTTGCGTTATGCAGGTAAGTCCATGAACAAAAACAGCAGAAGTACCCTCTCAGATAGTGCGCAATCCTCCCCCCACGATGCCACCTGTGGGTTTGGGTTTGAAGAGATGTTGACGGAACTGGAAGCCATTGTTGCCGAAGCCGAAATCCGGCTGGCGGAAGAAGAAGCCTCAGCCTGACTGTCCGCCCCGGTGCTGGCCGGGGCTACGCCTTGCCCGAACGTCTCTATGCTTTCCCTTGTCGCTACCGCCCGTATCAGCCACCGTTATTCAAACGAAACGCCCCCGGTGTTGTGCCAAAGCGCAGCTTGAATGCAGCGATAAACGCGCTGACATTCTCATACCCACATTGCGCCGCCGTCTCGCTGACAGACTCTCCCCTCAGTAAATACTCCAGTGAAGCCAGGATTCGCGTCTGCTGCCGCCACTGACTAAAACTGAGCCCGGTTTGCTCACTGAACAACCGGCTAAGTGTTCGAACGCTAAGCCCAAAGCGAGAAGCCAACTGCGTTTGCCGGATCGTAGTCTCGGGCTGCATTAATAGCAATTCAGCTACCTGCCGGGCGCGACGGTCTTCCGGCAGTATCAGTCTCAGCGGCGCAGGAGATAGCTGTGCGATTTCGTCAACCATTACTGTCAGAAGGTGTCGCTGTCGCTGCTGTTCCGCCGGGTTTGTTACACGATGACGCAGCCTTTCCATTAGCAGCATCAAAAAAGGATCGGCAAACCAGATGCCCGCCTGCGCGGATAAAGCCACGCCGTCAAGCTGCATGCTGATCCCATCGATGTCGCCAACGCTCCAGGCGCTGTGGCGCATATGCGCAGGAAACCAGCCGAGGGTTGCGGGAGTCAGCGCCCACTGCGCATGCGCTGTCTGTACAATCATCATGCCACGGTGGATGCAGAACAACTGCCCGGTCGCGTGCTGGTGCCAGTCAGTTTTATGTTTGCTTTGATGCGTCAGTCGCTCACTGTGCACAATTAACATGGCTGATTTACCGTATTTAATGACCTGTTACGGCTAATATACCGTTCACCGGCTTCGATATCCTCTGCTTACCCGAATCAATGAGGATCAAACGATGTCCGATGTCTCTCAGCGCGTTGCCCTGGCATTACATGCTATCGTCTGCAACCCGGAACACGATGAAGCCAAAATCCGCGCATTCTTTTCACCACAGTATCGTCAGTATGTGGACGGTGAGTCGCTGGACTTCCACGGTTTTGTGGATCATATGGCCAGGCTTAAGCAACTGACACACGCTATTGAGGTGACCATTATCGCCATCGCCCATGCCGACCAGGAGGTGCTAACCCACCACCGGGTCGTGGTGAGTAAGAAAGCGGGCGGGCAGTCACATGTCGACGTGCTGGCACATTTTACGCTACAGGACGGGATGATCATCCGCTGTGAGGAGTTGACGCGCCTGATTCAGGGCCCGGAAGGCGATCGCTCGCTGGGTCACATTCGGTGACTACGCTGGCTACTTACGCGCAATAACGCCCTGTACGAAGCACCGCAGAAAGCAAAAACCCGCCGAAGCGGGTTTTTACCTGAAAAACTGAAACTGGCCGGTAAGCCGCGTTCGTTCGTAGAAAGTGGAGTGGACCGTCATTCACGCCCTGAACGAAGCACCGCAGAAAGCAAAAACCCGCCGAAGCGGGTTTTTACCTGAAAAACTGAAACTGGCCGGTAAGCCGCGTTCGTTCGTAGAAAGTGGAGTGGACAGTCATTCACGCCCTGTATGAAGCACCGCAGAAAGCAAAAACCCGCCGAAGCGGGTTTTTACCTGAAAAATTGAAACTGACCGATAAGCCGGGTTCTGTCGTGGACAGTCATTCATCTAGGCCAGCAATCGCTCACTGGCTCAAGCAGCCTACCCGGGTTCAGTACGGGCCGTACCTTGTGAACCCCTATTTGGCCTTGCTCCGGGTGGAGTTTACCGTGCCGCGAACTGTTGCCAGACGCGCGGTGCGCTCTTACCGCACCCTTTCACCCTTACCTGATCCCGCTTGCGCGGGCCATCGGCGGTTTGCTCTCTGTTGCACTGGTCGTAGGCTTGCGCCTCCCAGGCGTTACCTGGCACCCTGCCCTATGGAGCCCGGACTTTCCTCCCCTTCGCCCGTCTCCCCCGAAGGAGGACTGCGACGAAGCGGCGACTGTCTGGTCAGCTTCGGCGCGCAGTATAGAGGGTTTGCGCGCGGCTGTCACCCTTCCGTCAACATTCCGACCTGCAGGGTGGCCGCAATGTTACGTGAAGCGCGATAAATATTGTCAAACGCGCCGCGGAACGCCTCCTCCAGCGTGCTGATACTGGTCAACACGCTGAACACCGCATCAATCCCATACTGATGCACAACGCCGACATCGCTGGTCAGGCTACCGGCAATGCCGATAACCGGCTTATGGTATTTTTTGGCAACGTGCGCAACACCCACCGGCACTTTACCGTGGATGCTCTGACTGTCGATACGCCCTTCGCCCGTCACTACCAGCGTGCAATCGTGAATATGTTCTTCGAGATTCAGCGCCTGGGTGACAATCTCAATACCACTGCGCAGTTCCGCGCCGAGGAATGCCATCAGCGCGGCCCCCATGCCACCTGCCGCACCGGAACCGGGTACATTCTTCACATCCACATGCAGACATGTTTTGATCACATCAGCAAAATGACCGAGGTTGCGATCCAGTTCGACGATCAACGCTTCAGTCGCACCTTTTTGCGGCCCAAAAATGCGCGATGCGCCTTTCTCACCGGTTAAGGGATTCGTTACATCACAGGCAACGCGCAGGATGCAGTTTTTCAGCCGCGGATCCAGACCGGAAATATCAATGGTGTTAAGGCTCATTAAACTACCGCCACCGTAACCCATTTCGGTGCCGTTGGCGTCAGTCAGTCTGGCACCCAATGCCTGCACCATACCCGCGCCGCCATCGTTCGTGGCGCTACCGCCGATGCCAATAATAATGTTTGTCGCCCCATGCTCCAGCGCCTGCAAAATAAGTTCCCCGGTGCCGCGCGAAGTGGTAATCAAAGGATTACGTAATTCAGGAGGGACAAGCGCCAGTCCGCTGGCAGCTGCCATTTCGATAAAAGCCGTTTTGCCATCGCCAGACATTCCCCAGCAGGCCTCAACACTTTCACCCAGTGGGCCAGTCACGTTCGCAGTGTGAACGGTGCCTTGCGTGGCGGCAATCATGGCTTCAACCGTACCTTCACCACCATCCGCGACCGGAACTGAAACGTACTGAGCATCGGGAAATATTTCCCGAAATCCTTTTTCTATCGCCTGCGCTACCTCAGAGGCAGACAGGCTTTCTTTATAAGAGTCTGGGGCGATTACGATTTTCATAATGGTTAGCCTGAAAGTGCCGCGCAAACCAGGCACTTCATCCCCCAGGCTCGGGCAATACGAAGCCCGTCAACAACCTGAAAGATGCTGATGTAAAAGAGATCAAGGGCGCCGTTACGCGCCCCTTCTGGTTAACGAGTGACTTCGATTTTCGCCAGTTTCTCGTAGTAGCACGCAATCGCGCTGTGATCAGCATTACCCAGACCATCTGCACGCAATGCCTGCATCATTTCCATCACGGCCGCCGTCAGCGGCAGTTGCGCGCCCACACCATGAGACGTATCCAACGCGTTGGAGAGATCTTTGATATGCAGATCGATACGGAAACCCGGTTTGAAGTTGCGATCCATCACCATCGGTGCTTTTGCTTCCAGCACGGTACTGCCCGCCAGACCGCCACGAATTGCCTGGAATACCAGATCCGGATTCACACCAGCTTTCGTTGCCAACGTCAGTGCTTCAGACATGGCAGCAATGTTCAACGCCACGATCACCTGATTTGCCAGTTTGGTTACATTGCCCGCACCGATATCACCGGTGTGCACCACAGAGCCAGCCATGGCTTTCAGCAGGTCGTAATATTTATCGAAAATCGCTTTATCGCCGCCCACCATGACTGACAGGGTGCCATCGATAGCTTTCGGTTCGCCGCCGCTCACCGGCGCGTCCAGCATATCAATGCCTTTCGCTTTCAGCGCGTCGCTAATTTCACGGCTTGCCAGCGGAGCGATAGAGCTCATGTCGATCAGCACAGTACCGGCTTTCGCACCTTCAATGATGCCCCCTTCGCCCAGCGCCACTTCTTTTACATGCGGGGAGTTAGGCAGCATGGTGATGATCACATCACACTGTTCAGCAACGGCTTTCGCGCTGGTGGCGGCTTCAGCGCCTGCGGCGATCACTTCGGCAACCGCGTCCTGGTTACGGTCCACGACCACCAGTGAGTAACCTGCTTTAATGAGGTTTTTACTCATTGGTTTACCCATGATGCCCAGGCCAATGAAACCAACTTTCATCGTCATAATTGCGTCTCTCTCTCTTTAATGGTGGTTTGGTTATTTCTTAAAGGTGTCGGCCAGTTTCTGCGTAGCAGAACGGAACACGCCCAAATCGCTACCGACAGCAACCACGGTCGCCCCCCATTCCAGGTAACGACGCGCGTCCGCTTCAACCGGTGCCAGGATACCGCTCGGTTTGTTGTGCGCTTTGGCGCGGGCAAAAATGTGCTGAATAGTGCGTTGAACTTCCGGGTGCGCAGCGTTGCCGATATAGCCCAGGGTCGCAGCCAGATCGCTCGGCCCCACAAACACGCCGTCTACACCGTCGGTAGACAGAATGGCGTCCAGGTTATCCACTCCCGCCTGGCTTTCAATCTGCACCAGGATGGAAATATTGGCGTTAGACTGGCGGAAGTAATCCGGTACGGTGCCAAACATATTGGCGCGATGAGAGACAGAGACCCCGCGGATACCTTCCGGCGGATAACGGGTCGCGGCGACAGCGTTCATCGCTTCTTCTTCCGTTTCCACGAACGGGATCAAGAAGTTGTAGAAACCGATGTCCAGCAGGCGTTTAATCACAACCGGATCATTAGTCGGCACACGCACCACCGGTGCGCTGACGCTGCCTTTTAAGGCCATTAATTGCGGTACAAAAGTGAGCACGTCGTTAGGGGCGTGTTCGCCGTCCAGAAGCAGCCAGTCAAAGCCTGCCAGGCCCAGAACTTCAGTGCTGATATGACTACCCAGCGCAGACCAACAACCGATTTGAATCTGTTGCGCCGCCAGCGCGGCTTTGAATTTGTTTGGGAAGATATCGTTATTCATCTTTTGTACCTTAATGAGTTGTTGCTTATTTCTTCAGTTCCATACGTTTGATGTCGCCAACCACAAACAGGTAGCAGACCATCATCATCAGCGCTGAACAGCCAACGAACACCAACGCACCGTTGAAAGAATGCAACTCCTTAACCATGTATCCGATGACCAGCGGCGTTACGATAGACGCTACGTTACCGAACACGTTGAATACACCGCCGCACAGCCCAACAATTTCTTTCGGCGCGACGTCGGAAATAACCGGCCAGCCCAGCGCGCCGAAGCCTTTACCAAAGAATGCGAGCGCCATCAGTGCGACTACCAGTGTTGTGTTATCGGTGTAATTACACAGAATGATGCTTGAAGCCAGTAACATGCCGACCACGATAGGGAATTTACGCGCCACCGTCAGGGTGGAACCACGTTTGATCAGATAATCGGAGAACAACCCGCCCAGCACACCACCGGCAAAACCGCACAGCGCCGGAATGGAAGCCACAAACCCGACCTTCAAAATCGACATGCCCTTTTCCTGCACCAGATAAATCGGGAACCATGTCAGGAAGAACCAGGTAATGGTGTTCAGGAAGTATTGCCCGAAGAACACGCCGAGCATCATGCGGTTGCAGAGCAATTGCTTGATGTAATCCATTTTAGGACCGGCTTTTTGGCTGTCGTCGGTTTTCTTGTGATCCATATCCACAACCGCGCCATTCTTCTCGATGTACTCCAGTTCTTCGCGGGTCATACGAGGATGATCGGTCGGGTTGTGGACAAACTTAACCCAAGCGAAGGTCAGCACAAAACCGATCGCCCCCATCACGGTAAACACATGTTCCCAGCCCCAGGCAAATGTCAGCCAGCCCAGCAGCGGCGAGAACAGTGCCAGGGAGAAGTACTGCGCGGAGTTAAAAATCGCCGAAGCAGTACCGCGTTCTTTTGCCGGGAACCAGGCTGCCACAATGCGGGCGTTCGCCGGGAAGGATGGCGCTTCAGAGAAGCCCAGCATAAAACGCATGAAAAACATGGAGATCCCTGCCAACGCGATCGGGAATACGTCGACAAAACCTTGCAGGAAGGTAAAGAGCGACCAGAAAAACAGGCTCCAGGTATAGACCTTTTTCGAGCCGAAGCGGTCGAGCAGCCAGCCACCCGGAATCTGCATCAACAAATAAGCCCAGCCAAAAGCGGAAAAGATGTAACCCATCGATACAGAATCAAGCTGCAACGCTTTCGCCACTTCTGTTCCGGCGATAGAAAGCGTCGCGCGATCGGCATAGTTAATTGCGGTGACGATAAATATAATCAGCAGAATTAAATAACGGGTGGGTAAACCCCGTTTTGTCTCGACGGCATGTTCAATAGTCATTTTAATTTCCTCGGGCACCGCTAACTTTTAAAATATAATTATATTTTCCGTTTATTATCCGATTTTATTTAAGCACTCGAAACTTAATATCAAATAATTGGCACTTCGATTTTATAGCCCCCAGTATAAACAGCGTTATGACGCCACACACTGGTGTGTTGCTCAATTTTAACATTGAACAGAAAGAATATTTTGAGCATATGCACATAACCCTGGGCGCTGATGCACAGATCTTGCAATATCCAGCCCCACCACACGGGGAATCGCGGAAATAAGTGATTTAGATCACATTTTAGTATTTAAACTCCTGACATTCTTATTTCAGCAAACAAGATTTTTATTTCTGATATTTATTCCAGAATAAAGAATTGGTTCCTTTCTTTGAGTAATGCATCATACAGTTAGCTGGAGATTACTTGACAATGTCCGACATTGAAATTAGACAGCAATCGCCTGGGGCGTTTTATATTAAGGTACACGACACCGATAATGTCGCTATCATCGTTAATGACAATGGCTTAAAGGCGGGTACGCGTTTTCCGGACGGTCTCGAGCTGGTTGAGCATATTCCTCAAGGCCATAAAGTCGCCCTCGTGGATATTCCGCATCATGGCGAAATCGTACGTTATGGTGAAGTCATTGGTTACGCCGTACGTGATATTCCTCGTGGTAGCTGGATTGATGAGTCTATGGTCGAGCTGCCAACAGCGCCACCGCTGAACACACTGCCGCTGGCCACCAAAGTGCCAGAACCATTGCCGCCGCTGGAAGGTTACACCTTTGAAGGTTACCGCAATGCAGACGGCAGTGTCGGCACCAAAAACCTGCTCGGCTTGACCACCAGCGTGCACTGCGTTGCCGGAGTGGTGGATTATGTCGTGAAGATTATCGAACGCGACCTGCTGCCGAAATACCCGAACGTCGACGGCGTGGTCGGTCTGAATCACTTATATGGCTGCGGCGTGGCGATCAACGCGCCTGCGGCAGTGATCCCCATTCGCACCATCCATAACATCTCCCTGAACCCGAACTTCGGCGGCGAAGTGATGGTGATTGGTCTGGGTTGCGAAAAATTGCAGCCGGAACGCCTGCTGCAAGGGACTGAAGATGTGCAGTCTATTCCGGTGGATAGCGCCAGCATTGTGCGTTTGCAGGACGAGCACCATGTCGGCTTCCGCTCCATGATTGACGATATTTTGCAGGTTGCAGAACGCCACCTGGCGAAACTCAACCAGCGTAAACGTGAAACCTGTCCGGCCTCTGAACTGGTTGTCGGTATGCAGTGCGGCGGCAGCGACGCTTTCTCCGGTGTCACGGCAAACCCGGCGGTCGGTTATGCATCTGATCTGCTGATCCGTTGCGGCGGCACCGTGATGTTTTCTGAAGTGACCGAAGTCCGCGATGCGATCCACCTGCTGACACCGCGCGCCATCAACGAAGAAGTGGGCAAACGTCTGCTGGAAGAGATGGCCTGGTACGATAACTACCTGGACATGGGTAAAACCGACCGCAGCGCCAACCCTTCTCCGGGGAACAAAAAAGGCGGTCTGGCAAATGTGGTGGAAAAAGCGCTGGGCTCGATTGCCAAATCCGGTAAAAGCGCCATTTCTGAAGTGCTCTCTCCTGGCCAGCGCCCGACCAAACGCGGCCTGATTTACGCGGCTACCCCGGCGAGCGACTTTGTTTGTGGGACGCAACAGGTTGCTTCCGGCATCACCGTTCAGGTGTTCACCACCGGTCGTGGTACCCCTTACGGCCTGATGGCTGTCCCGGTGATTAAAATGGCGACCCGTACTGAACTGGCAAACCGTTGGTTCGACCTGATGGATATCAACGCCGGGACCATCGCCACAGGTGAAGAGACTATCGAAGATGTGGGCTGGAAGCTGTTCCACTTTATCCTTGATGTGGCCAGTGGCCGGAAGAAAACCTTCTCGGATCAATGGGGCCTTCACAACCAGCTGGCGGTATTTAACCCGGCTCCGGTGACCTGATTTTTATAAAAAAGTTGTAAACCTCAACCTTAAGCATGGCTCCGGCCATGCTTTTTTTTTGTTGTAATAAATCGCAATGATTATTGGCCTTGATTATCCAGCGCGTATTTATACAGCGCATTTTTCTTCACGCCGTGGATTTCCGCGGCCAGCGCGGCGGCCTTTTTCAGCGGCAACTCCGCTTGCAGCAACGCCAGCGTGCGCAGCGCATCGGCGGGAAGTTCGTCTTCCTGTGCTTTATGGCCTTCCACAATTAATACCATTTCGCCTTTGCGACGGTTTTCGTCTTCTTTGACCCACGCCAGCAACTCACCAACCGGCAAGCCTTGAATGGTTTCCCAGGTTTTGGTCAGTTCACGCGCCAGCACCACATAACGGGATTCGCCCCAGACGGCGACCATATCTTCCAGGCTTTCCAACAAACGGTGGGTCGATTCATAAAAAATCAGCGTACGGCTTTCTGTTTCCAGCCCTTTTAACGTATCGCGGCGGCCTTTTGATTTGGCAGGCAGAAAACCTTCATAGCAGAAACGGTCCGAGGGCAGCCCCGCCGCACTCAGTGCCGCAATAGCCGCACAAGGCCCCGGCAGAGGAACAACGCGAATACCGGCTTCCCGGCAGGTACGCACCAGGTGATAGCCCGGATCGTTAATCAGCGGCGTACCAGCATCTGACACCAACGCGATATTCTGCCCCTCTCTCAGTTTCGCCACCAGCGTGTCGGCTTTTTGTTGCTCATTGTGATCGTGCAGCGCAAACAAACGGGCGTTAATGGCGAAGTGCTGGAGCAATAAACCGGTGTGACGCGTGTCCTCAGCAGCAATTAAATCAACGGTTTGCAACACAGTCAGCGCACGTTGAGTAATATCAGCCAAATTCCCGATGGGAGTAGGTACAATATAGAGCTGACCCTGAGAATTCTCCGCCGATTCGTGTTGTTTCATTGTTTCATCCGTATTGCCGATTTAATATTGAGCATTGCGTAAAAAATATCACTGGATACAGTATGCTACCGTCAACATTTCTACGTTCGAAAGCCACACGCTGCCTGCCTGTGGTGCTGGCCGCCCTGCTGTTTGCTGGCTGTGGCACCCGGTCTGGTGACCAGAGCGCCGCGCATATGCAAGGGGCAGCGCAGGCTAATTCTGCTTTTTACCTGCAGCAGATGCAGCAAAGCACAGATGATAGCAAGACCAACTGGCAATTACTCGCCATTCGTGCACTGCTGAAAGAGGGGAAAACCCAGCAGGCAAGCGAGCTGTTTGGCAAGCTACCGCAGGATCTGAACGATACCCAGCGTAAAGAGTACAGCCTGCTCTCTGCAGAGCTGAAACTCGCGCAGCGGGATTTTGCCGGTGCGCTGGCGTTACTGAATAAAATCGATCCTGCCGACCTTGAGCAGCAGCAACAGGCCCGCTACTGGCAGATCGGCATCACCGCCTCTCAGGGTAAACCGTCGCTGACACTGCTGCGCGCATTGATTGCCCAGGAGCCGCTGTTAACCACCCCGGAAGAAAAACAGAAAAATATCGACGCCACCTGGCAGGCGCTGTCATCTTTTAATCAGGATCAGGCAAAGGCTTTTGTGATCAACGCCGATGAAGTCACCCTGCAAGGCTGGCTTGATCTGCAACGCGTGTGGATCGACAACCGTAACGATCCGAATATGTTGAAAGCCGGTATCACCGACTGGCAGACTCGTTATCCGCAAAACCCGGGTGCGAAAACCCTGCCGAGCCAGCTATCGAATCTGCAAAATTTTAAACCCGCATCTGCCAACAGAATCGCCCTGCTGCTGCCATTAAATGGCCAGGCCGCAGTCTTTGGCCGGGCTATTCAGCAAGGTTTTGAAGCCGCGAAAAACGGAGTGTCTGCAGTGTCCGGCCCGGCAGTACCGCAACAGGTGGCTCAGGCGGCAACCAGCCCGGTAGTGAGTCCATCACAAACCAGCGTCAGCGATCTGACCGACGCCTCTGCGCAGCAAGACGCTGTCGCGCCAGATGCGCAACAAGCTGTAGCGCCGGACAGCGCGGCGCAAACCGCAACAGCTCCTGCTACCGCAGAAACCACACCGGCGACAGAGACGGCGCAACCCGCAGATGCCAATGCAACGCAGCCCGTAGCCGCGCCTGCTGTGGCAGCAACACCAGCCAACCCTGGCGTAGAGCTGAAAATTTATGACACCAGCGCGCAGCCGATGGATCAGGTGCTCAATCAGGTGCAGCAGGATGGCGCCAGTATCGTGGTAGGTCCGCTGTTGAAAAACAACGTTGAAGAGCTGATGCGCAGCCACACCACACTGAACGTGCTGGCGCTCAACCAGCCGGAAAACGTCGAGAACCGCGCCAACATCTGCTACTTCGCCCTCTCTCCGGAAGATGAAGCCCGCGATGCCGCACGCCATATCCACGAGCAGGGCCGCCATGCGCCGTTATTGCTGATCCCACGTAGCGCGCTGGGCGATCGCATCAGCAACGCCTTTGCTCAGGAGTGGCAAAAACTGGGTGGCGGCGTCGTACTGGCACAAAAATTTGGCTCTACCGCTGAGCTGCGTATGGGGATTAACAGCGGTTCCGGCATTGCGATGACCGGCAGCCCGGTGCTCTCCAGCCTGCCGAAACAGCAGGGCGTGACCATTGGTGGGCTGAACATTCCTGCGCCGCCGACCGATGCGCAAATCAGCGGCAGTGGCAATATTGACGCGGCGTATATCGTGGCGACACAGGATGAAATTGCGCTGATCAAACCGATGATCACCATGCGTACCGGCAGTCAGAGCGGCGTGATGCTGTATGCCAGTTCCCGCAGTGCACAAGGCGGCGCAGGCCCGGATTTCCGCCTTGAAATGGAAGGATTGCAGTTTAACGATATCCCAATGCTCGCGGGTGCTAACCCCTCGCTGATGCAGCAGGCGCTGAAAAGCGTGAACAATGACTATTCACTGGCGCGTTTGTATGCAATGGGCGTCGATGCCTGGTCGCTGGCGAATAACTTCTCGCAAATGCGCCAGGTGCCAGGGTTCGAACTCAATGGCAATACTGGCGATTTGACCGCCACTCAGGATTGCGTGATCAACAGGAAGTTGTCATGGCTCAAATACCAGCAGGGGCAAATCGTCCCGGCGAGTTAAATCGTAAACAGACCGGCGACGCGTGGGAAGCCAAAGCGCGTTGCTGGCTGGAAAGCAAAGGACTGCAGTTTATCGCCGCCAATGCGCGCGAGCGCGGCGGCGAGATTGATTTGATAATGCGGCACAATCACACCACCGTATTTATCGAGGTACGTTATCGCAGGTCAGGCCGTTTCGGTGGCGCATTGAGTAGTGTCACCCGGGCGAAGCAAGTGAAACTGCTGCATACCGCCCGTTTGTGGCTCGCCCGGCACAATGGGAGTTTTGATACTGTGGATTGCCGGTTTGATGTGATAGCCTTCACCGGAAATGAGGTTGAGTGGATACAAAACGCCTTTAACGACCACTCATAATTGCTGAATGATAGGGATTACCGTGCTCGAACGAATTAAAGTCTGCTTTACGGAAAGCATTCAAACGCAAATTGCGGCGGCGGAAGCGTTGCCTGACGCCATTTCCCGCGCCGCCATGACGATGGTCCACTCCCTGCTTAACGGCAACAAAATCCTCTGTTGTGGCAATGGCACGTCTGCCGCCAACGCACAGCATTTTGCTGCCAGCATGATCAACCGTTTTGAAACAGAACGTCCCAGTTTACCTGCCATTGCACTTAATACCGATAATGTGGTCTTAACGGCAATAGCAAACGATCGTCTGCATGATGAGATTTACGCTAAGCAGGTTCGGGCGCTCGGTCATACCGGCGATATTCTGCTCGCTATCTCTACGCGGGGTAACAGTCGCGATATCGTGAAGGCCGTGGAAGCGGCGGTAACACGCGATATGTCAATTATCGCGTTGACGGGCTATGACGGTGGCGAGCTGGCGGGTCTGCTGGGGCCGCAGGATGTCGAAATTCGTATTCCTTCCCACCGCAGCGCGCGCATTCAGGAGATGCACATGCTGACGGTTAATTGCTTATGCGATCTGATTGATAACACGCTTTTTCCTCACCAGGATGATTAAGGAGTACACATGAAGGCATTTACGCCCCTCGCAGTCCTTATTTCCGCGCTGCTGTTACAAGGTTGTGTTGGCGCTGTGGTGGTAGGTTCCGCAGCCGTGGGCACCAAAGCCGCGACGGATCCGCGTACCGTGGGCACCCAGGTAGACGACAGTACACTGGAACTGCGCGTGAATAGCGCGCTGTCGAAAGACGAACAGATTAAGAAAGAAGCGCGTGTTAACGTCACTGCCTATCAAGGGAAAGTGTTGCTGACAGGCCAGGCGCCAAATACCGATCTCTCTTCCCGGGCAAAACAGATTGCTGTAGGCGTTGACGGTGCCACCGAAGTCTTTAACGAGATCCGCCAGGGCCAGCCCATTGGTCTGGGCACCGCCTCTTCCGATACCTGGATCACCACCAAGGTGCGCTCTCAACTCTTAAGCAGCGATCAGGTGAAATCGTCTAACGTGAAAGTCACCACGGAAAACGGCGAGGTGTTCCTGATGGGCCTGGTGACCGACCGTGAAGGCAAAGCCGCAGCGGACATCGCCAGCCGCGTCAGTGGTGTTAAACACGTCACCACCGCGTTTACCTTTATCAAGTAACAAAAAAACCCGGCATCGCCGGGTTTTCTTTTTCTTTGTCTGTCATCAGAACAGGGCAATCGTTCCGGTGATCATCCCACACAGCGCCACCAGGCCCGCCGTCATCCATAAGGCTTTCGCCGGGAATGATTTACGCAGCATGATAAGCGACGGCAAGCTCACCGCCGGTAACGTAATCAACAAGGCCAGCGCAGGTGCCATGCCCATACCGGCCAGCATCATGGTCTGAACAATTGGGATTTCCGCGGCTGTTGGAATGACAAACAGGCAGCCGACAACCGCCATCACGATCACCCACAGCAACGTGTTGTCGATAGCGCCATCTGCATGCGGGAACAACCAGACGCGCGCTGCGCCCAGCACCAGTACAGCCAGAATATAAACAGGAATGGTGCTCCAGAAAAGCTGCCACAGCGCTTTCCCCCAACGTGCCATAAAGCTGCCCTGCGGCTCCGGCAGCGTGATATCCACGGCGTCCGCCTGCTGCGAGTTCTCTTTCACCAACGCCTGCACCAGCATCGCCACGCCAAGGACAGTCACCAGCCCCGCCACAAGGCGAATAGCGGCAAAATGCCAGCCGAGCACAAACCCCATAAACACCAGCGTAGCCGGATTCAGCAGCGGGTTACCCATCCAGAATGCCAGTGCGCCGCCCATCGATACACGCTGGCGGCGCATACCAGCGGCAACCGGCGCAGCACAGCAGGAGCACATCATGCCAGGTAAGGCGAACAGCGTGCCAAAGAGCGTACCGCTAAAGCGTTTTTGCCCCAGCGTCCGCAGCAACCAGTCACGCGGGATCAACACCTGAATTAACGATCCCAGCAGCACGCCCAATACGGCAGCTTTCCAGACGGCAAGGAAATAGACCATTGCGTAATCCCATGCCGCTTTAAACGGACTGGCATCGGCCTGTGCGAGAATAGATTTACCAATACTGTGTGTTTCTGCAGCAGTGAAGGCTTTGCCGTAATAAGGCTGCCATTTCACATACCAAAGACCAACAATAACAACAAGAAAGAACAACGCGGGTTTCCACCACTGAAAGCGGGCTGCCGCCTGAGATGAAGACTGACCAGTCATAACAATCCCCGGGGATAAAGTGATTTGAGCCTGCGAATAGTACGCCGGAAATACTATTTTGCAAACGTACGCTCAGCGGCGATTGCGCTAAGCTGCGCCGACCTGATGATCTGCACCCCACGATTATCTGGCGAAAATGCCAGCGTCAGTAATGCCAGCGCGACATCCTGCGCACGAATTGACTTCCAGTTGCCCGGTAGAAAACGAAAAAGCGGTGCCAGCAACGACTCATTAACACGTGTCTTCTGGCGATCCCCCAGCAGCATAGACGGGCGGGCAATAGTCAATGAAGGCCACTCCTGCGCGATTAACGCATTCTCCATTTCGCCTTTTACCCGGTTATAAAAAAAGGGGGAACGTGCATTGGCTCCCATGGCACTGACCACCAGCATCTGTTTCGCGCCCAGTCGCAAACCGGCGATCGCCGTGTCCACCACCAGCGTGAAATCCGCATGGATGAATGCCTCTTTACTGCCCGCTTCGCGCCGCGTGGTGCCAAGGCAGCAAAACACCGTGTCCACGGGTTCCGTCACCTGCGCCAGCGCGTCGGTTAATTGCGGATCGTGGGGATTGAACACGCCCGCGACGTCATCCAACGGGCGCCTGGTCGGTGCGGCAATGGCGGTGATGCGCGGCTCATTAATCAGTAGCCGCAGCAAATGCCCACCCACCAGACCGGTCGCCCCGGTCAGTAATATACGTTGCATCTCTCCCCCCTTTGCAGATGAATCTGTCTTGCAATACTCGCCCGCTGAACCAGGCTTACTGTTCTGGTGAATTATCAGTATGAATAATTCGCCTCTCTGAAGCCAAAACAACGGAGGAATTATGAGCAAGAAAATTGCTGTCTTGATCACCGACGAGTTTGAAGATTCAGAATTCACGTCGCCGGCGCAGGAATTTCGTAAAGCCGGACATGAAGTTATCACCATTGAGAAACAAGCCGGGAAAACCGTGCACGGTAAAAAAGGCGAAGCCGATGTGGTGATAGATAAAGCCATTGATGACGTTCGCCCGGCGGATTTTGATGCGCTGTTACTACCGGGCGGGCATTCGCCGGATTACCTGCGCGGGGACGATCGCTTTGTAACCTTTACGCGGGACTTTATCAGCGCCGGTAAACCTGTTTTCGCCATTTGCCATGGCCCACAGCTGCTGATCAGCGCAGATGTCGTGAGAGGCCGTAAGCTGACGGCAGTGAAACCCATCGTTGTGGATGTGAAAAATGCCGGGGGCGAATTTTATGACCAGGAGGTGGTGATCGATAATGATCAACTGGTCACCAGCCGAACCCCCGATGATTTGCCGGCTTTCAACCGCGAGGCACTGCGTTTACTGGGCGCCTGATTCACGGACCCAGTGAAGCTTTTTGCCAAACCCCAGCGTGTTGTCGGTGAATTTCACCTCGTTGAGGCGAATTTCCCACATCGGGGCTGACAACACGCGGGCTACCGGAAAGCGACGGTTGTACTGCGCACGCGGCGCCGCGCTTTCCTCTTCATCCAGCCGACGGATCTCCCCGGCAAACTGAACACCACGGATTAACGCCACGGTTTTCGGTTGACCGTTTACCGTACCGGCGACCTGCGCTTTCAGGCCAGTCATTTGCCCATGGCGCGTCTGGTCTTCACTCAGGACATAAAACGCCACGGCGTGCGGATCATAGAAATAAAATGCATTGGCGCACCATAACTCTCC
Organism: Kosakonia oryzendophytica; assembly: GCF_027886705.1. Lineage (NCBI taxonomy): Bacteria > Pseudomonadati > Pseudomonadota > Gammaproteobacteria > Enterobacterales > Enterobacteriaceae > Kosakonia > Kosakonia oryzendophytica. The sequence goes on along the minus strand of NZ_CP115659.1, from coordinate 631,904 downwards.
CCTGTTCGCCACGCACCAGGTCACCACATGCTGTTTTGCCAGCCAGCGATTAATGGCCGCAAGAGTCTCCATATTTGCCCTTCCTCGTGTTATTTTTCCGTTCACATTAACATAATGAATACTGCCATGACGCCCTGGTTTCTCTATCTTATTCGTACGCCAGACAATACCCTCTACACCGGCATTACGACCGATGTCGCACGTCGCTTTACGCAGCATCAAAACGGAAAAGGGGCAAAAGCGTTACGGGGAAAAGGTGCCCTGCAGCTGGTCTTTTCAGCACAAGTGGGGGACAAATCGATCGCGCTACGGCTGGAATACCGAATCAAGCAATTGAACAAGCGCCAGAAAGAGCGCCTCGTCGCCGGGGATGGCTCATTCGAAGCGCTGCGAGAGAGTTTGCTATCGTCTGCAGTTACAGGCGATTAAAGTGCTCTGAATACTCAACCAGACCGCGAACACCGTGTAAGGCATCGTCGGCCAGGCGGTGCACCAAAAACGCAGCTTCGGTGTCCGGCCAACGGCAATGCAGGCCGTGCTGCGCCGCGTTTTCAAAACCGAGACGGCTGTAGAAAGCCGGATCGCCCAGTGTCACAGCCGCCGCATAGCCAAATTCATTCAGCGAATCCAGCCCTTCGTACACCAGCTGCCGCGCAATACCCTGACCGCGGTACTGCTCGTCCACCGCCAGCGGTGCAAGCCCGACCCATTGCAGCTCCTCGCCCTCAACCGTGACCGGGCTGAACGCAACATAGCCAATCACTTGCCCTTCATCATCGGTTGCGACAAATCCCAGCGTGATCAAACCGTCTTCGCGCAGGTCGTGCACCAGCCGGGCTTCGCCCTCACCGCCAAAGCTGCGCCGGAGCAACGCGTCGATACCCGGCGCATCAATGGGAATTTCAACTCTAATCAGCATGGCTCACCTACAGAAGGTTGTGTCGTTGCAGGCGGCGCTTGCAGGCCAGCCTCAACAAATTCCGCCAACTGCAACAGCATCACCCGCAGGGGTTTTGGCATCTGCTCCAGTTCAATGGCGTCCATCAAATTCTTGACGTAAAGCCCAAGCTCCGTATCCCCTTCAATGACCAGTCGGCGCTGGAAGAAGAGTGTATCCGGATCCTGTTTGCGTGCGGCTATCATCAGCAAATCACTGGCATCTGCGCTGAAGCTCACATCGGCGTCCGCCGATTCGCGCACGATCAACCGCCCGTCCTCAACAGAGGTATACCACGTCAGGCCAATATCACGAACCTGAATACTTAACCAGCGGCCTTCCAGAAACTCAAGCTCTCCGTCCGCCAGAGCCTGTTGGAACTGCCAGCGCAGCACCTGCTCCAGGACCTGGCGCTTGATGGCGAAAGGCGTCAGCTTAACCGGCACACTCAGTAACGACGGACCAAAGTGAACAAGATGTGAACGCAATTTTTCCAACACGAGCTTTACTCCCTGAAATGATAATGACTGCTATTTTGCCACATCAATGAAATGACATAGCGGCGCAAATCAACAATTCCACAATAAATCGGCCCCGATTATTGGTATTGCCAATACACATTTAACTGCCTCAAATCAAGAATTGTCGCAGACAGGTTAACTAAAATCCCAGTTCGTTAACAATTAGCGCCCCCAGGGGTACGACCGGGCCACTGCGCCCCCGATTGCAGGATACACTATGGAGTTGCTCTGCCCTGCCGGAAACCTTCCGGCATTGAAGGCGGCCATCGAAAACGGCGCCGACGCTGTCTATATCGGCCTGAAAGATGACACCAACGCCCGCCATTTTGCCGGACTCAATTTTACGGAGAAAAAACTCCAGGAGGCGGTCAGTTTTGTGCATCAGCACCGCCGCAAGCTGCATATTGCCATCAACACCTTTGCGCATCCGGATGGCTACTCACGCTGGGAGCGTGCGGTGGATATGGCAGCGCAAATTGGCGCCGATGCGTTGATCCTGGCGGATCTGGCGATGCTGGAGTATGCCGCCGAGCGTTATCCGCACATTGAACGCCATGTTTCCGTGCAGGCTTCTGCGACCAATGAAGAGGCTATTCGCTTTTATCACCGCCACTTTGATGTTGCCCGCGTCGTGCTGCCGCGTGTGTTATCTATCCACCAGGTTAAACAACTGGCTCGCGTTACTCCCGTGCCGCTGGAAGTGTTCGCTTTTGGCAGCCTGTGCATTATGGCGGAAGGACGCTGCTACCTCTCCTCTTATCTGACGGGTGAATCGCCGAATACCGTGGGCGCATGCTCCCCGGCGCGCTTTGTCCGTTGGCAGCAAACCCCGCAGGGGCTGGAATCACGCCTCAACGAGGTACTGATTGATCGTTATCAGGATGGCGAAAACGCGGGTTACCCGACCCTGTGCAAAGGGCGTTATCTGGTGGATGGCGAGCGCTACCACGCGCTGGAAGAGCCCACCAGCCTGAACACGCTGGAGCTTCTGCCGGAGCTGCTGGCGGCGAACATCGCATCGGTCAAAATCGAAGGGCGTCAGCGTAGCCCGGCCTATGTGAGCCAGGTGGCAAAAGTGTGGCGTCAGGCAATTGATCGCTGTATGGCTTCCCCGCAACATTTCGTGCCGCAGCCCGCGTGGATGGACACGCTGGGAGCAATGTCTGAAGGTACACAAACCACCCTTGGCGCGTACCACCGTAAATGGCAGTAGGTAGAACATGAAATATTCATTAGGACCGGTGCTTTACTACTGGTCAAAAGAGACGCTGGAAGACTTTTATCACCAGGCGGCGAACAGCACTGCCGATGTGATCTATCTTGGCGAAGCCGTCTGCAGCAAGCGCCGCGCCACCAAGGTCGGCGACTGGCTGGATATGGCGAAGGCGCTGGCGACCAGCGGCAAACAAGTGGTGCTTTCCACCCTTGCGCTGGTGCAAGCATCATCCGAACTGAACGAGCTCAAACGCTATGTCGATAACGGCGAATTCCTGCTGGAAGCCAGCGATTTGGGCGTGGTGAATATGTGCGCTGACCGTAAGCTGCCGTTTGTCGCCGGGCATGCGCTCAACTGCTATAACGCCGTGACGTTACGCTTGTTGCTGAAGCAAGGCATGGTGCGCTGGTGCATGCCAGTGGAGCTTTCCCGCGACTGGCTGATTAATCTGCTCGATCAGTGCGATGCGCTGGGCATTCGTCAACAATTTGAAGTGGAAGTGCTCAGCTACGGTCATTTGCCGCTGGCCTACTCCGCGCGCTGCTTTACGGCGCGTTCAGAAGACCGCCCCAAAGATGAATGCGAAACCTGCTGTATTAAATACCCGAACGGACGCAGCATGCTGTCGCAGGAGAATCAGCAAGTGTTTGTGCTCAATGGCATCCAGACCATGAGCGGCTATGTCTACAATCTCGGTAATGAACTGACATCAATGAACGGGATTGTGGATATGGTGCGCCTGTCACCGATGGGTAATGACACGTTTGCCATGCTCGATGCGTTTCGTCGCAATGAAACCGGCGCAGCGCCACTGCCGCTGGCGTCAAACAGCGACTGTAACGGCTACTGGCGCAGGCTACCGGGTCTGGCACTGCAACAGTAAAAAAGCTCAAGTTGTTAACAGCAATCAGCAAAGGTTAATGCACTATAAAAGTTGCAGCTTTTCTGGCCGGGCGCGGCACATTGCGCCAGGCTGGAAGAAGACCTTCAATCTGATGACGATGCTGTAGCAAAGTGAGTTTTTATGGCTGATAAAACCCTTCCTTTTTCGGTGCTCGATCTGGCGCCGATCCCGCAACACTCCAGCGCTCGTGAGGCGTTTACGCACTCACTGGATCTGGCAAAACTCGCCGAAAAGCGCGGTTATCACCGTTACTGGCTGGCGGAGCACCACAATATGACCGGTATCGCCAGCGCGGCGACATCGGTGCTGATCGGCTATCTGGCGGCGAATACGCAAACCCTGCATCTGGGCTCAGGTGGCGTTATGCTCCCTAATCATTCACCACTGGTGATCGCGGAACAGTTCGGCACGCTGAATACGCTTTATCCTGGCCGTATTGATCTCGGGCTGGGTCGTGCGCCTGGCAGCGATCAGCGCACAATGATGGCGCTGCGTCGCCATATGAGCGGCGATATTGATAACTTCCCGCGTGATGTGGCGGAACTGGTGGACTGGTTTGATGCCCGCGATCCGAACCCACACGTGCGCCCGGTTCCGGGCTATGGTGAGAAGATCCCGGTCTGGCTACTGGGCTCCAGCCTGTATAGCGCACAACTGGCTGCACAGCTTGGTCTGCCGTTTGCGTTTGCCTCGCATTTTGCGCCGGATATGCTGTTCCAGGCGCTGCATCTCTACCGCTCCAATTTCAAACCTTCTGAGCGACTGGAAAAACCGTACGCGATGGTGTGCATCAATATTGTCGCCGCCGACAGCAACCGCGATGCGGAATTCCTGTTTACCTCCATGCAGCAGGCCTTTGTGAAACTGCGCCGTGGCGAAAGTGCGCAACTGCCGCCGCCTATCGAGAGTATGGATCAATTCTGGTCGCCAGCAGAGCAATACGGCGTGCAGCAAGCATTAAGTATGTCACTGGTGGGCGATAAGGCGAAGGTACGCCACGGTCTGGAATCCATTTTGCGGGAAACGGACGCGGACGAAATTATGGTTAATGGGCAGATTTTTGATCACCAGGCGCGGCTGCACTCTTTCGAGCTGGCCATGCAGGTGAAAGAAGAGCTTCTGGGTTAGCGTTTCACCGGGTGGCGCAGGCCAGAAGCCGCGCCGCCCTGCTTTATGCTACTGATAAACCGGCAACAGATTAAAGCTGGAAAGCAGATGTACCACCGCGTTGCCCGCGCCAAACAACAGGATTAATACAATCATCGGCTTACCGCCCCACACGCGGAAAATCGGGCTGCCAAAGCGTTTACGGGATGCATTTGCCAGCAAGGCCGGCACAATGGCCGCCCAGATGGTCGCGGCCAGCCCCGCATATCCAATGGCGTATAAAAAACCATTCGGCCAGAGCACACCGCCAATGATCGGTGGCGTGAATGTCAGCAGTGCGGTTTTAAAACGCCCTAACGGGGAGTCATCAACGTTGAACAAATCCGCCAGATAGTCAAACAGCCCCAGCGTGACACCGAGGAAAGAACTGGCGACGGCAAAATTCGAGAAAATCACCAGCAGCAGATCCAGACTGCGGCTATTCAGCACACCGCTCAATGCCTGCACCAACACATCAATATTACCGCCCTTCGCCGCGATATCGATAAACGCCGGGCGCGGAATATTGCCCATGGTTACCAGCAACCAGATAACGTACAGCCCCAACGCCAGCAGCGTTCCGTAGACCAGGCAACGGATGATGGTGCGCGGATCCTTACCGTAGTACTTCATCAGGCTTGGTACATTGCCGTGATAACCGAATGAGGCCAGACAGAAAGGCAGGGTCATCAATAAGTAGGGCGTATAGGAGGTGTCGCTTTGCGCCACATTCAACAGCGTGGCGGGCTGCACATGCCCGAGCAAACTGCCGAAAGTCAGAAAGAACGTGATCACTTTCGCACCCAACACAATCGCGGTCATCCGGCTGACTGCATGGGTTGAGAGCCAGACGATAAATGCCACTCCCAGTGCAAAGCAGAATCCCGCCAGCCGCGCCGGAACATTCAGCGATAGCTCTGAGAAGGTGTGGTGCAGAATAGAACCACTTGCCGAAATATAGGCGTAGGTCAGGATATAAAGCACAAAAGCAATGGACACACCATTCACCAGGTTCCAGCCTTTACCCAGCAGATCTTTGGTGATCGTGTCAAAGCTCGCACCGCTGCGATAGTTCAGGTTCGCTTCGAGGATCATCAACCCGGAGTGCAACATGCAAAACCAAGTAAAAACGAGCGCCAGAAGCGACCAGAAGAACCACGCGCCGGACATCACCACTGGCAGCGAAAACATGCCTGCGCCAATGATCGTACCGCCGATGATCACGACCCCGCCGAACAGCGAAGGGGAAGCCTGTGTGGTTGTCAGTGTCGACATCTGAAAAATTCTCCTGTGGTGATGCAATGCCGGAAATGGAACCGCTGCATTGTACCAGTACAGGAGTACATTACAGATAAAAAAAGCCCCAATCATTTCGACCGGGGCTGTATCTTTTTCTTTACGACCTGTAACGCAGAAGAATCAGCGTTAATTACGCATCGTTACGACGACGTGGAGCGCTGTCATCACGATCGCGGCGCGGTGCACGACGTTCGCCACCGAAACCACGGCCTTCCTGACGCTCACCGCTGAAACGGCGACCTTCACCACCGCGACCGCCTTCACGACGCTCGCCACCGAAACCACCGCCACGACGCTCACCACCACCGCGACGTTCGCTACGTTCACGCGGCTGCGCATCGCCCAGCAGTTGCATATTCATCGGCTTGTTCAGAATACGCGTGCGGGTAAAGTGCTGAAGCACTTCGCCCGGCATGCCTTTCGGCAGCTCGATAGTGGAGTGGGTGCCAAACAGTTTGATGTTACCGATGTAGCGGCTGCTGATGTCGCCTTCGTTAGCGATAGCGCCAACGATATGACGAACTTCAACACCGTCATCACGGCCCACTTCAATGCGGTACAGTTCCATTTCACCAACATCACGACGCTCACGACGCGGACGATCTTCACCACCACGTTCCGGACGGTCGCCACGCGGGCCACGATCGTTACGATCGCCACGGCGTTCGAAACGGTCATCACGCTCACGGAATTCGCGACGCGGACGCATCGGCGCATCCGGCGGCAGAATCAGCGGACGTTCGCCCTGCGCCATTTTCAGCAGTGCAGCGGCCAGCGTTTCGATATCCATCTCTTCTTCAGAAGAAGGCTGGATTTTCGCCAGCAGCGCACGGTACTGGTCCAGATCGCTGCTTTCCAGTTGCTGCTGTACTTTTGCGGCAAATTTTTCCAAACGGCGTTTACCCAGCAGTTCTGCGTTCGGCAGCTCTACTTCCGGAATGGTCAGCTTCATCGTACGTTCGATATTGCGCAGCAGGCGGCGTTCGCGGTTCTCAACGAACAGCAGCGCGCGACCAGCACGACCCGCACGACCGGTACGGCCAATACGGTGAACGTAGGATTCAGAATCCATCGGGATGTCATAGTTGACAACCAGGCTGATGCGTTCAACATCCAGACCACGCGCCGCAACGTCGGTCGCAATCAGGATATCGAGACGACCATCTTTCAGGCGTTCCAGCGTCTGCTCACGCAGCGCCTGGTTCATGTCACCGTTCAGCGCGGCGCTGTTATAGCCGTTACGCTCCAGCGCTTCCGCCACTTCCAGCGTTGCGTTTTTGGTGCGCACGAAAATGATCGCCGCATCAAAATCTTCCGCTTCCAGGAAGCGAACCAACGCTTCATTTTTACGCATGCCATACACCGTCCAGTAGCTCTGGCTGATGTCCGGGCGCGTGGTAACGCTGGACTGAATGCGCACTTCCTGCGGCTCTTTCATAAAGCGGCGGGTGATGCGACGGATAGCTTCCGGCATGGTTGCAGAGAACAGCGCGGTCTGATGACCTTCCGGGATCTGCGCCATGATGGTTTCTACGTCTTCGATAAAGCCCATACGCAGCATTTCGTCGGCTTCATCCAGTACCAGACCGCTCAGTTTAGAGAGATCCAGCGTACCGCGTTTCAGGTGATCCAACAGACGACCCGGCGTACCGACGACGATCTGCGGCCCCTGACGCAGGGCGCGTAATTGCACGTCATAACGCTGGCCGCCATACAGAGCAACCACGTTTACGCCGCGCATATGTTTAGAGAAATCGGTCATCGCTTCAGCGACCTGAACCGCCAGTTCGCGGGTCGGAGCGAGCACGAGGATCTGCGGCGCACGCAGGTCCGGATCGATGTTGTTAAGCAGTGGCAGGGAAAACGCTGCGGTTTTACCACTACCAGTCTGGGCCATACCCAGCACGTCACGACCAGAAAGCAGGTGCGGAATGCACTCAGCCTGGATCGGAGATGGTTTTTCGTAACCGAGATCGTTAAGGGCTTCAAGGATAGGAGCCTTCAGGCCCAGATCTGCAAAAGTGGTTTCGAATTCAGCCATGTAGTACAAGTGCCTCTATGTCATTGGCGGCCAGTCTACATAACTCATCGTGAAAAAAATTAGCAATTTTCATTGAAAAGTGTGAACCGGCTCAAAGTAGGTTAATTAACGAACAATAAAGCCCTCACCCGTGAAGGTGATGGCAATCAAAAGAGATTACGGGCTGATGTGTTCGTCAGCTATTGCTGGTCCGATTCTGCCAGGTCGTCGTGCTCCTGGCCCAAGAGCGCTAATTCCAACAATGCGTAACGGTGCTCAACAAAGTTATGTACGTTGTTAGCAACCGCCAGTTTGAACAGTGCCGTGGCGCTGTCCTTATCCCCCAGACTTAGGTAGTACTTACCTAAATAGAAGTTGGTTTCACTGAGATGCTCAGCGAGCGAGGTGTTATCCGTTGCGTCTGCCTTCAGGCGATCCATTAGCGTTGCTTCGCTAATGTCGCCGAGGTAGAACTCGACAATGTTCCATCCCCACTGTTCCTGGTCCGATTTTTCGAAGCGCTGTTTCAGTGCTTCTTTAGCCTGCTTCTCATCGAGCTTCCGCTCAACGATGTAAAGCCACAGACTGCGGAAAGGATCATTAGGATCGTCTTGATAAAACGCCAGCAGATCATCTTGCGCTAACTTATCACGACCGCCGTAATGCAAGGCGATACCGCGATTCAAGTGCGCGTAGTTGTAAGTTGGATCAAGCTCAAGTACAGAATCAAACGCTTCATAGGCAGCATCAAAATTGCCTGCCTGCGTTAAATAAATGCCTAAGTAATTGAATACTTCAGGCATATCGGGTCTGATCGCAAGCGCTTGTGAAAAATCATTCCGCGCCAAAGCTCTCAAACCGAGGCTATCATACAATACTCCGCGCTCATATAAAAGCTGTGCGCGTTCGTCATCGGTTAAAGCCCGACTGGCAAGAATTTGTTCCATGCGTGCCAGAATCACTTCCTGCTGCAAAGTCGGTTGCAATGGCACCGCGAGGACTTCGCTCTTACGCCAGGCAGAGTTGCTGCATCCTGCCAGCGTTAAAGCTGTCGCAACGAAACACCAGCGCAAAAAAGGCTTCATTTCCCACTCCCGAAGACAACTATTGGATGAACGTCCTGTCCCCCGGCTGCAAACATGGCGTCCTGCCTGCTAATACGCCCTCCGCATAGGCGGAGGGCAAAGGCAACCTTACTCGCCCTGCTCTGCCTGCGGCGCTTCTGCCGCTTCAGCAGGCTGAGTTTGCTCAGTTGCTTCTTTAATGCTCAGACGGATACGGCCCTGGCGATCAACTTCCAGAACTTTCACCGGCACTTCCTGGCCCATCTGCAGATAGTCGGTCACTTTCTCAACACGCTTGTCAGCGATCTGAGAAATATGCACCAGACCTTCTTTACCGCCGCCGATGGCAACAAACGCGCCAAAGTCAACGATACGGGTCACTTTACCGTTATAGATGCGGCCCACTTCGATCTCAGCGGTGATCTCTTCGATACGACGGATAGCATGTTTTGCTTTATCGCCGTCGGTTGCCGCAATTTTCACGGTACCGTCATCTTCGATTTCAATGGTTGTGCCGGTTTCTTCGGTCAGCGCGCGGATCACGGAGCCGCCTTTACCGATCACGTCTTTGATCTTGTCCGGATTGATCTTGATGGTATGGATACGCGGTGCGAATTCAGAAATATCGCCGCGTGGCGCGTTAATCGCCTGCTCCATCACGCCCAGAATATGCAAACGTGCGCCTTTCGCCTGATTCAGCGCAACCTGCATGATCTCTTTGGTGATACCTTCAATTTTGATATCCATCTGCAGCGCAGAGATACCGTCGCGGGAACCCGCAACTTTGAAGTCCATATCGCCCAGGTGGTCTTCATCGCCCAGGATATCAGACAGAACTACAAAGTTGTCGCCTTCTTTCACCAGACCCATTGCGATACCAGCTACGGCCGCTTTCACCGGCACGCCAGCGTCCATCAGCGCCAGAGATGCGCCGCACACAGATGCCATGGAGGAAGAACCGTTAGATTCGGTGATTTCAGAAACCACGCGCACGGTGTACGGGAATTTTTCTGCATCCGGCATGACTGCCAGTACGCCGCGTTTCGCCAGACGACCGTGACCAATTTCACGACGTTTCGGCGAACCCACCATCCCGGTTTCGCCTACGGAGTACGGCGGGAAGTTGTAATGGAACAGGAAGGAATCAGTACGCTCGCCCATCAGTTCATCGATGATCTGTGCATCACGTGCGGTACCCAGCGTTGCGGTCACTAGCGCCTGCGTTTCACCACGGGTGAACAGTGCTGAACCGTGAGTACGCGGCAGTACGCCAGTGCGAACGTCCAGACCACGGATCATGTCTTTTTCGCGACCATCGATACGCGGTTCGCCAGCCAGTACGCGGCTACGCACAACCTTTTTCTCGATAGCGTGCAGGATTTCACCCAGCTCGTTAGCATCCAGCGTTTCGTCTTCAGCAACCAGCGTCGCGATAGTTTCAGACTTGATCACGTCAACCTGAGCATAACGCTCTTGTTTGTCAGTGATGCGGTAAGCATCGCTCAGACGAGATTCCGCCAGCGCAGCAACACGCGCATTTAACGCTTCGTTTACTGCTTCCGGCTGCCAATCCCAGCGCGGTTTGCCAGCTTCTTTCACCAGCTCGTTGATGTTCTGGATAACAACCTGCTGCTGGTCGTGGCCAAATACCACTGCGCCCAGCATCTGGTCTTCGCTCAGCAGTTCTGCTTCGGATTCAACCATCAGAACCGCGGCTTCAGTACCGGCAACGACCAGATCCAGCTTACTTGCTTTCAACTCTTCCTGAGTCGGGTTCAGCACGTACTGGTCGTTGATATAACCAACGCGAGCCGCACCGATTGGGCCGTTAAACGGGATACCAGACAGAGACAGCGCAGCAGAAGCACCGATCATCGATACGATGTCCGGGTTAACCTGCGGGTTAACGGAAACAACAGTAGCAATAACCTGAACTTCGTTAACGAAACCTTCCGGGAACAGCGGACGAACCGGGCGGTCAATCAGACGCGCAATCAGGGTTTCGCCTTCGCTCGGACGGCCTTCACGACGGAAGAAACCACCAGGGATTTTACCTGCAGCGTAAGTACGCTCCTGATAGTTAACGGTCAGTGGGAAAAAGTCCTGACCTGGTTTAGCTTTTTTCTGACCAACAACAGTAACGAATACGGCGGTGTCATCCATGCTTACCATTACGGCAGCGGTGGCCTGACGGGCCATCATGCCAGTTTCCAGCGTGACGGTGTGTTGGCCATACTGGAATTTACGAACGATCGGATTCAGCAAAATTCTATCCTTTCTTAATGAATATCAGCACACCGCTGGCGTACTGAGTATTTAACCGGACCTTCTTGCATCCTCGCGACTAATGACAACCCTGACCCGCCCCATTGCGGATAAAGCCTCTCATTAGCCGCGCGAACCTCTGCAACGAAGATCATACATGGCAACAATACATTAGTTTACTGCCAATTGCTGCCGCCTGGTTGAAAAAAGGGGCCTTGAAGGCCCCTTCTTGAAACTCGCCAGACTTAGCGACGCAGACCCAGACGCTCGATCAGCGCGGTGTAGCGTGCAACGTCTTTACGTTTCAGGTAGTCGAGCAGTTTACGACGCTGAGAAACCATGCGCAGCAGACCACGACGGCTGTGGTGATCTTTTTTGTGCTCTGCAAAGTGACCCTGCAGGTGGTTGATCTGAGCAGTCAGCAGTGCAACCTGAACTTCGGTAGAACCGCTGTCGTTAGAACCACGACCAAACTCGGAAACGATTTTCGCTTTAGCTTCAACGCTTAGAGACATTTTAAACTCCAATAATAATAAAAATGAAAGGGCGCCGATCTCTAATTCAGCGACCCCAGGTTTAACGACGCACGATGTTAAATACATAGCCCGACGTTAAGCGGCAATATTCTACTCGCAGTAGCAGCTTCCCGCAAGGAGAGGCCGTTATACGGCAGGATACTCCACAACCAGACGACGCGGTGCAATGCGGCCTTCATCGTCAATTTCACCCATGCCGATGAATTTCGCTTCGTCACCTTCTGTCACGCGTACCAGCCCCTCTTTTGGTGCGGCCGATGTACGCACCGGCTGACCGTTTTTAAAGTACGCAGCCACAACGGACGGAATATTAACAACCGGGAAATCAGACGCAGGGCTGTCCATCGGCATGAGCAAGGGATCCAATAATTGCGCCGCCGGAATAGCCTGCTGCTCAGCCTGCTCCACCAGTTCACGTAACTGTTCAAGCGTGACCATTCGCTCGACGGGGTACTTACTCACCGCCAGACGACGCAGGTAAATAACGTGTGCGCCGCAACCGAGTTTCTCGCCAAGATCATCAACGATCGTGCGGATATACGTCCCCTTCGAGCAATGAATTTCCAACTCAAGTTCATTACCTTCATGGCGTATAAACAGCAGCTCATAAACCGTGATTGGCCGGGCCTCACGCGGGACGTCAATCCCCTGGCGCGCATATTCGTAGAGCTTCTTTCCTTGATACTTCAACGCAGAATACATCGACGGGATCTGTTGCGTATCACCGCGGAAACTTTCCAACGCCGCCGCCAGTTGCTCTGCGGTGAACGTCAGCGGGCGTTCTTCAACAATCTGCCCATCAGCATCCGAGGTATCCGTACGCTGACCAAGGCGAGCAATCACCCGATAGCGTTTATCAGAATCCAGCAAATATTGAGAGAATTTCGTCGCTTCACCCAGACAAATCGGCAGCATGCCGGTGGCCAGCGGATCCAGCGCGCCAGTATGCCCGGCGCGGTTGGCATTATAGAGGCGCTTCACTTTTTGCAAGACATCATTGCTGGACGCGCCTTGCTGTTTATCCAGCAGCAACACGCCATGCACATCGCGACCGCGACGACGAGGACGACTCATCAGTCCTCCTTGCTGTCGTCCGGATTCACCCGACGCTCGTCATCGTGTTTCACAACGCTTGTTACGAGATTAGACATGCGCATCCCTTCTACCAGCGAGTTGTCATAGAAGAAGGTCAGTTCCGGCACAATACGCAAACGCATCGCTTTCCCCAACAGGGTACGGATAAATCCTGACGCATCATGCAATGCTTTAATACCCGCTTTGACAGAGGCTTCGTCTTTGTCGTTGAGGAACGTCACAAACACTTTGGCGTAAGCCAGATCGCGGGACACTTCCACTCCAGAAACGGTGGTCATCATGCCTAAACGCGGATCTTTAATTTCGCGCTGCAAGATGATAGCAATTTCTTTTTGCAGCTCCTGAGCGACGCGCTGAGGGCGACCAAATTCTTTCGCCATAATAATTCTCCAGACTAAAAAGGGGCCGTAGCCCCTTTTGATATTTCTTGCCGGGTGGCGCTTCGCTTACCCGGCCTACATGACTGACACTGTCGCGTCGATTACTCGATGGTACGCTGGATCTCAATGATTTCGAACACTTCGATCATGTCACCGGTACGTACGTCATTGTAGTTCTTCACGCCGATACCACATTCCATACCGTTACGCACTTCGTTGACGTCATCTTTGAAGCGACGCAGGGATTCCAGCTCGCCTTCATAGATAACCACGTTGTCACGCAGTACGCGGATCGGGTTGTGACGTTTAACCACACCTTCGGTAACCATACAGCCTGCGATGGCGCCAAATTTCGGTGATTTGAAGACATCACGAACTTCCGCCAGACCGATGATCTGCTGTTTCAGTTCCGGAGACAGCATACCGCTCATCGCCGCTTTCACTTCGTCGATCAGGTTATAGATGACGGAGTAGTAACGCAGATCCAGGCTTTCTGCTTCGATTACGCGGCGCGCAGAGGCATCTGCACGAACGTTGAAGCCAACCAGAATGGCGTTGGAAGCGGCAGCAAGGGTCGCATCGGTTTCGGTGATCCCACCGACGCCGGAGCCAACGATCTTCACTTTCACTTCGTCGGTAGACAGTTTCAGCAGTGAGTCGGCAATCGCCTCCACAGAACCCTGAACGTCTGCTTTCATGACGATGTTCACTTCATGAACTTCACCTTCGGTCATGTTGGCAAACATGTTTTCCAGTTTGGATTTCTGCTGACGTGCCAGTTTAACTTCGCGGAATTTGCCCTGACGGTACAGCGCCACTTCACGCGCTTTCTTCTCGTCACGAACGACAGTCGCTTCATCACCCGCAGCAGGAACACCGGACAAACCGAGAATTTCTACCGGAATAGACGGACCGGCTTCACTCACTTCACGACCTAATTCGTCACGCATAGCACGCACACGACCGTACTCAAAACCACACAGCACGATATCGCCTTTATGCAGCGTACCTTCGCGGACCAGAACCGTTGCTACCGGACCACGACCTTTATCCAGGAAGGATTCGATAACCACACCGCTTGCCATCCCTTTACGCACGGCTTTCAGTTCCAGAACTTCAGCTTGCAGCAGGATGGCATCAAGCAGTTCATCGATACCGGTACCGGCTTTCGCAGATACGTGTACGAACTGGCTTTCGCCGCCCCACTCTTCCGGGATGATCCCGTACTGGGTCAGCTCGTTTTTAACGCGATCCGGATCGGCTTCTGGTTTATCGATCTTGTTCACTGCGACTACCACCGGTACCTGTGCCGCTTTCGCGTGCTGGATAGCTTCGATGGTCTGCGGCATCACGCCGTCGTCTGCAGCAACAACCAGCACCACGATATCCGTTGCCTGAGCACCACGGGCACGCATTGCGGTAAACGCGGCGTGACCTGGGGTATCCAGGAAGGTGATCATACCGTTGTCCGTTTCAACATGGTAAGCACCGATGTGCTGAGTAATGCCACCCGCTTCGCCAGAAGCCACTTTCGTCGAACGAATGTAGTCAAGCAGAGAGGTTTTACCGTGGTCAACGTGGCCCATAATGGTCACCACTGGCGCACGCGGTTCTGCCGCAGCACCTGTATCACGGTCGCTCATTACCGCTTCTTCCAGTTCGTTTTCACGACGCAGGATGACTTTGTGCCCCATTTCTTCAGCAACGAGCTGTGCGGTTTCCTGGTCGATAACCTGGTTAATGGTGGCCATCGCGCCCAGTTTCATCATCGCTTTGATGACCTGAGAGCCTTTTACCGCCATTTTGTTAGCCAGTTCGCCAACGGTCAGGGTTTCGCCAATCACCACGTCACGGTTAACAGCCTGCACCGGCTTCTGGAAGCCCTGCTGCAGAGAAGAACCTTTACGCTGTCTGCCGCCTTTACCACCACGAACAGCAGCACGCGCTTCTTCACGATCGGCTTTACTTTCAGCGTGCTTGTTGCCTTTCTTCGGACGCGCTGCTTTCGCAGTGCGACCGCGACCACGCCCGCCTTCAACTTCACGGTCGTTGTCATCTTCAGCCTGACGCGCATGCTGGGAAGTGGTTACATGATAATCACCGGTAGTTTCTTCTTCATCGCTACCAGCGCTCCAGCCATTTTCGTTCTGTTCTGCCATACGACGAGCTTCTTCCGCTACGCGACGCGCGTTTTCTTCCAGTTTACGACGAGCCTCTTCCTCCGCTTTGCGCTTGAGTTCTTGCGCTTCGGATTCACGACGAGCTTTTTCCGCCTGGGCTGTCCTGGTCATTTCGTCAGATTGTTGGTTGCTCACTTTGCTATTTTCCGCAGCCTCGCGTTTTGCGTTTTCAGCATGTTCGCGTTTAGCTTTTTCTTCGGCTTCACGTTTCACACGGCTTTCGGCGTCACGCTTTGCTTTTTCCTCGGCTTCGCGTTCAGCGGCTTCCTGCGCTTCACGACGGGCCTTCTCTTCCGCTTCACGCATCGCCTCTTCTTCCGCAGCGAGACGTTCAGCCTCTTGTGGATCGCGTTTTACAAAGGTGCGTTTTTTACGGACTTCGATCTGCACCGATTTACTTTTACCACCGGTGCCCTGAATACTTAATGTGCTGCGCGTTTTGCGCTGCAGCGTCAGCTTATCAGGCCCGGCACCGTGTTCACGGTTCAGGTGCGCTAATAGCGTCTGCTTTTCTTGTGCCGTCACTGAATCTTCAGAGGACTTGCGGATCCCTGCATCAGCAAATTGCTGTACCAGGCGGTCCACAGAGGTCTGAATCTCAGCGGCCAGCGTTTTTACGGTTACATCTGTCATGCTGTTCCTTCCTGCTACAGTTTATTACGCTTCGTCACCAAACCAGCAAATATTACGTGCGGCCATGATGAGCTCACCTGCTTTCTCGTCGGTTAACCCTTCGATATCACTCAGGTCATCCACGCCTTGCTCAGCGAGGTCTTCCAGCGTACAAACACCACGAGCAGCCAGTTTGAAAGCCAGTGCGCGATCCAAACCTTCCAAATTCAACAGGTCTTCAGCCGGTGCTTTATCGCTAAGGCTTTCTTCCTGCGCCAGTGCCAGAGTGGTCAGCGCATTCTTCGCGCGATCACGCAGGGCTTCAACGGTGTCTTCATCCAGACCGTCGATTTCCAGCAGCTCTTTGATAGGCACATAGGCCAGTTCTTCCAGCGTAGAGAAACCTTCTTCGACCAGAACAGTGGCGAAATCTTCGTCAATATCCAGATAACGGGTGAAGGTATCGATCGCTGCGTGCGCTTCAGCCTGATGCTTAGATTGCAGGTCTTCAACGGTCATTACGTTGAGTTCCCAGCCGCTCAGTTGAGACGCAAGACGCACGTTTTGACCATTACGGCCGATCGCCTGCGCCAGGTTACCCGCTTCAACAGCGATATCCATCGTGTGTTTATCTTCATCCACGACGATAGAGGCAACGTCAGCCGGTGCCATCGCGTTGATAACGAATTGCGCCGGGTTGTCATCCCACAGCACAATATCAATACGCTCGCCACCAAGCTCGGTAGAAACCGCCTGAACACGCGCGCCGCGCATACCAACACAAGCGCCGACCGGATCGATACGCTTATCGTTAGTTTTTACTGCGATTTTGGCACGTGAACCCGGATCGCGGGCAGCGGCTTTAATTTCAATCACTTCTTCGCCAATTTCCGGCACTTCAATGCGGAACAGTTCGATCAGCATTTCCGGTTTGGAACGGGTGACGAACAGCTGTGCACCACGCGCTTCAGGGCGCACGGCATACAGTACGCCACGAATGCGGTCACCCGGACGGAAGTTTTCGCGCGGCAGCATATCTTCACGCAGAATCACGGCTTCAGCATTATTACCAAGATCGAGCGAGATGTTGTCGCGGTTCACTTTTTTCACTACGCCAGTGATGATTTCGCCTTCGTGCTCGCGGAACTGATCAACCACCATCGCACGTTCAGCTTCACGAACTTTCTGTACGATTACTTGCTTAGCGGTTTGCGTTGTAATGCGGTCAAAGGTTACGGATTCGATCTGATCTTCAACGTAGTCGCCAACGTTCAAGCTCTCATCTTCGTAACGTGCCGCTTCCAGAGTGATTTCGCGCGTTGGCTGAGTCACTTCTTCAACGACAAGCCAGCGACGGAATGTATCGAAATCACCGCTTTTGCGATCGATGCTTACACGCACATCGATCTCTTGTTCATATTTTTTCTTGGTTGCTGTAGCCAAAGCACTTTCCAGCGCTTCAAAAATTTTTTCACGCGGAAGCGACTTTTCATTAGAGACAGCTTCAACAACAGCCAAAATTTCTTTGTTCATTGGGGGCCTTTCACCTCAATCCAGACTGTTAAAAGTGGGGGACCAGGTTCGCTTTCTGAATGTTGCTCAATGCGAACACTTCATCTTTACCTTCGACCGTAACGGTGATCATCTCGCCATCAACATCTTTGATAATGCCCTGCCATTTGCGGCGATTCTGTACCGCCATGCGAAGGACCAGCGAGACTTCTTCGCCCTTAAAACGCGTATAGTGCGCAGCCGTAAACAAAGGACGCTCAAGACCTGGTGAAGACACTTCCAGGTTGTAAGCGACGGTAATGGGATCTTCTACGTCCAATACCGCACTGACCTGGTGGCTGACATCAGCGCAATCATCAACATTGATGCCATCTTCACTATCAATATAGATGCGCAGCGTCGATGTGCGCCCACGTATAAACTCGATACCGACCAGTTCATAGCCCAGTGCTTCAACTGGCGCAGTAACCATCTCTGTTAACTTTTGCTCTAATGTGGACAAGTCCACCCCCAAGACATAAAAAAAGGGCGTATAGCCCAGTTATTCCGTAGTCAGATAACAAAAAACCCCGATAAGTCGGGGCTTTAAATAACTGAACCCTATAGCTGCAAATGCAGCCTGGAGAACCTTCCGTGAGTGTTTTTTTCAAATCCGGCTACGAAGGCGTTAAGTCTTCATAGTATATTTGAAAAAAAACACTTAGGGAAAGTGGTTGCGGGGGCCGGATTTGAACCGACGACCTTCGGGTTATGAGCCCGACGAGCTACCAGGCTGCTCCACCCCGCGCCTGAAACGTGACAAACTCTACTCGTTTGAGAGCTAATTTGCAAATAATGCTGGGATTTGGTACCGAAGACGGGACGTAAAATCGGCCTGAAGTATATTGATAAACATAACCGTCTGTCAACAGCAGTCATTAGCATCTCGTGCGCATGCACGTATGCACATTATAAATGAAGGGATGGCATGCCCCATCGATACATTGCAGCATTAATCCGATGAAAATTGCACTCTTCTCTTTCGGTCAACGTCAAAAGATGATTAAATGAAAACTCATTTATTTTGCATAACCATTCATTAATAAGTATCTGGTGGATGGCACAAACATGATGGCGCAGCTGTAAAGTCTGTCTCCACAGGTCTATCAAGCAGGGATTTTTTTATGACGACGATTCTCAAGCATCTTCCCGCAGGTCAACGTATCGGCATCGCTTTCTCTGGCGGTCTGGACACCAGTGCGGCACTGCTGTGGATGCGCCAAAAAGGCGCGGTTCCTTATGCATATACGGCAAATCTGGGTCAGCCGGATGAGGATGATTACGACGCGATCCCCCGTCGTGCGAAAGAATACGGTGCCGAAAATGCTCGCCTGATCGACTGCCGCAAACAGCTGGTTGCAGAAGGTATTGCTGCTATTCAGTGTGGCGCATTTCACAATACCACAGGTGGCCTGACTTATTTCAATACCACACCGCTGGGACGTGCGGTAACAGGCACGATGCTGGTTGCCGCAATGAAAGAAGATGGCGTGAATATTTGGGGCGACGGCAGTACTTATAAAGGAAACGATATCGAACGTTTCTATCGTTACGGCCTGCTGACTAATGCCGAACTGAAAATTTACAAACCGTGGCTGGATACTGACTTTATTGATGAGTTGGGTGGGCGTCAGGAAATGTCCGAATTCATGACTGCTTCCGGTTTCGACTACAAAATGTCTGCCGAGAAAGCATATTCAACGGACTCCAACATGCTGGGTGCCACGCACGAAGCAAAAGACCTCGAGTTCCTGAATTCCAGCGTGAAAATCGTCAATCCGATCATGGGTGTTAAGTTCTGGGACGAAAACGTCAAAATCCAGGCTGAAGAAGTCACCGTTCGTTTTGAGCGCGGTCACCCGGTTGCGCTGAATGGTAAAACGTTCGCTGATGATGTTGAGCTGATGCTGGAAGCAAACCGTATCGGTGGGCGTCACGGCCTGGGTATGAGCGACCAGATTGAAAACCGCATCATTGAAGCGAAAAGCCGCGGCATTTACGAAGCCCCTGGGATGGCGCTATTGCATATCGCCTATGAGCGTCTGTTAACCGGTATCCATAACGAAGATACCATTGAACAGTATCATGCACACGGTCGCCAACTGGGTCGTTTACTGTATCAGGGCCGCTGGTTTGATCCACAAGCTCTGATGTTGCGTGATTCTCTGCAACGCTGGGTGGCAAGCGCCATTACCGGTGAAGTGACACTGGAGTTGCGTCGTGGTAACGACTATTCAATCCTGAATACCGTTTCCGACAACCTCACTTATAAAGCAGAACGTCTGACCATGGAAAAAGGTGAATCGGTGTTCTCACCAGACGACCGTATCGGGCAACTGACTATGCGTAATCTTGATATTACCGATACCCGTGAAAAACTGTTTAATTATGTGCAAACGGGTTTATTGTCAGCCAATTCCGGCAACGGTTTGCCGCAGGTTGAGAATCTGGAAAACAGTGACAAGAAATAACCGTTTCTGCTGAATTAAAGCAGCCTGCGGTTCATCGTCGGTATCTGCCGAAAAAAGGCTCATGTTCATCATGGGCCTTTTTTATTGTGTTAATCCCCCCCGTTGTAGTGCCCTGTCTTAATGCACAACTTCTTTCGAGAATAGGAGAGAAAAACGATGTTCATTGAGTCCGGTATTGGTTTGCACAATATGACCCTGGCCTAAAATCAGCGCAGCAATAAATAAGAGATCCTCGTTTTTTACAGATGCAGAGAGCCAGGATGAAAAGAAAAGGTGTGAAATACAGATTCTGAAGCCGTACGTGACAAGAAAAAAAAGGACCATCGATGGTCATCATTTTCCCGGAATACAGACGAAAAAAAAGACATCTTTCGATGTCTTTTTTTTGGAATATTGGTACCGAGGACGGGACTTGAACCCGTAAGCCCAATCGGGCACTACCACCTCAAGGTAGCGTGTCTACCAATTCCACCACCTCGGCACGACTTACTGATTAATGCGGGATATCGCTGGTCGGCTTAGCCGGCGCTGCTGGCTGAGTCTGCTCAGTTTTAGCCGGAGCACTCAGATTTTCCCACTCGCTTCCTTTATTGGTTTTGTTGCTGTTAATGTTGCCCAGCACCAGGCTAATAATAAAGAACAGTGTTGCCAGTACAGCAGTCATACGGGTCATAAAGTTACCCGAACCACTTGAACCGAACAGCGTACCAGACGCGCCAGCGCCAAAGGAGGCTCCCATGTCAGCGCCTTTACCTTGCTGCAGCATAATCAGACCCACAAGAGCCAGCGCTACAATAAGGAAAAAAACTAAAAGAGCTTCGTACATAATCAACCTGTTCCTTGCGGGGTTGCCGCAGCCAATGCTTCAAACCAATAATCGTGGGAGGTTTCTTGCTTTCCCACTGAAGCGGGTGTGAATACTAACCAAAGCGAATGACCTTCGCAAGGGCAATTTCAGCGCATTTTATCAAGTGCGGAAAAAAACAGCAAAACTGCGATCTTCGCCTGATAAAAAGGCAGCAATAGCCGCCTTTTTAAACACTTAACACCCGGTTATACCGCTTTCACCGCATCCGCAATGCGATTTGCCAGTGCTGTTACCTGCGCTTCATCTTCGCCCTCAACCATCACGCGAATAAGCGGCTCAGTACCTGACTTACGCAGCAACACGCGACCACGGTTACCGAGCGTCGCTTCAACTTCCGCCGTCACTGCTTTGACCGTATCATCTTCTAGCGGGTCGCCATTGCCTGCCGTGAAGCGCACATTAACCAGCACCTGCGGAAACATTTTCATGCCGCTGCAAAGATCGTGCAGAGACATATGGTTGCGGACCATCGCGGCAACCACCTGCAGCCCCGCAACAATACCGTCGCCAGTGGTCGTTTTATCAAGCAGAATCACATGCCCGGAGTTTTCCGCCCCAATGCGCCAGCCTTTTTCCTGCATTTTTTCCAGCACATAACGGTCACCGACTTTCGCACGGGTAAACGGAATGCCCAGTTGCTTCAACGCCACTTCCAGCCCCATATTGCTCATCAGGGTACCGACCGCGCCACCGCGCAGCTGGCCCTGGCGCAACCCTTCACGCGCAATGATATACATGATTTGATCGCCATCGACTTTATTCCCCAGGTGATCAACCATGATGACGCGATCGCCGTCACCGTCAAATGCAATCCCCAGATCGGCTTTTTCTGCGAGAACACGCTGCTGTAACGCGGCAACGTCAGTCGCGCCGCATTTCTCATTAATATTCACCCCATCCGGCTCGCAGCCCATCGGGATAACTTTTGCGCCCAGTTCACGGAATACATTTGGCGCAATGTGGTAAGTCGCACCGTTCGCGCAATCAACCACAATTTTCAGCTCATTGAGGCTCAGTTCGTTAGGGAATGTGGCTTTGCAGAACTCAATATAGCGGCCAGCTGCGTCAACAATACGGCTGGCTTTACCCAGCTCAGCGGAATCCACGCAGGTCAGCTCTTTTTCCATTTCAGCTTCAATGGCTTCTTCAACGGCATCCGGCAGCTTGGTGCCATCGATAGAGAAAAATTTGATGCCATTGTCATAGAAAGGATTGTGCGACGCGGAAATCACGATCCCCGCTTCGGCACGAAACGTGCGCGTCAGATAGGCCACCGCTGGCGTCGGCATGGGGCCGGTGAACGAAGCCGAAAGCCCGGCAGCCGCCAAGCCCGCTTCCAGTGCAGACTCCAGCATATAGCCGGATATGCGAGTATCTTTGCCAATAATTATCTTACGCGAACCATGGCGAGCGAGAACCTTGCCTGCGGCCCAGCCCAGCTTCAGAACAAAATCAGGGGTGATCGGTGCGTCGCCAACACGGCCACGAATGCCATCGGTGCCAAAATATTTACGGTTACTCATAACGCTTATTTTCCTTCGCTGACAGTGTGGCTTCCACCACCCGCATAGCCTCTACGGTTTCTTTTACATCGTGAACACGAATAATTTGCGCACCCTGCATCGCAGCAATAACTGCACAGGCGAGGCTGCCACTTAAACGCTCGGAAGGACCGACATTCAACAACTGACCGATCATGGATTTCCGTGACATTCCCACCAACAGAGGCAGACCAAAATGATGAAATTCGGCAAGCCGGGCAAGCAGCGCATAATTGTGGGAGAGATTCTTACCGAAACCGAATCCCGGGTCGAGTAACAATTTCTCTTTTGCAATACCAGCTTGCTCACAGCGCGCAATATGTTCAACAAAAAAGCGGTTCACATCGGTATAGACATCATCATATTTCGGTGCTTCCTGCATCGTTTTGGGCTGCCCTTGCATGTGCATCAGACAGACGGGAAGGCCCGTTTGCGCAGCCGCTTCCAGTGCGCCAGGTTCAGTTAGCGAACGAATATCGTTGATGATATGCGCCCCTGCCCGTGCCGATTCGCGGATAACCTCTGGCTTGGATGTATCAACAGAAATCCACACTTCAAAGCGCTGTGCAATGGCTTCAACAACAGGAATAACACGCTCCAGCTCCTCTTCCACGCTGACGTCCGCAGCGCCGGGGCGTGTAGACTCGCCGCCAATATCCACAATAGTCGCGCCTGCATTGATCATCAGATTGGCGTGCTTGACGGCCTCAATCAGCGTATTGTGCGTTCCGCCGTCCGAGAACGAGTCTGGCGTGACATTGAGGATGCCCATCACATGAGGATGAGACAGATCGAGCGTGGTGCCCTGGGCATGGAGTTTCATGTCTAAAAAACCCTGATAATTACGTGGTTAAACAGTAAAGAAAAACCCCGGAGCAAGCCCGGGGTTTTAGAAGAAGAACAGGTCATCAACGGTGGATAACTTATTTGTCGCCCAACTGCTCTGACATGGTATTACCGGGGTTCGGCGTACGTGGTTCATCAACCGGACGTGGCGCACGCGGCGTACCATTATTGTCAGAATTATTCGCACCTGGCTCTTCCCAGCCCGCAGGCGGACGTACGTCACGACGCGACATCAGGTCATCAATCTGCGGTGCATCGATGGTCTCATATTTCATCAGAGCATCTTTCATTGCATGCAGGATATCCATGTTGTCATTCAGAAGCTGACGTGCACGATTGTAGTTACGTTCAATCAGCGCTTTCACTTCCTGGTCGATGATACGCGCGGTTTCATCGGACATATGTTTCGCTTTCGCGACGGAACGGCCAAGGAAAACTTCGCCTTCTTCTTCCGCATACAACAGCGGGCCAAGTTTGTCAGAGAAGCCCCATTGAGTGACCATGTTACGCGCCAGGTTCGTTGCGACTTTAATGTCGTTCGACGCACCAGTAGAAACATGTTCCACACCGTAGATAATCTCTTCCGCCAGACGACCGCCGTACAACGTAGAGATCTGACTTTCCAGTTTCTGACGGCTGGCGCTAATTGCATCCCCTTCCGGCAGGAAGAAAGTTACACCCAACGCGCGGCCACGCGGAATAATCGTCACTTTGTGCACCGGATCATGTTCCGGCACCAGACGACCAATAATCGCATGCCCTGCTTCGTGGTATGCAGTCGACTCTTTTTGCGCTTCCGTCATCACCATGGAGCGACGTTCCGCACCCATCATGATTTTGTCTTTCGCTTTTTCGAACTCAACCATCGAAACAACGCGCTTGTTACCGCGTGCGGCAAACAGCGCCGCTTCGTTCACCAGGTTAGCTAAATCTGCACCCGAGAAGCCTGGGGTACCACGCGCAATGATTGCCGCATCAATATCCGGAGAGAGCGGAACACGGCGCATATGCACTTTCAGGATCTGCTCGCGACCACGAACGTCCGGCAGACCGACCACAACCTGACGGTCAAAGCGACCAGGACGCAGTAATGCAGGGTCAAGCACATCCGGGCGGTTAGTTGCGGCGATAACAATAATGCCTTCATTACCTTCAAAGCCATCCATCTCAACCAGCATCTGGTTCAGTGTCTGTTCACGTTCATCGTGACCACCGCCCAGACCTGCGCCACGCTGGCGACCTACGGCATCGATTTCATCAATAAAGATAATGCACGGTGCTGCCTTCTTCGCCTGTTCGAACATGTCACGTACGCGGGAGGCACCCACACCAACGAACATTTCAACGAAATCAGAACCAGAAATCGTGAAGAACGGGACTTTCGCTTCACCGGCGATGGCTTTCGCCAGCAGTGTTTTACCGGTCCCAGGCGGCCCAACCATCAGGACGCCTTTCGGGATTTTACCGCCCAGTTTCTGGAAACGGCTCGGCTCACGTAAGTACTCAACCAGTTCGCCAACTTCTTCTTTCGCTTCGTCGCAACCAGCAACATCGGCGAAAGTGGTTTTGATCTGATCTTCCGTAAGCATCCGCGCCTTGCTCTTACCGAACGACATGGCACCTTTGCCACCGCCGCCCTGCATCTGGCGCATAAAGAAAATCCAGACCCCAATCAACAGCAGCATCGGGAACCAGGAAATGAAGATGTTAGCCAGCAGACTCGGCTCTTCAGGTGGTTCACCCACAACCTTGACGTTTTTCGTCAGCAGGTTGTCGAGCAGTTTTGGATCGTTGACCGGGATGTAAGTCGTGTAACGGTTACTATCTTTCTTGGTAACGTTGATCTCACGTCCGTTGATACGCGCTTCGCGAACCTGGTCCTGGTTGACCTCTTGCAGGAAGGTAGAATAATCCACCTTACGGCCATTAGACTCGCTGGGCCCAAAGCTCTGGAATACTGACATCAGCACGACGGCAATGACCAGCCAGAGTATTAGGTTTTTCGCCATGTCACTCAAGGGATTAACCTCATATTACAACTGTGTTAAAAACAGCGTCAGGATACAACATATCCCGTTTCTTTCAAACCAAAGGCCGAAATCAACGAGGTATCATTTTCGCCCGGTCGCTACAATGTACACTTCGCGAGAACGCGCACGCGAAGAGTCCGGTTTACGCACTTTCACTTTCGTAAACAGGGAGCGAATTTCCGTCAGGTACTCATCGAAACCTTCGCCCTGAAACACCTTCACTAAAAAACTACCGCCAGGCGCCAACACGTCGCGGCACATTTCCAGCGCCAGCTCTACCAGGTACATAGAGCGGGGAATATCTACTGCCGGCGTTCCACTCATGTTCGGCGCCATGTCTGACATGACAACCTGCACTTTACTGTCACCTACGCGATCCAGTAACGCTTTCAGGACTAATTCATCACGAAAATCGCCCTGAAGGAAGTCCACACCGACGATTGGATCCATCGGTAAAAGATCGCAAGCGATAATACGACCGTTGCCCCCGATTTGGGTGACCGCATACTGCGACCATCCACCGGGTGCCGCACCAAGGTCAACAATCGTCATCCCCGGTTTAAAAAGTTTGTCACTTTGCTGTATTTCATCAAGTTTAAACCAGGCACGGGAACGCAACCCTTTTTTCTGCGCCTGTTGAACATATTTATCGCTAAAGTGTTCCTGAAGCCAGCGGCTCGAGCTGGCAGAACGCTTTTTACCTGTCATTTAACTTTCCATCCGGGTTCATCGTCGACATCGATAAATTTCGACGTGCAATTTGGCGATACAGTGGAGATGGCGGTAGAATGAACCGTTTTCAATCCCAACGTAAGCAAAATATACGATGAATCTGAGTACTAAACAAAAACAGCACCTGAAAGGTCTGGCACATCCGCTCAAGCCTGTAGTTATGCTTGGCAATAATGGTTTGACCGAAGGGGTACTGGCCGAGATTGAACAAGCGTTAGAGCACCATGAACTTATCAAGGTGAAGATCGCCTCTGAAGACAGAGAAACTAAGACCTTGATTGTGGAAGCTATCGTTCGCGAAACCGGCGCCTGCAACGTACAGGTCATCGGTAAAACGCTGGTGCTTTATCGCCCAACCGCGGAGCGTAAAATCGCGCTGCCACGCTAAGAATATCCTGAATTGAACACAAGATCTGTGTAAAACGAGGGGTTTCCGCCAGCAGAGGTGCAAAATGCCACGCTCCAGGTGTTGTTGAAAGGCCGCAATGCGGCCTTTTTCTTTTCTTTACAATACGTCAACAATTACTGCAAATGCAGCAATCAGAGATATTCTACTTTGACGATTTCGTATTCGACTTCGCCACCAGGCGTACGGATCACAACCACATCATCCTGCTCTTTGCCCACAAGGCCGCGAGCAATCGGCGAGTTAACGGAAATGAGATTCTGTTTAAAATCAGCTTCATCATCGCCAACAATGCGGTAAGTTTGCTCTTCGTCGTTATCCAGGTTCAGGACTGTGACGGTCGAACCAAAAATCACGCGTCCACTCTTCGGCATCTTCGAAATATCGATAACCTGCGCATTAGACAATTTCGCTTCGATATCTTTGATACGGCCTTCGCAAAAACCTTGCTGTTCGCGCGCCGCATGATATTCCGCGTTCTCTTTCAGGTCGCCATGTTCGCGGGCTTCCGCGATAGCGGCGATAATTTCAGGGCGACGAACGGATTTCAGAAATTCCAGTTCTTCGCGCAATTTTTCAGCACCACGTAAGGTCATCGGAATAGCTTGCATTTGTTATACCTCTTGAACATTCCTGTAAGGAGCAGGTTGTCCTGCCCCGGCAGCTCTCTATCCACCCGATTACAGGCGTATACCGCCGGGCAGAAGCAAAAGAAAACTGACCCGGGGACAAAGCCCCAGGTCAGCAGCAATTTTTCAATTTGATACGTATTTTACCCGGAAGTTCACTATGGGTCATCGTTTACTTTCCGGGTCGATGCGCCGTAGTATGACGGCTTGTTTCCAGGTTCTTAGCGCGAGATTATGCGATTTTCCAGCTTTATCATCGGATTGACCACCAGTATAGCCTTGAATGTTCAGGCTGCGAATGTCGACGAATACATCAATCAGCTCCCGGACGGTGCGAATCTTGCGCTGATGGTGCAAAAAGTTGGCAGCCAGACCCCCGAGATTGATTATCACGGTAAACAAATGGCGCTGCCGGCAAGTACGCAAAAAGTGATCACCGCGCTGGCGGCCCTGCTGCAACTCGGGCCGGATTTTCGCTTCACCACCACGCTGGAAAGCAAGGGTTCCGTCGATAATAGCGTATTAAAAGGTGACTTAATTGCACGATTTGGCGGCGATCCGACACTAAAACGCCAGGATCTGCGCAATATGGTTGCCGCGCTAAAAAAGTCAGGCGTGCAGAAAATCGACGGTAATGTCTTAATCGATACGTCCATTTTCGCCAGCCATGATAAAGCCCCCGGTTGGCCGTGGAATGATATGACGCAATGCTTCAGCGCTCCGCCCGCTGCGGCAATTATCGATCGTAACTGCTTTTCAATTTCGCTGTACAGCGCCCAGAAACCTGGCGATTTGGCCTATATTCGCGTGGCGTCATACTACCCGGTGAACATGTTTAGTCAGGTGCGAACGCTGGCACGAGGTTCGTCGGATGCCCAGTATTGCGAACTGGATGTGGTGCCGGGCGATCTCAATCGTTTCACGTTAACCGGCTGTCTTCCGCAGAGAGCCGATCCGTTACCACTGGCTTTCGCTATTCAGGATGGCGCCAGCTATGCTGGGGCGATCCTCAAAGATGAACTCAAAGAAGCCGGGATCACGTACACCGGCACCTTACTGCGCCAAACGCAAGAAAATCAACCCGGTACGATCATTGCGAGTAAACAATCCGCACCGCTGCACGATCTGCTGAAGATCATGCTAAAAAAATCGGACAATATGATTGCTGATACCGTGTTCCGCATGATCGGGCATGCGCGCTTTGGTGTGCCAGGCACATGGCGCGCCGGATCCGATGCGGTACGGCAGATCCTGCGCCAGCAAGCTGGCGTTGACCTTGGCAATACGATCATTGCCGATGGCTCCGGCCTGTCGCGACACAACTTGCTGGCACCGGCCACGATGATGCAGGTGCTTCAATACATTGCGCAGCATGATACGGAACTCAATTTTATCTCAATGCTACCGCTGGCGGGCTACGACGGCTCTCTGCAGTATCGTGCGGGTTTACACCAGGCAGGCGTGGATGGCAAAGTCTCGGCAAAAACGGGCTCGCTGCAAGGTGTTTATAATCTGGCGGGCTTTATCACCACTGCCAGCGGTCAGCGGATGGCCTTTGTACAATATCTGTCCAGTTATGCGGTTGAGCCCGCGGACCAACGTAATCGACGGATCCCGCTGGTACGCTTTGAGAGCCGACTCTATAAAGATATTTATCAGAACAACTAATAAAAATGCCGGGTCAGCAGGCTGCCCGGCATTGTTTGACGACAATCTCCCCGGCGCACCGGGGAAGTCTCAGAGTTATTAACGCTTATAGATAAATTCGACGCCTTCTTCGTCGTCTTCATCCCAGTCGTCATCCCACTCTTCGTCATCTTCTGCTTCCGCTTCCTCGAGCTGCTGGCGATGATAATCATCCCACATGAACTCGACTTTCTCAGGCTGTTTCTCTTCCTCCGCCTGCGTCAGCGGGTTTTCGATGATAAATGTCATCACATCCCAGCAGAGATCTTTAACCCCTTGCTGGCTGGCTGCAGAGATCAGATAGTACTTATCTTCCCAGCCCAGCGCCTGCGCGATGGCTTTGGCTTTCTCTTCCGCCGCAGCTTTATCCATCAGATCAATTTTGTTGAACACCAGCCAGCGTGGTTTATCAGCCAGTTTTTCGCTGTATTTTTCCAGTTCGCCAACGATGATGCGTGCGTTTTCGACCGGATCAGAGCCATCAACAGGCTCAATATCGATCAGATGCAACAACACGCGGCAACGTTCCAGATGTTTCAGGAAGCGAATACCGAGGCCTGCACCATCAGCAGCCCCTTCAATCAGCCCAGGGATATCTGCAACCACAAAGCTTTTTTCGTTGTCCATACGTACAACGCCAAGGCTTGGCACCAGGGTGGTAAACGGATAATCCGCCACTTTCGGTTTTGCTGCGGAGACGGCACGGATAAAGGTCGATTTCCCGGCGTTCGGCATCCCGAGCATACCGACATCAGCCAGCAACATCAGTTCCAGTTGCAAATCACGCTTGTCACCCGGCGTACCCATCGTTTTCTGACGCGGAGTACGGTTTACCGAGGATTTGAAACGGGTATTCCCCAGACCGTGCCAGCCACCTTTTGCCACCATCAGACGCTGACCGTGTTTCGTCATATCACCCATGGTTTCGCCGGTGCCCTGATCGATCACACGCGTACCAATCGGCACTTTAACGGTGATATCTTTACCCCGTTTTCCCGTGCAATCACGGCTCTGACCATTCTGACCACGCTCAGCGCGAAATGATTTTTCAAAGCGGTAGTCGATCAGAGTATTCAGGTTTTCGTCGGCCTCCAGCCAGACGTCGCCGCCGTCGCCGCCGTCGCCGCCGTCAGGACCGCCTTTCGGGATATATTTCTCGCGGCGGAAGCTTACACAGCCGTTACCGCCATCGCCCGCTACGACCAGGATCGTCGCTTCATCAACAAACTTCATTTTACTCTCCGTAACTCATTCGCCTGAGCGGGGCACAGTGGCGACCACTTCGCGATTGCGCCAGCGTCCTAAAAGACGATGGCCAATAGCAGAAAACATCGCGCCCGCAACCACGACAAACGCACCGAGATAACCGATCAGGTTTAACATCGGTCTGGCGAAAACATCGGGCCAGGCCATTGATAACAAATCCGAAAACAACAATGTAAATAGCGGTGTCAGCGTAATCAACGCGCTAACCTGTGCCGCCTGCCAACGGGCCATGGCTTCCGCCAGCGCGCCGTAGCCTACCAGCGTGTTCAGTCCACAAAAAATCAGACAGGCCAGTTGCCAATTGCTTAACTGCAATAATACTCCCGGCTTAGCCAGCGGCAACAATGCAATCGTACACAAAGTGTACAGCAAAAAAAGGATCTGCTGGGAAGCCAGGCGACGCAATAATACTTTTTGCGCCACGCCGTAACTGACCCATACCGTTGCTGCGCCAACGCCGAAAATAACGCCCCAGGTGTAGTCCGTCAGCCGGGTAAAAATCTCCACCAGACTGGTATTAAAAAACAGTACCAGACCACAAATAAGCATCAGGGCGCCAATCACCTGGGTGCTACGCATCTTCTCTTTAAGAATAAAGACGCTGGCAACCATCATACCCACAGGGGACAGTTGACCAATCACCTGCGACGCCGTAGGGCTAACATATTGCAGGGAAGAACTGAACAAAATGAAGTTCCCGAACAGTCCCCCCGTTGCAATGGCAAGCAGGATTAACCAGCGCGGCGTGCGAAAAATACGCATTGGCGGAAGTTTTCTTTTGCAGGCCAGGATCAGACCGAGGCCAACGGCTGCCATCAAAAAGCGATAAAACACCACGGTCGGTGGCTCCATCACTTCCAGCACCTGTTTCATCGCAATAGGTAACGCCCCCCAGCACATGGCCGTAGTGAGCGCCAGGACGATACCGATGCCTGCCTGCTGTTTCATGCCCTATTTCCTGCCAGAAATTTGCCGGACTTCTAATGTAAAAAGCCCCGCAACGTGTTGCGGGGCTTTCTTCCGTTACCGGGACTCGAAAAACTTATTCAGCAACGATGCTGATGAATTTACGATTTTTCGGGCCTTTAACTTCGAACTTAACTTTACCGTCAGTCAAAGCGAACAGAGTGTGGTCACGGCCGCAACCAACGTTGGTACCTGCGTGGAACTTGGTGCCACGCTGACGAACGATGATGCTACCTGCCAGAACTGCTTCACCGCCAAAGCGTTTAACGCCCAGACGTTTAGCTTCTGAATCGCGACCGTTACGAGTTGAGCCGCCAGCCTTTTTATGTGCCATTTAAATCTCTCCTCAGGTCTTAGGCGCTGATGCCAGTGATTTTCACATCAGTGAACCACTGACGGTGACCTTGCTGCTTACGGTAGTGTTTACGACGACGAAACTTAACGATTTTAACTTTCTCGCCACGACCATGAGCAACAATTTCAGCTTTGATTACGCCGCCATCAACGAAAGGAACGCCGATTTTGACTTCTTCACCGTTTGCGATCATCAGAACTTCTGCGAACTCAACAGTTTCGCCAGTTGCGATGTCCAGCTTTTCCAAGCGAACGGTTTGACCTTCGCTTACTCGGTGTTGTTTACCACCACTTTGGAAAACCGCGTACATATAAAACTCCGCTTCCGCGCACTTCTTCTGAATAATTCAGAGCGCGCTAAAAATATTCACAATAGGGCGCGAATATTACGCAAGTCGCGAGCCTTTGACAAGTACGATCGTCAATACATGCAGAAAAAAAACACAACGTGTAAGGTAACGTTTATCTGGCGCGTTTTTTCAGTACAATCAGCAATACTATTCTAACCCGTAACCCTTCGTTATCCCATTTTGATATGTGGTAAACAGGACTGAAAGCTCGGCTTTTGCGATGAATTTAGAAAAAATCAATGAGTTAACCGCGCAAGACATGGCGGGTGTGAATGCGACGATTTTGCAACAGCTCAACTCGGATGTTCAGCTAATCAACCAGTTGGGTTATTACATTGTCAGCGGGGGCGGCAAACGCATCCGTCCAATGATTGCCGTGCTGGCGGCTCGCGCCGTGGGCTATGAAGGCAATTCGCATGTCACTATCGCTGCGCTAATCGAATTTATTCACACCGCGACGCTATTACATGACGATGTCGTGGACGAGTCCGATATGCGACGCGGCAAAGCCACCGCCAACGCGGCATTCGGTAATGCGGCCAGCGTTTTGGTCGGCGATTTCATCTACACCCGCGCTTTTCAGATGATGACCAGTCTCGGGTCATTGAAAGTGCTGGAGGTAATGTCGGAAGCCGTGAATGTCATTGCCGAAGGGGAAGTCCTGCAGTTGATGAACGTGAACGATCCGAACATCACTGAAGAAAACTATATGCGCGTCATTTACAGCAAAACGGCGCGTCTGTTTGAAGCCGCTGCGCAATGTTCCGGTCTGCTTGCTGGATGTAGCGATGTGCAGGAAAAAGCATTGCAGGATTATGGACGCTACCTTGGTACCGCATTCCAGTTAATCGACGATCTGCTTGATTACAGCGCAGACGGCGAAACACTCGGTAAAAATACGGGGGATGATCTCAATGAAGGCAAGCCAACACTGCCTTTGCTGCATGCCATGCACCACGGCACACCGAAACAATCCCAAATGATCCGCGACGCTATTGAGCAGGGTAATGGTCGCCATCTTCTTGAACCTGTACTGGAAGCGATGGCCGAGTGCGGTTCGTTGGAATGGACACGTCAGCGCGCTGAAGAAGAAGCAGATAAGGCTATCTCCGCTCTGCAAGTGCTGCCAGATTCGCCATGGCGCGATGCTCTGATTGGTCTTGCACATATCGCTGTTCAACGCGATCGCTAATATGCCTGTCCCGCGCTTGTCGCGGGAAGCTCCAACAAGTTCCCATAAAATCAAAAACTCACAAAAAACACTGATTATTCATCCTGGTATAATCCTAAAACGCACAAACATTACATGAACTTTTTAGAGCAAGTGAGTTTGTATGCGTATAGTAAACAGTGTGCAGATACACAAATGCCGGCGTGTTTTACTATCAGGGAGATATTATGGAAACAAAATTCAATGACTGGCACCAGGCCGATATCATTGCGGGGCTGCGTAAAAAGGGAACATCGCTCGCCGCAGAATCACGCAAGCATGGTCTCAGTTCTTCAACACTTGCCAATGCCTTGACCCGTGCATGGCCGAAAGGGGAATGGATTATCGCTCAGGCATTGGATACCGACCCCTGGGTCATCTGGCCATCGCGTTACCATGATCCGATCACGCATGAGTTTATTGACAAAACCAAGTTGATGCGGAAAAAACGAGGCTCAGAGTAAAGGCTATATCAACCAGCAATCCCCCTTGCGCATCTGGCAGGGGGCTGCCTGGCTCGAATTAATGGCCAAAGAAGGGCAGGACTACATCGTTACAGCTCAAAAGCGTCATCATCGACTAAACCACGGATAAACGCTTCGAAATTATCAGCAAGGTGCACGATCCTGTAATCCTGCTCTTGATCAATATGCACAACCGCAGGCTCATCATCTGCTGTCAGGCACTGTCGATAATCAAGAAAAACCATATCATGTCCTGCTGATGGACAGGTGCAAATCGCTACGCCAATGTCAGGATAACCCCAGTGTTCGATCCAGAAACGGCTGCCGTAATCACTACCCAACGAATAGCGCTTATTGCCAATCCCCATAATACCCGTGATAGCAATGTGATCTTCTGCCCAACTGGTAAATTCATTGGTTGGGAAATTCTGGTTTCGAGGGATCCCGCCATTGTGTTGCCGCATTAGCCAGACATAAGAGGCAGGCAAGCGATAACCTAATGTCGATTCAATGGCCGCCAACTCATCTTCGCTAAAAGGGTCATTGATATACGCTTCGCGCGCATATTCCCGGTCATCCCAAAAAGCGGTGAAGTCAAAACCGGCAAACGGTGTAGTTCCCATCATCCAGATATCCTTTCAGAAAAATCAGTAAAAAGGGGAGCCGAAGCTCCCCTGTATAAGCATCAAAAAAAGGTTATTCGCCTTTTACACGCTCAATATTGGCCCCCAGGGCGCTGAGCTTATCTTCAATACGTTCGTAACCACGATCGATATGATAGATACGATCGACAAGGGTGGTTCCTTCTGCAATACACCCCGCCAGCACGAGGCTTGCGGATGCGCGCAGATCGGTTGCCATCACCTGAGCGCCGGAGAGTTTTTCCACGCCGTGGCAGATAGCCGTATTGCTTTCGATTTCTGCGTGCGCACCCATACGGATCAGCTCCGGAATGTGCATAAACCGGTTTTCAAAAATGGTTTCAGTGATCACGCCGGTTCCTTCCGCCACCAGGTTCAGCAAGGTGAACTGTGCCTGCATATCCGTCGGGAATCCCGGGTGCGGAGCCGTACGTACATTGACCGCTTTCGGACGTTTACCGTGCATATCCAGGCTGATCCAATCTTCGCCAACTTCAATATCCGCGCCCGCATCACGCAGCTTCGCCAGCACTGCATCAAGCGTATCCGGCTGTGCATTGCGGCAAACGATTTTCCCGCCAGAGATTGCCGCAGCCACCAGGAAGGTACCGGTTTCGATACGATCCGGCAGAACACGGTAAACCCCGCCACCCAGACGTTTCACACCTTCAATGGTGATACGATCGGTTCCCATACCGGTAATTTTCGCACCAAGGGTATTGAGGAAATTCGCCGTATCAACAATTTCTGGCTCACGCGCAGCGTTCTCAATAATGGTTGTGCCTTCAGCCAGCGTGGCTGCCGACATAATGGTCACCGTTGCGCCAACACTCACTTTATCCATCACGATATGCGCGCCTTTCAGACGGCCATTGACGGAGGCTTTAACGTAGCCCTCTTCTAAAGTGATTTCGGCGCCCAGTTGCTCCAGACCGGAGATGTGCAAATCAACCGGGCGTGCACCGATCGCACAACCGCCCGGCA
The DNA here is from genome assembly GCF_027886705.1 of Kosakonia oryzendophytica. Classification (NCBI taxonomy): domain Bacteria; kingdom Pseudomonadati; phylum Pseudomonadota; class Gammaproteobacteria; order Enterobacterales; family Enterobacteriaceae; genus Kosakonia; species Kosakonia oryzendophytica. The sequence goes on along the minus strand of NZ_CP115659.1, from coordinate 596,734 downwards.
AAGAAACCTGCCCTTGACCAAAACGCGCCACCAGCGGGCCAAGCGCCCAAATCGACGCGCGCATGGTTTTCACCAGATCGTAAGGCGCACAGAACACATTCACTTCGCTGGCATCGATCCATACGGATCCGTTACGCTCCACCTTCGTGCCCAACTGACTGAGCAACTTCATGGTGGTATCAATATCTTTCAGTTTCGGGACGTTACGAATTTCAACCGGCTCTTCCGCCAGTAATGCAGCAAAAAGGATCGGCAGCGCAGCGTTTTTTGCGCCTGAAATTGTCACTTCGCCCTCGAGACGCGTCGGCCCCTGTACACGAAACTTATCCATTCATCTGATCTCTGTTTAGAATTCACACGCGCGGGGAAAATGCTCCCGACGCTCAAAAACCGTTAAGTTTGCGATCCCGCGCCCACTCAGCAGGCGTGAACGCTTTGATCGACAGGGCATGAATGCGGTTATCCGCGATATATTCCATCAGCGGACCGTAAATGGTCTGCTGCTTTTTGACCCGACTCATGCCGTCAAAAATTTCACCCACAGCAATAACCTGAAAGTGACTGCCATCGCCAGTGACGTGGGCTTCCTGGAGAGAAAGTGCGCTCATCAGCACTGTCTGAATTTCATGATTTTCCATGGGCGTAAATATCATCTAAAAGTGAAAACAGTCACACATCTTAGAGGAAAGTGGCGCTGGCTTAAACAAGCAAAAAGCCCCATCGCAATAAAGGATGGGGCTTCAGGTAGTAACGCATTGAAAAAATTAGCGAGACAATACATCCTGGGGCAAATTATAGAGTGCGGCCAGCGTGACAACATTCTCGCTCACGCCATCAAGCATCACGCTCACGCCCTGCTTTTTCCCCTGCTCGACAAGATGAACCAGCAATGCGACGCCCGCTGTGTCCACGCGCGTCACGCCTTGCAAGTCGATACAGGTGACCCCCTTCATTGCTTCAATTCGGGCGTCCCAGAGCGGATTTAACACATCCTGATCCAGCTCGCCTTGCAATGCCAGACGTTCGCCGTCACGCGACCAACTCAGCCGCTGCGTCATTATTTCTTCTCGTCCAGCGTAATTTTCTGGCGGGAAATGGACTGTAGTTGCGCGGTCAGACCATCGATGCCTTTAGTACGCAGCAAGTCGCTCCATTCATTCTGCTTGGTGGTGATCATGCTCACCCCCTCTGCGATCATGTCGTAAGCCTGCCAGTTTCCGGTTTGTGTGTTTTTACGCCACTGGAAATCAAGACGCACCGGCGGACGCCCGTTCGGATCGATAATCGTGACGCGGATGGGCACAATTGTGGCATCGCCCAGTGGTTGTTCCGGCGCAATCTCATAAGTCTGGCCATGATACAACGCCAGCGCCTGACCGTAAGCCTGTTTCAGGTATTCACGAAATGCCGCAAAATAGGCATCACGCTGTGCAGGTGTGGCGTCCTTATAGTAACGCCCCAGCACCAACGCACCGGCGTATTTCACCTGCACATAGGGTAGCAGTTCCTGATCCACCACATCACGCAAGTGGTCCGGGTTTGCGCGGATCTGCGGCTGTTCGTTTTTAAGGCGATCAAATGTTTTCTGCGCCGCAGCTTTCATCGCGGCATAAGGGTTACTTTGATCGGCCGCTACGGCCGCGCCCAACGGTGCAACCACCAGCAGAGCAACCATCAATAGACGTTTAAACATACGTCGCATCTCCTCGTTAATTCGCCTGACCAGCAGACGGTGCGGCTTGATTATTCCCTTCGCTATGCGCCGCCGCATCGCCTGAATTCTTATTGTCACTGCCTTTACTGCTGTAAAGGAATTGTCCTATCAGATCCTCCAGCACCATTGCGGATTTCGTATCCTGGATAGTACTGCCCTCTTTAAGCATAGAAGTCCCCAGTTCAGGATCATCAAAGCCGACATTCAGTGCCAGATATTGCTCACCCAGCAAGCCTGACGTCCGGATCGCCAGTGAACTGGTATCGGGGATTTGGTTGTAACGTTCTTCTATATCCAGCGCGACGCGCGGCAGATACGTTTTGGGATCAAGAGAGATATCAGCAACGCGGCCAATCACCACCCCGCCAATACGCACTGGCGAACGCACTTTAAGGCCGCCAATATTGTCGAATGTCGCGTATACGCGGTAAGTCGGTTCTGTACGCATTGAGGCGACATCTGCCGCTTTCAGGCAAATAAAGAGTGCGGCCAGCAGCGCCAGCAACAGAAAAACACCTACCCAAATTTCACTTTTTTTCGTTTGCATGAACTCAATTCCCAAACATCAATGCGGTGAGCACAAAATCAAGGCCCAGTACGGCCAACGATGAGTGCACAACGGTGCGTGTTGTCGCGCGGCTGATCCCGGCCGACGTTGGAATCGCGTCGTAACCGTTAAACAGCGCAATCCATGTCACAGTGATGGCAAACACCACGCTTTTAACCAGACAGTTGACTAAATCCATCCGCCATTCGACGGCGTTTTGCATCGCGGTCCAGAAAAAGCCGGTATCAATACCTTTCCAGTTAACGCCAACCAGAGAACCGCCCCAAATCCCGACGGCAACAAAGATTATCGTCAACAGCGGCAGTGAGATCACGCCCGCCCAAAAGCGCGGAGAGATGACACGCCGCAACGGATCGACCGCCATCATCTCCAGACTGGAAAGCTGTTCCGTCGCGCGCATCAAACCGATTTCGGCTGTTAATGCTGATCCGGCTCGCCCGGCAAACAACAATGCAGCGACAACCGGCCCCAGTTCACGCAGCAGCGACAGCGCCACCAGCATGCCAAGGCTCGTCTCCGCACTGTAAGTTGTCAGCACCAGGTATCCCTGCAAACCAAGCACCATACCGATAAAGACGCCAGAAACAATAATAATGAGCATCGACAGCACGCCCACGTTATAGAGCTGGCGCACCAGCAATGGCGCATGCTTGCGAAATTCCGGCTTACCGACCACCGCGTTGAACAGCATTAAACCAGCCCGCCCGAACGTCGCGATGGTTTTAATCCCGCGATGCCCTAGCGACGCCAGTGCATTTAACAGCATGAGTGCTTAACTCCCTGTTTTTAATAAATCGAGACGATAATCGCCTGCAGGATAACGGAACGGAACCGGCCCGTCGGCGATACCATCAAGGAACTGACGCACCCGGGGATCGCTGTTTTCCTGCAGACCTTGCGCGCTACCGTGGGCGATGATTTTCCTCTCCGCCACGATGTAGGCGTAATCCGCAATACTCAGCACTTCCGGTACATCGTGAGAAACAACGATACATGTGACGCCTAACGCACTGTTGAGTTCAGAAATCAATTTCACCAGCACACCCATGGTGATTGGATCCTGCCCCACAAAAGGCTCATCAAACATGATCAGATCCGGTTCCAGCGCAATTGAGCGGGCAAGCGCGGCTCGACGCGCCATACCGCCAGAAAGCTCTGACGGCATTAGCCAGGCCGCACCACGTAACCCGACGGCTTCCAACTTCATCATAACGGTGGTATGCAACAGCGCTTCGGGCAAATCCGTATGTTCGCGAAGGGGGTAAGCGACGTTGTCGAAAACGTTCATGTCGGTAAACAACGCGCCAGACTGAAACAGCATGCTCATTCTTTTACGCACGGTGAACAGACGCGAACGGGTCATCCCCGGCACGTTTTCGCCATCAAACAAGATTTCGCCGCTATCCGGAGGGATCTGCCCACCGATAAGGCGTAACAATGTTGTTTTGCCGATACCGGACGGCCCCATAATGGCGGTGATTTTGCCGCGTGGCACCGTCAGTGAAATATTGTCGAAGATAGGGTGACTGCCACGGGAGAAGCTGACGCCACGAACATCGACCAAATTCGCCATATTCTGGCTCATTGACTCTTCCTTATAAGCCTTATCGGGTATAAGCATGACGCTGGATAACATCACGAACCCAACATTTTTACAGAATATTACCTGCTGGGGTTAGCGAAAGCTGGCATTTGTTTTACTTTTGAGCCGCATAAAGTCAAAATTAGGAATCATTACGCTACGCGGAACACCCGGTCTCTTCCGGCATGGCAGCCTGCGAACCGGCGGATTATACCTGAAGAAAGGACGTTAGATGCTCTTAGCGACAGCGCTATTGATAATTGGTTTGCTTTTGGTGGTCTACAGCGCCGATCGTCTGGTTTTTGCTGCCTCTATTCTCTGCCGGACACTCGGCGTACCTCCACTGATTATTGGTATGACCGTGGTCAGCATTGGCACCTCGTTGCCGGAGATCATTACCGCTGTCGCAGCCTCACTGCATGGCCAGTTGGATCTGGCGATTGGTACAGCCATCGGTTCTAACATCACCAATATTTTGCTGATCCTGGGTGTTGCCGCCCTGCTCCACCCTTTTACCGTGCATTCCGATATCCTGCGTCGCGAATTGCCGTTCACCCTTGTCGCCAGCCTGCTGGCGGGCCTCGTGCTGTATGATGGTCAGATCACACGCGTTGACGGCATTATTTTACTGTTATTAGCCGTGCTATGGCTGGTGTTCATTGTTAAAATTGCCCGCCTTGCCGAACGACAAGGCAACGACAGCCTGACCCGGGAACAGTTGGCTGAACTGCCGCGTGAAGGAAGTCTCTCGGTGGCATGTCTGTGGCTTGGGGTGGCGTTGATCATCATGCCGATGGCAACCCGCATGGTGGTGGATAACGCAACTGTCGTGGCGAATTATTTCGCGATTAGCGAGCTAACCATTGGCCTGACGGTCATTGCAATCGGCACCGGCCTCCCTGAATTGGCGACCGCGATTGCAGGCGCGCGCAAAGGCGAAGACGATATCGCCATTGGCAATATTATTGGTTCAAACATTTTTAACATTGCCATCGTACTGGGCTTACCGGCGATGATTGCACCGGGCGCCTTTAACCCGATGGCTTTTACACGTGATTACGGTGTGATGTTGCTGGTCAGCGCCATTTTTGCTCTCATTTGCTGGAAGCATAAGCAAATCACCCGGGGCATTGGCGCGCTATTGCTGAGCGGGTTTATCGTATGGCTGGCGCTGCTTTACTGGCTGTCGCCGCTTTTAACAGGATAATCGGATACGCATTATGTCGCAGATAGATTTGCAGCCGGGTTTTGACTTTCAACAGGCAGGAAAAGAGGTCCTGGAGATTGAACGTGAAGGCCTCGCTGAACTGGATCAGTACATCAATGAGGACTTTGCACAAGCGTGCGAAAAGATGTTCTATTGCGCGGGCAAAGTGGTGGTTATGGGCATGGGCAAATCCGGGCATATTGGCCGGAAAATGGCCGCCACGTTTGCCAGTACCGGCACCTCTTCATTCTTTGTGCACCCCGGCGAAGCCGCCCACGGCGATTTGGGGATGGTTAGCCCGCAAGATATCGTAATAGCGCTGTCTAATTCCGGCGAATCCAATGAGATCCTCGCCCTGATCCCGGTGTTGAAACGGTTAAAAGTGTCGTTGATCTGCATGACCAGCCGACCAGAAAGCAGTATGGCGCGCGCGGCAGATATTCATCTCTGCGTGAAAGTGCCGAAAGAGGCCTGCCCGCTCGGCCTGGCCCCCACCTCCAGTACCACAGCGGCGCTGGTCATGGGCGACGCATTAGCCGTGGCGCTACTGAAAGCCCGTGGTTTCACCGCAGAAGATTTCGCCCTGTCGCACCCAGGTGGCGCACTGGGCCGTAAACTGCTGCTGCGGGTTAACGATATTATGCACACGGGTGATGAGATCCCACACGTCAGCAAAAAGGCCAGTCTGCGCGATGCCCTGTTGGAGATTACGCGCAAAAATTTAGGCATGACGGTTATCTGCGATGACCTGATGAAGATCGAAGGGATCTTCACCGATGGCGACTTGCGTCGCGTGTTCGATATGGGTAGCGATGTCCGCAATATGGGCATCGCGGAAGTCATGACGCCTGGCGGCATTCGCGTGCGTCCGAATACGCTGGCCGTCGACGCGCTTAACCTGATGCAATCCCGGCATATCACTTCCGTCATGGTTGCCGATGGCGACCAGTTGCTGGGTGTGTTACATATGCATGATCTGCTGCGCGCAGGCGTAGTGTAAAGAAGGACAGAAGAATGAGTAATGCTGGCGCATCGCTTGCCACCTGCTATGGGCCGGTAAGCGCGCAAGTCATGGCAAAAGCCGGGAAGATCCGTCTGTTAATCCTGGATGTCGATGGTGTGTTATCCGATGGGCTCATTTATATGGGCAACAACGGAGAAGAGTTAAAAGCGTTCAACGTTCGTGATGGGTATGGGATCCGCAGCGCGCTCACGTCTGGCATTGAGATTGCTATCATTACCGGGCGAAAAGCTAAACTGGTGGAAGATCGTTGTGAAACACTGGGTATCACGCATCTGTATCAGGGACAGTCTGATAAACTTTTGGCTTACAGAGAATTACTGGCGAAACTGGATCTGGCTGCGGATCAGGTTGCTTATGTCGGCGATGATTTGATCGACTGGCCCGTGATGGCGGAAATTGGTTTAAGCGTTGCCGTCGCGGATGCACACCCGTTACTGATTCCGCGTGCAGATTATGTCACCCGTATCAACGGAGGACGCGGCGCGGTTCGTGAAGTCTGCGATTTATTGTTGCTGGCTCAGGGCAAGCTGGACGAGGCCAAAGGGCAATCAATATGAGTAAAACCAGACGTTGGGTGATCATTCTGCTGTCGCTGGCCGCCCTGGTGCTGATTGGCATCAACCTGACCACTCAGGATGCACCGGAACAGGTGACGACCAGCAGCACGGATCCAACTTATAAGAGCCAGCATACGGACTCCCTGGTTTACAGCCCGGAAGGAGCGCTGAACTATCGCCTGGTGGCGCAAAATGTTGAATATTTTTCCGCCGACGGCGTGAGCTGGTTCGCCCAACCGCTGCTGACGACCTTTGATAAAGACAAAATTCCGACCTGGTCAATTAAGGCGGATAAAGCGAAGCTGACCGATGACAGAATGCTTTATCTTTATGGACATGTTGAGGTTAATGCCCTGACAGCGGATGCCCAATTACGAAAAATCACCACGGATAACGCCCAGATCAATCTGGTAACGCAGGATGTTACCTCCGATGATCAGGTCACGTTGTACGGTACAACATTTAATTCCACCGGCCTGAAAATGCGCGGCAATTTACGCAGCAAAAACGCCGAGCTGATTGAAAAGGTTAGAAGCTTCTATGAAATCCAAAACAAACAAACTCAGCCTTAATCTTATCCTGGCCAGTACACTTTTAGCCGCTGCGCTTCCGGCGCTTGCCGTAACCGGTGATACTGAACAGCCCATTCACATCGATTCAGACCAGCAATCGTTAGATATGCAGGGCAATATTGTGACCTTCACAGGCAACGTGGTGGTTACGCAAGGCACTATCAAAATTAATGCCGACAAAGTCGTCGTTACACGTCCTGGCGGTGAGCAAGGAAAAGAGATCATCGACGGTTACGGTAATCCGGCCACCTTCTATCAAATGCAGGACAACGGCAAACCGGTGAAAGGCCACGCATCGCAGATGCATTACGAACTGGCGAACGATTTCGTTGTGCTGACCGGCAACGCCTACCTTGAACAGTTGGATAGCAATATCAAGGGCGACAAAATCACCTACCTGGTGAAAGAGCAGAAAATGCAGGCATTCAGCGACAAAGGTAAACGCGTGACCACCGTGCTGGTGCCATCGCAGTTGCAGGATAAGAGCAACAGCAAAACCCCGGCTCCGGCGCAAAAAAAGAGTAACTAATTCGTTATGGCAACATTAACTGCAAAGAATCTCGCCAAAGCCTATAAAGGCCGCCGCGTTGTTGAAGACGTCAGTCTGACGGTAAACTCTGGCGAAATCGTCGGCCTTCTCGGTCCTAACGGTGCAGGGAAAACCACCACATTCTACATGGTGGTAGGCATTGTGCCGCGCGATGCAGGCAACATCATTATTGATGAGGAAGATATCAGTCTGCTGCCGCTGCATGCGCGCGCGCGTCGTGGCATTGGCTATTTACCGCAGGAAGCCTCTATTTTTCGCCGCCTGAGCGTGTACGACAACCTGATGGCAGTATTGCAAATTCGTGATGACCTGACGGCTGAACAGCGTGATGATCGTGCCAAAGAGTTGATGGAAGAGTTCCATATTGAGCATCTGCGAGACAGCATGGGGCAGGCGTTGTCCGGTGGTGAACGTCGTCGTGTGGAAATTGCCCGCGCGCTGGCGGCTAACCCGAAATTTATTCTGCTGGATGAACCGTTTGCGGGCGTTGACCCCATTTCGGTCATTGATATTAAACGTATCATCGAACACCTGCGCGACAGCGGCCTGGGCGTGCTGATTACCGACCATAATGTCCGCGAAACATTGGCAGTGTGCGAACGCGCTTACATCGTCAGCCAGGGGCATTTAATTGCTCACGGGACACCGCAGCAAATCCTTGAAGACGAACACGTTAAGCGCGTATATCTTGGGGAAGACTTCAGACTCTGATAGGGTAGAGATTATTGACGTTTTTTGTCGGAGAGTGCTGCTCTGAATATGAAGCAAGGTTTGCAACTAAGGCTTAGCCAACAGCTAGCCATGACGCCACAACTGCAGCAGGCAATTCGTTTGTTGCAGTTGTCCACGTTGGAACTTCAGCAGGAACTTCAGCAGGCGCTGGAGAGTAATCCATTGCTGGAGCAAACCGATCTTCACGAAGAAGTGGATGCCCAACAAAACCAGGATAATGAAGGCCTGGATACCGTCGACGCGCTTGAACAAAAAGAGATGCCCGACGAGCTGCCGCTGGATGCAAGCTGGGACGAGATCTACACCGCAGGAACCCCCTCCGGCAGCAGCAATGATTACCTTGATGACGAACTGCCCATTTATCAAGGTGAAACCACCCAGTCGCTGCAGGACTACCTGATGTGGCAGGTAGAACTGACGCCGTTCTCCGACACCGATCGCGCAATTGCAACATCCATTGTGGATGCTGTTGACGATACGGGCTATCTGACCGTATCGCTCGAAGATATCCTCGAAAGCATGGGCAATGAAGAGGTGGGTCTTGACGAAGTCGAAGCCGTACTTAAACGCATACAGCGTTTCGATCCGGTTGGCGTAGCTGCGCGGGATCTGCGCGACTGCTTGCTGATCCAGCTTTCGCAGTTTTCGAAAGAGACACCGTGGTGTGAAGAAGCACGATTGATCATTAGCGATCACCTTGATCTGCTGGCTAACCATGACTTCCGTACGCTAATGCGTATGACGCGTCTGAAAGAGGACGTGCTGAAAGAAGCGGTTAACCTGATTCAATCGCTGGATCCGCGCCCTGGCCAGTCTATCCAGACCGGTGAACCGGAATACGTGATCCCGGACGTGCTCGTGCGTAAGCACAACGGACGTTGGACTGTGGAGCTGAACTCCGACAGTATTCCGCGCTTACAAATCAACCAGCACTACGCTTCCATGTGCGCCGGAGCACGTAACGATGCCGACAGCCAGTTTATCCGCAGCAATTTGCAGGATGCGAAATGGCTGATCAAAAGTCTGGAAAGCCGTAATGATACCCTGCTCCGGGTTAGCCGCTGCATTGTTGAGCAGCAGCAAGCCTTCTTTGAGCAGGGTGAAGAGTTTATGAAACCGATGGTTCTGGCGGATATCGCGCAGGCCGTCGAAATGCACGAGTCCACCATTTCACGTGTGACGACCCAGAAGTACCTGCACAGTCCGCGCGGCATTTTTGAACTTAAATATTTCTTCTCCAGCCATGTAAGCACCGAAGGCGGCGGCGAAGCCTCGTCTACGGCTATTCGCGCGCTGGTGAAGAAGTTAATCGCCGCAGAAAACCCTGCGAAACCACTGAGCGATAGTAAGCTGACGACACTGCTTTCCGATCAAGGAATTATGGTGGCGCGGCGAACCGTTGCGAAGTATCGAGAATCTTTATCCATTCCGCCGTCAAACCAGCGCAAACAACTGGTTTGACCAAAACCGATAAGGAAGACACTATGCAGCTTAACATCACAGGACAGAACGTCGAGATCACTGATGCTCTCCGCGACTTTGTAAATAGCAAATTCGCCAAGCTTGAACAGTATTTCGACAGGATTAATCAGGTCTATATTGTGTTGAAAGTGGAGAAAGTGACTCACACTTCGGATGCAACGCTCCATGTTAATGGAGGGGAGCTTCATGCCAGTGCGGAAGGGCAGGATATGTATGCTGCAATCGACGGTTTAATTGATAAACTGGCGCGGCAACTAACGAAACATAAAGATAAACTGAAACAACACTAATTGTCCGGGCGTCAGCCTGGTGCGTCGCACCCTACCGCAATCCGGTAGGGTGTCTGCACTGGCGTCGCTTAGGTGAAATTATGATGAATAACGATTCCGCTCTTCAACTGAGCAATGTCCTTAACCAGGAATGCACCCGTAGCGGCGTTCACTGTCAGAGTAAAAAACGTGCTCTGGAAATCATCAGTGAACTGGCGGCAAAACAGTTAGGCCTACCGCCGCAGGTCGTCTTCGAGGCCATCCTTACCCGTGAAAAAATGGGCAGTACCGGTATTGGTAACGGTATCGCTATTCCACACGGTAAGCTCGAAGAAGACACGCTTCGCGCCGTCGGCGTTTTTGTCCAACTCGAAACGCCCATTGCTTTCGACGCTATCGATAATCAGCCCGTCGATCTACTGTTTGCATTATTGGTGCCGGCAGATCAAACCAAAACGCACTTGCATACGCTCTCGCTGGTCGCTAAGCGCCTGGCGGATAAAACAATTTGTCGGCGCCTGCGCAGCGCGCAAAGTGATGAAGATCTGTATCAGATCATCACGCAGACAGAAGGCGAAGGTGATGATGCGTAACGGAAAGGCCGCTTTTTTATCAGTCGTCCTGAGGAGAAATGGTTCATGGTCCTGATGATCGTCAGTGGTCGTTCGGGTTCAGGCAAATCAGTGGCGCTACGCGCCCTGGAAGACATGGGTTTTTATTGTGTCGATAACCTGCCGGTCGTGTTATTGCCGGATTTGGCGCGCACGCTTGCCGACCGTCAGACTTCCGCAGCCGTCAGTATTGATGTGCGCAATATGCCGGAATCCCCGGAAATCTTTGAGCAGGCGATGAGCAGCCTGCCGGACGCCTTCTCTCCTCAATTACTGTTTCTGGATGCCGATCGCAACACCCTGATCCGTCGTTACAGCGACACCCGTCGTCTGCACCCGCTTTCCAGTAAAAATCTGTCGTTGGAAAGCGCCATCGACGAAGAAAGTAACCTGTTGGAGCCGCTGCGTTCCCGCGCGGATCTGATCGTCGATACCTCTGAGATGTCGGTGCATGAGCTGGCAGAAATGCTACGCACGCGCCTGTTGGGTAAACGTGAGCGTGAACTGACGATGGTGTTTGAATCGTTCGGCTTTAAACATGGCATCCCTATTGATGCAGACTATGTGTTTGACGTGCGTTTTCTGCCTAACCCACATTGGGATCCCAAACTGCGCCCGATGACCGGTCTCGACAAACCTGTCGCCGCGTTTCTTGATCGTCATACCGAAGTCCACAACTTTATCTACCAGACACGCAGCTACCTTGAGTTGTGGCTGCCGATGCTGGAAACCAATAACCGCAGCTACCTGACCGTGGCTATCGGTTGTACCGGTGGTAAACACCGCTCTGTGTATGTCGCCGAACAGCTCGCGGATTATTTCCGTTCGCGCGGTAAAAACGTTCAATCCCGTCACCGTACGCTGGAAAAACGCAAAACATGACCGTAAAACAAACTGTTGAAATCACCAATAAGCTGGGCATGCACGCGCGCCCGGCGATGAAACTGTTTGAACTGGTGCAGGGCTTCGATGCAGAAGTACTGCTGCGAAATGATGAAGGCACCGAGGCGGAAGCCAGCAGCGTTATTGCCTTGCTGATGCTGGACTCCGCGAAAGGGCGGCAGATAGAAATTGTGGCAAACGGTCCCCAGGAAGTTGAAGCCCTGGCGGCAGTGATTGCCCTGTTTAATGCGGGCTTTGACGAAGACTAGTCAATACAGCTTGTTACGCTGCAAGAATTCCTCGCCCCCTAACTGGCGCATCTGACGCATGATCCATGCCTGTCGGCTACGAACATAACCTGACGGCGCGCCTGCATTAAAGCGAATGGGATTGGGTAACACCGCGGCCAGCAGCGCCGCTTCAGACATCGACAACCGACTGGCGGGCTTATGGAAATAGCGCTGAGCCGCCTCTTCTACGCCAAAAATTCCCTCGCCAAATTCGGCGATATTCAGATAAACAGTGAGGATCCGACGTTTGCTCCAGACGGTTTCCATGCCTAGCGTCAGCCCCGCTTCCAGTCCTTTACGCACCCAGCTCTTTCCATCCCAGAGCAGTAGGTTTTTTACCGTTTGCTGAGAAATCGTCGATGCGCCGCGGATGCGATTTTCATGGCGCTCATTGTGGGAAAGCGCTTTTTGGATCGCCGGAAGATCCAGCCCCCAGTGTTCGGGGAAACGCTGATCTTCTGCCGCGATCACCGCCAGCGCCATCGACGGAGAAATGTCATCCATACTGACCCAGTCAGAATGCGCCACGTAACCGAAGTCGCCGGTTAACCACGCACCCAGCTGGCGCTCCACCATCACCGCAGAGAATGGCACGGGCAGGAAACTGAACAGCACAATGCTGCCGCCCCAGAAGATAGCCAGCATCAGTAAAAACCGCAGGAGAAGTCGCTTAAGGATAGTTTTCAGCGGGCCGCGAAACACCGTCTTCATTCGGTCAGCACCAGCACCCGCGCCACCAGTTTTTCGATACCTGTCGCCGCCTGAGCGATATCTTCCGCCAGCATATATGCAGGCGTGGTCACCACTTTGTTCTCTTCATCGACAACAATATCGTCCACCGGGCAGGGAACGTGTTCCGCCCCCATCTCTTCCAGCACCTCAGCGGTATCGATATCTGTTCCAATGGTTAGACGTAGCGGAAAATCGAAAATCTTCGGCAGCATCGCAGGGGCAATACACATAAAACCCAGCGGTTTCCCCGCCTTGTGCATCTCAAGCACCAGTTGTTTTAACGTACTATCGACCACGCATTCGCTGCCCTGGCTGGCAAAATTACTCAGATTTTTGGCCGCGCCAAAACCGCCCGGAACAATCAGCGCATCCAGATCGTTTGCTGATGCCTGTGCCAGATTTTGGATCGCGCCACGCGCAATACGGGCGGACTCAATCAGTACATTACGGCTACCAGCCAGCGCTTCACCAGTAAGGTGATTGATAACGTCGCTCTGGCTTTTATCAGGCGCAAAACAGACAGCCTGTGCACCACTGCGTGCGATAGCCAGCAGTGTTATGACAGCCTCATGAATTTCTGATCCATCATAAACACCTGCGCCGCTGAGAATAACGCCCACTTTTTTCATTTTGCTCATCCCTTATGCAACGTACTGTCGATAATTAAAAATTTTGATAAGAGCGCCGTGCTTCACACATTTCACTGATTGATGTAACAAATCATTTAAGATTTGCTATCTTATGTGCGTGCAGTCGAATTTTTTCTGACTACGCCCTTGCAAAAAAATCTAAAAATTACGGCGCAGCCACGGTTTCCCTGGTGTTGGCGCAGTATTCGCGCACCCCGGTTAATCCGGGGTCATTTTTTTCCAGCGTCTGCAACCCAGGCTTTCAATACCGCAACGTCGTTGCGCCACTCTTGTTTCATCTCTTCTACCCAGTCTCCGACATTGTCTGACCAGGCCGGAAGATCCGGCGACTGGATCTGCTGACCCAACTGCTGCAAATGGCGTAACCCAACAGAGCCTGCCGCGCCTTTGATTTTGTGCCCTTCGTCGACGATCCCTTTTTGATCGCGCGCAGTCAGATTCGACTCCAGTACACTCAGGTAACCCGGCATCATTTTCTCGAACACCGCCAGCCCGTCAGTGATCAGCTTCGGCCCGACCAGCTCGATGTATTGCTCAAGCATGGCGATATCAAGCAACGTTTGCGCTTTACTGTTATCCGTGGTCGTCACTTGCTCCTCCTCGTCATTACCGGCATCCCAGAACTTTTTAATCATGGCAGTTAATGCCGGGACCGCCAGCGGTTTGCTTAGCACATCATCCATACCCGCATCGAGATATTCCCGTTTGTCTTTCAGCACGTTGGCAGTTAACGCCACCAGTGGAGGGAGATCTTCGCGGGGATAACGGCTGGTCAGCGCCCGGGAAATATCCAGACCGGTCATATCCGGCAACTGGATATCCAGCAGCACCAGGTCATATTCACCCGGCGTGAACATCTCCAGCGCAGCCGTCCCCGTCATCGCCACGTCTACGCTGCTGCCCAGTTTTTCCAACACAGAACGTGCAACAATCACGTTCAGCTCAATGTCCTCCACCAACAGCACATGTAGCGCTGGAAGCGGCATGTCATCCTCGTCAAACGCGTCTTCGACTTCTTCCGCCACCGCCGGAGCATGGATGGTCAGGGTAAAGACGGAACCGGCTCCCGGCTCACTGCTGACGGTAATATCGCCCCCCATATTTTTTGCCAACCTGCGTGATACGGCCAGACCGATACCGGTCCCGGTTGCCGGTTTTCCGCCATGGCTATCTTTGACCTGATAGTACATGGCGAAAATTTTATCCTGCTCTTCACGGGGAATACCGATACCGGAATCCTGCACCTCAAAGTGCAACATCTCGCCTTCGTCATAGCGCACACGCACCACAACCTGGCCTTCGCGGGTAAACTTGACGGCGTTACTGATAAGATTCCACAGGATCTGCCGCAGGCGCGTACCATCAGCGATAACCTGATGCGGCAATGGCAGCGTCGGCTCAAGCACAAAACGCAGCCCTTTCTGATGCGCCTGCAAACCGGAGAGGTTTTCCAGATCCGCCAGGAAACTGGTGAAGTCGAGAGGCTGGTTATCCAGTTGCACCTTACGGCGCTCCATCTTATCCATGTCGATAATATCGTTAAATATATTCCCCAGCGTGACCGCAGAGACATGGATAGTTTTCAGGTATTTTTCTTGCTCTTCTGTCAATTCGGTATCGAGCAAAATGCGGCTCAGCCCGACAATCCCGTTAAGCGGTGTACGCAGCTCGTGGCTGATCGTTGAGATAAAGGTTGTCTTATCCCGGCTGGCGCGCTCCAGCGCATCCTGATAGCGCTTACGCTCGGTAATATCGCGGCCAAAGCCCATCAGTCCGTGGCGTTTACCGACACGATCGTAATAGGGCACTTTGCGGATTTCGAAACAGGCTTTACGCCCGTCAGGATAGTCAAGCCACTGCTCATAGGTCAGTGACACGTTATGGCGGAAGACTTTCTCATCGGTCTCGATCACTTTTTCCGCTGCTTCCGGCGAGTAAACGTCCTGCGGCTTCAGATTGATCAACTGCTTTTCGCTTTTTCCCGTAAGCAGCTCCATCGCCCGGTTACAGCCAGAAAACTCTTTGTCTTCATTGCGGTAAAACACCAGATCCGGGGAGGCATCAAGGAAAGAGCGCAGGAAAGAAGATTGCTGTTCGAGCTGGATCTGCGTTTGTTCGCGCTCCTGCATCTCTATTTTGAGTTGCTCAAACGTGGACTGCCGTTCAGCCTCCGCCTTTTCGCGATCGCTGATTTCCTGATTAAGCTGCGTAATGTTGTCTTTCAGTTGCACATTGAGCTGGAGATCACGCTCACGCATCTCTTCCAGCTTATCCACCAGGCGAGACAAGCGCTGGCGCGACTCTTCAAGCTGCTCCACCACCACCGACAGGAAATAGACCGCCCAGGGCGTAATCAACAGACCAAAGAAAATGGAGCGGATAACGTCAATGCTTTCCACCTCCCCTTGCAACACCATGGTAACGGCCATCTGCACCACAATCGCAGTCACTACCAAGGCCAGCGCCAGCAGGAGGGAAAAACGCACCAGACCCAGTTTCATCATCAGGTCTACATAATATTGCGCCAGTAAACGGATTTGCTTCATAGAGATTTCCTCGAACAAGTCCGCTCAATAATACCCAATTCTGAGCAAAGGGTTGAAGCGAGTGCGAAAAATGCGGTGGTAGTTCGCGATCCGATGAAAAAATACGAAAGAAGCAGAGCGTGTTACGCGGGAGACTGCCAACAGCGACCTAATGCAGAGCCTTGCGCACCGTGGGCGGTCAGATAACGATCGAGCTCCACCATACCCGTCCAACGGTTTTCGCACCATAGCGGCGCCAGCAACGTCGGGCGACGCGCGCTGGCAGAAACGCGGTGATAAATCATCTCTGGTGGCGTGTGGCGGATCATTTCACCGGCAATCACGGTGTACTCCTCAAGCCCAATGCCATTAAGACGACCGGCTTCCCACGCTTTCGCCATAATGCTGCCTTTCACAATATGCAGCGGATGAAGCTTAATACCGTCGACGCCGGTCTCGACAACGCGTTCAATGGTTTGCAGACAGTCCGGCTGACGTTCGCCAGGCAATCCCACAATCAGATGAGTACACACTTTCAGGCCGCGTTCACGAGCCAGTTGCGTGGTTTTCTGATAACAGGCGAAATCGTGGCCGCGGTTAATGCGGTGCAGTGTTTTATCGTGCGCGGTTTGCAGACCCAGTTCCAGCCAGACTTCATACCCCTGGTGGTGATATTCGCACAGCAGATCCAGCACCGCGTCAGGAACGCAGTCCGGGCGAGTGCCGACGCACAACCCGACAATGCTCGCCTGGCTTACAGCCTGCTGGTACATCGAGCGCAGCACCTGCACTTCAGCCCAGGTGCTGGTATAGGCCTGGAAATACGCAAGATAGCGCCTGGCACGATTAACAAGCATGGCCTGATGGGCCAGTTGTTCGGCAATGGAGCGATGCTGCTGCGCCTCGTCAGCAAAGGAAGCCACATTACAAAAAGTGCATCCCCCACGACCAATCGTGCCATCGCGGTTAGGGCAACTAAAACCGCCATGCAGCGTCAGTTTGTGAACTTTTTGCCCATAACGGCGAGCAAGATCCCCACCAAACATATTGACTAATTTCTGTAACTGCATAATCTGGAAGGCCGCCCTGAAGAAAGGGTGTAGCCTGCCACTTTTAGCTTTCGTCGGCGATGACCTGGATCAATCGCCCGGGAAGGCCTTTATCTATTGCATAAACAGTCAATATAATCGCAATTTCATTCACGCTACAAGCAATTACTTTTCCTTATGTTCCTGCATTATTTTGCAGAAATACGAACACCGGTGAAAAACAGTGACTTTATGCGGGTCCAGCCCCTGATGCAGAATAAAAATCTGCCATTAATTCAACAATCAGAACAGAACGTCATAAAGGGCGCTTTTGTATAGTGAGTCAGATCACACTCTGCTGCCGCTTAGTCTGCCGTTTACTCAATGTAAAAATAGTTAAATTAACTTATTTATCAAAAAGTTAATTCATGTTTAGCACTTTTTTGTATAAATAAGCTCGGCATTTGACCTGTGTACGGATTCCCGATAACTTGGAAATCCGCTGGAAGCTTTCTGGATGAGCAGTCTGCTCATCATATTTATGCAGTAATTGAGATTCCCTCTTAAGCAAGTCCTCAACACTTGTGTATCGATGCGAAAAGGAAATTAAAAGAGGGCGACATGCGAGGCAAATGCCCCGTCGCCATGCTCTTTTTACGCCTGTGCGCATCGTTCAGGAGGGGCTCCCGTAGAGCCTGGGGAGGTTCACTGATATGTTGTACGATAAATCCCTTGAGAGGGATAACTGTGGTTTCGGCCTGATCGCCCACATAGAAGGCGAACCTAGCCACAAGGTAGTGCGCACCGCTATTCACGCACTGGCCAGAATGCAGCACCGTGGCGCTATTCTCGCCGACGGTAAGACCGGTGATGGTTGCGGCCTGTTGCTGCAAAAACCCGATCGTTTCTTCCGGATTGTGGCGGAAGAGCGCGGCTGGCGTTTAGCCAAAAATTACGCCGTGGGCATGCTATTCCTGAACCAGGATCCGGAAAAGGCCAGCGCATCGCGCCGTGTTGTTGAAGAAGAGCTTCAACGTGAGACCTTATCCATTGTTGGCTGGCGCGATGTGCCGACGAACGACGGGGTGCTCGGTGAAATTGCCCTCTCCTCGCTGCCTCGTATTGAGCAAATTTTTGTTAACGCCCCGGCAGGCTGGCGTCCGCGCGATATGGAGCGTCGTCTGTTTATCGCCCGTCGCCGTATTGAAAAACGCCTGCAGGAAGATAAAGAGTTCTACGTTTGTAGCCTTTCGAACCTGGTGAACATCTATAAAGGTCTGTGTATGCCGGCTGACCTGCCGCGCTTCTACCTGGACCTGGCGGACCTGCGTCTGGAATCGGCCATTTGCCTCTTCCACCAGCGCTTCTCCACCAATACCGTACCGCGCTGGCCGCTGGCGCAGCCGTTCCGCTACCTGGCGCACAACGGTGAAATTAACACCATCACCGGTAACCGCCAGTGGGCGCGTGCGCGTACCTATAAATTCCAAACGCCGCTGATTCCGGATCTCCATGATGCCGCGCCGTTCGTCAACGAAACCGGCTCAGACTCCAGTTCGATGGATAATATGCTCGAACTGCTTCTGGCAGGTGGGATGGATATCGTGCGCGCGATGCGTCTGCTGGTACCGCCAGCATGGCAAAACAACCCGGATATGGATCCGGACCTGCGCAGCTTCTTCGACTTTAACTCCATGCATATGGAACCGTGGGACGGCCCGGCGGGCATTGTGATGTCCGACGGTCGTTTCGCCGCCTGTAACCTCGACCGTAATGGTCTGCGTCCGGCGCGCTATGTCATCACCAAAGACAAGCTGATCACCTGTGCTTCTGAAGTGGGCATCTGGGATTACCAGCCGGACGAAGTGGTGGAAAAAGGCCGCGTTGGTCCAGGCGAGTTGATGGTTATCGATACCCGCGGCGGGCGCATCCTGCACTCGGCAGAAACCGATGACGATCTGAAAAGCCGCCACCCGTACAAAGAGTGGATGGAGAAAAACGTCCGCCGTCTTGTGCCATTTGAAGATCTGCCGGATGAAGAAGTCGGCACTCGTGAAATGGATGATGACCTGCTGGCCAGCTATCAGAAACAGTTTAACTACAGTTTTGAAGAACTGGACTCCGTTATCCGCGTACTGGGTGAAAATGGCCAGGAAGCAGTCGGATCAATGGGTGATGACACACCATTCGCCGTGCTCTCCAGCCAGCCGCGCATTATTTATGACTACTTCCGTCAGCAGTTTGCGCAGGTAACCAACCCGCCTATCGATCCGCTGCGTGAAGCGCACGTGATGTCGCTGGCCACCAGTATTGGCCGCGAAATGAACGTCTTCTGCGAAGCTGAAGGCCAGGCGCACCGTCTGAGCTTTAAATCGCCGATCCTGCTCTATTCCGATTTCAAACAGCTCACGACGATAAAAGAGGAGCACTACCGCGCTGATACGCTGGATATCACTTTTGACGTCACCGAAGTGACGCTGGAAGAGACCGTTAAGGCGCTGTGTGATAAAGCTGAACAGATGGTGCGTAACGGCACTGTGCTGCTGGTGCTCTCCGATCGCAATATCGCCAAAAATCGCCTGCCGGTGCCAGCGCCAATGGCAGTGGGCGCCATCCAGACACGTCTGGTTGAGAAGAGCCTGCGCTGTGACGCCAACATTATTGTCGAAACGGCCAGCGCTCGCGACCCGCACCACTTCGCTGTGTTGTTGGGCTTCGGCGCGACGGCAATCTACCCGTATCTGGCATATGAAACGCTGGCCAAACTGGTTGACAATAAAGCCATCGAGAAAAACTACCGCACGGTGATGCTGAACTACCGTAACGGCATCAATAAAGGCCTGTACAAGATCATGTCCAAAATGGGCATCTCGACCATTGCCTCTTATCGCTGTTCAAAACTGTTCGAAGCCGTCGGTCTGCACGACGATGTCGCCGCACTGTGCTTCCAGGGTGTGATTAGCCGTATTGGCGGCGCTGGCTTTAGCGACTTCCAGCAGGATCTGCTGAACCTCTCTAAAGTCGCCTGGCTGGCGCGTAAGCCGCTTTCGCAAGGCGGTTTGCTGAAGTATGTTCACGGCGGCGAATATCACGCTTACAACCCGGACGTGGTGCGTACGCTGCAACAGGCAGTACAGAGCGGCGAGTATAGTGACTATCAGGAATATGCGAAGCTGGTGAACGAACGTCCAGCGGCAACGCTGCGCGACCTGTTATCCATCACGCCAAACGGCGAAGCGGTCAATCTGAAGGACGTGGAACCGGCGAGTGAGTTGTTTAAACGCTTTGATACTGCGGCCATGTCTATCGGTGCATTGAGTCCGGAAGCACACGAAGCGCTGGCTGAAGCCATGAACAGCCTTGGCGGTTTCTCAAACTCTGGTGAAGGTGGTGAGGATCCAGCGCGTTACGGCACCAACAAAGTCTCGCGTATTAAGCAGGTTGCTTCTGGTCGCTTCGGCGTCACACCGGCTTATCTGGTAAACGCTGATGTTATCCAGATCAAAGTCGCTCAGGGGGCTAAACCGGGTGAAGGCGGTCAGTTACCGGGTGATAAAGTCACGCCGTACATCGCGAAACTGCGCTACTCCGTGCCTGGCGTCACGCTGATTTCTCCGCCGCCGCACCACGATATTTACTCGATTGAAGATTTGGCACAGCTCATTTTTGACCTGAAACAGGTCAACCCGAAAGCGATGATCTCCGTGAAGCTGGTTTCCGAACCAGGCGTCGGCACCATCGCGACCGGTGTGGCAAAAGCATACGCCGACTTGATCACTATCGCCGGTTACGATGGCGGCACGGGTGCGAGCCCGCTCTCCTCCGTGAAATATGCTGGTTGCCCGTGGGAACTGGGGCTGGTGGAAACCCAACAGGCGCTGGTTGCCAACGGTCTGCGTCATAAGATCCGTTTGCAGGTGGATGGCGGTCTGAAAACCGGGCAGGACATCATTAAAGCGGCGATCCTGGGCGCAGAAAGCTTTGGCTTCGGCACTGGCCCGATGGTGGCGCTGGGCTGTAAATATCTGCGTATCTGTCACCTCAACAACTGCGCAACCGGCGTAGCAACGCAGGACGATAAACTGCGTAAGAACCACTATCACGGCCTGCCGTTCAAAGTAACGAACTACTTCGAATTCATCGCACGTGAAACCCGTGAGTTGATGGCGCAACTGGGTGTGAAACGTCTGGTCGACCTGATTGGCCGCACTGACTTACTCAAAGAGCTGGAAGGCTTCACCGCGAAGCAACAAAAACTGGATCTGGCGAAACTGCTGGAAACCGCTGAACCCCATCCGGGTAAAGCGCTGTACTGCACCGAAAACAACCCGCCGTTTGATAATGGCGTGCTGAATGCGCAATTGCTGCAGCAGGCGAAACCGTATGTGGATGAAAAACAGAGCAAAACCTTCTGGTTCGATATCCGCAACACCGACCGTTCCGTTGGCGCATTGTTGTCTGGCTATATTGCGCAGACGCACGGCGACCAGGGTCTGGCGGCCGATCCGATTAAAGCCCACTTTAGCGGCACCGCAGGCCAGAGCTTCGGCGTGTGGAACGCAGGCGGGGTTGAGCTTTACCTGACCGGCGATGCCAACGACTACGTCGGTAAAGGTATGGCGGGCGGTCTGCTGGCCATTCGTCCTCCGGTGGGTTCGGCGTTCCGCAGCCATGAAGCGAGCATTATCGGTAACACCTGTCTTTATGGCGCTACCGGTGGCCGACTGTATGCCGCAGGGCGTGCGGGCGAGCGTTTCGCAGTGCGTAACTCGGGGGCTATCACCGTAGTGGAAGGCATTGGCGATAACGGTTGTGAATACATGACCGGCGGTATTGTTTGCGTACTGGGTAAAACCGGCGTCAACTTCGGTGCGGGTATGACAGGCGGCTTCGGCTATGTGCTGGATGAAGACGGTGAATTCCGTAAACGCGTTAACCCGGAACTGGTGGAAGTGTTGAGCGTCGATGACCTCGCCATCCATGAAGAGCATCTGCGCGGTCTGATCACCGAGCATGTGCAGCATACCGGTTCTCAGCGCGGCGAAGAGATCCTGGCGAACTGGCCAGCATTTGCGGCGAAATTCGCTCTGGTTAAGCCGAAATCCAGCGATGTGAAAGCCCTGTTAGGTCACCGTAGTCGCAGCGCGGCTGAGTTGCGCGTGCAGGCGCAGTAAGGAATTCAGATGAGTCAGAATGTTTACCAATTTATCGACCTACAGCGCGTTGACCCGGCAAAAAAACCGCTGAAACTGCGTAAAATTGAATTTGTTGAGATCTATGAGCCCTTCTCTGAAGGTCAGGCCAAGGCGCAGGCAGATCGCTGCCTCTCCTGTGGCAACCCTTACTGCGAGTGGAAATGCCCGGTTCATAACTACATTCCGAACTGGCTGAAGCTGGCTAACGAAGGGCGTATTTTCGAAGCCGCAGAGCTGTCGCATCAGACCAACACCCTGCCGGAGGTGTGCGGGCGTGTATGCCCGCAGGATCGCCTGTGCGAAGGCTCCTGTACGCTGAATGACGAATTTGGTGCCGTGACCATCGGTAATATCGAGCGCTATATCAACGATAAAGCCTTCGAAATGGGCTGGCGTCCGGATTTAACGGGCGTGAAGCAGACCGACAAGCGTGTCGCCATCATCGGTGCAGGTCCGGCCGGGCTGGCGTGTGCCGACGTGCTGACCCGCAATGGTGTAAAAGCGGTCGTCTTTGATCGTCACCCGGAGATCGGCGGCCTTCTGACCTTTGGGATCCCGGCATTTAAGCTGGAAAAAGAGGTAATGACGCGTCGTCGTGAAATCTTCACCGGCATGGGCATCGAATTCAAACTGAATACAGAAGTCGGTCGTGACGTACAGTTGGAAGATCTGCTGAAAGAGTATGACTCCGTCTTCCTGGGCGTGGGAACCTACCAGTCCATGCGTGGTGGCCTTGAGAATGAAGATGCGCAGGGTGTCTATGATGCATTGCCGTTCCTGATCGCCAATACCAAACAGCTTATGGGCTATGGCGAAACACCGGACGCACCGTACGTCAGCATGGAAGGTAAACGCGTCGTGGTGCTTGGCGGGGGTGACACCGCGATGGACTGCGTACGCACTTCGGTTCGCCAGGGTGCCACGCACGTCATCTGCGCCTATCGGCGTGACGAAGAGAACATGCCGGGCTCGAAACGCGAAGTGAAAAACGCACGCGAAGAGGGTGTGGAATTCCAGTTTAACGTGCAGCCGCTGGGCATTGAGATTAATGCCAACGGGAAGGTCTGCGGCGTGAAAATGGCGCGTACCGAGATGGGGGCACCGGATGCGAAAGGCCGTCGTCGTGCAGAGATCGTTGCAGGTTCAGAGCATGTGGTGCCTGCGGATGCAGTTGTTATGGCGTTTGGTTTCCGTCCTCACAGCATGGAGTGGCTGGCGAAGCACAGCGTTGAGCTGGACTCTCAGGGCCGTATTATCGCACCTGAAGGTAGCGAAAATGCCTTCCAGACCAGCAACCCGAAAATCTTTGCCGGTGGTGATATCGTGCGGGGTTCCGATTTGGTCGTTACCGCCATCGCCGAAGGCCGTAAGGCGGCTGAGGGCATCATGAATTTCCTTGAAGTGTAATATCCATGTAGTGCCCAAAAGGAGGCTTCGGCCTCCTTTTTTATTGTCTATTTCAGGGAAGCATCAGGAACTACCGATAGCAAAACAGGGCCAACCGGCCCTGTTTGTTTTATTTCACTACCCGCAGCGACGGACGCCCACCGCGCGGCGGCGGATCATCGTCAGGATTGTTATCCTGATCGTCTGCGTGGTCCGGTTTATCACCGTCGATAACCGACATTACCGTCTCGCTTTCCTGCGCAGGAGCCTCGCCATCATCGTTCAGACTAACGGCGTCTTCGTCGTATGCAGCTTCTGGTTCAAACATGGTGCCAGCGCCGTTTTCACGGGCATAAATCGCCAGTACAGCGGCAAGCGGCACAGAGACCTGGCGAGGTACACCACCGAAGCGAGCGCTGAAGCGCACTTCGTCATTGGCCAGCTCCAGGTTTCCGACCGCGCGCGGCGCGATGTTTAACACGATTTGCCCGTCACGCGCATACTCCATCGGCACGCGTACGCCCGGCATCGTCACATCAACAACCAGATGCGGCGTAAGCTGGTTATCCAGCAGCCATTCGTAAAAGGCCCGTAATAAGTACGGACGGCGTGGAGACAGTTGTGACAAATCCATGCAATTAACCCCGGCCCAGGCGCATTTCGCGCTCGGCTTCTGTCAGAGAGGCGAGGAAAGAGTCGCGTTCAAATACCCGCGTCATATATCCTTTCAGCTCTTTAGCACCTGTGCCGCTCAGCTCGATACCCAGTACCGGCAAACGCCACAGCAGCGGAGCAAGGTAGCAATCCACCAGGCTGAATTCGTCATTCAGGAAGTAAGGTTTCTGGGTGAACAGCGGGCCAATCGCCAGCAGTTCTTCACGGAGTTGTTTACGCGCTGCGTCAGCCTGCGCACCGCTGCTGTTCTGGATAGTATTCATCAGCGAATACCAGTCCTTCTCAATACGGTGCATGTACAGACGGCTTTCACCGCGTGCGACCGGATAAACCGGCATCAACGGCGGGTGCGGGAAACGCTCATCCAGATATTCCATAATGATGCGTGATTCCCACAGAGTGAGCTCACGATCTACAAGTGTCGGTACGCTTTGATTCGGGTTGAGGTCAATCAGATCCTGAGGAGGATTATCCTTTTCCACGTGCTCAATTTCGAAGCTGACACCTTTTTCGGCCAGCACGATACGGACCTGATGGCTATAGATGTCCACAGGACCAGAAAACAGCGTCATTACCGAACGTTTGTTGGCAGCGACAGCCATGAAAACCTCCAGGTATATTCAGTATTTACTACTACCGGACCTAATCGACCGGTCAGATGTTGAGTTAACCACCCGCGCGTACTGTCACTCTCGTTTAAAAAGCAAACAAAAAATGAACAATCCCAGCCATTTGGGCAGAAAATTGGATGATAGTTTACCAGATTTTGCGGGCTTTGTGGTGAGGGGATTCTGGAAATGCTGAAAAAGAAGAGATAATCAATCAATTACTGTGGATAAGATGATTTTTATCCATAAAAAAACCCGGTTTGCACCGGGTTTTTTCGCCAATCGTTCTGCCGAAGCAGAAACCAATTAACGTTTGGAGAACTGCGGACGACGACGTGCTTTGCGCAGACCGACTTTTTTACGTTCAACCTGACGAGCGTCACGAGTGACGAAGCCAGCTTTACGCAGTTCGGAACGCAGAGACTCGTCGTACTCCATCAGAGCGCGGGTGATACCGTGACGGATCGCGCCGGCCTGACCAGAGATACCACCACCTTTAACAGTGATGTACAGGTCCAGTTTTTCTACCATATCAACCAGTTCCAGCGGCTGGCGAACTACCATGCGAGCAGTTTCGCGACCGAAGTACTGTTCCAGAGAACGCTGGTTAATAACGATTTTACCGTTGCCCGGTTTGATGAACACGCGAGCGGCGGAGCTTTTGCGGCGACCAGTGCCGTAGTATTGATTTTCAGCCATTGCCTATAATCCCGATTAGATGTCAAGAACTTGCGGTTGCTGTGCCGCGTGGTTGTGCTCGTTGCCTGCGTAAACTTTCAGTTTACGGTACATAGCACGACCCAACGGGCCTTTTGGCAACATGCCTTTAACCGCGATTTCAATCACACGCTCAGGACGGCGGGCAATCATCTCTTCAAAGGTCGCTTCTTTGATACCACCGATGTGGCCGGTGTGGTGGTAGTACATTTTGTCTTCACGCTTGTTGCCGGTTACAGCAACTTTTTCTGCGTTCAGAACGATGATGTAATCACCAGTATCAACGTGCGGAGTGTATTCCGCTTTATGCTTACCGCGCAGGCGACGAGCCAGTTCGGAAGCCAGACGGCCCAGAGTTTTACCGGTCGCGTCAACAACATACCAGTCGCGTTTTACGGTTTCTGGTTTAGCTGTAAAAGTTTTCATTAAAAGCTTACCCAAATAAATTAGTTACACGTTGGTGAACACCCAAACGCTTAAATACAAGTGAGGTTCACACGACATTGTCCAGTAAACCCACCCCTTCGGATATGTTTAGCCGGCACACAAGTGTTTCGGGAAAAAAACCTTGTTGTAACGTGGGGTCGCAGGATTATAGAGAAGTCGGGGTCAAAGATCGACCCCTTTTTGTGATTTGGATTGGGATTTGTCGCGTCTTTTCCCGCCTCACTACGGCATATGTGTGCGTTTCAGATACTCCTCGCTCTGCATCTCCTGCAGACGCGATAAGCAGCGCTGAAATTCAAACTTCAGGCGTTCACCTTGATAAATCTCATGCAGCGGCGTCGCGGCGCTCACCACCAGTTTGACGTGACGCTCGTAAAACTCATCCACCAGCGCAATAAAGCGCCGAGCCTCACTTTCCATCAGCGGCGTCATCACGGGCACATCAAATAACAGAACGGTATGGAACAGCCGTGAGAGTGCAATGTAGTCGTGCTGACTACGCGCATCCACACAGAGCGTGGCAAACGACACCGCCAGCGTCTGGTTTTCCACGCCCAGGGTTGGCAACGGCCGGTGATTAATTTCCAGCTCCGGCGCTCGCTCGCGTTTTGCACCCGCCAGCGCCAGCCAGAGTTTGTCCATCTGCTGGTGAGTTTCATCATTAAGTGGCGTCAGCCACAGATGCGCCTGCGTTAACGTACGCAGGCGATAATCCACACCCGCATCGACATTCATAATGTCGCAGAACTGCTTGATTGCATCGATAGCGGGCAGGAAACGCGAACGCTGCAAGCCGTTGCGATACAGCTCATCTGGCGGAATATTCGAGGTGGCAACCAGCGTGATCCCACGCGCGAACAGCGCTTTCATCAATCCGCCAAGTAACATTGCGTCGGTGATATCCGACACGAAAAATTCATCGAAACACAGCACATCGGTTTCGGCTTTAAAGCGATCAGCCACAATTTCCAGTGGGTCTGTTTGCCCTTGCAGCGAAGTGAGCTCTTCGTGCACACGAAGCATAAAACGGTGGAAATGCAGGCGCTGCTTACGGGCTCCGGGCAGGCTTTGATAGAACAGATCCATCAGCCAGGTCTTCCCGCGCCCTACACCGCCCCACATATACAGGCCGCGTATTGGTGCTGGCGTGCGCGTATCGCGCTTGCCCAGCCATTTGCTGAACGTTGCCAGCAGTCGGCTGTTCTGCGGCGCGGCAGTTTCGCTACGGTCGATTAACGCCTGGTAAATAATATCCAGTCTATTAACCGCTTCTTTTTGCACATCATCCGGCTGATGACTACCCTCGTGCAGGGCATTTAAATATCGCGATGTCGGGGAAAGGCTTTGCATGGTGTTATTGTTGTTCCTTGAAAATCGATCCGCCCCCACAGGGTTGACGAAAAAAAGGCCGTTCTACACTACGCGATGCTGCGGCAGGATTCCACTTCTGCACTATTAGCGGTTATAGTGGCACTATCAGGCGCAGGCAGGAGCTTGCTGCCGGGACCCTACGGAATCACAAAACAACGGGAGAAGTTCATGACCTGGGAATATGCGCTAATTGGGTTGGTTGTCGGCATTATTATCGGTGCCGTGGGCATGCGTTTCGGAAACCGCAAATTGCGCCAACAACAGGCCTTGCAGTACGAACTGGAAAAAAACAAAGCCGAACTGGAAGAGTACCGCGAAGAGCTGGTGAGCCACTTTGCTCGCAGCGCAGAGCTTCTGGATAACATGGCACACGACTACCGCCAGCTTTACCAGCACATGGCCAAAAGCTCCTCCAGCCTGCTGCCGGAAATGTCCGCGGAAGAAAACCCGTTCCGTAACCGTCTGGCTGAATCCGAAGCCAGCAACGATCAGGCGCCGGTACAGATCCCGCGCGACTATTCAGAAGGCGCATCCGGCATGCTGCGCGGCAGCGCAAACCGCAAATAATCGCTCCTTTTCCTTATTTTTACGGGCGCGTATCGCGCGCCCGTCCCTTCTTCTGCATCGCAGCTATTATTTAGTCGTTCACCTCATTGTTACGCGGTTGAAATTTCAATAACATCAAATTGTTTTGGAGCGTCATTCCTTTCACTTCAGGTAACGAGAGCCAGCATCAATGAAGAAACCAACCCAGCTGTTGAGTGCGTTTGCGTTAAGTGTCGGGTTAACTCTCTCGGCACCATTCCAGGCGATGGCGGCGATGCCATCACAAGTGCCTGGCCAGGGTGCGCTACCAAGCCTTGCGCCGGTTCTGGAAAAGGTTCTGCCCGCCGTGGTGAGTGTGCAGGTTGAAGGCACGGCCGTACAGGGTCGGAAAATCCCTGAGGAACTGAAGAAATATTTCGGCGAAGAGATGCCGGATCAGCAGCAACCGCAACCCTTTGAAGGTCTGGGTTCCGGCGTCATTATCGATGCCGCCAAAGGTTATGTGTTGACCAATAACCACGTCATCAATCAGGCGCAAAAAATCAATGTGCAACTGAACGATGGGCGCGAGTTCGAAGCCAAACTGATTGGCAGCGACGATCAGAGCGATATTGCTCTGCTGCAGCTGCAAAACGCGTCTAACCTGACGCAAATCGCTATTGCCGATTCGGATACGTTGCGCGTGGGCGATTTCGTTGTCGCTGTTGGCAACCCGTTCGGCTTGGGTCAGACGGCGACATCCGGCATTGTCTCTGCGCTTGGGCGAAGCGGTCTGAATCTTGAAGGGCTGGAAAACTTTATTCAAACCGACGCCTCTATCAACCGCGGCAACTCCGGCGGCGCACTGCTAAATCTTAACGGTGAGCTGATCGGTATTAATACGGCGATCCTCGCACCGGGCGGCGGTAGCGTAGGCATTGGCTTTGCCATTCCCAGCAATATGGCGCAAACGCTCTCTAAGCAACTGATTCAGTTTGGTGAGATAAAACGCGGCCTGCTCGGTATTAAAGGCACGGAGATGAGCGCAGACATCGCCAAAGCCTTTAATCTCAACGTTCAGCGTGGCGCATTTGTCAGCGAAGTGTTACCGAATTCCGGATCTGCAAAAGCAGGAATCAAATCCGGTGATGTGATTGTTAGCCTGAACGGGAAGTCTTTAAACAGCTTTGCTGAGCTGCGTTCACGTATTGCCACCACAGAACCCGGTTCAAAAGTGAAACTCGGCATTCTACGCGATGGTAAACCGCTGGATGTGGAAGTGACGCTGGATAAAAGCACCTCCTCTTCCGCCAGCGCGGAGCTGATTTCTCCCTCCTTGCAGGGTGCAGAGTTAAGCGATGGCCAGCTTAAAGACGGCACCAAAGGCATTACCATTGGCGAGGTAGAGAAAGGCAGCGCCGCTGCGCAGGCCGGTCTGCACAAAGATGATGTGATCATTGGCGTGAACCGCGATCGTGTGCAATCCATCGCGGAAATGCGCAAAGTGCTGGAAACGAAACCTTCGGTAATGGCGTTGCATATCATCCGCGGAAACGACAGCATCTATTTATTGCTGCGTTAAGCGTTTCCCCTTCCCGGGCATCACCGCCGCATGTGATGTCCGGGTAACTCATGGTATGCTGCTGCCGTTCCCTCTTATTAATGACTATCCCATCATGTATGTGAAGCTTTTACGCTCGGTTGCAATCGGTGTTGTCGTGGGTGGCCTGATCATCGCCGCCATGCCTTCGTTACGCCAGCATAACCCTCTGATGTCACGTCAATTCGACAGCGCAGACGAAACACCCGCCAGTTATAACCAGGCGGTTCGTCGCGCGGCGCCCGCAGTGGTGAATGTCTATAACCGCAGCCTGAATAGCTCCACCCATGACCGCCTCGAAATCCGCACCCTCGGTTCTGGCGTAATCATGGATCAACGCGGCTATATCATTACCAACAAACACGTGATTAACGACGCAGACCAGATCATCGTCGCGTTGCAGGATGGTCGTGTGTTTGAGGCGCTGCTGGTCGGTTCGGATTCACTGACCGATTTGGCGGTACTGAAGGTTAACGCCACCGGCGGACTGCCGGTGATCCCCATCAATGCCAAACGCACACCGCATATCGGTGATGTGGTTTTGGCTATCGGCAACCCGTATAACCTCGGGCAAACCATTACCCAGGGGATTATCAGCGCCACCGGTCGTATCGGCCTGAACCCTACCGGTCGGCAAAATTTCCTGCAAACCGATGCCTCCATCAACCACGGTAACTCCGGTGGTGCATTGGTTAACTCGCTGGGTGAACTGATGGGCATCAACACCCTTTCCTTCGATAAAAGTAATGATGGTGAGACGCCTGAAGGCATTGGTTTTGCGATCCCCTTCCAGCTGGCTACCAAGATTATGGATAAGTTGATTCGCGATGGCCGGGTAATCAGGGGCTATATCGGTATTGGCGGTCGGGAAATCGCTCCATTGCATTCGCAGGGCGGTGGCATCGATCCGATTCAGGGGATTGTCGTTAACGAAGTCTCAACCGATGGGCCAGCCGCGCGCGCAGGCATCCAGGTGAATGATGTGATTACGTCCGTGAACGGTAAACCTGCGGTTTCAGCTCTCGAAACCATGGATCAGGTCGCGGAAATTCGCCCGGGTTCGGAAATCCCGGTGGAAGTGATGCGTGATGATAAGAAGTTGACCTTCAAAGTCACAATTCAGGAATACCCGTCGACCAATTGACGACAACAAAAAACCGGAGCGACAGGCTCCGGTTTTTTTTCGCTTCCCGCCATCGCGGGGCTACAGCTTTTAGCGGTTAACGAAGTCAACGCCAAGCTGGATGTCTTTATGTAGCGTCTCCAGCATGCCTTCAAGCGACTGCTGCTCAAATGCGCTGAGCTTACCGATAGCATGACGCTCTTCGATACCGTTTTTCCCCAGACGCAGCGGTTGTGCAAAGAAACGCGCATACTCGCCGTCACCTTCAACATACGCACATTCCACCACGCCTTGTTCACCTTGTAGCGCGCGCACCAGCGACAAACCAAAACGCGCAGCGGCCTGGCCCATAGAAAGTGTTGCAGAGCCGCCACCCGCTTTCGCTTCAACCACTTCTGTACCCGCGTTCTGGATACGTTTGGTCAGATCAGCGACTTCCTGCTCAGTAAAACTCACGCCCGGAATCTGTGACAGCAGCGGCAGGATGGTGACGCCAGAGTGGCCACCGATCACCGGCACTTCAATAGTGCCTGGCTGTTTGTTCTTCAGCTCGGCGACAAAGGTATTAGAACGGATGATATCCAGCGTGGTCACGCCAAACAGCTTGTTCTTATCATAGACACCGGCTTTTTTCAGTACTTCAGCAGCAATAGCCACGGTGGTGTTCACCGGGTTGGTGATAATGCCAATGCAGGCTTTTGGCGCGGTTTTCGCCACCTGCGCCACCAGATTTTTGACGATACCCGCATTCACGTTGAACAGATCGGAGCGATCCATACCCGGTTTACGTGCGACGCCAGCCGAAATCAGGACGACATCAGCCCCGACCAGCGCAGGGGTAGCGTCTTCGCCGGCAAAGCCTTGAATGTTCACATCGGTCGGAATATGGCTGAGATCCACAGCGACCCCTGGCGTGACAGGGGCAATATCATAGAGTGAGAGTTCTGAACCAGAAGGCAGTTGTGTTTTCAGTAGTAGGGCTAGCGCCTGACCGATACCGCCGGCCGCGCCGAGGACTGCGACTTTCATCCTAAACTCCTTATTATGGTTAGCTAAATATTTTGTTACTCCGTTGCGGCGACCTTAATTCACCCTGATAATTATGACAATGACCCTGCAAAAATTCTGCGGACTGGCACACTGTTAGATCTTATAGTAGGTGGATACGACCGACAGATCGGCAAACTAAGCAACTAACACAGAGAGTTTATAATATAGCTCTGTTGTTCACCAAAATTACATCAACTTTATAACATTTACTTTACTTTCAAATGTTATTTGCGACGCAGGACACAAGCCACTGTCCTTCATGGCAGTTTTTGATAAACTCCGCGCCTTCCACGGTTTTTTTCAGAATTTACCTCAGCAGATTATTTGCATAAAAATTCATCAATATGCATAATGATGTTGTTTTCATGGCCATAATACGGGTGACTTATGCGAAGCTCGGCAAAACAAGAAGAATTAGTTAAAGCGTTCAAAGCGCTGCTTAAAGAAGAGAAATTCAGTTCTCAGGGAGAAATTGTTCAGGCGTTGCAGGATGAAGGCTTCGACAATATTAATCAGTCCAAAGTATCCCGCATGCTGACCAAATTCGGTGCGGTGCGCACACGCAACGCAAAAATGGAAATGGTTTACTGCCTGCCGGTTGAACTTGGCGTCCCGACCACATCCAGTCCGCTGAAAAACCTCGTGCTGGATATCGACTATAACGACGCGGTGGTCGTGATCCACACCAGCCCGGGTGCTGCGCAGCTTATTGCACGTCTGTTGGATTCTCTGGGTAAAGCAGAAGGGATCCTCGGCACCATCGCCGGTGACGACACCATCTTTACTACGCCTTCCAGCAACTTTACCGTTAAACAACTGTACGAAGCGATCCTGCAAGTCTTCGAACAGGAGCTTTAATCGCTTTCCCCCCGGTTTTTACCGTGGGGGAATGTTCGGCTTTTCTTCCCCTCACCCCGACATTTCACCACGCTTACTTTAACAGTTAGTGCGATTTATCGTTTCGCTTGACCGCTCCAGCGCATACCACCGCACAAAAAATCAAATCCAGATATCCATATGATTTTATTAACTATCGTTAAGTAATTTATGCTGCAGCGGTGATTTTTTATGCCTCAAGGTAATAAAAAAGCACATCCTTTATTCCGATAATTGAGAGTTATAATTAGCTTGGTATTAATTCTTTGCGTGATTAGTGTATACTTGATTTTGTGATGAGGGTCACGAAATAAGACCCCCGAAGAAATTAAAGCAAAGAATACGACGAGGTAAGCATCATGAATATCAAATCAACTGTAGCAACACTGAGCCTGCTGTCAGCACTGTCATTCGGCGCATTCGCCGCTGATTCCATCAATGCGGATCAGGCACAATCCCGCCAGTCTCTGGGCACCGTTTCTGTTGGCGCGATCGCCTCTTCTCCGATGGATATGCGTGCTGAGCTGAACAAAAAAGCGGAAGCACAAGGCGCATCGGCTTACCGCATCATCGAAGCCCGTACCGGTGACCAGTGGCACGCTACTGCTGAACTGTACAAATAAGTTTTACCAATAAACCCTATGTAATGTCGCTCAACAGCACCAGGCATAAAAAAAGTGGTTCAATCCTTCTCGCTGTTGAGACGCTCTTAAGGAGACTGACAATGAAACGTAATCTGATCATCGCATCCCTTGGCCTTGCTTCACTGATCTCTTTTGGCGCAAGCGCCGCCACCCTGGTCACTAACGATCAGGCCAGCAACCTGCAACCTATGGGCAGCGTCTCTGTATCACAGGTAGCCGGTGTGCCGATGGATATTCGCCAGGAACTGTCCGCAAAAGCTGACGAGGCGGGTGCCAGCAGCTATCGCATTATCGAAGCACGTACGGGCGACCATACGCACGTAACGGCGGAACTGTATAAATAAACCCTCGTCGTCTTGTCCGACGACTTGCCCCTGCCTGTCAGGGGCTTTTTTTTGCCTTCAGCGAACGTTAAAGCGCAACTGACCTTCCAACTCCTCTTCAGCTTCGTCGAACAGCAATATCAACGCACCAAAACGGCGACGCTGTTTTTCCGGTAAATGCGTAAACTCAATCTCCACCGGTAACGGTAACTCCCCTTCCATCACCACGTCCCACAATGAATCCAGATCGTGAATTTTCTCGCGATCAATAGCGAACTGGTGGGTAAATTCACGATAGAAAGCACGTTGATCAACAATGTTTTTAAAATCGAACGTATAGGTTTTCATGGTCTCCGCCCCCCGCCAACGGGGCGGCATCCGCCGCCCGTAACGTTACAGTCCCCCGAGATGCAGGGTTTTCACTTCAAGGAATTCCTCCAGTCCCAGCACCGATCCTTCACGGCCCAGCCCCGACTCCTTCACCCCGCCAAATGGCCCCAGTTCCGTTGATACAGCGCATTCGTTAATGCCGATCATCCCGCTCTCAAGCGCCTGCGAAACACGGAATACCCGCTGCAGATTCTGCGTATAGAAGTAGGCCGCAAGACCAAAAGGCGTGGCATTAGCCCGCGTCACGACCTCCTCCTCCGAGGTAAACCGGAAACAGGCCGCCACCGGACCAAATGTCTCTTCCTGCGCCAGTTTCATACCGTCACTGCAATCGCCCAGAACCGTGGGAAGCCAGAAATTACCCCCGAGGCTATGAGGTTTGCCGCCCGTCAGCACTTTCGCGCCTTTGGCCACCGCATCGTCCACATGCTCGCGCACTTTCTCCACGGCGGCAGGTTCAATAAGCGGGCCAACGACTACCCCCTCATCCAGACCATTCCCAACCTTCAGCGCGCTCACTGCTGCGCTCAACTTCTGGGTAAACTGCTCATAGACCGATTCATGGATATAAAAACGATTAACGCTGACACAAACCTGACCGGCATTACGGAATTTATTAGCAATCGCCCCCTGCACCGCCGCGTCGATGTCCGCATCTTCAAACACGATATAAGGTGCGTTCCCGCCAAGCTCCATCGACACTTTCTTCATCGTTTCGGCGGCATTGCGCACCAGCGTTTTACCGACAGCGGTCGAGCCAGTGAACGAAATCTTGCGCACGTCATGGCTGGCCATAATTGCATCGCTGATTTCAGCGGTATTGCCGGCAACGGCATTCAGCACACCATCCGGTACTCCCGCTTTTTTTGCCAACGTCAGCAAGGCAAACGCGCTAAGCGGCGTGTTATTGGCAGGCTTGATGACCCCGGTACAACCCGCAGCCAGCGCTGGTCCCAGTTTGCGCGTCAGCATCGCCATCGGGAAGTTCCACGGCGTAATAGCCGCCACCACACCGACGGGTTCTCGGGTCGCCAGGATCCGCGAACCGGGCTTAATCGGGGGAATAATCTCCCCGTTGGCGCGTTTGGCCTGCTCCGCAAACCACTGAATAAAGCTGGCGGCATATTCCACTTCGCCTTCGGCTTCTTTCAAGGGCTTGCCCTGTTCGGTGGTCATCAACCGACCCAGCCAGCTTTTATTTTCAATGATCAATTCATACCAGCGATAAAGAATGGTGGAACGTTCTTTCGCGGTTTTCGCCCGCCATGCGGGAAAGGCCCGGCTCGCAGCGGCGATGGCCTCTTCCGTCTCTTTTTTGCCTGCTTTAGCAACTTTCGCAATGACTTCACCGGTGGCGGGGTTCAGAACGTCAAATGTGGTAGCCAGCGATTTCCAGACGCCATCAACCAGATAACCGGTCTGAAAAAGCGCGTTATCCTGCAGTGCCTGCGTGGTCATTTGTCCTCCTGATCGGTGATATGTGAAATCTCTTCCCAAGTATAGACATAAAAAAACCGACGCTTTTGGCGTCGGTTCTGTGTTTAACTGCGGGTAAGCGCATGCTGGTATTTCCGTAACATGCCTGTCAGCCGGTGTACAGGCTCTGTAACCTGCGGCGGAGCATCCCAGTGGTGCAATTTATGCTGGTAAATGTCCAGCTCATCCAGTAACTGCGTAAAACTGAGCTGGCGCTTATTATCGTTACTGGCAGAAATGACCTGCGCGGCGGTACGACGTAGCTGCCGGTGAAACGCCGAGAGATCGTCATTAATCGGTACAGGCGCATCGCGCAGGCGCTGGTGAGCAATAATCAGCGTTAATGCCAGACGAAACTTCGCTATATCGCCGGGAAATTTGTTCAACAGCAGAAAAAGCTGCTGGTACAGCGCAGGCAAATGGTTCTCTTTACGGCGCGCAGCATTGGTGGTCATCGCCGACACCGCCGCCGACACAAACTGATTCAACAACATGCGTCCGGTGCGTGCTTGCGAATTATCCCGCACCAGCAGCAGCACCAGCATCGCCAGCACCACACCCACCAGTTGCCCCAGCGCATTATCCAGAAACTGGCTGAACTTAAAGGTCATGGGGTTATCCAGCACCAGGATATTAATGGTTCCCGCCAGTGTCGCCATCGAGCCCAAACGCCGTTTCTGCACTTCTATGCCAATGAAGAACGCAAGCACCGCCATACTGATACAGAGCAGCAGCATGCTTTGCTGGGTCGAAGGCAGGATCACTAAGTAATAGAACGACCCGATAGGCAACGCCCATAACATGCCGTATATAAAGTCTTTTGCCACCATTTTCGGATTAGGCAAACGCATCGCCAGTGAGGTGACAACGGCAATCATCACCATCGAACCGCTGCCAGATGTCCAGCCCGTCCATAACCAGAACAGCGTCCCAAGCATGCATGATAATGTCGTGCGCCAGAAGTTAACCATCGCATGATGGCGCTCCGCCGATTCCGGTTTCACCACCGTTTCGCCCTGCAACACCTCTTCTTCAATGGTGCTGATCTTCGCATTACCCATCACGCCACGTTTCAGCAGCAGATAGCGGGTTGCCGCGCCAACCCAGCTATAAATGGTCACCGGCGTCTCCCGCTCACCGGTCCAGGCGATCACGCGACGCATTCTTTTCATCTGTTTGTGAACATCCTGCACACTGTCGACCGGCTCATTGAACAGATCGCGGAAGGTGTCCGTGATCAGCTCCGGGCGAGTATTTTGAATCAGGTACGTTTCGCATGCCTGCGTGATTAATGTCAGCGACAGAGTATTTATCACCTTCAGGCGTCGGTTAGCACGCCCCCAGCGGGAAGACTCAATTTTCAGGTTGGTGCGCATGCCCTCCAGCGCGGTCGTCCGGCGCACCAGGGCGGCCCAGGCTTTGTCGACTTCTTCACTGTCGCCATGTTTGATGCACAACTGCATCAGTTGATAGTGTGCCACCAGCAGACTATCCAGTTCGCGGTCAATTTCCTGCTTAATTGAGCGCGGGGAAAACAGCAGATCGGCGACAATCGCACAGAGAATACCCACGACAATTTCGCTGCAACGTTCAACGGCAAATTGCGGGGCCAGCAGAGGTTCAGTTTGAATGGTGACGACAATAATTAACGCGGTGTAACCCGCCAGTCCCCAGGCATAGGAGTTTTCGACGCGCACCAGCGAAGAGACCCAGGTGCAAAACCCGGCCCAGATACAGCACACCATCAGCATCAGCAGCGGGGTGCGGATCAGCGTGATAATAATGGTTAATCCGGCAATACAACCAATAAAGGTGCCGACAATGCGCAACATCCCGCGATAACGGATCGCACCGGAATAAGGTTCGCCGCCAGCGGCAAAGGCCGGCCCCGCAGCAACAATAGCAGCGGTCAGCACCGCCCAGCGTGGCGTTTCAAGTTGAAAGTGAAAACCGACGAACAACGCCAGCACCACGGCAAAGGCCAGTTTGAAGGCAAAACGCAGATGCTGGCTGGCAATTGAGAACAGCCCCATAGCGATTACCCCAGCTCACGCAGACGATGCGCCATTTTGCGGAAGAAAGAGTCCTGGCTTTCATCGCGATCGGATTGCCCCGTCACCACCACTGTCGCGGTCGTGCCCGACGGCCACAGGTTCCCATGTTGCTGATCGAGGCGGATACGCACCGGCACACGCTGTGCCAGACGAACCCACTCCAGATTGGAGTCAATGGTTGCCATTCCTTTGCTGTCATTGCTGCTACTGGCATTCGTTACCCCGGCGGCAATGCTGTCCACGGTTCCTTTCAATACCTGATTACTGCCCAATGGGGTAACTTCCGCCCGGTAACCCGCGCGCACACCTTCCAGTTTGGTCTCTTCCATATAAGCCAGAACATAGAACGTGTTCTGCTTCACCAATGCCACAGCGGTAGAACCACGGGTGATAAACTCACCGGCGTAAACGTTAAGGTTGGTGACCCAGCCATCCGCCGGGGCGCGAATAATCGTGCGTTCTAGATCCAGCTTCGCCAGGTCGCGGGTCGCAACGGCTTTTGCTAACTGATGCAGTTCGGTTTGCAGCGTATTATTGGCCTGGTCGATTTCCTCTCGCGACATCGCCTGCACGCCCAATTGGTTACGACGCCCGGCTTCACGGCGTTTTTCGCTGACCAGCGCTTCGTAATAGGCGACATCCGCCTCGTCTTGTTCCAGGGCTTTTTGATAGCGCGGCTGATCGATAGTGAACAGAACTTGTCCCTGTTTCACCAGTTGGTTGTCATGCACATTGACTGACGTTACCAGACCGGTGACATCCGGCGCGATGGCAACGACGTCAGCGCTAAAACGTGCATCGCGCGTCCAGGGCGATTCAGTGTAATAAACCCAGGCGCGGAAGATTGCGATGAATGCCAGGATAACCAGTACCATCGTGATGGCGGTACGGGTGATATTTCTTGTTAGTGTTTTCACATCTACCTCAAACAAACAGGCGCGACAGCAGATAAAACAGGCAGCAGTAGAGCGCGGTATTAAATAACGCCGGGTGCCAGACAAAGTCGTAGATCCCGGTCGGGACCAGCACACGGCGCACCAGCCAGAAGATCGCCAGTGACAAAATTAATTCGAAAAAAATCGGTGGGAACGATAAACCGAACACCACGATTACGGGAAACAGACTCATGTTGACCTTGATTAGAGAGCACGCAGGTGACAATTTTTCTCACGTCACCGCAGGAGTAAGGGCAAGGAAAGCCAGGCGAGAGTGACGCGTTTTTTCTTACCCTGATCGGGCTTAGCCGCCCCAGGGTGATTATTCAGCTAACAGTATATTAACGTAACTGTTATGCTGTTATCTATATAATGTGATCTAAATCACTTTTAAGCCAGAGTGAATAATGGAACGACTAAAGCGGATGTCGGTATTTGCCAAAGTGGTGGAGCTGGGCTCTTTTACCGCCGCTGCCCGACAGTTACAAATGAGCGTTTCGTCCATCAGCCAGACGGTGGCAAAGCTGGAAGATGAGTTGCAGGTAAAGCTGCTTAACCGCAGCACGCGCAGCCTGGGGCTGACCGAAGCCGGTAAAATTTACTACCAGGGCTGTCGAAGGATGCTGCATGAGGTACAGGATGTACACGAGCAACTTTATGCGTTTAACAACACACCTATCGGCACGCTGCGCATTGGGAGTTCTTCAACCATGGCGCAAAATGTGCTGGCAAAAATGACAGCGGATATGCTGAAAGAGCATCCGGGGTTGTCGGTTAACCTGGTGACCGGCATCCCGGCACCGGATCTGATCGCCGACGGGCTGGATGTGGTGATCCGCGTTGGAGCATTGCAGGATTCCAGTCTCTTCTCCCGCCGTCTTGGCGCAATGCCGATGGTGGTCTGCGCTGCCAAAAACTATCTTGCCCAATACGGCATTCCTGAAAAACCCGCCGATCTGGCAAATCACTCCTGGCTGGAGTACAGCGTGCGCCCGGATAATGAGTTTGAGTTGGTCGCGCCGGAGGGGATCTCCACGCGGTTGATCCCGCAGGGGCGTTTTGTCACCAACGATCCGATGACGCTGACGCGCTGGCTGACCGCCGGAGCCGGAATCGCATTTGTGCCGTTAATGTGGGTGATCGATGAGATCAACAATGGCACGCTGGAGATCCTGCTGCCGCGTTATCAATCGGATCCCCGCCCGGTTTATGCGCTGTATACGGAAAAGGATAAGCTGCCGCTCAAGGTGCAGGTGTGTATTAACTATCTGACGGATTACTTTATCGATGTGGCAAAGGTTTACCAGAGTATGCAAGGCCGCAGTGTGTGATGCTCCCCTCCCGTAAAGGAGAGGAGCGGTGAGCCATTATGCCGTGCCGCCGACGGTGAGTTTGTCCACTTTCAGCGTCGGCTGTCCCACGCCGACCGGTAAGCTCTGGCCCTCTTTGCCGCAAACGCCAACGCCGTTGTCCAGCTTCAGGTCATTACCCACCATGGAGATCTGCTGCA
This sequence comes from Kosakonia oryzendophytica, assembly GCF_027886705.1. Classification (NCBI taxonomy): domain Bacteria; kingdom Pseudomonadati; phylum Pseudomonadota; class Gammaproteobacteria; order Enterobacterales; family Enterobacteriaceae; genus Kosakonia; species Kosakonia oryzendophytica. The sequence continues at coordinate 556,854 of NZ_CP115659.1, read as the reverse complement.
TCGCTTCAATGCCGGAGCCAATCAGCGTCGCGCCTTTTACCGCTTTGGTGATCTTGCCTTTTTCGATCAGGTAGGCTTCAGAGGTCGAAAACACGAACTTGCCGGAGGTGATATCCACCTGGCCGCCGCCAAAGTTCGGCGCATAGATACCATAATCCACCGATTCAATAATTTCCTGCGGCGTGGATTTCCCTGCCAGCATATAGGTGTTGGTCATGCGCGGCATCGGCAGATGCGCATAAGACTCACGACGCCCGTTACCGGTAGGTTTAACCCCCATCAGACGCGCGTTCATTTTGTCCTGCATATACCCTTTCAACACACCGTTTTCGATCAGCACATTGTACTGGCCCGGCGTACCTTCATCGTCAATAGCAACCGAGCCGCGGCGGTCAACAATGGTGCCGTCATCCACCACGGTACAAAGTTCAGAGGCGACCAGTTGCCCCATCTGACCACTGAACACTGATGTGCCGCGACGGTTGAAATCGCCTTCCAGACCGTGACCGACCGCTTCGTGCAGCAGCACGCCAGGCCAGCCAGCGCCCAATACCACCGGCAACGTGCCCGCGGGCGCAGCAACAGCAGAAAGATTGACCAACGCCATACGTACGGCTTCTTTGGCCCAAGCATCTGCGCGTACGTCGCCATCGACCTCTTGCAGGAACCAGTCATAACCAAAACGACCACCGCCACCGCTGGAACCACGCTCGCGCTTGCCATCATCTTCAACCTGAACGCTAACCGACAGACGCACCAGCGGACGCACATCCGCCGCCAGCGTACCATCGGTTGCCGCCACCAGAATCAGCTCATAAACACCGGTCAGACTGGCGGAAACTTCCTGCACGCGCTTGTCCGCCGCCCGGGCAACGTTATCCACACGGCGCAGAATATCCAGTTTCTCTTCGCGGCTCATACTTTGCAGCGGATCGATGCTGGTATAAAGGCGCTGATGCTCCACCGCCCCCAGGGTTTTCACCTTCCCGTCGCCCTCTTCACGCACGATGGTACGTGCCGCCTGTGCGCTCTGCTCCAGCGCCAGCAGGCTGATTTGGTCAGCATAGGCGAAACCGGTTTTCTCTCCACTCACGGCCCGCACACCCACGCCCTGGTCGATGTTATAAGAACCATCTTTGATGATGCGGTCTTCCAGAACCCAGGATTCGTGATAGCTCGACTGAAAATAGAGATCGCCGTAGTCAAGACGACGCGCGGTCAGTTGGCCAAGAATGGTAAACAGATCCTGATGGCTCAGGCCATTCGCTGCCAGCAGTTGTTCACTCACCAGATTAAGACTCATCATTATTTTCTCGTCGTTGCCGCCACTTCGGGCAATAAAAAATGCGATATAAGGAGCTTGAGGCAATTCGCTGATGCCGTCAAATCATTGCTTTTTATCCGTCCGCGCCTGGCGCAGGACTTCGTTGATCTGCGGCTGATCCACCGGACCGGTAATGCGGTAACGCAGAATCGAGACTTTATTCCACAGCGGCCCCAGAACTTTGCTGGCGGCAAACACCGCTGCGCCAACAATCGGGTTAACCGCAAATGCCGCCGCGACGCCAACGGTAGCGGAAATTTCCGGTGCGACGACCGCTTCAACATCCAGTTCCCGCCGGACCAGGTCCACCGAACCTTTCATGGCGATATCCGCTTCCAGGCCGTCCACCAGCGTATCGTCGCTGTGCAGCACACCATCTTTGATCCACGCAGTACTGCGAATCGAGTCGAACCAGAAACCCTCACTGCTGAATGTGTCACTAAAATCCAGACGCAACTTTCGCAATAACGAATCAACACTGAACAGACGCAATAGCTGCCCGGCATGGCCGGTGCTGATATCGGTGATTTGCCCCTTGCCCAACCGCGTACGCAGGATACCGTTGAGCGACTCCTCCTGCGGCTCCCAGGGTGGGTTACGCCAGTGCAGGTCATAGTTGATATCGAAAGAGGAACCCCGTACAGGCGTTGGCACGCCGAAGAAACCCATTGCCGAATCGAGCTTATCGCCGCGCAGAGCGCCTTTGATGGAGGTACGCTCATCACCGGCTTTGTTCACCCACTCGCCTTCAGCTGTCAGGCGTGCAAGACCGCTATCGACCAGACCACCAACCAGCGTCATCGTCTCGCCTTTAATGGCGAAATCGCCGTCAATGCGGCCATATTTTTGCCCCCACAGCCAGCACTCTGCGCAGCGTAACTGCAAATCGGGCCAGCCGGTAAAATCCACCCGGGTCTTGCCACGCAGCAGCGTTGAAGGCGACGAAATATCATCATCATTGGGCTCGGTGCTTGACGGGTTGTAGTAGAGATAACGAATTGCAGCCAGCCACGGCGCATTATCACGCAGGGTCAGTGTCCCGCTAATCTCCCGCCCTTGCGCTTCGATCAGCGAGCCGGAAGCCTGCGGTTGCGACACGATACTCAGGTTATTCCACTGCTGTCCGCCCAGCGTCAGCGCCGGCGTGCGCAGGGTGATGCTTTGTGGGAACGTGGTGGTATTACTAACATTGTTCGCCACCCCCTGGCGTAACAAGCCCAGCCATTGCGCGCCATTCATCGCCGGAAGGTTTAATTCCAGCCCGCTCTGATCCGGTAGCGGAGGCACGGTTCGGCTGTCTGACGTCCAGATCCCACGATCAAGCCCCAGCTTGTTACTCAGCAACCAGCGGCTATTAAAATGGTTGGTGCTGCCCGCGTTCCCGGTGAGATCAAAACTGTGCAGATTCCCTTCCACCTTCAGCTTGACCGGCAGCGCTTTGCCCGCCGGTTTGTCCAGCGGCGGCGGTAAGGTACTGGCGAGATTATTCAGATTGCCATCAATGTTAACTTTATAGGTCGCACCAGACTTATACGGTAACTCGATGCCGACATCGCCTTTCCACGCGACACTGCCGCGCAGCGCATCATTGAGCTGTGAGGGTAAAACGCCGGTGCGCGCAGGCTGCCAGTTACCGTCCAGATTCACCGCCACCTGATAGGCTTTGTCGCCTTCGGTGGTTGAGAAATTCACATTTAGCGGCTGGTTAAACCAGGTGGCCTGTAGTGGCTCGCTCTGCAGATTGCCGTTAACAAAGCTGAATTTGCCGCTGAGATCCTTCAGAGTGCTATTAAGCGGTTTGATAAACAGGCCGTTATTACGCAACATGACCTCGCCTTTGGCGGTCGTCCTCTCGCCGTCCAGCGGGATATCAAGATGTAAACGAGCATTCACGTCGCCATCAACTTGCAGCTCTTCCAGCGCGTTGCCAAGAGAGTCATGCAGCGGCGTCTCTTTAAAATAGGGTCCCACCGCCTTGCCAGGCCCGTTGATATCCGCATCGATGAGCAGTTTTTCTTTTACATAGTCCGGGATATTCGCGGTCAGATTACTGGCCGTCACGCCGCCGAGCGCAACGTTATTGCTCTTCATCCACAGGCCATCGTTAATAAAATCGAGCTGAATATCGAGATTTTTCAGCGCCGGCCAGTCAGGCTGGAAAGCAAACGTCGCGTTACGCAGCGGTACCAGTACTTCAAACTGGCCTTCATTGTGTTTATAAGGGAAGAGACGCGGGTTGCCCCCATAGACCAGCGTGGCATCTTGCGCCTGCCCCCCCTGAATGGCGGCGCTGAGATAATCCACCAACGCTTTACCCATCAAGTTTTCCGGGAAATAACGCCATGCCTGACCGCCATCCGTAACGTTGATCCCTGCCAGAATGCCGAGCCAGGGCTCATCATCCTGCGGCTGAAGATAACGGAAACCACCATGAGCATGAATGGCATTGGCCTGCACATCGATGTTGCGCCCATCGAGTTGAAAACCGTGCTCGTTCTGCTGCCAGTTCAGCGTAGCCTCGCCCTTTTCAATCTCCAGCGGCGCGCGGAACACGGTCTCATACGGCATCTTTGCTTTCGCCATATTCACGGTCAACCGCCCGTCGTCCATGCTCCCTTCAAGTGTTCCGCCCAGATGCTCCACACCTGGCAGTAGCTGCCACTGTTTCCAGGCGATATCTTTCCAACGCGCCTGGAAACGCGTTTTACCGGGAGACTGCAACGGAATATCCAGCGCTAACTGTTCCAGCAGTCCGCTGGGCTGCATCGTGCCCCAGATGTTGTAGAGCTGTGGCGAGATTTTTTCGGCAATCGGCAGCAATCCTTCCAGCCTGCTGAGCTCAAGATTGCTGGCACGCACGCGTAACTCATCGCTCTGAACGCCGCCTGCACCGCCAGTCTGCTGTGCCGGAACCCAGGCAAAACTCAGCGAACCTTGCGGCCAGGTACGATCGTCAATAGCAATGCGTGTGGCAGGTACATCAAACTGCCACCCCTGCTGCTGGCGCGACACATGTACCGTAAGGTTATCCACCGTCATCCGGTGCACCGTGTTATCCCCTTGCCAGCTGGCACCGCCCCGCTTTAACCAGACATCGCCGCTTTCGACCACGCCTTTATTCAGCGCCATCCAGCCTTCCAGGCTGAAACGCGCGCTATTGAGCGCAACGTTGTCGCGCATCCATTCGCCAAGCCAGGGTTTGACATCGATATCATCCGCCTGCAACCAGACACGCCCATTGTTCAGTAACCCGTTGTCATCACGCAGGTCCATTCGCACCTGCATAATGCCGTGTTGGCCGGTCAGACTGGAAAGACTGACTTGCCCTTCTGCACGGTGTCTATCGTTACTGTTGAGCCAGGTTAATTGCGGGATCGCCAGTTCGGCACGTTGACCGGAAAGGGTCAGGAAGCTGATGCGGCTGTCACGCAGATCAAAGTGATCGAACTGACGCAGGAACAGATCGCTCATGCGATCCGTCTCAAGGGTGTCGCTCGTATCGTTACGTTGCAGCGGCGTATTGGTATGTGCGACCAGTTGCCAGAAGGTAAGATTGCGGAACTGCCAGCGCAGGTGCAGCAGGCTTTGCCAGATATCCAGCGCCAGGGTTACACGTTTAATGGAGAGGTCGCTGCCGTCTTTCATCGCGGCGTGGATATCGCGCACTTCCAGCTCAGGGCCGAAATTTTCCCAGCGCGCCTGAATCTGCCCGGCCTGCACCACTATCCCCGTGCGGGCTTCGATCTGCGCCAGAATCTGCGGGCGCCAGTTATCCAGATGGGGAAGGACAAGGCGTAACCCACTCACCAGCAGCGCCACGATGACAATCAGCGTCGCTCCTGTAAGCAGCAATATCCCCGGCAGTCGCCTCACGCCTCTCTCCTTGTCAACCCAACAACCAGACCCGCTCGTGTCGCAGCGCGCTGCGCAATCACATCATTACTACGTCGAACTGTTCCTGATTATAGAGCGGCTCGATTTGTACTTTGACCTGTTTACCGACGAAGATTTCCACCTCCGCCAGCGCGTGTGACTCTTCGCCTTTCAGTGTCTCGGCCACCGCCGGAGAAGCGTAAACCAGGAAGCGATCGGAATCGTAAGCATGATGCACACGCACAATCTCGCGCATGATTTCATAGCACACGGTTTCCACCGTTTTTACGGTGCCACGGCCATGACAGGTCGGACACTCATTACACAGAACATGTTCCACGCTTTCACGCGTGCGCTTGCGGGTCATTTCCACCAGCCCAAGTTGGGAGAAACCATTGATGCTGGTTTTCACCCGATCCTTGCTCAATGCCTGCTCCAGAGAATGCAGTACGCGACGGCGATGATCCTCATTATTCATGTCGATAAAATCGATAATGATAATGCCGCCGAGGTTGCGTAAACGCAGCTGGCGGGCGATCGCCTGCGTGGCTTCAATGTTAGTGTTGAAGATAGTGTCGTCGAGATTACGATGGCCGACAAACGCACCGGTATTGATATCCACCGTGGTCATCGCCTCGGTCTGATCAATGATCAAATAACCGCCCGATTTCAGCTCAACTTTCCGCTCCAGCGCCCGCTGAATTTCGTTTTCCACATCAAAGAGATCGAAAATCGGCTGCCGCCCGCTGTAGTGCTCAAGCTTGCTGGTCATCTCCGGGATGTACTCCGCAGTAAACTCCAGCAACGCTTCAAATGTCAGCCGGGAGTCAACGCGAATACGGTCGAGATGGGCATCGGCGAAATCGCGCAGCACACGCTGTGCCAGCGCCAGTTCGCCATACAGTTTGCAGCGCGACTGCTGGCGCTTTTTGCGCTCCATCACCTTGGTCCAGACGCGCTTCAGGTAGGCCGCATCAGAGGCGAGATCCTCTTCACATACGCCCTCCGCCGCCGTGCGAATGATAAAACCGCCCTGCTCATCGCAATAGGCTGCCACGACCTGCTTGAGGCGCTCGCGCTCGGCTTCACTTTCAATACGTTGGGAAACCCCCACATGTGCAGCACCTGGCATAAACACCAGATAACGTGAAGGGAGGGTAATGTCCGTGGTCAGGCGTGCACCTTTCGTACCGAGGGGATCTTTCACCACCTGCACCATCAGATCCTGTCCCTGACGAACCAGCTCGGAAATATCGCGGACGGTGAAGTTCTTCTGCTCTTCTCCGGCGACGCATTCAGTGTGCGGCATAATGTCGGAAGCGTGAAGGAATGCCGCCTTTTCCAGACCAATATCTACAAAAGCCGCCTGCATACCCGGCAGAACCCGGCTAACCCGACCTTTGTAGATATTGCCTACTATCCCGCGCCGTGCTTCACGCTCGATGTGAATTTCCTGAAGGATACCGCCGTCAATATACGCGACGCGTGTTTCCGATGGTGTTACGTTGACCAGTAATTCAGCCGTCATGATTATCTCTTCCCTCGCGCAGTGCGTTAAAATTGCTCAGCAATTCCCAGGTTTCTACCAGCGGTAACCCCATAACGGCATGATAGCTACCGTTAATCTTCCTGACGAAACAGCCGCCAGCGCCCTGAATACCGTAGGCGCCCGCTTTATCCAGTGGCTCGCCGCTGGCAACATAAGCGGCGATATCCGCGTCTGACAACACTCTGAAGGTCACTTCCGTTTCCACCAGGCAATCGAGCAGATACTGGCTGTCCGCCAGCGCCACCGCAGTCATCACCTGATGTGTTTGCCCGGAAAGCTGACGCAACATACTGGCAGCATGCGAGGAGTCTTTCGGTTTTTCAAGCACTTCACCATTAAATATCACGATGGTATCGGCACCCAACACCGGCAGATCCTGCGTTGCCATCGCCACGCCCGCCTGCGCTTTTTCTCGCGCCAGCCGCGTTACGTATTGCCGGGCGGATTCCTGCGCCTGACGCTGTTCTTCAATGCCCGGAATAATGCGCCTGAACGTTACGCCCAACTGGGTGAGCAGTTCCTGACGACGAGGGGAGCCGGAAGCAAGCCAGATATCTGTCATAAAAACCTTTATTGCACCGCGAACTGCTGGCGAATTTTACGCATTAACAGGAACAGCCATGGCCAGAGCACGCCATTGACAAGACTGCTCCAGAAAATATCAGGCTTGAACGAAACGTTAATCACCAAAAATTCCGCCCAGAAGACAATCACTTCGGTAGCCAACGACAACAACATCACCACCAGCGCCTGTTGCCAGAGCGCCAGATTACGGAATAACTGAAATTTCAGTGCGACCAGATAGGCGACAATGCTTAATGACAACGCACGTACGCCAAGTGTGGATCCGCTAATCAGATCCAGTATGGCACCCATGGCGAAACCCGTACCGACATTTACGCGGTGCGGCAACGCCAGGATCCAGTAAAGCAGAATAAGCAGCACCCAGTTTGGCCGGTAGACAATGATGTCATCCGGCCAGGGCATAATTTGAAGCAACAGAGCAATGAAAAACGAGAGCCAGATAACCCAGCGCCCCTGGCTACGGTAACTTGCCACTATTGCCCTCCCGTCGAGGCTGAGGGAGGTGGTTGCGTCATGCCGGTCGCAGGAGCTGGCATGGGTGCTGGCGGCCCCATCACATCCGGAGAAGGCAGCACCTGCGGCATCATTTGCAGCAGACGTTCATTCGCGACGCGATGGACATCTTCCGGCGTTCTTGGGTTAGAACCATTACGATCCGCGCCCCATAACAGCAGCAGATAACGCAGACGTTGCAGACCTGCGGTTGGACGCGCCTGAATCACCGTGTAAGCACGCTGTGTATCCAGTTTGACCGAGGAAACGACCGCCACCGGATAACCTTCCGGGAAACGCCCCCCAAGGCCAGAGGTCACCAGCACGTCGCCGACACGGATATCGGTGTTCGCGGGCAGATGTTCCAGTTGGAGATCATCGGTGCAACCGTTACCAGCGGCAATCACGCGGATATCATTACGCAGTACCTGGATGGGCAATGCGTGGGTCGCATCGCAAATCAGCAGCACCCGACTGGTGAGTTTCGCTACCGCGACAACCTGCCCCACCACGCCTTTATCGCTGATCACCGGCTGACCTTCATATACGCCGTTGACGCTGCCTTTATCGATAACCACTTGATCGCTATAAGGGTCATTCACCGTTGAAATAACCTGGGTCACCATTTTTTGCTCATCCTGACGCAGCGGTGAACCCAGCAGTTCACGCAGGCGCGCGTTCTCCTGCTTATACTGCCCTAACATTAGCAGCTCGCTGTTTTTCAGCAGCAATTCCTGACGCAATGCCCGATTTTCAAGCTCAAGCTGATCGCGCGAGGCCAGCGTTTGCGAAACGCTGTCTAATAATTCGCGAGGACCGTTAGAAATAAAATAGAAAGGACTGACGGCAGTATCCATGTACGTTCTGATTTGACTGAACGTACCGAGGCGGCTGTCGGCAATAATGACTCCGAGCGCCACCAGGACCGCCAGGAAAAGACGAATCTGCAGTGACGGGCCACGGCTAAAAATTGGCTTCATAGGCTTTGCGTATTCTCAGGCCAGCCAGATTCGGAGCGACATAGCGCTCCGAATCTGACACGGACTATTCTTCGCTGAACAGGTCGCCGCCGTGCATGTCGATCATTTCCAGCGCCTTGCCGCCGCCACGCGCTACGCAAGTCAGTGGATCTTCTGCAACTACAACTGGAATACCTGTCTCTTCCATCAACAGGCGATCGAGGTTACGCAGCAGCGCGCCGCCGCCGGTCAATACCATACCGCGTTCGGAGATATCGGACGCCAGTTCCGGTGGGCACTGTTCCAGTGCGACCATCACAGCGCTTACGATGCCCGTCAACGGTTCCTGCAACGCTTCCAGAATTTCGTTGGAGTTCAGCGTGAAGCCACGCGGTACGCCTTCAGCCAGGTTACGGCCACGGACTTCAATTTCGCGCACTTCATCACCCGGGTACGCAGAACCGATTTCATGCTTGATGCGCTCTGCCGTTGCTTCACCAATCAGAGAACCGTAGTTACGGCGCACATAATTAATAATCGCTTCATCAAAACGGTCACCACCGATACGCACGGAAGAGGAGTACACCACACCGTTCAGGGAGATAACCGCCACTTCGGTGGTACCACCACCGATATCCACAACCATTGAACCGGTCGCTTCAGAAACCGGTAAGCCTGCGCCAATCGCGGCGGCCATCGGTTCTTCAATCAGAAACACTTCACGGGCGCCAGCACCCTGAGCAGATTCACGAATTGCACGGCGTTCAACCTGGGTCGCGCCAACCGGAACACAAACCAGTACACGCGGGCTCGGACGCATAAAGCTGTTGCTGTGCACTTGTTTAATAAAGTGCTGCAGCATTTTTTCGGTCACGAAGAAGTCAGCAATAACGCCGTCTTTCATCGGGCGGATAGCGGCGATATTGCCTGGCGTACGACCAAGCATCTGTTTCGCTTCATGACCTACAGCGGCTACACTTTTCGGTGAACCGGCACGATCCTGGCGAATGGCCACCACGGAAGGCTCATTCAATACGATGCCTTGTCCTTTTACATAAATCAGGGTATTCGCGGTACCCAGGTCAATGGACAGGTCATTGGAAAACATGCCACGAAATTTTTTCAACATACTGAGGGATAATCCTGAAAGCTGGGGCGGAAACAAAATCCGCTTACTTTACCAACCACACGCAGCAGCGACAAGGCGCAAAAACTGTCTGCTACGGTGAAAATTAGTGCAGTTTGTTTCCTTTGTTGCAAAACGACATGACTTCGTCCGGAAGCGATAAAATCCAACTGTTCCAGTACCCTGCGTTTACAACCTGTCAAAGGTCAAACCGGCTTTTTAAACGCCGCAACGATCCGGCGGGCAGGCAAGCACACCCCCATACAAAGCAGCGCGCATTATTCTACGTGAAAACGGCTCAAACAGCAGTTCAAACCGAATATCTTTGCGAATATTTTTTCACATTGGTATCGAGCGCTTGAGAAGCGGCGAAGAAATCCCCCTGCGCACCCGCAACGCCACATTCCACCAGCGTCTGCCATTCCACCCTGGAGCGGACGCCCGTGGCGAAAACCCGCGTACGCGTGCCTTTGCACACCTCCACAAGGCTTTGAACCAGCAACTGGTTTTCCGTGCGTTTTTCAATGTTCCTGACCAACCCCGGATGCAGCTTTAATAACTCAACATCCAACGCTTTAATCCAACTGGTGCTAACCAACGTCAGCCCCGCCTGATTAACCACCACGCGAGCGCCTAATGCATTGATCAAACGCACAACTGACTGTAATCGGCTGATGTGTTGACAAACATCCGCCTCGGCAAGTTCAAAAATAATCCGTTTACGTTGCGATTTTTCGCACTGCATTAGCGTATCACGCACCCAGCGCTGAAAACGCGGGCGGATCAGCGACTCAACCGTCACTTGCATAGCAAGGTTTTCTTCCGGCCAGAAACGGATAAACGGAATCAGTCGTGTCACCTGCTGACGGTCATACTCTTCGGATAAACCAAATTGCAGCACCATCGGCATATACTCTTCGGCAATCACTTCCTGCTCGCCGTCGTAAATACGGCACATTAATTCCCGATGATGCACCTGTCCGTCACGATTCACCGCCGGTTTCTGGTAAACACGCGGCCCACCCCGGCTTAACATTTGCTCAATCAGCGTGCGCCAGCGAACATTGCCACGCCCCTGTTCTGGTAACGAGTCATCATACACTGACCAGCTATTACCACCTTGCAGCACCGCATTGCGCGCGGCGGCTTCACTGTGCTCCATAACCTGCTCGGTGGACTGCCCGCTGCGCCAGGCGCAAATCCCGATATGCATCATATCTTCACGGGTCAACATTTTGCTCGGCGGCAAGCCATCCACCGCGTTGAGGATCTGCCCGGCGATACTTTCCGCTTCTTTTAACGTGCGGTGTGGGAGCAGAACCGCAAAATCACTACGATGATAACGGGCCAGCAGCGCGCCAGGATAACGCATAATAAAGGTGGAGAGTAAATTGATCAGCGCAAAGAGATGCTCCTGGACTGCCGACAATCCCCAGCTATCGCGTAGCAGGTCAAAATCCGGCAGGCGGATCATCATCACCACACCATGCGCTCCGACTTTTTCCTGGTCCTCCAGTAAGGTCGCTAACTGATTATCAAAAAACAGACGGTTATTGAGGCCAGTGCGGGTATCTTGCGCGGCATAAGAGCGGATTAACGTATCCATACGACTACGCTGATCGCTGGCGAACTGGATATCCGTCAGCAGCACATCCAGCGCGCTGCTGGTGCGCGACGGCCATTCATAAATGCTGCCGCGGACTTGCGGGCCTCGCTCGCCATTGAGGATCCGCGTGGCGCGTGTTTCCAGCAACTCCTGCCCGGAAAGTTGTCGGCGCAACCAGCGCACCGACAAAAAGATAATGACAATCATAAAGCCGATCGCCAGCGTTAGCGGCGCGGTCGTCAGCAGCGAACGAAAATAGTTCGCCATTGGATCCTGATAGACCAGTGTTATCACAAATCCTGGGTTTTTCACCGAAGGAATCTGCAACTCCCGGTATTGATAATTGCTGCCTGCCGGGCGGTAAGTGCTTTTACGAGTGTAACTGAGGATAACGTGCTCGCCCTGTTTGACATCAATACCGATGATGTCTACCGGCACCATTAATTCATCAAGCTGATGCAAGAGAGCAGAGGGTGAGGAGGAGATCAAACGCGCATCAACAACGGCCGCTACCGCTTGTACGCGGTTAGCAACCTTATTCTGGATAGCAGTATAAAAACTGAGTGAACAGCCAATCAGGGTAACGAAGATCGCCAATCCCGTCAGTAGTGTTACAAATGCGGAGAATTTCGTCGTTAATCGCATCCCTGTGTTAACTCCGTTTATATAAAGAACAAGACGGTTCCAGCCGGGATAACGTTACCCTGGTAAGTACTAACTTCGGCGTAGTGACGCCCCCGAGATAGCCTGCTGAGACTGGCAATAAAATGGCACCGTATTTCATTATTGCGAGTATAGACCTCAGAAATTATTTGCCAATCATCAATAGGCCAAAGAGATAGTTAAGACGCTAAATTTACAATGTTTGGTAACACACTCCTACTCGCACTAACGCATTGTTTCCACCATGCTTAAGAGGAAAGTAGCGGAGGATGCCATGAAGAAAAAATTGACCGAAGCCGACGTAACTGCCGAATCCGTTTTTATGTTACAACGCCGACAGGTACTGAAGATGTTGGGCATTGGCGCAACAGCGCTAACCCTTCCTGCCAGCGGCCATGCTGATTTACTGGACTGGTTTAAAGGCCATGACCGCCCGAAAGCCCCATCCGGTAAAGCCCTTGATTTCAGTAAACCGGACGCCTGGCAATCCACGTTGGCGCTGACGCCGGAAGATAAGGTCACCGGTTATAACAACTTCTACGAATTTGGTCTGGACAAAGCCGACCCTGCTGCCAATGCTGGCGGGATGAAAACCGACCCCTGGACATTAACCATTGATGGCGAAGCCGCGAAACCATTAACCCTTGACCATGATGCGCTGACGTCGCGCTTCCCGCTGGAAGAGCGCATTTACAGGATGCGTTGCGTGGAAGCCTGGTCAATGGTGGTGCCGTGGATTGGCTTCCCGCTCCATAAACTGCTGGCGCAGGTTGAACCCACCAGCAAGGCAAAATACGTTGCCTTCCAGACGCGCTACGCGCCAGAAGAGATGCCAGGGCAGAAGGATCGCTTTATTGGCGGCGGCCTGGCGTATCCTTACGTCGAAGGATTACGTATAGATGAAGCCATGCATCCGCTAACACTCCTCACCGTTGGCGTTTACGGTAAAGCGCTGCCGCCACAAAATGGTGCACCTATTCGCCTGACGGTGCCGTGGAAATACGGTTTTAAAGGCATCAAGTCGATTGTCAGTATTAAACTGACCAGCCAGCGCCCGCCCACGACATGGAACCTGTCGGCACCCGATGAGTATGGTTTTTTCGCCAACGTGAATCCGCATGTTGACCACCCTCGCTGGTCGCAAGCCACCGAACGCTTTATTGGTTCAGGTGGTGCGCTGGATGTAAAACGCCAGCCAACGTTACTCTTTAACGGCTACGCTGAAGAGGTAGCTTCGCTGTATCGTGGGTTAGATTTACGGGAGAATTTCTGAGTGCGTTTAACGGCAAAACAGGTGACCTGGCTTAAAGTCCTCCTCCATCTGGCGGGGTTATTGCCTTTTATCTGGCTGTTTTGGGCTGCCAGCCAGGGCTATTTCAGCGCCGATCCGGCAAAAGATATTCAGCATTTTACTGGTCGAATGGCGCTAAAATTCCTGTTAGCCACGCTGCTGGTCACTCCCTTGGCGCGTTATGCAAAACAACCTTTATTAATTCGCACCCGCAGGCTGCTGGGATTATGGTGCTTTGCCTGGGCGACGCTGCACCTGACCAGTTATACCTTGTTGGAACTGGGTATCAACAATCTGACGTTACTGGGTCAGGAGCTGACCACGCGGCCCTATTTAATGCTCGGCGCGATAAGCTGGCTCATTTTACTGGCGCTGGCAGTCACCTCAACGCAGTGGGCGCAACGTAAATTGGGCAAACGCTGGCAGCAATTGCATAACTTCGTCTATCTGGTGGCGATCCTCGCCCCCATTCACTATCTCTGGTCAGTGAAGATTCTCTCACCACAGCCCGTGATCTATGCCATCATCGCCGTGGCGCTATTAGCATGGCGTTATAAGAAGTTCCGCCAATGGTGGCATTAACGTCTCATTCTGTGCACTTTCCCGCAGATCTTCTATCATTCACAGCCATGTTGCTGGCGGTGATGGATAATCTTCCCTGATAAGACCAGTATTTAGCTGCCAAATGCTACGAAATCGTTATAATGTGCGACTTTGGTTTTCCTGACAGGGGTTTTTAGCCTCTGAAAAGGTGACAATCGCGCATCGAAGGTATATTTTGTTTTTTACCGGCGAATCGCAGGAGATAGCAGCATAATGGCTGACAAGTTCCACATTTTGCTTTTGAACGGACCGAACCTTAACATGCTCGGTGCCCGTGAGCCGGAGACGTATGGCTCGCTAACGCTGAACGATATTGTTAAGCAGTTGAGTACAGAAGCAGCAGCACTTGATGTGGAACTGACGCATTTTCAGTCTAACGCGGAGTACGCAATTATCGACCGTATTCATCAGGCTAAAGATACCGTGGACTCTATCCTGATCAATCCGGCCGCATTTACGCACACCAGCGTCGCTATCCGCGATGCATTGCTGGCGGTGGGCATCCCGTTTATCGAGATCCACCTCAGCAATGTGTATGCGCGGGAGCCATTCCGCCACCACTCTTATCTGTCTGATATCGCCGCTGGCGTTATCTGCGGATTGGGTGCGGATGGTTATTCATACGCTTTACAGACAGCGGTAAAACGCTTGTCACAATCACACTAAACAAGAGTACGGAACCCACTCATGGATATTCGTAAGATTAAAAAACTGATCGAGCTGGTTGAAGAATCAGGCATCTCTGAACTGGAAATTTCTGAAGGCGAAGAGTCAGTACGCATCAGCCGTAGCGCGCCGAATGCAGGTTTCCCGGTGATGCAGCAGGCTTATGCCGCACCGATGATGCAACAACCTGCACTGTCTAACGCTGTAGCACCGACAGCTGCTCCAGCAATGGAAGCACCGGCAGCGACAGAAATCAGTGGTCACATCGTACGTTCCCCGATGGTCGGGACTTTCTATCGTACCCCGAGCCCGGACGCGAAAGCGTTCTGTGAAGTTGGCCAGAAAGTCAACGTGGGCGACACCCTGTGCATCGTTGAAGCGATGAAAATGATGAACCAGATTGAAGCCGATAAAGCAGGCGTGGTGAAAGCCATTCTGGTTGAAAGTGGCCAACCGGTTGAATTTGACGAGCCGCTGGTCGTCATCGAGTAACGAGGCGCACATGCTGGATAAAATTGTTATCGCCAACCGCGGCGAGATTGCACTGCGTATTCTTCGTGCCTGTAAAGAACTGGGCATCAAGACTGTCGCTGTGCATTCCACTGCGGATCGCGATTTAAAACACGTACTGCTGGCGGACGAAACAGTCTGTATCGGTCCGGCGCCGTCCGTAAAAAGTTATCTGAATATCCCGGCAATCATTTCCGCTGCCGAAATCACCGGCGCGGCTGCGATTCACCCGGGGTATGGCTTCCTTTCCGAAAACGCTAACTTTGCTGAGCAGGTTGAGCGTTCCGGCTTTATCTTCATCGGTCCGAAAGCAGAAACCATCCGCCTGATGGGCGACAAAGTGTCGGCAATTAACGCGATGAAACAAGCTGGCGTACCATGTGTACCGGGCTCTGATGGCCCGCTGGGCGATGACACCGAGGTGAACCGCGCCCATGCGAAACGCATTGGTTACCCGGTAATCATCAAGGCCTCCGGCGGCGGTGGCGGTCGCGGTATGCGCGTTGTGCGTAAAGATGCCGATCTGGCGCAGTCTATCGCCATGACCCGTGCGGAAGCGAAAGCCGCTTTCAACAACGACATGGTGTACATGGAGAAATACCTGGAAAATCCTCGCCACGTCGAGATCCAGGTACTGGCTGACGGCCAGGGCAACGCTATCTATCTGGCTGAGCGCGACTGCTCTATGCAGCGTCGTCACCAGAAAGTGGTTGAAGAAGCACCTGCACCGGGCATTACACCGGAACTGCGTCGCTTTATCGGTGAACGCTGTGCGAAAGCC
This sequence comes from Kosakonia oryzendophytica, assembly GCF_027886705.1. NCBI lineage: Bacteria > Pseudomonadati > Pseudomonadota > Gammaproteobacteria > Enterobacterales > Enterobacteriaceae > Kosakonia > Kosakonia oryzendophytica. Next base: position 540,826 of record NZ_CP115659.1, on the reverse strand, counting down.
TGTGTTGAAATCGGTTATCGCGGAGCGGGTACGTTCGAGTTCCTGTTCGAAAACGGTGAGTTCTACTTCATTGAGATGAACACCCGTATTCAGGTTGAACACCCGGTAACGGAAATGATCACCGGTGTTGACCTGATCAAAGAGCAGTTGCGTATTGCCGCCGGTCAGCCGCTGTCCATCAAACAGGAAGACGTGATGGTTAAAGGCCATGCGGTAGAGTGCCGTATCAACGCCGAAGATCCGAACACCTTCCTGCCAAGTCCGGGTAAAATCACGCGTTTCCACGCGCCGGGCGGTTTTGGTGTACGCTGGGAATCGCACATTTACGCCGGGTACACTGTCCCGCCGTATTACGATTCAATGATCGGCAAACTGATTTGCTTTGGTGAAACCCGCGAAGTGGCAATTGCACGTATGAAGAATGCGTTGCAGGAGCTGATTATCGACGGCATTAAAACCAACGTTGATCTGCAGATGCGTATTATGAGCGACGAGAATTTCCAGCGCGGTGGAACCAATATCCACTACCTGGAGAAAAAACTCGGTTTGCAGGAAAAATAATCTGTAAACAGCGCAACAGGCCGGATTTTCCGGCCTTTTTTCTTTTTCTCTCCCCTCATCTTTTCCATAGGGTACAATCCCCGCTTTCTTCATCCACAAGGGAATACAATGGACAAGCGTTTTGTTCAGGCCCACAAAGAAGCCCGTTGGGCGCTGTGGCTGACCCTTCTTTATCTGGCTGCCTGGTTAGTATGTGCTTACATACCCGATTCCGTACAGGGATTCACCGGGCTGCCGCGCTGGTTTGAGCTGGCCTGCCTGCTCACGCCATTGGTGTTTATTTTGCTGTGCTGGGGAATGGTGCGTTTTATCTTCCGCGATATCGCCCTGGAGGATAACGATGCAGAATGAAATCATTGCCGTACTGGTCATCTATTTAATTGTGGTTTTTGGCCTCTCTTTTTACGCCATGCGTCAGCGCAGCAGTGGAACCTTCCTGAGCGAGTATTTCCTCGGTAGCCGTTCAATGGGTGGCTTTGTGCTGGCGATGACGTTGACCGCCACCTATGTCAGTGCCAGCTCTTTTATTGGCGGGCCAGGCGCTGCCTATAAATTCGGGCTGGGGTGGGTACTGCTGGCGATGATCCAGGTGCCGACAATCTGGTTGTCGCTGGGTATTCTTGGCAAGAAGTTCGCCATACTGGCGCGCCGTTATAACGCCATCACCCTGAATGATATGTTGATGGCGCGCTACCAAAACCGCGCGGTGGTCTGGATTGCCAGCGTCAGTCTGTTGGTGGCGTTTGTTGGCGCCATTGCGGTGCAGTTTATTGGCGGCGCGCGTTTACTGGAAACCGCTGCCGGCATTAAATATGAAACCGGGCTGCTGATCTTCGGCATTACGATTGCGCTGTACACCGCGTTTGGCGGCTTCCGCGCCAGCGTTTTGAACGACACAATGCAAGGGATGGTGATGCTGATCGGCACTCTGGTGCTGCTGGTCGGTGTGATCCATGCCGCAGGAGGCCTGCATAATGCAGTCGACACCCTGCAACATATCGATCCCAAACTGGTCAGCCCGCATGGCGCATCGGATATTCTCACGCCGGCATTTATGACCTCATTCTGGGTGCTGGTCTGTTTCGGTGTGATTGGCCTGCCACATACCGCTGTACGCTGCATCTCGTATAAAGACAGTAAATCCGTGCATCGCGGCATTGTCATTGGCACTGTTGTCATTGCACTGTTAATGCTCGGTATGCATCTGGCGGGCGCACTGGGCCGTGCCGTGCTGCCACATCTGTCGGTACCGGATCTCGTGATCCCGACGTTGATGGTTGAAGTGCTGCCGCCATGGGCGGCGGGTCTGTTCCTCGCAGCACCGATGGCGGCGATCATGTCGAACGTGAATGCGCATCTGTTACAGGCTTCTGCAACGATCGTGAAAGATCTCTGGCTCAACGCGCAGCCGACTAAAATACATCATGAGCAGCGTCTGAAACGCATCTCCACGATCACCACCCTGGTGCTTGGGATCCTGATGATGCTGGCGGCATGGCGGCCGCCGGAAATGATCATTTGGCTAAACCTGCTGGCATTTGGCGGGCTGGAAGCCGTGTTCTTGTGGCCGCTGGTGCTGGGGCTTTACTGGGAACGCGCGAACGCGGTGGGCGCGCTCAGCGCGATGATTGTCGGCGGTGTGCTGTATGCCGTGCTCGCCACCTTTAATATTCAATACCTGGGCTTCCACCCGATTGTGCCCTCGTTACTGTTAAGTTTGCTGGCTTTCGTTGTCGGGAACCGTTTTGGTCAACCGGCGTCGCAGGCTCCGACTATCTCTGTTAATCAATAAAGAGTTAAGACATGCCCTGGATCCAACTGAAACTGAACACCACCGGCGCTAACGCCGAAGAGCTGAGCGATGCCCTGATGGAAGCGGGTGCCGTTTCCATTACTTTCCAGGACACGCATGATACGCCGGTGTTCGAGCCATTGCCGGGCGAAACGCGCCTGTGGGGCGATACCGATGTTATCGGCCTGTTCGATGCCGAAACCGAGATGAATGACGTTATCGCCCAACTCGCTTGCCACCCACTACTGGGTGAAGGTTTCGTCCACAAGATTGAGCAACTGGAAGATAAAGACTGGGAGCGCGAATGGATGGATAACTTCCACCCGATGCGTTTTGGCGAGCGTTTGTGGATCTGCCCAAGCTGGCGCGATGTCCCGGACCCTAATGCGGTTAATGTGATGCTCGATCCGGGCCTGGCCTTTGGCACGGGCACCCACCCAACAACGTCACTCTGTCTGCAATGGCTCGATAGCCTGGATCTGGCAGGCAAGACAGTGATCGACTTTGGTTGTGGCTCAGGGATCCTCGCGATCGCCGCCCTCAAGCTTGGCGCAGCAAAAGCGATCGGTATTGATATCGATCCGCAGGCCATCCAGGCAAGCCGCGATAATGCAGAGCGTAATGGGGTATCAGAACGTCTGGAACTCTATCTGCCACACGATCAGCCAGAAGCGATGCAGGCCGACGTCGTGGTCGCCAATATCTTGGCAGGCCCGTTGCGTGAACTGGCACCGTTAATCAGCGTGCTGCCCGTTGAGGGCGGTTTACTGGGCCTTTCTGGTATCCTTGCCAGCCAGGCAGATAGTGTCTGTGAAGCCTATGCCGACATCTTCACCCTCGATCCGGTGGTGGAGAAAGAGGAGTGGTGCCGCATCACCGGTCAGAAAAAATAATCTTCTCAGCGTGGCCTGCGGGCCACGTTTTCATGTCGCTTCGTCTTTTTCGCCTTTCCCCAACCGCAAGTCATCCTCAAACGCCACAGGGTTGTCGAATAATCCCAAAAAATGTCAGGTCAAAAATTGCGAGCAGGTTCGCAAAACCCGCCTTTTTTGCGCGAAATAAAAGCAATCCCCCTGCTTATTCCCCGGTAAAAAACGATTACTTGTGTGAATTTATCTCCTTAACAAAATTTTTCTCTTTCCAGTAACCTAATGAAAAATATGGTTTAATATTTTGAACCCCTGCCATTGCTGGCGATTCCTTGATCTACAACAGAGGATTGCTCAAAGTTTGGCCTTTCATCTCGTGCGAAAAATGCGTAATATACGCCGCCTTGCAGTCACAGTATGGTCATTTCTTAACTCATGCGCATCGGACACCACCAGCTCAGAAATCGCCTGATCGCAGCGCCGATGGCTGGCATTACTGACAGGCCATTCCGGACGTTGTGCTACGAGATGGGAGCCGGTCTGACCGTATCCGAGATGATGTCGTCTAACCCGCAGGTTTGGGAAAGCGACAAGTCCCGATTGCGGATGGTGCACATTGATGAACCCGGTATTCGCACCGTGCAAATTGCAGGTAGCGACCCGGATGAAATGGCGGAAGCCGCACGTATTAACGTGGAAAGCGGCGCCCAGATTATTGATATCAATATGGGCTGCCCGGCCAAAAAGGTGAATCGTAAGCTGGCAGGTTCAGCCCTGCTGCAATACCCGGATCTGGTGAAGTCGATCCTGTCCGCGGTGGTGAATGCAGTGGATGTTCCCGTTACGCTGAAGATTCGCACGGGTTGGGCTCCGGAACACCGTAACTGCGTAGAAATTGCCCAACTGGCTGAAGATTGTGGTATCCAGGCTCTGACCATTCATGGACGCACCCGCGCCTGTTTGTTCAATGGAGAAGCTGAATACGACAGTATTCGGGCAGTTAAGCAGAAAGTTTCCATTCCGATTATCGCGAATGGCGACATTACTGACCCGCTTAAAGCCAGAGCTGTGCTCGACTATACGGGGGCGGATGCCCTGATGATAGGCCGTGCAGCTCAGGGAAGACCCTGGATCTTTCGGGAAATCCAGCATTATCTGGACACTGGGGAGCTGCTGGCCCCGCTGCCTTTGGCAGAGGTTAAGCGCTTGCTTTGCGCGCACGTTCGGGAACTGCATGACTTTTATGGTCAGGCAAAAGGTTACCGAATCGCGCGTAAACACGTCTCCTGGTATCTCCAGGAGCACGCTCCGAATGACCAGTTTCGGCGCACATTCAACGCCATTGAGGATGCCAGCGAACAGCTGGAGGCGTTGGAGGCATACTTCGAAAATTTTGCGTAAACAGAAATAAAGAGCTGACAGAACTATGTTCGAACAACGCGTAAATTCTGACGTACTGACCGTTTCTACCGTTAACTCTCAGGATCAGGTAACCCAAAAACCGCTCCGTGATTCGGTAAAACAGGCACTGAAGAACTATTTTGCTCAACTGAATGGTCAGGATGTTAATGACCTGTATGAGCTGGTACTGGCTGAAGTAGAACAGCCACTGTTGGACATGGTGATGCAATACACCCGTGGTAATCAGACCCGCGCGGCGCTGATGATGGGCATCAACCGCGGCACGCTGCGTAAAAAACTGAAAAAATACGGCATGAACTGATTTTCAATCAGTGAGTTGTATTGATAAAAAGGCGCTAACCGGCATGGGGAAGCGCCTTTTTTATTGCCTGAAATACCCCACAAAACCCCGCTTTCCTCGTCTTTTCACCGTCGTGGTTTCATGTATATTTTCAGCAAATGGTTGCAAGATAGGGAAACACGGGATGATTCGCAAATATTGGTGGCTGGTAGCTTTCGCTCTGTCGATCCTGATTCTGGATGTCGTAATCATGCAATGGATTGAGTATCTGACGACCGAAATGGATAAGTGCCGCAATATGAACTCCGTGAACCCACTCAAACTGGTGAACTGCGAAAGCTTGTAAGTGGCGGAAACTCGCGACAATACCGCTTTCGCCCCGGCTAACGCTGGGGTTTAAATCGCTTTGAGCCATCCCTTACGATGACAATGTCTCAGCCCTTTTCGCCCGACGACGGCAGTAATGCGTAACGCCCTTAGTGAATGAGTTGATGACATCATGCTGGTTAGCCAATACGACTATATCCTGGTTGTTGTTTCTTTTATCGTCGCCATCCTGGCCTCTTATACTGCATTGAACATGGCCGGTCGCGTCTCCACCAGTACGGGTGCGTCAGCCTGGATCTGGTTAACAGGCGGCGGTATCGCAATGGGGATCGGCATCTGGGCGATGCATTTTATCGGTATGCTGGCCATGGATATATCAATGAGTATGCGCTACGAACCGCTGCTTACCGTTATATCCATGTTCATTGCCATTGGCTCCTCACTGTTCGCGCTTTGGCTGGTTAGCGCGCCACGACTCAATCTACAGCGCCTGATCCCCGGTTCTATTGTGATGGGGCTTGGCATTGTCGCGATGCATTATACCGGGATGGCCGCCTTGCAGGTCTCACCGGCTATTGTCTGGAATATGAACTGGGTCGCCTTGTCGGTAGTGATTGCACTGGCGGCATCTTTTGCCGCGTTGTGGCTCACTTTCCGTTTACGCCATGAGGCCGCGCAAGTGGCATTAATGCGCTTTGGTGCCGCCATTCTGATGGGGATTGCGATTGCCGGAATGCATTACACCGGGATGACAGCTGCGCAATTTCCCCAGCAGCACATCATGGGGAATAGCGGTTTTAGCAATAACTGGCTGGCGATTCTGGTCAGTATGATGGCGTTCTCGGTGCTGGGCATTACGTTACTGGTGTCGATGTTCGATGCGCGTCTGCAGGCCCGCACGTCGTTGCTTGCGACGTCACTGGCTGCAGCTAATCGTGAACTGGCGCGCCTGGCCCTGCACGATACGCTTACCCGTTTACCTAACCGCGTATTACTGGAAGACCGCCTTGAGCAGGCCATTACGAAAGCCAACCGCGAAAGATCCTGTTTTGCCCTGATGTTTATGGATCTTGATGGTTTTAAAACCGTTAACGACGCCTGGGGCCATGATGTCGGCGATAAGCTTCTGATTGCAGTGACTGACCGCCTGACGCAACAGCTAAAAGGACAATATACGCTGGCGCGAATCGGCGGCGACGAATTCGTCTTACTGGTCGAAGTCAGTGCGCCTGATGAAGCGGCCACCCTTGCCAATTCCCTGGTGCATGTTATTGATAAACCGTTCAACATCGATCCCTATGATGTCATGGTCACGCTAAGCGTGGGCATCGCGCTGTATCCGCATGACGGTAAGAATGAGCGTGAGATGATGTTCAACGCCGATGCAGCGATGTACCACACTAAGCATATGGGGCGTAATGGCTATCATTTTTTCCAGCCGTCAATGAATGCGCTGGCACAAACGCAACTCCACTTGCTCAATGATTTATGGTCTGCGCTGGAACATCAGGAATTTCGTCTGGTGTATCAACCTAAATTCAACGCCCCTTCAGGCCCGGTGATTGGTTTTGAGGCGCTCCTGCGCTGGGATCATCCACAAAGGGGTCGCCTGACGCCGGATGTGTTTCTCCCTTTGGCCGAAAAAACCGGGCTCATTGTCCCCTTGGGCAACTGGGTGGTAGACGAAGCCTGCCGACAGCTTAGCGAATGGCGCAAGCAGGGCCGTCTGGTATGGTCAATTGCAGTGAATCTCTCAACGCTTCAGTTTGAGCAATCCGCACTGGTCGAGACCATTATTGCCACGCTCAAGAAGCATGATGTGCCAGCGGACAAGCTGATCCTTGAAGTGACGGAAACCACTGCGATGAACAACCCGGACGAGAGCGTGCGGGTGCTAACAAAACTGACTGAATTGGGTGTGAAGGCGTCTATTGATGATTTCGGTACTGGTTACTCCAGCCTGCTGTATCTGAAACGCCTGCCGGCCAGTGAGTTAAAAATCGATCGCGCATTTGTACGTGAACTCAGTCGTAAAGGCGATGACGCCACGATAGTCTCTGCCATCGTGGCGCTGGCAAAAACGCTGAATCTGAAAGTGGTCGCCGAAGGGGTGGAAACGGAAGAGCAGCGCGCGTTCCTCACCGAACTCGGCTGTAATACCCTGCAAGGTTATTTACTGGGGAAGCCTGTGAGCGCTGAATCCATTACCGCAGAAGCCTACATACATCCCGATGAAAATATTCACGAAGGAAAATGAACAGGTTAAATAAAAACGCCTGTGGCGTTGTTATTTAACCTGGGCGGATATTTTTTTATTATTCTCGCGGTAACAAGGGATTTATGTCTCACCAGACTGTCATTAATGCCACTAAAGGATATATCGTTTATTTACGATTCATCTTTTCTGCACGATTGTTCCTACTATCCGGTTTTACCTCCATGATGTTTACACTGCACATACTTTGAGATTATTACTACACAGCAAGCCACTATGCCAATGGTAAAATAATGGCATCGGTTCTGGACGGGTATCGCTATTATCGATACCGGGAATCGTGATTATTTCGAGGTAACATCATGAAAAAATTCATTTCCATTGCGTTGCTGTCTACTGTTCTGGCTGGCTGCGCTCACGATTCTCCTTGTGTACCGGTTTACGACGATCAAGGCCGTCTGGTACACACCAATACCTGTATGAAAGGGACCACCCAGGACAATTGGGAAACCGCCGGGGCAATAGCCGGTGGCGCAGCCGCACTGGCAGGCCTGACGTTGGGTATAGTGGCCTTAACCAAATGATCTCACGAAAGCGCGGCGCCCCCCGCGCTTTTGCTTTATAACAGTGCAACGATTTCCTCAGGCGTAAATTTTTGGCTTCACAAAGAAGCAATAAAAGAAAACGTCCTTTTCATCCTGCCGGTAAAATCCCCTCTTTTTTATTTCCTTTGCGCCAGGACGTGATTCATTTCACAAAGCGATGCCATTCAATATTTTGCTTATATTCACCCTGGAAGCTTGTCTGTTAATTCCAGGTAACAGATGTTCCTTTTTTGCTCCATTTTGTGGCGCAGGTTATAGTTTTGCACCAGCACAGGGCAAAAGTTTTATTTTTTACTGTCTACACTCTCAATATTGCGTGTTCAGCACCCTCAAATGTGCTGTCCGCAAAACTGGCACTACCTTTGCTTTAAAGAGTATGGCCATAGCCACAGACAGGTTTCAGGCGTTTCCCGGACGCCTTATATAACGATAAATTTTCGCCACACAGGATGCATTATGAAAAAGATGATGATCGCCAGCCTGGCCGCCGCCAGCGTGCTGTTTGCCATTGCAAACCAGGCGCACGCGGGCACAACGCTGGATGCCGTGAAAAAGAAAGGCTTTGTACAATGCGGTATCAGCGACGGTCTGCCTGGCTTCTCCTACGCGGATGCGAGCGGTAAATTCACCGGTATCGACGTGGACGTTTGCCGCGGCGTTGCCGCCGCCGTATTCGGTGACGATACAAAAGTTAAATACACCCCGCTGACCGCAAAAGAGCGTTTTACGGCGTTGCAGTCCGGCGAAGTGGATATGCTCTCACGTAACACCACCTGGACTTCCTCACGCGACGGCGGTATGGGTCTTTCCTTTACTGGCGTCACCTATTATGACGGTATCGGCTTCCTGACGCATAACAAAGCGGGTCTGAAAAGCGCCAAAGAGCTTGATGGCGCAACCGTTTGTATTCAGGCTGGCACCGACACCGAGCTGAACGTGGCGGATTATTTCAAATCCAACAATATGAAATATACGCCGGTCACGTTTGACCGCTCCGACGAATCGGCAAAAGCGCTGGAATCAGGTCGTTGCGATACGCTGGCGTCTGACCAGTCTCAGCTGTATGCATTGCGTATTAAACTGAGCAACCCTGCCGAGTGGATCGTACTGCCGGAAGTGATCTCGAAAGAGCCTTTGGGTCCGGTTGTTCGCCGCGGTGATGATGACTGGTTCTCCATCGTTCGCTGGACGCTGTTCGCCATGCTGAATGCCGAAGAAATGGGCATCAACTCGAAGAACGTCGACGAGAAAGCGGCGAACCCGGCCACGCCGGATATGGCGCACCTGCTGGGCAAAGAGGGCGACTTCGGCAAGGACCTGAAGCTGGATAATAAATGGGCTTATAACATCATCAAGAAAGTCGGTAACTACTCTGAAGTGTTCGAACGTAACGTCGGTTCTGAGAGCGCGCTGAAAATCAAACGTGGCCAGAACAATCTCTGGAACAACGGCGGCATCCAGTACGCTCCGCCGGTACGCTAATTTGTAAGTGCTGTAACGGGCGTCACCCCGCGTGACGCCCAGCCCAGAGTCATGGTTACTGAGGTTTTCCCTATGTCCCATCGCCGCCCAACCGTGAAAGGCGCTATTTCCCTTTCAAACCCTGCGGTTCGCGCCTGGCTGTTTCAAATTATTGCGATTGTGGCCGTGGTCGCTATTGCCATCTATTTGATACACAACACTGTTACTAACCTGAATAATCGCGGGATCACCTCCGGCTTTGCCTTCCTCGACCGCGCCGCCGGTTTTGGTATTGTTCAACATCTTATCGATTATGAGCAGGGCGATACCTATGGCCGTGTGTTTCTTGTTGGCCTGCTTAATACGCTGCTGGTCTCCGCATTGTGTATTGTTTTCGCGTCTTTCCTTGGCTTTTTCCTGGGCCTTGCGCGTCTTTCAGAAAACTGGTTACTGCGTAAGTTATCGACGATTTATATCGAAACTTTCCGCAACATCCCGCCGCTATTGCAGATTTTCTTTTGGTACTTTGCGGTGCTGCGTAATTTGCCAGGCCCCCGCCAGGCAGTCAGCGCAATGGATCTCGTCTTTCTGAGCAACCGTGGGTTGTATATTCCTTCCCCCCAGATGGGCGAGGGTGTACTGCCATTTATTGTCGCCATTGTGATTGCGTTGATCGCCGCTGTCGGTCTGTTCCGCTTTAATAAAGCACACCAGATTAAAACCGGGCAATTACGCAGAACATGGCCGACTGCGCTGGGGTTAATCATTGGACTGCCGCTGCTGGCACATTGGGTGTTCGGTGCTGCATTGCATTGGGAAATACCGGAGCTGCGCGGATTTAACTTCCGCGGTGGTATGGTGCTGATCCCGGAACTGGCGGCACTGACCATTGCGCTGTCGGTGTATACCTCTGCGTTTATCGCCGAGATTATTCGCTCTGGCATCCAGTCTGTCCCTCATGGGCAACACGAAGCGGCTCGCTCGCTGGGGTTGCCGAATCCGGTGACGCTGCGCCAGGTCATTATTCCGCAAGCGTTGCGTGTGATTATTCCCCCGCTGACCAGCCAGTACCTGAATATTGCGAAAAACTCCTCTCTGGCCGCTGCTATCGGCTACCCGGATATGGTGTCGCTGTTTGCCGGTACGGTACTAAACCAGACGGGGCAGGCCATTGAAACAATTGCTATCACGATGTCTGTTTACCTGCTTATCAGCCTGTCGATTTCCCTGCTGATGAACATCTATAACCGTCGCATTGCACTGATTGAGCGCTAAGGAACGAAGATGACAAAAGCTATTCTGTCTCCTGCTACGCGCCCGACACCGGCAGGCAGTAGCGGTATTGTGTTATGGGTGCGGAAAAATCTCTTTTCCAGTTGGTCTAACGCTCTGCTGACGCTTTTTTGTCTGTGGTTGATGTGGGAATTGATCCCGCCTTTGCTGGAATGGACACTATTTCAGGCAAACTGGGTGGGTTCCACCCGTGCGGATTGCACGAAAGCGGGAGCCTGTTGGGTGTTTATTCATGAGCGTTTTGGCCAGTTTATGTATGGTCTTTATCCTCACGATCAGCGCTGGCGTATTAACCTGGCGTTGCTTGTGGGTCTGCTCTCTATTGCCCCCATGTTCTGGAAAGCGTTGCCGCGCCGTGGCCGCTATATCGCCTGTTGGGCCATCGTCTATCCGATTGTGGTCTGGTGGCTGATGTTTGGCGGGTTTCTTGGGTTGGATCGTGTTGAGACCCGTCAGTGGGGCGGTTTAACCCTGACGCTGATTATTGCATCAGTGGGGATTGCCGGCGCATTACCACTCGGCATTTTGCTGGCGTTGGGTCGTCGTTCGAAGATGCCCGTTGTGCGAGTGCTGTCTGTCGTCTTTATTGAGTTTTGGCGCGGTGTTCCGCTGATCACTGTTCTGTTTATGTCCTCCGTCATGCTGCCGCTGTTTATGTCTGAAGGGACGAGTATAGATAAGCTGATTCGTGCGCTGGTCGGGGTGATCCTGTTCCAGTCGGCTTACGTGGCTGAAGTGGTCCGTGGCGGTTTGCAGGCACTGCCGAAGGGGCAATACGAAGCGGCAGAATCACTGGCGCTGGGTTACTGGAAAACGCAGGGCTTAGTGATCTTACCGCAGGCCTTGAAGCTGGTGATCCCGGGACTGGTGAATACCATTATTGCACTGTTCAAAGATACCAGTCTGGTGATCATCATCGGTCTGTTTGATCTGTTCAGTAGCGTACAGCAGGCCACAGTGGATCCCGCATGGCTTGGTATGTCGACTGAAGGTTATGTCTTTGCAGCGTTAGTTTACTGGATTTTTTGTTTTAGCATGTCGCGCTATAGCCAGCATCTGGAGAAGCGCTTTAACACCGGGCGTACACCGCACTGAGGATCCCCATGAGTAATACAATTATGCAATCTGGCGACGCGATGATTACGCTCGAGAATGTGAACAAATGGTATGGGCAATTCCACGTCCTGAGAGATATCAATCTGAATGTGAAACAGGGCGAGCGCATTGTGCTTTGCGGCCCTTCCGGCTCAGGAAAATCGACAACCATCCGATGTATTAATCATCTTGAAGAACATCAACAAGGACGGATTGTCGTAGATGGCATCGAGCTGAACGAAGATATCCGCAATATTGAGAAAATCCGTCAGGAAGTCGGTATGGTGTTCCAGCATTTCAATTTATTCCCTCATCTTACGGTACTGCAAAACTGTACGCTGGCACCTGTTTGGGTGCGTAAGATGCCGAAGAAAGAAGCTGAAGCGCTGGCAATGCACTACCTGGAACGTGTGCGTATTGCCGAGCATGCGCATAAGTTCCCGGGGCAAATTTCCGGTGGGCAGCAGCAGCGTGTGGCTATTGCCCGTTCGCTTTGCATGAAGCCGAAGATTATGTTGTTCGATGAACCTACTTCTGCACTGGATCCGGAGATGGTAAAAGAGGTACTGGATACCATGATCGGACTGGCTCAGTCAGGCATGACAATGTTGTGTGTAACGCATGAAATGGGATTTGCCCGTACTGTTGCTGACCGGGTGATCTTTATGGATCGCGGTGAAATCGTGGAGCAGGCACCACCAGAAGAATTCTTCGCGAACCCGAAATCAGAACGTACTCGTGCGTTCCTGTCGCAGGTTATCCATTAGTCAGTCAAACCGTTTTAGTGAAAGCCACCTGTGCAGGTGGCTTTTTTATTGCCTGTATATCAACGATCTGAGATCGGTACAAAACAAAAGGCCCCGTCTTTCGACGAGGCCTTTTGTTTTAATTGATGCCTGGCAGTTCCCTACTCTCGCATGGGGAGACCCCACACTACCATCGGCGCTACGGCGTTTCACTTCTGAGTTCGGCATGGGGTCAGGTGGGACCACCGCGCTAGTGCCGCCAGGCAAATTCTTTTCTAAGTGCCGAACTTTAACCGTTATAACTGGTGCTGATACCCAGAGTCGAACTGGGGACCTCACCCTTACCAAGGGTGCGCTCTACCAACTGAGCCATATCAGCACACTAAATTTGATGCCTGGCAGTTCCCTACTCTCGCATGGGGAGACCCCACACTACCATCGGCGCTACGGCGTTTCACTTCTGAGTTCGGCATGGGGTCAGGTGGGACCACCGCGCTAGTGCCGCCAGGCAAATTCTGTCATCAACACACCTTCCGGTCTGTCAATCTAATCTGTATCAGGCTGATTATTGCGTCTCTTCCGCCAAAACATCTTCGGCGTTGTAAGGTTAAGCCTCACGGTTCATTAGTACCGGTTAGCTCAACGCATCGCTGCGCTTACACACCCGGCCTATCAACGTCGTCGTCTTCAACGTTCCTTCAGGAGACTCAAAGTCTCAGGGAGAACTCATCTCGGGGCAAGTTTCGTGCTTAGATGCTTTCAGCACTTATCTCTTCCGCATTTAGCTACCGGGCAGTGCCATTGGCATGACAACCGAACACCAGTGATGCGTCCACTCCGGTCCTCTCGTACTAGGAGCAGCCCCCCTCAATTCTCCAGCGCCCACGGCAGATAGGGACCGAACTGTCTCACGACGTTCTAAACCCAGCTCGCGTACCACTTTAAATGGCGAACAGCCATACCCTTGGGACCTACTTCAGCCCCAGGATGTGATGAGCCGACATCGAGGTGCCAAACACCGCCGTCGATATGAACTCTTGGGCGGTATCAGCCTGTTATCCCCGGAGTACCTTTTATCCGTTGAGCGATGGCCCTTCCATTCAGAACCACCGGATCACTATGACCTGCTTTCGCACCTGCTCGCGCCGTCACGCTCGCAGTCAAGCCAGCTTATGCCATTGCACTAACCTCCTGATGTCCGACCAGGATTAGCTGACCTTCGTGCTCCTCCGTTACGCTTTAGGAGGAGACCGCCCCAGTCAAACTACCCACCAGACACTGTCCGCAACCCGGTTCACGGGTCCACGTTAGAACATCAAACATTAAAGGGTGGTATTTCAAGGTTGGCTCCACGCAGACTGGCGTCCACGCTTCAAAGCCTCCCACCTATCCTACACATCAAGGCTCAATGTTCAGTGTCAAGCTATAGTAAAGGTTCACGGGGTCTTTCCGTCTTGCCGCGGGTACACTGCATCTTCACAGCGAGTTCAATTTCACTGAGTCTCGGGTGGAGACAGCCTGGCCATCATTACGCCATTCGTGCAGGTCGGAACTTACCCGACAAGGAATTTCGCTACCTTAGGACCGTTATAGTTACGGCCGCCGTTTACCGGGGCTTCGATCAAGAGCTTCTCCTTACGGATAACCCCATCAATTAACCTTCCGGCACCGGGCAGGCGTCACACCGTATACGTCCACTTTCGTGTTTGCACAGTGCTGTGTTTTTAATAAACAGTTGCAGCCAGCTGGTATCTTCGACTGATTTCAGCTCCACGGGTAAACCGCTTCACCTACGTATCAGCGTGCCTTCTCCCGAAGTTACGGCACCATTTTGCCTAGTTCCTTCACCCGAGTTCTCTCAAGCGCCTTGGTATTCTCTACCTGACCACCTGTGTCGGTTTGGGGTACGATTTCGTGTTACCTGATGCTTAGAGGCTTTTCCTGGAAGCAGGGCATTTGTCACTTCAGCACCGTAGTGCCTCGTCATCACGCCTCAGTGTTAAAGTGAACCGGATTTACCTGGAACACACACCTGCACGCTTAAACCGGGACAACCGTCGCCCGGATGACATAGCCTTCTCCGTCCCCCCTTCGCAGTAACACCAAGTACAGGAATATTAACCTGTTTCCCATCGACTACGCCTTTCGGCCTCGCCTTAGGGGTCGACTCACCCTGCCCCGATTAACGTTGGACAGGAACCCTTGGTCTTCCGGCGAGCGGGCTTTTCACCCGCTTTATCGTTACTTATGTCAGCATTCGCACTTCTGATACCTCCAGCATGCCTCACAGCACACCTTCGCAGGCTTACAGAACGCTCCCCTACCCAACAACACATTCGTGTCGCTGCCGCAGCTTCGGTGCATGGTTTAGCCCCGTTACATCTTCCGCGCAGGCCGACTCGACCAGTGAGCTATTACGCTTTCTTTAAATGATGGCTGCTTCTAAGCCAACATCCTGGCTGTCTGGGCCTTCCCACATCGTTTCCCACTTAACCATGACTTTGGGACCTTAGCTGGCGGTCTGGGTTGTTTCCCTCTTCACGACGGACGTTAGCACCCGCCGTGTGTCTCCCGTGATAACATTCTCCGGTATTCGCAGTTTGCATCGGGTTGGTAAGCCGGGATGGCCCCCTAGCCGAAACAGTGCTCTACCCCCGGAGATGAATTCACGAGGCGCTACCTAAATAGCTTTCGGGGAGAACCAGCTATCTCCCGGTTTGATTGGCCTTTCACCCCCAGCCACAAGTCATCCGCTAATTTTTCAACATTAGTCGGTTCGGTCCTCCAGTTAGTGTTACCCAACCTTCAACCTGCCCATGGCTAGATCACCGGGTTTCGGGTCTATACCCTGCAACTTAACGCCCAGTTAAGACTCGGTTTCCCTTCGGCTCCCCTATTCGGTTAACCTTGCTACAGAATATAAGTCGCTGACCCATTATACAAAAGGTACGCAGTCACACCCCAGAGGGTGCTCCCACTGCTTGTACGTACACGGTTTCAGGTTCTTTTTCACTCCCCTCGCCGGGGTTCTTTTCGCCTTTCCCTCACGGTACTGGTTCACTATCGGTCAGTCAGGAGTATTTAGCCTTGGAGGATGGTCCCCCCATATTCAGACAGGATACCACGTGTCCCGCCCTACTCATCGAGCTCACAACCTGTGCGTTTTTGTGTACGGGGCTGTCACCCTGTATCGCGCGACTTTCCAGACGCTTCCACTAACACACAAGCTGATTCTGGCTCTGGGCTCCTCCCCGTTCGCTCGCCGCTACTGGGGGAATCTCGGTTGATTTCTTTTCCTCGGGGTACTTAGATGTTTCAGTTCCCCCGGTTCGCCTCATTAACCTATGGATTCAGTTAATGATAGTGTGACGAGTCACACTGGGTTTCCCCATTCGGACATCGCCGGTTATAACGGTTCATATCACCTTACCGGCGCTTTTCGCAGATTAGCACGTCCTTCATCGCCTCTGACTGCCAGGGCATCCACCGTGTACGCTTGGTCGCTTAACCTCACAACCCGAAGATGTTTCGTGAAACATCCTCAGTTGCGAAAATTTGAGAGACTCGCAGAACAGTTCACACTGTTCTGTGTTTCAATTTTCAGCTTGATCCAGATTTTTAAAGAGCAAATATCTCAAACATGACTCGTGAGTCAGTTTTGAGATACGGTGGCCGGTGACTTTCACTCACAAACCAGCAAGTGGCGTCCCCTAGGGGATTCGAACCCCTGTTACCGCCGTGAA
The DNA here is from genome assembly GCF_027886705.1 of Kosakonia oryzendophytica. Taxonomy (NCBI): domain Bacteria; kingdom Pseudomonadati; phylum Pseudomonadota; class Gammaproteobacteria; order Enterobacterales; family Enterobacteriaceae; genus Kosakonia; species Kosakonia oryzendophytica. The sequence goes on along the minus strand of NZ_CP115659.1, from coordinate 524,417 downwards.
AGGGCGGTGTCCTGGGCCTCTAGACGAAGGGGACACTGAAGTCTCAATCGCAAGACGCCTTGCTTCTTTCTTTTCATCAGACAATCTGTGTGAGCACTGCAAAGGCAGGTTCTTTAAGGTAAGGAGGTGATCCAACCGCAGGTTCCCCTACGGTTACCTTGTTACGACTTCACCCCAGTCATGAATCACAAAGTGGTAAGCGCCCTCCCGAAGGTTAAGCTACCTACTTCTTTTGCAACCCACTCCCATGGTGTGACGGGCGGTGTGTACAAGGCCCGGGAACGTATTCACCGTGGCATTCTGATCCACGATTACTAGCGATTCCGACTTCATGGAGTCGAGTTGCAGACTCCAATCCGGACTACGACGCACTTTATGAGGTCCGCTTGCTCTCGCGAGGTCGCTTCTCTTTGTATGCGCCATTGTAGCACGTGTGTAGCCCTGGTCGTAAGGGCCATGATGACTTGACGTCATCCCCACCTTCCTCCAGTTTATCACTGGCAGTCTCCTTTGAGTTCCCGGCCGGACCGCTGGCAACAAAGGATAAGGGTTGCGCTCGTTGCGGGACTTAACCCAACATTTCACAACACGAGCTGACGACAGCCATGCAGCACCTGTCTCACAGTTCCCGAAGGCACCAAGGCATCTCTGCCAAGTTCTGTGGATGTCAAGACCAGGTAAGGTTCTTCGCGTTGCATCGAATTAAACCACATGCTCCACCGCTTGTGCGGGCCCCCGTCAATTCATTTGAGTTTTAACCTTGCGGCCGTACTCCCCAGGCGGTCGATTTAACGCGTTAGCTCCGGAAGCCACGCCTCAAGGGCACAACCTCCAAATCGACATCGTTTACAGCGTGGACTACCAGGGTATCTAATCCTGTTTGCTCCCCACGCTTTCGCACCTGAGCGTCAGTCTTCGTCCAGGAGGCCGCCTTCGCCACCGGTATTCCTCCAGATCTCTACGCATTTCACCGCTACACCTGGAATTCTACCTCCCTCTACGAGACTCCAGCCTGCCAGTTTCGAATGCAGTTCCCAGGTTGAGCCCGGGGATTTCACATCCGACTTGACAGACCGCCTGCGTGCGCTTTACGCCCAGTAATTCCGATTAACGCTTGCACCCTCCGTATTACCGCGGCTGCTGGCACGGAGTTAGCCGGTGCTTCTTCTGCGGGTAACGTCAATTGCTGCGGTTATTAACCACAACACCTTCCTCCCCGCTGAAAGTACTTTACAACCCGAAGGCCTTCTTCATACACGCGGCATGGCTGCATCAGGCTTGCGCCCATTGTGCAATATTCCCCACTGCTGCCTCCCGTAGGAGTCTGGACCGTGTCTCAGTTCCAGTGTGGCTGGTCATCCTCTCAGACCAGCTAGGGATCGTCGCCTAGGTGAGCCGTTACCCCACCTACTAGCTAATCCCATCTGGGCACATCTGATGGCAAGAGGCCCGAAGGTCCCCCTCTTTGGTCTTGCGACGTTATGCGGTATTAGCTACCGTTTCCAGTAGTTATCCCCCTCCATCAGGCAGTTTCCCAGACATTACTCACCCGTCCGCCACTCGTCACCCGAGAGCAAGCTCTCTGTGCTACCGTTCGACTTGCATGTGTTAGGCCTGCCGCCAGCGTTCAATCTGAGCCATGATCAAACTCTTCAATTTAAAAGTTTGATGCTCATCGAATTAAACTTCGTAATGAATTACGTGTTCACTCGTGAGACTTGGTATTCATTTAGCGTCCGTGGACGTCAAGAATCCATGTCACTTTGAGTGCCCACACAGATTGTCTGATAAATTGTTAAAGAGCAGTTGTGACGCGCTCTGGAGCGCTGTCACGAGGTGGCGTATATTACGCTTTCCTCTTTCAGAGTCAACCCTGAATTTCAGGATTTTTCTCTCTCGTTGTTTCGACTATCTCGTGAAGTGATTCACGTTGTCGTGTCAACGGAGGCGCATTATAGGGATCCCAATTTTAAGCACAAGTCTTTTTGCGATCTTTTTTTCTAAGTGCTGTTTTTTCATTCTTTCCGCTGCGATCCCGTACGATGTGTTCAAATAATGATATGTAAATGGCTTGCAGAAGATCTTTCTTCCGATCACAGTCATTATCTGGGTCAGTATTTGATGAGGTAATTATGTCTGCTGCTTTACGTCCATATAAAGATCTTTTCCCTCGCATTGGTCAACGAGTCATGGTCGATGCTACGAGTGTGGTCATTGGCGATGTCCGGATTGCTGATGATGTTGGGATCTGGCCGTTAGTCGTGATCCGGGGTGATGTGAATTATGTAGAGATAGGTGCGCGCAGCAATATTCAAGATGGCAGCGTTCTGCACGTCACACATAAATCATCATCTAATCCTGAAGGCGACCCGCTGATCATTGGTGAAGATGTTACTGTGGGACATAAAGTGATGTTACACGGTTGCACTATTGGTAATCGGGTTCTGGTCGGTATGGGATCGATTTTACTTGATGGTGCCATAATAGAAGATGACGTAATGATCGGGGCTGGCAGCCTGGTTCCCCAAAATAAGCGCCTGGAGAGTGGCTATCTTTATCTGGGAAGCCCGGTAAAACAAATCCGCCCCCTGAAGGAAGCGGAAATAGAAGGGCTGAAATACTCCGCAAATAACTATGTGAAGTGGAAAGACGAATACATTGATCAGGACAGCCAGACAACGCCCTGATCATCTTCTTCTTGCTGCCGAATACGTTGCTCAGCCTCCTCTTCTAAATCCCAGCGATATTCACGAAACAGCGCCAGATGCTCTTCTGGCGCTGCACTACCAAAACGTCGTGCCAGTACTTCACCTTTGATTGCACAGCTGAGTCGCATACCATTGACCAGCGCGGGGAAAAAGACCGCCTGCGCTGAGACATTCCACTCTTCGCGATCAGGAAACTGGATGGCCTGATTCATTTCGCCAGTTCCAGCTTCAGGGAGTTAATGACAGGTTCAACGTCAGGCAGTACACCATGCCACAACAGCACGGCATGGGCCGCTTGTCCCACCAGCATGCCCAGACCATCGGCACAATTCTTTGCGCCCAGCTTTTCGCACCAGGCAAGGAATGGCGTATTCCCCTTCTGATAAAACATGTCGTAGCAATATGTCTGAGGGTGAATGATGGCTTCCGGCAATGCGGGAATGTCTCCACCAATCCCGCTGGAAGTGGCATTGATAATAAGATCAAATGCATGGTCAGCCAGGTCATCCATGGCTACCGCATCAACACTCCCCGTATGGGCGAAGAGTCGAGCCAGCTCTTCTGCACGAGCCCCTGTGCGATTAGTAATGGTTACCGCGCAGTCCAATGAGAGCAAGGGAAGCAATACACCCCGCGCGGCGCCACCCGCACCGATCAGAAGAATGCGAAACCCCGGGCGGATAAATGCCAGACGTTCGAGATCGCTCAGCAGGCCAATTCCATCCGTGTTGTCTCCGAGTAAGCGGCCATCTTCTAGTCGCTTTAGTGTATTGACCGCCCCAGCAAGCGCAGCACGTTCGGTCAGTTCATCAGCGCGGGCAAAAGCTTCTTCTTTGAAAGGCACTGTAATATTGGCCCCTTTTCCGCCTCCGGCAAAAAAGGACTCCAGTGTATTCACAAAATCATTCACCGGCGCAAGCACACGACCATATTGATGATCAATACACAGTTGCGTAGCAAACTGCTGATGAATAAAAGGCGATTTGCTATGCGCGATGGGATTACCAAAAACTGCATAGGATTCCATATGATTACCCCTGACGGAAAAGTTCGCCGGTTAGAGCATCCCGGATTTCAGAAGGATTCTGTCGTCCTCCTGTTGGCGCATCAATGACCGGAAAATCCACGCCGAACTGCTCAGCCACTTCTTTTGCAGTTCTGCAAGGTGGTAAGCCAGACAAGTTAGCGCTGGTCGATACCAGCGGCTTGCCGTACGCCTCACACAGCGCAATGACATCCGGATGATTGGTAACGCGCACAGCCAACGAGTCGAAACGGCCTGTCAACCAACGAGGCGTCGTAGGCTTCGCCGGGAAGACAAAAGTCACCGGGCCGGGCCAACTGGCAAAAATCGTCTGACGCTGCGCATCGGTCAACATGCTGTCATCAATATAGGGTTTCAGTTGTTCAAAGCTTGCGGCAATCAGGATCAATCCTTTTTCAACCGCGCGTTGCTTCAGTTCAAGCAGGCGATGAACCGCGATTTCGCTGTCCGGGTCACAACCGACGCCGAAAACAGCTTCTGTTGGATATGCGATGACGTGTTCTTTATTCAAAACCTCTACCGCCGCAGCGATTGGGTCTGTTGGCAGGTTATTCTTCACGAGTTTGTTCCGCCGTTACCGGCTGTCCACATTGTTTACTGGCGCAAAAGCATTTCACACCCTGCGCGGTTTTCTTTTCTATAAGTAGCGGGTAGCGGCACACAGGGCATTCGCCCGCCACTGGCTTGAAATTAATGACGAACTGGCAATCAGGATAGCGATCGCAGGAGTAGAAGGTCTTACCATATCGGGAGCGGCGCTGCACCAGATGCCCATTCTGACACTGAGGGCAGGTTATTGCCGTCTCGTCGGGTTTATCAATCAGCTCGGTATGTTCACACTCAGGATACTGGCTACAACCAATAAACATACCAAAACGCCCTTGACGCAGCACCATGGTGGCACCGCATTCAGGGCAAACATGCCCTTCCAGAACTTTAACGATATGTCCGTCCGCCTGGCTCTTCAGGGGGCGTACATAATCGCATTCCGGATAATGTGAGCATCCGAGAAACGGACCGTGTTTCCCGGAGCGAATAACAAGTTCAGCCCCGCATTGTGGGCAGGGCTCATTGTTACGCACCGAAAACAGTGCTGATTTGGCCATAACGACTCTTGAAGCTGCAAAAATGATTAGTGCAGCATACCTTCATTCACTTCAAAGAGTAATTCTTCCATTTGCTGGTATGCGTTCTCACATCCTGGAATATTGAAGAGCACCATCAGAATGACCCATTTCAGATCTTCCAGTTCGAACTCTGCCGTATCCAGCGCCAGCACACGTTCAATCACCATTTCTCGCGTTTCGAGGTTTAGCACCTGAATCTGCTCGAGGAATAATAAAAACCCCCGGCAACTGGCATCCAGCCTTTCGCACTCGTCCGCAGTATAAATACGCACAGAGAGCGGATCAGAAGCAAGCTGCATCGGTTCGACAAGGCCTTCCTGATAATCAGCCAGCTTTTCCAGCCAGAGAAGTGCATTGTAGATGTCTTCACGATCAAATCCGGCGTCGGTAAGATCCCGTTCCAGTTTGTCTTGATCCACACGCATTTCAACTTCGTTATGGATGTAAGTCTCAAACAAGTACATTAGTACGTCGAACATGGCTTGCCCTCCTCAATCGGACATAGCCGCCGGGTACAGCTGCGATCCATCCTGCTAACTCCAGTTCAAGCAATTGTGATGCAGTAACTGGCACAGGTTGGCCGGCACGTTCAGCGACGACGTCAACAGGTGTTACCTCATCTCCTACGTTAGCCAGGAGCTCAGGAAATGGCAATGCCGCGCTTTCTTGATCTGATGAATAAATTGTTTTTTCGCGTGATTCAGGTAGCCAATTGAGATCATTTTGCAAATTTTCGAGGATCTCTTCTGCCGATGTCACCGGTGTTGCTCCCTGCTTAATTAGCCAGTGGGGCCCTTCGCTGCCAGGGCTACCAATTGGCCCTGGCAGAGCAAACACTTCACGGCCTTGTTCAAGCGCAGCACGGGCAGTGACCAGGGAACCGCTGCGCACGGCAGCTTCGACGACGAGTACACCCAGGCTAAGCCCGCTAATAATCCTGTTGCGGCGAGGAAAATGCCCAGGCAAAGGCGGCGCCTGCAAAGGGAATTCTGACACAAGGGCTCCACCTCGCTCGATCAATTGTGCAGCCAGAGATGCATGCCGGCGCGGATGAATATGATGTAAACCATTCCCCAAAACAGCAATACTCTTGCCGTTCGCATCTAAAGCAGCACGATGAGCAACACTATCGATCCCTAATGCCAGCCCGCTGGTGATCGTTAACCCACTGGCTGCAAGCATCCCACAAAAGGTTCGCCCCCAACGTTCGCCATACCACGAGTGCGCCCGACTTCCGACGACCGCCAGTTGTTTTGTTTTTAGTACCGAAATCGTCCCCTTCACAAAGATCGCGCCAGGGTAATCATCCGTCGCGCGAAGTGACATGGGGTATGCCTCGTCACTGGCAAGAATTAAATGATGATCCGGTGCAGCAAGCCAGGAAAGGGTTCGCTCAATTTCACTCTGCGTGAGTGAAAAAAATCGTCGGGTCTGTGCTGCGGTCAAACCAATGTGTTGGAGCGCATCAGGTGTATATTCTTGATTCTGTGACAGCCATTGCTCCGTATTTAGCCATCGGTCGCCACACAAATCGCCAACCTGCATTAAACGCAGCCAAATCTCCGTGGGTGTCATCCTTCCTCCCTGCCACAAGCCGCCCCGCCAATCCTTGCGATTGGTCACTGATGCTGTCAATCGGAAGGGGATTTGTCTAGAATAGAGGTAATATTCTCACCAACTCCTGAACACGACTCTGGATATTTATGGCAGTTTTGCATGTGTTACATATTCCGGACGAGCGTCTTCGCAAAGTCGCTACGCCGGTAAAAGAAGTGAATGCGGACATCAAGCGTATCGTCGATGATATGTTTGAAACGATGTACGCAGAAGAAGGCATTGGCCTGGCTGCAACCCAGGTAGATATTCATCAGCGCATTATCGTTATCGATGTGTCAGAAAACCGCGATGAGCAACTGGTGCTGATTAACCCGGAACTGCTGGAAAAAAGCGGTGAAACAGGTATCGAAGAAGGCTGCCTGTCAATTCCGGAACAGCGCGCGCTTGTTCCGCGTGCTGAGAAAGTAAAAATCCGCGCGCTCGATCGTGATGGAAAAACATTTGAGCTGGAGGCTGACGGCTTACTGGCGATCTGTATCCAGCATGAAATGGATCATCTGGTGGGCAAATTGTTTATCGATTATCTGTCGCCGATGAAACGCCAACGTATTCGTCAGAAAGTTGAAAAACTGGATCGCATGAACGCCCGTGCGTAATACGGGCTGAAGGGATAAACGTGTCAGAATCGTTACGTATTATTTTCGCCGGCACCCCGGACTTTGCAGCGCGTCATCTTGACGCGCTGCTGTCTTCTGAACATCAGATAGTCGGCGTGTTCACCCAACCCGACCGCCCTGCTGGCCGTGGAAAAAAACTGATGCCCAGCCCGGTTAAGGTATTGGCAGAAGAAAAAGGTCTGCCCGTGTTTCAGCCAGTATCGTTACGTGCTCAGGAAAACCAGCAACTGATCGCCAACCTTAACGCTGATATGATGGTGGTGGTGGCCTATGGATTGATTCTCCCCAAATCCGTACTGGAAATGCCGCGTCTTGGCTGTATCAATGTTCATGGCTCATTGCTTCCACGCTGGCGCGGTGCCGCACCTATTCAGCGCTCATTATGGGCCGGCGATGCGGAAACTGGCGTTACCATCATGCAGATGGACGTTGGTCTTGATACCGGAGACATGTTGTACAAACTTTCCTGTCCTGTCACTGCCGAAGATACCAGTGCTACGCTGTACGATAAACTGGCTCAGCTCGGCCCTCAGGGGTTACTCGATACGTTGCAGCAGTTAGCGCAGGGACGTGCCGAGCCGCAAGTGCAGGATGAAGCGCTGGTCACCTATGCAGAAAAACTGAGCAAAGAAGAAGCGCGTATCGATTGGTCCTTGAGCGCGGCTCAATTGGAGCGATGCATTCGCGCTTTTAATCCGTGGCCGATGAGCTGGTTCGTGATTGACGAGCAGCCGATCAAAGTATGGAAAGCGTCAGTGATTCCGTCATCCACAACTGCGGTTCCTGGCACGATTCTCGAGACGTCGAAAGCCGGCATCCAAGTTGCAACGGCTGATGGCATATTGAACCTGGAATCGCTGCAGCCCGCAGGTAAAAAAGCCATGAGTGCGCAAGATCTTCTAAATTCGCGGCGGGAGTGGTTTGTTCCCGGCAATCTTCTGGCCTGATATTGATTTTGAGCCCGGTTCTGCCGGGCGTTTTTATTTTTATCCTTATGAAAAAACAATTCAATTTGCGCAGTATGGCCGCACAGGCCATCGAACAGGTAGTGGAACAAGGGCAATCGCTCAGCAATATTCTGCCGCCGTTACAACAAAAAGTATCCGATAAAGATAAAGCACTGCTGCAGGAACTGTGCTTTGGTGCGTTACGCGTATTACCACAGCTCGATTGGCTTATTAATAAGCTCATGTCGCGCCCGATGACCGGCAAACAACGCACGGTACATTACCTTATCATGGTTGGATTTTACCAACTGATGCATACCCGTATTCCTGCCCATGCTGCACTGGCAGAAACGGTTGAAGGCGCAGTGGCCATCAAACGGCCACAACTTAAGGGATTGATTAACGGCGTGTTACGCCAGTTTCAACGCCAACAAGAAGAGCTGCTGGCTGAGTTCGCCAAGAGCGAAAACAAGTACCTGTTCCCGACCTGGCTGCTAAAACGACTGCAAAAGGCATATCCACAGCAGTGGCAACATATTGTGGAGTCCAGCAATCAGCGTCCCCCCATGTGGCTGCGAGTAAATCGCCAGCACCATACACGCGATAGCTGGCTGGCGCTGCTGGAAGAAACAGGTCTGCACGGCTTCTCTCATCCTGACTATCCGGACGCCATACGCCTGGAAACTGCGGCGCCCGTTACTGCCTTGCCGGGGTTCGCAGAAGGATGGGTGACCGTACAAGATGCATCTGCGCAAGGGTGTATCCCGCTCCTTGCTCCTGAAAACGGCGAACGGATCCTCGATCTCTGCGCTGCACCAGGCGGTAAAACCACGCATATTCTTGAAGCTGCGCCGGATGCTGACGTACTTGCTGTGGATATTGATGAACAACGCTTGTCACGCGTTTATGACAACCTGAAACGGTTGGGTATGAAAGCGCAGGTGAAACAAGGTGACGGGCGCTTCCCGACCCAGTGGTGCGAAGATGAACAATTTGATCGCATTCTTCTGGATGCGCCATGCTCGGCAACCGGTGTTATTCGCCGCCATCCGGACATTAAGTGGCTGCGTCGTGAGCGCGATATCCCGGAACTTGTACAGCTTCAGTCCGAAATTCTGGATGCTATCTGGCCGCATCTGAAAACAGGCGGTACGCTGGTATACGCGACCTGCTCAATTCTGCCGGAAGAAAATAGTCTGCAGGTTGCCGCATTCTTAACCCGGACGCCGAATGCGAAGCTTATCCAGACAGGTTCGCTTGAGCAGCCCGGGCAGCAAAATCTGCCTGGCGCGGAAGAAGGCGATGGCTTCTTTTACGCTAAGATAATCAAACAGTGATGAGAGCAGCGGGTCACAACAGATGAAAATAATTATTCTGGGTGCGGGGCAAGTCGGCGGTACGCTGGCTGAAAACCTGGTCGGTGAGAATAACGATATTACCGTTGTCGATACCAATGGCGATCGCCTGCGCAGCCTGCAGGACAAATTCGATTTGCGTGTTGTACAAGGGCATGGTTCACATCCACGCGTGCTGCGCGAGGCAGGTGCCGATGATGCGGATATGTTGGTGGCGGTTACCAGCTCAGACGAAACTAATATGGTTGCCTGCCAGGTTGCCTACTCGCTGTTTAATACACCAAATCGCATCGCCCGAATCCGTTCGCCGGATTATGTTCGCGATGCGGATAAACTCTTCCATTCCGAGGCCGTGCCAATCGATCATCTGATTGCGCCCGAGCAACTTGTCATCGACAGTATTTATCGCCTGATAGAATATCCGGGCGCGCTGCAAGTGGTGAATTTTGCCGAAGGAAAAGTGAGCCTGGCCGTAGTTAAAGCCTATTATGGCGGTCCACTTGTCGGTAACGCACTGTCGACGATGCGCGAGCACATGCCACATATTGATACCCGTGTTGCCGCGATATTCCGCCACGATCGCCCTATTCGTCCCCAGGGGTCAACGATAGTGGAAGCAGGCGATGAAGTATTTTTTATTGCCGCATCACAGCATATACGCGCCGTAATGAGCGAATTACAACGCCTGGAAAAACCCTATAAACGCATTATGTTAGTTGGCGGCGGAAATATTGGCGCCGGTCTTGCGCATCGACTGGAAAAAGATTATAGCGTGAAGTTGATCGAACGCGATCAGCAGCGTGCTTCGGAACTGGCGGAGAAACTGCAAAATACCATTGTATTTTATGGTGACGCTTCAGATCAGGAATTACTGGCGGAAGAGCACATCGATCAAGTAGATCTCTTTATTGCCGTTACCAACGACGATGAAGCGAATATTATGTCCGCGATGCTTGCCAAACGCATGGGGGCAAAAAAAGTGATGGTGCTGATCCAGCGCCGCGCCTATGTCGATCTGGTACAGGGCAGTGTTATCGATATTGCAATCTCTCCTCAACAAGCGACTATTTCCGCGCTGCTTAGTCACGTACGCAAAGCAGATATTGTCGGTGTTTCTTCACTTCGTCGCGGTGTCGCTGAGGCAATTGAGGCGGTTGCCCACGGAGACGAAACCACTTCACGCGTTGTGGGTCGTGTGATTGACGATATCAAACTGCCGCCGGGCACAATTATTGGGGCTGTCGTGCGAGGCAATGATGTCATGATCGCCAATGATAATTTACGTATTGAACAAGGCGACCATGTAATCATGTTTTTAACCGATAAAAAATATATTACTGACGTTGAGCGTTTGTTCCAGCCTAGCCCATTTTTCCTGTAATCATCCGGGCGCCGCTTAAGGCGCCTTTTTTTAATCCCTTTCTTTATCAGGGTTAAGAAATCCGGCGAGTTATTTCCACAAATGGAATTTGATCGGTATTTTGTTAGACTTACCGTGACAGCCTGCACATGGAGAGAGATATGAGCATTTTAAAAGAGTTCCGTGAATTCGCGATGCGCGGAAATGTTGTGGATTTAGCCGTCGGTGTGATCATCGGTGCAGCTTTCGGCAAAATAGTGTCGTCTTTGGTCGCTGACATCATCATGCCGCCGTTGGGATTATTAATTGGCGGGATCGATTTTAAATCGTTCGCACTGACATTGCGTGATGCGCAAGGCGATGTTCCCGCAGTCGTCATGCATTACGGTGTGTTTATCCAGAACATATTTGACTTTATTATTGTCGCCTTTGCTATTTTCATTGCGATTAAGCTGATCAATAAGCTGAAACGCAAGCAAGAAGAAGAGCCAAAGGCACCACCTGCACCGAGCAAAGAAGAGGTGCTGTTGAGCGAAATCCGCGATTTGCTGAAAGAGCAGAATAACCGGAGTTAAGCTGCAATAAGAAGGGCAGTGGTAAAGAAGCGATTCGCTTGTTTGCCACTGCCCTCCTGAAAACCTCGTTTTGAATGTTTGTTTTTACGCAGATAGCTTCCTTTCCCTTTCTTATTCTTCTCGACCCGTTGTCGGAACAGTGGGTCATGCAAGAGTGCCTCAATGGCGTTATCGTTGATCTGCCCCTTCGTATGCTGATAGCGACTCATAACTACTCCAGATTGTGTGTTTAAACGCGCGGAGTGTAGATCCCTCTGCGTAAAAGATCAACAGACAGGTGAACCGGTACCCGTACCTGCACTCGCTCCTTGTTCAAGCGCCTCAAGAATAGAACAATAAACACTGCTGTGCGCCGTACCACAGCAGGCATCATTTAGCTTCTGTAGCGATCGACGCATGGCTTGCAGCTCATCAATTCGTGCTTCGACTTCGCTTAAACGGGACTGCACAATGCTTTTCGACTCCTGGCAAGTATGATGCTCGGGGTCAATACGGATAGATAACAATTCGCGAATGGACTCCAAAGTGAAACCCAACTGTCTGGCGTGACGAATAAATTTAAGGCGTTGCAGATCTTTATCCGTATAAAGACGAAAACCGCCTTCCGTACGCACTTCGTGATCCATCATCTCCTGTTTCTCGTAATAACGGATTGTATCTGGCGTAACGTCAGCCAGCTTTGCAATTTCACCGATGCGGTACATGGCTACTCCTCATTAATTTTATTCAGTAATTTCGTCGCGTACTCGCCACGCAGAAAGTCAGTGCTTAATCCAGCTTGCCGCAGTTTCAGCTCAATTAACGCTAGACGACGCTGCAGTTCATGGTGCTGTGGATGATCAGGCTGCACAGTATGGAGGAGGTCAGCTAACGCGACAGCTTCTTTGCGATACTCCAGCTCAGGAGGAATACAGCCTGCATTTTTCAGCAAGCGATATGCTGCACGCAACTCAGACGGAATATGTGAGTCGTCGTCCAGCGTAAGAGGCTCACCGTTACCCGGCAGATTATCAAACTCACCTTTTTGTTGGGCATCGATAATATGTCGTTCTGCCCACTGATCAAGCAACCACATTATTGGTCTCCAGAGGGATGAACAAAAAAGATACGTATATTGTAGGAAAGAGGTGGGGCAGAGGATATAAAAAAACCCGCCGAAGCGGGTCTTTTTACGTTACCACAGATTACTCTGCAGCAGCTTCTGCTTTCGGCTCGGCGCGATCAACCAGCTCGATGTAAGCCATCGGAGCATTGTCACCAGCACGGAAGCCACACTTCAGAATACGAGTGTAGCCACCTGCACGGCTCGCGAAACGCGGGCCCAGCTCGTTAAACAGTTTTGCCACGATCTCGTTATCACGAGTACGGGCGAATGCCAGACGACGATTAGCAACGCTATCAGTCTTGGCAAGAGTAATCAGCGGCTCAACTACGCGACGCAGCTCTTTGGCTTTCGGCAGAGTCGTCTTGATGATCTCATGACGAACCAAAGAACCTGCCATGTTACGGAACATGGCCTGGCGATGGCTGCTGTTGCGGTTCAGTTGACGACCACTCTTACGATGGCGCATGACCTTATCCTTCTCAGTAAAACCTTAACCTGTGATCCGGTTACTCGTCAGCAATGCTTGCCGGTGGCCAGTTTTCCAGGCGCATACCCAGAGACAGACCACGTGAAGCCAGCACGTCTTTAATCTCGGTAAGAGATTTTTTACCCAGGTTCGGCGTTTTCAGCAACTCAACCTCGGTACGCTGTACCAGATCACCGATATAGTGGATAGCTTCTGCCTTGAGGCAGTTAGCAGAGCGGACAGTCAATTCCAGATCGTCAACAGGGCGCAGCAGGATCGGATCGAATTCTGGTTTCTCTTCTTTGACTTCCGGCTGACGTACATCACGTAAGTCAACGAAAGCTTCCAGTTGTTCTGCCAGGATGGTTGCCGCACGACGAATCGCCTCTTCAGGATCGATTGTGCCATTGGTTTCCATTTCGATGACCAGCTTGTCCAGGTCGGTACGCTGTTCAACACGTGCTGCTTCAACATTGTAGGCAATACGCTCTACAGGGCTGTAGCACGCGTCAACCAGCAGGCGGCCGATCGGGCGCTCATCTTCTTCCGAATGAATTCGGGCAGACGCCGGCACATAACCACGACCGCGCTGAACTTTGATACGCATGCTAATGGATGCGTTTTCATCGGTCAGGTGGCAGATCACATGCTGCGGCTTGACGATTTCGACATCACCGTCGTGGGTGATATCGGCTGCGGTCACAGGGCCAATGCCAGATTTATTCAGAGTGAGAATAACATCATCTTTCCCCTGAACTCTCACCGCCAGCCCTTTCAGGTTGAGCAGGATTTCAAGGATATCTTCCTGAACGCCTTCTTTGGTGCTGTACTCATGAAGTACACCATCAATCTCAACCTCTGTCACCCCCCCCCCCCCCCCCCCCCCCCCCCCCCCCCCCCCCCCCCCCCCCCCCCCCCCCCCCCCCCCCCCCCCCCCCCCCCCCCCCCCCCCCCCCCCCCCCCCCCCCCCCCCCCCCCCCCCCCCCCCCCCCCCCCCCCCCCCCCCCCCCCCCCCCCCCCCCCCCCCCCCCCCCCCCCCCCCCCCCCCCCCCCCCCCCCCCCCCCCCCCCCCCCCCCCCCCCCCCCCCCCCCCCCCCCCCCCCCCCCCCCCCCCCCCCCCCCCCCCCCCCCCCCCCCCCCCCCCCCCCCCCCCCCCCCCCCCCCCCCCCCCCCCCCCCCCCCCCCCCCCCCCCCCCCCCCCCCCCCCCCCCCCCCCCCCCCCCCCCCCCCCCCCCCCCCCCCCCCCCCCCCCCCCCCCCCCCCCCCCCCCCCCCCCCCCCCCCCCCCCCCCCCCCCCCCCCCCCCCCCCCCCCCCCCCCCCCCCCCCCCCCCCCCCCCCCCCCCCCCCCCCCCCCCCCCCCCCCCCGCGCAACCCGGCATCGATGAGAGCAGAATACGGCGCAGTGCGTTACCCAGAGTATGGCCAAAGCCACGCTCTAAAGGCTCAAGGGTCACCTTGGCGTGCGTCGAACTCACTTGCTCGATATCTACCAGGCGCGGTTTTAGAAACTCTGTCACAGAACCCTGCATTGTGTCCTCTCTTTGGTACTAAGCTTTACTTGGAGTAAAGCTCGACGATCAGGTGTTCGTTAATGTCCGCAGACAGATCAGAACGCTCCGGCTTACGCTTGAACGTACCTTCCATCTTGCCAGCATCAACTTCCAGCCAGGTTGGCTTTTCACGCTGCTCAGCCAGCTCCAGAGCGGCTTTCACGCGAGATTGCTTTTTCGCTTTCTCACGAATGCTAACCACGTCATTCGGACTAACCTGGTAAGAAGCGATGTTAACAACACGACCGTTTACCATGATTGCTTTATGGCTAACCAACTGACGTGCTTCTGCACGAGTGGCGCCGAAGCCCATACGGTATACAACGTTGTCCAGACGACCTTCCAGCAGACCCAACAGGTTTTCACCGGTGTTGCCTTTCAGACGTGCTGCTTCTTTATAGTAGTTACGGAACTGACGCTCCAGCACACCGTAGATACGGCGAACTTTTTGCTTTTCACGCAACTGCACACCATAGTCAGACAGACGCGGTTTACGCGCACCGTGCTGGCCAGGAGCTTGTTCAATTTTACACTTGGTATCGATCGCGCGAACGCCAGACTTAAGGAACAGGTCTGTGCCCTCACGACGGCTCAGCTTGAGCTTAGGACCCAAATATCTTGCCATTTTCTTTCTCCAACAATCCTAGAAAACGAGCGCGTTATACGCGACGTTTTTTCGGCGGACGACAACCGTTGTGAGGGATCGGAGTCACATCAGTAATATTAGTGATGCGGAAACCAGCGGCGTTCAGTGCACGAATAGTAGATTCGCGACCCGGACCCGGTCCCTTAACCATAACTTCCAGATTCTTGATGCCATATTCTTTTACGGCTTCAGCGCAACGCTCTGCCGCAACCTGAGCTGCGAACGGAGTGGATTTGCGAGAACCACGGAAACCGGAACCACCGGCTGTTGCCCAACCCAGCGCGTTACCCTGACGATCAGTAATAGTAACGATGGTGTTGTTGAAAGAAGCATGGATATGAGCCACGCCGTCAGAGACTTGTTTTCTTACACGTTTACGTGCACGAATTGGTGCCTTTGCCATTATTCAATCACCCCGATTATTTCTTGATCGGTTTGCGCGGACCCTTACGGGTACGTGCGTTGGTCTTGGTACGCTGACCGCGAACCGGGAGACCACGACGATGACGCAAACCGCGATAGCAACCAAGATCCATCAGGCGCTTGATGCTCATGCTAATTTCACGGCGCAGATCACCTTCAACGACAAATTTGGCAACTTCGTCACGCAGCGTGTCGATTTGTTCTTCAGACAGCTCACTGATCTTAACATTTTCAGCGATGCCCGCAGAAGCCAGAATAGCTTGAGAGCGGGTTTTGCCGATACCGTAGATCGAAGTTAATGCGATCACAGCATGTTTTTGATCAGGAATGTTAATGCCTGCTATACGGGCCACTATGCACTCCTATAATTTTACTTGCACGCACCATGCTGAAAAGCCCGTTTTCAGGATACTCAAATGGAAACGTACAGACATACAAAAGATTGGCTGGCTAATCTAGCCAGCTCAACCCAACTTTGCAAGAAAAATATGCGAAATAATCAGCCTTGGCGCTGTTTATGTTTCGGCTCGGCACTGCAAATCACACGGATGACGCCATCACGTTTAACGATTTTGCAGTTACGGCATAATTTCTTGACGGAAGCACGAACTTTCATTTTTACTCTCCGTAACTTCTCGGGCGACCATTACCGGCCGTAGCCTTTCAGGTTCGCCTTCTTCAATGCAGACTCATACTGACTAGACATCATCAGAGTTTGCACTTGAGCCATAAAGTCCATAATCACGACGACAACGATAAGCAGTGAAGTCCCACCGAAGTAGAACGGTACTTTCATCGCATCACGCATGAACTCCGGGATCAGGCAGATAAAAGTAATATAAAGCGCACCGACCAGAGTCAGACGGGTCATTACTTTATCGATATACTTCGCCGTTTGCTCTCCCGGACGAATTCCTGGTACAAATGCACCGGACTTCTTCAGGTTATCTGCTGTTTCACGCGGGTTGAAGACCAACGCCGTGTAGAAGAAACAGAAGAAGATGATTGCAGACGCATAGAGTAACACATAAAGCGGTTGCCCAGGCTGCAAATACAGCGAAATTGTTGTCAGCCAGTTCCAACCAGTACCGCCCCCGAACCATGACGCGATGGTAGCCGGGAACAGAATAATACTGGAAGCGAAGATTGCCGGGATTACCCCCGCCATATTCACTTTCAGCGGTAAATGTGTGCTCTGAGCAGCATAGACTCGACGGCCTTGCTGACGTTTGGCGTAGTTTACCACAATGCGGCGTTGACCACGTTCAACGAATACAACAAAGAACGTCACAGCAAATACTAATACTGCAACCAACAGCAACAGGAGGAAGTGCAGGTCGCCTTGACGCGCTTGCTCGATAGTATGGGCAATGGCTGGCGGAAGTCCCGCCACAATACCAGCGAAGATAATGATCGAAATACCGTTACCGATACCACGTTCAGTAATCTGTTCGCCGAGCCACATCAGGAACATTGTCCCCGTAACCAGACTTACAACAGCGGTGAAGTAGAATGCAAAGCCTGGATTCATTACCAGGCCCTGCATACCAGGCATATTCGGCAGACCAGTAGCAATACCGATCGACTGGAATATTGCCAACACCAGAGTACCGTAGCGGGTGTACTGGCTGATCTTACGACGACCAGACTCCCCTTCTTTCTTCAATTCTGCCAGGGCCGGATGAACGACCGTTAACAATTGGATGATAATCGATGCCGAGATATACGGCATGATACCCAATGCGAAGATAGAAGCACGGCTTAAAGCACCACCAGAGAACATGTTGAACATTTCAATGATGGTGCCACGCTGTTGTTCAAGCAGTTTGGCAAGTACAGCGGCATCGATACCAGGGATCGGAATAAAAGAGCCAATACGGAAAACAATCAACGCACCGATAACAAACAGCAGTCTGCGTTTCAGTTCGCCAATTCCACCCTTGGCACTTTGAAAATCTAATCCCGGTTGCTTAGCCATCTGCTACTTATTCCTCAATTTTACCGCCAGCAGCTTCGATAGCAGCACGAGCGCCTTTCGACACGCGTAAGCCACGAACAGTTACCGGACGAGCAACTTCACCAGCCAGGATCACTTTCGCGAACTCGATCTGGATGCCGATAATGTTAGCCGCTTTCAGCGTGTTCAGGTCTACTACGTCGCCTTCTACTTTAGCCAGATCGGACAGACGAATCTCTGCCGTGATCATTGCTTTACGAGAAGTGAAACCGAATTTCGGCAGACGACGATACAGAGGCATCTGACCACCCTCAAAACCGCGACGTACGCCACCGCCAGAACGAGATTTCTGACCTTTGTGACCACGACCACCGGTTTTACCGAGGCCAGAACCGATACCACGACCCAGGCGTTTACCCGCCTTTTTGGAGCCTTCGGCCGGAGACAGAGTATTTAAACGCATCTCTTACTCCTCAACTTTAACCATGAAGGAAACCGCGTTGACCATACCACGAACCGCAGGAGTATCCTCACGTTCAACAGTATGACCAATACGACGCAGACCCAGGCCAAGCAGCGTTGCCTTGTGTTTCGGCAGACGACCGATTGCACTGCGGGTTTGAGTGATTTTAATAGTCTTTGCCATGGTCAATTACCCCAGAATTTCTTCAACGGATTTACCACGCTTGGCAGCGACCATTTCCGGGGACTTCATATTCGCCAGGCCATCAATAGTTGCACGAACCACGTTAATCGGGTTGGTGGAACCATATGCTTTAGCCAGTACGTTATGAACCCCAGCGACTTCCAGAACGGCGCGCATTGCACCACCGGCGATGATACCGGTACCTTCGGAAGCCGGCTGCATGAAGACACGAGAACCCGTGTGAACACCTTTAACCGGGTGCTGCAGGGTGCCGTGATTCAGCGCGACGTTAATCATATTGCGACGGGCTTTTTCCATCGCTTTCTGGATCGCTGCCGGAACTTCGCGAGCTTTACCGTAACCAAAACCGACGCGGCCATTACCATCCCCAACAGTCACAAGAGCTGTGAAGGAGAAAATACGACCACCCTTTACGGTTTTAGATACGCGGTTTACCGCGATCAGCTTTTCCTGCAGTTCGCCAGCTTGTTTTTCGATGTGAGCCATCTTACACCTCTACCTTAGAACTGAAGGCCAGCTTCACGAGCAGCATCTGCCAGTGCCTGGACGCGACCATGATATTGGAACCCGGAACGGTCAAAGGACACATCTTTAATGCCTTTTTCCAGAGCGCGTTCAGCTACAGCTTTACCCACAGCTGCGGCCGCGTCTTTGTTACCGGTGTACTTCAGTTGTTCCGCGATAGCTTTTTCTACAGTAGAAGCAGCTACCAGAACTTCAGAACCATTCGATGCGATTACCTGGGCGTAAATATGACGCGGGGTACGATGTACCACCAGGCGGGTCGCACCAAGCTCTTTGAGCTTGCGGCGTGCGCGGGTCGCACGACGGATACGAGCAGATTTCTTATCCATAGTGTTACCTTACTTCTTCTTAGCCTCTTTGGTACGCACGACTTCGTCGGCGTAACGAACACCCTTGCCTTTGTAAGGCTCAGGACGACGGTAGGCGCGCAAATCAGCTGCAACCTGGCCGATAACCTGTTTATCAGCGCCTTTCAGCACGATTTCAGTTTGAGTCGGACATTCAGCAGTGATACCCGCCGGCAGTTGATGGTCAACAGGATGAGAGAAACCCAGTGCCAGGTTTACAACATTCCCTTTAACCGCTGCACGATAACCTACACCAACCAGCTGCAGCTTCTTGGTGAAGCCTTCGGTAACACCGATAACCATTGAGTTCAGCAGGGCACGCGCGGTACCAGCCTGAGCCCAAGCGTTCGCGTAACCTTCACGCGGACCAAAGGTCAGAACATTGTCTGCATGGTTAACTTCAACAGCATCGTTAAGGGTACGAGTCAGCTCGCCGTTTTTACCTTTGATCGTAATAACCTGACCGTTGATTTTTACATCAACGCCGGCAGGAATAACGACCGGTGCTTTAGCAACACGAGACATTTTTTCCTCCGATTAGGCTACGTAGCAGATAATTTCGCCACCAAGACCAGCCTGGCGCGCTGCACGATCAGTCATAACACCTTTTGAGGTAGAAACAACTGCGACACCCATACCACCCATAACTTTCGGCAGCTCATCTTTTTTCTTATAGATGCGCAGACCAGGGCGGCTGATACGCTGAATGCTTTCTACCACAGCTTTACCCTGGAAGTACTTGAGAGTCACTTCCAGTTCCGGCTTGATGTCGCCTTCAATTTTGAAATCTTCAATAAAACCTTCTTCCTTCAGCACGTTGGCGATTGCCACTTTCAGCTTGGAGGAAGGCATGGTGACCGCAGCTTTGTTCGCGGCCTGACCGTTACGGATACGGGTCAGCATATCCGCGATCGGATCTTGCATGCTCATCTGTCTTTACTCCCGTGATTCAATTGGTGACAATTACCAGCTAGCCTTTTTCAGACCCGGGATTTCACCGCGCATAGCGGATTCACGGACCTTGATACGGCTCAACCCGAACTTCCGCAGGAAACCATGCGGACGACCAGTTTGACGGCAGCGGTTACGCTGACGAGACGGGCTGGAATCACGCGGCAGACTCTGCAGCTTGAGAACAGCGTTCCAACGATCTTCGTCGGAAGCGTTCACATCAGAAATGATCGCTTTCAGTTCAGCGCGTTTCGCGAAGTATTTTTCAGCTAAAGCTACGCGTTTAACTTCGCGTGCTTTCATAGATTGCTTAGCCATGAAGTAACCCTACCTTACTTGCGGAACGGGAAGTCAAAGGCAGCCAGCAGAGCACGGCCTTCTTCGTCAGATTTCGCAGTAGTGGTAATGGTAATATCCAAACCACGCACGCGGTCGACTTTATCGTAGTCGATTTCTGGGAAGATGATCTGCTCACGGACACCCATGCTGTAGTTACCACGACCGTCGAAAGACTTAGCGGACAAGCCACGGAAGTCACGGATACGCGGTACAGCAATAGTGATCAGGCGCTCAAAGAACTCCCACATGCGTTCGCCACGCAGAGTCACTTTACAGCCGATCGGATAGCCCTGACGGATTTTGAAGCCCGCAACAGATTTGCGCGCTTTGGTGATCAACGGTTTTTGACCGGAGATTGCTGCCAGGTCAGCTGCTGCGTTATCCAGCAGTTTCTTGTCAGCGATCGCTTCACCAACACCCATATTCAGGGTGATCTTCTCGACCCGAGGGACTTGCATGACAGAATTGTAGTTAAACTCAGTCATGAGTTTTTTAACTACTTCGTCTTTGTAGTAATCATGCAGTTTCGCCATCGTACTACTCCAAATTACTTGATAGTTTCGCTGTTAGACTTGAAGAAACGGACTTTTTTACCGTCTTCGAATCTAAAGCCTACACGGTCAGCCTTGCCGGTTGCCGCATTGAAGATTGCAACGTTAGAAACCTGAATAGCAGCTTCTTTTTCAACGATGCCGCCTGGTTGGTTCAGGGCCGGAACCGGCTTCTGATGTTTTTTAACCAGGTTGATACCTTCAACAATGATCTTGCCGGAAGACAGGACATTTTTTACTTTACCGCGCTTACCTTTATCTTTACCGGTTAACACGATAACTTCGTCATCACGACGGATTTTAGCTGCCATGATTCGCTCCTTAGAGTACTTCTGGTGCCAGAGAGATGATTTTCATAAACTTCTCAGAACGAAGTTCACGAGTAACCGGCCCAAAAATACGCGTACCGATTGGCTGCTCGCTGTTGTTGTTCAGAAGAACACAAGCATTGCCATCGAAGCGAACGACAGAACCGTCAGGGCGACGAACACCCTTCTTGGTGCGCACCACTACCGCCTTCAGCACATCACCTTTTTTGACCTTACCACGCGGAATTGCTTCTTTGATGGTGATCTTGATGATGTCGCCGACGCCTGCGTAGCGACGGTGCGAGCCACCCAGAACCTTGATACACATTACGCGACGTGCACCGGAGTTGTCGGCGACGTTCAGCATAGTCTGTTCTTGGATCATTTCAGTGCTCCGCTAATGTCAACTACTACTGAAGACCCCAAAATCAGGGTCGATAAAAAGCCCCATATCGGGGGCGCAGCATTATAACACCGCTTCCCTGAGATGGGTAGAAAAAATAAACGGCCCATCGCTGAGCCGTTTATTCGTTAGAGAACGCGTACTGTATTACAGAACAGCTTTCTCTACAACGCGAACCAGCGTCCAGGACTTAGTCTTGGACAGCGGACGGCATTCGCGGATTTCAACCACGTCGCCGGTACCGCATTCATTGTTCTCGTCATGTACGTGCAGTTTGGTCGTACGTTTAATGAATTTACCGTAGATCGGGTGTTTCACGAAACGTTCGATAGCTACAACAATGGATTTCTCCATTTTGTCGCTAACAACACGACCTTGCAGAGTACGGATTTTATCGGTCATTACGCACCCGCCTTCTCAGTCAGTAAAGTCTTAACGCGTGCGACATCACGACGCACTTGCTTCAACAGGTGAGTCTGTTGCAGCTGGCCACTTGCCGCCTGCATACGCAGGTTGAACTGCTCGCGCAGCAGGTTAAGCAGCTCGGTGTTCAGCTCTTCAACGCTCTTTTCACGCAGCTCTTTTGCTTTCATTACATCACCGTCTTAGTTACAAAGGTGGTTTTAATCGGCAGTTTTGCTGCTGCCAGCTCGAAGGCTTCACGGGCCAGCTCTTCCGGAACACCGTCCATTTCATACAGGACTTTACCCGGCTGAATCAAGGCAACCCAATACTCCACGTTACCTTTACCTTTACCCATACGAACTTCCAGCGGCTTCTCGGTGATCGGTTTGTCCGGGAATACACGGATCCAGATCTTACCCTGACGCTTAACAGCACGAGTCATAGCACGACGTGCTGCTTCGATCTGACGAGCGGTCAGACGACCACGGCCAACAGCTTTCAGACCGTAAGTGCCGAAGCTCACATCCGTGCCCTGCGCGAGACCACGGTTGCGGCCTTTATGCACTTTACGGAATTTTGTACGCTTTGGTTGTAACATCAGCGACGCTCCTTATTTACGGCCTTTACGCTGCTGCTTTTTAGGTTGAGCAGCCGGTTTTTCCGGTTGTTCAACTGCAGCCATACCACCAAGGATCTCACCTTTGAAGATCCACACTTTTACGCCGATTACACCGTAAGTGGTGTGCGCTTCAGAGGTGTTGTAGTCGATGTCAGCACGCAGAGTGTGCAGCGGAACGCGACCTTCACGATACCATTCGGTACGTGCGATCTCAGCACCGCCCAGGCGGCCGCTAACTTCAACTTTGATACCTTTAGCGCCCAGACGCATTGCGTTCTGTACAGCACGCTTCATCGCACGACGGAACATAACACGACGTTCCAGCTGAGAAGTGATGCTGTCAGCAACCAGTTTTGCGTCCAGTTCAGGTTTACGAACTTCGGCGATATTGATCTGAGCAGGAACGCCAGCGATATCCGCTACGACCTTGCGCAGTTTTTCAACGTCTTCACCTTTCTTACCGATAACGATACCCGGGCGAGCAGTGTGAATAGTCACACGGATGCTTTTAGCCGGACGCTCGATAACGATACGAGATACAGACGCTTTCGCCAGTTCCTTCGTCAGGTACTGACGTACTTTAAAGTCGCTGTCCAGGTTGTCAGCGAATTCTTTGGTGTTCGCAAACCAGGTTGAGTTCCATGGTTTTACAATACCCAGGCGAATACCATTAGGATGTACTTTCTGACCCATTGCTAGTCTCCAGAGTCTCAGCGATCGGACACAACCACAGTAATGTGGCTGGTGCGCTTCAGGATGCGATCTGCACGACCTTTTGCACGCGGCATAATGCGCTTCATGCTCGGGCCTTCGTCTACGAAAATTTTCGCAACTTTCAGATCGTCAATGTCAGCGCCATCGTTGTGTTCAGCGTTAGCAATGGCAGATTCCAGAACTTTCTTGACCAGTACAGCCGCTTTCTTATTGGTGTAGGTCAGAATATCCAGGGCCTGCGACACTTTCTTACCGCGAATCAGGTCAGCAACAAGGCGAACCTTCTGAGCAGAAGAACGAGCATGGCGATGTTGAGCTAAAGTTTCCATCTCTTCCTCCTACCTTATTTCTTCTTCGCTTTTTTATCAGCAGCATGGCCGCGATAAGTACGAGTCGGTGCGAATTCACCCAGTTTGTGACCGACCATTTCGTCGGAAACAAATACCGGAACGTGCTGACGACCATTATGGACAGCGATGGTCAAACCGATCATGTTAGGAAAGATCGTTGAACGACGGGACCAAGTGCGCAGGGGCTTCTTGTCTCCGCTTTCCACCGCTTTCTCTACCTTCTTCAGCAAGTGCAGGTCAATAAAAGGACCTTTCTTGAGAGAACGTGGCATGGCTTATCCTCTAAAATTATTTGCTACGGCGACGTACGATGAATTTATCAGTACGCTTGTTGCTGCGGGTCTTCTTACCTTTGGTCTGCAGGCCCCACGGGGATACCGGGTGCTTACCAAAGTTACGACCTTCACCACCACCATGTGGGTGATCGACTGGGTTCATCGCGGTACCGCGAACGGTCGGACGAACACCACGCCAGCGTGCAGCACCTGCTTTACCCAGAACGCGCAGCATATGCTCAGCATTGCCAACTTCGCCCAGAGTAGCGCGGCATTCTGCTTCGACTTTACGCATTTCACCAGAACGCAGACGCAGGGTGACATAAGCACCATCACGAGCAACGATCTGAACGTAAGTACCAGCGGAACGAGCCAGCTGACCGCCTTTACCTGGTTTCATTTCTACGTTATGAACGGTAGAACCAACCGGGATATTGCGCATCGGCAGGGTGTTGCCTGCTTTGATTGCAGCATCAACGCCAGACTGAATCTGGTCGCCAGCTTTCAGGCCTTTCGGGGCCAGGATGTAACGGCGTTCGCCGTCTTTGTACAGAACCAGCGCGATGTTCGCGGAACGGTTCGGATCGTACTCAAGACGTTCAACAACTGCCGGGATACCATCTTTGTTGCGTTTGAAGTCAACAATACGGTAAGCCTGCTTGTGGCCACCACCGATATGACGAGTGGTGATACGGCCATTGTTGTTACGACCACCGGATTTGCTGTTTTTTTCCAGCAACGGAGCAAACGGTTTGCCCTTGTGCAGCTCAGGGTTAACCACTTTAACTACGTGGCGACGACCCGGAGATGTCGGTTTACATTTAACAACTGCCATTGTATTACTCCTCCGACTTACTCAGCGCCGCCGACGAAGTCCAGATTCTGGCCTTCTTTCAGGGTGACGTAAGCTTTTTTCCAGTCGCTACGACGACCGATACGCTGTCCGTGACGTTTAACTTTCCCTTTAACTACCAGGGTGTTAACGACTTCGACTTCGACTTCAAACAGTTTCTGCACAGCAGCTTTGATTTCTGCTTTGGTCGCGTCTTTAGCAACTTTGAGAACGATGGTGTTTGTTTTTTCCATCGCAGTAGACGCTTTTTCAGAAACGTGCGGTGCACGCAGCACCTTCAGCAGACGTTCTTCACGAATCATGCCAGCATCTCCTCAACTTGCTTAACAGCATCAGCAGTCATTACGACTTTGTCGAAGGCGATCAGGCTAACCGGGTCGATACCAGTCGCGTCGCGAACGTCAACCTTGTGCAGGTTGCGCGCGGCCAGGAACAGGTTCTCGTCCAGCTCACCGGTGATGATCAGCACATCTTCCAGAGCCATGTCTTTCAGTTTCTGAGCAAGCAGCTTGGTTTTCGGTGCTTCAACAGAGAACTGCTCGACAACGATCAGACGATCTTGACGTACCAGTTCGGACAGGATGCTTTTCAGCGCGCCGCGGTACATCTTTTTGTTAACTTTTTGACTGTGGTCCTGCGGACGCGCAGCGAAGGTCACGCCACCAGAACGCCAGATCGGGCTCTTGATAGAACCAGAACGAGCGCGGCCGGTGCCTTTCTGGCGCCACGGTTTTTTGCCGGAACCAGTTACTTCAGCACGGGTCTTCTGAGCACGAGTGCCCTGACGCGCACCAGCTGCATAAGCAACAACAACCTGGTGTACCAGCGCTTCGTTAAAGTCACGACCGAAGGTAGTTTCGGAAACAGTCAGCGCGCTCTGCGCGTCTTTCAATACTAATTCCATTGCTATCTCCTCACGCCTTCACAGCTGGTTTAACGATCAGGTCGCTACCGGTTGCACCCGGGACAGCACCTTTAACCAGCAGCAGGTTGCGCTCAGCGTCAACACGTACTACGTCCAGGCTCTGAACGGTTACACGCTCATTACCCAGCTGACCTGCCATTTTCTTGCCCTTGAACACTTTGCCCGGAGTCTGGTTCTGACCGATAGAACCCGGAACGCGGTGAGACAGGGAGTTACCGTGAGTAGCGTCCTGGGTACGGAAGTTCCAGCGCTTAACGGTACCGGCGAAACCTTTACCTTTAGAGGTGCCAGTTACGTCAACTTTTTTAACTTCAGCAAACAGTTCAACGCTAATGTTCTGACCTACGGTGAATTCTTCGCCGTCAGCAAGACGGAATTCCCACAGACCACGGCCAGCTTCAACGCCAGCTTTAGCGAAGTGACCAGCTTCCGGCTTGGTTACACGGTTAGCTTTTTTAGCACCGGTGGTAACCTGAATAGCGCGGTAGCCATCGTTAGCCAGATCTTTAACCTGAGTAACGCGGTTTGCTTCAACTTCGATTACGGTTACTGGGATAGATACGCCATCTTCAGTGAAGATGCGGGTCATGCCCACTTTTTTACCGACTAAACCAATCATTGTTTCAACCTCTCAATCGCTCG
Source organism: Kosakonia oryzendophytica (assembly GCF_027886705.1). Classification (NCBI taxonomy): domain Bacteria; kingdom Pseudomonadati; phylum Pseudomonadota; class Gammaproteobacteria; order Enterobacterales; family Enterobacteriaceae; genus Kosakonia; species Kosakonia oryzendophytica. The sequence goes on along the minus strand of NZ_CP115659.1, from coordinate 498,044 downwards.
ATGACCTGATCAACCCAGGCTGATCTGCACGTCTACACCGGCAGCCAGATCCAGACGCATCAGAGCATCAACGGTTTTCTCGGTTGGCTCAACGATGTCAACCAGACGCTTGTGAGTGCGGATTTCGTACTGATCACGCGCGTCTTTGTTGACGTGCGGGGAGATCAGAACGGTAAAGCGCTCTTTGCGGGTCGGCAGCGGGATCGGACCACGAACTTGCGCACCAGTGCGCTTCGCAGTCTCGACGATTTCGGCGGTTGATTGATCGATCAGACGATGATCAAACGCTTTCAAGCGGATACGGATTCTTTGGTTCTGCATGAGACCAGAGCTCCAATTATTTATAGACGAAAATAATTACTCCTCACACCCATTACGATTGATGGGGGAGTGTAATCGTTCTTACGTAGCCCCCCAATCGGGGGCATTGTTAGCGGTTAAACCACACCGCTATGGCTCAGATTGAACCAGCCGTCATTTACTACAGGCCCGCGCATTATACGCAAATCCAGACGCGACGCAAGTGCAGCGTAGAAATTAAGCAGTCTTGCGTACTGGTTCCGGGTTCTGATGCGAATGCAACAGTACGGCACATATCTTCGCAAGCAACTGCGCAATATCACGATTACGCGTTTTCTTTATTTCCCGTACTCCGGCACCCTCGACTGCACATAACTGCATTTCAAAAAGGAACAATGTGCTGATTTTTCTTTCTATTTATCTGGTGCTGAATGTAATCCTTATCCGCTGTGATATGCGTTCAGGGCTGCTACCAGACCTATTCACCTGCCCCCTCTTATGGGCCGGGTTACTTTGGCATTGCGTCTTACACCCGCCTTTTTTAGCAAGCGCGGTCATCGGTGCGATTGCTGGCTACTCAGGCTTTGCGCTGATCTATTGGGGGTACCGTTTCATGCGTCATCAAGAAGGGTTTGGCTATGGTGATATCAAATTTCTGGCCGCGCTGGGAGCCTGGCATGGCTGGCAAAGTTTACCTATGCTGGTATTTCTCGCAGCCTTGCTGGCAGGCTGTGCGGTAGTGACGAAAACATGCTTGAGTCGCAGATTACAGGTACTAAAAAACCCGCTGCCTTTCGGGCCATTTCTGGCAGCAGCGGGTTTGCTGATGGGGTATCACACCATGGGGCTGGGTTAATCTTCAACTTTGATTTGCGATTGCAGGTAGTTCGGCACCCCAATTTTACCAATCAGGTCAAGCTCGGTTTCCAGCCAGTCGATATGATGTTCTTCATCGGCAAGAATTGCGATCATCATATCGCGACTGACATAATCATGGACACTATCAGCATAGGCGATCGCTTCACGCAAATCTTTCGCGCCTTCAAGCTCCAGCCTCAGATCAGATTGCAGCATCTCTTCAACATCTTCACCAATCCCGAGCTTGCCTAAATCTTGCAGATTCGGGATCCCTTCTAAAAACAAAATACGCTCGATGTACTTATCTGCGTGTTTCATTTCATCGATGGATTCATGGTATTCGATATCATTCAGGCGCGTCAGCCCCCAGTTCTTAAACATACGCGCATGGAGAAAATACTGGTTTATTGCGACAAGCTCATTTCCCAATAATTTATTGAGATAGTTTATGATTTTAACATCACCTTTCATTATATAGTCCCTCCGCTTCCACTCATTGAAGCGTAGATGGGGCTACAGGGATGTCAAAAAAAAGATAGCGCCTCAGGCGATCTCTTTATATTCCGGGAGCTGTGTGAGCTCATCCTGCATAATTTCTCGTGCAACACGTATGCACTTGCCACATTGGTTTCCTACAGGAACAAACTTGCGAAGCTGCTGAAAGGATTGAGGGTGAAACTGGCGTACAGCCTGGCGAATCTTTTTATCACTCACACCATTACACAAACAAACGTACATGATCACTCCCGTTCAATTTATGCGCAAAAGTGTAAATGAGAATGGTTACGATTACAATAGCACAAACTGTAAAGCTGTTGCGGTATGGTCCGCAAAATCACACATAAATATGGCTGTTACTAAATAGCAGACAGCAAAAAGGGCGCCGAAGCGCCCTTTTCAATTCAAAGCTAAAAAGATTAGCCCAGAACTTTTGCTACAACGCCCGCGCCAACGGTACGGCCGCCTTCACGGATTGCGAAACGCAGACCATCATCCATCGCAATCGGGTGAATCAGGGTAACAACCATTTTGATGTTGTCGCCCGGCATTACCATCTCTACGCCTTCCGGCAGTTCGATGGTGCCAGTCACGTCAGTTGTACGGAAGTAGAACTGCGGACGGTAGCCTTTGAAGAACGGAGTATGACGGCCGCCTTCATCTTTGGACAGGATATAAACTTCAGATTCGAATTTGGTGTGCGGCTTGATTGAACCCGGCTTAGCCAGTACCTGACCACGTTCGATTTCTTCACGTTTGATACCACGCAGCAGAACGCCTACGTTCTCACCAGCACGGCCTTCGTCCAGCAGTTTGCGGAACATTTCAACGCCAGTACAGGTGGATTTCGCGGTGTCTTTGATACCAACGATTTCAACTTCTTCACCTACTTTGATGATACCGCGCTCTACACGACCGGTAACAACGGTACCACGACCGGAGATGGAGAATACGTCTTCGATCGGCAGCAGGAACGGCTTGTCAATCGCACGTTCTGGTTCCGGGATGTAAGAATCCAGGTAACCAGCCAGTTCGATGATTTTCGCTTCCCACTCTGCTTCGCCTTCCAGCGCTTTCAGTGCAGAACCACGAACGATCGGAGTGTCGTCGCCCGGGAAATCGTACTGAGACAGCAGTTCACGAACTTCCATCTCAACCAGTTCCAGCAGCTCTTCGTCATCAACCATGTCACATTTGTTCAGGAACACGATGATGTACGGAACGCCTACCTGACGACCCAGCAGGATGTGCTCACGAGTCTGCGGCATCGGGCCGTCAGTCGCAGCTACTACCAGGATCGCGCCGTCCATCTGAGCAGCACCGGTGATCATGTTTTTAACATAGTCGGCGTGGCCCGGGCAGTCTACGTGCGCGTAGTGGCGAGTCGGGGTGTCATATTCAACGTGAGAGGTGTTGATGGTGATACCACGAGCTTTTTCTTCCGGCGCGTTATCGATCTGATCGAATGCGCGAGCGTTACCACCGTAGGTTTTTGCCAGAACGGTAGTGATGGCAGCAGTCAGGGTAGTTTTACCATGGTCAACGTGGCCGATAGTGCCGACGTTGACGTGCGGTTTTGTACGTTCAAATTTTTCTTTAGACACGGCTTTATTCCTTACTATAGTGCTCTCCCCTTCTGGAGAGAGCACGGGACTTTGGTTTTAACCCTGAGGCTTATTTACCACGGGCTTCGATTACGGCCTGAGCAACGTTGTTCGGTGCATCATCATACTTCAGGAATTCCATAGTGTACGATGCACGACCTTTGGTCAGAGAACGCAGTTGAGTTGCGTATCCGAACATTTCAGACAGCGGCACTTCAGCGTGAATCTTAACGCCAGTGACTTCAGATTCCTGACCGCGCAGCATACCGCGACGACGGCTAAGGTCACCGATAACATCACCGGTGTTCTCTTCCGGAGTCTCTACTTCAACCTTCATGATCGGCTCAAGCAGAACTGGTTTCGCTTTCTTAAAGCCATCTTTAAAGGCAATAGACGCAGCCAGTTTAAACGCCAGTTCAGAGGAGTCAACGTCGTGGTAAGAACCGAAGTGCAGACGCACACCGAGGTCAACAACCGGGTAACCCGCCAGCGGGCCAGCTTTCAGCTGTTCCTGGATGCCTTTATCAACAGCCGGGATGTATTCACCAGGAATTACACCACCTTTAATGTCGTTGATGAACTCGTAACCTTTCGGGTTAGAGCCCGGCTCCAGCGGGTACATGTCGATAACAACATGACCATACTGACCGCGACCACCAGACTGTTTGGCGTGTTTACCTTCGATATCGGTAACTTTAGCGCGAATCGCTTCACGGTAAGCAACCTGAGGTTTACCGACGTTCGCTTCAACGTTGAATTCACGTTTCATACGGTCAACGATGATGTCGAGGTGCAGCTCACCCATACCGGCGATAATGGTCTGGTTAGATTCTTCGTCAGTCCATACACGGAATGACGGGTCTTCTTTCGCCAGACGGCCCAGAGCCAGACCCATTTTTTCCTGGTCAGCTTTGGTTTTCGGTTCTACCGCGATGGAGATTACCGGTTCCGGGAATTCCATACGTTCCAGAATGATCGGATGATCCGGATCACACAGGGTATCACCAGTAATAACGTCTTTCAGACCGATCGCAGCAGCGATGTCGCCCGCGCGAACTTCTTTGATCTCTTCACGTTTGTTGGCGTGCATCTGTACGATACGACCAAAACGCTCACGTGCAGCTTTCACAGAGTTCAGTACGGTATCACCGGAGTTAACTACGCCGGAATACACGCGGAAGAACGTCAGGTTACCAACGAACGGGTCGGTAGCGATTTTGAATGCCAGAGCAGAGAACGGCTCTTCATCGCTAGCGTGACGCTCAGCCGGGGTATCTTTACCGTCGTCCAGAACGCCGTTGATCGCAGGTACGTCAGTCGGGGATGGCAGGTAATCAATTACCGCATCCAGCATCGCCTGAACACCTTTGTTTTTGAACGCAGAACCACAGGTCACCAGGATGATTTCGTTGTTCAGAACGCGCTGACGCAGGGCAGATTTGATCTCTGCTTCAGTCAGTTCTTCACCACCCAGGTATTTTTCCATCAGCTCTTCGGAAGCTTCCGCAGCGGATTCGATCAGGTTCTGGTGCCATTCGTTAGCCAGATCCTGCATCTCAGCCGGGATATCTTCGTATTCGAAGGTTACGCCCTGGTCTGCTTCGTTCCAGTTGATGGCTTTCATTTTCACCAGGTCAACAACACCGGTGAAACCTTCTTCAGCACCAATAGCCAACTGCAGCGGAACCGGGTTCGCGCCCAGACGGGTTTTGATCTGACCAACAACTTTCAGGAAGTTAGCGCCCATACGGTCCATTTTGTTAACGAACGCGATGCGCGGAACTTTATATTTGTTAGCCTGACGCCATACGGTTTCAGACTGCGGCTGAACACCACCAACTGCGCAGTAAACCATTACCGCACCGTCAAGAACACGCATGGAACGTTCTACTTCGATGGTGAAGTCAACGTGCCCCGGGGTGTCGATGATGTTTACGCGATGCGGTTCATACTGCTTCGCCATACCAGACCAGAATGCAGTAGTTGCTGCGGAGGTAATGGTAATACCACGCTCCTGCTCCTGCTCCATCCAGTCCATGGTTGCGGCGCCGTCATGAACTTCACCGATTTTGTGGTTTACACCGGTGTAGAACAGAATACGTTCGGTAGTCGTGGTTTTACCGGCGTCGATGTGCGCACTGATACCAATGTTACGGTAGCGTGCGATGGGTGTTGTACGAGCCATTTGATTCCTCGTTTGTCTCTTTAGGCGCTCAGATTTAAGTTGCCAAACGGCGGGCGACTTACTGGAAGCGCCCGCCTGGTGACTAAAACTCCGAAGGGATTACCAACGGTAGTGTGCGAACGCCTTGTTGGCTTCGGCCATACGGTGAACGTCTTCACGTTTCTTAACTGCAGTACCTTTGTTGTCTGCAGCATCAGAAAGTTCGTTCGCCAGGCGCAGAGCCATGGATTTATCACCGCGTTTACGAGCAGCTTCAACGATCCAACGCATTGCCAGAGCATTGCGGCGAACCGGACGTACTTCAACCGGAACCTGATAAGTAGAACCACCAACGCGGCGAGACTTAACTTCGACAGTCGGGCGCACGTTTTCGAGAGCTACTTCGAAAGCTTCCAGTTCGTTTTTACCAGAACGCTGAGCCAGGGTCTCCAGCGCGCTGTATACGATTGATTCTGCAGTAGATTTTTTACCGTCTACCATCAGGATATTGACAAATTTAGCCAGCAGTTCTGATCCGAACTTCGGATCCGGCAGAATTTTACGCTGACCAATAACACGACGACGTGGCATGGAAATACTCCGTTGTTAATTCAGGATTGTCCAAAACTCTAAGAGTTTAGTTTGACATTAAGTTAAAACAGTTTGGCCTTACTTAACGGAGAACCATTAAGCCTTAGGACGTTTCACGCCGTATTTGGAGCGAGATTGCTTACGGTCTTTAACACCGGAGCAGTCGAGCGCGCCACGTACAGTGTGGTAACGAACACCCGGGAGGTCTTTTACACGACCGCCACGGATCAGGATCACGGAGTGCTCCTGCAGGTTGTGACCTTCACCACCGATGTAGGAAGTCACTTCGAAACCGTTAGTCAGACGAACACGGCATACTTTACGCAGCGCGGAGTTCGGTTTTTTCGGGGTGGTAGTATATACGCGAGTACATACGCCACGTTTTTGCGGGCATGCTTCCAGCGCCGGAACGTTGCTTTTTGCAACTTTACGTGCGCGTGGTTTGCGTACCAGCTGGTTAACTGTTGCCATTAAATAGCTCCTGGTTTTAGCTTTTGCTTCGTAAACACGTAATAAAACGACCTCATATAATATGAGGACGCAGAATTTTATGGCTGTGCTGAAAAGGTGTCAAGAAATATACAGCGATCACACATTACCAACGCATCTGAGTATCGTGTTTCACCGCCAGACTCACGAAATCAGTATAGCCAACCCTGACGACACTGCTCGAAATTTGACCAGAAAGACCACGCGCATCAACGTCTTCACTCAGCACGTGTAGCGATATGGGGGCATCGAGCAATATGTCAATGAAACGTCCGCCTTCCAGCGCTGCCGTTACGCCGTCAGACAACAGCAGTAAATCATCGCCCGGGCGCACTAACCGCAGCATAGCCGCCATATCGCACTGCCATGGGGATTGAGACAAAGTATGCAGCATAGGCGCCTCAAAAAGTCATAACAACGGAGTATTCATCAAGCCGCTCACGCAGCGCATCAGGTTCCAGACACCGGGCAGGCAAGACAAACTCTGCATCCTCGCGTAAACCACGCTCACGCAGTGAGGCAGCACATAGCCAGCACTGATCGATATCGTAGAGAGGAAGGACTTTAAATGTGGCGATGTAATCCCGCGCCAGGATGGCATCAGGTCGCTGATTCGCCAGAAGTTGAAAAACGCCGTCTCCCACGAAAAACACACCAATGTCATCGGTAAGCGCGGAAGTCGCCAGCAACGCATCCAGACCTTCACGCCCGGAAGCGGAGCCGTGCGGTGCCGAGGTAAATACAAAGGCAATACGCGTCATCAGAACTGCACCACCCGATCGCAAGAGAGCGCGGCTTCCGCCAGCGCACCCAGCCCGGTCAGCGAAAAACCGGCCTGCAGGTTGGCAGCAGGAAGCCCCAACCGCTGCGCTTCCGCAGAATCAACCACACCGCGACGTAGCGCCGCAGCGACACAAATGTGCAATTCGACCTGCTGTTCATCGTGCAATTTTTGCCATGCACGCACCAGGTCAAACTCATCGCTGGCGGGCGCAGTCAACGCGTTCGCGTTGCTCACCCCTTCCTTGTAAAAAAAAACGCTGCCAAGCGTATGCCCTGCCGCCAACAGCGCAACGGCAAACTGATAGGCACTGCTGGCCTGTTGTGTGCCGTACGCCGGGCCGGTCACCATCAGGGCAAAACGCATTACCGTTCCTGCCCGGAAAAGTCGCCGCTTTTGAACTGGCGAATGTACAGATACACGGTGTGCTTGGAGATGTTCAGGCGGTCAGCCACCTGGTTAATGGCGTCTTTAATATCAAAGATGCCTTTCTCATAAAGATTCAGGACGATCTGCCGGTTCTTGGCGTTGTTGGAAACGTTACGATCGGCATTCACCTCTTCGATTGTGAACTCCAGCGTTTGTGTGACGAGGTCTTCCACCGAAGAGGCAAAGTTGACCGACGATCCCGCATCCGGAGTTTCTGGTGGAATAAAGGTGCTCATTATTTGCGAGAACGGCACATCAAGGTTCATGTTAATACACAGCAGACCAATCACCCTCTGCTCGCGGTTACGGATGGCGATGGTCTCCGACTTCATCAGTACACCACTTTTCGCCCGTGTGAAGTAGCACTTGGACACGCTGCTGTCCGCGCCCGTCATATCATGCAGCATACGCAATGCAAGATCGGTAATGGGTGAGCCGATTTTACGCCCGGTGTGTTCGCCGTTGGCAATGCGAATAGCGGAACATTTCAGATCCTGCAGGGAGTGCAAAACAATTTCGCAATGGGAACCAATGAGCATCGCTAACCCGTCCACCACCGCTTCATAAGATTTGAGGATATCGAAGTCGGTTTGATCGAAAGGACGTTGATCCAGTAAATCAAGCTCACTGGTTTCGTTGGTTAATAGCGACCTGGACATGAAAAAAAACACTCCTTTTCAGGAGCCTGTCGTTATGTTTTCAGGGCAGGCTCAGTATTTATATGGGGATCTAAATTAATACATCGTAGGTTAAGCTTTCCAGAATTATATACACTTTATCCGTCAAGCTACCTGTTTGTTGGCTGCATCCTGAATGGGGGTCAAAAAAAACGCCGCCCGAAGGCGGCGCTTTGTTCGCGGTGTTACTTCTTACTTGCGTCTGCAGCTTTCGGGTCAGCGGCTTTATCGCCTGCGGCCGGTGCTGCTTCTGGTGCTGCGGCATCAGCTTTCGGTGCCGCTTTAATGTCCAGCAGTTCTACATCAAAGACCAGCGTAGAGTTAGCCGGGATCCCCGGAACGCCAGTTTTGCCATAGGCCAGAGCCGGCGGGATAACCAGTTTGATCTTGCCGCCTTTCTTGATGTTTTTCAGGCCTTCGGTCCAGCCCGGGATAACGCCATCCAGACGGAAGGAGAGCGGCTCACCACGGGTGTAGGAGTTATCGAACTCTTTACCGTCGATCAGCGTCCCTTTGTAGTTCACCACCACGGTATCGCTGTCTTTCGGCGCATCGCCAGTCCCGTCTTTCTCCACTTTGTACAGCAGACCGGTGTCAGACGTTTTCACACCTTTCTCTTTCGCAAAAGTGTCACGGAAGGCTTTGCCTTTGGCTTCGTTATCAGCCGCGTCTTTTTCCATTCGTTCCTGAGCGGCGCTCTTCACGCGAGTTTCAAACGCTTGCAGAGTCTGTTCGATTTCCTGGTCGCTCAGTTTGCTCTTGTCGGCAAACGCATCCTGAACACCCGCGATCAGCTGAGCTTTATCCAGTTTGATACCGAGTTTTTCCTGCTCTTTCAGGGAGTTTTCCATGTAGCGGCCCAGTGACGCGCCGAGCGCATAGGCGGATTTCTGGTCGTCATTTTTAAATGCCGCTTTGCTGTCAGCTGCTGCTGCAGTCTCTTTCTTTGCGGCATCCGCAGCGAAAGAAATCGGTGCATGAAGGGCTACGGCCATGGTGGTCGCCAGCAGCGTGACTTTAAACAGTGATTTCATCCATTTCTCCAGGGGCCGGGGCATCTCGCCCCAGGGTTAAACATAAGAAAGTAAGGAACGTACTATAAAGCGTTGCGCGGGAAATCAACATAAGGACACCCACCGAATTCACCTGTTTTCTGACTATTTTTGTTTAAATAAGTTTCTGCTTTTCTGCACTGATGCTGTATCGCACGGCAAAGTTAAGTAAAATCCGCCCGTTTAATGAAAACCAGGTCAGACGCAACCCAGAGGTGAAGAATGCAAGAGTTAACGATAGAAGCCCGGCTGGCGGAACTGGAAAGCCGGTTGGCCTTTCAGGAGATGACCATTGAAGAGCTGAACCAGACGGTCATCGCGCATGAACTGGAAATGGCGAAGCTGCGCGAGCACCTCCGTTTGATGGCTGAAAAGCTCAAAGCCAGCCAGCCTTCCCATATGGCCTCACCGTCAGAAGAGACGCCACCGCCCCATTACTGAGGCGTAAAAAAAGCGGGTTTCCCCCGCTTTTTTATTACGCAATCAACGCACCGACAGTGCGAACGACGGCGCGTATTAGTGGCAACCGCAACCGCCGTGACCGCCGCAACCACCTTTACCATGGTCATGATCGTGATCGTGGCCATGACCACCGCAGCAACCATCGTGACCGTGGTCGTGGTCATGATCGTGACCGTGCGCACCGTGAACGTGGCCATGAGCCAGTTCTTCTTCAGTGGCTTCGCGGATAGCAACAACTTCCACATTGAACTTCAGGTTCTGGCCTGCCAGCATGTGGTTGCCGTCAACCACAACGTGGTCGTCTTCCACTTCGGTAATTTCTACCGGCACCGGGCCCTGGTCGGTTTCAGCCAGGAAACGCATACCTACCTGCAGCTCGTCAACGCCCATAAAGACGTCTTTCGGCACACGCTGCACCAGGTTTTCGTCGTACTGACCGTAAGCGTCGTTCGCGCCAACAGCCACATCGAATTTGTCGCCGACTGCGTGACCGTCCAGCGCGTTTTCCAGACCAGAGATCAGGGAACCGTGACCGTGCAGGTAGTCCAGCGGCGCACTCACCGGAGACTCATCAACCAATACACCGTCTTCTGTACGTACCTGATAGGCCAGGCTGACCACCAGGTCTTTTGCTACTTTCATGATATCTCCTGAGCGTTGGAAAATTACTGGCGCAGATTGTAGCGGAATTCTGCACCCGTGTACCCTTTAGCTTAAAAAAACCTGCCTGATATCGCTAGTCCGGATGAAAAATCCCGATCACTTGCTCATCTTTGCGTACATGCTCCTTAACGTCCTTGTCGGCTTCACGCATCTGATGCCCGCACTTAACGCATTCAACAATATCGACATTATTTTCACGCCACATCGCCATCGAATCCTTCGCCTGGCACGCCGGGCAGACAGCGCCGGCAATAAAACGTTTACGAACAGCCATTCGAATTCCCCTTATTCAAACTCGTCCCAGCCATCCAACTGGCGACGCTCTTGCTGCATTTCACGCTGAAAAATCTCTTCCAGCTCGCGCCGCGCTTCGCGTACGCGGGAAATCTGTACCGTATCGGTATGTACCGGCATCAATTCACGCAGCATGCGCATATCCAGCCGCTTAAAATGGAGCTGTGCGCGTTGGGCCTGATGCGGATGCATCCCCAGCGAGATAAGCGACTTACGCCCCAACTCCAGCGCACTGGAAAAGGTCTCGCGGGAAAACTGCGTCACCCCGGCCTGTAACAACTCATGGGCTTCCACACGCCCTCTCGCTCGCGCCAGAATGGTCAGGTGCGGGAAATGCTGCTGGCATATTTCCACCAGCTTCATGGTATCCAACGGGTCGTTACAGGTAATCACGATGGATTTCGCCGCCTCCGCCCCCGCTGAGCGCAACAATTCCACTTGCGTCGCATCGCCGTAATAGACCTTATAACCGTATTTTCGCATCAGGTTAACGGCACTGATATCCCGCTCCAGCACGGTAATACGCATTTTATTGGCCATTAACAGGCGACCAATCACCTGACCAAAACGCCCGAAGCCCACCACGATGACCTGCGGTTTATCGTCTTCCACCCACGGTGCTTCGTCTTCATCTTCCGGGGTGTTAAAACGCCGGGAGAGGACGTTATCAATGCCGCGCATCAATAAGGGTGTGGTCATCATCGACAGGGTGACGGTCACCAGCAATAGCGCCATCTGGTCATGCTGAAACAGATGCTGGGAAGAAGCGGACGAGAAAAGCACAAACGCAAATTCTCCCCCCTGGCTGAGCACACCCGCAAACTGCATCCGCTCTGAGCTACGCAGGCCATACAGGCGCGCCAGCCCGTACAACACCAGTGTTTTCACCGCCACCAGCACCGCCACGCTCAACACAACCCACAACAGGTGGGTATAGAGCACGCCCAGATTCAGCGCCATGCCAACAGAAATAAAGAACAGCCCCAGCAACAGACCTTTAAACGGCTCAATGGCAATTTCCAGCTCGTGCCGGTATTCACTTTCAGCCAGTAAAACCCCGGCGATAAACGTACCGAGCGCCATCGACAACCCCAGCGCATCCATAAACAGCGCTGAGCCAAGCACCAGCAGCAGTGTCGCAGCAGTAAAAACTTCCCGCACGCCAGAACCGGCAATAAAACGGAACACTGGTCGCAACAGATAACGGCCGCCAATCAACATGCCCGCGAAAGCCAGCACCTTCAGGCCAACCTTCATCCAGTCGAGATGCTCATCCCCATTCCCCGCCAGCAGTGGCACCAGAGCCAACGCGGGGATCACGGCCAGATCCTGAAACAGCAGCACCGAAAAACCCAGTTGCCCGGACTCGCTGCGGTTCATCCCCTTATCGCGCATCAGTTGCAGCGCCATCGCGGTAGATGACATTGCCAGCCCAATACCGCCAATTACCGCGGCCTGCCAGGAAAAGTGCGTCAACATGAGCAGACCAGCAAGCAGCGCGGCGCTAAGCATTACCTGCGCCGCCCCCACGCCAAAGATTGACCGCCGCAGTTCCCACAGCTTTGCCGGGTTCAGCTCCAGCCCAATAATGAACATCAGGAACACCACGCCCAGCTCGGAAAAATGCAGGATTTCATCCACATCGCTGATGAACCCCAATCCCCATGGGCCAATAGCGATTCCCGCCAGCAAATACCCAAGCACCGCCCCAATACCCAGACGGGAGGCTAACGGTACGGCGACCACTGCCGCAAACAGAAACAACACCCCTGCCAGTAACAGATCGGAGCCTTCCATTAACGGCCTCCATCCGGCAAGGGCGAAGCCAGCCATTCAGCGTAAGCTTTAGCGTGATTCGCCAGTTCCTGCGGGGCCTGCCTGCGCGCCCAGTAGATAATGATCGGGCTAAGCCAGTGCATGCGACACATGGCGGCGGTGAGTTCGAAGGGGCGCAAAATATCGCTCATCGGATAACGGTTAAGACCATCGTGACGATAGGCCGTCTCCGGTTCACCGGTGGTGATTACGCTACGCCAGTACTTTCCCGCCAGTTGATTCCCGCCGGTACCGCTGGCAAACCCACGGCTCAAAACGCGGTCCAGCCACTCTTTGAGCAGCGCCGGGCAACTGTAGGTATAAAGCGGGTGTTGGAATACGATAACGTCATGCTCACGCAGTAACGCCTGTTCATAAGGGATATCAATAAAAAAATCGGGATAACGGGCATACAAATCATGCACCGTCACGTTTTGCATCTGCATTGCCGGTTTAAGCAAAACCCGGTTCGCCACCGAGTCCTGAGATTCCGGATGGGCATACAGCAGCAACACTTTCGCTGTCTGTGACATCTATTCCCCTCCCGGGTGTCGTACCTGTTACGCTTCCGGCTGGCTCCCCGCGGGCGCTGCCAGAATGATTTTGTCTATCATCTTCATTTTGGGCTACCATTGCGGCCCCGGTACGGCATTTGGCCGTAACCTTACATTATCATAATGACAAATTAACATAGTCTGAACATACGGCGCCTTATGATTGTTTTCTCCTCGTTACAAATTCGTCGCGGTGTGCGCGTCCTGCTGGACAACGCCACGGCCACCATCAATCCAGGCCAGAAAGTCGGTCTGGTGGGTAAAAATGGCTGCGGTAAATCCACGCTGCTGTCGCTGTTGAAAAACGAGATTGGTGCCGACGGCGGCAACGTGACCTTTCCGGGAAACTGGCAGCTGGCGTGGGTAAACCAGGAAACACCCGCACTCAACGAAGCGGCTATCGATTATGTGATAGACGGCGATCGGGAATACCGCCAGCTTGAAGCGCAGCTCAACGCCGCCAATGAGCGCAACGACGGTCATGCCATCGCCCTTGTGCACGGCAAACTGGATGCGATTGATGCATGGACCATCCGTGCCCGCGCCTCCAGTCTGTTACATGGTCTGGGTTTCTCCAACGAACAGCTTGAACGCCCGGTCAGCGACTTCTCTGGTGGCTGGCGCATGCGCTTGAACCTCGCACAGGCGCTGATTTGCCGTTCCGATCTTTTGCTACTCGACGAACCGACCAACCACCTGGATCTCGACGCGGTGATCTGGCTGGAAAAGTGGCTGAAAAGCTACCAGGGAACGCTGATCCTGATTTCCCACGACCGTGACTTCCTCGACCCGGTCGTGGACAAGATTCTGCATATTGAGCAGCAAAGCCTGTTCGAATATACCGGCAACTACAGCTCATTCGAACGCCAGCGCGCTACGCGTCTGGCTCAGCAGCAGGCCACTTACGAGAGCCAGCAGCAACGTGTTGCCCATCTGCAAAGCTTTATTGACCGTTTTAAAGCCAAAGCCAGCAAAGCGAAACAGGCGCAAAGTCGCATCAAAATGCTAGAACGCATGGAGTTGATTGCACCGGCGCACGTGGACAATCCGTTCCATTTCAGCTTCCGCGCGCCGGAAAGCCTGCCCAATCCCTTACTGAAGATGGAAAAAGTCAGCGCAGGGTATGGCGATCGCACCATCCTTAATGCCATCAAAATCAACCTGGTGCCGGGCTCCCGTATTGGTCTGCTGGGGCGTAACGGTGCCGGTAAATCCACTTTCATTAAACTGCTGGCCGGGGAACTGGCGGCGCAGAGTGGTGAAATCGGCCTCGCGAAGGGCATTAAGCTGGGTTATTTCGCTCAGCACCAACTGGAATTCTTACGCGCCGACGAGTCCCCCTTACAGCATCTTGCCCGCCTCGCCCCACAGGAGCTGGAGCAAAAACTGCGCGATTATCTTGGCGGTTTCGGTTTCCAGGGCGACAAAGTCACGGAAATAACTGAACGTTTCTCCGGCGGCGAAAAAGCGCGTCTGGTGCTAGCGCTGATCGTCTGGCAGCGTCCGAACCTGTTGTTGCTCGACGAACCGACTAACCACCTTGACCTGGACATGCGCCAGGCGCTGACCGAAGCGCTGATTGAATTTGAAGGCGCGCTGGTTGTCGTGTCGCACGATCGCCACCTTATCCGTTCCACCACGGATGATCTCTATCTGGTGCACGACGGCAAAGTCGAGCCATTCGAAGGGGATCTGGAAGATTATCAGCAGTGGCTGAGTGACGTCCAAAAGCAGGAGAGTCAGCCTGTGGATGCCGTGGCTAAAGAGAGTGGCAACAGCGCGCAGGCGCGTAAAGATCAAAAACGCCGTGAAGCAGAGCTGCGCACGCAAACGCAGCCGCTACGTAAAGAGATCGCCCGTCTGGAAAAAGAGATGGAAAAGCTGAACGCACAACTGGCGCAGGCAGAGGAGAAGCTGGGTGACAGCGGGTTGTACGATCAGAGCCGCAAAGCGGAGCTGACCGACTGCCTGCAACAGCAGGCCGCAGCGAAATCCGGACTGGAAGAGTGTGAAATGGCATGGCTGGACGCACACGAGCAGCTGGAAGCGATGCTGCAAGGGGACTAACGCGCCCGTCAGGCTGCAAGAGGGTTTATGAATCTGGACATCACCAACGATATTACGTTTCGCAAGCTGGGTATTTTCATGGCCTTTATGGACAAAGGAAATATCGCCCGCGCCGCCGAAGCCCTGAATCTTAGTGGTGTCAGCGTGCACCGTGCGCTGCATACGCTGGAAGAGAGTGTCCGCTGCCCGCTGTTTGTCCATAAAGGGCGTAACCTGATCCCCCTGCCTGCCGCCTGGACCCTGCTGGAGTATTGCCAGGAAGTGACGCAACTGATGGAGCGCGGTCTGGACGAAGCGCGCAAAACCGCCGGCGTCGGCCAGGGCAGATTACGCGTTGGCACTCTCTACTCGCTGACGCTGGAAACCGTACCGCGACTGATTATGGGCATGAAGTTGCGCCGCCCCGAGCTGGAAATGGATTTAACCATGGGCTCGAACGACACCCTTCTGCACATGCTGGCAGAGGGGACGCTGGATGCGATTCTGATCTCCATTTCCGAAAGCGAGATCGACCGCAGCACGCTTGAAGTGCTCCCGCTGTTTCATGACGATATCTTCCTTGCCGCTCCGGCCAGCGCCACGCTGAAAACCGATACCCTCGCTGATCTGCGGGATTACCGGACACAGAAATTTGTCTCGCTGGCAGAAGGTTTCGCCACCTATGCCGGATTTCAGGAAGCGTTTCATATTGCCGGGTTTGAACCGGAAATTGTTACCCGCGTTAATGACATTTTCTCGATGCTCAGCCTGGTGCAGGCGGGCGTGGGCTTTTCGCTGATGCCGGGAAGAATGAAAAAGGTCTATGAAAGTTCGGTACAGCTACTGCGTCTGGCGGAGCCCTATCAAATGCAGCAGTTAATCGCCATTGTCTTCGCTCGCAACCGCGAGCACGATCCCAACCTGCTGGCGCTCGCCGCCGAAGGCCGGATGTACGCCCGCAGTTTACAGGATAACGCCTGATTTTTTGCCCACAAAGACGCCTCGCGTCACCATTCAACAGAAGGCAAAACCCTTTACTCTCTGAGTCGCTTCGCCAGATGCAACACCACATCCACACCGCTTCGCTCCAGCGAAAGGCTTTCGCCATTCCACGCCGCCTGTCGGGTCAGACAGGTCAAAATACCGCCCGGCGGCATTTCGATAACCAGTCTGGCGTCCCGTTCGTTCGCGGCGATCACCGCTTCCTGCCAGCGCACGGTGCGCGCCATATTCCACGCCAGATCGTCGGCAATCTTCTCCGGCTGCCATAGCACGCGCCCGGTACTGCCGCTTAAATAGGCGCATTGTGGCCGGGACAACGTGACGTCAGCAAAAGCCTGCGCCAGTTTTTTTGCTGGCGCATCCAGCAATGCACAATGAGAGGGTACGCTAACCGCCAGCCGTTGCGCTTTGCTGGCCCCTTTAGCCAGCGCACGCTGTGCCACCTGCGCCATCGCCTCATCGCTCCCGGCAATGACAATTTGTGTTTCGGCATTGAGATTCGCGATATACGCCCCGCTGCCTTCCACCAGTGTTTCCACCTGAGGAAGCGTCAGTCCCATAATGGCCGTCAACCCGTATCCATGCGGATAGGCCTGCTCCATCAAATCACCGCGCAGCGCCACCAGTTGCAACGCATCGCGAAAATCGAGTGCGCCAGCAATCACCGCCGCCGGGTAAGCACCAATCGACAACCCGCTGGTGATATCCGCCTGCACGCCGCGACGCTGTAACTCCCGCGCCCAGGCGACTCCGGCAATCAGCAGCGCCAGTTGTACTGCACGCGTATGTTTTAATGCTTCCGGCGTATCCAGGGTATCAACTTCTGCCCCGAGCACCGCGCGCGCTTCGTTGATTTCGTTTCCCGGAAGCGCCTGTAACATACCGGGACGCTGTGTCCCCTGCCCCGGGAACGTGAACAGAATTTTCATTACTCCTCCCTGCGCCAGGGGTCGCTCATCAGACACGGTCCGTGGTTCGTTTTCAGCATCACCCGACCATCGCGCAGCCACTCCGCCAGCGCAAAACCGCCATAGGGTGTCTCCACTTGCGTATCTGCCCGACACAGCCCACCGCTGATTTGCTGCTGCCAGCGTTGCAGCTCAGCCTGAGCAAGCGGCTGCGGCGCGCGGATCAACAGGTCGAGATCGCTGGTCGCGTGAATCACCGGAATCCCGGTCGCCAGCGCATAGGCGGTACTGCCAGTAACACCCCATGGCCAGGGCCAGTTTTGCTGCGCCAGTTGCAGCGCCAACTGTACTGGCGGCTGAGAGATAAACGGCGAACGCAGCAGTGCCTGCGGCGCGATAAGCTGTTCGGGTGAGACCACACGGTTAACCTGTTCCGGCCTCACCCATCCCGCCGCGCGCTGATCGCGGCGCAGACCGCGCACACCTACGGGAATTCGTCCACTCACATCAACATCACGCCGCACAACAACCGGTAACCCGATGTGCCAGATCTCAGCGACCCAAGGTTCGCTTACCTCTTCCAGCGCGTCACGCGCAGAAAGCCAAAGCAGGTCGTGTGGGCGTAATGAGGTGGTCATGATTACATTCCTGACGTCAGAGAAATAAACAGCGGCAGCGACAGGATACACAGAACGGAGCTCAGCAGCAGTACGGCTTCGGCATCCGGCGACTGCACGCCAAAGCGGTTACCGAATACCACGCCGAAGAAACCAGCCGCCAGGGCAATCATCAGGATAGCGGTGATCGCCACCGAGCCATGCAGACCGAGCATCAGCACAATCCCCCAGGCAATGGCGGGTTGGATCAACAGTTTTGTGAGGGTTGCAGAGATAACCATGGTGTTAATTGCCAGTTTGCGCGCAGACAGGATAACCCCGGTCAGGAACAGCGCCGCAGCCGTCGCAGACAGGCCCAGCGGTTTAATGGAAGCCAGCACCAGCTCCGGCATTTTGATACCAATAGCGGAAAGCACCACACCCAACAACGGCCCCCAGACAATCGGTTTTTTCACCGAGCGCCACATCAGCACCGGCAACATCGCCAGCGTGGAACCGCTATTACCGCCCGCTGCGCGCGCCTTTTCACGTTCGAGAATGAGCAGGCAGAACGGGGTCATCAGTACCGAACCACAGGCAATGGAAACGGCAACAGAAAGCGAGGTGGACGGGCCTTCACCTAACACACTACCAAGGATCGGCAAGCCGAGCGCCGCATAGTTCGGCAGTGCGACGGTCAACGTCAGCACGGCAGCATCCTGCGGTGATTTTTTGAAAACAGACGTCGCCAGGAAATAGATGGCCGCGTAGGTAATCCACATGGAGAGCACCAGCACCACAATCAGGGGTGACTGGGCGATAATCCCGGTCCACGGTGTCTGTGCGGTGGCGCTAAACAGCGCTGCCGGCAGGGCGAAGTCCATTACAAAGATATTGAGCAGGGAAACGTTTTTGTTATCGACCATTTTGGCCTTTCCCGCCCAGAAACCCAGCAGCATGATGACAAAGATCGGTGCGAGGGCATGAACAATCACATAAGTCATAAAAAATCACCTGTAAGCCTTGAAGAGAAAAAAGAAATAGCGCGATGGTTATTATTTTCAGCAGCAAAATTCTGTATGGGCGCGGCAAGCACGCCCATGGTTTTGCTCTCTGGCAGGTTTCTTTTTACTTACCAGCTCGCTTTCATGCGTTCGCGCACAAGAGCGGAGCTACGGCGGTTGTCAGCACCCAGACGGTTTTTCAGCGAGGTGTCCTGACGAGCGTCTTTAATGGCCTGTTGCAGCGTGGCGGTCACCTGCACCAGATCGCTTGCTGAAGGGGCATCCGGATTGCTGATATTCAGCAGATCCGCCAGCAGCCCCAGTGTTGCGTAGTTGCTGATGTCATACGCCATCGGCGGAATGGTGGCGGCCAGTTTTTCCAGCGCCTCGACGGTACGCAGCGTTATGCGTGCCGCTGACGCTTTGCCCATGGCGTGAATCAGCACGCCAGCGTCGTTGAATGCAATCAGGCGGTTAGCCTGGTAACCGTGCGCCAGAAAGGCACCGGACATCGCTTTACCGACGATCAAACCGATAACCGGGTGACCCGCCAGACGTGCATTGGCGTAAGCTGCGGCCGCACCGGCCAACGCCTGGTGAATGCCAAACGCTTCTTCGCGACGACCATAAGCCTGGCTCGGTACATCAATCACCGCGATGATCGGGCGCTTCACGCGGCTGTTGGCATCAGCGGCGACGGTTTCGCTGACAACTTTTGCCAGCGTCCAGCCTTCCAGCAGACCGACTTCCCCTTTTGCCGCACGCGGATAATGGTTGTTGGCATCCGGCACCACGGCGATAAAACGCACCGCTTCGCCGTTAACGTCACCGTCAACCGCTCGTACCGACGGGCACAGCCCGCTCAGGCGTTGGGCATTGGGCGCCAGTTTTTCCAGCCATAATGCGCCGCGGCTCATTGTCGTACTCATGCTTTACCCTCCCCGGCAAACAACGCGCTGATCTGTTCTGCATCCGCTTGTTTACGGGTGTCGAACTGGCTCAGACGTTGCAAATAGTCATCGTATTTATCGGTGCGATGTTGCGCAGGCACGCCTTTGGCGATCGCCGCCTTCATTGCCGCTTTCACCGCATTAACACCATCGCCGACCAGCGCATCCACCAGCCCGCTGCGATAACGCACTTCGCCACCGGTCATGCTCCAGATAAACGGACGGTCGCGGGAGTCATACTCTTCGATCCCGGCTTCCTGCTCGATAACCTGCGGGCCGTTCAGACCAAGGCGGGCTTCACGGGTAACAATGAGATAGCTGCACAACGCCGCCGCGATGGACATCCCACCAAAACAGCCAACCGTCCCGGCAACAATGCCGACCACCGGGGTGTACCGGCGCAGATCGACAATCGCGGCATGGATATCGGCAATCGCCGCCAGACCGAGGTTGGCTTCCTGCAAACGCACGCCGCCGGTTTCCAGGCACAACACCGCCTGTGTCGGGATGCCGTTGCGGTTATCTTCCGCTGCCAGCTCCAGCGCCGCCGCCATTTTTGCGCCGGAGACTTCCCCCATACTGCCGCCCTGGAAAGCGCCTTCGATGGCCACCACCACCGCAGGCTGACCATTGATGCTACCTTTAGCGACGACCATGCCATCATCCGCCTGTGGCACGATGCCCTGCGGCCCTAACCACGTGGAGATAATGCCTTCGAACGGATCGAGTAATTCGCGGTAGCTGCCTTCATCCAGCAGCGCATGGGCACGCTGACGCGCTTTGAGTTCGATAAAACTGCGATCGTCACGCATAGCTCACCTCTTCGAATACCTGTTCGATGCGGATACGCGCCACACCGGGCGTCGCGCCGAAATCGTGAATCACCAATGTGCCGGCAGGCAGGGTGCTGACCAGACCGAGGCGGTTGAACAGGGCTTCCCAGCGTCCACGGCTGTTATCCACCGAGGTGGTGATATCAATTGTCAGTGTTTGCCCCTGGTCGGCGGTGAATAACACCTCCATATCCCCGGAGCCCACAACGCCTGCCAGCGCTTTACCGCGTAAGGCGCGGCCCGCAGGCACGGTTATCGTAATGTGTTCCATAACTTCCTCTTAATTCGCTAAATAAGGCGTGGTCATGCGATCGAGAAACAGCGTGGCGGCGAGTAAATCTGCCGCACCGCCCGGTGACGCGTTTAGCGCCAGCATTTGCCTGTCCAGTTCGGCCAGCCGCTGCTGCCCGTCAGGATGCGCAACTCCACCCGCACGCAGTACCGCACGCGCACCGTGGCGCATCGTCTCCAGCCCTTCGAGACCCGCGCGCGATAACACACAGGTGTCGCTGAGCGAGGTCATGATGGCCATCAGCGCATCGAGCCTTGCGTGGGTTTCGCTGCTGCCGCGCTGGCGGCTGAGGTGGAGCTGCGGCAGCGCCAACCTCATGATGTGCGGAAACGCCTGCTGTGCTTCTTCACGCGCGCCGGGAACCCGGTAGCGGTGCGTGGCGCGAAGCCCTTTACTAAAGACCTTCGGCGCAGCGTCATCCGGCAGTGTCGCCAGTTGGGCAGCAATGTTGGCAATCGCCTGCGCCGACCCTTCGCCGCCGCACATCGCCACCGCGCTGACCAACAAACCCAGTGCCCAAATCGCACCGCGATGGGTATTCACGCCGTCGGTGGCGGCCATCATCTGCTGCTCGCCTTCCCGACCGAGCCGCCCTATGGTTTGTCTGAGCGCAACGTTTGCTGGTTGCAACCAGCTCTGTTGCGCCAGCGCCTGAAACGTAGGGGTCAGGCTGTGCGCGGAACGCTCCATCAGTTCGAGCGTTAAATCGTGGTGCGCGCCATTCCCCCGACTGTCCACCAGACCGGGTTTCGGGCTTAAACGTGCTTCGTCAATCAGGCATTCTGTGGCGGTGTGCGCCAGACGAAAGGCACCGCCCTCAGCCGCAATCTGTGGCAGAAGTTTCATCACCAGCTCCGGAATTTCGCAGGTGGGTTGTAAAGACCGCCAGACCATTCCACCAGGTCAGCCACGCTGCTGGCAGCCAGCAACGAGCGGGTCGCATCAGTGCGGCGAATACCCATATCTTCCGGGTAAACCACCTTGCCGCTTTGGCGCAATGCCGCGACGCGTTTTGCGTCCACACCCAGACCGATGTCAGTAATACCGGCAACGGCGGCGACCATCGCACGACGCTCTTCAATACTTTCCGCACGGTAGAGGTAAGCAATCCCCTCTTCGGTCAGCACGTGGGTAACGTCATCGCCGTAAATCATCACGGGTGCCAGCGGCATACCGGAGGCGTTCGCCACGTCCACCGCGTCGAGTTTTTCAACGAAGGTCGGTTTCGCGCCGGCCTGGAAGGTTTCCACCATCTGCACCACCAGTTTTTTACCGCGCTGCATCGGGTCCGCTTCGGTGATCATGTTCAGCCATGCCGGTGTGGCGTGACGGCGACCGTGCGGGTCATGCCCCATGTTCGGCGCACCGCCAAAACCGGAGAGACGACCACGGGTAACGGTGGAGGAGTTCGCCAGCCCGTCGACCTGCAAGGTGGAGCCGATAAACATGTCCACCGCATACTGGCCTGCTAACTGGCAGAACGCGCGGTTAGAACGCATGGAGCCGTCAGCACCGGTGAAGAACACGTCCGGACGCGCACGGATGTACTCTTCCATGCCGAGTTCACCGCCGAAGCAGTGCACGCTTTCGACCCAACCGCTTTCAATCGCCGGGATCAGCGTGGGATGCGGGTTCAGCGTCCAGTGTTTACAGATTTTGCCTTTCAGACCGAGCTGTTCGCCGTAAGTCGGCAGCAGCAGTTCGATGGCGGCGGTGTTAAAGCCGATACCGTGGTTCAGCGACTGCACCTGATGCTCTGCATAGATGCCTTTAATGGCCATCATCGCCATCAGAATGTGTTCTTGTTTGATCAGACGCGGGTCGCGGGTGAACAGCGGTTCGATAAAGAACGGTTTATCGGCGACAACCACGTAGTCAATCCACGAGCCAGGAATATCCACGCGCGGCAGATCGCATTCGTCGTCCACCAGTTCGTTCACTTGCGCGATGACAATACCGTCACGAAAGGCCGCTGCTTCAACCAGCGCCGGGGTATCTTCCGTACTTGGACCGGTGTAGAGATTACCTTTGCGGTCCGCTTTGTAACCGGCAATCAGCGCCACGTTTGGGCACAGGTCAACGTACAGACGGGAATAAAGTTCGATGTAAGTGTGGATCGCGCCGATTTCGAGCAAACCGTCTTCCAGCAGTTGCGAAATGCGCAAGCTTTGGGTGCCTGAGAAGGAAAAATCGAGTTTGCGTGCGATGCCTTTCTCGAAGATATCAAGATGTTCGCTACGGCCGACGCTGGGCATAATCATATGCAGGTCGTGCACTTTCTGCGGGTTCACTTCCGCCAGAGAGCGGGAGAGGAAATCCGCCTGCTTCTGGTTGTTCCCTTCCAGCACGACACGGTCGCCCGGTGCGATCAGTTTTTCCAGCATGGCGACAAGATCGCCAGTCGGCAGTACCTTCCCCTGCACGGGGATGGACGCCAGGCGGCGCTGTTTCTCGCTGCGCCGCGTGTTCCATACCTGTGCTGGCGTTTGCCCAGATAACATTATTAACCTCCTGATTCAGCTCATCATTTTGATTTGCTTAACACTGAACTCAGTGTGCGCCCTGGTGAGAAAGGCATCAATTAAGGAGGTCGTTAAATCATTAGCCTGAGAGTAATAATCAAAGAAACAATCTGTGATGTGGATCAGTTTCAGCGGCGGGAAAAAGAACTATAGCGGCACAGAATGTGCCGCTATAGAGATTAGCGCTGGCTGGCCAGACGCTGACGAATGTGCTCGAAGTGTTCAGTCTGGTAGAGCTTGCCATCAAGGAAGCGGGTTTTCAGTTCACCGCCTTGCTCCTGCTCCCAACTCTGTTCGTCATGCAGTTGCAATTCGCCCTGCGCGTCACGCTCTACCCGCAATAACCCTCGTGCGGAACGTTTCAGGCCGTTATCGGTTTTCGGCTCTTTAAAAATCATCCGCCCTTCGCCGTTTACCGCCCCCCAGGTGGCTTTCATGGCAAAACCGAAGGTATCGCGGGTGTTGTACTGATAAGTAAACGAGCCTACGCCGAACACCACATTCGAACTGGCAAACCCTTTAGCCTCCAGACGGCGCAGGATCTCATTGGCGCGTGCCAGTGTAATGGAGTCGCCGTAAATCAGGCCAACGTGCGGATCCAATACTTTGTAGCCTTTGTCGTTGATCGTGCCGCCAAAAATTTCCCACAGCACTTCTACCGAGCCTTTCTCTTCCGGGCTGCGTTCTGGACGCGTATCGTCATCCGCGCCGGTACCGCAGAGGATTTCCACCGGGTCGCCGCTGTCCGGACGGAACACTACGCGACCTTCGCGACCACGAATGATCTGTTTCAGCTCGCGGGTATATTCCGTCAGAACGCGCCAGTAGTCCCAGGTATCAGAGACAATCGACACAAATCCCTGCGGATAAATATCGGCAATCAGGCGACGGAACGTTTCGATTTCATGGTCGTGTTCACCCATACACATCACGCTGTGTTCAGTGGCCGGAATGCTGGCTCCGATGAAGTACTCTTCGCCGCCGGTGTAGTGATCGCGGGCATACAGCAGCGACGGGATGCTGTCTGTCCCTTTAAAACTCAGCAGATGCCCTGCTCCGGCTTGCGCGGTGTCGTGCAGGCCCGCCATACCACGGAATGAGAAGTCATGACACTGGAAATCCAGGTGTGATAAATCCGTACAGGTTTTTTCTGCCCACTGTTCACAGATCTTACGGTAGTGGTGCGCAATGGTGGCATTGGTGGAGGCTTTCCACAATTCAGCGGAGAGCACCGTTTCCAGGTAGTTCACCAGCCAGAAAAACTCATCGCGGGTATTAGTGATGGTGAGAACCGGCACTTTCATCGGGACTTTACTGCCTTCATCCAGCGACTTGATGTGCAATGGCAGGTAACCCAAACGGTGCAGCGCACGAATGTGATCCACCGCCACGGCATCCCTGCCGAGATAGCTGTCCATCACCTGTTTGTATTCGTTCACCACGTCATCTTCCGGGCGGGCAAAAAAACCATCGTTAAACAGATCGACCATAAACCATTGCAGGAAACCCTGCAGGCCAAAGAACACCAGTTTGCCGTCTGCTACCGGCGACTGGAAAAAACGATCGCTGCGCGGAGTGAAGTTGGAATAAACCTGCGTTGTCCCCTGCGGATACTGTACGCGGTGCGACACTTTATAACCGTCGATAGCCAGGATTGGATTGATATTCATGGTGTTATCTCCCTTAAGCGCGAAAAATGGTATCAATGTCGATCAGTTCAACCCGCGGCTCATCAAGCTCCGGGGAAGCGTAGGACGTGGTGGTGTAAATGGCGTCGATACCGTTGTTGAGCAGGTTCTCCACGCCTTTGGAGAAGACGCCGTGCGTAACATACAGGCTGACGCTGCGAGCGCCTGCATCGCGCAGTACCTGAGCTGAGCCAATAAACGTGCCGCCTGCATCGCAGAGGTCATCAACAATTAGCAGATCTTTTCCTGCCACATCGCCTGAGACCAGCGCAAACCCTGTCAGATTACCAGTCGCCACATCGCGCGCCTTCGTCAGAATGGCGTAGGTCTGCGCACCGCTGGCTTTCGCCACGTTGTGGATTTTCTTCAGTGCGCCCGCATCCGGTGCCACCAGCATCAGTTCGCCCTGACGAATGGCGCGGCGCAGCGTTTCGCTCTGTAACAGGCAGGTTTCCTGCGCAATGGCGACACAGTGATGAATGGCTGCTGCGGCGGCATCGCTGTGCGGATCGAGGATAAACACTTTATCGAAATTCAGGGTGTTCAGTTGGTTAGCGAACACTTTCAGCGCAAAGCTGTCGCCTGTCACCATATGCCGATCCTGACGCGCCCATGGCAGCCAGGCCAGCTCCAGATGGCTGATGTTGATATCTGTAACGTGGCGTACCGCCTCGACCAGTTGCGCCAGCAGCATAAAATCGTTCATATCACGCATGGCGGCCACACGGATACGCATAACGCGGGCGAAGGATGGCAGCGTACCCGTGACTTTCAGCCATACGGCACCATCCGGAAAAACGCCGTGCGTCACATCAACCTGCTGATTATCCATAAACAACTCAATTCTGCTCGCCATCATTCACCTCACATTCACTTAATTATGTCCTTTGGACACTTTTAATATTGTCCATGAGACACTATTAATGCAAGCGTTTTTTGTATGTACCACACAGAAAGAAGCTAACAAGCTGAAAAATAATGGATTAAAAGTTAGCTTGCCGCACTTTGGCAGGCTGATAAACTTGGGACGTGTGAAATTAAGCGAGTAAGCGATGATCAGCGAAGCAGAGTATCTTGACTCTTATGATGCCAGCCGTTTTCCTTCACCTTTGGTGACGGTCGACAGTGTGTTGTTTACCCTGCATCAGCAGGTGCTTTGCGTGTTGTTGGTTGAGCGTGCCAGCCAGCCGCAACAAGGGCGTTGGGGGTTACCCGGTGGTTTTATTGATATGGCGAAGGACGATTCCACCCGTGCCACGGCGCTGCGTAAGCTGATCGAGAAAACCGGCGTCTCTCCCTCCTGGCTTGAACAACTGGATACCTTTTCCGGTCCACAACGCGACCCGCGCGGCTGGAGCCTGACCGTTGCCTGGTTCGCCCTGATCTCGTGGGTTTCTTGCGCACCGCACATTGCCAGCGTCAGCAATGCCAAATGGGTGCCGGTCAGTGAACTGGATCAGTATGAGCTGGCCTTCGATCATCGTGATATTATTCAGGCGGCGCAGCACCGGTTACGACAGAAAACCATGTACTCGCTCCTGCCGGTTTACTGTCTGCCGGAAACGTTCACACAGACGCAACTCCAGGAAGCGACCGAGATTATTCTTGGCCAGCCTATTCAGCGTAAAAGTCTGATCCGCCGTTTTGAAGCGTCCGGCATGTTTGAAGAAACCGGGGAAAGCGTGGCGACCGGAGCACGAAAAGCGCGGCTGTGGCGGCGTAAACCGGATGTTGATATCCACCTGTTTTCGCGCAATTTATTAACCGATTAAACCAACCGCTGCGCATAACGTGTCTTAAGCCATTATTGCGAAGGGAAAAGATTGATGGCCGGGAAGTAAAACGCCCGCACGGCGGCGGGCGTTCGGTCAGGTGTTATAACCGTCAGTTTTGAGGATTTTTTCCAGCACTTTGATCTCGATGCTGAGATCGTCCGAGTCATTTTCCAGCAGCTTCTGGTGATGCTGACGAAACGCCTGTCTAAGGGATGCCAGCGCATCAAGCTGTTCCGTTATCGACTGCTGCCGCTTTTCAGGATCGTCCAGTTGTCTGGCAAGGGTTTGCCCTTTAGTAACGATGTTCTCCACGATAGGCAGATAGCGTTGTAAAAACTGCCGCCCTGGCTCGCTATCCCTTTTATCGGTTTCCATACAGTGACGAATCAGCCGCGCGGCGGCGGTGATATCCGTCAGCTCTTGTTGTACCAGCTCAGGCAGTTTCGCCATTTTTTCCAGCCGTGCAATCTGCTGATCCAGCGTTTGCTCGGTGAAAGCGACCTCCTCTTTCGCCAGTTCAGCCTCTTCGCGCATCGCCTCTATTGCCGCCTTTCTGCGGGCGTTAACCTTTTGTGCGTATTCATATACGAAGTAAGCGAGCAGCAAAACGACAAAAAGCACCAGATAGAAAGGATGCGCCATCAGGGAGTATTGATCGGTATACGCCGCGATTGTCGGGACAGTGGCGATAAACAGGTACCAGATAAGAAGGGGTGAGAAATCCCGTCGGCTGCGGTAAAGATGGACCAGCAGCGCCATACTTCCGGCCCAAAATGGCATCACCACAGCATCGCCGAATAAGAGCCATGTAAAACCGGCAATCAGGCCCGCATAGAACGCGATACGGTCATAAACCAGCGTACGGTAAAGAATGACAAACCCTACCCAGCAGAGGATAGACATGGTGGCGCCCAGCGTGTTATCCGGCGCGTAAGCTAACTGGCTCTCCTTCGCCCAACGGACAAAAATAGCGGCGTAGATACCGGCGAGATAAAACACAAAAACCTGCAGCGAGAAGCGCCGCAGGCGCGTAGAGCGCATCTTATTGAGTGCGGCGGCTAACTTTTCAATCATGCTATCTTCCCTGACTTAAGGCTGGCGGGCCGGGTCGCGGCTTATGCTTGCCAGGCGATCGCGCAGCTCGTTTTCCATTGTGAGTAGCTCTTTTTCTACTTCAGATCGGCGTTGACGCGCGTCAGTAGCAATTTTCACTGACTCTTCAATGGTACTCAGCAACCGCGACTGCACATCGCGCAGGGTGTCGATATCCACCACTGACCGCTCCACCTCACGCGCCGTTTCCAGCGTGCCGGTTTGCAGCATTTCCGCATTGCGGCGCAGTAAATCATTGGTGGTATCCGCCACCTCTTTTTGCAGTTTCGCCGCCTGACGCTGGGTTTGCAGTGACATGGCCAGCGCTATCTGGCTTTTCCATACCGGAATGGTGGAAAGAATGCTGCTTTGGATCTTTTCTGCCAGTGACTGGCTGTTGCTCTGCATCAGGCGAATTTGCGGGGCGGACTGCATCGCAATCGTGCGCGATACCATCAAATCATGCAGGCGACGCTCAAAGCGCTGAATACCTTCCAGCAGATCGCGCACGCGCTGCGCGTTCATCGGGTCCGATGCTGCCTGTGCCTGCAAAGCGGGCAGTTCATTCTGTTTTATCTGCTCCAGCTTTTGCTTACCGGCAATAATGTGCAGCGTAATTTGCTGAAAAACCTCGCGGTTACGCTCAAAGAGGGTCTCGAGCACGGAAATATTGCGCAATAAATCAACCATCGCGTCATTCAGCTTTGCGGTGATGCTTTCCACCTGTTGAGACAGCGTCTGGTACTCCAGCAACGTGCGCTCAATGCGGTTAAACAGCGATCCCAGCAGCGGCAGTGAGGCGAGAAAGCCCGGTTTTTGCTCAAAGGCGTTGATGTCCACCCCTTTGATTTTTTGCAGCAACTCGGTCAGTTGCGTACCGATAATGCCCGCATCTTTTGCCCGCACTTCCTGCATCAGAGAGTCGGAGAACTGCGAGATGCTGTTCATGGTTTTTGCGCCAAAACCCAACGAAAAGGCCGGGTCGGTAATATTGATCGCTTCGACAATATGCTGGATTTGCGCGTGATCCGCCGGGGTTAAATGCTCACTGCCCGGCAGGTCATTCATCGACTGGTTTACTTGCTGCGGCGTTGCGAGGTCAAGCGAGGTATTTTCCGTCATCCAATACGTCCTCAATGGGTAAATGGCAGACAGCGGTAATGTAATCGCTGCTTTTCTGAAGTCTTTATGAAGCTGCCTGCAAAGGCTAATACGTTACAACAGCAGCAAAGTATTAAACAGCCTAATTGTTAGCAAGTATAATAACCGTCTATTAACTTAAATTTCTTATTAAGATGGCAGATATTACACCGGCAAATTTCCTTGAAAATCAGGGAGACGCGCACAACTTTCATCCGATGCCGGGTGCGCGTAATCCGCATCTACAAACGATGCTGCCACGTCTTTTACGTCGTCGCCTGCAGTTTGAGCCGTGGTGGCAGCGCCTTGAGCTGCCGGATGGCGATTTTGTTGATCTCGCCTGGAGTGAAGAACCGTATCAGGCGCGGCATAAACCGCGTTTGGTGGTCTTTCACGGTCTTGAGGGCAGCCTGCACAGCCCTTATGCCCACGGTCTGGTTTATGCGGCCAAACAGCGCGGCTGGCTGGGTGTGGTGATGCATTTCCGCGGCTGTAGCGGCATCCCTAATCGACTCAACCGCATCTATCACTCTGGTGAAACCGAAGATGGCACCTGGTTTTTGCACTGGCTGCGCGAAACGTTTGGCGCAGCGCCGACGGCGGCAGTCGGTTACTCGCTTGGCGGCAACATGCTCGGCTGTCTGCTGGCGAAAGCAGATGACAACCTGCCAGTCGATGCGGCGGTGATTGTGTCAGCACCACTGGTGCTGGAAGCGTGCAGCTACCACATGGATAAAGGTTTCTCCCGCGTCTATCAGCGCTACTTGCTGAACTTGCTGAAAGCCAATGCGGCGCGAAAGTTACGTGCTTACCCGGGGTCACTGCCGTTAACGCTGTCGGCGCTGCGCAAAGTGCGGCGCATCCGCGAGTTTGACGATTTGATCACTGCGAAAATTCACGGCTTTGCCGACGCGCTGGACTACTATCGCCGCTGTAGCGCAATGCCGGTACTGCCGGATATTCGCAAACCGACGCTGATCATTCACGCCAAAGATGATCCATTTATGGATCATAACGTGATCCCGGATATCGGGCATTTGCCGGCGAATATTGAGTACCAATTGACTGAACACGGGGGTCATGTTGGTTTTGTCGGCGGAACATTACGCCACCCGGAAATGTGGCTCGAAACGCGTATTCCGGACTGGCTATCCACTTATCTGGAGTCCAAATGATCATTCCCTGGCAAGATATCGCAACCGAAACGCTGGACAATCTTATTGAGAGCTTTGTCTTGCGCGAAGGCACCGATTATGGTGAACATGAACGTTCGCTTGAACAAAAGGTCGCCGACGTTAAACGGCAACTGCAACGCGGTGAAGCCGTGCTGGTGTGGTCTGAACTGCACGAGACGGTAAATATTATGCCGCGCGGGCAGTTCCGGGACTAACAGGGTGCCGGGCGGCTGGCTATACTGAAAACAATCGTTGATTCAGGGAGTTGCTATGTCCGCCAAACACCCGGTTATTGCCGTCACCGGTTCCAGCGGTGCGGGAACCACCACCACCAGCCTTGCCTTCCGTAAAATCTTCGCCCAGCTTGGTATGCAGGCCGCCGAGGTGGAAGGCGACAGTTTTCATCGCTTTACCCGCCCGGAAATGGATATGGCGATCCGCAAAGCCCGCGATCTTGGGCGGCATATCAGCTACTTTGGCCCGGAAGCAAATGATTTTGGGCTGCTGGAGCAAACCTTTAGCGAGTATGGTCAGACCGGAAAAGGCCAGGCGCGGAAATATCTCCATACCTACGATGAAGCCGTGCCGTGGAATCAGGTGCCGGGTACGTTTACCCCCTGGCAACCCTTGCCGGAACCCACAGATGTGCTGTTTTACGAAGGGCTGCATGGCGGCGTTGTGACGCCGCAGCATGACGTGTCGCGTTATGTGGACTTGTTGGTTGGCGTGGTGCCGATTGTTAACCTGGAGTGGATCCAAAAGCTGGTGCGCGATACCAGCGAGCGCGGGCATTCTCGCGAAGCGGTGATGGACTCCGTCGTGCGTTCAATGGAAGACTATATCAACTTCATCACCCCGCAATTTTCCCGCACCCATATTAACTTCCAGCGCGTCCCGACCGTCGATACCTCAAACCCGTTTGCGGCAAAAGGCATTCCCTCGCTGGATGAGAGTTTTGTGGTGATCCATTTCCGCAATCTGGAAGGGATAGATTACCCGTGGTTATTAGCGATGCTGCAAGGTTCGTTTATTTCCCATATGGACACGCTGGTGGTGCCGGGCGGCAAGATGGGGCTGGCGATGGAGCTGATTATGACACCACTGGTGCAACGGCTGATGGAAGGGAAAAAGATCAAATAGCAGTGGTCGAATTATGCCCGGTAAGCCTGACGCTACCGGGCATCGTCCGTCAGGCTTCGATGACTTCGTAGGAATGGGTGATGTTCACCGCTTTTTCCAGCATCAACGCTACGGAGCAATACTTCTCCGCCGACAGATCCACCGCCCGGGAAACCGCCGCATCTTTCAGATCGTGGCCGGTGACAATAAAGTGCAGATTGATATGCGTAAACAGACGCGGCGCTTCTTCGCGACGTTCCGACGTCAGTTTCACTTCGCAGTCCGTCACGTTATGACGCCCTTTTTGCAGGATAGAAACCACGTCGATCGCGCTGCATCCGCCTGCGGCCATCAGCACCATTTCCATCGGGCTTGGCGCTTTGTCACCTGAGTTGCCGTCCATCAGGATTTGGTGACCCGATGCGGACTCACCGAGGAACGTTAACCCTTCCACCCATTTCACACGAGCCTGCATTTTGATTTACTCCGGAGTTGCAATTTTCTTTACAGATTACGCGCACATAACAAAAGTCGCAACGGAAGGCGACCTGCGTCATGCTGAAGCGAGACACCAGGAGACATGCGGTAAAAGCTATGCTAAAACAATCTGGATGCTACAGAGATACATTGACATTACGCATGTACGCAAAGGACATCATTGATTAGAGGCCGCAGATAACGCTGACGGTCCACTTCCGAGGATTTTGGAAGCGAAGACACGAAGTCGAATGATAGCGTGTTTAGATTGCAACCCCAGACGCAGGGTGCACATCCTGTGTCTGGAGACAGCTTATAACAGAGGATAATCGCGCATGGTGCTTGGCAAACCGCAAACAGACCCGACTCTCGAATGGTTCTTGTCTCATTGCCACATTCATAAGTACCCGTCGAAGAGCACGCTGATTCACCAGGGTGAAAAAGCGGAAACGTTGTATTACATCGTCAAAGGCTCAGTGGCAGTGCTGATCAAGGATGAGGAAGGGAAAGAGATGATTCTCTCCTACCTGAATCAGGGAGACTTTATCGGTGAACTGGGACTGTTCGAAGAAGGTCAGGAGCGCAGTGCATGGGTACGCGCTAAGACCGCATGTGAAGTGGCCGAAATCTCCTACAAAAAATTCCGTCAGTTGATCCAGGTTAACCCGGACATTCTGATGCGTCTCTCCTCGCAAATGGCGCGCCGCCTGCAGGTCACGTCGGAGAAAGTGGGTAACCTCGCCTTCCTGGACGTAACAGGTCGTATCGCACAAACACTGTTGAACCTGGCGAAACAGCCGGATGCCATGACCCACCCGGACGGCATGCAAATTAAAATTACCCGTCAGGAAATTGGTCAGATCGTCGGTTGCTCCCGTGAAACGGTGGGCCGTATTCTGAAAATGCTGGAAGATCAGAACCTGATCTCCGCCCACGGTAAAACCATCGTGGTTTACGGAACCCGTTAATCCGCAAAACGGCGCGTTGATCATCCGGCGCGCCGTTTTTGTTTCCTCATGTGGCGCAGGCTGATTTATCACCCCGAAATCAACTATGCACTGCGACAAACGCTGGTGTTATGTTTGCCCGTGGCGATTGGGTTAATCGTCGGCCATCTCCAACAGGGCCTGCTGTTTTCTCTGGTTCCTGCCTGCTGCAATATTGCCGGTCTTGATACCCCGCATAAACGCTTCTTTAAACGTCTGATTATTGGCGGTTCGCTGTTTGCCGGATGCAGTCTTGCCGTACAGCTTCTGCTGGCCGAAGCCCTGCCTCTGCCGCTGATTTTTACCGTTCTCACTTTACTGCTCGGTGTGACCGCCGAGATCAGCGCATTGCACGGGCGGCTGCTGCCTGCGTCGCTGATAGCCGCCATCTTCACGCTGAGTCTTGCGGGCAGTATGCCCGTGTGGGAGCCCCTGCTAATTTATGCACTGGGTACACTCTGGTACGGCGCGTTTAACTGGTTCTGGTTCTGGATGTGGCGCGAACAGCCGCTGCGCGAATCACTCAGCCTGCTCTACCGGCAACTGGCTGATTATTGCGAAGCCAAATACAGCTTGTTGACGCAACATGCCGATCCGGAAAAAGCCTTGCCGCCGCTACTCGCACGCCAACAAAAAGCGGTGGATATGATAAGTACGTGCTATCAGCAACTGCATATGCTGGCGGCCAATCAACACAATGATTACAAACGTCTGCTGCGCGTCTTCCAGATGGCGTTGGATTTACAGGAGCATATTTCTGTCAGCCTGCACCAGCCGGAAGAGGTGCAAAAACTGGTGGAACAGACCCATGCTGAACAGGTGATCCGCTGGAATGCACAAACCGTCTCCGCCCGCCTGCGCGTCCTGGCGGATGACATTCTCTATCATCGCTATCCGACACGTTTCACCATGGACAAGCAGGTTGGCGCGCTGGAAAAAATCGCCCGCCAGCATCCGGAAAACCCGGTCGGTCAGTTTTGCGCCTGGCACTTTAGCCGTATCGCCCGTGTGCTGCGAACCCAACGTCCGCTCTATCTGCGCGATTTAATGGCAGAAAAGCAGCGGCGCCTGCCGCTCATTCCGGCGCTCAAAAGTTATTTATCATTGAAATCTGCGGCGTTGCGTAATGCTGCGCGTATCAGCGTGATGCTCAGCATTGCCAGTCTGATGGGGAGCGCACTGCATTTGCCGAAGCCGTACTGGATCATGATGACTATCATGTTTGTGACGCAAAATGGCTATGGTGCAACACGGGTGCGTATTGTGCACCGGGCGGCCGGCACGCTCGCCGGGCTGATGATTGCCGGGATTGCCCTGCACTTTCACGTACCGCTCGGCGTCACGCTGGCGGCCATGTTGCTGATCACCCTGATAAGCTATCTGATCATCCGTAAGAACTACGGCTGGGCGATGGTCGGCTTTACCATTACCGCCGTGTATACCCTGCAACTGCTGACGCTCAACGGCGAGGAGTTTATTGTCGCCAGACTGATCGATACGCTGCTCGGTTGCCTGATTGCCTTCGGCGGCATGGTCTGGCTATGGCCGCAATGGCAAAGTGGTCTGTTGCGGCAGAACGCTCATGACGCGCTGGAAACCTACCAGGAGGCTATTCGCCTGATACTCAGCGATAACCCGAAGCCCACTCCGCTGGCCTGGCAACGGATGCGCGTCAACCAGGCGCACAATGCGCTGTTCAACTCACTGAATCAGGCCATGCTCGAGCCGGGATTCAATACCCGCTACCTTGAGGACATGAAGCTCTGGGTGACACACAGCCAGTTTATTGTTGAGCATATCAACGCCATGACGACCCTCGCACGCGAACACACCATGCTGACGCCGGATCTGGCACAACGCTATTTGCAATCCTGTGAAATTGCCCTGCAACGCTGCCAGCAGCGACTGGAGTATGACGGGCCGGGCGAGTCGGGGGATGTGAATATTCTGGAGGCGCCGGAGACATTGACCCACGGGCCGATGAGCACCCTGGAGCAACATCTACAGCGGGTGCTCGGGCATCTGAACACCATGCATACCATTTCGTCGGTAGCATGGCGTCAGCGCCCACATCATGGCATCTGGTTGACCCGCAGCCTGCGGGGTTAGCCGTTGACCACTTTCGCCACCGCAGCGGCAAAACGGTTCATCCCTTCGTTAATGTCCTGCTCGTCTATCACCAGCGAAGGCGCAAAGCGCATCACATCCGGGCCGGCATTCAGCACCATTACGCCCGCATCGGCCGCCGCGTAGAGGAAATCGCGAGCGCGGCCTTTGTACGCTGCTTTTAACTCTGCGCCAACCAACAGTCCCATACCGCGAATATCGCTGAACAGGTCGAATTTCTCGCCGATTTGCTGCAAATGTTTAACAAACAGCTGGCGTTTTTCATTCACTCCGCTCAGCACGTCTGGCGTATTGATAATATCAAACGCCGTACCAGCAACGGCGCACGCCAGCGGGTTGCCGCCGTATGTCGAACCGTGTGAACCAGCATGGAACACGCTGGCAATCTCATGGGTGGTCAGCATGGCGCTGATGGGGAAACCACCGCCCAGCGCTTTCGCACTGGTGAGAATGTCTGGCGTGACACCATAGTGCATATAAGCAAACAGCTCACCACAACGTCCCATACCGCACTGGACTTCATCAAACACCAGCAACGCATCGTGCTGGTCGCACAGTTCACGTAAGCCTTTAAGAAACTCCGGTGACGCCGCCGTAACGCCGCCTTCACCCTGAATCGGCTCAACCACCACCGCACAGGTGTGATCGTCCATCACCGCTTTTACCGCATGCAGATCGTTAAACGGTACATGGATAATGTCTGCCGGTTTCGGACCAAAGCCGTCGGAGTACTTCGGTTGCCCCCCCACGCTCACGGTGAACAGTGAACGGCCATGGAAGGCATGATGAAAAGCGATGATTTTGGTTTTATATGGGCTATGGCGCGTAGATGCATAAAAACGCGCCAGCTTAAATGCGGTTTCGTTGGCTTCAGTCCCCGAATTCATAAACACCACGCGCTCGGCAAACGTGGCGTTAATCAGTTTCCGCG
Source organism: Kosakonia oryzendophytica (assembly GCF_027886705.1). Lineage (NCBI taxonomy): Bacteria > Pseudomonadati > Pseudomonadota > Gammaproteobacteria > Enterobacterales > Enterobacteriaceae > Kosakonia > Kosakonia oryzendophytica. The sequence continues at coordinate 462,150 of NZ_CP115659.1, read as the reverse complement.
CCAGGCGCAGCGCCGGTTCGTTAGTGAACACATTGCTGGTATGCCACAGGGTTTCCCCCTGCGTTTTCAGCGTTTCCACCAACGCCGGATGGCAATGACCTAACGCCGTGACGGCAATACCACCTGCAAAATCAACATACTCTTTACCCTGCTGATCCCACACACGGCTGCCTTTTCCCTTCACCGGGATAAACTCGGCTGGTGCGTAAATTGGCAGAATAACGTCATCGAATGTTGCGCGCGTAATTGCGTCTTGCTGAGTTGCCATGTCATGCCCACCTATTAATATGCAGCATTGATTATGAAAATATAATCACGAAATATGCATAAAAAATCACTGCATGGCAACCACAAATCACCGACTGAGGAAGTTTTTCAGTAGCTGATGCCCTTGCTCGCTCAGGATGCTTTCCGGGTGAAACTGCACCCCTTCCAGATCCCACTGTCGATGACGGATCCCCATAATTTCACCGCTTTCACTCCACGCCGTGACCACAAAGTCGCCGGATAACGTACGCGGATCGATAACCAGTGAATGGTATCGCGTGACGGTTAATGGATTATTAAGGCCGGTAAACACCCCAGTGCCATCATGGCTGATTGGCGAGGTTTTACCGTGCATCACTTTTGCCGCGCGCACGATCGTGGCGCCAAACGCCTGCGCAATCGCCTGATGGCCAAGGCAGACACCAAGAAGGGGACATTTTCCGGCGTAATGGCGGATCACGTCTAACGAAATACCGGACTCATCCGGTGTACAAGGGCCAGGTGAGATAACGATTTTTTGCGGTGCCAGCGCAGCGATATCCGCCAGCCCTATCTCATCATTACGTCTGACCTCTACGCTTGCCCCTAACTCGCAGAAATATTGATACAGGTTCCAGGTAAAAGAGTCGTAATTGTCGATAAGCAGGATCATGGCGGCCTCTGTGGTAGCAAACCGCGCTAGTTTACTCGCTTTCGCTGGCTTCGCTTACTACTTTGCTGAAGATCGCGCAGAGCGACGCTAAATCCCCCATTGCTCCGGCCTGGTTCGCCGCCCCCCAGCGCGCAGGGTCGGCTTCCCGCCAGTCAAGCGAGAAATCAGCGTGCAGCGCCAGTTGTTCAAAGAAAATACGCTGCGCAATACCATTACCGAGGCGGAATGGATGCAGCATATTGATTTCACAGTAGAAGTGGGCCAGACGCTCGACAAATTCCGCTTTTTCCAGGCCACACAGCCACTCTTCGTTTTCCAGTTGCTGCATCAGCGCATTGCCCTCTTTCTCGATGTACCCGAAATGGCAAAAGCGTGTATCGCCCTGATAGATATCGACCTCACGAAACTGCCCGGCCCAATCAAAGACGTCCTGATAGAGATGATGATGGATAGCGCACAAATGCGGCAGCCCCCGCGCAAGCGGGCCAAGCTCCAGCGTTGCCGCTCGTAAGGCCGTCAATTCATACGCAGCCTGTTCCAGCCGTTGCGCTTGCCGGATGCCCAGCACATTGCGCATCACGTTCAAACCGGGGTAGAGATAGGGATCGCGCCCGTCGCCAAATTTATCGCTCATAGTGCCTCCTGAGTTCATCAAGACGCGCGTTCGCTTCGGCGGTAGTGAGCGTCACCAGCGGGGTATCGACCCCCTCCAGACGCCTGCTGGCCTGGAAATTGGCGTTGCGCTGCTGCTCCCAGAGACGGGATTTTTGCCTGTCGGTGAGTTTTTTGGTCATAGCGCCTCCCTGTTTCACACAGTTGCCACAAGTATAAGCAGCAATTTTGCGTTACGCAGAGAAGACGAAGCAGCACGGGCCGGCTGACCCGTGCGGAAAAGACTTACGGCAGTACTTTAGCGGAGAGGATAACTATCGGTTTTGACGGGACATTCTGATAAGGACCGAAGTCATGAGTCTGTACCTGAGAAATCTTATCGGCGACATCCATGCCTTTCACAACTTTACCGAAAACGGCATAGCCAAAATCGCGCTGGCCATGATCGAGGAAGGCATTATCTGCAACGTTGATAAAGAACTGGCTGGTGGCGCTGTCTTTATCTGCTGTGCGCGCCATCGCAATAGTACCGCGGGTATTGCGTAAACCGTTGTCAGCTTCGTTTTTGATCGGCGGATTAGGCTGCTTTTGCTGCATCTGCTCGTTAAAACCCCCGCCCTGAATCATAAACCCCGGGATCACACGGTGAAACGTCGTGTTGTTGTAAAAACCGTTGTTCACATAATCAAGGAAGTTTTTTACCGACACAGGGGCTTTCTGGTTGTTCAGCTCCAGTTCGATATTACCTGCAGAAGTGGTGAGCAGAACATGAGGGTCGCCTTTTGCGGCGAACGCAGCAGAGGAGAGACCAGAAAGCGCAAAAACAGCCGCAACGGCCGCCAGAGTCGATTTAACCATTAGGTTTCCTTAACGAAGAGCAGTAAAGAAAGCGAGTGGCTTGATTCTAAAGAGCAGTCAGCCAGCAGGCCAGCCTTTTACTCAATTTTACGTATTTGGAAACATATGTAACACCAGGCAGCGCTTTGTAAAAGCATACTGCCTGATGAATCGCTATTTTTGTGCGTTATGACGGCTGAAAACCACCTCTTCACCGCCACAGTCCGTCTGTACCCAGGTTTGCGCCGGTTGCGTAGTGGCAATCACCCGCCCCTGGCGAATCGACCAGCGTACCGGCGCCTGGCAACGCACCGCGTCAAAGCCGCTTTCCACCGGTAAGATAATCATATTTGCCGGATTGCCCGGAACAATGCCGTACTCTGTCAGACCAAAGGTACGGGCGCTGTTATGGGTGATTAAGCGCAGCCCCTCATCAATTTGCTGATAGCCCATAAGCTGGCAAACATGCAGCCCCATATGCAGTACCTGCAACATATTGCCTGTGCCCAGCGGATACCACGGATCGAACACATCATCGTGACCGAAGCAGACATTAATCCCCGCGGCCAGCAGCTCTTTTACCCGCGTAATGCCCCGGCGTTTGGGGTAATTATCAAAGCGCCCCTGCAAATGAATATTGACCAGCGGATTAGCAACAAAGTTAATGCCGGAAAGTTTTAACAAGCGGAACAAACGAGAGGTATAAGCCCCGTTGTAAGAGTGCATGGCCGTGGTATGGCTGGCCGTCACTCGCGGGCCAATACCCATTTTTAACGCCAGCGCCGCGACCGTTTCCACAAAGCGCGACTGCTCATCATCAATTTCATCGCAGTGAATATCCAGCGGGCGGTCATACTTCTGCGCCAGCGCAAAGGCAATATGCAGCGATTCGACGCCATACTCCCGGGTAAATTCAAAATGCGGGATCGCCCCCACCACATCCGCGCCTAACCGAAGCGCCTCTTCCAGTAACGCTGCGCCATTGGGGTAGGAGAGAATCCCTTCCTGCGGAAAAGCGACAATTTGCAAAGTTATCCATGGCGCCACTTCGGCTTTCACTTCCAGCATCGCTTTTAATGCCGTCAAAGAAGGGTCGGAAACATCAACATGGGTGCGGACATACTGCACGCCGTTGGCCATTTGCCATTTCAGGGTTTGCCACGCACGGCGCTTCACATCGTCGTGGCTGAGCAGCGCCTTGCGCTCGGCCCAGCGCTCAATGCCTTCAAACAACGTACCGGATTGATTCCAGTTCGGCTCCCCGGCGGTTTGTGTCGTGTCGAGATGAATATGCGGCTCAATAAACGGCGGCAACGCCAACCCGCCGCGCGCATTCAGCACCTCATAACTGTCGCTGTGCGACGACCCCATTGGCGTAATATCACCAAAGCGCCCGTTCTCGATCGCAATTTGCCACACACCATCGCGACCCGGTAAATGCACATTCTGGACTAACCAAAGCGGTGCTGTAGACATCACGCTACTCCCTCTGTTTTCGTCTGCTATTTCGGATCAGACGAGCAGGCAAAAAGACCTCTCTTTTTGTACACAATTTCTGCAAACCAGAAAAGCCTGTTATATCCACAACTTATAAAAACCAATAAAAATCAAACATCTACTCATTAAGTGGTATGCGAAGATGTATTTGATGCACATCAATAAGCCCCGAAGCTGAATCGTTAAGGTAGGCAGTAATAGAAAAGAAATCGAGGCAAAAATGAGCAAAGTCAAACTCGCTATTATCGGTAACGGCATGGTCGGCCACCGCTTCATTGAGGACCTCCTCGATAAAGCCGACGCGTCCGAATTCGACATTACCGTTTTCTGTGAAGAGCCGCGTAAAGCCTACGACCGCGTCCATCTCTCGTCCTACTTCTCTCACCACACGGCTGAAGAGCTGTCACTGGTACGTGAAGGTTTTTATGAGAAACATGGCGTTAAAGTGTTGGTCGGTGAACGCGCTATCACCATTAACCGTCAGGAAAAGGTGATTCATTCCAGCGCCGGGCGCACCGTCTGGTACGACAAACTGATCATGGCTACAGGTTCGTATCCGTGGATCCCACCGATTAAAGGTTCCGAAACGCAGGACTGTTTCGTCTACCGTACTATTGAAGATTTGAACGCCATTGAGTCGTGCGCACGTCGTAGCCGCCGCGGTGCAGTGGTAGGCGGCGGCCTGCTCGGTCTGGAAGCCGCAGGCGCACTGAAAAACCTGGGCGTCGAAACGCACGTTATTGAATTTGCACCCATGCTCATGGCAGAGCAGCTCGACCAGATGGGCGGCGAGCAGCTTAAACGCAAAATCGAAAGTATGGGCGTGCGTGTGCACACCAGCAAAAACACCAAAGAGATTGTCCAGCAAGGCACGGAAGCACGTAAAACGATGCACTTTGCCGACGGCAGCGCGCTGGAAGTTGACTTTATCGTCTTCTCTACCGGTATTCGCCCGCGCGATAAGCTGGCCACGCAATGCGGTCTGGAGATCGCGCAACGCGGCGGTATTGTCATTAACGACACCTGCCAAACCTCCGATCCGGATATCTACGCCATCGGCGAATGCGCAAGCTGGAGCAATCGCGTTTACGGTCTGGTCGCGCCGGGTTACAAAATGGCGCAGGTCGCCGTGGATCATATTCTTGGCAAGCAAAATGCGTTTGAAGGCGCGGATCTCAGCGCCAAGCTGAAACTGCTCGGCGTTGACGTTGGCGGCATTGGCGATGCGCATGGCCGTACACCGGGCGCACGTAGCTACGTTTATCTTGATGAAAGCAAAGAAGTCTACAAACGCCTGATTGTCAGCCCGGATAATAAAACCCTGCTCGGTGCGGTATTGGTGGGCGACACCAGCGACTTCGGCAACCTGCTGCAACTGGTGCTGAACGCCATTGAGCTACCGGAAAACCCGGACGCGCTGATCCTGCCGGCGCATGCCAGCAGCGGCAAACCCTCTATCGGTGTCGATAAGCTGCCGGATAGCGCGCAAATTTGCTCCTGCTTCGATGTGACCAAAGGCGACCTGATTGCCGCCATTAACAAAGGGTGCCATACGGTTGCGGCGCTGAAAGCCGAAACCAAAGCCGGTACCGGCTGCGGCGGTTGTATCCCTCTGGTGACGCAGGTCCTGAATGCAGAACTGGCGAAACAAGGCATCGAAATCACCAACAATCTGTGCGAACACTTCGCCTATTCTCGCCAGGAGCTGTATCACCTGATTCGCGTAGAAGGGATCAAATCCTTCGACGAACTGTTGGCGAAATACGGTAAAGGTTACGGTTGCGAAGTGTGTAAACCGACCGTTGGCTCACTGCTGGCATCCTGCTGGAATGAGTACATCCTGAAACCGCAACATACGCCGTTGCAGGATACCAACGATAACTTTCTTGCCAACATCCAGAAAGACGGCACCTATTCGGTGATCCCGCGTTCCGCCGGTGGTGAAATCACGCCGGAGGGTCTGATGGAAGTCGGTCGTATCGCTCGCGAATTTAATCTTTACACCAAAATCACCGGGTCACAGCGTATTGGTCTGTTTGGCGCGCAAAAAGATGACCTGCCGGAAATCTGGCGTCAGTTGATCGATGCTGGTTTCGAAACCGGTCACGCCTATGCCAAAGCGTTACGCATGGCGAAAACCTGCGTCGGCTCGACCTGGTGTCGCTATGGCGTCGGCGATAGCGTCGGGCTCGGCGTTGAGCTGGAAAACCGCTACAAAGGCATTCGTACGCCACACAAAATGAAATTCGGCGTTTCTGGCTGCACCCGTGAATGTGCGGAAGCGCAGGGCAAAGATGTGGGGATTATCGCCACTGAGAAAGGCTGGAACCTGTATGTCTGCGGTAACGGCGGCATGAAACCGCGTCACGCTGATTTGCTGGCGGCGGACCTCGACCATGACACGCTGTTGCACTATCTCGACCGCTTTATGATGTTCTACATCCGCACCGCGGACAAACTGACACGTACCGCGTCCTGGCTGGAGAGCATGGAAGGCGGCATCGACTACCTGAAAAGCGTGATTATTGATGACAAGCTCGGCTTTGATGCTCAACTCGAAGCAGAAATGACTCGCCTGCGCGACGCGGTGATCTGTGAATGGACCGAAACCGTGAATACGCCAGCCGCGCAGACACGCTTCAAACACTTTATTAACAGCGATCGTCGCGACCCGAACGTGCAGGTCGTGCCAGAGCGCCAGCAGCATCGTCCGGCGACCCCGTATGAACGCATCCCGGTAACGTTAGTGGAGGAAAACGCATGAGTCAGTGGAACACCATCTGCAAAATCGACGACATTTTGCCAGCCACCGGCGTTTGCGCCCTGGTGAACGATCAGCAAGTGGCGATTTTTCGCCCGCGCCACGACGACCAGATTTACGCCATCAGCAATATCGATCCGTTCTTCCAGTCCAGCGTGCTGTCTCGTGGGCTGATTGCGGAGCATCAGGGCGAGCTGTGGGTTGCCAGCCCGTTGAAAAAACAGCGTTTCCGCCTGCGTGACGGGCTGTGCATGGAAGATGAAAGCCGCTCTGTCGCGCATTTTGAAGCGCGCGTTAAAGACGGTGCTGTACAGATTAAAGCGTGATACCCCGGCGGGGGTGCAATGCTCCCGCCGTTACTTTTTGATTTTTAAACTTTTCTTTTTAACTTTGGATAATCAACACGATGTTTACCGACACAATTAATAAGTGCGCGGCTAACGCTGCGCGCATTGCACGCCTCGCTTCACTAAATCCACTGGGTTTTTGGGTGAGTTCCGCGATGGCAGGCGCTTACGTTGGGCTTGCCATTATTTTGATTTTCACACTCGGCAATCTGCTCGATCCCTCGGTCCGCCCGCTGGTAATGGGGGCAACGTTTGGTCTTGCATTAACGCTGGTGATCATCGCTGGCTCTGAACTGTTTACCGGCCACACCATGTTTCTGACGTTGGGCGTTAAAGCAGGCAGCATTAGCCACACTCAGATGTGGACCATTTTGCCGCAAACCTGGCTGGGTAACCTGCTGGGTTCCGTTTTTGTTGCACTGCTGTACAGCTGGGGTGGCGGCAGCCTGCTGCCGGTGGATACCTCTATTTTGCACACCGTTGCGCTGGCAAAAACCAACGCGCCCGCCTCGGTGCTGTTCTTTAAAGGCGCGCTGTGCAACTGGCTGGTCTGCCTGGCGATCTGGATGGCGATCCGCACCGAAGGGGCGGCAAAATTTATCGCTATCTGGTGGTGTCTGCTGGCATTTATTGCTTCCGGCTACGAGCACTCCGTTGCCAATATGACCCTGTTTGCGCTCTCCTGGTTTGGTCATCATAGCGATGCATATACCCTCTCTGGCATTGGCCATAACCTGCTGTGGGTAACGCTGGGCAATACTTTCTCCGGCGCCGTATTTATGGGGCTGGGTTACTGGTATGCTACGCCAAAATCAGAGCGCCCATCTGCGGTCAATACCGTGAAAAGCCAGCCAATAGCAGATAACTAATTTATCGGGGTAATGTCGTGGATCACTTACCAATTTTTTGCCAGCTACGCGATCGCCACTGCCTGCTTGTCGGCGGCGGTGATGTTGCCGAACGTAAAGCCCGGCTGTTAATGGACGCGGGTGCACGACTTACCGTCAATGCTCTCTCTTTTGTTCCCCAGTTCACCGTCTGGGCAGAGGAAGGCATGCTGACGTTGGTGGAAGGAGAATTCACCGAAACGCTACTGGATGCGTGCTGGTTGGCCATTGCCGCCACCGACAATGAGGCAGTGAATCAACGCGTCAGCGATGCCGCAGAAGCCCGCCGCATTTTCTGTAACGTGGTGGATGCCCCCACGCAGGCGAGCTTTATTATGCCGTCAATTATCGACCGCTCGCCGCTGATGGTGGCCGTTTCCTCCGGTGGTACGTCGCCGGTGCTGGCACGTTTGCTGCGTGAGAAACTGGAGTCGTTGCTGCCACAACATCTCGGGCAGGTGGCGCGGTTCGCCGGAAAGCTACGCAGCCGGGTGAAGCAACATTTTGCCACCGTTAGCGAACGCCGCCGTTTCTGGGAAAAATTGTTCGTTAACGACAGACTCGCGCAATCGCTGGCTAACCAGGACATGCCAGCCGTCAATAACATCACTGAGCAACTGCTGGCGGAGCCGCTGGATAGCCGTGGCGAAGTGGTGCTGGTGGGTGCTGGCCCTGGTGATGCCGGGTTGCTGACCCTGAAAGGTTTGCAGCAAATCCAGCAGGCGGATGTGGTGGTATATGATCGACTGGTCTCCGACGACATTATGAAACTGGTGCGCCGCGATGCCGATCGTGTGTTTGTCGGTAAGCGTGCAGGTTACCACTGCGTACCGCAGGCGGAGATCAACCAGATCCTGCTGCGTGAGGCGCAAAATGGTAAACGCGTCGTGCGACTGAAAGGCGGCGATCCGTTTATCTTCGGGCGCGGCGGTGAAGAGCTGGAAACCCTGTGTCATGCGGGCATTCCTTTCTCGGTTGTACCAGGCATTACGGCAGCCTCGGGGTGTTCCGCCTATTCCGGCATTCCGTTAACCCACCGCGATTATGCGCAAAGCGTCAGGCTGGTTACCGGGCATTTGAAAACCGGGGGAGAGCTGGACTGGGCCAATCTGGCAGCAGAAAAGCAGACACTGGTGTTCTATATGGGCCTCAATCAGGCTGCCACTATTCAGGCACAGCTGATTGCACATGGCATGCAGGAAGATATGCCGGTGGCAGTGGTGGAAAACGGCACCTCGGTACAACAGCGTGTGGTCAACGGACGTTTGTCGCAACTCGGTGAGCTGGCACTGCAGGTAGAAAGCCCGGCGCTGATCATTGTTGGCCGCGTGGTGGCGCTACGCGATAAGCTGAAGTGGTTTTAAAGACAGAAAAAAGGGCAGGTTAAACCTGCCCTTTTATTTCGTCCGCGATTACGGTTTTGCCACAAAACCAATCGCTTCGTAGACTTTTTTCAGCGTTTCAGACGCACGGGCGCTGGCTTTCTCCGCTCCGTCTTTCATCACCTGCTGCAAGAAAGCTTCGTCATTGCGATAACGGTGGTAACGCTCCTGCAACTCGGTCAGCATGCCGGATACCGCATCCGCGACTTCACCCTTAAGGTGACCGTACATTTTGCCTTCGAAGTGTTGTTCCAGCTCAGGAATACTCTGGCCCGTCACCGCAGAGAGAATATCCAGCAAGTTAGAGACACCCGCTTTGTTGGCAATGTCGTAACGCACTACCGGCGGCTCATCGGAGTCGGTAACCGCACGTTTGATTTTCTTCACGACTGATTTTGGATCTTCCAGCAGGCCAATAACGTTGTTGCGGTTATCGTCCGACTTGGACATCTTTTTGGTCGGCTCCAGCAGCGACATCACACGCGCGCCAGATTTCGGAATAAACGGCTCCGGTACCTTAAAGATATCGCCATAAATGGCGTTAAAACGCTGTGCAATATCGCGGCTCAGTTCCAGATGCTGTTTCTGATCTTCACCCACTGGCACCTGGTTCGTCTGATACAACAGAATGTCCGCCGCCATCAGTACCGGATAGTCAAACAGACCGGCGTTAATGTTTTCTGCATAGCGTGCAGATTTATCTTTGAACTGAGTCATACGGCTCAGTTCGCCGAAATAGGTGTAGCAGTTCAGCGCCCAGCCCAACTGGGCATGTTCAGGAACGTGGGACTGAACGAAAATGGTGCTCTTCTGCGGATCGATACCACAGGCCAGGTAGAGTGCGAGAGTATCCAGCGTGGCCTTGCGCAGCGCCTGCGGATCCTGGCGCACGGTGATGGCATGCTGGTCAACGATGCAGTAGATACAGTGATAGTCATCCTGCATGTTCACCCACTGACGCAGCGCACCCATATAGTTGCCAATGGTTAATTCACCGGAGGGCTGTGCGCCGCTAAAAACGATGGGCTTAGTCATTTTTCGTTTCCTGATTTTCACTGTGCGGGAGCCCGAGTGCGGGCAGTAAATCTTTTAAGCTTTCAAACACGAAGTCTGGTTTGCTTAAGGTGATGTCTTCGCCGTAGTTGTAACCGTAAGTCAGCCCCACAGAGGTGCTGCCTGCCGCCTGAGCGGCGAGAATGTCATTACGCGAGTCGCCGACGAAAAGCAACTCATGAGTCTGAATATTGAGCTTTTTACATACCAGAAGCAACGGTTCCGGATGCGGCTTTTTGTTCACGACGTCGTCGCCACCCACCACAAAGGTGAAGTACTGTGCAATACCGAGTGCTTCAAGTAACGGTGCGACAAACGGCGTCGGCTTGTTGGTAACCAGCGCCAGAGGCAAACCTTTAGCCTGTAACGCCGCCAGCGTATCTGCGACATCCGGGAACAGAAAACTGCCCTCTTCCACCGTCTCTTCGTAGTAACGGTTAAACAGTTTTCGCAGCATACGAACCTGTTCTTCCTGCGGCACATCTCCGGTATCAACATCCGGTTTACCTTGTGCAGCGCGCTGGATAGCACGCTCCTGGCGTGACCAGTTAAACGCGCGCTCCATCAGTACATCGGCGCCGTTACCAATCCAGGTCACCACGCGTGCCTCTCCGGCCTGCGGCAACTCCAGCGCGTATAATGCGCTGTCTACGGCAGCGGTCAGACCCGGTGCGCTGTCTACCAGCGTGCCATCCAAATCAAAAGCAATACCCCGAATTGACTGCATTTTACTCATGACTTACCTTTGCCAGTTCGCGACGCATTTCATCAATAACTTTTTTGTAATCCGGTTGGTCGAAAATCGCCGACCCCGCGACGAACATGTCCGCCCCCGCGGCGGCAATTTCGCCAATATTGTTCACATTCACACCGCCGTCGACTTCCAGACGAATATCAAATCCGGACGCGTCAATGCGACGGCGGACTTCACGCAATTTGTCCAGCGTGTGCGGAATAAAAGACTGACCGCCAAAGCCCGGGTTAACGGACATCAGCAAAATCACATCCAGCTTATCCATCACATAATCAAGGTAGCTCAGCGGCGTGGCCGGGTTAAACACCAGCCCGGCTTTACAGCCATGTTCTTTAATAAGCTGCAACGTGCGGTCAACGTGCTCAGACGCTTCAGGATGAAAGGTAATAATGCTGGCGCCAGCGGCGGCAAAGTCAGGAACCAGACGATCGACCGGTTTCACCATCAGATGCACGTCAATTGGCGCGGTTATGCCATAGTTGCGCAGCGCTTTCAGCACCATCGGACCAATCGTCAGGTTCGGGACGTAGTGATTATCCATCACGTCGAAATGAACGACATCCGCCCCGGCAGACAGTGCATTGGCGGTGTCTTCACCCAGACGGGCAAAATCAGCCGACAGAATCGAAGGGGCAATTAAATACTGTTTCATCCGCATCTCCTTGAAAATTGATAAGTCGGCAGGCTGGCGGCGCGGTGAAAGCAGGTTACCGGGTTGCCGGTCGGTAAAGCGCCAGCAATTCATCCACCTTTTTACGCGTGCCGCCGTTACTGCTAATACTGCGTCGCACTTTCACCACATGCAATTTTGCCTGACGGTACCACTCGCGCGTGAGCGCTGTATCGTGGTTGGAAATTAATACCGGGATCCGGTTCTGCACCAGGCTTTCGGCAATCGCCGCCAGATGCGCCTGCTGCTCCAGATTGAAACTGTTTGTGTGATACGCCGTAAAATTAGCGGTAGCGGAGAGCGGCGCATAGGGAGGATCGCAATACACTACGGAGTTCTCGTCGGCGCGCGCCATGCTGTCGGCGTAAGATTCGCAGTAAAAGAAGGCATTCTGCGCTTTTTCTGCAAAGTGATACAACTCTGCTTCCGGGAAATAGGGTTTTTTATAACGTCCGAACGGCACGTTAAATTCGCCACGCAGGTTATAACGGCAAAGACCATTGTAACCATGACGGTTGAGATACAAAAACAGCACTGCTCGTCGGAACGCATCCTGGCAGGCATTAAACTCATCGCGCAGCGGATAGTAAACCACAGACTGATTGGTTTCTGGCGTGAACAGTTCCCGCGCATGATGCACATACTCATCAGCACGGTCTTTAACAATGTTGTAGAGGCTAATCAAATCGCTGTTGATATCAGCGAGGATATAGCGAGAGAACGACGTGTTGAGGAACACCGACCCCGCGCCGACGAACGGCTCGATAAGGCATTCGCCTTGTGGCAGATGCCTTTCGATATCGTCCAGCAGGGGGTACTTCCCCCCCGCCCATTTCAAAAAAGCGCGATTTTTTTTCATGCTGACTGATTGCTTATACTCTCTCCGGCTGTGGAGAAAGCTCCGACAGCATCTGCGCTTTAAACATTACTTCAGATCGGCCTGAACCTGATGCAGTGGTTTCGCCCATGGGTTCTTCGCCTGGACATCTGCTGGCAGTGCAGCAACCGCGCGTTTTGCATCATCTTTTGAGGCATACACACCGCTCACCAGCACATACCACGGCTGACCATTACGCGTGGTCTGATAAACAACGAAGTTTTTCAGATTTTCTTTCTTCGCCCACGCATTCAGGTTGGTGGAGTTCGAAGAACTGCTCAACTGCAACGTATAGTGGCTACCTGGCGCTGCTTTCAGTGCAGCGACATTACCGGTCGATGCTGCACCGCTTGCGGCTGGCGCAGCGCTCGCCGCTGGCGCTGTAACAACCGGCGCAGCAGCCGTCGCTGCCGGTTTCGGCTGAACTGGCGTTGCTGACGGCGCTTTCACCGGCGCAGTTGTCACGGTTTCAGTGCGTTTCGGCGGCTGAGCAACCGGTTTTGATTCTGCCGTTACCGCCGGAGCTTTCGCCTGCGGTTTCGGCTCAATTACCATTTGCTTGCGCTCAGGACGCGAGGCAGCCGTATGGTTTTCTGCCGTTGACTGTTGGCGGGCAGCGGCATTGCCATTACGCACCGGCGCAACCGTTGCCGGTTCGGTTGGCAGCGTGGAGTTTACGGCGCTGTCAATCTGCGACTGATTTTGCGGCTGCGACAGCGCGCTGTTCAGATCGCCCTGCACTTCGACACGCTGCTGACCTTCAGGGGCAGTTGACGTCTGGCCTTGCGACGGGGTTGATGAGATTGGCGGCAAAGAGACATCCTGCGATGGGTTACCCGCAGTCTGCGGTGCAGAAGCAGCACCTGGCGCTGGCTGAGCACCGTTAGTCTGCTCGGCAGCGCCTGGCGCACTCGCATTGCCATTATTTGCCGAGAGATCGATATTCTTCTCTGTCGGGGCTTGTTCGGTCGTGGAGGGCGCTGGAGACTTCAGCGCAGAGCCGATGCCGATAATCAGCAGCAATAGCACCAGAATACCCACACCCATCATCATGTACTGACGGGAGGCAGGCCTTGCAGCAGCGGCCGTTTTACGCTTACGTGGACGACGTTCTTCACGCTCCTCGTCCAGAGCGCCTTCATCCTCGTCATAACCCTCTTCTTCACGTGCCCGGCGGGTACGGGAAGGACGACGATCGTCGGTATCAAGATCAACATCATCAAAGTTAATCTGCGGCTCATCGACGCGATCGGAAGATTGACGAGAACGACCAGCACGACGATCGCTGGGATCGGGTTTCAGCTCGTCTTCTGGTTTGAATTCATCCATTTAACACCCCACTCAAAGGCGCATGCTACGACCTGCATAGCGCCCGAAGTTAAACGTCACGGCTTACCCGTGACCAGACCTTTCTAATTAGTTACGCTTGCTGGCAATCAGCAATAGCGGCCAGAACTACGTCGTGCGGCACTCCGCCGCGCACTTCACTCTTCCCTATGGCCAACGGGAGCACCAGGCGCATCTCCCCCGCCAACACTTTTTTATCGCGCATCATATGCGGCAAGTAGGCCTGTGCAGACATGTCACGAGGACCGTGCACCGGCAATCCTGCGCGTTCAAGCAGGGCGATAATACGCTGTGTATCGGCCTTGCTGAACTGCCCCAGGCGCTCTGATGTACGTGCCGCCATCACCATGCCAGCCGCAACGGCTTCGCCATGCAACCAGTTGCCGTAGCCCATTTCCGCTTCGATGGCATGACCGAAGGTATGACCGAGATTTAGCAAAGCACGCAGGCCCGTTTCACGCTCATCGGCAGCCACGACTTCTGCTTTCAGTTCACAACAGCGACGAATACAGTACGCCATCGCCTGGCCATCAAGACGCAATAACGCGTCCATATTCTCTTCAAGCCATTCAAAGAACGCGCCATCAAGAATAATGCCGTATTTGATCACTTCTGCGAGACCGGAGGACAATTCGCGGGCAGGAAGGGTATCCAGACAATCGAGATCCACCACCACACATGCAGGTTGATAGAACGCACCGATCATGTTTTTACCGAGGGGATGGTTCACCGCCGTTTTACCGCCAACGGAGGAGTCAACCTGGGAGAGGAGCGTGGTCGGAACCTGAATAAAACGCACGCCCCGCTGGTAGCTTGCCGCCGCGAAGCCGGTTAAATCACCAATCACCCCGCCGCCAAGCGCGATCAGCGTGGTGTCGCGCCCATGAGGTTTTTGCAACAGTGCGGTGAAGACCGTATCCATTACTGCCAGACTTTTGTATTGCTCGCCGTCCGGCAAAATAACACTGTCGACCTTCACCCCAGCCTGCTCAAGCACACGGCGAACGTTATCAAGATAGAGCGGAGCCAGTGTTTCGTTGGTGACCAGCATAACCTGATCACCAGACTTCAGCGGCGCGAAGGAAGCTGGATCGTTAAACAAACCAGCCGCAATGGTGATAGGGTAACTACGTTCCCCGAGAGTGACGGTAATCCTCTCCATGACGCGACATCCACCTTAGTTGCTTAAACCCGCAGGCCTTGTATTAAGCCAGAATTAGTTGCCTTCCAGCATATGAATAATCTGGTTTGCGACCACTTTAGCGCTCTGATCGTCGGTACGAATGGTCACGTCCGCAATCTCTTCGTACAGCGGATTACGTTCGTTGGCCAGCGCTTCCAGCACTTCGCGCGGCGGTGCGTCCACTTGCAGAAGTGGGCGTTTTTTGTCACGTTGCGTGCGAGCCAATTGCTTTTCGATAGTGGTTTCCAGATAGACCACTACGCCACGGGCGGAGAGACGATTACGGGTTTCGCGAGATTTCACAGAACCGCCGCCGGTTGCCAGTACAATGCCCTGTTTTTCCGTCAGCTCATTGATGATTTTTTCTTCGCGATCGCGGAAACCTTCTTCACCTTCAACGTCGAAGACCCAGCCCACATCAGCTCCGGTGCGTTTCTCAATCTCTTGATCAGAATCGTAAAATTCCATATTGAGTTGTTGAGCTAACTGGCGCCCAATAGTGCTTTTGCCGGCACCCATAGGCCCAACCAGAAAGATATTGCGTTTCTCTGCCATTTTTTTGGTACTACTAAGACTATTCGTTGATGATAAACCCGCTGCGCAGACACCTGGCGTAGCAGGACATGAACTGAAACCTCATATGCGATAGTGCGAGAGTCAGATCGAAAATTATCTCAGTACTCCGGCTTGTTTGGCAACACATTAAATTACCAGTCGGGCGCGGATACCTGTTCAGGCGCGACGGAGACCACTGACGCTCAAATCGGTACTCCTTGTAAGCTAAATCATCCCTCACGTCAAACACCTGAACTAAGTTCCGTAGAAAAAGGGGGGTAACGGTGGGATTAATGTACCGATGCCAGTCGCGGTGTAATAAACACTACCAACTCGCGTCGTTCATTATCCTTTGCATCGTGGCGAAACAACCGCCCGAACCCTGGGATGGTGCCGACTCCGGGAATCCGGCTTTCGCCAGCGGTCTGCTTTTGCGAGAAAATGCCGCCCAGCGCCAGCGTATCACCGCTTTTCACCTCTACCTGCGTTTCAATTTCCTGTTTATCAATCGCCATCGTTTCACCACCGGCCTGTTGCAGGATCTGGCCTGGCATATTCTGACTAATGCGCAGCTTTAAGCGCACACGCTTATCAGGCAATACCGTGGGCGTGACGTCCATACCCAGCACCGCCTCCTTAAATTCCACTGACGTCCGTCCGCTTTCGCCGCTGGAGACCTGATAAGGGATTTCACTACCTTGCTTAATGCTGGCGGGCTGGCGATGTGATGCCAGAAGCCTTGGACTGGCAATGATCTCCAGTTGCTGCTTTTGTTCAAGCGCGGACAGTTCAAGCTCCAGCAAACGGGCGTTAATACTGCCAATATTAAATCCCACCCGGGTCGAAGCCGCCGGTACAGACAAATCGGCAGACAGCGCGCCAACCTGCCCACGTGCCGTCGATTCCGCCTGTGCTAACCCCCACTTCACCCCCAGCTCGCGCAGGCTTTTTTCATTAATGGTGACGATATGCGCCGCCAGTTCAACCTGCTCAACCGGCAAGTCCATTTGCGTCACCCATTTTTCCAGCGCCGCCACCCCTTCTTTATTATCACGCACCAATAAACGGTTAAGGCGCGTATCCACTGTGATTGTCCCTTGCGGGCTCAGCATCGCTCCCCCGGCCTTTGCCAGCTCTCCGGCATCAGCATAGCGCAACACCACGCTGCGGCTCAGGACAGGGGCATTCTGTTTACGCTTTGCCTGCGCTGCCTCCCGTTCCGCCTGCTGTTGCTGTTGCCGCGCCGCTGTGTGCGCCAGCCAAATATTCCCTTGTTGGCTCAACGTGAGTCCAGCACTGGCGGCGACAGTTTGCAGCGCCTGCCGCCAGGGAACATCCACCAGATGCAACGACAACGTGCCGTTAACGTCCGGTGGGATCACCAAATTTTGATTTTCCAGTGCGACCAGCGCCTGCAGCACTTGCGCGACGGGCGCGTCATCCACCGTCAGCGTCACCGGATTCGGTGTTTGTGCGCAGACGATCGGCAAACTGAAGCACGCGGCGCTGACTATCCATTTTTTCATCCTGATCTCCTTCTCGTTTCCAGCGCCATTCTGCTGGCACACAGTGTTCTCCCAAGGCTATTCGTATGCCATGTTCGTCGACAGCAATAACACGCCAGCCGGTTGGCAGCCTGTCTCCCTCGACGACCCGGCGCCATCGCCCGCCGTCATCACGTAAAATGCCGATGCTTTCCTCCCCCGCTACCACCCCATGAACACGCCAGCTTGCAAGCTGCCCCGCAAGGCAGGTATCCCGAGGAGGCTGAAAGGGATCGCGCATTCCGCTAAGCAGCAAACAAAGCCCTCCGGCGCAGAGCAGGCGTTTAGCGGTCATGATCATGCTCCAGCCCCAATGTAAAGCGCAGCCCATTTCCCTCAGTCACCAGCGAGAAAGACGGAACCCGCATGTCGCGCTGCGCCAACATCAGGAACGTCCCGGTAACCCGCGACCACTGTGTTTGCAGCACCATTTCCCCACCATTTTGCGCAGGCTGCCAACGGACCAACTGTTGTTCGTGGGTATGAAAATCCAGCGGAGTAAACGGAGACGATGCGACCTCGGTAGCGCTTTGCTGCGGAGGCGTGATATCGCGTACTTTACGCCACTGCGCACGCAGCGCACTTTCATGCGTCTCCTGCTGAATGAGCAGTTGCACTTGCCTGTCTTTTAAAGGGGAAACCGCCAGCCACCACGCCAGCATTAGCCCGCAACAGGCCCCAGTAAGCCAGCAAGCAAAGCGCAAGCGTGGCGTCAAATCAAACCAAAAATCAGCGTTAAGGGGCACGAAGAGGCTCCTTACTCAATTGGTAATGAAATTGCCATCGCCCTTGTGCATCGCGCACCATTGTCCCCGAGGGCTGTAGATGGAACCCCGGGATAGCCCGCAGCATCGTTTCAAGGTCGTTTAATGCGGCAAATACTCTCGCCAGGCCCGACAGTTCCAAACTCCCCTGCTGCCAGCGAAGCTGCGTCAACCAGGCTTCCTGCGGCAGATTTTCCGCCAGCGCAGAGAGCATTGGCTGCCAGTCCCGGGTCTGCTGTCTCCGCTGCGCCCGTGCTTGCGCCTGCTGCCATCGTTGTTGCCTGAGCAGCAGCGGCTTCTCTCCGGCGACCAGCGCCGCCAGGACGTTTTCGTCCGATTGTCGCCAGATTGACGCCTGTCGAAGATCGGCAGCAACACTCACGCGCCAGACTATACTGCCAGCGACCAACAGGAATACCGTGCTTGTGAAGGTTACCGCCCATAGCCGCGCAATGCGCTGCCGCCTGCGCCGTCGCCAAGGTAAAAAGTTGACCAATTGCGACATCAGCACCTCCCGGCAAGCGCCAGCCCGAGCGCAACGGCATAGCTGGCCCCGGCTTTGGGCAGCGGAGGCTGGCGCCACGGAATAACTGACCAACAATCGAATTCGCCTTCCGCCTCGCCGCAAAGCGCGATTTCGCCAGTGGTCAGCCCAAGCAGCGTGGCCAATTGCGCGACACTGTCAGCCTCTTCCAGACCCCGTCGCCCCCAGCTCTCTTTTGTGGCCCACAGCCATTGTCGTTCATCGCGCCAGGCGAGGCAGCGAACGGGAGGAGTAAGCCAGAGTAAAAGCGGTTGTAGCGCGGCCGCATCGGGCGTAATAAAGGAAAGATTCAACGAGAGCGACTGCCCCAGGCTCAGTAATGCCGCGACGTCTTTATTTTGCGCGGCGGTCACGCCATAGACATTTCCGGGTTCGTCTTCAGTGAAGTCGAAGCAGAGATCGCTTTCCACCATTTCCAGTTCCCGCGCAACGGAATGCGAAACCCAGCCGGATAATTCCCGTTCGCGCAGTGAGATAGCCAGTCGCGGCAACTTTCTTTGCAACGTTTGCCCGGCAGGAAATGCCATACGTACGCAGTGCCGCTGCGGAAGCGCGTGACGCCAGGGGCGCAGCACAGTTAAAAGCTGTTCGGGGGATTTAATACGCCCTTGCACAATCACGCCGTGAGGCAGCGGTAAATGCCACCAACGGCGTAGCGTCTGGCCGCGCCGGCCAGCGGCGATGGCGACGCTGAAGATGCCATCTTGTTGAATATGCAGACCAATCTTCCATTGCCTGAATGCCATAAATTACGATCTCCTTATCGTCTCTCTGGATGACGCTATATCAATGCATCAGGCTTGCCTTTATACTACCGCGCGGTTGTTTATAAACTGCCCAAATGACACTAAATGGGAAATCTCCAGTGAAGTTCGTAAAGTATTTATTCATCCTTGCAGTATGTTGCATTCTGCTGGGAGCAGGCTCGATCTACGGTCTGTACAAATATATTGAGCCACAGCTACCTGACGTTGCGACGCTCAGAGATGTGCGGCTACAGATTCCAATGCAGGTGTACAGCGCCGATGGCGAATTGATCGCGCAGTACGGCGAAAAGCGCCGTATCCCGTTATCCCTCAGTCAGATGCCACCGGAACTGGTGAAGGCATTTATCGCGACAGAAGACAGCCGTTTTTATGAGCACCACGGTGTCGATCCGGTCGGGATTTTCCGCGCCGCCAGCGTGGCGTTGTTTTCCGGCCATGCGTCACAGGGGGCGAGTACTATCACGCAGCAGTTGGCGCGTAACTTCTTCCTGAGCCCGGAACGCACGCTGATGCGTAAAATTAAAGAAGTGTTCCTGGCCATCCGTATTGAGCAACTGTTGAATAAAGATGAGATCCTTGAGCTCTATCTCAATAAGATCTACCTCGGTTACCGCGCCTATGGCGTGGGCGCAGCGGCACAGGTCTATTTCGGTAAATCTGTCGATCAGCTGACGTTGAGTGAAATGGCGGTGATAGCCGGTTTGCCTAAAGCACCGTCGACGTTTAACCCGCTCTATTCGCTTGATCGTGCAACAGCCCGCCGCAACGTGGTGCTGGCGCGTATGCAAAGCGAAGGCTATATCACCCAGGAAGAGTACGATCAGGCGCGCGTCGAGGCCATTGATGCCAATTACCACGCGCCGGAAATCGCCTTCTCCGCTCCCTACCTTTCCGAAATGGTACGCCAGGACCTGGTGGCGCAGTACGGCGATAAAGCCTACGAAGATGGCTATCGCGTTTACACCACCATCACCCGTAAAGTGCAGCAGGGTGCGCAGGATGCAGTGCGCAATAACGTGATGGATTACGATATGCGCCACGGCTATCGCGGCCCCTCCAATGTATTGTGGAAAGTGGGTGAAGCGGCATGGAACAGCAAAAAAATCACCGACTCGCTGAAAACGCTGCCGACATACGGACCACTTTTTCCGGCTGTTGTCACCAGCGCGAATCCGCAAGAAGCCACCGCGATGCTGGCAGATGGCACCTCCGTGTCGCTGCATATGGAAGGTGTGCGCTGGGCGCGCCCGTACCGTTCAGATACCCAGCAGGGTGCAACCCCGCGTAAAGTGACCGATGCGGTACAGGCCGGTCAGCAGATTTGGGTGCGTCAGGTAGATAACGCCTGGTGGCTGGCGCAGGTGCCGGATGTGAACTCGGCGCTGGTTTCCCTTAACCCGCATAACGGCGCAGTGCTGGCGTTAGTGGGGGGATTTGACTTTAACCAAAGCAAATTCAACCGTGCGACCCAGGCGCTGCGTCAGGTAGGGTCGAACATCAAACCGTTCCTTTACACGGCAGCGATGGATAAAGGCCTGACGCTGGCAAGCATCCTCAATGACGTTCCGATTTCCCGTTGGGATGCCGGCGCAGGTTCCGACTGGCGTCCCAAAAACTCACCTGACGAATATGCCGGACCAATCCGTTTGCGTCAGGGTTTGGGGCAATCGAAAAACGTGGTGATGGTTCGTGCCATGCGCGCAATGGGCGTCGATTATGCAGCAGAGTACCTGCAGCGATTCGGTTTCCCTGCGCAAAATATTGTGCATACAGAATCACTGGCGCTCGGTTCGGCTTCGTTCACGCCGATGCAGGTTGCCAGAGGATATTCCGTGATGGCCAACGGCGGCTTCCTGATTGATCCTTATTACATTGCCAAAATCGAAAACGATCAGGGTAATGTGCTGTTTGAAGCGCACCCGAAAGTGGCCTGCGCAAATTGCGATATCCCGGTGATTTACGGTGAAACGCCGAAGTCAAACGTGCTGGAAAATAAGGACATGGAAAATGTAGCTATCTCGCAGGAGCAGCAGAATACTTCCGTGCCCATGCCGCAATTGGAACAGGCGAATCAGGCTCTGGTGCAGAGAAGCGGCGGCGAAGAGTATGCGCCGCATGTGATCAGCACTCCGCTGTCGTTTTTGATTAAGAGCGCATTGAACAGCAACATCTTCGGCGAACCCGGCTGGCAGGGTACCGGCTGGCGAGCGGGTCGCGATCTCAAACGTACTGACATCGGCGGAAAGACCGGCACCACCAACAGCTCAAAAGATGCCTGGTTCTCCGGTTACGGTCCTGGTGTGGTTACCTCTGTGTGGATCGGTTTTGACGATCATCGTCGCGATCTGGGGCGTACCACCGCTTCCGGGGCGATCAAAGATCAAATTTCCGGCTATGAAGGCGGTGCGAAAAGCGCCCAGCCAGCCTGGGATGCCTATATGAAAACGGTACTGGATGGCGTTGCGGAAGATCCGTTAACGCCACCGCCTGGCATTGTGACGGTGAACATTGATCGCAGTACCGGGCAGTTGTCGAACGGGGGCAGTAGCCGTCAGGAATATTTCATTGAAGGTACGCAGCCCACGCAGCAAGCTGTACATGAAGTGGGCACGACAATCATCGATAACGGCGAGACCCACGAACTGTTCTGATCCCTCACCACTTCCCTGAGGAGTGGTGTAAAAATGGCAACAAAAAAGGGCGCAAAAGCGCCCTTTTTAATTTGCTTAGGTCGTTACAGCCGCCCCTGCCCCTTTAGCCATTCACGGACCAGAAACAGTGCGCTGACGTTACGCGCTTCATTGAAATCGGGATCTTCCAGCAAATCCATTAAATGCTTCAGCGGCCAGCGAACCTGAGGCAGCGGCTCTGGCTCGTCGCCGGGCAAGGATTCCGGATAGAGATCTTCAGCAACGATGATATTCATCTTACTGGAGAAATAAGAGGGCGCCATGCTGAGTTTTTTCAGAAAAGTAAGCTCATTTGCACCAAATCCTACTTCTTCTTTTAGTTCCCGGTTCGCCGCTTCGTATATACTCTCACCAGGATCGATAAGACCTTTGGAAAATCCCAACTCGTAGGACTCGGTTCCCACTGCATATTCGCGGATCAGAATGAGATGGTCGTCGACAATAGGCACAATCATCACGGCTTCGTGTGTGGATGGACGCATGCGTTCGTAGACACGGCGCACACCGTTGCTAAATTCCAGATCCACACTTTCAACGTTAAACAGTCGTGAAGAAGCGACCGTTTCAACATTAAGAATGGTGGGTTTTTGCAATGAATCGCTCATTATTATCGGTCTTTGCAGAGAAACTTGCGTTATTGTGCGACACTACACACGGTTTGGGCAATGTCATTCGCCGCTAATTTACATTTTTGTAACCTATCAGAAATCAATCCCCAAATAAACCCAAAAGTCAATAGCTTGAAATAAAACTAAGAATTTGCTGATATTCCCGTTAGGGTGGTTTTGCTATTCTTGTGTGTGATGGTATGCGCTTAAAATTACTCAAGTTAATTTCCTGCTTGCAGCGGCGAACCACGACACATTATTTACGGGAAGGGTGCAACTGACTACACCTGTTAGGAAAAGTAAGATGGGGAAAGCATGAGCACCATTTTGATTTTTTTCGCTGCTATGCTGGCCTGCGCATTCCTCGCTGGATGGATTTTCAGGTTCAGGTCGCAACGTCGCTACAGGCTGCCTTATTTGCAGGCCTTCGCTGGCGCGACGACCCGTAAACTGTTGCCAGAAGAGCGCGAAACTGTCGAAAACTATCTGGAGTCGCTCTCCCGTACACAAAATATCCCAGGCCCAACCGGTGCAACAACCGCCCCGGTTTCCATCAAATTAAATGCCCAGAGCAATACGGTTCTGTTTGTGGCGCACTCCATTACGCGCTATGGCATTACTACCGACGCCCCCAATAAGTGGCGCTACTATCTTGATTCTGTCGAAGTGCATCTGCCGCCTTTTTGGGAGCAGTACATTACCGATGAGAACAACGTCGAACTGATCCGTACCGACTCACTGCCGCTGGTGATCTCACTGAATGGTCATACCCTCAGTGAATATATGAATGAAGAGCGCAGTGGCGAACTGGAGCGGGTTTCTGCGGCGCACTCTGCCATCCGTGGTGAAGAAACGGAGCAGATCGAACTGCTGAATATTCGCCGGGAAACACAGGAAGAGTTCGCCTTAAGCCGACCTGACGGCATGCGTGAAGCCCTGCTGGTATCCACCGCTTTCTTACTGTTCTTCTTCTGCCTGGTGGCTCCCGAAGTTTTCGTTCCATGGCTGGCGGGCGGCGCTGTTATGTTGCTTGCCGCTGGGTTATGGGGCCTGTATGCGCCGCCAGCCAAAAACACCCTGCGAGAAATTCACTGTCTGCGCGGTACGCCAAAACGTTGGGGTTTGTTCGGTGAAAATAATCAGGAGCAGATGAACAATATCTCTCTGGGCATTATCGATCTGATTTATCCACGCCACTGGCAGCCTTTTGTCACGCAGGATCTGGGGCAACAAACGGATATCGATATTTATCTCGATCGCCACGTTGTGCGCCAGGGGCGCTTTTTATCCCTGCACGATGAGGTGAAAAACTTCCCGTTGCAACACTGGGTACGCAGCGCGGTCATCTCCACCGGCTCGCTCGTGGTACTGGCGATGCTGCTGATTTGGGTGCCGCTGGATATGCCAATAAAATTCACCGTTTCGTGGATCAAAGGTGCACAAACCATTGAGGCCAGTAGCGTCAACCAACTCGAAGCTGCGGGGTTGCGCATAGGCGACACGTTGCGCCTCAGCGGCACCGGGATGTGCAACATTCATACTCAGAATAACTGGGCTTCGCGTCAGACATCACCGTTTACGCCATTCGACTGTTCGCAGATTATCTGGAATAACGCACCACCACTGCCCTTGCCGGAGTCCGCGACGGTGACCAAAGCCACGGCGCTTGCCCAGGCGGTTAGCCGCCAGTTACACCCTACTGCAGAAGATGATTCCCGCGTTAGCCCTGTGCTGCGTTCCGCCATTCAGAAATCTGGCATGGTCTTGTTGGATGACTTTGCCGACATCGTCCTGAAAACCCAGGATTTGTGCTCAGCTGAAGACGAATGTTTACGGCTGAAAAATGCGCTGGTTAACCTGGGTAACAGCAAAGACTGGGACACGCTGACCAAACGGGCAAGCGAAGGGAAACTCACCGGTGTGAACGTTCTGCTGCGCCCGGTAAGCGCGGAGTCGCTGGATAATTTGGTCACGACCTCCACCGCGCCCTTTATCATGCGTGAAACAACCCGCGCGGCGCAGGCGCTGAACAGCCCTGCTCCAGGAGGTTTCCTGATTGTCAGCGAAGAGGGCAACGAGCTTGTCGACCAGCCATGGCCACCGATCGCCCTGTATGACTATCCTGCGCAGGAACAGTGGAATGAATTCCAACGGCTGGCACAAATGCTGATGCAAACACCATTCAGCGCAGAAGGGATCATCACCAACATTTATACAGATGCCAACGGCACCAAGCACATCAGTCTGCACCGGATGCCGGACACTACGGGCCTGTGGCGCTATGCAGGCACCACACTGTTGCTGCTGACCATGATCATCAGTACCGTCTACAACGGTGTCCTTGCGCTGCGTCGTTACCAGCGTAATCGCACGCGCCTCGAAGAGATTCAGCAGTACTATCAAAGCTGCCTGAATCCACAACTGCTCCCCACGCAGGAAAGCCTCAGCTGATAACGACCCGCTGAACGAGCTGTGTTAACCTGTCGCGCAGGTTTTCATCTGGCTGGAGTTTTCCAATGCATCTTGATATCGCATGGCAGAATATCGATACCGTTCTGCTGGACATGGATGGCACGCTACTCGATCTCGCTTTCGACAATTTTTTCTGGCAAAAACTGGTGCCAGAAACCTTCGGTGCGAAACAAGGCTTAACCCCGGATGAAGCGAAGAACGTCCTCCGCCAGGAGTATCACGCCGTGCAGCATACGCTAAACTGGTATTGTCTGGATTACTGGAGCGAGCGACTCGGTCTCGATATCTGTGCGATGACCACCCAGCATGGGCCACAGGCCGTGCTACGTGAAGACACCGTGCCGTTTCTGGATGCGTTGAAAAAAAGCGGAAAACGCCGCATTTTGCTGACCAATGCGCACCCGCATAACCTGGCCGTCAAACTTGAACACACCGGACTCACGTCGCACCTTGATTTATTGCTTTCCACCCACACATTTGGTTATCCGAAAGAGGATCAGCGTTTGTGGCAAGCAGTTACGCAAGAAACTGGCTTAACCCCCGAACGAACGCTGTTTATTGACGACAGCGAACCTATTCTGGACGCAGCGACCAAATTTGGCATTGGTTACTGCCTTGGCGTCACGAACCCGGATTCCGGTCTGGCGGAAAAAAGTTATTTACGCCATCCGGGAATGAACGATTACCGTCGACTGATCCCTTCTCTTCTTAAGGAGGCTTAATGAAACAACAGCCTGCGCAAGATGTCCGACTGGATAAATGGCTGTGGGCAGCGCGTTTTTATAAAACCCGCGCCATTGCCCGCGAGATGATTGAAGGCGGCAAAGTGCATTACAACGGACAGCGCAGCAAGCCGAGTAAAATCGTTGAGCTGAATGCCACCTTAACGCTGCGTCAGGGAAACGATGAACGCACGGTCATCATTAAGGGCATCACTGAACAGCGCCGTCCGGCCGATGAAGCGGTAGCACTTTACGAAGAGACAGCGGAAAGCATCGAGAAGCGCGAGAAAATGACGCTTGCCCGCAAGCTCAATGCCCTGACCATGCCGCACCCCGATCGTCGCCCGGATAAGAAAGAACGTCGCGATCTGATGAAATTTAAATACGGTGATAGCGAGTAACGCTCACCCGCAAGAGAGATAATTATGGCCCATCAAGACCAATTACACCGCTATCTGTTTGAAAACTATGCCGTACGCGGCGAGCTGGTGACTGTATCCGAAACCTGGAAACAGGTGCTGGAAAACCACAACTATCCGTTACCGGTGAAAACCATCCTTGGGGAACTGCTGGTCGCAACCAGCTTACTCACCGCCACGCTGAAGTTTGCCGGTGATATCACCGTTCAACTGCAAGGGGATGGCCCGATAAGTCTGGCGGTGATCAATGGCAATAACCGCCAGCAGATGCGCGGTGTTGCCCGCGTGCAGGGCGATGTGCCGGAAAATGCCGATCTGAAAACGCTGGTCGGTAATGGCTATCTGGTGATTACGATTACGCCAGAAGAAGGCGAACGTTATCAGGGCGTTGTGGGTCTGGAAGGCGATACGCTGGCGGCCTGCCTGGAAGATTATTTCCTGCGCTCAGAACAGTTGCCGACGCGCCTGTTTATTCGTACCGGCGATGTCGATGGCCAGCCCGCTGCCGGCGGTATGCTGCTACAGGTACTGCCTGCCCAGGACACCCAGGCTGCAGATTTCGAACATCTGAGCGTGCTGACGGAAACCATCAAAGCAGAAGAACTTTTCACGCTGAACGCCGAAGACGTGCTGTGGCGTTTGTACCATGAAGAAGAGGTCACGCTCTACGATCCGCAGGATGTGGAATTTAAATGCACCTGCTCTCGCGAGCGTTGCGCTGGCGCGCTGAAAACCCTGCCGGATGAAGAAGTCGATAGCATTCTTGCCGAAGAGGGTGAAATCGATATGCACTGCGACTACTGCGGTAATCATTATCTGTTTAACGCGATGGATATTGCTGAAATCCGCAATAATGCCTCTCCAGCCGATCCTCAGGTTCACTGACAGACTATTTCGCGCCGCCTTCGGGCGGCGTTTTTGCAAATCTTGTCACGTTTCCGCTACAATCCCGCCTGAAACTCTTACGTAACTTTCTTTCATGAAAGCGATTACAGTCACAAAGTGACGGTTTAAAATGTTGCGTTATGGTGTTTTAAGAACATTTTCCCGATCATTATGATGTAATTTGCCATAATCCGTTCCGTTGCGTGACGGGTGTCACAGCGTTTTCCGTTAGTTTGGGTTTGTCGAGATACGTAAATCTATGAGCGTCGTCCCGGTTAACAAATGAAGAACAACCCTACAATTTCAGGCAGTACATCTTGGCTAAGGAGTAGTGATATGCGTGTTAAGAGCTTAACCCCGCAAGATCTCAAGGCTTATGGTATCAACGATGTTCAGGATCTCGTCTACAACCCCGATTACGATACGCTGTATCAGGAAGAGCTCCGCCCAGACCTGGAGGGATATGAGCGTGGTGTGTTGACGAATTCTGGTGCTGTCGCCGTCGACACCGGTATTTTTACCGGCCGTTCGCCGAAAGATAAATACATTGTCCGTGACGACACTACCCGCGACACCGTGTGGTGGTCTGATAAAGGCAAAGGTAAAAACGACAACAAACCGCTCTCCCCTGAAATCTGGCAGCACCTGAAAGGTCTGGTCACGCAACAACTCTCCGGAAAGCGCCTGTTTATTATTGATGCCTTTTGCGGCGCCAACCCGGACACCCGTCTTGCCGTGCGCTTCATTACTGAAGTGGCCTGGCAGGCGCATTTCGTCAAAAACATGTTTATTCGCCCGACGGAAGAGGAACTGGCAAGCTTTACGCCGGATTTTATTGTGATGAACGGTGCGAAGTGCACCAACCCCCAGTGGCAGGAGCAAGGGCTGAACTCCGAGAACTTTGTGGCCTTTAACCTCACCGAACGCATCCAGTTAATTGGCGGTACCTGGTACGGCGGCGAGATGAAAAAAGGCATGTTCTCAATCATGAATTATCTGCTGCCGTTGCAAGGTATTGCGTCGATGCACTGCTCCGCTAACGTCGGCGAGAAAGGCGATGTCGCGGTGTTCTTTGGCCTTTCCGGTACCGGCAAAACCACCCTCTCCACCGATCCCAAGCGTCGTCTGATTGGCGATGATGAGCACGGTTGGGATGACGATGGCGTGTTTAACTTCGAAGGGGGTTGCTACGCCAAAACGATCCGTCTCTCTGAAGAAGCGGAACCGGATATCTTCCACGCCATCCGTCGGGATGCGCTGCTGGAAAACGTCAGCGTCCGCGCCGATGGCAGCATCGATTATGATGATGCCTCGAAAACGGAAAACACCCGCGTGTCGTATCCGATTTACCATATTCAGAATATCGTTAAACCGGTATCAAAAGCGGGTCACGCTACCAAGGTGATCTTCCTGACGGCGGATGCTTTTGGCGTACTGCCGCCAGTGTCACGCCTCACAGCAAGCCAGACGCAGTACCACTTCCTTTCCGGCTTTACCGCTAAACTGGCGGGTACTGAGCGCGGGGTAACAGAACCGACGCCGACCTTCTCCGCCTGTTTTGGTGCGGCGTTCCTGTCGCTGCATCCAACGCAGTACGCAGAAGTTCTGGTGAAACGCATGCAGGCATCCGGCGCGCAGGCTTATCTGGTCAATACCGGCTGGAATGGCACCGGCAAGCGTATTTCCATCAAAGATACCCGCGCCATCATCGACGCGATTCTGGATGGCTCGCTGGACGACGCCGAAACCTTCACCCTGCCGATGTTTAACCTGGCCATCCCCACAACGCTGCCCGGCGTGGACAGCCGGATTCTCGATCCACGCAACACCTACGCCTCGCCGGAACAATGGCAGGAGAAGGCCACGCAACTGGCCACGCTGTTTGTGGAAAACTTCGAGAAATACACGGATACCCCTGCTGGCGCCGCGCTGGTCAGCGCCGGGCCGAAACTGTAATCCGGCAACGCAAGAGAAACAAAACCCGCCTACTGGCGGGTTTTTTATTCAGGCGTCTTTCGTTGGCCCGCTCACGCGAGCAACAGGAACAGGTAGCCAGGCGCGAATAGATAACCCGCCGCGCTCGCTGGTGCCCAGTTCCAGCAAACCGTTATGGTTATCGACAATACGCTGCACAATCGCCAGGCCAAGACCGGTGCCGCTGGTGCTACGGGCGCTATCGCCACGGACAAACGGCTGGAACAGATGCTTACGTTGCTCCGGCTTAATGCCCGGGCCGTCATCCTCCACCTGGAACCAGGCACGATTCAATTCGGTGCCGCTGCTGACTTTAATCCAGCCTTTGCCATAGCGTGCCGCATTCACCACCATGTTGGCGACTGCACGCTTAATCGAAAGCGGATGCATACGCACGAAGATCTCGCTGGCGTTTAATGCCGTCTCAATTTCCCGCTCATAGCCGCTTTCGGCTGCCACCACTTCGCCAAGCACCGCATTCAGTTCCGCCATTTCCATCGGCATCTCCTGACCGGTACGCAGATAATCAATAAACTGCTCGATAATGGCGTTGCACTCTTCAATGTCTTTATTAATCGACTCGGCAAGATAGCCATCTTCTTCCGCCATCATTTCCGTCGCCAGGCGGATACGCGTCAGTGGCGTGCGCAAATCATGGCTCACCCCGGCCATTAACAACGTGCGGTCATCCGCCAGTTGTTTCACCCCAGCGGCCATCTGGTTAAAGGCGCGAGTCACCGAACGCACTTCCGATGCGCCATATTCCCGCAACGGCGCCGGAATTTGCCCTTTCCCCACTTTGAGCGCGGCATGTTCCAGGTCAACAAGCGGTCGGTTCTGAATGCGGATAAACAGCCAGGCGCCGCCTATCGCCAGCAGCATAATCGCCAGCGTATAACGGAACAGCGGAGAGAAGTCGCCCTGGTGAATTTCGGTCAACGGCACACGCACCCAGATATTGGGCGACAGCCAGGTCTTTAGCCACACGACTGGCGAACTTTTGTTCACCTCGACGCGCACCTCAGTCGGCCCGCCAAGCTGCTGCGCCATCTGCTGACTTAAGAACTCATAATGCTGAGCCCAACGCAGACCTGCGTCTTCCGCGGCCTCGTTGGAGTAGAGCGAAATCCCTAATTCCCGGTAGATTTCGCGACGAAACGCCGGTGGCACCACCAGTTGCGTACCATCCTCCAGTTGCAGTTTATCGGTCATCAACATACGTACTTCGTAGGCGAGAACCTTATTAAACTGCTGGAGGCTGGGCAAAATGGCGAAGTTCAGCACCACCAGGTAAGTTGTCACCAGGCTGACGAACAGCAAGGTGACAATGAGCAACAACGTGCGGGCGAATGAACTGCGCGGTGAGAAGCGCACTCGCTTCATGCTTTAGAGCCATCCGGCACAAATACGTAGCCCAGACCCCACACGGTCTGAATATAACGTGGATGAGCAGGATCCTCTTCCACCATGCGGCGCAGACGGGAAATCTGCACATCAATAGAACGTTCCATCGCCGAATATTCACGACCGCGCGCGAGGTTCATCAGCTTATCGCGCGATAGCGGCTCACGCGGGTGACTGACCAGCGCTTTCAGCACCGCAAACTCACCGCTGGTCAGCGGCATCGGTTCATCTTCGCGGAACATTTCACGGGTACCGAGGTTCAGTTTGAATTTACCAAAGGCAATGACCGCTTCTTCCTGAGAGGGTGCTCCCGGCAGTTCATTCGCCTGGCGGCGCAGTACCGCGCGAATACGCGCCAGCAGTTCACGCGGGTTAAACGGTTTGGGAATGTAGTCGTCAGCGCCAATTTCCAGACCAACGATACGGTCCACCTCTTCCCCTTTCGCCGTCACCATAATGATCGGCATCGGGTTGCTCTGGCTGCGCAGACGGCGGCAGATAGAGAGGCCATCTTCGCCGGGCAGCATCAGATCCAGCACCATCAGATGGAAAGATTCACGGGTTAACAAACGATCCATTTGTTCAGCGTTAGCGACGCTACGAACCTGGAAGCCTTGCTCGGTAAGATAACGCTCAAGTAATGCGCGCAGACGCATGTCGTCATCCACTACCAGAATCTTATAATTCTCTTGCATTGTTTATACTCCCAAAGGTTCCGACAATTATGAATCCGTATTCTAAAAAAGTGCGCGTTCACGACCAGCTAAATCTGGTATACATTCTAGTCGAAATTGTTACAAAGCATATTTAACAGCAAGTTATATGCATATTTCATCACAGAAAGCATGATTAATCCGCACCTTAGACATAACGATTTGTAAAGCATGTGCGAGACAGAGAAAAGGCAATTGCATGAAAACGCCCCTGATCACCCGTGAAGGTTACGACAAACTGAAGCAGGAACTCGATTTTCTCTGGCGTGAGGAGCGCCCGGAAGTCACCAAAAAAGTGACCTGGGCCGCGAGCCTGGGCGACCGCAGCGAAAACGCCGACTACCAGTACAATAAAAAACGCCTGCGTGAGATAGACCGCCGGGTACGTTATCTCACCAAATGTCTGGAAAACCTGAAAATTGTTGATTATTCACCACAGCAGGAAGGCAAAGTGTTCTTTGGCGCCTGGGTGGAAATTGAAAACGATGAGGGCGCAACCCTGCGTTTTCGCATCGTGGGTTATGACGAGATCTTTGGTCGTAAAGATTACATCTCAATCGACTCGCCGATGGCGCGCGCCTTGCTGAAGAAAGAAGCGGGAGATGTCGCCGTGGTGCAGACACCGGGCGGCGAAGCGACCTGGTACGTTAACGAAATCGAGTATGTGAAATAACCCATCCGGAACAGTCCGAGAGCAACCCATAGCGGCTGGCAATTTTCAGCGCCAGTCCGTATAACTACACGCTGTTTTTATGCAGAAGATGATAAAGAAATGATGAATGATTCGCTCTGCCGCATTATTGCGGGTGAACTTCAGGCCCGGGCCGAACAGGTGGAATCCGCCGTTCGCCTGCTTGATGAAGGGAACACAGTGCCGTTTATCGCGCGCTATCGTAAAGAGGTCACCGGCGGTCTGGACGACACGCAACTGCGTCAGCTCGAAACCCGTCTTGTCTACCTGCGCGAACTGGAAGAACGCCGTCAGGCGATCCTCAAATCCATTGGCGAGCAGGGCAAACTCAGCGACGAACTGGCCAAAGCCATTAACGGTACGCTGAGCAAAACCGAACTCGAAGATCTCTACCTGCCATACAAACCTAAACGCCGCACCCGCGGGCAGATTGCCATTGAAGCCGGTCTGGAGCCGCTGGCCGATGCGTTATGGATCGATCCTTCACAGGATCCGGACACCTTAGCCGCGACCTTTGTCGACGCCGGGAAAGGCATCGCAGACAGCAAAGCCGCGCTGGATGGTGCACGTTATATCCTGATGGAACGCTTCGCCGAAGATGCCGCGCTGCTGGCAAAAGTGCGCGACTATCTGTGGAAAAACGCTCATCTGGTGTCGACTGTCGTCAGTGGCAAAGAGGAAGAAGGCGCGAAATTCCGCGACTACTTCGATCATCATGAACCGATTGCCACCACCCCGTCTCACCGTGCACTGGCCATGTTCCGTGGGCGCAACGAAGGCGTGCTTCAGCTCTCGCTGAATGCCGACCCGCAATTTGACGAGCCGCCAAAAGAGAGCCACTGCGAGCAGATCATTATCGATCATCTCGGCCTGCGTCTTAACAATGCCCCGGCAGATAGCTGGCGCAAAGGCGTGGTGAGCTGGACCTGGCGCATCAAAGTGTTAATGCATCTGGAAACCGAGCTGATGGGCACGGTGCGTGAACGCGCAGAAGATGAAGCGATTAACGTTTTTGCCCGCAACCTGCACGATCTGTTGATGGCCGCACCGGCAGGACTGCGCGCCACCATGGGACTAGATCCGGGTCTGCGTACCGGCGTAAAAGTCGCGGTCGTGGATGGCACCGGCAAACTGGTGGCGACCGACACCATTTATCCGCATACCGGCCAGGCTGCGAAAGCGGCGGTTGCCGTGGCGACACTGTGTGAGAAGCATAACGTTGAGCTGGTCGCCATCGGTAACGGCACCGCGTCCCGCGAAACAGAACGTTTCTATCTCGATGTGCAAAAACAGTTCCCGAAAGTCACTGCGCAAAAAGTGATCGTCAGTGAAGCAGGCGCATCGGTCTACTCCGCATCTGAGCTTGCAGCGCTGGAGTTCCCGGATCTCGACGTTTCCCTGCGCGGTGCAGTCTCTATTGCCCGCCGTTTACAGGATCCCCTGGCTGAGCTGGTGAAAATTGATCCCAAATCCATCGGCGTCGGCCAATATCAGCACGATGTCAGCCAGACGCAGTTAGCACGTAAGCTGGATGCGGTCGTCGAAGACTGCGTGAACGCAGTCGGCGTTGACCTGAATACCGCCTCTGTTCCGCTGCTAACACGCGTGGCGGGCCTGACCCGCATGATGGCGCAGAATATCGTCACCTGGCGTGATGAAAATGGTCAGTTCCAGAATCGCCAGCAGTTACTCAAAGTTAGCCGTCTTGGGCCGAAAGCCTTTGAACAGTGTGCAGGTTTCCTGCGTATCAACCACGGCGACAACCCGCTCGATGCCTCAACGGTCCACCCGGAAACGTACCCGGTGGTGGAGCGTATTCTGGCGGCAACCGCGCAATCCCTGCGCGATTTGATGGGCAACAGCAGCGAACTGCGCAAACTGAATGCCGCTGAATTTACCGATGAGCGCTTCGGTGTGCCAACGGTGACGGACATTATCAAAGAGCTGGAGAAACCGGGTCGCGACCCGCGTCCGGAGTTCAAAACCGCGACCTTTGCTGAAGGCGTTGAAACCCTCAACGACCTGCTGCCCGGCATGGTGCTGGAAGGTGCGGTCACCAACGTCACTAACTTCGGTGCGTTCGTTGACATCGGCGTGCATCAGGATGGCCTGGTCCATATCTCTTCGCTGGCGGACAAGTTCGTTGAAGATCCACATACGGTGGTCAAAGCAGGCGATATCGTCAAAGTGAAGGTGCTTGAAGTGGATCTCCCGCGCAAACGCATCGCGCTGACCATGCGTCTGGATGAGCAACCCGGCGACAGCACCACCCGTCGCGGTAATGGCAACAGCAACGGGGGCAACCGCGATGCAGGCCGCAACAATGCGCGCCCGGCGAAAGCCCCGCGCGG
Organism: Kosakonia oryzendophytica; assembly: GCF_027886705.1. Taxonomy (NCBI): domain Bacteria; kingdom Pseudomonadati; phylum Pseudomonadota; class Gammaproteobacteria; order Enterobacterales; family Enterobacteriaceae; genus Kosakonia; species Kosakonia oryzendophytica. The sequence goes on along the minus strand of NZ_CP115659.1, from coordinate 427,921 downwards.
CCGCGATGCACAACCCAGCGGCAACAGCGCAATGATGGATGCGTTAGCGGCAGCAATGGGTAAGAAACGCTAAACGTCAACGATAGCCCTTCCGGAACAAGAGAAGGGCTATTTTTCCTCAAACTATTCGAAAATATAAGTATTGATCCGCACCGTTATTCGACGAAATAAAACTAACGCATTATTTTACATGCTAATTAGCGTTCAAAAATATTAATCAACCCTATCTATAATTAGCTCGCTTAATGCCCTGTATCTGCGCCTTATTTACGTTATCCACTTTCCATTCTTAATAAACGCTTAAGTCTGAAAAATGCCATTAACGATCTTTTTGTGTTTCTCTTTATCCAATGCAGCACGAAATGGATAACACAACAAAATGTTGAGCTACGTCAAAACAGGTCCAAATTAATATATTCGACTGCCTGCCAGCGCATTTTTATGATTGATGATAAAAACTATTCTCATTATCATTGTGCCATGTTGAGTATTTCTCTTTTTTCATTGGCCCTTTACCGGATGCCATGCGCCCGCACGACGCATGATAAATATTGGTTCACAGCGTACATAAGTAGGTTCTATGCAATTCTCTCCTGACAGCGCGTGGAAAATTACCGGCTTTTCACAAGAAATTAGCCCGGCATGGCGGCAAAAACTCCTCTCTTTAGGCATGTTGCCCGGTTCCTCTTTTAATGTGGTACGTGTGGCACCGTTAGGCGATCCCATTCATATCGAAACCCGACGCGTTAATTTGGTGTTACGAAAAAAAGATCTCGCCTTCCTTGAGCTGGAAGCAGTTTCACGTTAATGGTTCAGCCGTTACAGAGAGTTACGTAAAATGAAAAAAATAACCATTGGCTTAATTGGTAATCCTAATTCAGGCAAGACGACATTATTCAATCAGTTAACCGGTGCGCGCCAGCGTGTAGGTAACTGGGCTGGCGTTACCGTTGAACGCAAAGAGGGTTCATTCACCACCACAGATAAACAGGTTACGCTGGTCGACCTTCCTGGTACTTACTCCCTGACCACCATTTCTGCGCAAACCTCACTGGATGAACAGATTGCCTGCCACTACATTCTGAGCGGCGACGCAGACTTGCTGATTAACGTGGTAGATGCCTCCAACCTGGAGCGCAACCTCTACCTGACCTTACAACTGCTGGAACTCGGCATTCCCTGCATTATCGCGCTGAATATGCTTGATATCGCCGAAAAGCAGAAAGTACGCATTGATGTCGATGCCCTTGCTGCGCGCCTTGGTTGCCCGGTAATCCCACTGGTTTCCACACGGGGCCGCGGCATAGAAGCCCTTAAGCTGGCGATCGACCGTCATCAGGCTAACGACAGCGTTGAACTGGTGCATTACGCTCAACCACTCGCACGAGAAGCTGACGCGCTGGCGCATTTGATGGGTGACGAGACGCCGTGGCAGCAACGCCGTTGGATGGGGCTGCAAATGCTGGAGGGCGATATCTACAGCCGCGCCAATTCAGGCATCAGCGCCCAGCACCTGGATACCAGCCTGTCTCGTTTGCAGGCCGAAATGGATGACCCGGCACTGCATATTGCCGATGCACGTTATCAATCCATCGCCGCCATTTGCGACGCGGTGAGCAACACGCTGACTGCCGAGCCCAGCCAGTTCACGGCCGCGGTCGACCGCGTGATCCTGAACCGCTTTTTGGGCCTGCCTGTCTTCCTGTTCGTGATGTACCTGATGTTCCTGTTCGCCATTAATATCGGTGGCGCGTTCGCACCTATTTTTGATGCCGGTTCAGTGGCAGTTTTCGTGCATGGCATTCAGTGGCTGGGTTATACGCTGCACTTCCCGGCATGGCTAACCGTGTTCCTTGCTCAGGGGCTGGGCGGTGGGGTGAATACCGTACTGCCGCTGGTTCCCCAGCTTGGCATGATGTACCTGTTTATGTCTTTCCTAGAAGACTCCGGGTATATGGCGCGCGCCGCCTTTGTGATGGATCGCCTGATGCAATCGCTGGGATTGCCGGGTAAATCCTTTGTGCCGTTGATTGTGGGCTTTGGCTGCAACGTGCCATCGGTGATGGGTGCGCGTACGCTCGATGCACCGCGTGAACGGTTGATCACCATGATGATGGCGCCGTTTATGTCCTGCGGTGCGCGTCTGGCGATCTTTGCCGTCTTTGCTGCGGCTTTCTTTGGTCAGCAAGGCGCGGTGACGGTCTTCTCACTGTATGTGCTTGGCATTGTAATGGCTATTCTGACCGGGCTGATGCTGAAGTTCACTCTGCTGCGCGGTGAAGCGACTCCGTTCGTTATGGAGCTGCCGGTTTATCATGTACCTCACCTGAAAAGCCTGCTGCTGCAAACCTGGCAACGTCTGAAAGGTTTTGTTATCCGTGCCGGTAAAGTGATTATCGTGGTCAGTATTTTCCTGAGCGCGATGAACAGCTTCTCGCTGGATGGCCGCACCGTCGACAAAATCGACGAGTCGGCGTTGGCTTCCATTAGCCGCGTCTTCACTCCCCTGTTAGAGCCGATTGGCGTGCATGGCGATCACTGGCAAGCGACGGTCGGGCTGTTCACCGGCGCGATGGCAAAAGAAGTGGTGGTGGGTACGCTGAATACGCTCTACACCGCCGAAAATATTCAGGAAGCGGCGTTTAATCCGGCGGAATTCAGCCTGACGGGCGAGTTAGCGGCAGCGCTGAGTGAAACCTGGAAAAGCCTGCAAGACACGTTCAGTCTGAGCGTGCTGGCCAACCCGATTGAAGCCAGCAAAGGCGAGGGTGAGATGGCCACCGGTACAATGGGCGTGATGAGTGAGAAATTCGGCAGTGCGGCAGCCGCTTACAGCTACCTGATTTTTGTGTTGCTTTACGTTCCCTGCATCACGGCAATGGGCGCTATCGCCCGTGAATCCAGCCGTGGCTGGATGGGGTTCTCGGTATTATGGGGACTGAACATCGCCTACTCGCTGTCGACCCTGTTCTACCAGACGGTGACGTTTAACCAGCACCCGGTTTACAGTCTGACCTGCATTCTGGCGGTGCTCCTGTTCAACGTTGTGGTCATTGGCGCGCTGCGCCGTGCCAGAAGCCGGGTGAACGTCAACCTGCTGGCAACACGCAAAACCGTCGCCAGTTGCTGCGACAGCCCGGCGGGCGACTGCCACTAAGGAGCGACATGATGGCATCGTTAATTGACGTACGGGATTTACTGGCCTTGCGCGGGCGAATGGAAGCCAGCCAGCTCAGCGCGACACTGCACACGCCACGAGCGCTGATCGATGCCATGCTCGCGCGCATGGAGGCCATGGGCAAAGCGGTTCGCATTCAGGAAGAGGCTACCGGGTGTTTGACCGGTAGCTGTAAACACTGCCCGGACGGGAAAGACGCCTGCTCACGCGAGTGGTGGGCGTTGCGATAATGGCACCCTCTTCCCCGATGGGAGGAGCTTAAAGCCGCGATTTAAGCGCCACCAGCGTGTCACAAAAAGCATCAGGATGTGAGATAAACGGCGCATGCGCGGCTTTCGGGAAGATCACTGATTCACTCTCCGGCCACATCTCATCCAGCAGCGGGACGATTTTGCGCGGCACCAGCCCATCAAGCCGGCCATACAAACGCAAAAACGGCATGGACAGCCCCGTTAACGCCTCACGCAAATCCACCGTTTTCAGGATCTCCAGTCCACCATTCAACACCTCTGCCGATGGCATATCCAGCGACAGCACCGCGCTTTTCAGCAATCGGGCATCCTGCTTTGCCGTTTCCGTTCCCAGTGTTTGTAGCGCCAGAAAACGTTCGACGGTGCGCTGGAAATCTTCACTGAGTTGGTGCTGAAACCCCGCCAGCACATCGGGCTTGATCCCGGCCCAGTCATCCTGCGCGCTAAAACAGGGCGACGAGGCTACCGTGACCAGTGCATTAACGCGTTCAGGAGCCAGTAACGCAGCCTGGCTTGCCACCAGCCCGCCGAGACTCCAGCCAAGCCATACTGCTTTTTCCGGTGCCTGAGACAATATGAGGTCCGTCATTTGCCGCAGTGTTAACGCAGTAAAACCACGGCTCCTGCCGTAGCCCGGCAAATCCACCAGATGCAGGGTAAAGTGCGTACTCAATTCCGGGGTGATGCAATCCCAGACCTGCGCATTCAGTCCCCATCCGTGCAGCAGCACAAGATGACAATCTCCTTCGCCTTTGGTTTGCCACCAGATGTCACTCATCAGTTATCGTTCTCTTTTTTCACACAGGGAGGTGCAATATGCTAACAGCGCCGGGGTTATGCTGGCTATGCCGGATGCCGCTCGCATGCAGCCACTGGGGAATCTGTTCGTTGTGCGCGCGTGTCATCCTCAGGCGTGGCAGCGTTTGCCCTTTGTGCGGTTTACCTGCCGCCCGCGACGATATTCACTGTGGGCGTTGCCTGCAAAAACCGCCACCCTGGCAGCGGCTTATCGCCGTCAGTGATTATGCACCACCGCTCAGTACGCTACTGCATCAGTTTAAGTTTGCACCGCGTCCGGAAGCAGCTAATGCGCTGTCCCGGCTGCTGTTATTAGCCGTACGTACCGCGCACCCGACCCGGAATCCGGCAAAACCCGATATGATCCTCAGCGTGCCACTGCATACCCGTCGCCAGTGGCGCAGAGGCTTTAATCAAAGCGATCTGTTATGTCAGAAGCTGGCGCATTGGTTACAATGCAGCGCTCCACGCGCCGCGCTGCGCCGCCTGCGGGCAACGCCGGTTCAGCATCATCTCAGCGCTCGTTTGCGCAAACAGAACCTGAAAAACGCCTTCCGACTTGAATTGCCGGTCGCTGGTCTCCATATCGTCGTGGTGGATGATGTCGTCACGACCGGCAGTACTGTTGCAGAAATCACCCGCCTGCTTTTACGCAGCGGCGCAGCGACTGTTCAGGTATGGTGCCTGTGTCGAACCTTGTAGACCCTCGATGATGGGCGTATTATAACCAAGTAAAATAGTCAACTATTAGGCCATTGCTATGATCCGTATCTCCGACGCAGCCCAGGCGCATTTTGTTAAACTGCTGGCAAATCAGGAAGAAGGGACACAAATCCGCGTATTTGTGATTAACCCGGGTACGCCAAACGCCGAGTGCGGCGTCTCCTATTGCCCACCGGACGCGGTTGAAGCAAGCGACACCGCACTGAAATTTGAGCAGTTGATCGCCTACGTCGACGAACTGAGCGCGCCGTATCTGGAAGATGCGGAAATCGATTTTGTTACCGACCAGTTGGGTTCCCAGCTCACGCTGAAAGCGCCGAATGCAAAAATGCGTAAGGTCTCTGACGACGCCCCGCTGATGGAACGCGTGGAGTATCTGCTGCAGTCGCAAATTAATCCTCAACTCGCCGGCCACGGCGGCCGTGTATCGCTGATGGAAATCACCGATGAAGGCTACGCCATTTTGCAATTTGGCGGCGGCTGTAACGGTTGTTCTATGGTCGACGTCACGCTGAAAGAGGGGATCGAGAAGCAGCTGCTGACCGAATTCCCGGAACTGAAAGGCGTGCGCGATCTGACCGAGCACCAACGCGGCGAGCACTCCTACTACTAAGCCTTACTCCCGTTGTCGCATACAGGTCCGGTGGCGCTTCGCTTACCGGGTCTTGCGCCAGATGCCCGTCCCCCGCCATCTGGCGATGCCTCCCCGGTTAAGTCATATACCCCTCGCTGTTACCCGTATCCTTGTCATCACAGATCGCTTTTTCATTGTGGTTAGTTTACTCGCGTTAATATGACGGATGTCTCAGTTCTCACATTTAGATCCGCCTGGTGATTCTCTTCCCATAGATGTTACCCGTATCATTTCAGTCAGCACCCACAAGACAACAACATCCAGCTACAATTTTGAGTTATGGATGTAAGCCGTAACGGTGCGGCAGCCCGCTGTTTCGTACCCTGGAGCATTAAGGGACTGCCAAAAAAGAATGACGTTACCCATAACAAATTAAAGGCCAGGTAAATCATGCCATTAGTCATTGTCGCTATCGGTGTCGCCCTTTTATTGCTGTTAATGATCCGTTTTAAACTCAACGGGTTTATTGCCCTGATCCTGGTGGCGCTCGCCGTCGGGATGATGCAGGGCATGCCGTTGGACGCGGTGATCAAATCCATTAAAGCCGGAGTCGGTGGAACGCTGGGTAGTCTTGCGCTGATCATGGGCTTCGGCGCCATGCTGGGTAAACTGCTGGCGGATTGCGGCGGCGCGCAGCGCATTGCCACGACGCTCATTGAGAAATTCGGCCGTAAACACATTCAGTGGGCCGTGGTGTTAACCGGTTTTACCGTCGGTTTCGCCCTGTTCTATGAAGTGGGCTTTGTACTGTTGCTGCCGCTGGTGTTCACGATTGCCGCGTCTGCACGTATTCCGCTGCTCTATATCGGTGTGCCCATGGCCGCTGCGCTGTCCGTCACGCATGGTTTCCTGCCACCGCACCCAGGTCCGACCGCCATTGCCACCATTTTCCATGCGGACATGGGGAAAACCCTGCTTTACGGTACGCTGCTCGGTATCCCGACGGTGATCCTCGCAGGCCCGGTATATGCGCGCTTCCTGAAAAGCATTGATAAGCCGATTCCTGAAGGTCTGTACAACACCAAAACCTTTACCGAAGAAGAGATGCCAGGCTTTGGCGTCAGCGTCTGGACCTCTCTGGTACCGGTGATCCTGATGGCGTTGCGCGCGGTAGCGGAGATGGTGCTGCCGAAAGGTCACGCTATCCTTCCGTATGCCGAGTTCTTTGGCGACCCGGTGATGGCAACGATGATCGCCGTCCTGATTGCGGTCTTCACCTTTGGCCTGAACCGTGGTCGTTCAATGGACGACATTAACGACACCCTGACCAGCTCTATCAAAATCATCGCCATGATGCTGCTGATCATCGGCGGCGGCGGCGCGTTCAAGCAGGTTCTGGTCGATAGCGGCGTGGATAAATACATTGCCGCCATGATGCACTCCACCAACCTCTCTCCGCTGTTTATGGCGTGGTCTATCGCTGCCGTCCTGCGTATTGCGCTCGGATCTGCAACCGTGGCGGCGATCACCGCAGGCGGTATTGCCGCGCCGCTGATTGCCACCACCGGGGTAAGCCCGGAATTGATGGTGATTGCCGTGGGCTCCGGTAGCGTGATCTTCTCCCATGTGAACGATCCGGGTTTCTGGTTGTTCAAAGAGTATTTCAACCTGACTATCGGTGAGACCATGCGTTCCTGGTCCGCGCTGGAAACCATTATCTCCGTGTGCGGCCTGGTAGGATGCTTGCTGCTGGGAATGGTGGTCTGATAAAACGCAGGTCCCTCCTGACAAGATGAAAATGCCCGGTCTGACCGGGCATTTTTATTAGCGTTTACCTGCTGCTTTGCGGCGACGATCGAGATCCTTAATCAGGCGGTTAACCTTCTCATCGGCAAACATCTTCTCCAGCGTAACCGCCAGCTTACGCCGCCAGTTCTTATACTGATAACTGGTGCCCGGAATGTTTACCGGCCCTGGCATATCGAGCCAGTCTTCCGGCTGTAATCCCAGTAACGCGCTGTTGCTATCCGCGATAAAACGCTGCATCCCACGATTAAGGATCGCCGTCATCGGCATGCGTGAGGCATTATGCCCGGCACGTTTTGGCAGGCACCCGGACTGATGCAACGCATCCAGTAACCCCTGTTTTGCCCTTTCGCGATCCTGATACAGTCCACGCAATATCACTTCATCCGGGTAGAGCCCAAGGGTTTTGCCGAGGGTTAAATCGCCGCTCTCCCAGTATCCCCGTAACGTCGGCAGATCATGCGTGGTGGCGACCGCCATCGACTGTGGCGGATAGGCCTGCGGCGTACGGAAGGTCTTTTCATGATCGCTTTCAAAATAGAGCACCTTGTACGAGTAAACGCCGCAACTGCGCAGCTTACCGACAATCTCCACCGGCACCGTACCCAGATCCTCACCAATCACCATGCACTGATGACGCTGACTTTCCAGCGCCAGAATAGCGAGCAGATCATCGACCGGATACTGCACATACGCCCCGTGGTCAGCGGTTTCACCGTAAGGGATCCACCATAAGCGCAGCATCGACATCACATGATCAATACGCAGCGCGCCACAGCTTTTCATATTGGCGCGTAGCAGATCGATAAACGGCGCATAACCACGAGCCTGCATAACATGCGGATCCATCGGCGGCAGCCCCCAGTTTTGCCCCAGCGGCCCCAGAATATCCGGTGGCGCGCCAACGGAGGCTTTCAGGCAATACAACTCGCGATCGCACCAGGTTTCCGCACCGCCTTCCGCCACGCCTACCGCCAAATCACGGTACAGGCCAATCGGCATACCGTTGTTCTGACTTGTCGCCCAGCATTCGGCAAACTGCGTATACGCCAACCACTGAAGCCAGAGATAGAAATCCACCTCGTCGGCATGTTGCTGACAAAACGCTTTCACCTGCGGGCTTCGGATAGACTGATACCCTTCCGGCCATACGGGCCAGCCCCAGCGCAATTCATCCTCCTGCACCTGCCAGGCATGTAGCGCATCAAATGCCGCCTGCCAATACAGGCTTTCCCCCTCCTGCTGCACAAAATCCCGGAAGGCTAACGCTTGTTCGTCATCTGCGGCGCGCTGACGAAAGTGCTTCCATGCCATACGCAGCGCCGCCAGTTTCAACGCGGTCACCGTGGCGTAATCCACCCATTCGGCATCCCGCGCAGCACCTAGCGTTTGCTGCGTCGTGGGCAACGTCCACCATGCCTGCGCCTCTTCACTGTCGCGAAAGTCCGTCAGGGCATTAACATCGATATAGATAATATTCAGCCAGCGCCGGGATGACGGACTGTACGGACTGGCGCTCTCCGGGTTCGCCGGATAGAGCGCATGAATAGGGTTTAAACCTATAAACGCACCGCCGCGCTTTGCCACCTCGCCCAGCATCGCCTTCAGATCGCCAAAGTCGCCAATGCCCCAGTTATCCTGCGAACGCAGGGTGTAAAGCTGAACGCAAGCGCCCCACAGCTTTTTCCCCTCCAGCAATGCCTGCGGTTCGTAACAGCGTGCCGGAGCGATAATTAACCGGCACGGCCATTGCTGGCCTTTCTGCTCCAGCACCAGAGAGTGATAGCCGAGCGCCAGCCCGCCTGGCAACGCCAGGTTCGCACCGCCTCGCACCTCGCCTGTATGCTGTTTGCCCGCTTCCGTGGTCAGATGCCAGCGGAAATCGCCTTTGCCCTGCACCGGCAGTACCTTCTTTTTGCCGCGGATAAAAACCTGCACCGGTGGCACAGGTGAAACTGTGCCTGTCGCAGGAGCCGGATGCATGGCCTCCAGCAACCGCCGTTTGGTGAGCGCAGTAATGGACTGCGGTTTGCCGTGCGCATTGATGTAGTCAGGGCTGATCCCCGCCGCCAGCGCGGCATGCTCCAGACGTTTGCTTTCCATTGCGCTTCCTTAGCGTTTCGCCTGCCAGATACGGGTTTGATAATCACGAATCGAGCGATCGGAGCTGAACATACCGCAGCGGGCGGTATTGAGGATCGCAGCACGGCTCCAGGCCTCCTGATCGCGATACAGTGCATCGACACGTTTTTGCGCTGCCACATAGGCGCTGAAATCCGCCAGTACCAGGTACGGATCGCCGCCCTGTTTGCCAATGCTATGCAGCATTTGATCAAACGCATGCTTGTCGCCGCCGCTAAACTTCCCGCTCTCCAGCGCTTTCAGCACCGCATCCAGTTGCTTGTCTTTCTTGCGCCATTTCAGCGGATCGTAGCCTTTAGCTTTCAACGCTTTCACCTGCTCAACGGTATGGCCGAAGATAAAGATATTCTCTTCGCCAACCTGCTCGGCAATCTCGACATTCGCGCCGTCCAGCGTCCCCACGGTGAGCGCGCCATTCAGCGCCAGCTTCATATTGCCGGTGCCGGAGGCTTCCTTACCGGCGGTAGAAATCTGTTCGGAAACATCCGCCGCCGGGATCAGTTTTTCCGCTGCCGACACACAATAATCCGGCAGGAACACCACCTTCAGTTTGTCGCCCACCTTCGCGTCGTTGTTGATCACCTCCGCCACTTTGTTAATGGCATAGATAATGTTTTTCGCCAGGTAATAACCCGGCGCGGCTTTCGCGCCAAACAGGAATACGCGCGGCACACGGTCGGCCTTCGGGTTTTCGCGGATCTCGTTATACAGCGCAATGATATGCAACAGACCGAGATGCTGGCGTTTGTACTCGTGAAGGCGTTTGATCTGAATATCAAATAGCGCCTGTGGGTTGATCTCAATACCGGTACGGGCTTTGACAAAGGCCGCCAGACGGATCTTGTTCTGCTGTTTGATCTCGCGATATTGCTGGCGGAACGCCGCATCATCAGCGTATTTCTCCAGATTAATCAGCTGATCGAGATCGTTAGCCCACTCTTTTTTCAGCGTTTTATCCAGCAACGCTGCCAGCAAGGGGTTGCACTGCTTAATCCAACGGCGTGGGGTAATACCGTTGGTCACATTGTGGAATTTACCCGGCCATAACTGGTGGTATTCCGGGAACAGATCTTTGACGACCAGGTCCGAATGCAGCGCTGCGACCCCGTTTACCGCAAACCCCCCGACCACGCACAAATTCGCCATTCGCACCTGTTTGTGATGCACCACCGCCAGCTTAGCCCATACCGCCTTGTCGCCAGGCCAGGTCTTCTCGACCAGTACTTTAAACTTGTCGTTGATCTGCTTAATTATCTGCATATGGCGCGGCAGCAGCGCTTTTACCAGGGTTTCGTCCCAGCACTCCAGCGCTTCCGGCATCAAGGTATGGTTGGTGTAAGCAAAGGTCCGGCTGGTGATCGCCCAGGCCTCATCCCAGCTCAGTTGATGCTCATCAAGCAACACGCGCAGCAGTTCCGGGATGGCAATGGTCGGGTGAGTGTCGTTTAACTGGATAACTTCAAAATCCGGCAGCTGCGCCAGTTTGCGTCCTGCCAGATGGTGGCGGCGCAGAATATCAGCCACCGAACAGGCGCACTGAAAATATTGCTGCATCAGGCGCAGTTTTTTCCCGGCCTGGTGGTTGTCATTGGGGTACAGCACCTTGGTGAGTTTTTCTGCGTCAATGCCGGTTTGCTCGGCACGCAGGAAATCACCGTCGTTAAATTTGGTCAGATCAAACGGATGAGCATGCGTCGCCTGCCACAGACGCAGCGGCTGCGTCACACTGTTGCGATAGCCAATAACGGGCAGATCCCAGGCTTCGCCAACCAGGGTAAATGCCGGTTGCCACAGCCCCTCTTTGCTGACCTTACCGCCAATACCTACGTGCACGTCCAGCTGTTCGTTGTGGCTGAACCACGGGTAGCTGCGACGATGCCAGTCATCCGGCGCTTCATGTTGTTGGCCGTCGACAAAAGATTGACGGAACAGGCCATACTGGTAATTCAGCCCATAGCCTGTGGCGGATTGTCCCACCGTCGCCATTGAGTCCAGAAAACAAGCTGCCAGTCGCCCAAGCCCACCGTTGCCTAACGCCGGATCGATCTCCTCTTCCAGCAGATCGCTAAGATTTATCGCGTGCGTATCCAGCACCGCCGCCACATCCTGATACCACCCCAGATTAAGCAGATTGTTGCCCGTCAGGCGACCAATTAAAAACTCCATCGAGATGTAGTTAACATGGCGCTGCTTTTTCTCCGCTTTCGGCGCAGGCTGTGCTGCCAGCAGTTCCGCCAGCGCGCCGCTGACTGCGTGCCACCACTGACGGGTGGTCATTTCCGTTGCAGCCGCCAACCCCAAACGCTGCCACTGGCGAGTGAGGGCCGCTTCAAACTGCGCTTTATCAAACGTTGGCTTTGACATAAAGAATCCGGGTCCTTTTGTGAATTAAATCGACGTTAGCGCTAGTGTGCCAGGCTCAGTTTATGAGTTCCTCATCCTGCCTGGGATTAGCCGGGGAGGAGTAGCGGGGATGAGCGAAAATTGTGATCGCCGCCACTTAAAGGTAGCGTCTCTTTTGCACATTTTTCAAACAAAAAGCAGCAAAACGAGACGGAAAAATGCGCGCCGTTTTAACGAAGGGGAAAAAGGATATGAAATGTCGTTTCAGAAGAAATTGGTTTTGCTCATCTGTGAAAACCGGCAGATATTAAATTCATTTAAAATCTGGTTCGCACGATTTCGCTATTTGTGCGATTTAAGCCCGGCAGAGATAAATAGCTTTCCGGGACGCGGAACGTTAACAAACGCACCACGCGACAGACCGGGACAGCCCGCCAATTCTGACCCCACGACTTTTGTAACTATTGTTCTTAATTTATTCATTACGGAAATAAAAATGTGACATGGTGCAAATTCACAATCGTCAGATTTGGACATAACTTGCAATAAACTCACATCTGACCGACCTTATTAGTATTAATTACGAAGCGCAAAAAAAATCATCCCCCCAGTTTGCCTCACAGTGAAGTGATAACTATGTTGATTCCGTCAAAATTAAGTCGTCCGGTTCGTCTCGACCACACGGTGGTGCGTGAACGTTTGCTGGCGAAACTTTCCGGCGCCAACAATTATCGGCTTGTGCTGATCACAAGCCCTGCGGGTTACGGAAAAACAACGCTCATTTCCCAATGGGCGGCCGGTAAAAATGACATTGGCTGGTTCTCGCTGGACGAAGGAGATAACCAACAAGAACGTTTTGCCAGCTACTTTGTCGCCGCTATCCAGCAGGCGACAGGTGGTCACTGCGCAAGAAGCGAGGCGATGGCGCAAAAACGCCAGTACGCCAGCCTGGCCTCACTCTTTTCTCAACTGTTCGTGGAACTGACTGAATGGCAGCGGCCGTTGTATTTGGTGATTGACGATTACCATCTAATAACGAACCCGGTAATCCACGATGCCATGCGTTTCTTCCTGCGCCATCAACCGGAAAACCTGACGCTGTTTGTGCTATCACGCAACTTACCTCAGTTAGGCATTGCCAACCTGCGCGTGCGTGAACAGTTACTGGAAGTGGGCAGTCAGCAACTGGCCTTTACCCACCAGGAGGCCAAACAGTTTTTTGATTGTCGCCTGGCGTCACCTATCGAAGCCGCAGAAAGCGGCCGCCTGTGCGATGATGTCGCGGGCTGGGCCACCGCGCTCCAACTCATCGCGCTTTCCGCCCGGCAAAACCACAGTGCCCCACATCAGTCCGCGCGCCGTTTGTCAGGAATTAACGCCACCCATCTCTCCGACTACCTGGTGGATGAGGTGCTGGATAATGTTGATACCGATACCCGTAAGTTCCTGCTAAAAAGCGCGCTGCTACGCTCAATGAATGATGCCCTGATTGTCCGGGTGACCGGCGAAGAGAATGGGCAAATGCGCCTGGAGGAGATCGAACGCCAGGGGCTGTTCCTGCAACGTATGGATGATTCCGGCGAGTGGTTTAGTTATCACCCGCTGTTCGGCAGTTTCCTGCGCCAGCGCTGTCAATGGGAACTGGCGACCGAACTGCCGGATATCCACCGCGCAGCGGCGGAAAGCTGGATGGCGCAAGGCTTCCCAAGCGAAGCCATTCACCACGCACTGGCCGCTGGCGATGGCGTTATGCTGCGGGACATTCTGCTGCATCACGCCTGGGGACTCTTTAACCATAGCGAACTGAGCGTACTGGAAGAGTCGCTGAAAGCGCTGCCATGGGAAAGCCTGCTGGAGAACCCGCGTCTGGTGCTGTTACAGGCCTGGTTGATGCAGAGCCAGCATCGCTATGGTGAAGTGAATATGTTACTGGCCCGTGCTGAGCAAGAGATGACCACGCAGATGGACTCTTCATTGCACGGCGATTTCAATGCCCTGCGTGCTCAGGTCGCCATTAACCATGGCGATCCTGTTGAAGCGGAGCGGCTGGCAATGGTTGCGTTGGATGAGCTGCCGTTGGCGAACTACTACAGCCGTATTGTCGCCACCTCCGTGCATGGCGAAGTGTTGCACTGTAAAGGCGAGCTGACCAGTTCGCTGTCGGTGATGCAGCAAACCGAGCAGATGGCCCGCCGCCACGATGTCTGGCATTACGCGCTGTGGAGCCTGATCCAACAGAGCGAAATCCTCTTTGCGCAGGGCTTTTTGCAGGCCGCCTGGGAGATGCAGGAGAAAGGCTTTACGCTGATCCGCGAACAACACCTCGAACAACTGCCGATGCACGAATTCTTGTTACGCATTCGTGCGCAGCTTCTCTGGGCATGGGCGCGGCTGGATGAATCAGAAGCCGTGGCGCGTCAGGGGCTGGAAGTCCTGTCCGCATTGCAACCGCAACAGCAACTGCAATGCCTGGCGCTGGTGGTGCAAAATTCCCTGGCGCGCGGCGATCTGGATAATGCCCGCAGCCATCTGCACCGCCTGGAAAACCTGCTTGGCAACGGTCAGTACCACAGCGACTGGGTGTCGAACGCCGATAAAGTCCGGGTCATTTACTGGCAAATGACCAATGACAAGAAAGCCGCTGCGCAGTGGCTGCGCCAGACGCCAAAACCCGAGTTCGCCAATAACCATTTCCTGCAAAGCCAGTGGCGCAACATCGCCCGCGCACAGATCCTGTTGGGGGATTTCGACCCGGCGGAAATGGTGCTGGAAGAGCTGAATGAAAACGCGCGCAGCCTGCGACTGATGAGCGACGTCAACCGCAATCTGCTGTTGCTTAATCAACTTTACTGGCAAGCCGGGCGTAAAAACGATGCTCAGCGCGTACTGCTGGAGGCCTTGCAACTGGCTAACCGCACCGGGTTTATCAGCCACTTTGTGATTGAAGGCGAGGCGATGGCGCAGCAGTTGCGTCAGTTAATTCAGCTCAATACGCTGCCGGAGCTGGATCAGCACCGCGCCCAGCGTATTCTGCGCGAGATAAACCAGCACCACCGGCATAAATTCGCCCATTTCGATGAGAGTTTTGTTGAACGACTTCTGACCCACCCGGAAGTACCGGAACTGATCCGCACCAGTCCGTTAACCCAGCGTGAATGGCAGGTGCTTGGGCTTATCTACTCCGGTTACAGCAACGAACAGATTGCCGGGGAGCTGGCTGTCGCCGCGACCACCATCAAAACCCATATCCGCAATCTTTACCAAAAACTCGGCGTTGCTCACCGTCAGGATGCAGTCCAGCACGCGCAGCAGTTACTGAAAATCATGGGGTATGGCGTCTGACGGCGGCACGGTGCCGTCAGACATCGCACTCTGTCAGCACAGCTCAAGCTGAATATTGCTGTTAGTAATCACTTTCATCACGCCAGCAGGCGGCATGATATCGGTGTAGACCGCATCTACCATGCTGATGCTGCCCATATTGACCATCGCGTTGCGACCAAATTTCGAGTGATCGACCACCAGCATGACGTGGCGCGAATTTTCGATAATCGCGCGTTTGGTGCGCACTTCATGGTAATCAAATTCCAGCAGCGAACCATCGGCGTCAATGCCGCTGATGCCGAGGATGCCAAAATCGAGACGGAACTGAGAGATAAAATCGAGGGTCGCTTCCCCGACTATTCCGCCATCGCGGCTACGCAACTCCCCGCCCGCCAGAATGACGCGAAAATCATCTTTCTTCATTAAGGTATTGGCGACATTCAGGTTGTTGGTCACCACGCGCAAGTCGCTGTGATCGAGTAACGCATGGGCTACCGCTTCCGGCGTGGTGCCGATATCAATAAACAGCGTTGCGCCGTTGGGGATTTGCTCCGCGACTTTGCGCGCAATACGCTCTTTTTCTGCGGTCTGCGTCGATTTACGATCGTGCCAGGGGGTATTCACCGAACTGGACGGCAACGCCGCACCGCCATGATGACGTAAAATTTTATTTTGATCGGCCAGGTCGTTCAGATCGCGACGAATAGTCTGCGGGCTAACGGAAAATTGTTCGACCAGCTCTTCGGTACTGACATATCCCTGTTGTTTAACCAGTTCAATAATCGCGTCATGACGCTGTGTTTGTTTCATGAATTGTCCCTGAAGAATTATGTTCGTTTTCGCACATTCTGTGAGTCCACCAGCGCCATCGCCAACCCAATCAGCAGGCCGGCAGTATGCGCGCCGCTGGCGATGGCGAAGCCCGTCAGGCCAAACCATTCCGCCACCATCAATGCCACCGTAAAGATAAACAGCCCATTAGGCAGGGCGACCTGCGGTTGCGGATCGCGCACGCCATGCAGCCAGACATAGCCAATCAGCGCATAGACCACGCCGGATAAACCGCCAAACCAGGGTCCGGTTAGGTGGTACTGAACAAAACCGCTCAACAGCGCGCTGATCACGGTGATCACCAACAGTTTTCCGCTGCCCAGCCGCTTTTCCACCGCGCCGCCAAGATACCACCACCAAAAGAGGTTGAAGATGATGTGCACCAGGGAAAAATGCATTACTGCATGGGCGAAATAGCGCCATACCTCAAACTGCACACTGGCATCCCACGGCCAGGCCAGCCACATCATCACCGTTTGGTCGCCAACAATATTCATCAATACAAACACGAATATGCTAAGCGCGGAAATGATCAGCGTTAAGGGACCGCTGCGTTCACGTATTGCCGCCTTCAACGGGAAACGGCGGTAATGCAGGCCACTGCCGGTTTGCCCGGATTGCCAGCTCGCCGCGAGATAACGCGGATCGGTGGGGTTTTCAATAAAACGCGCAAGTTCTGCTCGCACGCGCTCAAGCTGGCTCTCATCTGCGAGCCAGATGTCGCTTTGCACATGGTGTTGAATGGTCAGGATCACACCCTGGGTCTGCATATAATCAACAAACGCCTGGGCGACGCGAGGGTTAGCAAAAGAGGTAATCATCAACATGACAGGCGTCGCTTAATCCGTACAAAGAGAGACAGTATAGCGGTCTAAAGCGTGCCGTGTGCCACTTCAGCCGGGAAATGGCGATGCCAGGCATCGAAACCGCCGTCGACACTGTAAACCTGATCGTACCCCTGTTGCAGCAGATATTGCGCTGCGCCTTTACTGCTGTTGCCGTGGTAGCACATCACCATTACCGGCGTATCGAAGTCGTTTTCGCGCATAAACGCGCCCAGCGTGTCGTTGGTCAGGTGAAACGCCCCCGGCGTATGGCCCATGGCAAAGCTTTGCGGATCGCGGATATCCACCAGCACAGCCTGCTGCTGATGCAGTTTTTGATGGGTTTCTTCTACGTTAATGCACTCAAAGTGTTCCATGGCTTTCTCTTAATTGACACAGGGAATGGCTATTCTCCTGTCAAGTGTACGTCGTGACGGCAGGTAAACGCCATTATGTTATGCATATCACTCTAAATTGTTTTTTTGATGTTACCAATGGCGCGTTCATTTGCTATTATGAGCGATATCGAACATTTTTGAGCTTTAACGAAAGTGCATGAGGGTAGCATGGAAACCAAAGATCTGATTGTGATAGGCGGGGGCATCAACGGTGCCGGTATCGCGGCAGACGCCGCAGGGCGGGGTTTATCCGTGCTGATGCTGGAAGCCCAGGATTTAGCCTGCGCCACCTCCAGCGCCAGCTCCAAATTGATCCACGGCGGGCTGCGCTACCTTGAACACTATGAATTCCGTCTGGTGAGCGAAGCGCTCGCCGAACGCGAAGTATTATTGAAAATGGCGCCGCATATCGCTTTCCCGATGCGTTTCCGCCTGCCGCACCGCCCGCATTTACGTCCGGCATGGATGATCCGTATTGGTCTGTTTATGTACGATCACTTGGGCAAACGTACCAGCCTGCCGTCATCTACCGGTTTGCGTTTTGGCGCAGAATCGGTACTCAAACCGGAAATCGTGCGCGGTTTCGAATATTCTGACTGCTGGGTCGACGATGCGCGACTGGTGCTTGCCAATGCGCAGATGGTAGAGCGTAAAGGCGGCGACGTGTTAACCCGCACCCGCGCCACCCGCGCGCGTCGCGAAAATGGAATGTGGATTGTCGAAGCGGAAGATATCGACACCGGGGAAAAATATAGCTGGCAGGCACGCGGTCTGGTGAACGCAACGGGACCGTGGGTGAAACAGTTCTTTGACGACGGTATGCACTTGCCCTCGCCGTATGGTATTCGCCTGATCAAAGGCAGCCACATTGTGGTGCCGCGCGTGCACTCGCAGAAACAGGCTTATATTCTGCAAAACGAAGATAAGCGCATTGTGTTTGTTATTCCGTGGATGGATGAGTTCTCTATTATCGGCACCACCGATGTCGAATATAAAGGCGATCCGAAACACGTGGAGATCGAAGAGAGCGAGATCAACTACCTGTTGAAAGTGTATAACGCCCACTTCCGGAAACAGCTGAGCCGCGAAGATATTGCCTGGACCTACTCTGGCGTGCGACCACTGTGTGACGACGAATCGGACTCACCGCAGGCCATCACGCGCGACTACACGCTGGATATCCATGATGATAACGGCCAGGCGCCGTTATTGTCGGTCTTTGGCGGTAAGCTCACGACCTACCGTAAGCTGGCCGAGCATGCGCTGGAAAAACTGACACCGTATTACAAAGGTATTGGCCCGGCCTGGACCAAAAACTGCGTTCTGCCAGGCGGGGAGATCGCTGGCGATCGTGATGATTACGCAGCAAAACTGCGTCGCCGTTACCCCTTTATTAGCGAGTCGCTGGCACGCCATTTCGCCCGTACCTACGGTAGCAACAGCGACCTTATTCTCGAGAATGCCAGCAGTCTTGAAGACCTGGGTGAGCATTTTGGTCACGAGCTCTATGAGGCGGAACTGCGCTACCTGGTAGAACATGAATGGGTTAAGCGCCTGGATGACGCCATCTGGCGTCGCACCAAACTCGGGATGTGGTTAAATGCGGAAGAGCAATCCCGCGTTGCACAGTGGTTAGCCCATCATCAGAAAGACGAGTTGTCGTTAGCCTCATAACAGTAGTCATGCAGGATGGCAGCTACGCGAATCCGGTCTGCGGGCCGGATTTTCGCAGCGCCATCCTGACATCTCACTACAAACGCACCGGTTTGATATGCCAGATATTCTCCGCATATTCGAGGATGGTGCGATCAGACGAGAAATAGCCCATATTGGCGATATTATGCATCGCTCGCATCGTCCACTCTTCCGGATGCTGATACAACGCATCTACTTTGTCCTGGCAGTCGACATAGCTACGGTAATCCGCCAGCACCTGATAGTGGTCGCCAAAGTTAATGAGTGAATCCACCAGATCGCGGTATCGACCCGGTTCCTGCGGACTGAAGAGACCGGTCGCGATTTGTGTCAGCACCTGATGCAACTCTTCATCTTTTTCATAGTATTCACGCGGTTTGTAGCCCTTGCGACGCAGCGCTTCCACTTCATCTGCCGTGTTACCGAAGATAAAGATATTTTCCTCGCCGACATGCTCGAGCATTTCCACGTTCGCACCGTCCAA
The DNA here is from genome assembly GCF_027886705.1 of Kosakonia oryzendophytica. Taxonomy (NCBI): domain Bacteria; kingdom Pseudomonadati; phylum Pseudomonadota; class Gammaproteobacteria; order Enterobacterales; family Enterobacteriaceae; genus Kosakonia; species Kosakonia oryzendophytica. Next base: position 408,550 of record NZ_CP115659.1, on the reverse strand, counting down.
CGTCCCGATAGTCAGCGCCCCGTTCAGCGCAAACTTCATATTGCTGGTCCCGGACGCTTCCGTCCCCGCCAGCGAGATCTGCTCTGACAGATCGGCCGCCGGAATGATCACTTGCGCCAGGCTCACGCTGTAGTTAGGGATAAACACCACTTTCAGCTTATCGCCAATCACCGGATCATTATTGATCACCTGCGCAACATCGTTGATCAGATGAATAATGTGCTTCGCCATGTAATATGCGGACGCCGCTTTACCGGCAAAGATATTCACTCTCGGCACCCACTCTGCCGTCGGGTCGGCCTTGATGCGGTTATAACGGGTGATCACGTGCAGTACATTCATCAACTGGCGCTTATATTCGTGAATACGCTTGATCTGCACATCAAACAGCGCCTTCGGGTTCACCACTACATTTAACTGTTGGGCTATCACATTCGCCAGCCGCTTTTTATTCTCCAGCTTGGCCTGACGAACAGCCTGATTCACCATCGGATAGTCAATATGTTGCTCCAACTCACTCAACTGGCTCAGATCAGTACGCCAGGTGCGGCCGATATTTTCATCCAGCACGTCCGAGAGCGACGGGTTTGCCAGTGCCAGCCAGCGACGCGGCGTCACGCCGTTGGTGACATTGAGAAAACGCATCGGAAATATTTCGGCAAAATCAGCAAACAGCGACTGCACCATCAGGTTAGAGTGCAGCTCAGAAACGCCATTCACTTTATGACTGACCACCACCGCCAGCCAGGCCATACGCACACGACGCCCGCTGGCTTCATCAATAATTGACGTCCGGCCCAGCAACTCAATATCGTCAGGATGCTGTTCCTGTACCGTTTTCAGGAAATAGTCATTAATTTCAAAGATGATTTGCAAATGGCGCGGCAAAATCTTGCCGAGCATTTCCACCGGCCAGGTCTCCAGTGCCTCACTCATCAAGGTATGGTTGGTATACGAGAACACCTGGCAGGTCACTTCAAACGCGTCGTCCCATTCAAACTTATGTTCGTCAATCAACAGGCGCATCAGTTCCGGAATAGACAACACCGGGTGCGTATCATTGAGGTGAATGGCGATCTTATCCGCCAGATTCTCATACGTCTGATGCAACTGATAATGACGGCTCAGGATGTCCTGAATCGTCGCCGAGACAAGGAAATACTCCTGACGTAAACGCAATTCACGCCCGGAATAGGTCGAGTCATCCGGATAGAGGACGCGCGAAACGTTTTCGGAATGGTTTTTATCCTCTACCGCCGCGAAGTAATCCCCCTGGTTGAATTTACCCAGATTGATCTCGCTACTGGCCTGGGCATTCCACAGGCGCAGCGTATTGGTCGCGTCAGTATCATAACCGGGGATAATCTGGTCATAGGCCACCGCGAGGATCTCTTCGGTTTCGACCCAGCGGCTCTTTCTTCCCTCCTGCTGAATACGACCACCAAAGCGCACTTTGTAGCGGGTATTGTGGCGCTTGAACTCCCACGGGTTACCGTATTCCAGCCAGTAATCGGGAGACTCTTTTTGCCGCCCGTCGACAATGTTCTGTTTAAACATGCCGTAGTCATAGCGGATGCCATAGCCGCGTCCGGGCAAGCCCAGCGTCGCCAGCGAATCAAGGAAGCAGGCCGCCAGTCGCCCGAGGCCGCCATTACCAAGGCCCGGGTCATTCTCTTCATCGATCAGCTCTTCGAGATCCAGTCCCATCTCCTCCAGCGCGCTTTTCACGTCATCATAAATGCCAAGCGAGAGCAGGGCGTTGGAGAGCGTGCGACCAATCAGGAACTCCATCGACAAATAGTAAACCTGACGCACCTCTTGGGAGAGCTGCGCGCGAGTGGAGCGCAGCCAACGTTCTACCAGTCTGTCGCGCACAGCAAACAGCGTGGCGTTCAGCCATTCATGTTTGTTAGCGATAACCGGATCTTTACCGACGGTGAACATGAGTTTGTAGGCAATCGAGTGTTTTAATGCCTCAATACTTAATGTCGGTGCTGAATAAGTAAAAGGTGCATTCATAAGCGTGATTCCTGGAAATCTATTTCAACCGAAAATAAAGATCGCGGTACGACTGTGCTGCGACCTGCCAGCTAAAATCCATGGCCATTGCCTGCCGCTGGACAAAGCGCCAAAGCGAAGGCCGGGACCACAACACGAAAGCCCGCCTGATTGCTCTTAACAGCGCCCAGGCATTACTGTCCTCAAAAACAAAACCGCTGGCGATGCCATCGGCCAGGTTTTCCAGCGAACTGTCGGATACGGTATCCGCCAGCCCTCCGGTACGACGCACCAGCGGTAATGTCCCATACTTCAGGCCATACAATTGCGTTAAACCACATGGCTCAAAACGGCTCGGCACCAGAATCACATCTGCGCCGCCCATGATGCGATGCGAGAAGGCTTCGTGATAACCAATCTGTACCCCGACCTGCCCGGAATGTTCGGCGGCAGCAGCCAGGAACCCTTCCTGTAACACCGGATCGCCTGCACCGAGCAGCGCCAGTTGCCCACCTTGTTCAAGTAACCCCGGAAGCGCCTCCAGCACCAGGTCGAGGCCTTTCTGGCTGGTCAGTCGGCTAACCACCGCAAAAAGCGGAACTTTATCGTTAACCTTCAATCCCATAGCGATTTGTAGCTGGCGTTTGTTCTCCGCTTTCTCTTCCAGCGTATCCCGCGTATAACGCGCGCCAAGCAACAGATCGGTGGACGGGTCCCAAATTTTTTCATCCACACCGTTGAGTATGCCGCTCAATCGCCCTTCAAGCTGCCGCTGACGCAGCAGGCCTTCCATACCATACGCATACTGCGGTTCGGTGATCTCCCGTGCATAGGTCGGACTCACGGCAGTAATATGATCGGCATAATACAATCCCGCCTTCAAAAATGAGATCTGACCGTTAAATTCCAGACCATGCATGTTAAAGAACGACCATGGCAATTGGATGTCATCCATATGTTGTGCATAAAACATGCCTTGATAGGCGAGGTTATGCACGGTAAAGACGGATTTCGCCGGACGCCCGTTTGCCGCAAGGTAAGCGGGAACCAGGCCTGCATGCCAATCGTGAGCATGCACCACATCCGGGCGCCAGAATGGATCAAGCCCGGTGGCCATTTCGCTGCCCACCCAACCCAGCAGAGCGAAACGCAGTACGTTGTCAGGGTAAGCAAACTGGTTTGTGTCGTGGTAAGGACTACCGGGACGTTCGTAAAGGTGCGGCGCGTCGATCAGGTATATTCCCACACCGTTAAAATGCCCGAACAGCAGCGTAATACGCCCGGCGAAAGTGTCCCGACGGGACACCACATGTGCATCAGTCACACCCCGTCGAATATCGGGGAAAGCGGGCAGCAATACGCGGGTATCAACACCACCGGCAATCTGCGCCGCAGGCAACGCGCCAATCACGTCCGCCAGACCTCCGGTCTTCAGCAACGGAAACATCTCAGAACATACATGTAAAACCTGCATTATCGCTCCTGTTCAAAACCACCCGGTTAGCGAAGCCGTTAGCGGGAAAACAGCGCGCGGACCCCTTCCGCGCAAGGTTAAAATAAAGGCTTTCAGGCTTTCAGTTTGCGTAACATTTCACGCGTGACCAGTACAATCCCCTCTTCTGAACGGTAAAAGCGACGGGCGTCTTCCTCTGCGTTTTCGCCAATCACGGTACCTTCAGGGATTTCACAAGCTCTATCGATAATGCAGCGGCGCAGCCGACAGGAGCGCCCAACCCAGACATCAGGCAGCAGCACAGCCGAGTCGATATTGCAGAACGAATTCACGCGCACGCGATTGAACAACACCGACTGCACCACCACTGACCCGGAAATGACACAACCACCAGCCACCAACGAATTCAATGTCATGCCATGGCTACCGGAGCGGTCCTGCACGAATTTCGCGGGTGGAAGAGATTCATTATAGGTACGGATTGGCCAGCTTTGATCGTACATGTCCAGTTCCGGCACCACTGAGGCCAAATCAAGGTTCGCTTTCCAGTAAGCTTCCAGCGTTCCCACGTCCCGCCAGTAGGGCTCTGAATTCGGGTCAGACTGTACACAGGAGAGCGGGAAAGGGTGCGCATACGCCATGCCAGCCTTTACCACCTTCGGCAGGATATCTTTGCCGAAATCATGGCTTGAGTTTTCGTCTTTATCATCCTGCTCCAGCAAGCCGTACAGGTACTCCGCATCGAAAATGTAGATACCCATACTGGCCAGCGCCTTGCTGTCATCGCCAGGCATACTGGGCGGTTGCGCGGGTTTCTCGACGAAGTCGATCACTTTGTCCTGGTCATCAACAGCCATGACGCCGAACGCGGTCGCTTCATGAACGGGCACCGGCAAACAGGCAACGGTGCAGCGCGCGCCTTTCTCGACATGGTCGATAAGCATGCGCGAATAGTCCTGTTTGTAGATATGGTCTCCCGCCAGAATGACGATGTATTCCGCACCGTAGCGCCGAATAATATCGAGGTTCTGCGTCACCGCATCCGCCGTGCCGCGGTACCAGTGTTCTCCGTGCACGCGCTGTTGAGCAGGCAACAGATCGACAAACTCGTTCATCTCTTCATTGAAAAAGGCCCAGCCGCGTTGGATGTGTTGCACCAGCGTGTGGGATTGATATTGCGTTATTACGCCAATACGGCGAATACCGGAGTTAATGCAGTTAGACAGGGCGAAGTCGATAATGCGGAATTTACCGCCGAAGTGCACCGCAGGTTTGGCACGCTTGTTGGTTAAATCTTTCAGGCGCGTCCCGCGCCCTCCTGCCAGGATCAGGGCGACAGACTTTAATGGCAGCTGACGGGCCAACATTGTAGGGTCGTTCTTTTCTAATCTCACCATGACTGACTCCATTTTTATGACCGCTGAAATACACACACTCCGTGTGCTGGCCCATGCCAGACAGCCATTACGACCGGGTTGTCTTCTCCGGCAAAGGGAGGAATGGCGCGCCACTCCCCTTCGGGCAATATGATTTCCGCTACCTCAGGCGTGGCGTTAATCGCGATCAGCACATTGCCTGACAGCAGAATTTGTAAACGCTGCATCCCCTGTTGCCACTCCTGCGTAGTGAGTGGCGCTCCTTCGTTGTTTAACCAGACGACATGACCGTCGCCCTCCTCCCACCATGTATCGCGGGTCAATGCCGGAATTTGCTGACGCAGGTGGATCAACGCGGCGGTAAATGCAACCAGCCCGCTATCGGCTTGCGTCCAGTCGAGCCATGTCAGCGCATTGTCCTGACAATACGCATTATTGTTGCCGTGCTGGCTGTGCCCCTGTTCGTCACCAGCCAGCAGCATTGGCGTGCCTTGCGACAACAGCAGCGTCGTCAACAATGCATGTACGCTGGCGCGCCGCCGTTCAATCACATCCAGGTTGCCACCCAGCCCTTCAAACCCGTGATTGTTGCTGTGGTTATTATTTGTGCCATCGCGATTGTCTTCACCGTTAGCTTCGTTGTGCTTATGGTTGAAACAGACGCAATCCCGCAGCGTAAAACCATCATGGGCGGTGATCAGGTTGACCGACGCAGACGGCAAGCGGCCACCGCGTTTAAAGACATCGCTGGAGGCGGCAAAACGTCCGGCAAACTCCCCGAGGGGAAGCGATGTTTCAAGCCAGAAACGGCGCATCGCATCGCGGAAATGGTCGTTCCACTCGGCAAAGGGCGCAGGATAGTTACCAACCTGGTAGCCGTCAGGACCAATATCCCAGGGCTCCGCGATCAATTTCAGGTCGCGTAATACAGGATCGTTCTTGATCGCCATAAACAGCGGCGCCTGCTGGCTGAACGCTGGCGTACGCCCCATCACCGATGCGAGATCAAATCGAAAACCATCCACATGGAACGTCTCCACCCAGTAACGCAGACATGCATGGGCATACGCCACGACGCCAGGGTTACTCAGGTTCAGCGTGTTACCGCAGCCGGTCCAGTTGTGATAATCGCCATCCTCTCTAATCCAATAATAGCTACGGTTGTCAATTCCGCGCAGGGAGAGGGTCGGACCGTCGAGATCGATTTCGGCGGTGTGGTTAAGCACGATGTCGAGGATCACTTCGATTCCAGCCTGGTGCAGCGCTTTCACCGCCTCGCGAAATTCAACAATGGCCTGCCCCGGCGCACTGGCGTAACGTGGATTCAGCGCAAACAACGCCAGCGGGTTATAGCCCCAGTAGTTGCTTAATCCCAACCGCTGCAAACGCGGCTCGCTGGTGAAGTGGGCAACCGGCATTAACTCCAGCGCGGTAATGCCAAGATGTTTAAACCAGTTGATCATCACCGGATGCCCCAGCGCCTTGTAGGTGCCGCGAATGGCTTCCGGAATATCGGGATGGAGCCAGGTCAATCCTTTAACGTGCGCTTCATAAATAACGGTGTTACCCCAGGGAATACGCGGCGGGGCATCATGCTCCCAGTCGAAGACTTCATGCACCACAACGCTGCGCGGGGCAATAGCGGCATTATCGTGTGGATCGGGCTGCTCATCGCCGCCATGGAATAGCGGATTATCCTGCACATCGCCCTCCACGCGCTGCGCGCAAGGATCGAGTAATAATTTCGCCGGGTTGAAACGGTGCCCTTGCGCAGGATCCCAGGGGCCATGCACCCGATAGCCGTATTGCAGACCAGCCCGACCGCCTTCCAGAAAACCGTGCCAGACATCCCCGGTACGGCCAGGCAAATCAACGCGCTGCTCATTGCCTTCATCATCAAACAGGCACAGTTCTACACGCTCCGCATGGGCGGAGAAGAGTGTAAAATTGACGCCATCATCCCGTAGATGCGCACCGGGTGGTGTGGCGTTACCGGCCGCCAGTCTCGTCATTCCCCCTCCCTGACCAGCCAGATGGTGCCCAGCGGTGGCAATGTCAGTAACAGCGAGTGTTCACGCCCGCGATTGGCGATCGCATCACTGTGCAACACACCGCCGTTACCGGTATTGCTGCCGTGGTAATGCATAGAGTCGCTGTTCAGCTCTTCACGCCAGCGACCTGGCTGATTAATCCCCACACGGTAATCGTAGCGCGGTACGGGCGTGAAATTGCTGGCGACAATGATTTCATTACCCTGCTTATCCCGGCGCACAAAAACAAATACCGAAGCCTCATGATCGTCCACCACCAGCCACTCAAAACCGTAGGGATCATAATCCAGCTCATGTAGCGCTTTATGATGGCGATAGGCGTGGTTCATATCGCGTACCAGCCGCTGAACACCGTGGTGCCAGTTATCACCGCCCTCCAGCAAATGCCAGTCAAGGCTGCTATCGTGATTCCACTCGCGCCCCTGGGCGAATTCGTTACCCATAAAAATCAGTTTTTTGCCGGGAAAGGCCCACATCCAGGCGTAGTAAGCGCGCAGGTTGGCGAACTTCTGCCAGGCATCGCCGGGCATCCTGTCGAGGATCGATTTCTTGCCATGCACCACTTCGTCATGGGATAGCGGCAGAATAAAGTTTTCGGTGTAGTTATAGAGCATGCCGAAAGTGAGTTTGTCGTGGTGGAACTTGCGGTACACCGGATCAAGCTTCATGTAGTCCAGCGTGTCGTGCATCCACCCCAGATTCCACTTGAACCAAAAACCCAGTCCCCCCATCGAAGCCGGGCGTGACACGCCGGCAAAATCCGTAGACTCTTCCGCCATACTGACCGCTCCGGGAGCCTGCTCACCGAGGATACGGTTGGTATTGCGTAAAAACTCAATTGCCTCGAGGTTTTCGCGCCCGCCATATTCATTGGGGATCCACTCCCCTTCTTTGCGGCTGTAATCGCGGTATATCATCGATGCCACCGCATCCACACGCAGCGCATCAATGCCAAAACGTTCGATCCAGTACAGCGCATTGCCGACCAGGTAGTTGCTCACTTCCCGACGGCCATAGTTGTAGATCAGCGTGTTCCAGTCCTGGTGAAAACCTTCACGTGGATCGTTATGTTCGTAGAGTTTGGTGCCATCGAAATCCGCCAGACCAAAATCATCAGAGGGGAAATGTCCCGGAACCCAATCGAGGATCACACTAAGGCCGGCGGCATGTGCAGTATGGATAAAATGCAGGAAGTCATCGCGGGTGCCAAAACGGCGAGTCGGCGCATAAAGCCCGGTTGGCTGATAGCCCCAGCTCCCGTCGAAGGGGTGTTCGTTAATCGGCATCAGCTCCAGATGGGTGAATCCCATCCATTTGGCGTAGGGCACCAGTTGATCCGCTAATTCCCGGTAACTCAGCCAGAAATTGTTGTCGGCATGTCGACGCCAGGAGCCCAGGTGCACTTCATAGATAGAGATAGGCGCATCAAACTGATTTGCTTTTTTGCGCTCTTCACTCTGTGTTTTCTTGCCTGGCAGGCCGCAAATCAGCGATGCGCTGTCCGGACGCATCTGGGATTCAAACGCGTAAGGATCGGCTTTGATCCGCAGTTTGCCTTGTGCATCTATCATCTCAAATTTATACAGTTGCCCGTTCAGCGCTCCGGGGATAAACAGCTCCCAGATCCCGCTTTCACGACGCAGGCGCATGGGGTGGCGACGACCATCCCAGTAGTTAAACTGCCCAACTACGGAGACGCGCTGCGCATTAGGCGCCCAGACGGAAAAACGTGTCCCCACCACGCCCTCCATCGTATCGGCATGCGCGCCAAGCGTTTCGTACGGCCGCATATGCGTGCCTTCACTCAGCAGCCAGGCATCAACATCCTGCAACAGAGGGCCGAAGCGATAAGGGTCATCAATCAGGTTCTCCTGTCCGTGCCAGACAACGGCAAACTGATAATAGAAAGGATTTTTGCGGCGCTGCATCACGCCACAGAAAAAGCCCCGCGAGTCGAGACACTCCAGCTTGCCGACTTTGCGTCCGGTTTTCGGTTCGATAACCCAGACTTCCGTGGCATCGGGCAACAGGGCACGAACCTCAAGACCTGCGTCGGTGGAATGCATTCCCAATACGGAAAAAGGATCGGCAAAATGACCGGCGATTAGCGCGTCAATCACGTTTTTATCAACATCAACGGACATGGTTCTCATCCTGTTGTAATGGTATCGCACCTTCCACCGTGGTTACGTCCGGTTGCGATACTTATGTGATCTGAACGGTGCAGCCCCTCGGGAATCTGCTCAGCACCGTCCCATTTCAGGCAAAATATGAAAATACCCAACCTTAAGCATAGCCAACGTGCTCAGACTCTTGAGAAAATAAAAACATCACTTTTTATTTGCGGAAAATTTGCGGAAAAAAAGCATAAAAAAAGGGGTGCCGAAGCACCCCCTGATTCTTTTTTTTATGCTTACGCCAGTTGGCGCAACATACGACGCAGCGGCTCGGCTGCCCCCCACAAAAGCTGGTCACCTACAGTGAAAGCGGAGAGGAACTCCGGCCCCATATTCAGCTTACGCAGACGGCCCACAGGCGTGGTCAGCGTGCCAGTGACTGCGGCAGGCGTCAGTTCGCGCATGCTGATCTCACGATCGTTTGGCACCACTTTCGCCCACGGGTTATGCGCCGCCAGCAGTTCTTCCACGGTCGGAATTGAGACATCTTTTTTCAGTTTGATGGTGAAAGCCTGGCTGTGGCAGCGCAGCGCGCCGATACGTACGCAAAGGCCATCAACCGGAATGATGCTGGAGGTGTTGAGGATTTTGTTGGTTTCCGCCTGGCCTTTCCACTCTTCACGGCTCTGACCGTTATCAAGCTGTTTGTCGATCCACGGGATCAGGCTTCCCGCCAGCGGTACACCAAAGTTTTCGACCGGCAGCTCGCCACTGCGGGTCAACGCGGTGACTTTGCGTTCGATGTCGAGAATAGCGGAAGCCGGATCCGCCAGTTCCGCCGCAACGTGGTTGTGCAACTGACCCATTTGCGTCAGCAGCTCGCGCATGTGGCGCGCGCCGCCACCGGATGCCGCCTGATAGGTGGCGACAGAGACCCACTCCACCAGATCGTTGGCGAAGAGCCCGCCGAGGGACATCAGCATCAGGCTGACGGTACAGTTGCCGCCGACAAAGGTTTTCACGCCATTGTTCAGCCCGTCGTTAATCACAGCCTGGTTGACCGGGTCGAGAATAATAATGGCGTCATCTTTCATGCGCAGCGAAGAGGCTGCGTCAATCCAATAACCCTGCCAGCCGCTTTCCCGGAGCTTTGGATAGATTTCGTTGGTATAATCGCCGCCCTGGCAGGTGACAATAATGTCGAGTGCCTTCAGCGCTTCCAGATCGAACGCATCCTGAAGTGTGCCCGCTGCCTGGCCGCTGAATGCGGGAGCAGCTTGCCCAAACTGGGAAGTGGAAAAGAAGACAGGGCGAATGGCGTCAAAATCGCGCTCTTCAACCATGCGTTGCATGAGTACAGAGCCGACCATTCCGCGCCAGCCGATAAAACCAACATTTTTCATAGCGAAGTTCCTGCAGAGGTGTGTGCTGTTGTGCGAGCCAGTGTCCAACTGGGGTATGACCACATTACAAAATGCTGCCAAAGTCGCAAGTGAAATTAATCAATGATCGCGAATGTATCAGAAACGCAGCTAATTACTGCAATTATGTGGCAAGTGTCAGGGATAATAATGAATGAGTGAGATCATCTCCGCAACCGTGTTGCTGATCCTGATTATGGATCCGTTGGGCAACCTGCCTATCTTTATGTCGGTATTAAAACATACCGAGCCCAAGCGCCGCCGGGCCATCATGATCCGCGAACTGCTGATCGCCCTGCTGGTGATGTTTATCTTCTTGTTTGCTGGTGAAAAGATCCTCGCGTTGCTGAACTTACGCGCCGAGACGGTCTCCATTTCCGGCGGCATTATTCTGTTTCTGATCGCCATTAAGATGATTTTTCCCAGTGAGTCTGGCGGCAGCAGTGGTCTTCCCGCCGGTGAAGAACCCTTTATTGTGCCACTGGCAATCCCGTTGGTTGCAGGCCCGACTTTGCTGGCAACGTTGATGCTGTTGTCGCACCAATACCCGAATCAGATGGGGCATCTGGTGATTGCGCTGCTGATTGCCTGGGGCGGTACGGTGGCCATTCTGCTGCAATCATCGTTGTTTCTGCGTCTGCTCGGTGAGAAAGGCGTCAATGCGCTGGAACGCCTGATGGGGCTAATTCTGGTAATGCTCGCCACCCAAATGTTCCTCGATGGGATAAGAGTGTGGATGAAGGGATAGCCTACTCCTCTTCAATTTTTATCTGTCTGTCCCGGCTGCGGAGGGACTTTGAGGTAAGCAACAGCGTTTGATATCACCTTGCCAGACGCGGGTAAAAAAAACACCACGTTAAACAACGTGGTGTTTTTCAACGCCAGATGGCGGTTTTGCCTTATCAACCAGGCATACCAACCTTAGCTCAGCAGTGTAAAGGCAATCATGCCAATAATCGCGCCGGTGGTGCCGAGGATGGTCTCCATCATCGTCCAGGTCTTCAGGGTTTGCGCTTCCGTCGCACCGGTAAAGCGACCATACAGCCAGAAACCGGCGTCGTTCACGTGGCTCACCACGATGGATCCCCCCGCGATGCAAATAGAGAGTGCTGCCATCTGCGCGCCGTTGAAGTGCAGTTGCTCAATCACGGGCATCACCAGACCGACCGCAGTCAGGCAAGCCACCGTGGCGGAACCCTGAATAATGCGCACCGCCGCCGCCAGCACAAAGCAGGTGATCGCGATAGGCAGTCCCATCCCGGTCAGTGCTTCGCCCAGTGCCGGGCCGACGCCTGAGTCAACCAGCACCTGCTTGAACACGCCGCCCGCACCGATCACCAGCAAAATAATGCCAGCCGGCTGCAACGCATGACCGCAAATTTCCATCACGCGATCTTTCGCCATGCCCTGACGTATTGCCAGGCCGTAAATCGCCACCAGGCACGCCACAAGGATCGCGGTGAACGGGTGACCGATAAATTCCAGCCAGTCATACAGGCTGCTGCCTTCGGTCACGAAGCGCGCAGCGATGGTTTTCATCCCGACCAGCACCAGCGGCAGCAGGATCAGCGACAGACTGAAAGCAAATGACGGCATTTTGCCTTCGCCCAGATGCGGCTCGCTAACATCGTCCGGAATATGCAGTTGCACATGGCGACTAATAAAGTTGCCCCACAGCGGACCCGCAATCAGCATGCCTGGGATTGCCGCACACAGGCCAATCAGGATCATCCAGCCAAAATCCGCATGCATCTGCGAAGCCAGCAGCATTGGCGCGGGCCCCGGTAGCAGGAACGCCGCGGCCGCCGCAACACCGGCAAACAACGGGATCACCAGTTTGACCAGGTTAGTGCCGGTGTGGCGCGCCATTGAGAACGCAACACTAATCAGCAACACAATCGCCACTTCAAAGAACAGCGGTAATGCGCAAATCAACCCTGCCAGACCAATCGCATAATGTGCGCGATTGTGACCAAACGATTTGAGCATCTTGACGGCGATTTGATCCACCGCGCCGGTCTCATGAAGAATTTTGCCGAACATCGCGCCGAGCGCCACCACAATGGCGAGGAAACCCAGCGTACCGCCCATGCCTTTTTCCATGGTCTGCGCGATCTTAATCAACGGCATTCCGGAAAAAAGCCCTGCACCAATAGACACCACCATCAAAGCCATGAAAGCATGCATACGCGCTTTCATCACTAAAAACAGCAGCAGTAAAACCGACCCTACTGCTGTTAAAACAAGCGTTAATGTACTCACTGCGCACTGCCTTTATTAATGACTGCAATCGTGCTGGCGACCACGTCGTCCAGCGGTTGATCGATATCAACGATCAGCACATCACGCTCATCTGCGCCCGGCTCTTCCAGCGTGTCAAACTGGGTTACCAGCATTTGCGTTTTGAAGAAATGGCCTTTACGCGCTTTCAGACGGCTTTCGATGACATCAAAATCGCCTTTCAGATAGATAAATGAGAGGTTCGGGTTACCGTCGCGCAGCTGATCGCGGTAATGCTTTTTCAGCGCCGAGCAGACAATTAGCGACACTTTATTGGTGCGTTGCATGGCAAACGCGGCGTCGTTCAGCGCCTGTAGCCACGGCTTACGGTCATCGTCGTTCAGCGGTTCACCGGACGCCATTTTAGTGATGTTGCTGCGCGGATGAAGGAAGTCACCGTCAAGAAACGCGGCATGCAGCTGATGCGCCACTTCGCTGGCGACGGCAGATTTACCACTGCCGGAAACGCCCATCAGGACATAAACGTGGTGATCAAGATTAGTCGTGCTCAAAGGGAGGCCCCCACTGGTGCAAGAGTGAATTGTTACGGGTAACTGTTATCGGTAACATTGTCCTGCCGGGGTAACGGAGAAGCAATATCCATTCGTGCCAGAGATAAATAAGTGTGAGCTACTTCAAATTTGTCAGACTAAATAGATCCACCCGGTGACAAAGTGAAACCTAAATCTAACATTTTCGGCGTAACTGCTTCACCACGAATGCGCGCCAGCAGACGTTCGGCTCCAATACGCCCCATACGTTCACGCGGCGTGAGCACGCTCGCCAGACGCGGCTCCATTACCTGGCCAATGTCGTGACCGTGGAACCCGGCGATCGCCATATCATCAGGAATTCTCAGCCCCAGGCGCTGGCACTCAAACGCGGCACCTACCGCCAGGTCATCGTTGGTACAGAAAATTCCGTCCAGTTGCGGGTACTCGCGACGCGCCTGACGCATCAGTTCAATACCGGCTGTGTAAGAGGAGGACTGTTCCACCATCACACTGTACGGCGTGAGCCCGGCATCCAGCATCGCCTGCTCGTAACCCTTCTGTTTGATGATAGTACGTTCATCCAGACGTGCGCCGAGATAGGCAACGCCGCGATGACCGCGTTCAATAATCGCGGCGGTCATCTGCCGCGCCGCTTCGAAGTTATCGAAACCGACGGCGATATCCAGGCAGGGAGATTTGCTGTCCATTAATTCCACAACCGGAATGCCCGCCACTTCAATCATTTTCAGCGTACGTGGCGTATGTGTGCGTTCGGTGAGGATCAGGCCGTCAATGTTCCAGGAGAGCATCGATTCCAGACGCTCTTCTTCCATTTCGGCTTTATAACCGTAGTGCGCCAGCATGGTTTGATAGCCGTGCGCATCCGTCACGCTTTCGATACCGCGCAACACTTCAGCGAACACCTGGTTGGTCAGCGACGGAAGCAATACGCCAATAGCGCGGCTGGTGGCGTTAGAGAGAATATCGGGAGCGCGATTGGGAATGTAACCCAGCTCATCAAGCGCAGCAGCGATTTTGCCACGTAACGCAACGGACACCTGTTCCGGGTTACGCAAAAAACGGCTGACCGTCATTTTGGTCACGCCAACGCGATCGGCCACATCCTGAAGTACGGGTCTTTTCTTTTTCATCGTCCTGACATTTTAAACAGAGAGAGATTTTCTCAGTTTATCACGGACAACGCGCAACCTTCCGGCCAAAACCAGAAGGTTGCGTCATTTATTTAAGCCACATCAAACTGGCGGCAGGTCAAACAGCAGAATTTCACTGTCGCTATCGGCATGAACCGAGATAGCCTGCTCATCCCAGATTGCCAGACCATCGCTGGTGGTGGCTTTGGTGCCGTTAATGGTGACATCCCCTTTTACCACCTGGATCCACACGCGGCGATCCGCGGCGATCTGGTGTACCGACTGCTCATCTTTCAACAGTGCCCAGCGGTAAAGTTCCATATCCTGGTGCACTTTCAGAGACCCATTACGTGCGTCCGGCGACAGCACCAGTTGTTTACCCTGCGCAGCATCAAAGCGGCGCTGCTCGTAGCGCGGCGTGATGCCGTTCGTTTCCGGAATGATCCAGATTTGGTACAGGCGCAGACGCTCAGTATCGCTTGGGTTGTACTCAGAGTGACGTACCCCGGTCCCGGCGCTCATAATCTGGAATTCACCCGCAGGCACCTGCTCTTTGTTGCCCATGCTGTCCTGGTGCTCAACGGCCCCTTCCAGCACATAGGTCAGGATTTCCATGTCTTTGTGCGGATGGGTGCCGAAACCCTGCCCCGGATCGATCACGTCGTCGTTAATGACGCGAAGCGCCGAGAAGCCCATAAAATTCGGGTCATAATAGTTGGCGAAAGAGAACGTGTGCCAGGAATCCAGCCAGCCATGATTTGCGTGGCCACGGTCGTTTGCTTTGCGTAAGAAGATCATGTTTTTTACCCCCGTATGTTTTCGATGGGGTAAGTGTGGACGCAATCGGTCGGGGATCATAGAGGGTGAAAATTGACTCCTCTGTTCAAAAAATGTGAACAAGTTGTGAGGAGTCTTTTCAGGCTATTTTGCGAGGGTTACCGTGGCAGGTGACGCCTGCTCAAAGGCACGCTCCAGCAGTTCAAGGTTGGTGAGAACTTCAGATTCCTTGACGTAATTTGGCGCGCCATTCACCAGCGTTTCATACAACGCATCGTAGACGCGGCCATAATCGCCTTTTTCCGGCGCGATCTCTTCCCGCACCGTCTCGCCCGCTGCATTCACATACTCAAGCACGCCAATGCTATCGTCTGCGGCAAATCCGGCCTCACCCGGCATGATATTGGCTTTCAGGCTGGTTTCCTGTTGATCGATACCGTATTTGATAAACGAACCTTTGGTGCCATGAACAATAAATTTGGGGTAGTCGATCTTCACCAGGTGGCTGGTTTTGACGATGGCTTTCAAATCGCCATAAAAGAGTTGTGCTTCGAAGGTATCGTCCGGATTGGCCTTATTACGCAGACTACGGATGTCATACGCGGCATGATCCGGTCGGCCAAACAGAGAGATAATTTGGTCCATGGTATGAACGCCCAGACCGTAAAAGGATCCATCCTGCGGCAAGCCGGGTTTGGTTTCCGCCACCGGGCGGTAATAATCAAAATGGCTTTCGATTTCAACGATATTGCCAAGCTTACCGCTTTCAATCGCCTTTTTGGTAGTCAGGAAGCAGGCGTCAAAACGGCGATTCTGATACGGCGTGACCGTCAGACCTTTGCGTTTCGCCAGTTCAAACAGGGTGATCGCTTCCGCCATCGTTGGCGTAAACGGCTTTTCCACCAGCACATTTTTACCCGCTTCCAGCGCTCGCTTTGCATAGTCGAAGTGGCTGTCAGCGTGGGTGCAGACGATCACCAGTTTGACCTGCGGATCATTAAAGATGTCATCAATATCGCTGGTAAAGTGAATATGTTGATACTGCGGATGCTGCTCTTCTGGTTTAGGGTGACGCCGGAAAATATGCGCCACATGCCAGCTCGCTTTGCGGTTGAGTACGTAGGGAAGATGATAGCGAGTGGTGCTTTTGCCAAATCCAATGAATGCGCAATGTAAGGTCATGTTCCAGTCCTTGTTAAGGTGACTGCCATTACCATAGCGCAATCTTGCAGAAGTTGTCCCTGCATGGGGTCTTAAAAGACCGGCATGCTTGCGGCAAAAAAAAAGCCAGCACCCGGCTGGCTAAGAAAATACTGGAAGCAATGTGAGCAATGTCGTGCTTTCAGGATTACCGCTACGGTTTCCCTGAACGCATGGCAATAATAATCATTATCATTCGCACTTGTCTACTGATTTTTGCAAAAATTGGCAGTTGACGCTGCATCATAAAGCCAGGAATGTGTAAGGCACCCCCACAAACCAGGAGAAGCAGGATGAGTAAGATAGTGATACGCCATGCCGAAGCGCGCGATGCAGAAGCTCTACGCCAGTTTTATGCGCAACCTGAGGTGTATCACAACCTGCTACAGCTACCTCACCCGCCTGCTGAGCTGTGGGAAGATCGTCTGAAACCGCAGCCAGGCCGCCGCCAGTTGGTCGCCTGTATTGATGAACAGGTCGTCGGAAACCTGACGCTGATGTTGGAACAAAATCAGCGACGTAGCCATGTGGCCTTTTTTGGCATGGCGGTTTCGTCAGCGTTTCACAATCGCGGCGTCGCCAGTGCACTGATGCAGGAGATGATCAACCTGTGCGATAACTGGTTGCGCATCGAACGCATTGAATTGACGGTGTTTGTCGATAACGCGCCCGCGCTGGCCGTGTACCGCAAATTCGGCTTTGAAATCGAGGGCACCGCTAAGCGTTACGCACTGCGCAATGGCGAGTATGTGGATTCTTACTTTATGGCACGCGTGAAGGGTTAAACGGAAACCTCTCCCCGGGCGGGGAGAGGTTTAAATCAATAACCGGCCGTTAAATCATCCACCGAACGCGGGTCAGACGCGCCATACAGCGTGCCATCCGGCCCGACCATAATGCTCTGCGTACTGCCCATCGCCTCTTTCACCACCACTTTCTGCCCGCGTTGCTCGAGCAGTTTTAGCGTGTCCGGGCTGAAGCCTTTTTCTACGCGCAACTCATCCGGCAACCACTGATGATGAAAGCGCGGCGCATTGCTCGCTTCGGCGACGTTCATCCCAAAATCGATGCTGTTAACCACCATTTGCAGCACTGTTGTGATAATACGACTACCGCCGGGACTACCGGTGACCAGCCAGGTTTTGCCGTCTTTCACCACAATGGTTGGCGACATGGAAGAGAGCGGACGTTTGCCGGGGCCGACCGCGTTGGCGTCACCGCCAACCAGTCCGTAGACATTCGGTACGCCGGGTTTTGCGGAGAAGTCATCCATCTCATTATTCAGCAAAATGCCGCTATTCCCCGCGACAATCCCGGTCCCGAACGTGGTGTTCAGTGTATAGGTCACCGAAACCGCATTACCGTCTTTGTCCACCACGGAGAAGTGCGTGGTTTGGTTACTCTCATACGGCTCCAGCTTACCGGGGCGGATCTGGCTGGAGGGCCGGGCTTTGTTAACGTCAATTTTTTCCGCAATGGATTTGGCATACGCTTTATCGGTGAGTGCCTGCCACGGCACTTTCACAAAGTCCGGATCGCCCAGATATTCAGAGCGATCGGCATAGGCGTACTTTTCGGCTTCCGCCATCACCTGCATTGCATCGGCGCTGCCAAAGCCATATTTCGCCATGTCGAAGTTTTCAAGAATATTGAGGATTTGCACAATATGGATGCCGCCCGATGACGGCGGCGGCATGGAGTAAACCTGGTAACCACGATAATCACCGCTGATGGGCGTACGCTCTACGGCTTTATAATTTGCCAGATCCTCTTTGCTGATAAGCCCGCCGTTCTTACTCATCTCTTGCACGATCTGGCTGGCAATCTCGCCTTTATAGAAAGCATCCGGCCCTTTCTCCGCAATCAGTTCCAGGCTTTTGGCGAGATTGCTCTGCACCAGTTTGTCGCCTTTTTTCAGCGGTTCGTCGTTTTTCCAGAAAATCGCTTTACTGTTTTCGTGGTTTGGCAACACTTCGCTGCCGTAGGTTTTCAGGTCGTCCGCCAGCGCATCATTCACCGTGATCCCTTGTCTGGCCAGCTTAATCGCAGGTTGAATGACTTTGTTCAATGGCAGAGTGCCGTACTTCTCCAGCGCCAGCGAGAACCCCGCAACCGTGCCGGGCGTACCGGAAGCCAGATGCGATGTCAGTGATTTTTTACTGTCCGGGTTGCCTTGATCGTCAAGAAACATATCGCGTGTGGCCGCGGCGGGTGCCATTTCGCGGAAATCGATAGCAGTAACCTTGCCATCTTTGGTGCGGATCATCATAAACCCGCCGCCGCCCAGGTTCCCGGCCTGGGGATGGGTGACTGCCAGCGCATAGCCCACCGCGACGGCAGCATCCACGGCGTTCCCCCCCTGTTTCAGGATATCCACGCCGACACGGGTTGCGGTCTCATCCACGGATGCCACCATGCCCTGCTTCGCCCGCACAGGATGGAAGACATCGGCTTCAACGCCATATGAGACGGGCGCAGGTGCTTGCGTCGGTGGCGGCGCAGCGCCCGCGCTAAAACATCCTCCCGCGGTCAGCGCGGCGATAGCCACCCAGCGCGCAAACGTCTGTTTCATCATCGTTGTTCTCCGAATAGAAGGGCTACAGTTCCCGATTAAGCCTGGTTCACAACTCCTAAAAAATCATCGTCATGAATGAAACGAGGTAAACTTAGGAGAAGCCTCAAAGGAGGAAAGGACGATGAAACGATTACTGTTTGTGGCGGCACTGCTGCCTTTTGCCGCATTTGCACAGCCACTGAATACCACTAATAATCCCAATCAGCCGGGTTATGTGATCCCCAGCCAGCAGCGCATGGAAACGCGGATGCTTAATCAGCAACAACAACAGCAAGGAATGCTGAATCAACAGCTACAGACGCAAGCCCGTCAACAACAACAACACCTGCAGACCCAGTTAAATAACGACGCGCAACGCGTAAGGCAGGCCCAGCCGGGGGAGCTCGATCCCAGCCGCCAGCAACTGCTCCCCAATACTAACGGCGGCATGCTCAGCCAGGGGATCGGTAATGGTGGCAGGGTGAATATGCAGCAGCATATGTTGCCGCAGAATCAGAACGGCAATCAGCTCAGCAACGGAACAAATAATGCCGATACTGGAACACAGCAGCACATGTTGCCGCAAAATCAGAATGGCGGCCTGCTGCGTGGCACGCCGTCATCCACAACGCCTTAAAACGTAAAATCAGGGCCGATCTCGTCGATTTTATCGGTGCAGATACAATCTACGCCCCAGCGCAGCAACTCTCCCGCGCGTTGGGGTTCATTGACGGTATAAACCAGAATGCGTAAACCCGCTGCACGCAGCATCCGCGTGCGGGCTTCGTCCAGCAGACGATGATTCAGGTGAATTGATACGCACCCTAACCGGGTAGTCAGCGCCTGCCAGTCATCACGCCATTCATCCAGCAATAGCCCGCGCGGCAGCTCAGGCGCAGCCTGTTGCGCCGCTTCCAGTGCATCAATCTCAAAGGAAGAGAGCAGCGGGGGCGTCATGTCTGCCCAGAGTTCTCGCGCCGCCAGCGCCACCACTTTGCCCGTCAGCGGCCCGGTGCCGGTGGTGGGTTTGATTTCGATATTGGCCATCATGCCGTGCAGACGGCAGCGCTCCGCCACCTGAGAGAGCAGCGGCAACGGCTCACCTTTAAATTTCCCGCCGTACCAGCCGCCCGCATCCACTTTCAGCAAATCATTCCATGCCAGCTCGCCCGCCACGCCCCAGCCATTGCTGGTGCGCTCGAGGTTGTCGTCATGCAGTAGGAAAATTTGCCCATCTTTTGACAGTTTGGCGTCGAACTCAATCATCGTGTGACCGTAGCGAGCGCCGACATCAATCGCCGCCAGCGTATTTTCCGGCGCCAGTTTACCGCCGCCACGATGCGCGACGATGTGGGGATATGGCCAGTTACTCATACTCGTTGTCCTGTTTCACCATCAAATAAGTGGAGGTGATTTTCCGGCAGAGAGAGCCACAACGTGCTGCCTGCCGCCGGGCGCTCCTGATGCGCAAGACGCACCACCAGCTTCTGCTCTCCCCAGCGCCCATGCGCCAGGTTATCTGCGCCGAGCATCTCCAGCGTATCCATCACCAGCGGGATACCGCCGGCGGATTGTGAGCTTAACGCAATATGTTCCGGGCGGATACCCAGCGTCATTTTACGCCCGGCGTAACCGTGATAGTACCCGTTGATGGGCAGCGCCATACCGCTGTCCAGTTCAAAGTGGGTGCCGGCGCTACAGATACGACCATCAAGCAGGTTCATGGCCGGGCTGCCAATAAAACTGGCAACGAAACGGCTGGCGGGTTTTTCATACACCTCAACCGGCGTACCAATCTGTTCCGCCACACCTTTGTTCATCACCATCACCCGCTGTGCCAGCGTCATCGCTTCCACCTGGTCGTGTGTCACATACAACGAGGTGGTGTTCAGGCGACGGTGCAACTGTTGCAGTTCCAGGCGCATCTGTACACGCAGTTTGGCGTCGAGATTCGAGAGCGGTTCATCAAACAGGAATACCGCCGGATCGCGCACAATCGCACGCCCCATCGCGACACGCTGACGCTGACCGCCAGAAAGCTCGCGCGGGCGGCGTTTTAACAGCCCATCCAGTTCGAGAATACGTGCTGCTTCCGCCACGCGCCCGGCGATATGCTCCTTGCCCATACCGCGGATCTTCAGCCCCCACGCCATGTTCTCCTCCACACTCATGTGCGGGTAGAGCGCGTAGTTCTGAAACACCATCGCAATTCCGCGATCTTTGGGTTCCATTTCCGTAACACGCTGGGTATCGATCCAGATATCGCCGCTGGAGACACGCTCCAGCCCGGCGACCATGCGCAGCAGGGTGGATTTCCCACAACCGGATGGCCCAACCATAACAATAAATTCGCCGTCGGCGACATCCAGCGTCAGTGGCTGGATCACCTGGGTTTTACCATTGTCCCAACTCTTCGTAACCGCTTGTAATTTTAATCCTGCCATCTTATTTCTCACTGTCGACCAGGCCGCGTACAAAGGCGCGCTGCATGGCTAAAACGATAACGACCGGGGGGATCAGCGTCAGCAACATGGCTGCCATTACCTGGTTCCATTGCGTGGTGCCTTCGCCGCTGGCAATCATGCCCTTCACGCCCGCCACGGCGGTGCCAAGGTTCACATCGCTGATAATCAGCAGCGGCCACAGATACTGGTTCCAGCCGTAGATAAAGGTGATAACAAATAACGCCGCAAGGTTGGTTTTGGAGAGCGGCAGCACGATGTCGCGGAAAAAGCGCATCGGTGAGGCACCATCAATGCGCGCCGCTTCCATCAGTTCGTCCGGCAGCGTCATAAAGAACTGGCGGAACAGGAATGTTGCGGTGGCCGAGGCCATCAGTGGCAGCGTCAGGCCGGTGTAGCTGTCGAGCATTTTCAGGTTGGCGATCACTTCCACCGTCGGAAAAATGCGCACTTCCACGGGCAGCATTAACGTACTGAAGATCATCCAGAAAAACAGGTTACGCAGCGGGAAACGGAACCAGACGATGGCAAACGCCGACAGGATCGACACGGCGATTTTCCCGATGGTGATCACCAGCGCCATAATGAAACTGTTGGTCAGCATCAACCAGAAAGGCGCGCTGTTCACGCCGATACCGTTTATCCAGATATTGCGCAGGTTTTCCCACAGGTGCGTCCCGGGGATTAAGGTCATCGGGGTGTCATAGACCGCCTTGATATCCAGCGTTGCCGTCACAAAGGCGACATACAGCGGAAACAGCACCACCGCGATGCCGAGAATAAGCATGATATGGCTGAACAGGGTCAGGCCAGGGCGATTCTCAATCATTGGTAGCGCACCTTACTTTCAACATAGCGGAACTGAACGACCGTCAGCACAATCACCAGCACCATCAGCACCACCGACTGCGCCGCAGAAGCGGAGAGATCCAGCCCGGCAAAACCTTCACGGTAGATTTTGTAGATAAGCGTGGTGGTCGCCTGTACCGGTCCACCTGCAGTGGCAGCATCGATAACCGGGAAAGTGTCGAAGAAGGCATACACCAGGTTCACCACCAGCAGGAAAAAACTGACCGGTGCGATTAACGGTAGCGACAATGTGAAGAACCGGCGAACAGGCCCTGCGCCATCAATGGCGGCCGCTTCCACCAGCGAACGGGGGATCGACTGTAACGCCGCAAAAAAGAACAGAAAGTTGTAGCTTATTTGCTTCCACACCGAGGCGAACACCACCAGGAACATGGCCTGGCCGCTATGTTGTGCATGGTTCCAGTCATAGCCAAAGTGTTCCAAAAAGTGGGTGATCAGCCCGCGCCCGGGATTGAAGAGGAAGATCCACAACACTGCGGCAACAGCAGGAGCAACGGCATAGGGCAGCAGCATCAGCGTTTGGTAAATCCGACTGCCGCGCACCACGTTATCCACCAGAGCGGCAAAAAACAGCGACACGAGCAGACCGCTGAACGTCACCAGTGCGCTAAACCGGATAGTCGTCCAGAAAGCATCCAGATAATAACTGTCGTGAAACAACGCCACGAAGTTATCCAGCCCAACGAACTGGCTGGAAAGCCCGAACGGATCGACGCTCTGCACCGAGTACCACAGCGCTTCGCCCGCAGGCCAGATAAAGAAAATAACCGTGATCGCCAGTTGCGGCGCAACCAGAAGGTAAGGTAGCCAGCGTGAACGAAACACCGGACGGGATGAGGACATAAATTAGCTCTGCTTGTGTTTGCCTCTCCCCTGCCCCTCTCCACCAGGGGCAAAGGGAAAAACACCCTCTCCCGGGTAGAGAGAGGGCCGGAGAGAGGGTGAGAAGATTAAGACTTGGTGGACTGCTCGAAGCGGCGCAGCAGTTGGTTACCACGCTCTACGGCCGCATCCAGCGCCTGCTGCGGGGTTTTCTTGCCGGTCCATACGCTTTCCAGCTCTTCATCAACAATGGTGCGGATCTGCGGCATGTTGCCCAGACGCAGACCTTTGGTGAAAGCCAGAGGCGGCTTGTTCAACATCTGACGGGTAGCGATATCCGCACCGGGGTTTTTATCATAGAACCCTTGCTGGCGCGTCAGGTCGTAAGCGGCGGTAGTAATCGGCAGATAACCGGTTTTCTGGTGCCATTCGGCTGCGTTTTCCGGTTTCGTCAGGAAGTCGAGGAATTGCGCAACGCCTTTGTAGGTTGCCTCGTCTTTGCCCTGCATGACCCACAGGCTCGCTCCACCGATAATGGCGTTCTGCGGCGCACCTTTCACCGTGGCATCGTAAGGCATCATGCCGACGCCATAGTTAAATTTGGCGTAGTGACGAATATCTGCCAGCGACCCAGAAGACGCGGTAGTGATAGCGCAATCGCCGTTATAGAACTTCTCGGTGGACTCATCTTTACGTCCAAAGTAGCTGAATTCACCTTTCTTGTTCAGTGCTTCCAGCATGGCGATATGTTTCACCTGCTCCGGTTTGTTAAATTCCAGTACGGCGTCCGTACCGTCAAAACCGTTGTTTTTGGTCGCAACCGGCAAACCATGCCAGGCGCTGAAGTTTTCAATCTGGATCCAGCCCTGCCAGCCGCTGGCGTAGCCGCATTTCATGCCTGCAGCTTTCAGCTTCGCGGTGTATTCGGCGAGATCCTGCCAGGTTTTCGGCGGCTGGTCCGGGTTCAGACCGGCTTTTTTGAAAGCGTCTTTGTTGTAATAGAGCACCGGCGTGGAGCTGTTAAACGGCTGAGAGAGCAAATGGCCGGTTTTAGAGTCGGTGTAATAGCCGGAAACCGTCGGAACGAACTGGCTTTCATCAAACTTGATGCCTGCGTCCTGGAAGACCTGGTACACCGGCTTGATCGCTTTTGATGCCATCATGGTCGCGGTGCCCACTTCGTATACCTGCAAAATCGCCGGCGCGTTGCCAGTACGGAAGGCAGCGATACCTGCGCTCAGGCTCTGCTCATAGTTGCCTTTGTACACCGGTACGATTTTGTAATCCGGATGGGTGTCATTGAAACGTTGCGCCAGGGAGTCAACTTCTTTACCTAACTCCCCTTCCATCGAATGCCAGAATGGAATGGTGGTTGCGGCCAGGGCGTTGCCTGCAAAAACGAATCCCAGCGCCAGACCCAAAGCTGTATGTCGTAACGTTGTCATTATGCTCTCTCTTGTTATACGGGATGCGCGATATCACGCGTTTTGTGCTCGCGAGGTAACATGACATGCTCGAATGACAGAAAAATAATCTTTTAATTACAAATAAATGACAGCCAGGCGTCAGGGAAATGTCGGTGGGATGATAGTAACGTGAAGGAAAAATGGCGGATTGCCAGAGGATAAGGGAAAGGGCTTCCCTGCTCGCAAAGAAGCCCTTTATAAAGGCGCTCAGAGGCGATGCCGGCAACTGTCGCTCCTGAAAAGGCAGGGATTGCTCCCTGCCTCCAGGTTGCTACTTACCGGATTCGTAAGCCATGAAAGCCGCCACCTCCCTGTCGCTATCCCTGTAGCGGATCTCGCACAGTGATTTTCGTGTCAGCCAGGTGAATATCACGAGTGTGAAACACACCATAAATACGCACCAGAGAAGAGTGTTTCGCGGAATTTTCATGGTTCACGCCTCCTTGCCTTGCGGCGGGTAAGAGGCTATCCTGATGTTGTTCAGGCATTCGGATGGCCTCGTGGTGGTTAATCAACATTAACTTACTACGGGGCTTTCTTCTTTGTGCCGCACAACTTTCTACCGTCATGAGGCAAAAAGCCTCAAGCGCCGCCCGCATCATATCCCATCAAATCCGCAGGCAGCATCCCGGCATGGCACTTTTCAGATAATAAAAAACCGGCCACTCGCGACCGGTTCAGATGTTTTACGCGAACGTTTAACCGCCCAGATAAGCACTGCGCACCGCTTCATTCGCCAGCAGTGCTTCACCGGTATCTTCCAGCACCACGTGACCATTCTCCAGCACATAGCCGCGATCGGCGAGCTTCAGCGCCTGGTTGGCGTTCTGCTCCACAAGGAAGATGGTCATCCCTTCTTCACGCAGTTGCTCAATGGTGTCGAAGATTTGCTGAATAATGATAGGTGCCAGTCCAAGCGACGGCTCGTCCAGCAACAGCAAACGCGGCTGGCTCATCAATGCACGGCCAATGGCCAGCATCTGCTGCTCACCACCGGACATGGTGCCCGCACGCTGAAGACGGCGCTCATGCAGACGCGGGAACAGCTCATACACCCGCTTAATGCGGGTTTGATACTGCTCGCTGTCGGCAAAGAAACCGCCCATCGCCAGATTTTCCTCAACGGTCATACGCGAAAAGACACGACGCCCTTCCGGGACAATCGCCACCGCTTCACGCATGATCTTCGCGGTTTGCCAGTCGGTAATATCTTTACCATCAAACACAACACGCCCACTGGTGGCGCGCGGATCGCCGCACAGCGTCCCAAGCAGCGTGGTTTTACCCGCACCGTTCGCGCCAATCAGGGTCACGATTTCCCCCTGATTAATATGCAGACTGACATCGTGCAGTGCCTGGATTTTGCCGTAGTGGGCGCTTACTTTGTCAAACGACAACATGACTTTTTCCATCTTAGCCTCACCCACCTTATGCTTCGCCCAAATAGGCGCGGATCACGTCCGGATTGTTACGAATTTCTTCCGGTGTTCCGTTCGCCAGCGGCGTCCCCTGGTTCACCACATAAATACGATCGGAAATGCCCATCACCAGTTTCATATCGTGCTCAATCAGCAGAATGGTGGTGTTGTGGTTATTGCGCAGCTCAACAATCAGCTCATCCAGTTCTTTCGTCTCTTTCGGGTTCAGACCGGCGGCTGGTTCGTCGAGCATCAGGATCTCTGGCTGCGTCACCATGCAACGCACGATTTCCAGACGACGCTGGTCGCCGTAGGCAAGGTTGCTCGCCTGGCGGTTAGCGTGCGCTAACAAACCAATACGATCCAGCCAGGTGGCGGCGCGATCCAGCGCTTCACTCTGCGCCCGGCGAAACGACGGGGTTTTCAGCAGACCAGAAAAGACCCCGGTCTTTAATTGCTGATGCTGTGCCACCAGCAGGTTTTCGATCACCGTCATTTCACGGAACAAGCGCACATGCTGGAAGGTGCGCACCACGCCCATCCGGGCGATTTCCTGACCCGGCAGCCCTTCCAGGTGCTGGTCACGCAGCATAATGGTACCGCCTGTCGGTTTATAGAAACCGGTGAGACAGTTGAACACCGTGGTTTTACCCGCACCATTCGGACCAATCAGCGAAACGATCTCTTGTGCCTTCAGCTCCAGCGCCACGTTGTTAACGGCGAGCAGGCCGCCGAAGCGCATCATCAGGCCGTTTACGGATAATAATGGCTGACTCATGCCTGCTCTCCTTTTACTTGCCCGTTTTTCAGTTTCAACTGCGGACGGGTCATCGGCAGCAAGCCTTGCGGACGCCAGATCATCATCAGTACCATCAAACCACCCAGCATCAACATGCTGTATTCATTAAAGTCACGCATCAGTTCACGGGAGACCACCAGCAGGATAGCGGCGAGGATAACCGCAAATTGCGACCCCATCCCCCCCAGCACCACGATCGCCAGTACAAATGCAGACTCGGCGAAGGTGAAGGATTCCGGACTGACAAACCCCTGGCGCGCAGCAAACAGCGTCCCGGCAAAACCGGCAAACGCCGCACTGATGGTAAACGCCGTCAGCTTGATGCGGGTCGGGCTAAGACCCAACGAACGGCAGGCGATCTCATCTTCGCGCAGCGCTTCCCACGCTCTGCCCAGCGGCATGCGCAGCAGACGGTTGATCACAAACAGCGTCACCACCACCAGCAGCAGCGCTACCAGGTAGAGGAATACGACACGATCGCCGGGATCGTATTGCACATTAAAGAAGTTGCTGAAGGTATCCCAACCGCCTTCACGCGCCGTCCGGCTGAACTCCAGACCAAACAGCGTCGGTTTCGGGATCTGGCTAATGCCGTTCGGGCCACCCGTAACTTCAGTATTGTTCAACAGCAGAATACGGACGATTTCCCCAAAACCCAGCGTCACAATCGCCAGATAGTCGCCACGCAGACGCAGCACCGGGAAACCAAGCAGGAAACCCGCGGCGGCGGAGACCAGACCGGCCAGCGGCAGGCAAGTCCAGAAACCGAGACCGTAATAGTGGTTCAGCAACGCAAAGGTATACGCGCCAATCGCGTAGAAACCACCGTAGCCCAGCACCAGCAGGCCAGAGAGACCCACCACTACGTTCAGGCCCAGACCGAGAATGATATAAATCATTGTCATGGTGGCGATATCCACCGTACCGCGCGACACCACAAACGGCCACGCCACGGCAATCACCAGCAGCGCCAACAGGAACAGCTTCTGTTTTACCGTTGAGCCATCAATAGCTGGCAGAATAAACTTCGGCCCGGAGACACCCTTCAGTGATTTCTGGAACATCGGGCGCAACAACTGGAAGAAAAAGACCACCGCCGTGCCGATAAATACCCACTGCCAGCGAATATGCGCAGCGGTGTTCACCACCAGTTTGGTCCCGTCCAGTTCCAGTTGGACGCCCATAAAGACGCTCGCCAGGATGAAGAACAGCGCAGCAGAAAGCAGCGCCATCGCAAAATGCATCGGTTTCATACTTTTTCAACCTCCGGGCGGCCAAGGATACCGGTCGGCATCACCAGCAACACCATGATCAACAGCGCAAACGACACCACATCTTTATATTCGGTACTCAGATACGCCGAAGAGAGGGATTCCGCCACACCGAGGATCAGCCCGCCGATCATAGCGCCAGGAATACTGCCGATACCGCCGAGCACTGCCGCGGTAAACGCCTTCATCCCCGCCATAAAACCGATGTAAGGGTTAATAACGCCATAGAACTGGCCCAGCAGCACACCCGCCACCGCCGCCATTGCTGCGCCGATCACAAAGGTCAGCGCAATCACGCGGTCAGTATTGATGCCCAGCAGGCTTGCCATTTTTAAGTCTTCCGAACAGGCGCGACAAGCGCGCCCCATGCGGGAATAGCGGATGAACAATGTCAGCGCCAGCATGGAGATAAACGTCACGATCCAGATAACCAACTGCATGGTGGTGATGCTGGCAGAAAAGTTTTCACTGTGACCGACTACCCACTGGCCGTTAAACAGGCTTGGCAACGCCACGTCACGGGAACCTTCGGTCAGGCTGACGTAGTTTTGCAGGAATATCGACATACCGATGGCGGAGATGAGCGCAATCAGGCGTTTGGAGTTACGCACCGGGCGATAGGCCACCCGTTCAATGCTCCAGCCGTAAGCGCTGGCTATCACAATCGCCCCGACGAAACCGGCCGCCACCAGCAACCAGCTGGAGTCGATGCCCATCATCATCAGTGCAGCGATAATCATAAAAGAGACATAGCTACCGATCATGTACACCTCGCCGTGGGCGAAGTTGATCATACCGATAATGCCGTAAACCATGGTGTAACCAATGGCGATCAATGCATAGGTGCTTCCCAGCGTGACGCCGTTAAACATCTGCTGCAAGAAGTAAAGAAACTGCTCGGACATAACATAACCTTCTTAAATCTCTCCAGACGTTGCGCCCGGAGAGAGGGATGACAGTTATTTCGCCACGGACGACGAACCATCGGCGTGCCATTGGAAAACGCCAAAATCAAATCCCTTCAGATCGCCTTTTTCATCCCAGTTCAGCGGCCCAATCACGGTTTTAGCCCCGTTGGCTTTTAAATCTTTGATCAGCGCCAGCGGCTCGGCGCTGCTGCTCCGCTCAAGCGCGGTCGCCAGCGACTGTACGGCGGCATAGGTAATCCACACATACGGACCGCTCGGATCTTTTTTCTCTGCTTTCAGCGCATCGACGATGCCCTGATTCGCAGGATCCTGGTCATAGCGTTTCGGCATGGTAACCAGCATGCCTTCCGCTGCATCCCCCGCGATATTGGACAGCGACGCGTTGCCCACACCTTCCGGTCCCATAAACCGGGTTTTCAGGCCGTTGGCGCGAGCCTGACGCAGCATCTGCCCCATCTCAGGGTAGTAACCACCGTAGTAGACAAAGTCGATGTTTTCTTTTTTCAGGCGTGCAATCAGCGCAGAAAAGTCTTTTTCACCGGCGGTAATACCGTCGAAGAACACCACATTCGCTCCGCCCGCTTTCAGCCCGTCCTGAACGGAACGTGCGAGGCCTTCGCCGTACTGCTGTTTATCATGGATGATGGCGATGCGTTGCGGCTTCACCGTATTCAGGATGTATTTTGCAGCAGTCGGCCCTTGCGAGGAGTCCAGCCCGGCGGTACGCATAATGTGCTGATAACCGCGCTGGGTCAGTTCCGGATTGGTCGCGCCAGGCGTGATCATCAGAATGCCTTCGTCTTCATAGATATCGGAAGCAGGCTGCGTTGATGAGGAACAGAGGTGACCAATGACATATTTCACGCCGTCGTTAACGATTTTGTTAGCGACAGCAACCGCTTGTTTCGGATCACAGGCATCGTCATATTCCATCGCAACCAGTTTGTCGCCTTTGATCCCGCCTTTAGCGTTGATATCGTGGATTGCCTGCCGCGCACCGTTAAACTCCATGTCGCCCCACTGCGCAACAGGACCGGACATCGCACCTACAACCGCGACTTTAATCTCTGCCGCCATGGCCGCGTGAGACATCGCAAGTGCAACCATCCCCGCGATCGCTGTCTTCGCGTTCCTTCTCATTCTTTTAAATCCCCACTTGTCGTGATGTTGTGTAAATATTTTGTTTTTTTATGGTTAAAAAGCATTCTGTACTTTTAATGTACAACGCTATTTTTACCAGTGCCTTTAATGGTTTAGCGCAGTCTTTTGGCAAAAACCAGACTAAATCCTCTATTTTTCAGGCGATTAAGCAGAGATAATATTCTGTATTTAATCGGAGATAAACAAAAAAAGGCCAGGCTTCAGCATAAAATAATGGTACAAAGAGCGGAATAAATCACTACTGATCAGGTTAAAATCCTGTCTGTTTTTCGATCTCCAATGTTTCACGCTACCCCGAAGGCTGCGGCAAAATTATTCGCCTGTTAGATGAAAAATAAAAAACTAACAGACCCGGCCAAACGAAATTGTTTACACTCACACTATCTTTTGCATTTTGGACAAGCTGTACATGAAATTGACTATCATCCGACTGGTGAACTTTACCGAGCAGGATCATATTGATTTAGCGAAAGTCTGGCCGGAATACTCCCCCGCGTCGCTCGACGTGGACGACACGCACCGCATCTATGCGGCGCGCTTTAATGACAGGTTGCTGGCCGCCGTACGCGTGACATTACGCGGTACCGAAGGCGCACTGGATTCACTTCGCGTGCGCGATATCACTCGCCGTCGCGGTATCGGGCAATATCTGGTCGAAGAAGTGATGCGCGATAATCCGGCGATAACCAGTTGGTGGATAGTGGATATTGGTGTGGAAGACAGGGCCGTGATGGCCGCCTTTACCCAAACACTGGGCTTCACCGCACAAGAAAACGGCTGGGAAAAACGCTAAAAAAAGCCGGATGGGAAGATCTCCATCCGGCTTAGAAGAACGCCTTGCCCGGGAATATGGCGTCTCAGGCAGGTTGCTGCTCTCCCCGGATACCTACACAGATAAGTAAACGGGGTAAGCGAGCGCAGCCAGTGCGCCTGCGGCACGAAAGGCTGCGGTCAGTTCAGGCTTATTTCGCGTCGGTTGCTGTGCCGTTAGCATGCCAGGTGAAGACACCGAACTCAAAACCTTTCAGATCGCCTTTCTCATCCCAGGACAGCGGCCCCATTACGGTATCCACTGAGTGCCCTTTCAGCCAGGTTGCGATAGCTGCCGGATCGGCAGACTGATTCAGGCCAGCAGCCAGCGACTGCAGCGCCGCGTAGGTGGTCCATACGAACGCGCCGCTCGGATCCTGTTTCTTGCCTTTGATCGCGTCCACAATCGGTTTGTTTGCCGGGATCTGATCATAGTTCTTCGGCTTGGTCACCAGCATGCCTTCCGCAGAGTCGCCTGCAATATTAGACAGGGAAACGTTGGCGACCCCCTCCGGGCCCATGAATTTGGTTTGCAGACCTGCTGCGCGTGATTGACGCAGGATCTGACCCATTTCCGGGTGATAACCGCCGTAGTAGACGAAATCGATATTTTCTTTCTTCAGGCGCGCCACCAGCGTAGAGAAGTCTTTCTCACCCGCGGTGATACCGTCAAAGAACACCACGTTCGCGCCGCCTTTTTTCAGCCCGTCCTGCACAGCGCGCGCCAGGCCTTCGCCATATTGCTGCTTATCATGAATAACCGCGATACGCTGCGGCTTCACGCTCTGCAGAATGTATTTCGCGGCGGTCGGCCCCTGATCGGAGTCCAGACCGGTGGTGCGCAGCGTCAGTTTGTAACCACGGCTGGTCAGCTCTGGTGCCGTCGCTGCAGGCGTAATCATCAGAATGCCTTCATCTTCGTAGATATCAGACGCTGGCTGAGTGGAGGAGGAGCACAGGTGACCGATTACGTATTTGATCCCGTCGTTAACCACTTTGTTGGCAACCGCTACCGCTTGTTTCGGGTCGCAGGCATCGTCATATTTCACCGCAACCAGTTTGTCGCCTTTGATCCCACCCTTCGCGTTGATATCGGCAATTGCCTGCTCAGCGCCGGTAAATTCCTGGTCACCGTACTGCGCAACCGGACCGGACATTGCACCCACAACGGCAACTTTAATATCTTTGGCGAATGCCACGTTGCTCATTGCTAACGCAATACATCCCGCCAGTAACGCTTTACCCTTCATTTTCATCCTGAGATTCCCCATTGTTATGGTGATTGCTATTTGTTGTGATGTTGTTGTTTGACACATTATTTTGCTTATACACATAAGCAAAGAATATGATAGTAGTTATTAGCGATTCTGCCCGTGCACTGGCAGCATACTCTGCTAAAACATACCCCAATTTTCAGAATATGGAATAACAATTTTGAAGGTTGTGCGACAGCGTGATGACAGTTTGTGGAAAAGCCGCCCATAAGGCGGCTAAATAATTAGTGCGTCAGCGACTGCTGGAGAATATCCAGCGCTTTACGGAACTGGACTTCCGGAATGGTCAATGGATAGAGGAAACGGATCACGTTGCCGTAAACGCCGCAGGTCAGCAGTAACAGCCCTGCCGCCAGCGCCTTATCCTGCACCTGCTTCGTAAATTCTGCCGACGGTGCGCCGGTGTTCGGATCGTTAAACTCCACCGCCACCATCGACCCCTGCGCACGAATCTCCGCGATATAGGGGCACTGCGTTTTGGCGTTGTTCAACACTTCCACCAGATGTTTACCCAGGTGATTAGCGCGTTCGCACAAATCCTCTTCTTCGATAACATCCAGCACCGCATGCGCTGCCGCCACCGCCAGCGGGTTACCTGCATAGGTGCCGCCCAGCCCGCCAGGTGCAGGAGCGTCCATGACCTCCGCGCGTCCCGCAACCGCCGACAGCGGCAAGCCGCCCGCCAGACTCTTCGCCATGGTGATCAGGTCAGGTTTGACGTCGTAATACTCCGAGGCAAAGAGTTTGCCGGTACGGGCAAACCCGCTCTGGACTTCATCGACAATCAATAAAATACCGTGGCTATCACACAACTTACGCAGCGCTTGCATAAAGTCCGCAGGTGCGACATTAAAGCCCCCTTCGCCCTGTACCGGTTCCAGCAGGATAGCGGCAACCTGATCCGGTGCGATATCGGCTTTAAAAATGCGTTCCAGGCTTTTCAGCGCATCGCCCGTGCTCACGCCGTGCAAGGTGTTTGGGTACTGCGCGTGGTAAATCGAACCCGGGAACGGGCCAAAGCCGATTTTATAAGGGGCGACTTTGCCAGTCAGGGCCATGGTCATAAAGGTTCGGCCATGGAAACCGCCGCCGAAGGTGATAACACCCGGGCGCCGGGTATATGCACGGGCGATTTTCACCGCGTTTTCCACCGCTTCCGCCCCCGTTGAGAAGAACGCTGTTTTGGCCGGGCCAGTGACCGGCACGCGCGCATTGATGCGCTCCGCCAGTGACACATAGCTTTCGTAAGGCACGATTTGGTAGGCAGTATGCGTAAATGCCTGCAGCTGTTTTTCTACCGCCGCCATCACTTTCGGATGGCGATGTCCGGTATTCAGCACTGCAATACCGGCGGCAAAATCGATCACTTCGTTGCCTTCCACATCCCACAGCGTGGCGTTCTCCGCTTTTTCGGCGTAAAACCCGCACATCACCCCAATTCCACGCGGCGTCGCCTGTAAACGGCGTTGATGTAATTCGTTATTTTTCACCTTGATGTCCCCTGTCTGTGTATGCCCGCTTACCAAGTATATAGCGCCTTTAGCAATGCGATATTTCACTCAGTTTCGCGCAAGCGATGGAACACCGACAGGACAGCTTTTATGTTGCGATGTGACAGAAACAAGAAGTGGTGAATGACGGGACGAAACGGCGGGATAACATGGGATGAAGGCGAAGACAGGAACAAACAGACAACAAAAAGCCGGGAGAGGCTGACGCCGTCCCGGCTTGTTTCACTGCAATTCGCTTACGCTTCGATAGCGGCGCGCAGTTTTTTCATCGCGTTCTTTTCTAACTGACGCACACGCTCGGCAGACACGCCGTAACGGTCGGCCAGCTCCTGCAACGTGGACTTATTCTCTTCGTCCAGCCAGCGGGCGCGAATAATCTGCTGGCTACGTTCGTCCAGCCCCTGCATCGCATCGACCAGTTTGTTAGCGGCCTGCTCTTCCCAGTTATCGTCTTCAATGCCGTCGGCAAAGTTAGACGATTTATCCTGCAGATAAAGCACCGGTGCCATTGGCTGGCTGTCTTGCGCATCGTCATCAGGCGACATATCAAAGGTCATGTCCTGGGCGGCCATACGCGATTCCATTTCACGCACGTCTTTGCTGGTTACGCCCAGCTCACGGGCAACCATTTCCACTTCATCCTGATTGAACCAACCCAGACGCTGCTTGGTTTTACGCAGGTTAAAGAACAGCTTACGCTGTGCTTTTGTGGTGGCGACCTTCACGATACGCCAGTTGCGCAATACGTACTCGTGGATCTCAGCTTTAATCCAGTGTACGGCGAAGGAGACCAGGCGCACGCCCACTTCCGGGTTGAAACGACGCACGGCTTTCATCAGGCCGATATTACCTTCCTGGATCAGATCCGCCTGCGGCAGACCATAGCCCGAGTAATTACGAGCAATATGAACAACAAAGCGCAGGTGAGACAGAATCAGCTTTTTCGCTGCTTCCAGATCGCCCTGGTAATGCAGCTTTTCAGCCAGTGCCCGCTCTTCATCAGCCGTCAACATCGGCCATGCGTTAGCGGCCCGGATATACGACTCCAGGTTACCAACAGGGGCTAAAGCTAAAGTTTGCATTTCTTTGGTCATTCAAATCCTCTCAATTCACTTTCAACTGGCGGCGGTCAGTCCCCATCAGGCAACAAACATGCCAGCGTTTTTGAGCAACGAGAATAGCACTCACAGTTTTATCAGACAGTGATTTTATCCACAAGTTCCCTGTAGGGTTGTGAATAAATTACGCACAAATTGTGACATCGGGATGAAAAAACCGTGGCAAGGAAGATCAAAGGAATCCGTATCCTTCCCGGCAACGGAATTCTGCATTGCCGGGAAAGAGTATACCAAAATTTTTCTAATCCGGAGTAAAGTGACGTAAATGTTGCACTGTCGCCAGCCAGGCCGCGACCCAGCCAATCATAGAGCACACCAGCAGCAACAGCAGGCACTCATCGAACGACAAACCGCTCAATTCAAACTGGGTGCCAAAGACTTTCGCCACTTCGGTCACCGCCGATGACAAACGCATCACCAGGATTTCCGACAGGATCAACGATAGGAACGCGCCGGAGAAGCCGAGCAGCGCACCGCCATACAGGAACGGGCGCAGAATAAAGCCATCCGTTGCGCCAATCAGTTTCTGCACGTTGATAGTGTCGCGGCGGGCGAAGATACTCAACCGCACGCTGTTGCCAATCACCAGGAAGACAGCCGCCACCATCAATACGCCAATCATCGCCGACACGCGCCCCACCAGCCCGGTGAGTGACGCCAGGCGCGCAAACCAACTATCATCCATGCGTACTTCATCAATGCCGTGGATACGGGAAATGCGGTCACGCAAGGTGTTAAGCGAATCGGGCGTCTGGAAATCAAGTTTCGGCACCACGACCGCCACCGCAGGCAAGGGGTTCTCTTCCAGCATATCCAGTGCGCCACCGAAACCGGACCAGTTGCGGAACTCGCCAAGCGCATCCTCGCGGGAAAGATAGTTCACCTTTTCAACTCCCTGCTCCGACTGCAACTGCCCTACCACCTGCTGAGCAGCGTTATCATCCAGCGCCTTGTCGAAGTAAACGGTGATCTGCGGAGACGGATAGTACTGCGAGGCCGCCTGGTTGACGTTTTTGTACACCATGTAGCAAACGCTGGGCAGCGTCAGAGAGATGGCGATAACCATTACCGTCAGGAAGGTTGCCAGCGGTTTACTTTTCAGATCCTGCAAAGCGCCGTGCCAGGCGTAGCGCACCTGCTCGTTAAACACATTGCTCTTACGCGATGGCGCTTTGTTCGCCGCTTTGCCGCGACGCGGCGCATTGCGGTTGCTGTCGCCAGAAGAACCAGACGCTTTACGGAAACGGTCAAGCTTGCTGCCAAACTGCCGGATCTGGTTTAGTGCATCACGCTTATTCACCCGCATGGCCTCCGTGCAAATGACCGTCGCTCAGGCTCAGCATGCGATACGAACGCCGGGAAATCAGTCCCAGATCATGCGTCGCCATCAGCACTGTCACCCCAACGCGGTTAAATTCCTCGAACAGACGTAAGATTCCTTCCGACAGCGCGTCATCCAGGTTGCCGGTCGGTTCATCCGCCAGCAGCACGGCAGGCTTATTCACCACCGCACGGGCAATCCCTACGCGCTGTTGTTCACCACCGGAAAGCTGAATGGGAAAGCTTTTCGCTTTGTCGAGCAGACCCACTTTATCCAGCGCCGCAGAGACGCGACGACGAATATCATCGCCGCTGGCGCCAGCAATGATCAGCGGGATCGCCACATTGTCGAATACCGTACGATCCATCAACAGATGGTGATCCTGAAAAATCATGCCGATTTGGCGGCGCAAAAACGGCACTTCGCGGTTCTTCAGACGGGTAATATCATGGCCGCCGAAAAGGATTTTCCCGGCGCTGGGCCGCTCAATCCCGCAGATAAGCTTCAGCAGGGTGCTTTTCCCCGCACCGGAATGCCCGGTCAGAAAGGCCATCTCGCCCGGCTGCAGGTGAAAGGTCACCCCCTGCAGCGCTTGTCTCCCACCGAGATAGGCTTTGCTGACGTGTTCAAAGCGAATCATTGTTAATCCTCTCGGGCAAAAAGTGCCTCAATAAAATCGCCCGCATTAAACGGACGCAGATCCTCAATACGCTCGCCGACACCAATGTAACGGATAGGAATGCCAAACTGATCCGCCACCGAGAAGATCACGCCCCCCTTGGCCGTACCATCAAGCTTGGTCAACGTAATCCCCGTTAACCCTACCGCTTCGTGGAACAGTTTGGCCTGGCTGATGGCATTTTGCCCGGTGCTGGCGTCAATCGTCAGCATCACTTCGTGCGGCGCATCTTCGTCCAGTTTTTTCATCACGCGGACGATTTTCTTCAGTTCTTCCATCAGGTGCGATTTGTTCTGCAAACGCCCTGCGGTATCGGCAATCAGCACATCCACATTACGCGCCTTCGCCGCCTGGATAGCGTCAAAAATCACCGAGGCGGAATCCGCGCCGGTATGCTGAGCAATCACCGGAATATTATTGCGCTGGCCCCACACCTGGAGCTGTTCCACCGCTGCCGCACGGAAGGTATCCCCCGCCGCCAGCATGACCGATTTGCCCTGTTGCTCAAACTGACGCGCCAGCTTGCCGATGGTGGTAGTTTTCCCCACACCATTCACGCCAACCATCAGGATAACAAACGGCGTTTTGCCTTCGACACTGAGCGGCTCATCCACTTTTGCAAGGATCCCGCTCATCTCATCTTTCAGCAAACCATACAGTGCTTCGGCGTCGCGCAGTTGTTTGCGGCTGGCGCCTTCTGTCAGATTGGTGATGATTTTACGCGTGGTTTCCACGCCCACATCCGCAATCAGCAGTTGCTCTTCCAGCTCTTCAAACAGATCATCGTCGATCTTTTTCCCGCGGAACAGACTGATAAATCCGGATCCGAGATTCTCTTTTGTTTTCAGCAGGCTGCGTTTAAGACGCGCAAAGAAACCCTCTTTCGTCGGTTTCTCCTGTTCAATCGCCGTCTCGTCCACCGGCACCACCACAACCGCTTCTTCAGCCGCCTGCGCCGCCAGCGCCTGGGCTTCCAGCTCTTCGTCGCTCAGCGGTGCGTCGTTGTCTTCAGCATCAACGTGCGCTTCCGCGTGTGGTTCAGCTTCCGACATCCACTCTTCAGCGCCGCTCTCCTGCTCAACCACCTCTTCCGGCAGCGGCAGCTCTTCGTGTTCAAGCTGCGCGCGCGTCTCTTCCGCTACCGGTTCCGGAGACGGTGCTTCGTGGCTGAGCGTTTCGCTTACCGCTACGACCTCTTCGGCGAATTTTTCACTGTCGGCAGGCTCAGCTACCGGCGTCTCGTCAACCGGCTGCTCAGTGACAGGCTGTTGTTCGGTTTGCGCCTCATCAGCCTGCTCTTTCTGCCCAAAGCCAAGCCAGGAAAAAAAGCCACGTTTCTTCTCATTTGCCATTGGCGACCACACTCCTCGCGATTGATTCATGGCGCAGCCCGTCTGCACGACCAGGACTGAAAACATTTGTTAATTAGTCGGATAGTCTACCACTTTCCTGAACTCGCATCACGACTTGAGGATTAGGGTTTAACGTCCTTCTCCGGGTCGCTAGAATAGCAGGCCGAAATGATGAGCAAAGCGAAAACCATGAAGAAACCCAACCGTGCCGCCAGCGGCCAGATACGCATTATCGGCGGGCAGTGGCGAGGCCGAAAACTGCCGGTGCCCGACAGCCCCGGCCTGCGCCCAACCACCGACCGCGTGCGTGAAACATTGTTTAACTGGCTGGCACCCTCAATGGTAGACGCCCACTGTCTCGACTGCTTCGCCGGAAGCGGCGCGCTGGGGCTGGAGGCACTGTCGCGCTACGCTGCCCGTGCCACCCTGCTGGAGATGGAGCGCAGCGTCGCGCAACAATTGCAACAGAATCTGGCTACGCTGAAAGCAACGAATGCAACCGTCGTTAACACCAATACGCTGAGCTTTTTAGCCGCGCCGGGCACCCCGCACAATATTGTGTTTATCGATCCACCCTTTCGTAAAGGCATGCTGGAAGAGACGCTACGCTTGCTGGAAAACAACGGCTGGCTCGCTGATGACGCGTTAATCTATATAGAAAGCGAAGTGGAAAATGGGCAACCGCCGGTGCCTGCGCACTGGCAACTGTATCGGGAAAAAGTCGCGGGTCAGGTGGCTTACCGTCTCTATCACCGCGCAGTACAAGGAGAGAAGCATGCCGCTGCTGATTAATTTGGGCCGTCTGTTGATGCTGTGCATCTGGGCCTTTTTGCTGTGGAACTTAATTAAACCCTTTCCGCGCCCACTGAATATTTTTGTCAACGTCGCGCTGGTATTCACCGTGTTTATGCACGCTTTGCAGGCTACTATGCTGAAAAGTGCACTGCCGAAAGACGGTCCGCAGATGAGCAAAGCAGAACAGATCCGTATCTTCCTGTTCGGCGTTTTCGAGCTGTTGATCTGGCAAGAAAGGCTCAAAGCGAAGAAATAAGCCGGTCAGAAAAAGCGGAATTACGTCCATAGTGGGGGAGTCAGCATTGTCATCCCCCTTTCCCCGCCACTACACTGAGTAAGAGAGATTCACGCAACGCTAAAAGATACAGGGACTTAATTATGCTGTGGTCATTTATTGCTGTCTGTTTATCCGCCTGGTTGTATGTCGACGCCTCCTACCGCGGCCCGGCCTGGCAGCGTTGGGTTTTCAAACCCGTTACCTTACTTCTCCTGTTGTTGCTGGCCTGGCAAGCCCCGATGTTCGATGCCATCAGCTACCTTGTGCTGGCGGGTCTGTGCGCTTCACTGGTCGGGGATGCGCTGACGCTTCTGCCACGGCAAAAAATGCTCTACGCCATTGGGGCATTTTTCCTTGCTCATCTGCTTTATACCATCTACTTCGCCAGCCAAATGACGCTCTCCTTCTTCTGGCCATTGCCGCTGGTGTTGCTGGTGATTGGCGCACTGCTGGTGGCGGTGATTTGGACGCGGCTGGAAGAGTTGCGCCTACCGGTGCTCACCTTTATTGCCATGACGTTAGTGATGGTCTGGCTGGCGGGTGAACTGTGGTTCTTCCGTCCGACAAGCCCTGCGCTGTCTGCATTTGTTGGTGCCACGCTGCTGCTGCTCGGCAATGTGGTCTGGCTGGGCAGCCACTACCGTAAGCGCTTTAGCGCCGATAACGCTATTGCGTCCGCTTGCTACTTCGCCGGGCATTTTCTGATCGTTCGCTCTCTGTATATTTAAAAAGCTTGACTCTGGAGTCGACTCCAGAGTGCATACTCTGGTTAATGAGAAAATTATCATTAACCGGAGGATGCAATGCCGACCCCCACACCGCAGCCTGAACCGAAAAAAGCCCCGCAGTTCGCGGCGGTCAAACTGCGCCCGATGCCGGAAAAACCGCAACCG
Organism: Kosakonia oryzendophytica; assembly: GCF_027886705.1. Taxonomy (NCBI): domain Bacteria; kingdom Pseudomonadati; phylum Pseudomonadota; class Gammaproteobacteria; order Enterobacterales; family Enterobacteriaceae; genus Kosakonia; species Kosakonia oryzendophytica. The sequence continues at coordinate 368,450 of NZ_CP115659.1, read as the reverse complement.
TGTTGTGCCGACGAAACCTGCGAAAACACCGTTGCTGCCCCGGTGAGCGCCGAAGGTGAGCGTTATAGCTGGCAGGTCTCCGGTATGGATTGTGCCGCCTGTGCCCGTAAAGTGGAAAACGCCGTACGCCAGCTTGATGGCATCGGCCTGGTGCAGGTTGCCTTCGCCACAGAAAAACTCACTGTCGTGGCTAACCGTGATGTACGTACACAGGTCGAACAGGCGGTACAGCAGGCGGGTTATCAGTTGCGAGGCGAACACAGTGCGCCGGAAGCGCCTCCTTCGAGCCTGCGCGAAAACCTGCCGCTGCTCCTGTTGATCGTCATGATGGCAATAAGCTGGTTGCTAGAGCAGTTCAACCATCCGCTCGGCCAGGCCGCATTTATCGCCACTACGCTTGTTGGCCTGTGGCCTATCGCCCGTCAGGCGCTGCGCTTGATGAAAAGCGGTTCCTGGTTCGCCATCGAAACGTTAATGAGCGTCGCCGCCATCGGTGCGCTGTTTATTGGTGCCACTGCCGAAGCCGCCATGGTGCTGATGCTGTTTTTAATTGGCGAGCGCCTTGAAGGCTGGGCTGCCAGCCGCGCACGCCGTGGCGTCAGCGCATTGATGGCGCTGAAACCGGACACCGCAACCCGCCTGCGCAACGGTGAACGTCAGACGGTGGCAGCCAGCGAACTGCAACCCGGCGATACGATTGAAGTCCCTGCTGGTGGTCGTTTACCGGCGGATGGCCGTTTGCTGTCTTCGTTTGCCAGCTTTGATGAAAGCGCACTCACCGGTGAATCCGTACCGGTTGAACGCGCCAGCGGCGAGGCGGTTCCCGCCGGGGCGACCAGCGTTGATCGGCTGGTCACGCTGGAAGTGGTTTCCCGACCCGGTGAAAGCGCCATTGACCGTATCCTGAAACTGATTGAAGAAGCGGAAGAGCGTCGCGCGCCGATTGAACGCTTTATCGATCGCTTTAGTCGCCTCTACACGCCTGTGATAATGGGAGTTGCACTGCTGGTCGCCCTCCTGCCTCCGTTACTGTTTTCCGCGCCCTGGCTGGAGTGGATCTACAAAAGTCTGGCGCTGTTGCTGATTGGCTGCCCCTGCGCACTGGTGATCTCCACCCCGGCGGCGATTACCTCCGGCCTTGCAGCAGCGGCTCGACGCGGTGCACTGATCAAAGGCGGCGCAGCGCTGGAGCAACTGGGCAGCATCCGCCAGATTGCTTTTGATAAGACCGGTACGCTGACCATCGGGAAACCGCAGGTCGCCGCGTTAAACCCGCTGAGCGGGTGCAGCGAAGAGGAACTGTTAACACTGAGCGCCGCTGTTGAACAAGGCTCCACCCACCCGCTGGCGCAGGCCATCGTGCAGGAAGCTCAGCGTCGCCAGCTCGCCATTCCCGATGCGCAGGCGCAGCGCGCTCTGGCCGGGAAAGGTATTGAGGCCGAAGTAAACGGGCGCACCATCCACATCAGCGCGCCGGACAAACTCGCCGCAGGCATGCTGGACAGCGCGTTACTGGCGCAGATTAATCGCCAGGAAAGCCACGGTCAGACGGTGGTTGTGGTACAGCGTGACGGAGAAGTGATAGGGACGCTGGCATTGCAGGATACGCTGCGTGACGACGCCAAAGAAGCCATAGCCGCGCTCCATGCGTTAGGGGTACAAGGCGTGATCCTCACCGGCGATAACCCGCGTGCAGCGGCGGCGATTGCCGGGGAATTAGCACTGGATTTCCGCGCCGGGCTGCTGCCGGAAGATAAAGTCAGCGTCGTACAAACATTAAACCAGCATGCGCCGCTGGCGATGGTGGGCGATGGTATTAACGACGCGCCGGCAATGAAAGCCGCCGCCATTGGCATTGCAATGGGTAGCGGCACAGACGTCGCACTGGAAACTGCCGATGCAGCATTAACCCATAACCGATTGACCGGTCTTGGTCAGATGATCCGCCTGGCGCGCGCCACACACAGCAATATCCGGCAGAACATCGCCATGGCGCTGGGACTGAAGGCCATATTCCTGGTGACGACGCTGCTGGGAATAACGGGATTGTGGCTGGCGGTGCTGGCGGATACGGGCGCGACGGTGCTGGTGACCGCCAACGCCCTGCGCCTGTTGCGCCGCAAAGATTAGTGGCTTTTACGCACTACATAGCGGTACGGCAGCGTCTCGGTTTGCCCGGCGACCAGCTCATGTTCCATAAAACGGCAAAAGCCGGGAATATCGCGGGTGGTTGCCGGATCGTCGGCAATAATCAGTAATGTTTCGCCAACCTGCATGTTGCGTACGGTTTTGCGCACCATCATTACCGGCTCCGGACAGCGCAGGCCCTGAGCGTCCAGCGTATGGTCGGCAGTGGTAAACGGATCGGTCATTTTCATCTCACAACGGAAAAAACCGCATTAGTTTACGCTGCCTTTTTTGTGACGCAAGCAAGGTTAACGATTGCGTTAAAAATAGCCATTGCATCCGGTGATGATTGCAGTATCATGCGGCGGCTCTGTTTGACAGAGCATAAAAAGTACTGGGTTCCCTCACCCCATTTACCAAAAAGGTCACAATATGACGCAATTTTCGCACTCGCAGCGCATGAAGGCGCTGTTCTGGCTTTCGCTTTTTCACCTGCTGGTGATCATCTCCAGTAACTATCTGGTCCAGTTGCCGGTTGCCATTTTTGGTTTCCACACCACCTGGGGCGCATTCAGTTTCCCGTTTATCTTCCTGGCGACGGATTTAACCGTACGCATTTTCGGCGCGCCCCTCGCACGGCGGATTATCTTCGCAGTGATGGTTCCGGCGTTGCTGGCTTCGTATGTGATCTCCTCCCTGTTCTATATGGGTTCCTGGCAGGGCTTTGGTGCACTCGCCCACTTCAATCTGTTTGTGGCGCGTATCGCCACCGCCAGTTTTATGGCCTATGCGCTGGGTCAGATTCTTGATGTACACGTATTTAACCGCCTGCGTCAGAACCGTCGCTGGTGGTTGGCGCCTGCCGCATCAACCGTTTTTGGCAACGCCAGCGACACCGTTGCATTCTTCTTTATTGCCTTCTGGCACAGCCCGGATACGTTTATGGCGCAGCACTGGATGGAAATCGCGCTGGTGGACTACGGCTTCAAAGTGATTATCAGCATCGCGTTCTTCCTGCCGATGTACGGTGTGCTTTTGAATATGTTGCTGAAAAGACTGGCAGACAAATCTGAAATTCCCGCATTACAGGCCAGCTAAAGGTACGGCTTATCAGTTATGATAAGATGCACTGATGAGCCGTTATGGCTGTTTATTGAAAGGATGAAGTCAATGCGGAATCTGGTGAAATATGTCGGTATTGGCCTGCTGGTAATGGGGCTGGCGGCCTGTGATAACAGCGACAGCAAAAAACCTGTTCAGGGCGCCGCCGCTGAAAGCAACGCCAACGGTCAGCCCGTCACGCTGCTCGACGGCAAACTCAGCTTCTCGCTTCCGGCAGATATGACCGATCAGAGTGGCAAACTGGGTACACAGGCTAACAATATGCACGTCTACTCCGACGCTACCGGGCAAAAAGCCGTGATTGTGATTGTGGGCGACAACACGCAGGAAGATCTCGCCGCACTGGCGAAACGCCTGGAAGATCAGCAGCGCAGCCGCGATCCGCAACTGCAAGTGGTGACCAATAAATCCATTGAGTTGAAAGGCCAGCCCCTGCAACAGCTCGATAGCATTATCTCCGCCAAAGGTCAGACTGCATGGTCTTCTGTGGTACTGGGTAAGGTCGATAATAAACTGCTGACCCTGCAGGTGACGCTGCCGGCGGACAACCAGCAGCAAGCGCAAACCGCGGCAGAAAACATTATCAATACCATCGTGGTGAATTAACACCGCGCCAGAAATGAAAAAAGGAACCTTCGGGTTCCTTTTTTATTGCGGATCTCCGTGATACCAGGCATTACTCCAATGTTGGACGTAACTTCAATCGCCACGCCAGCAGTAGCGCTATCGCCACCAGTCCAGCCGCCGCCAGATAAATCATTGAGACCCCGGACCAGGCCATCAACAACCCTGCCAGCGGCCCGGTAATACCGAGCGACAAATCCATAAACACCGTATAGGTGGCCAGTGCAGAACCCTGGTTATGCTGCGGTACGGCTTTCACCGCCACCACACCAAGTGCAGGGAAGACCAGTGAGAAACCCGCGCCAGCAAGGAAGACGCCAAGCTTCGCCATCCACGGATCCGCCGCCAGCCCTACCAGCACCAGGCCGATGGTTTCCACCGCAAAGCAGATCATCGCCACATTCAACCCGCCGAAGCGGTTAATGCCGTTCGGAAACAGCAGACGCGTGCCCACAAACGCAACACTGAACAGTGTCAGGGCGAAGGCCGCCCCTTCCCAGCCCTGCGCATCGTAATAAAGGGTAATAAAAGTGGCGATAACACCGAAGCCCGCAGAGCCCAGCGCCAATGCCAGGCCATACACCCACACGCGGCCCAGTACGGCGCGAAACGGCAACGGTTTGCCTTTACTGGCTTTCACTGCCGGGCGCGGCAGCGCCAGCAAAATCGCCAACAGCGCCACCCCCATAATGGTGAGTGATAACCCGGCTAAACCACCATAGCGATAACAGAGCACTCCAAGCGGGGCACCAAGCGCCATCGCACCGTACGTCGCAATGCCATTCCAGGAAATAACGCGCCCAATATGTACAGAGCCAACCACACCGACGCCCCACAAAGTGGCTCCGGTTCCGGCAAAGCTCTGGCCGATCCCCAAAATGACACGCCCGAGGCACAGCAACACCAGGCTAAGGATACCGGCATGGCTGCTACCCATCCCCGCTAACATGTAGCTCAGTCCACTCAGAAACGCGCCGCACAGGCCAAACACCACCACCTTTTTCGGCCCCAGCGCATCGGCATAACGCCCGGCATGCGGTCGGCTAAGCAGCGTAGCGAAGTATTGTAAACTGATGACCAAACCGGCCCAGAAGGCGCTATACCCCATAACATCATGGACATAGCCAGGCAACACGGCCAGCGGCAGGCCGATAGTGAGGTAGCTTGCGAAGTTAAAAATAACGACGGACAAAATCCGCAGATTAAGACGCCATCCGCTAAGCGCCGATTCAGCGGCGTTTTCAGGCATGAGAGTGAAATCCAGATATTTACAACAGTGTTTCACTATTACCACGTCAGCGCACAGAAATCAGCATTCACTTTAAGAATATCGTCGTCAGGCGAAGACCTTACAAGGCACTACACTTGAACAGGCAAAATGACATAAGGACGTACATATGACATATCCTCAGCCTGATCAGGCGGGTTTACATATTCTCTTAAAACTGGCTGCGCTGGTGGTGATCCTCGCCGGTATCCATGCTGCCGCCGATATTATCGTGCAACTTTTACTGGCGCTCTTTTTTGCCATCGTACTCAACCCGTTAGTCCGCTGGTTTATCCGCCGGAAACTGTCGCGCCCGGTCGCTATCGCCATCGTCGTTCTGGTTATGCTGATCGTCCTCACCGCGCTGGTCGGCGTGCTGGCCGCGTCGATAAACGACTTTATGACCCTGTTGCCAAAATATAACCGCGAATTAACGCGCAAATTCCTCGATCTGCAGCAAATGGTACCGTTCCTCAACCTGCATATGTCGCCGGAACGCATGCTGCAACGGATGGATTCCGATCGCGTGATGACGTTTGCCACCACGATGATGACCCAACTCTCCAACGCCATGGCCAGCATCCTCCTGCTGGTAATGACCGTCGTATTTATGCTCTTTGAAGTCCGCCATGTGCCTTATAAACTGCGTTTCGCGCTGCACAACCCGCAGATCCACATTGCCGGACTGCACCGGGCGCTGAAGGGCGTGTCGCACTATCTGGCACTGAAAACCTTGCTCAGTTTATGGACCGGGGTCATTGTCTGGCTGGGTTTGGTACTGCTGGATGTGCAATTCGCATTGATGTGGGGAGTACTGGCGTTTTTACTCAACTATGTTCCCAATATTGGCTCCGTGATCTCCGCTATTCCGCCCATGCTCCAGGCATTACTTTTTAATGGCGTTTACGAATGCCTGCTGGTGGGTGCGCTCTTTCTGGTCGTGCATATGATCATCGGCAATATCCTGGAGCCCCGTATGATGGGCCACCGCCTTGGCATGTCGACGCTGGTGGTATTTTTATCATTATTAATCTGGGGCTGGCTGCTCGGCCCGGTAGGAATGCTGTTGTCGGTTCCCCTCACCAGCGTATGTAAAATCTGGATGGAGACCACCACCGGGGGGAGCAAACTGGCTATTTTGCTCGGGCCAGGCAGACCTAAAAGCCGCTTGCCAGGATAAATGACCTACCAACGGGGGTAGTTTTATATTTATCTTATTAACGTTAAAGTAAAGAAAATAATTGCGCCTGCTTTATTGCAGGCGTTTTAACGATAAACAATGCACCACTTAAAACGCCTGGAATTTACCTTAAGCTAATTAAATAAATATAACAATTTTATAACCAGAATAATTACCCGCATCAGAATCAAGCTAACAGCCTGTAATACATACGATTAGTAATATATAACCATTGATATCCTCTTATCATTATGGTTGCACTGTACACAATGATATTTTATTATTCGCCCACCCCGACTGACTCCACAAAATTTGGCAATATGCTTATAAAAAGCCGGGCAGCAGTATCACTCACTTTAAAAAAACCCAATATTCGCAAACAAAAATGGCAATCTGCACCGTTTTTATTGGCAGTATTTTCCATTTTCATCATGGCGTTGGATTAATTCCAGAAAGTAAGTGTGTCTTCAATCTTAAATTATTTGATACGGAGTTCTCATGAAGAAGATTGTTCAATTCCTGGCAGTGATTGCCGTAGCCGGAGCACTGGCAGGTTGTGCGCGTACCGCTATTGTGCAAAATATCGACGCCCCGGTCAGCGCAGGTCACACTCAATCTCAGGTGCGCGCCGCTATTCTGAAAGCGGGTCAACAACGTCAGTGGGTTATGAACGATGCTGGCCCAGGCGTTATCACAGGTCGTCTGGATAACCGCGGCCACGTTGCCGAAATTCGTATTACTTACGCTGCAGACAGCTACTCCATTAACTACGCAAACAGCCTGAACCTGAAAGCGTCTGATGGTCGAATCCATAAAAAATACAACACTTGGGTGAACACCCTCGATAAACAAATTCAGCAGAATTTGGCTTCAGGCGCCGCGCTTTAATTGCCATCCTGTCTAAAGTCGGGCTGGTAACGGTCCGATAATCCTGATGCATTTAATAAGGTTGTATACGCCATGTATGAACAGGATCCGTTCAGCGCGCTCGAAGCAATAGCGGAAGCGCAGCGTATTGCTTTTGCCCCGATGCTATTCCAGACGGCAGTTTGTCTGCGTAAGTTTGGGTTGCTGGATTTTCTCGATAAGCAAGGAAATCAGGGCGCAACCCTTGATGAAATTGTTCTCGGGAGCGAAGCCGATGAATATGCCGCGAGTGTATTACTCGACATGGCGCTTAGTGGACGAATTATCACGCGCAGTGCAAATCGTTTTTATCTTGCCAAAGTCGGACACTTCCTGCTCCATGATACAATGACGCGTGTGAATATGGATTTTTCGCAGGATGTTTGTTATCAGGGACTCTATTTCCTTGACGAGGCGCTAAAACAGGGAAAACCTGCGGGGCTGCGCGTGTTTGGCGAATGGCCGACCATTTACCCGGCATTATCGCAATTACCGAACCCGGCACGGGAAAGTTGGTTTGCTTTTGACCATTACTATTCCGATGCGGCGTTTAACGCAGCGTTACCGCATATATTCGCCAGCCAGCCGGCAAATCTGTACGATATAGGCGGTAATACCGGAAAGTGGGCAATCAGTTGCTGCAAATATGACGAAAACGTCGCGGTAACCTTGCTGGATCTGCCGGAGCAAATCGCCCTGGCGCAGCAAAACGTCAACGCAGCGGGACTCGCTTCGCGGATCGGCTTCCATGCAATTGATATGCTGGGTGACGCGCCGCTGCCCAACGCAGCGGATATCTGGTGGATGAGCCAGTTCCTGGACTGCTTCTCCCCGGAACAGATTGTTGGCATCTTAAGTAAGATAGCCCAGGTCATGAAACCGGATGCCAGACTGTGTGTGATGGAACTGTTCTGGGATGCGCAAAAATTTGATGCTGCGGCATTCAGTTTAAACGCAACGTCGTTGTACTTTACCTGTATGGCGAATGGCAACAGCCGTTTTTACAGCGCGGAGAATTTCCTGCGCTATCTCGACATGGCGGGCTTCGGCGTTGAAAAGCGCCTCGATAACCTCGGGGTGGGGCATACCTTATTGATATGTCATAAAAAATAAGAAAGGGCGGCGCCCGCGCCGCCATGATGCCCGAAACGGCATCACTGGATATCACGTTTTTTCGCGGACGCGCGTTTGATGAAATTTGCACTCAAGATTACCGACTGGCAGGCTCGTGCGCCGGGATTAAGTGAAGCGGCGCAGTGGCGGGAATGGTCACAAAACCTCGACGCTATCGATCCGGCGTTACCCCAGGCAAAATTGACCGCACTGCCCATGATGACCGCGCGTCGTCTCAGCTCAGGCAGTCGGCTGGCCGTTGAATGCGGCATCACGCTGCTGCGCCAGCATCAGGTAGAGGCCGTGGTCTTTACCAGCCGCCACGGTGAGCTGGAGCGTAACTTCCGCATTCTGCAAGCGCTGGCGATGGGGCAGGATCTCTAGCCGACCGATTTCGCGATGTCGGTGCACAACTCGGCTGTGGGGAACCTCACTATTGCTGCCCAACAACCTATCGTCTCCTCTTCGCTTTCCGCCGGGCTGGATACCTTCCAGCAGGGGCTATGTGAAGTCATCTGCTTTTTGCAGGCGGGTTATCAGCGCGTACTGATGGTGGATTTCGATGGCGCGCTCCCGGCGTTTTATCACCCCGGATTGCCCCCGGATATGCCAACCTGGGCCTATGCCGTCGCGCTGGTCTTTGAAGCCGGTGAAGACCTGCAATGCACCAGTGAAGCGGCAATCTGTGAAGGTGAGCCACGGCTACCCCAAAGCGTGCAATTTTTACAACATTATCTGCGCGAAGAGCGTGAATTCATGATTCCCGGCGAGCGTTTGAACTGGCACTGGAGCCGCGCATGAAACGTCTCGCCTCTCGCCTGAATTGGTTCTGGCGCTTGCTGATGACCGGCTTGTGCTTTGCGCTGTTTGGCATCGGTGGGCTGTTGCTGTCGCTGGTGTGGTTTAACCTGTTGCTGATTGCCGTGCGCGACAAAGCAACGCGCCGCCGCCTCGCACGCCGCAGTATTGCCGCCAGTTTCCGTCTGTTTTTAAACACCGCGAAAGCAACAGGCGCACTGGATTACCGCATCCACGGCGTAGAAACCCTGCGTCATGAACGCGGTTGTCTGGTGGTGGCCAACCACCCTACGCTTATTGATTATGTTCTGCTGGCATCAGTGATGCCGGAAACCGACTGCTTGGTTAAAAGTGCGCTGCTGCGCAATCCCTTTCTTGGCGGCGTGGTAAAAGCGGCGGACTACCTGATTAACAGTCAGGCGGATGCCCTGCTTCCCACCTGTGAGCAGCGCCTGCAACAGGGCGATACGATTCTCATCTTCCCGGAAGGTACGCGAACACGCCCGGGAGAGGCAATGACACTGCAACGCGGCGCGGCGAATATTGCTGTGCGCTGCGGTTGTGATCTACGCATCGTGGTCATCCACTGTAGTGAACATCTGCTGGATAAACACAGCCGATGGTATGACGTCCCACCCCATAAGCCCATGTTTACCGTGGAAGTACGCGAACGGGTGGCAATAAAACAATTTTTTGATGCGGAATCGCAAGAACCGGCGCTGGCGGCAAGACAGTTGAACCGGCATCTTCTGCATCAATTAACACCGGGTTTTGCACCTTTTTAGGAATGAATGATGCAACAGCTTTATCTTGAAATTAAAAATCTCATCATCAACACACTGAATCTGGATGAACTGAGCGCCGATGACATCGACACCGATGTGGCGCTGTTTGGGGATGGCCTGGGTCTGGATTCTATTGACGCGCTGGAATTAGGTCTGGCGATTAAAAACCAGTACGCCGTGGTCTTGTCGGCCGAAAGCGAAGAGATGCGTCAGCACTTCTACTCTGTCGCCACGCTGGCGTCATTTATCCAGGCTCAACGCGCATAAGGGTGGGTTCGCTATGATCGAGAAAAATGAAATTTACCAGGAAGTCTCCACCCTTCTTACCAAACTGTTTGAAATCGACCCGCAGGATATCTCCCCGGAATCCCGGCTGTATGAAGACCTGGAGCTGGACAGCATCGACGCCGTCGACATGATTGTGCACCTGCAGAAGAAAACCGGTAAGAAAATCAAGCCGGAAGAGTTCAAGGCCGTGCGCACCGTACAGGATGTTGTCGACGCGGTAGAACGTTTACTGCAAGAAGAGTAAACCACGATGCGCGGATCCCGCCTCCAATCGGGACTCAGGCTGGTCGCTGCCCTGTTAATGCTCAGTTGGCCATTTGTGGTCTGGTTTGGCCTGACGCATAACAGTTTGCACTGGCTGCTGCCCCTGATGGCGCTAATGCTGCTTTTCCGTTTACGGCGAGCCCGGCAGGCGATAGCACCACTGCGCGCTGTCAGTGGCGGCGTGGCGGTCGTGGGCATCGCGCTGTGCGCGGCAAGCTGGCTGCTAAAAACCCACCAGTTGCTGCTGTACTACCCGGTGGCGGTCAATCTCATCATGCTGGCGGTGTTTGGCGGTTCACTCACAACGGCGATGCCGCTGGTTGAACGACTGGCGCGCCTGCGTGAACCGCAGTTACCCGCCGCCGCCGTACGTTATACCCGCCGCGTAACGCAGATCTGGTGCATCTTTTTTGTGCTGAACGGCGGCATTGCACTGTTTACCGCCCTGTACGGCGATATGCGTCTGTGGACAGCCTGGAACGGGATGATCGCCTACCTGCTGATGGGCGCACTCATGGTGGGAGAGTGGCTGGTGCGCCGCCAGGTGATTAAACGAGAGACAACATGAAGACCCTTCCTTTCGCCGCCTGGCTAAACAGCCCGCGCACTGCCGAAACGCCGATTGCCTGGCTTGGCGATCAAACATGGACGCTGGGACATTTACGTCATGACGTTTCACAATGCGTGGCGCAATTAACGCAGCAACCTGGCGAACGCTGGGCGCTCTGTTTCGAAAATAGCTACCTGTTTATTGTGGCGCTGTTAGCCTCGCTGCACGCGGGTAAAACCCCGGTCATCCCTGGTCATAGCCGGGTATCGCTGCTGGCAGAGCAACAATCCTTGTTCGACGGGGTGCTAAGCGACCGGCCGCTGAACTGGGAAGGGCCACACTATGTAGTGGCGTCCGACAACAGGCAGGCCGCAGATGCGCCCACCTTTCCCGCACTGCGCGAAGATGCCTATGTTGAGCTTTTTACCTCCGGCTCCACCGGTCAGCCACGTCGGGTTATCAAACCCATCGCCTGTCTGGACAAAGAAGCCGCGTTACTGGCTGCGCGCTTTGCCGATCGCCTGGCCGGGTGCCGTGTTGTCGCCTCCGTGGTGCCGCAGCATCTGTACGGTCTGACGTTTCGTATCTTTCTGCCAATGTCGCTCGGGTTGCCGCTGCATGCCGCCATGCTCTATTACGCTGAGCAACTTGCTGCGCTCGACGGGCAGCACCGTTATGCGTTTATCAGCAGTCCGGCATTTTTAAAACGTCTCGATCCCCGGCTCTCGCCTCCGCCCGTGTCGCTTATCCTCTCGGCGGGCGGCATGCTGCCCTGGCGCGATGTTCAGGAAACGGCGAACTGGCTGGGCGTCTGGCCGGATGAAATCTATGGCAGCACCGAAACCGGGATCCTTGCCTGGCGCTATCGCCAGCAGGATAACATCTCATGGCTGCCGTTCCCCGGCGTGACCATCGAACAGGAAGCGGAGAGCTTTCGCGCGCATTCACCGCTCATTCCTGAACCCGATGGCTTGTTGCTGGACGATGAGCTGATTTTTGATGCCAGCGGCACTTTCCTGATTGCCGGTCGCCGTGGTCGGGTGGTCAAAATCGAAGAGAAGCGCATTTCACTTAGCGAGATCGAACGCCGCGTTCTGGCGCTGGGCGGTATACGTGAAGCGGCGGCGCTACCGGTCTCCCGTGGCGGTCGTCAGGGTGTGGGTGTTCTGCTGGTGCTGGACGATGAGATGCGCACGCAATGGCAACACAGCGACAGTAAAGCCCTTGAGCTGTCGTGGCGGCGGGCGCTTATCCCATGGCTGGAGCCGGTGGCAGTGCCGCGCTACTGGCGAATTCTTGATGAGATCCCGGTCAACAGTATGAACAAGCGGGTTTATGCGCAACTACAGGAGTTATTTCATGAAACCCCATGAAATTGAACGCCATCAGGCGCAACCACAACACGCGGAAATCGTGATCCAACTGGAGCCGGAACTGTTCTGGTTTCGTGGTCACTTTGCCATTCAGCCTCTGCTTCCCGGCGTTGCACAACTCGACTGGGCGATGCACTACGCCACCACCCTGCTGGCGCCGGAGCACCGTTTTCACAGCATTCAAAGCGTGAAGTTCCGGGCGCCTCTACTGCCGGACAATGTCGTCACGCTGGTGCTCGACTGGCACGAAGAAAAACAGCAATTGACCTTCAGCTATCATCGCCATGAAGGTGAAGTGCGCCACCTCTGCAGCAGCGGGAAAATTCGCCTATGTCGTTAACGTTTACCCCTTGTGTGGTGATCCCTTGTTATAACCACGGCGCAACCATGTCCAACGTATTGACTCGCTTACAGCCTGCGGGCCTGCGGGTTTTCGTGGTGGATGATGGTAGCACTGACGATACGCCAATCATTCTGGAAGCGCTGGCGCGTGGCGACAGCAACCTGACGCTGATCCGCCTGCCGCAGAACGCCGGAAAAGGCGAAGCGGTGATCCGTGGCTTGCGTGAAGCCGCACAAGCGGGCTTCACGCATGCGGTGCAGGTGGATGCCGACGGGCAGCATGCCATTGAAGATATCCCGGCGTTACTGGCGCTGGCGGAGCAACACCCGCAGGCGCTGATTTCCGGCCAACCGCTCTATGACGACTCCATTCCACGTTCGCGTCTATATGGTCGCTGGATCACCCATGTCTGGGTATGGATTGAAACCCTGTCGCTGCAACTGAAAGACAGCATGTGCGGTTTTCGCGTTTACCCGATTGCCCCCACGCTGCAGCTCGCCAGCCGGGTGACGTTGGGCAAACGTATGGATTTCGACACCGAAGTGATGGTGCGACTTTACTGGCAGGGCAATGACAGCTACTTCGTGCCGACGCGCGTGATCTACCCGCTGGATGGCCTGTCGCATTTTGACGCCCTGAAAGATAACGTGCGCATCTCACTGATGCATACCCGCCTGTTCTTCGGCATGCTGCCGCGTATTCCGTCTCTGCTGTTTCGCCGCAATGCCACGCACTGGGCGCAGCAAAAAGAGGTGCAAGGCCTGTGGGGTATGCGCTTTATGCTACTGGTCTGGCGCGTATTAGGTCGCCGCGCTTTCTCGCTGCTGCTTTATCCGGTGGTCGCCGTCTACTGGCTCCTCGCCCGTGATGCGCGTCGGGCCTCGAAAAACTGGCTGGCGCGGGTGCGCACCACGCTGGCGGCCCGCCATCTTCCGCTGCCTGCCGGGTTAAACAGCTACCGCCACTTTTTGCGCTTCGGCGAAGCAATGCTGGATAAAGTCGCGGGCTGGCGTGGCGAGTTGCACTTTGGCCGCGATGTGGAATTTGCCCCCGGTGCGGAAGAAGCACTCGGACTGCACGATGGCAAAGGCAAACTGCTACTGGCGTCGCATCTGGGTGATGTGGAAGCCAGCCGGGCGCTGGCGCAGATCAACGAGAGCAAGATTATTCATGCGCTGGTGTTTCATGAAAATGCCCTGCGCTTTAAGCAGATTATGCAAGAGATGGCACCGGAGGCGGGCGTTAACCTCATCCCGGTGAAGCACATCGGCCCGGATACCGCGATGTTGCTGAAAGAGAAGCTTGATCGCGGGGAATGGGTGGCGATCGTCGGCGATCGGCTGGCGGTTAACCCACAACGCGGCGGCGACTGGCGGGTGAACTGGAGCGAATTTATGGGCCACCCTGCGCCCTTCCCGCAGGGACCGTTTATTCTCGCTGCGGCGTTACGCTGCCCGGTACTGCTGATGTTTGCATTGCGCCAGCAGGGCAAATTGCGCCTGCACTGTGAAGTCTTCGCCGATCCACTGCCCATGCCGCGCGCCGCAAGGCAGGCCGCTCTGCGCGAGGCCGTCGATCACTATGCTGCGCGCCTTGAGCACTACGCCCTGCAATCACCGCTCGACTGGTTTAACTTTTTTGATTTCTGGCGGCTGCCCGATCATGCACCGCAATCCACGGACAAGGAGTAACAGGTGTTAAACGATCCGCGTTTTACCGCCGAAGTAGAACTGACCGTTCCCTTCCACGACGTCGATATGATGGGTGTGGTATGGCACGGTAACTACTTCCGCTACTTTGAGATTGCCCGCGAGGCGCTACTGAATCAGTTTGATTATGGCTACCGTCAGATGAAAGCCTCCGGCTATGTCTGGCCGGTGGTGGACACCCGGGTGAAATACCGCGATGTGCTGACTTTTGAGCAGCATTTTCGCGTACGCGCCCGACTGGAAGAGTTCGAAAACCGCCTGAAAATCGCTTACGACATCTTTGATGCCGCCAGCGGTAAACGCACCACCACCGGTTACACCATTCAGGTCGCGGTGGACGAAAAAAGCCGTGAGATGTGCTTTGTCAGCCCGGCAGTGTTGTTTGAACGTATGGGGGTAACACCATGAAATACTGGCCTTTGCTGGCGCTGTTGCTCAGCCCCTTCGTTGGCGCGATCACGCTGGACACGCTGCAACAACGTTTTACCGAACAACCGATAGTACGGGCGCATTTCACCCAGACCCGCACCATTAAAGATCTGCCGCAGCCTCTGCGCTCGCAGGGCGAGATGTTGATCGCACGCGACCAGGGCTTGCTGTGGGATCAAAAAGTGCCGTTCCCGATGGCACTCATGCTCGATGACTCGCGGATGGTGCAAATCATCAATGGTCAGCCGCCACAGGTGATCACCGCCGAAAACAACCCGCAGATGTTCCAGTTTAATCACCTGCTGCGCGCACTGTTTCAGGCCGATCGCGCGGTACTGGAGCAAAACTTCCGTATCGATTTTCAAGATATGGGCGCAGGACGCTGGACCCTGAAACTGACGCCGATCACCACGCCGCTGGATAAGATTTTCACCTCTATCGAGCTTGCCGGTCAGCAGTATCTGGACAGCATCCGCCTGAACGACAAACAGGGCGATCTCACCGATATCGCTTTTTCCCAACACCGACTGACGCCCACCACGCTGACCGATGACGAACGCCAACGCTTTGCCGCGCACTAACTCCCTGCGTCCGGCGCTACTCTGGGGACTGCTCTGCCTGCTGCTGCTCGGCATGCTGTTGATGCTGCTGCCAAAAGCGCGCATGAACAGCAGTGTGCTGGCGATGCTGCCCGCTCAGACGATGGGTACGCTTCCCCCGGCGCTGAACGACGGCTTTATGCAGCGCCTCGACAAACAGTTGGTCTGGCTGATCAGCCCCGGCAAACAGGCCAATCCTGAGGCGGCGAAATACTGGCTTTCCTTGCTCAGCCAGTCGCAGGCGGTGAACAACCTGAAAGGGCCGATGGATGCGCAAAGCCAGCAAGCCTGGGGCACATTCTTCTGGCAGCATCGTAACGCCCTACTCGACAGCGCCACTCGCGCACGTCTGCAAAACGGCGGCGAGGCACAGGCACAATGGGTGCTGACGCAGCTCTACTCGGCGTTTTCCGGCGTGAGCGGTAAAGAGCTGCAAAACGATCCGTTGATGCTGATGCGCGGCGCACAGCTTGCGATGGCGCAGAACAGCCAGAAGCTGCGGTTGATGGATGGCTGGCTGGTGACGCAGGACGATAAAGGTAACGACTGGTATCTGCTGCACGGTGAACTGGCGGGTTCTTCATTCGATATGCAGCAAACGCACCAGTTTGTTAACACGCTGGCGTCACTGGAAGCGCAACTGAAAGCCCGATTCCCGCAGGCACAGCTGCTATCACGCGGCACAGTGTTCTACAGCGATTACGCCAGCCAGCAGGCCAAACGCGACGTCTCCACGCTGGGCATCGCCACCCTTCTTGGGGTGATTGCGCTGATTGTCGCCGTGTTCCGCTCCCTGCGTCCCCTGCTGCTGTGCCTGATTTCAATTGCGATTGGCGCGCTGGCGGGCACCGTCGCTACACTGCTCCTGTTCGGCGAACTGCATCTGATGACGCTGGTGATGAGCCTGAGCATCATTGGGATTTCAGCAGATTACACACTTTATTACCTGACCGAACGGATGGTGCATGGCGCAGAGGCATCGCCATGGCAAAGTCTCGCCAAAGTGCGTAATGCGTTGTTGCTGGCGCTGGCCACCACCGTTGTCGCCTACCTGATCATGATGCTGGCCCCCTTCCCTGGCATCCGCCAGATGGCGATTTTCGCCGCCGTCGGCCTTAGCGCCTCCTGTCTGACGGTGATCTTCTGGCATCCGTGGCTATGCCGCGGTTTACCGGTGCGTCCGGTGCCCGCCATGGTGCTGCTTCTGCGCTGGCTGGCAGCCTGGCGGCGCAATAAAAAACTCGCTATTGGCCTGCCAGTAGCGCTGGCGCTGTTCTCTCTCGCCGGTCTCGCTACGTTGCGCATTAATGACGATATCAGCCAGTTACAGGCGCTGCCGCAGGGGATCCTGGCGCAGGAGAAAGCCATCACGGCGCTGACCGGGCAAAGCGTCGATCAGAAATGGTTTGTGATTTATGGCGATACGCCGCAGCAAACGCTGGAGCGGCTAGAAGCGTTTACGCCGCAACTGGATCACGCGCGCAAACAAGGGATGATTGCGGGTTTCCGCACCCTCCCGATTAACTCACTGGCGCGACAACAGCAGGATCTTGAACTGCTGAAAAACGCGACGCCTGCCGTGACGCGCACACTCCACGCCGCGGGAATGGCAAGTGTTGCGCCAGACCTCAGCCCGATGAGCGTTACCGTTGAACAGTGGCTTGCCAGCCCGGCCAGTGAAGGCTGGCGGTTACTGTGGTTAACGCTGCCCAACGGGCAAAGCGGCGTGCTGGCCCCGGTCGACGATGTTAAAGACAGTGCAGCGCTTAGCGCACTGGCAAAAACACAACCGGGCATCGCCTGGGTAGATCGCAAAAGCGCGTTTGATGAGCTGTTTGCGCTGTACCGACTGGTGTTAACCGGGTTGCTGTTCGTTGCGTTGGCGGTGATTGCCGCAGGCGCGGTGCTGCGTCTGGGCTGGAAAAAAGGGCTGATAAGCCTTGTGCCATCAGTGCTGTCGCTCGGTTGCGGGCTGGCGGTGTTATCACTGAGCGGTCACACAGTAAATCTGTTTTCCCTGCTGGCGTTGGTGCTGGTGCTGGGGATCGGCATCAACTACACGCTGTTTTTCAGCAATCCGCGCGGCACGCCGCTCACGTCGTTGCTGGCCATCACGCTGGCCATGATAACCACGTTACTCACCCTGGGGATGCTGGTGTTCAGCGCCACTCAGGCTATCAGCAGTTTCGGCATTGTGCTGGTCAGCGGTATTTTTACCGCCTTCCTGCTTTCCCCCCTCGCAATGCCAGCGAAAAAAGAGAGAAAACGATGATTCGCCCCCTCTGCACTGGCGTCGCGCTTGCCGCCGCCCTGCTGCTCACCGGATGCAGCCACTCAACCCATTCTCCCGACGGCAGCCGTCCGCAAGCGTGGCTGGAGCCGGGGACCCGCGTAACGCTGCCTGCGCCGGGGATCGCGCCGGCGGTGAACTCCCAGCAGTTGTTAACCGGCAGTTTTAACGGGCAAACCCAGTCATTGCTGGTGATGATGACCGCCGACGACAAAAAGATCACCCTTGCCGGGCTCTCATCGGTGGGGATCCGTTTATTCCTCGTCACCTATGATGAACGCGGAATTCATACCGAGCAGTCGATCGTCGTGCCGCAACTGCCGCCCGCCAGCCAGGTACTGGCGGACGTGATGATCAGCCATTGGCCGATTGCCGCCTGGCAGCCGCAGTTACCCAAAGGCTGGACACTGACCGATCACGACGATAAGCGCGAACTGCGTAACGCGCACGGCAAGCTGGTGACGGAAATCACCTACCTGCAACGCAAAGGCAAACGTGAGCCGATCAGCATCGAGCAGCATGTTTTTAAATACCACATCACCATTCAGTATTTGGGTGACTGAGATGATCTACATTTCTGCCATCGGCATGGTGAACGCGCTGGGGCGCACCCTGGATGAGATAGCCGCCAACCTGACGCGCGGCCATGCGCCAGGGATGCACACCCGTACAGGCTGGCTGCAGGGACAAACGGAGGTGGTACTCGGCAGCGTGGACGGCGAACTGCCCGCCATTCCGCCGCAAATGGATGCCCACCGCAGCCGCAATAATCAACTGCTACTGGCGGCGCTGGAACACATCCAGCCAACGGTGGATGAGGCGATTACCCGCTATGGCCGCGACCGCGTGGCTGTGGTGCTGGGCACCAGTACTTCCGGGCTGGATGAAGGGGATCTGCACGTCCGACTTTCGCTCAACGGGGAAGAGAGCCTTGCATGGCGCTACCCACAGCAGGAACTGGGCGATCCATCGCGCTTTTTAAGTCGCTGGCTGGCGCTGGAAGGCCCGTCGTTTACCGTTTCCACCGCGTGCTCTTCCAGCGCGCGCGCCATTATCAATGGTCACCGCCTGATTGAAGCCGGTCTGGCAGATGTGGCGATTGTAGGCGGCGCAGACTCCCTGAGCCGAATGCCGGTCAACGGGTTTAATAGCCTGGAGTCCTTCTCCACGACGCTGTGCCAGCCGTTTGGCCGTGACCGCTGCGGCATTACGATTGGCGAAGCATCGGCACTGATGGTGCTGACCCGTGAGCCGCAGCCGTTGGCGCTACTTGGCACCGGCGAATCCAGTGATGCATGGCATATTTCCGCACCGCATCCACAGGGGGAAGGCGCTATCCGCGCCATCAATATGGCGCTGGCGCAAGCCAGGCTCACGCCGGCCGATGTGGGGTATATCAATCTGCATGGCACCGCCACGCCGCTCAACGATCAGATTGAATCGGCGGTCGTGCACACACTGTTTGGTGAGGGTGTGGCGTGCAGTTCCACCAAACACTTAACCGGACACACGCTGGGCGCGGCGGGGATTACGGAAGCGGCGCTGAGCGCGCTGATCCTGCAACGCGACTTACCACTACCGCCTCAGGATTTTAGCCGTGGGCCTATCGATCCAACGCTCCCGGCCTGCGGCCTGTTGTTGGCTGCAGAGCCACTGGCGCGTCCGGTCATTTTATCTAACTCCTTCGCCTTCGGCGGAAACAACGCCAGTATTTTGCTGGGGAGAGTGACATGATTCAGTACCTTACGGCGGGGGAATATCTGCCCCATGACACGCCGATGATCCTGCTGGAAGACGTTATTTCGGTAACGGATGACGATGCCCACTGCCGGGTGAGCGTGAATAAGGGGGGCGTGCTGTCGCCCTTTATGGATGCGCAAGGCAATCTGCCCGGTTGGTATGCGCTGGAGCTGATGGCGCAATGTATTGGCGTCTGGTCCGGCTGGCACCGCCTGCAACGCGGCGAAGAGAGCATTGCGTTGGGTATGGTGCTCGGCGCGCGCGAGCTGACCTGCGCCGCAGGCTCATTGCCCGCAGGCGCAGTGCTGGATATCCACGCCAAACTGCTGATGCAGGATACGCGTTTCGGCAGCTTCGACTGCACGATCCAAATTGGTGCAGACACCGTTTCTGTCGGGCGCATCAACACTTTCCAGCCAACAAAAGACGAGCTTAGTGCGCTGTTTCATCAACCACATACATCGAAAGGGGCAGAGGCATGAATCGTTCCGTTCTGGTTACCGGAGCCAGTAAAGGCATCGGCCGCGCCATTGCCCAACACCTTGCCGCCGATGGCTTTACCGTTGGCGTGCACTATCATCGTGACGAAAACGGCGCGCAGGAAACGCTGCGTGCCATTGAGCAGGCGGGCGGCGCGGGCCGTCTGCTGAGTTTTGATGTCGGCAACCGCGAACAGTGTCGCCGCGTTCTGGAACAGGATATTGAGCAGCACGGTGCCTGGTATGGCGTGGTCAGCAATGCAGGTATCACCCGTGACGCGGCGTTCCCGGCACTGAGCGATGATGACTGGGATGCGGTGATCCACACCAATCTCGACAGCTTCTACAACGTGATTCAGCCCTGCATCATGCCGATGATTGGCCTGCGCAAAGGCGGACGTATCATTACCCTCTCGTCGGTTTCCGGGGTGATGGGCAATCGCGGCCAGGTTAACTACAGTGCAGCAAAAGCCGGTATTATCGGCGCCACAAAAGCACTGGCGATTGAGCTGGCGAAACGCAAAATCACCGTCAATTGCATCGCACCGGGGCTGATTGATACCGGCATGATTGAAATGGAAGAGGCCGCGCTGAAAGAAGCGATGGCGATCATCCCGATGAAACGTATGGGCCAGGCACAAGAAGTGGCCGGGCTTGCCAGCTATTTAATGTCAGATATTGCGGGTTATGTGACCCGCCAGGTTATTTCCATCAACGGGGGAATGTTATGACACGTCGCGTCGTCATTACCGGCATGGGCGGCGTCACCGCCTTTGGCCAGAGCTGGCAGGATGTGTCAAAACGTCTGCTGACCTATGAAAACGCCGTCCGCAAAATGCCGGAGTGGCAAATTTACGACGGTCTGCATACCCTCCTTGGCGCGCCGATTGATGATTTCACATTGCCGGATCACTACACTCGCAAACGCATCCGTGCAATGGGCCGCGTGTCGCTGCTCTCCACCCGCGCCAGCGAACTGGCGCTGGAACAGGCCGGGTTGATTGACGATCCGGTATTAACCAGCGGCAATACCGGCATTGCTTACGGCTCCTCGACCGGCAGTACCGGACCGGTGAGCGAGTTCGCCACCATGTTGACCGAAAAGCACACCAACAATATCACCGGCACAACCTATGTGCAGATGATGCCGCACACCACGGCGGTGAACACCGGGCTGTTTTTCGGCCTGCGGGGACGCGTTATCCCCACCTCCAGTGCCTGTACTTCCGGAAGCCAGGCCATTGGTTATGCCTGGGAAGCGATTCGTCACGGTTATCAGGACGTCATGGTCGCGGGCGGCGCAGAAGAGCTGTGCCCATCGGAAGCGGCTGTGTTTGATACCTTGTTTGCCACCAGCCAGCGCAACGATGAACCGAAAACCACGCCCTCCCCGTTCGATGCCAGCCGCGACGGTCTGGTGATCGGTGAAGGTGCGGGCACGCTGATTCTGGAAGAGCTGGAACATGCGAAGGCGCGTGGTGCGACCATTTTCGGTGAAATCGTCGGCTTTGCGACCAACTGCGACGCGGCACATATCACCCAGCCGCAGCGGGAAACCATGCAAATCTGTATGGAGCAGGCGCTGAAAATTGCCGGGCTCAGCCCGCTGGATATTGGCTATATCTCCGCACACGGCACGGCCACCGATCGCGGCGATATCGCAGAAAGCCAGGCGACGGCGGCCATCTTTGGCGATAATGTTCCCATCTCGTCGCTGAAAAGCTACTTCGGTCATACCCTTGGGGCATGCGGCGCGCTGGAGGCCTGGATGAGCCTGCAAATGATGCGTGAAGGCTGGTTTGCGCCAACGCTCAACCTGACCACCCCGGATGAACAGTGCGGCGCACTGGATTACATCAAAGGTGAAGCGCGCCGGATCGATTGCGAATACCTGCAAAGCAATAACTTCGCTTTTGGCGGCATTAACACCTCCATCATTATTAAACGCTGGGCATAACGTATGTATCGGGTAGTACTGGGTCATATCTCCGCACTGAGCGCCGGCAACATTCCGCCCGCACTCAGACAACAAGCGCCGCAGGGCAAACGCCGGGAGAGCTGGCTTGCCGGGCGGGCATTACTGGCGCGCGAGTGTTCTCCGCTACCTGACATTGTCTACGGCGAGCAAGGCAAACCGGCATTCGCTAACGGGACGCCGCTGTGGTTCAACCTGAGTCACAGTGGCGATCGTATTGCGCTCCTGTTGAGCGATGAAGGTGAAGTGGGTTGTGATATTGAAGTGATACGCCCGCGCGCCAACTGGCGCACGCTGGCTAATGCGGTATTTAGCGAGGCGGAGCATGATGAACTTGAGCAATGGCGCCCGGATCATCAGTTGACGGCGTTCTGGGAAATCTGGACACGCAAAGAAGCCATTATCAAGCAGCGTGGCGGCAGCGCCTGGCAAATTGTCAGCGTTGACAGCCGCAACACGCCCAATCTCAATGTTAGCCACTGCCAGGTTGGCGAGGTGAGCCTGTCAGTCTGCACGCCGACGCCGTTTACACTTTCGGCCGATCTGCTCGCGACGCTCCCGGCAGAAAGATAACCAGCACGCCCGCCACAATCACCAGCACGCCCAGCGCGCCGCGCCACGAAAACGGTTCGTGCCAGCCGGGAAGCCAGATGGCGGCAGCCCACACCAGAATATAACTCAGGCTGAGCAGAGCATACGCTTTGCTTAGCGGCAGGCGATGCAGGGCAAAAAACCAGCATCCCATCGACGCGACATACCCCAGCAGGCCACACAGCAGCATAAGCGTCCCTTTCTGCGGTTGCAGTACGGCGCTGATAAACGACCAGGAGGGTGCAACCGGCGGCAGTACCTGCATTGCTGAGCGCAGCAGTAACTGCGCGACGCTGACCAGCAACACACTCATCAGCGCCCAGACCACGCCTTTCATAGCGAACTCCCTAACAGCACGATGCCGATAATGATCAGTAGCACGCCAACAGCATGGCGGGCGGTCACCCGTTCACGCCAGACGAAGCGCGCCGCCAGCGTGACCCACACGAAATTGAGGCTTAGCATTGGGTACGCGACGCCCACAGGAAGACGCTGCAACACCAGCAACCACAGCGCCATGCCTGCGCCCAGCGCGGCCAGCGCCAGCCCCAGCCAGAGGCCAACGTGCCTGCCGCGATGCCCGGGCGTTGCCGGGCGTGTCGCCTGTTTCTGGCACAGTTGCCCGGCGCAGCTCAACAGGCTTGCCAGTGCGAGCAGCAGCCAGCTCATCATTGCGGATAATACTGAATAAAGACCATACGCCCCTGTACATAGACGTTATCCGGCTTCGGGATCGGCAGCCGGGTAAAGTCATCCGGTTTAGATTGATGCAGCACCAGCGACACAACCCCCTGCTGACGGCGTTGCGCCAGCCAGTCACTGAAGTTGTCTTCCTCCACAAAGCGATCTTTCGCATCCGGGTAGGCCAGGCCATAGGTCAGCTCTCCGCGCGAGCCGAACATAATGATATCGGAACGCTTCAGTTCCCAGGCCAGTCCCGCCGCTACCCCCACATTGTCAGTCAGCACGTAACGACTTGGCTTCAGCGCTTCATTAACAAAGTTGATGAGAAATTGCGGCTGTTTGGAATCCATCACCTTGTCCGGGATCACCGCCCCCGCCACCAGCGCCAGACCTAGTGGGCAGAGCGCGGCCAGCGGCCAGCGCTGTTCACTGGTTTTCAGCGCCAGCCAGCCAAACAGCGCCCATACGCCCAAGGCAAAAGCCGCCAGCCAGGCTTTATACAGCTCAATGGGCGTCCACACCGGGTGTTTCAGGAATCCCCACGGCGAGACGACAATCGCGGCGATAAGACCGACCAGACCAAAGACGATATTGATCCACGCATTAATACGCAATGCCCGTCCACCTGTCTGTGCGAGAGTCAGCGCATAGCGCGCCATCAGGATCGCCAGCGGTGCAAAACAGGGCAGGATATAGGTTGGCAGCTTACCCTTCGCGATGCTGAAAAACAGCAGTGGCATCACCACCCAACCGAACAGGTAAAACGCCTCTTGCAGAACAGACTTACGCGCCAACCAGCCCGTTTTCAGCGCGCCGGGCAGCAACGCCAGCCACGGCAAACTTCCGGCAATCAGGAACGGAATGTAATACCAGAACGGCGCTTTATGCTGCGCATCCTGCTGGGCAAACCGTTGAATATGCTCGACCCAGAAGAAGTAGCGCCAAAAGTCCGCTTCACGCGTGGCAATCGCCAGCCCCCAAGGCAGTACCGTCAGTACGCAGCAGAGAATCGCTAACCAGCCCCACAACAGCACCTCTTTCCAGCGCTTTTGCGTGATCACCCACGGCAGCACGCCCAGCACCGGCACAGCCAGCGCCAGGAAACCTTTGGTCATCACCCCCATGCCGCAGGCAATGCCCAACAGCGCATAACCGGCGAATTTGCCGCCGCGCGTTTGCGCCTGCGCTGCCAGCCAGAAGCTGAACATCGCCAGCGTCATCCACAGCGTAATCATCGGGTCCAGCACCGCATAGGTACCGATACCGTACACCAGAAACGCCGTCAGAAAGATAACGCCAGAAAGCACGGCAACGGCTTTGTCGCGCCACATGTTCCACGCCTGCGCCGCAACCAGTAGTGCCGACACGGTAATGGAAAAGACAGAGCCAAAACGCACTGCAAAATTGTTATGTCCAAACAGCCACTGACCGAGGCTGTTGATCCAATAACCCGCGATGGGTTTTTCAAAATAACGCAGTCCCAGAAAATGAGGTACCACCCAGTCACCGCTATTAAGCATCTCCCGGCTGATCTCCGCATAGCGGGTTTCATCCGGTTGCCAGAGCAGCCGGTACTCAAGGGGAACAAGGTAATAGAGAACAAATAGTGCAACCAGACCCAACACAGCGTTAGTGGATTTCATTACCTGGCACTCAACAGTTGTTGGCAACCCAGCCAGCCTTCCCGGCCAGCCACTTCTCCGCGCACCACTTTCCCCACCGGTAGCGTGCTGACATCCGTCGGCAATAGCTGACTCAGAGGGCAAAAGGCGATCTCTTCGCGCGCGGCCATACTCAGCAATTCATCAAAACCGTCTGCGCCGATAATGCCTTCCACTTCAGCATGGATGGTATAAACCGGCGTACCGTTATCCCGGTGGATACAGTCAAGAATAAAACGGTTGTAATTCGCCGCATCGACGCGCGTTCCCACCACCTCATCCCAGGTCGGCAGCGTCACAGGGATCTGCGGGACAGCGCACTCCTCTTCTGTGAGCTGCGGCCGGAAAGGTCGGGTGCCGCGGCAGTCACTGTTATAGCGAAAATTAAACGCATTTTTGGCTTTCACGACACGCTGATCCGCACGCCAGCCCGCCACGGCGGAACAGGTCACGGCCCTCCCGATGATCATTTCCAGCGCCAACAGGCCCCGTTCGATCTCGGCCTCCAGCTTCGTCTGATCCCATACGCCGCTCCAGCACTGCCAGCCATGATGATCCCAGGCGTGCAGGCCGACTTCATGCACCTGTGCAGTAGCGCGAATCACTTCTGCATTGGCTTCGCCGATGATCTTCCCCGGCCACGCCGTACCAGCCAGCAGGATATCCCACCCGTAGAGGGATGCTGCGCGCGAGCGCAGCATCTTCCACAGAAATTGCGGCTTAAGCAGGCGCCAGATATGGCGCCCCATGTTGTCCGGCCCGACGCTGAAGAAAAAGCTCGCCTGAATATTGTGCTTTTTCAACAACGTCAGCAGACGCGGCACACCGTCGCGAGTACCGCGAAAGGTGTCGACATCAATGCGTAAGCCGACTGACTTCATGCGTTTTTCTCATCCGAGAGTTCTACGGTACGCAGGAAGAAATCCAGCGTCTCATCAATGGTCTGGCGCATATCGACTTTCGGCTCCCAGTGCAGGCAGCGTTTCGCGTTACGAATGCTCGGCTTACGGTGCTCCACGTCCTGATACCCTTTGCCGTAGTAACTGCTGCTCTCCACTTCGCGGAAACCGGCGAACGGCGGGAAGCGGTCGCGCAGCGGGTGCTTCTCGAAGCTGGCCAGCAGCATTTCCGCCAGTTCTTTAATACTGGCCTCGTTCTCCGGGTTACCAATGTTGATGATCTGCCCGTCGCAACGCCCTTCTTTGTTCTCAATAATGCGGAACAGCGCTTCGATGCCGTCGCTGATATCGGTAAAGCAACGTTTTTGCTTGCCGCCTTCGATCAACTTGATCGGCGACCCTTCCACCAGGTTGAGGATCAATTGGGTGATCGCACGCGAGCTGCCGATGCGCGCCGCATTGAGGTTATCCAGGCGCGGCCCCATCCAGTTAAACGGACGGAACAGCGTAAAGCGCAGGCCCTCTTTCTCGCCATACGCCCAAATCACCCGGTCCAGAAGCTGTTTTGACACCGAATAGATCCAGCGCTGTTTGTTGATCGGGCCAACTACCAGATTGGAGTTGTCTTCGTCGAACACTTTGTCGGTGCACATGCCGTACACTTCTGACGTGGACGGGAAAATGATGCGTTTATTGTATTTCACGCAATCACGGATGATTTTCAGGTTCTCTTCAAAATCAAGTTCAAATACACGCAGCGGGTTGCGGGTGTATTCGATTGGCGTTGCGATCGCCACCAGCGGCAGCACTACATCGCATTTCTTGATGTGGTACTCGATCCACTCAGAGTGAATGCTGATATCGCCTTCTACAAAGTGGAAACGCGGGCAGTCGAGGAAACGGCTGATGGCATCTGAACCAATATCGAGACCATAAATTTCGTAGTTATCGTCATTCAGCAGGCGTTCGGTCAGATGGTTACCGATAAAGCCGTTCACGCCGAGGATCAATACGCGCGTGCGGCGTTTCACCGCAACCACCGGCTTGCTGGTTAACAGCGCACCGGCCACCAGCCCCAGAGACTGCGCCAGTTGCCCGCCCTGCATATAGACACCGTTGTCCACCTGCCCGGTGAGGATTTCCAGCGCACCTTCAGCACAGGCTACCACCAGTGGAGAGACAGACAGCACCGTACCGGCTCTGGCCGCCGCAATGTCATTACGCACGCGGGATTTCCAGACGATAAATTTGTGTGTCCCGGCAAAACTGTATGCGCCCGGCCACGGGTCGGACACTGCGCGCACCAGGTTGTGCAGGGTTTGCGCCGGCAGTTCCCAGTCGAGACGCCCGTCTTCCGGGGTACGACGGCCATAGTAGCTGGCTTTGCTGTCATCCTGTGCGGTTTCCGTGAAGGTCTGCGCTTTGATGGTCGGCAGCGTGCTACGCAGCAGCGTTTGCGCGGCTTCGCTCAGTTTGCGGTGCAGCGACATCGCATCATCACTGTCGGCAATGGCGACTTTCTGCTGCGCCACAATTGCGCCCGCATCGGCACGCGCCACCATCCGGTGCAGCGTTACGCCCGTTTCCGTTTCCCCGTTCACCAGCACCCAATTCAGCGGCGCACGTCCACGGTAAGCCGGCAGCAGGGAGCCGTGCAGATTGAATGCGCCAAGACGCGCGCTGTTGAGGATATTGTCGCAAAGTAAGTTGCGGTAGTAGAACGAGAAGATCACATCCGCGTTGAGATCGCGAATGCGATCGACCCACAGCGGGTGGTTAACGTCTTCCGGAGCATACACCGGAATACCGCGTTCTGCGGCAATGCGCGCGACGGAACCGAAAAAGTGGTTTTCATTGGCGCTGTCCGGGTGGGTAAAAATCGCCGCAACCTCAAACCCGGCATCCAACAACGCCTGAGTGCCGACACAACCCATATCGTGATAGGCAAAGACAACAGCTTTCATTGATTATTTTCCTCTTGCGGAGCGTCGTGCTCCTGACGAACAACACGTTGAATAAAATAGCGTGGACGGGCGCGAACATCGTTGTAGATACGGCCGATGTACTCCCCAAGGAGTCCCATACCGATAAACTGTGCGCCGATAAACGTGAACAGGATGGCAAAGAGCATAAACACCCCTTCGCCTGCCCACTGCGGACCAAACGTCAGACGCAGAACCACCAGTAACACCGCCAGCGAAAAGCCCGCCAGAGCAATCACGCTGCCCACAACGCTGAGCAAGCGCAGCGGCGTAGTGGTCAGGCAGGTCACCAGGTCGTACATCAGGTTGATCAGACGCAGAAAGCTGTATTTCGAATCGCCAAACTCGCGCTCGGCATGCTGCACCGGGATCTCCACCGCTTTACGGGCAAAGGTATTGGCGAGGATTGGAATGAAGGTACTGCGCTCATGGCAGTGCAGCATGGCATCGACGATATGGCGGCGATACGCACGCAACATGCAGCCATAATCCCCCATCGCTTTACCGGTGGTCCGTTGGATCAACCGGTTAACGGTGCGTGACGCCAGTTTGCGGAACAGACTGTCCTGCCGATGCTGGCGCACGGTGCCCACCACGTCATAACCTTCGTTCGCCTTCGCCACCAGGCGCGGGATCTCTTCCGGCGGGTTTTGCAGGTCGGCATCCAGCGTGATGATCAAATCGCCAGTGACATGGCTGAAGCCCGCCATGATTGCGGAGTGCTGACCGTAGTTCCGGTTTAACAGCACCGCCACAATATGGCTGCCGGGCTGCTCTGCCGCGGTCGTGAGGATCTGCGCGGAGTTGTCACTGCTGCCGTCATCCACCAGCAGAATTTCATAGTCGATACCGAGGCTGTCGCAACTGCCGGTCGTACGACGGATCAGCTCAGGTAAGCTCTCCTCTTCGTTAAAAACCGGGATCACCACGGAGACTTTTTCAACGGGAGGCAGGGTAAACATATCAGCGTCCTGCAATGCGATGGAGCGCGTCAATGACGCGGGTTGTGTCGTCATGGGTCATGTCCGGGAACAGGGGGATAGAGCAAATGCGCGCACTGTTCCACTCGGTATTCGGTAACGAGACAGGAAAGTGTTCGCGGTAATACTTCTGCGTATGCGCAGCGCGGAAATGCAGGCCAGTACCAATGCCTTGCGCTTTTAGCGTTTCCATCAATGCATCACGGGTGATGCCGCAACGCTGTTCATCAACACGCAGAATAAACAGGTGCCAGGCATGCTGGTGCGGCCATGACGGTAGCGCCAGCGGCTGGAACGGCGTATCGGCGAGTTCGCGCAAGTAGCGCTGCGCAATCTCGTGGCGGCGGGCGTTCGCCGTTTTCAGCTTGCCAAGCTGCACCAGGGCGATGGCAGCATTAATATCGGCAAGGTTGTATTTGAAACCCGGCGAGATAACTTCCGCCTGCGGCGCGCGACCGTGCGTCTGACGATCATAGGCATCCACGCCGAGGCCGTGGAATTTGAGGCTGCGAATGCGGTTGGCCAGTTGCTCATCGTCCGTCACCACCAACCCGCCTTCGGCGCAGGTCATATTTTTGATGGCATGGAAGGAGAAAATCGCGGTTCCTTTGCCGCCAACGTGCTGTTCTTTGTAGTACGTCCCGGCAGCATGCGCAGCGTCTTCAATCACCGCAATGCCGTGCTTTTCACCCACCGCGCGGATAGGGTCAATATCCGCCGGGGCTCCGGCGTAGTGCACCGGAATAATCGCCCGGGTGCGCGGCGTGATGGCCGCGTCAATCGCTTCCGGCGTAACCATCAGCGTATCTTTGTCGACATCAATCATCACCGGCGTCGCGCCCAGCAGCACGATCATATTGAGCGTGGACACCCAGGTCATTGATGGCGTAATGACTTCATCCCCCGGTCCAATGCCCAACGCCATCAGCGTCACGTGCATCCCTGCCGTCGCCGAGCTCACGGCAATGGCATGGCGGTTACCGGTTAACGTACAGAAAGCCTCTTCCAGAGCCTGATTTTTCGGGCCGGTCGTGATCCAACCCGATGCCAGCACTTGCTGGATAGCGGCGAGTTCTTCCTCCCCCATTGAGGGGCGTGAGAACGGTAGAAAATCACTCATCTTCTTTTCCCTGCGTCACAGACGCGTTAAAGGACCCCACAAAGACACTTTGCGGCTATTGAGTAAAATGGCGGATGGAAGTTAAACCGAAATATAATGAACGTCCGGTTGTCCCAATAATCATTCATCACAGCTTATTTCTGAATATTATCAATTGAATATTAGGACAAGATTAAGAAAAGAGGGGAGCAAGAAATATAATATTATTAAAATATCGAATAAAAACATCAACTTAAATAATTCTCTCACAAGGAGAGTAAGTGATCCATGTCAAATAACTGTAACAATCCACGCCCTGCACTGTATACAGGGCATGAATATACTTATTTAAACAACACAGCAACAAACTCAAAAAAAATAATACTGTTATGCAATTAATTATTTCAATCGTAACCGTTGAAATATATTAAACAGCGTTAATAAATTACGAAAGATTCTGCGGGAAGCCGGCTGGCAATTCGCTGGCGGCGCAGGCAATGACGCTGTCATTGTTGGCGCCGCAGTCGCGCACATAAGTAATCGTGGCAAATTCATCAATCACTTCTGTGGGGTAAGCCGGGCCTGCTGCGCGGTACGACTCCATCAGCGGAATGTGATCGTTCTGGAAGCAGACCGTTTTTTCCGGGTTGTTGATGACCCAGCGCGGGAAGAAAATGGTGCCGTGGAACAGGCGGTCGCCAAGGTTCACAATCAGGCTGACATCGGTGCCAGTGGGCTCTGTCCAGGAAATTTTATAGATACTTTCGCCTACGCGAACGATAAATGCTTTTTGATCTTTCACCCAGCGATTCGCCACAATGCCGCTGTGAATACGGTAGTCGAGCGTGGTGTCATTTTTCACGTAAATCTCGTAATTCCAGCCGTTATCGTAGGTATAAACCAGATGTTTGCCGACGAAACCGCTCAAATCGTGTTTATCAAAGGTGCTCATTTTTTCTCTCCTCTGTTGGAATAGCACCATCGTACGCCTGCAAAAAATCAATAAAAAACGCTATATTTGCATCACATTCATTCAATTTTTAGATGAGTCATGCACAAGACCACGCTGGAACAATGGGCGCTACTGCAAAAAGTGGTAGAGCTAGGCAGCTTTGCGAAAGCCGCTGAAGAGACGCACCGCAGCCAGTCTTCGGTGAGCTATAACCTGGCGCTATTGCAGGAGAGACTGGGCGTAGCATTACTGATGCAGGAGGGGCGGCGCGCGGTGCTGACACCTGCTGGCGAGCTGTTGCTGAAGCAGGTCAAACCACTGCTGAAAGCTTTTGACTGGGTGGAAACCCGCGCGGCCACACTGCGTAACGGCATGCGTACGCGTCTGGATCTGGTGGTGGACAGCATTTTTCCGCGCTCACGGTTATTCGCCATTTTGCGCCAGTTTCAGCAATGCTACCCACAAACGCAGGTGCGCCTGACAGAAGTGCTGGAAACCGCCTCTGCCGACCTGCCGGTGCATGCACAGGCGGATGTGATGATTTTGACCCGTCGCCAGGATATGACCGGGCGCGGCGAATGGCTGATGAATATCGATTTTGTCGCCGTGGCGCACCGCGATCACCCCCTCTGTGCCGCCGAAGAGGTGAGCGAAGCGATGCTCGCCGCCTGGCCGTTGATCCGCATTGCCGAAGGTGACGATCGGCAAAGCCCGGTGGCGCAGGCCTCATGGACCTTTTCTACCATTGATGCGGCCGTCGAAGCCGTGCAGTATCAGGTAGGCTACGGCTGGCTACCGGAAGAGCGGATCCAGCCCTTGCTGGCTAACGACACGCTGCGCATCCTGCCGCTCAGCCACGGTGTACGGCGCGCCACGCCGCTGCATCTGATTGTGAAAAAAGATCTCGCCCCACTGGATGAGCAGGTGGAAAGGCTGTTGCAGCTCTTTAAAGAGGCGTAAGCGCACTCAACAAACGTAGCCTGCTGTATGCCCCTGAATTTCCTGCGAGAAATGTTTGCAGGTGCATTCGTTATATAATTTAATATATATCGCCAACTCCTTTATGAGCGATACCATGTCAAAAATCACATCATTGATGCTGGGCTTTACGCTGGCCTGCGCCAGCCTGTTTGCCCACGCAGAACGCACCCTCACCGATCAACTGGGACGCCAGGTCACCCTGCCGGACCATGTCACCCGCGCAGTGGTGCTACAACACCAGACCCTCAACCTGCTGGTGCAGCTCAACGCCACAGACGATGTTGTTGGCGTCCTCAGTAGCTGGAAGAAGCAGCTTGGTCCGGGCTTCGCCCGCTTTATGCCGACGATTGAAACGCTCCCGACACCGGGCGATCTGACCCAGGTGAACATTGAAAGCCTGCTGGCGCTACACCCGCAGGTGGTATTTATCGCCAACTATGCGCCAGCCGATATGATCCAGCAGATCGAACAGGCTGGGATTCCGGTGGTCGCCGTGTCGCTGCGTGAAGATGCCGCCGGGGAGAAAAACAAAATGAACCCCACCATGGACGATGAAGAGAGAGCCTACAACGAGGGGTTGAAGCAAGGGATCCGCCTGATCGCAGACGTGGTGGATCGCAAACAACAAGCGGAAGATCTGATCCATTACACCTTTGCCGCGCGCGAAAAAGCGAACGCCCCGGTGGCGAAGGTTGCCGAAGCAGACAAAATCCGCGTCTATATGGCCAACCCGGATCTGAATACCTATGGCTCCGGTAAATATACCGGCTTGATGATGGAGCACGCTGGCGCGAAAAACGTGGCTGCCGCGACCATCAAAGGCGCGCATCAGGTGTCGCTGGAACAGGTGATCCAGTGGAATCCGCAGGTCATTTTTGTGCAGGATCGTTACCCGGAAGTGGTGACCGCTATTGAGAACGATCCAGGCTGGAAAAACATCGATGCCGTGAAAAACCACCGTGTCTGGTTGATGCCGGAATACGTCAAAGCCTGGGGCTATCCGATGCCGGAAGCGCTGGCCATCGGCGAGCTGTGGATGGCGAAAAAACTCTACCCGGCACGTTATGCAGCGGTGAATGTCGACGCCGAAGCGCAGAAATATTACCAGCGCTTCTACCGTGTTGACTGGCACGCGAATGCAGGCCACTAACCGCTACCCGCTACTGCATGGCGGGTTTATTGTCCTGACACTGTGCCTGGCGCTGGCCTCACTCTGTCTGGGCCAGTACCGGCTGGGGCTGAGCGAGGTGATGCAACAGATCGTCTCCTTTCCGGGTGATGGCACCGCCGGGCAGATTGTCTGGTCGGTGCGTTTGCCGCGTATTCTGCTGGCTCTGCTGGCGGGCGGCGGGCTCGCGCTGTGTGGTGCGGTGTTACAGGGTGTGTTCCAGAACCCATTAGTGGATCCGCATATTATTGGTGTGACCTCCGGCTCCGCGTTTGGCGGAACACTGGCCATTTTGCTTGGCGTCAGCCCGCTCGTAATGATGTTCTCCACTTTTGGTTTTGGCCTTGGTGCGCTGATTCTGGTCTGGCTTATTGCCGCCTTACAGCAGCGGGAAAACACCCTGATGCTGATCCTCTCCGGCATTATCATCAGCGGTTTTTTTGCCGCACTGGTGAGCCTGATGCAGTACCTGGCTGACAGCGAAGAGACCCTGCCCAATATCGTGTTCTGGCTACTGGGCAGTTTTGCCACGGCCAACTGGCATAAAGTCGCTATGTTGGCCATTCCGGTCTCGTTCGTCACCGTGGTGCTGTTTCAGTTGCGCTGGCGCATTAATCTGCTGGCGCTGGAAGAGAAAGATGCGTTGGCGCTGGGCGTGCCGCTGAAAATGCTGCGTCGCAGCGTGCTGATCTGCTGCGCGGTGCTGGTTTCGTCGCAAGTGGCGGTCAGCGGCAGCATTGCCTGGGTCGGCCTGGTTATCCCGCATCTGGCGCGTTTGCTGGTTGGGGCGGACCACCGCCACCTGTTGCCCGTCGCCTTCTGGCTTGGTGGCAGCTTTATGATTGTGGTGGATGATCTGGCGCGTACCCTGACGCAGGCGGAGATCCCCATCGGTATAATCACTGCGCTGCTTGGCGCACCGATGTTCGCGGTACTGCTTTTCCACACCACCCGCAGGAGCACGCAATGACACAACCCGCGTTAACGGTTGAAGGACTGGTTTTCGGTCGCGGCCAACCGCTCTTTTCACCGCTCAGCTTTTGTTGCAAGCCGGGGGAAATCTGGGCAGTCCTGGGGGCGAATGGCCTGGGGAAAAGCACCCTGCTGGATACGCTCACCGGTGTGCTGCCGGCGCTGGCGGGCCATTTTACCGTGCAGGGCGGTGTCAGTATTGTGCCGCAATCTTTTCGCCCAGCCTTTGACTGGAGCGTGCATGATGTGGTGCTGATGGGCCGCGCCCGCCATGTGGGGCTGCTCTCAATGCCCTCGAAACAGGACAACAGGCATGTCGACAATGCCCTGCGTCGGCTCAATCTGCACACTCTGGCTCGCAGTACCTTTCTGACACTCTCCGGCGGGCAGCAACAACTGGTGATGATTGCCCGCGCGCTGGTCAGCGGAAATCGCACCCTCCTGCTGGATGAACCCTGCTCGGCGCTCGATCTGGCGAACCAGCAAATCGTCTTACAGCTGATTGCCACCCTGGCTCATCGTGAAGCACGCAGCGTGGTGTTCACCACCCACGATCCTACCCATGCCTGGCAGGTTGCCGACAACACACTGCTGCTATTGCCGGATCAGCAATGGCTCGCCGGAAAGACGCACACCCTGCTGAGCGAAGAGAACCTGCAACGCGCCTACGGTATACCGGTACGCCGCATCCAGCTTGATGACGCACACGGTGCGGCGCTGGTGCCACTATTCGATCTGCGGCGGCAAGAACCCGGCGGCCTGTAACCACGTCTGCCCCTGCGAAGAGAGAATAAAGTGCATCAGCGGCGTCGCCTGTGCCTCCAGCAGCGCCAGTTGATAGTCGCAGCGAATATTGTCGGCCTCCGGGATCGTCACCACCCGCAGATCCGCCTCTTCTGACAGGCGCCGGGTATAGTGTTGATAGCCAATAAACATATCCGCCCATCCCTGACGCAACAGCCACGCGCTGGCAATCTCGCCTGGCGGCACGCCTAAGGTTTCACGTCCGCCCACCAGCGGCAACGCGCGCTGCATCAATTGCTGCCCAAGACCGGGGCGCAGGGTGTCGATATGGGCAAACAACTGCCAGGTGTAGTCGCCGGAAGGATCGCAGCCGGGCGTGGAGGTCGCCAGACGCAGCCGGGTATCCGCCAACAGCGTAAGCCAGTCGGCCTGCCGTGTGGACGCGCTATGACGAACTGTCAGGCTCAGGCAGTTACGGGCAAAGGTGTGCACCTCGAGCGCGCGCCCGCTTGCCAGTAAGGCCTGCGGGTGTGCGGTATTGGCCGAGGCAAACAGTGCGCAGGGTTCTCCGGCCTCAATACGTTCCCGCAGCAGGCCCGCCGGGCCAAAATCCGCCGTCACCGCCATTCCACTCTGCTCGCGAAAGACCGCCAGTAAAGGGGTAAAGGCAGACTTCAGGCTTCCTGCCGCCAGGATATTCAGCGTTGTAGTCATCCTATTTACCCTTCTGAGTACGCTGCCATCATGCTACCTGTGCAGGCTGTGCGGTTAAACCCCTTTAAGTGACAGGGTTTTTGATCCAAAACATACTATTCGTATGATGAATATCTAAAATCATCATACTTCTTCGCCATACTTTTCGTCAGGGAACCTACTGTGTCTTTCTATCGTCAAGCCGGCGCTCTGCTGCTGCTCTGCGCATCTTTCGCCGTTTCTGCGGCGTTACCGACGCTCACCACCGCCTGGCCGGTGAACGTTGGCCCACTGAATCCACACCTTTACACTCCGAACCAGATGTTCGCCCAAAGCATGGTTTACGAAGCACTGGTGAAATACCAGGCCGACGGCAGTGTGAAGCCCTGGCTGGCAACAAGCTGGACGCACTCGGAAGACGGCAAAATCTGGGTCTTCACCCTGCGCGAGGGGGTGACTTTTTCCAACGGCGAACCCTTTAATGCCCAGGCGGCGGCAGAGAATTTTCGCGCCGTGCTGGATAATCGCCAGCGCCATGCCTGGCTGGAGCTAACCAATCAGATCACCGACGTCAAAGCCCTGAGCCCCAGCCAGTTACAAATTACCCTGAAAAGCGCCTACTATCCTTTCCTGCAAGAACTCTCCCTGCCCCGCCCGTTCCGCTTTATCGCCCCCTCGCAATTTAAACAACACGGAACAAAGGACGGTATCGTCGCACCAGTTGGCACCGGGCCGTGGGTGTTGCAGGAATCGCGCCTGAACCAGTACGACGTGTTGGTGCGCAATGAACATTACTGGGGCGAAAAACCGGCATTCGGTAAAGTCATCGTCAACGTGATCCCCGACCCGACCAGCCGCGCCGTGGCGTTTGAAACCGGGGATATCGATCTGCTGTACGGCAATGAAGGGCTGCTGCCGCTGGATACGTTTGCCCGCTTCAGTCAAAACCCGGCGTGGCATACACAGCTCTCCGCCCCGATGGAGACCGTGATGCTGGCGCTAAACTCGGCACGCGCACCAACGAACGAGTTAGCCGTGCGTGAAGCGCTAAACTATGCAGTGGACAAAAAGACGCTGATTGATGGCGCACTGTATGGCACACAACAGGTTGCCGACACGCTGTTTGCCCCGTCCGTACCGTACGCCAATATTGGCCTGAAACCGCGCCAGTACGATCCAGCGCAGGCGCGCGCGCTGCTGGATAAGGCGGGCTGGACGTTAACCGCCGGGAAAACCATCCGTGAAAAAGCCGGGCAGCCGTTGCATGTCGAATTGGCGTTTATCGGCACCGATGCGTTAAGCAAATCGATGGCAGAGATCATCCAGGCCAATCTGCGTGCTATCGGCGTGGACGTTGCACTGGTTGGTGAAGAAGAGAGCAGCATTTATGCACGTCAGCGCGACGGGCGTTTCGGCATGATTTTCAACCGCACCTGGGGCGCGCCGTACGACCCGCACGCCTTTATGAGCTCAATGCGCGTACCGTCGCATGCGGATTATCAGGCGCAGCTTGGCCTGCCGGACAAGGCTGTGATCGACAAAGAGATTGGTGAAGTGCTGACGACCCGCGAAGAAACCGCACGTCAGGCGCTATACCGGGATATTCTCACCCGTCTGCATAACGACGCGGTCTATCTGCCGATTAGCTATATCTCCATGATGGTGGTGGCGAAACCCGAACTGGGGACCATCCCCTTCGCCCCCATCGCGTCGGAGATCCCCTTTGATCAGCTCACGCCAGGCGCCGCAAAATGAGCCGCTATATCTGCAAGCGCTTGCTGTTGCTGATCCCGATGATCTTCGCCGCCTCGGTGGTGATTTTTCTGCTGCTACGCCTGGGCGCGGGCGATCCGGCAATGGACTATCTGCGGCTGTCCAACCTGCCACCCACGCCGGAGATGATTGCCGCCACCCGCATCCAACTGGGTCTCGACCAGCCGCTGATCGCGCAATATAGCCACTGGCTATGGCGCGCGCTGCACCTTGATTTCGGCCTCTCTTATGCCACGCAACGCCCGGTGCTGGACGATGTGCTGCACTTTCTGCCCGCCACGCTGCAACTGGCAGGCGCAGCGCTGGTGCTGATTTTACTCACCTCTGTCCCGCTCGGCATCTGGGCGGCGCGCCACCGCGACGGGCTGCCGGATTTCGCCGTACGGGCAATCGCGTTCCTCGGGGTGTCGATGCCTAACTTCTGGCTGGCCTTCCTGCTGGTGATGTTTTTCTCCGTGCATTTGCAGTGGCTGCCCGCCCTGGGTTATGGCGGCTGGCAGCATGTGATCCTGCCTGCGCTCTCTATCGCGTTTATGTCGCTGGCCATCAACGCCCGTTTGCTGCGCGCCAGCATGCTGGAAGCCGCCGGGCAGCGCCATGTGACCTGGGCACGGCTGCGGGGGTTAAGCGAGAAGCAAACTGAGCGGCGGCACATTCTGCGTAATGCTTCGCTTCCGGTGATCACTGCGCTGGGGATGCACATTGGCGAGCTGATTGGCGGTACGATGATTATCGAAAGTATTTTCGCCTGGCCCGGTATCGGGCGCTATGCGGTGTCGGCGATTTTTAACCGCGACTACCCGGTGATCCAGTGCTTTACATTAGTGATGGTCATGGTCTTTGTGCTGTGCAATCTGGCGGTGGACCTGCTGAGCGCAGCGCTGGACCCGCGTATTCGTCACCATGAAGGAGCGCACTGATGCACTTTCTGAACACGGCCCGCTGGCCGGTGCGTATTGCGTTGCTGATCTTATTCCTGCTGTTGGTGATTGCCCTGACCTGCCAGTGGTGGACACCTTATGATCCGCAGGCCATTGATTTACCTGCCAGGCTATTGCCACCGGGTAGCCAGCACTGGCTCGGTACAGACCATCTCGGGCGCGATATTTTCTCACGCTTAATGGCCGCCACGCGTGTTTCGCTGGGATCGGTCATGCTGTGCCTGTTGCTGGTACTGGCACTGGGCTTAACGGCAGGCGGCTGCGCCGGACTGCTGGGCGGCCGGGTTGACCAGGGGATAATGCGCGTGGCGGATATCTTTATGACCTTCCCCACCTCCATCCTCTCCTTTTTTATGGTCGGCGTACTGGGCACCGGGCTGACCAATGTCATCATCGCCATCGCCCTTTCCCACTGGGCTTGGTACGCCCGCATGGTGCGCAGCCTGGTGATCTCGCTACGCGGTCGTGAGTATGTACTGGCGGCACGGCTCTGCGGTGCCAGTTCTCTTCATGTCTTTCGCGATCACCTGGCAGGCGCAGTGGTGCCGTCTCTACTGGTACTGGCGACGCTGGATATCGGTCATATGATGCTGCATGTGGCGGGCATGTCCTTTCTGGGTCTCGGCGTCACCGCGCCAACCCCCGAATGGGGTGTGATGATCAACGACGCACGGCAATATATCTGGACACAGCCGCTGCAAATGTTGTGGCCAGGACTGGCGCTGTTTATCAGCGTGATGGCATTTAACCTGGTGGGCGACGCGCTGCGCGACCATCTTGATCCTCATCTGGAAACGGAGCACGCCCACTGATGCCTGCACAACTGAGCCTGGAGAGTATTACCCTGCATGCGGAACGCCCGCTGGTGCAGGACGTCTCGTTAACGCTGCAACGCGGGCGCGTGCTGGCACTGGTGGGCGGCAGCGGTAGCGGCAAATCACTGACCTGCGCGGCGGCACTCGGCGTATTACCGCCTGGCGTGCGGCAAACCGCTGGCCGGGTGCTGGCGGATGGCGCGATTGTCAGCCCGCAGGCGCTACGCGGCATCACCGTCGCGACAGTGATGCAAAACCCGCGCAGCGCGTTTAATCCGTTACGCACCATGGCGGAACATGCACGGGAAACCTGCCTGGCGTTGGGCAAACCCGCAGATGACGAAACACTGCTGGCGGCACTGCAGGATGTGGGGCTGGACGAGGCGCAACGCGTACTCTCGCTCTACCCCTTCGAGATGAGCGGCGGCATGCTGCAACGGATGATGATTGCCATGGCGTTGCTCAGCGACGCGGCCTATATCGTTGCCGATGAACCCACCACCGATCTTGATGCCGTGGCGCAGGCGCGCATTCTGGATTTACTGGAGAACATTGTTCGCAAGCGCCAGCCCGGCATGCTGCTGGTGACCCACGATATGGGTGTCGTAGCACGCCTGGCGGACGACGTGGCGGTGATGGATCACGGACGCATTATTGAATATGGCGCGGTGCAGTCACTGTTTCACGCACCGCAGCACCCGGTGTCACGCCAACTGGTGGCGGCGCATCTGGCACTGTACGGGATGGAGCTAACCTCATGAATCTGCTGGATGTTAACGGCCTGTCACATGGCTATCATCAGCAACGGATCCTCGACAATATTTCCCTGCAACTGAAGAGCGGCGAGACGGTTGCCTTACTGGGACGCAGCGGCTGTGGTAAAAGCACGCTGGCACGGCTGCTGGTCGGGCTGGAAACACCAAACGAGGGCAATGTGGTCTGGCAGGGCACGCCGCTGTCCCGGCTTGACGCCCGCGCCCGCAAAGCCTTTCGCCGCGATATTCAGATGGTCTTTCAGGATCCGATAAGCGCGGTGAACCCACGTAAAACCGTGCGCGACATTCTGCGCGAACCCTTGCGCCATTTGTTAAAACTGTCGAAAACGGAACAACAGGCGCGCATTACGCAGTTGCTGGACGATGTTGAGCTGGAGAGCACGCTGCTGGATAAACGCCCGCCGCAGTTGAGCGGCGGTCAGTTGCAGCGCGTGTGCCTGGCGCGTGCGCTGGCGGTGGAACCCACGTTGCTGATTCTGGACGAAGCCGTCTCCAGCCTGGATTTGGTGCTCCAGGCCGGGGTGATTCGCCTGCTCAAACGCCTGCAAGAGCGATCCGGTGTCGCCTGCCTGTTTATCACCCACGATTTACGTCTGGTGGAGCGCTTTTGCCAGCGGGTGATGGTAATGGAAAACGGCACTATCGTTGAAACGCTGGACGTCGCGACGCCGCTGCGTTTTACCTCTCAGGCCGGGCAAACGCTGCAACAGGCGGTATTGCCTGCCTTCCCCCGCGCATTAACAAGGATCCTGCCATGCAACGCGTGACCATAACACTGGATGATGACCTGCTCGAAACGCTGGATAACCTCAGCGAACGCCGTGGCTACAACAACCGCTCAGAAGCGCTGCGGGACATTCTGCGCAGCGCGCTGTCACAGGAGTCCGCACAGGACAATGAAAAGCAGGGCTACGCCGTGCTCTCGTACGTGTATGAACATGAGAAACGCGATCTGGCGAGCCGTATCGTCGCCACGCAGCATCATCATCACGATTTATCTGTCGCCACCTTGCATGTGCATATCAGCCACGACGACTGCTTAGAGATTGCCGTGCTGAAAGGCAAAATGGGTGAAGTACAGCATTTTGCCGACGACGTTATCGCCCAGCGCGGCGTGCGCCACGGCCATTTGCAATGCCTGGCGGCAGAAGAGTAAGGCTATACCGCATAGCGGGGTGTAAAAAATTGCTCCGTCAGGCGTAGCGCTCGTTCAATGCGTGCGGGCTCCAGCGAAAACGGTAAATGCTCCGCCGCCGCGCGAGGAAAATTGATACTGCGCGCCACCGCCTGGATCACCGCCAGGCGGATCTCTTTCAGCGGCGCCAGCGTCAGCGGCATCTCGTACTGACGCAGTAAACTCAGCAGCGCGGCGTCCGGTGTTTCACCGTCGCCTTCGAGGAACGACTGCACCAGCAAGCTGTAACCTACCCGCTCGCCATGCAGCCAGTCACGCAGCGCCGGTTCGTAGGTTAACCGGTTATGAATAGCGTGTGCGACGCCTGGTGTGGGGATCTCGCCGCGAATGCTGTTGGCCAACCCGGCAATCGCAATATTGGCATCAATAACATTGATTAACGCCTCGCTGACAACCTGCGCTTTATTATCCTGTACCGCCTGCGCACCGTGTTTTTCGTAAATATCCACGGCCAGTCGGGCGGTCTGCACTTTTAACTGCAACGCCAGGTTATCCGGCGAATGTCGTAAATAGGGACGGAATTCGTACCATTTCGCCAGCGCATCCACGATACCCGCTTTTAAATAACGCACGTCGCTCTGTGCAATAATTTCACTGTCCACCAGTACCAGTCGCGGCAATGTTTTCAACGGTTGACTGCGGATTTGCCCGCCTTCTTCAGTATAAAACACCGACAGCGGCGACCAGGCCGCGCAGGTAGAGGCGACCGTCGGGATGGTGACCGACTCACCGCCGTCAAGCGCATCCGCTACGGCTTTCGCGGTATCCAGTACGCGACCGCCGCCGACGCCAACAATCCACTGCACCCCCAGTTTTCGTGCGCGCTGGGCGTAATGCGCCACCCGCTCGTCGGTACAATAGCCGGTCATGATCTCGGTCTGCCATTTCACGCCGCTGGCGCGCAAACTGCTTTCCAGGGCCGGGTTCACTCGTGCCCAGGCCTGCGCACTGGTAATAATTAAAATATGCTGTGACAGCGGTGAAATATATTTCCCTGCGTCATGACGAATACCTGACTGGTGGAACCAGGTTTGCGGCGTTTTTATCGCAAGCATTGAATTGTCCATTTAATTAATTAAATCGCATTATCAGCTCATGCTACAAAAATAAAAACAAAAAACAATCTTTCCTATTTTCTGTATTTTCATATCGATAGAAGAATATTAGATAAGGCGACAAATGCCTTGCCGCCGGTATATTCATGAATGAAGATGCTGAACAGAAAATAAAGTTAACCGGCATCTTTTTTTAATTTACGACAGGCACATAACATGTCATCGCATCCCATCGACTTTCTGATTATCGGCAATAACTTCGCCACACCGGAAATGCGCGCCATCTGGTCGGAAGAAAACCGCCTGCGCCAGCAGGCCGCCGTGGAAGTGGCGCTGGCGCGTGCGCAAGGTGAACTGGGCGTCATTCCGCCGAAGGCCGCACAGGAGATTGCCGACCGCGCGCAACCGCAGGCGCTGCAACTGAGCGATATCGCCCAACTCGCCGCGCAAATGAAGCACTCTTTTATGCCCACGCTGACGGCGCTGCAACAGCAGTGCGGCCCGGCGGGGGAATACCTGCACTACGGCGCCACCACGCAGGATATCGTCGATACGGCCACCATTTTGCAACTGCGCGATGCACTAGGCATTATCCGCCGCGATACCGTTGGCGTCGCCCGCGCCCTGCGCCAGCTTGCCGAACGCCACCAGCACACACTGATGGTCGGCCGTACTCACGGCATGCAGGCGTTGCCCACGACCTTTGGGTTTAAGGTCGCCGTCTGGCTGGATGAGTTTTTGCGCCATCTGACGCGTATCAACGAAATCAGTCCGCGCGTACTGACGGGCAACATCAACGGCGCTATCGGCACCAATGCGGCGCTGGGCGATCAGGGGCCGGAGGTGGAGCGTCGCGCACTGGCGCTGCTCGGGCTGGCCTGCCCGACGATTGGCTGGCAATCCGCACGCGATCGCTTGAGCGAATTCGCCTCGCTGGCGGTGCTGATCAGCGGTTCGCTCGGCAAAATCGGCAACGAACTCTACAACCTGATGCGGACCGAAATCGGCGAAGTGGAAGAGCCCTTCAGCGCCGGGAAAATCGGTTCCACCACCATGCCGCACAAGCGTAACCCTGCCGCGATTGAAGGGCTGGCAAGCCTGACTGCGCCCGTGCGCCACAGCGCCGGTCTGATTTTTGAGTCAATGCATGTTGAACACGAGCGCGATGCCATGAGCTGGCGCGCAGAGTGGCTGGCGCTCCCGGAAATCTGTCTCTATCTCTCTGCGCAACTGCAAAACGCACAGGGGATCCTTAACGGCCTGACGGTGAATAGCGAAAAAATGCGCGCCAATCTGGATATCCAGGCCGGGCTGCTGCTGTCGGAGCGGGTGATGTTTGAAGCCGGGAAAACCCTCGGGAAACAGACGGCGCACCACCTGGTGTACACCTGCGCGATGACGGCATTTGAAAGCGGACGCGATTTTAAAAGCGTGCTGGCGGAACAACCGGAAATCGCCGGTGCAATCAGCGGCGCCGATCTCGACAGCTGGCTGGATCCGGCGCGCTATTTAGGCAGCGCGGTCGAAAAAGTCGGTGATGTCTTGCGCGCCGCAGATGACTCGCAGTTGCTGGAGAGGGTATGAGCGAGCACTATCGCCAGCTGACCGCCGCCGACCGCGATATCTATCTGACGCTGATGCTGGAAGCCTACGCGCAGGTGCGTGAGATGGGCATTCATTTTGATGCCGCCACCACCACCGCCGCGCAGGTGACGCAACACCTGCAACAGCACGGTGTCTGGGGGCTGTTTGTCGATGATGCGTTAGCCGCCTCCATTACGCTGCGCTACCCGTGGGGGCCGCTGCCGGGGCCGTTTGGCCTGCCGCATATCGGCTGGTTTGGCGCGCATCCGCGCCATCGCGGGGAGCAGCGCGGGCGGCAAATCTACGACTGGGTGGAGACCCATATTCTGCGCGGTGTGTTGCGCGCGCCTGCGGTGTCGCTTGGCACCGCCATCAGTCACCCGTGGCTGATCCCCTTTTACCAGCAGTATGGCTTTGTGCCTTCGCATGAGGCGGATCTGGGCAAAGGCCATATCACCCTGTTTATGAAAAAAATCCTTGATGACGCTAACCACACCGCGTGGCTGGCGCGTCGTTCACCCTGATGAGTAACGCTATGACCGACATCGCTGAATTACCGGCCTGGCTGACCGACTTTCGCCATGAACTGCATCGTTTCCCTGAACTCTCTAACCAGGAGTTCGCCACCACCGCCCGTCTTCGTGCCGCGTTGGAAACCTACCAGATACGCATTCTGCCGTTAGACTTGCCGACCGGGCTGGTCGTTGAACTGGGCGGGCAACAACCGGGCCCGTTGATCGTCCTGCGCGCGGATATCGACGCACTGCCGATTGATGAAAAATCCGGCGTGCCGTTCAGCTCAGAGCACCCCGGCGTGATGCATGCCTGCGGCCATGATTTCCACAGCGCCTCGGCGCTGGGCGCAGCGATTTTGCTCAAACAGCAGGAAAGCAGCCTGCCCGGACGCGTGCGCATTCTGTTTCAACCCGCGGAAGAGACCGGACAAGGCGCACCGGCGGTGATTGCCGCAGGCGCGCTGGAGGGGGCAACGGCGATTTTTGGCATCCATAACGATCCGGCGCTACCGGTGGGCGTTATGGGCAGTAAAGCCGGCGCGCTGACTGCGGGCGTTGACCGCTTCCGCATTGATATCACCGGCACCGGCAGCCATGCTGCGC
Organism: Kosakonia oryzendophytica; assembly: GCF_027886705.1. Taxonomy (NCBI): domain Bacteria; kingdom Pseudomonadati; phylum Pseudomonadota; class Gammaproteobacteria; order Enterobacterales; family Enterobacteriaceae; genus Kosakonia; species Kosakonia oryzendophytica. The sequence goes on along the minus strand of NZ_CP115659.1, from coordinate 323,826 downwards.
GCCCGCATGAAGGCAACGATCCGGTGGTGATCGCCGGGCAACTGATCTCTACCCTGCAAACCCTGATCAGCCGTAACGTCCCGTCCGATGAAAACGCCGTGCTCTCCCTGACTCAGGTGCACAGCGGCAGCACGTGGAACGTGATCCCGGATAGCGCCTGGCTGGAAGGCACCGTGCGTACCTTTAGCCAGACGGTGCGTGAACAGATTGAGCAGCGCATGCGTGATGTGCTGACAGGGCTGGCCGCCGCGTTTAACGCGCGCATCACGCTTGACTGGCAGCCCGGCCCGCCGTCGGTGGTGAACAGCGAAGAGTGGGTCTCGCTGGCGCTGGAAACTGGTCAGGAGGCAGGTTTTGACGCCCGCCGTATCGCCGCGAATCCGATTGGCGAAGACTTCGCGTTTTACCAGCAACGTCTGCCCGGCGCGTTTATCATGATTGGCTCCGGCGGCCCGTATGCCCTGCACCATCCCCAGTTCCGCGTGGATGACGCCGCGCTGTTCCCCACCGCACAGTGGCTGGCGACGCTGGCGGTAGAAGCGCTGAAAAAGGCGACGGCATGAGCGATATCACCCAGGCTGTCGCCCGGCTGATTGTCGACACGCAGCCGGATGACGCCGCCCGTGAACAGGCGCGGCGCGGTGTGCTGGACTTTTTCGCCGTCGCCTTGCCGGTGGTGAACGGCGCGTTACCTGACGCTACCTTAGCGTCATTGCGCCAAATCTGGCCGGGGCAGGACGCGCAGTCTCGCGCGCTGCGTCTTGGCTACAGCGGACATGCGCTGGATTTCGATGATTTTCACCCGGATTTTCGCGGGCATGTCGGGACGGTCATCCTCCCGGCGTTGCTGGCGCTGTCGGCAGAGAGCGCCATCATTGAACCGACGCAGTTTCTCGATGCCTTTGCGCTGGGTGTGGAAATGGCAGGCCGCCTGGGTCTGGCGGTCGGCAGCGGTCATTATGTGCAGGGCTTTCACAACACCAGCACCCTCGGCGTGCTGGCAGCAGCGGCGGCCTGCGCCCGTCTGGTGAAGGCGGATCCTGCGCAAACCGCGAATATCCTCGCCATTGCCGCCACTCAGGCTGCCGGATTACGCGTGCAGTTCGGTTCGGATATCAAACCGTTGCATGCCGGGCTGGCGGCACGGGCGGCGGTCACCGCCGTACAACTGACGCAGCATGGCGTCAGCGCGCAAACAACCGGCGCGCTGGATAGTTTTCTCGCCGCTTATAGCCCCACGACTGCCCGCCCGGCGTTGCTCACTGAATGCTGGGGCGCGCCGTGGCGCATTGTTACACCAGGGCTGGAGTTTAAGCCCTGGCCGACCTGTAGCGGCACCCACGGCGCTGCGCTGGCGGCACTGACGCTACGTGAGAAATGGCTGGCGGCAGGGTTTTCCATTGCGCAGTTACACCACGATGTGGAGCGGATTGAGGTGGCGTTTCCGCCCGGCGGCGATGTGGCGGCATTTATTCATACCCCGACCAATGGCGTTGAAGCCCGTTTCAGCCTTGAATATGTGATCGCCGAATGCTTACTGGACAATGATTTGCCGTTGAGCAGTTTCGCCCCCGGCAATGTCAAACCGGCTACCGCCGCGCTGGCGGCACGCGTCGTGCGTACGCCGGATCACAACGCGCCGCCGGACGCGCTCAACCCGGCTGCGCGTTTTCATCGCCTTCGCGTAACCACCCGCGCCGGAGTGATACTGGAAACCGAAGCCACACGCCAGATGCTGCTGGCAAAAGGCGTGGATTTAGCGGAGAAACTACACCGCTGCCTGCCACAAGCGGATGACGCCACCCGCAATGGCTGGCTTACGCTGACCCGTCTGGAGAGCGCCCAGGCGCTGCGTACCCTACAGGCGCTCTTGCTGGTTTAGGGGCACAAAAGCCTGCACCTCGCCGACATCGCCGGTAAACAGAGACACCTGAACGACAGTGATCTGCCCGCTGCACCCTTGCCCCAGCGAAGAGGTACCGATGTCGCGCGTCAGAACGTTGGGGTTACCATGACGACACAGTGGACGCGCAGCCAGCGGGTCCACCGGATCGTACCAGGCACCGGTCGGCAGTTGCACCACGCCGGGCATGATGTTCTCCGACAAAGTCACCGCCGCCAGCACGGCACCGCGCAGGTTATGCAACATAATCATCGCCCCTTCGGTAATACCGCGCGCAGCGGCGTCGGTCGGATGCATCATGCACACCTCTTTACCCTGCTGTTTATGCCGTGCACTGTGTCGCCCGTAGTCGAGCTGACTGTGCAGGCGGGTGGCGGGTTGATTGGCAATCAGCCACAGCGGATGCTGCGCGTCGGGTTGTTCGTCCGGCGTCAGCCACACCGGGTGACCGGGGCAATCAGCATAGTTGAAACTGGCGATGGTCGCCGAATAGATCTGGATTTTGCCATCCGGCGTCGGTAAGGGGTGCGCATCGGGATCATCACGAAAACGGCGCATCATGCGCCCGCCATCGTCCACCTGCGGCAGCGTCAACACGCCCTGCTGCCAGAAGCGGTCGAAATCGGGTGTTTTCACCCCTTCCTGCGCCAGTTTTTCCTGCATCTGCCCGTACAGATGTTGTAACCACTCACGCACCGTACGCCCTTCGGTAAACGCCTCTTCACGCCCCAATCGGGCGGCAATATCCCGGAAAATAGCAAAATCATCCCGCGCGTCGCCCCACGGTTCAGCCACCGGGTGCATGGCGAACAGGTGTCTGTCCGTTGGCGCGCCGCCCACGTCTTCGCGCTCCAGCGTCATGGTGGCGGGTAAGATCAGATCCGCATGACGCGCGGTCGCCGTCAGGCTGTGTTCGTGGACAATCAGCGTATCCAGTTGACAAAACGCGTGGCGCAACCGCGCCAGATCCTGGTGATGATGGAAGGGGTTACCGCCCGCCCACCACGCCAGCTTAATGTGCGGATAGCGGCGGCGCTGGCCGTTAAAATCAAAGGGCGCGCCAGGGTTGAGCAGCATATCGGCGATACGCGCGACCGGAATAAACTCGTCAACGCCATTGTTGCCCTGTGGCAGCGAGGGGAAAGAGACGCGGTTAAACGCTTTCCCGTAGTGACCCAGCGCCCCCAGCGCATAGGCATAGCCGCCGCCGGGCAGACCGGGTTGCCCCAACGCCGCGGCCAGCACCATGCCCAGCCACACCGGCTGCTCGCCGTGCTGCGCACGTTGTAACGAATGGGCGACCGTGACCACCACGCGCTTACCGTGCAGGCGCCGCGCCAGCGCAACAATGTGTGCGGCAGGCACGCCGCAAATGGCTTCCGCCCAGGCGGCATCCCGCACCGTGCCATCCTGCGTACCATTGAGGGAGGCAACCAGCGTTGGCCAGCCGGTGCAGTAACGCGCCAGAAAATCTTCATCACTCAGCCCGTGTCGCCATAAGGTGTGCAAGAGCGCCAGCATTAATGCCGCATCAGTACCCGGGCGCACCGGTATCCACTCCCCGGCGGCTTCATCCGGCAAGTCATGGCGCAATGGGCTGATGGAGATAAATTGCGCGCCGCGTTCGGCAGCCTGGCGCATATACCCGCGCTCGGTGTGTTCGCTCATGCCGCCGCTGGCGACCTGGGAATTTTTCAGCGCCAGACCGCCAAAAGAGAGCACTATCTCGCTGTGTTCGGCAATCTCACGCCAGCTCACACCGCGCCGGGAAATCTCATCCTGCGAGGCAGCAATGTGCGGCAGGATCACGCTGGCCGCCGCAGAACTGTATGACCATACCGAGCGAACATAACCGCCGATGGTGGTGTTCAGAAAACGGTGCACCTGGCTCTGCGCATGGTGGAAGCGCCCGGCGCTGGACCAGCCATACGAACCGCCAAACACCGCTTGCGGGCCAAAGCTATCCGCCACGCGTTGCAGTTCGTTTGCCGCCAGATCCAGCGCCTGCGCCCAGCTAATGGCAATGTACTCATCGGCCCCGCGCCGCGCGTCCGGGCCTGGCCCCTGCTCCAGCCAGCCTTTGCGTACCATCGGCCTGGTCACGCGCGCCGGGTGGCGCAGCACATCGGTAAAATTGTCCAGCAACGGGCTGGGATCGGGATCGCCAGCAAAGGGCGTAATGTGCAGTTCATCCCCCGCCGGGGTGGCAGTAAACGCTCCCCAGTGGGAGCTGTGCGTCACGGGCGGCATATTAAAGCACCGTGGAGAGAAAGTGGCTGACGCGAGCGTTGGCGTTATTTTCCAGTACCTGGCGCGCCGGACCGGAGGCGATCACTTTTCCCGCTTCCATAAATACGATGTTGTCCGCCACTTCGCGGGCAAAGCCGATTTCATGGGTGACGATCACCATGGTGATGCCGGAGTGCGCCAGCGCTTTGATCACCTGCAACACTTCCCCCACCAGCTCCGGGTCAAGCGCCGAGGTCGGTTCATCAAACAGCATGACTTCAGGATCCATCGCCAGCGCGCGGGCAATCGCCACGCGCTGCTGCTGACCGCCGGAGAGCTGCTGCGGCCAGTCATCTTCCCGCCCGGAAAGCCCAACCTGTTGCAGAAGCAGGCGTGCTTTCGCCACCGCCTGCGCCCTGGGCTGCTTTTTCACCCGGATGGGCGCATCGATAATGTTTTGCAGCACGGTGCGGTGCGGGAAGAGATTAAATTGCTGGAACACCATGCCGATACGGCTGCGCTGGCGGGCGATTTTGCTGTCGCTCACTTCAAACAGCGCCTGGCCTTTTTGCTCATACCCCACCAGTTCGCCGCCAATGCGGATTGTCCCGGCATCCAGTTTTTCCAGGTGGTTAATGCAGCGCAGCAGCGTCGATTTCCCCGACCCCGATGGGCCGAGGATCACCGTGACCGACCCGGCATCCACATCCAGATCGACGCTATCGACCACCGTCTGCCCGGAGAAACGCTTGGTGATATTGCGTAATTCAATTGCCTCAGCCATTACTCACTCTCCTGGCGTTAAACAGATACACCGGCAGCCTGCGGGCAAACCAGACTTTGGCTTCAACGCGCTTTACACCCCGGGAGAAGTAGCGTTCGACATAGAACTGCCCGACCGACAGTACGGACGTCAGCAGCAGGTACCACAGCGTGGCGACCAGCAGCAGGGGGATCACTTCATAGGTGCGTTGATAGATAATTTGCGCCGAGTAGAGCACATCCTGTAATGAGATAACCGACACCACCGCCGTGGTCTTCAGTTGACCAATCACCTCGTTACCGGCGGGCGGCAGGATAGCGCGCATCGCCTGCGGTAAAACGGTATGGCGGAGAATCTGCCCGCGCGAATAGCCAAGTGCCCGCGCAGCTTCCAGTTGCCCATTCCCAACGCTCTGGATGCCCGCACGGATGATCTCCGCCGCATAGGCGGACTGGTGCATCACCAGCGCGATCACCGCTGCGCTAAAGGGGCTTATCAACGCGTTCGCCGGAGAACTGTAAAGCTCCCCCAGCCCCGGCAGGCTAATGGCGATGGTTGGATAAAGCGCCGCCACGTTGTACCAGAGGAAAAGCTGCACCAGCATCGGCACGCCGCGGAAAAACCACGTATATCCCCAACTTACCGCCACCAGCACCGGGTTCGATGACAGGCGCATCAACGCCAGCACGGTGCCGCCCGCAAAGCCCAGCACGACGGAAATGGCGGTCAGTTGCAGGGTCATCACCACGCCGCTGATGATGGAGTCTTCGGTGAAGCTTTGCGCCACCACGCCCCACTCAAAACGCGGGTTGTTGAAAATGGAATGCAGCAAGCCTGCCAGCAGCAGTAAAACGAACAGGGCGCTGAACCAGCGCCCGTAGTAGCGTTTACCGACAATGCGCAAAGCGTCCTGCGAGGGTGAAGGAGTGGTGTGCGCCATCAGAAAATCTCTTCGTTACGTTTGGACTCTTTTACCGCGCCGAAACCAATCGACCAGTGGTCGAGGATCTTCTGGTAAGAGCCATCTTTGATCAGGGAGTTGAGGGCAGCCTGTACGGCCTCTTCCAGCCCGGAGCCTTTCGGGAAAGCGATAGATACCGGTGCATCGTTAACGCTGATTTGCCCGCTCATGGTCAGCGGTTTCACTTTGCTGACCTGCCAGGTCAGGCCTTCATAGGGGCCAAAGAACATCGGTACGCGCCCGCTGACCACCGCCTGTACACCTGCCGGACGGTCCGGGAAGACGGCGATTTTAATCGGCGCTTTACCCTGTGCTTCACACGCTTTGCTGCCTTCGTTCAGACGGTTGATTTGCGTGGTGCCCGCACCTGCGCCAATCTCTTTGCCGCACACCTGCGTCAGTTCGGTAAAGGCGGGAATGTTTGCATCCTGACGGGAGATAATGCCAAGGCGGGACGCATCGTAATAGCTGACGAAATCCACCTGTTCCAGGCGCTTTTGGGTGGCATTAATGTTGGCGAGCGCCACATCGTAGCGGCCGGATTTCAGCCCCGGAATAATATTGTCGAAACCGCCGGTATCGTGCCACTGCACTTTCACGCCGAGGCGTTCGGCAACCGCGGTCATAATATCGATTTCGCGCCCGGCCAGCGTTTTATTATCTTCCTGATAAAACGTTGTTGGCGGCGTATTTGGGTTGGTGCCCGCAATAATATAACCGCGCTGGATGACCTCCTGCGGTAATTTCGCTTTTAGCGACGCATCTGCCGCAATAGTAAACGTGGTTTGCGCCGGAACGCTCTGTTCAGCGGCATTAACCTGTTGCACGCCACTTATTGCGAGGAGAATGGAGAATACGCCGTATTTATTCATATTGTGGTCTGTCCCCTGAAAAAGAAAATAACTGCCAAATATATTGTGTGAATTCCATTCTGTTAGAGCAGTGAAAACGAGGGAAGCAATAAAACCAGAAAAGCAATGCTGCAAATTGCATAAGCCAGTGCGCACACGTAATCAGGCAACAATTGGCAATGCGCGTGCTCACTCAGGTGCTAGCCTTGATCCATAGGTTAAATCCCTCACATCAGGAGCAGACGATGAAGATTGATCTCAGCGGGAAAGTGGCGCTGGTGACGGCGTCAACGGGCGGCATTGGTTTTGCGATTGCCAAAGGGCTGGCGGAAAGCGGCGCGGCGGTGATCCTCAACGGGCGAAGCGACGCCTCGACCCGTAAAGCAAAAGCCGCGCTGGAGAAAGAACTACCGGACGCCACATTGCACACGGCTATTGCCGATCTGGGCTCTGCGCAGGGCGTGGAGGCGTTGCTCAACGCGGCGGGTGACGTGGACATTCTGGTGAATAACGCCGGGATTTACGGCCCGCAGGATTTTTACGCCACCGATGATGAGACCTGGGAAAACTACTGGCAGACCAATGTGATGTCTGGCGTGCGCCTCTCCCGCGCGTTACTCCCGGCGATGGTGAAAAAACAGTGGGGACGGGTGGTATTTATCTCGTCCGAATCGGCGCTCAATATCCCGGCGGACATGATCCACTACGGCGTGACCAAGACGGCGCAACTGTCGCTGGCACGCGGGCTGGCAAAATTTGTCGCCGGCAGCGGCGTGACCGTCAACAGCGTCTTGCCGGGGCCGACCATGTCCGACGGCTTTGCGGAGATGATGAAAGAGGAAATTGAAAAAACCGGCAAGCCGCTGGAGACGCTGGCGAAAGAGTTTGTGATGGCCCATCGCCCGAGTTCAGTTATCCAGCGCGCCGCCACGGTTGAAGAAGTGGCGAATATGGTGGTGTATGTCTGCTCGCAACAGGCTTCCGCCACCTCCGGCGCGGCGCTGCGCGTGGACGGCGGCGTGGTGGACGATATTGTCTGACTGGTTCCGGCTGGCCTCAGGGCCAGTCGGGATAAAAATGCCCCATCAGGATCATAAACAGCGGCGTCGTTACCGTAGAAAGGAGAGTGGACAGCAGCATGCTGGTCGCGGTCGCGCCTTGCAGCACCTGGAATTTTTGCGCCATCAGATAGACGTTTACCCCCACCGCCATCGACCCCAGCAACACCACCACCTGACTTTCCGCCCGCGGCAGATGCAACAGGTATGCCGCCGCCCAGATAAGCCCTGGCATCAACAGCAGTTTAAGCAAACAGATTGCGCTACTCTCGCGCAGGCCTTTGCGAATGTGATAGCGCGAGAGGCTCATGCCAAGCGTGATCAGCGTTAACGGCGCGGCAACCTGCGCTACCATGCTGACCGGACTATCAAAAAACTGCGGCAGCGGGCGACGAAGCGCAAAACTCCAGAAAAAGCCAGTAAAGATGCCGATAATGATCGGGTTGCGCAGTACGCTTATGAGCGTCTTGCCGATCCCACGCACCGAGAAACTGCCGTTTTGTGCCCATTCGACAGAGACGGTCACCAACGTCCACAAGATCAGGCTGTTAAAGACCAGCACCAGCGCGACCGACGCGAGACTCGCCTGACCAAGCAGGATGACAGCCACCGGAATACCGAGCATGACGTTGTTAGAAAAGATGCCGCCCAGGCCAAACACCGAGCCGGAAATTGCGTCCAGGTGGAACACATTTTTCGCCAGCACGCGGCCAATAACATAGATGACCAGGCAACTGCCGAAATAGGCGATCAGCAGCCGCATATCCACCGGCGGACTTTGATAAAACTTACTCATGACTTTGAACAACATGCAAGGAATCGCCACGTTAAAGCAGAAGCGATTTAACCCCTCGTTGACCGACTCCGGCCAACCGGCAAAGCGGCCTAAGCCATACCCCAGTGCAATCAGTAAAAAGAGCGGCGCAGAGAGGAGCAGTTGCTGCGCGAGTTGCCCGAAAAATTCCGCCGTGTCCATCCCTTACCCTGTCTGTATTAATGAAATTACTGTTAACGTCTTGTTTTTGACAGTATATGGGGAGGCAACCGCGCCGTCAGTCCCTGATGACGGAGGATCCACGCATTTTTGCGTTTTTCTTTTATTGAAAAGTTATACGTTTCGCTAACTATATAGTTTCATTGGGTAAATATAACGCTTGGCAACAATATTTGTAACAATATATTTCTAATATATAACAAATATGTAATTTTATTCGTATAGTTCTGTTATCTATTTTTTTAAGAAGGCCCACCTGCAACCTGAATTTATCTATTCCTTATCACAGCAATTATTAGCCGAATAGTAAAAACAAATAATGATAGTTCGAGGTTAACTCCATGATAGCACTGAAAGCATCCATTGTGGTTGCTGGCTGCGCACTGCTTTTATCAGGCTGCGCATCCTATGACAACACAGCCTGTAATAATGCCTTCACCGCCGGGCAAAATGCCATTAATAATAAAAACTATGATGCCTACCTGAATAATCGCCAATTAATGCTGCAACTTTGCTATTCCAGCCAGACGGAATATAAAGTTACCAGTGCAGTTATGGATTACGATAATGGATTATTAAAAAAACTCTATGATGATAAAGATTATGCGAATCTCATTAAATTCACTGAACAGCAATTCGCTGCCAGCGATACTAAAGACTATTTTTATCATCTTCTCATGCAATATCAGTACTATAGCGGGCTGGCAAAACAGCAAGCGAGCAGTAATAAAACGCAGGCTATCAGTACTCTGACGAGTTACGAGACGCTGGTAACACGTTATGCCCGTGAATTAGGCGCTGCGCATGCGAATTACCTGTATGCGTCCTCTTACAAAACCCATAGCGAAATAGGCGATGGCTCCAAAACGTTGCTGGATAAATTCGTCACCGCGCTGAACCTGACGCCGCTGGCAAGCGGTGATATGTATACCGCAGCAATAAACCTGGCGCGGGACCTGAAAAATAATAAACTCGCCAGCCGCCTGGGGACACAGTGGTCCACGCTAAACAGCGCATGGGGCGGTGTGGATGAGGGCCATCGCGTTGTCGCCGACAGCAATAAACTCCGCGACGTGGCGGCCATTCTGAAGAAGAAAGGCTTTGGTGACCTGTCTGACGTGACGGCCGCGCTGGCGGGTACGCGCCATAAAACGGAGGTCAGCAACCAGCAATACGCTGCGCAGCAGGCACAGGCGGAAACCGAGCGCGCTCAGGCTGCGCAGCAAGAAGCGCAGCAGCCATCGCAGGTCGATACGCTGGTCAATGCGGTGACGGGTGTCGCCAGCAGCGCCATCGTTGCGCATGCCTCTGGCGGCAGCGTGTCTCAGGCCGTCGGTAACTCGCTCAACCAGGCCGCGCTGGCCGCTAACAGCAGCAGTGAGAGCAGTTATTCGCCCTCTGCGTCGTCCGGCGCCGGTGCTTCTTCTGCAGGCAGCAGCGGTGGCGGTTCTGGTGGTGCCCGCCCGGCGCTCTCCGCCGAAGCGATGGCTATCGACCTGAGTGGCGATTGTGATACCGCCGAGCGCAAAGGCGCTGAAGCGGCAGAGAAGATAGGCGCACAGGCGCAGTCACCAGACGCCGGGATTTGTTCCTCCGGTAAAGGCGTCAAACTGCTGGGGGAAATCGCCGTTCGTGTTGCGCAGGCCTGTAAAGTCCGCCCGACCTGGAAACAGATGGAAGATCAGGGCTATGAGACGATTAACGAGGCGCAGCAGACCATTAACGATTCCTGTTCACCCTGACAAACAGCGCCCCGCACACTGCGGGGCCTTTCCACGCCGCGATTGATACAGCCGCGCCAGTGTCAGGCACAGAGCTGGTCGATATCTTCCGCGATAGGCTCCATTTGCAGACTACCCAGCGCGCCCAGATCCTGTGTGTAGATGGCTTCCTTGCCCACACGCGCGTGGATGAAATAGCCCACATCGCCATCCTGACCGATCAACAGGTATTCCGGCTCCACCTGCTGGACAGCATAGGTCTGGTTGCGCTCCAGCAGATCGTGGTAATTGAATAACACCAGAGCGTCGCCGTTCGGGGTGGTGATTTCCCAACACGCGTTTTCCCGGATCGTTTGCAGTAAATAGCGGCGGTAGCGCGGCGGCAATGTCATGCCCAGCACGCGCTCAAGGTGTTGCAGTGAAGGTGGCAGCAGGTTACTCATTTTCGTTTCTTCTTCACGTTCTTTACGTTGGGCACCAGCGGCGAGTGATCGTAAACGTAGATTTCGTTCAACGTCAGCTCAGGCGGTATCTGGTGGAGATGATCGGCGAGCTCGTCATGCGGCGAAGGTAGAGGAAACGACAATCCATAATCGTTATCGACAATCAGCGCGCCGTGCAGAATGCGCACCTCTTTCACGAGCATGGAAAGCTTCTCCATGGTGATCCCCGGGTAGAGGGTCTGCCGGTATTTACCGCTATAAGTCTGGTTACAGCCCACCGACACGATGATATCCAGCGAATTGGTGAAGACGACCATCGCGCCGTGATTAATAAAATAGCCGTGCATTGTCTCTGCCTGCGGGTGCGCGGGCGGGTAGATTTTCGTTTCCACCGTGAAGCGCTCAAGCAACTCTTCCAGATAGACATCAATCGACTGGCCAAGGCAGATATTGCCTAGCGAGTGATTACTGATGATGTCCGCATTCAGATCAATCATCCTTCCTCCTGCGTTGCCGGAAACCGGCCACGAAGATACGCAGACCACAGTTGCGTGACTGCCCAGCCGCCCGCCTTCCCGGCAGCCAGACTTTTAGCAATCAGATCGACATCGTCAGCAATACGCGCCGCGATCTCTGCATTGCCGTTGATGCGAAAAGCATGTTTGAATGCTTTTTCGCGTAATGTGTCGATAAAAGTCAGCACCTGCGCCGGGAATGCCTGGGCCTGAAGTTCACGATATGCCTGCATCCAGGCCTCATCGAATGCAGCTTCATCGCGCAAATCCAGGGCGGCATCGGCATCCAGCGATGCCAGGAAATCAAAAAATCCGTTGGCGGATAAGCGGTTATCCAGCTCGGTTAAGGCAGGACTGATCATCTTGCTACTCGCTCCGTTGGTGCGCTGATGGGGATAGGGACACGCTCAGCGATAGATCCCGCGTTGCTCTGCCTGTTCAATCCAGATGTCCTGCAGGCTTCCCTGGATTTCGGCATCCTGATAATGCACCGCAAAATCGCCATCAATCCCTTGCGGGAAATGACTGCCATCCAGCATGCCGAAGATAACCGAGGCACTGTCGGCCATCGCCATCTGTATAAAGCGCAACACATCTTGTTGCTGCTCGACGGTAAGCGATGCCAGCGCATTTCTGGCCCTACCATAGACGTCGCTGTCGCTGTTCACCGGTCTGGTCAACGTCTGCTGGTAACGTACGGCATTGTCGTCAAACAACGCGCGGGCAACCGCCTTCACCACCTGTTCATCATGTTCCATTATGTTCTCCTGCAATGGGGCTATCGCGGATGCCGCTCTCCCCTGAGGTCGTGTGCAAATGCAGAAAACGTGGCCTTATGCTATTTCCTGCCAGAAAGCGAGATTAACCGCGCCGACCGCGCTGGCAACCTCTTGCGGGTGCGCGGCCTGTAAAAACAGTGACCCAACACCCCGGATAAACAGCGCAAAACTGTCAGCAACCGGATCGTCATCCGCCGCTGTCGGTTCGCTGGTAATGGCGTAAACGCGCTGATTCAGGGTATTAAGCAGCAGGGTATACGGATCGGAAAGCGCAATCACGATGATGCCCTCAGGACGGCTGACGCCGGGCCACCAGCGGTTAAACGCCTCACTTTGATTGAGCGCTATCACCTGCGCGAGGTAATCCTCACCTGTGCCAAAGGCGATATTGCCAAGGGAGAAATGGTCCAGATCATAGCGGGAAAGAAACGCCAGGAAGTCACCGCTCAGCCTGACATTCAGGATTTGCTCAAGCGCACATATGTCGCCCACCGGTTCGCGCCGTTGTTTTAGCAGTAATTCATCCATCTCACCCTCTAAGGGTAAAAATTTTTCGGCCAGTCGTTGTTCAATATCCGCCAGGGTTAATAGCATCACGTCCTCGTTTACACGGTTTCCATCACATTGAATTGAATCATCGCTGCCGCGCAAGGTAAAACTCCAGGTACTTGTGAGGATATTCTTTAAAAGGCCGACGCTTGCCATAACGATAGATCGCGTCGAAATAGCGGAAGGCCTCATCCAACTGGCCCAGTTCATATAAGGCCATGCCCAAATCCATATGCGGCCCGACATCAATTTCAGAACGGCGATATTCCAGTTCAACCTCCGCCCATGCTTTGGCTTTTTCATAGTTGCCAAGGGCAAACCAGGCGTTGTAATAACTCCCTGTCAGCCATCCACCGATCATTTCCCATGCAAACTTCGGCTCAGGCAACAGTGCACAGGCCTGATCATATTGCCGGATAGCCTCGGCGAATTGCTTTTTATCCGACAATGCATTGCCAGCGTTAATAATATCGACAATCCTGTTTTCCAGTGCGGCGTCAGTTTCTGAGAGCAATGGGCTTAATAACATATCGGCTCCTGATGCTTATTCTGCTGGCTTGTTGTGAGCAGCCGGCGGCGTTAATCCGTATTTATTCATCACATGTCGTGCTTTTGCGGCTACCGGCTGCCACTGACTGTCGGTTAACGCCTGTAATGCGGCAATGGCAGACGGAGTGGCTATTTTCGCCAGCGCATAAATACAGTCCGTCGCCAGGTTAAATATTCCGTTCTCGCGATCATCACAAAGGTAGTCATGATCCGTTGCAGCACACTGATAAATTGCCGCTACCGCGCTTTCACTGCGCGGCGCGAGAGTTAACAGCGCTCTGAGCACTTCCGCATGCCGTTGATGCCAGAATGCCGTTAACGCCGGAATAAGTGCCTCGCTGTCCGGTGGTGAAAAGTGAAAGTGAAAACCAAGGTATAAGGTTAACTCCAGCGCCAGCGCATTTTCCGTCTCTACCGCATGACGCAACTCATCATTAATGAGGGTACCGATAGTTTCCTGGCTGGCCGGGTAGTTGAGGAAAAACACCGCATCGCTGATTTTCCCCTCGCGCAGCGGGCGGTTATCGAGCACCGCTAAAACCAGCGCCAGTTTGTCCGTTATCATGGCAGGCGCTTCCGTGTTTTAGTGGCGTCACCGCCTTTCCAGGCAATCAGTAATCCGGCCTCGCCCAGCGTCTGATTGACTTCAGCAATACGCGCGTCGCTGACCGTCCAGAGCCATAAATCATTCTGCAGGTGTTCAATATCACCGGCACCGGTTGTCGCGATCCAGGTTTGTAGCGGCATGCCCATTACCGGCAGTGCCAAATGATGGCGATTAACGACGTTAACGGGATAAATCATTCGCAGCATGCTGCGCCTGTAACGCTCCGCCCCGCGGAACCGGCCCGGCGTTTCCCGCTTAAATAACGCGGGGTTTTCGCAGCCGCAAACAGAGACCAGATTTTCGCCGGCCGCATAATAGTAAGCTTTGCTGACCGTGTCGCAGTGGTACGCAATCCCGTAATCGAAATGAATCTCGCAGGCCACCATTCTGAGCAGAGCCGCCATATCCCCACACGCAGGAAGTTGCATATCGATATGGTGAAACTGGCCGAACTCGGCGGTGGACACACCGAAAGAAGCAGACCAGGGCAGCGCACCGGGCTTCTCGCTATACAATCTGAATGCATTGATCTGCTGCGCCGCCACTTTTTCCCGCAATGCATCCAGCGTGGACTCGATCAGATCGTGATCGCCGGGGTGGTCGCCCGGCTGCACATACTGATTCCAGCCACAGGATGAGACCTCCAGCGCAGCGTGTTTGAAAAGCGTCATACCCAGCGCCAGCGCCGAAGCGGGTGAAACCTGTTCTGTGCCGTATAGCGCAATTCCTGTGTACATACCTCTCCCTATGTTGCGGTTATTCCCCAATCCTGGTTTGTTGCACGCGCAAATCAATCACCGGGTTTTTCCCAGCAGCGAATTTTTTCCATTTCACGTTCCAGATCGCCCATATCATCATCGCCCAGTTCATCGTTAAATTTCGCAGACAATATGGCGCGCACCTTCGCCAGACGATGCGTTACCCGGTTACGATCGATAAAACCGGTAGTTTCCCGGCAATATGCCAGCTCATTTTCCGCCGCATCACATATTGTTTCGCCGTGGTAATAGTGGCGGGCGATATCGCGTAGGGAGATCAGGATATACTCAACCTCACTCAAAATGGCTAACGCCTCTTCTCCGGTCAGCTGGATCTGTTCGTTTTCTGCTTTCATATACTCTCCGCAGGCGCTGCAATATGTGTCTTCACTCCAGAAAGATCTGTTCTATATAGCGGTTAACCGCTGAACTCATCCCGGCAAGCGCGCGGGCATCTTCACCTGAAGCATATTTCAAGGCGCCTTCCAGATTATCGCGAAGGACAAACAGTGCCCAGGCGACGGATTTTGGAAGCAGGCTGTTATCTTTATACGCGGCGTAGAACGCATCCAACGCCCGATACAGTTCTTCCACGGTGTCCTTCCCGGGGATATTCGCCAGGCGGACATTCTCAACAATATCGAGAATCAACGCATTTATATGCGCAACACTGTTTTCCATAGTATCCCGTTATCTCTTACAGTACATTCTCATCGCGGCGCGTTACCACGCCAACTGCGCGGTAAAATCCCGCCATGCACTTAGGATGAGTAAAAGATGATGCAAATAACAGAAAATACTCCCGTCGCGGAACGGGAAATAAGAGCGTTTTATACTAACGATGTTATCCGCGTTTATCAGGCTTATTCCGACGCCATTGCCGATAGCGCCCTTGCGCAGGGTACCTTTGTTTCCCCGCCCTTTAGCATGACCCGTATGACGTGGATTAAGCCCTCGTTTCTGTGGATGATGTACCGATCTGGCTGGGGGAAGAAAGATCCGCATCAGTGCCGGGTACTGGCTGTCGATCTTAGCCATGAAGGCTTTAAGCAGATCCTTAATCAGGGGATTTTAAGCAGTCACCGTCATGCCACTTGCGACGATCAGGCCGAATGGAAAAGTAAAATCGCCGCGTCCGATGTGGTCATTCAGTGGGATCCGGAGCGGGATATTCACATGAATAAACTGCCCTGGCGCACCATTCAGATTGGCTTACGCAACCAGGCAGTGGTGGATTATTGTCAAAAATGGATCGTCAATATCACCGATGTCACCGAACGTGCGACCGACATTCACACGCTGGTTAATGCCGGAAATATTGATGACGCCCGCCGGTTGCTGCCGGAAGAGAGAATTTACACCGTTTAAGCAGGAGGCATAACGCACCGGCCACGCAGAACAGTCAGCCGGATGAGGGGGCGGTACGATTCTGCAAAAAATAATCGAGATATTTTTGTGGTCGCCCCTGAAATGCCCGCCGCTGACCATAGTGCCAGGCTTGCGCAAAATAGTTCAGCGCCGCGTCGTATTCCTTTAGCTCATAGCAGGCCATTCCCAGATCAATGAGCGGCGCGGTATCAATCGCAGAACTGTTCGCGGCCAGAGCGATTTCGCCCCATGTTTTTGCCGCGGCGAAGTTCTGCAAATCGAAACAGGCGCTGTACAGACATGCCGCGACCCAGCCCGTCACGCTCCACGCCATTTTAGGCTCAGGCAGTAGCGCCCAGGCCTGCTGATACGCCGCCAGCGCATCGGTAACGTTCGCATTATCGTGGTGGATGTTGCCGGCTTCAACCAGCATCGTGATGCGATTGTCCAGTTCTGCGTCAAGATCTTCATGTTTCGTCATGTTCAACCTGCCAGGGTAAAAAGCGATCTTTCAAGTGAGTCCGCCCTCGCATTACCGCCTCTGTTAAACCTTACCGGTTTGCATAAACTCTTCGAGTTGCCGGATAAAGTGCGCTTTTTGCTTTGTGCGCTTCACGTCCAGTACGCTGACACGGGTGATATGCCCCTTTTTGTCATAATCCTGTTTTTGTAACACCAGCACGAACTCCCCGCCGGGGATCCCTTCGGGTTCGTACCGGGAATCAAAACTCACGCCCAGTCGCTTATTTTCACCGCCGATCAGCACCGCGCTGAAAAAGTAATCGATATTTTCGGTCACCGGCTCAACATCATAGAAATTATTAAGCGTGATAAACCATCCCGCAGGAACACGCAGCGGCTGCAAGCCAACATTCTTATCCGTCATGTGTCGTCGCCTTGAAATACGAGGCCGGAAGCGCAGCCAGTTGGTGGATTTCGTTATCATAGGCGTGCCGGTCGATGCCTTTTAACGTAACTATGCGTTCAAAAAATCGACGC
This sequence comes from Kosakonia oryzendophytica, assembly GCF_027886705.1. NCBI lineage: Bacteria > Pseudomonadati > Pseudomonadota > Gammaproteobacteria > Enterobacterales > Enterobacteriaceae > Kosakonia > Kosakonia oryzendophytica. The sequence goes on along the minus strand of NZ_CP115659.1, from coordinate 306,779 downwards.
GCCTGTGTTGCCATTTCACGTATAAATTCGCCTTTCCCGACCACGGCTTTCACTTCACCGTGGCAATCAACGCTGATCAGAACCTGGTCCCGCAAGGGTGTAAACCGCACGGTGATAGGCTGATCCGGGAAACACGTTTCGAACGCGTTTTCTTCCGCCAGCGCCAGCAAGCCCGACGTGAAATACGCCCACAGCTGATCGACATAATCCCACATGGCCTGATTAATCAGCTCCACACCGTTTATCCGCAGCAGCAGAGCGCCATCAATATAGTCCGGATCCGTAATGGTGCCTTCAAAGGCGAAAACATCAACAAAACCCTGCTCAGACTTAATAAAACTCTGTACCTCAATCATGGTAAAAACCTTGTTCAGTCACGCTCAGGACATCCTCAGGATCGGGTTAATTAATCCCTTGTATAGCGGGTAAAAGAGGCAAGAAATGCCGAAAAATCTGGCCAGATGCCGAAGATTTCCGCCTGCTCATGCAAAATATAAAAATAGACCTGACCGGCGTCCTTTTCCCTTAACGATACCGCATAGATGCCCGAGCCCGGATCGTAAGCAAACGGGAGTAACTCGCCTTTTTTAAAGCCTTCCGGCAGACCTTCTTCATCGAACTGATGGAAACAGTCCCCTATCTCATCCACTGTAAAAAACGCATTGATGGGATAAATATAGGCATCGTCATGAACATACGAAGGCAGCGGCTGGCCGCCATTGAATGTCTGGTATAACGCGATCATCCCAACAGGCAGCGGCACGGGCGTGAGTGCGGCCAGGCGCGCAATGTCATTTTCCGTTGCGGGCGGCAGACTGTCGGTCAAAAACAGCGCCCCCTGGTAATCCTCGGCCGCATCAATGACCTCTCTCAACCAGTCGGCGAAGGTGTCAAACACCGTGACATTCTCGTATCCCGCGCTCGCAAAGTCGTGAATGATAATGACACGCTCGCCCTGATCCCGTTCCCAGCAGGCTATATCGTCGTTATCTTCCCGGCGGGCGAAAGGCAGCAGCGCCCGCCCCGGATAGCGTGTTTTCACGCCCTCATAACGTGTCTTCAGCCTGTCGCCTTGCAGAATAATCCACGGGTCGAAATCCACCGTTCCTTGCGCGCAGAGTCGCAAAAAATCCGCTGGGTAGCTAAACCATGCCGGTAATTCACTGGCCGTTAAAAGTTGTGCCATGTCTTTTCTCCCTGTTAGTTACAGACCCAAGGGTTTCGTTTTTGCCGCAACGGCACAAGCCGGGTATTTATATTCTCAGGAGATCCTGAATATCATTTGATGCGCCCTCGACGGGGGTGAAGGACAGCGATATTTGCGACTGTGATTTGCTGTAACGGACCCTATAACAGCTCACCGGAAGGGGCAAAAATATGCCAGCCATTACCGCTGAGCCGTCAGGTTCAAGATCGCCGCCGGAGGTATCTTCGCCTGCGCCAATAAACACCCTGCCGGACGGAACGCGCAGCGACAGCGAGGCGCAGGTGTCATCGAGATCATCCCTGATGATCACGCGGTATTCACCGTCCTCACCCAGATTAAGAAACAGCGCATTCCCGCGATTAATTTCTTCTATTTCATCTTCAGGAATGCTCCACCAATCAGCATCATCACTGACCCGATGCTGCAAACAAGCCAGGTCAAAAATCGCCAACGTCGCCGTGCCGGTGACAAAAGTAAATGTCGTCTCCATCAGGTATCCTTTGAGGTGAAGGCGCAGCTATAAAACGCCAACGGAGGGTTATTCATAGCTTTTAGCAGCCATTAATACATCGGCAAAAACGCCCCAGCTAATATTCTGGGGAAGCGGCAACTGCCTGTTTTTGTAATAACCGTCCATATCTTCAATCCACGACGCCATGGCCTCAAGATAATCCGCAACGCTTTTATTTTGCCACGCTTCAGGTGAATGTCGGGCATCGGTTGCTAATGCCTGTATCAGGGTTAGTAGTTCCTCCCGGTTATTTACCGGGAAATATTCTTCACACATGCTGTGCTCCTTATCCGTTCTCTACGATGTTGAGACCGATGATAAAGCGTACCGCTATCTTACCGCGGTTTTATCACAACAGATTTTCCGCACCTGCGCCCTCGATCAGTAAGGTGACCTGGCGATAATGAGGGTGAAATTTAAAAAATCGTGCGTCATTCAGGCTCCTTACACGCATACCCCCTGAACTAAAGCGCGTTGATCGTGTGTTGCGCAGAATAACAACAACACAGTGATGTGTGGATAATGATATTCACCACGTAGTAGCCCGGAGATTAGGGTAAAGAATGCGGAGCCCAACGTCGTCTCGTCCACTGTATTGCGTGATCAGATAACAGGGCTTTAATCCGTGCCTCAAACGCTTCATTGAAGTGGTCATCAGAAGCGATAATCACATCCAGAACATAGTGTTCGTCGCACAGCAATTCACTCAGTCGGTCCTCTTTATCGATAACCTGGATTTCAAAGTCATGACAGACCGCACAGGCAATATAGCGCCCTTTATCATCACGACAGATGAGCGGCTGTTGAAAAGCACGTTCGAACTTGCAAAGTAGCGCGTCGAACGTCCCCTCTTCCGCCAGGACAAAACTCAACCACCGTTTATTGCTCGTCATATTTACTCCCCTGAATGAGACCAATAAATTAGCCCATATTGCTGGCTACGGTCGATGCATGCCCGTAGATGAGGATGGCGCTGCTCTGGCAAAGAGCCAAAAGCCGACATGTCTCCTTGCATCGCATACGCATTTTAACGGCTTAGACATTCCATCTTTCATAAATATGATGATATTAATAGATTATCAGCTTACCCACTGGCCATTTTCCATCCCAGCCGCAGGGAATATGCCCATGTTCATAGATATTAATAAGCGACTCAAAGAAGAGACTATCCTTTAAATGTTTTTTATACGCATCTTCCATCAAATAATTAATCAAATCCCATTTAATATTATCCAGAATAACATGTTGAACCACTTCATTATTTATCATTAGCGGGATAATTGCAGTATCGATAATTCCCTGAGCTTCTCTGGCAAGAGTATTCCATTCTTGATAGTCATTACTGTGTTTTTTGGCTAAATGCCCCGTTATTTCATTCCGTGCCTCAAGGGTGGTGTCTTCCCAATCCGCACTGGCAATCTCTTTAATAAACGCATTTTCATCAGTAAGCTGCGTTGCATCATATAAAACAGTAGGCTTTCCTAAATTTATGAACCAGTTAATTTTCAGCAAGCGATCTACGGCTAATCTGGAGATATTCATGGCTTCACCTGTTTTTTTTCGGTATTTCTGAGACATTCCTTGCACCATCCAACACCGAGCTCATCGGGCAGATGCAAGCTGTTGCCGCAGCAGCACGGTGGAAACCGTAACATAAAAGTCCGCTAAAACATCATAAATCAATCATTAAAAAATAACGATGCTTTGGCAAGGTTATGTTCTTGTATATAGTTATCCTCCCATGCAAGGTAACCCTCTGGTGCAGTGTAACTGTATCCTTTATCAAAAAAACGTTCGCCATGCGACATGACCATAGCCCAATAGTACTCTTCTTCATGACCTAACAAAGATGCTTCAAGATAATTTTGGGGTGGACGGGTAAACAGAGGCGTATTATTAATTATTCTTTGCGCCTCATCTTCAGTTTTCTGACCATAAAAAACCATGATCCCTTTAATAATAGATACCCAAGTATAAAAATTAAATATGATGAATTCGTTTGGATTATTTTCATTTACAAATACCAAACCATCTTGTGGCTTTTCATTTTCGATCATGTTATGCATTCACCATGTAAAATTTCATCTTTTATGTTAAATAATTCTTGGGTTGTTATCTTTTTTATTATCAATGGTTTCCCCATCAATAATTTTCGACTTATCTATCATCATTAACACCTTTTTTCTTAAACTTATCGAATAAAACTGCAGCTTTTTCTGAAAAAATAGCCACCTGCCTCCCCTCTACCTATAGGCGATTTCCCGCCTCTTACTGCTCCGGAGTTTCCTACCATAGGTCAGCTTACATCATCATGAGTATGAGAAAGTATCCCTTTTCTGCCCCCAGTAACAAAGTCGGACCATTCTCCATTGGCTGAGTAAAATATTTTAATATCTAGTTTTGCCATCTCATGGTTCTGGAAATCAAGCTGAATAGCAGTCGATGGTTACTGCAGGTTCTAAAAATCAGAATTTTCAAAGAAACCGAAAAGTTAAGGACACTGTGTTAAAATTAACTTGAGCAGAGTTGATTTACTATCATGTCAAAAAACGGCAAAATGGAGAATCAACTTGATTATATATAAAAGCAGTTAAAGAGATCTGTAAAATACTCTCATGCCTTTACACTAGGCCGGAAAAATCGTTGAAATTACTTCCGACCTGTTGTTTACTAATCGCTACTAACTCTTATGTATTTCATTTCGCCATTATTTATTATTTTTTTTATTTCCTTTATATCTATTCCTTCCAGTGAATTAACTTCACAAATTTGAATTAACTCATTAATAAATAAAATGGCATCATTTTCCTTAAAAATACTGTCAGCACGGTAATAATCTTTTATTTTTCTTAAATATTTTAGACTACTCCATCTTGTCTTGTTAGAAAAAATAGATGAGTGTAATGATTCGCTGATATCAAAATGAAAAATTTCACCTGAAACATTTATATGTAAATCTAATGCCATAACTACCTCACAATATCATATCTGTTATTTTAGCATCCCTAAATACACTTTGCGGGAATGCAGTAACCAGATCACCATTTGATTCAACCACAACCCTAACTTTTGTCAAAACTTCACCTTCAGGGGTTCGTCCTACCGCTTTCGATAAAGTTTTTTCATAAACGAACCGAGAACCATCACGTGTTATTCGATCTGGATTACGGAAAACATGTCTAACTGTTGATTTCCATTCCGCGTTACCTATAACCCATTTACTTTTATGCTCCCAGCCAATTTTATTTCCTACGTGTCGCTCTTTAACGTGTTGAACTCCCCCACGAGTCAAATTGACTTTTGATGGTAACGAACACCCAGCCAACCCCAACGGATCAACCCATCCCAGCGGATCGACAACATACGTATATGTGTTCAGCCCGCCCTGCAGCCCGATGGGGTCCATCTGGGTGTAGCAGCCCCCGGTGGGGTCATAGTAGCGGAAGGTGTTGTAGTGCAGTCCCGTTTCGCGGTCCAGGTACTGTCCCTGGAAACGCAGGTTCTGCGGCACGTCCCACTCCGCATGCACGCTTTCGTGCTGACTGCGTCCCCAGGCGGTGGAGGTGCCGCGCCACACAATTTCACCCCGGCTGTCGGTCACTTTCTCCGGCAGGCCGTTGATTTCCGTGTGATACCAGTACATCTCCGCGTGCTGCTGCCGGCTGTCGATGCGGGCCAGCGGCTCGTAGCTGTTTTCCGTGTAGACATACTGCACGGCTGCGTCCGGGTCGCTGTCGCTGCGCTCGCCCACCATCTGTAAACCCGACCATGCGTACTGCGTGCGTTCCGGTTTACGGGTATGGCGTCGCCACACCTGTTTCTCCGTACGGCGGCCCAGGGCGTCGTAACGGTACTGCGCCCGGGTGAACTCAGGGTCACCCTCAATCACCACCGCGCTGATGCGCTGCTCATCGTCGTAGCTGAAACGCTGTGTGATGCCGCGATGGCTGTCGTGGCGCTCCGTCATCCGGCCAAAGCCGTCATATTCCCGGCGCACACCGTCCAGCCGTTTTAACAGGTTGTCCCACACCGGCTGTAAATCCGGTGTCGTGCGGTTATCCGCCGCGTCATACCAGAAACGCTCTTCCCCGCCCGGCTGAAGGCTCTGCGTCATGCGTCCTGCCGCATCGTAACCCCACAGCGACTGACGGTATTTCTCCGCCGGGGTCGCCGGTGCACCGTCGGTGTACATCTGGCGGATAATCTGGTCGGCGCGGTCCCACTGGAAACGCCGCTCAAACACCAGCCGGTCACGCACATTGTCCATGCAGCGGCGCTGCGTGATGCGCCCCGCAACGTCATACTCCGTATCCAGTGCCAGCGACCCCAGCGTGCGCTGCGTCTCCCGGTGCAGTTTATCGCGCTGATAACCCGTCACCGGCAGCGTTTTACCGCCGAAAACAAGCTGCATCTCCAGCAGGTGCCCGGTGCCAGCGGTTTGCAGTGATCCTTAATATTCAGGTGGTTTTAAAGTTATTTTTGCTTTCAATAAATAATACCAAACCAATATTGTTCAGCGAGGTACCATAAACTCAAAAAGAGGATCTTCCTGTGTAGTAATAATATACTCTGGCAAGATATTTTCCGTTACAGGAACAATAATTAAAGGAATTATTAGATCATATTTCTCTATCGGCCCCCTAAGAAAATCCAATAAATCCATTTTTGCAGCCTCTACCACATTCCCTGTAAAAAAAATACGTTTCCCCTTTCGTCTGGGATCATTATTCATCACTAAATAGTGATTATCAGATAACACACTGTCTAGCTGATTAAATTCAAAAAGACCTTTTAATTTATACTCTTTCTTTATTTCAAAATACTTCATGAAAATTTCGCGGGCGTGCTCCCGCTCTATAACATCTGATTTCCTCAAACTCGAAAAATCATAATCCATATATCCAAGCGATTCATTCATACTCTAACCTCTGTCAATGCGGGACATCATAGAATACATGACCATCTGCACCATTGTTGTACCATTTCACATGATACAAATCTAAAATGCTACCCTCATCCTGCATATGCTGCTCATATCCTTTCGTATATTTTTCGTTTCCAGACGAGCGACTATAGGTGTTTTCTTTATATCGATTCATATTTCCTTGGGCTTCTTTTAAAAGTTTTTTTGCATCTGAACTAGATTCAACTCTAACTTGAAACTTGCGCCCATCTCCTGAACCGTTTACAACCTCTTGCATCTCTTTAATAGCCTGCTTCCATGCCTTTGTTCCCGGTTTGATCACTTCCATTTGTGACGCAGAGAATGGATGATCTTTTGCAAATTTACCTTTAAAGAAAGCAGGAGCGCACATCAACCCCAACGGGTCCACCCATCCCAGCGGATCCACAACATACGTATAGGTGTTCAGCCCGCCCTGCAGCCCGATGGGGTCCATCTGGGTGTAGCAGCCCCCGGTGGGGTCATAGTAACGGAAGGTGTTGTAGTGCAGTCCCGTTTCGCGGTCCAGGTACTGTCCCTGGAAACGCAGGTTCTGCGGCACGTCCCACTCCGCATGCACGCTTTCGCGCTGACTGCGTCCCCAGGCGGTGGAGGTGCCGCGCCACACGATTTCACCCCGGCTGTCGGTTACTTTCTCCGGCAGGCCGTTGATTTCCGTGTGATACCAGTACATCTCCGCGTGCTGCTGCCGGCTGTCGATGCGGGCCAGCGGCTCGTAACTGTTTTCCGTGTAGACATACTGCACGGCTGCGTCCGGGTCGCTGTCGCTGCGCTCGCCCACCATCTGCAGGCCTGACCACGCGTACTGCGTGCGTTCCGGTTTACGGGTATGGCGTCGCCACACCTGTTTCTCCATACGGCGGCCCAGGGCATCGTAACGGTATTCTGCCCGGGTGAACTCAGGGTCACCCTCAATCACCACCGTGCTGATGCGCTGCTCATCGTCGTAGCTGTGAGGATATGCTGAGTGCTGGACTAAAAGTATCTGCTTAAAACTTGTCTATCAAAGTTATTAACAAGAATGTTTCCATATAAGATTTGTGAAAATGCAAATTAATCCATTTTCACTCATAATGCAGTTACTCTGGAAAGTTAGATATTTGAAACTGCTATATGGCACACCGGGCACTAATATTCAAGTGTCGCCATTTAGCGAAGATCAAGTTTTCCTAAAACATCCAAATCAGTAGATGTGCCCTATAAAGTATGCCCCAATAACGATATTGTTGCTTATCTGATTATTAATAACCATTTCATCAACTCTTGAAGAAATTTTAACGCCCTCTTTCACAAGAGTTAATTATTTTTTATTTAGCATTTCTAGAATTTCCTCTTCCGTTTTGCCATAAGGAGGACGCCATACTGCAGTCTCAACCTCTAAATATTCATCAAATTCATCAGGAGACATTCTTTCCTCCAGCTCATGGTATAAAAATTTTCTTACTTTGGACAATTTGTCAAGCACATTGCATTGATTAAAGAAAAGTAATAATGCTGCGGCTGTAACATTACTATGCTCGAAACCGGAACCTATCTTATCTGATACAGAGACAATTTCTTCCAGAAAAGCCGTAACTTCTTTTAATTCTTCAATATTTTCCTTACTCTTATTTTTCATACATCAGCACCTTTTAATAAATTTCGTGGTTTTCGAGTTAAGTTCAACATCACCTTTTATCTTATACTCTTCAACACCTAAATCATTTTTCCTAAATTCGACACGACTATCGTCAATATCGAAGTCTATATAATTGCGAGCATAGTTCTGTTTAATTTTAAATCTATCAGCTGCATCAGCCATACTTAATGGTTTACCTTTTGCCTTAGTGGCAAATACTGCATTCTGATCTCCAGCCTTAATTACCATTGTTTCTTGGATACCAGTAAACCCTTGGTTGCTTGTATAGTGCCTCAAACGAACGACAGCTAAACCCAACGGGTCCACCCATCCCAGCGGATCCACTACGTAAGTATACGTGTTCAGCCCGCCCTGCAGCCCGATGGGGTCCATCTGGGTGTAGCAGCCCCCGGTGGGGTCATAGTAGCGGAAGGTGTTGTAGTGCAGTCCCGTTTCGCGGTCCAGGTACTGACCCTGGAAGCGCAGGTTCTGCGGCACGTCCCACTCCGCATGCACGCTTTCGTGCTGACTGCGTCCCCAGGCGGTGGAGGTGCCGTGCCACACGATTTCACCACGGCTGTCGGTCACTTTCTCCTACGTAGATATTGATTATCGCATGTAGATGGATAATTATGGGAACTATAAAAAATCCGGTATTATAAATTACTCCCGGATTATTTATTTAACTATGCAATATAAACCGACGGCCCCGCAAACTGTATATGTAAACATTCAAGTGTTAACGAAAAATCATCACCTGAGATAAAAATTTTATTTCTATCCTCTATCCTAATATTTACTATCATGTTAGTTTTTATGCCATCCATTTTCAGCATCTTAATCCCACTGCAATTCAAGCCACATCGACATCGGTTGTAATTTTTGACCCATTTAGGTGGCGGATTGTTAGGTAACGCACCGACAAGGTCAAATTCTATATAAGCCATAGGACCTTCACGATCAAATTTGATAGAAAATAGATCTATAGTAGATATTTCTACAGGCTCTAAAAAAACCTTTCTCAGTAAAAAAGTACCATCTAAATCATTCCAATACATTTTTTAACCTCAAAAATCATAATGATCCGCAGTACCAGGGACATGCTCTGTTCTAATATTTTCGATCGGCCTTATATTTATATGAGCCCCTTGATCACCTATGCCATTCGGATAAGAATGCCCAGCCGAGTGGTCTTGGATGACTATTTTTGAACCGTCATTCCTGGTAAACTGATATTCTTTCGTCCATATTGGCTTACCACCAGCGTCTAAAATAGTATCCCCATGAGAGTCAGTCATTAGGACATGTCTATAATCCCCTTCGAACCCAGTTTTAGGATTAAATATCCTATCTGGATGTTGTTTCATTGGAATCCCGGCATCTCTCTTGGCAGCCCTAAACGCAGCATTTCTGGATGCAAATTTTACGTTACACCCAGCCAACCCCAACGGATCCACCCATCCCAGCGGATCCACAACATACGTATAGGTGTTCAGCCCGCCCTGCAGCCCGATTGGGTCCATCTGGGTGTAGCAGCCCCCGGTGGGGTCATAGTAACGGAAGGTGTTGTAGTGCAGTCCCGTTTCGCGGTCCAGGTACTGTCCCTGGAAACGCAGGTTCTGCGGCACGTCCCACTCCGCATGCACGCTTTCGCGCTGACTGCGTCCCCAGGCGGTGGAGGTGCCGCGCCACACGATTTCGCCATGGCTGTCGGTCATTTTCTCCGGCAGGCCGTTGATTTCCGTGTGATACCAGTACATCTCCGCGTGCTGCTGGCGGCTGTCGATACGGGCCAGCGGCTCGTAACTGTTTTCCGTGTAGACATACTGCACGGCTGCGTCCGGGTCGCTGTCGCTGCGTTCGCCCACCATCTGCAGGCCTGACCACGCGTACTGCGTGCGTTCCGGTTTACGGGCATGGCGTCGCCACACCTGTTTCTCCGTACGGCGGCCCAGGGCGTCGTAACGGTACTCCGCCCGGGTGAACTCAGGGTCACCCTCAATCACTACCGCGCTGATGCGCTGCTCATCGTCGTAGCTGAAACGCTGTGTGATGCCGCGATGGCTGTCGTGGCGCTCCGTCATCCGGCCAAAGCCGTCATACTCCCGGCGCACACCGTCCAGCCGTTTTAACAGGTTGTCCCACACCGGCTGTAAATCCGGTGTCGTGCGGTTATCCGCCTACTTATATCAAGTAGAGTAACGGAAGGATTTCTTATTCCGGCAGCGCTACCTGATTTGTCGTCGAGTTAAGTTGCCTATGCTCTCATGCTCATAGATCTATCATGGTAAAAGTAGATATTCATCCGGTAGATATCCCCGAAATTTTCTTTAAATTTTATATGGATGAAGACAATAGTTAATGATTAAATCCTTTATTTTTTCGTCTAAAAGAGAACCATTTTCCTTTTCAGAAGCTAAAATTTTGTTGAACACTACTTTCTTATTAACCTCTGGAAGGTTTTCAAAAACCTTTTCCCAGTCAGATTTGTAACCATACATCACTAAAAATTTATCGAGAGCCGAATTGATTAACGGACTCCCCGCATACAATAATGAACCAGTCTCCTGACATGTAAATTTCAGATAAATGATTGCTTTAATCAATGTGTTAATCTCTTCTCTTGAGAGAATCAAACCTTCATCATTTTTCATTATTCATAGCCACTTAAAAACATTTGCTCATCAGCTAATTCCAGCCGTACTCCATAATCTATGCCGGAAAGCAGCATAGAACAAGTTTTTTTATCGACACAAATAAAAACCTTAATTCTAACATCAAAATATACATCCTCGCCAGAACATTAATAAAACCAAATCCAATGTTCACTCTGTTACTTTACGTTATATCATCCAAAATGGATGATATAGAAACTTCAGCCCTCCTCATAACAAATTTATTAGAGATATTAACTCTTACTGGAGAGTTAAATTGCAATGTTCCCGAAGAATCTCAACGATATCATACGAAGATAGCGTATAAATTTCATTGGGAATTGTGTTATCAATAGCTTTAAAAGAAAGCTCGCTGTCTTTCCAAATAATATCTATTGAGACTCTATTTTTTTTAAGCTCAACGATGCAATCATCGAATGCATCTAGATTTTTCCCCACATAACCAAAGATACCAAAGAATGCATAACCAAACTCACAGTAGAAGGAATAGTAATCATGTATATATTTACCTTCAATTATAATAGTATTTTTTTCTAAAGAATCTCTCACGCCATTAATCATATAACATGCAGAGATATAAACTCTTTTGGACTCTTTAACCAAGTCCAACCAGAACCTTTCATTACTACTATTATGTACTTTTAATAATGAAAGTACACCGATTTCATACATACTATTCATAACGATTAGATACAGATAAATTGTCCCATTAGATTTTATTATTTTCTTTACAGTAAAGTCGAAATCTAATCTCCCATTATAATCAGCGCATTCCAATCGATAGACCTGATCGCCTATCGAAAAATCAACATCATTTTTCGATAGGCCATTAAGAGCGAATAAGTAAGCATCGCCAATTCTTGAAAAATCCTGACACTCAATCAAATCATGACAGGAAAGGATGATATTTCCAGATTCATCATATATTTTATATAAATATTCCATTGGAATCCCCTTATTTAATAATATTAAAACCACATACCATCAACTATAACATCGAATATTCTTTCATAATGATCTGGGCTAAAACCAAATTTAGTTTTCCCATTTCCCAAATCAAGAGTCAATATTCTCATGTCATTATTCCCTTTAATTACCTCCCATTCTTTAGCTCCCTTCCAACCAGCATTTTTACCTCTTCCCTGGAATATTTTTTGACCACCTGCCCCGTCAGAACGAATAATGCCTTTACCATCAAGGATATCATTAATTGATTTATTCATTGCATCGAGCTCTTTCCTTGAAAGAGGTTTTTTGGGAGGTTTCTTCAATGAGCACACCCGACTCAAACCCAACGGGTCCACCCATCCCAGCGGATCCACAACATACGTATACGTGTTCAGCCCGCCCTGCAGCCCGATGGGGTCCATCTGGGTGTAGCAGCCCCCGGTGGGGTCATAGTAGCGGAAGGTGTTGTAGTGCAGTCCCGTTTCGCGGTCCAGGTACTGTCCCTGGAAACGCAGGTTCTGCGGCACGTCCCACTCCACATGCACGCTTTCGCGCTGGCTGCGTCCGGGTCGCTGTCGCTGCGCTCGCCCACCATCTGTAAACCCGACCACGCGTACTGCGTGCGTTCCGGTTTACGGGTATGGCGTCGCCACACCTGTTTCTCCGTGCGGCGACCCAGGGCGTCGTAGCGGTACTCCGCCCGGGTGAACGCCGGGTCACCCTCAATCACCACCGCGCTGATGCGCTGCTCATCGTCGTAGCTGAAACGCTGCGTGATGCCCCGGTGGCTGTCGTGGCGCTCCGTCATCCGGCCAAAGCCGTCATACTCCCGGCGCACACCGGCTGTAAACCGGAGCTTGCGGATGGTGAGCACTATGGCGGTATCGACAGTATGCAGGGAAATTAAAAGAAGGAGTGGTTTGGTAATGTAGGATGTTTATACTTAATATGGTTTGCTACCCGTATTGACATGCTGGCTATTTGGATTGTCTATATAGCAGTCGTATTTACAATACGTAGTTTCATAATTTGAATAATGCAACTGATTCGTTTTAACCCATTCAGAGTTTTTTATAACAGCCTCATACCATTAGGATTAATCTCATAAAACAATTTACCCTTAATATTCACATACACTTCTTTAAGATTTTAGAAAAAGGAGCACAACCCAATATAGAAATATCTTATTTCGCCTCTCCGCCCATCGATTTCACCTGAACAATCCAAGATTAAATAATAAAAAGCCGGAAAGGCATAAGCTTGTACCGGCTTTTATCCATTTAAAATGGTAACGTTCCTCTAATTGCAGAAAACCTCGTAATATCAACTCCTTGTCCCCTAAAATAATTGAAAGCATCACCTATATCGGAAAATGAACTGATTTCTTCAGTTGCATAGTCTTCGACTAGTTCCATTTTTTTTTCCGGCACCTGAAAAAAATAAGTGCGGTATATTTCACCTTCTTTTTTTAGAGCATATTGAAAGTAATAATTCTCACCATTAATCTCCTTCACCTCATCAAAACCTCTAACCTTACCCTTTTCTATAGCAAGTGCTAATTGTTCAATTGGCAAATCAACCATCTATATCTATCCTCACCATTGTTCCATCAGAACGTTTAATATTAACATGAGGCAAAGAACCATGCCCCGTTCCTTTTGGATCATCATGACCATATACACGACCAGTATTAGAATCAATAGGATAGTCTTTCCTATAACGGACAGTACCGTCTCTTTTCTTAAATTGCTCCATTTTATGTTTCCTTCTAATACCAGTAGCATCCTGCGAGCCGATCCCTCTTACTTTCTGGGCATCAGGGAAAGCCTCCATTAATAAATCATGGGCTTCTTGTTTCGATTTAACAGTAATAACCGTCCCTTGAGGCCCCTCTCGTAAGGCTTTAGCACTTTTAGAGCACATCAACCCCAACGGGTCCACCCATCCCAGCGGGTCAATCACATAAGTATAGGTATTCAGCCCGCCCTGCAGCCCGATGGGGTCCATCTGGGTGTACCAGCCGCCGGTGGGGTCATAGTAGCGGAAGGTGTTGTAGTGCAGTCCCGTTTCGCGGTCCAGGCACTGACCCTGGAAGCGCAGGTCGGCAAATTGTTCATGCAGAAAGTAGAATTTATCGATTGTATATATCGCACCAGCATATTGATATATAATATCAGAAAAAAATTCGTGTCATGCAAGCTAATTACCCTCCCAGCGCCGTATTTTCATTACTACACATCAAAAAATTTCCATACCTTTCTATAAAACATTATTTACCACCATAAATAGAAATAACAGACTTGGTCTTAACATCCAAATCTACATTTAACTCCTGGATTTCAATAGAATCAGAACCAATATCCATCCAGTTATCTTCCGTTATTTCATCCGAAAGAAATGTAATCGTTAAGAAATCAAGCCCTTCAGATTTTCTGATGGTAGGGTTTATAAAAATATGAAAATTCTCCACATCGTAAATTTTACTCCACTCACTATTTTTTATCGCAAAAAAAGCATTATATAAAAAAGGCGTCAATTCCTTTGGCACTTCTAAAGTTTTACTGCATTTAATATTCATACTCACTCCAACATCTATAAAGGCATTGCATCATCAGGACCATTAACTCTTCCAAAGATTTTCCAAAAATCTCCACTTGGTGTGCCTAGGGCATCTGTATATCTTGGGAAGGTGTTATCTGCCTGATTGTGTACAAAAATGTCTTTGGCCGAAAATTTATCGCTATTATGTGCATCACCAAGCCTATTTGTTCTATTAAACCCGAGATCTGAATAGTCACCATGCGTGTGATATTGACCTACCGGTGTAGACCCTTTCGGTAAACCGGCTGATGATTCTTTAAATGTCGGTGCGGTTCTCCCAGTACCTGGGCGACCTCGGGTATAAATATATTTACCATCTTTCGCTCTATATATAATTCCACCATATTCTCTGTTCTTAAATATAGACATAGGGTTGTATTTATTCAGTACAGATCTTGCTGCATCGTCAACACGGCTAAATCCTCAGGTGCATTTTCTCAACTACAGCTGGTCCCCCCAAACCAATGGATTCACCGCATAAGTATAGATATCCTGTTCACTCAGTAACATTTTGTAATTCATCTAAGTATAGAAGCTGCTGTAGGCGGTAGTTTAGGCGTAAGGATTTCAGACCCAATAGACTATTCAAATAGCCTATTGAGTCCCGTGCTGGGAAGAGTATTATTTTATATAAACATTTTTCATGTACTTACCCCATCCAACTTGTTGAATGTCATTCTCTGTTGCAAAAGAAGAAGGGACCTCATGCCCTAAGAAAACAGAGTTACTAGCCCCAATATCCTTTTCATTAAACCACGATGAGTCACACTCATCGCAATTGAAGAACAAACGCCCATTCAGCTCCGATCGTCTAATAACCAAACGTCCCTGCCCGTAGCATTTTGGACATACACAAAACCAAAACATCTTTCCTCCTTACTTTACTCAACAGGAAAACCGGTAATAATCTTGTTCGTATTTCTCTTAACAACGATAAAAATTTTATTTAACTCCTTCCCGGTATCTCTGTCGTATCCGATAGGATGTTTCATATCAACAATAAATGTATCTGATACTGCATCCGATGAGTCCGGGAATGGATTAGACTTCATTCTTTTTTTCCATGCTTTATTGATTTGTTTAATAGGATTTTTATTAAATAAGGTTTGCACTGGCTTATTAGGATTTAATATACCATGCCCTTTCATTACATGCTGAACTCGGGTTTCTCCATCTGAAGAAACAACAGCTTTCCAGTTCAAATGCCCACATGGCCTTAAACCCAACGGATCCACCCATCCCAGCGGATCCACAACATAAGTATAGGTGTTCAACCCACCCTGCAGTCCGATGGGGTCCATCTGGGTGTAGCAGCCGCCGGTGGGGTCATAGTAGCGGAAGGTGTTGTAGTGCAGTCCCGTTTCGCGGTCCAGGTACTGACCCTGGAAGCGCAGATTCTGCGGCACGTCCCACTCCGCATGCACGCTTTCGTGCTGACTGCGTCCCCAGGCGGTGGAGGTGCCGCGCCACACGATTTCACCGCGGCTGTCGGTCACTTTCTCCGGCAGGCCGTTGATTTCCGTGTGATACCAGTACATCTCCGCGTGCTGCTGCCGGCTGTCGATGCGGGCCAGCGGCTCGTAACTGTTTTCCGTGTAGACATACTGCACGGCTGCGTCCGGGTCGCTGTCGCTGCGCTCGCCCACCATCTGTAAACCCGACCATGCGTACTGCGTGCGTTCCGGTTTACGGGTATGGCGTCGCCACACCTGTTTCTCCGTACGGCGGCCCAGGGCGTCGTAACGGTACTGCGCCCGGGTGAACTCAGGGTCACCCTCAATCACCACCGCGCTGATGCGCTGCTCATCGTCGTAGCTGAAACGCTGTGTGATGCCGCGATGGCTGTCGTGGCGCTCCGTCATCCGGCCAAAGCCGTCATATTCCCGGCGCACACCGTCCAGCCGTTTTAACAGGTTGTCCCACACCGGCTGTAAATCCGGTGTCGTGCGGTTATCCGCCGCGTCATACCAGAAACGCTCTTCCCCGCCCGGCTGAAGGCTCTGCGTCATGCGTCCTGCCGCATCGTAACCCCACAGCGACTGACGGTATTTCTCCGCCGGGGTCGCCGGTGCGCCGTCGGTGTACATCTGCCGGATAATCTGGTCGGCGCGGTCCCACTGGAAACGCCGCTCAAACACCAGCCGGTCACGCACATTGTCCATGCAGCGGCGCTGCGTGATGCGCCCGGCAACGTCATACTCCGTATCCAGTGCCAGCGACCCCAGCGTGCGCTGCGTCTCCCGGTGCAGTTTATCGCGCTGATAACCCGTCACCGGCAGCGTTTTACCGCCGAAAACAAGCTGCATCTCCAGCAGGTGCCCGGTGCCGTAACGCAGATACTGCATCTGCCGCCCGTCCGGGAAGGTGGTCGCACTCAGGTTGCTTAATGCATCGTACTGATGCTCGTATTTGCCGGACGCATTCTCTTCACTGACCAGGTCGCCGAGCTTGTTGCGCGTCAGGATGATGGTATCGATACTCTGCGGCTCGCGCATATCAATAACCGACTGACGCCACTCGCCGTAGGCATAACGGCGGATTTCCGTCGCCAGCGCACTGTAGCGGTACTCGGTGCGGTGCTGTTCGGTTTCCCGCGCCACCATGCGCCCGAGTGCGTCGTACTCGTAGTTCACCACCTGCGGCGGTAGCGCACTGCCGCGGGCAGGGTGACGGGTCATCGTCGCCACCTGCTGCGCGGCATTGTACAGATACTCGGTCTGCCGCCCGGCGTAATCCTGCTGGCGGGTCAGCAGCCCGGTGGCGGTGTAATCAAAACGCCACTGCTGATTGTTGGCATTGGTCAGCGTGACCAGGCGGCCAGCGCGGTTAAAGGCAAAACGGGTGACCTGCCCGGCAGAATCCACCGCTTCGATGACCTGGCCGCGCGCATTCAGCGTGACGTTGCGCTCCAGCATGCCGTCAATGTTCTGCCCGCACAGTAACCCGGCTTTGTTGTACTTGAACAACGTCTCGCGGCCATCGGCGCGCACAAAAGTTTGCAGGCGCGACGCCGCGCTCCAGCGGTAACGCTCGGTATTGCCCAGCGGATCGGTCACAGACACAAGCCGGCCTGCGGTGTCGTACTGGCGGCGGCTCTGGTAACCCGAGCAATCCTCTTCGCGGATCAATTGCCCCAGCTCGTCCCACCAGAACCGGTGGCTGTTCTCCAGCGCATCGATGCGGCGGGTTAAATCGCCCTGATCGTTCCACTCAAAGCGGGTGACACCGCCTTCCGGGTCGGTCAGCGCCACC
Organism: Kosakonia oryzendophytica; assembly: GCF_027886705.1. Taxonomy (NCBI): domain Bacteria; kingdom Pseudomonadati; phylum Pseudomonadota; class Gammaproteobacteria; order Enterobacterales; family Enterobacteriaceae; genus Kosakonia; species Kosakonia oryzendophytica. The sequence continues at coordinate 289,004 of NZ_CP115659.1, read as the reverse complement.
ACATCCCCCGCCAGGTTGTACTCATAGCGCCAGATCGCGCCGTCGGGTAACACTTCAATCGCCGGGAAATCATACAGCGGATGCCAGGTCGTCATCCTTGCACGATCCAGCGGATCGCGTTCCAGCGTCAGGTTACCGCGCTCGTCCCAGGTGTATTCCCAGCGGCCGCCATCCGGTTGAATAGCAGAACGTAACTGTTCGGCATTTCCCGCCCAGTTAAATTGCCACTGACCACCGTGCACATCGGTATAGTGGGTGATGCGATACAGCGTATCCCAGTGATGTTCGCTGACCACGCCTTCGTCATTGCTGACCCGGGCGTAGCGCTTTTGCTCGTCGGCGTCGATACGCCAATTCTCCAGCACGGCACCCTGTTCGTCGTGAACCTGGTAGCCGCTCACGCGCCAGTGTTCAGAGCCTGTCTCTGGTCGCCACTGGTAGTGCACCGTTAATCCCGTCGAGAAGCTGTGCCAGGCCAGCATGTCGCTGGCGCGATCCCAACCGAACTGGCGGGTGACCACACCATCGGCGTCCGTCACTGTGATCAGTTGCCCTTGATCGTTATAGCGATAAGAGACCAGCAAACGGCGCTCGTCTGCGCAAATCTGGTACACAGCACTCAGTCGCCCGAAGCGGGATTCATACTCCAGTTCCACATCCAGCGCTTCGTTATCGCTGGAGATGCGCGTCAACTGGCCTTTTTCGTTCCAGCTGTAGTAGTGGGCGTTCTCATGGCGGTCATAAATGCGCTGGATGCGCCATTCACCCGATCGAGTCGGATCCGGTTCAAAGATCTGGTGCTCGCCATCGCCCGTTTGCATGGCGATGATCCCGTTCGGGCTGGCGAAGATCCGCATGCCATCTTCCGGGTAGAAGATCATATCGCCGACCCGTACTTCGCCCAGCCCCAGTTCACGCCCGCTCATATCGCGGAAGATCATCTGGTTCTCCGCCAGGCGCAGGAAGCGGGTTTCAAACGGCATCATCCAGCCGGTACCGAGGATGCCGGTGGCGCGATTGCGGCTGTGGTAGATACGCTGCCAGTAGAGTGGCATGCGATCCGGCAGCACAAAGTCGAGATCCTCTTCCTTGGCGAGGATTTTGCTGCCAAGCGGAATATGAACAGGGAAAAAGGTGTGCGCTGCACTGATTAGCGCTGCTGAAAGGGTATCGGAGACGGCAACGCCACCGAGCAGACAGAGAAACTCTTTTGCCAGCCCGCGTAGCAACTGGCGTTCACAAGCGAGCTTCGCCAGCCGCGACAATGCGCCCAAGCCCACGCTGCCCACCAGATTGCCCAGTAGATAAGCCAGCTGATTTTTGCCGCTGTGAATATCGCGCACCGTAATGGTATCGCCACCGATCCGCACGCGCGGGTCGTCACTGACTTTGATTTCGGCTTCGCAGGTGCTTTTCTCACCGTTGCGGGCGGCTGGCTGGTTGTTAATTAAGACTTTTTTCGAGCCCTGCGCGACAAAGTTGCTGCTGGTGACCATATGGCCTTTTTTACAGTCAACGTTGTCTTTCGGCATCGGGGTCGCATGAGGATTCGCGCTTTCCACTACCGGTTGTGTGAGGGTTTCCCAAAAGCTGGTGCCCCACTTTTTCAGGTCATCGAGGGTGATATCTTTGGCGCGTTCGGCGACCGCCATCATCACACCGCCTGGCGTGAGGATCGTTTTCGCAGCTGTGGCCGCGACGGCAAGTGCAACCATACCGACAGCGGCCCAGTCAATGCCTTCATCGGCAGCCGCGGGGCTGTTCAGGTAATCGCGCTCCACCGTTCCGGCAGCGCGGGCGGCTTTTTTACCCTTGATATAAACATTGTCCGAACCGGAAACAATAACCGCGTCCGGTGGCCCGGGGTCGATGAGCGCATCCACCATTTTGCCCGCAGCATTGCCGATCTCCTCCAGTTTGCCGCTGAAAATTAGCGCAGCAAGCCCGGCAAGCGCCACACCGGCAACCAGAAGGCCAACACCCGTGCCAACAAAAGCGATGACGCCCCACACGATCGCCCCTTCCACCATCCCGCCAACGAAATCCGCCAGCGCAGAGCTGTGAATAAGCGGATCGTCAATACGGGCAGCGATGTAATCCGTCATCCTTACGCCCTCAGCTGTAAACCCGTTCTGATAGACGCCCAGAATGCATCAGCATCGGCATCGAAAGGCGCAGTACGGCTGAGCGTCAGCACCAGCAGATGGTCTTCTACGCGGGTGATCGCGAGTTTTTCATACACCATCGTGCTCTGGTTTAAGAAACGCAGCGCCACCTCGCGGGCAGGCTGACCAGCGATGGTGCTGTCTTCCACTTCGCCCATCGTGACCTTTTTCATGCTGCGCTGCACTTTCGCCAGTTGCTGCTTAATGAATGTTTCTTCTGCACCAGGCTGAATATCCCATGCCCGGGTGATCGCCAGCGTTGCGTCATACTCGTTGAATTTCAATAAGTTAATACTGCGATCCTGGTACGCGCCCGGCAGATTAAGCTCACCTTCGGACAGTGCAAACTGCGTTGTCGTCATTATTTATCCGTCCCTTGATTAAATGCTTGTTTCACGGCAGCCTGGATTTCTGACGGCGTGGGCGACGCCTGGGTTGCGGGCTTGGCTTCAGAGAGATTCAGATCCAGCAGACCGCCGGTGTTAATCACGCCGTGTCCGCCCGCTTCGATAAGAAAGTCATTGCACTTGAGCTCCACCGTACCGTTGGCGTTCAGCGTGAGCGACGAATAGCCGCTGACTAATGTGATGCTAGTGTCCGAGGCCTGTAGCAACCCGCCCTGGACTTTCTGTGTAAACCCGCCGCCCACCAGTTCCCCGTGTGCAAACTGTGTCGCCTGGGTGTGCGAGCCCGCCACCGAACCGGTGTAATCCTGCGCAACGCTGACCGTCCGTGAGCCGCCAACGCTGTGGGTCTCATCGTTTTTAACGTGAGTATCCATATTGCGTTCGGCCTGGATCCACACCTGCTCTTCACCCGCCTTATCTTCAAAACGCAGGGCGTTGGCGTTGTCAACGGAGCCATCTTTCGAACGGCTGAGGAACCCCATCTGCGTGGCGGCAGCCGGTAGTGCCCACGGCGGCATACTGGCTTCGTTATATACGCGCCCGGTGATAATGGGCCTGTCCGGATCGCCGTTGATAAAGTCGATCACCACTTCATCGCCCACACGTGGAATCTGCACGCCACCGAAGCCCTGCCCGGCCCATGCACTGGAGACGCGCACCCAGCAGGAGCTGGTGTCATCACCTTTTGCCAGTCTGTCCCAATGAAACTTCACTTTTACCCGACCATAACGGTCAGTCCAGATGCTCTCGCCCTGCGGACCGACCACTTTTGCCGTCTGCGGACCATAAGTGCGCGGCCATGCGGTTTGCTGCGGTGGGCGGAAAACGACCGAAGAGGGGATCACGCTAAAATCGATACGGTGGATAGTTTCGCTGTCCGCGCCGCTGGCATAGCGATTCTCTTCAAAGTTGTACCAGGCAGCGGTGACCAGGTACTCGCCGTTGTCGTTAAAAAACGCGGCATTGGTCAACTGGAATGTACTGCCCGGCGCAATACCGATCGCCGTTGCGGTGCCTTCGATCTGCTGGTGCTCAACCTGCCAACGCTCCTGACGAATGCGGGCGTAAAACTCACCATGCCCGTGTTCAACAAAACGGCCAGGCCAGTCATAGACATCAATGGCACCAGGAGACGGCGAATTGGGGTTTTGCCGCGCCTGGAAAAGCCAGGCGTTCGGCTTACGGAAATCGTAATCGTCCAGGCTGTACAATCCCGGCGTGACGCTGTCTTCCAGCGCCCACTGACTGATACCCTCTTCGTCGGTGCTGCCGCCGGACGGGGTCTGATGGTAAGGAATGGATTCGTAACCGCTGAACGGTTGATGCTGGGTCGCGGCATCCGTCAACACCAGCGTATGTTTGTCCGCCTCGTGGCGGAAGTGATAGGTAATCCCTTCAAGCTCCATCAGACGGCTGATGAAATCAAAACTGCTCTCCTGGTACTGCACGCAGTATTCCCAGGTGCGGTAACTGCCGCTCAGCTTGTCTTCAATATTGACCTGATACTCGCCAAGCAACGTTTTGACGATCTGCGGTACCGTTTGTTCCTGGAAAATGCGCAGGTTGCGGTCGCGCTTCATCGGCCAGAGATCAGGTTCAACAGTAAGCTGATAAACCGCATAACGCGTACCACTTAGTTCAACGGCACTCACCGCCACACGGGTAATTTTGCCATTAAGATAGCGGGGGCCAGTCAGGCCCTGTGTAGGAATGGTGACGGTAACCGGTTTGCCGAGCAGTGTGCTGCGATCCATTCGCGCATCGGTGCCAAGCAATTGCAGGTTAAAAGCAAATGACTCGGATAACGCTTCCCGACCAGAAAGTTTCCAGAAAAGCAGTCCTTCGACAGGTAACTGAACAGCAATACGATTACTCATAAATCGAATCCTGACATAAAGACGGATGCCGCTCCGGGCTCCGTTCTTGAGTTTAATGTTGCGATATCCGGGTAAAGCTACCGCACGAAATCCGTAAATCAAAAGATCATTATTGTCTGTTTTCTCCGCTAAATAAATGCCAGGAATAATCCTAATCCAGGGTGGTAAACCTGAAAAAAATTCACGTTTTTAGTGGGTTAAGCACAATGAATAATCAAAACGGCAACATAAGATAAATTTTAACCCGCAAAAAGGCGTGTTTTGGATAGGGTCAGTAAGATGCCAAAACCCCGATTCTGCGTCCTGACGCATTGTTTCGCGAGTATTATCGCAATTTCATCGCAAATATTAGACGGCACGGCTGAAAGGCAGTATAAGTTTTTTATACGTTTTCACATTTATTATTACCCTGGCTATATGCACGTTCTTTTTATATATCCATCGCATAAGCCCTACTGATAGTTAATAACCATTTAATTACGTTTAAGCGAAATTAAACTGGTCATTTATGGAGGGAGTCATGGAAAGTTATAACCAGTTTGGGCAAAGAATTGGCCCGGAATTGCCCGAGTGGACAACCCGGGAAATGCCGGAAAAAGTCAGCCTTCGCGGGCTTTACTGCAACGTCATACCCTTAGCCATCGACCATGCTGAAGATTTGTTTCCTGAATGGCACAGCATTGAAGATGAACGGGACTGGACCTACCTTGAAGGAGACAGACCGAAAGATAAAGCTGCTTGTTATGCCTGGTTAAGAGAGTTAATTGCACATAAAGAAAGATATTATTTTTCGGTGCAGGATCAAAAAGACGATCAAGTAAAAGGCATCTTTTATATCGGTAAAGTGGATCCGGACAATGGCTCTTTCGATATATCCGAAATTAACTGGACGCCATTAATGAAACGCACACGTTCCAGTACTGAATCACTTTATCTTATTCTTGCTTACTTTTTCGACAACCTGAAGTATCGCAGATGCGAATGGCGCACCAGTATCTATAACGCTGAGGGCACCCGCTCGGCGGAGAGGATCGGCTTTGTCAAAGAAGGTGTATTGCGGGATAAAAAAGTCCGCAAAGGGCATTCGACGGATATCGCCGTTTTTTCTATCACCCGAAAAGAGTGGCCAGGGATAGCTTCAATGATCACCGCCTGGCTGCGGGAAGAGAACTTTGACGGTCTCGGTCATCAGTTACAGAAATTAAGTGCCTTACGTCGCTATTAAATATCATCTGAATATCATCGTTGCCATGCGTTGGTTTCTCTCTGTCAGCGCATGGCTGTTGATGCAGTCACTGGCTGAACCCTCCACGCAACGGTAAGTCATACCCCACCCGATTACTGGAACAATACCTCACAATGAAAGTGCTACTGGTACGCCACGCTGAAACAGAATGGAACCAACGCGGTATTATTCAGGGACACAAGGATAGTCCCCTGACGGTACGCGGCGCGCAGGAAACGTCGGCATTACTGGCAGCGTTAGCCTCTTATCCCATTGCGTGTGTTTATGCATCCCCTCTGGGCCGTGCATGGCAGATGGGACAAGCATTGGCGGGACATTTCGACTGCCCACTGGTGGCACACACGGCATTGAAAGAGCAGGCATTCGGCCACTACGAAGGGATGCCATCAGCGCTATTGCGTGACGAACATCCCTATGAGGCAGAGGCGTTATTTGCAAAAGACGCCACGTTTTGCCCACCCGGCGGCGAGTCTCTGGCGCATGCTTCCCAACGCATTATCGATTTTATACAGCAGCAACAACAGACAACGGCGCACCAGACGCTCTGTATTGTTACGCACGGGCAGGTCAGCCAGGGCGTTCTTGCTCTGCTTAAGGAAGGGAATATCGATAATTTCTCCCGTTATGCTCAGCCAAACGCAAGCTATTCCGTTTTCGAAATGACGGAAGGTCAATGTATTACGCTCCGCTGGGGGATCGCTACGCATTTACGCACCCTGACCCTCCATAAATAAATGTATTTCCTCGCAAACCGCCCCACTCAGAACATTTTGGGATTTTCCTGATGAGGGGTAAATCCATTACAAAGCGTAAAATATGTAACGAGGAATGAGTCGCTGTATCAGATCGCTTTTTTATCGACAGCATTCTTACAATTTTATGCTGAGGTTTGTCCGAAGAGAAAACACCGTCCCGGACATAAGCGATATATCCACAGAGACCGTTATTCACCTGAAAAGTTTGCCGCTAAGCGAGCAAACATGCCTCTTCAGGAAAGCCATATCTGCCAAAACGATGCCAATAAATACACTGTCGCGGTCATAGCGCGACGTCATTATTTGTTGAGAAGCCTCTATTTTTGGGCAATCAGAACGCTGCGATGCGCATAAACCCCTTTCTTAAGGGGATGTATTTCTTTTATGGCCATGTTTTGCAGGCTTCGAGCCTGTTGTGCAGAGAAAACGCACATTAACAACCTCTATTCGCACGACATACCTGTACGAATACGGGGAATAAAACAACAAAAAACTCAGGCGTGATGAGGTTCTCCGTCACGTCATTTGGAATGGTGTAATACAACATGAGGTGCCCTTAATGAAAGGCGAAGCCATTGAACACTGTGTGAGAGATCACCTTAAATCGCTGAAACGGACAATTACCAACCTGCATAAGAAATGGAAATATCGAAATAGTTTTAGTTCGGAAGTAAGTTGGATTTCATTGGGTGAAAATTGCCTTCCTGACGATATTCTCCGGCGACATAACAGAAAATCATTCAGCTCTGTTTTTTCCTCCGGACGATCAAATATAGAATATATTATTCAGATGGAAAAAGATAATTACCGGAATCTGCTGAAGAAAGAGCATCTGCAACATTTTCCCGATGGTCAGCATTCTGTGGTGCGCTCGACGTTTTATAAAAACTGTGTGGGCCAATACAGCGAAAGACATATGTTGGGGTTTGAATTCACACATCATGACCCGCTCAGAATTAAAGAGGATAACCGCGCTTTCCAACGACGAATCAGCCGTCAGTTACAATACCGTGGGAATAAAAACTTTGTTTTTCTTTATCATCACAGAATAACAGAGAACTCAGATCTTGCTCTTTTACGGGCGCATTTAAATGAATTTCTTACCTTCTACAACACGCAAGGCCGCGATTGCAAAATGGTGCTTTTTTATCAACATATCATCGCCGAGAACGAGACGAAGCGTATCGATTTCACACCGCACGATACAGGGCTCCTCGAATTTACCTGCCATACCCATGAGATATGGGGAGGGGATGATCTGGAAACGTTCTGGGCCAAAAAAGATGATGGCCTGTTCGCAGAAATGTTCGACACGGTTGATAAATACAATCTGAGTGCGGATAAACCTTACCCTGGCAGCCCCCTTGTCCCGGCAGGCACAGTATAAGCCGCCTGGCTCTTCTCTGAGCGTGTTTAACACCTCAGAGAAGAGTCTGCTTTTTTATCCTTCAACAGCCGCCAGTGCCTGTGCGCATGCCGCTGCGCTGGACCACGCCCACTGGAAGTTATAGCCGCCCAGCCAGCCGGTAACATCCATGACTTCGCCAATAAAATAAAGCCCCGGTACATTGCGGGCCTCCATAGTACGTGACGACAATTCGTTGGTATCCACCCCGCCCAGCGTCACTTCCGCCGTGCGGTAACCTTCGGTGCCGTTTGGCTGTACGCGCCAGCAGGTAAGCGTATCGACCAGCGTTGTCTGCTCGCGGGCATTAAGCTGCTTTAACGTCACATCCGGGATCTGCCCCAGCTGTTGCAGGCATTCCACTAACCGTTTCGGCAACTGCATGGCGAGGGTATTTTTCAGGCTTTGATTCGGGTGCACATCGCGTTGCTGATCGAGGAAGCTTGCCAGTTCGCACTCCGGCAGCAGATTAATGCTGACGAACTCACCTGGTTGCCAGTAGCTGGAAATTTGCAGGATCGCCGGACCCGACAGGCCGCGGTGCGTAAACAGCAGGTTTTCGCGAAAAACCGTCCCGTCTTCGGCAGTGATCACGGACGGCACTGATACGCCAGAAAGCGTCTGCATCTGCTCAAGGAGCGGTTTGTGCAGGGTAAACGGCACCAGGCCCGCACGGGTAGGTAACACCTTTAAGCCGAACTGTTCGGCAACTTTATAACCAAACGGCGACGCGCCCAGCCCTGGCATCGATAAACCACCGGACGCGATAACCAGTTTCGCCGCCTGTACGCTCGCACCATTCAGTTGCAGCGTATAACCCTCCTCGTTGCGCTCCACGCTCAACACTTCACTGCGCAGGCGAAGCGTGACGTTGCCTTTCTCACACTCAGCGACCAGCATATCGACAATCTGCTGCGCAGAGTCGTCGCAGAACAACTGCCCGAGCGTCTTCTCATGCCAGGCAATACCGTGCTTGCCCACCAGGTCGATAAAATCCCACTGGGTATAGCGCGCCAGCGCAGATTTGCAAAAATGCGGGTTCTGACTCAAATAGGCCGCGGGCTCCACATAAAGGTTGGTAAAGTTGCAGCGCCCGCCGCCGGACATCAGGATCTTACGGCCTGGTTTTTTGCCGTTATCCAGTAGCAAGACGCGGCAGCCCGCCTGCCCTGCCAGAGCCGCACAGAACATTCCCGCCGCACCGGCGCCGATAACAATGGCATCAAACCTTTCCACACCCGTTTCCTCATTTAAAGATCGTGGCGGATTGTAAAGAGATCATGCTGGTCGCACCAGCGCGAATACGCACAGCAAGATGATGACGTTGAAAAATATAAGATATTTTAAAGATTTAAGGGCTTTGTAAGAAATAATGTCAAAAAAAATACATATTTCACTTTGCCCGCACTGGCAATGTCCCTGATAATGCGCCGCGTTCATGTCCTCAAAATGGCGTAACGGCTTATGTTACATTTGTTTGCCGGCCTGGATCTTCATACCGGGCTGTTACTCTTGCTTGCTCTGGTTTTTGTTCTGTTTTACGAAGCGATTAACGGCTTCCACGACACAGCAAACGCCGTGGCAACCGTGATTTATACACGCGCTATGCGCTCTCAGCTGGCGGTGGTGATGGCAGCGGTGTTTAACTTCTTCGGCGTTTTGCTGGGCGGGTTAAGCGTCGCGTATGCAATTGTGCATATGCTGCCAACCGATCTGCTGCTAAATGTCAGCTCTGCGCACGGTCTGGCAATGGTCTTTTCCATGCTGTTGGCCGCGATTATCTGGAACCTGGGCACCTGGTATTTCGGTCTGCCTGCTTCCAGCTCCCACACCTTGATTGGCGCGATTATCGGCATTGGGTTAACCAATGCATTGATGACCGGCACGTCAGTCGTTGATGCATTAAACATCCCGAAAGTGCTGAATATCTTCGCGTCGCTGATCGTTTCCCCGATCGTCGGCCTGGTGTTCGCAGGTGGACTGGTGTTTATACTGCGCCGCTACTGGAGCAGCACCAAAAAACGTGCGCGCATCCATATGACCCCGGCTGAACGCGAGAAAATCGACGGCAAAAGAAAGCCGCCGTTCTGGACGCGTATTGCGCTGATCCTCTCCGCCATTGGCGTGAGCTTCTCCCACGGCGCTAACGATGGTCAGAAAGGCATTGGCCTGATTATGCTGGTGCTGATTGGCGTCGCCCCTGCGGGTTTTGTGGTGAATATGAACGCATCCGGTTATGACATCACCCGTACGCGTGATGCCGTAAACAATGTGGAATCCTATTTCCAGCAACACCCGGCGCTGCTGCAAAAAGCGACGGGTGTGGATCCATTGATCCCAACGCCGGAAGAAGTGACCACACAACCCGGTGAGTTCCATTGTCATCCTGGTCGCGCCATTATCGCGCTGGACCGTGCGAAGTCGATGCTGACGAATGTTGAAAGCTACGACAAACTGCCGGTTGAACAGCGCAGCCAGTTGCGTCGCATTATGCTCTGCCTCTCCGATATTACGGATAAAGTGGCGAAGCAGCCGGAAGTCAGTGTTGACGACCAGCGCCTGCTGAAGAAACTGAAAAGCGACATGCTGAGCACCATTGAGTACGCGCCAATCTGGATCATTATGGCGGTCGCGCTGGCACTGGGTCTGGGCACGATGATTGGCTGGCGCCGTGTGGCAACGACGATCGGCGAGAAAATCGGTAAAAAAGGCATGACGTACGCGCAGGGGATGTCCGCGCAGATGACGGCAGCGGTTTCTATCGGTCTGGCGAGTTATACCGGGATGCCAGTCTCCACCACGCATGTGCTGTCATCGTCCGTTGCCGGCACAATGATTGTCGACGGCGGCGGTCTGCAACGCAAAACCGTCACCAGTATTCTGATGGCCTGGGTCTTTACTCTGCCAGCATCAATTATTCTGTCCGGCGGGTTGTACTGGATTGCGCTGCATCTGATTTAACAAATCAGATGCAGGACAAAAACGGGTCAGGAAACTGGCCCGTTTTTTTATGGCTCAAGAATGGCAATGCGCCGTCACTTATCCGGCTTCTGCAGGCCAGAGAAAGCATAGCCGCCCGACAGCACGGCCTTTAGTGCCAAATCATCAGCGCAATCAAACTCACCACTACCAGCCCGCATAACGCGCTGGTCAGGATGAACTGACGGCGTACGCGTTCGCAGCGGCGAATAAACTCTTCGTCATGATGATCGCGGTAACGCTGGGCGTAGATGTACCACACCAACCGCATCTGTTTACCCGGCTGACCGTGCGAAGTGAAAAAGCCTCCGCCGTCCACATATTGATAGAGTAAGGGGTCACAACCTCGAAGTACCACTAACAGTGCGCGCAACGATGAGTAATAACGCACCATGTTAACCACACACACGACACACAAGGCCCAAAACAGCGCAACAGTGCTGATCACCATATCCCCTCCCCGGCGATTCGCCCACGAAGACCCGCTTCGCAACGACCGCTCCTGGATACTCAACCAAGTCAGACAATGAAGAGTGTTATCAACGCCGAACGGGGCGACAGCACAGGCGGTGTCCCGCAATTGACCGTGCATCCATGCCGGGACAACTGTGGGACACCGTCTGTTTTCCGTACGGTTTATTAATAGTGTAGGAGAAAGGATTCTTTTTTTGCCACAAGGTTATCATCATCAATGCATATGGTTGTAAATATGGCTTAAGTGAATCGTGATCCAGGTTAATTGACGGTGCTGCAAGAGAGTTATAAGGTAGAAATATCTTCTACAATGAGATCCTTAAGGCCGGGCGCTACCCGCTTATGTGATACGCAGGATGCGGGCGCAGTGCACACACATCAGGGCTTTGTCCCGATGGTCATCGACAACTTATGGAAGGAGTAACACTATGGCTTACAAACACATCCTCATCGCTGTTGATCTCTCCCCCGAAAGTAAATTGCTGGTTGAGAAAGCAGTGTCCATGGCGCGTCCTTATAACGCGAAGATTTCCCTGATTCATGTCGATGTAAATTACTCCGATCTGTACACAGGCCTGATCGACGTTAACCTCGGCGATATGCAGAAACGCATCTCCGACGAAACGCACCAGGCGCTGACCGATCTCTCCACCAATGCAGGCTATCCGATTACCGAAACCCTGAGCGGCAGCGGTGACCTCGGGCAGGTGCTGGTAGACGCGATCAAAAAATACGATATGGACCTGGTGGTCTGTGGTCACCATCAGGACTTCTGGAGCAAGCTGATGTCTTCCGCGCGTCAGCTGATCAACACCGTTCACGTGGATATGCTGATTGTCCCACTGCGGGATGAAGAGGATTAATGCCTCGCTAACGCACTGTCGTTAGAGCGAATACCGCCCGGCCCGCGCAATGCGGCCGGGCTTTTTTATTCCCCGGAACCGGGGTAGATGTCAAAGCGATGACTTTTGGTCACCACCGCCGATTGTGTCGCGACACCCGCCAGCGGCGGCGCATAATCCGGGCGTTTCACCACCACCCGCTTAATGGCAAGCTGACGCGCGGGCTCCAGCAAACCATCGGCATCCAGATCCGGGCCAACCAGTGACTGAAACACACGCATCTCTTTCTTCACCAGCGCGCTTTTTTGCTTATGCGGGAACATCGGATCGAGATAGACCACCTGCGGGCGCGGCGTGATATCTGCAAGCCCCGTCAGGCTGGAGGCGTGGATCAGCTGCAAACGCTCGCGCAGCCATGAGCCAATTTCCGCATCCGCATAACCGCGATTGAGACCATCTTCCAGCAAGGCCGCCACCACCGGGTTGCGCTCCAGCATGCGCACCCGACAACCGACAGATGCCAGTACAAAGGCATCCCGTCCCAGCCCTGCGGTGGCATCCACCACATCCGGCAAATAACTGCCTTTGATACCCACCGCTTTGGCCACCGCTTCACCGCGACCGCCGCCGAACTTACGCCGGTGCGCCATGCCGCCGCCGACAAAATCGACAAAAATACCGCCAAGCTTAGGCTCATCGCGCTTGCGCAGTTCCAAATGCGCAGGCGTCAGCACCAGCGCCATCAGGTTGTCATCGTCCTGTTCCAGCCCAAAGCGGGCTGCAAGAACAGATAAGGCGCCGTCTCCGGCGCCTGTTTCATCTAACAAACAGATTTTCAATGCATTAGCCTTCGATACCGTAATGCTCAAGCATCGCGTCGATCTGCGGCTCACGGCCGCGGAAGCGTTTGAACAGATCCATCGGCTCTTCCGAACCGCCGCGGGTAAGGATGTTATCCAGGAAGGACTGCCCGGTTTCGCGATTGAAAATTCCCTCTTCTTCGAAGCGGGAATACGCGTCTGCTGCCAACACATCGGCCCACAGGTAGCTGTAGTAACCCGCCGCGTACCCCCCGGCGAAAATATGGCTGAACGCATGCGGGAAACGGCCCCACGACGGCCCCGGCACCACAGCAACCTGGCGTTTGATTTCCGCCAGCGTTTCAAGGATTTTCGCCCCTTGTTCCGGACTAAACTCCGCATGCAGGCGGAAGTCGAACAGACCAAACTCAAGCTGACGCAGAATAAACATCGCCGCCTGGTAGTTTTTCGCCGCCAGCATTTTATCCAGCAATTCCTGCGGTAACGGTTCACCGGTTTCATAATGGCCGGAGATAAACGCCAGCGCTTCCGGCTCCCAGCACCAGTTTTCCATAAACTGGCTCGGTAATTCGACCGCATCCCACGGCACACCGCTGATGCCCGCGACACCGGCAGTTTCAATACGCGTCAGCATATGATGCAAACCGTGCCCAAACTCATGGAACAACGTGATCACTTCATCATGGGTGAACAGTGCAGGTTTGCCGTTGACCGGGCGGTTAAAGTTACAGGTGAGATAGGCCACCGGCTTTTGCAGTGAACCGTCGGCTCTGCGCAACTGACCCACACAGTCATCCATCCACGCACCGCCGCGTTTGTGTTCGCGGGCGTACAGATCGAGATAGAAGCTGCCGCGCAGTTCATTGCTTTCGTCATACAGCTCAAAGAAACGCACATCCGGATGCCAGACATCAATATCTTTGCGCTCTTTGGCGGTGATGCCGTAAATGCGTTTCACCACTTCAAACAAGCCATTAACCGCGCGTTCTTCCGGGAAGTACGGGCGCAGTTGTTCATCGCTGATGCTGTAGAGGTGTTGTTTCTGTTTTTCGCTGTAGTAGCCAATGTCCCACGGTTGCAGTTCATCGACGCCGAACTCCGCTTTGGCGAACGCGCGCAGTTGTGCCAACTCTTTTTCCCCCTGCGGACGGGCGCGTTTGGCGAGATCGGTTAAAAACTCAAGCACCTGCGCCGGGTTTTCTGCCATTTTGGTGGCCAACGATTTAAAGGCATAGCTTTCGAAGCCCAGCAATTGCGCCAGTTCATGACGCAGCGCGAGGATCTCTGCCATGACCGGGCTGTTATCCCACTTACCGGCATTCGGCCCCTGGTCAGAAGCGCGAGTGCTGTAAGCGCGATACATCTCTTCACGCAGCGCGCTGTTGTCGCAGTAAGTCATCACTGGCAAATAGCTCGGGATATCCAGCGTCAGTAACCAGCCCTGCTGCTCTTTGGCTTCCGCCTGCGCTTTCGCCGCCGCTAATGCACTTTCCGGCATGCCAGACAGCTCGGCTTCGTCCGTGATCAGTTTGCTCCAGCCCATGGTGGCGTCCAGCACGTTGTTGCTGTAGATGTTGCCCAGTTCAGACAAACGCGCCGCGATTTCGCCATAACGCTGCTGTTTCTCTTTCGGCAGACCGATGCCCGATAAGGTAAAGTCGCGCAGCGCGTTATCCACGGCTTTTTTCTCTGCGGTGCTCAGACCTGCGTAATTCTCGCCATCGCGCAGATCGCGATACGCGTTATACAACCCTTCGTGCTGCCCGACCCAGGTGCTGTACTCAGACAGCAGCGGCAGCGTCTGCTCATAGGCTTCACGCAACTCCGAGCTGTTTTTCACCGAATTCAGATGGCTGACCGGCGAGAAAAGACGCCCAAGGCGGTCGTCCACTTCCGCCAGCGGCTGGCAGAGGTTATCCCAGCTATAAGGGGCACCCTGCGCGACAACGCTTTCTACCGCAGCCCGGCAGTCTTCCAGCGCCTTTGTGACGGCGGGAACAACATGTTCAGGAAGGATTTTGGAAAAGGGCGGTAATACGAAAGGCGTCAGTAATGGATTGGTCATATGCGCAGTCCTTGGAATGAGGTAGTTGTTTAGCATGGGGTTAAGTGTAGGAGATTTCAATGCCAGGCGGTGCGCTTAACGGGGTATTGCTGCAATAAGCAGCAACCATCAACACACCCGGCGGCATTGCGCTCGCCGGGCGGAATACAACATCACCCTTAACGGGTTTTATGCGCCGTGTCGTAAGCTGCCGACAAATTCAGACGCTGCCAGAAGTTCTGTTCATCGGTCGCGCCGGAAAGCGGGTAACCTGCCGGAAGCGCGGTTTTCACCATCAACGCGCGACGCTGGCTGGCGGAGAGTTTTGGTAAGGCCGCCTCCAGCAGCACGTCAGCACCTTCCGGTACGCTCACCGCCTTCGTCGCCCCTTTCTGCTGTGGCAGGTTGTAGGTCATGGTGAAGCGGTAAAAGTCATGCATTGCCGGGTCGCGATAAGGATCGTCTTTTCCTGCGGTCTGTGCGCATTGCGCCAGCGTTGTGCCACACTCTTTTTCCAGCGCGGCGCGGAGCTGATCGCGCGCTTCATTGAACATTGCACGGTACTGTGCATCATTGAGGTAATGAGCAACATTACGCTCGGCTACCATCCGCGAGCCGATAACATCCAACGGATAGTGCACGCCCAGCACCACGCGGGAATAACCGTAACGCGCACCGCGCGCCAGCAGTGCGTCAAAACGTTCCGGGATCATCTCCGCCATCAGCAAAGCATCGGTATAACCGGTGTTGGTATGCCCGCTCGGAAAAGAGCCACCGTCTGCGGTATAGGGTTTGTTATCTTTGACCACCACGTCGTCCGGAACCAGGTGGATGCTGTTTCCAGGTATCAAAAACGGGCGCTTGTAATCGAAATGTTTTTTCGCCACACCAGTACTGACTTCGCTGGCTTTGATCAGCGCCGCCGCCTTGCCTAACTCACCTTTATCGTAAGCCGTAAGAAAGGCTTCTCCCAGCTTTGGCCCCAGCGCATCAGCCAGAAAATAGAGATAGCTAATACCTTCGGCATCCGCCAGCGCCTGACGACGCAGACCTCGCGTGGCATCGCGGTTGATCGCTTCAACGGTTTGCAGGTTGGCATCCAGCACCGGTTTCGGCAGCGCGTTAAACCCCGACAGCAGTTCAATGCCCACCTGCTGGTTCTCTTTGGTGCGGAAGTCATAACCCCGCGCTTTCAGCCACGCATTATCGGCTTGTTTTGCCGTTTGGGTCGCGTGTTCAAGCGGAGTACGAGTGAGTTGAGACGCATCGCCCTGCAATGACTGGCGCAGAGCTGCCAGCGACTGTGCTTCGAGCGCAACAAAGGGCTGGCTCTCCGCTGCCGGTGTCGTGGCATCGGCGATATCGCGCACCTGAGTCAGCGGAATATCATTTGCCATCGCTTGATGAGCCAGCAGCAGCGCGGCAGTTAACAGCGTGAGACGGATTTTCATTTTTTGCCCTTTTATTCAAAGAATTACCTTGTCTTCAGCCGACGCTAGCGCCGCAATTTGACCGTTTTATGACACGGTTATGTTTTGAAACCTTTTCCGACGGCCTGAAACAAGCGCGGCGCGCCTGCGGTAATCCGGAGCAATCTGCGGTAAACTGTGGCAAACCTCGTTTATTTTCCGGAATCCCAGTATCCATGCTCAGTTATCGCCACAGCTTCCACGCAGGCAACCATGCCGACGTCCTTAAACACACCGTTCAGAGCCTGATCATTGAAGCGCTGAAAGACAAAGAGAAACCGTTTCTCTATCTCGACACGCACGCAGGCGCAGGGCGTTATCTGCTCTCCGGCGAGCATGCGGAACGTACCGGGGAATATCTGGAAGGTATCGCGCGTATCTGGCAACAGGATGATTTGCCTGCGGAGCTGGAGCCTTACATGAGCGCTGTGCGCCATTTCAACCGCAACGAGCAGTTGCGTTATTACCCGGGTTCGCCGCTGATTGCCCGCCAGTTGCTGCGTGAACAGGACAGCCTGCAGCTCACCGAACTGCACCCCAGCGATTTCCCGTTGCTGCGCCAGGAGTTCCAGAAAGACAACCGCGCCCGTGTTGAACGCGCTGACGGTTACCAGCAACTGAAGGCCAAACTGCCGCCGGTCTCCCGCCGTGGTTTGATTCTTATCGACCCGCCGTATGAGATTAAAACCGATTATCAGGCGGTCGTGAGTGGTATCAGCGAAGGGCACAAACGTTTCGCCACTGGCGTGTTCGCGCTCTGGTATCCGGTAGTGTTGCGCCAGCAGATAAAACGCATGCTGCGCGATCTGGAAGCCACTGGTATCCGCAATATCCTGCAAATCGAGCTGGGCGTACGCCCGGACAGCGATCAACGCGGGATGACCGCCTCCGGTATGATTGTGATTAACCCGCCGTGGAAACTGGAAGCGCAAATGAACAATGTACTGCCGTGGCTGCACGGTAAACTGGTGCCCGCAGGCACCGGGCATACGCTGATTCACCAGCTAGTCCCGGAGTAATCGCAGCCATTGGTGGAACCTTTCGGGCTGCGCGTTACAATCGCGACACTTTTTCGACCTCGTTCAGGATTAAGGAATCAACCATGAGCAAACATTACGACTATATCGCTATTGGCGGCGGCAGCGGCGGTATTGCATCGATTAACCGTGCGGCGATGTACGGTCAGAAATGCGCGCTAATCGAAGCGAAGGCGCTTGGCGGCACCTGTGTGAACGTCGGTTGTGTTCCGAAAAAGGTTATGTGGCACGCGGCGCAAATCGCGGAAGCCATTCATCTCTATGGCCCGGATTACGGGTTCGACACCACGGTAAACCACTTCGACTGGGGCAAACTGGTCGCCAGCCGTACGGCCTATATCGACCGTATTCACACCTCGTATGACAATGTGCTGGGTAAAAATAATGTCGATGTGATCCGCGGCTTTGCGCGTTTTGTTGATGCAAAAACCGTCGAAGTGAACGGTGAAACCCTCACCGCCGATCATATCCTCATTGCCACCGGCGGTCGCCCGAGCCACCCGGACATTCCGGGGGTGGAGTACGGTATTGATTCCGACGGCTTCTTTGCACTGCCGGCGCTGCCAAAACGTGTGGCGGTGGTGGGTGCGGGTTATATCGCCGTTGAACTGGCTGGGGTGATTAACGGCCTTGGCGCTGAAACGCATCTGTTTGTGCGTAAGCACGCGCCGCTGCGCAACTTCGATCCGCTGATCACCGAAACGCTGGTGGAAGTGATGGCCGCCGAAGGTCCGACGCTGCACACCCATGCCGTGCCGAAAGAGGTAGTGAAAAATGCCGATGGCAGCCTGACCCTGACGCTGGAAGATGGCCGTTCACAGATCGTGGACAGCCTGATTTGGGCGATTGGCCGCGAACCCGCGACCGACAATTTCAATCTTGCCGCCACCGGAGTGAAAACCAACGCCAAAGGCTATATCGAGGTCGATAAGTACCAGAACACCAGCGTACCGGGCATCTATGCGGTAGGCGACAACACCGGCGCGGTGGAACTGACGCCAGTGGCGGTCGCAGCAGGCCGCCGTTTGTCTGAACGTTTGTTTAACAACAAGCCGGACGAACATCTGGATTACAACAATATCCCGACCGTAGTGTTCAGCCACCCGCCGATCGGCACCGTCGGGTTAACCGAGCCGCAGGCGCGCGAACAGTTCGGCGATGAGTTAGTCAAAGTGTATAAATCGTCGTTTACCGCCATGTATACCGCAGTGACCACCCACCGCCAGCCGTGTCGTATGAAGCTGGTCTGCGTTGGTCCTGAAGAGCGTATTGTCGGTATCCACGGCATCGGTTCCGGTATGGATGAAATGTTGCAAGGCTTTGCGGTCGCGCTGAAGATGGGCGCAACCAAGAAAGACTTCGATAACACCGTGGCGATTCACCCCACCGCAGCGGAAGAGTTTGTGACCATGCGCTAACCACGCGCCCTCCTGCCTTCCTCCCCGTAAGCTGAAGAGAAGCCTTCATTGTGCTTCTCTTCAGTCACTTTCTTTGTCTTAGTTTGCGCCTGACCGCTTCTTCACCCTATCGCAAATGTCATTGTATTCAACGAAGCGACATAACGACCGCCATCACAGGTTATTTCGTGAATTCTTATTCATTATTTTTAATTAACTAAC
Organism: Kosakonia oryzendophytica; assembly: GCF_027886705.1. NCBI lineage: Bacteria > Pseudomonadati > Pseudomonadota > Gammaproteobacteria > Enterobacterales > Enterobacteriaceae > Kosakonia > Kosakonia oryzendophytica. Next base: position 269,864 of record NZ_CP115659.1, on the reverse strand, counting down.
GCCTCTTTTTATTTAACTTATTTGTCTTAGCTAATTTATTTTTTCTGGATGTTAAAAAATAAATAAAATATTAATTTTAACAAAAATAACAAATAATAAACAATGCAGTGCGTTATCTCGCAATATGCATAAAACGCGACTAATTATTTCTGGGACGATCTGTTTTTATTGATCATAGTCACACAAAACGGCTTTTTCCTGGATAAAATACCCTCACCTTACATTTACCCAGGAAAGGTGATGAAAATGGAAAACAATAACCATGCAATGCCACATATAAGGCGAACAACACATATTATGATGTTTGCCAACCGTAATAGCTTCGACTTTCATTTCTTTAATGCCCGATAGTCATTTGACTACGGGCACTCCAGCATACAGGTCTTTCTGACCCTCTGTAATACAGGCTGAATGCCTGTATCTCGCGGTGCTCGCCCAAATAAACCCTGAGTTACTTGTGACCGGACTGGTTAGGGTTTATTGCATCTGAATAAAACCGACTTACTGATTTTAATTTATCAGTGGGACGCTCTTATTCGCTCCGGAGATATCAATTTCCTGTTCAGGAAATTGAGGACCTGCTATTACCTGAAATAAAGAGATGAAAATGTCTGAATTAAAAATTGCAATCAGCCGTTCTTGCCCTGACTGTTTTTCTACCCATCGCAATATTGTGAATATTGATGAAAGTAAATTTATCGACGTCGCTGCTATCGTGTTATCCGTCAATGATATTGAACGAGGCAAACTCGATGAAATTGACGCTACCGGCTATGGCATTCCGGTCTTTGTCGCCACAGAAGATGAAGAACGTGTTCCGGCTGAACATCTGCCACGCATTTCGGGCGTCTTTGAGTTTAACGAAACCCGCAGCGATTATTATGGTCGCCAGTTGGAAACAGCGGCACATCACTATGAAACGCAACTGCGTCCACCGTTCTTTCGGGCACTGGTGGACTATGTAGGTCAGGGTAATAGCGCGTTTGACTGCCCGGGGCATCAGGGCGGTGAGTTTTTCCGCCGTCATCCGGCCGGGAATCAGTTTGTTGAATATTTTGGTGAAACGCTCTTTCGAGCCGACTTGTGTAATGCCGATGTCGCCATGGGCGATTTGTTGATCCACGAAGGCGCGCCGTGCATTGCTCAGCAACATGCCGCCAACGTCTTTAACGCCGACAAAACGTACTTTGTGCTCAACGGTACCTCATCGTCCAACAAGGTGGTGCTTAACGCCCTGCTGACGCCGGGAGACCTGGTGCTGTTTGATCGCAACAACCACAAATCAAACCACCACGGTGCGCTGTTGCAAGCTGGCGCAACACCGATCTATCTGGAAACCGCGCGTAACCCGTACGGTTTTATCGGCGGCATCGACGCCCACTGTTTTGAAGAAGCGTACCTGCGCCAGCTTATTGACGAAGTCGCACCGCAGCGGGCGAGAGAAACACGCCCCTTCCGCCTGGCGGTGATCCAGTTAGGTACTTACGACGGTACCATCTATAACGCCCGTCAGGTGGTGGATAAAATTGGCCACCTGTGCGACTACATCCTGTTTGACTCCGCCTGGGTGGGTTACGAGCAATTTATTCCGATGATGGCCGATTGCTCACCGTTGCTACTGGATCTGAATGAAAACGATCCGGGCATCCTGGTGACACAATCGGTACACAAACAGCAGGCAGGTTTTTCTCAGACGTCGCAGATCCACAAAAAAGACCGCCATATCAAAGGGCAACCTCGCTATGTACCGCATAAGCGCATGAATAATGCCTTTATGATGCACGCCTCCACCAGCCCCTTCTACCCGCTGTTTGCCGCGCTGGATATCAACGCCAAAATGCATGAAGGTGTGAGCGGTCGCAACATGTGGATGGATTGCGTCGCCAACGGCATTGATGCCCGCAAACTGATCCTCGATAACTGCCGTTATATCCGCCCGTTTGTGCCGGAAACCGTCGATGGTAAGCCATGGCAGTCTTACGACACGGCTGAAATCTCCGATGATCTGCGCTTTTTCCACTTCGTTCCGGGCGCACAGTGGCATGCTTTTGAAGGCTATGCCGAACATCAGTACTTTGTTGACCCCTGCAAATTGCTGCTCACCACACCCGGTATCAATGCCGCAAATGGCGAATATGAAGACTTTGGCGTTCCGGCGACTATCCTCGCCAACTTCCTGCGTGAAAACGGTGTGATACCGGAAAAATGCGATCTTAACTCGATCCTGTTCCTGCTGACCCCGGCGGAAGATATGGCCAAGCTGCAACAGCTTATCGCCCTGCTGGTGCGTTTCGAAAAATTGCTGGAATCCGATGCGCCACTGGCTGACGTTCTGCCCTCACTCTACCGTCAGCATCAGGCGCGTTACGACGGTTACAGCCTGCGCCAGCTCTGCCAGGAGATGCACGACCTTTACGCCCGCCACAATGTGAAACAGTTGCAGAAAGAGATGTTCCGCAAATCGCACTTCCCACGCGTCAGCCTCTCACCACAAGAAGCCAACTACGCCTACCTGCGCGGCGAAGTAGAACTGGTTCGTCTGCCGGATGCGGAAGGCCGCATTGCGGCAGAAGGCGCACTGCCTTATCCGCCAGGGGTACTGTGCGTGGTCCCCGGTGAAATCTGGGGCGGTTCGGTACTGCGTTATTTCAGCGCGCTGGAAGAGGGGATCAACCTGCTGCCGGGCTTTGCGCCTGAGTTACAGGGTGTGTATGTCGAAGAACAAGACGGTCGTAAACAAGTGTGGTGTTACGTCATCAAACAGCAGGAAAAGCAACATAACCTGTTGAAAGGAGAAAAATTATGAGTGCTCAAAAATCCAATAAGATGGGCGTTCTCCAGCTCACCATTCTGACCATGGTCAATATGATGGGCTCCGGGATTATTATGCTGCCCACCAAGCTGGCAGAAGTCGGTACCATCTCGATAATCTCCTGGCTGGTGACCGCCGTGGGTTCGATGGCGCTGGCATGGGCATTTGCCAAGTGTGGTATGTTCAGCCGCAAATCCGGAGGCATGGGCGGCTATGCGGAGTACGCGTTCGGCAAATCCGGCAACTTTATGGCGAACTACACCTATGGCATGTCGCTGCTAATTGCTAACGTGGCCATTGCGATTTCCGCAGTGGGTTACGGTACCGAACTGTTTGGTGCGTCGCTGACGCCGGTACAGATTGGTCTCGCGACGATTGGCGTCTTGTGGATTTGCACCGTGGCTAACTTCGGCGGTGCGCGCATTACCGGGCAGATCAGCAGTATCACCGTCTGGGGGGTGATTATTCCGGTGGTGGGCCTGTGCATCATCGGCTGGTTCTGGTTTAGCCCGAGCCTGTATGTCGCCTCATGGAACCCACACAACGTGCCATTCTTCAGTGCGGTCGGTTCCTCTATCGCCATGACGTTATGGGCATTCCTTGGCCTTGAGTCGGCTTGTGCAAATGCCGACGTGGTAGACAACCCGGAACGTAACGTACCGATTGCAGTACTGGGCGGAACATTGGGCGCAGCGGCGATTTACATCATTTCAACCAACGTGATTGCCGGGATTGTCCCCAATATGGACCTGGCGAACTCCACGGCGCCGTTTGGGCTGGCTTTCGCGCAGATGTTTACCCCGGCAGTCGGGAAAGTGATCATGGCGCTGATGATCATGTCCTGTTGCGGGTCACTGCTCGGCTGGCAGTTCACCATTGCGCAGGTCTTTAAATCTTCCGCCGACGAAGGTTATTTCCCGAAAATCTTCTCACGCGTGACGAAAGTGGATGCGCCGGTGCAGGGGATGCTGACCATTGTGGTTATCCAGAGTGGATTATCGCTGATGACCATCAGCCCGTCGCTGAACAGCCAGTTTAACGTGCTGGTCAATCTGGCGGTGGTCACCAACATCATCCCGTACATTCTGTCGATGGCTGCGCTGGTTATCATTCAGAAAATGGCCAACGTTGCCCCGTCGAAAGCCAAAGCCGCTAACGTTGTCGCCTTTATCGGTGCGCTGTACAGCTTCTACGCGCTTTACTCCTCCGGTGAAGAGGCCATGCTCTACGGCTCAATCGTGACCTTCCTCGGCTGGACGCTGTATGGGCTGGTTTCACCACGCTTTGAACTGACCAACAAGCACAGTTGAGTCTGCAGGGTTCAAGCGCTCTCTGTCAGCACAGTTCTGCGCTGCCTGGGCAGGAAGAATCCGCAGTGACCCGATACGCTGGATGTAAAAAAACCGACCTCACCCGTCGGTTTTTTTTCGCTTGTACCGCAGCACCCTTATCCTGACATGAGTTGGCACTGTATTTCCTGCCTTGTTCATAACACAAGGGGGTCACGCTATCCGCACCGTTTTTAACTCATTAATCAGCCACTGTACCGCAGGCTGGTAGTCATACAAACGGTGGGTAAGTAGCAATAAATCGTACGATGGCGCGCCGTCCGGCAGATCCAGGATACGCAGCGGCAACATCTTCGCCAGCTCCTGCGCGATGCGGAAAGGTACGCACATCAAATAACCGGATGCCACCGCCACACGCCCACCGACAGCATAACTCTGCACCACCGTCGCCAGAGGACGATAGAGATGCTGCGACAACAGCCAGCCGTCAATATGATCCGCGCCTGAACTGACCGCGGGTAAATGGATTTGTGGTTCGCTGACAAGGTGTTTCATCGTCAATTGGTCGGGCAAATCGTGGCGATCAACAGAGGCAATGGCCACAAAATGGTCAGAAATAAGTGGGTGTTTATTAAAATAGTGCGGAATATGCTGCACATTATCCACACCAATAAATGCATCCAGTTGTCCCTTCTCAACCCGTTCGACTTTTATCGTCTCCGACAGAATATCGACAGACAAGCGCACATTGGGCGCGATGGTTTTAAAACGCGCGGTCAGCACCGGCATAAACATAAATTCGAAGTAATCCACCGCGCCGATATAAAAGGTGTGCGCATCACGCAGCGGATCAAAGTGACTCGGCCCGCGCGTGGCGGTATCCAGCTTGCTGAGCGCATTCTCAATCACCGGGATCATCATCGCTGCATAGGGCGTGGGCTCCATGCCGTTGCGGGTGCGGATAAACATCTCATCATTTAACTGTTCACGCAGTCGGTTCAGCGCATGGCTAAACGCCGACTGGGAAAGATTCGCTTTCTGCGCCGCACGGGTGACATTTTTCTCTTTCGCCAGAATCGGCACCAACCGCAGCAAGTTCAGATCCATCGCCACTATGCATCCTGTTCATGTTTTCATGATAACAATACATTTTATGCATAACGGTTTTCGTTGCTATAGTTTGCAGCAAAATAAGTGCTGATGCTCTGCACCGCCTGAACTGAGAACCACGGGAGATTTTTTATGAGAAATGTCACAGTCGCCGCAACGCAAATGGCCTGTAGCTGGGATCTGGAAAAAAACATTCAGAACGCTGAACGCCTGGTCCGTGAAGCCCACAGCAAAGGCGCGCAGATCATCCTCATTCAGGAGCTGTTCGCTGCGCCCTATTTCTGCATCGACCAAAGCCCGGAACACTACGCGCTGGCACAGGAAGTCGCCACCAGCCCACTGATTAAGCACTTCTCTGCGCTGGCAAAAGAGCTGGAAGTGGTGCTGCCACTGAGCCTGTTTGAAAAGAGCAATAACGCCTATTACAACTCGCTGGTGATGATCGACGCCGACGGCAGCGTGCTGGACACCTACCGTAAAACCCATATTCCGAACGGCCCGGCGTACCAGGAAAAACAGTTCTTTATCCCTGGTGATACCGGCTTCAAAGTGTGGAACACCCGCTATGCCAAAGTCGGCGTTGGTATCTGCTGGGATCAGTGGTTCCCGGAAACCGCACGTTGCCTGGCACTGCAGGGCGCAGAAGTGATCTTCTACCCGACGGCAATCGGCTCTGAACCCGCCTACCCGGACATCGACAGCCAGCCGCACTGGACCCGCGTCCAGCAGGGCCACGCTGCCGCTAACGTCATTCCGGTGATTGCCTCTAACCGCATCGGTACCGAAGCCAGCAAATACATTGAAGGTCTGGAAATGACCTTCTACGGCTCCTCTTTCATTGCCGATCAGACCGGTGCCCTGGTGGAGCAGGCAAACAAAACCGACGAAGCGGTGCTAGTGCACACTTTCGATCTGGATGCCGTTGCCGCACAGCGCGCCGCCTGGGGTTTGTTCCGCGACCGTCGCCCGAACATGTATGGCGCCATCGCCACCTCTGATGGCAGCGTAAGGAGCTAACCGATGTCACAGCTGACCACGCCGGTGAAAGATGGATTTGCCATGCCCGCAGAGTGGGCGCCACACCAGGCGGTATGGATGATTTGGCCTTATCGCACGGATAACTGGCGCGCAGATGCCGCCCCCGCGCAGCAGGCTTTTGCCGCAGTGGCAAAGGCTATCTCGCACCGTACGCCGGTTATTATGGGCGTCCCGGTCGCTGAGATGACCAAAGCGCGCGCCACCCTGCCCGCTGAAGTGACGCTGGTGGAGATGGAGAGCGATGACGCCTGGATGCGCGACACCGGCCCCACCGTGGTGCGCAATGCGGCGGGCGAACGGCGTGGCATTAGCTGGACGTTTAACGCCTGGGGCGGCTTCAACGGCGGGTTGTACGCGCCGTGGGACCGCGATCAACAGGTTGCGGCTCAGGTGGCGAACTACCACCAGATGCCTTGCTATCACACAGATTTGATTCTGGAAGGTGGCTCGATCCACGTTGACGGCGAAGGCACATTGCTGACCACCGCCGAATGCCTGCTGAACCCCAACCGCAATCCGGGGTTAAGCCAGGATCAGATTGAGCAGCAGTTGCGCGACTATCTTGGCGTATCGCAAATAATCTGGTTGCCGGAAGGTGTGTTTAATGACGAAACCGATGGCCATATCGACAATATGTGCTGCTTCGTGCGTCCTGGCGAAGTGGCGCTGCACTGGACTGACGACCAGAACGATCCTCAGTACGCCCGCTCCGTTGCAGCGCTCAACGTGCTGGAGAACGTAAAGGATGCGCAGGGTCGCACACTGAAAGTCTGGAAAATGCCCTCTCCGCAACCGCTGTACGCCAGCGCGGAAGAGACCATTGGTGTGGAAAAAGGCACGGCGATTGAGCGCCATGAAGGCAACCGCCTGGCCGGTTCCTACGTCAACTATCTGGTCAGCAATCAGCAGATTATTTTCCCACTGCTGGATGCGGCAACCGATGCCAAAGCACAGGCGCTGTTCGAAGAGATGTACCCCGGCTTTGTCATTACCGGTGTCCCGGCGCGCGAAATTTTGCTCGGCGGCGGCAACATCCACTGCATTACCCAGCAAATCCCGCGTTAACCCTCCTCCCGGCGGCAGCCATGTCGCCGGGTGTTTATAACCCGCGCGACATGCGAATGTACTCCACCCCTTTTTTACAGAACGGTGTCCCTTCGGCTATAAAACCAAAACGGGTATAGAACGATGTGGCCGATGTTCTGGCATCCAGTTGTACCGACGCCATGCCTGTTTGCAGTAGCCGATCGAGCACCGAGCGCAATAAAAAACCGCCAAACCCACGCTGTTGATGCGCCTGCAAAGTGGCAAATTTGCGGATCTGGCAGTGACGATCGCCGAGCAAAAACACAGATAAACAACTGACGATCTTCTGCTGCGACAATACGCCATAATGCCAGGCCTGCTCATCGCCTTCCACGCGCGAGGCATCCCGCTCAAGCTGCGGCCACAGTACCGCATGGCGGATATCGAGACATTGCTCTAACGTAATAGTGGCGAGTTCCAAATAGCGCTTCCTCTTTATGACGGGCAATCCCCTCACTTTACCCTGCACGAGTGTACAGCGGGGGGATTATTCACAAATCGTTGCAAAACGAATGCTCCGAATTTCGCCGCTGCGCCAGCCGTTGGGTTATCCGTTTTGTTTATGAATAAACAACAGGTTATGGAAAATTCGCCAACCGTTACCCGATAAAGAAACGTGATCAAGCGCACAGTTTGTCTTTCACAGACCGAAGCGAATGTCTACGCTTATTAAAGAACCGGGCAACACCCGTCATTTTTTTACGACGACATCCGGAGGCCAACGTCACTATGTTCAACCAGAAACAACAAAGCGCAGAACCTATCGAATTCGTGATTGCAGAAGAAACCGTCTACGAAACCGATCCGTGCGAGTTAAAACTGGATGAAATGATCGAGGCGGAGCCGGAACCGGAAATGATCGAAGGGCTTCCCGCGTCGGATGCGCTTACCCCTGCCGATCGTTACCTTGAACTGTTTGAACACGTGCAATCATCACGCATCTTCGCCGATAGCAAAACGTTTCCCGATTGCGCGCCGAAAATGGATCCGCTCGATATTCTGATTCGCTATCGTAAAATCAAACGCAAACCGGAATTCGACCTGCGTCAGTTTGTCGCGAGACATTTCTGGATGCCGGAAAACTACGCAAAAGAGTATATCTCCGACCCCAGTCGTTCGCTGAAAGAGCATATCGATCACCTGTGGCCGGTACTGACCCGCGAGCCCCAGGATCATATCCCGTGGTCTTCATTACTGGCGCTGCCGCAAGCCTATATTGTGCCTGGCGGTCGATTCCGTGAAACCTACTACTGGGACTCCTATTTCACCATGCTTGGGCTGGCGGAAAGCGGCCGTGACGATCTGCTGCGCTGTATGGCGGATAACTTTGCGTGGATGATCGAACGCTACGGCCATATCCCGAACGGTAACCGGACCTACTACCTGAGCCGCTCCCAGCCGCCCGTCTTTGCGCTGATGGTGGAACTGTTTGAAGAGGATGGCGTACGCGGTGCACGGCGCTATCTTGAACACTTGCTGATGGAGTACGCCTTCTGGATGGATGGCGCAGAGTCGCTGGCGCTCAACCAGGCCTACCGCCATGTGGTGCGCATGCCTGATGGCTCACTGCTTAATCGCTACTGGGATGACCGTGATACGCCACGCGACGAATCCTGGATTGAAGACGTGGAGACCGCGCGTAACTCGGGGCGACCGGCCAACGAAGTCTACCGCGATCTGCGTGCCGGTGCAGCGTCCGGCTGGGATTACTCGTCACGCTGGCTGCGCGACGCCCATCGTCTGGCGAGTATCCGCACCACGCAGTTTATTCCTATCGATTTGAATGCGTTCCTGTTTAAGCTGGAAAGCACCATCGCCAACATTTCCGGTCTGAAGGGCGACCGCGAACGGGAAGCGCTGTTTCGCCAGAAAGCCAGCGATCGCCGGGCAGCGGTTAACCGTTACATGTGGGATGATGAGCATGGCTGCTACCGCGACTATGACTGGCGTCGTGAAGAGATGGCACTGTTTTCCGCTGCCAGTATCGTCCCGCTGTATGTCGGTATGGCGACGCATGAACAGGCTGACCGGGTGGCGGAAGCCGTTACAGCGCGACTGCTGACGCCGGGCGGCATTCTGGCAACCGAGTATGAGACCGGTGAACAGTGGGATAAACCCAACGGCTGGGCGCCACTACAGTGGATGGCCATTCAGGGCTTCAAACTGTATGGCAATGATTCACTGGGCAACGAAATCGCCCATAGCTGGCTACAAACGGTAAATCATTATTACCAGCATCACCATAAGCTGATTGAGAAGTACCACATTGCCAGCAGCACCCCTGCTGAAGGGGGCGGTGGGGAGTACCCACTACAGGATGGCTTTGGCTGGACAAACGGTGTGGTGCGCAGACTGATTGGTTTATACGGCGAGCCGTAACGAAAATGCCCGGCAAGCATTGCGCTACCGGGCAGATTTGATTAATCAATGACGTCATAGATGGCAGACTGAATATCCGCCAGTTTGCGGTTCTCGTCGGACGGGTCAGCGTTATAGCGCAGTTGCGCCTGTTCCATCTCATAGCGCTGGCGCTCCACCACTGGGTCCCGCGTACAGAATGCCCTTAGATAATTTTTTGCGGTTGAAGTGAGTTTTTTACCCGCCAGCATTTCATGGGACAACGTGGTGATAAAGCGCCGACAGGGCCGGTTTTCATCCATTTGCAGCCGGTAGCGGAGCAGCATGTCCAGCACTTCGTTGTAATCCGACTCCATTGCCTGTTCCGTCCAGGAGAGTTTCCAGTTCATCCCCGTCCGTAAAAACATCGATACCACTTTGGTGTCATTGCGATCGATCGCTGAACGGAAGTTGTTCTCATCGCGCGGAATCCCCATATTGCTCAGTTCTTCCTTTGGCGATGTCCGCTGGCGATCTTCGGTAATCGGAACGGTAATACCGCTTCCACGGGTATTCGGCACGGAGAGCCCGCTGGTAAACATCCAGAACGCGCCAATCACCATTAACAGCACCATCACGCCCACCGCGCCCCATAACGCCCCGGAGAGCATGACCTCTCGCTCCTCGCGGCTACGCGCCGCACGTTTCGCGGGCGGTTCAATATTGTCACGTATCGGCATTGCATCACCTCCGGCCGCGCGATCTTTCTTCCGCGCTTGTTCCCAGAAAGCGTCCAGCCCCATTCCCGCTTCTTTCAGTAATGCGTCGGGGTTTGTTTTCGTGCGCCCCTCTTCCCATGCCCGCTGTACCGGCCCGGTGATTTGCGGGTAATAACTCGCCAGCAGACTCAGCTGGTTCGACGTCAGCGGCTGGTTTGCAATCACCGCCGCACGTATCTGGCGGATATCTTCCAGAAACGTCTGTAGCGTTTTACGCGTTTCCAGAAAAAGTGTTAATACCGACGAGTCATTGAAGATCCGCGCATAGTGCTGACTGAACTCCTTCTTATCGATCAGCATCAGCGCCAGTTCACTAAACCGCATACCACTTAGCACATCGTTACGATCGCCAACGCGCAGCCAACGCCGCACGCGGTCTGCACCAAACTGTACTTTGAGATGGTTACGCAGCCGCTCCGGGTCCGACCATGCTTGCGTCACCAGCGACGTGATCATCAACTCCAGCGCCCGCAACTGTGTCACGCCTTGTTTCTGCTGCGCATCGCTCACTTTTGTCAACGTGTTGTAACTCAGCAACGGCTGCTTAGCGCGCAGATTTTCTAACGCCGCCACAAAACGCAACGCGGCGATAAGCTGATTTTCCGTCACGTTTTGCCCGCTCTCATAGTGCGGAACGAGCTGCTGCAAATGGCGAAGTTGTAAAGTGAACTGTGTTAATTCCGCATCGTTGAGTTTAAGTCGTTTAGCCACTGCGCCCCACCCACCCATACTGAGGCGCGCAATATCCAGTTGTTCTAAAAACCAGCGGGGATCTTTTCCCTCATCGAAATGCGCATTGAGCAATAACAGAATTTCGATGGATGCCTCGCGAATAACGGCAATACACTTTTCAAACTGTTCACCCGTACTATCTGGGGCAGTATGTGTCATTATTTTCCTTTAAGTACAACTGTAGAAATAATTAGCTGGACAATGTCAGCGCTTAACTTTTTCTTTATTTATGAGTCATTAAAAGATAGCTCAGATGCTACGTATTATCAGTGACAGCCGTTTGAACACGAAAAAAAATTGCCGGAGACATTCACGATGTTAATGCTTCGTACCCCAAGACTGATCTGCTCGTCGATTGTAGAAAGTGACTGGGAATTTTTCCTTTCACTGCAACAGCAGCCGGATGTGATGCGCTACGTTGCGGATCCCCGCTCCAGCGAGGAAATCCGCGAGCAATTCCTATCACGACTACCGGAATGGTTCCCGGGAAGCCGGCACTGGCTCTGCTTAGTCGTCCGCGACAACACGACGCAAATGCCGCTGGGGGTGACCGGATATATTCACCGCGAAGATGACTGTGCCGAAGTGGGTTTCCTGTTCGCCCCCCAGGCGCAGGGCAAAGGCTATGGTCGGGAATCCCTAAAAGCAGTGTGCGATTACGCGTTCAGCGAGGGTGGCATCCGGCGGCTGGTGGCTACGGTTACGTCAGGAAATATCGCTTCCCGGCGCTTACTGGAAAAAACCGGTTTTATACTGGAAGGGGAACTGCGCGAAGCCTGGTGGCTGGCGGGACGCTGGCAAAACGACTGGTTATTTGGTTTATTGCGACACGAATATGGGAATAATGGCTAATTCGCCAGCATACCTTTCCGACCTCTGCCAGGCTTAGGAGTGTGTTCCGGTCCTATTCAGGAGAAGTGATGAAGAAAATGTTGCTGACCGCCTGTCTGGCGGCGCTGTTCTCCATGACAGCATTCGCAGACGATCAACCCGGCCTGAAGGCAGATAAGGCCCCGCCGCCGCCGCATAAGATGGATGATGGCTATCGCGGCATGGAGGATGCCCGCACCATGACTATCCAGCAGGCCAAAGCCCTGCATGACGGTGCATCGGTCTCACTGCGCGGTAACCTGGTGGAAAGGGAAGGCAAAGATGTGTACTTGTTCCGCGATAAAACCGATCAGATACAGCTGGATATTCCAATGGCGGTTTTTGACGGGAAATCCATCTCGCCCGATGAACTGGTGGGCGTCACCGGCTCGCTGGATAAAAAACAACAACCGGTTCGCGTCCGGGTTACGCACTTTCAGAAGCAATAATCGCCATACGCCCGGCAGCAATGTACCTGCCGGGCGTCGCGTTTTACAGGAACATGCCCCCGGAAACTTCGATACGCTGCGCATTCATCCAATGCAGCTCATCGCTGAGCAAGGCAGCAATTGCATCGCCAATATCATCCGGCAAGCCCACACGGCCAAGCGCCGTCTGCGCGGCAATATGCTGATTAATCTGCTCATTATCACGTACCATGCCACCGCCGAAATCGGTCTCGATTGCCCCCGGCGCAATAATATTGACCGAAATGCCGCGTGCTCCCAACTCTTTCGCCTGATAGCGCGTCAGAACTTCCATCGCACCTTTCATGGCGGCATAAGCGGCATAACCTGGCTGGCAAAAACGAGCCAGGCCGCTGGAGACATTGAGAATGCGCCCGCCGTTTTTCATTAGCGGCAGCAGGCTCTGCGTCAGGAAGAACGGTCCCTTAAAGTGGATGTTCACCAACTGGTCAAACTGCGCTTCCGTCGTGTCGGCAAACGACGCGTTAATGCCAATGCCAGCATTGTTTAATAAATAATCAAACGTCTCACGCTGCCATACCGTTTTCAGCTGTTCCTGTACTGCACGGGTGAAAGCGGGAAAACTCGCGCTATCGCCGACATTCAACTGTAATGCCGTGGCTTTTACGCCTTTTTGCTCAATTTCGCGTACCACCTGTTGCGCATCGTCGGCGTTATTATTGTAGGTCAGGATAATGCCGATTCCTTTCGCCGCCAGCTTCAGCGCCGCGTTTTTACCTAATCCACGGCTACCGCCAGTTACTACTGCAATATGTTGTGTCATAAGAACCTCGTTTTTGCTGAATCAGGGGAGTGAGAAAAGCTTATTAGGTGCTATGAAAACAATAAAGGTGCTAAATTACGTTTCACTGTTTCAATGACGATAACAATAGCGTGCAATGATGGATAAAATTTACGCAATGCAACTGTTCATTCGCGTCGCGGAACTGGAGAGCTTCTCCAGGGCGGCAGACTCTATGGGACTTCCTAAAGGTAGCGTATCGCGGCAGATCCAGGCGCTGGAGACCCACCTTGGTACACAGTTGCTGCACCGCACTACACGACGCGTACAGCTCACGCAAGATGGGATGGTCTATTACGAGCGGGCAAAAGATCTGCTGGCGAACATGGATGAGCTGGATGGCCTTTTTTTACACGATCCTTCCAGCATCAGCGGCCGTTTACGGGTGGATATGCCCGTCGGTGTCGCGAAAAATCTGGTGATCCCGCGCCTGCCCGCGTTTTTACAACAGTATCCCGGTATTGAACTGGAACTGAGCAGTAGTGACCGGCTGGTGGACATTATCCGCGAAGGGTTTGACTGCGTGGTACGGGTGGGCACGCTGAAAGATTCTGGCCTGATTGCTCGCCAATTGGGCCGCTTGTCGATCATCAACTGCGCCAGCCCGGATTATCTGGCGCGTTTTGGCTATCCGGAAACACTGGAGGACTTATCTTCCCATGCTCTGGTGCACTACGCCGTCAATCTCGGCACCCGACCTCAAGGTTTTGAGGTGTGGCAGGATAACCAGACCCGCTGGGTGAAAACCGGCGGCATTCTGACGGTTAACAGTACTGAAACTTACCAGGCCGCCTGTCTCGCCGGGCTGGGGATTATCCAGGTACCACGTATTGGCGTACGGGATGCGTTACGCAGCGGAAAACTGGTGGAGATCCTGCCGCAATACCGCGCAGAGCCAATGTCGGTGTCGCTGATTTATCCCCATCGCCGTAATCTTTCTCGCCGGGTACATCTGTTTATGGAGTGGCTGGCAGGCGCGTTAAGAGATTATGTCGATTAGCCCCCCAGGCTATAATTTTCACACTAACCCATTCAGGAGAAGGAAAACGCACCTGATGACGCCGGAAAACCACGAAAAACGCCCGACGCACGATCTCGACTACCAACCCGTCAGGAAGATGGCGGAGCAGCTCCCCGAAAAGAAACGTCCCGCCAGCGATAAACTCAACAGTACGCTGAATACGCTGACCAGCACCGCGAAAAAAATCCAGCGACGCCCGATGATTGCGCACCTGATCCGCGCGACGGAACGCTTTAACGATCGTATGGGAAATCAGTTTGGCGCCGCCATCACCTATTTCTCATTTCTGTCGATGATCCCGATCCTGATGGTCTCGTTCGCCGCCGCCGGTTTTGTGCTCGCCTCACACCCTACGCTGTTACAGGATATTTTCGACAAAATCCTGATGAGCGTCAGCGATCCGACGATGGCAATGACCCTGAAGAACACCATCAATATTGCGGTGCAACAACGCACCACTGTCGGTATTGTCGGGCTGGCAATTGCCCTCTATTCCGGCATCAACTGGATGGGTAACCTGCGTGAAGCGATCCGCGCCCAGTCGCGTGATGTCTGGGAGCGCAATGCCCAGGACAAAGAGAAACTCTGGGTGAAATATTTCCGCGATTTCATCTCGCTGATAGGTCTGCTGGTGGCGCTGATTATTACGCTGTCGATCACCTCGATTGCTGGCGCAGCACAACAGATGATTATCTCAGCGCTCTACCTGGATTACATTGAGTGGTTGAAACCGGCCTGGCGACTGATTGGCCTGGCGATATCTATTTTTGCCAACTATCTGCTGTTCTTCTGGATCTTCTGGCGCTTGCCTCGTCATCGCCCGCGCAGAAAGGCGCTGATTCGTGGGACGTTAATTGCCGCCATCGGCTTTGAGGTCATTAAAATCGTCATGACCTGGACGCTCCCTTCACTGGTGAAATCCCCTTCCGGCGCTGCATTTGGCTCCGTGCTCGGGCTGATGGCCTTTTTCTACTTCTTTGCCCGCCTGACCCTGTTCTGCGCAGCCTGGATTGCCACCGCGCACTATAAAGATGACCCGCGCATGCCGGGCAGGACACCCCGCTAAGCAGCTATCGGGCTGAACGTAAACGCAAAATATCAGCCCGATCGATGATTTCAGCATGATAATCCAGAACGTAACTTTTATTTAACCAAAAACCAGTTTTATCCACCAATCTTTAAAAATTGTGAAGCATTTCATAGAAGGTAAATCGCGAGCCTGAAAATTATTCGCTTTTTGCTCAATTTTCAGGCTGTCCGTGATTTTGTTACAGATTGAAATGTCTCTTTTGCTGTGACTAATATGGCTGTTCGTTCGCCAAAATAAGAAAATTTTATGCAAGCTACAGCCACAACATTAGACAACGAACAGGAAAACGCACCGGTAAACTCCCGTAATAAAGTCGTCATCGCGTCTCTGATCGGCACCGCCATCGAATTCTTCGACTTCTATATTTACGCCACCGCTGCGGTCATTGTTTTTCCTCATATCTTCTTCCCGCAGGGTGATCCGACGGCGGCAACACTGCAATCGCTGGCAACCTTCGCGATTGCCTTTATCGCCCGTCCAATCGGCTCTGCGGTATTTGGTCACTTCGGCGATCGCGTCGGCCGGAAAGTTACACTCGTCGCCTCGCTGCTGACCATGGGCATTTCCACGGTCGTGATCGGCCTGCTGCCGGGCTATGAGACTATTGGCGTAATGGCGCCGTTGCTGCTGGCGTTGGCGCGTTTTGGCCAGGGTCTGGGCCTGGGCGGTGAATGGGGCGGCGCAGCCCTGCTGGCGACGGAGAACGCCCCGCCGCGCAAACGTGCGCTGTATGGCTCCTTCCCGCAGCTTGGCGCACCGATCGGTTTCTTCTTTGCCAACGGCACCTTCCTGCTGCTCTCCTGGCTGCTGACCGATGAACAGTTTATGAGCTGGGGCTGGCGCGTGCCATTTATCTTCTCCGCCGTGCTGGTCATTATCGGTCTGTATGTTCGCGTGTCCCTGCATGAAACCCCGGTATTCGCCAAAGTCGCGGCGGCAAAGAAACAGGTCAAAATTCCGTTGGGAACGCTGTTGACCAAACACGTCCGCGTGACGGTGCTGGGCACGTTTATCATGCTGGCAACCTATACACTGTTTTACATCATGACGGTCTACTCGATGACCTACAGCACCTCGGCGCAGGGGCTGGGCCTGCCGCGTAACGAAGTGCTGTGGATGCTGATGCTGGCCGTGATCGGTTTTGGCGTGATGGTTCCGGTTGCAGGCTTACTGGCGGATGCGTTCGGTCGTCGCAAAAGCATGGTGGTGATAACCTCGCTGATTATTCTGTTCGCGCTGTGCATCTTCCCGCCGTTGCTCGGTTCCGGTAACCCGGTGCTGGTGATGGCGTATCTGTTGATTGGTCTGAGTCTGATGGGGCTGACCTTTGGCCCGATGGGCGCGCTGCTGCCGGAGCTGTTCCCGACGGAAGTTCGCTATACCGGCGCGTCGTTCTCCTACAACGTGTCGTCCATTCTGGGCGCATCGGTGGCACCGTATATCGCGACCTGGTTGCAGGCGAACTACGGTCTGTTTTACGTTGGGATTTACCTGGCGGCGATGGCGTCATTGACGTTGCTCGCTCTGCTGCTGACGCACGAGACGAAGCACCAGTCGCTGTAATATTTACCCTCACCCCGCCCTCTCCCTAAAAGGGAGAGGGAGAAAACCCCCGCACCCCAGGGAAGAAAATCCCAACCTTCAGGAAGAGGCAGAACATTCACTCGCCGGTGACGGAAGCCAGAAACCCCACTTTCTCCTTTAGTGCTTCATCTGCGACAAAATGGCCTGACATTGATTTTGTTCACCTTCAGAAGGCGAAACCAACGCCAGTAGAGCTGCTGCTGGGGTGACTAACGTTGCCAGTGCTGCCGCGACCGCACCGCGGGCAATCAATGGCCCGGCTTTGACGCCCGCCTGCGGGTTTTTGAAACTGCCGCGCACGTACAACGGCGAGCGTAGCGTCACTATACGGATGCCTTTACTTTCCGGATCGATGGTTAAATCCAACTGCTCTGACGCAAAACTGGCGCTGCCTGTCACGTTGATCAACGCGTTCTCCGTATCAAAAGCAAAGATCTGCGGGCGCGCGACGCCGTTCACCAGATTGAGATTCGCCGCCGCACAGTTGACCCGGACCTCATCATCGCCAAAGATCTGCCCGACAAGGTAATTACCGACGTTAAGACCGAGGATCTCCATCAGGTTACGGCTCACCAGACCGTCGTTCATCAGCAGCTTCAGATCGCCATTGCTGGTACCGAGCAGTGCTGCGACAGAATTACCCACCCCCCGAATGTTGGCATCACCGTTCATCTCCCCGAGCGTCTTCTGCATCAGTTCCACGTTGGGCATCAGTTCTTTGAGCTTCAGGCGACGCGCCTGGATATCCGCCTGCCCGTGCATTGGCTTCTTATCGCCTTCAAGGTGGAGGGTGGCTGAAATCGTACCGCCCGCCAGGCCGAACTTCAGCGGTTGCAGACGCAAATCGGCATTATTTAGCAATACGTGTGTCGAGAGATCACTGATGGGCAGCGTTGAACCGTGTTCAATACGGCGACCTTTAAAACGGACATCGGCATCCATCACGTCCCATTTGTCGGTTTCGAAACGATCGTACGGCAGCACCTTCCCTGCCGGCTGCGTTGACGCATCCTCTTTTTTCGCCACGGTGCCTTTGCCGGAATTGACGCCAATCAGCGGCCCCAAATCCGCCAGACGAAGCTGGCGCGATTCGACGTCACCTTCCAGTTTAGGGCGTGGTTTTCCGGTGGTGTACTTGAGCGTACCGTGAATATCGCTGTCACCGATATGGCCATTAAAGTCGCGGTAATCATAGATCTGGCCCTTAGCGTCATAGAGCTTCGCCACTAAGTGACCATCCGTTTCAAAGGGGGGCGTATCCGGCAGCAGTACGCCGGTGAGATCGTACAAGTCGCCAAGCGAGTCGCCGCCGAATTTCAGTTGCAGATCGATGCCGCCCAGATTCAGAGGGTCATTAACAGTGCCGACAAATGCCACGCGAGTATTGCCTGAACGGAAATCTGCCTGCACCGGAAAGGGCATCCCTTCGCTGCGCAGCGCCAGCATGCCACCGATTTTCCCCGTACCGGAGAGCGGCTGACCGTTGTAGCGCCCTTTCGCCGTCAGGCCAAAGACATAATCTCCGGCGTTGGTTTTGTTATCGCTTTTGCCTGTGACTTCGCTAAACGGCAACGGCTTGCCGAGCGGGTCGACCAGGATGTCGATATTGGCGCGGGTTACGCTGTCATCAATAGCGATGCGACCGCGATCGAAAAGGATCGTATCGAGGCGGAAAGACCAGTCGGAGGGGGGCGTATCGGGCTTTTTCGTGCTGTCACTGGCGAGGTTGAAGGTCCAGTTATTCAACGTATCGGAGCGACGAATCAATCTGGCATCGGGCTGCTGAAGTTTGATCCACGGTAGATAGACGGTTTTGGTTAGCAGCGCGAGCGGGGCCAGCGTGGCTTCCACACGAGGCAGATGCACCATGGTGATTTCGGGAATGTCCGGCGGGTTGCCAAGCAGGACGTCATCGGCATGCACATGCGGCCAGGGCACCCAGCTTCGCCAGCCAGTTTCCTCTTTTTGCCGCTCCCAAACCACGCCAAGATCGCCGCGGATGGCGAAAGGGCGGTTCAGTTCAGCTGAGACTTTCTCGTTAATCGTCGGTTTGAGGCGGTTCCAGTCGAATGTGGCGACAACAATGATGGCAACCACAATCAGTAACAGCAGCGTCGCAATGACGGCAATAATCGCTTTACTCGTTTTTGTCATTGTGCCTTTCCTTTACAGCCTGACTTTCATAAAGATAGTTGAGGCTCAGGGAAAGGGCGGTGATTACAGTTCGAGTATCACATGTTCAAGCCTGGCTAAAGGAACCGGGCGCGAGAGAAAATAGCCCTGTGCGGCAAACGCCGGCGAATCCTGCACGTCGCGCCACTCTTCCAGGGTTTCAACCCCTTCAACAATCACGCCCTGGCAATAACGGTTCATCAACTGCAACAGTAGCGTAAACAGATTTTGCCCTTCCGGGGTTTTACGCAACATGATGAACAGATCGCGCGCGACTTTGATGTAGTCGTAACGGACTTCGCTCAGCGCCGAAAAATTCGCCATGCCGGTGCCAAAATCGTCCAGCCAGAGCGGGCCGATTTCGCTGATTGACGCGAAGGTGGAGTCTTGCGGTAAACGGATATGTTCAACCAGCTCGAAGCGGATCCACGGCAGTGATGCCACCAGTGACATTAACTCTTCATTCTGGCGCATCGCCAGCAGCGTTGGGCCATCGACATTCACCGATGCCAGCACATCATTTTCCTCGAAGAATGCCTTTTGCTCTGCCAGTAGCGCCACCTGCTCGTACACCACTTCCACACGCTGGCGCACTGCCACTTCCGAAAAGTAGCGATCCGGCGCGATGCGCTGATCCGGTTGCAACGGATGGGTCACAATGGTCAATACTTCAATAGCCATCAGGCGTCCATCTGTTCTGTAGATGGGCTGATAAGTATAAGCACGCTCGCATTGCAGCCAGTAACGACGTTCCTGCAAGCTTTCTATATCTGCCTCAGGAATATTGAGTCGCTGGATGACCTGCTTTAACTTCATTTCTACTGTCCTGTCGATGGGATGACCTGGAGGAACTCGTCAAAGGGTTATCGGCGCTCGGTCTGATAACTTTATGTTCACGCTGGCGGCAAAAACCAAAAAGCGGGACGCCGGAATCTGCACAGAACACGCTTTAGCTCAAAAAAATACTGGAACGTTGTTTTAATATAGTTGACCACGAATCACCCACAACGCACACTACCGTTAATTCATCTGATTCAGGTTCACGACTATGTCCAGGAAAATTGCCGTCATTGGCGAATGCATGATCGAGCTGTCACAAAAAGGCGCAGAAGTTAATCGTGGCTTTGGTGGCGATACCCTTAACACGTCGGTTTACATCGCGCGCCAGGTCGATCCTGCGGCGTTGTCCGTGCACTATGTCACCGCGCTGGGTACGGATAACTTCAGCCAACAGATGCTGGAAGCGTGGCAGAGCGAGAGCGTGGATACCCGCCTGACTCAGCGTATGGAAAACCGCCTGCCTGGCTTGTACTACATCGAAACCGATGCGACCGGCGAACGCACCTTCTACTATTGGCGTAACGAAGCCGCAGCCAAATTCTGGCTGGAGAGCGACCAATCCGACGCAATCTGTGAAGAACTGGCCACGTTCGATTATCTCTATCTGAGCGGCATTAGCCTGGCTATTCTGAGCCCAACCAGCCGTCATAAACTGCTGTCATTGCTGCAGGAGTGCCGCGCCAATGGCGGTAAAGTCATTTTCGATAACAACTACCGTCCACGTTTGTGGGCCAGCAAAGAAGAGACGCGCCAGGTTTATCAGCAGATGCTCGCCTGCACCGATATCGCTTTCCTGACGCTGGATGATGAAGATTTGTTGTGGGGCGAAAAACCTGTCGAAGAAGTGATAGCGCGCACCCAGCAAGCCGGTGTGAAAGAAGTGGTCATCAAACGCGGCGCGGACGCATGCCTGGTGGCGATTGCGGGCGAAGCGATTGTGGAAGTCCCGGCAGTGAAATTGCCGAAAGAAAAAGTGATCGATACCACCGCAGCGGGCGACTCGTTCAGCGCAGGCTATCTGTCCGTGCGGCTGACCGGCGGCGATGCCGTTGCGGCAGCAAAACGCGGCCATTTAACCGCCAGCACGGTAATTCAGTACCGTGGTGCGATCATTCCGCGCGACGCGATGCCGAACTGAGTTGACGTTGACGCCTCTGCCCGATGGGGAGAGGCGTCATTTTCATCATTGCCGTGGCGGAATATCCGACACATCGGAACGCATATCATCATTGCTTGCCGGCGCAGCTGTGGCTTCGGCTGGTGCCATCACCTCTTCCCACGTCGCCTGCAAATCCTTCATGTTGTATTCCGGCTCACCTTTTGGTTGCAGCAGTATCAACGACATATCCTGCGATAACTGCTGGTGCAGATCCTGGTTCAGCATTTCCGGCGTTAAGTTGTTGAGGAAGGCCTGACGCAGTTTCTGATACTGCTCCGGTGCAATGTCCACGACCTGGTTTTGCAACGAGCGCACCCGCTGGCTAATCAGAATATCGGTGCCGGTGCGGGCATAGGTCGCAAACAGCTTCTGCAACTCCAGGTTCTTCTGCGCGATCAGCGCTTTAAACTCCTCTTCCGGCAGGCCTTTTTGCCGCACTTTCCCCAGTTCACGTGCGATCAGCCCCGCATTGGCATTAAGCTTGTCGTTTGGTGAATCAACGTTAATGGCGCATTGCGCCCGCTGGAACAGCACGCGGCACTCGAAGCTCAGGCCAATATCCTTGGCGTTATTGCGGGTCAGATTCTGCTGGATGTGCCAGAACAGCGCTTCACGGGCCAAATCCGCACGCCAGTATCGCTCCAGCGCCGACGATTCACGGATCGGCTGCCAGGCAGAATCCCACATAATTGACAGGCGATCCTGCGTAACCGCGTCGGTCATCAGACTTACCGGCTGCGGCGGCAAAGGCGACAGCGTCGGCACAGGCGCTGGCGTATGGCGTTTACCCTTCAGTTCACCAAAGGTTTTATTGATTTGCTCGGCAATCGCGCGGCTGTCCACATTGCCGACCACAATCAGCGTCATGGCGTCCGGTGTATACCATTTTTCGTAGAATGCCTTGACCTGTGCGGCATCGATCGGCTCTTTTGGCATCACGGCCGGATCGTGACCCAACAACGCGGAACCTTTCAGGCGATAACGCCAGGCGTTATCTGTCGTATTGCCAGGCCAGGTAACGACCATATCGTTGCTGGCAAGCGCATGATTAACGGTCTCAGGCGTAATGGTTAAGTTCCCGGCGGCATCCGCCAGCCAGGCCAGCGCCTCTTTCAGCAAGTCGCCACGATTATTTGGCAGACTCAGGCTGTACTGCGTAAAGTCGTACGACACCACCGCTGGCGGCAACGGACGTTTCGGATCGATGCCCTGCTGCCAGAGCGAACGCATCTGCACAGGTTCCAGCGGACCGCTATGGGTCAGCGCGATGCGAGGAATAAAATGGTTGAAACCGCTCTGTTGTGTGCTTTCGGTGAGCGAACCGGTATTAATAGACAGGCGAATTTCAATGCGATCGCTGGGACGCTGTGGAGTGGCTAAAACCTGCCACTGAAAACCATTTCCCAGTGTCCCTTGTTGCCAGGCCGGGTCGGGCTGGAGCGCATCTGCCTGCACATAACCGACAGCCGCCAGCATCAGCAAACCGCCTGTTAACAACCGAATTTTTGTGCCCTGCATGAGAACCCCTAATCAACATTCCTGGTTAAAAAGTCAGCCCTCCAGGAGGAGGCCGAAAGATACGTAAAAACACTTCGCTTTTAGACCGCAGGAAAAGCAAAACGTCACACCGTGAAGTGAATAATCCCGAAAATTCATCGTGAATTGTGACGGTAATAGGGGGAATTATGCGCAGAAGCCCGCAGTCCGACAAGGGACTGCGGTCATAAGTCATGAAATTATGAGGAAATTTCGCGGGTTTTTCCGCTTTCAGCACGATTATTGAGCGTATCGGACAACTGTTTCTGATCCAGTTCCTTCACCCACTTCGCCACCACAATGGTCGCCACACCGTTACCCACGAGGTTGGTTAACGCACGGGCTTCCGACATAAAGCGGTCAATCCCCAGAATCAACGCCAGGCCCGCCACCGGTAGATGACCCACCGCAGAGAGCGTCGCGGCCAGCACAATAAAGCCACTCCCGGTCACCCCGGCAGCACCTTTTGAGGAGAGCAGCAGCACCACCAGCAGCGTAATTTGATGGAAGATATCCATATGACTGTTGGTAGCCTGGGCGATAAACACCGCCGCCATCGTCAGATAGATAGAGGTGCCATCGAGGTTAAAGGAGTACCCCGTCGGAATAACCAGCCCGACCACCGATTTGCGGCAGCCCAACCGTTCCATCTTCTCAAGCATGCGTGGCAGCGCAGACTCCGACGACGATGTACCGAGCACGATCAGCAGCTCTTCACGGATATAGCGAATAAACTTGAAGATGCTGAACCCGGTCGCCCGGGCAATCGCACCGAGTACCACCACCACAAACAGAATACAGGTCACATAGAAGCAGATAATCAACTGGCCGAGCTGCACCAGCGTGCCGACGCCATATTTGCCGATGGTGAATGCCATTGCGCCGAACGCGCCAATCGGCGCAAGACGCATGATGAAGTTGATGATGCCGAAAATCACCTGCGAGAAGCTTTCGATAACGTTGAAAATCAGCTGGCCTTTATGACCGAGGCGATGCAACGCAAAGCCAAACAACACGGCGAACAACAGCACCTGAAGGATATTACCGCTGGCGAACGCACCAATGACGCTGGCGGGGATCACATCCAACAGGAAGGCGATAATCCCCTGTTGCTGCGCCTGTTCGGCGTAAACCGCCACCGCTTTCGCGTCCAGCGTCGCGGGGTCGACATTCATCCCCGCGCCGGGTTGCACTACGTTAACAATGACAAGGCCGATAATCAGCGCCAGGGTACTGACGATCTCGAAGTAAAGCAGTGCAACCGCACCGGTGCGACCAACCGCCTTCATGCTTTCCATACCAGCGATACCGGTGACAACCGTACAGAAAATGACGGGCGCGATGATCATCTTGATAAGCTTAACGAAGCCATCACCAAGCGGCTTCATCTGCGCACCTAATTCAGGATAGTAATGGCCAAGCAGAATACCGATGGCTATTGCTGTCAGAACCTGAAAGTAGAGACTTTTAAATAGAGAGGTTTTCATAAGGTGTCCTTGGATTAAACCTCAGGCTTTGTGGGGTTTTCAATTAGCCTGCGGTTTAAAAATAACACCCGTCAAACATGACAGAAATAAACTTACATCAAATCCGAAACAACAATGTTAAAAAGTTTGAACTGACTCGCACAACCTCGTAACAATTTAACGATTTTCAGTCATATCCGAACCGGTAAACCAACGCTGTTCAAACGCCTCTGGTGACGAGGCATGGGCAAAAAGGAAGCCTTGCGCCACATCTACGCCCGCTTGCGCCAGCCAGTCGCGCTGATTTTCCCGCTCCACCCCTTCAGCAATAATCTCCAGCTCGAGGCTGCGCGCCATATGGATAATGGCCGATACCAGGCTGTTGTCATCCGGTAACCCGTCAACAAATGTCTTGTCGATTTTCAGCACATCCACAGGCAGCGATTTCATATGTTGTAACTGACGTAACCCGGCATAACCCATACCGAAGTCGTCCAGCGCAATGCGAACCCCGGCGTCGCGCAACGGGCGTAGGATCGCCACCGCGGCTTGCGGATCATCAATACGGCGACTCTCCGTGATTTCCAGGATCAGCGTACCGGGTGCGATACGGTAGCGATGCAGCAGTTCAAGCATATCGGACGCCATATTGTGATGAAGAAGTTGCAAGGCGGAAAGATTGACCGACAGCGGCAGCATAATCCCCCGCGACTGCCATGCCGCCAGTAAGCGACAGGACTCTTCCAGCACCCAGTAACCCACGTTGATCATCAACCCACTGGATTCGATACGTTCAATCAGACCTTCCGGCAACGCCCAGCGAGAGTCCTCTTGCTGCATACGCAGCAACACTTCTGCGCTTTTAAGTTCACCGCTGGCAAGATCCACCTGCGGTTGCAGCCAAATCGCAAATTTTCCCTGCTCAAGCGCAGAGAGAATATCGCTTTCAAGGGCCAGACGCTGCTGCGCCAGCGCCATGTGTTGCGGATCGAAGAACTGGAGCTGGTTTTTCCCTTTGTGCCGCGCACTGCTGGCTGCGGATACCGCGCGGCGGTAAAGCTGCTCAGCGGAAAGATCGCCATGACACATCGCCACGCCGATACTGGCTGTCGGGCGTAACTGGATCCCCTGAAGCGGAATCCGCTCGTTAATCGCAGTGAGTACTTGCTGACCTAAAGTGATAGCATGCCACGGCTCCTCTACGCCGTTGGCAATAATCGCGAAGTCATTACCGCTGACCTGCGCAAGCGTCATGTGCGGTGACAGCACCGACTTCAGCTTCTCTACCAGCGTCAGCAGCAGCATTTCTCGCTGATTTTCCTGCAATACGCCCGCCGTATCGCGCAGCGTGTCGCAGGCAATCACCATCAGCGCTGTGGTCTTTTTCTGCGCAACCGTCTGCTCCAGCAACGCCATCAGAAAAGCCTTGTTCGGCAATTCAGACACCGGGAACTGCGTGGATTGCTGATTTAACGCATCATATTCCCGCAGCAATTGCTGTTGATGCCGGTTATAGCCACGCACCAGGATGCCTATTTCATCGTCATGGTGATGGGAAGGCAAAATCAACTGATGCCCAAGGCGATCCTCTGCTGAGAGATCATTTAACTCACGGGCGATTTTCCGCAGCGGGTGTACCAGTAACCGATTCATGCACCAGGAAATCGCGACGGTCAGCATGAGCCAAAGCAGTAAGTAAGCAGTCACTAACGTAGACAGTGTGCTGATAACGAATTTATAGACACGGTACGAATCCGCCTGCAACACCAGGTAAGCCAGTGGCTGAGGGTTGGCCGGGCGCTCCAGCGAATAAATCGGCAGCGAGATCTGGATCGGTAATTCAAACATCCGGGTGATCATCACCGGGATTGGGCGTTCCGGAATAAAGCGCATCCGCAGCGCCTGAAATTGATTGGGCAGCACGACGTCCGCCCGGCTCACCACCCCGGCAGGTTTAATTTGCTGCAAGATAGATTCCGCGTCAGGAATATCGGCTTTCAGAATCGCTGCCGAGAGCGGTTCTCGAACAGAGCGGGCAATACTTTCCAGTTGCATGGCCGTGTTATAGCGATTCTGCTGTAAGAAGTGAAACAGCAGAATGACGCAAAAAATAAAAACAAACACCATGGACACGGCAGACACCGCAGCCATCTGTTTAATGGTTAAAGAACGGCTAACACGCAAAATCACTCTCCAGAGGTACGATAAGCGCAGAGGAAATCAACAGCGACTCTGCCGCCAGATTATACTCGATCGTGACGCTCTTGAGACAAACGCCCGCCAGATTGCAACGCGAAAGAGGATTGCGGCAATCATCGTAGGTAACTTATTGAATAAGAAGTGTTTAATCACCCTGTGCCAGCCATGACGCATAGCGATTAACCACCAGGAATTGTCTTTTATTACCAGTCAGCGTAAGGCGTGAGCGTTTGCGGCGGCATATCCATATCGCCCTGCCACCCGGCGCCGGAATAACGTACATAAATCAACGCATGGCTTGGCGTGTAATCCTTCGCTTGCTGAATATCGACACCCGCCCCAACAAACCAGTGAGACGTCACCCGACGCTCTACCAGCGCACGGGCGGTATAACCAAAACCGTTCGAGCTGCTGCTCGTGCTGCTATTGTCCTTATCCAGGAACATTCGGTCGCCGTTAGCAAAGAACTGGTTATCCGGAATCAGATTCTGCAACGGATAGCGTTTGATGCCATCGGTTTTTGAGTGCGACCACGAACCCGACGCGCCCAGCTCCCACGACCAGTTTGCCGTACGTTTCCGCCAGACAACCGGCACCGCAAACGAGATATACTGCTGCGGGCTGTAATAGCCTCCCTGTCCCAGCGTGTAGTCGCTCAGATCCTTGTCGTAATGCCACAGCATATTGTTGAGGCCGACGGTCAAACGTTCATTATCTT
Organism: Kosakonia oryzendophytica; assembly: GCF_027886705.1. Taxonomy (NCBI): domain Bacteria; kingdom Pseudomonadati; phylum Pseudomonadota; class Gammaproteobacteria; order Enterobacterales; family Enterobacteriaceae; genus Kosakonia; species Kosakonia oryzendophytica. Next base: position 242,757 of record NZ_CP115659.1, on the reverse strand, counting down.
TGTTGATTAGCTTGTAGTAGTAGCCAGTCATCCAGCGAATGCGCCAGTTATCCGCCACGTTCTTACCGGTGAGGGAATCCGCATTCAAACTCGACCAGACGCCGTTCGCTTCACCTTTGTCGTAACTCAGGCTAACGCCGCCGCCCGTTGCGCGAACGCCCCCCCATGTGACGCCGGTGTTCGGATCTTTTTGCCCGCCGAACGCCAGTAATGAGCTGGAAATCGGCCGGCGATGGACGTTAACAGTGTACCCCAGCGGCCCCAAATCGCTGCTGTAGCTCAGGCCACCCACGACATCCACCACATCAAACCCCATCGGCGTGGTGCCGATATCCCCCGACCAGGTGCCATTTTGCCAACCGACCGCCAGACTTGCGCCATTGGCTTTCTGACTGGTGTTGCCGCGACATGGCGTCGCGGAACAGGTACCCCAGTTGGGATCGTAAACATCATCTGTGGTGTCGAAGCTGCCCACGTTCATATTCACCACATCAGTGCGGAAGAACATCCGTCCGTCCGCCAGCGGCGCATCCGCCTGCAACAGGGTGGTATGGGCTTTCAGATCGGAATACCCGCCGGTACCGCTGGAGCCCCAATAATCATGCTGGAGCGTGACATTGATATCCTGCTGCCGGTAGAGATCGGCCGCATCGCTGCGGATACCACGCTTCAGCCAGTCATCTTTCGCGTTATTGCGCGTTAAACGCGTGAAGGTGTCATTATCCGCAGGCGGCGTGGTAGTCACGCCGGAGGCCACCATGGCATCTTTCCAGGTTTCCAGCGCCTGCTGCGGCTCGCCCTGCTGCGCCTGAAAACGCGCGGCATCACGCAACACCAACGCGCTCTCCATTGACGGCGGCTGTGCTTTCGCCTGCGGCATAATGCGGCTAAAGGTTTGCCGGGCGCTGTCGGTATCGCCAAGCGCGGCCTGCACCAGCGCCAGACGCCGCTGGGTATTGATGGATTGCGGTTGCGCCGCCGTTGGGGCGGGCAACTTCGCCAGTTGCGCACGCGCCGCCATTTTATTGCCATCGGCGGCATACAACTCCGCCAGACCAAGCAGCGCGTCCTGGTTATTCGGCTCCCGCTCCAGCACCCGGTTGAAATAGTGCTGCGCAGATGCGCTATCGCCACCCTGCTGCGCCCAGTCAGCCAGTGTCAAATCAATACGCGTCGACGCAGGCTGCTGCGCCAGTAGTGCCCGCGCCTGCTCTTCATGGCCGCTGTCGCGCAGCCGGTTGGCGTTGTCCAGCAGGCGATTGGTTTGCAGCCGTTCCGCCAGTTCCTGGATATTACTGTTCCACTGTGCTTTCGGCAGCGCATTAAGCTGGTTCAGCGCCGCCATCTCCTGATTATTACCAGAGAGGTACAGGCCATAAGCGTACACCTGCTCCGGATCGCCGGGTTTGAGCGCAGCGAGACGCTGCATGTGCGCATCGGCTTCGCGTGGCTCTCCGGCCTGGCGCAAATCGCTCGCCAGACGATAAGTCACCCATACGCTCCCAGGATCGAGTGCCAACCGCTGGCGTTGCAACTCCGCCGCCTGCGCCCACTGTCCGCTGTTTTCCAGCGCTTCCGCCTGCTGCGCCAGGCGATCGTTTTTCAGCCCGCGCTCAATGTCATCAATGCTGCGGCGCTGGCTGGCGGAAAGCGATTGAATAAATGTGTCGGCCTCTTGCGGCGAACGTGCACGGTAAATATTCGCCAGCCCACGGACCGCATTGCTGTTGCCACTGTCCATACGCAGCGCCTGGCGGTAAAAACTTTCCGCCGCGTGGCTGTCCTTGCGGGCCATCGCCGCATCGCCGAGGCCAAGCACCGCATAGCTGTCGGTATTATCAATGCGCCGCGCCTGTGAATAGAGGCGCTCCGCCTCACCAGGGTTGTTCGCTTTCAACGCCGCATCGCCCTGCTGGATCAGCAGCCAGTAGCGATTGGTTTTTAACAAACTGTCCCACTTACTGCGGTTGCCACTGGTGGGATCCATGGCGATGGCTTTTTCGAATTGCGCCACCGCACGGGCGCGGTCGCCGCTTTGCGAATAGGCTTGCCCGAGCGCGCCAACGGCTTCACTGTCCGTTCCGTTGGCATTAACGGCCTGGCGCAACTCATTCACGGCTTTCGCCCCTTGCCCGGCATCCACTGCCGCCAGGCCGGTGGCCCGGGCGCGAAACGCCGGATCGGCGAGTTGTTTTTGCTGCGCGGCAAGCTGTGTACGGGCGCTGTCCACGGTGTCACCCGAGCTGAATACGGTCAGAAAACGTTGTAGCGCTTTCACACTGGCGTCACTCACCGGCATGCGTTGGATTTGCTGATACCAGAGCCCAGCCGCCGCTTCACGGCCCGCACTGGATTTCGCCATCTGCTCAAGCACCGCATACGCTTCGGCATCACGACCTTCGCCAAACAGCAATTGCGCCAGCGAATTTTGCAGGGCCGCGTTGCCCGGATTGCGCGCGTTCAGTGCTTTCAGTTGCGTGATGGCTTCACTGCGACGCGCCGGAACTTTCGCAACCAACGCCCAGTACTCGACCGCCAGATCGCCCTCTGGCGGGTTACCTTTAAACAACGCGTCATAGGCTGCGAGCGCTTCCGGAACATGCCCTGTCGTTGCCTGTAAACGTGCCTGTTGCAATGCCTGACGGCCTTCTGCGCCAGAAAGCGTCATCGACGTCACGGAGGATTTATACGCCGCAGAATCTGGCGCCAGTTGCTTCATGCGATCGAGCTGCTTTTGCGCCCCGGCGTTATCGCCCTGGCGCAGTAAATAGCGAAAACGCGCGGCAATCACATCCGGGTTATCCGGATCGATAAGTTCGAGACGGTACAACGACTGACGCACCAGGTCCTCACGTTTGGTGGCTTCGCCCAGCCGCACTTGTGACAGCAACTGCTGCTGAGCGGTGGGCTCATCCGCTTGCGTAGCTGGTGTCAACGCAAGCACGAGTGAGAGACAAAGTAAGCTTACTGTGAACTTGCGCATGCCTGGCCCCAGTCAGGTTGTAACTCACCGCGAGGGGTGAAACGAAAACGGTGCTCATCCCAGCCTTGACCGAACAGGGTAAGAACATAACTGAAATAAGCATCATCGCCAGGGAAATGGTCGGCGACCTTTTGCCGTTGCACGGCCTGCGCATCACGATCCTGCAGGAAGGGCAACAGCGCAGCAGCAAAGCCGACAGGGCCATCACCGCGCGGTTGTGCTGTGGCAACATCCACTTTTTCCGGCACAACGCCCTTTTTCGCCGTCAGCGCTGCCATCGGTTTTAGCCGTTCGAGCAGAGACGCTTTTTGCGCATCGTGGTCGTTCATCATTCCCACCCACAGATAGACGCGGATGGCATCGTAGCCACTGATCAACGTCTTATCGGGGGCCAGTTGCCAGCCTTTACTTTTTTCATAACGCACCCAGTCCGGGGAAAACCCCTTCGGCGCTGTCTCCAGCAACAACCGGTGATTGGTCTCCTGCAGTGTCGTCCAGGGTTCGCCAAAACGGGTCAAATAGCGGGCAATCTGCGGCGGCAGGTAGCTGGGGTTAAACCGCCAGACCGTCTCCTCGGCAAAGCCGACTTTTCCTGGTAGCAGCATTGGCCCCAGCCCTGGCACAGTCACCACTTCCTCTTTGGCGATGCGGTTTAACAACGCGTTGCCCAGGGTGGTATAGCGCGCTTCTTTCCATAAGCGTCCGGCTTCCAGCAGCGACCAGGCTATCCAGATATCCGCATCCGACGCGGAGTTGCTATCCAGTACGGTCCAGTTGTTTTCGTCCTTTTTCCCCCACAACCAGGCCGGAAGATGTTCGCCGGGATCCCCCTGCGCCAGATTGTCTTTTGTCCATTCCAGCACGTTATCGAACATCGGGCGATCATTCGCCGCCAGGGCGAAGAACAAGGCATAGCTTTGCCCTTCCGAGGTGGTTATCTTGCGCGCGTCGCTGGGGTCAATCACCCGCCCGCCATCGCTGATATACGCCCGTTTGAAGTGTTCCCAGGCAGGCCATGTGCAGGCGGCGCGCACATTCATCGCCGCCAGCACCAGCGCCATTACAACCCAACGTAATGCCTTCATCGCCGTTACTCGTGATCCGGGTCAAGACGACGGCGGCTGATGATCCGCAACAGACGCCACAGCACCCACGCCAGCAGCACAATACTCACCGCCGCCAGCACCGCCAGCAGCACGGGATGGTTCGCCAGCGCATACCAGACACGCTCAAACCATGGCAAATGGCCCACGTAATAGATGTCACCAACGCGTAAACCGTTCACCCCGGACTCGCGGATCACCGACACCGAACCGAAAATCGCCGCGCGTTTGCCACTGTCATTCATTGCCTGATTGAGCAAGGTGTAACCACGCGGGCTATCCGCCAACAGTGCAACCACGCTACGCTGATCGTTAAACGGTGACTGGAAGCCGACAATGGCTGCCATCGGGCCGTCGGAGGTGACGGCGGTCTGCGTCTCCGCCTGGCGATCGACTTCATCCGGCAGGCTCGCCGTAAACGGGGTCTGGCGCTGCGGCGTTTTCACCCAGCTTTGCGCCGCCTCCACCAGCAGGTCGATTTTCTTATCATCTTTGAGCGATGGCGGAATCGCGCCGACAATCATGATATCCGCGTCTTTGCCCTGGATTTTGCTGGCATCGTCGGTCAACTGCACGTTAATAGCCGGGAAGCCCGTCTGCGCACCCACGGTGCCCAACGCATTGAGCAACGTGGTCAGTTGCGCAGGCGCGGGTTTAGGGGGCATCACCACCAGCGTTTGCGACAGATCCGCCATCCGGCTGAACGGGAAGCCTGCATTGGCGAAAGCACGCAGATCCGGCATGGCAATAAAGTGGTAATACTTCGAGAAATCGATGGTGGAATCGTCGCCAATCACCACGCGGTTATCCACCTGCTGGAAAGTCACGCAGTTATCGATAGTGCCGCCCGGCATCGGGTTCATATACTGGAAATCAAAGCGTAACTGATTGACAGCCCCCAGTTTCAGCGCCGGAATGGAGACATCCGTTTTACCGTCCAACAATCCCTGTAGCACCGGCAAGCGCAGCAGCAACTTATTGCTGTCCTGATTGCTCAGCAGATTGAAATATTGCAGGAACTGGTTGTTCAGGCTGATATCCATGCGCGAGTTATCTTTCGTCGGCGGCGCGGTATAACGGTAATTGAGGTTCATATCAATGCCGTTGCTGCGCAGCAGATAGAGATCCGGCGGCAGATTCAGCGCCACGTTGATCGACGCAGGTTGCAACCCGGTTGATTGCAGCTGCTCTTCATAGGTTTTCAGCTCGCCAAAACTGACCGGACGATCGGTGCGGATCCAGTTCGGTGCATCATAGGGCTGACGCGCCAGCAACGGTTTCACTTCATCAACCGTGACGCTATCGCCACGGAACAACACGTTGCCCTGCGCAATCCCTTTTGCCGCCTGCAACAGATCGTTATCGTCACGCCCCATCACCACCAACAACTTCACATACGGATTCCCCGGATGCGCAATCATGCTGATGGTCGGCCCTTTCACCGCCGGGGCATCACGCAGGAAGTCCGGACGCTTATCATTGGTAGCGAAAACAATGGCGTTACTGTCCGGCAGGGTGTTGTAACTGACCGGGAACGTCTGTCCGCGCCAGCCGGAGCGGGAACCAAACCAGGAAGCAATAACCGCCGCAGCCTGCTGTTGCCCCAGGCCCGGCGCATCGGCAAAGACCATCGGCAGCGTTAAGGCACGGTTATCACGCGCATCAAAGAACGGAACAGGGAAGTGGGACAGATCGTTTTGCACAGCCAGCTTCTGATAGGTCAGATCCAGCGAACTGCTACGCCCGATATCCAGCCACAGCGTGTTGCTGGCCGGGTTTTCACAGACATCGCGATAGTGCCCGATAAACTCCAGACGCACGCGGTTAAAATCGGTGATAAAGAGCGGGTTAATCGGCACCTGCGCCAGCGTTTTTTTACCCAGTTGCTCTTTGCTGACCGGCAGTACGCCCATCAATTCATCGTTCAGGTAAACCTTCAACTGTGACTGCACCGGCAGCAGCGACGGTGACGGGGTGTACTCAAGGTTCAGCACCGCTTTTGACACCAATTCATCGCTACGCATGCCAAACTCAACGCCGCCATTCGGATTGACGCCGCGCAGCACCATGCTTCCTGGCGGAGGCGCAATCTGAGCAAACGTCAGCTTCACATCGCGGGACGGGGCGTTTTCCGCCACGACCGGCGCGTTCGCGCCCTGTACGCCAGGCATAACCTGGCCAACCATCGCCGCACCATTCGCGGCAGGCAGCGTCTGCCCGGTGGTCGGCGTCGTCGGTCGCAGGGCTTCCGCTTGCGCTGGCCCTTGCGTGACCACTGGCTGGGTCGCTGGCGAAACGGCCGGAACAGTTGGCGCAGCAGGGTTTGCAGGCGCCGCAAGGGTCGTCATCGGAGGCAGCGCGCTCATCCCCACTGCCACTGCACAAATCCAGGAGAGTTTTCTTTTCATCGCGTTTTCATCATTGTTGAGCCATAACCGGATTCGGTTGCTGTGCCGTCAGGTTCCGTGCTGGCCTGCGAGGGATAAACGACACCACCCAGGAGACCAGGCCGGTGAGCACACGGAAAATCACCTTCACTGACGACGGAGCGAATTCCGCGAGATGGCGATAGCCGCGGAAACCCAATTTCAAAATATCGAACAGGCTTTCCAGCGGTTTATCTTCCGGAAAACTGTCCTGCCACAACGCCCATGTGTCGGCGCGGGCAAACGTACACTGCACAAAATCGATATGCTGTTTGGTGGTCAGCGGCATCAGTTGCAAACCGACTTCATTGCCGGAGACGCGCGCCACGGTCGTAGGAAAGACGTACTCTTGCCGACCGCGCTTGAGCAACAGGTTTACACGTTGCCCTTCAAGCACCTGCGCCTGGCCGTTGATCTTGATGCCCAGCCCACCGTCAGAGAAGTCATGCACGGTACAGGAGAAAAGATGGCCGTCTTCACGGGCGATCGCCGCTGGCATGGAGATTTCGACCCTGTGCGCCCGGCGAACCTGCTTGCTCTCCACCGATACCGCCACCGCGCCACCGAGAATGACCATGTTGTAGAACACCCACGCCATACTGACGAAGACCGTCAGGATTTCGTTTTCCGGCCCATAGAAGTAGCGCCATACGCCAACCGCCAGACCGAGCACGTTAATCAACACCAGGTAGATATAGGGACGGGAAATCACCCAGTCCACATACTCTTCTTCCACCAGGCCGCCTTTCGCCGTGACGTTAAACTTGCCTTTGTGCGGGTTAAAGAGCGCCACCATCGTAGGCGGCGCGATATACCAGGCCAGTACCGTTTCATAAATCTCACTCCAGAAGGAGTGACGGTATTTGCCCTGAATTTTCGAGTTGGTCAGGCTGGCGTGGATCATATGCGGCAGAACGAACAGCGCGATCATCAGCGCCGGGGCATAAATGATGTAGGCATGCAGCAGCAAAAATGCCAGTGGCGCGGTGAGGAAGATCAGGCGTGGAATACCCGATAAGAAGTGAAACATGGCGTTGACGTAGCACAATCGCTGCCCGAGCTTCAGCCCTTTGCCAAACAGCGGGTTATCAAGGCGGAAGATCTGCACCATACCGCGTGCCCAGCGAATACGCTGCCCAATATGTGCAGACAGACTCTCCGTCGCCAGCCCTGCCGCCTGCGGAATACGCATATACGCGGAGGTGTAACCCAGGCGGTGTAAACGCAGGGAGGTGTGCGCATCTTCGGTGACGGTTTCTACCGCAATGCCGCCGATTTGATCCAACGGTTCACGGCGGATCACCGCACAAGAGCCACAGAAGAAGGTGGCGTCCCACATGTCATTGCCATCCTGTACCAGGCCATAGAAGAGCGTGCCTTCGTTAGGCGTTTTACGAAAACGCCCGAGGTTACGTTCAAACGGATCCGGCGAGAAAAAATGGTGCGGCGTCTGCATCATCGCCAGCTTTTTCTCTTTCAGGAACCAGCCCATGGTCATTTGCAGGAACGAGCGCGTGGGCACATGGTCGCAGTCGAAAATCGACACAAATTCGCCCTTCGCATATTTCAGGGCGTTGTTGATATTCCCGGCTTTGGCGTGTTCATGAGTGGTACGGGCGATGTACTCCACCCCGACGGTGTTGGCGAAGACACGAAACTCTTCGCGGCCGCCATCGTCAAGGATCCAGATTTTGAGTTTATCTTTTGGCCAGTCAATGCCCAATGACGCGTAAATGGTATTTTTCACCACGTTTAAATCTTCGTTATAGGTGGGCACGAAGATATCCACCGAGGGCCACAGCGCCATCTCTTTTGGCAACGGCACCGGCTGGCGATTGAGGGGCCACACCACCTGGAAATAACCGAGGATCAGCACAATCCAGGCGTAGGTTTCCGCAAACAGCAGTATCAGACCACATACCAGACTGACCGGATCGTTCCAGTTCAGTGTCGAGGTATAACGCCACCAGATATAACGACAGGACACAGTGAGTGACAGCACAATCAACATTAACGCTGAGAAGCGCCCCGGAATACGCCGTACCAGCAGGGCCACCCCCCATAGCAACATCAGGAACACAAACTGCGAAAGCGGGTTAAAAGGCTGCGTAATACACAAAATCGCCAGAACCAGCGAGAAGACAACCACCACGCCAAGAATGAAACGCCGGACGCGCGGATGAATATGCGCCAGCTCTTTTTTGTGGTCGAGGTGACCGGTATGTTGCGTTACCCGTGCCGGCAGACTATCCAGCCAGTGATACCAGCGCCCACGCAACGCGCGTGCCCGGGCAAAGCGCTGACGGCGCGCGGATTTCGGCGGTCCCCAGGGTAGGGTGACTAACAGCCAAAGGGTTTGCACCAGGTAACGCGCCGGGTCGAAAGGGCGTGGTTTGTCAGGATCAATATGAGGAAATAACTGATGTTGCTGCGCACGCAATTGCTGCCAGCGTGGGTGCTCAAGCGGAATGAACATCCATGCGAGTATCGCCCAGAAGCAACCAGAAGCCGCGCTGAACCCGGATGCGCCATGACGGCGATAGTGCTGATAGCGCTCGCTTAAGCGCGCGCTAACTGGCGGGATCAGCAACCAGGCAGACAGGCGACTCATTGCGGACTCCTTGCCAGCTCCTCACTGCCCGCACGCGTTTGTGCACAGTGCAGCAGGCACCAGTTCGCCAGCGTTAACATCTCTTCCGCTGCCAGCGCATCAGCCCGGTATTCGCCCAGCGGCTGTTTTGCCGCCATGCACTCTGCCATCGCTTCATCGCGATGAATATAGATCGGCAACATTCGTCGCTGGCTCTGCAACCACACCTGCCAGAGGTCATCCTGTAGCTGACTGCCTACGCGCAGATCGTTTATCAGGATATGCGTGCCCACGGGTAAAACCTGCTGGTGCAGACGCACATGGCAGTTCGTGTCCGGCTTGATAATGGTCAGCGTATGATCGCACTGCTCAATAAACTGACGAGCCAGTGGTGAATACCCGTGCGGCAGGTCGATCAACACCCACTGATAATGTTGTTGCTGTTGCAGCGCCTGCAAAATAGAGGTGAGCGCGTTAAGCACGTCGGGCAGCCGCTGGCTATTTTCCCATTCGCTTGTCGTCAGGCGGCCAAAAGGCAAAACATCCAGTTGGGAAGTGTAACGCAATCCCGCATCACGCCAGTCCTGACCATCCAGTAACGCGCGCGCCCAACCGCCGTTATGATCGAAATCGACATTAAATGACAGGCGCAAAAGATTATCGGGGCACGCGTCAATAACGAGCACCGACTCGCCTAATAATTGTAATGACCAGGCCAGAGCCGCAGTGATGGATGTTGTACCCACGCCACCGCGTATCCCCTGTAATCCCAAGATGGCCATTCATGGCTCCCTTATTGTTGACGGGCGAATTCAGCAAGCAGCGGCCAACGCTTAATAGCTGCCGCCAACTGTTCTCGTTGGGAAATATCGGCATAATCTATTTCAGGCAATGAAAATGCTTTGCTCAGCGCCAGAAAATCATTTTGAAATGTGTAGCCCAGCGTGGGATCTGTCTGACTTTCGAATTCATCGCTATGCATGTTTAACCGATCCCTATGAATAAAAAGCACTTGAGCAAATGAGGCAAGGCAATCGCGCCTGAGAAAATTCGTTTACATGCTAAATCTGATGTTCTTTAATTTCAATGTTAGGTTTATTTCTTCGCTTACGCTAGTAAACTGAGATACAGTTAAATTCTCTGTAAGAGGGACATCGTGGACCCCATATTTTCTATTGGAATCCAGTCGTTATGGGATGAATTACGTCATATGCCCGCAGGCGGCGTCTGGTGGATAAATGCCGATCGCGAGCAGGATGGAATCAATCTTATAAATCAGACGATTGCGACACAAGATAAAGAAGCCAAAGTCGCAATAATTGGCATGGGCCACGATCTGCATAAAATCATGCACCTGGATAACGATCACGGGCCAGAAAAAGTCCAGCTGTTCACCATGCCAAATCAGGAAAATGGTCTATACTTTTTCACCCGCGATTTACTGTGCTCAATAGAGCCTGAAAATTATTTACTGATCCTGCTGTGCGCCAACAATGCATTTCAGAATATTCCCGTGGATAATTTGCAAAGATGGCTGGAAAAAACTCATGCGTGGGCAAAATACCATAAATGTGCGTTGCTGATAATTAACCCCAGCGGCAACAGCGATAAACAGACGTCGATTTTAATGAGTGAATACCGCACATTATTTGGCCTGGCCAGTTTACGCTATCAAAATGACTTACATGTTTATGACGTTGCCTGGTGGTGTAATGAAAAAGGAGTTAGCGCACGGCAACAGCTGCAGATCCTTAATCTTCAAGGACGTTGGCAATTAGCGGAACGGGAAGAAACATCTGTCCAGCCACGCAGCGATGAAAAGCGAATCTTAAGTAATATTGCTGTATTGGAAGGCGCACCGCCGCTCTCTGAATACTGGTCATTATTTGAAACCAACGAAGCATTATTTGAAGAAGCTCGCGCCAGCCAGGCGGCAACATTGATATTTGCGCTGACGCAAAATAATCAAATAGACAGCATTGCACGGCAGATCCACACGCTGCGTCGCCAACGCGGTAGCGGCCTGAAAATCATTGTCCGTGAAAGCCACGCCAGCCTGCGCGCCACGGATGAGCGCCTGTTGCTGGGTTGCGGAGCCAATATGGTTATCCCGTGGAATGCTCCGTTATCGCGCTGTTTAACGTTAATAGAAAGCGTGCAAGGCCAGCAGTTCAACCGTCGGGTGCCGGAAGATATCACCACTCTGCTGTCGATGACCCAACCGTTGAAACTGCGAGGTTTCCAGCCGTGGGGCACATTCTGCGATGCTGTCAGCAATATGGTGAATAACCAGCTTTTACCCGCAGATGGCAAAGGCGTAATGGTCGCGCTGCGACCGGTGCCGGGCATTCGCGTTGAGCAAGCACTCACCCTGTGCCGGCCAAACCGCACCGGGGATATTGTGAGCATTGGCGATAACCGGCTGGTGCTGTTTTTATCTTTCTGCCGGGTCAACGATCTCGACACCGCACTGAACCATATTTTTCCGCTGCCAACGGCGGATATCTTCTCTAATCGCATGGTGTGGTTCGAAGATAACCAGATTGCCGCCGAGCTGGTACAAATGCGCACGCTGACGCCGGATCAGTGGGCAAAACCGTTAATCGTCACGAGTGAAACGAAGAAAGTGATCAATGCAGAACACGATGGCACCGCCTGGCGCCGTATCCCGGAACATTACCGGTTACTCAGCGAAACCACGGAGCGTACATCATGATGTCGATTAGCGATATCGTTCAGCTTGTTGTGTTGTGCGCGTTAATTTTCTTCCCGCTGGGGTATCTTGCCCGCCACTGGTCGCGCCCGATTCGTACCGCGCTCCGTTTAACCTTTTCCAAACCCCGCTATGTGAAACCAATCGGTATTTTGCGCCGGGAATCGCTCGTCAAGGCAGACCGTAAACATGACTAATCATACAACGACCTCTCCAACGCCTTCGCCGCTGTGGCAATACTGGCGCGGCCTTTCCGGTTGGAACTTCTATTTTCTGGTGAAGTTCGGTCTGCTGTGGGCGGGATACCTTAATTTTCATCCCCTGCTGAACCTGGTATTTATGGCATTCCTGTTGATGCCGCTGCCAAACCTGCGTCTGCACCGACTGCGGCACTGGATTGCCATTCCTGTCGGCTTCGGGCTGTTCTGGCACGATACCTGGTTGCCGGGGCTGGAAAGCATGATGAGCCAGGGTTCGCAGGTTGCCGGATTCAGCGCCAGTTATCTGGCCGACCTGGCGCTGCGTTTTATTAACTGGCAAATGGTCGGTGCGTTGTTCGTTCTGCTGATTGCCTGGCTCTTTTTGTCGCAGTGGATCCGCGTGACGGTGTTTGTCGTTGCGCTGATGATCTGGCTGAACGTGTTGACTCTTACCGGTCCGGCCTTCTCGTTGTGGCCCGGAGGCCAGCCAACCACCACGGTAACCACCACCGGTGGCGCGGCGGCGGCAACCGTCGCAACGGCGGGGGATACGCCAGTGGTTGGCGATATTCCGGCGCAGACTGCTCCGCCAACCTCAGAAAACCTCAACGCATGGCTGGCCAGTTTCTACGCATCGGAAGAGAAACGTCAGAGCACGTTCCCGACTGAGCTGGCGGCAGACTCACAGCCTTTCGACCTGCTGATGATCAATATCTGCTCACTCTCCTGGGCGGATATCGAAGCCGCCGGGCTGATGTCGCATCCGCTGTGGTCACACTTCGATATGGTATTTAAACACTTTAACTCCGCCACCGCTTATAGCGGCCCGGCGGCCATTCGCCTGTTACGCGCAAGCTGCGGCCAGTCATCACATAAAAACCTCTATCAACAGGCGGGAGCGCAATGTTATCTGTTTGATAATTTGGCGAAACTTGGTTTCACCCAACAGTTGATGATGGATCACAACGGCGAATTCGGTGGTTTCCTGAAAGAGGTCCGCGACAATGGCGGCATACAAGTGCCATTGATGAACCAGGCTGGTCTGCCACCGGTCCTGCTCTCCTTTGACGGCTCGCCAATTTTTGACGATACCGCGGTGCTGAATCGCTGGATGGAGTCAGAGGCCACTAACCAGGGTAAACGTACCGCGACCTTCTACAACCTGTTGCCGCTGCACGATGGTAACCACTACCCGGGCGATCGCAAAAGCGCGGATTACAAGCTGCGGGCACAGAAGCTGTTCGATGAACTGGATGCTTTCTTCACTCAACTGGAGAAATCCGGGCGCAAAGTGATGGTGGTGCTGGTACCGGAGCATGGCGCGGCGTTGCAGGGCGATAAGATGCAGGTTTCCGGCTTGCGCGACATTCCCAGCCCGTCAATCACCAACGTGCCTGCGGCGATTAAGTTTTTTGGCATGAAAGCGCCACATCAGGGCGCGCCGCTGGAAATTACCCAGCCGAGCAGTTTTCTTGCGATTTCGGAGATTGTTACGCGCGTGCTGGATGGGAAGATTTTCACCCAGGATAGCGTGAACTGGCAGCAGTTGATCGGCAATTTGCCGCAGACCGCGCCGGTATCGGAGAATGCGAACGCGGTGGTTATTCAGTACCAGGATAGGCCCTATGTACGTCTGAACGGCGGTGACTGGGTGCCATATCCGCAATAACGCCCTTCTCCCCTCACCCTAACCCTCTCCCCAAAGGGGAGAGGGAACAGACTGCTGCAGACTTCCCCTCGCCCCAACCCTCTCCCCAAAGGAGAGAGGGGACAGACTGCTGCGGACTTCCCCTTACCCTAATCCTCTTCCCAAAGGGGAGAGGGAACCGTTGCTGCAGACTTCCTCTCTCCCTGACACTCTCCCCACAAAAGTGAGGGAACAGACCCGTGCGGATTTATCCTTACGGGTCCTTCGATAACAGGGCGAGAGTACAGAATGGTACGGTTTTCTCCCTCTCCCTTTCAGGGAGAGGGCCGGGGTGAGGGTCAGCAGCGCAGTTACTTCTGCTGCGCCAGCCACACCAGCATCTTCAGACTGGCGGAATAGTAATCGTCCTGCGCAGTGATTTGCGGCTCTGCGGGCGTTGCGCCCAGTGTGAGATCGCGCACCGCCAGCAACCCGTCGTTCATATTGTACGGCGCGGTATCGTTGGTCGTGACATTCACCCAGGCAGGCGTCTGGTTGCGGCTAAAACCTTGCCACCAGTTGCGCCATGGCGTTAATAGCGGACTTTGCGCATCCTGCCAGCTCACATACAGCGGAATACGGATCGCATCATAGCTCATGCGCGGTGGCCACTCTTTGGCTGGCGACAGTTTGCCATCTGCCGACAATGCAACCCAATCCGTCGGCAGCTGCGCCTTACCCCAAGCCATTTTGCCCAGCAGCGTTTGCGCGTCTTTGATCAGTTCCCGCCAGGCCACCAGATGGCTACGGTTGGCGAAATCTTGCCATGCCGGGAAGATAAAGTACGAGGGATTGAGGTTCACATAGGTGTTGCGGTTGAAACCATTCGCCCCTGGCAGCATCACGCGGTAACCGGCAAAACTGATCACCGTATGTTTCAACACCGCCTGCGTGATCGCATCGGATGCCGCAAGATACGCCGGGATATTCCAGCGCTGCCCGGCTTTTAACAACGCCCAGGCGATCAGTACATCGCCGTCAGTGGCATCGTTTTTATCAGGAATGGGATCGGCTTCCACCGGGTTATAACGCCAGTAATAGAGGCCGTTATCTTTGTTTTTCAGGGTGTTGTTGGTCCAGTTCCACATGCTGTCAAATGCGGTTCTGTCGTTATTTGCCACCGCCAATAGCATGGCGTAGCCCTGACCTTCGGTGTGAGAAATGCTTTTATTGCCGGTATCAACGATACGTCCATCCGGCATCAGAAACCGCGCTTTATAGCTATCCCAGGCCGCAGAGGCCTGAGAAAATGACGAAAACAGCAGACTCACCATCACCACCATCGCGGCGAAAATGCGCTTCAACATGGGTTTACTCACTGTGGTTTAGCGTAGCGGAATACTACATCTGACACAGAATAGAGACTTTCGCGCGTAAAAACGAGACCGGAATCGCCGCCCTGCCCACGCAGCCAGCGCGAATAAAGCCCTTCCAGGATGGCGCAAAACGCCGAACACCAGCGTGTCTGCAGCGCTTTATCGCGGGCAACGGGTATGCCCTGATGACGGAACGCCAGCCCATTTTCGCTAACAATCATGTCAATGCAGCCCCAATTGAACACCCGCAATTGCGCATTGATGTGGGCTTCCAACTCACCCACGGTCGCCGAAACGGGCAGCGGCGTGCGATCCGCCATGGCTTCGCCCATCTGTCGCAGGAACGGCAGGCTTTCCGCCTCGCCGACATTACGCACCATGCCATCAATCATCACGCCAAGCAGATCAAACCAGCCCGGCGGAGTCTGTTGCTGCTGAAAATAGGCCAGCAATGCGGCGTTGGCATTATCCGTTTTCATTATTTGTCTCCCAGCATATACCGGAGATAAAGTCCGGCGGTGCTTTCGTTATAGCTACCGAAGGTGTCGTAACTGACGTTACCGCCCACCGTCATTTTGTTATTCACGTTGTAATCCAGACCCGCATGGACGTTATAGCCGATGCCGTTTTGCGAACGGCCGCCATACTGCGCTTCTTTGACAAAGCCCATATCAGCCAGTTGTTGCATCATCTGCTGCGCTTCCGGCGCGGTCGGGAAATAGTCGCTCTTATCCTGGCTGTAGGATTGATAGCCCACCGAACCCCCAAGCCGCAGTTTCCAGTTGTCGATTTTCTGCGAGAAATCTACCGGCAACGCCACGCTGACGTAGTTCTGCGGGCTGAAGTAGCCCCCCTGCCCATAGGTGAAGTAGCTGAGGTTCTTCGAGAAATCCATCCAGCTCACGCTAAGGCCGGTCTGCAACTGGCGGAAACTGTCATGCAACGGGCGCAGATAGACCCCGGCGCTGGCGTTCATACTGGTGTTGCTCGCCACGTTCTCACCAAGATAGCTATAACCGCCGCCACCCACGTAGAAACCGGCGTCGCCATCATCGTAGCTCAACTGCGCGCTACCGCCGTTTTTGGTGACACGCCCCCAGCGCTCACCGGAATATTTATCATACAGGCCCACATAGGAGAGCAGACTGTCGGTTACGGCGCGGCGCTCACCCGTCAGGATCAACGTGAGGTAGTTGGTCAGTTTCGGCGACCATTTCACGCCGCCCACGAGCGTACTGAGATCCTGACCCAGCGGCGTTGTTCCGATATCCAGCTTATAGCTGTCGCCGCTCAACGCCATATTCAGCTCAACGCCGCTGGCGTTTTGTGAATCGGTCGAGGCGTTAATCGCATCGTTATAATTCTTCTTATAATTCGATTCGCTCAGGCTTTGTAAGCGGCTCGAATTCAGCAGCGAGGTCAGATTGCTATACCCTTCTGCCGTAAAAGGCGACAGTTTGCTGGCATTCGCATAGCTGGCGAGATCGGTGAACTTATCGCTACCATCCGTTGCCGTGGAACTGTTGGCCGTTTTGATTGAGGTGCTGATGTTGCTCACCGCATCTGCCAGCGGGTTGGAGCCATAGCGGCGCCAGGCATCGCCCGAAGCGCTGCCCGAGCTCAGGGAAACCGGAGTGGCGGTAAACTCAAAACGCGACTCGCCAAACGGCGAACTGGACCAGGTGAGCGGTGCTTTTGCTTCCGTCAGTTTACTGGTGCCGGTTTCGCCATCGCGCCCGCGGATCTCCACGTTGCCCTGCAGCCACATACCGGTTTTCTCGTCCATTTGCTGCATCATGTCATCGACCTGACGCAGCGTACGGGACTGTGCGGTTTCAACCGGTAAATCGGTGCGGGTGGTGCCTGGCAACGTACTGCCCGGTTCACGAGCCACCTGCGCTACTTGCCACGGCAGGGTCTGCCCGTACAGCGATTGCGGAGCGGTGGTTTTACTGGTGGTCATAAACGGGTTATCCGCCAGCAGTACACCGCCGATGGTTGGCGTTGCCGCACTGTTGGAAGAGTCCAGACCCACCAGTTTGCCGCGCGCGCTGCGCAGGTAGGTCATCGCCTGCTGGTGGTTGCCTTTCGCCTCTTCCAGACGCGCCAGCAACAGTAAACGCTCTGGCGATGCGTTGCTGCGCAGACCATTGGCCAGGCTTTGCGCTTTCTCCACATTGTTTTCCGCCAGCGCCACATCGATAGCGCCCACACGTGCGGCCTGATCTTCGCTGTCCCGCGTCATCAGGTAGTCATACAGCACGCCCGCTTCTTTGTTCATTTTGCCCGTTTGATACAAACGGCCCATCGCGAACATTAAATCCGTATTCTGCGGATCGTTTTGCAATGCGCGAATGAGCTTGTCGTACGCAGCGGCATAGTTGCCCTGCTCACGCAGCCGATCGGCTTCATTAATCACATAACCATTACGCACGCCCGCCAATTGCGCAGGGGTGCTGCGCGATTGCAGTTCCGGGCTGGCGACAAAACTCTGCGCTTCCTGGTTCAGACCGGCCTGGTTGAGCACGGCAACCTGATCGGCATAATCACCGGCGTTACCCTGCACACCCTGTTTCATGTTGTCACGCACCAGCGACACCGCGGTAGTCAAATCACCGGTTCGGGCCAGCATGCGCGCCAGTTTCCCGGCATCGACCGGGTTTTTCGGCGGCGTTGCCGACAGCGCTTTTAGCGTGTTAGACGCTGCGGTCATATTGCCCTGGGCGAGGTAACGTTCTGCGGTCGCCATTTGCAGGTTGTAATTCACCCGCTGCGCAAGATCGCGCATCTGGCTGTTTTGACTGGACGGAGAGATACGCGCCAGCAACGAACTGGCCTGCTGCCAGCCGCCATTCTCACTGGCAAACAGCGCCCCGGCATACAGCGAGCTGGCGCCTGCGCCGTCGCGCCCGGTGGGCATCATGACGGTTGCGCCTTCGCTCTCGCGCCCGGTTTGCTGAAGCAAGCGCGCCAGGTCAAGACGCAGCCACGGATCGTCCGGTAGTCGCGCCACACCCTGGCGTAATACGTTGATCGCCTGCTCCGTGTTCCCCGCAGCGACCAGTTGCTGTGCCTGGCGGCGCAGCGGGTCGCCAGGGGTTCCGGTGACCACACGTGGTTGCAACTTCGCCTGCAAGCCCGCTGGTAACGTATTCAGCATGGCCTGCGCTTCCGCGGCCTTGTTCTGGTCACGCAGCACGTAGTAGAGATTTTCTCGTGCCGGGGCATTCTGCGGTTGTTCGTTCAGAATGCCGCGCAGCGTCTGTTCGGCCTGGCTGTAATCTTTGTTCTGCCGCAACACATCCGCACGGAACAGTTTCGCCGCCGTTCCGCGTTCGCCACTCTGTTGCGCCAGCGGCGCAGAGAGCGCCAGCGCTTCGCTAACGTTGCCCTGTTTTAAGGCGTGTTGGGCCTGCGCCAGCTGACCGTAAAATGCCGCGTCCTCTGCTTGCGCACGGCGTTCGCCGGAGGCGTCGCCGCCCTGACTCGCCGCGCGGTTAAGGTACTGAGCAGCAGCCTGATAGTCGCCATTGCGCTGGGCAATATAGCCCAGGCCTGCTAACGCATCAGCATCGTCCGGGTTCGCTTGTAATACCTGGGCGAACTTCTGTTTCGCCAGGCTGCTGTCTCCGCTGTTGAGAGCGTTAAAGCCGGCCCCTTTCGCCGCGCCGCCAACATTTTTGCGATAGTACGCCTGCACTTCGCTGTCCTGTGGATGGCGCTGCAACCAAGTGTCGTAAAAACGCTCATCGCCGGGTTGCGGCCCCAGCCATAACAGCGCCTGTCGCAAACCGTCATCAGCCTCGCGGCTGCCGCTGGACATCGGTTCCAGCAATAAAATTCCGTCGCGACGCGTCTCTTCACGCCAGGTCAACATTTTACCCAATGCGATACGGGCGGCCGTGTCCTGTGGATACTGCGCCACAAAACGGCGCATCTGCGACAACGCCTGCGGATAGAGCGCTTTGTCGCTCGCCATGGTCTGGTAATATTCCGGCGCCAGGCTTGGCGGCGGCGTGTCGCCGTTAAACATGCTGCGCCACGTCTCCAGCGCAGCCGGGACGTTGCCGCTACGCGCTTGCTGGCGGGCGAGCGTAAGCTGCCCCTGCGGCACCTGCGCGAGCTGTTTTGCGTTATCCAGCGCCTGCAAACTGCTGTCTCCCGGCGCAGCTTTCGCCAGTCGCGCGCGCCACTGTGCCGCAGTTTGCAGATCACCATTTTGCTGCGCCCACAGCGCCATCAGATACATCGCCTGGGCGTTGTTGGCATCGACCATTAAGATCTTTTTCAGTGACTCCATGGCCAGATCGTCGTGGGACTTTTCATGCCAGTAATTGGCCTGATCGAACAGCGCCTTCAGCGCAGCATCATTTGCTGCGGCGTGCACCAGCCCCGGAGTGCTGAAGATCAGAGCGCCGGAGAGGCAGAATGTGGATAACCGACGGGCGGTTTTTACGCTCATGGTGGTGACCTTTTTCACTTGTCGCTCTCCGGATCAAGACGTTTACGCTCGCGTTTTTTCAGCGTGATATACAGCACCCCGCCGACCAGCGAGCCAAACAGCAACCCGAGGATCGCCAGCAACGCTGAGTGCTGGTTGGCATACCAAATCACCATCATATGCACCGGCATTTCACCGCTCGGGAATTGCTCGCCCACGCGGAAACTGCGCACGCCGGTTTCGTTGGTAATGATGGCCGCATCGCCGCGTATCCCGGCATTAATGCGCGCGGAACTGAGGTCAGCGTGCAATCGGGAGAGTTGCTCGTCGTTGCTACCTAATGCCAGCACCACCAGCCGTTCGTCATTCCACGGTGAGCGGAAACTGACAAAACCGCGCCACGCTTCGTTAGAAGAGAAGTAGCGGTCGGCTTCAATGCCCTGCGACGCCCAGTCGCCGCTGATCCAACGGCGGATTTTCTGCCAGCTCCCCGGCTCGCGGACGCCCAGCGTGCTGTCGTGCAGAGTAAACGGTGAGTTCGCCAACAGTGCGCGGTTAAACGCGTGCTGGTCCATACCGGTAACCGCCAGCACATCGCGGTCGCGCATCAGCTCGCTATCGGTCGGTAGACCCAGTACCACACGGTTATGCCCAAGCGCAGTGCCGGTAGCATTCCCGGCGCGCGCTGTCATATCCAGCAGGGTCGCGACTTGCGTCTCTGTCGGTTGTGCGGGCAGCATCAGCAACGTTTCTGAATAGTCTGCCTGTCGGGTAAACGGAAAAGAGGCACCGACAAAGTAAGAGAGGTTCGGCAACAGGGCAAAGTGGCGGGTGTGGCTCAAATCAATCCACGAGTCGTCATCAATGCGGCTTTTGATGTTGTTATTCAGCAACGTGCTGCACGGCGCGTTCTCTTTCGGCACGATGTTGAAATAGAGCGAAAGTTGGTTGTCGCCGTAAATCATGTATGGCTCCAGCGGCATATCAAACGACTCCTGCCGCGCATCGCCACCCAGTTTGTGCCACAACGTCTCCAGCGCGCCCTGCTTGTTAACCGGCAGGTTATGCAGGAAGGCGTCGTTCAGGGTCATACTCAGCCATGAGCGCTGCTCATCAATCCAGTTTTCCGTCGGGAAGCGGTAGCCGACATGCAGCGGAATGGTTTCTCCGTCCCACAGGAAGAGATCCGGCGCTGCGCGAAACGCCACCTGCAACGGCGAATGCCAGATCCCGGTCGTAGTCAGGCTTTGATCTTTGCGGATCAACTCCGTCAATTTCACCGGGCGATCCGTCGGGATCCAGCGTGGTGCATCATACGGTTTGCTCAACGGAATAGTTTGCGCCTCCACCTCCACGGACGGCGTTTGTGCGGCAAAGTTACCGCGCGTTAAACGCCAGGCCGCAGCACGCAATTCGGTATCGTCTTTTCCGACCACCAGCAGCAGTTTGTAAACCGGGTTCGCCGGGTTATCGACAATTTTCAGTAGTGGTTGCGTGGTTTGCGGCAGCGTCAGGCCGCCGATCTGCTCGCCGGGATGACCGATCAGGATGCCGTTTTTCTCCGGCAGACGATCGTGATACGTCGCAAAAGAGACGCCGCGATAATCCGCCTGGATCCCCAGCCATGAGGCGATCAATGCCGCCGCGCTAATGGTATCTGCGCTAAGTTTTGGCCCAAACGCCACAGCGATAGCCGCAGGCGTCATCTGCATGCTGTCAAAGAACGGACGCGGGAAGTGGCTCAGATCCGCACCGATATCCAGCTGTTGCCCTTCCAGTTCAAAATGCGAATCCGGCAGCACAGTGACGCGGTATTTGTCGCTCAGGTCGCGCTGACACTGCATCGCGTCACCGTCGTTAATTTTCACGCTCAGGCTGTTGCTGGAGACCATCAACGCAGCCGGAACATCCAGTTGATAACGAGCGATATCCCCTTCGGCGGCGCTCAGCGGTACGGTGCCCAATGGTTGACCGTTAAGCATCAGTTGCAGCGTGGCGTTACGCGCCGCCATTGCCGGGGAAATTTTTAAATTCAGCGCCAGTCGGGCATTGGTCATCACCTGGTCCAGCGGCAGGGTAAAATCCACTCCGCCCTGGAATTGCCCACCGCTTAGGGTGATGCCCTGTGGCAGACCCATTTGCGCAATGCTGATATTGTTCACCACCGAGGGGACAAAAGTCGGCGGCGTTGGCGCCTGTGTAGGCGCGGGCAGGTTGAGTGGCAACAGCGACTCAACCGGGGTTTCTTCACTGTGCAACGGGGCGATAAACAGCGCGCTCACCAGCACCGCCAGCGTGGTCAGACGTTTCATACTCGCCCCTCTTCAGACGCCGCAGTGGCCGCTTGTTCAGCGCGCAGACGTCGGTTTTCGCGGCGCGATGTCCAGGTCATCCAGAACAGATCAAACACGCAGCGCACAATGGTGGCCATCGAACGGAACGGATTGTCCTGCGGTTTCGGCGGGTGAATCCATGCATCGGCGCGGGAAAGCACCACCCGCACCAGCTCGCGGCGGCGCGACAGCGGAATATCATCAAACATCAGGCGGATATACTCTTCGTCACTGGCCACCGTGTTGACCGGGATGCTGATCGCCCCCGATTGCAACAGCAGCTCCACTTCTTCGATTTCATCGTTCAGATGGCGGTCATCCGGCGCGATAACGCGACAGCCACCCATCGACAAGTCTGCGGTTTTGCTGCGCGAGGTGATGCCGCTGGCATAATGCAGCAACACCGGAATATCCACATCGATACGGATCGTTTTGCGTGTCTGTCGCGTTTCACGCGCCACGGCGATGGCCGCCAGCAGGAAGATCAGACTGTACAATCCCCAACCGACGTTCAGGGCGATAACGCGCGGATCCACGCCAAAATAGTCATGGGCAAAGGCGCGCGCGAGACCGGCTATCACACCCGCGCCGAGTAACACCGCGATAATCAAATGCAGACGCACTACGCTAAAGTCGAAGTAGCCAACGTTTAACAGGCCACCTTTATCGGTCACGTTAAATTTCCCGCGTTTCGGGAAGAACATGGTGACGACCGTCGGCAGCACAATGTGGAACGCCAGCACGATGTCGTAGATCTCCCCCCAGAAGCTATAACGGTAACGCCCGTTTAGCCGTGAGTTGACGTAGACCGACAAGAACAGATGCGGCAGCGCATACGCAAATACCAGGCTCGCCGACGAGTGAATAATGTTCAGGTTAAACAGCAGATAGGCCAGCGGCGCGGTTAAAAACGCGATGCGCGGCAGCGCGAACTGGTAATAGAGCATGGCGCTCAGGTAGCACAACCGCTGCTGGATGGTTAGCCCGCGGCCAAACAGCGGGTTGTCGAGGCGGAAAATCTGCGTCATACCACGAGCCCAACGGGTACGTTGAATCACGTGCAGCACCAGGCGTTCAGTGGCCAGGCCTGCCGCCAGTGGAATATCAAGAAATGCCGAGCCCCAGCCCAGACGCTGCATTTTCAGCGCAGTGTGGGCATCTTCCGTCACGGTTTCGACGGCGAAACCACCAATCTCTTCCAGCGCGCTGCGGCGAATAACCGCACAGGATCCACAGAAGAATGTGGCGTTCCAGTTATCATTCCCCCGCTGGATTGGGCCATAAAACAGCGAGCCTTCGTTGGGGATATCTCGCCCCAGCGAGAGGTTACGTTCGAACGGATCGGGAGAGTAAAAATAGTGCGGCGTCTGCACCAGCGCCAGTTTCGGATCTTTCAGGAACCCACCCACTGTAGCCTGCAGGAAAATACGGGTGGCCACATGGTCACAGTCGAACACGCAAATCAGCTCGCCGTTGGTGAGTTTCATGGCGTGGTTCAGGTTACCGGCTTTGGCGTGCGCATTATCATTACGGGTGATGTAGCCTACGCCCACATCGGCGGCGAATACCGCAAACTCGCGACGTTTACCGTCGTCGAGCAGATAGATTTGCATCTTGTTGCGCGGGTAATCAATACACTGCGCCGACAGCACCGTGTCGCGCACCACGTCCAGCGGTTCGTTATAGGTTGGAATGTAAATATCGACGGTCGGCCACTGGTTCATATCGTCCGGCAACTGGACGATTTCACGCTTCAGCGGCCATGCGGTCTGCAAATAGCTGAGCAGCAGCATCACCCAGACGTAGACTTCCGCCAGAAATAACCCCATACCGAGGATCGTTTCGACTTCGGAATTAAAATGCAGGGTTTGCGTCAGACGGAAATACATATAACGCGTCGACAGCAATATCGACATCACTACCATAATCAGTGAGATGCTGCGCTTTTTGCTGAAGCCGAGCAGAAATAAAATACCGATACTGATCAGGCCAAAAATGTACTGTTTTTGGCTGTCCATCGGCGTAATGACCACTAAAAGGGCAACCGGAACCATTGCCAGCGCCAGCAATATATAAAGAAACTTTTTCATGGGGGTGCCCGTGAGCGTTAGAAGCCAGACATCTTAGGTTTACTGTGAACGGTACCGTCGCCGATCTTGACGCCTAAAATACCGGCGACGCGTTTGGCAATGAGTTCAATATCAAATGCCGCTGCGGAGGCCGGACTGAAGTCAAAGATGGACTGTTGCGATGCATTCGCTTCCGCAACGCTCTCATCCCGGTGCAGGACACCCAGCAGCTTATTGCCCAGGCGCTGCTCCATAAATGCCGTCACATCGCGGCTGATCTGGCGGCGGCTGTCGCTCTGATTCACCACAAAATAGTGACCGGCTCTACGGTTGAGGACTTCACCCGTCAGGCGGTTATTATCAATGTGTGGCAGCAGGGAGAGCGATGCGGTATCCGCCAGCAGCGTAACCAGATGCACATCGGCAAGCCGCGACATGGCTTTTAATGCCGCCGACGGCCCGGGAGGGAAGTCGGCAACAATAATCAGACCGGGATAATTAAGCAGCGTATTCAGCCCGCGCGTCAGGAAGTGTTCGTCGTGAGTCAGACGCTCTTCAAACGCGACACGCTCTTCCTCAGTGGCATCACCATACGGCAGAACAAAAATATTGCCGCCCGCCGTGAGGACAAACTGGCTCCAGTCGGAGGATTCCGCTGCCTTCGCCACGAAACCGCGCCCGTCAGAGAGTGGCACGCCGAAATGCAGACGCAGCGCATTTTGCACATCGAAGTCCAGCGCCAGAACTTTGCTGCCAGAACGGGCAAGAGCATACGCCAGGTTAGCCGTCAGCGTCGTTTTTCCGACGCCGCCTTTCGGCGAACAAACACAAATTAACGGCATGACGCGATCCTTTCTAACAACGATTGTAAGGGCTGATTTTTTTCAATGGCCGGTTCCGCTTCCGGTGCTTTTGGCGCAAAGAGTCGGGCAAAATTTGCGGGCTCTGAAGACGATCCACCAGAGACCGTTCGCGGTGCTGGCATTTGCATCACCGGCGCATATCTGTCTGGCTCCGGAAGATTCGCCGCAGCGTTAAACGCGGGCGCGACGGCATCAAGCTGGCTGGCGACATCTTTAAAAATGGAGGCCGACGGCACAGGCGTCACGTCACGGAGAACCGGAACGGCAAGCGGAGCCTCTTCTTCGGCGTTGATGGCGAAGAGATCGGGCTCAACGGCATGAGGAACCGGAACGGACACATGACCGCCCATTGCCAGCGTGGAGGTTTCGGTTGCAGGAGAAAGCTGATTAATAATGGTCCAACTGCCCTGGTCGTGTGCTAAGTGCTGTGCAGAGAGATCCTTGAAATCGTGTTTCTGGTTACGAGTCTTGTCCTTGAACCTCTGCAAATCATCGTAATGATTCATAGTTATTCTCATGATTTACAAAAAAATATTGTACCCACCACCGCCATGATCTTAGTGACCTGGTATAGGTAGTCGTATGATTTTTTATTTTCGCGGTGCTGTCGTGCGCGGGTACGTGATAACGCGTTTTCTATTATCCACAGCCTGTTTTTGCGGTTGAAATTGTAGCGCCGCTAACACACTGTTAATTTCCAGCAAATATATAAATATTCTCTATACATGTGCTATCTTTTTTTTTCACAATTACCATTACAGCATTTACGACTATAAAAAAGCGTCATCAACAGATGAATAAATCAACTTAAATAAAATTTATATATTTCTGAATTAATTTTAATTAAATCAATAGAATAATAAACTGCGATAAATAACCATTGGTTTAATTTTTTATTACTTAGCGAAATATTTTGAAATAAAAATTTGCAGTTAAAAAAGCCGTAATTAATCTAACTCGTTCTTACTGCTGGACTTATTCCGAAACTACCTTTTTTGGCAGTTTTTTGGAAATATTTAAAATAAACCGGAATTTTACTCAGTTTTTAAGATTATCGCCAGAGTGGGGAAAGGATAAAAAAAAGCCCGGTAAATAGACGTTACCGGGCAGTACGTTACAGCGATGTTTATGCCAGCGGTTTCTCGCCGTTCTCGTCCTGGTCAACCGCAAAACAGGCAACCAGCTGACCGCCGTAGTCCTTCAGTTGCGGCTGCAACTGGGTGCAGGGTCCAAAACGGCGACGGCAGCGGGCGTTAAATGCGCACCCCGGCGGTGGATTCAGCGGGCTTGGCAGCTCACCGGTCAGTTTAATACGCTCGCGACGCTCATCCGGGTTCAGACGTGGTGTTGCCGACAGCAGCGCCTGCGTGTACGGATGGCGTGGATTGGAGAAGATCTGATCTTTGGTGCCCTTCTCCACGCAGCGGCCGAGGTACATCACCATCACTTCATCGGCAATGTGCTCAACGACCGACAGATCGTGAGAAATAAACACATAAGACAGCCCCAGGTCCTGCTGCAAATCCATCATCAGGTTCAGTACCTGCGCACGCACGGAAACGTCCAGCGCGGAGACCGGTTCATCGGCAATCACCACGTCCGGGTCGAGCATCAGGCCGCGGGCAATGGCAATACGCTGGCGCTGCCCACCCGAGAACATATGTGGGTAGCGATCGTAATGCTCGGTTTTCAGGCCGACTTTTGCCATCATCGCCAACGCTTTTTCCCGGCGCGCTTCTTTGCTCAGAGCCGTGTTAATCAGCAACGGCTCTTCGAGGATTTGCCCCACTTTTTTACGTGGGTTCAGCGAACCATACGGGTTCTGGAAAACGATCTGAATTTTCTGGCGGCGCAGCTTTTGCGCATGCGGATCGTGCTTAAGCAGATCCTGACCTTGATAATAGAGTTCCCCCCCGGTTGGGGTTTCGATCATCGTCAGCAGACGACCAAGCGTGGATTTACCACAGCCAGACTCGCCCACCACCGCGAGGGTTTTACCGCGCTCCAGCGTAAATGAAACGCCATCCAACGCTTTGACCAGGCGCTCCGGGGCAAACAGCCCTTTCTTCACCGGGTAGTGTTTCTTCAGGTCGATAGCCTGCAACAGCGGCTGTTGCGAGGTGGCCTCGTGCGTACTCATAGTGTCGGCCTCCCGGCGTCATCGAGTGGGTAGTGGCATTTAGACTGACGGCCGCCGTCGACGGTGTTCAGCTCAGGCTCTTGCTCACGGCATTTGTCCGTTGCATAGGGGCAGCGCGGGTTGAGCAGGCAACCGGTCGGGCGGTCATATTTGCCCGGCACCACACCAGGCAATGACGCCAGACGGGCTTTGTCCTGCGCGAACTCCGGCAGCGCGCGCAGTAGCGCCTGCGTATAGGGGTGACGCGGCGCACGGAAGATATCGCGCGCTTCGCCGGTTTCCACTACCTGGCCTGCATACATCACAATGATTTTGTGCGCCGCTTCCGCCACCAGCGCCAGATCGTGGGTAATCAGGATCAGCGCCATATTCTCTTTTTGCTGAAGCTCCAGCAAAAGTTCGATGATCTGCGCCTGAATCGTTACATCCAGTGCGGTGGTCGGTTCATCGGCAATCAGCAGTTTTGGCTGGCAGGCTATCGCCATCGCGATCATGACACGCTGACTCATCCCTCCAGAAAGCTGGTGCGGGTAAACGTCCAGACGCGAGGCTGGATCGGGAATACCCACCTGCGTCAGCAGGTCAATCGCGCGCTGACGTCGGGTTTTTTTATTCCCGCCCTGGTGCACTTTGATGGCTTCCATGATCTGGAAGCCGACCGTATAGCACGGGTTCAGGCTGGTCATAGGATCCTGAAAAATCATCGCCACTTCGGAGCCCACCAAACTGCGGCGTTCTTTTTCCGAAATGCGTTTCAGATCCTGGCCGTTGAACTCCAGCTTGTCGGCCATCACGCGGCCGGGGAAATCAATCAGTCCCATGATTGCCAACGAGCTGACGGATTTTCCGGAGCCGGACTCGCCGACGATGCCGACCACTTCGCCCTGGTTTACGCTATAGCTAACGCGGTCTACGGCGCGGAACTCGGAGCCCACGTCGCCGAAGTGCACCGATAATTTATCTACATTTAATAACGCCATCTCGAACCTCTTACTGCTTCAGTTTGGGATCGAGCGCATCGCGCAGGCCGTCACCCATCAGGTTAAATGCCAGCACCGTCAGCAAGATCGCGACGCCCGGGAAGGTCACGACCCACCAGGCACTTTGTGCGAACTGCAACACGTCGGAGAGCATGGTGCCCCACTCCGGTGTTGGCGGCTGCGCACCCATGCCAAGGAAGCCAAGGGCGGCCATATCGAGAATGGCGTTAGAGAAACCGAGCGACGCCTGAACAATCAGCGGCGCAAGGCAGTTCGGGAAAATGTTAACGAACATCTGGCGCATCGCACCCGCACCGGCGACGCGGGAGGCAGTCACATAGTCGCGATTCACCTCCACCAGCACGGCGGCGCGGGTGAGTCGGACATAATGTGGCAACGCCACAAAAGTGAGCGCCAGCGAAGCATTGACTATCGACGGACCAAAAATGGCCACCAGAACCAGCGCCAGCAGCAAGCTCGGCAGGGCCAGCATAATGTCGACAATACGCATGATAACGTTGTCGATAACACCGCCAAAGTAACCTGCGACCAGGCCAAGGATGATACCGGCAATCAACGACAGCACCACTACCAGACAACCGACCAGCAGCGACAGGCGCGCGCCGAACATCAAACGCGACAGCGTATCGCGGCCCACATCATCCGTCCCCAGAATGTGCGACCAGGTGCCGCCATCCTGCCAGACCGGTGGTGCGAGCAGCGCATCACGGAATTGATCCGCCGGGTTATGCGGTGCCAGGTAATTGGCGAACACGGCGATAATCAGCATGATAAGAACGTAAACCAGCCCTACAACGGCGCCTTTGTTACGTTTGAAATAGTGCCAGAACTCCTGCAACGGGGTCATCGGCACCGGTGCGGTTACAACTTTATTTTCAGTGACTTGTGACATGATGGCCCCTTACTTCTTATGCCGGATACGCGGGTTCACCACGCCGTAGAGCAGGTCGACCAGCAGGTTGACGAGGATGATCATCGTCGCGACCAGTAATACCCCACCCTGTACAACCGGATAGTCGCGGCGTTGCAGCGCATCAATCAGCCAGCGGCCAAGGCCCGGCCAGGAAAAGATGGTTTCGGTCAGAATAGCGCCCGCCAGCAACGTGCCGACTTGCAGACCAATAACCGTCACCACCGGCAACATCGCATTACGCAGGGCATGAACGATAATCACGCGCATACGGGTCAGCCCTTTTGCACGCGCGGTACGAATATAATCTTCACCCAGCACTTCCAGCATTGAGGAGCGCGTCATACGCACAATCACCGCCAGTGGAATCGTACCGAGCACAATTGCCGGCAGGATCATATGCACGAGGGCGTCAATAAAGTTCCCCTCTTCCCCCCAGATGGCGGTATCGATCAGCATAAACCCGGTGAGCGGGTTACTGTCGTCGAGGAACACCATATCACTGACACGCCCGGAGACCGGCGTCAGGTTGAGTTGCACGGATACCAGCATGATAAGCATCATGCCCCACCAGAAGATAGGCATCGAATAACCGGTCAGCGCGAGGCTCACTGCGGTGTGATCGAAAATGGAACCGCGCTTCACGGCAGCCATAACGCCGACCGGAATACCCACGGCAACGGCAAAAATCATGGCGCAGATGCCGAGTTCAAGCGTCGCTTTAAAACGCGGCACGAACTCGTCCCACACCGGAAGACGGCTCTTAAGAGAGAGACCTAAATCACCGTGCAATACGCCCCATACATAATGGACGTACTGTTCCCAGAGCGGCTTGTCGAGCCCAAGCTCGGCCAGCAACTGGGCGTGACGCTCAGGAGAGATACCACGCTCACCTGCCATGATCATCACCGGATCGCCGGGGATCATATGGACAAAGGCAAAGGTGAGAAGGGTGATACCGATAAACGTGGGGATAACCAGCCCCAAACGTCGGAGAATGAACTGCAACATAACCCGGATTCTCAGTAGTGACGCAGCGCCTGGCGACGATGCATCTGTATTGCTCACAAATGTAAATTCCCTGCAAGCAGGAAATACGCTTACCCCCTCTCCCCGGAGGGAAGAGGGGGTAAAGCTTCGTGCTTTTTATTCGACAGACACGTTTTCGAAGTGGTGTTTGCCTAATGGGTCAACCACGTAGCCTTTGACTTCTTTACGCACTGGCTCGTAAACGGTGGAGTGTGCCACGATCAGCGCCGGAGCCTGGTCATGCATCACTACCTGCGCCTGTTTGTAAAGTTCAATACGCTTGTTGTGGTCGTCGGTGGCACGCGCCGGTTGAATCAGATCTTCAAACGGTTTATAGCACCAGCGGGAGTAGTTGGAGCCATCTTTTGCCGCAGCGCAGCTAAACAGGGTGGCGAAGAAGTTATCCGGATCCCCGTTGTCGCCGGTCCAGCCCATCATCACCGCCTGGTGTTCGCCTGCTTTCGCACGCTTCAGGTATTCACCCCACTCGTAAGTGACGATCTTGGCCTGCACGCCGACTTTCGCCCAGTCAGCCTGAATCATCTCTGCCATACGGCGAGCGTTCGGGTTGTACGGACGCTGTACCGGCATCGCCCACAGCTCAACGGTAAAGCCTTTATCCTGACCGGCTTCTTTCAGCAGTTGTTTCGCCTTCTCAGGATCGTAGGTGTAATCTTTAACGTCGTCGTTATAGCCCCACATGGTCGGCGGGATCAGGTTTTTCGCCGCAACGCCCGCGCCTTGGTACACCGCTTTGATGATCGCTTCTTTATTCACCGCATAAGTCAGCGCCTGACGCACTTTCACGTCATCAAACGGTTTTTTCTCGGTGTTGAAAGACATGTAGCCGACGTTCAGACCCGCCTGCTCCATCAGGTTGATACTTTTGTCTTCCTTCATGCGCGCAATGTCTGCCGGGTTCGGGTACGGCATAACCTGGCATTCGTTTTTCTGCAGTTTGGCATAACGTACAGAGGCATCAGGCGTGATGGAGAAGACCAGACGGTCAATTTTCGGCTTGGTACCCCAGAAGCCTTCAAACGCTTTGTACAGAATACGGGAGTCTTTCTGGTACTGCAGCAGCTGGAACGGACCGGTACCGATCGGATCGAGGTCAACTTTCTCCGGGGTGCCTGCTTTCAGCATGTTGTCTGCGTATTCTTTGGACAGGATGGAAGCAAAGTCCATTGCCAGGTCAGCCAGGAACGGCGACTCAGGACGCGTCAGCACGAACTGCACCGTGTGATCGTCGACTTTCTTCACTTCGCTAATCAGGTCTGGCAGCCCCATGCCTTCAAAGTATTCGTAGCTGCCACCAGAGACTTTGTGGTACGGGTTTTGCGCGTTTTTCTGACGATCAAAAGAGAACACGACGTCGTCAGCGTTGAATTCACGCGTCGGTTTGAAATCTTTGTTGTTCTGCCACTTCACGCCTTTACGCAGGTGGAAAGTGTAGGTTTTGCCATCGGCGCTGACTTCCCACTTTTCAGCCAGACCCGGAATGACTTCAGTGGTGCCGGTTTTAAATTCTACCAGACGGTTATAGATCGGCACTGAGCTGGCATCGTAAGTAGTACCAGAGGTGAAAAGCTGTGGGTTGAAGCCTTCAGGCGAACCTTCAGAACAATAAACCAGGGTTTTTGCTTGCACGCTGGCCGCGACGGTCATTGCCACCAGGCTAAGACCGAGCTTCAGCATCCCTGACTTCTTCAAGGAAATACTCATTGATTCTGCTCCAATGTGATATGTGTTGTTACCCATGCATGGGTATATCCGACAGGCCTTTATTAGTTTTTTACCCGGTCTGGTCGGTAGTGCCCGAGGGCGTTATGAGAGATGGGGATTCCTTTCACAAGGTTGACTGAGTTGCAGTACAGATTCTCCTTGAAATGCCCCTCATGCCCTACAATCTGTCAACAGAATGTCAAAACGTCAATACAGGTAACCGGGATTTACACCGGCGGTGAGAATCCGCAGACAAAGTTTAAAAAAACTTCAAGCCTCTATTTTCAGCAGAGAAAATTGTGCTACCGCCATGATGGCAGAATAATCACCTTGCTATCAGAAAGTATCCAGTGATTAACATTCATCCAGATTATGAAAAAATTCTTACGGAATGCTGAATATATGAGCGATTAATACCGAGAACGTTAAAACGCACAGCGTAATATGCTGACTCTATCTATAAGCAACGCGAAAAAAGATTCATCTATATATAAAAAAATACAATGGAATATCTCACAAAACAGGGAGCTGGCAGTGAGAAGTGAGGATAAGGGCGATTTCAGACGCCCTTGTCCGGTTTCGTTTGTATCGGTAGGTCAGATTACCCTGCCGACAGGATCGTTCAGCGCGGAAAGAGAAGATGAAGCCGTACTCAGGCAAATTTTTCAAAGGCAGAAAGCAAAAAACCCAACCTCGCGGTTGGGTTTTTCTGAATTTGGTCGGTGATAGAGGATTCGAACCTCCGACCCCTTCGTCCCGAACGAAGTGCGCTACCAGGCTGCGCCAATCACCGAATGCGGGGCGCATCTTACTGCCCCCAACATGCTCCGTCAATCCCTTAATGTAAAAAAGCGTACTGACTGATGATAAAGCCAGCAGAGCACTTACTTCGCGGGCTGAGCCGGGAGATGGCACCAGTTGTTGTTCTCGTTTATCCCGCCATTCGGCGAGGTGTAACCGAGGCATCCCATAATGGTGTCATACAGTTCAACGTGGCGGCGCGCAGTCTTGTACTCCGCCTGTTGCTTCAGTTGAGCAAACATCTTCGCCTTGTCCGGATCCTGTAAGTACTTATCCGACATCCACACCATCATCGGCACGCGGAACTGCTCTGGTGGTGCCATTTTACGCGGCGTACCGTGCAGGTGCTCTTTATCGTTAATAGACTCACCATGGTCAGCGGCATAGAAGATAATCGCTTTACGGTCACGCAGCTTATCGATCACCGTATCGATAAAGGAATCTACATAGGTCACCGAGTTATCATACGAGTTAATCAACTCCTCTTTGCTGCATTTACCCGAGGCCTGACACTCCGGTGTCCACTGCGCGAAACTGCGCGGATAACGCTGGGTGTAGTTAAAGTGCGACCCTTTGGTATGCAAGATAATCATGTGCTTACCATTTTTCTTATTGTCCAGCGAGCGTTGCATCTCATCGATAAGCAACATGTCATCCACGCTTTTGCCGCGGTTGCGCGGCTCCGCGCCAATCTGTTCACGGTAGGCAATGTTATCTGCCATTGTGTTGCTGTAGAACCACATCTCGCTTTGCATTGCATATAAATCAGTGGTGAATCCCAACTGCTTGAGTACAGAAAAGACATTTTGCTCTTTCAACGTGCGTTGCGGGTTATCATCCGCACCGCCTTCACGGACAAACATGCAGCGCAACGAGAGTTTTGTCGCCGTATCGCAAGACTCACCGCGAAACGCGACAAGATTTTTCTCCTGCGCCAGTTTCGGCGTGGTATTACGGGAGTAGCCCAGCATGCCCATATGATCCCAGCGCGTGGTCTCACCGATAATAAACACCACCCAGGTATCGTCGATGCCCTTCGGCGCCACGTAGGTAAATTTTGTCGCCGGGTTTATCAGCGATTTATTGTCCGAGGATTCATCCACCTGCGCCCAGGCATAGAGCCCCAGTGCAGAGAGCCAGTTCGACGGTAAATAGGAATTCGCCACCACGCCGCCATAGCTTGGCATATCGACGCCAGAGATTTTCTCGTCATCTTTTTGCTGCATATCGAGCAGGCGAATCGGTCCCCAGACCATTAACCCCGCCAGCACCACCACCGTGACGCTGCGAAGGCGCTGCCCCGGAGTGTGCAACTGGCGCAGTAAGGTATAACGGCAGCGGTTGCTCCAGATAAACAGCAGCGGAAGCGCGCTGACCATCACCACCCAGACAATAAGCCGCCAACCCACCACTTCCTTCGATAAATCGATATCGGTGGTCATCACTGAGGCAATAATGCCATAGCCAATCACCACGTTGAGGAAGGTCATATAGAAGCTGGCGCTGGCGGAGAACAACACGACCAGCGAGGCCAGTACACGCCAGGCGCGACGGCCGAATAACGACAAAACACGCAGTAAGAAAAACGTGACCAGTACCGTACCAACAAGTTCGACTACCGCAGAGAGTCCTTTCAAAACGGTGAACGCTTGCGCATAACCGTCAAACCGACGGTAAAAAACTGCGCTATTCATAAACAGACCGATATACAACGCCAGAAAGAAGCTCAGCTTCTGCTGGGTCATCGTTTTGATGTAACTCATGCAAACAACCCTGGTAAAGGGGAAGAATACGCTCCTGACAAACGTCGACCAGTAACGGATGCAGGCTAATATGTCGCGGTGGAAGTTAACACAGGAAACTTCTAAAGCGCGGTAAGTAGACCATAGCGGGGCGGAAAAGTGTCAACCGGGAGTGCTCGCCGACCACATATTTACAAAAATATCAGGTCGGCGTCAGAAAAATGTCACTGAAAGCGGTTATCAGGAGGTGATAACGTTAAGCTTAACGTCAATGTTACCGCGTGTTGCATTGGAGTAGGGGCAAACAATGTGCGCTTTTTGCACCAGCGCTTCGGCTTCCTGATGATCCATGCCTGGCAGGTGAATGTCGAGTTGCGCTTCGATACCAAAGCCGGTCGGCAACGGGCCAATGCCTACCTGTCCCTCAATGTATGCCTCCTGCGGTACTTTCTTTTTCTCTACCGAGGCAACGTGTTTCAGTGCGCCAAGAAAACAGGCAGAGTAGCCCGCAGCAAAGAGTTGCTCCGGATTGGTGACTTCGCCGCCTGCCCCACCCATCTCCTTCGGCACACCCAGTTTCACATCCAGCACACCATCAGAAGAGACCGCGCGACCATCACGGCCTCCGGTTGCTTTGGCTTTCGCACGGTAAACTACTTTTTCTAAAGACATGTAAGACTCCTTCTGTTGGAAGAACCTGACAAGTAAGGATAGTCGCTCTGGCGGAAATTTGCGGTAGGGACAAAAAAACCGCCGTTGCAGCGGCGGTTTTCAGACAGCGAAGACGATTCAGGCATGGGCTTCTTTATAGAGGCGGCGTTGCGGTTGACGAATGGTGCTCGACAGCGCCAACGACACAATCAGCAGGGCAAAGATAACGCAAAAAGTGACATAAAAGCCGCCAAACAGCGAGGCGATAATCGAACCGCAAATACTGCCAATACCAAAGCCCAGATAAATCACCCCGTAGTTTTTCGCCAGGTTGTTCAGGCCGAAGAACTCGCTCACCAGTGACGGGAACACGGTGATGGTGCCGCCAAAGTTAAACGCAACACAGGCAATAGCGGCGAAGAACGTTGTGGCATTCAACGGTGCGAACAGCAGTGCCGCCATTCCCACCAGCGAAATCACCTGGCCGAGGGTGATCACGCGGATACGTGCCATCTTGTCAGACAGGATCCCCAGTACCAGGCGGCCGCTCAGGTTGGCAATGGCAATCACCGTCACCGCATTAGCAGCTGTCGCCACATCCAGATGCACCATGCCCTGCGCAATATCTTTCGCCACACCAATCACATACAGGCCGCTCATGCAGGCGGTCAGGAACATCACCGCCAGCATCCAGTACTGCGGTTTACGCATTGACTGCGCCAGCGTGAAGTCATTTTCCACAACACCGTTGACGGAGGCGGTTTTCTGCAGTGGAGCATCGGTCATCAAGGTGGCACCGAACACAATCATTACCAGCACCATCGCCCCCCAGATCATAAAGGTGTTTTCCAGACCAACGGTGGCAAGCAGGTGGCTGTCGATAAATTTGAATCCCAGACTGCCAAGACCATAAGAGCCAATGGAAAAGGCCGAAATCAGCCCTTTGCGTTCCGGGAACCATTTAACACAGTTGGAGAGGGTTAACAGATAACCTGCGCCGTCCGCCAACCCGACCAGCACGCCTGCGCTGAGCCACAACATCAGCAGGCTATGGGAGTGTGCTGTCAGAAAGAAACCCACACCAAGCAGGATCCCGGAGGCCATCGTGACGCGTTTTACACCAAAACGTTCCTGTAATTTACCGGCCACAGACGACGAGAGCGCCAGACCCAAGCTCAGCAAACCAAAGGAGAAAGCCACCTGGCTTACCGGCTGATCCAGCTTTTCCGCCAGCGAACTATTGAACAGACTCCAGGTATAAACAGACCCTAACGCAAATTGCGTAATGATAGTGCCGACCAGCGTCAGCCAGCGCGTGCGATTAACAGTTGAAGTATTCATGGCAGTCGTCCTGCAGAAAGTAAAAAAGAATTCACTGCAGACAACCATAACGAAGCGCATTTCATGCCAGGGTGAAAAAGGCATGAAATGCAGTAAGGAGGGAATGAAATGCATCTGTACGGGAATGAACGGCACAGTGAAAATTCACCGTCGCCATTTGCTTATGTGAGTTAGTGCATACTATCGACAGAACACGCGCCGTTATTGTTTCTCAAGTGTAAAATATTTGTTTTAAATACACTTAAAAACGCGCACTTACACCCATGCTATAAAGGTAATTCAGCCCGAGGGTCTCATTTTCTGACTGCGACATCGACGCATAGGCAGCCAGGTGTCTGCTCAGCAGCATATCTGCCCCGAGGGAGACATCCAGCCAGTTGCCGTACTGATTAGCGGGAGTGAGACGGGAAACGCCGGACTGACTCTTCCAGACGTTTTCGCCAACTTGCTGGTTATAGCTAACTTGCGCCCAGGGGCGCAGATCGCCGAAGCGGCTATCCAGGCGCCATCCCAGCGAGCTGACGCTGGCATGCCACAGCGGATCGCTGTACTGCATGGTGGTCGCGCTGTCGCCGAATTCGTTATACATTGAAGTCATTGAACCATCGTAATGCCACACCGCTACCGGCCCCGTTGTCACATCACGCGCCAGCGGGAAATTCAGCCCCACACTCATGGTATTAGTGGCATCCAGCGGTGTGTCATCTGGCAGGTTAAAAGCAATGCCCGGCGAATTCTGCGTGGAGCGGATACGCTCTTCCAGAATGTCGTTGTAGCGCGGCTGACGTTCACTATCCCAGATATAGCGTTCAGGCGGCGTACTCTGATGCCCGGTAACAGAATATTCTTGCTGCCAGGCTATTGCCGCCTGGCAAAAAAAGAGACAGACAGGCACCAGTGCAAGCGAGAGGCCACTATTGGTTATTCTCATCAATATGCGACTCCAGAAAAAGAGCCGGATCCGGCGTAATAGTTATCGTTTTTGGCGGGTCTATAACCCTTATTTAACTATTGCCTTTTTAACACACTCGTCAAGACAGGCTGACGATTATTTGAATATATCGCGAACGGAGTAACACTATGCAACGTTGTGGTTGGGTCACTCAGGATCCGCTCTATCTTGCTTACCACGATACGGAGTGGGGAGTTGCGGAAAAGGACGGCAAAAAATTGTTTGAAATGATCTGCCTGGAAGGGCAACAGGCCGGGTTGTCGTGGATCACCGTATTGAAAAAACGCGAAAATTACCGCAACGCGTTCCATCAGTTCGACCCTGAACGTGTGGCAGCAATGACGGCTGAGGATGTGGAACATCTGCTGCAAAATGCCGGAATTATTCGCCATCGCGGCAAGATTGAAGCGATCATTGGCAACGCCCGCGCCTACCTGTCGATGGCGCAAAACGGCGAATCATTTTCAGATTTTGTCTGGGGCTTCGTCGACCACACACCGCAAATCACAAGCGCTGCCGCACTGAGTGAAATCCCAACGTCAACACCCGCGTCAGATGCATTATCAAAGGCGCTAAAAAAACGTGGCTTCAAATTCGTCGGCACCACCATCTGTTACTCCTTTATGCAAGCCTGCGGTCTGGTTAACGATCATATTACCGGCTGCCTCTGCCACCCCGGGGGACAGCATGATCCGCGCGTGGCGTAGTCAGGATCTGTCACCGCTGCTGAACTTATGGCTGGAAAGCACTATCTATGCGCATCCGTTTATTGAGGTGCGCTACTGGTACGAGAGCGAAGCGCTGGTGCGCGACGCTTACCTTCCGTCGGCGAAAACCTGGGTATGGGAAAAAAACGGGACACTGGAAGGGTTTATCAGCGTTATGGATGCGCAGTTTATTGGCGCGCTGTTCGTGCGCCCTACCGCCATAGGCCAGGGAATTGGTAAGGCGCTGATGGATCATGCCAAACAGCGCTTTCCCTGGCTAAGCCTTGAGGTGTATCAGAAAAACGAACGGGCGGTGAACTTCTACCATGCGCAGGGTTTTCGTATTGAAGACAGCGCATGGCAGGAAGAAACACACCACCCGACGTGGATCATGAACTGGCAGGCGGATCAAACGCCGTCAGCGTAAGCGGCGGGCCCTGGTATTTCTCTACCCATGCCAGCGCCGTATTACCCGCGCAACCGTTGCCCAGACGCGAGCTGGGCAAATCTTTGGTCAGCACGTTCACCGCACCGTTTTTACAGATGCCCCCCGCCGCCGGGTCGAGATCCGGCCATGCACCTTCATGAATGCAGATAACGCCAGGCTTAATGCCTTCAGTCACCACGGCACCGGCCAACACCTGGCCGCGCCCATTCCACACACGCACCACATCGCCCGCCGCAATGCCCCGCGCCCGGGCATCCTGTGGATGCATGGTCACCGGTTCGCGGCCTGCGACGGCATATTCCTCACGCAAGCGGCTAAAGTTGAGCTGACTGTGCAGGCGATGCGCCGGATGCGCAGATAACACCTGCAACTGCTGCGGTTTGGCGTTACCGTGCCATTCGTCCGGCTCCAGCCACATCGGATGCGGCGGGCAATCCGCATAACCAAAGCTTTGGATACGTTGCGAGAAGATTTCGATTTTCCCACTCGGCGTTTTCAGCGGATTCGCTTGCGGGTCGCGGCGGAAATCGCCAAAGCGCACGAAGCGCGCGTTCTGCTCACTCTCCGGCATCTCAATCAACTGATTGGCTTGCCAGAACGCATCAAACGGCGGCAGCGTCACGTGCTGGCTGGCTCCGCGCTGTGCAGCGATGTTATAAAACGTCTCCAGCCATTGCAGTTCGCTTTTCCCTTCCGTAAAACGCTCGCGGCCACCGGCTTCCCAACGCTCGCTCAACTCAGCAAACACCGACCAATCATCCCGCGCTTCATACTGCGGCGCGACGACCTGTTTCATCGGCACCAGATGCTGGTTGCTGTAATCGCCGGTCATGGTCAGATCGTTGCGTTCAAACGAGGTGGTAGCGGGCAACACGATATCGGCGTGCTTCGCCGCCGCCGTCCAGAAGCATTCGGAAATGACCACCAACTCTGGCTTCTGCCAGGCGCGGATGAGCCGGTTGGTATCCTGATGGTGGGTAAAGTTAGCGCCGCCTGCCCACCAGACAAAGCGGATATCCGGAAAGTGGCGATCCATCCCGTTGTGCTGGTACGGCGCACCGGGGTTTTCCAGCGCCTCAATAATGCGGGCAACGGGAATTTTATCCACCGCATCGACACCGTCTTTCACCGTACCCTGCATGGATGCCAGCACCGCTGCACGTCGCGTCGGGTTACCGCCATTCGCGAAATGGTAAGAGAGACCAAAACCCCCGCCAGGGGTGCCAATCTGCCCGAGCATGGCAGCGAGGGTGACCAGCATCCAGTGTTTTTGTTCGCCAAACTGCTGGCGCTGCATCCCCCACCCCGACATCAGCATCGTGGTGTTTTCATGGAAAATGGTGGCCAGTTCGCGGATTTTAGCCGCCTCTATGCCGCAAATGCTCGCTGCCCATTCAGCAGTTTTTGCCACGCCATCGCGCTCACCGGTCAGGTAAGTGGCGAACGTGTCGTAACCGACGGTACAACGGGAGAGAAAGTCGTCATCCTGCCAGCCATTCTCCACCAGCGTATGGGCGATACCGAGCATTAAGGCCACGTCCGTGCCCATGTGCGGGGCAATCCACTCAATACTCTCACCGAAGAAGTCGACGGTTTCCGAGCGCATCGGATCGATGCAGATGACCCGCTTGCCGCTTTTGCGCAGCGCGTCAAAGTAAGGGATGCCCTGCTCATCGGTGGCGTTCCAGGCAATCTTCAACGTATTGAGCGGGTTAGCGCTCCACAGCACCACCACATCGCTGTGTTCAAGGATCAACGGCCAGCTGGTCTGCTGCTGGTACACTTCGTTGCTGCCGACGACGTACGGCATAATCGCCTGCGCGGCCCCGGTGGAATAATCCCCAAGATGCCCGGTGTAGCCACCTGCCAGACTCATATACCGCTGTAACAACGTCGCCGCTTTGTGCAGCACACCGTTCGAGCGCCAGCCGTAGGAACCGGCAAAGATGGACGCCGGCCCGTACGTGTCGCGAATACGTTTATGCTGTCGATGAATCAGCTCCAGCGCCTCGTCCCAACTCACGCGTACAAACTCATCCTGCCCACGGACACCCTGCGGGTTTGAGGGCGAGGCCAGAAAACCTTTCCGCACCATTGGATAGCGCACACGCGTTTCGCTATGTACCTGATCCTGCACCACGGTTTGCAGTGAGTTGGGGTGACGGGTTGGCAGTGCGCCACGGGACGCGAGAACCTTTTCGCCGTCAGTGTCGACCAGCATAGGCCCCCAGTGGGCTGCAGTTAGAATCGTTTTGATAGCAGGGTTTGCCAAAGCGCGCTCCTGAATAGCTTGCAGGTGGCGGCGGTTGTTCGCCGCTTTGAATGTATCCTTCTTTGCGTTCTATCATCCACGGCGGCGGCGAGATAGCAAAGAATTAAACGTCATGACACCCTCACTGCGGGTGATAAGCAACGTGCAGAGCTTATCTTAGTGCTTGATTGCCCGCCATTTCGCGCTAAGGTGTGGGCACATATTCACGTTCATGGCGAGGGAAGCAATCATGGCGAAAACGACGCGCGCCACCATCAGCGATGTCGCAAAAGCAGCGAAAACGGGCAAAACCAGTATTTCCCGCTATTTGAACGGTGAAAAACACCTGCTTTCCGACAATCTGCTGGCGCGAATTGAACAGGCGATCGCCGAACTGGATTACCGCCCAAGCCTGATGGCGCGCGGACTGAAACGCGGGCGCACGCGCCTTATCGGCCTGATCATCGCCGATATCACCAATCCCTATTCCGTGCATGTGTTAAGCGGCATCGAAGCGGCGTGCCGCGAAAAGGGGTTCACCCCGCTGGTGTGTAACACCAACAACGAAGTGGATCAGGAACTGCACTATCTCGATCTTCTGCGCAGTTACCAGGTGGAAGGTATTGTGGTCAACGCGGTGGGGATGCGTGAAGAGGGGCTGAATCGCCTGCAACAATCGTCGCTGCCAATGGTGTTAATCGATCGCAAAATCCCTGACTTTGCCTGCGATGTTGTCGGGCTGGATAACACGCAAGCCGCCACCACCGCGACCGAACATCTCATTGAACAGGGTTTTGAAGCGTTGCTGTTTCTGAGCGAACCGCTGGGCACGGTGAATACCCGCCGCGAGCGGCTGAGCGCCTTTCACACCACCCTCGCCCGCTACCCAGGTATGGTGGCGGAAAACGCCGAAACGCCGCTGCATGAAGCCGCGCAAATGGACAATACTCTGCGCCAGTTTCATGCCAGCCACCGGGGAATGCGTAAAGCGATCATCTCCGCCAACGGCGCGCTTACCCTGCAGGTTGCCCGCTCGTTAAAGCGCATTGGTCTGAACTGGGGCAGCGATATCGGTTTGCTCGGTTTTGATGAACTGGAGTGGGCCGAGCTGGCAGGAGTGGGTATCACCACTCTCAAACAGCCAACCTGGCAAATCGGTTATGCTGCCGTAGAGCAGGTGGTTCGCCGTATTGAAGGCCACAGCGACACGGTGCGCGAACAGGTTTTCTCCGGCGAACTGATCGTTCGCGGCTCCACATCCCGCTAATAACCTTCGTGATGACGATCATAATTTCACCATTGTGATCTTTTCTTTGGAACCGGTTCCATCTAGCGTTAAAGGCAGATGAACGCAATGTCGATGCCTGGAGCCGGACTATGCCAAGAAAAATTATCGTCGTCACCACCGCCTACGGCCATGACTACCTTCACGCGCAGGGTGGGCAGATTGCCGTCCTGCCGATCATTGCCAATGCGGGTGCCGACGGCGTGGAAATCCGCCGTGAACTGCTGAGCGACGAGGAACTGGCGCATCTGCCTTCGCTGGCGTTCGCCGTCGAAGTCAACAATCTGCTGGCCTGTTATTCTGCTCCCGAGCCGCTGTGCCTGGCAGATGGGGCGCTCAATCCCTGTTTACCCGCGCTGCTGGAAGAAACACGCTTGCTCAACGCGCTGTGGCTGAAAGTCTCGCTTGGTCATTTTCAGGACAGTGCCGTGCTGGCAACGTTGGGCGACTGGCTGGCGAGCAGTGGGGTTGCGCTGGTGGTGGAAAACGATCAAACAGCATGCGGCACACTGGCGGCGATGCAACGTTTTCAGGCAGCCTGCCAGGCCCAAGCTTTGCCGGTCACGCTGACCTTTGATACCGGCAACTGGTTATGGGCAGGAGATGCGCCTGAACAGGCCGCCCGCCAGCTTGCTCCCGCCGTCAGCTATATCCATGTCAAAGCCGCCGTCGCCGATGGCGAACGTTTTCGCGCGGTGCCGCCGGACCAGGCCGACCCTCGCTGGTTAGCCCTGCTTAATGCCTTACCCGCCGATGCGCCACGCGGTATTGAATTCCCGCTTACCGGGGATTCCCCCATCGACGTCACCCGTTATTACGTCAACTTATTACGTGAGGAGCCACGCCATGCATAACCCGTTGGATGTGATCACTGTCGGTGAAGCGATGGCGATGTTTGTCGCCACCGAAACCGGCACGCTTGCTGATGCGACGCAGTTTATTAAACGCGCGGCCGGCGCGGAACTGAATGTCGCAACCGGGCTGGCACGGCTTGGGTTAAAAGTGAGTTGGGTCAGCCGTGTTGGCGATGACAGCTTTGGCCATTTTATTCTCAACACATTGCGTAAAGAGGGAATCGATAGTACCGGTGTGACCCTCGACGGGCGCTACGCAACGGGTTTTCAGTTGAAATCGAAAGCTGAAAATGGAACCGATCCCATCGTCGAGTATTTCCGTAAAGGTTCCGCTGCCAGTCACCTGTCGCCAGAAGATTTTAATGCCGCTGCCTTTCACCAGGCACGTCATCTGCATCTGAGCGGGGTAGCGGCGGCATTGTCGACCACCTCTTATGCATTACTGGACCATGCCGCGCGGAGCATGAAAGCGCAGGGTAAGAGCATCTCGTTTGATCCTAATCTGCGCCCGGTGTTATGGCGTAGCGAGGCGGAAATGGTAACGAAGCTGAACCATCTCGCTTTTCAGGCCGACTGGGTGCTGCCGGGGCTCAAAGAGGGCATCGTTCTCACCGGCCAGCGTACCCCTGAAGGTATCGCTGATTTCTACCTGCAACACGGCGTGAAGGCAGTGGTGATCAAGACCGGGGCGGATGGCGCGTGGTTTAAAACGGCCAGCGGCGAACAGGGAGCGGTCGCGCCGGTAAAAGTGGAAAACGTGGTGGACACCGTCGGTGCCGGAGATGGCTTCGCCGTGGGCGTGATCAGCGCCCTGCTGGAAGGCAAATCCCTGCCTGACGCCGTGCGTCGGGGTAATGCTATTGGCGCACTGGCAATACAGGTGCCGGGAGACAGCGAGGGATTGCCAACGCGTGAACAACTCGGGGCGTTATAACGTTAGCGCCCGTTTTATCGCAACTCACTACCGCGCTGTACCCTACATACAGACGGCAAACAACCTCCACTCCAGAGGCAATATTATGAATAATGCGACTAATGCTTCAAAACGCTGGCTGTACATCATGCCGATTGTGTTTATTACCTACAGTCT
This sequence comes from Kosakonia oryzendophytica, assembly GCF_027886705.1. NCBI lineage: Bacteria > Pseudomonadati > Pseudomonadota > Gammaproteobacteria > Enterobacterales > Enterobacteriaceae > Kosakonia > Kosakonia oryzendophytica. The sequence continues at coordinate 199,106 of NZ_CP115659.1, read as the reverse complement.
GGCCTATCTCGATCGGGCGAACTTCAGCTTCGCCTCTGCCGCCGGGATCAATGACGATTTGGGTATCACCAAAGGCGTCTCTTCACTGCTCGGCGCCCTCTTTTTCCTTGGCTATTTCTTTTTCCAGATCCCCGGTGCGGTTTACGCAGAACGCCGCAGCGTACGCAAATTGATTTTTATCTGCCTGATTTTATGGGGTGGCTGCGCCTCGCTCACCGGGATGGTAAGCAATATCCCGATGCTGGCCGCCATCCGATTTATTCTCGGCGTGGTAGAAGCGGCGGTGATGCCGGCGATGCTGATTTATATCAGCAACTGGTTTACCAAATCAGAGCGCTCACGCGCCAATACGTTCCTGATCCTCGGTAACCCGGTGACTGTACTGTGGATGTCGGTGGTTTCCGGCTATCTGATCCAGTCTTTTGGCTGGCGCGAAATGTTTATTATTGAAGGCATTCCGGCGGTGATCTGGGCCTTTTGCTGGTGGGTGCTGGTGAAAGATAAACCTGCGCAGGCCACCTGGCTTTCCGGGGATGAAAAAGCCGCGCTTCAGGCACAGCTTGATAAAGAACAGCAAGGTATTAAAGCCGTTCGCAACTACGGTGAAGCATTCCGTTCCCGCAATGTAGTGCTGCTGTGCCTGCAATATTTTGCCTGGAGCATCGGCGTATACGGTTTTGTGCTGTGGCTGCCCTCGATTATTCGAAGCGGCGGTGAAAACCTTGGCATGGTCGAAGTGGGCTGGCTCTCTGCAGTGCCTTATCTGGCGGCGACGCTGGCGATGATCCTTGCCTCATGGGCATCAGACAAGCTGCAAAACCGTAAACTGTTCGTCTGGCCATTGCTGCTGATTGCCGCGTTTGCTTTTATTGGCTCCTGGGCGGTCGGAGCCAACCATTTCTGGATCTCCTACACCCTGTTGGTTGTCGCCGGGGCGGCAATGTATGCCCCTTATGGGCCCTTCTTCGCCATTATTCCGGAGATGCTGCCGCGCAATGTCGCCGGTGGAGCGATGGCGCTCATCAACAGCATGGGGGCGCTGGGCTCCTTCTGCGGCTCGTGGTTCGTGGGTTATCTGAATGGAGCCACAGGCAGTCCGGCTGCTTCGTACATTTTCATGGGGGTAGCGCTTTTCGCCTCTGTGTGGCTTACTTTAATTGTTAAGCCTGCTAACAATACCGTGATTCAGGCAGGCGCATCATCACAAGGGAGAACCGCATGAAGCCGTCCATCATCCTGTACAAAGCCTTGCCCGATGTTCTGCAACAACGCCTGGAAACGCACTTTTCCGTCACGCGTGTGCCGGATCTGAAGCCAGAAACTGTCGCGCAGTTCGCCGACGCGTTCGCCAGTGCGCAAGGCCTGCTGGGTTCCAGTGAAAAAGTGGACCAGGCGCTGCTGGAGAAGATGCCGCAACTGCGGGCAACATCGACCATTTCCGTGGGCTATGACAACTTTGATGTGGATGCGCTGAACGCACGTAATATCGTGCTAATGCACACACCCACCGTACTGACGGAAACCGTTGCCGACACCCTGATGGCGCTGGTACTGAGCAGCGCCCGTCGGGTGGTGGAAGTCGCTGAACGCGTGAAAGTGGGCGAGTGGACCTCCAGCATTGGTCCTGACTGGTTTGGCGTGGATGTGCACCACAAAACCCTGGGGATTATCGGGATGGGCCGTATTGGCCTGGCGTTGGCGCAGCGCGCACATTTCGGCTTCGGTATGCCGATTCTCTATAATGCCCGCCGCCATCATACGGAAGCGGAAGAACGCTTTCAGGCGCGCTATGGCGACCTGGAAACCGTGCTGAAAGAGTCCGACTTTGTCTGCGTGGTGCTGCCGCTCACGGAAGAAACACATCACCTGATTGGCGAGAAGCAGTTCGCGATAATGAAAAAATCCGCCATTTTCATTAACGCAGGCCGTGGGCCGGTCGTTGATGAAACGGCACTGGTGGAAGCATTGCGTAACGGCGAGATCCTGGCCGCTGGTCTGGACGTTTTCGAAAAAGAGCCGTTGCCAATAGACTCGCCGTTACTGTCGCTGCCGAATGTGGTGGCACTGCCGCACATTGGTTCGGCAACCCATGAGACACGCTACAATATGGCGGCCTGCGCGGTGGATAACCTGATTGATGCGCTGAATGGCAAGGTAGAAAAAAACTGCGTCAACCCACAGGCGGCACGCTAACCCCCTGCCGGATGCACCATAAAAAAGAGGCGCCATAGCGCCTCTTTTTTTGCCCGCCCGGCTTACTGCTGGGTGGCATTTACGGCCGCGGTCCAGGCCTGAGTAAAGGCCTGATGCTGCGCCGCCAGAGGGCCAATCAGCGCATTGTACTGGCTGGCCTGCTGAGAGGTCGGGAACTGAATACCATTGGCGACAAAGCTCACCTGGTTATTCTGCTGGGCAATAAAATCCCCCACCTGCACCAGTTGCTGCGTGAAGATTTGCGCCGCCGGGATCAGCGGTTGCAGCGCGTTAGCGGGGTTGGTGACCACTTTGGTAAACACCTGATCGTAAACCGGCTTCAGATCATCGGCCTGTTTCAACGCCGCATGTGACGCATCCGCCTGCATTTTTGCGTTTTGCAGTTGCTGGCTCAGCACGCCGAGAGAACCATTGGCCTGACGGAGCGGCTCGCGCTGCGTCATATAATCCTGCGGTACGCGAATCGCGTTAACGCTGTCCACTACCGGGCGCAGACCTGAATCCATCGCCTGATTTACCTGCTGGGAATAGCCGTAAATGACCGCATAATCGGACACAAACGGGCCAAACTGTTTTTTCTGATCCGCCGTCAGGGCTGGCAGACGTTCGCTGCTCCGCATCGCGGTATTTTGCAGGAAATCGATAAACGCCTTGCGCTGATCGCCTTCTTTGTCGAAACACCCACTCAGGCTAACTACCATTAATAACGCCGCAAGAGGCGCAAACCAGCGAGAGCAGGACTTTCCTGTCGCCATTTCATTACTCCTTTCACCCAAAAAAGCGCACATCGGCACCCGTGTGCCAGTGGCTTACAAGGATAGTCCAGGTCAGCGTTGCAAGATACCCCTTCCTTACATTCCTGGGCGGAAAAAAGCCACCGGCAGGAGGTTTACCTGCGCTTTGCCACGCAATCGTCTTCATGCCACTTTTCGCTGACGATTTACAAAAAAAGTCTATCTGCATTCAGCATTTGAGGAATCAAGCAATTAAGCGGAAAAAAGTGCCTGAAGATGCATTTCATGCGCATTAAAACGCGTTTACCGCACGATAAATCACTGCGACCACCACACACCAGGACTTTTCCCGACTATCCTTAGTGAGATGTATCACGATCCCGCTGTGTGATTTTAAGAGGAGTTCTCAATGGAATATAAAGATCCTATGGTTGAACTGCTAAGTAGTCTGGAACAGATTGTTTTCAAAAAAGAGATAACGCAGGCGGTTATCCTGAGCCAAAAGCCGAATTCCTTTAACGAGTTTGAACAATTACGCCGGGGAACCGGGTTGAAAATTGATGATTTCGCACGTGCAATGGGAGTCAGTGTGGCCATGGTTCAGGAGTGGGAATCACGACGTGTAAAACCCACCGCCACCGAAATGAAATTGATGCGTCTGATTCATGCAAATCCAACACTAAGCAAACAGTTAATTGAATGATTTCAGGAAGATATAACCCCCGCCAGGTCGGGGGTTTACGTCCACCTCAATCGCCTTCGCAATACCACCCTGTTTCTCGCCACGTTAATGAATGCGTAAGCTTTAATCCCTGAAGAAACGCCTCATCATGCGATACCACCAGCATCGCGCCGGGAAAGGCCGCCAGTGCAGCTTCAATCGCCTGCGTGGAGGTCAAATCGAGATGGTTTGTCGGTTCATCCAGCAGTAATAGCTGCGTTGCTTCACGGCGCCACAACACGCAGGCCAGCGCCGCTTTCAAACGCTCCCCACCACTGAGCGCCGCCAGAGGCAGCGTCACTTTATCCGCACCAAGCTGAAGCTGCGCCAGACGGGTACGCAACGCCCCCTCATCCAGCGGGGTGTCATCAAGACGCAAGTGAGCTATGACCGACAGTGTGAGATCCAACTGCGACAAATGTTGGTCAAGGTAAGCGGGAACGACCGAAAGATGACATTTGCCAGACAGCGGGGCCAGTTCGCCCAGAATCAGTTTTAACAGAGTTGATTTGCCACAACCATTTGGCCCGCGGACGGCAACACGCATCGGCCCATCCATACGCCAGTTCAGCGGGGGAAGTTCAGCATATGGCAATACCAGATCTTCCATCACCAATACCTGTTTCCCCTCCGCAAGACGATTGCCAGGTAGCGTGAACAGCACCGGCGCCTCTTCCATCACCCGCTCGCGCGCCTGGTTAACAGCGATATTGAGCGTATCGTTTTGTTCACGATGCTGTTTACGCCAACTGCCGGGACGCTCTTTCGCTGCGTTCTTGTATTTTACCCGCTCAAACGACGCAATATTCAGCGTGTCTACCGTACGTAAGGTCTGTGCCGAACGACGTTGGCTGGCATCATGCTCACGTTGTAATCGGCTGCGGGTACGCCGACGCTCAGTGACAGCATGTTCCAACAAGGCCTGGGCAGCTTGCTGCTCGCTCTCCCGCTGGCGTTGGTAATCCGCATAATTTCCGCCATAGCTGCGCAACCCTGCCGCTGGCGATAACTCCAGAATACGGGACATCAGTGCCAGTAGTTCCCGATCATGAGTGGCAACCAACGCGCCGCCACGCCGCCGGGATAAACAGGCGTAAAACCACTCACGTCCGGCTCTGTCGAGATGATTGGTCGGTTCATCAAGCAGCAGATAATCGGCATCCGCCATCAACGCACCGCAGAGTAACGCACGCATACGCTCGCCACCGCTTAGCGTGATGGCATAGCGACCGGGTTCAAACGCAGGCAGGCTGGCTTCAGCAAATGCGGCTGTCAGGCGCTCCTGGAGATCCCAAAAGCCATCCAGACTTTCGAGGTCGTCAGGTCGATACTCACCGCGTTCCACCCGCAGACGGGCGGCAAAAGCCTCGCCATAACCGAGCAGATCCGCAAGCGTGGTAGTCGCAGAGATCGCATGTTGTTGAGCAACGTATGCCCGTGAACCCACGCACTCGATATGCCCGGAAGTCGGTGTTTCCAGGCCCGCCAGCATACGTAATAGCTGCGTTTTACCGGATCCGTTACGGCCGACCAGACCGCACAATGCAGGTTCAAGCGACAAATTGAAAGGGCCAAAAAGCGTCTCGCCTGTCGCAAACTGGCAGGTGAGCTGGTGCAGAATAAAAGCAGAGGGCTGCGCACAATGAGCCATAAACACTCCTGAATGAAATCAAAAACGCCCCCGCACATGCCATCGCATGTCGCAAGGATATGGATTCATCAGTGGTGTTTGTTCATTTTCCGGGTGCGCTCCAGTGAGACGAGAAGTTCGTCGGGGCTAAGAATAGCCACACCCCATCCTCCCTTCAAGATTAAATTTTCACCACTCGTCTTAAAGGGGCTAATTATTTGCATCTTTTTGCCGATGAGTAAGGTGACTTAACTGAAAGCAGCAGGCCGTGCGTGTTGTCCAGATGCTCAGCTTCAGAAAGGAAACGATCAGACAAAAATTTATGCCGCACGCGTGAGCCTGTTGGATCGAACAAAGTCATTCATCAGGGAAGAGAGACCCCCAGAGGAACGGTGCATTGCGCTGCGGTTGTGCCAATGGACCATTTAAAGAGAATGAATGATGTCCAGATATGTTCTGATTGTTGATGACAGCCGTCTGTCACGAATGATTTCCCGACAATATATAACGAACCTGCATAGCGACTGGAAAATTGATGAAGCTGGCACCGGTGAAGAGGCCATCGAACTGGCGTCGGTGGATCATCCCTGGTTAATCCTGCTGGATGTGAATATGCCCGGTATCGGCGGCATTGAAACCGCAGCGCGCATTCGCAAAACCCACCCTGAAACGTACATTGTTCTGTTAACGGCGAACGTTCAGCACTCAATACAAGCCGCTGCGGAAGAACTCGGCCTCGGTTTTCTGTCAAAACCGCTGAAAGAACCTCAGCTCCATGAGTTATTGAATAGCCTGGAGACCCCGTGATGAGCGAATTGCCGGATATCAGCGAAATCGAATCTGACAGCCTGATGGAGATCTTCAACATTGGCGTCGGTCACGCCGCCGCCGCGATGAGCAGTATCGTCAATGAAGAAGTGCGCATGTCTGTTCCTACAATCCGCTTCGCTCCTCGCTCTGAAGCCGCAGATGAGTTGGGTGCAGGAATATCGCTGTTTGGCATCAGCCAGCATTATGAGGGTGCGTACGCCACTGAAGCGATTCTGATGTTTCCTGAAGAGGCCAGCTTTGAAATCGTGCGCATGATGGTAGGCGACATGATCCCGGCCCATGAATTGGGGGAGATGGAACGTGAAGCCATGAGCGAGATAGGCAATATCGTGCTCAATGCCTGTGTGGGGACGCTGGCCAACATGTTCCAGCAAGAGCTGCAAGGATCTCTGCCCGTCGTGCGGGTTGGCAGCAGCAAGCAGATCCTCAACCCGAATAAGGATGACAGCGATCCGCTGGTCATGATGCTACGCATCGATTTTTCACTCGAGCGGCAGCAAATCCAAGGGTATCTGGCGTTTATTCTTGATATGTCTGCGTTGCGTGACTTACGCGAGCAAATCCGGCTTTATATCAGCCGTTTAGAATCCGGCAGTGTTCCAGACGGAATGTAATGATCATGAAAGATAAGTTGTTGTTGGATGCATTTTCAGCCCTCAGCCTCGGTGTGATCATCGTGGATGCACACTATCGTATTACCCAGTGGAATGCGTGGTTAGAAGCGCACACGGGTTATGCAGCCAGTGACACCACCGGCGAGGATTTTTTTAGTGTATTCCCGGACTTAGAATATCACCGCGTCGGTGATGCTATCCGTCAGGCGATCAGTCACAATTTATCTTCACTGCTTTCTCAATCTTTGCACCGTTCACCTTTCCCGCTCTATGCCGAACCTGCCCGACCGGGCGCGCGCCTGAGTCAGGCCATCACCATTGTTCCGTTGGGCGATGAAGAGCGCTACTGCCTGATTCAGATTGTTGATGTCAGTGCCGCTGTTCGCCGTGAATCCCTGCTACGCGATCAGGCGCACGAACTGTTGGCGCAATCCCTGTCTGATGGCCTGACCGGTGTGGGTAACAGGCGCTATTTCGATCTCTGCATTGAGCGAGAATGGCGGGCCAGCAAACGCAATAACAAGTCGTTATCGCTGCTGTTGATTGATGTCGACTTCTTCAAACTGTACAACGACTGTTATGGTCACCAGCGCGGCGACGAGTGCCTGCAAAAAGTTGCGAATGCCATGCGCGGTGCGCTGCAAAACCCGTGCGATATCTTGTTCCGCTACGGCGGTGAAGAGTTCTGTGCACTGTTGCCGGAAACTCGCTCAGCCGACGCGGTGGAGATCGCTGAGAAACTGCGCACCAGCGTACAGCAACTGGACTTACCCCATGCTAATGCGCCCGACGGCATCGTCAGCGTCAGCATCGGCGTTGCCAGTCATTGCCAGAAAAATCACGCGGAATATGGCCAGTTGATCCAGAGCGCAGATAACGCGTTGTACGCAGCGAAACGCGCCGGACGCAATACCGTGCGCGTCAAAACGACCTTCAGAAAGTTCTCTCCGTACGCCCGCGTGACGGGAGGGGAAATCCCGCCTCATGCCTGAATCGGCAGCAAAAAAAACCCGCCAGAAGCGGGTTTTTTTATGACAGCTATCGTTACTGCAGCAGAGAAATATCCGCAACCTGCAGGAACAATTCGCGTAACTTCGCCAGCAGTGTCAGGCGGTTGATACGCACGTCTTTATCCTCGGCGTTAACCATCACCTGCTCAAAGAACTCATCCACCGGCTCGCGCAGTGCCGCCAGTTCGATCAGCGCTTCCTGATAACGGCCTTGCGCAAAGTACGGTTGCAGTTTATCGCGCAGAACGACCAGGTTGCCCGCCAGCTTGATTTCCGCCGCTTCTTTCAGTACCGATGCGTGAACAGTATCGTTCAGCGTTTCATCGGACTTCGCCAGAATGTTGGACACACGCTTGTTGGCAGCGGCCAGCGCAGCAGCTTCTTCCAGCGTACGGAAATGGGACACCGCTTTCATGCGCGCATCGAAGTCCGCCGGTTTGGTCGGACGACGCGCCAGCACAGCCTGAATGGTATCAACGCTGTAGCCTTCGTCCTGATACCAGGCGCGGAAACGACCCAGCATAAAGTCGATCACATCATCGACCACGTTGGCGTTGGTCAGCTTGTCGCCATACAGACGCACCGCTTCTTCGGTCAGGGTTTGCAGATCCAGCGCCAGGTTTTTCTCAACGATAATACGCAGTACGCCCAGCGCAGCACGGCGCAGTGCGAACGGGTCTTTGTCGCCTTTCGGATACTGCCCGATACCGAAAATACCCGCCAGGGTGTCCATCTTATCGGCGATCGCCAGCGCACAGGCAATCGGGTTGGACGGCAGTTCATCACCGGCAAAACGTGGCTGATACTGCTCGTTCAGCGCAACGGCAACATCTTCTGCTTCACCATCATGACGCGCATAGTGCATGCCCATCACGCCCTGGGTGTCAGTAAACTCAAACACCATGTTGGTCATCAGGTCGCATTTGGAGAGCAGACCCGCACGGGTGGCATGATTCACATCAGCGCCCGTCTGTGCAGCAATCCAGCCCGCCAGCGCCTGAATACGATCGGTCTTGTCGCGCAGCGTACCCAGTTGCTGCTGGAACAGCACGGTTTGCAGACGCGGCAAATGATCTTCAAGACGTTTTTTGCGGTCGGTATTGAAGAAGAACTCGGCATCCGCCAGACGCGGGCGCACCACTTTCTCGTTACCGGAGATAATCTGCTGCGGATCTTTCGACTCAATGTTGGCCACAAAGATAAAGTTAGGCAGCAACTTGCCGTCGTTACCATAAACCGGGAAGTACTTCTGGTCGCCCTTCATGGTATAAACCAGCGCTTCCGCCGGAACAGCGAGGAATTTCTCTTCGAATTTCGCGGTCAGCACCACCGGCCACTCCACCAGCGAAGTGACTTCTTCCAGCAGGCTGTCGCTCAGATCGGCATTACCGCCGATTTTACGCGCCGCTTCTTCGGCATCCGCTTTGATTTTGGCTTTACGCGCCGCGTAGTCAGCAACGACTTTGCCACGCTCCAGCAGAATGTGCGGATACTGATCGGCGTTATCGATGGTGAACTCCGGCTCGCCCATAAAACGATGACCACGGATCACGCGATCGGAGGCAATGCCCAGAATCGTCGCCGGTACTACGGTGTCGCCCAACAGCAGAGTCACGGTATGTACCGGACGCACGAAGTGAACATCAGACGCGCCCCAGCGCATCAGTTTCGGGATCGGCAGTTTGCCAAGGGAGGTTGCCACCATGTTCGGCAGCAGCGTTTCGACGCTTTCACCCTTAACATGCGCGCGATAGAGCAGCCATTCGCCTTTGTCGGTGCGCAGACGCTCGGCCTGATCAACCGTAATGCCGCAACCGCGAGCCCAGCCTTCGGCGGCTTTGCTCGGTTTACCTTCAGCATCAAATGCTTGTGCAATCGCCGGGCCGCGTTTTTCGACTTCGCGATCCGGCTGCGACGCAGCCAGTTTCGCCACTTTCAGCGCCAGACGGCGCGGCGCAGCAAACCACTGGATATCACCGTGCGCAACGCCCGCCGCATCCAGTTCCGCTGTAAAGTTGGCAGCGAAGGACTCGGCCAGGCTGCGCAGTGCTTTTGGTGGCAGCTCTTCGGTGCCGATTTCCACCAGGAAAGTTTTTTCAGACATGGCCGCCTCTTATTTGTTTCTGTTGCACATCGGGAAGCCAAGGGCTTCACGGGAAGCGTAATACGCTTCAGCCACTGCTTTGGTCAGCGTGCGGATGCGCAAAATGTAGCGCTGACGTTCCGTCACGGAGATGGCTTTACGCGCATCCAGCAGGTTGAAGCTATGGGCGGCTTTCAGAATGCGTTCGTAAGCAGGCAGAGGCAGCGGGTTTTCCAGTGCCAGCAGTTGCTGTGCTTCCTTTTCATATTGCTCAAAGCAGGTGAACAGGAAGTCGACATCCGCATATTCGAAGTTGTAAGTGGACTGCTCCACTTCGTTCTGATGGAACACGTCGCCGTAGGTGGTTTTACCCAGCGGGCCGTCGCTCCAGACGAGGTCATAAACGCTGTCGACACCCTGAATGTACATCGCCAGACGTTCCAGACCGTAGGTAATTTCGCCGGTCACCGGTTTGCACTCAAGACCGCCAACCTGCTGGAAGTAAGTGAACTGCGTCACTTCCATGCCGTTGAGCCACACTTCCCAGCCCAGTCCCCAGGCGCCCAGCGTCGGGTTTTCCCAGTTATCTTCCACGAAGCGAATATCGTGAATGGTCGGGTCCATACCCAGCTCTTTCAACGACCCGAGATACAGTTCCTGGATGTTGTCCGGGGAAGGTTTAATCACTACCTGGAACTGGTAATAGTGCTGTAAGCGGTTCGGGTTTTCGCCGTAGCGCCCGTCAGTCGGACGGCGGGAAGGTTGCACATACGCGGTAGCCATAGGTTCTGGCCCTAATGCGCGCAGACAGGTCATCGGGTGGGAGGTGCCGGCGCCGACTTCCATGTCCAGAGGTTGAACAATGGTGCAGCCCTGGCGAGCCCAGTAATCCTGTAAGGTCAGGATCAGGCCCTGAAAGGTCCTGGTATCAAACTTTTGCATATTATTTCGTGCTGGATACGTGTGGATTTAAAGGAAGCGCCCAGTATACCCGCTGGCTGCAAGATATACAGTACGAAACGGACCTGTTTAAGGAAAATTGGGCAAAACGGGGAGGATAAAGCCGTTGCCTGGCTGATTAGCGCATCGAAAGGTGTAAAAATTGGCCTTCCGAATCAAAAGCGCAGACAAACGCTTCACGACGGGGCGTTACACCGCGCATCTCATAGCTGCCCTGAAATTGTTCAAAACCGGTCACATCAATCTGCTGCGCGACGGTGTTATAGCGATGCGCGGCATTTTGCCGGCACAGTTGTTCCATTTCCAGCGAGTGCAATGGACCTGGCTTCGCTTTTTGCGCTTTTTGAGCGGGAATATCCTGGGATGCGCTGCATCCGACTAACAGCAGCATGAGTACCGGGGCAAAACGCTTCATCATTTTTATCACCGCTCTGTTCGCAGGCTGTTATTTTTAAAGGTCAGGAAACACAATTTTTGCAAATCAGTGGAAAACTGCACAAGCGCTAACGGGAAAACTCAGAATTATCCAACGGGACAGGCGAAACAACCGCGAGTCAGAGAGTATTTAACGGAACCAGAGGAACAGATGCAGTCGAAAATTTACTGGATAGATAATCTGCGAGGGATAGCCTGTCTGATGGTGGTGATGATCCATACCACCACCTGGTACATCACCAACCCTGGCAGTGTAACGCCCTTCGACTGGGGTATCGCCAACCTCCTGAACTCGGCTTCTCGTGTTAGCGTACCGCTGTTTTTTATGATCTCCGGCTATCTCTTTTTCGGTGAACGCAGCGCACAGCCGCGCCACTTCTTACGCATCGCACTCTGCCTGCTGTTCTACAGTGCTATCGCGCTGCTCTATATCGTGCTTTTCACGTCGATTAACAGTGAGTTATCGTTGAAGTACCTGCTGCAAAAGCCGGTGTTTTATCACCTGTGGTTTTTCTTCGCGATTATCGTGATGTATCTCGTTTCACCACTGATTCAGGTGAAAGCCGTCAGCGGTGGAATGTTGCTGGCGCTGGTGGTGGTGCTGGGTATTGTGGCGAACCCCAATACTGTGGCGCAGAAAGTCGACGGGTTTCAGTGGTTGCCGATCAATCTTTACATCGGCGGCGACACCTTCTACTACATCCTCTACGGTATGTTGGGGCGCGCGATTGGCATGATGCATACGCAACAACGCGTGTTCACCTGGGCCTGTGCAGCCCTGTTCGTCCTGGCGGTGTGGGTGATTTCACGCGGAACGCTACACGAGCTGAAATGGCGCGGGAATTTCGCCGACACCTGGTATCTCTACTGTGGCCCGATGGTGTTTCTGTGCGCTGTCGCCCTGTTTACAGTGGTCAAAAATACGCTGAACAGCCGTACGTTACCTGGTTTAACGCTCATTTCGCATCATTCGCTGGGGATTTACGGCTTTCATGCACTGATTATCCACGCACTACGCACCCGTGGTATTGAGCTGCAACGCTGGCCGCTGCTCGATATTGTCTGGATCTTCGCCGCCACACTTCTGGCGAGTCTCGCACTCTCAATGCTGGTACAGCGTATCGACAGACGCCGTTTGGTTAGTTAAGCCCCCGCGCCCGCGCACGGTGTAACTGGCGCGGAGAGGAAAACCCGGCCGCCTGCGCCGCTTGCTCCGCGCCATGCCCCTGCAACAGCCACTGTTCGGCAATGACCAGCCTGAGCTGCTCCAGATAGTCGCGTACGCTGATCCCCAGATGCTGCTGAAACAAGCGCGTTAAATGGCGTGGACTGACATGCGCCCGCTCGGCGATCTCAGCCAGTTGCCACGCCCGCTGTGGCTCAGCCGTCAACGCATCCTGCGCCCGGTGAATAGCCGGATGCAGGTGGTTGCGGTATCGCAGCCACGGCGAAATCTGCGGATCGTCACCGGAGCGGCGAAACCAGACCACCATTTCCCGCGCCACCGCCAGCGCCGCTTCCGGCCCGCTGAGTCGGTTAATCAGATGCAACGCCAGATCGATACCCGATGTAATGCCCGCGCTGGTCCAGATGCTGCGATCTTCAATGAAAATACGATTTTCTTTGACCTGGGCGGCGGGGGCAATCGCACGCAGACGCGCAACCACATCATGATGAGTGGTGCACTGAATGCCATTCAACAGCCCGGCTTTTGCCGCCAACACGGAACCGGAACAGACGCACATCAAGGTAATTTTCTGACTGTGGATCAGCGGTTGTATGCGCATCAACCAGTGGCGAACCAGGTTTGCCTGCGGGGTATCGAAAAAACGCGAGGAGTCGAACACCCCCGGCAGCACCAACAGGCTTCCTTCCGGTAGCGTCTCCGGCAGTGGCGCAATATTGCCCATCGTCAGTCCAATGGAGGTTGGCACCTCTGTTTCCGGCCCGATGTAATGCAGGCGAAACGCGTCCGCCAGCGCAAAGGTCTCCGCCGGGCCGCTCATATCCAGCGCCAGTACGCCGGGCAACATGACAAACCAGACATCAGTGGTCATCAGCGTTCCAGTATTTCGTGAACAGTTTTAATGGCAGCAAAGCGGCCTTCCAGCACGGTTTCCGTGCGGTGACGCAGCGCGTTACAGTCAAGCGTAATGCCTTTATGCGTCATCGGGAAGGTCAGCGTCGCTTCGCTGACGAACGTCACGCGATAACCCAGATCCGACGCCACACGCGCGGTGGTTTCGCAGCACTGCTCGGTGCGGATCCCGCAGATAATCAAGTGATTGATATCGCGCGTACGCAGCCAGTGATCCAGGCCGGTGTCAGTGAACGCATTATGCACATGTTTGTAGAAAGTGACTGCTGGCTGGTGCTGTAAAAATGGCATCGGCGCCACAAAACCACTGTCGAGAGAAAACGGGCCACTGTCGGACACATGGAAAATATCCACTACCGGGACACCCCGCGCCTGGCAGCCATCGATCAGCGCCAGAATGGCTTGCTGAAAAGCAGGGTAATCACTCTCCTGCCAGTAGTCGCGGTGGAAAAAAGATTGCTGAGTGTCGATGTTGATAAGGGCGGTGCGTGACATTTCAGGACTCCTTGCTCAGTGGGTGTAACACCATTCTGGCAAGGAGTTGCCTGTCTGCGAATACCAAAAAAGGACAACGTTATGCTGATTCAGGCCCACCATAACGGCGGGCTCAGAAGCTATGACATTAAGGGCAGCAGTTGCTGATAGATGCGCCGGAAGGTCTCCCGTCGTGAAGCATAGTGGGCATGACGCGCGGCATCCGGCGTGTGTTGCTGTTCAATGGGAAGCTGCGGCAGAAGCGTTGCCAGCGGCGTGTGCGGGTGAATGGCGATTTGCGCCAGTTTTGCCGCCCCCAGCGCCGGGCCGACATCCCCCCCGGTGCGATAATCAAGCTGCAACCCACTGATATCTGCCAACATTTGCCGCCACCAGGCGCTACGTGCGCCGCCGCCGATAAGCGTAATGCTTTGCGGCGTTACGCCACAGGAGTGCACCACATCCATGCCATCCGCCAGCGCATACCCGACCCCTTCCAGCACCGCACGGGCCAGTTCACCTTGGCCATGCTGGTGCGTCAGGCCAAAGAATACGCCTTTCGCCTGCGGGTTATTATGCGGGGTGCGTTCCCCGGAAAGGTACGGTAAGAACCATAAATCGCCAGCATTGTCGTCAGCCTGTTCCGCCGCGCTAATCAGCGCCGGCACCGATCCTAACCCCGTTAACTTCGCCGCCCAATCCAGGCAGGATGCCGCACTCAGCATCACCGACATCAGATGCCAGCGCCCCGGAAGGGCATGACAAAAACTGTGAACCGCGCTTTCCGGTTTACTGAGGAAACCTTCGCTCACGGCAAAATAGACGCCGGAGGTGCCAAGCGACAGCATCGCCTGACCGGCATCCGCCATACCCACACCCACCGCGCCTGCGGCATTATCGCCACCGCCCGCCACAACCGGCACAACCGGCATGGCCCAGCGCCGTGCGACCTCCGGCAACAGTTCACCGGTGATTTCGCAGCCTTCAAACAACGCAGGCATTTGCGCGCGAGATAAATGACAGGCGGTGAGCATCTCATCGCTCCAGTCACGCTTCGCCACATCCAGCCACATCGTTCCCGCTGCATCGGACATATCGCTGGCAAACACGCCAGCCATACGCAAGCGCAGGTAATCTTTTGGCAGTAAGACCTTCGCCACCCTGGCAAAGATATCGGGTTCATGGCGCTGCACCCATAGCAGCTTGGGCGCGGTAAAACCCGGCATCATCAGATTGCCGGTAATGGTGCGGGAATTTTTTACCTGCGCTTCCAGTAAAGCGCACTCTTCACCGCAGCGACCATCGTTCCACAAAATGGCCGGGCGCAGTACGCGGTTTTCGCTATCGAGCAGCGTTGCGCCGTGCATCTGCCCGGCAAGACCGATGGCTTTCACCTGCGCCAGCGAGTGCGCCGCGCCAAGCGCCTGAATCGCGCGGTCCGTTGCCTGCCACCACTGTTCGGGATCCTGCTCCGACCAAAGAGGATGCGGGCGCGAGACGCTGAGTTTTTCCGTATGGGAGGCCAGCACATCGCCCTGCTCGCTTAACAGAATCGCCTTCACGCCAGAGGTGCCGAGATCGATCCCGATATACATAGTGACCACTCCTTTTGTTCTGCGCCGCGTTGTCTGCGGCGCAGCGCCGGTTATTTATCGAACAGGTAGTAATTGACCAGGTTTTCCAGCTGTTCCTGATGACCGCTCTGATGGCGCGGTGCCAGGTTCTGCTGCTCAGCGTACTTCGCCAGTTCCGCCAGGCTAAGCTGCCCCTGCAAAATTTGCTGGCCCAGTTCACCATTCCAGCCCGCATAACGCTTCGCAACGCGTTTATCCAGCTCACCGTCTTCCACCATCCGCGCCGCCACTTTCAACGCCAGTGCCATCGTATCCATCGCGCCGATATGACCGTAGAAGAGATCGTATTTATCGGTACTCTGACGTCGTACTTTGGCATCGAAGTTCAACCCACCGGTGGTGAAGCCGCCCGCTTTCAGGATTTCATACATCACCAGCGCGTTCTCTTCGACGCTGTTCGGGAACTGGTCGGTATCCCAGCCCAGTTGCGCATCACCGCGGTTAGCATCCACAGAGCCAAACAGCCCCAGCGCAATGGCAGTAGCGATTTCATGGTGGAAGGAATGGCCCGCCAGCGTGGCATGGTTAGCCTCGATATTGAGTTTAATCTCTTTTTCCAGACCAAACTGTTTCAGGAAGCCATACACCGTCGCGGCGTCATAATCATACTGATGCTTGGTCGGTTCCTGCGGTTTCGGCTCAATAAGCAGCGTACCGCGGAAGCCGATTTTGTGTTTATGCTCGACCACCATATGCATGAAGCGACCAATCTGTTCGCGTTCCTGACGCAGATCGGTATTGAGTAGAGTTTCATACCCTTCACGACCGCCCCATAGCACGTAGTTTTCGCCACCGAGCTTATGGGTCGCATTCATGGCGCTCACCACTTGTGTCGCCGCCCAGCTAAACACTTCAGGATCCGGGTTAGTCGCCGCCCCTGCACCATAGCGCGGATTGGTGAAGCAGTTCGCTGTGCCCCACAGCAGTTTTACGCCGCTTTGTTGCTGTTTTTCACCCAGCACATCCACCATTTGCGCGAAATTGTTCAGGTACTCCTTCAGGGACGCGCCTTCCGGGGAGACGTCCACATCATGGAAGCAGTAGTAAGGCACATTCAGCTTGTGGAAAAACTCAAAAGCAACATCTGCTTTGCGCTTCGCCTGCGCCAGTGCCTCACCCGGCTGTTGCCACGGGCGGTCAAAAGAGCCAACACCAAACATATCCGCGCCATTCCAGCAGAAGGTATGCCAGTAGCAGGCAGCAAAGCGCAAGTGATCTTCCATACGCTTGCCAAGTACTAACTCATCCGGATTGTAATGACGGAACGCTAAAGGATTAGCTGTTTTCGGGCCTTCATAACGAACGCGATCCAGCTGGTCGAAATAGGTTTGCATAATGAGCTCCATTGACAGATATGCTTCGAGTGTTCAAGTCTGCATTAATACTGGGTCCTCATGCTGCGTTGCTCAATTACGTTATTTCACACTGCCATTGAGAGAATGCTCAAACGTGCGCTGGCTCGCAAAATAATGTGTGTTACCGCTGCGCTGCGCATTCCCGTTTTTTATGCAAAATCGGTTTTGCATTTTTTAAAATAAGATCGTGGTCATAAATCCAGAAATAAACCAAAAAACGTAATGCCCGGATAAAAATCTGTAATTGCCAGCCTGAGATTATGCGTGAAGAATTTGCTCGTCCAAAGCAGTGCATGTTTCTTTTATCTCGCTCACCACCCTACAAAAGGTATTACTATTATGAAGATAAAGAACCTTTGCCTTACTCTCTGCGCCTCCCTGCTGCTTGCAAGCGTCGCCAGTCATGCCAAAGAGGTGAAAATCGGCATGGCAATTGACGATCTCCGTCTGGAACGCTGGCAAAAAGATCGCGATATTTTTGTAAAAAAAGCAGAATCGCTCGGCGCCAATGTGTTTGTTCAGTCCGCCAACGGTAATGAAGAAACACAAATGTCGCAAATTGAAAATATGATCAACCGTGGCGTTGATGTGCTGGTCATTATTCCTTACAACGGTCAGGTATTAAGTAATGTCGTGAAAGAAGCCAAACAGGAAGGAATTAAAGTACTGGCTTATGATCGCATGATTAATAATGCCGACATCGACTTCTATATTTCTTTCGATAATGAAAAAGTGGGGGAATTACAGGCGCAAAGCCTGGTCAGTAAAGTCCCACAGGGGAATTACTTCCTGATGGGCGGTTCGCCGGTGGATAATAACGCCAAACTGTTCCGCGCCGGGCAGATGAAAGTATTAAAACCCTATATCGACAGCGGGAAAATTAAAATTGTTGGCGATCAGTGGGTCGATGGATGGCTACCGGAAAATGCGCTGAAAATAATGGAAAACGCATTGACCGCCAATAACAACAAAATAGACGCGGTGGTGGCGTCTAACGACGCGACCGCAGGCGGCGCGATTCAGGCATTAAGCGCACAAGGGCTGGCGGGCAAAGTAGCGATCTCTGGCCAGGATGCCGATCTTGCCGGAGTGAAACGCCTGATTAACGGTAGCCAGACCATGACTGTCTACAAACCGATCACCCAGCTTGCCAACACGGCGGCAGAGATCGCCGTCGAACTGGGCAATGGCAAACAACCGAAGGCGGATGCTTCGCTGAATAACGGCCTGAAAGATGTTCCGGCTCGCCTGCTGACACCCATTGAGGTGACCAAAGACAACATCGACGCGACCGTTATCAAAGACGGTTTCCATCAGAAGAATCAGCTCTGACCACGGTGGCGCGCCGTTTCCTTTGACAGGCGCGCCCTCCGCCATTTCTTTCGGGCGCTGTAATACCAGCGAATGACGTGGAGCAGCCATGCCTTATTTACTCGAAATGAAGAACATCACCAAAGCCTTTGGCGCGGTAAAAGCCATCGATAATGTCAGCCTGCGGCTTAATGCGGGCGAGGTGCTGTCGCTGTGCGGCGAAAATGGGTCGGGCAAATCCACACTCATGAAAGTGCTGTGCGGGATCTATCCGGTGGGAAGCTACGAAGGGGAGATCGTCTTTTCGGGCGAAACCCTGCAAGCCACCCATATTCGCGATACCGAGCGCAAAGGCATTGCCATCATCCATCAGGAACTGGCGCTGGTGAAACATCTGACGGTACTGGAGAATATCTTTCTCGGTACAGAAATCACCCGTAACGGCGTAATGGACTATGACCAGATGACGCTACGCTGTGAAAAACTGCTCAAACAGGTCAGCCTTGCCATTTCGCCTGATACCCGCGTGGGAGATTTGGGTCTTGGGCAACAGCAACTGGTGGAAATCGCGAAGGCGCTGAACAAGCAGGTGCGGTTGCTGATCCTCGACGAGCCCACCGCTTCGCTCACTGAGCAGGAAACCGCCATCCTGCTGGATATCATCCGCGATCTGCGCAATCACGATATCGCCTGCATCTATATTTCCCACAAGCTCAACGAGGTAAAAGCGATATCGGATGTGATCACCGTCATTCGCGACGGTCTGCACATCGGCACGCGCGACGCAGCCGGGATGAGTGAAGACGATATCATTACCATGATGGTTGGTCGTGAACTGACCGCGCTGTATCCCAATGAACCGCATACCACAGGGGATGAGATCCTGCGGGTCGAACATCTCACCGCCTGGCATCCGGTTAACCGCCATATCAAACGTGTCAACGACATCTCCTTTAGCCTGAAGCGTGGCGAAATTCTCGGTATCGCCGGGCTGGTTGGTGCAGGCCGAACCGAAGCGGTGCAGTGCTTATTTGGCGTCTGGCCCGGTCGCTGGGAAGGCACCATTTACCTCGACGGCCAGCCGGTACAGATTTCTAACTGCCAGCAGGCTATCGCCCACGGTATCGCCATGGTGCCGGAAGATCGTAAAAAAGATGGCATTGTGCCGGTGATGGCGGTCGGCAAGAACATTACGCTGGCGGCCTTAAACCAGTTCACCGGTGCGTTGAGCAGCCTGGATGATGCCGCAGAACAAGCGTGCATTTTGCAGTCCTTACAACGTCTGAAAGTCAAAACCTCCTCACCAGAGCTGGCGATTGGTCGCCTCAGTGGGGGGAACCAGCAAAAAGCCATTCTTGCCCGCTGTCTGTTGCTCAACCCACGCATTCTCATCCTTGATGAGCCAACGCGCGGCATCGACATCGGCGCGAAGTACGAGATCTACAAACTGATTAACCAACTGGTGCAGCAGGGGATTGCCGTCATCGTTATCTCATCTGAGCTGCCCGAAGTGCTTGGGCTAAGCGATCGGGTGCTGGTGATGCACGAAGGCAAGCTAAAGGCCGATCTTATCAATCGTAATCTGACCCAGGAGCAGGTCATGGAAGCGGCGCTGAGGAGCGAACATCATGTCGAAAAGCAACCCGTCTGAAATCAAGTTATCCAGCGCATCGCCGGGAGTCTTCTCCGGGCTAAAATCCCTGAATTTGCAAGTCTTTGTAATGATTGCGGCGATTGTGGTAATCATGCTGTTCTTTACCGGCATGACCGATGGTGCTTACCTGAGCGCGCGCAATATCTCTAACCTGCTGCGTCAGACTGCCATTACCGGCATCCTGGCGGTGGGCATGGTATTTGTGATTATTTCCGCCGAAATCGACCTTTCCGTTGGCTCGATGATGGGTCTGCTGGGGGGCGCCGCGGCGATTTTTGATGTCTGGCTCGGCTGGCCGCTGCCGTTGACCGTGGCGGTCACCCTGGTGCTCGGTTTACTGCTGGGAGCATGGAATGGTTGGTGGGTGGCATACCGCAAAGTCCCGTCGTTCATTGTCACGCTCGCCGGGATGCTGGCATTTCGCGGCGTGCTGATCGGCATCACCAACGGGACCACCGTTTCCCCCACCAGCGCAGCGATGTCGCAGATCGGTCAGAGCTATTTGCCTGATGGCGTCGGTTTTGGTGTCGGCTTACTGGGACTGGTTGTCTTTGTGCTGTGGCAATGGCGTGGGCGCCTTCGTCGGCAATCTCTCGGCCTGGCAACACCTGCCTCCACCGCCGCCGTTGGCCGTCAGGCCATTATTGCGGTCATTGTGCTTGGTGCCATTTGGTTGTTGAATGACTACCGTGGTGTCCCGACGCCGGTTCTGCTGCTGGCTTTCCTGCTGCTGGCCGGGATGTTTATGGCTACCCGCACCGCCTTTGGTCGACGTATTTACGCCATCGGTGGCAACCTGGAAGCGGCGCGCCTTTCCGGTATCAATGTGGAACGCACCAAACTGGCGGTGTTTGCCATTAACGGTTTGATGGTGGCGATTGCCGGGTTGATCCTGAGCTCGCGCCTCGGCGCGGGTTCACCCTCTGCGGGGAATATCGCCGAACTGGACGCCATCGCCGCCTGCGTGATTGGCGGCACCAGCCTGGCGGGCGGGATCGGCAGCGTAGCGGGTGCGGTAATGGGGGCGTTTATTATGGCCTCACTGGATAACGGCATGAGCATGATGGACGTGCCTACCTTCTGGCAATACATCGTGAAGGGAGCGATATTACTGCTGGCGGTATGGATGGATTCCGCCACCAAACGTCGGGCCTGAGTACAACGAATACCGGGACGATCACACTGCCGGATCTTTTTTATCCGGCAGTGTGCTGAATATGGTAATCAGAACTGACGAATCTTCAGGAAGCGAATCGACATGTTTGAGAAACGCCATCGCATCACGCTGTTATTCAATGCCAACAAAGCCTACGACCGCCAGGTGGTTGAAGGCGTTGGGGAATATTTGCAGGCGTCGCAATCGGAGTGGGATATCTTTATCGAAGAAGATTTCCGCGCCCGCATCGAAAACATCAAAGAGTGGCTTGGCGACGGGGTGATCGCCGATTACGACGACCGGGAAATAGAGCGCCTGCTGGCGGATGTCGATGTCCCCATTGTCGGCGTCGGCGGCTCCTATCACATCCCCGAACATTATCCTCCGGTGCACTACATCGCCACCGACAACTTTGCGCTGGTGGAAAGCGCATTCCTGCATCTGAAAGAAAAAGGCGTGCACCGCTTCGCCTTTTACGGACTCCCTGCCTCCAGCGGTAAACGCTGGGCTGCTGAACGGGAGTACGCGTTTTGCCAACTGGTGGCGCAGGAAAAATACCGCGGCGTGGTGTACCAGGGGCTGACCACGGCACCGGAAAACTGGCAGCATGCGCAAAACCGCCTGGCGGACTGGTTGCAAACACTGCCGCCGCAAACCGGCATCATCGCAGTAACCGATGCGCGCGCACGCCATGTACTGCAGGTGTGCGACCATTTGCATATTCCGGTGCCGGAAAAGCTGTGCGTCATTGGTATTGATAACGAAGAACTCACCCGCTATCTCTCCCGGGTTGCCCTCTCTTCCGTGGCGCAGGGCACGCGGCAGATGGGGTATCAGGCAGCGAAACTGCTGCACCGCCTGCTGGATAATGAAACCCTGCCGCTACAACGCCTGCTGGTACCGCCGGTGCGCGTGGTGGAGCGGCGTTCCACGGATTACCGCTCACTGAACGATCCGGCCGTGATCCAGGCAATGCACTATATCCGCAACCATGCCTGTAAGGGCATTAAAGTGGATCAGGTGCTGGATGCGGTAGGGATCTCGCGTTCGAATCTGGAAAAGCGCTTTAAAGAAGAGGTGGGCGAGACGATTCACGCGGTGATTCATGCGGAGAAACTGGAAAAAGCCCGCAGTCTGCTGGTATCGACATCGTTGTCGATCAACGAAATCTCACAGATGTGCGGTTACCCGTCGTTGCAGTATTTCTATTCCGTGTTCCGCAAGGAGTACGACAGCACGCCGAAAGATTATCGCGACCGCTACAGTGAAGTTCTGATTTAGCGCCCAAAGAAAAATGCCTTCCGGGTGGAAGGCATTTGGCAGATTACATATGAGAGGCAATTAACTGCTGATTGTCCTGATACATGGCAAACAGATAGTTATTGTAACTGGCGCCCCGGGTCGAATAACCCTGCAGCTTATGGATCATGTTGGTCGCTGTCACTTCCTGATCCGCTTTACGCAACTGCGCCCGTGACTTACGGAAAGAGGCGTACGCAGAGTGTGTATTCAGGTTGGTAACATAGGCGTCAACAGACTCCTGCACGGACTCAAAGTGAGAGTAACCTTTCACCTTACCCGGCCCATTTTTACATGCCCCTTTGGCACACTTCATACCAAACAGGTTGTTGTTCGTCCGCGCCAGCTTCGAGGTTCCCCAACCGCTTTCCGCTGCCGCCATTGTCGCCACCATGCTGTCCGGGATGATGTCCACACGCTCCAGCAGCACGTTCCACGGAATACGGCGCGTATTCCCGGACCAGCTCACTTTGTAGCGTTTGGTCAGTTCCTTCAGACGCGTGCGTTCGGCAGGCGACCACTGACTGTCGTATTGTTTACTGAGCAACCAGTTACGCTCGGCTGCAATCGCTGAGTTTTTGCTGGTGATATAAGGCATTACTGTCCGGAGAAACGCTTTTTTCCTTGGGGTTCCGGAAGGGTATTTTCGCAAATCAGGAAGTGAACTGCTATTTACACTATTGCGAGAATACTCTTGTTTACTGCTTGCCTGTTTTTTTACGCTTGCCTTAGTGACGTGGGCTTTGTGACTCGCTGTTTCTGCTGTGTGTGTCTTTGCCAGCACCCCCCCTGAAAACATCAGGGTGAAAAACATGAGTATCGTCGCCCCAGGTCGTCGCATGGGTATCGATATCATTAAGTCTCCTGGTCGGATATGAACATTCCAACACCTTCTTTTTTGCACAATTTTGAGAGCTGAATCTCAAATCATACCAAAAATAGCCTGCAAGAGCACGTACAGAAATAATCCAATTCTGAAATCATGTCACGGAGAAACTGCACATAAAACAAACAATCTCCCGTAAATGTGGTGTTTATCGCAAATAAACCGGGTTCGATCCCCCTTTCCCCTCCTCCCCCGCAATACGTCTTGCGGGAGGAGTTCTCCGCACGTCCATCGTGGCAAACTGAGCCACAATCGCTCTCACAGGGACTGCATATGAAACACGCCGCGCTGTTACTGCTTTTTTTGCCCACGCTCGCGCTCGCCGATTGGACTGTCCGCGGTTTCCCGCCCTTCAGCAGCAGTGGCGCTGGCGTCTGGCACAGTGAAGCTGCGTTAAAGAAGGGCGCGCAGCCCTTTACCTTGCAGGATGGTCAACAGTGCTGGCAGCCAGCGGATGGCATTAAACTGAACCAGACGCTGTCGCTGATACCCTGTACCGGTCACGCGCCGCCGTGGCGGATCTTCCGCGATGGCGATTATCGGTTACAGATAGATACCCGCTCCGGCACACCCACGCTGATGCTCACTGTGAAAAATGACGTTGCGGCGACGCCTGCTACCGCACAGCGTCAATGCCCGGTTCGCGACGACAAACCGCTCACCATTGCGGTAGGTAACACGTTCGCGGAAGGCAGTCAGGTGCGGGATTTTTACAGTCAGCGCACGGCTACCGTGCGCGATGGCAAGGTCACCTTACAGCCAGCCGCAAACAGTGACGGTTTATTACTGCTGGAGTCAGCAGACACGCAAGGTACAGCCCCCTTTCAATGGCACAACGCGACTGTCTATTTCGTGCTCACCGACCGCTACGTCAACGGTGATCCGGGTAACGATAACAGCTACGGTCGGCATAAAGATGGTCTGCAGGACATTGGTACCTTTCACGGCGGTGACCTGAAAGGACTGACGACCAAACTGGATTATCTGCAACAACTTGGCATCAACGCACTGTGGATAAGTTCACCGCTGGAACAGATCCACGGCTGGGTGGGCGGTGGAACCAAAGGGGACTTCCCTCATTATGCCTATCACGGTTATTACACTCAGGACTGGACCCGTCTCGACGCCAACATGGGCACCGAAAATGATCTCCGTACTCTGGTGGACGAAGCGCACAAACGGGGGATCCGCGTCCTGTTTGATGTGGTGATGAACCACACCGGCTATGCAACGCTGGCGGATATGCAAACCTTCGGCTTTGGTGCGCTCTATCTGAGAGAGGGTGAGCGCGAGAAAATCCTGGGTCAGCACTGGACAGACTGGCGTCCCGCGGCCGGACAGAACTGGCACAGCTTTAACGATTACATCAACTTCAGCGATAAAACCGCCTGGCAAAACTGGTGGGGAAAAGCGTGGATCCGCACCGACATTGGCGATTACGACAGCCCCGGCGTTGACGATCTGACCATGTCGCTGGCGTTTCTGCCCGACCTGAAAACCGAATCCACCACGCCTTCCGGTCTGCCGGTCTTTTACCGGCATAAACCCGATACCCATGCGCAGGAAATCAGCGGCTTTACGCCACGGGATTACCTCACCCACTGGCTGAGCCAATGGGTACGGGACTATGGCATTGATGGCTTTCGCGTGGACACCGCCAAACACGTTGAACGGGATGCCTGGCAACAACTGAAAACCCAGGCGACGCAGGCATTGGCGGAGTGGAAACAGGCCAATCCGCAGAAGAAAATTGACGATGCCCCCTTCTGGATGACCGGTGAATCCTGGGGCCACGGCGTGATGCGCAGCGACTATTACCAGCATGGTTTTGATGCGATGATCAACTTCGATTATCAGGAGCAGGCGGCCAGTGCTGTGCCCTGTCTGGCGAATATGGATGCGATCTGGCAGCAGATGGCCGATAAATTGCAGAACTTCAACGTGCTGAGTTATCTCTCCTCGCACGACACCCGCCTGTTCCGCGAGGGGGGACAGCAGGCGGCAGAACTTCTGCTGCTTGCCCCGGGCGCGGTGCAGATCTTTTACGGCGATGAATCGGCGCGTCCCTTTGGCCCCACCGGTTCGGACCCGTTACAGGGCACGCGCTCAGATATGAACTGGCAGGATTTGAACGGTAGCGCCGCCCAGAGCTTGCGCCACTGGCAGACACTGGGCCAGTTCCGTGCTCGCCATCCGGCGCTCGGCGCAGGGAAACAGACAACGCTAACGCTGCCGCAGGGTTACGGATTCGTTCGCGAATCGGGCAATGACAAAGTGATGGTGATTTGGGCCGGGCTGCCGCAGCGCTGAGTCATAAGGCAAATATCAGCATATAACTCCAAATTATTGGACCGAACAGGAATAAAGTACGACAGAGAGCATCGGGGTGCAATTTGCACCCTGCCTTTCAGAGCGCTATGGTTAGCCACTTTGAACAGCAGTCCGGCAGAACAGTAGCGATGACATTTTCACTTTTCGGCGACAAATTCACCCGCCATGCAGGCATTACACGCCTGATGGAGGATCTCAACGACGGTTTACGCACGCCTGGCGCGATCATGCTTGGCGGCGGTAACCCGGCGCAAATTCCGGCGATGACCGATTATTTCCACAAGCTGCTGGCAGAGATGGTGGAAAACGGCAAAGCGACTGATGCGCTGTGCAATTATGACGGTCCGCAGGGCAAAACCGAGCTGCTGACCGCGCTGGCAGGCATGCTGCGCGAAGAATTAGGTTGGGATATTGAGCCGCAGAATATTGCACTGACAAATGGCAGTCAGAGCGCTTTTTTCTACTTATTCAATCTGTTTGCCGGTCGCCGCGCCGATGGAAGCACCAGAAAAGTGTTGTTCCCACTGGCACCGGAGTATATCGGTTACGCGGATTCAGGGCTGGAAGAAGACCTGTTCGTCTCCGCACGGCCCAATATTGAACTGTTACCCGAAGGCCAGTTCAAATACCACGTCGATTTCGAACACCTACACATTGGCGAAGAGACAGGCATGATCTGTGTCTCGCGTCCGACCAATCCGACCGGCAACGTCATTACTGATGAAGAGCTGATGAAACTGGATGTGCTGGCTAATCAGCACAACATTCCACTGGTGATCGATAACGCTTACGGCGTGCCTTTTCCGGGGATCATCTTTAGCGAAGCGCGCCCGCTGTGGAACCCGAATATTATCCTGTGCATGAGTCTGTCGAAGCTGGGCCTGCCAGGCAGCCGCTGCGGCATTATTATCGCCAATGAC
The DNA here is from genome assembly GCF_027886705.1 of Kosakonia oryzendophytica. Classification (NCBI taxonomy): domain Bacteria; kingdom Pseudomonadati; phylum Pseudomonadota; class Gammaproteobacteria; order Enterobacterales; family Enterobacteriaceae; genus Kosakonia; species Kosakonia oryzendophytica. The sequence continues at coordinate 172,756 of NZ_CP115659.1, read as the reverse complement.
AAAGTGATCTCGGCAATCCGCAACATGAACGGCATCATCAGTCTGGCACCAGGCGGTATCGGTCCGGCAATGATGTGCGAAATGATCAAACGCAAAGACCTGCTGCGCCTGTCCGAAGAGGTGATAAAACCTTTTTACTACCAGCGGGTGCAGGAAACCATCGCCACGCTGCGCCGTTATTTACCTGAAGAGCGCTGCCTGATCCACAAGCCGGAGGGGGCGATATTCCTCTGGCTGTGGTTTAAGGATCTGCCCATCAGCACGGAGCTGCTGTATCAGCGGTTAAAAAAACGCGGTGTCCTGATGGTGCCCGGAGATTATTTCTTCCCGGGGTTGGATAAGCCCTGGCCGCATACTCATCAGTGCATGCGTATGAACTATGTGCCGGAACCCTCGCTGATCGAAGAGGGTGTGAAAGTTCTCGCCGAAGAAGTTGAAAAAGCCTGGCAGGAAAACTGAAGCCGGACAACCGCATAATACGCCCCCTTACCGGGGGCTTTTTTACGCGCGTAATCAGGCAACACACCCGGCTAACTGACCACGCAGGCGATTTTCCCGCAGCGTTGACGGGTTGAGGCAGCTTAGCGCACCGGTCGGGCAGGCTTCCACGCAGGCAGGGCCATTCTCACGGTGCTGGCACAAATCGCACTTCAGCGCCTGCGCCCGGTTATTGAGCACGGTGACCTGCATGGCGCCAAACGGGCAGGCAATCATGCAACTCTTACAGCCGATACAGCGGGACTGTTCCACGCACACCGCCCCCTCAACACGGCTTATCGCCCCGACCGGGCAAACATTGGCGCAAGGCGCATCTTCGCAGTGATGGCAGGTCACTGCCGTAGAGAACGTACCGGTCTTTACCACGCGAATGCGTGCGGAAAACGTGGTGGGTTTGACGACCGAGCAATCCTGGTTGTCCTCGTGCGACACCACACAGGCCACTTCACAGGTGCGGCAGCCAATGCACTTACCCGGATCGGCGATAATAAAACGGTTCATTCTCCACTCCGCCTGACACAAAAAAACAAGGGTGCCAGAAAACGTCATGGCGGCGCTTTGATCGCGGCAGGGAAAGTCGCCAGATTTGTCATCTGCATGAACATGTCTGGCGCTTTGCCTTAACGATGTGTTAACGCGCGGGTCAGAACAGCCCTTGTGGCTTGTCGGAGTAACTCACTAACAGGCATTTGGTTTGCTGGTAGTGCTCCAGCATCATCTTGTGGGTTTCACGCCCAATCCCCGACTGCTTGTAGCCGCCAAACGCTGCATGTGCAGGATAGGCATGATAGCAGTTGGTCCATACGCGTCCGGCCTGGATGCCACGCCCCATTCGGTAGGCCAATGACCCGTTACGGCTCCAGACGCCTGCGCCGAGGCCATAGAGCGTATCGTTGGCCAGTGCCAGGGCTTCATCCTCCGTTTTGAAGGTTGTGACTGCCAGCACCGGGCCGAAAATCTCCTCCTGAAAGACGCACATCGCGTTCTGACCAAACAGGATTGTCGGCTCCAGGTAGTAACCTGTTTGCAGATCCCCCGCCAGCACTTTACGCCGCCCGCCGGTGAGAATGTCCGCTCCCTCCTGCTGGCCTATGGCGATATAATTGAGAATGGTCTCCATCTGCCCTTGTGAAACCTGCGCCCCCATTTGCGTGGTGTTGTCTAACGGGTTACCGCTACGAATGCTTTCAACCCGGCGAATCGCGCGTTCCATAAAGCGCTCGTAGATGGATTCCTGCACCAGCGCCCGACTCGGACAGGTGCACACCTCACCCTGGTTGAAGGCGAACAGGGCAAACCCTTCCAGGGCCTTATCGAAGTAGGCGTCTTCTTCATCCATCACATCGGCGAAGAAAATATTCGGTGATTTTCCACCCAGCTCCAGCGTCACCGGAATAATGTTTTGTGTGGCGTACTGCATAATTTGTCGGCCCACGTCTGTCGAACCGGTAAACGCCACCTTGGCGATGCGTTTTGAAGTGGCGAGATATTCGCCAATCTCGCCTCCTGCGCCGTTTACCACATTGATGACCCCCGGCGGCAGCAGATCGCCGATAATCTCCATCAGCAACAGTACCGAGAGCGGTGTCAGACGCGCGGGTTTCAGCACAATACAGTTTCCAGCCGCCAGCGCAGGGGCCATTTTCCAGCACGCCATCAACAGCGGAAAATTCCACGGAATGATCTGCCCGACTACCCCGAGCGGTTCATGAAAATGGTACGCCACCGTATCGTTATCAAGTTCACTGATCCCGCCTTCCTGCGCACGTATGCAGCCCGCGAAATAACGGAAATGATCGATCGCCAGCGGCACGTCTGCGCCTTGCGTTTCGCGGATCGGTTTACCGTTGTCCCAGGTTTCCGCTGTCGCCAGCAGTTCGAGGTTTTGCTCCATGCGATCGGCGATTTTTAGCAATATTGCCGCCCGTGCCTGGACGGACATTGCTCCCCATGCCGCTCTGGCTTTGTGGGCGGCATCCAGTGCGAGGTCAATATCCTGCGGGCCAGAGCTGGCAACCTCGCACAACGGTTGACCGGTCACTGGCGTAAGATTCGGGTAATACTCGCCCGCCACGGGGGCGACCCAATCGCCACCGATAAAGTTGTCATAGCGGGCTTTTAACGTCAGGGGAAAACCGTATTTCCCGGGCTGGATAGAGGGCGTTGAGAGGGAGGTGGTCATCGGCGTCTCCTTGCGACAGTTATCCTTACAAGGGTAGACGCGACTGGCGAAATATTCGCCAGCCCGCAATAACTTAAAACAAATCTTCAGTCGTTTTCTTTGGTAAACAATGCCTTGTCGCGCAGGATATGATCGTTGCCGCGACGGCGGGTAAAACCGATGCGGTCAAAATACTCGAGGATCTGGATAGCCAGCTTACGCCCGACGTTAAGCCGGTCGCGGAAGTCCGCCGCACTGGTAGTGCCGCGCGCCTGATCCAGCTCGCGGATCATCGTGGCGAACGTCACAATCCGATCGTTGCGGTAATAACGATCTTTCACGATCGCCGTAATCAGCCCCTGCTGCGCGGCTTGCCGCAATACGGTACGCATCACCTGTTCATCGGCCGCGACTTCGCGTGCCACATCCCGCACCCACCAGGGTTCATCGCCAAATAGCGGCGCGGCTTTCTGCCATAATTGCGCCTGTTCATCGGTAAAACCTGCTTTATGGTAAGGCAAATGCAACCAGCCGTGATGACTGTGGATCTCACCGCTTTCGCGCATACGCTCAATCAGAGTTAATACCAGCGCTTCGTCTTCCATTGGCAGTGCCATGCGTCGTAGACGCTCGCGCCCCGGTCCCGGCTCTTCGCGATGCTGCTCGTGATAGGTCGCCAGCGTTTCCAGCAGTTTTCGCTGCCAGCGCGCCGCCACCGGTGCATCGAGCAGATTATCTCCGGCGCGGATAAATCCCGGCTGGTTCAGTAATCTCTCCAGCCCGTCCGGACTGAGCTGGCGTGCCCAGCCAAAGGCCGTAAGTTCGACAGCGCCGCGTGACAGATGCACCGACAACGCCTGTGCATCATCGGTCGCCTGCGCCAACGCGGTGATCCAGTTCAGATAGTCCGTTTTACGTTTTCCCCGGCGCGGCGAATTCAGCGCCACTACCCGCGCTCCCGCCAGCGTGCTGCGCGCGGAGATATCCCGCAGCACCAATCGATCGTTATCCGCCAGCCACAGCGGCGTATCCAACACCAGCTCCGCCAGGTCATTCTCCAGCAGCGACACGCGGCCAGTAACGTGGCTGGCGGCATGATGGATGTGCAGAGATTGCCACTGCGTCAGCGGCGTATGTGTTTGCAGGGCGACAATCAGCCGCTCCGTGGGCTCGGGAGGTTGCTGCGACAGCAGCCAGTTACCACGACTCAGCGCCTCTTTTTCCGCATCGCCAGCAATATTCAGGGCGATACGTTGCCCGGCGTGCGCCCGCTCAACGGGCTGATTTTGCGCATGCAGACCACGCACGCGCATCGGTTTATTCACCCCGGTCAGCCATAGCGTATCGCCGATGCGGACATCGCCGGATAGCGCCGTACCGGTCACCACCAGCCCTGCCCCTTTGACGGTAAACGCGCGATCCAGCGCCAGGCGAAAGCGTTGGTGTTCCGGGTGCGCCCGCTCCGGCAGTTGCAGCAGATGCGCGCGTAATTCATCAATCCCCTGCTGCCTCGTAGCCGCCGTGACGAACAGGGTCGCCTGCGGGTAACCGAAAGCACGTAAGGTGTTTTGCACCTCCTCGCGCACGTCGGCAATACGCGCCTCATCCACACGATCGGCTTTCGTCAGCGCCACCGTCAGTGCCGGGTTACCGGTTAACTGCAAAATCGCCAGATGTTCGCGTGTCTGCGCCATCACCCCATCGTCACAGGCCACCACCAGCAAGGCATGATCGATGCCGCCAACGCCCGCCAGCATATTCGATAAAAATTTTTCATGCCCCGGAACATCGATAAAACCCGGCACCCGCCCATCTGGCTGCGGCCAGTAGGCATAGCCGAGATCGATGGTCATACCGCGTTTTTTTTCCTCCGGCAAACGGTCAGCGTTCACGCCGGTAATGGCTTCAATCAGGGTGGTCTTGCCGTGGTCTACGTGCCCGGCAGTGGCAATAATCATTTCAGCAACATCTCCAGCAAGCGGGATTCATTTTCAAGACAGCGGCAGTCCAGCCACAGGCGGCCATCATAGATACGGCCAATCACCGGCTGCGGCAGTGACCGCCACTGCATCGCCAGCGCTTCCAGTCGACGGCCGCTACCGTCGTGGGGAGTAAACGTCAGCGCCGCACCTGGCAGCCTGTCCACCGGTAACGAACCGCTGCCAATCTGCGACTGACAAGCCTCGACCCGAATAGCAAACTCACGATAGCGCGACGTCAGCGCAGCACACAGACGCTGCGCTTGCTCGCGGATCTCCGGTTCCGGGCGTGTTAAATAGCGCAGGGTCGGGAGGTTTTGCCGGAGCTTCTCCGGGTGCAGATAAAGACGCAGCGTGGCTTCCAGCGCGGCCAGCGTCATTTTATCCGCACGCAGGGCGCGTTTCAGCGGATGTTGCTGCAACTGCGCAATCAGCGCTTTTTTACCAACGATAATCCCGGCTTGCGGGCCGCCCAGCAGTTTATCGCCGGAGAAACTCACCAGACTCACGCCTGCGGCGATCAGCGCTTGCGGCATGGGTTCCTGCGGCAACCCATAAAGACTTAAATCCACCAGCGAACCGCTGCCAAGATCGACAATCACCGGTAACCCGGACGCCTGCGCCAGCGTAACCAGTTCGGCCTCGCTCACCGCTTTGGTAAACCCTTCGACATGGTAATTGCTGGTGTGTACCTTCATCAGCAGTGCAGTATTGTCATTAATGGCCTGCTGATAATCTTTTGCGTGGGTGCGATTGGTCGTGCCGACTTCATGCAATACGCAGCCAGCCTGACGCATCACATCCGGAATGCGAAATGCGCCGCCAATCTCCACCAGTTCGCCGCGCGACACAACCACTTCCCGGCCTGCCGCCGTGGCGGCCAGCATCAGCAGCACTGCCGCCGCATTGTTATTTACAATACAGGCATCTTCCGCACCGGTCAGTTGACACAAAAGATCGGCCAGCGCCCGATCGCGATGACCCCGTCCGGCACCATCGAGATCGTACTCCAGTGTTACCGGTGACCCCATCGCCTGAGCGACCGCATCGATCGCCGCCTGCGGCTGTATCGCTCGGCCTAAATTGGTATGCAGCACCGTCCCGCTGAGATTAAATACCGGGCGCAACGCACTGGTTTCGCTGCATTCCAGTCGCCGTTGTGTTTCCGTCGCCCAATTTTCGCACCAGTCGGGTAGTGTCTGCGCAGTGCGGATCTGCTCACGCGCTTCATCCTGTAATTGGCGCAACGCCTGGGCCACGCGCTGGTGACCAAACGTCGCTAACAGAGAAGTGAACGCCTCGTCACGTAACAGGCGATCGGTAGAAGGGATCTGGCTGTAAAGAGTAGTCATGAAAAGGCCTGGCTGTTGGTTGCCCCTCCCGTCAGGGGCAATTTGACGTGAGGGGATTGTACAGCGACTTTGTTCAGGCGGACATCATGGTTATCACGCCTTTGGCGGCGCAGTGCGGGCGAAGCTCTCACGCAGGAACAAGTTTTCCACCAGTTTGACCAGCAGCGGGCGATTAACACACCAGCCGGGCGCAACGTGGCGGAAGTTGATGTAATCGATGGCGCAGGCTATCGCGATGGTCGCCAGATTGAGGCTATCAACATGCAGTGTTCCGTCACGCAAATAGCTTTCCAGCGCATCCAGCCCGCGGTTCACTTTTTCCCGCTGGCGGAGCAGTTCGGTTTCAGACTGCTGCTCCACCGGGCGCGCCAGCTCACGCACCGACACCAGCGCAGCGTCCATAATGCCGTCTGCCAGTGCTTCAAGCTGGCGAATTTTTAGCGCGGCTTTCGCATCCGCTGGCAACATCGCCGGTGCAATACCTAATAAATCAATGTACTGCGCGATAATCGGCGAGTCATACCACACTTCGCCGTCATCGGTCACCAACGCCGGGACTTTGCCAAGGGGGTTAAATTGCCCCACGCCGTTAACGGCGTTATACGGCTGTTCGTTGATGAATTCGAATGTGATCCCTTTTTCCAACAGGATCACCGAAATTTTGCGTACAAAAGGGCTGGTGTAGCTGCCAATCAGTTTCATTGCCTGGTCCTTTTTTCGCCAACTAAGAAATTAAGTATGCACCAACGGAATCAGACCGTTTCACCAATATGCAAACTTTACCGCCCAGATTAGCACCACAGCCGCAAATGAAAGGGAGTTACAAATCGAACTGGTTGAAAAATACACAATTTGCGATCGATCACACTCAGAAAAGTCCTGGCGAAAATATCTTGTGATCAATATCACAAATAAATAACAAAGTACCCGAGAGAAAATGCGAAGTTAGTCACATTTAATGCCTTGTTTAGCCTGTTTTTTATTCTTTGTTCTTTTTTTACACACGATTTTTGTGACCGTGATCACCATAAAGACCCGATATCCCCCTGTATTAATGTGATTTTGATCACACAAAGAAGCACCATCTGGACAGTACGCCCATTCGGTGCGAGATTTCGCATCACTGATAACCCAGGTCCGGCTACCTCTGCCGCCACATTAACAAACAAACCTCGGGCTTCCGGCCTGTGCGATAGCAAACATAAGAAGGGGTGTTTTATGTCATCCGATATCAAGATCAAGGTGCAGAGCTTTGGTCGCTTCCTTAGCAATATGGTGATGCCTAACATCGGCGCGTTTATCGCGTGGGGTATCATCACCGCATTGTTTATTCCTACAGGGTGGTTACCAAACGAGACGCTGGCGAAACTCGTTGGTCCAATGATTACTTACCTGCTGCCGCTGCTCATCGGTTTCACCGGTGGTCGTCTGGTTGGCGGCGATCGCGGCGGCGTTGTTGGCGCGATCACCACCATGGGCGTGATCGTCGGTGCAGACATGCCGATGTTCCTCGGTGCCATGATTGCCGGCCCGCTGGGCGGTTTCTGCATTAAGAAATTTGACGCCGCTGTAGACGGCAAGATCAAATCCGGTTTTGAAATGCTGGTGAATAACTTCTCCGCTGGCATCATCGGTATGATCCTCGCTATCCTGGCATTCCTCGGCATTGGCCCTGCGGTTGAAGTCCTGTCCAAAGTTCTGTCGGCAGGCGTTAACTTCATGGTTGTGCATGACATGCTGCCGTTGGCGTCTATCTTTGTTGAACCGGCGAAAATCCTGTTCCTCAACAACGCCATCAACCACGGTATCTTCTCACCGCTGGGTATTCAGCAGTCGCATGACATCGGCAAGTCTATCTTCTTCCTGATCGAAGCAAACCCGGGTCCGGGGATGGGCGTTCTGCTGGCGTACATGTTCTTTGGCCGCGGCAGCGCTAAACAGTCTGCTGGCGGTGCGGCTATCATCCACTTCCTGGGTGGTATCCACGAAATTTACTTCCCGTATGTGCTGATGAACCCGCGTCTGCTGTTGGCCGTTATTCTTGGCGGTATGACTGGCGTGTTCACCCTGAGCGTGCTGAACGGCGGTCTGGTGTCTCCGGCTTCTCCGGGTTCCATCCTGGCCGTGCTGGCGATGACGCCAAAAGGTGCGTACTTCGCTAACCTGACAGCCATCTTCGCAGCGCTGATCGTCTCCTTCGTGATCGCCTCCATTCTGCTGAAAACCAGCAAAGTGAAAGAAGAGGACGAAGATATCGAAGCGGCTACCCGTCGTATGCAGGACATGAAAGCACAGTCTAAAGGCGCAACGCCGCTGGCGGCTGGCGACGTGACCAACGACCTGAGCCACGTACGTAAAATCATCGTTGCCTGTGATGCCGGTATGGGCTCCAGCGCCATGGGTGCAGGCGTACTGCGTAAGAAAGTGCAGGATGCAGGCCTCACCAATATTTCGGTGACCAACAGCGCGATTAACAGCCTGCCCTCTGACGTTGATCTGGTGATTACGCACCGCGATCTGACCGAGCGCGCTATGCGCCAGGCACCGCAGGCGCAGCATATCTCCCTGACCAACTTCCTGGACAGCGGCCTGTACACCGGTCTGACTGAACGTCTGGTGGCTGCACAGCGCCACAACGACAACCAGACCAAAGTGAACAGCAGCCTGCAGGACAGCTTCGATGCCTCCAACAGCAATCTGTTCAAGCTGGGTGCGGAGAACATCTTCCTTGGTCGCAAAGCGAGCAACAAAGAAGAAGCCATCCGTTTTGCCGGTGAACAACTGGTAAAAGGCGGCTACGTTCAGCCGGAATATGTAGATGCCATGCTGGAGCGCGAAAAACTGACCCCGACGTATCTGGGTGAATCTATCGCGGTTCCGCACGGCACCGTGGAAGCCAAAGATCGCGTACTGAAAACGGGTGTGGTGTTCTGCCAGTATCCGGAAGGCGTTCGCTTTGGCGAGGGTGAAGAAGACATCGCCCGCCTGGTCATCGGGATTGCTGCGCGCAACAACGAGCACATCCAGGTGATCACCAGCCTGACCAACGCACTGGATGACGAGACGGTCATTGAACGTCTGGCGCATACTACCAGCGTTGAAGAAGTCCTGGCGCTGATCGGTAAATAACAGACCGGCGCTAACCTCTTCCCTCTCCCCTTTGGGGAGAGGGCTAGGGTGAGGAGAAATTTTCGTGGTTCCTCACCCCAGCCCTCTCGGGTAAAAACATTGATGAAGGTTAACACTATGAAAGCATTGCATTTTGGCGCAGGAAATATCGGACGTGGTTTCATCGGCAAATTACTGGCCGACGCGGGGATTGAACTGACATTCGCCGATGTGAATCAGGTGGTTCTCGACGCCCTTAATGCCCGTCATAGCTATCAGGTGCATGTGGTTGGTGAAAATGAGCAGGTGGATACGGTTTCCGGTGTCAACGCCGTCAGCAGTATCGGTGATGAGGTTGTCGAACTGATCGCTTCCGTGGATCTGGTGACCACCGCTGTTGGCCCGGTCGTTCTGGAACGCATTGCGCCGGCTATCGCCAAAGGGCTGGAGAAACGTAAAGCACAGGGCATTACCACACCGCTGAATATCATCGCGTGCGAAAATATGGTGCGCGGCACCACGCAACTGAAAGGCCATGTCATTGCCGCGCTGGCGGATGCAGATAAAGCCTGGGTTGATCAGCACGTCGGCTTCGTCGATTCCGCCGTTGACCGTATCGTTCCGCCTTCTGAATCGGCCACCCATGATCCGCTGGAAGTGACAGTGGAAACATTCAGTGAGTGGATTGTGGATAAAACCCAGTTTAAAGGCGCGCTACCGAACATCCCCGGGATGGAATTAACTGATAACCTGATGGCATTTGTTGAACGTAAGCTCTTCACGCTGAATACCGGGCATGCTATAACCGCGTACCTTGGAAAACAGACCGGCCTTCAAACCATTCGCGACGCTATCCTGGATGCCAACATCCGTGCCGTTGTGAAAGGCGCGATGGAAGAGAGCGGTGCGGTACTGATCAAGCGTTATGGCTTTGATGCCGATAAGCACGCCGCGTACATTCAGAAAATCCTGGGTCGTTTTGAAAACCCCTATCTGAAAGACGATGTTGAGCGCGTAGGACGTCAGCCGCTGCGTAAACTGAGCGCTGGCGATCGTCTGATCAAACCGCTGCTCGGCACGCTGGAGTACAACCTGCCGCATGCGAACCTGGTGAAAGGCATTGCCGCCGCCATGCATTACCGCAGCGAACAGGATCCGCAAGCACAAGAGCTGGCAGCGCTTATCGACGAGAAAGGCCCGCAGGCTGCGCTGGCGCAGATTTCTGGTCTGGACGCCAACAGCCCGGTCGTTAACGAAGCCGTCAACGCCTATAACGCAAAGGCATGATGCCGACTATGGCGCGGGATTCCCCGCGCCTGTTAACGAAATTGTCAGATATGCAGGCAATAATGGAAAAAACGCAGGCCTTCGAAAACCGTGTACTCGAGCGTCTGAATGCTGGCAAAACCGTGCGAAGTTTTTTGATTGCCGCCGTTGAGTTGCTCAATGAGGCGATCAATATTCTGGTGCTGCAGGTATTCCGCAAAGACGACTATGCGGTGAAATATGCAGTTGAGCCGCTACTTGACGGAGATGGACCGCTGGGCAATTTGTCTGTGCGTTTGAAGCTGATTTACGGTCTTGGGGTCATTTCCCGCCCGGAGTATGAAGATGCGGAACTGCTGATGGCGCTACGCGAGGAACTGAACCACGACGGCACGGAATATTCCTTTACCGATGATGAAATCCTCGGGCCTTTTGGCGAGTTGCACTGCGTTGCCGCCCTGCCGCCAACACCGCTGTTCGATACCAGCGATCCTGACCTTTTTGCGATGCAAAAACAGCGCTACCAGCAGGTGGTGCGTTCCACGATGGTGCTGTCCCTCACCGAGTTGATTTCCCGTATCAGCTTAAAAAAGGCATTCCAGAAGTAAACTCCGTTATAAATGCTGTATCCTTATCTTTTTATTCCCCAACAAAACCGGGCACCATGAAAGAAGTCGAAAAAAACGAAATTAAGCGTCTGAGCGACCGCCTCGACGCCATTCGCCACCAGCAAGCCGATCTCTCGTTAGTTGACGCGGCGGACAAATACGCTGAGCTGGAAAAAGAGAAAACTACGCTGGAAGCGGAAATCCTCCGTCTGCGCGAGCAATACACCCAGAAGCTGAGCAAAGAAGCGCAAAAGCTGATGAAAATGCCGTTCAGCCGGGCCATCACCAAAAAAGAGCAGGCGGATCTCGGCAAATTGAAAAAAAGCGTCCGTGGTCTGATAGTCGTACACCCGATGACAGCGCTGGGGCGTGAAATGGGTCTCGACGCCATGACTGGCTTTGCCAAAAGCGCCTTCTGACCTTCCTGTTCACAGCACTTGCTTTCTGTATCGGAGCAAGTGCTGCCAAAATTGGCCCTACCAATCACCCTCTGATTTTCTCTGCTGTTCACAATTCCATAAAATCACGTCACATCCCAATTGCCAGATAGCAACATTTGGATAACCATTCGTTATCACAAACCCTACACACAACCACTGGCAGGACCACTTTTACAAAACATGTGATGCAGAGATAAGCACAGACTTACCGCTCACCTGTTTTACGGTGGTTCTCAGGAGACCTGCATGAATCTCTGGCAACAGAATTACGACCCGGCCGGTAATATCTGGCTATCCAGTCTGATCGCTTCACTGCCGATCCTGTTTTTCTTTTTTGCGCTCATCAAACTCAAATTAAAAGGCTATATCGCTGCGAGCTGGACCGTGGCAATCGCACTGGCAGTCGCGTTGCTGTTCTACGATATGCCGCTGGATCATGCCCTCGCCTCTGTGGTGTATGGTTTCTTCTACGGCCTGTGGCCAATCGCCTGGATCATTATCGCTGCGGTATTTGTCTATAAAATCTCGGTAAAAACCGGGCAGTTCGACATTATCCGTTCGTCGATTCTTTCAATCACCCCGGACCAGCGCCTGCAAATGCTGATTGTCGGCTTCTCGTTCGGTGCGTTTCTCGAAGGGGCGGCCGGGTTCGGCGCACCGGTGGCAATCACGGCTGCACTGCTGGTCGGGCTCGGTTTTAACCCATTGTATGCCGCCGGTTTGTGTTTGATCGTCAATACTGCACCGGTCGCTTTCGGCGCTATGGGCATTCCGATTCTGGTTGCTGGACAAGTCACCGGATTGGACAGTTTTGAAATTGGCCAGATGGTAGGTCGTCAGTTGCCGTTCCTGACCATCATTGTGCTGTTCTGGATCATGGCGATTATGGACGGCTGGCGCGGCGTGAAAGAGACCTGGCCTGCGGTGATCGTGGCCGGTGGTTCGTTTGCCATTGCGCAGTATTTGAGTTCAAACTTTATCGGCCCGGAGCTGCCGGACATTATCTCGTCGCTGGTGTCACTGGTCTGTCTGACGCTGTTCCTCAAGCGCTGGAAACCGGTACGTATTTTCCGTTTTGGCGATATGGGCGCATCGCAGGTCGATCTCAATCTGCAACGCACCCACTACAGCGGCGGACAGATCCTGCGCGCCTGGTCACCGTTCCTGTTTCTGACCGCCACCGTCACGTTGTGGAGCGTCCCACCGTTCAAGGCTATGTTCGCCCCTGGCGGTGCGCTGTATGACTGGGTGTTCACTGTTTCCGTACCGCACCTGGATAAGCTGGTCGCCCGTATGCCGCCGGTGGTGAGCGCAGCCACGCCTTACGCAGCTATCTATAAATTTGACTGGTTCTCAGCGACCGGCACGGCCATTTTGTTTGCCGCTATCCTGTCGATTATCTGGCTGCGCATGAAGCCAAAAGATGCAGTCAGCACCTTTACCAGCACCTTGCGCGATCTGGCATTGCCGATTTACTCCATCGGAATGGTGCTGGCCTTTGCCTTTATTTCCAACTACTCCGGGCTCTCTTCAACGCTGGCATTAGCGCTGGCGCATACCGGCAACGCCTTTACCTTCTTCTCGCCCTTCCTTGGCTGGTTGGGGGTATTTCTTACCGGTTCGGATACCTCGTCGAATGCGCTGTTTGCCGCCTTGCAGGCCACTGCCGCTCAACAGATTGGCGTTTCAGATGTGCTGATGGTGGCAGCGAACACTACCGGCGGCGTTACCGGAAAAATGATTTCACCGCAATCCATCGCCATTGCCTGTGCGGCCGTTGGCCTGGTGGGGAAAGAGTCAGATCTGTTCCGCTTTACCGTTAAACACAGCCTGATTTTCACCTGTATGGTCGGTCTTATTACGACACTTCAGGCCTATGTGCTGACCTGGATGATCCCATGAAAGTGTTACCCAGACGCCTGACAGACGACGTTGTTGACCGTGTGCGGGCGTTGATTGCAGAGCAGCGACTGGAAGCGGGCATGAAATTGCCCGCTGAGCGCCAGCTTGCCGTACAGCTTGGCGTGTCGCGCAACTCATTACGTGAAGCATTGTCGCGACTGGTGAGCGAAGGCGTGTTGCTGAGTCGTCGCGGCGGCGGCACCTTTGTGCGCTGGCAGCACGATGAGTGGTCCGAACAAAACATTGTGCAGCCGTTAAAGACACTGCTGAATGACGATCCGGATTACAGCTTCGATATCCTTGAAGCGCGCCACGCCATCGAAGCGAGCACGGCCTGGCATGCGGCCATGCGCGCAACGGATGCAGACAAAGAGAAAATTGTCCTCTGTTTTGACGCCACACAATCCGATGATCCGGACCTGGCGTCACAAGCGGATGTGCGCTTCCACCTTGCCATCGCGGAAGCGTCGCACAACGTGGTGCTGCTCCAGACGATGCGGGGTTTTTTCGACCTGCTGCAATCCTCCGTGAAGCAGAGCCGCCAGCGTATGTACCTGGTTCCCCCCGTATTTTCACAGCTTACCGAACAGCACCAGGCAGTGATGAACGCCATTCTTGCCGGAGACGCCGAGGGCGCGCGTCAGGCGATGATGGCCCATCTTGGCTTCGTGCACACCACCATTCGCCAATTCGATGAAGATCAGGCCCGACAGGCGCGGATCACCCGTCTGCCGGACGAACAGCATATTCACTCCAGGGAGAAAAAAGCATGATTATTTCCGCAGCCAGCGACTACCGCGCGGCAGCACAGCGCATTCTGCCGCCGTTTCTGTTTCACTATATCGATGGCGGCGCGTATGCCGAATATACCCTGCGCCGCAACGTTGAAGATTTATCCCAGGTCGCGCTGCGCCAGCGGGTGCTGAAAAATATGTCTGACCTCCGTCTCGACACCACGCTGTTTAACGAAAAACTCTCGATGCCTGTGGCGCTGGCACCGGTCGGATTATGCGGCATGTATGCGCGACGTGGCGAAGTACAGGCCGCAGGTGCAGCCGATGCGAAAGGCATTCCTTTTACCCTGTCAACGGTGTCCGTCTGCCCGATTGAAGAAGTTGCGCCTACCCTGAAACGGCCAATGTGGTTCCAGCTTTATGTCCTGCGCGATCGCGGCTTTATGCGTAATGCGCTGGAGCGCGCCAAAGCGGCAGGCTGCTCCACGCTGGTCTTTACCGTCGATATGCCAACACCCGGTGCACGTTACCGTGATGCACACTCCGGCATGAGTGGCCCGAATGCCGCCCTGCGCCGTTACTGGCAGGCCGTAACACACCCGCAATGGGCGTGGGATGTCGGCATGAACGGGCGTCCTCATGATTTGGGCAACATCTCAACGTATCTTGGCAAACCAACAGGCCTGGAAGACTACATTGGCTGGTTGGCGAAAAACTTCGATCCCTCGATTTCATGGAAAGACCTGGAGTGGATCCGCGAATTCTGGGATGGCCCGATGGTGATCAAAGGGATCCTGGATGCAGAAGATGCTCGCGACGCGGTGCGCTTTGGCGCAGATGGTATTGTGGTCTCCAACCACGGCGGCCGACAGCTCGACGGCGTACTCTCATCCGCGCGTGCGTTACCGGCTATCGCCGATGCGGTCAAAGGGGATATTGCTATTCTCGCCGACAGCGGTATCCGCAACGGTCTGGATGTCGTGCGTATGATTGCACTCGGTGCTGACACTGTCTTGCTGGGCCGCGCGTATCTCTACGCACTGGCAACGCACGGACGCCAGGGGGTGGCAAATCTGCTGGATTTAATTGAGAAAGAGATGAAGGTGGCGATGACGTTAACCGGCGCGAGATCGATTAGTGAAATCAGCAAAGATTCGCTGGTGCAGGAGTTGCGTCAGTTGCCCGCCGCATTGGCACCGCTGGCACATGGGGATGCGGCATAACCCTCACCCCGGCCCTCTCCCTGGAAGGGAGAGGGGGAAAACCAGTGCCAGTTGGTCCCCTCTGCCCTTTGGGGAGCGAAAGTGAAAATCCTCACCAACCTGTCCCCTCTGCCCTTTGGGGAGCGAAAGTGAAAAACCGCTCCTGCCTGTCCCCTCTCCCCTTTGGGGAGCAAAAGTGAAAAACCGCTCCAGCCTGTCCCCTCTCCCCTTTGGGGAGCGAAAGTGAAAATTCTCACCAACCTGTCTCCTCTCCCCTCTGGGGAGCGAAAGTGAAAAACCGCTCCAGTCTGTCCCCTCTCCCCTTTGGGGAGCGAAAGTGAAAAACCGCTCCAGCCTGTCCCCTCTCCCTTTTGAGGAGCGAAAGTGAAAAAACGCTCCAGCCTGTCCCCTCTCCCCTCTGGGGAGAGGGTTAGGGTGAGGGGAAAAATCTGCTATTCTGCCCGGCGTTATCATCAGGGGCAGCATTATGTTAAACATTGTTTTATTCGAACCAGAAATCCCGCCTAACACCGGGAACATCATCCGCCTGTGCGCGAATACCGGCTTTAACCTGCATATTATCGAACCGATGGGATTTACCTGGGATGATAAGCGCCTGCGCCGCGCCGGGCTGGATTACCATGAGTTCGCCGCCGTGAAACGCCACCATGATTACGCCGCTTTTGTTGCCGCAGAGCAGCCGCAGCGTTTGTTCGCGCTGACCACCAAAGGTACGCCAGCACACAGCGCAGTGAGTTATCAGGACGGGGATTTTCTGATGTTTGGTCCGGAAACCCGCGGACTGCCGGCAACCATTCTTGATGTGCTGCCTGCTGAGCAGAAAATCCGCATACCGATGATGCCGGACAGCCGCAGTATGAACCTGTCAAACGCCGTATCGGTGGTGGTCTATGAGGCCTGGCGCCAGTTAGGTTACCCTGGCGCGGTACTGCGAAGCTGAGAAGTTAACGTGTCGGGTGGCGGGTATTAATCGGAAACGTGGGTAACACTTTTCTGGCGTTATTAGCGAAGGCAAATTGCACACGGACAGCGCGAAAAAAACCGGAGCGTACACACAGTACGTGAGGATTTTAAGCACTGCCCGGGGTCAGGCTGGCGAGTAAAATAGCCAGAAAATTAAATTCCGTCGCCGTATTCAAACCCGTGGTTAATACCGTTGAAATGCTGATCCATATCCATCGACGGCTTATCACTCTCCGGTTTGCCCACAATGCGCGCCGGAACGCCTGCGGCGGTGGTGTGCGGCGGTACGGGCTGTAACACCACGGAACCTGCGCCGATTTTCGCACCGCGACCGACTTCGATATTGCCCAGGATTTTCGCGCCTGCACCAATCATCACACCTTCGCGGATCTTCGGATGACGGTCTCCCGACGTTTTCCCGGTCCCGCCAAGGGTTACCGATTGCAGAATCGACACATCATCTTCGATAACAGCGGTTTCCCCCACCACAATGCCGGTTGCATGGTCGAGCATAATGCCGCGACCGATTTTCGCCGCCGGGTGAATGTCCACCTGGAAGCTCACCGACACCTGGTTTTGCAGGAAAATCGCCAGTGCACGACGCCCCTGTAACCACAGCCAGTGTCCAATCCGATACGCCTGCAGCGCGTGAAAACCTTTCAAATAAAGTAGCGGCGTGGAGTACTTATCTACCGCCGGATCGCGGGTCCGCACAGCCTGAATATCGCAAGCGGCGGAAGCAATCATTTCTGGATCCGCTGCATAGGCTTCTTCCACCACTTCGCGAATAGCGATAGCTGGCATAATCGGCGAGGCCAGCTTGTTTGCCAGCATATAACTCAGCGCGCTGCCCAGATTTTCATGTTTGAGCAGCGTGGCATGGTAAAAACTGGCCAGCATGGGCTCGCAATCCGCCAGCGCACGGGCTTCGGCTTTGATATTGTTCCAGACCAGATCCAGTTCTTCACACGCCATTGCTTACTCCAGAATATCTGCGTTTCAATACGCAACATCAGCCAGACTGCCTCGGGACAGCAAATCTGAGCAGCCCCGGCGGCTTACGCAAGTAAGCGACTGGGGATGCGCAGGCGCAACCAACAAGGAAGCAGCCTGAAAGATAATGTGTATTTAGTGATTGCTGCGCTCGTCTTTACGCGCACGACCTAATAGCGTCAATGCTGCCTCGCGCGCATTTTTTCCGCAATACAATACCTGATAAATTTCCTCGGTTATTGGCATTTCAACGCCAAACCGGTGCGCCAGCGCGCGCACTTCTTTGGTATTGCGGTAACCTTCGACCACCTGACCAATTTTGTCCTGGGCGCTTTGCACGTCCATTCCCTGGCCAAGCATCATGCCAAAACGGCGGTTACGTGACTGGTTATCGGTGCAGGTCAGCACCAGATCGCCCAAACCAGCCATGCCCATAAAGGTTGCCGGATCGGCACCCAGCGCAGCGCCCAGGCGTGACATTTCCGTCAGGCCGCGGGTAATCAGCGCAGTACGGGCATTCGCACCAAAGCCAATGCCATCAGACATGCCCGCGCCGATCGCAATCACGTTTTTCACTGCACCGCCAAGCTGCACACCAATGAAGTCAGGATTGCTGTAAACGCGAAAACTTTTGCCGCAGTGCAAAAGCTGCTGCAGATCGTCGGCGAACTGCGGGTCGGTCGATGCCAGCGAAATCGCCGTAGGCAAACCTGCCGCCAGCTCTTTCGCAAAGGTCGGGCCGGAGATCACCGCCAGCGGAATATCCGGACCCAAGACTTCGCGTGCGACATCTTCTAACAGACGCCCCGTTTCCGCCTCCAGGCCTTTTGTTGCCCAGACAATGCGCGCGTCCTGGCGCATCAGCGGTTTGATCTGCGCCAGCACCTCGCCAAAGACATGGCTTGGCACCACCACCAGAATATTGCGGCTGGCAGCGAGCGCACGCGTAAGGTCGCTTTCTAATTGCAGGGTGTCAGGGAAAGGCACATCGGGGAGAAACGCCGCATTGCAGCGATCATGCTGCAGGGTCGCGATATGTTTAGGGTCATGGCCCCAGAGCACAACCTGGTGGCCGTTTCTTGCCAGGGTGATGGCAAGAGCGGTGCCGTAAGAGCCGGCACCGATCACAGTCATTGCAGCATTAAGTGCGTTCATCAGGCATCCTGATGTTGTTCAGCACCTTCGCCAGTCTGCTGTTGCAGGTAGTTCATGAACAGCGCATCAAAGTTAACTGGCGCAAGGTTCAGTTGCGGGAAAGTACCGCGGGACACGAGGCTGGTGATGCACTCACGCGCATACGGGAACAGGATGTTCGGGCAGTATGCACCAAGGCAATGCGCCATCTGGGTACCTTCGATACCGTCGATGGAGAAGATACCGCCCTGTTGCACTTCGCACAGGAAGCCAGTCTCTTCGCCCAGGGAAGCGGTTACGGTAACGCGCAGAACCACTTCATAAACGCCTTCCGCCAGTTGAGTAGAGGCGGTGTCGAGGTCCAGTTTCACTTCCGGCTGCCACTCTTTCTGGAAGATGTGCGGCGCGTTCGGCGCTTCGAAAGAGATATCTTTCGTATAAATACGCTGAATCTGGAAAGTCATTTCGGTGTTGTTTTGTTCGGACATGAGTGAATAACCCTTTAGTGTTGTAGTGCTTTAAAGCATTAACGCAACAGCGGATCCAGCCCGCCACGCGCGTCCAGCGCATATAAATCGTCACAGCCGCCAATGTGCTGCGCATCGATAAAAATCTGCGGAACCGTTGTACGGCCACTACGTTGAATCATCTCTTCACGTTTTACCGCGTCGCCGTCAATCGGCAACTCAGCAAAAGTCACGCCTTTGCTGTTCAGAAGCGCTTTCGCACGGTGGCAAAACGGGCAGGTTGCTTTCGTGTAGATCTCAATATTGGCCATAACTCTTCTCCAGATTTGACCCCGCGGGAGATCTCCCGCCGGGCAAATTATTTACCGCGAACTAACGGCAGGTTCTCTCCGATCCAACCGGAGATACCGTCTTTCAGTACGTAGACTTTTTCGAAGCCCGCGTTCGTCAGTGCATTTGCCGGCGCCTGCGCCTGCATGCCAGTGCCATCAACCACGATAACCGGCGCGCTTTTATGTTTCTCAAGCTCACCTACATTATTGGCTTTGATCTCGTTTGGCAGCAAATTCACGGAACCTGCAATGTGACCTTTACGGAAATCATCACGCTGGCGCAGATCCACCACCACGGCATCTTCTTTGTTGATAAGACGCGTGGCTTCGCCGCGAGAAATCACTTTCACTTTAGACGCGATGCCTTTGAAAGTGGTGAACAGCACGGCCCCGAGTAACGCGACCCAGGCGATACACAGTATGGGGTTGCGGCTGATAAATTGCATAATTTCTTGCATCTGGGGTAACGACTCCCGACTGAGTGATAAAAAAACCAGGAAAGGAGTATACCTGCGCAGTGTGGCAAATACAGCCAGCGAGCGCGATGGAATGCATTTTCTGCGGAGTGTTACGAAAAAAATGATTAAAGGCGGTGAAAACAGGCGTCAGCGCAGGCGCTTTTTTTGATCTTCTGAGGCTATTTGATCGATTCAGCTGTAGTAAAATTACGCAAAATTTTTTTGTCTTTGAGCATGAGGTTGTCGCAATGTCGGTTTCTAAAAAACCTATGGTACTGGTGATTCTGGATGGCTACGGCTACCGTGAAGACCAACAGGATAACGCTATTTTCAACGCAAAGACCCCGGTGATGGACCAACTGTGGGCAAACCGTCCTCATACCCTGATTGACGCATCCGGTCTCGAAGTAGGCCTGCCGGATCGCCAGATGGGCAACTCCGAAGTCGGCCACGTTAACCTGGGCGCCGGTCGTATTGTTTACCAGGACCTGACCCGCCTGGACGTGGAAATCAAAGAACGCACGTTCTTCAGCAACCCGGTGCTGTCCGGCGCGGTGGACAAAGCCGTTGCCGCTGGCAAAGCAGTGCACATCATGGGCCTGCTCTCTGCGGGTGGCGTGCACAGCCATGAAGACCATATCATGGCGATGGTGGAACTGGCGGCGGAACGCGGCGCAGAAAAAATCTACCTGCACGCTTTCCTCGACGGACGTGATACCCCGCCGCGCAGCGCTGAATCTTCACTGAAAAAATTCGAAGACAAATTCGCCGCGCTCGGTAAGGGCCGCGTTGCCTCTATTATCGGTCGTTATTTCGCCATGGACCGCGATAACCGCTGGGATCGCGTTGAGCAAGCTTACGACCTGATGACGCAAGCCAACGGCGAGTTCACTTTCGATAGCGCCGTTGCCGGTTTGCAGGCGGCCTATGCGCGCGATGAAAACGACGAATTCGTGAAAGCCACCGTAATCCGCGCAGCAGGTCAACCGGACGCCGCCATGCAAGATGGCGATGCGCTGATTTTCATGAACTTCCGCGCTGACCGTGCGCGCGAAATTACCCGTGCGTTCGT
This sequence comes from Kosakonia oryzendophytica, assembly GCF_027886705.1. Taxonomy (NCBI): domain Bacteria; kingdom Pseudomonadati; phylum Pseudomonadota; class Gammaproteobacteria; order Enterobacterales; family Enterobacteriaceae; genus Kosakonia; species Kosakonia oryzendophytica. The sequence continues at coordinate 152,066 of NZ_CP115659.1, read as the reverse complement.
TAATGCGGACTTTGACGGCTTTGCGCGTAAGAAAGTGGTTAAGCTGGGCGATTTCGTCATGCTGACTGAATATGCTGCCGATATCAAAACAGCGGTCGCTTACCCGCCAGCCTCTCTGGCGAATACGTTCGGCGAATGGATGGCGAAGAAAAACAGAACCCAGTTGCGTATTTCCGAAACGGAAAAATACGCGCACGTGACGTTCTTCTTTAACGGTGGCGTAGAAGAGCCGTTCCCGGGCGAAGATCGCATTCTGATCAACTCTCCGAAAGTGGCGACTTACGATCTGCAGCCTGAAATGAGCTCTGCAGAATTGACTGAAAAACTGGTCGCCGCCATCACCAGCGGCAAATACGACACCATTATTTGTAACTACCCGAATGGCGATATGGTCGGTCATACCGGTGTGTTTGAAGCCGCGGTTGCCGCCGTTGAAGCGCTGGATCACTGCGTTGAGCAGGTCGTCAAAGCGGTTGAATCTGTGGGGGGACAGTTACTGATCACCGCAGACCACGGCAATGCTGAACAGATGCGTGACCCCTCAACCGGTCAGGCGCACACCGCGCACACTAACCTGCCAGTGCCGCTGATCTACGTTGGCGACAAAGCCGTGAACGCCATCGCAGGCGGCAAACTCTCTGATATCGCGCCGACCATGCTGACGCTGATGGGAGAGGAAATCCCGCAAGAGATGACTGGTAAGCCGCTGTTCATCGTGGAATAATCCCTCCCCATGAGGGGAAAGGCGATTTTTTCAATTACATGGGGCGGACTCCGTCCCCTGCTCTGCGCCAGCGCACTCTGCGCTGGCGCATTGCTGTGCGCCGTATCCGCCCATGCGGATGACCGCGATCAGCTCAAATCCATTCAGGCCGATATTGCCGAGAAAGAGCGTGCAGTACGCCAGCAACAGCAGCAACGTTCCGGCCTTCTCGCCCAGTTAAAGGCGCAAGAACAGGCGATTTCCGCCGCCGCACGTCAGTTACACGAAACGCAAAGCACCCTCGCCCAGTTGAATAAACAAATTGATGAGATGAATGCGTCAATCGCCAAACTGGAACGCCAGCGCGCGACCCAGGAGCGTAATCTTGCCGCACAGCTCGATGCCGCCTTCCGTCAGGGCGAACACTCCGGCATTCAACTGATCTTAAGCGGTGAAGAGGGCCAGCGCGGTCAGCGTTTGCAGGCCTATTTCGGCTATCTCAACCAGGCGCGACAGGAAACCATCGCCCAGTTGAAGCAAACCCGTGAAGAGGTGGCCGCGCAAAAAGCCGAACTGGAAGAAAAACAGAGCCAGCAACAGACACTGCTGTATGAGCAAAAAGCCCAGCAGGCGAAGCTGGAGCAAGCGCGCAGTGAGCGGCAAAAAACCCTGAATGGCCTTGAATCCTCTATTCAGGAAGGTCAGCAGCAACTGAGCGAAATGCGCGCCAACGAATCACGTTTGCGTGATCGCCTTGCCCGTGCGGAAGCGGCAGCAAAAGCACGCGCGGAGCGCGAAGCCCGCGAAGCGCAGGCCGTACGGGACCGTCAGAAAGACGCCAGCCGCAAAGGCACAACCTACAAACCCACCGAAAGCGAGCGCTCGCTGATGTCCCGCACTGGTGGGCTTGGCTCACCATCTGGCCAGGCCGTCTGGCCTGTTCGCGGCCCATTACTGCATCGCTATGGCGAACAGTTGCAGGGTGAGCTACGTTGGAAAGGGATTGTTATCGGTGCGTCTGAAGGCAGCGAAGTCAAAGCGGTTGCCGATGGCCGCGTTATTCTTGCCGACTGGCTGCAAGGCTATGGTCTGGTGGTGGTGGTTGAGCACGGGAAGGGCGATATGAGCCTGTACGGCTACAACCAGAGTGCACTGGTCAGCGTGGGAACGCAGGTGCGCGCAGGCCAACCGATAGCACTCGTTGGCAGCAGTGGCGGTCAGGGCCGGCCATCACTCTATTTCGAAATTCGCCGTCAGGGTCAGGCGGTCAATCCACAACCGTGGTTGGGAAGATAAGTTTTGCTTCAATTTCGTCGTCTTTTTCTCGCGCTTACCAGCGTGCTGGCATTTTCTTCACCGGTTATGGCCGGAAAACTGGCCATCGTTATTGACGATTTTGGCTATCGCCCGCAGACGGAAAACCAGGTGCTGGCTATGCCGTCCGCCGTCTCTGTCGCGGTTCTACCCAATGCAACGTATGCCCGGGAAATGGCCACTAAAGCCCATAATAGCGGCCATGAAGTGTTGATCCATCTGCCCATGGCACCTCTCAGTAAGCAACCGCTGGAAAAAGACACACTGCGCCCCGACATGAGCAGTGCGGAAATAGAACGCATCATCAGCGATGCGGTCAGCAAAGTCCCTTACGCCGTCGGGTTGAATAACCATATGGGCAGTGCGATGACCTCCAGTCTGTTCGGCATGCAAAAGGTGATGCAGGCGCTGGAGCGTTATAACCTCTATTTTCTTGACAGCATGACTATCGGTAACAGTCAGGCGGTACGCGCAGCGGCCGGTACCGGTGTTAAAGTGATTAAGCGCAAGGTGTTCCTCGACGATACGCAAAACGAGGGCGATATCCGCCGTCAGTTTGAAAGGGCCGTCGAACTGGCGCGCCGCAACGGTTCTGCTATCGCGATTGGGCATCCGCACCCGGCTACCGTTCGCGTATTACAGCAGGTCATTTATAACCTGCCTGCGGATATCACCCTGGTGCGCCCGGGCACCCTGCTGAACGAACCGCAAACAGAGACCTCAACACCCGGCGGCGTGATACCTCAGCCGCCGCGTAACCCCTTCCGTGGTGTGAAACTCTGTAAAGCGAAGCAGAAACCTGCGCCGGTTTACGCCACCCGCTTCTTTAACGTAGTGAGTGAAAGTGTTGGTGAGAATACGCTGGTTCGTTATTTCAGGAACCAGTGGCAAGGCTGGAAGACGCCCCAAGCTTAAACCACCCGTTTGTTATGTTCTTTTGTCCTCGCGGAGGATTTTTCCTCCGCATGGGCATACCAAGCTTTAAAATATTTCATGAAGCTATAGAGCGTGGCATATAACCCAGTCGCGGCACCAACCTTACCCTCGCGCCACGCCCCACTGAACACATACCATTTAAAAAACGCGCCAATAGCACTAATGATCCCACGGGTGATGGATGGTCTGACAGGATTGTATTTCACCAGCCGTGTCGTGTAGCCATTGAGCTTATTAAACATCTCATGCAGGGTATAAAACGTATCGTGACGAACCCGGCCGGGCATTTTCGCGCAGGTGAGCGCGCCGACCACCTGATCATCCACCGGGCGATCGTTAAACCGCGCACACTGGCGGTTAAATAAGCGCACCGGGAAATCGGGTGAAGAGATGGGATACAGGGTACGAACTTCCTGCCCCAACACGTACCAGTAGCGTGGTAAACGCCAGGCATGATCGCGCAACGGCTCATGGCCTGCTTTAAGCTTCAGAATAAAATCTACCACCCGATCATCGAGGATCTCATCGCTGTCCATACATAGCACCCAGTCGTGAGCCGCAAGTTGGATAGCATAATTCATCTGCTGACCATGCATGTCATAGGGACGCTGATGGACGTTAACACCATAATCCCGGCAAATATCGAGCGTCGCGTCCGTACTGCCGGAATCAACCACCACGAAATCATCCGCCACAATAATGAGCGGCGGTAACACTTCCCGTAATAGTCGCGCTGAATTGTATGTCAGCAGACATACCGATACTTTGAACATAAGGAAGACCACACATCAAAGTTAAACCGTTGCTCAACAGGTTAATCGCCTTGATGCAAACGGGTAGGGAAATTGTGCGATTAAACGAAATAAAAATTGGGGAATGTGAGGAGAGTTGTAAAAAAAGGGCGCCTGCCAGCGCCCTTCTGTTTTGTTAGTCCCAGCTCAGGATGACCTTGCCGGAATGCCCTGAGCGCATCGCGTCAAAGCCCTGCTGGAAGTCATCAACGCTGAAACGGTGGGTGATGATCGGTGAGAGATCCAGACCAGACTGGATCAATGCCGCCATCTTATACCAGGTTTCGAACATCTCACGGCCATAAATACCTTTAATAAACAGCCCCTTGAAGATGACTTTATTCCAGTCGATGGACATATCCGACGGGGGAATACCCAACATGGCAATGCGACCACCGTGGTTCATGGTGTCGAGCATCGTACGGAATGCCGGCGGCGCACCGGACATCTCAAGCCCCACATCGAAGCCTTCCGTCATGCCCAGTTCCGCCATCACATCCGCCAGGCTCTCTTTGGCAACGTTTACCGCACGGGTCACACCCATTTTCTTTGCCAGTTCAAGGCGATACTCGTTCACGTCGGTGATCACCACATGGCGCGCCCCTACGTGTTTTGCCACTGCCGCAGCCATAATGCCGATCGGCCCTGCGCCGGAAACCAGGACATCTTCGCCCACCAGATCGAAGGAGAGCGCCGTGTGCACCGCATTGCCGAACGGGTCGAAAATCGACGCCAGATCGTCAGAGATATTGTCCGGGATTTTGAACGCGTTAAACGCCGGGATCACCAGATATTCTGCGAAACACCCCGGACGGTTAACGCCAACGCCGACGGTATTGCGGCACAGGTGCGTACGCCCCGCGCGGCAGTTACGGCAGTGCCCACACGTAATATGGCCTTCTCCGGAAACGCGATCGCCAATGTTGAAACCTTTTACTTCCTGGCCGATGCCGACCACTTCCCCCACGTATTCATGGCCGACAACCATCGGGACCGGAATGGTTTTTTTCGACCAGTCGTCCCAGTTGTAGATATGCACGTCGGTTCCACAAATCGCGGTTTTGCGAATTTTAATCAGCAGATCGTTATGCCCGACTTCCGGTTCCGGTACGTCGGTCATCCAGATGCCTTCTTCCGCTTTCAGTTTGGATAACGCTTTCATCGTGGTCCTCAGGCAATCACGCCCAGTTGTTTACCAATGCGGATAAACGCAGCCACCGCACGCTCAATTTGCTCATGGCTATGCGCCGCAGACATCTGCGTACGGATACGCGCCTGACCTTTCGGCACCACCGGGTAGAAGAAACCCGTGACGTAAATCCCCTCTTTTTGCAGCTCACGGGCAAAGTTCTGCGCCACCACGGCATCGCCCAGCATCACCGGAATAATGGCGTGATCGGCACCCGCCAGTGTAAAACCTGCGGCGGTCATTTTTTCGCGGAACAGACGTGCGTTAGACCACAGGCGATCGCGCAATTCCGCGCCAGAAGCCAGCATCTCCAGCACTTTAATGGACGCAGCGACAATCGCTGGCGCCAACGAGTTGGAGAACAGATAAGGACGCGAACGTTGGCGCAACCACTCCACCACTTCTTTACGCGCCGCGGTATAACCGCCGGATGCGCCACCCAGCGCCTTGCCCAGCGTACCGGTAATAATGTCGACACGACCCATCACGTCGCAATACTCATGCGTACCGCGCCCATTCGCGCCAACAAAGCCCACCGCGTGAGAATCATCCACCATCACCAGCGCATTGTATTTATCCGCCAGATCGCACACGCCTTTCAGGTTGGCAATCACGCCATCCATTGAGAACACGCCATCGGTAGCAATCAGCACATGACGTGCGCCCGCTTCGCGTGCTTCTTTCAGACGCGCTTCCAGCTCTTGCATATCGTTATTGGCATAACGGTAGCGTTTAGCCTTGCACAGACGCACGCCGTCAATGATTGAAGCATGGTTCAGGGCGTCAGAGATAATGGCGTCTTCCGCGCCGAGCAGGGTTTCAAACAACCCGCCATTGGCATCGAAACAGGAGGAGTACAGGATGGCATCTTCCATACCGAGGAACTCGGCCAGCTTCTGCTCCAGCACTTTGTGACTATCCTGAGTGCCGCAAATAAAACGTACCGAGGCCATACCAAAACCGTGGCTGTCCATACCAGCTTTCGCCGCGGCAATCAGATCGGGGTGGTTAGCCAGGCCAAGGTAGTTATTGGCGCAGAAGTTAATGACATGGCTACCATTCGCCACAGTGATGTCGGCCTGCTGTGCCGACGTGATAATGCGTTCTTCTTTAAACAGACCTTCCGCCCGTGCGGTTTCCAGGTCGTTCGTTAACTGCTGATAAAAATCCCCACGCATCGCAATTCTCCAGACAGGGCAAATTTCGGCACATATTACCCAAAGCTATACGGTGATACGAGATGACACATCATCCATTATCGATTTTGTAGCATAAATCACGCATAGCCGCGTAGTTATCCGGTGAATGGCTGAAGGGTCGACAATGTGATGGTATGATAAGTACTATTCGTGTCTGGGATTGTCTCAGCGCTTCATTTTCAAAGGTACAGTTATGATCATCGTTACCGGCGGCGCGGGTTTTATCGGCAGCAATATCGTCAAAGCCCTGAATGATAAAGGCATCACTGATATTCTGGTGGTGGATAACCTGAAAGACGGCACCAAATTCGTCAATCTCGTTGACCTGCACATTGCCGACTACATGGATAAAGAAGACTTTCTGATCCAGATTATGTCTGGCGAAGAGTTTGGCGATATTGAAGCGGTGTTCCACGAAGGTGCATGTTCCTCCACCACGGAGTGGGACGGTAAGTACATGATGGATAACAACTATCAGTACTCCAAAGAACTGCTGCACTACTGCCTGGAGCGCGAAATTCCGTTCCTGTACGCGTCTTCCGCTGCGACTTACGGCGGCCGTACATCTGACTTTATCGAATCCCGTGAATATGAGAAGCCACTCAACGTCTACGGCTATTCAAAACTGCTGTTCGATGAGTACGTGCGCGCCATCCTGCCCGAAGCGAACTCACAAATCGTCGGCTTCCGCTACTTCAACGTCTACGGCCCGCGTGAAGGCCACAAAGGCAGCATGGCGAGTGTCGCGTTCCACCTCAATACCCAACTGAACAATGGTGAAAGCCCGAAACTGTTTGAAGGTAGCGATAACTTTAAACGTGACTTCGTCTACGTGGGCGATGTCGCAGCAGTGAACCTGTGGTTTTTGGAAAATGGCGTTTCCGGCATTTTCAACCTCGGCACCGGGCGTGCGGAGTCCTTCCAGGCTGTTGCCGACGCCACGCTGGCCTTCCACAAAAAAGGCAGCATCGAATACATTCCATTCCCTGACAAACTGAAAGGCCGCTACCAGGCGTTTACTCAGGCTGACCTGAGCAACCTGCGCGCAGCAGGCTACGATAAGCCGTTCAAAACCGTCGCCGAAGGCGTAACCGAATATATGGAATGGCTGAACCGCGACGCGTAAGTATGAAAATTCTGGTGATTGGCCCGTCATGGGTGGGCGACATGATGATGTCGCAGAGTCTCTATCGCACGCTCAAAGCGCGCTTTCCCCAGGCAGTAATTGACGTGATGGCACCCGCGTGGTGCCGTCCGCTTTTATCGCGTATGCCGGAAGTGAATGAAGCAATCCCTATGCCGTTGGGGCATGGCGCGCTGGAAATTGGCGCCCGTCGTAAGCTCGGTCATAGCCTGCGCGAGCGTCGCTACGATCGCGCTTACGTATTGCCGAATTCGTTTAAATCTGCGCTGGTGCCCTTTTTTGCCGCGATCCCGCACCGCACCGGCTGGCGCGGTGAAATGCGTTACGGCCTGCTCAACGATGCCCGCGTACTGGACAAGCAAGCCTGGCCGCTGATGGTGGAACGGTATGTTGCGCTGGCCTACGACAAAGGGGTGATGCGCTCGGCAAAAGATTTGCCGCAACCGCTGCTGTGGCCGCAGTTGCAGGTCAACGACGGTGAGAAGTCGCAAGTCTGTGCGGTCTTCGACATTTCCTCTGAACGCCCAATCATTGGTTTTTGCCCCGGCGCTGAGTTTGGCCCCGCCAAACGCTGGCCGCATTATCACTATGCTGAACTGGCGAAACAGCTGATTGATGAAGGCTATCAGGTCGTCCTGTTCGGTTCGGCAAAAGATCACGAGGCCGGCAATGAGATCCTCGCCACCCTGAGTACGGAACAGCAGGCGTGGTGCCGTAATCTGGCAGGAGAAACCCAGCTGGAACAAGCGGTTGTGCTGATTGCTGCCTGTAAAGCAGTGGTCAGTAACGACTCCGGCCTGATGCATGTCGCCGCCGCGCTCAATCGCCCGCTGGTGGCGCTATACGGCCCAAGCAGTCCGGATTTCACACCGCCGCTGTCGCACAAAGCGCGGGTGATCCGCCTGATTTCTGGCTATCACAAGGTACGTAAAGGCGATACCGCTGAAGGTTATCACCAGAGCCTTATCGATATTACGCCAGAGCGCGTACTGGAAGAGTTAAATAGCCTGTTGCTGGACGCGGAAGGATAACCAATGCGGGTACTGATCGTTAAAACCTCCTCAATGGGAGATGTGCTGCATACTTTGCCCGCGCTGACCGATGCTATGCAGGCGATACCCGGCATTCGTTTTGATTGGGTGGTGGAAGAGGGGTTTGCTCAAATTCCGACCTGGCATACCGCCGTTGAACGGGTGATCCCCGTGGCGATTCGCCGCTGGCGCAAAGCCTGGTTTTCCGCACCGGTCAAATCGGAGCGCAAAGCGTTCCGTGAGGCCGTGCAACAGCAACACTATGATGCGATCATCGATGCCCAGGGGCTGGTAAAAAGCGCCGCACTGGTCACAAGGCTGGCGCGGGGCATCAAACACGGCATGGACTGGCAAACCGCGCGTGAGCCGTTGGCAAGCCTGTTCTACAATCGTCGCCACCATATTGCCAGGCAACAGCACGCGGTGGAGCGCACCCGTGAGCTGTTTGCGAAAAGCCTCGGTTACGCCAAACCGCAGACGCAGGGCGATTACGCGATTGCGCAGCATTTTGCCGTCGGGAACGCCGCACGATCGCCTTACGCTGTCTTTTTACACGCTACAACCCGCGACGATAAACACTGGCCGGAAACCCACTGGCGTACCCTGCTCTCTCTGCTGGCTGACAGCGGATTGCACATCAAATTACCCTGGGGGGCTCCCCATGAGGAAGAAAGGGCCAAACGGCTGGCCGAGGGGTTAGACTTTGTTGAAGTCCTGCCGCGCATGAGCCTTGAAAATGTTGCGAGAGAACTCGCAGGAGCACGGTTTGTGGTATCAGTGGATACAGGGTTAAGCCATCTTACGGCGGCTCTGGGTCGGCCCAACCTGACACTGTACGGCCCTACTGACCCGGGGTTGATTGGCGGTTATGGTAAAAACCAACATACTGTTTTGCCTGACAGCGGGAACGCGATGGAGAACATTCCGCCAGAGAAAGTTTTCGCCTTGATTAAGACACAGGTATCAGATTAATGGGTTCACTCTTTAAACAAATATACCGATACACGCGTCCACGTACCTTCCGGCATAACGAAAGTCTCTGGCCATATACTCAAATTGAAAGAGCGGACACCGGTGAAATCGCACGTTTGCGCTACAAAGGGCGCGAGGTGGCTATTGTGAACCTCAGCGCGCTTAAAGACAGCGCCGAAGGCACAGTGTTGCTCACGGCAACCGGACCTTCAACTCAGTCTATCGATTTCAGCAAACTGCCGCGTACCATCCCTGTTATGGGAGTCAATGGCGCCTGGTTCCTTTCTGGTAAGGTCACATTTTCACTGTATGTGATTGTGGATATGGAGTTTTTTGACCGCCGACAGGATGTCATCCGCTCAGTCATTGCTGATCCCAACATCCTCTTATTCACCACCATGCATGGGATTGCGAAAATACTGGATCGCCATGCAGCAGATTTGCGCTGCCGTTTAGCCTTAATTGAGGATGCCTGCTACAAAATCTATCAGCCGAAGGTGGCCGATGCGTTGAAATGGGAAACGTACAAATCTGTTCCCACCGCATCTTTTTGCGAAACCCGCCAGGATATCTGTTTCAGTACCGATATTCGCCACGGGATATTCGACGCAGGTACGGTAGCGTATTGGGCGTTACAAATTCTCTTCTATCTTGGGTTTAACAGGATTGTTATCACGGGTCTGGATATGAGTAATTTTAACCAGCCGAGATTTTATGAAACATCAGACAGCAAGCTTCCTTCCTATCTCGAGGAAAAGGTTGATAACGTTGTAATGCCATCCTTTGCACATGCGGCAACGGTGATGAAAAAGAACCACATAGAAATTGTAAATCTTTCTCCGGAAAGTGCTATTCCTGACACAATATTCCACAAGGTTGCGTTTGATGAATATTTTGACCTTTAGTGAGACATCGCGCAAAGCATATGCTTTCGTGTTTCCACTGTTTTTATTTTTTAGCGCTATTTTCTGTATGTCCACCAGGACGAATAATCTCTTCCATATCTCTTTCGCGCTGTTTATTTTTTCACTGTTCTACAAAGAGAATTTTCTTCAATTTGTTGAAAAAACGAAAAAAAAGCGACTAACCTTCATTTTGGTCGCATTGATGGGAGTGTATTATGCTGCAACCAATATTTGGGGTAACACGCTTTACAACCTGGGATCAGTGCTGACGCATACTCTCTATATTGTGGTCTACCTACTGCTCCTGACGACGCTGCTGGAAGAACCGAAAACCCGGCATATTGCACTGGCCAGCATTGTTGCCGGTGTTACCGTATTGTCGGTTTATACGCTGGCGACGGATTATTCGTTAGTGGCGAACTTACGCCAGGTTTCGCTTTCCAATCCGGGCCCGCAGAATGTTATTGATTTAGCGGGTTATTGCGGTATTGGGATCTTGCTCTCCTGCATGTTGCTGAAAGAAAAAGGGCAGCAATTTTATTATATCCCTATCATCATCATGCTTATTATGATGATCATCACCCAAAGCCGTGGCCCTATTCTGGCCCTGCTTATTGCGTTTATTTTTACGCTGCACCGAAGTGTATTAACGCGCAGAAATATCACTATCAGTCTTATTATTGCTCTTATTTTATTAGCAATGGCGGTGTTAACACCGGTAGGCGCCATGCTAATGGAACGGTTTGAAGTGTTGGGAACGCAAAGCGGTTTACGTCTGAGTATCTGGCACCATACCCTGGAAGAGCTTTCTGGCCATCCCTGGTTGGGACGCGGCTTCGATTACCAGCTTGATTTCATCAACTACAGTGGTGAGCACATCACAACCACCCACAGTATTTATCTGGGAGCATTGTTAAAAGGCGGTATTGTTGGATTTACGCTGCTTATGGCAGTGATCTGCTCAGGCATGTGGCGGGCACTGAAAAAATTCCGCGAAAATAATCGCTATGATGTCGCCCTGTTTATTTATGCGCTGATTTTTATGTCTTCACAGGGAATGTTCATTATCAACAACCCGCGCGAATCCTGGGTGCTCTTCTGGTTGCCCCTCGGCCTTGTCATCAGCAGAAGTTTGAAAAAACAATCATAAAAAAGGCCCATCAGGGCTTTTTTTATTGCAAGTCAGACAGCCGCTGCTTCACCGCCTTAACTAAATCGTTAACAGGCATCGCAGAGATAAAATCCGTGTCACAGATGATCTGCTGGGCCTTTGCGTAGTTGGGTGCCCAAATTTTATAGCCTGGCAAACCGGTGTCTTTCAGCTTCCGTTTGTTATAAACCGCAATCAGCGGCTTATCCAGAGCGCGGGAAATATGCACAATGGAGGTATCCGGCGTGATCACCAAATCGCTACAGCGAACGATCTCCACAGCGGAGTTAATGGTACTGTTCTCCACCACGATCACATTTTCCAGCGCCAGGCTGGCTATTTTCGCGCTCTGCCCAATCATGATGACGGTTACAGGAAAAGGCAGCGAATGTAGCGCGTCAATGAGTTCCACCACCTGCTCGCGACTGAAATCTTTATCTTCCGATCCGGTGAAGGGATTGATCGCGACGTAGCGGGTATCGTCTGTTTTATCCCCCAACAAACGTCGCAACTTATCGTGTTCCTGTTGATTAAACGGAACATGGTAGTGGTAGTGCGCATCGGCGATACCAAACAGGTTGAGTACGGCTTTGTAACGCTCGGTCACATGTTTGTTTTCGTCGAAAAAAGGGATCGACTGGTCAAACAGCTTATAGCTATCTTTGTTAAAACCAATGACACACGGCACACCGAGATCGGCATGCAGTTTAAAACGCTCATAGGACACCACATCGTCAAAATCGATAACCGCATCAAACTGCACAGATTTCAATTCATCAAGCGCCATGCGCGGGCGATGAAGGTGAATATTCTCCAGGTACTCAGAGCCACTCAGGATCTGTTTGCACAACGGGCCAGTGAGCACCGAAACCCGGTACCCCTTTTCGGCCAGCGCCTTGGCGCATCCGGTGGTGATGACCATATCGCCAATTTTGTCATCCAGCCTCAGGAGCAATACGTTCTTGATGCGATGAGGCTGAAAGGCCTCCCGCGCGGCTTTATGGCGGTAGCGCCGATTGATTAAATGGAGCTTGATAGAGCGAAAAAAAGCGTTCTTCCGGCGCGTCAACTTTTTAATCATGTTCATTGTGCATAACTCATCGATAAACGCTTATTTCTCGGCGACTTTATATTGATAATATTCCGCAAGCGTCATGCCCTGCGTTTTAGGTGCCAGCCAGGCGAAGAACGCGTCCAGATCCTCATATAAACGCTCAATATCGTGCTCGTTTTTAAAAGTGGGACTGCCGCCAGGCATATACTCGGACGAGTGCAGCATATACTCAACATAATCATTACCCTGCGACAGCGTCTGCTCAACCACACGCTTCATGGTGTCGTTATTGCCACCCATAGGGCGCAGCCAGTGTACTGACGGGCTACGCACCTTCCCGCGCAGGCGATCGTAACCCTGCTTGATGCTATTCATCAGCGCCGAATGCTTATGCTGGATGCTCATTGGCACTTCCAGCAGAGAAGAGTTCCCTTCACGGCGGATATCGTTCTCATCCAGAAAATAGGCGCGTTGAGGGAAATCGCGATAATCGGTACCACCCATACCATGTGGCGCGCCTTTCGCCGGTTGCCAGTTCACTTTCGGTGTCACCGAGCAATCCACCTGATAGCCATGCTCCAACAATAAGCGCGCATAACGCTCATCAAATGCCCAACGTCCCGCACGGTGACTGACCATTTTCGTCTGGAAGGTCTCTTCCAGCAGTTGCGTCATATAGCTGACTTTGTCGCGCATTACCGCATCAGAATACTCAATCAGGTAAGGCTTATAACGCCAGTCATCATCGGTTAACGGTGCCGTCGGCGGGCTGTTCCACGCATGAAGATGCATACCGATTTCCGCCGTTCCTCTGGCAATCACATCTTTTGCAAATTCAATGTAGGCAGGGTCAATGGCCATCTCATAGTTGGTGAGATATACGGGTTTGAAACCATATTTTTCACAAAGCTGCTGAAAACGCGGCAAGTACTTCGCATTTTCAGTCGTGATACTGTCGTGCTTCTGCCAGAGGTTATCTCCCTCAGTATCGATGGTGATAAGAAATGCAGGTTTGTGCACAGTGTTTTCCTCAGGACAGGTATGTGGCGCCATGGTAGAGCAATACAATGCTTCTCTCAATCAGTCTGATAACCTAGAATCACAAGCCTGTAATGTGATGAAGAAGACTTTATGACGTCCGACACCCGACTTCCTGAGCCTACTGCGCCCGCGCGAATACTGGTTATAAAACTGCGCCATCATGGCGATATGTTATTAACCACCCCGCTGATTCTGGCTCTCAGGCAACGCTTTCCGACCGCGCAGATCGATGTTCTGCTCTATGAAGAGACACGGGAAATGCTGTCCGCCAATCCGGATATTCACAGTATTTATGGCATCGATCGCAAATGGAAAAAGCAGGGGGTGCTTCATCAACTCAAAATGGAAGCCGGGCTACTTTGCACGCTGCGCAAGCAGAAGTACGACTTAGTGCTAAACCTCGCCGATCAATGGCGCAGCGCCATCTGTACGCGCCTTACCGGCGCCAGAAAGCGCGTTGGTTTTGCGTTCCCTAAACGTCGTCATCCTTTCTGGGCATTCTGTCACACTGATTTGGCCTCCACTCAGGCTCACAACACACAGCACACCGTTGAGCAGAATCTTTCCATCCTGAGCGCCATCGGCGAGGCCGTCCATGACGTCCCGGCGAAAATGAGTTACACCGATCAGGACTGGCAAGTATGCCGGTCGCTTTTGCCGCCAGATTTTCAGGAAAGTTATGTGGTTATCCAACCCACTTCACGCTGGTTCTATAAATGCTGGCGTGAGGGCAATATCAGCGCAGTCATGGATGCGCTCTCCGCTGCGGGTCACAAAATCGTGCTGACGTCCGGCCCCGATGCAAAAGAGAAAAAAATGGTCGAAACCATTATTGCCGGCTGTCCCGATGCACAATTCCACTCTCTGGCCGGGCAACTCACATTACGCCAGCTTGCAGCATTGATCGACCATGCGCGGTTGTTTATCGGTGTGGATTCCGTACCCATGCATATGGCTGCGGCGCTTGGTACGCCGCTTGTGGCGCTGTTCGGCCCTTCGAAACTGGTTTTCTGGCGTCCCTGGCAGGCGAAAGGTGAAGTCATTTGGGCTGGAGATTACGGCCCGCTCCCCGATCCGGACGATATCGACACGCACACCGACGAGCGTTATCTGGACGCGATCCCCGTAGATGCAGTGATTAGCGCAGCGAAAAGGTTACTGGCATGAGTACGTTCCGACTGGCGCTGGTCAGGCAAAAATACCGCCCCGATGGCGGCGCTGAACGCTTTGTATCCCGCGCGCTGGAAGCGCTGGATAACAGCAACCTTGAGCTCAACGTCATTACTCGCGAATGGCAAGGCCCGGTCAAACCGGACTGGCGCATTCACATTTGCGATCCGAAAAAATGGGGACGGATCAGCCGCGAGCGCGGTTTCGCTCTCGCCGCTCGCGATTTATGGCAACGCGAACACTTTGACTTAGTACAGAGTCACGAACGCATTGCCGGCTGTGACTTATACCGGGCAGGAGACGGGGTGCACCGCCGCTGGCTGTTACAACGGTCGCGCATAATCCCTGGCTGGAAAAAGCGCTTTCTGTTTGCCGACCGCTATCACCGCTATGTGATGCAGGCAGAAAAAGAGATGTATCAGCATCCCAGTCTGCGTGCCGTCATCTGCAACGCAGAAATGGTGAAACAAGAGATCATCGAAGATTTCGCCTTCCCGGCGGACAAGATCCATGTGATTTATAATGCTGTCGATCACCGCCATTTCACCCCACCGGATGCCAACACCCTTATACAGCTACGTGAGCAATGGCGAATTCCGGTTGAGGCCACCTGCTTTGTTTATGTCGGTTCCGGGTTTGAGCGAAAAGGGCTGGATGCGGCAATCCGTGCGGTTGCGCCCACAACCTGCCATCTTTTGGTCGTTGGTAAAGATAAAGATCAGAAACGCTATCAGATGCTGGCACAAACGCTGAAGTGCGCCGAGCGCGTGCACTTTTTTGGTATGCAACCGGAGACGCTGCCCTTTTACCAAATGGCCGATGGCTTACTGCTGCCCACGCTGTACGATCCTTTTCCGAATGTGATTCTTGAAGCAATGGCCTGCGGGCTACCGGTGATCACCACATACGGTTGCGGCGGTGCGGAATTTATTGAGCAAGGGCGAAACGGATACGTCTGCGATGCGCTGGATATCCGTCGTTTGCAGGACGCCGTAATGGCCTTACCCACGCGCGCGCTCAACTCAGCCGAAGGCGAAAACGCCCGGTCGCGTATTATGCAGTGCACCAACGAAAACTTATCCGCACAACTGCTTTCCCTCTATCAACACCTGGTGAAATAATCATGCGCATTCTATTTATTATTGATGGACTGCCTGGCGGCGGCGCAGAGAAAGTGGTGCTTACGCTGGCGGAACAGTTATTGCGCGAGGGCGAACATGTTTCGCTCTTTTCGCTACGCGATGTCTGTGAATACCCGCTTCCGGAGGGATTACATTACCAGGTTATTACCGATCATTGTCGTAAACCCTGGCGTAAATTAACGGAATTGAGCCGCCGGGCACGGCAATTGGATAAGACCATTCATCTTGCCGAAAAAACGGGGCATTTTGATCTGGTACTGTCGAATCTACATAAAACCGATCGGATAGTTTCCCGTAGCCAGGCGTTGAAAAATCATAACCTGTGGTTCTGCCTGCATGGCATGTTTTCGACATCCTACCTCGGCCATCGCACCGGTTTTGACCGCTGGCTTAAACAGCAGAAAATTAAACGGGTGTACCAGAACCGTAATATCGTTGCTGTTTCAGAAGCCGTGGGTAAGGATCTGGTCGGGCAGTTTGCGCTGACACCAGCCCAACTGAAAACCATATATAACCCATTCGATATTGCCGCACTACGGGCAGGAGCAGAAGCGCCATGCGAAATGGCGGGCACGGACTATATCATTCACGTTGGGCGTTTCCATCCGGCCAAACGGCACGATCGCCTGATTGAGGCGTATGCACAAAGCGGCATCCAGGCGCCGTTGGTGTTGCTGGGGCAGGGTACTCCGCAGCAAGAGCAGCGGTTACGTCAGTTAGCCGCTGCATCGGGCGTTGGTAACAGGGTAATATTTAAAGGCTTTCAGCCCAACCCGCTTCCCTGGATCAAGCACGCAAAAATGCTGGTGCTCAGCTCAGACAGCGAGGGTTTCGGCAATGTCATTGTAGAAGCATTATTGCTCAACACACCGGTCGTCAGCACTCGCTGCCCGGGCGGCGTGAGCGAGATCCTCACCGGTGCGCTGGCGGCGGGTCTGGCGGAGCTGAACAGCAGAGCGCTGGCTCAAACAATGCAAAGCATTTACCATAACCCGCCTGTAATAGAAGCATCCGCGCTGGAAAAATTCGGCGTAGAAACTATTTGCCAGCAGTATCGTCAGTTGCGCAGCGCCTGACGCACAATGAACACCAGGACACGATAGCGGACCATCTATGAGTCAGTCTCCTTTACTTAGCATCGTCGTTGCCGTTTATAACGGCGAAAAATTCCTCGATCAGTTTTTTGAAAGCATTGAGCAGCAGCAACTAAACAGTTATGAACTCATTCTGGTGAATGACGGCTCCACCGACGGGAGCCTGGCCGTGATTGATAACTGGAAAGAGAGATTGCAAAACGTCCAGCTTATTCAACAGACTAATCAGGGCGTATCCGTGGCGCGCAACAGCGGATTGGCTGTCGCCACCGGTAAATATCTGACGTTTCCGGATATTGACGACAAAATTTACCCCGGCATGTACAACACACTGCTCAATATGGCGGAAACGGGAAACCTGGACGTCGCAACCTGTAATGGCCGCTACGTCTATGAAAAAAGAAAAGATGTGCACCCAATTTTTCCACCGGAGCGACTCGCCTCAACAGGCGTCATTGCGGGCCATATCTGGCTTAAACAGGCGCTTGATTCACGTAAATTCCTGCATGTTACCTGGCTGAATATATATCGTCGTGCGTTTATCCAGCAGCATGCCTTTCATTTCGAACCGGGTCTACGTCACCAGGACATTCCCTGGACCACGGAAGTCCTGCTGGCAGCTGAGCGCGTGCAATACACCAGCGAGCAGTTCTACGATTATTACATTCACTCTGAATCAGTGTCGCACAAACCCGATAATGACGACACGTTAATGCGCTCAGCGCGCCATTATATGAAAATTCTCGAAATGCTTGAGGCAATCAATCAGCGCTATGCGGCTAAAGCAAAACAGATTTCTGCCTGCCGCTGGCAAATCGCTAAAGAAGGTCTTGGCATTATCCATACCTTTGATTGCATGAAAGATGAAGAGAAGAAGCGCATAATTATTAACGAGTTTTTCGATCGCGGTATCTGGCGGCTGATCTGGAAGAATGCCTGTACACTGCGTTTACGCTGGCGCCTGGGCCGACGTTATTTCCGCCTCAAGCCTTATCGCCATGCCTGATAGCTTCTCTTGCAGGCACGCCAAAGGTATAGCTTTAACGTGCCTAAATGCTTAGAATTTGCCCGCCGAATCTCAAAAAAACGGATAGTCGCTTGGAATTGTTGTATACCACCCTGCTCTACGTCATTCAGCCTCTGGTGTGGTTGCGATTATTACTTCGCAGCCGCAAGGCCCCTGCTTACCGTAAACGCTGGGCCGAGCGTTATGGATTCTGTCGTAACAAAGTGAAGCCGGACGGTATTTTGTTGCATTCTGTATCCGTTGGCGAAACGCTGGCGGCGATCCCGCTGGTGCGAGCCTTGCGTCATCGCTATCCTTCACTGCCCATCACTGTCACCACCATGACGCCAACCGGTTCAGAACGCGTGATGTCGGCGTTTGGTAAAGATGTTCATCACGTCTATTTGCCCTATGACCTGCCCTGCGCCATGAACCGTTTCTTTAACACCGTTCGCCCGAAGCTGGTGATCGTGATGGAGACGGAACTGTGGCCGAATATGATTTCCGCGCTCAACACCCGGAAAATCCCGCTGGTGATCGCCAATGCGCGCCTGTCGGAGCGGTCAGCGAAAGGGTATGGGAAACTGGGGAAATTTATGCGCCGCCTGCTGAGCAAAATCACGCTCATTGCCGCGCAAAATCAGGAAGATGGCGATCGTTTTCTGCAACTCGGGCTGAAACGCAATCAACTGACGGTGACCGGCAGTTTGAAATTCGATATTTCGGTAACGCCGGAACTTGCCGCGCGCGCGGTTACCCTGCGTCGCCAGTGGGCGCCGCGCCGTAAAGTGTGGATTGCCACCAGCACACACGATGGCGAAGAGGCCATTATTTTACAGGCACACCGCAAGCTTCTGGAGAGTTTCCCGGATTTGCTGCTGATTCTGGTTCCGCGTCATCCGGAACGTTTCCCGGACGCCCGCAATATGACGCAAAAAGCCGGGTTCAGTTACACCTTGCGCAGTACGGGCGAAATCCCTTCCGGCAGTACCCAAGTGGTGATTGGCGATACCATGGGTGAATTGATGCTGCTGTACGGCATTGCCGACCTGGCCTTTGTTGGCGGCAGTCTGGTGGAGCGCGGTGGCCATAACCCACTGGAGCCCGCAGCGCATGCTATTCCGGTGCTGATGGGGCCGCACACCTTTAATTTCAAAGATATCTGCGCGCGTTTGCAGGAAGCGGAAGGGCTGATTACCGTCACCGATGCGGATTCGCTGGTGAAAGAGGTGTCGACGCTGCTAACTGATGAAGACTATCGTTTATGGTACGGGCGCCATGCAGTGGAAGTGCTGCACCAGAACCAGGGGGCACTGGCGCGCCTGCTGCAACTCCTGCAACCGTATTTGCCTCAGCGGAGCCATTAATGTCCAGACGTTTGTCGGTGGTGATGATCGCCAAAAACGCGGCGGATCTGCTGCCGGATTGCCTGGCGTCCGTCGCCTGGGCAGATGAAATTGTAGTACTGGATTCCGGTAGTGAGGATGACACCATCGGCATTGCCACCCGCGCCGGTGCAAAAGTCTTTAGCAGTGCTGAATGGCCCGGTTATGGCATTCAGCGCCAGCGGGCACAGCGCTATGCCAACGGCGATTATATCCTGATGATCGACACCGATGAGCGCGTCACACCGGAACTGGCGCAGACTCTGCGTGCCGTGCTTGATGCACCGCAACCGGGCGCGGTTTACAGCATCGCCCGTCGAAACTATTTTCTCGGTCGCTTTATGCGCCACAGCGGCTGGTATCCCGATCGCGTAACGCGTTTGTATGAGCGCGAGCGCTACCAGTACAACGATAATCTTGTGCATGAGTCGCTGGAAGCGCCAAAGGCGCAGGTGATTGCGCTGAGTGGGGATTTGCTGCATCTGACCTGCCGGGATTTCTTCAGTTTCCAGCGCAAACAGCTCAATTACGCGGCTGCGTGGGCGCAGGAGCGCCATCAACGCGGAAAAAAAACCTCGCTTCCGGGAATTTTCGCCCATACTTTGGGCGCCTTTTGCAAAACCCTGCTGTTACGCGGTGGCGTGTTTGATGGCAAACAAGGCTGGCTGCTGGCGGTGGTTAACGCGCAGTATACTTTCAATAAATACACCGGGCTGTGGGCACTGAACCACGGTTATTCAGAGAAAGAATAAGCGATGAGCACAAAAGCGATTTATCCCGGCACCTTTGATCCTATTACCAACGGGCATATTGATATTGTTGCCCGCGCCGCCGTGATGTTTGACGAGGTGGTATTAGCGATTGCCGCCAGCCCGAGCAAAAAACCGATGTTTAACCTGGATGAGCGTGTGGCACTGGCGCAGTCAGCCACGGCGCATCTGCCAAATGTTAAGGTTGTCGGATTCAGCGATTTAATGGCGAATTTTGCCCGCACTCAGCAGGCTAATATTTTGATTCGCGGTCTGCGCGCGGTGGCGGATTTTGAATATGAGATGCAGCTTGCGCATATGAATCGCCACCTAATGCCGGAGCTGGAGAGCGTGTTTTTGATGCCGTCGAAAGAGTGGTCATTTATCTCCTCGACACTGGTCAAAGAAGTGGCACGCCACCATGGCGATGTCACGCACTTCCTGCCAACCAATGTGCATCAGGCGCTGCTGGAAAAGCTGAAGTAAGCGGCCTACCTGTCCGGCCTGCGGAAATTGCAGGCCCGGTAAGCGTGCCGTCATCAGGCGCAAAAAATGCCGGATTTATTTCTGGCAACGACGACAGTAAAACGTTGAACGCTGTGCGTGCTTAGTCGCAACGATTGGCGTACCGCATACGCGACAAGGCTCACCTTCCCGCCCGTACACCTGCAATTCTTGCGCAAAATAGCCCGGTTTCCCGTCGCTTTGCAAAAAGTCTTTCAGCGTGGTTCCACCCTGCTCAATGGATCGCAGCAAAACGGCTTTGATCACGCGCACCAGGATTTCACACTCCTGCGCCGAAAGTGATGAAGCAAGGCGATCGGGGTGGATCCCTGCGGCAAACAGCGATTCGCTGGCGTAGATGTTGCCAACACCCACCACCAGCTTGTTATCCATTAGCCAGGGTTTGATAGCGGTTTTTTTCTTCGCACATCTCTGTTGAAGATAGTTGGCGTTAAACGCCTCACTTAACGGCTCCGGCCCGAGATGCGCCAGTACGTTGTGGCCCTCAAGCTCTTTCGTCCACAGCCACGCGCCAAAACGGCGAGGATCGGTGTAACGCAGTACTTTGCCATTACTCATCACCAAATCGACATGGTCGTGTTTTTCTGCCGGTAATTCGTAGGGAAGAATGCGCAGGCTACCGGACATACCAAGATGGATGATGATCCAGCCGTCCGGTAGCTCCAGCAGCACATATTTGGCGCGGCGCTGAACGCTGAGCACACGTTTATCGCTCAGGCTGTGGATCTCTTCAGAAACCGGCCAGCGTAATCGCCCGTTGCGTACCACCGCATGAAGAATGGTTTCACCTACCAAATGCGGTTCTATGCCACGACGGCTGGTTTCGACTTCGGGTAATTCAGGCATCTCGTCTCCGGCTTGCGGGTTATCAGAAATGCAAAAACCCCGACAATGCGGGGTTTTTGTTCAAGAAAACTAAAATTATTTAATTTTAGCTTCTTTGTACAGCACGTGCTGGCGGACAACTGGATCGAATTTTTTCAGTTCCAGTTTTTCCGGCTTAGTACGTTTGTTCTTCGTGGTGGTGTAGAAGTGACCAGTACCAGCGGAAGAAACCAGCTTGATTTTCTCACGAATACCTTTAGCCATGATTTATATCCTCTAAGTACTTAGTACTTTTCGCCACGGGCACGCAGTTCAGACAGAACTGTATCGATGCCTTTCTTATCAATTACACGCATACCTTTAGCAGATACGCGCAGGGTGACAAAACGCTTCTCGCTCTCAACCCAGAAACGGTGAGAGTGCAGGTTCGGCAGGAAACGGCGTTTAGTCGCGTTCAGTGCGTGGGAACGGTTGTTACCGGTCACCGGACGCTTGCCAGTAACTTGGCAGACTCGGGACATGTCTATTCTCCAAAAATCAAATTAGCTCGAGCTTCGTATGGGGTATCGGCGCCTCGTCAGGCTTTACAGCCCGGTCATCGCAGTTCAATGTGAACTCTCGATTGCCAGGCCCAAATGCCAAACCCGAGATTCTCAAAGGTGGCGTAGTATACGCTGAGTCGGCGGTGTGCTCAAGTCCCGAACAGACAAAGATCCCGATGGATCGCGCAAAGTGGTCTAAATCCAGCCACGCTCTGCAAACGAAACGCTCTCTCCACGCCCGATAACAAGGTGATCAAGCACTCGTATGCCCATGAACTGGCAGCATTTTACCACGCGTTCGGTGATCTGCTTATCCGCTTTACTTGGCTCAGCATTACCTGAGGGGTGATTATGCGCGAGGATCACGCCCGCTGCATTCACTTTTAACGCTTCGCGGACAATTTCTCGCGGGTGTACCTCTACGTTATTGATGGTACCGCTGAACAAACGACTGTGCTTCAGTATCCGGTTTTGGTTATCCAGAAAGATCACCATGAAGATCTCGCGCTCTTCGCTCATCAACTGGCTTTGCAGGAACTCCCGCGCCATTTCCGGGCTTAAGAGCGAACTCTCCTCCAACAAACGCGCATTGTAATAGCGCCGGGCCAGCTCGCCGATCCCTCTCAACTGCGCATACTTGGCAAGGCCAATACCTTGTATATCCTTAAAATCCTCAAGGCTGGAGGAGAGCAGCGCATACAGCGAGCCAAAATGCGTTAGCATTTCCCGGGCGATGGTGAGTACGCACTTTTCTGGCGTACCGGTACGTAAAAACAGCGCTAATAACTCAATATCTGTCAGCGACTCAATGCCGTATTTCAGCATTTTTTCCCGCGGTTTCAGGGGGGTAAAAACAATATCCATGTACATTCCTCCATCTCTCGCGCTCATGCTGCCATACTGCATTCCACCACATCGACTGCGGATTGCTTACCCTGCGTAGCGCCTCGCAAAGTGGTTGGCGGGCAAAAGCACGACAACATCAGGATTGTGATAAAATGCCCAGCTTCTGGTGAAATCCAACAGGAAAGAATCATGATGAGTCTGGCGGGTAAAAAAATTGTCCTCGGCGTAAGCGGCGGCATCGCAGCCTATAAAGCGCCTGAGCTGGTGCGCCGTTTGCGCGATCGCGGCGCGGAAGTCCGCGTCGCAATGACCGAGGCCGCCAAAGCCTTTATTACGCCAATGAGCCTGCAGGCCGTGTCCGGGCACCCGGTTTCCGACAGCCTGTTGGATCCTGCGGCAGAAGCGGCAATGGGCCATATTGAACTGGGGAAATGGGCTGATTTGGTGATCCTGGCACCCGCGACCGCCGACTTACTCGCCCGCGTTGCCGCCGGGATGGCCAACGACCTGGTCTCTACTATTTGCCTTGCTACGCCATCGCCCGTCGCGGTGGTGCCAGCCATGAACCAGCAGATGTATCGCGCCGCCGCTACTCAGCATAATTTGCAAGTGCTTGCCTCGCGCGGGCTACTGTTGTGGGGACCAGACAGCGGCAGTCAGGCCTGCGGAGATGTTGGCCCCGGCCGGATGCTGGATCCGCTGACGATTGTCGATCTGGCGGCCGCACATTTCTCGCCTGTCAAAGATCTGCAACATCTGAACATCATGATTACCGCCGGTCCAACGCGTGAACCGCTGGATCCAGTGCGCTATATCACCAATCTCAGCTCCGGGAAGATGGGCTTCGCCATCGCCGCTGCCGCCGCCAGCCGTGGCGCGAAGGTGACGCTGGTTTCCGGCCCGGTTTCATTGCCTACACCGGCTTTCGTACAACGTGTGGATGTCACCACCGCGCTGGAGATGGAAGCCGCTGTGCAAAAAGGCGTGCAACAGCAGCATATTTTTATCGGCTGCGCCGCCGTTGCGGATTATCGTGCCGCGAGCATTGCTGAAGAAAAGATCAAAAAGCAAGGCGATGAAATCACGATAAAAATGATAAAAAACCCGGATATTGTAGCGGGTGTCGCCGCGCTCTCCACCAACCGGCCTTATGTCGTTGGGTTTGCCGCCGAAACAAATAATGTGGAAGAATATGCCCGGCAAAAACGCGCCCGCAAAAACCTCGATTTAATTTGCGCTAACGATGTTTCGCAATCCGATCAAGGCTTTAATAGCGACAGCAACGCATTACACCTTTTCTGGCAGGAGGGCGACAAACGCTTACCGCTGGAACGCAAGGAACTTCTGGGACACCTATTACTGGACGAGATCGTTACCCGTTATGATGAAAAAAATCGACGTTAAGATTCTGGACCCGCGCGTTGGCAACGAATTCCCGCTGCCGACATACGCCACCTCCGGTTCCGCCGGACTTGACCTGCGCGCCTGTCTCGACGCCGCAATTGAGCTGGCTCCGGGCGCGACAACGTTGCTGCCGACTGGTCTGGCAATCCATATTGCCGACCCGGCGCTGGCTGCAGTTATCCTGCCACGTTCAGGACTGGGTCATAAACATGGCGTAGTGCTGGGCAACCTGGTCGGGCTGATCGACTCGGATTATCAGGGCCAGTTGATGGTTTCCGTATGGAACCGCGGACACGACAGCTTTACTATCGTCCCCGGCGAACGTATTGCGCAGATGGTATTTGTACCCGTGGTGCAGGCGGAATTTAACCTGGTGGAAGACTTCGATGCGACCGAGCGCGGCGAAGGCGGCTTCGGCCATTCTGGCCGCCAGTAACGGTCTTTTTTAACGCATCACACTGCGAAATAACGCGATAACATCACCGCAAACGCGCAACGTTTGCGGTCGCTGTGTGGCTGCTCGCCTGACGAGTGCTTATTTTTCAGGGGTATTTTAGAACATGGCAGAAAAACAAACTGCGAAAAGGAATCGTCGCGAAGAAATACTTCAGTCTCTGGCGCTGATGCTGGAATCCAGCGATGGAAGCCAACGCATCACCACAGCGAAACTGGCGGCGTCCGTCGGCGTTTCTGAAGCCGCGCTGTATCGTCATTTTCCCAGTAAAACGCGCATGTTCGATAGTCTGATTGAGTTTATCGAAGATAGCCTGATTACTCGCATCAACCTGATTTTGAAGGATGAGAAAGACACAACGGCGCGCCTGCGTTTGATCGTGCTGCTGATTCTGGGGTTCGGCGAGCGCAATCCAGGTCTGACGCGCATCATGACCGGTCACGCGCTGATGTTTGAACAGGACCGTCTGCAAGGGCGTATCAACCAGCTGTTTGAGCGCATTGAAGCGCAGTTACGCCAGGTTCTGCGCGAGCGCAAAATGCGTGAAGGCGAAGGGTTCACTCACGATGAAACCCTGCTGGCGAGCCAGCTACTGGCCTTTTGCGAAGGCATGCTATCGCGCTATGTGCGTAGCGAATTTAAATACAGTCCGACCGATGACTTTGAGACCCGCTGGCCGTTGTTAGCCGCGCAATTGCAATAATCTCTCCATGCAGCCCCGTGTGGCTGCATTCTCATTTCCCCACTCTCTGTGAAAAAGCCCAACGGAATTCGTTGAGATGCCAGATGTCGCCGCATCTAACATTTCCTAACCTCCCTCTGGCAAGACAATTCCACTTAACGCAAATCATCTTAAAAATACCCTACAAATAAGGAGAGACCGGATGGCAACATCTCGTCGGGAACTGCTAAAACTCAGTGGTATCGCCACCGCGTCGTTACTACTCAGCCACAAAAGCCTCGCAGCCTGGGCCCCCTCCCCCCGCTACCCGGATCCCAGCATCGTCGCGCTGGACGACAGCTTCCGCGACTATATGGTCTCCAGTGCCAAAGTCGAGCAACTCGCTACCGGCTGCCGCTGGGCGGAAGGCCCCGTCTGGTTCGGCGATACCCGTATGTTGCTGTGGAGCGATATTCCTAACAACGCGGTGATGCGCTGGGACGAAGCAACCGGCGAGACCAGCCTCTTTCGCAAGCCCGCAAATAACGCCAACGGACACGCCCGCGACAGGCAAGGCAGGCTAATCAGCTGTGAACATGATACCCGCCGCATCACGCGAACCGAGTACGACGGCACAATCACTGTGCTGGCAGACAATTTTGAAGGAAAACCGCTGAACTCCCCCAACGATATCGCCGTGAAGTCAGATGGTTCCATCTGGTTTACCGATCCGCCATTCGGCATTGCCGGGTTCTATGAAGGGCATAAAGCCGAGTCGCAACTGCCGCAGAATGTTTATCGTCTCGATCCGGAGACACGCAAGCTGGAAGTTGTGCTGGGAGATGTCAAAGGCCCGAACGGGATCTGCTTCTCTGCCGACCAAAAAACGCTGTATGTAGTGGAGAGCCGCGCCACGCCTAATCGTTTAATTCTGGCATGGGATGTGGTGGGTAATCAGCTAAAAAATAAACGGGTGCATATCGACTGCGACAACGGAACAGCGGACGGTATCGCCATTGATGTACATGGCAACTTGTGGTGCGGCTGGGGTATGGGCACGGAAGAGCTGGACGGCGTACGCATCTTCAACCCGCAAGGCAAGGCGATTGGCATGATCCATCTGCCGGAACGCTGCGCAAATCTCTGTTTTGGTGGCGAACAACGTAACCGCCTGTTTATGGCCGCCAGCACCTCGATCTATTCACTGTATGTAAATACGCAAGGCGCGAAGCTGCTGTAACACTGACCCGGCAGGCAACCTGCCGGGCAGAGATTTAAACGCCGTACTGCTCGCGATAAGCGCGAACAGCAGCCAGGTGATCGGCCATTTCCGGCTTCTCTTCCAGATAGGCAATCAACTCTTTCAGCGTGATGATGGCGATCACTTTGCAGCCATAGTCCCGTTCAACTTCCTGGATCGCGGAGATATCCGCGCGGCCACGCTCCTGACGATCCAGCGAAATCAGCACGCCCGCCAGCGTCGCCCCGTTAGCCTGGATAATTTCCATCGACTCACGAATAGCGGTGCCTGCGGTGATCACGTCGTCCACCAGCATGACACGCCCCTGCAACGCGCTGCCAACCAGATTACCGCCTTCGCCGTGATCTTTGGCCTCTTTGCGGTTAAAGCAGTAAGGTACATCGCGCTCATGATGTTCCGCCAGCGCGACAGCGGTAGTGGTGGCGATTGGGATCCCTTTGTAAGCCGGGCCAAACAACAGGTCGAAATCAATGCCGGAATCCACCAGCGCTTCGGCGTAAAAACGCCCTAACAACGCCAGATCGCGCCCGGTATTAAATAGCCCGGCGTTGAAGAAATAGGGGCTTTTACGCCCGGATTTCAGCGTAAATTCGCCAAACTTGAGTACCTGTTTGTTAAGCGCAAATTCAATAAACTGACGCTGGTACGCTTTCATGGATCCGCTCCTCATCTCACTTTTCTACAGACAAAAAAAAGGGCGACATCGTCGCCCTTAGTAACTAGTTTGCCAGCGCCGCTTTCTGCGTCGCGATAATCGATTCGATTCCCCCTCTGGCCAATGCCAGCAGGGTAAGTAACTCTTCGTGGGAGAAGGGCTCGCCTTCTGCCGTACCCTGAACCTCAATCATGCGGCCATCTTCGGTCATCACCACATTCATATCGGTTTCGGCTGCGGAGTCTTCTACGTATTCAAGGTCACACACCGCTTCACCGTTCACGATGCCCACAGAAACTGCGGCAACCATGCCCTTCAGCGGGTTGGTTTTCAGCTTCCCGGCAGCAACCAGTTTGTTCAGCGCATCAGCCAGCGCAACACACGCACCGGTAATTGACGCGGTACGGGTACCACCATCAGCCTGAATAACATCGCAGTCGAGGGTAATAGTGAATTCGCCGAGCGCGTTTAAATCGACCGCAGCGCGCAGCGCGCGGGCAATCAGGCGCTGAATTTCCATCGTGCGGCCGCCCTGTTTACCCTTTGCCGCTTCACGCGCATTACGGGTATGAGTGGAACGCGGCAACATGCCATATTCAGCTGTGATCCAGCCCTGGCCCTGACCTTTCAGAAAACGCGGAACGCCTTCTTCAATAGAGGCGGTGCACAGCACTTTGGTATCACCAAATTCAACCAGCACGGAGCCTTCTGCGTGTTTTGTGTAATTACGGGTCAGGGTAACGGGACGCACCTGAGTGGCGCTACGGCCTGCTGGACGCATGATGATTTCTCCGGCTATTCGAATGTGGCTGCGCATTATACTGGCTTACCGTGGTTATTCCTATCCTGATAAGGCCACGAAAGCTATAATCCCCGCATCTCTCTTTAAAAACGGGAACGTCTATGATCCGCAGTATGACCGCCTACGCCCGGCGTGAAATCAAGGGTGAATGGGGCTCTGCCTCCTGGGAACTGCGCTCGGTTAACCAGCGTTATCTGGAAACTTACTTCCGTCTGCCAGAGCAATTCCGCAGCCTTGAGCCGGTTGTGCGCGAACGTCTCCGTACCCGCCTGACGCGCGGAAAAGTTGAATGCAATCTGCGTTTTGAGCCAGACGCCAGCGCGCAAGGCGAGTTGATCCTTAATGAGAAACTGGCTAAGCAACTGGTTAACGCAGCGAACTGGGTCAAAATGCAGAGCGACGAAGGGGAAATCAATCCGGTTGATATTCTGCGCTGGCCTGGCGTAATGGCGGCTCAGGAACAGGATCTGGACGCTATCGCCGCACAAATTCTCGCTGCGCTGGATAGCGCGCTGGATGATTTCATTGTCGCCCGCGAAACCGAAGGCCAGGCATTGAAGTTGCTGATCGAACAACGCCTTGAAGGTGTGAGCGCCGAAGTCACCAAAGTCCGCGGGCATATGCCGGAAATCCTGCAATGGCAGCGCGAGCGCCTGGTCTCCAAACTGGAAGAAGCGCAGGTGCAGCTTGAGAATAACCGTCTTGAGCAGGAACTGGTGCTGATGGCGCAACGTATCGACGTGGCCGAAGAGCTGGATCGTCTCGACGCTCACGTCAAAGAGACCTACAACATTCTGAAGAAGAAAGAAGCTGTTGGCCGTCGACTCGACTTTATGATGCAGGAGTTCAACCGTGAGTCGAACACCCTGGCGTCCAAGTCTATTAACGCAGACGTCACCAATTCAGCCATCGAGCTGAAAGTGCTGATCGAACAGATGCGCGAGCAGATTCAGAACATCGAGTAAATTCTCTCAAAGTCCATATCAATCCATAAGCCCATGTTAAATGGGCTTTTTGCTCTACTCGTCTCATCTGGCAGTTTATAACCCTATCCTCCACACCGATTCTTCATCAGGATAGGGTAACTCACTGTCAGGACGGTTCAGGCTTTCATCAAAGCAGGAGAACCGGGGAAATTTGGAAATGGGCGTGGCTTGTATCTGAAAGTCCAACCAAAGTGTGAGCCTTACTGGATGCTTCGATACACAATCCACTCTACAAGACGAGATCTGCTTGCTTCACTGTCAGTTCCTCTGCACGTAGCAGGGCGGTGTTTCAACCACAAACTGAAAGGTGTAGAAGGGATCTATAACAGGCATGATTACTTTGATGAAAGAAAGAAGCCTTAAAAAGGGTTGCTACGAGAATGATATTTATTAATGAGCGTTACGATTAATCTCCCTTCTCTTTTAGCAGTTGCTTACTTTGACATGCGTCGCAACATAGATCGCATCCTGATAAAGAATCCAGCCTAAACGCTCAGACAAAAAATGTTAAGAAAAGTACTGATTGCAGTATTAAAATATAACTGTATAGTAGTTGTACATTTGACTGAAAGGGATTTGTTTCAAATGAATGGAATCGATAGTAAATTGATAATCTTCACCACAAAAAAAAGATTTAATGACATAAATGCCGATGATATGCAGAGCGGCGATATTGATGCTGATACACTAAAAAAGCATTATCATCTCGGACAAGTATCAACACTTATAGACTGGACAACTTTTTGTCCTTCCTATAAACATCCCTCACTAAGCTCAATACCTGCCGTAAGTAGAGAAAAAGCCATTGCCATGTTATATGATGAGTTAAGATCTCAATCCCATGTATTTTCTTTCCAGGGTCCATACCAGGGTTTGATCAAAGATCTGTTCAATCATATGCAACGGAATAATGGAAGAGATTACCAACATCCAGCAATGAATAATGCGTACAAAAATCTCATTTTGACTGACAACTCCCCTAATAGTACTTTAGCCATCATTAAAAAAGCTATCGAGCAATTTGATTTTAGAAAATCAAAACTGATAAAAGAGCATTTTTCAAACGATTTATATAATAGTTTTTTACCAAAATACACAAGATGGAAAGATTGGGTCAATGGAATGGGCATAGCCGTTCATGGTATAAACAGTACAGAAATTTCCATTGAAAGTCTCATCCTTCAAGGAAATAGGTATACTGCGGTTGTAAAATACAGAGCACAAGATCATTTTGGGTTAGACAGAGAAGATATATTGAAACCCCAATTCAATTCGATTGCTTTTTTTAGGATATGGTTTGTCCTTCAGCGGGCAAAACATTTAGCTCAAAAACCATTTTTCACAAATTTTGAAGCCACTATAACATTGACAGGAGAAAACAATGTTTAATTATAAAAGGATTGGAGCAATTACAATTATTTTAATCATTGCATACTGCATATGGATTGCCGTCAGACCAACAAAAATAGTCAGGGTGAATAATGGTGTAGTTTTTGTAGAACATTTACCAATGACAACAGAAGGAAAATTAAAATGGTGGATAAAAAATAAGGACTTCCTTCAGAAGGAGTATCACGTTATCAATACA
The DNA here is from genome assembly GCF_027886705.1 of Kosakonia oryzendophytica. Lineage (NCBI taxonomy): Bacteria > Pseudomonadati > Pseudomonadota > Gammaproteobacteria > Enterobacterales > Enterobacteriaceae > Kosakonia > Kosakonia oryzendophytica. Next base: position 121,542 of record NZ_CP115659.1, on the reverse strand, counting down.
CCATATAACTTCACAGTTACCATCATGAGCTTCGATGGTTATGAACAATTACCCAAAGGAACAAGGGATGGTTCTCTCGATGATTATACTTGCTTTGATGATACGAATGGCAAACATGAAAAATGTGTGTATAACAATATAGCAATAGTTGTTCGAGGCAATCTTAATAGTAAACAATTCATAAATATAAACGGTGAAACTTATATCCAGACACAAGATGGTAAAGTAGTTTTAGAATAAAATCTTTAGTCATTATGTTGTTATGCATTTAATTATAAAAAATAATCTGTCGTATAAAATACAGATTATTTAAAATTATATCATCCAGATTGGCTCTAAAAACAATAAACATTTCCGTTTGTAAGATGAGTTGAAATCCAGAGGCTGCGACTCCCCTATTTGCCTTCCCAAATCGACGTGGATATGCTGCTGTAAACGTTACCGCAGGTGATGGCTCCCGAGGAGTAGAACTGACGTTTATTAGCATAATTACTTTTGTCAGGCTAAAAACCACAAACCCGGCCACACCCCCTCTATAGATAAAAGAAATTTATCTTTAAAATCATTTAATTAAATAAATTCCATTTTTACATTCGCATTAGTAAAAGTTATCCAACACGCCATATGTGAGAAAATCTCAATCGTCGTCTTCCATACGAGCCGCTACCCTGCCGCCTCTGAATCACGGAGGCGATATGCTGTTACACACTCTTTATCTTATTGGCATTACCGCCGAAGCCATGACAGGTGCACTGGCGGCAGGCCGCCGCCGGATGGATACCTTTGGCGTTATTATTATTGCCACCGCCACTGCACTTGGCGGCGGCTCGGTCCGCGATATCCTGCTTGGCCATTATCCGCTTGGCTGGGTTAAGCATCCCGAATATGTCATTATTGTCGCCGTTGCCGCAGTTCTGACCACCATTTTTGCTCCGGTAATGCCGCATCTTCGTCGCCTGTTTCTGATCCTTGATGCTCTCGGATTGGTGGTGTTCTCCATCATCGGAGCACAAATCGCACTGGATATGGGCGAAGGTCCGGTGATTGCAACTATTGCGGCCGTGGTTACTGGCGTATTTGGTGGTGTATTACGCGATATGTTCTGTAAACGTATTCCCCTGGTATTTCAAAAAGAACTTTATGCCGGAATCGCCTTTGCCTCAGCCGTGCTCTATCTCGCCCTTGGCCATTATATTTCCAACCATGATACGGTCGTGATCACCACACTCCTGTTCGGCTTCACCGCCCGCCTACTGGCAATCCGCTGGAAATTGGGACTGCCGGTATTCCATTACAAACACAACGCTCACTGAAACGCCTTCACGCCTTGCTTGCCCAGCCATAACGTCAATTGTTCAACCACTGGCGTCCGAACAAAGGTGATAAGCTGCCGGGCTTTTTGTGCACCAATGGCGGGTAACTGCTGCCATGCAAGTTCATCACGTGCGCGTACTTGCCGCCAGTGTGTGTCACTCGTCGCTTTTAACGCCGCCTGCGGCAACGGCGTGCCGAGCGCATTCAGCCAGCGAGTAAACGGCCTGTCGCGCGCTAACGAAAACCGATGCCAGAGTTGCAGGCCTCGCGCAGCAGAGAAACCCGGCGTCGCCTGCAATTGCGCCTTCGTCAGCGCCAGCCAGGAAAATATGTGCTCGAAACGATGTGCCTGATGCAATGCACGCCAGCCTTCTTCTCCCACGCCGTCAATGCCGAGCGCTTTTGGCGACCCAAGCCAAACCAGTCGGGCAATAAATTGCTCGTAGCACTCAGGTGAGGCATAAAAACAGGTAAGTGGCGTAAATCGTGCATCCGGCGGCGTGGGCTTTTCCCGTTCCACTCCACGCCAGACCACGCGATTGATCCGCGGGATACCCTGTCCGGCAAGGCTGACAGAAACCTGATCTCCCGGAGCGATATCCAACACCTGCCATTTTCGGATGGAGCCAATATTCACTCGCCGAACACGTTTATCATCCAGTTGCACCGGCTCAAGCTGCGCCACCACCGAAATCTTACCGGTACGGCCTGTAGTGAACTGGATCGCGTTGACCCCGGTAACCTGCTCAACCGGCTCGTATTTCCAGGCCGCAACCCAGTGCCCGTCTCCGGGCAACCACGTGTTTCCTGTCGGTTCCATCGCCGTACGGACTACGACGCCATCGGTTACAAACGGCAACGGTGATGTGTACCAACTGGCGCGTAAACGCTCCACATCCTGCACATTATCTACCGCCACGCTGTAACGCTGTACCCATTCAAACCCCGCTTTGCTAAGTAACTCAACCTTTCGGGAAAATGTTGCCGGGCCATCCGGCCAGGCCCAAACGAAAAACGCCAGCTCAGACAGAAGAGGCGTGTCGCGGCGGCTCATCATCGCCCCTGCCACCTTTGCCCTGGCGTTGAGCCCTCCCATACGTTTTTGAATGTGATCATCGCGGCGTAGAAACAACTCCCCTTGCAAAATACTATTCGCCAACAAACCGGTTACCGTTTTGGGAATCGACGGAATAGCACGCACTTTTTCTGTCCAGTCCTCTCCTGCCAGGCCATCACCACGGCTGATGGCTTGCACCAGCTTGCCATGCCGGTATACCAGCGTGACCGCCACACCATCCACTTTCGGCTGAACCCAGAGATCCTTCTTTCCTGCCATCCATTGCTGTAGCGCATGTTTATCGGCCAGTTTGCGCACCCCGGTATGCGCCACCGGATGTTTCACATTACCGCCAGGCAATGTCGATACACTGCCTACGGCATGCAGATCAAAGCAACGCTGCCATTGCGTTAAGCGCATGCTGAGCCGGTCATACACATCATCACTCACGCCGCTCTCGCCCTGCGCCCAATAGTCGTTGTTCCACTGAGCAAGTTGTTGTTGCAGTCGGCTGACCTCTTCTTGCGCCCGCACTGGCGACCAGACCGGGCAGGTCGCCTGAGTGAACACACTCCACAGCAACAGACACATTGCGGCTCCGGCTTTTCTCCACATCATGATTTCTCCCTTGTGATAGCGCAGCCGTTATAGCGTTGCCGGGATGGCTCTTTCGAGCAGGAAAAAGGGAGATTGCGAGGACGGTTCAGGGAATTCATCGTGACAATGAAAATTTGCAGACAAATCAGGAAAGCAGTATGGAAAACGTCAAACTCAGCGGGAAAAAGTGTGACAAAAGCTACGTCACATAGCAGCGATGTGTATAATAGGCACGTATGTAAGTTTCCTTTCGCAATTCACATACAAAAGACTCTCATGGCTCAAGGCACGCTCTATATTGTTTCCGCCCCCAGCGGCGCGGGTAAATCAAGCCTCATCCAGGCTTTGTTGAAAACCCAACCGTTATACGACACGCAAGTTTCTGTTTCGCATACGACGCGCGCGCCGCGCCCGGGCGAAGTGCACGGTGAACACTATTTCTTTGTTAATCATGACGAGTTTAAGGCCATGATTAATGACGACGCGTTTCTTGAGCATGCCGAGGTGTTTGGCAATTACTACGGCACCTCCCGCGCGACCATTGAGCAAGTGCTGTCCACCGGCGTGGATGTGTTTCTCGATATCGACTGGCAGGGCGCGCAACAAATTCGCACCCGAATGCCGCAGGCACGTAGCATCTTTATTCTACCGCCGTCGAAAGTGGAGCTGGATCGTCGCCTGCGTGGGCGTGGTCAGGACAGCGAAGAGGTAATCGCGAAACGTATGGCGCTGGCAGTTGCGGAAATGAGTCATTACGCAGAATATGATTACCTTATTGTGAATGATGATTTCGATACCGCCTTGGGCGATTTGAAAACCATTATTCGCGCTGAACGTCTGCGCATGAGCCGCCAGAAGCAGCGACATGACGCTTTAATCAGCAAACTATTGGCAGACTGAGCCTGGTTTAAGTATCATGCCCAGTCATTTCTTCACCTGTGGAGCATTTTAAGTATGGCACGCGTAACTGTTCAGGACGCTGTAGAGAAAATTGGTAACCGTTTTGACCTGGTGCTGGTCGCCGCGCGTCGCGCTCGTCAGATGCAGGTTGGCGGCAAAGATCCGCTGGTACCGGAAGAAAACGATAAAACTACCGTTATCGCGCTGCGCGAAATCGAAGAAGGTCTGATCAACAACCAGATCCTCGACGTACGTGAGCGCCAGGAGCAGCAAGAGCAGGAAGCCGCAGAACTGCAGGCCGTCACCGCCATTGCTGAAGGTCGCCGTTAATTAATCCTGCAGCAGGTCACCCTTGTATCTGTTTGAAAGCCTGAATCAGCTGATTCAAAACTATCTGCCTGAAGACCAAATCAAACGTCTCAGGCAGGCGTATCTCGTTGCACGTGACGCTCACGAGGGCCAGACACGTTCAAGCGGTGAACCTTATATCACGCACCCGGTAGCGGTAGCCTGTATTCTGGCTGAGATGAAACTCGACCACGAAACACTCATGGCCGCGCTACTGCATGATGTGATTGAAGATACCCCAGCCACTTACCAGGATATGGAACAGCTGTTTGGCAAAAGCGTTGCCGAACTGGTGGAAGGGGTATCCAAACTTGATAAGCTCAAGTTTCAGGATAAGAAAGAAGCGCAGGCCGAAAACTTTCGTAAGATGATCATGGCGATGGTGCAGGACATCCGCGTCATTCTGATCAAACTTGCCGACCGCACGCACAACATGCGCACGCTGGGTTCACTTCGCCCGGATAAACGTCGCCGCATTGCCCGTGAAACCCTCGAAATCTACAGTCCGCTGGCACACCGTTTAGGTATTCATCACATTAAGACCGAGCTTGAAGAGCTGGGTTTTGAAGCGTTGTACCCAAACCGTTACCGTGTCATCAAAGAAGTGGTGAAAGCCGCGCGCGGCAACCGCAAAGAGATGATTCAAAAAATCCTCTCAGAAATCGAAGGGCGTTTACAGGAAGCGGGCATTCCCTGCCGCGTGAGCGGGCGTGAAAAACACCTTTACTCCATCTACTGCAAGATGGTGCTGAAAGAGCAGCGTTTTCACTCCATCATGGATATCTACGCGTTTCGCGTCATCGTTCATGATCTGGATACCTGCTATCGCGTACTCGGTCAGATGCACAGCTTGTATAAGCCGCGCCCGGGCCGCGTTAAAGACTACATCGCCATTCCAAAGGCAAACGGCTATCAGTCGCTGCACACCTCGATGATTGGTCCGCACGGCGTACCGGTTGAGGTGCAGATCCGCACGGAAGATATGGATCAGATGGCAGAGATGGGGGTCGCCGCACACTGGGCATATAAAGAGCACGGTGAAAGCAGCACCACGGCGCAAATTCGCGCCCAGCGTTGGATGCAAAGCCTGCTGGAGCTACAGCAGAGCGCCGGTAGCTCGTTTGAATTTATCGAGAGCGTTAAATCTGATCTCTTCCCCGATGAGATTTATGTTTTCACCCCGGAAGGCCGCATCGTTGAACTGCCCGCGGGCGCTACGCCAGTGGACTTTGCCTATGCCGTGCATACCGATATCGGCCATGCCTGCGTGGGTGCGCGTGTCGACCGCCAGCCTTACCCGCTGTCGCAGTCGCTCTCCAGCGGCCAGACGGTAGAAATTATCACCGCACCGGGTGCCCGCCCGAACGCCGCATGGCTGAACTTTGTCGTCAGCTCGAAAGCGCGAGCCAAAATCCGCCAGATGTTGAAAAACCTCAAGCGCGATGATTCCGTCAGTCTCGGTCGTCGTCTGCTCAACCATGCATTAGGCGGAAGCCGCAAACTGGCGGAAATCCCACCGGAGCATATTCAGCGCGAGCTGGACCGCATGAAGCTGGCGGCGCTGGACGATCTGCTGGCGGAAATCGGTCTCGGCAACGCCATGAGCGTCGTGGTGGCGAAAAACCTGCAGCAAGGGGAAGCAGTGCAAGCCGTACAAACCCCTGCCGGTACGGGCAACAATGGCGGCCATCTGCCGATTAAAGGCGCCGATGGTGTGCTGATCACCTTCGCCAAATGCTGTCGCCCGATCCCTGGCGACCCGATTGTCGCTCACGTCAGCCCCGGTAAAGGGCTGGTTATCCACCATGAGTCCTGCCGTAATATTCGGGGTTATCAAAAAGAAGCCGAGAAATTTATGGCCGTGGAGTGGGACAAAGAGACCGCCCAGGAATTTATCACCGAGATCAAGGTGGATATGTTCAACCATCAGGGAGCACTGGCTAACCTGACGGCCGCCATCAATACGGCCTCTTCCAATATTCAGAGCCTGAATACGGAAGAGAAAGATGGTCGTGTATACAGTGCTTTCATCCGTCTCACGGCGCGCGATCGCGTCCACCTGGCGAATATCATGCGTAAGATCCGCGTGATGCCAGACGTGATTAAAGTCACCCGTAACCGAAACTGATTTTATGAATTCTCAGCGTTATGCGCGTATCCGCGAGATGCTTGCCAGGCGTCAGCCTGATCTGACCGTCTGCATGGAGCAGGTTCACAAACCTCATAACGTCTCCGCAATTATCCGCACGGCGGACGCCGTCGGTGTGCATGAAGTTCACGCCGTCTGGCCGGGCAATCGCATGCGCACCATGGCCTCTTCCGCTGCGGGCAGTAATAGCTGGGTAGAAGTGAAAACGCACCGCACCATCAGCGACGCCGTGGGCGAACTGAAAGCACGCGGTATGCAGATCCTCGCCACTCATCTGTCTGACAACGCTGTCGACTTTCGCGAGATCGATTACACCCGCCCGACCTGCATTCTGATGGGGCAGGAAAAAACCGGGATCACCCAGCAAGCGCTGGATCTGGCGGATCGGGACATTATCATCCCGATGATCGGTATGGTGCAGTCGTTGAACGTCTCCGTGGCTTCTGCATTGATTTTGTACGAAGCTCAACGCCAGCGGCAAAACGCGGGCATGTACCAGCGTGAAAACAGTATGCTGCCGGATGCAGAGCAGCAGCGCCTGCTGTTCGAGGGGGGTTACCCGGTGCTGGCGAAAGTCGCAAAACGCAAAGGCCTGCCTTACCCTCACGTCAATACCGAAGGGCAAATCGAAGCCGACCCGACATGGTGGGCCACCATGCAGGCTGCAGGGTAACCGCATGAAAGGCCGCCTGCTCGACGCTATTCCGCTCAACACGCTGGCCGGCGTTGGCGCAGCGCAGAGCAGCAAACTGGCAAAAATCGGCCTGCACACCGTGCAGGATCTCCTGCTTCACCTGCCGTTGCGCTATGAAGATCGCACCCACCTTTACCCCATTGCCGACCTGCTGCCGGGCGTTTACGCCACGGTGGAAGGCGAAGTGTTGAATTGCAACATCACCTTTGGCGGGCGTCGGATGATGACCTGCCAAATCAGCGACGGCTCCGGCATCCTCACCATGCGCTTTTTTAACTTCAACGCGGCGATGAAAAACAGCCTCGCCACCGGCCGTCGTGTGCTGGCCTACGGTGAAGCGAAACGCGGGAAGTACGGCGCCGAGATGATCCATCCGGAGTACCGCATTCAGGGCGATCTCAGCACACCGGATTTACAGGAAACCCTGACACCGGTGTATCCGACCACCGAAGGTGTGAAACAGGCAACCTTGCGCAAATTGACCGATCAGGCGCTGGACCTCCTGGCGACCTGTGCCATCAGCGAACTGCTGCCGCCAGAGCTGGCGCAGGGCATGATGAGCCTGCCGGACGCCCTGCGCACGCTGCACCGCCCGCCGCCAACCCTTCAGCTAAGCGACCTCGAAAGCGGGCAGCACCCGGCGCAAAAACGTTTAATTCTCGAAGAGTTGCTGGCTCACAACCTGAGCATGCTGGCGCTACGAGCCGGAGCACAGCGCTACCATGCGCAACCGCTCATCGCCAACGATGCGCTAAAACAGCGTCTGCTGGCATCATTACCGTTTAAACCCACTGGCGCACAGGATCGCGTCGTGGCGGAAATCGAGCGCGACATGGCGCAGGATATACCTATGATGCGCCTTGTGCAGGGCGATGTCGGCTCCGGTAAAACATTGGTTGCCGCGCTCGCGGCCTTACGCGCCATCGCCAATGGAAAACAAGTGGCGATGATGGCCCCGACCGAACTGCTGGCTGAGCAGCACGCGAATAACTTCCGCAACTGGTTTGCCCCACTCGGCGTGGAAGTGGGCTGGTTGGCGGGCAAACAGAAAGGCAAAGCGCGGCAAGCACAGCAGGAGGCGATTGCCAGCGGTCAGGTGCAGATGATTGTCGGTACCCACGCTATTTTCCAGGAGCAGGTGCAGTTTAACGGCCTTGCGCTGGTGATCATTGATGAACAACACCGCTTTGGCGTTCATCAGCGTCTGGCGCTGTGGGAGAAGGGTCAACAACAGGGTTTTCACCCGCATCAGTTGATCATGACCGCCACGCCCATTCCGCGAACGCTGGCAATGACAGCCTATGCCGATCTGGATACCTCCGTCATCGACGAATTACCGCCGGGGCGTACGCCGGTCACCACCGTCGCCATTCCGGATACCCGCCGTAACGACATTATCGATCGCGTGCGCAACGCCTGCACCGATGAAGGTCGCCAGGCGTACTGGGTCTGTACACTGATTGAAGAGTCTGATCTACTGGAAGCGCAAGCGGCGGAAGCCACCTGGGAAGAACTGAAACTGGCGCTACCGGAGCTGCATGTGGGCCTAGTGCACGGGCGAATGAAGCCCGCCGAAAAACAGGCCGTTATGCAGGCCTTCAAGCAAGGCGAACTGCATTTGCTGGTCGCCACCACGGTGATTGAAGTGGGTGTGGACGTGCCCAACTCCAGCCTGATGATCATTGAAAACCCGGAGCGTCTCGGCCTTGCGCAACTCCACCAGTTGCGTGGCCGCGTCGGGCGTGGTGCGGTGGCCTCGCACTGTGTGCTGCTGTATAAATCCCCGCTGTCCAAAACCGCGCAAAAACGCCTGCAGGTATTACGTGACAGCAACGACGGCTTTGTGATTGCGCAAAAAGATCTGGAAATTCGCGGCCCCGGCGAGCTGCTTGGCACCCGCCAGACCGGCAATGCCGAATTCAAAGTCGCCGATCTGCTGCGTGACCAGGCGATGATCCCTGAAGTGCAACGTACTGCCCGCCATATTCATGAGCGCTACCCGCAGCTGGCGGAAGCCCTGATCGACCGTTGGATGCCGGAAACAGAACGCTACTCCAACGCCTGAGTTTTAGAACCTTATCCCGTAAAAAGAACACCCCTTAGAAAAGTATGTTTTTAGCAAAGCAACCGTTTGCTTTTACCAAACAGTCCGATAAAATCACCGCTTTTCCATCCAGGGGATTGCTTGAGATGTCCGTAAACACCATCGAGTCAGAAAGTGCGCAACCGGTTGCGCAGACTCAACCCAGCGAACTGATCTACCGCCTTGAAGACCGCCCTCCGCTGGCGCAGACGCTGTTTGCCGCGCTGCAGCATTTGCTGGCGATGTTTGTCGGCGTTATCACGCCCGCGCTGCTTATCTGCCAGGCGCTGGGTTTACCGGCTCAGGACACTCAGCACATCATCAGCATGTCGCTGTTCGCCTCTGGCGTGGCTTCCATTATCCAGATCAAAGCCTGGGGGCCGGTGGGTTCTGGCCTGTTGTCGATTCAGGGCACCAGCTTTAACTTTGTGGCGCCGCTGATTATGGGGGGTACCGCACTGAAAACCGGTGGTGCGGATGTGCCGACGATGATGGCTGCACTGTTCGGCACTCTAATGCTGGCAAGCTGCACCGAAATGGTTATCTCCCGAATTCTGCCGCTGGCGCGCCGTATTATCACCCCGCTGGTCTCCGGTGTGGTGGTGATGATTATCGGCCTGTCGCTGATTCAGGTTGGTTTGACCTCCGTGGGCGGCGGTTTTGCCGCAATGGGCAACCACACCTTCGGCGCACCGAAGAACCTGCTGCTGGCCGGCGTGGTGCTGGCAATCATTATTCTGCTAAACCGCCAGCGTAATCCTTACCTGCGTATCGCCTCTCTGGTGATTGCTATGGCGGTCGGTTACGTGCTGGCGATGTTTATGGGTATGCTGCCAGCCTACAATGCCCCGGCGGACGCCTTTATGGTGCCAACACCGCTCTACTACGGCCTGAGCATTGACTGGAATCTGCTGCTGCCGCTGATGTTGGTGTTTATGATCACCTCGCTGGAAACCATCGGCGATATCACCGCCACGTCCGACGTTTCTGAGCAGCCGGTTGCCGGCCCGGTCTATATGAAGCGCCTGAAAGGCGGCGTCCTGGCTAACGGCCTCAACTCCTTCGTCTCGGCGGTGTTTAACACCTTCCCGAACTCCTGTTTCGGTCAGAACAACGGCGTGATCCAGTTGACCGGCGTCGCCAGCCGCTACATCGGCTTCTTTGTCGCGCTGATGCTGATTGTGCTGGGTCTGTTCCCGGCGGTGAGTGCGTTTGTGCAGCAACTGCCTGAGCCGGTCCTCGGTGGCGCAACGCTGGTGATGTTCGGAACCATTGCGGCGTCTGGCGTGCGTATTGTCTCCCGCGAACCGCTGAACCGCCGTGCGATCATGATAATTGCGCTGTCACTGGCAGTCGGCCTTGGCGTCTCCCAACAGCCGCAGATCCTGCAATTTGCGCCGGATTGGCTGAAAAACCTGCTCTCTTCCGGCATCGCCGCAGGGGGTATCACGGCGATTGTATTGAATCTGATTTTTCCGCCAGAGAAAAACTGATGCATGCTGCGGCAACGGGGCCAAACCGTTGCCGCAGTCACTTCCTTTCATCATTCCGCCCTTGAGCATTGCGCATAAATCGTGCATAACTGCCTGACTGACACGTTGGGGATGGAAGATGATGAAATTTCTTGGAAAGCTGCTCCTTGTTGTCGCTATCGTCTTGTTACTGGCGATGCTGGCTGTCTATTTCTTGTTGCAAACCCGCTGGGGCGCAACACAGGTTAGCCAGTGGGTCAGCAACAACAGCGACTATCATCTGACGTTCGATGTGATGGATCATCGCTTCTCTTCCCCGTCCCATGTGCTGCTGAAAAACGTTAACTTTGGTCACAAAGGCAAACCCGCCACGCTGGTCGCTAAAACCGTCGATATCGATCTCAGTAGCCGCCAGCTTACCGATCCGCTGCATGTAGACACCATTCTGTTGCAGGACGGCACGCTTAATCTCTTCCCCGCTGCCGCGCCGTTGCCTTTCCAGGCCGATCGTCTGCAACTGAGCAATATGGCGTTTAACAGCCCGGCCACTGGCTGGGATCTGAGTGCGCAACGGGTCACCGGCGGTGTTGCGCCGTGGCAACCGGTCGCAGGCAATGTGCTCGGCAGCAAAACGCAGATCCAGATGAGCGCCGGATCATTGATGTTAAACGGCGTTCCCGCCAGCAACGTTCTCATTCAGGGCAGTATTGATAAAGATGTGGTCACGCTGACCACCATTGGCGCGGATATGGCGCGCGGTTCGCTGACGGGTGATGCGCAACGCAATGCCGACGGCAGTTGGGTAGTGAATAACCTGCGGCTGAACGATATCCGCCTGCAAAGCGACAAATCCCTGCTCGATTTCTTTAATCCGCTGACCACGCTGCCGTCACTGAAAATTGGCCGCGTTGAGGTGACGGATGCGCGCCTGCAAGGGCCGGAATGGGCGGTTACCGACCTCGATCTGAGCTTGCGCAACCTGACGCTGGAAGGCGGCGACTGGAAAAGCGAAGACGGCAGACTGTCGATGAACGCCACCGAGTTTATTTACGGTTCGCTGCATCTGTTCGATCCGATCCTTAACGCCACTTTCTCGCCGCAGGGCATTGCGCTGCAGCAGTTCACCTCACGCTGGGAAAACGGCATGGTGCGCACCTCCGGTAACTGGTATCGCGCCGGGCACGCACTGGTGCTGGACGACGCCGCCTTTGCCGGGCTGGAATACACCTTGCCGGCAAACTGGAAACAGGTCTGGATGGATGAATTGCCAACATGGCTGAACAGCGTGACGTTGAAGAAATTCAGCGCCAGCCGCAATCTGGTGATTGATATCGACCCGGGCTTCCCGTGGCAACTCACTGCGCTGGATGGCTATGGGGATAACCTGCAACTGGCGCGCGAACGCAAATGGGGAGTCTGGGGTGGCAGCGCAAAACTGAACGCCGCCGCCGCAACGTTTAATCGCGTTGATGTGCGCCGCCCGTCGCTGGCGTTAAACGCGAACAGCAGCACGGTGAATATCAGCGAACTTAGCGCTTTTACCGGCCAGGGCTTACTGGAAGCCACCGCCGTGGTTTCGCAAACGCCGGAACGCAGCGTCAACCTCAGTCTGCGCGGGCGCGGCGTGCCGGTGAATGTGTTGCAGGAGTGGGGCTGGCCAGCGCTGCCGATAAATGGTGATGGTAACCTGCAACTGACCGCCAGCGGCAACGTCAACGCAAATGCGCCGCTGAAACCGACGGTGAATGGCGAGTTGCAGGTGATAAATGTCCAGAAACAGCAGCTAAAACAAAGTATGCATGGCGGTGTCGTTTCCGGTGGTGTGGTTGCCCCTCCAACTGAGTCTGCGCCATCACCCTCACCCCAGCCCTCTCCCTGAAAGGGAGAGGGAGAAAACCCGCACTGACTTTATCCCCCAGGTCCCTTTGGGGAGAGGATCTGAGAGAGGAAAACCGCACCAGTCTTCTCCCCTCCCCCCTTTGAGGAGAGCGTCAGGGGGAGGGGAAAACCGTACCAGTCTTCTCCCCTCACTCCTTTGGGGAGAGGGTCAGGGGGAGGGGGAGGGGAAAACTGCACCGGCCTTATCCCCTCGCCCCTCTGGGGAGAGGGTCAGGGTGAGGGGAAAACCGCACCAGTCTTATCCCCTCACTCCTTTGGGGAGAGGGTCAGGGGGAGGGGGTCAGGGGGAGAGGAAAACCGCACCAGTCTTCTCCCCTCGCCCCTCTGGGGAGAGGGTCAGGGTGAGGGGAAAAACGCACCGGCCTTATCTCTTCGCCCCTTTAGGAAGAGGGTCTGAGAGCGGAAAACCGCACCAGCCTTATCCCCTCGCCCCTCTGGGGAGAGGGTCAGGGTGAGGGGGAACTCACAGCGTAATCCGAATCTCCTCACTCTGCGGCGCTATCACCACACCTTGTTCGCTGCCCGACTGCGTAGCCCCCTGCACCCCGGCAATGTGTGTGATATTGCGCAGGCACAGCGTCCAGTTGCGGGCTTCGCCTTCAGCCTGCACGCTAATCACGCCGTTTTCACGTTTCGCCCGCAGGCGGAAAATCACCGCGCCGCTCGCATCCGGTACTTCGCACAGCGCTTCACGCCCCTCATCCAGCGCAAACAGCTGGAAGGCGGTGTTTTCATGCCAGGCGTAATCCGGGCGCTGATCGTTGCTGCCCAGCGCCAGTAGGGTATTGTCACGCACATAGACCGGCAGGCTCATCACGTCGTGGCGCTGTTGATGCCAGCGACTGCCGTTCAGGACATCGTTATGCCACAGGTGCGTCCAGCGCCCTTCCGGCAGATAAAACTGCACATCTCCCGCTTCGCTGAACACCGGTGCCACCAGCAGCGCCTCGCCCAACATGTACTGGCGGTCGAGGTAATCGCAGGCGGGATCGGTCGGGAACGAAAGCATCATGGCACGCATCATCGGTGTACCGCATTCATGCGCCAGCGCCGCCTGACGGTAAAGGTACGGCATCAGGCGGCATTTCAGTTGCGTAAAGTGGCGCACCACATCGCAGGACTCTTCATCGTAAGCCCACGGCACGCGGTAAGATTTGCTGCCATGCAAGCGACTGTGGCTGGAGAGCAGACCGAACGCGCACCAGCGTTTGTAGACATGCGCAGGTGCGGTATTTTCGAAGCCGCCAATGTCGTGGCTCCAGAAACCAAAACCAGACAGACCAATAGAGAGCCCACCACGCAGGCTTTCCGCCATCGATTCATAGTTGGCGTAACAGTCGCCGCCCCAGTGCACCGGGAACTGCTGCGCGCCAACGGAGGCCGAACGGGCAAACAGTACCAATTCCCGCTCGCCCACCGTCTCTTTCATCGCCTTCCACACCAGTTCGTTGTAAATATAGGCGTAGTGGTTGTGCATCTTCTCTGGGCACGCGCCGTTATGCCACACCACATCGGTCGGGATGCGCTCGCCAAAGTCGGTCTTGAAACAGTCGACCCCCATCGCCATCAGGCCTTTGAGTTTATCGGCGTACCACTGGCAGGCTTCCGGGTTGGTGAAGTCGTAAATGGCCAGCCCCGGTTGCCATTTGTCCCACTGCCATAGCGAACCATCGGCGCGTTTCAGCAAGTAGCCTTTCTCTTTCAGCTCACGGAACACCGGGGACTTCTGGCCGATATAGGGGTTGATCCAGACGCAGATTTTCAGCCCGCGCGCTTTCAGGCGTTTGATCATGCCTTCCGGGTCCGGGAAGGTCACCGGATCCCATTCAAAATCGCACCACTGGAACGCCTTCATCCAGAAGCAGTCGAAATGGAACACATGCAGCGGCAACTGGCGCTCCGCCATGCCATCGATAAAACGATTGACCGTCGCTTCGTCATAATTGGTAGTAAACGAAGTGGTCAGCCACAGGCCGAAAGACCAGGCCGGGGGCAGCGCCGGGCGGCCGGTAAATTGCGTATAGCGGTTCAGCACCGCCTGCGGCGTCGGGCCATCAATGACAAAGTACTCGAGATACTCCCCTTCCACGCTGAACTGCACTTTGGAGACCTTCTCGGAGCCGACTTCAAACTCCACGGCCTGCGGGTGATTCACCAGCACGCCGTAGCCCCGGTTCGTCAGGTAGAACGGGATATTCTTATAGGACTGTTCGGTGCTGGTACCGCCATCGCGGTTCCAGGTTTCCACCGTCTGGCCGTTACGCACCAGCGCGGTAAAACGCTCACCGAGACCATACACCGTCTCGCCAACACCAAGGTCCAGCCGCTCGAACATGTAATTACGCCCGCGGTTGTTATCCTGCACATAGCCGTTGTTCTTCACCTGGCTGCCGGTAATGCGCACGCCGTCACGCAGAAAGTCGAGCGCCCAGTTGTCACCTTTCCCCACCCGCACGCTCAGCGCGCCGCTTTGTAGCTCTGCAAAATCGCCGGTGTTGCGCAGCGCAACATCCACATGCAGCGATGGGTTCAGCGGGAAGTGCGGGCCGTTATCCACCGCGCCCTGAAAGTGCTCAATGCGTACGCCAATAATGCCTTCCTGCGGCGAGAAAAAGCGCAGCGTAAACAGCGGTGTGTCCAGTTGCCATGTGCGTTCGCGCACATCGCGCGGCGCGGCATACACCACCATCTCATTGCCCTGCTGTTCAACGTCGAACACCTGAATGGGCTGGATTAATGTCAGACCCGGCTGGATCAGCCAGTTGCCATCACTGATTTTCATGCATGACTCCTTACAGTAATTCTTCCCGGGGAGAGGCGTTGCCATGGCCTTGTGGATCGCGGCGTTCGCCACGCGCCAGTTGCGCCATAATCGATGTCAGGAATGGCGTTTTGAGGGTGTAGAAGCGTTTGGCAATAAAGGCGCTCAATAAGTAGCAGAGCGCCGGAACCAGCGTGAACAGCGCAATGATGATGCTAATCGTGGCATTGTTCTGGCTCTGCGCTGCCGCGTTGTAACCGCCGCCCGCCAGCGCCCAGCCGATCAATGCGCCGCCCAGCGCCAACCCAAGTTTCAGCACAAACAGCGTGCCCGCAAAACTGATGCCGGTAAGCCGTTTGCCGTTGCACCATTCGCCATAATCCACGGTGTCGGACATCATCACCCATTGGATGGGAGTGACCAGTTGGTGAAGCACGCCGATAACGAAGATGAAGATAAACATGGTGACGCTGGCTTCGATCGGCACGAAGAACATGGCGACGCTGAGCACGGTGAGCGCGGCGTTGGTCCACCAGAAGATGGTGACTTTGCATTTCCAGTCGGTGAGCGGCTTGGCCAGCGCGCTGCCAATCAGGTTGCCGACACAGTAAGTGGTGAGGAAGGCGGTGAAGATGGCGGCATCGCCCATGATCCAGGTGACGTAATACATCATTGCCCCACCGCGCACGCACACGGCCAGGATGTTGAGGATGGTGAGCAAACCGACGATGCGCCACTGGTCGTTTTGCCAGATGTCGCGCAAATCTTCTCGCATGGAGGTGGTGCTCGGCGGTGCCTGGATACGCTCTTTGGTGGTGAAGAAGCAGAATGCCAGCATCATAAAGGCGACCACCGAGAGCACCGCAATACCGCCCTGGAAGCCGAAGACTTTATCTTCCCCGCCAATCAGTTTGACCAATGGCATCATCAGCACGGTGGAGAGCATGCCGCCCGCAGTTGCCAGCACAAAGCGCCAGGATTGCAGCGAAATACGCTGTTGCGGGTCGTTAGTGATGACTCCGCCCAATGCGCAGTACGGAATGTTTACCACGGTGTAAAGCAGGGTGAGTAACGTATAGGTTACAGCGGCATATATCATCTTGCCGCTGACGCTGAGATCCGGTGTGCTGTATGCCAATACGCAGACCACGCCGAACGGCAGTGCGCCGAAGAGGATCCACGGGCGAAACTTACCCCAGCGGCTGCGCGTGCGGTCGGCAATCAACCCCATACAGGGATCGGAAATGGCGTCCAGCGCGCGCGCCAGCAGGAACATGGTGCCAACGAAACCGGCGGGAATACCGAAGATATCGGTATAGAAAAACATCATGTACAGCATCACGTTATCAAAAACGATATGGCTGGCGGCATCGCCCATCCCGTAGCCAATCTTTTCTTTCACAGAAATAATCTGACTGTCCATTTTTGTTTCCTTAACGCCTGAAAAGTAAGCGGAGAGCGGTCTCAGTGGTTGTAAACGATCGTTTTTCAGGCGGGTATTCCGTTTTCTGGTTATCAGATTACGTTTATTCTTTTCTGTGATCGTGGTTACTTTCGCAGCAAGAAAAAGCTAACCATCGGAAAATGTGAGGTTTTATCTGAAACGTGGATTTGAAGCGGCAGCACAACGAGAAAATTTATGGCCAGGGTATGTGGTAAATGCATGAAAGTAGCTATAATGCGCCCCGCCTCCATGTAGCAATGCAGGCGCGGAAGGTCGTCATCTCCGGTGAGGTGGCTGGACTTCAAATCCAGTTGGGGCCGCCAGCGGTCCCGGGCAGGTTCGACTCCTGTGATCTTCCGCCAAAATGTCTGCCATCACGCCTTCTGAATAAATCTAAAAACGCTTTCTTTTCAAATCCTACACTCGTAATAGTCTTATAACCCGATTCAATGTCGGCCATAACCCGCGCACCGCGACGGCAAAAAAGCAAGTGCCGGAATGCTGGTGAAGAAGAATTGAACACCAGAACGGGTGCTGTCGCTGTTGGAAGGGTGAGCCGGAGAAGAGGGATAATTAATTTCTCACCGCAGGATGCGGTTAATGTAAGACAACGACCATGAGCCAAAAACATATCGAAATCAGTAAATTTCTGAGTTACCTGTTACGTCACCATCCGGAAGCAGCAGGCTTATCATTAGATAAAGCGGGCTGGGCACCGATCGCAGAACTGATCCGTTGCGTCAACAATTCGGGTTATGAGCTCAACCATGAACTGCTCCAGACTATCGTTGCCGGGAGCGACAAAAAACGTTTCACGATCTCTGAAGACGGGTTATTGATTCGCGCGGCGCAAGGTCATTCAACACCAGACGTGAAAATTGCTTACCAGGAAAAAACGCCGCCTGATGTTCTGTTTCATGGCACGGCCAGCCGATTTTTATCGTCCATCAGAGAACAGGGCATTATTTCAAAAGACCGTCAGCACGTTCATTTATCTCAGGATGCGGCAACAGCCATACAGGTGGGCCAGCGTCACGGGAAACCCGTTGTCCTCACAATCAATGCCCGCGCCATGTTCGAACAAGGCTTTACGTTCTATCAGGCCGATAATGGCGTCTGGCTGTCGAACACAATTCCGTGGGAATTTATTCAGGAATGAGGAAAGCGGATCGGCACCTCCAACCAGCTTAAGTTTCTTACGACGATTACCCCATGGTTTATTGACTTTTATCCAGGCACTGGCCTGCCCCACACAGCCTATTTTCATAGGCGTACCGATTTAACTTTCTTGCACCAGTCGAGGGTAGTTTGTTGTTTTTCAATGCATCTGCTGCCCCATCATAGAAGGTCTTATCTGGGGATGCCTCAACCCTGTTTGATGTCGACCAAACCCTACACTCCTCCTGAGCTCAAACTATAGGGAAGGTTCATCTACCGGAGTGGAGCAGTTCAATTACCAGCCACGGTAGTCAATGAAACCTGTCGGTACTTCCCCCCATGTTAAATCTGATTAAATACATCCAAATATTACCAATAAAATCAATCAGTTATTAATTGTCGCACTAATGTAATGCCGTGTGCGGAGTGGCATACTGCATCTGTGCTTCAGTGTGAGCACGCAGGCACCAGAGGGCCTAACCCTCTGTTTATTCTGCTATCAGGAGGTGAAAACGTGCAGGCGCTGGCAGCGGTAATAAATGTGATCTGCGGCAGCTTTCAACACAAAAGTGCCTGTGGCTTCGCGATGCCACATTACCGGAGAAAAACGCCAGCAATCAGTGAGTTATTTTGCATTGCACAGATGTGCGAGTATTCGAAAAGTCTAAAAACAAATGTGCAATACAAAACGGGGTTTTTGTCGCCGAAAAGGGCAGTAAATCGTTTTGCCGCAGGCCGCAGACAAGGTTATATCGAAGGACCAAACCTGATTCGTTGTTAGCACAAATGTGCAGGAGGCGAAGGATGCCAAATGAAAACAGTGATGATGTTCGCCTGATCGTAAAAATCGCGCAGCTTTATTACGAACAGGAAATGACGCAGGCGCAAATTGCCCGTGAATTGAGCATTTACCGCACCACCATCAGCCGCCTGCTGAAACGCGGTCGCCAGCAGGGCATCGTCACCATTGCCATTAATTACGACTACAACGAAAACCTGTGGCGTGAGCAACAACTCAAAGAGAAATATGGCCTGAAAGAAGCCGTGGTGGTCGCATGCGACAGCGAACAGGAGGAGGTACAACTCGATCTGATGGGCATCTGCGGCGCGCAGTTACTGGAGCGTTTGCTGGAACCTGGCGACATTGTCGGTTTTTCCTGGGGGCGCGCTGTACGGGCGCTAGTGGAGAGGTTATCCCCGGCCAGCCAGTCACGCCAGCTTATCTGCGTGCCTGTTGTCGGCGGCCCTTCCGGCAAGCTGGAAAGCCGCTATCACGTCAACACGCTGACCTACAGCGCTGCCGCAAGATTGAAAGGGGAATCGCACCTCGCCGACTTTCCGGCGCTGCTGGACAATGCCTTGATCCGTAACGGCATTATGCAATCTCAGCACTTTAGAACCATCTCGGCTTACTGGGACAATCTCGATATTGCGGTGGTGGGCATCGGTTCCCTGGCTATCCGTAACGGCGCGAACTGGCACGCGTTTTACGCCAGCGAAGAGAGCGACGATCTGTACGCCCGCCAGGTAGCTGGTGATATCTGTTCGCGCTTTTATGACATCCACGGTGCGACGGTAGAAACCCGGATGAGTGAAAAAACACTCTCTATTGAAACGCATCAATTGAAGAAGGCGCGTTATGTCATCGGCATTGCAATGGGTGAAGAGAAATATAACGGAATTGTAGGCGCATTGAAGGGAGAACATATTAACTGTTTAGTGACTAACCAAGAAACAGCCGATTTATTACTGAAGTAATTCAGGTTATTACGCTTTTACATAATTCATTTTATGGGGCTACTTTTGGCCAACATCAGGAGAAATATATGCAAAACTGGTTAAATCTGCAGGACAAAATCATTGTTGTTACGGGCGGTGCATCTGGAATCGGGCTCGCTATTGTCGACGAGTTATTAGCGCAAGGCGCGAAAGCACAAATGGTGGACATTCACCCTGGCGACGGAAAATATAATAACCACCCGAATTATCGCTTCTGGCAAACGGATATTTCCAGCGCGCAGGCTGTGAATCTGTCTATTAATGGCATGATTCAACACTTCGGGCATATTGACGGTCTGGTCAATAACGCCGGAATTAACTACCCGCGTCTGCTGGTCGATGAAAAAGCCCCGGATGGCAAGTATGAATTAAACGAAGCCGCCTTTGAAAAAATGGTCAACATCAACCAGAAAGGGGGGTTTTTAATGTCGCAAGCGGTAGCGCGCCAGATGGTGAAACAGCGTGGCGGCGTAATTGTGAATGTCTCCTCGGAAAGCGGGTTAGAAGGCTCAGAAGGCCAGAGTTGTTATGCCGCCACCAAAGCCGCGCTGAACAGCTTTACGCGCTCCTGGGCCAAAGAACTGGGTAAACATGGCATCCGCGTGGTGGGCGTCGCGCCGGGAATCCTCGAAAAGACCGGGCTACGCACGCCGGAGTATGAAGAAGCGCTGGCCTGGACCCGCAATATCACCGTTGAGCAGTTGCGTGAAGGCTACAGCAAAAACGCCATTCCGCTTGGGCGTTCCGGGCGGTTGTGCGAAGTCGCCGATTTTGTCTGCTACCTGCTGTCAGAACGCGCCAGCTACCTTACCGGCGTCACCACCAACATTGCCGGCGGTAAAACGCGCGGCTAGGGAGGCCCGATGGTTAACGCTCTTTTTTGTGCCCACGGCTCGCTGGCCTGCGCCATGCGGGATTCCGTACAGATGGTCTACGGCGATGTCAGCGTCGATGCGCTGGAGTTTGTCCCCGGCGAAAACACCCACGACATCATCGCCAAAATGGCATCGCGCATCAACGCCCACCCGGATGAAGCGTGGCTGATTGCGGTCGATTTGCAGTTTGGCAGCCCGTGGAACGCCGCCGCGACACTGGCCATGAGCAACGCAGGTATCCGCGTTATCAGCGGGCTCTCCTTGCCGATGGCGCTGGA
Source organism: Kosakonia oryzendophytica (assembly GCF_027886705.1). Classification (NCBI taxonomy): domain Bacteria; kingdom Pseudomonadati; phylum Pseudomonadota; class Gammaproteobacteria; order Enterobacterales; family Enterobacteriaceae; genus Kosakonia; species Kosakonia oryzendophytica. Next base: position 100,734 of record NZ_CP115659.1, on the reverse strand, counting down.
ACTGGTTGATAACCAGGACAATATGGACGTGGATGCACTCTGCGAACACCTGACGACCATCGCCCGGCAGGCCTGTGCTGTCTGGCAGGCCCCGCAAACAACCGAGGAGGATTTCTGATGAAGATTACCCTTGCACGCATCGATGACCGTTTGATCCACGGCCAGGTCACTACCGTCTGGTCAAAGGTGGCGAATGCGCAGCGGATCATTATCTGTAATGACGATGTCTTTAACGATGAGGTTCGCCGCACATTATTACGCCAGGCTGCCCCACCGGGAATCAAAGTGAATGTCGTCAATATCGAAAAGGCGGTGGCGGTTTACCACAACCCGCAATATAAAGATGAAACTGTCTTCTATTTATTTACCCGGCCGCAGGATGCACTGGCGATGGTTAAAAAAGGTGTACAGATAGAAACCTTAAATATTGGTGGCATGGCCTGGCAACCGGGTAAGAAACAATTAACCAAAACCGTCTCGTTAGACCAATCCGATATTAATGCATTTCGTGAGCTGGATAAGCTAGGTATTCATCTTGATTTACGCGTCGTGGCTTCCGACCCGTCGATGAATATTCTCGAAAAAATTGAAGAGTTGTCGATAGCTGAATAAATAAAAGCACCCGTTTATTTATGCCTTTACTGGCAGGGATAACGACACCCAAAGGACATCAATTATGGAAATAAGTACCTTACAAATCATAGCGATATTTCTTTTTTCTTGTATTGCAGGCATCGGCAGCGTGCTGGATGAATTCCAGACTCACCGCCCGCTGATTGCCTGTACGGTTATCGGTTTTATCCTGGGCGATCTCAAAACCGGGATTATTCTCGGCGGTACGCTGGAACTGATCGCCCTCGGCTGGATGAACGTGGGCGCAGCACAGTCACCGGATTCAGCGCTCGCCAGTATTATCTCCGCCATTCTGGTGATTGTCGGGCAACAGAGCATCGCCACCGGTATTGCCATCGCCCTGCCGGTGGCCGCCGCAGGCCAGGTGCTGACGGTGTTTGCCCGCACCATCACCGTGGTGTTCCAGCACGCTGCGGATAAAGCCGCAGAAGAGGCGCGCTTTCGCACGATCGATCTGCTCCACATTTCAGCTTTAGGCGTTCAGGCGCTGCGTGTGGCAATCCCGGCATTGATCGTTTCGTTGTTCGTCAGCGCCGACATGGTCAGCACTATGTTGAACGCTATCCCGGAATTCGTCACCCGCGGTCTGCAAATCGCTGGCGGTTTTATCGTGGTAGTCGGTTATGCCATGGTGCTTCGCATGATGGGCGTGAAATACCTGATGCCCTTCTTCTTCCTCGGCTTTATTGCCGGTGGCTATCTCGACTTCAGTCTACTGGCCTTCGGTGGCGTCGGCGTGATCATCGCCCTGCTCTACATCCAGCTTAATCCGCAGTGGCGCGATACCAGGCAGCAAACCTCCGCGGCCCACGCCCCTACCTCTCTTGACCAGCTTGACGATTAAAGGAGCCCATCATGGCAGAGAAAAAACTGACCAAATCCGACCTGTTTAGCATGTTTGTCCGCTCCAATCTGCAACAGGCCTCGTTCAACTTCGAACGCATACACGGGCTGGGCTTTTGTTACGACATGATCCCCGCCATCAAACGGCTGTACCCGTTAAAAGAGGATCAAGTTGCGGCGCTGAAACGGCACCTGGTGTTCTTTAACACCACACCCGCGGTTTGTGGCCCAGTGATTGGCGTGACCGCCGCGATGGAAGAAGCGCGCGCCAACGGTGCGGAAATCGATGATGGCGCCATCAACGGCATCAAAGTGGGGCTAATGGGGCCGCTGGCAGGCGTCGGCGATCCGCTGGTCTGGGGCACGCTGCGACCGATCACCGCCGCGCTCGGCGCGTCTTTGGCCCTGTCGGGCAATCTTCTTGGTCCGCTGTTGTTCTTCATTATTTTCAATGCCATACGCCTGGCGCTGAAGTGGTACGGCCTGCATTACGGTTTTCGTAAGGGAGTACGCATTGTCAGCGATATGGGTGGCAACCTACTGCAAAAACTGACCGAGGGAGCGTCGATTCTCGGCCTGTTTGTGATGGGGGTACTGGTGACCAAATGGACCCACATCAGCGTGCCTTGGGTGGTCTCTCAAACCCCTGGGGCCGATGGCGGCACGGTAACCATGACGGTGCAGGACATTCTTGATCAGCTTTGCCCTGGCTTGCTGGCACTGGGGCTAACGCTACTGATGGTGCATCTGCTGAATAAAAAAGTGAACCCGGTATGGCTGATCTTCGCCCTTTTTGGCCTGGGCATTATCGGTAGTGAACTGGGCTTCCTCTCCTGATCCCTCGCCCCGTCAGCACGGGCGGGGCAACTGTCAACCTGTGAGGTATTGAGTATGCAAACCACCGCTTTACGACTGTATGGAAAACGCGATCTGCGCCTGGAAACCTTTGAACTCCCGGAGATGCAGGATGATGAAATTCTGGCAACGGTTGTCACAGACAGCCTGTGCCTCTCCTCCTGGAAGGAGGCGAATCAGGGGGAAGATCATAAGAAGGTGCCCAATGACGTGGCGATGAACCCGATCATCATCGGTCATGAATTTTGCGGCGATATCATTGCTGTCGGAAAAAAGTGGCAGCACAAGTTTCAGCCCGGCCAGCGCTATGTCATCCAGGCGAATCTGCAACTGCCGGATCGCCCGGACTGCCCCGGTTACTCCTTTCCCTGGGTGGGCGGCGGCGCAACGCATGTGCTGATCCCTAATGAAGTTATGGAACAGGACTGCCTGCTGAGCTATGACGGGGAAACGTACTTTGAGGGGTCACTGGTTGAGCCGCTCTCCTGTGTCATTGGCGCGTTTAACGCCAACTATCATCTCCAGGAGGGAACGTACCGTCATCAGATGGGCATCCGCCCGCAGGGGCGCACGTTAATTCTTGGTGGCACCGGGCCAATGGGGTTACTGGCTATTGATTACGCTCTGCATGGTCCGGTGAATCCGTCATTACTGGTGGTCACCGACATCAATGAAGACAAATTGCAATATGCCCGCCAGCATTACCCTTCTGAAGGGCAAACGCAGACTTACTATCTTCATGTACAGAATGCCAGCCAGGACGCCTTAATGGCGCTGAGCGAGGGGCATGGCTTTGACGATATCTTTGTTTTTGTCGCCGACGACCAACTGGTGACAATGGCTTCCGCACTGCTTGCGCCCGATGGTTGCATGAACTTTTTTGCCGGTCCGCAGGATAAGCAGTTCAGTGCGGCCGTTAACTTTTACGATGTACACTACGCTTTCACGCACTATGTCGGTACGTCCGGCGGCAACACCGACGACATGCGCGCGGCGGTCAAACTGATCGAAGAGAAGCGAGTCCAGCCAGCAAAAGTGGTGACGCATATTCTGGGGCTGGATGCCGCAGCGGAAACCACGCTAAGGCTGCCGGAGGTGGGAGGGGGTAAAAAGCTGGTTTATACCGGGAAAAAAATGCCGTTGACCGCACTAACCGGGTTCGGCGACCCGCAGCTTCAGCAGATTCTGCAACGCCATCAGGGACTCTGGTCCGGCGAAGCCGAGCACTATTTATTATCGACACCCACGACATAAGCACGCATAACACAAAGTCTGTCTGTACAAACCGAACCTGTAAGTCTACCTTACAGGTTTTTAAAGACTGACAGACAACCACACATGAAGCGCGCTTTTTTGATTTTCACCACAGCATTTCTTATTAACACCAGCTATGCCGCAGAAACCCTGCCGAAAGATGTCCAGACTTTTCGCGACCTTGCCGAACAGTGCGAGCATTTTGCCGGAGAGCAAGACGCCGATCTTGATGAGCAACGACAAAAAGAGCTGGACGCCAAACTGGAAGCCACCTGCGGCAAAGCCGCCGGGCAGCTCAAAACATTACGGGAGAAGTACAAGAATGACGCAGCATCAATGAAAGTCATTAATGCCTACGATTTCTGACACGACGTCTTCTCTGTGTGAAAGGGAGTACTTGCTCCCTTTCACAGAAATAACAGGGAATAAAATCAGAACAGCATCGTCAATGCTCTGCAAGTCATTCTGTTTACGCCACCGGCTGGCACACACCGCCCTGGTTTATCGCGCCATATCTGATCATTTTCAACTCGTTCGTCTCTTCATGCGGCACTAACGTGATATCGGGCATGACGATGCCATCGGTACTGCAAAAACAGGCATTCCAGTTTTGATAAATATGAATAAGTTCCGCCATGCTTTTTAAACTTAGCTTGCGCAGAATGGCGTTCTTATAATTACTCACGACTTTACGATCAAGATTAAGCGCCTCCATAATATAGCTATTCGGACGGCCATCCAGAATCATCGTCATGATATTGTACTCCACCACGCTCAGATGCACTTTGCGAATACGCTCCTCCTGCTCTTTACTCTTAAGGAAAGCTATTATTTTACGCACTTCTTAATCCATAAAGCTCATAGGGGAACACTTATCCAGCTTGATAAATTTTGTACAGATAAAGGTATGGAAATTTTTCTGTTCCGCAAGGATAAGAAGTAATGAATGCATACTGAAAAATACTATTTTTCCATCGCCACGATCGAAAACAATAAGGGTATGTGCTGTTGATGGGTTAATGTTTTTAAGTAATTTATCCATTCCGCTTACAAAATAGCTATCCTGAGAGATGATATACATATCTAACCTCCAGACAATATTATTTTACAAATATGAGCAAGCCCTTAACTGGCTAAGACCACGCTGTTGCTTACTGTTTCCAGAACGAAAATAGCAATCACAAAAAAGTAGAAAACCACCTGGTTTATCCGCACTTATTTACCGGTAGATTAAAAACGTAATACCCGGCCAACCTTCGCCAGCTCACGTTTTATCGCGCGCTCAAGATGGTGGAGTTGAACCTGATTATCCCCCTCTTCTGCCGCCAGCCAGCTGGCGAGTAATGCCGCATTGCGAATATTCGCGCCCGTCATTTCTGCACGCTGCGCCAGCAGGCGAAAATTAATCTCCTTCGCAAGAGAGACATTGGCAGGCCAAATGACCCGCCACATACGTTCCCGCAATGCCGCATCCGGGAACGGAAAACGTAAAATAAAGGTCAGGCGGCGGGTAAACGCAGCGTCCAGATGATTACGATTGTTGGTCGCCAGAATAACCAACCCAGGGTAACCTTCCAGCCGTTGCAATAGATAGGCAACTTCAATATTGGCATTGCGATCTTTCGCATCTGTCACTTCACTGCGCTTACCAAACAACGCATCCGCCTCATCAAAAAAGAGCACGCCTGCGTCCTGTTCTGCGATGTCAAAGATACGGGCGAGGTTCTTCTCCGTTTCGCCAATGTACTTATTCACCACCGCCGAGAGATCAATCTTAATTAAATCAACGCCAAGTGCACCGGCCAGCACTTCCGCCACCATGGTTTTGCCGGTTCCCGAATCGCCAAAGAATAATGTACTGATCCCGGTACCGTATGCCACTTTCCGGGCAAATCCTTGTTTCAGCACGTTATCGCGCTGGCGGACAGCCGCCAGTACCTCCTGAAGATGCTGCTGCGTGGCCTCATCGATCACCACATCATCAAATGTTCGTACCGGCGTATAACGCTGCGCCAGCTTGCCGTAGGACTGTTGAGTATGTAATTGAAATGCATGGCGTAAATCGTCTGTCTCTATCACTGCGTCAACGTCATCTTCTTCTGTGCGCAGCCGCTGGTACAGTATCGCTTCCCGGATAAGCTGCGGGATTGACTGGCTGTCCGGGTTAAACCGATTAAGCAGCACAGCGATATCCAGCGCCGGTTCAACACGCACACCGGACAACTGGCGCTCCCACAATCCGAACGTGTCATCCGCCGTAATCGCTGGCATAGCAATCACCACCTGGCTAAACCCCACCAGCCGGGGAAGCGTCACGGAAGCGTGCGTCAGTAACACCACCGGCCCGGCCAGACAGTGCAGTTGATGCGCCAGCCAGTCCCATAGCACCGAAAAGTGCTCAACGATGTTCTCTGGCGCACATATCGCCAGACATCCCTGGTAGAGCCGCGTCTCCCGTATCGCCAGTTGCAACATTTTCTGCACCGCTGCGACGGTCAGAGCGCCAGTCAGATGCGCCAGATCGAGGCAAAGCACCGAACGGCTTCGCTTCTCCATCGCTCTGCCGACAACCGCCAGTTGTTCCTGTAGGCGGCAGCCCCGCAAAATGGTCGCCACCGGCGCGTGTTCGCTTTCAATGCAGCACTGCACCAGTTGTTCGGCTAACTGCGGCATGATCTCCGGTTGTACGGAAACCGGCAGCCAGTGCGCGTAGAGTGCCAGTTCAGAGGGAAGCGTATCGTAGCCGAGCAGCCACCCGTAAAGCGCGCTATCCACCCCCGGCACGGCCGCAGATAAGCTGTCATTCTCTTTGTGCTGGAGCGTTAACAGCCCCGTCCGCAGCAAACGTCCACCCGGCAACAGGCAGGCCTGCACCGTTGCCTGTGCTGTTCCGTCACGACATAAAATCCCCATGATGATGGCGACCGAGGGGCGTGTGCTCCGGTTTGTTGGATGAATGCTGGCGAAGAGCTGACCGTAGTGGATGTCATATTCCGGCAGTAGCGTCAGTAATAAAATATCCCGTTCGAGGGCGCTAAGCTGAAAACGGCTTACCAGCCGTTCAAGCCGACTGCCAGCGGGAAGCTCCACCTCGTCGTTTTGCCATGACGCATCAGCATTGAACGCCACGGGAAGCGGGTCTGAAAAGTGAAAATGGGCGGTTTCTTCGCGCTGCGCCCATGCCGATGCGGCTTTTCCCAGCCGTTGAAGCTGCGCCTGCAAGATGGCGGCATCTTCATTTTCATCCGGTTCCGCAAACGTGCGCAGCGGTAGACTCATGGCAGCATTCCTCCGGGGTCGCCGGGTAACCATTCAAGCAACAGTGGCGCGTCGAACCAGGGGAAAAAAGCCAGGTTCAATGGCCACGACCATTTCGTCAGCAGAATATCGAACACTTCCGGCTGGATATGCAGCACCGCCGGGGTCACGTCGGAAAAGAGTTCGCCCGGTCGCTGCAAAAAGAGCTGGCGGATATCGGTCAGCCCCATTTTTTCAAAGGCAGCGATCTGCGAAAAGACGCTGGCTGCCCACTCAGAGGTGATTTGCTGCTGCTGTGCACTCAACGGCTCCGGCATGGCAGGTGGCTCCTCCAGCGGCAGACCGCACAAAAACTGATTGACTACCACACGCTGCGCCTGCGGCTGTTCCGCTTCCCACACCAGCCAGTCAATGGCGGCAACCGCCTGCCAGCGTGCATCGTCGCTGATAAACTGCTTCTCCGCCACCAGCCCCAGCGCGGTAAACCACTGCGGTAATAGCGGCCAGAGTAACACCACCCCGGCATTGCTGACCGGCAGCCCCACTTCCGGGAATTCATCACCCGCGCGATGGGCAAGCCGCCGCCGGGCGGGTGTAGTGTTACGGCTTTGCTGCGATTGCCGGAGAGCGAATGCGTCTCTGCTTTGCGGCGTTTTCCGGGCGATAAATGTGTCTGTGCGCTGTTGCGCCTGCCTGCCGGTTAACGTTTCTCCGTTCTGTTGCGCCTGGCGGGTTGTGAAAGCCTCTGCACCCGGTTGTCTCTGTTGAGCGGCGAATGTTTCTCCGTCCGGTCGTGTCTGATGGGCTGTGAAAATATCTGCGCCCGATTGTCTCTGCTGAGCGGTTAAGGCTTCTCTGCTTTGCCGTACCTGTCCGTATGCTGAGTGATTACCGTCTGAACTGGTGGCCCTCTCTGCCCAATGGGAACGCACAGCGGCAAGGGTTTCTGGCAGTAAAGAAGCCAGATAATCATCAATTTGCTGTTGCACTGCTTTCCCGGCGTGCAGATGTACCGTTCTTGCCACCCCGGCATCACGCCATAACGGTATCACCCAGCGCCCGGCAATGGCCCGCGCCTGCACGATGGGTATGGGTTCAAGTAACTCAATCAGTTGCAGGAACTGCGCGTGCGGGATTTCCTGCTGCACCAACGCTGCGGCCCAGGCATCACGCTGCGCATGGGTCATGCTGTGCTGGCTTAGCCAGTGGCGGCCTTCGGCAACCGTGAGTAAATAGCTCAACGCCTGATGCGCCAGCCGCAACGGCGTCAGACGCGTTGGTGCGGTAGGGCTGTTATCCCGCCACTCGTCCAGGGAAGTTGCTTTCGGGTGAGCAGATGTTATTGCCGTGTAAGACGGAGACCCCACACTTGCAGCAAAATAGTCGTTAGCGTCCCTTGCGAACGCGTAATAAAGCGCCTCTGCAGGCGTTGCCCGGTAACGGGAATGCCTGCCATAACGCACATCGGCAGATAATGTGCGTTGTGGAAAACGGGGGGCATCCGTCCGGGAAGGCGAATGCCAGAACGCCGTTTTTGCTCCCCCACTTTGCAGGCAGGCGATAGCCTCCGTCACAAGCTGCCCGTCTCGTACCGGAGCATTTCCGGTTATCGCATCGCGCCGCGATAACGGCGCATTACGCGCATGGCTGGCTAACTGTGTAAACAGTTGCACCAGCGCCGCCTGTAAACGTTGATAGAAATAAATAGAGAAGTGCTGGCGCGGAATAACACCCAACTTCACTACCACTTTATCAATGATAATATCGCTGTTTATCGCTACGTTATTTTTCGCCGTTTGCAAAACAGCGCTCAACTGTTCTTTATTAATACTGTGATATTCGATTTTTCTTTGCTGCTTTAACACGGGATCAATAAATAACGTAACCCGCAGTGTAGTAATACACAAATCAGATTTAGTCATGGAGAGTATCCAGAATATCTTCAGCGAAAAATTAACCTTTATAATTTCATAATAAAAGCCAGTGCAAAATATTGCGGCTCGTTATTCTGATAATATACGTTACCATTAAATGAACCGGTGTGATTATGGCCTTTCCCTCCCCCGGTGTTCTCCAACCAGCCAGACCAAAATGCACCTATATATGATAAATTTTCAGCAGGGCCTTGTTCCGCATAGGGAGTAAAGTATCCATTACCATAGTTCCCCGAGGTCTTTTGGATAAGACGGTGTGAGTGGGATGGCATCTCTGCAACGGTCAAAGTATGCTCATCAATCGTGATGGTCCCGGTTGGCGTATAGGAATTCTGTTTAGTACCACCCGTTGATTTAGTAAAAGTTTGCGAACCTTTAATAAACCGATCGCGTAGATCCGGAGTGCCATTACTGCCATCGCAGAATGCCCAGCCGGTTGGTGCGGCAGTGCCACTAAACATTACAATGATTCCTTTTGGCACCACATACGCCATATCGACGCTGACGCCATTGGTATCGACTTTAATCCCCGTCGAGGGTTTCACGCTGAGCCCATTTGTACTTGCTGATAATCCTTGGTTGATATCCACCACCATTTTATTGGTTGAGGTATCTATTCTGATCGGGGAAACGCCCTGCCCATCGCTCACGGACGAAAAATCGAACGGATCCAAATCAGGCTCCAACTTGCCTGCCGAGGTAATGCGCATTCCCAAGCCAGGCTTACCATCCTGTCCAGTAAACTGTCCTACCGCTTTAGCCCCTGCGGTTGCATTAGCGATAATGCCTGCATCCACGCTGACACCATTGTTGTCAACAACAATCCCAGTGGAGGCTTTTACGCTTAAACCATCAGATGTTCCAGTCAACCCGTAAGCCAAATCGACAACCGGTTTATTATTTGAAGAGTCAACTGATAATTGCATGGCGTAACTCATATCGTTATCGCTATTGAAATTAAACGAACTCTTAACATTCAGCTCCAGTTTCCCGGTCGAGCCATATCTCATCCCTACGCCAGCATTATTGACTTGACCAGCTGCCTGGCCAGCGGCAACGGCACCCGCGTTTGCCAGATCAATCAGATCGGCAAAATCACTTTGCAGCGGAATGCTGCCCGCTTTAAAACGCGCCTTCAGGGCATCGGGCGACTGTAATTTTTTGGTATCAGCCATAATCGTCTCCAGTACTCAGTGATTAAGCGGTGGGCAACTCTTGCGGAACATAGAACAACTGTTCCTGCACAATAACGCTGGTATTCCATTGGCTACCATCGGCTCCGATAACGGCGGTCTGCTGTGCGTCGGTGGCGATACGCATTAAGCCAATACCCAGTTCGGTCACCGGCAGATGGCCTAAGGTCAGCATTTGCAGGATGCTCCAGGCATCGTCCCCCAACGGGTTACCGTTGTTCTGCCAGCGGGCATAAGTCTGGGCGAAGTTTTTAAACGCGGAGTCGCTCAGCCAGTGGTTGATTAACGACACATGTGCCGGAAACTGCTCCATTACTACCTGCAGCATCCAGGTGATCAGCTTATCCGGCACAATATTCTGGCTGGCGATGATCGTGCGGTTCAGCACCAGGCTTATTACAAATGAAAAGCGATCGGTGGTAGCGTAAGCCGACTCGCTAAAGTTCCACACATAGCGCCAGGCATCGGCCTCCGCCGGGAAGTCATACTGGCTGTCGGCGGCTTTCTCCACCAGCAGGGTACCCGCCAGCGGGTTTACCTCAAGGATGGTGGCATTGATCAGCCAGTCATCCGCATCGGCAGGTTCAATGGGCGAACTTGATGCCGTAGCCTCGATGGTAGCCCCCGCCATGGTGGTGGATAATGAGGCTGCGTGGATGACAATGTGATCCCCGGCCGAAACCATCGCCGGGAACGGGCTTTGGTCGCTGCTGCTGAGTAATTTTTGTGAACTGTCCGCAGGCTGCAGCGCCGCATCGGCATAGTTCAGGGTGAAGTCCATATCCTGTAGCCAGAGATTACTGCTCTGCCAGCGCAGATTTCCTCCTGACCAGGCCGTTTGTAAACGGCTCAGATCGTTAACCAGTTGCTGACTATTCGTTGCATTGACGGTAAAAGTATCGCCGTTGACACTGGTTACCATTTGCTGGCCTACCACCAGGCGGCTGTCGCCTTCGATGGCAATAATATCGACTAACTGACCGACTTCGATTTTCCCGGCAATGCCCGACTGGGTAATGCTCACCAGCGTGCCACTGATGGTGAAGCTTTGCGGCGTCTGGTCAGTGGAGTAACCGCTAGCGGGCACCAGCGGCAATAACTGGCGATGCTCAATCAGGTAAAACGGCAAATTACTCAGATCGGGGTTGTCCTTAAAACACTCACTGTTCAGCCCGATGATGGCGGTAATCCGTTTTTGCAGCGCCGAGACTTTATTAATCTGGATGTTGATGCGGTCGTAGCCCAGTTGCGGTTGTTGGGCGAGATAGGCGCGCTGGGTCAGCAGAAAATCGGCCAAATCAAGGGTTAGCGGGCGCGCGGCTCGCGATGCGCCAAAGTAACCTAACAAATACTGTAAAAATGCCAGTTCGCGAGAAAAGTTCAGCGGATGGGGCGTCACTTTATCCGCCTGGAAAATAGCCGCATCTTGTTGGAAAAGCTCCTGTAGGGTGTTCGCATAAGTACTGTGCACATCATCATTCACCGTGCCATCGTCATAAGGCCAGCGGGTGCCCCGGATGGCATCGGCGCGATCGTCAAACGCCAGCAGTTGCGGTATCGATGCTATTTCAGCGCACATATTGGCCAGCAGTTGATCGATCGGCAGCAGGAACTGGTGTAACTCGCGGATGTTTTGCGCCACCTGTTGCAACGGTTGCTTCAACTGGTAGCAGCCTGGCAGGCGGTTGCCCACCGGAACATAAGCGTTGAAATCGCGCAGTGTGCCCGCAGGAAGCACTACCGGCGGGGTAGTGATCACTGTCGGGGTGCTGAGATATTGACGGATTGCCGCCGCATCCGGTTTTTCATAAATCCCGCCTTTTATCACCAGCGTCAATGGGCTGTCTGCGCCCGCCAGCAGGGTAAACGGGTCGGCTCCCCAAAGTCTGGGGTAGTAACCCGCATCGATTTGCCATGACCATTTATCCGACGTAACGCCGTGTATCTGTGGCGGAAGCGATGTCAGCGAGACCGCATTCACACTCTCCACCCCCTGAATGGTCAACAGGCGGTTGGCCAGCGAACCCAGACTGACGGTCATTCCATTTGCAGACAGTGGCGTCGGTTGCGCAATCTGCCAGCCATGTTTGAGAAAAGGCCCCTCAAAAATCTCTTCATCCGTATAGCCTTTGTCACGCATCTGCACGGTCGTAAAACGTTCCACGAAAGAAAACAGTTGCGCGCTGGTAGCCTCAAAGATGTGTGCCACCACCGCGGCCACACTCTCCACATCGCTGCTGAGGCTGATTTCCAGATTGAGGTTAAAATCCACCGGCTGAAGCCAGATAACCCGTGCAAAAAATTCCCCCAGGTTACGATGGCTGGCGAGAAAATCCGCCAGATACGTTTGTACCGTTGCATTATCGTCACTGGAGAGCGCCTGCGTATAGCGGGAAGGCACTAGGTAGAGCCAGTTATTGCCGCGAAGGGTTAATTCCTGCCACTCGTCGTCTACCGCATCGGTTGGTTTAGTAAAGGTGTACTTACGGTTAACTTTGTCATACCACCAGTGAAAGGTATTGCTGCTGTCCTCAGGTTCTTTTACCAGCGCGCAATCGTCAAAAATAAACCCCTGCTCGTCACCGTCCAGACCAATGTCACAGCTGTGGATATCAAGGATAGCGCGGCGGTAATCTTCAGCCGTCACCGTGTTGCAGCACAGTACGCCCTGTGGCCCAAATTCTGGCGGAAAGAGGGTGGTTTTTCCCGCAGCAGTGAGCAGATCGTTAAGCGATAACGACAAGCGGTACCCGAGGTCAGAATCATTCCAGGTGGTGGCCTGCAACAGGGTCACGCCGGGATCGTGGTCGGTGGTATCGGTCCAGATATCGCCACACAGGGTGTTGAGGCTTTCCGTTGCCTGTTGCCACAGTGTAGCGAAATCAATATCCGCTTTGACGACCGGGAACAGAGCATTTTCTTTAGACATAAGCGGCTCCCTTTAGGCATCAGATTTTGCTTGCGGCGTTAAGATTAAGACCTCGTTTTCCTGCGCCACGATGGTCTCCTCCAGGGTATTCCCTTCAGCATCGACCAGTTCCAGCAACAGGACGTTTTGCACCAGCGGGTGCTGTTGAATGGTGGCTAACAGCTGGTAGTAATCGATCTGGTTACCCAGCGCCACCGCCTGTTGCAGGTCGGTCCCCCAAGGCATATAGCGTTGTTGCAACCAGTCGGATAACTGCTGGTAGCCATAGGTGGGGTTCACGCCATCCAGGAAAGTCACCTGGTAGCGAGCAGTAATATCGACATAATTCGGGTTGGTTAATTTGGGGTTTGCCCACGGGCAGGTAAACGGTCTAAGCCATGCAGCCATCTCGTCCAGCCGCCCCTGGCTTAATGCCGGGCGCAGCATATCGTCATTATCACTGACGCGACTGCCGGGAATAATGACCAGTTCCTGCACTGTCAACGCGGGAATGGTCAACAGCTTGCTCACATCCAGAAAATGGATGTCGTAGACCTGGGGGTACTGCTCCAGCAGCATATGGCGCATATCCTGCCAGGTAATAGCGCGGTGGCGGGTGGCGATGCGCAGCGCTGTGCGTTCAAAAAGTTCGACCGTGGTTTCCCGCGCCTTGCCGCCTTCCGAAGGGAGTAACTGATTGACAGAACTGATTGGCACAACTGGCGACGCCAACTGAGAAATGGTGCCCGCGGGCAAAGGCTGCGAAAAGTGGCTGCTATCCACCTCACCGCTCAGATTCAGCGTGGCGGTCATCGCATTGGTAAACAGGTTACGCACTTTCGGCACGGTATCGCTGCTTACACTGGTGACGACGCCTTTTAACCAGTAATATTCGTCGGATAATCCGTCACCGCCCACCGCAACGTTGCCGGGCAGGATTGCCTGCCACAGCCCGCTGAATAATAAGCCCTGCGTCGCGTCGTTCAACGTGGCATCCAGCGCCTGCCATGCCCGCTCGCTGGTGTAGCAATACCAGCTCAACGTCAGCGCGGAAAGCGACTGCATAGCCCAGTAGATCGAGACACTGTCTCCGGCAACCACACCACTCATACCGATATAAATGGCCTGTTCGGTGACCTCGCCAGCACGGAGCAACGCAGTGCGACCAAGGATCTGCTCAAGGGTAACCGTTTGGGTGAATTGGGTGTCGATACGACTCACCTGCGGCGTCCAGGGCGCGTTTTTCCCTGTGGGGTCGCTGGCCCACTCCTGATGATGAAAATCGGAGCCACTTAACTCAACCCGAATGCTGTAACCGCCTGCCGATGCATCCAGATCGGCGGGGAGCGTAACGGTTAGCGGTCGCATTTGCGGCGCTCCCTCGCCAGTAAACAACGCCTGCTCCGCAAGCAAAGAGCGGTCACCGGACGGCATGACCAGATAAAGACTCGCCTTAAACACGGTGTTGTCCGCCGGAGGGGTGGTGTAACGGAAATACCAGAGGGCGAAATTTTCTGTGGGCAGGTTCTGCCATTGGGGGGAAATGGTCAGCGTGCCACCGCTTTCAATTAACGCAGATGGCAAAGCGAGTTCAAAGCCATCGCCCAGTAACGGCTGGCTGCCAAACGGGTAACTCACGCTGTCGAGAAAGCCGTGCCCGCTCTGGGGAAGGTAACCGATATCCTGCACCTGACTGATCGTCACCTGATATGACGTGGGCAAAGCAGCAAGTTTCCCGGCCGGATACTGCAACACCAGCGAGGCGCCCTCCCTGGCGGAGGCATCCTGATGCCAGTCTTTAATCAACAGACTGGAAGGCAAGCGATAAAGCACTTCGCTGTCGCTGGCGCGTGTGGCGCGAAAAACGAGCGGCGTCTGTTTTTGCCCGAGCAGGGAGATTGTCGGCGTGATTTCGCTGCTGCTGCGGGTGACGTCGCTGCCCGACAGAACGTTAACACTGATGTCACCGTTGAGACCGACCAGGGTCGAATCGAGCACCAGCTCACGCTGCAAACCCTCGACATGTTGGGTGGTGCTGAACAGTCGAATACCGCCTTCCGGTAATTCGATGTTGTTGTCAGTATCCAGCGCGGTCATCAGCAGCCAATTACCGCTGGCATCCTGCTTCGTCCAGCACAATTTAACCAGCTGTTGGTGGTTTAGCAGTATATCGCTGTCAGTCTGGTAGGTAAGGGTATTCCCGGCGGCATCCTGCCCGGCATCCAATAACGTACCCGCAGGCAGCAGCCAGGATTTGCTGTTGCTTTTAAGATTAAAGCTCACCGCCACCGTATCGGGTTTTATCGCACCATGATCAAACCCTAACAGGTCCTGGTAATAAAGTGTGCGATGGCGGTCAGGTACCGTATTCAGTAAGAGTTTTGGCGTTTCCAGCAAACCCAGCAATAACAATAAAAAAGTGTGCTGTACCGGTAAATTTCTATCTGCTGGCGTCACGCCTGTATAAATATCACTGAGCTGTTGCGGCGTTATGCCGTTAAACCAGAAATCGCCCCAAAGCGAGTTTTCATCGCTGGCGAAGGGAATGGATTCCGTGTATCGCTGCAAAAAATCCAGAATTTGCGCAGGCGTTCTCTCTTCCAGCGGGAAGTTATTTTCCACAACGACGTCGGCCAGTTTCGCTTTAAGTTCATCTAAGTCAGGCATGGCATTATCCGCTCGGCAGTTGATAAAAAAACGGGAGGGTCCAATTGCGAGTGACGTTCAATAAAAAGCGTGGATTTATCCCGTTGTTACAAACATTTGAGAATTGATGAATTTTCCGGTACCTGTTTGCGGCGATGGTCCGGCCTCCGGTCCCTGGGGATTACTGGCTGGCGACTGCGGAGTAAAAAGGGCGGAAAACTGGCTCCCGGTAACGATCAACGGCATCGTCGATTTGGCAAAGTTCGCCAGTTGATCCGCCGCCAGACTGGAAATGGTGATGCTCCCTGTGCCGGGCGTGGGATAGGCCGCACTCATATAGGTAGCTTTAATCGACACTTTTTTTTCGTCGCCTGAGACGCACACTTTTTTATTCATGATTTGTGCGATTCCTGAGGCTTTTATCATGCAGGGTTCGATTGGCGTCACCGTATACATGCCAAAGGTCACGCCGAATTGCAGCATGTCATTATCAACAATCACAAAATTACTCATAGCAACCTCAACGCATAACCTTCATTGACCGCCAGCGTGCCAGACAGCGTTTCCGTAATATCGCTGCCAAGCAATTTCAGCGTAATTTGCACCAGCAACCGGCTGACATCATTGGTCGCTTGTTTTATCAGGATCTCTTTGACTTCCGTGCGTTGCTCATTCACCAGCACGGCATCTTCAATATGGTTTCGGATACTGGCTAACAGTTCATCGGTAATATTCTCAAACAAAAACTCATTAAGCCCACCGCCGTAGGTTTCACGCATAATGCGCTCGCCGGGTTCAGTCATAAATAACACCAGCAGGCTTTGTAATACCGAATCGACGCCTTCCGCCATTTTTACCCCCTCAGCGACGCTGAATTGCGGCGGAAAAGCCCAACTACGTCCTAAAGAGGCGGCGTATTTATCGCTACTCATAGTTCCTCCGCACGCTGAGCGGGTTAATTTTTCATATTAATGCTCGGGCTCACAATTTCGACTTGCCCTTTACCATTAATGGAGAACTTATTATTCGCCTGCCAGGTCACATCGCTGGCATTAATTTGCACTTGCTTATCGACGTCGACCGTTATTTCACTGCCATGAATTTGCATCTGATTATTGGCATCAACAATGACTTTGCTGCCATTATCCGCTGACAACGTTAATGTTTTTGCGTCCAAATCAATAAGCAGCTGTTGGGTAATATCTTGTTTGTTCACTACCACGGCTTTTTGGTTGTTCTTTTTATCCGGCGGGAAAGGGGATTTATTTTTCGGATTATGCATCGACCCAAGAATGACCGGGTAACTGTAGGCCCCCTCAATAAACCCTAACACCACTTCGTCTCCCGGCTCCGGGTAAAAGCAAAAACCACTCGCTTTGCTGGCGTAGGGTTTACCCAGCCTGGCGAACAAATATTCACCGGCGACATTCAGCGCCGGGATCTCCACCGGAATACGCTCAATGTTTTGCGGATCGGGGGTAAAATCCGCAACGATACCAATATGCAATGTCCCGGTGATATCCGCCTCCATCTGACTGATGGGCATGCCGATAAGCAGTTTCGTACGCCAGCCGTGCTCTGTTTCAATCACCTGCTCAACACCGGAAACCAGTACCGTGCCATCCAGCCCTGCGCCAAAATCCGCCAGGGCAATACTGTCTCCGGGCGCAATATCGCGAATACCTGTCATCACCACAAAGCCCTGAGCCTCGCTCATTTGGTGATAGTTCACCCAGGAGCGGGATAATTTGCTCAGATCGTTCTCCGGGAAGTAGCTGAAGGCCAGTTTGTAGTTGTGTTCCGCGCCTTTCGTCGCAGACGCCGCTGCGGCGGAGGGATGCCAGGGATCAAACGCATCATTTTTCACCAGTTGCGGGGAATTCAGCGCCTGCTCGTTCACATCCCAGCCCTGTAAAGCCAGGCTGTCGAGAATAAAACGGTTATCGAAGTTAATATCCACTTCATATAAGGCATATTTTTCGTTTTTATCGTACTGCTTAAACGTATGTTTCGCCGAGGCAGGCATATTCAGCGCACCAACGGTAACAGTATTGCTGGCGGCGTCTGGCAATAACCAGCAGTTGGTGGCTTTTAAGCGTCGACAAATAAACGACCAGTCGCTGATACGGTATTGCACCATCTGTTCATGCACCGCATTCAGTTGCGCATCGGCTTTTACGGTGGCTTTCACTGCGGCTTTATTAAACAGTGTGGTCAAGATCGCCCGGTCCGCCTGCTGGCGGTAGAGGTCGCTACGCGGCGGCCAGGCCAGTTTTTGCAAGGCGTGGCGGGCTTCTATTTTGATCACCCGCTGCGCGCCCTGAAGCTGAACTTTTTTCTGCGTTAGCGCGCCCGAAAATAAGGCAACATTATCCAGCGCGATCGTCACACTCACGCCTGGCGTTAGCCGGGCGACTTCGGCGGCAAGGGCAGTGTCGCTGGTGTTGTTATTGTCCGTGGGTAACATCAGCTCCAGCCGGGCTGAAGGGATCTCATTAAGTTGTTGCAGTACCCGCAACCAGCGAATGCCCAGCGTGCTGGTCTGCCCGCCGATTTTCAGGGTGATGTCATTCATCACTCACCCCCTTTTGCACCAGCAAATCGCCACCCACTGCAAAATCGTCGAGATTATCCATATCGTTTTGCCAGGCGAGCGAAAGATAATCGACATTGGCGGCCAGGGAGGCTGCGGCACTTGCCGCTAACAGTGCCAGCGTGGCCTGATCGGTGATGTTGACCAGAATATTGCTGGGTGAGAGCAGTTGTTTTTCAGCGTTCTGAATCACAATGCTCGAATCCGCCACCAGTTGCAGGTGCGCGGTAGCGCGCAAGGGGGTCGCGTTACGATCAAATAAAGTGTAATGAATCGATAATTCACTGGCGCGCCCGGCAAAATAGCCTTTATTTTCCCAGCGCATGTTTCCCCATGTGATTTGTAAAAAATGGGGCGTATCGGTTGAAGCATCCACCGCGCAAAGAAATTTCAGCATCGCCATCTGGCTTTCAATGGAGGTGCTATTGCCTGGCATGTCGGCATCAAACAAGAGATTCAGCCCCAGCCCGGACGGTTCGGAAACCACATAACGATTGCTCTGTACGGACTGGTTGACCGTCTCTTCTGTGCTATAGCGCGTCTGGTAATCAAGCTGGAGGGTTTCGGGGTTATACATGACCTGCATTTTCCCGGCGGGAATTTTACCTTCACGGTCTTTCCAGGCGGAAATGGTCAGTTTCGCCAGGCTTCGGTCAAGTAGGCTCATAGCAACTCCCGTTCAATCAGGTAAGCCACAATTTCCTGTTTGAGTTTTTCAATCAGATACTCTTCGTGGAGCCGCTCTGCGGTCGTTAATGGCCGTTGCCCGGCGGGTAACGTGTTCTCGGTTACCTGGGCTTCAATAATGAGTTCATTAATTTCAATGGTCATAGTTTGGTCCCCAGCACGCGCATATCCTGATAGCGAAGCTCAAGCGTATTGATCAGTACCGTGTTGCTGGCGGCATCAAGATCGCCCATGCGCCAGCTTACCGGTAGGGCGTTGCTGATGGTCCAAACAGTGACAGGCAACAGCATATTGTGATCCAGCAACATGATGACGACATTCGCCATCAGCGTGCTTTCCCGGCGTAGCACACGATCGAACTGCAACGTCAGCGGCGACAAGCGCATGACGCCGCGTTCAAGGACCAGCGAACCATGCTCGACCTTCTCCGCCAGCCAGATATTTTGGGCGTTCTCGCCCCCTTCACGATGCTGGGTAACAGAAAGCTCACG
The DNA here is from genome assembly GCF_027886705.1 of Kosakonia oryzendophytica. Taxonomy (NCBI): domain Bacteria; kingdom Pseudomonadati; phylum Pseudomonadota; class Gammaproteobacteria; order Enterobacterales; family Enterobacteriaceae; genus Kosakonia; species Kosakonia oryzendophytica. Next base: position 81,439 of record NZ_CP115659.1, on the reverse strand, counting down.
ACCCAGGCCAGAAACGCGCTGAAACGCGATATCCAATGGGCTGGGAATGTAGTTAAAAAGGAAATTCACCAGGAATCGGTGAGACACAGCAGGCAGGTTTTCCATTATGCGCTCTCCTCGAATTGCGTGGTGCTGGCGCGGGCATCGAGGGTGATGGTCAAATCAATGAATTCCGCAGGCGCCAGCAGCGCCAGTTGAATGTTGATAATCATTCGTCCCGCGCTGAGATCGTCCGCCGTCATGGTTTCATCCAGTCCGACGGCAATGCTGAACGCCTCTTCTTCCTGGGTGCCATAAAATGCGCCCGCCAGCCATTGCTGGCGCAGCCATGACCACAGCTGCCCTTTTAATTTCATCCACGTCAATGCGTTATTGGGTTCAAAAACGAATGAACGGGCGATATTTTTCAGGCGATTTTCGATGCTATTCATCAGCAAACGAGTCTGGATATAGCGCCACGGCGAGGTGTCATCATTTAATAATGTCCGGCATCCCCACAGGTAGACACCCTTCCCCGGGAAACTGCAAATAGGGTTGGCGAACACCCCGGTTCGGGTAAATAAATTTTGCGCTAATGCGGTGTCATATGTCGGGCGAATGGTTTTCAGTAAGGCGATGTTGGCTGGCGCTTTCCAGACGCCATAGGTTTTTGCACTGAGCTGAATGGCTGCCGCCACCGCAGGCAAGGGGGAGAGCCGCCGGTAACTGATGGCGCTATCCCTCTCATCTGCATAACTGGTTTCAAGGCGAGGCCACCAGGCGGCGGCGTTGCGGCAGTATTCCGGGGAGAAGGTGTTAAGCGCCAGCGTATTCGCCATATCCGGTGCTTCAGGCAGCTCCAGTAATGCGAAGCGACGTTCATACTGAGCAAGTTCCAGCAACGCCTGCCAGCCCTGATACCAGAGATCCTGCGTGTCAGTGGTCAGGTCGTTAAGCTCACTCAACTCCGGCACCAGCAATAACCCGCTGTGGATGTCATCCATCACCGCCGCTACCAGCTCTGGCGTTTGCAATGCCGCCACCAGCGCATCCAATCTGTCGGCATCGCTGCTCCATTGCGCTGTGTCGCCCAGTGAATAGACATAGCAAATGCGACCATTGTTATCGAAAAAATGGCGCAGCGCCCACGCCAGTGTTCCCGTTTCGCCAAAGCGCGCATTGGCTTCGGCAAGCGACGCAAGCGCCACCGGTACACCACTCTCCTCCACCTGCGTGGTATAGCCAATAAACAGCGGTATTGTTACCGGATCATCGGTTGATTCAGCAGTTAAAAGGGTATCGCCGACCGATACCCTTGGAAGCACCATAGCCATCGGAATAGATCCTTGTGAGCAGGGAAAAGAGCGTCAGCGAAAGGTTTACTGCGCCATATTTTGCGTAAACTGCAGAATAATAAATTCCGCAGGGCGCACGGCGGCCATCCCGATCTGCACAATCATCTTGCCCTGATTGATGTCTTCTTCGGTCATGGTGATCCCTTTACCAATCCGCACAAAGTAAGCTTCTTCTGGGCTGTTTCCGGCCAGGCCGCCTTTTTGCCAGAGGCCATAAAGATAGGTATCAATAGCGGCCCAGACACGGGTCCAGGTTGGCTGACTATTGGGTTCAAACACCACCGGGCGCATGGCTTTTTTGACGTCACGCTCTGCGGTATCAAATAACCGACGAACCGAGATATAACGCCAGTTATCATCGTTCTGTTGCGTTCTGCCGCCCCAGACGACTACGCCGCGATCGCTGAAATAGCGGATGACATTAATACCCGCCTCATTCATTGGCCCTTGCGCATCATCCGACACGCGTACACTGACATCCGAGACACCATTGAGGATCACATTCGCCGGAGCTTTCCATACCCCACGTTCACGGTCAGTTTTGCAGTACACACCCGCCATCGCCCCGGAGGCAGGAACCGTCAACACGGAAACGTTCTGTCCTATCAGTTCCGTGACCTGAGCGGCCAGATCGGGATTGATTTTCTTAAGATCCGCCAATGTAGAGACAACAGTACCTGTGGCATCGGTATAACCCGTGATGGTCACATCATTGCCACTAATTTTCCCCGGTTTTACAGAGAGGGCCGGGTAGTAAACCGCCACATGATCAAACCCTTTCACCGCATCCGGCGCAGCCGCAGAGTCAGCATCAGCGATTAAGAAGTATCCTTTGCTCTGATCCAGCGAGCCTGCAAGCGCTTTGTAAACGGCATCGCGGTAAGCCTCTGTGCCATCGAGCACTACCAGGAGAGTGATGTCATCATAATCACCTATTAGCGTCGGTATGCTTGCCAATAGCGTGGCATCGGTAGTGTCTTCGAGCGCAAAGACATAACAAGGGTTACCGCCATTCTGGAAATAGAGTTGCAACGCCAGAGTAGCGGTCGCTTCGGTCACAACAGGTGCTTTCGGGACGTATTCATACTCAACAGCCGCTGCGGTGGCCGCTGCGCCAGCGTCGAGGGTATCGGTGCCGCCAGTTTCTCCTGTACCACTATCTCCTGTACCGGTTCCTCCTGAAGTGTCCGTTTTTTCCGTAGAGGTAATTTCGACTGAGGCGGAATAACCTGCACTGCTCGCGGTAAACATCTGTACAAAATCGAGCCAACCGCTGATTCTGACAATTTTACCTTTGTATTTATCTTCCAGCGCTGCAAAGGCGCCGATAAATAGCGGTACTGCCGTCGCCCCCTGGCTCACGGATATTGCCGGGGTGGCGTCTTCTTCAATATAAACACCGGGGACAATGGTTTCGATTGACATAATTTTGTTCCTGTAAATTATTGAGCAATATCTTGGGAGAATTGCAGTAGGATAAATTCAGCGGGACGAACGGCTGCCAGACCAAGGTTGATAATAAGCCGACCCTGGTAAATATCCTCCTCCGTCATCGTGATGCCTTTACCCACCTCAACAAACCAGGCTTCTGTCGGGTTATTGCCCACCAAAGCCCCTTGCTGCCACAAGCCATAGAGATAATTATCCAGCGCAGCTTTAACACGCTGCCAGGTTGGATGATTATTGGTTTCGAATACCACCTTATTAAGTGAAAGCCGGACATCCTTTTCAATCATATTAAACAGGCGACGCACGGGAATATATCGCCAGTTATCACTGTCCTCCAGCGTTCTGGCCCCCCATAATACAGTTCCAACACCTGGGTATTCGCGAAACATATTCAGCGCTTTACCTTGGTTAAATCGCCCTTGTAAATCATCACTGATGGGATATTTAAGCGATGCCACCCCGTTAATAATGAGGTTGGCAGGTGCTTTCCAGACACCCAATAAGCTGTCTGCTTGTGCAATCGCCGCAGCAGCCATGGCACTGGGAGGAATATTGCTACCACGCAGCGAAGTTCCCCACGGGTAAAATACCGCAGCATTCGCCAGCGCCGGATAATCCGCCATAATGGTATTGGCAGTATCCGTAGCGCTAATTTTTGCGTTGGCGGAATCGAGCAGTATAAAGACTTGATGACCACGGCGATTTGAAAAATCAGTAATCTGATTAAACAGATCGTTCCCTGTACCCGCAGCGACAACCAAAGTAATATCGTCGTACTGATTTAATATGTCATCCAGATAGCTTTTTTGGAACAGATAGCATTTACCGCCACCGTTCATAAACCACAATTTTATGGCAATAACATAAGCATATTCATTGTCATTCCCTTGCTGGCTTTTAACAAACTCCGCCCAGTTATTGAAAACATAAATATTCTCGATATGAGGCTGGCCGGCAACTTTACGAAATGCAAAGGCAGGTACGGCGGTCGCCGAAGACGACACGACAAAGTTAGCCGTCGTATCTTCACCCAGATACACACCAGGATAAGTAGCGGTGGTCGCCATTGATCAGCTCCTGTATTAGCTGCCTGCTTGCACGGTGACTCTGTCCGCCATCAACGTCAGTTGTTGGACAGCCACTTCATTACTGGTTGCATCGAACGACGGCGAGGAAAGCGCAGTGGGGAAAGCGTTCGACACGCTCCAGCTCAGTAATACTTCTGTACCGGTGTCGTTAGTCAGGCTAATCAGAATGTCTTTCTTTTCGACCCGATTGTATTGAATAGAATTAATCCAATCGTAAAGGGCATTTTGCCCCGGGAATATGCCCTGAGAGAGAGTAATATTAATGGCTTGCCGTTGGCCGGGCATTTTAAACCAATTTCCTGTGCCATCACGGTACTCGATAGTATCGTAATTAATATCCAGGCCCGACGCGCTGGAAAATGGCATCTGTTCATCACCAAGCGTAACGATAAAGCGATAGGTGGGAATGGGATAAAGGCTGGCAATTTCATCAGCTGTAGTAGCCATGGATATATCCTTCTGGAGTTAACACAGCGTTTTGACATGAAGTGCAGACATGGACAATGCAGCTATAAGCATGGACAATACTGCACACTCTTTAGATAAAGTGAATATCGAATCATTCTCACCGGCTTGAATTAGTAGAAATCGTTACCTTTAAATTTAAAAAAGGCACGCTACCGCCCATGCCATACGCCAAAGAGTGATTCGACAGGCACTTTTAAAAACCAAAAAAATTATCAGCATTAAAATAACAACGACAAAATAAGCACAAAGAATGCGCATGCATTGTGTGTTATCGATATAACTGATTGATCTTATTGAGACTAAAAATCGTGAAAGAAAAGGCTAATTACTTTCTCCTTAAACAAAAACAAGCGGCTAAAGAGAAATAATTAATAAAAAATTAGATAGGGTCATTTAAAAAGGCAAGTTTACCTTAAAAGAATTCTGACTTTTCATCTGCGCGCCTGGGAAAAAATACAGCAAAAGAATAAAATCATGCACTTAAAGAAAACTTTCAAATTGCACATTCACATTTTGTCAGGAAATAATTTTTTGGGTGTTTCTGAATATCGTGTCGTTTTAAAAAAATACAGATGTTAAAATATAAAAATAACAACCACCTGCCATTCTTCTTTACAAGATCGTTAACGCAGTAAGGTATGTTTACCCTTACAATAATATTTAGCAACGTTAATCTTTTTATTAGCGCAGGAAAATAATCCTTTTACTCACATGAAAGATTGCAGCTCAGGCAAAGACCTTATACAGTCACAGGTATGTCTTTATTATCATACAATTACTGTTTTTATTTGCCGGGGACACTATGCCTTACATGACTTTTAATGCCGTAGCCGCAGGATGCAGGAGGGGAGGTTAATGACATTATCCTCTCCGCTACTGCGCAACTGGCTGCGGTTGCTTGTCATATCAATACCGTTGGTGGCGCTGATGGAGCTGATCCATCTGCCTGCGGCGCTACTCTTAGGCCCCATGTTCGCTGGCATTTTTCTCGCCATCACCAACCATCCGCTTACCATCAGTAAAAAATGCTTTAGCGCGGCGCAAGCGGTGGTCGGCGCGATGATAGCTCATGCCATCCCACCGTCGGTTTTTGGTCGTATCGCAGCCGACTGGCCGTTGTTTATCAGTTGTATTGTGGCGGTGATTTTCGCCAGTGCAATCCTTGGCTGGATCATGGCGAAACTACAGGTCTTCCCTGGCTCTACCGCCATCTGGGGATCATCGCCGGGTGCAGCGGCAGCAATGACCATTATGGCAGAGAGCTTCGGCGCAGATGTGCGGCTGGTGGCCTTTATGCAGTACCTGCGGGTGATGATTGTGGCGCTGGTGGCAGTGCTGGTTACCCGCATGTGGATGGGAACCGATAACCCGGACCACGCCGTGGCGACGTTTACGTTGTTTGGCCCGCTGCGCGGGTTGGCCTTTGCCGGGACGTTACTGGTGATTGCCACAGGCTACCTGATTGCCCGTAAGGTGAAAATGCCCTCCGGGCCGATGCTGATCACGCTGGTATTAGGAACGATTGTTGAAGATACCGGTTTGCTGCGCCTTGAACTGCCGCCGTGGTTGCTGGCGCTTTCTTACGCCATTATCGGTTGGAGCATCGGCCTGCGCTTTACGCGGGAGATTGTCGGCTATGCCGCCCGCGCATTACCGCGCGTGCTGCTGTCGGTCATGACGCTGGTTGCCGTGTGTTGCGGTTTCGCCTTTTTACTGGTGCGCTTCGCGGGTATCGATCCGCTGACCGCTTACCTGGCCACCAGCCCCGGTGGAGCGGATACAGTGGCGATTATTGCCTCATCAAGCCATGTGGATATTTCGTTTGTGATGGCCATGCAGACCGGGCGCTTTATTCTGGTGTTGATCACCGGGCCTGCGATCTCACGTTTTGTCGCAAAACGGCTGGGGACATAGAAAAGTTAATGCATCGTCCAGTCCTGCAAACGTAGACCTGGAATTCGGACAAACTCGCGGGTGTTGTTGGTCACGAGAATTAATCCCAAGGAACGGGCATGAGCACCAATCATGGCATCATAAGGCCCGATGGGTGCCCCTTCTCTTGCCAGCTCCGCCCTGAGTTGACCAGTATGCACTGACGCATCGATACCATAAGGCAGCACCTCCAGCCTGGCGGTAAACCCTTCAACGACACGCAAGTTTTTTTCAGGCGCGGCCGATTTCTCTGCACCATAAATTAGCTCCATCAATGTGATAGAGCTGATACACATCTGTCCGTCACGCTGATTGAATGCCCGGCGGACAGTTTCGGGTTTATTTTTTATAGTGAAAATACAAATGTTTGTATCAAGCATAAATTTGAGCATCAAAAATCTTCCCTGTCCTGATCCCCTGGTTGCTCACGCGCGGTCATAAAATCAGCAGATGCATTCTCCCCATCAAACCAGCTATCCCAGCTTTCTCCTGATGGAGTGATAATTCGTGTGCGCCCCACAGCAATAATATCAACGTGCCTGACGTCTTCTGGCAGAGCCACGGCTTTTGGCAAACGTACAGCCTGACTGCGATTGCTTTTAAAAAGTGTCGTTTTCTCCATCCGTCTCTCCACTGATGAAATTTCATACTGACAAGCATAAGTGAGTGGCGGGATATGTCAATGGGATATACAAAAACACCGCTTTACGATTAGGGCGAGAATCAGGCCAGCCGCAGCGTCTCAATCACTTCCGCCACCTGCCGTCGGGCGTCGCCCGTCAGCGTGCGCAGAGGCGCGGGCAGGCACGGCGCAGCGACTGCACCGAGCAATTCCGCAGCAGTGGCGATCACCCGCAGGCTACCGCCGTAACGCCGGAACAGATCCCACAGCGGAGCCAGCGCAGCAGAGTGCTCGCGCGCTTGCGCCGTATCCCCGGCAAGCGCGGCGCGAGCGATCGTCAGTGCCGCTTCGGGGAACAGTCCTCCCATGACCGAATACCAGATGCCGCATCCGGCGTTGAGTCCGTCTACCGCAATCGCATCACCGCTGATGCCCAGAGTGACTGTTTCCGGGATCTGCGACCGCAGGCTGGCAATGCGTTCCAACGCAGACACCGGCGGAATTTTGATAGAGCCAATATTGGGCAACTGTGCAATGCGCGCCAGTAAGCCATCGCTAAAAGTAAAGTGCGTAGCGCCGGGGTTGTCGTACACACACAGCGGCACGGAGAGCTCGCGAGTCACCGCTGCATACAAGTCGAACACCTCATCTTCCGTTAGCGTGTGATAAGAAACCGGCGCCAGCAGCAGTGCGCTTACGCCCGCTTTCTGTGCATCCTCCGCCAGCCACAACACATCGCGGGTGCGGAGCGCGCCGATGCCAGCTATCACCGGCACTGCGCCGGAGTGCTCCGTCGCCAGGCGCAACGCGGTGGCCCGTTCGTTGCGGCTGAAATAGGGGTAGCATCCGGTCGATCCCAGCGCGCCAATCGAATCCACACCGGCAGTACGCAGCCGTTCAATCAGCCGCACATAGGCCGCTTCGTCCAGCTTGTCATCCACCAGCGGCGTCAGCGGAAAGGCACTCAATCCTGTGAAATCCATTCTGTTGTCCTCTTCAGATATCAAACCCGAGCAGCGACATTTGGCTACTGCAGCCCGGCATCATACGTTGCAACCCGGCAATCAGTTCGTCGCCCGCTTCACATAACGCCGCCTTCGGCATCTCCGGCAGACTTTCAAGAATAAACCACATCCGATGATCGGTGGCGCTTAAGCGGGTGCGCACGCCCTGACGCCAGTTCCAGCGGCGGCACGTCACGCCCACATCATCACGCCAGATCACCTCGCCCGGTTCGGGAGACTCCTGCGCCAGTTGCCCCTCTTTCATGATGTCGAACAGCTCACTACCGTCTGCAATGGTCAGGTGCGGCGCCCCCACATAGGCGGCAATATTCTCGCCACCCACCGGAATAGCGTAGCGCAGGCTAATGGCGTTATAGAGATCCACCACCGGATCAATTGCTGGTACCACGCCATCCCGCTGGACACGTTTACGCAGCGCCAGCGCCGAGTTGGGCGTACGCTTTGGCTTCGCGCCAAACTGTTTAAACACCGTGTCCCATGCGGCGAGGTGCGCATCTGCCCAGGCCGGGCCACCTGCTGCAACTGAAGCGCACGCACCGAGCAGCGCGTCTTCGCCCACCTGCGGGTTGAGCAGAGTGGTGGCATCCACCATCACGCTGAGCGCACGAAAACCCGGCGCGATGGTTGCCAGGCGAGCATCAATTGACGGCTGAACGGAAAGCATCGGATAATCCTTTTTAATGACCAATTTATTTCATACTATCGACCGATGACCAAAAAAGTCAATAAATCGACCGACTCCGGTGCAGACATTCAGCGCGTCAGTGAAGCGGTAGCAGCGCGTATTAAAGCGTTTCGTAAACAACAAAAACTCTCGCTGGATGAGCTGTCCCGCCGGGCGGGCGTCAGTAAAGGCATGTTGGTGGAAATCGAGAAATGCCTTGCCAACCCCAGTATCGCCCTGTTGTGTAAAATCTCGGCGGCGATGGGCGTCTCGGTGGCCGACATTGTGGATATCGCCAGTAAACCGACCGCACATCTGATCACACCGGAGGAGATACCGGTACTGTGGCGTGGTGAAAAAGGCGGTTCAGCCCGTTTGCTGGCAGGCACCAGTGGCCCGGATATGCTGGAAATGTGGCGCTGGGAAATGTTTCCCGGGGAGCGTTTTACCTCCCCCGGGCATCCGTCCGGCACGGTGGAGCTGTTACATGTGGAAAGCGGCGCTCTCGCTATTCAGGTGGATCAAACTGCGCTGCTTATTGCAGAAGGCTGCTCGGCGGTCGCGCAAACCGATGTGCCGCACCATTATGCCAATGACACCACACAACCGGTCATTTTCACCATGACGGTCAGCGAACGCCATTCATGAACTCTGTTCATAACCCCATTATGATTTAGTGGGGTTATCATTTTCGCCCGCCTGCTTAAGATAGCGTTCCGCCTTTGTCGGCGCCCTTCCATCGCTACTCTTATCAGGATTTTATGGCAGCGGCATTATCTCTTCATGGGTGCCGGCAGGCTTTCGCGACGGTGCGCCGTGGATCACGCGGTGATGGTGCTGCGTCGCTATTGATGAGTTGCACTCATACAGCCATGCCGATTTTCGCCAATAGTCGCCACGGCTTGCGGGTTTTATGATCGTCTCATTACTTTCCCATCAGACGCATAATCCACACGCTACGCTATACAGACGTGCCCATACACAGGAGAACAACATGAAAATCATCCGTAATGCCTCCGTTCCTTCGGCGCAGGGTCCACAAGAGTATTTCACCGGTCGCGTACGCATCGACGCCCCCTTTAAAGCCGAGGCCCCTGCCCGCGTGGGCGGCGCAACGGTAACATTTGAGCCCGGCGCTCGCACCGCATGGCATACCCATCCACTGGGCCAGACGCTGATCGTGATTCAGGGTAAAGGCTGGATCCAGTGCGAAGGCGAAGCCGTGCAGGAGATGAATCAGGGCGATATTGTCTGGATCCCGGAAGAGGTGAAACACTGGCATGGCGCGACGGCCGAAAGCGCAATGACGCATATCGCCATTGCCGAATCGTTAAACGGCAGCCCGGTCACTTGGCTGGAGCAGGTGACCGATGAGCAGTATCGAGGGCAATAAAGGCCGCCTGGCTGTTTCCGGCGCAGACTACCTCTGCGCCATCAGCATCACACCGTGGGTATAACGGGTATGCAAATCCTGCTCAAATTGCTCACGTAGCGACTGCGGCGACAGGATGCCGATGTCCGGTAGCCAGTAACGCAACCAGCGAAAGAGCGTATGGGGATCGCTGATGGCGGTTGAAAGCGTCAGGCTACCATCGTCATGCTGTTCCAGAATGCGCTGCGAAGGAAAGAGGGAACGGCGGGTAACGTATTCCGCTACCTGAGCAGAAACCCGCAATCGCGTCTCCACCCTTGAACCGAAACGGATCCCCACGCCGCTATCCAGTTCGGCCAGCACATCCGCATGCGGTGTAAAATGCCGCACCGTTTCTTTAAGGCCTTCAATTTTCGCCAGTTCAAACGCCTTCAGACGCCCTTGTTCAACGGCGGCCAGATACCACAAGCCGTACTGGTTGATCAGCCGGTAAGGTTGTGCCTGGCGGGCTTTGTCCCGATAGTGATAGTCCACTTCACAATGTACGGTAATCGCCCGATTGAGTAGGTTGATGCGATCTTCAATCAGTCGGTTTTCCCGGCTACTGGCGGCATGAAAGGCAATGTTGTCACGATTTTTCATGCTGTTACGTAGCGACTGGCCGTCATTACGAGGGAAAAGATGTGCCACACCGGCAAAATCGGCGAACTCCGCCAGGTGACCGGTATGCAGAGAAGGCAGAAGATGTGAGCTGAGCTTGTAGCGCCCGGGAGCAACCTGATCGAGGATATGCCCCAGTCTGGCAAGATCCCGATAAGCAGTGCGCTCCGTGATGCCGAACTTATCGCAAAGCCACGCTTTATCAATAGTTCGCCCCTGGTAAAGCGCACCGAAAATTTCACAGAGCCGCTCAATGAGCGGGTCATGTTTTCTGTCGTGACTTTCTTTCATGTTCCCCTGGTTCCGGAGTCAAAAGTCTCAGAAGACGTTAAACGAATACGGCCTGACCATGGCGGCATAGCCCTGTTTTATAGGTAAAAAAGTGTTTGTTCTTAGGGGTTAACGGCAGAAAGCTAAAAAACTAAAATGAAATTTCCGCAGACAGCAGCAGATTCATACAACCCCTTTATTTCACTGAGGAGAAGATAACCTATTGTCCTGACAGGGAATGTCAGTGAAGCCTGTTGCGCGTGTGGAGTTCGATGGTTCGCGGCAGGTCGATAACCCTGCCGTGTTACTACAGATGGAAATCTACGGTGCACTGCCGCATGCAGCGTATGGCATGCGGCAGGCTTCAGAGAGGGAAAAAGCGCTACCGATCTGCTGCTACGATATTTACCTTATTGGCGGCTATCACAAACGGCAGATAAATCAGTGTAGAAACCGCCAGACACAGCAGACCGACAAACAGCGCCAGCCAGTTTCCTCCGGTTCCCAGGAACGCAATGAGTGGGCCGGGCGTTGTCCACGGCACGGCATACGCGATAGGCGGAATCAGCTCCATGGTGATAAAGACATAGCCAATCAGCGAGTTAACAAACGGAGTCAGCACAAACGGAATCACCAGAATCGGATTCAGAACAATAGGCAGCCCGAAAATAACCGGTTCGTTGATATTGAATAGGCCCGGAACAAAGGCCATTTTCGCCATTTCACGGTAATCTTTACGCCGCGAAGCGATAAAGATCGCCAGCAAGAGCCCCAATGTCATTCCCGAGCCACCGTAGTTAGCGAAAGCATCGTTAATACCGCCCCAGGTAATCGGGTAGGGCGCACCCCAAGTGGTACCATGCGACGCGGTATACGACAGGTTTTCCAGGTTAGCTTCTGTGAAAATGGCCTCACGAATCGCCGCCACAGTATTCGGCCCGTGGATGCCCAGCACCCACAAAAAGTTTGCGACCAGGCCGAGGATCAACACAGCGAAAATATTCGTGCCCATATCTTTTAACGGCGATTGGATCAGGGTGTAGACCAGATCATTCAAGCCATCCGGCGAGATTTTCGCCAGCAGATAGTTGATAACGGAAAACAGGATCATCACAAAGAAGATAGGCAACAGCACCTTAAAAGAGCGGGAGACCGCGGGCGGCACTGCAGCAGGCATCGTAATGGTTACTTTAGGGTTGCGCGCCAGACGGCAGAACACTTCGCTGGCGATCAATGCAACAATAATAGCGACAAATAACCCCTGCGGCCCAAGGTATTGGGTGGTGAGATACGCCTGCCCGTCAATGACGGTGTAAGGCGTGTAAACAACAAAAAACGCACCAATCGACGTTAATCCGCACAGGAGATCGTCTTGTTGATAGTTAATGGCAATATTGCGCGCCACCAGAAAGGTAATTAAAACCGCCATAATATTGACCGAGCCATTCATGACGGGTGTGAATATTGCCTGCGCCGCGGCCAGATTGGGGAAAAGCGCATCCAGATGCAAAATACTGGCGATAAAACCATCAGGTGAGAGAATCGCAAAATTAATAAGAATAATCAGCGAACTGGCCATCACAATCGGGAAGGACAATATAAATGCATCCCGCACTGCCGAAATATGGATCTGTGAGTTTAATTTAACCGCAATAGGAACGAGAATTTTCTCCATACCTCGTTCAAAAGACTCCATGAAACTCATGATGATTCCTTTTAATCTTGTTACCGTTTTAATTAATAATGCACACAGGGATTCAGTGTGCGGAAAAAATTCCACACACAAAGAAGGAATAATTATCCGAAAAGGAATTATTCAGCCAGACAAACCAGCGCACTGTCTAAAACGGCTTTGCCATCCATCTGCCCGTAAGCTTTCATATCAATCACGGCGACAGGGACCCGACCCTGTACAACCTCCTCTAATTCTTTTTTCTGGAAACGCACCTGGGGTCCCAACAATACAATATCCACCTCATTTTTCTTCAACGTCTCTTTGGCTTCCGATATGGCTAATGCATTAATGGTTACCTTAATATTTACCGTATCCGCATACTCTTTCATGCGTTTCACCAACATACTTGTCGACATCCCTGCGGCGCATACCAATAATATGTTTTTCATATGAATCGTCCCTTACTATATTGATAAACATTCACTTATCGTTATTTTACCAGGTGTTTATAGCTTTATCTCTCAGCGCGATCACAATAAGCACTGCAACGAAATGTAAAACCATACAATAATAACGCGATAATGTAAGTTGAACCTGTAATTAATACTCTTCAGTAAGAAAAAAGGAAGGCGTGTAATTATTCCACCTGCACGCCGTTATTTTTTCCGGATAGTCGATGCATCCATATAAGCACAATGATCATACCGCCAGGATAGAGTGCAACAGTCAATAAGCCTATATGTAACGATGAATACTCCATGATCAGCCCAACCAGCCACGGCACAAGACTACAGCCCGCATTACCAAAAGCCGTCAGTACACCGAACATGGTCGCACCGCCTCGCGGATAGGCATCCGCAGACATCGCCAGCATAGTTGGCCAAAGACAGCTTCCTGAAAATCCAGCCAGAATACAGGCAGCAATGGCAATCGTTGGGCTGGGAGGAAAACCGATCACAACAAACAGCGCCACGGTCACAGCGCAGCAGCCCAACATTAACACCTCGGGAGAGATACGCTGCTGCACCATAGCCGCCGCCATTCTCCCCAGCGCCATCGCCACAGAAAAGCCAGCCAGTGCAAACCCGCCGATCTCCTTCGACAATCCCAATCCCCGCTCAGCGTAAGTCGGCAACCATTGCGACAGCCCCGTTTCTGTGGCGCCGCCTAAAAAGATAGCGATCAGGCAAGCGACGAAATAAGGACGTTTTATCAAGCTCGTCAGCGCTTCTCTTGGTGCCGATTCCTGCACCAGGGGAGGGAAAGTAAGCCGCAGGAACAACAGTGCTGTCCCCAATGGTGCAATCATGACCCCCAACGCAACCATGCGCCATGAAATCCCCCATTTCAGCGCAAAGCTGGCGATCAGTACTGCACCTACCGCACCAAGACAAAAATAGGAGTGTAGCCAGTTCATAGCCGCACTGCGTCTGGCAGGCTGTAACGCCACGACAATCGGGCTGAGCAGCATATCCAGCATGCCTGCTCCCCACCCCATCAGCGCGACAGCGAACAACAGGAAAGTGTAGGTGGGTGCCATCGCCACAAAGCCTAACCCAAGCGCCATGACCAGCAGTCCAAATAAAATAAACCGCTGAGCATTGCCCCGATCAGCCAGCGGCCCGGTCACCAGGATAGCGGTGATAAAACTGAGAAACATGACTGCCGGAATACGCCCCAATTGCTCACCGGTCAGCCCGGAATCACTGTCAAAGGCGTCGCTGAATGTGGTCAGATAGACGGGCAAGAAGTTGAGTGCAATGGCCAGGCATATCATGGCGGCATAGCAGGCGCAGAGAGACAGACGCTGCTGATGAGGTGAAATCGTCATTGGGTATCCCTGTCAGAAACGGTCAGCATTATGCGCCTGCCACTGACATTCCATGAGTTCAATCTCAGAGAAGCGGGCAGCAAAAGAAGAGTCTCCGGGGCTACTGGCAAAAAAACCAAACTGCACACGCGCCTCAGCGTGAGATAAATGGAACATGCGCATCATGTGAAAGTCTCTGCCATTCAGTGAGTTTTCCAGTAGAAAATCACTCTCCCTGCGGCTCAACCGGTAATACATGGTCTGCCGATGCCGATCAAAGTTAGACATCGACCAATCCGAAAATCCGTGATTAGTCACCACCGAAAACAACTGCTGGTAACCATTTTTTTGATATTCAATACCACTTTTCATCCAGTGGTCTTCATCCTGGTAAATGAACAGACCGCACTGATCAAAATAGATAGAAGAATTAAACGACACCCTGGCTTTCAGAGTCCAGAATCGCTCCTCGCGGCTAATAACTGCAGCAGGGGCATTATCATACTCAAGCCCATAATACGTCCCGCGCCAAAAATCAGTATCGGGAGAGGTGTAAAGAATAATATCATCCTCATCAAGGACAAGGTATTCATTGACATTAAGCCAGATTAGCTCAGAAGCTTTGAATTTTTCCATTTTATTTTTCAGCCATCCATGAGTGATATTAATATGTCTGGGCAGACATACGTTTAAAATGTAGAAGATTATAATTAGACCGGGCATCAAAATGGTGCAGTGAAAATGCTTTGGTATGATTTATGTCCTTATATCCTTCGCCATCTGCAAGAGTAGTCGTTGTTGCGCCACCAATAATAATTGGCAACTGCATTAAAATAATATCATCCACCACATCAAGATCAAACATCTGCCAGTTTAAATAACCACCACCTTCCACCATAATATGTTCTATTCCACGTTGTTGAAGGAGCGAAAAAAGAAAATTAAAATCTACCCGATCGACTCCCGCAAAAAGGACCTCTTTACCATGTTCGCGTATTCGTTGAATCATCGCGTGACCACGAGCCCGTTCTGTTGTAACAATGAGAGATTCCTCCGGCGAGCACAACACTCTGGCCGAATCGGGAAAATCCAGCGATGAGGTAGGAATAATGCGTAATGGATTATTGCCGCCATAACGATTGGTTAATTGCGGATCATCCGTCACAATGGTATTTCGCCCTACCATAATGGCATCGACCTTCCCGCGGAATTGATGAATAAATTGTATATCTTCATCGTTAAGCAGCTGGAATAATCCTTTACTGGATCCACCATGGCCGAGAGTTAATTTACCATCAATAGAAATCTGACTAAAAATAGTAATTTTCATAATATCTCAACTTATCTTAGTTTAAATAAAAAGAATTCTTACAGATATTTCGCATTCGGTGTAAAGACACATTTTATAATATTGGAGAAAGGATCGTTGAGCAGATGGTCGAAGGCCTCTGCACATTCGTCAAGGGTATAACGATGCGTTACCAGTTCGCCCAGCGCGGGAATCATACTGGCCATCTGTAATGCACGCGGGAAATGTTGATTATATTCCCCCGCGCCAATCAAACGGATGGCATTAACCAGAACGTATTTTACCGGCAATGTATAAGTGTAATTTCCGTCAAACCCGAAAAGAACAACTCTGCCACCCCGACGAACCGTGCTCATAGCAACATCGAGTTGATTCCCTACCGTGTCGATAACAGCATCTACCGGGGTTTGCTGTAGCCTGGATCTGAGTTCATCCGCATGCAGGACATCCAGCCCAAGCGATCGCCCGAATTGAATACGGTTTGGGTTCAGATCCGTCGCCAGTGTCTTTACACCCATCGCCCGGAGCAGTAACTGAGCCACCAGACTCATCGGCCCCGATCCCAGCACTAACACCCGCTCTCCCGCCTGAATCTCAGCATGGTCAATATTGTTTAAAATACAGGCGACAGGTTCAATGAGTACCGCGGTTTCCCAGCTCATCGCATCCGGTAGCGGATAAACAAATGGCATCCGGGTAATAAATCGTTCCACAAACATGCCGTGTTTATTCACACCGACAATATCCAATCCTCCATTGTGGCCACCAGTGCAGAGATGTGTGCGCCCAGCGCGACAGGCTGCGCAGCGCCCACAATATTCATTCGGATCGATAACGACTCGCATACCGGGTTGCAGGCCCGTCACCGCATTGCCGACATTAACAACCACACCAACAGCTTCATGCCCGCGAATAATACCCGGCAAACCTTCCTCTCGCCCTGCTAACACTGCCAAATCAGTTCCGCAAATACCAGAAAGTACAATATCAATCTCAACACCATCTTCCGGTAATAGGGGGGAATACTGATAGGTTATGAGCCCTAACGTTTTTTTATCAATTAAAGAAATGGCTTTCATAAATACAATCCATTTATAAAGAATATTCCATATATAAAACCCGCTTCGCCAATAGATATAGCGACTACTTCTGTATTCATTTGAGAGCAAAATCACAATATTTTGTTATAAAAATATCCTTAACTAATATTCACAATCTTAAAAAAACCTAATGCTTGAATTTATATGAAAGTGAAAACAAGTCTATCTTCTTGTTTTCACTATAATCACATAAATACAAAACAGAATTACAGCAATGAAAAAATGACAACCATAAATAAGAACATGACACATCATAAAATAATAAATTAGAGAGCAACGGGTTAGGCTAATATTCTAGAGAGGGAATAAATCGGCGGGAATAAAACACAATTCACAGAGGGGTACAACCGTCAGCAGAAAAAAATAGGACACCCGTTGGGGGTATTATCAGCGATGAATATGCATGGCTTCTCTTTCACAATGGGCTTAATGCCCTCAGCCGTGTTCCTTTATGATGCGCTCACGGGGTTAGTAACCCGTGACGACGCACTCAATATGTTGTCTTAAACGCAGGGTGACTGTGCATCAGCGCGGTGATCGGCTGAAGGTGCTCGCGTAATGCGTTGTGCAGGTGGCGGATAGCCGGAGAAAACTGTTTACGGTGCGGGCAGATAAGGTTTAACGGTGCAGCCTCCCCCGGATGCTGCGGCAAAAGCACCTCCAGGCGGCCCGCCAGTACGTCATCGCTGAGATCGATCCACGATTTGTAAACAATCCCCAGCCCATCAATGGCCCAGCGCCGGGCAACGTCAGCGTCATCGCATAACATGCGGCTTTTAACGATAAGCTGGCGGCGCATGCCATTTTCCGGGAAGCTCCACTTGTCATACACCTGGCTATTCATCGTGAACAACAGGCATGGGTGATTAACCACTTCGTCCAGCGTTTGCGGGCGGCCGTTGCGCGCCAGATAGGCCGGTGAGGCCGCCAGAACGCGGCGGTTATCTGCCGCCAGCGGCAACGCCACATAGCTGCTGTTATCCAGCACGCCGTAACGAATAGCAATATCGACCGGGTCACGGAATACATCACTAATGTGATCGGACAGCGAAAGACGCAAGGACACTTTTGGGTGCTGCTGGCAAAAACGGGTGATCAGCGGTAACAGTACATTGCGGCCAATGTCCGATGGCATCGCTACGCGCAGCTCGCCCTTGATCTCGTTATCGCCGCTGTGCAGGCTTTCCGCGCCGGCGTGCACCACTTCCAGCATCTCCTGGGCGTAGGGAAGATACTTTTCGCCTTCCGCCGTCAGCCGTAAGCTGCGTGTGGATCGCACAAACAAGCGCTTATCCAAATCCCGCTCCAGCCGGTGCACAGCCGCGCTCACCTGGCCCGGCAGCAAACCGGCTTCCCGTGCGGCATTTGAAAAACTTCCCAGTGCTGCTGAGCGAACAAACAGCGTGACATCTTCCAGCCGAATCATGATCTCTCCGGTGATAAAGGGGCGTACCCCGTCTGTTGTGCCAGAAAATAGCGCGCAGGCAAACTTCATTTTCACTCCAGGAGTGAAAGTGTTGTCCCTTTATAGCGATTTATCTCGTTATCTTTTGCGTTTATTCTCCAACAATCCCCCCAATCTACTTGTTATTTTTGCGCCAGGAGAAACAGGATGACCCTTGATGATGCTGTGATTGCCCGCCATACGGTGAAAGCGTTTGAACCCGGTAAAACGCTGCCGCAGGAAAAAATTGACACCTTACTTAACGTGCTGCGAAACAGCCCCTCGTCTGTGAATTCACAGCCGTGGCACTTTGTGGTCGCCTCCACGCCGGAAGGCCGCGAAGCGATAGCGAAATCCACCAGCGGTGCGTATGCCTATAACGAACCGAAAGTGCTGAATGCCTCTCATGTCATCGCCCTGTGCATGCGCAGCGATCTCGATGACCAGCATCTGCAAAACGTGCTGGCGCAGGAGCAAAAAGATGGCCGCTTTGTCGCTGAAGGCGCACAGGCCGGTCAGGACAAGAGCCGCCGCTCTTATGTGGATATGCACCGCTATGAGCAGCGCGATATTCCGCAATGGATGGAGAAACAGGTTTACCTGGCGCTGGGCGGCCTGCTGCTGAGCGCCGCGATGCTCGACATTGACGCCACGCCGATGGAAGGGTTTGATCAGCGCGCGCTGGACCTTGCACTGGGTCTGCGTGAGAAAGGGCTGACCAGCGTGGTGCTGGTCTCACTGGGCTTTCGCAGCGAAAAAGACTTTAACGCTGCACTGCCAAAATCCCGCTTACCGCGTGACGAGATTTTTACCTTTATCTAAGCCCGCCAGCCCGGTTCGCCGGGCTTTTTTATTCGCCTGGATTTTGAACCCTATCACATATCCCGTTTTTCCCTCGTCGGAGCGATTGTTTCATTAATGTAAAATCACTTCTGACATTCTGTTAATAATCGCACTGTTTTTAAGGTTTTATTGATCGCGAGCGGGATTTCCGTCGCAGTTTTTGTTTCACCATCAATTATTTGCATTTTTTATATAATCATCGCCGGATGATCCCCCGTTTTATTCCTCTCATAGTTGTTTCGTCAGCAGGTCGCATTTTTATTCCGTAACGTTGCCTGTCATTATTATTTTAACTGCTGGAAAACAATGTTATGAACTCTACAACTGAACAGGTTACGCTCAGGAAAATATCCTGGCGTATCGTACCCTTTGTGATGTTTGCTTATTTTATTGCATTCTTTGACCGCATAAATATAGGTTTCGCCGCGCTCACTATGAACCAGGACTTAGGATTTTCCTCCACGGTATTTGGTATTGGCGCGGGCATGTTTTTTATTGGCTATTTCTTAACAGATATTCCCTCAAACGTTATTTTGCAGAAAGTCGGGCCGCGTATCTGGCTGGCCCGTATTATGGTGAGCTGGGGTATTATTGCCGCCTGCATGATGTTTGTTGAAACCTCGACCGGTTTTTATGTTCTGCGCTTTTTATTAGGCGTCGCTGAGGCCGGGTTCTTCTCCGGTATTATTCTCTACTTAAGCACCTGGTTCCCGATTAAACGCCGTGCGCAGGTGATCGCGTTCTTTATGGCGGCCGCGCCGATTTCGTCGATGATTGGCTCGCCGCTGGCAGGCACCATTTTAAGCATGCACGGTGCGTTTGGCCTGAAAGGCTGGCAACTGATGTTTATGCTGGATTCCGCTGCCGCCATCCTGCTGGGTATTTTCACCTTCTTCTACCTCAACGATCGTCCGGAGAAAAACCGCTGGTTGAGCAAAGATGAAACCCAGTGGCTGATTAACACCCTGGCGGAAGAGAACCAGAACAAAGGCAGTCAGGCGAAAACCAGTATCTGGAAAGGGCTGACCGATATCCGCGTGCTGACGCTGGCGGTGGTCTATTTCGGTACGTCGGCGGGCCTCTATTCGCTGAATATCTGGTCGCCGCAGTTTATTAAATCCTTCGGCCTGACCACGTTCCAGATTGGCTTTATTAATGCCATCCCGGCGGCACTGTCGATTGTGGCGATGATCCTGTGGGCAAAACACTCCGACAAAACCAAAGAGCGTACCTGGCACGTAGTCAGCGCCTGCCTGTTCGCCTGCCTCGGTTTTATCCTCGCCGGGTTGGTGCACAGCCTGCCGCTGGCGATCTTCGCGCTGGTGATGGCCAACGTCGGTATCTCGTCCTGTAAGCCACCGCTGTGGAGCATCCCGTCGCTGTTCCTCAATGGACCGGCTGCGGCAGCAGGCCTCGCTGCCATCAACTCAATTGGCAACCTGGGTGGGTTCGCTGGCCCGGCGGTGATCGGCTGGCTGAAAGAGACCACCGGTGACTTCTCTCTCGCCCTCTGGTGCGTGGCAGGCATGCTGGTGGTTTCCGCCGTCCTGACCCTCTCTATCGAAATTAGCCGTAAACGTAAGGCAATGAAGAGCTCATTAGCCTGAAATAAGAAATGGAGCATATTGTGAGCACATCTGAAGCAATTTCGTTATTAACTGACGTGATGACCCGCTTTACCGGGTATGTCGGGAAACGTCTGCCAACAGACGTTATGAAAAAACTCGAAGCACTGCGTGCGGAAGAGGACGCACCGCTGGCCGTGGCGGTGTACGACTCCATGTTTGAGAACCAGAAACGGGCCGACGAGCTGGATCGCCCGTGCTGCCAGGACACCGGGGTGATCCAGTACTTCATCACCTGCGGGGCGAAATTCCCCTACTTAAGCGGGCTGGAGTCGATTCTGAAAACCGCCACGCTGGAAGCCACCAAAAAAGCGCCGCTGCGCCACAACGCAGTAGAAACCTTCATTGAGAAAAACACCGGCACCAATACCGGCTCGCGCATACCGTGGCTGGACTGGGAAATCATCCCGGATGACGACAGCTGCACCATTGAAGTGTACATGGCTGGCGGCGGTTGCTCGCTGCCGGGCGCGGCTAAAGTATTGATGCCAGGCCAGGGCTATGAAGGCGTCAACCAGTTCGTGTTTGACGTGATCACCTCCTACGGCGTGAATGCCTGCCCGCCGCTGCTGGTTGGCGTTGGCGTGTCGACGTCGGTAGAAACAGCTGCGCGTCTTTCCAAGAAAGCGATTCTGCGCCCGGTGGACTCCTGCCACCCGAACCCGGACGCCGCCAAAATGGAAGCACTGCTGGAAGAGGGTCTGAACAAAGTCGGACTGGGGCCACAGGGCCTGGGCGGCAAAGCGTCGGTGATGGGCGTCAACATTGAGTCCTCCGCCCGCCACCCGTCGACCATTGGCGTGGCGGTTTCCACCGGTTGCTGGGCGCACCGCCGCGGCGCGATCCGTTTTAACGCCGATCTCTCTTACGAAATTCTTTCCCACCAGGGGGCTGTATTATGAAAAAAGTGCTCACCACACCCATTAAAGACGAAGACTTACTCTCCCTGAAACCTGGCGACATTGTCTACCTGACCGGCACACTGGTGACCTGCCGCGACGTGGCGCACCGCCGCCTGATTGAGTTAAAGCGCGAACTGCCGGTCGACCTGAAAGGTCTGGCGATTTTCCACGCCGGTCCAATCGTGGTGGAGAAAGGCGAAAATGAATTCGAGATGATCTCGATTGGGCCGACCACCAGCATGCGTATGGAAAAGTTCGAGAAAGAGTTTATCGAGCAGACGGGTGTGAAGCTGATCGTCGGTAAAGGCGGGATGGGGTCGAACACCGAAGAGGGTTGCCGCACGCACAAAGCGGTGCACGCGGTGTTCCCTGGCGGTTGCGCGGTGCTGG
Source organism: Kosakonia oryzendophytica (assembly GCF_027886705.1). NCBI lineage: Bacteria > Pseudomonadati > Pseudomonadota > Gammaproteobacteria > Enterobacterales > Enterobacteriaceae > Kosakonia > Kosakonia oryzendophytica. Next base: position 59,457 of record NZ_CP115659.1, on the reverse strand, counting down.
CGGCCACCTGCGTAGAGAAAATCGAAGATGCCCAGTGGCGCGATTTAGGGATGCCGGAGACCTTGTGGGTCAACCGGGTAAAAGAGTTCGGCCCGTTAATTATCTCGATCGACTGCGAAGGCAATAACCTGTTCGAAGAGAACAAGAAAGTCTACAACGCCCGAAAACTGCCGATTATTGAAGAGATTAATCAGCAGGTTAAGTTTATTAAATAACCCGCCGTTCAGGCACAGGTATTATCATGAAGTTACTGAGTTTTGTTAACCCAACATCCGGTGAAAAAACATGGGGTTGCATTGACGGCACGCAGGTTTTTGATTTGGGGAAACGCTTATCGGCGTATTTCCCGGACCTGAAATCCGCCATCGCGGGCAATGCGCTGGCGGAACTGACGCCGATGATCCCGGCGCAGGCGGATTTTCACGCCGATGAGATCCGTTTTCTGCCGGTCATTGAAAACCCCAGTAAAATTTTCTGCGTGGGCATGAACTACATGGAAAAGCGGATCGAGTTCGAACAAACCATCGATGCGCCGACCCTGTTTGTTCGCTTCGCGGATACGCTCTCCGCACACGGCGATGTGGTGTGCAAACCCGACAGCAGCAATGAGTTTGATTACGAAGGCGAGCTGGCGGTGGTGATCGGCAAAGATACGGACAATGTCAGCCGCGACAACGCGTTAGAGCATATCGCCGGTTACAGCTGTTTTATGGATGGCTCAGTACGTGATATGCAGTATACCTGGTTCACGTCGGGCAAGAACTGGCGCAAAACCGGCGCGTTCGGCCCGTGGATGGTGACCCGCGATGAGATCCGCGACCCGCAGGATTTGGCGATCAGCACATGGCTGAACGGCAATCGCGTGCAGAACGATTCGACCCACAATATGATCAACTCCGTCGCCATGCTGGTGGAATATATCTCCCGCTTTAGCCCGCTGCAGGCAGGCGACGTGATCATTACCGGTTCGCCGGGGGGCGTGGGCAAAAAACGGACGCCGCCGCTGTTTATGAAGGAAGGGGATGTGATCGAGGTGGAAATCGGCAACATTGGCCGCCTGGTCAATCGCGTTACCGCGCTGTCGAATGCAATGGCATAGTGCTGTGGTTTTCCCCTCACCCTGACCCTCTCCCCACAGGGGAGAGGGAACTTAACGCACCTGGTGCCCGGCGAAACGCGCTGTCGAACGCGGTGGCGTAGTGCTGTGGTTTTCCCCTCACCCTGACCCTCTCCCCACAGGGGAGAGGGAACTTAACGCACCTGGCACCCGGCGAAACGCGCTGTCGAATGCAATGGCGTAGTGCTGTGGTTTTCCCTCCAGGCCCTCTCTCCACAGGGGAGAGGGAACTTAACGAACCTGGCCGTCCGGCGAAACGCGCTGTCGAACGCGGTGGCGGGGTGCGATGGTTTCCCCTCCATGCCCTCTCCCCACGGGGGAGAGGGGATTTACCAGGTTAATAGAGATCCGAAATCACCGGTAATTCATGCATTACCACTTGCATCATATTATCCCGCGCTTCATCCCGTGCCCCTGCCACCCATACGGCGGCCATCGGCAATTTACTGCGAATCGAGTCATAACCTTCGCCAATCGGAATGAATTTAATATTCAGCGCCGCCATGCGCATAACCCAACGAGGCATAATCGCCGCGCCCAGTTCTGCCGCCACCATATTAATAATGGTCTGTTTTTCATCGGCAATTTGAATCAGCGTCGGTTTAAAACCGGCATGTTCAAACAGGCTTAAGGTTAAATCGTAGCTGTGCGGGCGTACGCGTTTTTCCGGCACAATCAGCGGGATATCGCGTAAATCATCAACATTGATTTCACTGCGGTTGGCCAGTGGGTGCTTATCGGAAATCGCCAGCACCACATCTTCGTAAAACAGAAACTCGCTATGCAACGCGCTGTCCATCTGGCTTTGCGGGCGAATAAAAATCAGATCCAACCTGCCGGTTTTCAGCTTTGGCAGCAAACGTGACGATTTATCTTCCAGAAAACTCAGTTCCACGCCAGGCCAGCGCTCGCGAAAATGGTGCAATACATGGGGAATAAGGCTGACCGCCGCACTGTCGATCGCGCCAATCCGCAGTTTTCCTGCGTTCTGCCGCGCCAGCGTCTGAAAGCGTTTTTCGATATCGTCTGCACGCGCCACCAGTTCCCGCGCTTCCGGTAAAAACAGCGCGCCGTGGGGCGTGAGGGAGACATTGCGCGTCGAGCGCGATAATAACCGCGTGCCGAGATCTTCTTCCAGCAGCTTAATATAGCGGCCCAGCGCAGAAGGCAGCATTTCCATTTTTTGCGCCGCGTGACCAAAATGCAGCTCGTCCGCCACGGCAATAAAGCACCTGAGCTGGTGAAGTTCCACCGGCACGCCCTCACGATATAGGTTGGATTTTATCGCTCTATAATAATCGCTCTCCTGGCGGGATCACACATTACGCCTGTGAATATGTGACGCGGTTAAACTGCGCCATACCGGCTTATTTAACAAAATAATGGGAAAACGGTTATCACCGGGATAACCGTTTTGTATCTGATGGGATTATATTGTGGCACCGTTGATCATATACCACGGTTTTTGGCCAGGGCAGTTATGGATGCCCCACTCCCGCACGGGTTGCAGCTCTGTGCGGCCAGATTCATGAACAACAACTTTGTAGACTTTTAAATACCGCTCAGCCAGGCGTGAGTACTCTGGCCGTTCAACATTGACATAGTAATAAGCGCCCGGTTCCGGTTTAAAGGTGACATAGCGCTCATTCACACGCGCCTGGTTCGTCAGGATCCCGCCGCTGCCATCCCGTCCGGCATAAATAATGCGCACGCTGATAAACTTCTCGGCGCTCACCCAGTATTCATCACGGTTTTGCGTCATATCCGCGACGTAAGGCACACCAATTCGCTTGTGATCGCCCATGAAAGAGCCGGAACCAATAAACCCGTTTTTATTGGAATAGAGATTAATACAGCGGTCGGTTTCCGGGTAAATACGTGCCTCGGTATTATTCAGATCGAACGCCACGCCCACGCGATTCGGGCCGGTATAATCTTTGATACTCTGGTTATATTCTTTCACCATTTCATAAGTTGAGCAGCCGCTGAGTAACAGCACGGCCGCTAACGCCACCATCGCTTTCATTTTTAAAACTCCTTGTAAAAACAAGATGATGTGATGGGATAAGAATAAACTCAATACGGGCAGGGAAAAGACAAAGTTGTTGCTGGCATTGCAGTTAGAGCGGGATTAAATGTCGGGAGTTTGAGGTAAGATTTAACCATGAAAAATAAGCATCCGTGACCAAAGCAGCGGTAGTGGCAGATACCTGCCCATAGCGTTAATGCCATGAGCAGTGCAATGAATGATCACTCGCTATGTCGTGCGTTATCAGTTCAGCGGTGTCAGAGCGCTCAGTTTAACAAACCCTCGTTTGTTGCTCAGATGCCCTTTTTCCGCTTCATCGTACACTGCAACATAGATCCACGCGTTATCGACGGTTCTGATTTTAGCCAGCGTTTCATTACTGTTGACCGAAGCCAAATCTGGCGCTGTTTCACTGGCCTCGCTTTTCAGGGATAACGTCTTTTCACCCTCTTTCAGCTGATATAACACGAGATAAGGCGTACCTGATCCACAGCCGCCAAAATCCTGAGCGATCATATCGTCTGCGTTTTTTGCAGTATTCTCCGGCTGGAATGACAGCAGATCGGCTTTATAGTTATCTGCGTTGCATTCCCTATATTTAATCACCGCAGGCACTTTCATCGTACCAGGTTGGTTAACGTACCACTCTTTAAAGGTAAAGAAGTTATCCGGGATATTCTTGAAGTTCTTTTTGATAAATGCGATCTTCTGCGCTTCACTGCCGTTCACAGTAATATCAATTACTTTGTTATCTTTCTTTTTATTACCCAAGGCAAAATAGCGAAATTCTAACTCTGGCGTATTGACCGTTGCATCAGCATTCCAGTTCGGTTGCCAGTAAGCCTGGAGTATACCGTTTTTTATCTCCTCCGTCGCAATCGCGCGAAGAGAGAACACAGCGAGAAAAAGAAAGAATATCAAGCTGGCGTATTTTTTCATTTTTTGTATAAGATAAAACATCAATCCTCCAAACAGTAAATTCTGCAACCTTTTTTCTATCTTACTAACATTTTCTATTTTAATGTTCTGCCACATATTCACTCTTTATTGATCAAAAAAGAAATGATTTTTAAATAATAGATCATACCGATATACTTATGATTAATATCGTAGTATGCTACTACCTTTGTATCATCACCGATCCAAGAAATAATTTCCTATTTTTTCAAGGACATACCAAGATTAATTGCGAACCAAATCTAAGGTCGGGTAATTTAGTCAATAAAATTATTTTAATGTTTTGACTATAATGAAAATTAGATTGAGTTATTTTTATCAAAAAGACCTACAGGATTTTTTGTATAGAATGAAATGCACAGGGAAAAAATGATAATTTTGGAATAACTCTAACTTCGCCTATAAATAAGTTACTGCCAGTTTTGTGTAGCATCTAAAATCTAATTAAACATGGCTTAACCCTGACAGGGTTATCAGCCTTATCTATACCTACTGCAGCCAGTACATACACAATCCAGTTATTCTCCACAATAACGATCATCTTGCTGCATTAAGGGTTCCAGTTCTTTTTCCCATATACGTTTTTGATATAGTTGCCATTCATTAGGCTCATTTCTACTATGCAAACAATTACGAACAGCCTGAATGGCGGTATTAAAATCAGAGCTACTTAATTCCGTAAAGCTAATCTGATCTAAAACTAGCATTTCCATTACGATATCATGAATGTGGCTATATTTCCCTACCAGTGCTTCATCAAGTAATGCTTCTAAAGCATCAGATTCAGTCCTGTTTAAGGTTGTATGTAAATCCTTATCTTGGGGATAGCCTATAAAAAAAGTAGCACCCATACCTTACCTCATTATAACTATTTTATCTTGTTGTGATTTAGGTAATGTTTTGATGAAGTCAGTAAATATTTTTTGATTCTCTGAATTCAACACACTGAAATCAACAGGAACAATATCAGCTTTATTTAAATGATCAATTATCTGCTGCTGCCCATTAGGTAATTTACCAGGAGCCTTAGACATTGTCATGTTCTTCTCAAAAAATTTATTAATCCCATTAACCTCTTTCTGAGACAAATTCTTTGTTGTATACATTAAATCTACAGTTTTTCCTGCATTGGATCCACTTGTGATAATAAAGTCTGCATTCTTGCCAATTGAGGCAGTCTCTGTTATCCGTTCCATTGTACCCAGAACAGTTTCCAGTCTTGCAGCTGCAGCGGCTTCAGCAGGGTTGTATTGGTTATTACCTGTAATATCTAAAGTATTTAAACGACTTTGACCTTCCAATGGGGTGGCATTTATTTTTACTTCATAAATCCCATCACTATTCTTTATCAGTGGTGGTTCAACACTTCCAGTTTTTGTAACCTGCCCTTCTTTAGACACCGCAACATTAATAACTTCGCCAGTCTTGGCCGATTTAAAGACTAGTGTTGTAGCCCCTCCCAGCCCTACGCCAGCATAGACTATTTCCGAATATTCTGGCGAAACACCCAGTGTTTCCAGTAGTTCTGCACCTGCGGTTTTGGTTGGTCTGCCAGAAGCTAAAGTCTGGGAGCCTGCTTGTAAGTTATCATAGCCTGAAGCTGCTACAATCACACCAGCGGCGCAAGTGACAATCCCTGCGCAACTGGCTCCGCCCCCAATCATTTCAGCAGCACCGCCTGCCGCCTGAAGAAGCCCTGCGCCCCGGGTGGTCAATTGGTATTCGCCATTGACGTATGAAGCGCCGTCCAGAATGGCATTAACGTCAGTGTACTGGAATAGCGCCACGGAAATAGTGACATTTTCTCCGGTTAATGGATCCTTATAGCTAACCGCAAATTTTTCATTAGCCAATTGTTCACGAAGGGCTGCATATTCCGGCTTGCTGCCAGTTTTTTCGAGATTTTCGTAGTAGGCTTTTTCTGCTGTTCCCTCCGCAAATTCAGCAGAGCATTTGAGGAGCGCACAGGCTGCTGCGTCAATTTCTTGTTTTGTCGCCACACCTTCTTTAGCCAGCCTGTCAATAACGGTTTTTTCCATGTGATTGGCTAAAGTATTATTCTCAACCTCAACCCGCGCCGCATTCCCTGCGCTGACCATGCCGTTGGTGTTGCCGGTTGCCACACCGCCGCCGACTGCCCCCACTGCCGACACCAGGTTGAGGATCACCATCTTCTCATCCGGGTTTAATTGATCTGCATCTTTGCCATACAGCGCCTGAGCAAATTGTTTCGCCCCGGCGGAGGCGATAAACCCGCCGATGGCACCTGCGGTGGCATTACCGCCCTGTGCTTTGGCAAGCGCGGCGGAAATCACCGTATGTAGCGCTATACGTGCCGCTTCGTTTTTGCCTGCGGCCTCTTTCACCAGTTTCGCCAGCACCGGTGCTGCGCCCGCCGCCATACCGCTCTGCACATTGCCGCCAAGCACACCCGCCAGTAACCCGGTCATCGCCGAACTTGCGGTCCAGAACGGGCTGCCGATGCCGTACTCCTTATCCACCTCTTTAAATTCAGCCGACGCGGTGACTTTGTCGTTGATCTCCTCATCGCTCAGCCCGTTCAGCTCGCCGCGCGCCGCCATCTCGTCACGCACTTTCTTCTTCGCAGCGTCCAGCTTGCTGTCCATATACGCCGTCATTGCCTGCGTACCCAGCGACGTCGCCTGCTGCTGAATCTCTAGCTTGTCTTTGATGGCCTGCTTGTCGAAGTTGTTTTCCAGCGCGTTGTGCGCATTTGCCGTATCACGGCTCAGGTTTGCCACATCCTGCTGCTGGTTCGCCTTGTCGCGAATGATGATGTCGCCTGCAGCAATCGCGCTGTGCGTGGTGTTGCTGGCGCTTTCCGACACGCTCGCCATCGTCATCGACGGCAGCCCGCCTGGCATCGCTTTGTACTCGCCTTTCTGGTTCTCTTTCGCGGTATCGTTGGTAGGGGTTTTGAGATCCCCGGTTTTCTCCACTTTCTCCACACCACCAGAGACGCTCAGGCCGAACTGGCTACCGCTGGACTCAGCCTTGTTATGAATATCGCTCCAACCCAGCGTATCGGTGCTGAGACGGTTTTTCGCTGCATCCGCATTCGAGGCAATCACTGCGCCGTCCAGTTGCGTGTGGCTGCCAACGTTGATATCAAAGCCGCCCTTACCGGCAAAAATCCCGCTCTGATCGATGACCGACTGGTAGTCGTTCTTCATCTTACCGTTGCTGACGCTCACGCTGCCCTGCACCGAGGAACCGGCACAAATAGGCGGCACGCAGATGCTGACGTTCACACCCGTGGAGCTGGATTTACTGTCGTATTCGGCTTTGTCCTGCTGGCTGCTGATGGTCAGGTTACGGCCCACATCGGCAATCACCCGGTCGCCATGAAGCTCCGCGCCCTGCAACGTGGTATCGCGCCCGCTATTGACGTTCAGCGTCTCATCCGCGTGGATCTGGCTATTGTGATTAACCAGGCTGCTGCCGTTCTCTTTGCTCTGCGAACGGCTGGCACCGATATCCACTGAGAAACCGTTTTGCTGACCAATCGCCGAGAAGCTCACGCCCAGGGAGTACTGACTGCCACTGCTGCTGCTCTTCTGTTTATCCGTGTCCTGCGCTGCCGTCAGCGTGATGTCGCGTCCGGCATCCAGCACCACGTTTTTACCGGTGATAGTGATGCCCTGGGCAGTGATATCCTGATCGGCTTTGACGATCACCGATTCACCAGCAACCAGGTTGCTGCCCTGCTGTTGCTGGCTGCGGTAATCGTGTTTCTCTTTCGAGGAGCCAGCAGAAACCCCCACGCTCACCCGCACCATTGACGAGTCATAGGCTTCTTTCGCCACGTTAACGGCGGTGGTCAGTCCGGCCTGTGCGGCATAGATCCCCGTCAGGCGTGGGTCGCGCCCCTCTTCTGCCGAGCGTGCAGCATTCTCCAGCGCCTGTGCCGCGGAGACGACCCAACCAGATGTCGATGCTGTCGCGGCGTATTGCGTCGAAGAGGACTCGCTCTGGGTATGCAGACGGTCTTCGCTGACATCCAGGCGCACATTCTCGCCACTGATCGCCAGCGACTTACCGGCGCTGATGTCCGCACCATTCACCGATACATCTTTTTTCGCCTGCAGCGCCACATCACCATCTTTGCTGGCAATCTGGCTACGCAGCGTGCTCTGCTGGTTGCTGTCGAGCTGCGAGGCATGTTTTGAGCTGCTGTAGCCGACTTTGCCGCTATAACCGTCGCCGCCGAGGGCGCCGACCATGCTCTGGCTGCCGCTCTGCTTGTCATAGACGGTGTTATTGCCGGTGGTGACGTTGATATCGCCGTTTTTCGCCGACAACAGCAGGTCGTTAATTGACGCCAAAGAGCTACCAGAAACATTCACATGCCCATTCTGGCTGGTGATGTAGATGTCCTTCGCAGAAATCTCGCTGCCGGTCTGCGTGGTGGTCTGCCTGTCCCCCTTGCTGCTGGATTTCTCCATGCCGAACGGCAGAATTTTAGCGCCGTGGTTCGGCCCACCACTCACGGTACGGATAGCAGAACCGATGGTGGGTGCTTGCGTTGTGATGCTCCAGCTACTGCTGCTGGCGCTGGTGCTCAGGCGTTCTTTGTCAGTTGAGGTGGCGATATCGACATTGTTTTTCGCATCGATAATCACCGCTTCGCCCGCGCCGAGGCGGCTGCCACCAATCAGCACATCGCCCGGGCTTTTTGCTCCGGTGGCATCCAACTGGATATTACCTGCCGCTGTCAGGTTGCTGCCGGTGGCGAACTCACCATAATAATGGGATTCGCTTTTTGACGACGAACGCCCGTAGCTGATCGGTAACGAGGTGCCGCTACCAAGATCGGCAAAGGTCGCTGCGGCTTCACCTGCCAGTGTTTTCCCCTGTGTGATGCCACTGCCACCCATCTTGATGATGTCACGCACGTTGCGCACCGCATCGATAATCGGGTTGGAGAGGGAGATGCCCACGCCACTGCTCTTGCTGGACTGTTTCACCGTCTCCTGCACCACATCCTTACCAGGGATAATTGCAATATCGCTGGCGGTGATGTCGATATGGCCGGTTTTACGTTCGGTATCGCCCTGTTTACGCGCTGCGACCACATCGGCGGCGCTCAGCGTCGCCTGGTTACCGGCCTTGATAATCACATTGCCGCCGGTGGTGCCGATCACGCTGCGTGCATCGCTTTGTGCGACTTCGCTGCCCTTACGCGACACCTGAGAAGACTGCGAACCAATGGTGATGCCCAGACCACCGCCAAAGACGCCACTTTTCTTCGTCTTCTTCATGCTGTAGTGAGAAGACTCTTCCGTCGCCGCTTCAACGGTGACATCGTTGCCCGCTTTCAGGGCAATATCCCCTTCAGCAGCCACAGCGGATCCTTTCACCAGCAGGTTATTACCGGCGTTCAGCGAGACGTTATCACCGCTCAGCAGCGTGCCTTTTTCGTTGGTCTGACTGTTTTCTTTGATGGTGTGGGTGGTGGTTTTTTTCAGGAAACCTTTTTTGGTTTTGGTTTCTTCAAAGTATGAATAGTCGCTTTCGGTGGCGGTGTTCAGGTTAATATCACGCCCGGCAGAAACGCCGACGTCACCTTTTGCCAGAACCTGCGCTGCGTCTGCGTTCATGTCGCGACCGGCCACGATGACCGTGTTGGTGCCGCTGCTGATTTCGCTGCCCTGCTGGCGAACCTTCTCGTTAATGACCGTTTTCTTACTGGCTTTGTAGCTGTCGCCCTGGGTGCTCGCTTCCGCCAGCAGATTGACGTCGCGGCCTGCCTGCAAGCCGACCTGCTGCTCTGCCGCCAGCCCGGCGGCCTGCGAATTGATGTCCTGGCCTGCGGTCAGCGTCAGGTTATTACCCGCGCTGACGGTAGTGCGATCAAGGCCAGTGCTATGGTTTTCGCTTTTACCGTTGCGGCTGTTCTGACTGGTCTTCTCTGCGTTCAGGTTCAGGTCATTCCCGGCTGCGAGCTGCGCGTTTTTCCCGGCGCTGACATCACTGGCGCTAAGCGTCAGATCGTTACCCGCCCGCATCGTAAGATTGCCACCTGCAGTAATGGCGCTGCCCTGGTAAGAAACATCGGCATTGCTGGTCGCAGTTGTGCGAGCATAGCCCGAAGTGAAGCCTGACTGAGCATAAGCATCGTTTTTCTGGATGGCGTTAACGGCGATATTGCCCGTAGCATCCATCAGCAGATCGCCCCCTGATTTCAGCGCGGAGCCGGTCAGGGTGATATCTTTGCCCGCCGTCAGCGACAGACCATCCTGTGCGGTAATGCTGGCGATACTGCCCAGTGTTGTGTCCTTGATGCTGACCGAACCCCGTTTACTTTTCGCATCCAGCGAGTACTGGTCGGCAAGGGTGAGGTTATTGATGCTGCCATCGAGGCTCTCAAGTACTACCGTTTTACCGCTGATGGCAGCGCTGACGTTGTTGATATCGCCAATCGCGCTGAGATCGACATTGCCGCCCGCTTTGATCAGCGCGTCGTGGGTGTTGGTGATCGCCCCGGCGCTTTCAACGCTGAGGTCGTTTTTCGCCAGCAATGTACTGCCGCTGTTGGTGACACTGCCGCCTTCCAGGCTGACATTGTTCCCGGCTATCACGCTGCCGTTGTTTACCGTCACGTCTTTTGGCGACAGGTAGACTTTGGGGATCATCACCGTTTCGCCATTAATCGTGGCGGCTTCCCACCACAAAATGCTGTGATCCAGTGATGCAATTTGATCGGCCGAAAGCGCCACGCCAAATTGCAGCCCCAGTGACTGTTGGGCATTGGCAGCGTTATCCATCAGGTAACGCATCTGGTCGAGGTCGGAACCGATACCGTTAAGGTAACGGCTGCCGGTCTGGTTCAGCACCACATTACTGACATAACGGGTATCGAATGCTGCATCACCGAGGAAGCGGTAGTCGTAGTCCGGGTTCAGTTTGATGCGGCTCAGCATGTACGAGGAGCCGAGGAATTTTTTCTCGTCGGTATAGGCGCTGTTAGTTTCACGCGGGGCGGCTGAGGGGCTGATACCCAGCAGTTTGTTGAGATCACCAAACAGGTTCGGGTCAAGCTGTCCGAGACCGTCGAGTTTCGGGTTAACAGTGATGAGGTACGGGCTTTTCGGGTTATCCGACACCACAAAATAACCGCTGTTGCCGGACGGCAGCGGATAGGCGCTGGTATCAACGGATTTGCTTTGGTGCTGGCCAGGTACGGTGTTTTTCAGCACCGCATTAGTCACGCCTGCGCTGGCGAGGCTGCCGAGATTGGCCTTGTCTTTTTGCTGTGCGCCAATGCCGCTCAGCACGCCGCCGCCGTTAATCTGTTGCAGGGCGTTGTGCAGTTGATCCTGCCACTGCGGAGAGTTCACTGCTGCCGGGCCGTTTGCCAAGGCCTGTTTTGCCACGCTACCGCCAATACGTTGATTGCTCAGAGTATTCAGTGACGGGGCAGTGAGGGTTCCTGTGACACCACCAGAGTGAGCCGTGGTGTTCGTATTACTGATATTGTTGCTGAAATTGGCAGTGACATTGCCACCCGCCTGAATGACTGAGCGGTAAAGCTGGCCCAGTGTTGTCTGTATTTCGTGCCCGATCAGGGTATAAACAATATCTGTTTCATACTCCGAATACTTGCTTCTTTTGTTATCTAACCCGCCGTCAGGAATAGCATATTCGGCATAGGTTACTTTTTTCCCCGTGCCATATTGATAAACAAGAACGTCCGCGGAGGTACTGCTTTGCCAGCTCTGGTTATTAAGCTGTGTCCCCTGTAACAACAGATCATTTGTACTAAGGATGTCACTGGCTTTGTTGTCCAGCACACCTGCCGAAATCACCGCATTCCGGCCTGATGTGATACGCGCACTTCCGCCATTACTGCTTACATCCGTCCGAGTTTCACTTAAAACAAATTTTTGCGTGCCATACCCTTTGAACGGCGCATAGTGATATGCCGTTACTATCCATGAAGTACATCCGCCATCCGCTCCCGCACAGCCCCCGCCTTTTTCCTCATAGGTTTTGGTGGTGTAATACCCATAGCTTCCCGCAGGAAGCAGAGAATAAGGAACACGGAGGATGGATTGCCCAACGCCCGGAATAACCTGAGCCGAGCTTGTTACAGTATTTGCTGTCAACCCATCCCTCTGGTTCAACAGATGCCCGGTCTTAATGGTGATATCGCCGTTTGTCGTCTCAATATTGCCGGAGGTATTGATCACCTCGCCGTTGGCATTACCGGCCGCATCCCGTTGCAGCCACAGGTTATTGCCCGCCAGCATATCGCCGCGCTGGTTGGTGATGCTGTTGGCATACAGCGCCAGGTTGTTTGCCGCATACAGCAGCGCGGTGTTGATAATTGCGCCCGGCGCGCTCAGCGTCAGGCTGCCTGTCGTGCCGGCAAAACCGTTTACGGTGATATTCCCCCGGCTGGCCAGCGTAATATCGCCGCCACCCTGAAGGGCGCTGTTGCCGTTCAGCACAATGGCGCTGCCGCTTAATGTGCTCGCGCCGCTGCCGGTGGTGATTTGCCCGCTACTGGTCAGTTGTCCGCCCGCGCTCAGGTTCACCGCCTGGCCCTGCATCACGCTCTGGTTATCTATCGCACCGTTGCTGGTGACGCTCAGGGTTTTGCCTGCCGCCAGCGTGGTTTTTGCGGTAAAGGCGTTCGTCAGTTGCAGCGTCAGGTTACCCAGCGCCACCACCTGACCCAGTGCATTCAAACCAGCCGCGCCCACAAACAGGTCGCCGCCGCTGAACAGCTTACCGCCGGTGGACTGCTCCACCTGCGTGGCGTTCACCGTCAGCTGGTTCTTACCGAGCAGTGTGCCGTTGTTGGTCAGTTGCCGGTAACTGAGCGCCAGGGTATTCGCCTGAGTGGTGCCCTGGTTCGTGAAGCTGTCGCCGGTAAGGGTCATCTGGTCGGCCAGCAGCGTGCCGGTGCCGCCGTTACGTGCAGCGTTGAGGATGAGATTAGTGGCCTGCAGCCAGCCCGCGCCGGTGTACTGCGGGGTGGTCAGCGTCAGTTGCCCGCCGGAGAGCAGCCTGCCCTCGTTGCGCGCCAGGGTGGTGCTGTCGACGCGGATGTCCCCCGCGCCCTGAATCAGCCCGTAGTTAAACAGCGACGGCGTGGTCAGGGTCAGCCCCTGCGTACTCACCAGTTCACCGCCTGCGCTGTTGGTCAGTGAATTCGCCGTGACCGTCAGCCCGTTCCCCTGGATGTTGCCGGCGTTGCCGAGCGTGTCCGCATTCAGGGTCAGCGCGCCGTTACTGGCCAGCGAACCGCCCGCCAGTTGGGTCGCATTACCCGTCAGGGCGACCGTCAGTCCGTCACTGCCGCTGACGGCTCCGCTGTTGGTCAGCGCGTCTGCGCGCAGGGTCAGGTTTTTCGCCGCCCACTGCCCCTGATTACTCAGCGACAATGCCTGCAGGGCCGCCGTGCCCAGGGCGGTGATTTTGCTGCCCGTGGCTGAATTCAGGTTGCCGGTAAGCTGAAGGTTCAGGTCGCCCGCGCTCCGGATTGCGCCGCGGTTATCCAGCGACTGTGCCGCCAGCAGAATCGCGTTGCCCTGCCAGATCCCGCCGTTGTCCACCGCCCCGGCGGTGATACTGAGCGTGCCCTGCGTTAACAGTGAACCGGTCTCGCCGTTGATCAGCGTCAGTTGCGGAGCGGCCATCGCCATCCGCGCCATCAGTCTGGCGGCAGGTTGTGCGGCGTCCAGCGTCAGGTTGTCCAGCCCGGTCAGCGTGCCGTTGTTGGTAATGCCTGCCTCATGCGCCGTCAGGGTTTTCCCCTGTACCGCACCGTTATTTTCCAGCGTCTGTCCGCTCAGCGTGACATCGCCTTCGCTGAGGAGCTGCCCGCTGTTACGCAGCGTCTGCGCCTGAATATCCGCCGTGCCCCGGCTACTGAGCGAACCCGGCAGCGTCAGTGTACCGCCCACGGTGGCGGTGAAATCCCCCAGGCTCAGCAACGAGCCGCCGAGCATCCAGTCATCTGCCGTAACGCTGACCTTTCCGCCCTGCAATGTACCCTGTGTGGACAGTTGTCCGGCATGCAGCGTGAAATCGCCGCCGCTCAGCGTGCGCGAACCGCTGGCGGTGGTGAGGGTGCCGGCGTTCAGCGTCAGGCCCTGCGTACCCTGCCACAGTCCGTTGTTTGTCAGTGTCGCAGCGCTGAAAGCCAGCTCACCGCCGGAGAGCCATTTGCCCGTCTCCGCGTTGATAAAGGTGTCCGCGGTGGCCTGCGCCTGTTGCGTTCCCTGGATCAGGCCGCTGTTGGTAACGGTGTGGCCGGTAACCGAGACGCTGCCTGCGGCAATCTGGCCGCGGTTGCTCAGCGTGTCGGCACGAAGTGTGAAGCCGTCATTCACAGACAGCAGACCCTGGTTGTCCAGCGAGGTCAGATCCAGGTTCAGGTCACCACCGCTGACAAGCTGCCCGGTGCTGCCGTTGACCAGCGCCTGCGTGTTCAGGATCAGGCTGTCGTTGCCCTGTAAAATGCCGTTACTGGTAAGACGCGGCGCGCTAATGCGCAGGTCTTTCGCCGCCAGCGTGCCGTCATTCAGTACCTCTGTGGCGGTGATATCCGCCAGATGCTGGCTCAGCATACTGCCCTGGTTACTCACCGCTGTGCCGCGCAGCGCCAGGCTGTCACCGCTGACCATCTGCCCGCTGCTGGTCAGGCTGTCGCCGTCCCACGTCAGGTTTTCCGTTCCCTGTAACAGGCCGCTGTTGCGTAAATCGCCGTGCAGGGCGAGCACCTTCGCCATCAGCGACCCGCTGTTCTGGCTTCCGGCCACCCGCAGCGTCAGCGCCTGCCGGCTCAGCAGTCTGCCCTGGTTGGTCAGATTCCCGCTGACACTGGCGTTCAGCCCGTTTTCACCGAGTGCATTCCCGGTGTTGACCCACTCTCCGGTGGCGAGGTCAAGCGTGTCGCCCTGCAATTGTCCGGCGTTGGTCAGGCTATCGTTTTTCAGCACCAGGCTGCCCGCGCTCAGCAGTAAACCACCCTGCTGGTTGGTAAGCTGTGTGCCGGTGGCGGTCAGCAGGTCTGTGCCCTGCAATGTCCCGCTGTTGGTCAGTGCGGCGACATTCAGCGCCAGCCTGTCTGCAGCAATCAAGCCGCCGTTCTCCAGCGTCTGCCCGCTCAATGTCAGTGCACCTGCACTGCGCAGATTACCGCTGTTAGCGGTGGTCTGCGCCGCCAGCGTCAGCGTCTCATCACCCTGAATATCCCCCGGGTTGTGCAGCGTGTCGGCCGTGATATCCACGGTTTTCGCGGCCAGCAGGCCGCTGTTAGTGATATTGTCCGCCGTCAGGCTCAGCCCGTTATCCGCCAGCAGCCGCCCGCTGTTGCTCAGACTGGCGTAATCGCTGAACAGGTTCACACCGTTGATTTCGCCACCGTTGGCCAGTGTGCTGCCGCTCAGGCGTAACGCACCGTCGCTGGTGATCAGGCCATCGTTATTCAGTTCAGGAAGGGTGAGCGTGAAATCACCGGCAGAGTAAAGCGTGCCGCTGGCGAGGTTATCCAGCTGCCCGGTTTGCAGGTTCAGCGAACGGGTGCCCTGCAACAGGCCGCTGTTGATGATCTGCTGCCCGCTCAGATTCAGACTGTCCGCTACCAGCGTGCCGCTGTTGGTGAACGCATCTGGCGTGGTCATCGTCACCGCAGATGCCGCCGTTTTACCGCTGTGGCGCAGCGTTTTCGCACTGACGCTGAGCGTGCCTTTTGCCGCCTGCGTGCCGTTCAGTGTGGCGTTGTCTGCCGCCAGGGTCATGTCCGCGCCGGAAATCAGCGAGCCCTGCTGGTTAATGTCGCTGGCATTCAGATGGACATTCCCCGCCGCATTCGCCTGGCTGGCGGTATCGGTGGCAATCTGCTTCCCGGAAACCGCCATCTCCCCGCCGCTGGTCAGCGAACTGCCCGTCAGCGTGGTATTGCCACTGCCGCTGAGCGTCAGTTTACCGTCCGCCGCCAGCGTGGCGCCGTTCAGCGCCACGTCCTGCGTGCTGTTAACCGCGATGTCGCCACCCGCCTTGTGGCTGCCGCTGAGCGTCACACCGTCGCCCTTCGCCGTGAGTGAACCGCCGGCGAGGCTGTTTTTCACGGTCATTCTGCCGTTTGCATCCAGCGTGATGTCGCCCTGCCGCGCCGTCAGGTTGCCGAGGTTGACCCCCACCCCTTTTTCCGTCGAGACCAGGTGAATACGGTTGGCGTACATCCCGCCCAGCGCGCCGGTATCGACCGCCACCACGGGTGCTGCCCCCTCTCCGGCACCCGCCGTCGCTTTCCCGGCGGCATCCACCCGGTTCGCCCCGGTGGTGACGGTCAAATCCTTCGCATGAATCGCGGCATTCACTTCGGTGGCGCGGGCAATCAGCGACAGCGCATCGCTGCCGCTGGCATCCAGCCCCTTCCCTTCCACGGTAATCGTGCCTTTTGTCACCTCCAGCGCCGCCAGGTTGCCCGCCGCGTCAAACTGCGGTTTACCGGTGGTCAGGGTGGCATTCGGCGTATTGATAAAGCCGCAGCCGTTACAGGTGATGCCGTACGGGTTGGCAACCATCACGTTGGCGGCTTTCCCCGCCACCTCGGTGTAACCCTGCAGCTGTGAGCGGCTGCCGCCGGTCACTTCGTTGATGATGCCTCTGGCCTCCTGCCCGGCGCGCAGGTTCGGGTTGTTCTGGATAAGCCCGCCAAGCTGCGTCTGGTTCAGTTGCCCGGTGGCGTTATTGAGGATGAGCCCCTCCGGGCCGACGTTGTACTCGTTAAACCGGTTATGCGAGATACCCGCACCATTCGGTGCGGCAATGTTCACTACCGGCACACCGTTGGCGGCTTTGTCCATGGTCGCCGGGCCGGCCGGCGTGATGGCCGCCGCGAAGGACGGGGCCACCGGCTGCCAGACCAGCAGGCCGATGATAAACCAGCTGAGTGCACGCTGAGAGAAACGAACCGGTTTATCGGTATTCATCCTTGTCTTCCTTTAAAAAGTGACAGCCACACGCCAGTTAACACTGACGTGGTCCGGTCCGAGCCAGTCGGGATAGTGCAGCGGCGTGCCGGCAGAAATCTGGCTGGCGAACCCGCGTCCGGCGCTGCCGAGGCCTGCCGACGCCCCCCACACGGTGCCGCTGGCATAGTGGTCCAGGCGGTCTTTTTCCAGCCAGCCGCCGTCCAGCGCCACGGTGGCGCTGATTTGCCCGAGTACCGGCAGGGTGAAGAGGGCGTAATTCAGTTCGTTGCGCCAGTAACCGCCGTTGTCGCCGGAGATGTACTGCTCCTTAAAACCGCGCACCGAGCTTTCGCCACCGAGCGTCAGGCGCTCGCTGCCGTAGAGCCGGTCCGGCGACCACTGCCCGTACAGGCTGGTCAGCCACAGCAGGTCGCGGGTGACCGGGCGCTGGAAACTGGCGCTCAGGCTCCATTTGCGAAACTGCGCGCGCGGCACATCGCCGGTTTTGTCTTCGTCAGTTTCGGCGTTAAACCACGGCGTGCCGTGGCTGTATGTCGGGTTAATGGTCGCCACCCCGCCGAGGATTTTCTGCGTGTGGCTGACGCCCAGCTGCAGGCTGGAGAGGTTGCGGGTGCTGCTGGTCAGCGGTGCGTCGTTCAGCCAGTTGCGCGATGAGCGCTGCGTGATGCCGGCACTGAGCGCGGTTTTGATGTCGCCGTTACGGAACACCACGCGGGAAAGGTTCAGGCGGTGGGTCTTCGTGTCACCGGTGGAAATCCACGGGTAGCCCATATTGATGAGGGTGGTACGGTAGTTGCTCCAGACGTAGCTGTAATCCAGCAGGCTGTAGCCCCAGGGGACGCTGACCCCGGTCTGGAAACTCTGCGCGTCATAACCGGTGGCGAAATCACTGCTGCGCCCGCCGCCGACAAACCATTTATCCGCCACGCCCAGCAGGTTATTTCCGCCAAGCGAGCCGTTTAACTGATTTTCACCGGTACTTTTCTGCCCGCTGTTATCCAGCGACATGCTGGCATTGAACGGGAATTCCGGCGTGGCGGTTAAATTCACCGTGGAATAACCGGGTTCGCTGTCCGGCACAATTTCAATCTGCACCGGCTGACTGCGCAGGCGGTTAATCTGCTCCATGCCCTGCTCAATATCCCGGAGATTAAGGACTTTTCCTTCCAGCCCCGGAAACACCATCTTCAGCATCCGCGGGGAGTCACCGTCGAGGCGGATATGGCGTAATTTCCCCTCCAGCACCACGAGGCGTAATTCCCCCTGCGATAAATCCTGCTCCGTGAGAAAAGCCCGGCTGGTAATATAGCCCCGGCTGATATACCAGTCAGAAATGGCGGCGGTGAGTTCCGTTATTTTCGCCATATTCAGGCACCGGTTCAGCCAGGGCGCGGTCAGTTTTTGCTGCGCCTTTGCGCTGATAAGGGTGACGCCGGAAAGGGTGATGGTGTGAACGGTAAAACAGGGGCCACCGGGCTGAGGGGCTGGCGCGCTCTGGCCTGCACGCGGCAGCGGGATGCTGCGCTCCAGTTCGTCGCGCTGTTGCTGGTTCTGCAGCAGCAGTTGTTCCTGCTGCTGACGCACGGCGTCGCGATCGGCCGGAGACAAAGGCGCGGCCTGCGCCGTTGTCGCCAGGAATAAAAATAAAACCAGATAACGCACGCGTTCATCCATGAGAAAAAAAGTCCTGACCCAATAAATAAATTTGGGTTAAGTGGTTATTAATTATTGGTTTTGAGTATATTCCTATGGAACAAATTACAAAGCAATATACTGATAAGGAAAACGGCTATTTCTCATAAAAATTTAGGATTAATTCAGGATATATCCTCATTCATATAGACGATGAGAATAATAAAGGTTTTTCACAAGGCAATAAAAAAGCCTCCATAGGGAGGCCTTAGTGCCACGTTATTACCTGACGCTAACGTTTACGAACATCGGGAATAATTAAATCCCCGCGCACCCGGTACGAACCCAGCACGCTTTGGGTTTTCTCATTCAACCAGGCAACGATTTTCGCGGCCATCGCATCCATCGAATATTCAATGGCCGGGATCGTTGGAATACCCGGTAAATGCAGCGAACCGGCAAGGCTAAACACCATAATGTCGCCAGGGACGGTTTTATTAAACGCCTGCAACTGAGGAATAACCCGCTGCGCTTCCTGCTCGTCTGCTACCAGTAATGCGTTGAAATTCAACGTCGTGGCGTTATTAAGTAACACCTGAAGCGCTACCGATGAAGAGGTATCATCCATAAACACCAGGTTGCGGTTAAACGGCAGGAAATTGTTTTCCAGCGCCAGCTTATAACCCAATAAAACCTGATCGGCTGCGGCACTGTTGGGGTGAATCAGCGCGATTTGTCGACGACCCTGGCTAATCAGATAATTACAAGCCGTTTCCGCCGCAAACGCGTGATCGAACTGAATACTGTTCGGCGTGGTCGTCGCGGATTCCACACAATCCACCAGAATGACATTTTCATCGTCGATATGAAGCGGGAAGCGCGCGCCGATAACCAACACATCGTCACACAGCCCGCAGGTCAGCTCATCCAGGGCGCTCATCACTTCCGCCTTACTGTTGGCGAAGCGTAACAGCAAATGTTTCTGGCTCTGGCTTAAATGTTTTTCCAGCGCGTAAAGGTAAGCGGTGGTTTGGTTGATATTGTCCTGAGCGCAAATAACACCGATGCAGCCTGTCGACTGGCTGAGCAAGGACTGCGCGATAACGTTGGGCCGGTAGTTCAGCTCATCAACCGCTTTCAGTACCGCGAGGCGACTGGCTTCCTTAACGCCGCGCGAACCACTCAACACCCGTGAGACTGTGGCTTTGGACACCCCAGCTAAACGTGATACATCGTTGATTGTAGACATCTTTCTCCCCAGACAGGCGCATTACCGCACCTGCAAATTCCAATTACAGCAACGACCAAAATCTAGCCGTTCGCAGTATAACGGTTTCCGTTTTTGATGGAAACCGTTTTTCCGTTTTGTCATTTTTGCTATCAATTCATCATCGAAATCTGTGATGAAAATCCAATAACCGGGCCTTGTAATCATCAGATATTGACAGCAATCACACTTCTATCCCGAAGAAATGGAAACCGGTTTCCGTATGATGTCCAATCACCTCCGCAATAACTATTTACATTTCGAGGATGAATGACGATGTACAGGATTATGTTGTGTTGCTCAGCCGGGATGTCCACCAGCTTGCTGGTGAGGAAGATGCTGGAAGCAGCGAAGGAACGCGAATTACCGGTGGAGATCGACGCGTACGGTGTGGCGGAATTTGACACGCAGTTTCCGCGTTATCAGGTTGTGCTTCTCGGACCACAAGTAAAATACATGTTAAAAACGCTGTCAGAAAAGGCCGCCGCTCAGGGCATTCCGGTACAACCCATCGACCCGATGGATTACGGCATGCAACGTGGCGAAAAGGTGCTGGACTATGCTCTGTCGCTGATTGAAGCGGCACATTAACAAGGTGTTCTTATGAGTTCCTTATATCAATCAATGATTACGGTTATTGAGCAAACCATTACGCCGCTGGCCGGTCGTCTTGGGCAGCAAAAATATGTTATCGCTATCCGCGACGGTTTTACCGCTGCACTGCCGTTTATGATCATCGGCTCGTTTATGCTGGTGTTTATCTTCCCGCCATTCTCCGCTGACACCACCGTCGGTTTCGCCCGCGCCTGGCTTGATTTCTCCACCGAGTATCGTGCGCAACTGATGCTGCCGTTTAACCTCAGTATGGGGGTAATGACGTTCTTTATCTCCGTCGGTATCGGCGCCAGCCTCGGTCGCCAGTTTAATCTCGACCCGGTGATGACAGGCTTGCTGGCGTTTATGGCGTTTTTGCTGGTGGCCGCGCCGTACGCAGACGGCAAAATCTCCACCCAGTACCTTTCCGGACAGGGGATTTTTACCGCGCTGCTGACGTCGATTTATTCCGCCCGCGTTTATGCCTGGCTGAAACAGCACAACATCACCATTCGCCTGCCGAAAGAGGTGCCGACCGGGGTTGCCCGCTCGTTTGAAATCCTCATTCCGGTACTGGTGATCATTGGGACACTGCACCCGCTGAACCTGTTTATTGAAGCGCAAACCGGCATGATCCTACCGCAGGCGATTATGCACCTGCTGGAGCCGCTGGTGTCCGCATCCGACTCTCTGCCTGCTATTCTGCTGTCTGTGCTGCTGTGCCAAATCTTCTGGTTCGCCGGGATCCACGGTTCACTGATTGTTACCGGCATCATGAACCCGTTCTGGATGGCAAACCTCTCCGCCAACCAGGCTGCACTGGCTGCGGGTGCTGCGCTGCCCCACGTTTATCTGCAAGGGTTCTGGGATCACTACCTGCTGATTGGCGGCGTCGGTTCCACGCTTCCGCTGGCCTTCCTGCTGCTGCGCAGCCGCGTCGCACATCTGCGTACTATCGGCAAAATGGGCGTAGTGCCGAGCTTTTTCAACATCAACGAACCGATCCTGTTCGGTGCGCCAATCATCATGAACCCGATGCTGTTTATCCCGTTCGTCTGCGTGCCGCTGGTTAATGCCGTACTGGCCTGGACCGCCACCAAAATGGGCTTGCTGGCGCAGGTGGTTTCGCTAACGCCGTGGACAACGCCCGCGCCGATTGGTGCGTCATGGGCCGCAAACTGGGCCCTAAGCCCGGTGGTGATGTGCCTGATTTGTATGGTGATGTCTGCGCTGATGTACCTGCCGTTCCTGCGCGCTTACGAGCGTTCGCTGATGAAAACAGAGGAACAAAAAGCGCAAAACACCGCGCCGATGACGGAAACCGTCCGCAGTAACTAAGCCGTAACGCATAAGCAGTAACGAAAAGGAGTCGGTAATGAAATACGTATTTCCCGCAAACTTCTGGTGGGGCAGCGCGTGTTCCGCACTGCAAACCGAAGGGGAAAGCCAGCAGGGCGGGAAAAGCGCCACGACATGGGATGCCTGGTACGCCCGGGAACCCTGGCGCTTTCACCAGCAGATTGGGCCGCAGGAGACGTCTACGTTTTACCGCCACTGGCGGCAGGATGTCGCGCTGTTAAAGCAGCTCAATCACAACAGTTTTCGTACGTCGCTCAGCTGGGCGCGTCTGATCCCGGACGGAACCGGCGAAGTGAATCCGCAGGCGGTGGAATTTTACAACGCGGTGATCGACGAACTGCTGGCGCAGGGCATTACGCCGTTTATCACGCTGTTTCACTTCGATATGCCGATGGTGATGCAGGAAAAAGGCGGCTGGGAAAACCGGGAAGTGGTGCAGGCATTCAGCCGCTACGCACAAATCTGTTTTGAGCTGTTCGGCGACCGGGTTCAGCACTGGTTTACCTTTAACGAACCCATCGTGCCCGTAGAAGGCGGGTATCTGTACGATTTCCATTACCCAAACGTGGTGGATTTCAAACGTGCCGCCACGGTGGCGTACCACACGGTTCTGGCCCATGCCAGCGCAGTACGCGCGTTTCGCGCCGGGCATTATTCCGGTGAAATTGGCATTGTACTGAACCTGACGCCATCGTATCCCCGTTCGCAACATCCGGCGGATCTGCAAGCGGCGCACTATGCAGACTTGTTGTTTAACCGCAGTTTTCTCGACCCGGTACTGCGTGGCGAGTATCCCGCTGACCTGGTGGCGCTGCTGAAAGAGTACGATCAGCTTCCCGCCTGCCAGCCGGAGGATATTTCGCTCATTGCAGAAGGGAAAATCGATCTGCTCGGCATTAACTATTACCAGCCGCGGCGGGTAAAGTGCCGGGACAGCGCGGTTAATCCCGCATCGCCGTTTATGCCAGAGTGGTTGTTTGATTATTACGAAATGCCAGGCCGCAAAATGAACCCCTATCGCGGGTGGGAAATTTATGAACCCGGTATTTACGATATTATTACCAACCTGCGCGTAAATTATGGCAACCCACGCTGTTTTATTTCTGAAAACGGTATGGGGGTTGAGAATGAACAACGTTTTATTGAAAACGGGCAAATTAACGACAGTTATCGTATCACCTTTATTCGTGATCATCTGATCTGGTTACATAAAGGTATTAGCGAGGGTTGTAATTGCCTCGGTTATCATATGTGGACATTTATTGATAACTGGTCATGGTGTAATGCCTATAAAAACCGTTACGGTTTTGTGCAGTTAGATTTGGAAACCCAGCAACGTACCATTAAGAAAAGCGGAGAGTGGTTCGCAGCAACCGCTGCTCATAATGGTTTTAATCAGGATTAAATTATTATGGTCGCACTTGAAGAAGCGGTAATGGAGATTATCGTCAACGCCGGACAGTCGCGCAGCCTGTGCTTTGAAGCGCTGCGTGCGGCAAGGGAAGGCAACATGGAAGAGGCGCGTAATCTGCTGCGTGAAGCCGACGGGTATTCCCGTCAGGCGCACCAGATGCAAACAAAATTAATTGAACAGGATGCCGGAGAAGCCCGACAGCCCATGACATTAATTATGGTGCATGCCCAGGATCATTTAATGACCTCGCTGCTGGCGCGTGAATTATCGGAGGAAATAATCCAGCTCTATCAACGTTAATGAATGGAGAATTGATTACGGTAAATCTTAATTATTCTGTACCCGAGTTACTAAAATAAAGCATTTTGTTTTGATGATGGCAATATTTTCTGTCCTCTGAGGAACGGAAGGTTATTGTCTGAGAACAACTTACTACATTGAGATAACCATGAGAATAAATAAAAAACTTCCAGTGGCGCTGGCGGTTGCGGCTACCCTTTGCTCTGGATCCGTCTTCGCTCAAGAATTTACCCAAGAGCAAATAGATGCCATCGTCGCCAAAGCGGTGGATAAAGCTCTGGCGGACCGTCAGGCTAAAATGGACGCCGCCATCAATAAAAAAGCGGATGTCATCGTCGAACCACAAAGCACGGCGCAAACACCGGATATGGCCATTCCCTATGGCCTGAAATTCAGCGGCTACGCCCGTTATGGTGCACATTTCCAGACTGGCGATCAGAAATATGTCGGTGTTGATGGCTCCTATAATGGCGCTTCAGCCATTGGTCGTCTGGGTAACGAAGGCAACGGCGGTGAATTCCAGCTCTCCAAGGCGTTTAAAAGCGGTAACGGCGCAATCTGGGACGTCAACGTGATGTTTGACCACTGGGGTGATGAAGTTAACCTGAAAAAAGCCTATGCCGGCGTCACCAACCTGCTGGCCTCCAACCCGAATGCGTACTTCTGGGCAGGGCGTGACTTCCACCAGCGTCCACAACAGGGGATCAACGACTACTTCTGGATGAACCACGACGGACAGGGTGCCGGGGTGAAAAACTTCGATATTGGCGGCGTGCAGTTTGATGTGGCCGCCGTCGGCGCGGTCGAATCCTGTAGCCCGGAAGTGCTGGAAGATGAAGCCAACCCGTCGCGCATAACCTGTACCGGTAGTTCGAACGTCGGTGATAAAGGCAACTATGCCGTCACCTCGAAAATTCACGGTATGAAGGTCGGGCCGCTCGATCTGGAGATTTACGCCAACTACGGTTTCGACTCAAAAGCGATTGAAAGCGAAGATCGTCTGAAAGCCTGGCAGGGCGGCGTGGTGCTCAGCCACACCAACGATCACGGGGTAAATAAAGTGATCGCCCGCTACTCCGATAACGCCGACAACAGCGTATTTAATAAAACCGACGATCTGAAAGCGATTTACACCAGCTTTGAGGGCAGTTACAAGTTCTCCCGGCAGACGCAAGTGGACTACTTGCTGGCGTTCCATGATTACGATAACAGCGCCAATAAAGCGGATAACCGCCGCAACTATGGCGTAATTGTGCGCCCGATGCACTGGTGGAACGATGTGCACTCCACCTGGCTGGAAGCGGGTTATCAGCGCGTCGATTATGACGATGGCGGCGACAACCACGGCTGGAAAGTCACCCTCTCGCAGAACATTTCTATCGCGATGGGGCCTGAATTCCGCCCGATGCTGCGCTTCTATGTAACCGGCGGCGAAGTGGATAACAAACGCACCTCACGCGTCAACGGCACGACCGACACGACGCTCGATTCCTTTAACGTCGGCGCGATGTGGGAAGCCTGGTTCTGATGTAAAAAACCGGAGGCGGTCCCCCTCAGCCGCCTCCGGCTAAACTCTGTACATGTGTTATGATGCGCGCCTTATTAATAAGCAATCAGCATGACAGAGTTGAGTTAGAAGATGGGTTCCACGAAAAAAGGGATGCTTTGTGTACTGGCAGCGGCCGTATTATGGGGCAGCTCCGGGGTGTGTGCGCAGTACATTATGGAGAAGAGTCATATTTCGTCGCCGTGGTTAACCATGACGCGACTGCTGTTCACCGGCGTGATTTTGTTAACGCTCTCGTTTGTGCATGGCGACAAGATTTTCGCGATCCTCAAAAGCCGCAAAGACACCTTCAGTTTGCTGTTTTTCTCGCTGTTTGGCGCACTGATTGTGCAGCTCACCTTTTTATTGACCATTGAAAAATCTAACGCCGCCACCGCGACGGTACTGCAATTTTTGTCGCCGACGATTATCGTGGCCTGGTTTGCGCTGGTGCGTAAAGCCCGACCAACGCTGCCCGTGGCATCCGCCATTTTCACCTCGCTGCTTGGCACCTTTCTGTTGGTGACGCATGGCAAACTGACGTCGCTCTCTATTTCTCCGGAAGCGCTGCTGTGGGGAATTGTCTCGGCATTTTCTGCCGCGTTCTATACCACCTATCCCGCAGCGCTTATCGCCCGTTACGGCACGTTGCCGATTGTCGGCTGGAGTATGTTGCTGGCCGGGCTGATGCTGACCCCGTTCTTTGGTGGGCAAGGGGGGGATTTTGTTGTCGATGGCCGCCTGTTGATGGCGTTTTTCTACCTGGTGGTGATCGGCACGGCGCTCACGTTCAGCCTTTATCTGAAAGGCGCGCAACTCATTGGCGGTTCGAAAGCCAGCATTCTCAGTTGTGCCGAACCGCTGAGCAGCGCCCTGCTCTCGGTGGTATTGTTGGGGGTGGCGTTCTCCCTGCCAGACTGGCTGGGCACGCTATTGATTGTCTCATCGGTGATGCTCATTTCGCTCGATTCCCGCCGCAAAGTACGGGTCGCAGCCTGATAGTCACAAGGCCTGATAGCGCGTTGCTTATCAGGCCTGTATGCATTCTACGTTACGCTCTGACCTTCACTTTTGCTGCCACCAACAGTGCGGTCAGTAACATCAGACTACCGGACAGTACCAGCGGCGACAGCAGCCCGTAGTGATCCAGTGCAAAACCGCCAATCGCCGCACCACAGGTATTGGCAAGCTGGATCACCGCCACCTGAATGGAACCGGCTTTCTCCGCCTGATCGGCCAACGAACGGGTGATCCACGTTGACCAGCCAACCGGCACCAGCGCAAACCCCAGTCCCCAGATAATGGCGATGCCAGCAGCAACAACTTTATCGGAACCCCAGAAGATCAATACCAACGCACTTGCCGCCAGCGTGAGTGGCGCCAGCGCCAGTGCCATTTTCACCGAGCGCTTCATCACCATCGGCGAGATCGAAGTGCCGACAAAACTGGCAATACCAAAGCTCAGCAACACCAGCGTAAGCCCATCGACATCAAACCCAGCCAGGTTCATGTACACAGGGCGAATATAGGTAAAAAACGAGAACTGCCCGGCGAAGACCATAAAGATCGCCAGCATTCCCGCCGCCACTCCCGGGCGTTTGAGCAGGCCAAACATATTCTGGTGATGCTCAGTTTTACCCGGCAACGACGGCAGCGCCATCCATACCCAGGCAATACAAGCGAACCCCATCAATGCGGCGGCATTGAACACGTTGCGCCAGCCGATAATACCGCCCAGGAAACTGCCAAGCGGCGCGGCGATCACCAGCGCAATAGACACTGCGCCAAAAATCACTGACAGCGCTTTCGGGATAGTGCGCGCCGGTACCAACCGCATGGTCAGTGAGGCCGACATTGCCCAGAAACCACCTAACGCGAGCCCGAGGCAAGCGCGTCCTGCCAGCAGCAGCGTAAAGCTATTGGCAAAAGAGACCAGCAGGCAGGAGAGGGTTAACAATACGGCAAAGGCCAGTACCACATACCGCCGGTCCATCGCACGGATCACGGTGGTAATAAACAGGCTGGCGAACATGGCGACAAAAGCAGTTACGGTCACGGTTTGCCCGGCGACCCCTTCAGAAACGCCGAGATCCAGTGCCATTGGCGTGAGCAGGCTGACCGGTAAAAACTCCACCGTGATCAGACACGCCACACAAAACGCCACAGCAAAGACGGCGGACCAGTTAGGGCGAATTACCGCATCCGTTGAAGATTGCGTCACAGATTGCTCAGTCATGTATCACCCGCTTAGTTTTTATTCGTGAAAGTCGCGCAGTGTAACATTCATAATCTGTGACGCAATTAACAATTTGGCAACTCTTTACCCGGAGGCAGTTGACCCTCACCCCGGCCCTCTCCCTGGAAGGGAGAGGGGGAAAACCACCACATATCTCACCCGCGCCCCAGAAAGTCGGGAGGTTATTCCCTCCCCCTACGGCGAGAGGCGCAGGAAGAGGAGGAAATTACGCAGTTCGCGCGTTACGCGCTGCGGTCGCCAGGCCGACTATCCACTCCTGGTGCGCGTTGATCATCGGGTTCGGTACGGTGCTGGCAAGCTGTTGCGCTGGTACGCCGCGTTGCGACTCCTGCGTCAGGATGCGGACACGCCCGCCGGGTAAATCCTCAAACAGCCAGGCGTGGATCACGTCCAGCCGTGAGCTGGCGTCACCTTCAACCCAGCCATACCAGGCAATACGCGCGGCCTGGCCTTCCACAGGCGGCACATATTCACTCACCTGCGCCTCCACCGGGAAACCGAAAGTGGTAAAACGAAAACGGGCGTTGGCGCTTAACAGCGGGCCGCTACCGTCATGGAAACGGATATCCTGCGCATTGCTGTAATAGGTCGGCCAGAGGGTAGTGTCGTTCAGTTGCGCCCAAATCTCCTGCGCCGTTAACCCCGCGACAATGATTTCGTTGGAGGTAAAGTTATCGGTGGTGCCCGGCAGGTAGTCTTGCGGCCAGATTATCGCGCTTTGGGTCAGTGATTGCGTCATGGTGTACCTCGTCAGTAATTAACGAGGGCCACTATGCGTAGCGCAGTGTTATAAATCTAATGGTTATCTTTGATAAACGTTATAACGCAGCGTGATATCAGTGCAGCCAGTGCACACCGTCTTCGGGAATAAATAACGCGTTATAGCGCATCTGGAAATTGTTCAGCTCGGCGTTATCCGGCTCCAGCTCACGTAAAAAACCGAGTGCCAGGCGTACCTGCGCATCGGTAATCGGTGCCGCCAGCCGCCCTTTTTGCATCAGCCGATGCCAGTACTGCAAGTTTTGCTCGCTGCTGTCGACAATGCATACCTGCCAGATCAGCAACACCTGCGCCGCATTTTGCAGGTGGGCCTCGTCCGGGCGCGCCAGATAAGCCAGATATTCCCCCCCTGCGGTTTTGCCCATCTGGTCGATCATCGATTCGACTGGCACGGGCTGGAGCGTAAGTCGGTCGGTGAGGCGGCGTATCGCACGGCGGGAATCGGAGGTTAATACCCTGAAACCAATCACAAAAACAACCACCAGCGTTGCCAGCATCAACCAAATCATAACCGCTCCTGAGCAGAAAAGAGGCTCATCATACGGGTAAAACGCACGCCACGGACAGTCGTAAATGCGATAATCTTTGTTATCGACTGACCGGGTCATCATCATGAATAACGATATCAGAAACCTCGATCTCAACCTGCTTAAAACCCTTGATGCGCTGCTGGATGAGCGAAACGTCACGCGTGCAGCGGCGCGTCTTTCGTTAACCCAACCGGCGGTGAGCGGCATGCTGACGCGACTGCGCGACTACTTTGCCGACCCGCTGTTTATTCGCGCGCCGCACGGTATGGTGCCAACGGTTCGCGCACACGCGCTGGCGGCCCCGGTCAAACGCATCCTCGAAGACATTGACCTGTTACTGAAACCCATCGCGTTCGACCCGCAGGTAGCCACGCTTACCTGGACGCTGGCCGCTACGGACTACGCGCTCAAAGTGGTGATCGTGCCGTTTATTGCGGCGTTAAAAACACAAGCGCCGGGCATCCGCGTACGCGTAGAACCGGTCGAGCCCCGGCAACTGGTGAGCCAGCTTGAACGCGGTGAGATTGATGTGGCCTTAATGACGCCCTACAGCACACCGCCAGAGCTACATAGCCGGGCGCTGTTTGATGAGCGTTTTGTTTGCATGATGCGCGCCAACCACCCGGATGCCGCGCGGGAAAGTTTATCGCTGGACAGATTCTGTGCGCTGGAGCATGCGCTGGTCTCGTGGGATGGCGACCGCTTTCGCGGCGTGGTGGATGAAGCGCTGGCGGCACAGGGCAGAACGCGGCGTGTGAGCGTGTCGGTGGGTAACTTTCTGATCCTGCCAGACATCCTGGCAGCCAGCGATATGGTGGCCGTTGTGCCACAGCGGCTCGCCAATCTGACCGAAGGCATGAGCACGCTGGCAACGCCTCTGCCGGTGCCGGGTTTTACGAAAACCATGACCTGGCACGAACGTACTCACCGCGATCCGGCACACCAGTGGTTGCGTAACGTGCTGCTGGAAACCAGTCAGGGCTAACGCGCCCGGATCACGGGCGCATCAACGAGAGGGTTACTCAATACCGGTTGTGACGTGGAACTGCCGCGTTTCCCCTGGCGCCAACGTCAGCAAGCTGCCATTGCGCTGCGCCGCAAGGAATCCTTCCGGGCGACAAGTGGCAGGCAGGGCAAAGGCCGCCACCTGCTGGTCGCCGTTGTAAAGGATCCAGCGGGTAGCATAGTTAAACTCACGGCTGGAAAAACGCGTCAGATACGTTACGCCATCCGGGCCGTGCATCCGGAAGGTCGGCACATCGGTGTAACGGTTGAGCTTATCGGCGAAAAAGACAATTTCCGGATCGTAAAACGCCGGTTGCGTCAGTGCAGTCAGCGTTGCTTCACCCTGCTGTAAACGGCGGTTAAAAGCCAGCCACTGCTCCGTTGGTTTCACATGTGCTGGCACCGACTCGCGCAGCGTCAATGCGTCTTCCGGCAGGTTCTGACTGAACGTTGCCTGGGGTACATACGCGTAATTCATATGGCACATGTACTGGAGCGGCATCGGGGCAGACGCCAGATTAGTCACCGCCATCTCAATAGCAAACAACGCGCTGTTGCTGCGCAGCACCACCGACGGCTGCGCCAGATAGTGATTGCCAAACCCCATCACATACTCATAGCGCCCGCTCAGGCGGAGCGTGTCCCCTTCCAGCTCCAGCCAGGCCTCGTCCATCGATGCGCACGCCATTTCACCGTGCAGGGCGTGCGTGTCTTCCGGTGATGGACAACCGTTCGCCAGCAGCCCGGAGTGGAACGCAAAGCAGCCGTAAGTTTCCACAATCTGCTGTGCTGGTTTCGGCTGGCTGAACATGTTACGCATGGTCAGGGATCGATCATCGAAATACGCATCCCAGATCATCTGCCCCAGCCAGGGCAGCACCAGCAGATGGCCGCGGGCATTCTCCATTTTCAGCGCTTCAATTCCGCCCGGATAGCGAAACGCGCTGACGGTAAAGTCACGGTTTTCCAGAAGGATGCGCGGCTGCGCAGTAAACAACTCACGCCAGAGCGCCAGACGTGTGGTCATCATCATCTCCTTAAGAAGCCGTCGCTTCGGTCAGTTCACGGCGCACTTTACTCTCACGCCAGAAATAAACACCGACGTAGACAAAGCACAGCATAGAAACCAGGAACGAGAGCTGTAGCGAGTGGAACATATCCGCCACGTATCCCTGCACCGCTGGCACCACGGCTGCGCCGACAATTGCCATCACAATCACCGCGCCCGCCATTTCGGTATGTTCGTTATCCACCGTATCCAGCGTACCGGCATAGATGGTCGCCCAGCAGGGTCCGAACAGCACACTGACCGCCACCGCTACATAGACCGCGCTGAAGCTCGGCGCCAGCGCAACATAGGCAAGGAACAGCGCGCCAACGATCGCATACATAATGAGGACTTTCGCCGGGTTAAAACGCGTCATCAACATGTTGGCGACAAACTTGCCAATAAAGAAACAGGCGAAGCTGTACACCATAAAGTTCGAGGCATCGCGCTCGTTGATATCCCCCAGTTCCAGCGCCAGACGAATGGTGAATGACCAGACAGCAACCTGCATCCCCACATACAGAAACTGCGCGAGGATCCCACGACGAAAGCGGCTATTGGTTGCCAGATAACGCAGCGTGTCCAGCGCAGACGGGCGTTTATGTGCGGCGGTTTGCGCCACTTTGCATGCCGGGAAGCGGGTGAACATAAACAGCGCCATCACCACAACCAGCACCATAATCATGTACTTATACGGTTCGAGGGTGTTTTCCAGCATCAGGACTTTAAAGTGATGGATCTGCTCCGGCGTCATGCCCGCCATCTGTTTTTGCAGACTATCGCCGTCGGAAAACACCAAATATTTCCCCAGCAAAATGCCGGATGCCGCACCAATCGGGTAGAAGGTCTGACTGATATTCAGACGCAACGTGGCCTGCGCTTTTGGCCCCAGCATCGAACTGTAAGTATTGGCGGCGGTTTCAAGAAAACTCAGACCGATGGCAATGGCGAAAATCGCCGCCAGAAACATGGTGTAGGTCGCCATATGAGAGGCAGGAAAGAACAGCGTACAACCCACGATATACAACGTCAGGCCGATTAAAATCGCCATCTTATAACTGCTGTTTTTGATAACCAGCGAGGCCGGAAGGGCAATTAAGAAATAACCACCATAAAATGCACTCTGTACTAATGCGGAAGCAAAATTACTTAATGAGAAAACACTTTTAAACTGTGTAATTAATATGTCATTTAATGCAGCGGCACATCCCCATAACGGGAATAAACAGGATAACAGAATAAACTGGAACAATGGCGTTTTATTCAGATAGCCATCGGGCATCTGAACGATATTTTTTTCGTTCATAGTGCTACCTTTAATTTTGCAGGGTACCGGCCTGAGGTATTACCGGCTGTATTTTATTAAACACAGCCGCAATAATTCAGGCGTGATTATTCATTGAACGTCAGAAACTCATTAAACTGCTCAATACTCGGGTAAGATGATTGTGTGCCTTTACCCGTCACGCTGAACGCGGCGAAGAGTGAGGCCTTCTTCATGGCGGTTTCCACATCACCGCTTTGTACATAGTAGTGGGCAAAACAGCCGATAAACGCATCACCAGCGCCGCTGGTATCAATAGCATTCACTTTTATGGCCGAAATATGCAACTCACGATCGCGGGTCATCCACAGTGCGCCTTTTTCCCCCATAGTGACAATAATATTGTTCAGCCCTTTATCAATCAGGCTGCGGGCCGCCACACGAATATGGTCATAATTATCCACCGGCATGCCAGTAAGAATTTCCAGCTCAGTTTCATTCGGTATAAAGAAATCACACTTGCAGGCATAAGACATATCTAATTCACGCAGTGCCGGTGCCGGATTTAATAATACGTCGATGCCATGTTTTTTACCGAATTCAATCGCGTGGTAAACCGTCTCTAATTGAACCTCCAGTTGCAGCACAATCAGTTTGCATTTTTTAAGGTCTTCCGCAGCGCGATCAATATCTTCCGGAGAAAGAAATTTGTTCGCCCCTTTGATAATTAAAATACTGTTACTGGAGTTAGGGTTAACAAAAATCGGCGCGACGCCGCTGCTGGTGCAGGGGACTTTCTCAACATAGGTGGTGTTAATGCCCCAGGACTCGAGGTTGCGGATGGTGTTGTCGGCAAAAATATCATCGCCCACTTTGGTCAGCATCAACACTTTCGAGTTGAGTTTCGCTGCGGCAACCGCCTGGTTTGCGCCTTTGCCGCCACAGCCAATTTTGAAGGCAGGTGCTTCCAGCGTTTCTCCCTCTTTCGGCATCTGATGGGTATAGGTGATGAGATCCACCATGTTGGAGCCAATAACGGCGATATCCATTTTAGTCCCTCTCTGAAACAATCACATAACAATGATATTATCGTAACATTATCATGTTATTTTAGTATCATTTGTGACTCCGCTCGCGATTACGGGATCCGGCTTTGCCTGCCACTTTCGTCACAGTTACTGCATATCCTCGGATTAAGCACATATCCAGCACGAACATTTAAATGTTACTATAGGAACATAAGAGGTGAGCAGGAGAACAACTGAATGGAAACCAAGCAAAAAGAGCGTATCCGCCGCCTGGTGGAACTGCTGAAAAAGACGGACCGTATCCACCTGAAAGACGCAGCGCGGATGCTGGAAGTGTCGGTGATGACGATCCGCCGGGATTTCAGCCAGGAAGATGAACCGCTGCCGCTGGCGCTATTAGGTGGTTACATTGTGATGGTGAATAAACCAGCCGCTCCCACCCCAGCGACGAACGCTATTGCTGCTCGCCCGCACCATAAAGATGATTTACCGATCGCCATCCTGGCCGCCGGACTGGTGAACGAAAACGATCTGGTCTTCTTTGATAACGGACCGGAAATGCCGTTGGTCATCAGCATGATACCGGATGAAATCACTTTTACCGGCATTTGCTATTCCCACCAGGTGTTTATGGCGCTGAACGCCAAACCGAACGCCACCGCCATGTTATGCGGCGGTACCTATCGCGCTAAAAGCGATGCCTTCTATGCGCCGGACAACCACTCGTTGCTGGATGCGTTGAATCCGCGCAAAGCCTTTATTTCCGCCAGCGGCGTGCATGAACACTATGGCGTAACCTGGTTCAACATTGATGATTTACCCATCAAGCGCAAAGCGATGGCGCACGGCATGCGCAAAATTTTACTGGCGCGTTACGCACTGTTTGATGAAGTGGCGCCTGCCAGCATTGCCCCGCTTTCAGCGTTTGACGTGCTGGTGAGCGATCGGCCGCTGCCGCCAGAGTACCCGGCGCACTGCCGCAATGCGTTTGTGAAAGTGATTACACCGGATTCCGACAGCGAAGCGACCCTCTGACCCGGTGCACAAGGCACCGGGTTACGTCCACGGTTACTCGAAAAACAGGCCAAGCTTATTAAACACACCGGGATCGGTCGGGTGACGGATGATTTGCACCACGTCTTCGAGTTTATCTATCTGACTGATCATCTGCTCCAGACGCTGATCGTTAGCGACCTGTAGCCAGATGCGGCTCTGCTCACCACGTTGTAGCGGCAAACAGAGAATGCCTTCCACGTTAAATGCCCGACGGGCAAACAACCCGCAGACGTGAGTCATGACGCCCGGATGGTTGCGCACGGTGAGTTCAAGAATGACGTTATCAGTTGCATGCATGGCTTATTCCCCCACCATTTCTGTATTCGCCGCGCCTGGCGGCACCATCGGGTACACTTTTTCTTGCGGGTCGATGCGTACATGGACCAGTGCGGGGCCGGGACGATCAATGATCGCCTGCAAGGCCGCCTGAGGATCGGCAACGGCGTTTAAATCGCAGGTATG
Organism: Kosakonia oryzendophytica; assembly: GCF_027886705.1. Lineage (NCBI taxonomy): Bacteria > Pseudomonadati > Pseudomonadota > Gammaproteobacteria > Enterobacterales > Enterobacteriaceae > Kosakonia > Kosakonia oryzendophytica. The sequence goes on along the minus strand of NZ_CP115659.1, from coordinate 24,838 downwards.
CAGACCAAAACCGGCGGCAATCTGGGTGAAATTAATCATTCCCGGATAGGTTGCCGCAAACACGCCTTGTTTGTAGAACAGGCTCTGCTGCTGGTGTACCAGCCCCAGCGCTTCGTTATTCATCAGAATGATTTTCACATCCAGATTGTTTTCCGCAGCGGTGGCCATCTCCTGGATGTTCATCATCAGGCTACCGTCACCGGAGAAGCAAATAACCTTGCGCGTCGGGTTCGCCAGTGCAGCACCGATCGCGGTGGGTAAACCGAAGCCCATGGTTCCCAGACCGCCAGACGTCAACCACTGGCGTGGGCGGTTCAACGGATAAGCCTGCGCCGCCCACATCTGATGCTGACCAACGTCCGTGGTAATAATGGCCTCATCGTCCACACACGCGGCAACCGCGTTGATCAGCCCATAGTGGGTTAACGGATCGCCCGCCTGAGGAATGTTGCCCGGAAACTCCTGCTGTAACTGCGCTACCAGGTTGCGCCAGCTATGACGCGACTGCGCTTCCACGTGCGGGATCAACGCATCCAGCACTTCGCCCACATCCCCCTGGATAGCCACATGCGCCTGCTTGATTTTCCCCAGCTCCGCACGGTCGATATCCACATGAATGATATTGGCGTTCGGACAGAACTGCTCAGTTTTACCGATCGCCCGGTCATCAAAACGCGCACCCAGCACTACCAGCAGATCCGCTTCCTGCAGGATATGGTTGGTACTGCGTGCGCCGTGCATACCCAGCATGCCCAATGACAACGGATGTTGCTTCGGCAGCATGCCCAGCGCCATCAGCGTCATGGTGGTCGGCAGATTGGCTTTCTCCGCGAGCAGGCGAACCTGTTCCGGCGCGTTAATCACCCCGCCGCCCAGGTACAACACCGGGCGCTGCGCGGCATTAATCATGTCAGCGGCGTCACGCACGCTTTGCGCATTATACGCAGGTGCAGGGGCTTTACCGCCCGCTTCCGGCAATTCGCTCAAGGTGATTTCTGCGGTCTGCACATCTTTAGGAATATCTATCCACACCGGGCCAGGACGACCAGACTGCGCAATGCGGAACGCATCGCTGATCACCTGCGGCAGTTCGGCAATGTCGCGCACCAGGTAGTTATGTTTTGTGATGGGGATAGAGATGCCGTAAGTGTCGACTTCCTGAAAGGCGTCTGTGCCAATCATTGAAGCCGGAACCTGGCCGGTAATGCAAATCAGCGGAATAGAGTCGAGGCGCGCATCGGCGATGGCAGTCACCAGATTGGTAGCACCCGGCCCGCTACAGGCCATACATACTGCCGGTTTTCCCTGCGTGCGGGCCATGCCCTGGGCGATAAATCCGGCCCCTTGCTCGTGACGGGCGAGGATATGGCGGATCTGCTTACTCTGACTTAATGCGTCGTATAAAGGGAGAACCGTACCACCAGGGATACCCGTTACCGTGGTAATGCCCTGACGTTCCAGTAAATGAACTATCAGTTGCGCGCCGGTGTAGCGCGTCGATGGTGATGTTGTGCCCGAACTTGCCATGCTCCAGTCCTTATTGTTCTGGGCCGACTTTCCAGGGAGGCTAAAACAAGAAACCCCGCCCGGTTTGCGCCGGCGGGGTTTTGGAATCGTGTGTTGTTCCGGACCCTACGGCGCATTGCCGACGACCACCACCACACGCACGACGACCACCGCGGCGTTATGCGCGGTTTTTAGTAGGTTCATCGACATCGTGGAAGTGTTCATTAGGGACCTGTCTGTCATAAGTTAACAGGATTTATACAAGCACAGGTTTTAGCCGCCGACAACTGCTTTTTACGCACCGGCAGAAAAGTGAGCCATAGATCACGTTTGTTTGCACAGGGCATGAAAACAAAAAACCCCGCCGGAGCGAGGTTTTTAACAGCTTTTCGCGGTTGGTCGCCGCAAAACACACTGCGTTACGTCAACAGCGAAACTATACGGCAATTTTAGTATTCGCGCAATTTTCGGGCGGTTTACCCCGCATTCATTATGGTTCACGGCGCGAAAATCGTCCAGATAATACTGTATATATAAACAGTATTAATATATACTGACCTTGTAATCGGTGTGTGGGGGCCGCTGTTCTACGGCGCAGATAAAGTCCTGGCTGAAACGGGTGGTGCCGTCAGTACCTTAACCCTAATGAGAGCACACTGCGTTACGCCAACAACAAGGCTGACAACAGGCAGCGGAAAGGTACGTCAGCCGGTGCTCCTTAACCCGAGGAGAAGCGTATGGGCGGAATGGAGATGACGATTCTGATCCTGAAACTCATTGTTGCGTTACTGCAACTGCTTGATGCCGTCCTGAAATACCTGCGGTAATTCAGGTTCAAGCCGCACAAAAGAGGGGCGGGAAACCGCCCCTCTTTAACACCCGTCATCTGGCTTCAATGCACAGCAGCATGTTACCTTTTGCTGACACTCCACTGACGCAACCCATTATGACTTTTTCTGTTTTCTGCATTCTGCTGTTCGCCGCCCTGCTACACGCAAGCTGGAACGCCATTGTGAAAGCAGGCAGCGATAAACTCTATTCTGCTATCGCCGTAAGTGGCTCTGCGTCATTCATTGCGCTGATTTTACTCCCCTTTTCCCCCCAACCTGACCTTGCCAGCGCGCCGTATCTCGCGGCAAGTTGCGCGTTGCAGGTGGTTTACACCGTACTGGTAGCAAAAACGTATCAGGTTTCAGACATGAGCCAGACCTACCCCCTGATGCGTGGCACTGCACCATTGCTGGTGGCGGTGATAAGCGTGCTGATATTGGGTGATTCGCTTTCCTTCACCGCATGGGGAGGGATTGCCGTGGTTTGCCTCTCCATTCTCGGCATGGCGTTTAATGGGCGAAACCAGTCACGCAAAGGAATTTGGCTGGCGCTGCTCAACTCCTGCTTTATTGCCGGGTATACGCTGGTAGACGGTACCGGCGTGCGCCTCGCAGGATCTGCGCTGGGTTACTCACTGTGGACCTTTTTCCTCAACGGATTTTGCTTGTTGTGTTGGGCAATGCTGGCGCGGCGGCAAGCGGTGAGCCGTTATCTGGTTGCCAACTGGAAAATAGGTCTGCCTGGCGGTATTGGCACCATGGGATCTTATGGGCTGGCCCTGTGGGCCATGACGCAAGCGCCGTTGGCGGTGGTGGCCGCACTGCGCGAAACGTCGATTCTGTTCGGCGCGATTATTGCCTTTGTGCTGTTAAAAGAGAACGTCGCCGGACTGCGTATAGCCGCAGCGTTTGGCATTGCCGCCGGCGCTATTTTGTTGCGCCTTTCATGATGCAAACTGGCAACAAAAGTTGCCGAATATTGTTTACAAATCCTGCCTGATGCAGCGTTGTCTTTGCTGCCTTCCATAGTGGTTCTGTCATCTTACTGTGGTAGATTCCTCTCGCATTAAGGCTGTACAGCAGCAACTTATTCTTTAATTTCCCATTTTCTAAAAGTAATCAGCGAAATGAAAAGGCAGAGAAACGTCAATTTGTTATTGATGCTGGTGCTCCTGGTCGCCGTCGGGCAGATGGCGCAAACCATTTATATTCCGGCCATTGCCGATATGGCACACGACCTGAATGTCCGTGAAGGAGCGGTGCAAAGCGTGATGGCGGCCTACCTGCTGACCTACGGCGTATCACAGCTTTTTTATGGTCCGCTGGCGGACCGCATCGGGCGTCGCCCGGTGATCCTCGCCGGGATGACCATCTTTATGCTGGCGACGGTGATTGCCATCACCACCCACAGCTTAACGGTGCTAATCCTCGCCAGCGCGCTTCAGGGCGTCGGTACCGGCGTCGGCGGTGTGATGGCTCGAACGTTGCCGCGCGACCTTTACGCCGGTACCGAACTGCGGCATGCCAACAGCCTGTTGAATATGGGCATTCTGGTGAGTCCTTTACTGGCGCCGTTAATCGGCGGGGTACTGAATACGCTGGTGAACTGGCGCGCCTGTTTTGTTTTCCTGCTGGCACTGTGCGCGGTGGTGACCTTCAGCATGGCGCGCTGGATGCCGGAAACCCGGCCCACCGAAGCGCCACGCATGCGACTGATGGACAGCTACAAGGTCCTGTTCGGCAATACCGCATTTAACTGCTATCTGCTGATGCTGATTGGCGGACTGGCGGGGATTGCGGTGTTTGAGGCCAGCTCCGGCGTATTGATGGGCGGCGTATTAGGTCTCAACAGCATGACGGTAAGCATTCTGTTTATTCTGCCAATCCCGGCGGCGTTTTTCGGCGCGTGGTTTGCTGGTCGGCAGAACAAACGTTTCTCTTCCCTGATGTGGCAATCGGTGATCAGTTGCCTGGCGGCCGGGTTAATGATGTGGATCCCCGGCTGGTTTGGGGTGATGACCATCTGGACGCTACTGGTTCCCGCTGCACTGTTCTTCTTCGGTGCCGGGATGCTGTTCCCTCTGGCGACCAGCGGCGCAATGGAGCCCTTCCCGTTTCTGGCAGGCACTGCCGGTGCGCTGGTCGGCGGCTTACAGAACATCGGCTCCGGTGGTCTGGCGTGGTTGTCAGCCCAACTGCCGCAAAACGGCCAGTTTAGCCTTGGGATGCTGATGACGCTGGCGGCTCTTTTGATTCTGTTGTGCTGGCTACCGCTGGCGTCGCGCTCTGCGCGCCATGAGCAGATGATCTAGCTTCATGGTGGCCCGGCTTCACGTCGGGCTTTTCACACTCCGGCGTGATCATCACTTTCAGCAGCGGCTCCGGCGCGGGCCGCCATGCACCCTCTTCGCCATCGTAAAACTGCGTGTCCGCATTAATGGCATAAGGGATTTTCGCCCGACTCAATTCGCAAGCCATAAAGTTGGCGAACGCCATTTGCGACTCCGTGGGCATGCTTTTCATCGACTCACCTACCGCCCATCCCCCAACCCAGCTGGCATGACCGGTTTTCTGCTGCCAGTGCAGAGCAAGGTTAATGCGCCCGCGGATCGCTGCTTTCTCCGCCGCCGTGCCCGACGTCCACGGGTATTTACCGTTATTTTTCAGCGGTCCCCACGGGAAGATATGCCACTCCGCCAGTAAATAACTCTGGCTGCGTGCTGGCAACTTCAGAGAAGTCAGGTCTTCCGGTGCTGCACGCATACGCGGCGCAATAAAAATCATGCGCTGAGGATCGATATCGTGCAGGGTTTTGACGACTTTTTCATAGGCGCGGTTGAGCGCAGGCAAATCATGGTTGAGTTTATCGGCCGGTTCATAAATGACATCAAAACCGAGCATCGGGTGATCTGTGCCAAAAAACGTGGCGACGGTGCTCCACCATGCCACCAGTTGAGCTTCGTTTTTTGCATCCGGGTCGGCTTTAAAGCTGTCTGCCTGGTAGGAGATCACCGGGATCACACCGTACTCTTCACAAGCTTCCACCAGTTTACGCAGGTGGATTAAGCGAGCTTCCGTCATCGGGTCAGCCACACGAATGCGGACATGGCGGATCCCAACGTTATAAAAGTCGCGCACAATCAGCGGATCAAATTCGCGGATACCGCGGTCAGTGCGCGCCCAGTCGACGTCCATTCCCACCCCTAACTGTTGCGCGTAATGCGCCGCCGTTAGCGGAGTATCGGCGGCAAACGCAGGGGTTGTCGCCAGCAACATAACAGCAGTAATCAGTGGCTTTAACACAGTTGACCTTGCGAAAATTAGGGGTGATTACATGTATTTATCATGCTTTGGCGCCCCAGGTGTAGCGCCAAAGCGTAATAAATTCTCACTGACTCTCCATACTTGCGCCCACAGCGTATTCCTGTTTTCTTTACGCATCCACTCCCGACAAAAGTGAACCGATGAAAAACGCCGATATTGAGAAACTCATCCAGCAGTACCCGCTGGTTAAGCAACTGATCGACCTGCAAGAAACGCGCTGGTTTAACCCTAATACTACCTCTGTTGCGCAGGCTTTGCCGCATGTTGGCCTGAGTGCGCAAGATGTTCACGACGCACACGCACGTCTTGCCCGTTTTGCGCCGTTTCTGGCGCAGGCCTTTCCGGAAACGGCCGTAAGCCAGGGCATTATTGAATCGGAGGTGGTGCCGATCCCCGCGATGCAGCGTCGTATTGGCCCGGCAGTAACCGGCGAATTATGGCTGAAAAAAGACAGCCACTTGCCGATTTCCGGCTCGATCAAAGCCCGGGGTGGCATTTATGAAGTTCTGACGCATGCAGAAAAACTCGCTATTGCCGCCGGGTTACTGAGTGAACAGGATGATTACGGCAAGCTGTTGTCACCGACGTTCGCACGCTTTTTCGGCCAGTACAGCATTGCCGTCGGCTCCACCGGCAACCTCGGCCTGTCGATTGGCATCATCAGCGCGCGCCTCGGTTTTAACGTCACTGTGCATATGTCTGCCGATGCGCGGGCGTGGAAAAAGGCCAAATTGCGCAGCCACGGCGTGAAGGTAGTGGAATACGCAGAGGATTACGGTGTCGCCGTTGAACAAGGGCGGCTGGCGGCGGCGAACGATGCAAACTGCTTTTTTATCGATGATGAAAACTCGCGCACGCTGTTTTTAGGCTACGCCGTCGCCGGGCAGCGCCTCAAAGATCAATTTACCCGCCTCGGTAAAGTCATCGATCGCGCGCACCCGTTGTTTGTCTATCTGCCTTGCGGCGTGGGCGGCGGCCCCGGTGGTGTGGCATTCGGTCTGAAACTGGCTTTTGGCGATGATGTACACTGTATTTTCGCAGAACCGACGCACTCCCCGTGCATGTTGTTAGGGGTTTATACCGGCTTGCATGACGGCATTGCCGTGCAGGATCTGGGGATAGATAACCTGACTGCCGCCGATGGACTGGCGGTAGGGCGCGCCTCCGGCTTTGTCGGTCGGGCAATGGAGCGCCTGCTGGATGGTTTCTACACCGTCGATGATCGCACGCTTTATAGCCTGCTCAGTTGGCTTTCGCAGGAAGAGGGCATTCAACTGGAGCCCTCGGCGCTGGCAGGGATGGCCGGGCCACAGCAGATCTGCACCGATACGACTTACCATCGGCTACACGGGTTCAGCAACAGTCAACTCGCACAGGCCACGCATCTGGTATGGGCGACCGGCGGCGGTATGGTGCCTGCTGACGAGATGGCACAGTATCTGGCAACAGCGCGATAAATCAGCCCGATTTGCGCAGAATTGCCATCAACTCCATTGGGGAACGCCGCTGGCGAAGCAGGTCACGCATCACGCGCATGTGCGGCGCGGTGTGGCTGAAAAAACGGCGATAGCCTTCGCACAACGCGCTCTTTCCCCGCTGAATGCGGTGCTTCGGGCAATCGCCCTGGCAAAACCGCAGCACTTCGCAGTGGCGACACTCATCGCTGAGGGTGGTTTTTTTGCTCTGCCCGAAAGCCGTGGCGTCGCGGCTGGCATTGATCTCGCTAATCGGGATCTGATGCAGATTGCCCAGGCGATAATCAGGGTAGACATAGTGATCGCAGGCATACATATCACCATTGGCCTCCAGTGCAAACGCATGGCCGCAGGTTTCACCAAACGTGCACATTTGCGACGGGTAGCCGCTCCACACGCCCAGCGTCGAATCAAAAAGCTGGACGTACACCCGACCAATATCGTCCAGCGCCCATCTATCAAACACCGTATTCAGGAAGGTTCCCCACGCATCGCCGCTCACCGACTCAGCGGTTAATTGCCCCTGCGCATCCTGTTCGACCAGCGGGATAAATTGCAAAAATGGCGTGCCAAGACTGCGTAAATAGCGGTACAGGCGTTGCGGCTGCTGGCTATTCAGCGCATTGACGACGCACAGCAGATTGAACTCAACCCGGTGTTTCACCAGCAACTGGATGGCATTCACGACATGATGATGCGAAGGTTTACCGCTGCGATTAACGCGATAGGCATCATGCAAATCCGCCGGGCCATCAATGGAAATCCCCACCAGCCAGCCATGCTCGCGAAAAAAGCGACACCAGTCGTCGTTCAGCAAGAGGCCATTGGTCTGAAAGGCGTTTTCGATACGTTTGCCGTCAGCGTACTGCTTTTGCAACGCGGCAACGCGGCGGAAAAAATCCAGCCCGCAGAGTGTTGGTTCCCCACCTTGCCAGGCAAACGGCACAATGGCGTTGTCGGGTTGAGCCGCGATCTGCTGGCGGATAAATGCCTCCAGCGTGGCGTCGTCCATAACGCTTTGCTGCTGTTTTTCAATATAAAAACAGTAACGGCAGTTAAGGTTGCAGCGCGAACTGGCGGGCTTGGCCATAACGTGACAGCCTGGCATGCAATCTCCTCAAAGAAATAGAAGTAGCTGGCGTATATGGGTTACAGCAAACAGTAACGCGAGGGAGAGCACCGCGAGGGAGATCAATAATTTGTCACGTATTGCGCCCGCCTGGGCAAAATCATCTTTTTCAACATCCATGACGATACGTTTGCGCGTATAGCGCCACAGCAAACCCGCCGCCAGCGCCAGCACGGCCAGCGAGATCCAGAATGGCATACCGGAGTGCTGCCAGTTGTGTCGAACCGCCAGCGCCATCAACGCGCCATAGCCAAATAACGTGCGCAGCCACGCCAGCGACGTACGTTCAGGTTGCAGCCCGGGATCGCCCTCACGGCGGGCCTTACGGCTACCCGCCATAGAACACCAGCCCCATCACTACCAGCGCCACCATCAGCAGAGCAACACTGATGACCAGTAACGCTCCGGTGTAAGGCAGATCCTCTTTCAGGCGCATCGCTTTCTCATTACGTAGCCAGCGCAGATAACCGTACAGCGCCAGAGCACCGGAAAACAGGCACAGCAACAGCGCCAGCACTTCGCGGATCAAGGGGGTGGCAAACTGCGGGGCAAGTTGGTCCAGACCCACGCCCGCCGCCAGAAAGCCCAGCGCCGTGCGGATCCATGCCAGAAAGGTGCGCTCGTTAGCCAGCGAGAAGCGATAATCCGGCGCTTCGCCGACGCGGGAGATCTTCATGGGGACTCCTTGTTGTGGTTCTGGTCAACAAAGTAGCGGATACGACCGTTTTTTTCGACACGTTTCACGTAAAGGACCGGCATCCTGATGATGCCGGTCGCGAGGATTAATGCAGTTCAGGCCAGTAATCTCTGTTTGCTTCTACCAAATCATCAAGGATGGCTTTGGCGACAGAGGCGCTGGGGACGGTTTTCGACAGGGTGAGAGCCTGCCACAACTTCTGGTAGGAATGCTGTTCCCAGGCGTCCACCACCAGTTTCTCTACCGCCACCTGCTGGCTCATCAACCCTTTCTGGAAGTGTGGAATATCGCCGACCGTCAACGGTTCCGGGCCGTTTTTCCCCACAAGGCAAGGGATCTCCACCATCGCGTCGGCGTCGAAGTTATGGATCGCGCCGTTATTCGGCACAATCAATAGCATTCGCGCCTGGGTGTTAAAGGCAATGGCGGTCGCCAGATCAACGATGTAAGACGCATGTTCGTCGATCTCCAGCTCACCGGCAGATGATTTCCCCGCTTCAATAATCGCGCGGCATGCACTAAAAACCTGTTTTTCACGGTGATCCATCACTTCATTCGCACGGGTACGTTCAGGGTTAGAGTGAGCGACAACGTAATCCGGGAAGAGGTAATACTTCAGGTAGGTGTTCGGCATGGTATCCGGATCCAGCGCCTGGACATCTTTTGCTTTGGCAAAAGTGTCGTTCCAGCTCGCTTCGGTATGTTCATCTTTTGCGGGTGGAACATAACCATTTTTCGCGACATATTCGCGTAATTTCGGCATTAAATCGTTGCCGTTCTGATCCTCAATCGATGTCCACCAGCCAAAATGATTAAGCCCGTAGTAACGCACCCGCATTGCTTTACGATCGGGCAGGCCGACTATCTGCGCCATCCGGCCTTCGATGCCGATAGGCATATCGCAGATATTGAGGATTTTCGCCTGTGGGCGCAGGCGACGGGTTGCTTCCGCGACAATCGCCGCCGGGTTGGAGTAGTTGAGCATCCAGGCATTGGGCGAATACTGCTGCATATAATCCACCAGCTCCAGTACGCCGCCAATAGAACGCATACCGTAAGCGATCCCACCCGGACCGCAGGTTTCCTGCCCCACCACACCGTGGCGCAGCGGGATTTTCTCGTCTTTTTCGCGCATCGGGTATTTGCCCACGCGAATATGCGCCATGACAAAATCCACATCGCTAAAGGCGGTTTTCGGATCGGTGGTGTAGCTAAAGTCGATGTCTGGTGCCTGCTCACGGAGAATAATTTTACAGGCCTCGGCGATGGTTTCCTGACGCGCGCCATCGTTGTCATAAAATTTAAGCGCGCGGAGAGGAAAGCGATCGCGGTTAGCCAACAACATCAGGACGATACCCGGTGTAAAGGTGCTACCGCCGCCGGCGATTACCACAGAGAATTTTTTCATTATACAGCCTCCGACAGAGTGGATAGTTCGTTCGTTACAGGGATTTTCATAAGGAATTCAAGCTGTTCACGCACTTGAGGAACATGCAGCCCGACAATCACCTGAATGCCGTTACCGCGCCGCACTACGCCATGCGCGCCCAGCGCTTTGAAAACATCGTCGCTGTCGGTTTTCGCCATATCATTCAGCGTGATACGTAACCGTGTCGCACAGTTGTTAATGCTTTCAATATTCGCCGTGCCGCCAAGTGCTTTCAGGAAACCAGCAGCCTGGCTCGTTTGCGCCGCAACCGGAGCCGTGGTGTGACCTCGCGCTGCTTTATAGTCCGCTTTGCTGTAGAGCTTCACTTCACTCGCTTCCCGCCCCGGCGTTTTGAGGTTGAGGCGTACAATCAGCGTGCGGAAAACCAGGAAATAGAGCGCGGTAAAACAGAGACCGATGCCAATCTGTGTCAGCACCATCGCCGCATGGTTATGAAACATGGGGATCCAGTTCTGCGGTAAGAACTGGTCAAGCAGGCCGCCCCCCATATTGCCCACCACGCCAAAGCTGTACATCACCGTCGCCATACTGGCGGCCAGCACGGCGTGAACAGCAAATAAGAGCGGGGAGATAAACAGGAAGGTAAACTCAAGCGGTTCGGTAATGCCCACCAGCACTGCCGTGAGTGTGGCGGGGATCAGTAAGCCTGCAACTTTAACACGGTTTTCCGGCGATGCGGTGTACCACAACGCCAGCGCAATACCGACGGAACCGAACACTTTCGAGTTACCGTGCAGGGCAAAACCACCTTGCGGGAAGAGGGTTTTCAACGCTTCGGTGCTCTGGCTAAATTCCTGTAAATGCTGCGCCCAGTACACCTGAATGCCGCCTTCCACTGCCGCCGGACCAAAAACAAACGGCCCATAAACAAAGTGATGCAGCCCGGTCGGGATCAGGATGCGCTCCAGGAAGGTGTAGACCCACACGCCCAGCGCCCCGGCGGAACGTAAGAACGCCTGTAACGACTCAATGCCCAGTTGCACTTTCGGCCAGCCCAACAGCGTTAACCAGGCGCAGGGGATCATCGCCAGGAATGCGATAATCACCACAAACGATGTCCCCTGGAAAATGCCGAGGAAGACCGGCAATGGTTTATCGAAGTAGCGGTTATGTATCGCCGTCACAAGGCCGGAAATAGCGATCGCGCCGATAATGCTGGTATCAAGGGTTTTAATACCGGCAATCAGTGTTAATCCGCTACCGGTAACAGGGTCTGCTGCAAAGTTGACACCAAAGAAATGGCCCCAGGTCATCCCCATGGCATTAATAAAATAGTTCCAGGTCAGGAAGCTAATCAACACAGCGAGACAGGCGCGGCCCTGGGCCTGCTTCGCCAGGCCAATGGGTAAACCGACGGCGAAAATCAACGGCATATTACGAAACACCGCCCAGCCGCCTTCTTCAATAATGTGAACGATCTGCGCAAAGAGGTTGTCGGGTGTGGTCAGTGCTTCTCCGACGAACAGCGGGTTGCGCAGCATGATAGCGATCCCAACCACCATACCGGCGAAGGGAAACAGCAACACCGGGGTAAACATGGCGCCGCCAAAACGTTGTATTTGACTGAGCATTTTCAAATCCTCATTGAACAACCTGTAGGGGTAGAGGCCTTGTTATGGTGTATTGGCCTGAAATGAGCATAAGAATTTGCTTCAGTGCGAGCAGGGTGCGCCGCTGCGATCCGTGATAGCCCTCATGGTTTTATTTGGCTCTGTCAGGTCTACTTTTCATCATAAAAATAGACAGGCTCACCCCCTATTCCCGGCGTTATGCCCCTAAAGAGGTCTACAGGTGATCTATAAATCCATTGCCGAACGATTACGCCTGCGGCTGAATTCGTCGGATTACCACATTGGCAGCCCGCTGCCTGGTGAAAAAATACTGGCGCTGGAATTTGGCGTGGCGAGGATGACCATCCGCAAGGCGATCGACTTGCTGGTAGGTTGGGGATTGGTGGTGCGCCGCCACGGCAGTGGCACCTATGTGACGCGCAAAGATGTACACCACGAAACCACCAATCTGACCGGACTGGTGGAAGTACTGCGTCAACAGGGGAAGGAGGTACACAGCCAGGTGCTGCTGTTTGAAGTGATGCCCGCGCCGCCCGCTATCGCCAGCCAGTTACGCATCCAAATTAATGAGCGGATCTACTTTTCGCGCCGGGTGCGCTATGTCGAAGGCAAACCCTTAATGCTGGAAGATAGCTATATGCCGGTGAAGCTGTTCCGCACTCTCTCGCTGGCGCATCTCGAAGGGTCTAAATTCGACTATATCGAGAAGGAGTGCGGTATTTCCATCAGCGGCAATTACGAAAGCCTGACGCCGGTGCTGGCGGATAAACAGGTAGCAATGGTACTTAATGTTGAAGAACACACGCCGCTGCTGCGTATTACCTCTCTGTCCTACAGCGACAGCGGCGAGTTTCTCAACTATTCCGTCATGTTCCGCAATACCCGTGATTACCAGGTGGATTACCACCTACGGCGCATCCACCCTGATATGTCCTTACCCCAGCCCCCAGAAGATCACCGCCAGTAGCTGCGGGGTGATAATGCGCAGAAACATCACCAACGGATACACCGTGGCATAGGAGAGCGCAGCCGCCCCGCTGGTGGCATGCAGGCCGTTAGCAAAGGCCAGCGCAGGGGGATCGGTCATTGACCCCGCCAGCATGCCGCACAGGGTCAGATAGTTCATCTTCGCCAGCATCCGCGCCAGTACGCCAACGGTGATCAGCGGAATGGCGGTGATAAAAATGCCGTAACACATCCAGTTCAACCCATCGCCATGCGTCAGCGTGGCGATAAAATCCCCCCCGGATTTCAGCCCAACCACCGCCAGGAACAGCACAATCCCCAGCTCACGCAACGCCAGGTTAGCACTCGGCGGCATAAACCAGTACAGCGTGCCTACGCTGCCAATACGCCCGAGGATCAGCGCCATAATCAGCGGGCCGCCCGCCAGACCTAATTTCAGTGCGACCGGAAAACCCGGCACAAAAACCGGTACTGAGCCCAGTAACACCCCCAGCCCGATACCGATAAACACCGGCAGCATTTGCACCTGTTGCAGTTTATGCTGCGCATTGCCGACTTCATTGGCTACCGCTTCAATAGCCGACGGACGGCCGACCAGATTGAGAATGTCGCCAAATTGCAGGCCAGCATCGCTACTGGCGACCAGCTCCACCCCCGCACGATTAAGCCGGGAGATCACCACGTCGTACCGCTCTTTAAAGTGCAGGTCGCGGATTTTTTTCCCCAGCACTTTCTCGTTAGTCACCACCACCCGCTCAACGCGTAAATCCGTCCCGCGTGTCGACAACGAGGTGTCCACCTCCTGGCCGATGACCAGTTGTGCGTTGTGCAGGTCTGCTGGCAGCCCGACCAGGTGTAGCAAGTCCCCGGACTGAATCAGTGTCGTGGGCGAGGGCACCATCAGCAAATCAGCCCTTTTTAACCGCGAGCAGATGATTTTATCGCTGTTGAGAATGGGCACATCCTGAATCGCCATATTGTTGAGGTTCGGGTTTTCGACGCGAATATTGATGGTGCGGATAAGCGACGTGCCGTGACTCAGGGTGGCGTCATGCTGCCGCGCTTCGTCCTCAACGTTGACGCGAAACAGCACCCGCAGCAGCCACATGGTCAGCAAAATACCGCAAATCCCAAACGGGTAGGCCATCGCATAGCTCATCCCCATTTGATCAACCGCTGCGCCGGGTACGCCCAAATCGCGCAGGATCTGCTGCCCGGCCCCGAGCGCTGGCGTGTTAGTGACCGCGCCGGAAAAAATACCGAGCACCACTGGTAATGGAATGGCAAAAATTTTATGCAGGATAGCGGTTACCAGGCCGCCGAGGATAACAATCAGAATGGCAAACAAATTGAGCCGCAGACCAGAAACACGCAAAGAGGCAAAAAAACCCGGCCCCACCTGAATGCCGATGGTATAGACAAAGAGGATCAGACCAAACTCCTGCACGAAATGGAGCATCGGACTGCTTAAGGGTACACCCAACTGGTCAACAAAGTGCCCGACAATGATCCCACCGAATAACACGCCGCCAATGCCAAAACCGACGCCGCGTATCTTCACATTACCGATCCACAAACCGACAACCGCGACCAGCGCCAGTATGCTTACTGTTAACGCGATATCACTCATGAATGCTTCCTTCCACATGATGACTATTTCGATTCTGGCAGAGGCAGCCGTGCTTGTATGGGTGATGGCGCACAAAGCGCGCGGCTTTTGTTGCCTCTCGTGATAGCGTCAATGCGGGGGAAGGAGGATATTGGTACAAACGGCGCGCATAAAAAAAGCGCCGACGGGCGGCGCTTTCTTATCGCTGACATTAGCTGGTTAAGGCCGGGCGCTCGCTAATGGCGATACGCTGTGGGGCTGCCGTTTCCGGGAGATTTCGCAGCAGATCAATATGCAGTAAACCGTTATTGAACGTAGCGCCGGAAACTTCCATAAAATCAGCCAGCGTAAAGCTCAGGCTGAACGGCTGGATGATCAGCCCTTGATGCAGCCATTTCGGTTCGTTGGCGGGTTTTTCCGGCGTCCCTTTGATAGTCAGACGACCGCTTTCCAGTTGGATATCCAGCTCTTCCTGACGGTAGCCCGCCAGCGCCAGGGTAATGCGGTAGTGGTTGTCATCGCCCTTTTCAATGTTGTAAGGCGGAAAGGTCTGTTGCTCAGTGGTGCTTTGCAGCGCGTTGGCCAGTTTGTCGAAACCGATCCACTGACGCAGCAGGGGGGATAAGTCGTAATTACGCATTGTGTTTCTCCTTCAAAGAAGCGAGTAAATACCTGCGAGCACGCGGCTCGCATATGCTCCCTGTCGGCGAGCATGTTCGGAATGGGCCGCCAGCGCGACCCGGAATAAATCAGTTAATTTCGATGCGACGCGGTTTTTTCTCTTCCGGGATCACGCGTTCGAGTTCGACGTACAGCAGACCATTGACCAGGTTAGCACCCTGGACATGGATATTTTCGGCCAACTGGAATTTACGCTCAAAGTTACGTTCGGCGATGCCCTGATAGAGATAGGTACGTTCTTTTTGCTCGGCGGTATGGGAGCCTTTTACCACCAGCAAGTTGTCCTGCGCGGTGATCTCCAGTTCACTTTCAGCAAACCCCGCCACGGCGATAGCGATGCGGTAGTGGTTTTCGTCCACTAATTCCACGTTGTACGGAGGGTAACCGCCATTGCTTTGGCTTTGATTGTTTTCCAGCAGATTAAACAGACGGTCGAAACCAATAGCAGAACGGTAAAGCGGAGAAAGATCGAAGTTACGCATACATAAAGCTCCTGACATCAGCGAGATTGTTATTTGCCTTCCACAATGGACAGGCCATGCAACAGTAGCCAAACACCCTTACGGCGTGTCCCCGGCTCTATTCCTAAAATGTGGCTGGCAGTAATGATTTCAAGGGGCAAATATCGACTTTTTTTTGCACTTTCTGTGGCAACGCTTAGACTGGGGTTACAGCACAAATGGTCAAAGTGCGAATGCCGCCACAGAGCGGAACCCGAACGCTGATTTTTTACTCTGCGGAAAAGCCATAATCGCGGAACGGTGTTCACACTGCCAATAACGATGATTAGCCAATGATGAAAAATATTCTGGTAGTTTTTGTGTTGTTCTGCGGAATGGTGTTATCGGGATGCTCCAGCGTCATGTCGCACACCGGCGGCAAAGAAGGGGTTTATCCCGGCACGCGAGCCAGTTCGGCCATGATGGCGGACGATGACACCGGTATTGGCATGAAATCGCTGGTGGTTCTGGATATGCCTTTCACAGCGGTGATGGACACCTTACTGCTGCCATGGGATCTGTTTCGTCGTGATAACTCAATAAAATCGCGGGTGGAAAAGAGCGAACAGGAAAACTTTGCCACCAATTCCGTTATCCCGCCCGCACCGATGCCCACCCACTAAACTACAGCCCGGTTTCCGTCATCCATAACTGGCGGAAACCGTCCACGTCTTGCATCCACGCAATCTTTTTGCCATCCGGCGAAAAGACCACCGCATCTGCCGACGGCGGATTTCCATGATCGGAAGTCAAAAAGGTTATCTCTCCGCGTTGCGCGTCGCACAGCGCAATACGGTTTTCCAGAACAAATCCCAGCGCCTTACCCGAAGGATGCCAGTTAAACGCCGACTGGATCCCGCTGGTGGTTTGCGTCAGCTGGCGCGGCTCGCCGCCATTCGGGCTGATTAACCAGAGTTGAACAATGCCCTGGTCGTCGCGCATCAGAAACGCAATCTGCATCGCTTGCGGATGGCTGCGCACCCAGTGACGCGGCACATTCACCAGACCCGGAAAAGGTTTATGGTGGGTAAAGGTCAGACGTTGTTGCACCACGCCCTGCGGCGGTGCGGGCAGGGTATCCGGCGTTCCTTGTAGCGGTGCGTCGCCCGCTGTTTTCCAGCCCTGTTCATTGTGAGGGAGCGTAACAATGAATAGCTCCGGCACTTTTTCACCGGTCAGCGACAGCGTGTCGCCAATAAACGCCAGCTGCTGGTTGCTCACCCAGCCCTCTTCGTACGCCCGGTTAATCTGGTCACTACCCGGAACAGGCGCAGGCGTCGTGCGGCTTACCAGCACGCTCCAGTGGCTGCCGCCGTACTCACGAGCATGCGTGCAGGGTGGGTTAACCGGGCCAAATGGCGCAGCAACGCCGACGTTGCGTAAATCCAGCGCCGGGGAACGCTCATGCATAACGTGGTCGTTATAGGTAAAGCTGATGAATTCGCCATTCGGGCTAAAGACATGCACATGTGAGCCACCGCGCAGCGCGCCGGGGGTGTAAGGCGCGGTGATATCCATTGCATCGAGATTATGGGTTGAGCCATTTTCCGTCACCACACCACGGCGATGATGAAAGTCGTATTGCCAGTCGGCGTCCGGGTTCTCCGGGCCATGAATGAAGACGTACTTTTCAGTCTGCGGATTTACCGTTACCACCCCCACATGCGCGCCATCAGGAGCGGTATACAGCACCTCCACCGCCCCGGTCTGCACATTGACTCGCTCGATGGTTTTACCGGTAAACGATGCGCCAGAAGGGCGGACGTCAAACACCAGCCACTGGCTGTCCGGTGTCCAGGTTTGGGTGTTGGTCAGTTGATGATTGCGGGGGGCAAAGGTGAGTTGTTTCATGAAAGTACCCTGAAGCCAAAATATCGCTTCAGGGTATAGCAATGCGCGGCGTTAGCCTACATCTCACTTTATGGTTCTTCACGCGCGTGTTGGCTGAACTCAGTTCAGCGCAAACTTCTCAATCGCGTAAGCAACGCCGTCTTCCAGATTGGATTTGGTGATAAAGTTCGCCACCTCTTTCACCGATGGGATTGCGTTGTCCATCGCCACGCCAACGCCTGCGTATTCAATCATGGCGATGTCGTTTTCCTGATCGCCAATCGCCATGATCTCGTCCGGTTTGATGTTCAAAGCCTCTGCAAGGGATTTCACACCGGTGCCTTTATTGACGCGTTTATCGAGGATTTCGAGGAAGTACGGCGCGCTTTTCAGCACCGTGTATTTCTCTTTCACTTCCTGCGGGATGCGGGCAATGGCCTGGTCCAGGATTACCGGGTCGTCAATCATCATCACTTTGAGGAACTGGGTCGCCGGATCCATTTTTTCCGCTTCGCAGAAGACCAGCGGAATGGTGGCAACGTAGGATTCATGCACCGTGTAGTAGCTGATATCGCGGTTGGCGGTGTAAAGGGTGTTGCGATCCAGCGCGTGAAAGTGCGAACCCACTTCACGGGACAATTTTTCAAGATAGCGGTAATCGTCATAGCTCAGCGCCGTTTGCGCTACGGTGCTACCGTCGCTGGCGTTCTGCACCAGTGCGCCGTTATAGGTGATGCAATAATCGCCTTCCCTCTCCATATGCAGCTCTTTCATATAGCTGTGAACGCCTGCGTATGGCCGACCGGTGGTGAGCACGACATTGACGCCGCGTTCGCGTGCCGCAGCAATGGCATTTTTAACAGCGGGAGAGATGGTGTGATCGGGCAGCAACAGCGTGCCGTCCATATCGATTGCAATAAGTTTGATAGCCATGAGGTCCCCAGGTGAGATATTTCCGGACTCATGCTAACGCGATTCCGCTCAAAAAACAGCAGCGCGACGGGAGGAAAAAGGGGCCGAAAAGGGGAACCTGGATTCCCCTTTTTCATGCCGGATGGCGGCTTATACCGTATCCGGCCTCTGTTACCCGGTCAGAAAGACGATTAAATATCGATATTCGCGGCTTTCAGGGCGTTCTCTTCAATAAAGGCGCGACGCGGTTCTACGGCATCCCCCATCAGGGTTGTGAAGAGCTGATCCGCAGCAATCGCATCTTTTACCGTGACGCGCAACATGCGGCGGCTGTCCGGATCCATGGTGGTTTCCCACAGCTGTTCCGGGTTCATTTCACCCAGACCTTTATAACGCTGGATAGCAAGACCACGACGTGACTCTTTCACCAACCAGTCCAGCGCCTGTTCAAAGCTGGCAACCGGCTGACGACGCTCACCACGTTCGATAAAGGCGTCGTCTTCCATCAGACCGCGCAGCTTCTCGCCGAGGGTGCAAATACGGCGGTATTCGCCACCGGTAACGAATTCGTTATCCAGCAGATAATCGGTATCCACACCGTGAGTACGTACGCGAATGATCGGCTCGAAATGGTTCAGCTCGTTGTTCTTGCGCACATCGAACTTCCACTGGCTACCGTGCTGCTCATTCTCGTTCAGATCGCTGACCAGCGCATTTACCCAACGCGTAACCTTCTGTTCCTCAGCGAGATCGGCTTCTGTCAGCGTCGGTTGATAAATCAGCGCTTTCAACAGCGTACGCGGGAAACGACGCTCCATGCGACCAATCATCTTCTGCGTGGCGTTGTATTCAGAGACCATTTTTTCCAGCGCTTCACCCGACAATGCAGGAGCACCTTCGGTGGTGTGCAGCGTTGCGCCATCCAGCGCGATGGAAATCTGATACTGATCCATCGCATCGTCATCTTTGATGTACTGTTCCTGCTTGCCTTTCTTCACTTTGTACAGTGGCGGCTGAGCAATGTAGACATGGCCACGCTCAACGATTTCCGGCATCTGACGGTAGAAGAAGGTCAGCAGCAGCGTACGGATGTGCGAACCATCGACGTCCGCATCGGTCATGATAATGATGCTGTGATAGCGCAGTTTGTCCGGGTTGTACTCATCGCGCCCGATGCCGCAGCCCAGAGCGGTGATAAGCGTCGCCACTTCCTGCGAAGAGAGCATCTTGTCGAAGCGCGCTTTCTCAACGTTAAGGATTTTACCTTTCAGCGGCAGTATCGCCTGATTTTTACGGTTACGGCCCTGCTTCGCAGAACCGCCCGCGGAGTCCCCTTCCACCAGGTAGAGTTCGGACAGAGCCGGGTCACGCTCCTGGCAATCCGCCAGTTTGCCCGGCAGGCCGGCCAGATCCAGCGCACCTTTACGACGGGTCATTTCACGGGCTTTACGCGCCGCTTCACGGGCACGCGCCGCATCGATAATTTTACCGACGACGATTTTCGCATCAGACGGGTTTTCCAGCAGGTATTCCGCCAGCAGTTCGTTCATCTGCTGCTCTACCGCCGATTTCACCTCAGAGGAGACCAGTTTATCTTTGGTCTGTGAGGAGAACTTCGGATCCGGCACTTTAACGGAAACCACCGCAATCAGACCTTCACGGGCATCGTCGCCGGTCGCGCTGACTTTGGCTTTTTTGCTGTAGCCTTCTTTATCCATGTACGCGTTCAGCGTACGGGTCATCGCGGCGCGGAAACCGGCAAGGTGAGTACCACCGTCGCGCTGCGGAATGTTGTTGGTAAAGCAGTAGATATTTTCCTGGAAACCGTCGTTCCATTGCAGCGCAACTTCAACGCCGATGCCGTCTTTTTCGGTAGAGAAGTAGAAGATATTCGGGTGGATCGGCGTTTTGTTCTTGTTGAGATACTCAACGAACGCTTTGATGCCGCCTTCGTAGTGGAAGTGATCTTCTTTGCCGTCGCGCTTATCGCGCAGGCGAATAGAAACGCCAGAGTTCAGGAATGACAGCTCGCGCAGGCGTTTCGCCAGAATTTCATACTCAAATTCGGTGACGTTAGTGAACGTTTCATAGCTCGGCCAGAAACGCACCATGGTACCGGTTTTTTCGGTATCGCCCGTTACGGCCAGCGGAGCTTGCGGCACGCCGTGTTCATAAATCTGACGGTGGACTTTGTTATCGCGCTGGATAACCAGCTCCAGTTTCTGCGACAGGGCGTTTACCACGGAAACGCCTACACCGTGCAGACCGCCGGAAACTTTATAGGAGTTATCATCGAATTTACCGCCTGCGTGCAGTACGGTCATGATCACTTCCGCCGCAGACACGCCCTCTTCCGGGTGAATACCGGTCGGAATACCGCGACCATCATCCTGTACGGAGACGGAGTTATCGCTATGGATGGTGACAACGATGTCTTTACAGTACCCTGCGAGCGCTTCGTCGATAGCGTTATCTACCACCTCGAATACCATATGGTGCAGACCGGTGCCGTCATCTGTATCGCCGATATACATACCCGGGCGCTTACGCACCGCATCCAGCCCTTTCAGGACTTTGATACTGGAGGAGTCATAAGAATTCGACATCAACGTTTCTCGCTCATTTAGTCTTGGGTTAATCCGTTATTTTACCCTTTTCCACGGTGAACATCTTCGAATTTTTGTCCGACATGTCCATCACGTGTTCGGCGCTGATCGCGCTGACAAAAACCTGTGACTGCGTCGCTTTCAGGCGGCTGGCTAACAACCCACGCTTCGCGTCATCAAGTTCTGAGGCAAAATCATCTATCAGGTATAAACAGCGTCGTCCGCTCTCGCGGGTTAAAAACTCCCCCTGCGCCAGACGCAGTGCGCACATCAGAAGTTTCAACTGCCCGCGCGACAGTGTATCTTCCACCGGCGCGCCGTCCGCACGAATGCGGAAATCCGCTTTATGCGGGCCGTGAGCGGTGTAGGTCAGCATGCGGTCGCGCTCAAAATTGCGCTCCAGCACCTCACCGTAATCGGTCTCTTTTTCCCACCCGCGCTGAAAACCAAACGTCAGGGAAAATTCAGGTAAAAATTGTTGGCAGGTATCGGCCATATCTTCGGCAATGGCTGCGCTGTATTCGGCGCGCCAGCGGCTGATCTGCTCAGCCAGGGGGATCAATTCTTTATCCCATGGGCGTAACTGTGCGTAATGCGTTACCTGGCGCAGTGCGGCATTGCGCTGTTTCAGCAAGCGTTTGAGATTGCTCCAGGCGGTGAAAAAACCGGCTTCGTTGTGAAAACATCCCCAATCAAGGAACGCTCTTCGGTATTTGGGGCCACCGTTAAGGAGGGTAAACCCCTCGGGCGTAATCAGTTGCATCGGCATTAACAGCGCCAGTTCCGCCACTTTGTGGCCGTCGGTGCCATCAATACGTACTTTGCTGTCGCCGAGCTTATCTTTTGTCAGACCAATAGCCGTTTCGCGCTCTTCCCCCTGCAAACGACCATGCAGAACAAACGCTTCCTGTTCATGACGGATCACACGACCGATTTGCAAACTGCGAAACGCCCGACCATGTCCGAGCGTATAGATAGCTTCGAGAACGCTGGTTTTACCGCTCCCGTTGGCGCCGACCAGGAAATTAAAGCCTGGAGATAACGCGAGATCTGCGTTCTCGATATTACGGAAGTCTTTAATCAGAAGGCGGGTCAGTGACATAGTTCAGGGCATCAGTCCAGGGGCGTGAGTGTCGCAGCCAGTTCGTTTACCGCCAGCGCACAGAAAGCGGAGCGTACACGAAGTACGCGAGCATTTCGAGCACTGCCGGAAGACGAAATGGCAAGTAAACCAGCCCCTTTACAGATTCTACAAGCGCATTGGCATAACGACATAGGCCGCGCTTTGGCTCGCCGCATCTTCAATCTGTACGCTGGAAACGGAGTCAGTCAGCAGTATACGGACATTTTCGCACTTCAGCGCATTCAGGACATCCAGCACATAGCTAACGTTAAAACCAATTTCCATCTCGCTACCGGCATAGGTGACATCAAGAAACTCTTCTGCTTCTTCCTGTTCCGGGTTATTGGCAGTGATTTTGATCTGATTCTCGCTCACGTACAGACGCACGCCGCGGAATTTCTCGTTCGAGAGAATAGCGGCACGGGCAAAGGCCTGCTTCAGCAAATCACAGCCTGCTTCCAGCGTTTTGTCCGGATTCTTCGGCAATACGCGGCGATAATCCGGGAAACGGCCATCAACCAGCTTGGAAGTAAAAATAAAATCGCCAACGTGTGCGCGAATATTGTTGCTGCCAATCTGCACGCGCAGCGGGGTATCGCCGCCATCGAGCATGCGCATCAGCTCAATCACGCCTTTACGCGGCACGATCACCGAATGGTTTGGCAATGATTCGCCAATCGGCATGGAGCAGACAGCCAGACGGTGCCCATCCGTAGCAACGGTACGCAGCTCTTCGCCTTCAGTTTCGAACAGCATGCCATTTAAGTAGTAACGCACGTCCTGATGCGCCATGGAGAACTGCGTCGCTTCGATCAGGCGTTTCATTGTCGCCTGCGGTAGCGTGAACTCCACTTCGCTTTGCCAGTCATCCAGATTCGGGAAGTCAGCAGCGGGCAGCGTGGAAAGGGAGAAACGGCTGCGCCCGGAACGGATCAGCATACGCTCGCCTTCCAGCTGCACGGCGATTTCCGCACCTTCCGGCAAACCACGGCAGATGTCGAAAAACTTACGCGCCGGAACCGTTGTCGCACCTTGTTCATGTGGCTGGATCAACGCAAGGCGTGCCACCATCTCCATTTCGAGATCGGTTCCGGTCAACGACAGCGCACCTTCGGTCACCTGAAGCAACAGATTTCCGAGGATCGGCAACGTAGGGCGTCCACCCAGTGGGCCGCTTACCTGTTGCAGCGGCTTTAATAAATGTTCACGTTCAACGGTAAATTTCATAGCGTCACGAAGATAATGTTCTGATTAAATTGGAAAAATCTTCTTTGATATCATGGCTTTCTTCACGCAACTGCTCAATCTTACGGCAGGCATGCAGCACGGTAGTATGGTCGCGGCCGCCAAACGCGTCGCCGATTTCCGGCAGACTGTGGTTGGTCAACTCCTTTGCCAGCGCCATCGCCATCTGGCGCGGGCGGGCTACCGAACGGGATCGGCGCTTGGACAGCAGATCCGCCACCTTGATCTTGTAATACTCCGCCACCGTCTTTTGAATATTGTCGATGGTGACCAGTTTTTCCTGTAGCGCCAACAGATCCCGCAGCGCTTCGCGCACGAAATCGATGGTGATCGCCCGTCCGGTGAAATTGGCGTTAGCAATCACGCGGTTCAGCGCCCCTTCCAGCTCACGCACGTTAGAACGCAGACGTTTCGCAATAAAGAAAGCCACTTCCCCCGGCAGACGAATGTCGTTCTCGTCTGCTTTTTTCATCAGGATCGCCACGCGGGTTTCCAGTTCCGGCGGTTCGATCGCAACGGTCAGGCCCCAGCCAAAGCGCGATTTCAAACGATCCTCAACACCGTTGATCTCTTTCGGATAACGATCCGAAGTGAGAATGATCTGCTGATTACCTTCCAGCAGCGCGTTAAACGTGTGGAAAAACTCTTCCTGGGATCGTTCTTTATTAGCAAAGAATTGGATATCGTCAATCAACAACGCATCTACGGAACGGTAGTAGCGTTTAAACTCTTCGATCGCATTGTTTTGCAGGGCTTTTACCATGTCCTGGACAAAACGCTCGGAGTGCATATACACCACTTTCGCATTGGGCTTGCGCGCCACAATGCCGTTGCCCACCGCATGCAGCAGGTGAGTCTTACCGAGACCAGTTCCGCCATATAAAAACAGCGGGTTATAGGCGCCGCCGGGGTTGTCTGCCACCTGGCGGGCTGCCGCACGGGCGAGCTGGTTTGATTTACCTTCAACAAAGTTATCAAAGGTATGTTTGACGTTAACGTTGGAGCGGTAAGTCGGTTCCGCCGGTGCGGGCACATTGTCCCAGCCTGGACGCGCTGCAGGCGCGGCGCGCTGTACAACCACTTGCGCTGCTTGCGCTGGCGCGGCAACGCTGGCGGGTTCCCTCAGCGTCTGGCTGACCGGGCGGGTGCCGACTTCAAAATGCAGTTGTGGGGCGTCCGTACCGCAGAAGTCATTCAGCAGTCCATTGATATTGTTGAGATACTTGTCTCTAACCCAATCGAGGACAAAACGGTTTGGCGCATACAAAGCCAGCGTGTTATCGCTCAATTCCGCCTGCAAAGGGCGTATCCACATACTGAATTCTGTGGCTGGTAACTCATCCTGCAATCGGGCAAGACACTGCTGCCAAAGCGAAAGTGACAC